>NZ_CM192975.1:0-4752500 GCF_041475745.2 Xanthomonas sp. NCPPB 2866 | reverse complement strand
GGTCGGTAGTTCGAGTCTACCCAGACCCACCACTCTGAATGTAGTGCACACTTAAGAATTTATATGGATCAGCGTTGAGGCTGATACATGTTCTTTTATAACTTGTGACGTAGCGAGCGTTTGAGATATCTATCTAAACGTGTCGTTGAGGCTAAGGCGGGGACTTCGAGTCCCTAAATAATTGAGTCGTATGTTCGCGTTGGTGGCTTTGTACCCCACACAACACGGCATGTAGCTCCGAGGCAACTTGGGGTTATATGGTCAAGCGAATAAGCGCACACGGTGGATGCCTAGGCGGTCAGAGGCGATGAAGGACGTGGTAGCCTGCGAAAAGTGTCGGGGAGCTGGCAACAAGCTTTGATCCGGCAATATCCGAATGGGGAAACCCACTGCTTCGGCAGTATCCTGCAGTGAATTCATAGCTGCTGGAAGCGAACCCGGTGAACTGAAATATCTAAGTAACCGGAGGAAAAGAAATCAACCGAGATTCCCTAAGTAGTGACGAGCGAACGGGGAGCAGCCCTTAAGCTGGAATGGCTTTAGAAAAACAATCTGGAAAGATTGGCCATAGAAGGTGATAGCCCTGTATTTAAAAGGGCCACTCCAGTGAAGACGAGTAGGGCGGGGCACGTGAAACCCTGTCTGAATATGGGGGGACCATCCTCCAAGGCTAAATACTCCTGACCGACCGATAGTGAACCAGTACCGTGAGGGAAAGGCGAAAAGAACCCCGGAGAGGGGAGTGAAATAGATCCTGAAACCGTGTGCGTACAAGCAGTAGGAGCTCGCAAGAGTGACTGCGTACCTTTTGTATAATGGGTCAGCGACTTACTGTTCGTGGCAAGCTTAACCGTATAGGGGAGGCGAAGGGAAACCGAGTCTGATAAGGGCGCATAGTCGCGGGCAGTAGACCCGAAACCGGGTGATCTAGTCATGGCCAGGGTGAAGGTGCCGTAACAGGTACTGGAGGCCCGAACCCACGTCTGTTGCAAAAGACGGGGATGAGCTGTGATTAGGAGTGAAAAGCTAATCGAACCCGGAGATAGCTGGTTCTCCTCGAAAGCTATTTAGGTAGCGCCTCGGACGAATACTACTGGGGGTAGAGCACTGTTATGGCTAGGGGGTCATCGCGACTTACCAAACCATTGCAAACTCCGAATACCAGTACGTACTATCCGGGAGACACACGGCGGGTGCTAACGTCCGTCGTGAAAAGGGAAACAACCCAGACCCACAGCTAAGGTCCCAAATTCACTGCTAAGTGGAAAACGATGTGGAAAGGCATAGACAGCCAGGAGGTTGGCTTAGAAGCAGCCACCCTTTAAAGAAAGCGTAATAGCTCACTGGTCGAGTCGGTCTGCGCGGAAGATTTAACGGGGCTAAGCAGTGAACCGAAGCTTGGGGTGCATAAAACTTGTTTTATGCGCGGTAGAGGAGCGTTCCGTAAGCCTGCGAAGGTGGATTGAGAAGTCTGCTGGAGGTATCGGAAGTGCGAATGCTGACATGAGTAACGATAATGCGGGTGAAAAGCCCGCACGCCGAAAGCCCAAGGTTTCCTTGCGCAACGTTAATCGACGCAGGGTTAGTCGGTCCCTAAGGCGAGGGCGAAAGCCGTAGTCGATGGGAAGCAGGTTAATATTCCTGCACCTCGCGTGAGTGCGATGGAGGGACGGAGAAGGTTAGGTGTACCGGGCGTTGGTTGTCCCGGGGAAAGGCGGTAGGTTTGGATCTTTGGCAAATCCGGGATCCTTTAAGACCGAGCACCGAGACGAGCCTTTATGGCGAAGTCACTGATACCACGCTTCCAGGAAAAGCTCCTAAGCTTCAGCTCACGAAGACCGTACCGTAAACCGACACAGGTGGGTAGGATGAGAATTCTCAGGCGCTTGAGAGAACTCGGGTGAAGGAACTAGGCAACATGGCACCGTAACTTCGGGAGAAGGTGCACCCTTTTTGGTGGCTCATGCGAGCTATAGCTGAAGAGGGTCGCAGAAACCAGGCCGCTGCGACTGTTTATCAAAAACACAGCACTCTGCAAACACGAAAGTGGACGTATAGGGTGTGACGCCTGCCCGGTGCTGGAAGGTTAATTGATGGGGTCAGCCGCAAGGCGAAGCTCTTGATCGAAGCCCCAGTAAACGGCGGCCGTAACTATAACGGTCCTAAGGTAGCGAAATTCCTTGTCGGGTAAGTTCCGACCTGCACGAATGGCGTAACGACAGCGGCGCTGTCTCCACCCGAGACTCAGTGAAATTGAAATCGCTGTGAAGATGCAGCGTTCCCGTGGCAAGACGGAAAGACCCCGTGAACCTTTACTATAGCTTTACACTGAACGTTGAGTTCGTCTGTGTAGGATAGGTGGGAGGCTATGAAACTGTGGCGCTAGCTGCAGTGGAGCCATCCTTGAAATACCACCCTGTCGTGCTTGACGTTCTAACCTAGATCCGTTATCCGGATCAGGGACCGTGTATGGTGGGTAGTTTGACTGGGGCGGTCTCCTCCTAAAGAGTAACGGAGGAGCACGAAGGTACGCTCAGCGCGGTCGGACATCGCGCACTGTGTGCAAAGGCATAAGCGTGCTTGACTGCAAGATCGACGGATCAAGCAGGTACGAAAGTAGGTCTTAGTGATCCGGTGGTTCTGTATGGAAGGGCCATCGCTCAACGGATAAAAGGTACTCCGGGGATAACAGGCTGATACCGCCCAAGAGTTCATATCGACGGCGGTGTTTGGCACCTCGATGTCGGCTCATCACATCCTGGGGCTGTAGTCGGTCCCAAGGGTATGGCTGTTCGCCATTTAAAGTGGTACGCGAGCTGGGTTCAGAACGTCGTGAGACAGTTCGGTCCCTATCTGCCATGGGCGTTGGAAGTTTGAGAGGGGCTGCTCCTAGTACGAGAGGACCGGAGTGGACGAACCTCTGGTGTTCCGGTTGTCACGCCAGTGGCATTGCCGGGTAGCTATGTTCGGAAGCGATAACCGCTGAAAGCATCTAAGCGGGAAGCGCGCCTCAAGATGAGACTTCCCGGGGCACAAGCCCCCTAAAGGAACCATATAGACTATGTGGTTGATAGGTCAGGTGTGTAAGTACAGCAATGTATTGAGCTAACTGATACTAATGATCCGTGCGGCTTGACCATATAACCTCAAGTTGCCTTGGTCCCAACGAACGTTGGTAAATCACCAAACGCAAGCTACGTCACAAGTTACCTATGCGAGACGAGCGCTGTGAAGCGCTGCTCCAACCGTCTCCCTGGTGAAATTAGCGCTGTGGAACCACCCGATCCCATCCCGAACTCGGAAGTGAAACGCAGCTGCGCCGATGGTAGTGTGGCTCAAGCCATGCGAGAGTAGGTCATCGCCAGGGGCTTTACCCGAAACCCTCAGTCCAATAGGACTGAGGGTTTCTTTTTGCGTGAAATTTAAGCCAACTGGCCAAAGCCAAGGCCAAAGCCAAAGCCGAAGCCGAAGCCGAGTAGCGCCACGGCACTCGGACGCTCTAGGCGCAATCGAGCACCGTAACGAGACTGGGGCGACGAGCTGGATTTACTGCCGTTGGCCACCATATTGATCCGTGCCGGCGTACCGCCGGCCTGGACGATTGGAGACCTGCATGCCCGAGCTGCCCGAAGTCGAAACCACTTTGCGTGGCCTGGCTCCGCATCTGGTTGGCCAACGCATCCATGGCGTCATCCTGCGACGCCCCGACCTGCGCTGGCCCATTCCCGAGCAGATCGAGCGCTTGTTGACCGGTGCGACCATCACCGATGTGCGTCGCCGGGCCAAATACCTGTTGATCGATACAGATGCCGGCGGCAGCGCGCTGATGCATCTTGGAATGTCCGGAAGCCTGCGCGTCTTACCCGGCGATACCCCGCCGCGGGCGCACGATCACGTGGATATCAGCCTGGAAAATGGCCGTGTCCTGCGCTTCAACGATCCGCGTCGGTTTGGTTGCCTGTTGTGGCAGAGCGATGCACACGTGCACGATCTGCTGGCGGCACTCGGCCCGGAACCATTATCGGATGCATTTACTGGCGATTATCTGCATGCATTGGCGCATGGCCGGCGCGCGGCAGTGAAAACCTTTCTGATGGATCAGGCGGTCGTCGTCGGCGTGGGGAATATCTATGCGGCAGAAAGCCTGCATCGCGCCGGAATCAGCCCATTACGCGAAGCGGGCAAAGTGTCGTTGGACCGTTACCGGCGTCTGGCCACGGCAGTGAAAGACATCCTCGGTTACGCCATCCAGCGCGGCGGTACCACGCTGCGCGATTTCATCAGCCCGGACGGGGCACCCGGTTACTTCGAGCAGGAACTCACGGTGTATGGGCGCGAGGGTGAAACCTGCAAGCAGTGTGGACGTGTGTTGAAACACGCCACGATCGGGCAACGTGCGACGGTGTGGTGCAGCAGTTGCCAACGTTGAACGCCCGCCAGGTGACCCACGCTGATCGAAACACCAGCCTCCAGTTCTGGATTAGTGACGACCGCTGGCCAGTAGCTCTCGGATAACAGAAACGGCGCGCTTGGAGCCGCAGTGGCCGATTGCTTGATGGTGCGTTGCCGTGCATCGCGCCACAATCGTGACGTCCTGCGATTGGAGTCGTCCATGCCTGCCTCACTGCGCTACGTTATGCCGATCATGCTTGTGGTTGCATCAGCGTTGCCGCTGGCAACAGGCGCATGCGCGGATGAGCTTATGTCCAACACCAAACCCGCAGTTGAGCGCATCCAGTTGCACAACCGAGTTGTTGAACTCAGTGCCACGCCCGCGTTCGGTGGGCGCGTGCTGTCCTTCAATTTGCGTGGATACCCCAACGTGTTGAAGACCGGCGAGGCGGTTGATCAGCAGCCCGCGCCAAAAGTGTCCGCGACTGCAGGCGATATCCCGTACCTCGGCCACGATGTCTGGGTAGGGCCGCAGAGTCAGTGGTGGGTGCATCAACAGGTCAACCCGACACGCAAGGCGGCCACCGCGGTCTGGCCACCGGATCCGTATCTGTCGTTGGCAACCACACGTGCAGTCACACGTTGTGGCGATCAACTGATCCTGGAAGGCGTGCCAAGTCCGGTCACCGGCGTGCAGCTACGCAAGCGCGTGGCTCTTTCATCGACACGTGCCGATACCGTGGAGGTGGAGGCCACCGCCCGCAATATCCGCAGCGAGTCCATCGCCTGGGATCTATGGTTCAACACGCGTGTCGCGGCGAGCACGCGCGTGTTCGTACCGGTTGCCGACGCGGCAGACATTCGCCTCCAGCCGCCGACCGAGGCCGGCACGGTTGCGCCGGCCTACCGGCATCACGGCGGCGTGTTTGCATTGCGTGCCGATGCACGTCAGGACGGGCTGATTCAGCGTGGCAAGGTGTTGTTGCAGCCTTCGGCAGGCTGGATGGCAGGCTTTGCGGGCGACCAGGTGCTGGTGATCCGCTTTGCGCATCAGCCGCTGTCAGCCATCCATCCGGAGCAAGGGCAGGTGGAGCTGTATCTGGACGCGCCGCCGCAGCATCCCGAGCGCGGGCTGCTGGAAATGGAAGTGCACGCGCCGTACCGGCAGCTGGCGCCGGACGAGCGCATGCAGGCGAACGAGCAATGGACCTTGCTGCGCTATACCGGACCCGACGCGCAGCAGGCGCAACACCAGTTCCTGTGCAGCAAGGCGCAGGAGCTGCAGCTGACCAATGCGTGCGCGCCTTCGTCTGCCGCGCCCTGACCTCCGCATTCACCTCCGCGCCGAGCTGTGGCTATGATGGCGGCCATTCCCTGAGCAGACCGATGCGCATGCAACGACGCCACTTCCTGAAGAATGCCGCCGCCGCATTGGCCGCGCTCGGTTTGCCGGCGCTGCCGCAGTGGGCGTTGGCGGCCAAGGCCGTTGGACTGCGTCGCCTGGGGCAGCCGCAGCCATTCGACTATGGCTGGCTCAAGGGGCAGGCGCGTGCGTTGGCCACGGCGCCTTACAAGAGCCATAAGCAGCTGCTGCCGGGGTCGTTGGAAGCGTTGAACTGGGATCAATACCAGTCGATCCGCTACCGCCAGGACCATGCGCTATGGGCCGACGGCAACGGCAAGTTCCAGGCAAAGTTCTTCCATCTGGGGCTGTATTTCCATACCCCCGTGCACATCTACGACATCGTCGACGGCCAGGCGCAGCAACTTGCGTACGATCCGGCAGCGTTCGATTACGGCAGCAGCGGGCTGGGCGGCAAGCAGTTGCCCAAGGACCTGGGCTTTGCCGGGTTCCGTCTCAACACGCGCAAGGACACCGATCGCGATTTCTCGGCCTTCCTGGGCGCGAGCTATTTCCGCGCAGTCGGCAAGGAAGGCCAGTACGGGCAGTCGGCGCGCGGGCTGGCCATCGACACCGGTACCGGTGGGCCGGAGGAGTTTCCGGACTTCATTGCCTATTACCTGGAACAGCCGGCCGACGATTCGAACACCGTGGTGGTGTACGGGCTGCTGGACTCGCCCAGCGTTGCCGGTGCGTATCGCTTTGCCATCACCAATGGCGAAGTGCTGGTGATGGAGATCGACAGCGCGCTCTACCCGCGCAAGACCATCGAACGGCTGGGCATCGGCCCGTGCACCAGCATGTACCAGGTCGGCGAAAACGATCGCCGCATGGACTGGGACTGGCGGCCGGAAATCCACGACACCGATGGCCTAGCGATGTGGACCGGCGGCGGCGAGTGGATCTGGCGGCCGTTGTGCAACCCGCCGCAACTGCGCTTCAACATGTTCGTCGATGAGAATCCGCGCGGATTCGGCCTGCTGCAGCGCGATCGCAACTTCGACCATTACCAGGACGACGGCGTGTTCTACGAGAAGCGCCCCTGCCTGTGGGTGGAACCCAAGAACGGCTGGGGCAAGGGCTCGGTGCAACTGGTCGAAATTCCGACCGTGGACGAGACCTTCGACAACATCGTGGCGTTCTGGAATCCGCAGGACAAGCCGCAGCCGGGGCAAGAGTTGCTGATGGGGTACCGGTTGTATTGGGGCGCGCATCCGCCGGCCAGCTCGCCGCTGGCGCACTGCGTGGCCACGCGCACTGGCCTGGGCGGCATCGTCGGGCAGAAGCGCAGCCATTTCTCGTGGCGGTTTGCGGTGGATTTTGCCGGTGGCGAACTGGCTGCGTTGACCAAGGACCCGAAAGCCAAGGTCGAGGCCATCCTCCAGGTGTCGCGTGGCAGCACCGAGATCGTGTCGGCGCGTCCGCTGCATGAGCTCAAGGGTTATCGGGCGATGTTCGACCTGGTGCCGCCGGATGACAGCACCCGGCAGATCGATATCCGCCTGTTCCTGCGCGCCAACGGCAAGCCGCTGACCGAAACCTGGCTGTACCAGTGGACGCCGCCGCCGGCGAGCGAGCGCAAGGTCTACTAGCGCACAGGGACGTTGCGCGACCGATAAGGTGGGCGATTGTCACGCAGGTGCGGATGGCGCAGTGACGACAGGCCGCCGATCTAGGATGTCGACCGCGGCTGGGTTGCAGCCGCACAGCCGCCGATGCGTCGCCCCAGGCGCCGCGGACTCACGCCGACGTCGAGCTGTTGACCAACTGCATGCGCGCACGCGGGCGCACGCAGGCCAGGTCCACCCGGAAGCAGGTGCCGTCCTTGCCGCTGAGGATACGCAGTTCGCCTTGATGGGCCCGGGCGATCTGGGCGGCCATGTGCAGGCCCAGATCCACTTCGGGCAAGGCGCGTCCGCCGGTGTGTACGTGGGTGGAGGCCTGCAGCACGTCGAGCCGGCGTGGATCGATCCCGTCCAGATTGCAAACCTCGATGCGCAGGCGGCCCTGCTCGGTGACCGCGACCGCCTTGATCAGCGAACTCTGTTGCCCCTGCACCACGGCGTTGATCATCAGGCTGCCGAACATCTGCGCCAGGCGCACCGCATCGCCATGCACCGGCTCGTCGATGGCCACATGCGTGGACAGCACCTGGTTCGGATACGCGGCGCGGGTTTCGTCGACGACCTGCGACAAGGCATCGAGCAGATCGCTGCCGTTGCCGTAGTCCAGCTGCAGCCAGTCGCGTTCGATACCGCGCGCGAAATCGTTGGCGAAGTCGATCAGTTCTTCCATGCGCCGCAGGCTGCGCTGCATCGACCGGATCGCGCCGCCCTGGCGCTGGTTGAGCGGGTCGATCGCCAGCATGTCCACCACCGCATGCATGGACTGCAGCGGGTTGCGCAGATCGTGGCCAAGGATGCCGATGAATTCTTCGCGCAGGCGCGCGGAGGCACCGATACGCCCCAGTTCGCTGCGTGCGCGCCGCGATTCCTGCGCGCTCTCTTCGGCGCGTTGTTCGGCCTGGATCTGCGCTGCCAGCAGTTGCGCCAGCAGCTCGACCTTTTCCACCATCGGCGCATCCATGACGCGCGGCAGCGGGTCCAGCGCGCACAAGGTGCCGAACACGCTGCCGTCGTCGAACCTGATCGGCACCGACACATAGCTCTCGAAGCCATACAGCCGCGGCGTGGGGTGGTCGCGGAAGACCGGGTGCTCAGAGGCATGGCCGAACCACAAGGCGTTGCCCTGGGTACGCACGCTGTCGCAGAAGGTGGTGACCAGGGGCAGCTCGTCGCCGGGCGCCAGGCCGAACGACAGCTCGTCGCGGACCTGGCAGGTGATCCAGCGCGTATCGGTCACGCGCGCAACAGCCGCGAACCCCATGCCGGTCAGACGGGTGAGAATGGTCAGGACATCCGGGACCGACGATAGCCGGCCAACACGCGCGATATCTGCGCGTAACTCGGGAGGAAGCGGACCCATGAATTGCCTCCCGACAAGTGGATGGTCGCCAGTTTACAGGACTGCGGTTGCGCCTGGTTGCGCGTGGATCGCTGCAACGGCACGGCAACGATACGCCTGTTGATGTGTAGCGGAAATACAGCGGCGATCGAATGCCTGCAGGGGTTTAGCGGCGCATCACACGTGCATACCGGGGCAATGCGTCGACAGCGTTTCGGCTGAATTCTTCAGCCCGTCCCCGTGCCGGTTTCCCTGTCCGACGAGCCCGCAGGCGGCAGCGGCAACGCGATCTGCAGCGGGTCGATGCGGCCTTCGCCACGCATGATCTTCTTGAACTCGGCGCGGCTGACCGACACGTAGCGCTCGTTGCCGCCGATCTCCACCTGCGGGCCGTCCTGCACCGCGTGGCCTTGCGCATCCACGCGCACGGTCATGGTGGCCTTGCTGCCGCTATGGCAGATGGTCTTGATCTCCTCCAGCTCGTCGGCCCAGGCCAGCAGGAACTGGCTGCCCTCGAACAGCTCGCCGCGGAAGTCGGTCCGCAGGCCGTAGCACAGCACCGGCACGCGCAGGCGGTCGACCACCTCGCTCAACTGCCAGACCTGGCCACGGTTGAGGAACTGCGCCTCGTCCACCAGCACGCAATGCAGCGCGCCTTCGGCCTGGATGTCGCGTTCGATCAGTTGCTGCAACTCGGTGCCGCGATCGAAGGTGCGCCCGTCCGCGCGCAGGCCGATCCGCGAGGCCACCACGCCGCTGCCGGCGCGGTGATCGAGCTTGGGCGTGAGGATCAAGGTGCGCATGCCGCGTTCGCGGTAGTTGTGCGCCGACTGCAGCAAGGTGGTGGTCTTGCCGGCATTCATTGCCGAATAGTAGAAGTAGAGCTTGGCCATCGGTGGATTTTACCGGGCCGGGCGGTCGGCGGTGACAGCCATCTGCATGAACCGGCGGCGCAGGCCTGCCCGGCGCGGCGCCGGTACAATGACCTGCTCTGTTGGAAGCCTCTATGCACGGTCTCAATCCCCCGCAAAGCGCCGCAGTGCTGCACTGCGAAGGTCCCTTGTTGGTGCTGGCCGGTGCCGGCAGCGGCAAGACGCGCGTGATCGTGGAGAAGATCGCGCACCTGATCGCCACCGGCCGCTATCCGGCCAAGCGCATCGCCGCGATCACCTTCACCAACAAGTCGGCCAAGGAAATGCGCGAGCGTGTGGCCAAGCGCATCCGTGGCGATGGCGCCGATGGCCTGACCATCTGTACCTTCCACGCGCTGGGGCTGAAGTTCCTGCAGATCGAGCACGCCGCTGCCGGCTTGAAGCGCGGCTTTTCGATCTTCGATTCCGACGATGCCGCCGCCCAGATCAAGGATCTGATGCACGGCGCCAAGCCCGATGCGATCGAAGATGCCAAGAATCTGATCTCGCGCGCCAAGAACGCCGGCCTGTCGCCCGAACAGGCGATGGCGGCGGCACGCAGCAACCGCGAAAAGGAAGCCGCCAGCCTGTACGAGCGCTACCAGGCGCGGCTGACCACCTTCAACGCGGTGGACTTCGACGACCTGATCCGCCTGCCGGTGCAGATCCTGGAGGCCAACGAAGAGATCGTGATGGGCTGGCGCGAGCGCATCGGCTACCTGCTGGTGGACGAGTGCCAGGACACCAACGATGCGCAGTACCGGCTGTTGAAAATGCTGGCCGGGCCGCGCGGCAACTTCACCTGCGTGGGCGATGACGATCAGAGCATCTACGCCTGGCGCGGTGCCAATCCGGAAAACCTGCAGCAGATGGGCCGCGATTATCCGGCGCTGGAAATCATCAAGCTGGAACAGAATTACCGCTGCTCCAACCGCGTGCTGCGTGCGGCCAATGCCTTGATCGCGCACAACCCGCACGAGCATTTGAAGACCTTGTGGAGCGACCAGGCCGACGGCGAGCGCATCCGCGTGTGGGAATGCCGCGACAGCGAGCACGAAGCGGAAAAGGTCGCCGCCGAGATCTCGTTCCTGGGTACCGCCAAGCAGGTGCCGTGGAGCGATTTCTGCATCCTGTTTCGCGGCAATTTCCAATCGCGGCCATTGGAAAAGGCGCTGCAGCTGCTGCGCGTGCCGTATCACCTGACCGGCGGCACTGCGTTTCTGGAGCGGCAGGAAGTCAAGGACGTGCTGTCGTGGTTGCGGCTGATCGTCAACCCCGAAGATGACGCGGCGTTTTTGCGCGCAGTGCAGTCGCCCAAGCGCGAGGTCGGTGCGACCTCGCTGGCGCGGCTGGCCGAGCTTGCCAGTGCGAAGTCGGTGCCGATGTCGCGCGCGGCCGAGTCGATGGGCGCGCTGCAGCACCTGCCGGCGCGTGCGGCCAATGGCCTGAGTGCGTTCACCGATATCCTGCGCGATATGCGCGAGCATTCGGCCAGGCTGCCGGCGGGGGAGCTGGTACGCATGCTGGCCGACAAATCCGGCCTGCTCAACGACCTGCGCAATCAGTCCAAGGACGAAACCGGCTTCCAGCGGCGCAAGCGCAATCTGGACGAGTTGGCCGAGTGGTTCGAAGGCGGCCCGCGTGGTGCAAGTGCCAGCGATCTGGCCGCGCAGCTGGCGCTGTTGTCGCGCAACGACAAGGACGATGGCGGCAACCAGGTACGCATGATGACCATGCACGCGTCCAAGGGCCTGGAATTTCGTTATGTGTTCATCGTCGGCTGCGAGGACGGCGTGCTGCCGCATGAAGTGAGCCTGGAAGAAGGCAACCTGCAGGAAGAGCGCCGCCTGCTGTATGTGGGCATCACCCGTGCCAAGGAGCAGCTGTGGATGAGCCACAGCAAATTGACGCGCAAGTTCGGCGAGCATGTGCGGCTCAAGCCCAGCCGCTTCTTCGACGAGATCCCGGCCGAAGAATTGCAGCGCGACGGCGCCGACCCGGTGGCCGATGCCGAGCGCAAGAAGGAGCGCGCCAGCGCGGGCTTGGCGGCGATCCAGGCGTTGTTCGACTAGCGGTTGTTGCGTACCGCGCAGGCTTGCCAGCGACACGCCTGCACGGCAGTCTGGTTTGCCCTGATGCCGGAGTGCGCCGTGACTGTCGTGATCGAAACCCCGCGTTTGCGCCTGCGTACGTTGGATCCCGAGCGCGATGCCGACGCAGTGCTGACGCTGGTCAACGACCCCGGTTTCATCGCCGGCATCAACGACCGCGGTGTGCGCACCCGCGAGCAGGCGCGTGATCATCTGCGTGAGTGGGCGCAGGCGCACCAGGAAAAATACGGCTTTGCGCACTGGGCGGTGGAGACGCGCGCGGAAGGGGCGTTTGCCGGCACATTGGGGTTGTTGTGCCGCGATACCTTGCCGGTGCCGCATATCGGCTTTGCACTGCTGCCCGAACATCGCGGCAAGGGCTATGTCAGCGAGGCCGGGCGCGCAGTGCTGGACCATGCGCGCGATGTGCTGGGGTTGCCGCAGTTGTGCGCGATCGTGTCGCCGGACAATGCCGATTCGATTCGCGCGCTGGAAAAACTTGGGTTGCAGCGGCAAGGCCTGCGCGTGTTGAGCCAGGAGGACCATCCGGTGCTGTATTACACGATCGCGCTCGCTCCGGCCGACATGGACAGCCGGGCAGGCCTGCGGCACCCTGGCGGCGACTCTCACCGCTGAACGCGGCCGACACAACGTAGCAAACAGTCGTCAGCGTGGCGGGGACGGCGCGCAGGCACTTCGGTGGACGAGCGGCGCAGCGCCTCCGCACCGCACCTGCCTGGCGATAAGCGCCGTCGTTGTGTCCGTCGCCCCAACAAGGACACTTGCATGCCATTGCTGGTCAACGCCTACTCCACGCTGCGCGAGCCGTTGTGGCCGGATTTCCTGCCGCGTGCCGCCGTGCAGCACCGCGACCACGCCGATCCGGAACTGGCCACGCATCTGCATGGCTTCGTCGGCTACGTGAGTCAGGCCGGCGACGGCCAGATGACTCAGCCGCGCTATCACCTGATGCGGCATGTGCAGCGGGTGCGCCAGCACTTCACCTTCGAGGTCGACGATGCGGCTTTCGGGGAATTGGCGCAGTGGGCCGAGCAGGCCAACGCGGTGTGTTTCCTGGCCGATGGCAGCGTGCGCGACCCGCACGGGCGGGTGCTGATCAGCCAGGGCGAGCCCGCGCTCGATGACCAGGCGCAGGTGCCGTATCCGCCGGATGCCTTGCAGCGGCGTGCGCAGCAACTCGCGCAGCTGACCGCGCAAGGCATCCGCGTGCCCCCCAGCCTGCCGCCGGTGCCTGGCGAGGCCGAAGCGCGGGTGCGCGATGCGGCGGCGGTGACGCAGCGCATGCTGGCATTGTTTGCGGTGGCCTTGCGCGCGGAGATGCTGGCCGCCGGCGATACGCCACCCGGGTTGGAAGAGATGGACGCCCGCCTGCCCGGCGTGGCGGTGGCACTGTCGCCGCAGGAGCGCGCCTTTTTTGCCCAGCCTGCGCCGGAGCCGCAGCAGCTCGCCAACTTCGGATGGCGCTACGAGAGCCTGGCCGTGCTGCAGTGGGCCCTGGGGCTGGCCGAGGCGCTGCCGGAGCCGACCAGCCTGTGCGATGTGCCCCTGGCTGCCCAGCGCGCGCTGGAGCATGCTGAGGCCGCGACGCGGCCGTTGCTGACGCTACGGCCGGTGCCCGAACTGCTGGATGCGCTGGACCGGCACTTGCGCCTGCATTGGGCGGTGCGCCAGGCCGGCCAGAGCGAGCAACCGCCACCGGCCGGCATCGTGCCGGGCGTGGTCTACGAGCGTCACTACACCCTCAACTGGCTGCTGCACTTCGAAGACGCCGACTGGGATGAGGTCGATACGCCGACCTGAGCGGAGCGGGCACCGCTGCGACGTTGGTGCTGCCAAGCCCCTCAGCGGCGTGCATCCGCATGGCGTCGTGGCGCGGCGGGATCTTGCGCGCTAGCCGAGGAAGGACAGGGCGTGGGTCAGCGAGCGGTCGGTCTGCAGATCCAGCAAGCGGCCGTGTGCGTCATGCAACAGCAGGTGGCCGGGCTGCTCGCGCACCTTGACCGCGATGCCCGCAGGCCAGTCCAGCGACGCCACGATGCCGCCGTCATGGTGGCGCACCAGGAAATAGCGCGCGCCGTGCGGCCAATGCAGGCCAACCAGGAATCCCAGTTCAAGCGCCACCACGCTCGATCCATCCGGCGCGCCGGATGCGTCGCTGCGGTGATGCAACCGGCACTGACGGGCGTTGCCGAGGTGCTGGTAGTGCAGGCAGATGTCGCCATCGGGATCGGTGCGCACATCCGCTTGCTGCACGCTGCCGAGCCGATGCGCCAGCACTGGCGTTTGCGGGTCCACGCGCAGGGGATCGCGCGCCTTGAGGCGTCTCTCGGGCAGGCTGTAGGTCCAGTCCTCCAGCTGCTCGCAGGCCTGCACCAGATACACCTCGCAATCGCTGAAGAATCCCGCCGCAATCACCGGGCCAGGCAGGTCGCCGACATGCCACAGCACGCTGTGCAGATCCTTGTCGGTATCGACGACCAGCAGCCGGTTGTCGACCACGATGCTCCAGCCGATTCCGCTGTAGCTGGGCGCGGCGTATTGCAGCGCGATCTGGCCAAGGTCGCGCATCGCGTGGGTGATCAGATCCAGCCGATGGACGGTGGACACGCGCTCGCGGGGGGCGATTGCCAGGGCGACCTGTCCGCTATCGGCGATGACGACTCCGAATGCAGGCGCCGGGTAGCGCCGCAGCAGGCGCCCGTGCGCGTCCACCACCGCCGCACCGGCTTCGCCCAGGGCCAGCAGATAGCGGCGATCCGGGAGTGCGGCCACGTCGTGGATGGCCGCCAGGCCGGCCTGCGGTGCCTGCAGGTGCACGGTGGTGGCGCCCTCCCATAGCCTGGATTGGCTGGTCGCGGCGCGTGGTTTGAAGGCTGGGATATCGGCGCTGAGCAGGGGGTCCTTGGCCAGCTTCAGCAGCGTGGTCAGATCGCCGACGGACAGGCTGTTGCGTGCGAACGCATGATCGGCGGCGATCGCCGGCAGCAGCTGCCGCGCCAGCTGTTGCAGCGAGCGGTTGGGGGAAGCATCCACCAGCAGCGCCGCTGCCATTTCACTGCGCGGTGCGGCGTCGGCGGTGGGGTCTGCAAGCGCGGCGATGCGCTCGGCATAGTGTTCCAGCGTGTCCGGCAACAGCTGCGCGCGCTTGACCAGGGCGCGTGCGCGCAGCGTGCTGCCGGCCTGTTCGGCGGCCAGCAGCCACTGCGCGGCCTGGTTGCGCGCCGCGTGCAATGGCCACACCGCGTCCACGGCGGCCAGCAAGTCGCCGGCCTGCACCAGTGCCTGGCCCCATTCCAGCCGCAGCGCGTCGGCCAGTGCGCGGTCGGTGCCGTGCAGCAGCTGGATTGCCGCGGCGAAGGCGCCATCGCGGCGCGCGACCTGCACGGCACGTGCATGATCGCCGGCCAGCATCAGCAGCCGGATGGTCATCGCCGCCGGCATGTCCCAGCCCAGCGCCAGCTCTGCGGCCTGTGTGTAACGGGCGTGCTTGACCAGATAGTCGAGCGCCTCGTGGCGCGCATTGAGCAATTCGGCCAGGACGAACACCGCACGATCGATCTGCCCCTCGCGGTCCAGGCGCGCGAAGGCGCTGCGATAGGTCGCGCGCAGATGCGCCTGCAGGTCTTCGCCCAGACCGATGCGGGTGCCGGCGCCGCGCGTGCGCGACAAGCTCAGGTCGCTGCGCCGCTGTGGCACCCCGAACGCCTGCCCCAAGGACTCGCCCACGCCATCGAGCGGCAGCGCATTGCGCAAGGCTTCGTCCAGATCGCCGTTCTCGAACTGGCGCAGCATCCGGCGCATGTAGGCACCCTGGCGATGTCCGACCAGGCCGGCCAGCCGCGAGGCAACCAGTGCGCGGGCAAGCCGCGTGCGCCAGGCCGAGACCGCTGCTGCGTCCCGGCGTGCCGGCACGTGCGTGCGCTGCCCGGTGGCTGCGGATCGGTTCGATGCCGGCGCATGCGCGCTGCCCAGCGTGCGCTGAGCGCGCGCCAGCAGGCGTTGCCACAGCGTGCTGTTCTGCACCTCGGGGCGCTGCGTCTTCAGCGCGCGGAGGAACGCATCGCGCTCTGCGCTGGCTGGCGGGACGGCATCGCCCAGCAGTTGCCGCAGCGGTTTGCCGCGCAGCCGGTCCACCTCCAGCGGTGGCGCGCTCGGGCTGCAGTCGTAGGGCGTGTGCAGCGGGTAGCCGGTCATGTCGATCGCCTCGGCAGGATCCAGCGGTAGCGCCTGGTGCCACTGCAGCGCGATCACCTGGGCGCCATGTACCAGACCGATATCGGCGGGGGGCAACTGCGCCGCCTCGGCGGCGGTCAACGCGCCGGAAAACAGGCCGCCATGCGCCTGGCACAGCGCCAGGCCGGGCGCCTGCTCGCAGACCAGCGCACGCGGCGCGGCGAAGCACAGCACATCGCCGTCGGCGAAGCGCAGCGCCCGGCTGCCCGGTTGCCAGGCGCGTACGAGCCTGGCCAGGCGTTGCTCCGGGCCGAGCCACGCCGCCGAGAACCACAACGCCGACACCATCTGGCTGCCGTGCCATAGCGGGTACCGCACGCTGCCGCCAGCGTTGTCCGTGCGCGCGGGGCTAGTCATGGCCGGGTTGCTCTGCCTGGCCTTGCACCACCATCAACGGGGTCAGCCCGCCATCGCCCAGGATCCAGGCCTGCCCCTGCAGGGTGACCAGGGCGACCCGCGCGCCATCGCTGGACACCGCCGCAGCGCTGATCTCGCTGGCGGCGCGATGCAGTGTCCGGCGCCCGGTGGCGCCGATGGCGAGCAGTGCGCGACGATCGGCGCGCAGCACCAGCAGCAGGCTGTGTTGCGGCGCGTCGGGGTCGCCGATCAGGCCGATCGCCCTGTCGCCGGACGCCACGATCGCCTCGAATTCCTGGAAGCCATCGGCCGGCCCCCCGTGCAGTACCCGGTAGGCCAGCGAGCGGTCGCCGCCGGCCTGGCGGCTTGCCAGTTCCAGGGCGATGGCGCCACGCCATTGGCCCTCCTGGACCAGGTTGCGCAGCAACACGACCGGCGGACGCGACCCCAGCGCCAGCTGCAGGACGAGGTCCTGCTTGCCGGTGCGATGCAGGCGCAGCAGCCGCAGTTCGCCCGCGACATGGGTGGCGTAGACCGCGTGCTCGGCATCGCCTTGCGCCAGCGCCACCACCTGCCCGGCGATCTCGCTGCCGTGCGCAACCCGCTGCCGCTGGGCGCTATCGCGCGTCCACGACATCAGCCGGCCGTGCTGGTCCCACAGCAGGAACCGCTGCGGCTGGCCGCCGCTGTTGAGCCACACGCACGGACGCAGCCGCACCTGGCCAGGTACGGGACAGATGCTCTGACCGCCAGCCTCGATGGAGCGGGGCATGCCATCGAGATTCCAGCACTCGGCCTGCTGACCGATCGCGACGATGCCGCCCACGTGCTTGTTCTGCGCCGCAAGGCACAGCAGCTGTCCGCCCTGCGTCCATTGGTGATAGCGCGGCGCCGCCCGTTTGACGCTGTCGGCGGGCTGCACCTTCACCATCGCGCTGCGGTAGCCGTCTGCCAGCAGCAACGCGACATGGCTGCCGTCCGGGCTGAACAGCGGTGCGTGGCGCAGCGAGAACTTGCCCTTGACCACGTGTTTTGCGGCGTCGGCCTCGGCGGGGCGTTGGGTGTCGATGAAGTGCCCGCGCAGCAGCTGCGTGGCGGCCATGCTGGCAGGCACCGGCAACAGGCTGCTGCGGGTGCCGTGGCGCGTCTGCAGTCCCACCTGCAGATGCGCATCGGCTGCAGGCGCGATGCTGGCCTGGTGGTGGAACGGTGCTGCGCGCACCGGTTGCGCACCGATCCACCAGCACTCGCTGGTGGTCGGCGTGGCGGTTGCCAACTGCGTGGCCCAGGCGTGCGCGTGCTGCGTGCCGGTCGCCTCGAAGGTGCGGCCCTGCAACAGCTGCTGCAGCCGGGCGGGGCTGTCGGCGTCGTGCAGCTCGCCGGGCAGATGTGCCAGGCCCCAGACCAGGCGCGCATTGGCCGCCTGCGCACGGCGTGCCAGCAGGATCCACAACGCGATCTGTGCCAGGCGCGGTGCGCCCCATTGCGCCGGGCCGGCATCGAAGATCGCCACCAGGCGCGCATCGCGCGTGCGGGTCTGCATCCGGGGCACCAGGAACAGGTGCTCGGCGTGTGCTGCGCGGCGCAGGAATTCCTCCGGCAGTGCGTCTGCCAGGGCCCACTCGCTCAGCAGCAGGTGCTCGTAGCTGCCACGCCGACGCAGATCGTCGATGCCGTCCGGCTCGCTGTCGCCGTCTTGGCGGCGCAGGCGACTGGCGCGGCCGAGCAAGGGGTCCAGGCGCACCAACCAGGGACCGAGCTGGGCGGCGATCTGCGGGTCGAACCAGTCCAGCCACAGTCGCCAGGGCTGTAGCGGTGCAGGCATCTGCAGCACGGCGCTCACGCGGCCTCCCAGCGCTGACGGATCTGCGCCACGACCTCGGCACGCGCCGGCAGCAACCGATGCAGCGGCAGCACCAGTGCCGGTGAGCGCAGCAGCAACAGCGGCTGCGCCCCGTGCTGGCGGCGCAGCGCACGCTCCAGCAGTTCCAGCGGCAGGTCGGGACGTTCGGCGGTGGGCAACCACAGGCCGGGGGCGTCCGCGCGCGGCGCCACGTACTGCACGCCGTCGGCCCAGGGGAGCTGCGGCGCAGGGCCGGTCAGCAGCAAGGCCTGCGCGGTGGCGGTGACCAGCAAGCCCGCGCCGTCGGACAGGCGCGCCCATGCCGCCAGCAACCCGCGTGCGGCATCGCCCACGCCGATCACCCCCTGCGGGGCGACCGGCACCGGCTCGTCCTGCCACGACCAGTTCACGTGCCGCTGCCGATCTGCTCGATCAGGCGCGTGCGTTCGTGGGCCAGCTCGGCCGGCAGCGAGGCTGCGGTGAAGTTGGCATCGATCTCGCGCAGCAAGGCTTCGGCCATGGTGCGCACGGCGGGATTGTGCTGATCCTGCAGGCAGCACTGGGCGGCCTCCACCAGCCGGGCAGTGCGCGAGAGCGGTTGCAGGGCGGCCTGTTCGACGGCCGCGCGCAAGGTGGGATTGGTGGCGGCGGCCAGGGTGCCGCGCAGCAGGTCGCGTGCGCTGGCTTGCTGCTCGCGGGTCGGCAGCACATAGAACAGCGGCCACAGATCGGCCTCGCTGGCCTGGGTGCGTCCGGCCAGCACGCAGGCGGCGGCGATCAGCCGCTGGGTCTTGACCAGGCGACGATCCGACAGCTGCACGCCTGCGCCGCGCAATGTCCGGATCGCTGCGGCGAGCGCCGTGCGTGCGCCATCCATGTCCACCGCACGTGCCTGTTCGCACAACAGGTCCAGGTCGGCCAGCCCGGCGACCGGCTGCAGCGGCGCACGCTCGGCCTGCCATCCGCCGGACAGCAGCGCTTCGAGCTGATGGTCCGCCACCGGGTCGACGAACAGATGCAGCAGGAAGCGGTCGCTGAAGGCCGCCAGCGCATCGTCGTCCGGCAGCGCGTTGGCCGCGCCCACGCACAGGCGCAACGGGCAGTGCAGATCGGTCTGGCCACGCCGGAAGCGGCGTTCGTTGAGCAGCCCGAGCAAGGTGTTGAGGATGGCGGTGGAACCCAGGAAGACTTCGTCGAGGAAGGCGATGTCCGCCTCGGGCAACATCCCGGTCACGTCGATCTGCACGCTACCCTCGCGCAATTTGCGCAGGTCCACCGGGCCGAACAACTCTGCCGGTTCGGTGAAGCGGCCCAGCAGATATTCGAAATAGCGACCGCCCAGTGCGGCGGCGACGCGCCGCACGACCGCGCTCTTGGCGGTGCCCGGCGGGCCGATGATCAGCAGATGTTCCTGCGCCACCGCTGCGAGCACGATCAATTCGGCCAGCTGATCGCGCTCGATCAATCCGGTCGTGGCGGCCTGGACGGTGGCGCGAATGCGCGCGGCGGCGGGATGGGCGTGCATGCGATCGGTCCTTCGAGCAAAACGTGCGGCGCGGTGCAGGCACCGGCGACCGCCTGTGGAACGGGTGATGAAGCGGTGGCGCATGGCATTAACGAGGCTGCCACGAGCGTGCGGGTATCCTGTGCGCTCACCGAGCCAGGGAGGCAATGCAATGACGATCGGCGAGTATTCGGAATTCTATCGCGGCAAGCGCGTGGTGGACTTCAGTGTGGACCAGCCCGCCAGCGGCGGCGACGTTGTGTACCGGCTGCGCCAGGACTACGAAGGCGAAGGCAGCCAGGCGGAGTTGCTCGACAGCCTGCTGGCGCAGGTCGACCCGGCCAGCATCCAGGCATTGATCATCGGCCCCTGGCGTGAATCCTACGAGGAAGGCCCCAGCGGCTATCTGCAGCGGCTGATCGAACGCCGCGACGAACTGACCGCGTTGCGCGCGCTGTTCGTCGGCGACATGGTCTGCGAGGACTGCGAGGTGTCGTGGATCATCCAGACCGACTACACCCCGCTGCTGGCCGCATTTCCGGCGCTGCAATCGCTGCGCGTGCGCGGTTCGTCCAAATTGGTGCTGACCCCGTTCACGCATACACAGCTGCAGGAACTGGCGATCGAATGCGGTGGGCTGCCGTCAGCCATCGTGCAGGCGATCGCCGACTCCACGCTGCCGGCGCTGCAGCACCTGGAGCTCTGGCTGGGCGTGGAGGATTACGGTTACGACGGCGATCTGGGCACCTATCAGCGGCTGCTGGCAGCCATCGGCCCGGAGCGTCTGCGCTATCTGGGCCTGCGCAATGCAGCCAACACCGACGAACTGGCGAGCTGGCTGGCCACCCAGCCGTGGCTGGGCAGCCTGGACACGCTGGACTTGTCGCTGGGCACCATCGGCGATGTCGGCGCGCGGGCCCTGGTCGAAAGCACGCAACTGGGCCAGCTGCAGCGGATCGATCTGAGCCATCACTACATTTCTGCCGACTGGCAGGCGCGTCTGACGACGTTGCCGGTCACGGTGATCCTGGAAGACCCCGAAGAGGAAGAAGAAGACGAGCGCTACGTCGCTGTCTCCGAATGACGTGAGCGCGCATTGGGTCTTGGTGGGGCCACGGGACAGCCGCAGGGTTGCCGCCCTGCAGCAGGCATTGCAGGCGCAGGGCCAGCCTGCGGCCAAGGTGTTCGATTATCTGCAGCTGCTGGACACCACAGCGCCGTTGCAGGACTGGCTGGCGCGGCATCCGGCCGCGCTGGTCAAGCTGGAATCGCCGGGCGAGGCGCCGGGGTTGCATCAGGCGCTGATCGTGCGCGGTTGGCAGTGTCTGGGCCGGCCTGGGCCGGCACCTGCGCCATTGGCGCATGGCGAACTCGCGCATCAGCATCTGTGGCATGCGGGGTTTGCGGACCTGTTTGCGACCTTGCCGGCGGCACGCTATCTGAATCCACCGGCGGATCTGCTGGCAATGACCGACAAGCTTGGCTGCCAGCAGCGCCTGGCTGCGGCAGGTGTCACCGTGCCTGCCCTGCTGGGCACGGTCGACAGCTACGCCGGCCTGCGCGAACGCCTGCAGGCGAGCGGCTGCAACCAGGCATTTCTCAAGCCGCGCTACGGATCGTCCGGCGCGGGGGTGCTGGCGTATCGCTGGCACCGCGATGGGCGCCAGATCGCCAGCGGCTCGGCCGAGCTGGTGGTGCAGGGCGGCCAGGTGCGGGTGTTCAACGCATTGCGCCAGCGCCGCTATACCCGCACCGAGGAGATCGCGCCGCTGGTGGATGCGATCGCCGCGCAGGGCGCTTACCTGGAGCGGTGGATTCCCAAGCCGCGCGCGCCCGGCCTGCCCGGCTATCACTACGACCTGCGCGTGATCGCGTTCGACGGTGCGGCGCGGCAGCGTGTGGCGCGTGCCAGCCGCGGCCCGCTGACCAATCTGCACCTGGGCAACCGGCGCCTGCCGGCGCAGGCCTGGCGGCGTGCCGACGTGGATGCGGCGGTCGCCAGCACCGTGGCGCAGGCGGCCAGCGCGTTTGCCGACTGTCGCATGATCGGTTTCGACCTGATCCAGCGCGCCGGGCGCTGCCATGTGCTGGAAGCCAACGGCTTTGGCGACCTGCTGCCGCAGCTGCGCTGGCAGGGACGCACGACTTACGAGGATCAGGCAGCACTTGGCGCCACTGTCGGCAGCGTCGCCGACACCGATTGCGAGAACCGCCTGCATGGTTGAGACGCTGCCGGACATGCACGCCATCGTCGGTGCGTACGACATCGTGCTGATCACCTTGGATACGCTGCGCTACGACGCTGCGCAGCGCTGTTTTGCACAGGGCGAGCTGCCGGTGCTGGCGCCGTACCTGCCGGCCGATGGCTGGGAGCGGCGGCACACGCCGGGCAGCTTTACCTACGCGGCCCACATGGCCTTTTTCGCCGGGTTTTTACCGACCCCTGCGCGCCAGGGGCCGCACCCGCGCCTGTTCGCGCTGGCCTTCGACGGCAGCGAGACCATCGTCGCGCAGACCCAGGTGTTCGCCGACAGCGGCGATATCGTCGATGGGCTGTCGCGCTGCGGGTATCACACGCTGTGCATCGGTGGCACCGGCTTCTTCAACAAGGCCAACGCGCTCGGTGCGCAGTTGCCCGGCCTGTTCGACGAGAGCCACTGGTCGCCGGCGTTTGGCGTCGCTGCCGCCGATTCGACCGAGCGCCAGGTCGCCCTGGCCTGCGCACGCCTGGGCGATCCCGCCCTGCGCGATACCCGCTGTTTTCTTTTCATCAACGTCTCGGCCCTGCATCAACCCAATTGCCATTATCTCCCCGGCGCGGTACGCGACGACTTCGACAGCCACTGCGCCGCGCTGCGCTATGTGGATGCGGCGCTGGCGCCGTTGTTTGCCGCACTGCGTGCGCGTGGTGGTGCGTTTGCCATCGTCTGTTCCGATCACGGCACGGCCTACGGCGAGGATGGCTACCATGGCCATCGCCTGGCCCACGAGGTGGTGATGACCGTGCCTTATGCCCATTTCCTGGTGACCCCATGAGCCTGCCTTCGTTGGCCGAGTTGCTGCGCCAGCCGCCCTATCAGGCCTATTCGTACTCGTATCCGCACAAGACCAGTTACCGGCCGCTGCAGCCGGCCGTGCCGTTGTCGCAGGTCTGGGCCGACGAACCCCGGCAGGCGCTGTTTCTGTACCTGCATATCCCGTTCTGCTCGTACCGCTGCGGGTTCTGCAACCTGTTCGCGCTGGCACGCCCGGCAGCGGCGCAGGTGGAGGCCTATCTGCTGCAGATGGAGCAGCAATTGCGCGCCACCGTGCAGGCCTTGGGCACGCACCGCTTCGTGCGCTTTGCGATGGGCGGCGGCACGCCGAGTTATCTGACTCCTCCGCAATTGCAGCGCGTGTTCGACATGGTGGCGCAGCACGCGACGATTGCGCTGGACACCATTCCGGCCGGCATCGAGGTCTCGCCGGAAACCGTGGATGCCGAGCGGCTGCGGGTCTGCCGGCAGGCCGGCATCGATCGGGTCAGCATGGGCATCCAGAGTTTCAGCGCCGCCGAAGTGAGCGCACTGGTGCGGCCGCAGCAGCGCGACACGGTGGAGCGGGCGATCGCCACCATTCGCGCCCAGGACATCCCGACGCTGAATCTGGATCTGATCTACGGCATCGCCGGGCAGACCGTGGACAGCTTCCTGGCCTCCATCGACAGCGCACTGCGGCATGCGCCCGAAGAGCTGTATCTGTATCCGCTGTACGTGCGGCCGATGACCGGCCTGGGCCGGATCGAGGCCAAGAGCGGCGGGCGACGCAGCTTCATGCTGCACCCAGAGCCGCTGGACGAGCGCCTGGTGCTGTACCGGGCCGGACGCGATCATCTGCTGGCGGCCGGCTACACGCAGGTCTCTATGCGCATGTTCCGCGCCCCGCATGCGCGCGATGGCGACGCGCCGGTGTACTGCTGCCAGAGCGATGGCATGGTGGGCATCGGCTGCGGCGCGCGCTCGTATACCGCCGGCCTGCATTACTCCAGCGAATACGGTGTCAGCCGGCGCTCGGTGGCGGAGATTCTCGATCACTACCTGGCGCGCGATCCGGCCAGCTTCGCCTGCGCCGACTACGGCATCGCGCTGGATGCCGACGATGCCATGCGGCGGCATGCGATCCAGTCGTTGCTGGTGTTCCCGGGGCTGGACCGCGACGACTTCCGTCAGCGCTTCGGCCTGGATTGCCTGCAGGCCTTGCCGCAGCTGCAGGAGTTGCTGGCGCTGGGGCTGGCGCAGCAGCACGGAGCACTGTTGTCGCTCACCGCCGCAGGCATGGAGCGGGCCGACACCATCGGCCCGTGGCTGACCTCTGCGCCGATTGTCGAGCGCATGCAGCAGTACCAGGTCGGGTAAGCGGCCGATGCATCTGTCATTGCTCTATCGGGGACGGCTGAGCAGCTGCAATTACGCCTGCGATTACTGCCCGTTCGCCAAGACCTACGACAGCCCCGCCGCGCTGCGCCGCGATGCGCAGGATCTGGCGCGGTTCGTCGGCTGGGCGCAGGCACAGACGCGGCCGTTGTCGATCCTGTTCACGCCCTGGGGCGAGGGTCTGGTGCGGCGGCATTACCGCGACGCGATGGTGCAGCTGAGCCAGTTGCCGCAGCTGCGCCGCGTGGCGATCCAGACCAACCTGTGCACGGGCATGCGCTGGCTGGACGCGGCCAATCTCGACCGCCTGGCGCTGTGGTGCACCTACCATCCCAGCCAGGTGACGCGCGCGGCCTTCCTGCGGCGCTGCCAGGCATTGCGCGAACGCGGCGTGCGCCACAGCGTGGGCATGGTCGCCTCGCACGCGCACATGGACGAGATCGAGGCGCTACGTGCTGCACTGCCTGCCGCCACGCCGATGTGGCTCAACGCCTTCGATCCGCGCCCGCCGAACTACTACACGCCCGAGCAAGTGCAGCGTTTGAGCCGGATCGATCCGCATTTCGGCTATAACCTCGCCCCGCCGCCCAGCTTCGGCGCGCCCTGCCTGACCGGCGAGTCGGTGCTGTCGGTGGATGGCGATGGCACCGTGCGGCGCTGCCACTTCGTCGCTACGCCGCTGGGCAATCTCTACGACGGCAGTTTCGCCGCGCAGCTGCGTGCCCGCAGCTGCCCCAATACGCGGTGCGATTGCTTCATCGGCTATGTGCATCGGCCGGACCTGCCGTTCCAGGCCGACTATGCGGGCGGCGTGCTGGAACGGGTGCCGGCGACGGTGTGATCCGTCAGTGCCGAGCGGTGACCTGCCCGGAGCGGCTCGCACCGTGGCGGGCAGTTGGCAGGGACGGCGCGCAGTTACCGCAGTGCACGCGCGGGCCGTGCCGCACCAGGCATTGGCCGCGTGCGACTGGCGGCGGGGCGAGCGCTTCGCTTCCTGCGCTTACTCGCCCAGGCGGGTAAGCAGCGCGGTCACCTGCTCGCGCAGTTCCTGCAGCTGCTCTTCCAGGCTCTGCACGCGCGCTTCCAGGGCAGCGCTGTCGGCGCCGCGCGGCGTGCTCTCGCGCGTGGCAGCTGCGGCCTGCAGTGCGTCCAGATCCAGCTCGCCGCTGAGCAGATGCATGTAGCGGTCCTCGCGCTGGCCGCTTGCGCGCGGCAGTTGCACCGCCAGGCTGCGCTGGATGAGACGGTCCAGGTGATGGCGCACGTCGTCGGCATCGTTGAAGCGCGCCAACCGCTCGCTGCGCGCGAACAGTTCGCCCAGGGTTTGCGGGCCGCGCAGCAGCAACAGGCCGATCAGGGCCACCTGCTGGCGGGTCAGGTCCAGCACGCTGCCCAGCCGGTGTTCGTAACGCTCGGCGCGCGAGGAGAACTGCTGGCGGACCAGCCCCAGGGTTTCGAGTTGACGCAGGGCGTGATGCACCACGCCGGTCTGCAGGTTCAGCACCGGCTCGCGTGCGGTCTTCTGGTTGGCGGCCACCTGCGCGGCATTGACCGTGAGCGGATACGCATCCGGCGTGGTCGCCTCTTTTTCGATCAGGCAGCCAAGCACGCGGGCCTGGGCGGTATCGAGGACGGGCGGGGAAGATGCATCTGTCATGGGGGCGACTCCGGGGCAATCAGCTCACAAGCATATGCCGATCCTGCATCGGCGTTCTTCAGACCGCGATCCCGTGCAGGGCAGCCAGAGCGGCAACGGGATCGAAGCGGCCGTCAGTCGTCGCAGGCGCATGAGGCACGCGTGCAACGCCAGCAAATCCCACGGTGACCACGTCGCCGTGCGTGCGCACGTGCCGCTGCCCGCAGCACTGCTGTCGGCCGGAGCGGGCGGGGCGGCGCGAACCCGCTAAAATCGCGGTCTTCATTGCCGCTCCTGTCCTGGTGGATGCCATGCGCCCCTCGCTTTACGCCCCGTTGTCCCTGCTCGCCTGCACCGCGCTGGCCCTGAGCGCCTGCAAACCCGGCGATAAGGAGCTCGCGCAGCGCGCGCAGGACGCGGCCGTGTCCGCCAATGCGGCCGCCGGCGCCGCCGCAGCCAAGACCGCCACGCCGCCCGCAGCCGCCACCGCGCCGGCCGGCGACGACAACCTCAACGCAGTGTTGTGGATGCAGCGCTCGGAGGAATACCGCGCCGTGGCCGAGCAGACCTACCGCGCCGCTGCCGACAAGTTGGACGCTGCGCTGAAGCAGCCCAACTGGGATGCGCTGGTGCCCGAGGAACGCGGCAATGCCGCCACCGGGCTGAAGCCGGCGGTGGTGCTGGACGTGGACGAGACGGTGCTGGACAACTCGCCGTACCAGGCGCGCCTGCTGCGCGACGGCAAGGAATATGACGAGCTGAGTTGGGACCAGTGGGTGGCCGAGAAGAAGGCCAAGCCGATCCCGGGCGTGGTGGATTTCGCCAAGGCCGCCAACGCTCGCGGCATCACCCTGGTCTACATCTCCAACCGCGCCGTGCACCTGAAGGACGCCACGCTTGCCAACCTGCGCAGCGTCGGGCTGCCGGTGGCCGATGACAGCGTGTTTCTGGGCCTTGGCACGGTGGTCCAGGGCTGCGAGCAGAACGGCAGCGAGAAGAACTGCCGGCGCCAGTTGGCCGGCCAGAAGTACCGCGTGCTGATGCAGTTCGGCGACCAGTTGGGCGACTTCGTGCAGGTCACCGCCAACACCGGCCAGGCGCGTGGGGCGCTGCTGCAGCAGTACCACGACTGGTTCGGCGAGCGCTGGTGGATGCTGCCCAACCCCAGCTACGGCGGCTGGGAGCCGGCGCAGTTCAACAACGATTACGCCCAGCCCTGGCAGCAGCGCCACGATGCCAAGCGCGCCGCGCTGGAGGTGGCCCGATGAGCCGCGCCCCGTTGCCGCTGGCCGCGCATGAGCGGTTGATCTTTGCGCTGGATGTGCCCGGCCACGACGAGGCGATCGCCTGGGTCGACCGCCTGGGCGAGTCGGTGTGCTTCTACAAGATCGGCATGGAGCTGCTGGCCTCTGGCGAGTACTTCCAGGTGCTCGACGCCCTGGCCAGGCGCGACAAGCGCGTGTTCGTGGACCTGAAGTTCTTCGACATCCCGGCCACCGTGGCCGGCACCATCCGCCGCCTGGCGCAGTGGCCGGTGAGCTATTGCACCGTGCACGGCTGGCACGCCGGCATGCTGCAGGCCGCCGCCGAGGCCAACCACGGCGACATGCGCCTGCTGGCGGTGACCGTGCTGACCTCGATGGGCCGGCCGGACCTGGCGGCGATGGGCATCGACCGCGAACCGGTGGAGGTGGTGGTGGAGCGCGCGCTGGCCGCGCAGGCCGCCGGCATCGACGGGGTGATCGCCTCCGGCCAGGAGGCCGGCCGGATCCGCAGCGCCACCGGCGCAGGGTTTTCGATCGTCTGCCCCGGCATCCGCCCCGGCGGCCCGGTCGGCGACGACCAGCGACGCACCGTGGGTGTGGCGCAGGCCTTCCACGACGGCGCCGATGCCATCGTGGTTGGCCGGCCGATCCGCCTGGCTGCCGATCCGGCCGCTGCGGCGAATGCGATCCAGGCCGAGATTCGTACTGCATTGGGGCAACGTCACGAGTAAGGCGGCTGCGGTTTCTTGCGACCTCGCAAGATGCGAAATGCGATAGCCAGTCAACTCAGGTAGGGAAATCACCCACCTGGGGTGGGGTATTGCCTGCTGGTGAGGATTACGTGAAAACGTAATTCTTTATCGGCAGGCGACCTAGACGGTGACCATCGTCTGCAAGGATGCGCATGTGCGCGATGTTTGCGCCATATCGCCCAAGGACGGTACTACCGCAGCGTCTCGCGCTGCCGGTCGCTGCCGATATGGGACACCGGTTTCGGATAGCAGTGTCATGCGTGATCTTTTTCGGCCGCTAACTGCGGTGGTGCTTTGTATTGGCCTTGGCGCCTGTTCTCTCGTCGCCAACGTGCCTGAGTTGTTCCGCTACAACGAACCCACCGACGGTCAACGAACGCGTCTGCGCATCGTCGGCGATGACGGTAATACCGTCATCTACCCTGGGACCACGTGCGACCGTGCCAACGTGCCGGGATTTGGCAGAGCTGCTCGCTCGCTGGTGTTCGGTGGGCAGGATCTGGGCATGCCGCGCTTGAGCGATACACCCAAACATCCCTTGGAATTGGCTGTGCGGGCAGGTGAACCCATGGTGGTGGGTTTCAGTGCCGGTGCTGTAGCCAGTCAGACGTGTCCCAAAGCGCCGCCAGGCTATCGAATGGTCTGCAATGCCCCGATCGGTCACGGGCCGACTTGCGCAACCACGCGGAGTTTCGTGCCGGAATCGGGTATCGATTACGAGGCGCACGTGGATTTCGGTGCGGGCCGCTGCCGGCTCGATGTGTATGCCCTGACAAAGCGTAACGACGGTACGACCGAACGCCGCGCCATTGCCGCCGCGTTACCCAGCTGCCCCGCCACCTCAAAGGAATGATTGCCATGGCACATGTCCGTTTAATCTCCATTGGCCTGGGCGCCGCACTGCTCAGCGCCTGCGCAACGGCTCCAAAACCCAAGGCGATCGTCGCCGAGCCGATCCAGCCACCATTGACCGTGGTCGCGTCGAAAGATACCTATCGCAAGACCACCGGGTTGCGTGTCGTGCATCGCTCGCACACCGCAAAGGCAACCAGCCTGAAAGTCATGCAGGGAATCTTCGGGGCGATGAGCACCGGCGGAAACATTACGGCATTTAAGAAGGAGGATCTGCTCGGTGACCCGAATGAGGATCTGGTAGATCCTTCAATCAAGGAACTCCCGCACGCGCTGGAAGAACAACTGCGCAGTTATGCGCTGGCGCATCCTGCGGCCACGCCGCCCGCGCAGTTTGTGATCCGTCCCGCCACATGGGCATTGATCTACACTTCGTTGTCGGATTCGCAGACGCCCTACCAATTGCACCTTTCATTGGATATGGAAGCGCGTGCTCCGGACCGCGACGGCCAGCGCCAGGCAACGGTCACACAACGCTGCAATCCGGCACCCATTGAGTTGTCACTGGCCGACTGGCAAGCGGCAGACTACGCCAAGGTGAAGCAGGTGGGTGCTGACTACGTTGCTCAGTGCAGCGAAGAGTTCGCACGCAACTTCCCGACCTTGTTTCACGAGACCGCAGCGGTCGCTGCTTCTGACTAATCAATGAGTTACGTAGATATTATTAAAGTGTTGCTTTAACGTTAAAGCCTGCGTACGATGCCCCTCGTCCGATGTCAGTCGGAAGCTGTGCCACTCATTGTCCACCGGGCTTGTCCCGGTTTTCGAAGGGATCGGGCCTTGTGCCCGGTCCTTTTTTTTGCCTGCCGATCGGTGCTTGCAGCGACTGCGTCGGCGGTGCCGTCGCTCAACGCGGCGCCGCTGCCTTGCAGTAGCGATCGATGAACTGCTGGTGGGTCGGCATGACGTCCACGCAGTGGCCGATGGTCTGCGCCACGCTGGCCAGGAAGCGTTCGGCGTCGTGATCGGGCACCTGGTCCACCAGCGGGTGGTAGCCCCGCGGCAGGATGCCCTGGCCGACCATCACCTGCACCCAGCTGATCTCGGCGAACATCTCCTCGGCATTGCGGTAGAAGCGCCCGCTGTCGCGGAACAGGTCCAGCGTGGTCTGCAGCTCCGGGGTGATCGGCATGGTGCGGCAGTGGCGCCAGAACGCGCTGTCGTCGCGCTCGGTGGCGTGGTAATGCAGCACCAGGAAATCGCGGATGCGGTCGAACTCGAACGCCAGCCGGTCGTTGTAGCGCTGCACCAGCACCGGGCTGATGCCCTCGCGTGGAAACAGCTCCAGCAGCCGGGAAATGCCGGCCTGGATCAGATGGATGCTGGTCGATTCCAGCGGTTCCAGGAAGCCGCTGGCCAGGCCCAGCGCCACCACATTGCGGTTCCAGAACTGCTTGCGCCGCCCGGTGGTGAAGCGCAGCGGGCGCGGGTCGGCCAGCGGCTTGCCCTCCAGGTTGGCGAGCAGCGTCGCGGCGGCTTCGTCGTCGCTGATGTGCGCGCTGGAGTACACATAGCCGTTGCCGGTGCGGTGCTGCAGCGGGATGCGCCACTGCCAGCCGGCCGCGCGCGCGGTGGAGCGCGTATACGGCGTGGGCGGGCCGACGTTTTCGCTCGGCACCGCCAGGGCGCGGTCGCAGGGCAGCCAATGGGTGAAGTCGTGGTAGCCGGTGTGCAGCGCTTCTTCGATCAACAGCCCACGGAAGCCGGAGCAGTCGATGAACAGGTCGCCGCTGACGACCTGCCCGGAGGCCAGCTGCAGCGATTGCACGTGGCCGCTGTCCGCATGCAGCTGCACCTGCTCGACCAGGCCTTCGATACGGGTGACGCCGCGCTGTTCGGCGTAAGTGCGCAAGAAGCGCGCGTACTGCGTGGCATCGAAGTGATACGCGTAGGCGATATTGGCCAGCGGCGAATTGGCCGGCACATCGCCGGCCGAGGTCATGAACTTGCCGCGCACCGCGGCCACGGTGTTGAGCGTGTAGGCACCCAGCGGCTGCGCCTTGCCGCGCGCGTGCTGCTTGATCCAGTACTGGTGGAACGGCAGCAGCCCGAGCGGGTGCCCAATCTGGGTGCCGAAGCCATGGATGTACGACGTGCCGGGCCGCTGCCAGTCGACGAACTCGATGCCAAGCTTGAAGCTGCCCTGGGTCTGGCGGACGAACTCGGCTTCGTCGATGCCGAGCAGGTTATTGAAGGCCTTGATGTGCGGCACGGTGGCCTCGCCGACGCCGACGGTGCCGAGCTGTTCGGACTCGATCAGCTGCACCTTGAAGCCGGGGCCAAGCACGCGCGCGAATGCCGCGGCGGCCATCCAGCCAGCGGTGCCACCGCCGACGATGACGATGTTGCGGAGGGGAGCGGGGATCATGAAAGTCCGGTCCTGAGAAGAATAGAAGCCGCCAACAAAAAGTCTGTGATCATTGCCAGGCGGTTGCAATCGATACACGGGGCAGCATGCACCACGTGCACACCGTTACGTCGCAAGTGTGTGATGCATCCAACAGACGACTGCCCGCTATGTTTTGTTCGCCACTCTGAAAGCTGACAGGCGAACGGGGCCACGCGGCCCCGTTCGACTCACGCGCATGCAGGCGCATGCGCGTGCACGTTGCAGTGGATCAGAACTTTGCACCCACTTCGAAAATCACGCTGCGTGGCACGTAGCTGATCTCGCCGTCATTGACCACGGTGATGTCCGGCTCCAGCCGACCATTGCTGCCGAAGCTGTTGTACTGGTACTGGGTGAAGTTCTTGAAATCGAACACGTTGAGCACGTTCACCCGTGCGGTCAGCTTGAAGTCGCCAGCCACGGTGAAGTCCTTGGTGGCCTGCAGATCCACGGTGCGGTAGCCCCAGATCTTGCCGCCCAGCAGGAACTTGCCGTTGCCCGGCGGAGTGACGCCGATCTGCTGGCAGGTGCCGCCATCGGGATCGGTGAAGCCGTAGCAGGCAATCGTGTTGATCGGCTCAGGCGTGGCCAGCACCAGCTTGGCACCGAAGGTGACACCCCACGGACCATCCAGCGAGCCGGAGGCCACGAAGCGGTGCGCCGAGACCGCATCGGACTTCACGAACGGATAGTCGCGGATGGTGGCCTTGTCGAATGCAAACGGCTCGTCGATGTTGCGGTTCTGGCGCGCGCTGGTATGCGTGTACGCCAGGTTCAAGCCCCAACCCGATTCCTTGGTGTAGGGCTTTTCGGCCGACAGCAACACCTGGCTGCTGCGCTGCTCCAGACCGTTGTTGCCGATGATGGTGTTGCGATAGCCCGGCACCGGCTCGCCCCACGGCACGCCGCCATTGGCATCGAAGTACGCGCCGTTCGGATAGCGGTTGACCAGGCTCATCACCAGCCCGTCGTAGGACAGGATCCGCTGGAAGGTGACATCGGTCAGCCAATCGCCGACCTGGTTGCTGATGCCGATGCTGTACTGGTCGCTGTACGGGGTCTTGAGCTTGTTCTTGAACATGAAAAGCTCGGAGCTGTCGCTGGTGCCGGGGATCGTGTTGAGCTGATCGATGCCGGTGAGAAACGCCGGATTCCAAGGCGCACAGGCGCGGTCGTCGCGGAAGCAGCCCTGGCCGCTGGCGGCATCGCTGAAGTACACCACCACCGGCGACAGCGCGGCCTTGACCGATTCCAGTGCGAGCTGTTCGAACAGGTTGCGGTCGTAGGAACGGCCCGCGCCGCCGTGGATCACTGCCGCCTCATCGCCGAACAGGTCGTAGGAGAAGCCCAGACGCGGTGCCCAAGCGTCCTTGAAGTTCTTGCGGTTGTTGCCGGTGCTGATGTAATCGGCCACGTTGACGCCGCTGGGCAGCAGGCGGTTGGCCCACGGCTGACCGGGGTTTTCCGGGTCGTCGGAATACAGCGCATCCACGAACGGCTGCGAGGTTACGAAGTCGGTGTAGGCCGGGGTGTCTTCGTAGTCGTAGCGCACGCCGATGTTGATCATCAGCTTGTCGGTGGCGGCCCAGTCGTCCTGCAGATAGATGCCGTACTGCTTGGACGGCGACTCGACCACCGGCAGCTGGCCGGGGTTGTCGAACGCACGGATGTAGCGCACCTGGAAGGGCACTGGCGCCACGCCGTTCTGGCCGACTTCATAGCTGAACTGCGGATTGAGCGAGCTCGATTCGCGCGAGGTCAGCTTGATGTCGCGGTAGGTCACACCGGTCTTGATGGTGTGCTCGCCATGCCACTGCAGTGCGTTGAAGGTCAGGTCGTTCTGGAACGACCAACCCTTCTGGCTACGCAACTTGAAGTCTTCGCCACTGGCGGCGCCGGTGTTGAGGAACACCCACTGGCGCGGATCGGCCTGGGTGCGATCGATGTAGGTGTAGATGGAACCGTTGCCCACACCGCGCGGCGTCGGCACATTGCGCGAATCTTCGGTGGTGAGGATGGCTTCGTTGAACCAGCTGTCGGCACTGTGCTGCCAACGCAGGCTGGTGCGCTTGTCCTTGTTGATCTTGTCCACCGCGCGGTCGGGCGCGTTCTGGCCGCCCACGTTGCTGACCTGGGTTTCGTCGCGATACTGCGTGGCCAGTTCGATGCGATCGTTGTCGGTCGGTTCGAAGTCGATCTTGCCGAAATACAGATCTTCGGTGAACGGCATGTTGGACGCGCCGTACTGGTCGCGCAGGTTCGACGGCAGCAGGCCGATGAATGGCGCCGCTTCGGCACTGGGCTGCACGCTCTTGGGCGCGACGTTGTCCTTGCCTTCGTAGGCGAAGAAGAAGTGCATGCGGTCCTGGATCAGCGGGCCGCCGATCGCAAAACCATATTCCTTGGTCTGCGAATCGACCTTGCCATCGGCTTCGTCCGGGCGTTGCTTACGCAGGTCCTGATTGGTGAAGCGGTAGAACGCTTCGCCATGGAACTCGTTGGTGCCGGACTTGGTCGCCGCAGTGATCGCCGCGCCGCTGATCTGGCCGTATTCGGCCTTGTAGTTGGAGGTGATGACCTTGTATTCGCCGATCGCCAGCTGCGGGAACGGGTTGCCCTGGGTCTCGTCCTGGCCGGCGATGCCGCCGCCGGAAACGTAGCTCTTCTGGCTCACGCCGTCGATGTAGAGATTGCTGGAGCTGGCGTTAGACGCACCGCCGCGCAGCTTGGTGTTGCCGTCCTGGTCGATGGTGAACACCATGCCCGGCACGGTGTCGGCGAATTCCAGGAAGTTGCGCGTGGCCTGCGGCAGCTGCTGGATCTGGCGCAGCGACACCGTGTTACCCACCTCGGAGGTCTTGACGTCGCGAATCATCGGCGCGCTGACCGTCACCGTGTCCAGTGTGGTCGCGTCGCCGGCGGGCGCCGCGGCCGCCTCCGTGCCGAGATCGACGGTGGCGCTGGAGGCCACCGACAGGGTCACCGTGCGGCTGGCGCCGTTGGATTCGACCTTGTATGTGCCCGGCTGCAGACCGACGATGGTGTAGTTGCCGTTGGCATTGACCGGTGCGCGTCGCACCGAGCCGGTGGCGAGGTTGGTGACGACGACCTCGCTGCCGCTCTGTGCGGAAGCGACCTGTCCGCGCAACGTGGCGTTGCTGGACTGGGCCATGGCCGGGGTGGTGGCGAACAACGAGGCAGCCAGGGCGCAGCACAACAGGCTACGTGCCGGCAGGGTGGAGACGGTGCGGTGAGTCTTCATGACTTTCCCCCTCCCAGGGGTAAAGCGCGAACCAGTGAAGTGACTGGCGCGTCGAGGTTGGTGCTTGGTGTGGATGGAACGGGTACAGCGGGCAACAAACAAACAGCAGGGACGGCAAACACAGCAAAAACGGTCGCCAACCGGAGCGTGCCGTCTGCGGCATCGCGCGTCGCGCCGCAGCAACACACCTCAATCGGGACGATGCAACAAGCCTGCGGCCGGCCCCTCCCCATTGCCGTGGGGCCGATGCAGCTTAGGCAGCGGGTGCGGTACCGGCGCCGTGACGCCGGAGCCGCCAACGCAGCCGTTACCAGATGATGCGTGCGCTCATGAACAAGGTCCGTGGCGGAGTGGACATCGCGCCGTACTGGTTGATGCTCACGCGCGGGTCGTACACGCCGGCACTGCCCCAGTCGATGCTGTACTGATCGTAGTTGCGGAAGTTCAGCGCATTGATCAGATCACCGCGCACCTGCACCGTCACCGCATCGGTGATGTGCATGTCCTTGGACAACGACAGGTCCAGCTGGCGGGTGCCGAAGATGTCGCCGCCGGCGATGAACTTGCCGCCGGGCGCATCCACCGAGACCACGCGGATATTGTCCGAACTCGGGCCGCCGTACTGGTCGTAGGAGATCGCCTCGTTGCGCGGCGGCACCGTGGCCAGGGTCAGCTTGGCCGAGCCGCTGATGCCCCAGAACAGGTCGTAGATGCCGGTAAGCACCAGGCGGTGGCGCGGCACTGCATTGAGATCCAGGAACGGATAGTCGGCAATGGTGGCCGCATCGAATCCGTAGCGATCGTCGTTGCCGCGATTGCCGCGCGCACGCGAGAAGGTGTAGGCCGCGGTCAGGCCCCAGCCGCTCTCCTGCGTATAGGGCTTGTCTGCCGACAGCAGCAACTGGCCGGTCTTGGTCTCCACGCCGTTGTTGCCGATGATCAGGTTGCCGAAGCCACGGGGTGTCTGGCCGAACGCCTGGTTGCCGTTCTGGAAGAAATCGCCGTTGGCATAGCGGTTGCCCAGGGTGAAGATGAAACCGTCCTTGCTGTGGATGTACGACAGCGTGGCCGAGGTGTTCCAGTCGCCCAACTGGGTGCGCAGGCCCAGCGAATACTGGTCGGCATACGGCGTCTTCAGATCGTTGTTGAGCAGGTCGATTTCGCCGTTGCGCACGCGCGCATCGACCAGGTTGGCCAGGCTGTCGGGATTGCTCACATAGGTCGGATCGAAGGCGGTGCAGGTACCCGGCGCCGGGACGCAGTTGGTGGGCCCGGCAAAGCGGATCGTGTACTGCGCCAGCGCGGATTTGATCTGCTCCAGGCCCATCACGTCGAACAGGTTGCGGTCGTAGCTGCGGCCGGCACCGCCGAACAGCACCAGCGACTCGTCGCCACGGAAGTCGTAGGAAAAGCCCAGGCGCGGTGCGAAATTGTTGTTGTCCTGTTTGCGATTGCGGCCGTTGCTGATGTAGTCGTTGATGTCCACCCCGCCCTTGGCCAGCTGCTCGGCATAGGTGGCGCTCACGGCAGGATCGGTGCCGGGGCCGTTCAAGGCCGCCACCACTTCCGGCGGGGTCACGTTGTCCAGGTACGAGGGAATCTTTTCGCCATCCCAGCGCACGCCGATATTCAACTGCAGCTTGTCGTTGACGTCCCAATCGTCCTGGATGTACAGGCCCAGCTGCTTGCTGGTGGTGGTCACCGACGGTGCGGCACCGGCGAACGGCAGGTTGAAGCGCACCTGGTAGGGAATGGCCGAGGTGCCCGCGCCATCGCCCACCGCGTAGTAGAACGACGGGTTGGCCGCAGAGTTCTCGCTCTGGGTCAGCTCCACTTCCTTGTACTTCACGCCCATCTTGATGACGTGGTTGCCGTGCCACTCCAGGTTGTTGAAGGTCAGGTCGTTCTGGAAGCTGGGGCCTTTCTGGCCCTTGCGCTGGATCGCCAGGCCGCTGGTGGCGCCGTCGTTGAGCAGCACGTCGTCTTCGGCGATGCCGCGCGTGTACACGCTCTGGCTGCCCACGGTATAGGCGGTGGGATTGAACAGCACGTCCTCATAGGACACGCGCGCTTCGTTGACGTAGCGCTCGCCGTAATGCTGCCAGCGCAGGTCGAAGCGCTTTTCGGTGTTGAGGTTGATCTTGGAGGCGATCGCGGTGGTCTGGCCGCCGACGCTGTCGCGGCTTTCCTCGTCGCGGTACTTGCCGGTGAGCTCGAGGCGGTCGTTCTCGCCGATGTCCCAGTCGACCTTGCCGAAGTACAGGTCTTCGTTGAACGGGCGGGTGACCGAGCCGAGCCGGCTCTGCACGCCGGCGGGCAGGTCGTCGCTGAGCGCGCTGAAGCGATCGGGCACGGCCACCGGATCGGCCGAGACCTCGAAGCCCTTGCCTTCGTAGCTGAAGAAGAAATGCGCCTTGTCCTGCACGATCGGCCCGCTCAGCGCAAAGCCGTATTCGTCCTGGTGGGTCTTGCGCTTGCTGCCATCGGAGTTGGGCGCGCCGGCGCGTTCGTCGGGCTGACGCGCGCGGAAATCGGTATTGCTGGTGCGCCCGAAGATCTCGCCGTGGAACTCATTGCCGCCGGACTTGGTCGAGGCCACGATCGCCGCCGAACCGACCTGGTCGAACTCGGCCTTGTAGTTGGAGGTGATGACCTTGTACTCGCCGATGGCCAGCTGCGGGAACGGGTTGCCCGCGCTCTGCTCCTGCCCGGACACGCCACCGAACAGGTAGCTCTTCTGGCCGACGCCGTCGATGTAGACGTTCACCGCCGAGCTGCCCTGCGCGCCGCCGCGGATCTGGCTGTTGCCGTTGGAGTTGGTCTCGAACTGCATGCCCGGCACGGTGTCGGCGAACTCCAGGAAGTTGCGCGTCAGCTGCGGCACGGTGCTGATCTGCTTCAGCGACACGTTGGTGCCCACTTCGGAGGTCTTGACCTCCTGCAGCGTGGTGGCGGTGACCTGCACCGCATCCAGCGTGGTGGCATCGCCGGCAGGCGCCGCGGCTGCGCTGCCGCCCAGGTTCAAGGTGACCGACGAGGCCACCGACAGGGTCACGGTCTGCTCGCTGCCGGGGCCGGCATCCACCTTGTAGGTGCCCGGGGGCAGGCCGACCAGCGCGTAGCTGCCGTCGGCGCCGGTGGGCACGCGTCGGACGGCACCGCTGGCGACATTGGTCGCGGTCACGGTGGTGCCGGCCTGTGCTGCCGCAACCTGGCCGCGCAAGGTCGCATTGCTGGACTGGGCCATGGCCGGGGTGCTGGCCAGCAACGAGGCGGCAAGGGCGCAGCACAACAGGCTGCGCGCTGGCAGGGTGGAGACGGTGCGGTAATTCTTCATGACTTTCCCCCTCCCAGGGGTAAAGCGCGAACCAGCGGAGTGGCTGGCGCGTCGGTACTGCGTCAAGCGGGACAGCTGGCAACAACGGCAAAGGACTGCAAGCAACACACGTTCGGCAAAGCGTGGTGGCGCGTTTCAGGTGGGAGGCGCCGCCCGCGGCGCGCTGGACGCGCGCACGATCAGTTCGGGAACCATCTCGGAAAACGCCGGGGGGGCGGCATCGGCGGGCGGGGCGGGCGCATCGACCAGTTGCTGGCCCAGCAGCAACTGCAATGCCCGCGCGCCCAGCCCGGCGATATCCACCCGCATGGTGGTCAGCGCCGGCAGCACGTAGCGCGCCATCGGCACGTCGTCGAAGCCGGCCAGCGCGATGTCCTGCGGCACCTTCAGCCCGGCATGGCCGAGCGCGAACAGGCAGCCCAGCGCCATCATGTCGTTGGCCGCGAACACCGCATCCGGGCGCGCGCCCTGTGCCAGCGTCTGGCCGGCGCGGTAGCCGGACTCTTCGTCGAAGTTGCCCGGCAGCACCCACGGCTGCACGTCGGCATCCAGCGCCAGCTCGTCGCGGTAGCCGCGCAGACGCTCATGCGCATCGAAGTTGTCGGCCGGCCCGGCGATGAAGGCGATGCGGCGGTGGCCGCTGTCGCGCAGGTGCCGGGTCATCGTCCGCGCGCCGCCGTAGTTGTCCACGTTGAGCACCGGGCGCTGGCTGGCCGTGCCGGCGCAGTTGAGCAGCACTGCCGGCAGGCCGCCGGGCAGGGCGTCCTCGTGCACGCCGGAGTCGCCCAGCGAGGGCGACATCACCACCACCCCGTCCACGCGCCCGGGCAGGCGTTCCAGCGCCTTGCGCTGCGCCTGCGGGTCGCCGTGCGAGCTGGACACCAGCAGGTGGTAGCCCTGCTCGCGCGCCACCTGGTCGATGCCGCGGATCAGTTCGGAAAAGAACTCGCCATGCAGGTCCGGCAACACCACCCCGATGGTGTGGGTGCGCCGGCTGCTGAGGCTGCGCGCGGCGTGGTGCGGGATGTAATGCAGCGCGCGGGCCACCTGCAGCACGCGCTCGCGCACCGACTCGGCCACATGCTGGTGCCCATTCATGGTGCGCGAGACCGTTGCCACCGACACCTGCGCTTCGCGCGCGACGTCCTTGATGGTGACGCTACCGCCTTCGGAGCGTGGCCGACTCATGGCAAAACCTCCAGGACAACGCGGTTGCCACCGCACGCCGGGAAGGGTCGCACGGTCCGCTGGCGCAGAACGTTCGTGTCACACATGCACATGAATGACATCGGCCCCAACCGATGGCGACCTCAGAGCGAGATGGCGCGCACGCTAGCAGGAACTGCAAGCGCTTACATGATGCGCTGCACCATTGAGCCAAACGCAGGTGGCACAAGGGCTTGGCGGCATCCCCTGGACAAGTTTGTCCGGGAAGGACAACGGCAGTCAATGTCGGACACTAGGCGACAACATGCATGGAACTACGAAAATCTAACGTTTCCGTACCGTACCCGGGCGCACGGTTGTCGCGCGCCTTGCCGCCAGTGCGTTCAGACAGCAAGATGCGCCGATCGATCAGGGGAACAGCGTGCGCATGTCGCCATCTACCGTCCGCGCCGGCCGGTTCCAGTCCATCGCGTGGGTGCTGCTGGCAGCGCTGTGCCTGGGCAGCTGCCAGCGCGCCGACAAGACCGCCGCCTTGCCGGGCGCCAGCGCCGAGCCAGCCGCAGCGATGCAGTCGATGACCCTGCCCTTGCGGCGCAACGACCTGGTCGCCTATGCGCGGATCCGGGTCACACCTGCGCAATACACCCAGCTGGAGGCGGCCTGGCGCAGCGGTGCCAGCCGTTGGCCGCTGACCGAGCTGCCGCTGCCCAACGAGGTCGGCAGCCTGCTCGGCACTTTGTCGGCGCCCGGCGCCGAGCGCCAGCTGCAGCAGGCCTTCGATGCACAGCTGGCCGGCCAGTCGCAGGGCATCCGCCAGGCCGCGCAGTCGCTGGGCCAGTTCGGCGTGCAATACCTGCGCAGCCGCAGCGACTACCAGCCCGAGCAGCGCGCCCATTACGTGCAGCTGGTCGATGCCCTGAGCGCCTGGGCGGCCACCGCGCCGCTGGCCGATCGCGCGCGCGCCAAGGCCAGCATCGCCGACCTGGTGACCGCCGCCCGCGCCACCGGCATCGGCTCGGACGCCGATCTGCAGCGCTTGGGGATGGAAGAGAGCCTGCGCCGGCTCGGGCCGTTCTGGGCCGCGGCCAAGCAGGTGCTGGAGCGTTACGGCCTGTCGCTGGACAGCAGCCTGGATGCGCTGCGCACCGGCTTGATCAGGCAGGACGGCGACCGCGCCCAGGTGCGGCTGCGCTATCCGCTGGCCGCGCACGACATCGACCTGAGCATCGGCCTGATCAAGCGCGACGGCCACTGGTACCAGCAGCAGACCCAGGACGAGGTGCAGGCGCTGCTCGGCGCTGCGCCGGCGGCGCCCGCACCCGACGCCGCTGCAACGCCTGACACCCCGGCGGCCGCGCCCGCCACGCCCGCCGCCACCGGGCAACGCCCGGCTGGGCGATAATGACCGTGATGCCAGAACAGAATCCCCTGCCGTTCCCGGACGGCCAGCCCGCCCCGCCCAGCGCTGCTGCCGATCTCGGTGCCACGGCCGCCGCCTTGCCGACCGCCGTTCCGGTTCCGCCGGACGCTGCGCCGTCGATCGCGCCCGCCGTCGCCGCTGCCCGCAGCGCCAAGCGCCCGTGGTGGGCGCGCCTGCTCGGCCGCCTGGCCGACCCCTGGCTGAGCCTGACCATCGAACCGGATCAGCCGAGCCGCTACGACGACGGCACGCCGGTGGTCTACGTGCTGGAGGACTACGGCCTGTCCAGCGCGCTGATCCTGGACAAGGCCTGCCGCGAGGCCGGGCTGCCCTCGCCACTGGTGCCGCTGCCGGGCGACCCGCTGCAGCGCAAGCGCGCCTACCTGGCGCTGTCGCGGCGCAGCAGCAGCAATTCGCTGATCCCCGAGCAGCGCGGCGGCAAGACCCATTCGGATTCGCTGGCCAAGCTGCTGCAGGCGCATCGCGTGCGCGCCGACCTGGACGTGCATCTGGTGCCGGTGTCGATCTTCGTCGGCCGCGCGCCGGACAAGCAGAGCGGCTGGTTTGCGGTGCTGTTCTCGGAAAACTGGGCGCTGGTCGGCCGCTTCCGGCGCCTGCTGGCGGTGCTGCTCAACGGCCGCACCACCATCGTGCGCTTCGCTCCGCCGATCTCGCTGCGCCAGACCATGGCCGAGGGCCTGCCGCCCGAGCGCACCCTGCGCAAGCTGCAGCGCGTGCTGCGCACCCACTTCCGGCGCATCCGCGAGGCGGTGATCGGGCCGGACCTGTCCACCCGCCGCCTGCTGGTGGACCAGGTGCTGGCCGCCGATTCGGTACGCGAAGCCATCGCCACCCAGGCCAAGCGCGACAACTCCAAGCCGGTCGATGCCTGGCGCAAGGCGCATGCCTACGCCTGGGAGATCGCCGCCGACTATTCCAGCCCGGTGGTGCGCTCGGCCAGCTTCCTGCTGACCCACGTGTGGAACCGCATCTACGCCGGCGTGCTGGTGCATCACCTGGACAAGCTCAAGCAGGCCGCGCCCGGGCACGAGGTGGTCTACGTGCCCAGCCACCGCAGCCACATGGATTACCTGCTGCTGAGCTACCTGCTGTACGAACGCGGCATCGTGCCGCCGCACATCGTGGCCGGCATCAACCTCAACCTGCCGGTGGTCGGCACGCTGCTGCGCAAGGGCGGCGCGTTCTTCATCCGCCGCTCGATCAAGGGCAATGCGCTGTATTCGGCGGTGCTTAGCGAGTACGTCGCCCAGCTGGTGGCCGGCGGTTATTCGATCGAATACTTCGTCGAAGGCGGGCGCTCGCGCACCGGGCGTCTGCTGCAGCCCAAGGGCGGCATGATCGCGATGACGCTGCGCGCCTACCTGCGCCAGCCGCGCAAGCCGGTGCTGTTCCAGCCGGTCTACATCGGCTACGAGAAGCTGATGGAAGGCAACAGCTACCTGGACGAGCTCACCGGTCGGCCCAAGGAGAAGGAATCCATCTGGGGCCTGCTGTGGTCCATCCCCAAGGTGCTCAAGCAAAACTACGGCCAGGTGGTGGTGAACTTCGGCGAGCCGATCGCGCTCAACGACGTGCTGGCCAAACACGCGCCCGACTGGGACGGCCAACCGCTGCCCGACGACGAAAAGCCCACCTGGCTGGCACCGGCGGTGGACACGCTGTCCACCCAGATCCAGACCCGCATCAACTGCGCCGCCGACGTCAATCCGATCAACCTGCTGGCGCTGGCGCTGCTGTCCACGCCCAAGCACGCGATGGGCGAGGCCGACCTGATCGCGCAGATCGAGCTGTGCAAGAAGCTGCTGGCGGAGATGCCGTATTCGGACCGTGTCACCGTCACCCCGCACACCCCGGCGCGCATCATCACCCACGCCGAAGAGATCAACGTGCTCACGCGCGTGTCGCATCCGCTGGGCGATGTGCTGAGCGTCAGCGGCGACACTGCGGTGTTGCTGAGCTACTTCCGCAACAACGTGCTGCACCTGTTCACCGCCTCGTCGTGGGTGGCGTGCTGTTTCCAGAACAACCGCCGCATGAGCCGTGCCGGTCTGTTGCGCCTGGGGCGCACCGTGTACCCGTTCCTGCAGGCGGAGTTGTTCCTGCCGTGGAGCGAGGACCGATTTGCCGAACGCATCGAGCAGACCATCGACATGTTCGTGCGCGAAGGCCTGCTGCTCAACGTCACCGACGACGATGGCGGCATCCTCACCCGCAATACCGGGCAGACCGACGAGGTGTTCCGCCTGCGTGCGATCGGCCATTCGCTGCAGCAGGCCTTCGAGCGCTATTACATCGCCATCTCGGTGCTGGTGAAGAACGGCCCCGGCGTGCTCGGTGCCGGCGAACTGGAAAGCCTGTGCCAGCAGGCCGCGCAGCGCCTGAGCCTGTTGTACGCCCCGGCCGCCCCGGAGTTCTTCGACAAGACCCTGTTCCGCAGCTTCATCCAGAAACTGCGCGAGCTGCGCCTGGTGTGGCCGGACGAGAACAGCAAGCTGCTGTTCGACGAGCGCCTGGATGCCTGGGCCAAGGACGCCAAGTTCATCCTTGGCCGCGAATTGCGCCATACCATCGAGCGGGTCAGCCCCGAGGCGGTCAAGCCGGACGTGGTGCTGCCGCCGGCCGAGTAAGGCGTCAGTACAAACGCCAGCGTCTCCTTGCGGCAGGTGATGCGGGCAATGGCAGCGCACCCACAAGGAAGAGCAGATGCGCACGACGCCTCCCCTTCTCCCACCGGGAGAAGGTGCCCGAAGGGCGGATGCGGGTCGGTCAGCACGCGACCCCCGGCGCTGTAGTAGGCCAGAGTCACACCAGGCGTGCTCCACCAACGCGCGCAACTTCACACAACAGTTCCGTTCGTTTCATCCGCCTCTTGCAGCAATGCCGATAGCATCGCGCCACCTTTCATCACGATCGGGTGCGTTGGATCACTGGCGTGCCCGGCAGGAGACTTCCATGCGCGCAGCCATCCACACCCAATTCGGCGACCCGGCCAAGGTGCTCGAACTCGGGCAACGGCCCACCCCGCAGCCCGGCAAGGGCCAGGTGCGCATCGCCATGCGTCGCTCGCCCATCCACAACCACGACCTGTGGACGGTGCGTGGCAATTACGGCTACAAGCCGGAGCTTCCCGCAATCGGCGGCAGCGAGGCGGCCGGCGTGATCGACGCCCTCGGCGAAGGCGTACAGGGCCTGCAGACCGGCCAGCGCGTGGTCGCCGCCGGCGTGCACGAGAGCTGGGCGGAGTTTTTCCTGGCCGACGCGTCCGGCGTGGTGCCGCTGCCCGACGCGCTGGACGACGACCGCGGTTGCCAGTTGATCGCCATGCCGCTGAGCGCGCTGATGCTGATCGAGTTCCTGCATGTCGAAAAGGGTGACTGGATTGTGCAGAACACCGCCAATGGTGCGGTCGGCAAGACCGTCGCCATGCTCGCCGCCGCGCGCGGCATCAACGTGGTCAATCTGGTGCGCCGCGACGCCGGCGTGGACGAGCTGCAGGCCCTGGGCATTGGCAACGCGGTCTCCACCGCCCGGGAGGGCTGGCAGGACAGCGTGCGCGCGCTGGTCGGCGAGGCGCCGATCGTGCGCGCAATCGATTCTGTCGCCGGCAGCGCGGCCGGCGACCTGATGGGGCTGCTTGCCGAAGGCGGCGAGCTGATCTCATTCGGCTCGATGACCGGCGAGCCGCTGCAGATCTCCAGCGGCGATGTGATCTTCAAGCAGGCCAGCGTGCGCGGCTTCTGGGGCAGCAAGGTCATGGCCGCCACCAAGCCCGAGGACAAGCGCCGCATGATCGGCGAACTGCTCAAGGCCGCCGTCGATGGCAGCCTGGCTCTGCCGGTGGAAGCGGTATTCGATCTGGAAGATGCAGCCACGGCGGCCGCGGCAAGCGCCGAACCGGGCCGCCGTGGCAAGATCCTGCTGCGCGCAGGCTGAGGATGGCGGCTCGGGTCGTCTTACGACAGTCGGCGCCTGACGCGCAAAAGCGGTGAGGCGCTTGCACGTCCGCTGACGCGAATAAGCGCCCGGATCCGTTGCCCAGATCGGCCGAAGAGATCGACAATTCTCCAAGACCGGCATATCAAGCCCCTCTCCCCTCGGGGCGAAGCCGCACCGCTTGCGCGCCACTGGCGCGCGTGCCTTTGAGCGCCCGCGTCGCAAGACGTGGGCTGGGGCGCGCAGCGGGGTTGGGGTGAGGGTGTGGCCCAAGCGACAAACGCGACACGCCTCAGCTCAAGCCGGCGCCATGCCGACAAAACCCTGCCTGCGTCATCAACTGACTCAACTTCCTGTCACCGCGACCTTGATATCCACTGCCGCAAAGCAGACCCAGGCGGCCGCACGCACCAACCTCACGCCGGCTCGTCAGGCACCAGCTCCATTTCCAGCCGCGTGATGCAGTCCTTGAGATGCAGCTTGCGCTTCTTCAGGCGCTTCATCTGCAGCTCGTCGTCCATGTTGGCGGGCACGCGCTGGATCTCCTCGTCCAACGCGCGGTGGGCGCGTCGCAACTCGGCGATCTGCTCGGCGATCTCGGCGGGTGAGAGAGTTTCCACGGCTCCGAGCATACACAACCACGGGCCGGCCGCGTCACCCGTGCTTGCCAAGCCGCCCGGGGCTGCGACAATGCCTGCGCGCCGTTGGGGAAACGGCGGCGCGCCTGATCCCATCATTGCCGCGCGGCCATGGCCGTCGAGAAAGGAGTCTTTACGATGCGTTTGCGTTCTTCCCTGCTGGCCCTGAGCCTGCTCACCGCCGCCAACCTGGCCAGCGCCGCCGACGTCGCCAAGTACGACGGCTTTTTGTGCTGCAACCTGCGCACCGACGGCAGCTGGATCAGCGACAGCAACTACGCCGAAGACGGCAAGCGCATGCTTCCCGTAGGCACCCCGGTCAGCGTCACCGGCTTCGGTCGCAACCGCGTCAACCTCAAGATCGCCGGCGAAAAGCAGTCCATCGGCAACGATTACAGCCGCGACCTGGACAACACCGCCTTCGCCGCCCGCTATGTCGTCACCGCCGACCCCAAGCTCAAGCTGGCCACCTTCCCGCCCAAGATCCGCCAGGCCATCAATGACGGCAAGCTCACCGGCGGCATGACCCGCGAACAGGTGCTGATGGCCGTCGGCTACCCGATCAGCAGCGAAAACCCGAATCTGGACGCCTCGCTGTGGCGCTACTGGCGCGACAGCTTCTCCGAGTACCAGGTGCAGTTCGGCCCCAGCGGCAAGCTGGTCAAGGTCACCGCGGATCCACAGCTGATGAATCTGGTTTGGCTGCCGTGAATTGCCCGAGGTGGTCGCACATCGTGCGGCCATCTGCGTAGCAGGTTCATTGCCTGAGCAGGCACCTCGAACACCGGGAGACGGTAGGCTCCAGCAGCCGAGGTCTGGATCCTGGCGACACGCGATCAGAGCGCACAATCAGTGCCAGCGCTCTTCCCTGGCCACCGGCCGTCAAAGACCGAAGCTCACATGCAACGACATCCGGACCTGTATCCCAACGACGATAATGGCGACACCCTCTGGCACATTGCCCAGCAAGGCGTGGACCTGTCGAAGCCGCGCGAGATTGCGTTCTCCGTGGTCTTCCCCACGAAGGAGTCGGCCTTGGAGTTCTCGGTGATGCTGCTGCGCTTCGAGCAAAAGGTGCGTTGCTGCCACTATCCGGAAAACACCGCGTTTCCGATGGACGTGACGGTGTATCCGACCATGGTGCCGTCGCACAAGGCGATTTCGGCATTCGAGGAGGAGCTGGCCGTGGAGGCCAAGCCCCTGGGTGGCCTGAATGACGGCTGGGAGTTTTCCGTGGATGACAAGGACGCCTGACGCAGCCCGTGTGCGAGAGCCGTCGATGCAGTCACTGCATCGCTAAGCTGGTTGCATCATCACCGCGTTACCGCGTTACCGCGTTACCGCGTTACCGCGTTACCGCGTTACCGCTGCGACTGCGGTACGCGGCGCAGCTTTGACACGTCATAGCCCATGGCGGCGATGCGTTGGACGGCCTGCTGATAGTCGGCCTCAGACACCTGCGGGGTGCGCGCCATGTACCAGACGTAATCGCGCTTGCTGCGCGCCACGATGGTCTGCGCATACTCCGCATCCCGCCAGGCGATTACGTACTCGGCCTTGAACGGCCAGAAGAATTGCATGCTCCACAACGCACCATTGCCTTCCTTCGCCACCTGGCCGATCGGATGCATGGACTTGAGCGGTGCCTGGAAGCTGCCCTTGCGATAGGTGAAGGTGGTCTGGATGCGGCCGTCCGGCCGCAGCGCATAGCGCTCCACGGCATCGTAGGCCTTGCGCTCGGGCCGGGTGGGAATGTGCGCGATGACGTACCAGTCGCCCATGAAGCGTGGCACGTCGACGCTGTCTGCGCGGGGCAGGGCGGCACGCGACTCGCTCCCACTGGCACTCCCGTAGACCGCTAGCGTCAGCAACAACAGCATTGAACCACCTCGCATGGCAACCTCCACCAGAAAAAACCCGTAGATAGGCCTACAGCGTTACTGTGCGTCCGGATGCAAGCCCATGCGATGCAGTTCCGGACTGAGTGCACGCTGGCGTGGTGTGCCAGCGGCACGACCGTAACGCTCGACATGTCATGGCGGTGTTGAAGCGCCAGGCAGACGCCTTGCGCATGCCAGGAAACGCGCGATCACGGAGTGGTGAGCGCCGGGTCGACGATCAGCCACAACGAGGATAAAGACGCGCTTTGAAAGCGCAGCGGTGGCAGGACGTGTCGTTCAGCGCCGGCGGTCGAGCCATGACGCGCTGATAGTCCCGGCAGGCGGTAGCCCGACGGCATTCACCAGGGCGATACCGCGTCTTCCCCATATGGATGAATCGTCGCGATCCTTCCATCCGCGTCGTGCTCCAGCGGTGCCATCTTGATGCTGCGCAGATGCGTCTGCCCGCCCGACAAGACAGCATCGTGATAGAACAGATACCACTGTCCATCGAACAGGCAGATGGAGTGATGCGTGGTCCAGCCGACCACCGGTGCGAGCAGCACGCCCTGGTAGGCGAATGGCCCGTACGGGGTATCGCTGGTGGCGTAGCAGATGCGGTGGGTGTCGCCGGTGGAGTAGGACAAGTAATAGCGGCCGGCATGGTGGTGGACCCAGGGGCCTTCGAAGAAGCGGCGGGCATGGTCGCCGGCACGTAATGGTGTGCCGTGTTCGTCGAGGATGATGATCTCGCGGGTGGGTTCGGCCAGTTGCGTCATGTCCTCGCGCAGGCGGGCGACGCGCGGGCCGAGTGCGGGCGCGTCGTCGCCCGGTTCCTGATGGTCCGGCGCATAGACGTTGTCGCGGTACTGCTGCAGCTGGCCGCCCCAGATCCCGCCGAAGTACAGGTAATGCGCGCCGTTGTGGTCGGCAAATACCGCCGGGTCGATCGAGTAGGTGCCGGCGATGGGCTCAGGTTCTGCGACGAATGGGCCTTGCGGGTGATCGCCGACCGCCACGCCGATCTGGAAGATGCCGTCGGCCCGCTTGGCGGGAAAATACAGATAGGTCTTGCCGTCGCGCTGCGCGGCATCCGGTGCCCACATCTGGCGCTGTGCCCACGGCACGTCGCGCACGTGCAGCACTTGCCCGAGGTCTTCCACCGGTGCACCGGGATGGGCCATGCGGAAGACGTGGTAGTCGGCCATGTCGAAGTGCGAGCCATCGTCGCTGAAGGCAACGCCAGCATCGATGTCGTGCGAGGGGTAGATGTACAAGGCGCCGTCGAACACGTGTGCGGAAGGGTCGGCGGTATAGATGTGGGTGACCAGCGGTGCGGAAATGGCGGTGCGCGCCAGCGCCTGCAGTGCAGCGGTGTGCAGTTCATCGGACATGCGCGTACCTGTGCATGAGGTGGGAGGGAGAGGGTGTCAACTGGTGGCGAGCGCGGCGCTGCGTCGGCGCAGGCCCAGCTCGTGTTCGATGCGGGTTTCCAGCGGCTTGTCGATCTCGTACAGCGCCAGCAACGCGGTGCCGAGCAGGAACGGGATGGACGCATACACGCTGATGGCCAGGCGAATGCCGTTTGTCACCGCATCGCTTTGCAGCGGCAGGGCGGCATCGTAGCCATAGAACGCCAGGATGCCGGCGACCAGCGCGCCGCCGACGCTCAGGCCGATCTTCAGGCCGCACAGCATCGCTGAGAAGATGATCGCGGTGGCGCGGCGGTGGTTCTTCCATTCCGAGTAGTCGGCCACGTCGGCGATCATCGCCCACAGCAGCGGGATGGTGATGCCGTAGAAGAAGCCGTGCAGCACGTAGGAGGCGAACACCCAGGCGATCGCAGTCGGTGGATACACGTAGAACGCCAGCAGGAACAGCGTGGAGATCAGCAGCGCGCCGCCGAACACGTTGCGCTTGCCGTAGCGATCGGCCAGCCGCTTGGAAAAGCCGATGCCCACGATCATCGCCAGGATGCCACCGGCGCTGAACACGCTGAAGGCCGAGGTGGGTGCGTCCTGCGGCCATTGCAGCGCGCTCAGGCCGGCGCCGGTAAGCATGCTGTTGATTGCAGCGATGAAGCGGTTGAAGCCGGCGTTGTCGAGGAACAGCGTCAATGCGTTCGCGTCGAGGGTGTACTTGAAGTAGTAGATGTACATCCCGCCCTTCATGGCGAGATTGATGAAGACCAGGATGGTCAGCGACAGCATTACCAGCCAGGGTTTGTTGCGGACCAGATCGGTGAGGTCCTGGCGCACGCTGCTGCGTTGTTCGCTGATCGGCAGCACGCGCTCGCGGGTGGTGAAGAAGGTGATCAGAAAGCACAGCGTGCCGACGGCGGCGAACAGCGCCATGGTGTTGCGAAAGCCCTGCGCCTTGTCGCCATTGCCCAGGATCAAGACCAGCGGCAGCAACAACACCTGGATGATGAACTGTGCAAACGTCACCGCCAGGAAGCGGTACGCCGACAAACTATTGCGCTGCTCCATGCTGCCGGTGAGCACGCCGCTCAATGCCGAGTACGGCAGGTTGTTGGCCACGTACACCAGCATCAGCAGCGTGTAGGTGGCGAAGGCGTAGGCGATCTTGCCCTGCTCGCCGAGTGCGGGTGTGTTGAACGCGGCCAGCGACAAGGCACCGAACGGCAATGCCGTCCACAGGATCCACGGGCGGAACTTGCCCCAGCGCGTGCGGGTGCGGTCGGCCAGGATGCCGATGATGGGCGTGAACACGAACGCGCCGAGCATGCCCACCACGAAGATCAGGGTGGCGGCCACACTCGCCGGGATGCGGAACACATCGGTATAGAAGAACGCCAGGAAGGTGACCAGCGTCTGGAAGATCAGGTTGGCCGCCAGGTCGCCCAGGCTGTAGCCGATCTTTTCGCGCAAGGAGAGCTGTTGTGAGCGATCGTTCATGAGGTGGGGCGGGGCTCAGGGAGTGCTGCGGAAAACGCCGCGGCGCGCGCCAGGCTGCCGGTCGCGATGGGAGGTGATCGCGACCGGCAAACACAGCACTCAAAAGGTACCGCGGATGCCGAGCATGACCGTGCGCCCGGGCTCGTACAGATCGTAGGTGGCGTTGGGCCAGGCGTAGGTGGTGCGCAGCGGCTCGTCGGTGAGGTTGGTGACGTTGAGGGTGATCTGCGGCTTGGACGGCAGCGATTCCAGCGTGTAGCTGGCAGACAGATCCAGCTGCCCGCGCGCATCGGCGTTGAGGCGCGCGTAGGGAATGCCGTTCTGGTTGGCGCCGGAGATCACCATGTCGTCGTTCCAGGTGTAGGACAGGCGCACCGAGGCGGCGTCCTTTTCCCAGTACACGGTGCCGTTCCACAGGTTGGGCGCCACGCCGACCGCCACTGCCGGAATGCCTTCGCCTTCGGAGGATTGGGTGACATGGGTGTAGTTCACGCTGAAGCCCAGGCCGTCGACCAGCCGGTCCAGCGGCTGCACCCAGATCGCCTCGGTGCCGCGGATGTTGAGCACGCCGTCGGCGTTGACCTGGGTCTGGACATCCACGGTGGCCGCATTCGGGCCGCCGCGCTGGTCCAGGCCGGCCTGCTGAATCGGCAGCAGGCTGTCGTAGGGCACGCCCAGGTCGTTGAAGGGAATGCGCCGCACGCCGTTGACGGTGAAGCCGCTGATGCGCTTGTTGAACAACGTCAGGCCCACATAGCCTTCGCCGCCGGTGTACCACTCGCCACCGAAATCCACGTTGGTGGACAGGTACGGCGCCAGGTTCGGATTGCCCTGGGTTGCGGTCTGCGCGGAGGGGTCGCTGAAGTTGGTGTTGGGCAGCATCGCGCTGGGGTCGGGGCGGGTGAGCGTGCGCGAGCTGGACAGGCGCAGCACCACGTTGTCGGCCACGTCCCAGGCGGCGTTGAACGAGGGCAGGGTCTCCTTGTAGTCCGAATCCAGCACCTGGACGCGGCGGATGCCGTTGATGGTGACCGGGCCGGTGATGGTCTGGTCGGTGGTCACGTAGCGCACGCCGGCATTGAAGCGCAGCGTGCGGTTCCACACTTCGGTTCCCGCGTTGGTTTCGATGTAGAAGCCCAGGTTCTTTTCGCGGATGCCGCCGGCCGAGGCGCCGGTATTGGCGGAGTTGGTCTCCGGCGCGGAATCGCGCAGCGCGTAGTAATTGGTGTCGCCCAGGAAGCGGTTGAAATCGGCGGTGATGAAGCCATCCGGGCCGGGGCGCAGATAGCCGGCCAGCGCCGCATTCGGGATTGCCGAGCCGGGGCCGCCATTGCAGACATTGCCGCCGCCACCGCGGCAGACCACCTGCTCCCAGGCGATGCTGTTGTCGAAGCCGCGGATGGTGCGCTCGGCCTGGTCGTAGGCGGCGCCGATCTTGATGTTGCGCTTGTCTTCGCCGAACTGCAGGTCGGCGCGTGCGCCCCGGGTTTCGGTCACGCGTTTTTCGTTCTGGATATTGACCCGGCCACCGTTCCAGCCCCAGCCCAGATTGGGGTCGTTGAGATCGAGCGGGCTGCTGATCGAGGGGCGGTCGCCGCCTTCGTTGCGGTAATCGACGGTGGTGAACGGCGAGGTGACCAGGATGCTGGGCGACTCGCGCTCCAGCCAGCTGCGCGTGGCGTTGGCCTGCACGTTGAGCTTGATGTCCTGGTTCTCGCCGAACAACAGCTCGGCACCCGGATTGACGCTCCAGAACTTGACCTCTTCCCGGTACGGGCGCGCTTCCAGGAAGTACTGCGCATTGGCAAACGTGGCGCTGGTGACCACGTTGTTCTGGTCCAGCTGCATGCCCAGCGGGATCATGTTGCCGTTGCGGCCGATCAGATTCATACTGATCCGCTCGGTGGTGCGCTTGGCTTCCGAATACAGCGTGTCCAGGTAGAAATGCATGCTGTCGGACGGGCGCCATTCCAGTGACATCACCGAGGCATCGCGGTCGCGATCGCCATTCATGTAGACGCTGCGGCCCAACCGCGGAATCAGCGCGTCGCTGATCTGGTCGATGCTCAGGCCCGGGTTGCGCGCCAGCAGCCAGGCCGCATCGATGGTCTCGCCGGTGGTCAGGCCGCTGCCGGCGGTGGCCGGCACGCGGTCGGGGATGCGCCAGTTGCCGCCGCCGTTGACGTTGCACGCGGCCGGTTGATTGGTGGCCGGGGTGCCGGCAGGCGGGGTGAGGCCGCACTGGGTGTAGGTGAGGCCGGGGTTGGTCCAGCCCACGCTTTCGAAGCCGCGCACGCCCAGCTTGCCGCGGACCGAGGCCACGCCCAGCAACGCGCCGAAGGTGCCTTGCTCGTTGGTCCAGCTGCCCATGAAGGCGCCGCGCGGGGTGGTCTTTTCGCTGGTGCTGTTCCAGTCCGCCTGGGCCTGATAGGTGAAGTGCACGCCGGGGCGATCGAACGGACGCGCGCTGCGCATGTCCACCACGCCGGAGACGCCGCCTTCGAGCATGCTGGCGGTGGGCGTCTTGCTGACGGTGAGCTGGGTGAAGAACTCGGTGGGAAACAGGTTCAGATCGACTTCGCGGTTCTGGTTCTGCGCGTTCAGGCCGATCGAGGCGGTGGCGATGCTGGCGCCGTTGAGCGTGGTCTTGGTGAAGCTGGTGCCCAGGCCGCGGATGGCGATGTTGAGGCCCTCGCCATTGACGTCGCGCGAGAGCTGCACGCCGGGGATGCGGTTGAGCGACTCGGCGATGTTCATGTCCGGGAACTTGCCGATGTCCTCGGCAAACACGGTGTCGGCAAAGCCCACCGAGTCGCGCTTTGCATCGGTGGAAAACTGGATGCTGCGCCGGTAGCCGGAGACGGTGACGGTGTCGAGCTGGGTCACCGCATCGCCGCTGGCAGCGGCGGCCGTGGGCGGTTGTGCGGTGGCGGCAGCGCTGTCGGCGTCGCTGGACTGCGCCCAGGCGGTGGTACTGGTCATGCCCAGCAGGATGGACCCCAACGCGCAGGACAACGCGGTTTGTGCGTAGCTCTTCTTCACCGTAATCCCTTCCCTAACAGGTGAGCAGATGTCCCACGCATCGCCCCTGCGCAGGGAGTGCCGCTGCCGGTAGCGGCGCGGCGATGGTGCGATGGGGGAGACGGGCGATCAGCGGTGGCCGATGTTAGCGCTACCAAATTCAGAACATCACGCTGCAGGGCAGCATAGGCGACGGAAGGCATCGTGGCGGCTGCGACAGTGGCGCTGATCGGATTGGTGCCGGCTGCATATGGCGCACTGGCGTGTTGCACTGCGCGATGGTTTTTGCCCGGCAGCGTGGTAATGGTAGCGCTATCACCCGTGGCGCAAGGCCACCTTCGTGCAGGTGCAGTGCTCGATGAATCGAACCGAAGAACGCGGCAACCAGAGGCCGGGCCACACGCGACATGTGGCAGCGCATTGCAGTGGCCGTTGCGCGACTGCCTATCGCAGGCTGGGTCCAGCAGCGCTATGGCGCCCGCGCGCATGAGCGAGTTGCCGCAAGCGGCTGCACCTGCCGGCACGCTGGCGCGCCTGGGCCGCATGCGTTGGCGCGTCTGCGCACTGCTGCTTGCCGCCACCACCATCAACTATGTCGACCGCCAGGTGCTCGGCGTGCTGGCGCCGTTTCTGCAGACGCAGATCGGCTGGAACGAGATCCAGTATGGCTATATCGTCACCGCGTTCCAGGCCGCCTACGCGCTGGGCCTGTTGTGCAGCGGTGCGGTGATCGACCGCTTCGGCACGCGCGTAGGTTACGCGCTGGCGATCGGCATCTGGAGCCTGGCGGCGATGGGGCATGCGCTGGCCACCAGCGTGGTGGGCTTTGCGATTGCGCGCTTCTTCCTGGGGCTGGGCGAGTCCGGCAACTTCCCCGCTGCGCTGAAGACGGTGGCCGAGTGGTTCCCGCGTCGCGAGCGCGCACTGGCCACCGGCATCTTCAATTCCGGCTCCAACATCGGTGCGATCGTCGCGCCGTTGCTGGTGCCGCTGATCGCCACCGCCTGGGGCTGGCAGGCGGCATTCCTGTTCACCGGCGTGCTCAGCGCCACCTGGCTGCTGGTGTGGTGGCTCAGCTATCACCCGCCCGAGCAGCAACCCGGCCTGTCGGCGGCAGAGCTGGCGCATATCCGCAGCGATGCGCACGAGCCAGTGCAACGGCGGCTGTCGTGGTTGCAGGTGCTGCGGCACCGGCAGGCCTGGGCGTTCGTGCTGGGCAAGTTCATCACCGACCCGATCTGGTGGTTCTTCCTGTTCTGGCTGCCCAAGTTCCTGCATGCCGAATACGGATTGAGTCTGTTGCAACTGGGCGCGCCGTTGATCGTGATCTTCGTGCTGGCCGACATCGGCAGCATTGCCGGCGGCTGGGTCGCCGGGCGCTTCATCGCGCGCGGCTGGAGCGTCAACCGTGCGCGCAAGAGCGCAATGCTGATCTGCGCGATCTCGGTGGTGCCGATCGTGTTCGCTGCACGCGCCGATAACCTGTGGCTGGCCGTGGGCCTGATCGGCCTGGCCACCGCTGCGCACCAGGGGTGGTCGGCCAATCTGTTCACGCTGCCATCGGACATGTTTCCACGCCACGCGGTCGCCACCGTGGTCGGCATCGGCGGCTTTGCCGGCGCGGTCGGTGGCATGCTGATCGCCACCTTCATCGGGTTCCTGCTGCAGGCCACCGGCAGTTATGTGCCGGTGTTCCTGATGGCAGGCTCGGCGTATCTGCTGGCGCTAGCGGTGGTACACATGCTGGTGCCACGCTTGGCGCCGGCGCAGCTGCCGGCAGATGCCGCACCGACAGCCAACGCATCTTCCTGAGGGGATCATCATGCAATTACGCACACTGGCAATCGGGTTGTTGTTGGCGGTGAACGTCGCAACGCTTGCGCAGGCCGCACCGCTGGCTTCCGGCGCGCCCAAGTTCCTGGGCAGCGCCTACAGTCCGCAACAGGCGCCGGGATTTGCGCAGTACTGGAACAAGCTCACGCCGGAAAACAGCGGCAAGTGGGGCAGCGTGGAGGCGGTGCGCGACCAGATGGACTGGAGCGGGCTGGATACTGCTTACCGGCTGGCCAAGGCCAACGGCATGCCGTTCCAGATGCATGTGATGGTGTGGGGCAATCAGCAGCCGGAGTGGATCAAGTCGTTGCGGCCGGCCGAGCAGCGCCGCGAGATCGAGCAGTGGTTTGCTGCGGTGGCGCAGCGCTATCCGGAGATCGACCTGCTGGAAGTGGTCAACGAGCCGCTCAACGACCCGCCGAGTAAAAACGACACCGGTGGCGGCAACTATCTGCAGGCGCTCGGCGGCAACGGCGCCAGCGGCTGGGAATGGGTGTTGCAGTCGTTCCGGCTGGCACGCCAGCACTTTCCGCGTGCGCGGCTGATGATCAACGACTACAGCATCACCAACAGTCCCCAGGCCACGCAGAAGTACCTGCAGATCGTGCAGTTGCTGCAGCGCGAGCAACTGGTCGATGCGATCGGCGTGCAGGAGCATGCCTTCGAAACCACCCCAAATGTGGCGATGTCGGTGCATCGCGACAATCTCGATGCACTGGCCGCGACCGGCTTGCCGATCTACATCACCGAGTTCGACCTGGACGGGCCCACCGATGCGCAGCAATTGGCCGCCTACCAACGTGTATTCCCGGTGTTCTGGGAGCATCCGGGCGTACGCGGCATCACGCTGTGGGGCTTTCGCCCCGGGCTGTGGCGCGACAAGGAAGCGGCCTATTTGATTCGCGCCGATGGCACCGAGCGGCCGGCGCTGACCTGGCTGCGCGATTACGTTGCCAGCCACGGTGCGGCGCGGTGATCCCGGTGCCCTGCCTTTTTCCTGCCCGTTCGGCGACCGACTGATGCCTACCTCCATTCCACTGACCCTGCACGCCGACCGCCTGTTGCCCGCCGACCCCGGCACGCGTGCGATCGCGCGCCGCCTGTACGCGCAGATCGCCGCACTGCCGATCATCAGCCCGCACGGCCATACCGATCCGGCGTGGTTCGCTACCGACGCGCCATTCGCCAATGCCACCGCGTTGTTGCTGGTGCCGGACCACTATGTGTTCCGCATGCTCTACAGCCAGGGCATCGCACTGGATGCCTTGGGCATTCCGCGTGCGGATGGGTCGCGCGCGGCGGTGGACCCGCGCGCAGCGTGGCGCGTGTTCGCCGCGCACTACACGTTGCTGCGCGGCACGCCCTCTGCGTTGTGGCTCAATCATGTCTTCCATGAGGTGTTCGATCTGCGCATCCGGCTGGATGCCGGCACTGCCGATCATTACTACGACCACATCACCGCGGCGCTGCAGACGCCGGCATTCCGCCCGCGTGCCCTGTTCGAGCGCTTCAACATCGAGGTGATTGCCACCACCGAGTCGCCGCTGGACACGCTGCAGCACCACGCGGCCATTCGCGCCAGCGGCTGGAAGGGGCGCGTGCTCACCGCGTACCGCCCGGACCCCGTGGTCGACCCCGAACACGAGCAGTTTGCCGGTGCGCTGCAGCAGTTCGGCGCGCTCACCGGCGAGGATGTGCTGAGCTGGCAAGGCTATCTGCGCGCGCACCGGCAGCGCCGCGCGTTCTTTGCCGCGCATGGCGCCACCTCGACCGACCATGGCCACCCCAGCGCGGCCACCGCCGATCTGTCGCCGGCCGAGGCGCAACGTCTGTTCGACACCGTGGTGCGTGGTGCCGCCACACCGGCGCAGGCCGAGCTGTTCCGCGCGCAGGTGCTGACCGAGATGGCGGCGATGAGCCTGGACGATGGCCTGGTGATGCAGCTGCACCCGGGCTGCTTCCGCAATCACAACCGGCAGTTGTTCCAGACCTTCGGGCGCGACAAGGGCGCCGATATTCCGATGCGCACCGACTACGTGCACGCGCTCAAACCCTTGCTGGACCGGTTCGGCAACGACCCGCGCCTGCGCCTGATCGTGTTTACATTGGACGAAACCAGCTACAGCCGCGAGCTGGCGCCACTGGCCGGCCATTACCCGTCGTTGTTGCTGGGGCCGGCCTGGTGGTTCCATGACGCGCCGGAAGGCATGTGGCGCTTCCGCGAGCAGACCCTGGCCAGCGCCGGCTTCTACAACACCGTGGGCTTCAACGACGATACCCGCGCGTTCCTGTCGATTCCGGCGCGGCACGATGTGGCGCGGCGCGTGGATAGTGCCTTTCTCGCCAAACTGGTCGCCGAGCACAGGCTGGACGAGGACGAGGCGGTCGAGGTTGCGATCGATCTGGCGTATCGCCTGCCCAAGCAAGCCTACAAGCTGTGAGGCTGAGCGAGGCAGCACGTGGCGATGCCTGCACGCGTGCAGGCGGTGCGGATCGGCCATGCATGCATGCATGGTCGATGCGAGGCGCGATATGACGCACACGGGCATGCAGGCGAGGGTGATGCGCGCGCTCAGGGATTGCGCACGCCTTGCGCGCGTCGCGATGCTTTGCATCTGCGTGGTAGTGCCCGCGCTGGCAGCACCACCGGCATCGACCCAGTTGCCGCGCGAGCGTGTCTCGCTCAACGCGCAATGGCGCTTCCATCGCGGCGATCCTCCAGGCAATCGGCAGATCCTGGACTACGACATCCGCCCGCACGTGCTACGTAGCGAAGACGGTAAGGTGGCCGACGCGCAGCCCGAGCAGGCGCAGCGCCTCGATGCCACCGCAACCCGCGTGCTCAAGCCATGGATCCTGCCCACGGCCAATGCCTTGATTGCAGATCCCGCGAAGCGGCACAAACGCCCGCCCGGCCACCCCGGCAGCAGTGTCGCTTTCGTGCAGCCGCAGTTCGACGACAGCGGCTGGGAGCGCGTGGATCTGCCGCACGACTGGGCCATCGCCGGGCCGTTCCTGGCCGATGGTCCCTACGGTGGCATGGGGCGCCTGCCGAGCTGGGGCGTGGGTTGGTATCGCAAGCGCCTGGACATCCCCGCCAGCGATCGCGGCCGCGCGCTGTTTCTGGATCTCGATGGCGCCATGGCCTATGCCACGGTCTGGCTCAACGGCAAGTTGGTCGGCGGCTGGCCGTATGGCTACAGCTCCTGGCGCGTGGACCTGAGCCCCTATGTGGTGTTTGGTGCGCGCAACCAGCTGGCGATTCGTCTGGATAACCCGCCGGAGTCGGCGCGCTGGTATCCGGGCGGCGGGCTGTATCGCAATGTGTGGCTAACCAAAGCTGCGCCGCTGCATGTGGCGCACTGGGGCACGCAGCTGACCACGCCGCAGGTCTCGGCCGACACCGCGCAGGTGCAGCTGGCGATCACGCTGGACAACGCCGCGCGCAGCGCGGTGCAGGCGCAGGTCAGCACCGCGATCTATGTGCTCGACGATGCACGCGGCACACGCAGCGGCGAGCCGGTCGCGCGTATTGCCGCCGTGCAGGTTGCGGTTGCCGCCGGTGGCAGCGCCCGTGTGCAGGGCAGTACGCAGATCGACCACCCGCGTCTGTGGGGCCCGCCGCCGACCCAGCGCCCGCACCGCTATGTCGCAGTGACCGAGGTCAGTCATGACGGGCACGTGGTGGATCGCTACGAAACACCGTTCGGCATCCGCAGTATCGTGTTCGATGCCGACAAGGGCTTGCTGGTCAATGGCGAACATGTGCCGATTCGCGGCGTGAACAATCATCACGACCTCGGTGCGCTGGGTGCGGCATTCAACCTGCGCGCCGCCGAGCGGCAACTGCAGTTGCTGCAGCAGATGGGCGCCAATGCCATCCGCATGAGTCACAATCCGCCCGCACCGGAGCTGCTGGAGCTGACCGATCGCATGGGCCTGCTGGTGGTGGACGAGGTGTTCGACAGCTGGGAGATGAAGAAGACTCCGCTGGATTTCCACCTGGTGTTCCCGCAGTGGCACGAGCCGGACCTGCGCGCGATGCTGCGGCGCGACCGCAATCATCCCTCGGTGATCTTGTGGAGCGTCGGTAACGAAGTCGGTGAGCAGTACACCGGCGAGCAGGGCGCGGCGATCGCACGCACACTGCACGCCATCGTGCATGAGGAAGACCCCACGCGCCCTGCCACGGTGGCGATGAACTACGCCTCGCCCGAGATGCCGTTGCCCGCTGCGCTGGATGTCATCAGCCTTAACTACCAGGGCGAAGGCATCCGCGACGCACCGGAATTCGCAGGCACCGAGCGCATCCGCAAACAACCGCAATATCCCGCGTTCCATGGCAGGTTCCCGCACAAGCCCATTCTCAGCAGCGAGACCGCCTCGGCGTTGAGCAGCCGCGGTGTGTATCTGTTTCCGGTGACGCCAGACATTAGCGCGCCGGTGCGCGATGGGCGCGGCGGGGATTCGGTCGCGCACCAGGTCAGCGCCTACGAGCTGCATGCGGTGGACTTCGGCTCCAGCGCCGACAAGGTGTTCGCGGCACAGGACCAGCATCGGTATGTCGCCGGCGAATTCGTCTGGACCGGCTTCGATTATCTGGGTGAGCCCACGCCGTACTACAGCTCGCGCAGTTCGTACTCCGGCATCTTCGATCTGGCCGGTTTTCCCAAGGATCGCTACTGGCTCTATCAATCGCGTTGGCGCTCCGATGTGCCGATGGCGCATCTGATGCCGCACTGGACCTGGCCCGGCCGCGAGGGTCAGGTCACGCCGGTGCATGTGTTCACCTCCGGCGACGAGGCCGAGCTGTTCGTCAATGGCGTCTCGCAGGGGCGCAAGCGCAAGGGCCCGCTGCAGTACCGGCTGCGCTGGGACGCGGTGGTCTACCAACCCGGCGAGCTGCGCGTGCAGGCGTACAAGGAAGGCAAACCCTGGGCCGACGACCGCGTGCAAACCGCCGGCGGCGCCGCGCGCATGCAGGTGACGCCCGACCGCGGCAGCATCCGTGGCGACGGGCAGGATCTGAGTTTCGTCACCGTGCGCCTGCTCGATCGCGATGGACGCCCTGCGCCGACCGCCGGCGACCGCCTGCGTTTCCGCATCGAAGGCCCGGGCGAGCTGGTCGCCACCGACAACGGCGATCCCACCAACCTGGAATCCTTCGCCGCGCCGCAGCGCAATGCGTTCAACGGGCTGTGCCTGGCGATCGTGCGTGCCAAGCCCGGCGCGCGTGGCACCATCACGCTGCATGTGGACTCCGACAGTTTGCAGGCCGCCAGTGCGCAGGTGGTGGTGGAGTGATGGAGTTCCCGATGACGCACTACCTGCGGTACCTGCACAGGAATCCGGCGATGCAGCAGACCCACGAGCGCCCAGCAGCATGCTTGCGTTTTGTTCTGGCCCTGATCGGCGCTGTGATGGCAGTGCCGGCCTTGGCTGACTGCGACACCCGCAGCACCTCGCTCGAGCACGCCTACGCCGACGGCTTTCTGATCGGCACCGCCGTCAATGCCGACATCGTCTCCGGCAAGGACGCTGCCTCTGCCGCGCTGGTCGCCTGCCACTTCAATGCCATCACTGCCGAGAACGTGATGAAGGCCGAAGTGGTCGCCCCGCGCCCGGGCGTGTTCGACTTCGGCGCGGCCGACGCCTTCGTCGCCTATGGGCGCGATCACGCCATGTTCGTGGTCGGCCATACCCTGGTCTGGCACAACCAGACGCCGGAGTGGTTCTTCGTCGATGCACAAGGCAAGCCCAACAGCGCCGACGCGCAGCTGGAGCGCATGCGCGCGCACATCGAGCGCGTGGCGGGGCGCTACGTCGGCAAGGTGCAGGCCTGGGACGTGGTCAATGAGATCATCGATGAAGACGGACGTTACCGCGATACCAACTGGGTGCAGCGCGTCGGCGATGGCGACACCGTGGTGCGCAACGCCTTCACCTTTGCCCAACGGTATGCGCCGGATGCGGAGCTCTACTACAACGATTTCAACGCATGGCGGCCGAGCAAGCGCGATGGCATCGTGCGCATGGTCAGGATGCTGCAGCAATCGGGCATCCGCATCGATGGCGTCGGCATGCAGGGACACTGGGGGCTCAACTATCCCAGCCTGCGCGATATCGAAGACGCCATCGATGCCTACGCCGCGCTCGGCATCAAGGTCATGATCACCGAGCTGGACATCGACGTGTTGCCACTGACCAGGGAAGGCCAGGTCATCGGGACCGGGCTTGCGCACAAGCAGTTCCAGCTGCCGGAATTCAAGCGCTTTCTCGACCCGTATCGCGAGGGCTTGCCACCGCAGGTGCAGGCGCAGCTGCGCGATCGCTACGCCGAGTTGTTCGCGCTGTTCTGGCGCAAGCGCGACAAGCTCGCACGCGTCAGCGTGTGGGGCGTCAGCGATGGCATGTCCTGGAAGAACGATTACCCCGTGCCCGGCCGTACCAACTATCCGCTGCTGTTCGATCGAAACTACCAGCCCAAACCGGCACTGGATGCGGTGCTGGCGGTACCCGCGCACGCTGGCGAGCGCTAGCACGGCCGCCGGCGTGCGCAGCAGGCCTGCACGCGCATGGTGGCATCATGGCCCGACTTCGTTACTGGACTGACCGATGCGCTTGCCGCCCTATCTGCTGTTGGCCGTTCCGCTGCTGGCAATCCTCGCCGCCTGCACCAGGAAGGAGGTGCCGCCACCGCGCTTTGCCGCGATCGGGCATCTGCAGAGCTTCGATCGCAGCTTCAGCGACGTGGTCGCTGGCGATGCGCGCATCGAGAAGCTCAGCGAAGGCTTCACCTGGTCCGAGGGCCCGGCCTGGGTCCGCAACGGTGACTATCTGCTGTTCACCGATGTGCCGGAAAACAAGCTCTATCGCTGGTCCGAGGACGCAGGCCTGTCGGTCCTGCTGTCGCCATCCGGTTACAGCGGCCCGGAGCAGGCCACGCTGCGCGAAGCCGGCGCCAATGGGCTGTATGCCGAACCGGGCGGCACCGTGTTGCTGGCCGATTCGGGCACGCGCATCGTCGCCAGGCTCGACCCGGCCACGCGCAAGAAGACGCCGCTGGCGACGCAGTTCGAAGGCCACCGTTTCAACAGCCCCAACGATCTGGTCCGCCGCAGCGATGGCGTGGTGTTCTTCACCGACCCGCCTTACGGCCTGAAGGGCATGAACGATTCGCCGGTCAAGCAGCTGCGCTACAACGGCGTCTACCGGCTGGACACCGACGGCAGCGTGCATCTGCTGGACGACAGTCTCAGCCTTCCCAACGGCATCGCACTGTCGCCCGATGCGCGCACCCTGTACGTGGCCAACTCCGATCCGGAGCGCCCGATCTGGATGGCCTACACGCTCGACGCAGCCGGTGCAGCGACCGGAAAGCGCGTGTTCGCCGACGCCTCCGATCTGGTCGCCAAGGACGCGCCCGGCCTGCCCGACGGCATGGCGGTCTCCGCCGACGGCCACCTGTTTGCCACCGGCCCCGGCGGCGTCATCGTGTTCGCCCCCGATGGCCGCAGGCTGGGCCGTATCGAAACCGGCGAGCCCATCTCCAACTGCACCTTCGGCAATGACGGCCATACGCTGTACATGACCTCGCACGCGATGCTGGCGCGGGTGCGGGTCAAAGCGCTTGGCTTGGAATTCGCGCCGTAGCGCCCATTGGCCGGCCAAACCGCAGCACAGCAGTCGCCGCTCTGTAGGAGCGGCCCTGGCCGCGATGGAGCTGTACCGATCGCCGTGCATGACAAGTCGCATTCTCTCCGAGCCAGCAGCGCGATGCGACTCGAATGCAGCCACGTCGCTTACCGAATGGCTTCCGCCTCACCCAGCACCAGCACATCATCCAGCTCCGGCCCGCCGCCGCGGTTGCCGCTGCCCGCCACGATGTACAGAGCGTCGCCGACCGCTGCGGCCTGGGTGCCGTGGCGCCCTTGCGGCAACGCGGCCAGCGGCGTCCAGGTGGAGGTGGCCGGGTCGTAAGCTTCGACCTCGTCGTGCGCCTTCACCTGGCGCGTGCTCTCGCCGCCCATGACCAGCAGCTGGCCATTGCGTGCAATGGCGGCGGCACCGGCGCGCGGCGTCGGCAGTGCGGCCGGGGCAACGCTCCAGGTGCCGCGCTGGATGTCATAGACATCGACCTCGGAAATCGTCTGCGCCAAGGTGTTGCCGCTCTCGTGCGAGGACCTGCGGCCACCGGCGGCATACAGCTTGCCGTCGAGCACCACTGCATGGAAGTGATCGCGCGCACGCGGTGCGTCGGCCAGCTGCGTCCATTGCTGCGTCCTGGTGTCGAACGCATCCAGCCACGGCACGTACCCGCTCATATGGCCGCGCGCGTTGCCGCCGACCAGGTACAGCACGCCGTCGTGCGCCACCGCGCCTGCCGCGCCGCGGCGACGGCCCTCGGGAATCTCCGCGCCTGCCTGCCAGCGATCGGTGGCAGGGTCGTAGATCAACAGGTGGGTCAGCGCGGCTTCTTCCGGGTAGTCGCCGGTCAGGCCGCCGACGACGTAGATCTTCCCCGACGACACCACTGCCTGCGCATGGCTGACCGCCAGCGGCGGCGTGCTGCTGTGCCGAGGTGGCCACCGGCACCGCCTTGTCGGTGGCCTGACCAAGCGCGGGGAAAGTGCCGACCGCGGCAGCAAACAGGCTTGCGCGGAACCAGCTCGTCAACAGGCGCATGCAGCACTCTTCCGATGGCGTGAGCAGGCCAGTGTAGCGACACGTGCGCGATGATCCACTCGCACAAGCAAGCCGATCCAGGGCCAGGTCGCGCGTGCTTGCGCATTGCCGTGATGTCCCCGGCAGGCTGCCTAGGCAGTCCTGGCTGCCGGCTTCTTCACATGCAGCAGCACCGCGCATGCGAACACTACGGCAACGCGATACGACAGGAGAAAGGTGTGGCACGCAAACCGGCAAAGCAGGCGTCTTCGACAACACCACCCAAGACAGTTGCCGACGCGGCGGCACGCGGACTGCGGTTGCGCGAGCAGCATGGGCGTGGTGGCACCGCAATCGGCGTTGCGCGTGCGCGCGATCTTTCGGCACGGAAATCGCTTTCCACGCAGACCATCCGGCGCATGCATGCGTACTTCGCGCGCCACAGCGTGGACAAGACTGGCAGGGGCTGGGCCGACCGTAGCGCGCCATCGGCCGGCTACATTGCCTGGCTGCTCTGGGGCGGCGATGCCGGCCAGCGCTGGGCGGCGCGGCTATACCAGCGTCTGGAAGAGGCGGCGAGCGCGAAGACCCCGGCAGGAAAACGAGCAAGCGCGACCACGACGGCCGCCGCCCATGCCGGTGCCGCGGACAAGCGCACCCCGAAGAAGGCCGCGAGAAAGAAGGCGGTCGCAAAGAAAGCAACCGGAACGTCGCCAGCGAGGAAACCGTCGGCAACACGGGCCGCGACCAAGAAAACGAGCGCCGGTAACGCAGCGACGCGCAAGTCGGCGCCCTCGGCCGGTGCCCGCAAGGCGACCGGCAAGAAGGCAGTCAAGAAGGCAGTCAAGAAGGCAGTCAAGAAGGCAGTCAAGAAGGCAGTCAAGAAGACTGCGGCCAGGAAATCTCCTGCGAAGAAGGCAGCATCGACGAAGAAAGCGGTAAACAAGACGGTCGCCCGCCGAACTGCAGCCGGGAAGAGCGCTTCCACGCGCGGTGCAGCGAAGAAAGGCACAAGCAAGACGTCTGCGCCATGGAAAAGGCCCAACCCCAAGAGTCGCTCGCGCTCAGGTCCGCTGTCCCCGGCGCAGAAGGCACAGGCCAGACAACGCGCCAAGGCAGCAGGCCGCCCCTATCCCAATCTGGTGGACAACATGGCAGTGGCAGGTAAAGGCAGCGCTGCCAAGCGGGCGAGTGGATCGGGGGCTGCGAAAAAAGCTGGTAAACGTTAGCCGCAACCGGCTGTCAGAATGGCCGAACCCGCTCGGCTCACGCGCGACGGCACGGGAGAGGTGGGTTGCGCGTGAGCAGACTATTGTTCCGGGCGCTGCCGCTTGCTGTTTCGGCGGCATTGGTCCGAACAATACTTCACCTCGTCCCACACCTTTTCCCACTTCTTGCGCCAGCAGAAGGGTCGCCTGCATTGAACGCAGAGCTTTTCCGGCAAGTTCTGCTTCTTGTGGGCGGCCATGGCAAGGCGGACGTCGGACGCTGTGCGGCAGGGGTTCAAGCATGCCATAGCGATGCATTGGGCCGAAGCCTCCGCCGCTCCACGAGATGCGTCGGCGGGCTTGGCAGCGTGGTCGTGAAAGCGGCATGCGCAGTGTCTATAGTGACGCAGGTTGGCTTGTGCCGAGATGGAACGAGCCCCCCCAACGCGGGGACATGCACTCGCCTCATCATCAGACAAGGACGCCCATGAAGCTGTTTCCACTTCTGCTATCTGCCCTGCTGTACGGCATTTCGCTGTGCCTTCCTGCACTGCATGGCGGTAATGATCAACTGAGTGGATTTGTCATCCTGCTGCTTGGCTGGATGCAGGTGCTCGATGGCCAGTGCCTGGCCTGGATGAGTAACCCGCTGTTCCTGCTGGCATGGCTGTGTTATTTCCTCAAGGCGGACAAGATGGCGGCGGCCCTGTTGGTAGCGGCTTGCCTGATCGGGTTGGATACCTTTCGCGCAACCCGGTTCGACAAGAACGAGGCTGGCCAGCAAGTCATGATCGATCACGTGGGCGCCGCATTCTATGTGTGGGAGTTGAGCTTTGTGGTCCTGCTCGTGCTGGTGCTGACGCGCATCTTCAATACATCCGGCGGCAGCCAGGGCGTCCGGGTATCGTGACCGACAGGCAAGCGAAGGTGTCTGAATTGTGCAGATCTGCGTGACATCCAGAGAGCGCTCAGGACCATCGACATGTGGCCGGTCAACTTGAACCGCAGGGCGGTCATTGCCATCACCACGCTGGCGATTGCCTGCATCGCATCCAATCCGGAGGTTGCAGCGGCCATACCACTGCTGGAGATGGTGGGTATCGACGTGTTTGCATACTTGTTGGCAAGCCGGCTGGGCCCGGTTCTGCTGCAGGGCGTGGCGCCGGTGATCCGGGATGCATACATGCGCCGGGGCCACAGGCGGGTGCGGCCACTGGGCCATGCAGTCAACTGCCGCCTGGGTGGATACTTGCGGCAGGTGAGCTGGTACACCGGTCAGCTGGGGCTGGCCGCCGCGGTTGGTTGCACGCGGATCTGTGCGCTGCGTCGCCAGGCAACTGCCGTACCGGCTTGAACCCGAGTACCACGACAGAGGAGTCGATGCGTCGAACCTGCGCGGCTGGTGAGCGAGGAAAGCGACGCTAAGGTGCCGGAACACGATTCGCGCATGGGGAACCGGCAGCGAAATCGGCAAGGTTGCGCAGAGTGATGTCGGAGATCTCCTGCAATGCCTCTGCGGTGAAGAACCCCTGGTGCCCGGTCACCAGCACATTGGGGAAGGTCATCAGGCGCTGAAACGCTTCGTCGTCGATGATCTCGCCCGAGCGGTCCTGGAAGAACAACGCGCTTTCCTGTTCGTAGACATCGATGGCCAGATGGCCGAGCTGGCGAGACTTGAGCGCGCGGATCACCGCATAGGTATCCACCAAGCCACCGCGCGAGGTGTTGACCAGCATCGCACCCGGCTGCATCGACGCCAGCGCCGCATCATCGATCAGGTGCTGCGTCGCCGGTGTCAGCGGGCAGTGCAGCGAGACGACGTCCGAGCGGGCGAACAGTGTCTCCAGCTCCACCCGCTGCCCGAGCGCATCGAAGCCAGGCGTGGGATAAGGGTCGAAGCCCAGCACATCGCAGCCCATTCCCCGAAAGATACGCGCAGTCGCCAGCCCGATCTTGCCCAGCCCGATCAGGCCCACCGTCTTGCCGTGCAAGGTGCGGCCGAGCAGGCCGTTGAGCATGAAGTTGCCCTCGCGCACGCGGTTGTAGGCGCGGTGCGTCTGGCGGTTGAGCGTCATGACCAGCGCCAGGGTGTGCTCGGCCACTGCTTCGGGCGAGTAGGCCGGCACGCGTGCCACGAACAGCCCAAGCGCGGTGGCCGCAGCGAGATCCACATTGTTGAAACCGGCACAGCGCAGCAGCACCGCGCGCACACCGGCCGCGTGCAGTGCCCGCAGCACGGGCGCATCGAGCTGGTCGTTGACGAACACGCAGACCACCTCGCAGCCCTGCGCCAACGCTGCCGTCTGCAGATCGAGCGATGCCTCGAAATAAACGAACTCGGCTGCACATTGCATGCCGGGGCGTAATTTCGCTTCATCGAGAAAGCGCTTGTCGTAAGGGCGCGTGCTGAAGACAGCCATTTTCATGCAGAGAACTCCATCGGTGCGCGAATACGGTAGCTTGCGCGTGGCCATGTGGCGCTTGAACCTGTCCGAACGTGGGTGCGGCGTAGGTGAGGCCAAGCATGTCATGTCGAGCGATGCGGTGCAGATGCCATTGCAGGCAAGAAGCTCTCTGCCGCTGACAGCCCCTGCGCTACGCAGCCTTGCTTTGCTGCTCCGCACCGCAACAGGCACCTCTGCTCTCAGGGGCAAACAGCCGGCCTCCCTTCTGCAATCCAGACAAGAGCAGAATGCGTCCCTTCTCCCGTGCACGGGAGAAGGGACCGCAAAGCGCCGGGCAAGGGCGCCCACCCCAGGCGTGTCACCTGCGGCGCGATCTCACCGCCGGTACCGCAGGCGCCACGCGGCTGATCAACAGCACGCCGCGTCCCACCGTTACCCGCAACGCATCACCCACTGCGAAACCGCAGTGTTCCAGCCAGCGCCCGGACAGCCGCAGCTTGGGCACCGCGCAACCGATGACATCCTCGGCACGCCGCACGTCGTAGTGCTGATAGCTCATGGTGACCCGCTCGGGAATGCGGAAGCCGGGCTTGCGCAAGGGCGGGGTAGGCGCCAGCGCTGGATCCACCGCTGGCTTAGCGTCGGTCATGCTGGCGGCCGGGCGGTGCCTGGATCTGGCGCGTATCACAACAGATCGCCTGGAAGGCGATGCAGCGCGTGCACGGGTGGTTGCTTTGGAACGGGTCATATCGAACTCCTTGTGCGATAGGAAGTCCGCCGCATCGCTGCTAAACGAGGGTGGCGGACGATGCGCGGTTAGCAGACCGGTCACAAGGAACCGGCAGACCTTGCGGTCTCCGCGCACCGCCCGCCGTAAAGCGAGCACGCCTGCCCATGCGATAAGTCGGGCAAAAGAAAAGCGCCGACATCGTGCAATGGGCGCTGGTGCGCCTTGTGATTACGGGCTGCTAAACCCGGCTGCGGAATGTGCCGCAGCAGAGCGATCTTGCTACTCGCCAACACAGCGAGTCAAGACAGCACGGCACGGCTCCCAACCGATCCCTCGTATCTGGCGTATCGTTGTGCTCAAAGACGGCTTCGTTATCCCACTACGAGAAAGCGATGACTTCCACTGCCGAAACACCAGACCGTGCGATTCCACTGCTCCCCGGTCGCTCGATCGAACACACGGTCGCCTTCTATCGGCGGCTGGGCTTTGTCGGCGACGCGCACCCGCACGATGCGGGCTACGCGATCCTGACGCGTGGCGAGGTGGAGCTGCATTTCTTCGCACACCCGGATCTTGATCCTGCGGCCTGCTATGCGGGCTGCTATATCCGGGTTGGCGATGTCGATGCGGTCTACGCCGCCATGCGCGGCGCGCAGCTTCCGGCGCACGGCATCCCCAGGCTCGATGCTGTCAGCGACAAGCCGTGGGGGATGCGGGAATTCGCGCTTGTCGATGAGAGCGGAAATCTGATCAGGATTGGGCAGGTGATTGAACGCTGAGCCTTCCGTCCAACGGGAGCCTGATTATCTCGGGTAAGAAGGACTGGAGCCGGTTGAATGGATGCATCAACCAGGCTCCACTAACCTATGATCAAGCTTCCTGAGGCAGGTAGGATGCGACGGTGGCCTTGATCCTGTCCGCAAAGTTGTAGATGTCGTCGATCGAGCCGAGGTCGAGTTGCTCTTCTTCTTTATCCTGATTGAAGATGCCAAGTCGAAGTCTTTGAAGATTGTTGAAGCGAAGCCTGCAGATCGGTTTTCTGTTGTTGTCGTCGAGCAGCACGGCGCAATAGCTCTGGGCATCCCGCATGAAGACGCGCTTGCCAGGAATCACCTTGCGCACGATGGCCCGAACAATATGGAACCCTTCAATTTCTTCCGCAGTGGTGACAATCAGAGGGTCGGCTAGCAATGGCTGCGTCGTCGCGGCAGGTTGCTCCGTCATGACAGGCGCAGGGTGATCGCTGATTGAGATTGCTTCAGGTGCCATGGCGCCTTTAAGCCGTTCATTGATCCGCTCGCTAACCAGCTGATCGAATGCGCGCCGCGTGATCGATGTGAACTGATCGCGGATCGCCGGCGTAAAGCGCCGAGTTCCGACGAGGTCGGCTGAAACCAGTTTGACGAACTCTTCGGTCGGTTGGTGCATCCACTCCGTCAGTTTGGTTTGGATCGCGCGTGTGTACTTCAGCTCGTTGGCAGTCGTCAGGATCGTATCCAGATCGAACGCAGCCTTAGCGAATTTCTTTAATTCCTCGACGTCGCGGTCCTTGAAGTCCAGGATGTTGAACTCGAAGAACGGCTTCTCATCCATCTTGTTCGGTTGCTCAAGATCGGTGAAGAACCGGTAGACCAAGCCGTTTGTGAGAACCCCAAAGCGGGCAGCAGTAACGTGGAAGTAGCGAAAGAGTTGACCGGCATGGTTGATGTTAAGTTCAGCGCCCGCCTTCTTGCACTCGAAAAGGATGATCGGTTTGCCGTCGCGAAGTATTGCGTAGTCGACCTTCTCGCCTTTCTTGGTTCCTACATCTGCCACAATTTCTGGTGTGACTTCGAGCGGATCGAAGACGTTGTATCCAAGAATCTGGATCAACGGCATCACCATCGCATTCTTGGTGGCTTCTTCTGTTTGAATCAGTGCGCGCGTCGTACTGATGCGCGTTGCAAGCACGCGCAGTTGATCAATGAAATCCATCCCCATTGCTCCTTTCCCCGATTTGGCAATTTCTACCACAGCAAAGGCGACTGGTGATGCAGTTACACCGAATTTTGTCTGGATTATGGATCAGCTCGCTTTATCGAACTGAAGCAGCAATGCCATGTGTATAACAATTTTGGGAATAAGAAAAACTCTATTGCCTGAGCCTGATTGACTGCTGAAATGAAGAAATTCAGCCCTGTGTCGATAGGGCGTTTTGCACATTTGCCGGACTTCCGAGATGCAACGCTGCGTAGGAACGCTCTAAGGCTTCCACAAAACGCGCATCGCCAGAGAGCGTAGCGAACACCGCATCCACGGTGAGGAATGCCGCGATGTCATGGCTGGCATCGCCGGTGGTCGAATGGGCGATGTCGCTGAGGACTTCGCTCAGTGGATCGACCAGGGCCACGCCGTTGGCCGCCTGCCTGCGCACGAACTGCAGCCACGCCGCTACCGGAATGCAGAGCCGGTCGATCCGTTGCCCGGTGTCCAATGCATCGCTGATGACGCCGAGCAGACGCACCGGAATCTTCTGCGAGCCGTCCCAGGCGATCTGGGCGAGCAGGTGGCGGATGGCGGGGTTGCGGAAGCGGGCGAGGATGGCGTCGATGTAGTGCTGCGGGTCGAAGCCCGGCATGCGCTGCAGGGTGGGGGCGATGTCCTCGCGCATCAGGGTTTCGACAAAGGTGGCGAGTTGCCGGTTGCGCATGGCGTCGGCGACGGTTTCCAGATCGAGCAGGCTGCCGAGATAGGCGAGTGCGGAGTGCGGGCCGTTGAGCAGGCGCAGTTTGGCGCGTGCATAGCCGGCGATGTCGTCGCTGAGGGTCACGCCTGCGTTTTCGAAACCGGGGCGGCCGTTGCAGAAGCGGTCTTCGATCACCCACTGGCTGTAGCGCTCGCGCTGGATCGGCCAGGCGTCGTGCAGACCGGTTTGCGCTTGTACGTTGGCGCGCAGTGCGTCGTCGGTGGCGGGGGTGATGCTGTCGACCATTGAGCGCGGAAAGGTGACGTGTCGGTCGATCCATGCCGCAAGCGCGGGATCGGTTTGCTGTGCGAGCAGCAAGACTGCGCGGCGTAGCAGGTTGCCGTTGTCTTGCAGGTTGTCGCAGCTGAGCACGCTGAACGGTGCGCTGCCCTGCTGCCTGCGTTGTTGCAGGCCGGCGACCAGATAGCCGATGGCGCTGCGCGGTGTGCCGGGGTTGGCGATGTCGTGCGCGATGTCGGGATGGGCGAGGTCGAGCGTGTCGCCGGCCAGGCAATAGCCTTTTTCGGTGACGGTGAGGGTAACCAGGCGCACGGCGGGATCGGCCAGGCGTGCGAGCACGGCGGTTTGTTCGTCGGCGGCGCACAGCACCTCGCGGATGGCGCCGATGATGCGCAGTTGCGGGTGCTTGTCGAGCAGGGCGAGAGTGTAGAGGCCGTCTTGTGGACGCAGGGCGTCGCGCACGCTCGGGCTGTGCAGGGAGACGGCGCAGATGGCCCAGGTGGGGTCATGTGCGAGCAGGTCGTCGATGTAGACGGCCTGGTGGGCGCGGTGGAAGGCGCCTGCGCCTAGATGGACGATGCCGATGGTGGTCTGTTTGGGGTCGTAGCTGGGAGTGAGGACGGTGGTTGGTAGGTGCGCGAGTGTTGCGATGGAGAGCGTTGGAATTGGCATGGGTTTTTGTTTGGAATCGTGGGGGGTGCTGCAAGTTCGCCCGTGGCCGTACCCTCACCCCAACCCCCGCTCCGCGCCCCGGCCCACGTCTTGCGACGCGGGCGCTCCAAGGCACGCGCGCCAGTGGCGCGCAAGCGGTGCCTCTTCGCCCCGGCGGGAGAGGGGCTTAGGGCAATCGCGGCTGAGTGGGTTCTTCGCCCACGTCCGCATGGCGAGGGTGTCAACGGCTGCTACTTGTCGGTGACGGTAAAGCGTTGTGTGCTGCGGATGTCTGCGCTGGAAGCGCCGATCTGTACTTCGTAGTCGCCTGGATCCACTGCGTAGGCCTTGCGCTGCTCGTCGTAGATGCGCAGGGCGTCCTGTGCCTTGAGGGTGAAGCGCAGCTGCCGTTGTTCGCCGGGTTGCAGGGTGATGCGCTGGAAGCCGCGCAGTTCCTTGATGGCGCGTTCGCGTTGCGGCTTGAGCGGATGCAGATACAACTGCACCACTTCATCGCCTGCGCGTTGGCCGGTGTTCTTCAGCGTGACCGTGGCCGTGAGCGTGCCATCGGCGGCAACCGTCGTGCGATCAAGGCGTAGATCCGAATACGCAAACTGCGTGTACGACAGGCCGTGGCCGAACGGGTACAGCGGCTTGCCGGCGAAGTAGCGATAGGTGCGGCCGCGCATGGCGTAATCGTCAAAGGCGGGCAGGCGCTCGTCTTCCTTGTAGAAGGTGATCGGCAGGCGGCCGCCGGGACTGGCCTGGCCGAACAGCACATCGCCGACCGCGCTGCCGCCGCGTTGGCCGGGGTACCAGGCCAGCAGGATGGCGGGCACGTGGTGCTGCGCCCAGTCGATCGCCAGCGCCGAGCCGGTGGTCAGCACCGCAACCACCGGCGTGCCGGTGGCCTGCAGTGCCTGCAGCAATTCGCGCTGCGGTTTGGGCAGGCGGGTGTCGGTGCGGTCGCCGCCGGCAAAACCGGGATAGTTGACGTCCATCTCCTCGCCTTCGACATCGCCGGTGAGGCCACCGACGAACACCACCACCTCGGCGTTGCGTGCGGCGTCCACCGCTTCCTGCAGCGGCGGTTTGGCGCCGGGCATGCGCCAGGCCAGACGCACGCCGGCATCGCGCGTGGCTTCGAAGTATTCCACGCGCAGGTCGTAGGCCTTGCCGGCTTCCAGCGCCACGCTGGCATTGCCGCCGCGCATGCGCGGGGCCTCGCTCCATTGATCGATGAGCAGCTTGCCGTCCAGAAACAGGCGCACGCCATCGTCGGCGGCAATCTGCAGCTCGTAGGTGCCCGACACCGGCGGCAGCAGCTGGCCATGCCAGCGCACGCTGAAGTCGTCCTTGGCCAGCGCTCGATCGGCCTGCAGTTCACCGCGGCCGACGGCATCGTCGGTGGGCGCATTGCGGTCCCAGCGGAAGGCGATACGCGGGTCGATGCGGGTCAGCACCGGCTGGCCGGCCAACGCACGTCCACGGAAGTATTCACCGGTGAGGCCGTTCTGCTTGGCATCCGGCGCCGGGCGCAGATAGCGGGTGTCGATCGGTGCCGCGGCATTGGGGTCTTCGCGCCCTTCCACCAGATCGCTGCCGCGCGCGTAGACCACCTGTGCCTGCGGTGCGGCGTCGCGGATGCCTTGCAGGATGGTGACCGGCGCGGCCGGCGTGCCGTAGTAATTGCCCAGCAGCGACATCGGGTCGTCGGCGGTGGGGCCGATCACGGCGATGCGCTTGAGCGTGGGTTTGAGCGGCAGCAGGCCGTCGTTCTTCAGCAGCACCAGCGATTCACGCGCGGTGCGGCGGGCCAGTGCATCGTGCTCTGGCGATTGATTGGCTGATGCAGGAATCTGCGCCCACGGCACCCTGGCCGGCGGGTCGAACATGCCCAGCCGCATGCGCGAGGTCATCAGCCGCTTGAGCGCGATGTCGATGCTGGCCTCGTCGATCAAGCCGGCACGCACCGCCGCCGGCAACGCGGCATAGGTGTCGCCGCAATCCAGGTCGGTGCCGTGCTTGACGCCAAGCGCGGCGGCGGCCTCGGGCGTGGGCACGATCTTGTGGTTCTGCCAGATATCGCGGATGGCGGCGCAGTCGCTGACGATGTAGCCATCGAAACCCCAGTCGCGGCGCAGGATGCCTTCCAGCCGCGTGCTGGCCGAGGCGGATTCGGCATTGACGCGGTTGTAGGCGCCCATCACTGCGGCGACCTTGCCTTCTTGCACCAGGGCCTGGAACGCGGGCAGATAGGTTTCATGGAGATCGCGCTCGCTGGGATGCACGTCGAAGTGATGACGGTCGGCCTCCGGGCCGCTGTGCACGGCGAAGTGCTTGGCGGTGGCATCGAGCTTGCGGTACGGCCCTTGCTGCGCCTGCAGGCCCTGCACGAAGGTCACGCCCATGCGCGCGGTCAGGAACGGGTCTTCGCCATAGGTTTCCTGCCCGCGGCCCCAGCGCGGGTCGCGGAAGATGTTGATGTTGGGCGACCAGAAGGTGAGTCCCTGGTAGCGCTTGTGCTCGCCGCGCGCCAGGAAGGCGTGGTGCTTGGCGCGCGCTTCGTCGCTGATGGCGGTGGCCACCTCGGCCATCAACGGGGTATCGAAGGTGGCCGCCAGGCCGATCGCCTGCGGAAACACGGTGGCGCCGCCGGCACGCGCCACGCCGTGCAGCGCTTCGTTCCACCAATCGTATTCGGGTACCTGCAGACGCGGGATCGCCGGGGCGGCGTTCTGCATCTGCGCGGCCTTTTCGTCCAGCGTCATGCGCGACACCAGGTCGGCCGCACGCGCGTCGAAGGGGCGTTGGGTGTCCAGATACGGCGGCGGCGTTGCGGCCTGCGTGCCGGTGGCGGCCATCGCCATCGCCAGCAGTAAGCCGCGCGCAGGTGGGCAACGCGGGGCGGTGGCGCGGTGGGCGGGGTGCGAATGCATGGTCAGTCCTCCTGGGTACGGTGCGGTTCCAGCTGGGCAAAGGGCCCGATCATGCTGCCGACGAAGCCGCCGGCCTGTGCGGTGCTGAGCATGCCCGCAGCATCGTTGCGGTGTAACGATTGCCAGCCGCGCCCATCGGCATCGAAGGCAAAGCTGTACGCAGCGCCGTCGCCGCTGATCTGCAGGCGTAGCTGCGCCGTTGCGGGGACGCGGGTGCGTGCGAGCGTGGTGGTTCTTGCGCCCTCGCGCTTGTCGAGAAAGACGTCCAGCGCATCGCCGTTGCGTCGCACACCCAGCGCATACCACGCGTTGGAATTCTGCAAGACTGCAAGCCCGGCACTGACGCCGGCCTGCTTGGGCACCGCCAACGCGGTGCTTGCGGTAAAACGCGTGTGTTGCTGGCGCCGCGCGAGGAAGGCGGGTGTGGCGGTGCTATCCAATCCTTGCGCACTGGCATGGAGGGTCAGCCAACCGGCGCGTGCGCTTAGATCGGCCACCTCATGTTTGGGCACACGCAGAGATAGCCATTCGCGCTGCAGCGAGGCGCCGGCGAAGTCGTCGCGCCAGGTGAAGTTGCCCGACAACGGCGCTTGATCGGCCGGGGTCTTGGCGCCGCGCGGGCTCTGTGCGACATACGGAATCGGCTCGCCGGCCGGCAGGATCGACGGCCAGCCATCGCGCCAGTGCACTGGCAGCAGGAAGGTTTCGCGCCCGGTGTTGTAGCGTTCGCCCGCATACGGGCGGCTGGCCAGGAACACCGCCCACCATTGCCCGTCCGGTGTGTCCACCAGATCCACATGCCCGGCATTGCTGACCGGGTGCGCGCGCCCGGCCGGCAGGTCGCGTTGGGTCAGGATCGGATTGTGCGGCAAGGGCTCGAACGGCCCCCACACAGTGCGGCTGCGCAGCACCACCTGCGAATGCTGCGGCCCGGTGCCGCCTTCGGCACACGAGAGGTAATACCAACCGTCGCGCTGGTACAGATGCGGGCCTTCGATCCAGATCGGCTTGCTGGCCAGATCCACCCCACCGTTGAGCAACACCTTGCGCGGGCCGACCGGTTGATTGTTGGCGAGGTCGAAGCGCTGCATCCAGATCGCGCGATGGCCTTCGTACAACGGCGTGCCTTCCGGCGGGCCATTGTTGAGCAGGTAGGCGCTGCCGTCGGTATCGAAGAACAATGACGGGTCGATGCCGTCGATGCCCGGCAACCACGTCAGTGCCGACCATGGGCCGGCGGGATCGCGGGCGCTGGCGATGAAGTTGCCACCGCTGTCGACCGAGGTACCCACGACATAGAAACGCCCGGCATGATGACGGATGCTGGCAGCGAACATGCCGCGCGACACGCCCAGCCCGTCGTAGTCGAGCTGTTCGCGGCGCTCGACCACGTTGCCGATCTGCGTCCAGTGCACCAGGTCGGTACTTTCGAACACCGGGATCGCCGGGAAATACGCGAACGTGGAGTTGACCAGGTAGTAGCGCTCGCCCACGCGTGTCACGCTGGGGTCCGGGTAGAACCCGGCCAGCACCGGGTTGCGGTAGTGGCCGGGTGGCAATGGCGTGGCGAACATCGCATCGTCGCCGCGATACTCGAACCAGTCGAAGGCGACATCGGCTTTTGCTTGCGCCTGCACGCGCGCAGGCGCGGCCACCGCAAGCAGCAGTGCCGCAAGCGCGGCCGGCAGCCAGCGCATCACCAGTCCCACATCGCACCGTCTTCCAGCCGCGCGATCGGCAACTGCTTGGGTACGTAGGGATACTTCGCGGCCAGGGCCTCGTCGATGTCCACGCCATGCCCGGGCGTTTCGCCGCAATGCAGGCGGCCCTCGCGGAACACGTAATCGTGCGGGAATACCGCGTTGGCCTCGTCGGAATGGAACATGTATTCCTGGATGCCGAAGTTGGGCACCCAGGTGTCGAAGTGCAATGCCGCGCCCATGCACACCGGCGACAGATCGGTGGCGCCGTGGAAGCCGGTGCGCACCTGATGCAGCGCGGCGAAATCGGCCAGCCGGCGCACATGGGTGATGCCGCCGGCGTGGACAATCGTGGTGCGGATGTAGTCGATCAGTTGCTGCTCGATCAGGTGCTTGCAATCCCACAGCGAATTGAACACCTCGCCCACCGCCAAGGGGGTGACCGTGTGCTGGCGGATTACTTCGAACGCGCGCTGGTTTTCTGCAGGGGTGGCGTCTTCCAGCCAGAACAGCCGGTACGGTTCCAGGTCGCGGCCCAGCCGCGCGGCCTCGATCGGGGTGAGCCGGTGGTGCGCGTCGTGCAGCAGTTCGATTTCATCGCCATGATCGTTGCGCAATTGCTCGAACAGTTTCGGCACCACGCCGAGATAGCGCGGCGTGGACCACACCGTTTCGGTCGGCAGTTCGCTCTCGGCCGGCTCATACGGTTTGCCGCCGCTGGAAATGCCGTAGGTCTTCTTGATGCCGGGCACGCCGCATTGCGCGCGGATGGCGATGAAGCCCAGCTCGCGGAAGCGGCCCACCTCATCGCTGGTTTCGGCGATATCGCGGCCATTGGCATGGCCGTAGACCAGCGCGCCCTCGCGCGAGCGCCCGCCCAGCAGCTGATACAACGGCATGCCGGCCATCTTGCCCAGGATGTCCCACAAGGCCACGTCCACCGCAGCGATCGCGCTCATCGTCACCGGGCCGCGCCGCCAGTACGCACCGCGGTAGAAGAATTGCCAGATGTCTTCGATGCGGCCGGCATCGCGGCCGATCAGGTTCGGCACCAGGTGTTCCTGCAGGTACGCCGCCACCGCCAGTTCGCGGCCGTTGAGTGTGGCATCGCCCAGCCCGGTGATGCCCGAGCGGGTGCGGATCTTCAGGGTGACGAAGTTGCGGCCCGGGCAGGTGACGATGACGCGCGCCTCGACGATCTCGCGATCGCGGGCCGAGCCTTGCAGCGGAGCAGGGGAGTCGGGGGTCTGTGACATCGTGGTCTCGCTCAGGGAGAAGTGGCGGCAGTGAGGGGGAGTTCGAACGGGCCGGCCGGCAGCCCGCTGCGGTCGTACAAGGTGCATACCGGGCTGTCGGCCCAGCAGTAGCGCACGCGCGTGACGGCCAGGCCGGTGGGAACGCGCAGGCTGATGGCGTGGTCGTGCAAGCTGGCAACGGCATAGCGGCAGCTGTTGGACGCGGCGCCGCACAGCTCGAAGCCGATCGGCGCATCGGCGCCATAGCTGAGCAAGGCGGTATCCACATCGTCGAAGGCGATGCGCACGCTGTCGCCTTCGCGTTGCGCGCTGCGCGGCACCGGGCCGGAGGGCGCAAGCGCCTCGCCGTACACCACTTGCCGCGCCACACGCGCCAGGCGCCGGCCCAGTTCCTGCTTGTTGGCCGGATGGATGTCGTAGCGGTCGCCGATGTCGATCGTCACCGCCAGGCCCGCATGCGCATCGTTGGCGACGAAGCGGCGTTGCGCCTCGCGCAGCTGCGCCCAGCCGCTGTCGACCGGCTGGGTGGGCGGCGCGCCATAGTTGGCCAATTGCACGATCAGCAGCGGCAACTGCGCACCGAAGCGCTGCCGCCAATCGCGTTGCCATGCAGCGAGCAAGGCTGGGTAATGCACCGCATCACCGGCATTGGATTCGCCCTGGTACCACAGCACGCCACGCAGGCCGAGCTGGCCGAGCGGGGCGATCATGCCGTTGTACAAGGTGGTCAGCCCGGCCGCCGACGACCACGGTGCGCGCGGTGGCGAGCCCAGTTGCGGCGGCACGATGCGGTACTGCCAGGGCGCATCCAGCGGCAGCGTGCTGCCATCGGCGAACTGCAGCGCACGCGATTGCGCATCGCCCAGCAGCCCACCGCGCCGATAGGTGTTGAGCACATTGAGCACGATGTTATTGCGCCCGGCATGCAGGCGCCCGCGCGGCACGCTGTAGCGACGCGGCTGGTCGGCACCGTAACTGCTGCCCACGCCGCGCCCGTTGACCCAGGTCTGGTCCAGCTCGTCCACCGGCCCGAGCAACAAGCTGGCGTCCTGCGCGGCCTGCGCCGGCGTCAGCTCCACGCTGGTGCGGTACCAGACCATGCCGTTGAAGCCGACCAACTGCGGCACGCCCCAGTCGTCCCACGCGCCCAATGCCGCCGGTGCGGTTTGCCAGGCGCCGGGTGCATCCGCCTGCCAGGGCTCGCCTTCGCCGTGCGCATGCCACCAGGCCTCCCACAGCGCCCCCCAATGCGGCGCGGCATCCACCGGGTCGCGTGCGTAACGCGCCAGCACATCCAGCGCCGGGCCATCGTCGCCGGCAGCGCGCAGTGCCTTCTCGCCGATCCAGGCCTGCAGTTGCGAGCCGCCCCAGGAGGCGTTGATCAGGCCCATCGGCACATCGACGGTCTTCTGCAATTCACGCGCGAAGTAGTAGCAGGCGGCAGAAAATTCCTTCACCGTCTCCGGCGTGGTGAGTTGCCATGCCGCAGCGCCACCGAAGCGGCGCTGCGGCGTCGGGCTGGACTGCGCCGGCACCTTGAACATACGGATGCGCGGGTTGTCGGCATCGGCGATCTCGCTGCGTGAATCCAGGGTGCGATGCACCTGCAATTCCATATTGGATTGGCCCGAGCACAGCCACACATCGCCGATCAGCACGTCATTGACCTGCTGCGTCACGCCCGTGCTGGTGCGTGCGCTCAAGGTGTACGGGCCACCCGCGGCGTGCGCGGGCAGGCGTGCTTCCCAGTGGCCTTTCCGATCTGCGCGTGCCTGCACCTGCTGCGCATCCAGTTGCACGCTCACGCGCGTACCAGGGGGTGCATCGCCCCACACCCGGATCGGCGCATCGCGCTGCAACACCACATGCTCCTGAAACAGCGCATGCAGCAGCGGCGCGTCGGCCGCCTGCGCCAGGCGCGGCAGCAGTGCTGCACAGAGCGTTGCCATGATGACCGTCGAGACGCGCGCGCTCATTTCGGATTCCCCGGTGCATACGGAAACTGCAATGCCTGGTAATACGCCAACGGATGCGCCGGCGGCGCCGTGCCGGCCGGCAACGGCCGCCCGGACACGCGCTGGAAGTAGGCGATGCTGGCATCGCGCCACCACTGCGCTTCGTCTTGCTGGATCGCCAGGAAACTGGCCACCTGCTGGTAACGCGGCGGATCGATCCTGCCGGCCAGGCCCTGCCAGATCGCGCGCATGGCACGCACCTCGTCCACGCCATGGTCGTAATGCCATACCAGCTCGTCCCACAGCGGCCGCCCGGAGACCATGCGGTGCTCCCAGGGCACATGGTGGAACCACAGCAGGTAATGCTCTGGCACGCGCTGCACATCGCCGAACATGCGCGCCACTGGCTTGGCGTATTGCGCCACCGCATTGCTGCCGCTGGCGCTACGGTCAAAGCCGATCCCGTTAAGGTCGGCGCGGTGGTAGTAGACCGGGTCCCAGTCCGGGCGCTCGCTGCCCGCATCCCAGGGTGCCGGGCCGTAGTGATGGCCGCGCCCCATCAGGTGATGCAGGCCGAGCGGGGTCATGTAGTCCACCACTGCCTCGCGCGAGCGCAGCATCATGTCGACCACGGGCGTCACCACGTCAGCATCGTTGGAGAAGCTCATGCGCGCCCACTCCTGCGCGATCGCCTGCGGCGACAACTGCGGGTTCCACGCCAGCCGCCCGTACGCATACCAGTTGGCCTGATCGAAGATCGAGCCGCTCCAGTTGCGGTCCGCACCGATGTTGGCCACCCCGGCAATGCCGGTCAGGCGCGTGCGTTTGGCATCATTGAAGAGCGTGCCATCCACGGTTTTGGCAACGGTCGAGCCCTTGCCGCGTGCATAGGTGTCGGCCTGCAGGGTCTCGGCAAACAGCGTGCCCAGGTAGGCCAGATGGGTCGAAAAGCCCAGATACTCCTTGGTGATCTGGAACTCCGGCATCAACGGCGTCTTGCGCATCGCACCGAACAGCGGATGGAACGGCTCGCGCGGCTGGAAGTCGATGGCCCCGTTCTTGACCTGCACGATCACGTTGTCGCGGAACTGGCCATCCAGCGGCAGAAATTCGCTGTACGCCTGCTTGGCGCGATCGTCCGGTTGCTCGTGCGAATAGACGAATGCGCGCCACATCACCACCCCGCCGTGCGGCGCCAGCGCGTCGGCCAGCAGATTGGCGCCATCGGCATGGCTGCGTCCGTAGTCCTGCGGGCCGGGCTGGCCTTCGGAATTGGCCTTGACCAGGAAACCGCCGAAGTCCGGAATGCGTGCATAGATCTGGTCGGCGGTGTCGCGCCACCACTGGCGCACCTGCGGATCCAGCGGGTCGGCGGTCGTCAAACCGCCGATCTCGATCGGCGCGCTGAAGCGCGCGCTGAGAAACACCCGGATGCCGTAGGGACGAAACACCTTGGCCAGTGCCGCCGCCTTGTCCAGATACTGCGGCGTCAGGCTCCAGGCCTTGGCGTTGACGTTGTTGAGCACGCTGCCGTTGATGCCCAGCGATGCATTGGCGCGCGCGTAGTCGGTGTAGCGTGGATCCAGGTAACCCGGCAGGGTCTGCCAGTTCCATAACGAGGCGCCGGCGTAGCCGCGCTCGACCACCCCGTCCAGGTTGTCCCAGTGGTTGAGCATGCGCAGCTGCAAGCGCGGCGATTCGCGCAGGTCCAGCGCGGCCAGCGACTGGCCGGTCTGCAACAGGCGCAGGAAGTGGAATGCCCCATACAGCGCGCCGACATCGCTGCCGCCGACGATGGCGATGGTGCGATGCCCGTCCACGCTGACACTGCGGATCAGATAGCCCTCGCGGCCCAGGCCGGTGGTCTGCAGCTGCAATGCCGCGATCTGCGGCGCAGCCGCCGCGCCCAGCAAAATCGCCCCATCGCGCGTGACCGTGGCGGACGACTGCGGCGCAGCACCAAGCAGGCCCGACAGTCCACGCTGCAATTCCTCACGTGCAGCCTGCAACGTCGGCGAGTCGCCGGCGACGATCAACTCGCTTGCGTTGCCACGCAACTGCGCCGCGTCGGCCAGCGGGTGGTAGCGCAACCATAAATCGTAGCCATCCTCGGCCCGCGCGCCGGCACTGGCCAGCATCAATCCGCACAGCAACGTCAGCGCCAGCCACCACGGCTGCGTCAACGCTGCGCAATACGCGCCGCAGTGCCGCATTGCACGCGCGCTCATGCGGCATGCTCCAGCGGCATCACCGCACGCTGCGGCGTATCGCCGCTCTGCCTGCTTCCCGGTACCATGCGTCGCATCGTCATGCACGCAGTCGGCGCTTGCGTTACTGCAGCGGGTTGTGTGCATCGTGCAGGTTCGCCACCCACTTGAAGAGGCCACGCTTGGAGAAGGTCAGGAAATCGGTCCGCCGCACCAGCCGCGCGACCACCATCGACGAGGTGGCGGCGCTGGCGAAGGTCTCGCCGATGACGGTCTCGCGCGTGGTCAACAACAACGGCAGCGTGCGAGATGCCACCCGCGCTCGCGTGCTGCGCGCGGTCGACAAGCTGGGCTACACGCCCAACCTGGCGGCCAGTGCCCTGGCCGCCGCGCAGAGCACGCGCATTGCGTTGATCTACAGCGATCCCAGCGGCGCCTACCTGCGTGAGTTGCTGCTGGGCGTGTTGCGGGTTGCCTCGCGCACACCGATCCAGCTGGTGATCGATTGCTGGGACGACCTGGATGCCGACGCCGAACGCCGTGCCGCGCGCAAGCTCGCCAAGGGCGTGGCCGGGGTGATCCTGCCGCCGCCGCTGTGCGAATCCAAGGCCGCGGTACTGGAACTGGTGCGCGCCAAGGTGCCGGTGGTGGCGATCGCCTCCAACCATTTCAGCCCGGATGTGGCCTGTGTGCGCATCGACGAATTCGCTGCCGCCAAGGAAATCACCGAGCATCTGATCGCGCAGGGCCACACGCGTATCGGTTACATCGCCGGGCATCCCAACCTGTCTGCCAGCACGCGTCGCTTCGAGGGGTTCCAGGCCGCGCTGGCCGATGCGGGCCTGCGGCTGGACCGGCATCTGGTGCAACCGGGCGACTACACCTACAAATCCGGCCTGGTCGCTGCGGAAAAACTGCTGGCGCGCAAACGCCGCCCCAGCGCCATCTTCGCCAGCAACGACGATATGGCGGCCGCCGCGATCTCGGTCGCGCATCGGCGCGGTCTGGATGTGCCGCGCGATCTGTCGGTGGTCGGCTTCGACGACACCTCCGCCGCCACTGCGGTATGGCCCGAACTCACCACCGTGCAGCAGCCCATCGCCGCCATGGCCGACGCTGCGCTGGACATCCTGTTGAAGACGATTCGCGCCAAGGAGCGCACGGTGAAGATGGTCGATCATGTGGTCGCGCACCTGCTGGTCAAGCGGGATTCGGTGGCCGCACCGGCGGCGCCGGATGCAACGAAACAGCCATGACGCTGCACGCGGTTCTGCGTGCAGGCGACCATCGGCACAACATCAACGCGTCAGATACTGGTTGATCAGGTTCTCGTAGGCTTCCTGGCGGCCACTGAGCTGCTTGGGTTCGTTGCCGGCGGCGTACTTGGCCAGATCCACCAGCGTGCTGCTGCCGTTGGCGAAGTCCGCGCCCGCGCCGCTGTCGAAGCTGGCGTAGCGCTCGGCGCGCCACTGCTCCAGCGGCGAGGAGGTCAGCAGCGCATTGGCCACTTCCAGCCCGCGTGCGAACGCGTCCATGCCGCCGATATGCGCCAGGAACAGATCCTGCGGGTCGGACGACTCGCGGCGCACCTTGGCATCGAAGTTCAAGCCGCCCGGTGCCAGCCCGCCCTGGCGCAGCACCACCAGCATCGCGCCGACGGTGTCGTACAGGTCGGTCGGGAACTGGTCGGTATCCCAGCCGTTCTGCGGGTTGCCGCGGTTGGCATCGATGCTGCCGAGCAGGCCAGCGTCGGATGCCACCTGCAGGTCGTGCTCGAAGCTGTGGCCCGACAGCGTGGCGTGGTTGGCCTCGATGTTGAGCTTGAAGTCCTGGTCCAGGCCGTGCTGGCGCAGGAAGCCGATCACCGTGGCGCTGTCGAAGTCGTACTGGTGCTTCATCGGCTCCATCGGCTTGGGCTCGATCAGGAAGTTGCCGGTGAAGCCAATCGCGCGGCCGTAGTCGCGTGCCAGGGTCAAAAAGCGCGCCATGTTGTCCTGCTCGCGCTTCATCTGGGTGTTGTGCAGGCAGGCATAGCCTTCGCGGCCGCCCCAGAACACGTAGTTCTCGCCGCCCAGCTCGACAGTGGCATCGATCGCGGCCTTGACCTGCACCGCCGCACGCGCGACGACATTGAAGTCAGGATTGGTCGACGCACCATTCATGTAACGCGGGTGCGAGAACAGGTTGGCGGTGCCCCACAGCAGCTTGATGCCGGTGTCGGCCTGGCGCTGCTTGGCAATGCCGACCATGTGCTTGAGGTTGCTCTGGTACTCGCCGATGTCGTCGGCATCGGGCGACAGATCCACGTCGTGGAAGCAGTAGTACGGCACGCCGAGCTTGGTGAAGAACTCGAACGCGGCATCGGCCTTGGCTTCGGCGCGATTCAACGCGGTGTTGCCGATATCCCACGGGTACGCGCGCGTGCCCGGGCCGAACGGATCGGCGCCGTTGCCGCAGAAGCTGTGCCAGTAGGCCACGGCAAAGCGCAGATGCTCGGCCATGGTCTTGTCGCCTACCTGCTTGTTGGCGTCGTAGACCTTGAACGCCAGCGGGTTGTCCGAGTCGCGGCCTTCGAAGCCGATCTTGCCGATACCGGGGAAATATTCCTTGGCGCCGATGTAGACGGTGTTGCTCATGGGGTGGAACTCCTGCAGAGAGGCGAGGGGAGAAGGGAAAGATGTCGCACGCGAGTGACCAGCCACGCAGCGCAGCGATTGCGTATGCAGGCCATCACCGCCGCCACCGGCGCGCACTCTCAAGCAGCGCCTGGCACGGACGCCGGCACGGGGCCTGACCCGTGCCGCGCAGAATGTTAGCGCTACCACAATCGCGACCGAAAAAAGCCGCGCGATGGAGCGAAGCTGAAGATGCCATGACGATCCCGAGTGAAGCGGTCTGCCCGACTTTACCCAGCCCGGCGCCGAAAGGCTTGCTGCGCTGCGAGATGTACGCTGCCCCGAGCACCTGCGGCACACCTTTAGCCGTGATCGGCTCGCTAGCGCCCCGGCACCGCCAAACCAGCGCCGGACACCCCGCCCGCAAGCGGCTGACCGCCCGTTCAGTCGCGTACGCGCGGCGTCGGCCCGCCGCGCGCCGGGCAGCTACAATGGCCGGCTTATGACCGCTGTCCTGCCGCTGCCGCAACCCCTGGCCGACCCCGCGCCGCGCGACCCGCGCCAGCGGCTGCAGCGTGAGCAGCTGCGCCTGGGCAAACGCCTGCAGCGCCAGGTGGGCCAGGCGATTGCCGACTTCGGCATGATCGCCCCCGGCGACAAGATCATGGTCTGCCTGTCCGGTGGCAAGGACAGCTACACCTTGCTGGACATGCTGCTGCAGTTGCAGCGCAAGGCGCCGGTGCCGTTCACCCTGGTGGCGGTCAATCTGGACCAGAAGCAGCCCGACTTCCCCGCGCAGGTGCTGCCCACTTACCTGCGCGGGCTGGACGTACCGTTCGACATCGTCGAGCAGGACACCTATTCGGTGGTCAGCCGGGTGATTCCGGCCGGCAAGACCATGTGTTCGTTGTGCTCGCGGCTGCGGCGCGGCGCGCTGTATGCCTATGCGCAGGCGCATGGCGTGACCAAGATCGCGCTTGGCCACCATCGCGACGACATCGTGGCCACGTTCTTCATGAATCTGTTCCACCACGCCCGGCTCGCGGCGATGGCGCCCAAGCTGCGCAGCGACGACGGCGCGCATGTGGTGATCCGCCCGCTGGCCTACGTGCGCGAAGCCGATATCGCCGCCTACGCGCAGGCGCGCCAGTTCCCGATCATTCCGTGCAACCTGTGCGGCAGCCAACAAAACCTGCAGCGCCAGCAGGTCGGGCGGATGCTGCAGCAGTGGGACCGCGAGCAGCCCGGGCGGGTCGAGCAGATCGCCCGCGCGCTGGGCGATGTGCGGCCCGAGCAACTGGCCGACCGCACCCTGTTCGATTTCCTGGCGCTGGGCCGCAATGGCGATACAGCACCGCCCGATCCCGATCCCGATTCCAGCGCCTGGCTCGCCGCCGGCGACAGCGCACACGACAGCGACTGACGCCGCCATCGCGGCGCCGGCAGTCTTTCCACCCTCCCCGTTTCCCTCCTCTTCGGTCTGACGCATGTTCTTTCGTAATCTCACCCTGTTCCGTTTCCCGACCACGCTGGATTTCTCCGAGATCGACACGCTGCTGCCGCAAGTGCAGCTCAAGCCGGTCGGCCCGCTGGAAATGAGCTCGCGCGGTTTCATCTCCCCGTTCGGCCGCGACGAGCAGGAAGTGCTCTCGCACCGTTTGGAAGATTTCCTCTGGCTCACCGTCGGTGGCGAGGACAAGATCCTGCCCGGCGCGGTGGTCAACGACCTGCTCGAGCGCAAGGTCGCCGAGATCGAAGAGAAGGAAGGCCGTCGCCCCGGTGGCAAGGCCCGCAAGCGCCTCAAGGACGACCTGATCCATGAGCTGTTGCCGCGCGCCTTCGTCAAGAGCTCGCGCACCGATGCCATCCTGGATCTGCAGCACGGCTACATCGCGGTCAACAGCTCCAGCCGCAAGAGCGGCGAGAACGTGATGAGCGAGATCCGCGGCGCGCTCGGCAGCTTCCCGGCACTGCCGTTGAATGCCGAAGTCGCACCGCGCGCCATCCTCACCGGCTGGATCGCCGGCGAACCCTTGCCCGAAGGCCTGAGCCTGGGCGAAGAGTGCGAGATGAAGGACCCGATCGAAGGCGGCGCGGTGGTCAAGTGCCAGCACCAGGAACTGCGCGGCGACGAGATCGACAAGCACCTGGAAGCCGGCAAGCAGGTCACCAAGCTGGCGCTGGTGCTGGACGACAATCTGTCGTTCGTGCTCGGCGACGATCTGGTGATCCGCAAGCTCAAGTTCCTCGACGGCGCACTGGACCAGCTCGAACACAGCGAAGACGACGGCGCACGCGCCGAACTCGATGCCCGCTTCGCGCTGATGAGCGCCGAGATCCGGCGCCTGTTCCTGCTGCTGGAAACCGCGTTGAAACTGAGCAAGGCCGAGTAAGCGCAACGGTCGAGCGGTGGCGTGGTGTCATCGCGATCGATGCTCGAGTCAAATGCCCGGTGAGTGGAGTGCGCGGTGCCCTCACCGCTCGCGGGACACGCCGTGCATCCGTTCGTGGAGGCTCCTTGGCGGCATCCATGCCGCCAAGGGTTCCGCAACCGGCAAGGAAACCGCAGCAGTCAGTTGGTCGGCTGCTTTCTTGAAAGCGTGTCGTCCGGCTGCGCTGCGCCAGACATTGAAAAGTTTGCAGCTTGCGTGTCGAAAACTTGTCCACCGCTCGGCATGCGAAGGAGGGGAGTGAAAAGCTGGTCGACGCACAGTGATCCGACCGGCGCAGGTCATGCCCTGTTAGCAAACATGCACACCGACCATCTCGACTGGCCTTGCCCGCCCACCGTCGCGTAAGAGCCTACAAGGACGTACTTGCGGAGTGTCCTGCGATGGTGGGCGGGCAGGGGCCCTGCAGCCAAGTCGCAGATCAACAATCAAAGCCAGGTGAGTCGAGAGCGCGGTGCCCTCACCGCTCGCGGGACACGCCGTGAACCCGTCCCTGGGGGCTCGGTGGCGGCATCCATGCCGCCACACGGTCCCGCAATCGGTGAGGGCACCGCACCAGACAGTTTGCTGGCTGTTTTGTTAAAAGCCATGCGTACCGAGCATCTCGACTGGTCCTTGCCCGCCTACCGTCGCGGGACCTTACGCGGCATGGATGCCGCGTAAGAGCCTACAAGGACGTACTTGCGGCGTGTCCTGCGAGGGTGGGCGGGCAAGGACCTTGCAGCCAAGTCGCCAATCCGCCGCTCTGCAGCTTTTTCATTCGCGCTATCCAGTACGACGCCCCAAACACAGAGACTCGGCCGTGCTGGGCGGGCAAGGGCCCTGCAACCAGGCCGCAGATCTAGCGACGTCGGCTGCGCCCACCTGGCGGTGGGCAGCGTCGTTTGCCAGTCGCTCAAAGAAGTCGCGCCAACATCGAATGCATCAATCGCCCCGTCTCACCACCTGACACATCGCAGCGCTATCCTGTGCCCATGTTCAAGCCCGTCCGCCGCCTTATCGCGCCCGCCCCGCAGGTTGTCGAACGCGATTGCCTGCGCCTGCAGCTGGACGGGCGCGAGATCGCGGTGCTGCGCGTGCGCGACCCGCGTGCGCGGCGCATCAAGCTCAGTGTGGACGAACGCGGCGCGCGGCTGACCTTGCCACTGCGCGCAAGCCTGGTGGCCGGCGAACGCTTTCTGCAGGCGCATCTGGACTGGCTGAGCACGCAATTGTCGCGTTATCAGCAGGTGGATGCGTTTCCGGCGCTGGAGCGTGGCGTGCCGGGGCTGCTGCCGTTACGCGGCGCCTTGTTGCCGCTGAGCTGGCACGACGGGCGCTACGCACGCATCGAGGTCACCGATGACGGCGCGCAGTTCCATGTGCCGACCCGCCTGGGCGATGCAGGCCTGCGCCGCACGCTGAAAGAATTCTACGAAGCGCAGGCGCGCGCCGATGTCGGCCGCTGGTTGCCGAGCTATCTGCCCGGCCTGCCGCGCGCCCCGGCGCGGGTGCGGCTGAAGGTGATGTCCTCGCAGTGGGGCTCGCTGGCACCGGATGGCTCGATGGCGCTGGATCTGGCGCTGGTGCTCGGCCGCCCGTCCGCGTTCGAATACGTGCTGGTGCACGAGCTCTGCCACCTGCTGCAGGCCAACCACTCGCCGGCGTTCTGGGCCGAGGTGGAACAACGCTTCCCCGCCTGGCGCGACGAGCGCAGCTATTTCCACGAGCACGGCCGCCAGCTCAAGGCGCAACTGCGGCGCTTGTTGCAGGTGGAGTGACGCGGGTCGTCGCGATGCAGTTGCCGTCGCTGTGGCGGCGCTCCTGCAACGATCAAGGCGCGAAGTCGGGGCGCCAATGCGCTTCTGGCTTTCGGAGAGCTGCTGCGCGATGGCGCGGCTAGCGAAGTGACATAGCGCCACGCGGCTGCGCTAGCGCCATTGGTAAGACGCGGCGCGCGCAAGGTGCCGGCAGGCCAGCGGCGACAGCCACGCAAAGCGCCTGGTCAGGGCACACTCGATGGCCGCGATGCCGGCCTGCAGCTCGCGTGCCGGTCCCCAATGGTCGGCGTCGCAGGCCACCGACCAGACCTCATCCAGGCGCCGGCGATCGTCCGGATTCAGTTGCGGCGACGCGTGCACCGTCTCCAGGAACGTCCCTGGCAAACTCCACTGCTCGAAGGATTCGATCGCGGCGACAAGCGGGTCTGGATGGCCCATTGCGCTAGCTCAACGGTGCCAGGATGCCGTGCGCCGCTGACGATGCCTGCTGGCACTGAGGTCTGCTGTCGCATGCAAGGCAACAAGCACAAACGTCAGCTCCGTGGCATCGCGCAGGACGCATGCACGCATTCCACGCATCACGCGTGCGGCGGCGGCAACGACGCCAGAAAACCATTGATCACCGCCGCCACCGCGTCCGGTGCTTCCATGTGCACATGATGCGTGCCTGGCAATAGATGCAGGCGTGCATCGCGCATCAGTGCCACGCGGTGATCGCGCAGGGCATCGGGGAAGTACACCTGCGCCGGCGTGGCGAAGATGGCCTGGGTCGGGCAGGCGATGGAGGCCAGCAATACGTCGATCTGCGCTTCGGTCATGCGGATGGCGGTGGGCAAGGTCAGGCGCGGGTCGCTGCACCAGCTGTAGCCGCCTTCGACCGCGCAGACCCCGCGCTCCACCAGCAGCCGCGCGGCCGGTTCGGTGAGCTGGTTGGCCATCATGCGTGCGCGCACCGGCATCTCCATCGAGGGAAACACCCGCAACGGCCGCTGCGCCAGCGTGCGTGCCGACGACACCGCATCACGCAGGCGGGTGGCGGTGCTCTCGACCGGCTCGGCCAGCGCGCCCAAGGCCTCGATCGCGATCAGTGCCTCGACGCGTTCCGGCGCCGCAGCGGCCAGCAGGCTGGCGACGCCGCCGCCCAGCGAGTGGCCGAGCACGCTGAAGCGCTCCCACCCCAGCGCATCGGCTACCTGCAGCAGGATCGCGATCGCGCTGCTGAGCGTGTATTCGGCGCCTGTGGGCAACCACGCGCTATGGCCGTGGCCGGGCAGATCCAGCAGCACCAGATCCAGGTCCTGCGCGTGCAGATGCGCGCTCAGCGGCAGGAAGCTGGCGGCATTGTCGAGCCAGCCATGCAGGGCCAGCACCCGGCGCGGGCCACGTTCGGGATTGCGCAGCCCGGTGACCCGGCCGATCGCCAGGTCGCACGCAAACGGCTCCAACCTCACGCGCGTCGGGCCACTGCGGCCAGTGCCTGCGCATGCGCCGGGCTGGCGTTGAGGCAGGGGATGTAGCTGAGCGTGGCGCCGCGTTCGGCCAGCGTTTCGGCAAAGCCCAGCGCCACTTCTTCCAGGGTTTCCAGGCAGTCGGTGGCAAAGCCCGGGCAGACCAGGTCGAAGCTGCGCACGCCGCCTTCGGCCAGTTTCCACAAGGTCGGCTCGGCGTACGGCTGCAGCCAGCGTTCCGAACCGAAGCGCGACTGGTAGCCCATCTGCCATTCGTCCGCGCCCAGGCCGAGCGCGGTGACGATGGCCTGCGCGCTGCGCTCGCATTGCTGCGGATACGGGTCGCCGGCATTGGCCACGCGCTGCGGCAGGCCGTGGAAGGAGAACATCAGCTTCTCGCTGCGCCCGTGCGCCTGCCAGTGCGCACGGATCGAATCGGCGATCGCCGCGACCCAGCCGGCGTCTTCGCAATAGTCCTGGATCACCTCGACCGCGATTTCCGGCGCGCTCGGGCGCCAGGCATCGATCACGTCCTGGATCGAGGCGGTGGTGGTGGTGGAATACTGCGGATACAGCGGCAGCACCACGATGCGCCTGATGCCGCGCGCGCGCAGGCCATCCAGCGTCTTGCGCAGCGCCGGGGCGCCATAGCGCATGGCCCACTCCACGTGCCAGTCCGGCATGACCTCTTTCAGGCCCTCGGCCAGACGGCGCGTGTACACCGCCAGCGGCGAGCCGTCCGGCAGCCAGACCTTGGCGTATTTCTCGGCCGACTTGGGCCCGCGGATCGGCAGGATCACCCCGTACAGCAGCGGCTTCCAGAACAGCGGCGGGATCGCGACCACGCGACGGTCGCTGAGGAACTCGGCTAGGTAGCGGCGCACGGCCGGGGCGGTGGGCGACTCGGGGGTGCCGAGATTGACGACCAGCAGGGCGGTATCGGGGGTGGTGTTCATGCGCACCATTCTGGCAGAGCGCAGCAGCGCTGCCGAGGACAGCGCATCGATCGCCGCCATTGACCGCCTCTGCCGCCTGGCTGCGCTCACCACCGATTCATTGCGCCACCACTAACGTCGCGCCATTGCTATCTTTGACGGATTGTCCTCTGGAGCTTGTCATGCCTCGTCTGTCGCGCCTGGCCCTGTTGTTGTCGCTGACCTTCGCCGCCGGCCATGCCGTCGCCGGCCCGGAAGAGGACCAGCGCGCGCGTAACGCGGTGCGCGTGCTCAACGAGATCATGAAGATCCCCGAGCAGGCGATCCCGGACAAGCTGCTCGACGAGGCGCGCGCCATCGTGGTCATCCCCGACACGCTCAAGGCCGGGCTGGTGATCGGCGGCCGGCGCGGGCACGGCCTGATGTCGATGAAGAATGCCGATGGCAGCTGGTCGCAGCCGGTGTTCGTCAAGCTCACCGGCGGCAGCATCGGCTTCCAGGCCGGCGTGCAGTCCTCCGACGTGGTGCTGGTGTTCCGCAACGACCGCAGCCTGGACAACATCGTCAACGGCAAGTTCACCCTCGGTGCCGATGCCGGCGTGGCCGCCGGCCCGGTCGGCCGCAATGCCGCCGCCGCCACCGACGGCCAGCTCAAGGCCGAAATCTGGTCGTGGTCGCGTGCCCGTGGCCTGTTCGCCGGCGTGGCGCTGGACGGTGCGGTGCTGCAGATCGACGATGCCGCCGACCTCAACGCCTACGGTGGCGGCGCCACCCCGCGCATGATCTTCGAAGGCCGCACCAACGAGCGTGCCTCCACCGACGTGATCGCCTTCCGCGACCGCCTGGAAGAGGCGACCTACACCGCACGCGCCAATCGCGGTACCGATGGCAGCGCCGACGATGGGGCCAGCGCGCCGCGTCCGGCAACGCCGCCGCCGGCCCAGGCGACCACCACGCCGCCGCCAGCGGTGAACGAGGCCAGCACCGTGCCGATGCAGCCCAGCACGACGCCACCGCCGCAGCAGGGCTTCCAGCCGGTGTCCGATGGCGAAATCCGTACCGAATCGCTGGACGGCAACCGCTGACAGGCTGTCATCCCCCTGCGCGGTGCGCTGGGGTATCCTGCGTCTTCCTTCTTCTTCAGCAAGCGAGCAGATCATGGGCGGTTTCAGCATTTGGCACTGGCTGATCGTGCTGGTGATCGTGTTGCTGGTGTTCGGTACCAAGCGGCTCACCAGCGGTGCCAAGGATCTCGGCAGCGCGGTCAAGGAATTCAAGAAAGGCATGCACGACGACGACAAGCCGGCCGGCAAGCTCGGGGACGACACCCGCACGGCCGAGCAGGCACGTGAGGCGCAGGCCGAGCGCGATCGCGACGCGCGTTGATCCGGAGCGGCGTCGGTGTTTGACATAGGTGTTGGCGAACTGACGCTGATTGCGATCGTCGCCCTGGTGGTGCTCGGTCCCGAGCGCCTGCCCAAGGCGGCCCGGTTTGCCGGACTGTGGGTGCGCCGCGCGCGCATGCAGTGGGATTCGGTCAAGCAGGAGCTGGAGCGCGAGCTGGAAGCCGAAGAGCTCAAGCGCAGCCTGCAGGATGTGCAGGCCTCGCTGCGCGAAGCCGAAGACCAGCTGCGCACCAAGCAGCAGCATCTGGAGCAGGGCGCCCGCGCGCTGCACGACGAGGTGGGGCGCGATATCGATATCCGCAGCCCGGCCACACCGGTGGCGACGCCGCTGGAGTTGGCGCATGCGGATCTGCCGCCCGGGGCGACTGCCGTGTCGGCAGCGGGCGCTGCGGATGCGGCCGACCATGAGGCCGCACCGGTCATTGCCCAGGCCCAGCCGATTGCGCCGGCGCCCCATCAAACCTTGGTACCGGCCCCGCACGACACCGTGGTGCCGGCGCCGCATGCCGCGCATCTCAGCAGCACCGGCGCGCAGGCGCCGGCCACCGCCACGCCGCTGGAGCCGAGCACGCTGAAAGCGCCGAGCGAGCCGACCGCGCCACACAAGATCCAGGAGAAACAGCCGTGAGCCTGTTCGACGACGCACAGGCCGAAAGCAGTCTGATCGAGCATCTGGTCGAATTGCGCGCGCGCCTGGTGCGCGCCCTGATCGGCCTGGGCGTGGTGCTGCTGGCGTTGCTGCCGTTCTCGCGTGCGATCTATTCGTGGCTGGCCGCGCCGCTGATTTCGCAGCTGCCGCTGGGGCAGACGATGATCGCGATGAACCCGGCCGGCGCGTTCTTCGCACCGCTCAAGCTGACCTTTTTCGTGGCGGTGTTCGTCAGCGTGCCGTGGCTGCTGTACCAGGCCTGGGCCTTCGTGGCGCCGGGCCTGTACCAGCGCGAAAAGAAACTCGCATTCCCGTTGCTGGCCTCGGCGGTGGCGCTGTTCTACATCGGCTGCGCGTTCGCGTATTTTCTGGTGTTGCCGGCGGTGTTCCACTTTTTGACCACGTTCAAGCCGGACGTGATCGCCATTACCCCGGACGCCAATTCCTATCTTGATTTCGTGCTGGCGATCTTCTTCGCCTTCGGTGCGAGTTTCGAATTGCCGGTGGCGCTGGTGATCCTGGTGCTGCTGGGCTGGGTCAGCCCCAAGCAGCTGAGCGAAGGCCGCGGCTATGCCATCGTCGGCATCTTCATCCTGGCCGCAGTGCTCACCCCGCCGGACGTGGTCTCGCAGCTGATGCTGGCCATCCCGATGTGCCTGCTCTACGAGCTGGGCATCATCGCCTCGCGCGCGGTGGGGCCGAAGCCCGCCTAGCGCACTCGCCGCGGTGAGGCGCGCCGACATGCAGGCGCGCAACCCGGCATCACCCGAATGCAATCACGCCCGTAGGAGCGCACCCGGGCGCGACTGGGGCTCTCCCGTGGAAGGCTTCGTCGCGCCCAGGCGCGCTCCTACGGGGTGGGATGGTCAGGCGGCGAACACGTTGGCGCGAGCGAGGGCGTCCCCGGGGAAGCTTCATCGCGCCCGGGTGCGCTCCTACGGATCAGGGTTTGTTGTCAGCACATCGCCGGTCAAGGCGATCAGGCGGCGAACACATCCGGGCGCGACGGCGCCGTGGGCTGCGCGGTTGCGCCTGCGTGGGTGAACATCTGCTTCCAGGCGGCGTACACCGAGCCGGCGAATACCGGCATCAATACCGCCATCAGCAGCAGCTGGGCCAGCCACATCGCCACGGTCTGCCCGGCCACCAGGCCGACGATCAGCGCCACGATCATCACCGCGAAATAGATCGCGAAGATGGCGATGAAGGCCAGCACGAAGAACACCAGCATCGCCGGCAGGTTGTGCAGGCTGGCGCGCAGGCTCTCGCGCAGCGCATGGCCGCCGGTGCTGCGGTCGAACATCACCTGCGGCGGCATCACGAACAGCGCCAGCGTCATCGCCGCGAAGGTGGCGATGGTCAGCAGCAGCCACAGCAGGATGCGGCCGGCCGGCAGGCTGGCGGCCAGTTGCTCGATCTGCACCGGGTCCGGCTGCGCGCCGGACTGGCTGATCTGGTTGATCTTGATCATCACCTCGGACAACTGCTGCAGCCCGCTGGCGCCGATCATCACCAGCAGCAGCACGCCCAGCAGCAGGCCGGCGATCAGCTGCGGCAGCAGCGACACCAGCAGATGCGGCGCGCGGCCGTCCTGCAGGCCGTGCAGCAGATGCGACGGCTTGGCGATGCGGCCTTCGTCAACCTCGCGGATCGCCCACAGCAGGCCGCCCATGAACAGCGGGCCGGCCAGCACCAGCAGGAACTGCAGGGCCGGGCCCAGCAGCGGTACCAGCACCGACAGCGACACCACCAGGGTGGCCGCCACGCTCCAGATCACCCCCAGCGAGCCAAGCGCCAGCGGCGCCCGCTTCAACAGCGAGAAACCGGTCAACAGCCATTCTGCGCCGGCAGACGCCGGCACCTTGCGGATTTCGCTCATTCCCATTCCGGATCGATACGCACCGGACCATCCGGCGTGACGCGATTATCGCTGCTTTTGCGTGTGTGCGGCGGGATGAGTGGTCACTGTTTGCAGGCCGCGTGCGTGATGCACGAACCGGCGCAGCAGCTTGCGGGCGATCGGCGCGGCGGTGACCTCGCGGGCGACCGTGCGGGCGCAGTGCCCGTGGCGGGCAATGCACTCGGCGCGCGCCTGCACATAGCCGCGCATGTGGTGGGTGGCGAACTCGGGGTGGAACTGCACGCCCCAGGTGGCCTGCCCCCAGCGGAAGGCATGGCAACGGTCCTGCCGCGAATGCGCCAGCACGATGGCCCCGTCCGGGGCGCGCACCACGGTTTGCATGTGGGTGGCGTGCGCCGGGAAATGCGCCGGCAGGCCGGCAAACAACGGGTCCTGCTCGGCCGGCGGGTGCAATTCCAGCGCGATGGTGCCGGACTCGCGCCCGGCCGGGTTGTAGTCGACTTCGCCACCCAGCGCGTGCGCCAGCAGCTGGTGCCCGTAGCAGATGCCGAGCAGTGGCATGCCCTGGTGGGCGGCATCGCGCAGCCAGGCGGCACTGCGTTCGCTCCAGTCGGCGCGGTCGGTGACGTAGGCGGCCGAGCCGCTGACGATGGTGCCGGCAAAGCCGTCGCGGTCGGGCAGGCGGCCGCCGTTGGCGACATCGACGGCGACGGTCTCATGCTCGGCCAGCCCGGCCGCGACGCGGATCCAGTGCCGAAAACGGCCGTATCGCTTCATCTCCGGCACGGGATGCCCGGTTTCGATGATCAGGAACGGCAAGGCGGACATGCGGACGGAAATCCAGCAGCGACTGATGTGCCCGATTGTAGGCAGCTCCAGGCGGTTTTTTTCAAGTGGCGTGCCAACGCATGCAGCTAAGGTTATTCCGGATGGCTATGTGCTGATGGCTGGGGGCGGGGCGCTGGTTACTTGCGCCGTGTGGATGTAAGAGCAGCGATGGCTGGAGATGGTTTGTGCCACGTCGGTTGCCGACTCGGTTGCCGCGGTGATCGTGCGCCGCTGATCTGGTTGTACTCGGCCGTGCCGTGTACCTGGTCAATGGCGATGCCGAGCCCCTGCCAATGGCGCAATGTGCGTGCCGACGTACCCTCGTGCGCCCTTCGGGCACTTCTCCCGATGGAAGACGGGAGCAAACGGTGGAAGAACGGAGCGAGCCCCTCTCCCGCCGAGCGAGAGGGCATGGCTTGCGTGCCACTTGCGCGCGTGTCTTGGAGCGCCCGCGTCGCAAACGCGGGCCGGGGTGCGGAGTAAGGATTGGGATGAGGGGCGCCTGTGCCGATAACCGTGCACGTCCCAGGCGATCCGCCTAGTCGCGCGGCGGCAACACCGACAACACCTCTTCCACCGTGGTCAGCCCGGCGGCGACCTTCTCCAGGCCGGTGCGCCGAAGCGTGCGCAGGCCCTCGCCACGCGCGGCGTGGCTGAAGCTGGCCAGGTCGGTGTCGGCGCGGATCAGGCTGCGCAGGCGCGGGCTCACCGGCAGCAACTCGTACAGGCCGACACGGCCCAGGTAACCGGTGCGGCGGCATTCCAGGCAGCCGACCGGCGCGTGTACGTTCAGCACCTGCGGCAGCGCTTCGCCCGGCTCGCGGATCGCCGCCCACTCGTCGTCGCTGAGCGTATGCGGGCGCTTGCAGTGCACGCACAGGGTGCGCACCAGCCGCTGCGCCAGCACGCCGTTGAGCGTGGACGCCACCAGGTAATGCGGCACGCCCAGGTCCAGCAGACGGGTGATCGCCGAGGCGGCGTCGTTGGTGTGCAGCGTCGACAGCACCAGATGCCCGGTGAGCGAGGCCTGCACCGCCATCTGCGCGGTCTCCAGGTCGCGGATCTCGCCGATCATGATGATGTCCGGGTCCTGGCGCAGCAGCGTGCGCACGCCGCTGGCGAAATCCAGGTCGATGTTCTGCTGTACCTGCATCTGGTTGAACTCGGGCGCGATCATTTCGATCGGGTCCTCCACGCTGCATACGTTCACGTCCGGCGTGGCCAGACGCTTGAGCGTGGAGTACAGCGTGGTGGTCTTGCCCGAGCCGGTCGGGCCGGTGACCAGCACGATGCCGTGCGGGCGCTCGACCAGCGCGCTCCAGCCGGCGGCCTCTTCCGGGCTGAAGCCGAGCTGCTCGATGCTCTTGAACGCCGAATCCGGGTCGAAGATGCGCATCACGCACTTCTCGCCGAACGCGGTGGGCATCGTGGACAGGCGCATTTCCACCTCGCGCCCACCCGGCGACCGGGTCTTGATGCGGCCGTCCTGCGGGCGGCGACGTTCGGCCAGGTCCATGCGGCCGAGCACCTTGATGCGGCTGACCACCGCGGTCATCACCGACGGTGGTACTTCCAGCACCTTGTGCAGCACCCCATCGATGCGGAAGCGCATGCGCCCTGCCTCGCGACGCGGCTCCAGATGGATGTCGCTGGCCCGCTGTTCGTAGGCGTACTGCAGCAGCCAGTCGACGATATGCACGATGTGGTGGTCGTCGGCATTGACGTCGCCGGCGCGGCCCAGTTCCACCAGCTGCTCGAAACTGGGCAGGCCGGCACCCGGTTCGGCGCTGCGCACATCGCCGCGCGCGCCGCGCACCGACTGGGTCACGCCGAAGAACTCCATCGTGTAGCGATGCAGGTCCAGCGGGTTGATCAGTGCCAGCTCGATGCGACGCCGGCTCAGATGCTGCACGTCGGCCAGCCATTCCAGCGCCAGCGGCTCGCTGGTGGCGATCAGCACGCGCTCGGCATCCAGCGCCAGCGGCAGGATGCGGTGGCGGCGCGCATACGCATGCGAGACCACACCGGTGACCGCGGCCACATCGATGCGGGTGGGATCGATGCGCAGATAACGCAGGCCGGTGCGGGTGGCCAGCCATTCGGTCAGCCGTTCCAGCCCGAGTTCGCCGGCCGGCGGCTGCGCGGCATGCAGCTTGAGATTGGCCAGCAGCACCAGCGGATGCACCTCGCTGGCATTGCGTACGCCGGCGGCGGAGAACTGCACGCGCTCGTGTTCGTGCGGCACCACCATGCCATCGGCGAGCAACGCGGCAGCCACCGGGTCGAACATCAACCGGCCGCGCGGCAGGATCGCCGCTGCGCTGTCTGGATCGGCCGTACGCCGCTGTTCCATGTTCGATGTTCCCCTGCGGCGGTGCTCCGCGGCAAAGCGCTGCGGGTCGGCCGGTATACTAGCGCACCCCTTCCGCACGGCCTTTGCTGCATGTCCGATTCCCGGCGCGTTCCAATCACTTTCCAGGGCCTGATCCAGACCCTCAACCAGTACTGGGCCGAGCAAGGCTGTGTGCTGATCCAGCCGCTGGACCTGGAAGTGGGCGCAGGCACGTTCCATCCGGCCACCTTCCTGCGCGCACTGGGACCGGAGCCGTGGAATGCGGCCTACGTGCAGCCCTCGCGCCGCCCCACCGACGGCCGCTACGGCGAAAACCCCAACCGCCTGCAGCGCTATTACCAGTACCAGGTGGCGATGAAGCCCAACCCGGACAACATCCAGGACCTGTACCTGGGGTCGCTCAAGGCCTTGGGCATCGATCCGCTGGTGCACGACCTGCGCTTTGTCGAGGACAACTGGGAATCGCCGACGCTCGGCGCCTGGGGCTTGGGCTGGGAAGTCTGGCTCAACGGCATGGAAGTCACCCAGTTCACCTACTTCCAGCAGGCCGGCGGACTGGAGTGCAAGCCGGTGCTGGGCGAGATCACCTACGGGCTGGAACGGCTGTGCATGTACCTGCAGAGCTGCGACAACGTCTACGACCTGGTGTGGACCTACGGCCCGGACGGCACGCCGGTGAGCTACGGCGATGTCTATCACCAGAACGAGGTCGAGCAGAGCGCCTACAACTTCGAGCATGCCAACGTGGCCGAGCTGTTCCATCGCTTCGACGCCTGCGAAGCCGAAGCCAGGCACCTGGTCGAGGTCGGCCTGCCGCTGCCGGCCTACGAGCAGGTCACCAAGGCCAGCCATGCGTTCAACCTGCTGGATGCGCGCCGCGCGATCAGCGTGACCGAACGCCAGCGCTACATCCTGCGCGTGCGCGCGCTGGCGCAGGGCGTGGCGCAGGCGTATTACGCACAACGCGAGAAGCTTGGCTTTCCCGGAGTAAAGAAGTAACCAAAGCCCCTCTCCCCCGGGAGAGGGGTTGGGGTGAGGGGACGGAGGCGCAGTCCTCCTGCACCCAGACTCCACAGAGCTTCGCCGGTACCCTCATCCGCCCCTTCGGGGCACCTTCTCCCAGTGGGAGAAGTGACCAGCAGACCCCTCTCCCCCCCGGGAGAGGGGTGAGGGGACGGGGCGCAGCCCTCCTGCACCCAAACTCCACAGAGCTTCGCCCGTACCCTCATCCGCCCCTTCGGGGCACCTTCTCCCGACCGGAGAAGGGAACACGTAAAGGTCCACGTCTTATGAGCGAACAACTTCCCCTGCTGATCGAACTGGGCACCGAAGAGCTGCCGGTCAAGGCGCTGCCGGGTCTGGCGCAGGCTTTCTTCGATGGCGTGCTGCACGGTCTGGAAAAGCGCGGCGTCGCGGTCACCCGGGGCGATGCCAAGCCGCTGTCCACACCACGCCGCCTGGCGGTGCTGCTGCCGGGCGTGGCCACCGAGCAGCCCGAGCAGCGCTCCGAGGTGCTGGGTCCGTATCTCAACATCGCGCTGGATGCCGAGGGCAAGCCGACCAAGGCGCTGGCCGGTTTCGCCGCCAAGGCCGGGATCGACTGGACCGCGCTGGAGCGCACCAGCGACGCCAAGGGCGAGCGCTTCGTGCACCGCGCGGTGACGCCGGGCGCGCGCACCGCCGACCTGCTGCCCGACATTCTGCGCGAAGCCATCGCCGCGATGCCGATCCCCAAGCCGATGCGCTGGGGCGCGCACGAATACGCCTTCGCGCGGCCGGTGCAATGGCTGGTGCTGCTGTTCGGCGACAGCGTGGTTCCGGCCGAGCTGCTGGGCGTGCGTGGCGATCGCCTCAGCCGCGGGCACCGCTTCATGCATCAGGGCGAGGTGTCGCTGGCGGCACCGGGCGATTACATCGAGGCCTTGCGCGCGGCGCATGTGCTGGTGGATGCGGACGCACGCCGTGCGCGCATCGTCGAAGAGGTCGAAGCCGCCGCCAGGCAGGCCGGCGGCAGCGCACGCATCAGCGACGACAACCTGGAGCAGGTGGTCAACCTGGTCGAATGGCCGTCGGCGGTGCTGTGCAGCTTCGAGCGCGACTTCCTGGCGGTGCCGCAGGAAGCGCTGATCGAAACCATGGAGATCAACCAGAAATTCTTCCCGGTACTGGACGACGGCGGCAAGTTGACCGAGCAGTTCATCGGCATCGCCAATATCGTCTCCAAGGACGTGGCTGAAGTCGCCAAGGGCTACGAGCGGGTGATCCGTCCGCGCTTTGCCGATGCCAAGTTCTTCTTCGACGAGGACCTCAAGCAGGGCCTGGAGGCGATGGGTGCGGGCCTGGCCAGCGTGACCTACCAGGCCAAGCTGGGCACGGTGGCCGACAAGACCGCGCGTGTGGCGGCGCTGGCCGAGGCGATCGCGCCGCAGGTGGGCGCCGATCCGGCGCAGGCGCGTCGCGCTGCGGAGCTGGCCAAGAACGACCTGCAATCGCGCATGGTCAACGAATTCCCGGAGCTGCAGGGCATTGCAGGGCGTCATTACGCCAAGGCCGCCGGTGAGCCGAGCGAGATTTCGCTGGCCATCGACGAGGCCTACCAGCCGCGGTTTGCCGGCGACGACATCGCACTGTCGCCGCTGGGCAAGGTGCTGGCGATTGCCGAACGGCTGGATACCTTGGCCGGTGGCTTTGCGGCCGGTTTGAAGCCGACCGGCAACAAGGACCCGTTCGCGCTGCGGCGCAATGCCCTGGGGCTGGCGCGGACGGTGATTGAGAGTGGGTTTGATCTGGATTTGAAAGAGCTGCTTGTAGAGGCTAGAAATCAGATCAATGTCCAAGCAAGTGCCAGACAATTACTCAAGACAGAAACTGCGATCACCAAAGCAAAAGATGCCGGTGCTGCCCTGCCGCCATCTGTTGAAAAGGACGCACACACCGCGTTGGCGCAGGCGGCTCAAGATGCAGAGATTTTTGACTTCATCCTCGACCGCCTACGCGGCTACTACGCAGACAAGGGCGTTCCTGCCACCCACTTCAACGCGGTCGCCGCACTGTTCTCGGTCGCGCCCGAGGGCGCTCCTACAGGGCTCGTAGGAGCGCACCTGGGCGCGACCCACGGCTCCCTCTACGACTTCGACCGCCGCATAGATGCGATCGGCATCTTCGCCACGCTGCCCGAAGCCGAAGCCCTGGCCGCCGCCAACAAGCGCATCCGCAACATCCTGCGCAAGGTCGAGGGCGAGATCCCCGGCGATATCGACACCAGCCTGCTGCGCGAACCGGCCGAAGAAGCCCTGGCCGAAGCGGTGGAAGCGGCCATCGGCGATACCGGCGATGCGCTGCACCGGCACGATTACGTCGCCGTGCTCGCGCGCCTGGCGCGGTTGCGCCCACAGGTGGACGCGTTCTTCGATGGCGTGATGGTCAATGCCGAAGACGCGCAATTGCGCGCCAATCGTCTGGCCCTGCTGAAGAAGCTCGGCGACCGCCTCGGCAGCGTCGCCGCCATCGAGCATCTGTCCAGCTGATGGCTGCGTCCGCCGGCGCGGTGCACTGGCAGACCGCGCAGGCCGCGTTGGCACGCCGCGACCTGGCTGTGGCGGCGTCTGCGTTGCAGGCGCTGCTGGAGGTGGAGCCGGCGCATGTGGCGGCCCGCGTGCTGCTGGCCGGCATCGTGCTGGCCAACGGCAGGATGCGCGAGGCGGTTGTGCAGCTGCGGCTGGCGGCAGGCGATCTGGGCGACGACGTGACGATGCGTTGCCGGGTGGCGCAGGCCTTGCTGCGCGTCGGCGAGCATCGCGCACTGCATGCCTTGCTGCGTCACTCGTCGGTGATGCGGTGCCGGGACGGCGCGACCTTGGCCCTGCTCGCGCACGTGCATCAATCCCTGGGCGAACATGTCGACGCACTGGCGATGATGCAGCGCGCGCAGGCCTGCGGATTCGATGGACCGGATTTCCGTTTTTTCCTTGCGGTGCAGTTGCAGTTCAATGGTCGCCTCAATGAAGCGGCGCAGGCGCTGGAGCATGCGCTGGCGCACACGCCCGGCTATGGCCGCGCGGCGTTGACGCGTGCGCGCCTGCGCCGGCAGAGCGCCAGCAGCAACCATGTGGCGCAACTGCGTCGGCAATTGCAGCTCGCCAAGCCCGACAGCGAAGATCGCGCCGGGCTGGCGTTCGCGCTGTACAAGGAGCTGGAAGACCTCGGCCAGACCGGGGCCGCCTGGGACGCGCTACAGCACGGCAACGCGGTGATGCATGCACGCCTGCGTCATGACGCCGACGCCGAGGCGGCGTTGTACGCGCAGCTGGGTGCGCTGGCCGACCAGGGCCTGTTCGCCGCGCAGCAAGCCACCGTCGCGCACGGCCCGCAACCGATCTTCGTGCTCGGTTTGCCGCGCTCGGGTACCACGGTGCTGGAGCGGATGCTGGGCAATCATTCCCAGATCGTGTCGGCTGGCGAGTTGAACGACTTCGGCCATCAACTGCGCTGGGGCGCCGACCAGGCCGGTCGCAGCCTGCTGGATGCGCGGCTGCTGCAGGCCTTGCCGACGCTGGACTACGCGCAGATCGGCGCGCGTTACCTGGAACAGACGCAATGGCGGGCCGGAACGGCACGCTGGTACATCGACAAGTTACCGGCCAACGCAGTGGCGATCGGCGCGATTGCCCGTGCCTTGCCGGGGGCATTGATCGTGCATCTGGTACGCGAGCCGATGGCGGTGTGCTTCTCCAATTACCGCGCACTGTTCGGCGACTCCTACGCCTACAGCTACGACCTGCACACGCTGGCGCGCCACTATCAGGCGTATCACGCCCTGATGGCGCAATGGCGCGCGGCATTGCCGGGCCGGGTGGTCGATGTGGACTATGCGCAGATGGTGCGCGATCCATCCGCGGTATTGCAGCAGTTGATGGCGCGCTGCGGGTTGCAGATCGAGCCCGGGCAGATCGATATCACCCGCAATGCGGCCGCGTCGGCCACGCTGAGCAGCGTGCAGGTGCGCGAAGGCGTGCATGGGCGCAACGTTGAAGAATGGCGGCGCTACGCCGCGCAGCTGGAGCCGCTGCGGCAGGCCTTGTTGCATGCCGGCCTGATCCAGACCGACGCACGCTGACAACGGCCAGCGAAACGACGCGGAGACGCCGCCGCGATGTATGCGCTATGCCCGCAATCGAAAACGCCTGGGTGTCGCCAGCCTCGTCGTGTCTGGCCACTCCAAGTTCGCCCACTCGCAGCAGCGGCGATCCCCAAGCGCTCGATCCAAAAACGCTTGTCTCAAAACGCTTGTCTCAAAACGCCAACGGCAGCCACGTGGCTGCCGTTGGCAAATACCACCCTGGCTGACTCAGTGCGCGCCGAAACGCCAGTTGAGCTCCAGCATGTAGGAACGTCCGTAACCGGTGTAGTTGAAGATGTTGTAGTACGGATAGCTGCTGTAGGTGCGATCGCGCGGCGGCCGGGTGTCGGCCAGGTTGTTGACCGTGGCGGTCAGCGAGATGTCGTCGTTGACCGCATAGTCCAGCGTGGCATTGAGCGTGGTCCACGCACCGACCTTGCGTGCGCCTTCCACCGCATAGCCATCGGTGCTTTGTTGCGCCACGAAGTTGGGCGTGCGCCCATTGCGCTGAGCGAACAGTGTGGTGGTCCATGCATCCTTCTGCCACGTGACCGAGGCATTGACGATGCTGCGGAACTCGGAGGAGAAGAACGGTTCGCTGAGCAGATCGCGCACCGGGTCCTGCGGGAACTGCTGACTTTCATGCTTGAGCGTGAGGTTGTATTGCGCGTCGAACACGAACAGGCCCCAGGAGTCGGTAGCCAGGTTGTAGGTCGCCTTGGTCAGCACGCCGGAGATTTCCTCGTTGGAAATATTGACCGGGTTGATGCGGATGTTGCTCAGGCGATTGGGTACCGGCGCATCGGCGGCCGTGCGATCGATGCGCGACAGCGCGTCGACGCAGGTCGGCGAGTTGATATCCAGGGCGCCGAGCCGGCAAGCCGATTCGTTCTGCAGCAGGGCATCGGTGCTCAGGTCGCTGACCTTGTCATCGATCTTGATGTTGTAGTAATCGGCGTTGACGCTGAAGCTTGCGCTCGGCGACCACACCACGCCGGCACCCCAGGACTTTGCGGTGATCGACTTCAGATCCGCATTACCGGACCGACGGCCCTGGATGCTGGTGCCGCCATAGGTGCAGTCGGCGATCGGCACGTTGGGTTCTTCGAGTGCGCAACGGTAGTAATCGTTGACGCCCTGGAAGAAGCCGCTGTCGCCAGCGAAGGAAAACGCCATGTCCGGTGCCTTGAACGCGGTGGCGTAGTTGCCGCGGAACAGCAGCGAATCGATCGGACGGAATTCCAGCGCGGCCTTGTAGGTGAACTTGGAATCGCCGCCGCCGCCCTGGTTCTTGTAGTCGTCGTAGCGGCCCGACAGATTGGCGGTCAAGGTGCTCAGGATCGGCACCCGCATTTCGAAGGCGGCCGCCCAGTTCTCGCGCTTGCCGCTGCCCTGGGTGCCGGTCAGCTGGTAGAAGTCGCCAGCGATCACGCGTTGGTCGGTCGGGTTAGTCCAGTACTGATTACCGGCCTGCACCACACCGGCGACGCCGACCGCACCGGCCGGCAGGTTGAACAACTCGGTGTTGGTCAGCTGCAGGTTGACGTTCTGGGTCCAGGTCCGGGACTTGGTGCGGATTTCGTCGTTGAAGCTGCGGTACTGCGCCGGCGTCAAGGCGCGATAGAAGTTGGCATCGTTGGGTGAATAGATCGGGTAGCCGTAATACTCGCCCTGCGGAGCGCCAAGGAACTGTTCGCGGAAGAAATCTTCGATGCGGTCGGCCAGCGGCCACTGCTGACGGCTTTCGATGCGATATTCCGAGCGTGCGTAGTAGGCATCGTAGGTCCAGTTGCTGGCACCCAGGCCGCCTTTCAGGCCAAGCGCGATGTTGTAGGAGTCGGCAGTCTGGCGGTCGTTGTTGAAGTTTTGATTGCCGGTTTCCTCCGGCGCAAAGATGCGTTGATAGCTTTCGAGCTGCTGGCTGTCCTGATTGTAGAAAAAACCACCGGTATCGGAGGAGGTCTGCCAGAAGCGGGGGCCACTATTGACCTCGACCTTGGTGCGATTGAGCAGCAGGGTCGAGTACAGCTCGACGTTGTCGTTGAAGGCATAGCTCAGGTTGGCATAGCCGCTGGCGCTGCGTTCCTTGTTGAGGATGCTGGCGTAGCCCGGCTCGGTGCGGCTGCTGCAGAAGTTGCCGCGGTTGGCGCGGTTGTCGTACTGCACCGAGCCATTGAACAGCGGTCCCAATGCAGCGCAATTTTCGGCGCCCGGATCGAGATAGGTGGTGGGCAGGTTATGCAAGGCAATGCGTGAACCGTAACGCAGGGTCGGGTCAGGATTGTCGCTGGTGGAATCGAAGTCGCGGCGCTGGTAGCCGTAGATCGGATCCTGATTGTTGAGCTGCAGGCCCCACACGATGTTGGCGCCACCGATTTCGTTGCCACCGGTGAGCTGGAAGCGCTGGTTGTTGCCGCCACCCCCGTCGTAGGTGCCCATGCGGTAATTCATCTGCACGCCGTCCATGCGCTTCTTCAGGATGATGTTGACCACGCCGGCAATGGCGCTGGAGCCGTAGATCGAGGACTGGTTGCCCGGCGCCACGTCGATGCGTTCGACCATGCCCACCGGCACGCTGGCCAGGTCGACGAAATTGCTCTGGCCGTTGTAGAGCAGTGGGTAATCGGCCATCGGCCGGCCGTCGATCAGCACCAGGGTGAAGCCGGGGTCCAGGCCGAGCAGGCTCAGCGATTTGGCGCCGGCAGTGAAGCCGCCACTGAACTGACCGTCCTGGACCGAGCCGGTGGCCATCGGTTGCGAGCGCAGCACGTCGTAGACGTCCTTGAAGCCGCGGCGCTGGATGTCCTGAGCGGTAATCGAAAACACCGGGGTCGCGGTTTCGACCTGGGACCGGGGAATCAACGACCCTGTCACCGTGACCTTGTCCAGTTGAGTCACTTCACCTGAATCCTGTGCCATCGCAAGCGATGGCATGGTCAGGGCGGTGCACACGGCGGTGACCAGCAAATGACGTTTCATGAAACGCACCTCTCTCTCCAAAGGTATGAACGGGCGCGCGGCAATCGGGGGGGGGGGCCGCACGCAATGGGTGTCAACGAAACGTTAACAACGTACCGACTGTACCGAGTTCTATCCGATGCCGTATAGGCGTGTTTCTTCAGTTTTTTTGTCCCTTCACGCCCAGGCTGGGTATCCTTTGCCGATGCTTAAAGCCGCGTTTGCTCTCTCCCTGCTGTGCACCCTGTTCGTTCCGCTGCAAGCGGTTGCCCGGGCGACCATCGACAAGATCGAAATCAAGGGCTTGGACGCCGACGCCGACGCCGAGATGATCGAGAACATCGAGGTCTCCCTGTCTCTGTATGAGGCCGTCGGCAAGGAGCAGGGCGAGTCGCGGCTGGAGTACCTGCTGGCGCAGGCCGAACGGCAGACGCGCGAGGCACTGGAACCGTTCGGCTATTACTCGCCGACCATCGAGCTGGCTGCGCCGCGCACCGGCGACAAGGTGACCGTGGTGATCACCGTGGAGCGCGGCGAACCGGTACGCGTGCGGCAGTCGCATATCTCCATCACCGGCTGGGCCGAGCAGGACCGTTACCTGGGCCAGGATCTCAAGCAGTTCGAGCCGCGCGAAGGCCAGGTCTTCAGCCATCCGCAATACGAAGCGAGCAAGGTGCGCATCACCCGCCGGCTGGCCGAGCGCGGTTACTTCGATGCCGACTTCACCCAGCGCCGCGTCGCGGTGACGCGCGCCGAGCACGCCGCCGATATCGATCTGAACTGGGACAGCGGCCGCCGCTACGACATGGGCAAGGTGCGCTTCGACTACGACTACTTCCGCCCCGGCCTGTTCGAGCCGCTGGTGTATTGGGACGAGGGCAGCTACTACCACGAAGGCAAGCTGGATCGCCTGCGCGAGTCGCTGACCAAGCTGGATTACTTCAGCACCATCGACATCCAGCCCAAGCCCGAAGAAGCCGACGACCAGGGCCGGGTGCCGGTGGATGTAAAGCTCACCCGCGCCAAGCGCACCGTCTACACCTCCGGCTTGAGCTACGGCAGCGAGAGCGGCGCCGGTGTGCGTGGCGGCGTGGAGCGACGCTACGTCAATTCGCGCGGCCACAAGATGGACACGCAGCTGGATTACGCGCAGAACCGCAAGAGCCTGACCACCAGCTACCGCGTGCCGGCGTTCCGCTGGCTGGATGGCTGGTACACCGCGTCGGCGCGGCTCTACGACGAGCAGACCGAATACATCGACCTGCGCAACGTCAAACTCACCGGCAGCCGCAGCGGCCAGATCAACGAGCGCTGGAGTGCGATCGCCTCGATCAACGCCCTGCGCGAGCGCTGGCGGTTCAGCAGCGGCAGCGATTTCACCGATGCGGTCTATGAGACCTCCACGCTGATCTATCCGCAGTTGCAGGTCAATTACGTCAATGTCGACGACCGCCTGTTCCCGCGCAGTGGCGTGTCCGGGCAGGCGTTCATCCGCGGCGGTGCAGAAGGCGCCGGCTCGGATACCAATTTCGGCCAGCTCTACGGCCAGCTGCGCTGGTTCCTGGGGGCGGGCGACAACGGCCGGGTGATCCTGCGCGGCGAAGGCGGCACCACCTGGACCAGCGACCTGGTGGCGATGCCGCCGAGCCTGCGCTTCTTTGCCGGCGGCGCCAACAGCATCCGCGGCTATGCCTTCCGCGAAGTGGGCCCGCGCACGCCCAAGCCGGACGAATTCGCGCTCGGTGCCAAGAACGTGGTCACCGCCAGTGCCGAATACGAGCATTACCTCAAGGGCGGCCCCTGGGGCGGCGCGGTGTTCGTCGATAGTGGCAGTGCCTTCGACGACACGCCCGACTGGCACACCGGTATCGGCTTCGGCCTGCGCTGGCGCTCGCCGGTGGGCCCGGTGCGCGTGGACATCGCGCATGGCCTGAACGACCCCGACTCGCAGTTCCAGCTCTATATCGATATCGGGGCCAACCTGTGAGTACGCCGACCCCTACGCCACCCCCCGCACCGCGCCGCGCGCGTTTCTACCGCCGCCGCCGGTTCTGGGTGGGCTCCGGGCTGACCGTGCTGGGGCTGGTGTTGCTGGCGCTGATCGCGGTGTACTGGCTGCTGCAGACCGTGGCCGGGCGCGATGTGTTGCTGGCGCAGGTGACCGCGCGCCTGCCGGTCGGTGCCACCTTTACCTATGGCAAGGTCGAAGGCCCGGTGGCCGGCCCGCTGACCCTGCGCGATGTCGATTTCCGTTATCAGGACATCCACTTCACCGCCGAGCGTGTATACCTGGAGCCGGACCTGCGTCCGCTGCTCGGGCGCAAGCTGCAACTGGATGCGGTGCAGGTCAGCAATGCCAGCCTGAATCTGGGCAAGAGCGAGGAGCCGTTCACGCTGCCGAGCTGGCCCGAATCGCTGCCGCAGATCAACGTGCCGCTGGCGATCCAGGCCGACAAGATCGCCGTGGAAAATCTGCGCATCACCCAGCTGCAGCAGCCGATGATCGTCCTGCACAAGGTGCAGGGCGGGCTGGAAGTGGCCACCGGCGAATTGCGCACGCGCAATCTGGTGGTCGATACCGACATGGGCGACTTCCGCCTGCACGGCGACTACGTGCCCAACGACGATTACCGCGCCGACCTGACCGCCACCGCGGTGCTGCCGGCCGCGCCTGGGCGCACCCCGGCCAGCCTGGGGCTGGTCGCACGCGGCGATCTGGACAAGATGGAAGTGGCCATCGCCGGCCGCGCGCCGGCGCCGCTGCAGGCCAGCCTGGTGTTCACCGGGCGCGACGATCCGACCTGGGCCTTCAAGGCCGTCACCGACGCGCTGGATACCTCGCTGCTGACGCCGGCCACCAATGGGGAGTACGCCGCCCCGGCCACACCGATCGCGCTGAACCTGCAGGCCTCCGGCAAGGGCGGCAACGCCGACCTGCAAGGCAGCGTCAAGCAGGGCGAGCTGAGCGCCACCTTGCAGCCCTCGCACATCAGCCTGCTGGACCAGGTCATCACCGTAGAGCCATTGGTGATCGATACCTTCGAAGGCCGCGCGCAGTTGCGTGGGACTGCCGATTTCCGCGACACGCAGAATCCGAGCTTTCGTTTTGCGGTCAACGCCAGCGGCCTGCGCTTCACTCCGACGCCGGACCCAGCCACCCCCGATGCGCCGGTGGTGCCGGTGGAATTGGTCGATGCGCGCCTGGGCGTGGCCGGTAATCTGAAGGCGTGGGCGGCAATCGGCCGCGCCACGCTGGAGCGCGACGGGCAGCAGGCCGCGCTGGTGTTCGACAGCCGCGGCAACGATCAACGTGCGCAACTCAAGCAGGTGCAGGCCAAGACCCCGGGCGGCTCGCTGGATCTCACCGGCGAGGTGGGCTGGACCCCGGAGCTGCAGTGGGATGTCACTGCCCAGCTGGCCAAGTTCGATCCGGGCTACTTCGCGCCGGGCTGGAACGGCAATCTCTCCGGCAAGGTCGCCTCCAAGGGCCGCCAGTTGCCGGCACCGGCCGGTGGCGTGTCGCCGGGCTTCGAGGCCACGGCCGATATCCCGAGCCTGACCGGCCAGCTGCGTCAACGCGCGCTGTCGGCCAACGGCAAGTTCGCCCTGCGTGGTGAACAGGGCGAGGGCCAATTGCAGCTGTCGCTGGGCAATAGCCGCATCACTGCCAAGGGCAAGGTCGGCGACCAGCTGGATATCGCCGCGCAATTGCAGCCGCTGCAGCTGGACGATGTCTTGCCCGGCGCCACCGGCACGATGCGCGGGCAGCTGCAGGTCAGCGGCCGTCGCGACGCGCCCGACATCACTGCCGACCTGGTCGGCAACGGCTTGCGCTGGAACGACTACAGCGCGCAGAGCATCAGCTTGCGCGGGCGTTTGCCGTGGCGCGGCAGCGACGGGCAGCTGGCCTTGCAGGGCACCGCGATCGAAGCCGGCGTGGTGCTGGACAGTGTGCGCGTGCAGGCACGCGGTGCGGTGGAAGCGCTGCGCCTGGATGCCGATATCGCCAACAGCATGGCCAACGTCGCGCTGCAGGGCGATGTCCGTCGCAATGGCGAGCGTTGGCAGGGCCAAGTCGCCACGCTGCGGATCGCACCGGCCAAAGGCGATGCCTGGGCGTTGCGCCAGCCGGCGCAGTTCAGCACCGATGGCGCCGCGTTTACGCTGTCAGACACCTGCCTGGGCGCGGCCACCGGCGGCGCGCTGTGCGCCAGCGCCAACTGGCCGCGCGAGGGCATGGTGGTGCACGGCGATGCACTGCCGCTGTCGCTGGTGCAACCGTGGCTGCCCAAGCAGGAGGGGCGGCAGATCTATCTGCGTGGCGATTTGTCGCTGGACGGCAGCTTCAAGCCGCGCGGCAATGCTTGGGAAGGCTCGTTCCGCATCGCCTCGCCCGAAGGCGGCATCCGCCTGGGCGAAACCCGCTACGCCGCGGTGGCCGGCAACCCCAATCGCGGCGAGTTGCTGCGCTACGACCAGTTCAGCGTGCAGGCCGATTTCACCCCGCAGCAGATCCAGGCCAAGCTGGGTATCGGCTTCCAGGGCGCCGGCTTTGTCGATGCCAAGTTCAACACCGGCTGGGATGCGTACGCGCCGCTCAACGGCGAGCTGTATCTCAATATGTCGCGGCTGTACTGGCTGGAGCTGGTGGTGGCCGATGTGGTGCGGCCCAAGGGTCTGGTCGAAGGCCATGTGAGCCTGCGCGGTACTCGAGACAAGCCGCTGCTGGGCGGCGATGCCACCCTGAGCGATTTCACTGCCGAATATCCGTCGATGGGTTTGACCCTGAGCGAGGGCAAGGGCCGCTTCGACGCGCTACCGGATGGCTCGGCCAAGATCACTGCTTCTGCCAAGTCGGGGCGGGGCACGCTCAACATCGATGGCGGGCTGTCGTGGTTCGGCACCAGCACGCCGTTGCTGCTGAATATCCGCGGCGAAAACGTGCTGGCCTACAACACCAGCGAGTTGCGCATCATCGCCAACCCGGACATGCAGTTCGGCATCACCGACAACACCATGCAACTGCGTGGCAAGGTCACCGTGCCCGAAGCCGACATCGACCTGGAACGCCTGGATCGCGGCACCTCGGTATCCGAGGACGTGGTGGTGCTGGACCCGGTGGATCCGGAAGAAGCGCCCGCTTCGCCGCTGGATATGGATCTGGCCATCGTGCTTGGCGACAAGGTCAACATGAGCGGCTTCGGCCTGAAGGGCGGGCTGAGCGGACAGATGCAGATCCGCGCCCGCCCGGGCCGCGAGATGACTGCCAACGGCGGGCTGGACGTGCGCGGCCGCTACAAGGCCTACGGCCAGGACCTGACCATCAGCCGCGGCCAGCTGACCTGGAACAACAACATCGTCTCCGACCCGCGCGTGAGCCTGCGCGCCGAGCGCAAGGTCGGCGATGTCACCGCCGGCATCGACGTCAGCGGCCGTGCCGAATCGCCGCGCGCCGATGTGTGGTCGGAACCGGCGATGTCGCAATCCGAAGCATTGTCGTACCTGGTACTCGGCCGTGGCCTGTCTACCGCAAGCAGCGACGAAACCCAGCAGGTCAGCGCCGCCTCGGCTGCCCTGTCGGCCGGTAGCAGCCTGATCGCCTCGCAGATCGGCGCCAAGCTTGGCCTGGACGAAGCGGGGGTGAGCGAATCCAGCACCGTCGGCTCGGTCGTGGGCTTCGGCAAGTACCTCTCGCCAAAACTCTACGTCGGCTACGGCGTCTCGATGGTCGGCAGCGGCTCGGTCCTGACGCTGAAATACCTGCTCAGCCGCGGCTTCGATATCGAAGCCGAATCCAGCACGGTGGAGACCAAGGGCTCGGTGAACTGGCGGCGGGAGAAGTAGCCGCCCGCCGTGCATCGGCGCATCGACGGTGTGTGGTGTTGTATTGCGTCAGGTCGGGACATGACGCAATGCGGATGTCCAGGATGAGGCCGTGCGTCAGGCATGGCCAGGTCGAGCGCTGCGGTGATCTAGAACCGGCGCGCGACGTTGCGGGGCAGGGCACGCCCGGCATCGGGCAGGCATTACGCACTCTTTATGCCCGCACGCCAGGGTGCAAATAGCCTCTTTATGCCCGGCAGGCCTACCTTGGCACTCCCGCACTGTGGTGCGTTGAGTCGAACACGATGTGTATCCTGATTTTGCAAGGTCCGCAGGCCGATCCGGCGCAGGTGGCGCCGATGCAGCTGCCCGAGTGTGCGGGACGTGCGTTGCGCACGCTGGCGTGTGCCGATGTCGATGGCTTGATTGCCGGCTTGCAGGCCGCCGGTGGCGATGCCGAGGTGGAACTGGTGCTGCTGGATTCGGGTGATCTGGCGCCGTCCGAGCGTGCGCAGGTGCATGCGACCGCATTGCGTGCCGCACTGGATGCGCTGCCTGCGCCCTACATCGAACTGCATACCGATGCGGCGCAGGAGCTGGAGCCGTGGCTGCATCCGCAGCATGCGCCGTTGGCGGTGGTGATTACGCCGCACGATGCATCGCGCGCCTATGCGATGTCGCTGGGTATTGCGGCGCGTTGTCTGCCGTCGCTGTGCGCGCCCTTGCGCGCCGCTGCCTGAGGAAGCCGCCATGTCGATCATGATCGTGCGTGGGCCGGAGGCGGCGATGCCGCTGGTGCGTGGGCCGCAGCCGTTGCCGCGGGCCGTCATTCGGCAGCTCGTGCAATGCGCCGGCGACGCGGGCAAGACGGTGGCCTTGCGTGCCTGCGGGTCGGAGCAGGAGCTGCTGGACGCCTTGCGTGTGGCCGGGCAGGCGCGGATGGAAATCGCGCTGATCGATCCGGGTAGCTGCGTGGACAGTGCGCGCCTGCACCGTGTGCTCAGCGCGTTGCCGTATCCGTTCGTGGAGGCTCACGACGATAGCGTGGACCGTCCGGAGCGTTGCCTGCCGGAGGGGTTCGGGCAACGCATTGCGACGGTGCGCGGTTACTGCGCGCAGAGCTATCTGCTCGGGCTGGAAATTGCGTTGGAACATCTGGGCTGCACGGAGATCCAGGGCGATGTCCACGTCGGTACCTGAGCTGCGCCAGCTGCATTACTTCGCCGACTACGAGGGCTATTGCGACGGTCGGCCGGTGCTGTGGGGGCAACTGGCCCACAGCGTGGACGTGCCTGCCGATGGCGTGCTGGATGCCGCCGGGCTGGTCACCGCGTTGCGCCGCCGTGCGGCGGAGGCGCATGGGCTGGAAGCGGGGCAGATCCGCTTGTGCCAGGTCACGCGGCTGTAGCGACGTGATACACAACGACGCCACCCGAAGGTGGCGCCGTCGTTCTGCCGTGATTGCGCGTCGCTCGACGCAGATCACAGGGGTTGACGCTTACTTGGCCGGGCTGGCCTCCGGCACGAACTTGGTCAGCTGGTTGGCCGTTGCGGCAGTGCCGAAGTTGAAGCGGCCGTAGCCGGCGCCCCAGTACAGCGCACCGTCCACGATGGCCGGCGAGCTGATCACCGAGCCGGTGGCGTCGTGGTTCCACAAGGTAGCGCCGGTGTCGGTATCCAGGGCGACCATATTGCCGGCCATCGAACCGGCGTAGAGCAGGTTCGGCGACACCGTCAGCGAGCCCTGGCCACCGGCCGGCACGTTCGGATTCACGCGGTTGATGCCGGGCACCTTGACCTGCCACTTGATCCTGCCGGTGGCGGCATCCAGCGCTGCCCACGAGCCGCCATTGTGGCTCTGGGTATTCGCAGGCCCCAGCGTATAGGTGGCGTTGGAGCTGTTGTTGATGGCCACATAGACCTGCGACTTGTACGGATCGAACGCAGTGCCCCACTCGACGCCGCCAGTGGTGCCGCCGGGGCCGACCTGGGTCGACCAGACCTTGGCACCGGTCTTGGCGTCGAAGGCCCAGTAGATGCCGCTCTTCTGCCCTGCGCCGACCAGCTGCTGCGCCTTGCCATCGCGCCACACGGTGAACAGCTGCACGCCGGCGCCGCCGAAGTCGTAATCAGGCCCGGTCAGGTTGGTTGCCTGGGTGTTCGGGCACAGGCCATTGGTGGGCGCCACGATGCACGACAGGTTCCAGGCGTCGTAGCCTTGTGCACGGTCGGCCCAGACCAGCTTGCCGGTGTCCAGATTCAGCGAGATCACCGAGTCGACGTAGTTGTCCGGCGCCATGCACGCCAGTTCGTCCTGCACGGTGAGTTCACTGCCGCGATAAGAGCGTGCGTTGGACACGCAGTTGCCCACGCTGGCGGGAATGTTGTAGTTGTTGCCGGTGCCGAAATACAGGCGGCGGTTGATCGGATCGATCGCTACCTGGCCCCACACCGATGCACCGGTATAGCCCTCGGGCACGTTGTAGAACTGCCACACCTTCTTGCCGGTGTTCAGATCCAGCGCCACCACGCTGCCGCGGAAACTGAAGGTGTGGGTCGGGTCCAGGTTGCCCCAGTCGCCGGAGGACACGGGCACGTACACGCGGTTGCCGTAGATCACCGGCGAGGAGGTGATGCGCGCTTGCGGGTTGGCTTCGGCGGTGGTCTTCCACAGCAGCTTGCCGGTCTTCTTGTCGATCGCCAGCACGGTGCCGGCGGCTTGGTCGCCGACGATGATGCTGTTGGCACTGATGGCCGGCGTGTTGCGCGTCACCGAGTTGGCATTGCCGGTGTAGTCGGACAACTTGGCCTGCCAGTTCGGTTTGCCGGTCTGGGTGTCGACGCTATACAGCGTGCCGCCCCAGTCGGGCACATACAACGTTCCACCTTCCACGCTCGGGGTGGCCGAGATGTCGCCGGTGGTGGTCAGGGTCCAGGCCGGCTTGAGGCCTTTGACGGTGGTGCGGTTGATCTTCCACTCGCCCGGCGCAAAGCGCTGATTCAAGTAGCCGCCGCCGGCGGTGGTCCAGCTGGTGGGACTGGCGAACGGCAGCTGATTGCCGAAGCTGCGCCAGATCTGGCCGGAGCGTGCAAAAGCCTGGGTATCCAGCGACGACACCGACTGTTGTGCGGTTGCGGAGCCGGCCTGGGCGAAAGCCACTGCGCTGGCAAGCAGGCAGGGAATGAGCGTCAAACTGCGAAATCGCAAGCGGCGAATTGAATTTGTCATCACGGCATGTCCATAGATGGAAGGAAGCGCTGGATCCCCCCGGATCTGCCGAGTGAAGATGGCCGATTGTGGCGACCGTGCAACACACGCACCTTCCCGCATTCATTCAACGGTCGGGTCCGCTCGCATCTGGTGCCACCAGCTCGAAAAAATTGCGTTCAACGTGTTCGCTATTCGCACAATTGCTGATGATTCATCACGATCGGCGGCCGCTGCGATAGAAAAAATGATTGGCCGCGATGCATGCGTATTTGCATGCAAATCAATGGTCTGCAAAAAGTAACCAGGAAATGTTGCGCCACCTTGTGAGGTTGGCCACGGTGTCGAACACAGCCCCTCTCCCTGCGGGGCGAGAAGGCACGGTTTGCGCGCCACTGGCGCGCGTGCCTTGGAGCGCCCGCGTCGCAAACGCGGGCCGGGGCTCGGAGCGGGGTTGGGGTGAGAGGGTAAGGGGCGAAGCTTCTGTGTCGTCAAAATGCACGAGGCTTCGCACGTCCCCTCATCCGCCCCTTCGGGGCATCTTCTCCCGCTGGGAGAAGGAAACAGCCATGTAGCTGCGCTATCCGGCGCGTTATGCGCTTTGCGGCGAGGGCACGGCGGTGTGCGCTGCAGCGGGAGCGATCAGCGCCAACTGCGCGATCGCATCCTGCACCACCTCCGCCACCGTGGCGTCCACATCCACCGACACCACATCGGCTTCGTCCAGCGGCAATTCCAGGGTCTGCAACTGGCTGTCCAGCAGGCTGGCCGGCATGAAGTGGCCGGCGCGTGCGCTCAGGCGCGCGGCGATCACGTGCGGGGCGGCGTGCAGGAACACGAAGCGGATCGGAATGCCGCTGCGGCGCAGCAATTGACGATGCGTGCCGCGCAAGCCCGAGAACGCGAGCACCACCGACTCGCCTGCCTGTACGCAGTTGCGCAAGGTGGCTGCCAGCAACTCCACCCACGGCAGACGCATCGCATCGGTGAGTGGCTGGCCGGCGGCCATCTGCGCGCGTGCAGCCACGCTGTGGTAGTCGTCGGCATCCAGAAAACGGTAGCTGTAATGCGCTGCCAGCGCCTGCGCGATGGTGGTCTTGCCGCTGCCGGAAACGCCCATCACCACGATGGCCAGGGGCGAAGCGGACGCGGGTGTAGCGGGGGCGGCGGTGTCCATCACGTCAGGTTATATCTCCGGATCGATTCGGCATTTTGCCGGATTTCACGTTGGCGGCAGTCGATGCGTGGTGTAGCGTCGGCGCTCCTCGCCAGGTGAGCGGGCCGCCCAGCGTAACGGCGCGCTCGGCCGGGTTCAACGCACTCCAAGGTCTGCCGATGCCGTCATCGCCTGCAACGTCTCCTGCATCGGCGCGCCTGCGCTGGCGCGAAAAACTGGGCTACGGCGCCGGCGATCTGGGCCTGAATCTGTACTGGGCCAACATCTCGGCGTTTCTGCTGATCTTCTACACCGACACCATGCATCTGCCGGCAGCGGCGGTGGGCACGATGATCCTGTTGACCAAGATCGCCGATGCGATCGCCGATCCGGCGATGGGTGCACTGGCCGATCGCACACGCAGCCGCTGGGGCAAATTCCGCCCGTATCTGTTGTGGGGCGCCGTGCCGATGGCGGTGACCGGCGTGCTCGCCTACACCACGCCTGCGCTGGATCAGAACGGGCGCATGTGGTGGGCCACGATCAGCTTCCTGGTGATGATGCTGGCCTACACGGTGGTGAGCATTCCGTACTCGGCATTGTCCGGCGTGATCACCGCCGACAGCAGCCAGCGCACCAGCTTGATCAGCCTGCGCTTCATCGCCGCGTTCGCCGGCACCACGTTGGTGAATTACTGCACGCTGGATCTGGTGGCCTGGTTCGGTGCCGGCAACGATGCACTGGGCTGGCAGCGCACCATGATGCTGTACGGCGCGGTGGCGGTGGCGTTGTTCGTGACCGTGGCGTTGACCACGCGCGAGCGCGTGCAGCCACCGCCGCAACAGCGCACGCCGATCCGCCGGGATATCGCCGACCTGCTGCAGAACAAGCCGTGGTGCGTGCTGTTCGTGCTGTCGCTGATCATCATGATCACCATTGTCATGCGCGGTGGTGCGGGCGTGTATTACCTCAAGTACTACGTGCAGCGGCCGGACCTGACCGGGCTGTTTCTGGGTGGCTATTCGGTGTCGCTGGCAGTGGGCGCGGCGATCACGCCGTTGCTGACACGGCATTGGGACAAGCGCCAGTTGATGACCGCGCTGATGGCGGTGGTGGGCGTGTTGAGTTGCCTGATGTTTTTCATTCCTGCCGATGCGGTGTGGGCGATCTTCGCGCTGAACATGTTGATCGGGCTGGCACTGGGGCCGAAGTCGCCGCTGGCATTTTCGATGTATGCCGACAGCGCCGACTACACCGAATGGCGCACCGGCCGGCGCGCCACCGCGATGACCTTCGCCGCCGCGACCTTCTCGCAAAAGCTCGGTGGTGCGCTGGCCTCGGCCGGCATCGCCTGGGTGCTGGCGGGCATGGGCTATGTGGCCAACAGCGCGCAGTCAGCCGCCTCGTTGACCGGCATCGTGCTACTGCTGACGGTGATCCCGGGCGCGGTGGCGCTGCTGGCAGCCTGGACCATGCGTTTCTATCCACTCGATGATGGCCTGTTGCGCCGCATCCAACACGAACTGGCCGCGCGCAAGCGCGACGAACAGGAGCACCGCTGACCGTGTCTGCACTCTCCCACGCCGATTCCAGGTCCACGTCCGACGACGATCTGTCCACGTTGCTGGCGCCCAGCGCCGACGGCACGCGTTATGTGCTCTACAGCCCCACCGCAATGCCGAACGCGGGCGGATTCCTGTGGAACCGCCGCATGATGCTGCAGCTGACCTGCCGTGGTTACGCCACCGGGCAGTTCATGCAGCCGGAGCCGGCCAAGTACGCGCATGCGCCACTGCTGGAAGCGCGCAACTTCATGATGCCCGAGCAGCCGTACTACGCGCATCATCCCGGGCGCTTCTTCTATCTCAAGGACGAAGACAGCGGCGCGTTGTATTCGGTGCCGCACGAACCGGTGCGCGCAACGCCGGAACAGTTCGCGTTTTCCGCGGGCAAGCACGATGTGCGCTGGCGGGTGCGTCACGACGGCATCGTGGTGGACCTGTGCGTGGCGTTGCCCACCGACGATGCAGTGGAGCTGTGGGAATGCCGCGTGCATAACCAGTCCGGGCGTACGCGCCGGCTCAGCTTGTACCCCTACTTTCCGATCGGCTACATGTCGTGGATGCATCAGGGCGGCGCTTACGAGCCGGCGCTGGGCGGCATCGTCTGCCGTAGCGTGGCGCCGTACCAGAAGGTGGACGACTATTTCCGTCAGCGCGATTTCAAGGACTGCACCTTCCTGTTGCACGAGCAGCCGCCGGTGGCCTGGGATGCGCAGCAGATGGCCTTCGAAGGCGAGGGTGGCCTGCATGCGCCCTCGGCCATCCAGGCCGAGCAGTTGGGCAACAGCGATGCGCACTACGAGAACCCGGCCGCCGCGTTGCAGTATCGGCTGACGCTGGATGCCGATGCGGCAAACGTCTACCGCTTCGCGTTCGGGCCGGCCAAGGACGATGCGGAGATCGCCGCGCTGCGTGCGCGTTATCTGTCCGAAGCCGGCTTTGCCGCCGCCGCGCGCGACTACGCGCAATATCTGCAGGGCGGGCGGGGTTGCGCGCAGATCGCCACGCCCGATCCGGCCCTGGACAACCTGGTCAACCATTGGCTGCCGCGGCAGGTGTTCTATCACGGCGACGTCAATCGCCTGACCACCGATCCGCAGACGCGCAACTATTTGCAGGACCACATGGGCATGGCCTACCTGCAGCCGGCCACTGCACGTGCGGCGTTGTTGCATGCGCTCTCGCAGCAGGAGCCCAGCGGTGCGATGCCGGACGGCATCCTGCTGGTGGAAGGCGCCGAGCTCAAATACATCAACCAGGTGCCGCATACCGATCACTGCGTGTGGTTGCCGATCTTCCTGAGCGCCTATCTGGCCGAAACCGGCGATGCCAGCGTGCTCGATGCGGCGGTCCGCACGCACGATGGACAGGCGCTCAGCGTGGCCGAGCGACTGGATGCAGCGATGCAGTGGCTGCTGGACGCGCGCGATGCCCGTGGCTTGAGTTTCATCGCGCAGGGCGATTGGTGCGACCCGATGAACATGGTCGGCTGGCGCGGCAAGGGCGTGTCCGGCTGGCTCACCGTGGCCACCGCGTATGCATTGCGGCTGTGGTCGGGCATCTGCGCAGCGCATGGGCGAAGCGCGCAGGCGGAGACGTTTGCGCAGGCCGTGCAGGCGATCAACGCCGATGCCAACCGCGAGCTGTGGGACGGCAACTGGTATGCGCGCGGCATCACCGACGATGGCGTGCGCTTCGGCATCGCCGAGGATGTGGAAGGACGCATCTATCTCAATCCGCAGAGCTTTGCGCTGCTGGCCGGCACCGCCGACAGCGCGCAGCGCGCGGCCTTGCTGGAGGCGGTGCGCGAGCAGCTGCATACGCCGTACGGGCCGGTGATGCTGGCCCCGGCCTACACGCACATGCGCGATGACGTGGGCCGGTTGACGCAGAAGTGGCCGGGCGCCGCGGAAAACGGCGCGGTCTACAACCACGCGGCGGCGTTCTACCTGTACAGCCTGTACCAGATCGGCGAAGCCGACCGCGCCTGGGAGATCCTGCGCGCGCTGCTGCCCGGCCCCACCCGCGAGGACGTGCTGCAGCGCGGCCACCTGCCGGTCTCGCTGCCCAACTACTATCGCGGCGCCTGGCACCAGTACCCGCGCACGGCCGGGCGTTCCAGCCAGCTGTTCAACACCGGCACGGTGGCCTGGGTATATCGCTGCGTGCTGGAAGGGCTGTTCGGCCTGGTCGGCGAAGGCGATGCATTGGCGATCCGCCCGCAGCTGCCCTCGCACTGGCCGCAGGCCCGGGTGACGCGCCAGTTCCGCGGCGCGCAGTTCGAGGTGACGCTGATGCGTGAACCGGGGCGGCGCGACATCGAGGTGCTGGTGGACGGCGAAGCCTGCCCGGACCAGCGCGTGCACGGCATTGTCGCCGGACGCACGTACCAGGTGCAGGTGCGGCTACCGGGCTGAGCGGCGCGCCAGGTGCGGCGCCTGATTGGGGCAACTGCGATAACTGCCAAGCTGGTGTAGGAGCGCGCTTGCGCGCGATAAGGCCTTCCCGCCGGTGCCCTGTCGCGCGCAAGCGCGCTCCTACGGACGATGAGGCTTTCCCGCCGGTGCCCTATCGCGCGCAGGCGCGCTCCTACGGGCGATGAGGCTTTCCCGCCAGTGCCCTGTCGCGCGCGAGCGCGCTCCTACGCACGTGCGGCCAGGCGGGCTGTTCCCCACTCCCGATTCCCCACTGCGTAAACTCCCCGTTCGCATTGGCCTAGGAACGCCCCTTGGTATCAAGCTGGATCCTGCTGCTGGTCTCCGTCGGCTATGCCGTGCTGCTGTTCGGCGTGGCCTGGTGGGGCGACCGTCGTCCGCTGTACCCGGAGCGGCCGTGGCTGCGGCCGGCGGTCTACAGCCTGGCGCTGGCGGTGTACTGCTCGTCGTGGACCTTCTACGGCGCGGTCGGCTCGGCGGTGCGCAACGGCATCGGCTATCTGCCGATCTACCTGGGCCCGCTGCTGCTGCTGCTGTTCGGCTGGCGCATCATCGAGCGGCTGGCGCTGATCGCACGCGCCGAAAACACCGTCTCCATCGCCGATTTCATTTCCTCGCGCTATGGCCGCTCGCGGCGGCTGGCGGCGCTGGTGGCGGTGATTGCGCTGGTCGGCATCGTTCCGTACCTGGCGCTGCAGTACAAGGCGGTGGCGATGAGCCTGGAGGTGCTGACCGGGCATAGCAGTGCCGGGCGCGGCATCCTTGCCGATCCGGCGTTGTACGTGGCGCTGTTGATGGCCTTGTTCGCCACCTTGTTCGGCACCCGCCAGGTCGATGCCACCGAACACCACCGCGGCATGATGCTGGCGATCGCGCTGGAGTCGGTGATCAAGCTGATCGCCATCGTCGCGGTGGGCCTGTTCGCCTGGGTGTGGCTGAGCGACCACCAGGTGCCCATCGCCGACTCGGCGCGCACCTTGTTCGAGCACACCCCGTCGGTGGGCTTCATTTCGCAGACCTTGCTGAGCTTCCTGGCGGTGATCTGCCTGCCGCGCCAGTTCCATGTGGCGGTGGTGGAATGCAGCGACGTCGGCGACATCCGTCGCGCGCGCTGGTTGTTCGGTGCGTACCTGGTGATCATCTCGGCGATGGTGGTGCCGATCGCATCGGCCGGCGTGGCCTTGTTCGGCAAGGGCAGCACGGTGGTCGACGACGCGGTGGTGCTGGCGCTGCCGCTGAGCCAGGGCAACACCGTGCTGGCATTGGTGGCCTATGTGGGCGGGTTCTCGGCCGCCACCGGCATGGTGATCGTGGCCAGCATCGCGTTGGCCACCATGGTCAGCAACGACCTGGTGATGCCGGTGCTGCTGCGCCGCCGCGGCAGCGCCGATGCGCGCGCGGCGGTGGCCTCGCGGGTGTTGTGGATCCGCCGCGTCGCCATCCTGTTGCTGGCACTGATCGCCTACGGCTACCACCGCAGCGTGGCCAACGACACCACCTTGGCGGCCTACGGCCTGATGGCCTTTGCGGCGGTGGCGCAGTTCGCCCCCGGCGTGATCGGCGGGTTGTACTGGCGCGGCGCCAGCCGCAAGGGCGTGGAGACCGGCATGGTGCTGGGCTTCATGACCTGGATCTACACGCTGCTGCTGCCGGCCGCCACGCGCGCGGGATGGTTGCAGCCGGACTGGCTGGTGGACGGGCCGTTCGGCATCGCCTGGTTGCAGCCGCAGCAGCTGTTCGGCATGCGCGGCTGGGACCCGCTGGCGCATGGCACGTTCTGGTCGCTGCTGATCAATGTCGGCGCGATGATGCTGGTCTCCGCACGCTGGCGCCCCGGGGTGGACGAACGCCTGCGCGCCGCGCCCTTCCTGGACCCGTACGCACAGCGGCCGGCGGTGGCCGGCGACTGGCCCGGGCATGTGCGCGTGGCCGACCTGCAGGCCCTGGCCGAGCGCGTGGTGGGCGAGCGGCATGCGCACCGCGCCTTCGTCGACCAGGCGGTGCTGCTGGAGCGCGAGCTGCAACCCACCGTGGTGGCCGACCGCGCCTGGGTGCAGTTCACCGAACGCCTGCTGGCCGCCTCGATCGGCGCGGCCTCCGCACGCCTGGTGCTGACCAGCCTGTTGCGCGGCTCGGGCATGGACCTGGGCGAGGTGGTGGCGGTGCTGGACGAGGCCGGCCAGGAGCTGCGCTTCAATCGCGAGATCCTGTCCACCACGCTGGAGAACATCAGCGCCGCGGTCAGCGTGGTCGACCCGGAGATGCGCCTGACCGCGTGGAATCGCCGCTATCAGCAGCTGTTCGGCTACCCGGACGGCATGCTGTATGTCGGCCGCCCGGTGGCCGATCTGATCCGCTACAACGCCGAGCGCGGCGAGCTGGGCGAGGGCGATATCGAAGATCAGATCGATCGCCGTATCCGCCACATGCGCGCCGGCTCGCCGCATGTATTCGAGCGCACCCGCAGCGACGGCAAGGTGATCGAGATGCGCGGCCAGGCGCTGCCCGGCGGCGGTTATGTCACCAGCTACAACGACATCACCGACTACAAGCGTGCCGAACGCGCGCTGCTGGACGCCAACGAGAACCTGGAGCAGCGCGTGGCCGACCGCTCGCGCGAGGCCGAGCTGGCGCAGCAATCCAAGACGCGCTTTCTGGCCGCGATCAGCCACGACGTGTTGCAGCCGCTCAATGCCGCGCGGCTGTTCGCCTCGGCGCTGCGCGAGAGCCATCAGAACAACGAGGAACAACGCCATCTGGCCGAGCGCGTGGATGCCTCGCTGCGTGCGGCCGAGGAGTTGCTCGATGGCCTGCTCGACGTCTCGCGGCTGGATGCCGGCGGCCTGCGGCCCACGGTCGAGGATTTCGATGCCAGTGCGCTGATGCACGAACTGGCCGCGCAATACGCGCCGGTGGCCTCCAGCCGCGGCCTGCAGCTGCAGGTGCATTGCCGCCCGTTGTGGGTGCGCAGCGACCGCCGCCTGCTGCGCCGGGTGATGCAGAACTTCCTCGCCAATGCGCTGCGCTACACGCGCCAGGGCCGCATCGTGCTGGGCATGCGCGGACGCGGCGCGCACGTGGAGCTGCAGGTGTGGGATACCGGCCCGGGCATTCCCGAGCACCACATGCGGCAGATCTTCGAAGAATTCCGCCGCTATCAGCAGCCGTTCGACTGGGGCGAGCAGGGCCTGGGGCTGGGCCTGTCGATCTGCCAGCGCATCTCGCGCCTGCTCGACCACGACCTGAGCGCACGCAGCCAGGTCGGCCGCGGCAGCATGTTCTCGATCCTGCTGCCGCGCGTGGCGGCGGTCCCGCTGCCGCCGGTGCTGCCGGTGGCCGTTGCACGTGCGCTGCCCAGTGGCGATTCACTGGCAGGCCTGCGCGTGCTGTGCGTGGACAACGACCGCGAGATCCTCGACGGCATGCGTGCGCTGCTCGGTCGCTGGCAGGTGGAGGTGATCACCGCCAGCACCGTGGATCAGGCGCTGGAGCGCGCGCGCGAACAGCCGGATCTGATGCTGGTGGATTACCACCTGCACGACCGGCTCGATGGCCTGGACACGCTGGATGCGCTGCAGGCGGTCGCCACCGCGCCGATTGCCGGTGCCCTGCTCACCGCCGACGGCCGCGACGAACTCAAGCAGCTCGCACGTGCGCGTGGCTATCGCCTGCTGACCAAACCGGTGAAGCCGGCCTCGTTACGCGCGTTCCTGAGCGCGCATCACGATGCGAAAACGCGCTGACCGATGCGACTGCAGCGTAGGAGCGTGCCTGCGCGCGACGAAGCTTTATCGGTAACGCCCGGTCGCGCGCAGGCACGCTCCTACGATGGATGGCGCTTACGCTGCGCCGCTCAGGTGTTCGTAGAGGATGACGCTGCCGACGATCACCAGGATCAAGCCGCCGAGGATCTCGGCGCGCTTGCCAATCAGGTTGCCGAGCACGCGGCCCAGCATGACGCCTGCGGTGACCATGCTGAAGGTGCACAACCCGACCACCACTGCCACCACGCCGATATGCACGTCCAGGAACGCCAGGCTCACGCCGACCGCCATCGCATCGATGCTGGTGGCAAAACCGGTGGTGGCCAGGGCGAGCAAGCCATGCCGTTTCGGCGTCTCGGACGTTGCTTCGTCAGCGTCGTCCGCATCGCTTCGCAGCCCCGCCACGATCATGTGCGTGCCCAGCGCACCGAGCAGCACGAAGGCGATCCAGTGGTCGTAGTCGGACACATAGCTGGACGCGGCGCGCCCCAGCAGCCAGCCGATCACCGGGGTGATCGCCTCGATGCAGCCGAAGATCAAGCCGGCGCGTAGCGCATCACGCCACTGCGGCTTGCGCATCGCCGCGCCTTTGCCGATCGCCGCGGCAAACGCATCGGTCGACATCGCGAAACCGATCAAAACAATGGAAAAAGGGGACATCGACATTCTCGGGTTGGGCACGGTCACAACGACATGCGCCCGCGCCAACCGTCGTCGTGCACGCATGCCGCTGGTCTCGCCAAACCGGAACTGGTTGCCTGCACCACGGCGCAACGGCCGAGTATGTTGATGCAGGCGCTTCCGACGATGCGAAAGCAGGCTACTCCCCAAGGGGCGCGCAGTGTACCAACGCATGGCCGCGTTCGGTGCGTCTGCCGCGCACGCGAAGGTCGGTCTGATCTTTATAGCCGTGGCTATTGCGAGCAGGGGTGACGCGGTTTTTGCCTTGTTTTCAGGCGTCAAAGCCAGACAGGCATGTCCACGCAACGGCGCGATGCGGCACCCGATAGCCTTGGCTATAGCGACGAACGGTCTGCATGCCGGTGACCCAGGCAGCGAAAAAGGCCGGGAAAGCCGCTGATGTGGGGTGTGCTGCAAGCAGTGCGAGTGGAAACGTCATGTCTGGCTGCGCGTGCGTGAGCCAGCGGCTGCGTCGTGCTGTCTTTCCAGACGTCGTGCAGGAGTGCAGCGATCGGCAACGATGCCGCGATCTCCATGGCGTCTCGATTTGCACGGCTTGCGATGCCGCAGGTGCTACTTAAGCGGTTCGGGTGGACGGCGATGGCCAGGCTGCCATCGCAGCGCTGCGGAACGAGCGCGCTGCGCTCCACGCACAGGGCCGGCCGCGCTGCGGGAGGACCGCAGAAGTCAGCCTTCGGAAGCGAGCAACAGAAACACCAGCGCCGACGCAGACTCCCGGCGCGGGCTGCGGCTACATCAACGCGGCGGAAATCTCCGCCGTCGCCGCACACAGGGCCTGCAAGGCCGCGTGCGGGCCGACCAGCTCCGGGCGGCGCGCGATGAAGGGAACGGTGAGCGTATAGGTCGCACTGCCGCGTTGCAGGATCGGTGCGGTCAGGTCGACCACGCCCACCACCGCTTCGCTGGGTTGCATGGCGTAGCCATCGTTGCGGGCCTGCGCGGCGGCGGCGAGGAACTGCGCACGCTCGAACGGCACTTCGCTGGCGTCGAGCATGTCCAGCCAGCGCGCCTGCACCTCTGGCTGCTGGAACGCGAACAGCACCAGCCCGGAGCTGGAATGGGTCAATGGGCGGCGGTGGCCCGGGCGCACCACCAGGCCCAGGTCGCTGGGCACGTCCATCTGCGCGATCACCACGATCTGGTCGCCGGACGGCGCCACCAGGTGGCAGGGCTGATAGATCGCATCGGCCAGCCGGCGCATCACCGGTAGTGCCGCTTCGCTGATGCTCTGCACCTGCGGCTGCTGCATGCCGAGCATGAACAACCGATTGGTCAATACATAGTCGCCCTCGCCGTCGCGGGTGAGATAGCCGCGCTCCTCCAGCACCTGCAGCATGCGGAAGATCTCCCCGCGCGAGCGGCCGATGCCCTGCGAGATCGCGCCCATGCTCATCGGCTGCGCCTGGCGGGCGAGCAGCTCGAGGATGTCCAGGCCCTTGTCCAGGGCGGGGGCGCGGTACTTGGCGGGTTCGGTGCTCATCCGTTTGCGGCTCCAGGCAAGGCTGCGGCGCGCCAGGGTACAGGCATCGCGGGCTGCGGTGAGAAGTGGCGCTTGCGTGCAAATATAAACAAAGATTTTATATTTGCATGGCGCTGGCGTGCGCAGTACGCTCGCCGCACAGCAACGCAAGCGCCACAGCCTTGGGAGGGGATCGGTCGCATGCATCACAGTGACATTGCCGCGTCACCGCGCGGCAACCTGGCGCGTACCGCCATGGTTCCCCTGTTGTTGATCGTGAGCCTGTTCTTTTTGTGGGGCATGGCCAACAACCTCAACGACATCCTGATCAAGCAGTTCAAGAAGGCCTTCGAGCTGACCGACCTGCAGGCAGGTCTGGTCCAGAGCGCGTTCTACCTGGGCTATTTCGTGTTCGCGATGCCGGCGGCGATGTTCATGCGCCGCTACAGCTACAAGGCGGCCGTGGTGCTGGGCCTGCTGCTGTATGCGTGCGGCGCGTTCCTGTTCTATCCGGCCGCGCAGGTGCATACCTACTGGCTGTTCCTGCTGGCCTTGTTCGTGATCGCCAGCGGCCTGGCCTTCCTGGAAACCACCGCCAACCCGCTGGTGACCGTGCTCGGCCCGGCAGAAGGCGCAGCGCGGCGGTTGAATCTGGCCCAGGCATTCAACCCCTTGGGCTCGATCACCGGCGTGCTGGTCGGCCAGCACTTCATCTTCTCCGGGGTGGAGCACACCCCGGCCGAGCTGGCGGCAATGGCGCCAGCCGCGCGGGAGGCGTTCTTTGCCGCCGAATCCTCAGCCGTGCAGACGCCCTATCTGATCATCGGTGCCGTGGTGGTGCTGTGGGCGATCCTGATCGCGCTGGTGCGCTTTCCCACCGGCGCGCCGGAGAGCGATAGCGGCGTGGCGCCCAAGCGTGCACGCTTCGGCGAACTGCTGCGCAATCGGCGCTTCATGTTTTCGGTGGTGGCGCAGTTCTTCTACGTGGGTGCGCAGGTCGGCATCTGGAGTTATCTGATCCGCTATCTGCAGGATGCGGTGCCGGGCACGCCGGAAAAAACCGCCGCCACCTACCTGACCATCTCGCTGGTGCTGTTCATGGCCGGCCGCTTTGTCGGCACCGCGCTGTTGCGCTATCTGGCGCCGGCCAGATTGCTGGCGAGTTTTGCGACGATCAATCTGGTGTTGTGCGCCGTTGCCATCGCGTTGCCGGGTTGGACCGGCTTGTACGCGCTGGTGGCTGCCAGCGTGTTCATGTCGGTGATGTTCCCGACCATCTTTGCGCTGGGCCTGGATGGCATGCATGACGATGCGCGCAAGCTGGGCTCGTCGCTGCTGGTGATGTCCATCATCGGTGGCGCGCTGCTGACGGCGGTGATGGGCGCGGTGTCGGACATGGCCGGTATCCACTGGGCGATGGTGGTACCGGGTGGGTGCTTTGCGGTGATCCTGCTGTTCGCGTTGCGTGCGCGCCACGCTGCGCCGGTGGTTGCAGGAGTGGGCGCATGAGCACGCGGCGTCTGTGTTATGTGCTGGATCTGCACGACGATCCGCAGTTGATCGCCGAGTACGAGCGTTGGCATCGGCCCAGCGAGGTCTGGCCGGAAGTGGTGACCTCGCTGCAGCAGGCCGGCATCCAGGAGCTGGAGATCTTTCGCAGTGGCGACCGCCTGGTGATGCTGATGGAGGTCGACGACGACTACGATCCGGCAGCCAAGGCGGCGCGGGATGCAGCCGATCCGCGCATCCAGGCCTGGGAAGACTTGATGTGGCGGTTTCAAAAGCCGTTGCCTGGCAGTGCGCCGGGAGAGAAGTGGCGCGAGGCCGGGCAGATCTTTGCCTTGAGTGCGGCGGTTGAAGCGGGGCAGGGGTAGGGTGTTGGCCTAAGTTTTTTGCGGATGTGTTGGCCCCGCAGTGGGGCGCTGGTCTTGGGTATCTTGCCGCTGCCGCCGGGCGTCGAAACAGGTGTCTTTTGCGGGCGCAGCGTGAGTGGCGCAGCGCAGGCGTGACAGCTGCATCGCAGATGCGCCAGGCAGAAGCGGCTTCGGTCGCGATCGGGCAATCGGGAAAGCCTGTCGCGGCTTGAGCCGCTCCTACAACACATCCTACGATTAGGTGATGCGTTGGATTAGGCCTTTGCCGTGGCCAGGTCTTCGACCCAGAAACGGCCGTCGGGATAGCTGAATTCTGCGATGGAGGCCGGGTGCATTTCGGCGGAGAAGCCGGCGGCTTGCGGGGCCAGGTAGCGGCCGTGCTGGATGCGCACCGGGTCCAGGAAGTGCTGGTGCAGGTGGTCGACGAATTCGATCGCGCGGTCTTCCATCTTGCCGGTGATGGCGACGAAGTCGGCCATGGCCAGGTGTTGCACCAGTTCGCACAGGCCGACGCCGCCGGCATGCGGGAACACGCGGATGTTGAACTTGGCGGCCAGCAGCAGGATGGCGAGGTTTTCGTTGACGCCGCCCACGCGCGCGGCGTCGATCTGGATCAGGTCCACCGCACCGGCCTGCAGCAGCTGCTTGAACACCACGCGGTTCTGGGTGTGCTCGCCGGTGGAGACCGGCACCGGGGTGATGCCCTGGCGGATCGCGGCGTGGCCGAGCACGTCGTCCGGGCTGGTCGGTTCCTCGATCCAGGCGATGTCGAATTCGGCCAGCTGGCGCATCCAGTCGATCGCCGGGCCCACGTCCCAGCGCTGGTTGGCATCCACCGCCATCGCGATGTCCGGGCCGATCGCCTCACGCGCCAGGCGGCAGCGGCGGATGTCGTCCTGCACGTTGGCGCCGACCTTGAGCTTGATGGTGCGGAAGCCATCGGCGACGGCTTCTTTTGCCAGCCGCACCAGCTTTTCGTCGGAGTAGCCGAGCCAGCCGGGCGAAGTGGTGTAGGCGGGATAGCCCTGTTCGATCAGCGTGGCGATGCGCTGCGCACGCTGCGGTTGCGCATTGCGCAGGATTGCCAGCGCTTCGTCGCGGGTGAGCGCGTCGGTGAGGTAGCGGAAGTCGATGGTATCGACCAGCTGTTCCGGGCTGAGCTCGGCGATGTAGCGCCACAGCGGCTTTTTCGCCGCGCGTGCGGCCAGGTCCCAGGCGGCGTTGATCACCGCGCCGATCGCCATGTGCATCACGCCCTTTTCCGGGCCCAGCCAGCGCAGCTGCGAGTCGTTGGTGAGCCGGCGCGCGAACGCGCCCAGATCGGCAATGACCTCATCGACCGACAGGCCGACCACGTGCTCGGCCAGTGCGGCCACCGCGGCGGTCTGTACATCGTTGCCGCGGCCGATGGTGAACACCAGGCCGTAGCCGGCCAGGTCATCCGGCGCATCGGTGCGCAGCACGACGTAGGCGGCCGAGTAATCCGGATCCGGATTCATCGCATCCGACCCATCCAGCTCGCGCGAGGTGGGGAAGCGGACGTCGTGGGTGTCGAGGGCGATGATGGTGCTCATGGAAGTCCTGGGCGATGGAAACGGGAATAAAACGCGCGAAATAAAACGGAAACGGAAACGGAGAACGGAAACGGAGACGGGCGCCGGAGCCCCTCTCCCCCGGGAGGGGGTGAGGGTACGGACGCGAAGCGCCGACTGTATTGAAGCGCTGCAGGTACGCATGCGTTTGCAACACAGATCAACGAACAACACAGATCAACGCATCACTGCGCGACCAACTGCGTGTGGATACCAACGCGCGACAGCACCTGGAAGTTCAACGCCCCCGCACATCGCTTGAAAAATTTGCGCATGACACATCAACACACATGCCGACATGTCACGCCTGACGGCAAACGCACATCGCGACGAACTGCTTGGATATGTCGCTACGTACCCTCACCCCAACCCCGCTACGCGCCCCGGCCCGCGCTTGCGGCGCGGGCGCACCAACGCACGCGCGCCAGAGGCGCGCAAGCCGTGCCCTAGTGCCCCGTTGGGAGAGGGGCTTTAGGCAGCATCACGCGGATGCGCCACCACCGGCTGGCGCTGGCGGCCCAGGCCTTCGATCTCCAGCTCCATCACGTCGCCCGGCTTCAGGTAGACCGGCGGCTTCTGGCCCAGGCCCACGCCCGGCGGGGTGCCGGTGCTGATCACATCGCCCGGCATCAGCGTCATATAGCGGCTGATGTGGCTGACCAGTTCGGCCACGCCGAACACCATCGTGCGGGTGCTGCCGTTCTGGTAGCGGTGGCCGTTGACCTCCAGCCACATCGACAGGTTCTGCGGGTCGGCGATTTCATCGCGGGTGACCAGCCACGGGCCGATCGGGCCGAAGGTGTCGGCGCTCTTGCCCTTGACCCACTGGCCGCCATGCTCGAGCTGGAACTCGCGCTCGGACAGATCGTTGATGACCGCGTAGCCGGCGACGTGGTTCAGCGCGTCGTCCACCGCCACATCGCGCGCCACATCGCCGATCACCACGCCCAGTTCCACTTCCCAGTCGCTCTTGACCGAGCCGCGCGGGATGATCACGGTGTCGTTGGGGCCGGTCACCGCAGTGGTGGCCTTCATGAAAAGGATCGGCATCTTGGGCACGTCCATGCCCGATTCGGCCGCGTGGTCGGCGTAGTTCAGCCCCACGCAGATGAACTTGCCGATCTGCCCCACTGCGGCGCCATAGCGCAGCTCGCCGTCGAGCAGCGGCAGCGTGGACACGTCCAACGCACGCAGTTTGTCCAGGCCGGCATTGGTGATGTGCTCGCCGGCCACATCGTCGATCACGCCGCTCAAATCGCGGATGCGGCCTTCGCTATCGATCAGGCCAGGACGTTCCTGGCCGGGGGCGCCAACGCGTACGAGTTTCATGCAGTCTTCCTTTGCAGGTGAGGAATGGAGCGGCCAGCAACGCTAGCGCGCATGCATCGGGTGGATAAGGACGGCGTGCTCAAATCAAGGCAGTACAGCTCGCATCCGGCACTGGCCGCCCACGTTGGGGTACGCAGCGCGCTCAGTTGGACCAGCCGCCATCGATGATGTGGGTCTGGCCGGTGGTGAACGACGATTCGTCCGAGGCCAGGTACACCACCAGCTGTGCGATCTCGCGCGGGTCGCCCAGGCGGCCCATCGGCTGGCGGTCGGTGAAGCTCTTCCACACCGCCTGTTCGTCGCCGCCTAGTGCCTTGACGCGCTGGCCCAGCGACGGCGTCTTGATGGTGCCGGGGCAGATCGCGTTGCAACGCACGCCCTGGGCCACGTAATCGGCGGCAATGGCCTTGCTCAAGCCGATCACGGCGGCCTTGGTGACGCCATAGACGAAGCGGTTGGGCACGCCCTTGATGCTGGAGGCCACCGAGGACATGTTGATGATGCTGCCGCGGCCGCGTTCGAGCATGCCCGGCAGCACCGCCTTGCAGGTGTAGTACATCGCATCGACGTTGATCGAGAACGAGCGCCGCCAGGCCGGCTCGTCGCAATCGAGAATGCTGCCCTGGTGCACGAAGCCGGCGCAGTTGAACAGCACATCGAACGGGCCGTGCGCCGCGACCAGCGCGGCAACCGCCGCCGCGTCGGTGACATCCAGCAGCTGGGTGGTGATGGCCTCCGATTCGGCCGCCAGCGCCTGCAGGGCAGCGGCGTCGATATCGGTGGCGATCACCTGCGCACCGGCGCGTGCGCAGGCCAGTGCGCTTTCGCGGCCGATGCCGGCGCCAGCGGCGGTGATCAGGCAGCGCTTGCCATGCAGGCGGTCGTTGGGAGTTGCAGGGATCGAGACAGTCATACCGAAGAGGTTCCGTGGGTGGGGGCCGCCGGCCGTGGCAGACGATAGAACGTGCGTGCGTTGTCGCCGAACACCGCTCCGGCATGGCCGTCGGCATGTGTGGCGACCAGCTGTTGTGCGATGTCGAACCACTGCGCGTAATCGGCACGCTGGGTCAGCACCGGCCAGTCGCTGCCCCACAGCACACGCTGCGGGCCGAAGCGTGCGAACAGATGCGCGACATACGGTGCCAGCGCCTCCACGCCGGCGCCGCGCGCTGCTTCGGTGAGCAGGCCGGAGAGTTTGCAGTGCACATTGGGATGCTGCGCCAGCGCGGCCATGCCGGCGGCCCAGGCGACGAATTCGCCTGCGGCGATCTGCGGCTTGCCGCCGTGATCGATGACCACGCGCAGCTGCGGATGGCGCTTCAGGCGTGCCTGCAGCGCCGGCACATGCACGCTGCGGATCAGGGCGTCGAAGGCCAGGTCGTGCGCGATCAGCGCATCGAAGGCAGCATCCAGTTCGGGCTGGGCCAGCCATTGCACATCGGCGATGTCCTGCACCATCGGGCGCAGACCCTTGAGCACGCCGCCGCCGGCCTGCACCAGCGCGTCGATGCGTGCGGCGGCATCGGGCGCGGCGAAATCGACCCAACCGACCACGCCGGCAATACGCGCATCGGCGCGCGCCAGCTCGAACAGGTAACGGGTTTCGGCCTCGGTCGCGGCCGCCTGCACCACCACCACGCTCTCCATATCGGCAGCGTCCAGCGCCTGGCCGATATCGGCGGGGCCGAAGTCGCGATACAGCGGCGCCAGCTCGGGCGTCAGCCAGTGGTAATCGCCACGGGCCAGCTGCCAGAAATGCAGGTGTGCGTCGATGCGGCTCATGGCGTGGGCAGGTCCGCGTCGAGCAAGCCGCCATCGCGCAGGCGCTGCCACAGTGCCGGTGCGATCGGCGCCTGCAGGCGCGCGGCGGCTGACTGCACCTCGGCCACCGTCCGCATGCCGGCCACCACCGTGGTCACCGCCGGATGTGCCAGCGGAAACTGCAACGCCGCCGCGCCGATATCCACCTCGAATGCTGCGCAGGCCGCGTACAGGCGCTGCGCATGCTGCAGGGTGGCGGCGTCGACCGGGGCGTAGTTGTAGGTGGCGCCGGGGCCGCGTGCGTCGCTGAGCAGGCCGGAGCTGTATGGGCCGGCCGACAGGATCGCCACGTTGCGCTGCTGCGCCTGCTCGAGCAGGGTGCGGGCGCCGTGCTGTTCCAGCAGCGTGTAGCGGCCGGCCAGCATCACGCAGTCGAGCGGAAAGCGTGGCAGCACCTCCAGTGCCACGTCCTGCTCGTTGACGCCCAGCCCGATCGCCCCGCAGGCACCGGCCGCCTTCAGCTCCGCCATCGCCGGCAAGGCCTCCTCCAAGGCCTGGCGCAGCACGTTGGCGTGGTTGTCGCCGTGGGTCAGCGCACCGATGTCGTGCAGCAGCAGCACGTCGATGTAGTCGGTGCCCAGGCGTTCCAGGCTGGAGGCGAACGCGCGCCGCACGCCATCGGCGCTGTAGTCGAACTCGGCGCGGCGGCCCGCCACCGCAAAGCCGTCGCGCCCGGCGGCGGCCTGCGCATCGTCGTAGATGCAGCGGCCGACCTTGGTCGACAGCGTATACGCGCCGCGCGGCACGCCGGCCAGGCCACGGCCCAGGCGGCTCTCGCTCAGCCCATAGCCGTAGTAAGGCGCGGTATCGAAATGGCGGATGCCGGCCTGGAACGCAGCTGCCACGGCGGCCAGTGCCTGGCCCTCGTCGACCTCGGCATACAGATTGCCGATCGGCGCGGCACCAAAGCCCAGTGCCGAGAGCTGCACGTCGGTGTTGCCCAGACGCTGCCGTGCAATGGTCACGCCGCACGCTCCGCGCAGCTGGCGGTCGCCGAACAGGTGCTCACGCAATCGTTGAAGCAGTCACTGGGCATCGCAACGTCCACCAGCCGGCCGATGCCGGTCTGTTCGCATATGAATATCGCAATCATAAGTGAACAGATCACGCTGCAGTGCAGCATTGCAGCTGGTGGTGTTCAGCACGTGCGACATGTGTGGATTCCAGCACCTTGCCCGCTTGCGAGCTCCACACGCCGTAGCAGCTGATCTATGTCGAAATCCGCAGCTGGCATGAGCGCTTCCTATAACGCCGCCTGCGCGGTTGCCCCGGTCCGATACCTGAGGCTAGATACCAGCCCGTCCCGCACGAACGCGCACCCATGCCAACCACCACCCGCCGGGACCTGTTCAAGGTGCTTGCCGCCGGCGCCGTCGTCGCCCCGCTGTCGCCGGCCGCACTGGCGGGCGACGCGCGTGCGGCCTGCACCGGCACCCCGCAGTGGGCGCGCGGTATCGAAGGCCAGCGCAAGGCAGACCTGGGCAACGGCAGCTACCTCAATCCCATCGTGGCCGGCGATCACCCCGACCCCACCATCCTCAAGGATGGCGACGACTACTACATGACGTTTTCGTCGTTCCTTTCCTATCCGGGCATCGTGCTGTGGCATTCCACCGACCTGGTCAACTGGACGCCGCTCGGCCCGGCGCTGCGCAAGCAGCTGGGCACGATCTGGGCACTGGACCTGTGCAAGCACGATGGCCGCTATTTCATCTATATCCCGGCCAATCCGGACGACACCGGCTGGTCGATCTTCGTGATCTGGGCCGACGACATCCGCGGACCCTGGAGCGACCCAATCGATCTGCAGATCGCCGGCTGCATCGATCCCGGCCATGTGCTGGGCGAGGACGGCAAGCGCTACCTGTTCGTCAACGGCATCCGCAAGGTGCGCCTGCGCGACGACGGCCTGGCCACCGACGGGCAGGTGGAACCGGCCTACGCGCCCTGGCGCTATCCCGACGACTGGATCGTGGAGAACTTTGCCCCCGAAGGCCCCAAGCTGACCTGGCACGATGGGTGGCTGTACCTGGTCACCGCGGTCGGCGGCACCGCCGGTCCGGTCACCGGGCACATGGTCATCGCCGCGCGTGCGCGCTCGGTGCATGGGCCATGGGAGCACTGCCCGCGCAACCCGCTGGTGCGCACCCAGTCCGAACAGGAGCCGTGGTGGTCGCGCGGGCATGCCACGCTGGTGGAAGGGCCGCGTGGCGACTGGTGGATGGTCTATCACGGCTACGAAAACGGCTTCCGCACGCTGGGCCGGCAGACTCTGCTGGAGCCGATCGAGTGGACCGCCGATGGCTGGTTCCGCGCCACCGGTGGCGATCTGTCCAGGCCATTGCGCACGCCTGCACGCGCAAATGCCACCGGCAACGCGGCGCTCAGCGGTTTCGCCTTGTCGGACGATTTTTCCAGCGACAGGTTCGGCACCCAATGGAGCCTGCATGCGCCCGGGCCCGGCGAGCAGGCGCGCGTGCAACGGGCGGATCGGTCGCTCACGCTGGCCTGTTCCGGCAGCTCGCCGGCCGACAGCTCGCCACTGACCTGCGGCGTGCCCGATCGCGGCTACGTCGCCGAGGTCGCGCTGGAACTCATCGGCAATGCCGAGGGCGGCCTATTGCTGTTCTACAACCACAAGGCCTTCGTCGGCATCGGCGTTACGCCCGACACCATCAAGACCTACGAGTATTCAGAAGAACTGGTGTGGGCACGCGCGCCCAACACGCACCGACGCATCCGCCTGCGTCTGAGCAACGAGGCGCACGTGGTGACCTTCGACTATTCGTTCGACGATGGCCGGCAGTGGATCCGCCACCCGACGCGCATGGAAATGTCCGGCTTCCACCACAACGTATTCGGCGGCTTCCTGAGCCTGCAGCTTGGCATCTACGCCGCGCAGCAGGGCGCAGTGGTGTTGCGCGATTTCCGCTATCGCGCGCTACGCTGAGCGCGGTGCTGCCGGCAAACGGCGGGGCCCGGGGGGACCCCGCCGTCAGACCTAAAGCGACTGATGAGGCTGAACTGCGCAGTAGGTGTGATAGCCGCTGTCAGCCGCAGCAGTAGCAGACGTTGCCCTGCCCCAGGTCGCCGCCAAACTCCGGACATTCGGCTTTGCAGGCCCACGCACTACACGATTCGGTCTTCGGCTGTGCGTTATCGACCGCCATCACCTGGAACGCACCGAAACCGGTACTGGCCAGGAACGTGGCCGCCATCAACGCCGTCCGCAAGGTACCCCAACGCTTCTTCATGCATTACTCCTTCACCGTTGCCAAAGCCGCTGGCGCATCCGTGCGGCGCAAGGCGGCGACCAGGTCCTGCACCTGCTCCGTGGTATCGAAGACGCCAAGACGGGAATGGCGCACGCGCCCCTGCCCGTCGATGGCCATCAGCAGTGGCACGTTGCGCGCGCGAAACAGCATCAACGCGCGACGATCGGTCAACGTGACCACCGGAAAATCGAAGCCATGCACATGCGCATAGCGCGCAGCCTGCGTCGCATCGCACTGGCACACGCCGAGCAACTGCGGACGGCCGGGCAGATTGGCCTGCAGCTGCCGCGCCGCACGCAGCACGGTAGGGGCCGAGCGCTGGCAATACGGGCAGGTGGTGGTGAAGAAGAACAGCACCTGCGCCTGCCCCTGCGGTACGCCGAGCAGATGACGCTGGCCGGCGGTATCGGTGACTTCGATGCGCGGCACGTACATGCCGTCATACGGCACGCTGATGCGGGCCTGCAGCAACTGCTGCTGCGCGCGCAGCTGCTTGTTCTGCCATGCCAGCACGGCGATCAATGCACAGGCAATCAGCAGCCCGATCCAGAGCCAGGGGAAACGTCGCGCCATACCAGCTCCGTTAGCGTCATCAAGCCCGAGCCTTGCCCAGGCATGAGCTGATGGTCAATGGTGATATCGACAACTGCGATGTCGCGCGGTGCAGGGTTGTGGAGGCGGTCACGCCGCTGCGCTTGGGCTTGCCAGTCTCGCAGCAGTTGGCAGGGATCGATTGCGCAACTGTGGTGTGGCGTGTCGATCAACAGCACTGCGTCGTGTCTGCGAGGCACGCAGCACTATCCGAACCATCGATGAGAGTGCGTGCGGCGACTGCGCGTGTTCCTGCGATCAGTGGCTGCGAGCGTTACCGCCGTCATCTGATCCTTGCAGCTGGCACCGATCATTGCCGACCGATGACGCGGCGCCCTGCCGCCAGGCGAACACAAGCGGTGCGCGATCCATCAGCGCTGATCTGCAGCGCGTCTGCAACGCGCCGACAGCAGGCAGACGCGCGTTCGGCTAGCGGGTGTTGGCCGCCGGTCACTCGACGCCGCGCACGAACAGCAGCTCCAGATCGCGCATCGGCACGAAGTCGGCCTGCCTGAACTGGAAGGTCAGCGGATCGATCTTCTTCAGCGCGCCGTCGAAGCACAGGCTGAGGATATCGCTGGCGGCCTGCTTGCGGATGGTCAGCTGGAAGTCCTTGATCGGGCCGTTCCAGTTCTTGCCGGTGGTCAGCACATAACGCAGGTTGGCCCAGCCCAGGCCGTGCGCACCCTCGCGCCGCTGCATGCTGGCCTTGGTCGCCGGTTCGATGCAGGTGCGCTTTGCATACGACTCCAGCAGGAACGCGCTGCCCTGCGGCACGCCGGTGGACAGGCTGGGCGCGTAGGCATGCCGGATCTGCACGCTGCCCCGTGCCGGGAAGACCTGTTGCCAGACGAAGTACTCGCTGAGCGTGAAGCGCGGTTGCTGGTCCCGGTCGATCCAGCGCGCCGGCAACGGCGTGCGCCCGGTCGGCACGTTGCCCGATTCGGCGAACGCGGCGATATCGTCGGTGCTCCAGCCGGTTGCGGCGAATGCCTTGGAGATGTCGCTGCCATCGTCCAGCAACACCACCAGCTTGCGCGTGGTGGTCACCGGTTTGCCGTCCACCCACAGATTGAAATCGGTCAGTTCGCTGTGATCGGCCATGCCGACATACATCGGGGGCATCGGGAAGGCGATCGGCACGCTCAATGCGCGCGCGCTGTGGTTGGTGAACACGTAGTCCACCTGCACGCGCTCCTCGCTCAGCAGCAGCGCTTCCTTGTCCATGCTGATATCGGGCTGATGCAACAGCCGGATGGTGCCGTTGTCATCGCCGAAGCTGCTGTCGTTGGCCTGCGCACTGCCGCAGCCGAGTACGGCCAGCGCAAGGCCCAGCCCGAGCGGGCCGCGCGGAAAAGAGAGTGGCTGCATGGATCCCCTGGCACTGGCACGCACCGACGCGCCGCAGGCGCACAGCATGCCACGCACCTGCCGATGCCGCAGCGCGGGCATGCATGGCATCAACTGCGCATGGCGTACAGTCGCACGCCCTGCGCACTCCAATCCCACGCTCCGATGCCTTCCTACGTTTCCCTGCTGGCTGTCGCCGCCTGCCTGATGCTGCCACTGCAAGACAGCCTCGCTGCTGCGCCCGATCGCAGCCAGCCTGCCGCCGTGGTCTCAAGCTGCACCGCCGATGCGTACAGCAGCTGTCCGCCCTGGATGCCGTCGCAGCGTGAGATGCGCACGGTGCTTGCCGATTACTTCTGCGAGGCCGCCGATCGCGGGCTGGTCCGGCCACGCGTCAGTCGCGTGGTGCGCGCGGAGACCTCGCAGGTCACCTGCGCTGCCCTGGGGCCGGAAACCAATTCCAATATCGTGTGCGGAGGCGACATGCATTTCATCGGCCCCGACGGCCGCACCGATTTCGTCACCTTCAGCCCCACCATGCATCGCCAGGACGATGGGCGCTATGCGATCTATGAAGGCGAGGACGAAAACGAAAACGCGGTGTGGCATGTGCCCTCGCCGCAAAGCGCGTCGAAGGTCTGCACGGGCCAGCCGTTGCGTTGATTGTCCTCTGCGGTGGTGACCTCACGCGCCGCTTCGCTGCGGCGGTAGGCCTTCGTTTTCGCAGGCCGGCTGACGAACGCGCTCAGTCTTCTTCAGGCGGCGGTAGCACGATGCCGTCGGCATCGATGGCGAGCTTGCCGGCCATCAGCACCGCCTGGGTGCGGTTGGTGACGCCGAGCTTGCGCAGGATCGCGGTGACATGCGCCTTGATGGTGGCCTCGGACACACCCAGGTCGTAGGCGATCTGCTTGTTGAGACGCCCGGCGCCGAGCATCTGCAGCACGCGGAACTGTTGCGGAGTGAGATCGCGCAGGCGCTGGCCCACTTCGCGTTCTTCGCTGTCGGTCGGCGGCAGGTTCTGCGCTTCGGCCGGGATCCAGCGCTCGCCATCGAGCACCGTGGCCAGGGCACGGCCGATGGTGTCCGAATCGGCGGACTTGGGAATGAACCCGAACGCGCCATGGTCGATCGCACGCCGCATCACCGTCGGCTCTTCGCGTGCCGACACCACCACCACCGGCAACTGTGGATGCAGCGAGCGCATATGCACCAGCGCGCTGAATCCCTGCGCGCCCGGCATGTTGAGATCCATCAACAGCAGATCGGCATCCGGTTGCGCATCGGCCAGGGTGTACAGCGCATCCACCGTGTCGGCCTCGAACAACTGCACCCCCGGCATCACGCGCTGCACAGCCCCGCGCAAGGCCTCACGGAACAGGGGATGGTCATCGGCGATCAGCAGGGTGGTCATTGAGCGGCTGGGATTGGGGATGGGGGGAGTGGGGATTTGCAGACGCGCGGGATGGGGGGATTTGGGAGCCGGGATTCGTGGAAGCAGGGATATCGGAATTCGCAAGAGCCGGTCTGAAAGCGCCGTCTGCGTCCCGACTGCCGTTCAATACCGGACATTCGAACGCGGAATGGCGAAGGACTGGGAACCCGCTTCTGCGAATCCCCATTCCCGAATGCCCAATCCCCGCCCCTCAGCGCGCCAACCGCTCGCTCACCAACGAATCCACCACCGACGGATCGGCCAGGGTCGAGGTGTCGCCGAGTTGATCGGGTGCGTTTTCGGCGATCTTGCGCAGGATGCGGCGCATGATCTTGCCCGAGCGGGTCTTGGGCAGGCCCGGTGCCCATTGCAGGTGATCGGGTGAGGCGATCGGGCCGATCTCCTTGCGCACCCAGCTCACCAGTTCCTTGTGCAGTTCCTCGCTCGGGGTTTCGCCGGCGATCAGGGTGACGTAGGCATAGATGCCCTGGCCCTTGACGTCGTGCGGGAAGCCGACCACGGCCGCTTCGGCGACCTTCGGGTGCGAGACCAGCGCGCTTTCCACTTCGGCGGTGCCGATGCGGTGGCCGGACACGTTGATCACATCGTCCACGCGGCCGGTGATCCAGTAATAGCCATCGGCATCGCGGCGGCAGCCGTCGCCGGTGAAGTAGCTGCCCGGATAGGTGCGGAAGTAGGTGTCGATGAAGCGCTGATGGTCGCCATAGACCGAGCGCATCTGCCCCGGCCACGAATCCAGCAGCACCAGGTTGCCTTCGGTGGCGCCTTCCAGGATCTTGCCTTCGGCATCCACCAGTGCCGGCTGCACGCCGAAGAACGGTAGGGTGGCCGAGCCCGGCTTGAGATCGACCGCGCCGGCCAGCGGCGAGATCAGGATGCCGCCGGTTTCGGTCTGCCACCAGGTGTCCACGATCGGGCAGCGGCTGTCGCCGACCACCTCGTAGTACCAGCGCCAGGCTTCCGGATTGATCGGCTCGCCGACGCTGCCGAGCAGGCGCAGGCTCTTGCGCGAGGTCTTCTTGACCGGCTCCTCGCCATCGCGCATCAGCGCGCGGATCGCGGTGGGCGCGGTGTAGAAGATGCTGACCTTGTGCTTGTCGATCACTTCCCAGAAGCGCGACACGTTCGGGTAGTTCGGCACGCCCTCGAACATCACTGCGGTGGCGCCGTTGGCGAGCGGACCGTAGACGATGTAGCTGTGGCCGGTGACCCAGCCCACGTCGGCGGTGCACCAGTAGATGTCGTCCTCGCGCAGGTCGAACACCACCTCATGCGTGTAGCTGGCAAACAGCAGGTAGCCGGCGGTGGTGTGCAGCACGCCCTTGGGCTTGCCGGTGGAACCGGAGGTGTAGAGGATGAACAACGGATCTTCCGCGTTCATGCGCTCGGGTTCGCACTCGGCCGGCTGGCCGTCGACCACATCGTGGAACCAGCGATCGCGCGGTGCCTGCATCTCCACCGCACCGCCGGTGTGGCGCACCACCAGTACCGTTTCCACGGTGTTGGTGCCGGGCAGTTTCAGCGCCGCATCGACATTGGCCTTGAGCGGAATCTTCTTGCCGCCGCGCAGGCCTTCGTCGGCGGTGATGATCAGCTTGCTCTGGCAATCGACCACGCGGTCGGCAATCGAGTTGGCGGCAAACCCGCCGAACACCACCGAGTGCACCGCACCGATGCGCGCGCAGGCGAGCATGGCCACGGCGGCATCGACGATCATCGGCAGATAGATGGTGACGCGGTCGCCCTTCTTGACGCCGAGATTGCGCAGCGCATTGCCGAGCTTGCAGACGCGCTCGTACAGCTCGCGATAGGTGACCGGGTAGGACTGCGCGTCCGGGCTGTCGGGTTCGAACAACAGCGCGGTCTTGTCGCCGCGCGTGGCCAGCTGGCGGTCCAGGCAGTTGACGCTGGCATTGAGCTCGCCATCGCCGAACCAGCGGATATGGAAATCGTCCAGCGCGTAGCTGACGTCCTTCACCTGGGTGGGTTGCTTGAACCATTCCAGCCGCTGCGCGGCCTTGCCCCAGAATTGCTCGGGGTGTTCGATCGATTCGCGGTACAGCGTTGCGTACTGCTCGCGCGTAATGCGCGCATCGGCGGCGAACGCGGGATCGACGGGATAAACATCAGCCATGGCACCCTCACTTGCGATGAACTTGTCGGAAGAGGACGTTGCGGCTGCCCTCGGTAGGCAATCAGTGTGCCGCATCCATTCTGTCCCGGCGTTCAACCGCGCCTTAGACCTTGGTCTTAACCGCCGCAGCGCGCGATCGGCAATCGGTTGCTGGCCCTGGTGCGACGATCGGTCACCTTGCGGAATGCTGCGTTGCAGCTACGACCAAAGGCGAATAGGCTCCAAAGCGCGGACTGCCTCACGCTCCGCACAGCATCGCCATTAAGCGCGAGGCCTTATCGGGGAGAGGGGTCCATGACACACCGTACTGCACCGTTGGTGCGCCATCCGCTGGCGGCTGCCTTGTTCGTGGCGAGCATCCTGCCGGGCGTGGCGTTCGCGCAGACCGCCAAGGAAAAGGCGCTGGAAGCACGCATTGCCGAGCTCGAGCGTCAGGTCCAGCTGCTGGTGTCGGCGCAGCAACAACAGCAGGGCCAGATCACGCAGACGCAGACCCAGGTGACCGAGGTGCGCGCCGCGCAGGCACAGGCACCGGCCGCGCCTGCGGTGCCGGCCGGCAAGCGGCCGATCCAGCTGACCAGCATCACACCGAACGCAGCGGCGGGGACAACGTTCCGTTACGGTGGTTTCATCAAGGCCGACTTCATGACCACCCGCACCTCCGACGGCGCATTGCCCGAGGGCGCGGTGGGCCGTTACCTGTATATCCCGACCCAGACGCCGGTCGGTGGCCAGGCCTCGAGCACCGATACCGACTTCCATGCCAAGTTCTCGCGCTTCAACCTGGGCGTGGACACCGTCACCGAAAACGGCGACAAGATCACCGGCTTCATCGAACTGGATTTCTTCGGCAACGCGCTGGCCAACCAGGTCAACAATCTGTACGGCGGCACCCTGCGCCACGCCTACGTGAGCTGGAACAACTGGCTGGCCGGCCAGACCTGGTCCAACTTCATCGACTCCACGATCCTGCCCGAGGCCGCCGACATCGTCGGGCCGACCGATGGCGCGCTGTTCAGCCGCCAGACCCAGATCCGTTACACCCGTGGCGCCTTCAGCGTGTCGGCGGAAAACCCCGAGACGCTGACCACGCCCTACCAGGGCGGCAACACCATCCTGGCCTCCGACCATGGTGCGATGCCGGACCTGACCGCGCGCTACAACTGGAAGGGCACCTGGGGCACGTTCGGCCTGTCGGCGATCGCGCGCCAGTACCGCACGCGCAGTGCGCTGACCAACGACACCGACTTCGGTGGCGCGATTGCCGGTGGCGGCCGCTGGATCATCAATTCCAACAACGATCTGCGCTACCAGCTCAGCTACGGCGAGGGCCTGGGGCGCTATCTGGGCCTGGGCAACGGCTCGGATGTGGAGATCGACATGGACGGCAATATCCAGACCGTCAGCACGATCGCCGGCTGGGTGGCCTGGCGCCACGACTACAACGCCAAGCTGCGCAGCACGATCATGTATTCGCGGGTGAACTACGACCACGACATCGCCAATACCGGCGCGCTTGCGAGCAAATCGCAGCAGAGCATCCGCGCCAACGTGTTCTATTCGCCGCTGCCCAAGGTCGATGTGGGCGCGGAGCTGATGTATGGCCGTCGCGAAGCCGAGAACGGCGACAGCGGCGACATTTCGCGCCTGCAATTCACCACCAAGTACAGCTTCTAGTTTCTGCCACCGGCGGCTCGTTCCACTGCGGTGGGACGGGCAAGGCCACCGTCGTTTTACCCGCGCTCTACCAGGAGACAGACAATGACCGTCTCGAATGACGCACTGATCGCCAAGATCGATGCCAATCCGAAGTACCACGCACTCAAGCGCCAGCGCAACGCGCTGGGCTGGACCCTCACCGTGCTGATGTTGCTGGCCTATTACGGCTACATCGGCCTGATCGCCTTCGACAAGGAATTCCTCGCCAAGCCGATCGGTGCCGGCGTGACCTCGATCGGCATCCCGATCGCGATCGGGGTGATGGTGTTCACCATCGTCATCACCGCCATCTACGTGCGCCGCGCCAACAACACCTACGACCAGCTGACCGCGCAGATCCTCGAGGACGCACGCAAATGAGCAAGTATTCGCGCCTTCTCCTGATCCTGGCCGGGCTGATGCCGGCCGGCATCGCGCTGGCCGCCGGCGGCGACATGGGCCAGGTCGACAAGCAGCCCACCAACTGGGTGGCGATCGGCATGTTCGGCTTCTTCGTGCTGGGCACCTTGTGGATCACCAAGTGGGCGGCGGCCAAGACCAAGTCGGCCTCGGACTTCTACACCGCCGGCGGTGGCATCACCGGCTTCCAGAACGGCCTGGCGATCGCCGGCGACTTCATGTCGGCGGCCTCGTTCCTGGGCATCACCGCGGCGGTGATGGCCAATGGCTACGACGGCCTGATCTATGCGATCGGCTTTCTGGTCGGCTGGCCGATCCTGACCTTCCTGATGGCCGAACGGCTGCGCAACCTCGGCAAGTACACCTTCGCCGACGTGGCCGGCTACCGCTTCGCGCCGACCGCCATCCGCAGCTTTGCCGCGTCGGGCACGCTGGTGGTGGTGCTGTTCTATCTGATCGCACAGATGGTCGGCGCCGGTGCCTTGATCAAGCTGCTGTTCGGCCTGGACTACTGGGTGGCGGTGACCCTGGTCGGCGTGCTGATGATGGTCTACGTGCTGTTCGGCGGCATGACCGCCACGACGTGGGTGCAGATCATCAAGGCGGTGCTGCTGCTGACCGGCGTGACCTTCATGGCGGTGGCGATCATGTGGCACTTCAACTTCAGCTTCGAGGCGCTGTTTGCCGAGGGCGTGCGGGTGAAGACCGCGATCGCGGCCAATGGCGGCGCATCGCCGGAGGACGCGGCCAAGGCCGGCCTGTCGATCATGGGCCCGGGCGGCTTCGTGAAGGACCCGATCTCGGCGATCTCGTTCGGCATGGCGCTGATGTTCGGCACCGCCGGCCTGCCGCACATCCTGATGCGCTTCTTCACCGTTCCCGATGCCAAGCAGGCGCGCAAGTCGGTGCTGTGGGCCACCACCTGGATCGGCTACTTCTACATCCTGATCTTCATCATCGGCTTCGGTGCGATCGCGCTGGTGCTGACCAACCCGCAGTTCGCCGATGTCGCCACCGGCACCATCCACGGCGGCAAGGGCGCGGCCAACATGGCGGCAGTGCTGGTCGGCAATGCAGTGGGCGGCAACGTGTTCATGGGCTTCATCTCGGCGGTAGCCTTCGCCACCATCCTGGCGGTGGTCGCAGGCCTGACCCTGTCCGGCGCCTCGGCGGTGTCGCATGACCTGTACGCCACGGTGATCAAGAAGGGCAATCCGGCGCCGGGTTCGGAGCTGAAGGTCTCGCGTGCCACCACCCTGGTGCTGGGCGTGATCGCGGTGCTGCTGGGCATCGTGTTCGAGAAGCAGAACGTGGCCTTCATGGTGTCGCTGGCGTTCGCCATCGCGGCCTCGGCCAACTTCCCGGTGCTGATCCTGTCGTTGTTGTGGAAGAACTGCACCACCCGCGGTGCGGTGGTCGGCGGTTTCCTGGGCCTGGTCTCGTCGCTGGTGCTCACCATCCTGTCGCCGTCGGTGTGGGTGGACACGCTGGGTAATGCAGCCGGTTCGGCGCCGTTCCCGTACACCTCGCCGGCGCTGTTCTCGATGACCATTGGCTTTGTCGGCATCTGGCTGTTCTCGATCCTGGATCACAGCCCGCAGGCCGCCAACGAACGTGCAGCGTTCAAGGCGCAGCAGATCCGTGCCGAAACCGGCCTGGGTGCCAGCGGTGCGTCGGGTCACTGACGTACAGTCACTGCGCAGTCGCAGAACGCCGGCCTTGTGCCGGCGTTTTGCGTTTTGGCCAAGGCTGGCAGCGGGCAGCGTCTGTGTTGCCACGTCCCTACGATCGTCTTCTGACGCGAAGGGCGGGGGGGTATCGGTCGAGCGCGCGCACCGTGCGGGTGCCGGCAGCGATCCAGCATCGTGACGACCCGGGCGCAACGCCCCATCAGACCTCGGTGCGCGGGCGTGCGACGCGCTGCGCGCGCATGCACGACAGCGCTGCGTCCTTGCGTGGCATCGATGCGATCGCATCGCCCGCTTCGTTTTGTACGCAATGCCTGCGCGATCGCGAACAACCGCAACACCAGCGAAGAAATTAAGTCATCTAGGGTGACTAAATTGGCCGCAAGCCGAACGCTGATCACGCCCGGCTTGGCCTCTCCCCCGGTATCGACCGGTTGGCGAGTGCGCTGCAAGCGAGTCCGCCGATTGCGTCGACCCGTCGGCTCTCGTCCACCTCTTGCCCTTCCTGTACCTACGAACCGGGACACTGAGACCATGCCTATCCTCCTCGCTCCACATCCGCTGGCCCGCGCCTGCCGCCTGTTCGGCGCCCTGGCCCTGCTGGCTGCACTGCCGCAGCTGGCGATGGCCGCCTGCAACGACAGCTCCGATATCAAGATGCAACGCATCCTGTTCAACTCCTCCAATACCGTTGTGCTGGCGCACCGTGGCTTATGGGGCAAATACGCCGGCATCGCCGACATGCCGGAAAACTCGCGCGGCTCGCTGCAGATCGCCAACGACCAGTGCATGGATGGCGTGGAGCTGGACGTCAAGCTCACCAGCGATGGCGTGCCGGTATTGCTGCACGACTACAACCTGGGCCGCACCACCACCGTGTGGCAGCAACATCCCGGAGTGAAGTACGACCCGATCACCAACCAGGGCGTCAACCCGTCGATTCTGGTCACCCCGTGGTCGCAGGTCAGCCAGTTGTTCCTGCTGACGCCTGATCGTCGTACCACCACCGGCTATCACGTACCGCGTGTGGATGAGCTGTTTGCCTATTACAAGCAGCACAACCTGCGTACGCCGATGGTGTTCGACATCAAGGATGCGGCCACGGTACGCGCAGTGCGCAAGGCCGCCGAAAGCCAGTTCGGCGCGGCATCGGGCAGCTATGTAGCCGCCAAGGTCAATGCAACGCTGTACACCAGTCGCGATGCCTACCGTGCAGATGGCAGCGGCATGGTCGGCATACCGGTGTTCACCACCAACATGCTGGGCAAGATCAATGTGCGCCAGACGATTTCGGCATGGATGAACAACGGTCACCAGACGATGGAGATCAACGTCAAGCAACTCGGCGGCCTGCTGCAGAGCGATGCCGATTTCATTCGCGAGCGTGGGTATCGCGTGGGCGTGTTCCAGGCGATTCCGGATGGCCCGTCTGCTGGCAAGTTCTATCAAAACAGCGGCGCCTGCTGCTACGCGCTGTCGGATCTGTATTTCTCCTACGGCGGTGGCCGCGACACGGCCGACAATCGCGGCAATCTGGATTTCATCGTACGCGACGAGGCCTTTGGCCTGATCACCAGCGACGACCCGAAAGCGGCCATCGCCTACCTGCGTGCGCGCGGCAAGCACGACTAAGAGCAACTGACAAAACTACTGCGCAGCCGCCAGGCGGGCGCGGCCGGTGCTCGGAACCCTCATGTACCACTCGTACACGCCGGTCCCTGCGCGTCGCCCACGCCCACCTGACGACTGCTCGCTACGTTTCGTTAGCCGCTCTCAGCAGCTGTTGCCGGCCCGTGCGGGCCGGCGGCCCCGGCGGCGGCACTGCCGCCGCCGGTTCATGCCATGACGGAGATTGCCCATGTTTTCCACACCGCATTGTTTCAGGCTACTTTGGTTGAGCCTTGCCTGCTCCACACCGCTGGCGCAGGCCGCCACGCCCGATGCACACCTGCACACTGGCCCGGCTTCCGGAAAGGTGCTGCAGATTGGACACCGGACCTTCAGTGCGCCGGAATATCGCGCGCTGGCCCTGGCCGACCTGCCCCAGAATGCCAATCCGGCCGTTGCGGCCGACCCGAGTTTCGTACGCGAATTTGCCGACCGGCTGCTGCTGGTGGACCAGGCCCGCCAGGCGCATCTGCAAGACGACCCGGTGGTGGCCGCGCACATCCGTCAGGCCACCGATGCCATTCTTGCCGAGGCAATGCAGCGGCGCGCACGCGATGCCGCGTCTATCGACGCCACGCAGGTGCAGGCCCAGTTCGATGCGCATCCGCACGATTACGACGAGGTTCGCCTCAGCCATCTATTCGTGGCGCTGCAGCCCCAAGGCGATGCCCGGCGCGGCACACCGTTGACCGATGCGCAGGCGCTCGCACGCGCACAGCGGCTCAAGCAACAGCTGGATGCCGGCACGCCCTTCGAAGAACTGGCAATGCGCGAATCCGACGATGCTAGCACTGCGGCCGAGGGCGGCCAGCTGTCATCGATCTTCCTGCGCAACGTGGCCGATGTCTTTGCTGCGCCCGTGCAGGGGCTGGGCGTGGGGCAGGTTTCGGGCCCCGTCCGCGGGCCGGAGGGATATCACCTGATCCGTGTGGATGCGCGCATACCCGCCACGCTGGAGACAGCGCGCGGACAGATCGAAGTGCAATTGCGCGACCAGGCGGCCACCGCTGCGCTGGAACGTCTGCGCCAGGACAACCCGTTGCAGTTCGATCGCGCCGCACTGGAAGCGGCACTGCGTTGATGCCGGCGCCTGCGCTGAACGTTGGCGCGCGGCCATGGCATCGGAAGCGGTCGCGCTGGTCGGTGGCGGGCGCGGTGTGCGTGGCCGTAGCGATGTCGGCCGCCGGAATGTGGAGCCTGCGCACGCCTGCTGCGTTGCACCCGCAGAGCGGCGTCGCTGCGCGCCCTGCGGTGCATGCCGGCGTTGCATCGACGCAGCTGCCGGCGCGCGTCGCTCAGGGCCTGTTCGACAGCGCCATGCAACAGCTGGCCTGTCGTCAACAGGGTGAGGAGCGAGCCGCGCAGATCGCGCACGGCGGTGCACAGGTGCCGCCGTTGGAGGGCCGTCGCTGCGTCGCCGGCACGCAGCTGCAGATCGAGGCGCTGCTACGCACGGCCGCGGCACACGGCGATACCGATGCGCAACGCTATCTACTTGCGCAGCGTGCGGCCGAGTTGCTGCAACGTGCGGTGGCCGGCGCACCTGCCGGCATGCCTGCGCAACTGTCGGCGAGCGACGAACAGGAGGTGGCCGCGATTGTGGCCGAGTTGGAAGCGCTGGCATTGGCGGGCCATCGCGATGCCATCGACACCTTGGCGCAGGTGGTGGAATCGCCGCTGTTGCATGCGCCCGACCCGGTGTATGCGGCGGCGTGGCGGCTGGCGTCGCGCCAACCGCCGGACCACGCGCTGGATCCATCGGCACCGTTGCAGGCAGAAAACGAATTGCTGGAGTCGCTCACCCAACAACAGCAGCAACAGGCACGTGAGCTGGCGGTTGAGTTGTTCGGCTATTGCTGCCGTGGGCGCGCTGCCACCGCAGATTGACGCCGGTTCTGCGACGCACGAACCAGCGCCTATCCAACGGCAACGCAGACTGTCAGCACCCGCGACAGGGGCGGGGCACCTTCAGTCAACGGAAGTAGCGCGCCTTCAACGGGAGCGTCGCCGCACCGATCGCGCAGGCGTCGGCCGGTGCCTCGGCCGGCAGCAGTAGCGGCATCGGCCTGCCCTGACCGCGACGCGGCAGGTTGTCGATCTGCACGGCGGCGATCAGGCGTCGGGCCAGATCGGCCGGCAGGCGGCCGCCGAACACGATCGCTTCCGGGTCGCACACCGCGGTGATCGCCGAGACGATCAACGACACTCCCGGCGCGCTGCGCGCGATCCAGCGCTCGATCGCCGACCAGGTCGGGTCGTAGGCGGCCAGCAGGCTGCGCACGTCGGCAAACGCCACGCCGTCGTCGGCCAGCAGTTCGCGCAGCAGTTCCAGCGTGGCGCGTTCGAGCTTCTGCGCCGGCAGCATGCCGGCGAATTCACCGGCATTGCCGCGCGCACCGCGCATGACCTGGCCGTCGATGACCAGGCCGCCGCCGAACCCGTAGCTGAGATAGAGGTAGGCAAAGTCGCGATGTCGACGGCCCACGCCCAGCATCGCTTCGCCGGCGGCGGCCACGCTGCCGTCGTTGTCCATCCACACCGGCTGCGCGCAGGCCTGCGCCAGCCACGGCGCCAGGGCGAACTCGCCAAGCGCGCGCAGCGGTTCGGGCGGATTGATACGCCCGTCCTCGCCGGTAAAGAACCCGCTCATCGCCAACCCGATCCCCAGCCGCGGCCCCACCGCGTGGTCCAGGCCTGCCAGCAGCGCTGCGTCGCCGGCCTGCAGCTGCAGCAACACCGCGTCGGCACTGCGCGCGTCCAGCGGCAGCTCGCTGACCGCCAGTACCTGGCCGGCGAAATCCACCAGCGCCAGGCTCAGCGCGTCGGTGGCGATGGAGACGCCCCAGGTGTGGCCGTGCGCCGGATTCAACGACACCGCCACCCCCGGCTTGCCGCGGCCGGCACGTGCCACGCCGCTGCCCATGTGGACCATGCCGCGCGCCTGCAGGCCTTCGATCAGGCGCACCGCAGTCTGCACGGTCAGCCCGGTGCCGCGGCTGAGGTCGGCGCGGGTGAGCACGCCGGCCAGGCGCAGGCGGTCGAGCATGTCGCGCTCGTTGCGGCTCAGGCCGGGGAAATTCGGCGCATGCGGCGGCAATGCGACAGCGGCAGTGGACGGCATGGCGAGCGGCGGCGCGGGGGGAGGGGCCAGCTTACCCGGTCCGGTCGAAATAATTAATTTACAGTAAGTTATTGAATTGCCAGCCTCTTTCATCAGCGGTCATCCCGCCTCACGCCTGCGCACCTGTCCGTGTTCCCGGCCGCGGCCTGCTGCCCCTGCTCGACCTGCACCGCCGAGCTGCAGATGGCCGACGGCAAGCGCCAGCCACGCGAGGCCAGTCGCGCCGACTACGGCGAGGCGCCCAACCGCGCAGCGCGCTGGCCTGGATCGCGCGCAAAAAGCGATGGATGCTGGTCGCCGACTGCGGTTCCAGCACCCTGACCGTGCGCGTGGACGGTGCGCCTGCACGCGCTCAATCGTCTCATCCACACCGGCATTCCGAGCGGGAACGCCCTGTCGCCAACCAGCTCGGCGTGCGCATCGCCCCACGCCCCTGAGCACACTCCGGCGGCGCGGTACCATTGGTGGTTTGAACCACGGTCCGCGCCACGCCATGAAGATTGCCTCCTGGAACGTCAACTCGCTCAATGTGCGCCTGCCGCACCTGCAACAGTGGCTGGGCACGTTCGCACCCGACGTGGTCGGCATCCAGGAAACCAAGCTGGAAGACCACAAGTTTCCGGATGCGGCGCTGGCCGCTGCCGGCTATCGCAGCGTGTTCTGCGGGCAGAAGACCTACAACGGCGTGGCGATCCTGTCGCGCTCGCCGGCGCTGGACGTGCAGATGGGCATCCCCGGTTTCGACGACGTGCAGCAGCGCGCGATCGCCGCCACCGTCGATGGCGTGCGCATCGTCAACCTGTATGTGGTCAACGGCCAGGACGTGGGCACCGACAAGTACGCCTACAAGCTGCGCTGGCTGGCCGCGGTGCACGACTGGCTGGCGCAGGAGCTGCACAAGTATCCCCAGCTGGTGGTGCTGGGCGACTTCAACATCGCCCCGGATGCGCGCGATGTGCACGATCCGGCAGTGTGGAACGAGCACCACATCCTCACCTCCAGCGCCGAGCGCGCCGCGCTGGAACAACTGCTGGCGCTGGGCCTGCACGATGCGTTCCGGCTGCATCATGAGCAAGCCGAGCAGTTCAGCTGGTGGGATTACCGCCAGGCCGGATTCCGCCGCAATCTGGGCCTGCGCATCGATCTGACCCTGGTCTCGGAGGCCTTGCGCGCACGCGCGGTGGACGCGGGCATCGACCGCGAACCGCGCACCTGGGAGCGCCCCAGCGACCACGCACCGGCCTGGGTGCGCCTGGCCGAGGCGGGCGCATGAGCGAGCGGCATCTGCGGCGTAGCACATACAAGGTTGGCGAGGTCACGATCAGCCCGGTGCATCGGCTGAGTTGCCACTGCGGCGCGGTGCAGATCGATCTGGATCTGCCGCACGGCCTGCTCGATCCGCGCCGTTGCGACTGCTCGATGTGCCGCCGCCGTGGTGCCATCGTCGCCTCGGTGACGCTGGACGGCCTGCACGTGCGGCAGGGCGAGGATGTGCTGCGGCTGTATCAGTTCAACACGCACGTGGCGGCGCATTACTTCTGCGGTGTGTGCGGCATCTACACGCATCACCGGCGGCGCTCCAATCCCAACGAGTACGGCTACAACGTCGGTTGCCTGGAAGGCGTCAATCCCTATGCGTTGAACATCGCCGTGCCGGTGGAAGATGGGGTGCACCATCCGTTGGATCGTGCTCCGGCCGATGGCTGAAACGACAACGCCCGGGCAAGCCCGGGCGTTGAATGTTCCATCAGTGGATGCGTGCTTAGCGCACGCGTCCACGTGTGAACAGATTGACGATTGCCAGCAGGATCACCGCACCCACCAGCGACCACACGAAGGTCCACAGCGTGATGGCCTGATTGATACCGCCACCGAACAGGAACCCGGCGATCAGCGCGCCGACGATGCCGACCACGATATTGAGAATGATGCCCTGCTGTGCATCGCGACGCATGATGATGCTGGCCAGCCAACCCACGATGCCGCCGACGATCAACCAGATGATGATGCCCATGTTGCCGAACTCCTCATGCGATTGCACCGGAAGTAGTGCATGGGCGCCATTCAACGCAGACCGGCGTGAAGTGACTGTCGAGCGTGGTCGCACGCGCATGCGGCTGTTGTGCTTGGTGCACGCAGCGTGACAGCGCACGCAAGCTGGCATATCGGCCCGGTGCAACTGTGGCTGCGTCCGCACCGGCATGGCGAGCGTGGCGAACCGCAGGCGCGCGAGTTGCTGGGCCAGGCTTTGGCGCTGGAACCGGCCCAGGTGCCGCTGCGGCGCGACGAGCGCGGGCGGCCGTCGCTGCAGCCGGCCTTGCCCGACCGGGACACCGGCTGGAGCCATAGCGGCGATTATCTGCTGGTCGGCCTGGGGCAGGGCGTGCGGCTGGGCGTGGATCTGGAGCGCATCCGCGCGCGCCCGCGTTTGCTGGAAATCGCGCAGCGATTCTTCCATGCCGACGAAATCGCAGTGCTGGCCGGCCTGCAGCCGGACGCGCAACAGGTGCTGTTTTTCCGCCTGTGGTGCGCCAAGGAAGCGCTGCTCAAGGCGTACGGGCATGGCCTGTCGTTTGGCCTGCATCGGCTGGCCTACGCAGTGGCACCCGACGGCGCATTGCAGTTGCAGTGGTGCGACCCCGCGCTCGGCCAGGCCACGCAATGGCAGTTGCACGAATGGTGGGCCGCACCGGATTGCCGCGCTGCGCTGGCGTTCTACCCGTTGCCGGCCGAATAGGCGCGGCGATCGCTTCACTGCGTGGCTGCAGCGCAGGTGCGCGTTGCGTCCTGGACCGTGATGCAGCACGTGCCGGACATGGATGCTTGCGTTGCTGGTCCGACCGACGTCTCAGGCATGTTCCGGCCGCGTCGCAGCGTGCGGCAAAATCGGCTGACGGAACTGCGCCACCCCATCCAGATTGCGCAAGGTCACCGTCAGCACGCCGGTGCGTGCATCGATCTCCACTTCGCCAAAGAACTGAAATCCGGCCAGCGGCGACAGGTTGGGTGCCGGCGGTGCTTTCTGGAAGATCACCGTCGGGCCGAAGGTGGCATCGAGTGCATTCGGGCCGAAGCTCCCGGCATTGAGCGGGCCGGCCACGAACTCCCAGAACGGCTCGAATTGCTGAAACGCCGCCCGATCCGGGTGGTAGTAATGCGCCGCGCAATAATGCACATCGGCGGTCAGCCACAGCGTGTTGCGAATGCGCGCTGTGCTGATGAAACGCAGCAGCGTGGCGATCTCCTGTTCACGCCCGCGCGGCACACCCGGATCGCCGTTGGCGATCGCCTCCCAGCGCGCGCGGCCTGCGGCGTCCTGCCCATCGGGCACCTGCAGGCCGATCGGCATGTCGGCGGCGATCACCTTCCATTGCGCGCGCGAGCCGGCCAGTTCGCGCTGCAGCCAGGCCAGTTGCTGCGGGCCCAGAAAGGCCGCGTCCGCGCCCGGTTGCGGCTGCAGGTTGTCGCTGTTGGCGCCGCGATAGCTGCGCATGTCCAGCACGAATACATCCAGCAGCGGGCCGTAACTGATCTTGCGGTAGATGCGCCCGTTGCCATCGGCATGCACACCGCGCATCGGCGCGTATTCCAGAAATGCCTGACGTGCACGACCGGCCAGCACCCCGATATCGCGCACCTGATAGCGCTCGTCCAGCTGCTTGCCGGGCGACCAGTTGTTGGTGGTTTCGTGGTCGTCCCATTGCCAGACCTGCGCCACCTCGGCATTGAAGCGGCGCACATGCTCATCGAGCAGGTTGTAGCGGTAGTTGCCGCGGAATTCGTCCAGCGTTTCGGCCACCTTGCTCTTGGCGGTGGTGGTGAGATTGCGCCAGCGCTTGCCTTCTTCCACGATCAGCTCGGCCGGGATCGGGCCGTCGGCATAGATGGTGTCGCCGCTGTGCAGGAAGAAATCCGGGTTGCGCTCGCGCATCGCGCTGTAGATGCGCATGCCGCCGATGTCCGGATTGATGCCGAAGCCCTGGCCGACGGTGTCACCACTCCAGACAAAGCGCACATCGCTACGTGCCTGCGGCGCACTGCGCAGATGGCCGTGCACCGGTGCGCTCAAGACGCCGTTGTCAGCATCTTCGAAGCGCACCCGGTAGAAGATGTCCTGATCGCGCGGCAATGCGCCCAGATCCACCCGTGCTGTGAAATCGTGCGCTGGCGAAGCCACCGGCCCATCCACGCGACGCGCCTGACGCAGGCTCGGGCGCGTATCCCATTCCACCCGCAGCCGCGCCGGCCGATCGCAGCGGCTCCACAGCAACGCCCGGCCATCCACGACATCGCCGCTCTGCACCCCATCGGTGATCAGCGGCCGCCCGGACGGCGCAGCCAGACCGCGCGCGGACCAACCGGCAGTGGCCGGCAACAACAGGCCGGCACCCAGCCCTTGCAACACGCGGCGGCGGGCGGGATCGGAGGCGGTCATGGGATGTCCTTGACAAGTTGGGTCCGGCATCCAGATCTAGCGCATGAGTCTTACCGGCGCGTGTCTGGCGCGACGATAGCTAGGCGAATCTTTCAGGCATAGCAACGTGATTGGAGTATTTCGAATTCACCCCCTCAGCGCTGCATTGCCGGCAATGAAGTGGTGAGCGCTTGAGGTGCCGCTGCATGGGCGTCTTTCGCTTTTCCAACGTGCTTAGGGCTTTGAATTTTTCTTGACGGTATTCCCGTTGCGGAACAGACTCGTCTGAGGCACCAAGGACAGGTCATCGCGCGAAACGCCAGCTGGTTCACTGGCTGGGATGGCGGTCATGAGTGGATATTCACTACAGCGCAGAGGTCAGGGATGAGTAGGACGCATGGCGTGTCTGATGACAAATGTGGTCAATTTTTTCCGGTTTATAGGCTTCGCGGTACTGGTCGCCTGTTTGTTGCGGATCTCGCAAGACTCGGGGTAATGATTTTATCGCTCGCGTGCTTTTGTTCGACGCTGCATGCGGAGATTCCAAGCTGGCATGAGGAATATGGCAACCGGCTGAAATATGCGGAACTGGTCGAGCCGCTCAAGGGCGATATCTTTGGCGAGTCGGTCAATCTTTATGATGGGTCGGTGTCCTTCTCTGCCACCGAGCTGTCGTTGACGGGAAATAGCGGCTTATCGGTGTCCATCGGACGCAAGCTCGACCCGAGCAACCCCAAGAGCAATCTTGCCTTCGGCGACTGGGAGCTGGATATCCCTTCTCTTTCAGGCGTTTTTGGAGGTGATGCGGCCACGGCAGCTGCTGGCGGTTGGGCGCCTGCGCAGCGCTGTGACAGCGTGAGCGGACCACCGACTGTCACGGTCCGGAATGTGCGCGGAACCCTCGATATTGATTTTGCTGATTTCGAGTACTGGGACGGCAACCGGCTGTCGTTGCCCGGAGGTGGGGGCGGCGAACTGCTTGGCGCATCAGGAGATGCGCGCGAGGTCAGGCCGACGTTTACCGAGCCTGTGCGCTGGAATACCAAGGACGGCTGGTTCTTCTCATGCCTGGGTGCCTTGAAGAGCGGGCAGGTAGGGCAGGGCTTCGTGGGGCATGCGCCCGACGGTAGCAAGTATTATTTCGATTGGATGGTGGTGCGCGACCATAACGATCAGGCACATAAGCAAACCCTTGGGGCAGATACGCATGCGGTGCTCCGCCGCAACAAGGTATTTCTGTATCCGAGCCAGATCGTCGACCGCTTCGGCAACTGGGTTCGCTACGAATGGAGTGGCGCGCAGCTGCAGCGTCTCCATGCCAACGATGGGCGTAGCATTGTGCTCGGCTACGACAACGCGGGGCGCATCGCCAGTATGACCAGCGGTACGCGCCAGTGGAGCTACCAGTACGACAGCACTACTTCCCGGCTGATCTCGGTCACTTTGCCGGATGGAACAGCGTGGGGCTATGCGATCACGCCACCGGCATTGCTATACAAGCAGCGGCAAACCCAGGACGAGCCGGAATCCAATTATCGTGTACGCATGGATCTGTGCGCCAAAATGGGTATCCTCCTCGACAACGAAGCGATCTATACCGTCAACCACCCTTCTGGAGCAGTCGCAACGTTTAGTCTGCGCCCGATCCGGCACGGTCGGATGGGTGTGCGTTTCGATTGTCAGGAAAACGGGGAAAGCGCCACGCTGGAGGATGGATGGAACCAGACGCCGCTATATCGCGATGCCTACACCCTCAAATCCAAGACCATAAGCGGCCCTGCGCTGCCGCCTGCTCAATGGCAGTACGACTATCTCAATTTAGGTGGGCGCTACGATCGTGACGTCACGGTGGATAGCTGGCCGCTGTATCCGGCAGGCAGCGCAGAACACAAATTCACGGTGGAAGTCGGGCCCGACGGCACGGTCAAGCGTTACGAGTTCGGCAAGGAAGTCCGCTACAACGATGGGCGATTGCTGGGCGTCGTGACCACGCGCAACGATGTCAATGTCAAGGTGGAGACCACCAGTTACGTTACAGAGTCGCAGCTTGCAGACGCACCGTTTCCGGCATTGGCTGGTACCAGCTATGTATATGGCAGTGACGAGATCATGTCGCATGGCAACCGACCCGTGCAGAGCACCAGCATAACCCAGGATGGTGTGCAGTTTGTCCGCCAGATTACTGCCTTCGATGCTTTCGCCCGCGAGAGATCTGCAGTGGAGTCGAACTCTGCCGGCCAGAGCAGAACTATCTCCAAGGCCTACTACGACGACGCTGGATTGTGGTTGTTGGGACAGGACCAGCAAGAGACCGTCGGCGATATCCAGCGCAGCCGCGCCGAGTTTGATACTGCAAGCGGCTTACCAGTGCGTTTCTATGCATTTGGGCGGCTTGCCCAGAGTGTGGGCTACGCCGCTGATGGAACGGTCGCCAGCGTCAGCGATGGGCGTGGCAATGCAACCCTGCTCAGTAGTTGGAAGTTCGGTGTACCGCAGCAAATCAAGTTTCCCGGCACCGCTGAAGCGCCCAATGGCGCGACGCGATTGGTGGTGATCGACGACAACGGATGGATTGCCGCACTTACCGATGAGAACGGGTTCACTACCAACTACACCTACGACGGCATGGGGAGATTGGCGTCGATCCAATATCCGCAGGGCGACAGCACGGCATGGAATGCAGTGAGCTTTGCGCTGCAACGCATGGAGGCAGCCAATCTCGGCCTGCCTGCCTGCCGGGCATTGGCTGCACAGCCGCACGCAGGGCGGGCACACAACCCAGACCTATCTGGATGCGTTATTTCGCCCTGTACTGACTGCGGAGGTGGCACAAGGACAGACCGATAGCGCCGTGGTCACTCGCTATGACGTCACTGGCCAGAAGGCGTTTACCTCGTACCCGTCGCGTGGAGTGAACGATGTCAACCAGTCGCTCTCAGGCACTTCCTATACATACGATGCGCTTGGGCGCCCGATCGGCATGACGCAGGCATCGGAGCTCTGGCCGCTCGTTACCACGACCGATTACATCGGCGATCTCAGCGTCCGCGTGACCAATCCGCGAGGTCTTTCCACCACGACCCGGCATCTGGCCTATACCGGGCCGGAGTACGAAATGCCGTTGACGATTTCCCAACCCGAAGACGTGATTACCGAGATCCAGCGCGATGCGCTCGGAACTCCACTCTCGATCAACCGGCGTAACGGGGATGGCAGCCAGCAGCTGGCCCGTCGCTATGTCTACGATGGGTATCGCCAGCTGTGCAAGACCATCGAGCCGGAATCCGGCGCCACCGTGCAGGACTACGATGCAGCCGGCAATCTTGCCTGGTCTGCATCGGGCACCGCCCTGACCAGCGCGAGCCAGTGCGATACCGAAGCGGCGCAAGCGAGTGGCCGTGTCGTGGTGCGCAACTACGATGCGCGCAATCGCTTGTTTCAACTGCGCTTCCCTGATGGTCGGGGCGATCAGGATTGGTCCTATACCCCAGACGGTCTGCCTGCCTCCATCAGCACGTCCAATACCAGCGACGCGTTGCCGGTGATCAGCAGCTACCAGTACAACCGCCGACGCCTGCTGGTTCTGGAGTCTCAGCAGCACGCCGAACTTGGGCTCAGGAGCATGAGCTATGCCTACGATGCGAATGGCGCGCTGTCGGGCCATACCTACCCGAGTGGGCGTGTTGTGGACTATGCGCCGGATGCATTGGGCCGCCCGACCCGTGCAGGCAACTTTGCCAGCGAGGTGACCTACTACGCCAATGGCGGCATGTCGCGGTTCGTCTACGGCAATGGCGTGGTGCATACATTGGGACAGAACGTGCGTGGTCTCCCCGATCGCAGTACCGATCTGGCTGGTGGCACTGCGGTGCTCGACGATGGCTATGACTATGATGCCATGGGTAATGTGATGGCCATCAGCGATGGCGTAACGGGCGGCAACACCAGCCGCGACATGACCTACGACGGCCTGGATCGGTTGAAAACCGTAACCTCTGCTGCTTTTGGTGACGCCAGCTACAACTACGACGCCTTGGACAATCTGGAGTCGGCCAAAGTGGGAACGCGTGATCGCATGCATGTTTACGATGGCAACAATCGCCTGACCAACGTGGTCGATGCCGTCGGCGGAGCGACGCTGGTCGGATTGAGCTACGACGTGCAGGGCAATTTAAACAATCGCAACGGCGTGACCTACGATTTCGACTACGGTAACCGCCTGCGTCAGGTCGGTGCAGTGGAGACCTATCAATACGATGCGCAGGGAAGGCGTATCCGCGCTCAGGCCTCCGCCAGCGGCGCGATCTACTCGTTCTACGACAATGCCGGTGTCCTGCGGCAGCAGCGCAATGAGCGCACCGGCAAGGACGTGGACTACATCCAGCTCAACGGCAGCCTGGTGGCGCAGGTGTCGGGCAGCGTGACCCCGAATGTTCCGGCATTGAGCGGCCCGGGTTACGTCAATCAGGGCGACTACGCGTTGACCTGGAACGCGGTGGGCGCGGCAACGCGTTACGAACTGGAGGAAGCGGCCAGCGGCGGAAGCTGGACAGGCATCTACAACGCAAGCGCGCTGACGTTCACCGTCACCGGGAAATCGACTGGCAGCTTCCAGTATCGCGTCCGTGCATGCCGCGACAGCTGTGGAGGCTGGAGCAACATCGCCACAGTGGCGATCGAGCTGCCACCGTCGACCGTGCCCGACCTGTCGGTGCCTCAGTTTGGCGACAACGGCAATTACAGCATCGCCTGGTCCGCCGCTTCGGGTGCAACCGGGTATGAGCTGGAAGAGAGCGTTGCCGATGGTGCCTGGAGCCAAAGCTACACCGGTGCAGAGTTGTCCAGGGCTTTTGCAGCACGCGCGGCGGGGGTTTACGGCTATCGGGTACGCGCCTGCAATCCCATCGGCTGTACGTCCTATTCCGCCAGCGCCAGTGTCAATGTGGTGTACCCGCCCGACAGTGCGCCCGCAACGAGTGCTCCTGCACGTGCCACCCAGAGCGGTTTTGCCGTCAGCTGGTCGACTGTAGGCGCGGCCTCTCACTATGTGCTGCAGGAAAGTGCCAATGGTGGAGCGTGGTCCACGCTGCAGGAGGGCCTCCAACAGGCCTTCGAGAGCGGTGCCCGCACTGCCGGCGATTACGGCTACCGGGTGGCAGCCTGCAATCGTGCCGGGTGCGGTAACTGGTCCGGCACTGTCACGGTGCAGGTTGTCGCCCCGCCCAGCCTGGAGCCCGCACTGTCGGCCCCCTCGCTGGTGCCGGGTAACGCGTACACGGTGAGTTGGAGCACCCCATCCGGCAGCGAGAGCTTCCAGCTGGAAGAAGACAGTAATGGCGCAGGATGGGTGCAGGTATATGCGGGCGCTGCCACCAGCTTTGACACCAGCAAAGGCAGGGGCAGCTACGGCTACCGCGCCAGGGCCTGCAACATGGCCGGCTGCGGACCGACTTCGGGCATTGTCACGGTGACGGTCTCTCCGCCACCGGCGACGCCGGCCATGCAGACAGCGAACTGGCTGAGTACGCGCACCGCGCCGGTGCAGGTCTGGTGCGAAGCCGGTTGGTCTGCGGTCGCCGATGCAGTGGAGTACCAATTGCAGAGCAGTGGCGGCAATGCGCTTTACACCGGCCCCAGCACCTATGTCAGTGCAAACGGCAATGCCTACTGCGCCTACGAGTACACGGTGCGCGCCTGCAACGCCGGTGGCTGTTCGGCATGGTCGAGCCCACCATTCCCGGTGACCCAGGGCGAGATGGAATGAGGATGCCAGGATGCTGAAGAGAATCTCGCGTCGTGCGGCGCTGCTGTTGGCATTGGCCTGGCCGGCTACAGGTCTTGCCGAAACGGTGGAGTACATCCACACCGACGCCTTGGGCTCACCTGTGGCGATCACCGATGCCGCAGGCAATGTGATCGAGCGGACGGTGTATGAGCCGTATGGCGGCATGGTCAATAAGGCAGCAGTGGACGGACCTGGGTTTACCGGGCATGTGACTGACTCGGCGACCGGGCTGAGTTATATGCAGCAGCGGTATTACGATCCACAGATTGGAAGACTTCTTTCAGTTGATCCCGTGATGGCTTATGGCAATCCTTTAGGGGCATTCAATCGCTATTGGTATGCTAATGACAATCCGTATCGGTTCACTGATCCGGATGGAAGGCAGACAATTCCAGCGGAAAATAAACTTGGTTCCAGCGACCCGGCCGTTATCAATGACTTCCACCGAGCACAGGGTGAGCATGCTGCTGTTACACTTAGTGTTGCGTTGGACCTGTTCCTATCGCAGTTTGGTGATGGTCCTGGTGGAGCAGCTGCAGGCGTAGGCGGGGTTGTTGCGAAGTCTGCTGAAGCAGTAAGCGCCCTCACCAGGGCAAGGGAAATCCAGGGCGCACTAAAACCTATAACTCAGTCCAAAGTCACGACTGCTGTAACAGAGACGGCGGAAGGTGTTCGCGTTGTCACTTCAAGCGAAGGGAGGTTGCGTCCAGCGCAGCGTGCAGCCCTACAAGTTGGCGAGGTGGCTGGAAAAGGCGCCGCACGCACGCACGCGGAGGTGAACGGAGTCAATGCCGCTAGAGATATGGGATTGACGCCAACAAGCGTCTCGCCGAGTCGAACGGCATGCTCAGGATGTCAGGAAGCCATGAGAAAATTAGAAATTCCCATTAAAGATAAATGAAGGCTGGAAGTGGAAATTTTCAACGAAACAAAAATTTTGCTTTGGATAAATGGCATGCCGGACTGGAAGCGTATAGCTTTTATGACCTACTGTTGTGAAAGGATGTTTCCTAATTACGTTGATTTCAGCAAAGAGACCGGTTTTGGTGATGCGTCGGTATTAAGGGATTCCTTAGACTATATTTGGAAATGGATTGAATTCGGTAACTTAAATGAGGAGGCGGCTACCCTAGTAAAAGCTTGTGAGAAGCAGGCGCCCGATACAGAAGATTTTACTTCGCTATACACATCCGCCGCACTTGACGCTGCTGTAGCAACAGCGATGACTATAAATGCGACAACAAGCTCGACAGCAATGCAGCTCATTGATGTAGCATCTTTATCCAGAGATACCGTTGATTTATTTGTTCAATTTCAAGAAGATATTGATCCTAATGATCCTCGCCTGGAGGGCATGGTTTGTGAAAGTCAGCTCATGCAAAATGAATTGCGTATCCAAAAGGAAAGTCTTGATTTCCTAGTCAATTTAGAGGGTGGCCGTGAGACAGTGACTAAGGTGCTGCGTGCGCGGTGGTCAAATCTTGATAATGGAAGTCTGAAATTGACTCAACTAGGATGAGGTAATTTCTAAGGGTATATCAGTAATGTGAGCCATATGGCCGGCGGCTTCAGCTCTGGATCGCGACACCAACGGTTGTGAAGTGGCCCAGGCGACCTGACCTGAACGACTTCACCGCCAAGTGGAGTTGCCCATGTCATCCAGCCGCCTGAACCTGCTAGAACGATACCGTCTACATGCGTTGTATGAAACCGGCATGTCGATGCGGGCCATCGCCGATTGGTTGGAGCGTGCGCCCAGCACGATCAGCCGCGAACTGCGCCGCAACTAGCACGCTCGGCAGTATCTGCCAGAGCACGCGCAGCGCATCAGCGAGCATCGGCGCGCGCAGGCCAGCCGGCGTCTACGCATCGACGCTGAGCGCATCTGCCAGATCGAGGGCCTGCTGAGCGAGGATTTCAGTCCGGAACAGATTGCCGGCGCACCGGCTTGGCCAGTCCCGAATGGATCTATCGGCACATCTACGCCGACCAGAAGCGCGGTGGTCAGTTGTTCACGTATCTACGCAGGCGCCGCCGCAAGCGCCGTCGGCGGGGCGTGCGCGATGGCTGCGGGCAGCTGACGCATCGGCGCAGCTGGACACAGCGCCCAAGCGTAGTGGAGCAGCGAAGCCGCATCGGCGACTGGGAGCTGGATACCCTTCGGGCCTCACACGGAAAGGCCGTGGTGGTCACCATCACCGAACGCCACAGTCGCCTGCATCTGCTTGCTTACTCGCCTGACGGCACCGCCGAGAACGTGCGCAACGCCATCGTCCAGCGGCTGTATGGCCTAGGCCATACAGTGCACACCCTCACCGCCGACAACGGCAAGGAGTTCGCCGATCATCAGCTCATTGCTGCCTGCCTGCAGAGCGATTTCTATTTTGCAGATCCGTACTGCGCATGGCAGCGAGGCAGCAAAAAAAATGCCAACGAGTTGACTTGCCAATACTTGCCACAACAGACCGATTTCAGCACCATCACCGATGCGCACCTGCGATGGATCGAGCAGCGACTCTAAAATCGCCCACGCAAGATACTCGGATTCAAAACTCCCCTCGAAGTCTTCTCCGAGGAGGTCCTCAACAGCGTTGCGAATCAGAGTTGAATTCGCCGGGCGAATTGACGGTACAGGGGCGAGCTCGAAGGCATGGATCAATCCTGGCCCATAATCTTGTCGATGCAGATATTTATAGTTGATCACGCCTCCACCGCACCCGCCTTGCCGTCTTCGACCACGAAGCGCTTCAACGTCGAGACGGTGGCATCGCGGTCGCGGCGGTCGGAGATGCCTTGCAGGCGCGTGTCCATCCGGCCCGGCGTCAGCGTCACCGAGACATAGCCGCGGGTTTCGCCTTCGGCGTAGTGCACGTGTGGATTGAGCGCCATGGTCTGTTGCAGCTCGGCGTTGCTCTGGCCGTCGGAGGTGATCGAGGTGCCGACGAATTCGGTGGCCAGCGTCGGCGAGTCCGGGTTGGCCGGATCGGCCTTCAGATCGGTGACCCAGTACGAATGGATGTCGCCGCCCCAGAACACCGGGTTGCGCAGTCGCGTGGTGGCGATCGCCTCGAGCATGCGCGTGCGCGTGGCCGGGTAGCCGTCCCAGCCGTCGGTCCACTGCCCGAGCACGCCGTCGCGGCCGTGCTGGTTCATCGGTGCCACCAATAGATCCTGCGCAATCACGTTCCAGCGCGCGGCCGACTGCGCGAAGGCGCCATGCAGCCAGCGCTCCTGTTCCCAGCCGAGCATGCTGCGGCGTGGGTCGGTGCGTTCGTGGCAACTGTCGTCCACTACATGCCCGCCGCGCCAGCCGTTGGGCTGCGGGCAGGGTTGTTCGCTGCGGTACTGGCGCCCGTCGAGCACGTAGAAACGCGCCAGCTGGCCGTAGTCCAGCGAGCGGTAGATGCGCATGTCGGCGCCATGCGGGCGACTGCGCGCGCGCAGCGGGAAGTGTTCGTAGAAGGCGCGGTAGGCGGCCGCGCGCCGGGCCAGGAAGGTGTCGACCGCAATCGACGGGTCCTGCGACCAGCGGTTGGCGTAATCGTTCTGCACCTCGTGGTCGTCCCAGGTCGCCACGCAGGCGCTGCCGGCGTGCAGCGCCTGCAGGTCGGGGTCGGTGCGGTACAGCGCATAGCGGTTGCGGTAGCCGGCCAGATCCAGGCACTCGCCGCTGCCATGCGGGCGCACGATCTTGGTCGCTGCCTCGCCGTGGTTGCTGTATTCGTAGATGTAATCGCCGAGGAAGAACACCAGGTCCGGCTGTTCGGCGGCCAGGTGGCGGTAGGCGCTGAAATAGCCCAGCTCCCAGTGCGAGCAGGACACAAAGCCCAGCCGTGCGGCATCCGGCAACTGGTGCGGCGCCGGCAAGGTGCGCGCGCTGCCGATGGCGCTACGCGCGCCCAGCGCCTGGAAGCAGTACCAGTACGGGCGATCGGCGGCCAGGCCGGCGACCTCCACATGCACCGCATGGCCCCAGGCCGGGCTGGCGACGGTCTGGCCCTGGCGCACGATGTGGCGCATGCCCGGGTCGCTGGCCACCTGCCAGCGCACCTGCACCGGGGCGGTCAGCCCGCCGCGTCCATCCGGCTCCAGCGGGCGTGGCGCCAGCCGGGTCCAGATGACAAAGCCGTCGGCCAGCGGGTCGCCCGCGGCCACGCCCAGGGTGAACGGGTCCGGGCTGCCGCTGGCACGCGCGAACGGGCTGAGCAGCCCGGCGGCCGCCAGCCCGGCACCGGCGACGAGAAGACGGCGGCGGCCGTGATCCACGGCGGCAGCTGCGTTGTCGGGGCCGGGCAGGGGCGATGCGGAAGACGGGTCGATCGAGGACATGGGCATACAGGCGATCTGGCGAACGCGACCATAGTGCGACGGGCGCATGTCCGTTCAATGGCAGCGGCAGTGGTGTCGCTGTCGGCGCAGGCTTGCCTGCGTCATCGACTGCGGGTGGATACGGAGACGGGTGTTCCACCGCGGCGGGTGACCCTGCCCACAGCGATGCCCGCACGCCGGTGCAGCGGCGGCTGTGGTGGGTGGCAGGCCTTGCGGCACCGCAGGCCTGGACGTTGTGCTGGGCAAGTTCACGTACGTCGGCTTGCGGCCCACGCGCTCACTCGCCACGCATCGCCAACCTGCGCGGCACGCACCTGCACGCCACCCAGCTGCGATAATCGCGGCATGAACGATGCCGCACTTCCCCCCGATGTAGCCGCTGCGCTGGCCAATGGCCTGCAGGCCCAATCCCTGGATGCGGCGTTTGCCGCGCCGTTGCTGCGCTATCTGACGCTGCTGGTGCGTTGGAACAAGACCTACAACCTCACCGCCGTGCGCGACCCGCGCGAGATGGTCACCCGCCATCTGCTCGATTCGCTGGCCATGCAGCCCTACATCGCCAGCGGCACCCTGGCCGATCTGGGCACCGGCCCCGGCCTGCCCGGCATCCCGCTGGCGATCACCCGCCCGCAGCTGCAGGTGACCCTGGTGGAAAGCAACGGCAAGAAGGCCCGCTTCATGCGCGAGGCGCTGCGCCAGCTGGCGCTGGGCAACGCACGCGTGGCCGAATCGCGCGCCGAGGCGCTGGACGAGCCGGCCGCCTACGACCATCTCACCGCGCGGGCGCTGGATACGCTGGCCGGCATCATTGACGTCGGCGGCCACCTGCTGCGCCCGGGCGGCAGCCTGCTGGCGATGAAGGGCGTCTACCCGCATGACGAGATCGCCGCGCTGCCCGCCGGCTGGACGGTGGGCGAGGTGCATCCGCTGCAGGTGCCCGGCCTGGACGGCGAGCGGCATCTGGTGGTGGTGCGCAAGGCAGGCTGAAGCGGCCGGCCTGTCCGGTCGCGCGCATTCACTCTGTAACCCGCGACCCGCAATCCCCGCGCTGGGACTTCCGGCCCATGGCAGCTGCGGCATGGGCTGCCATGATCGAACGTTCGATCCGAACGCAGGCCGCCCGCACGTGACATCTCCTCTCGCCGCCGCACTTTCGCTCGCCCTGCTGGGCGCAAGCTTCGCCGCCACCTCGGCGCAGGCCGCCGTACCGGCACCAGCGGCGCCCGCCACGCTGACCGCCGAGCGCCCCGCCGATGCGCGCTTCCGCGCCATCTACGAAAAAGAGTGGAACTGGCGCCAGGCCGAGACCGGCCAGGCCGACGAAGACAGCGACACCACCGGCGACAACACCCATCTGCCCGATGTCGGCCCGGCCGCGCAGCAGGCGCGCCTGGCGGTATGGGACGGCGTGCTCAAGCAGCTCGACGGCATCGACCCGAAACAGCTCTCGCCCGCCAACCAGGTCAACTACGCCATCTACCGCCCGCAGGTGGAAAACCTCGCCGCCGAGGTGCGCCTGCGCCTGTACGAGATGCCGTTCAATTCGGACAGCTCGTTCTGGTCCAATCTCGGCTTCATGGCGCAGCGGCCGATGAAGACCGCTGCCGAGTACCGCGCCTATATCGCGCGCCTCAACGACGTGCCGCGCTACTTCGACCAGCAGACCGCCAACATGCGCGCCGGCCTGGCGCGCGGGTTCAGCGTGCCGCGCGCGGTGCTGGATGGCCGCGACGTTTCCATCGCCACCGTGGCCGATGTCAAGGATCCCACTGCGTCCAGCTTCTACGCGCCGTTCAAGCAGCTGCCGGCGCAGATCCCCGCCGCCGAACAGGCGCAGTTGCGCGAACAGGCCAAGGCCGCGCTGAGCAATGCAGTGCTGCCGGCCTACAGCAAGCTGCTGAGCTTTTTCCGCGACGAATACATGCCCAAGGCGCGCACCACGCTGGCGGCCGAAGCGCTGCCCGACGGCAAGGCGTTCTATCGCCAGCAGATCCGCGAATACACCACGCTGGACCTGAGCCCGGAGCAGATCCACAAGATCGGCCTGGACGAGGTGGCGCGCATCCAGGCGCAGATGGACGCGATCATCAAACGGGTCGGTTTCAAGGGCAGCTTCGCGCAGTTCCTGAGCTTCCTGCGCACCGACCCGCAGTTCTATGCCAAGACCCCGCAGGAACTGCTCGATCGCGCTGCGTGGATCTCCAAGCGGGTGGACGGGCAGGTCGGCAGGTTCATCGGCACGCTGCCGCGCGGGCGCTTCACCATCAAGCCGGTGCCGGACGATATCGCCCCGTTCTGGACCGCCGGCCGCGGCGGCGCCACCACCTACTGGGTCAACACCTACAACCTGCCGTCGCGGCCGTTGTACAACCTGCCGGCGCTGACCCTGCACGAGTCCTCGCCCGGGCATTCGCTGCAGGGCTCGCTGGCGCTGGAGCAGGGCGACCAGCCGGCGTTCCGCCGCGAAAACTATATCTCCGCCTACGGCGAAGGCTGGGCGCTGTACACCGAAAAGCTCGGCCAGGAGATGGGCATCTACGAGACCCCGTACGAGGAATTCGGCCGGCTCACCTACGAAATGTGGCGTGCCTGCCGGTTGGTGATCGACACCGGCGTGCACCACGACGGCTGGAGCCGCGAGCAGGCGCTGGCCTACCTGCGCGACCGCACCGCGCTGAGCGAGCACGAGGTCACCACTGAGGTGGACCGCTACATCTCCTGGCCCGGCCAGGCGCTGAGCTACAAGCTGGGCGAGATCAGCATCGTCAAGCTGCGCGCCGAGGCCGAACAGGAACTGGGCGACCGCTTCGACATCAAGGCCTTCCACGACGCGGTGCTGAAGCAGGGTTCTGTCACCTTGCCGGTGCTGGAGCAGCAGGTGCGCGCCTTCATCGCCGAGAGCAAGGCGCGCCCGGCAACGTCCAAGCCCAGCGCTGCCGCGCCCTGACCCTGGCCACCGGTCCGCTCCACGTAGGAGCGGACCCGGCCGCGACGCCGTCCCGACCCTGGCGCCGTCATGGCCTCGATCTCAGTTCCAGGTAATCGTCGGCAGCTTCTCGCCCTCCCGGGCGCTGTCTGCGACCAACCAGCATGTAGGCGGAGTGCCATCGCGCTGACCAGGACGGCGTCGCGGCCATGTCCGCTCCTACAACCGCCCGTGTTGCTGCGTCGCGCCCGCCTGTTGCGCCTGATGGCGCTGGCCAAACGGTCCGCTCCACGTAGGAGCGGACCCGGCCGCGACGTTGTCCCGACCCTGGCGCCTTCCTGGCCTCGATCCCAGTTTCAGATAATCGTCGGCAGCTTCTCGCCCTCCCGGGTGCTGTCTGCGATCAACCAGCATGTAGGCGAAGTGCCATCGCGCTGACCAGGACGGCGTCGCGGCCATGTCCGCTCCTACGACCGCCCGTGTTGCTGCGTCGCGCCCGCCTGTTGCGCCTGATGGCGCTGGCCAAACGGTCCGCTCCACGTAGGAGCGGACCCGGCCGCGACGCCGTCCCGACCCTGGCGCCGCCATGGCCTCGATCCCGGGTCCAGGTAATCGTCGGCAGCTTCTCGCCCCCCCGGACGCTGTCTGCGACCAACCAGCATGTAGGCGAAGTGCCATCGCGCTGACCAGGACGGCGTCGCGGCCAGGTCCGCTCCTGCGATGCTGCGCGGCAGGCATGCGATTGTGTAACTGCCCTGGCCCCGATAGGCTGCGCCCATGCTGCTGCGTCGCGCCCGCCTGTTGCACCCCTTGCTGCGCCTGATGGTGCTGGCGGTGCTGGCCATGGGCGTGCTGGTCGCACCGGTGGCCTGCGCGCTGGGCGATGTGCATGCGCTGGCGCACGACCAGATGCATCTGGAAGACACCGCGCCGCACGGCCATGACGGCGCCGACGAAGGCGATGCCGGCGAGCGCGATGGGGCCGGCCTGATGCACGCCCTGATGCATAGCGGCTACTGCCACGGCCAGAATCCGGCCGTCTTGCCGGCACTGGCCTGGCTGCCGTTGTCCACGCACACGCAGGCCCAGCCCGTGGCCGTGCTCGCGTACTACCGCTCGCACCTGAGCGAGACCGGATTGCGTCCCCCGATCGCGGCCTGATGCATCGCCGGCGGCTGCCGGCCTGTCCATCGATCCCGATTCCGGAGACACCCTCATGTGGTTGCGACTGACGGCACTTGCCGTCTTCGCGGTCGTGCCGTGCGCCATGGCGCAGGACGTACCGCCCAAGCCCGTGCTGACCCTGGACGACGCCATCGCGCGCGTTGCCCGGCAGCACCCCGACCTGCGCCTGGCCGATGGTCAGCGCGCGGTCCTCACCGCCGACGCCGAGCGCGACGCGCTGCGTCCGCCGTTGCGCATCGGCGCCGAACTGGAAAACGTGTTCGGCAGCGGCCCGACCCGCGCGCTGGACCAGGCCGAACTCACCGTCACCCTGGCCGGCGTGCTGGAACGGGGCGGCAAGCTGGACGCGCGCCGCACCCTGGCCCAGGCACGCATCGACGCACTGGCCCCGCAGCGGGCGCTGGCGCGGCTGGACGTGCTGGCCGAAGTCGCCCGGCGCTATCTGGCCATCGGCATGGCCGCGCAGCGGCATGCGGCCGCGCTGGAAACCCTGGCCCAGCGCCAACGCACCGTCCGTGCCGCGCGCCAGCGTCTGCAGGCCGGCGCATCGCCCGAATCGGTGCTGCTGACCGCCCAGGCCCTGCAGGCGCGCGCGGAACTGGAGCGCGATCGCGCCCAGCAGGAACTGCTGGCCGCACGCCGCCAGCTGGCGGTGTTGTGGGGGCAGCGCACGCCGGACTTCGGCGATGTCACTGGCGACCCATTGCAGCTGCCGGCGATTCCCGAGTTCGAGGTGCTGACGCAGCTGCTCGATGCCACCCCCGAACTGGCGCGCTTGAACGGTGAGCAGCGCATGCGCGAGGCGCGGGTGCGGCTGGCACGCAGCCAGGCGCGTCCGGACCTGGACTGGCAGGTGGGCGTGCGCCGGCTCGAAGCCAACGACGCCACCGCACTGCTGGGCAGCGTTTCGCTGGCCCTGGGCAGCGCCGCGCGTGCGCAACCGGAGATCCGCGCCGCCGAAGCGGAGCTGTCGTTGCTGGAGATCGAACGCCAATCGCAGGCACTGGCGCTCTACGCGACACTGGCCGACGCGCATGGCCGCTACCGCGCCGCGCAGCTGGAAGTGGCGCGCATGCGCAGCGATGTGCTGCCCGCACTTGCGCGCGCCGATGCCGCCGCCGAGCGCGCGTATCGCGCCGGCGCCACCAGTTATCTGGACTGGGCGCAGCTGCAGGCACAGCGCAGCGATGCACGCCAGCAGCAACTGGCCGCCGCGTTGGAAGCGCAGACCGCATTGATCGAGATCCAGCGCCTGACCGGGCAGCCGTTCGTGGCCGACAGCACTGCGCAGGTGGGGCCATGAGCGCTACCTCCGCCGCGCATTTTCGCCCTGCCTGCCTGCGTCCGCCTGGAGCCGCTGCGTCGGTATCGGCCTCGGCGCTTGCAACCGCATCGGCATCCAGCAGCCGCCAAGCGCTGCGCGCGCCTACCGCGCCTACCGCGGATCCAGCACAGACCATCTTCGTTCGTTCGCCCGACGCACTGCGCCGGCGCCAACCAGGACCAATTCCAATGAAAAGTTTTTTGATTGTGCCGCTTGTGCTGGCGCTGCTGCTGAGCGGCTGCGGCGGCAACAGCGGCAACAGCGAAGAAGCCCATGACCACGCAACGCCCGGCGCCGAAGGCGACGCCGACGCACATGGCGAGGAAGCCGAAAAAGGCACGCACGGCGGGCGCCTGCTCGAACAGGACGGCGACAGCGTGGAGCTGGCGATTGCCGAAGACGGCACACCGCCGACCTATCGCGCCTGGCTGTACCGCGACGGCAAGCCCTTGCCGCCCAGCGCCGGCAGTGTCGAAGTGCGTTTGACCCGGCTTGGCGGTATCAACGAAGTGCATCGATTGCGCGCACGCGACGATGGCAGCCTGTTGGCCGACAGCACGGTCGGCGAGCCGCATTCGTTCGATGTGGAAGTACGCGCCACCGTGCAGGGCAGGTCGCATCGCTGGGCCTATCCCAGCTATGAAGGGCGCACCACCATCGCGGCGAAAATCGCGCAGGACGCCGGCATCCGGGTCGCGCCGGTCGGTCCCGGCAGCATCGCCGACCAGCACGAAGTGCAAGGCCTGCTGACGCCGGCAGAAGGTGCGCAGGCGCAGGCCACCGCACGCTTCCCCGGGCCGGTGCGCAGCCTGCGCGTCAACGTCGGCGACCAGGTGCGCGCCGGCCAGGTGCTGGCCACGGTGGAGAGCAACCTGAGCCTGACCACGTATTCGGTCAGCGCGCCGATCAGCGGCACCGTGCTCGCCCGCAACGCCAGCCTGGGCAGCAACGCCAGCGAAGGCCAGGCGTTGTTCGAGATTGCCGACCTGTCGAGCCTGTGGGTGGATCTGCACATCTTCGGCGCCGATGCCGGGCACATCACCGCCGGCGCACCGGTGACGGTGACCCGCATCAGCGATGGCGTGGTGGTGCAGACCACATTGGAGCGCGTGTTGCCGGGCACGGCCACCGCGAGTCAGAGCACGGTGGCGCGCGCGGTGTTGCGCAACGACGACGGCTTGTGGCGGCCGGGCTCGGCGGTGAAGGCGCGGGTGACGGTGGCGCAGCAGCCGGCGGCAATGGTGGTGCCGGTGGGGGCCTTGCAGCAGTTCCGCGACTGGGAGGTGGTGTTCGTGCGGGTGGGGGATGTGTACGAGGTGCGGCCGGTGAAGTTGGGCGCGCGCGATGCGCAGCAGGTGCAGGTGGTGTCGGGTCTGACCGCGGGTGACGCGGTGGTGGTGGTGCAGAGTTATCTGGTGAAGGCCGATATCGAGAAGTCGGGGGCATCGCATGATCATTGATCGCTGCGCTTCCGGTTTGCGTCTGCCTCGACCGCAAGCGCGTGCTTGCGCACAGTTCATCCATTCTTCGGTGAAACGTTTTTTACGTCGTCCACGCACTCACGGCGCAGGCGATCACGCCAGCAACAGCGTGAGAATCTGCGCGGCAAAGGTTAGATGCGTCGGGGGCGATCGCGATAGCGGCGAGGGTCGGGATCCTGGCTGTGGTGCTGCCACCGGCCGACGGCAGCCCGCTGCGATTGCACAGGTGTCGTGCGTGCGTACGTACGCACTGATCGGCGTGGCTGCGTACGCCGTTACGCCGAGCGTGCGCGGAGGTGCGCGTCATGCTCACTAACATCATTCGGTTCGCGATCGCGCAGCGGTGGTTGATGCTGGCGTTGACGGCGGTGTTGATTGCGATCGGCGCGTGGAGTTTTTCGCGCCTGCCGATCGATGCCACGCCGGACATCACCAATGTGCAGGTGCAGGTCAATACGGCCGCGCCGGGGTACTCGCCGTTGGAGTCGGAGCAGCGGGTGACGTTTCCGCTGGAGACGGTGCTGGCGGGCTTGCCGGGGCTGGAATCCACACGCTCGTTGTCGCGCTACGGCTTGTCGCAGGTGACGGCGGTCTTTGTCGATGGCACGGACCTGTATTTTGCGCGGCAGCAGGTGGCCGAGCGGCTGCAGCAGGTCAAGTCGCAACTGCCGGCCGGCCTGGAGCCGCAGCTGGGGCCGATCGCGACCGGCCTGGGCGAGATCTTCATGTACACGGTCGAAGCCAAAGCGAATGCGCGCAAGTCTGATGGCAGTGCGTGGACGGCCACCGATCTGCGCACCCTGCAGGACTGGGTGGTGCGCCCGCAGTTGCGCAATGTGCCCGGCGTCACCGAGGTCAATACCATCGGCGGCTATGCGCGGCAGATCCACATCACCCCGGATCCGGCACGCCTGGTCGCCCTGGGTTTCACGCTGGACGATGTGGCGCGCGCGGTGGAGGCGAACAATCGCAACATCGGCGCCGGCTATATTGAACGCAACGGCCAGCAGTTCCTGGTGCGGGTGCCGGGGCAGGTGGACGATATCGCGCAGATCGGGGCGATCGTGCTGGACCGGCGCCAAGGCGTACCGATCCGGGTGCGCGATGTGGCGCAGGTCGGCGAGGGGCGCGAGTTGCGCACCGGGGCGGCCACCCAGGACGGCACCGAGGTGGTGCTCGGCACGGTGTTCATGCTGGTCGGCGCCAATAGCCGCACCGTGGCGCAGGCCGCCGCGCAGCGCCTGGAAGTGGCCAATGCCAGCTTGCCGGCCGGCGTGCAGGCGGTGCCGGTCTACGACCGCACCGCGCTGGTGGACCGCACCATCGTCACCGTCGCCAAGAACCTGATCGAAGGCGCGTTGCTGGTGATCGTGGTGCTGTTCCTGCTGCTGGGCAATGTGCGCGCGGCCCTGATCACCGCGGCGGTGATTCCGCTGGCGATGTTGTTCACCCTCACCGGCATGGTGCGCGGTGGCGTGTCCGGCAACCTGATGAGTCTGGGTGCGCTGGATTTCGGCTTGATCGTCGATGGCGCGGTGATCATCGTGGAGAACTGCCTGCGCCGCTTCGGGCAAGCGCAATTGCGCCTGGGGCGGGTGCTCGAGCGCGACGAGCGTTTCGAACTGACCGCCGAAGCCACGGCAGAGGTGATCCGGCCCAGCCTGTTCGGCCTGGGCATCATCACGGCGGTGTATCTGCCGGTGTTCGCGCTCACCGGCATCGAAGGCAAGATGTTCCATCCGATGGCGATCACCGTGGTGCTGGCGCTGAGCGGTGCGATGCTGCTGTCGCTCACTTTTGTCCCCGCAGCGATCGCCTTGTTGCTCGGCGGCAAGGTGGCCGAGCACGAAAACCGCGCGATGCGCTGGGCGCGCGGCGTGTATGCGCCCTTGCTGGATCGCGCGCTGCGTCACGGCCGCTGGGTCGGTCTCGGTGCGGTGGTGGCGGTGGCGCTGTGCGCGGTGTTGGCCACGCGCCTGGGCAGCGAATTCATCCCGAACCTGGACGAGGGCGACATCGCGCTGCACGCCTTGCGCATTCCCGGCACCAGCCTGGAACAGGCCATCACCATGCAGTCCACGCTGGAAAAACGCATCAAGCAGTTTCCGGAGGTGGCGCATGTGTTCGGCAAGCTCGGGACTGCCGAAGTGGCGACCGATCCGATGCCGCCGTCGGTGGCCGATACGTTCTTGATCATGCATCCGCGCGCGCGATGGCCGGACCCGCGCAAACCCAAGGCGCAGTTGGTGGCCGAGATCGAGGAAGCGGTGAAGCAGCTGCCCGGCAACAACTACGAGTTCACCCAGCCGATCCAGATGCGCATGAACGAGCTGATTTCCGGCGTGCGTGCGGATGTGGCGATCAAGGTCTACGGCGATGACCTGGACACGCTGGTCAAGCTGGGTCAGCGCGTGCAGGAAGTCGCCAGCACGGTGCCGGGCGCGGCCGACGTGAGCCTGGAGCAGGCCACCGGCTTGCCGATGCTGGCGGTGGTGCCCGATCGCGCCGCGCTGGCCGGTTATGGACTCAATCCCGGCGTGGTGCAGGACACGGTGTCGGCCGCAGTGGGTGGGCAGGCGGCCGGGCAGTTGTTCGAAGGCGACCGCCGGTTCGACATCGTGGTGCGCCTGCCCGAAGGCCTGCGGCAGGACCCGACCGCATTGGCCGATCTGCCGATCCCGCTGCGTGGCGATGGCGAGCGCACCGATGCCGACGAGTCCAGCCGCGCGGCCGGCTGGCGCAGTGGCGAACCGACCACGGTGCCGCTGCGCGAGGTCGCAAAGCTACAAACCGTGCTCGGGCCCAACCAGATCAATCGCGAAGACGGCAAGCGCCGCATCGTGATCACCGCCAATGTGCGCGACCGCGACCTGGGCGGATTCGTCGCCGAGGTGCAGCAGCGTGTGCAGGCCGAGGTCGCGCTGCCCACCGGTTACTGGATCGGCTACGGCGGCACCTTCGAGCAACTGATCTCCGCCGGCCAGCGCCTGGCCTGGGTGGTGCCGGGCACCTTGCTGCTGATCTTTGCGCTGCTGTACTGGTCGTTCGGTTCGCTGCGCGATGCGCTGGTGGTGTTCAGCGGCGTGCCGCTGGCGCTGACCGGCGGCGTGGTGGCGCTGGCGCTGCGCGGCCTGGCGTTGTCGATCTCCGCCGGTGTCGGCTTTATCGCGCTGTCGGGGGTGGCGGTGCTCAACGGTCTGGTGATGATCGCCTTCGTGCGCAGCCTGCGGGACGGGGGCATGTCGCTGGAGCAGGCCTTGCGCGAAGGCGCGCTGAGCCGCCTGCGCCCGGTGTTGATGACGGCGTTGGTGGCCGCACTGGGCTTTGTGCCGATGGCCTTCAATGTCGGCGCCGGGGCCGAGGTGCAGCGCCCGCTGGCCACGGTGGTGATCGGCGGCATCGTCTCGTCGACCTTGCTGACCCTGCTGGTGCTGCCGGTGCTGTATCGCTGGCTGCACCGCGAGCGGGCGGGGAGTGCGGTCTAAGTGCTTGCGGCACATAGGAAAGCCGTGCATAATGCGCGGCTCGCTGTGCCCGGATCGCTCCGGATGGCGGCACCCAACGCGATGGGGTTGCCGGCTTGTTCCCAGCGTAAGTTCTTGATTCCCAACGTTGCGTGGCAGCTTGACGCTGTCGGGGCCGCCGCTCCCCAGGCTATGGGTGGCAATTCATTTATCGAGGTGCGTAATGTCCCGCGTATGCCAAGTGTCCGGCAAGCGTGTGCAGACGGGTAACAACGTCTCCCACGCAAACAACAGAACCCGTCGTCGCTTCCTGCCCAACCTGCACGAGCGCCGCTTCTGGGTCGCCAGCGAGAACCGTTGGGTGAAGCTCCGTGTCTCCGCGCATGCATTGCGCACCATCGACAAGAACGGGATTGATGCCGTTCTGAAAGAGCTGCGTGCGCGCGGCGAAAAGGTCTGAGGAGTAAGCAGTCATGGCAAAAGGCAAGCGTGACAAGATTCGTATGATTTCCTCGGCCGCTACCGGCCACTTCTACACCACGGACAAGAACAAGAAGAACACTCCGGGGAAGATGGAAATGATGAAATACGACCCGGTCGTGCGTAAGCACGTGATGTACAAGGAAGGCAAGATCAAGTAATCCACCGATTACCCGATCTGCATCCAGCCAAACACCCGCCGCAAGGCGGGTGTTTTGCGTTTGGGGAGTGTTGCGGGGGGTGATCGCAACAATGGTCGGCGTGCACTCCCCCTTTCCCTTCGGGAGAGGGGTTGGGGTGAGGGCACGGGGCGAAGCCACTCGCAAGCGAAACGTCGTTTTTCCGATTGCATGCTCCGTCAGTCGCTGGCAGTTCGAGGCGAAGCAGCCGGCGTTTCACTTCTGAAGGCGCGTGGCGACGCGTTTGACATCGCAGACGGTGACCGCTCTCCGAGGCGCCACTCACCCGCCCCGGCGGGGCACCTTCTCAGGCAGGTAAGAAAGAGTTACAGCCCGCGCGCACGCAATTTCGCATCCAGGCGTGGATACACCCGTCGCGCATTGCCTTCGAATACCTTGCGCTTGTCGGCGTCGGAAATCGCCAAGGCATCGATGTAGCGCTTGGTGTCGTCGAAATACTGGCCGGTCTGCGGGTCTATGCCGCGCACCGCACCGACCATCTCCGAGCCGAACAGGATGTTGTCGATGTCGATGACCTCGAACAGCAGATCAATGCCGGGCTGGTGATACACGCAGGTGTCGAAGAACACATTGCGCATCACATGCGTGGACAGCGGTGGCTTGCCGAGCATATCGGCCAGGCCGCGAAAGCGTCCCCAGTGATACGGCACCGCACCGCCGCCGTGCGGGATGATGAAGCGCAAGTCGGGGAAATCAGCGAACAGATCGCCTTCCAGAAACTGCATGAACGCGGTGGTATCGGCATTGAGATAATGCGCGCCGGTGGCGTGGAAGTTGGCGTTGCAGCTGCCCGACACATGCACCATCGCCGGCACGTCGAGCTCGACCATCTTTTCGAAGAACGGATACCAGGCGCGATCGGTCAATGGCACGCCGTTCCAGTGACCGCCGGACGGGTCGGGATTGAGATTGCAGCCGACAAACCCGAGTTCGGTGACGCAACGCTCCAGCTCGGCGATCGACTGGGCGATCGGCACGCCCGGCGACTGCGGCAACTGACACACGCCGATGAAGGTCTGCGGATACAGCTGCACCACGCGCGCGATCAGGTCGTTGCAGTGACGCGTCCACACCTGGCTGACCGCTTCGTCGCCGATGTGGTGCGCCATGGTGCTGGCGCGTGGCGAAAAGATCGTCATGTCGGCACCGCGCTCGCGCAACAGGCGCAGCTGATGCTGTTCGATGCTTTCGCGCAATGCGTCGTCGGAGATGGACGGATACACCGGCGCGGGCAGGCTCGGGTCGTCGTACTGCGCGATCTGCGCCTTGCGGAAGGCATCGTGCGCCGCGGGCGCGGTGGTGTAGTGGCCGTGGCAATCGATGATCATGGGAATGCTCATTAAGGTGCGCAGAGCGCGCTGCGCATCCGACCGAAAGATGTGCAGTGCGCATGTGGGCGGACATCTGGATTCAGATGCATGGATTTGGCAGCCATGCAGCTGCGCGTATGCATTGCCATCGGTGTGCAGTTGTCGGCGAAGCAACGCATCGCGCCCGAGCGAACCGGAATGCCGTGCTGATATCCGGCCAGTGGCCCGAAAAACCAGTTGCGTTGCTTGAGTGGGTGGAGAACGCGCGGCGCGCGGTTGGTAGTAGCAGATGCATAGACTGCAGGATGCAGCAAACCACGCGTCGACGACCCGGGTTCAGGCCAGCGCGATGCCGACTGCCGCATCGCATGCTGGCGGCCGTGCTCAAGCAAACAGCTCACCATCGAACAATTTGCGTGCGGTACGTAGCACGGCAGCGCGCACCACCTTACCGTGCGCATCCAGCGTAATGACGCAACTGCTCGCGCCACTGGGATGCTCGACCTCCAGCTGCTGGGTGGTGCCGCCAGGCAGCTGCGCCAGGGCATACGCGGGCGAGCCGGGCAGCAGGCAGGCAGTGGCTACGGTGACGGCGCCGAGCACACCGATCGAGGCATGGCAGCGGTACGGAATGAACGAGCGCACGTTGATCGCGCCGCCATGGCGCGGTGCGGCGACCAGCATCATCTTGGGCACGGTGGCGTCGGCAACATCGCCTAGCTGCATCAACGGGCCGGCCCGCAAACGAAGCGATTCCAGGCGGGTTTTCAGTGCCGCATCTGCATCGAGGGTGTTGCGGTCTTCGTAACCGCTGATGCCGAGATCGCTGGCGCGCAGCACCACACAGGGCATGCCGTTGTCGATCAGCGTGACCTCCACGCCCTCCAGGGTGTCGACCCTGTTGCCGGTCGGCAGCAAGGCGCCACACGAGGAGCCGGCGATGTCGGCAAATGCCAGCGCAATCGGCGCAGCGGTGCCGGGCACGCCGTCGATGCGGGCGTCGCCGTCGTAGCGTACCTGGCCACCGGGCGTCTGCACGCTGGCGGTGGCCAGCGTGCCGGTGTTGCGCATGAAGATGCGCACCTCGGTTTCGCCATCGCGTGCCGGCAACAAACCCCGCTCCAACGCGAAGGGGGCAACGCCGGCCAGCATGTTGCCGCAGTTCTGCGCGTCGCTGACCTGTGCCTGGTCCACCGACACCTGCAGGAACAGATAGTCCACGTCGGCATCGGCGCGTGCCGAGCGCGATACCACCGCGACCTTGGAGGTCAGCGGGTCGGCGCCGCCCATGCCGTCGATCTGGCGGACATCCGGCGAGCCGTAGGCGCGCAGCAGGAAGGCGTCGCGTGCGGCGCGCTCGCCCGGCAACTCGTCGGCCAGGAAAAAGCCGCCCTTGGAGGTACCGCCGCGCATCCACATCGCGCGGACCTGCTCAGACATAGCGCAGGCCCTTGGCCGCCAGGCGTTCGCGCATGGCGTAGATGTCCAGGCCCAGTTCGCCGCGTGCCAGGCGCTCGCGTTTGCGCAGTTCGCGCGCTTCGCGTGCCTGCGCTTCGGCCAGCACCGCGGCGGCGCTGGCGCGCGGCACCACGCACACGCCATCGTCGTCGGCCACCACCACATCGCCCGGCTGCACCAGCGCGTCGGCGCAGACCAGCGGCACATTGACCGAGCCCAGCGTCTCCTTGATGGTGCCCTGCGCGCAGATGGCGCGGCTCCAGGCGGGGAACTGCATCGCCGTGAGGTCGCGCACATCGCGTACTCCGGCATCGATGATCAACCCGCGGCAGCCGCGCGCCTGCGCCGAGGTGGCGAGCAGGTCGCCGAAATAGCCATCGCAGCAGGCGCTGGTCGGGGCGACCACCAGCACATCGCCGGGATGCAGTTGCTCGATGGCCACATGCATCATCCAGTTGTCGCCGGGCGGGATCGACACGGTGACGGCGGTGCCGGCGATGCGGCAGCCGGCATAGATCGGGCGCAGGCGATGGTGCAGCAGGCCGCTGCGCCCCTGCGCCTCGTGCACGGTGGCCACGCCGGCCTGCGCAAGCCCGTCGACGACGGCCAACGGGGTGCGCGCGATCCGGGTGACGACCTGGCTCATCCATCCATCCTCGTTAGGCGTGCACCGAGTCTGTGCGGCGAGCGCCTGCTGGCTCAAGATTCATTTGAGGTATGCATATTGGTTTTGCTTATAGTTAGAGCATGCCTCCGACTCCCGAGCCGAACCTTCGCCATCTTTACGCCCTGGTGGTGGTGCACCGGCTGGGCAGCATCAGCGCGGCCGCACCGCAGGTGAATCTGTCGCAACCGGCATTGACCCAGGCGGTGGCGCGGCTGGAACAGCAGCTCGGCGTGCGCCTGTTCGAGCGGCATCCGGGCGGCATGGTCGCCACCGAGGCCACCCAGTTGCTGGTGCCGCGCATCGCACGGGCGTTGGAGCAACTGGGTCGCGGCATCCGGGTGGCGCGGCGGGCGTTGCGGCTGCCAGCCCACCCCGGCCTGGAGCGACGGGTCTCGCTGGGGCAACTGCAGGCGCTGGTCGCGGTGGATGTGGCCGGGAGTTATTCGCTGGCGGCGGCGCGCGCCGGGGTCTCGCAACCTGCCATCTACCGCGCGGTGCAGTCGCTGGCCGATGTGATCGAGGTGCCGCTGACGGTGCGCCGCGGCAAGACCATGCAGGCCACGCCGGTGGCCACGCGGCTGCTGGGGCAGGTGCGCCTGGCGCTGGCCGAATTGCGCGCTGGGCTGGACGAAGTGAGCGCGTTGCGCTCGCAGCACGCCGGCCGGATCGCGCTGGGAGTGATGCCGCTGGCGCGGGCGATCCTGCTGCCGCAGGTACTGGCGCGGTTTGCGCGCGCGCATCCCGGTGCCAGCGTCAACGTGGTCGAAGGCCCGTATGCCGAATTGCTGGCGCATCTGCGCGAGGGCGGGCTGGACCTGCTGATCGGTGCGCTGCGCGAGCCGTTGCCGGTGCGCGATGTGCTGCAGGAGCCGTTGTTCGATGACGAGCCGGTGATCGTGGCGCGCAGCGGGCATCCGCTGGCCGGGCGCGCCTACGCGTTCGCGCAGTTGCTGGAGTACCCCTGGGTGATCGCCACCACCGGCACGCCGGTGCGCGCACGCTGGGAGCAGATGTTTCGCGATCAGCGGATCGAGCCACCGGCGCTGCGCATCGAATGCGGCGCGGAGCTGACCATCCGCGGGCTGTTGCTGGAAGGCGACTGGCTCACGCTGATGTCGCGCGACCAGTTCCTGTTCGAGCGCCGCGCCGGCTTGCTGTGCGAGGTCGGCCGCGCCGGGCCGCAGCTGCGCCGCCAGATCGGCATGACGCTGCGCAGCGACTGGCATCCCACCCGCGCGCAGTCGGCATTCGTGCAGACGCTGCGGCAGGTCTGTGCCGAGCGCGTGCAGCCGGCCGATGCGCAGGGCGGGCCGTTTCGCTATTGCGCGCCGATCGACGCGCCCGCCCCGTTGCGTTCACGCACCGGGCGGTCAGAATCGGAGCCTTCTTGAGAACGGATCGCTGATGCTGCCTGACTGGTTGCAAGGGACCTGGCTGTTGGCACTGGACTGGGCGATTCGCCTGGCCGCGCTGTTGTGGATTCCGGCCCGCACCACGCCGGGTGCGGCACGCAGCTGGTTGCTGCTGATCGGCTTCGTGCCGGTGGTCGGCCTGCCGCTGTATCTGCTGTTCGGGCATCCGTGGCTATCGCGGGTGCGGGTCGAACGCCAGGCCACTGCCTCGCAGGTGATCCGCGAGCAGCAACTGCCGCTGCATGCCTTGCGCTGGACCCCGCAGGCGGACACCAGCAGCGCCGAGGTGGTACCGCTGATCGAACGCCAGGGCGATTTCATGCCCACGCTGGGCAATGCGGTGGACTTGCTGGACGACTACACGCAGTCGCTGCAGGCCTTGATCACCGCGATCGACATGGCGGAAAAGCGCGTGCATCTGCTGTATTACCTGATGTTCGACGATGCGGTGGGCGATGCGGTGGTCGCCGCGCTGCTGCGTGCCGGTGCGCGCGGCGTGCGCTGCCGCGTGCTGCTGGATGCGGTGGGCGCCAAGCGCGGTCTGCGCCATTACCGCAAGCAGCTGCAGGCTGGCGGGGTGGAGGTGCTGGCGGTGTTGCCCGGTGGCCTGCGCTGGCGCCGCAGCGGGCGCATGGATCTGCGCAACCACCGCAAGATTGCGGTGATCGACAACCAGGTGGGCTTTGTCGGTTCGCAGAACCTGGCCGAGGCCGGGTTCATCAATGGGGTGCCCAACCGCGAGCTGGTGGCGCGCGTGCGCGGGCCGGTGGTCAATCATCTGGAAGCGGTGTTCGCCAGCGACTGGTTCACCGAAACCGGGCAGCGCCTGGACGTATGGCCGGACGCGCCGGTGTGCGAGGCCAACATTGCCACGCAGCTGCTGCCCAGCGGGCCGGCGTATCCGTTCGAGAATGCGCGCGATGCGATCAACGCGGTAATCCATCTGGCGCGGCGCAAGGTGGTGCTGGTGACACCGTATTTCGTCCCCGACGAAGCCTTGCTCAGTGCCTTGCGCATTGCCGCGGTGTCTGGCGTGGATGTGCAGCTGATCCTGTCGGAGAGCAACAACCAGATCCTGGCGGCCTGGGCGCAGGAGGCGTATTTCGAGGAGCTGCTGCGTTGCGGGGTCAAGATCGCGCTGTATCGCCCGCACTTCCTGCATGCCAAGCACCTGAGCATGGACGAGGACATCGCGCTGGTCGGCTCGATCAACCTGGACATCCGCTCGTTCGCGCTCAATGCCGAGATCGGCATGCTCTGCTACGACCAGGGCGTGGTGCAGCGGCTGCGTGCGATCGAGCAGGATTACCTGGCCAATGCACGCCAGCTGGAGCTGGAGCAGTGGCGCACGCGCCCGGCCTGGCGCCGCAGTCGCGAGGGCATTGCGCGCCTGGCCGATGCGTTGATGTAGTGCGGGCGGGGGCTATGCGCGCGCAGTGTCCGTTGTGGCGCAGCGCGATGCCTGCGGTGGCAGGTGAAGTGGGAGGGGGCGCGTCTGGGGCGGCAAGATCGCGCCGCATGCAAACGCGCCCGCTCTCGAATGGACGCGTCCGGCGACCGCTTTGTTGGACGGGTGCGTCGCGTCGGCACGTACGCGCGGGGCTATCCCGGCCATCGCGGCGGGCATGGCCGCTGTCATCGGTGCGACGCGACGCATCGCCTACAATTGCCGGATGAATGAATTGCGTGATCCCGGCGATGCAGTGATCGCCATCGTTGGCGGTGGCGCATCCGGGGTGCTGGTGGCGCTGCAGCTGTTGCGTCAGGCCGTGGCACCGGTGCAGATCGTGCTGATCGAGCCGCACGCGGTGCTGGGCGAGGGCGTGGCGTACTCCACCGCGCGTCCCGAACATCTGCTCAATGTGCCCGCTGCGCGGATGAGTGCACTGGTGGAGGCGCCGCAGGATTTCGTCGATTACCTGCGTGCGCACGCCTGCTGCCCGGAGTTGGAGGACACGCAGCTGCCGCAGGATTTCGTCGGACGCCGGCACTACGCGCCCTACTTGCGCGAACGCCTGCAGGCCGCGCGCGCGCAGAGCCCGGCGACGCTCACCGTGCACAGCGCCCGTGTGCAGACGCTGCAAGCCGATGCCGACGGCGCGCGGTTGCAGCTCGACGATGGCCAGACCCTGCACGCCAGCAGCGTGGTGCTGGCGGTAGGCAATGCGTTGCGGCCGCTGCCGCTGCGCGGGGCCACCGGCCTGTCGGCAACCCAGCGGGTGGAAGCCTGGGATACCGAGGCGGTCGCCGCGTTGCCGCAGGACGCGGCGGTGTGCATCGTCGGCTCGGGATTGAGCATGGCCGACACGGTGGTGACGCTGGCCGCGCAGGCGCATCGCGGGGCGGTGCACGTGGTGTCGCGGCATGGGCTGCTGCCGTTGCCGCAGGCGCACTGCGTTGCGGCCGACTTCGATCCGCAGCCGTTGCTGGCGCTGTCGCTGCGTGCACGGATGCGTAGCTTGCGGCAGCACGCGCGGGTGGCGATGGCGCAAGGCCTGCCCTGGCAGAGCGTGATGGAGCGTGTGCGCCCGCTGAGTCAGGCCCTGTGGCAAACGCTGTCGGCTGCCGACCAACGCCGCTTCCTGCGCCACGTGGTGCGCTATTGGGATGTGCATCGTCACCGCATCGCCGCGCCGGTGCATGCGCAACTGCAGGCGATGCGGGCGCGCGGACAGTTGCAGCTGCATCGCGCGCGGCTGGATGTGGCGTTCCAGGCCGGCGCCTGCGTGCGGCTCAGTGCCGGCGCCAGTGCCGGGCATGCCTTGCAGCTGGATGTGCAGACGCTGGTCAACGCCACCGGCGTGGAAATGCGCGTGCAGGCGATGCGCAACCCGCTGCTGCAGCAACTGCTGGGGCAGGGCATCGCGGTAGCCGGGCCGCATGGGATCGGGGTGGATACCGCTGCCGATGGCCGTCTGATCGACGCCGAGGGGCGCGCCAATCCGCGGTTGCGGGTGATCGGCAGCCTGCGGATCGGGTCGTTGTGGGAGAGCCTGGCAGTGCCGGAGCTGCGTGAGCAGGCAGCGGCGATTGCGCGGGATGTGTTGGCATTGCTGGGGCGGTGAGGGGCCATTGTTCCCTTCTGCCGCCGGGAGAGGGCGGCGCGTAGCGCCGGATGAGGGCGCCTCAGACCTCTATCAGTGCCTGCAGTGACAAACGCGTCGCCACGCGCCTTCGGAAGTGATGCACCGACTGCTTCGCCCCGTACCCTCACTCCAACCCCTCTGCCGATGCAAGAGCGGCTTACCCAACCGCTTCATCCCAATCTCAGCCGCAGCGACGCCACAACCGGTAAAATACGGCGGTGGATGTCTCTCATTTGCTCGATCATTTAAACCCCGCCCAGCGCGAGGCCGTTTCCGCGCCGCCGGGGCATTACCTCGTGCTGGCCGGCGCCGGCTCCGGCAAGACGCGCGTGCTGATCCATCGCATTGCCTGGCTCAACGAAGTCCAGGGCGTGCCCAACCACGGCATCTTCGCGGTGACCTTCACCAACAAGGCCGCCGGCGAAATGCGCCACCGCACCGACCTGCAGCTGCGCAACGGCAGCCGCGGGATGTGGATTGGCACCTTCCATGGGCTGGCGCATCGGTTGTTGCGCCTGCACTGGCAGGATGCGCGGCTGCCGGAAGGCTTCCAGGTCATGGACAGCGACGACCAGCTGCGGCTGGTCAAGCGCGTGGTGCAGGCGCTGGAGCTGGACGAGGGCAAGTATCCGCCCAAGCAGATGAGCTGGTGGATCAACGAACAGAAGGACGAAGGCCGCCGTCCGCAGCATATCCAGCCCGAACCCAACGATGATTGGACCGAGGTGCGCCGGCAGGTGTACGCGGCCTACCAGGAACGTTGCGACCGCTCCGGCCTGCTCGATTTCGCCGAGTTGCTGCTGCGCGCGCACGAACTGCTGCGCGACACCCCGGCCTTGCTGGCGCATTACCGTGCGCGCTTCCGCGAGATCCTGGTCGACGAATTCCAGGACACCAACGCCATCCAGTACGCCTTCGTGCGCGTGCTGGCTGGCGAGACCGGCCATGTGTTCGTGGTCGGCGACGACGACCAGGCCATCTACGGCTGGCGCGGCGCCAAGGTCGAGAACGTCCAGCGCTTCCTGAAGGATTTCCCCGGCGCGCAGACCGTGCGGCTGGAGCAGAACTACCGCTCCAGCGCCAATATCCTGGGCGCGGCCAATGCGGTGATCGCGCATAACCCGGACCGGATCGGCAAGCAGCTGTGGACCGATTCCGGCGACGGCGATCCGATCGACCTGTATGCGGCCTACAACGAGGTCGACGAGGCGCGCTATGTGGTCGAGCGCGCGCGGCAGTGGGTGCGCGACGGCGGCAGTTATGGGGAAGTGGCGGTGCTGTATCGCAGCAACGCGCAGTCGCGCGCGCTGGAAGAAGCGCTGATTTCCGAGCAGCTGCCGTACCGTGTGTATGGCGGCATGCGCTTCTTCGAGCGTGCCGAAATCAAGGATGCGTTGGCGTACCTGCGCCTGCTCACCAACCGCAGCGACGATGCCGCGTTCGAGCGCGCGGTCAACACGCCCACGCGCGGCATCGGCGATCGCACGCTGGATGAAGTGCGCCGCCTGGCACGCGCCAACGCCTTGTCGCTGTGGGAAGCAGCAATGCTGTCCACACAGGAAAACACCCTGGCCGCCCGCGCCCGCAATGCGCTGGCCACGTTCCTGAGCCTGGTCGGCCAGCTGCATGCCGAAACCGGCGACATGGAACTGGCCGAACGCATCGACCATGTGTTGATGCGCTCGGGCCTGCGCGAGCATTGGGCCAAGGAAAGCCGCAGCGGGCTGGATTCGGAATCGCGTACCGAGAACCTGGACGAACTGGTGTCGGTGGCTTCGCGCTTCACCCGCCCGGACGATGAAGACAGCCAGGGCATGACCGAGCTGGTAGCCTTCCTGGCCTACGCCTCGCTGGAAGCCGGCGAAGGCCAGGCCCAGGCTGGCGAAGAAGGCGTGCAGCTGATGACGCTGCATTCGGCCAAGGGCCTGGAATTCCCCATCGTGTTCCTGGTCGGCCTGGAAGACGGCCTGTTCCCGAGCGCGCGTTCGCTGGAAGAAAGCGGCCGGCTGGAAGAAGAGCGCCGCCTGGCCTACGTGGGCATCACCCGCGCGCGGCAGAAGCTGGTGCTGTGCTACGCCGAATCGCGGCGCATCCACGGCCAGGACAACTACAACGTGCCCTCGCGCTTCCTGCGCGAGATCCCGCGCGAGCTGCTGCACGAAGTGCGCCCGAAAGTGCAGGTCTCGCGCACCGCCTCGCTGGGCGCGGCACGTGGCGGACCGGTGCATGGCGTGGTCGAAGCTGCGCCGATCAAGCTCGGCGCCAATGTCGAACACCCCAAGTTCGGCAGCGGCGTGGTGGTGGACTACGAAGGCGCCGGCGCGCACGCGCGCGTGCAGGTGCAATTCGACGACGTCGGCGCCAAGTGGCTGGTGATGGCGTACGCGAATTTGACGGTGATGTAGGCGTTTCTTCTACTACGGGGAGACGCACTGTGGTGGCCGCTGCTGATTGGACAACGAGGTTTTCCCTTCTCCCATCGGGAGAAGGTGGCGCGCAGCGCCGGAGGAGGGTACGTCGTGGCTGGCAGTGGCGATGCGCGAATTTCCACAGGACGGAGCGAAGCAATGATGGTGGAAGCGACGATAAAAGCTTTTGTGGAAGCCTCGATTTCTGCAGAGGAATTTGAACGCAAGATTCAGTCAGATGCATCCTTCGAACGTCTTCTAAAGAATGAAGTTCAACTTCCTGCCTACATCCAGGAAGCTGATCTCTACACGCATCTGATCAGTCAGGACTACAGCCGGATCGGCTCTGTCTACAATGTTCAAAAACTACTTTGCAGCTTCTTGAAGAAACACAAGGTTGCGCATGTCTGTAGTGAAAAATATGGCGAGTTACTCGAGTTGACACTGAAAGCTCAGCCCAAATGGCTTGATCTTCCATCCTGGTACTTCTCCCTTGCTATCGAAGGTCAGGGCGATAGCAATGGAAAGGAACTGGTGAGAATTTTAAAAGACAAGATCGCGCAGGATTTTCGTTTCTTGAAATCGGCGCCGAAGTGGCTGCAAGGCCCTGATTGGCCTATCGTTGAAGGACGGCCGTTGGTGTTTGTAGGGCAGATCGATATTGGCAGCCTCCGTCACGACACTGCGCAGCTATACATTTTCTATGATGATCACACTGGAGCATTCGTAAATTTCAGCCAGTCCTGCTAGAGGCTGCCGAGCTGGGCAATATCAGCAGCCAGCGAAAGTTTTCATGTCATGCGTACACGTGCAACGCATCCGACAGCAGACGAGCGCGTTGCATCTACGCATTGCGGTCGTAAATTGGACATGTAACCGTCACTACGAGCGTGCCGTTGTGCGCTGCCCGATGCATTCACAGCATCATCCGTGACACCCTGCGATCGAATCGAACGCAGAGCAACAGACGGCAGGATGCGCAGAAAATGCATCGGGCGAGCTCTACAACCCTGCTTGAGCAACAGTGCGACCGCCGCAGCTGGATTGATCCACATCAATGTCTGCGTAGCTGGACCCTGTCAGGCTGCCATCACCGGCGATGCTGCCAGTCACTTCGGAGATCACCATGTACAAACGTATCCTGATCGCCATCGATGCATCCGAGCTGTCGCATCGTGGTTTGTTCCAGGGTCTTGAACTGGCCAAGGCGACTGGCGGCAAGGTCGATATCGTCACCGTGTCCGAGCCGTGGGCAATGGGCATGTACGACGCGATGGGCTGGAGCGTGGGCTACGAGGCAAGTCCGGAGTACCGCAAGGAACGCGAAGCTGCCGCAGAGAAGATCCTGCGCCCGGCGCTGGAGCTGGCGGCTGCGGCCAATATCAAGGCCACGTCGCGCCACGTGCTGGACCGCTTCGCCGCCGAAGGCATCGTGCAGACCGCCAAGGAGTGCAACAGCGATCTGATCATCATGACCTCGCACGGCCGCCGTGGCATGCGCCGCATGCTGCTTGGTAGCCAGACGGTGGAGGTGCTCACGCACAGTTCGATCCCGGTGCTGGTGATCCGCTGATCGCCGGATGTTTTGCTGCGCCAGAGCAGATGCAAAGCGTCCTACGTTCCAAGTCGCACAATCTCTCGTAGGAGCGCGCCTGAGCGCGATGAGGCTTTACCGATAACGCCCCGTCGCGCTCAGGCGCGCTCCTACGCGGATTGCGGATTGCGGATTGGAGGTCAGTTTTCCATTGGTGCCGGCCGTGCAAGATGCCGTAACGCGTCGGTATGCAAGGGAGCGGGGCGCACCGGTGGCAGGCCGGCACGCACCGGCGCGTCGTCCCGGCGTACGTGCTGGTTGAGCTCGCGCAGGAAGCGCCCCACCGGAATGTAGTGTCCGCGGCGTGGCGCATGCGTCGGCGGCGCGGCGCGGCACTGGCGGCGCCAGTGCATCGGCGGCATGCCGAAACGCTGCTGGAAACAGCGTTGGAACTGCCGCTCCGACGCAAAGCCCATCTCATATAGCAGCCAGGTCAGGCTGCACTCCGGGTAGGCTTGCAGGTAACGGTACGCGGCGTACAGGCGCTGCTCGCGGATATAGCTGGCCACGCCCCCGCGCGACTGGAACAGCCGGTACAACGACGCACGCGACAGCCCGAACGCCTGCTGCAGGGACTCGGTACCGAGCTCGGCCTCGCCGATGTGCTGCTCGATGTAGGCCAGCAGACCGCTCATCAGCGGCGCATGCGCCTGCACCGATGCCTGCGGGACGATGGCGCCGTAATAGTTGGTGTTGCGCATGCGGGTGCTGCCTGCGGCCCACTCCCCGGGGCCTGTCATCTGGTCAACCGAGAAAAGCGGCGCCAACCCATCATTGCCTGTCGTGAACCCGGTGCTGCGTCACGCATTGGTGCGATCGACCGCAGTCCAGATCGATCGTCCGGTCCTTTCCTCGCTGCACCGCGACACTGGAAGCGCCTGGCCCGGCCTACGCGTCGGTGTGGTGGCTGATGCGGAGCCAATGGCATCGCATCGAGATCTGGGCTGGCAACGGCCGGCACGGGGTTGCGTGGGGTCGCACTGATTTGCCGCGTCGAACGGACAGGTCTTGCAGCGCGATGCCGGTCGCCAAGCGAATACCGAGGGCACCACGGCCCGACGACCCGCGGCAAAAGCGGTCGCAGATCACATGCTCGATGTCGCGAGACGATTTGTCGGGTGGTGGGCGGAGCCGCTTCTAAGGTGGTGCAACGGTAGACGCAACAGCCGTCGCAATCACTTCCGCACACCTGCGATTGATCCCGACAGCCATCGGTATCGCGCGCTGGACCGGCAGTCGGACAGCTTGTTCTTGGCGCCTTTGCCGCACACGTTTCAAGCCAGTGCCCGCTCTGCAGGAGACTTCAATGTCGTTCAATATCATCAGTTGCGATGGCGGCGGAATTCGCGGCCTGATCACCGCGATCCTCATCCAGGACCTGGATCAACACAGCAGTATCCTCAGCCACGCCAATTGCTTTGCCGGCACTTCCACTGGCGGCCTGCTTGCGCTGGCATTGGTGAAAGACGTCCCGATCGGCACGATCATCGAGATGTACATGACCAAGGGCGCCAGCATTTTCGAACCCAATGGGTGGTTGCTCGATCAACAGGCGCAGGTGCAACGGCAAGGGGTGGATGCGGCACTGGGAAGCGGGCCGGGCTTCTTCAGCAGTCAGTACAAGAATGATGGCTTGATCCAGATCGCAAGCGGTCTCTTGGGTACAACGCAACTTGCACAAGTGCAGCGCCTCGTCGTCGTCAACGCCGCACGCCTGTGGGATGCGAGCAGTGCAAACTGGATGCCTGCCACGTTCTCCAACGGCGCCAACAATGCGTACAGGCAGATCAGCATGGTCGATGCCGCATTGGCGACGTCTGCCGCGCCAACCTACTTTCCGCCTTATCGGATCGCCGGCACGAACGAGGATTACGGTTTCTTCGCCGACGGCGGCGTGTTCGCCAACAATCCGGCCATGACCGCAGTGGCCGAGGCCATCGCCAGCGGCCAGGTGACCAACATCGGCGATATCCAGCTGCTGTCGCTTGGAACCGGCAGCAGCCCGCAAGGAATTCCGGCCGCCGCGATCGGTAATCCGCTGGGCTGGGGCGCAACGTCCTGGCTGCATCCCTGGGCCAGCGGCCCGGTCCCGGCCATGCCGTTGCTGAATCTGACCATGGACGCGACGGCCGAGCTTGCAAGCATCCAGGCCGAGCAGGTGCTGGCCGGCAACTTCAGGCGCGCCAATGTCGAGCTGCAACATCCCTACGCACTGGATGACTGGAAGCATGTCGCCGATCTGGCCAGCCAGACCCAGGCTTACCTGCAGACAGATGCCTGGAAACAGACGCGTGACTGGGTCGCCAGCCGCTGGACATAGGGCGGCTAGCGGATCTGTGCGCACGCGCAGCGTGGAGCTTCCGTGCGTGCAGCCGCGTCGGCAGCCCGCTCGCGGCATTCAATCGTTTTGCCCGCAGCCACCAGGCAGCTCGCCGTGCGTGGCGTGCCGGCCCGGCGTTGACCCGGAATCCGGACGCGTTGGCAGCGCCAGCGTCGTCGTTTCCAGGTCGTAGCTGTGTTCCAGCCGGAACACATTGTGTTGGTTTGCCACCAGGAGAAAAAGAATGAGCATTGCATCGCCACATCTGCAGGATGAATCCGGCATCGAATGGACCGACGCCGTCAGTGACAAGGGCATTCCCTATCAGGTCGGGTTTCGCGGCAGCAACCAGGAGCCGGTGCCAGCCGATGCTGCAGGTGAAGAAGCGAAGAAAGATTTCGGCATTGCGGTCGCTTGGCCGCTGACCGGAAACAACTGGACCGATACCACCGCAGAGGTCAAATCGATTGCTGCGATTCCTCGCTACAGTCTCGGAGCCTACGGCGGAACCTGGGCCTACATCCTGTATTTCAGCAACACCGAGCACTACGACTACTATTTCTACGACAAGACAGGCGATAGCTATCAGGTCAACACCTATCGCAACGGCGATCACTACGTCCGCTACAACTCGAGTGATCCGGCGATTGCCTTTATCAAAGGCAGCTGATTGCCGGACGTCGGCCAGGCGCCGGCCGCAACGCCGCGATTGCGGCCGGCGTCAATGCCATCTCGATCCCGGCAAGGACCTGAAATGTTGTCTCGGTGGGCGTGTCCATCTGCTCCCTGATGTCGAGCGAACGTGGCAGAGGTTGGAAGCGGCATGAGTGCAGGCGCCGCCTCAAATGGTGTGCATGCTCTGGCGACATTCACGACTGCGGCGTCCAGCAATTCAGGGTTGTTTGCCACTGCAGGAGCCGCTAGACCGCAACCGGGTGCGTTGTGCGTCAGTCCCACGTCTGTTGCCACCACCCGCGTCACGATGTCCTGGAAACCCGATGAAGAATGCGGAGTTGCGCATCCAGGGTCGCTGCAGGCTGCGTCAATGGTGTGCCAGGGTGCCGGGTGACCGGCAGCCCATGGCGAGAGGCGAGTCGGGGCAGCCTTCCCAGCCCCGAAAAAAGGGCACTTATCATGGCGATCACGATCCTTTCCGCTGTATACGGTACCGGCAATGCAGGAGTCGATGTCACCCAGCTATGCCAGAGTAGCGTCGATACAGGCAATGACGATATCACCGCAAGCAATACCTTCTTCGGGACCGACCCCGATCCGGGCACAGTCAAAAACTTTGCGATTCTTTACAAGAATCCGGCGTTGAACAATGGGAATCCCATTGCGCTCGGTTGTGCGGAAAATGGCCAGATCGATCTGGTGCCTAATCCGCCTACTGCCAGTACGCCCGTTCCGGTGCCTAGCAACCCCAGTTTTACCGTCGTGCGTGCGATGTACGGGACCGGCAACAACGGTTACGACGTCACCTCGATCTGCCAGTGGCTGCTCAACAACGGCGGCACAGCGATCCCGGTGAGTAACGCGACGTTCGGCGGGGACCCAGATCCCAACGTCAAGAAGAGTTTTGCCATCGTCTACACCGCCGTGGGCGGCGGCGCGCAGCAGTTCCGTGCCGGTGCAGAAGGTTCGACATTGAACTTGAGCTAGTCTTTTTTGAGCGGGGATTTACAGAGCTCACATGCCGCACATCAAGCGGACTGTTGGATCCGTGACGGTCCAGTACCTTCTCCCATCAGCGGGGAAGGACTGGAAGGCATGGAGCGCAGGGGACGCTGCCGGAAGAGCGCAATACCGGGTCGTGAGGAGCAAAACCCTGTAGCGCAAGGAGCGATATCGTCAATCCGTATCCGGGCAAGCGCAACAATCCGATGGAAGGCACGCTGATCCGCAGCGAACTGGTGAATGCCGTGGCTCTGTGGAAAGGCAGGATCTACGGCCCGGCATCCGGCAAGACCGGCAATGCCACGCTCACGCATGGGCGGATGGCTTCTTGACGGTGGCGGGCTGCGTGGCCTTCTTCCGTCAGGGGCCGACCTGGTAGCCCGCACCGTGGTGGCTGTCCGACCCGGGCGGCCCGACGCGCGTGGTCGGGGGACCAGGCAGGCGAGCTAAACCGTTTGGTTTTGAAGTGCCTGCCCGGTCGCCAATGCGGGATACTGCGCTCCCACGCAGGCGAGATGGACCGGATGTCCGAGCTGCCGATCACCGAGTTGTTGCAGGCCTGGCAGCGCGACGAGCCCGGCGCGGGCGACGCATTGGCGCGGCAGGTCTACGAGGTGCTGCGCGCCACCGCGTTGCGCGAGCTGCGGCGCGATGTGCGTGCCGGCCTGCAGGCGACCGAGGTGGTGCACGAGGCGTGGATGCGGCTGGAGCAGGGCCAGCAGGCGTTTCGCTCGCGCGCACATTTCTATGCGGTGGCGGCGCTGCAGATGCGCCATTTGCTGGTGGATCTGGCGCGCCACCATGCCAGCGCCAAGCGGCTGGGGCAGGCAGTGACCTTGACGATCAGCCTGTCCGACGGTACGCCACGGCCGGAGGCCTTGATGGTGGTCGCCGATGCCTTCGACAAGCTGGCGCGCGTGGACGAGCGCAAGGCCAAGGCCTTCGCGCTGACCGAGCTGGTGGGTTTCAGCGTGGCCGAGGCGGCCGAGCAACTGGAGGTGTCGGTGCCGACGCTGGAGCGCGATCTGCGCTTCGCGCGCGTATGGCTGGCGGCGCAGCTGTGAGCGGCGCCGCCACCTCCTGGCAGCGCTTGGAGGCCTTGTTCCATCAGGCCTGTCAGCTGCCGGTAGAGGCGCGCGAGGCATTCGCGCGTGCGCAGGCCGGCGACGATGCGGTCCTGCGCGATGAGTTGCTGGCGATGCTGGCGGTGGAATCGCAGGCCACGCTTCGCGTGCGTGCGCCGTTGCAACAGGCCGCCGCGGCACTGCGCGCGCCGCTGCCGGAACTGCCGGCCGGCACGCGCTTCGGTGCCTGGGCGATCGACCGCCTGATCGGCGCCGGCGGCATGGGCCAGGTCTATCTGGGCCATCGCGCCGACGGTGCCTACGAGCGCGAGGTGGCGATCAAGCTGGTGGCCGCCGAGGCCCTGGATGCGCAGGGCAGGGCCTTGTTCGAATTCGAATGCCGGCTGCTGGCGCAGATGGTGCACCCGGCGATCGCGCAGATCCACGACGTGGGCACCGATGCGCACGGCCGTCCGTATTTGGTGATGGAGTATCTGCGCGGCGAGCCGATCACCTGGTGGTGCGATGCGCACCTGCTGTCGCTGCAGGCGCGCGTGCTGCTGATGCTGCGGGTGGGCGAGGCGGTGCAGCACGCGCACCAGAAAGGCGTGATCCATCGCGATCTCAAACCGAGCAACGTGCTGGTCAGCGCGGTCGACGGGCGACCGATGCCGGGCGTGATCGATTTCGGCATCGCCGTCGATGCGTCCAACCCCGGCATGACCTCCGCGCATGGCCGTGGCACGCCCGGCTACATGAGCCCGGAACAGGCGCGCGGCGCGCCGGAGGTGGACGCACGCAGCGACATCTATGCGCTGGGCGCGATGTTCTACGAACTGAGTTGCGGGCTGGCCCCGGTGGCAGACCGCGACGGCGTGCCGCAGCCGCCATCGCAGCGGGTGGCTGCGGTGCCGGCCGATGCGCGCGCGCGAATCTGCGCGGCGCGTGCGACCAGCCACGGCAAGCTGCAGGATCAGCTGCGCGATGGCCTGGATGCGATCGTGCTGCGCGCGCTGGCGCCGGAACCGGGCGCGCGCTACGCGTCGGTGTCGGCCTTGCTGGAGGATCTGCACCGTTGGCTGGATGGTTATCCGCCAGGTGCGTTGCAGGCCGGCGGCTGGTTGCGGCTACGCAAGTTCACCCAGCGCCATCGCAGCGGCGTGCTGGCTGCTGCACTTGTTTCGATCGCGCTGGTTGCCGGCCTGGGTGCAACACTGTGGTCGCTGCAACACGCTGCGCGCGATGCGCAGCGCGCACAGGTCACCGGCGACTTCATGGGTTCGGTGCTGTCCAGCGTGGACCCGGGCATTGCGCAGGATCTGGACAAGACGCTGATGCTGCGCGTGCTGCAGCAGGCCTCGCAGCGTGCCGCGCGTGAGTTGGCCGAGCAGCCCGATGCACGCACGCACGTGGAGCTGACCCTGGGCCGCACGCTGATCGCGCTGGGCGACTATCCGCAGGCGGTGCTGCATCTGCGCATCGCCCAGACCTTGGCGCGGCAGCACATGGGCGCGGCCAGCGTGCCGGCCCTGAAAGCGGCCTCGATGCTTGGCCAGGCGCTGACCGGCGCCGGCAAGGCCAGCGAGTCCGAGCATGTGCTGCGCCAGAGCATCGCGCTGGCGGCAGGCGGCGATGCAGAACAGCAGGCGCTGGGCAACGAGATGCGCGCGCGGCTGGCATGGGCGTTGCGCGACCAGGGCCGCATGGCCGATGCCATGGCAGAGGGCCGGCATGCCTATGTCGCAGCGCTGGCCAACGACGCCAGCACCGCCGATCAACGCATCGATGCCGGCAATGTCTATGCCGGCCTGCTGGCCGACGTCGGCCAGCTGCTGCCGGCAATCGCCCTGCAGCGCAGCCTGCTGCGCGAGCGTATCGCCATGCGCGGGCCGGAGCACCCGCTGGTGCTGTCGATGCGCAACAGCCTGGCGGTGTTCCTGTTGATGCAACGCGACTTTGCCGCTGCCGAAACCGAACTGGCCTCGTTGCTGCGCCTCACCCGCAAGCTGTACGGCGACAACGCCGCCGACACCTTGATGGTGGAAAGCAACCTGGCCCACGCATTGCGGCAGCAGGGCAAGCTGGCCGACGCCGGCCCGCATTACCGCGCCGTCCTGGAGCGCGCGCGCACCCTGTTCGGCGACGATGCGCCGGCCACCATCGGCTATCGCAGCAACCATGCGTTGTGGCTCTTGGACAGTGGTCAGCTGGATGCCTCGCTGGCCGAACAGCGCGCGTCGCTGGCGTCGTCCATGCGGATACTGGGCCGTGCGCATCCACAGACCGCCGAGATCCTGCGCGGCCTGTCCGAAGCCGAGCGCAGGCTCGGCCAGCTGGCCGCCGCGCGCGACCACGCGCAGCAGGCATTGCAGATTCTGACCGGCATCTACGGCGATGCCGAGCAACCCTTGCGCGCCGCACGCCAGACCTTGGCACTGGTCGCCCCGGCCAAGGCGCTTGCCGCAACCTCCAGCGCAGAAACCACGACGTCGGTGGCGCAACGCTGAGATGGAGTATCGGGCCGGCCAAGCGCCGCCGGCCGTCTGCTGCCGCAGGGCGACAGCACAGGCAATCCCTGTCGCCATGCGGCGGCGTACCGAAACCGGCGGGCCATCGCGCCCGGCATCAGCCACACAAGGCAGACGTAACCGAACCAGCGCCCGAGCTCCCGCGAGGCTTACGCTTTACGAATCCCGAATCCCGAATCCCGAATCACCAGCTATACAGCTTCCAATACACCTTATTGACCTTGTCCTTCTCCGCATCGGTATGCCCGTCGTGATCGCGGTCGTACAGGAAGTAGGGCGCACCGCGGGCAGGCGTCACCCGCACCATTTCCAGCTGGCCGTTGACCCGGTACTCGTCGACCTTGTCGCCGTTGCCCATGGTCTTGCTGGTGACATCGGCACCGGCGGGGATACCGTCGCCGGCAGTACCGCCGGAGGTGGTGGCGCAGCCGCCGAGCAGCAGTAACGGCAGCAGCAAAAGACTCGCTCTCTTCATCGTCGTCATCCGTTCTAGGTCGTCGGCAAGTATGCGCCGGCACGATGTGGCGTGAGCGTGCAGCGTAGAATTGGCGCATGAGCAGATTAGTCCTGATCGACGGGTCCAGTTACCTGTACCGCGCGTTCCACGCGCTTCCGCCGCTGACCAATGCCCAGGGCGAGCCCACCGGTGCCTTGTTCGGCGTGGTCAACATGCTGCGCGCCACCCTGAAGGAACGCCCGGCCTATGTCGCGTTCGTGGTGGATGCGCCGGGCAAGACCTTCCGTGACGATCTGTATGCCGACTACAAGGCCAATCGTCCGTCGATGCCCGACGACCTGCGCGCGCAGGTGCAGCCGATGTGCGACATCGTGCATGCGCTGGGCATCGACATCCTGCGCATCGACGGCGTGGAAGCCGACGATGTGATCGGCACGCTGGCCCTGCAGGCCGCCGCCGACGGCCTGAGCGTGACCATCTCCACCGGCGACAAGGACTTTGCCCAGCTGGTCCGCCCGGGCATCGAACTGGTCAACACCATGAGCGGCAGCCGCATGGATTCGGACGAGGCGGTGATCGCCAAGTTCGGCGTGCGCCCCGACCAGATCGTCGACCTGCTGGCGCTGATGGGCGACACCGTGGACAACGTGCCCGGCGTGGAGAAGTGCGGCCCCAAGACCGCCGCCAAATGGCTGGCCGAATACGACTCGCTCGATGGGGTGATCGCCAACGCCGACAAGATCAAGGGCAAGATCGGCGACAACCTGCGCGCCGCGTTGCCACGGCTGCCGCTCAACCGCGAACTGGTCACCATCAAGACCGACGTGACCCTGGCCAGCGGCCCGCGCGCGCTGGACCTGCGCGAGCCCAACGCCGAAACGCTGGCGGTGCTGTACGCACGCTACGGCTTCACCCAGGCGCTGCGCGAACTCGGCGGTGCAGCCGCCCAGGCCGGCCTGTCGACCGAACCGATGCCGTTGGGAGCCGCCGCAGCCAGCGCCCGCACCGAACCCGGCCGCGCGCGCGGCACCGGCTTCGTGTCCGGCCCGGCCAGCGCCCCGGTGGACCTGGACCCCGCGTTGTCGGCGCCCGGCCAGTACGAGACCATCCTGACCCAGGAACAGCTCGACGGCTGGATCGCGCGCCTGCGCGCCGCCGGCCAGTTCGCCTTCGATACCGAAACCGACAGCCTGGACCCGCTGCAGGCCGACCTGATCGGCCTGAGCGTGGCCGCTGAGCCCGGCCAGGCGGCATATCTGCCGTTCGGCCACAACTTCCCCGGCGCCCCGGCCCAGCTCGACCGTGCCCAGGCGCTGGCGCAGCTGGCGCCGCTGCTCACCGACCCTGCGGTGCGCAAGCTCGGCCAGCACGGCAAGTACGACCTGCACGTGATGCGCCGCCACGGCATCGCCCTGGCCGGCTACAGCGACGACACCTTGCTGGAGAGCTTCGTGCTCAATTCCGGCAGCGCCCGCCATGATATGGACAGCCTGGCCAAGCGCTACCTGGGCTATGACACGGTCAAGTACGAGGACGTCTGCGGCAAGGGCGCCAATCAGATCCCGTTTGCCCAGATCAGCCTGGACGACGCCACCCGCTACGCCGCCGAAGATGCCGACATCACCCTGCGCCTGCACCAGGTGCTCGGCCCCAGGCTGGCGGCCGAGCCGGGCCTGGAGCAGGTCTACCGCGACATCGAGATGCCGCTGGTGGAAGTACTGGCACGCATCGAAGCCAACGGCGTGTGCGTGGACGCGGCCGAACTGCGCCGCCAGAGCGCGGACCTGTCCAAGCGCATGCTCGCCGCCCAGCAGAAGGCCACCGAGCTGGCCGGGCGCAGCTTCAACCTGGATTCGCCCAAGCAGCTGCAGGCGCTGCTGTTCGACGAGCTCAAGCTGCCCGCCGTGGTCAAGACGCCCAAGGGCCAGCCTTCGACCAACGAAGAGGCGCTGGAAGCCATCGCCGACCAGCACGAGCTGCCGCGGGTGATCCTGGAATACCGCGGCCTGACCAAGCTGCGCAGCACTTACACCGACAAGCTGCCGGAAATGATCCACCCGCAGTCCGGGCGCGTGCACACCAGCTACCACCAGGCCGGCGCGGCCACCGGGCGGCTTTCCTCGTCCGATCCGAACCTGCAGAACATCCCGATCCGCACCGAAGACGGCCGCCGCATCCGCCGCGCCTTCGTCGCCCCGGCCGGGCGCAAGCTGATCGCCTGCGATTACTCGCAGATCGAGCTGCGCATCATGGCGCACCTGTCCGGCGACCCCGGCCTGGTCGGTGCGTTCGAGTCCGGCGCCGACGTGCACCGCGCCACCGCCGCCGAGGTGTTCGGCCGCACCATCGACACCGTCAGCGCCGACGAGCGCCGCGCCGCCAAGGCGATCAACTTCGGCCTGATGTACGGCATGAGCGCGTTTGGTCTTGCCCGGCAGCTCGGCATCGGCCGCGGCGAGGCGCAGGACTACATCGCGCTGTACTTCAGCCGTTACCCGGGCGTACGCGACTTCATGGAAACCACCCGTCAGCAGGCACGCGACAAGGGCTACGTGGAGACGGTGTTCGGCCGCCGGCTGTATCTGGACTTCATCAACGCCGGCAGCCAGGGCCAGCGTGCCGGCGCCGAGCGCGCCGCCATCAACGCACCGATGCAGGGCACCGCAGCCGACATCATCAAGCGCGCCATGGTCAGCGTGGACGGCTGGATCGCCGACCACGCCGAGCGCGCGATGATGATCCTGCAGGTGCACGACGAACTGGTATTCGAAGCGGAGACCGATTTCGTCGACACGCTGCTGAGCGAAGTGACCACGCGCATGTCGGCCGCGGCCGAATTACGCGTGCCGCTGGTGGTCGATTCCGGCGTTGGCGATAACTGGGATGAGGCGCACTGACGCAGCAGATAAGGCGGATATGCTGAATGCGCAGACCAGACATAATACGAATCGAGCCTGCGCCGATGGAATGAATAACCGCTAAATTCTACATATTTTTAACAGTTATCTTCACGATCCATCAATGTAGAAAATGGTGTTATATCCCTCGACGGGCGCAACGCCTGTCGGCAGATCTCTCCCATCCCCTGGAGCAGATCTCGGAGCGGAAACTACTCCCCAAGTTTCCGTTCCCTGGCCCCGCCGACCTCCCCCTGGTCTGCGGGGCTTTTTATTTCCGGCCTGCAATTATTTTGCTACGCAACATAACCGGTTCATCGTATTGCACGCTCCACCGGCGTCGCGGGAAATCACAAATTTAAATAGGTCGAATTAACTCAATCGATCAACACAGCGTTTCATTAGCGCTGTGTTTTTTAATTGACCGATTCAACCGAGCCAGTCGCGCGGGACCAGATAGTCCATCAGCCGCGCCTCGGCGCTGCCCGGTTCTGGCGTAAAGCCGTATTCCCAGCGCACCCGTGGGGGCAGGCTCATCAGGATGCTTTCGGCCCGCCCGCCACTTTGCAGGCCGAACAAGGTGCCGCGGTCGTAGACCAGGTTGAATTCCACGTAGCGGCCGCGGCGGTAGAGCTGGAACTCGCGCTCACGCTCGCCGTAGGGCGTGTCCTTGCGGCGCTCGACGATCGGCAGGTAGGCATCCAGGAAGCCGTCGCCAACCGCGCGCTGGTAGGCGAAGTCGCGTTCGAAATCCTGCCCCAGGTCGTCGAAGAACAGCCCGCCCACGCCACGCGTCTCGTTGCGGTGACGCAGGAAGAAGTACTCGTCGCACCAGCGCTTGTGCGCGGCATAGCGCTCCTCGCCGAATGGCGCGCACAGCGCCTGCGCGGTGCGGTGCCAGTGCAGCACGTCCTCGTCCACCGGATAGAACGGGGTCAGATCGAAGCCGCCACCGAACCAGGCCGCCACCATCTCGCCATCGCGCTCGGCACGGAAGTAGCGCACATTGGCGTGGGTGGTGGGGATGTGCGGGTTGTGCGGGTGGAACACCAGCGACACGCCGCAGGCGCGCCACGTCGCCCCTGCCAGCTCTGGCCGGTGCGCACTGGCCGAAGGCGGCAGGCGCGAGCCGGACACGTCCGAAAACCCGATGCCGGCCTGCTCGAACACCGCGCCATCGCGCAGGATGCGGGTGCGCCCGCCACCGCCCTCCTCGCGCTGCCACAGGTCTTCGGCAAAACGCGCGCTGCCATCGATGGCTTCCACAGCAGCGCAGATACGGTCCTGCAGGCCGGTCAAATAATCGCGTACACGGTCGAATTCGTTCATGCCACGATTCTAAGCGGTGCATCGCGCTTCATGCAGTCGGGCAAACGCGCCCGTTTGTCGCAGGGCGAGGCGCTGCGGTGTGTAGGCAACGGGTGCTTGGCCAGCCGGGCTTTACCGGGTCGTCCCACGCCAGCATTCATATGCCGGCTGTTTTCTAGTTGGGACCGGGCAGTGTGGGCGAGGCAGAAACAGCAGAAGCGGAAGAGGAAGAGGAAGAGGAAGCAGAAGCAGGGCACGCGATCGGCGGTCTGGCTGCAGGTCCTTGCCCGCCCACCATCGCAGGACACGCCGCAAGTACGTCCGTGTAGGCTCTTACGCGGCATCCATGCCGCGTAAGGTCCCGCGACGGTGGGCGGGCAAGGACCTGTCGCGATGGTCGGTGTGCATGGTTTCGACTGAGCAACCGGTAACCGGTGCGGTGTCCTTATCGGTTCCGGAATCCTTGGCGGCATGGATGCTGCCAGGAAGCCTCCACAGACGGATTCACGGCGTGTCCCGGAAGTGATGAGTGCATCGCGCCCTCGACTCACCGGGCTTGTGATTCAAGCCTCGTGCCGTGTCTAACCGTCGCCACGGCTCGACGTCTCGATTCCCTCATGCGTTGCGCCCGCGCGAGGCGGCAAATTCGGCGCGCACTGCGGACGTGCACAATCGCCATGCCAGCGCTGCGTGGAGACAGCCGATTGCCAGCACGCCCAGGCCTGTCAGCAGCAACGCCGCCTGGCGGGTTGCCTGCAGGCGTGCCTGCAGCTGCGGCCACTCGGGGCTGTGCACGACATCGGCCGGCAGCATTGCCTGCACGCCCTCGAACAGCGGCCCGATCAACGCCAGGCCACCGACATTGAGCAGTGCGGTCACCAGCAACACCGCCACGAACCCGACCCGCGCCCACTCGCGTCGCTGCAGCAAGGCCCAGCTCAACCATGCGAAGGCCACCGACAGCACCACGCCTACGACGGACAATGACAACGCATGATCGATCAACCACTGCAACGAGGTGGGCAGGCTGATCCCTTCGGGCAAGCCCAGCGCCGCCGCGTCGGGCATCAGCACGATCATCGCGATCTGCAGCAGGTTGGACATCGCGCTGACGACACCCAGCAGCAGGGACACCCATGCCAGCGGCGTGACGAAGCCGCCGCGCGGTCGAGGGCGCGGTGTCGGCGCGCTCATTGCAGCGATGCGATATGGGCGGCCACGGCGGCCTGGCCATCCGGATCCAGGGCCGGCTGCAGTTGCGCGTACCAACCGGGCAGCGCGTCGGCCGGCAGGCACTGGCGCAACAACGGTGTGCTGCGCTCCAGGAAGGCTTCGAAGAAGGGCAGCCCGCGCACGTAGAGGAAGTGGCTGTCGGTGATCGACATGCCGGCGTAGGCCTCGCGCAACCACTCCAGATGCGGCAACGCGTGCGCGCCGTGACCGGCGCGGGTCAGCGCGGTGAGGAAACTGGTGCGTGCGGTGGCCGGCGAGGTGGAGCGCTCCTGCGCATTCAGATCGTCGAAGGTCAGCAGCCACTGTTCGCCACGATCGATCTCGTTGCACATCACCGAAGTGGTCGCCAACTGCAATGCGTTGTGCGCGGTAGGCTCCAGTTCGTACAGCGCCAGCCAGTGCGGGTATGCCTCGCGGTAGCGGTCCAGCGCGCTCAATGCCAGTGCGCAAAGACGTTGCGCGTCGGCACCCAGGTGCAACTGCGCTTGCGCAGCGTTGTAGGCGCCCAGCTGATCGCCGCGCTGGAACAGGCTCAGTGCGGGCTGCAGTGCCGGGTCGATCTGGACCTCGGTATCGGTGTCATCGGTTGCAGCTGCCGGCGCTGCGGTCGGTTCGGCTCGGGGCGTCTTCGCCACCGGGGTCTTGCGTCCAAACAAACGGTCCCACAGGCCCATCGCGATTACCTTCTGCGCGCCGCGAATCGGAAACCGCTGCGGTGCCGGCGGCGCTCCGGTCGGGCGGCGGGCCGGCAAAGGGGAGCGCAATGCGCCAGCGGTCTGCCGATCCTGCGCCAAGCTTAGGGCCAGTCGCGTACGTGCAGGTGAGTGCCGCGCAGGGTGACGCGTGGCGATGGGTGACGCAGTAGCGCATCACGCGTGCAACCTGGGCCATCTGTCGCCTGCTGCAGCATGGGGATGCCGGCGCCACGCGCGATGTCATCGACCGGGCGATGCAGCACGCATCGCCCGGCCGCAGCGGCATGGCTTACGGCTTCACCTGCTCATTGAACAGCTTGAGGATGCGCTTGTATTCGTCCAGCCACGAATCGGCGCGTGTAAAGCTATGGCGTTCCAGCGGATACGGCGCCACCTGCCAGTTGTCCTTGTGCAGCTCCATCAACTTCTGGGTCATGTCGACCGAGTCCTTGAAGAACACGTTGTCGTCGATCATGCCGTGCGCGATCAGCAGATGGTCGCGCAGTCCGTCGGCGTAGTTGATCGGCGATGAGGTCTTATAGGCCTCGGGATCGAGCTCGGGCGTGTTGAGGATGTTGGAGGTGTACTCGTGGTTGTACTGCATCCAGTCGCCGACCGGACGCAGCGCCGCGCCGGCCTTGAAGGTGCCGGGGCTGCGGAACAGCGCCATGTAGGTCATGAAGCCGCCGTACGAGCCGCCGTAGATGCCGGCACGCGCGCGGTCGCCCTGCTTCTGCGTCACCAGCCACTCCAGCCCGTCCAGATAGTCTTCCAGCTCCGGGTGGCCCATGTTGCGGTAGATCGCGGTGCGCCAGTCGCGGCCGTAGCCTTCCGAGGCGCGGTAGTCCAGGTCCAGCACGATGTAACCCTGCTGCACCAGCAGGTTGTGGAACATCTGCTCGCGGAAGTACGGCGTGTAGCGCTGCGAGACGTTCTGCAGATAGCCCGCGCCGTGCACGAACATCACGATCGGATACTGCTTGCCGGGCTCGGGGTTCTGCGGCCCGTAGTACTTGCCCCAGACCGTGCCGGCGCCATGCCTGGACGGTACCTGCACGTACTGCGGCGCGATCCACGGCTGCGCCTTGAACGCGGGCGTGCGGGTGTCGGTCAGCAGCGTGGCCTGGCCGCCTGCGGCCGGCACCACCGCCAGCTGCGGTGGCAGGTAGCTGCCTGAGTAACGCACCAGCAGTTGCTGCCCGTTCGGCGACAGGCTGAAGCCTTCAACGCCATTCAACGCAGTGACTTCGCTGAGCTGGTCGCTGCGCAGGTCCAGCTTGCACACCTCGTAATCGCCCGGCCATTTCTGGTTGCACAGGAAGAACATGCTGCTGCCGTCGGCGCTGGGCACCGGCATCGACACTTCCCACTTGCCGCGCGTGCGCTGGCGCGGCTTGCCGTTGCCTTCCACCGTGTACAGCTGCGAATAGCCGGATTCTTCCGACAGCAGCCACAGCGTGCGGTTGTCGGGCAGCCAGCCGAAATCGTTGAAGTCCCAGTTGATCCAAGCGCTGTCGCTCAGGCGATGCCGCGGCTGCAACGTGGCGTTGGCCAGGTCCACGCTGGCGATCCAGCGGTCCTTGTTGTCCACCGCGCGAATCTCCACCGCCACGTTGCGCCCGTCGTCGCTCCAGTGCACCGCCGGCCCGCTGCCGTCGCCGTCGCTTTCCACACGGACGGCGCGGTTCCCCTTGAGCGCGTCGCGCTTGGCGGCCTTGCGCAGCGCGGCCAGCGGGTCGGTGGCGATACCCGGCAGGGTGTCGAAGGACAGCGGTCTTGCAGTGCCGGCGCTGACATCGACCAACCACAGCGCATGCGCCACCGGCGCATTGCGACCGACGCGGGTGCGCACTTCCTGGAATTCCTCGTAACCGGATTCGGTCACGTACTTGGGCATCTTGCCGGCCTGGCCCTCTTCGGCACCCTTGGCCTGGGTGACCACCAGCAGGTGGCGGCCGTCCGGCGACAACGCGCTGTCGACGATCTCCACCTCATCGCCCAGGTACACCGGCGCTGCCGCACGCGTGGCATCGGCGCGGCGCCAGGCGTCTTCCTGGGTGCGTAACGCATCGCGCTGCTCACGGTCGCGCCGCAGCGTGGCCAGTGTGGCCAACTGCTGCTCGCGCAACACATCGGCCTTGGGCGCAGCGTTGGGATCTCGCTCGGCCTTGACCACTGCAACCTGCGCAGTGCCGCCGTCGGCGCGCCAGTGGTACCAGTTGTTGCCCGCGCGCCAGATCGCGCCGCCATCGCTGGCAAATTGCGGCCGCGATTCGACCTCGTTGCTGCGGGTCAGCTGGGTCAGCGCGCCGGAACGCAAATCGCGCAGGAAGATGTCGCCATTGCGCGCGAACAGCATGCGCTGGCGGGTCGCGTCGTAGCTCGGGTTATCCGCATCCAGGCCGGCGCGGGCGTTGTCGGCCACGCGTTCGGCGCTGCCGCCGCCGGCGCCCTGGCGATAGGTGTCGCGCACCGGGGAACCGTCGCGCTTGAGCAGGTATTGCACCTGTTTGCCGTCCCACTGCCACCAGGCCTGATCCACCGACGGCCCGATCCAGTCCGGATCGGCCATCACCTGTTCGATGGTGAGCGGTGTGGCGGATTGCGCATGCGCGGTGACAGCCAGCAACAACAAGGACAGCGGCAACAATCTGGGCATCGGTAACAACTGGACGCAACGAGGAGCGGACAAGCCTAGCAGCTCGCTTCCGCCGGGGGCTTGGGCCACAGGTCATGTGCGCGTGGAGGCGAGTGCGTTACCGAACAGGCAAGGCATGGACGAGTGGCGGACGCGACCACAAGCGGTTGTGCGCGCGTTGGCTCGCACGGGCGTACGCGCTTGACGGCCAATGCACGCCAGGTGCGATGCGCTGCTGCAATGAGTTGGAATGCGCTTGGCGCACGGGCCTTGCCAAGGTTCCCGACCGCCGCTTCCGTGGCGCAGCCGGAAACCTCCCGACTTGCCAGCAGGGCAGGTGGCGGCCAAGCTAGCGCGCTTTTGCGATTGCCGGTTCCCATGTCCAGCCTGCCTGTTCCTGCCGTTTCCCACCCGATGGCCGTCGGCGCGCCCGGCCGGCCGCTGGCCTGGCGCGCGGGGCAGTCGGTCGATCTGGCCACCTTCATTGCACACGTGCATGGCCTGGCGCAGCTATTGCCGGACGGTCGCCACGCGGTGAATCTGTGCGAAGACCGCTATCGCTTCATGGTCGCGTTCTATGCGTGCGCATTGCGCGGTCAGGTGTCGCTGCTGCCGTCCTCGCGCGCGCCGGCCGTGGTTGGCGAGGTGCAGGCGCGGCATGCCGATGCCTACTGCCTGGGCGATCTGGCACTGGAGCTGGCACCGCCGCGCTATTGGCAGCTGCCGGCCGAGTTGCCGCAGGCCGCAGGCCCGATTCCGCAGCTGGCCGACGATGCCCTGGTGGCCATCGGCTTCACTTCCGGCAGCACCGGCAGCCCACAGCCCAACCCCAAGACCTGGGGCAGCTTCCTGACCAGTACGCGTCAGGATCTGGTCGCGCTGGAAAGCCTGTGGGCGCACACCGATGCGGTGCCGCACGTGGTCGCCACGGTGCCGCCGCAACATATGTACGGCATGGAACTGTCGGTGCTGCTGCCGATGGTGACCGAGCTTGCGGTGCATGCGGGCCGCCCGTTCTTTCCGGACGATGTGGCGCGCGCGCTGTCGGACATTCCTGCCCCGCGCGTGCTGGTGACCACGCCGGTGCACCTGCGCGCGCTGGTCGAATCCGGCGTGGCGTTGCCGCCGCTGGTCGGCATCGTCTCGGCCACCGCGCCGTTGGCGCAGGACGTGGCCGCGGCCGCCGAAGCGCGGTTTGGCGGCGAGGTACGCGAGATGTTCGGTTCCACCGAAACCTGCGTGTTCGCGGTGCGCCGCACCGCGCTGGAGGCGGCGTGGACACCGCTGCCCGGTGTGCGCCTGGAAACGCAGGCGGCAGGCACCTTGGTGCACGCACCGCATCTGGCCACGCCGGTGCTGCTGGCCGACATGATGGACGTGGCTGCCGACGGCACCTTCCAGGTGCGCGGCCGGCAGGCCGATCTGCTGGAAATCGCCGGCAAACGCGCCTCGCTGGCCGATCTGACCCGTCGCCTGCTGGCCATCCCGGGCGTCGTCGACGGCACCATCGTGCAGCTCGCACCCGAGCCCGGTCAGGCGGTCGGCCGTATCGCCGCACTGGTGGTCGCCCCGACCCTGGACGAAGCGCAGATCCTCGCCGCCCTGCGCGTCAGCGTCGACCCGGTGTTCCTGCCGCGCCGCCTGCGCAAACTCGCCGCCCTGCCACGCAACGAAACCGGCAAGCTGCCACGCGATGTGGTGCTGGGTTTGCTCAACGGCTGAGCGCAGGCCTCGCCACGGAGCATTGCTGCTGCGTGGCTGCAGCGGGCATCAGTACTGATGACCGCAATCGCTCACCCATGCACCCCATCGATCTCCACCGCCAGCTCGTCGCGGCAGATCACCGCGTGCAGCAGCAGACGCGGCACCGCATCGCCGAAGCGGGCGTCCAGCGCCTGCGCCACCCTGGGCAGGTCGTCCTGCTCGCGCACGTAGACCTTCAGGCGGGTGCCGGCGCCGAACTGCGCTGGCAGCGCCGGTGCGTGCGTGCGTGCGGCGCCGAGCAAGGCATCGAAGTTGGCGAAGGTCTCTTCCAGCTGCGCCAGCAACTGGCCGATGTGCATCGAGGCATGCCCGACCACCGCGGCGGTGCCTGACAGCAGCAGCGGCATGTCGCTGCCGGCCGGCGGCAGCATGGCGCGCGCGAAACTCGGCGGCTGCGGGCCGTACTGGCGCGGGTAGTTGTAGGCGCTGACCTGGCGCGGGTTTTCCAGCGGGGTGCCGGCGTCGCTGGCGGCCAGCCAGTAGATCTGGATGATGCGCTCGGCATCGCAGCGTCCCACCGCGGTGGCGGCCGGCAATTGCGCATTGTCGAAGGCGCCCAGGCCGCGCGCACGGCCCACGCAGAACTGCCGGTAGCGTTCGCGGTCGCCACTGCCCAGGGTGATGGCGTCCAGATAGTTCCAGATACGCAGCAGGCGCGGGGTCTGGCTGCGGGTGACGAAGGCGGTGATTTCCGCATAGGCCTTGGCGGCGGCGGCTTCGATATCGACATCCTGCTCGTCGATTTCGATCACGCCGAACTGCAGGCGGCCGTCGCTGGCCCAGGCGATGTTGCCATCGCGGCCGCTGTGCACCGCCGCGTCGGTCCGCCACACTTCCAGCACGTCGGCGTGGTACGGCTGCAGCGGTACGCGCAGGTAGCGGGGGTCGTCCAGGCGCGGCGCCGCCGTGCCGAAGCCGAACACGGCCAGCACCTGCGGATCGGCCAGCAGTGCAGACGGGTCGGTCTGATCGACATAGTCGACCTGCAGGCGGGGATGGCGCACGGTGTGCGTGGTCTGGGCCGGGGAAACGGTCATCGTGTGTCTCGTTGTTGCGTGTCGCGTTGCAAGGTGTCGCCATCGAAGCCGAGCGTGGCCTGACGTCGGCGTTGGCGCCAGGACTGCCAGGCGCGCGGCATCATCGACAAGGTGGTCAGTGCATAGATGGCGCGGAACGCGCGCAGACGCAGGCGCACCCTGGGGCTGTCGAATACGTCGCCGGCCAGCATCGCCACCACCGCTTCCTCGATCTGCCAGGTGTTCTGCGGTTGCGCGAACAGGGCGCGCATGGTCGGCGAGGTGAAGCGGTAGATGAACCACTTGAACTCGTCCACGCCGCGCTTGAGCTCTCGCTGCAAGGCGCGCTGCAGCCTTGCCTCGTGCTGCGGCATGCGCAGGGCCTGGTCCACCATCGCCGCACCGCGCTCGGCGCTGTGCATGGCCAGGAACACGCCGGACGAAAACATCGGGTCGACGAAGGTGTAGGCATCGCCCAGCATCAACCAGCGCGGGCCGGACATGCGCGTGCATTCGTAGGCGTAATTGCCGGTGGCATGCACCGGGGCCACGCGTTCGGCGCCGAGCATGCGCGCGCTGAGCTCGGTGTTGAGCGCAAGCGTGCGCATGAAAAAGCCCTCGCTGTCGCCTTTGCGGGTCTTCATGTATTCCGGGTAGCAGACCGCGCCCACGCTCATGATGTCGTCCGGCAACGGGATCAGCCACATCCAGCCATGCGCATGGCGGTAGATGCTGATGTTGCCGGCATCCTCGCCCGGTCGGCGCGTCACGCCGCGGAAATGGCTGAACAATGCGGCCGATTGATGCCTGGCATTGGCGCGCTTGAGCTTGAGGCGGTTGCCCAGGAAGGTGTCGCGGCCGCTGGCATCGAGCAGATAGCGCGGGCGGAACTGCTGCGCACCCGCCACGCCCTGCGCCTGCAGCACCGGCTGCTGCCCGTCGAACTCCACCGCTTCGACCTTGACCTGGTCGCGCGCATCCACGCCCACCGCCCGCGCGCGCTCGAACAGCACCTGGTCGAACTGCGCACGCGGCACCTGGAAGGCGAAATCCGCCTTGGCCTCCAGCGCATGCGAGAAGCGGAAGGTGTTGTAGCCGCCGCTGTCGTTGGGAAAGTCCGCACCGCGCTTGAGCACGCCGATGCTGCGCACGTCTTCCAACACGCCCAGGCGTTCGAGAATCGGCATGTTCATCGGCAGCAGCGACTCGCCGATATGGAAGCGCGGATGCTGCGCCTTCTCCAGCAAGGTCACCTGCCAGCCCTGCTGGGCCAGGACGATGGCCGCCGCGCAGCCCGCCGGCCCGCCGCCGATGATCAGGACATCCGGACACTCGGGTCCGGGAGCCGGCCCGGCTGCCGGCTTGGCGGTCGGGGTAGGGCCAACAGCGGTGGAAGTCATCCTGGAACGAACCTGCAGCGGGCGAGCGTCATGCAGTCATGATAGCCTGACCGGCGGCCCGGACAGGTATGCCGGCCGCCGACTCGCTGTTGCAGACCGATCGACACCCTCGCCAATGCGGCCGCAACGCCGGTGGGCGCTCGGAATCGGCCGGCACGGCAACGTACACTGTCTGTGCCCTGCAGCATCGCCGATGCCGGCCTGACGGTTGTCTGCGCCGCTGTGGTTGTTCTGCAATTTCGTTGTGAATCTGTCGCCCGACCCTCACCTGGAAGCTCTCTGGATGTCCTCGCAAACCGCTGCCGAACGTGAACTGGCCGAACTCCTAGTCGAAAGCCTGAACCTGGAAGACGTCCAGCCCGCCGACATCGACCCGGAGGCGCCGTTGTTCAATACCGGGCTGGGACTGGATTCGATCGACGCGCTGGAACTGGCGCTGGCGATCAGCAAGCGCTATGGCTTCCAGCTGCGCTCGGACAATGACGAGAATCGTCGCATCTTCGCGTCGCTGCGCGCATTGTCGGCGCATGTCGAAGCCAACAAGACCGTCTGAGGTCGCGAACGCCGCGCCCGGCGATGCGCCCCCGTGGGTGCTGGGGCTGGGCGTGTTGCTGGCGGTGGCGTATTCGCCGCTGGCGCACTGGGCCAACGCCAGCCATCGCCCGGAGCTGGCCGTCATCGCCGGTGGCTTGCTGGTGCTGATGGTGCTGATCGAACCGATGGTCGCGCGCCGCGCCTGGGCTTGGGCGCTGGCCGTGCTGACCTTGCTGGGCCTGAGTGCGTTGTGGCACTCGCCGTACGCGATGCTGGTGCTGGCCGCGCCGCCGGTGGTGTTCACCGGCTGGGTCGCCTGGTTCTTCGGTCGCAGCCTGCGCCGTGGGCGTACGCCGTTGATCACGCGCATCGTCGAGGGGCTGTATCGCCAGGCCGGCATGCCGATCACTCCGGAGCAGTACCGCTACACGCGCCGCCTCACCCTGGCCTGGGCGCTGCTGCTGTGCGCGCTGACCCTGGTCAACCTGGTGCTGGGCCTGTGCGCCGAACCCAGTGGCGTGCTGACGCAACTGGGTTATGTCTCGCCGCTGCCGATCAGCGACGCGCGCGCATCGTTGTTCGCCAATCTGCTGGCGTACGGGGTGGTTGGCGGGTTCTTTGTAGGCGAATATCTATTGCGCGGCCGCTGGTTTCCACAGCGCCCCTATCGTAATCTGCCAGACTTCTTGCGCCAGATGGCGCGGCTCGGGCCGGAATTCTGGCGCGATCTGCTGCGCTGAGTGCGTGGCCAGGGGCAGCGACGTACGTGCACATTTTCGGGGACAAGACAAAGATGCCGCTGGCAAGGATGCCGTCGCGCCTGGCGTGGGCCGTGTTCAATCTGCTGCAACTGGCCTTCACGCTGACGTTTACCGCGGGCGGAATCGCCTATGGCCTGGCGTTGCTGGCGATCACGCGCGACACCGACCGCCTGCTGCGCATGGGCGCGTGGATGTGGTCGCCGGTGCTGTTTCGCGGTGCCGGCGCCAAGGTGATCGTGGAAGGCCGCGAGCGCGTGGACTGGTCCAGGAACTACCTGTTCGTCAGCAACCACCAGTCCATCATCGATATCTGTGCGTTGTTCTACGCCTTGCCGGTGCCGCTGCGGTTCCTGCTCAAGGACGAAATGCTCAAGATGCCGTTCGTGAACTGGTATGCACGGGCCACCGGCATGCTGTTCCTGGACCGCGACAGCCGGCGTGCCGGGGCGATGGTGCGCCGGCAGGCCGCCGCGCTGCTGCGCGAGGGCAAGCAGTTGTGTCTGTTTCCCGAAGGCACCCGCAGCCGCAGCGGCGCATTATTGCCGTTCAAGGCCGGGCTGTTGCAGGCCGCTATCGATGCTGGTGTGCCGGTGGTGCCGGTGGCGGTGGATGGCTGCGGCAAGGTGCTGCCGGTGGAGGGTGTGTTCAGGGTGCGCCCGGGCATCATCCGGGTACGTATCGGCGATCCGATCCCGGTGACCGGGCCGGATGCGCCGGACCGCCAGCAATTGACCAAGCAGGCACACGACGCCGTGGCTGCGATGCTCCAACCCAGGATTTAAGTTAACCGCTTATGGATTTCGTCGTGCCGCATGATCATCCCTGCCTGCCCGGGCATTTTCCGGGGCGCCCCGTGGTGCCTGGCGTGGTCGTGCTCGACCATGTGCTGCAGGCAGTGGAGGCCGCGTATGGTCCACGCGCGGCGGCACGCCTGCCGCAGGTGAAGTTCGTGCAGCCGTTGCTGCCCGGGCAGACGGCATCGGTCATGCTGGACGGCGCCGGCCCACGCTGGCGCTTTCGCGTGCAGCGCGCCGACGAGCTGCTGGTCAGCGGCGAACTGGTGGCGGAGGCGGCGCAATGAGCAGTCAGTGGAAGCAACGCCCGGAAGGCGGCGGACGTTTCGCGCTGTGGCTGATCCGCGGTATCGCCCAGCATGCCGGGCGTGCGGTGGGGCGCGCGCTGCTGTACCCGATCACGCTGTACTTCCTGCTGGTGCGTGCGCCCGAGCGCAGCGCCTCGCGTGCCTATCTGACGCGCGTGCTGGAGCGCCCGGCCACGCTGCGCGATGTGGCGCGGCATATCCACACCTTCGCTTCGACGATTCTGGACCGCGTGTACATGTTGTGCGGACAGATGCAGCGCTTCCGGGTCGACATCACCGGGCTGGACCAGCTGCATGCGCAGATGGATCGCGGCCGCGGCGTGCTGATCTTCGGCTCGCACCTGGGCAGCTTCGATGCGCTGCGCGTGCTGGCCACGGAGCGGCCGGACGTGCAGGTCAAGGTGGTGCTGGACAAGGCCCACAACCGCGCCATGACCGAGCTGCTGGGCGCGCTGAATCCGCAGCTGGCCGCCAACATCATCGACGCCGGCATGGACGCGACCTCGATCGTCATGGCGATCAAGGACGCCACCGACGCCGGTGCGCTGGTGGCGCTGCTGATCGATCGCCCGCGCGAGGGCGACCCGGCGTTGCCGGCGACGTTCCTTGGCCGCAACGCGATGTTCCCGACCTCGCCGTGGCTGATCGCCGCAGCGCTGAAGGTGCCGGTGGTGCTGGCGTTCGGCCTGTACCGCGGCGGCAATCATTACGAGCTGGCGTTCGAGACCTTCAGCGAGGGCCTGGACGTGCCGCGTCGCCAGCGCGCACCGGTGCTGGCGGTACTCATGCGCGATTACGCGGCCAGGCTGGAACATTACACACGCTATGCGCCGTACAACTGGTTCAACTTCTACGATTTCTGGAACACCCACCATGCCGATGTGCCGCACCCTGCCGTGGATGCTGATACTGCTGTTCAGCGCCGCACCGCTATGCGCCGCACCGCCTGAGACGCTGGACGTCGGCCAGGTGCTGCAGCGCCTGGCACGCCCTGCACCGGTCAGTACCGAGTTCGTCGAACTGCGTGGCTCGGCGCTGCTGAAGACGCCGCTGCGCGTGCAGGGCCATTACCGTCGCCCGGACGCGCAGACCCTGGTGCGCGAGGTCAGCGCGCCGTATCGCGAGACCACCACGTTGCAGGGCGACGAGGGCGTGCTGGAACGCGAAGGCAAATCGCCGCGGCGTTTTTCGCTGAGCCGGGTGCCCGAGCTGGCCGGCCTGAAGTCCGGCTTCGGCGCGTTGCTGGCCGGCGACCGTGCGCTGCTGGAGCAGCACTACCGCATCAGCGGGCAGGGCCAGCCGCAGGCCTGGCAACTGACGCTGCAGCCCAAGGACGCTGCCGTGGCCAAGCAGGTGCGCGAGTTGCGGCTGTACGGGCGCAATGACGAGTTGCGCTGCATCGAGAGCCAGCCGGCCAAGGGCGACGTGCAACGCACGCTGCTGGCCGGTGCGGCGCGCGCGGCCGCAAGCGTGACCGATGCGGCCGCGCTGACCACGCTATGCCACGGATCGGGCGCGTGACGCAGCGCGCCCACGGCGCAAGCAAGCCGCTCGCACGATCCCATGCCGCGCGCGCGGCCGGTGGACGTTCCGCTGGCACAGCGAGGCTTGCGCATGGCGTTTAAGTTGAACGCAAACCGCCGCATCGGCCTGGCGCTACTGTTGCTGGCGTTGCTGGCGGTGGCCGGGTTCTGGTTGAGCGAGACGCTCAAGGTCACCGGTGATCTGCGCAAATTCATGCCCGCCCGCAGCAACGCAAAGGCGCCCGCACAGCCCGATGCCGCGCGCGCGGCCGGTGGACGTTCCGCTGGCACAGCGAGGCTTGCGCATGGCGTTTAAGTTGAACGCAAATCGCCGCATCGGCCTGGCGCTGCTGTGGCTGGCGTTGCTGGCGGTGGCTGGGTTCTGGTTGAGCGAGACGCTCAAGGTCACCGGCGATCTGCGCAAATTCATGCCCGCCCGCAGCGACGCAAAGGCGCCCTCACAGCCCGATGCCGCGCGCGCGGCCGGTGGACGTTCCGCTGGCACAGCGAGGCTTGCGCATGGCGTTTAAGTTGAACGCAAACCGCCGCATCGGCCTGGCGTTGCTGTGGCTAGCGTTGCTGGCGGTGGCCGGGTTCTGGTTGAGCGAGACGCTCAAGGTCACCGGTGATCTGCGCAAATTTATGCCCGCCCCGCGCACGCCGGCGCAGAAACTGCTGATCGAAGAACTGGGCGAAGGCCCCGGCTCGCGCCTGTTGCTGATGGCGTTGTCCAACAGCGACCCGGCCACGCTTGCCGCGCAGTCGCAGGCCCTGCAGCAGGCCCTGGCCGCACAACCGGAACTGTTCGAGCTGGTCGGCAATGGCGGCACTGCGGGGCTGGATGCGATCCCCGAGCGCCTGCTGCCGTATCGCTATCTGCTCAGCGACAGCTTCGACACCACGCCGCTGGATGCGCACACCCTGCAAGCGGCATTGCAGTCGCGCGTGCAGGATCTGGGGTCGCCGGCGGCGGCGCTGGTGGAGCCGTTGCTACCGCGCGACCCCACGCTGGAAGTGCTGCATCTGGCCGAAACCCTGCAGCCGGCCGCGCCGCCGCAGACGCGCAACGCGGTGTGGTTCGACCGTGCCGGTACCTCGGCCTTGCTGGTCGTGCAGACGCGCGCAGCCGGCTTTGATCCCACCGGTCAGCAACTGGCCTACGACGCGGTGCAGGCGGCCTTCGCCAAGGTCAGCAAGGGCAGTACGACCCGGCTTACCTTGACCGGCCCCGGTGCATTTGCCGTGGAAATCACCGCGCGCACGCAGGGCGAGGCGCAGTGGATCGGGACGCTGGATACGGTGGGACTGGTGTTGTTGCTGCTGGTCGCCTATCGCAGCTGGAAGATTCCGGTGCTCGGCGTGCTGCCATTGGCCAGCGCCGGCCTGGCCGGTCTGGCTGCGGTGGCGCTGCTGTTCGATGGCGTGCATGGCATCACCGTGGCCTTCGGCTTCACCCTGATCGGCGTGGTGCAGGATTACCCGATCCACCTGTTCAGTCATCAGCGCCCGGGTCTGGATCCACGCGACAACGCGCGTCATCTATGGCCGACGCTGGCCACCGGCGTGGTGTCCACCTGCATTGCCTATGTGACCTTCCTGTTTTCCGGGGTGGACGGCTTACGGCAGCTGGCGGTGTTCACCATCGCCGGGCTGGCGACTGCCGCGATCACCACGCGGTGGCTGTTGCCATCGTTGATTGACCCGGCACCGCGCGACTACGCCGATTCACGCATGCTCGCCGCGCTGTGGCGCGGCATCGCGCGCCTGCCACGGCCGCGCATCAGCCTGGCGCTGATTGCGCTGGTCGGCATCGCGGTGATCGCGTTCGCGCCGGGGCAGTTCTGGCAAAACGATCTGTCGAAATTGACCCCGGTGCCGCCCAAGGCCCTGGCGCAGGACACGCATCTGCGCCAGGAACTGGGCGCCCCCGACGTGCGTTACGTGCTCGCGCTGCCTGCCGCCAACGACGAGGCCGCGCTGCAGGCCAGCGAGCAGTTGCGCCCGCGCCTGGATGCCCTGGTGCGCGACGGCGCATTGACCGGTTACGACATGGCCGCGCGCTATCTGCCCAGCATCAAGACCCAGCATGCGCGTCAGGCTGCGTTGCCGGATGCTGCGCAAGCGCGCGCATTGACCGACAGTGCGGTGGCCGCCACACCGTTTCGCAGTGACGCGTTCGCGCCGTTCCTGCAGGACCTGGACGCTGCCAAGCGCGCCGCCCCGCTGTTGCCGAAGGACCTGGCCGGCTCGCCGATGGCAACGTCGGTCGGCGGACTGCTGCTGGGCCGCGGCGATCGCAGCACTGCGTTGGTGTCGTTGACCGGCCTGCGCGATCCGTCGGTACTGGCCGCCGCCGTGCAAGGCAGCGGCGCGCAGTTGCTGGATCTGAAGGATGCGTCCGAGTCCCTGGTGGCCGCGTATCGCGGGCGTGTGCTCGGCGCGCTGTTGCTGGCCGCGCTGTTGCTGGCGGTGACGGTGGCGATCGCGTTGCGCAGCCCGCGCCGGATCGTGCGCGTATTGCTGCCGATGGCGCTGACCACGGTGCTGATCCTGGCGATCCTGCGCGGCATGGGGGTGGAGCTCAACCTGTTCCATCTGATCGCGCTGATCCTGGCGGCAGGCCTGGGCCTGGATTACGCATTGTTCTTCGACCATGCCGGCGACGATCACGCCGACCAGCTGCGCACGCTGCATGCGCTGATCGTGTGCAGCCTGATGACGCTGCTGGTGTTCGCGCTACTGGCTGCCTCCAGCATCCCGGTGTTGCGTGCGATCGGCAGCACGGTGGCGCTGGGGGTATTGTTCAATTTCATCCTCGCCTTGCTGGTGTCGCGCGAGCCGGCGCTGGAGCGCGCAAGACACGGAGATGTACATGCAGGGACGTGAGGCGATTGCTGCGCTGATTCCGCACCAGGGCAGCATGTGCCTGTGGGAAGCAGTGCTGGAATGGGATGCGCAGCGCATCGTGTTGCGCAGCGATGCCCATCGCAGCGACACGCATCCGCTGCGTTGCAATGGCCGCCTGCGTGCGCTGCATCTATGCGAATACGGCGCGCAAGCCATGGCCGTGCATGGCGGCTTGCTCGGCCGCGAATCGGGCAAGCCGGTGCGCCCGGGCATGCTGGTGGCGTTGCGCGCAGTGGACTTGCACGTCGCGTATCTGGACGACCTGCCCGATGCGATCGTCTGCGAAGCGCAGGTGTTGCTGCAGGGCGAGGACAGCCAGCAATACAGTTTTCGCCTGAGCCACGGCGCGCAATTGCTCGCCGAAGGTCGCGCCACGGTCATGCTGGGCGCCGCGCAGGCCACCCAAGCCCCGTAGGAGCGCGCTTGCGCGCGATGGCCTTACCGCTGACGCCGCATCGCGCGCAAGCGCGCTCCTACAAGATGTAGGCGATCAATGCTGGATCTATTCCTGCGCCTGCTGCGAGTCGTTAGGATGAGGCTCTTTCCGCCGTCGCGTCTGCGGCTTTCATCGAGGCTTCCATGAGCACTTCCATTCCACAGCGCCGCGCACTCGTCACCGGCGGCAGCGGCGATCTTGGTGGTGCGATCTGCCGTCAGCTGGCGGCGCAGGGGCGCCATGTGATCGTGCATGCCAATCGCAATATCGCCCGCGCCGATGACGTGGTTGCAGCGATCGTGGCCGACGGCGGCAGCGCCGAGGCGGTGGCGTTCGATGTGGCCGATGCGCAGGCCAGTGCGGTGGCGCTGGCAAGCCTGCTGGAGGGCGGCCCGATCCAGATCGTGGTCAACAACGCCGGCATCCACGACGATGCGCCGATGGCGGGCATGAACGCCGAACAGTGGCATCGGGTCATCGACGTGTCGCTGCACGGGTTCTTCAATGTCACCCAGCCGCTGCTGCTGCCGATGGCGCGTACGCGCTGGGGCCGCATCGTCAGCGTGTCGTCGGTGGCGGCGGTGCTGGGCAATCGCGGGCAGACCAACTACGCCGCGGCCAAGGCCGCCTTGCACGGCGCCAGCAAATCGCTGTCGCGCGAGATGGCCAGCCGCGGCATCGCCGTCAACGTGGTCGCGCCGGGCGTGATCGAAAGCGAGATGGTCGGCGAAAGCTTCGCGCCGGAAGTGATCAAGCAACTGGTACCGGCCGGCCGGGTCGGCAAGCCCGACGAAGTGGCCGCGTTGGTGGCGTTTCTGTGTTCGGAGTCAGCCGGCTACATCAACGGCCAGGTCATCGGCATCAATGGTGGGATGGGCTGAGAGCGGCTAACGAAAACGACCGTGTTCGCCACCTGATGGGCACGCCCCCCGACCAGCCCTGCTTTGGGATGTCGTAACGACGCTGAAGCTCAGCGCCTTGTTTGGCGTGAGAGCGATTGAACCGTGCAGATGCGTCGGCTGTAGAGCGGAGGAGCTGCGGCTTGGCCGCAGGGACCGTTGCGGGACAGGCTGCAAGTACGTCCATGTAGGCTCGGGCTGGCCGCCGGTGTCGCCGTGGTGCATCACACGCGCGGGGCAAGCTAGCGCAAATCAAGAAAAAAACGCGCCGTTGCCGGCGCGGTTTTCAAACTCACGCCGCGTCGGCGTACCAGGCGGCGGTGAGGATCGGCTCGCCGATGGCGTTGGCGGTCAAGGCGTCCAGCCCGTGGTCCGGCAGTGCGGCATGGCGCTGGCGTGCCTGCTGCAGGATCTCGCGTGCCAGCACCGCCATCTGCGCCACGTTGCTGTGGATGCGTGCGGCAAAGGCATCGTCGTCGAGGGTGTCGTTCAAGGCGCCATTGAGTTCGTTGAACCAGCCGATCAGGTATTGATCGAGCAGGCGCCCATCGTCGGTGGCCAGGCCTTGTGCAGTGTTGTGCTGGCCCCAGTCGTGCAGCACACGCTGCATGGCCAGATTCATGTCGCGCGCATAGAAGAAATCGGACTTCATGCGCGAGAGCAGGCTGAGGTCGGCAATGCGTCCGCTGCAGAACAGCGGCGCCAGCAGCGACCAGTAGTAGGTGTAGTCCCAGATCACCTTGACCGGCATCACCTGCGCGTCGCCGAACAGCGCGTACTGGTCCTGGTACAGGGTCAGGGTGTTTTCGTAGAACGAGAAATACAGCTGCTGATACAGCTCCACATACGGGCTGAGCGATCTGCCGGCGCGGTCGCGGCCGATCAGTTCGCAGATGTAGGTATTGGAAATCGCAATGAAGTCGCTACCGGGCGAATAGAACGGGTCCAGGAACAAGCCCGCCTCGCCGGTCAGTGCCCAGCGCTGCGGCGAGAACACCTGCTTGCAGCCATAGGAGAAGTTACGCAGGAACAGGAAGTCCTGCAGCCGGTAGTCGGCCTTGTCGAGTGTGGCGGCGACCTGCGGCTGATGCGTGCGCAGCCAGGTCATCGCCTTGTCGTGGGTGTTCATCGTGTCCAGCGGGTGCATCGACCCATCGCAGACGATGCCCAGCGAATGCGCGCCGGACGACAGCGGAATCAGCCAGAACCAGTAGCCCGGCCCGCACATGTGGTTGGTCGAGCGCCAGCGGTCCGGCGGCGTGCAGCGCTGCAGCCAGTTGCTGTCCTGCGACCAGCCATTGGGGTCGATCAGGCCTTCCACACGCCACCACACCGCATTGGCGTTGTGCGCATTGTCCTGCGCCAGGCCGAGCTTGCGCTTGAGCAGGCCGGCGCGGCCGCTGGCATCCACCACCCAGCGTGCGCTCAGTGTGCCGGCCTCGCCTGCGCGCTCGTAGCGCACGGCGTGGTCGGCCTGGTCATCGGACAGGTCCACGCCCTTGACGCTGCAGTTGTCGACAAACGTGATGCCCTGCGCGCGGGCGCGCTCGCCGAGGAAATTTTCGAAGCGGCCACGGTCGATCTGCCACGACGGCGTCGGCAGGATCCGGCTCACGCCCAGCTCGGTGCAGCGGTCGATGTCCTCGCGCTTGTCGGAGAAGAAGAAGCGGAACCCGAACTTGCGGATCTGCTCGGTCTCCAGATGCTCGCGCAGGCCCAAGACCTCGGCGAAGTAGTGCGCGCCGATCTCCACCGTGGACTCGCCCACCTTGAACGCCGCCTCGCGCACCGGGTGCGCACGGCGCTCCAGCACGGTGATCGCCAGTTCGGGGTCGCGTTGGCGCAGCTGCAGGGCCAGACTCAGGCCGGCCAGGCCACCACCGGTGATAACGACATCGGCACGCTGTGCATTCATGGGGATGGCTTGCTCTTGGTAACCGCCGGCACAGTAGCAAATTCGCCGTCAGCGTCGTCGATCAGCACCGGGTTGGCGCGCACGCGGCGGTACTCGCGCCAGATATGCCCGTAGCTCCAGGCCTGGACCACCACATGCGAGGTGATTTCCCACAGATCGCGTACCAGGCGGAAATGGCTCTTGCGGAACGCGCCCGGCGAGGTGCCGGCGTAGCGGGTTTCGATCGGCACCGCGACCACGCGCGCGCCGGCCTGGCGTGCGGCGGAAATCAGCAGTTGCGCTTCGAACACGAAACCTTCGCCGGGCACGTCGGGCAGGGTGAACACCGAGGCCGGATACAGGCGCTGGCCGCTCTGGCTGTCGACCAGCTGGAAGCCGCAGGCCCAGGCGATGCCCCAGTCGCCGAAATCGTTGCCGATGCGGCGGATGGTGGGCTGAGTGGCGCGCTTGCGCATGCGGGCGCCGACGATGACGCAGCCGGGGTGGCGGTTGGCCGCCGCCAACAGGCGCGGGAAGTCGGCGGCCTTGTGCTGGCCGTCGCCGTCCATGGTCATCACCGCGCGCATGCCCATCCGCTGCGCCTGCGCAAACCCGCTGCGCAACGCGGCGCCCTTGCCCTTGCGCTGCGGGTGCCGGATCAAGGTGATCGGCAGGCCGGCGATGCAGTCGGCAGTGCCGTCATCGGAGCCGTCGTCGATCACGATCACGTTGGAACAATAGGTCAGCGCATCGTTGACCACTTCGCGGATGCGCAGCGATTCGTTCAGCGCCGGCACCAGGATCGCGGTGTCCTCGCGGGTCAGTGGCTGCCGGCTCACTGCTGGAGCTCCACGCGCAACACCCGGCCCGGGCCGGCGTACAGCGCCACGCGTTCGCCGCCAGTGGCGATCAGGTCGAACAACGGCAGCATCGGCGCCATCGCATTGGCGGCGACATGCCGCGCCAGCGGGCCGGCGCCCGGCGTCGGCGTGCCGTCGTCCAGCCACGCCCGCAGCTGCGGCTTGCCGGCCTGGCCGGGCGCACCCAGCACCAGCGCGCCACCGAGCAGCCCCTGGCTGGGGGCGACCCGACCCAGCGGCCCGACCGAGCGGGCGTCGTAGCCGGCCAGCAGCACTGCGTCCATGCCGGCGGCACGTTGGACCAGCGCCTCCAGCAAGCCCTGCGCGAAGCTGCCCAGGCTGGCGCTGATCGCGGTGGCCGGGGTCATCGCCCCGGCGCCGATGGTCCAGTAGCCGGCCGCGGCGTTGTGCACCGAGTTGTGGAACTTGGTCGGCGAGATCGCCGTGGGGTCGCTGGCCAGGGTGGTGCACATGTAGTCGGAGATGGCCAGGTCGCCGTATGTGGAAGTGAAGATCGACGGCAGGCTGGCCGGCTCGCGGCCGGCGGCGGTGCAGGCGGCCAGCGCGGCCTCCAGCGAGACCGCCACCGTGTCCGGTGCGCGACGGCGCTCGTTGGCGGCCAGCAGCTGCGGCGCCGGGCGCGCGCCGGTGTCCTGCAGCGCGCCGCCGCGCACGAACGCCGCAGCGGCGTCCCAGCTCGGCAGGCCCTGGGTCCAGAAGCCGATCCCCTCGATGGTGGCAGCCAGCATCAGCGGGCCTGCCCGAACAGCAGCGAGCAGTTGTTGCCGCCAAAACCGAAGGAGTTGTTCATTGCGTAATCGATCTTGGAATGGGCATTGTCGAAACGGATCTGCGGGCCGCAGGCGGGGTCGGGCACTTCGCTGTTGAGCGTGCCCGGCAGCACGCCGTCGCGCAGCGCCAGCAGCGCGATCACCGACTCGACGATGCCGGCTGCGCCCAGGGTGTGGCCGGTCCAGGCCTTGGTCGAGCTGGCGTGCAGGGTGGCCGGGAAGATCGCCGCCACTGCGGCGGCTTCGACGCTGTCGTTGGCCGGGGTGGCAGTGCCGTGCAGGTTCAGATAGCCCACCGCGGCCGGCTCCAGACCGGCGCGTTCGAGCGCGCCGCGCATCGCCAGCTGCGCGCCCAGGCCCTGCGGATGCGGGGCGGACATATGGTGCGCATCGCTGGATTCGCCATAGCCGTACAGCCACAGCGTTGCGTCCGGCGCAGCGGCGGTGCGTTCGAGCATGGCAAAGCCGCCGGCCTCGCCCAGGCTCAGGCCGACCCGGCGCGCATCGAACGGCTGGCACAGCTCCGGCGCCACCACCTGCAGCGAGTTGAAGCCGAACAGCACGCTGCCGCACAAGGTATCCACGCCGCCGACCAGGGCGGCATCCACCACCCCGGCGTCGATCAGGCGCGCGGCCTGGGCAAACACCTTGGCGCTGGACGAACAGGCGGTGGCCACGGTCACGCTCGGGCCGCGCAGGCCGGTGGCGTGCTGCACGAAGTCGCCCAGCGAGTGCGGGGTGTGCACGATCGGGCGATCCAGGTCGTCGGGAAAGCGCGCGCCGTCGGCGTCTTCGACCAGCCGCGTGTAGGCCTCTTCGCTGGCGCCGATGCTGGAAGTAGAGGTGCCGATGATCACCGCCACGCGCTCGGCGCCGTAACGCTGCGCGGCGGCCTGCACCGCCTCGGCCATGCCGTCCTGCTGCAGGGCCAGCCAGGCCAGGCGATTGTTGCGGCAGTCCCAGCCTTGCAGGGCCTCCGGCAACACGACGTCTTCCACGCCGTCGACGCGGCCGATCCAGCACGCCAGCGGCTGCGGGCCGAAATCGTTGCGACGCATGCCGCTGCGGCGAGCAGTCAGGGCGGCGGCCTGGGCATCGAGCCCGGCGCCGAGCGCGGTGGTGGACGTAAAAGCGGTGACGGCGACCGGGGCCATCTGGGACGAATGCTGCGCTTGGCTCACGGTGGTCTGGCTGGCAAGAAGTGGACTCAGTATATCGATGGCGGGTGCGCCTCCCGTCGATGGCGCAACTGAACGTGCCGGTCATGTCGCTGACGGGGCTGGAGTTTTCGCGCGTTGCCGCGCTTTCGCCATCGGCGCAATTGGGACACAATCCTGCGACACACTTGCCGATCGAGCGCGACCACGCGCGCATGCACGCCTACGTCTATAAAAGCCAACGCAAGCAGGACACCTTCGTCTATCTCGCCACGCGCGACGACTTCTCCGGTCTTCCCGCCGCCGTGCACGCGCAGCTGGCGCCGTTCGCGTTCGTGCTGGAGGTGGCGTTGACGCCGGAGCGCCGTCTGGCGCAGGCCGACGCGGCCACGGTGCGCGAAGCGCTCGCCAGGCACGGCTTCTATCTGCAACTGCCCAAGACGGTAGTGCTGGCGGGCGAGTGCGACTATGACTGAGGCCGCACGGGCCGCACGCTTGCGGGCCGCAGCGCTGGCCGGCCTGGCCGGCGTGGCGTTGTCGTTGCTGGGCGGCATCGGCGGCGGTGTCGCCGCGGTGACGCTGTGGCTGGCGCAGCCGGCGTTCGCGCTGGCGGTGTCGTGGGCGCGCGGTAGCCGCGCATTGCCCAGCCGGCCGCGCGCGGTTGCGCAGGCCTTGCCGCCGTTGCTGACGATCTGGGGTGTGGGCCTGCTGGCGCTGGCCGCCCTGATCAGCTGGCCGCTGACCGCCCTGCGCGACAGCGGCAGCCTGGCCGCCGCATTGGCCTTGAGTGTGGCGGTCAGCGCCGCGTTGCTCGGGTTGTGGCGGACCTGGCCGCTGTGGGGCGAGGTCGAACGCGATGGCGGCGCCCTGGCCCCGCGCTGGCATGCGCTGGCGACGCAGGAGTTGCACGCCTGGCGCGGCCTGCTGGCCGCTGCCCTGGTGCTGGCGATGTGCACGCTGGTGGTGGCGCTGGCCTGGCCGGGCTGGCTGTCGAGCAGCCTGCGCTGGAGTCTGGCGATCGCGGCCAGCGTGCTGCTGCCCGCTGCCCACCTGCTGTTGCAACGCACCGCCGCCCCGGCGCGCAGCGATGCCCCGGCGGCCTTGCAGGCGGCCGATTTCTTTTCCGAAGCGGCGGCCGAGCCGCGACCGCTGGAGCCGGTGGCCCAGCACCAACTGGTGCCCGAACTGTTCGAGGCCGCGCGCAGCGGACGCGTGGACCGCGCGCTGCAGTTGCTCGACGCCGGGGCCGACCCGCAGGCGATGCCGCTGCCGGAGTGGCGCGACCAACGCAGCCTGCCCGCGCTGGCCGCGGTGCTGCCGGATCTGCGCCTGCTGCGCGAGCTGATCGTGCGCCGCGTCGACGTCAACCAGCCGCATCGCGGCATGACCCCGTTGCTGGCCGCCACCCGCGACAGCTGGCATGGCCGCCCGGATGCGGTGATGACGCTGCTGGCCAACGGGGCCGACCCGCGCGCCTGCGACAACGACGGCAACACGCCGCTGCACCACGCGGTGCGCAGTTCCGACCCGGGCGTGGCCGCGCTGCTGCGCGATGCCGCCGCCGAACTCGATGCGCTCAACAACGAAGGCCACTCGCCGCTGGCGATGGCCTGCCAGGTCGGCAACTGGCGGCTGGCCAAGTTCCTGCTGGAACGCGGCGCGCACTCCGAACCGGAAGGTGGCGCGCCGGTGCTGCTGGCCGCGGCCGGCACCGAGGAAGACGACCCGGCCGGCGTGCAACTGCTGCTCAAGCACAAGGCGCGCGTGGATGCGCGCGACCGCCAACGCCGCAGTGCCCTGCACGAAGCCGCGTTGGCCGGACATGGCGACATCGTCGAGGCGCTGCTGGCGGCCGGCGCCAATCTGGAAGCGCGCGACCTGCTCGGCCGCACGCCGTGGCTGGATGCGGCGCGGCAGGCGCGCAGCGGGGTGCTCGAACGCCTGGTCGCACGCAAGGCCGACGTGCTGGCCATCGACGGCGAGGGCCGCAATGCGGTGATGCTGGCCTGCGCCGCCGACAGCGTGTCGCCGGCGCTGATCCGGCGCCTGCTCGAGCTGCAGGTGCCGGCCGACAGCGCCGACGCGCACGGCCGTCGCGCGGTGGATGTGGCCGCCGAAGCCGGGCGCTGGGCGATCGTGCAGTTGCTCGATCCCGGCTATCCCTTGCCGGCGGCGGTCAGTGACGCGCACGGCGAGAGCCCCGGCGTGGCGGTACTGCCCGATCGCCCGCCACTGGTGCTGCTGCGCGAAGGCCTGCAGTTCGGCCAGCGCGACGGTCTGGTCGCACTGGCCCGCCTGTGCGGCCCGGAAGAACTCGGCGGCCTGCTGCACGACGCGCATCTGGCCTTGAACGCCGATGCGGTGGACTGGCTGCTGCGCCACGGGGCCGATGCCGAAGTGCGCGATGCCTGCGGCGATGTGCCGATGTTTGCGCTGCTGTCGCGGGGCGTGGAGGCGGTGCCGGCGCTGCAGGCGCTGCTGCGCCATGGCGTGTCGCCGGCCGGTGCCGGCGGCCTGACGCGGCTGCTCAGCGCCTGCGTGCAGCACGATGCGGCATCGCGCGGGCTGGAACAGTTCGCGCTGGAACTGCTGGAACGCGGCGCCGACCCGTTCGCCGCATCGGCGGCCGGCGATCCGCCGTTGTCGCTGGCGGTGCGGCTGGGCTGGCTGCGCCTGCAGCAGTGGCTGCTGGAACACGGCGTGGACCGCGAGGCGCGCGACAGCCATGGCATGACCGCGCTGCACCTGGCCACCGCGCTGGGCCGCGAGGCGTCGCTGAAATTGCTGGTCAAGCAGGGTGCCTCGCCGGAAGCGCGCGCTGCCGACGGGCAGACCCCGCTGGGTGTGGCGCTGTCGATCGGCCGCCGCGACCTGGCCGACTGGCTGGACTGGCGCATCTGGTCGCTGCCGCAGCGCAGCCTGCGCGAGGCGGATGTGCCGGCCGCCGCAATGGTCGGCGACACCGATGCGGTGCGTCGGCTGATCGATCTGGGCCTGCCGGTCGATGCGATCGATGCCCAGGGCTGCACCGCGTTGCTGCGTGCCGCCGGTGGTGGCCATCTGGGCGTGGTGGCGCATCTGCTCGGTCGCGGCGCCGACCCGCAACGCGCGGCCAATAGCGGCGCCACGCCGTTGTCGGCGGCGGTGAGCATGCGCCAGACCGAGATCGTGGCCGCGCTGCTGCAGGCCGGCGCGCAGATCGAGCACCGCCTGCCCGGCGGCGTCACCGTGCTGATGCTGGCCTGCGCGCTGGGCCTGCCGGATATCGTGGCGCGCCTGCTCACCGCGGCGGCCGATGTGCACGCCAACGACGACCAAGGCCTGGCGCCGCTGCATTGCGCCGCGCTGTACGGCTTCACCGCGCGCGACAAGAGCCGCCTGCTGGCCTTGCTGGATACCTTGCTGCTGGCCGGCGCCGACCCGGACTACCTGGCCGGCGGCCGGGTCAGCCCCTTGCTGCTGGTGCTGGGCGCGCGCGCCGAACCGGGCACCGCCTGCGACGAGCAGGTGGTGCTGGCCGGCGTCGAACGCCTGCTCGACGAAGACGTCTCGCTGGACGTGGCCGATCAACGCGGTTTCGGCCCGCTGCACCTGGCCGCACTGCACGGCCTGCCGTTGCTGGTGCAGCGCCTGCTGCGTGCCGGCGCCGATGCCGACCGCCGCGACGCGCTCAACCGCACCCCGCGCGAGATCGCGATCATGCGCGGCTTCATCGATGTGGCCGGCCAGTTCGAACCCGCCTTGCCGGGGGTGTCCTCGATGGCGCGCTTCCTGCGCGAAGGCCGCTGAGCCAGCGCGGCGGCACACCGCTGCGGGTGCTGTTCGTGTGCAGCCGCAACCGGCTGCGCAGCCCCACCGCCGAGCGCGTGTTCGCCGACTGGCCGGGCGTGCAGACGCAATCGGCCGGGCTGGCCGCCGATGCGGAGGTACAGCTCACCCCGGAGCTGTTGCACGAAGCGCAGCTGGTGCTGGTGATGGAGCGTCGTCACCTGCAGTTGCTGCGCAAGCGCTTCGCCGCGCATCTGCGCCATTGCCGGGTGATCTGCCTGCAGATTCCCGACGACTACGCGTACATGGATCCGGCACTGATCCGTCGCCTGGAACACACGGTGCCACCGTTGCTGCGTCTGCCGGCGCAGTCGTAACCTGATCCCGACACCGCGCATGCAAAACTTGGCGCTCCCTCGCACGAAGGAAGCGCCTCTACGATGAGCGTGCGTATCGAGGACCACGCCATGCTGGGCAATTGCCACAGCGCGGCCCTGGTCGACCACCGCGGCACCATCGACTGGCTGTGTCTGCCACGTTTCGATTCCGATGCGTTTTTCGCGTCCCTGCTGGGCGATGAGCAGCACGGGCAATGGGCGTTGTCGCCGGCCGGCGACTTTCGCAGCGAGCGTGCCTACGAAGACGACAGCCTGGTGTTGTGCACGCGCATGCACACCGACACCGGCACGGTGGAACTGGTCGACTTCATGGTCGCCAGCGATGAAGGCGACGGCCACCAGCACCTGGTGCGGATCGTGCGTTGCGTGCAGGGCCAGGTGCCGATGCACATGCGCCTGACCTTCCGCTTCAACTATGGCCGCACCGTGCCATGGGTGACGCGCATCGACGGTGGCATCCGCGCCATTGCCGGCCCCGACCAGCTTGCACTGCGCTCGCCGCAGGCGCTGCACGGCGAGGACATGGGCACCGAAACCGACTTCACGCTGCGGCAGGGCGAGAGCACCTGGTTTGTGCTCAGCCACGGCCTGTCGCATCAGCCCACGCCGGCGGCGATCGATCCGGAACAGGCGCTGCAACGCACGACCGCGTTCTGGCATGGCTGGGCGCGGCGCTGCACCGATGTCGGCCCCTGGACCGCGCAGGTGCGCCGCTCGCTGGTGGTACTGAAAGGGCTCAGCTATCTGCCCACCGGCGGCATCGTCGCCGCACCGACTGCCTCGCTGCCCGAGCATCTGGGCGGCAGCCGCAACTGGGATTACCGCTACTGCTGGCTGCGCGATTCGGTGTTCACCCTGATCGCCTTGCTGCAGGCCGGCTATCGCGACGAAGCAGAAGCTTTTCGCGACTGGGTGCAACGCGCCATCGCCGGTTCGCCGGATCAGTTGCAGGCGCTCTACGGCATCGCCGGCGAGCGCCGCCTGCAGGAGTGGGAGGCGCACTGGCTGCCCGGCTATGAAAATTCCAGGCCGGTGCGGATCGGCAACGGCGCGGTGGACCAGTTCCAGCTCGACGTCTACGGCGAGTTGATCGGCGCGTTCCATTACGCGCGCGAAAAGGGCGTGGCGCCGCCGTCCGATGACGATGGCTCGTCGGCATCGTTGCTGGAAAAGGTGCTGGAAACGCTGGAAACGCTGTGGCGCCTGCCCGACGAAGGCATCTGGGAAATCCGCGACGAGCGCCGTCATTTCGTGCATTCCAAGGTGATGGCCTGGCTGGCGTTCGACTGCGGCGCGCGCGATGGCATCACCAATGCCGATGCGGCCAAGCGCGCGCACTGGGGCCGCATCGCCGACGACATCCGCGCCGAAGTGCTGGAAAAAGGCGTGCACCCGGACGGGCACTTCGTGCAGAGCTACGGCTCCGATCGCCTGGATGCGTCGTTGTTGCTGATCCCGATCGTGGGGTTCCTGCCGGCCGACGACCCGCGCATCGCCGCGACTGCCGATGCGATCGCACGCGATCTGACCATCGATGGATTGGTCGAGCGCTATCGCGCCGACGACAGCGCCGACGGCTTGCCGGCCGGCGAGGGCACCTTTCTTGCCTGCAGCTTCTGGCTGGTGGAAAACTACGCCCTGCTTGGGCGCACCGAGCAGGCGCGCGCCCTGCTCGAGCGTCTGCTCGGGCTGTGCAACGACGTGGGCCTGCTCGCCGAAGAGTACGACCCGCGCAGCAAGCGCATGCTTGGCAACTTCCCGCAAGGGTATTCCCACGTGGCTCTGGTCAATGCGGCATTGCGCCTGCACGGACGCATGGGCAAAGAGGAAACACATCCATGAACGAACAAGCCACCACCCCGCCGTGCATCATCGTGGTGTTCGGCGCACGCGGCGATCTGACCAAGCGCCTGGTGATGCCGGCGCTGTACAACCTGCGCCGCTCCGGCGCACTGGGCGAGCAGTTCGCCATCGTCGGCATGGATCACGGCGATATCAGCGAGCGTTCGTGGCGCACGATGATGGGCCAGTCGATGACCGAGCTGCTCAGCAGCCGTGATGCCGAATTCCAGACCGACGAGTTCGACACCGACACCTGGGAGTGGCTGCGCGAGCGCATGCATTATCTGCGCGGCGATTTCACCGACCTGGGCGCCTATCAAACCCTGGGTGGCGCGCTGGAGAAGCTGCACAAGCGCTACGGCACCCAGGGCAACGTGCTGTTTTATCTGGCTACCGCCGCACGCTTCTTCGAGCCGGTATTGCTCAACCTGGGCGAGGCCGGGCTGGTCAAGCAACGCGAGGGCGAGGGCTGGCGTCGGGTGATCGTGGAAAAACCCTTCGGCCACGACCTGCCCAGCGCCGTCGCGCTCAACGCCACCGTCGCCAAGGTCTTGCACGAGGACCAGGTGTTCCGCATCGACCATTTTCTCGGCAAGGAAACCGTGCAGAACATCCTGGCGTTCCGTTTCGCCAATGGCCTGTTCGAGCCGGTGTGGAACCGCGACCGCATCGATCATGTGCAGATCACCGCCGCCGAAACCATCGGCGTGGAAGGGCGCGGGCGCTTTTACGACCCCACCGGTTGCCTGCGCGACATGGTGCCCAACCACCTCTTCCAGCTGCTGGCGATGATTGCGATGGAGCCGCCGGCTGCATTCACCACCGAAGCGATGCATCGCCGCCGCGCCGAAGTGATCGAAGCGGTGCGCCCGATCAAGCCCGAAGACGTGGTGCGTGGCCAGTACGCCTCCGGTGCGGTCAACCGCAGCGCCGTGCCCGGCTATCGCGAAGAAGACACCGTGCCGGACGATTCGGAAACCGAAACCTATGTGGCGATGAAGCTGCAGGTCGACACCTGGCGCTGGGCGGGTGTGCCGTTCTACCTGCGCACCGGCAAGCGTCTGCGCGAGCGCACCACCGAGATCGCGATCCGCTTCAAGCCTGCGCCGCTGGCGCCGTTCCGCAGCACCGAAGTGGGCGGCTATGGCCCTGACTGGCTGGTGCTGCACATCCAGCCCGACGAAGGCATCTCGCTGCAGTTCGACGTCAAGCGCCCCGGCGCGCAGGTCAGCCTGGCACCGGTGCGCATGGACTTCCGCTACCGCGACTGGTTCCCCAAGGAATACACGGTGGGCTACGAGCGCCTGCTGCAGGACTGCATGAACGGCGAGGCCGGCCTGTTCCAGGATGCGGCAATGGTGGAAGGTGCCTGGCGCATCGTGCAACCGATCCTGGATGCCTGGAAGCAACCGCCCAGCGATTTCCCCAATTACGCCGCCGGCAGCGCCGGCCCCTCGGCCGCCGACGCCTTGCTGGCGATGAACGGTGGACACGCCTGGCGCGCGCTCACCCCCGGCCGCAAGCCACCGCCGCGCCGCGCACCGGAAGCGCGCAGCAGCGCTGCAACGCCGATCAAGAAAGCCACCGGGAAGACGGTCAAGAAGGCTGCCAAGGCGCCGGCCAGGAAGATCACCAAGGCGGCAGCCGAAAAGGTCACCAAGGCGCCAGCCAAACGCGCATCTGCGGCTGCAGCAAGACCATCGCAGGATGCGGCTACGTCGCCGGGCAGTGCGGCAAAGAAAGCCGCGGGCAAACGCGCAACCGGCAAGGTCGCAAAGACCGCCGGCAAAACCGCGGCTGGCAAGAGCGCAGCGAAGAAGTCGGCCAGCAAGCCCGCGGTGCGCGCGCCACGCCGCTGACGGAGGCAGCCGCCGCAGCTCCACGTAGGAGCGTGCCTGCGCGCGACGGGCTTTATCGGTAACGCCCGGGTCGCGCGCAGGCACGCTCCTACGAACGGCGCAGCGATGGTGGGTGGTTGGTGAGGGCTCGCCATCACATCGGCGCATGACTTGGACGCAATCGGCCGCTTGCGTGCAGGTCGTTTCCAAGGCATCGACTGCGTCACTACCGCTGACAAACGATGCACCACATCCACGTAGGAGCGTGCCTGCGCGCGACGAGGCTTTATCGGTAACGCCCGGGTCGCGCGCAGGCACGCTCCTACCAAGGGCTCAGCGATCCTGTGTGGTAGGCGCGGGCTCGCCGTCCACATCGGCCTTGATGTCGGCTTCGAACAGATTCATCAGGTCGGCGCGTGCGTCGCGCGAGGTCTGGATCACCTTGGCTTCGTCGTCGTAGACCAGGTGCTGGCGATGCAGCAACTCTTCGTCGTGCTGGCGGAAGCGTTTGACGTGATCCTTGGCGACCGCCTCGCCCAAACCGAGCGAGGTCAGCACGCGTTCGCTCAGTTCCAGGCTGGAGGCGAACACCTCGCGGAACGGTTCGGCGCCCAGGTCCATCAGTTTCCAGGCGTGCTGGCGATTGCGTGCACGTGCCAGCACGGTGGCCTGCGGGTACAGGCGGCGGATCAGCCGCACCGTCTTGATGTTGGTGTCCGGGTCGTCCACCGCGATCACGAACACCTTGATGCGGTCGGCGCCGGCGGCGCGCAGCAGTTCCGGTCGCGTGGGGTCGCCGTAGTACAGCTGGCTGCCGAAGCGGCGCAGATCTTCCACGGTGTCCGGGTTGTGTTCCAGCGCCACGAACGGCACATGCCGCGCGGTGAGCAGGCGCGCGACCACCTGACCGAAGCGGCCCATGCCGGCGACCAGCACCTTGGGCGTCTGCGCATCGATGGTGTCGAACGGGCGGTCGGACTTGGGCGCATGCAGCCGCAGCGGCCCGTTGAGGATGCGCTGCATGCCCAGCAGCAACAGCGGGGTCAGCGCCATCGACACGCCGACGACGGCCACCAGCCGGTCGTGGTTGGCGCGCTCCAGCAAGCCGACCCGATCGGCCTCGTTGAACACCACGAAGGCGAATTCGCCGCCCAGCCACAACACGCTGCCCAGCATCAGGCTGCTGCGCAGCGGCAACTTCGCCACGCTGCCGATGCCGACCAGCAGCGAGAACTTGACCACCAGCAGGATCGCCACGCCGCCGGCGATCAGGCCTGGCTCGGCGACCACCCGGTTCAGATCGATGCCCATGCCGACCGAGATGAAGAACAGCCCCAGCAGCAATCCTTCGAACGGCTCGATCTGCGATTCGAGCTCATGGCGGAATTCCGAATCGGCCAGCAGCACGCCGGCGATGAAGGCGCCCAGACTGGCGCTCAACCCGGCTTCCTGCATGATCCAGGCGGTGCCCAGCACCACCAGCAGGGCGCTGGCGGTGAACACTTCCGGCATGCGCGTGCGCGCCACCACGTTGAACAGATGGCGCAGCACGAAGCGCCCGCACAGGATCACCAGCGCCAGTGCCGCGACCGCCTTGGCCACGTCCGGCCATGCCAGCGTGGCGTTCTTGCTGCCACCGAGCAGCGGAATGGCCGCCAGCAACGGAATGGCGATCAGATCCTGGAACAGCAGGATGGCGAACGCCAGGCGCCCGTAGTCGCTATTGAGCGCTTTGCGCTCGGCCAGTAGCTGCAGGCCCACTGCGGTGGACGACAACGCCAGCGCCACGCCGACGATCAACGCGCTCTTCCAGCCCAGGTTGCCGAGCATCAGCAGGCCCCCGAGGATCAGCGTGGTCACCACCACCTGGGTGGCGCCGGCACCGAACACCGAATGACGCATCACCTTCAGGCGGGCCGGCGACAGTTCCAGGCCGATCACGAACAGCAGCATCACCACGCCGATCTCGGCCGCGCCGCTGATGCGCTCGGCATCCTGCACCACGCCCACGCCATCGGGCCCGAGCACCACACCGGCGACCAGATAGGCCAACACCGCGCCCAGGCCGAAGCGCTTGAACACCGGCACCGCCACGATGGCGGCCAGCATCAGCACCAGAGCCAGTTCCAGACCACCGCTATGCATGCACGTTCTCCGTTGAGGTTCGCATTATGCCGCCCGCGGTCGGCTGCTGGCCTGGATCGGCGTGCGCTGCGTGCAACTGTGTGGATTGGCGGTGTGCGCTGGTCCGGTGATGCAAGCCGGCAGCACCACATCGCGGGCAGCAATGCGCCACGTCGTCCGCATGACTGAGCCGCATGTCGCCACGTCGTTCCGCATTGCATGCGTGCACGCAGCCGCCGTTGCAGGCGATGACCCACGGTCCTGGTCGGTCGCGCACGGCCGGTCGTCGGGTGCAGTGCAGTCGCTTCGACATGACAGGCCCGGCGTTATGGCGTCCGCCTGGACGCCCGCTGAGCATGGCCTGCGCAGGGCATTGACCAAGCGGGCGCAGGCGCGCAGACTGCGCCGCGCTGCCGCCCGGATCACCGGCCGGTACGCACTTTTCGGAGCCCTTACTCATGTCCAGCGACAGTCACCCTAGACCCGGGTCGATGACCCAGCTGGCGCGCGCCTGAGGCTCAGGTTCGCCGGCTGTCATCGACGACGGTCGTCACCAGGCGAACCACCATGTACAACGAAACCCTGCGCCTTGCCCAAGGCGTCGATGCCTTGATCGCACCCATCGCCGACTTCAACACGGCCGATGCGGTGGAATACCTCAACACCCTCGACCGCGACGAGGCCGCACAGGTGCTGGCCGCGCTGCCGCAGCCGCGTGCGGTGAAATTGCTCGAACAGCCCGAGCTGCACGCCGCCAGCGCGCTGGTCGCGCTGCTGCCGGCCGAGCAGGCCGCCTCCCTGCTCGGGCAGATGGCCGACGACCGCGCCACCGACATCTTCCATGGCCTGGATGCCGAGCAGCGCCAGCCGCTGCTGTGGCTGCTCAGTGCCGAGGCGCGGCTGTCGATCCAGGCGTTGATGCGCTACCCGCCCAATACCGCCGGCGCGTTGATGACCACCGAGTTCGTGGCGGTGCCGGCCGACTGGACGGTGGGCCGCACGCTGCAGCACATCCGCGAGGTGGAGCGCAGCCGCGAGACGGTCTATGCGATCTATCTGCTCGACCCGCACAGCCGCGTGCTGACCCAGGTGGTCACCATGCGCCGGCTGATCACCGGCGCGCCGGAGGCGCCGATCCTGGACGTGGCGCAGGTCAACCCGCCGGTCACGGTGGACCCGGCACTGGACCAGGAAGAAGTCGCCCGCCTGATCCGCCGCCACGACCTGCTGGCGATCCCAGTGGTGGATGCGCACGGCCATGTGCTCGGCATCGTCACCGTGGACGATGTGCTGGACGCATTGATCGCCGAATCCACCGAGGACGTGCACAAGTTCGGCGGCATGGAAGCGCTGGACAAGCCCTACATGCAGATCGGCTTCGGCCAGATGATCAAGAAGCGCGCCGGTTGGCTGAGCGTGCTGTTCCTGGGCGAAATGCTCACCGCCAGCGCGATGCAGCACTTCGAGGACGAGCTGTCCAAGGCGGTGGTGCTGACCCTGTTCATTCCGCTGATCATGAGCTCGGGCGGCAACTCCGGCTCGCAGGCCACCTCGCTGCTGATCCGCTCGCTGGCACTGCGCGAGCTGCGCCTGGGCGACTGGTGGAAGGTGGCGCTGCGCGAGCTGCCGACCGGGCTCACCCTGGGCACCATCCTGGGCCTCCTGGCGATCGTGCGCATCACCATCTGGCAGACCGCCGGCCTGTACGACTACGGCCCGCACTGGCAGATGGTGGCGCTGACCATCGGCGCGGCGCTGATCGGCATCGTCACCTTCGGCTCGCTGTCCGGCTCGATGCTGCCGTTCGTGCTGCAACGGCTCGGCTTCGACCCGGCCAGCGCCTCGGCGCCGTTCGTGGCCACGCTGGTGGATGTCACCGGGCTGGTGATCTATTTCAGCATTGCCGCGGCGATCTTGAGTGGCACGCTGTTGTAATCGGTTGCCTTGGAGGCCTGGCGAGCAGTCGCCAGGCCTCTATCCATGCCGGACGTGTCTCGACTGACCGGAAGGGTGAATGCCTGCGTCCTTGGCGCATCAGGTGCATCGGCCTGGCGCATCGCCGACTCTAGCGATGCCTCTGCACCCCCCGGTTGGGTGGTGACCCCGGCGTGACACACTCATGGTGCACAGCGCGCCGATGCCTGGATCCATCAGTGCGTGTACCGTAGCGCGATGGCATTGTTCTCTTCCGCACGATGAGTACCTACCACCTGCAGCAGGTCTTTCGTCCCACCACCGTGGCGGTGGTCGGCGGCAGTCCGCGCGATCGCTCGGCCGGGCGGGCGGTGGTGCGCAATCTGCGCGCGGCCGGGTTTCCCGGGCAGATCGGCTGGGTGAGCCCGCGTTACAGCGAGATCGATGGCGTGCGCACGGTGGCGCGGCTGACCGATCTGCCGTGGGTGCCGGACCTGGTGGTGATCACCGCGCCAGCGCGCATCGTGCCGCGCATCGTGTCGATCGCGGCGCGGCGCGGGGTGGCCGCGGCGATCATCCTCACCGCCGGGCTGGGCAACGGCCCCGGCTCGCCGGCCGCGCGCATGGAGGCGGCCGCGCGCGCCAAGGGCATGCGCATCCTCGGCCCGCACTGCCTGGGCGTGATCGCCCCGCATGCGCGGCTCAATGCCAGCATCGCCGCGCATTGCCCGCAGGCCGGCGACCTGGCGCTGATCTCCGAATCCAGCGCGATTGCCGCAGCCTTGGTGGAATGGGGCGTGGCGCGCTCGGTGGGGTTCTCGGCGGTGGTGTCGCTGGGCGATACGCTGGATGTGGATTTCGGCGATCTGCTCGACTACTTCGCCACCGACTACCGCACCCGCGCGATCCTGCTGTACGTCGAACGCATCGGCGATGCGCGCAAGTTCATGTCGGCCGCACGCGCCGCCGCGCGCGCCAAGCCGGTGGTGGTGGTCAAGTCCGGGCGCCAGTTCCGTATCAATCCCAATGCCGATACCCACGCGCAGGCGCTGGCCGGCTCGGACGCGGTGTACGGCGCGGCATTCGCACGTGCCGGCCTGCTGCGGGTGGGCGCGCTGGACGAATTGTTCGCCGCCGCCGAAACCCTGGGCCGGCTCGGCAGTTTTCCTGGCCGGCGGCTGGCCATCCTCAGCAACGGCGGCGGGGTGGGGCAACTGGCGGTGGACCAGCTGGTGCTGCGCGGCGGCACCCTGGCCGAGCTGTCGGCCAAGACGCTGGAGCGGCTGGATCAGTCGCTGCCGCAGGGCTGGTCGCGCAGCAATCCGGTCGACATCATCGTCGATGCCGACGGGCCGCGTTATGCGGCGGCGATCGAAGCCCTGCTGGACGACCCGGAGAACGACGCGCTGCTGGTGGTCAACGTGCCCACCGCGTTCACCTCCTCGGCCGATGCGGCCAAGGCGCTGACCCGCGCGCTGGACCAACGCAACCGCTACCAGCGCGAAAAGCCGGTGTTCGCGGTGTGGCTGGGCCAGGACGATGCGGCAATCGCCGCGCTCAATGCCGCGCGCGTGCCCACCTATGCCACCGAGTCGGACGCGGTGCGCGGCTTCACCCACCTGGTGCGCTACCGCGAGGCGCAGGCGGCGTTGATGGAGACCCCGCCCAGCCTGCCGGAAGATTTCGTGGTGGATGCCGGCATTGCCCGGGCGGTGGTCGACGACGCCCTGGCCGCCGGTCGGCGCTGGCTGGACCCGGTGGCCACCAACCGCCTGCTGGCCGCCTACGGCATCCCGATCGTGCCGCTGCAGGTGGCCGCCACCGCCAACGAGGCCGCATTGCTAGCCGACCCGTTACTGGCCGTCGGCCGCACGGTGACCTTGAAGGTGCTGTCCAGCGACATCGCGCACAAGTCCGATGTGGATGGCGTGCGCCTGAACCTTTCCAGCGTGGCGGCGGTGCGCGAAGCGGCGACCGGCATCCTGGCGCGTGCGCGCGCCGCGCACCCCAATGCGCTGATCGAAGGAGTGATCGTGCAGCCCACCGTGCTGCGGCCCAAGGCGCGCGAACTGATCGCCGGGATCGCCGACGACCCGGTGTTCGGCCCGGCGATCGTGTTCGGGCGCGGCGGCACCGCGGTGGAAGTGATCAACGACCGCGAGCTGGCGTTGCCGCCGCTGGATTTGCGCCTGGCCCACGAGCTGATCGGGCGCACCCGGGTGTCGCGTATCCTCAAGGCCTACCGCGACGTGCCGGCCGCCGACGAGCGCGCGGTGGCGCTGGTGCTGGTCAAGCTGGCGCAGCTGGCCGCCGACATCCCCGAGATCACCGAGCTGGACATCAACCCGCTGCTGGCCGACCGCGATGGCGTGATCGCGCTGGACGCGCGCGTGGCGGTGGCGCCGGCGCGCAAGCTGCACAAGGGCCGCGGCCATCCGCGTTTTGCGATCTTCCCGTATCCGAAGGAATGGGAGCGCCAGATCGGGCTGGGCGATGGCACGCATGCGCTGGTGCGCCCGGTGCGCCCGGAGGACGACGCGCTGTTCCGCGCGTTCTTCGCACGGGTCACCGACGAAGACCTGCGGCTGCGCTTCTTCCAGTCGGTCAAGCATTTCAGCCACGAATTCATCGCGCGGCTGACCCAGCTCGATTACGCGCGCTCGATCGCGCTGGTGGCCATCGACCCCAAGACCGGCGACATGCTCGGCGCGGTGCGGTTGCATGCCGACGCCGACTACGAGCGCGGCGAATACGGCATCCTGATCCGCTCCGACCTCAAGGGCCACGGCATCGGCTGGCAGCTGATGCGCATCATGATCGAGTACGCGCGCTGGCTGGGCCTGAAGCAGATCGAAGGCCAGGTGCTGCGCGAGAACCGCACCATGCTGGCAATGTGCCAGAGCCTGGGCTTCGGGGTCCGCCCGGATCCGGACGATGCGACCCTGATGGCGGTGACACTCCCTATAATGGGCGAGCCACGCCCGGCCTGACCTCACGTCACGCCGCGGTCCCCCATCCTCCACCGCATGCCGGATCTGCCGGGCCTCACCCTGGCCGGTTGCTTCGGCTGTCGTCTCGGCCCGCCTGGGAGTGTCAATGTTTCGCGAGTTCAGAATGTCGTTGTTAGTCGCCGCCGTCTGCCTGGGCGTTGCCGCCTGGTGGGGCCACACCACCGCAATGGGACTGTGGCAGGCGCTGTGGCTGTGCCTGGTGCTGAGCGTGCTGGAGGTGTCGTTGTCGTTCGACAACGCGGTGGTCAACGCTGGCGTGCTCAAGCACATGAACGCGTTCTGGCAGAAGCTGTTCCTCACCGTCGGCATCCTGATCGCGGTGTTCGGCATGCGCCTGGTGTTTCCGATCGTGATCGTGTCGGTGGCCACCGGCATGGGCCTGGTACCAGTGATGCAGATGGCGCTGAAGGAGCCGGACCGCTACAGCCAGGTGCTGACCGACAACTACCCGTCCATTGCCGCCTTCGGTGGCATGTTCCTGCTGCTGGTATTCCTGAACTTCCTGTTCGACCAGGAGCGCAAGCTGCACTGGCTCGGCCCGGTGGAACGGCTGGTCGGCAAGCTGGGCAAGGCCGATGCGATGTCGGTGATCGTGGCGGTGACGGTGCTGCTGTGCACCAAGCTGTTCCTGCCCGAGGCCATCTTCCAGAGCGTGCTGTTCGCCGGCCTGGGCGGCATCCTGCTGTACCTGCTGGTCGGCAGCGTGGATGCCTTGTTCGAGTCCGAAGAGAGCGAAGACGGCATGGGCCCGGCCAAGCGCTCGGGCATTGCCGCCTTCTTGTACCTGGAAGTGCTGGACGCCTCGTTCTCGTTCGACGGGGTGATCGGCGCGTTTGCGATCACCCGCGATGTGGTCATCATCATGCTGGGCCTGGCGATCGGTGCGATGTTCGTGCGTTCGATGACGGTCTATCTGGTGCACAAGGGCACGCTGGACGAATTCGTGTTCCTGGAGCACGGCGCCCATTACGCCATCGGCGTGCTGGCGATCATCATGCTGGTCGGCACCGTGTACCACGTGCCGGAAGTGCTGACCGGCCTGATCGGCGTGGCCTTCATCGCCGCCTCGGTGTGGTCGTCGATCCGCTACCGCAAGCGCCACCACATCGGCCCGACCGAGATCTGAGGCCGCGCAAGGCGTCACGCCATCCACTCAGCGCCTTTGTGGCCATCTGTGGCTTGGCTGCAGGGCCCTTGCCCGCCCACCCTCGCAGGACACGCCGCAAGTACGTCCATGTAGGCTCTTACGCGGCATCCATGCCGCGTAAGGTCCCGCGACGGTGAGCGGGCAAGGACCAGTTGAGTTGGCCGGCGCGCGCATGGTTTTCAACAAAGCAGCCGGCAACCGGTGCGTTGTCCTCGCCAGGCTCTCGACACTGTGAATTTGCTGCAGGGCCCTTGCCCGCCCACCCTCGCGGGACACGCCGCAAGTACGTCCCTGTAACTCTTACGCGGCATCCATGCCGCGTAAGGTCCCGCGACGGTGGGCGGACAAGGACCAGTTGAGTTGGCCGGCGCGCATGGTTTTCAACAAAGCAGCCGGCAACTGTCTTGTGCGGTGTCCTCGCCGATTGCGGGACCGTGTGGAGTCATGGATGCCGCCACCGAGCTCCCAGGGACGGGTTCACGGCGTGTCCCGCGAGCGGTGAGGGCGCCGCACCCTCGACCCAAAGTCGGCAGCGGCGAGTTCCTCCCAGTGCCGGTGTCAGGGCAGGTCCCCCAGGCGTGCGGTGCCGCCTGAGGCAGTCACGGCCAACCGTGACCGGCTTCAGTCTCGATGGGTGTCGCAGCCAACCCAACCGGACCCAACTGATCGACAGAATTACCGGTTTGGGCCTTGACTGCGCAGTCCAATTGGACGGGTTCGCAGCCTCGCGCCGACCGTTCGTCAGACAGTGCTTTGTGCTGTAAGGGTTTTCGGGATTTTCCTACATTTGGTGTTGACCCCTCCGGGGGACCCCACTATCTTGGGGGAGTCGGTGGTTGGTCGCCCCAAGGCGTCCGGACCAGTGAGAGCATGATTTGCAGCAGATTGCCAATCAAACGCCTCTCCGCGGCGGCAGCAACGAACGATCACAGCCATCCGGGCGTCGCCTGGAGCGGGCGGCGTGGTCTCGTTGCGCCGCGGTTGTTTCGCCACCGACCACTGCGCGACAGCACACCGCGCGGTGGCGGCCGTGGAATCTCCGGGAAGGAGATGGCTGGTGAAGGCGATGCCGCCGCAGACCGTGGGTCTTGCGTGCTGGTCGTCGCGCACCGCCATCGCTGTCCAGGGAGTCCGGATCCGGCCGCAACCCGTCCCCAGCCGGGTTCGTGTGCCTACGCATGGAGGACGCATGACCACCAACGACACCCTTGCCGCGATCGCCACCGGTACCGCAACACCCACCAGCGTTCCTGCCAGTGTCAGCGCGCCCGGTTGCGGCGCGCCGGAATTGACCGACCCGTCGGACATCGTGCCGCCTCCCCGCCAAGCCATTGCAATGCACGCACAGACCATCGAAGAACAAGCCGTCGCCACCTGGATCACCAAGGAAGCCGGCAACCGCCGGATTCCGTTCGAGCCGGAGCGCCTGGAGCGCGCCATCGACCAGATCCATGCCGAATTCCCGCAGCTGGACGTGGCCGACTACAAGCGCTCGGTGTTTGGCTTCGTCGACCGCAAGGACAGCGTCAACGCTGACGACCTGGTCGACCACCTGATCCGCGAGGCCGAGGCCCGCGTCGATCTGACCACCCCGGAGTGGGAGCACTTTGCCGCGCGCCTGTACCTGCGCCGCCTGTACAAGCGCGCCAGCCGCAACCGTTTCTACGACGCCAGCCAGAAGTACGGCTCGTTCGTCGGCCTGCAGGAGAGCCTGGCCGACCGCAATGTCTATTCCAACGACATCCTGCGCCGCTATTCCAAGGACGAGCTGATCGAAGCCGGCAAGATGATCGAGCCTGAGCGCGACAAGCTGTTCGCCTACAACGGCCTGTACCTGCTGGCCACGCGTTACCTGGCCACCGACAACTCGCGCGGCGTGTTCGAGCTGCCGCAGGAGCGTTGGCTGACCATCGCGCTGTACCTGATGCAGGACGAGATCGGCAACGGCAAGGGCAGCCGCGAGCGCCGCATGCAGTTGGTCGGCGAGGCCTACTGGGCGCTGTCCAACCTGTACATGACCGTGGCCACCCCGACCCTGGCCAATGCCGGCAAGGTCGGCGGCCAGCTGTCGAGCTGCTTCATCGACACCGTCGACGACAGCCTGCAGGGCATCTACGACTCCAATACCGACGTGGCGCGCGTGTCCAAGCACGGCGGCGGCGTGGGCGCGTACCTGGGCTATGTGCGTTCGTCTGGTTCGGCGATCCGCGGCGTGTCCAATTCCTCCGGCGGCGTGGTGCCGTGGATCAAGCAGCTCAACAACACTGCGGTGTCGGTGGATCAGCTGGGCCAGCGCAAGGGCGCCATCGCGGTCTACCTGGACATCTTCCACCGCGACATCGAGGCGTTCCTGGATCTGCGCCTGAATAACGGCGACCAGCGTCTGCGTGCGCACGACGTGTTCACCTCGGTGTGCATCCCCGACCTGTTCATGGAAGCGGTCGAGCGTCGCGGCGACTGGTATCTGTTCGATCCGCACGAAGTGAAGCGGATCAAGGGCTGGTACCTGCAGGACTTCTACGACGAGAAAAAGGGCGACGCCAACAGCAGCTTCCGTCGCAAGTACGAGGAAGTGGTTGCCGACGAGCGCATCACCCGCAAGACGGTCAAGGCGATCGAGATCTTCAAGCGGATCATGGTCAGCCAGCTGGAAACCGGCAACCCGTTCATGTTCTATCGCGATGAAGTCAATCGCAAGAACCCGAACAAGCACGAGGGCATGGTCTATTCGTCCAACCTGTGCACCGAAATCCTGCAGAACATGAGCCCGACGCGGATGATGCAGGAGATCATCAGCGGCAATCAGATCGTCACCACCAAGAAGGCCGGCGACTTCGTCGTGTGCAACCTGTCCTCGATCAACCTGGGCCGTGCGATCACCGTGCAGGCAGACCAGGCCGATCTGCTGGGCGCCGACGTGCTGGAGCGCTTGATCCCGATCCAGGTGCGCATGCTCGACAACGTGATCGATCTGAATCAGTTGCCGGTGCCGCAGGCCACCATCACCAACCAGAAGTACCGCGCCATCGGCCTGGGCACCTTCGGCTGGCACCATCTGCTGGCGCAGAAGTCCATCCACTGGAATGCCAAGGAAGCCGAGGACTACAGCGACGAGCTGTACGAGCGCATCAACTATCTGACCGTCCAGGCGAGCATGGAGCTGGCCAAGGAAAAGGGCACCTACAGCGTGTTCCGTGGCAGCGACTGGCACACCGGCGAGTACTTTCGTGCGCGCGACTACAACAGCCCGCAGTGGCTGGAGCTGTCCGCGCAGGTGGCCGTCAACGGCGTGCGCAATGCCTGGATGCTGGCGGTTGCGCCGAACATGAGCACCGCGCAGATCGCCGGTTCCACCGCCTCGATCGACCCGATCTACAGCGCGTTCTACTACGAAGAGAAGAAGGACTTCCGTCGTCCGGTCGCCGCTCCGGGCCTGTCGCTGGAAACCTGGCCGTACTACGAAAAGGGCGCCTACAAGGTCGACCAGTTCGCCAGCGTGCGCCAGAACGCGCGTCGCCAGCGGCACGTCGACCAGTCGATCAGCTTCAACTTCTACGTGCCCAGCACCATCCGTGCGAGCACCTTGCTGGACCTGCACATGACCGCCTGGCGCGAAGGCCTGAAGACCACGTACTACGTGCGCTCCAACGACATCGACATCAGCGAATGCGAGTGGTGTTCGAGCTAAAGCGCATGCAGTAGCTAAGCGCATTCGCGCTTCGCTTCCACGGTTCGCGTTGCGAACCGTGGACCCTGCTTCACCAGCTCCCACACCCCCGCGCCCTCGGCGCGCCTCCTGACTCAGGGGGCTTTCCTCCAGATTGATTTGTTGCGCCGCCGTACGCGCGACGCCTGAAACACGAGTAGAAACCCATGTCCGCAACATCGCTTGAGCGCATCAAGATCCTGGAGCCGCGTCACCCGAACCGCTCCACCGCCATCATCAATGGCCAGACGTCCGGCATCCTCAACTGGAACGACATCCCGTACCCGTCCTTCTATCGGGCTTACAAGGAGCTGTCGACCAACTTCTGGATCCCCGACGAAGTGGACATGAAGGGCGACGCGCGCCAGTACAACGAGCTGTCGGCGCGCGAAAAGAACGCCTACGACTCGATCATCGGCCTGCTGGCCACGCTGGATTCGCCGCAGACGCGCTTCATCTACAACGTCGCCGAATACATCACCGACCCGGCCGCGCATGCCAATGCCGCGATCATCGGCCAGCAGGAAGTGATCCATAACGAGAGCTACAGCTACGTGCTGGCCTCGATCACCGGCCTGGCCGATCAGAACCGCGTGTTCGAGATCGCGCGCACGCATCCGACCATCATCAAGCGCAATGCGCCGATCATGGGCGCCTACGAAGACTTCATGCGCGACAAGACGGCCGAAACGCTGATCCGCGCGTTGATCCAGTCCTCGATCCTGGAAGGCATCAACTTCTATTCCGGCTTTGCGTATTTCTACAATCTGGTCCGCCAGAACCGCATGACCGGCACCGGCAAGATCATCAGCTTCATCAACCGCGACGAGCTGGCCCACTCCAAGTTCATCAGCGAGCTGATTCGCGCCATCATCGGCGAGAACCAGGCGCTGCAGGGCGACCAGCTCACCGATTACGTGCACAAGGCCTTCGAGCACGCGATCGACCTGGAAACCCAGTGGACCGCCGAAGTGCTGGACGGCATCGACGGCATCGACGTCGACGAGATGATCCGCTACGTGAAGTACCGCGCCAACAAGATGGCCGGCATGCTCGGCATCGAGAAGCTGTACGAAGGCGCCAACGACAACGTGATGCCGTGGATCAAGGCCTACGCCGACAACTTCACCGAAACCAAGACCGACTTCTTCGAAATGCGCAATGCCTCGTACAAGAAGACCAACTCGGATAACGGCTTCGACGATCTCTGAGGAGCCGGGATTAGGTATTCGGGATTTGGGATTCGTCGCAGCCGCATGGATGCGCTTTACGAATCATCAAGATCCGGGATTGGAGAGTGGGTAGGTGGGATTTGCAACAGCAACTTGATGTGCTTTGACGAATCTCCAGTTCGACTCTCCAATCCCTGCTTTAGACGAACCCCTAATCACGACTCCCGAATCCCCGCCCCATGAACATCCTGCTCGCACTGGCCTCGTTGAGCGGCAACACGCGCGATGTCGCGCGCAGTGTTGCACTGCGCTGCGAAGCGGCCGGGCATGCGGTGACCTGGGTGGAAACCGATGTGCAGACGCTGGCGCAGGTGCCGCATGCGCCGGGGCAGTACGAACTGTTTCTGCTCGGTAGCTGGACCGACAACGGCGGCCGTACGCCGGCAGAGATGAAACGCTTCATCGTCGAGTTGGTCGAGACGCTGGGCAAGCCGCCGCGGGTGGCGGTGTTCGGCACCGGCGAAACGCAATGGGGCGAGGACTATTTTTGCGGCGCGGTGCATCGCATCGCCCAGTTCTTCGCCAGCCCGTTTCCACGTTTGACCATCGAACAGATGCCCCACGGCCAGCGCGACGCGCAGGCCATCGCCGCCTGGACCGACGAGGTCCTGGCCCAATGCAAGAACGATCCCCATGATGCAGACCATTACCGTCACGTCGCCTGAGCACTACACCGCCGCCCTGGCCGCGCATCCGCGCTTGCTGGTCGACTACTACAAGGACAATTGCCCGGGCTGCAAGATGCTCGACATGTCGCTGACCAAGTTCGCCGCGAGCGAGGACGCCGCGGGCGTCGCACTGCTCAAGGTGAAGCTGGAAGTGGTTGGCGAGGAGTTCTTTCGCAGTCTGGGCCTGCGGCAGACGCCGACGTTGGCCTTGTTCAAGGACGGTGCGGAAGTGACACGTCTCCCCGGTTTCCAGTCGCCGGCGCAGGTCGAAGCGGCGGTCCGTAGCGGGCTGTGAGCGCGCCGGAAGTCCATCGCAACCGCGCAGGCTTCCGGCGATGAACGCCACCGTCACCATCGTCGCCTGGAGCTTCCTGCTGGCGGGGCTGGGGTTGTTGACCGGTGCGGCGCTGTTGCCCGATCAGGCGCGCTGGATCTTGTTGCTGCTGGGCGTGGCGTTCGGCGGCGTGGGGGGCGGCATCCTCGGTTATCGCGTCTGGCATGCGCGGCGTGCTGCGTGGTTGCGCCGGTATGGCACGGTGGTGGAAGCCCGCTTCGTGTGCGTCGAACGCAATGCGTCCTTGCAGGTCAACGGCGTGCACCCGTTCCGTATCCTTGCCCATCGCCAAGACCGCACACACAACACCCTGACTGAGTATCGCAGCGACAACCTGTGGATCGATCCGCAGCCGTTTCTGGTCGACGGGCAACCGCTGCGGGTCCTGGTCGATCCACGACGCCCGGCGCGCTACCACATGGACCTGAGCTTCCTGCCGACGCTGCGCAGCTGATCTGGCTGGCTTTCCTTCCTTCTTCCGGTACCGCCTTCATGAGCAGCTCCACCACCGTTGCACCGACCGAGGCCCGCATGGCCGAGATCGTGTTCCCCAACCACACCAACCACATGGGCACACTGTTCGGTGGGCAGGCGCTGGCGTGGATGGACAAGGCCGCCTTCCTGGCCGCCTCGCGCTATGCGCGCCGTGCGGTGGTGACCGCGCGCTCGGACCAGGTGGATTTCAAGCTGCCGATCCGCCAGGGCCAGATGGTGGAAACCATCGCGCGGGTGGTCTCGGTGGGGCGCAGCTCGATCAAGGTGGAAGTGGAACTGATCGCCGAAGACCTGCTCAGCGGCACACGCGAGCTGTGCACCCGCGGCCACTTCGTGATGATCGCGCTCGGCGACGACGGCAAGCCGACCACGGTGCCGCCGCTGCCCGCGGTCAGCAGCTGAGGGCGCTTATTCCTCGACCTCGCGGTCCTCGCGCTTGGTTTCCGCCATCGCCTCGGGCTCCAGCTCTTCGGCGCTGCGATTGAGTTTGACGAATACGCCCCAGGCGATCAGCAACAGCGCCGCGCACAGGCCCACCGCCGCCGCATACGGCAGCTTGGCCGGGTCGTCGTGCATCAGCTCGAAGATCGACACCAGCGTTTCGATCGCCAGCGCAATCACGATCACCACGAAGAACCGCGACAGGTAGCGGCGTACGCGCGTGGGGCCGCTGACCTTGACGTCGCGCAGGATCTCTTCCTCGAAGATGGTCTGGCCCAGCTCCAGCGTCACCAGCGCCACGGTGAGCAGGCCGATCGCCTCCAGCACCACGTTGAAGCGGTCGCGCACCACCATGTCGCCGCCCGGGGTAAAGCCATGCCACAGCTCCAGCCCGGCCATCGCCACCAGACCCGCCGCGCACAGCACGAAAAACGCCAGGATCACGAAATGACCGGCACGGAACAGGTGGCTGAGCGCTTTCATCGGCGGCGACACGGACAAGGGGGACGCAGAGCATCGTGTGCACCGCGTCGTTGCAGCGCGAAGGCAATGGCAATGCCCATGTCGGCGGTGGCGCGTTGCGGCAGATGTCGGCTTGCAGTGGTCGTGCGTTGACACTGCAACGCACGCGCCCGATCGAAGCAGGCATCAGGAACCGGCTTCTTTGCGAAGACCGCTTCAACGATCAGTGCCGAAAGGGCGCCAATCAGCTGCAACAAGCGTGGAGGTGCCAGAGAGGCGGACGGCGCTACACGAGAAGCCGTCTGCTCCAGGTCGCAGCCCTTCCCCCGCCGGGAAAGGTGCCCGAAGGGCGGATGGGGGTACGGTCGACACGCACTCCTGCCGTACCCCGCACCCCAACACCCTCAGCTATGCCGCAACACCTGATACGCCTGCAGATGCACATTGGCCGCCATCAGCAGCGGCGCGTTGCGCCCTGTCTCGCGCACCCGCTTCAACATGTCGCCGACGATCTGCGCCGCTTCCACGTCCTGGCCGGCTTCCAGATCGCGCAGCATCGAGGCCTTCAGCGGCGAATCCACCTGCAACAAGGTCTGCAGCGCCTTGGCGCGCGCAGCTTCCGGGATCGGCTGCCCGGCCGCATCGGCGGCCCACAGGCATTCGTTGTACAGGCCGTTGATCAACGCGCGGCCGTCGTCGGTGGCGACGATCGCCCCGACCGGCGCACGCATCAGGCAGGTGGCCGCCGCCAGCGCGGTGAGGAAGCTGTACTTGACCCACTGCTCCTGCGCGATCTGCTCGCTGGCCACATGATCGATGCCGGCCTGCGCGCAGGCCGCCGCAAGCGCCTGCACCCGTGCCGACGCGGCGCGGCCATCGCGCTCGCCGAAGGTCATCGCCGCCGGCTTGCCCAGGTGCAGGATTTCGCCGTGCTCGCCCTTGGTCGCGCTGATGAAGCACAACCCACCCAGCACCCGCGCCGCACCGAAACGCTCGTCCAGCGTCGCGTAATGGCGCAGGCCGTTGAGGATCGGCAGCACCGTCGTGTGCTCGCCCACCGCCGGCGCAATCGCCTCGATCGCGCTATCCAGGTCGTAGGCCTTGCAGCTGAGGATCACCAGATCGAACGGCCGCTGCGCCACCAGGGCCGGCAGGTCCTGCGCGGTGACATGCGCCACCGGCAGATCCGCATCGCCCAACGGACTGCGGATGCGCAGGCCATCGGCCTGCAACTGCGCCGCCCGCGCAGCGCGCACCAGAAAGGTCACATCGACCCCGGCCTGCGCCAGGCGTCCGCCGAAATAACCGCCGGTGCCGCCGGCACCGAGGATGAGGATACGCATCGCCATCGTCATCAGCTCCGCAGACCCACGCCACGGCGCAGCAGCCACAGCGCCAGCGCGCTGAGCACCGCGACAAAGCCCAGCATCAGCGCGTAGGCGACCCAGATCGGCACGTCCGAGCTGCCGAGCAGGCCGTAGCGGAACGCGTTGACCATGTAGAAGATCGGGTTGGCGTGGGTGGCCGCTTCGGCCCACGGCGGCAGCAGCTTTACCGAATAGAACACGCCGCCCAGATAGGTCAGCGGGGTCAGGATGAAGGTCGGCACGATCGCCACGTCGTCGAACTTCTTGGCGTACACCGCATTGACGAAGCCCGCCAGCGAGAAGATGGTCGCGCCCAGCAGCACCGTGGTCAGCGTGACCAGCGGATGCGGGATGCGCACCGGGGTGAAGAACATCGCGATGATCAGCACCAACGCGCCGACCATCACCCCGCGCAGCACCGCGCCGGAGACGTAGCCCCACAGGATCACCCAGTTGGGCATCGGGCTGACCAGCAGCTCCTCCACATGCCGGCCGAACTTGGCGCCGAAGAAGCTGGAGGAGATGTTGCCGTAGCTGTTCTGGATCACGCTCATCATCACCAGGCCCGGCACGATGAACTGCATGTACGAGTAGCCGCCCATGTCGCCCACGCGCGAGCCGATCAGCCCGCCGAAGATCAAGAAGTACAGCGTCATGGTGATGGCCGGCGGCACCAGGGTCTGGCCCCAGATGCGCAGGATGCGCTGCACTTCGCGGCGCACGATGGTGCCCAGCGCAGTCCAGTTGCGGCGCGCGTTGGTGGGTTCGGTCACGGTGCGGATCTCGTTCATGGCTGGCCTCCGCTGCGCGGCTGCGCGGGCGGTGTGCCGTTGGGGGCGACGGGCGTGGGGGCGGTGGCCGGTACCGGGGCGTCACCGGTCAGGCGCACGAACAGCTCTTCCAGGCGATTGCTCTTGGTGCGCATCGAGCGCACCCGGATGCCGGCGCTGCCGAGCGTGGCGAACACGCGGTTGAGGTCCATCGCGCGCGGCATGTCCAGGTCCAGCGTGTGGCCATCGATGGCGGTGAGCGTGGTGCCTTCGATCACCGGCAGTTCGGCCGGCAGGACACCGTCGATATCGAACAGGAAGCCTTCCACGTCCAGCTTGGCCAGCAGTTCGCGCATCGGCCCCTGGGTGACGATCTGGCCGTGATTGATGATGGCCAGGTTGCGGCACAGGTGCTCGGCTTCTTCCAGGTAATGCGTAGTCAGGATGATGGTGGTGCCGGCGGCGTTGATCTCCTTGAGCACGCGCCACATGTCGCGGCGGATCTCGATGTCCACGCCGGCGGTGGGCTCGTCCAGGATCAGCAACCGCGGCTGGGTCATCATGGCGCGGGCGATCATCAGCCGGCGCTTCATGCCGCCGGACAGCGTGCGGCTCATCACCTGGGCCTTTTCCCACAGGTGCGAGCGGCGCAGCTCCCCTTCGGCCAGGCGCTCGGCCTCGGCGCGCGGCATGCCGTAGAAACCGGCGTAGTTGACCAGGATGTCGAAAGGTTTTTCGAACAGGTTGAAGTTGACCTCCTGCGGGACCAGCCCGATCAGGCGCATCGCATCGCTGCGTTGGCCGACCAGGTCGGTGCCGAACACTTCCACCTGGCCGGCGGACAGGTTCACCAGCGAGCTGATGATGCCGATCAGGGTGGATTTGCCGGCGCCGTTGGGGCCGAGCAGGGCGAAGAAATCGCCTGGCGCCACGTCCAGCGAGACGCCCTTGAGCGCCTGGGTGCCGTTGTCGTAGGTCTTGCGCAGATCGCACACACGCAGCGCGGGTGCGGTGATCGGAGATGGAGAATTCAAGATATTCCTTCGCGTCAGCGTGACGGCGCAGCGAGTTGCAGGCCGTTATTATAGAAGCCCGCGGGGGCAAGCCCCGATCACAGACTGTCCCAAATACGTTCGTGCCCGTTCAATTCCCCCTCAAGCTTGTCGACCGGCGCATGATTGCGCCCACCGTGGCCCACTGCCAGTTCCTGCGTGACGACGGGCAGCCGCTGGATTTCCAGCCCGGGCAGTTCATCCAGATCCATTTCGATGCCGCCGACGGCACGCCGACCAAGCGCAGCTATTCGCTGGCGACCATCCACGACCATGCGCTCGGACCGGGCGAGGCGGTGGATATCGCGGTGAGCTTCGTGCCCGGCGGCTCGGCCACCGCGCTGTTCGAAGGCCTGCAGATCGGCGACCAGTTGCAGGCCAGCGGGCCCTACGGGCGCTTCTGCCTGCCGCCGGGAGACCACAACCGGCGCTATGTGCTGATCGCCACCGGTACCGGCGTCACCCCGTACCGGTCGATGCTGCCGCTGCTGGCCGAGGCGATCGCCACCCGTGGCGTGCAGGTGCTGCTGCTGCAGGGCGCACGCACGCCGGCCGAGCTGTTGTATGGCGACGACTTCCGCGCGTTTGCCGATGCGCATCCGCAGTTCCGCTACGTGCCGTGTTTTTCGCGCGCACTGCCCGAGCAGCCGCATGCCGATGTGCGCCAGGGTTACGTGCAGCAGCAGCTGGCCGAATACGCGCCCGACGCGCAGGGCGATATCGCCTACCTGTGCGGCAACCCGGACATGGTGGACAGCTGCATCGAGGCCCTGAAGGCAGCCGGCCTGCCGAACGCGCAGATCCGCCGCGAGAAATACGTCAGCCCGGCTCCGGCCAAGATCTGAGCCAGTCGCACGGCGCCGGGCTGGCTTGCTCGGCACCCGCCGATCGCGCCCGGTGCGCGGGTCCCGATGTGTTCAAGGCCCCTCGACGGCATCGCGATGCTGTCCCGGCCATCCTCCCGCCCACTGTGCGCTGCTGCAGTCGCATCCTGTGCTCCGGCGCGTGGTGCAACTGGAGCCACTGCTGCTCGGGCTGGCATTTTCGCTGACCGCTTCCGCGCTCACTACTACAGGGCGCCGGATGCAGCGCGCCGCCGAATCGTCAGACCGCAGCCCGCGCCGCTGGCGTGCGCTGCAACTCGACGGTGATGTGCACCAGTTCTTCGTGGATCTGCAGGGCAGTGCGGACCAGGTCCGCATCGATGTCGGCCGCCGTGACCAGACTGACGACGCAGGCATAACGATCGCTGCCGACGCGCCAGACATGCAGGTCGCCGATGTCGATGGCATGCGGCAGCTCGGCAATGACCTGCTTCACTTCTTCCACCACCGGTGCATCCATCTCCGCATCCAGCAGCACGCGGCCGGTACTGCGCAGCAGCCCCCACGCCCACACGGTGACCAGCACCGCGCCGACGATGCCCATGATCGGATCCAGCCAGGTCACGCCCCAGTACATGCCGGCGAGCAGCGCGACGATCGCCAGGACCGAGGTCGCCGCATCGGCCACCACGTGTAGATATGCGGCACGCAGATTGAGATCGGCATGCCCATCGTGGTGATGACCATGCGCATGGCCATGCGAGTCGCGTAACCACCAGGCGCAGATCAGGTTGACCAGCAGGCCGATGACGGCAATGACGGTGGCTTCCTGGTACTGGATGGGCTTGGGCGAGAACAGCCGTTCCAGCGACTGGAACGCCATCAGGCCGGCCACGCCCAACAGCAGGATGGCGCTGGTATAGCCGCCCAGCACTTCGACCTTCCAGGTGCCGAAGCTGAAACGCAGGTCGTTGGCATTGCGCCGCGCGAAACGGTAGGCGAACAGTGCCAGCCCCAGCGCCAGCGCGTGCGAGCTCATATGCCAGCCATCGGCGAGCAGGGCCATGGAATTGAGCGTCCAGCCGCCGACGATTTCCACCAGCATCATGATCACGGTCAGGATGACGGCCTTGCGGGTGCTGCGCTCGGCGAGCGGGTTGGCACCGGCGAATGTGTGCAACTGCGCGCAATGCGGTGCGGCGTGCGTGATCGACATCGGAAGAGGCTCTGGCTACGATACCCCCCTATGGTATCTCAGATACCCCCAGGGGGTATATGGCAATGGCACATCTGAATCAGGACAAATCCAAACTGCTCGCCCGCGTGCGCAGGATCCGCGGGCAAGTGGAGGGGCTGGAGAAAGCCCTGGCGCAGGACGTGGACTGCACCGCCTTGCTGACGCAGGTGGCGGCGTTTCGTGGCGCTGCGCAGGGCTTGATGGTCGAGCTGCTCAGCGAGCACTTGAAGCACCACGTCGCGGCACCGGAGGCGCTGGGCGAGCGCGAACTGGCGGTCGACGACATCACCGCCATTCTCAAGACCTATCTCAAGTAAGAGCGGTCATCAAAACGACTGCGCTCACTGTCAGATAGGCGCGGCCGCTCCCGGAATCGGCATGTGCCACTCGTGCACTGCGGCTCCTCCGCGCTGTCTGCACCCGCTGGTCACTGCACGCTACGTTTTGTTTGCCGCTTCGAGTCCTGCACATCGGGTCCAAGCGATCACGCCGATTCGATTTCAACCTTGTGCGCTGCGCGGGCTGAGCGACGGCCCAGCGCGCTGGACCTTGATGATGTCGTGCCTGCAGTGTCCTGCGGCGATGCGCACGACGTGCCGCAACGCACGCGTGACGCATCCGATGTCGCAAACGATGCACGGTCGGGACATCGCGCCGAACTGCGCGCATCGTTGCGCGCACGCAATCCACCCGCAACGCCTCGCCTGATTGCAGGCGCAACGGCATGCCGGGCGCTCAGCGTGCCGACGGCTCCAGCGTCATCAGCACCACATCGTTGCTGCGCATCGGCACGCGGATCTCCACCACGCCATCGGCGCCGACGCGTACGCGCCGGTCCTGCTCGGGCGTGTCGCGCGTGGCTTGCTGCAACTGCGCCAGCTGCCGCGGCGCCAGGTCCTTGGGCATGCCCATGTCGATGTACAGCGACAGCGGATCGTTGCGCCGGTAGCCGGTCTTGCGCACCTGCAGCCGGTAGTTGCCGGCCGGCACGTGTGCCAGGCGGAAGACCAGCGCTGCGCTGTCGGTGCTGGGCACCTGTTTGGTATAGAACGGGGTATTGCTCACCGCCTGCACCGGCTGCTGCCAATCCCAGGCCAGCGCGGCGATGCGCTGGCCATCCACCGCCGCAAATGCGTGCGCATCGCGCAGCGGAACATCGCGGCCCTTGAGCGCGTTCAAGTACTTGTAGGCAAACCACGCCGGCTTGCGGATGCCCTCGCGATTCATCAGCCCGAAGCCGCCGTGGAAGGGCGTGGGCGGTGGGCCGGGTTCTTCGAACAGATCGGTGTAGGTCCAGTAGCTCATGCCCTGCACCAGGCCTTGCACCTGCTTGAGCTTGGTCAGGATGTAGGGCGCGTTGATGTAGCTGTCGTGGACGAAATCGCGCGGCGTATAGCTGCTGCTCCACTCGGTGAAGTACAGCGGCAGATCCGGAAATGGCGAGGCCTGGATCTGCACACGCACGCGGCGCACGTCGCCGACGATGGCATCCGGCGATGCCGACAGCTTGACGTCCTGCTTGCCGTCTTCATCGAGAAAGCCGCCCTCCACGCCATAGGTATGCGTGGTAACGAAGTCGATCGGCAGTTTGTGCTTGGCAACGAAGGCCAGCAGTTCCGGCACCCAGTCCGCACCGGCGGTGGAGGGGCCACCGACGCGCAGCTGCGGATCGATCGCCTTGATCGTGCGCGCGGTGTTCGCATACAGGTCGAAGTAGGCCTGCTGGTCAGCGTTCTCCCAGAAATCCTTGAGGTTGGGCTCGTTCCACACCTCGAAATACCACTGCCGCACTTCGTCGGCACCGTAGCGCGCACGGATGTGGCGCACGTACGCATCGATCAGCTGCGTCCACTTGGCCGGGTCCGGATGCGAGGTGTTGCCCTTCCAGTAGAAGAGCGTCTGTTCGGAGGTCTTCATCGCGGCGGGCGTAAAGCCCAATTCCACGAACGGACGGATGCGCTTGGCCAGCAGCGCATCGTAGAGCTGATCCAGTTTGGTCCAGTCGTAGACGAGCGTGCCGTCGACGTCTCTCACCGTGCCGAGCACGTCATGTAACACGTCGTGGAAGCGGATATAGCGAAACCCCAGCTCCTGCACCGCCGGAACCAGTTGCGCCTGGCTGTCGCTGCGGATCAAGGTGCCGGGAAAGTCCGAGCCGATCGACAGGTCGTAGAACCGGTCGACCGGCCCGGCGGCGCTGGCCAGATCCAGCTCGATCGTGCGAGGCGCCGCCTCCTGCGCCATGGCAGAGCTCGCCATGCAGCCGCTCAGTGCAATTGCCAACCAGATCTTCAGACGCATCACCGCTCCCGCCAATGTTCGATCGCGGAGCGTAACCCAGCTCCGGCCCGGTGCTGCGGACGGGCGTGCTTGGTCTTCCTGCTGCCAGCGTTGCGTGGCGATGGGCAGGGATTGCACGCTGTCGAGTGTGTAAAGGGTGCTTGACAGCCGGCCGCGCCAGGCGCATCGTGCCTGTCAAGTTGACTTGACAGGCGAAGGGAATGCGTCAGCAGCATCGGCAATGGAAGTGCATACCGGCGTGGTCGGCGCAGCGGTCGCTGCGCGGCGATTCCGGGATGGAGGGCACTGACCTTCCAGTGCGTCCATCGGCGCGCGCGAGGCAACGCGCATGACCCGCTGCAGACGCAATGCGCTACTGGCGCTCTGCCTGGGAGCCGGCCTGCTCGCCGTCAGCGCGCTCGGTCGTTGGCAACTGCTGCCGCTGAGTGCCCATCTTGCCGGGCTCTGTGCCGGCGCGGGCGTGTCCTGCCTGGTGCTGTCGCTGCTGCTCTTGCTGTCGCGCGGCAGCCTGCGCGACAGCACACGGCCGGCATTGGCGCGGCGCTATTACCGCGAATTCGGCGTGCCGATGGGCTTGTATGTGGTGGTGATGCTGTTCTGGAGATATTTGCTTGCGCATGTGGATCCGAGCTGGGCACGCGTGCTGATCGCCTTGTTGCCGGCCGTGCTGGTCGCCCTGGTGATCCGCGCGGTGGCGCGCTACGTGCGCGACTCGGACGAAATGCAGCGGCGCATCGAACTGGAGTCGATCGCCATTGCCGCCGGCCTGGTCAGCGGCGCATACATGACCGGCGGGTTCCTGCAGGCCGCCGAGTTGATCGACATCCCCGCGACGGTGGCAATGTTGTGGGTGTTTCCGATGTTGTGCGCCATCTACGGCATCACCAAAAGCATCAATGCCCGACGGTTCGAATGAATAGCCGGGTGCGCGAATTGCGCGAGGCCAGCGGCTGGTCACAGGGCGAGTTGGGCGAACGCCTGGGCGTATCGCGGCAGACCATCAATGCGCTGGAAACCGGCAAGTACGATCCCAGTCTGCCGTTGGCATTTCGCATCGCGCGTCTGTTCGGGGAATCGATCGAGCACGTCTTTCTTTACGAAGACGGGCAGTAGCCGCGCCGGTCACACCCGACCGGATGCGGCGTCAGGGGACAGGAACTATCAGGAGAGATGGTGAACATGGTGAAGCAACCCACACTGGTGGCGGCGCTGCTGATCGCATTGCTGGCAACCGGATGCCAGCCTGCGGACCAGCCGGCTGAAAACACGGCTGCCACGACCAAGACGGGCGCAGCCACGCCCGGCCTCGCGCAGCCGCAGGCCAAGCCGCAGCCCGTCACCGCCGCAGGCAATCGTTACGGCACGCTGCAATTTGCACCGTGCACGCTGAGTTCCGGCAGCGCGGCCGGCAATATCGAGGCGCAATGCGCCAGCCTGCGCGTGCCGGAAAACCCGGCCGCGCCGACCGGGCGCAGCATCGATCTGAAGATCGCCTGGCTGGAAAGCGAGGCCGGCGCCGGCAGCACGCCGGATCCGGTGTTCTTCATCGCCGGCGGACCGGGACAATCGGCCACCCAGGTCGCCGCGATCGTGGACATGGGGCTGCATGAAGTCCGCAAACGGCGTGACATCTTCCTGGTGGACCAGCGCGGCACCGGCGGTTCGCATCCGCTTGCGTGCCGCGATGCCGCCGGCAAGCCGCTCGTACTGGAAAACAGCAGCGCCGCCACCGCCGAGCAATTGACCGATTACGCACGCCAATGTGCACAAGGGCTACGCAACGATGCCGATCCGCGCTATTTCACCACCAGCGAGGCGATTGGCGATCTGGATGCGGTGCGCGCCGCACTGGGCGTGCAGACGCTCAACCTGATTGGCGGCTCCTACGGTACCCGGGTCGCACAGCACTATGCGGCGCGCTATCCGCAACACACACGCACGCTGGTGATCGATGGCGTGGCGCCAAACGATCTGGTGATCGGCGGCGAGTTCGCGCGCACGTTCGAAGACGCGATCGCGTTGCAGGCCACCCGATGCCGCAAGGACGTGGCATGCGCCAAACGCTTCCCGGTGGACACGCGCACGCAGCTACGGCAGGTGGTGGAGCGCTTGCGTCAGGCGCCGGTTGCGGTGGATTACCGCGACCCGCGCACCGGTGAACTGCACCACGAGCAGGTGACGGCCGATACCGTGGTCGGCCTGGCGTTCGGGTTTTCGTATGTGCCGCAAACCGCCTCGTTGTTGCCGCTGGTGCTGGACGAGGCGGCGGCAGGGCGTTACGCCTCGCTGATGGCGTTGGCGCAGATGAGCGCCTCGGACATGTCCGACCAGATGAATCGCCCGATGCAATGGTCTGTGCTGTGCAGCGAAGACGCCGGCCGCTACACGCCGCCATCCGGCAAGGACGACACCTTGCTGGGAGCGGAGGTGGCGCAGATGTTCTTTGCGCCCTGCAAGGCCTGGCCGACCAAGCCGACCCCGGCTGCGGACGCCGCACCGTTCAAATCCAACCTGCCGGTGTTGTTGCTGTCGGGCGAGCTGGACCCGGTGACGCCGCCGCGCTATGCCGAGCGTGTGCTGCAGGGCCTGCCCAATGGCCGTCACCTGGTGGCACCGGGGCAGGGCCACGGGGTGTTTCGACTGGGCTGCATGCCCAAGGTGCTGGGCCAGTTCCTGCAGACCGCCAATGCCAAGGCACTGGATGCGCAGTGCGTGGCCAGCCTCAACAATGTGCCCGCGTTTACCTCGTTCAACGGATGGGAACCATGAGCCGCACCGACCACGCCACGGAGGCGCACGCATGATCGTCGTCGACAAGCTGCACAAGTCGTTCAAGACCAAGACCGGGCTGGTGAAGGCGGTCGATGGGGTCAGTTTCAGTGCTGCCGATGGCCAGATCACCGGCCTGCTCGGTCCCAATGGCGCCGGCAAGACCACCACCTTGCGCATGCTCTACACGCTGATGTCGCCCGACCAGGGCAGCGTCACCGTGGATGGCGTGGATGCCGCCCGCGACCCGGTGACGGTGCGCCGCGCGCTGGGCGTGTTGCCGGATGCGCGCGGCGTCTACAAGCGGCTGACCGCGCGCGAGAACATCGCCTACTTCGGTGAGCTGCATGGCCTGTCGCGTGCGCGGATCGCCGAGCGCACGCGCCTGCTGTCGGCCGCGCTGGACATGGACGACATTCTCGACCGTCAGACCGAAGGCTTCAGCCAGGGCCAGCGCACCAAGACCGCGATTGCGCGCGCGCTGGTGCACGACCCGCGCAACGTCATCCTCGACGAGCCCACCAACGGGCTGGATGTGATGACCACGCGCGCCATGCGTGGCTTCCTGCAGCAACTGCGGGCCGAGGGGCGTTGCGTGATCTTTTCCAGCCACATCATGCAGGAGGTGGCGGCGCTGTGCGATCGCATCGTCATCGTCGCCAAGGGCACGGTGGTGGCCTGCGGCAGTGCCGACGAACTGCGCGCCAGCACCGGCGAAGACAATCTGGAGGACGCCTTCGTCAAGGCGATCGGCTCGGACGAGGGACTGCACGCATGAGCACCACATCGTTGTTGTCCACGCTATGGACGGTGCTGCGCAAGGAATTGCGCGACATCGGCCGCGATCGCCGCACGCTTGCACTGGCCTTGCTGCTGTCGCCATTGCTGTATCCGGTGCTGATCCTGGGCATGGGCGCACTGAGCGAAAGCCGTGTGCGTACGCAGATCGACAAGCCGTTGGAGATCCCCATGCTCGGCCGCGAGAACGCGCCCAATCTGGTGCGGTTCCTGGCCGCGCAGGGGCTCAATGCGGTCGATGCGCCGGCCGATCTGACCGCCGCGATCCGCAATCAGGATGTGGATGTGGCACTGCGCATCAGCGACAGCTACGCCGACGATTGGCGCGCCGGGCGCCCGGCCCTGGTGGAGGTCATCAAGGACAGCACGCGGCGCGAGGCCGACGTGCCGAGCCTGCGCCTGCAGGCTGCGCTCGGCAGCTATAGCCAGCAGGTGGGTGCACTGCGCCTGCTGGCGCGCGGTATCGATGCGCAGGTGGGCAGGCCGCTGGAAATCGCCGCGCAGGATCTGGCCACCGCCGACGCCAAGCGCGGGCAGATGATGGCGATGCTGCTGCCGGTGCTGCTGGTGATCACCTCGTTCCTGGGTGGCGCCTCGCTGATTCTGGATGCCACTGCCGGCGAGCGCGAACGCCAGTCGCTGGAACCCTTGCTGGCCACCCCGGCGCCGCGCAGTGCGATCGTCAGCGGCAAGATCGCCGCCGCCTGCGTGATCGGCATGGTGTCGCTGTTGCTGACCTTGCTGGCCTTCAAGTTGAGTGCGCAGCTGTCCACCTCGAACCTGGGCCGCCAGCTCAACGTCGGCTTCGTGCCGATGCTGCAAATGCTGTTCATCCTGGTGCCGATGCTGTTCGTCGGCACCTCGCTGCTGACCTATCTGGCCGCCGCCGCCAAGAGCATGAAGGAAGCGCAGGCGCATATGACCTGGCTGTTGCTGCTGCCGATGCTGCCGGGCTATGCGCTGATGGCGTATCCGTTGAAAACGCAGCTATGGCATTTCGCGGTGCCGTTTCTGGCGCAGAACCAGATGCTGCTCAAGGTGATCCGCCACGAGCAGATCAACGCGCAGACCTGGGCGGTGTATCTGCTGGCGGGCTTCGGTGTGGCCGCGGTGCTGTGGTACGCGGCGGTGCGGCGCTATCACCAGGAGCGGCTGGCGATTTCCGGTTGATGTTCCTTCTCCCATTGGGAGAAGGTGTCTGAAGTGCGGATGAGGGTACGGATCACCAGCAAACAAAAAGCCCGCATCGCTGCGGGCTTTTTGTTTGGTGCCCGACATTCGCCGGGAGTGCAGTGCATCGATCATCGGCAGCCATTGGCCATCAGCCAGCAATCAACAAACGATCGACCAATCAAGCGATCAACGACCAAGCAACCAAGCAACCAAGCAATCAAGCAATCAATCAAGCAATCAAGCAATCAAGCAACAGACTCACTCACTCAGCCGCATGCAGATGCACTCGATCGCCCAACGCACCACTCAACCACCGGGGTTGAACGACAGCGTGCGCCGCGTGGTCACCGGTGCGGCCACCGGTTCGAAGCGCCAGCGCTTGACCGCATTGAGCGCTTCGCGGTCGAACACGCGCGGCGGGGTGGCGCGCAGCACGCGCGAGGCGGTGATCGAGCCATCGGTGCCGACGGTGATCTCCACCAGCACTTCGCCGGAGGTCCCGGCGCGCAGCGCCTCGGGGGGATAACGCGGTGCCGGGGTGCTGATCGGGCGCAGCGACTGCGCGGCCGGTGCAGCTGCGGCAGTCGCCGGGGCCGGGCGCGGGGCGGCCGGGGTCGGAGCAGGCGTCGGGGTCTCGGCCTGACGGCGCGCCGCAGCCTGGCGTTCGGCCTCTGCGCTCTGCTGGCGGGCGGCTTCCTGTTGCGCGGCGATCTGCTGAGCAGCGGCCGCCTCGCGGGTCTGCTGCTCGGCCAGACGCTTCTGCTCGGCCGCCTGCTTGGCCTTGTCTTCGACCAGCTTCTTGGCCTGCTCGGCATCCTGCTCGGAGCGGCTGGCGGCGGTCTTCATGCCGGTCTCCAGGCCACTCTTCAGCCGCGGCAGTGCCGGTGCCTTGGGGTCGACCTTTTCGATCAACGCGATCAGGCGCTGCGCTTCGGGGAATTCTTCGCGGCTGATGCCCTGTTCGGCGGCGATCAGCGTGTACGGCAGCAGGTCGGTCAGCGCGCTGTTGACGGTGGCGTCCTGCGGCTGCTTTTCACGCAAGGCCAGGTAGTACTCCACCGCGTTGTCGCCGGCCGGGGCGTACATGCGATTGTCCTGCAAGGCCTTGGTGGCCGATGCGCGCAACTGGTCGGCGGCCATCGATTGCACCTGCGGCGACACTGCGGTGGCCGGCGTCGGCGCGGCGGCCGGTGCCGAAGGCGTGGTGCCGGTGGCAGGCGCGGTGGCGGCGGCCTTGTCGTCCTGCTTGGAGCAGGCGGCCAGGCCGACCAACAAAATGACCGGCGCGATCCGGCGTGCCATACGGCCCTGTGTCAGATCCAACATGCGTCCCCCTTACCCCGATTGCGAAAGATGCTGCGGCGAGGCCGGCCATTGTTCCCGCAATGGACGGCAAAGCGGCAATCTAGCATTGCTGGGGCGGTCTAAGCCAAGGGGGGCGCCTGCCGGGCGCAAAATTCATCGCGCTCCGGTAGCCAGCGCGGCGTTGGCCGGCAGCCGCGTGGCCGGCTCGGGCAGCGGCGGCGCAGGGCAGTAGCGGTGCAGGAAGTCCGCATGCGCAGGCAGCCGCGCCAATGCGGCATCGACCCGTGTGCGGATGGTTTCCAGGAAATGACGAAGCTCGGCATCGCCCATCAGGTCGGCCACCGGGTGGTGCTGCTTCGGCGTGATGCCCTGGCCCAGCATCACCTGCACCCAGGAATTCTCGGCAAACAGCTCGTTGGCCTGGTGGAACACCCGCCCGCTCTGGCGGAACAACTCCACCCGGTGACGCAGCGTGTCGGGGATGTCCATCGCCGCGCAATCGCGCCAGAACGGCGTGTCGCGGCGGTCGGTGGCGTGGTAATGCAGGATCACGAAATCGCGGATATGGGTGATTTCGGCGGCGGCCTGGCGGTTGTACTCGGCAATGTCGACATCGTTGATGACCTGCGGAAAGGTCTGCATCAGCCGGATGATGCCGCGCTGGATCAGATGGATGTTGGTCGATTCCAACGGCTCCAGGAAGCCGCTGGCCAGCCCCAGCGCCACGCAGTTCTTTTCCCAGACCCGATGCCGCTGATTGGGCGTGAAGCGCAGTGCGCGCGGCTGGGTCAGTGCGCGGCCGCTGAGATTGCGCTGCAGTACCTGCGCGGCGCTGTCCTGATCCATGTAGCGGCTGGAGTACACGATGCCGTTGCCGACGCGGTGCTGCAGCGGAATGCGCCACATCCAGCCCGCCTGATCGGCGCGCGAGCGGGTGTAGGGCACCGGCGCGCCGACCGATTCGGTCTGCACCGCCAGCGCGCTGTCGGCGAACAGCCACTGCGACCAGTCGTCCGTGCCCACACCCAGCGTCTTGCCGATCAGCAGGCCGGAAAAGCCGGTGCAATCCAGGAACAGATCGCCTTCCACCCGCGTGCCGTCGTCCAGCGTCAGCGCGGTGAGATAGCCGCTGTGCGCGTGGGTCTCCACGCTGCCGATGCGGCCTTCGATGCGCTGCACGCCGAAGCCTTCGCTGAAGCGGCGCAGGAAGCGCGCGTACAGGCCGGCATCCAGGTGATAGGCGTAATTCATGCCGCCATTGGGCAGATGCGCAAAGCGGCCTTCCTGCGCGGCACGCAGTTCCAGGCAGTAGTCGCCGAAGTCGCGCGCCAGGCCACGCTGCCGGCCCTTCAACCAGAAATGCTGGAAGCCCGCGCTCCAGTGATCGGTGCCGGTGTGGCCGAAGGAGTGGATGTAGTGCCGGTCCACATCGCGCCAGTGTTCGAAGCCGATGCCCAGCTTGATGGTGGCCTGCGTGGCGGCCATGAACGCGGCCTCGTCGATCTCCAGCAGGCGGTGGAAGGTGACCAGGCTGGGGATGGTGGCTTCGCCCACGCCCACGGTGCCGATCTCGTCCGACTCCACCAGCACGATCTGCAGATGCCGGCCCAGCACTTTGGATAACGCGGCGGCGGCCATCCAGCCGGCGGTGCCGCCACCGGCGATGACGACGCGGCGTACCGGGCGCTGTTGTGGGTCGCAAGAGGCGGTGTCGGTCATGGCGTCAGATCCTCAGCGATTCAGGCGTTGCAGCAACCGCGCGCGCAGGCTGCGGGCACGGGCCTCGTCCATCGGCGCCAGGACGCCGCGCGCAGACTCCGGCATGTGTGCGGCGGTGTCCGCATCGGCATCGAACACGTAATGGTCGAACACGTCCCGCCAGATCGCGCGTTGCTCGGCTGGCAGGTCGCGGAGGGTGAGCAGCGCCAGCATCAGCGCGTTCATCGGCGAATCCATGTAGGCCGGGCTCTGCCGCCACCAGAAATTCACCAGCACGTTGAACGGTGTCAGCGCTTCGACGTGATGCCACCACATGCTGGGAATGAACAATGCATCGCCCGGTTCCAGCTCGGCCACCAGCGCGTGTTCCAGCGCCTGCGCATAGCGTGGAAAGCGCTGCAGGTCCGGCGCGGCGATATCCACCAGGCTGACCGGCTGCCCGGCCGGGGTGAGATCGAGCGGGCCGATATACAGATTGGCCAATTGCTGCGGCGGAAACAGGGTAAAGCGGCGGCGCCCGGCGACCACGCAGGCCAGGTTGTCGGGCAGGTCCTGGTGGGCGGCGATGCGGGTGCGGTTGCCGATCCAGATACTGGCCAGCGGCTCGCGCTGCGGCAGCGCGATCGGGTTGTGCGCGCGCAGGCCGGGCAGGTAGGTGTCCAGCGTGGTGGAGCCGACGTAGATCGCCGGTGGCTGCGGGTTGTGCAGATCGCGCAACAAGGTCTCCAGCACCACGCCCAGCGGCACGCGCTCGGGACGGAAATTGAAGCCGCTCATGTCCGCGTTGTAGAAGAAGCGCCCGCCGATGTCCGGCGGGCCGACCTGTGCCACCACCGCTTCGCCGCGATCGAAACCGCGCAGGTAGGCGGCGGCGGCCTGCGCCGAGGTGGCGCCGGCCTGCGCCAGTGGCCAGTCGCGCACCAGCCCGCGCAATACCAACGGCGTGGTGGAGCGCAGCACGGCCGGGTCCAGCTGCTGCGGGTCCAGCCCGTGCCGTTCTTCGATGGCGCGCGGCTCAGCCAGCATGACGGCGCTGCATGCGGTCGAGCAGATGGCGGAACTGCGCGATCGAGGCCACCGCCATGTACAACGGCTCCAGATCGCCATGCCGGTGCAGGTCGAGCAAGGCCGCATCGTCGAGTGCGCGCAGGCGTTCCTCGTGCACGGCGTAGAGCCCGGTCAGACGGCATTCCAGGCCGTTCTGCAGCGTGGCCTCGAACACGAACGGTTCGAGCAAGTCGTAGCCAAGCAAGCGGTCGACGAAGGCCTCGCTCGCGGCCAGGCCATCGTGCAAGGTGCGCAACACCTGGCTGATGTGATCGAGAAACTCGCTGGTGCCGCCGTGTTCGCGAAACAGCACCTCGCCTTCGCTGCGGCTGATGCGCGGGCTGTCCAGGTCCACGTGCACCATCGGCCCGTCCTCTTGCTCGCCGATCAAAAACGGTTGCCGCTGGATCGCCAGCGGCACGTACGGCGCATCCCAGCGCGCGCCGTCCAGGAACAGGTTCTCGCCCAGGCGTAATCCCAGCAATGCCAGCGGCTGAAAACTGCGCTCGCCGCTGCGATGGAACACGATCGGGTACTGCGCCTGCAGTTGGCGGAACTCCTGCGGAAAGGTCGCGGCCGACATCACGTCGTCGCCGTAGGCGGCGCCGTGCGTGGTGATCACGCGCAGGTCGCGGTGATCGAGGTTGTTCAACAACACGGCATTGGTCATGGGGGGAAAGAAACATCACGCGGGGCGCGTGGCCCATGCTTGGACAGTTGCTTCGGCATGGCAAGTCCCGGATGCGACACATCCGGGAAACGCCACGAGAGCGCCGTGCGAAACGCCCCGGCAGACTCGCTGCCGGGAGCGCTTAAAAGAACATCACTGCATGACCAACGCGCTGCATCACCAGAACTTGTAACGCACGCCCAGCATGTAGCGCGGGCCGGTCTGGGTGGCGTAGATGATCTGGTTCGGGTGACGGCCGTGCTGGCGCTGCACCTCGTCGGTGAGGTTGATCGCCTCCAGGCTCAGCGACAGGTTCTCGGTCCACTGGTAACCGATGCTCAGGTCCAGCTGGCCATAGGCTTCGGTGTAGACCGGGTTGGGCTGGCCGCTGCCGTCGAAGCGTGCAGCCAGGAACTCGTCGCGCCAGTTGTAGGCCGCACGCACCTGCCACTTGTCCCGGTCGTAGAAGCCGACCACGTTGGCCGAATCGCTCAGCCCTTCCAGCGCGAACTGCTCGCCGATCACGTAGTTGTCGTAGGTCAGACCGGAGTCGACCATGGTGTAGTTGGCCGACACGCCAAAGCCGCTGTCGCCGAACATGTGCTGCAGGTTGAATTCCCAACCGTCCAGCGAGGCCGAGCGCTGGTTGGCCGGCGCGGTGATGGCGAAGTTGGCCACCGGATCGCCCGGCTGCCCGCTGATCACGCCGGTGGCGTTGCCGTTGGAGTCGTCCGGCCCGCGCACCACACCCGGCGCACCGCCGCGGTTGCGGAAGATGTAGTTGCGGATGCAGGTCAGGTCGGCCGAGGCGCAGCCGTTGCCCAGCGCTTCGTTCCAGTACGCACCACCCACTGGCGTGTTCAGGCCCAGCGAGGTGTCGTTGCGCGTGGTCACGCCGATGTAGTTGTCGATGTTCTTGCGGAAGAAGCCCACCGAGGCGTAGCTGGCATCGCTGTAGTACCACTCCAGCGAAAAATCGATGTTGTGCGAAAGCAGCGGCTTCAGGCCGGGATTGCCTTCCTGGCCGGTGCCGCCTTCCAGGCGCGCGATCTGGTTGAGCGTCTGCCCGCCCTGGATGTCGCCCCAGCCGGGCCGGCCGATGGTTTCGCCGTAGCTGCCGCGCAGCACCAGATCCTCGGTGAGCTTGAAGCTCAGGTCCAGGCTGGGCAGCCAGTATTCGTATTTGCCGCTGCCGCTGGCGAACGCCGAGTCGGCCAGGCGGATCGGCAACTCGTTGTTGGCGACCCAGTCGATGCCCACCGCCACCGGCACCAGTGCCTGCGCCTCCACCTTGGTTTCTTCGTAACGCACACCGGCGGCCAGGCTGATCGGCACGCGCAGATCGTCCCAGCTGTTGTTCCACTGCAGGTAGGCGTTCTTGGATTTTTCGGTCACGCGGCGGTCGGTGGTGAACACCGGCGAGGTGCGGTACAGCGCATCGTCGCCGGCCACCTGCGCGGCCGCCTGGCGGGCACGTTCGAAGTCGAACAGGAACAGCTGGTTGAACTGCGCCGGATTGCCGCTGCCGTCGATCGCATCGAAGTACTGCGCAAACGAACTGGGGATCCACAGATCGTCCGGATAATCGGCCGCGGTGCCGGCACCGCCCCAGGTGTCGCGCTGCACGTTGGAGAATGCCGAGCGGTTCTTGACCTCGGTGCTGCCGATGCCGAACTTCAACTGCGAATAATTTTCGAAGGTGAAGTCGCCGTTGACCTGGGCCTGGTCGATCTCCGACTTCATGTAGCTGTTGCGGAACGCCGAGCCGGTGACCAAGGTGCGCGACGGATCCAGCCCGGTCAGGCCGAAGCCCAACTGCTGCTGCAACACCGGGAAATCCTTGCTGAAATCCACCACCGAGGTGCCGCGGTAGAAACCGGACACGCCCAGCGAATTGCTGGAACCGAACGGGCTGTCCGCACCGGCTTCTGCGGTGGAGCGGTGGATGTCGAAGTTGAGCTTGAACTGGTCATTCACCGCCCAATCCACGTTGAAGCCCAGCGACTTGTTCTGGTTGCGCGTGGCCGCATTGGAGCCGGCGGTGGCCAGATCGCTGGTGGCCGGATTGACGATCTCCGAATAGCTCACCGGCCCGGCGACCGGGCCATTGGTCCAGGCGCTGGCCGACGGCCCATAGTTGAACCACACCGACATCTCGTTGCGCTGCTGCTGGATCTTGTTTTCCGAATAGGTGTAATCCAGCGTCGTGGTGACGTTGTCCAGCGGCTTGTACTGCAGCGTCAACTGGCCGTTGGTGCGCTGGCGCTCGACGCCGACCACGCGGTAGTTGAGGTTCTGCGGCACCGAGTAGATGTCATTCGGGCCGGGGCGGTTGACGATGTTTTCCGAGCCCGGTGTACCCGGCTGCGGGATGGTGCCGTAGGCGGTGGAATCGCCGCGGAACGAGCGCCAGCCGTTGGGCACGCCGACCTGGCTATAGCCGAAGTCGCGTTCCTGGTAGCTGCCGCTCAGCGATACGCCGAAGCGCCCATCGGCCGAGGTGTTGCTGAAGATGCCGGAGATTTCCGGGGTCAGCGCATCGCCCTGCAGGCGTCCGGGCAGATTCTCGTTGGAGCTGTCGTGTACGCCCTTGAGGCCGACGTTGGCATGCAGGCCCGGGTTGTCCAGCGGCCGGCTGGTCTTGATGTTGATGGTCGCACCGATGCCGCCGGTGGGCGTGCTGGCGCGGCTGGTCTTGAACACCTCGATGCCGGAGATCGACTCCGACGCCAGGTTGGCGAAGTCGAACGCGCGCGAATTGGAGGCGTTGGATTCCTCGATGCTGGCGCCCGGCATCTGCCGGCCGTTCAACAGCACCAGGTTGAAGTCCGGGCCGACGCCGCGCACGGTGACGCGCGAGCCTTCGCCCAGCGAACGGTCGATCGACACGCCGCTGATACGTTGCAGCGACTCGGCCAGATTGGTATCGGGGAACTTGCCGATGTCTTCGGCCACGATGCCGTCGACGATGCCTTGCGCATCGCGCTTGACGTTCATCGACGAGGTCAGGCTGCCGCGGATACCGGTGACCTGCACCGCATCGAGCGTGGCGGGATCGGCCTGGCTCGCGCCGGGGACGGTGGATGCGGACTGCGGTGCCGGCGCGGTCTGCGCGGCCAGCGGCGTCGACAGGGCAAACAGCAGGGCAGACGTCAGACGCCGCGTGCGCGGCAGGGTGCGTGGCTCTCTCACAATGATTTCTTCCCCAAATGAAGATAGCCGGCCCCAGAGAGGACAGGCGAAGGTCGATGACACAATCGTGCATTTGTGAGCGCAGGCTTAACCAAGTCAATTTGCACTGCAGCATCGGCCACGAGCCAATCGCGTCACACATCGTTCCAGCCAGCACCACCGCACGCGCACGCACCGGTCGCGGGCTTGGTCGTACCATCGATCGCCAAGGCGCGCGCTGCGTGCCACCCCTTGCCGAACTGGAGCGCACGATGATCGACCTTTACTACTGGCCCACCCCCAACGGCCACAAGGTCACCTTGTTCCTGGAAGAGGCCGGGCTGGACTACACGCTCAAGCCGGTCAACATCGGCAAGGGTGAGCAGTTCGAGCCGGCCTTCCTGCAGATTTCGCCCAACAACAAGATGCCCGCGATCGTCGACCACGCACCGGCCGACGGCGGCCCGGCGCAGAGCGTGTTCGAATCCGGCGCCATCCTGCTGTACCTGGCCGAGAAGACCAGCCGTTTCCTGCCGCGCGATGCGCGTGGCCGCATCGCCGCGCTGGAGTGGCTGTTCTGGCAGATGGGTGGACTGGGGCCGATGAGTGGCCAGATGGGCCACTTCAACGTCTACGCGCCGGAAAAGATTCCCTACGCGATCGAACGCTACAACGCCGAGGTGCGTCGCCTGCATGGCGTGCTCGACAAGCGCCTGGCCGAGCAGGCATTCCTGGCCGGCCCCGAGTACGGCATCGCCGACATGGCCAGCTATCCCTGGATCGAGGTCTACGCCGACATCCGCCCCGATTACGCCGAGCTCCCGCATCTGAAGCGCTGGCACGACGCCATCGCCGCGCGCCCGGCCACGCAACGTGCGTATGCGCTCAAGGAGCAGGTCAACCCCAACGCCGGCAAGCCGCTGAGCGAGGAAGAGCGCAAGCATCTGTTCGGCAAGCGTTGAGGGCGCAGTAACAACAGCGCGGCACGCACGGCAGTTCCACACGGCGCCCGAGTTCCTCTCCCCCGGGAGAGGGGTTGGGGTGAAGGTACGCAAGTGGAGCCAGACCCATCGCCCCCAGTAACCTGCGCACCACGAAACGCGCATGCACCATCCGCAGCGCGCCGCCTGCGACCATCAGCCAAACGCACCTCTGCTCGCTAGAAACTGAGCGACAACAACCCCAGCACCATGCTGCAGCACACGCCCACAACCGCGCGCAGCCCTTCATCGCGCACGCGCAGCATCGCCGCGCTTCTCAAACACCCCACACGCCCGCATCCTGTGTGCTATCTCAAGACAGGATCTTCGATGCGCGCCCTGTTCGCAGCCCTTGCCCTCATGCTCAGCACGATCACCACCGCCCACGCCGAAAAACTCACCCTCGACGCCATCACCGGCCCATTGCCGTTGTCCGGCCCGACGCTGATGAAACCCAAGGTCGCCCCCGATGGCTCGCGCGTGAGCTTCCTGCGCGGCAAGGACAGCGACCGCAATCAGCTGGATCTGTGGGAGTACGACATCGCCAGCGGTCAGACCCGGCTGCTGGTGGATTCCAAGCTCGTGCTGCCCGGCACCGAAACGCTCAGCGATGTCGAAAAGGCCCGCCGCGAGCGCCAACGCATCGCTGCCTTCGCCGGCATCGTCGATTACCAATGGGCGCCGGACGCACATGCACTGTTGTTCCCGCTCGGTGGCGAGCTGTATCTGTACGACCTGCGCAAGACCGGCGCGGCGGCAGTGCGCAAGCTCACCCACGGCGAAGGCTTCGCCACCGACGCCAAGCTCTCGCCCAGGGGCGGCTTCGTCAGCTTCGTGCGCGAGCGCAACCTGTGGGTGATCGACCTGGTCAGCGGCAAGCAGCTGCAGCTCACCAGCGACGGCAGCGAGACCATCGGCAACGGTGTGGCCGAGTTCGTCGCCGACGAGGAAATGGATCGCCACACCGGCTATTGGTGGGCGCCGGACGACTCGGCGATCGCCTTCGCGCGTATCGACGAATCCGGCGTGCCGGTGCAAAAGCGCCCGGAGGTCTATGCCGACCATACCGAGGTCATCAGCCAGCGCTATCCGCAGGCTGGCCAGCCCAACGTGGCCGTGCGGCTGGGTGTGATCGCACCGCGCGCCAACGCCGCGCCGCGCTGGATCGAGCTTGGCAGCAATAATCCCGATATCTATCTCGCACGGGTGGATTGGCGCGATGCGCAGCGGCTGACCTTCCAGCGCCAGTCGCGCGACCAGAAAACCCTCGAGTTGATCGAAGCCACGCTGGCCAGCGGCAAGCAACGCGTGCTGATCACCGAGACCTCGCCGACCTGGGTACCGCTCCACAACGATCTACGTTTTCTCAAGGACGGCCGTTTCATCTGGAATTCCGAGCGCAGCGGCTACGAACATCTGTATGTGGCATCGGAAGACGGCCGCACGCTCACGCCGCTGACCTCCGGCGCCTGGGTGGTCGATGCACTGCTCGCCGTCGATGAGCAAGCCGGTACGGTGTATTTTTCCGCCAGCAAGGAGTCGCCGACCCAGGCCCATATCTACGCCGTGCCGCTGGCCGGCGGTGCGATCGAACAACGTTCGACAACCCACGGCACGCACGCCGCCAGCTTCGCCAACAACGCCAGTGTGTATGTCGACAGCTGGTCCAACACCACCACGCCGCCGCAGATCGAGCTGTTTCGCGCCAATGGCCAAAAAATTGCCACACTGCTGAAGAACGATCTGGCCGATCCGCAGCACCCGTATGCCAGATACCGTGACGCGCAGCGCCCGGTGGAATTCGGCACGCTCACCGCTGCCGACGGCACCACGCCGCTGCAGTATCGCCTGATCAAACCGGACGACTTCGACCCGGCCAAGCGCTATCCGGTGATGGTGTACGTGTATGGCGGCCCCGCCGCGCAGACCGTGCTCGATGCCTGGCCAAGCCGTGGCGATGCGCTGTTCGATCAATATCTTGCGCAACGTGGTTACGTGGTGTTCTCGCTGGACAACCGCGGCACCCCGCGGCGTGGCCGTGCCTTCGGTGGCGCGCTGTACGGCAAGCAGGGCACGGTGGAAGTGGACGACCAGCTGCAAGGCGTGGCCTGGCTCAAGGCGCAGCGCTGGGTCGATCCCGCCCGCATCGGCGTGCAGGGCTGGTCCAATGGCGGCTACATGACGCTCATGCTGCTGGCCAAACACAGCGACGCCTACGCCTGCGGCGTGGCCGGTGCACCGGTCACCGACTGGGGGTTGTACGACACCCATTACACCGAGCGGTACATGGACCTGCCGGCCGGCAACGCCGACGGCTACCGCGACGCACGCATCGCCACCCATCTGGACGGCCTGCGTGCCAAGTTGCTGCTGATCCACGGCATGGCCGACGACAATGTGCTGTTCACCAACTCCACCGCACTGATGAGCGCGTTGCAGGCGCGCGGTACTGCCTTCGAATTGATGACCTATCCCGGCGCCAAGCACGGCTTGTCCGGCAGCACTGCCTTGCATCGCTACAAGACCGCGGAGGCATTTATCCAGCGCTGCCTGATGCCCTGAGCGGCCGGCAATCGGTGCCGGGGAGACGGAACTGCAGTGGTAAACGACCGCCGATGCCTGGCATCGGCGACATTCACCAGAGCGGTCGGGCAGGAGATGCCCGTCGCAGCGTGGACCTGCACGGGCCGCGCGGCGAGGGAAGCCGGCGCCAGGCGGACGCCAGCCGCAAGCACGGCGATGGCGCCAGCAAATGCTGACATTCGCCAGCAGACCGCCGATCCAATCAACCTGGTAGCCGACCCGCAAGCGCCGCCGCACTCCTGCCGACCATGACCTAAGACGCATTGCCGCAGCCGCTGCGGATGGGTAGGGTCGCGCTACTCAACTTGCGGATCAGCCCCATGAAACCACTCGTTCTCGCCATTGCGCTGGCGCTCGGTGCTTCGCTGCCATTGCAGGCACAGACCGGTAAGGCCGCGCAGGCCCAACCTGCCACGCCGGCCTGGGTGCAGACCAGCAATGGCTATGCACAGATCCTGCTGAACGCGCAGGCGCCATTCCAGCCCGAATACGCCAGCTTCTTCGGCGTGCCCGGCTACGACGACCAGGTCATCGACCTGGGGCCAAACAACGCCGCGCGCTACCGCGATGCGATGAACAAGGCACGCGCCGCGTTGCAGGCCAAGCTGGCCACCGAGCGCGACGTCAATGTGCGCCAGGACCTGCAGATCATGATCGCTGCGGCCGAGCAGAACATCGAAGGCAGCGAACTCAACGAGCGCTATCTGTTGCCGTGGAACGATGCGCCGCAGCTGGTCTTCAGTGGCCTCAACGGATTGTTGTCTGACCAGACCGTGCCCGAGCGCCGCGCCAAGGCGCTGGATCGCCTCAAGCGTTACGTCGGCCTGGTGCCGGGCAGCACGCCGACCACCACGCTGGCCCGCCAGCGCTACGAAGAACAGCTTGGCAACACCCCCTTGCTGCAGCCCACCCAGCGCGAAGTGGAGCAGGCGCTGGCGAACGTGGACACCTACGTCGCCGGCATCGGCGAGTTGTTCGCCAAGTACAAGATCGCCGGCGGTGACGAAGCGCTCAAGGCGATGTCCACCCAGTTGAAGGATTACGCCAGCTGGACCCGCACCACAGTATTGCCGAAGGCACGCAAGGACACCCGCCTGCCCGAACCGCTGTATGCCTTCCAGCTCAAGCAGGTCGGCATCGATATCGCCCCGCAGCAGCTGATTCAGCGCGCGCAGCTGGAATTCATGGAAACCCGCTCGGCGATGCGCCAGCTGGCGCCGCTGGTGGCCAAGGCCAAGGGCGTGCAGGGCAGCGATTATGTACAGGTGATCCGTGCGCTCAAGGGCAACAAGATCGCCGACGACCAGCTGGAAACCCACTACCGCGGCGTGATCGACCAGATCGACCCGATCATCCGCCAGCAGCGCATCGTCGATGTGCCCAATCGCCCGATGCAGATGCGCCTGGGCAGTGCCGCCGAAAGTGCCGCGCAACCGGCGCCGCACTTCCTGCCGGCACCGCTGATCGGCAATACCGGCCAGCAGGGCCAGTTCGTGCTGCCGCTGGGCAACCCGACCGCCGACGGCGCCAAGAAGGAGCAGTACGACGACTTCAACTTCGGATCGGCCGCCTGGACGCTCAGCGCGCACGAAGGCCGCCCCGGCCACGAGCTGCAGTTCACCGCCATGGTCGAACGCGGCGTGTCGCTGGCGCGCAGCCTGTTCGCGTTCAACTCGGTCAATGTCGAAGGCTGGGCGCTGTATGCCGAAGCCGAAATGGTCCCGTACGAACCGCTCGACGGTCAGCTGATCGCCCTGCAGTTCCGCCTGCTACGCGCCGCCCGCGCCATGCTCGACCCGATGCTCAACCTCGGCCTGATCGACCGCGAACGCGCACGCCAGGTGCTCGAAGACGACGTCGGCCTCTCGCCAGCGATGACCCGCCAGGAACTGGACCGCTACACCGTCCGTGCCCCCGGCCAGGCCGGCAGCTACTTCTACGGCTACACCCGCATCCTCGAACTGCGCATGCGCACCGAGCTGGTCCTGGGCAAGAAGTTCGACCGCCTGGCCTTCAACAACTTCCTGCTCGACCAGGGCCTGTTGCCACCAGACCAACTGGCCAAGGCGGTGGAGACGCAGTTCATCCCAGCGCAGCTAGGTAATCACAGCCAGTCAAATTGATTGACTCTGACAGCTATATGAGGCTGGATCTGCGGCGCGGTCCCGAATGACGCGCCGATGGATCGACTCCGACGTCTTCAGACTGTAGCTACATTGAACGGGTGCAATGCGTTTCAAACGGCAGAAGTGATCGGCACCTGCCGAAACTAGCCGGTCCGGTTCTTTGAGGCTAAAGAGCGCAGGCAGCCATGCATCGTCTGATGCGCATGTGCCGCTTCACGACGATTATCCAGTGCATCTGCACTCAATGGTCATGAGGAACGTTTTCAGGCGGCCTCTTGCCATTCCAACTACCTCGCTTCATCGCTTTGGGGCAGATCCTTTTGTACTGGTAATACGCATCGATTCCAGTCTGGGTCCATGGTCCGCAATACGGGCCTTTGCAGCAGACGGAGAGACTGGGTTGAACACAGTAGCCTAGCATCGGTGCTGTTGTCCCACTGATTGGATCTACCGCTATCCAATTCTTGTCCGCACCTTTGCATCCCTGTGTACAGAATACGAATGGGTCATTGTCGCGGCACACAAGCTTTTCATAAACGCTTTGCGCCTGAATCTCGGCCTGGCCTGCAAAAAACAATACCAATATCCATATCAAGTTCTTCATCAGCTAGTCCTTATGTCCAGGGAGGTCAACAGATCCAATTAATCAACGATTGGCGATTTGATCATCGCTAAGAGCACCCAATTCCTATTTGTTTGTAAGATGCGCATGCGGTACCTGCAAACTCATCTGCCCGGGCAAGATAACGCATCCTATCTCGGGTTTCACCTTGTGGGCATGCGTCCAAGCCATGAACGCCCGGACGCATGCGGGTCGGCAATCAGAGGTCGATAACGCTTTCGAAGGCAGCCATATTAGCTAACTGACTGGCCGCAAGTACGTAGCGACTGCTGTCAGCAGGAGAGGAGCAATCAGCGAGCGGTCCTAGTCTTGCGCCCCCGCCGGCACCCAGATCGCCATGCCGGCCGCACGCTTTTGGGTGGTCGGGATGCCGATGCCCAGGCCACCGCCGACCCGGCCGCCGTAGCTGCCGCCGCCGACCGACAGGCCGCCGCCGGAGCGTTCCGAACCCACGCCGACGATGACCACGCCGTTGGCGCCCAGCTTGGCGGCTTCGCGCTTGAGCCGTTGCACGGCCGCATCGGTCTGGCCCTGGGTGCCGAAACCGGCAGCACTGGTGGATTCGAGCTGGGCGATCTCCACCGAGCCGACCGGTGCATTGGAGTACACCTGCACCAGTGACGGGTCGATCGGCGCGCGCGCCTGGCCCAGCATCACCTTGGAACTGCTGGCGCAACCGGCCAGCAGGGCAACGGTGGCTGCCGCGATGGCGGCATTCCTGATCAGCGATTGCATGTACATGGTGGAACCCCCTGTGGGTAATGGCAACGATGATCCGGCGCCCGGACTGAATCGCTCTGGACTTTGCCGCACCCTAGCCATGCCCACGTGAGGCTACCGCCAAGCCGCCATTGGTCAGGGTGACCATCTGCCCACAGCGCCTTGGCGGGCGCGGCGCTAAGCTCGGGGCTTCTTTGAATGGCGAGGTGGCACGTGGGATTGATCAGCCTGCTGTGGGGCATTGTGGCGCTGCTGTGGATGGTGCTGGCCTTCATCCCGTTGCTGGGCTGGGGCAACTGGTTCTTGATCCCGTTTGCGGCGTTGGGCGCGCTGATCGCGGCGATCGCGCTGCTGTTCACCTCGGCCGGCAATCGCGGACGTGCCAAGACCGGTCTGCTGCTCAACGGCCTGGTGATCGTGGTCGGGGTGATCCGACTGAGCCTGGGCGGCGGCGTGATCTAGCACGCGGCGTCGCCTTCCAGGCAGGTCGCGCGAGTTCGGAGGGCCGTGCGCCGGCTGGCGATGGAGAAGATCGACGCGTGGCACCGCCGCCAGCCGGGCACGTTCCCTGTGGGGTAAGCTGACCGCGTGGTCCAAGCGGATCACGCTTGCATTTGCATTGATCACAGCGTGATCCGGCCCGTTGCACCGCTGCGACACAGCGTCGCAGCGCGTCCTGCGGCGGGTCGCGGGCGTAAACTTGCGGGCTGCTGACAGGAGCCCATGATGGCCCATCCCCATTACCGTCCCCGCCGCATGCGCCACGATGCGTTTTCGCGCCGTTTGATGCGCGAAAACACGCTGACCACCGATGACCTGATCTGGCCGGTGTTCGTGCATGAGTTGTCCGGCCGCGCGCCGATCGCGTCCATGCCCGGCGTCGAGCGCCTGTCGCTGGACGAATTGCTGCACGAAGCCGAAGCGGCCCTGGAGCTGGGCATTCCGGTGATCGACCTGTTCCCGGTGATCGACCCGGCCGGCAAGAGCCTGGACGCGGCCGAGGCCTGGAATCCGGACGGCCTGGCGCAGCGTGCGGTGCGCGCACTGAAAGCGCGGTTTCCCGAACTCGGCATCATGACCGACGTGGCGCTGGACCCGTACACCACGCACGGCCAGGATGGCATCATCGATGCCAAGGGCTATGTGCTCAACGAGATCACCGTCGAGGCGCTGGTCAGGCAGTCGCTGTCGCATGCCGAAGCCGGCGTGGACATTATTTCGCCGTCGGACATGATGGATGGCCGCATCGGTGCGATCCGCCGCGCGCTGGATGCGCAGGACCATCTCAATGTGCGCATCATGGCTTATTCGGCCAAGTACGCCTCGGCGTTCTACGGCCCGTTCCGCGATGCGGTCGGCAGCGCCGGCAATCTGGGCAAGGCCGACAAGACCACCTATCAGATGGACCCGGCCAACAGCGACGAGGCCATGCGCGAGATTGCGCTGGACCTGGAAGAGGGCGCGGACATGGTGATGGTCAAGCCGGGCATGCCATATCTGGACGTGGTGCGGCGGGTGAAGCAGGAATTCCGCGTGCCCACCTTCGCCTATCAGGTCAGCGGCGAGTACGCGATGCTCAAGGCCGCCGCCGCCAATGGCTGGCTGGACGAACGCAAGTGCGTGCTGGAAGCGCTGATGGCGTTCAAGCGCGCCGGCGCCGATGGCGTGCTGACCTATTTCGCACCGCAGGTGGCGCGTTGGTTGCGGGAAGGCTGAGTGCGCTGAGGCGGTGCTGTGACGCCCTCCAGGCCGCAATTGGCGCCTGCAGGCTTGGCCCGATTCGAAAACCCAACGATCCCGCAGGCCGCGTTCTCTCGCGGCCTGCGCTGCGTGCGGCGCGCGCCATCCTTCCGGATGGGGAGGGAAGGTGTGGCGCAGGCAGCTTGATCAATCTGCTTCCTGCGATCAATGGGTACCGGCGTTGCTGCAATAATCGAGTGACACAGCAGTCGCTGACTGACGGCGCTACGGCAGTGGCGTGAGCTTCGGAATCCCACGCAAACTGCGATAACGATTCTCATCTACAATGGCGAGCCCACTGTTTGCGGCTGCTCGCGCGTGCTCAAGACCGTCCTGTTCCAATTGCACTGGCTGCTCGGCATCACGGCCGGGCTGGTGCTGTCGGTGATGGGGCTGACCGGCGCGTTGATGTCCTTCGAAAACGAGATCGTGCGGTTGGCCAATCCGGCCATCACGCAGCTGGCACAGCGGCATGCCGCAGGCGAGCGGCCATTGCCGGTGGATGTGCTGCTGCGCCGGCTGGACCTGGATCAGCAACAGGCGGTCACCCGTATGCTGATCGATCCGACCGGCAAGCGTCCGTCCAATGCACGCCTGGCCGGCAAGGACGGCGGCCGGGTGTACTTCGATCCGTACACCGGCGACAGGGTCGCCGCCCCGCGGCTGAGCGGCGCGTTTGCCTTCATCGAGGACCTGCATCGCCATCTGACCGCCGGCAAGCGTGGCCAGGCGGTGACCGGTGCGAGCACCCTGATCCTGCTGTTCTTCTGCGCTTCCGGCCTGTATCTGCGTTGGCCGCGACGCTGGTGGAGTCTGCGCACCTGGTGGGCAGTGGAATGGCGGCGGCAGGGGCGCAGTTTTCTGTGGAGCCTGCACGCGGTGTTCGGCACCTGGTGTCTGCTGGTGTACCTGCTGGTGGCGCTGACCGGGCTGACCTGGTCCTACAACTGGTACCGCGACGGCATGGTGGCCTTGCTCGGCACCGAGCCTGCGATGCGTGGCGACGGGCGCGATCACCGCCCGGCCACGGTGGATTTTGCAGCCGTGCAACGCACCCTGGATGCCATCCCGGCCACGCACAGCACGGCACTGGACCTGCGTATCCCGCCGCGTGCGGGGCAACCGCTGAGCGTGCGGTTCCTGCCCGACCATCCCGATCACGATCGCGCCTACGACAATCTGGAGATCGAGCCGGGCAGCGGTGCGTTGCTGCGTCGCCAGGACTATGCACTGCTGCCGCGCGGGCAGCAGTTGCTGGTGAGCATGTTTCCGCTGCATTCGGGCAGCTTCTTCGGGCTGCCGGGCCGCATCGTGGTGATGCTAGCCAGTGTCGGCATGTCGGTGTTCTTCGTGACCGGCTGGATGTTGTACCTGGATCGCCGCCGCAAGAAGCGCGCGCTGCGTGCCGCGCGCGATGTCCTGCACGGTGCCCCGGCGGCCTCGCAGGCCGAGCCGTGGTTGATCGGGTTCGCCAGCCAGAGCGGGTTTGCCGAACGGCTGGCCTGGCAGGCGGCCGGGCATCTGCAGGCGGCCGGTCTGCCGGTGCAGGTGCGCTCGCTGGCACAGCTCACCGCGCAGCATCTGCAGGGCACCCGGCATGCCTTGTTCGTGGTCAGCACCTTTGGCGATGGCGAGCCGCCCGATACCGCGCGCAGCTTCGAGCGCGAACTGTTGCGTCAGCGCATGACGCTGTCACAGCTGACCTATGCCGTGCTGGCCCTGGGCGACCGCCAGTACGCGCAGTTCTGCGGGTTTTCCCGACGCATCGAACAGTGGCTGCAGGCGCAGGGCGCGCAGCCGTTGTTTCCGGCAGTGGAGATGGACAACACCGATCCGCAGGCCCTGGCGCAATGGCATGCGCAACTGGCGCAGATTGCCGGTGCGCCGGTGGCCGCCGTGCCGCTGGCCCGCCCGACGCTGCTGCACTGGACGTTGGCGGCGCGCACGCATCTCAATCCGGGCAGCGAGGGAGCACCGATCTGGCAGATCGATCTGCTGCCACCCTCCGGTACACAATGGCAGGCGGGCGACATTCTCGAAGTGCAGCCGGCGCACGCCTACACGCACGTGCGCGCGTGTCTGGCCGCCTGGGGCCTGCCGCCCGACGCGCTGGTGCATGTCGATGCGCAGTTGCTGCCGCTGCAGCAGGCCGTCGCCGAGCGCGTGCTGCCGGAGCCGCCCACGCGCCCGCCCACGCCGCATCCGGATCCGCAGACCTGGCTGGACGCCTGCGCCTGGCTGCCGACCCGCGATTACTCGCTGGCCAGCGTGCCGGCCGATGGCGTTGCGACCGCGGTGGTGCGCCTGACCACAGGCGCCGACGGCAGCCCCGGCCTGGGCTCGGGCTGGCTGATCTGCCGCGCACCCGTCGGTGGGCAGATACGCGCACGGTTGCGCACCAATCCCGGATTCCATCGCATCGAACAGGCGCCGATGGTGTTGATCGGCAACGGCACCGGTATCGCCGGTTTGCGCAGTCTGCTGCGCGAGGCCGAGCTGGCCGGCGTACACGGACATTGGCTGCTGTTCGGCGAACGGCAGGCCGCGCACGATGGTCTGTTTGCCGACGAACTTCAGGCCTGGCATGCGCGTGGCCACCTGCAGCAGCTGGACCGGGTGTTCTCGCGCGACCAGGCGCACAAGCGCTACGTGCAGCATCACTTGCGCGAAACCGGCGACACTTTGCGCCACTGGATCGATCGCGGTGCGGTGATCCATGTCTGTGGCAGCCTGGACAGCATGGCGCGTGAGGTCGATGCCACGCTGCGCGAATTGCTGGGCGAGACGCGGCTGGAGTCGCTGACCGCAGCGGGACGTTATCGGCGCGATGTGTATTGAGCGCGGTCATGGCCGCTGCATCGCTGGGTTGGAGCGGCCAGTAAAACGTGGCGTGCGGTCGCCGAGCGGGTGCGAACGGTTTGGAGAAATCGCGGTGAACGACGGAGACATGCTGCGTCCTAGCTAGCATCGACCGCGCCCTCCTTGCAGCGTGTGCGGTGGTTTTGTTAGCTGCCAACCATGGCGGCGTCTAAGCGCGGTCCGATGCTTGAATCAAAAGCCTGGTTGGTCGAGGACGCGATGCCCTCACCACGTCCGGGACACGCCGTGAATCCGTCCATGCAGGCTCCGTGGCGGCATCCATGCCGCCAAGGGTCCCGGAACCGGTAAGGACATCACGCCTGCGAAGCCGGTCGTGCACTGATGGAACCGCACAAGCGGGATGACTCAAGCGAGGCGACTTAACGCAGCGGTCTGGTCGCTTGCATGCATGTGTGGATGACCATTAGCGATAGGGGGCAAGCCCAATCCACTTGCTGCCCGCTTTCGACGGACAGCTTTGGAAATCAGACCACGTCTGCCAGATCACAAGGATCATGCAACCACCGCTGCATCTGACCCGCCTGCTGCCGCTCCCGCTTCTGACCATGCACACCGACCATCCCGGCTGGCCCTTGTCCGCCTACCGTCGCGGGACCTTACGCGGCATGGATGCCGCGTAAGAGCCTACATGGACGTACTTGCGGCGTGTCCTGCGATGGTGGGCGGGCAAGGGCCCTGCGACCAAGCCTCAGATCAGCAGCCCTACAGCCGAGCCTTAGTACAGCCAAACCGCAAACCAGCGCTCTGCAGCGAGGACCCAGATCATCCGCTCTGCAACAGCTTGGCGTGAAGTCGTATTCCCAGCAGCCCCTTGGCAAGGGTCTGCGCACCCACCCATCCTCAATGGCAGCTCGTACCTCCCTCCACCGCCGGCGCCTTCATCCGATAGATGTCCAGCTGCCCCGCACGCGGTGCGCGCGCACTGCCGGTCACCAGCAACTCGCCTGGCTTGGCCGCATCCACCACCGCACCGAAGGTGCGTTCCTGCGGCCCGTTGAACGACAGCGGCACTGCCTGGCCCACGGTGTAATGGCCGTTGCTGCAGGTCGCCAGCAATAACTGGCTGGGACCATTTTGCCGGCCGCGTGCCCATACCAGCCCCCGTCCATCGCCAAGCCAGGCCGCATCCAGCTCGTCGTCGGCGCTGTTGATATCGCTCAACGCCACCGGCGCGATGAACGCCTGTCCATCCCAGCGCGCCACGAACATGTCCATGCCGCCGGCGCCACCGTGGCCATTGCTGGCGAACAGCAGGCGGGTGCCGTCCAGCGACAGTGTCGGGGAGCGCTCGTCGCCGCGGCTGTTGATCGCCGCGCCCAGGGATTCCACCGCACCGATCCGGCCCTGCGCATCCACCGGCGCGCGATACAGGTCGGCGCCGCCGGCACCGCCAGGGCGGCTGGAGGCGAACAGCAGCCAGCGGCCATCGGCACTGAACAGCGGGGAGGTCTCGTCCTGCGCCGTGTTGATCGGCAGCACTTCTGCGTCCTGCCAGCGCCCGCCGTTCAACCGGGCCTGCCACAGATCCCAGCCCCCGGTGCCGCCGGCGCGGTCGCTGGCCCAGACGATGCGTTGCCCGTCCGGACTCAGCGTGGCGCGCGCTTCGTTGGCCGGCGTGGAGACCACGCCCATGCCTTCGATGCCGAATTCGGCAAGCCCCGACGCGACCGGGACGCAGAGTAAACTTGCCGCCAGCGCGAGCAGTGTCCATCGAAGTTGCATGCGGGGTTCCTGCCTCAAGTCGCGCACAGTCTAGTCAACCAGAGAGCGTTTCATGCCCGTATCCCGTTATGCCGTGTTCGGTCACCCCGTCGCCCATTCGCTGTCGCCGGCCATCCATGCCGACTTCGGGAAGCAGACCGGCATCGCGCTGGACTACACCGCCATCGACGCACCGCCGGAAGAGTTCGCTGCCGCGCTGGAGCGCTTCGCCGACGAAGGCGGCAAGGGCGCAAACGTCACCCTGCCGCTGAAGGAAGCCGCTTGTGCGTTATCGGCCAGCCTGAGCGATCGCGCGCGTCTGGCCGGTGCGGTCAATACGCTGGTGCGCAACGACGGCCAGTGGCAGGGCGACAACACCGATGGCGCCGGTCTGGTACGTGACCTCACCGACCGCCACGGGCTGGATCTGCGCGGTCGCCGTGTGCTGCTGCTCGGCGCCGGTGGTGCCGCGCGCGGCGTGGCACCGGCGCTGCTGGAAGCGGGCATCACCGAAATGGTGGTGGTGAACCGCTCGCCCGAGCGTGCCGATGCCTTGTGCGATGCGCTCGGCGAGCCGGGGCGGGTGGTCTCGCGCTACATCGAAGACCTGCGCGATCTGGGCGACTTCGAACTGATCGTCAATGCCACCGCGGCTGGGCGCGATCGCGACGCCGGTGCGTTCGCCATGCCGCTGGGCCTGGTCAACAGCCTCACCGCGGCGGTCGATCTCAATTATGGCCCCACCGCCATCGCCTTCCTGGCCTGGGCACGCGCGGCGCAATGCCGCTACGCCGTCGATGGCCTGGGCATGCTGGTGGAGCAGGCCGCCGAGAGCTTCGCGCTGTGGCACGGCGTGCGCCCGGACACCGACCCGGTCTACGCCGCGCTGCGCGCGCGCGAGGCCGTTCTGGTCAGTGCCGACTGAGGTGGGCAGCGTCACCGCCACCGATATCCTGCTGACCCTGGTCACCAGCCTGCTGTCGCGCGTGCCGATGCTGATCGCGTTGCTGCTCGGGCTGGTTCTGCTGTGGCGTGCCTCGCAAAGCCCGTTGCGGCGTGCCGGGCTGGCCGCGCTCTGGTTGCTGCTGGGCTGCTTGTTTGCCGAGGTTGCCTTCCAGGCGATTCCGATGCTGTTGCTGCAGCAAGGCAATGTGCGTCAGATCAGCATGGTGACCAGCATCGCCCACTTCGTGCTGATGGCGATGCAAGGCGTGGGCATCGGCGTGCTGGTGTGGACGCTGGCAGGCAGCCTGCAACGCGTGCCGCCCGCCGCCGGCCCGCGCCCATGATTCCGCTCAAAGCCATCGCGCTGGTGGTGGTCGGGCTGGTCAGTGCCGGGCAGGGCGGGTGGACGCTGCTGCATCCGCAGGCGCTGGCTGCGGTCAATCGCGGCGGCCTGCTGTATGAGCGCTTCGGGCCCACTGGCGTGGGTGCCGGCATGTTGCTGATGGGCGTCGCAATGGTGGTCATCGGGCTGGTCTGGGCGCGCCATGCATGGCCGCCGCGGACGCAAGGCCGCTGACAACGTGGAGCGACGCTGCCTGCTCGTTGCGGCAGCTCAGGGTGATTGGGCCGGCATCCATTGCGCGACCCTCCGGGTCAGAACTTGCGGCCAGCGCCCGCCGGCGATGAGCGGATCCGACGCATGCAGTGGCCGTGCAGCGTGCGTACCTGGGACCAAGATGGCGGTGGCGCCGCCCCGCGCCAGCAAACACGTTCAGCCGAGTGCCACGCCGGTCGCAGGCGCTGCGCCGGTCCGTGCGAAAATAGCGCGATGAATGAAGTCGCCCCACCGGCCGCGCCGTCGGCGCCGGTTCCCACCCAGCGCGTTCTGACCGACCCGATCAAGGCCGGCATCCGCGAGGCCTACGCCAAGCTGCAGGCCAACACGCCCGGCTTTGCCACACGGCGGGCGCAGAGCCAGATGATCGGCCTGGTCTCGCGCGCGCTGGCCACCTCCGGCGGCATCGGCATTGCCGAGGCCCCCACCGGGGTCGGCAAGAGCCTGGGCTATCTCACCGCCGGCGTGCCGATCGCCCTGGCCACCAAGAAGAAGCTGGTGATCAGCACCGGCACCGTGGCGCTGCAGTCGCAGTTGGTGGAGCGCGATATTCCGGCCTTCCTCAAGGCCACCGGGCTGGAAGCCACGGTCGCACTGGCCAAGGGCCGCACCCGCTACCTGTGCACGCGCAACGCCGCCGAGCTGCAGGGCGAGACCAGCCAGGAAGGGATGTTCGACGACGAACAGGTGCTCTACGACCGCCCGCTCAGCCCGGCCGACGCGGATCTGGCCAAGCGCCTGGCCACGGCCTACGCCGAGCGCAGCTGGAACGGCGATCTGGACGATGCGCCCGAGCAGGTCTCGGTGCCGCTGCGCCTGCGCATCACCACGCCGGCCTCCGGCTGTGCCGGCCGCCGCTGCAGCTACGCCGCGCAATGCCCGGTGCTGAAGGCGCGCACCGACGTGCGCGAAGCGCAGATCGTGGTCACCAACCATGCATTGCTGTTGTCGTCGCTGTCGCTGGGCGATGCCGAGAATGGCCAGCCCTTGATCGCCCCGCCCGCCGACATGCTGCTGGTGCTCGACGAAGGCCATCACATCGCCGGCGTGGCGATCGACCAGGGCGCCGCCAGCCTGCCGTTGGACGAGATGGCCAAACGCACCGGACGGTTGCAGATCCTCATCGCCGCTGCCTACCGCGCGGTGGACAAGGACAAGATCGGCAACCTGTTGCCCAACGAGGCCATCGAGGTGGCCGCGCGCGTGTCCAAGCTGCTCAAGGCTTTCCACGCCGAGGTCGAACGCGTGTGGAAGCCCGAGCCCGGCGAGCGCGATCCCTTGTGGCGTGCGGCCAACGGCAAGCTGCCGCCGCAATGGGGCCCGGCCATCGAAGAACTCGGCGAAGAAACCCGCGCGTTGTTCAACTGGGTGCATGCCGCGCACAGCGCGATTGCCAAGGGCAAGCAGGACGACTCGGCGCGCGAACGCCTGCAGCGCAGCCTCGGCCTGGCTCTGGAGATGACCGAGCAGCAACACAATCTGTGGAGCGGCTGGCGGCGCGAAGACAAGGAAGGCCAGCCGCCGATGGCGCGCTGGATCACCCTCTCGCGCGACGGCGATCTGATCTGCCATTGCTCGCCGGTGTCGGCTGCGCAGGTGCTGCGCACGATGATCTGGAACGAAGTGGATTCGGTGGTGATGACCTCGGCCACACTCACCGGCGGCGGCGATTTCCAAGCGTTCGCGATCGACAACGGCCTGCCCGATCACGCCGAAATGGCCTCGCTGGCCTCACCGTTCGACCTGCCCAATCAGGCCGAATTGATCGTGCCCAATTTCCCGGTCACCCCAGACGATCGCGAAGGCCACCCGAAGGAAGTTGCGCGTTACCTGGTGCGCGAACTCGACTGGGCCGCCAAGGGCAGCATCGTGCTGTTCACCTCGCGCTGGAAGATGGAAAAGGTCGCCGACCTGATGCCGCTGGCGCAGCGCAACCGCGTATTGGTGCAGGGCGAGGGCAACAAGTCGCAACTGATCACCGAACACCTGCGCCGTATCGCCGCCGGCGAAGGCTCGGTGCTGTTTGGCCTGAACTCCTTCGGCGAAGGCCTGGATCTGCCCGGCGATGCCTGCACCACGGTGGTCATCACCCAGGTGCCATTCGCGGTGCCGACCGACCCGCAGACCTCGACCCTGAGCGAATGGCTGGAAAGTCGCGGCCATAACGCCTTCAACCTGATCGCCATCCCGCACGCGCTGCGCACGCTCACGCAGTTCGCGGGCCGCTTGATCCGCAGTTCCAGCGACCACGGCCGCGTGATCATCCTCGACTCGCGCCTGCTGACACGCCGCTACGGCAAACGCATCATCGACGCGTTGCCGCCGTTCAAGCGGGTGATTGGTTAGCGGCGCCAAGCCTGCGCCGGTCCCGTGCGGAGGATGAAACGCCCGTCTCGCAGAGTGCCGCTGTCACACGTTTGCGGTGCATGATCGTGCCCGTCGCTGCGCGTGTGGTGTCGATGGCAGCGGTATCTTTCCCTGCCGTGCTTTATCGACGCGATGTCGTGACCTTTTGAGATCCGGGAGGATTGCGGATGAAGACAGTGATGCTCGGTGTACTGCTATGGCAGCTGACAACTGCGGGATGGGCGATTGCCGAAGCCGATCGCACTCTGCAGCAAGGTCGTCCAGGCATGAACGCCTCTTATCGCGAACAGCTGCTGGCACTGGCCGATGCCGATCAGAAGATCCGTGAGCAGATTCGTGGTGCCTTCACGGCGCAACAGCTGCAGGCCAATCAAGGTGCAGCGAAAGACATGGCCATGCGTCTGGTTGCGTCGCAACGGGAAAACCAGGCTGCGCTGTCTGCACTGATCGACAAATTCGGCTTCCCCGATGTCGCGTCGGTCGGCGAGGACGGGGCGCATGCCGGTTTCCTGGTCGCGCAGCACTCCACTGACCGCACGTTTCGCGATGGCTTCCTGAAGAACATCGAGGTTGCGGTGGCGCGCGGGTCTTACAGCACCGCAGACATGGCATTGTTCGTGGATCGTAATCTGATCATGTCGGGCAAGCCGCAGCGCTACGGCACCCAGCGCAAGGCGGACGGCAGCCTGTTCGAGCTGGAGGATCCTGCCCAGTTGGCACGCAGACGGGCAGACGTAGGTTTGCCTGACGAACAGAGCGGTTCTGGTGGTCTTTGAACCGTGAGCGATCCAGGTGCGACGCGATGACTACTGTTTAACGCATGGGTCGCGCGTGCACACCTGGATCAAGAAGACGTTGCAAGGTGTTGGTGGCTTGGTTTCCACCAGGCGATGACACCCGGCCCTGTGGGTATTTTTCACCGCATACTGTCGCTGGTTGCTGAGTGTGCGGATCTTCCGCACTGCAGTATTCTTACAGTCACCAACGCACTACGTGCGTCGCTGCGAATCAGCCTAGTCACCGCATGCGTAGCGCAAGCGACATGATCTTCAACGTGCTACCGCCTTGTAACGCGATGCATATCACGCTCTGTAGTCATCATCATGTTCGCCTATCGCAGCGATCATAACTAACGACTTCTCACGCTTCGGTCCGCTGGCCATGATTCAGCTCCCTCAAACGAGCTGACGCCATGCGCCCTGGATCCCTCATGGTGCTAGCCCTGCTAGCCCCGACGCTGATCGCACCGCCGGTCTTCGCCCAATCCGTCCTGACCCGCGACAACGGCGCCAAGGTCGGTGACAACCAGAATTCGCAGACCGCCGGAGCCAATGGCCCGACCCTGCTGCAGGATGTGCAGCTGATCCAGAAGCTGCAGCGTTTCGATCGCGAGCGCATCCCCGAGCGCGTGGTGCATGCACGCGGCACCGGCGTCAAAGGCGAGTTCACCGCCACCGCCGATCTGTCCAGCCTGACCAAGGCCAAGGTATTCAGCGCCGGCGAAAAGACCCCGGTCTTCGTGCGTTTTTCCTCGGTGGTGCACGGCAACCACTCGCCGGAAACCTTGCGCGACCCGCATGGCTTCGCCACCAAGTTCTACACCAGCGAAGGCAACTGGGATCTGGTCGGCAACAACTTCCCGACCTTCTTCATCCGTGATGCGATCAAGTTCCCCGACATGGTCCACGCGTTCAAGCCGGACCCGCGCACCAATCTGGACGACGATTCGCGCCGCTTCGATTTCTTCTCGCACGTGCCCGAGGCCACCCGCACGCTGACCCTGCTGTACTCCAACGAAGGCACCCCCGCCGGCTATCGCTTCATGGATGGCAACGGCGTGCATGCCTACAAGCTGGTCAATGCGCAGGGCGAAGTGCATTACGTCAAGTTCCACTGGAAGACGCTGCAGGGCATCAAGAACCTCGACCCCAAGCAGGTCGCTGCCGTCCAGGCCAAGGACTACAGCCACCTGACCAACGATCTGGTCGGTGCGATCAAGAAGGGCGACTTCCCGAAGTGGGACCTGTACGTACAGGTGCTCAAGCCGGAAGATCTGGCCAAGTTCGATTTCGATCCGCTGGACGCCACCAAGATCTGGCCCGACGTGCCGGAGCAGAAGGTCGGCCAGATGGTGTTGAACAAGAACGTCGACAACTTCTTCCAGGAAACCGAGCAGGTCGCGATGGCGCCGGCCAACCTGGTGCCGGGCATCGAGCCGTCGGAAGACCGTCTGCTGCAGGGGCGCATCTTCTCCTACGCCGACACCCAGCTGTATCGCATCGGTGCCAATGGCCTGAACCTGCCGGTCAACCGTCCGCGTGTGGCCGTCAACAACGGCAACCAGGATGGCGAAGGCAATAACGGCCACACCACCAGCGGCGTGAACTACGAGCCGAGCCGGCTGGAGCCGCGGCCGCAGGACACCGCTGCGCGTTACAGCGCGTTGCCGCTGTCGGGCACCACCCAGCAGGCCAAGATCACCCGCGAGCAGAACTTCAAGCAGGCCGGTGAGTTGTATCGGTCCTACAGCAAGAAGGATCGCGCCGATCTGGTGCAGAGTTTCGGCGAATCGCTGGCCACCACCGACACCGAGAGCAAGCACCTCCTGCTGTCGTTCCTGTACAAGGCCGACCCCGAGTACGGCACTGGCGTGACGCGTGTCGCCAAGGGCGACCTGGCCCGGGTCAAGCAGCTGGCCTCCAGCCTGCAGGACTGATCCACCCACGGCATCGCGGCCTGTGCCGCGGTGCCGTTTTCGCTATCGGGAGAGCCATATGCGCACCCTGCTGTTTCTGATGCTTGGCACCCTGTCTGCAGCTGCCAATGCTGCCTCGCCCGCGCCGATGTCCACCAGCGCCACCGCTGCCGCCGCCGACCCGGCGCAGATCAAGCTGCAGTTGCGCGAGTACTTCTTCGACGCGGCACGCGAAGGGCGGCAGGACATGCTGGCCGAGTTCATCCGCTCGCACTACGACCTCAATACCCGTGACGAGAAGGGCTACACCGCCCTGATCCTGGCGGCCTATCACGGCCAGCGCCCGGCAGTGGAGCAACTGCTCAGCGCCGGTGCCGACCCCTGCGCGCAGGACAAGCGCGGCAACACCGCGCTGATGGGCGCGATCTTCAAGGGCGAGCTGGGCATCGCCAAGCGGCTGATGCAGGCCGACTGCGCGCCGGACCAGCGCAACAACGCCGGTCAGACCGCCGCGATGTACGCAGCGCTGTTCCAGCGCACCGACGTGCTCAAGGATCTGGCCGCCAAGGGCGCAGACCTCAGCCTCAAGGATGGGCAGGGTAACGATGTGACCAAGCTGCAGCGCGGCGAGTTTGCGACGACCCCGCCGCGCTGAGCGCGCCTGTCATGCGTAGCGGGGCAGGTATGCGTGACGCCAGGCGTCAGCAGGCTCGCACCGGCGCCATGCGGCCGATACCGGCGTGAGCCGACGGCGATGCGTGCTGCAGCGTGCCGTACCACGATGCACCTGATGCACAGGCCAATCGCCTGCAGCCCGCATCCTGGCGGATTGCACGCATAGCGCTCGGCCGTCTTCGAAGCGCTGTAGGTGGTTGCGACGGCAGCTCCATCCCGGTGGCCGTCGGATGAGTCGCTGATTGGTATCGCCCGAGTCCTGCACCTCGATACCCGGAGCCTCGACGGCCTCGCCTGCAGCACTCCACCGCGCGTGCTGACGCCACCGGTGCGTACCGGCGACACCCGCTCATTTATGACCACCGACGTGGTTCGGGAGGTAGCCGTTGCGTACCGAGCGCACCGCATGCTCGCTCTTAGATCGGCTGGCCGCGCGGTGACTTACTCAATCTGCCTTCATCACCTGCCGAGAGGCGCAACCACCGCCTCGGCCCGGTTCGGAGGTCAACCACTGTGCACCGAGCGCAGTGAATCCTCGCTCCCGGGTCGGCCAGTGGCTCGCCGACCTGCTCGATTTGCCTCCACGACCCGCTGGAAAACGCAGCCACCGCCTCCGCCGGTTTTCCGCCGCAGGCGCGTTGGATCTTTGGCGGCGGTGGTGATTTTTGTGCCACTGCGTCAGGAGCCCCCTGACATGGAAACCTTTTGTGCGCCAAGGGTTTGACATAAGTCTGAGTGCGCGCTGACTTGCCTGAAATTTGTTCGGAAAAATCGCAAAAAACAGTTCAAGAAAGCACTGCGAACGCCGATGCTTCCGCTATCGCACACTGGAACCCCCGGACCATGAAGCTCGATCCCTCCATCCCTTTCCTGATGTCCCTGCTGGCGATGGTGCTGTGCACCGCCACCGCCGTGGTCGCGCTGGTGTTCGGTCAGGTACACGTGCTGGCCACGTCGTGGAGCTTCTACACCGTGCTGGGTACCGCCCTGATCACCCTGGTTGCCTCGTACCATGCGCTCGGCAAGCCGCTGAGCGCCGAAGAGCGTGTGGGCTTCCGCAACCCGTAACTGCAGATCCTGTCCAGGCGCAGTGCACGACGCCAGCACTGGACGACACAAGCTCCGCTCGCCATTGACGATGCACCGCGTTCGCTCGACATGGGCGAACGCCCAGGCACTGCGCATCCTGCAGCGATGCCGCCCGATAACGCGCGCACCTGGCGTGCGAGGGCAACGACAGCAGCGCCAGCACGGTGTCGTTCGTCTCTTTCGATGGCAGTGATAGCCGCGATACCGGACGCCCAGGCGCGCCGCCAGCGGGTTCCATCAACGCGCGGCATGCCGACCTTCGCCAGCCCCTGTGGGTCAATCACATGGCGCAGTGAACCGGCGATCGACCAGCGGGCTCCGGCAGGTCGGCCTCGCAGGATGCCATGCCGCGCTGCGGCAGATTCATCGACGCCCGTGTAAGCTGTTGATCCTGCTCCGCATTCCGATGGCTGCCCGCTGCGGCCACATGTCGATGACCGCTTCCGCCGATCGCTACGCCGCCTCCCTGCGCCTGTCCGTCGCCCCGATGATGGATTGGACCGACCGCCATTGCCGGGTCTTCCATCGCCTGCTGGCACCCTCGGCACGTCTGTACACCGAGATGGTGCACGCCAATGCGGTGATCCATGGCGATCGCACGCGGCTGATCGGCTTCGATCCGGTCGAACACCCGCTGGCGCTGCAATTGGGCGGCAGCGAGCCGGCGCTGCTTGCGCAGGCGGCGGCGATCGCGCAGGAGTGGGGCTACGACGAGATCAACCTCAATTGCGGCTGCCCGTCCGATCGCGTGCAGGCCGGGCGCTTCGGTGCCTGCCTGATGCGCGAGCCGGGCCTGGTGGCCGACTGTGTTGCCGCCATGTGTGCGGCGACCACGCTGCCGATCACGGTCAAGTGCCGCCTCGGCGTGGACGACGATGACGACTACGCCGTGTTCGCCAGCTTCGTCGATCAGGTGGTCGCAGCCGGTGCCGCCATGGTGGTGGTGCATGCCCGCAACGCGTGGCTCAAGGGCCTGTCGCCCAAGGAAAACCGCGAAGTGCCGCCGCTGCGTTACGACTGGGCGTATCGCCTCAAGCAGGAGCGCCCCGCGCTGCCAGTGGTGCTCAATGGCGGCATCGCGGCGGTGGAGACCGCGATGGAGCATCTGCACCAAACCGACGGCGTCATGCTCGGCCGCGCCGCCTACCACGACCCCTATGTACTGCATCGCCTGGATGCAGCCCTGACGCATCGTGCGGAACAGCCGCGCGACCAATTACTGCGCGCCTTGCGGCCCTACGTCGAGTCCCAACTGGAGCAAGGCCTGGCCTTGAAACACATGACCCGACACGTGTTGGGGTTGTTCCATGGCCAGCCGGGCGGACGCGCTTTCCGGCAGGTCCTGAGCGAGGGCGCACACCGGCCAGGTGCCGGCTGGGAGCTGGTCGAGCAGGCCTTGCAGCGGACCGACACCCAGGGCTGGCGCGTTGTGGCCTGAACTGGCCTGCCGCTTGCATTACCTGAACAGGCATTTCCGCTGTCTGCATCTGACCGGGATGCCAACTGCCGGGCACGGGCACGAGTTCCAGAAAAGTGCCGTTCCAGGCGTCCAGATATTCATTTCACTGAACAGCGTTAACACAAAGCTAAAAAGTTCAGATGGGATTCACCCCGAAAAATCAAGAATTTGGACCATTCTCGGGCTCGACCATGCTGTCACCGGTGGCCGGTTTCACGAATTTTGAATGTTCCTGAACAACCCGCTAGGATTCATTGTGACCCAGCCCTCCTGCCGCGCTTGCTATGTCGTCCTGGTTGCCCTCGGGCTAGCCATGGCAGCGCCATTGGCGTGGGGGCAGGCATATCCGATGTCGCACGCGGGACGCGATCCATTGCCGCCTTCCGCGCGCGGTAATGGGCGCACGCTCTCGGACACCATCCGACAGGTGCAGCGGTCCACCGGTGGACAGATCCTCAGCGCCGAACGCGTGCCGTTCGACGGGGGCAATCTCAACCGCGTCAAGTACATGAAGGACGGCCGCGTGCATACCGTGTACGAGTCGGAGCAGATGCAGGCCGCGCCGCCGCGCAGCCAGGCGCCGCCGGATGCGCCACCACGCGACGATAACCACTAGACGTAGATAGTTCTGCGTTCAGTCTCATAAATTCCCCGGCCATTGGCCGACAACGTAACTAGGGAGAGTGCATGCGTATCCTTTTGGTCGAAGACGAAGCTCCGCTGCGCGAGACCCTTGCCGCGCGCCTGAAGCGTGAGGGCTTTGCTGTCGACGCTGCACAAGACGGCGAAGAAGGCCTGTACATGGGCCGCGAAGTCCCGTTCGATGTCGGCATCATCGACCTCGGCCTGCCCAAGATGTCGGGCATGGAGCTGATCAAGGCGCTGCGCGACGAAGGCAAGAAATTCCCGGTGCTGATCCTGACCGCGCGTTCGAGCTGGCAGGACAAGGTCGAGGGCCTCAAGCAGGGTGCCGACGATTACCTGGTCAAGCCGTTCCATGTCGAAGAGCTGCTGGCGCGCGTCAATGCGCTGCTGCGGCGCGCGGCGGGCTGGAGCAAGCCGACGCTGGAATGCGGCCCGGTCGCGCTGGATCTGGCCGCGCAGACGGTCAGCGTCAATGGCGCCAACGTGGACCTGACCAGTTACGAGTACAAGGTGCTTGAATACCTGATGATGCATGCCGGCGAACTGGTCTCCAAGGCCGATCTGACCGAGCACATCTACCAGCAGGATTTCGATCGCGATTCGAACGTGCTGGAAGTATTCATCGGCCGCCTGCGCAAGAAGCTCGATCCCGATGGTGAGCTCAAGCCGATCGAGACCGTACGCGGTCGCGGCTATCGTTTCGCCATTCCGCGTACCGAAGGCTGAGTCCGCGCATCGGCAAGCAGGAAGATCAGGTGCCGGGCCGCTCCAAGTGGTATAGACGCTGGCGGCCGCGCTCGCTGCAGGCCCGCCAGCTGCTGGCCGCCAGCCTCAGTCTGGTGGCCTTCCTGGCGCTGGCGGGTTACGCGCTGGATGTGGCGTTCGCCGACACCGCCGAAAAGAATCTGCGCGAGCGGCTGAAGAACTACGCCTCTGCGTATGCCGCCAATATCGATTTCGTCCGCGACGGCTCGCTGTACATCGGCGGCCAGCCGCCGGATCCACGTTTCGATGTGCCCGGCGGCGGGCTGTACGTGGAAGTCGTGCGCCCGGACGAAAGCTGGACCTCGATGTCGGCCGAAGGCCCGAACATTCCGCACGGGCGCATGCTCGAGCCGCGCCAGGAAGAATTCATCGGCCCGCTGGAGATGACCCAGATCGACGGCAGCGTGGGCCAGTTGTACCGCTACGGCCTGGGCGTGAGTTACGTCGAGCGCGAACACGGCGGCGAGATTCCGTACACCATCTACGTGATGGAAGATGCGCGCTCGATGGGCGCGCAGCTGCGCGTGTTCCGTGGCGCGGTGTGGTTCTACCTCGGCAGTGCCGGTGTGGTGCTGCTGGTGCTGCAGGCCTTCATCCTGCAGTGGAGCCTGCGGCCGCTGCGGCGGGTCATCAACGAGTTGACCAAGGTGCAGCGCGGCGAGATCCAGCGCATGAGCGAGCAGCATCCGCGCGAACTGGAGCCGCTGACCGAAAGCATCAACGCCTTCATCGAGAGCGAGCGCGACAATCTGGACCGCCAGCGCAACACGCTGGCCGATCTTGCACACAGCCTCAAGACGCCGATCGCGGTGTTGCGCACCCAGCTCGATAGCGGCCAGTCCGAGCGCGACCTGCACGAGGAAATGGATGTGCAGTTGCGCCGCATGAACGATCTGGTGTCCTACCAGCTCGCTCGCGCGGCCTCCAGCGGGCATAAGCTGTTCGCCGCACCGCTGCCGATCGAGTCGACCGCCGAGGAGATCGTGCGCGGGCTGGAGAAGGTCTATTCGGTCAAGGGCGTGTTGTGCGAATTCGATATTTCGCCCGATGCGCGCTTTCATGGCGAGCCGGGCGATCTGCAGGAATTGCTGGGCAACCTGCTGGAAAACGGCTTCAAGTGGGCGCGCAGCCGCGTGCTGCTGACCGCACAGCCCGGTCCCACCACCGGCAGCCGTCGTGCCGGATTGATCCTGTCGGTGGAAGACGACGGCCCCGGCATCGCGCCGGAAGACGTAGCCAAGATCCTGCAGCGTGGCGTACGTGGCGACGAGCGCGTGCAAGGCCACGGCATCGGCATGTCGATCGTGCAGGATCTGATCAAGGCTTACCGCGGCGAGCTGCAGGTGGTGCGCTCGCAGGAACTGGGCGGCGCCCGCTTCGACGTGACCCTGCCACCGGGACTGTGACCGGCATGGGGTGCGGAATGAACCCGTGGTCAACGCCGCGGCGCGCTCCGACAACCGTTTAACGCCCCGCGCGTTGGCTTGACCATACTGGGCCCGTTTCAGGCCGTTGCGATGGAGAGCTGCATGTTCGAGCGCAATGCACAGACACGCTGGCTGAGCGCACGTCCAGCAGGCGCGCCCCGCCATCACCGATGGCAGCTGGCATGGCTGTTGGCGGGCTGCGCTTTGGCGATGTCGTGCAGTGCTGCCAATTCGGCACTGACGCCGGCGCAGACACGCTGGCTGCAGCGTGCGACCTACGGCGTGGATGCCGACAGCGCCGCGCAACTGCAGCGGCTCGGCCCCAAGCGCTATGGCAGGTCGCTGTTGCAGGCCAGCGACGATGCGGCGTTGCCAGCGCCGATCCGTGCACAGCTGCAGCACTTCGATGCGCTGCACACGCCGTTGCTGACATTGCTCACGCAGTACGAGGCCGACAAGATCCGCCTGCAAGACATGCCCGATGGTGAGGAAAAGACCGCCTTGCGCAAGGCATGGCAGGCGCGTGGTGGGCAGATGCTGACCCAGGCGCGTCAGGCGCAGCTGTTGCGTGCGGTGTATGCGCCGGAGCAGACGCGCGAGCAGCTGGTGTGGTTCTGGCTCAATCATTTCAGCGTGTACGCCGACAAGGGGCGGGTGAAATGGATGGCGGCCGATTACATGGAAAACGCGATCCGCCCGCATGCCACCGGCAAGTTCGCCGACCTGGTGATGGCGACGCTGGAAAGCCCGGCGATGCTGGAATATCTGGACAACGCCAAGAACGCCAAGGGCAAGGTCAACGAAAATTACGCGCGCGAACTGATGGAACTGCATACGCTGGGTGTGCATGGCGGTTATAGCCAGCAGGATGTGCAGCAACTGGCGCTGATACTGACCGGCGCCGGCCTGGTGCCGGTCAAGGCCGAGGGCGCTCCGCCCTTGCCGACTGCCGTGCCGGGGCAACCGCAAGTGGTGCGCAAGGGGCTGTTCGAATTCAATCCCGCACGCCATCAACCCGGCGACAAGACCTTGCTGGGCCAGCGCATCGCCGCGGGCGGCCTGGATGAGATCGAGCGCGCGGTGCAGCTGTTGGTGCGGCAGCCGGCATGCGCGCATTTCATTTCGCAGCGTTTGGCCGAGTACTTTGTCAGCGACAAGCCGCCGGCCGCGCTGGTCGAGCGCATGGCGAACACGTTTCAACGCAGCGATGGCGATATCGCCCAGGTGATGCAGGCCATGCTGGACGCGCCGGAATTTGCGCAGGCGCAACCACGCAAGTTCAAGGATCCGAATCGGTTCGTGGTTTCGGCCATGCGACTGGCGTACGAGGGCCAGCCGGTGGTCAATGCCGCGCCGATGGCGAGCTGGCTGCAGCAACTCGGCGAGCCGCTGTTCGGGCGCATCACCCCGGATGGCTGGTCGCTGCAATCGCAGGCATGGACCAGCTCCGGGCAACTGGCGCGACGCTTCGAGGTGGCACGTTCGCTGGGTAGCGGACCCAAGCAACTGTTCCGCTTCGATGGCGATAACGACACGCCACTGCCGGCGCTGACGCAGATCGACATGCGCCCATCGTATCGCCGGGTGGCGCCGTCGCTCTCCAGCGGCACGCGCGATGCCTTGGCGCAGGCGCGTTCGCCTGCGGAATGGAACGGATTCCTGCTGTCATCGCCTGACTTCAACTTTCGCTGATTCGAGAGTTGCCGATTCGACGGTTGCCGATTCAAACCCGCTGTTCAACGTTCGACCAGCGATCACCGCCACGGGAGCGCGCCATGCAACGACGTCAATTTCTGCTTGCCTCTGCAGCGGCCGCAAGTCTGCCCTGGAGCGGTCGCTTGTTTGCTGCGCCACGCGACAGCGCGCGCATGCTGGTGGTATTTCTGCGCGGCGGCTACGACAGCAATAATCTGCTGGTACCGCATGCCAGCGATTTTTATTATCAGGCGCGTCCGACCCTGGCGATCGCGCGGCCGGATGCGGCCAACCCGAACAGTGCCGTTGCGCTGGATACGCAATGGGGTCTCAACCCGGTGATGCGCGATGCGCTGCTGCCGCTGTGGCAACGCCGGCAACTGGCGTTCGTGCCGTTTGCCGGTACCGACGATCTGTCGCGCAGTCACTTCGAAACCCAGGACGATATCGAATCCGGTCAGGCTGGCCGGCAGCGCCGCGATTATCGTTCCGGCTTCATGGCGCGCCTGGCGGGTGTGCTCAGCGGAGTGCCGGCGATTGCCTTCACCGATTCCTTACCGCTGACCTTCCAGGGCGGCGGCGACTTGCCCAACGTGTCGTTGCGGGGCATCGGCAAGGGCGGTCTGGATGCGCGTCAGGCACAGATCCTGTCGCAAATGTACGACGCAACCCCGCTGGCGGCCGCTGCGCGCGAGGGACTGGCACTGCGTCAGCAGGTCACCGCGCAGCTGCGCGAAGAGATGGAGCAGGCCGGTCGCGGCGCCGCCAGTGCGCGCACCTTCGCCGACGAAACCCGGCGCATGGCAAGCCTGATGCGCGAGCGTTATCGGCTGGGCTTTGTCGATGTCGGCGGTTGGGACACGCATGCCAATCAGGGCAGTGTCGAAGGCGGCCTGGCGAACAATCTGCGCAATCTGGGCGAAGGGCTGGCGGCATACGCCGACGCCCTCGGGCCGGCATGGAAGGATACCGTGGTGGTGGTGCTGTCCGAGTTCGGCCGCACCTTCCGCGAGAACGGCAGCAGGGGCACCGATCACGGGCACGGCACCACCTATTGGGTGCTGGGTGGCAGCGTGCGTGGCGGCCGGATCGCCGGCGAGCAGGTAGAAGTTGCGCAGGCGCAGCTGCTGCAGAACCGCGATTATCCGGTGCTCACCAATTACCGCAGCCTGTTCGGCGGTGTATTGAGCCGGTTGTGGGGATTGTCGCCTGCGCAGCTGGAACGGGTGTTTCCCGGTGCCAGGCCGCGCGATCTTGGGTTGGTGTGAGTGCCTGGCAATGCGCGAGCGATGTCGATCCGTCCGCGTGTAGCCGCGTGCGACATCGCGCATTGGTGTGCTCAGTCGCTTGAAACGCGTGCGATTGATGCGCGCGACAGCATTGCACGACGACAGCCCAACGCATGCAGGCATGCCACCGCACCATCAGCGCTGCGCTGACGCCGCAAACGGCGACGGCCCATAAAAACGCGTCAGCTGTGCAGCGACATCCGGCATGAGGCGCGCCAGCAGCTGTGGCGCGGAGAAGTGGTATTCGCTTACGACCGCGAAGAATTCTTCCGGTGCCTCGGCGGCATACGGGTCGATCTCGGTGTCTTCGCCCGCATCGACGCGTTGGCAAAACGTATCGAAGGCGCGCTGGAAATCGCGTGCCCAGGCACGCTGTGCAGCGCGCGGCAGCGGCGGGGTGCCGTCGAGCGCGCCATCGAGTGCATCGAGCTTGTGCGCCATCTCATGCACGATCACGTTGAAGCCGGCCTGCGGGTCGTCCAGGTCGGCCTGTACGTCGGCCCAGCTGACGATCAGCGGCCCTTGCTCCCAGGCCTCGCCAATCAGGGTGTCGTCCCAGGCATGCATCACTCCGGCCGCATCCACATGCGTGCGTTGCACGCGGAATGCGTCCGGGTAAACGATCAGCTGCGACCAGCCACGCCAGCCGGCCGCGCCGATGTTCAGCAGCGGCAGGCAACACATGGCAGCCAGCAAAACGTGATCGTGCGGTTGCAGCTGCAGCCCGTCGAGCGGGGAAATGGTTTTTTGCTGCAGGAACTGCGCGGTCAGTGCACGCAGACGGTGCTGGCGGGGCGGATCGAGCGCAGCGACCCAGGCGCAGCGGCGGCTGACCGGCAGCCATAAGAGATCGGGAATATCGGCCGGCGGCCGGCGCAGCCGGCGCAACAACCACTGGATCAGCGGAACATGCCCGGCAGGAAGCTATGCCAGCGCGGCATCGTGCGCATGCGGGGGAACAGTCCGTCGCCGTCGCCACCACCACCGCCGGTGGCCGGCGCGGGCTTGTGCGCGGGAGCACGTGCCGGGGTTGCCGGCTCGCCGTTGGGGGTTCTGCCGCGTGCCGCCGAGTTGCTGCTGACGCAGCTCTCATGATCGCCATCGGCCAGCTGGTCCGATGCCAGCGCGGCAAGCGGAGCCAACAACAGGAGCAGGCAAACCGTGATTCGGCGCATCGTCCACATCCAGGGCAAGCGGCGTGAGTCGCCGATCATAACGTGCTTTTCACTCCCTCACGCAAGCCAGGCTGGGCGGGTGCGGACGCTTGGCGCATACTTTCGCGGATCGATTTGGGGACTTGCCGTGGATGACCGCGCCTTGCTGGCCAAACTTGCGAGCGGCCGGCTATCCGGCGATGCGTTGGCGCGCGATGCCGGGTTGACCCGTGCGGCGGTGTGGAAGCGGATCCAGAATCTGCGCGCGGCCGGGGTCGAGATCGAAGGGCGGGCCGGGGACGGCTACCGCCTGGCGGCGCCGCTGGACCTGCTGGACGACGCGCGCATTCGTGCGGCGATGGCGGCCGATGCGCTGGCAGGCCTGGCTGCGCTGGAGATCGCCTGGACCCTGGAATCCACCAACACCAGCTTGCTGGCGCGCCCGGCGCCGGCGCAGGGCGTGGCGGTCCTGCTGGCCGAGCGGCAGACCGGCGGGCGCGGCCGGCGTGGGCGTCAATGGACCTCGCCACTGGGTGCGCACATCTATCTGTCGGCCTCGCGCCGTTTCAGCGGCGGATTGGGCCAGCTGGCCGGGCTCAGCCTGGCCGTGGGCGTGGCGGTGGCCGAGGCCCTGCGCGGTTGTGGCTTTGCCGATGTCGGGTTGAAGTGGCCCAACGATCTGCTGGCGCGCGAGCGCAAGCTGGGCGGCCTGCTGATCGAAGGCGGCGGCGAAATGGCCGGCAACGCGCGCGCGGTGATCGGGTTGGGTTTGAACGTGCATATGCCCGCGGCAGCGGCCGCTGCGATCGACCAACCGTGGGTGGATCTGGATACGCTGGCCGGCCACGCGGTGTCGCGCGATACCGTGGTGGCCGCAGTGTTGTCGGCGCTGCTGCCGGCGCTGGAGCTGTTCGAGGCGCAGGGGCTGGCCCCGTTCCTGGGCCGCTATGCGGACCTGGACGTACTGAGCGGCCGCGCGGTGCAGGTCGAGGAGGCCGGCACCCGGCATCACGGCATTGCGCTTGGCCTGGCAGCCGACGGCGCGTTGCGGGTGCAACTGGGCGAGACGGTACGGCTATTCCACTCCGGAGAAGTGAGCGTGAGACCTGCATGAGCGAGTGGTTGTTCGACCTGGGAAATTCGCGGTTCAAGTACGCACCGCTGCAGGGCGACCGCGCCGGCGACGTGCAGGCCTGGCCGCACGGTGCCGAGGCGATGGATGCGGCCGCGTTGTCGGCCTTGCCCACCGGACGCATCGCGCATGTGGCCAGCGTGGCTGCGCCGGCGTTGACGCAGCGCATGCTCGGCTGCCTGCGCGAGCGTTTCGAACAGGTGCGCATCGTGCGGACCGCGGCCGAGTGCGCCGGCATCCGCATCGCCTACGCAGACCCGGGCCGCTTCGGGGTCGATCGCTTCCTGGCGCTGCTGGGCGCACGCGGCGACGCACCGGTGCTGGTGGCCGGCGTGGGCACCGCGCTGACCATCGATGTGCTCGGCGCCGACGGGCAGCACCACGGCGGCCGTATCGCCGCCTCGCCGACCACCATGCGCGAGGCGCTGCATGCGCGCGCGGTGCAGTTGCCGGCCAGTGGCGGGACCTATGTCGAGCTGGCCGACGACACCGACGATGCGCTGACCTCCGGCTGCGATGGCGCGGCGGTGGCGCTGATCGAGCGCAGCCTGCAGCACGCGCAACGTAGTCTGGGCGTACCGGTGCGGCTGCTGGTGCACGGGGGCGGCGCGCCGCCGCTGCTGCCGTTATTGCCCGATGCCAGCTTCCGCGCCGCGCTGGTGCTGGACGGGCTGGCGACCTGGGCGAGGTCTGCGTCGGCGCCTTGAACGGCGGGCCATGCGATCGTGCGGCCACGCGGCGGGCGCGGCCGGGAGACGGGATCGGTCGGCCGCGCTCGTACACTGCGCCTACCGCCTGGCGTGGGCAGCAAGCCGACCAGCGCTCGCCGGTTGTGACTGCCCGCGCTTAGAATCCATCGCATGTATGTCCGCGTACTCATCGTTGTCCTGATCGTCCTCAATGCCGGTGTGGCCTTGTGGTGGGCATTGCAGCCGGCACCGGCAGCGGTGGCGGCACCGCCGCAGCCGGCCGGTGTGGCGCGCCTGGAAGTGCTGCCGAGCACTGCGGCAGCATCGCTAGCAGCGCCAGGCGAGGCGAGCGAGGCAGGCATGGTCCCGGCAGCTGCGGTCACCGCACCATCGGATGCACCTGCACCTGCACCTGCACCTGCACCGACTGAGACACCGACGGCAGCAGCGGCAGCGTCTTCTTCGATAGATGCGGCCGCCGCGAAGGTGGCCGCAACGTCGCAGACGTCGGCACAGGTTCCACCACCAGCCAAGGTCGCTCCAACACCGAACGAAGTTGCGGCAGTGGCGATCAAACCATCGCCAGCGGTACCTACTCCCGCCGCTGCGCCGGAGCGTTGCGCCAGCCTGGGGCCGTATGCGGCGCGCGCCGATGCGGATGCCGCGCTGGCACGCCTGCGTGGCCAGGCCCTGCGCACCCGCGTGCGCGAGGACAAGGACGCCGGGGTCAGTACGTTCCGGGTGATGCTGCCCAATGTCGGCGATCGTGCAGCGGCGCAAGCCTTGGTCAAGCGCATCGCCGCCGCCGGCATGGGCGACTATTACGTGATTGCCCAGGGCGAGGACAACACCATCGCGCTGGGGCAGTACCAGAGTCGCGAGCGTGCCGAGCGCCGTCAGGCCAGCCTGGTCGGTGCAGGGTTTCCGGCGCAGTTGCTGCCCAGCGGCACCGGGCAATCGCGCTGGTGGATCGATGTGCGCAGCACGGCTGCGATCGGCACATTGCAGGGCACCGCCGGTGCAACGCGTCAGCGGTCGCTAGATTGCGCCGCGCTGCGCTAGAATGCGCACCGGCGCGCAACGCGCCTGCCTTTGCCGGCATAGCTCAGTTGGTAGAGCAACCGCCTTGTAAGCGGTAGGTCCCCAGTTCGAATCCGGGTGCCGGCACCACGAAGGTTCTCTCGTCTTATCCCGAAATGTCCATGTAGCTCGGGGCTGACTGCGCTGTTGGGTCAGCGTCTCCGGGCCGCGCCTTGTCCGGTGTGATCGGCCGAAACAGCTATCTGCCCGCGGCCCGCCAATCACAACGCGCCAGTTGCTGTTGCCTGCGCGCAGGACGCGCAGCGACTCAGGCCGGGCGACCGGCCGACAGCAGTTCCAACGTGGCCTGGTCGGCATCGGTGGCGTCGACGCGCAGGCGTTCGGCCAGTGCGGCAACAACGATGGCGTGGGCCTGGCGGAGCACGCTGTCCGCGTCGGCGCTGGCATCCACGACGTGCTTTCCCGGCAACTGCAGCTGGGCAAAGATGCTGCGGCAGCGTTCCAGGTTGTCCTGGGTTTCGAAGTGATTGGGTGCATCGCCGCGGGCGCGGATACGCGCCAGGCCGGTGGGCGGGGGCAGGTCGAGCAGCAGCAGCACGTCCGGGCGCGGCGCGAAGGCGTTGCGCTCCAGCAGATCGTCCAGCGGCAGGCCGGCGGCGCCCTGGTAGGCGACCATCGAGGGGAAATAGCGGTCCAGGATCACGATGTCGCCCCGCTCCAGCGCCGGTGCGATCAGGGTGTCCACGTGTTCGTGGCGGTCGCGGATCAGCAGCTCGGCTTCTTCGTTGGCGCTGAGGCGGCCGGTGGCGGCGGACTGGCGCAGCTGGGTGCCCCAGGGGCCATTGGTCGGTTCCTTGCTGAGCACCACGCGCGCGCCGGCCGCTTCCAGCGTGGTGGCCAGGCGGCGGGCGAGGGTGGTCTTGCCGGCGCCGTCGATGCCTTCGATCGCGATCAGCAGACCGCCGGGCTTCAGTTCGATTGTCATCGCGCTACTTTATCCGATCGTGGTGCTGGATCAGCACCTGGCATTGGCGCGGACGTCGCCCTGCAGCGGCCGATCCCGGCGCATCGGGTCTGCGCTGCGCGTCACCGATGGCACCGCCGCTGCCGCGCGTCGATGCCTGTGCGGGATGGCTTGACGACGGTCTGTGCAACGCAGCGCCGGGCGCGCACAACAACCGCATCACGACCGCCGCTTGCAGGCGCTGCCGGCTGCTGGCGCTATTGCATATGCCGTATGACCGGTATGTCCTGCGCGATGTCGGGAACGTCCCGATGCCCTGATTTCTGGCTGCGCGGCATACTGAACAAGTCAGGCAAAGCACCCGAATGTATGACGTCCGCGTCGCGTGCCTGGCAACAAGGAAGATGGACGCGTCGCCGTCACCCTAGAGGCGGCATCCCCCGCGTGACGCCCTCTCAGGCACCGTCGTGACCGGATTCCTTGTTTTTCTCGCGCGCCGACCACGTCGGCAATGCCACGTACGCGCCCGCTCAGCTGGTCGCCGAGGTGTAACGATAGGACAGCAGCGACTTCACCAGGAACGTGATCTGGGTGGCCGAGCGTGCGTCCACGCGCATGACCGGGATGCGGAAGCCTTCGGCCACCAGCGCATCGCGGAACGGCGGCAGCAAAAAGTCCTGCATTTCGTCGGTCATGGTGATGCCCACCGCCAGGCTTGCCGCAGGTGCGATCTGCGAAAACTCGCGCAGCAAGGCCACGGTGGCATCGCGCATCTGCGGATCGCGCGCGCTGACCAGCACGATCACGCCCAACGCGCCGTCGCACACCAGCGGCCACATGAAATCCAGGTACTTCTGCCCGGGCACGCCGTAGACGTGCAGCAACTCGCCGTCTTCCAGTTCGATCGAGCTGTAGTCCAGTGCGACCGTGGTGTAGGTCTTGTCCCCGTAGGCATCCTGGCTGAGCGGCATCTCGGTGCTGACCGGCTCCACGTCGGAGATGGCGCGCACGGCGGTGGTCTTGCCGGCGCCCATGCCGCCAACGAACACCAGTTTGTTGGCCGGAAGACTCATGACTGCGCCTGAAAGAGAGAGAGGCCAAAGCGACGTGCGACCCAGGAGAAGAACCGGGAGTTGCTGCTGTCCGGACGGGGCTGCGTTGCAGGCACGGGAATCTCCGCAGTCTGGGCAAGGCCGCTGGCGAGTGCAGCGGCGAACAGGCATTCCACCGTTTGCAGCGGCAGCTTGCAAGCATTGGCCAGCGCCTGCGGGCGCCACGGGCGCGCATGCAGGTGGGCAATGGCAATCAGCTGCGCCGGCGAACTGGTCTCGGCACTCAGCTCCGGCCATTGCCGCAACCGCAGCGCATGGCTAGGTTCGACCGCCGGCAGCGCGGGGCGCAGGTGCTCGGGCAGGGCGAAATACAGCGCCTCGAAGGAAATACGTTGGCTCAGTGCGCTACCGGCGGTGTCCGGCGCAACCTGCCAGCCGGGGCGATCCAGGGCCGCCAGCAGCTCGGTCAAGGCGATGCCGGCGGGAAGCTGCACGCAGCTGTCGGCCGGGTCCACGCGCACCTGCAAATGTCCGTTGCGCAGCAGCACCGCAGCGGTGCCGAATTCGCCGCGGCAATGGCGGACCAGCAAGGCCGGCTCGGCGACCTGCGCATGATCGGAGGACGACAGCAACAGGCGCATCTGCTCGTTGAGTTCGCGCACGGTGGCGCCGTGCTTGAGCCATGCGCCGCCGACCGGTGTCCGCGACACCACCAGCACGCGCACGGGTTGCCCCTGCAAGGCCTGCCAGGCGGCCAGGCCATCGGGGCTTTCCAGCCCCAGCACCACCACCTCGGCGGCGTGTTGCGGCCATTGCCCCAACTGCACGTCGATGCGCTCGGCCAGCAGCAACGAGCACGCCAGTTTCAGGCGCGTGGTGTGCAGCAGGTCCAGGCCGGCCGTGGCGACCCGCATGGTGTGAATGGGTGAGGTCATGACAGGGCGCCGCGTCGGCGCGTAGCAAGTACGGTGGCTGCCGGTACGGACCGGCAGGCCGGGCAGGCGACGCGTGCGCGCCGCCTGGTTGGCATCAACCGAAGTCCAGGGTCTTCTCGAACGCCTTGAGCTCATGACGGGCCATGGCCAGATTGGCCTTGGCGCGATCCAGCACGACGTACAGGAACAAGGTGCCGTTGCTCTCCAGCGGGCGCAGCAGGTGGTATTGACGCGCCAGGGTGATCAGGATGTCTTCGATGGTGTCGTTGAGGCCGAGCTGCTCGGCGATACGGCGCTTGGCACGCACCACCTCGGTGTTGCCGGCTGCGGCAAGTTCCAGGTTGAGATCGGTGCCGCCGGTCATGCCCAGCGCCATGCCGCTGTCGCTATCGACCAGGGCAGCGCCGACGAAGCCGGCGATCGAATGCAGGTGTTCCAAATTGAGTTTTGACACGGGTCGTCCTTACGAGCGGTGAGAAATTCAGTGCACTGGCACAAGCACGAACAGTGCCAAACGCTCAGTCGGCCGGCTGCGCCAGCGCTGTCGCCAGGCGGCCGGCGCAGTCGCGTGCGTTGAACAGCAGCGCTGCGGCATTGAGATCGCTGCTGCCCACCGCGGTGAGCGTCAACGGTTTGTCGGCGCGAATGCGGATCAGCACCAGCTGCCCGCCGCGCGTACTGATGGTGGCGTAGTCGGCTTCGCTCAGACTGGATTCGCGTGCCAGGGTCTCGCCCAGGGTCAGGAACGAATTGGCCATCGCTGCCAGCCGGCGACCGTCCACATCCAGGCTGGATTGTTCGGCGATGGCGCGCCCGTCGGCAGTGGACAGCATCAGCAGACGGATGCCCGGCTCGCGCTCGATGGTCTGCGCGAACTCGCGCCCGATGCGTTGCAGATCGTATTGGTGCGACGCCCGCGCGACCTCGCCCACGGCAGCCTTGACGACCTGGTTGACGGCGTTATGCGGCATGAAATCCTCCCCTGTACGAAACCCGCTGCGCGATGAAAGACCTTGTCGATGACACCGGGTCCCGCGCTGGCGGGCGAACAGTAGCATCGGCACCTTCCGTCATCGTCATAGCACCCTCAATCTCTTAACTGTGCGGTCAGACAAGCACAGTCCGCAAAGCGCAGATACGCCACAAACTGCCCAACCACGTCACTTCAAGCAGCCATCAGACCGCGGTTGCCACCGCCAAGCGGGCGCGGCCGATGCACTGCCACTGCTCCGGCCTAACTGCAGCGCGCCTGTACCGCGGTGTTGCGCCTGCTATCCGTACCGGTCCGACCATTGCCCGCTACGCACTATCGGCCGCACTTTCGATTGCTGCAGGGGCAAATGCGATTGCGTGATCGGTGACGCAGGCCGGACGCCGTGCTGCGCTGCCGCGCGTCAGCGCACGAGCCGGCGACTAGACTGCAGCGCTTTCTCGATGCTGGAGCAATGCATGGCGACGCAGTACCTGCCGGTTTCCTTGATTGGCGTTCCCACCGACATCGGTGCCGGCCACCGTGGTGCGCGGATGGGGCCGGAGGCGTTGCGCATCGCCGGGCTGCAGGAGGCCTTGATCGGCCGCGGCGTGGAGGTGCACGACCTGGGCAACCTGGATGGCCCGCGCAATCCCTGGCAGGCCCCGCAGGCCGGCTACCGGCATCTGGACGAGGTGGTGGCCTGGAACCAGGCGCTGATGGAGGCCAGCTATGCGCAGCTGTGCGCAGGCCGCATGCCGGTCATGCTCGGTGGCGACCACTGCCTGGGCATCGGCTCGATCACCGCGGTGGCCAAGTACTGCCGCGAGCAGCAACGCCCGCTGCGGGTGCTGTGGCTGGATGCGCACTCGGACTTCAATACCAGTGAGGTGACACCGTCGGGCAACGTGCACGGCATGCCAGTGGCCTGCCTGTGCGGGCTGGGCCCGCAGGCGTTGACGCATCTGGGCGGCAGCGCACCGGCGTTGCTGCCCGAGCAGGTGCGGCAGATCGGCATCCGCTCGGTGGACCCGGAGGAGAAGCGCCTGATCAAACAGCACCGCATCGATGTCTACGACATGCGCTACATCGACGAGGCCGGCATGAAGCGCACCATGGAGACCGCCCTTCAGGGGATGAGTGATGACACCCATCTGCATGTGAGCTTCGACGTGGATTTCCTGGACCCGAGCATCGCACCGGGCGTGGGGACCACCGTGCCGGGTGGGCCCAACTACCGCGAGGCGCAGCTGGTGATGGAGATGATCGCCGACACCGGGCGCATGGGGTCGCTGGACATCGTCGAGCTCAATCCGGTCCTGGACAACCGCAACGCCACCGCCGAGCTGGCGGTGGATCTGGTCGAGAGCCTGTTCGGCAAGTCAACACTGATGCGAGATTGATCGATCACTGAACGCAGCACGCCACGTTCACATCAAATCCACGGCCGCGCAGTCAGATTTGTCGCCAGACACGGTGCGTCTGCACCGAACGCAGAACTTGAGGAAGACCGATGAAGCGACTGCTGACACTGATGGTACTGGGCCTGTTTTCGGCCGGCGTGATGACTGGCTGCAACACCATGGCCGGCGCCGGCAAGGACATGCAGGGTGCAGGCGAGAAGGTCGAAAAGAAGGCCGACAATTGCAGCGACGGTAAGTGCTGATCCTTGCGTTTTGAACCCTAGTTGTTTGATTTGATTGATCTGCGGCAAGCCGCCGCTTTACCCACGAAGGAGTCTGTTATGAAGCGTGCAATTGTGCTGCTGGTGCTGTCGGTGTTGTCGGTCGGTATGCTGTCGGGTTGCAACACCGTCGCAGGTGCCGGCAAGGACGTGCAGGGCGCTGGCGAGAAGGTGGAAGACGCTGCGCGCAAGTAATCTAGCGCTGCATGCAGAAAAAACGGGCCGCAAGGCCCGTTTTTTTGCCTGATGCCTTGCGCAGGCAGGGCAGCGCGGCGACGCATCTGGGCATACGACGGCGCGGCCATGCGTAGAGCTGCGCCGCAAGCGTCGGCAACCGTTCAGTGCGGTGAGTACGGGTTTGACGGCTTTTGATCTGCGGCGAACGGTGCGGTGGGCAACCTGCGCAGACGGTCAATCGCGGCCGCATCAGCGGAGTCGACGCAATGAACACTGACATCATTTCCGGCAAGTGGACCCAGCTCAAGGGCAAGGCGCAGGCCAAGTGGGGCGACCTCACCGACGACGATTTCAAGGTTGCCGAGGGCAACGCCGAATATCTGCAGGGTAAGTTGCAGGAGCGCTACGGCTGGGATCGCGACCGCGCCCAGACCGAGGTGCGCGCCTTCGAAAAGTCGTTGCGCGACGACACCTGACGGTGTCGCACAACCGCGCCCACCTTCCGTGGTGAGCGCAACTGCACAGGACGGGCCGCTCGATGCGGCCCGTCTTGCGTCTGCCGCCGCTGCCGGTAGCGGCAGGTACAAGGCACCGTCTCGTTCATGTCAGGGGCACGGAACCGCTAAACTTGCGTGCTGACTCCCTGGCCTTACGCAGATGACCACTCGCGTCCTTACCGGCATCACCACTTCCGGCACCCCGCATCTGGGCAATTACGTCGGCGCGATCCGCCCGGCCATCCAGGCCAGTACGGCTGCCGATGCGGAAAGCTTCTACTTCCTGGCCGACCTGCACAGCCTGATCAAGGCCCAGGACCCGGCGCGGACGCAGCGCTCCACGCTGGAGATCGCCGCCAGCTGGCTGGCCTGCGGCCTGGACCCGGAAACGGTGTGGTTCTATCGCCAGTCCGATGTGCCGGAGACCACCGAGTTGCTGTGGCTGCTGACCTGCGTGGCCGGCAAGGGCATCCTCAACCGTGCGCATGCCTACAAGGCGGCGGTGGACAAGAATCGCGCCGACGGCGAAGACGACGATGCGGGCGTGACCGCCGGCCTGTTCATGTACCCGGTGCTGATGGCTGCAGACATCCTGATCTTCAACGCGCACAAGGTGCCGGTGGGGCGTGACCAGATCCAGCATATCGAGATGGCGCGCGATTTCGCCCAGCGCTTCAACCACGTGTATGGCCGCGACTTTTTCACCCTGCCCGAGGTGGTGATCGACGAGCAGGTCTCGACCTTGCCGGGTCTGGACGGCCGCAAGATGAGCAAGAGTTACGGCAACACGATTCCGCTGTTCTCACCGCGCGAGGAACTGCGCAAGCTGGTGTTCTCCATCCTTACCGATTCGCGCGCGCCGGGCGAGGCCAAGGACACCCAGGGGTCGGCATTGTTCCAGCTGTACCAGGCCTTTGCCACGCCGCAGGAAACGGCGGCCCTTGCGCAGGCTTTTGCCGATGGCATCGGCTGGGGCGATGCCAAGCAACAGCTGTTCGAGCGTATCGACCAGGAGATCGCACCGCTGCGCACGCGCTATGAGGCGCTGATGGCCGAGCCGGCCAAGATCGAGGCGATCCTGCGCGCCGGTGGCGCACGTCTGCGCGCGCGCTACGCCACGCCGTTTTTGGCCGAGCTGCGTGCTGCGGTGGGTCTGCGCGATCTGTCCAGCCAGGGCGATGCGGCTACGACGCCAGCGAGCGAGAAGAGCGCGCCGCCGGTGTTCAAGCAATACCGCGAGAGCGACGGGCAGTTCTATTTCAAGTTGACCGACGGCGCCGGTGCGTTGCTGCTGCAGAGCGATGGCTTCGCCTCGCCACGCGATGCGGGCCAGCTGATTGCGCGGCTGAAGCAGGCCGAGCAGGGCAGCGACCTGCAATTGCCGGGCGTGCATGCGCAGGTGGAGGCGGAGGTGATCCTGGCGGCGCTGCGCGTGTTGCGCGAGGCGTAACGACACCCGTGGAGCCGGTGGCTAGACTGTGGCCTCTCGCATAGCCGTGGGGGAGCAATGACAGCGACTGCCGATTCCAGCATCCACACCATCGACACCGGCTTTGGCGGGGTGCAGTTCGATGCGGCGTACCTGATCGTCGAGGCGCAACGCGGCGCCTTCGTCGATTGCGGTACTTCGCTGTCGGTGCCGCAGATGCTGGCCGCATTGCAGTCGGCCGGGCTGACGCCGGCGCAGGTGGACTGGCTGATCCTGACCCACGTGCATCTGGATCACGCCGGCGGGGCGGGAGCCTTGCTGCAGCATCTGCCCAATGCGCGGGTGCTGGTGCATCCGCGCGGCGCGCCGCACATGATCGACCCCGCCCGACTGATCGCCGGTGCCACGGCGGTGTACGGCGCGGCGGAAATGGCGCGCAGTTACGGCGCGATCGTGCCGGTGCCGGCCGAGCGCGTGGTGGAAGCGGTCGACGGACAGACCGTGATGCTGGGCGAGCGCGCGCTGCGCACCATCGAGACGCCGGGCCACGCACGCCATCATCTGTGCGTGTGGGATGCGCGTAGCCGCAGCTGGTTCACTGGCGACACCTTCGGCCTGTCGTATCGCCAGCTCGATAGCGCGCAAGGCGCCTTCATCCTGCCGACCTCCTCGCCGGTGCAATTCGAACCGGAGGCGATGCTGCACTCGATCGCGCGGCTGATGGAGACCGCGCCGCAGGCGATGTATCTCACCCACTACGGCCGGGTCGAATCGCCGGCACCGCTGGCGCAGGCACTGGTCGAGCAGATCCATGCGATGACCGCCATCGCGCTGGACTGCGCGCAGCATGCTGACCGCCATCGCTGCATGGTGGCGGCGCTGACCGACCTGTATCTGCAGCGCGCCCGCCTGCACGGCTGCCGGCTGGACGATGCACGCGTGGCGCAGCTACTGGGCACCGACATCGAACTCAACGCGCAGGGCCTGGCGTGTTGGCTGGATCACGCGACGCGCACCAATTAGCGCCGCTGGAGTGGGTAACATCCACCCACTCGAACGCTGCAGCGAGTCGTCGCATCGTTCGGCGACAGTCAAAAGCCGCGTCAGTCGAGTGCGCGGTGTCCTCACCGCTTGCGGGACTTGCCGTGAATCCGTGCGGGGACACCGCACCAGAGAGTTGGTCGGCTGCTTTTAAAAGCTTGTTGCTCGGCTAGCGGTAGTAGATGAGACGTTTTTAAGTTGCGTGTTGACACCTGCCTGCCGCTCGGCTCGCGATGGGAAGATGGTGAGGCGCTAATCGAACGAACAAGTGATCCGACCAGCGCAGGTCATGCACCGCTTGCAACCGTGCACACCGACCATCCCGACGGGTCCTTGTCCGCTCTCCGTCGCGGGACCTTACGCGGCATGGATGCCGCGTAAGAGCCTACATGGACGTACTTGCGGCGTGTCCCGCGATGGTGGGCGGGCAAGGGCCTTGCAGCCAAGCCGCAGATCCGCCGCCCTGCAACCGATCTATCCGCACTGCACAGGCTCCGGAAAACAATGCCAAAACAATCGAGACCTTGACCCGTAGCCGCGTCTAGGCGCGAAAGGAGTCCCGGTTCAAAAAGCCCAGTGAGTCGAAAGTGCGATGCCATCACCACGCGCATGACATTCCGTACACTCCCATGCAGCTCCGTGACAGCATCCATGCAGCCCAAGGGGCCTGCTAGAGAAAGAAGACATCGCGCCTGCCAACGCGGCTCAGAGCGCTCCCGTGGCGGCCGCGCGCTTGTAAACTGTGTGTCATCTATCTGTTGCAAGGCCATGCCGTGAATCCGATGCGCATCCTGTTGTTGTCCGCCTGCCTGTTCGTGGGGGGCGTGGCGCAGGCCGCCAACGATCTGCCCGGAGGCGGCATCGATGCCGAAGCGTTGTCGCGGCATGTGCGTCTGCTGGCCTCGGACGAGTTCGAGGGCCGTGCGCCGGCCAGTGCCGGCGAGCAGCGCACGGTCGATTACCTGGTCGAGCAGTTCAAGGCTGGCGGCCTGCAGCCGGGCGGCGAGCAGGGCGGTTGGACCCAGGCGGTGCCGTTGGTACGCGCCCAGGTCGATGGCCCGGTGCGCGCCAGCCTGCGTGTCGGCGGAAAGAGCCAGACGCTGGTCAATGGCAGCGATGTGACCCTGCAGAGCCTGCGTCCGCAGGACGCGGTGCGCTTGAAGCATGCACCGCTGGTGTTCGTGGGCTACGGCATCAGTGCGCCGGAGCGGCAGTGGGACGACTACAAGGGCGTGGACCTGCGCGGCAAGATCGCGGTGGTGCTGATCAACGATGCCGACTTCGAATCCAGCCAGCCTGGCGCCTTCGATGGCAAGGCGGTGACTTACTACGGCCGCTGGACCTACAAGTACGAAGAGGCCGCGCGTCGTGGTGCCGCCGGCGTGTTGATCGTGCACGAGACCGCGCCGGCCGCATACGGCTGGGCGACGGTGCAGAGTTCGGGCCTGTCGCCGTTGTTCGATATCGAACGCAGCGATGCCGATGCGAAGGCGCAGCATGTGCCGGTGCGTGGCTGGATGCAGCAGGCGTTGGCGGTGTCGCTGTTCCAGCGCGCCGGGCTGGATTTTGCGCAGGCCAAGCTGCGCGCGCAGCAGCGCGACTTCGCTCCGGTGGCGTTGGGCGATGCGACGCTGTCGGTGGACTTCAAGCTCAAGCGCGAGCGCGTGGTCACGCACAACGTGGTGGCCAAGCTCACTGGTAGCCAGCATCCGGACGAGACGGTGATCTTCTCCGCGCACTGGGATGCGTTCGGCGTGGGCAAGGCCGATGCCGGCGGCGACACGGTGCGGCGTGGCGCGGTGGACAACGCCACCGGCGTGGCCAGCGTGCTGGAACTGGCGCGCGTGTTCGCGGCCGGCCCCAAGCCGCAGCGCACGCTGTATTTCATCGCGTTGACGGCGGAAGAGAAGGGCCTGCTTGGCGCCAACTATTACGCCGCGCATCCGCTGGCGCCGCTGGACAAGACCGTGGCGGTGCTCAACATGGAGATGTTCAGCCCCGATGGCCCCACCCGCGATATCGCCTCGTGGGGACGTGGACGGGTATCGCTGGAAGGCGATCTGGAAACCGCGGCCAAGGCGCGCGGCCGCAGCTATTCGCCGGACCCGAATCTGGAAGCGGGCTTCTTCTACCGCGCCGACCATTTCGCCTTTGCGCGCATGGGCGTGCCGGCGATCACCGCCGGTCCCGGGCTGGACATGCTCGACGGCGGCGTGGCGGCCGGCAAGGCGCTGCGCGACAAGTATTTTGCCGAGTGCTATCACCAGCCCTGCGATCGCTGGACCCCGCAATGGGATGCCAGCGGCCACGCGGCCGACACCACCCTGGTCTACGACGTCGGCGTGGCGCTGGCCAACGGCCGGCAGTGGCCGAGCTGGCAGGACGGTTCGGAGTTCAAGGCGATCCGCGCCAGCAGCGACGCCGCGCGCAAGTAAGGCCGGTGGTGTGCAAACGCCTGCTGCTTTCGAGCCCGGGCGTCGGGCGATCGGCGAGGCGAACGTCAGTGCATCCGGCCATTGCGTGGCGGTTGGTCGAGCCGGCTTGCGGCGACCGCGCCGCCTATTTGCGGCACGGGTAGCGCTTGGCCAGCGCCTGCACGATCAACGCAGGTGCGGCTTCGTCCAGGCGCGCGTCGGGTAGCGCGCCGATATCGCTGATGATCGCCTGCATATCCGGCGGGCCGCTCTTGCCGGCCGGCATGCACCATTGCGTGCGGTAACTGCTGCTGGCGACGCCGAGCAGGTAAGCGCCGGCGCGGTTTGCCGAGAGCATGACCTTGAGCTCGGTTTGTTCGGGCGCGATCTCCGGCGCCAACGAACCGTCCAGCCCGGCCTCGAGGAGCTTGCGCCCGCTGGGCTCCCAGGGTTCGGGCACGCGTGCCAATGCGCTGGCCGATAGCACGGTCAGGGCGGCCAACATCAACCAGGGGACGCGACGCTGCATATGCACTCCGGGCCGGGGATCAATGCGCACCATACCGCGGCAGGCGCCCGAGAGGCGTACGACGTTGGCGTGGGCAGGTGATCTAGAATTGAAGCTTCCGCTGTATTTGGCAATCTTCGATGTCCTCTTCACACGATGCTGTGGCGCCTGCGCGCAGCGGCCTGGTCGTTGTCGCGTTGTTGCTGGTCTATGTGGTCTGGGGCTCGACCTATCTGGCGATCCGCTTTGCGTTGGAAGGCGGCGCGCTGCCGCTGACCATGGTGTCCGGGGCGCGCTTCATCGTGGCCGGCACGGTGCTGTATGCGGTACTGCGCTGGCGCGGGGTGGCTGCGCCGACGCGCGCGCAATGGAAGAACGTGGCGATGATGGGCGCGGCCCTGTTGCTGCTGGGCAACGGCATGGTGGTGCTGGCCGAGCGTAGCGTGTCGTCGGGCCTGGCCGCCACCTCGGTGGCATCGGTGCCGCTGTGGATGGCCTTGTTCGGCGCCTTGCGCGGGCAGCACGCCAGCCGTGGCGAATGGCTGGGTATCGTGATCGGCTTTCTGGGCGTGGTCTGGCTCAACGCCGGCAGCAGCCTGACCGCCACGCCGGGTGGGCTGGTGTTGCTGCTGATCGCGCCGATCGGCTGGGCCTTCGGCTCGGTGTGGTCGCGCGGACGCGACCTCCGTCGCCGTTCATGACTGCCGCCGGGCAGATGCTGTGCGGCGGCGTGTTGCTGGTCAGCACCGGCCTGCTGATCGGCGAGCGCCCACAGAGCCTGCCGACCTCGCAGGGGCTGCTGGCCGTGGCCTATCTGTGCGTGTTCGGCTCGATCGTGGCGTTTACCGCCTACGTGTGGCTGCTGCATCACGTGCGCCCGGCGTTGGCCGGCAGCTACGCCTACGTCAACCCGGTGATTGCGGTGGCGTTGGGTGCCTGGCTGGGGCATGAGCGTTTCAGCGCGCACGACATCGGCGCGATGGCGGTGATCCTGTCCGGCGTGCTGGTGGTGACCCTGGCCAAGGCGCGGCGATGACGGCGGTCTCGCCGACCGAGGCGCGTCGCGGGCTGTTGATCACCGCATCGACCTTCGTGATCTGGGGCCTGGTGCCGCTGTACTGGCACCTGCTCAAGGCGGTGCCGTCGCTGCAGATCATCGCGCACCGCATCGTCTGGAGCGCGCTGCTGGTGGTGGCGTGGTTGCTGGTCACCTCGGGCCTGCGCTGGTGGCGCGCCATCGCCGCGCAGCCGCGCGCGCTATGGATGCTGGCGGGCAGCAGCGTGGCGATTGCGTTCAACTGGGGCCTGTATATCTGGGCGATCAACGCCGGGCATGTGATCGAGGCCAGCCTGGGCTATTTCATCAATCCGCTGCTGAGCGTGTTGCTGGGCGTGCTGGTGTTGAAGGAACGCCTGCAGCGCATCCAGTGGGTGGCGGTGGTGTGTGCGGCGGCGGGCGTGCTGTGGCTGACCCTGGATGCCGGTGCGCCGCCGTGGATCGCGCTGGGGCTGGCGTTCTCGTTCGGTGCCTACGGCCTCCTGCGCAAGCTGGTGGCGGTGGATCCGGTGGCCGGGCTGGGCGTGGAAAGCGTGTATCTGTTCGTGCCGGCGCTGCTGCTGGCGGGCTGGGGCGAGCAGGGCCATGGCGGCGCCTTCCTGAGCGGCTGGGACCTGCGTACCGATCTGCTGCTGATCTTGGGCGGCGTGCTGACCGCAGTGCCGCTGATCGGGTTTGCGTATGGCGTGCGGCGGATTCCGCTGTCGCTGGTGGGCATCCTGCAATACATCGCGCCGAGCCTGCAGTTGCTGCTGGGCGTGTGGTTCTTCCACGAGCCGTTCGATCAGGGGCGCGCGATGGGATTTGCCGCGATCTGGGTGGGGCTGCTGCTGTTCGTCGGCGATAGCCTGTGGCGGCAGCGGCGGCAGCGGCGGCAGGTGGTGGTGACGCCTTAAGCATCGGCCGCTGCGCGATCCGGGCAATCGCGCAGTGGCTGCGTTGCGCGGTGGGCAGCAGCGCGGTGCGCGCTTCGACAGCCTGCCGTTGCGCAGCTCCTGCCTGGATTCAGGGCGAGCAACAGACGACTGCGTTCACCGCGGTGCGGGTGCAGTCATCGGCATGTCATTCAGACCCACCGTTTCGGAACGCGCGGTCCGCTCCCGCCTGACGACCGTTCGCGACCTTCGTCCACCGCTCTCAGCCGCGCGGCGCCAACGCCGGTGTCGCCACCGCCAGCGTGGAGGTCGGCAGTGCCTGCGGCGCGGGGCAGTGGCCTGGATCCTGTTGCGTCTGCGCCAGCCACTGGTCGATCGGCCCACCCAGCAGATCCAGCCGCAGCGGCAGGCTCAGATGGGTTTCGCCAGGCAGCTCGACGTAGTGCGCGCGCGGGCTGGCCAGCGCCAGCGCACGCCCATGCGCGACCGGGATGTGCTGATCGGCATCGCCATGCACCAGCAGCACGCAGCTGCGCGTGTCGGCCAAGGCCTGCGTGACATCGACGTGGTCCAGGTCCAGCTGCAGCTGGCGGTCGGCGGCGGCGATCACCGCATCGATATTCTGGTCGGCATAACGCCAGCGCGCATACGCGGCCACCGCCTGCCCACGCCAGCCATCCGGTTGGCTGGCGAGCAGGTGCGGGACCATGTCGCGAATGCCGCGCCCGGCGTTGGCGAAGGATTCCATCGCCACCACGCCGGTCACGCGCGGCCCGAGCTTGTCGGCGGTGAACAGCGCGGTGGCGGCGCCGTAGGAAATGCCGAACAGGTACAGCGGGCCACGGATCTCGCCACGCGGTTGCAGTGCATCGAGCACGTCGATGACGTCGTCGGATTCGCGCGTCCCGTAACCGGACGGGCCACCGCCGGAATGGCCATGGTTGCGCAGGTCGATGGTGATCACCCGGTAGCCGGCCTGCGCCAGCTCCAGCGACCAAGGCAGCAGCGAATCGCCATCCATCATCCAGCCATGCAGCAGCACCACGGTGCCGCGCGGCGTCGGCGGGGTCGTGGTGGGCACCTTGAAACTGAAATCGACATCCAGCGCATGTGCCGGATCGTGGCGCTGGCCGAGATAGCGGTAGTGCATGGCGTACTGGCCGGGGTCGATCGCGCGCCAGAAGATCGGCACCTGATCGCGCGTGACCACATGCCCGCTGCGGTTGGGCACCGTGGCGATGGTGGCGGCAATGCGCTCCTCATCCAGCAATGGCGAGGTGCCGCCGGGCGCGACCAGGCGCTCGCTGAGCGAGGTGGAGGACGAGGAACAGCCGGCCAGCCACAGGCAGGCGCAGGCCAGCAGAATCAGGCGCGTCATGGGCGAAGATCGATGGATGCAACGGCCGGGCAGCCTACGGCCTGCCCGACCCGCGCATCTACCGCAGTGCAGTGACAAAACGATGACAGCCCGCACTGCGTTCAGCCGCAGCAGCGCACTTGCTCCGCTTTGGCTGTCACCAATCCCACTCCTGATTCCCGGCGGGCCAAGGCCCGCGCTACACCTCACGCAAGGCAGTGGTGATCGGCAACCGCGCCGCCCGCAAGGCCGGGAACAGCCCGCCGACCAGGCCAATGCCCAGCGCCCATTTGAGCCCGCTCCACAACAGCTCCGGCGAGACCTTGAACTGGAACACGATCTGGCTGAAGTTGCTGCCCAGCGTGGACACGCTGTAGCCATTGAAGATGGCCCAGGCGATCAGGCCACCGAGCAAGCCGCCCAGCAACGCCAGCAGCATGGTCTCCAGCATCAGCGCCATGATCACCGGCGTGCCGCGGAAACCGATCGCCCGCATCGTGGCGATCTCTCGCGCGCGCGTGGCCACCGCCGCATACATGGTATTGAGCGCGCCGAACACCGCGCCCACCGCCATGATCGCGCCGATCACCGTGCCCAGGATGCTGATCAACCTGTTCAAGCCACCGCCCTGTTTGCCGTAGTAGGCACGGGTGGTTTCCACATCCAGTTTGAGCCGCGGATCGGCGGCCATGGCGGTCTTGAACTGGCTGAAACCGGCCTTGCCGGTGGTGCGCACGCTGATCGACTGGTAGGCGCTGCGGTTGTAGGTGGTGGCCAGCGTCTGCGCATCGGTCCACAGCTCCGAATCGTGCGCATCGCCGGAGGCGAACACGCCGACCACGGTCCATTGCTGGCTGCCGAGGGTGAGCGTCTTGCCCAGCTGCAGTCCGCGGAACTGAGTCAACGCGCCCTTGCCGACCACGATCTCGCGCAGGCCGGGGGTGAAGCGCCGTCCCTGCACCAGCCTGACCTTGTCGTGCACCGCCCAGGCCTGTTCGCCCACGCCACGCAGTTGCGCGTTGACGTCGGTGCCATCGGATCTGGAGGCGATGTTGACCACCTGCGAGAGCTCCGGCGACAGCAGCGGGCGGCCCCTGGCATCGGCGGCGATGCCGGGCAGGCTGCCGATCAGCGGCACCAGGTCGCGGGTGATCACCGAGTTGGTCTCGGCCTGCGAGCCGCCGCGCAGAACAATCGCGGTGGTGTCGTCGCCGGTGCTGTTGAGCGTGGCCTGAAACCCCTGACCCATCGCCAGCATTGCCACCAGCACGCCGACCACACCGGCGATGCCGACCACGATCACCGAGCTGGCACCCCAGCGTTGCGGCAGCGTGGCGATGCCGATACGTGCAGCGGCCAACGACAGCCGGCCGCTGCACGTGACAACCAGCCACACCGCCAGCAAGGCGGCGGCGACCAGCACGCCGATCCACGGCAGCGCGATCCACACGGCCAACCCGACGGCCAGCGACACGACCGACAGCAGATTGACCAGACGGTTCTTCCATTGGGTTTGCATTTGCCTGCTCCTGTCAGCGGCCGGCGAGGGCATCGACGATCTTCAAGCGCTGCGCGCGTCGCGCCGGCAGCACACCCACCACGATGCCGATGCCGGCCATCAGGCCCAGCCCGACCAACCAGGTCTGCAGTGGCACGCCCTGCACCGGCATCACCCCGCCGCTGCGTGCGGCCACCAGCGGGATCACCAGCGATGCCAGACCCATGCCGATCAACCCGCCCAGGCCGATCAACAGCACCGACTCCACCATCACCAGACTCAACACGGTGCGGTCCTGAAAGCCCAGCGTCTTGAGCGTGGCCAGCTCCGGTATGCGCTCGCGCACCGCCTGCGCCATGGTGTTGCCGGTCAGCAGCAGCAAGGTGAAGAACACCGCGGCCATGATCGAGGTGACGATCAGGCCGATATCGGCGAATTGCTTAATGAAGGCCTGCTGGAACGCCGATTCGGTCTGCGACTTGGTTTCATGATCGGAGTTGGCCGACAACGCGTCGATCGCCTGCGCCACACGCGAGGCCTGGTCGGCGTTGCGCAACGTCACCGTGTACCAGCTGACCCTGCTCTTGATGTAGTCGTTGGACTCGTCGAAGTATTTCCAGTTCATCATCAACTGGCGTTCCTGATTGGCCGCCACCGCGCGGTCCTTCATGCGGAAGATGCCCACCAGTTGCAGCGGCCAGTCGTTGCTGCCGCCACGCGGGAAGATGGTGGCCTGCAGCGGAATGGTGTCGCCGATTTTCCAGCCATTGGCCTTGGCCAGGGTCTCGCCGACGATGGCGCCGGTGCGCGTGGTCTGGAACGCCTTGAGCTGTTCCTTGGGCAGCTCGTACTCGCTGTAGACGTCGAAGAAATTGGGCGCTACCGAAAAGTTCGGGAAGAAATTCTTCGGGTCGCGGTAGATGCCGCCAAACCACATCGCCGAGGTCACATCGCGCACGCCCGGCACGCTGCGGATCTGCGGCTCCAGGCTGATCGGCAGCGATTGGGTGATCGACAGGCGCGAGGCCACCACCAGGCGGTTCACGCCGCTGACGCTGCCGCCGGAAGTGAAGGCCACGCGCACCGAATCGAGCATGCCGAACAGCAGGAACGCCGCCACCACCGACAGCAAGGTCAACAAGGTGCGGGTCTTGCTGCGGAACAACTGCGCCCACACCAGCCAGAGATACTTCATGGCAGCACTCCCTTAGAGCACGAGCGGCGCATCGGCCAGCTCGCCCTTGTCCAGATGGATGGTATGGGTGGCGTACTCGGCGGCCTTGGGGTCGTGGGTCACCATCACGATGGTCTTGCCGTGTTCGCGATTGAGTTCCTGCAGCAGGCGCAGGATCTCCTCGGCGTTATGGCGGTCCAGATCGCCGGTGGGTTCGTCGCAGATCAGGAAGGTGGGGTCGGACACGATCGCGCGTGCAATTGCCACGCGCTGCTGCTGGCCACCGGACAGTTCGCTGGGCTTGTGGTTGCGGCGTTCCTGCAGGCCGACCAGGGTCAGGGCAATTTCCGCATTGCGCTTGCGTTGCGCGGCGTTGAGCGCGGTGAGCAGCAACGGCAGCTCCACGTTCTTTTGCGCGGTGAGCATCGGCATCAGGTTGTAGAACTGGAACACGAAGCCGACGTGGTGACTGCGCCAGGTCGCGAGCTGGCCGCCGCTCATGCGGTCGATGCGCTCGCCCTGGATCTCGATCTCGCCACCGCTGGGGTTGTCCAGCCCGCCGATCAGATTGAGCAAGGTGGTCTTGCCCGAGCCGGACGGCCCCATCAACGCGACGAAGTCGCCGCTGGCGATCTCCAGGTCGATGCCGTGCAGCACCTGCACCTGCTCGGGGCCGCGTTGGTAGGTCTTGGTGATGTTGCGCAAGCTGACGAGAGCGGTCATGGCGACTCCTGGCGGTGCAATGGGAAGAGGCAAGCGCGATGCGGCATGGCGACCGCGATTGCATGAGGCGGCAACACGGCGATGCGGTGACGGTGAGGCGGCAAGACGGTGCGAGACTGGGTGACGACAGACGCAACTGCTGGGACATGCGCGGCGACGCATGGCGGCGACAAGCCAGGCGGCTAGGTCTGCACTGACCGATGACGCCGCTGGCTGTGGATCACCAACGCCGCTGTGATCCTTGCTATGTGGTTGCAGCGCCTTGCGCGATCGCAGCGCCATCCAGGTGCCACGACCGCATCAGCCATTGCCGCCACCGTGGGCGCCGCGCTCCCCGGAGCGGCGTCGCTGCCCAGCTGGTGACTGCAGTGACCGGCGCAGTCACTCGGCAGGGGTCGCGTCGGCTTCGGCCACCGTGTCGCCGTCTTTCAGGCCTTGCGGCGGATCCAGCACCACGCTGTCGCCCGCACTCAAACCCGACACCACCTGGCGGTCCTCGCCCATCACCATCCCGGGAGTGACTGTCTTCATGCTGACGGTGTTGCGCTCGCCGACCACGAACGCGACCGTGCGCGTGTCGCGTTCGACCAGTGCCGCAGCCGGCATGCGCACGCCCTGCGGCTTGCTGGCCTCCTGCGTATTGGCCCGCTCCAGAAAGCTCACCCGCACGCCCATTTCCGGCACGATGCGCGGGTCCTTGAGCTTGAGCGCCACGCGCACCTTCACCGTGGCCTTGCCGCGGTCGGCAGTGGGAATGATGGCGATCACCTCGCCGGGAATCTTCCATTCCGGGTACGCGTTGAGCACCGCTTCCACCGGCATCTTCGGCTGCACGCGGCCGATGTAGGACTCGCCCACTTCCACTTCGATCTCCAGCGACTCCATGTCCACGATGGTGCCGATGCCGGTGCGGGTGAAGCCGCCGCCGGCCGACAGCGGCGAGACGATTTCGCCGGGCTGCGCGGCCTTGGCGGTGACCACGCCGGCAAACGGCGCACGCACCACGTTGAAGTCCGAGCGGATTGCCGAGATCGCCAGCTGGTCCGATGCCACGCGCACATTGCGTTGCGCATTCTGCAGCTGTGCGCGCAAGGCATCGCGCTGTGCGGTGGCCTGCTCGTACTGCGAGCGCGACACCAGTTGCGCACCGACCAACGATTGCAGCCGCGCCGCATCGGCATTGGCCACTGCCAGTTGCGCCTGCATGTTGTCGACCTGGCTGCGTGCGGCCGACAGCTGCGATGCCGACAGCGTGCGCTGCGCATCGGCATCCAGCGGGTCCAGCGTGGCCATCACCTGGCCTTGTTCGACGCGCATGCCTTCTTCGATCATCACCTCGCGCACCTTGCCGGTGACCTGCGCCGACACCGTGGCCATGCGCCGCGCCACCACGTAGCCCGATGCGTCCAGCACCGAGGCACTGCTGCTGCCGGCGCTGATCGCCACCACCGCTGCGGTCTGTACCTTCGCCACCGGGCGGCGGGTGAACCACCACGCCGCGGCCGCCAGCAGCACGATGACGATCACGGCGGCGATGACCCAGCCGCCGCGCCGTGCAGGTTCGGGGGCGGCAGGGCGCTGGCGGTCGATGCGGAGTTGCTTGAGCAGATCGGCGGAAGTATTCATCGATGACCAGGACGGGATGCTGCGCGAAATGTGACCGGCCGCAGGCGGCGCCGCAAGCTGCCGGAAGTCACCAATGCGGTTGCGGCGACGAACGGTAGCGCGACCAACGCTGCTGCCAGGTGCTGCGCAGCATGCGACCGCGATGGCGGCATCCACCAGTGACAGCTGTCACCTGCCGTGCATGACAGCGGCAACTGGCCGCGCCCTTCAGGATGGGCGAGGCTGCAGCATCGGGCGCCCGGTCGGGCCCGGCAGTGGCAGAATCCGATCACTCACATGGACCCATCCCGATGCGCGTGTCGCTTCCCGCCTGGCTTCGCCCCGCCGCCAATTCGCAGGTTGCCGCGCGGCTGGCGCAGGGCCAGTCGCCGTGGATGGATGGTGTGCATCTGCTGTGGTCGAGCTGGGTGTTCGTGGTGCCGGTGTTTTCCTCGCGGGGGTACGACAGCACCTGGCTGCTGTGCACCCTGCTGTCGTATCCGGTCTTCCTGCTGCTGTATGCGCGCATGTTGCTGGCGCCGCGCGGCACCCTGTATCGCTATGCCTGGGCGATGGGTGTGCTCAGTGCCGCGTTGCTGCCGGTGTATCCCTCGGGAATCAGCTATTTCGTCTTCGCCTGCCTGAGCCTGCCCCCGTCCACACGGCAGGCCCTGTGGCGGCACTTCGCGATGCTGGTGGTGATGAACGTGCTCTACCTGGGCTGGGCGCACTGGCTGGGAATGCGCCTGCAATCGCTGGTGTGGCTGCCGGTGTCGGTGCTGGGCATGGCCGGTGTCGGTGCGGTGTACAGCATCAACGAACGCAAGGACGCGTTGCTGCGCCTATCGCAGGACGAAGTGCGCCGGCTGGCCGCCACCGCCGAGCGCGAACGCATCGGCCGCGACCTGCACGATCTGCTCGGCCACACCTTGTCGCTGGTGGCACTCAAGTCCGATCTGGCCGCGCGCCTGATCGCGCGCGATCCGCAGGCCGCGCGCAGCGAGATCGATGCGGTGGCGCAGATTTCGCGCGATGCCCTGGCGCAGGTGCGGCGCGCGGTCACCGGCATTCGCGCCGCCGGGCTGGTGGCCGAGCTGGCGTCGGCGCGCGTATTGCTGGAGATGGACGGCATCGTGCTGGAACACGCACTGGAAACGCTGGCCTTGCCGCCCGAACACGAAACCGCACTGGCACTGGTGGTGCGCGAAGCGGCCACCAATGTGCAACGGCATGCGCAGGCCAGGCGGATGCGCGTGAGCCTGCGCGCGCAGGGCGAGCAGGCGGTGCTGGACATCAGCGACGACGGGCGTGGCGGGGTGATCGTGCCCGGCAATGGCCTGGACGGCATGCGCACACGCCTGCACGGCCTGGGCGGCGCGCTGGAGGTGGAAGCACTGCCGCGTGGCATGCGCCTGCGCGCCAGCGTGCCGTTGCCACAGCCCACGCTGGCGACGGCGCAGCCGCCCTTGCCGGTGCCGCTGCTGCCACCGTCGCGCTGATCGCGCACACGTCCACCGCATTGCACGCAATGCACGGCGGGCCCAAGCGCTGCTATCGTGCGCCACCGTTGTCTGCATATGAGCGCGCGCGATGATCCGGGTGTTGTTGGCCGAAGACCAGGCGCTGCTGCGTGGCGCGTTGGTCGCCTTGCTTGGGCTGGAAGACGATATCGAGGTGGTCGGCAGCGCAGGCGATGGCGAAACTGCCTGGCGCGAGCTGCAACGCCTGCAGCCGGACGTGCTGATCACCGATATCGAAATGCCTGGCCTGACCGGTTTAGAGCTGGCCCAGCGCATCCAGCGTCAGGCACTGCCGCTGCGGGTGATGATCGTCACCACCTTCGCCCGCCCGGGATTTCTACGCCGCGCGCTGGATGCCGGTGTGGCGGCGTATCTGCTCAAGGACGCGCCGGCCGAACAACTGGTCGGCGCCCTGCGTCAGGTGCAGCGTGGCGGGCGGGTGATCGACCCGCAACTGGCGCTGGATGCCTGGGTCGAAGCCGATCCCTTGAGCGAACGCGAGCGCACGGTGTTGCGGCTGGCCGGCGAAGGCCGCTCGGCCAGCGAGATCGCGCAGCAGTTGCAGTTGTCGCATGGCACGGTGCGCAATTACCTGTCCGAATGCATTGGCAAGCTGGGCGTGGCCAATCGCATCGAAGCGTATCGGCTGGCGCGGCAGAAAGGCTGGCTGTGACGCAGTGACGCAGACGCGTTGCGCTGTCAGCGAGCGCAGCAATGGATGGCATGCTGCGCCGCGTATCTGTTGTGCATTGCCGCCTGCCGCTATTCCAAATGACGCGAAAAGCATGCCGCGCAGGCGCGGGTACACTGCCGGGCCAGAACGATCCCTGCGAGCGAACGGCATGAAATCCCTGTGGCTGTTGGGCCTGCTGATGGTGTGCGCATTCAACGCGTCTGCCGAGCAATTCAAGATCCTGGTGGCGGCGATTCCCAACCAGTATCACCACGACTATATCCCGGTCGCCAAGCCGCAATTCGAAGCGATGGCGCGCAAGCATTATGTCGAGTTGGTGTGGGCGTGGAATGCCAAGGCCTTCGATGGCGATCTATCGCAATACGCGGCGATCGTGCTGCTCAATACGCCGGCCACCGATCTGGATCCCACGCAGCGTGCGAACTTTCAGGCCTACGTGCGCAACGGCGGCGGCGTGGTGGCGGTGCACAAGGCGTTTGCGATCAAGCGCGGCGACTGGGAGTGGTACGACCATCTGATCGGCCGCTCGTTCCGCACCCATCCGTACATGCAGACCGCGATGGTCGACGTGGTGGACGCCAACTTCCCGGCCACTGCCGGCCTGCCCGCGCGCTGGGTGTGGACCGACGAATGGTACGAATACGATCCGCCGTACAGCGACGACCTGGTCACGCTGATGACGGTCGACGAAACCAGCTACGACCCCACGCTGATCTGGCCGGGCCAGGTCGCCAAGGGCATGGGCAAGCAGCATCCGGTGGCCTGGTACCACCACTTCGAAGGCGGCCGCGTGTTCGCCACCGCGCTCGGCCACCTGGCCGAGGCCTACAACGACCCACGTTATCTTGAGCATCTGTACGGCGGGATTTACTGGGCCGCCACCGGCAAGGGCATCGAAGCATCCGCGCCAGCGGCCAAGACAAAACGCCAGCGTTAAATCCTAGCCCCTCTCCCGCCGGGAGAGGGGTGAGGGTGAGGGTGCGCGGCAACGCCACTCCAGATGGCGGTCAACCCGATGCTTCGCCCGTACCCACATCCGCCCCTGCGGGGGCACCTTCTCCCGGCGGGAGAAGGGAGCCGACACCCATCCATCAACGCGCAGAGCGCTCGCCACGCGCCATGCTGGAAAACACGCCATCGCGGCGCACCCAGGCATGGAACAGCGCCGCGCTCAGATGCCCCAGCACGGTGGCGAACAACAGGTACGCCAACCAGCCATGCGCGCTCCGCAACCAGGCGTACAGCGCAGGATCGTGCGGCGCGATCGCCGGCAGGTTCGCGCCCGGCCACAGCACGATCGGATAAGCGCCGGCCGACAGCATCGCCCAGCCGATCAACGGCATGCCCAGCATCAGCGCATACAACAACCAGTGCGAAGCGGTCGCCGCGGCCTTCTGCCAGGCCGGCAGGTCGGCCGGCAGCGGCGGCGGGCGGTTGCGCAGGCGATTGATCAGGCGCAGCACCGCAAGGATCAGGATCGCGATGCCCAAGGGGCGATGCAGATCGATCAACCACGGCCGCTGCGTCACCGAGGCCACCATGCCCACGCCGACAAACAGCATGGTCAGGATCATCGCGGCCATCAACCAGTGCAGCACGCGTGCGGGCAGATTGAAGTGGGTATGGCTGCTCATTGGCGTGCTCCCTGGCCGGTGGCGGCGCTGCCTGTGCCATTGGCGATCTCATGCTCGCGCCGGTTGAACGATTGCGAATACACCGACGAGCGCGCCGCCAGGATCGGGTCGTTGGATCCGGCAATGCCCTTGGGCAGGATCAGCGGGTCGTAATTCAGGTCGCGGCACGGGCCGGTGGCCTGCGGCTCGGCATGGTCGATCGATACCGTGCCGGCGACGATCTGCTTGCGGCTTTCCGGCCATGGCTGCGAGGGATCGTCCACCGCATCGCCCGGCTCGGCCACGGTCAGCACCAGGTCCCAACGCAGCGGCCCCTGCGCCAGGCGCGTGTCCAGATCGGTGGCGAGAAAATCGCCATCGGCCTGCGCGCGCTGTTCGGCGCTGAGCTCCTGGAACGGGGTATGCGGACGCATCGACCAGCGGATGTAGCGCTCGCGTCCATCGGCGGCAATCGCGCGGAACGCATTCACCCCGTTGTATTGCGTATTGGCCCAGCTGTTGGACCACGGTGCGGTCTTGGCCCACTGCTGGAACTTGGCTGCTTCCGGATACTGCTTGCCGAACGCTGCCAGCTTGGCCGGGTCTGGCTTGCCGGTAGCCGGGTCCGGCCGCGATGCCACGTTCAATGCCTGGAAACCGGCCGGCGTGGCCACCACGAAGAACGGAAAACTATTCATCGCGGTGCGCCATTCCTGCCCGTCGTCGCTGCGCAACAGCAATGCCATGCTGCGTACGCGTGCCGCACCATCGGCGCCATGCGGGTCGCCGCCGCCGATCGACAGGCGCCCGAGCACCGGCGTACTGGCCTGGCTGAAGATGCGTGCCGACGACAGCCAGGTGGCCTTGCCGCTGGCCTTGAAGTCCCCGCTCACACACACGCCCTTGGTATGTGCGCGGCGAAAGCCCGGATGCGGCGGCCCGCTGGCCTCGATGGTGTCGGTCATGCGCGCGGCGGTCAGCCGGTCGCCACCGATCCAGCCGGCGGTCCAGGCGAACGCAACCGCCAGGCCGCCGGCAATCGCAGCGATCCCCAGCAAGGGCGCCACGCGAACGCGTCCATGCTGTGGCGGTGGGGAAGGAGGTGGCAAGGTCATGGCTGGCTCCAGGGGTCGGTGCGGTGAGTGGTCGATGCAGTGAGACGACGTGCAGGCCGGCTTATTCCCGTGATCGCCCAGGCGTTGTGGCACGCGCATCGAACGTGGGAATAGTCCACGTTCCAGCGCGTCTACTGTGTGATGCCACCACCAAACCTGCCGATGGATGCTTTGGACGATGACCAACTGCGTGCCGTGCTGCCGGCGCTGCGTCGCTTCGCGCGCTCGCTGAGCGGCGAGCCCGCCAGCGCCGACGACCTGGTGCAGGCCACGCTGGAACGTGCGCTGCGGCGTTGGCGCACCCGCCATACCGCTGAGGCCCTGCAGCCGTGGCTGTTCGCCATCCTGTACCGGCAGTTTCTGGACGGGCAGCGCCGCGCCGCGCGCTGGCAGCGCGTGGTGGGCCTGTTCGCACCGCAGCAGCCCAGCCAGTCCGCATCGGCCGAGCAGGTGCACGACGGCCGCGCCATGCTGGCCAGCCTGGCGTTGCTGCCGCCGGAACAGCGCGCCTTGCTGCTCCTGGTCAGCGTGGAGGGTTTCAGTTACCGCGAGGTGGCCGACACCCTCGGCATCCCGATCGGCACGGTGATGTCGCGGCTGTCGCGTGCGCGCGAACGCCTGCGTGCATTGAACGAAGGCCACATGCGCCACGCACCTGCATTGAGGATCCTGAAATGACCAGCACTCCGCCGCCTGACGAACACGCACTGCACGCCTATGTCGATGGCCGGCTGGAGCCGGCGCAACGCGCAGCGGTGGCCGCCTGGTTGCAGGCGCACCCGGCGCAGGCCGCGCGCGTGGCCGGCTGGAAACGCGATGCCGAAGCGCTGCGCGCCGCGCACGCCGGCCTGGAGCCGGAGATGGCCACGCTGGCGCTGACGCCTGCAGCGATTCGCCGTGGCCTGCAGCAACGCCGCCGGACCCTGGTGGCCATGGCCGCCAGTTGCGTGCTGGCGCTGGGCCTGGGCACCGGGCTGGGCTGGCAGTTGCGCGAGAGCCGGCTCGCCATTCAGCGCGTGCCGATGGCTGATGCAGTGGCCGCCTACCGCCTGTTTGCCGATGTCGACGCGCATCCGGGCGTTGCGTTGGAGGTGCAGCGCCGTACGGAATTGGAGCCGTGGTTGCGCACGCATTTCGGCAATGCCGGTGTGGTGCCGGATCTGCGTGCGCAGGGCTATGTGCTGCGCGGCGGGCAGTTGCTTTCCACACCGGAAGGCGCGGCAGCGATGCTGGTCTACAGCGATGCCGACGGCGCGCGTATCGGCCTGTATCTGCGTCCACGCAGCGGGCCGATGCCCACCGGCGAACGGCGCGATGGCCGTCTACTGGCGCAGTACTGGGCCGAAGGCGAGACCGCGTTTGCGCTGGTCGGCCCGGCGACGCAGACACGCATGCGCACGATCGCGCCGTTGCTGCGCAGCCAGGGATGACCGGCGCGACTTGAGGCGCGTGTTGATGCCCCGCACGCGTTGCGTGCGCGGCGAGCTCAGCCGCCGTAGCGTTGCTGAAGCATCGCAAAGGCCGAGCGCAGCGCCAGCGCCTCGCCGCCCGCCGGGCGGCCGGGGCGGTCGCTGTCGTTCCAGGCATACACGTCCAGATGCGCCCACAGCTGGCCCGGCGCGACAAAGCGCTCCAGGTACAGCGCAGCGGTGACCGCGCCGGCCATGCGCGAGCCGGCGTTGGCCATGTCGGCGACATGGCTGTTGAGGTAACGCAGATACGGGCGCCATAGCGGCATGCGCCAGACCGGGTCGCGGGTCTGCTCGCCGGCACGCAGCCAGGCCTGCGCCAGCGCATCGTCGTTGGCGAACAGCGCGGGCAGGTCCGGCCCCAAGGCGATGCGTGCGGCACCGGTGAGCGTTGCGAAATCCAGGATCAGATCGGGGCGCTGCTCGGTGGCGTAGCTCAGCGCATCGCACAGCACCAGGCGGCCTTCGGCATCGGTGTTGTCCACTTCCACCGTGACGCCGGCGCGGGTGGTGATGACTTCGCCCGGGCGGAACGCATCCGGGCCGACGGCGTTTTCCACCGCGGCAATCAACAGGGTCAGTCGTACCGGCAGCTGCTGCGCCATCACCAGGCCGGCCAGCGCCAAGGCATGCGCCGCGCCGCCCATATCCTTCTTCATGTTGCGCATGCCATCGGCCGGCTTCAGATCCAGCCCGCCGGTGTCAAAGCACACGCCCTTGCCAACCAGCACCAGATGCGGATGCGCCGCATCGCCCCATTGCAGCTGGATCAGCCGCGGCGCCCGGTGCGAGGCACGCCCGACCGCGTGGATGGTGGGGAAGTTCTGCGCCAGCAATTGCTCGCCGACGATGGCATCGACCTGGGCGCCATGCGTTTGCGCCAGTGCGCGCGTGGCCTCTTCCAGATGCTGCGGGCCCATGTCCTCGGTCGGCGTATTGACCCAGTCGCGCACGCGGATGCAGGCCTCGATCAAGGCGCGCGTCTGCGGTGTCGGCGTAGCGGCAAGTTCGGCCGGTGCGCGCGGTACCTTGCGGTAGCGCGAGAAGCGGTACGCACCCAGGCCCCAGCCCAGGTGCAGCAGCGCCTGCTCGCTCTCGCTCAGCGTGTTGGCCAGGGTCCAGCGGCTGGCCGGCGGCAGCGCCATCGGTGCATGCGCGTAGGCGTAGGCATCGGCGCGGTCGCCGATGCCCAGCACCGCGCCGGCCAGCCCCTGTTCGCCCGGCAACAACAGCACGCTGCCTGGCGCGGCATCGAACCGTTGCGCCTGTGCCCACGACAGCACGTGCGTGGGCTGCTCGGCGCACCAACGTGCAAAGCCTTCGCGGTCGAGCACATGCAGCGGCAAGGCTGCGGCGTTGGGATCGATGAAACCGGTGAGCTGCGACATGGAAATCCTCGGAGGCGGCGCCATGCGCCGAGCAAAAAGTGGCTCAGGCGGGAAGGCGGATGCCGGCGTGTGCGGGGTCGGGGTGCGGCTGCTGCGCGTCCAGCCAGTCGGCCAGCCCGGTCATGGAGTCGAACTCCAGATCCGGTTGCTGGGTCGGGTGCGACCACGGCGCTCCATCACGGTTGATCCAGCAGGCGCGCAGCCCGGCATCCAGCGCGCCCAGCACGTCCATGCGCACGTGGTCGCCCACATGCAGCACCTGCGCCGGCGGCACCTCCAGCCGCGCGCATGCGGCCAGGAAGATGCTCGGATCCGGCTTGGCGCTGCCGTGCTCGCGCGAGCCCAGCTGAAACGCGAAGTGATGCATCAGCCCGATGCGTTGCAGATCGGCATTGCCATTGCTGAGCGCCGCCACCGGCACATGCGCGGCGATACGCGCCAGCGCGTCCAGCGCATCCGGGTAGCACTCCACCTGGTTGCGCGCGGCGTAGAAGACGTCGTACGCAGGCTCCAGCAAGGCCAGGTCGCCGCCGCTCTCGCGCAGCGCCATTTCCAGCGTCAACCGCCGCAGCGCGCTGAGGTCATGATGCAGGTGCGGGTTGTCGGCAAAGCTGCGCTCGCGCAGTTCGCGCATTGCCTCCACCGGAAACCGCTCGGCGGTGACCGGGCTGTGCTCGCGCATCCAGTCGTACAACACCTGGTCGATCCGCGCCCCGATCGGCGCAAAGGGCCACAACGTATCGTCGAGGTCGAGAGTGATGGCGCTGATGTGGAAGCTCATCGCCAGATTTTACGGTCTTGCGTTGGGATTGGGGAATCGGGATTGGGGATTGGCAACGGCAACTGCGCGGTTGCGTTTACCAATCCCCAATGCCGAATCCCCAATCCCGGCTACTCCAGCAGCCGCGCCCAACGCTGCATTCCCTCTACCCGGCTCAGCACCATCTTGATGCAGACCAGCAGCGGTACCGCCAGCAGCAGGCCGACCATGCCCCATAGCCAGCCGAACAGCATCAGCGCCAGGATCAGCATCAGCGGCGAGATCGCCATGCGGCGGCCAAGCACGATCGGTGTGACCACCTGGCCTTCGATGGTGTGCAGCGCCAGGTACAGGATCGCCGGCAGCATCGCCGACAAGGTAGTGCGGAATTCCACAAAGCCCATCAGCAGCATCAGCATCACACCGATCAACGGGCCCACATACGGCGCGAAGTTGAGCAGCGCCACCACCGTGCCCCACAGCAGCGCTTCGGGCAGCGGAATCTTGAGCACATACAGAATGCCGGCGAAGACCAGCCCGACCAGCGTATTGATCACGCTGATGGTGAGCACGTAGCGCGAGACCTCGCGCTCGATGTCCAGCATGATTTCGGTGGTGAAGCGTTGCTGCTGTCGGTTGGGCAGCAAGGCGATCGCATGCCGTTGCAGGCTTTCGCCGTAGACCATGAAGAAGAACGTCAGCAGCACCACCGCAAGCACCGAGGCGGCCAGCTTGGGCGTGCGCACCAGCGCCTTGTAGGGGTCGTCCATCTGCGTGCGCACGATCTGCACGCTGCGCTGGCCATCGCCGCCGGCCGCGCGTGCAAAGTTTTCCGCGGCCTGGTTGGCCTGCATCACCGGCTTGGTGAAATCGCGCACGTCGCGCGCGATCTGGCGCATCTGCCGGGGCGCCTGCTGCACCCATTCGGCGGCCGGCCCGGCCAGCTGCGCGGCCAGTGTCACGGTACCGGCCAGGCCCAGGCACAACACCATCAAGGCGCCGAGAAAGCGCGGGATGTACAGCTTGCGCAGACCGCGCAGGATGGGGTTGCCGATCAAGGCAAAGAAGGCGGCTAGCATCACCGGCAGGATGATCGTCTGTGCAGCCCACAGCGTATAACCCACCGCAAGCGTGGCCAGCACCACCAACGAGACCGGTGCGCGTGGGCGTGGTGCCGGTGGCGGCGGGAGTGAATCTGCCGCAGCGGCAGCATCCATAGAATCGACGGGAAGAGTCATGCGCGCCCTGGCAGCAGACTGGCGTGCTGCCAGCGGTGGGCCATTATCAGCCGAACGCGTCAACGCAGCGCACAGAGGGTGTGCGCGTAACGTCAGTCCTTAACAGCATCGGTGGCGGGCTCTGCCGCGCAGCGGGCGGCGGATACCCGCAGCGTGATCCCGAGCGGTGCTCGGGAACCCGCCATTACGCGGCGCGATCGATTGGCGACTGCACCACCGTCACCGGTGGATCGGCAGCGACCTCTTCTGCACTGTCTGCGGCACGTTCGGCCTGCTCGGAGGCTTCCTGCGCACGGTGTGCGGTGAACAGCGCAGAGATCGTGCTGATCATCTGCAGAATCTTCGGGATACCGCCGAGCTTGCTGGCGATGCTGCCCAATGCCGCCTGCGGTTCGTTGCGGCCGGTGACAAACCCCAGGCCGAAACCAACCACCATGATTCGCAGCGGAGACCACCCGGCACGCCAGGTGTCACGCAATTGTCCCCAATGCAGGCGTGTTTCCTGGGCGCGCCCTTCCACCAGGAATTCGGCGCGTTCCACGCGCTGACGCAAGGTGCCGAACTTCATGTGCGTGCTCCATTGGCAGCCGATGCATTGGCATCGTCGTCGTCGCTGCTGTCATCGAAGATGCCCAGCTTGACCAGCTGACGACGTGTTGCATTCAGGCCGGTGTGGTCGAAGTAGAAGAACACCCGCCACGCCGCAATGCCGGTGACCAGCAAGCTGGCCAACGCGGTGAAAAACATCGCCTGGAACCACGACAGGCCGGCGCGTTGCAGCAGCGCGATGATCGCACCTGCCAACAATAACCACGACGACGCGCCAAAGACCACGGCAACGCATGCCCAGGCCAGTCCGCGCCCGAAGGCACTGCGTGCAAGTTGCAAATCGGCCGATACCAGCCGGCGCAACGCGCGGCTGGTGTCCTTGGCCGAGCCCAGCGTTGCGCGGCCGGCTGCGCCGACCGCACGTACGCTTTCGTCCAGTCCTGGCGTTTCCGGACGCGCGTCGGGCGCGTCGGAGCCGGCAGCTGTAGAGGCCTGATCGCTCACGGCTTAGTTGTCGTTGCTGCGTGCCAGCTTGGCAATGATCCAGCCGGTCGCAAACGCAACACCGAACGCAGCCAGCGGGCGCTCACGAATCAGATCGGTGGCGCTTTCCAGCAGGTCGTTGCCCTTGCTGACCAGCACGTCGAGCTGTTCCTTGGCAGCGGCGCCGCCGAACTCGGCAGCAGCCATGCCGGCCAGTGCGGTATCGGAAAGCTCAGCCTTGACGTTGGCGCGACCGAGCTTGAGCTCATCGCCTGCAGCGCTGGTGGCGCCCTTGACGGCCTCGCCTGCGGCGCTGGCGGCAGACTTCAGGTGGGTGCTGGCTTCGCTCAGATTTTCTTTCAGCTGGTCGGTATTGGTGGGGCTCATGCGATATCTCCTTCGGTCATTGATGGCAGCCGCGACAGCATGCGGGCGTGGTGCAGCAATAGCATCGCTACGGTGTAGGAGGTGTTAGTGCGCGCCGATGGCAGTGCACGCCACGTCAACGCATCAACGCGTCGTACTGCGCGTTGCCACGCAGGATGCGCACGACCAGTTGCTGCGGTTTGCGCTGGAAGTTGGCACGCCAGCTGGCCAGATCGGCAAACTCGCCCACGCTGCTGGCCACGATCACATCGCCGCTGACCAGACCATTGGCTGCGGCACGACCGCCGCGTTTGACCTCGCTAACCATGACGCCGGTAATGCCGGACTGGCGCAGCGATTCGGGCAGGTCCACGAAGGTGGCGCCGCCCAGGCGTGGGTCGAGCATGTCGCCGGTGACTGCCCGGTCCTGCTCTTTCAGTTTGGCGGTGAGCGTGAGCGGTTTGCCATCGCGGCGAATCTCCAGCCTGACCGCGCTACCAACCGCCTGCAGGCCTTCATAGTTGTGCAGCGCCTCTGCGCTGTCCACGCGCTGGTCATTGGCGGCCACCACCACATCGCCCGGCTGCACGCCTGCGGCGGCCGCAGCGGACCCTGGCAACACACGCGTCACCAGCGCACCCCGCAACGAATCCACACCCAGGCCCTGCAGCATCTGCTGGGTGAGGTTCTGGGTTTCCAGCCCGAGCGTGCCACGCACCACCACGCCCTTGGTCACCAATTGCTCCACCACATTGCGCGCCAGGTTGGAGGGGATCGCCAGGCCCAGGCCGATATTGCCGGCCATGCTGCCCTGGGGATTGAAGCTGGCGGTATTGATGCCCACCAACTGGCCCTGCAGGTTGACCAGCGCACCGCCGGAGTTACCCGGATTGATCGAGGCATCGGTCTGGATGAAATTCTGGTAGCCCAGCCCGCGAATACCGCTGCGGCCCACTGCCGAGACGATGCCGGAGGTCACCGTCTGGGTGAAGCCGAACGGGTTGCCGATCGCCACCACGAAGTCACCCACGCGCAGCGCATTGCTGTCGGCCAGCTTGATGTCGGTAAGGTTGTCGGCCTTGATGCGGATCAGCGCGATATCGGTATCGGCATCGGAGCCGATGAAATCGGCCTTGACCGTGCGCCCGTCGCCAAGCGTCACCTGCACATCGTCGGCATTTTCGATGACGTGGTGATTGGTCAGCACATAGCCTTTTTGCGCATCGATGATCACGCCAGAACCCAGCGACTCGTTGATGCGGTCCTGCGGCACCTGCGGAAACAGCCGGCGCAGGATCGGGTCGTTGAAGAACGGGTTGCGCACGCGCACCACTTGCTTGGTATTGACGCTCACCACCGCCGGCATCGCTTGTTGCAGCATCGGCGCCAGCGACGGCACCGGTTGCCCGGCGACGGCGGCCGGCAACGCGGCGGCCGCGGGCAAGCTAAAGGTAGTGGAGGCACCGGCCGGTGCGGCCTCGGCGCGGTTGTCCATCCAGGCGTTGATGCCGGTGGCGGCAAATCCGCCGAAGGCAGCGGCCAGGGAAAGGGTCAGCAAGGTGGGCAGCGGGCGCATGCAACGAGTCCGGGTTACGCGGTGGAAGAGGAATAGGGCGTCTGACTGCGTAAATCAAGCTGAACGAGAGTGCCAGCGGGCAATTTAACGCCTGGTGAAAGCGCCGCCGAGCCCTTGCCGGCGCTGCGTTGACAGTCGCTTGAGCCCGGCGTAGCGTCCGCTTGATCCGATGCCTGTTCAGCATACGCATGCCGCTGCGCATCGCCCGCGTTTTCAGCACTGATGCCCTTAAGGAGGGTCCTATGAGCAACGGCAATGGTGTGACGGCAACCCTGTCCGAGGCTGTCGATAGCGTCAAGAGCACTGCCACCGAACTGGGCGAGACCATCGCCAGCACCACCAGCGACGCGGTGGCCAGCGTGCAGGACGCGGCCGGCACGGCGGTGGCAGAGGCCAAGACCCGCGTCGCCAAGGCCCGCAAGGCCGTGGTCAAGGTCGAACAGCGCGTCGTCGAAAAGGCTGGCGATGCAGCCACCGCGGTCAAGCGCAGCGTGGCCAAGACCAAGCGCTCGCTGGTGTCGGGCAAGGAGGCCGCCAAGGACAAGTTGACCGCCACCAAGGACGCTGCCAAGCAGAAGCTTGCATCTACCAAGGATGCCGCCAAGCAGAAGCTGAGCAGCACCACCGATGCTGCCAAGAAGAAACTGGCCAACACCAAGGCCAGCGCCAAGCAGAAGCTGGAAACCGCCAAGGCCAATGCCAAGGCCGAAGCGGCAGCACTGAGTGCCAAGACCGCGGCCAAGAGCGCAGCGCGCAAGAGCGCGGTGGCCACGGTAGGCGCGCGTGCGGCAGCGAAGAAGGCTGCGGCCAAGGCGGCGCCGGTCAAGAAGCCGGTCGCCAAGACCATCGTCAAGCCCGCCGCCAAGAAGGCACCGGTGGCCAAGCAGACCGCCACCAAACAAGCCGCAGTGAAAAAGGCCCCGCTCAAGAAGGCGGTGACCAAGACCACCTTGAAGAAGGCCGCCAAGGTCACCAAGACCCCGGCCACGCGTGCCGTGGCCAAGACCACCGCCGCCCGCAAGGCGGTGGGCAAGAAGGTGGCCAAGCGCGTGACGCGTTGATGCTGCGGCACCAAGAGGGCATTGCACGCTGACAATGCGTTGGCCGTGCAGACCGACAATGGCCGGCGCTGTCTGTGCAGCGCCGGCCTTTTTTGTGGTGTGATCGTTAACGAGGCAGTCCCTTGCTTGCTGCGCTCATGTGATCGGGCAAGTGACTGGATCTGACATTTGAACCGGATGGGCATCTGTCCGCACCGCTCGCCAGATGCGGGACATCAAGCCACTCTTCTCACGGAGCGAGAAGGTACGGCTTGCACGCCATGGGCGCGCGTCCTTGAGCGCCTGCGCTGCAAGAATGCGTTGGGTGTGCAGCGGCGGTAGCGTGAAACCGACGAAGCCGCATGTCGTTCCGAGTTCGCGAGGCTTCGCCCGTACCCTCATCCGCCCCTGCGGGGCACCTTCTCCCGGTGGGAGAAGGAAAACTGGAAACCATCGCTTCCGCTAATCCGAATCCCGAATCCCGAATCCCAAATCCCAAATCCCAGCTACTCCATTCCCTTGACCAACTGCTCGGCGCCCTTGCGAATACCTGCCTTGGCGGCGTCGTAGGCGCCCAGGCTGGCCTTGATGTTCATTGCGCTCGGATACTGTTTTTCGACATAGGCGGCGAGCAGGCGGTTGCTCTGCGCGTCGAAGATTTCCACCGCGTAGCTGACCGAGCCGGAAAACGCGCCTTCCTTGCCGCGTGCGGCCTGCACCGCGTTATAGGAACCGCCGCCCAGATCCACCTTCATGAAGGTGCCCAGCACCCGTTTGCTGGGCTTGGCACCGGTCAGGCTGATGCGCACGCGCAAGGTGTCGCGATCGGCCACCGTCGCGCGCTGCCAACGCTGCCCGATCGCATTGCCGAACTCCTGTTGCATGTAATCGGCGAGCATGCGTTTGTCCTGCTCGGGCACGTCTTCGAATTGCGCGTCAGGACCGCGATAGATGCTGACCGGCTCGACCAGTGCGGCGCGGTAGCGCGTCCAATCCACCTCGCCCTGGTAGGCGTATGGCATGCGGTCACCACGGCTGCCATCGTGCGGACGCAGATAGCTTGAAGACGGCAGCTGGCTGTACGGCATCGGGCGCGTACTGGCACAACCGATCAGCGTCACGCCGACAACCAGCAGCGCGCAGCAACGGACAAGGGAATGCAACGACATGGGCAAATACCTGGAGAGGAAGCAGATAGGGGCAAGCACGCGCCAGCGGGGCCGCGCGCTCAATGCATCAGATAGCTGGCCACCGCCAGCGCAAACACCACTGCGGCGGCAGTGAACAACACCCCGCTCTTGGCCCAGTGCTGCAGCCGGCGCGCCTGACGCGCGCTGCGGATATCCGGCAGTTCGCTCCAGATGTCGCGATTGCGCGTGCCGGTGCGGCCACAGCGAAAGTCCAGCAGGAGGACATCGGCGACCGGGGCAGGGGCAACGCTGTCGTTGGCAGCCGTATGTGGTGCCAGCAGCGCGATGGCGGCGGGGGAGAGCGGGGTGGAACGGATCGAGTGAAACATCACCATGCATCCTGGATGCGTGCGGTGAGTGCACTGTAGGTAGCGGGTGTTGGAAACTTATTGGGTTGGGCGCTGGGCGATCGCCACGCGCCACCTGCGTTCAGCCGGTGCGGCGCACGCCCTCGCTGGCGAACACCACGCGCACGCACAGGCCGCGGCCCTCGTGGCCTTCGCAGGTTTCGATGCTGGCTTCGTGCAGGCGCGCGATGCCGGCCACCAGCGACAGCCCGATCCCGCTGCCCTGCACCTGGCTGCCGGCAACCCGGTAGAAGCGTTCGAAGATGGACGCGTGGGCACTCTCCGGCACGCCCGGGCCGTCATCGCTGACCTGCACGAACGGATGCAGCGCATCGGCGCGCAGGCAGTAGCCGCAACTCACTTCCACCATGCCGTGAGGCCGGCCATAGCGGATGGCGTTGTCGACCAGATTGCGGATCAGGATACCCACCGCATCCACATCGCAACGCAGCAGGCACGGCGATGCTTCCACCTGCAGATTGATGTGGCGGGCCTCTGCCTGCACGCTGAATTCGTCCAGCACATGCGAGATCAGCTCGCCCATGTCCACCTGCTGGTACGCCGCCGAACTGATGCCTGCATCCAGCCGCGCCAGATCCAGCAATTGCTCGGCCAGCCGATTGCTGCGGCGCGCGGTTTCCAGCAGCTGCTGCAGCGCCGCGTCCTTGGCCTCCAGCGTGGGTGCGCGCAGCGCGACCTCGGCGTAGGCATGCAGCGCAGACAGCGGGGTGCGCAGTTCGTGCGCGGCGTCTGCCACGAAATCGCGCTCGGCCTGCACGGTCTTTTCCACGCGGGCCAGCAGCGAATTGAAGGAGCCGATCAGCGGGCGAATCTCGTCCGGCACCTGCGCCAGCGGCACCGGCTCGGTCTCCAGCCCGGTGCGTTGCGCGATGGCGCCGGAGATGGCGCGCAGCGGTGCGAGCGAGGTGCGGACCGCCCACCACACCAGCACGCCCAATACCCCCAGTTGCAAGGTGTTGAGCACCATCGCAATCAAGGTCTGCTTGAAGCTCATGCGCGAGGACGCATTGCCGATCGGGGTGTGCGTATCGACCGCGGCCGGTGGCTCCGGTTGCGTATCGAAGCGGTGCTCCAGCGCATCGGGCAGGGCGCTGATCAACTGGTCGCCGAACATGTTGAGCTCCTGCTCGAACACGCTGTGATGGCCCTGGGTGACCAGGGCGACCAGGATCCACAACGAGGTGGACCAGCTCAACAACACGATTGCGGCCAGCGCCGCCAGCATGCGTGCCTGCAGCGATTTCATTCCGGTGCCTTGCCGACCATGTAGCCCTGGCCATACACCGTGGAGATCAGCTCGTCGCCCAGCTTGCGGCGCAGCTGGTGCACGTATACCGCAATCATGTTGCTGCCGCCTTCGGACGGACCGCCGTAGACGCCTTCTTCCAGTTGATCCTTGGTGACCACGCGCCCGGCGCGTTCCATCAGCGCCAGCAGCAGGCGGTATTCGTGCGCGCTCAGCGCCACCCACTTGCCGTCGCGGGTGACCTTGCGGCTGCTCGGGTCCACGCAGACATCGCCCTGCGTGAGCAGCGGAACCACGCGGCCCTGGCTGCGCCGGGTGATCGCACGCAGCCGCGCCATCAGCTCGTCGAACTGGAACGGCTTGACCAGGTAGTCGTCTGCACCGGCATCCAGGCCGCGGATGCGGTCGGTGAGCTGGCCGCGCGCGGTCAGCGCGATCACTGGCGTGGCGTCGTAATGGCCGCGCATGAAGCGGATCACCGTCAGCCCGGATTCGCCCGGCAGGCCGATATCCAGCAGCACCGCGGTGTAGCGGTGGTCCACCAGCACGGTCTTGGCGGCATTGGCGCTGCCGACGTGGTCGATGGTCCAGGACTGCTGGCGGACGCCATCGCAGATCGCGTTGGCCAGCATGGTGTCGTCTTCGACAAGCAGCAGGTGCATAGGTGTTCCGCCGGGCCCAGGGCCAGTCCGAGATCGGCAGCACTGTCGGAGATGGTCGTTAGGCAAATATTAGTGCATGGCCCTCCGTGCCGTTACATGCGGCCGGCAGCCCTGCCATTGCGCAGGGCCCCAGGGCCACGCAGGCGCTAGCGCTGCAGGATGGCGCGCAACGCCGCTTCCAGATGGACATACTGGAAGCGGAAGCCGGCATCCAGCGCGCGTTGCGGCAGCACGCGCTGGCTGATCAGCAGCAGCTCGGCCATCTCGCCGAAGCCCAGCCGCAGCAGGCCGGCTGGCAGCGCCAGCAGTGCCGGACGATGCAGCACGTGGGCCAGGGTGCGCGCGAACTCGGCATTGGTGACCGGGGTCGGTGCGGTGGCGTTGTAGGCGCCGGGCTGGCCGTGTTCCAGCAACCACAGCAGCAAGGCCACCATGTCGGCGCGGTGGATCCAGCTCATCCAGTGGCGGCCATCGCCGAACGGGCCGCCGCCGCCGAAGCGGAACGCCGGCAGCATGCGGGCCAGGGCGCCGCCGTCGCGGTCGAGCACGATGCCGGTGCGCACCCAGCTCACGCGCGGGCCGAGTGCGCCGATCTTTGCCGCTTCGGCTTCCCAGTCGCGGCACAGCTGCGCAGAGAAATCGTTGCCGGCGTGGTCCGCCTCGGTCAGGGTGCTGTCGCCCCGCTCGCCGTAATAGCCCACCGCCGAGCCGGAAATCAGCACCGCCGGGCGCCGTTCGGCCGGCTGCTGCGCGATCCAGGCATGCAGCTGGCCGGTGATGCCCAGGCGCGATGCGCGGAAGCGCTGCTTGCGCGCATCGGTCCAGCGGCCAGCCGCCAGCGGCTCGCCCGCCAGATTGATGACCGCATCGGCCTGCACGCCGTCCAGCGTGTCCACCACGGTCATGCCGGGCAGGCGACGCGCTGCGCGCCGCAGGTCGCGGGTCAGCACGCTGACCTGGTGCCCGGCCTGCACCAGTGCCGGACACAAGGCCTGGCCGATGAAGCCGGTGCCGCCGGTGATGAGCAACTGCATGGGACATTCCTGCGCCGAATCGATGCGGCACGATAGGCCAGCGCTGCCTGCTGCAAAGTGAAGTCGCTGCTGCACCCGCTGCGATGGCCGCGTGCGGCACCAGGACGGCGGCCGGGCGCAGCGCGCGTCCACCAGTAAAGACCAGCAAGGCCCAAACGCCAACGCGCCGGACAGGCCGGCGCGTTGGGTGCTTGCAGACGCTGCAACGGGCTCAGCGCGAGGAGGACACCGCGTGGGCACGCTCGAAGTGCGCCGACACCACGCGCCGGCTTTCTTCCAGATGCTGCTTGACCGGCGCGCTTTCGGCGGCGGGCAGCAGTTCGGCGTCGATGATCTTGATGGTGTCGCCGTGGTCGCTGACCATCGTGCGCAGGAAGGCATTGCGGTAGGCGTCCTTGCCATCGGGCAGGGTCGCCGTCTTTGCCAGTGCGTCCACCGCTGCCTTGCCCTTGGCGCGCATTGCATCGGCACGCGGGCTGTCGGTGGCACCCAGTGCCTTGCTTTTCTCCAGGTTGGCTTCGTGGTCGTGCAGCAGCTGCTTGGCGAAGGTGTCGGTCGCACCGCCCAGATCCTGGGAGATGGCCTGCTTGGCCAGCGCGATTTCGTTTTCATCCAGCGCCGCCAGCACGCCGAGCACGGCGGGATCGCCCTTGGCCAGTTCGGCAGCGCCGGTGCCGCTGACCGGTGCGGCAGTCGGTTCGGGCGATACTGCCGGCGCAGTCCGCGAGGCATCGCCGCCGGGGCGATCGCAGGCGGTCAGGGAGAGCACGGCAAGGAGCGATGTCGCGACAAGAAGGGATTTCATGGAGGTCCTAAAAGAATGCGGCCAATACTGCCGACGGTGAAATGCAAAGGAGCCGCTACGCGGCTCCGGTGATGCGTGGATCGGCGCCTGCCGGTCAGGCCAGCTGCGCCTGGGCGGCTGCGCCAAGGCCCAACGATCTGGCTGGCGTACGCACGGTGTCCTGCGCGGTGCGGCACACGCGCGCCATGCGTGCGGTGCGCTCGCGAATTAGCGCGTGTTCGCTGGCCGGGGCACTGCCCAGCAAGCTGGCGACATGGAAGCCTAGGATGTCCTCCGCGCGGTCGCCCTGGTCGCTGACGATGTGCGGAACCAGCCGCTCCAATCGCTCCAGCTCCTGCTGCACTTGATACGGGGTTTTCATGATGCTCTCCAATGAGTAACGGTCTTGCTCAACACATACTGCTCAACTATTGCGTGCACCCAGCCGGTGCCAGCAGTCGGTGGCCAATTGCTCGTAATTGGACTGGGTGCTGGATGAAATGAAGTGATGTTCCAGGCGGTCGCGAAACAGGCGCAGGCGTTCCTGATCGCTCGAACGCGGCGCCTGCAGATAGATATCGCAGGCCATTTTCACCACCGGGGACAATTCGCTGAACTTGCCTGCACCCAGGTTGCCCTGCGCGTGCCGCGCCTGCCAATGCGCGATTTCGGCTTGTACATCGATGACGGATGGGTCTCTGCTCATGACTTCGCGTGGTCCGGGTTAAACAAACTTGACATGCAGGGTAACTGCGGCTGTGTCAACGAATGATCATCGAACCCGACTATTCAACGCACTGCCGCGGTGCGTGCTTAACTGGTCAGCTTGCATTTGCGCCTCTACACGCTGCGTATGCAGGCCATGCCGCGAATGACGTGCAGTTGCGATCGAGGCGATGGCGTCGTGCTGAGCAACAGCCAGCAATCGATTGCATTGGCTGAAATGTCGGCCATCGAGGTGTGAGGCTTGCCATCGCGTATCGGCTGGTGGCTGCATTGATGAGCGAGAAACGCCTGCGCAATGCCGCAATTTACGGAAGATTCTGAATCGTTCCACACTTGTGTAACGTCTGATGCTTAGGATGTGGGATGACTTTAGGGAGATGAGAGTACTCAGGATGCAGGACAGCGAAAGCAGCCGTAAGCCGCAAGCCGCCAGCGGTACCTCCGAAGCACGCGTGTGGTGGCATGCCTTGGTGGAGCTACGAGGGGGACGTGTCGCCATCAGCTTGATCGTCGTCCTTGCGATCGTATTTGCGTTCTATCTGACGCTGAAATAAGCCGTTTCTCCCGGGCATCGCATAGCGCTGTATCAATGCCTGCATACGTCTCAACTGTTTGAACAAGCCAGCAACGGCACGCGGCTCGACGCTGCGAGGGGAGACGTGATGGCGCACAGGCAGTACTGCCAGGTCGTGGGGCATGTCACGCGTCCGGTGCCCGAGGACGGTCATGAGCGTGCCACGCATGCCTGGGTCTGCGGTGAAATCGCAAGGTTGCTGGGCGTTCGCGGCGCAGGGCACGCCAGTGACTCCAAGCATGTTGTTCCTGAGACCGTGTTTCATGTGCCCGATGAGACCTTGACCTCGGAACAGGCGCATGGACTCGGTATCGATGACGCGGCGGATTTGCTGGGCGGCATCGTGCCGCATGCCTTCTTGGCGACCAAGGTGATCGGCCACCCGCTCATTGCCGACCATGCAGCCAGCATCGCCGGATGGAACAAGGCACTGGCCACCGCGCTGATCCCGGCAACATTGGCGGGCTATACGGTGTTTTCGCGCATCGATGCCCTGCGTGCATTGGAGCTCCTGCTTCCGGATGGCGGTGTGCGACTGAAGCTGCCGACCGGCGTGGGTGGCAACGGCCAATGGCGTATCGCCGGTGCAGCGCACCTCGCGCAGGTGCTGGACAGCCTGCCGGAGCATTATTTGCGCACGCATGGCGCGGTGCTGGAGCGCAACATCCTGCAGCCCGTGACGCATAGCGTGGGCGAGCTCTGCCTTGCCGGTGTCCAGATTGCCTATTACGGCACGCAATGCAGTGTGCGCAACACGCAGGATGAAGAGGTCTACGGCGGCTCGTCGCTGCATGTATATCGCGGATCGCTCGAGGCACTGGCCATGACCGCGCTACCGTTGCTGCAACAGCGGGTGGTCGAGCAGGCCTGCAGATACGATCGATTCATCACCGCCGCCTATCCTGGGTTGCACATCTCGCGGCGCAACTACGACGTGGTCAGTGGCGACGATGGGCAGGCCGGTCCGGTCTGTGGTGTGCTGGAGCAATCCTGGCGCGTCGGCGGCGCGACACCGGCCGAGCTTGCCGCGATCTCCAGCTTTCAGGATGACGCCAACCTGCAGTGGGTGCATGCATCCACGCATGAGATCTATCAGGGCGAACCGCCTGCGGATGCGCAGATCTACTACCGCGCGGAGCGCGCCGGGCCGGGTCCGCGCTTCAAATACAGGAGGGTATCCACCGCATAATGGAAGCCAAACTTTCCAGCATCCAGATCCCGGTCGACCAGGACGAACTCAGCGGCACCTTGCTGACGCCCACCGGCATTCCCGCCGTGTTGTTCGTCCACGGTTGGGGCGGCAGCCAGCATCACAGCCTGGTGCGTGCGCGCGAAGCGGTCGGCCTGGGCTGCATCTGCATGACCTTCGACCTGCGCGGTCACGAAGGCTATGCGTCGATGCGCCAGAGCGTGACACGCGCGCAGAACCTGGACGACATCAAGGCCGCCTACGATCAGCTCGCTGGCCTGCCGTACGTCGATCCGCAGTCGATTGCGGTGGTCGGGCTCAGTTACGGCGGCTACCTGTCGGCATTGCTGACGCGCGAACGCCCGGTGGAATGGCTGGCGTTGCGCTCGCCCGCGCTCTACAAGGACGAGCACTGGGATCACCCCAAGGTGAGCCTCAACGCCGATCCGGAGTTGATGGACTACCGGCAACGCGTGCTGACCCCCGACGACAATATCGCCCTGGCCGCCTGTGCCGATTACAAAGGCGATGTGCTGTTGGTGGAGGCGCAACACGATGTGATCGTGCCGCATCCGGTATTGCGCAACTACGCCAATGCCTTCGTCAATGCGCGCTCGCTGAGTGCACGCGTGATTGCCGGTGCCGATCACGCATTGAGCGTCAAGGAACACCAGCAGGAATATACGCGCACGCTGATCGACTGGCTGACCGAGATGGTGGTCGGCCGGCGCATCGCCCTGGCCAAGGAAGTGGTGGCCGCGCGCAAGCACAGGCTCAAGCAGCAGAGCGATGCGCTCTCCTCGCCGGGGCAGGGCACGAACGAATTCCGTGGCGATATCCGTGCGGTGGAGAACAGTTCCAGCTGATTCGCGCGTTCGCTAGAACGCCTTTTGCATGGCAGTGCTTTCCACAAAGAAGAACGGGCCCGTGGGGCCCGTTCTTTTTCCAAGACTTCAACCTGGCTCGGCGCCAGGCCGTATGAGCTTAGACGCGCGGGTCGGTCGGGTTGCGACGTGCCGCATCACCGTGATGCTCGGAATCGAAGGCTTCGCGCACTGCGTGCTTGGCCTTTTCCCAGCTCAGGCGCGAGTTGGACTTGAACCGGTCCCATCCGTCGCCCAGGTCGCGTTCCAGATGGTCGTCCCACTGGCGGCCGGCGTGTTGCTGACGCGCCTGCATGCCATAACGATAGGCCGGACGATAATCGTCATAGGAATACTCGGCATCGCGATAGCTCGCGCTGTCGAAGCGGCCTTCGTAATGCGTGTCGCCCTCGCGATAGACGCTATGGGTGCGATCGGCGCGCTCCCAGGCATCACGCGCAGCAAGGCGCGCTTCTTCCCATTCCAGTCGCGATTCCCCGCGATTGCGCGGCCACTCGCCGGCCAGGGTCGCTTCGGTTTCTTCCCAGGTGCTGGTTGGGCGCGTTTCGCGCGCCTGCAGGCCGAAGCCGTACACGGTGGCGTAATCGCGATCGTAATCGGTGCCTTCCTTGTAGTAAGGACGGTTCTGATATTCCTGGCGCCAGTATTCGGTTTCCACTGTCGGGTCCAGGCGCTCGGCCACGCCCTTGCCGGCTGCAGCGCCGGCCACCACGCCCACCGCAGCGCCGATCAGGGTGCCCAGCGGGCCGAACACCGTACCGGCCAGCGCACCTGCGGCAGCGCCGCCTGCAACGCCGCCCACACCCACGCCTACCGGATGCGAACGGGGTGCGCCGGAGATCGGATCACGATTCAAATCCTGCGCTTCGGCCTTGCGTTCCTGCTTGTCGAGAGGGGTATCGTGGTTGCTCATGTCGTCTCCGGGGTGGCTGTAGGTGCGTCTGTCGAGCAGATCGCGAACGTGGCGCCACCTTGGCCAGCGAGGAGTGAAACGCGTGTGCTTGGACGTGAGTGCCGTCGCGACAAGACTGAACTGTGCATCTGTCGGTATGGATGAGGTTGCTGACGCCAGCCTGCAACATCGCGCTCAAGCAAGCTTGCACTGCAGGTGTATTGATTTATCGAATGGCCTTACGTGGCTGGTGTGTACGGATAATCTGTACCAAGACGTCAGCCGATAACGCCAAGCGTATTTCCACAAAGCGGTGGCCTTCAGAAGATGCGGCCGTATTGCCCTGCAGGTCATCGAAATGCCTTCGAACGCAGGCACTACAGATGTTTCAGCGATCGCTATTTCTGGCTGGCTGTGCGAAACGCAGTACCTGCGGCCATGTCGATGCACGGGCGCTTGAACGATGCTCGACGCGGCAACGCAGGTGGACGACGCCAGCATGACCACAAGGTCATTGACGCGATGGCAGTACAGACGTGCGATGCAATCCATCCGCAGCCAGCCGGGCTGCAGCGCTCAACGATCAAGCGTCATCGATGAAAGCAGGGCAGGCACGCCGCTTCCAACGTCAAACCACGCTCACCCGCCGTGCGTGCCCAAGGTACGTGCGCCGGTCAAGATCATGCGCAGCATCTGCGAGATCTGTTCGATCAGCTCGGGATCTTTTTCCGGCGGCGAGTCCATCGCCACCGCGCCCATCGCAAACACCAGCCGGGTGATCGCCTTGGACACCAGCGCCGGTGCATGCAGCTTGGCGTTGTCGGCGGCGGCCAGGCGGATCAGGTCCACCCGCAGCTCGTCTTCGAAATAGCTGAGCTCGCGCTCCACCGCCTGCTTGAATGCATCCGAGCCCACCGCGCCTTCGCGCAGCAGCACATGCAGCAACTTGTCGTCGGCGCGCAGCTGCTCCATGAAGGCTTCGACCGACACGCGGATGACGCTGCGGTCGGTGGAGGTGGCGCGCTGGCGGGCCTGGCCGATGATGGTGCGCAACGAACGCCCGGCCAGATCGATCAAGGCCACCGCCAGCTCGTCCATGTCGCGGAACTGGCGATAGAAGCTGTTCGGCGCGATGCCGGCTTCGCGTGCCACCTCGCGCAGGCTCAGCGTGGACAGGCTGCGATGCGGTCCGATCAGCGACAGCGCCGCGGCGATCAGGTCCTCGCGTGAAATCGCCGGCTTGCGTGACGGCGGCGCGTCTTGGGAAGGCAGGGCGATGGAGGTCATGAGGCAGCAGCTAGGCGTGGGCCTGAATCATAGCTCCTCTGATCGATATACAACTGTATACACGGCTGTGCATGCATGCGTATAGTGCAATCCATGAACCTGGCATCTCCTCCCAAGTCCAAGTCCCCATTGCCGACGCGTCTGGCGCGCCGGCTGGTGTCGCCGCAGCTGTTCGACTTCTGGGCGACCCGGCTCAACCCGCTGTGGACGCTGGAACGGCCGATGGCCCGCCTGGTCGCGCGCACGGCCGCCAGCCGCGACGCGGTGACCCTGGTGCTGCGGCCCAATGGCCACTGGCAGGGCCTGCAGGCCGGCCAGCACGTGAGCCTGGGCGTGGAGATCGACGGCCGCCGCCTGCTGCGCAGCTATAGCCCGACCGTGCTGGCCGATGGCCGCCTGGCGATCACCGTCAAGGCGATCGAGGGCGGGCTGGTCAGCCGCTACCTGGCCGGCGCTGCGCCGATCGGGACGGTGGTGTCGCTGGATCCGGCCTTCGGCGACATGCTGCTGCCGACCACCCCGACGCCGCTGTTGCTGCTGGCGGCCGGCTCGGGCATCACCCCGATGCGCGCGCTGCTGCAGGCCGCCGCGCAGGCCGGCATGCCGATGGACGTGGACCTGCTGTACTGGGTGCGCCAGCGTGACGAAGCCTGCTTCGTCGACGAATTCGAGGCGATGGCCGCCGCCCATCCGCGCTTGCGCGTACGGCTGCTGACCACCCGCGAAGGCGCCACGCCGGCGGCGCGCATCGATACCTATCCGTTGCAGCAGATTGCCGATCTCTCCAGCCGTCACGTCATGGTCTGCGGGCCGGGCGGTTTCGTGCAGGCGGCGCGTGCGCGCCTGCAGGGCCGCGTGGCCGCGTTCCAGGCCGAAGCCTTCAGCGTGCCGACGCTGGAAGACGGCGAAACCGGTGATGTGCAGGTCCAGCTGTCACGCAGTGGCCGTACGCTCAGCCTGCCGCGCGGCCAGTCGCTGCTGGAAGGGCTGGAAGCGCAAGGCCTGCGCCCGAAATACGGCTGCCGCATGGGCATCTGCAACAGCTGCGCCTGCGCGCGCCAGTCCGGCACCACGCGCCACCTGTTGACCGGTGAGCGCAGCAATGAACCCACCGCACAGGTCCGCCTGTGCATCAGTGCCCCGAGCACTGACCTGATCCTGGATCTGTAAGGAATCTTCATGAGCCGAGTCCATAACCGCGCCCTGTCCGCTGCCGAACTGCAGTCCTTCGGCGACGAGCTCGATGCCATCCGCGCCCGCGTGCAGAGCCAGGTCGGCGCCGCCGATGCGCGTTACATCCGCCGCATCGTGGCGGCGGTGCGCTGGACCGGCGTGGCCGGTCGCGCGCTGCTGTTCCTGGGCGCGTTCGTGCACAGCGTGCTGATCCCGGCCTGGATCGCCGGCGTGGTGCTGCTGACCCTGTCCAAGATCCTGGAGAACATGGAGCTGGGCCACAACGTCATGCACGGCCAGTACGACTGGATGGGCGACCCGCAGCTCAACGGCAACACCTACGAGTGGGACATCGTTGCCACCGGCGACAACTGGCGCAAGACGCACAACTTCAAGCACCACACCTATACCAACGTGCGCGGCATGGACGACGACATCGGCTACGGCCTGCTGCGCATCTTTCCCGAACAGCGCTGGCGCCCGTTCTACCTGCTGCAGCCGTTCGTGGCGGTGTTCTTTGCGCTGCTGTTCGAATGGGGCGTGGCCATCCAGGACCTGCGCCTGGGCCGCTGGTTCGCCGGCAAGATGAAGGCGGCCGAATTGCGCGCCTCGTTCCTGCCGGTCGGCCGCAAGATGGGCCGCCAGATGCTCAAGGACTACATCGTGTTCCCGCTGCTGGCCGGCCCGTTCTTCCTGACCGTGCTGCTGGGTAACCTGGCCGCCAACGTGCTGCGCAGCATCTGGACCTTCGTGATCATCTTCTGCGGCCACTTCACCGCCGATGCGGAAGTGTTCCCGAAGGAGTCGATCCGCAACGAGTCGCGCGGCCATTGGTATCTGCGTCAGCTGCGGGGTTCCTCGAACCTCACCGGTGGCAAGCTGATGAACGTGCTGTCGGGCAATCTGAGCCACCAGATCGAGCATCACTTCTATCCGGACCTGCCGGCCAATCGCTACGCGCAGATTGCGGTCGAGGTGAAGCAGGTCTGTGCGCGTTACGGCCAGCACTACAACACCGGCTCGCTGCCGCGTCAGTTCGGCCAGGTGATGTGGCGGATCGTGCGGCATGCGTTCCCGAGCCGGCCCAAGCCGGTACGCCGCCAACGCGAAGGCGCCTTGCAAAGCGCCTGATCGAAAGGGCCGCCATTGGCGGCCTTTTTTTTTTGGTGCAGTCAGTCCCAGTAGGATCGCCACACGAGATTGCACCTTGCCGGGTGCTCGGCATCGGTGCTTGCGGCAGGGGTGAACGCAAAGCGGTAGCGCCAGCTCGGGCAGCACGCGTTCGGGCAATTTGAGCTTGCGTGCGGGCGAGATCAGTACCTGCGCTGCGATTCGAGCATGCCGTGCGCGCACAACGTTTATCGTGGTGCCTGGATCGCCGTGGCTATTGGTCGACTTACGCGTCCTGACGGTCCAGGTCAGTGCAGGGCGCCGTCCCGGCGCCGGTCAGTGCGCAGCGCCGCGCATTAGTGCGTGGTAGGCGATGAAGCCGGTAGCCGGCAGCGCGCGCGAGAACAGCCAGCCCTGCGCCAGATCCACGCCGTGCGCGCGCAGATAGTCCAGCTGCTCCTGCCGTTCCACGCCTTCGGCAATGGTGCGTAACTGCAGCGTCTTGGCCATGTCGATGATGTGCGAGGTCACCGCGCTGGTGGCCGAGTGGGTGCCGATGGTATCCACGAACGACTTGTCGATCTTCAGCGCATCCAGCGGCAATCCCTGCAGGTACTGCAGGCTCGAGTACCCGGTGCCGAAGTCGTCGATCGACACCGTGTGGCCGGCACCGCGCAAATGGGTGATGGTGGTGCGTGCCGCTTCGATGTCCATCAGGCTGCGTTCGGTCGCCTCCACCCACAACTGCCCGCTGTCCACACTAGTGCCGTGCAGCGCCTGGGCAAGCACGGTCTGCACACGGCCGCTCTTGATGTCCTCGGCAGAGACATTGATGGCCACGTGCAGGGAGGGGTCAGCCGCCAGGGTGGGGCCGAGGTCGCGGATGACTTCGGCCACCACCAGGTCGGTGATCGGCAGGATCAAGCCGCTTTCTTCGGCCAGCGGGATAAAGGCATCGGGCGGGATCAGCACGCCATCGGGTTGCTGCCAGCGTACCAGCGCCTCGGCACCGACGCAGGCGCCGGTGTCGAGCGCGATGATCGGCTGGTAATGCACGACGAACTCGTTGCGCTGGACGGCGATTTCCAGCCGTGCCAGCGGCGACAACCGCCGCCGCGACACCCAGATCACCAGGCTGACCAACAGCAGCGCCAGCGCAATGCCGACCGGTACCACCTGCAGCCGCGCGGCCGCCAGCGGCCCGCGCAGATAGGCCGCCGGCTCGGTGACGACCGCGGCCCAGTCGCCGCGGCGGTCGCGGCCGGACAATACCTGGGCATCTGCGCCGGTGCCGGAGGCGTCGGTCGGCGCTGCGATCAGCAGCCGCTCGGCGGCAGTGCCGGTACTGCTCAGTATCTGTCCGTCCGGCGTGCCGATCGCCAACTGCAGGCCGGGCGGCAGATTGATGTCGGTCAGCGTGGTCGGATTGATCAGGACGTTGTAGTCGCGCAGTTGCAGGGCCATCAGCGGGTGTTGCGGATTGGCCAGCGGACGCAGCCTCGTAGTGACCGCAATGCCACGCTTGACCACGAAGTCGGCAGCGGTGTGCGCAACCGCCTGCGGCGATGGCCCCCATGAGGTACAGCGCAACCGGCCCTGCTGCATGTAGCCGAGTTCGACGATGTAGTGACTGGCCAGTACCAGTGCGCGCATCTGCGCCAGATGCGACTGCGAGCAGGGCGGCAGCTGCGATGCGCCCATACTCAGGAGCGCGCCATGGGCCTCGTCGAAGGCAGTGTCGGTGCGCCGGATCGACAGCGCCGCGAGCTGCGCGAGTTTGCTCTCCTCGCGGTCCAGCGCCAGCCGCCATGCCAGATAGTAGGACAGGCTGATCGGAAGCATTGCGCCCAGCAATACCAGCAGCACGGTCAGACTGATGATGCGTTGACGCTTCACCTCACCACCCACATCTGCGTGGAGGGGTGCTCACGCACGACAGCCCGTGCAGAGCGACGCTGACGCGTATCGCCCCGCCACTGGCGCAGCCTGCCGGTGCCGCACGCGGACGTGCCGCGCGAGGACGCTGGAGACAGTGACGGTGGACTGATGAGGCTGCACGTCGCGAATGTACGACAGACGCGCGGGTTGCGCGCGTCCGCGGAGCGAAGCAGACGTGATTTTCTGCAAACGACGATGCCGGCAGGTGTGGCAATCGGCCTCGTCAACGGATTCACGCGCCTGCACCAGGCGGCGCGCTAGGGTCGAAGTGTCTGTGCTCCCAAGCGGGAGCCACGGCGCCACCCGGCCCCGTGCAAGGCACTCTCCCTGGAGGAATCACCATGACAACGCAGAAAGAACGCGTCGGCGGCACCGATGCGGTGCCGATCTTCAAGATGCAGGAAACCACCCGCGATGGCGAACTGACCAAGTACGTGGTCGGCGACACCGGCGTCGCCTTCGACAGCCTGGAAGGCGCGCAGGCTGCGGCCAAGGATCTGGGTGCGCTCGACGGTTGAGTCGGGCTGCAGTCCGGTCGCCAGTCGTCCAATATCAGATAGGCGAGGGGGGTAGGTCGAGGGTGCGGCGCCCTCACCGCTTGCGGGACACGCCGTGAATCCGTCCGTATAGGCTCCCTGGCGGCATTGATGCCGCCAAGGGTCCCGCAACCGGCGGGGGTCCGCACTAGCAAGTTGGTCGGCCGCTTTCTCGAAAGCGTGTTCCTGAGCTTGCGGCGGGCAGACGAGACGTTTGTCGATTGCGTGTTGAACACCTGTGTGCTGCGCGGCTTGGGATGGGAAGCCGGGGGCACATGCAGTGACTCCGACCAACCATGTCTTGCCCTGCTTGCCCCATGCACACCGACCATCTCGACTGGACCTTGGCTGCCTACCGTCGCGGGACCTTGCGCGGCATGGATGCCGCGTAAGAGCCTACAGGCATGTACTTGCAGCGTGTCCCGCGATGGTGGGCGGGCAAGGGCCCTGCAGCCAGGCCGCAGATCAGCCGCTCTAGAGTTGGTCTGGCTCTACGGTCGAGCTACCCGCAACCCCGATCCCCAAAGACACAAGCCATTCGCTGGCCGAGGAAGCGTGCCCAGGCGAGAAACGTTGAAGGCTGCTTTGTCGGCTTGGCGTCGCTGTCAGGGAAGTGGCTGCTCGGTCAGTCGCCCGGTGTGCGGGGTGTGGATCAGCGGGGCCAGATCGAAGCCCTGCTCGCGCGCATGCGCCAGATAGGCCTGGGTGGTGTTTTCGTCCAGTTGCGGCAGCCTTGCCAGCAGCCACAGGTACTTGCGGTCGGGTCCGCCGACCAGCGCGGCGGTGTAGTCCGCATCGATGCGCATCACCCAGTAATCGCCTTTGGTGAACGGAATCCAGCGCAGGCCTTCGGGCAGGAAGGTGACCTCCAGCCGTGCATTGCTGTCGTCGATGGCGCGCGCTTCGCCGATCGCTTCTTCCAGCTCGCCCTCGGCGGTCAGGCAGCGGTTCTGCACCCGCACCGTGCCATCGTCCTGCAACGAATAGTGCGCCGACACATCGGTGCAATCGGCATCCTCGAAGCGAATCGGCAGCCGTGCGATTTCGTACCAGGTGCCCAGATAACGATTCAGATCCAGGGACGGGACGGTGACTAGGTCGGGAAGTCGGCTCATGACGGCCTCTGCGCAATGGGAAGGCGGACGTTGTACGTGCATCGCCATGAAATGGATGTTGCGACGCTGGAGAGAGCGTGTGGACGTATCGGCGAATGCTGTGCCGCCGGATGGAAGCACGCGCACGCGCCCTGCCGACGAACCGGCAGCAGATAACCCTTCGATGGAGACAGCGATCGATCGCATTGCCGTCTGGAATTCCTTAGCGTCCTAATGAAACTGCGCGGCATCGTCGTACGGTGGACCAATGGCACCACGTTGAGGCGTTTGGATCGGCGCTGCTACGCCGCGCTCGCCGTGCCGATGGCGCGATCCAGTTTGCGGTAACCAATGGCCTCGGTCAGATGCCGGGTGGCAATGGCCGCACTGTCGTCGAGATCGGCAATGGTGCGGGCCACGCGCAGGATGCGATGCATCGAGCGTGCGGAGAGCTGCAAGTGTTCGATGGCGCGTTCCAGCAGCACCTGATCGTCGCCTTCCAGGCGGCAGTGGTCATCGGTCTGTGCCTGATCCAGGTGAGCGTTGGGTGCGCCGGCACGCGCGAGTTGCCGTTGGCGAGCGGCGACCACGCGGGCACGCATGCTGGTGCTGTCTTCGCCGGGATCGCCGCTGCGCAAGGCCTGCGGAGGCAGTCGCGGCACTTCGACATGCAGGTCGATCCGGTCCAGCAACGGGCCGGAGATGCGGCTGCGATAGCGGCGGATGCTGTCGCTGCTGCAGCGGCAACGCCCGCTGCCATCGCCGGCCCATCCGCACGGGCATGGGTTCATGGCAGCAACCAGCTGGAAGCGTGCGGGGAAATCCACGCTGCGCGCGGCGCGCGAGATCGTCACCAGGCCCGATTCCAGGGGCTCGCGCAATACTTCCAGCGTCTGCCGCTGCCATTCGGGCAATTCGTCCAGAAACAGCACGCCGTTGTGGGCCAGCGAGATCTCGCCCGGGCGCGGATGCGTGCCGCCCCCGACCAATGCGACCGCGCTGGCGGTATGGTGCGGAGCCCGGTAGGGCCGCTGCCGCCAGCGCGCAAGATCCAGCCCGCGGCCGCTGACCGAGGTAATGGCTGCGGTTTCCAGTGCCTCGGCCTCGCTGGATTCCGGCAACAGGCCGGGCAGGCGCGAGGCGAGCAGGGTCTTGCCGCAGCCAGGGCTGCCGACCAGCAATAAATGGTGACCACCGGCAGCGGCGATCTCCAGCGCGCGACGCGCGTGCGGCTGGCCGCGCACATCGGCCATGTCGGGCAGCGCGCGCGCGCCGAGCGCCGGAATCGCTACTTCGGCAGCGGGCGCCCGTTGGCTGCCGTTGAGCGCGGCGCAGACTTCCAGCAGCGTACGCGCGGTGAAGGCCTCGACGTGCCCGGCGACAGCCGCTTCGGCACCATTGACTAGCGGCACGATCAGCCGTCGCCCGGCCTGCGCGGCAGCCAGGGCGGCCGGCAGCACGCCATCGACGCCGCGCAACTCGCCGGTCAGCGCCAGCTCGCCGAGAAACTCGTAGTCGGCAAGGGTTTGACGATCGATCTGCCCGCTGGCGGCCAGGATGCCGAGGGCGATCGGCAGGTCGAAGCGGCCGCCTTCCTTCGGCAAGTCGGCCGGGGCCAGGTTGATGGTGATGCGCCGGGCGGGAAATTCGAATTGTGCGCACAGCAGCGCCGCACGCACGCGTTCGCGCGATTCTCGTACCGCAGCCTCGGGCAGGCCCACGATCTGGGTGGAGGGAAGCCCGCCGGAGAGATGCACCTCCACCCGGACCTCAGGCGCATGCACCCCCACGCGGGCACGGCTGTGCACCAGCGCCAGACTCATGGTGGAGGGCCCTGGTCAGGGAGCGGCAGGTGGCGCTGCGGGCGGCGTCGCGGGCGCGCGGGCTTCCAGCGCGGCCACGGCCTGCTCCAGCGCGTCGAGTTTTTCGCGCGTGCGCAGCAGCACCGCGCGCTGCACGTCGAACTCTTCGCGGGTGACCAGGTCCAGCTTGCCCAGGCCGGCCTGCAGCGCGCCCTTGAAGGTGCTCTGCAGTTCTTCGCGCGATTGGCGCAGGCCCGGCGGCACCAGGTCGCTGAGGCGGCGGGCGAGGTCGTCGAGCTGGTTGAAATCGATCATGGGTGTTCTCCGCAGGTCCGTAGGAAGCCTAGTGCAGGCCGGGACACGCGGGACATCGGCAAGGCAGTCGGCAGGCGGTAAGGATAGTCCCATTCGACTGTCGGCCGCGGTGACGGCCGCGCGCCACGGGGTGAGTGTTACGGCCGTCCACGGTATGCTGCGCGCCCTGTCATGCCGCTGGATCTGCACCGATGAAAATGATCATGGCCATCGTCAAACCGTTCAAGCTCGACGATGTGCGCGAAGCGCTCGCCGGCTGCGGGGTCGCAGGCATCACGGTCACCGAGGTCAAGGGCTTCGGGCGCCAGAAGGGGCACACCGAGCTGTATCGCGGTGCCGAATACGTGGTCGATTTCCTGCCCAAGGTGAAGATCGAAGTGGCGGTGACCGACGACCAGGCCGAGCGCGTGGTCGAAGCCATCGTGACCGCGGCCGGGACCGGCAAGATCGGCGACGGCAAGGTGTTCGTTTACGACCTGGGCAGCGTGGTGCGCATCCGCACCGGCGAGCTGGACAGCGACGCGCTGTAAGGCGTCAGCGGGCAGCGCCTTCGGCCGCTGCTGCGCTGTTGGTACTCAGGCGATTGGCCGATTGCTGAGATACCGCACCCGTCATCGCCCGATTGCCGCGACACAGCGCCACGGCGTCCACCACTGCGTCGTGGGTCACCATTCGCCGTGGGTAGGCGGCATCTGGCATCGACGGCCGACGCGTCTGCGAGACGGTGCCCCGTGCGCAACCTCATCCGGGGCAGTTGGCCCGCGACATGACCCGAGCGGTACCACGCCCACGCGTGTGCTCATACCATTTCAATACCGCAGATCAAATCCGGCGCCTGAGGCCAGCAGCGGCCTCAGCGTTGTGCCGTCACGCAGCCTGCCGTTCTGCTCTGAGGAAATGTCGTGAGGCCGGGCCCGCTTGTCGCCACGCGACGACTTGCCTACTCTAGGGCGTAATACCATTTCAATACCGGAGTTCGGGGATGAAGCGACGCGATAGGAAGTCGGGCTTGCGCCCGCTCTCGCTCTGGCTGGCAGCGGGCCTGGCAGCGGCAACCGTCCCCGCGCTGGCACAGCCAGTCACCCAGCCGGCGATCTTCCCCACGCCGGTTTCGATCACGCTGGAGGGCGGCACCGTCACGCTGGGTCAGTCAGTGGTGCTGGTGGCGGCGCCGGGTGCGGATCCGGAATCGGTCGCGCTGGTACGCCGCATCCTCGGTACGGCCGGCGTCACCAAGATCGCCACCGCGGCGCGTCTGCCAGCCACGCTCGACCGCCCGCACATCGTGCTCGGCACCGGTGAGGCGGCAGTGGTGCGCGATGCGCTGACCCGCAGCAAGGCGGTGCAGGACACCCACAAGGAGGGCTATACGCTCGCCAGCGTGGCGCTCGGCACCGGCAGCCTGATCACGCTGGCCGGTCATGACAACGACGGGCTGTTCCATGCGGCGCAGACGCTGCGCCAGCTGGTCGAGCGCCCGGCCATTCCGACCCTGGCGATCCAGGATCATCCGGCGATGCCGATCCGCGGCACCATCGAAGGCTTCTACGGCGCGCCATGGTCGATGGCCGACCGCAGCAAGCACATCGCGTTTCTCGCCCGCAGCAAGGCCAATACCTTCATCTACAGCCCCAAGGACGACCCGTACGCGCGCGATCGCTGGCGCGAGGCATATCCGGCCGCGACGCTGAAAGCGCTGGGCAAGCTGGCGGCCACCGCCAGGCGCAACCATGTCGACTTCGTCTATGCGATCTCGCCGGGGCCGTCGGTGTGCTTCTCCGATCCGGCCGATGCCAAGGCGCTGCTGCGCAAGTTCGATGCCTTCCGTGCGCTGGGCGTCCGCAGCTTCTACGTGGCGCTGGACGATATCGAATACACCAAGTGGAACTGCGAGCGCGACAAGACCACCTTCGGCGCGTCCGGCGCGCAGGCGGCCGGTATCGCGCAGTCGCATCTGCTCAACCTGGTGCAGGCCGATCTGGTCGCCCGCCACGATGCAGCCTCGGAGCTGATCATGGTGCCGACCGAGTATTACGACGCCAAGGAAAGCCCGTACAAGGAAGCCCTGCGCAAGCATCTGGACCCGAAGATCGTGGTGCAGTGGACCGGCACCGACGTGGTGCCGCCGGCCATTTCCATTCCCGATGCGCGCGCGGCGACCAAGGCGTTCGGCCGCAAGACGCTGCTGTGGGACAACTACCCGGTCAACGATTTCGAAACCTCGGCCGGGCGCCTGCTGATGGCGCCGTATGCGCGGCGCGAGGCCGGCCTGTCGGCGGAGTTGTCCGGCATCGTCTCCAACCCGATGAATCAGGAAGTGCCCAGCCGGGTGGCGGTGATGGGGCTGACCGCCTTCGCCTGGAACGACACCGGCTACGACGCCCAGCGCACCTGGCATGCGGCCGCACGCGACCTGGCCGGTGGCGACGCGCAGGTGACCGCTGCGCTGCTGACCTTCTTCGATACCCAGCATCTGGCGCCGACCTTCGGCAGCCAGCCGTGGCAGGAACAGGCGCCGCGGCTGAAGGGGGTGCTCGACCAGGTGCGCGAGACGATTGCCTTGGGCGATGCGGCAGCGCGCAGCCAGGCCATCGCCGAGCTGGCGCGTACGGCCGACGCGTTCGCGGCCGCGCCGCAGACCATTCGTGCAGGCGTGGCCGACAAGGGCTTTGCAGAACAATCGCGCCCCTGGCTGGAGGCGATGGAAGGCTGGGGCCGCGCGCTGCAGCAGACCGCAGCCGGGCTGGATGCCGCCAATCGCGGTGACGCGCAGGCAGCAGTTGCGTTTGCCGATGCCAAGCGGATCGCCGCCGACGCTGCGGCGATCCCCTCGATCCTTGGCGCCACGCGCTTCGGTGGCCCGGTCAAGATCGCCGATGGCGTGCTGGACCGCTTCGTCGCCGACGCGCCGCAACTGATCGCCTACCGCGCGCCGTCGGCAGCCAAAGCGGCCGGCGCGCAGTGAGGAGCCGGGGCGGCGACCGGACGACCGGCTAGCCGCCTGGAGGGCGCCGCCGGGTGCGCTGCGTCGGCGCGTACCCCTGTCCCCGGCGATTCCTCCCGCGCCGTTGGGCACAGCCTGTCGATTGCTCGCCAGGAAGATCGGCGCACGGTGGCATCGGGATGCCCAGGCTTGCAGCCCGGTGGGAGTGGCCCGCGTCGCCGGATCAGCACGCGGGACGCAGATCGATATACGTTGTTGCGCAGGTGCCAACGCCGGTGCTGAATGCAGGGCGCGGTTGCACGTCACCAGCCAGGCATCACGGCGCGTGCGCGCTGCCTCGGTGGCGGGTTTGCGGCCTGCCGGTCAGCGGGTTTCAGTCGGCACTGGTTGGCTGCGCATCGCGCTTCAGGTGCCGATACAGCCGCTTCCAGCTGCCGCGGATGGTGCGTACCCAGCGCGGCTCGGCGCTGCGTGCGGCCTCGTCGGCGGTCGGCGCGATCCCGGCCAGGCGCTGGCGCATCTTCTGGAAATTGGCCAGGTCGCTGCGCTGCAGTTGCCGCGCCAGCGTGCCGCGCCGCAACCAGCGCGGGAAGCGCCAGGCCGAGGTGAAATCGATCAGCACCGGCACGCCGGCACTGATCACCACATTGGTGCCGTGCAGATCGTTGTGGGTGATGCCGACGGCGTGCAGGCGGCGCAGCGCCTGCTGCAATTGTTGGAACACTTCCTGGCCGACCACCGCACTGGCGCTGAGGGTGTCGCCGGGGATGAACTCCATGCCCAACGCCAGCCCGCCCAGCGTGCCGAGCAGGGCCGGCGCGTGCCGCCAGCCGTGCAGGCGGGCCAGCATCTTGGCCTCGTGCCGCACCATCAGCCGCGCGATCGGCGCCAGCAGCGTACGGCGGTAGCGGCTGTAGTCCTTGACCACCGCCAGCTGCCCATCCAGATGCGTGCGATAGACGTTGGGCTCGAGCAGCCGGGTGCCCTGCTTGAGCAGCACGGGCGTGACGATTTGCAGGCTGGAGGTGTCCAGCGGCTGGTAATGCATGGCAAGTCTCCGGACCTTGGCGGCGCGGAGGAATCACGCGTCTGGCAGGTTCACGATGATCGCGGGGGATCGGTCCGGTGAATTTTAGAACTTGCGAGTATTGAAATTACATTTGTTTAACAAATGAAATGTTCCGGGAGTGGAACGGCTCGAAGAATCAATAGGTTGCCGCGTCAGCTGCGGTCAATCTTGTCGATATGTCCATACGACGCGCTGCCTGCAGCGGGCGTGCGTGCGTGGAGCGCAGCGCACGCCGTACCCGTCGGCAGCAGCGCTTCTCGGGGCAACTGGCCGCGCACTGTGCGCACCGATGGTCAGCGATCACAGCCCTTCTTGACAGCTGCTGAGACTCGATTCACTGTGCCGGCTGCGGTCAGGGGGCTGCATCACACGTCAGTACCGGCACGTCCACGCGGACGATGCCTGAAGCCGAGTACGCGCACGATCCGGTGATGCTGGGAAAGCCCCCGAATGGGACAGCAACTGCGCCACTTCCGGACGCCGCCAGGTCATGCCTGCGTGCGCATGGATGCGGGGACGATGGAGGACGACTCATTGGGGAATGCAATGAAAAGGACCGCAACATGGCTGTTGGCCTGCACGGCGCTGGGCTGCGTTTCCGACGCGGCCGCACAGTCGTTGTCGCGTGGCTGGGACACCTATCGGCAACAGCAAAAGCAGCAACAGGCCGCTGCACAGAGCGGCGCAGCGCAGCTGGCGACGCCAGCGGCATCGAGCACTGCACAAACGAACGACGACGCGCTGCAGTCAGCCGCAGCCAATGGTAGTTCCACAGCTGGACCTGCCGAAGCCACCACCATCGCTTCTGCTCCATCCACGGCCGTGGCGCCGTCGCCGGCTCTCGCGTATGGGTCGGCGACGCCACGCGAGGAAGGGCAACGTCTCAAGAGCGGTGTCTTTCTTGGTGTGCAGGGCGGTCAGGGGAAAGTATACGAAGGCATCGATCAGGACATGCTCGGCTTTAATGCCGGCTATCGCTGGCGGGCAGGCCCGGTGACGCTGATCGGCATCGAAGCGGCGGTGGGAAAGCTGGCCCGCATCAGCGATCACGAGGACTCCTACGTACCCGGCGTGGAATTCGGCAGTCTGGGCGGCACTGCGCGTTTCAACTTTGGTGACAGTCCACTTTTCGCTGTGGTACGCCTGGGCTATTGGTCGGCCAATTCCAACGGCGAATCGAATGAGCGCGTGTCAGGTGCGTACGCGGGTGCCGGCTTTGGCGTAGACATTGGCCGGCACGCCAGTTTGAGCGTGTTCTATACCAACTATCTTTATGCCAACGACTATTACTACTCCGACGAAGACATCACCATCAATCGTGCCGAAGTGTTGAACGTTGGCGCTGAAGTTCGCTTCTGACCGGTTGCTTGATCAAAAGTGTGTAACGACAGGGCGGATGGTGGCATCCGCCCTGTCGTGTTTGGAGCGTGGAGAGCGCTGAATCCTTGGATGAACCGAGGCCTGCAGCGCGTGCGATGCCGCAACCTGCATGCTGGATGTGGTGTCATACAAGACAACGCTGCGGCGCAGGCGATCACGACGAGGAAGGTATGGAGGTCTTTACGCAATTCCTGACCGATGAGCAGGATCCGGTGGCCGTGGGCAAGATCCTGCCCAAGGTGAACGAGCTGCTGACGCGGGACGAGCAGGTCGAGTACATCGCAGTGCAGAAGAAAATGGTGGTGAACCTGTCGCCGGCCGCGGTGGTGCTGACCGCTCGCAGATTCATCGTGGTGCACCCCACGCTGTTCGGAATGACGTTTCGCGATGTCCCCTGGCGCGAGGTGCTCGACGTGCATATGAGCGAGCAGATGCTGGGAGCGACGATCATGTGCCGCACCACGCAAGGCGGCTACCTGTCCATCGACAGCCTGCCCAAGAAACAGGCCCGGCGGGTCTACGCCTATGCGCAGCAGGTGGAGGAATCGGCCTACGAAAAGCGCCAGCAGCTGGAGTTCGACAAGTTGCGCGCATCGGCAGGTGGCGTGGTGGTGCACGCACCCACCGCGCAGGGCAGCGCGTCCTCGTCACCGCAGAGCACGGCAGCGGCCGCGGACGATCCGATCCAGGTGCTGAGCAAGCTCAAGCAGCTGCTGGATGCGGGGCTAGTGACCCAGGAAGAGTTCGACGCCAAGAAGGCCGAGGTGCTGGCGCGGTTGTAGGGCGCTCGGCACGGTTGCCTGGTCACGGCCCGGCCTGGCCGTGATTACTGGCGCGCCGCCCGCATCCGCTGGCGGCGCGCTACGGTGCGTGAGCCGCGCTTACTCGCCCAGCGCCTTGGCCACGAACGGCGGTGCGACCAGCACGCCGGTATGCAGGTGCGCGGTGTAGTACAGCGTCTCAAAGCCCTTGGCCTGCGCAGCGTCCAGGCGGAAGGCGAAGTCGGCGTTGGCCTGCTTGCTGGCCATGGTCACGCTCCACCAGCCGGTCGGGTAGCACGGCTGCGGGAAGGGCAGGGTCTTGAACGACTGGAAGCCGGCCTTGCCCATTTCGGTACGCATTTCCTTGATCAGCTCCAGCAGCGCCAGCGGCGATTCGGACTGCTGCACCAGGATGCCGTCGTCCTTCAATGCCTTGAAGCAGCTCTCGTAGAAGGCCTTGTTGAACAGGCCCTCGGCCGGACCGACCGGGTCGGTGGAGTCGACGATCACGATGTCCACGCTGCCGGCCGGGCAGTTGGCCATGTAGGCCACGCCGTCGTCGAACAGCAGCTCGGCACGCGCATCGTGGTTGGAATCGCACAGCTCGGGAAAATACTTCTCCGACATGCGGGTGACCTGCTCGTCGATGTCGCACTGGGTGGCGCTTTCCACGCCCGGGTGCTTGAGCACCTCGCGCAGGGTGCCGCAGTCGCCGCCGCCGATGATCACCACGCGCTTGGGCGCGGCGTGGGTGAACAGCGCCGGGTGGCTGATCATCTCGTGATAGAAGAAATTGTCGCGGCTGGTCAGCATCACCGCGCCGTCGATCAGCATCAGCTTGCCCCAGTCGGTGGTCTGGTAGATCTCGATCTTCTGGAACGGGGACTGCACCTCGTCCAGCTTGCCGCTGATGCGGAAGCCGATCGCCGAGCCGGTCGGCTGGAAGTGTTCGATGTACCAGTTGTCGTTGGCGCTCATGCAAGGTCCTGAAAGATGGGGCTGTTCCTTCTCCCACTTAGGAGAAGGTGGCGCAAAGCGCCGGATGAGGGTCGGGCGCAGCCGCGCACAGGCAAGCTGCTGGCGGCCATCCCGAACCCCCGCCAACCCCGCTCCAATCAGGAGCAGGGCGTGAAGTCGGCGCGGATTGTAACGGACCCTGCGCGTGCCAGGCGTTACACTTCACGCCCTTTTTGCCCCAGCCGAGTCAGCGAAATGAGCGATTGGTCCCTCGACCAAGCCCGCAAGACCTATTCGATCCCGCATTGGGCCGACGGGTATTTCGATGTGAACGACGCCGGACATGTGGTGGTCACGCCGACCAGCGACGGTCCGTCGGTGTCGTTGCCCGAGGTGGTGGACGCCGCGCGCGCAGCTGGCGCCAAGCTGCCGCTGCTGGTGCGTTTCCCGGACATCCTGGGCCAGCGCCTGGGCAAGCTGCAGGCGGCGTTCGCGCAGGCGCAATCCGAATGGGACTACGCCGGCGGCTACACGGCCGTGTACCCGATCAAGGTCAACCAGCATCGCGGCGTGGCCGGCACGCTGGCCAGCCACCACGGCGACGGCTTCGGCCTGGAAGCGGGCAGCAAGCCGGAGCTGATGGCGGTGCTGGCGCTGTCGCGTCCGGGCGGGCTGATCGTCTGCAACGGCTACAAGGACCGCGAATACATCCGCCTGGCGCTGATCGGTCGCAAGCTCGGCCTGCAGACCTTCATCGTCATCGAAAAGCCCTCCGAGCTGAAGCTGGTGCTGGAGGAGGCGCGCGCGCTGGACGTCAAGCCGGGTCTGGGCGTGCGCATGCGCCTGGCCTCGCTTGGCGCGGGCAAGTGGCAGAACAGCGGTGGCGACAAGGCCAAGTTCGGGCTGTCGCCACGGCAGGTGCTGGACCTGTGGAAGACCCTGCGCGACACCGAGTACGCCGACAGCCTGCAGCTGCTGCATTTCCACATGGGCTCGCAGATCTCCAATGTGCGCGACATCGCCAACGGCATGCGCGAGGCCACGCGCTACTTCGTGGAGCTGTCGCGGCTGGGCGCCAGGATCAGCCATGTGGACGTCGGCGGCGGCCTGGGCATCGATTACGAAGGCACGCGCTCGCGCAGCTATTGCTCGATCAACTACGGCCTGCATTCCTACGCCAGCAACATCGTGCAGCCGCTGGCCAGCGCCTGCGAAGAGCACGGCCTGACCCCGCCGCGCATCGTCACCGAATGCGGCCGCGCGATGACCGCCCACCATGCGGTGCTGATCGCCAACGTGTCCGAAGTGGAGCAGGCGCCGGAAGGCCGCGTGCCGGACGCACACGACGACGAGCCGGCAGCGATCCGCCACCTGCGCGAGATCCATGACGAGCTCGATGTGCGCCCGGCGGTGGAACTGTTCCAGGAGGCGCAGCACTTCCATGCCGAAGGCTTGAGTGCGTATGCACTGGGCCAGATCGACCTGACCCACCGCGCGCGTATCGACGACCTGTTCTATGCGATTGCGCATGGCGTGCGTGCACGCCTGAGCTTCGACGAGAAGAGCCATCGCCCGGTGCTGGACGAGCTCAACGAGCGGCTGGTCGACAAGTACTTCGTCAACTTCAGCGTATTCGAGTCGATTCCGGATGTGTGGGCGATCGACCAGGTGTTCCCGATCGTGCCGATCGAGCGCTTGAACGAAGCGCCGCAGCGGCGCGGCATCATCGCCGACATGACCTGCGACTCCGACGGCATGGTCAAGACCTACGTCGAGAACGAAAGCCTGGACAGCTCGATGCCGCTGCACACGCTGAATCCGGGCGAGAGTTATCGCATCGGTTTCTTCCTGGTCGGTGCCTACCAGGAAATCCTGGGCGATATCCATAACCTGTTCGGCGATACCGATGCGGTGGAAGTGGCCGTGGACGGCGATGGCTATCGCATCGCGCAGCAGCGCCGCGGCGATACCACCGATGTGATGCTGGACTACGTGGGCTATCAGCTGGACACGCTGCGTGCGACCTATGCCGAGCGCATCGCCGCCGCGCAGCTGTCGCCCGAGCGCGCACAGGAATTGAGCGATGCGCTGGAAGCAGGGTTGACCGGTTACACCTATCTGTCCGACGAACCGTTGGGCTGAGGCACTGCGCGCTGCGGGGGCCGTGGCGCGCCATGCTGTTTTCACCCTGGCGCGCACTGCATTGACGCGACGGCCCGCAGCATCGCTGCGCGGCCGTCATGTGGTGTAACTCATGTTCATGATCCGGTGCCATCGCTGGACGCCATGGTTTCTATGCGCCCTGGCCGAGCCCGGTAACGCATTGCCTGCAACGACGGCGTGCCACGATCAACGCCATCGGCCCAGCCAGGGCCAGGCAATCACCAGCAACAGCTGTGCATACGTGATCGCCTCAGCATGGCAATGACAATCAAGTAACCGTGGCGTGACCGCACGGTTGCAGACGGCATTGCAAAAAATCACTGTATTTTGCGAAGTGGTTGCGCCGGCAATGCAATAACGTCAACGCCGTTGCACATAATGGTCTTAGTGCATGCGGCCATGGGCGCGGCGCAGGCCATGCAAAATTCCCGGAAAAAAAGCCTTCACCGGCTGCGGTGCGATGCATGGCCGTCGGTTCGGTAGCGCGCAACCGCCGGAAAACGCGCGCTATGGGCGTATGCATCCAGAACATTAGTTGAAATCACACTTCGGCAAAAAATTTTCGCAGGCGACGCGGATTTCGTGATTTTTGCACGGTTTATCGCGGTGGCTAATTGTTAGTGTTTGTTTAACTTGTCGGGAAACAAGTGCTTTTAGCAATGTCGTTGCACGTCGTGGTAGCGACGCTGCACGTCGCTTCGTGGTGCGTTCCCATTGTGCGTTTCCATCGTATATCGCCGGCATGCGTTGGCGGTCGTCGGTGTCTCTTACCTCACGTTCTCAAGGCCAGGTGCTGATCCGGCGTCCCACTGACCGCATTGCGGACATGGCGCACCGGGCGACTGCGCGCCACACAAGAAGGATGCACGCAATGCACACTGACGACTTTCCGATGTTTCCCCTGACCAAAGCGCAACGCGGCCTGTGGGTGGCCAGCAAGTTGCATACCGACAACACCTTGATGTTGTCCGAAGCCCTGGAAATGTTCGGCCCGCTGGATCCGCAGCTGCTGATCCGCGCCAGCATGCAGCTGACGCGCGAATTCGACACGCTGCGGCTATGCATCGCCGAGCACGACGGCGTGCCGCATCAGGTGGTCCTGCCCGAATACACCGCCGCGATTCCGTATTTCAACGTCAGCGAAGATCCTTCCCCGCGCAACGCCGCCGAGCATTGGGTCGACGAAGAAATCCGCAAGCCGGAAGACCTGCAGAATGGGCCGTTATGGCATTGCGCGGTGTTCCGCCTTGGCGAAGACCACCATATGTGGGTGCAATGCGTCAGCCATCTGGTGATGGATGGCTATTGCGCCTCGATCATGATGCAGCGCATGGCGGTGCTGTATAACGCCTACGCAGAAAACATCGAGCCGGAGCCTGCACAGTACGGCAGCGCGCTGTCGCTGATCGAGCTGGAACAGCAGTATCGCGAGTCCGATCGTTTTCAGCGCGACCGCAGCTACTGGATGCAGCAGCTGGCCGACCTGCCGCCGCCGGCGACCCTGGCGCGTCCGGGCAATCACCTGTCGACCGGCTTGTTGCGTGGCACCGGACAGTTCTCGCCGCAGCAGGTGGTGCGGCTGCGCGCACTCGGCAAGGACTATGGCGCCAGCCTGCCGCAGATGCTGATTTCGCTGATCGCCGCGTACTACTATCGTTGCACCGGTGCCGAGGATCTGGTGCTGGCCATGCCGGTGACCGGCCGCATCAATGCGCGCTACCGGCAGACCGCAGGCCTGGTGGCCAATGTGATTTCGCTGCGCCTGAAAATGGATCCGCAACAGCCGGTGCATGCGCTGTTCGCGCAGGTGTCCTCGGTGGTCAGGCATGCGCTGCGCCACCAGCAATACCGCTTCGAGGACGTGCGCCGCGATCTGGGCATGTTCGGGATCGATCAGAAGTTCGCACGCCTGGCAGTGAACATCGAAGCCTTCGACTACGCACTGCGCTTTGGCCAGGCCTATGCGATGCCGCATAACCTGTCCAACGGCCCGGCCGACGATCTGACCATCTTCTGCTACGAGCGCGGCGACGGTGCCGCGTTGCGCTTCGATCTGGATGCCAATCCGGCGCTGTACGACAGCGACGAGCTGGCCGAGCACTGCCGCCGGCTGACCCATCTGGCCGATGCGGTGCTGGCCGATCCGGAATGCGCGCTGGGCCAGATCGATGTGCTGGGCGATGCGGAACGCCGCCGCCTGTTGCAGACCTGGAACGCCACCGCCGCAGCGCTGCCGGAACCGGCCACGCTGCTGCACGGCATGCTGCAGCGTGCCGAAGTGATGCCGGCGGCAGTGGTGGTGCAATACGACAACCGCACCCTGGACTACGCCACGCTGTGCGAACTGGCCTCGCGCATCGCCGCACAATGGGTGGCCGATGGTGTCCGCCCTGGCGACGTGGTCGCCATCGCGCTGCCGCGCAGCGAGCAATTGCTGGTGGCCCTGCTGGCGGTGATGTGGAGCGGGGCGGCGTATCTGCCGCTGGACCCGGAAAGCCCGGCCGCACGCAACCGGCAGATGCTCAACGATTCCGGTGCCATCGCGCTGGTCTGCGAGCCGGCGTTGTGCGAGCGCTATCTGCTCGGCGGCATGGTCTGGCTGGATCCGCGCCCGGCGGTGCTGCCGGCGGCAATCGCGCCGCTGGCCACGCCGGACGGTACGGCCTATGTGCTGTACACCTCCGGCTCGACCGGCGCGCCCAAGGGTGTGGAAATCAGCCATCGCAACCTGTTCAATTTCCTGCATGCGATGGAGCATGAGCTTGCGTTGCGTCCGCGCGACCGCGTGCTGGCGGTCACCACCATCACCTTCGATATCGCCGGGCTTGAGCTGTATCTGCCGTTGCTGGTGGGTGCGCGCGTGGTCATCGCACCGGCCGGCATCACCCACGATCCACGCAGCCTGTCGCGGCTGATCGCGCAGGAGCAGATCAGCATGGTGCAGGCGACCCCGTCGCTGTGGCGCATCCTGCTGGCCAATCAGGATCTGGCGCTGGACCGTATCCACGCCCTGGTCGGCGGCGAAGCCCTGGTGCCGGAACTGGCGACCCAGTTGCTGAGCCGGGTCGGGCGCCTGACCCAGTTGTATGGGCCGACCGAAACCACGATCTGGTCGACCATCATGCCGTTGCAGCTCACCGACGCTGCCGCCCCGCCGATCGGCAGGCCGCTGCTCAATACCCGCGTCTATGTGCTCGATGCGCAGCGGCAACCGCTGCCGACCGGCGCGATCGGCGAGTTGTACATCGGTGGCGCGGGCGTGGCCAAGGGCTATCGCGGCAAGCGCCAGCTGACCAGCGAGCGCTTTGTGCGCGACCCGTTCGCCGATGACGGCAGCAACATGTACCGCACCGGCGACCGCGTGCGTCAGCGCCGCGACGGCATGCTGGAATTCATCGGCCGCGCCGATGCGCAATTGAAGATCCGCGGCCATCGCGTGGAGCCGGCCGAAATCGAAAACGCCTTGCTGCTGCACTCGCAGGTGGCGCAGGCGGTGGTGGTCGGTCATCGCGATGGCGACCACGACGCGCTGCAGTTGCTGGCGTATGTGGTGGGCAAGCATGGCGCGACGCCATCACCCGAGCTCTTGCGCGCCCATCTGCAGCAGCGCCTGCCGGCGTCGATGATTCCCACCTTGTGGGTGCCATTGCAGGCACTGCCGCTGACACCCAATGGCAAGCTGGATCGCCGCGCCTTGCCCTCGCCAGGTGCGCTGCCGCAGCGCGCGCATGTGGCGCCGCGCGATGCGCTCGAACAGCAGCTGGCCGCGATGCTGCAGGACGTGCTGGGCATCGAAGTGGTGGGTGTCGAAGACAACTTCTTCGAGCTCGGCGGCGACTCGCTGCGCGCGGCAGAAATGGCAGCACGTTTCCCGCAGACGTTCGGTGTCGAACTGCCGCTGGGTACCCTGTTCCATGCGCCGACGATTGCCGGCCTGGCCGAGGTGATCAAGCGCAACGCGCAGACTCCGAACGACCCGCTCGGCGTGCTGTTGCCGTTGCGTGCGGGCACCCCGGGTACGCCGCCGCTGTTCTGCATCCACCCGGTGGTCGGCCTGGGCTGGTCGTATCTCACCTTGCTCGGTCAGCTGGATCCGCAGTGGCCGGTGTATGCCTTGCAGTCGCCGGGCTTGAGCGACCCGCAGCATCGCCCGGAAAGCATCGAGGCGATCGCGCGCGATTACTTGGCGCGGCTGCGCACGGTGCAGCCACAGGGGCCGTATCGATTGATCGGCTGGTCGCTGGGCGGCTTGATCGCCCATGCCATCACCGCCGAACTGCATGCGCTGGGCGAAGAAGTCGAATTGCTGGCGATGCTCGACAGCTACCCGCACCTGGAGCAGGCCGCGTCGCTGCCGGAATCGGAAAACGTGCGTGCATCGGTGCATGCGCTGGGCCTGCATCTGGCACCCGGCCAGCCGATGCCCACCACGGTGGCCGAACTGGCCAGCCTGCTGTGCGATCACTACGGCTTGAACGACTTGCCTGCAGTGCGTCAGCTGCTCGAGCAACGCCCCACGTTGCTGGACGACATGGGCGGCATGACCCAGCACCACCTGCATCTGGCGCGGCGTCATCGTCCCAAGCCGCTGGACCAGGATGTGGTGTTCGTCGAAGCGAGCGTGCGCATGACCTCCGGCGGCGACGATACGGTGTGGGTGGATTACCGGCCGCAGGCCTGGCGCCCGTATGTGCGCAACCTGCAGCTGCATGTGCTGGACAGCGACCACCACTCGATGCTGTCGTCCACGCATGCGGCCACGCTCAGCGCACTGCTGCACGCGGCCACCACGAAAGCCGCACAACGCGATGGCAGCATCGCCACCGCCAGCGACGGGGTGGCCGAATATGCCTGAGTCTTCCTTCAACGCGGGACGCCGGCGCCCGGTGCTGATCGCCACCCTGGGCACGCATGGCGATGTGCGCCCGATCATCGCGCTGGGCCGTGGCTTGCAGGCGCGCGGTTACCCGGTGCGGGTGCTGACCAGTGCCAACTTCGAAGCGCTGATCCGCGCCAATGGGCTGGACTTCTTCCCGCTCAGCGGCGATCACCAGAAACTGCTGCAGGGCCATCCGGACGTCGCCGAGATGCGCGGTGGCTGGCGCGGCATCTGGGGCACCTTGCGCGCGCAGCTGCTGGAGTGGGCGCGCGACTGGGCCGAGCAGGGCCGCGCGGCCTGTGCCGATGCCGGCCTGATTCTCGGCGTCGGCAGCGCCAGCCTGCTGGCGCATAGCCTGGGCCAGGCCTACGGCCTGCCGGTGGTGTTCACGCAATTGCAGCCGCTGACCGCCTCGCGGCATGTGCCGTTGATGGTCATGCCCACCGTGCGCCTGCCCGGGCTGGTGAGCGTGGCGCTGCATCACGCGGTGCGCTTTGCCGGCTGGCAGCTGATGCGCCCGGCGCTCAACGGCATCGTGCGCCCGGCCTTGGGGCTGCCGGCATATCCGTGGAGCGGCCCCGATCGCAGCGCGCAGCGCGTGGTGTATGGCTACAGCGAGCATCTGTGCCCACGCCCGCCGGATTGGCCGGACCGGGCCCAGGTCAGCGGTTTCTGGCAGTTGCCGCAGCCGCAGTGGCAGCCGCCGGCCGCGCTGCAGGGGTTTCTGCAGGCCGGCCCGCCGCCGCTGTATATCGGTTTCGGCAGCATGATCAGCAGCGATGCGGCCCAGCTCACCGCCATCGTCAAGGCGGCGGTGCGTCTGACCGGTCAACGCGCGCTGCTGGCCAGCGGCTGGGGCGGGCTGGCGGCCGCGGAAGACGCATCCGACGATGCCCAGCGCTTCTTCCAGCTGGAGCAGGCACCGCACGATTGGTTGTTTCCGCGGGTGTCGGTGGCCGTGCATCACGGTGGTGCCGGCACCACTGGTGCGGCGCTGGCTGCGGGGATTCCGTCGGTGGTGCTGCCGTTCGGCTATGACCAGCCGTTCTGGGCGCACTGCCTGGCCCAACGCGGCGTCGCCCCGCCGGCGCTTGCACGGGTCGGGCTGCAGCCGGAGACCCTGGCCGATGCCATCGGCCAGGCCAGCGCGCCGAGCATGCGCGCAGCGGCGCGCGCGCTGGGGCAGCGCATCCGCGAGGAGGACGGAATCGGCCGTGCGGTGGAGCACCTGGAAGCCTGGGGATTGCTGCAACCGGCGCTGTCGGTGGCGCCGGCCGTGCGGATCGAGCAGCAGGCCGTCGCGTGACACAGGCGGATCCGTGATGGATGACGCTGTGGGGGAGCCACAGCGTCAACATTGGATTGGCTGCGGCAATGTGGATAGCCTCATCGAAGCCCCTTGGCTGCTGCACGGGTGGGGCGCTGGGGCCTATTGCCGCCGCCGATAGGTGGTCGACCGGACCATGCCTGCACGACTGAGTGAGGTGGAAACAACGTCTGCGTTGCTGATCCGAGCTGGCGACTGCGGCCAGCGCCGGCATCGTCGCATCGGTAGGATGCGGCACAATCGGGCTCCCTCGGCTTTGCATCGCCCGCATGCGCTACCCCGCTCTCGATCTGCTGCGTGGCCTCGCCATTGTCTGGGTGATGCTGTTCCATTCCTTCGTGGTCGGCGGTCTGGGGCCGGACTGGGCGTGGTTGTCGCGCTACGGCTGGATGGGCGTGGACCTGTTCTTCGTCCTGAGCGGCTTTCTGATCGGCACGCAGGTGCTTAGGCCGCTGGCGCGCGGGCAACGCCTGGACTTCAAGGAGTTCTATCTGCGCCGCGCGTTTCGCATCCTGCCGGCGTTCTTGCTGGTGCTGGTGATCTACATGGCGTGGCCGGATTTTCGCGAGTCGCCCGGGCTGGCGCCGTGGTGGATGTTCGTCACCTTCACCCTGAACCTGTTCGTCGACTACGGCCGTGACGCCGCGTTCTCGCACGCCTGGTCGTTGTGCGTGGAAGAACATTTCTATCTGGTGTTTCCGTTGCTGGCGACGCTGCTGCTGCGTCGGCCCTCGGCCGCACGCTTTGGCGTGCTCTGCGTGCTGGTCGTGGTTGCAGGCATCGCGCTGCGTGCCGGCATCTGGTGGCACAACACCGCCCTGGACAGCGCTGGCGTCGGTCTGCAGCGCAACTGGTTTATCGAAGACATCTACTACCCGACCTGGAATCGTCTGGATGGTCTGCTGGCCGGTGTCGTGCTGGCGGTGCTGAAGGTGTTTCGCCCCATGACGTGGCAACGGCTGCAGCAACACGGCAACGCCATCCTGTGTGCCGGCGTGGCGATTCTGGCGCTGGCACTGTGGCTGTTCCGCGAGCGCACCGGCCTGCTCGGCAATGCGGTGGGCTGGCCGGTGCTGTCGCTGGGGCTGGCCTTGCTGGTGCTCGCCGGCACCGCCAGCAGCGGTGTGCTTGGCGGTTTGCACGTGCCGGGCGCGGCATGGCTGGCGGCCATCTCCTACAGCCTGTATCTGACCCACAAGGCCGTCTTCCATCTCACCCAGGGCTGGTTCGGCCCGGCGCTGGAGGGGCGGGGCGTGCTGGCATTTGCGGTGTATGGCCTGGTGGCAGTGCTGGGTGGCGCACTGTTGCACTACGCGGTGGAGCGCCCGTTCCTGCAACTGCGCGACAGGACGCTGCGGCCAAGCGCGCAGCCGTTGGCTGCCGCCGATCGCGGCTGACCGGGTAAAGCAAAACGCCGCGCAATGCGCGGCGTTTTCGTCATCCCTGGCGGTGCGCCGGTTGCAGCGCCGTACCCAGCTTGGATGCGGCGCAATCTGCCAACGCGCCGACCAACCCACCATCGGATCGCGACGCGACCGAGGCATTGGCGTTGGAGGCCACCGTCACTGCGCGTCGCGCGCCACCTGGAAACCGGCGAACGACTGCGTGACCGGCATGATTTCCAGCCGATTGATGTTCAGATGCGCCGGCAGGCTGGCGACGTAGAAGATCTGCTCGGCGATGTCCTCGGCGGTCATCGGGGTGGCGCCGCGGTACAGCGTGTCGGAGGCGGCCTGGTTGCCGCCGGTGCGCACCAGGGTGAATTCGGTTTCGGCCATGCCCGGTTCGATCGAGGTCACGCGTACGCCGGTGCCGTGCAGGTCCGCGCGTAGGCCCAGCGAAAACTGCTGCACGAACGCCTTGGTGCCGCCGTACACGTTGCCGCCGGTGTAGGGGTAGGTCGCCGCGACCGAGGCGATGTTGATGATGGCGCCGCGGCGTGCGATCAGCGCCGGCAGCAGGCGGTGGGTGAGGGTGACCAGCGCGGTGACATTGGTGTCGATCATCTGCTGCCACTGGGTCAGGTCGGCCTGTTGTGCAGGCGCGGTGCCCAGCGCCAGCCCGGCGTTATTGACCAGCACATCGATGTCGGCAAACTCGGCCGGCAATGCGTCGATCGCTGCCGACAGGGCCTGCGCATCGCGCATGTCGAAGGCAGCGGTGTGCACCTGGCCGGCGGGCAGCTCGGCCGCCAACGCGTCCAGGCGCTCGGCGCGGCGGCCGGTGGCGATGATCTTCCAGCCGGCGGCGGCAAAACGGCGCACGGCGGCGCTGCCGAATCCGGAGGTGGCACCGGTGATCAGAACAGTCTTGGACATGGGGGATAACTCCTGCGAACGAGGGGATCAGGCAAAGGGATCAGGGTGTGGTGGCAGGACCAGGTGTGTTGGCCTGGGCGCGAAGCGCGCGCAACTCTGCCTCACTGAGCGGCTCGCGCGTCACCACGCGGCCGTGCTGCACCTGCAGGAGCAGATACGGTGCTTCTGCGGTGCCGGGTGCGCTGTCGCCGGTGCTCGCGGCGGTTGGCAGGGCGATCACCAGCTCGCCATCGATCCAGTCCGCGGCGACTGGGGCGGTTCGTCCGGGGAACAACACCTCGAGCGGTAACGCCGGCGGCGCGGTGTCGCAGGCACCGATGACGATGCGATCCAGCAGCACCTGCGTCTGCTCCACGCGCCAATCGGCCTGGTAGCCGCGCCAGTTTGCACTGCAACTGCCCAGCGCCGGCCGCGCATGCGCCACGAACCGTTGCCAGGTGGCCTGGTCGTCCAGCACCGGCGCCAATGGCTCGGCCAGCAGCACCGCGTCCTGCCCGTCGATCCGGATGCGGTCGGGAATCTGCTCGGTGGCGTGCGCCGCGCCGATCAGTCCCCACCACAACCACAGGCCGGCGGTGCGCTGCAGCACGGCGGCTACTGCGCCTTGATCGCAATGGCGGGCAAGCCGCTACCGGTCAGTTTCTGCTTGGCTTCTGCCAGTTCGCTGGCGCTGCCGTACGGCCCCATGCGCACGCGGTAGACGGTCTTGCCGCTGATGTCGGCCGACTCCACGCGTGCGGCCAGGCCCATCATCGCCAGCTTGGCCTTGGTCGATTCGGCATCGCCGGAGGCGCCGAACGAGCCGGCCTGCAGGATGTAGCGGGTGTTGTCGGTCACTGCAGAGGTAGCTGCCGGGGTGGCAGCTGCTGCCGTCGCTGCCGGCTTCGGCGCAGCGGTTGCAGCCGGCGTGCTCAGTGCCGCAGTGCTGGCCGGGGCCGGGGTGGCGGCCGGGCGTGCCGGGGCGGTCTCGGCCAATGGCTTCGGCGCGCTGGCGGCAGTTTCGGTCAACGGGACCGGCACGCTGGCGGCCGGCGTGGCTGCCGCCACACTCGCACCCGGTGCAGGCGCGACCGGCTTGCCTTCCAATGCGGCGCGCGCACGTGCAGCTTCCTCGGCGCGCGCGCTGGCCGCCAGTTCGGCATCGGACATCTGCACTTCCTTGCCGGGCAGCAAGGTATAGAAGTCGTACTGGGTCTGCGCATCGCCCGGCTTGGCCTGCGGCTTGGGCGGTTGCGCGCTGGGCTTGGGCAGCTCTGCCGGCGTATCCACGTCGGCATCGGCCACCGGCTCGGGCTGCGCGTCGGGGTTGGCGCGCGGGCCTACGCGCAGGAAGCCGTCGCCATCCTTCTTGAACAGGTTGGGCGCGGCCAGAAAGATCACTGCCGCAATCGCAGCGCCCGCCACCAACCACACCCAACCGGGGGTGCCATTGCTGGTGTTGCGTCGCGCCTGACTCTTACCGCGTCGTGCTGCCATCTACCACTTCTCCGAATCACGTCGTTGCGGGCCATGCGGCCCGGCTTACATCTTTTCTGGGGCGCTGACGCCAAGCAGTTCCAGGCCGTTGGCGAGCACCTGTTGCGTGGCGACGGCGAGGGTGAGCTTGGCGTCGCGCTCTGCGGCATCGTCCACCAGCAGTTTGGTGTTGTGATACCACGTGTGGAAGGCGTGCGCCAATTCACGCAGGTATTGCGCGATCTGGTACGGCTCCAGCGTCTGCCCGGCGATTTCCACCACCTCCGCATAGCGCGACAGCTCGACCATGACGTTGAGCGAATGCTCGTCGTCCAGGCGCGCCAGCTCGGCCAGTCCATGCGCCTGCTCGTACTTGTAGCCCTTCTCCTGCGCCTGCCGCAGCACGCTGCAGACGCGGGCATGTGCGTACTGCACGTAGAACACCGGGTTGTCGTTGCTCTGCTGACGGGCCAGGTCGATGTCGAAGGTGAGCTGCGAGTCGGGCTTGCGCGCGATCAGGAACCAGCGCACCGCATCGGCGCTGGTTTCCTCGATCAGATCGCGCAGGGTGACGTAGCTGCCGGCACGCTTGGACAGTTTCACTTCCTCGCCGCCACGCATCACCGTGACCATCTGGTGCAGCACGTATTCCGGCCAGCCTTGCGGGATGCCCAGTTCCAGCGCCTGCAGGCCGGCGCGCACGCGCGTCAGCGAGCCGTGGTGATCGGCCCCCAGCTCGGTGATCGCGCGCTCGTAGCCGCGCTGCCACTTGGTCAGGTGATAGGCCACGTCCGGCACGAAGTAGGTGTAGGTGCCGTCGGACTTGCGCATCACCCGGTCCTTGTCGTCGCCGAAGTCGGTGGACTTCAACCACAACGCACCGCCTTCCTCGTAGGTATGGCCGGAGGCGATCAGCTTCTGCACCGCCTCTTCGACCTTGCCGTCCTTGTACAGCGAGCTTTCCAGGAAATAGATATCGAAATCGACGCGGAACGCGGCCAGGTCGTGGTTCTGCTCGTTACGCAGGTAGGCCACGGCGAAGCGGCGGATCGCGTCGAAGTCGGCAGGGTCCTTGCCGCCGGTGACCAGATGGCCTTCCAGGTCGACGGTGTCGCCGGCCAGGTAGGCGGTGGCCACATCGGCGATGTAGTCGCCGCGGTAGCCGTTCTCCGGCCAGCCGTCGCTGTCGGGGGTGAGCCCCTGCGCGCGCGCCTGCACCGACAAGGCCAGGTTCTCGATCTGCACGCCGGCATCGTTGTAGTAGAACTCGCGCTTGACGTTCCAGCCGTTGGCATCGAGCACGCGCGCCAGGCTGTCGCCGATCGCCGCGGCGCGGCCGTGGCCGACGTGCAGCGGGCCGGTCGGGTTGGCCGACACGTATTCCACGCCCACCGAGCGGCCGTTGCCGGCCAGTCCGCGGCCGTAGTCGTGGCCCTGCTTGAGCACATGCGCCACTTCGCGCTGGTAGGCGGTGGGGGCGAGGTGGAAATTGATGAAGCCCGGGCCGGCGATCTCCACCTTGGCCACATCGTCGCTGGCCGGCAATGCGGCGACCAGCGCCTGGGCCAGCGCGCGCGGGTTGCTGCGCGCCGGCTTGGCCAGCAGCATCGCGGCATTGGTGGCGAAGTCGCCGTGCTCGCGCGTCTTGGGCCGCTCGACCACAAAATCCGGCGGCAGGGTGTCGGCAGGCAGGGTGCCGTTGGCGCGCAAGGCTTCAATGCCTTGGCCGATCAGTGCGCGGAGTTGGGCTTTCACGTGGGATCTGCTTGGAACGAAACCACCGATTTTACCCGACCGCGCGCCCCGGGGTCGGGCCGACGGTTCAGGTCACCGCCGCGCGCTCATCCCAGCCAGCCGCGCTCGGCCAGCGAGACCGGACGCCCGTCACCGATCACGAAGTGGTCCAGCAGGCGGATATCCACCAGCTCAAACGCATCCAGCAGGCGCCGGGTGACCGCGCGGTCGGCCTCGGACGGCTCCGGATTGCCTGAAGGGTGGTTGTGCCCGACGATCACCGCCGCGGCATTGTGCAGTAGCGCCCGCCGCACCACTTCGCGCGGGTGGATGTCGGCCCCGTCGATGGTGCCGGTGAACACTTCCTCGAAGGCGATGGCGTGATGGCGGGTGTCCAGGTACAGCACCGCGAACACCTCGTAGGGGCGCGCACGCAGCCGCTGCGAAAAGTAGCGGCCGACGCTGGGCGGGTCACTGAGCGCGTCGCCGCGTTCCAGTGCGCTCAGCAGGTGGCGGTGCGCCAGTTCCAGCGCCGCACTGAGCTTGCAGGCCGAGGCCGGACCCAGGCCGGGCAGGCGCGCCAGGGCGGGCGCCGTGTGATCCAGCAGCACGCGCAGCGGGCCGTGGCGCAGCAGCAGATTGCGTCCGGTCTGGACGGCGTCCTGGCCGCGCAGGCCGGAGCCGACAAAGATCGCCAGCAGCTCGGCATCGGACAGGGCAGGCGCCCCGCGCGCCAGCAGTTTCTCGCGCGGGCGTTCGTGGGTGGGCCAGTCGTGAATGTGCATATGGCGAGATTGCCGGTGCTCATCGCTCACGCCTATCAGGCCGGACGGGGGCATCGGCTAATCTAGTTGTCCTTGTAACCGTAGGACGACTCCGACGTGATCGGCTCCACTCAGGCCCGCCCCCTGGACGGACAGCGCTTGCTGCTGTGCGTCGGCGGAGGCATTGCCGCTTACAAATCGCTCGAACTGGTCCGCCGCCTGCGCGACGCCGGTGCGCAGGTGCAGGTCGCCATGACCAGCGGCGCGCAACAATTCGTCACCCCGCTCAGCTTCCAGGCACTGTCCGGGCAGCCCACCCGCACCACGTTGTGGGACAGCGCCGCCGAGCAGGCGATGGGACATATCGAACTGGCGCGCTGGGCCGATCAGGTGATCGTCGCCCCGGCTACCGCCGACCTGCTGGCGCGGCTGGCGCACGGCCTGGCCGACGATCTGGTCAGCACGCTGTGCCTGGCCACCACCGCGCCGCTGACCGTGGCCCCGGCAATGAACCACCGCATGTGGCTGCACCCGGCCACGCAGGCGAACGTGGCGACCCTGTCCGCGCGCGGCGCGCGCGTGGTCGGTCCCGAGGACGGCCCGCTGGCCGAAGGCGAGTCCGGCCCCGGCCGGCTGGCCGAGCCGGCGGCGATCATCGCCGCCCTGGCCGGCGGTGCCGGCAGCGCCGCGCCGCTCGCCTCCAAGGCTGCTGCCACCCCGGCGTTCGTGCCCAGCAGCGCGCAACTGGACGGCCTGCGCATCGTGATCAGCGCCGGCCCCACCTTCGAGGACCTGGACCCGGTGCGCTACGTGGGCAACCGCAGCAGCGGCAAGATGGGCTATGCCCTGGCCGCTGCCGCGGCCAGCCAGGGCGCCGACGTGGTACTGGTCAGCGGCCCGGTGCACCAGACCACCCCGGCCGGGGTGCGGCGGATCGACGTGCGTTCGGCTGCGCAGATGCGCGATGCGGTGCTGGGCGCGTTCCCCGCCGACATCTACATTGGCGCCGCCGCAGTGGCCGACTACACCCCCAAGCGGGTGGTCGCGCAGAAGATCAAGAAGACCGGCGAGACGCTGACCCTGGAACTGGTGCGCACCCCGGACATCCTGGCCGAGGTCGCCGCGCAGACCGGCGCGCTGAAGCTGGTGGTCGGCTTTGCCGCCGAAACGCACGACGTGGAGCATTACGCGCGTGGCAAGCTGGCCGCCAAGCGGCTGGACCTGATCATCGCCAACCAGGTGGGGATCGAGGGCGGCGGCTTCGAAAGCGACAACAACGCCGCCACCGCCTACTGGCAGGGCGGCGAGCGCGCCTTCCCCAGCAGCAGCAAGACCGAACTGGCCGACCAGCTGTTGGCCCTGATCGCGGAGAGATTGCAGGCATGAGCACCCCGACCCAGTCCTTGCAGGTGAAGCTGCTCGACCCGCGCTTTGGCGATCTGTGGCCGCTGCCGGCCTACGCCACCGACGCCAGCGCCGGCATGGACCTGCGCGCTGCGCTGGAAGCGCCGATGACGCTGGAACCCGGCGATGCGGCGCTGATTCCCAGCGGCATCGCCATCCATCTGGCCGACCCGCAGCTGTGCGCGGTGATCCTGCCGCGCTCGGGCCTGGGCCATCGCCACGGTATCGTGCTCGGCAACGGCACCGGGCTCATCGATGCCGATTACCAGGGGCCGCTGCTGATCAGCACCTGGAATCGCGGCCGTGAGGCCTTCACCATCGAGCCGGGCGACCGCATCGCACAGCTGGTGATCCTGCCGATCGTGCGCGTGGGCTTGCAAGTGGTGGATACTTTCGTCGACAGCGCGCGGGGAGCGGGTGGATTCGGCCACACCGGCGTGCGCTGACGGGGGACGTCACATGAGCAAGGCGAACGAGCGCAGGCAGTCGATGTCCAGCGTGCGTACGAGTGGTCCGGTGTTGGGGGGGGTGTTGGTGCTGCTGGCTGCCTGGTTCGGCTGGAGCAGCTATGCGCAATGGCGCCAGGATGCGGTTGCGCAGGAGCTGGAACAGGCGCGCGACCGCGCCGTACAGGACATCAGCCGGGCCATGGCCCAGCAGGCCAGCCAGCTCGACGCCGTGCTCAAGCAGCCACAGGTCATCGCCGCGTTGGCCAATGGCGACGCGCTGGCGGCCGCCTCGAGCATCCGCGAGCGCTTCAAGGGCGCCGAGGATGTGCAGGTCCTGTCCGGCGACCTCGCTGCCGCCTACGACAATCCCAAGGACTTCGGCTACGCGCGGCTGAGCCTGCTCGAGTCGGCACTGGTGGCCGAGCGTGCGCAGGTGCACGTGGTGCGCGATGCCAAGCAGGTCCGTCTCGGCGTGGCGGCAGCGGTGCGCCTGGGCGCGCAACCGGCGGTGGCGTACGCGCGGCTGCCGTTGTTACGTCTGACCGGCCCGCTGGATGCGATCGCAGTGCCCGGCAGCGCGTACCTGGCCTTGCGCCAGGGCAGCTACAACGTTGCCCAGCAGGGCGATCTGGTGCTGGCCGATGCTGCCGAGACTTTGGCCAGGCCCCTGGGTAACAGCGGCCTGCGCGTGGCCGCCGCGGTACCACAACGCGATGACGGCCCGCTGGGTCTGGGCGCCGTGGGCTGCGCGATCGTGGCCGCGCTGCTGCTCGTCATCGCCGTGCTGTTGGTGCTGGCCAGCCGTGGCCGCGTCGCCTTGCCGCGTCGCCGCGTGGCCGGCGAGCCAACCGCCGACGAACCCACCTTCAGCCAGAGCCTGCAGCACGACGCCAGCCTCGCCAGCCAGGCGCGCCCGCTGGACGCAGATGCGCCGCCCTCACCGCCAGCGCTGGTGCCGGCCGTGCAGGTCGCCACCGAGATGTTCCGCGCTTACGACATCCGCGGCGTGGTCGGCAAGGATCTCAATCCCGGCGTCGCCGCGTTGATCGGCCAGGCCATCGGCAGCGTGATGCAGGCGCAGGGCCTGCGCGAGGTGGTGGTCGGCCGCGATGGGCGGCTATCGGGCCCGGAGCTCGCCAATGGCCTGATCGACGGCCTGCGCCGCGCCGGCTGCCAGGTGATCGACATCGGCCTGGCGCCCACTCCGGTGGTGTATTTCGGCGCCTACGAACTGCGCGCCGGCAGCTGCGTGGCGGTCACCGGCAGCCACAATCCGCCCGACTACAACGGCTTCAAGATCGTGATCGGTGGCGAGACCCTGTCCGGAGCGGCGATCGCCGAACTGCACCAGCGCATCAACGAAGGCCGCCTGCACACCGCGGCAACGCCTGGCGAGCTGGAACAGCGCGAAATCAGCGACGCCTACATCCAGCGCATTGCCGACGACGTGCAGCTGGACCGCCCGATCAAGGTGGTGGTGGATGCCGGCAACGGCGTGGCCGGCGATATCGCACCGCGCCTGCTGGAAGCGATAGGCGCCGAGGTCATCCCGCTGTACTGCGAGATCGACGGCACCTTCCCCAATCATCATCCCGACCCGAGCGAGCCGCACAACCTCGACGACCTGGTCAAGATGGTGCAGCGCTTCGATGCCGATATCGGCGTGGCCTTCGATGGCGATGCCGATCGTCTGGGCGTGGTCACCAAGCAGGGTGCCATGGTGTTCCCGGACCGTCTGCTGATGCTGTTCGCCGCCGATGTGCTGCAGCGCAATCCCGGCGCGCTGGTGATCTACGACGTCAAGTGCACCGGCAAGTTGTCCGATCACGTGCTGCGCAACGGCGGCAGCCCGTTGATGTGGAAGACCGGGCATTCGTTGATCAAGGCCAAGATGCGCGAGACCGACGCCGAACTGGCCGGCGAGATGAGCGGACACTTCTTCTTCAAGGAGCGCTGGTACGGCTTCGACGACGGCATCTATGCGGCCGCACGCCTGCTGGAAATCCTGGCCCAGCGCGAGGAAACCCCGTCGGAGGTGTTGGACGCCCTGCCCGAAAGCGTGTCCACGCCTGAAATCAAGGTGCCGGTGGACGGCGATGCGCACGCGCTGGTCGCGCGCTTTGTCGAGCGTGCGCAGGCTGGCGAGGAATCGCCGTTCGAATCGGCGCGGCTGTCGACGATCGACGGGCTGCGTGCGGACTTCGCCGACGGCTGGGGCCTGGTGCGTGCCTCCAACACCACGCCGATCCTGGTGCTGCGCTTCGAGGCCGATACCGAAGACGCACTGCAGCGGATTCGCGGGTTGTTCCGCAGTCAGTTGCAGGCCCTGCTGCCGGACCATCCACTGGAATTTTGACCGGCCGGTGCGTCACGGGCGACTGCCCTGCCGGCGTACCGGCAGGGCAGGGCAGGTCGCGGCGCCGTAGCTGCCGATCACACCGTGCTCGGCGCTGGCAGATGCAGGCCATCACCGCAGCGCGCGGCCCGCTCCGACAGGCGTAGGCGGTCGACGTCAGGCGTCGCCCGAACAGACGCCGCTCGACGTCAGACGTTGATCGAGTAGGCGCCGCTGGACGTCAAATGTTGATCGAGCAGACGTCGCTCACACAGATATCCCGCAAGGCTGACAGGCGAAGACGCGTATCAGTCTTTCCGGCTCAAGCCAGACGAATGCACGCGATCACGGTCACCTGCGTCCCGGACCCGGCATGCGTGCGCGATCATCTGGCACCGCAATCGCAGCGCCGTGTGCAGCGTGGTCGTGCAACAGCCAGACCGCATCCCAGTATGGATATCCGCCGATCTGCGCGGCCAGCCCTGCGCGTACTGGCAACGCCACCAGCGCGCGCGCGAACTGTCGGTGGTCCTCAGTCGGCGCAAGCGCCGATGCCTGCATCTGCGGCTGCCACACCGTCCCGCCACGGCCGCGCGCGCGATTGACCGCCTCGGCAGCCGCCTGTCGTGCGACCCAAGCCAGTTGCAGCAGCGCAGCCTTGCCCGGCGCCTGCAACAGCGCGCACCAACTGTCCGGCAGCAGCACCCAGCACAGCAACTGTGCACCCTGCCAATGACCGGCCGCCGCAAGGCTGGCCGCTGCCGCCCGCGCGCAACGCCAGTCGGCAAACAACGGCACCTGCTGATGCGTGTACAGCCGCAGGTGCCAATGCGCCGCAAGCGGCGCCGACCCGGACAACGGACGATGGAGGAGCGCGCTGGACATAGGCACAGCATGCCGATGAGCAAACAGCCGCGGCATCGGCCACGCGCCTCATCCCAGGTCGGTAACCATCGCATCGCGACGTACGAAAAAACGCGTTGACCCCAGCTAGCGAGCCCCTGACGTTATCCACCGAAAGCAGAGTCAATGCGGCACGCTCAATCAGCTCAGCTACGCAACCAGCATCGCCTCAAAGCCCGGAAACGTGGAGCGGGAGTGCCGCACTTACGAATCTCCAATCCCCACTCCCCAATCCCCGCTCAATGCACCGCCCGATCCCGCCTCCAGCCGCGATGCTTCACATCCAGATACAGGCTGTAGAACGCGGTGAACGCCGGGAACAGGTTCTGCAGCACGCCCACCGAATCCTGCTTGGCCGAGAACACGAAGTAGCTCAGCGTCATCAGGCTGCCGACCACGCTCATGTACCAGAACATGCGCGGGATCACCGGCTTGCCGGCGCGCTTGGAAGCGACGAATTGCACCAGCCAGCGGCCGCCGAACATCAGTGCGCCCACATAGCCGATCAGCTTCCAGCCGGTGACATGCAGCCCGGTCCAGTACAGCCAGGTCAGCGGTTGATCCAGCCAATGCAGTTCCATCAGCGCTCCTGCACCACGGTGCGCTTGCTGCGGGTGATCAACCAGGCCACGCCGCGCAGGTCGCGGATGCCGACCAGCGCGCGATTGAGGTTGTTGTACTTGGACACGCCGGCGGTGCGATGGCGGTGATGCACCGGCACGCTCACCGTGCGCCAGCCGGCGCGCTGCATCAACGCCGGCAGATAGCGGTGCATATGATCGAAGTAGGGCAGGTCCAGGAACGCCTCGCGCTCGAACAGCTTGATGCCGCAGCCGGTATCGGGGGTGTTGTCGTGCAGCATGCGCGAACGGATCGCGTTGGCCCACTTGCTGGCCCAGCGCTTGGACCCCGAATCCTGGCGGTTGACCCGCCAGCCGGCGAACAGCTTCACCTGCGGCTCGGCACTGGCGCGGGCGGTCAGCAGCTTGGGAATGTCGGCTGGGTCGTTCTGGCCGTCGCCGTCGAGCGTGGCGATCCAGCTCGCACGCGCGGCCTTGACGCCATTGCGCACCGCCGTGCTCTGGCCGCTCTGGGTCACGTGATGCAACACGCGCAGTTCCGGCGTGGTGGTCTTCAGGCCTTGCAGCACCGCCAGGGTGTCGTCGCGCGAGTGGTCGTCGACATAGACGATCTCGAACGCCACCAGCCCGCGCAAGGCGGCGACGATTTCGCCGACCAGGGCGGCGACGTTGTCGCGCTCGTTGAACACCGGGACGACGACGGAAAGCTGGGGTTGGCTCATGGATTCGTGGTGCCAGATGAAGGCTGAGCGAAAAAGATCGCGCATTGTGCCCTGACTGTCTGAGTCAGGCATGAAGCGAACCTGTGCCTTAGGCGCGCTCACCGAAATAACTGCGGCACCAGTCCACCACCTGCGGCAGGCCGTGCTCGACCGGGGTGGCCGGCTCGAAGCCGAAGGCGGCGTGTGCGCGCTGCGTATCGGCCATGGTGCGGATCATGTCACCCGGCTGCATTGGCCGGTAGACCTTCTCGGCCGGGCGCCCGGCGGCCTGGGCGATCACGTCGATGAAGTATTCCAGCTCCACCGGGGTGTGGTTGCCCAGGTTGAACACCCGGTGCGGCACTGGCTCGCCGCTGGGCGTGTCCAGCGCGCCCAGCACGCCGGCCACGATGTCGTCGACGAAGGTGAAGTCGCGCTGCATCTTGCCGTGGTTGAACACCTCGATCGGCCGCCCCGCCAGCACCGCGCGGCTGAAGATCAGCGGCGCCATGTCCGGCCGGCCCCACGGCCCGTACACGGTGAAGAACCGCAGCCCGGTCGCGCGCAGGCCGTACAGCTGCGCATAGGTGTAGCCCATCAGTTCGTTGGCGGCCTTGGTCGCCGCATACAGCGAGCGCGGCTGGTCCACGCGCTGGTCTTCGGAAAACGGCGGGGTGGCCGAATCGCCGTACACCGAACTGCTCGAGGCATACACCAGGTGCTGCACGCCCCGATGCCGGCACAGTTCGAGCATGTTGACGAAGCCGACCAGGTTGCTGTCGACGTAGGCGGACGGGTTTTCCAGCGAGTAACGCACCCCCGCCTGCGCGGCCAGATGCACCACGCGCGTGGGCCGGATCTGATCGAACAACGCGGCCAGGCCGTCGCGGTCGGTCAGGTCCAGCGTGCGGATGTCGATGCCCGGGCACAGCGCCGCCACCCGGTCGCGCTTGAGCTGCGGGTCGTAGTAGCTGTTGTAGTTGTCCAGGCCCACCACCGACTCACCGCGCGCAGCCAGCGCGCGGCAGGTGTAGGCCCCGATGAAACCGGCGGCGCCGGTGACGAGAATGGTCATTGCAGTGGTCCTGGAGATATCGGAAGCGGGCGGGCAGGCAGGTGGCGCTCAGAACAGCCCGAAGCGCTTTTTGGCGACGTTGACGCGATCGAGCGCAATGATGTCCCCAATCCCCTTGGCATCGAAGCGATCCAGCAGCGCATCGCTGCCGTCCTTCAGTTTCAGCGCCATCTCCTCCGGATACAGCGGCACCACGGTCATGAACACGATGGTCTTGTCGGCATCGATGGCCAGGCGCGCAAATCCCTCGGGCGCGCTCACCGGCGGCAGCACGATGGCGCCATCGAAACGCACGCCGGGTGCGTAGGGTTCGGCCGGATGACCATTGGGAATGGTGTGGCCAAAGCCCAGCCAGGTCTCGAACTTGTGCGGCAGCCGGGCCAGGGTCTTGAGCAGGCGGATCGGCCAGTAGTGGCGCGGGTCTTCGAAGTCGCGCTGGTCCATCGGCCAATCGGCGGGCAGGCTCAGCATCAGCTCCATGTACTGCGGCGCTTCCACGCCCTCGGGCAGGGTCATCGGCCGGTCGCTCATGCCCGAGGTCACCAGCCGCAGGTACGGGACATCCGCGGTGGCGGGCACCACATGCACGTCCAGATGCACGGCGTCGGAGATGATTTCGTGCAGCACTGCCGAGATCGGCCCCAGGTGCTGCTCGATATGTGCGCTGATCTGCTCGATGCAGTCGCCGCCGTGTGCCGGCTCGAATGCCTTTTCCTGCGCGTGCAGCATCAGCGTGCTGCCGCCGGGGCTGATCTGGTCGTCTTCAGTGCTCATGGGTTGCTCCGGTTGATGGCCGCACCTGGTCGCATGCGCGCACTCACCCCAGACTGAGCGGTGCTTCGCTGGCCAGGGCTGCCTTGCGTTCGGCGCTGAACGCCCACCAGGGCCGTGGCGCCTCGCCTTGCATGAAGCGCGTGATCGACAGGAACACGTCGATCACGCAGGGGTCGTGCAGCACGCCGGTGCACAGACACAGCTGCGCATACATGTCGTACGCATCGCGACCGCGCAGTTGCGCGGCAACCCGGATGCCGATCCGCTGCAGATCCTTTTCGCAGGCCGGCCCCACGTTCGGCAGGTCGGTCAGATGCAGCAGGTGCTTGCGATCGACCTTGGCGGGATTCATTGCCGGGGATGCTCCTGGTGCGGGTGCACAGGCTCAGCTGCGCTGCAGGCGCAGGCGTTCGAGCACGCCGTCCAGCGTGTCCAGGTCGGTGTAGTGGATCACCAGCTTGCCCTTGCCGCCGCGGCCGTGGTTGAACACCACCTTGGTGCCCAGCGATTCGGACAGTTCGGTTTCCAGCGAGGCGATATCGGCCTGCGGCGCAGCGGCGGCCGGCTTGCCCTTGCGCAATGCGCCGGGCACCTTGCCGGCGGCGAACTGCTGCGCACGGTGTTCAACCTCGCGCACCGACCAGCCCTGGTCGGCTGCTTCCTGCGCCAGCTTGCTGGCCAGCTCCGGCGCCAGGGTGAGCAGCGCACGCGCATGGCCCATTTCCAGGCGGCGGGTTTCCAGCAGCACGCGGATCGCCACCGGCAACTCCAGCAGCCGCAGCAGGTTGGACACCGACGCACGCGAGCGGCCCACCGCACCGGCGGCCTCGGCGTGGGTTAGCGAAAATTCGTCGATCAAGCGCTGCAGCGCCTGCGCTTCTTCCAGCGGGTTGAGGTCTTCGCGCTGGATGTTCTCGATCAGCGCCATCGCGATGACGGTGCGGTCGTCCAGCTCGCGCACCACCACGGGGACTTCGCTCAGCCCGGCCAGCTGCGAGGCGCGCCAGCGACGTTCACCGGCCACGATCTCGAATTGCCCCGGTGCCAGCTCGCGCGCCACGATCGGCTGGATCACCCCCTGCGCCTTGATCGACTCCGCCAGCTCGGCCAGCTTGACCTCGTCCATCTCCTTGCGCGGCTGGTACTTGCCCGGCTGCAACTGGGTGACCGGCAACCGGCGCAGGCTGTCGCCCGGCTGCAAGGCCTCCTCGCTGGCCACGCTCGGCGCCGCGGCGGCGGCCGCGCCCTTCGGCCCCAGCAGCGCTTCCAGGCCACGGCCCAGGCCACGCTTCTTTGCGGGGATCGGCTTGTTCATCAGACGGTCTCCACGGGCCGGTAGGCCTTGTTGCGGTCGTTCTGGCGGCGCACGATTTCGCCGGCCAGCCCCAGGTAGGCCACGCCACCGCGCGAGGTGCGGTCGTAACCGACGATGCTCTGGCCATGGCTGGGCGCCTCGGCCAGGCGCACGTTGCGCGGCACGATGGTGCGGAACACCTTGTCGCCGAAATGCTCGGTCAGCTCGGCCGACACCGCATTGGCGAGGTTGTTGCGGATGTCGAACATCGTGCGCAGCACGCCTTCGATTTCCAGCGCCGGATTGAGGTTGGCGCGCAACGCCTCGATGGTTTCCAGCAGCGCGGTCAGTCCTTCCAGTGCGTAGTACTCGCACTGCATCGGCACGATGATCGAATCGGCCGCGGTCAGGGCATTGAGCGTCAGCAGCGACAGCGCCGGCGGGCAGTCGATCAGGATGAAGTCGTACTCGTCGCGGATCGGCGCCAGGGCGCGCTTGAGCCGCTGCTCGCGCTCGCCCTGATCCATCAGCTGGATCTCGGCCGCGGTCAGATCGATGTTGCCCGGCAGCAGGTCGAAGCCTTCCGGCGCGGTGACGCGGATTTCGGCCGCGGTGTTTTCGCCCAGCAGCAGGTCGCAGGTCGAGGCGGCCACATCGCGCTTGTCGATGCCGCTGCCCATGGTCGCGTTGCCCTGCGAGTCCAGATCCACCAGCAACACACGCTTGGGCGCGCGCGCCAGGCCGGCCGCCAGATTGACAGCGGTCGTGGTCTTGCCGACGCCGCCTTTCTGGTTGGCAATGGCGATGATCCGGGCCATGCGGGAGAGCCTCGTGGGCAGGGAGTAAGACCGGCCATTATGCGGGCAGGGCGTCGGATCGGGAAATGCCGCCCGCCGCAGTGCGCTGCACGGGCGGAAATGACGGCTGCGCCGGTCAGCCGGTGGGCGCGGCGCCGGCCGGCGGCTCCTTCATCGCCCGGTAGCGCTGCAGGATGTCGGCGATCTCGCCGTCCAGCGCCACCCGTTGCTGCTCGAAGCTGGTCTGCAGACGCAATTGCGCCATCAGCTCGCGATGGCGTTGCTGGATGTCGGCGGCCAGCTTGTCGGCCACCGCCTGGCCGGCCAGTTCGCGGTCGCCGGCGCTGCGCAGCATGCTGGCCAGCCCTTCGCGCAGGCTGGTCACGTTGAAGCGCGCGGTGTGGATGTTGTTGTCGACGATGGCGATGCGCTCGTTGAAGACCCGGCGCAGGTCGTCCTCACTCTGGTAGGACATCAACATCGCCTGGTCGGTGCGCTGGCGCATCTGCTCGGCGGCCAAGTCGGCCTGGCGTTGCTGCTCGCTGGCGGCTGCTGCGGCGCGCTCGTCGCTGTTCATGGCGCGCTGCACCTCGGCGCTGCGCAGGCCGCTCTTGGCGTTGAATTCGTCGCGCGCCTGATTGACCGCCTCCGGCGGCAGCGTATCGCTGCATACCCGGGCGCCGTTCTGGTTCCAGCAATACAGCTTCTTCGCGGCCGGCTTGTCCTGCGCGATGGCAGGTGCGGCGGCCACGGCTGCCGCAACGGCGGCGAGTAACGCCAAACGGGTGTGTCTCGGCATCATCGCAGCCCCCTGTCGCCTGCCGTCAGCCTGTGGTGTCGGTGCCGTAGCGGCCACGATAGGCCAGCAGCGGTTCCCGGAAGCCCACAAGGTCGGCGTTTCCTGCCGCAAAAGCAAGCAGGTCGCCCAGGTTGGCCACCGCGATCACCGGGATGCCGGCCTCGGCCGCCACCGCCTGCGCAGCCGAGCGGCGATCCTGCTCGGAGGCGATCTCCTGCCGGTCCAGCGCCACCACGATCCCGGACGGAATGCCGCCGGCGCCACGGATGATGCCCAGCGCCTCGCGGATCGCGGTGCCGGCGGTGATCACGTCGTCGACGATCAACACCTTGCGGCCCTCAAGCGGCGCACCGATCAGGCTGCCGCCCTCGCCATGGTCCTTGGCTTCCTTGCGGTTGAACGCCAGCGGCAGGTCGCGCCCGCGTCCGGCATAGGCGCAGGCCAGTGCGGTCGCCAGCGGGATGCCCTTGTAGGCCGGCCCGAACAACAGATCGAACTCCACCCCGGCCGCATCGATCGCATCGGCATAGCACTGCGCCAGCTGCGCAGTCTTGGCGCCCGAATCGAAGCGCCCGGCATTGAAGAAATACGGGCTGAGCCGCCCGGACTTGAGCGTGAACTCGCCAAAGCGCAGGGCATCGGCGCCCAGGGCCAGCTGCAGGAAACGGGTGCGGTGGTCGGTCATGGTGACGAGATTGGGGAGTGGGGACTCGGGATTGGAAAGCATAGCCGGTCGCGCCTTGCGGCATCCGCTGATGCGGTACGCTTTCCCGAATCTCCAATCCCCATTCCCGAATCCCGGCTCTTCATTCATGCGCATCATCAGTTTCAACGCCAACGGCCTGCGCTCGGCCGTCACCAAGGGTTTCTTCGAGTGGTTCGCCGACCAGGACGCCGACGTGCTGTGCGTGCAGGAGACCAAGGCCCAGGAGCATCAGCTGGCCGGTCCCAAGTTCCTGCCCACCGGCTACAAGGCCTGGTTTCGCGACGCCAGCACCAAGAAGGGCTACAGCGGCGTGGCCATCTACAGCAGGCACGAGCCCGATGAAGTGCGCACCGCGCTGGGCTGGCCCGAGTTCGACGAAGAAGGCCGCTATGTCGAAGCGCGCTTCGGCAACCTCAGCGTGGTGTCCTTCTATATCCCGTCCGGCTCGTCGGGCGAGTTGCGCCAGGGCTACAAGTTCCAGGTGATGGAATGGCTGCGGCCGATCCTGGAGCAGTGGCTGGCCAGCGGCCGGCAGTACGTGCTGTGCGGCGACTGGAACATCGTGCGCTCGGCGCTGGATATCAAGAACTGGAAGTCCAACCAGAAGAATTCCGGCTGCCTGCCGCCCGAGCGCGACTGGCTCAACGGCCTGTGTGCCGATGCGCTGGAAGACGCCAACGCCGCCAGCGGCCGCGGCTGGGTCGATACCTACCGCGTGTTGCATCCCCAGGGCCAGGACTACACCTGGTGGAGCAACCGCGGCGCGGCGCGCACCAACAACGTCGGTTGGCGCATCGACTACCAACTGGTCACCCCCGGCCTGCGCGACAAGGTGAAGGCCTGCTCCATCTACCGCGAGCAGCGCTTCTCCGACCACGCGCCGTACATCGTGGATTACGCGGAGTGAGTGAGGGCGCGCGGCTGGCAGAGACGAGCATGGGGACGGTTGGCCAGGCCCCCCAGCGGTGTGCTTCTAGCCACCCCATGGAGATCAACGTCGAGTGCGTGCAGGCTGTGCCTGGCCGCAGCCTGATGGCGATGGATCCTTCATGGAGCCAATCATGCGTTTCCGGCAGGTCAATCCGTGCAGCGGCTAGCGATACTGCCCGCCCGGCAACAATCAGCACCCGTTCCCAGCGGCCACGCGCATGACCAAGCCTGTACCCAACTACAAAGGACTGCGCGGCATCCGGCAGGCCTTCGCCACGCCATCGGCGGCAACCATGGCACTGCTGGGTTTCGGCAGCGGTCTGCCGTTTCTGTTGATCGCCTCGCAGACCCTGTCCACCCGGCTGCGCGACGTCGGGCTGGATCTGGGCAGCATCGGTCTGATCAGCCTGGCAAGCTTTTTTTACCTGCTCAAGTTCCTGTGGGCTCCGCTGATCGACCGCTATGCGTTCCCGATCACCGCGTTTCTGGGCCGCCGGCGTTCCTGGCTGCTGGTCTCGCAACTCGGCGTCACTGCCGGCCTGTTCGCACTGGCGTTTTCGCGCCCGGACATGAGTGTCACCGGCCTGGTCGCCTGGGTGCTGTTCGCCTCGTTCTGGGGCGCCACGCAGGATTCGGTGGTGGATGCCTACCGCATCGAAATTGCCCCAGATACCGCGCAGGCCGCCTTGGCGGCGACCTACACTCTGGGCTATCGGATCGGCCTGATCCTCGGTGGCGCCGGGGCGCTGTATCTGGCCGAATACCTCAACTGGACTTCGGCGTACCTGGCCATGTCGGCGCTGATGCTGCTGCCGATCATCACCACCCTGGTATGCCGCGAGCCGGACCGGCCGCTGGTCACGGTGGTGCGTCGCATCGACGTAGCCGGCGCATTCTGGCAGCCCATTTCCAGTTTCTTCTCCAGCAATGGGCTGGCGCTGGGCATCGTCCTGCTGGCATTTGTCGGCCTGTTCAAGTTCCCGGATCAGGTGATCGGCGTGATGGCCGGGCCGTTCTATCTGGATTCGGGCTACACCAAGGCCGACATCGCCACGGTGTCCAAGCTGTTCGGCGTGTGGATGGGCATCGTCGGCGCGTTCGCCGGCGGTGCGGCGGTGGCGGCGTTCGGCTTCCGTCGCATGCTGCTGGTGGCCGCCCTGGGCGTGGCGCTGTCCAACCTGGCGTTTTTGTTGATGGCGCAGAACCCTGGCAAATTGTGGGCGTTCTACGCCGCACTCAGTGCCGACAATCTGTTCCAGGGGTTCGCCGGTACCGTGCTGGTGGCCTTCATGTCATCGCTGACAAATCGCAATTTCACCGCCACCCAGTACGCCTTGCTGGTGTCGCTGGCCAATTTGCCGGGTAAATTCGCCGGCGGTGTGTCCGGGTTCCTGGTCGAGGCCACCTCCTACAGCACCTTCTTCATCCTCAGCGCCCTGACCGTGGTTCCCACGCTGGCCCTGCTTGCCTGGCTGTGGCCGCGGCTGGATGCCCGCGATGGGCGCCCGGATTGAAACGGCCGCCAAGGTTACCGATGATGCAGGCGGGGCAGCGCAGTGCACGAGGCAGGGCATGACCGATCTGGTGTTGCGGGACATCGATCCATTGCTGGTGGACAGGATCCGTCGCATCTCCGTCGCTCGCGGCTGGACCCAGCACCAGACCGTGATGCATCTGCTCGAACAGGGCCTGTTCGCCAGCGAATACGAAGTCACCGGCGGCCTGCAACACCCGGAAGTCGATGCCCTGGCCGAAGCGATTGCCGCGCTCAAGGCGCTGCCGGCGGGGAATAGTCCGTAGCTGCAAACGGTCAGCCAGCGCTGCCTCGCGTGCGAATCCATCCGGCGCGAGGATGCTGCGACTGCGGGCGCTCGCAACTGATCCAGGCCTGTCACGCCGGATGGATCGCCCCCAGCAACCGCGGCCCGGCCGCCCCGGTCACCGACGGCAGATTGGCGGCCCGGCCTGCGAGCAGCTCCGCGGCCAACCATGCGAACCCCATCGCCTCCAGATAGTCCGGATCCAGCCCATGCCGCGCGCTGGATTCCACCACCACGCCCGGCAGTCGCGCCGCCAGTCGTGCCATCAATACCGGATTGCGCACCCCGCCACCGCACACCAGCACCCGGCGGGTATCGGGCTGCAGCCGCAGCAACGCGTCGGCGACACTGGCCGCGGTCAGTTCGAGCAGGGTCGCCTGCACATCGGCCGCAGACAGCGCCACGTCTCCCAGCGACCGCATCGCCTGCATCGCCCAGTCCAGATGGAACTGCTCGCGCCCGGTGCTCTTGGGCGGCGCCAGCGCAAACCACGGGTCGGCCAGCAACGCCTGCAGCAGTGGGGTATCGACGCGCCCGCTGGCGGCGAACGCACCGTCGGCATCGAACGCCGTGCCGCGATGCTGTTGGCACCAGCTGTCCAGCAAGGCATTGGCCGGCCCGGTATCGAAGCCCAGCACCGCGCCATCGCGCGGGATCAGCGTCAGGTTACCGATGCCGCCCAGATTGAGCACCGCGCGGTCTTCATCGCCCGTGCCCAGCATGGCCAGATGAAAGGCCGGCATCAGCGGCGCGCCCTGACCGCCGGCAGCCACATCGCGACGGCGGAAATCGGCCACCGTGGTGATGCCGGTGTGCTCGGCAATCCGGCTGGCATCGCCGATCTGCCAGGTAAAGGCCGGATCGGCCTTGGGGCGATGCCGAATGGTCTGCCCATGCGAGCCGATCGCGCGAACGCGCCCACGCGCGATGCCGCTGTCGCGGATCAGTTGATTGGCAGCGGCCGCAAACGCCAGCCCCACCTGCGCATCCAGTTGTCCAAGCGCATCGATGGCGATCACGTCGGCGCCCTGGCCCAGCATCACCAGCGTGTCGCGCAGTTGCGGCTCCCAGGCCACGGTGGTGCCGGCAACCAGTTCGCAGCGGCGATGGCTGTCATCGGCAAAGCGCACCAGTGCGGCATCGATGCCGTCGGCGCTGGTGCCCGACATCAGGCCCAGGTAGAGCGGGGATTCCAGGTGTTCCGGAGCAGACATGCCAGAGCCAGTTGCACAGTGGTCATGCAGCTTGTGCAGCCGGGGTGGGAGAGTCAACCGCCCCGGCATGCCTCGCGATGAGGCCAATCGGCTCTACGCTCGATAGTCAGCGCTGCACCGGCAGCGCCGACTGTCGCGTCGGCATCATGGTTTCCACTGGACGCTGGCAGCGATCCGGTGCCGGCCGCAACGTTGCATGAGCTATCAGCTCCTTCGCGAACGCCGCGCAGCCATCCGACCGGCGATGGCCATGTCGGCGGCTGAGGAGTCAGCCGCCGCCACTCAACCGCGCGGCTTGCCCTTGGCAGGCTTGCCGACGTCGGCATAGATCAACTTCTCCATGCCTTCGATACGCGCCAGTGCCGGCGCCGTCTGCGCGCGGAAGGCGGCCAGTTCGGCACCCTGCAAGGGCTCGGGCGGCGGCATGGTCACCGACATCGGGTTGCGCTGCTGCCCGGCAACGCGGAATTCGTAATGCAGGTGCGGGCCGGTCGCCAGGCCGGTCATGCCGACATAGCCGATCACCGTGCCCTGGTTGATGCGCTGGCCGGCCTTGATCTTGCCGAAGCGCGACATATGCCCGTACAGCGTGCTGAAGTTCCTGCCGTGGTCCAGGATCACCACATTGCCGTAGCCGCGCTGGGTGCCGACGAACACCACCCGCGCATCGCCGGCAGCCATGATCGGCGTGCCCGAGGCTGCCGCGTAGTCCACGCCCTTGTGCATGCGCATGGTGCCCAGCACCGGATGCTTGCGTGCGCCAAAGGTCGAGCTGATGCGGCTGTAGGCCACCGGCATGCGGATGAAGCTCTTCTTCAACGGCCGGCCGGTGATGTCGAAATACTCGGCCGGCTTGCCGGCACGCTCGAAGCGGAAGCCGGTGTAGGTCTTGCCGCCGGTGGTAAAGGTCGCTGCCAGGATGTCGCCGGTATTGATCCGCTCGCCCTCGCGCCAGGTTTCGTCCATCACCACGCTGAAGCGATCGCCCGGCTGCAGATCCTTGTCGAAGTCGATGTCGTACTTGAAGATCTCGTCGGTCATGATCGCCACCGCTGCCGGCGACAACCCCGACTTGCCGGCCGAGGCGTACAGCGAGCTGCTGATTTCCCCACTCGCCACCACCGTGCGCGTGGTCGTCGCCCGCTCGGTGACGTTCTCGCGCACGCTGTCGCCCAGCAGGCGCAACTCCACGCGGTGGCTGTCGTCGCGGTCGAAGCGCAAGGCGCGCAACTCGCCCGGCGTCGGCATATCGAAGGCGATCTCGGCGCCCGGACGCAGCTTGGTCAGCGCCTCCTTGGTGCCCGGATGCGCCAGTACCTGGTACATCACCGCCGTCGGGATTCCCAACTCGCCGAACAAGGTGCTCAGCGTCTGCCCGGACTTGACCTGCAGAATTTCCCAATCGGTGCTCGGCGCCAGTTGCTTGCGGCTCGGCACCAGCGGCGGCAGCGGCAAGGCCAGCGTGGAATGGCTGGACAGCGGGGTATCGATGGCGTTGGAGAAGCCCGGCACGATCGTGGCCACCAGCGCACCGATGGTCGCGAACAGGCTGGCATGGATCCAATGACGGCGTGTCCACCGGTCGTTGAACGCCGCCGGGAGATGCGCCTTGAGCTTGCGATGCAGGGCAGTGTCGTGGAGGACGTGAAGGCGTTCGTGAAAGCGCCGCTTGCGTGCACGGCCCTGCTCTGAATTCTGCATCGTTCAAATTCCTCGCTGGCTCGAAGTGCGAGCCCAATCGCCGGTACCATAGACAGCCTGTAACAGCGCGTCAAACCATTGAGCCTGTTCAACATTTTCATTTGGCGCGGAATTAACCCGCGTTTAACATCGTTCACGTTGTTGACGGCAAACGCCGCTGGAGTCTGTGGTTGGCCACTATCGAAGAATCCCTCGCACTCATCGGTCGCGGCACCGAGGAGATCCTCAAGCTCGATCAGCTCGAAGCGCGACTGAAATCAGGCGTACCCCTGCGGGTCAAGGCCGGTTTCGATCCCACCGCGCCGGATCTGCATCTGGGCCACACCGTGTTGCTCAACAAGATGCGGCAGTTCCAGCAGCTCGGGCACCAGGTGATCTTCCTGATCGGTGACTTCACCGGCATGATCGGCGACCCGAGCGGCAAGAACGTCACCCGCAAGCCGCTGAGCCGCGACGATGTGCTGGCCAACGCGCGTACCTATGAGGAGCAGGTCTTCAAGATCCTGGACCGCGAACGCACCGAGGTGCGCTTCAACTCCGAGTGGTTCGGCCAGATGAGCGCGGCGGACATGATCAAGCTGTCCGCGCAGCACACGGTGGCGCGCATGCTCGAGCGCGACGACTTCGCCAAGCGCTTCACTGGCCAGCAGCCGATCGCCATCCACGAATTCCTGTATCCGCTGGTGCAGGGCTACGACTCGGTCGCCCTGAAGGCGGACGTCGAACTGGGCGGCACCGACCAGAAGTTCAACCTGCTGATGGGCCGTGGCCTGCAGGAGCACTACGGCCAGGCCCCGCAGGTCGTGCTGACGATGCCGCTGCTGGAAGGCCTGGACGGCGTGGCCAAGATGTCCAAGTCGCTGGGCAACTACATCGGCATCAACGAGCCGGCCATCGACATCGTCACCAAGACCATGAAGATCGGCGACGAGCTGACCTGGCGCTGGATCGATCTGCTGTCTTTCGACATCAGCGTGGCCGAAGCAGAGCGCCTGAAGGCGCAGGTCGCCTCGGGTGAACTGCACCCGCGTGAGGTCAAATTGCGGCTGGCACGCGAACTCACCGCACGTTTCCATGACCCTGCTACCGCGGAGCAGGCCATCGCCGGCTGGCACGCGGTAGTGACAGGGCAGGGCGACACCAGCCTGTTGCCGCTGCAGCAGGTCGCTGTACCGGCAGAAGGTCTGCGGATCGCAAGCCTGCTTACTGCAGCCGGCCTGACGCCAAGTAATTCGGAAGCTACGCGCAAGCTCAAGGAGCGAGCGGTCAAGATCGATGGCGAAGTGGTCGAAGATCCGGCACGCCAGTTCGGGCCAGGCTTCGAAGGTGTCATCCAGGTAGGTAAACGCAATTTCGCCCGTGTGGCGCTGGTCGGCGGCTGAGCTGCCGCGAGGTTGCTGCATAGCGGCAACCCCGCTGTGCGGTGACCTCTATATAGAGAGGGGCGTAACGCCTGAGTCGGATCGGCGGCTTGCCATAGCGCACCACAAGGGCGTGCCGTTGCAGCAGAGAAGAAGATCGTGAAATTTTTTTCACAAAACCCTTCCCAAATGCTCCGCTTGGGCCTATAGTTCGCCTCCCCCGACGCAACGGCCCCGCAAACGCGGAACCAGAGCGAAAAGGGTTCGAAAATTCCCTGATTTAGGGTGTTGACGAAACGGAAAAGCCGGCTATGATGGGCGGCTCGCTACACGGAAAGACGCTACGGCGGATTGAAGTGCAGCAGCGGCAACTTCCTCTTCACGAGGGGTTGACGAAGATGAAAAGCCTGCTAATATGGCCGGCTCGCTTCGCAGAAAACCTTCGGGTCGAAACGAAGCAGCGTCAACCACCTCGAAATGAGGTGTTGACGGCAAGAAAAAGTCCGCTATAATGGGCGGCTCGCTTCGACGGAAACGACGAAGCTGACGGGAACGGCGCTGAGGCCACTTCCCAATGTTCTTTGACAGTGTGCGCAGGTAATTTGTGCGGACGCCTGCAGGAAGGATGATTGTCCATCTTGCAGACGTTTAATCAAAATGCAACATATTAATTGCTTTGCAAGCGATAAGTTGCCAGTGGTTGAACTTCTGCAGCTAAAGTAATTTGCCTTCGGGCATGTAATTTTAAGTGAAGAGTTTGATCCTGGCTCAGAGTGAACGCTGGCGGCAGGCCTAACACATGCAAGTCGAACGGCAGCACAGTAAGAGCTTGCTCTTATGGGTGGCGAGTGGCGGACGGGTGAGGAATACATCGGAATCTACTCTTTCGTGGGGGATAACGTAGGGAAACTTACGCTAATACCGCATACGACCTACGGGTGAAAGCGGAGGACCTTCGGGCTTCGCGCGATTGAATGAGCCGATGTCGGATTAGCTAGTTGGCGGGGTAAAGGCCCACCAAGGCGACGATCCGTAGCTGGTCTGAGAGGATGATCAGCCACACTGGAACTGAGACACGGTCCAGACTCCTACGGGAGGCAGCAGTGGGGAATATTGGACAATGGGCGCAAGCCTGATCCAGCCATGCCGCGTGGGTGAAGAAGGCCTTCGGGTTGTAAAGCCCTTTTGTTGGGAAAGAAAAGCAGTCGGTTAATACCCGATTGTTCTGACGGTACCCAAAGAATAAGCACCGGCTAACTTCGTGCCAGCAGCCGCGGTAATACGAAGGGTGCAAGCGTTACTCGGAATTACTGGGCGTAAAGCGTGCGTAGGTGGTGGTTTAAGTCTGTTGTGAAAGCCCTGGGCTCAACCTGGGAATTGCAGTGGATACTGGGTCACTAGAGTGTGGTAGAGGGTAGCGGAATTCCCGGTGTAGCAGTGAAATGCGTAGAGATCGGGAGGAACATCCGTGGCGAAGGCGGCTACCTGGACCAACACTGACACTGAGGCACGAAAGCGTGGGGAGCAAACAGGATTAGATACCCTGGTAGTCCACGCCCTAAACGATGCGAACTGGATGTTGGGTGCAATTTGGCACGCAGTATCGAAGCTAACGCGTTAAGTTCGCCGCCTGGGGAGTACGGTCGCAAGACTGAAACTCAAAGGAATTGACGGGGGCCCGCACAAGCGGTGGAGTATGTGGTTTAATTCGATGCAACGCGAAGAACCTTACCTGGTCTTGACATCCACGGAACTTTCCAGAGATGGATTGGTGCCTTCGGGAACCGTGAGACAGGTGCTGCATGGCTGTCGTCAGCTCGTGTCGTGAGATGTTGGGTTAAGTCCCGCAACGAGCGCAACCCTTGTCCTTAGTTGCCAGCACGTAATGGTGGGAACTCTAAGGAGACCGCCGGTGACAAACCGGAGGAAGGTGGGGATGACGTCAAGTCATCATGGCCCTTACGACCAGGGCTACACACGTACTACAATGGTAGGGACAGAGGGCTGCAAACCCGCGAGGGTAAGCCAATCCCAGAAACCCTATCTCAGTCCGGATTGGAGTCTGCAACTCGACTCCATGAAGTCGGAATCGCTAGTAATCGCAGATCAGCATTGCTGCGGTGAATACGTTCCCGGGCCTTGTACACACCGCCCGTCACACCATGGGAGTTTGTTGCACCAGAAGCAGGTAGCTTAACCTTCGGGAGGGCGCTTGCCACGGTGTGGCCGATGACTGGGGTGAAGTCGTAACAAGGTAGCCGTATCGGAAGGTGCGGCTGGATCACCTCCTTTTGAGCATGACGTCATCGTCTTGCGGGCGTCCTCACAAATTACCTGCATTCAGAGATTCATACCGGCACAGGTCGGTATGCGAAGTCCCTTTTGGGGCCTTAGCTCAGCTGGGAGAGCACCTGCTTTGCAAGCAGGGGGTCGTCGGTTCGATCCCGACAGGCTCCACCATATTGAGTGAAAAGACTTCGGGTCTGTAGCTCAGGTGGTTAGAGCGCACCCCTGATAAGGGTGAGGTCGGTAGTTCGAGTCTACCCAGACCCACCACTCTGAATGTAGTGCACACTTAAGAATTTATATGGATCAGCGTTGAGGCTGATACATGTTCTTTTATAACTTGTGACGTAGCGAGCGTTTGAGATATCTATCTAAACGTGTCGTTGAGGCTAAGGCGGGGACTTCGAGTCCCTAAATAATTGAGTCGTATGTTCGCGTTGGTGGCTTTGTACCCCACACAACACGGCATGTAGCTCCGAGGCAACTTGGGGTTATATGGTCAAGCGAATAAGCGCACACGGTGGATGCCTAGGCGGTCAGAGGCGATGAAGGACGTGGTAGCCTGCGAAAAGTGTCGGGGAGCTGGCAACAAGCTTTGATCCGGCAATATCCGAATGGGGAAACCCACTGCTTCGGCAGTATCCTGCAGTGAATTCATAGCTGCTGGAAGCGAACCCGGTGAACTGAAATATCTAAGTAACCGGAGGAAAAGAAATCAACCGAGATTCCCTAAGTAGTGACGAGCGAACGGGGAGCAGCCCTTAAGCTGGAATGGCTTTAGAAAAACAATCTGGAAAGATTGGCCATAGAAGGTGATAGCCCTGTATTTAAAAGGGCCACTCCAGTGAAGACGAGTAGGGCGGGGCACGTGAAACCCTGTCTGAATATGGGGGGACCATCCTCCAAGGCTAAATACTCCTGACCGACCGATAGTGAACCAGTACCGTGAGGGAAAGGCGAAAAGAACCCCGGAGAGGGGAGTGAAATAGATCCTGAAACCGTGTGCGTACAAGCAGTAGGAGCTCGCAAGAGTGACTGCGTACCTTTTGTATAATGGGTCAGCGACTTACTGTTCGTGGCAAGCTTAACCGTATAGGGGAGGCGAAGGGAAACCGAGTCTGATAAGGGCGCATAGTCGCGGGCAGTAGACCCGAAACCGGGTGATCTAGTCATGGCCAGGGTGAAGGTGCCGTAACAGGTACTGGAGGCCCGAACCCACGTCTGTTGCAAAAGACGGGGATGAGCTGTGATTAGGAGTGAAAAGCTAATCGAACCCGGAGATAGCTGGTTCTCCTCGAAAGCTATTTAGGTAGCGCCTCGGACGAATACTACTGGGGGTAGAGCACTGTTATGGCTAGGGGGTCATCGCGACTTACCAAACCATTGCAAACTCCGAATACCAGTACGTACTATCCGGGAGACACACGGCGGGTGCTAACGTCCGTCGTGAAAAGGGAAACAACCCAGACCCACAGCTAAGGTCCCAAATTCACTGCTAAGTGGAAAACGATGTGGAAAGGCATAGACAGCCAGGAGGTTGGCTTAGAAGCAGCCACCCTTTAAAGAAAGCGTAATAGCTCACTGGTCGAGTCGGTCTGCGCGGAAGATTTAACGGGGCTAAGCAGTGAACCGAAGCTTGGGGTGCATAAAACTTGTTTTATGCGCGGTAGAGGAGCGTTCCGTAAGCCTGCGAAGGTGGATTGAGAAGTCTGCTGGAGGTATCGGAAGTGCGAATGCTGACATGAGTAACGATAATGCGGGTGAAAAGCCCGCACGCCGAAAGCCCAAGGTTTCCTTGCGCAACGTTAATCGACGCAGGGTTAGTCGGTCCCTAAGGCGAGGGCGAAAGCCGTAGTCGATGGGAAGCAGGTTAATATTCCTGCACCTCGCGTGAGTGCGATGGAGGGACGGAGAAGGTTAGGTGTACCGGGCGTTGGTTGTCCCGGGGAAAGGCGGTAGGTTTGGATCTTTGGCAAATCCGGGATCCTTTAAGACCGAGCACCGAGACGAGCCTTTATGGCGAAGTCACTGATACCACGCTTCCAGGAAAAGCTCCTAAGCTTCAGCTCACGAAGACCGTACCGTAAACCGACACAGGTGGGTAGGATGAGAATTCTCAGGCGCTTGAGAGAACTCGGGTGAAGGAACTAGGCAACATGGCACCGTAACTTCGGGAGAAGGTGCACCCTTTTTGGTGGCTCATGCGAGCTATAGCTGAAGAGGGTCGCAGAAACCAGGCCGCTGCGACTGTTTATCAAAAACACAGCACTCTGCAAACACGAAAGTGGACGTATAGGGTGTGACGCCTGCCCGGTGCTGGAAGGTTAATTGATGGGGTCAGCCGCAAGGCGAAGCTCTTGATCGAAGCCCCAGTAAACGGCGGCCGTAACTATAACGGTCCTAAGGTAGCGAAATTCCTTGTCGGGTAAGTTCCGACCTGCACGAATGGCGTAACGACAGCGGCGCTGTCTCCACCCGAGACTCAGTGAAATTGAAATCGCTGTGAAGATGCAGCGTTCCCGTGGCAAGACGGAAAGACCCCGTGAACCTTTACTATAGCTTTACACTGAACGTTGAGTTCGTCTGTGTAGGATAGGTGGGAGGCTATGAAACTGTGGCGCTAGCTGCAGTGGAGCCATCCTTGAAATACCACCCTGTCGTGCTTGACGTTCTAACCTAGATCCGTTATCCGGATCAGGGACCGTGTATGGTGGGTAGTTTGACTGGGGCGGTCTCCTCCTAAAGAGTAACGGAGGAGCACGAAGGTACGCTCAGCGCGGTCGGACATCGCGCACTGTGTGCAAAGGCATAAGCGTGCTTGACTGCAAGATCGACGGATCAAGCAGGTACGAAAGTAGGTCTTAGTGATCCGGTGGTTCTGTATGGAAGGGCCATCGCTCAACGGATAAAAGGTACTCCGGGGATAACAGGCTGATACCGCCCAAGAGTTCATATCGACGGCGGTGTTTGGCACCTCGATGTCGGCTCATCACATCCTGGGGCTGTAGTCGGTCCCAAGGGTATGGCTGTTCGCCATTTAAAGTGGTACGCGAGCTGGGTTCAGAACGTCGTGAGACAGTTCGGTCCCTATCTGCCATGGGCGTTGGAAGTTTGAGAGGGGCTGCTCCTAGTACGAGAGGACCGGAGTGGACGAACCTCTGGTGTTCCGGTTGTCACGCCAGTGGCATTGCCGGGTAGCTATGTTCGGAAGCGATAACCGCTGAAAGCATCTAAGCGGGAAGCGCGCCTCAAGATGAGACTTCCCGGGGCACAAGCCCCCTAAAGGAACCATATAGACTATGTGGTTGATAGGTCAGGTGTGTAAGTACAGCAATGTATTGAGCTAACTGATACTAATGATCCGTGCGGCTTGACCATATAACCTCAAGTTGCCTTGGTCCCAACGAACGTTGGTAGATCACCAAACGCAAGCTACGTCACAAGTTACCTATGCGAGACGAGCGCTATCAAGCGCTGCTCCAACCGTCTCCCTGGTGAAATTAGCGCTGTGGAACCACCCGATCCCATCCCGAACTCGGAAGTGAAACGCAGCTGCGCCGATGGTAGTGTGGCTCAAGCCATGCGAGAGTAGGTCATCGCCAGGGGCTTTACCCGAAACCCTCAGTCCAACAGGACTGAGGGTTTCTTTTTGTGCGAAATTCGACCGCGAAAAGCCAAAGCCAAAGCCAAAGCCAAAGCCAAAGCCAAAGCCAGAGCCAGAGCTAAAGCAAAGCCAGAGGCAGAGCTGAAGCCGAGTAGCGCCAGGGCAATCGGGCACTCGGACGCTCCAGGCGCATCCCTTGGCACCCTGCCACGCTGTGATATGGGGACTCATCGACATGTAATGCAGCACCTGACGCGGCTGCCTACGCATGTCACTGACACCATCCAAGGTTGAGCTTATTTCTCTCCTCTGTCCTCTGACTTTCAGTCGATGCCGAGAGGTAGGTGCTGGCAACGATGCCGTTGTGCGCGGCAATGACCTACCGCTTACTTCTACGCAATGCAGATCTACGGGCACGGGACCTTGTGCGGACATCTGGGCACAACAAAAACCCCGCGATGCGGGGTTCTTGTTTTCCTCAGCAAGCCAAGAGAGATGGCCTGATAGTTGTGGGCCTGGCCCTCAGTCGCCCAGTGTCAGAAGCGAGGCGTTGCCGCCTGCGGCCGTCGTATTGACGGTGACGACCTTCTCGGTGGCAAAACGAAGCAGGTAATGCGGGCCGCCGGCTTTCGGGCCGGTACCTGACAGTCCCTGGCCGCCGAAGGGCTGTACGCCGACGACCGCACCGATCTGATTGCGGTTGACGTAGACATTGCCGACCGCAACACGCGTGGTGATGCGATCGATGGTCTCGTCGATGCGCGAGTGCACGCCCAGGGTCAGTCCGTAACCGGTGGCATTGATCTGATCGATGACGACGTCGAGTTGGTCGGCTTTCCAGCGGATGACATGCAGGACCGGCCCGAAAATTTCGCGCTGCAGCTGCGCGAGCGAGGCCAGCTCGTACGCACGCGGGGCGAAAAAGCTGCCGTTGGCAGTGGCGGGGTCCAGGGTGGTGGTGCCGATCGGGCGGGCTTCGCGATCCATGCGCGCCGCATGATCGTCGAGGATCTTGAGCGCATCTGCGTCGATGACGGGGCCAACATCGGTGGACAGCAGCGCAGGATCGCCGATCTTCAGCTCTCCCATTGCGCCGGCCAGCATGGTCATGACCTTGTCGGCGATGTCGTCCTGCACGAACAGCACGCGGGCCGCCGAGCAGCGTTGGCCGGCGGACATGAAGGCGCTGGAGATCGCGTCCTTGACGACGGCTTCCGGCAACGAGGACGAGTCGGCGATGAAGGCGTTCTGGCCACCGGTTTCGGCAATCAGCACGCCGATCGCGGCATCGCGAGACGCCAGGGTACGGTTGATGACGCGCGCGGTCTCCGTGGAGCCAGTGAAGGCGACGCCCGCCACGCGCGGATCATTGGTCAGCGCAGCGCCGACGGTGGCGCCGTCGCCCGGCAGGAACTGCACGACCGCTTCGGGGATACCCGCTTCGTGCAGCAGCTTCACTGCAGCGTAGCCGATCAAGTTGGTTTGCTCTGCAGGCTTGGCGATCACGCTGTTGCCGGCAGCCAATGCGGCGGCGACCTGGCCGAGGAAGATGGCGAGCGGGAAGTTCCAGGGGCTGATGCAGACGAAGACACCGCGGCCATGCAGCTGCAGTTCGTTGGATTCGCCGGTTGGCCCGGGCAGACGCTCGGGTGCGCCGAACTGCGCGCGTGCCTGGGCTGCGTAATAACGCAGGAAGTCGACCGCCTCACGCACTTCTGCCACGGCGTCGGGCAGGGTTTTGCCGGCCTCCTTGACGCAGATCGCCATGAACTCGGGCATGCGTGCTTCGAGCAGGTCGGCGGCATGCTCCAGGATGGTGGCGCGGCTGGCCGCCGGCGTGCGGTTCCAGGCCGGCTGCGCGGCAGCGGCGGTTGCCAGCGAGGTCTGCACGGTGGCCGGATCGGCCGGCTGCCAGTGCCCGACCGTTTCGCGTCGGTCAGCCGGGTTGCGCACCGCCTCGCTCTGCGTGCTGATCACCGCGCCGGGCACCAGTGGGGTGGCCTTCCACGGCTTGATGGCGGCATTGAGTTGCTCGGCCAGCTGCCGCAGATCGTTGTCGTTGGCGAGATTGGCGCCCATGGAGTTTTTCCTGTGTTGGTTCTGGCTGCGCAACAGATCGGTGGGCAGCGGAATCTTGGGATGCGGAATGGAGCCGAACGAGGACACCGCTTCGACCGGATCGCGGATCAGGTCTTCGATGGCGACGTCCTCGTCGGTGATGCGATTGACGAAGCTGGAATTGGCGCCGTTCTCGAGCAGGCGACGCACCAGGTACGGCAGCAGATCCTCGTGCGAGCCGACCGGGGCGTACACGCGGCATGGCAGTCCCAGGCGATCGGCCGGAATCACTTCGGCATACAGGTCATCGCCCATGCCGTGCAGTTTCTGGTGTTCGTAATGCTTGGTCGTTGCGATTGCGCGTACCGCCGCGATGGTCTGCGCGTTGTGCGTGGCGAACATCGGATACAGCGCATCGCTGTGCGCGAACATGCGGCGCGCGCAGGCCAGATACGACACGTCGGTATTCTGCTTGCGGGTAAAGACCGGGTAGCCGGGGTGACCTTCGATCTGTGCGCGCTTGATCTCCGCGTCCCAGTACGCGCCCTTGACCAGACGCACCGGAATGCGACGGCCGACGCGGCGTGCCAGATCGGCGAGAAAATCGATCGTATACGGCGTGCGCTTCTGATACGCCTGCACCGCCAGGCCATAGCCCTCCCATCCATCCAGCGACGGGTCGGAGAAGGTGGCCTCGATGATGTCCAGCGACAGTTCCAGACGGTCGGCTTCTTCGGCATCGACGGTGTAGCCGATGCCGTAGGACTTGGCCAGTTGCGCCAGCTCGAGCACGCCCGGCACCAGCTCGGCCATCACGCGTGCGCGCTTGGCATGCTCGTAGCGCGGATACAGCGCGGACAATTTGATCGAGATGCTGGGCGCCGCAAAGACATCGGTACCGACGAAACTGCCGCTGCGGCCGATCGCGTGGATGGCATCGCGGTACGCCTGCAGATAGCGCTGCGCATCCTTCATGGTCAATGCGCCTTCGCCGAGCATGTCGAAGGAATAGCGGTAATCGGCGTTGTCGCCCTTGCGCGAACGCGACAGGGCCTCACCGATGGTGCGGCCCATGACGAACTGGTGGCCCATGATCTTCATCGCCTGGCGCACTGCCAGGCGAATCACCGGCTCGCCGACGCGGCCGATCAGGCGCTTGAACGCCCCCGGCACGTCGGCGCGGGTGAGGTCGTTGAGCTGCACCAGCTTGCCGGTGAGCATCAGGCCCCAGGTCGATGCGTTGACCAGCACCGAGTCGCTGCCGCCGACGTGTTTTTTCCAGTCCGCATCGCCGAGCTTGTCGCGGATCAGCTTGTCTGCGGTGTCCTGGTCGGGAATGCGCAACAGTGCTTCGGCCACGCACATCAGCAAGACGCCTTCTTCGCTGCCCAGGTCGTACTGGCGCATGAAGGCTTCGATCGCGCCCTGGTCCTGCGCACGTGCGCGGACGCGGGTGACCAGATCGGCGGCCACTGCCTGCACCTTGGCCTGTTCGGCGGCGGGCAGACGCGCCTGGTCGAGCAATTCGCGGACGTGCTCGGTTTCGTCCTTGAGCCAGGCGGCGGTGATCGCCGCACGCAATGCGCCGGGTGCGGCAGGCAGCTCGGGCGCCAGCAGCGGGCGCGCAACTGAGGGAGAGGCAAGCGGGTCGAGCTGAGCGTTCATGCGAAGGGTGCCTGGGAATCCTTGCTCATTCTAGAGAGCCGCAGCCCCTGCGCACTTGTGTGGAAGCGGCAACTTTTCCGCCGTTTTGTGCACGTGGCCGGCGCAGGCCCAAAACGGACTCGATCCTTGCCGGCCGCAGCCGCGGGCATCGGCACATGCACCGGGAAGTGATTGATTTACGCGTGTTTTTAGCTGCACTGCAGCAATCGAATGATTGCCGGAAACGCTTGCCGCATGCGTTCGTGCGGGTCTACCATCGGGCCATTCCCGCAGTGCGCTGCGTGTTGCCAATGATCGAAGTACTGCCGTTGATGTCCGAAGGGGTCGGGACGCAGTTGCGGTTGCGGCCTCCGCGGGCATTGTCGGCCAGGCAATTCGTGCAGCTGTTCGCAGTGTTGGCGGGAACGATGTGGGTATTTGCGGGCCTGGGGTGGTGGACCGGCAATGCATTCGCGCCGGTGTTCGCCCTGTTGCACAGTGGTGTGGTGGCGCTGGCGCTACGGCAGTTGTGGCGAAGTGGCGAGCGCGAAGAAGCGATCCGGGTAGGGGAGACCGTTGTCGAGGTGTTTCCATCCGGACATGCGCCACCAGCGTTTCAGGCACATCCGCATTGGGTGCGGTTATGCATGGAACGCGACGACAGGGTGGTGCTGGTCAGCAGCGGCAAGCAGATCGAGATTGGAAGTTTTCTCGGGCCGGCCGAACGTGTGGAACTGGCAACTACGCTGAAACGCTTGCTCGCGGCCGCCAATGGCCGTCACCGATGACGTAAGGGTCTAGGCAATGACGCAACGCAGCAGCTGGAAGGCGACGTATCCGAAATTGGCTTTGGCGATGCTGGCGCTGTCGAGCGCCTCGGTTGCCTGGGCGCAATCGGCCGACCCGAAGGAATGGCAGCTCAACATGGGCCGCGGGGTCACCCAGACCGCGCGCATGGCCTACGAGGCGCACATGGTGGCGCTGTGGGTCTGCGTGGTGATCGGCGCGCTGGTGTTCGGTGCGATGGGCTATGCGATCTTCAAGTTCCGCAAGTCCAAGGGGGCGGTGGCCGCGCAATTCAGCCACAACACCACGGCAGAGGTGCTGTGGACGGTGATCCCGGTGCTGGTGCTGATTGCGATGGCCTGGCCGGCAACGGCCAAGCTGATTGCGATGTACGACACCCGCGAGTCGGAAATGACCGTCAAGGTCACCGGCTACCAGTGGATGTGGAAATACGAGTATCTGGGCCAGGGCGTGGAGTTCACCAGCCGGCTGGCGCGCGAATCCGATCGCATCCGCCAGAGTGGCGAGCGTCCGACCGCTGCATCGCAACCGCATTATCTGCTGGACGTGGACAATCGCCTGGTGCTGCCGGTCAACACCAAGATCCGTTTCGTGATCACCGCCGACGACGTGATCCATGCGTGGTGGGTGCCGGCCCTTGGCTGGAAGCAGGACGCGATCCCCGGCATCGTCAACGAGGCATGGACCAATATCGAGCAGCCGGGCGTGTATCGCGGGCAGTGCGCCGAGTTGTGCGGCAAGGATCATGGCTTCATGCCGATCGTGGTGGAAGCGCTACCCAAGGCCGAATTCCAGCGCTGGCTGGCGGCCCGTCGCAGTGCCAGCGCAGCGCCTGCTGCACCGGCCGGCACCCCGGCGCCGGCGTCCACACCTGCAGCACCGCCTGCCGGTGAGGCCGCCCCAGCCGCAGCGCCTGCTCCGACCGCCGCACCGACCGCCGCTCTTTAATCGCCCGCAACCGCACCGCTTCGTAGAGGTCGTTCCGTCATGGCGCATACCGCAGTCGATCACCACGGACACCACCAGCCCGGTTTCGTCGAGCGCTGGTTTTTCTCGACCAATCACAAGGACATCGGCACGCTGTATCTGCTGTTTTCCTTCGTGATGTTCATCATCGGCGCGGCGATGAGCGTGGTGATCCGCGCTGAACTGATGCAGCCCGGGCTGCAGTTCGTCAAGCCGGAATTCTTCAACCAGATGACCACCGTGCATGCCCTGGTGATGATCTTCGGCGGGGTGATGCCGGCCTTCGTCGGCCTGGCCAACTGGATGATTCCGCTGCAGATCGGCGCGCCGGACATGGCGTTGCCGCGCATGAACAACTGGTCGTTCTGGTTGTTGCCGGTGGCGTTTACCTTGCTGCTGCTGACGCTGTTCCTGCCCGGCGGTGCGCCGGCCGGCGGCTGGACGCTATACCCGCCGCTGTCGCTGCAGGGCGGCTACAACGTGGCCTTCAGCGTGTTCGCGATCCATGTGGCCGGCGTCAGTTCGATCATGGGTGCGATCAACATCATCGCCACCGTGCTGAACATGCGCGCGCCGGGCATCGACCTGCTGAAGATGCCGATCTTCTGCTGGGCGTGGCTGATCACCGCCTTCCTGCTGATCGCGGTGATGCCGGTGCTGGCCGGTGCGGTGACCATGCTGCTGACCGACAAGTTCTTCGGCACCAGCTTCTTCAATGCGGCCGGCGGCGGCGACCCGGTGATGTACCAGCACATCTTCTGGTTCTTCGGGCATCCGGAGGTCTACATCATGATCCTGCCGGCGTTCGGCGTGGTCAGTGAGATCATCCCGACCTTCAGCCGCAAGCCGCTGTTCGGCTATCAGGCGATGGTCTATGCGATCGCGGCGATCGCGTTCCTGAGCTTCATCGTGTGGGCGCACCACATGTTCACCGTGGGCATGCCGCTGGGCGGCGAAATCTACTTCATGTTTGCCACGATGCTGATCTCCATCCCGACCGGGGTGAAGGTGTTCAACTGGGTCAGCACGATGTGGAAGGGCTCGCTGACGTTCGAATCGCCGATGCTGTGGGCGGTGGCGTTCGTGATTCTCTTCAGCATCGGTGGATTTTCGGGTTTGATGCTGGCAATCGTGCCGGCGGATTTTCAGTATCACGACACCTATTTTGTGGTCGCGCATTTCCATTATGTGCTGGTTACCGGTGCGGTCTTCGCGCTGATTGCGGCGGTGTACTACTGGTGGCCGAAGTGGACCGGGCGGATGTACAACGAGACCTGGGCCAAGTTCCATTTCTGGTGGACGATGGTGTTCGTCAATCTGCTGTTCTTCCCGCAGCATTTCCTTGGCCTGGCCGGCATGCCGCGGCGGATCCCCGATTACAACGTGGTGTTTGCCGACTGGAACCTGATCAGCTCGATCGGCGCGTTCGGCATGTTCGCCACGCCGTTCCTGATGGCCGGCATCCTGCTCGCCTCGCTGCGCAGCGGCGCCAAGGCCGACGCACGTGCCTGGGAAGGCGCCAAGGGACTGGAGTGGACGGTGCCGTCGCCGGCACCTGCGCATACCTTCACCGTGCCGCCGGTGATCAAGCCTGGAGATCTTGCGCATGAAGACATCGGTCACTGAGTCCGCGCCGCCGGCTGTGGCACGTCTGCTCTCCGCTGCCGAACGGCAGGCGCAACAGCGTCGTGCGGTGCGCCGCACGGCGATCACCGTCGGCATCATCGCGCTGCTGATCTATGCGGGTTTCATTGCGTCGGGAGTCATCGGGCGGTGAACGCGCGGGCGCCCGCACCTGCACCGACGGCCGGCCTGTTCAAGCTGCTGGGCGTGGTGTTGGGCGTGTTCGTGCTGACCTTTTCGCTGGTGCCGCTGTATCGCATCGCGTGCGAAAAAGTCTTCGGCATCCGCATGGAGCGCGCGCCGGGCAGTACGCGTGGCAATGCAGCTGCGACTGCAGGGGCTGGCAAACGCACGGTTCGGGTGGAGTTCGATGCCGGGGTCAATTCCAAACTGCCGTGGACCTTTCATCCCGAGCAGATGACGATGGATGTGGTGCCGGGCGAACTCAACGAGGCGCTGTACTTCGCGCGCAATGACAGTGCGCGGGCAGTGGTCGGCAGTGCGGTGCCATCGGTCGCACCGGCGCGGGCATCCGGATACTTCAACAAGACCGAATGCTTCTGTTTTACCGCGCAGGCGTTGCAGGCCGGCGAAACGCGCGACATGCCGCTGCGTTTCATCGTCGACCCGGCACTGCCGCCGGAAGTCACCACGATCACCCTGTCCTACACGTTCTATCGCAACGACACCCTGACCTCGGAGTTGCAGGGCGGTGGCGCATCCAGCGCGCCGCGCGCGGCGCCTTGATCCTTCATCCACACGCAGCACCGACACGGAAGCAACGCCATGGCCGACCATAGTCCCAACGCCGATGCGTATTTCGTCCCGAGCCAGAGCAAATGGCCCTTTGTCGGGTCGATTGCGATGTTCGTGATGATGATCGGCGTGGCCAGCTGGCTCAACGATGCGGCATGGGGGCGCTGGACGTTCTTCGTCGGCATGGCGATGTTGCTGGCGACCTTGTTCATGTGGTTTGGCGATGTCATCCGCGAATCCAACGCCGGGCACTACAACCGCCAGGTGGACGGCTCCTTCCGCATGGGGATGGTGTGGTTCATCTTTTCCGAGGTGATGTTCTTCTGCGCCTTCTTCGGCGCCTTGTTCTACACGCGTGTGCTGACGCTGCCCTGGCTGGGCGGCGAAGGCGATGGCGTGATGACCAACGAGCTGCTGTGGAACGGCTATTCCGCTGCATGGCCGACCAATGGCCCCGGCACGATCGGTGGGCAGTTCCAGACCATCCCGGCCTGGGGCCTGCCGCTGATCAATACGCTGATCCTGCTCAGTTCCGGCGTGACCTTGACCATTGCGCACCACGCGCTCAAGGGCGGCCGTCGTGGGGCGTTATTGCTGTGGCTGGGCCTGACCGTGCTGCTGGGCTGCGTGTTCCTGTTCCTGCAGGCCGAGGAATACATCCACGCCTACACCGAGCTCAATCTGACGCTGGGATCGGGCATCTACGGATCGACCTTCTTCATGCTCACCGGCTTCCACGGCATGCACGTGCTGCTGGGCACGATCATGCTGGCGGTGATGTGGCTGCGGGTGGCGCGCGGGCACTTTACCCGCGACAACCACTTCGCCTTCGAAGCGGCGGCCTGGTACTGGCACTTCGTCGACGTGGTATGGCTGGCGTTGTTCCTGTTCGTGTATGTACTTTGAGGGCGGAGATTGGGGAGTCGGGATTGGGGATTCGCAAGAGCGATCTGCGTTTGCTGTTACCAATCCCCAATCCCCAATCCATCGGCCGCGTCAGCGGCCGAGCCCATGCGGCTTGATCCAGCCGGTGTAGATGCCGAGGATCACGACGGCGATCAGTGCGACCGATAGACCGATGCGCCAGGTCAGTGCGTTGACGGTGCGCTTGGTTTCGCCACGGTCGGTGAGCAGGTAGTACAGGCCCGCACCCAGGTTCCACAGGATCACGATCAGGAAGGCGACAATCAGCAACGTCTTGAGCGAATCGTTCACAACAGCCCCGGTGGTCGTCGGCGTGGTAGCGGCATTGCACGCCTATTTGCGTCGCTTGTCATGACGCGCAAGCACACGGCGGTGTTGGGATGGTGTCTGGCCGTGCTGGTCAGTGCGGGGTTTGCGGCGCTTGGTCAGTGGCAGCTGCAGCGCATGCACGACAAACAGGCGTTGCTGGAACGCGCGGCGCATGTGCGGCAGACGCCGTTGACCCTGGTACAGGCGCTGGCCACGCCGCATGCGCTGGCCTGGGTGAGCGGAGAGGTGCGGTTCCTGCCGCAGCAGGTGCTGCTGGACAATCAGCTGCATGCCGGGCGTGCCGGTGTGCGGATCTATCAACTTGCCGCGCCGCAAGGCAGCCCGGTCACGCTGCTGGTCGATCTGGGCTGGCTGCCGTTGCCGGCCAATCGGCAGTTGCCGACGATCACCCCGCTGCAAGGCACCCGGACACTGCAGGGCTTGCTGAGTGCGCCGCCCTCGGCCGGACTTGCGATCGGGCCGGCGTTGGCCGCCGGCAATGCGCCGCAGACCTGGCTGGCCACGCGTCTGGATACCAGCGCCCTGCGCAGCGCGTTGGGCAGGCGCGACATTTCGTCGCAGGTCCTGCGCCTGGATCCCGCCCTGCCGGTCGGGTATGCACGCGACCTGGAGATGCTGCCGAACACGCTGCCACCCGCGCGGCACTTGGGTTATGCGGTGCAATGGTTCGGTCTGGCCGCGGCCGTGCTGGTCACCGCGACGCTGCTGAGCTGGCGTGCGCGTCGCCGCCGTCAACGCGGGCACTGACGCCTGCGGCATGAGAAAATCGCCGGCATGACCTCCTCCACATCGGCCACGCCGCATTCGGTCAAACGCGGCCGCAGGATGCTGATTGCACTGGCGGTGCTGTTCTTCGGCTCGATGCTGCTGGCCGGCGTGCTGCGCTTCTCCGGATGGCAGCCGGCATCGATGCGCAATCACGGCGAACTGCTCAAGCCGCCCGCGGACCTGCGCGGGTTGGTGCCGGTGCGCGCGGACGGGCAGCCGTATGCCTGGACGCCTGCCGAACGTGTGTGGCGGATTGCGCTCGCACCGCCTGCCGGCTGCACGCAGCAGTGCGTGATGTTGGCGGCCGAACTGGACAAGGTGTGGCAGCTGCTCGGGCATCGCGCCGACAAGGTGGAGGTGTTGTGGATCGGCGCCCCGCCGGCCGGTCTGCCGCCGATGCCGGCCCTGCGTGTGCTGCGCGACGACGCGCGGCTGCGGCAGGGCCTGCCGCGTGCCAACGATGCCGCCGGCGTGCCGGTGTATGTAATCGACCCGAATGGCTTCGTGATCCTGCGGTACGCCCCGGGGTTCGACCCGGCCGGCCTGCGTGCCGATCTGGTCAAACTGCTGAAACTGATGTGAGCCCGTTTCGATGAATCTGTTTGCGCCACCGGCATTGTTCCGCCACTTCCATCGCATGGCCTGGCTGGCTGCGTTGTTCACTGCGAGCACGATCCTGTTTGGGTCGTTCGTGCGCCTGTCCGATGCCGGCATGAGCTGCCCGGACTGGCCGACCTGCTACGGCCGCGTTACCTGGCCGCAGACCAGCGACGAAGCCAATACGCATGTGGCCAGCAAGATCCGGCCGCTGGAATCGCACAAGGCCTGGCGCGAGCAGGTGCACCGCTTCCTGGCCGGCGCGCTCGGGGTGGAGGTGCTGGTGCTGTCGTTGCTGGCGGTGCGCCGCCGCCGCATGGGCATCGCCCAGGTGGTCTCTGCCGCGGTGCTGGTGGCCTTGTCGATTCCGCTGTACATGTCCGGCTGGCACGCGCTGGCGTTCGGCGTGGCGATTGCCGGCGAGGCCATCCTGCTGCTGGCGGCGCTGCGCTGGAGCAACATCGACCTGGCGCGTGCGGCGGTGCTGACGCTGGCGGTGGTGATCTTCCAGGCGCTGCTGGGCATGTGGACGGTGACGCTGCTGCTCAAACCCATCGTGGTGATGGGCCATCTGCTCGGCGGCATGCTGATGTTCTCGCTGCTGGTGTGGATGGCCTGGCGCGCGACCCACCTGCCGATCACGCTGGCCGATGCCTCGCGGCTCAAGTGGCTGCTGCGTGCGGGCGTGGCGGTGCTGGGCCTGCAGATCGCCCTCGGCGGCTGGGTCAGTGCCAATTACGCGGCGCTGGCCTGCGGCGGCGGTAGCTGGTCGGCCGACAATTTCCCGCGCTGCGTCAGCCAGTGGTGGCCGCCGCATGACTTCCGCGAAGGCTTCACGCTGTGGCGCGGGATCGGGGTGGATTACGAAGGCGGTGTGCTCGATGGCGCAGCGCGTATCGCCATCCAGATGGCGCACCGGTTGTGGGCAATTGCGACGGCGCTATACCTGTGGTGGCTGGCCTGGCGGCTGTCGCGTTCGCCGGGCATGCGGGTGTGGGCCGGTGCGCTGGCGGTGCTGGTGGCGGTGCAGGTGACGCTGGGCATGCTCAACGTCAAGCTGGCGTTGCCGCTGGAAGTGTCGGTGCTGCATAACGGCGGCGCGGTCGCATTGTTGTTCGTGCTGGTCTCGCTGCTGGCGCGGCTGCGCGCGCCGGAGTGAGCATGGCTGTCAGCGCACGCGATTACTGGGATCTGACCAAACCCAAGGTGGTGGCACTGATCGTGTTCACCGCCCTGGTGGGCATGTTCCTGGCCATCCCCGATGTGCCGACGTGGGTGCAGGTGCGCACCGGTGCGTTGGGTTTTCTGGGCATCTGGCTGGCGGCGTCGGCGGCGGCAGCGATCAACCAGTTGCTGGACGCCAAGATCGACGCGCAGATGGCGCGGACCTCGTGGCGCCCGCTGGTGGTGGGCAAGGTACGGCCGTGGCAGGTACTGCTGTTTGCCGGCGTGTTGATCGTGATCTCCATGACCATCCTGGTGGTCTGGGTGAATGTGATCACCGCGGTGCTGACGTTCGCGTCGCTGATCGGTTACGCGGTGATCTACACCGTGTACCTGAAGCGTGCGACCTCGCAGAACATCGTGATCGGCGGCCTGGCTGGTGCCACGCCGCCGATGCTGGGCTGGGCCGCAGTGACTGGCTTGCCGACCAGCGCCGACTGGATCAACGCCTCGCTGCTGGTGCTGATCATCTTCATCTGGACGCCGCCGCATTTCTGGGCGCTGGCGATCTTCCGCCGTGCCGATTACGCCAAGGCGGCGATCCCGATGCTGCCGGTCACCCATGGCGTGCCGCATACGCGCAAGCAGATCCTGGTGTACACGGTGCTGCTGGCGATCGTGACCCTGCTGCCGGTGGCGGTGGGCATGAGTGGGCTGTTCTACCTGGGCGGCGCGGTGGTGCTCAACGTGGTGTTCCTCTGGTACGCCTGGCGCATGCTCGACCCGCCGGACGAGCTGTTCTCGATGAAGATGTTCGGTTACTCCATCGTCTACCTGATGGCGCTGTTCGCGTTTCTGATGGTGGACCACCTGCTGTTGCCGTGGGTGCGCTAGCGGCAGCAAATGCCAGCTGCTGCCATCAAGGCGATCGATAGGGCTGCGACCGAGGCAGCCGTCAGGCCGATGCGGTCGGTGGCTGGGACCGGCCCATCTCGCTCTTACACACCCGTTGTGCGTGCCGTTGGGCATACGGCGCGCAATCGCTACTTAATGCACTCAAATTCGCCGCGTAGCGGGCTGCTCGCTCACGCCGGCTCAGCTCAACCAGCTGGCGCAGTCGCTGGTGTTCTTGCTGTCGCAGCTGCTCTGCATCTTCTGCTGCAGGCGCGTCAGCACCGCATTGCCTTCCTGGCGATGCTGCTTGCTCCAGGTCTTCAACGTGGCGCCCAGCGTGGCGAAGCGCTGCCGGGTGCGTTGGCGGTAGCCATCGGGCTGCCCGGCCAGCTCGCCGATCACCTGCGTGGCAGCGGCCTCGATGCCGGCGGTGTCGTCCGGGCTGAGCCGGATCAGGCCATCCACGTACATCACGCCCCATTGCACGCGAGTGGCGGGGCCTTGCGCGCTTTCGTACGCCTTCCTGAGCCAGGACAACGCGGTCTTCTTATCGCCGCGTTGTTCGGCCAGATCGGCCAGCTCGGGCATGTAGTAGTAAGGCGTCTTGCTGCGCGTCAACTCGGCCAGCAGCAACTGTTCGGCGCCGCTGCGGTCGCCCACCTCGCCGAGCAATGCCGCGGCGGTGCTGATGGTGGATTGGCGCTCCTCATCGGTCCTGGCGGTGTCGGTCGCCCATTGCACGCGTTGCTGCACGGTGTCGACCACGGCCTTGGGCAACGGCGGTTGCGGGCCCTTGGCCTCGGTTTCGGTGGGCTGGCCTTGTGCCAGGCGTGCCAGCTGGATGCGCGCATACGCGGTGCCGAGCCGGTCGGCGATCGGCAGTGCGGTGTCGGCGTAGACCTTGTCCAATGCCAGATTCAGCGCATTGGACAAGGCGGTGCGCTCACCGGCATCGCTACTGGCAGCGGCGACCAGCCGTGCAGGCATGTAGCTCAGCGTGCCGAGATTGGCGCGCACCTCTGCCGGATCGGCCAGCACCGCTTCCAGCAAGGTGCGCGACGCCGCGCTGGGAGCAGGCGGTTCCTTGGCTGCGGTAATCGCCGCCAGGGCGAAGCTGCGTTGCAGCGCCGGCTGCGGCGCCGACCTGGACAGGCGCGTGAGCACATCCACGGCCTGCTCCGGCTTGACCAGCCGATCGTCGGTGCCCCAGGCATAGTTGCCGAGTACGGCCCAGTCGTCCGCGCTGAGCTGCTGCGGGGTCTGCAATGCGGTGTCGAGCAGTTGCCTGGCGGTACTGGTGCTCTTGGCCGCGACCCGCAGCACATCGGCCAGACGCGCGTTGTCGGCATCGCCGGCCAGGCGGGTGATCTCGCTGCGATCCGGGCGCAGCACGATGATGGTCGGGTAACCCTTGATGCCGAAGCGTTCGCCCCAGGCCTGCGCGCCCTCCGAATCGCCGTCCAGATGCACCGCCACGAATTGCTGCGTGCGGGCGATGAAGGCCGGGTCCTTGAACAAGGTGGCCTTCAGGCGATTGCAGGGCGGGCACCAGGCCGCACCCCAGTACAGCAGGATCGGCTTGCCGCTTTCCCTGGCCTCGGCGAAGGCATCTTCGACATCGCCCTCGCGCCAGGCGATGCTGGACGCGGGTGCCGGCGTGGCGGCCGCCTTGGTCTGTGTCGGGGCTGGCGGCGTGGCAGGCTTGTTGCAGGCAGTGAGCGTGGCCAGCACCGCCAGCAGCGCGATCAGGGACGGGGCAGGGCGTCGGAACGATAGCGTCATGGCAATCACCGATGGGGGCGGCAAGGTGGATCGAACACTCTAGCGAGCGGCACCGTGCCAGCGTCGGAGTGCGTCATAACCGTTGTATATCTGCTTACAACCGGCGCCGGCATGCAACGCGAACCGGTGTCGCGTCGGGCGTAGCGGGCCGGCGATGGCGCGCAGGCAACGCGCCGGCGGCAAGCAAGCCTTTGCAGGGCACGCCGCGTGGGCTGCGCCATGTGTCGTCGATCAGACCACCGCCGTGCAGTGGCCGTTACCTTCAATGACCACCGGGAGTGATCTGCGGCTCGCCCGGCGCGTTGCGCGCATAACGCGCGGCCACGAATGCGCAGACAATGAGCTGTAGCTGGTGATACAGCATGATCGGCAACACGATCGCGCCCAGGCCACCGCCGGCGAACATCACCTTGGCCATCGGTACGCCGGTGGCCAGGCTCTTCTTCGAACCGCAGAACACGATCGCGATCTCGTCGGCGCGGTTGAAGCGCAGGCGCCGCGCGATGAAGGTGATCGAGAGCATCGCCACCGTCAGCAACAGCGCGGCGGCACCGAGCACCGCGAGCAAGGCCGGCAACGGTGTCTTCTGCCACAGGCCTTCGTTCACCGATGCGCTGAAGGCGGTGTAGACCACCAGCAGGATGGTGCCCTGGTCGGTGTAACGCAGCACCGCGCGATGCCGTTCGACCCAGCCACCGATCCACGGGCGCATGAAATGGCCAGCCAGGAACGGCACCAGCAACTGCAGCAGGATCTTGCCGATTGCCTCGGCCGGGTGCGCCATCGCGCCCTGGCTGCCGACCAGGGCGCCCATCAGCAACGGTGTGAAAAACACCCCCAGCAGGCTGGAAAGCGAGGCGGCACACACGGCCGCCGGCACGTTGCCGCGCGCCATCGAGGTGAAGGCGATCGACGATTGCACCGTGGACGGCAGCGCGCACAGGAACAGCACGCCGATATACAGCTCCGGTGTCAGCGCAAGATGCGCGAGCGGTTTGAACAACAGCCCCAGCAGCGGGAACAGCACGAAGGTGCAGGCCAGGATCACCAGATGCAGGCGCCAATGCAGCGCGCCGGCCTTGACCGCCTCGCGCGACAGGCGCGCGCCGTGCAGGAAGAACAGCGCGGCGATCGCCACGTCGGTGACATCGTCCATGACCGCCGCGGCGGTGCCGGAGACCGGCAGGAACGAGGCGAGCGTGACCGTGCACAGCAGCGCGAGGGTGAATGGATCAATGCGCAACCGCGCCAGCCAGTGTTTGATCATCGTGCGTATTCAGGGGGAGGGCTGCCTGCAGAGTGCCATTGTAGAGGCCAGCGTGCACCGTGCGAGTCGGCCGCGCAGCGCAGGCCGGGGACGCATGCGTGCTCGCACCGGCTCCGGCAGCAGCGTGCGCTTGCGCCTGCCTGCAGCACTGCAGACGGCGCCGCGTGGGGTGGTGAGCGATTCGTGCGATGCGTCGAGATTCCGCTGCGCGGGCGCTTCTGGCACGCACATCCTTTGTTAGATTCCGGTTGCACACGCCGCGCGCCTCCGTGCCCGAACGGTGTCCGCGCGCCGCGTCCGTGTTCGCTCGTGTTTCCACGCAAGGCCTAAGGAAAGGAGCCAGTCCATGCATTACGACCAATATCAACAGACCTTTGCGCTTTCCGCCCTGGCCAACTGGGTGGGCGATCGCAGGGGCAGCCAGCCGGCGTTGCAGGCGGACTACCAGGCCACGTTGCTGCAGACGCTGGCATCGGCCGACACCCAGGACCGGATCGGCGACTGGCAACTGGTGTGGGGGCCGCAGGTCTGGCAGGCGGCCGATTCGTCGCTGTCGGGCAATGCCATGTACGTGGCCCATACCGACGCCATGCCGGGCATCGGCGAGGCGTATGTGGTCGCGTTGAGCGCCACCAACCCGGAGTCGCTCTACGACTGGTTCACCGAAGACTTCGATGTGTCCTCGGTGGTGGATTTTGCGACCTACACGCCGTTGCTCGGCACCGCGCCGGTTGCGGCGAAGAAACCCGTCAAGCCAGGTTCGGCGGTCATCTCGATGGGGGCCGCCACCGGTGTGTGGCATCTGCTCAACATGGTCAGCCCCTCCACCGCACTGGCGCCGAACACGACGCTGCTGGATTTCCTGCAAGCGCTGGATGGCAGCAAGGCGACGGTGATCTTTGCCGGACACAGCCTGGGCGGTGCGCTGTCGCCGACCTTGGCGACCTGGTTGAAGAGCAACGGCAAACTGGACAATTTCAGCGTCGTGCACTGCTATCCCACCGCCGGCGCCACGCCGGGCAACGGCGGGTTCGCCGCGCTGTATGCGCAGGCATTGCCCTCTCCAGCGCCGGGCGCGGCGCCGTATCAGATCTGGAATGCCGACTTGTGGAACACGCTCGATTGCGTGCCGCATGCCTGGACCGTGCCGATGCTCAGCCAGATCAAGACGCTGTACGGGAACGCGCCGATCAAGGAGATCGATGTGCTGGTCGATGTGGCCATCGCCAATGCGGTGGCGTCCACGGTGAACTACCGGCAGATCGCCAACCAGCCGCTGACCGGCACGCTCACCGGCACCCCCACGACGGTCCTGCAATTTCTCGAGCAGATGGCTTCCCAGCACACCACCGCCTATCAGGCCTTGATTGCCCCATGGCTCACGCCGGTGTCCGGTACGCCGCAGAGCCAGAGTGCCGACGAAGCGCCCGCGCGCGATGCCCTGATCGAGCGGCTGACCGCGCATGCCGGCCACGCCGCACTGGCCGATGCCGACAAGATCGAAGCGGTCAGCGCGGCGCTCGGCTCGATGGCCAAGACCTTGTTCAAGCAGCTATGAGCGCGCATCTGCATGCGGCGGCCAGCGCTGGCCGGCTGCGTCGGCAACAGGTGGTCTGACAGCATGCGCCAGGTGCTCGGCGCGCGCCTCGACGTAGGCGCAGCAGGGCGCGCTGGTCGATCTCGTCGAGTCCGTGTGCGCGTTGCCTTGTCTACAGCTCTTCGATGCGCTGCTGCAGCAGTTGCCGGTGCAACTGGGCCATGGTGTCGTGCAGCGTGCGCGCCTGGCCCGCACACGACAGCGTAAACCGATCCCCTCGCGCTACCCGCACTACAACGCAGCGAGCGCCTTGAACAGCTCGCGCAATTCGTACTTGTCGGTGTCGTCCAGGCCCTGCGCGCGCTGCTTGTCCTGCAGTTCGTCCAGGCGCTGACGCAGCAATTGCTTGTCCAGTTGCGCAACGACGTCATGCAGTTCCATCGCCCAGCTGTGTTCGTCGCCGGGCAATGCCTGTGCGGCCAGTTTCTGTAGCGCGGCCTGTTCGTCGCGTTCGGCGAAGTGTTCCAGCAGCGCGCCCGTGCTGATTTCCGGGCGTTGCCGCACCAGTGCCAGCAGTTCCATCAACAGGTCGATGCCGGGCAGGCGCAGGCCGGAAAAATCGTGGTCGCCCTCCAGGCTCATCGCCAGCGACGGACGCTGCAGCAGGATCGCGATCGACGCGCGCACCAGGCTGCGTTTCTGCGCAGGCGCACCCATGCGGGCAGGTGGCCGTGCCTGCGATGTGGACGCCTGCGCCGCCTGACTGACGCCCACGCCGGTCAGGCGCGACAGCTCCTGCTTCATCAGGTCGCCGAACGCGCCTTCGGGAATTTGTGCCAGCATCGGCTTGGCGCGTTCGGCCAGCCGTGCCTTGCCATCGAGCGTGTGCAGGTTGATCTCGCGCGACATCTCGTCGAAGAAGAACTGTGACAGCGGCGTGGCCTGCTTCAGGCGCTGATCGAAAGCCTGCGCGCCCTCCTTGCGCACAATGGTGTCCGGGTCCTCGCCATCGGGCAGGAACAGGAAGAACGCCTGGCGGCCGTCCTTCATGCGTGGCAGCACCGATTCCAGTGCACGCCAGCCCGCCTTGCGGCCAGCGTTGTCGCCGTCGAAGCAGAAGTACACATCCGGCGCGTTACGGAATAGCAACTCGGCATGTTCTGGCGTGGTCGCCGTGCCCAGTGTGGCCACCGCCTGGGTGACGCCGAACTGGAACAGCGAGACCACGTCCATATAGCCTTCCACCACGATCAGCCGCTCGATCTTCTGATTGGCCTGGCGCACCTGCCACAGGCCGTACAGCTCGCGGCCCTTGTGGAACAGCGCGGTTTCCGGCGAGTTGAGGTACTTCGGCCCCGGGTCGCGGCCGTCGGCCGGCGCGCCCATGATGCGTCCGCCGAACGCGATCACGCGGCCGCGGCGGTCGAAGATCGGGAACATCACCCGGTCGCGGAACTTGTCGTAGACATGGCCGCGATCGTTCTTGGAAAACAGCCCGGCGCGTTCGAGCACGCTCATGCGGCGCGCATCGGTGCCCAGCGTGTCCTTCAGTGCGCTGTAGCCATCGGGCGCGTAACCGATCTGGAAACGCGCGCGGTTGTCGGCATCCACGCCGCGGCTGTCCAGATAGTCGCGGGCGCGTTCGCTGCCCTCGAGCTGACGCTGGAAGAACTTGGTTGCCGCTTCCAGTGCCGAATACAGCTCGCGGCTGTCGTCCTGCTGCTGCGGGGTGCGTTGCTGGGTCTCGCGCGGGATTTCCATGCCGGCGCGCTTGGCCAGCTCGTCGACCGCATCGAGAAATTCGAGGCGGTCGTAATTCATCAGGAAGCTGATCGCGGTGCCGTGCGCGCCGCAGCCGAAGCAGTGATAGAACTGCTTGGTCGGCGAGACCGTGAACGAGGCCGAGCGCTCGTCATGGAACGGGCAGCGCGCCGAGTATTCCTTGCCTTGACGCTTGAGCGGCACGCGACCGCCCACCACCTCGACGATGTCGGTGCGTGCAAGCAGTTCGTCGATGAATGCGTCGGGGATGCGGGCCATCCCGCTAGGATATCCCAGCCGCCGGCGCGCGCCGATTTCAGTGAGCGAGGGCCCTCAGCAAAGCGGCGTATGCCGCTCGGGCACGCGCCGCATGCGCAATCAACTGCGCGTCGGTGCTTCCGGCGGCTGCAGCGTGGCGTCTGGTTCGGCGGCGACCGGCGGCAGGTTGTCCGTATCCACGCCGGCCTCGCGCAGCTTGCGATGCGAGCGCACGCGCTCGTCGATCACCGCGGTCAGCAGGGCGCCGACGAAGAACACCACCGAGGCGTAGTACATCCACACCAGCAGGATGACCAAGGTGCCCATCGAACCGTATGCGCTGCCAGGCGCGGCCTTGGCGATGTACAGGCCGATGCCGTAGCGACCCAGGGCGAACAACAGCGCGGTGATCACACCGCCGACGAAGGCCTGCCGCCAGTTGACGGTGCGATCGGGCAGATAGCGATACAGGAAAGCGAAGGCGAGCGAATACAGCGCCAGGGTGGTGATGTAGCCGATCGCCGGCAGCACCGATGGCAGCCGTGCAAACACCACCTGCAACGCGGTGGTGGCAATCATCGACACGATCAACAAGAAGCCCAGGGCCAGGATCACGCCGAACGAGAACACGCGCTTCTTCAGCCACGCCATCAGGCCTTCCAGGCGCTGCTTGTCGGTGCGGAAGATCAGGTTCAGGGCGTTCTGCAACTGCGCAAACACCGCCGTGGCGCCGATGAACAGCAGCAACGTGCTCCACAGTCCGGCCAACGAGCCTACCCCGGGTTGATCGGTGGCGTTGCGGATCACCGTGTCGGCCACTTCCGCCGCGCTACCGCCAGCCAGTTGCGCGATCTGCTGCACCAGCGCTTCCTGCGCAGGTGGATACAGCGATGCGGTCAGCCACAGCAGCAGCACCAGCAGCGGTGCCAGCGACAGCAAGGCGTAGAACGACAGCGACGCGGCCTGCGTCATCACGTCGATCTCGAGAAAGCGATTGAGCAGTGCCATCGGCAGGCTGCGCTGCAGGCGGCTCAGATGTTTCTGCAGGTGTTCGGTTGAGAGCTTCGTCACCGGCGGGGAATCCTTGGGCATACCGTTGTGCGCGCAGGCATCGTGAGGTGAAGCCGGCATGCGGAATGCTTCACCCGGACCTGTGCTGGCGAAAGTGTTCTAACAGGGCATGTTCAAAGATCGGGTGAAAGCGGGCGCTGGATGTTGCGCGTGTGCTGCTATTGAAACGGCGCTGCAGCCAGCCGCACTCGGGCGGCTCGCTGCAGTGCCCTGGCCATCGGGCACAGGGCACTGTGCAGGCGAAGACTCAGCCTGCCAGATGCTGCTTGACCAGCGTCGAGACCAGGCCCATGTCGGCCTGACCGGCCAGCTTGGGCTTGAGTGCGCCCATCAGCTTGCCGATGTCGGCCGGGCTGCTGGCACCGGTCTGCGCGATGGCTGCCTGGATGGCGGCGACGATCTCGGCCTCGCCCATCTTGGCCGGCAGGTAACGCTCGATCACCACGATCTCCTCGCGCTCGATCTGCGCCAGGTCGTCGCGTGCAGCGGCTTCGAACTGGGTGACCGAGTCCTTGCGTTGCTTGACCATCTTGTCGAGCACGGCGATCACGGCGGCATCGTCCATCTCGACGCGCTCGTCCACTTCCTTCTGCTTGATCGCGGCATTGATCAGCCGGATCACGCCCAGGCTGTGCTTGTCGCCGGACTTCATGGCGGCTTTCATGTCATCGGTGAGCTGTTGCTTGAGGGGCATGGTGTAACTCCTGGGAGTGCGTGTTGCTGATGTGCCGATGCGCCATGACGGGCGCGGTGCATCGGCAGGAAGTCGGGCTGTGCAGGACGTCGGGCTGGGCAGGCGCGGATGGCGGCAGCGATGCCGGTCGGCTCTGCAGCTGCGCAGAACGCAGCGGTCGCCTGGCAGCGACCAATACAAAAAGCCGGCGACGCTTGCGCGTGCCGGCTCTTGGGTTCCACTCCGATGGGCCGCGCCTTCAGCGCATGCCCGTCGGCAAGGAACCGCGTTCGATCAGTACAAGCGCTGGCGCTTGGTGACGTCGCGCGAGGAACGACGCAACTGACGCTTCACGGCAGCGGCAGCCTTACGCTTGCGCTCCTGGGTCGGCTTTTCATAGAACTCGCGCTTGCGGGTTTCGGCCAGCACGCCGGCCTTTTCGCAGGTGCGCTTGAAACGACGGAGCGCAAATTCGAAGGGCTCGTTCTCGCGGACTTTAACGCTGGGCATGGGTTCTCCAGATAATGGGATTTCCGTCCGGGAGCCCCGGGCGGGTGCGAGCGGACTCGCGTGACGGAATTTCCGGGTTGCCCCGGCGAGCCGCGCATTATAACGACTTGCCAACGACCTGCAAGCCCCCTGCGGCATCTGCGCGAGCAAGCCTGATAAAGCCTGCGCTTGCGGGTGATCCGGTGGCGAGCACACGGCCGCGCAGCAGATCGCCCCTGGCCGATCTGCGCAGGGTAAAAGCTGCGAAAATAGCCCGCATGTCCCTGCCTGCCGAGTTGCCGTGAAAGTTCTTGGGATCGAATCATCGTGCGATGAGACCGGCGTGGCGGTCTACGACACCGCGCTGTCGGGCGTGCCGGCGCTGCGGGCCCACGCGGTCTACAGCCAGATCGCGCTGCATGCCGAATACGGCGGCGTGGTGCCCGAGCTGGCCAGTCGCGACCATGTGCGCAAGCTGCTGCCGCTGATCCGCCAGACCCTGGACGAGGCCGGATTGCGGATCGACGAACTCGATGGGGTGGCCTATACCGCCGGCCCGGGCCTGGTCGGCGCACTCCTTGTTGGTGCCGGTGTGGCGCGGTCGCTGGCCTGGGCGCTGGATGTGCCGGCGATCGGCGTGCATCACATGGAAGGCCATCTGCTGGCGCCGCTGATGGAAGACGACCCGCCGCAGCCGCCGTTCGTGGCGCTGCTGGTCTCCGGCGGCCACACCCAGCTGGTATCGGTGAAGGCGCTGGGCGAGTACGAGGTGCTTGGCGAGACGCTGGACGATGCGGCCGGCGAGGCTTTCGACAAGACCGCCAAGATGATGGGCCTGCCGTATCCGGGCGGGCCGCAACTGGCGGCGCTGGCCGAAACCGGCACCCCGGGGCGCTACAAGTTCGCGCGGCCGATGACCGACCGGCCCGGGCTGGATTTCAGTTTCAGCGGGCTCAAGACCCAGGTGCTGCTGGCCTGGCGCGGCAGCGACCAGTCCGACACCACGCGGGCGGACATCGCGCGCGGGTTCGAGGATGCGGTGGTGGAGACGCTGGCGATCAAATGCCTGCGCGCGCTGGATGCGGCCGACTGCAACACCCTGGTGGTGGCCGGCGGCGTGGGCGCCAACAAGCGCCTGCGCGCACGCCTGCAGGACGCGGCGCAGCGGCGCGGCGGCCGGGTGTGCTTCCCGCGGCCGGCCCTGTGCACCGATAACGGCGCGATGATCGCCTTCGCCGGCGCGCTGCGGCTGGAGGCCGGCGAGCGCGCCGACGCGGCAGTGCATGTGACGCCGCGTTGGGATATGGCTGGCTTGCCGTCGCTGGCGGCGGCGCGGGATTCGGGAGTGGGGATTGGAGATTCGTAGAAGCTAGTCCCTCTACCTGCTGTCTGTCGCGCTCTTGCCAATCCCCCAATCCCGAATCCCCAATCACGGCTCCCAATGGACAAAGTTTTTATCGAAGGCCTGGAAATCGATGCGCTGATCGGCATCTACGACTGGGAGCGGCGCATCCGCCAGACGCTGCGGTTCGATCTGGAGATGGGCTTCGACAACCGCATTCCGGCCGCCAGCGACGACATCGCCGACACACTGAACTACAAGGCGGTGAGCAAGCGGCTGATCGAATTCGTGCAGGCCTCGGACTTCGGGTTGGTGGAGACCCTGGCCGAGCGCTGCGCGGCGATCGTGCTGGACGAGTTCGGCGTGCACTGGCTGCGGTTGAAGCTGAGCAAGCCCGGTGCGGTGCGCGGCGCGCAGGCGGTGGGAGTGATCATCGAGCGCGAGCGGGCCCGCTGACGGCCACCGGCCGCGGGCTCGCTCAGCGAGCTCCGATCCTTGGCCGCGCCCCGGAAAACCTAGGTGGCACCGGACCGAGATCTACGACCACGCCAACGATCCCCAGCCCCAAGGCGCGGTTCAACCGGACCCGACAAATCCCGAATCCCGAATTCCAAATCCCGGCACTTGCCCCCTCGCGGTCGCCTCAGGCTAGAATTGACGGCCATGTAAACGTTTTCTCAAGGATCTCATGGCTGCTGATCGTATCGAAACCCTGATTGCCCAGATGACCGTCGAAGAGAAGGTCGGACAGTTGGGTGTGTTCGCCGACATGGTGCGGCCGTTCGCGCCGGACGTGAATCCCGAAGCCAATGTGCTCAACGCCGACGAGGTGCTGCAGCAGGTGCGCGCAGGCCGGGTCGGCTCGTTGTTCAATGGCGTCGGCGCCGCGCTGGGCGTGCAGATCCAGAAGGTGGCGGTGGAAGAAAGCCGCCTGGGCATCCCGGTGATCCTGGCGGCGGACGTGATTCACGGCATGCGCACGGTGTTCCCGATCCCGCTGGGCGAGGCGGCCAGCTTCGAGCCCGAGCTGGCCGAGCGCACCGCGCGCGCCACCGCGATCGAGGCGACCGCCGCCGGCCTGCACTGGACCTACGCACCGGCCGTGGATATCGCGCGCGACCAGCGCTGGGGCCGTGGCGCGGAAGGCGCCGGCGAAGACGTGGTGCTGGGCGCGGCGTTTGCCGCCGCCCGCGTACGCGGCTTCCAGGGCAGCGATCTGAAGGCCGACGATTGCCTGCTGGCCACCCCCAAGCACTTCGCCGCCTACGGCGCCGTGGCTGCGGGCATGGAATACAACACCGTGGACATCGCGCCGCAGACACTGCGCGATGTGCACCTGCCGCCGTTCAAGGCCGCCTTCGATGCCGGCGCACTGACCGTGATGTCTTCGTTCAACGACATCAACGGCGTGCCGGCCAGTGCCAATCACGAATTGCTGACCGAGATCCTGCGCGGCGAATGGCAGTTCCCCGGCGTGGTGATATCCGATTACACCGCCGACATGGAATTGATTGCGCACGGCTATGCGACCGATGAGCGCGATGCGACCAAGAAGGCGTTCCTGGCCGGCCTGGATCTGAGCATGCAGAGCGGCTTCTATGCCGCGCATCTGCCGTCGCTGGTGGAAAGCGGCGAGGTGCCGATGGCCACGCTGGATGCCAGCGTGCGCCGCATGCTGCAGCTCAAGGAGGCGATCGGGCTGTTCGACAACCCGTACCGTTCGCTGGATCCGGCACGCGAAGCCGACACCGCGCATCTGCCCGCGCACGATGCGTTGTCGCGCGATGCGGCGCGGCGTTCGATCGTGTTGCTGAAGAACCAGGGCGAGGTGTTGCCGCTGAAGAAAAGCGGGCAGCACATCGCGTTGATCGGGCCGTTCGTGCAGGACCGCGAGAACATCGAGGGGTGCTGGACACTGTTCGGCGACAAGCAGCGCTACGTGACCCTGGAGCAGGGTGTGCGCGCGGTGGTCGACAGCGAGCATCTGACGGTGGTGCCGGGCTGTGGCCTGGAAGACGCACTGCCGGGCGGTATTTCCGCCGCCATCGATGCGGCGCAGGCCGCCGACGTGGTGGTGCTGGCGCTGGGCGAGCCGCAGCGCTTCAGTGGCGAAGCGCAGTCGCGCACCGAGATCGTGTTGCCGCCGGCGCAACAGGCATTGGCCGAAGCCATCGCCGCCACCGGCACGCCGATGGTGGTGCTGCTGCGCAATGGCCGCGCGCTGGCCCTGAGCGGTGCGGTGCGCGATGCCGATGCGATCGCAGTGACCTGGTACCTGGGCACGCAGACCGGTACCGGCGTGGCCGACGTGTTGTTCGGCGACTACAACCCCTCCGCGCGTCTGCCGATCAGCTTTCCGCAGGTGACCGGGCAACAGCCGTATTTCTACAACCATCTGCGCACCGGCCGCCCGGAACTGCCGACGCTGTCCGAGTACAAGGCACGCTGGCGCGAGATGCCCAACGAGCCGTTGTATCCGTTTGGCCACGGCTTGAGCTACACCACCTTTGCGTATGCGCAGCCGCAGCTGAGCAGTGCGCAGCTCGGCTGGGACCAGACCCTGACCATCACCACGCGCGTCACCAATACCGGTCGCGTGGCCGGCGAAGAAGTGGTGCAGCTGTATGTGCACGATCGCGTGGCCAGCCGGGTGCGTCCGGTGCGCGAACTCAAGGGTTTCCGCAAGGTGTTGTTGCAGCCTGGCGAAAGTACGGACGTGGTGTTCACCCTGACGCGTGATGCACTGGCCTTTACCAACCACAAGAATGTGTTTGGCGCCGAGCCGGGCGTGTTCGATGTGTGGGTGTGCGCCTCGGCCAAGAGTGGCGAGGCGGTGACGTTCGAATTGCTGGAGGCCTAAACACCCGCGGGCGTGGTAGGGCGCACTCACGCGATACGCAGCGGAGTGCGGCTGCTACGCGGGATTTGAGATGACGGTGACGGACGTGGCCCAAGGGCGCGCCGTCATTGGGTCAGGGAAGATGTAAGCGCATGCCTGGTCGATGTGACCACGGCTCTGCTCGCATCTGTATGTATCGCGCCATGCACCGCACCTAATCGAACGCGGCTTCGCCGCGAAAATCGTGGCCACCGCCAGCACGCATTCGACGCGTGGCGGTGGCACGACTCCCCTGGGCGCGATCTTGCGGAGTTATGCCTCGTTCTCGACTGCTGCCTTGCTCTTGGGCGTCAGCTTGAGCAGGCGCCCGGTGCTGCCGCTGGCTTCGTCTTCCAGCAACCACAGCGCGCCGTCCGGACCCTGTTCCACTTCGCGAATGCGCGCGCCCATGTCGTAGCGGGCCACCTCGCGCGGCTGATCGCCGAGCGAGACCTGCACCAGCGACATCGACGACAAGCCGCCGATAAAGCCGTTGCCGCGCCACGCCGGGAACTGCTTGCCGCTGTAGATCACAAAGCCGGCTGGCGAGATCACCGGTGTCCAGCTGATCTTGGGCGCGGCAAATTCCGGGCGGGTGTTGTGATCCGGGATCGGGGTGCCGTCGTAGTTGTCGCCGTTGGAGACGATCGGGTAACCGTAGTTGGCGCCGCGCTGGATCAGGTTCAACTCATCGCCGCCGAGCGGGCCCATCTCGTGTTCCCACAGGCGCCCCTTGCCGTCAAAGGCCAGGCCGAGAATATTGCGGTGACCCAGCGACCACACCTGCGCGGCAACGCCGCCCTGCGCAGCGAACGGGTTGTCGGCCGGCACGCTGCCGTCATCGTTGAGACGGATCAGCTTGCCGAGATTGGCTTGCATGTCCTGGGCGGGGGTGAACTTCTGGCGTTCGCTGGAACTGATCCACAGCTTGCCGTCCGGCCCGAACGCGAGCCGGTGGCCGAAGTGGCCGTTGCCGGTGACCTTGGGATCCTGGCGCCAGATCACCTTCAGGTCCGACAGCGTGCCGCCGCCGCTGGCATCCAGCGTGAGCGTGGCGCGTGCCACCGCTGCGCCGCGTGTATCGCCCTGTCCCGGTTCGGCGTAGCTGACATAGACCAGGCCATTTTTGGCAAAGCGCGGATGCGCCAGGACATCGCCGAAGCCGCCCTGGCCGCCGTACGCCACCACCGGAATGCCGGTGATGGCGCTCTTGCGGTTGGTCTTGAGATCCAGCCGCATCAATGCACCGCGTTTTTCGCTGACCAACAGGCTGCCGTCGGGCAGGAAGGTCATTGCCCAGGGTTCGTCGAAATCGGCAACGGTGGTGGCCTGGAACGGCCACTGCGCCTTGGGAATGGCGGCCGCCGGCGCGACGGCAGGCGCGGCACATGCGGTGGCGGCGGTGAACAAGCTGGCCGAGCAGGCCAGGGCAAGCAGACGTCGGACAGACATGAGGTCCTCCAGGGAATGGGCGCAGTGACGTTGCAGCCCTCCCGCAACGTGTCCTGCGTCGGGTTTTAAAGTACCTTACACGACGCCTTCAAGGCCGCCTTGTCGTAGATCACTTTCTTTGTGAGACGTGTGCGTCCCACATCACTGCTTCACCATGAAAAGGAGTTTCCATGGCTGCCACGCAAAAAACGTCACCTGCTTTTATCGCCGCATCCTGGGCTGCATTGCTGTTGGGTGGCATTGCCTACCTGGTCGGGCTATGGAATGCGCAGATGATGCTCAACGAAAAAGGCTATTACTTCACGCTGCTGTTGTTTGGCCTGTTCGCATCGGTGTCGTTGCAGAAGAGTGTGCGTGACCGCGCAGATGGAATTCCGGTGACGGGCCTGTACTACGCGATCTGTTGGTTCTCGCTGGTCATCGCGCTGCTGCTACTGGCAATCGGCCTGATCAACGCGACCCTATTGCTGAGCGAGAAAGGTTTCTACGCGATGGCCTACGCATTAAGCCTGTTCGGCGCGGTTGCGGTGCAAAAGAACACCCGCGATGCGATGGATGTCGCCAACGCATCGCATTACTCTCGCGCAGTACCGCCACCGCTGGACTGATGCAATACAGACAGATTGATACCACAACGCCACCTCGACGGTGGCGTTGTTGTTTTCAGGGCTTGGACTTGTTGTCGCCAGTCACGAAGTCTGTCGCATTTTCCCAGGCACGCTTGACGGCGTGACGGGCCTTGCTCCAGCTCAGGCCATCGGTACCTCGGTTGGCTTCCCACTCGCGGTGCAATTCCGCTTCCACCTGATCGTAGGCGCGGGCGTTTTCGCGGATGCGCGCTTGGTGTCCTGCGAGATAGGCGCCCTCGTAATCTTCGTAGCGGTCACCTTCGGTGTAATACGGTTCTTCGGTGAAGCGCTCGCGCCAATAATTGGACACGTTCTGGCTGCGGTCTTCGTCCGGTGCGCGGCCCGGAATCTGATACGGCACGTTCATGCTCGTCTCCGTGTTGAATGTGCGCCCTAACCTAGGCGGGCAGGTGTTAAATCCGTTGCCAGGACAGGTGAGGAGGGCATCAAGGCATGCTGCACTTGGTGACGCTCTCTGGCGCGCCCTTGCGCGACACGGTGCGCCGCGCCCAACGATTCAGCCGGTGGTCGGCGCGCGTCACGTCGCTGCCGATGCAGCTTCGTATGGTAGTGGCGTGGCACCGGCGGCACGCAGGCTGGCTTCGGCATGCTGCAGCGAGGGCTCGTCGGCGTCGATGATGACCAGGACGCGCCCTGCCTGGATTTCGTCCTCGAATTGGCGGCGGACCGGATCGGGGACGGTGGCGCCGATCAGTGCAGACGACCAGGTGCCGACCAGGGCGCCTGCCAGCGCCATGACGCCGGCACCGGCGATGGTGAGGCCGATCGGAGGCACGGCGATGGCAACCAGTCCGGCGACCAAGCCCGCAGCGCCCCCGGTGGCGGCGCCGCGCGCGGCAGCAGGGAGAAAATCCGTCTTGGCATCCTTGCGTTCATCGGGAATGCCTTCCAGCTCGATATCCGAACGGGCAATCAAGGACAGCGCATCGTTGTCGATGCCGGCGCTGCGTGCGGCCTGCATGACGCGTTGCGCACTTTCGATATCGGGCGTGCTGTAGACACGGCGCAGTTTCATCGCAAGCTCCCATGCAGGTGAGAACTGCAGCGTTGGACGGACACGGTTAGTCGTGCGTGATCGCTGTGCGAGCGTCCTGCGAAAACCGCTATGCGGGCTTGCGCGGACACAGGTAAATCAGCCAGCCCACCAGCAATGCCACCCCGGCGGCCGCCAGGTTCTGCCAGCTGGCGCTGGCCAGCAGGCCCAGCGACAGCAGTAGCGCTGCGATGGGAATGGCCGGCCCGCCAGGCAGGCGCAAGGTGTCGGTGCGTTGCCGGTAGCGACGCGCCAGCACGATCACTGCCGCAGCAGTGCCGATGTAGGCAAACAGCCGCGTGACCATCGACAACAATGCCAGCTGCGTAAACGAGCCGGACACCGCCAGCGCCAGCGACAGCACGCCCTGGGTCAGCACTGCCGCAGCCGGGGTGTGGAAGCGCGGATGCACACGTGCCAGGAATGCGGGGCCGTAGCCATCCTGTGCCAGCGCGAACAGAAAGCGCGGCCCGAGCATGACCGTATTGCTGGTGGTGCCGAGGATGGAAATGGTGGCACCCACGGTGAGGATCAGCGCCAGCGCTTCGCCGCCGAAACGGCTTGCGGCATCGGCCAATGGCGTGGGCGAGGCGGCAAGATTGGGCAGCGTGCCCTGTGCGACGACCTGGACCGCGGCGTAGATCAAGGTGACCGTGACGATCATGGTGATCAGCGCAAACGGCACGTCGCGGCGTGGGTTGCGATATTCGCCCGCGGCCGCAGGAATGTTCTCAAAGCCTGCATAGGCAAACAGCAGCAGCAAGGCCGCTTCGCCCAGATTGCCCAGGTCGCGCAGATCCGGCGTGGTGCCGGCAAAGGCCCACGACCAGTCCACGTAGAACAGGCCGATGGCCACGAACAGCAGCAACGGCACCAGCTTGCCGATCACCAGCGCGATGCCGGTACGCGCAGCCGATTTCACGCCGATCACGTTGATGGCGGTGAGCAGCCCCAGGGAACCGACGACCACCAGCAAGCGCGCCCAGTGATCGGTTGCCACGGTCGGCCAGAACCGCGCCACCGCATCGGCCAGGCCGTTGCTCAATGCCGCTGCAGAACTGATGCGCGTGAGCCAGATCATCCAGCCGATCTGAAAGCCGACAAACGGGCCGAACGCCTCACGCGTGTACAGGTAACTGCCGCCCGGCGTGTCGAAATAGCTGGCCGCCTGCGCGTAGCACAACACCAGCAACGCCACCGCCAGACCGGCCAGCATCACCGCCCACAGGCTCATCGGCCCCAGCAGTGCCGCGGTGGCCGCGGGCAGCAGATAGATGCCGCTGCCGATGACATCGTTGATCGACAAGCCGACAATCTGCCAGCGGCTGACCACGCGGACCAGGCCAGTGGAATCGGGTGCAGGAGCTGGGGTGGTCATCGTGCTGCCTCCCTCAACTCGGGCAACTGCCAGCGGGCTTGCAGGCGTGCGTATTCGGCACGTGGCAACAGCACGAACAGCGGTTTGTCGTCGGGCTTCAACCAGGCCAGCAGGCCTTGCATATCGGCCGGCGCCATCGCGGTGCAGCCGGCGGTGAACTGGCCCGGCGTGCGCCACAGGTGCGCGAAGATGCAGCTGCCGCGCCCGGGAACCGCATCGGGATTGTGGGCGATCACGAAGCCCTCGCTGTAACGCGCATCGCCGGGATGTTGCAGGTCCAGGCGCATCGGTTCGGTCGACCCGGCCACTGCAGCCTTACCGATCTGCGCGGCATCGACGATGCGGTTGTACAGCGGCGAACTCGGCACATCCATGCAGTAGTGGGTGGCGCTCATCGCCTGGTACGGCATGGCGCTGTCGATCTGCTGGGCGTAACCGAAGGCCGGGCCGATCGCGAATACACCGGCCGGGCTGCGGCCGTCGCCTTCGCGCTTCTGCGGGCCTTGCGCCTGCGCCGGATGCAGGCCATCGCCCCAGGCACTGCCATGCCGCCCGAGCGCGACCGCGAAGCCCGGTGCGGCCGGTTGCCAGTGGCCGTCCACACGGGTGAATGTCTGCAGGCGCGCCTGGGTGCTGTCCCAGTCCGGCGTGGTCACCACGATCAATGCGCGCGCTTGATTCAGGGCATCGATCGGCCCGGCAGCGACGGCAACGCTGCCGCAGCTCGCCAGCGCCAACAGCACAGCGGATCGAAACAAGGTGGCAAGGCGCATGCAGGCTCCGGGGGGAATGGGTCGAGCGGGGGACGAGTCTGGGGGCGATACACGGTTGACGGAGACAGTACGCTGCTTTGGTGCCGCGTTGGGCACACCATCATGTCGCTACTGTACTCAGCAATGTGGCCGTGTGCCGCATGCGCGCGCCTGGTTTGTGCGACTGCTTGGCCGGGCTTCGAGTGTGTTTTGTTGTTCTGGGAGAGTTGGCCTCTGTGGCTGGCTGCAGAGCGGCTGATCTGGGGCATGGTTGCAGGGCCCTTGCCCGCCCGCCCTCGCAGGACACGCCGCAAGTACATCCTTGTAGGCTCTTACGCGGCATCCATGCCGCGTAAGGTCCCGCGACGGTGAGCGGGCAAGGACCTGTCGAGATGATCGGTGGGCATGGTGCAAGCAATGCACGACGTTCGCTGTCCGGGTGACTGCGTGTGCAAAGAAGCGCTGACGGCGCCATGCCTGGGCCAATGCGGCCTGGAGATCCTACTGACGTTTTAAGCCGGCAAGAGCTCCAGCCCGTGGATGCGGCGGATGCCCAGGCCGGGCGAGTCGTCGATATGGATCTGCGCATCGTCGAAGTGCACGCCGCCCTCGGTGGGATCGAACTGCCCGAGCGCGGGCGCATCCAGATCCGCCAGGGTGATGCTGCCGGCCTTGGCCACCGCCAGATGCACTGCCGCAGCCACGCTGATGCTGGATTCGATCATGCAGCCGATCATGCAGGGCACGCCGTACAAGCCAGCGATATCGGCGATGCGGATTGCGTTGGATAGCCCGCCGGTCTTCATCAGTTTGATGTTGACGATATCGGCGGCACGGCGCTGGATGAGGTCGATCACCTGGACCGGCGAGAACACGCTTTCGTCGGCCATCACCGGCGTGTCGATCCGCGCGGTGACAAACGCCAGCCCGTCGATGTCCGCGGCCTTGACCGGCTGCTCCACCAGTTCCATCACGATGCCGGCGTGTTCCAGTGTACGCATGGTGCGCACCGCCTGTTTGGGCGTCCAGCCCTGGTTGGCATCCAGGCGCAGCGATGCGCGGCCAGCGACAGCAGTATGTATCGCGGTGATCCGCTCGAGGTCCGAGCCGCTGTCCTTGCCGACCTTGATCTTCAGCGACCGATAGCCGCGCGCGAGCGCGGATTGCGCCTGCGCCACCATCACGTCGATGCTATCGACGCTGATGGTGATGTCGGTGGTGATGCGCGGCATGCCACCGCCGAGCGCCCGGTAGAGTGGGGCGCCCAGGGCCTGCGCCCACAGGTCGTAGAGCGCGATCTCCACCGCCGCCTTGGCGCTGGTGTTGCGCTCCAGCGCGTGTTGCACCAGCGCGCATAGCCGGTTGAGATCGGCCACGTCCTGGCCGATCAACGTCGGCCCGATGCAATGCTGGATCGCAGCGATGATGGAGCCGTGCGTATCGCCGGTGATCGGGGCGGTGGCCGGCGCTGCGCCATAGCCGATGTGGCCGCTGTCGGTCTGCAGCAGCACCACCACGTCCTCGATCGCCTGCACGGTACGCACTGCTGTCTTGAACGGGGTCTTCAATGGCACGCGCAGCATGCCGAGGCGAAAGCCGGTGATCTTCATGGAAAGCCAATCGGTGCGATGCGTTGGATGCGGGTGATGTGGTCGACGAACGGTGTGCCGTCGCTGGCGAGCAGTGGCAGCAGCGGCGTCACCGACACACCGTTCAAGCGCGCGCGCTGCACGTTGCCGGCTGCGTCGCGGTAACTGGCGCCGGCCACGTCATGGATCACCCATGGCGCACCGCGCTCGTGTCCGACCACCAGCATCACATGACCAGGGATGTAGATCAGGTCGCCGACCTGCAGCCGGGCAAGTTGTTGCAGGCGCTGCGGCAGTGCGGCCTGCGCCTGGAACGGAACGCCCAGCAGCGCAGGGCTGCGTGCCTGATCGCCGGTATTGCGCGGCAATGCAATACCCAGGCTGCGATACACATCCAGCACGAAACCGCTGCAGTCGCGCGCATCGTAATCGTTGCCCCAGCCATAGCGTTCGCCGAGAAATTTGAACGCCTGCTGCAACAACGCTGCAGGCGTGGCCGGCAACGGGCCCACGCGCACGTCGGCGCCGCGTGGGATCAGTGCCGGCACCAGCTGCAAGCGACCATCACTGTTGCGCAGCGGCAGCTGCACGACATGGGCGGCCTGCGGCAACTGCCCGTTGACCGGCTGCTGCGGCGGCCAGTCGCCAAGCAGCGGCACGCTGGTGCCCATGTCCAGCGCCAGTGCGGAGATGGCGGGCACCTCCGGGGTGTAGGCGCTTTGCACGCGTGCGCCGGTGACCACCAGTCGTGGGCTGCGTTGTGCATAGTCCAGCACTTCCTCACGCGTGCCCACGGCAATCCGGTCGGCGGCGATCCAGGCCGCATAGTTGGCTGCCAGCACAAAGTGCCATGCACCATCGGCGCTGGTATGCAGCACCGCCACCGGTGTACCGGGGTAGAGCGCCGATTCCTGGAAGCGGTCGATATCATGGTCGTCGGTGGTGCTGAACACGCGTTGCGCGGTCGGGAAGGTGCGCAGTGCCGCGCGCTGCACCACCAGTGCAAACCGTGGCGTGACCTGCGCAGGCAGTGCATCCAGTGCGAGTGCGTGGCGCAGCGTCGCAAGGCGCGAGGCATCGATGCTGTGACCTTCGCTGTCGTACAGCGCACGCGTCGGCATGGCCGACAGTGTTTCGATGCGCGCGCGCACCTCGGCCGCTGGCAGCACTTCGGCCAGCTGCGACAGGTCGTGCATGGAGCCATCGTCACGCAGCAAACGCGCATTGAAGCCGGCGATCTGTGCGGCAGTCATACGCAGCGTCTGCGCGTTGTCAGCGCGCTGGATCCAGTAGTCGGCGGTCAGCTGCGCATCGCTGGCCGCCAACGGTGCCGTGTGCGGTATCGGGCTGGCAGGCGTTGCCGCAGCGGCAACACAGGACAGTCCGATGACCAGCAGCAACAACGTCAGCAGGCGGCGCGACAGTGGCATGAAGAGGGCTCTTGATGGGATACAGCGACTGGCGAGGCTCTGTGCGGGAAATCATTACGGCAAGCGCAGGGTAGACCTGCGCCAACCGCGCCGGTCTTTAGTGTACGCATGCGCATTATCACTGGTGCGTGTCGCATGGGGGCAGCGGCGCTGTAAGGTCTGTCGGTCTCTGCACACTCGCAGTCTGTCTGCCACTGGCCGCAGCCGCATGCTGCATGCCATCGTTCGCACGGCAGATAATGGGTACATCGCCTGCGCGGCCCATCAGGGTGCTGGTGCAGCGCAAGCCCTTGCCGTTTTGCCAGGAGAATCCGATGTCATCTGCTCCCACGCTGTCGCCATTGCCCTGGCTCCGTGCCGCGCTGTGCCTGGTGGTGCTGTCACTGGGGGCGTGCGCGCATGCGCCGCAGCGCAACCCGCTGGCCCAGTGGGTGCCATCGCCCAACTACGACGCGCGGCGGCCAATCCTGATCGTGCTGCACTTCACAGACCAGCAATCGGTGCCGCAGAGCCTGGGCACGCTGCGCGGGCGCAATAGCGGCGGCCGGGTCAGTGCGCACTATCTGATCGGCGAGGATGGCGCGCGCTATCAACTGGTCAGCGACGACCAGCGCGCCTGGCATGGCGGCGCCGGGCGCTGGGGCACCATCACCGACATCAATTCCGCTTCGATCGGCATCGAGCTGGACAACGACGGTAGCGAGCCATTCGCGCCCGCCCAGATCGACAGCCTGCTGGTGTTGCTGGACGACCTGTGCACCCGCCTGCGCATCCCGCGTACGCAGATCGTCGGCCATGAAGACGTGGCCCCCACCCGCAAGAACGATCCCGGCCCGCTGTTTCCGTGGAAGCGCCTGGCCGACGCCGGCTTCGGCCGCTGGCCTGCCGCCGATGCCCCCGCCGCGCCGGCAGGCTTCGATCCCTGGCAGGCGCTTGCCCTGCTCGGCTACAGCGTCGACGATCCTGCTGCGACGCTGCAGGCATTTCATCATCACTACCGCGGCAGCGACGCCCGCACGCTGGATGCCGAGGATTTGCGCATCCTGCATGCGTTGACCGGGCCGCTGCGACCACTCAGCGTGCCAGTTACTGCCAAGCAGCTTGAGAGCGAAGGCTCATAAGTGCATCGTGGTCGCGTTCGCCAGCGCCATCCTGGCGACCGATTCGGGCGTGATGCCTGATGTGCAATGTCCCCATTGATTACAAGGGAAAAAACGATGAGGCAAATCAGGTCGGTGCGGACATTGCGTCGGCGGGTTCGGGGAGCGGTCTGTCAGGCACTGCTGTCGATCGCGGTGGTGCCGTTGGTTGCCGCAGCTGCCGAGGTGCATGTCTCTTCGGCAACAACCGCCGCACAAGCCGGTCTGGTCAATGTGCAGGGCCTTGCGCCCGAGATCGCGGTGGACATGCGTTATGCGGGCAGCAACAACTTCACCGGGCGTGTGGTGCCGGGGTATGAGGCGCCCACGTGCTATTTGCTGCGTCCGGCGGCGGAGGCGCTGGCACGGGTGGCGCGGTCGCTCAAGTCCCAGGGATATCGACTGCAGGTGTTCGACTGCTACCGGCCGGTGCGGGCGGTGCAGGCGTTCGTGGCCTGGGCTGCGGATCTGCAGGATCAGTCGACCAAGGCGCAGTACTACCCCCGTGTGGACAAGCGCGCGCTGTTGGGCGACTACATTGCCGAGACTTCGGGGCATAGCCGTGGCGCAACGCTGGACCTGGGCCTGCTCGATTGCCGGCAGGGCCCATGCCAGCCGGTGGCGATGGGCACCGACTTCGATTTCTTCGATGCGCGTGCGCATACCGATGCGCGCGACATCAGCCCCGCCCAGCGTGCCCACCGCCAGCAGCTGTTGCGTGCCATGGCGGCGGAGGGATTTGCCAACTATCCGATGGAGTGGTGGCATTTCACCTTCCGCCCCGAGCCGATGCCGGATACCGCGTTCGATGTGCCGGTCAACTGAGCAACCGCGCCGCAGGCGGTGACTCGGCCACCGGCCTGTCCATGTTGTGCATCACCCCAAATTGCTGCAAGGAATTGCCATGTCCGACCCGGAACGTTTTATCGATATCGCCTGCCCGTATTGCGGGGAGTGGATCACCCTGACGCTGGATCTGACCGGCGGCGACCAGCACTACATCGAAGATTGCCAGGTGTGCTGCAAGCCGATCTCGGTCAGCGTGCAGTGGGATGAGGAAGGCGAGGCGCAGGTGAGTGCGCGCGGGCAGGACGATGCGTGAGCGCGGCGTGCCGCAGCATCGGGCACTCGTAGCGCCCGGCCGGTCCGCGTTCGCGTAAGCGCTCGCGCTTGCTGCTTGGGCCGGGATCCATCACCCGCAACCGCTAGACTGATGCGCCTGCTGCCTGGATCGTCACGATGAATCTGCCTCTGCACTTCGGTCTGCTCGGTTCGCTGGAGGCTGGCCTGATCGCGTTGGTGCTGGGTGTGCTGGTCTTCGCCGGGGTCGAGCATATCGGCCGGCGTCTGCAATTCACCCACGGGCACACGCTGGGTATTGCCTGTCTGCTCGCGGTCGCCATCGGCGGCGGCTACGACATCTGGAATCTCGTCTACACCAGCATCGTGCGGCTGGAGTCGCCGCTGTACGCGCGCCTGGCATTGGCCAAGATTCACGATCCCAACGAATTGGGATCGCGAGTGATCCTGGAAGTGGCCGGGGCGATCGCCGGTGTGGTGCTGGGTTGGAAACTGTTCAGCTCCGGAAGCTGGGATGACGAGGCACCGAATGCGTAAATTTACGTTATGAAATGGGGCACGGTTCGCATATTTCGATGCATTGAATGAGCTGCTTCTGTTTGGCTCACCGATGTCTAACAGATGGCTAGGCGCAAACGTCCGACGCGTGGTTAAGAGGATGTTTTGCGGGAAATTGCGGCGGGTTTTGCGTTCATTCGGGCTGGGTAAGGTGGGGCCATGTGCGGCGACACCGCGCATTCCCAAGCCAAGGAGACCACCCAATGAAGAATCGCAACCGCACCTCGCTGCTCGCCGCCACCGCCGCTCTTGCCGCCGCCCTGGCGCTGCCGGCGATGGCGCAGAGTACGCAGCAGGATGCCGCCGCGACGTCGGCCCAGTCGGGAAGCTCTGCCACGAGCGCGGCACAGCCTGCGCAGTCCGGCGGCGGGCAGACCTGGGCGAGCGTCGACACCGATAGCGACGGCGCCATCAGCACACAGGAGGCCCAGGTCAATGCCGGGCTCGCGCAGATCTTCAATGACGCCGATTCCGACAAGAACGGCAAGCTGACCCCGGACGAATACAAGGCGTTTGTCGCCAAGCAGCAGGGCGGCGCAGCGGGAAGTGGGTCGCAAGGCAACTGAGGTAGTAGGTCGCAAGGTAGTGAGTTCGTTTGCTGACGTGTTTTTTCGACATCAGGAGGCAGCTTTCGCAATTGCAGTCATTTGAGCAGTTGTTGTCGTTTGATCCGTGGCATCGCTTCGTGGATGCCCGTGATCGGCAAGTAGCAGCATGACCACGTAACAGGATGGACACGCGGGAGCGATCTGCCAGGGTCGCTCCCGTTTTCTTTACGTGCACCGCGCTAGATTGCCCGCTCGTTCCTTCGACACACTCTCATGCTGCTGCGTATCGCCATGCTGGTCGGCCTGTCGAGTCCACTGTGGGCGCTCGCGGCGCCGCCGGAGTTGCCGCCAGCCAACCCGTCGCGTGCGACCTCCACCACAGGGCCGGCAACACCGGCAATGGCGCCGTTGCCGATCGACCCACCACCGCCTGCCACAACGCCCTTGCTGCCGGCCGACGCTGCAGCGCCATCGGCTGCCAAAGGCGGTGCGGAGGCCGCACTGGCGCCGCAGGCCGGCACGTTGGCGCCACGGACCTTCCGCAGCCTGGACAGCGACGCCGACGGCTCATTGACCGTAGACGAAGCCGGCGCCGACCCCGTCCTGCGCGAGAATTTTGCCGGCTTCGACAGCAATGGTGATGGGCGCCTGTCGCGCGACGAATTCGCCAGCTACCAGCCCGGTCCAGGCGACGCCACGGGGGATTGACCGCGGCAGCGCTCCAGTGCGCTGCTAAACTGGCGCGATGACCTCTTCTGCACAGCGCGACGGCCAGGCGATCCAACTGGTCGGCTTCGACGGCGACGATACCCTCTGGAAAAGCGAGGACTATTACCGCACTGCCGAAGCGGATTTCGAAGCGATCCTGGCCGATTACCTGGATCTGGGCGACAGCCGCATGCAGCAGCACCTGCTGGCGGTGGAGCGGCGCAATCTCAAGGTATTTGGCTACGGCGCCAAGGGCATGACGCTGTCGATGATCGAGACGGCGATCGAACTGACGCAGGCGCGCATCGCCGCACGCGACATCCAGCGCATCGTCGAGATCGGCCGCGCCACGCTGCAGCACCCGGTGGAGGTGATTGCCGGCGTGCGTGAGGCGGTCAGCGCAATTGCCGCCGACTATGCGGTGGTGCTGATCACCAAGGGTGACCTGTTCCATCAGGAGCAGAAGATCGAGCAATCCGGTCTGGCCGATCTGTTTCCGCGCGTGGAGGTGGTGTCCGAGAAGGATCCCCAGACCTATGCGCGCGTGCTGGGCGAGTTCGACCTGCCGGCGCAGCGCTTTGTGATGATCGGCAATTCCTTGCGCTCGGACGTGGAGCCGGTGCTGGCCATCGGCGGCTGGGGGATCTACACCCCGTACGCGGTGACCTGGGCGCACGAGCAGGAGCACGGCGTGGCTGCCGACGAGCCGCGCATGCGCGAAGTGCCCGACGCCGCCGGCTGGCCGGCGGCAGTGCATGCGCTGGATGCAGTGGCCCGGCAGCACGCGCTAAGCTGACTTCCGTCGCGGCCAGCGCCGCGACCTGAGTCTGCAGATGCAACTTGCGTGTACGCAAGCGCTCGGCCTGACAGCGACGCGGGCATGCGGCATCATCGGCGCATGCCTTCATTGCTTACCTCGCCGTTGCGATCCCTGCCGCTGCTGAGTGCGCTGCTGCTGCCGATGCTGGCAGTTGCGCAGACGTCGCCTGCGCCTGCCACTGCGGCACCGGCTGCTGCGCCGGCAGTGACGCCGGGCACCGGCGATGCCTGGGTGGACCAGCATCTGGCCGACATGGGCAGCTACGCGCAGCGCTACCCGGACAGCTTCATCGGCGAAGTTGCGCGCTACACCGGCACCCCGCGCGGCTATGTGCAGGCATTGTTGCAGGTGCATGGCTGGCACGCCGGCGACATCTATTTCGCCTGTTTCTGGGCGCAGACGCTGCAGTTGTCCTGCCGCGACACCGTGCGCGCCTACAGCCGCGACCATCATGACGGCTGGGAGGGCGTGATCGCGCGGCTGTCGGTCACGCCGGAGACCGTGCATATGCGCGCGTTGCGGCACGCCATCGTCGCCAGTTACGACCGCTGGGAACGTCCGATCACGCTGGACGCGTTGCTGCGCCGCCAGCTCGGCGATCACGCGCAACGGCTGGAAGCCGCGCGCCAGGCCAGCGAGGCGGCCGAGGCAGCGGCGCAGGCCGGGCTTTAGAACGGCTGGCAAACCGACGGCGTAGCCGCCAGGCCGGTGTGGCGGTGCTAGGAACCGGCGTGTAGCACTCGTGCGCTGCGGTTCCTGCGCGCCGTCCACGCACATCCGGTGGCTGCCGGCTCAAGGTGGTGTCGGCTACCGGCGCGGCAGCGTGCTATTCGGCGTCAACTCGCTGCAGTAGTGGCACCTGAGCTGTGCCGGCCGTTCGATGCGCGCCGGGTCGGCCTGAGCCTGGGCGAGGCTGGCGGCCTCTCACGCTTGTTGGCCATCCCCGGAGCGACCAGCCAGGTGACTGCGCTCCCGGCCACACAGGCGCAGCCGGCAGTAGGACCGACATGGACCACGCCGTGCGCTTCGGTTCCGAGCGTGCCCACCATCCGCATCCAGCGGACGACTGCTCGCCACGGATCGCCAGCCGCCACTCGATGCGTTTCACGCCTGGTGGGAACCTGCGCAGCGGCAAGACGTGAGGTGACCGATCGGCTGCGCGCCTGTCTGCGCGCCAACACAGGCGCCGGCATGCTGCCGTGCAGCTGGCCGCCGCAGGGCGCGGTCGGCGAGAATGCCGCAACGCCGGCGTTGGCCGGCCCTGCCAAGACCAGCCCATGCGCGATACCGTGTTTGTCTCCCCCGATCACATCCGCAGCCTGTTCGCGCAGGCGATGTCGGACATGTATCGCGCCGAGGTGCCGTTGTACGGCGACCTGATGACGCTGGTGGCGCAGGTCAACGCCGACACCCTGAGCGCCGATCCCGCCCTGGCCGCGCGCCTGCAACGCAACGACGAACGCGCGCGGCTGGATCTGGAACGGCACGGTGCCATCCGGGTCGGCACGGCGCAGGAACTGGCCACGTTGCGGCGGCTGTTTGCGGTGATGGGCATGCATCCGGTGGGCTATTACGATTTGTCGGTGGCCGGTGTGCCGGTGCATTCCACTGCGTTCCGCCCGATCGACGAGGCGGCGCTATCGGTCAATCCGTTTCGCGTGTTCACCTCGTTGCTGCGGCTGGAGTTGATCGAAGACGCCGCGCTGCGGACGCAGGCGGCGCAGATCCTGGAGCAGCGGCAGATCTTCACCGCCGCCGCGCTGGAGCTGATCGAGCAGCACGAGCGCCACGGCGGGCTGGAGGCGGCGCAGGCGCAGCAGTTCGTGGACGAAGCGCTGGAAACCTTCCGTTGGCATGGCGATGCCACGGTGTCGCTGCCGACCTACCGCGCGCTGAGCGAGGCGCACAAGCTGATCGCCGACGTGGTGAGCTTCCACGGGCCGCATATCAACCACCTGACGCCACGCACGCTGGATATCGATGCGGCGCAGGCGCAGATGCAGCGCGCCGGCATCGACGCCAAGGCGGTGATCGAAGGGCCGCCGCGTCGGCGGGTGCCGATCCTGCTGCGCCAGACCAGTTTCAAGGCACTGGAGGAGCCGGTGCGCTTTGTCGGCGACAGCGGGCAGGCCGAGCACGGCACGCACACCGCGCGCTTCGGCGAGATCGAACAACGCGGGCTCGCGCTGACGCCCAAGGGCCGCGCGCTGTACGACGCGCTGCTGGCGCAGGCACGCGACAGCGATGGCGCGGGCAGCACCGGTACCGATTACGCCACGCGGCTGCAGACCGCGTTCGTGGCGTTTCCCGACGACGAAGCCGTGCTGCGTCAGGAAGGTCTGGGCTATTTCCGCTATGCGCTGACCGAGGCCGGACGTGCCGACCCCGCGCAGGTGGCGGCAATGCCGGCAGAAACCGCGATTGCGCTCGGTCTGCTCAGTGCCGATCCGATCATCTATGAAGATTTTCTGCCGGTGAGTGCGGCCGGTATCTTCCAGTCCAATCTCGGTGGCGCCGAACAACGCGCCTATGCCGCCCATTCGAGCAAGCGCAGTTTCGAACAGGCGCTGGGTGCGCAGGTGCAGGATGAGTGCGCGTTGTACGCGCAGCTGGAGCGTGCGTCGCTGCAGGCGTTGCTGGTGTAGCGGTCAGGGCGCGCCGTCGCCCGAACAACGCATGTAACGCACGGTTTGCATCTTGCACACCGACCATCTCGACAGGTCATTGCCCGCCTATCATCGCGGGACCTTACGCGGCATGGATGCCGCGTAAGCGCCTACACGGACGTACTTGCGGCGTGTCCTGCGATGGTAGGCGGGCAAGGGCCCTGCAACCAGGCCGCAGCCCCGCCGCGCGACAACTGATCCATCCCTGCCGTCCAACACGTCAAGGCAGCCGAACTTCCGGTCGCAGTGTCGTCTGGATGCGGTCAAACACGTGGGCTCTGGCCAAAAGCCGCGTGAGTCGAGCGTGCATTTGCAGCTCGCATCACTGTGCCGCATTTGAATACGCTGCCAGCAGCGATGCCCCGGCGTCCTGCCAGCAATTGGCAAGCGACGGTGAGAGATGATGGCCAACCGCGATGCCGGCCGGCACGCGTCGGTCCGTGCAGACCGGCGCGTGTGCTGCTTCGCCTCAGTGCGCCGACGCCGCCGGGCGCCGTGCCGCCGCGCGCTCTGCCCGGCGTGCACGCGCACGTGCGCGACGCGCCTTCCAGCGTTCGCTCAGGCAGGAGAAAATCACGTACAGCGCCGGGGTGCTGAGCAGGGTCAGGCTCTGCGAGAAGATCAGCCCGCCGATCATCGCGATGCCCAGCGGGCGACGCAGTTCGGAGCCCTCGCCCAGGCCGACCGCCAGCGGCACCGCGGCCAGGATCGCCACCATCGTGGTCATCATGATCGGGCGGAAGCGCACGATCGAGGCCTCGCGTGCGGCCGCGCGCGCATCCATGCCGTGCACGCGCTGCGCCACCAGCGCGAAGTCGATCATCATGATCGCGTTCTTCTTGACGATGCCGATCAGCAGCACCAGCGCGATCATCGAGATCACCGACAACTCGGTGTTGGTGAGGAACAACGCCAGCAGTGCGCCGACGCCGGCGGCCGGCAGCGTGGACAGGATGGTCACCGGATGGATCAGGCTCTCGTAGAGCATGCCCAGCACGATGTAGACGGTGAGCACCGCGGCCAGCAGCAACACGCCCATCGAGTTGGGGCTGAGTTGCACGTTGAAGCTGTCGTCGCCGCTGAGGCGGATGCCGTCTGGCATGCGCAAGCCTTCCACGGTGGACTTGATGATCAGGTCCGCCTCGCCGGTGCTCACGCCCGGTGCGAGGTTGTAGCTCAGATCCATCGTGGTGTACTGGTTTTCGTGGACGATCTGCGGCGGCGCCAGCCCGGGCACCTGGGTGGCGACGGAGGTGATCGGCACCATCAGGCCGGCGCGGTTGGGCACGAAGACCTGGTCCAGCGCCTTGGGCGTTGCCGTTTGCGAGGGCAGTGCATTGACCACCACGCTGTACTGGTTGAGATCCGAATAGATGGTGGAAATGGAGCGCTGGCCGAAGGCGCCATACAGCGCGCCATCGATGGCACCGACCGAAATGCCCAGGCGCGCGGCCTTGGCGCGGTCGATCACGATGTTCTGGCGTAGACCCGATGTATCCACGTCGGTGCCGACATCGCGCAGGCGCGGATTCTTCTTCAACGCCGCCTGCAGCTTGGGCAGCCATTCCTGCAGCTGCGCCAGGTCGTTGCCCTGCAGCGAAACGCGGTACTGCGCACCCTGGCTGGTGCCGCCACCGCCGTCGCTGGGCAGGTCCTGGATCGCGCGCAGGCGCAGATCCAGATCCGGGTAGCGGTCGGCCTTGGCGCTCAGGCGTGCGACTACCTGCGCGGTGGTGTCGCGGCGGCCTTCGTCGCGCTTCTTCAATTCGATATTGAACGAGGCGCTGGAACCCTGCCGGCCGGAGCCCAGCCGCGCGCCGACGGTCTTCACCGCCGGGTCGGCCATCAGCATGTCGGTGATGCGGCGCTGGCGGCTGACCATGTCGGCAAACGACACCGTGGCGCTGGAATTGGCGCGGCCCCAGATCAGGCCGGTGTCCTGTGCCGGGAACGAGCCCTTCTTGACTGCGCCGCCGAGAAAGACGGTGGCGGCGATCAACAGCAGCGGCGTCAGCGACAGCAGCAAGGCGTGCCGCAGCGAGAAATCCAGCGCCACCGTGTACACCGCGAGCATGCGCTCGTGCATGCGGTCCAGCCAGGCGCCGAAACGGCTGGGTTTTTCCGGCTCGGTATGTGCGGACAGAAAGCGGCTGCACAGCGCCGGCGTCAAGGTCAGCGACACCAGCATCGACACCACGATCGCCGCCACCAGGGTCACGGTGAACTCGCGGAAGAACGCGCCGATCATGCCGCTGGCAAACAGCATCGGAATGAACACCGCCACCAGCGAGGCAGTGATCGACACGATGGTGAAGCCGATCTCGCGCGCACCGGCCAGTGCGGCATCCAGACGCGGCATGCCTTCGTCCAGATGACGCATGATGTTTTCGATCACCACGATCGCATCGTCGACCACAAAGCCAATGGCGATCACCAGCGCCAGCAGGCTGAGGTTGTTCAAGGTGAAGCCCAGCATGTACATCACCAGCGCCGAGCCGGCCAGCGACAGCGGCACGGTGACCGCCGCGATCAGCGTCGGCGCCAGGCGGCGCAGGAACAGCGCCATGGTCAGGACCACCATCGCCAGGCTGATCAGCAGCGTGGCCTGCACCTCGTGCAGCGAGGCGCGGATGGTCGGGGTGCGGTCGAAGTAGGGCGTCAGCTTGGTGCCGGGCTGCAGGTAGGCGCGTAGCTCGGGAATCTGCGCCTTCACCTGGTCCACGGTTTCGACGATGTTGGCGCCGGCGCGGGTGAAGGCGTACATCACCACCGCCGGTTTGCCGTCGAACCAGGCCGCTTGATAGGCATCCTGTTGGCCGTCGTAGACGGTGGCCACGTCGCCCAGCCGCACTATGCGGCCATTGGACTGGGTGGAGATCGCCAGCTGGGCGAAATCGGCGGCCTTGGATACCGAATCGTTGGCCACGATCGCCATGGTGGTGTTGCCGTCGGACAGGAATCCGGTCGGCGAGGTGACGTTGGCCGCGCGCACCGCATTGCGCAGATCGTCCGGGGTCAGGCCCAGCGCGTTGAGCGCGCGCAGATCCACATCCACGCGGACCGCCGGCGTGGAGGCGCCGGCGATATCGACCGAACTGATGCCGGTGATCTGGCGCAGCCGTTGCGCCAGCAGCGAGTCGGCAACGTTGTAGAGCTCATCGGCCGATTGCGTGTCCGAGGTCAGTGCGATGGCGATGACCGGGTCGTCGTTCGGATTGGCTTTCGAATAGATCGGCGTGCCGAGCCCGGACGGCAGGTCCGATTGCGAGGAGTTGATCGCCGTCTGCACATCCTGCGCGGCCGAATCGATGTTGCGATTGCTCTGGAACACCAGCACCACCAGGCTGCTGCTCTCCGAACTGGAGGAGCGCATGCGGTCGATGCCGGGCAGCTGGCCCAGGTGGCGTTCCAGCGGTGCGGTGACGGTGGAGGCCATGGTGCTGGCATCGGCGCCGGACTGCGTGGCGTGCACGAAGATCACCGGAATCTGGATGTTCGGCAACGCCGCCACGCCCAGCCGCAGGTAGCACATCAATCCGATCACGAACAAACCGATCGCCAGCAGCGCGGTGCCGATCGGGCGCTTGATGAAGGGCGCGGAGATGTTCATGGCTGTGGTGCCGGGATTTGGGAATCGGGATTAGGGATTCGGCAAGCGGGGGCAGCGCCACGCCCGAGCGCGCCTGCGCGCAGGCGAAGCCGCGGTCCGGTAATCCGATCAGCCATCGCTGCGCCGGTCATCATGCCGGGCGCTCCGAAGTGGAGGCCGGGGGCACGCCGTCGCGGCGGGCGGCACGCCGTGCGCGCCAATCGCGTAGCCGCTCGCCGGCACGTTCCATGTACAGGTAGATCACCGGCGTGGTGTACAGCGTCACCAGCTGCGACAGCAGCAGGCCGCCGACGATGGCGATGCCGAGCGGACGCCGCAGTTCCGAGCCGATGCCGGTGCCCAGCGCCAGCGGCAACGCGCCCAGCATCGCGGCGGCGGTGGTCATCATGATCGGGCGGAAACGCAGCAGGCAGGCGCGGCGGATCGCTTCGTGCGCGTTGGCGCCGTCGCGGCGGGCGTCGATGGCGAAGTCGATCATCATGATCGCGTTCTTCTTGACGATGCCGATCAGCAACACGATGCCGACGATGCCGTCCACCGACAGGCTCAACCCGCACATCATCAGCGCCAGCAGCGCGCCGACGCCGGCCGGCGGCAGCGTGGAGATGATCGTCAGCGGGTGGATGTAGCTCTCGTAGAGCACGCCCAGCACGATGTAGATCACCACGATCGAGGCCAGCAGCAGCCATACGATATCGGTCTGGCTGCCGGTGAATTCGGCCGCCTTGCCGACGAACGCCGCATGCACCTGGGTGGGGATCTTCAAATCCTGGCGCGCCTGCTCGATCGCCTCCACCGCCTGCGACAGCGAATGGCCGGGCGCCAGATTGAACGAGATCGTGACCGCCGGCAGCTGTTGCTGGTGGCTGACCACCAACGGCGTGTTGGTGACCTTGGCCTCGGCCAGTGCGGCCAGCGGAATGATGCTGCCGGCGCCGACCACGATGCCGGTGTTCTGCGCGCCCACGCCGGTGGCGGTGGAGGAGTTGGACGAGGTCAGCTGGCCGAAGCTGGTGGCATTGGTGCCGGTCAGCGCGCCGCTGCCGTTGCTGGCCACCGCCAGCTGGTTCATCAAGGCGGTGCTGCTACGGAACTCCGGCGCCACTTCCAGCACCACCCGGTACTGATTGAGCTCGGTGAAGATGGTGGAGATCTGGCGTTGACCGAAGGCGTCGTACAGCGTGTCGTCGATGGTCTGCATCGGCACGCCGAGCATGCTGGCCTTGTCGCGATCGATGCTCAGCTCCAGCGCCCGGCCCTGGTTGGCCAGGTTGTTGTCCACGTCGGCCAGCTCGGGCAGCTTGCGCATCGCCTCGGTCATGCGCCCGGCCCAGGTGGCCAGCTCGCTGCTGTCCACATCCGACATCGAATACTGGTACTCGGTGGCGGCCACGCGGGTGTCCAGGGTGACGTCCTGCACCGGCTTGAGGAACAGCGCCACGCCGGGAATGCCGGCCACCGCCTTTTGCAGGCGCGGCAGCACCTCGTCCAGGCCCTCGCGGTCGCCGCGCGTCTTCAGCACGATCGACAGCTGGCCCTGGTTGATGGTCGGGTTCATGGTGCCGGCGCCGATGAAGGCGGCCACGCCGGTCACGGCGGGGTCCTTTTGCAGCGCCGCGGCCACCGCCTGGGTGCGCTGCTCCATCTGCGGGAACGCCACGTTCTGGTCGGCCTGCACCACGCCGGTGATCAGGCCGGTGTCCTGCTCGGGCAGCAGGCCCTTGGGGATCGCCATGTACAGCACCACGGTCAGCGCCACCGCGCCGATCGCCACCGCCAGGGTCAGCGGCTGGTGCGCCAGCACCCAGTCCAGGCTGCGCTCGTAGGCGCCCACGGTGCGCGTCCACAGGTTGGTCTTGCCGGCGGCCGCGGCGCGTTCGTGCGCGTCCTCGCCTTCGGGCAGGGCGTCGGGCTTGAGCAGGTAGGCGCACATCATCGGCGTCAGCGTCAGCGACACCAGCATCGAGATCACCACCGCAATCGACAGCACCCACGCAAACTCATGGAACAGGCGCCCGGTCACGCCCGGCATCAGCAGCAGCGGCAGGAACACCGCCACCAGCGACACGGTCAGCGACAGCACGGTGAAGCCGATCTGCTTGGCGCCGATCTCGGCCGCTTCCGGCCCGCTCTTGCCCTGTTCGATGTAGCGCACGATGTTTTCGATCATCACGATCGCATCGTCGACCACGAACCCGGTCGCCACCACCAGCGCCATCAGCGACAGGTTGTCCAGCGACATGCCGGCAAATGCCATCACCCCGAAGGTGCCGGCCAGCGACAGCGGCACCGCCACCGAGGGAATGATGGTGGCCCACAACCGGCGCAGGAACACGAAGATCACCGCCACCACCAGCGCGATGGTCAGCACCAGGGTGAACTTCACCTCGTGCACCGAGGCGCGGATGGTTTCGGTGCGGTCGGAGAACACCTCCAGGTGCACGTCGGCCGGCAGCACCGCCTGCAGCTGCGGCAGGATGCTGCGGATCTGCTCCACCGTCTGCACGATGTTGGCGCCGGGCTGGCGGCGGATTTCCAGCAGCACCGCCGGCTTGCCGTCGGCCCAGGCGGCGAGCTGGTCGTTCTCCACCCCGTCGACCACGTTGGCCACATCGGCCAGCCGCACCGGGCGGCCGTTGCTGTAGCTGATGATGGTCTCGCGGTACTGCGCCGCGTCGGTGAGCTGGTCGTTGGTGCCGATGCTGTAGGACTGGGTCTTGCCGTTGAGCGAGCCCTTGGGCGCGCTGACGTTGGTCTGGGTCAGCGCGCTGCGCAGCGATTCCATGGTCAGGCCCATGTTCGACAGCTGCGCCGGGTTGACCTGGATGCGCACCGCAGGCCGCACATTGCCGGCGATCGACACCAGGCCCACGCCCGGCACCTGCGACAGGCGCTGGGCCAGGATCGCATCGGCATAGCGGTTGACCTCGCGCAGCGGCAGCGAGTCGGAGGTGAGCTTGAGGGTCAGGATCGCCGCGTCAGCCGGATTGACCCGGTTGTAGACCGGTTGATACGGCAGCGACGAGGGCAGGGTGGCCTGACGGATCGCCGCCTGCACATCCTGCGCGGCGATGTCGATGTCGCGGTCCATCGAGAACTGCAGGATGATCGTGGACAGGCCTGCCGACGAATCGGAGGTCATCATCTGCAGCCCGGAGATCTGCCCGAACTGGCGCTCCAGCGGCGTGGTCACCAGCGAGGCCATGGTGGTCGCGTTGGCGCCGGGATACTGGGTGGTGACCACCAGGCTGGGCGCGTCGATCTCCGGCAGCGCCGAGACCGGCAATTGCCGGTAGCCCAGGATGCCCAGCAGCAGGATGCCCGCCATCAACAACGAGGTGGCGATGGGACGGCGGATGAAGATGGTCGAAAAGCCCACGGGGGGTGTCCTTGCTGAAGACGTCAATCGATGCCGGCGCGCGCAGCGCCGATGCACACCGGCGACGGAAGGCCCGTCGCCGGTGCTCGCGAGTTAGCGCGGACCGCCGCCGCTGCGTCGGCCACCGGCGCCGCCACGGCTCTTGTCCTGCGCGGCCTTGAGTTCGGCCTCGGTCGGCTCCGGCGGGGTTTCGCCCGGCTTGAGCGCGCTGACCTTGCTGCCCGGCTTGAGCCGGAACTGGCCTTCGGTCACCACACGCTCGCCTGGCTTGAGCCCCTTGGTGACCTGCACATGGCTGTCGTCCACTTCCACGCCCTGCACCACGGTGCGCATCTGCGCGGTGTTGTCGTTGCCGACCACGTAGACGTAATCGCCGTCCGGGCCGCGCTGCACGGCCTGGGTCGGCACCACGGTGCCGCCGGAGATGGTGCGCAGCTGCAGGCGCACGTTGACGAACTGGCCCGGCCACAAGGCATTGTCGGTGTTGGCGAAGATCGCACGCGCACCGAAGGTGCCGCTGTCGGCGGCGATGCGGTTGTCGATCACCTCCAGCTTGCCGTCGCCGCTGATCACGTGCGCATCGCCGCGGTCCAGCGCTGCCACGTCCAGCGGGGCGGCCGCCTGGCCGCTGCGCACCGCCTGCAACTCGCGCTCGGGCAGGTTGAAGGACACGTAGATCGGGCGGATCTGGGTCAGGGTGACGATGGTGGAACTGGCGCTGACGATATTGCCCACGTCCACGCCGCGGATGCCGGCGATGCCGTCGATCGGCGCGGTCACGCGGGTGAACTGCAACTGCACCTGCGCCGAGCGCATCTGTGCATCGTTGGCCGATACCGCCGCCTCGTACTGCGCCACCTGGTTACGCTGAGTATCCAGGTCTGTGCGCGAGACGTACTGCTTGTAGGCCGGGTCGTTGGAGCGCTGGTAGTTCACCCGCGAGGTCGCCAGCAGCGCCTGGTTCTGGCGCTTGGCCGCCAGTGCCTGGTCGTAGCTGGCCTGCAGGGTGCGCGGGTCGATCTGCGCCAGCAGCTCGCCCTTCTTCACTTCCTGGCCCTCCTTGAAATTCAGGCTCATCAGCTGGCCGCCGACCTGCGGGCTGACCGTGACGGTATTGAGCGCGGTCACCGTGCCCAGCGCGCTGGCGTAGACCGGCACATCCTGGGTGGTGGCGGCCACGACCGTGACCGGTACCGGGCCGCTGTTCTCGGTGCCATTGCCGTCCGGCGCGTCCGCCCGCTTGCCGTGGTTGCCCCCACCGAACATCCGCATTGCGACGAACACCACGACGAGCACCGCTACGACCAGCAGTGTGATCTTCCAAAAACGCGACATGCGACAACTCCTGAGGGCGGGCCGGGCGCTGGTGCGACCGTGGGGCGGCTGTGCGAAGCATATCGTTGCGATCAGGCAATTGAGCGTTACTGAAGTAACGGCCCGCCGGACGAAACGACTGCAGCGTTCACAGATGCAATGCAGCGGCAACGCGTCAGGGCCGATGTGGTTGACCGCAGGACTGAATCGAGCCCCACTGCAGCCCACCGAGCGTGCACCTGCACTACATTAAGCGACCATCTTTAGAGGATTGCTGATGCGCCACTCCCGCCTGCTGACCAGCGCGTTGCTGCTCGCCCTGCCCACCCTGGCCGCCGCCCAGGCCGCGCCCCGGCCCGACGTCCAGGCCGCCGCCGCGCCGTTGCAGAGCAAGCTGGTGCAGTGGCGCCGCGACTTCCACCAGCACCCGGAGCTGTCCAACCGCGAGGAGCGCACCGCCGCCACCGTGGCCGCGCAGCTGCGCAAGCTCGGCCTCAAGCCGCGTACCGGCATCGCCCATCACGGCGTGGTGGCCATCATCAAGGGCGGCAAGCCGGGTCCGAAGATCGCCTTGCGCGCGGACATGGATGCCTTGCCGGTCAAGGAGCAGACCGGCCTGCCGTATGCCTCCAAGGTCACCGCCGAGTACCGCGGCGAGCAGGTCGGGGTGATGCACGCCTGCGGCCACGACGCCCACACCGCGATCCTGCTCGGAGTGGCCGAAGCGCTGGTCGGCATGCGCGAGCAGCTGCCTGGCGAAGTGATGCTGATCTTCCAGCCCTCCGAAGAGGGCGCGCCCGGCAACGAGGAGGGCGGCGCCTCGCTGATGCTCAAGGAAGGCCTGTTCGCCGACTTCAAGCCACAGGCGGTGTTCGGCCTGCATGTGTTCTCCAGCGTGCAGGCCGGCAAGATTGCGGTGCGCAGCGGCCCGCTGATGGCCGCCTCGGACCGGTTTGCGATCAAGATGATCGGCCGCCAGACGCATGGCTCGGCGCCGTGGAACGGCATCGACCCGATCGTGGCCAGCGCCGACATGATCGGTGCCGCGCAGACCGTGATCAGCCGCCGCGCCAACCTGTCCAAACAACCGGCGGTGTTGAGCTTCGGCGCGATCAAGGGCGGCATCCGCTACAACATCATCCCCGACGACGTGGAAATGGTCGGCACCATCCGCACCTTCGACGAAGCCATGCGCCAGCAGATCTTCGCCGACCTCAAGACGGTGGCCGAGCACACCGCTGCCGCCCACGGGGCCAAGGTCGAGGCGCAGGTGCCGGACCAGCCCGGCAACCCGGCCACGGTCAACGACCCGGCGCTGACCGCCAGGATGCTGCCCAGCCTGCAGGCCGTGGTCGGCGCCGACAATGTCTACGAACCGCCGCTGCAGATGGGCGCGGAAGATTTCTCCTTCTACGCCCAGCAGGTGCCGTCGATGTTCTTCTTCGTCGGCTCCACCGCCAAGGGCATCGACCCGGCCACCGCGCCCAGCAACCATTCGCCGCAGTTCCTGCTCGACGAATCGTCGCTGGATGTGGGCCTGCGCGCGCTGTTGCAGGTGTCATTGGATTACCTGCATCAGGGGGAGGCTGGCTAAATCGGGAATCGGGAATCGGGAATCGTGTGCAGTTGCGCGGTTCCCGCTGAGCGTTGGTGATCGTGTGGGGCGGCGGGTCGCTTGACGGCCCGCTGCCTTTGTTGCCAGCGTGCTCCAGCGTCCGCTATACACCTCACGGCCAGCCCGCTCGGCCTAAAATGGCGCGATGAATACCCCAGAAGATTCCACCCTCGGTCGTGAGGTCGCCTATCCCAATGGCTACGATCCGTCGCTGTTGTTCCCGATTCCGCGCGCGGCCGGGCGCGAGGCGATCGGCCTGACGGGGGCCTTGCCCTTCATCGGCCGCGACCGCTGGCATGCCTACGAACTCAGCTGGCTCGATGCGCAGGGCAAGCCGTGCGTGGCCACCGCCACCTTGCACGTGCCCAGCGAGTCGCCGTCGTTGATCGAATCCAAGTCGCTCAAGCTGTATCTCAATTCGCTCAATGCCACCCGCTTCAATAGCGCCGAAGCGGTGCGTATGCGCATCGCCTCCGACCTGTCCACGCGCGCCGGTGCCGATGTGGTGGTGGAATTCGGTCTGCCGCCGATCGATGCGGTGGGTGAGGGCGAGTCGATCGACGCACTGGATGTCAGCATCGACGATTACGGCCCGCCCAATGCCGCATATCTGGCGGCGCATGCACAACCAGTGGTGGAAGAAGTGCTGACCTCGGCCCTGCTCAAGTCCAATTGCCCGGTCACCGGTCAACCGGATTGGGCCAGCGTCACGTTGCGCTACCGCGGCGCCCCGATCGACCGCGAAGGCCTGCTGCGCTATCTGGTGAGTTTCCGCGACCACGCCGAGTTTCACGAGCAATGCGTAGAGCGTATCTTCCATGACGTGCTGCTCCGTTGTGCGCCCGAGTGGTTGGTGGTGGAAGCGCGCTATACCCGCCGTGGCGGGCTGGACATCAACCCCTTGCGCAGCTCGCCCAGCGTGCCGACGCCGCTATCGATCTTCCGCGACCTGCGCCAGTAATCGCGCCCATTCAAGGCTCGCGCCAGCTTCACGGTGGCGCGATCCACGCTTAACAGCGCGCCGCGCACCCTGCAGTCATCGTGATGCAAAGGGATTGCGGCAATGAATGTCGACAAGAAAGCAGATTTTTCCAACGTGACGTCCTCGGTCGACAGCACCGCAGACGTCGCGCCAGCGGCGGATTTCTCCAACGTGCGTACCAGCGTGCAGAGCACTGCGCAGCTGGTCGGCGAATCGGTCACCGTGCAGGCGGGCGACAGTCTGTCCAGCATCGCCAAGCGTCATTACGGCGACGGCAACCTGTGGCCGCGGATTTTCGAGGCCAACCGCGAAACGCTCAAGGATCCGGACAAGATCTTTCCAGGTCAGGTCCTGCAGTTGCCGCCGAAGTCATAGGCGCACCGCACCCCTGGCACCTTTCGAAACCCACTTTTATTCTGATATCCGGAGATCGATCCATGCGTACTACATCCGTTTCTAGCACCCTCGCCATTGCCCTTGCCGGCGTTCTCGCCCTGTCGGGCTGCAGCAAGAAGGCCGACGACGACAGCGTGTCCAAGGATCCGACCTCCGGGGCTGCCACCGAGGCGATGCCAGGCCCGGCCGCAACACCGCCGGCGAGCGATCAGGCCGACCAGAGCACCGCGACCGGCGCTGCCAGCACTGATACCGCAGCCGCAATGGGTTCGGCAGTCACGGTGTCAAGCGTAGTGGTCGGCACGACGGCGACCGCCGACAAGTCGGTGACCCCGTCGGCCAACATCGGCAGCAAAGACACCATCATCGTCTCGGTGAAAACCGATGGCAGCGCGAGCAATGTGGCGGTCGCAGCCAAGCTCACTTATCAGGATGGCCAGGTGGCCGGCGAGCAGAATGCCACCTTGACCACGACTGGCCCGGAAACCACCAACCTCAGCTTCAGCAAGCCCGATGGCTGGCCGGCTGGCAGCTACACCGCGCAGGTCATGGTGGATGGCAAGCCGGCGGGCACTCCGCAGACCATCACGGTCAAGTAAGCAGCCACGCGAGCAGGCAGTCTGCAGATAGGGATGCGTGCTCGCAACCTGGGTAGCGCACTGATCCCAAGCATGTCGGACACGCGCGTCCATCGCGCTGCCCCAACGCTCATTAAGCAGGCCATCGGGGCGCGATCACACGATCGCGCCCTTTTTTCTGCGTAATTCTCTCAGCCGGCACATTCGTTACAGCTGCATCCATCGCATTGGCCGAGTGGCGGGATGGAGCATCCGCCTGTGGTCGCTTTACCCGGGCGCGGCTCAGACGCGACAATGCCGTGCTGATCCATCGCCGCGTTCCACGCGCCGGCCGATCGGCGTGCCAGCAGCGACCCCCGTCGCGCACGCCAACGCCAGTGCCAACAACGCCGGCGCTCCTTCCGACCACACGAGCCATCGCACCTTATGTCGAAGACACCGAAGATCATTTACACGCTCACCGACGAAGCACCGTATCTGGCCACGCAGTCGCTGCTGCCGATCATCGATGCCTACACCAATACTGCCGGCATCGTGGTCGAAACCCGCGACATCTCGCTGGCCGGCCGCATCCTGTCGCTGTTTCCCGAGCACCTGAGCGACGCGCAGAAGATCGCCGACGACCTCGGTGAGCTGGGCGAGCTGGCCACCACGCCGGAAGCCAACATCATCAAGCTGCCCAACATCAGCGCCTCGGTGCCGCAGCTCAAGGCCGCCATCGCCGAACTGCAGGGTCAGGGCTATGCGCTGCCGGCGTATCCGGACACGCCCAAGGACGATGCCGAAAAGGACATCAAGGCGCGCTACGACAAGGTCAAGGGCAGCGCGGTCAATCCGGTTTTGCGCGAAGGCAACTCCGACCGTCGCGCGCCGCTGTCGGTGAAGAATTACGCGCGCAAGCATCCGCACCGCATGGGCAAGTGGAGCAGCGATTCGAAGTCGCACGTGGCCCATATGGACGACGGCGACTTCTTCGGCAGCGAGCAATCCGCCACCGTGGCGGCCGCCGGCGCGTTGAAGATCGAGTTCGTCGGTAACGACGGCAGCAGCAGCGTGTTGAAGGACAAGGTGGCGGTCAAGGCCGGCGAAATCGTCGATGCCGCGGTGCTGAGCAAGCGCGCGCTGGCCAGCTTCATCGACGCGCAGATCGCCGATGCCAAGGCCAAGGATGTGCTGTTCTCGGTGCATCTGAAAGCCACCATGATGAAGGTCTCCGACCCGGTGCTGTTCGGTGTGGTGGTTGGCGAGTTCTACAAGGACACGCTGAGCAAGCATGCCGAAGCGCTTGCGTCGGTCGGCTTCGACCCCAACAACGGCATCGGCGACCTGTACGCACGCATCGCCACGCTGCCGGACGACCAGCAGGCGCAGATCAAGGCCGATATCCAGGCCGAATACGCGCAGCGCCCGGCCCTGGCCATGGTCAATTCGGACAAGGGCATCACCAACCTGCATGTGCCCAGCGACGTGATCGTCGATGCGTCGATGCCGGCGATGATTCGCGACTCCGGTCAGATGTGGAATGCCGAAGGCAAGCTGCAGGACACCAAGGCAGTGATCCCGGATCGCTGCTACGCCGATGTCTATCAAGCGGTGATCGACGACTGCAAGGCGCATGGCGCATTCGATCCGTCCACCATGGGCTCGGTGCCCAACGTCGGCCTGATGGCGCAGAAGGCCGAGGAATACGGTTCGCACGACAAGACCTTCCAGATTGCCGCCGCCGGGACCGTCAAGGTCACCGACGACACCGGCGCCACCGTGTTCGAACATGCGGTGGAAGCCGGCGACCTGTGGCGCATGTGCCAGGTCAAGGACGCGCCGATCCAGGACTGGGTCAAGCTGGCGGTCGAGCGCGCGCGCCTGAGCGAGACGCCTGCGGTGTTCTGGCTGGACAAGGCGCGTGCGCACGATGCGCAGGTCATCGCCAAGGTCGAAACCTATCTGAAGGATCACGACACCAACGGCCTGGATATCCGCATCCTGCCGCCGGTGGAAGCGACCACCTTCTCGCTGGAGCGCATCCGCAAGGGCCAGGACACCATCTCGGTCACCGGCAACGTGCTGCGCGATTACCTCACCGACCTGTTCCCGATCCTGGAGCTGGGCACCAGCGCCAAGATGCTGTCGATCGTGCCGCTGATGGCCGGTGGCGGCCTGTTCGAGACCGGTGCCGGTGGCTCGGCGCCCAAGCACGTGCAGCAGTTCGTCGAGCAGAACAGCCTGCGCTGGGATTCGCTGGGCGAGTTCCTGGCCCTGGCCGCCTCGCTGGAGCATCTGGGCAACCGCTACGACAACCCGTCGGCCACGGTGCTGGCCAAGGCGCTGGACGTCGCTAACGGCCAGTTCCTGGACAACAACAAGTCGCCAGCGCGCAAGGTCGGTGAACTGGACAACCGCGGCAGCCACTTCTATCTGGCGATGTACTGGGCGCAGGCCCTGGCTGCGCAGACCGAGGACACCGCCCTGCAGGCCAAGTTCGCACCGCTGGCCAAGGCCCTGACCGAGAACGAAGCCACCATCGTGGCCGAGCTCAACGGCGCCCAGGGCAAGCCGGTCGAGATCGGCGGCTACTATCACTCCGATCTGGCCAAGGTCAGCGAGGCGATGCGCCCGAGCAAGACCTTCAACGACGTGTTGGCCACGCTGAAGGCCTGATCCAGCGCACCGCCTGGCGGTGCGTCCAGCAGGTGCAACAGGCAGGGCCCGCCTCGATGAGGGGCGGGCCTTGTCGTTTCCGGCGTTTGCGCGCAACAGCGAGAACACGGTCGTTGCGTGCCAGGCCTCACGACCTGGCAGTGCCTTGCCTGCGAGAGATCCTGCGCCTCGGTGCGAGCAGTCTCGGCATTTGGCCGACTGTGCGCCTGTTCGATGGATCGTTTGTCTCCGCTGCACGTCGCAACATGCGCTGGGTACACTGCCGGCATGAGCCAGCTCCCGTTACCGCCACAGTCCGAGCGCCGTGCGCTGGCGATCGCCCATGCCGTGTACGACGCCTTCGAGGATTACCACGCCCGGTTTGCCGAGATCACCGCACGCGCCAAACAGCGCTTTGAAACGCGCGACTGGAGCGGCGCGCGCGATGATGCGGTGGCGCGGATCGCGCTGTACGACCAGTACATCAGCGAATGCATGCTGCGCTTGCGTGCGGTGCTGCTGGGGCAGGCGCACGATCGCGCGCTGTGGATGCGTGCACGCGTGCATTACGCCGCGCTGCTGAGCGGGCTGATCGACCAGGAGCTGTACAAGACCTTCTACAACACCCTGACCCGGCGTTACTTCGGCACCCACGGCGTGGATGCGGAGATCGAATTCATCGCGCTGGATATCGAGCCGACCGACGCGATCACGGTGCCGGTTGCGCGGCACACCTATGCGGTCTCGCCCGGCCGGCTGACCGACATGCTGGTGCGCGTGCTCGGCGATTATTCCTTCGACGTTCCGTATGCGCATCGCACCCGCTGTGCAGCGGCGATCGCGGTGCGCCTGCTCGATGATCTCGCGCACTGGGGCGAGCACCCGGTGCGCAGCGTGGAATTGCTGGAGACGGTGTTCTATCGCGAACGGCGCGCCTACCTGGTCGGCCGCGTGTTCGGCGAACATCGCTTCTCGCCATGCGTCATCGCCCTGGTCAACGACGACGCCGGCCTGCGTGCCGAAGCGGTGCTGACCCGGCGCAGCGACGTCGCGCAATTGTTCAGCAACTCGCGCAGTTACTTCCAGGCCGATCTGGCCACCGTCGGCGACGCAGTGGTGTTCTTGCGCAGCCTGCTCACCCACAAGCCGGTCGACGAGCTGTACACGATGCTCGGGCGCGCCAAGCAGGGCAAGACCGAACGCTATCGCACGTTTTTCAGCCATTTCCAGGCGCATCCCTCCGAACAACTGGTGCATGCCGATGGCACGCCCGGCATGGTCATGGTGGTATTTACCCTGCCCAGTTATCCGTTGGTGTTCAAACTGATTCGCGACCGCTTTGCCTATCCCAAGACCATGAGTCGTGCGCAGGTCGAAGGCAAATACGAGCTGGTGTTCCAGCTCGATCGCATCGGCCGCTTGCTGGACGCGCAGCCGTATCGCTTCCTGCGGTTTCCCAAGTCGCGTTTCTCGCCCGCGTTGCTGGACGAGCTGCAGACCAGCTGTGCGACGAGCCTGAGCGAAGATGGCCAGGACGTGCTGATCGCGCTGTGCTACGTGCAGCGCCGCCTGCGCCCGCTCAATCTCTACCTGCGCGAACAGCTGCCCGAAGCCGCGCATGCGGCCGCGCTGGACTACGGCCAGGCGATCAAGGACATGGCGCGCAACAATATCTTTCCCGGCGACATGCTGCTGAAGAACTTCGGTATCACCCGCCATCAGCGCGCGGTGTTCTACGACTACGACGAGCTGTGCCTGATCACCGAATGCACCTTCCGCGACTGGCCGACCGCCACCACCTATGAAGAACAGATGGCTGCCGAGCCCTGGTTCCACGTCGGCCCGCGCGATGTGTTCCCCGAGCGCTTCGCGCTGTTCATGGGCTTGCCACCCTCGCAGCTGGAAGCGGTCAAGCACCTGCACCCGGAACTATTCGACCCGCAATGGTGGCGCGACCTGCAAACCCGCCTGCGCGAGGACGACTACCCCGACACCCCGCCCTACGCAGACTCGCGAAAACTGGCCTGACGATTTACGCGTATGCGCCAAGCTGGTACAACGAAACTCAATAACCATGGAGTGCGGTCATGCAGTGGAAGCAACGCTTGGGCTTGGGCATTTTGTTGGCAATGGCGAGTGTCAGCGGCGTGCAGGCAGTTCCCAGTGCCGCGCAGGTACAGGCACAGATGGAGGCCAGCATGAATATCGCAGGCGAATTGACGCTGACGCCGGACGGTACCGTTACGGAGGTCAAGCTCACTGACGAAGCAAGCCTGCCGCTAGTGGTCCGCGACCGCGTCAAACAATCGATCGCTTCCTGGCGCTTTGACCCTGTCAAAGACGATGGGAGCGCCTTGCCCGCGCAATTGCTGATGAATCTGCTGCTGGTCGCCAAGCCGGCCGATAACGGCACCTATTCCGTATCGATTCGCAGCGCGCATTTCGGCAGCCAGGAGCAAGCTGCAGCCAGCGTCGCTGCCAAGGACATGCCGGCACCTGCGTACCCTGAGCATGCGTTTCGAGAAGGTGTGACCGGGGTGGTCTATCTGCTGCTCAAGGTCGGGCGCGATGGCAAGGTCGAAGATCTAGTCGCCGAGCAGGTCAACCTGACCACGCTGGCGCCGGAATCCAAGCGCCCGCGCTGGCGCAAGGCGTTTGCCGACGTTGCAATCGCCAAGGCGCGAGGCTGGACATTTGTGCCGCCAACGCAAGGCGCCGAGGCCGACGCGCCGTACTGGGTCATGCGGGTTCCGGTCACCTTCGCCATCGAATCCTGGCCAGGCAATTCGATCGCTGCAAAGCAAACCAAAAAGTGGCAATCCTATCTGCCGGGCCCGCGTCAGCCGGCGCCCTGGCACGAGCAGCGCGATGCGTCGGCATCGACCGACAGTCCGGATGCGCTGCCGGGTAGTGGCTTGTTCTCCGCACGCGGAGAAGGTGTGCGGCTGGTGACGCCGCTGCAAGGAACTTAAGCGCGAAGCCAACATCAGCGCGGCTGGCGAAGCTACCTCACGCCTGTTGCTTGCAGAGCGGATGGTCTTGATCGTTCGCTGCCGGACGGCTTATCAGGGCTTGGCTACAAGGCAGCTGATCTGCCAGTTGGCTGCAGGGCCCTTGGCCCCCCCACCCTCGCGGGACACGACGCAAGTACGTCCTTGTAGGCTCTTACGCGGCATCCATGCCGCGTAAGGTCCCGCGACGATGGGCGGGCAAGGACCCGTCGAAATGGTCGGTGTGCATGTTTGCGAGCAGAGCATGAGGTTTGTTGTTTGAGTCACAGCGCGTCCCACCAGCGTTCCATTTCAAACCGAGAGAAGGCAGGCTTTTCAACAAGCACCCTGCAAAGCCTTCTGGCATCCCAACGCAGACGCGGCGATAGGCAGGTATTGGCCCTGCCGATCAACTTCCTGGTGCGGTGTCCTCGCCGCTTGCGGGACCGCGGACGGCGAGGATGCCGCTCCCGAGCCTACACGTACGTACCTGCGGTGTGTCCCGCGAGCGGCGAGGGAACCGCGCACTCGACCAACCAGGCTTGTGATTGCAAGCAACCACGCACCCACAAAAAAAGCCCCGCAATGCGGGGCTTTTTCTTGTCGAGAATACCGACCGACTCAGCGCTTCATCGAACTGAAGAACTCGTCGTTGGACTTGGTGGTCTTCATCTTGTCCAGCAGGAATTCCATTGCCGCGATTTCGTCCATCGGGTGCAGCAGCTTGCGCAGGATCCAGATCTTCTGCAGCAGCTCCGGCTCGATCAGCAGGTCTTCGCGACGCGTGCCCGAGCGGTTGATGTCGATCGCCGGGTACACGCGCTTTTCGGTGATGCGACGGTTCAGATGCACTTCGCTGTTGCCGGTGCCCTTGAACTCTTCGTAGATCACCTCGTCCATCTTGCTGCCGGTTTCCACCAGCGCCGTGGCGATGATGGTCAGCGAGCCGCCCTCTTCCACGTTACGGGCCGCACCGAAGAAGCGCTTCGGACGGTGCAGCGCGTTGGCGTCCACACCACCGGTGAGCACCTTGCCGGAGCTGGGCACCACGTTGTTGTAGGCGCGTGCCAGACGGGTGATCGAGTCGAGCAGGATCACCACGTCCTTCTTGTGCTCGACCAGGCGCTTGGCCCGCTCGATCACCATCTCGGCGACCTGCACGTGGCGCGCGGCCGGTTCGTCGAAGGTGGAGGAGATGACCTCGCCGCGCACGGTGCGCTGCATTTCGGTCACTTCTTCCGGGCGCTCGTCGATCAGCAGCACGATCATGTGCACTTCGGGATGATTGCTGGTGATGGCCGTGGCCACCTGCTGCATCATCATCGTCTTACCTGCCTTGGGCGGGGAGACGATCAGCGCGCGCTGGCCTTTACCCTGCGGCGCCATCAGGTCCAGGATGCGGCCGGTGATGTCCTCGGTCGATCCATCGCCACGCTCCAGACGGAAGCGGCGACGCGGGAACAGCGGGGTCAGGTTCTCGAACAGCACCTTGTTCTTGCTGGCTTCCAGCGGCTCGCCATTGATGGTGTCGACGATCGACAGCGCGAAATAGCGTTCGCCGTCCTTCGGGAAGCGGATGCGGCCGGACAGGTGATCGCCGGTCCGCAGGTTGAAGCGGCGGATCTGGCTGGGCGAGATATAGGTGTCGTCCGGGCCGGCCAGGTAGCTGGCTTCTGCGGCACGCAGGAAGCCGAAGCCGTCGGGCAGGATTTCCAGCACACCGTCGGCGGCAACGCCTTCGCCGTGGCGGGTCAGCACCTTGAGCAGGGCGAAGATCACGTCCTGCTTGCGCGCGCGTGCCACGCCTTCCTGGATGTTGAGCTGGTCGGCAATATCCAGCAGCTTCTGCGCCGGCATCCGCTTGAGATCGCTCAGCGAGTAGACCGGGAAGCCTTCCGGCACGGCCGGGTGTGGGCGCGCGACGAACGGCTCATTGCTGCCATCGGACGACGGCATGCCACCACCACCTTCGTTGCCGAAGCGGTCGCGTCCACGGTCGCGGCGGTTGCGGAAGCGGTCACGGCGGTTGCCCTGCTGGTTCTGCCCCTGGCCCTGGCCCTGGCCTTGCTGATGCTGGCCGCCATTCTGGGCTTGGTCCTGACCCTGACCCTGACCCTGCGCCTGGGGCTGACCCTGGTTCTGGCCCTGGCCCCGGTGCTGCGCCTGATTCTGGTTCTGTTGCTGCTGCGCCTGATTGAAGCGCTGCTGCTGTGTCTGGCCACCCTCGCGGGAGTCGCCATGGGTGTCGTTGCCCTGGCTGCCCTGGTTGGCGCTGGGGGCGTTACCGGCATAAGAAGCGCCATCGCCGGACGTCTGCGCCGGTGCCGAATCGGCAGCGTGCGACGGTGCCTGCGGGGCACGTGGAGCGTCGGGTGCGGGGCTGGCGGGCAAGGGCAGGTTGGGCTGCTGCGCGCCACCGTCGTCGGTGGCAGCGGCGGTCTTGCTCACGCGCGGCTTGCGCACGCGCTTCTCGACAGGAGCGTCGACGCTGCTCCCGGTATCGGAGGAAGGATGATCGGACAAGTGCGTGATTCCTCGCTAAGAGTGCGAGCGCCCGGCTGGGGGGCGAACTTTAGGTGATGGGAGTCTAGAAGAGGTTTCTAGAGGGGTACGTCGGCGCACGAACGTGCTCCGGATCGACTGACACTATCACCGCTGCGCGCAACCGCGCAAGCGCCTGCCGCAGCAGGATTTAACTGCTGGCGCATCACGGGGCGCCCATCGCTGGACGCCCGCTCGCTCAGGCGGCCGCGCCGCCCAGGGTCTTGTCGATCATCTGGGTCAGCTGGCCCTTGCCAACCGCACCGATCTGGGTGGCCTGCACCTGGCCATCCTTGAACAGCAACAGCATCGGGATCGAACGCACGTGGTACTTGATGGCCAAGGCGCGGTTCTGGTCCACATTGACCTTGGCAACCTTCAGTCTGCCCTGGTATGTATCGGCCAGATCGTCCAGCACCGGGGCGATCATCTTGCAGGGTCCGCACCACTCGGCCCAGAAATCCACCAGCACCGGTTCGCCGGATTGCAGTACAGCTGTATCGAAGTCGGCATCGCCGACATGTTGAACCTTATCGCTCACGTTGGGTCTCCTGGAAACCAAAACGGCCCGCCCGAACGGGCAGGCCGCTACATTGCGTTAAACTGGGGCATTGCGCGACTGAATCAAGTGTCAGTCCTGAAGCCGCGCTGTCCGCCACAACAGCCGCAGTTTGCGACGCTGTCGGCATCGATGCAAGCCGCGCCCGGGCTGCCCAGGGCGCCTCACGAAGACGGAATAATGAGCGACAAACCGCTGACCGATTTGACTTTTTCCACGTTCGACCTGCATCCGGCGCTGATCGCCGGGCTGGAGAGCGCCGGGTTTACCCGCTGTACCCCGATCCAGGCGCTGACCCTGCCGGTCGCGCTGCCGGGCGGCGACGTCGCCGGACAGGCCCAGACCGGCACCGGCAAGACCCTGGCGTTCCTGGTGGCGGTGATGAACCGCCTGCTGATCCGCCCGGCGCTGGCCGACCGCAAGCCGGAAGACCCGCGCGCGCTGATCCTGGCGCCGACCCGCGAGCTGGCGATCCAGATCCACAAGGATGCGGTCAAGTTCGGCGCCGACCTGGGCCTGCGCTTTGCGCTGGTCTACGGCGGGGTGGACTATGACAAGCAGCGCGAGCTGCTGCAGCAGGGCGTGGACGTGATCATCGCCACCCCGGGCCGGCTGATCGACTACGTCAAGCAGCACAAGGTGGTCTCGCTGCATGCCTGCGAGATCTGCGTGCTGGACGAAGCCGACCGCATGTTCGACCTGGGCTTCATCAAGGACATCCGCTTCCTGCTGCGGCGCATGCCCGAGCGCGGCACCCGCCAGACCCTGCTGTTCTCGGCCACGCTCAGCCACCGCGTGCTCGAGCTCGCCTACGAGCACATGAACGAGCCGGAAAAGCTGGTCGTCGAAACCGAGAGCATCACCGCCGCACGGGTGCGCCAGCGCATCTATTTCCCGTCCGACGAAGAGAAGCAGACGCTGCTGTTGGGCCTGCTGTCGCGCAGCGAAGGCGCGCGCACCATGGTGTTCGTCAATACCAAGGCGTTCGTCGAGCGCGTGGCGCGCACGCTGGAGCGGCATGGCTACCGGGTCGGCGTGCTGTCGGGCGACGTGCCGCAGAAGAAGCGCGAGTCGCTGCTCAACCGCTTCCAGAAGGGCCAGCTCGAAATCCTGGTCGCCACCGACGTGGCCGCGCGCGGCCTGCACATCGACGGCGTCAAGTACGTCTACAACTACGACCTGCCGTTCGATGCGGAAGACTACGTGCACCGTATCGGCCGTACCGCGCGGCTGGGCGAAGAGGGCGATGCGATCAGCTTCGCCTGCGAGCGCTATGCGATGAGCCTGCCGGACATCGAGGCCTATATCGAGCAGAAGATCCCGGTCGAGCCGGTGACCTCCGAGCTGCTGACGCCGCTGCCGCGCACCGCGCGTGTACCGGTGGAAGGCGAAGAGGCCGACGAGGATGCTGGCGACAGCGTGGGCACCATCTTCCGCGAGGCGCGCGAACAGCGTGCTGCCGAAGAGCAGCGCCGCGGCGGTGGTCGCAGCGGTTCGGGTGGCGCATCGCGCAGCGGCAGTGGCGGCGGTCGCCGCGACGGCGGCAGTGCCGATGGCAAGCCGCGTCCGCGTCGCAAGCCGCGTGTGGAGGGCGAAGCCCCGGCAGCGGCAGCGCCGACCGAAACGCCGGTGGTTGCGGCGGCGTCGGTCGAGGCGCCTTCCACCATCGTGGCCGATGCCGAGCGCGCACCACGCAAGCGGCGCCGTCGTCGCAACGGCCGTCCGGTCGAAGGTGCCGAGCCGGCAGTGGCCTCCACACCGGTCGCCGCACCTGCCGCACCGCGCAAGCCCACCCAGGTGGTCGCCAAGCCGGTGCGCAGCGCCGCCAAGCCGTCCGGCAGCCCGTCGCTGTTGAGCCGCATCGGCCGTCGCCTGCGCTCGCTGGTGTCCGGCAACTGATCGCCTGCGGCCTGCGTCGCATTGCCGGGCTCCGGCGATGCGACGCAAGCGCTGGCGCTCCGGCATAATCGCTGAATGACCGTTCTGCGTTTTGACAACGTCAGCAAGCACTACGCCGGTGGCCACCAGGCGCTGACCGATGTCAGCTTCGAAGTGGCCGATGGCGAGATGCTGTTCGTGACCGGCCACTCCGGCGCCGGCAAAAGCACCCTGCTCAAATTGATCCACCTCAGCGAGCGGCCCAGCCAGGGCGCGGTGCTGCTGGGCGAACGCAACCTGCTCAAGGTGCGCGGCCGGCAGATTCCGCTGCACCGTCGCCAGGTGGGTGCGGTCTATCAGGACCATCGCCTGCTCAACGACCGCAGCATCGCCGAGAACGTGGCGTTGCCGCTGATCCTGCGCGGCACCCGGCGTGCCGAGATCGGCAAGCGCGTGCGCTCGGCATTGGAGCGGATCGGGCTGGCCCATCGCGAGCGGGCCTTGCCGTCGCAGTTGTCGGCCGGCGAGCAGCAGCGCGTGGGCATCGCCCGCGCCATCGTCGGCGAACCACGCCTGCTGGTGGCCGATGAGCCCACCGGCAATCTGGATCCGGCGCTGGCCGCGGAAATCATGCAGTTGTTCGCCGAACTGCCCGCGCGCGGCACCAGCGTGCTGGTGGTCAGCCATGACCTGGCCCTGCTCAAGCAGATGCGCAAGCGCGTGCTGATCCTGGATCACGGCCGCCTGGTCGACGACATCTCGCCGCAGGATCTGGCCGAATGAGCAAGCCCGCCAATACCGAAGCCGTCGCCCCCTCGCGGGTCGGCGTGTGGATCGACCATCATCTGCACAGCATCGCCTTCAGCCTGGGCCGTGCCATGCGCAAGCCGTGGGCCACCTTGCTGACCATCGTGGTGATGGCGCTGGCGCTGGCCTTGCCGCTGGGGCTGTCGATCGCGCTGGACAACGTCAAGTTGCTGGCCGGCAGCGTGCAGCAGTCGCGCGAGATCAACCTGTTCCTGAAGGTCGAGATCGGCGCCGAGGCCGCGCAGGCCCTGGCCGGCGAACTGCGCGCGCGCCCGGACGTTGCCCAGGTCGCGCTGCGCACGCCGGCGCAGGGGCTGACCGAGCTGCGCGAGAGCGCCAAGCTCGACGAGGCGATCGATGCGCTGGGCGACAACCCGCTGCCGACGCTGCTGGTCGTCACGCCCACCGAGACGGCCGACGATGCGCAGCTGGCCGGTGCGCTGCAGGCCTTGCCGCAGGCCGACCAGGTGCAGCACGACGCGCTGTGGCGCAAGCGCCTGGATGGCTGGCTGCACTTCGGCGAGCGACTGGTGCAGGTGTTGTCGGCACTGCTGGGTGTCGGCGCGGTGCTGGTGGTCGGCAATACGGTGCGGCTGGACATCCAGTCGCGGCGCGAGGAAATCGGCGTGCTGCAGTTGCTGGGCGCCAGCGATGGCTTCATCCGGCGTCCGTTCCTGTACCTGGGGGCCTGGTACGGGCTCGGTGCCGGCGCTGTGGCGCTCGCGCTGATCGCCGCCTCCGGGCTGGCGCTGCGCGCGCCGTTGGCGACCCTGGCCGACAGTTACGGCAGCTCCTTTACCCTGCACGGGCTGGATCTGCTGCATTCTGCGCTGGTGCTGGTCGGCACCCTGGTCCTGGGCTGGCTGGGCGCCTGGCTGGTCACCGGCCATTTCCTTCGCCAGACCCGTCCCACCGAGACCTGAGGCCTGCCATGCATCCACCGGATCTCAAGCACCTGATCAGCGACGCGCCGCGCGTGATGGTGGTCGATGGCTCCAAGCTGGTGCGCAAGCTGATCGCCGATGTATTGCAGCGCGATCTGCCCAACGTGCAGGTGATCGGCTGCTCCAGCATCGCCGAAGCGCGCCAGGCGCTGGAAGCCGGGGCGGTGGATCTGGTCACCACCTCGCTGTCGCTGCCCGATGGCGATGGCCTGACCCTGGCGCGCAGCGTGCGCGAAGCGGCCGGCCAGGCCTATGTGCCGGTGATCGTGGTCTCCGGCGATGCGCAGCAGCATCTGGTGGAGCGCCGCTTCACCGAATACGTCACCGATTATTTCGACAAGGCGCTGGGCCACGAAGCCCTGGCGACCTTCATCCGCGGCTATGTGCAGCCCGAGCCGGTGGTCGGCGCGACCGTGCTGTACATCGAGGACAGCCGCGTGGTGGCCGAGGCGACCAAGCGCATGCTCGAGCGGCAGAGCTTGAAGGTGGTGCATGTGCTCACCGCCGAGGATGCCTTTGCGCTGCTCACCGCCGAATCGCTGGGCCGCACCGAGCGCCGCATCGACGTGGTGCTGACCGATGTGACCCTGAAGGGCGAGCTCAACGGCCGCGACGTGGTCGAGCGCATCCGCATCGACTTCGCTTACGGCAAACGTCGCCTGCCGGTGCTGGTGATGACCGGCGACACCAATCCGCGCAACCAGTCCGAGCTGCTGCGCGCCGGCGCCAACGACCTGGTGCAAAAACCCATCGAAGAACGTCTGCTGGTGACCAAGGTGCTGTTCCAGCTGCGCCTGGCACGGCTCGAGGACCAGGCTGTCACGCTATGACCGAAGTGGCTGAAGTGGAAGCGCGTATCCAGCTGGAACCGTCGTGGAAGGCGCGGGTGGGCGATTGGTTGCTGCGCCCGGAAATGCAGGAGCTGTCCGCATTCCTGCGCCAGCGCAAGGCGGCCGGGGCGCGGGTATTCCCGCCGGGCCCGCAGATCTTTGCGGCCTTCGACGCCACCCCGTTCGAACAGGTCAAGGTGGTGATCCTGGGCCAGGATCCGTATCACGGCGAAGGCCAGGCGCATGGGCTGTGCTTTTCGGTGTTGCCCGGCGTGCCGGTGCCGCCGTCGCTGCTCAACATCTACAAGGAGATCCAGGACGACCTGGGCATCGCGCGTCCGGACCATGGCTATCTGATGCCGTGGGCGCGCCAGGGCGTGCTGCTGCTCAATGCGGTGCTGACGGTGGAGCAGGGCCGTGCCGGCGCGCACCAGAACAAGGGCTGGGAAGGCTTCACCGACCATGTGGTGGAGACCCTCAACCGCGAGCGCGAAGGCCTGGTGTTCCTGCTCTGGGGCAGCTACGCGCAGTCCAAGGGCAAGGTCATCGACCAGGCGCGCCATCGCGTGCTCAAGGCCCCGCATCCCTCGCCGTTGTCGGCGCATCGCGGCTTTCTGGGCTGCCAGCACTTCTCCAAGACCAACGAGCACCTGCAGCGCCGCGGGCTGGGCCCGATCGACTGGTCGCTGCCGCCCCGCAACGCGCTGGACACCACTCCGGCCAGCGGCTGAACGGTACCGGCGCCGGCCCCTTTTCGCGGCGGCTTTGTCACGGTCTACCCAGGTCGGCGGTGGTAGCGTAGGTGCTCGAAGTCGGGAGTTGCGCCGTAGAACGACGGCAACGCCAAAAGCCCGAACGTCCTATAAATGGAACGCTGGGAACTCTTTCTGTACCCGGCAGTCCAATAGTTCGACTGCTAAGATGGTGCCCTATGAACCAGATCACCTCGACTGCCCTAGTGGCAAACAATCTCCCGATTCCCAGTGCGCTCGGTTCGCTGGACGCCTACATCGGTGCCGTGCACCAGATCCCGGTGCTGTCGGTCGATGAGGAACAGAATCTTGCCCGTCGCTTCCGTGACGAGCTGGATCTGGACGCCGCGCGCGAGCTGGTCCATTCCCACCTGCGCTTCGTGGTGCACGTCGCTCGCGGCTACAACGGCTACGGCCTGCCGCTGGGCGACCTGATCCAGGAAGGCAATATCGGCCTGATGAAGGCGGTCAAGCGCTTCGACCCGGAAATGGGCGTGCGCCTGGTCAGCTTCGCGGTGCATTGGATCCGTGCCGAGATGCACGAGTTCATCCTGAAGAACTGGCGCATCGTCAAGGTCGCCACGACCAAGGCGCAGCGCAAGCTGTTCTTCAACCTGCGCAAGTCCAAGACCCGCCTGGGCTGGCTCAATGCGTCCGAGGTGACTGCGGTCGCCAAGGACCTGAACGTCTCCGAGCGCGAAGTGATGGAGATGGAGTCGCGTCTGTCCGGTCGCGATATCGGCTTCGATGCCTCGTCCGACGAAGACGACGATCATGGTCCGCCGTCACCGGTGAGCTACCTGGTGGCAAACGACGAAGATCCGTCGCAGGCCTACGAGCGCCACGACAGCGAAGACAATCAGCTGCAGCTTTTGCGCGAAGGCATGGCCGGCCTGGACACGCGCTCGCGCGACATCGTCAAGCGCCGCTGGCTGGACTCCGACTCCAAGGTGACGCTGCAGGAGCTGGCCGACGAATACGGCGTGTCGGCCGAGCGTATCCGCCAGATCGAGGCGAATGCGCTGAAGAAGATGAAGGCACTGTTCGTGGCCTGATCCTTCGATCATGCCCCAGGTGTTGCACAAACGGCCCGGTTTTCAGGGCCGTTTGCATGTGGGCTGCTTGTGCTGCGTCGAGTCCGACGACGCGCGGTGGTTCGTCGTGGTCGTTCGCCGATGATCGACCGCGCGCTGCGCCCGCCGGCGCTATTCCGGCAGGCGCGCCACCGGCAGATGCCAGCCGTAGCGGATGGCCATGAAACGCAGCCCGAAACAGACCAGCGCGCCGGTCGCCAGCGACCAGGCCTGCGGCACTGCGAGCATGTGCCCGATCGCGACCAGGCCGCCACCGGCCAGCGCGGCGACCGCATACAGCTCGGCCTGCAGCACCACCGGCGTCCGCGCCACCAGCAGATCACGCGCGATGCCGCCGCCGATGCCGCTGAGCATGCCGAGCAAGGTCGCGCTGAGCGGGCTGAGCTGGTAATCGAGCGCCTTGCTGGTGCCGTAGACCGCAAACAGCGCCAACCCGGCCGCGTCGAACAACTGCACCGGGTTGCGCAGCCGTTCCACCGCCGCATGCCAGTAGAAACCGGCCACGCCGGCCAGGCAGGCGACCAGCAGGTACTGCGGATGCACCAGTGCGGCCGGCGGGGTGGCGCCGATCAGCACATCGCGCACGATCCCGCCGGACACCGCCGCCGCGCACGACAGCACCAGTACGCCGAACAGATCCAGGCGATTGCGCACCGCCACGGTCGCGCCGCTGAGGGCGAACACGAAGGTGCCGAGCAGATCCAGCAGGAACAGGAGAGTGGTCACGATCAGACCGTCGCATCAGGCCGCACAGCATCGCGCACGGCCTGCGCCGCTGTCATCCGTCCTTGCTGCTGGGCGGCGGATCGTCGGTGGCACCGCCGAAGATGATGCGCGCGGCGCGCTGGTAGCTCCAGTACGCCATCGCCCAGTTCACCAGCACCACGAACCGGTTGCGGAAACCGATCAGGAAGTACACGTGCGCGGCCAGCCAGAACCACCAGGCCACGATGCCGGAGAGCTTGAGCTTGCCGACATGCACGATGGCGGCCATGCGGCCGATCGTGGCCAGGTTGCCGTAGTCCTGGTAACGGAAGGCTGGTGCAGGCTGGCCGCGGTGGCGGGCGCGGATCGCCTTGGCGATGTGCTTGCCCATCTGCTTTGCTGCCGGTGCCACACCTGGTACCGGGCGGCCGTCCTGCTGGACCGAGGCCAGGTCGCCGCCGACGAAGATCTCCGGGTGACCGGGTACGCTCAGGTCCGGCTCCACCAGCACCCGGCCGGCACGATCAAGCGGCACGCCAAGCGTGCGCGCCAGCGGCGATGCCGCCACGCCGGCGGCCCACACCACGGTGCGTGCAGGCACGAAGGTGTCGCCGAGCTGATAGCCCAGCGCATCGATGTGGGTGACCGGCGTGCCGGTGTGCACCTCCACGCCCAGGCGTTCGAGCTGCTTGCGCGCCTTGGCGGTGAGATCGTCCGGGAACGAGGGCAGCACGCGCGGGCCGGCTTCGACCAGGCGCACGCGCGCCTGCTGCGGGTCGATATGGCGGAATTCGTTCTTGAGCGTGTGGCGGGCGATCTCGGCCAGCGTGCCGGCCAGCTCGACGCCGGTCGGGCCGCCGCCGACCACGGCAAAACTCAGCCAGGCTGCGCGTGCGGCCGGGTCGGACTCTGCCTCGGCGCGTTCGAAGGCGAGCAGCAACTTGCGCCGCAGCACCAGCGCGTCGTACAGCGTCTTCAGGCCGGGCGCATGCTCGGCCCATTGATCGTTGCCGAAGTAGGCATGGGTGGCGCCGGTGGCCAGCAGCAACATGTCGTAGCCGAGCGTGCTGCCGTCGGCGAGCACCACCTCACGGCGCGCCGGTGCGATTTCGGCGACGTCGCCGAGCAGCACTTCGACATTGCGCTGCTCGCGCAGGATGTGGCGCAGCGGCGCGGCGATATCCGGTGCCGACAGGCCGGCGGTGGCGACCTGGTACAGCAGCGGCTGGAACAGGTGATGGTTCTGGCGGTCGATCAGGGTGATGCGGATGCCGGGATCGTCGAGTGCGCGGGTGGCCCATAAGCCGGCGAAACCGCCGCCAACCACAACCAGGTGCAGCGGAGCTTGGGAGGGGGAAGAAGTCATCGTAAGGTCCGATGGATTGCGACGCGGGCTCATCAGCATGCCGCATCGGTAATGAACATGCCGCCTGGATCCGGCCTGCCTGCGGCATCATGTCGCATCTCATCCACATGATGACCGCATGCCGTCACTACCGCCGCCGTTGCCGCCGCTGTCGCCACCGCCATCCGCTTCGCCGGCGATGGCACCGGCTGTCGCGCGTGCGCCCGGACAGAAACTCAGCGGCGTCACACTCGGCCTGATCGGGCTGGCGACCTGTGTGGTGCTGTTTGGCATGCTGGTGCTGGGCGCGCTCGGCTGGCTGATCGTGTTCGGCTGGTCGCTGTTTGCCGACCAGGCACGCGCCGCACTGCAGGGCGATGCGGTGGTGCAGGAACAGATCGGCCAGATCCACACGATGCGGGTGGATCTGGTGCGCACCGGTCTGGCGCCGGGCGACGACGATTTCGTGTTCACGGTGGAAGGCGATCGTGGCCGCGGCCGCGTGCATGCCACCTGGGTCAGCGGCGGCTCCGAGCGCGAGATCCTGAGCGATGGGGTGTTGACCATGCACGACGGCAGCCAGTACACGCTGCCGTCGGCCGATGCCGCCGACACCGAAATCGATACCGACTCTGCCGACACCTTCGAGGAATGACCATGATCGACAATCCCGACAAACGCATCGCCTTGCTGATCGATGCCGACAACGCGCCGGCCGGCAAGATCGACGTGGTGCTGGCCGAAGTGGCGCGCTATGGCGTGGCCAACGTGCGCCGCGCCTACGGCAACTGGAAGAGTCCGCACCTGAAGAGCTGGGAAGCGGCGCTGCACGAATACGCGATCCGGCCGATCCAGCAATTTGCCTACAGCTCGGGCAAGAACGCCTCGGACATGGCGATGGTGATCGATGCGATGGACCTGTTGTATGCACGCAATCTGGATGGCTTTGCGATCGTTTCCAGCGATGCGGATTTCACTCCGCTGGTGATGCGTCTGCTCACCGATGGCATGAAGGTGTACGGCTTCGGCGAGAAGAAAACCCCGGCGCCGTTCGTCAATGCCTGTTCCAAGTTCACCTATGTCGAAGCGCTGGGCGAGCAGGCGGCAGCGGCCAGCGACACCGCCGCCGGCCGCAAGGATGCCACCGCGCTGCGCGGCGACACCCGGCTGGTGCAGATGCTGCGCAATGCGATCGACAGTGCCTGCGAAGACGATGGCTGGGCGCATCTGGGGGCGGTGGGCAAGCAGGTGGCCAACCAGGCCTCGTTCGACCCACGCAACTACGGTTATCGCAAACTCAGCGACTTGGTGCGTGCGATCGGCCTGTTCGAGATCAAGCAGGACGAGCAGGCCCTGTGGGTGCGCGATGCGCCCAAGGGCGGGCGGGCGAAAGCAGCGCAGCCAGCTGCCGCCGTCGCCACGCAGGCGTCCACCGCGAAGCGTCCGGCGCGCGCGACGCCCAAACCGCCAGCAGGGAAATGACGATGGCTGACGCTGCAATGCAACCGGCGGCAGGAAACGCCTCGATCACGCTATGGGGGCGGCGCAATTCCAGCAATGTGCGCAAGGTGCTGTGGTGCGCCGAAGAAGCCGGGGTGCCCTATACCTCGATCGAAGTCGGTGGTGCGTTTGGTCGTAACGACACGCCCGAGTATCGCGCGTTGAATCCCAACGGTCTGGTGCCGACGATGCAGGATGGTGAGTTGGTGCTGTGGGAGTCCAATGCGATCGTGCGCTACCTTGCCGCGCAATATGCGCCGGCCCTGTATCCGCAGGCACCGGCCGAACGCGCGCTGGGCGATCGCTGGATGGACTGGACCACCTCGACGTTTGCCGGCGTGTTTCGCGACCTGTTCTGGGGCGTGCTGCGCACACCGGAACCCGAGCGCGATCCTGCGCGCATCGCCGCGGCGCTGGCGCACTCGGGCGACCTGCTCGCACGCGCGGATGCGGCCCTGGCGCAGCAGCCGTATCTGTCCGGCGCGCAATTTGCGATGGGCGATATTCCACTGGGCAGCTTCATCTACGCCTGGTTCGAAATGCCGATCGAGCGGCCCGAGCTGCCGCATCTGCAGGCGTGGTACCAGCGCCTGCGCGCACGGCCTGCGTACCAGCGTGGCGTGATGACCGCGCTGACCTGAGTTTCGCGTTTCCGCTCAGGCCAGCATGGCCCATGGCAGACACAGCACGCGCTGCCGACACGGCATGTTGCTGCAAGGACATGCGCCTCGTACATCGCGCGGCCAAATAGCCCGCGTTCTCTGTAGGAGCGCACTTGTGCGCGAGGGCATTCCCAGTAAAGCCCCATCGCGCGCAAGCGCGCTCCTACGAAAACGTGGGGACACTTGTGGCCTGTTCGCTCGCGTTTGTTTGTAGGAGCGCACCCGGGCGCGAGGGCATTCCCGGTAACGCCACATCGCGCCCAGGTGCGCTCCTACAAGCTGGTACACGGTGGTCTGGCTGCAGCCCCGCGTGCGATACGCCCGCCCTAATACAGATCGATCGGATCCACATCCAGCGACCAGCGTACGCGCCGCGCCTGCGGCAGCGCATAGATCGCAGGCAGTTGCGCATCCAGCAGACGATGCAGCGCCGAGCGCTGTTGCGCGGACAACAGCAACTGGGTGCGCTGGAAACCGGCGCGACGTGGCATCGGTGCCGGCATCGGGCCGTAGCACTCCACTGCGGCAAACGCAGGCGATTGCGCGGTGCTGTCTGCCGTGGTCAGGCCGCGCACCGCCATCAGGAACTGGTTGGCCGCGGCCACGTCCTTGGCCTCGGCGCGGAACAGCGCCAGATGCGCGAACGGCGGAAATCCCGCGGCCTCGCGCTGCTGCAATTCGGCATCGGCGAAGGCGTGGTAGCCGCCGTTGACCAGGGTCTGCAGCAAGGGGTGCTCGGGGTGATGGGTCTGCAGCCAGACCTCGCCGGGGCGGTCGGCGCGCCCGGCGCGTCCGGCCACCTGGATCAGCTGCTGGGAGAGCTTTTCGGCGGCACGGAAGTCGGCCGAGAACAGGCCTTCGTCGATGCCGACCACCACCACCATGGTCAGCCGTGGCAGATCGTGGCCCTTGGCCAGGATCTGGGTGCCGACCAGGATGCCGGCCTCGCTGCCCAGGCGCGCCAGCTGGGTCTCCAGCGCGTCGCGGCGCTGGGTGGTGCTGCGGTCGATGCGCACCACCGGAAACTCCGGGAACGCTTCGGTCAGGCGTTCTTCCAGCCGCTCGGTGCCGATGCCTTGCGGCTGCAGCGCCAGGCTGGCGCAGGCCGGGCAGGCCAGCGGTGCCTGCTGGCGCGCGCCGCAGTGATGGCATTGCAGGCGCCGCCCGCCGGCGTGCACGGTCATCGGGGTCTGGTGCAGCGGCGTGCTGCAGCGCTGGCAGGCGGCAGTCCAGCCGCAGTCGTGGCACAGCAGCACCGGCGCATAGCCGCGGCGGTTCTTGAACACCAGTACCTGCTCGCCGCGCGCCAGGGTGGCGCCGATGCCGGCCAGCACTTCCGGCGACAGGCCGTCCTTGAGCGGGCGCTTGCGCACGTCGAGCACGCGCACGCGCGGCGGACGCGCCTCGCCGGCGCGGCGCGACAGGCGCAGATGCCGGTAGCGGCCGGAATAGGCGTTGTGCAGGCTCTCCAGCGACGGCGTGGCGCTGCCCAGGATCACCGGCACATCCAGCGCCTTGCCGCGCACCAGCGCGAAATCGCGGGCGTGATAGCGGATGCCGTCCTGCTGTTTGTAGCTGCCGTCGTGTTCCTCGTCGATCACGATCAGCCCGGCATTCGGCAACGGGGTGAACACCGCCGAACGCGTGCCGACGACCAGCTTGGCCTCGCCGCGCCAGGCCGCCGCCCACACCCGCGCCCGTTCGCCGTCGGACAGCCCCGAATGCAGCGCGTGCACCGGCACGCCCAGGCGGGCGCGGAAGCGGCCCAGCGTCTGCGGGGTCAGGCCGATCTCCGGCACCAGCACCAGCGCCTGGCGGCCAGCCGCCAGGCAGTCGGCGATCGCCTGCAGGTAGACCTCGGTCTTGCCGCTGCCGGTGACGCCATCGAGCAGATAGGTGGCAAAACCGCTTTGCGCACGGATGGCGTCGGCGGCGGCCTGCTGTTCGTCGTTGAGCTGCGGGCCGCTGCCGGGACGGGGCGGGATGCTGTCGGCCGGCACCGCCACGCGCTCGGCATGGCCGCGCTTGGCCAGGCTGCGTGCGGCCTCGCGCCACTGCGGCAGCAAGGGGTCCAGCTGTTCTTCGCCTAGCGCACCGGTCAGCAGCAGGGCGGCCAGCAAGGCGGGGCGGCTGCCGGCGCGCAGGCTGGCGGCGCCGGTGCGCCCGGCCTCGGTGAGCTGCCAGGCCCAGGCATGGGTGTCGGCCAGCGGCTCGCCGCGGCGCAACGGGCCGGGCAGGGCGCTGGACTGGGCCTCGCCCAGCGGGGCGTGGGTATAGCGCGCCAGCCACTGCAGCGAACGCGCCAGCTCCTCGACCAGCAGCGGGGCGTCGTCGCACCAGGCCAGCGCCGGGCGCAGTCCTTCGGCGGAGGCCAACTGGCCGATCTCCACCACCACCCCGACCAGCTCGCGCGGCCCGAACGGCACCCGCACCCGGCAGCCGACCCGCGCGGGGTCGGTCAGCGGCGCGTCGGCCGGAGGCAGATAGTCGAACAGTTGGGGCAGCGGCACCGGCAGGGCGACGCGCAGGGTGGCGACGGTCGAAGACATCCGGTCAGTCTACCGACCCTGTCCAGTACCCGGCAGACGCCGCTCGGTCGTCTCCGAATCGGTGCTTCGGCTTACGACGCGTTTGTGTGACGGAAGTGATAAATCCGACGTAAACCTATGTGAGGGCTAGGGAAACGGGTTTATCCACACTGCCTGTGGATAAGCCTGTGAATTAGTCTCGTGCTCCACGCTGTGAAGGCGGATTCACTAGCCTCTGCAACCTGTTGGACATTTTTTCGCCAATCGGCTTAAAGCGATAAGGATCAATCACTTAGGCGTGAAACACGAATGCAACAAAGAAAAATCAACAGTTGACAGACGCCCGCGTATCGGCATGTCTGCCGCTGTGCACAACCTGCGCAGGTGACGGCAGTCGATGGCACCGGGACGCAGCGCAGCCAGGTCGATCTGTCAAGCCATCGGCGGGGGCCGATTGCGTCGGTATCATGCCGGCCGATGCTGGAGTTCCCATGACCGTAGTCCCCGACGCCCCCGTCACCCCTGCCGCGCTGTCTGCTTTCCTGCGCGGTGTCGAACGCCGGGGTCTGGTGCTCGCACAACTGCAATGCGGCGATGGCGCGGCGGCCGAGCGGGCCCTGGCGGCGGCGTTGCGTGCGTTCAGCAGCCAGGCGGCGGGTCGCCCGATGGCCGGCTGGCCGATGCGCTTCTGGAGCCTGCTGGCAACGGCACCGCCGCTGCGGCGCGAGCCCATGCCGGGGACCTGGCTGCCGCCGTTTACCGCACTGGGGCGGATGCAGACCAGCGACCGGCTGGCGCTGCTGCTGCGTATCGTGGCCGGGCTGGAAGAAGAGCCTGCCAGCGAGGTGCAGGGCATCGAGGTGGCGGCCTATCGGCAGTCGCTGGCCCGTGCCTGCCCGCGCGATGCGGCCGGCAACCCGGATGCGCAGGCCTGGCGGGCACTGGCCGAGGCGGCGCAGCAGGAGTTGCGCGAGCTCAGCCCGGCGCAGGTCAGCCGGCTGGCACAGCTCCGCGAGTCGGCCCTGGCCGGCATGCCGCTGCAGCCTGTCGCGGCCGCGCCTGTGGCCGCCGCCGAAGCGCGCCGCCCGGCCGCGCCGCGCCGCCGTCCTGCACGCCAGTGGCAGTGGCCGCGGATCGACCGCCGCCACGCCGGCCTCGTGCTGGCCGTGCTGGCGTTGGCGCTGCTGCTTGCGGCGCTGGGCTGGTGGTGGACGCATCGCCGCCCGGCCCTGCCGCCCGAGCCGGTCTCGCAGGCCCCGGCCGGCGTGCTGCACGTCACCGATGCCGCGCCGGTGCTGGTGGAAGACCTTCCCGCCGCCGACTTGCCGGAGGCGGTGGCAAACCCCGGCCTGGATCCGCGCGACCAGGCGATGCTGGCCGACCCGGACCTGGAACTGGCACGTTCGGCCGATTTCTACGCCTGGTATGCGGCCGGCCATCCGGTGCCGGCCGACGAATCCGGCGCGCATGCCACCACCGCTGACCAGCCTGCCGCCACCCTGGAGACCGTCGATGACGACAATTAAGTGGTGCGGCCTGCTGGCGTTTGCTGTTGTCGGCATGGCCGCTGCGCAGACCCTGCCGGCGCCGTTGGAGGAAGGCAACGCGACTGCGCCCGCCGGCATGCCGACGCCCGCCGCCGCCACTGCCGCAACCCCGAGCGCCGCGCAGCAGCGCGCGCGCTGGGACGCATTGACGCCGGCCCAGCGGGCCGAGCTGCGCGCCCGTTATGCGGCCTGGAAAGGGCTCACCGCCACCGACCGGGTGGTATTGCGGCAGGCACGCGAGCGTCTGCATGGCTTGCCCGACGACCAGCAGCGCGCGCTGCGCACGCAGTTCACCGCAATGGATCGCCTGCATCGCGATGGCTGGCGCCTGGGCTCGCAGCTGGGCGCGTTCTATCCGCAGTTGCAGCCCCTGATCGGCTACGTGCCGCCAGCGCAGCGCGACACGCTGCTGGCGGCGCTGCGCAGCCTGGACGCCGGGCAGCTGGAACAGCTGGCGATGCTGGCACAACGCACACCGCCGCAGGAGCGCGATGGCTTGCGCGATGCCCTGCTTGCGCAGGCGCCGGCAACGCGCAGCGCCTGGTTGAAACGCCAGCTGGCGCGCTGATTGGCAGCGGCGGGACTGCGCCGCTGCAGCCCCCTGCGTCGGCGTCGTCTCCACGCGTGCTCGGTGTCCATCCTCGATACCGGGCAGTCGGGCCGGACACCGAGCCGAGAGCCTGCGGGGCTGCCGCCTTCGGCGATGCGTGCGCGAAGCGGCGGGCGTCACGAAGGACACGGACCGCGCTGAAGCCCGGGCATCCCGTTCCGCTGACCAGCCACGCCGGCCGCTCATTGCCGCGCATCTCCCGCCTTGCGCCTTGCCGCTGCCCGTGTCGCAAGTGCGGGTAAGATAGCGGCCCCACGCGACCCGGTGCCAGCGCCTCCCGGCACGGCCGTAGTCCGCGCAGCGATCGGTTGTCATGTCTGTCTCTCCTGTACCCACCTCCGCGACGCCGCGTTTCGGCGCGGAAGTGCGCACCACCGGCCTGCTCGCATTGCCGCTGGTACTCGGTCACGTCTCCACCGGCCTGATCGGATTTGTCGATAACGTCATCGCCGGTCACCACGGCACCGCCACGCTGGCGGCGGTCACCATCGGCACCTCGCTGCTGTGGCTGCCGATGCTGGTGCCGATCGGCACGCTGATCTCGTTGACCGCCTCGGTCTCGCAGCTGCGCGGTGCCGGCCGCGAGCGCGAGATCGGCCCGCTGTTCCGCCAGGCCCTGTGGCTGTCGCTGGGACTGGGCGCGGTGATGTTCGCGTTCCTCAGTGCGGTGCCGCCGCTGTTGCCCACCTTCGGGATTGCGCCGGACATCGTGCCGGGCGCGACCGACTTCCTGCACGCGGTGCGCTGGGGCGGGCCGGCGCTGACGTTCTACTTCTGCATGCGCTATCTCAGCGAGGGCATGCACTGGACCCTGCCGACCATGCTGCTGGGCTTTGGCGGCCTGCTGGTGCTGGCGCCGCTGGGTTATGCGCTGACCTATGGCAAGTTCGGCTTTGCCGAGCACGGTGCGCAGGGCCTGGGCATGGCCTCGGCGGTCACCATGTGGGTGCAGGCCAGCGTGTTTGCGCTGTATCTTTGGCGCTCGCGCCGGTTTGCGCACCTGCAGTTGTTCGCCCATTTCGAAGGCCCGCGCTGGCGTGCGATCGGCGATCTGTTGCGCACCGGTCTGCCGATCGGCATCACCGTGCTGATGGAGGGCGGCCTGTTCATCGTCACTGCCTTGCTGATCGGCCGGCTCGGCTCCACCGAAGCGGCCGCGCACCAGATTGCGATCAACGTCGCGCAGCTGTGTTTCATGATTCCGATGGGCGTGGCCGAGGCGACCACCGTGCGGGTCGGGCATGCGGTCGGGCGCGGCGATCCGCTCGGCATGCGGCGCGCGGCCTGGGCCGGTTACGCCATCGTGCTGGGCACCCAGGCGCTGTCGGCCAGCGTGCTGTTGCTGGGCCACGATGCCATCGTGAGCGTCTATACCGACGATGTGGCGGTGGCCGCGCTGGCCTCGGTGCTGCTGCTGTTTGCCGCCACGTTCCAGTTCCCTGACGGCATCCAGGTGCTTTCCAGCGGCGCGCTGCGTGGGCTCAAGGACACCCGTGTGCCGATGTTCCTGGCGATGTTCTCGTACTGGGGTGTCGGCATGCCGATCGGCGCCGGGCTCGGCCTGGGGCTGGGCTGGGGGCCGCAAGGCATGTGGATCGGCCTGATTCTGGGCCTGACCGTGGCGTCGGTCCTGATGGGCTTGCGCTTCCGGCAGACCAGCCGGCGGCTGACTGCCGGCACGGCCCCCTGACTTCCAGCGCATGCCGCGCGCGCCGCGCAGCCGGTATGCTGGACACCATTGAATTGTATGCAGCGTCTTTCGACGGAGTTTTCCATGAACCACCCCGTGCGTCGCAGTCCCATCGCCAGTTTCTTCGTCGGCCTGTGGGATGTGATGAATTTCACCCGGCGCCTGATCTTCAACCTGGTGTTCTTCGGCTTCCTGTTCCTGGTGCTGCTGCTGTTTGTGGTGGCGATCGCGCGTGGCGACGGCAGCAAGCCGCTGGCCGAGCGCACCACCCTGGTGATCAACCCCGAAGGCACGCTGGTCGAGCAGTTCAGCGCCGACCCGGTGAGCCGGTCGCTGGCCAAGGCGGTCGGTGACAAGAGCGCCGAGGAAGTGCAGCTGCGCGACCTGGTGCGGGTGATCGAGGCGGCCGGCAAGGACCGCAAGATCGAGCGGGTGGTGTTGAACCTGGACAAGTTTCAGCCCGCCGGTTTCGCCTCGCAGCGCGAAGTGGCCGCGGCGTTGCAGAAGCTGCGCGCCTCTGGCAAGCAGATCGTCGCCTTCAGCGAGAGCATGAGCCAGGGCCAGTACCTGCTGGCCGCACAGGCCAACGAGGTCTATCTCGACCCGATGGGCAGCGTGCTGCTGGAAGGGCTTGGCCGTTATCGCCAGTATTTCCGCGAGGGCCTGCAGGACAAGCTCGGCGTGGACGTGCATCTGTTCCGCGTGGGCGAGTACAAGTCCGCCGCCGAGCCGTACATTCTCGATGCCGCTTCGGCCGACGCCAAGGAAGCGGACCTGTTCTGGATGAACGACGTGTGGCAGCGCTACCTGGCCGATGTCGGCAAGGCGCGCAAGCTGAGCCCGGCGCAGCTGACCGCCGGCATCGACACGCTGCCCGAGGGTGTGGCCGCCGCCGGTGGCGATCTGGCCAAGTTCGCGCTGCAGCAGAAGCTGGTCGACGGGCTCAAGACCCGCGAGGACGTCGACGCGCTGCTGACCAAGCGCGGTGTGGCCGACAGCGATGCCGACAGCGGCTTTCGCAACATCGGCTTCAACGATTATCTGAGCCAGCTGCAGGCGCAGCGTTCGCCGATGGACAGCCGTCCGCAGGTGGCCGTGGTGGTGGCCGCTGGCGAGATCAGTGGTGGCGAGCAGCCGGCCGGCCGCATCGGTGGCGAGTCCACCGCTGCGTTGCTGCGCCAGGCGCGCGACGACGACGAGGTCAAGGCGGTGGTGCTGCGTGTGGATTCGCCCGGCGGCGAAGTGTTCGCTTCAGAGCAGATCCGTCGCGAGGTGGTCGCGCTCAAGCAGGCCGGCAAGCCGGTGGTGGTGTCGATGGGCGATCTGGCCGCCTCGGGCGGTTACTGGATCAGCATGAACGCCGATCGCATCTATGCCGACCCGTCGACCATCAGTGGCTCGATCGGCATCTTCGGCATGGTGCCCAACCTGACCCGCGCGCTGGACAAGATCGGCGTGCACACCGATGGCGTGGGCACCACGCGCTTTGCCGGTGCCTTCGACATCACCCGTCCGCTGGACCCGTCCGCCGGCCAGGTGATCCAGGCGGTGATCAACAAGGGCTACGCCGACTTCACCGGCAAGGTGGCGCAGGCGCGGCATCAGTCGGTGGACGCCATCGACAAGGTCGCACGCGGCCGCGTGTGGAGCGGTGCGCAGGCCAGGCAGCATGGCCTGGTGGACGCGTTCGGCGGCATGTCCGAAGCGGTGGCCGATGCGGCCGACCGCGCCAAGTTGAGCCGCGGCAAGTTCCGCGTGCGCTATGTGGAAAAGCCGGCGACGCCGTTCTCGCAGTTCATGAGCGGATTTGCCGGCAGCCGCATGGGCGCCTGGATGCTGGGCGATTCGGGCATGGCGCGCGCACTGTTGGCGCGCTCGCTGCCGGAAGTGGACACGCAGTTGCGCTTTGTCGAAGACGCCGTGCACGACAGCAAGGCGGGCGGCACTCCGGTCAAGTCGCTGGCGTACTGCTTCTGCGGCTTCTGACGCGGCAGGTTCGCAACCTGATGGATCGACAACGCCGGCCCTGTGCCGGCGTTGTTGTATCTGCGCTCAGGCGATGCAGCAATGCGGGCGCGCCAACAGCGCAAAAATGGCAGAACGCACGGCGCCGCGGTCACAGGCAATCAGCCATCGGTCGAGCGACCTCACGCGTGATTGCCGTGCGCGCAGGTGCAGCGATCGTCTTGCGCTCAATCGCAGGCGCGCACGTGCAGTTGCTGCGTCGACAAAAAACGCGCGTGCTTCAGACAGCAGGCTTCGGTTACTGCGTGGCCGCATCGATCGCCTTGCGTTGATCGTCTGCGGCCTGATCGCTTGCCGCCTGCACTGCGTGCGCCTTGTTCAACGGTTCCTGGATGTGGTCGCGCAGGGCATTGGCCTGCGGCTCGGGCTTCCGCTCGGTGGGCGCAGGTTGCGGCCGCTGACAGGCGCCCAGCAGCAACGTCAGGCTGATCGCAAGAATCCAATGCCGTTTCATCGTCGTGACCTCGCTCGGGGTGGCGGTATCCTAACGCCCGGGCCGCAGGCATGCGTCAAGCGCGCTGCTGCGGCCGTTTCCTGCGTCTTGAAAGAGGATGACCCACGTGACAACCCACCGTTGGCGGCTGGATGGACAGACCGCGCTCATCACCGGCGCCAGCGCCGGCATTGGCTTTGCCATCGCGCGCGAATTGCTGGCCTTCGGCGCGGATCTGCTGATGGTGGCGCGCGATGCCGATGCGCTGGCGCAGGCGCGTGACGAGTTGGCCGAGGAATTTCCCGAGCGCGAGCTGCATGGGCTGGCCGCCGATGTGGCCGACGACGAAGAGCGGCGCGCGATTCTGGATTGGGTGGAAGACCATGCCGATGGCCTGCACCTGCTGATCAACAATGCCGGCGGCAACATCACCCGCGCGGCGATCGATTACACCGAAGACCAGTGGCGCGGCATCTTCGAAACCAATGTGTTCGCCGCTTTCGAGTTGTCGCGTTATGCGCACCCGTTGCTGACCCGTCACGCGGCGTCGGCAATCGTCAACGTCGGCAGCGTCTCCGGCATCACCCATGTGCGCAGCGGCGCGCCGTACGGCATGACCAAGGCCGCGCTGCAGCAGATGACCCGCAACCTGGCGGTGGAATGGGCCGAGGACGGCATCCGCGTCAACGCGGTGGCGCCGTGGTACATCCGCACCCGTCGCACCTCCGGGCCGTTGTCGGATCCGGATTACTACGAGCAGGTCATCGATCGCACCCCGATGCGCCGCATCGGCGAACCGGAAGAAGTGGCCGCCGCCGTCGGTTTCCTGTGCCTGCCGGCCGCCAGTTACATCACCGGCGAATGCATCGCGGTGGATGGCGGCTTCCTGCGCTACGGGTTCTGACAGGCCTGCGTGCGTGGTCGCGCGGACAGTGCCTGCGCATGGCATCGGAAGCTGCGCAGGCAGGCGCCGAACCGTCGCTGCGCCTGCAGTGTTCGCCCGCCGCGTCTGCACGCAACGCAGGCGACAGTGCGGCGGGCTTGCTTGCATGCGGCTCGCTGCACTGCGCAGGTCATCCGGTGATCGCTAACGGTTGCAGTGGCTCGAAAGAATCAGCCCGGCAAGCACTGCACCGGCACACTGGCTGGCATGCGCTGCCACGCCGGCTGCAGCGTCATGGCGTGGCGGACGGATTCGCGCAGCGGCTTTCGTCCAGCACCCGACGCATCTGCAAATAGCGCTGCTTGCGCTCGGCCGCTTGCGCCTCGTCGGAGAAGCGCCAGGTCGATTCGGCCTGCTCGGCACGCTGGCGCCAGGCCTCGCACAGGCTCTGGTCCGGCACCGGTGCGCAGCGGTCGGTGACCACTTCGCAGGCGCTGCCGCCGCCGGTTGCCGGCCCGCCCGCCAGGTTGGTGGTCTGCATCGGCAGGCAGCGCGTGGCCGGCTCGCGGTCTTCGGTGAAATAGCGCCCGTTGTCGTGCGCGGTGCATTCGAACAAGGGTGGCGGTGGCAGCGTGGAGGTCGAGGCCGCGGCAGGTGGCGTCGGTGCCGGCGTTGCAGCCGGGACGGCGGCGGGCACATCGGTCTTGGGCATGGTGGGGGGCTGCGCAGCGGGCGTGCTACGCGCAGGCGATGCTGCGCCTAATCCACCCGCCGTCAACGGTACCGCGGCCGGTGCCGTCATCAGTTTCTTCTGCTGCTGCATGCCTTTCGGGCAGGGCATGTTCTGCACGGTAAGCGCGCCGCTGGAGTCGGTGCACCGGTAGATCGCCACTTCCTGTGCGCCGGCCACCGAGGCACACGCCAGCAATACCGCCCACGGCCAGCGCCTCATGCGCCGCCGCAATCGCGCTGCAGGCGCGCGTCGATACCGCGCTGTTCGCGGCTGAGATCCTGGCGCTCGCTCTGCAGGGCATTGTTGTAGCGGCGGATCAGTTCCCAGCGACGGTCGGCCAGGCGCGCGCAGACTTCCTGTTCGGGCAGGGCATGGCATTCGTCGCGGATCTGCACGTTGCCGTACGGCACGATCACCGTGCCGCCGTAGCCGCCGCCGTTGTAGCCGCCCTGATAACCGCCGTCGCCGAAGCTTGCGCTGCCGCGCAGGCTTCCACCGCGACCGGCGCTTCCCTGCGCCGAGACCGCCGGGCGTGGGCGGACCGAAATCGGCGGGCGCTGGATGCCGCCGCCGCTGACCGGCGGGGCAATGCCGTTGCCCACATAGGCCGGGCCCCAGGTCGGCACCCAGCGCGGATTGCCTTCCGGGCTGTCGCTGGTATAGCGGTTGCCGTCTTCGGTGGTGCACTCGTACATCGGCTGTGGCGGCTGCACGGTGACGATGCGCACCTCGCGAGGTGGCTGCGTCGCGACGGCGGCCGGGGCGGCAACGGTGCGCTGCGGTTGCGGCGGCGGATCCTGCGGGCGCTGCAGGTCCAGCACCTGCTGGCGGCCGCTGCTGCATGGCGCATCCTGCAAGGCGACGGTGCCGGTGCTGCTGACGCAGCGGTAGATCCGCACATTCGGATCCGGTTTGCTGGCGGTACTGGCCGCCGACGCAGGCAGCGCGGTGGCCAGCAACAGAAGGGTCAGGACGGTACGCATGGCCGCAGTGTGCGCGTCTACCCGGCTGTGGGCAAAGGGGCAGGCGGTGTTCATGGCCAAGCGCGCCGACAGGCGGCGCGTGGCGACTGCTCAGTCGCGCAGGATCTGTCCGCTGCGGGCGTCGCGGATCTGGGTCGGTTGCGCCAATGCGCCCACCTCGCCATCCGTCACCCCGTCGATGCTGGCCAGCAGGGCCGGGTCCAGCGCCTGGCGGCTGCGCGCGGGTGGTTCGCCGGCCAGGTTGGCGCTGGTGGACACCAACGGGCCGCCCCAGGCCGCACAGAGCGCGGCGACCAGCGGGTGTGCGCTGATGCGCACCGCCAGCCCGTCATGCGCGCCGGTGACCCAGCGCGGCGCCTGGGCGGTGATCGGCAGGATCCAGGTATGCGGGCCTGGCCAGCTGGCCAGCACCTCCTGCTTGCGGGCCGGCGCCAGCGCGTCCAGATCCACCCAGTCGTGCAGCACATCCACGCTGGCGGCCACAACGATCACGCCCTTGTCGACCGGGCGGCGTTTGATCTCCAGCAGTCGCAGCACGGCGTCCTGCTGGCGCGGGTCGCAGCCCAGCCCCCACACCGCTTCGGTGGGATAGGCGATCACGCCGCCCCGGGTCAGGGTGGCGACGGCGCTGTCCAGGCTGAGCGTGTGCATGTGGCGGTCTTAGCTTGCGGCCTTGCTCGCGGTCTTCTTGACCACGCGCTTGGTGGCCTTCTTGGCAGCGGCCTTCTTGGCCGGCGCCTTCTTCGCCGCGGTCTTGGTGGCGGTTTTCTTTACCGCGGTCTTCTTGGCTGCGGCGTCCTTGGCCTCCTTGGCCGAATCCTTCACCGCGTTCTTCTTGAGCGTGGCCTTCTTGGCGCCGAAGCCCTTGCGCACCGGCTTGCCGGTATCGGCCAGCAGCTGCTGCACTTCCTCGAACGTCAGCGACGCCGGCTCGCGATCCTTGGGGATCTTGCCATTGAGCTTGCCATCGCTGATGTACGGGCCGAAGCGGCCGTTGAGCACCTGGATGTCGCTGCCTTCGAAGTCCTTGATCACGCGGTTGCGCGCGATCTCTTCCTTCTCCTCGATCAGGAACACCGCGCGCTCCAGATCGATGGTGTACGGGTCGTCTTCCTTCTTCAGCGAGGCATAGACGCTGCCGCGGCGTGCGAACGGGCCGAACCGGCCGATACCGACGCTGACGTCCTGGTCCTTGTCCTGGCCCAGCGCGCGCGGCATCTTGAACAGCTCCAGCGCATCTTCGATGGAGATCGAATAGATGCTCTGGCCCGGCCGCAGCGATGCGAAGGTCGGCTTTTCCTCGTCCTCGACGGTGCCGATCTGCACCATCGGACCAAACCGGCCGATGCGCGCGCTGACTTCCTTGCCGCTGACCGGGTCGGTGCCCAGCACGCGCACGCTGCCGGCGTCGGTCTTGTCCAGCGAATCCTTCTTGTCCTCGACCAGTTCCTTGAACGGGCCCCAGAACTTCTCCATCAGCGGGATCCACTCTTCCTCGCCACGCGAGACCGCATCCAGGTCGTCTTCGAGCTTGGCGGTGAAGTCGTAATCCACGTAACGGGTGAAATGCCCGGACAGGAACTTGGACACCGCGCGGCCCACGTCGGTGGGGCGGAAGCTGCGGCCTTCCATTTCCACGTACTTGCGGAACTGCAGGGTCTGGATGATCGAGGCGTAGGTGGACGGCCGGCCGATGCCGTATTCCTCCAATGCCTTGACCAGTGCCGCTTCAGTGAAGCGCGGCGGCGGCTGGGTGAAATGCTGGTCGGTGACGATGCGGTCCAGCGGGATGTTGTCGCCGGCCTTCATCAGCGGCAGCTTGCGGCCTTCGTCCTCGTCCTCGCTGCTCTTGGTGTCCTTGCCTTCCTCGTAGACCGCCAGGAAGCCGGGCACCACCACGGTGGTGCCGCTGGCGCGGAACACGTGCTCGCTGCCGGCCGACAGATCGACGCTGACGGTGTTGAGCGTGGCCGGGATCATCTGGCAGGCCACGGCGCGGCGCCAGATCAACTCGTACAGGCGGCGCTCGTCGTCGGACAGGAAGCGCGCCACCTGCGCCGGGGTGCGCAGCGCCGAGGTCGGGCGCACCGCCTCATGCGCTTCCTGCGCGTTCTTGGATTTGGTGGTGTAGGCGTTAGGCTGGTCCGGCAACGAGGCGGTGCCGAAATCGCGCGCGATCACATCGCGGATTTCCGACAGCGCGTCCTGCGACAGGTTCACCGAGTCGGTACGCATATAGCTGATCAGACCGACCGAGCCTTCGTCGCCCAGCGCCACGCCTTCGTACAGCTTCTGCGCCACCTGCATGGTCTTGCGGGTGGTGAAGCCGAGCTTGCGCGAGGCTTCCTGCTGCAGCGTGGAGGTGGTGAACGGCGGGGCAGGGCGACGCTTGCGCTCCTTGCTGGCCACATCGGTGACATGCAGCACGCCTTGCGCGGCCTGCTGGATGCGCAGCCGCGCCGCTTCGGCGGTGTCGCCGTCGGTGACGGTGAACTGCTCGAACTTCTGCCCGTCCAGCTTGATCAGGCGCGCATTGAACGGCTGCGACGGATGCCGGCAATGCGCATCGATGGACCAGTACTCGCGCGCGATGAAGGCTTCGATCTCTTCTTCGCGCTCGACGATCATGCGCAGCGCCGGCGACTGCACGCGGCCAGCCGACAGGCCGCGCTGCACCTTGCGCCACAGCACCGGCGACAGGTTGAAGCCGACCAGGTAGTCGAGCGCGCGACGGGCCTGCTGCGCATCGACCAGATCGGCCGCGATCGCGCGCGGCTTGAGCATGGCTTCCTTGATCGCGCGCGGGGTGATCTCGGTGAACACCACCCGCTGCATCGTCTTGTCCTTGAGCAGCCCGCGCTCTTTCAGGATCTCGGCAATGTGCCAGCTGATCGCCTCGCCCTCGCGGTCCGGGTCGGTCGCCAGATAGATGTCGTCGGCGCTCTTGGCCGCGCGTGCAATGGCTTCGACATGCTTCTCGTTCTTCTCGATCAGGTCGTAGCGCATTGCGAAGCCGTTGTCCGGATCGACCGCGCCTTCCTTGGGGACGAGATCGCGCACGTGCCCATACGAGGCCAGGACGGTGAAGTCCTTGCCGAGGTATTTATTGATCGTCTTGGCCTTGGCAGGCGATTCGACGATGAGCAGGTGCTTGGGCATGGTGGCGAATTCTTTGGGCAGGGCCCGGGGGGCGGGTAGCGTGGCCTAATTGGCCGGTGGAGGGAAGCAGATCGACCGTTTCCCACAGGTCAACGCCCGGGAAACGAGCCCGGGCGTTCAGTTCTCTTATTAGAAAGATCACGGCGGACGCCGCCGTGTCAAGCGGCCAGGGCTGCCAACTGCTAGCTCTGGCTCATTCCGATGGCGGCCAGCATGAAGCCCACCACCACTACCGAGATCACCAGCATCACCGCATAAATGGCCAGCACCACGATGGTGACCGTGTCCAGACCCCTGGATTGGCGCTCCGGGTGATCCGTAAACGCCCAGCGGTCCACCACCAGGGTGTCGCAGACCTTGTCGTGCGGAGCCTGCTTGCGCGCGGTCATGCCGGCCATGAACGCGGCCACGACCACGCCGATGCCCAGGGTGAGCACGCTGATCAGCATGTAGGCCAAGTAGCGCAGCACATTGCGCCAGAAACCGACCCGGCCGCCGTTGCTGTCGGCGCGCACCAGCTTGATGCCGCAGGCGAGCTTGCCCAGGCTGGCCTGGTGCCGGCTGGACTGCATCCAGGCGAAATACAGCGTCGGGATCGCCAGGCCGATGCCGTAGGACATCACCAGGATGGCGATGCTGAGCGCGCTGCCGTCGTCCAGCGCCGAGCCGGAATCACCCCGGCTGGTCGCCAGCGCCACGACGAACACCAGCGGGATCACGATCAGGTACACCGCAAAGCTGGTGATCAGGCTGTCCAGGATGCTGGCGGCCACGCGCCGCCACAGGCCGGCGTAGACGACCGGGGCATCGTGCAATGCGACGCTTGCCGCGGGCGCGGCGACGGAATCCCAGGCGCTTGGAAGCGGCGCGCCGGCCGGTGGTTGCGACACGGCATGCGCGGGTGTTGCAGGCGCGTGGGAGGTGTCGGTCAGGAGCGGGCTCGATGCCGCCGGGGTTACCGCAGGGTCTGCCGGCGTGGTGAGCCACGCCGCTGGATCTGTCAGCGCAGCCTGCCCGCTCGGCGGACGCTGCAGGTGGTCGGCTACGGGAGGGTGATCGGCAAGGCCGGAGTCGGACCGCCCGAGCGCAGCGTCTGCCGCCGGGCCGGCAAACGGCGCATCTGCGGCAGGCGTGTGATCCACCGCGACGCTGGTCGGGTGAACCGTCGCCTGCGGCTCGCTGTGCGCAACGTTCACCGGCGCATCTCCGACGCTCGGCGCGGCGGGCGCTGGAACGGCGGTGTCGATCCCCAGCTCGGCCATGACCTCGCCAAGTGCCACCCACTGCGGAAAGCCTTCGCGCCAGACCAGGCTGGATGCATCGATCAGGCCTTCCGACAGGCGCGCGCGAAGCGTGTCCGTGTCCACCGGCCCCTGGCGCTCGCGTTGTGCGTCGGCGTAATACCACTGCGTCATTGAAGTCCCCTTGCGTAGAGCGATTGACTAGCCGCGGCAGTCCGGCGGAAGTTGGTTGTCGTCGATCTCGGAGCTGCACTGCCAGCTGCCGGCGTCCGCGTCGAAATCCAGCCACAGCGCCTTGCCGTCGATCCTCGTCATTTTCGGCGCATGCAGCAGCGCCTCGACTCCGCAGTTGGTGGTGTCGAAACGGCCGATCCGCACGCCGCTCAGGACATCGTTTGCATACTGCTCGGGCGCGAGAAAGCCGGCGTCGCCGTTGACCAGGCAACGGCCTTGCTGCGCGAGAAATTCGGCGATCTGCGGCTTCAGGGGCGTCAGCGCCGCGATCGCCTGGGCGACCTTGGTACGCGTGGTGTAGTCCTGGTATGCCGGCAGCGCGATCGCCGCCAGGATGCCGATCATCGCCACCAGCACGAACATGCCCACCACCGCGCCCAGCACCAACGCCAGCGGCCACCCCGGCCCGTTGCCAGGCAGGCGATGTGCTGACGAAGAGGGTGCACTGGCGGGTGCGTTGTGAACAGCCGCTGGCGGAAACGACGGCAGGGGCGGCGGCAGCGCTGCGGCGCGCAGATCGGTGGAAATCGGTGGCCCGAGCTCGTCGGCGCATGCAGACAGCGGCACCCATCGGGCAAATCCTTCGCGCCAGACCAGGGTGTCCAGTGCAATCGCGTGATCGCGATACAGCGCCAGCAAGGCCTCGTCGGCCACCGGGCCACGCCGGTGGCGGTTGCCCTCGGCGTAATACCAACTACTCATTGCCGTCCCCTCGCACGCGTCCGTTGCGGCTTCCGTCTCAGTGTACGGGTTCAGGCTCGTCCAGGAACATCTGCGTTTCCATCCAGGCGTAGGCCGCTTCGGCACCCGGCTGGTTGAACAACACCATCAAGACCACCCATTTGAGGTCGTCCAGGTCCAGTTCGTCCTGGTCCAGCGCCATGGCGCGATCCAGCACCAGCTCGCGCTGGTCGGCGTCGAGGATGCGGTGTTGCTCCAGGAACAGCAGGAATCCACGGCAGTCCACATCGAGCTTGTCCAGCTCCGGGCCGTGGTAGATGCGTACCGGTCCATCGACATGCGGGCGCGCCACGCTGGGCCGCTGCTCGGAGAGCGCGTCCAGCCAATCGAAGGCTTTGCTGATTTCTGCGGGGCTGAAACCGGCCTGGATCAGGCCATTCTGAAGCGAGTCACGGTCGCGGACCAGGTCCGCATCTTCGCTGAAATAATGTTCGAACAGGTACAGCAGTACATCAAGAATGCTCTCTTTCATTGCCCCTCGGCCTGCGTCGCGCGACGCTGTGGAGGTGAAGAAACTAGGGATTGCGGGTATAGCGACCGTGCTCGGTGACCACGTCTCCCTCCAGTTCCATGATGAGCAGCATGGAGGACAGCGCGGCGGCCGTCAATCCGGTGCGTTCGACCAGGGAATCCATAGGGGTTGGGTCGTGGCCCAGCGCCTGCCACAAGCGCTGGTAGTCCGGATCCGGGCGCGCCGGGCCGGCTTGCGGCGGTGTCCTGGCCTGATCAGTGGGGGCGGCCAGGCGCTGGCGCAAGGCGCTTGCCAGTTCGCCCGACAGCAGTCGCAGGCCGTCGATGACCTGGGCCGGCTCCTGGGCCAGGGTGGCGCCCTGCCGGATCAGGTGATGGCAGCCCCGCGCGAGCGGATTGTGCAGCGAGCCGGGCAGGGCGAACACCTCGCGCCCGGCCTCCGCCGCCAGCCGCGCGGTGATCAGCGCGCCCGAGCGCATGGCCGCTTCCACCACCAGGGTGCCCAGGGCCAGCCCGGCGATGATCCGGTTGCGGGCCGGGAAGTGCCCCGCGACCGGCCCGGTGCCGGGCAGGTATTCGCTGACCACCGCGCCACGCGCGGCGATGCGATCGCGCAGGGAGTGGTGATTTGCCGGGTAGGCCACATCCGCGCCGGTGCCCACCACCGCCACGGTGATGGCCCCGGCACGGGCAAGCGCGGCCTCGTGTGCGATCGCGTCCACGCCGGCGGCCATGCCGCTGACGATGGCCAACCCGGCGCCGGCCAGGCCGGAGGCGAACGCGCGGGTGTGGTCGCGGCCGCCGGCGGTGGCGGAGCGGCTGCCGACCACGGCCACGCCTGGGTGCCAGAGCGCGTTCGGGTCGCCGTCCACGAACAGGGCCAGCGGCGGATTGACGATGTGGCGCAGCAGGGCGGGGTAGTCGGGATCGTTCAGGCCGATCAGGTGATGGCGGGGCTGCTCGCACCACTGCAGGGCGGCGTCCAGGGCGCGCGCATCGGGAGTCTGCAGCCGGGCCGCCTGCAACTCGTCGCAGCCGGCGGCAAGCCAGGCTTCTGGCCCGGCCGCCAGTAGCTCGGCCGGGCTGGCGAAGCAGTCCAGCAGCGCGTGGCGCGGCGGGCTGCGGCCGCCCGCCAGGAGCAGGGTCAGGAGCGCGCGCAGGTCGGAAGTGGGGAGGGCCATGCGTCCAGCCTGAACCGCAAACGCCGACGGCGCCCTCAGGCGCCGTCGTATTACCGCATCGGAATTTTCGCTTACTGCGCGTCGGGATGCTTGACGAAGTAGCCCAGGCCGGTCGGTTTGACGCTTTCCATCACCAGCGCATAGCTGACCTTGTCGAAGGTGCGGAACACCATCGCGTGCGAGGCGTATTCGTCGGGCAGGCCGACGGTGGAGCCGGCCGGGCCGCTGAAGTCGTCGTCGGTCCGCGAGAAGCGCGAGTGCTTGACGCGGTCGCTGACCGTGCGGCCCTTGCGCCAGATCGAGAACACCGTGCCGTTGTTGATGCCTTCGCGGGCACCGCCGGAGATGGCGATCACGTCGCGGGTGCCGCCGACGGTGAAGGCATCGGAGATGGCCAGTACCCGCAATTCGGTCTGCAGGGCCTGTTCCGACGGCGGATGCGGGATGAACTGCAGGTCGTAGGGCTGCGCCTCGACGGCGACGATGCGATCGCCGGCGCGCACTTCGCGGCCGCTGTCCTGCAGCAGCAGGGTGGCCGCCTTGGAGTTGCCGCCCGCCGCGCTGCGCGTGATGGTGCCGACGTTGACCTGCGCCAGTTCGTAGCCGAGGAACTCGCGGCGCGTGCTCGGCGCGATGTAGTTCTTCCAGATGTTGCCGGCGCCTGCGGTGATGTTGCCGGCCGCATCGAGGTCTTCGTTGTGCTTGGGCAGGCTGAACTTCACCGTCGGGCGCACCACCGCAAAACGCTGGCCCGGCTGTGCATCGTCCAGGCCGACCACATAGGCCACCTGACCGGTGGTGGCGCGCGCGCGGCCGCCTTCCAGGCCCACCACATACGGCAGCTGGTCGAAGTCGTCGGTGACGCGCAGGTTCTTTAGGAACGGCTCGACATCGGCCAGCGGAATCGCATTGATCGGCGCTTCCTGGCGCGGACCGGGCTGGACGGTGCCCTTGGCGACGCGATCCAGGTAGGCCAGGCTGATCACGTCACCGGGATAGATCAGGTGCGGATTCTGGATCTGCGGGTTGGCCTGCCAGATTTCCGGCCACAACCAGGGTTTTTGCAGGAAACGTCCAGCGATGTCCCACAGGGTATCGCCCTTGCGGACCACGTAAGTCTCTGGATGCTCGCCCACCGCTTGCGCGGCAGCGTAGGTCGCGACGGTCAGCATCGCCGCAGCGACGACCGTACGAAGTCGGTTCAACATGAGTGCCTTCTTGCCTGATTCCCCAACAGGTCTGCGCACTATAGTCCAGAAACCGGGGCGTCACGCAAGCATTGCGCTAGAATGACAGCGTCTTGCCGGCGCAGCGCCGGTGTTCCCAGACGGGTAATCCCATGGCTTTGCTCCCTATTCTCGAATTCCCCGATCCGCGGCTGCGCACCAAGGCCGTGCCGGTCGACGCTGCCGAGCTCACCAGCCCGGCATTCCAGACCTTGCTCGACGACATGTTCCAGACCATGTACGAGGCGCCCGGCATCGGCCTGGCCGCCAGTCAGGTGGACGTGCACAAGCGTTTCATGGTGATCGACGTCAGCGAGGAGAAGACGCTCCCGCAGGTGTTCATCAACCCGGAGATCGTGAGCAGGCAGGGCGAGCAGGTCTACCAGGAAGGCTGCCTGTCGGTACCGGGCATCTATGCCGACGTCGCCCGCGCCGATGCGATCACCGTGCGCTATCTCGACCGCCAGGGCAAGGCGCAGGAACTGAGCACCGACGGCCTGCTGGCGGTGTGCATCCAGCACGAGATGGACCATCTGGACGGCAAGTTGTTCGTCGATTACCTGTCGCCGCTCAAGCGCGAAATGGTGCGCAAGAAACTGGCCAAGCAGCGCAAGCATGTGGCCTGAGGGCAGGGATTGGGGAGTCGGGATTGGGGATTGGTGAAGCGGGTTTTCTGGCTGCTTGCCGGTCCGTTGGTCCCCATGCCCAATCGCTAGGCGCGGCACTCTTGCGTGTGATTGGGGCGACGGCGCAGGCAGTCACCGCGCGCGCTCCGCGTACTCGGATGGGGCGAACTTCGGGATTGGGAATGTGGAATGGGCTAACCATTAGTTCTGTTGCCCAAGCCCCCTGCTGCGAATCCCGATTCCCGAATCCCCCCTCCCCGCCGCCGCCGCTGCCACTCCCCAATCCCCACTCCCGAATCCCCACCCTATGAGAATCGTATTCGCCGGTACGCCGGATTTTGCCGTCGCCTCGTTGCGCGCAGCCGCGCAGCGGCATGAAGTGGTGGCGGTCTACACCCAGCCGGATCGGCCGGCCGGCCGTGGCCGCGGGTTGACGCCGTCGCCGGTCAAGCTGGACGCGATTGCGCGCGGCATCCCGGTCTTCCAGCCGCAGACGCTGCGCTCGCCGGAGGCCCTGGCCACGCTGCGCGCGCTCAATGCCGATCTGATGGTGGTGGTGGCCTACGGCCTGATCCTGCCCAAGGCGGTGCTGGCCGCGCCGACCCATGGCTGCTGGAACGTGCATGCCTCGTTGTTGCCGCGCTGGCGTGGCGCGGCGCCGATCCAGCGCGCGATCGAGGCCGGCGATACCGAAACCGGCGTCTGCCTGATGCAGATGGAAGCCGGGCTGGATACCGGCCCGGTGCTGCTGTCGCAGCGGCTGGCCATCGGCGAGCAGGAAACCGGCGGGCAGCTGCACGATCGCCTGGCCGCGCTGGGCGCGCAGGTGCTGGCCGATGGCCTGGGCCTGCTGCGTGCCGGCATCCGCCCGGTGGCGCAGCCGCAGCCGGCCGAGGGCGTGACCTATGCGCACAAGCTGGACAAGACGCAGGCGCGGCTGGACTGGACCCAGCCGGCGCAGGAACTGGCGCGGCGGGTACGCGCATTCAATCCATGGCCGGTGGCCGAGGCGGTCCTGGCCGGCGAGCGCGTGCGCCTGCATGGTGCGGTGGCGCTGGAGCTGGCCCATCAGCAGGCGCCGGGCACCCTGCTCGCCGCCAGCAAGCAGGGCATCGACATCGCCTGCGGGCAGGGCGCGCTGCGGGTGCGCGTGCTGCAGCGCGAGGGCGGCAAGGCGATCACCGCTGCCGACTACCTCAACGCGCGCCGCGACCTGCCGGCGCTGCGTTGATGTCGGCAGAGACCGCAACCGCCGGCGTCGGCTCGCGTCTGGCCGCAGCACGGGTGCTGACGGCGGTGTTCGACCAGGGCCGCTCGCTCAAGGCCGAACTGGCCGCGACCTTGCCCGGTCTTGATGATCCACGCGACCGCGCGCTGGTGGAGGCGATCTGCTTTGCGGTGCTGCGCCGCCGCCCGGCCTATGACGTGGCATTGCGGCAGTGGCTGGAACGCCCGTTGCCGCCGCGCGATGCGGAACTGAAAGCGCTGCTGATGGCCGGCTTCGCCCAGCTCGACGTGCTGCAGCTGCCCGCGCATGCGGCCTTGTCGGCCACCGTGGACGCGTGCCGCGCGCTGGGCCGGCCGCGGCAGGCTGGCATGGTCAACGCGATCCTGCGGCGCGCCCAGCGCGAGGGGTTTCCGGCGGTGTCCGCCGATGCGGGCTGGCCGTCCTGGCTGCGCAAGCAACTGCGCGCCGATTGGGGCGAGCAGGCCGAACGCATCTTCGTGGCCAGCGCGCAGATGGCGCCGATGTGGCTACGCGTGCAGCGCGCGCGGATCGACCCGGCCGGCTATGTCGCCCGGCTGGCCGCGCTGGGCATCGGCGCGGACACGGAGGCGCTGTTGCCGGATGCGGTGCGTCTGCACGGGGCGGTGCCGGTGAGCCAGTTGCCGGGCTTTGCCGACGGCGATGTCTCGGTGCAGGACGGCTCTGCCCAGCAGGTTGCCGATGCGCTGGCGCTGGCGCCGTCGGCACGCGTGCTCGATGCCTGCGCGGCGCCCGGCGGCAAGGCCGCGCATCTGCTGGAACGTCATCCTGGCCTGCAGCTCACCGCGCTGGATGTGGATGCGCGCCGGCTGGAGCGGGTGCAGCAGACCTTGCAGCGTACCGTGCCGGCCGCGCAGGTGACCTTGCACACCGCTGACGCCGCCGATACCGCCGCATGGTGGGACGGCCAGCCGTTCGATGCGGTGCTGCTGGATGCGCCGTGTTCGGCCACCGGCGTGGTGCGCCGTCAGCCCGACGTGCTGCTGCATCGCCGTGCCGACGATATCGACGCCTTGTGCGCGTTGCAGGCGCGTCTGCTCGATGCCACCTGGCGCACGCTGCGGCCGGGCGGGCAGTTGCTCTACACCACCTGTTCCCTGCTGGCGCGCGAGAATCAGGCGCAGGTGCAGGCATTCCTGCAACGCACTGCCGATGCGCAGGCGCAGCCGCTGGGCGCGCAATTCGGTCATGCGGCCGGTGCCGGACGCCAGCGTTTTCCCGGCGAGCAGCACTGCGACGGTTTTTTCTACGCGCTTTTGCTAAAAGCGTCCTGACCGCGCGCCGATCCCGGCGCTCCACCTGTGCATCCACTGCCGCCCGTCATGCTCAAGACTCGTGCTTCCAAGGATTTCTGGCTGCTGGCCATCACCGCCGTTCTGGTGATCGGCGCCGGCCTGGGACTGCGCGACCCCTGGCCGTCGGACGAGCCGCGGTTTGCACTGGTCGCCAAGCAGATGGTGATGAGCGGCGACTGGCTGTTCCCGCATCGCGGCAACGAGCTGTATTCGGACAAGCCGCCGATGCTGATGTGGCTGCAGGCGCTGTTCTACACGCTGCTGGGCAACTGGCGGGTGGCGTTCCTGCTGCCGTCGTTGCTGGCGGCGTTGGGCACGCTGGCCTGCGTGTACGACCTGGGGCGGCGCCTGTGGACCCGGCGCGTGGGCGCCTATGCGGCGTGGATGTTGCTGTTCACGCTGCACTTCACCTTCCAGGCCAAGAAGGCGCAGATCGATCCGCTGGTGGTGTTCTGGATCACCCTGGCCAATTACGGATTGCTGCGCCACCTGCTGCTGGGGCCGGCCTGGCGCTGGTGGACACTGGGCTGGTTTGCCGCCGGGCTGGGCGTGATCACCAAGGGGGTCGGCATCATCGCCTTGCTGATGCTGATCCCGGCCGGCATCGCGGCGGCGCGCGGCTGGCCGGGTGTGCGCGTGCATGTGCGCGATCGGCGTTTCTGGCTGGGGCCGCTGTTCTTCTTCGTCGCGATCCTGCTGTGGTTCGTGCCGATGATGGTGACCGCGCTGACTGCCGGCCAGCCCGAGTACCGCGTCTATCTCAACGACATCCTGCTGCGCCAGACCGCCAAGCGCTATGCCAATTCCTGGGATCACGCGCAGCCGGTCTGGTACCACTTCAAGGGCATGGCCACGATGTGGCTGCCGACCATCCTGGTGCTGCCCTGGGCGATCCCGGCCTGGTGGCGCCGGCTCAAGCGACGCGATGCGCGCTATCTGTTGCCGCTGGCCTGGTGGCTGCTGGTGCTGGTGTTCTTCACCATTCCCAGCGGCAAGCGCGATGTGTACATCCTGCCGGCGCTGCCGATGTTCTGCCTGGCGCTGGCGCCGCTGGCGGCAGGCCTGCTGCGTCGCGCCGGGGTGCAGCGGCTGCTGTTCGGATTCGTGCTGCTGCTGACGGTGGCCTTCGCTGCCGGCGGCGCGGCGATGCTGATCGGGCACCCGGGCTTCGAGCAGAAGATCATGGACAGCCGCGGGGTCGGCAGCGAGGCCACCGACCCGCTCGGCTGGCTGCTGCTGGCAGTCGGTCTATGGGGCGTGGCCAGCCTGTTGCTGATGCGGGTGCGCCGCTCTGCGCTTGCCGCAGCATCGCTGCTGGGCGCGTGGTGGGTGGCGTTCGGCCTGGTCTGCTATCCGATCTTCAACGACTCCAGTTCGGCGGGCGCGGTGATGCGCGAGGCCGGGCGCCGGATCGGCCCGGACGCGCAGCTCGGGCTGGTGGCCTGGAAAGAGCAGAACCTGCTGATGGCCGACCGCCCCGCGCAGACCTTCGGCTTCAAGGTGCCGTGGGAACAACAGCTGCAGCGCGCAGTGGCCTGGCAGGCAGAGCGTCCCGATCGACGTTGGCTGATGGCGCAGGAGACCGCGCTGCTGGCCTGCGTGGACCGCAGCCGCAGCCAAATGGTGGGGGTGGCCAACCGCCGTCGCTGGTGGCTGGTACCGGCCGATGCCATGCACGGCAGCTGCGTGGCGAGCTCCGAGCAGCGGGCAGTGGAAGCGCAGGAGCAGGGCAACCTGGACACCGAATGAGCCGGCACAGCGCAGGTGTCTGCCGCGATCGGCGGCCCGTCAATGCCGTCGCCGGCCGCTGTCTAGCATGGATTCATGCGGGGCATCGTTAGCTTGGCCGGCGTCGCTGACGCGTGTCGCCCGATGTCACCCCCATTTGCCACCGATGTCTGAATGAATTCCTTGCCCACCCAGCCCGCTGCGCTTTCCTCGTCGGCCCCCATCGCGTCACCCGCAGGTGTGGGCATTGCCGAACTGGGCGTGTTCGCGTTGACCGCGCTGGTGGTCAGCATGCCGAGCGGGTTGCTGCCCTTCGGGCTGTGCCTGTTGCTTGGCTCGCTGGTGGGATGGCGCAGCCTGCGCGCAGGCGTTGCCATGCGCCCCTGGTCGCTGCGTGCGCTGGGGTGGTTGGCCGCGGCGGTGATCGCGATGTCGCTGTTGTCGATCGTGCTGTTCGAACACGGGCTGCGCGATGTCGACAACCGCTCGCGCTTTCTGGTGCTGCCGTGGGCGGCGGTGTGGGCGTACGCACTGCGGCCGCGCCAGGTCTGGCTATGGCGTGGCGCGCTGGCCGGCGTGTTCGCGGCAATGTTGATCGCCATGCTGCAGGTGATGAACGGTGCCGACCGCGCGGAAGGCTGGACCAATGCGATTGTGTTTGCCGATATCGCGCTGATGTTGCTGGTAGTGGCGGTGTTCTGCCGCCCGCCTGGCAAGGTGCGTTGGCTGGTGGGCGCAGCCATCGCTACGGTGGTGGTGATCGTGCTCAGCGGCAGCCGCGGGGTGTGGTTATCGCTGCTGGTGACCTTGGGCGTGCTGATCTGGGGCGCGCCCTGGCAGAGCGCACGCATGCGCTTGCTGACCTTCGTCGGCAGTGCGGTGCTGGCGGTAGGCGTGGTGCTCAGCGTGCCGGCGTTGACCCAGCAGATGCGCCTGGGCGAGTTGCAGAGCGACCTGCAGCGCTATGAGGTCGGCGACAGCGACTCGTCCGCCGGTGCCCGGATCGAGCGCCTGCATGTGGCCTGGGACACCTTGCGCGCGCATCCGCTCACCGGCATCGGCGTCGGGCGCTTCGACGATGCGATGCGCGAGCTGCCGGTGTGCGCCGGCGACACCTGGTTGCTGCGCTGCCATCTGGGCCATGCGCATAACGATCTGGCCGAGTGGGGCGCCACCCAGGGCGTACCGGGCCTGTTGCTGCTGTTTGCGGTCTACGGGGTGCCGTTGTGGATCTTCGTGCGGCTGCACCGCCGCAGCGGCCAGCGCCAGTTCCGCGGACCGGCCGCGGCCGGGGTGATGATCGTGGTGAGCTATGCGCTGTGCGGACTGACCCAGTCGATGTTTGCGCACCAGGTGTCGGCCAGCTTCTACACGGCGATGGTCGGTGTGCTGGTCGGGCTGGCAGCGCGTCAGGCGCAGGAGTTCCCGGCTCGAGCGGCCGACAAGGTCTAGCAAGCGGGCTTGCGGTGGCGATGGGTTATTCGCTCGTCACCGGAATTGATGTGGTGGACTGCCGGCTTCGAGCGCGTCTTGCGCCGACGTAGCGGCGAGCGCAGTCGTGTTGCTGACCGCTCTCAGTCGCCGCGCCGCTCGTCCGCACGCGGCGGGTCCTGCACCGGCTGGTTGTGCTGCAGCAGCCACAGCATGATGGTCTTCTGGCGCACGTAGTTGGCGCGCACGTAGGCATAGATCAACCCGTGCCAGCCATCGCGAAACCCGCCGCGCAGCAGGTAGCCGCGCCAGAAGCGCCAGGCCGGCGCCAGCACCAGCTTGCTCCAGGTCGCGCGCTTGCCGCGGGCGTGGTCGTGTTCGGCCATCATCTGCGCGTAGCGCTGGGTCTTGGCCAGTTGCTGCGCCAGCGAGCGGTACGGATAGTGGATCAGATCACCCGCCAGGGTCACCACTGCACCGTCGACACTGGCCGCCTCGTGGATCTCGCGCCTGCCGCGCCAGCCGCCGCGGCGTCGATCGAACAAGCGCAGCACCCGATCCGGATAGGCATTGCCATGGCGCAGGAACCGGCCGAAATAATCCGACAGCCGTGCGAAGCGATAGCCTGCGGCATTGGCAAAGCCGCCATCGCGCGCGGCAACGATCGACGCCCGCAAGGCATCGCTGACGCGTTCGTCGGCATCCAGGCACAGCACCCAGTCGTGGCTGGCCTGCGCAACGCAGAACGCCTTCTGGCTGCGGTAGCCATCGAAGGCGCGCTGCAGGACGCGTGCGCCGTGTGCGGTGGCCAGCGTCACGGTGGCGTCGGTGGAGCCGGAGTCCACCACCACGATCTCGTCGCAGAACGCCAGCGAGCGCAGGCAGTCGCGTAGGCGATCGGCCTCGTTGAACGCGATAATGCAGGCGCTGATGCGCGGCCGTTCATCGGGTGCGGTCGAAGAGGACATGTGATGGCTCAATACCTGCTGTTCGCAACGGAACGTTACGCGTTGCCTATTCTGGCGCCATTGGCGCAGGCATTACAGGCCCGCGGGCACGCCGTGTCGGCGTGGTTCGAGGGCGGTGCGCGCGGGCTGGTGTTGCCGGAGGTGCGCGAGGTCGGCCTGCGCGAGGCGCTGGCGTTGCGCCCGCGTGCGGTGTTCAGCGCGGCCAACTGGGTGCCGCCGTTCATTGCGGGCACCAAGGTGCAGCTATTCCATGGGTTCAATGTGCAGAAACGCGAAGACAACCGCGGGCACTTCCGCGTGCGCGGGCTGTTCGATCTTTATTGCACGCAAGGCCCGGCCACCACGGCGCCGTTTCGTGCACTCGCCGAGCGCGAAGGGCATTTTGCCGTGGTCGAAACCGGCTGGCCCAAGCTCGACCCGGTGTTCCGCGACGATGGCGGCCGCAGCGCTGCACTGCGCGCGCCCGCCAACGGGCGGCCGGTGATCCTGTTCGGCTCCACGTTTACCGAGCGCTTGAGCGCTGCGCCCGCGCTCTACGACGAGATCGCCGCCGATATCGCGCGCGGTGCGCATTACTGGCTGCTGACGCTGCATCCGAAGTGCGCGCCGGAGCTGTTCGATCGCTATCGCGCGCTGGCCGGGCCGCATGCCCGTTTTGTCGAACCCGAAGAAGTGATGGCCGCGCAGCGTGCGGCCGATGTGCTGGTGTCGGATACCTCGTCGATCGTGTCCGAGTTCGTGGTGCAGCACAAGCCGGTGGTGACCTTCCGCAACCGCGTGCCGCAGCCGCATATGCTGGACTTCCAGCAGCCCGGGCAATTGCCGCAGCAGCTGGCGCGCGCGCTGGCGCCTGATGCGTCGCTGCGCGATGCGCTCGCCCGTTATGCCGACGCGATCCACCCGTACCGCGACGGGCAGTCGTCGGAGCGGGTGATCGCAGCGACCGAGGACTTCATCGCCGGCAAGCTCGGCCCACTGCGGCGCAAGCCGCTGGGCGCAGTGTGGCGAGGCCTGCAGATCCGCCGCGAACTCGGATACTGGGGCCCGGCACAACGCTGATCGCTGCGAGTTGCGCATCGACGAGATACCGCTGCCAATCAGCACTTCACCCAATCCCGATTCCCGACTCCCCAATCCCGATTCCCAGTCACCAACGCAGCTTGCGTCGCGCCAACGCGGCACCCAACTGCGCCTGCAGCGCCTGCGCCTGCGCCAACGGCACGAAGCGCAGCCGCAACCCCGGGCCGGCCGCGCTGGCGCCGGCAGTGTCCAGCCACAGCGTTGCGGTGCCGGACAGACGGTCCAGCGGCGAGCGTTGCAGTTGCAGCGCCTGCAGCTTGTCCAGCTCGGCCAGCCGCCACCAGCGTTTCCACCAGCCACCGCGCACGGCGACAAACCGCGCATCCACCGCGTAGCCCATGCGGTGCACCTGGCGATGCGCCTTGAATGCGCTCCACGGCAACCACAGCAGCAACCACGCCGCCTGGTTGCCGAATTGCCAGGCCAGGCCGATCACCAGCGGCAGCAGCAACAGCAGCGTGGGCAGACTCAATCGCCACCAGCAATGCGTGGCGATCGCCTGCCACTGTGCCGGCGGCCAGGCAATCCCCGGCAGCAGGCGCTGCAACAAGGCATCGCAGCGCTGCGGGTCGGCAATCGGCGCAAGCTCCTTCAATGCGCTGCCTTCGCGGTCGGCGCTGCCGGCTACTGCAGTCTCCACCCGCAACTGGCGACGGCCGAACAGGCGATGCAGGCGGCTTTCGTACAGCGTCCACGACTGGATGCGCCGCAGCGCCACACTGCTGCGGATGCGCGTCAGCAGGCCGCGCTCCACGGTGAGGCGGCGCTCGGATTGGCTGAGATGAAAGCCGTGGTACTGCGCCACCGCCAGCGCCACCGATAGCGCGCGCATCGCGACCAATACGGCCAGGGCGCCCAGCACCACCAACGCGGCGGTCACTGCCGCCCCCGGATGGATCTGGCTGACGTAGCGGTAGGCCAGCTCGCCGTTGTGTTCGACGAAGTTGGACACGGTGCGGCGCGGAATCATCTGGTAGATCACGCCGAAGCTGGCAGCCACCACCACCATGCCGCGGTTGGAGATCAGCCCCAGCCGGATCACTTCGCCCAGCGGCAGGCGCAGTAGCGTGTTGCTGTCGGCCTCGATCTGCGGCGTGCTGGCATCGGCGTCATGCGTGCGGCGACGTATCAGGTCTTCCAGCGCCAGTGCTTGGTCCAGCCGCAGCACGCGCATTTCCGCTTCGGGCTTGTGGCCGCCGGCCGATTCCAGGCGCACCTCGGCCACGCCGGCCAGCCGGTGCAGCAGCGATTGATGCACCACCACGTTGTGGATGCGCGCGAACGGGATATCGCGCCGGCTGCGTTCCAGCAGCCCGCTGCGGATCGCCACGCCATCGGTGCCGATGCGGTAGCGATAGGTGAAATAGCGCAGCACCGAGATTGCCACCAGCACTGCCATTACCATGCCGGTGGCGATATGGTCGGCCGAGTCGCGGCTGCCATCGCGGCTGCCGAACAGCACCAGGGCCGCCAGCGGAATCAGGAACTGGCGGATCTGCTGCAACAACACGAACACCCACGACAGCGGATGCAGGCGCTGCTCGTCCTGGCCGGGGTGTTCGATGGCGCTCACAGCGCGTCGTCGTCGTGATCGAGCTGGCGGGCGAGGCGGTCGCGCAGGCGTTCGGCATCGCCCTGATCCAGGCCGGACAAGGCCACCGCGTTGAGCCGGCTGCCGGCGGTATGCACCACCAGCGTGGTCAGCCGGGTGGCGCGTTCGATCGGGCCGCGGCGCAGGTCCACGTGTTGCACGCGCGAAATCGGAATGCGCGTGTCGCTCTGCCACAGATGGCCGCGTTGCAGCGCCAGGCCGTGCTGGTCGAGTTTCCAGTGGGTGAGCCGATGCCGTTTGACCGCGAACCACGCACCCAGCAGCGCGGCCACCACGGTCACGCCCAGCACCACCGGCCAGTCATGCCAGGCGTGCAGCACGGCGACGGTTGCGCCGGCGGCGATCAGCCCGGCACATCCGCCGCCCAGCGCGCCGTTGACGCCGGCCACATACGCACCGCGTTGCGGTAGCGGTTGCCACTGGGTGTGGTCCACCGCCGGAGCCTGTGCCGGCGCGGCAGCGACGATGACCTCGGGGTGCGGCGGTGGAGCGTCGTGCACAAGGTTGGCCTGCAGGAGCGGTGCGCAAGCATAGCCGGGCGCCGCGGACGGGCGCATCCGGCGCAGGCGGTGCTTACTGCGCGGCCAGAATCAGCGCATCCACATCCAGCGCATGCCCGGCACGCGCGGCCTTGGTGCGCAGGTACTGCTCGTTCTCCGGAGTGATGTCGCCGGTCACCGGGATGCGGTCTTCGACCGCGATGCCGGCCGCACGCAGGCGCTCGGCCTTGGCGGGATTGTTGGTCAGCAGCCGGATCCGGCCGATGCCCAGACCGCGCAGCATCGCCACCGCACTGCCATAGCGGCGCTCGTCCGGGCCGAAGCCCAGTTGCGCGTCGGCATCGATGGTGTCCAGGCCGGCATGCTGGTAGCCGTACGCGCGCATCTTGGCGGCGATGCCGGTGCCGCGGCCTTCCTGATCCAGATACAGCAGCACGCCGCCGCCGAGTTCCTTCAGCTTGGCCAGGCCATGCCGCAGCTGGTCGCCGCAATCGCATTTGAGCGAACCGAACAGATCGCCGGTCAGGCAGGAGGAATGCACGCGCACCGGCACTGCCGCCGACAGGTCGGGCTGGCCGACCACGATCGCCACCTGGTCGCGCTGCGCCACTCCGCCACGAAACACCACGAACTCGCTCATCCCCAGTCCGCGCAACGGCACCGGCGTGCGGGTGACCAACTCGTAGCCGGCCGCGGCGGATTTGGCGCAGCCGCTGCCCAGATCGTCCAGTGCCAGCGACTGGCAACCGGCAAAGGCGGCGTGGTCATCCGCGCCGTGCAGTTCCACGGCCAGCATCGCCGGCAGCAGCAGGCCCAGCCGCGCGATTTCCACCGCGCCGGCATCCAGCGCATCGCCCGGGGTCCATTGCGTCGGTACCGGGGTGTCGCGCAGGTAGGCCAGGGCAGCGAGCTGGTCGTAGTCGTGTTCGACCAGCGCCACGCGTGCGCCCTGCGGCGCGCTCAGGCCCAGCACCTGGGCGCGGGTCGGGGTGACGAACAGATAGTGCCGCCCCTGTGCCGCACGCGCGAAGGCCGCGTACGACTGCGCGGTGCTGCTGTCCAGCGCCAGCACCGCGCGCGCCTGCCCGTTGGCCGCCGTCAGCAGCACCGGGCGGCCGGCGCGCAGCTCGGAGGCGGCGCGCTCGCAACGGATCGCGGCCGGATCACCGAAGGCCTGTGCGCTGGGGGAGGGGACGGGGCTGCTCATGCACGACTCCAGATGGGGATTGCCACGGCCGCTTCAAGGCGGACGCCGCCGCGGCCGTTGCCTGCCGCGTGCGGCCATTGTCGCGTGGTTCGCAAGCGCCAGTCGCCACGGCCGGGTGGAACGCTGCATCCAGCGCCCGCCGTTTGAGTTGCGCGGCAGGCGTGGATTGGTTGCATGCCGGCTGCGTTGTTCATCGCCCGGCAATGCCTTTTAATCCCAAGACCCTCTGCCCGCACCGGACCCCATGTCTCTCATAGATTGCAGCGAAGACCGCCACGCCAGCGCCATCCTGGAGATCTTCAACGACGCCATCGCCAACTCGACCGCGTTGTACGACTACAAGCCGCGGCCACTGGAGAGCATGGTCGGCTGGTTTGCGACCAAGCGCGCGGGCGGCTTTCCGGTGATCGGGGTGGAAGCTGCCGACGGCAGCCTGATGGGGTTCGCCAGCTACGGCACCTTCCGCGCCTGGCCGGCGTTCAAGTACAGCGTGGAGCATTCGATCTACGTGCACCGCGACCACCGCGGCAAGGGGCTCGGACGCCTGCTGTTGCAGGGCGTGATCGCGGCGGCGGAACAGCGCGGCGTGCATGTGCTGGTCGGCGGCATCGATGCCAGCAATCAGGCCAGCATCGCCCTGCACGAACAGTTCGGCTTCACCCATGCCGGCACCGTGCGCGAGGCCGGTTTCAAGTTCGGCCGTTGGCTGGACCTGGCGTTCTATCAGCGCATCCTCGCCACGCCGGCCGCTCCGCACGACGATTGAGCCGCTGCCGACGCCGCGCCATGCGCAGGCGGATCCGTCTTCAGCCAGCCGGCGTCAGTGCGGATGCCGCTCGGTCGCATACGGGTTGGGCTCGCCGCTGCCCGGCGGGCGCAGCGTGTAGCGCTTGTAGGTCCACTGGTATTGCGCCGGGTCGCGCCGGGCGATCTGTTCGATGCCCGCGTTGAGCGCGCTGGCGGCGCGCACCGGGTCGGCGTCGGCCACTGCCGGGTCGGCCGGCTGCACATGTAGCGCGAATTGCAGGTCGCCACCGGCACGTTCGCACCAGCCATACAGCACGATCGCGCCGGTGCGCTCGGCCAGTCGGTTGACCAGGGTCATGGTCAGGGCGGGGATGCCGAAGAACGGCGCAAACACGCCATCGCCCATTTTCGGCTGCTGGTCGGGCAGGATGCCGACCGCGCCACCGTCCTTGAGCACCTTGAACAACTGCCGCACCGCCGGGCCTTCGGCACGCACCTGGCGCACGTTGTCGCCGCCGCGTGCCAGTTGCAGGAAACCGTCCACCGCGTCCGATTCGGGCGGGCGATACACGATGGCGATCGGCCCGCGTTCGGACAGCCACTGGTTGAGCAGCTCCCAGTTGCCGAAGTGCGGCGCGGCCACGATGACACCACGCCCGGAAGCCAGTGCGGCATCGTAGAGCGCCTGGCCATTGCGTTGCAGCCGGGCCAGGTTCTCGGTCGGCGGGCGGGTCCAGGTGCGCAGCACTTCCAGCGTCTGCCGCGCGGTCGACCGCAGCACCTGCGCATGCAGCTGCGCGCGCTGGCCGGCATCCAGTTCCGGGTACGCCAGTTCCAGGTTGCGGCGTGCCACGCGCGCCTCGCGCGCATTGAGCTTGCGCCAGCTCCAGGCCAGCGCGTCGGCCACACGTTTGAGCAACGGCCACGGCAGGCGGCCCACGGTGGCGGCGGTAGCGTAGAGCAGGCGAGCGCGAACATCGGGTTTCATCCGCGCAATTCTAAACAGCGCGGCCGGCGATGACCCGCGCGTGACAGTGCCAACCGTGCTGGGCATGCTGCGCGGCACAGTTTGCTGCCGGAGAGTGCCCATGCTTGCGTTGATCCAACGTGTCACCCGCGCCGCCGTCACGGTCGATGCGCAGACCGTCGGGCAAATCGGTCCCGGGCTGCTGGCCCTGGTCGGGGTCGAGCCCGGCGACAGCGACGCGCAGATCCGGCGCCTGGCCGAGCGCCTGCTCGGCTACCGCGTGTTTGCCGACGACGCCGGCAAGATGAACCGCTCACTCACCGACACCGGCGGCGGCCTGCTGCTGGTCAGCCAGTTCACCCTGGCCGCAGACACCAGTTCCGGCAATCGCCCCGGCTTCAGCACGGCGGCGCCGCCGTTGGAGGCTGAACGGGCGTTCAATCAATTGGTGGCGATCTGCCGGCAAAAACATCGCGGCGGGGTGGAAACCGGGCGCTTTGGTGCCCATATGGTTGTCGACCTGGTCAACGATGGCCCGGTGACCTTCCTTCTCAGACCCTAGAAACCCACGTCCACCAGCGGTCCTGTCTTGAATCCGGCAGACCGGGCTTCACGCTGGTATAATGCTAGGTTCTCTTTCCAATCTCAAAGCCGGTGGCGCGAGCACTCATGGCCAACGAACGTCCTGCCCAGCAATCCGACATCAAGCTACTGATCAGCAAGGGCCTGGAACAGGGCTATCTGACCTACGCCGAAGTCAATGACCACCTGCCCGACGACTTGGTCGACCCGGAGCAGATCGAAGACATCATCAGCATGATCAACGGCATGGGCATCGATGTCCATGAAGTTGCCCCCGATGCTGAAACCCTGTTGCTCAACGATGGCAACACCGGCAACCGCGAGGTTGACGACACCGCAGCCGAAGAAGCTGCCGCCGCGCTGACCGCGCTCGACACCGAAGGTGGCCGCACCACCGACCCGGTGCGCATGTACATGCGCGAAATGGGCACGGTCGAGCTGCTGACCCGCGAAGGCGAAATCGCCATCGCCAAGCGTATCGAAGAAGGCCTGAGCCAGGTCCAGGCAGCGCTGGGCGTGTTCCCGCTGTCGACCGAAATGCTGCTGGCCGATTACGAAGCGCACAAGGAAGGCAAGAAGCGTCTGGCCGAGATCGTGGTCGGTTTCAACGACCTGATCGAAGAAGCCGACGCCGCCGCTGCTGCGCTGGCCGCCGCCGGCCCGGTCGCCGTGGACGAAGACGCGGTCGATGAAGACGACGACGAAGACGGCGATGACGACGCTGCCGAGGAAGAGGCCGGCCCGACCGGTCCGGACCCGGTGGAAGTGGCCACGCGCATGGAGAACCTGGCCAACGAATACGCCAAGTTCAAGAAGATCTATGCCAAGAACGGCGCCGAGCACAAGCTGGTGGTCAAGGCGCGCGAAGACATGGCCGCCATCTTCACCACGCTCAAGCTGCCGCTGCCGCTGACCGATGCGCTGGTCACCCAGCTGCGTGGCGTGGTCAACGGCATCAAGGATCACGAGCGCAAGGTGCTGCACCTGGCCACCACCGTGGCACGCATGCCGCGCAAGGATTTCATTCGTTCCTGGGAAGGCAACCAGACCAACCTGGAATGGGTGGAAGACGCACTCAAGCGCAAGCAGAAGTGGTCGTCGGCGCTGCGCGACGTCAAGGACCAGATCGTCTCCGAGCAGCAGGGCTCGATCGAGATGGAGAAGGCCAACTACCTGACCCTGGGCGAGATCAAGGAGATCAGCCGCGCGATGGCCTATGGCGAAGCCAAGGCACGCAAGGCCAAGAAGGAAATGGTCGAGGCCAACCTGCGCCTGGTCATCTCCATCGCCAAGAAGTACACCAACCGCGGCCTGCAGTTCCTCGACCTGATCCAGGAAGGCAACATCGGCCTGATGAAGGCCGTGGACAAGTTCGAATACCGCCGCGGTTACAAGTTCTCGACGTATGCGACGTGGTGGATCCGTCAGGCCATCACCCGTTCGATCGCCGATCAGGCGCGCACCATCCGTATTCCGGTGCACATGATCGAAACGATCAACAAGTTGAACCGCATTTCCCGCCAGATGCTCCAGCAGTTCGGCCGCGAGGCCACGCCGGAGGAGCTGGCCAAGGAAATGGACATGCCCGAGGACAAGATCCGCAAGGTGATGAAGATCGCCAAGGAGCCGATCTCGATGGAAACCCCGATCGGCGACGACGAGGATTCGCATCTGGGCGACTTCATCGAGGACACCAACGTGGAGTCTCCGATCGACAACACCACCAACATCAATCTCTCCGAGACGGTGCGGGACGTGTTGGCAGGACTGACCCCGCGCGAGGCCAAGGTGCTGCGGATGCGCTTCGGTATCGACATGAATACCGATCACACGCTGGAAGAAGTGGGCAAGCAGTTTGACGTCACCCGCGAGCGGATCCGTCAGATAGAGGCCAAGGCGTTGCGCAAACTGCGTCACCCGAGCCGTTCGGAACAGCTGCGCTCGTTCCTGGACATCGACTGATCCGGTAGCCGTATCGGTGCAGTGATCACACAACAGCCCCGCACATGCGGGGCTGTTGCGTTGTGGGGCATGCTGCGCGCTATGCTTGCCCGGGTGGACGTCGCCGAAGCACCGACGCGCCGGGGATGGCGCAGGCGACATTCACGCCCCGGCGACGAAGCCAGACAGCGGCGCAACATGAAGCCGATGTTTCTGCCTGACTCACGTGACGTTCTAGCCGTGGCTTCTAAGTTGATGGACGAATGGAACGAGGCCGTCGTATGAGCAGGCAAAGCCGCTTTGAAACCACCACATACCGCGAGCACGAGATTCGCGTACGCACCGAGCAGGCGTCCCCGGGTGCCAGGTGGACGTTGTGGGTCGACGTGTACGCACTGGGCGGCAAACGCCAGCCACGCATCGGTGGCCGGGAACAGGGATGGGAGACCTACCAGGAAGCCATCGCGCAGGGGTTCCGTGCAGGCCGGCAATTGGTCGATGCGCAGCTTGAGGTGGCTTAGTAGCCGGGATTGGGGATTCGGGATTGCTGAGGCGCTGATTGCTGAGGTGCTTGTAGCACCGGATCACCTACCGCGAATGGTGCGCAAGGCGCGGTCATCGCATACAAATTTAGAAGCCCGGCTCGCGCCGGGCTTTTTTTGTGGGCATGCACGGGCACAGGCGGGTGCGGGCGCTTCTCCTCATCGATGCCTGATGTCAGCAGACAGCGACGCGCGCGGACAGGTAAACTTTCGCCTCAGCTGGACGGTCCGACATGCCCCGCATCTCGCCACCCACCCCGCCGGGCCTATAGCTCAACGGTTAGAGCAGAGGACTCATAATCCTTTGGTTCCAGGTTCGAATCCTGGTGGGCCCACCAATAGAAAGCAGGCACTTGGACGCGCGGCCAAGTGCCTTTTTTGTGGCTCGGAAACTACCGGGACACGTCGTGTTCTTCTTCGCTGATCGCGTAGTCGGCGTCTTCTGGATAAGCGTTTGCGTGTGTGGTAATCATCGTGTCGCTCCGTTGCGGTGCGCTTGCTTGCGCAGCCAAGTAAGGACGTCAACTGCCGGGTCTTCATGCATACAGACATGCAGTCGGCCCAGTACGACGCTCTGCGTATCGCCGCCCGGCAAGACGTCATCAAGGCCGGTGGCTTCGCAGGCGATCAGGACCGGCGGCAGACCAGGCTGCGCGTGGGAATGCAACATGGCCAGCACATAGCCCTGCATCATTTCGAAGCTGAGGGTGACGCCGGTGCAGACGCGGAACTGTTTGCTAGTGCTCATCGCCGCACCTGCGCATCTAAGGCATCTAAGGCATCTAAGGCATCGACTGCAGCGATCGCTGCAGCAGCGTCGGCAAACGTGGAGGTGTGGAAGGCTTTGCGTGCACTTGCGAGGCGCGCTATCAGGCCCAGCCACGCTGCATTGCTGCATTCGAGAGTGTTGGCGATCATGCCCAAATGCTGGGGCATCTGACGCGCCGCAGACGCGGGCGCTCCTTGGGTGTTGTAGGACATACGGGTCTCCTCAGGTTTTGGAAATCCGTCACCCCGACGCCAATCCGGGTGGCGGACGGTACGCGGTTGGCGTGCCGGCCTGAGGACCGGTGGGCCTTGCGGCCCCCGCGCACCGCCCGCCATAAAGCTGGCCGGCATGCGCCCGCGACGATGCGGGCGATAAAAAAGCGCCATGCATCGATCGATGGGCGCTGGTGCGCCTCAGGTTACGGGACGCCAATCCCGGTCGCCGAATATGCGGCGACGCCCGAATACTCGCTCCAGCTCACGGCGCGTGTCAACGGAAAAATCCGCAACGCTATAGCAATAGTCTCGAGGCAACACACTTCATAGCGGTGGCGGTGCCGAAACGATTGGTCAGCGCCGCGATCCTTAAGGCGGTGTTGGCCGACATAGGCGTATGCCGGCGCGAATTGCGCCATCACTCCACGCAGCAACTTTTCAGTTCCAGTAGTGCCAGCCTGACCGAATTACGCCACGAGCAGCGGCGTAATCCCGTCCCACCGCAAGACCACGCAATGCTCAAGAACCTCCGTTGTGGCGAATGCGCCCGCCTGCTGTGCAAGGCCGGGGTGGATGCACCTGTGGCTGTCCGAGTGCGCGCGCGTGCTCAAGGATGGCGCGCCGGTGCTGCTGTTCACCGACGCGCTGTAGATCGCCGGCTTTGCCTGGCGCGACATCACTGTGTGGGACAAGACCGAAGGCGTGTGGCCGCAGTTGGGGCGCTGCTGGAACCAAGCCGAACACATCGTGTGGGGCAGCAAGGGCAACATGCCACTGGATCGCCGCGCGCCTGTGCTGCCGGGGGTCATCCGTGAATCGGTGCGCAAGGCTGACAAGCATCACCTGACCGGCAAACCCGCCGACTTGATGCGGCAGCCGGTCAAGATCTGCGAGACAGGCGGACGAATCCTGGATTCCTTCGCCGGCAGCGGCACGACACTGGTAGCGGCCGAGCTTGAGGGTACGGCTGGACCGGTGTGGAGATGACTAGCCACTATGTGGGCTATGCGTCCGAGCGGTTAGGCTCCCTGTAAAACTCACGGGAGCTGAGAATTCTCGGCCCCGATTTCGCTGCGCCATCATCAACCTGTTGCGCATCAGTCCAAGCAACCGCCCAGACCATCATTGCGATAGCGGCAGCCAGATCCAAAGCGCGACGAGGGTGGCCAAAAGAACGGGCGGCGTCAGTATCAGTCCCACCTTCATGTATTGGCCCCACGTGATTCGTTGGCCCTTTCCGGCTAGGACATGCAGCCATAGAAGCGTCGCGAGCGAGCCGATCGGGGTGAGCTTAGGACCCAAATCATTGCCCACGACGTTGGCATAGATCATCAATTCGCGGGTAGCATCGGGAACGTTGGCCCCATCGATCGCGAGCGCGCCCACCAGCGTTGCCGGCATGTTGTTCATGATCGAGGCGAGTCCCGCCACTGCGAAGCCGGTGCCGATCGTGGCCACAAAACTTCCCTGCGCCGCCAGCCACTCAAGGACCGCACTTGCCGCTTTAGTTAGCCAAGCATTGCCGAGTCCGTAGACCACCAGATACATGCCAACCGAAAACAGCACGATCTGCCAGGGCGCTTCGCGCAGGATCTTCGTCAGCTGCATCGTGGCGCCTCTGCCGCCCGTCGCCCAGCGGCCAGCAATTGCCATCAGCATCAGTGCGGCCGCGCCCGTCACCAGAGCGATGGGTACACCGAGCGGCCCGGTCACGAAATACGCCACAAGTAGCAACGCGAGAAGTGGCAAGGCAGCACGGAAGACCGCCGTGTCACGTATCGCCTCACGCGGCGCTTCGAGATCGCTGACCGGATACGTGCGAGGAATGTCGCGCCGGAACCAGAGCCACAGCACGATCAGTGTCGCTACGACCGACACTAGATTCACCGGCACCATGACCGTTGCATAGCGTCCGAATGACACGTCAAAGAAGTTCGCCGTGACGATGTTGACCAGATTCGAGACAACGAGCGGAAGGCTTGCCGTGTCAGCGATGAAACCACATGCCACCGTGAACGCGAGCGCGCCGGCAGGTGGGAAATTCAGGCGCAGCAAAATGGCGAGAACAATGGGCGTCAGCAAAAGTGCCGCGCCATCGTTAGCGAAAACCGCAGCGATCGTGGCGCCTAGCAGAACGATCAGTGGAAACAGTTTCCGACCATTGCCGCCGCCCCATCGAGCCACGTGCAGTGCTGCCCAGGCAAAGAAGCCGGCCGCGTCCAAGATGAGCGAGATGATGATGAGGGCGACGAAGGTAAAGGTCGCATCCCAGACGATCCCCCACACGGTGCCGACGTCGTTCCACCCGACGACGCCGGTAGCCAAAGCGACTGCTGCACCGGCGAGGGCCGACCAGCCGATGCCAATCCCGCGCGGTTGCCAGATGACGAAAACAAGGGTGACGATGAAAATCGCGAGGGCAAGCATGCAGCGCTCCGCAGTGGTCAGATGGAGCGCTGATTTACACGCTTGGACAATTCTTCGGCGTTTTCAACTCGCTCAGAATAGCGATCGGTCAGATACGCCGAGCGGCCACGCACAAGCCAGGTGAATTTGACCAGTTCCTCGCAAACGTCGACGACGCGTTGATAGTAGGCAGACGGCTTCATCCGCCCGGACTCATCGAACTCCTGAAACGCCTTGGCAACGGATGACTGGTTCGGGATCGTGAGCATGCGCATCCACCGGCCGAGCACGCGCAGCTGGTTCACAGCGTTGAAGCTTTGCGAACCGCCGCAAACCTGCATGACGGCCAGCGTCTTGCCCTGCGTCGGGCGCTTGGCGCCCTCGGTGAGAGGAATCCAGTCGATCTGCGCTTTCATGATCCCTGTCATCGCGCCATGGCGCTCCGGACTGACCCAAACCATACCCTCCGACCAGTAGGCGAGCTCGCGTAATTCACTCACCTTCGGGTGGTCTGGAGCCGCCCCGTCGGGCAGCGGCAGGTCGTGCGGATCGAAGATGCGTACGTCGCAGCCGTACCAGCGCAACAAGCGTCCAGTTTCCTCTGCCAGCAGCCGCGAATAGGAGCGCTCGCGCAACGAGCCGTACAGGATGAGGATGCGGGGCGGATGTCTGGGGTCGCCGGGCGTGGCCAGTGCGTTGACGTCGATTGGGGTGAGGTGTGTCGGATCGATGCCGGGTAGATCCATGGCAACGCCACCCATCACTTCGACGCTCCGCCTGTCGTCACCGCTTCGCCGTCTTCTTTCGTAAAGGACGCGACCGGGTGGGCCAGCAACGTGAGCACTTTCTCGGATGGCCGGCAGAGCGCCACGCCCCGATCGGAAACGACGATGGGACGATTGATAAGGATTGGGTGCGCGATCATCGCGTCCACCAGCTGTTCGTCAGTGAGGGCAGGATTGTCCAAGCCCAACTCCGCGTACGGGGTTCCCTTCTGGCGTAACAGATCGTGCGGCGCGATGCCCATGGCGGCAATTAGCTCGACCAGCTTCTCGCGCGTCGGGGGGGTGTGCAGATATTCGATGATTTCAGGGTCCTCGCCAGACTGGCGCATCATCTCCAAGACGTTCCGGGACGTGCCGCAGGCAGGGTTGTGATAGATCGTCAGCATCGCAATGATCTCCTTGAGCTGGGCCGTGTCAGGCCGACGGGCATTAAGGCTGAGGAAGGCTCAAACGCAGGTTTCCGGTGCGCAACGAGTCAGGGCCACACCACAGATCTCTGGGTTGCCCGAGCAGCAGTCCTCGGTGAGAAACGAGAGCAGCTGGCGCATGTCCTCGTAGCTCGCCGCATAAAGGACACGTCGCCCATCGCGCCAGGAGCGCAGCAGGCGAGCACGCTCCAGCGTTGCGAGGTGAAAGCTCATTCGTGTTGGTGGGATCGTAAGCCGCTCGGCAATCTCCCCTGACGGCATGCCGTCAGGGCCTGCGCGAACAAGCATTCGGAATGCGGCCAGTCGATCGGTGTGTGCGAGGGCAGAGAGGGCTGCGACAGCGGAATCGTCTTTCATTGCGCTACTCTACAAATATAGTTGCAAAGTGCAATAGTTGGCTCAGTTTGCGCCTGCACGGCGGAGGCCGGTGCCGCGCACCAACCGCCGTAGGACCAGTGCATCAGGGATTGGCCGGGGCCACCGGCTGTGGCTGGGGCTCCAGCACAGCACTTGCGGATACGCTTGAGCACACGCGCATCGACTTCCAGCCTTGCTCGGCGGCAAGGTCGAAGCGCTGCCTACCTAGCGCGCCTGGGCGTCCCAAAGCCCCATGAGCTGCGTGATCGCGGCATCCATCGCCTTGAAGCTCATGCCATCCCGGGCCAGCGTGGATAGCCCGAGCAGGAAACTGTCGAACACGCAGGTCAGTGCGGCGGCGTCCACGGCGGGCCCGAGTTCGCCGCCGGCGATGGCGCGGTCCACGCAGGCGCGGATGCCGGCGCGCGTGCGTGCGCGCGAGCGCGTCAGCGGTGTGCACAGTGCCGAGAGCTCCGGCGACGGCGCGCTCATCACTCCCAGCGTGACCATGCAGCCTTTCGGGTGGCCACGCTCGCACTGCATCTTGGCGGAGCGGCGCAGCGCAAGCTCCACCGCCTGCCTGGGGCCGAGCGCGGCGTCCCACAAGCAGTGGGTCACCTTGGCGTAGGTCGCCAGGTAGCGGTCCATGCATTCCTTGAAGAGCGCTTCCTTCGAGCCGAAGGCGGCATAGAAGCTGGGCGCGGTGATGCCGCCACCAATCGCGGCCTTGAGCTGGCTCAACGAGGTGGACTCGTAGCCCTGTTCCCAGAACAGGTGAAGCGCTTCTTCCACCGCGGCGTCACGGTCGAAGCTGCGTGGCCTTCCCATTTGCGCCATGGCGCCCTCCGATCTCTACATCAAGACTAATCGATACAGATGTCGTTGACAACGCAGCCAACCTGTAGATATATATATCGAGCGATACATATGTAGGCACTCAGTGGTGCCGCCGGCAGGTCTCAGGACGAAGACCTGCTTTTTTCGGTCTTTATGTGTATCGATCGATATATATATAGCGGCCTGACCGGCATCCCCCTCCCCAACAAAGGACAGCGTGTGACCTCTCCAACTGCATCCACTGCCAGCGCGATCCCGCCGCCATTGCCAGTCGCCGCGCTGTTGGCGCTGGCCATGACCGGCTTCATCTGTATCGTGACCGAAACCCTTCCGGCAGGACTGCTGCCGCAGATGTCCGCAGGCCTTGGTATCAGCCCGGCACTGGCCGGGCAGACGGTAACCGCCTACGCGCTGGGGTCGGTGATTGCCGCAATTCCGCTGACCATTGCGACCCAGCAGTGGAGGCGGCGTAACGTCCTGTTGCTCACCATCGTCGGCTTCCTGCTGTTCAACTCGGTCACCGCACTATCGACCAGTTACGCGCTGACCCTGGTGGCGCGCTTGTTTGCCGGCGCAGCGGCAGGCCTGGCGTGGAGCCTGCTTGCCGGTTACGCGCGGCGCATGGTGCAGCCGGACCAGCAGGGCAGGGCCATGGCGATTGCGATGGTGGGCACGCCGGTTGCGCTTTCCCTCGGCGTGCCGCTGGGCACCTGGATGGGCGGCATACTGGGCTGGCGCAGCGCGTTCGCCGCGATGTCCGGACTGACGCTCATTCTGATCGTGTGGGTGCTGCTGAAGGTGCCCGACTACCCCGGCCAGTCCGCAGCGCAGCGGGTGCCGCTGCGCAAGGTGCTCGGCACGCCCGGCGTGCGCCCGGTGCTCGCCACCGTGATGGCGTGGATGCTGGCTCACAACATCCTGTACACCTATGTGGCGCCGTTCGCCGCACACGCGGGGCTGGCACATCGCGTGGACGTGTTGCTGTTGATCTTCGGCGTTGCGGCACTGGTCGGCATCGGCGTGGCAGCAAAGTTGGTGGAGCAGCACCTGCGTGGCACGGTGTTGGTGTCGTTGGCGACGTTCCTTGCGATCTCAGTGGTGCTGGCGTTGCTGCAAGACGTGCAGCCTGTGGTCTACGTCTGTGTGGCGGTGTGGGGCCTGACCTTTGGTGGCGCGGCGACCCTGCTGCAGACCGCGCTTGCCGACAGCGCAGGCGACGGCGCCGATGTTGCGCTGTCGCTCAACGTGGTTGCCTGGAACAGCGTCATCGCCGGCGGTGGGGTGGTGGGCGGCGTGCTGCTGGACCAATGGGGCGCGCAGACCTTTCCGGTTGCCATGGCCTTGCTGCTGGCAATCGGGCTGCTGATTGCATGGCGTGCCCGACAGCACGGCTTTGCGGCGGGCGCACGCTCGCCGGTTGCCGGTCACTAGCGCTGCCCTGCCTGGTGTCTTCCCGGCTGCGTCCGCCTGGTACCCGGCGAGCGCAGCCGCAGGCAACTGCCGGCATTGCGGGAATTTATACGTTTCATATACGATTCGTATATTCATGACACAGGAGCTTGCATGGGCATCGTCAATATCGATGACGAACTGCACGATCAACTGCGCCGCGCGTGCACGGTGACCAGCCGGTCGATCAACGCGCAGGCCACTTTCTGGATCAAGGTCGGCATGCTGTGCGAGATGCATCCGGAATCCTCGTTCCAGGACATCGTGGCGCAGGAACTGCGCGCGGCAGGCGTGCGGCCGCAATCCCTGAAACCGGCGCGGACATGATCAAGCAGCCGGCGGAGATTGCGTTGATGGCCAACGCCGGTGCGCTGCTGGCGCAGGTGTTCCATGCGCTGGATCAGCTGCCGCTGGCAGGCCGCAGCACGCTGGAACTCAACGACTTCGTCGAGCGGATGATTGTCGACGAGCTGGGCGCGCGGCCGGCCAGCAAGGGCCAGTACGACTTCCCCTTCGTGCTCAACGCCTCGATCGATGATGTGGTGTGCCATGGCGTGCCCGCGGCCGCGGACGTGCTGCGCAACGGGCAGATCGTCAATCTGGATATCACGCTGGAAAAGGACGGCTATATCGCCGACTCCAGCACGACGTATCTGGTGGGCGAGGTGGCGTATCCGGCGCGGCGGCTGGTGCAGGCCACCTATCAGGCGATGTGGAAGGGGATTGCGGCGGTGCGTCCGGGCGCGCGGCTGGGCGACATCGGTCATGCGATCGCGCGGCATGCGCGCGAGCAGGGCTATAGCGTGGTGAAGGAATATTGCGGGCATGGCATCGGCCGGCAGATGCATGAAGAGCCGCAGATCCTGCACTACGGGCATGCCGGCACGGGGATGCAGCTGCAGGAAGGCATGGTGTTCACTATTGAGCCGATGATCAATCAGGGCAGGGCGGCGATCCGCGCCGAGCCGGACCAATGGCCGGTGCATACGCGCGACGGCAAGTTGTCGGCGCAGTTCGAGCACACCGTGGCGGTGACGCGTACCGGTGTGCGTGTGCTGACCTTGCGCCCCGGGGAAACGCCGCTGTGTGCACTGGGGTGAGAGTGTCGTCCCCCGGCGCGCGGCCTGCGCCCGCTGCTGTCGCTGTGTTCGTTGCGTGCACTGCCGCGGCCAGACTGCGGCAGGTCAGCCAGGTTGCTGCACACTAGGCCGCATCGCTGACGTCTCCCGTGCGCCGGCACCCTGATCCGGCGGAGCGCTGGTCTTCCATGCAGCCACTTCCTCACACCCCCACGCACGCCGTGCACCCGGCGGCAGCATCCTGGCGACGGCCGCTGGAGTGGTTGCGCCGGCAGTTGCGCGCCAACGATCTGTGGTTCATCGGGCTGGCAGCCGTGGTGGGGCTGATCGCGGCGGCACTGATGGTGGTGCAGGCCGGCATGGCGCATGCGCTGCAGGCCTGGCTGTACGCGCTTGCACCGGGCGAGCGGCTCAGTACCGCCGAATCGATCACCGCCACCCAGTTGCTGGTGTTGCCGTTGGGCGGCCTGCTGGTGGGCCTGGTGGCCTTGCTGGCGCGGCGGCGCAAGCGGCCGCTGGTGGATGCGGTGGAAGCCAACGCCCTGCACGGCGGGCGCATGTCGATGCGCGACAACCTGATCGTTGCGGTGCAGACGCTGCTGTCCAACGGCTTTGGCGCATCGGTGGGGCTGGAGGCGACCTACACGCAGATGGGCGCAGGCGCCGGTTCGCAGCTGGGCCGTGTCCTGCGGGTACGCCGGGCCGACATGCGCACGCTGGTCGGTGCCGGCGCGGCAGGCGCGATCGCCGGTGCGTTCGGGGCGCCGCTGGCCGGTGCGTTCTACGCGTTCGAGATCGTGATCGGCGCCTATACGCCGTCGGCGCTTGCGCCGGTGGCCGCAGCGGCGCTGGCCGGCGCGTTCATGGCCAACGCGCTCGGTGCCGCGCCGTATTCGTTGCCGGCGGCGGTCGCCTATCAATTGCAGCCGCGCGACTATGCGATCTACATCGCGCTGGGGCTGACCTGTGCGTTGATCGGCATCGCGGTGATGCGGCTGGTGGCCGGTATCGAACGCGCCGTGGGACGGATCGAGCTGCCGATCTGGGGACGCCCGGTGGTGGGCGGGTTGCTGCTGATTCCGTTGGCGATGTATTCGCCGCAAGTGCTGTCGTCGGGACATGGCGCCCTGCATCTGGACCTGACCAGCAGCAGCACGCTGCAGGTATTGGCCGGTTTGCTGGTGCTCAAATGCATCGCGTCGGGCATCTCGCTGGGTTTCGGCTTCCGTGGCGGCCTGTTCTTCGCTTCGCTGTTCATGGGCTCGCTGGTGGGCAGCCTGTTTGCGGTGTTCCTGAACCTGCTGGTCGGTGCCGCGGCAGTGGACATCACCAGCGCTTCGTTGGTGGGCATGGCCGCGTTGGCGGCAGCCATTGTCGGCGCGCCGATGACGATGGCCATGCTGATCCTGGAAGGCACGCACGACTTTGTGCTGGCGAGCGCGGTGATGGTGGCGGTGCTGGTGGCCAACACCGTGGTGCGCCAGGTGTTTGGCTATTCGTTCTCCACCTGGCGCCTGCATCTGCGTGGCGAGAACATCCGCAGCGCACGCGACGTGGGGTGGGTGCGCAATCTGTCGGCCGGCAAGATGATGCGCAAGGACGCCAACCACACTGCGCACGACACCACGGTGAGCGAGTTTCGCCGGCGGTTTCCATTGGGATCCACGCAGCGCGTGGTGCTGGAAGACGCCGCCGGCCATTACGCCGGTGTGGTGCCGCTGGCGGTGCTGTACGCGGACAACGTGCAGGCCGATGCGCCGGTGAGCGACTACGCCAAGCACCGCGATGCGGCATTGCTGGCAGACACCGACATCGTGGCGGTGATGAAGGTCTTCGACGCTACGCAGGCCGACGAGCTGGCGGTGATCGATGCACAACGCAAGGTGCTGGGCGTGTTGTCGGAAGGCTTCGTGCGCAAGCGCTATGCCGAAGAACTGGAAAAGCGCGAACGCGAACTGATGGGCGAGCGTGTGCTCGGCGACGACTGAGCCACGCGCTGCCGGCAGCGGCTGAAGCGACGGGGCGCATGCTGGCCCGGTAGATCTACCGCGTGCAGACGGTGTCTCACGCAACGCCGTGCGCCCGCGACGCATGCAGCTTGCCCTCGCCAGCGGCAGCATGCGATGCCAGCACGCAGCTTCCAGCGGCCTGTGCGTTGATGTTGCTCATGCATTGGCAGCGTTGCTCGGCTCGACGCGCGTGTGCAGCAGCGCGCCATCGGGTTGTGCAGACCGACCTCAGCGCGTTAGCATGCAGCCTCGTCCAGAGCGATTTCCTCCGACACATGACACCACCCTGACCTAAGGCATCACGCGCTCGCAGTTGCTGCGAAGGTCCAGGTGTTTGACGTTCATGTATTCGCGCCGTGTGTTTGCCGGTGCGCGGAGTCGTTTCAATGTCCAGAGTTTTCTCGTTGCGCCAGCAATGGCTCGGCAACGTGCGTGGCGATGTGCTCGCCGGCATCGTGGTCGCGCTTGCGCTGATTCCCGAAGCCATTGCCTTTTCGATCATTGCCGGCGTCGACCCCAAGGTCGGGCTGTACGCGGCATTCTGCATTGCGGTGGTGACCTCGATCGCCGGTGGCCGGCCCGGCATGATTTCGGCCGCCACCGGCGCAATGGCGTTGTTGATGGTGGACCTGGTCAAGGACCACGGCCTGCAGTACCTGCTGGCGGCCACCGTGCTGGCCGGCGTGCTGCAGCTGATCGCCGCGGCATTGCGCCTGGGCGCATTGATGCGCTTTGTTTCGCGCTCGGTGATCACCGGCTTCGTCAATGCGTTGGCGATCCTGATCTTCCTGGCGCAGTTGCCGGAGCTGGTCGGCATGCCATGGCCGGTGCATGCGGTGTGTGCAGCGGGCCTGGCCATCATCTATCTGCTGCCGCGCTTCACCACGGCGATTCCCTCGCCGCTGGTCGCCATCGTGGTGCTGACGGCGGTGTGCGCGTACTGGCACATCGACATCCGCAGCGTGGGCGACATGGGCCGTCTGCCCGACAGCCTGCCGGTGTTCCTGCTACCGGACGTACCGCTGACGTGGGACAGCGTGCGCATCCTGCTGCCGGTGTCGACGACGCTGGCCGTGGTGGGCCTGCTGGAGTCGTTGATGACCGCGCAGATTGTCGAAGACCTCACCGACACCCCGTCGCAGCGCAACCGCGAATGTGCAGGGCAGGGGCTGGCGAACCTACTGGCCGGGTGCTTCGGTGGCATGGCCGGCTGCGCGATGATCGGGCAATCGGTGATCAATGTGCGCTCGGGCGGGCGCGGGCGTTTGTCGTGCCTGGTGGCCGGTGTCGTCCTGCTGCTGATGGTGGTGTATGGCGCGCCCTGGGTGCGCCAGATCCCGATGGCGGCGTTGGTGGCGGTGATGATCATGGTCAGCATCGGCACCTTCAGCTGGAGCTCGCTACGCGATCTGCGCACGCACCCGGGGAGTTCGTCGGTGGTGATGCTGGGCACCGTCATGGTCACGGTATGGACGCACGATCTGGCCCGCGGCGTGCTGGCCGGGGTGCTGCTGTCGGCGCTGTTCTTTGCGCGCAAGGTCGGGCGCATGTTGCAGGTGCAGGCCAGCGAGCGTGACGACGGAGTGCGCGTGTATGCGGTGCGCGGCCAGGTGTTCTTTGCATCGGCCGGGCAGTTCGTGGCCAGCTTCGATTTCCCGGGCACGCCGCCGAAGGTGCTGATCGATCTGAGCCACGCGCACTTCTGGGACATCAGCGCGGTGGCGGCGCTGGATCGGGTGGTGCTCAAGCTGCGCGCGCACGGCGCCGAGGTCGAGGTAATCGGCGTGAATCAGGCCAGCGACACGCTGATCGAAACCTTAGGAACCCATCGACGCGATGGCGCGCGCCTGCAGCTGGGGCACTGAGCCCGGCTGCTCGTGCGCAGCCAGCGCGGCCGTCGGCGCCGCCGCGTGGCGCGCATGGTCGTCCAGCAGCGCGGACAGGCGACGATGGCAGTCGCGGAAGGCCAGCGCGGAGGCGGGCATGTTGCAGGCATCGAAGGTTCCGGCTTCGGCCTTCCAGGCGGCGAGCAGGTCTTTCAGGTCGCAGATCAGGCTCGGCATGCGGGTGACTCCGTGGGCGTTCTCATCACTACGGCCACAGGCGCCGGCCGGATGCAGTCGCGCTCGTTCGCCTCACGCGTGGCCGCACGGGCGCGCTGCCATCGTGCAGGACACACGTGCGCGTCACATCGGCGGGAGGAGGGTGGCCGTGCGGTCTTTTACCGCTGGAGCAGACCATGAGCAACGACGAAAACGGCAACCGCGGCGTAGACGATCCGACCCCGCCCAATGGCATCAAGGCACCGGGCAGCGACAACACACCGATTCAGGAAGGGCCTGCACAGGACAGCGAGATCGATGACGACGATGGCATCGAAGACCCGGTCGAGGACGATGACGATCTGGGCGCGGAAGACGACGAAGACGAAGACGACGACCAGTAAGCGCGTGGCAGCGTTGCACGCGGCCGTGCAACGCTGAACCCGGCAGAGGGCACCGGTTGCGCGGCATGTGCTGGCTGTGGCCGGCCATGCTGCCTAGACTTGCGGATTGCCCATCCTGTGACATCCATGGACACCTCCCTGTCGCCATTGCCCAACATCGCGTTGGGCCAGTACCGCCACTTCAAGGGCGGCCGTTATGACGTGCTCGGCGTCGTGCGTTGCAGCGAAACGCTGGCCCCGCTGGTGCTCTATCGCCCGTTGGACAGCGAGGTCGGTCTGTGGGTGCGGCCGTATGCGATGTTCGTCGAGCAGGTCAAGGTGGACGGCGTTGCGCGTCCCCGCTTTGCGCGGGTCGAGTAGGCGCGGCTTGGTCTGCACGACGTTACTTGGTTGTTGGCGAGTGCATTGGCAATGACGGCTGCCGCCGCTGCGCCCGTCACCACGCCCGATGGCCGGTATCTGATCGTGCGTGGCCGGCTCTGGCGTACCGCCAACCCACATCTGCGCGAAGACGTGCGTGCCGGGCTGGTCGGCGCCTTGATGGACGCGCGACGCGCGGTCAAGGCGGCCAAGCGCGACGAGGATGCCGGGCGGCTGGCTGCAGCGCGTGCGGCGGTCGATCGTGCCAAGACGGCGCTGGGAGAGCGCGGCCCGGTGTGGTGGAGCGATGGTGCCAAAGACTTCAATCGGCATCTGGTCAAGAACACGCCATACGCGGACTGGTTTGCGGCGCTTGCCGCGCCCGAGGCCTGAGTGCGCGTTGCAGCGGGCCAGGCGTGGTGCTGCCTGCAACGACAAGGCCCGGGAATCCCGGGCCTTGTCTGCTGGATCAACCGCCCAGCGATGTAGAGCGGCTGAGCAAGCTGCTGCGCTCAGCGCCAGATGGGCACGGCCGGTGCCCGACATCGGCAGGGCCATTCGGACACTCCGGTGCCGGAGGCGCCGTTCGTACCCACCTGACGACTGCTCGCAACATGGGTGTCAGCCGCCCTTGATCGACGTGGCTGGAGAAGCGGGCAGCCGGCCTCAGCCCAGGTCGCAATTGCTCGGCTGCGGCCAGGTGGTGGCGGGCAGCATGGCCTTGACGGCGGCTGGTGCGGTGATGCCGATGGTGCTGGCGCCGTAGAGGTCTTCCAGTTCGTCGATGCTGACGATGTAGCTGTCCAGCGAACCGAGGTTGGCGCTGTTGGGAATCAGCCAGCTGATCGCGCGGGTGCCGCCGCCCGGGTTGGCGGTGATGATCGTCTTCCAGAAGAAGTCCGGGGTGCGGATGCCGTGGCTGCTCAGGAAGTAATCGTTGGTCGTGTCGCTGTAGATCACACCGCCGTAGACCTGCACGCTGGCGATGTCGCGGTAACACTCGGCCACGTTCTCGGCGCGTACCCAGATGCCCTGGTTGAAGCTGGACACCTGCGGCACGATGTTGGACATCAGGTTGGCGCGACGGATGTAGGTCGCGTTGTAGTCCATGTGGTTGGAGGTCACCAGGTGCCCGCGATCGTAGCCGGTGCGCACGCTGGCGTAGGAGGCGGTGGAGGTCTGGCCGGCGCAGCCGCTGGGCAGTTCGGTGTCCAGATTGAAACTGGACGGGCGCGCGGCCGAGCCGGTATCGGCCTGCAGCACGTACTCGTAGCGCAACGCGGTGTGGTTGGTGCAGTCGTAGCGCAAGGTGTAGCCGCCCTTGTTGAGGGTGACGACCTGGGCGTTTGCGCTGGCACTGGCAGCGGTGAACAGCAGAACGGCGAAGAAAGTCCGGAAGCGCATGGGCAGTGAATCTCCTGGAAAATCAATCGGACGCACGACGCCACCGCCGGCTGCCGGGGGGCAGATCGACGCTCAGCGGAACGCGCGCTGGAAGGGGGACAGTTGGCTCGCCTTTTTAGCGAGCGCGACAGCTATCGCATGCAAATGTTGCTTGGTGGTGACGTAGGCGTGAGGAATGTGCAGTCGCGTCAGTTTTTCCGGCAAAACTGTGACCGGTCTCGCGCATTGGGCGGCATACGGGCTGACAGGCGATAAGCCCCTGGTTATGCCTGGAGCGTGCGGATGTGCTTCCGCGCCAGGGTTTTTGCGATGACGCATAGCTGCGCCATCAGCAGAGCGCGGTTGCTGCTGTCGGACAACCGCCCGCGTGGAGGTCGGGGTATGCCGGCACCCGTGGTCAGATGGACAACCGTGGGAGTGCAGTCGCGAACACCGCAGGGCCGGTCATCGGCGCAGGATGTGCGCGGCTCGCCTTGAGACGGTGCCAGGCCTGCGCTGCGTTCGCCACCGGTGGGCACAAAAAAGCCCCCTTCTGCATTCAATGCAGAAGAGGGCATCGGATACGTCGCGAGACGATCCGCTCGGTCGACTATGCGACCTCTCTTTCCAGTTGCGGTGCGCTGGCAGGCTGCAGCTGGAACAACGAGACCAGCTGGGTCAGGGTGCTGGACTGCTTTTCCATCGCCCGTGCTGCGGCCATCGCTTCCTCCACCAGCGCTGCATTCTGCTGGGTGGTTTCGTCCATCTGGATCACCGTCTGGTTGACCTGTTCGATGCCGGCCGATTGCTCGCTGGATGCGGCGGTGATCTCACCCATGATGTCGGTGACCCGATTCACGCTGGCGACGATCTCGGTCATGGTGGTGCCGGCCTTGTGCACCAGCACCGAGCCTTCGGCCACCTTGCCCACCGAGGCGTCGATCAGCTCCTTGATCTCCTTGGCCGCAGCGGACGAACGCTGCGCAAGCGTGCGCACTTCCGAGGCCACCACCGCAAAGCCGCGGCCCTGTTCGCCGGCACGGGCGGCTTCCACCGCCGCGTTCAAGGCCAGGATATTGGTCTGGAACGCGATGCCATCGATGACGCTGATGATCTCGGCGATCTTCTTCGAGGAGGTTTCGATGCCCGACATGGTGCCGACGACCTGGCTGACCACCTCGCCGCCCTTGGAGGCCACACCGGCTGCATTGCGTGCCAGTTCGTTGGCCTGTCGCGCATGCTCGGCGTTCTGCTTGACGGTGGAGGTGAGTTCCTCCATCGAGGCGGCGGTTTCTTCCAGGCTGGCCGCCTGCTGTTCGGTACGCCGCGACAGGTCCTGATTGCCGGCGGCAATTTCACCGGCCGCAGTATCGATCTCCGACGAGGAATGCTGGATGCGCCCGACGATGTCGGTCAGGCGGTCCACCGTGGTGTTGGCATCGTCGCGCATGCGCGCGAACACGCCGGCAAAGTCGCCGTGCATGCGCGTGGTCAGGTCGCCGCTCGCAATCGCCTGCAACACTTGCGACACCGCGCCCAGGCTCTGGTCCGAGCTGCTCATCAGGTGATTGAGGTCCACCACGATCTGGCGGAAATCATGCTCGAACGCGGTCTCGTCGCCACGCGCGCTGAAGTCGCCTGCCGCCGCCGCCGATGCCAGCCGCTTGATCTCGCCATTGATCGACAACAGGCTGGCCCGCACATCGTTGATCGATTGACTGATCACCGCCTTCTCGCCCGGCAGCGGCTCCAGCTGCTGCGACAGGTCGCCGGCGGCATAGCGCTCGGTCAATGCGACGATCTGCATCGTCACCGCGATATGGCTGGACACCAGCGCGTTGCTGGCCCGCACCATGCTGCCGAATTCGCCGGGGAATTCCTGCTCGGCGATACGGTGACTGACCATGCCGGCTTCATGCTTGTCGCCCATGTCGGTCTGCGCCTGGATCACGCGACGCAGCTGGCGCTGCATGCTGTCCATCGCCTGCAGCAGCTGGCCGACCTCGTCGTTGCGGTCGATCGAGATGCTGTTGTCCAGCTTGCCCGACGACACCGCATGCGCAATGCCCACCGCACGGTTCAGCGGCTGGGTGATGGCGCGTGCGACGATCCAGCCGAAGGCGATGCACAGCACCGCACCGACCAGGCCCAGCACCAGCCCGCCGATGCTTGCCGCCACCGAGCTGTCCACCGCTTCCTGCACGGTGCCGCGGAAGCGTGCATCGGCACGCTTCTGCATGGCGGTCAGGGTGGTGCGATAGGTTTCCAGTGCCGGTGCCATGGCGCTCATCTGCGCCGCATCGGGTTCGCGCTGTTCCACGAACGCGGCGGCCACGCCGTGCGCCAGGCTGTAGTACTGATCGAACTCCTTGCCCAGGCGTGCCAGCTCCGTCGCATTGGCAGGATCGGATTTCTGCAGTTTCACGTAGGAGGCGTGGATCTCGTCGGCCACCGGCTTGGTGGCCGCCAACATGTCGGCATCGCCGGCGGCAGCGGCGCCGTTGAGCCCGTTGATGAGCTTGTCCAGCGCAGCCACGTTGCGTGTCATGGCGTCGAGCATCGGAAAATGCACGTCGCGTACCGCTTCCAGGCGGTCGTTGTTGCGGTGAAAGACCAGCGTACTGAAGGCCACATAGCTCGATAGGCAAAGGATCGCCACCGCGGCCGGCATCAGGATTTTCCAGAACAACGGTAGCGACAGGATGCGTCTCATGACTTGAGTCTCGAGCAGGTGGCGGGTCACGGCTTCAGGACGACCTTGACGCTGGCGTCGACTGCGCTGGCGCTGATGTAACCGATGGCGCCGGGCGTGGCGGCAACGGCCTTCTTGACCGCATCGTCGCCACTGACACGCTTGGGACGCTGCGCCTTGCCGGTGAACATCAGCTGCGACCAATACGACTTCAGCTGTGCCGCGTCGCGTGAGGCCACTTTCTTGTAGAACTCATCGCGGGTGGCGACGCCTTCTTCCTGATCGATCGGCACCGCCGCGCCGCCACCGGGCAGGCTGTTGGATTTGGCCAGGAAGATCTGCGACACCTGCGCGGCGCTGAGGCTGTCCGGGCCGCCCTTGGCCGACATCACCACCACGACATCGGCATTGGCGCAGAACGCGCTCAGCGACAACGCGGCAAGCAGGGAGACTGCAAAACACTTGGAAATGGTCATGGGGGCTCTCTTAGAACACGAAGTCGACGGAGGCCGACAGCAGGTTGTAGCTGCCGCCCGGACGGAAGCCCGGCTGGATGTTGTTCAACGATCCGAACGAGCCCGCGTTGTTATTGATGTGGCTGGCCTGCAGCTTGAACGCGACGCTTTCACGCGCGTCCCAACGCAGCGATGCGGTAAAGCTGTGACGGCCGCTCTCGGCCTGCGCCAGTGCGCGCGTCATCACGCCGACCGGATCCTGGCCGGCCGCGATGGTCGGGCCCTTGCGATCGACGTTGGCATAGGTGATCGACGGCGTCAGCGTGCCGAAGCGACCGCCGACACTGAGGTAACCGGAGGTGGTCTTGCCGTTGAGCGAGGGCGAGTAATCGGCGCGGATCACTTCGCTGCGCAGAAACCAGCTGCCCGGATCGTAGGCGTAACCCAGGCTGGCAAAACTGCCGTCCACGCCATAGGTGGTCAGGCGATCGGCCAGTGCGGGATTGATGCGCTGATAGACCGAGAACAGGCGCTCCAGCGACGGTGTATCGAAATCGGTGGTGCCCACGATGTAGGCGGCGCGGAACGTGGACGCACCCGATTCCAGGCCCAGCGCCAGGCCGCGCATGGCGTACACATCGGCCTTCTTCGAATCGATGCGGCCGTAGAAACCCTGCACGCTGACCACACTCTCGCCGGCGTTGATGGTGTACACGCCTTCGACGCCGTCCATCGGCAGCAGGTAGTTGTAGACCTCGTACGGCGGACGCACCCACGGGGTGGCGTAACCGACGCGCTGGTACTCGGACAGCATGTACAGCGGCGCAGTGATGCGGCCCAGGCGCGCGGCGAACTGCGGGCCGAACTGATACTTCACATGCGCCAGCGTGACCTTGGGATCGTAATCGCCGCGTTCGGCGTACTCACTGGTCACCTGCAACACGCCGGTGAACTTGTCGGTGAAGTTGGCATTGACCTGGCCGGCGATACGCGAGTCCGGACGTGCCGAGGTGGAGTGGCTGGCACCGGCACCTTCCACGGTCTGGATGTCGGGCGTGAAGTCGGCCTGGTCCTCGGTCGAATGCACCACGCCCAGCGTGCCGAAGCCGCTGAAGGAAAACATCGAGTCCTGCTGCGCGTAGGCGCAGGTCGACGACGCCAGGGCGATGGCGCCACTGAGAAGCTTGACGGTCAATTTCATTGAGAATCTCGGCTGAGTGGGTGATGGACGCAGCGCCATGGGAGGCGCGCGGGCAGAACGGTAATGAGCGTCGCAACGCCCTGGATTGCGGTAGCGGCCGTCTGCATCATTGCTTTAGCGAGATTTTTACAACTTGGAAAAACCGGTTAAGAAAGCAAAGCGCCACAAGAATCTGACGATAGTTTTGCCCTATCGAGGCGCACGATTTAGGTGTTTGAAACAGCTGGGATGAATATCGGCGGACATAATCGTCCGCATCGCAGGCCTGCCGATGAGTAGCGCAGCCGGTGAAGGGCGAGGTAAGCAAAAAACCGAATTTTTCCCGGGGGAAATCGACAAAGAGGCGTTTGCTCCGAAGTGCGCACGCAAAAAAAACGCCATGCACTGGCGAGCCAGGCGTGGCGGTCTTTGAATTATTTCGCGTGGGCGCGCCAGTTACTTATCGCCAGTGCGATGCGGCCAACAAAGATTTGCTTCGGCTGCATGCAGACGCAACGAGATACAGCCGGCAAGTTACTGGAAACGTTTACTGCTGCCGTGTCGGGAGTTTCACCACGACCTTGATCTCGAACCGGAAGCCCGCCAGCCAGGTCACGCCCACTGCGGTGACGGTGGGGTAGGGCGCCGGGCCCCAGTAGCTCACCCATTTGTCCCACATGGCCTCGAACACCACGTCGGGGTCGAGCATGAACAGCGTGACGTCGACGACGTCCTGTGTGCTGCAGCCGGCTGCGGCGAGGATGGCATCGAGATTGGCGAAGGCACGGGCGATCTCTGCCTCCAGCTCCGGCTCCGGCGAGCCGTCGTCGCGGCTGCCGACCTGGCCGGCGACGAACAGCAAGCCATCGGCGCGGACTGCCGGCGAATAGCGGTGGCGCTCGTACAGCGCGTGCCGCCCCTGCGGAAAAACTGCCTCACGTGTTGCCATGGTGACCTCCATCGGGTGGCGAATCGGAACAGGCAGGCAGCGTAGGTGCTTGCCTGCGCGCGATAAATCGGCGATGGCGAGCAGCACTGTTTGTAGAATCCAAACAATCTTGGGGTCGGGAGTGGCGATGGACCGGTTCGACGCGATGCAGGCGTTTGCGCGGGTGGTGGAGACCGGTAGCTTCACCAAGGCGGCCGAGACCTTGCACATGAGCCGGGCCAGCGTGACCCAGCTGGTGCAGCAGCTGGAGGCACGCCTGCGCGTGAGGCTGCTCAACCGCACCACGCGGCAGGTGCGTGTCACCGCCGATGGCGCGGCGTACTACGAACGCGTGCTGCGGCTGCTGGCGGACATGGACGATGCCGAGACCAGCCTGTCCGATGCATCGGCGCTGCCGCGCGGGCGCCTGCGCGTGGATGTGCCCAGCCCGCTGGCGCGCCTGATCCTGATGCCAGCACTGCCGGCCTTTCATGCGCGTTATCCGGATATCCAGCTGGACATGGGCGTGAGCGATCGCCGCGTGGACCTGATCGGCGAGCACGTGGATTGCGTGGTGCGTGGCGGCACCATCACCGATCAGTCGCTGATCGCGCGCCGCGTGGGCGACCTGCAGGCGGGCGTGTACGCGGCGCCGGCATATCTGCAGCGGCTGGGCATGCCGGCACATCCGCGCGAGCTGGAAAACACCCGGCATCGCTGTGTCGGCTTCATGCGCTGGCGCAGCAGCAAGACCGTGCCCTATGTCATGCAGCGCGGCAGCGAGGCGGTGCATCTACAAGGGCGTTACGTGGTGGCGTCCGACGACGGCAATGCCTATCTGGCCGCCGGGCTGGCCGGCATGGGCGTGCTGTGGTTGCCGGTGTACATGGCCAGGGCGCACGTGGCCAGTGGCGAACTGGTGCCGCTGTTCGAGGACTGGCGGATGGAGCCGATGCCGCTGTCGATCGCGTTCCCGCCCAACCGGCATGTCAGTGCCAAGCTGCGTGTGTTCATCGAGTGGGTGAGTGCGTTGATGGCCGAGCATGCGCCAGTGGAAGCGCCGGCGCTGCGCTGAGCGCGCTGCGTGGCGTGGCTGATGTGGTCGTGGTCGTGCACGCCAGACACGAGGGCACGCACGCATGATGGAGTGCGCAGTGCGTGGTGAAGCGTCCTGTCTGCCGGCATGCAAGCGACGTTGCTGCCGGTATCGATGCCGATGCCGATGCCGATGCGGTTGCGGTTGCGGTTGCCGTTGCCGTTGCCGTTGCCACTGGCCTTGCGCAATGCGCGATACGAAAGAGGCTCAAGCCGCATTGCCGATCCCACAGCGTGCAATCGGCAATGCGCAGGGTCACTCCGCCAGCTGGCGCCGCACCGGATAACGCCAGCCGTTGATCGCCGCATACGGCGAGCGCGCATAGATCCATTGCAGCCGCGCATCGCCATCGGCGCGGAATGCGGCATCGTCTGCGAGCTTGCGTTCGAAGGCGGCGCGCAGGGCGGCGTCGCTGCGCAGCACGCGCTCGCTGAAGTCCACCAACTCGGCGCCGTACAAGCCGCTGTCGGGGCTGCCGGCATTGCGGAAACGCCCGCTGGCCAGCAACGAGTCGCTGCTCTGCGGCTCCAGCAACGCGGCCGCCAGCATGCGCATCGGTTGATCGGCAGGCACGCGGACGCTGCCGGCGGCGAAGGTTTCTTCCACGGGCTCGGCGTGCGGCGTTTGCGTGCCGGCATCCTTCACGACGCGGATCTGCTGCACCTGGAGCTGGCGCGGCTGCTGCAGGCGTTCGTAAGTGATGCCGTGCGCCTTGAGCAGTTCCACCACATCGTCGTTGCCGGGCGGGATCCACCAGGCGAGCGGGTAGCGCACCGCCTGGGTCTGGCGATAGCCGATCACCGGCATGGTCCAGGTTTCATCGCGGCCCTCCCAGCGCAGTTCCTGCCGCCCGGACACCGGCGACAACGCGCGGGTGTAGCTCACGCCCTTGAACGGCACCTGGGCGATCGGCTGTTGCAGGCGTTCCCAGGCCACCATCAGTTCCTGCGGGCGGGCGGCGCGATCGGCGCGCTTGGCCGCATCGATGTTGCCTGCATCGCGGGCAACCACGCGCAGTGCTGCTTCCAGCAGCACATAGTCGCCCAGCACGCGCTGCCGGTACGACTTCAGGCGATGGTTCTCCACCAGCACGGTGGGGATGCCGGCAAAGTCGCCATACCCGGTGGAATAGCGCGGGCCTTCCGGCGCGTAACGCAGGCCCGAGCGCGGCTCGTTTTCGTCGATCAGGCTCGGGTAGATGGCCGGTTCGTGGCCCTGTTTGCGCAATGCGCTGTTCACCGCCGGCGTGAAGCGTTGCTGCAGCCAGTCGGCGGTGGCGCGCGAGCGTGCATAGGTGCCCCAGCCGGCGAAGGTAAAGGTGATGTCGTACTGGTGATCCAGCCCACCGCTGACATGCAGGTCGATATAGAGCGCCGGATCCAGGCGATGCAGCAACGCGACCATCGCGCGCGTTTCCGGCGCTTCCAGGGTGAGGTAGTCGCGGTTGAGATTGATGCCGCGCGTGGTGGTGTTCCAGCCCATCTGCTGTGGGCCGCGCAATGCGGCGCCGATCAGTGGGCCGCGCTGCTCATGACCGTCGGCATTGAAGATCGGTACGAACACCAGATCCACCTGGTCGAGCAGGTGGTCCTTGCCGCGTTGCGCGATATCGCGCAGCAGCATCAGGCCGGCATCCTTGCCATCGATCTCGCCGGCGTGGATGCCGGCCTGCGCCAGCACCACCGGCTTGCCGGGCGCGCCCTTGTGCGCGCGGACCAGCAGCAGGTCGCGGCCCTCGCTGCTCTTGCCGAACACCTCCAGCGACAGCAGCGGCGAGGCGGCGACCAGGCGTTCCAGCCACGCGCGCGTCTCGTCATAGCTGGGCGTGCTGGCGAAATCGTTGCGCTCTGCCGGGGTGCTCCACGGATCGTCCGGTGTGACGATCAACGCCTCGCTGGCCCCATGCCAGGCACGTACCGGTGGCAGCGGCGCGCTAGTGTCGATGGACTGCGCGCTGGCCTGTGCGGCGCTGAACAGGGTTGCGGCGAGCAGACCGGCGGCGGCACGTGTGGTGCTGCGGCTGGCAGGTCCGGCGGCGTTGCCGGAAGCGGGTGCGGGAGGGGGCGAGGCGTGCGGGGCAGAGGGGCGCGTATCGGAAGTCATGTGGGACGTACGGGATCTCGATTGCAGGGAGAACGTGGCAAGGCTTGCTGCTCCTGGGTGGCCGCACCGGCGGCGGCGTTCGACGGCGCGATGCCGCGTCGACGCGTTGCACCAGGCTGCGTGCGTCGGAGGGCTGGTCCCTGGGCGCGGGTCGCGCGGTGCAGGGAGTTCCTACTCCGGCACTGCAGCAACCCGCAGGATATTTGCGTAATACAGTAACATTTGACGGACCGCGTTCGCGTCGACGGTCGCGCAGCCGCAGCGGCCAGCCTGCTTCCTGTGGTGCTGTCGTCCAAGCGGGATCGCACCACGCGTTCGCCTCTCCGGCGGGCGCTTGCGCGGCGTCGCCCGGTCCCCTGCAGGCGTCGAACGCAATGTGATAACGTATCATTTCGTTAATCCATTGCCTTGCCATGCTTTCCAGTTCTCAAGCCGTCCCTGCCATCTCAATCAGCAACCTGCACGTGGCCTACCGCGACCGCGCCGTGCTGCAGGGGCTGGATCTGCAGGTTGCCGCCGGCAGTGTCTACGCCTTGCTGGGCGGCAATGGCGCCGGCAAGTCCTCCACGCTTTCCAGCTTGCTCGGCTTTGTCAAACCCACCTCCGGCAGCCTGCGGGTCGATGGCATCGACCCGGTCGCCGACCCTGGCGGCGCACGTGCGCGGCTGGCCTATCTGCCGGAAAACGTGGCGCTCTACGAGCACCTGAGTGCGCTGGAAAATGCCGACTACCTGCTCGCACTGGCCGGCCAGCGCCGCAGCCAGGCCGAGATCGGCCAGGCGCTGGCCGCCGCCGGTCTGCAGCGTGAGGCCTGGCGCCAGCGGCTGGCGGGGTTTTCCAAGGGCATGCGCCAGAAGGTGGCGATTGCGGTGGCCACGCTGCGCCAGGTGCCGGTGTTGCTGTTGGACGAGCCCACCTCCGGCCTGGACCCGCGCGCCATTGGTGACTTCAACCGCTTGGTGAGCAGCGTGCGTGAGCGCGGGGGCGCGGTGTTGATGGTGACCCACGACCTGCTCGGCGCAGTGGATGTCGCCGATCGGATCGGGTTCCTGGAACACGGGCGCATTGCCGAAGAGATCGGTGCCGGCGACAGCGGCTTCGACGTGCGCAGCTTGCATGCGCGTTTTGCGCGTGCGCAGGATCGGGCCGCATGAGTCCTGTGCTGTTGGTCGCGCGCGAGGAACTGCGTTTCATGGCGCGCAACCGTTCCGCTGCCATCGGTGTGGTGCTGCTGATGCTGCTCACGCTGGTGGCGGCATTGACCGCCGCGCATCATCAGCGCGAGGTGGCCGAGTTCCGCACACGCCAGCAATTGGCCGCGCAGCAGGCCTTCGAAGCGCAGCCGGACCGCCACCCGCATCGGGTGGTGCATTACGGCCACTTCATCTATCGCCCGTTGCCGGCGCTGGCCGCCTTCGATGCCGGCGTGGACGCGTTCACCGGCAACAGCATGTTCCTGGAAGGCCATCGCCAGAACACCGCCAACTTTGGCGATGTGCGTCAGAGCTCGCTGCTGGTGCGCTTCGGCCAGCTCACCCCGGCGTTCGTGTTGCAGGTGCTGGCGCCGCTGCTGCTGGTGTTTCTCGGCTATGGCGCGGTGGCGCGCGAGCAGGAGACCGGCACCTTGCGCGCGCTGTTGCTGCAGGGGGCCACGCGTGGGCAACTGTTCGGTGGCAAATATCTCGCGCTCGCGGTGGTGGCCGCAGCCTGCCTGTTGCCGGCCCTGGTCGGGTTACTGCCGATCGCGTCGTTGCCGGGTCAGGCGCTGCGGGTTGCGCTGCTGGTGCTGGCGTATGCGGTGTATCTGCTGGTGTGGTGCGCGTTGGTGCTGTCGGTGTCGATGCTGTGCCGGCGTGGCCGCGATGCGTTGCTGGTGTCGCTGGCGGTGTGGGTGTGGCTGGCCCTGCTGGTGCCGCGCGTGGCGCCGGATGTGGCCAGTGCGGCGCACCGCCTGCCGACGCGGCTGGAGACCGATGTGGCGATCCAGCGCGATCTGCGCACGCTAGGCGACAGCCACAACCCGGATGACCCGCACTTTGCGCAGTTCAAGCAGCAGACGCTGGCGCGTTATGGCGTGCAGCGGGTGGAAGAGCTGCCTGTCAACTACAAGGGCCTGCTGGCGCTGGAAGGCGAGCGGCTCACCGCGAGCCTGTTCGAGCGCTATGCGGCGCGTGATTCGGCCATCCAGCAGCAACAGCATCTGCTGGTGCGCACGTTCGCCTTGCTGAGCCCCACGGTTGCGCTGCGCGAGCTGTCGATGACGCTGGCAGAAACCGACCTGCGTGCGCACGAGCGGTTTCTCGCCCAGGCCGAGCATTACCGCTACACGCTGGTGCAGCAGCTCAACCAGCTGCAGGCCGATGCGGTGAGCATGGCCGACGACACCGCGCAGGATGCCGGTGCCGACCAACGCAAGCGCATCTCCTCCGCGCATTGGCATGCGATCCCGGTGTTCGCATTCCAGCCGCCGGCCACCACCGAGGTGCTGCGCGCCGCAGGCGCGGCGCTCGGCCTGGTCGGTGCCTGGCTGCTGGCGGCGCTGTGCATGCTGGTGGTGGCCGGCCGGCGTGTGGGAGTGGCGCGCTGATGCTGCTGTGGAAATACGAACTGCTGCTGTTGCTGCGCGCACGCGCCGCGCTGGCCGGCTTGCTGTTGCTGGCGGTGTTGACCGTGTGCAGCCTGCTCTCCGGCCAGCACCTCATCGCTGCGCAACGCGCCAACATCGCGCACATTGCAGCGCTGCAGCAGGAGGACATCGCAGCGGTGCAAGACTATGTGGCGCGCTCCAACGACGCCGGCAGCGCGGCCTACTACAGCTTCCATCCGACCTGGGATGTGCCCACGCCACTGGCATTTGCTGCGGTGGGCATGCGCGATGTCTCGCCGTACATTTTGCGTGTGCGTGCGCTGGGCCTGGAAGCGCAGATCCACGATGGCGACAGCTACAACCCGGAGCTGGCATTGGCCGGGCGCTTCGACTACGCCTTCGTGCTGGTGTTCCTGCTGCCGTTGTTCGTGATCGCGCTGCTGTTCGATCTGCGCTCGGGCGAGCGCGAGGCCGGGCGTGCGCGCATGCTCGCCGCATTGCCGGGCGCGGGCACCGCGTTGCTGGTGCGGCGCGTGGCGGTACGCGCCGCTGCCGTGCTGGTGTGTCTGAGTGTGCCGTTTGTGATTGCCGCAACCCTCAATGCGGTGCCGCTGCTGCAGCAGCTCGCGGTGCTGGCAATGACCTGCGCCTATCTGCTGTTCTGGGTGTTGCTGTCGGTGCTGGTCGGGCGCCTCCACTGGCGCCCGGCCGCGCATGCCACCGCCCTGGCGACCTGCTGGGTGGTGCTGGCGCTGGTCGCACCGGCGTTGGCGCATGTGGCGATCAATCAGGCAGTGCCGGTCAACCAAGGCAGCGAGATCGCGCGGCTGCAGCGCGAGGCGGTCAACCACGCCTGGGACATTCCGCGCCAGCACACCATGCGGGCCTTCTACGCGCAGAACCCGCAGTGGGCGGACTCGGCGCCGCTGACCGGCGCGTTCCACTACAAGTGGTATTTCGCCTTCCACGAAAACGGCGACCAACAGGTGGCCCCGCAGGTCGGGGCGTATCGCCAAGGTTTGCAGCGGCGCGAGGCGCTGGCGCAGCGCGTGGCCAGCGTGTTGCCGCCGGTGGCGTTGCAGGCTGCATTGACGCGCCTGGCAGGCACCGATCTGCGCGCGCAACTGGCGTACCAGGACCGCATCCGCGCCTACCACCAGGCACTGCGGACGTTCTATTACGGCTATCTGTTCCGCGACCGCCCGTTTACGCGCGAGGACTTCGGGCGCGCGCCACGTTTTGATGCAAGCGCCGATCCTGCGTCATAGCGGCAGCTGCGATTCACCCTCCGCCTCCGCCTGCGTTGTCCACGCTGCGTCGCTGGCTGACGACACCGACTGGCGACAGTCGCCCCTGCGCGTTTGATGGACCGCGCCAGCGCCGGTCGGGCGGATGCGAACGACCCGCGCACTGGCTGCGATCATGCCGGACACCTGCGCCAGGCGGGTTTCAGCCAACGGCCATGTGCGTGCAGCACCAGCGCGACTGACCGGTTGCGCTAGCTGCGCCGCGTGGGGGCACGCTTGCTGCGCTTCTTGCCCGGCGCCACCGGCGCGGCATCCTCGCTGGCCAACGCGCCACCGCTGTGCAGCTGTTCCAGCCACGACAGCGCATCGACATAGCCGAGGAAGTGCTGCAGATAGCCCGGTGAGCACTCGCGCATCAGGCTGATGCAGCGATGCACCAGCACGCTGGAATTGAGCGGGCCGGCGTCCTTGGGGGCGTCCTGCAGCGACTGCCGCACCTGGCTGGCGGTGCGCACCGTGGTCCAGGTGCGGCGAAAATCCTCCAGCGCCGGCAGCTCGGGGAACTGCGTGGCATCGGCGCTGGCGGTCTTTCTGCTGTCCACTTCCATCAACGCGGCGTGGCCTGCCATCCGGTCGGCTAACGCGCCAAGCGCGCTGCGTTGCGACGGCTGTGCGGCAGCGCTGGCGACGCGGCGGCGCGCGGCCTGCTTCACCGTCGCCGCGTACGCATCGACCAGCTTGCCCAGCTTTTCTTCCAGCACCTCGCGCACTGGCTCGGCCTGTGTGCCGGCACGCGCGGCCAGCGTTTCCATCAAATGGAAACGTACCGGGTCCAGCCGGTCGGCGCCCTGGCTGCGCCAGCGCTGCAGGCGCGCGTGCGCGGATGTCGCCTGCGTGCTCATCGCGTGCCTGTGGCCGCTGTCGGCTTGACGGCAGAAGACGCACGCGAGGTGGACGGGCGCGCAATCGGTGCGATCTCCACACGGCGGTTCCTGGCGCGGCGCGTTTCATCGGCATTGGAATCCACCGGCTGTTGCGAGCCGAAGGCTGCGGCAAACACCGATGCTGCGGGCACGCCTTCGGCGATCAATGCACGCGTCACCGTGAGTGCGCGTTGGGCCGACAGTTCCCAGTTGTCGGCGTAGCGACGGTTGCCGCCCAGCACCGGGCGGTCGTCGGTAAAGCCGCTGACCATCAGGATCTCCTCGCGTGCCGCCAGGTATTCGGTCAACGGCGCGGCCAGCGTCTTCAGCACCTCGCGGCCTTCCGGCTGCAACTGATCGGAATTGAAGGCGAACAGCACATTGCCGCGGATGCCGATGCGGCCGTCGATCAGGGTCACGCGGCCGGCGGCCAGCGGCGCCGCCAGTGCCTGCTCCAGCGTCTTGCGGCGCTGCGCTTCGGCCTGACGCTGTTTGACCTCTTCGTCCAGGCGGCTGGATAGCTGCAGCTGCACGCCGATCACCCCGACCAGGATCAGCACGAACGCGCCCAGCAGCACCGACATCAGGTCGCCGAAGGCGGCCCAGATCGGTGTGCCCGATTCGCCGTCGATGTCGATCTCGTCGCTCATGCCGCGCTGGCCTCGCCGGCAGCGGCCTCACCGGCATCGCCGCGACCGCGATCGAGCTGGCGCAGTTCTTCGATGATCTGCTTCTGCGACAGCATGCTGAGGTCGACCACCTCGCGCGCCTGCGCCACGTAATACGCCAGCTGGTCGTCGCTGCGGGCCAGCGAGGCATCCAGTGCGCTGGCGACATGCTGCAGGCGCTCGTTGAGTTCGCTGGTGGAGCCGCTGAACAGCTGCACCGCCACGCCGAAGGCTTCGCCCAGGCTGGCCACTTCCACCGCGCTGCCGCTGACATGTGCGGCCACCGCGCCGAGCTTGCCGGTCTCGCTGCCGATCTGCTCGGTGAGCTGGGTGCCCACGCGTTGCAGCAGGTCGGCCGAGGTGGTGACCAGCGCATCGACCGCTGCGCGTTGCTCGGTGGAGGCGTGATTGACCGCGTTGAGCAAGGTGTCCAGGGTGGCGAGCAGCTTGCTGCGTTCTTCCAGCATGGCGGTGTCGCGCACCATGCTCTCGGACAGGTTCTGGCGCAGCTCGGCCACCACATCGGCGGCCGCCTTGGGCGCTTCGGAGGCGATCTGCATCAGGCGCGCCACTTCGCTGATGGTGGCACTGGCCTGTGCCTGCGCCTGCGTGGACAGCTCGCTGGCAGTGCTGGCCAGGGTGTCGCAGATCGCCTGCTGTTGCTGGGTGACGCGTTCGCCGGTGCGCTCCCACTGCGTGCTCAGGTCTGCGCTCATCGCGCTGAAGCGCTCGCTCCACAGCGCCAGGCGCTGGGTGTCGCGGGCTTCCAGTGCGGCCTGCAGCTCGGTGTGCGATTGCTGCAGGGTGCCGACCAGGGCGGCGGCATGCGCGTCGAAGCTGGCGGTGGCGGCTGCCAGTGCGCCCTGGTGCTGGGCGGCCAAGGCGGCGCTGGCGTCCTGTTGCTGCGCCAGCGCGGCGTTCCAGGCGCTGGCGGTCTCGCTGCTGGACTGATCCATGCGCCTGGACACCGCATCGACCAGGGCGCTGGAGCGCGCGTCGAAGGTGCTGGCGAACTGGGTCAGCGTGCCCTGCAGCTCCTGCGTCAGCGCGTGGTTTGCACGTTGCTGTTCGGCCACCGCCGCGGTCCAGGTGGCGGCGGCAGCGGCTGTGCTGCTTTCGAAGCCGCTGCTCAGTCCATCGAGTTGCTGCTGCACGGCCTGCTGCACGCCGTCCTGCAGTGCGCTGCTCTGCTGCGCGAGCTGTGCGAGCGTGGCCTGCAATTGCGCGTTCAACGCTGCGCCTGCGCGCTGCTGCTCGGCGAGCACCGCGGCCCAGTGCTCGGCCGTGGCGGCGTTGCTGCGTTCGAATCCGTCATTGAGCGCGGCCAACTGCTGCTGCACCGCGTGGGTCACGCCATCCTGCACCGCGATGCTGCGCTGATCGATCTGCGCCAACGTGGTCTGCAACTGCTCGGTCAACGCGTGCTGCGCACGGTCCTGCGCGGCCAGCACGGCCTGCCAGTGCTCGGCGGCCGTCTGCGCACTGTGCTGGAAGCCGTCGTTGAGCGCGTGCAACTGCTGCTGCACGGCGGTGCCAACGCCGTCCTGCACGGCAGCGGTCTGCTGTGTGACTTGCTCCAGCGTGGTCTGCAGACGCGTGTCGAGCGCTTGCTGCGCGCGTTCCTGTGCGGCGAGCGCGCTGGTCCAGTGCGCGGCTGCGGCACTGGCGCTGTGCTGGAAGCCGCTGGTGATGCCGTCCAGTTGCTGATGCACGGCGTGGGTGAGGCGCTCGTGCAGGGCGGCAGTGTCGCGCGCGATGCTGGTCATGGTCGCTTCCATTGCCGGCTGCAAGGCCGCGCCCACCGCGCGTGCGCTTTCTGCCACGCCGCTCTGCAGCGATTGCTGCATCGCCGTGGCCAGGCGCGCATAGGCCGCCTCGCTCCGGGCGTGGAACTCGGCCTGCTGCGCGGCCAGGCGTTCGTCGGCGGCAATGCTCTGCTGCTCGATGCTGTGCATCAGCGTCTGCAGGCGATCGATCAGCGTTGGCATCAGTGCGCTTTGCTGCTGCTGCAACTTGAACACTTCGCCACGCTGATGCGCGTCCGAATGCGGATGCAGCTCGGAGGCGATCTTCAGGTCCAGCCGCTGCACTGCCTGCAGCCGCTCGCGCCGGCACAGCGCCGACAACAGCCCCAGCATTGCGGAGGTTGCAACGCCGGCGATCGAGGTGCCGAACGCAAACGCCAGGCCTTCCACCGGTGCGGCCAGCGAGCCGCGGATGGCCTGCAGGTCGGTGGCGCTCTGCAATGCGAAGCCGGTGCCCTTGAGCGTGGCCATCATGCCGAGCAGGGTGCCGAGCATGCCCAGCAACACCAGCAGGCCGACCAGATACGGCGTCAGCACCGGTGCCGGCAACGCCACGCGCTCGCCCTTGATGCGCAGGCGCACCGCATTGCGCAGGCTCGGATGCAGGCGCTCCAGCCATTCGCCCAACGCCGATGGCGCGGTGGTCAATGCGGTGACGGCAGCATCCAGCGTCGCGCTGGCCTGGCGATAGCGGTACAGCTCCAGCGCGCCGGCCACATAACAGGCGCCGATCACTGCCGCGACGCAGGCGCCGAGCGGATTGGAGCCCAGATAACCGATGCCGACCCAGCAAACCGCCAACAGGCCGACGACAAACACACACAGGTGGACGAGAGTTCTGAACATGAGGTCCCAGTTAGCGGGTACGAAGCGCTGCGAGCAGGCCTTCGATCGGGTGAAAACGGACATCCAGTTCGGCGAGCAACACGCTCTGCATGTCTTTGCGAAACACATCCAGCCAGCCGTCGGAGCGCGCGCGTGGCGCGGCCTCGCCGTCGGGTGCCGGGTTCTGCGCCTGCGCGGCATCGCGCAGGCGCTCGAAATGCGCGCCGAGCAGGTTCGGCACGTGATTCAGCAGGGTCTGCTCGCGCGGGCTCAAGGTCAGCTCCATCACCGCATCCACCTCGGCCAGCCGCGCCATCGGCGCCGATTCCAGCGCCAGCATGTCGCGCAGGCGGCCACGCAGGTCGCCGGTGGCAGTGCGCATCGCGCGTTGCATCGCCAGGTAGTGCTGCCGGAACGGGGCATAGTCGAGCGCGGGCGGCGCTGCCGCTGCGTCGATGTCGACAGCGGCGGCGCTGCGCGCATCACGACGCGTGCGCGCGAGCACGGCATCCAGCTCGACCACGCTGCTGGTCGCCAGCCCGGTGCGCACGCGGGCGCAGGCCTCGGTGTCGAGTCTGCGCGTGTCGGGCAGCGCGTCGATCTCCGGCAGCTTGCCATCCAGCGCCTTGGACACGGCGACCGCACGCGTCCAGTCGATCCATTGGCTGAGCCGGTCGGCGAGCGCATGGTTGGACTGGGCCACGTGGGCATCGGTGAGGCGAGCAAGCAGGCGAATGAACGCCGGGCCCGACAGGGGCGCCCGTGGAGAAGCTTTCGCCATTGTTCCGGTCAAAGACCGCGCATTTTACACGGGAAGCTGCGCGGTTCGGCGCTTTGCCCGGCAGCTGCGGGCTTGGCCGCGCAGGCCGGCCCGGGCGGCATTCAGCCGGCCTGGTGTGGGGGTGTGCGTGCGATTGCAGCGTGCAGCGCAGCGATCCAGTAGGCGCAGCGCCCAAGGATCAAGTCCATCTGTAGCGGTATCTGGCTTGCGCTCCCGTGGTCGTGCGCAGCGAGCGCGACCAACGCTGCGGGCCAGGGGCGCCTGGCCCGCAACGCGACATCTCAGCCTCGGGCGCGATGTACCAACGGAATCAGCACCACCCCCAGCAGCGCCACCGCCGCGGCCACATAGCCGATGCTGCCCAGCCCCCAGGCAGGAATCACCAGCCCGCCGATGATGGCGCCGATGCCGATGCCGGCATTGGCCGCCGACACATTGGTGGTGCCGGCCAGCGCCTGCGAGTGGGTCACCGAGTTCATCACCCGCACCTGGCTGATCGGAAACAGCGCGGTGTAGGCAATGCCCCAGACCGCCAGGGTCAGATAGAGCAGCACGCCGGTCTTGGCCACCGGCACGCACAGGGCCATGCCCAGCGCGAGCAGCAGCAGGAACACCGCCGTGGCACGCAGCGGCGAGCGATCCACCACCCGCCCGCCCAGCCAGTTGCCGATCAGGCCGATCGCGCCAAAGCCCATCAGCCACCAGCCCACATTCGCCGCCGGCACACCCACGCTGCGTTCCAGCAGGTCGGCCAGATAGGTGTAGGCGGTGAACATGGCGGTGAAGACCACCACCGACAGGATCACATTGGCCAGGAAGAAGCGCTCGCCAAAGATGCCGGCCTGCTGACGCAGATTCACCCGTTCGCTGCGGGCCACGGTCGGCATCCAGAGCGCCAGCGCCGCGGCCATCGCCAGCGACAGGGCAGCCAGGATCCAGAACGCGCCACGCCAGCCGATGCTGTTGGCGGCCACCGTGCCCAGCGGAATGCCGAACAGCAGCGCCGCCGAAATGCCCAGATACACCCGCGACACGGCGCGCCCTGCGTGCTGCGGCCCAGCCAGTTGCCCGGCGGTTTCGCTGGCGGTTCCCCAGAACACCGGCAGCGCCAGCGCCGGTACGAAGCGGGCAAAGGCCAGCACCCAGATATTGGGCGCCAGCGCGGCCACCGCGTTGGAGACCGCAAACACCAGCAGGATCATGACAAACAGGCGCTTGCGATCCAGATGCGACAGCCACGCGGTCAGCGGCGGGCCGAACAGCATCACGGTGAAGGCGAATAACGTCACCAGCTGGCCGGCCGCGGAGATGGAAATTTCCATGTCGCGTGCAAGGCCGGGCAGCAGCCCGACGATAAGGTACTCGGTGGTGACGATCGCGAACGCGGCAAACGCCAGGATGAAGATCGCCAGGCCGCTGCGAGCAGCGGCCGGTGCCGCGGTGGCGGAAACGGGGGAGGAAGTAGAGCCGACAGCAGACATGGCATGCGCCGCAGTGTGGGCCGGCCATCATAGGAAAGAATTAAGATCGTATATCGGGAGTATTTTCCGTACATTGCGGACTTCAGTTCTTGAATGTGTATCCATGCATCCCTCTGAACGCGTCAAAGGCATCGATATCTTCGTCAGCGCCGCCGATGCCGGCAGCTTCACGGCCGCCGCCGAGCGGCTCAGCCTGACCAGCTCGGCAGTGGGCAAAGCCATCGCACGCCTGGAGACGCGTCTGGGCGTGCGCCTGTTCGCACGCACCACCCGGCGGCTGGCGCTGACCGACGCAGGCGCGGCGTTCTACCGGGTCTGCGTCAAGGTGCTCGACGAGCTGGAGGAGGCCGAGCACGTGCTGCGCGCCGAAGGCCAGGCGCCCACCGGCCGGCTGCGGCTGGACCTGCCGGTGAGCTTCGGCCGGCACAAGGTGTTGCCGGTGTTGCTACCATTCTTCCAGCGTTATCCCGGCCTGCAGCCGGTCATTTCGTTCACCGATCGCTTCGTCGACATGGCCGAAGAAGGCATCGACATCGCGGTGCGCATCGGCGGTCCGGATCAGTGGCACAGCAGCCTGGGGCACCGCTATCTGGGCCATGAAAAACGCGTGTTCTGCGCCGCACCGCAGTATCTGGCGCAGCGCGGCACGCCCGACAGCATTGCCGCCTTGCTGGCGCACGATGCGGTGCTCTACGGCAAGGCCGACGGCAGCAGTAGCCCGTGGTTGCTGCGGCATGGCGCAGGGCCGGTGGAACAGCGTGCGATGGACGCGCGGGTGGTGTTCGGCAATGCCGAGGCACAGGTGGATGCGGTGGTGGCCGGGTTGGGTATCGCACAGCTGCCGACCTGGCTGATCGATCAGCATCTGCAGCGCGGCAGCCTGGTCGCGGTACTGCCGCAATGCGATACCGAAGGCCTGCCGCTGCATCTGGTGTGGATGCGCGCGCGCCAGTTGCTGCCCAAGCTGAGCCGGTTGCTGGAATGCCTGCAACAGGGCTTGCAGGATGCGGCGTGAGTGCGGCGCCTGGCGTGGGGTCGTGCATGATCGCGGCAGCGGTTGCGCATGGTGCACATCGACGCGCCGCAATGCAGCGCCAGGTTCGGGTCAGCGCACATGCCAGCACACGCAGCAGCGGGCCCGATCAAGCGCAATCACGCCGGTCTGCGCCTGCTCTCTGACCAATTCAGCTCCAACTGCGCTGTCTCACGGCCGACCCTGTTTTGTAAGGTGAACGCGTGTAGGCTGCCGGTCCGGGGACGACTCCCCAACGAGGTGACCACAATGGACCGCTGCGACATGCAGGTGTCCGATCTCATGGTCCTGGAGTTACAAGGGTTCCACGACGCCTATGGCAGTGGACCGGACTTCTGGGACGCGTATCAACGCATCATGACTCTTGCCGCGCAAGCCGGCGGCGATCTGATCACACTGGCCAACGAGATGGCTTCGCTGGCACAGGGACTGGGCGCGACCAAACACGCGCAACTGCTGTAATCCGCGCTTGCCTGTTGGCGACGCGGGTCTGCGTGCCGGAAGGCGGTCATTTTTTCGAAGCCGACGATGCCGGCGCTGTGGGTTCAGCCGGCTGCGGTGTGTGCACGCAGCGCGGCATCGATCGCCCAACTCCAACTCCAACAGCGACAGCCACAACGCAGGTGTGCTGCCACTGCGACGCGCTTACTCGGCGTCGGTTGTTGCGGTTGTCGCGGTCTCTGCGTCGGACGCGTCGGTTGCCTTGGCAGCGGGTTTTTTGACTGCCTTGGCAGGAGCGGCCTCGGGCTCGCCGCGCTTCTTGTCGCGACGCAGCGGGGTATCGCCCAGACGTTCGATCGCGCCACCGGATTGCTGGAACGCCTCCAGGTCGGCAGCCAGCCGTTGCTCGGACAAGCGCGGCTTGCCTGGCTGATTGCTCACGGTCATCGACTGACGGCGGGAGTTGTTCATGGCGAAATCCTCATGCGTTGTACAGCGTCAAGGGAATGCCCCGCCGGCGTTGGTCGTCGTAGGTGGCACGCACGTCGCGGCAATACGGCCCGGACATGACGAAACGCCGGCAGATCGCCGGCCGCGTCTCGTAGATCGAACAACACATGCGCGCCGCATCGATGGCCACGCACCAGCCTTCCTCGTCACGCGCCATCACGTGCCAACCTTGCGGTGTCACGCTGGTCAAGTGGTTGGGGATGCGGTCGGATGGATCGACCATGACGGTGAGCCGGCAACAGACGGCGTCGCAACGTTCGCAGAGATTCTTGATGGAGAAGGCCAGATAGAGTGAGGGCGACACCGGAGTCCGGCCGCCCTTGCACCATACACCCTGGGCGCGCCGCGGTGTGAACCGGTCCCCGCCGTGGCGGCAGCAAGCTGTTTTCTCGCGGCGCAAAAACGCGATGATCGCGTTGCCGGCAGTGCCGTGCTTTGCGTGTGTGCCTGTGGACGCAAGCATCGGCATGCTGCGCGCTCAATCATGCTGTGGTCCGCCTGCGTACGATCGCTATGCTGCGAGAACGCGCCGATGCACCCGACGTTTGCCTAAACGGTTGCCTTTGTCGCGCCGATGCGAAGACCTCTTTCACCTGTGCCGTTGGCAGACCACCGTAGCGTTGGGTGGTCTGCATCAATGCGACAGGAGATCCCATGAATACTGCCCATCAACACGCAACTGCGCTCGATCTTGCCGGCGATCACGAAGACCAACGCAGCGAGAAGGAAAAACAGGACGCCTTGCAGGACGATGCGCTGGAAGAAACCTTTCCGGCCAGCGATCCGGTGTCGCCGTTCGTGCCGGCCAAACCGCTGGACTGACCCGGCCACACTAGCCGGGAACGCAAACGGCGCGGTCATCGACCGCGCCGTTTGCATTTGCAGCGTTGCTGGCTGTTACGGCGTCAACACCACCTTGCGGCAATCGTCCTGCTTCTTGTCGAACAGTTCATAGCCACGCGCCGCATCGGCCAGCGGCATGCGATGGGAGATGATCGCGCTGGGCTTGAGGTCGCCATTGCCGATGCATTCCAGCAAGTGCGGCATGTGCTTCTGCACATGGGTCTGGCCCATCTTGAAGCTCAGTCCTTTGTCGAAGGCATCGCCGAACATGAAGGCGTGGATGAAGCCGGCATACACGCCCGGCACGCTGACCACACCGCAGCGGCGCGTTGCCGCGATGCATTGGCGGATTGCAACACCGCTGCTGCCCTCCAGCTTCAAGTTGGTCAACGCAGTCTCGATCGCGCTGCCTTCGGCCTCGAAGCCCACCGCTTCGATGCTGGCATCCACGCCGCGGCCATCGGTTTGCGACACGATGACATCGGCCGGGTCGTCGACCTCGTCGAAGTTGATCGGAATGATGCCGTAGGCCTTGGACGCAAAGTCCAGCCGGTAGGCATGCCGGTCGACCATGAAGATGCGCTCGGCGCCCAGCATGCGGCAGCATGCTGCCGCCATCAGGCCCACCGGGCCGGCACCGAAGATCGCCACCGTCGAGCCTTGCTTGACCCCGGCATCGATGACGGCCTGATAGCCGGTCGGCAGGATGTCGGACAGGAACAGTACCTGCTCGTCATGCAGTGCATCGGGCACCACCAACGGCCCGACATTGGCCTTGGGCACGCGCACGTATTCGGCCTGCCCGCCGGACAGACCGCCATACAGATGACTGAAGCCGAACAGCGCCGCCGGCGGCCGCATGTCCTTGTGGTTGAGCGCCGCGCCCTTGCCGGTATTGGTGGTCTCGCAGGCGGAGAATTCCTGCAGCATGCAGTGGAAGCAACGCCCGCAGGCCACCACGAAGGGGATCACCACGCGGTCGCCGCGTTTGACGGCGGTGACGTCGGGGCCCACGTCTTCGACAATGCCCATGAACTCATGGCCGAGAATATCGCCGTGCCGCAGATCCGGAATCTTGCCGCGGTACAGATGCAGATCCGAACCGCAGATGGCGGTGGCGGTCACGCGCAGGATGAGATCGTCGCGTTCGACCAGGACCGGGTCCGGCACGGTTTCGACCCGGACATCGCGTGAGCCGTGGTAGTTGAGGGCGAGCATGGGGGTTCTCCGGAAAGGCCGTCGGTGTGCGGCAACACAGCCAGTGTCGGTAGCGCGCCGTTAAGTCCGTCAGCACGGCACGTGCGCACGGTGTGGACGCGTTCGATTGGCGACGCGGCGTTGATGCGTGTGTCACGCCTGGATAACCCGCGCGCTCGCACTCTCGAATGCCACGCTGATCGTTCGCAGCTCATGCGTGCAGCGACCATGCGACCCCGACAATCAACGATCGTGCCTTGCGCGATCAACCAGGAGACAACGATGGGAATTTTCAAGATGGTGACCGCCGGTGCAGTGGGCTACGTGGCTTACAAGGCATGGCAGCGTCGTCAGAACGAGTCCGGTGAAGCAGCCAGCCCAAAGAACAACGATCGCGACATTCAACAGCAGACGCTGAGCGCGCCGGCCAATGCGGGCAGCACGCCGCCGCATGGCGACCCGTTGCGTGATGCCGCTGCAATCTCCGGTGATCGCAAGCAGGCGCTTGGTGCGCTGGTGGTCTTCAACGAGCAGGAGCGCACGCTGGCGCAATTGGCAGTCGTCAAGGGACTCGGTGGCGAGACCTTGCAGTTTGCGCGCAAGATGGACGAGGCCCACAGTGCGGCGCTCACCGATCTCAGCCGTTTTGCACCGGATCGCAGCGGCACGCTGGCGCAGGCTGCAACCACCCGCGCTGATGGCACCCGCAAGCGTCTGGAAGGCTTGAACGGCAAGGAGTTCGAAACGCAGTACCTGCAGGCCAGCGTGACCAGCCATGAGCAGGCGTTGACGTTGCTGGATGCGCAGCTGGCCAGCGAGCCGGGTTCGAGCGATCTGGGCAAGGAACTGCAGCGCGCACGCGAGACCATCGCCCAGCATCTGGAGCATGCCAAGTCGCTGCGTGCCAAGTCGAACCAGCCGCACTGATCAGGCGGAGATGTTGATCGGGCACCGCGTGATGCGCGGTGCGATGCAGACAACAGGCAGCTTCGGCTGCCTGTTGTCGTTGTGGGCATGGGTGGCACGCGTCGATCAGGTTCGCGACATTCGACATGCGGTACGCAACACGCAACACGCAACATGCTTAGCGAGTGCTGGGCGATCTCATCTCCAAGCAGTCGTCATTGCTGATCAGGCGCAGCCTGCTCGAATCCCGCCGCCTGGCGCTGCCACAGGCCATCGAACACACCACCGTGACCACGCAGCTGTGCCGGGTTGCCGTCTTCGACCACGCGGCCTTCCTGCAGCACCACGATGCGATCGAAGCCGATTACCGTGGACAGGCGATGCGCCACCCCCAGTACCGTGCGGTCGCGCATCAGGTGATCCAGCGCGGCCTGGATTTCCGCTTCCGACTCGGTGTCCAGTGCCGAGGTGGCCTCATCCAGGATCAGGATCGGCGCGTCCTTCAGGAACGCACGGGCGATGCCCAGACGCTGGCGTTGACCACCGGAGAGCATGACCCCGCGTTCGCCGACCTGGGTGTCTTAGCCCTGCGGCAGCTGCCGGATGAAGCCATCGCAGAATGCATGCCGCGCAGCGTCCTGCACTTCCGCATCGCTGGCCTCCGGGCGGCCATAGCGGATGTTGTCGGCAATGCTGCGATTGAACAGCGCGGTTTCCTGCGGCACCACCGCAATCTTTTCGCGCAGGCTGTCCTGGCTGACGCTGCGGATGTCCTGGCCATCGATCAGCATGCGTCCGGATTGCACATCGTCCAGGCGCTGGATCAGCGCGATCAAGGTGGACTTACCGGCACCCGAGGGCCCGACGATGCCGACCTTCTGGCCGGCAGGGATGTGCAGGTTCAATCCATCCAGCACTGCTGCCCGCTCCGGATAGGCAAAGCGCACCTCTTCGAACCGCACATTGTCCTGGGCCAGGGCCAGCGGTGCGTCCGCACCGACGATGGCATGCGGTTGCAGGATGATCTGCAGCGTGTCGGCGATGGCGCCCAGCTGCTGGGTGGTGTCCACCAGCGTCAGCGCCAGGTCGCGCGAGCCGTGCAGGATGCGGAAGGTCAGCGCGCTGACCAGCACCACGTCGCCCGCGCTCACCGTGCCGGCGCGCCGCATGCTGATCGCCCAGATCAACATGCCGCCGGCCATCACCGACAGGCAAATGTCGTGGATCACGCGGGCCTTTTCCACGTACATCCAGCTGCGGCGATGGGCGACCGCCTCGTCGCCGATCTGCTCGGCCAGCCGCGCGCTTTCGCGATCGCGTGCGGCAAACGCCTTGATCGTCCACACAGTGGACACCGCATCTACCAGCTCGCCGCCTACGCGCGCGGCCTGCCGCCTCGCTAAGCAAGCGAGGCGGGCTTTGCGAGCAGCTGCAGCGCAGGACGGCGTTACAGCGTGACCGCGCCACCGGCAATGGTGAGCAAGGTGCCCGAGGTGTAGCTGGCGGTATCGGCAGCCAGCATCACGTACGCCGATGCCAGCTCCACCGGTTGCCCGGGGCGCCCCATTGGCGTCTGCCCGCCGAAGTTTTCCACCGACTCCTCGTCCATGCCGGCCGGAATGAACGGCGTCCAGATCGGACCCGGCAGCACCGCGTTGACGCGGATGTGCTTTTCGGCCAGTACGCCCGCCAGGCCAATCGTCAGGTTGGCCAGCGCGCCCTTGGTAGCGGCATACGGCAGGATGTTCGGCGTCGGCTTCTTGGACTGCACCGAGGCGGTATTGATGATGGAGCCGCCGTCTTTCATCAGCGGTACCGACAACTGCACCAGGTGGAACACGGCATGCACGTTGGTGTCGAAGGTCTTGCGCCATTCGTCCAGCGTGATGTCTTCGAAGTTCTCAAAATACTTCTGATAGCCGGCGTTGTTGACCAGGATATCCAGGCCGCCGAACGTGCTGTTGACCTGTTCGATCAACGCAGCCGCCTGGGCCGGGTCGCTGATGTCGCAGCCCACCAGCAAGGCCTTGACGCCGGCCTTTTCGATCAATGCGCCGATTCTGGCGGCGTCTTCCTGCTCGTCGGGAAGATAGGCGATCGCCACGTCGGCACCCTCGCGTGCATAGGCGATCGCCACGGCCGCACCGATGCCGCTGTCGCCGCCGGTGATCAATGCGCGCTTGCCGGTGAGCTGCCCATGACCGACGTAACTGTCTTCGCCGTGATCCGGGCGCGGGTCCATCTTCTCGGTACGCCCGGGAAAGTTCTGCTGCTGCGGCTTGAATGGCGGGCGCGGGTAATTGGGTACGGGCATTTCAGTCTCCTGGCGGTGTGACGCATCACGATGAACGGCAGTGTGCGTGCGCAGACGTAAACGGGCGGGCTAGGCGATGTCGGCGGCGTGTGTGTTGACGATGGCGCCGCTTATGCACGCGGCAATTGCTTCACGCCATCGCGCAGCTTTGTTCACTGCTGTGCAATGCACGCCGGCCTAGCGTGGGCTCACGACCACAAACGCAGGAGAACGACGATGGGCAGTGAACCGAAAAAGCCATGGGGCCCGGACGACGACCAGCAAAAGCCGTTTACGCCGCAGGAACAGCGCAACGAGGATGTCGAGTGGAAGGTGCACGACATGCCCGACGAAGACCGCGATGTGAACAAGGCCGACCCCGAGCACGATTACGAGCGACCGGACGGCTCCGAGAAGCGCTGAGTCGCGCTCGACGCTGCAGTTCCGGCGTTCGCGATGTAGGCGCACGCAACTCTGCCGTCGTGTCACAGCGCCGGCCTTGGCAGCTCTATGCACATTTTCTCCACGGCCGGTGCGTAGGCTATTTGCAACACAGCGCACCCGACGGCTCGCGGTCGGGCGTGCGCAAGGCATCCACCGGCAATGATCCACGTCGGCGCGAGCCGACAGTCCAGCAGGCGCGTCGTAGCGCAAGCCAAGCGAGCTGATCCGTCAGCTCAGTCCAACGGTACCCGTGTCCGGGTTGCCCTCCATCTCCCGCAAACCTTGCGCTCCTTGGCGTTTCGCCCAAGACGACGCGCTGACCGACCCCGACCATGACGCTTGGCACTGGCGTAATCCAGCGCCGCCATGCGTACTTCGGTCGACCATTTACGGCGAGCTCGACTTGGGGGGAAGCGGGCGCCATACGGCCGGATGGCCGTGACACGGATGTGCCATCTCGTGGTGACGTACAGGCGCGTTTTTCGCGCAGCCGTCACAATTCTCAACTGAACATGTATTAGTCATTGCGGACAGAAGCGCCCATGGACCGTCTTTCCTGCGCCATCATCGACGACGACGTGGAGTTCTGCGATCAGGTGGTTGAGTTAGCCACCGATAGCGGCTTCCGTGCCAAGGGCATCCACACCCTTGGCGAAGCCAGCCGTTGGCTGGACAGCAACTTCCCCGACCTGTTGGTGGTGGACGTTGGTCTGCCCGACGGTAGCGGTTTCGATCTCATCGAACGGCTCGACCCGGATCACACGCCGCAGATTGTGGTGGTTTCGGGCGATTACGCCTACGAAACCCAGGGCCGCGCGCAGCAGTTCGGCGTCAGTGAGTTCCTTACCAAGCCGTTTGCGCCCGAGCGGCTGGAGCGCGTGCTCGGCGGCCTGCGCGACGCGCAGCAGGGCAATCTGGGCATCATCGGCAACAGCGACAGCATCGTGCTGCTGCGCAAGGACATCCTGCGCGTGGCGCCGACCGATCTGAATGTGCTGGTGACCGGCGAGACCGGCACCGGCAAGGATCTGGTCGCGCGCGCGATCCACCGGGTCTCCGGCCGGCGTGGTCGCTTCGTGCCGGTCAACTGCGGTGCCATTCCCGAGGAGCTGCTCGCCAGCCAGTTGTTCGGCCACGAGCGCGGCAGCTTCACCGGTGCCGATCGTCGGCACGCCGGCTTCCTGGAGCAGGCCGCCGATGGCACGCTGTTCCTGGATGAGATCGGCGAGATGCCGACCCGGCTGCAGGTCTACCTGCTGCGCGCGATCGAGTCGCGCAGCTTCATGCGCGTGGGTGGCAGCGAGGAGATCCCGCTGGACGCGCGCGTGGTCGCGGCAACCCACCAGCATGTGCAACGCGAGCACGGCGTGCTGCGCGAGGATCTGTTCTACCGGCTCAACGAGTACCCGATCCAGGTGCCGCCGCTGCGCGAGCGTCGTGGCGATGCGCGGCTGCTGGGCCTGCGCGTGATCGATGAGCTCAACGTCAAGTACGGCACCCGCAAGCTGCCGACCAAGTCGTTGCTGCGCTATCTGGCCTACCACACCTGGCCGGGCAACGTGCGCGAACTGCGCTCGTTCATCCGCTATCTGTACCTGCGCGCGGACGGCGACCTGCTGAGCGCACCGGATGTGGTGCAGACCGTGCCGCAGGCCGATGAAGACGGCTTGCTGATTCCGGCGGGATGGACCATGCGCCAGGCCGAGGACGCCATGATCGAGGCAGCACTGGCGCGCACGCGCTTCAACAAGAAGGCGGCGGCGCGCGAGTTGGGGATCAGTGTGCGCACCCTGCACAACCGGCTCAGCGACAAGGACGCGTAGTGGGCGATGCATCCCAGGGGCGGCGGCGCGAGCTGCTGCATCAGCTGCGCAACCGCCTCAACGTGATGGGCTTTGCGTTGTATGCGTTACGCAACGAGACCTCCAAGCCCATGGAGACCTTGCGCACCACCCATCAGTCGGCGGTGGAGTTGCTCAATCAACTGGGCGAAGAAGAGCGCGCCCTGCGCCAGGACGATGCGATGTCCACCGACAGCGCCGATCAGTAATGCTCGGCAGGCTGGGTCTGGTTGCTGAGCAGTGCGGTGATGGTGCGCGGGTTGTAGGGCTTCATGCAGTACGACAGATGCGCAAACCGCGGCGGTAGCGTGTAGCGGTCGTAGCCGGAGCAGAACGAGAACGGCACGCCGCGCTCCAGCAGCGCATCGGCGACCGGAAACACCGGTTGGCCACGCACATTGACGTCGAGCAAAGCGCCATCGATGGTCTGGCCGGAGGCCACCAGCGACAATGCCTCCAGCACATTGCCCACCGGCCCGAGTACATAGACGCCGGCTTCCACCAACAGATCGTTGAGCGATTCGGCCAGCAGATAGTCGTCCTCGACCACGAGGATGCGACGGCCGTTGAGTGGATTGTCCTGCATGGCGAGCTCCTGGAGCGGTGGCGCTGTCTGGCGACGCGCAAGCCATAGTGCGCGTCGCGTCGGTTAACGCCGCGCGTAAGCAGGCGCTTCCAGAACCGGTCGTGCAAGGCAGCTGTACCGCTCAGACGCCGCGTAGCAGTAGAGGCGGGTTTGCGCCATCATTGACGATTGCGCCTCACACCCGACGCGATCGATGCGATGACTGACGACGACACTTCCTGCGACGACACCACAGCGACCCCCGTGCACGACGCCGTGGCGCCACCGCCGTTATTCGTTCTCGGTGTCGGCGCCGATGGCCTGGATGCCACCCGCCTGGCCGAGCTGCTCGACGCGGTCGCCGGGGCGCCCAATCTGGTCATCATGCTGTTGCTGCGCGATCGCCACCTGCTGGACGAGCCGCGCCTGCGCGAGTTGCTCGGCCCGCAATCCAGCCTGCTGCTGGCGCCGGAGGACGGCGATGCGCTGCATCCCGGGCGCATTTACCTACCGCCCAGCCAGACCCTGGTGACCCTGGAAGAGGGCCGGCTGCGGCTGCGCCCGTTGGAGGAAGCCAGCGATCACGGCTTGATCGACAGTTTCTTCGTTTCGATGGCGCACGACCAGGACGGCAACGTGATCGGCCTGATCATGGGCCGCTTCGATGGCGACGGCACCCTGGGCACCGCCGCGATCAAGGAATGTGGCGGTCTGGCGCTGGCGGTGGACGACCCGTCGTTACATGGCATGGATCTGCGCAGTGCCGGCAACCCGGCCGCCATCAGCGACGATATCCTGCCGCTGCCGCGCGTGGCCGCACGCATCGCCGCGCATATGCAACGCCACCATCGCTTCGGTCATCCGGCACCGGTGGGCGTGCGCAACGGCAGCGAGAACGATCAGCTCAGCCAGGTCGCCAGCATCCTGCGCAATGCCACCGGCCATGATTTCCACGGGTACAAGCGCGCCACGTTCCTGCGCCGCGTGCAGCGACGCATGCAGGTGGTGCAGGTGGATACGCTGGAGCAGTATCTGGAGCAGCTGCGCAGCCGCTTCGACGAACCGCTGCTGCTGTTCAACGATCTGCTGATCGGCGTCACCCAGTTCTTCCGCGACCGCCGCGAGTTCGAATTTCTGGAACAGCAGGTGATTCCGCGCCTGTTCCAGGGCAAGCAGCCGGGCGATCACCTGCGGGTGTGGGTGCTGGGTTGCTCCACCGGCGAAGAGGCCTATTCGTTGGCGATGCTGTTGCGCGAGCATGCGCAGACGCTGGACGTGGCGCCGCGCATCCAGATCTTCGCCAGCGACATCGACGGGCGGGCGTTGGCCATCGCACGGGTGGGGCGTTATTCGTCCAGCATCGTCGCCGACGTGGGGCCGGAGCGCCTGCAGCGCTGGTTCGTCAAGGAGGGCGATACCTATGTGGTGAGCAAGCAGCTGCGCGAGCTGTGCGTGTTCTCGCAGCACAGCATCGTCAAGGACCCGCCGTTCTCGCGGCTGGATCTGGTGTCGTGCCGCAATCTGCTGATCTACCTGGACGCCGAGCTGCAGAACCGGGTGATCCCGGTGTTTCACTTCGCCCTCAAGCCGGGCGGCTATCTGTTCCTGGGCAATGCCGAAAACGTCTCGCGGCATGCCAAGTTGTTCGCACCGGTGGAGCGCAGCTTCCGCGTGTTCCAGAAGATCGATGCCGACAGCCGCATGCATGCGACCTTCCCGTCGTCTTCGCTCGGACTGGACGGCCATGCACCGGCGGCCAACCGCCAGCAGCGCAGTGTCAGCAATGCACTGGTGCGCGCCGGCGAGCGCATCGCCGATCGCTATGCCCCGGCCTATGCGGTGCTGGACGAGCATTTCGACGTGCTGCATTTCTCTTCCCAGGCCGGGCGTTTCATCCGTCCCGGCGGTGGCGCGCCCAGCCTCAACCTGCTCAACCTGGTTCACCGCGACCTGCGGCTGGAGTTGCGCAGCGCGCTCAGCCGTGCCGAAGCGGACATGACGCCGGTGCAGGCCAGGGGCATCCAGATGCACGAGGACGCGGCGACCCTGGCGGTGGACCTGTTCGTGGAGCCGACCTCCGATTCGGAGGTGCCGCGCGGCTATGTGGTGTTGTTCCAGGAAGTGGAAGCACGTGAACTGGCCGAGCTGGCGCCGCCGAAAGATACCGTGTCCGACAACGCACACGTGCAGGCGCTGGAGAACGAGCTGCGCATGACCCGCGAGCGCCTGCAGTCGATGATCGAGGAGCTGGAAAGCACCAACGAGGAGCTCAAGTCCTCCAACGAGGAGTACCAGTCGCTCAACGAAGAACTGCAGAGCGCCAACGAAGAGCTGGAAACCTCCAAGGAAGAGCTGCAGTCGGTCAACGAGGAGGTCACCACGGTCAACGGCGAGCTGGCCCACCGCGTGCAGGAACTCGCGCATGCCAACAGCGACCTGAAGAACCTGCTGGAAAGCACCCAGATCGCCACCGTATTCCTGGACAACGAGCTGCGCGTCACCAACTTCACTCCCGCGGTCACCGACATCCTGCCGCTGGTGGAAAGTGACATCCACCGGCCGATCAGCAACATCAAGCTGCACGTGGCCTACGATGAACTGCAGGACGATGTGCGCCGGGTGATCCGCACGCTGGCGGTGCTGGACCGCGAGGTGGAAAACCCCGCCACGCGCGCGCGCTACATGGTGCGCGTACTGCCGTACCGCACCGTCAATAATTTCATCGGCGGTGCGGTGTTGACCTTCATGGACGTCACCCCGCTGACACGCGCCGAGCGCGCGTTGCGCAGCAGCGAGCAGCGCCTGCGCACCTTGATGGAAGGCATTCCGCAACTGGTGTGGCGCTCGCTCGATGGCGGCCGCTGGACCTGGTCCAGCCCGCAATGGTCCAGCTACACCGGCCAGCGCGATGGCGAGAGCCTGGAACTGGGCTGGCTGCAGGTGGTGCATCCGGACGAGCGCGAGCTGACCCTGAATGCCTGGCACGACAGTGCGCGTACCGGCGGGCTGGATGTGGAACACCGCCTGTTCAACGCAGCCGAAGACGGCTACCGCTGGTTCCATACGCGCAGCGCGCCGGTGCTGGACGAGCGCGGCCAGGTGCTGGAATGGCTGGGAACCTCCACCGAATCGGACAATTTGCGCCGCCTGCAGGACGAACAGCGCGTGCTGGTCAGCGAATTGCAGCACCGCACCCGCAACCTGATCACCGTGGTGCAGTCGGTTGCCAAGCAGACCGTCCAGAGCAGCCACAGCATGCCGGAATTCGCCGGCAGGTTCGACGACCGGCTCTCTGCGTTGTCGCGTGTGCAAGGACTGTTGTCGCAGTCGGACAACGAGCCCACCACCATCGGTGCGCTGCTGCGCATGGAGCTGGATGCGCTCGGCGCCGAGCCCGACCAACAGCGCATCGTGGTGGAAGGCCCGGATGTGGCGCTGCGCAAGTCCACGGTGCAGACGCTGGCGCTGGCGCTGCACGAACTGGCAACCAATGCGCTCAAGTACGGGGCGCTGGCGGTGGAGACCGGCACGCTGTCGGTGCGCTGGGACGTGGTGTCCACCAACGACGCCTCTGCGCGTCTGGTGCTGTCGTGGATCGAGGAAGGTGCCAGCCAGCAGCGGCGCGACGACCGCGACCAGGCGGGCGGATTCGGCCGCCGTCTGATCGAGAAGGCGCTGCCGTACAGCCATGGCGCACAGACGCGTTACGAGCTCAGCGATACACGCCTGGAATGCGAGATCCAGTTGCCGTTGACCTCGCTGCACGAGCGCTAGAGACCTGCACGCGCGCGTGCAGTCCGTGCGCACTCTGGCAGGCGCGGCCATGCCGATGTGCAAAATGCTGCGCATCCCGACGCGCCCCTCACGGAAATTCCTGCGCGTGCGTGCACATGTTGCGACGGATTCGCACCTCGCAACGATGCCGATGCCACGGCCGTCATGCAGGACCATTGCGGTGCATCAGTGCGCGGCATCCCTAAAACTTGGCGCGTATTGTGCGTAGCTCCTGCTGTCATCCAGATGCACAGTGGAGTAAACATGATTACGCGCATTCTTCAGTTGTCGGGCCGCGTTGCGAGCAATGCCTGGGTCGAGATCGGTGTCGGTGCCGATGCCGACATTCTGGTTGCCGACCGTGGCGGCAAGCGCGAGGAGCGTGCAACCTTCGGTCGACGTGCTCCGGGACAGCAGCGCTCGATCAATACCCAGGAGCCGGAGTGGCTGGGGCGCGTGGACCTCGCCATCTGGGAAACCCAGCGCTGCCTGATCCCGCTGTGTGGCTTTGTCTGCGCCGCATCGGCTGATGGTGCCACGTCGGCGACCTGGTTGAGTCAGGATGGCGGGGCGTTGTATGCCGCGGGCCTGCGCAATGTCATGGACATTGGCGGTCGCCTGCAGATGGGGTTCTCGCTGCTGGTCGCTTCCTCGACCAGCCTGCCGACACAGCGCCCACTATGCGTCGCAGGCGATGCCACGCACTGGTTGCAGGTCAGTGGCGAGGAGGCGATGCGTCATTTGATGCCGTGGCGGCTTGAGCGTTGCACCACGGCAGCAGGCGTGCGGCCGGAGTGGGCCAGCGAAGCGCATGCCACGCACACCGCGCCGGTATGAGCGGCGCGGGCACGCGCTGACACCAGGAGGCCTGTCGGGGCCTCTTTTCTTTTCAGTCGTTCGGTAACACCTTGCGCACGCGTCGGCGTCTTGTATCGAACCACATCCGTGCTGCATGGTCGTCGCAGGTGATACGCCGACGTCGCCGCGATGCCGACCGGCGCCATCTCGCCGGCCATCCGCCGCAGTTGCGTGCATCAAAAAGCCCGGGTCGCGAACGACCCGGGCCAGTCTCGGCAACTGCTAGCGCTGAAGATCAGCGTTGGATGTCGCCGGTGGTGGAGCCGGCGCCCGGGCCTGCGCCCAGGTCTGCACCGGTCACCCGATCCAGCTCCGGATTGGACAGAAGGCGCAGCGACATCGCATCCAGTGCCTCGGTCTGGGTCGCATCCAGCGCAACCGTGGCCGAACCATCGCCACCGTCGACTGCGGACTGCAGCTCACGGTCTGCCACCACGTCCCACTGCTCGCCGGCATTCCACGGGCCAATCGTGTCGCCTTCGCCCTGCGACATGTTGTAGTAGATGTCGGTAAAGCGTGGGTCGCCCGGCAGCTTGCCCGGCGGGAAGTTCGGCTCGATGGAGTACAACGCTTTCTCGAACGACTTCTGATGCGCCACTTCGCGCGTCATCAAGAAGCGCAGCGCATCCACGATGCCCGGATCATCGGTGACGGTGATCAGGCGCTCATAGACCAGCTTGGCGCGTGCTTCGGCAGCGATGTTCGAACGCATGTCCGAGGTCGGGCAACCGATCGAATCGACATAGGCCGAGGTCCACGGCACGCCACTGGAGTTGACCAGGGCCGGGCCACCGCCGTACAGGATCTGCTGGGTGTGGCTGGTGCTGTTCTGGGTCATGGAGCGCATCTCCATGGCCTCTTCCATGCCCTCGGACAACACGGCCTTGGGGCCCTTGTTGAGCATGGCGATGATCGAGCCGATGATTTCCAGATGGCTCAGTTCTTCGGTAGCGATATCGAACAACAAATCCTTGCGGCCCGGGTCGTCTTCGCCCAATGCCTGGGTGAAGTACTGCATTGCTGCAGCAAGCTCGCCCTGCGGTCCGCCGAACTGCTCGAGCATCAACGTGGCCAGATCCGGATTGGGTTCGGCCACGCGAACGGTGTACATCAGACGCTTGTTATGCATAAACATGGATGGTATTTCCTGGCTGGCGCCCGACGACGATTGCAACGCGGCATGCGCGCAGAAACCTGAGGCTGGCTATGGGTTGGGGGTTGCCCGCGGGATGCGGACAAACGCAGGCGGCAGCGCCGCCCGCGCGATGCATCAGGCCGCTTTGCTAGCCTTGGATGCCTTTTGATTGCCGCCTTGCTCGGCGAGCAGGGTCAGCTTTTCATCGGTGGCCTTTTCTTCTTCCAGCGTCGACAGCAGCAGGCTGACCGCATCGGTATAGCCCAGCTGCTTCGCAATCGCAGCGATGGTGCCGTACGAGGCGATCTCGTAATGCTCCACCTTCTGCGCGCCGCCGATCAGTGCCGCATCGCGTACCGGACCTTCTTCGATCTCGTCGATCACCTCGCGGCTTTCCTCGACCAGGCCTTCCATCGCGGCACACTTGATGCGCTTGAGCTTGATGCCGAGCAGTTCGACGATCTGGTCGATGCGTTCGATCTGGCCCTGGGTTTCTTCCAGGTGCAGCTTGAACGCTTCCACCAGCTTGGGTTCGGTGGCCGCACGTGCCAGGCGCGGCAGCGATTTGGTCAACTGCTTTTCTGCGCTGTAGATGTCCGACAGCTCGTGGACGAAAAGCTCTTCAATTGTCTTGATCGCCATGGGCGGCTCCTTTGGATGGATAGGTAGATAAACGATGCGGTGCAGCGTGTGTGCGTCTTGCCTGCGCTTGCGTGCGGACCAGCTGCGTCGTCACTGCGGCATCGCAGTGCCTGGCGTGACGCCAAGCCCGCAATGCAGCGTTGTTGTCGTGCTTGCTCACGCTGCCTCGCATGGTCGCTACGCTAATCGTCGGCGTGTTAGCGCGATCGGTGGATGCGGTGACGCCAAGGCGATAACGACCTGTGCCGTGAGCGGCGCGGTGATGATGCGCAGGTAATCGATTCGCCAGCGCGCGCCGTGGCAACCGCACTGCAACCGACCGAAATTGATGCCGGCTTGTTGAGACGCGTGCGTGCAGGGCGCATGACCACGGCCGCGCATGTCGCATCACCGCCACACCTGTGCTGATCTCGCGTCATTGCACGGATATCGACTCACGCGCGCAGCGATTGCACCGGCACCGTGCGGCATGCACTGCCGGGAATGCACGCCGTTGCAGACCGATGCGCTACAACCGATGGCTGGTCCTTGCCCCTGGAGCTGCCATGACGCCGTTGGACAAACCGTTACGCCGCGAGCTGCAGATCGGCGAGCAGGCCTATACCCTGGTCATCGACCCGCAGGGCTTGAAGCTGGTCGAAAAAGGCCGACGCAAAGGCGTGGCCTTGCGGTGGGACGAACTGGTCAGCGGCGATGCCGCACTGGCCCGCGCGCTGCAGGCCTCGCTTGGCGAGTCCTGAGCGCAACGCGCGGGCAGAACGATTCAGCGCGCAGGAAACAATCGTGCCAGCTCGCGGACTGCTGCTGCGGACGCGGCATGATCCGGCGTGGCATCGGGGTTGTTGAAATCGTGGGCACCTTGCGACTGCACCAGCAAGCCATCGCGACGCGGCACCACATTGAGATTGTGGCCGCGCCAGACCAACCCGTAGGTCACTTCCGGTTGCGGAATCAGGCGTGCGGTCTGCCCACGTACCGGGATGACGCTGTCGTCGCCAAGCAATGCGCGCGCGCCATATCCGGTGGCATTGACCAGGATCTTTTCGCGCAGCTGGCCGAACTGGCGCGGATGCTCGAAGTTGCGCGTGTACAGCTCGCCGCCGGCCTGCAGAAAGTCGTCCATCAGCAGGCGCGCGTAGGCGCTGAGGTTGAAGGTCAGCTGGCTGTAGCGGCGCACGAACGGCACCGGAAACGGATGACTGCCGGGCGCAACCGGTTGCGAGCGTGGGCCGAGATCGTCGAGCAGGTCGCGCTCCAGTGGCGGGTAGTCCGGCTCGTGCGCTTCGGCCGACGCGCTCGGTTGATCGAACGGCACATCCGACAACGCATAGCCATCGCGCCATTCGATCGGCTCGCCCGGCAGGCCCAGCAGGGTCTGGTAGCGGCGAAACGAAATGCGCGCCATCTCTTCCCAGCGGGTCCTGAAATCGGCGCTGGCGTGCTCGCTGGTGCACACGCGCGAGTCCGGCGACCACACGCCGGTGGCGTAGAACGAGCGCACGTCCGGCAGGCGCTCGCGCGCATAGATGCGCACGCGCAGGCCCGCACGTTGCGCCACCAGCGCGGTGGTCAGCCCGATCGCGCCGCAGCCGATCACCGCCAGCTCGCGCGCATCCGCATCGGCGGCCTGCACCAGCCGCAGCGCATGCTCGGCCGCGCCCCACGACAGCGACCACCCGCTGCCGCCATGTCCATAGTTGTGCACCACCGTCTTGCGGCCGATGCGTTCGGCCTCGATCCGCGGCCCCTGCGCACGGAACGGGCGGGTGCAGCCGTTGATCGCGATGATGCGATCCACCGCCGCACGGATCGGCGCCAGCGGCGGCGCTGCGGCGAACTGGTCGGGCGAGGCGCCCGGCGGCATGGCGGGTAGCGGCGAAGACGGCGTAGCGGCCACCTTGCCGGTCGCGGCCCAGCTCCCGGTGGAAGCGGCCGCGAGCGCGATGCCGACGCTGTGCAGGAAATGACGACGGTGCATGCGGCTCCTGAGCGATGTGCAGAAAGTGATTGGTAACGGCGCCTGCGTGACCGGCCACGCGTAGCGCGCGGTGCAGTACCGGTAAACGCCAGGCCCTGCGCTGCGCGCCAGCGACCCGCACCCCGCAGCATCGTCGGTCGCGCACGCCGAGCATACCGCGCGCATCTGTGCCTGCCACCGTCGACCAGGCCGGTTTCGCACCGCGATCCGGGCAGTTGAAGCCGCGCCAGCGGCCATTCGTCGCCCGGGGGCGTTCGCCCGATCGCTTGCCGGCTATGCTCGCCGCGTCCCAACCCAACGAGCTCCCACCCGTGTCTGCCAGCGTCTTCCTGATCGTGCGTATCGTGTTCGCCTGGGCCGCCGCGTTGCTGGTGGCTGCGATCATGTGGGCGCAGCTGTTCGGCTCCACCGGCGCGTTCTTCGGGCTGATCTGCGTGGTGCTGCTGACGCTTGCCCTGATGAGTGCGATCACGCATGTGCGCCGGGTGCGCCTGATCGCCGGGCGGCTGGATCACGACACCTTGTCGACCCGCCAGCGCCGCCAGATCGAGGTGCCGCTGGACGTGCAGGCCAGCTTTGCCGTGGTCGAAGAGGCCGTGCGCGCGTTGCCGCGCGTGCAGGACATCGAATGCGCGCCCGGCAGCCTGCTGATCCGCGCCAAGGTGCGCCGCATCGACCCTTACGAAGGACGTCAGCCCTCGCGCTGGAACCTGTTCGCGCGTTTTGCGATCAAGCGCAATCAGGTACTGGTGACGATCACGCCGGGGCAGGGCACCAGCAGCGTCACGGTGTTGTGCGAGCCCGACGCCGGCGCCTGGGTGGACCTGTTTGCGGTGGACGAAGGCAGCAATTACGAGAACGCCGAGGCGATCAATCGCGCGGTGGTGCGCCGGGTCGGCGAGCAACGTCGCGACGAACAGGCCGCGGCCGAGCAATCGGTGATGGAAAAGGAACTGGCGGTGGCCCGCCTGAACCTGCTGCATGCCCAGGTCGAGCCGCACTTTCTCTACAACACGCTGGCCAGCGCACAGGTGCTGGCACGCACCGACCCGCCGCGCGCGGAGATCATGATCGGGCACCTGATCCAGTACCTGCGCAGCTCGCTGCCCAGCGCCGACGGGGCCATCTCCACCCTGGGCGAGGAACTCGAACGCACCCAGGCCTATCTGGAAATCCTGCGCATCCGCATGGGCACGCGGCTGGCCCTGCAGGTGGAGGTGCCGTACGAGCTGCGCGCGCTGCAACTGCCGTCGATGATGCTGCAGACCCTGGTGGAGAACGCGATCAAGCACGGGCTGGAACCCAAGCCCGGCGGCGGCACGATATGGATCCTGGCGCGTCGCGTCGACGACCATGCCACGCTGACCGTGGCCGACGATGGCCAGGGCTTCGGCACCCACACCCAGGGCACCGGCATCGGCCTGAAGAACCTGCGCGAGCGGCTACAGTTGATCTACGCCGGCAAGGCCAGCTTTGCCATCGTGTCCAATTTCCCCAGCGGCGTGGCCGCCACCATCAGCCTGCCGCTGCCGGCGCAGATGACCGCCACACGCATGCCGCCGCCGTTGCCAGGCACGCACAGCTCCACCGCGCAGGTGCAGGCATGAGCGCGCTGCGTGCGGTGATCGCCGAAGACGAAGCGTTGCTGCGGCAGTCCCTGCTCGCGCTGCTGGCCGAGGTGTGCCCGCAGCTGCAGGTGGTGGGCGAATGCGAAGACGGCGCCGGCGCGCTGGAGACCATCGCCGCGCAGCAGCCGGATGTGGTGTTCCTGGATATCCGCATGCCCGGGCTCACCGGCATCGAGGTGGCGCGTGCGCTGCGCGAGGTCAGCCCGCGTACCCAGGTGGTGTTCGTCACTGCCTACGACCAGTACGCCATCGATGCGTTCGAACACGGCGCGGTGGACTACCTGCTCAAGCCGATCAGCCGCGAGCGCCTGCAGGCCACCTGGCAGCGCGTGCAGCAACGCGCTGCCGCCGGCCAGCCGGACGGCCAGCTGCTGGAGGCCTTGTTGCAGCGCCTGTCCGCGGGCCCTGCTGCCGCCAGCGCCGCGCCGCCGTTGGCCTGGCTCACCGCCAGCAGCGGCCGCGAGACGCGCCTGATCGCGCTGGACGAGGTGGCGTATTTCCAGGCCGACCAGAAATACACCACGGTGATGACCGCCGCCGGCGAGGCGATCCTGCGCACGCCGCTGCGTGAGTTGCTCGACGTGCTGGATCCGCAGGTGTTCAAGCAGATCCACCGCTCCACCATCGTCAACATGAAGGCGGTCGCCTCGGTGGTGCGCGAGGACACCGGCAAGGGCCGGCTGGCACTGCGCGGGCGCAGCGAAACGCTCACCGTCAGCCAGCCCTTCATGAGCCTGTTCCGCGGCATGTAATTCCCCCGATCGCATCGACTGAAAGGATTGCTGATATGCGCCTGATCGCCTCCCTCGTGTATTGCCTGCTTGCCTTGGCCGGTTGTCACGACCGCAATGGCACCACCTCCATCACCCGCGCCACCAGCAATGGCCAGGACGTGATCTTCAGCAAGACCCTGGCCACCGCTACCGACCTCAATGTGCACTGCCTGGCCAGCAGCAGCGGTCGCTGCCATTACCTGGTGTACGAGGAACACTGCGCCGCGCCTGCCGCGGGCAACACGACGGGCACGCCGGCCTGCGCACGCAGGACGCTGGACAGCTTTGCGCTGACACCGGGGCAGGTGCGCGAACTGCGCGGCATTCCGCGTCAGGCGCACACCTGTGTGGATACCAGCGCGCCCAGCGCCGATTGCCATGGCTGAGCGGGCCTTGAAGTCCTTGCTAGGCGAAAACATGTTTCAACTATGTAGCAAGCCATGCTGTAACCGGACGCAAGCCTGAATACGCACTGACGATCAGCGGCCGCTTCTGCGATGATTGCCGGCTTGTTGCCGGTTCACGGCGTCCTCACTGCCAGGCTTCTCATGTCCGAACAATCGCTACGCCGCGACGTTGGCCCCTTCGCCCTCATGCTCACCGGCCTGGGCTCGATCATCGGTTCCGGCTGGCTGTTCGGTGCCTGGCGCGCTGCCGGCCTGGCTGGCCCCGGTGCGATCTGGGCCTGGATTCTGGGTGCGGCGATCATCACCACCATCGCGCTGTCCTACGCGGAACTGGGCGCGATGTTTCCCGAGTCCGGCGGCATGGTGCGCTACAGCCATTACTCGCACGGCTCGCTGGTGGGCTTCATCGCCGGTTGGGCCAACTGGATCGCGATCGTGTCGGTGATCCCGGTCGAGGCCGAGGCCTCGGTGCAGTACATGGCCTCCTGGCCATGGGCCTGGGCGCAGGGCCTGTATGTGCAGGCACCCGGCGGGGCCGGGGAGTTGTCGGTGCCCGGCCTGCTGATCTCGGCAGTGCTGGTGCTGGTGTATTTCTTCCTCAATTTCTGGAGCGTCAAGCTGTTCGCGCGCTCCAATACGCTGATCACCGTGTTCAAGCTGGTGGTGCCGGCGGCGACCGGCGTGGCCCTGATCGCCAGCGGGTTCCACAGCGAGAACTTCAGCGTCGGCATCCACGGCGACGCGCACGTGATCGACCTGGCCGCGGTGCTTACCGCGGTGGCTACCGCCGGCATCGTCTTCAGCTTCAACGGCTTCCAGAGCCCGGTGAACCTGGCCGGTGAAGCGCGCAACCCGGGCCGCAGCATTCCGTTCGCGGTGCTGGGCTCGATCGCGCTGGCCACGGTGGTCTACGTGATCCTGCAGGTGGCCTACATCGGCGCGGTGCCGCCGGACCTGTTGGCCAAGGCCGGCTGGCACGGCATCGATTTCCGCTCGCCGTTCGCCGAGCTGGCCATCATCGTCAACCTGCACTGGCTGGCGATGCTGCTGTACATCGATGCGTTCGTCAGCCCCAGCGGCACCGGCATCACCTATACCGCCACCACCGCGCGCATGGTCTACGGCATGGAAAAGAACGGCACCATGCCGTCGGTGCTGGGCAAGCTGCACCCGGTCTGGGGCGTGCCGCGCATGGCGATGTTCTTCAACCTGGCGGTGTCGTTCGTGTTCCTGTTCTTCTTCCGCGGCTGGGGCACGCTGGCGGCGGTGATCTCGGTGGCGACCATCATTTCCTACCTCACCGGCCCGATCAGCGCGATGGCGCTACGCCGGCACGCGCCGGAGCTGCATCGCCCGCTGCGCATCGCCGCGCTGCCGGTGCTGGCCGGCGTGGCCTTCGTGATGGCGACCGAGCTGCTGTACTGGGCGCGCTGGCCGCTGACCGGCGAGATCATCCTGCTGATGGTCGTGGCGCTGCCGGTGTACTGCTACTACCAGGCCAAGCAGGGCTGGCCGGATCTTGGGCGCAACCTCAAGGGCGCGGCCTGGATGATCTGCTACCTGCCGACGATCGCGCTGCTGTCCTGGGCCGGCAGCAGCGACTTCGGCGGCCATGGCTATCTCAGCTACGGCACCGATCTTGCGGTAGTGGCTGCAGTCGGCGCGGTGTTCTACATCTGGGGCGTGCGCAGCGGTTGGCGTACGCCGTCGGTGGAGAAGGCCGTCGCGCAGGCGTGAGCGCCTGATCGCTGATTGCTGCTGAAACAAGGCGTCTGTCTCCGGACGCCGCCAACAAAAAACGGCCGGTGCACTGCACCGGCCGTTTTTTGTTGGTCGTCACGCACGCGATGGAGTGCAGCGACCGGCGCCGCCTGGCAGCGCACGCCGTGTTGCAATCGGACGTCGGGCAGATCAATCAGAACGTTTCGTCAGGCGCGCGGCCTTGCCGATGCCTTGCGGCAATCACCGCATCCATCGCCACACCGCTACGCCAGCGTCCCCGCCGCCGCGCTGTGGGGAGCGGTATTGGTCACCAGCCGCGGCGCACCATCGAAGCGGTCCAGATCACGCAGCAATTCGGTGTAGCGACGCAGCCGCCCCATCTCGCGCATGTTGACGATGTCCTCGTGGCGCAGCTCGCGCTTGGAACTGACCTCCTGCTTGTAGCGCAGCACTTCCGGGTAGCGGCGGGTCATGTCCAGCGCATCGGCCACGCATTCGACCGAATCGGCATCCGGGGTGACCCGTGCACGGCTGTTGAAGGCGCGCAGCCAGCGTTCGAAACCGGCGCTGTGATCGAACAGATCGGCGATGTACCACATGACGAACAGGATCGAGGCCCACGAGGTAAAGATGATCACCACGCGGCTGAATGTGAGGTGGTAGTCGTTCTGCCACAGCTGGTGGGTGATCACGCCCAGCAGCACCAGCGAGATCGCCTGCCAGCCGATGATCGAGGCGATCACCCACTGTTTCTTGGCCACCTTGAGCAGATTGAGCTCCTGGTCGAGCTGTTCGTCGGTCTTTTCGCGCCAGTGCGCGACCTGCTCGTCGAAGGAGAGCCGATGGAGTGCGTTGTCCTGCAATAGCAGGCCCAAACCCTGGAACAAAGCGATCATGACAAGCTCCTGACGGATGGCTGGTACGAACGACTTGCTGCACCCGGCAACGCGCCGGTGCCCTGGAGCGACCGGGCACCGGCTGGCAGTGATGCTGGCCGGTACACGGACGGCCCTAGTTCTAGCACTTTCGCCGTGCTTGGCAATGCCTGCTGCGCGCCGAAGGCCAGCCAATCCTGCGTACCGGCGCACAAATCGCGGTATTCAGGCGATTTGAAGCGTTTGCCGGGCGATTGCAGCTGCGGTGCGCCGTGATTCTTGTTGCACTGCACACTCGCGCCTGCGTGATTGCATCCGCGGCGGTTGCGACCGGCGCGACCCAGTCCGGCGTACAGATCACGTGAGCGCCGCGCAAGCACGCATGCCGCGCAAGGTCCCACGACGGGCGGGCAAGCACCCGCCGAGAATGTCGGCACGCATGGAGACGAGCAGCGCACACGCCGCCGCCTTTCACCAATCCCAACTCCCCAATCCCCAATCCCAGCCCCTCAGCACCACGACGCGCTCTTGCAACCGCCTAGGTATCCTTGCGCGCATGTCAGCCGTCCTGCGTACCCTCACTGCTCCCGCCGCCAGGCAGATCCATCGCTGGGTGCTGGGCGCGTTTCCGCGTGGCCAGAGCACCATCGATTACGACCAGCCACTCGGGGATCCCGGCATCTTCGGGCCCGACAGCGTCACCTGGCGCGTGCATTCCGAATTCCCCGGCATGTTGTCCGGCGGACTGTGCGCATTGATGCTGCAACTGCTGCATCCACGCGCGCTGGCCGGGGTCTACGACCATTCCAACTTCCGCGCAGACCTGATCGGGCGGCTGCGGCGCACCACCAATTTCGTCGCCGGCACCACCTATGCCCCGCGCGCCGAGGCCGAGCAACTGATCGCCCGCGTGCGCAGCATCCATTCGCATATCCACGGCCACACCGCCGACGGCGTGCCGTACGACGCCAACGACCCGCAGTTGCTGACCTGGGTGCACGTCACCGAAGCCTACGGTTTTCTGCAGGGCTGCCGACGTTATTGCCGCGACGTGCCGGCGCACATTGCCGATCGTTACTACGACGAAGCGCGCCGCGTCGCCGAAGCGCTGGGCGCCGCCGATGTGCCTGCCAGCGAAGCGCAGGTTGATGCGTATTTCGCCACCGTGCGCGGGCAGTTGCGCATGGACACGCGCTCGCGCGAGGTGCTCGACATCCTCACCAGCATCCAGTTGCCGGTGCCGGCGGCCGGTCTGTCGCGCGGGGTGTTTCTCGGTGCCGGTACCGCCCTGTTGCCGGGCTGGGCCAGCGACATGCTCGGCCGCACCACCACGCAGCGCGCACAGGCACATGCGTCGGCGCGGCTGTTGCGCAGCCTGTCGCCCTTGTTCCGCACCGCGCTACGCGACGGGCTGTCCGCACGCGCCTGCCGCCGCATGCAGCTGCCGCAGACGATGTTGCTGGAGTGGCCCGGGGCGCAGTGAGTGCGGGTGCTTGCCTGGTGTGCAGGGCGGTGGTGTGACGCGGGGACTGGCTACCAGATCCGCACCCGCTGCTCGGGCGGCAGGTACAACTGCTCGCCCTGCTGCACATTGAACGCCGGATACCAGGCATCGAGGTTGCGCACGGTCTGCGCGCGGAAACGTCCGGGTGCGTGCACGTCGGTGAGCACGGCATTGCGTAGCGCCTCGTCGCGGTACTTGCCGCGCCAGGCCTGGGCAAAGCCCAGGAAGAAGCGCTGGTCCGGGCTGAAACCGTCGATGGTCTGCGGCTGCTTGCCCTGCAGCGACAGCTGATAGGCGTCATAGGCGGTGGCCAGGCCGGCGACGTCGGCGATGTTCTCACCCAGCGTCAGCTTGCCGTTGACGCTCAGGTCGTCGAACGGCTTGTACGCACTGAACTGCGCGGCGAGCGCATTTCCGGCGGCCTCGAATTTTTTCAGATCCTGCGGCGTCCACCAGTTGTGCAGCTCGCCATGTTCGTCGAACTGCGCGCCCATGTTGTCGAAGCTGTGGCTGATCTCATGGCCGATCACCGCGCCGATGGCGCCGTAGTTCACCGCATCGTCGGCGGCCGGATCGAAGAACGGCGGCTGCAGGATCGCGGCCGGAAACAGCAGGCGGTTTTCCAGCGGTACGTTCAGCGCGTTGACCTCCTGCGGCAGCATGTACCACTCGCGGTGATCCACGGCCTTGCCCAGCTTGGCCAGATTGCGCCGGTACTCGAACAGCTCGGCGCGCTGCACATTGCCCAGCGCGTCGTCGCGGCGCACATCCAGCGCGCTATAGTCGCGCCAGGTGTCCGGATAGCCCACCGCCACCGTCAGCCCGGAAATTTTGGCCTTGGCATGCTGCTTGGTCTGCGGGCTCATCCACTCCAGCGCATCGATGCGTTTGCCGAAGGCGGCGACGATATTCCTGACCATCTCCTCGGCACGCGTCTTGGTCTGGGCGCTGACGTACTTCTGCACATAGCGCTCGCCCACCGCTTCGCCCAGGGCCGCGTTGGTGGCGTCGATGCCGCGCTTCCAGCGCTGCCGTTGTTGCGGCGTGCCTTCCAGCGTGGTGCCGTAGAACGCAAAGCGCTCATCGGCGAAGGCCTTGGACAGATACGGCGAGGCGCGATCCAGGGCGCGAAAGCTCAGGTAATCCTTCCAGGTCTGCAGCGACTCGGAGCGCACCAGCGCCGACAACCTGGTTACCGCGCCGGGCTGCCAGACGATGAAGTCCTGCTGCGCCTTTAGGCCGGCCGCTTCGAAGAACGGCGCCCAGTCCAGGCCGGGCGCGTTATGCGCAAAATCGGCCTGTTTCCAGGGGTTGGCGCCGGCCTGCACGTTGTTGGTCTGTTCGGCGGTGGCGTGCACGCGCGCCATCGCGGTTTCCAGGGCCAGGATGCGCTCGGCCCTGGCCGCCGCGTCATCGATGCCGGCCAGTTCCAGCAGTTTGACGATATGCGCGCGGTAGGCGTCGCGCATCTGCGTCATGCGCCCGTCGTCCAGATAGAAGCTGCGGTCCGGCATGCCCAGGCCGCCCTGCACCAGATACGGCACGTAGCGGCCCGGATGATGCAGATCCTGCGAGATCCACAGACCGAACAGCCGGTCGGTATGGAAGTTGGTGGAGTTGAGCAGATCCACATCGGCGCGCAGCTGGCCGCCCAGGGTGCGCGCCAGCGCCTGCTTGTCATCCAGCTGCGCAATCGCGTCCAGTTCCGGTTGCACCGGGCGCACGCCCTTGGCCTCGATCCCGGCTTCGTCCATGTAGGCCGCGTAGTAATCGCCAATCTGCTTGTCTTCGCCGGTGACACGGTCGTTGGCGGCGGCGCCCTCGATGATGTCGCGGCTGTGCTGCTCGGTCTCGATCGCGATGCTGACGAAGCTGTTGAAGCTGGAGCGGTCGTCCGGGATCTGGGTGGTCCTGACCCAGTTGCCGCTGGCGTAGCTGAAGAAGTCGTCGCCTGGTGCCACGCTGCGGTCCATGCCTGCCGCATCGAAACCGAAATCGCCCAGCTTGGGCGTGGTGGGCGCGGGCTTGGCGTGCGTCGTCGTTGCCGGTGAGGTGCCATCGCGGTGGCACGCGGCGGTGCTCAGCAGGGCAGCCGACAGCGCAGCGATCAGGACAGGACGGTGCAGAAGAGCCATGCGAGTGCAACTCGGAAACGAAAAACAGACATACCAGTGTAAATTGCCGCCGTCGCCACGTCCCGACGCGATGGCAGCGCGCGGCCGGCATGGCGGCGTGCGGACACGCGCGGTTCAGCGCCGGCGCTGGTACCAGAAACCCAGCGCATCGCGGGTCTGCAGCATGCCGCGCCCTCGCCACAGAAAGCGCAGCAGCAGGCTCAGGTGCTCGCGCTTGGAAAAGCTGCGCAGCTTGCGGTCGGAGGTGTGCACGGTCTGGCGCAGGATCACGAACCGCCCGCAGCGTGCCAGCGCGCGGCTCAATGCTACGTCTTCGCCGGCGTAGTAACGCGTATCGAAGCCGCCGGCGCTGACGAATGCCGCGCGCGTGCAGAACAGGAAGCAGCCCGGGGCAATGCCGCTGAGACGGAACAGCCAGCCGAACGTCGCCTGCGCCATGCGTTCGAACCACGCGCGCCTGCCCTGCAGATGTACCTGCGCGCCACCGCCGACCGCGCCGGCATCCAGCGCCGCCAGCGCCGCGCCGACCACTTGCGGGTTGATCAGCGTATCGGCGTCCAGAAACAGCAGGCGATCGCCCTGCGCCTGCTGCACGCCGGCATTGCGGGTGGCGGCGATATGGCGCAGTTGCACCTCCAGCACCTGCGCACCGGCCGCGCGCGCGATGGCGGCGGTGTCATCCTCGCAGGCATCGGCCACCACGATGACCTCGTAGTCCAGCTGCATGGCCTGCGCACAGGCGTGCAGGCATTGCAGCGTCTGGCCGATCAATACGGCCTCGTCATGGGCGGGGATCACGAAGGACAGCATGGCAGGACGTGTCACTCGGACGGTGGTGATGCCAAGTGTGCGAGCCATACCGGTGCGATGGCGTGAGCGCATGCAATCGCCGCACAGCTGCGACTGCGTGCACTCACGTGAGCACGCTCAGCGGCTGAGCGCGCCCATCATCGCTTCCGGATACCGCGTACCGGACGCGGCCTGCAGCGGGAAGATCGCATCGATGCGTGCGAGTTCGTCCGGCATCAGCGCCACATCGAGCGCGCCGAGGTTTTCTTCCAGGTAGGCCAGCCGCTTGGTGCCAGGGATCGGCACCAGATCCTGGCCCTGCGCCAGCACCCAGGCCAGCGCCAGCTGCCCCGGCGTGATGCCCTTGTCGGCGGCGATCGCCTTGACCTGCTCCACCAGTTGCAGGTTGCGGGTGAAGTTCTCGCCCTGGAAACGCGGCGAATGGCGACGGTAATCGTCGGCCTCGAAGTCGTCCGGGGAGGCAAATGCACCGGTGAGGAACCCGCGGCCCAGCGGCGAATACGGAACGAAGCCGATCCCGAGCTCGCGCACGGTGGCGAAGACGCCGTTGTCCTCGGGCTCGCGCGACCACAGCGAGTATTCGGTCTGCACCGCGGTGATGGGATGCACCGCATGCGCACGGCGGATGGTGGCTGCAGCGGCCTCCGACAGCCCCAGGAAGCGCACCTTGCCCTGTTCGACCAGACGCGACATCGCACCGACGGTGTCTTCGATCGGCACGTTGGGGTCCACGCGGTGCTGGTAGTACAGGTCGATGTGCTCCACGCCCAGGCGGCGCAGGCTGGCTTCGCAGGCCGCCTGCACATAGTCCGGGCTGCCATCGATGCCGCGCACCGACGGATCGTTGGGGTCGAGCTTGATGCCGAACTTGGTGGCCAGAAACACTTCGTGCCGGCGCGCGGCAATGGCCTTGCCGACCAGGATTTCATTGGTGTGCGGGCCGTACATGTCGGCGGTGTCGAGCAGGCTGACGCCGTGGTCGAGGGCGCGATGGATCACTGCGATCGAGCCGGCTTCGTCGCTGCGATCGCCGTAGAACGCGCTCATGCCCATACAGCCGAGGCCGAGCGCAGAGACGGTGGGGCCGGAACGGCCAAGCGTGCGGGTTTGCATGGTGGAGGAAACTCCGTGCGGCGAACAAGTCAGGGGAGGATGCGGCGGCGCGCGTTAGCACGATGTGGCCCGTGCGATGACGGCGCTGTGGGCGGCTGGCGGGCTGCCGTGGCGTCCGCTGGGCGCACAGGCAAACGGCGCACAGCCAAGCAGTCGGCAGCACAGCGCGCAAAACGCGGGCGGGCGACGCGACTCAACGCAAGAACCCGCGCATGCCGGCAGGCCAGGGCCCACCGCCATGCACGGGTGTTCTTACGTAGGCGCTACCACTGGCCGCTTCAGCCCTTGAGCTTGCCGGCGAATTCGGCCACGCGCTTGCCGAGCAGCTTGGCGGTTTCCAGATCGCCGCTGCGCGGCGCTTCTTCCGGCGAGGCATCGGAGGGCGAGATCGCCAGCGCGCCTGCCGAGCCGGCGGTCCAGTTGATGTCCTGCGGACCGTGCGCCTTGGTGTTGGACGGCAGCAGGCCGGTACCCACCCAGACCTGGCCGTGCTGCTGCGACAGCGTCCAGAAATACTGGATGGTGGCGTACTTGTCGCCGTTCACCGAGGCCGAGTTGGTGAAGCCGGCGGCGATCTTGTCCTTCCAGGCCTGCGCAAACCACGGCTTGGAGCTGGCGTCGGCAAACTTCTTGAACTGCCACGCCGGCCCGCCCATGTAGGTGGGGCTGCCGTAGATGATGGCGTCGGCTGCGCCGATCGCCTCCCAGGCGTCGTCGGGCAGGTTGCCGTCCTGATCGATGCGGTACAGCGTGGCCTCGCCGACGCTGGCAGCGCCGGCATGCACGGCTTCGGCCAGTTTGACGGTGTGGCCGTAGCCGCTGAAGTAGATGATGGCGATCTTGCTCATGCGCAATCCTGTTGATCCGGGTGGGGGCCCGATTGTGACCACACATGCCGTGTCAGGTTAATGACCATCGACGGGACGTACTGTTGCCGGGCTCATCAGCGCCCGGGATCGCCCATGCTGTCGACCAGGTAGTCGATGAAGCTGCGCACCTTCGGGGCCAGGTGGCTGCGGCTGGTATAGACGGCAAAGATGCCGATCTCCCCCAGTGCGTATTGCGGAAGGATGCGCACCAGCCGGCCGGCGGCCAGATGCTCGTCGGCCAGGAAGTCCGGCTGCATCGCGATGCCCAGGCCGGCCACCGCCGCCGCGCTCAGCACATGCCCGTTGTTGGCGCGCAGGCTGCCGTGGATGCGCACATCGCTATCGCCATCGGGCCCATGGAAGCGCACCTCGTCGCCGTTGGGCGAGTAGTGGTACAGCAGGCAGTCGTGGCCGGCCAGGTCGGATGGATGCGTCGGGGTGCCGGCGCGTGCCAGGTAGGCCGGCGCCGCGCAGGGCACCAGGCGGACCGTGCCCAGGCGCCGGGCGATCAGCGTCGGCGCCGGCTGCCGGGTGATGCGGATGGCGACATCGAAACCTTCTTCGACCATGTCCACCAGCCGGTCCGACAGCGACAGGTCCAGTTCCACCTGCGGGTAGCGCGCGCAAAAGCCCGGCAGCAGCGCGGCCAGGCGCTCGATGCCATAGCTCACCGGCGCATTGACCCGCAGCACCCCGGCCGGCTCCAGCGCCTGCGCGCCGACCGTGGCCTCCAGATCGTCCAGGTCGGCCAGCAGTTGCAGACAGCGCTGGTAATACGCGGTGCCGGCGCTGGTCAGGCTGACCCGCCGGGTGGTGCGGTTGAGCAGGCGGGTGCCCAGCCGTTGCTCGAGCGCGGCGACCTGCCGGGTCACGCTGGCGGTAGAGCGGTCCAGCGCATCGGCGGCAGCACTGAAACCGCTGCGTTCGGCCACTGCTGCGAACACGCGCATCGCATCGAGGGTATCCATGGATGTCCGATTGTTGCTTTGATCGCAATAAATTATCCGAACTAAAACTATTTATCAGAAATTTGTAAGCAATAGGCTGTGCAGGTCCTCACTGGAGTCCGTCCAATGTCCACCTCGCTTGCTTCCCCGCGTACCGCTGCCTATGGCGCCGGCTTGTTGCGCATCAGCCTGGGCGCGCTGTTCCTGGCCCACGGCCTGATCAAGTTGCTGGTGTTCACCCCGGCCGGCACCGTGGCCTATTTCCACTCGCTGGGCCTGCCGGGCGCGCTGGCCTATCTCACCATCGCGCTGGAACTGGGCCTGGGCCTGTCCCTGCTGCTGGGCATCTATGCGCGCTGGATCGGGCTGCTGGGCGTGCCGCTGCTGCTGGGCACCATCGTCAGCGTGCACGGCGGCAACGGCTTCGGTTTCTCCAATCCGGGCGGCGGCTGGGAATACCCGGCGCTGTGGGCGGTGTTGCTGATCGTGCAAGCCCTGCTCGGCGAAGGCGCGTGGGCGCTGAAGCCGGCGCGTTGAGGCTGCCTGTCGTTCTTTCGAGGAGTACGCCATGACCCGTTTGCCTTCCCTGTACATCTCGCACGGATCGCCGATGACTGCGCTGCAGCCAGGGCAGGTCGGCGAGCGCCTGGCCGAGCTCGCGCAGACCTTGCCGCGGCCGCGCGCGATCGTCGTTGCATCCGCGCACTGGCTGGGCCGTCGCCCGCTGGTCAGCGGCGCGGCGCGGCCGCCCACCATCCATGACTTCGGCGGCTTTCCGGCGCCGTTGTACGAGCTGGAATATCCTGCGCCCGGCGAGCCGGCGCTGGCGCAGCAGATCCTGCGCCGGCTGGAACAGGCCGGCCTGCATCCGCATCTGGACCCGCAGCGCGGTTTCGATCATGGCGTGTGGGTGCCGCTGCGCCTGCTGTATCCGGCCGCCGACATTCCGGTGGTGTCGGTGTCGATCCAGCCCGAGCTGGGCCCGGCGCACCAGTTTGCGGTCGGCCGCGCGCTGGCGCCGCTGCGCGAGGACGGGGTGCTGGTAATCGGCTCGGGCAGCATCACCCATAACCTGCACGACTTCCGCCATGGCTACAGCGCCGAGCGCGAGGCGCCGTATGTGCGGCCCTTCATCGAGTGGACCGAGCGCAAACTGGTGGAGGACGACATCGCCGCGTTGCTGGACTATCGCCGGCAGGCACCGCATGCGGCACGGGCGCATCCCACCGACGAGCACCTGTTGCCGCTGTACGTGGCGATGGGCGCCGCCGGCGCCGACCGGCTCGGCGCACAGCGCATCGATGCCGGCATCGACGCGGGGTTTCTGGCGATGGATATCTACCGGTTCGACGGCGATCCCGGTGATGATCGCGCGCTTGCGGGCCCGGTCGCCGCCTGAGCCCTGGCGGCCGCAGCACGCTTGCACCGTCGCTGTCATCGCCTGTGCAGGCGGCATGCCGTCCCCGCAATCTCGAGGCACTGCCCAGCCGCCTGCAAGCCATGACATGTGGCCAGTTACTGCCGCTGCAAACCGCTGTGGTGCGGTGGCTACACCAGGCAAGACCCATGGCGATACGGCTTGGTACCTACGGCGCACCGGCCCGCGGCGACCGGGCATGCTGCCCGCAAGAGCCGGCGGCGCAGCGACAAGGCATGCTGCCCGCAAGAGCCGGCAGCGCAGCGACCAGGCATGCTGCCGACGAGAGCCGGCAGCGCAGCGCTCTGAAGCATTCACGATGAAGTGCGGTGCAGTCTCATAGGCTGAGACGCCTTCACGACATGCTGCTTGCGTGAAAATCCTCGACAAACTCGCAGTGCTGGCCGATGCGGCCAAATACGACGCGTCCTGCGCCTCCAGTGGCGCGAACAAGCGCAATTCGCTCGGCACCGGCGGGATCGGCAGCACCGAGGGCATGGGCATCTGCCACTCGTACACGCCCGACGGCCGCTGCGTGTCGCTGTTGAAGATCCTGCTCACCAATTTCTGCGTGTTCGATTGCGCATATTGCGTCAACCGCGTGTCCAGCAATGTGCGCCGTGCGCGCTTCACGCCGGAAGAAGTGGTCACGCTGACGCTGGACTTCTACAAGCGCAATTACATCGAAGGCCTGTTCCTGTCCAGCGGCATCATCCGCAACTCCGATTACACGATGGAGCAGCTGGTGGAAGTGGCGCGGCAGCTGCGCGAGGTGCATCACTTCGCCGGCTACATCCACCTCAAGACCATCCCCGATGCAACGCCGGAATTGCTGGCCGCCGCCGGCCGCTACGCCGACCGCCTGAGCATCAATGTGGAGCTGCCGACCGAGCAGGGGTTGACGCTGCTGGCGCCGGAAAAAAGCGTTGGCGGCATCCGCTCGGCAATGGGTGAACTGCGTTGGCGCATCGAAGAAAACCAGCTGGAGCGCAAGGCCGAAAAGCTGCGCCGCGCCAAGCCGCCGCGTTTTGCGCCGGCCGGGCAGAGTACGCAGATGATCGTCGGCGCCGACGATGCCAACGACCGCAGCATCCTGGACACCAGCCACAATCTCTACGGCAATTACCGGATGCGCCGGGTGTACTACTCGGCCTTCAGCCCGATCCCGGATGCCTCGTCCAAATTGCCGCTGCAGGCACCGCCGTTGCAGCGCGAACACCGGCTGTATCAGGCCGACTGGTTGCTGCGCTTCTACGAGTTCAGCGTGGAGGAGATCGCACCGGCGCAGTCCAGCGGCATGCTTGATCTGGACGTGGATCCGAAGCTGGCCTGGGCGCTGCGCAATCCGGAGCGGTTTCCGGTGGATCTGAACGCGGCGCCGCGCGAGATGCTGCTACGGGTGCCGGGCCTGGGCACGCGCAATGTGGAGCGCCTGTTGTTGTCGCGCCGGCATGCGCGCTTGCGGGTGGGCGACCTGGCGCGGTTGCGGGTGCCGATGAAGAAGCTGCTGCCGTTTGTGAGCGTGCTGGACCATCATCCGCGCCAGCGCCTGGACGACCCGGTGCGCTTGCGCGCGCAACTGGCGCCGGCACCCCGGCAGGCGAGTCTGTTCGATTGAAACCGCAGCTGGTCGCCGGCGTCCGGCGATCCGCCGCGTCCGCTGGCGTCTGCCGTGTTGCCGGGCAAGCTGCTCGAAGTGCGGAGAAGGGTCGCATCAGGCGCAAAGCTGCCACCGAACGCCATTGCTGACACAGGAACGCGACGCTTTGCGACTCCCCAATCTTAAATCCCCAATCCCACCTCTCCATGCTGACCACCGCGATGCTCAACGCTGACGTCGAGCCGGGCTGGAGCCTTGAAGCATGGCGTGCGCTGGCGCGGGCGGGGTGGTGCGCGCAGGTGGAGCCCGACTCCATCGCGTGGACTGGCGGAGCGCAGGGCGGCTTGTTGATGGGGCAGGGGCTGCTGGATTTGCCGGCCGTGGCTGCAGCGCCGCGGGTGTCGGCGGAGTTCCTGCAGATGGCCGGAGCGGTGTTGTGTCACCGCGATCCGCAGCGCTATGCGGTGCTGTACCGGCTGTTGTGGCGGGTGGCCTGCGGCGAGCGCGCGCTGCTGGAGCGGGCCACCGATGTCGACGTGCATCGGGTGACGCAGTGGCAAAAGGCGGTGCAGCGCGATACGCACAAGATGAAGGCGTTCGTGCGCTTTCGGCGTTTGCCGGTGGAAGAGGAAGACTTCGTGGCTTGGTTCGAGCCCGAACATTGGATCGTGGATCGGGTGGCGCCGTTTTTCGCGCGCCGCTTCGCCGGCATGCGCTGGGCGATCCTCACCCCGTATCGCAGCGTGCGCTGGGACGGTGACGCATTGACGTTCGGCGAGGGCGCCGTGCGCACCCAGGTGCCGGCCGACGATGCGCAGGAGACGCTCTGGCGTACCTATTACGCGCATATCTTCAATCCGGCGCGTCTCAATCCGACCATGATGCGGCAGGAAATGCCGCAGAAATACTGGAAGAACCTGCCCGAGGCGAGCCTGTTGCCGGAGCTGATCCGCGAGGCCGGGGTGCGCGTGCGCGAGATGGCCGAGCGTGCGCCCGAGCCGGTGCGGCGGCGAGTACCGGCGGCGGCGCCGGTCCCGGAAGTGGCCACGCAAAGCCTGGCGCAGTTGCGTGTGGCCGCGCGCGATTGCCGGCGTTGCGCGTTATGGCAGCCGGCAACGCAGACGGTGTTCGGCGAAGGGCCGAGCGATGCGTCGGTGATGGTGATCGGTGAGCAGCCCGGCGACGAAGAGGATCTGAGCGGGCGTCCGTTTGTCGGGCCGGCCGGGCGTTTGTTCAACATGGCGCTGGGCGAAATCGGCATCGACCGCGCCACGGTCTACGTGACCAATGCGGTCAAGCATTTCCGCTTCGAGCAACGCGGCAAGCGGCGGCTGCATCGCAACCCGGAACGGTCGCATGTGCAGGCCTGCAGTGGCTGGTTGCATGCCGAACGCGCGCAGCTGCGTCCGGCGCAGATCGTCTGCCTGGGCGCGACCGCGGCACAGGCGGTGTTGGGAAGCAGCTTTCGCTTGATGCAGCAGCGCGGCCAGTGGCAGTGGCTGGACGACGGCACGCCGGTGCTGACCACCGTGCATCCCTCGTGGGTATTGCGGCAGGGCTCGGAGGCCGCGCGCGAGGAAGGCTACCGCGGGTTTGTCGAGGACCTGCGCCAGTTGCTGGATGCACCGGTTGCTGCAGAGCGCATGGCGAAGACATAAAAGATGCGCGTGCAAATGCACGCGCACGGTGTCGGAGAACGAGACACCAAGTGGAACCACTGGCGAGCCAGTGGTTCCCTCACCGCCGCTTTGCGGTGTGGTGGCGCTGCCTGGAGCCTGTTTCCAGGCACGCGCGGATACAACGATGCAAAACAGTGTCTGCGCCTCGTGCTGTGCAGCTGATGCGCCGGCGTTGTAGGGCAACGCCAGCGCGGCCAATCACTTCAAGGCGGCCAACCACTTCAGGCAAGAGCGACAAACAGGATTGCTGCAGGGTGGTCAGGCAGGCGCGGTGTTCGACATCGGCATGTACCACCCGTACCTGCCGGTGTCGAGCGCAGCGTCCACGCCTACCCGAGTGCTTGCGGCAATGCAGCTGCTCTGAACGTTGCTGGCGTGCGTAATTCGTCGTCGACCCATCGACGGAACCTGGCTGCGTTCCGCCGATGCAGGTCACGCGCCTGCGACTGCCTGCGTCAGGCAGCGAGCTGCCGTTACGGCATCAACACCTTGTCGACCACGTGGATCACGCCATTGCTCTGCATGACATCGGCAATGGTGACGTTGGCGGTGTTGCCCTTGGCATCGGTGATGGTGACCTTCTTGCCGTTGAGCTTTGCGGTCAACGCCTCGCCCTGCACGGTGGTCAGCGAGGCGCTGCCGCCGCCGGCCTTGATCTTGGCGATCAGCGATGCGGCGTCGACCTTGCCCGGTACCACGTGATAGGTCAGCACCTTGGTCAGCGTAGGCTTCGATTCGGGCTTGAGCAGCGTTTCCACCGTGCCGGCCGGCAGGGCGGCGAATGCGGCGTTGGTCGGGGCAAACACGGTGAACGGGCCCGGCCCCTTCAGTGTGTCGACCAGGCCGGCGGCCTTGACCGCGGCGACCAGGGTGGTGTGGTCCTTGGAGTTGACGGCGTTGTCGACGATGTCCTTGGTCACCAGCATCGGCGCACCGCCCACGGTCGGGTTCGATGCGGCGTAAGCGGGGGCCATGGCGCTGGTCAGGGCAATGGCGGTGGCAATGGCAAGCGACTGGAATGAGGTCTTCATGAGGCATCGATCCTTTGGGTAAGCGACTGCCTGGATGGCAATCGTAGTGCTGGATACGCGGGTAGATGCAGCGCGGATGCATCACGCGGTTTTTACACGGGCGTACCTGGCACCGCGTTGCTCGAGATCGTCATAACGCAGACGTCGACACAGCCTGTTGCGCTCGCTGGGCTCGGGCGGCAGCTGCAACCCAGGCATGTGCCGGTGGTCGAAACCGAAGCGATGCAGGTCGAGGTGCCATTGCAGACAGGACGCGATCGACTTGCCGCCGTCCATGCGATGCGCAGCCAGTGCAGGCAAGGTTCAATGCGTTGCTGACGACAGTTACCAGCAAGCGCGAAGAAGTTAGGCAAGATTATCTTTAGTCCTGCAACCTGATTATCGAATGCGTGAATATCAGGTGGTTTTTGCTACATAAGTTCGTGGGTGAAGCCGGACTAAATAAGCAACGCTGTAGCATGATGACGGCAGTGATCTGCTGCTTGTGTCATGTAACCTCGCGCCACCGGCTGCACTTATCTCAGCTAGCGTGGAGTGCAGATAATGACCCTGAACCTTGCAGGCTGGCTCCGCATTTGCGGCCAACGCAATTCACCGAATCACGCAGAAAGGTTGTAGCTAGATGACACAGAAAAAAACCCAATGCACGCGGCTGGCACTGGCAGCATGCCTGGCTGCAAGCGTGATGGTGTGCGGCATGACGCAGGTCTCGGCCGCAGCGCCGGCTTCGACGCCAACGCCAACGCCAACAAAGGCCCTTGCTCCGTCCAGTGAAGCCTATCGGCCAGGGCAGCAATGGATTGTTCCGGGCGAGTGGCAGTTCACTATCGATGCCGTTCGCCCGGCCAAGGTGAACATCCATGACGATGGCGGTGGGTCCTGGCGGCCTACGCAGGTGCTGCTGGTGAGTTACAGCTACAGGAACATCGGGTTCGATGACAGCGCCAACGACAAGGGTGGCGGGCCGTCGACGCTGGCGTTTTCAAAAGCCCATATCGATGTGGTCGATGCCAACGATGCGGACAACGGCGGCGCAGGCAATTACCCGGTGCACCTCAAACTCGTGGAAGACGCCAACGGCCAGAAGATCGGCCAGCAGATGGTCGGCGCGCAGTGGCCGTATGCCTTCCGGAAAAAGCCCAAGGTAGTCAAGGTGGTGGTGAGTCACTACGACTCCAGGCTGCAACTGCAGCAAGCGACCTTCATCGTCCCGGTCGAGACCACGCGGCAATCGTCCCCGCATGCGAAGCGGCACGTTCGCCATAGCTGATTGCAGTCTGTCGGTGAACTGCCTGGCAGGGCGCTCCCGCAACAGAGCGCGCGCGTCCATTCGCTGGCGTATCCAACGGCGCCGCGCCGACCCGAGTCGGCAACGGTGTGACATTGACGGGCCCCGATGGCAGATCTGCCGCAACGAACGGCAAGCCGGGCGAGGTGGCGCAAAGGTTTCATCGCCGGATGCAAACCGGTATGTTTCCGTAGGCGCGTGATGGTGCGTTGCACTATGCGATGCCGCACGCGCGCACCGTTTCTTCTTCCGGGTTTTCCATGCATTCGATCGATGTCGTCCTCGCCATGTTGCTGGCGGTCGCGGCCAGCGGTTATCTGATCCGCATCCTGCCGTTCTCGTTGCCCCTGCCGTTGGTCCAGATTGCGCTTGGCGCGGTGGTTTCGGGTGTGTTCGATGCCGGGCACGAGCTGGAACCGGAGCTGTTCTTCCTGTTGTTCCTGCCGCCGCTGCTGTTCCTGGATGGTTGGCGCATTCCCAAACAAGGCCTGTTCCGCGATAAGGCGGCCATCCTCGAGCTGGCACTGGGTCTGGTGGTGTTCACCGTGATCGGTGCGGGCCTGCTGATCCATTGGCTGATCCCGGCGATGCCGCTAGCGGTGGCCTTCGCGCTGGCGGCGATCATCTCGCCGACCGATCCGGTGGCGGTGTCCTCGATCGCCTCCAAGGTGTCGATCCCCAAGCGGCTGATGCACATCCTGGAAGGCGAGTCCCTGCTCAACGATGCCTCCGGGCTGGTGTGCTTCCAGTTCGCGGTGGCCGCGGTACTGACCGGCAGCTTCTCGCTCGCCACCGCCTCGCTGACCTTCCTGTGGGTGGCATTGGCCGGCTTGGCGCTGGGCGTGGCCACCACGTTTGGCCTGAGCCGCATCCAGGCCTGGATCTGGCGCCACTTCGGCGAGGAGCCGGGTTCGGCGATCCTGGTCAATCTGCTGACCCCGTTCGCGGCCTATCTGCTGGCCGAGGCCTTCCATGCTTCCGGCATCCTGGCCGCAGTGGCCGCCGGCGTCACCATGAGTTACGTGGAAATGGCCGGCAACGCGCCGGGCAACATGCGGCTGCAGCGCTCGGCGGTGTGGGACACGGTGCAGTTCACCTTCAATGGCATCATCTTCGTGCTGCTCGGCGAACAGTTGCCGGGCATCCTGGACGGGGCGGTGCGCAGCGTGCAGGAGGCCGGGCACCTCAATCCGTGGTGGCTGGCGGTGTACGTGGCCACCATCAGCGCCAGCCTGATGGCATTGCGCTTCGTGTGGGTGTTCCTGTCGCTGCGCTGGAACATCTTCAAGGCGCAGTGGCGCGGCGAGCAGCATGTCAGCCCGCCATGGCGCATCGTGGTGGCGGTCTCGCTGGCCGGCGTGCGCGGTGCGATCACCCTGGCCGGCGTGCTCACGCTGCCGTTGATGCTGGAAGACGGCTCGCCGTTTCCGGCCCGCCAGCTGGCGATCTTCCTGGCCGCCTCGGTGATCCTGGTGTCGCTGCTGGTGGCCAGCGTGGCCTTGCCGCGGCTGCTGCGCGGGCTGGAATTGCCCGAGGAGGAAGACGAGCAGCTCAAGGAAGACCTGGCGGTGAAGGCGGCCTCGCAGGCGGCGCTGGAAGCGGTGGAAAAACTGCGTCAGCGGCTGGTGGACGGCAGCAAGCATGCCGAGCGCTACAACGCCGCCGCCAATCAGGTCAGCCAGCGTTATCAGCGCAAGCTGGGTGCAGTGGACATGGCCGAGACCGATCCGGAAGAGGCCGGTGCCTACGAACAGGCGCTGCGCCAGTTCCGCCATGCCGCGCTGGTGGCCGAGCGCAACGAGCTGTTCAAGCTGGCCAGGCGCCGCGAGATTTCCGACGACCTGTCGCGCCGGCTGGTGCGCAATCTGGACCTGATCGAGTCGCGCAAGCGGGCGTGAGCGCGCGGGAATCGGGAGTGGGGAATCGCAGGAGCAGCAGCGGTTGCCGTGTTCGGGTAGGAGCGCACCTGGGCGCGATGGGGCGTTGGCGGGAAAGCCCCATCGCGCTCAGGCGCGCTCCTACGGAGATGCGCCGACTAACAGGCGCAGCAGGCGTACGCGGTCCAGTTCGCTGAGGCTTCCCGGCGCGCGCCGGAAGACACCATTCCATCCGCACTTCTCCCATCTTCATGGCGCACGGCCTACCCTGTGCGGCTGATCGCTCCAGTGCAGAAGACATGACTCCAATCGTTTCCATCCAGGGATTGAGCAAGACCTACGCTGGCGGTTTTCAGGCGCTCAAGCAGGTAGACCTTCAGATCCGGCGCGGCGAGATCTTCGCGCTGCTCGGTCCCAACGGCGCCGGCAAGACCACGCTGATCAGCATCATTTGCGGGCTGATCAACCCCAGCACCGGCACCGTGCTGGCCGATGGCCACGACATCGTGCGCGATTACCGCGCCGCGCGTGCCAGCATCGGCCTGGTGCCGCAGGAGCTGGCCACCGACGCGTTCGAAACCGTCTGGGCCACCGTGCGCTTCAGTCGCGGGCTGTTCGGCAAGCCGGCCAATGCGGCGTATCTGGAAACGGTGCTGCGCGAGCTCTCGCTGTGGGACAAGCGCCACAACAAGATTTCCACGCTGTCCGGCGGCATGAAGCGGCGCGTGCTGATCGCCAAGGCGCTGGCGCACGAGCCGCGCATCCTGTTTCTGGACGAACCCACCGCAGGCGTGGACGTGGAGCTGCGTCACGACATGTGGCAGATGGTGCGCAGGCTGCGCGAGCAGGGCACCACGGTGATCCTGACCACCCATTACATCGAGGAAGCCGAAGACATGGCCGACCGGGTCGGGGTGATCAATCGCGGCGAGCTGGTGCTGGTGGAAGACAAGCACACGCTGATGCGCAAGCTCGGCAAGAAGCAGCTCACGCTGAGCCTGCAGGCACCGCTGCAGGCCATCCCGGCCGCTTTGGCCGATCTGCCGCTGGAGCTGTCGGCCGACGGCAACAGCCTGGTCTACACCTTCGACACCCAGGCCGAGCAGACCGGTATCGGTGCGTTGCTGCGCCGGCTCAACGAGCAGGGCATCGACTTCAAGGACCTGCATTCCAGCGAGAGTTCGCTGGAGGAGATCTTCGTCAACCTGGTGCATGGCGCCCGCAACGTGGAGGTGCGCGCATGAACCGGCATGCGATTGCGGCGATCTACCGCTTTGAAATGGCGCGCGCCTTCCGCACGCTGACCCAGTCGATCGCCTCGCCGGTGTTGTCGACCTCGCTGTATTTCGTGGTGTTCGGCGCGGCGATCGGCTCGCGCATGGGTGACATCGACGGCGTCAGCTACGGCGCCTTCATCATTCCCGGGCTGGTGATGCTGTCCCTGCTCAACGAGAGCATTTCCAACGCCTCGTTCGGCATCTACATGCCGCGCTGGGCCGGCACCATCTACGAGGTGCTGTCGGCGCCGGTGGCCTGGTGGGAGATCGTGATCGGCTATGTGGGCGCGGCGGCCACCAAGTCGGTGTTGCTGGGCTTGCTGATCCTGCTCACCGCGCGGCTGTTCGTGCCTTACGAGATCGCGCATCCGCTGTGGATGCTGGGCTTTCTGGTGCTCACCGCGCTGACCTTCAGCCTGTTCGGTTTCATCATCGGCATCTGGGCCGACGGCTTCGAAAAACTGCAGGTGATCCCGCTGATGGTGGTGACGCCGCTGACCTTCCTGGGTGGCAGTTTCTACTCGATCAACATGCTGCCGCCGCTATGGCAGAAGGTCACCCTGTTCAACCCGGTGGTGTACCTGATCAGCGGGTTCCGCTGGAGTTTCTACGGCAAGGCCGACGTGCACATCGCGGTGAGCACCGGCATGACTTTCCTGTTCCTGCTGGTGTGCCTGGGCGTGGTGGCGGCAATCTTCCGCAGCGGTTACCGGCTCAAGGCGTGAGTGGTGACGGCAGTGGTTTGGTCGGCCGCACCCTGGTGGATGCCGTCGGCAGTCCGGGTCAACGTTGACTGGGGCGAGTGCGCGGCGCCCTTGCCGCTCGCGGGACGCGCCGTGAACCCGGCCCTGGGGACTCGGTAGCCGCATCCATGCCGTCCCACGGTCTCGCAATCGGCGAGGGCGCCACTCCAGAGAGTTTGCCGACTGCTTTATTGAAAGCTCTGCGCAACGAAACGACCACCTCCGATGGTCCTCGCCCTCTCGCAGTCGCCAGCGCTGACAAGGACGTACTTGCAGCGTGCCCCGCGAGGTGGGCGGGCCAGGGCCCTGCAGCCACGGCGCAGGGCAGCCGGCCTGCAGTAGCCCGGCGTGACGTGGTGGTGTCAGCCGCTCTTATTCGGCAGCAGGCTTGGCGTCGCTCTTGGTGTCCAGGAAGTAGGCCACCACCTCACCCTTGATCTTCATCGTCATCGGGTTGCCGCGACGGTCGCGGGCCTTGCCGACCTGCACCTTGATCCAGCCTTCGCTGACCGAATACTCCTCCACGTTGTCGCGTTCGACACCGTTGAAGCGCACGCCGACGCCGCGGCCGAGCGCATCGGCATTGTGGAACGGGCTGCGTGCATCGATGGCCAGATGATCGGGAGGGGTATCGCTCATGGGAAAGGCGTCATGGCGGCCGGGATGGCCGTCTTCGGCCGCACAGGATACGGGCCCGCGCCGCGAAGATCAGCCCCGGCGCTGCCTGCGCACGCGCTGGGAGGTTTGCTTGCGCCCCGCCAGGCCTCACACTTCACGCCTGCACTCCTGGAACCAGACCGCCATGCCCGATAACAGCGCCGATTACGAAGACGACGAAGGCCTGCAGCCCGAAGGCGACGAAGACGATGTCGACGACCACCCGGCGCGGGTGTGGAATCTGCTGGTGCTGATCAATCCCGGCGACGAAGACACCGCCCTGGGCCAGTTCGATACCTGGCGCGAGGCGCAGGCCGACCTGGACGACGACGAGGGCGACGATGCCTGGTTGTGGGCCTTGAAGGATGCGATCGACTGGCGCTCGGGCTTTTTCGTGGACTGGAAGGACACCGACGCGTTCATTGCCGCCATCGACGAACTCAGCGCGCGCTGGAACCTGCGCATCGACTGGGGCGGCGACCTGGATGACGAGGAGTTTTCCAGCGATCTGAGTGTGCCCGACCTGATGGCGGTGGCCTTCGATCGTCTGCGCGAGCACGGCTACTCGCTGTGGAACTGGAACACCGGCGGCGACGCCTATGCCGGCTGGATCGCGCTCAGCCGCGACGACGACGCCATGCTGGCGCTGACCTCGCTGTTGGGGGTGGAAGTGCGGCTGGGGAATGAGGCGTTCTGAGGGGCCGGGATTCGGGAATTGGGATTCGGGAATCGTAGGAGCGATCTGTGGGTGTGGTTGTGCCGAGCCGCGGTGGTGCGTGCTGCCGCAGCAGCATGCCAAGCGCCTGGTGGCCACTAAGGTCTGCCGCGCAGGCATGGTCCACAGCCCGGCGATTGCCACGTAGGAGCGTGCCTGCGCGCGATCGGGCATTACCGGGACAGCTCCTCGCGCTCAGGCGCGCTCCTACAACGGCGCGCCGTCATGTGCAGAGGGATGTCGTCATCATGGGTGCTGGAAGTTGCAGGCCTCCAGGCCAGGACGCATGAAGGGGCCCGCGCTTGCCACGTAGGAGCGTGCCCGCGCGCGATCGGGCATTACCGGGACAGCTCCTCGCGCTCAGGCGCGCTCCTACAACGGCGTGCCGTCATGTGCAGAGGGATGCCGTCATCATGGGTGCTGGAAGTTGCAGGCCTCCAGGCCAGGACGCATGAACGGGCCAACGCTTGCCACGTAGGAGCGTGCCCGCGCGCGATCGGGCATTACCGCGACAGCTCCTCGCGCTCAGGCGCGCTCCTACAACGGCGTGCCGTCATGTGCAGAGGAATGCCGTCATCATGGGTGCTGGAAGTTGCAGGCCTCCAGGCCAGGACGCATGAACGGCCCAGCAATTGCCACGTAGGAGCGTGCCTGCGCGCGACGGGCGTTACCGGGACGGCTCCTCGCGCTCGGGCGCGCTCCTACAACGGCGTGCCGCCAATCAGGTTGTGGCGATCGCCGTTACGACTCCCCAACCCCGACTCCCCAATCCCCGCCTCAAGGCGCCTCGCCGCGCGCCTGTGCACGCGCGTTGGCGATCAAGGCCTTGAGCAGGGCGCGGTCGGTGTGACGGGAGATCGCAATGGCACCGAGCGCGATCGCTTCGGCGCGTAGCGTTGCGGACACATCGTAGTGCGCGCCGCTGAGTTTGTTCTGGAAGGCGCGGCGGGGAATGCCCAGCCGCGCCGCCATTGCATGCAGCTCGTCCAGCGTATCGCCGAGCAGGTGCGCCCAGCGCTGCTCGCGCCACGGATGCACCGCATCGTCGACGTAGACGGCCACGGGCAGGCCCTTAGGCCTTCTTGCCCTTCTTCTTCTTGCCGCCGTCGGTTGCGTCGTCGGCGTCGTCCTGCGACGCGTCGCCTGCGGTGTCGGCAGCGGCGTCTTCGGCGCTGGCATCAGCATCGGCATCGGTGTCCGCATCGGCATCTGCCGGGGCATCGCCTGCCTCGGCGTCTGCGGCTTCGGCTTCGCCGTCGTCGCCTTCAGCGTCGCTGTTCTCGAACTCGGACACCAGCGTGGTCAGGTATTCCTCGGCGGTCTTGCCGTCTTCGGCGGCCAGGTCGTCGATCATCTGCTGCAGCTGGGTGGAGTATTCCAGCGAGATGGTCTTGCCTTCCTTCTCCTGCAGATTGGCCAGGTGCTTGAGCATGGCCAGCATCGGCACCGGGTTGTCGGCGCTGCCCATGGTCTGGCCGCCGATCGACAGCAGCCATTCGCTGCCGTTTTGCAAGCCGATCGCAGCGACCACGCGGCCGTCGGCATCCTGCAGCACGGCATGGTTGGCGATCTGCGGCGCCTGGCCCAGACGGACGATCGGGCGCTTGGGTTGGGACTTCTTGCGCTTGTCGCGCTTGGCCTTGGAATTGCGGGACACGGTGTTCTCGACGCTGGGAATGGCCGACCATTCTAGGCGCTTGCGCGTGACCCGGCTCGGGTGCCGCCGCCAGGCCGATGAACGCCGGCCGCGCCGGACGATGCTGCTGTCGGCGCTTCCAGCGCTCCGAAGGCCGCTGACGCCGATATGTCGGACAGGCTGCAGCGGCTGGCACCGCGGGTCTGTCGGAGCGCCAACGCGCGATTTCCGGTCAGGATCGGAATTCAGGACGACAAGCTCTAAAAGCCCAGCAAGCCCGACAAGCAGCCCGCAGGGCGACCAGATCCGACATGCGCATCAAGTTCGGCATGCACATCGGATTCGACATGCACGACAACGTGCCGTCTGCCGTCTGCCGTCTGCCGTAGCCGTAGCTGTGGCCGCAGCCAGCAACCGCCAGGAACGCCAAAAACCGCAAGACAGCTCTTCAGGCCAAGTTCCCGCAGCCGCCGTCAGCGCCGCGCGGGTACTTCGCTGACCGCAGTGCGCGGTGCGGCCACGGCGGCTTCGGCAGCCTTGGCCAGTGCGGTGGCCGAAGCCACCTGGCTGCGCGTGGAGACGCGCGGTGCCGCCGGCGCAGCGCTGGTGGCCGGAGGCGCTGCAGGGGGCGATGTGGCGCTGGCCGCAGCCGCAGGTCCGCCCGTCGGCGCAGCAGCGCTGGGTCCTGCCGCAGGCAGCGCGGCCGGGGTCCCCACCGCCGTGGTGGCGGTTGCTGCGGCACTCAGATCCGGCACATGGGTGTCGGCATCGTGGGTGGGCTTGCCCAGCGCAATGCCCTGGCCGGCGCCGGCCAGCGCGGCCTGTTCGGCATCCTGGGTCATCACCACGATGCTGATGCGGCGGTTGATCGGGTTCTGCGGGTCGGTCTTGTCGAACAGCACCGACGAGGACAGCCCCACCACGCGGGTGACCTTGGCATCGTCCATGCCGCCGCCCACCAGCGCACGGCGCGCGGCATTGGCGCGGTCGGCGCTGAGTTCCCAGTTGGTGTAACCGGTATCGCTGCTGTAGGCGGTGGTGTCGGTGTGGCCGGTGATGCTGATGTGGTTGGGCACCTGGTTGATGAAGCTGGACAGCTCGCGCAGGATTGCCACGGTGTACGGCTTGAGCTGGTCGCGGCCCATGTCGAACATCGGCCGGTTCTGCTTGTCCACGATCTGGATGCGCAGGCCGTCCGGGGTGAGGTCGAGCAGCAACTGGTCCTTGAACGGCTCCAGCGCCTGGCTCTTGTCGATGGCCTCTTTCAGGTCCTGCATCAGCGCTTCCAGGCGCTTCTTGTCCCTGGCGCGGCTGTCTTCGTTGGTGTCGGCAGCGTTGTCGCGCTTGCGGCCCATCTCGTCCTTCTGCCCCTTGGCCATATCGGCGGTGCCGCCGAGCTTGATCATCGAGGTGCTGGCGCCGCCAGGGCCATTCATGCCCGGCGAGGGGGCCGGCGACTTGCCCGACAACGGGCTGGGATTGCGGAAGTATTCCGAGATCGCCGCGCGCTGCTCCTTGGTGGTGGCGGCCATCAGCCACAGCACCAGGAAGAACGCCATCATCGCGGTCACGAAGTCGGCAAACGCCACCTTCCAGGCGCCGCCATGATGGCCGCCGCCCTGCACCTTCTTGACCCGTCGGATGACGACGGTGGATTTGCCCTCGGCCATGACCGCGGTCCTACTTGATCGTCTTCAGGTGCGTTTCGAAATCCGCAAAGCTCGGACGCACGTTGGAGGGCAGCGTCTTGCGCGCGAATTCCAGCGCAATCTTCGGGTTGTAGCCACGCAGGCAGGCCAGCAGCGCGGTCTTGACCGCCTCGTACATGCGCCCGTCCTGCTCGGCGCGCGCTTCCATCGCCGCGGCCAGCGGTGCGACGAAGCCATAGGCCAGCAAAATGCCCAGGAAGGTGCCGACCAGGGCGGCGCCGACGTGGTGGCCGATCTCCTCGATCGGCCCGCCGATCGAACCCATGGTGATCACGATGCCGAGCACGGCCGCCACGATGCCGAAGCCGGGCAGGCCGTCGGACACCTTGCTCAGCGCATGCGAGGGCGCCAGCGCCTCGTGGTGATGTTTTTCCAGCTCCAGCTCGAGCAACGGCTCCAGCTCGTGCGGCTCGATGTTGCTGCCGATCATCAGGCGCAGGCAGTCGGTGATGAAGTCCAGCAGGTGATGGTCGGCGACCACCTTGGGGTAGTTGCCGAAGATGGTGCTGTCCTGCGGTTTTTCGACGTGATCTTCCAGCGCCATGAAGCCATCGCGGCGCGCCTTGTTGAGCAGCTCATAGATCAGGCTCAGGGTGTCCTTGTAGTCGTCGGACTTGTACTGCGGGCCCTTGAACACGCCCAGGATGCTGCTGAAGGTCTCCTTGACGATCTTGCCGGGCGTGCTGACCAGAAACGCACCGAACGCCGCGCCACCGATGATCATCAGCTCGTACGGCTGCCAGAGCGCGCCCAGCTTGCCGTGCGACAGCACATAGCCGCCGAGGACACTGACGATGACGACGATGAAGCCGATGATGATGAGCATGGCGCAGCCAAAAGCAAACAGGGTTGCTGTTGTTTCGGCTTGCGCGGCGGATTCTTGAAGCGCACGGCGTGAAGGTGTGCGGTGTAACTGAACGATCGCTCGGTGGATCGCATCTTCACGCGGCAGGTTGCGGCGCTGTCGTTACTTGCGCCAGGTGCGCTCAGGCCGTTCCAGCCCTTGATTGAAGGGCTTTGCGGCGCGGATGCCCACTGCAAGCAATCCCTGCAACGCTCATCGTGACCTAGCCTTGCTCAGGTGAATCGCGCCTGGCTACAGCGTTGGTTCGACGCCTTGTCGGGGTCGCTGCATTGCGTCGGCAATGCGGCAGCGCCTGCCAGTGGGCGCAGGTGTTGCAGGCATGCATCCGGCACGGAATCCCTCCGGGCCGGATGCATGTGTCGGCTCAGGCCGGTTGCGTCTCGGCGCCTGCGCGCTGCAAGGGGTTGGGCAGGGCCTGGCCGTTTTCGGTAAAGCCCAGCGAGACCGAGTTCAGGCAGTGGCGTTCACCGGTCGGCGGCGGGCCGTCGGGGAACACGTGGCCCAGGTGGCTGTCGCAGCGCGCGCAGACGATCTCGGTGCGGATCATGCCGTAGCTGGTGTCACGGATTTCGCGCACATGGGCAGTGTCGTACGGGGCGAAGAAGCTCGGCCAGCCGGTGCCGGATTCGAACTTGGCGCTGGAGCGGAACAACGGCAACCCGCACAGGCGGCAGGTGTAGACGCCGTCGAGCTTGTTGTCCAGGAACACCCCGCAGAACGGCGCTTCGGTGCCATGGTGCAGCAGCACGCGCTGTTCCTCGTCGCTGAGCCCGGCGATCAGTGCGTCGCGTTGGGCGGGGGAAGGAGGGGTCAGATCGAACTGGCTCATGGGGTTCTCGCATGCGCGCGCTGGCAGGGTGCCGCGCCTGCACCCGTGATGTGGGCGCTGTCGGCGTGGTTCAAGCGTGCCGGGACCAAGCGCCGCTGGCGCAGGCCGGGGCGCGGAGTGGGAGTTGGGGTGAGGTTACGGCGGCGAAGCCACGACGCAGTACTGATTGCCAGGCTTCACGCACCCCCATCCGGCACTGCGCGCCAGCTTGTCCCGATGGGAGCGGGAAGTGCCTTTCGCGCGGCGCTCATCTGGCGAACGCGTTCATCCCGCAGCCGATCCCGCGTATTGCCGCAGCACGCAGGCGCCCCCATCCAGTGAGTACTTCTCGATCAAGCACGGTGTCCGTCATGGTGATCTCTTCTTCAATGCGCGGCCTGCTGCTGTGCGGCCTGCTGGCTGCCGCCGGCGCTGCGGCGGCGCAATCGGCCACCAGCACACGCTCGTCCAATACCCTGCAGCCGATCACCAGCCCGACGCCCGCCCAGCCCACGCTGACCGCGCCGCGCGCAGTGCAGCCCGCGCCGGCTACGGCTCCGGTGCCATCGCAGCTCGGCCAGCGCCCGTCCGCGCCCACCATCCCGACCCGTGGCCCGGCCCAGACGCCGGTGGCGCCGGCCGGCAGCCAGGTTGCGCCGGCCAGTGCGCCGATGGTCTACGACCGCAATGGCCGCTTGCTGCAGGGCATGCAGCCGGCCGGCGCCAACCGCGTGCTGGATACCAAGACCGGGCGCTATTACGACGCGGTCCCGGCCGGTGACGGCATGCGCGTGGTGCGCTGACCCACGCCGTTACCAATCCCCACTCCCGAATCCCAAATCTCAGCCCTCGATCGGCAACGCCAGCGTCTCCTTGACCTCTTCCATCACGATGTAGCTCTTGGACTCGCGCACATGCGGCATGGTCAGCAAGGTGCTGCCGAGCAGCTTGCGATAGGAGGCCATCTCGCTGATGCGCGCCTTGAGCAGGTAGTCGAAATCGCCCGAGACCAGATGGCATTCCAGGACGTTGGGCAGCTTGAGCGCGGCGCGCCGGAACTCCTCGAAGATGTCGCCGGACTTGTAGGCCAGGCTGATCTCCACGAACACCAGCAGGCTGGCCTTGAGATAATGCGGGTCCAGCCGCGCGTAGTAGCCGGTGATGGCGCCATCGCGCTCCAGCCGGCGCACGCGCTCGGTGCAGGGCGTGGTCGACAGGCCCACCCGCTCGCCCAGTTCGGTAAAGGAAATCCGCCCCTCCTGCTGCAGGATGCGCAGGATCTTGCGGTCGATCTTGTCCAGCTCGCGGGTGCGGGTCGTCATCGGGTCTGTCTCTGCAGGGTTTGACAGGAGGATTCACTGCCAAGGCGGGCTGATTCCAGAAATGGCACTGCCTGGCTCGCAATATACTGCGTCTAACTGTCCCCCTCAGCGCCTGGTTGTGGGGGAATACCCTTTCCAGGAGAACGACATGCGGGTGCTCATTCTCGGTAGTGGCGTCATCGGCACCACCACGGCCTGGTATCTGGCACAGGCCGGTTGCGAGGTCACCGTGGTCGACCGCCAGCCGGCGGCGGCGCTGGAAACCAGCTACGCCAATGCCGGCCAGCTGTCGTTCGGCTACACCTCGCCGTGGGCCGCGCCCGGTGTGCCCGGCAAGGCGGTGAAGTGGCTGTTCGAGCAGCATGCACCGCTGTCGATCCGGCCCACCCGCGACCTGCGTCAGCTGGCCTGGCTCAGCCAGATGCTGCGCAACTGCACCGCCGAGCGCTATGCAGTGAATAAGGCGCGCATGGTGCGCATGTCCGACTACAGCCGCGATTGCCTGAACGCATTGCGTGCCAGCACCGGCATCGAGTTCGAGGGCCGTCAGCTCGGTACCACCCAGCTGTTTCGCACCCAGCAGCAACTGGATGCCGCCGCGCAGGACATCGAGGTGCTGGCCCAGTACGGCGTGCCCTACGAGCTGCTGACCCCGGCGCAGATCGCCCAGTTCGAACCGGGCCTGGCCGGCGGTGGCGCGCAAATGGCCGGCGCCCTGCGCCTGCCCGAGGACCAGACCGGCGACTGCCGGCTGTTCACCCAGCGCCTGGCCGAACTGGCCGCGCAGGCGGGGGTGGAGTTCCGCTACGGGCAGCAGATCGAGCATCTGCAGCACGCAGGCGGGCGCGTCACCGGCGTGCAGATCGATGGCCGCATCGAGACCGCCGACCGCTACGTGCTGGCGCTGGGCAGCTATTCGGCCGACCTGCTGCTCTCGCTCGGCCTGCACCTGCCGGTGTATCCGCTCAAGGGCTATTCGCTGACCATCCCGATCGTGGATGCCGCGCGCGCGCCGACCTCCACGGTGCTGGACGAGAGCTACAAGATCGCACTGACCCGCTTCGACGACCGTATCCGCGTCGGCGGCATGGCCGAGGTGGCCGGCTTCGACCTGTCGTTGAATCCGCGCCGCCGCGCCACGCTGGAGATGGTGGTCAACGACCTGTTCCCCGGCGCCGGCGATCTGGCCCAGGCCGAGTTCTGGACCGGCCTGCGCCCGGCCACGCCGGACGGCACGCCGGTGGTCGGTGCCACGCCGTATGCCAACCTGTTCCTCAATACCGGCCACGGCACCCTGGGCTGGACCATGGCCTGCGGCTCGGGCCGGTATCTGGCCGACCTGATGCAGGGCCGCACGCCCGACATCGATAGCGAAGGCCTGGACATCTTCCGTTACCTGTCGCCACGCAGCGCCCGCGCGCAGCAGGAGGCCGCGTAGTGCGTCCTGCGCAAGCGTTGATCGACCTGGACGCATTGCGTCACAACTACCGCCTGGCCAAGCGCCTGGGCGGCAGCAAGGCCCTGGCGGTGGTCAAGGCCGATGCCTACGGCCATGGCGCGGTGCGCTGCGCGCAGGCGCTGGACGGCGAGGCCGACGGCTTTGCGGTGGCCTGCATCGAAGAAGCGCTGGAGCTGCGTCAGGCCGGCATCCGTGCGCCGATCCTGCTGCTGGAAGGGTTCTTCGAACACGACGAACTGCGCCTGATTGCCGAGCATGATCTGTGGACGGTGGTGGCCACGCCGCAGCAGGTGCGCGCGCTGGCCGAGTTCCAGAGGCCGCGTCCGTTGCGGGTATGGCTGAAGCTGGACAGCGGCATGCATCGGCTGGGCCTGTCGCCGGAAGACTTTCGTGCGGCGTGGTTGCGTCTGCGCGGGCTGCCGCAGATCGCCTCGCTGGTGTTGATGACCCATCTGGCGCGCGCCGACGAGCTGGAGTGCAGCCGCACCGACGAGCAGGCGGTGGCGTTCGCACTCACTGCAGGCGGCATGCAGGCCGAAACCAGCCTGCGCAATTCGCCCGGCCTGCTCGGCTGGCCGGCGCTGCGTAACGATTGGTCGCGTCCGGGGCTGATGCTGTACGGCGCAAACCCGTTCCCGCAGGACACCGACACCACCGCGCAACTACGCCCGGTGATGACGCTGCGCTCGCGCATCATCTCCGTACGCGAGCTGCCGGCCGGCGAGCCGGTGGGGTACGGCGCCCGCTTCGTCGCCGAGCGGCCCACCCGCGTCGGCGTGGTGGCGGCCGGTTATGCCGACGGCTATCCGCAGTTTGCCCCCAACGGCACCCCGGTGCTGGTGGATGGACAGGTCTGCCCGCTGATCGGGCGTGTTTCGATGGACATGCTGACGGTGGATCTCACCGAGCACCCGCAGGCCGACATCGGTGCGCCAGTGCAGCTGTGGGGCGATGCGCCGCGGGTCTCCCCGTTGGCGACACAGTGCAATGTCAGCGCGTATCAACTGCTGTGTGGACTCAAGCGCGTGCCGCGGACGTATGTGGGTGAGGCGGCAGTGGGCGAGGGAGTCACGCGGTGAGGTGTTCCTTCTCCCATCGGGAGAAGGTGCCCCGAAGGGGCGGATGAGGGGACGTGCGAAGCCACATGCACTTGAAACAACGCGTGGGCTTCGCTCCGTGCCCTCACCCCAACCCCCTCTGCCGACGGGAGAGGGGCTTGAAGCGGCTGCTTACAACCCGGCGGTACTCCGGTCACCGCGGAACTGCTTGCGCACCCAGTCGTCGATCATCGCCTTTTCGAAGCGCAGCGGATCGCTGTCGGTCAGGCGCGGGCCGCTCATCAGAAACGCCGAATCCACCAGCTTGCGTTCGCCCTGGTCGATCACCTGGCCATCGGCGCCGGTCAGCGTGTAGTTGAAGCTCAGGCGCGGCGGGTAGATGTCCTTGACGATGCGCACGTCCTGCATGCGCGGCCCGTGCCAGGGCTCGTACTGGCCGGCGCGGCGGATGTCGGTGATGGTCACGCTCAGGCGCTGGCCGTCGGGCAGCTTGCGCGCGGCGCTCTGCTGGAAATAGGTCGCCAGCTGGGTCACCCAGTCGCCGCGCTGCGCTTCCCAACGGTTGCCGCTGAAGCGCACTTCGGAAAACTGCGCCGGGTCGGTCCAGCGCACATCGACCTTGCCGTCGCCGGTCAGCGCGCGCGGCGCCTGCGGGTCGGTGACGTTGCGTACACGTGCCTGCGCGCCGGTTGCCGCGAGCAGTCCTGCCAGCAACAGGCTGGCGCCGCAAAGGCTGGAACGTTTCATGGAAAGTCTCCAAGCGGAAGGTACGGGAACGTACCGGGCGTCCTTGCAGTGTGGGGGCGCGTCTGCGTGCCGGCAACGCTTGCCACGAAAGGGCTTGCCGGCCATTGCCACGCGGTTAATCCGCAGCGCTGGCGCCATGACGGCGGGTTCACCGCGCCTGCGCCTGCGCTTCACGGCGCAGCCCGGAAGATCGCCAGCATGGACACCCACTCTTTCCGCACAAAGTCAGCCTCTTCGGCGCCGGCACACATGCCGTCGGACGTGCGCCTGCAGTTCATCGACTGGGCGAAGCAGCACGGCCACAACCCCGCCACCGGGGCCGCCGCCTTCGTCGCCCTGCAAAGCGATGTGGATCTGGATCTGGCCACGCGCACGCTGCGCCTGGAGCCGGGAGCCTCGCCGCGTGATGCCTTGCGCGAGCACCTGGCCGCGCTGGCGCGGCAGGGCGATGTGGCGGTGCAGTTCCCGCCGGTCTACGCCTACACCGCCGCCAACGGGCTGGAGTACCGCTATTCGCTGATGCTGGTGATTGCCGAGGATTGCGTCGAGTGGACCGGGCGGGTCTGGCAGGACCTGGATTACCAGGGAATGCTCACCGGCCGCGGCCAGGGCCCGCGCGCCAATTACACCCAACTGGCGCGGATGGCGCTGGAACACGAGCTTGATCAGGAGCGCCCCCGTTATGTCCAGGCATGAACTCGAACTGCAGTTGCCGCTGGGCGCACAGGTCGCCACCGGCGAGGATGGTTTTAGCGAGCGCTGCCGCAGCGAATGCGCCAAACTCGGCCTGTCGCGGGTGCGGTTGCTGTTGCTGGACGCCGAGTACGCGCGTTCCACCGCTTGGCGCGAAGAAGCGCAGCGCTGGATGGACGAGCAGTTGCGCCGCGAGGGCGAGTGGGTGTTTCGCGGCGTGATTGCCGGGATCGTGGTGCTGGCGGCATGCATCGCGCTGTGCGCGGCGCTGCTGTGGTGATCCCTGGGGAGCCGGCGGCACGCGCGTGAACCGGGTCGGCCGGCTGTGCACCCGCTGACGACACCGGGCGTGGTTTCATCTGCCCGTCATCCGCCCTGGCACCACCCCTGGATCCCGATTTGAGCACCTCGACCACCAGCCCCGATCTGGCCACCAGCCACCCGGCAGCCCTCGCCGAGTCCTTCCTCGACCCGGGGATGTATCACGAGATCTTCCATAATCTGGACGCAGGGTTTTGCGTCATCGATATGGTGTTCGATGGCGACAAGGCCGTCGATTACCTGATCCGGATGACCAATGGCGCATTCGAGCGCTACACCGGTCTATCCAATGTATTGAATGTCTCCATTCGCGGCATGCTGGTCGATCACGAACAGGAATGGTTCGACCGCTACGGCCATGTCGCCCGCACCGGTAACCGCATCCACTTCGAAATGCAGGCCAAGGCATTGCGCCGCTGGTACTCGGTGGATGCGTTCCGGGTCGGGCAGCCGGAGCAGGCGCGGGTTGCAGTGTTGTTCATGGACATCACCGAGCGCAAGCGGGTGGAGCGTGAGCTGGCCGAGAGCGAGGCACGTTTCAGCGCCCTGGCCGACGGCCTGCCGATGCCGGTCTGGGTACTGGACGCGCAAGGCGTGGTGCGCTTCGTCAACAGTGCCTATGGCGAATTTTTCGGCATCGACATTTCCAGCGGCACGGTGTCGGCCTGGAGCGAGTTGCTGCATCCGGACGACCTGTCGATCTTTCAGTTCGAACTGGCCACCGCATTGGAAGAACAGCGCGGCCTGCACGCACTGGTGCGCGCGCGCCGCCACGACGGGCAGTGGCGCTGGATCGAAATGACCGCCACGCCGCGCTATTCGGCCGACGGGCGTTTCATCGGCCTGGCCGGCAGCAGCCCGGACGTGACCGAACAACGCGAGATCGAACTGGCACGCGAGCAGCTGCTCGAATCCGAGCGCAGCGCACGCAACGAAGCCGAGAGCATGGCGCGGCTGAAGGACGAGTTCCTGGCCACCTTGTCGCATGAGTTGCGCACGCCGCTGACCACCATCCTGGGCTGGAGCGAGCTGCTGCTGCAGCGGGTCGAAGAAGGTCATCCCAATTACAAGGGCCTGTCGGTGATCGCCAGCAGTGCCCGTGCGCAGAAACGCCTGATCTCGGACATGCTCGACCTCAGCAGCATGTTGCTGGGCAAGGTGCAGCTGGAGGTCGAGTCGCTGGATCTGGTCGAACAGGTGCGCGAGGCCCTGAACACCCAGGAGCTGGCTGCCGAAGGCAAGGACCAGGTGCTGGAGGTGCATGCCCCGTCCACGCCGTGCCTGGTGCTGGGCGATGCCACGCGGCTGCAGCAGGTGCTGTGGAATCTGCTGTCCAACGCGATCAAGTTCACCCCGGCGCATGGCCGTATCGACGTCACCATCGAACGCGACGACGGCCACCTGCTGGTCGCGATACGCGATTCGGGCGACGGCATCGCAGCGGAGTTCCTGCCGCATCTGTTCGGCCGCTTCCGCCAGGCCGATGGCACCACCACGCGCCAGCATGGTGGGCTGGGCCTGGGCCTGGCGATCGTGCAGCAGCTGGTGGAAATGCATGGCGGCCAGGTCAGCGCCACCAGCGGCGGTCGCGGCAAGGGCGCCACCTTCACGGTGCGCCTGCCCGAGCATATTCCCGATCAGGCCAGGCGTCCGCGGCGCGAGCTGCGACGGCGCTTGATGTCCGAACAGATCATCGAAGCGCGCGCGCTCAATGGCTTGCGCCTGCTGGCGGTGGAAGACCAGCCGGACATGCTCGATTACCTGCGCCGCCTGCTGGAAGAGCAGGGCGCCGAAGTGGTCACCGCCGGCAGCGCCACCGATGCGCTGGCATTGATCGATCACCGCGGCCATGCACGCTTCGACCTGATGCTGACCGACATCGGCATGCCGGGCATGGACGGCTACGGGCTGATCCGCACCGTGCGCGAGAACATGGGGCTGGACGCGGCGGCACTGCCGGCCGTGGCAGTGACCGCGCTGGCACGCGACGACGATCGCAAGCGCGCGCTGGACTCCGGTTTCCAGGAGCATCTGGCCAAGCCCTACAGCGTCGCCCAACTGGTCACCGCGGTGCGTGCCGCGCGCGAATCGGTGGAGTGAGACGGCAGGCGGCGCCGATGTCGCGCCGCCGCTCCGGCTGACAAGCACGGGTGAAAGAGGCTGTTTACTGCCTCTTTCACGGCCGATGGCCTAGCGTGGTGCATTCCCTCGATGGAGATGACGCCATGTCCAGATACGCCCCGCATGTCTATTCGGAACAAGTACAGATCGCCACGCTCGAACACTGGGTGTCACTGCTCGGTGGCCAGGAGCGCGTGCGCGTCGAGCTCGATGACGGCAGCATGATCAGCGGCACCGTCGCCGTGCGCCCGAGCATCCAGACCTATCTGGACGACCAGCAGCGCGAAGGCCTCAACGGCCAGCTGCGCATCGACCAGCTGGATGCCGCGCAGGAGCCGCACTGGATCTGGATGGACCGCATCGTGGCAGTGCACCCCTTGCCGCTGGGCAGCGATCCGCAAGCCGCTCCCTGAGTCACGCATTGACGATGTGTTTACTTCTCGTCGTGGCGTTGACGGCATGATGGCCGATTGTCGTAACTGTTCAGGATCGATCGCGCAATGAATGCTCCCGCGTTGAAGCTCGCCCGCTGGCCGCTGTCGTTACTGACCGTCGCCCTCCTCGCCGCCTGCGGCGATACCGCCACGCTTGCCATCGAACAAGGGACCGGGCCGAACCCGCAATTGCCCGAGCCGGTCAAACGCCTGATCCCCACCGTCAAGGTGGCGCCGGTCAAGCGCTGGACCGAGAACGCCAAGCCGATCGCCGCCGACGACCTGCAGGTTGCCGCGTTTGCGCGCGACCTGGATCACCCGCGCTGGGTCTATGTGCTGCCGAACGGCGACGTGCTCGTGGCCGAAACCGCCGAGCCGCCCAAGCCGGAAGACGCCGAAGGCGGCGGCATCCGCAAGAAGGTGCAGGGCGCGATGATGAGCAAGGCCGGCGCCGTGGTGCCCAGTGCCAACCGCATCACCTTGCTGCGCGATGCCGATGGCGACGGCGTGGCCGAAGTGCGCACCCAGTTCATCAGCGGGCTGTTTTCCCCGTTCGGCATGGCCCTGATCGGCGATCGTTTCTACGTGGCCAATGCCGATGCGCTGGTGAGCTTTCCGTACAAGCCCGGCGAGACGCATATCACCGCCAAGCCGACCTTCGTGGCCAATCTGCCCGGCGGCCTGAATCACCATTGGACCAAGTCGCTGCTGGCCAGCGCCGACGGCAGCAAGCTGTATGTCGGCGTCGGTTCCAACAGCAACGTGGCAGAAAACGGCATGGAGGCCGAACTCAACCGCGCCGCGATCCTGGAGATCGACCCGGCCACCGGCAGCAGCCGCGTGTTCGCCAGCGGCCTGCGCAATCCGGTCGGCACCGCCTGGGAGCCGCAGAGCAAGTCGCTGTGGGTGGTGGTCAACGAGCGCGACGAGATCGGCAGCGATCTGGTGCCGGATTACCTGACCTCGGTGCGCGACGGCGGGTTTTATGGCTGGCCCTACAGCTATTACGGCCAGCATGTGGACGAGCGGGTCAAACCGCAGAACCCCGAGCTGGTGGCCAAGGCGATCAAGCCCGACTACGCGCTGGGCCCGCACACCGCCTCGCTGGGTCTGAGCTTTGCCAGCGGAAGCCTGCTGCCGGAGCGCTTCCGCCAGGGCGCCTTCATCGGCCAGCACGGCTCGTGGAATCGCGACCCGCCCAGCGGCTACAAGGTGCTGTTCGTGCCGTTTGTCGATGGCAAGCCCAGCGGCACGCCGATCACGGTGCTGGATGGTTTTCTGGATGCCGAAGGCAATGCGCAGGGGCGCCCGGTGGGCGTGAGCCCGGACAATACCGGGGCGCTGCTGGTGGCCGACGATGTCGGCAATGTGATCTGGCGGGTGACACCCAAGGCGCGCTGATCCAGACAACGCGCTGGCCCAGGCGTTCAAACGAAAAAACCGGGCCCAGGCCCGGTTTTTTCGTGCGTGTGCCGCAGTCATGCGCGGTATCACGCCAGTGCGCTTGCACTCAGCGCGGCGGTTCGGGCGAGGCACTGAAGCGCCGCGCATAGCCACGTTCTTCGGTAATCCGGCTGATGTCGTCATCGGCCATTTCCGGAGCGCCATACACCGCATATGCCACGCTGCCATCGTCGCGCTCGCCGACCTGGTGCAGGCGGTAACGCGGCCGGCCCGCACCGGTGTTTTCGGGGTAGTGCATCGGTGGCGGGGTGTCATCCAGATCCATTTCGCTGTTGTCGACCACTCCACCTACGAACAGGGCTCGCATCGCGTCTCTCCGGTATTGGTGTGATCCCAGCCTAGGCGGGCGGATGTTGCGTGCGCATCAATAGACCGTATAGACATTGGAAGGGCCGCCGTCTGCAGGTCACGCAATCGAATGCCCTCCCAAGCGGGCGCCAGGGCGGGCGGCAGGCAGCGCTCCCTTACAATGGCGGCCTGTTCCCGACCCGATGATCCGATGGCTGGCCCGCACGATGCCCCGCTTCAAGCTCTGTTTCTGCCCTTCGCCCAGGGCGTGCTGCCATGGCCCAGCGGCCCGGTGCTGTTCCTGCGCGCGCGCGACGGGTTCCCGCTGCGCGAGCATGCGGCTGTCGATGCGCTGACCTGCGAGCAGAGCTTTCGTCCCTTCGCCGAGGCGCTGGAGCGCAACGGCTGGAACGTGCGCGAAGAGAGCGAGATCGAGGCCGACAGCACCCGCTATGCCCTGGTGCTGGTGTTGCCGCCGCGGCAGCGCGAGGAAGCGCGTGCCCTGTTCGCGCGCGCGGTCGCGCTGGCCGCACCGGGCGGCCGCGTGGTGGCCTGCCAGTCCAACAACGAGGGCGCGCGCTCGGGCGAGGCGGATCTGCGTCAGCTCACCGGCCTGGCCGGCAGCCTGACCAAGCACCATTGCCGCACCTACTGGAGCGCGCCGCTGCCTGCCGACACCGATGCGGCGCTGCAGGCGCGCTGGGCCGCGCTGGATGCGCCGCGCCCGATTCTGGATGGGCGCTTCGTCAGTCGCCCCGGTGTGTTTGCCTGGGACCGCATCGATCCTGCCTCGGCGCTGCTGGTCGAGCATCTGCCGAGCACCCTGGCCGGACACGGCGCCGATCTGGGCGCGGGCTTTGGTTATCTCTCGGCCGAGGTGCTGGCGCGTTGCCCCAAGGTCACCGGGCTGGATCTGTACGAGGCCGAGGCGCGCGCGCTGACCCTGGCGCGGCGCAACCTGCAGGCCATCGCGCATCCGGCGCAGCTGCAGTACCACTGGCGCGACGTCACCGCCGGCCTGGGGGCGCAGTACGATTTCATCGTCAGCAACCCGCCGTTCCACACGCCTTCGCGCGCCGATCGTCCGGATATCGGCCAGCGCTTCATCGCCGTGGCCGCGCAGGCGTTGCGCCCGGGTGGGCAGCTGCTGCTGGTCGCCAACCGGCATCTGCCCTACGAGTACGTGCTCAACGAAAGCTTCGGGCAGGTGCGGGTAGCCGCCGAACGCGACGGTTTCAAGCTGATTTCCGCCATCCGTGGCCGCGGAGCGCGCGCATGAAGCTGGTCAAGCACATCGCCAACCTCGGCTACGGCAGCCGCAAGCAGGTGACCCAGCTGTTTCGCCAGGGCGCGGTCACCGACGCCGCCGGCGAGGTGCTGTATGCCGACGACCAGGTGGAGCACGATGTGATCCGCATCGATGGCGAACCGCTGGATCCGCCAGCGGGCTTCAGCCTGCTGTTGCACAAGCCCGGCGGCTACACCTGCTCGACCAAGGACACCGGCCGGCTGATCTACGAACTGCTGCCGCCGCGCTTCCGTTCGCGCGCGCCGGTGCTGGCGCCGGTGGGGCGGCTGGATCGCGAGACCAGCGGCATGTTGCTGATGACCGACGACGGCGCGCTGCTGCATCGGATCATTTCGCCCAAGTCGGCGCTGGACAAGGTCTACGACGTCACCCTGGCCGACGACCTGCGTAGCGACGAGGCGACGCTGTTTGCCAGCGGCACGCTGTTGCTGGACGGCGAAACCAAGCCGCTGCTGCCGGCCGAACTGGAAGTGCTTGGCCCACGCGAGGCACGCCTGACCCTGCACGAAGGCCGCTACCACCAGGTGCGGCGCATGTTCGCCGCCGCCGGCAATCACGTGGTGGCCTTGCACCGCAGCCGCATCGGTGGCTTGGCGCTGGATGGTCTGCCGTCCGGGCAATGGCGCGCGCTGGAGGCAGGGGATCTTGCGGTGTTGTTCGGCCGCAGCGAGCAGGCCTGAGCCACGCCGCTAGTGCTTGCGCCTGCGGCGCTTCCGGCCTGCGCGGTCTACTGCAGGCCGCGTGCGCGGCAATGCCTCAGACGTACTGCATCTTGCGCGACATGCCGCCATCGACGATGAAGTCCTGCCCGGTCACAAAGCCGGACAGCTGCGGCGACAGCAGATAGACCGCCAGTTGCGCGATGTCTTCCGGTGTGCCGACCCGTCCGGCCGGATGCTGGGCATGGTCGCGCCGCGACAACTTGGGTGTGCGTCGGCGCGCCGGTGCGCGCCAGGCGTCGGTGCTGATCCAGCCCGGGCTGATGTTGTTGACGCGCACCTGCGGGCCTTCGCTCAGCGCCAAGGCGTGGGTGAACGCCACCAGCCCGCCCTTGGCGGCGGCATAGGCTTCGCTATGCGGCTCGGATTGCCAGGCGCGGGTGGAGGCGATGTTGACGATCGCACCGCCGCCCTGGGCCTGCGCCAATGCGGGCAAGGCCTGCTTGCTGCACAGGAAGGCGCCATGCAGGCTGGCCAGCCTGCGATTCCACTCGTCCCAGTCCAGTTGCGGCAATGGCGGCACATGCGGATCGGCCACGCCGGCGTTGTTGACCAGGCCATCGAGTCGCCCGAAGCGGGTGAGCGCGGTGGCGATCAGGCGCGCCGCCTGGGCCGGGCGCGCGGCATCGCAACGCACGAAGGCACTGCGTCGCGGCAATGCCCACTCCTGCAGGCAGGCCTTGCCGGCATCGGCATCCAGGTCGCCGATCACCACGCTGCCACCGGCGCCCAGCACCGCCTGCGCGATGCCACGGCCGATGCCTTGGGCGCCGCCGGTGATCACCACCACGCGGTCCTGCAACGGGGAGGGATTCCATGCGGAGACGGCGGGGGTCAGGGGCATCGGGCGCACCAGGGGAGTGAGGTCGCGCGCACTGTAACGCGGGCGCCGTGGTGGCCGTAGCAACGCGATCGCCGCGCGCGAGGCATGCAGATTGGTGGCTTGCCCGCCGTTATCGCGTCATGCCGCGCCGCTGCGCGCCGGCATCGCTGCGCGTTTCAACACGCGCAACCGCACCCGATGCGGCGGTCAGTGCTGCGATGCGCTCAACAACCGCTCCCATCCGTCCTGGCCCAGGCGTTCCAGCGTCTGGATATTGCGTTCGACGATCACGTCCGGGTCCGGAAACGCGGCCACCGCACGCTCCACGCTGTCTTCGCGCAGCAGGTGCAAGGTGGGGTAGGGCGAACGGTTGGTGAAGTTGGCCACGTCATCCACCGCCGCGCCTGCGAACTGATAGTCCGGATGGAAGCTGGCCACCTGCAACACGCCACCCAGATCCAGCGCTTCCACCGCCGCATCGGCGTTGTCGAGGAAGTCGTTGTAGTCCAGGAAATCGGTGAGCATGTCCGGATGCACGATCAAGGTGGTGTCGATCTGCTCGGCCGGCGTGTCGCGCAGCAGCACCAGTTCCTCGGCCAGTTGTTCGAGCAGCGCTTCGGGCGTGCTGGCATCGCTGAGCACCAGCCGCACCTGCTCCTTGACGTAGACCGCCTTGGCGAACGGGCACAGATTCAGGCCGATCACCGCGCGCTCGATCCACTGGCGGGTGGCGGTCAACGGGTCGAGCGTGGCAGGCGTGGTCGTCATCGTGGCGGCGGCGTGATGGTGGGCCAGTGTATGCGATCGCTGCCGGCGCGGCCGCCTGTGCCGGTGCAGCGCAGCGCGGGGCCGGCGCTTGGCGGAATGCGGGGAGAACTGCAGCAGTTGCTGCGCTGACGCAGCCTAGGTGGCATCCGCATGCGTGTTTGCGCCGACATGCGCACGCAGGAACGCACTCGATGCCTGCGCAACTTTGTCGGCGTGCAGGGTCTTGTGCGGCGAGCCGATCGCATGCGCGCCGGTGTCGAAGGCCATCGCGCAGGTGTGCTCCGGCGCGCTGCCGAGCGCAGCGAACATCGCCAGCATCGCCGGCACCGAGGCGGTGGGATCCTCCTCGCCGTTGGCAGCGCGGTAATAGCCCAGAAACACCGGGCATTGCACGCGTGGCCACGGTGGATCGGCGGCAACCGCGTCGAACAGGCTGCGCAGCGCGCGGAATCCATCCGGGTGGATGGTGCCGGACCAGAACGCCAGCGACGCGGCGGTGCGCGGGCGCGGGTCGGTCAAGGGCGTTTGCGCGGCGCAGACCTGATCCAGCAGCGCCGGATCGGCCGGCCGGATGCCCGGTGACCAGGCGACCACCGCAGCCACCGCGTCGGGGCGCTGCGCCGCAAGCCACAAGCCCAGCGTGGCACCCATGGACGAGCCGACGATCGCCACGCGTGTGCCCATGCGCCGTGCCTGCGCCAGTGCATCCAGGGCCGAGGCCTGTAACGCCGCCGGCGTCAGCCCCTGCATCGCATCGGCGGCGCTGCGGCCATGCCCGGGCCAACGGTGCACGTACAGGTTGGCAGCCAGCGCATCGGCGATCTGCTCGGGCAGTTCGCCGGCTTCTCCCGGGCTGGCGGCGAACCCGTGCAGGTACAGCAGCGCCAGCGGCGTGCGTGTGCGCGCGGCGGTATGCCAGTGCCGGCGTGCCGCATTGCCCGGTTTCAGGTCAGCCGGTTGCATGGGTGGCATGCGCGGCGAGGATGGCCAGCAATTGGTGCGCGTTGATCGGTTTGGACAGATAGCCGGCCACGCCGGCCGCGGTGGCCTCGCGCATCGAATCGGTGCGGGTGTCGGCGGTCAGCACGATGATCGGCGGCAGTGCGGCGATCGCCGCGCGCGCCTCACCCAGCGCGTCCCAGCCCGAGGTGCCGGGCATGTGCAGGTCGAGGAACACCAGGTCCGGCGCTGCCTCGCGGATGCGCTGCACCGCGTTGCTGCCATCGCTGTGAAAGCTCACCCGGTGCCCGGCGCGGGTGAGCAGATTGCCGATCACCAGCCGATTGGTGTCCATGTCCTCGAACACCAGGCAATGCAGCGGCGGCACCGTCTCGGCATGCTGTTGCAGGGCCTCGCGCAGCGCCGGCGGGCGGCAGCCTTGCGCCGCGGCGGCGGCCAGTGCGAAGGTCCAGCGAAACACGCTGCCGCCGCCGGGGTTGTCGCGCACGCTCAGGCTGCCGCCCATCGCCTCGGACACCGACAGCGCAATGAACAGGCCCAGCCCGACCCCGCCTTCAGCGCGGCTGAAACCGGTGCTGAGCTGGGTGAAGGGCGTGAAGATATAGGCCTTCTGGGCGTCGGGGATGCCGATGCCGGTATCGGTCACGGTCACCGCGATCGCCCAGCGCTGCTGCACCTGCGTGGCGGCGATCAGCACGTCGACCGCGCCACCGGCCGGGGTGAACTTGATCGCATTGATGACCAGGTTGGTGATGACCTGTTCGATACGCCCTTCGTCGCCGATGAGGTCAGGCGTCTGCGCCACATCGCTGCGCAGCGCCAGCGCCACGCCCTTGGTCGACGCTGCACTCGCGCACACCGCTTTGACCGTGGCCAGCACGTCGAGCAGGCTCAGCGGCTTGCTGTGCAGCTGCAGCCGGCCACCGTCGATGCTGGCCACGTCGATCACCTCGTTCACCCGATGCCGCAGCGCGATCGCATTGACCGTCACCGCCTGCATCAGTTCGCGCTGTTGCGCCGACAAGGTGTCGCTGTCGATCAGTTGCGCGCAGTTGATGACCGCATTCAACGGCGTGCGCAGTTCGTGGTTCATGGTGCTGATGAAGCGGCTCTGCGCATCGCGCGCGGCCAGCGCCTGCAGGGCGATCTCCTGCATCGCACTGACGATGCGCGCCACCAGCAGCGGCAGCACCACACTCAGCGCCACCGCATACACGAAGTACGCCGGCCGCGACAGCCAGTAGCCGGCCGGCGCAGTCAGCAGCATCAGTACGAAGGTGCTGAGCAGCACCGGCAGCGTCGCCTTCTGCCCATAGCGCGCCACCGCGGCGATGGTGATGAAGGGCAGGAAGGCATTCAGCGACATCAGCAGGATGAAGGCCAGATAGGTCTGGATGCCGATGAACAGCAGGTTCATCGCAAACCCGATCGCATCCAGCCACTCGCCCGGCGGGATGATCCTGCGTCGCACCAGCACCATCCAGACCACCGCCACCATCCACAGCGTCGCTGCGGTGGGGAAGACCGCCTGTGCATCCCTGACCAGCACCGGCTGCGGCCCGTACAGCCAGCCGAAGCACCACAGGGCCACGATGGTCTGCACGATCACCCGGCCGACGCAGGCGCGATATTCCAGGAACGATTCGAACAGCCGCACCAGCCTGTCGTTGCGCAGCTGCCGGGCGGCCAGAATCAGGCCGGGCGCTGCACGGTTGGATCCACTACGCATCGGGGGCGGTGTCGTCGTTGGGGAGGGTGCGCCGGTAATTCTCGACCAGCAGGCCGGCCGCGGTCGCAATCGCGGTGTAGCGCTGCGCAAGCGCGGACCCCGGTTCGCCGCCGTCGACATCGCCGCGCAACTGGTCGCAGGCATTCAGCAGTTCGGCAGAGCCGGTCAGCGAGAGCGTGTTCTTGAGCGCATGGATCTGCTCCAGTGCCTGCGCCTGGGTGGTGCTGGCCTGGCCGAGCGTGCAGCTGGCGATGGCGCGCTGCACTTCCACCGCAAACGCATCGGCAAACGCCGCGGCCGCCAGCGGGTCCAGCCCGGCCAACGTGTGCAGCGTCGAGCCGGCTTCGATGCGTGGCTGTGCGTGCGTCACGGCGCACGCCGTCCCGGCAGCGGGCGGCGCCTGCGGCACCGTGGCCGGGTGCGCGCGTTGCAACAGGCTGGAGAGCAGGCCGCGCATGCTTGCATCAGATCCGTAACGCGCCGGTGCGCGCGTGGCCGATGCCCGGGCAGCGGACGGCTGCTACGCCGCGCTGTGTGGCCCGCCTGCACAGCGCGGCACGGCAAGGCGCCGTGTCAGCCATCACGCGTGCTCAGTCGCGGAAGTTGTCGAACTGCAGCGGCAGCTCGAAGTCGGCCTTCTTCAGCAGCGCCATCGCGTCCTGCAGATCGTCGCGCTTCTTGCCGCTCACGCGCAGCTTGTCGCCATTGATCTGTGCCTCGACCTTGAGCTTGGCTTCCTTCAGCTTGGCCACCAGCTGCTTGGCCTGCTTCTGCTCGATGCCCTGCTTGACGGTGACCTTCTGGCGCGCACCGGCCAGGTTGGTTTCCATGTCGCCGAACTCCAGGCAACGCACGTCGATGCCGCGCGCCAGCAGGCGCGCGCGCAGGATGTCGGTCATCTGCTTGACCTGGAAATCGCTGGGCGCGGACTGGTTGATCGCCTTGCCGTCTTCCAGCTCGAACCTGGCCTCGACCCCCTTGAAATCGAAGCGCGTATCCAGCTCGCGGTTGGCCTGATCCACCGCATTGGTCAGTTCGTGCTTGTCGACTTCGGACACCACGTCGAAGGAAGGCATGCAAAGCTCCTGCTGTCTGTAAACAGCCGCCATTCTAGGGCATCGCGTCATCGCCCCTGTCGACACAGGGTTGCCAGGCTGCGCGCACGCGCAGCGATAATGGTCCATGCCCACCACCCGCTCTCCGCTTCCCGCCATCGCCTGGATGGTGGCCGCCGTGGCCTGCTTCTCGCTGATGGATGCGGGAATGAAGCTGCTGTCGGCGCATTACCCGCCGCTGCAGGTCACCCTGCTGCGCGGCGCCGCCTCGCTGCCGTTCGTGCTGGTGTGGGTATTCGCCACCGCCGGACCGCGCTCGATCGTGCCGGTGCGTTGGGGCCTGCACCTGCTGCGCGGGGTACTGGGCATGGTGATGATCGGCTGCTTCGTCTACGGCCTGAAGCGCATGCCGCTGTCGACCGCCTACACGCTGTATTTCGTCGCCCCGCTGCTGGTGGCGGCGCTGTCGGTGCCATTGCTGGGCGAGCGGGTCGGGCCACGCCGCTGGACGGCGATCGGCATCGGCCTGGTCGGGGTGATCGTGGTATTGCGCCCGGGCGTGGACGGGCTGATCTCGCTGCCCGGGCTGATGGTGCTGCTGGCGGCCACCGCCTATGCCATCGCCGCCATCACCGTCAGTCTGCTGACCCGCACCGACACCCCGCAGGCGATGGTGGTGTGGTTCCTGCTGTTCATGGCGGTCGGCGCCGGCCTGCTGGCCATTCCCGACTGGGTGCCGTTGCGGGGCGAGCACGCCTGGCTGATTGCCGGCATGGGCCTGGCCGGCGCACTGGGGCAGATTGCGCTGACCCAGGCCTTCCTGCGCGGTGAGGCCTCGATGATCGCGCCGCTGGAATACACCGGCCTGGTCTGGGTGATCGGCTGGGACTGGCTGCTGTGGCAGACCCTGCCCGACAGCTGGACCTGGACCGGAGCCGGCATCATCGTCGCCAGCGGGCTGTATCTGCTGCGCCGGGAGCGGATTCGGAAGGCGGATCGGCCGATGTCGTTGGATAAGCCGTGATTGGGGATTCGGGATTCGCCAGAGCAACGGCAAGGCGCTCTGGCTTTTGCGAATCCCGACTCCCCAATCCCCAATCCCGTCCTATGCCAATCCCCAATCCCGATTCCCCAATCCCCAACTTAGAACTCATTGGAATATCGTCCGCAAACATTGACTGGTAGGCTTCACGGCCCCCCAATCGGCCACGCGCGGTGATCCAGTTTCAGCGCCTGCACAAGTCTTATTCCGTTGACGGTCGCCAGATCGTGGCGCTGCATCCACTCGATCTGCGGATCGGCCCCGGCGAGGTGTTCGGCATCATCGGCCATTCCGGTGCCGGCAAGTCGACCCTGATCCGGCTGATCAACCGGCTGGAAGAACCCAGCGGCGGGCGGCTGCTGATCGGCGACGAGGACGTCACTGCGCTGGACAGCCAGGGCCTGCGCGCGCTGCGTCGGCGTGTCGGGATGATCTTCCAGCACTTCAACCTGCTGTCCTCGCGCACCGTGGCCGGCAATGTGGCGTTTCCGCTGGAACTGGCCGGCACCCCGCGCGCCGAGGTCGATGCGCGCGTGGCCGAGCTGCTGGCACGGGTCGGGCTGGAGCAGCATGCCAGTAAGTATCCGGCGCAGCTGTCCGGCGGGCAGAAGCAGCGCGTGGGCATTGCGCGCGCGCTGGCCACCCGGCCGCAGATCCTGCTGTGCGACGAGGCCACCAGCGCGCTGGACCCGCAGACCACCGCCTCGGTGCTGCAGCTGCTGGCGCAGATCAACCGCGAGCTGGGCCTGACCATCGTGCTGATCACCCACGAGATGGACGTGATCCGCCGGGTCTGCGACCGCGTCGCGGTGCTGGATGCCGGCAAGCTGGTGGAAACCGGCCCGGTGACCGAGGTATTCCTGCACCCGCAGCACGCCACCACCCGGCGCTTCGTGTCCGAAGCCGAGCACGTGGACGAAGCCGAGCTGCATCGCGACTTCGCTGCGGTGGGCGGGCGCATCGTGCGGCTGACCTTCCTGGGCAACGGCACCTACGAACCGGTGCTGGGCCGCATCGCCCGCGAAACCGGGGTGGACTACAACATCCTGTCCGGGCGCGTGGACCGCATCAAGGACACCCCGTACGGCCAGCTCATCGTCGCGCTGACCGGCGGCGACCATAACGCGGCACGCGCCGGCTTCGTCGCCGCCGGCGTGCACGTGGAGGATCTGCGCGTATGACTCTGATCGCCACGACAAGCGGGTTTTTCCGCAATCTCGATGCCGCCAAGTGGGGCGATATCGGCCAGGCCACGCTCGATACCTTGCTGATGCTGGCCGGCGCGCTGCCGCTGACGCTGTTGATCGGCCTGCCGCTGGGCGTTGCGCTGTTCCTGTGCGGTGCCCCGCAGCTGCGCCGCCGCCCGGTGCTGTACGGGGTGCTCGCGGCACTGATCAACCTGCTGCGCTCGGTGCCCTTCATCATCCTGATGATCGCGATGATTCCGCTCACGCTGATGTTGATGGGGACCTCGCTGGGCGTGCGCGGCGCGATCCTGCCGCTGGTGGTCGGCGCCGCACCGTTCTATGCACGGCTGGTGGAAACCGCCTTGCGCGAAGTGGACCGCGGGATCATCGAAGCCAGCCAGGCGATGGGCGCCACCACCCGCCAGCTGGTGCTGCGCGTGCTGCTGCCCGAAGCGCGCCCGGGCCTGATCGCCGGCGCCACCGTGACCACCATCGCGCTGATCGGTTTCACCGCGATGGGCGGTGCGATCGGCTCCGGCGGGCTGGGCGATGTCGCGTACCGCGAGGGCTATCTGCGCTCGCATTCGGATGTCGCGCTGATCACCGTGATCGCCCTGCTGGTGCTGGTGCAGCTGCTGCAGATGCTGGGCGACTGGCTGGTGGCGCGCTACAGCCGGCGCTGAGCTCGACCGCGATCGCGTGTTGCCGGCGCGCGCAGGGCCCAGCAAGCACACGGGCCTGCCGATCGCGGCTCCACCTGCGGTCTGCTAGGTTTAGCGCTTGCGGCAGTGCCGCATTCCTCCTCCCACGGACCCCCACATGAACACATTCGCGTTTCGTTCCCTCCTGGCTGCGGCCACGCTGGCCCTGGCTTCCTGTGGCGGTAGCGGTAGCGGTGGCAGCAGCGGCGGCGACACACTGACGGTGGCCGCCACCGCGGTGCCGCATGCCGAGATCCTGGAGGTGGTCGAACCGCTGCTGGCCAAGCAGGGCGTCAAGCTGGACGTGCGCGTGTTCAACGACTACGTGCAGCCCAACGACCAGGTCGTGCAGAAGCAGATCGACGTCAATTACTTCCAGACCGAGCCGTACCTGGACGCCTACAACCGCGACCGCAAGAGCCAGCTGGTGACCGTGGTCGGCGTGCATATCGAGCCGTTCGGTGCGTATTCGCGCCGGTTCAAGACGCTGGCCGAGCTGCCTACCGGCGCAGATGTGGTGATTCCCAACGACCCGAGCAACAACAGCCGCGCGCTGATCCTGCTCGACAAGGCGGGCGTGATCAAACTCAAGGACCCGAGCAATGCCCTGTCCAGCCAGCGCGACATCGTCGAGAACCCCAAGCAGCTGAAGTTCCGCGAGCTCGACTCGGCGATGCTGCCGCGCGTGCTCGACCAGGTCGACCTGGCACTGATCAATACCAACTACGCGCTCGACGCCGGCCTCAATCCGACCCGCGACGCGCTGGCGATCGAGAGCAAGGACTCGCCGTACGTGAACTTCCTGGTCTCGCGCCCGGACAACAAGGACGACCCGCGCGTGCAGAAGCTGGCCAAGGCCCTGACCAGCCCGGAAGTGAAGGCGTTTATCGAGCAGAAGTACAAAGGCGCGGTATTGCCGGCGTTCTAAGAGCGGCGGTCCAACCGACCGCGCTCACCGCCAGGCGGGTGCGGCCGGCGCCCGGCATCGGCATGCACCTCGCGGACACGCCGGTTGCTGCGCGCCGTCCACGTTCACCTGGCGTCCGCGCGTTTCGGGTTGCCAACCACTCTTCGCCGCCACCGAGCATGTGATGCCACTTCTCCTCGCCATACCGCTGGCCGTGATCATCGCCCTGGCGGTGTTCGCGGTGCTGTTGCCGTTGTCGCTGGTGCAGCGCTTTCGTGTCGGCACCGCGCGGCGGCAGGCACGCGGCTGGCTGTTGATGATCAATTTGGTCTCGGCCGGCCTTTCCACCGTGTTGTTCGTGATCTTCGTGTTGATCGCCGCCGCGTTCTGGCCCGGCGCGATCAGCCATGCCGCCTTCGGCTGGGCCTGCGGGCTGGCGCTGGGGCTGCTGGCACTGCGTCTGACCCGCTTCGAGCGCACCCAGCAGGGCCTGTTCTACCGGCCCAACCTGTGGCTGGTGCTGGCCCTGACCGCGCTGGTGGTGGTACGCGTGATCGCCGGCATGGTGCAGGGGTGGCGCAGCACTTGGCAGGGTGCTGCCTGGCCCACGGAAGGGTGGCTCAGTCACGCCAGCCTGTTGGGCGCGGCCGGCGTACTGCTCGGCTATGCGCTCGCCTATGCCACCTTGTTGTGGTGGCGCTGGCGCAGCGCGCGCCTGCGCGGCAGCGTCTACTGGCGCTGAGCGGGCGGCGCCACGATTTCAAAGCATAAAAAAACGGGCCTTGCGGCCCGTTCTTGTTCAACTGAAACGTCGCTTGCCCGCGTGCTTAGAAGCGCGCGCCGACGCCGAAGCCGACGGTCCACGGATCCAGTTCCAGCTCGCTGCCGGTGCCCTGGCCGCCCACGCGCAGTTCCGGACGCGAACGCATGTAGCGGGCATCGGCACGTGCGAACCAGGTGGAGTTGATGTTCATGTCCACGCCGACGGTGCCGATGACACCCTTGGCGGTGTCCAGGCCCACGTGCTGGCCGGTGGCCGACGCCGCGTCGATCTTCTCGTTGCTGAAGTTCGACTCGTAGTAGCCCACGCCCACGAACGGACGGAACACGTTATCGGCCTGGCCGAAGTGGTACTGGCCGCTGATGGCGATCGGCTGCTGCTCGACGGTACCGATCTTGCCCACGCCATCGGCGTTGACACGGTGGTTGAACTTGTCAGCGGCGCCCCACAGCTCAACGGCCCAGTTGTCGTTGATGTAGTAGCTGGCGCTCAGCGTCGGTGCCGGGCCGCCATCGACGTCCAGGCCGGGAGCCGGATCGTTCTTCGGCTTGATCAGAGCAACACCGCCGACCACTGCCCAATGCTTTCCGGAAGCGCTATCGGCGCTGGTGGAAGCCGAGGAGGTGTCGCCGGTGTAGGTGGTGTCTTGTGCAAATGCCGACGGCGCAAACGCAAGTGCGGATACGGCAGCCAGGCTCAGGATGGAAATGGCACGCATTGGGGGTCTCCTCAGTGTTCTTGTTAGGCCCGTGGAGTGGGCCGCGCCAAAGCTATTCCTGAAAATCTGAATCCACGCCCACCCGTGGCTCGCTAAAATTTCGTTTGTTCAGCAAGTTTCCGGAGAAGGCCGTGGCTGCAACAGGCAAGCTGAAAAAGACATTCACGCAGATGCGATCGCCGTGACGAAAACCGACCTGTTGCAGGGCCTTCCAGCGCACATTCCTAACGATTGCCGTGTGCTGGTGCTCGGCTCGATGCCGGGCAACGCCTCGTTGCACGCGGCGATGTACTACGCCCATCCGCGCAACCGTTTCTGGCCGTTGATGCAGGAACTGCTGGGCATCCACGCCGGGTTGGCATATCCGGCGCGCCTGCAGGCGCTGGCCAACTGCGGGGTGGGCCTGTGGGATGTGATCGGCCAATGCGAGCGGCGCGGCAGCCTGGACACTGCCATCGTCGCCAGCAGCATCGTGGTCAACCCGCTGGCGGCGCGGCTGGCGGCGCTGCCGCAGCTGCGCGCGGTCGCCTGCAACGGGGCGGCCGCCGCGCAGGCATGGCGCCGCCATGTGCAGCCGCTGCTGCCGGTTGCCCTGCATACGGTGCCGGTATGGGCCTTGCCGTCCACCAGCCCGGCCAATGCGGCATGGTCACTGCCACGGCTGTGCGCGGCCTGGCAGCCGCTGCGCGACGCACTGGATTAGCGACGTCGGATCGCCGCGCAACCAATCCATGAGCGAAGACATCAGCGAGCGGATGGCGCCGTGCTAGCCATGTGCCTGCGTCGTGGCGGGTTGGCCGACACCTGTCACCACCGCAACGCCGGCCGTGTTGGTCAGCGCGCAGCCACCGGCCGGAAGTCATGCCAGCGTCCGGCACGGGCAAGTGCCGCTCCCGTGCAGGCATGCTGCAGCCAACACATCAACGGAAGCGACCACATGGCGATCAAGCACGCACTACCGATGGCAGCGGGCCTGCTGCTGGGTCTGTTGGTCGCCGTACCAGCCGCCAGCGCCGACGATCTGCATTGCAACGTCAGCAGCGACTACGACCTCACGCTCAACCCGCGCAGCCTGATCCTGATCCGCGCGTCGGGTACGCCGCAGCGGCTGGTGATGCGCCAGGGCGCCTTGTTCGTCGACGACCGCTGGGTCGCGGTGAGCGCGGACGATCGCGCGCGGTTGATCCAGTTCGAGCGGCAGACCCGCGACGTGGTGCCGCTGGCGCAGGAGGTCGGGCGCGAAACGGCCGACATCGCCGTCACTGCGCTGGGCGAGGTGGCGGCCGGCTTCAGCCGCAGCCCCGAGGCCACACGCGTGCAGCTGGCGGCCGTGCGCGAAAAGATCGACACCCGCCTGAAGCAGAGTTTCGGCAAGAGCCAGCTCACCTCGATCGATATCGATGACGACATCGGCGCGATGGTGGCCGAGCTGCTGCCGCAGCTGATCGGCGATGTCGTCGCCGGTGCGGTGCAGTCGGCACTGACCGGAAACGATATGCAACTGCGGTCGCTGGATGGGGTGGAAACGCGCATCGAGCGCCTGATCGAGCCGCAGGCGCGTGCGTTGCGGCCACGCGCGCAGCAACTGTGCACGCGGGTCGAGGCGCTCGACGGCTTGGACAATGCGCTGGCGTATCGTTTGCCCTCGGGCGAGCCACTGCAACTGTTGCGGGTCGATCGACGCGCGTCGAAATGATCCGGCGCATGCGCCGGCGAACGCTGCATCCCGTCCGGTGCGCGACTTTTTCCACGGCAATGGTTGGCGCTGCGGCCCGCAGCCAGCCACAATAGGGGTTTCCCCATTCTGTTGCCGGAGTTCCCCGTATGGCCGAAATCAAGGAAGCACTTGTCCCCGATATCGGTGACTACAGCGATGTCCCGGTAATCGAGGTGCTGGTGTCGGTCGGCGATACGGTCAGCAAGGACCAGAGCCTGGTCACGCTGGAATCGGACAAGGCCACGATGGAAGTGCCCTCGTCGGTGGCCGGCGTGGTCAAGGAGATCAAGGTCAAGGTCGGCGATTCGCTGTCGCAGGGCGCGCTGGTCGCGCTGATCGAAGTGGCCGACGCCGGCGCCGAAACCGCCGCCGCCCCGGCCGCCGCTCCTGCCGGCCCCGCCAAGGCTGCGCCCGCTGCCGCGCCGGCGCCTGCCGCCAAGGCCGAGCCGGCTGCGCCTGCCGCGTCCTCGGACGGCGGCCTGGTCGAGGCCCGCGTGCCCGATATCGGCGATTACACCGACATCCCGGTGATCGAGGTGCTGGTCGCCGTTGGCGATACCGTCGCCAAGGACCAGAGCCTGGTCACGCTGGAATCGGACAAGGCCACGATGGAAGTGCCGTCCTCGGCCGCCGGTGTGGTCAAGGAACTCAAGGTCAAGGTCGGCGACACGCTCTCGCAGGGCAATGTGGTGGCGATCATCGCTGCCAGCGATGGCGGCGCCGGAGCGGCGCAGTCCCCGGCCAAGCCCAGCACCGACACCGCCGAAACCGCCGGCAAGGTCGAGCCGGTCGCCGTGTCTGCGGTGCCGGACAAGCTGGCCCAGCGCGAGATCGCGCAGGTGCAGGGCGCCCGGTCCAGCGAGGCCGCGCAGCCTGCGCAGGGCGGTCAGCCGTCGGCCGGGCAGCCGTCCAGCCCGCCGGTGACCTTCGACGCCGACAGCGTGCTGCCGTCCAAGGTGGCCTACGCCAGCCCGGTGGTGCGCGTGTTCGCACGCGAGCTCGGCGTGGATCTGAACCAGCTCAAGGGCAGCGAAAAGGGCGGCCGCATCACCCGTGAGGACGTGCAGCGCTTCGTCAAGGCCGCACTCAGCGGCGGCGCGCCTGCCGCAGCCGGGGCCGCACCGGCCGGTGGTGGCAACGGTCTGAACCTGCTGGCCTGGCCGAAGGTGGACTTCAGCAAGTTCGGCGAGACCGAGACCCAGCCGCTGTCGCGCATCAAGAAGATTTCCGGTGCCAACCTGGCACGCAACTGGGCGATGATTCCGCACGTCACCCAGTTCGAATCGGCCGACATCACCGACCTGGAAGCCCTGCGCGTGGCGCTGAACAAGGAAAACGAGAAGGCTGGCATCAAGCTGACCATGCTCGCCTTCCTGGTCAAGGCCAGCGCCGCGGCGTTGAAGAAGTTCCCCGAGTTCAACGCCTCGCTGGATGCGGCCGGCGAAAACCTGACCTTGAAGAAGTACATCAACATCGGCTTCGCCGCCGACACCCCGAACGGCCTGGTCGTACCGGTGATCCGCGACGTCGACAAGAAGGGCGTGCTGCAGATCGCGCAGGAAAGCGGCGAGCTGGCCAAGAAGGCGCGCGACGGCAAGCTCGGCCCGGCCGACATGAGCGGCGGCTGCTTCTCGATCAGCTCGCTGGGCGGCATCGGTGGTACGGCATTCACGCCGATCATCAATGCGCCGGAAGTGGCGATCCTGGGCGTGTCCAAGTCGGCGATGCAGCCGGTGTGGAACGGCAAGGAGTTCGCTCCCAAGCTGATGCTGCCGCTGTCGTTGAGCTACGACCACCGCGTCATCGACGGCGCGCTGGCCGCACGCTTCACCACCTACCTCAGCCAGGTGCTGGCCGACATGCGCCGCGTCCTGCTGTGAGAGCAGCGCTGCTGACCTTCGCCCTGCTGGGCGTGCTGCCGTGGACATCCGCGGCGGCACGCGAGTGCGAGAGCACCCTCGGGCGCGGCTGGCCGCCGGCGGTGGGCAACTATGGCACCGCGGTGACCACGCTGCTCGACGCCGGCACCCGGCCGAGCCTGTCGTTGCTGACGCTGCCTACCCGTGGCGTGGAAAGCGGCGTATCGCTGGTGCCGGGCAAGGACGGTGCCGACTGGACCCTGCGGCATAGCCGCGCCGACGAGCGCGTCTACAGCTGGGTCAGCCAGAGCGATCGCGGCAGCGTACAGTTCCGCACCGCGCAGAACCCGGAAACAGTCGAGATCCCGATTCCGGCGGCGTTGGCAAGGCGCCTGGTCAGCAATTGGACCGGCGCACTGACGCAACTGGCGCCGAGCGGTCGCAGCGCGCCGGTGAGCGAGGGCGAGGTGCTGTCGTTCCAGGTCGATGGCGTGCGTTACAGCGGCACCCGCCCGAGCTGCGGCGCCGGCGAGTTGCTGCTGCAGCAGGCCGCGTTGCTGATCGAAGCCAGCGAAGGCAAGGAAAAGAAGCGCGACAAGCGCTGGACCCAAATCGAATCGTCGCTGGATGAACTCCAGCAGACGCTTGCCGGCACGGCCGGTTGAGCCACAGGAGAAGCAAATGGCGGTCATTGAAATCAAGGTTCCCGACATCGGCGATTACAGCGATGTCCCCGTCATCGAAGTGCTGGTCGCCGTCGGCGACAGCGTGGTCAAGGATCAGGGCCTGGTAACGCTGGAGTCGGACAAGGCCACGCTGGAAGTGCCGTCCTCGGCCGCCGGCGTGGTCAAAGAGCTCAAGGTCAAGGTGGGTGACAGCCTGTCCGAAGGTGCGCTGGTGCTGCTGCTGGAAGCCGAAGGCGAGGCCGTCGCACCGGCTGCGCCCGCCAAGGCTGACAGCAAGCCCGCACCGGCGGCTGCGGCGCCTGCCGCCGCGCCCGGCAGCAAGCCGCCGGTAACGCCGTCGCATCGCGCGCCGGCCGAACCGGCGCCGTCCAAGCCGGCGCTGGCCAGCGGCAAGCCGGCCGATATCGAATGCAAGATGGTGGTGCTCGGCGCCGGCCCTGGCGGCTACACCGCCGCGTTCCGTGCCGCCGACCTGGGCCTGGACACGGTGCTGATCGAGCGCTACGCCAGCCTGGGCGGGGTCTGCCTCAATGTCGGCTGCATACCGTCCAAGGCGCTGCTGCATGCCGCCGCGGTGATCGACGAAGTGGCGCACGCCGGCGATTTCGGCGTGGACTTCGGCCAGCCCAGGATCACCCTGGACAAGCTGCGCGAGTACAAGGAAAAGGTGGTCGGCAAGCTCACCGGCGGCCTGGCCAGCATGGCCAAGCAGCGCAAGGTGCGCACCGTCACCGGCGTGGCATCGTTCGTGTCGCCCAACGAGCTGGAGATCGTCGGCGACGACGGCAAGACCCAGCTGCTGCGCTTCGAGCACTGCATCATCGCCGCCGGTTCGCAGGCGGTGAAGCTGCCGAACTTCCCGTGGGACGACAAGCGCGTGATGGACTCCACCGACGCGCTGGAACTGCACGACATTCCCAAGACCCTGCTGGTGGTTGGCGGCGGCATCATCGGCCTGGAAATGGCCACGGTGTACAGCGCGCTCGGCAGCAAGGTCACCGTGGTCGAGTTCATGGACCAGCTGATGCCGGGCGCCGACAAGGACCTGGTCAAGCCGCTGGCCGATCGCCTGAAGAAGCAGGGCGTGGAGGTCCATCTCAAGACCAAGGCCACCGACGTCAAGGCCGACGCCAGCGGCATCACGGTGTCGTTCGAAGCGGCCACCGAGGGCGAGAAGCCGGGTCTGCAGGCCACCGCCTACGACCGCGTGCTGGTGGCGGTTGGCCGCACGCCCAACGGCAAGAAGATCGGTGCCGACAAGGCCGGCGTGACCATCACCGAGCGCGGCTTCATTCCGGTCGATCGGCAGATGCGCACCAACGTGCCGCACATCTTCGCCATCGGCGACATCGTCGGTAACCCGATGCTGGCGCACAAGGCCACCCACGAGGGCAAGCTGGCCGCCGAAGTGGCTGCCGGCGAGAAGAAGGAATGGGTGGCGCGGGTGATTCCGTCGGTCGCCTACACCAACCCGGAAATCGCCTGGGTCGGCGTGACCGAGACCGAGGCCAAGGCCAAGGGCCTGAAGGTCGGCGTGGCCAAGTTCCCGTGGGCCGCCAGTGGCCGCGCGATCGGCATCGGCCGCACCGAAGGCTTCACCAAGCTGATCTTCGACGAAGAAACCCACCGCGTGATCGGTGGCGCCATCGTCGGCGTGCATGCCGGTGATCTGCTTGCTGAGATCGGCCTGGCAATCGAGATGGGCGCCGAGGCCGAAGACATCGGCCACACCATCCACGCGCATCCGACCCTGAGCGAATCGGTCGGCATGGCCGCAGAGGTCTACGACGGCACCATCACCGACCTGTACATCCCCAAGAAGAAGTAAGCGCCGCCACTTGCGGCACGGCCAGCGACGCCCCGCCTTGCGCGGGGCGTTGTCGTTTTGGTGTGCTGCCGGGAGGGGTTGCAGGGTGCGGCCGTTCCCACCGGGGCGCTGCATGCGCCACGGAATGCAGTGCTCGCAGTGCTGATGCTCTGCGCTGTGGTCCCATGGCGCGTTGCAGCTGCGCAGCGGGACGAGGGTCCGGCGCATCGTCGCCGGGCACAATGACCTGCCGTGCGGCGCAGGCGGGCGTGACGGTGTGGATGCTGGTGCGGCATTGCCATGCCGATCCGGTCTTCAAGGCGCAGATGCCGGGTGCGCTGACGCAACAGGTCGCGCATGGCGATATCGGCGCACTCGCTGGTGCTGTCGGCACCGCACAAGAAAACAAAAGGCCCGCAAAACGCGGGCCTTTTGGTGCAACGCTGCGCGTCGATCAGAACGCGAACGTCACGCCCGCAACCGGGCCCTTGAACTCCTGCTTCAGACCGATCAGGCCATCGCTGCCGCGCTGGTCGACGTCGAGCTTGAACCAGTCATAGCCGGCGAAGATGCCGAAGTTCTTGGTGAAGCGGTATTCGGCAATCGCGTTGGCGCGGCTCAGGTCGCCGTCGTAATCGCCAAAGTCGCCCCAGCTGGTGTTGAGGTACTGGCCCTGCACGTTGAACAGCCAATGCTCGCTCGGGCGCGCGGTGAAGCGGATGCCGACCACCGGCGCAACGCCGTCTTCGCTCTCGTCCAGCACATCACCGCTGAAGACGCTGCCCAGGTCGGCGTACGCGTTGGCTTCGACCTTAGCGTATTCGGCGCCGATCTGCAGGCCCAGGCTGAATTCCGGCGAGTCGATCACCGAGTAGTCATACACCAGGGTGGCAACCTGATACTTCAGCTCGCCCTTGATGAAGCTGCCGGTCGGCACGGTGACGCCACCGCCGCTGATGTCCTGGGTCAGGGTCTCGCGGCGATCCTTGTCGTACTTGAAGTAATCGAAGATCAGGCGCTGGCGGGTGCTGATGCGGAACACGCCGTCGACGCGCGGCTCCCATTCCTTGCCGCCGAGCTTGAAGTCTTCGTTGACCGACACGTTGTTGCCTGCCACCAGCGTGTTGCCACGGATGGTGTTGTCGTTGTCGACGTTCATCGCACCCAGACGGAGCTGGAAGCGGTCATCGGTATCTTCGGCGTGCGCCGGCGCGGCGTAGGCGGCAGCCAATACGCACGGGATGGCCAGTGCGAGAAGGTGTTTCATGGGGAGCTCCGAATTCTTGGAATGGTCAGGCGTTTCGGCCTGTGCGGCGCATCTTCGATAAGACGGCGTCTTTCATAAGTGAAGGAGCTGTCGCATTGCCGTGAAGGCCGAGATAGCAATCGGACAAAACGGTCCGCTGCTGCAGGGGTCAGACTTTAGTCGTACGTTGCGCAATCCGGGCGCCAGGCGCGAAGCGCCACGGCATGGGTCAAGCCGCCATGGCACCGATTGGACCGCCAACGGGAAGGTCGCAGGGTGCGACAAAATGCGTAAAAAGTAGGAGCCCCGATGCTCCGGGGCTCCCATACGCGACCTGCGGCGGGACCTTTCGACGAGGATGTGCAGGCCTCGCGGGTTATGACCGCTGGTTTGTGGCAAAGTTCCCACCCGCCGCGGCAACCCTGTATGGTGCGACGCAGCAACGGATGACCTCTGCCGGTTGTCTCGCAATTTGTCCCATTGCTATACTTTCGCGGCTCGACGAGGCGCATCTGCGCTTCCCACTCATTCACACGTAAGGTAACCGTAGTGCTGAACTCCGTTGACGCGGGTCGGCGGTTGATGCTGCGCGCTGCGGTATATCCGCTTGCCGCTGTAGCTATAACCAGTCTGGGGTTGCTGTTGGTCGGTCCCCGTTACTCTGCCGGTCTGGCATTGACCGGGTTTGCGACGGTGCTGGGCGGTTGGGTGGCAGCACGTACCGCGCTAGGTGGCGGTATCCAGGCAGCCGGCATTGCCATGGTCCGGCTGATCCTGGCGATGGTGTTGAAGTGGGTGTTGGTTTTCGTGGCGCTGGCGCTTGGCTTCGGCCTGTGGCGGCTGCCTCCTCTGGCCTTGCTGGCGGGTATCGCCATCGGGCTGATTTTTCAGGTTCTGGCTCTGGCCAGGCGTTGATTCGAACTTAAAGGGCTCCGGACACATGGCGGGCGAGGCAGCAACACCTACCTCCTATATCCAGCATCACTTGCAGAACCTGATCTATCCGGTTCGCGAGGGTGGCGGCACGTTTTGGACCATCCACGTCGACACCCTGGTCATGGCGGTGCTGATGGGCCTGGTGATGGTCTTCGCGTTCTGGACGGCGACCCGCAATGCCACCGCCGGCGTGCCGGGCAAGTGGCAGGCGTTTGTCGAAATCTGCCTCGAGTTTGTCGACCGCCAGGCCAAGGACACCTATCACGGCAGCAGCAAGCTGGTGACGCCGATCGCGATCACCATCTTCTTCTGGATCCTGTTGATGAACCTCATCAAGATGATCCCGGCCGATTTCATCGCCATCCCGCTGGGCTGGGCCGGTATCCACGCCTGGAAGCCGGTGCCCACCGCCGACGTCAATGCCACCCTGGGCATGTCGATCAGCGTGTTCTTCCTGATGATCGTCTTCTCGCTGCGCTCCAAGGGCGTGGGCGGCATGACCAAGGAATTCCTGACGGCGCCGTTCGGCAAGTGGATGATGCCGTTCAACCTGCTTTTGAACATCGTCGAGTGGCTGAGCAAGCCGATTTCGCTGGCGATGCGACTGTTCGGCAACATGTTCGGCGGCGAGATCGTCTTCCTGCTGATCTGGGTGCTGGGCGGTGCGGGCATCGCCGGCATGGTCGCTGGCGGCGTATTCGGCCTCGGCTGGATGCTGTTCCACCTGTTGGTGATTCCGCTGCAGGCCTTCATTTTCATGATGCTGTCGATCGTGTATCTGAGCCTTGCCGAAGACAGTCACTGAGTTTCGCTGCACCCTTCATACGCTTCATCCCGATTCATCCATCACCCTTAGAAACTTTCGTTCGGAGATCACCATGTACCTCGCCGTCCTGACCAACCTCGCTCAAGTCCAGAGCTCCACCGTCCTCGCCGTCGGCATCATGATCGGCCTGGCCGCGCTGGGTGCCGGCCTCGGTCTGGCCATCATGGCTGGCAAGTTCCTGGAATCGGCTGCGCGCCAGCCGGAGCTGATCCCGGTGCTGCAGGTCCGCATGTTCATCACCGCCGGCCTGATCGACGCCGCGTTCATCATCAGCGTCGCCGTCGGCCTGCTGTTCGCCTTCGCCAACCCGCTGGCCCAGGTGTTCATCGAGCGTCTGTCGCAGGCTGCCGGCTGATCCAGCGGTAGCAGGATGTGGAGGCAACCGCGTGCGGTTGCGTCCGCGGATGAAGGTCGGAAAGCGTCGCCATGCGGTGGCGCTTTCACCCCTAAACAGCGATTGAGCGACCCATGGATATCACCCTTACCATCTTTGCCCAGGCGCTGGCCTTCGCCGGTCTGATCTGGATCGTCGCGACCAAGATCTGGCCGCCGCTGCTGCAGGCGATCGAAGAGCGTCAGCAAAAGATCGCTGAAGGTCTGGCTGCGGCCGATCGCAGTCAGAAGGATCTGGCGCAGGCGCAGGAAAAGGTCAACGAAGCACTGAAGGACGCACGCACCAAGGCCAACGAGATCATCGATCAGGCCCATGCGCGCGCCAACCAGATCATCGAAGCGGCCAAGCACGAGGCAATTGCCGAAGCCAACCGTCAGAAGGATCTGGCGCAGACCGAGATCGACGCGTCCGCCACGCGTGCCCGCGAGGAACTGCGCAAGCAGGTGTCCGTGCTGGCCGTCAGCGGTGCCGAGAAGCTGCTCAAGCGCGAAATCGATGCCAACGCCCACAAGGCGCTGCTCGACGAGCTGGCGGCGGAGATTTAATCGATGAGTCAGGCCCTCACACTTGCCCGTCCGTACGGCCGCGCCGCGTTTGCGATCGCGCGTGAGGGCGGCAACTTCGCGCCCTGGTCCGATGCGCTGGCGTTTTCGGCGCAGGTGGCCGGCGACCCGCGCGTGGCCGCGCTGCTGCTCAACCCGGCCCTGGGCCAGGATCAGGCAGTGACGTTGTTGGCGCCGCCGCAGGCGAGCGAAGACTATCTGCGTTTCCTCGGCCTGCTGGCCGACGCGCAGCGGCTGTCGCTGCTGCCGGAAGTGGCAGGACTGTACGAACAACTGCGGGCCGAAGCCGAACACGTCGTCAAGGCGACGGTGACCTCGGCGGCTGCAATGAGCCAGGCGGAACTGGACACGATCGCTGCTGCGCTGAAGAAGCGTTTCGGCCGCGAGGTGGACATCACCACCGCGGTGGATGCTTCGTTGATCGGCGGCGCGGTGATCGACACCGGCGACGTGGTCATCGACGGCTCGCTGAAGGGCAAGCTTGCGCGTCTGCAAAGCTCGCTCGCCCACTGAATTCACATAAACGCATGGCCCTCGCGGCCGGCACCTAGGACTGAACGATGGCAACCACGCTCAACCCCTCCGAAATCAGCGACCTGATCAAGACCCGCATCGAGGCGGTCAAGCTGTCCGCAGAGTCGCGCAACGAAGGCTCCGTGACCAGCGTGTCCGACGGCATCGTGCGCATCTTCGGCCTGGCCGACGTGATGCAGGGCGAAATGATCGAACTGCCGAACAACACCTTCGCGCTCGCACTGAACCTGGAGCGCGATTCGGTCGGCGCCGTGGTGCTGGGCGATTACGAGAACCTGCGCGAAGGCGACGTGGCCAAGACCACCGGCCGCATCCTGGAAGTGCCGGTCGGTCCGGAACTGCTCGGTCGCGTGGTCAACGCGCTGGGCGAGCCGATCGACGGCAAGGGCCCGCTGGGCGCCACCCAGACCGCACCGGTGGAGCGCGTTGCGCCCGGCGTGATCTGGCGCAAGTCGGTCGACCAGCCGGTGCAGACCGGCTACAAGTCGGTCGATGCGATGATCCCGATCGGCCGCGGCCAGCGCGAGCTGGTCATCGGTGACCGCCAGACCGGCAAGACCGCGCTGGCGATCGATGCGGTGATCAACCAGAAGGGCACCGGCATCAAGTGCGTGTACGTTGCGATCGGCCAGAAGGCCTCGACCGTTGCCAACATCGTGCGCAAGCTCGAAGAGAACGGCGCACTGGCGCACACCGTGGTGGTGGCTGCGACCGCGTCCGAATCGGCCGCGATGCAGTACATCAGCCCGTATGCCGGCTGCACCATGGGCGAGTACTTCATGGACCGCGGCGAAGACGCGCTGATCGTGTACGACGATCTGTCCAAGCAGGCCGTGGCCTACCGCCAGATCTCGCTGCTGCTCAAGCGCCCGCCGGGCCGCGAAGCCTATCCGGGCGACGTGTTCTATCTGCACTCCCGCCTGCTCGAGCGCGCTGCGCGCGTGTCCGAGGAATACGTGGAGAAGTTCACCAACGGTGCGGTGACCGGCAAGACCGGTTCGCTGACCGCGCTGCCGATCATCGAAACGCAGGCCGGCGACGTGTCCGCGTTCGTGCCGACCAACGTGATCTCGATCACCGACGGCCAGATCTTCCTGGAAACCGACCTGTTCAACGCCGGCATCCGCCCGGCCGTGAACGCCGGTATCTCGGTGTCGCGCGTCGGTGGTGCGGCCCAGACCAAGATCATCAAGAAGCTGTCCGGCGGCATCCGTATCTCGCTGGCGCAGTACCGTGAGCTGGCCGCGTTCGCGCAGTTCGCCTCGGACCTGGACGAAGCCACCCGCAAGCAGCTCGAGCGCGGTCAGCGCGTCACCGAGCTGATGAAGCAGAAGCAGTACGCGCCGATGTCCATCGCCAACCAGGCGCTGTCGATCTATGCCGTCAACGAGGGCTACCTCGACGAAGTGCCGGTCAACAAGCTGCTGGCGTTCGAAGAAGGCCTGCACGCGCACTTCGCCAACACCCAGGGTGAGCTGGTCTCCAAGATCAACAGCACCGGCGGCTGGGACAACGACATCGAAGCTGCCTTCAAGAAGGGCATCGAAGAGTTCAAGACCACGGGCAGCTGGTAACAGCGCCGGGAGTCGGGATTGGGCATTCGGGATTCGTAGGAGCGGTGATCTGAGGGCTTGAACGCCCAGGATCACCAGTTCGGATCTCCAGATTCAGGTACTCGGGGTTTGTGGGTGAGGTGACGTCGGCGGCTTTGGCCAATCCCGAATCACCCATCTCGAATCCCACCATCGAAGCGAGCGAGTATGGCAGGCGGACGCGAAATCAAAACCAAGATCAAGAGCGTGCAGAACACCCGCAAGGTGACGCGCGCGCTCGAAATGGTCTCGGCCTCCAAGATCCGCAAGGCGCAGGACCGTATGAAGACCTCGCGTCCGTACGCGCAGGCGATGAAGCAGGTGATCGGGCATCTGGCGCAGGCCAGCACCGATTACCAGCATCCGTTCCTGGTCGAGCGCGAGCAGGTCAAGCGGGTGGGTTACATCGTGATCTCTTCCGACCGCGGTCTGGCCGGCGGCCTGAACAACAACCTGTTCCGCAGGATGCTGGGCGAAGTGCGCCCGTGGCAGGACAAGGGTGCCGAGATCGACGTGGTGACCATCGGCCAGAAGGCTTCGGCGTTCTTCCGTCGTATCAAGGTCAACATGGTCGGCAGCGTCACCCATCTGGGCGACAGTCCGCAGATCGAGCAGTTGATCGGTGTGATCAAGGTGATGCTGGATGCCTTCGTCGAGGGCAGGGTGGACCGCGTGTATCTGGTCTACAACCGCTTCGTGAACACGATGACGCAGAAGGCCAGCTTCGATCAGCTGCTGCCGCTGCCGGCCGCCGAGCACAAGGTGGCGCACCACGATTGGGATTACCTGTACGAACCCGATGCCGCGACCGTGCTGGAGCACGTGATGACGCGTTACATCGAGTCGCTGGTGTACCAGGCCGTGCTGGAAAACGTGGCCTCCGAACATGCTGCGCGCATGGTGGCGATGAAGGCCGCCAGCGACAACGCCAACAAGATGATCGGCACCTTGCAACTGGTCTACAACAAGGCGCGTCAGGCGGCGATCACCCAGGAAATTTCGGAAATCGTCAGCGGCGCGGCCGCGGTATAAGCACGGCCGGGATTGGGGATTCGGGATTGGTAGGAGCGCAGCGAACTGTGCCTTCGCGAATCCCCAATCACGAATCCCAAATCACAAAATTCCACGAGATGGCATTTGCCACTCGGACAGAACAAAGCTAACCGGAGCAGCAAAATGAGTCAGGGCAAGATCGTTCAGATCATCGGCGCGGTCGTCGACGTCGAATTCCAGCGCAATGAAGTGCCGAAGGTCTATCACGCGTTGAAGGTCGAAGGCACCGAAATCACCCTGGAAGTGCAGCAGCAGCTCGGCGATGGCGTGGTGCGCACGATTGCGCTCGGCTCCACCGACGGCCTGAAGCGCAACCTGCTGGCCACCAACACCGAGCGCGCGATTTCGGTGCCGGTCGGTGCCGGGACGCTGGGCCGCATCATGGACGTGCTGGGTCGTCCGATCGACGAGGCCGGCGACGTGCAGGCTTCGGACCATTGGGAAATCCATCGCGCTGCGCCGTCGTATGAAGACCAGTCCTCCAGCACCGAGCTGCTGGAAACCGGCATCAAGGTCATCGACCTGATGTGCCCGTTCGCCAAGGGCGGCAAGGTCGGCCTGTTCGGCGGCGCCGGCGTCGGCAAGACCGTCAACATGATGGAACTGATCAACAACATCGCCAAGGCGCACTCGGGTCTGTCCGTGTTTGCCGGCGTGGGCGAGCGTACCCGTGAGGGCAACGACTTCTACCACGAGATGAAAGACTCCAACGTGCTGGACAAGGTCGCGATGGTGTACGGCCAGATGAACGAGCCGCCGGGCAACCGTCTGCGCGTTGCGCTGACCGGCCTGACCATGGCCGAGTACTTCCGCGACGAGAAGGACGAGAACGGCAAGGGCAAGGACGTGCTGCTGTTCGTGGACAACATCTACCGCTACACGCTGGCTGGTACCGAAGTGTCCGCGCTGCTCGGCCGCATGCCGTCGGCAGTGGGCTACCAGCCGACCCTGGCCGAGGAAATGGGCGTGTTGCAGGAGCGCATCACCTCGACCAAGAGCGGTTCGATCACGTCGATCCAGGCCGTGTACGTGCCTGCGGACGACCTGACCGACCCGTCGCCGGCGACCACCTTCGCCCACCTGGACTCCACCGTCACGCTGAGCCGTAACATCGCTTCGCTAGGTATCTACCCGGCGGTGGATCCGCTGGATTCCACCAGCCGCCAGATGGACCCGCTGGTGATCGGCACCGAGCATTACGACACCGCCCAGCGCGTCCAGCAGACCTTGCAGAAGTACAAGGAACTGAAGGACATCATCGCGATCCTGGGTATGGACGAGCTGAGCGAAGAAGACAAGCAGTCGGTGTCGCGCGCACGCAAGATCGAGCGCTTCTTCAGCCAGCCCTTCCACGTGGCCGAAGTGTTCACCGGCTCGCCGGGCAAGTACGTCTCGCTGAAGGACACCATCCGCGGCTTCAAGGCGATCTGCGACGGCGAGTACGACCACCTGCCGGAGCAGGCGTTCTACATGGTCGGCAGCATCGAAGAAGCCGTCGAGAAAGCCAACAAGATGAGCGCCAAGGCGTAAGAGCCGGGATTTGGCATTCGGGATTCGGGATTTGGTACGGCGGTAATTGGGACGGTGGATGAGGATGGGAACGACGGTGAACGCCGCTGTTGCCAATCTCCAATCCCCAATCCCCAATCCCCGCCTCACAACGCGAGGCACCATGAGCACTATCCGTTGCGACATCGTCAGCGCCGAGAAGGAAATCTTCCACGGTGAGGCGACGCTGGTCGTGGCCACCGGCGAGTTGGGTGAGCTGGGCATCGCGCCCAAGCACGCACCGCTGATCACGCGCCTGAAGCCGGGCAAGGTGGTGGTCACCACCGCCAGCGGCGAACAGCTGGACTTCGCCATTTCCGGTGGCATTTTGGAAGTGCAGCCGCAGGTGGTGACCGTGCTGGTCGATACCGCGGTGCGCGCGCAGGACATCGACGAAGCTGCCGTGCGCAAGGTCAAGGAAGAGGCCGAGCGTCTGCTGGCCAACCGTGGCGACACGGTGGATGTGGCCGATGCGCAGCGTCGGCTGGCCGAGGCGACCGTGCAGCTACAGGCACTGGAACGCCTGCGTCGCAATCTCAAGCACTAAGCACGCCGGCGTGCGCGCATTTGCTAGCGCACGCAAACGTGATACCCGATGCAGCGCCGCACGCAGGTGTGGAGTGGAAACGCCGACCCCCAGGGTCGGCGTTTTCGTTTCTGGAGCTGCGCGTGCGTGGCGCCGCCCCCGTGCCTGGGCACAGCAGGCACACTGCCTGCCTTGCGCCGTGCCGCCGGTTGCAGGCGGCGCGGCCTCTCACTCACGCACGTCGAGGAATACCCGATGACCCGCACGACCGATGGCTTTCGTAATTATGCGCTGAGCGGCCTGCTGGCCGTGGCGATGCTGGGGTGCGCGCTGCCGGCCCGCAGCCAGCCGCCGCTGGATCCGCTGCTGGATCGCATCGTGCAACGCAATGCCATCGGCGATGCGGTGGCGCTGAGCAAGTGGGACAGCGGCAAGCCGGTGCTGGACCAGACCCGCGAGGCGGCGGTGTTGCAGAGCGTACGCGAGCAAGCGCCTGCGCATGGGCTGGAGGCCGACGATGCGGCGCGTTTCTTCGCTGCGCAGATCGAGGCCAACAAGGCGGTGCAATACGCGTTGTTGCACCACTGGCGCGAACGCGGACGCGCGCCGGACACCGCGCGTCCGGATCTGGCGATCCTGCGCACGCGTCTGGATCAACTGCAAGGTCAATTGCTCGACGCACTGGCCGAGGTCGCGCCGGCACGTGCAGCGCCGCAATGCGCGACCAGCACCGCGCGTGCGGCGGCCCATTACGCCGCGCAATGGCAGCTGGACGCGCTGCATCGTGCGGCACTGGTGAGAAGCCTGGGCGATTTCTGCCACTGATACGCGCCGGGTCCGACACTGCCCGGGCTCAGGGACGCGCGCTCAGCGATACACCACGTGCCGGCCCAGGAAAAACGACACGATCGCCAGGCCGCCTTCCACCAGCGGTTTGGCCAGCCAGGCCTGGCGCAGGCCAACCAGATCCACCGTTGCCGACAACAGCCATGTGCTGATGAGTGTCAGCGCCAGCCACATCAGCGCAAAGCGGCGAAAACGCGGCCAGCCCAGACGTGCGCCGCCTTCCTGGGCAAAGGTGTAGCGGCCGTTGAGCCAGAAGCCCAGCACCGCGCCGCTGATCCGCCCGAGCAGATTGGCAGGCACGGCCGGCATGCCGGCCGCGGTGGCGGCGATGAAGATGCCGCAGTCCACCGCCAGCTGCAGGGCGCCAATGATCATGAATTGGCTGCCTTGGCGGAACAGACTCATGCAGGCCGTGTCATCGTGGAAGGGCGCTCATGCTAACGGCAGCGGCGCTTGAAAAGTGTCATCGTCGCGCATGCTGCAGGCAGGACACGACGCACTGCTTGGACAGCGACTAGAATTTGGCTCTCCCATGTTCTGGAACGCTTCGATGACTCTGCCCCTGCACGTCGTGATCCTGGCCGCGGGCGAGGGCAAGCGCATGCGCTCGTCCCTGCCCAAGGTGCTGCAGCCGCTGGCGGGCCAGCCGATGCTGGCACATGTGATCGCCACGGCGCGGCAGCTGCAGCCGGCAGCGATCCATGTGGTGCACGGGCACGGCGGCGAGCAGGTGCAGGCGGCGTTTGCCGCGCAGAGCGATCTGCACTGGGCCGAGCAACGGCAGCAACTGGGCACCGGGCATGCAGTGCAGCAGGCGATGGATGCGATTCCGGATGCGGCCACGGTGCTGGTGCTGTACGGCGATGTGCCGCTGATCCAGTCCCAGGACCTGCTGCAGCTGCTGCACGCACCCGGGCGCATGGCGGTGCTGGTGGCCGATGTGCCCAATCCCACCGGCTACGGCCGCATCCTGCGCGATGCCGAGGGCAAGGTCGCCGCGATCGTCGAGCAGAAGGATGCCAACGACGAGCAGCGCCGCATCCGCACCATCAACACCGGCATCCTCACTGCCGAGTCCACGGCGCTGCGCCGCTGGCTGGCCGGCCTGTCCAACGAGAATGCGCAGGGCGAGTTCTATCTCACCGACGTGTTTGCCAGCGCCGCCGCCGATTTCACCCCGGCCGACATGGTGCATGTGGCCGACGTGCAGGATGTGGAAGGCGCCAACGACCCCTGGCAACTGGCGCAGCTGGAACGCGCCTGGCAGCTGCGTGCCGCCCGTGCGCTCTGCCTGCAGGGCGTGCGCATGGCCGACCCGGCGCGCGTGGAGCAGCGCGGCACGGTGACGGTGGGCAGCGACGTGCAGCTGGATATCGACGTGATCCTGGAAGGCGATGTGACGCTGGGCGATGGCGTGGTGATCGGTCCGTTCGTGCGCCTGCGCGATGTGACGCTCGGCGCCGGCACGCAGGTGCGCGCACATTGCGATCTGGAAGGCGTGGTGACGGAAGGGGCGGTGCAGATCGGTCCGTTCGCGCGGCTGCGTCCTGGCACCGTGCTGGCCGATGGCGTGCATATCGGCAACTTCGTCGAGACCAAGAAGGTCACGATGGGCGTGGGCAGCAAGGCCAATCATCTGACCTACCTGGGCGATGCGGTGATCGGCAGCAAGGTCAACATCGGCGCCGGCACCATCACCTGCAACTACGATGGGGTGAACAAGTCGCAGACCAGCATCGGCGATGGCGCCTTTGTCGGTTCCAACAGCGCACTGGTGGCGCCGATCGAGATCGGCGCCATGGCCACCATCGGCGCGGGCTCGGTGATCACCCGCGATGCGCCTGCCGGGCAGCTCAGCGTCACGCGTGCGCGTCAGACCGTGGTCGAAGGCTGGCAACGCCCGACCAAGAAGTAGCCTGCCTGCAGGCCTGCGGTCTGGCTGCATGTCGCTGCAGCGCACACAGCTGCTGTAAAGCGATGCCATGCATAGGCTATGCCCGTCACGATGGCTCAGGAGATAGACGATGCGAACGCCACGTTGCGCGTTGCTGGTGACATGGCTGCTGCTATTGGCGGCAGTGCTGCCAGCTGCGGCCCATGCGCAGACCTACCGGCTGTATCTGGCACCGGACGGCAACGATGCGGCGGCAGGCACCAGCGCAACGACCGCGTTGCGGAGTCTGGCGGCCGCCCAGCAGCGGTTATTGGAGCAGCGGCCCAGCGGTGCGGTGGACGTGGTGATCGCTGCAGGCACGTATCTGCGGCAGTCGGTGCAATGGACGTTCACCAACGGGGCGCCCATTCGCTTCATCGCCGCGCCCGACGCTGCCACGCCACCGTGGTTCGACGGGCGCGGTGGCGCGACCTGGTTCACGCTGAAGGGCGGCGGCGATGCAGCCACCCGGCTGACCTTCACCGGGTTGAAGGTCAGCAATTACTGGATGGCGATGGACCTGGGCAGCAGCAAGCGCAGCGCGGACGGCAACAGCGGCACCATCATCCGCAACATGACCTTCGAGCGGATCGGCGGTGTCCATGGCAGCAGCAGTGAGGCCGCCTATTCGTTCGCGGCGATCCGCCTGCAGAACTCGCGCGACAACCGCATCGAACGCAATCGCTTCGTGTCGATCGAAAACGACACCCGGACCTCGGGTTTCGTGCACGCGATCTACCTGGCGCGCCACTCGTCCGGCAACCGTATCGAAGGCAATACCTTCACCGACGTCAACGGCGATGCCGTGCGTACCCGCGATGCCTCCGACAACACCTACGTGGCGGCCAACCGTTTCGTCCGGGCCGGCAAGTACGCGGCGTTCTCGGACTGGATCAAGCCCGATGGCGAATGTCCGTCGCAAGGCGGGCAGTTCGTCGACAACACCGTGGGAGCCGGCTATTACGGCGCCATCGCCGCCACCCGCACCAGCGGTGCCGACGATGCCTGCGGTGCGTTGAGACAACCGCGGATCCAAGAGCGCGGAACGATGCGCGGCAACTAGCCGGCTGCCGCGGCCGGCAGCAGCAAGGTGACGCACAACCCGCCGTGTTCGCGGTTATGCAGCGAGATGCGCCCGCCGTGCGCTTCGGCGATCTCGCGGGTGAGCGCAAGCCCGAGCCCGGTGCCATTGCGCTTGGTCGAGTAGAACGGCATCAGTGCGTTATGCAGCACGGCCTCGTTCATGCCGTTGCCGCGGTCCAGCACTTCGATCCGCAGCCATTGCGGCACGCGCGTGACGCGCACGGCGACATCGCTGTTGGGCGGCTGTGCTTCGCTGCAGGCTTCGTGCGCGTTCTTGAGCAGGTTGAGCAGCGCCTGCTCGATCTGCGCGGCATCGATGCGGCTGGAGACATCGTTCAGTGCGCCCTGCAGCTGAAACGGAATCTGCTGCCGCAAACGCTCCAGGAACGGTGCCCATTCGATGGTCTGCAACTGTGGCTGCGGCAACTTGGCAAAGCGGGCGTAGCCGCGGATGAAGCCTTCCAGATGACGTGCGCGTTCTTCGATGGTCTCGAACACCGTGCCGAGCCGGTCGGTGCGTTCGCGGCGCAGCAACTCGGCACCGGAATGCGCCAGCGAGGCGATCGGCGCGAGCGAGTTGTTCAATTCATGGCTGATCACCCGGATGACCTTCTTCCAGGTCTGCACTTCCTGGCGCCGCAGTTCGGTGGTGAGGGTGCGGATCAGCAGCAGCTCGTGACCGCGTCCGTTGAGATGGAAACTGCGGCGTGACAGGTGATAGATCTGCTCGTCGTCTTCGTCATCGCCGTCCTCGCGGACCGCAAACAGGCAATCGCCGCCGCGGGCCAGCGCATCGCGCAGTTCGCCCGGCATGCGCGCCAGCACGTCGTCCAGGTGCTGGCCTTCGAGCTTGCGGCCATCGTGCAGCAGCTTGCGTGCGGCGTTGTTGGAAAAGCCGATGCGGCGCACGCCATCGCCACCGGCCACCACCAGCAGCATCGCCACCGGTGTGTTCTGCAGCATGGTGTCGAGCATCAGTTCGCGCTGCACCAGGTTGCGCCGTTGCGCGCGCAGCACCTCGCCCAGTTCCGCGTGCGCCTGCACCAGCTGCGCCAGCTCGTCGTTGCCGCGCCAGTACACGCCGAAGTTGTATTCGCCATCGCGGTAGCTGCTGGTGGTGCCGGCCAGGGCACGGAACAGCGAGCGCATTGGCGCAGTGGCGCGGCTGAGGCTGAACCACATCGCCGACAGCAGCACGACCACCGACACCGCGGCCACTTGCCAGCCACGGTCCATCCAGTACGCCATGAACCAGGGCAGCGCGGCGGCCAGCGCCAGCACCGGCAACAGCCGCAGGAACAGCGAGAACGTGAAGGAACGTTGCCACATGTCGGGAATCATTCCGAAGTGATGCCGTAGCGGTCCATGCGCCGGTACAGCGCCTGCCGGCTCAGCCCCAGCTCGGCAGCGGCCTGGGCGATGACGCCCTGCGCGCGCGCCAGTGCCTGCTCGATACGGGCGCGATCCGGCTCGCCGGTTGCCGGCGCGGCCGGGCGCGACACGGCTGCGCGCGGCAGATTCAGATCGCCGGCTTCGATGCGCACGCCTTGCGCAAGCAGCGACGCGCGTTGCAGCACATTGCGCAGCTCGCGCACGTTGCCGGGCCAGGCGTGCCGCTGCAAGGCATCACGCGCCTGCGTGGACAAGGGTTTTTCGCCAGCCAGGAAGTGCTCGGCCAACGGCCCGATATCGCCGGGGCGTTCGGCCAGGGCGGGCAGCGCGATTTCCACCGTATTGAGGCGGTAATACAGGTCTTCGCGGAAGCTGCCATCGCGGATCATGGCCTGCAGGTCGGCATTGGTGGCGCTGATCACCCGCACCTTGGCGTGGCGTTCACGGTTGGAGCCCAGGCGCTCGTAGCGGCCGGTTTCCAGCACGCGCAGCAGCTTCATCTGCCCGGCCAGCGGCAGGTTGCCGATTTCGTCCAGAAACAGCGTGCCGCCATCGGCGGCTTCGAACTTGCCTTCGCGCGCCTTGTTGGCGCCGGTATACGCGCCGGCTTCGGCGCCGAACAGCTCGGCTTCGATCAATTCGCCCGGCAATGCGCCGCAATTGAGCGCAATGAAGGGGCCGTGTTTGGCTGGCGAGTTGGCCTGGATGATCTCGGCGATCTTCTCCTTGCCGCTGCCGTTGGGGCCGGTGATCAGCACCGGCAGATCCGAGCGTGCGACCTGGCAGGCGAGCGCGATCGCGCGTTCGCTGGCGGGGTCGGCGAACACCGCGCCGCGCAGGTCGTAACGTTGGGTCAGCTGCTCGCGACCACGCCGCTCGCGCTCGCGCCGACGTTCCAGCTCGCGGCGCGCTTCGGACAGCTCCAGCAGGTTGTTGACCGTGGTCAGCAGCTTGGTGTCGTCCCAGGGCTTGGCGATGTAGTCGGCCGCACCGGCCTTGACCAGGCCCACCGCGCTGCCCAGATGGGTCCAGGCGGTGAGCAGGATCACCGGCAAGTCCGGGTGGCGCTGACGGATCTGGGTGAACAGCGCTTCGCCTTCCTCGCCGGAGGTGGTGTCGGCGGTGAAGTTCATGTCCTGGATCACCAGATCGAATCCCTGCTCGTCCAGCAGCGCCAACCCTGCCTGCGGCGAGTGCGCATGCCGTGCCTCGATATCGTGCAGCGAGAACAGCACCTCCAGCGCGGTGGCCACAGCGGTGTTGTCGTCGATGATCAGGATCTGCGGCATCGCGGTGCTCGGAGAAAGGCGCGGGAGGGAAGGGCTATCAGAACAGGATTCGGCGCGTGGCGGAACTGTGCGAGCAATAGGGAGGGCGTGCGGCTGACAGGCCTTTGCCAGACGGAGCTGATTCCGGCAATGCAGTGATGGTCTGATCGGTGCGACGAGGCTGGCAGCGGGCGTGCGTCGATGCCGAGCTCAAGCGAAGGTCCCGGCGCAACGCTGGATATCAGCACGGGGCAGGCGCCTGCGACACAGGCGCCTTGGTAGACAGGGCGGTGGTGACGGAATCGGCATTGCCCAGGCGGCCGACGGCAAAGTCGCTTGTAGCGATGCTGCCATCGCGCAGGATCTGCGCAACATGGCTATGTGCCGTGTGCCGCGTGTCAGCGGGTCGACAGCGACCGCTAACGCGCAGCGTGCGCATCACGCGCTACGCGTGGCCACCGCCGGCGGCACCATCGCGGCGCGCCGCGCGGGCCAGTACACGGCGATCTGACCCAGCGCCCAGAGCAATAGTGCGCCGATGGGCAGATACAGCACCGGCAGGCGCGGCAATTCGTAGCGGGCCATCAGCCAGACATTGATCGAGTACGCCAGCAACATGCCGAGCACGATGCCGACTGAGGCCAGCAGAAAATTCTCGATCTGGAAGTAACGCAGGATCTGGCCACGTGTGGCACCCAGTGCACGGCGGATGCCGATCTGCTTGGTGCGCTGCTGCACCCAGAAGCTGGCCAGGCCGACGATGCCCAGCGCGGTGACGATCAGCAGCGCGATGCTCATGGTGATCAGCAGCCAGGCCATGGAGCGATCCTGTCGATAGAAATTGCGCCGCATCTGCTCGAACACCTTCGGTTTTTCGATGATGCGGCTTGCGCTGTTCTTTTCCAGCGCTGCCACTGCCTGACGCAGCACCTCGTCACGACGCGCCGGATCGGTGCGTAGCAGATAGCGGCCGCCGTCCTTGTAGGTCATATTGATCGGGGTCAGCATCGAATCGTCGTAAACAGCTGCGCCGCCATAGTCGTTGACGCGCGCCAGATGCTCCACGATGCCGACGATCTTCATGGGCGTGTCGCCGCGATAGATCGATTTCCCCAGGGCTGACTGGCCGGGGAACAGCTTGTCGGCTGCACTTCTGGTCAGGATGGCACTTGGGACGTTGGCCGTCTTGTCATCGGACCAGGTGAATTCGCCTTCCGTGAAACGGCGCCCCTGTACCAGCGTCAGGCCCATCGTATCCAGGGTCTGACTGTCCCCGGTGTAGTCGTTGACGTTGATCGTGGAGTTCTTCTGGTCAGCCGTCAGTTTCAGGCCGCTGACCCACATATTGTCGCCATAAGGAATCTGGCTGACGCTGGAGGCATATTTGACGCCGGGAATGCTGCGCAGTGCAGCCAGGTCTGTCTCAGTGAGTGCGCGTGCGTCTTCATCGCGCCCGATACCGCTGATGCTGAGCGTCACCAGTTCGTTCTCTGCCAGACCGCTGGGGCGTTGTGTGCGCTCCAGGCGATCGCCGATCAGGAACAAGGCATTGGAGATGATGGCGCAACTGAGTGCCACCTCGAGCACGATCAGGGCAGCCGCCGTTTTGTGGCGCCGCAGGGTGGACAGAATGGGACGGATTTCCATGGGCAATTCCTTGAGAGGGGCTGGCGAAACGCTGCGAGAGGGCGCGCGGTTCGGAGGTCAGCTCACTGCGCTTTGAGTTGGATGGCCGGTGGCACGGTGCATGCGCGCCATGCGGGCAGCAGCCCGGCCACGATGCTGGCCACCAGCGCGAGGGCAAACGTGGCCAGCAACATTGCCGGGTCCAGCCTTGCCAGGTCGGCATATTGAGCGGGTTGTTGACGCACCCCCCACAGCCCCAACGCGGCAAGACCGAGCCCCAGGATGCCGCCGACCAGACCGATGGTTCCTGCCTCGACCAGGGACTGCGCGAAGATGCTGCGCTTGGTTGCGCCCAGTGCCCGGCGCACGCCGATCTCTCCACTGCGGCGCATGAACTTGGCCAGCAACAGGCCGACGGTATTGACCAGGCACACCAGCAGGAACCCGAACGCCAGCCAGGTCTGCAGGCGCACATCGCTGGGAACGACCTTCTTGAAGTCCAGCCACTCCATCACGCTGCGCAGCTGGACGTTCGTGGGTTGCTCGAAGCGCCCGGCCCGTCGCTGCTGATCCGAATAGTTCTCCAGGTACTGACGGTACGCAGTGACCTTCTGCGGAGTATCCAGTTGCACCCAGTACTGGACCCAGGAACAGGCTGCGTTGATATCTTCCGGCGAACTGCTTTCGCCCCAGCACGAACGCTGTCCACTGTTTGAGAGTTTCAGTTCCATTGCGGTACTGAACGGCAGGAAGACCTGCTCGGACTTGTCGTAGGCCTGGCCACCCAGATTGTAGAACGCTGGGGTCAACCGCCATTCGCGAACAACACCCACAACCCGCATGATGTTGCGATTGACGTTCACCGTGCGGCCGACGCTGTCCTCACCATGGAAGAGCTTCTTGTTCAGTGCTTCGGAGATCACCACCACCCGTGCACGGCTGCCATCATCATTCACCGTCCAAGGGCCGCCATAAAGGAAGGGCACATTGAACATGGGGAAGAAATCAACGGACGTGTAACGCGCGTCCAGCATCATTGGCCGCAACGTGGTGTTGTCCGGTTCCAGCGGAACGGTGCCTGCGGTCATCATGACCTGACGGTCTCCACGCTTTTCCCGTAGCAGCGCCTCGGCATCGAAGCGGGTCAACTGATCCAGTGCATCGTCTTCTTGGTAGCCCAACGAACGCGCATCGAGCTGCGGATGAAACAGCGTGCCGCTTTTCCCCGGCAACGGATCGCCAGACAGGATGTAGAACACCGTCAGGGTGGTCATGCTGGCGCCGATGCCGAGCGCGATGGCCAGCACCATCAGCGCGGTGAGCACCTTGTTGCGGCGGAAGCTGCGTAAGGCAAGATTGAAGTAGTAGCCGAACATGGACGTGCCTCTTACTCGGCCAGGGTGGCGGCGCTGTCGCGCGCGCGCATCAGGGCGGGGTTGCGTTCCAGGTCGGTGGCCTGGCCGTCGACGATATGCACGTTGCGCTGCGCGCGTGCGGCCAGTTCCGGGTCGTGGGTGACCATGACGATGGTGGTGCCCTGGCTGTTGATCTCTTCCAGCAGTTCCATCACCCCGCGTGCCATCTGCGAGTCCAGGTTGCCGGTGGGTTCGTCGGCCAGCAACAGGCGCGGGCTGCCGGCCAGCGCACGCGCGATGGCGGCACGCTGCTGCTGGCCACCGGACAGCTCGGTGGGGTAGTGCTTCAAGCGCGAGCCCAGGCCGACCTTGGTCAAGGCTTCTTCGATGCGCTGCTTGCGCTCGGCCGCGGCCATGCCGCGATAGCGCAGCGGCACATCGACGTTGTCGAACAGGTTGAGATCGGGAATCAGATTGAAGCCCTGGAAAATGAAACCGATCTTGCGGTTGCGCAAGCGCGAACGCGCGTCGTCGGACAGGTGGCTGACGTCTTCGCCGTCGAGCAGGTACTGCCCGCTGGTGAAGGTCTCCAGCAGCCCGGCCAGGTTGAGGAAGGTGGTCTTGCCCGAGCCGGAGGGGCCGGTGACCGCAACGAATTCGCCTTCGCGCACATGCAGGTCCAGCGAGCGCAGCGCGTGCGTTTCCACCTGTTCGGTGCGGAAGACCTTGGAGACCGATTGCATCTTGAGCATTGCCGATTCCTTTACGAATGAGGTGTGTGCGAAAGAGATTGAGAGTGGCTGACAAACCGTGGCGAGCAGCCTGACGGCTGCGCAGCAGGTGCTGGCCGCCTTTAGTGAACGGTGACGCGCGGTGCATCCCCGAAGTTGTCTGCACCGGAGACCACCACGCGGTCGCCGACCTGCAGCCCGGACAGCACCTGCACCTCGCCCAGGCTGCTGACACCCATGCGCACCGGACGGCGCACCGCGGTGTTGCCATCCATCACATAGGCGTAGCTGCCGCCGGATTGTTCGACGAACGGGCCGCGCTCGACCTTGAGCACGTTGCGGCGCGTGTCCATCACCACGCGTGCGCTCATGCGCTGGCTCTGGCGCAGGCCCGGCGGCTGCTTGTCGGCAAAGCGGATGCGTGCGGTGACTTCGCCATTGACCACTTCCGGCGACACCGCCGAGATCGCGCCCGGGAACGGTTCGCCGCTGCCGCTGGTGAGCTGCGCCGGCATGCCGATCGCCAGATCGCGCGCAAAACTTTCCGGCACCTTGATCTCCACTTCGAACTTGGACAGGTCCACCACACCCAGGATCGGCGCGTTCGCCGCGACCTGGGTGTGCTGCACCGCCTGCACCTGGCCGACCTGGCCATCGAACGGCGACAGCAGTGTGAGCGCATCGACCTGGCGCTGCACCTCGGCCACCACCGCGCGCTGGCGGTCGGCGAGCAGGCGCTTGTTGCGCGAATCCAGGTCCGCGCCCTGGCTCTTCAGCGACGCATCCCGCTGGGCGTGCTGCAGGTCGATGTCGGTCTTCTTCAAGGTGTCCTGCGCCTTGGCCAGCTCCACCTGCGGCACCGCGCCGCCATCGTAGCCGCGCTGGTAGCGCTCCAGGTCGCGCGCGGCGGCCTGCTTGTCGATCTTGGCCTGGTCGGTGAGCTTGCTGGCCGTGGCGCGGGCCAGGGTGGCGTCCAGGGCGGCGCGGCTGGATTCGGCTTCCAGCCCGGCCAGGGTGGCCTGCTCCTGCGCCAGCTTGCTGCGCAGCTCCGGGCTGTCGATGCGGGCCAGCTCCTGGCCCTGCTTGACCACGTCGCCGGCCACCACGCTCAGCGTCACCGTGCCGGCCGAGATGGCGTACAGCACGGGGCTGTTGGCGGCAATGACGCGGCCGTCGGCGGCGATGTCGCGCACCAGGTCGCCCTGGCTGACCGTGGCGATCCGCACCCGGCTGGCATCGAACGAGCGGCTGCCGGCGCTCCACGCGGTGACCGCCCAGCCGATGCCGGCCAATACCGCGACCACCGCGATGCCGGGCCATAGCCAGCGGCGCCAGGGCGCGCTCTGGGCGGGTGTACGGAGAACCTGGTCCTGGGCGGAGGTATCGCGAATCATGGTCGGCTGGCTCGGTGGCGTCACTGCGATAAAGCAGGACGTGTGCCAACCTCCAAGTCATTGAATGCATTCGCTTTTAGATGTTTGCGGCCAGTGTCCGCAGTGTCCGCGGACACCGGCGCGGACACGCTGTCCGGGCACGGTCATGCAGCGGACAAGAGCGGACACGCTAAAATGCCCGGCTTCGTCCTCAAGGGTTGTCCTATGTGCGGCATTGTCGGAGCGATCGCCGGGCGCGATGTGGTCCCGGTCCTGATCGAAGGACTCAAGCGCCTTGAGTACCGCGGCTACGATTCCTCCGGCATCGCCGTGCTCGATGGCGCGCAGGTACGCCGCGTGCGCCGCACCGGGCGCGTGGCGGAGATGGCGCAGGCGGCGCAGGCCGAGCGGTTCGGCGCGACGCTGGGCATCGGCCACACCCGCTGGGCCACCCATGGCGGCGTCACCGAGGCCAATGCGCACCCGCACATCAGTGACGGCGTGGCACTGGTGCACAACGGCATCATCGAAAACCACGAACAGCAGCGGGAGAAGCTGCGCGCGCTGGGCTACACCTTCGAGTCGCAGACCGATACCGAAGTGATCGCGCACCTGATCCATCACCATCTGGGCAGCGCAGGCGACCTGTTGACCGCGCTGCAGCGCACCGTCAAGGAGCTCACCGGTGCCTACGCGCTGGCGGTGATGAGCCAGGCCGAACCGGAGCGCTTCGTCTGCGCGCGCATGGGCTGCCCGCTGCTGATCGGCGTGGGCGAGGGCGAGAACTTCGTCGCCTCCGATGTCTCGGCCATCGTGCAGGCCACCCGCCAGGTGATCTTCCTGGAAGAGGGCGACACCGCCGACCTGCGCCGCGATGGCGTGCGCATCTTCGATGGCGACGACGCGCCGGTCGAGCGCCCGCTGCACCTGTCGGACGTCTCACTGGCATCGCTGGAACTGGGCCCGTTCCGCCATTTCATGCAGAAGGAGATCCACGAGCAGCCGCGTGCGTTGGCCGACACCATCGAGGCGGCGATCGATGCCAAGGGCTTCCCCGCGTCATTGTTCGGCGCCAATGCCGAAGCGGTGTTGCGTGACATCGACGGCGTGCAGATCCTGGCCTGCGGCACCAGCTACTACGCCGGCATGACTGCGCGCTACTGGATCGAAGCCATCGCCGGGCTGCCGTGCAGCGTGGAGATCGCCAGCGAATACCGCTACCGCGCCGCCCATGCCAATCCCAGGCACCTGATCGTCACCATCTCCCAGTCCGGCGAAACGCTGGACACGATGGAGGCGCTGAAATACGCCAAATCGCTGGGGCACCTGCACACCTTGTCGATCTGCAACGTGCCCGAAAGCGCGATTCCGCGCGCCAGCGAACTGGTCTGCTACACGCGTGCCGGCGCCGAGATCGGCGTGGCCTCGACCAAGGCGTTCACCACCCAGCTGGCGGTGTTGTTCCAGCTGACCATGGTGCTGGGCAAGTTGCAGGGGCGCATCAGCGAGGCCGAGGAAGCGGAGTATCTGGAGCAGCTGCGCTTCCTGCCGGGCAGCGTGCAGCACGCGCTGAATCTGGAGCCGCAGATCATGGCCTGGGCCGAGCGTTTTTCGGCCAAGGAAAACGCATTGTTTCTCGGCCGCGGCCTGCATTACCCGATTGCGCTGGAAGGCGCGCTCAAGCTCAAGGAAATCTCCTATATCCACGCCGAGGCGTATCCGGCCGGCGAGTTGAAGCACGGCCCGCTGGCCCTGGTGGACGCGGCGATGCCGGTGGTGGTGATTGCGCCGAACGATCGCCTGCTGGAAAAGGTCAAATCCAACATGCAGGAAGTGCGCGCCCGTGGCGGCGAGCTGTTCGTGTTCGCCGACCAGGACAGCCACTTCAGCGAGTCCGAAGGCGTGCACGTGATCCGCACCCCGCGCCACGCCGGCGTGCTGTCGCCGGTGATCCACACCATCCCGGTGCAGTTGCTGGCCTACCACACCGCACTGGCGCGCGGCACCGATGTGGACAAGCCGCGTAACCTGGCCAAGTCGGTGACGGTGGAGTAGCGCGGCCGATCGAGGGGGCTGCGCTCGCCGCGATCAGCGCCGCCGCCGCCGGGTGCGGCATCTCCCTGCATGCGCTGCTCGGTGCGCATGCCCAACGACTGCCCGCCCTGTTTCTTTGTCGCGATTGCCTGCAGCCTGCGGACATCGGTGGCGTTGCTGGGGCCCCGCGTCGGTATCGCACAGTGGCCGCGTGGAGGCGTGTTTCGCAACGTGCCCGGGTCGCTGCCGGTGCCGCAGCAACCCAAGCTTGGCAGACTGCTGCTCCGGCTGCCAACGCGATGGCCCAGGTTATGCATACGCTTCCTGCGAGGGTCCCATCACGCAGGAGGACGTATGCACGAGTCTTTCAAACAGGGCGCGCCGGCGGAATTGTGGCAGGCGTTGGTACGTGAGGCGGGGCAGCGGATTGCACAGCCGCTGGACGAATCGCGCGAGCATTATCTGGTTTTCGTGTTGCTGCGCCTGCAGCGCGATGCGCAGCTGTTTTCGCGCACGCAGGCCCTGGCCTGGTTGCACGCGCACGACCAGATCGGCAGTCTGCGGGCCGATGCATTGCGCGACATCGGAGATCAATGCCTGCTGATTGCAGGCCTGTTTCCCGGGATTGCGCAGCGCCGGCGGCTCAGCGTCGACTACTTCATCGCGTTGGGCCGCGGCGCGTATTTCGAAGTAGCCGACACGCGTTACAGCGATGCGGGTCTGTTCGCGCAGTTGGCCGCCACCTATCGCGAGTTGGTCCGCACGCTTGCGGCGCTGCGCCCGCCGCGCGAGTGGCAGCGCAGTCACGGCGGGCTGCTGCATGCGTAGATAAGCGTCACTTCCGGGGCCGTCCCTACAGCTGTGGGGACCGCCCCGACTGCCAATTGCGCATGATGCGCTCACACTAAGTTCGCAACTGAGCGTTCTAGCCGACTGCGGACCGTTGTCTGATGGACCAAAGCACTGTGCCGTTGATCGCTGTCCGCGCGATCTGACAGTGCCATGTCGCATTGCGTGGGGGACACGCAATGCGACGCTCTCCAGGGGAAGGAATCCATGAAAGCATTAATTGCAGTGGCGATCTCGGCGCTGAGCGGCGCCACAATGGCCAGCGATGTGCCGCCCGGTTATGCCGGCGTGGGCGGCATGACCTTGCAGGACATCGACCCGGCCATCTATGCCTATCACTACGACCATGGCTTCGTTGGCGAAGACGCGATGGGGTGGGATCCGGCGCTGCAGTTCGCCTGGTCGCGCATCGCTGCGGCCAAGGTCTGCGGCCAGCAGCCTGTCGAGCAGGACGCCCTCGTTGCCAGGCTGGTCGCGCAGTACGGCCAGGATGCGGCCGTGCATCAAGTCAACGGCATCGCATTTCATGAAGTGCAGATGCGTTCCTCCAGCGCGTTCTGTACCGCCACCCGTGGTGCCGAGGCGGTTGCAGTGGTGCCCGCATTTGCCAACGGCGATTTTTCGACGGCAACGACCTATGCCGCGGCTGCAGTTGCCGGCACGCTGTCGGTCGCCGAGACACAGCAACAGCCCTCCGCACAGACGCAGGGCGATACCGACGCAGCCATTGCACCATCGGCGGATTGGGCGTTGCAGCTGCCGTTGCATGCCAGCATGCGCGTGGGGTCCAACGGCCTGCCCAACGGCGACGAAACGTTGCGCGTGGTGCGGCGCGGGCACACCGGGGCAGTGGTGGGCCTGCAGATCGCCACCAGCCTGTTCACACGTGGCGCCGCAGTGTCGGCCTTCGGCAAGGGGCAGCTGAAAGGCGAAAAGATGGAGGGCGTGGGCAATCCCGGCTATCAACTGCAGCGCGATGCGGTCAATGCGCGCCTGAAGAGCTACTTCACCGGTCATCCGGCAGCACTGCCGGCAGAACCGTTCCCGCTGCAGGTCCTGATGTCCGACTGGCTGCTCGTCTACCAGAGCCTGGCCGATACCAAGTCGCCCTACGAGTTGCGCTACGCGGTAACGATCGGCGGTGAACGCTCCGGACTGTTGAAGCGCAAGGCGAGTCCGATCAATCTGGACTGCGCGCCCACACCGCGCACCGCATCGCTCGAGGAGTGGGAGGCAAACGACTACGCGCTGGTCAAGCAGGCCGCACAGGCCTACAGCGAGGAATGCGCCGCAAAATTTGCCGAGCAGTTACCGCAGTGGTTCCCGGATAGAGAAGCAGTTGCCACCTCCAACTGAGGCAACGCGTCATGCCGCAGGATGGCGCCTGCATCTAGATAAGAGCTACCAAAACTATTGCGCCGCCGTCAGGCGGGCGCGGCCGGTGCTCGGAATCGGTATGTGCCACTCGTACGTTCCGGCTCTGAGCGCGCCGTCCGCACCCACCTGATGACCGCGCGCTAGGTTGCGTTAGCCGCTGGAAGTGCGCTGCGCGCATCCAACCGGGTGGGCGTTCTCTGCCGACATACCCTGCTCGAAAGCGAAATACCGACAGTGCATGTGCCTGAAACAAGAATGCCCGGGAACCCCGGGCATTTTGTTATGGGTTACGCCAGCGGCGTATTGGAAATGATCTCCACCCAGTAGCCGTCCGGGTCCTTGATGAAGGCCAGGTGCTTCATGCGGCCGTCTTCCAGGCGTTTCTGGTACGGCACGTTGAGGCTGTCGAAACGTGCGCAAGCGGCGTGGATGTCGGGCACCGAGATGCAGATGTGGCCGAAGCCGCGCGGGTCGCTGTTGCCGTCGTGGTAGACCGGGCCGTCCTGGGTTTCGGTGCCGTGGTTGTGGGTGAGTTCGAGCACGCCGGGGATGCCGGCCATCCACAGCCGACGCGCTGCATCGTCGTCGGGGATGGCGGTGTCGTCGGGCAGCAGGGCCAGGAAGTACAGGCTGAACTGCGCATCCGGAAAATCACGTGCGTCCAGCAGGCGGAAGCCCAGCACGCGCGTGTAGAAATCCAGCGAACGCTGCGCATCCTTGACGCGCAGCATGGTGTGGTTGAACACGAAACCGGCAGTGTCGGCAGGTGCGGCGCTGGCGCCGGGGACGTGTTGCAGGTCGGTCAAAGGCATTGCGGTCTCCTCGATGGAATGCGGGGGCAGGTCAGGCTGCATTGGAGGTGGATGTTAGCGGGGCAATGGTTGTCGGCATGTCTGCACCGTGTGCGTCGGCGGTCTGGCGTCGCTCTGTGGTCGATCGTGCGCGACAGCGCGACCTGCCTTGTTCAAGGTCGTGGCATGGGCCTACACCGAGTCCGAACGGTCAGGCCCATGCGCACAGCGGTTGTCCTCAGAACCAGATGCGCAGGCCGGCAACAAACCGGCTGTCGCGTGCAGGCTCATCGTCGATCGCGGCGCGGCGGGCGGTGTCGCCGAAACTGCGGCTGTGCACCCAGCCGATGTAGGGCGCGAAGCGGCGGGTGATTTCGTAGCGTAGCCGCAGGCCCACCTCGACCTGCTCCAGCCCGCTGCCGACGCCGCGCCGGTCATCGTCGGTGAGGGCGATATCGGCTTCCACGCGTGGTTGCAGGATCAGCCGGTTGGTGAGCAGCACCTCGTACTCGCCTTCCAGGCGTAATGCCGCGCGGCTGCCGCTGCCGACATAGAGCGTGCCTTCAGTCTCGAACTTGTAGGGCGCCAGGCCCTGCACGCCGAAGGCGGCCCAACGGCGATGCTCACCCGCTCCGATGTCCTGACGTGCGCCGACCAGCAGGTCCCACCACGGCGAGATGGCGTGGCCATAGAACGCCTCCACCGATGCGGCCTGCGTGCGCCCGTCCTGCCGCTCGCCTTCGCTGCGCAACCAGAGCCGGTCGATATCGCCGCCGATCCAGGCGCGCGCTTCCCAGTCCTGGCCACTGCCGCGCGTGGTGTCGAAGGCTTCCAGTCGATCGAGCAACACGTAGTGATTGATGCCTGGCGCGTGCATCGCATGGTGCTGCAAGGGGGCGAATGCCGCCGCGATCTCCTCGGCAGTGGGCTCGGGGATCGGCGTACGTGGCAGTGCGCCGGTGGTGGGCGATGCCGGCATTTGCGTCACCGCTTCGGCATGCGGCGCGTGCTCCATGTCGGAGTGATCCATCGCCCCATGCTGTTGCCCGTGCTGCATCGACGCATGATCCATCGATGCGTGCTCCATTGCATCGTGGTCGCTGTCTGCCTGTGATTGCCGGGCGTGGTCCAGTTGTGGATTTGCAGAGGTCTGGTGTGCGGCGTGCTGGACATCGGCGTGCTGCATGCCTGCGTGGTGCATCGATGTCGGCGCTGCGGAAGCGTCGGCCTGTGCCGGGCGTTGCGCAGGCGTGCTTTCAGCAGCGTTTGCCGATGCCGATGCCGATGCAGTGCTGGAGTGCTGCGCGTGCTGCATCTGCGCATGCTCCATCTGCATCGCCTCTGCGCTCTGCTGCGCGGATGGCGGCGATGCCTCCGTTGCGATGGATGTCTGCGGCTGGGCCGCCGTTGCCTGGTCGGCCATCTGCATTGCATGTGCGCCGTCGGCATGCGCGGATGACTCCATCGCCGCATGCTGATGCTCCTGTGCAGTGGCCGATGCGCTCAACAACAGCGCGAGCAGCGTCCTGTATTGCGTCCGTAGCGTACTCATGCCTCCACCCGCACTTCGCGCATCATGCCCGCTTCCATGTGGTACAGCAGATGGCAGTGGTAGGCCCAGCGGCCCAGCGCATCGGCGCGGACGCGATAGCTGCGGCGTGTGCCGGGCGGCATGTCGATGGTGTGCTTGCGCACCTGGAAATTACCATCGGCGTCTTCCAGATCGCTCCACATGCCGTGCAGGTGGATGGGGTGCTGCATCATGGTGTCGTTGACCAGCACGATGCGCAGCCGCTCGCCGTACTGCAACCGCAAGGGCTCTGCCGAGGCGAAGGCGACGCCGTCGAACGACCAGGCAAATTTTTCCATATGCCCGGTCAGATGCAGTTCGATCTCGCGCCCGGGCTCGCGTCCATCCGGATCCTCGAACAGGCTGTGCAGGTCGGCGTAGCGCAGCACCCGGCGGCCGTTGTCGCGCAGGCCAACCCCGGGATCGTCCAGGCGCGGTGAAGTGGCATTGCTGCGCATGTCGATCAGCGGGTTGCCGTCTTCGCTGGCAGGGTGGTGCGGTGTCTTGCGCTGCGCATCGCCGCTTGCATGCCCGTGCATCTGTGCGGCTGGCATCGGCATTGCCATCGCGTGTGCCGCATGCGGGTCGCTGTGCGGCGTGTCGGCGCCGTGCATGGCGTGACCTGCATGCGCCATGCCATCGCCGTGCCCCATGTCCTGCATGGTGAGGATCGCGCGTGGGTCCAGCGCGGGAATCGGTGCCTGCAGCCCATGCCGCACCGCCAGCGTGCCGCAGGCGAATCCGGTGCGGCCCATGTCCTGCGCGAACACGGTAAACGCGTCCTGGCCGATGGGCTCGACAAGCACGTCGAAGGTCTCGGCTGCCGCAATGCGCAGCTCGTCCACGCTGACCGGATGCACGTACTGGCCGTCGGCGGCCACCACGGTCATGCGCAGGCCGGGGATACGGATGTCGAAGTAGGTCATCGACGAGCCGTTGATGAAACGCAGCAGTACCTTCTCCCCTGGCCTGAACAGGCCGGTCCAGTTGCCGGCCGGGGCGACGCCGTTGAGCAGGTAGGTGTAGGTGTTGGCGTTGACGTCGGACAGGTCGGTCGGGGTCATGCGCATGCGCCCCCACATGCCGCGGTCGGCCAGCGTTGCGCGCAGGCCGTCGTCGCGCGCATCGCGCAGGAAATCGCCCACCGTGCGCTGCGCGTAATTGTCGTGGCTGGGCATCTGCTTGAGCCGCCGGAACAGCGCGGCGGGGTCCAGGTCGGTCCAGTCCGAGAGCAGCACCACATGCTCGCGATCGTGCCGATACGGCGGCGGTGTCAGCGGGTCGATGACGATCGCCCCGTACAGGCCGGCCTGTTCCTGAAACATCGAATGGCTGTGATACCAGTAGGTGCCGGACTGGCGCAGCGCGAAGCGGTAGTGGTACTCCTGGCCCGGCGCGATGCCGTCGAAACTCATCCCCGGCACGCCGTCCATGTTGGCCGGCAGCAACAGGCCGTGCCAGTGCACCGAGGTGGGTTGGTCGGCCAGCGCGTTGCGCACGCGCACGCTGACCGTGTCGCCTTCGCGCCAGCGCAGCGTGGGGGCCGGCAGGCTCTGGTTGACGGTGATGGCGGGGCGGCGGCGCCCGGTGAGGTTGACCGGCATGCGGCCGATCTGCAGCGTCTGGCTGCTGCCGCGCAGGACCGGCGTGCTCACCGGGTTGGACGCACGCGCATCGCTGCGCCACAGGCCGGTGGTGGCGGCAACACCGCCCAGGGCCATGCCCTGAACGAAGCGGCGTCGGCTCAGGCCGCCGTTGGAGGGTGGATCGAAACAATTGGGATCGAAAGACATGACATCTCCGCTGCGGCCCACCGATGAAGGCGGACGCATCGCATCGCTTAGAAACCCCGCGCAGCAAGCGCGCGGGCCCGATGACGGCCAAGGCCGTCAGCGCTCAGGCGATGGGAGGTCGAACCGGTTGCTCGGGCGCTGGACTGCCGCGCCCTTCGGCCAGGGTGGCAGGCAGGGTGGCGCGGCCAGGCCGGCCGGCGGGCACCGCAGGCAGGGTCAGCAAGGCGAGGCTGCAGTGCTGCAGGCAGTCGCAGCTGCCCAGCTTGCAGCAGTCGGTTGCGTGCGCGTGCTGGGTTTTATCGGGGGGATGCGCCGCAGCGGGCGGCGGCATGTCGGCATGGCACGGCATCGCGGCCGACATGGGCGCGTGCGCCATCGACGCGGTCGCAACCGTCCCGGCCGACGCCATCTCCGGCATCGCCATGCCCACCGACGCCCACGCGCCGGTGGCCGTATTGGCAACCAGGCACAGGCACAGCAGCAGGCGGAGCAGGCAACGCAGCACGGGCAGTCAGGGCGGGCAGTCAGGTGCGACGAGCATAGCACCGGCTTCCAGCTGTCCGCCCGATGACCCGCCCGCCGTGGCCGCGCGCCCGGCAGCGGTAGAATTGGCGCTTCCTTCGCCGCACAGTCCTGCCATGTCGCAGCGCCAGTGGGTGGCCGCCGCCATCCAGAAGATCGAGGCCGATTTCAACCGTTCGGCCGACACCCATCTGATTCCGATGGACCTGCCGGGTTTTCCGGGCATCGACCTGTATTTCAAGGACGAGTCCAGCCACCCGACCGGTAGCCTCAAGCACCGGCTGGCGCGCTCGCTGTTCCTGTACGCGCTGACCAACGGCTGGCTGCGGGCCGGGCGGCCGGTGATCGAGGCCTCCAGTGGCTCGACCGCCATCTCCGAGGCCTATTTCGCGCGGCTGCTAGGGGTGCCCTTCATCGCGGTGATGCCGGCTTCGACCTCGCCGGAAAAGATCGCCGCGATTCAATTCCAGGGCGGCCGCTGCCACCTGGTCGAGCGTGCCTGCGATCTGGACAGTGCCTCGCACCAGCTCGCGCGCGAGACCGGCGGCCACTTCATGGACCAGTTCACCTACGCCGAGCGCGCCACCGACTGGCGCGCCAACAACAACATCGCCGAATCGATCTTCAAGCAGTTGGCCGAGGAGCCGCATCCGATTCCCGACTGGATCGTCTGCAGCCCCGGGACCGGCGGCACCAGCGCCACGCTCGGCCGCTATGTGCGCTACCGGCGCCACGCCACCCGCATCCTCTGCGCCGACCCGGAAGTGTCGGTGTTCTTCGACGGCTATTGCCGCGCGGTGGACGGGCAGTGCCCCAAGGAGCTGGCCATCACCGGCGGCTCGCGCATCGAAGGCATCGGCCGCCCGCGGGTGGAGTCCAGCTTCATCGCCAGCTGCGTGGACGTGATGATCAAGGTGCCCGACGCCCTGAGCCTGGCCGCCATGCGCCATGTCAGCGCCACGCTCGGCCGCCGCGTCGGTGGCTCCACCGGCACCAACTTCGTCGGCGTGCTGCAGGCCGCCCAGCGCATGCGCCAGGTCGGCCGCAGCGGCTCCATCGTCACCATCCTGTGCGATGCCGGCGAGCGCTATGCGCACAGCTATTACGACCCGGCCTGGTACGTGGCGCGCGACATCGACGTCACCGACAGCGATGCGGCCATTGCCATCGCCGTCAACGGCGGCGACTTGCCTGCGCTGCCTTGTGCGGCGCTGGAATGACCGCCATATCCGATCAACTGCTGGCAGAACCGTTGCCTCTGGCAGCGTCTGCCACCCCTCGCCCTGATTCCTGATCCAGTCCACCGCCGGAGCGCCTCATGACCAACCCGCTGCTCGACCTGTCCGGACTGCCGTCCTTCGATGCGATCCGCCCCGAACACGTGGGCCCGGCAATCGATCAACTGCTCGCCGAGGCCGAGGCCGCGGTGAAAGCGGCCGAGCAGGTCAGCCCGGTCAGCTGGGACAGCTTCGTGGTGCCGCTGGACGATGCCACCGAGCGGCTGTGGCGTGCCTGGGGCCAGGTCGGCCATCTGCAGGCGGTGGTCAACACGCCGGAGCTGCGCGAGGCCTACAACAGCAATCTGCCCAAGCTCAGCCGCTTCGGCAGTGCGCTGGCGCAGAACCTGGCGCTGTATGCGCAGTACAAGGCGCTGGCCGAAGCGCCGGAAGCGGCGCACTACGACGCCGCGCGGCGCAAGGTGCTGGAGAACGCGCTGCGCGATTTCCGCCTCGGCGGTGCCGAGCTCGATGACGCGTCCAAGGCGCGGTTTGCGCAGGTCCAGGAAGAACTGTCCGCACTGGCCGCCAAGTTTTCGCAGAACGTGCTCGATGCCACCGATACTTGGTCGTACGTGAGCGAGGACGCAACCGAGCTGTCTGGTTTGCCGGCCGAGGTGGTCGCTGCTGCACGCGCGGCCGCGGAGAAGGACGGCGTGCCGGGCTGGAAGCTGACCTTGCAGATGCCGTGCTATCTGCCGGTGCAGACCGATGCGGACAATCGCGAGTTGCGCGCGCGGCTGTATCGCGCCAACGCCGAGCGCGCCTCCGAGTTCGGCGATGCCGCGCTGGACAACAGCGCCAATATCGATCGTATCCTGGCCCTGCGCGCCGAACTGGCGCAGCTGCTCGGCTTTGCCAGTTACGCGGAGTATTCGGTCGCCACCAAGATGGCGCAAAGCCCGGATGAAGTGATGGGCTTCCTGCGCGATCTGGCAGTGCGCGCCAGGCCGTATGCGCAACGCGACCGTGCCGAGCTCGAAGCCTTCGCCCGCGACGAACTTGGCCTGGACGAACTGCAGGCCTGGGATCTGGCCTACGCCTCCGAAAAACTCAAGCAGGCGCGCTACAGCTTCTCCGAGCAGGAGGTGAAGCAGTACTTCACCGAGCCCAAGGTGCTGGCCGGTCTGTTCGATGTGATCCACAGCCTGTACGGCCTGACCGTCAAGCCCGACCGCGCGCCGGTCTGGCATGCGGATGTGCGCTTCTATCGTCTGGAAGATGCGCAGGGCGAGCTGGTCGGCCAGTTCTATCTGGACCTGTACGCGCGCGAAGGCAAGCGTGGCGGCGCGTGGATGGACGATTGCCGCAACCGCCGCGACACTGCCAACGGCGTGCAGACGCCGCTGGTGTATCTGGTGTGCAACTTCGGCCGTGGCAGTGGCGATACGCCGGCCACGTTCCGGCATGGCGAGGTCACCACGCTATTCCATGAAATGGGCCACGGCCTGCATCAGTTGCTGACCCGCATCGGCGAGTTGGGCGTGGCCGGTATCAACGGCGTGGAATGGGACGCGGTGGAACTGCCGAGCCAGTTCATGGAGAACTTCTGCTGGGAATGGGAGCGCGTGCAGGCGATGACCGCGCACGTGCAGACCGGCGAGCCGCTGCCGCGCAACCTGTTCGACCGGCTGCTGGCCGCACGCAATTTCCAGAGCGGCATGTTCACCGTGCGCCAGCTGGAATTTGCGTTGTTCGACATGCAGCTGCACAGCAGCTTCGACCCGACCCAGGACAACGTGCTGCAGCTGATCGAGCGCGTGCGCGACGAGGTGGCGGTCAACCGCCCGCCGGCATGGAATCGCTTCCCGCACCAGTTCAGCCATATCTTCGCCGGCGGTTACGCAGCCGGTTACTACAGTTACAAGTGGGCCGAAGTGCTCAGCGCCGATGCCTACGCCGCCTTCGAAGAAGCGCCCGATCAGGTCGCTGACACCGGCGCACGTTTTCGTCATGAAGTGTTGTCGCGTGGCGGCAGCCGCAGCGCGGCCGACAACTTTCGCGCCTTCCGGGGGCGCGCGCCGAGCATCGACGCATTGCTGCGGCACAACGGCATGGCGGGCTGATGGCGCCCGTTGCACAGTCGTCACCTGCTACCGGCCGCTAAGGCGTTCGCATTGCATTGAGGTGAGCTGTCTTATAAGCGCGACGTGACGCCTCTTGGTGAGGCGCAGTGTGCAGTGGAATAGGGCACAAGGAGAGCGCAATGCAGCGACGTGTGTCATGGAGTCTGCTATGGCTGATGGCCGTGGCCCTGCCGGTTTGGGCGCAGCACGCCGGCCACGCCAACGGTCTGGTTGGCCTGCGCGCCGGGCCCGCTGAAGAGTATCGACGTGTGGGCGAAGTTCAGCCCGGCACTGCGCTTCAGGTCTATGGTTGTCTCGATAGCGGCACCTGGTGCGACGTGCGTTCACCGGAGGCACGCGGTTGGGTTCGTGCGACGTCAATCGTGCTCAATCACGGTGCCCTGACTCGCGTGGTGCCGAAAGTGAAGTTCTCGCTGGACGCCTACTGGGACACGCACTATCGCGGCCGCGAGTGGACGGTCGAGAGCGAACGTGCGTTCTGGCGTGATCACACGCCTGGGGAGGCGCTGCCACTGGAGCTCCTGGCACCTGGTGAGGGCGTGCCGGCGGACGGAGTGCAGTCCATGGCAAGACGCGCCAAGGCCCAAACACGGACAGAGACCGAGCGCACCCAACGCGAGCGGGCTGAGATTGATCGCGCCGTGCAGGATCGGTACGACGCCGACAGGCGGGACGACAAGATAAAAGGCTGCGAGCGCTCGGGTGGCCAGGACAGCGCCGTGCAAAGCTGCATCTCAAACGCACGCAGCGATTACGATCAATCGGTTCGGGAGCGAAAAAGTCGCGACCAGCAAGATCGCTAGCTGGCTGCGCGTCGAACGAGGTCTGGCGTGCACTTGGCAGGTCCGTGTGGCGGGCGCCGGGTGGCGGTACGAACCGCGCAAACTGCAGTTTGCCGCGCCTGGCCCACAGCCTTGCCCGATTGCATGCAAGGCCATGGCCGTCACTGTGTCATCGGCGCGCTTGTGTCGTCGGCGCAACCGGTGCCACCGCAGCGTGATCGCGGCGGTGGCACCAGCCATTACACCCGCCCGAACACCAGCGCCGCGTTGGTGCCGCCGAAGCCGAAGCTGTTGGACATCACCGTGTTCAACGTGGCGTCCTGGGTCTGTCGCAGGATCGGGAAGCCTTCGGCGCGCGGGTCGAGTTCGTCGATATGCGCCGAGCCGGCCATGAAGCCGTCGCGCAGCATCAGCAGGCTGTAGATCGCCTCGTGCACGCTGGCCGCGCCCAAGGAATGGCCGGACAGCGCCTTGGTCGAGGACAGCGGCGGGACGTTGTCGCCGAACACCTCGCGTACCGCGCCCAGCTCGGTCACATCGCCCAGCGGCGTGGAGGTGCCGTGCGTGTTGAGGTAGTCGATCGGCTGCGTCAGGCCCTGCATGGCCATGTGCATGCAGCGCACCGCACCTTCGCCGCTGGGCGCCACCATGTCGGCGCCATCGGAGGTCACGCCATAGCCGAGCAGTTCGGCATGGATGCGTGCGCCACGCGCGATGGCGTGGTCATAGTCTTCCAGCACCAGCATGCCGCCGCCGCTGCCGATGACAAAGCCGTCGCGCTGCGCATCGTAGGGCCGCGAGGCCACGGCGGGGCGATCGTTGAAGCCGGTGGACAGCGCGCCCATCGCATCGAACATCACGCTCATGGTCCAGTGCAGTTCTTCGCCGCCACCGGCGAACATCACATCCTGCGCGCCGTGCCGGATCAGGTCCGCGGCCGCGCCGATGCAATGCGCCGAGGTCGCACACGCGGCCGACAGCGAATAGCTCAGGCCACGGATCTTGAACGCGGTCGCCAACGAAGCGGAGACCGACGAACACATCGTGCGCGGCACCATGTACGGGCCGACCTTGCGCACGCCACGGTTGCGCAGCAGATCGGCGGTTTCCACCTGCCACTGGCTGGATCCGCCACCGGAGCCGGCAATCAGGCCAGTGCGCAGGTCGCTGACCTGCTCGGCATCCAGTCCGGCATCGGCGATCGCATCGCGCATCGCCAGGTAGGCGTAGGCCGAGGCATCGCCCATGAAGCGTTTGAGCTTGCGGTCGATCAGGCTGTCCAGATCCAGCGCCACCGCACCGCCGACCTGGCTGCGCAGGCCGGCCTCGGCGTGATCGGGCAATGCGGTGATGCCCGAGCGGCTCTCGCGCAAGGCGCTGGAGACGGTGTCCAGATCATTGCCCAGGCAGGAAGTGATGCCCATTCCGGTGACGACGACGCGACGCATCAGAAATTCTCCGTTGAAGTGAACATGCCCACGCGCAGATCGTTGGCCGTGTAGATTTCGCGCCCGTCCACCAGCATGCGTGCATCGGACTGGGCCATCACCAGCTTGCGGTTGATCACGCGGCTGATATCGATTTCGTAACTGACCAATTTCGCGCTCGGCAACACCTGGCCGGTGAACTTGACCTCGCCGCAGCCCAGCGCGCGGCCGCGGCCTGCTGCGCCGATCCAGGTGAGGAAGAAGCCGGTCAGCTGCCACATCGCGTCCAGGCCCAGGCAGCCGGGCATCACCGGGTCGTCGATGAAGTGGCAGCCGAAGAACCACAGGTCCGGGCGCACGTCGAGTTCTGCGCGGATCAGGCCCTTGCCATGCGCGCCGCTGCTGTCGTTGATCTCGGTGATGCGGTCGAACATCAGCATCGGGTCGTTGGGCAGGCGGGCACTGTCGGGTCCGAACAATTCCCCGCGCGCGCTGGCCAGCAATTGGTCGCGCGAGTACGCACTTTGACGAGTCATGACGAACGTTTCCTGCAAGAAGCGAAAGGCGAGGCCGGCAAGGGTGCATGAGGGCGCGCGGTTCAATCAAACGTTTTATCCGTACGCATGCGTGCTGTTTTCAGCCGGTTGCGCAGTGCGGCAAGCATGTGTGGCAGACAGGGTCCAACGCGGATCACGGCATTCAGCGGAACGCGGTCAGGCATGCCTGTTCGGCGTGGATCGGCACCCGGACAGACGCAGCAGAGCGTCCCGCCAGCGCTCGCGTCCGTTCGCGCCCGGGCTTGCGCGATGGCGCGGCGCAAGACGTGAGACGCGGCTGATTTATCATGGCCCGACGTTTTCGGAGAGATGCCAGCTTGATGCGCAAGATCGTGCACGTGGACATGGATGCGTTCTACGCGTCCGTGGAGCAACGTGACGATCCATCGCTGCGCGGCAAGCCGGTGGTGGTGGCCTGGCGCGGTGCGCGCTCGGTGGTGTGCGCGGCCTCGTACGAAGCGCGCACCTATGGCATCCGTTCGGCCATGCCGGCGCTGCGTGCCGAGCGCCTGTGTCCGGATGCAGTATTCGTGCCGCCGGATTTTGCGCGCTACAAGGCGGTGTCGCGGCAGGTACGCGAGATCTTTCATCGCCACACCGATCTGGTCGAGCCGCTGTCCCTGGATGAAGCCTATCTGGATGTCACGCAAGCCAAGACCGGCGTGCAGCTGGCCACCGAAATCGCGCAACTGATCCGCAGCCAGATCCGCGAGGAAACCCAGCTCACCGCATCGGCCGGCATCGCACCGAACAAGTTCCTGGCCAAGATCGCCTCGGACTGGCGCAAGCCCGACGGGCAGTTCGTCATCGCGCCCAGTCGCGTCGATGCGTTCCTGCTGCCGCTGCCGGTCAACCGCATTCCCGGCGTGGGCAAGGTGATGGATGGCAAGTTGGCGGCGTTGGGGATCGTCACCGTCAGCGATCTGCGGCTGCGTCCCCTGGAAGAGCTGCAAGCGCATTTCGGCAGCTTCGGGCAGAGCCTGTACCGCCGCGCACGCGGCATCGACGAGCGCCCGGTCGAGCCGGATCAGGAGGTGCAATCGGTGTCCTCGGAAGATACCTTCAGCGAGGACATCGCGCTGGAGGCACTGGATCCGCACATCCTGCGTCTGGCCGAAAAGACCTGGCTGGCTACGCGCCGCACCGAGCGCATCGGGCGCACCGTGGTCCTCAAGTTGAAGACCTCCAACTTCCGCATCCTGACCCGCTCGTACACGCCAGATCAGCCACCGGCTTCGCTGGAGGCATTGGCGGAGATCGCGCTGGCGCTGACCCGGCGCGTGGAGTTGCCCGACGACACGCGCTATCGCCTGGTCGGGGTGGGATTGAGCGGTTTCAGCGACGCGGAAGAGGGCGCGGTGCAGGGCGAGTTGTTCGGCGACATGCCGCCGGCGCAGTGAGTGCGTGGCGGCATGGCTGCTGCACCGCGGCCGCGGCGTGTGGTGCATGCAGCGATGACTGCACCCATGCATGCAGCCACGCATGCATCGGCCGTTCGCATCGCGCCACGGTGACGCGCCCTGAATCCCGCAGCTCGTACACTGCAGGCCGCTCCCCCAACGAGACTGTGCGCATGTTTCCGTATCCGCTGGTGATCTTCGACCTGGATGGCACGCTGGTGGACAGTGCACCCAATATCGCCGAAGCGCTCAATGCCACCTTGCAGGAACTCGGGCTGCAGCAGTTCAGCGAGGCGACGATCCGCAGCTGGATCGGCGAAGGCGTGCACGTGCTGCTCGCCACCGCCTTGCGCGAAGCCGGCGGCACCCACGATGCCGATACCGAGATGCCGCTGATGATGCGCCACTACCAGGCCAGCCTGCTGCACAACCCGCAGCTGTATCCTGGTGTTGCCGAGGCATTGGCCGGCCTGCGCGAGGCCGGCGCCACGCTGGCGCTGTGCACCAACAAGCCCGCGCGCTTCATCGCGCCTCTGCTGGAGCACCTGGGCATCGCTGCGCATTTCAGCAGCGTGCTCGGTGGCGATTCGCTGCCGCAGCGCAAACCCGATGCGGCGCCGCTGCTGCACCTAGCCAAACAGTTCGGGCACACACCGCAGCAATGCCTGATGGTCGGCGATTCGGCCACCGACGCGGCGGCTGCAAACGCCGCGGCAATGCCGCTGGCAATGGTGCGTTACGGCTATCTGCGCGGCTTCGATGTGCAGAGCGCCGGTGCCGTGGCCATCATCGATGACATGCGGCAATTGCTGGCGTTGAAGTAAGGCGCGCAGTGTTGCCAGCGCGGATGCAGGCATCGTCCACACCGCGGCGCGGCAACCAATACCACCATCGGCTGGCTGCGTTTGTCGCCTTGAATGAAGGCCTTTCGCACGCTGGCCGCATCGTCGGCCAGCTAACGCGTACGGTTCTCCACCGGTGTGCGTCATTGGTGACGTCAGCGCTGCCGGAAGCGGCAATGCCTGCGTGCGACCATGCCAGCGCAGCGTTCCGATTTGAGAATGAATCGCATCTGTGTAGAATGCGCGGACAAGTTTGACTGCGTCAGCGCCGCGCACGCGCGTCGGGCGCGGCGCTGCATGCATCACCCCCATCGTGTCACCTCAAGCCGTCGCCAGAGGTCCATCTCCTGTCGAGAGGTTTGAGAATGTCCGCATCACGCCGGTCATGGATGTCTGCGCCTGCACGTTGTCCCGTGTTGTCCCACCGTCAGCTGGTGCTGGCCATTGCTCTCGGTTGCGGCAGCTGCATCTGCAGCGCATCGGCCGAAGAGGTTGCAGCCGAGCCGCAGTCGCTGGACACCGTGCACGTCACCGCCGCGCAGATCGCACGCCAGGCCTTGGGGTCATCGGTGATCACCGCCGAGGACATCGAACGGCGCCCACCGGTCAACGATCTGTCGCAGTTGCTGCGCACCATGCCGGGCGTCAACCTCACCGGCAACAGCGCCTCCGGCCAGTACGGCAACAACCGCCAGATCGATCTGCGCGGCATGGGCCCGGAAAACACGCTAATCCTGGTCGATGGCAAGCCGGTGGGATCGCGCGATGCGGTGCGCATGGGCCGCAGCGGCGAGCGTAATACGCGCGGCGACACCAACTGGGTGCCGGCCGAAGCGGTGGAGCGTATCGAAGTGCTGCGCGGCCCGGCCGCGGCACGTTACGGCTCCGGTGCCTCCGGCGGTGTGGTCAACATCATCACCAAGAAGCCGACCGGCGACCTGACCGGCTCGATGACGGTATTCGGCCTGGTGCCACAGCACAGTGCCGAAGGCGGTGGCCAGCGTGCCGGCTTCCAGCTCAGCGGGCCGCTGAGCGACACGTTCTCGTTCCGCCTGTATGGAAACCTCAACAAGACCGATCCGGATTCACTGGAGCTCAATCGCCGCTTTGCCAGCAGTGCCGCCGCGGTGCCGCCGGCCGGGCGCGAGGGCGTGCGCAACAAGGACATCAACGGCCTGCTGCGCTGGGATCCGATGGAAGGCCAGGTGATCGAACTCGATGCCGGCTTCAGCCGCCAGGGCAATCTGTACGCCGGTGATCGTGCGGTCAGCGCCGATGGCCTGGCCGGTGCCGATCTGGGCGCACTGTTCGGCAGCGAAACCAACACCATGATCCGCCGCACCGCCTCGCTGACCCATCGCGGCACCTGGGCGCTCGGTACCTCGCGCCTCACCGCCGCCTATGAAGGCACCGACAATACCCGCCTCAACGAAGGCCTGGCCGGCGGCCCCGAAGGCTCCATTGCCGCCAGCCTGCTCAATTCCACCGCCACGCTCGACAATCTCAACATCGACGGCGAGTTCAACATGCCGCTGCAGGCCTGGGCCGAGCAGGTACTGACGCTGGGCTTCGAGCGCCGCCAGAGTCGCCTCAGCGATGCGTATTCGATGTCGCAGACGGTGAGCGCCGGCGGCGGCTTTCCCGGTCTTGCCAATGGCACGCGCAGCCCACGCAGCGAGGCCACGCTCAACGCGGTGTATCTGGAAGACAACATCTACGCCAGCGAGCGGCTGACGCTGACGCCAGGTGTGCGGCTGGATCACCACAGCCAGTTCGGCAACAACCTCAGCCCCAGCCTCAACGTGCAGTACAAACTCAGCGAAGACTGGTTGCTCAAGGGCGGCATCGCGCGCGCCTTCAAGGCGCCCAACCTGTATCAGTCCAACGCCAATTATCTGTATTACACACGCGGCAATGGCTGCCCGGTGCTGTTCCCCAATCTTGGTTCGGGCTGCTATATCCAGGGCAACGACAACCTCGATCCGGAGACCAGCATCAACAAGGAGATCGGCATCGAGTGGGCACCGCAAACCGGTCACCATGCCTCGCTGACGTACTTCCACAACGCCTACGACAACAAGATCGTCGCCGGCATGACGCCGGTCGGTATCACCGTCGACCGGCGCGGGCAGGTGTTCCAGTGGACCAACGCATCGGAAGCGATCGTGCAGGGCGTGGAAGGTAATCTCACGTTGCCGCTGCTGGGCGAGCAGGGCCGCGAGCTGAAGTGGAACACCAATGTCACCTACATGATCGAGAACAAGAACACCGTGACCGATCAACCGCTGTCGGTGATCCCGGAATACACCGTCAACACCACGCTGGATTGGCAGCCGACCCAGGCCTTGTCGCTGCTGCTCACCGGGACCTTCTACGGCAAACAGGAGTCGGCCACGCAATCGAGCACCAGCGGCGGCGCCATCGCGCCCGACTCGCGTGACACCTATGACCTGTGGGGCGTCAGTGCGCGTTACCGGATCACCCGCAAGGTCAGCGTGGGCGTCGGTGTGGACAATCTGTTCGACACCCGTCTGTTCCGCGAAGGCACCAACAACACCGGCGGCGCGGCGGGTGCAGCCACCTACAACGAACCCGGTCGCGCGTACTGGGCGAGCCTGAGTTTCGGTTTCTGACAGCGACGCGGCGCCGCGCGGGAACGTGCGCGCCGCAACAGGAGAGTGCAATGACCCGACAGCATCGTTGGCGGCTTGCGTGTGCCGCTGCGCTGATGTGGATCGCCGGCGCTGTGCCGGCGTTCGCACAGCCGGACCTGAGCCGCACGATCGGCAGCACCGTCGCCGATCGTCCCAGTGCCTCGTATGTGTTCAGCGCGTTGCGCCTGGATTCGGCCGATGGCCAGCGCCATTACCGCGTGCGCATCGCCACCCCCAAAGCTGCGCCACCGGCTGCGGGGTATCCGGTGGTGTATCTGCTGGATGGCAATGCCGCGCTGATGGAGCTGGATGAGCGCCTGCTCGACAGTCTGACCACCCACGGCGATGCGCCGGTGCTGGTGTTCATCGCCGACGACAGCGCATTGCGCATCGATGCGGTGGGGCGCAGCCTGGACTACACGCCTGCGCGCTACAGCGACGGGCGGGTGGAAACCGATCCGCTCGACCCGCAGCGCAGAACCGGCGGTGCGGCGGCGTTCGCGCAGCTGATCGCAACAGCCATCCGCCCGCAGGTGGAAGCGCGCGTGGCGGTGGACCGTCAGCGGCAGACGCTGTGGGGCCATTCGTATGGCGGATTGTTCGTGCTGCAGGTGTTGCTGACGCAGCCGCAGCTGTTCCAGCACTACGTCGCGGTCGACCCGTCGCTGTGGTGGGGCGATGGGTTTGTCGTGCAGCAGGCGCAGCGTGTGGTCGACCATGCACGGGAGGGTTCGGCAGGCACGCAGCCATCCAGGCGCCGGCTGACGCTGATGGCAGGCGAGGGCGCACCATCGGCGAACAAGGCAAAACCGGATCGCCCGGGGCGGCCGCGCGCGGATCCACAGGCCGCCCGACGCCTCGTCGCGCTGTTGTCGTCGTTACCCGGGCTCACCGCCGACTATCAATCGCTACCAGGCCTCAGCCATGGCCAGACGTTGGGCGCATCGCTTGCGCCAACGTTGCGGGATGCAGCGACGCGTCGATGACGTCCCATCAAGCAGGCGTTTGAGGAGAACCCGCTCGACAAGCACGCTGCTGCGGATCGCAGTGTTGATGCCGCACGCATGCAGCGGTGACACCTCGGCGCAGGCACTCAATCGTCGCGCGTGTCGCTCTGGTCCGCAGTCTCGTCGTCTGCTTCGCCTACCTCACCGTGCGTATCGTCGTTGTCGGCGCGTGCGTAGTGCACGGTTTCCACCGGCCCACCGACCGCGCGCCCGCGCACCGGCAGCAGCGCACTGGCTGCCTCGTATTCGGCCAGCAAGGCATGCCGGCGCGCTTCCGGCACGTCCTGCCAATGGCAGTCGGTCAACGCGCCTTCCAGCGAATACAGCAGGTTGAGGCTGGGCTTGAAGCCGGCGCGGCGCACTTTGACGAATGCGCCCACCGCGCCCACCGCCTGCAGATCCTGCTGCGTGCGCAGGCCGACCTGGCGCAGCCACGCCGCACTTTTGGGGCCGATGTTGCGCAGCCGTTCGGTGGTCACGTCAGCGCGCCGACAAAGATCTGGGCAATGGCTTCCAGGCCGCGCTGATCGTCGGCGTCGAAGCGATCCAGCTCCGGGCTGTCCAGATCCAGCACGCCGATCAGCGCATCGCCCCTGACCAGCGGAATCACCAGCTCCGAGCGCGAGGCCGAATCGCAGGCGATGTGCCCGGGGAAGGCATCCACGTCGGCAATGCGCTGACTCTGCCGGGTACTGGCAGCCGCGCCGCACACGCCCTTGTCCAGCGGAATGCGCACGCAGGCCGGCAAGCCCTGGAACGGCCCCACCACCAGCTCGCGGCCATCGTAGAAATAGAAGCCGGCCCAGTTGAGCGACGGCAACGCATTGAAGATCAGTGCGGCCAGGTTGGCGGCATTGGCGATCCGGTCCGGCTCGCCATGCACCAGGGCCTGGGCCTGGGCGGTGAGCTGGGCGTATTGTTCCGGCTTGCTGCCGGTCAGCGAAGAGGTTGCGAACATGGCCGAAGTTTAGCAGCGGGCATCCGCAGCGGCATTGCGACTCAGCCGCGCGTTCGGATCCGCACGCTATGCTGCGCGCCCCACGGCAACCGCGGCGCGGCCGCAGGAGCACACGCATGCAGCTTCCGGCGTTGTATGTCACCGGCACCGACACCGGCATCGGCAAGACCATGGCCAGCACCGCGCTGCTGCACGCACTGCGCAGGCAGGGCCACACGGCGGTCGGCATGAAGCCAGTGGCCAGCGGTTGCGAGCACACACCGCAGGGCTGGCGCAACGAAGATGCGCTGGCGCTGCAGGCCGCCAGCGCCCCGCAACCCGACTACGCCACCCTCAATCCCTATGCCTTGCCGGCACCGCTGGCGCCGGAACTGGCCGCCGCCGATGTCGGCGTGACCCTGTCGCTGGAGCCGATTGCCCAGGCCTTCGCGCAATTGCGTGCGCAGGCCGAGGTGGTAGTGGTGGAAGGTGTCGGCGGCTGGGCTGCGCCATTGAGCGCCGATCTGGACCAGGCCGATCTGGTGCGTGCGCTCAAACTGCCCGTGGTGCTGGTGGTCGGCATCCGGCTGGGCTGCATCAATCACGCGCGCCTGAGCGCTGCGGCGATCGCTGCCGACGGGCTGGACTGCATCGGCTGGATCGCCAATGAGGTCGACCCGCAGATGGAGCGCATCGAGGAGAACATCGGCATGTTGCGCCGGCGCCTGGCGATGCCGTGCTGGGGCCGGATCGGCTGGCGGCCGGGCGCCGATGCCGCGGCGCAGTCGCTGGGGCTGCACGTGCCGGTCTGAGTGACGTTGGCGGTTTGGCGGCCGCGTCACTGCGACGCGGATCGCCAGATGTCGTCCCAGCTTTGCGCGCCGCCGGGGACTCGCCTTGCGTCCCTGCGTTTCCAGTGCACCCGCGCCGCGATAACACCTGGTCAAATTGGTAGCACGCGCAATGCGCAGACAATAAAAAAGCCCGACAGAGGGAGGGATCTGTCGGGCCGGATTGCATGGGGGGAGGGACCCATGCAAAGACGCTGAATTTTTTGTCGGCGCTTACGTGCGCCGGGTCTTGCCTTTGGCGGCCTGCTCGCTGTTGGCCTCGAACTGCTGCTTGGCCAGTTGGCCGAGCGCATCGGATGCCTTCAATCCCAGTCCAACCACTTCCTGATTCACCGAGGCCAGCCGTTCCAGGTTGTCGCGGGCCAGTTGCAGCCCCTTCGGCCAGAGCGTCTGGTAGGCGCCAAGGTCGCGGGCCTGGGCAAACTCACCGAAGAAGCTGGTGGTCGCACTGACGTTGCGTTCGAGCGTCTTCAGCTGCAGGCCAAACGCGTTTTCCGCGTGTTCCATCGCCAACTGGTTGGCGCGTGCCGCTGCAGATGCAAAGCTGTTGAAGCCGTTTTCGAACTGCGCCGACATTGCGAACCCCTTGGGGAAGGCTGTGACCGTTGTTGCGTTGCAGCATACGCGGATATTGCTGCGATGCAACACGTTTGCTGAAAATTTCCGAAACCGTCTCAAAAGCCTTTTTAAATCAATTCATTACCCGTGCCGTAGAAACGGCGAGGCCGCCCTGGAGGCGGCCTTGCGTCACACGACTGCGCTGCGCGATCAGCCGCGATAGCGGCAGCCGGAGGTGCAGGTTTCATGCACCACGATCTCGCTCAGCTGCGGCAGCGCCGGCTTGAGCTGGTTCCAGATCCAGATCGCCAGCCGCTCGCTGGTCGGGTTTTCCAGCCCCTCGATGTCATTGAGATAGTGGTGGTCCAGGCGGTCGTAGATCGGTTGGAAGGCGGCCTTGATGTCGCCGAAATCCATGATCCAGCCGGTCTCGGCGCCGGGTTCGCCGCTGACATGCAGCTCGACCCGGAACGAATGCCCGTGCAGGCGGGCGCACTTGTGGCCGGGCGGCACATTGGGAAGCCGGTGCGCGGCTTCGAGCGTAAAGACTTTGAAGATATCCATGCACGCCATTGTAAGTGCGCCGGTGCCTGCCGGGCTGACCCGATCGCGGCGACACAGCGTCTCTGCGCCCTGGCGTGGCACCCGCAACACGGGGTGGTCGCGTTGCGCCGGAGCGCCGCACCCGTTCGCCCACACAAAGTCCGACGCGCGTCTTCCTGCGTCCGGCCAGCGACGTGTCACCGCGCGTCATATCTCTATGCAGATCTGTAATTTTTGTTAATCGATTGCGCATGGCCCACTGCAAAACCCCCATTCATGGATGCCGTGCGTGAAGCGCCCGATGCCTTATCTGCTGTCTGCTGCCGTTCTGTCGGCGCTGATTCCCCCTGCCCATGCCGACGACGCGACACCCGACACGGGCAAGACCCTGGCCACCGTCAGCGTCAGCGTCACCGGCTCCAATATCAAGCGCACCGACAGCGAAGGCCCGAACCCGGTGCAGGTGATCGACCGCCAGCAGCTGGAACAGTCCGGCAAGGTCACCGTGGCCGACGCGCTGCGCTCGATCTCGGCCAACACCGGCAACGCCACCAACGAAACCACCAACAACGGCTGGGCGTCCGGCTCGGCGGGCATCGGCCTGCGCGGGCTGTCGCAGAAGAACACCCTGGTGCTGCTCAACGGACGCCGCCTGGCCAACTACGGCTTTCCCGCCAATGGCCTGGGCGACACCTTCGTCAACCTCAATGCATTGCCGCTTGTGGCAGTGGAGCGCATCGAAGTGCTCAAGGATGGCGCCTCTGCCGTGTACGGCTCCGACGCGGTGGCCGGGGTGGTCAACATCATCACCCGCCAGGATTTCCAGGGCGCCGAGCTGGGCCTGAGCGGCGGCACCTCCGATCAGGGCGGCATGGATACCCAGCGCGCCAAGTTCATCGGCGGCATCGGCGACCTGGACCGCGACGGCTACAACATCCTTTTCAGTTTCGACGCCTACAACCGCGACCGGCTGGATCAGGATCAGCGCGCGCTGACTCGCTCGGGCATCTACACCGACCTGCCCGGCGGGCGCTGGAACGGCTGGTCGGCCAAGGGCGCGCGCTACCTGGTCGGCGGCCGCTCGGTGCCGATGCTGGATGCGCAAGGCAACTGCCCCAGCGGCACCGTGCTGACCGCCAGCGCGCCGATCGACGGCCTGGCCGGCGACACCTGCGGCTTCAACCAGGCCCCGTTCACCACGCTGATTCCCTCGACCAAGCGCTATCAGGCCTACACCAACGCCACCTTCCGGCTCAGCGACAATGTCGAAGCGTTCGGCGAGGCGCTCTACAGCGAGGTCAAGGGCGTGTCGATCTTCGGCTCCAGCCCGTATTTCACCCTGGAAGGCGGCCGCTTCGCCTTGAACGCCAGCAGCGGGCTGGCTGAGCCGGTGTCCAACCTGTTGCCGGCCTCCAGCCCGTACAACCCGTACGGCACTGCGGTGCCGATCGAATACACCTTTTTCGACCTGGGCCAGACGGTCAAAACCAATCGCTCGCAGTCCTACCGCTTTCTCGGCGGCGTGCGCGGCAAGACCGAACGCTGGGATTGGGAGGCGGCTGCGTTCGCCGCACGCAGCACCGAGCACGAAACCGTGTCCGGTGGCTTCGCCAACCGCTTCACGCTGGCGCAGGCGCTGGCTGACGGCAGTTACAACCTGCTCGACCCGTCCGCCACGCCGCAGTCGGTGATCGACGGCATCAACCTCAGCACGCTGCGCCCGGCGCAATCGACGCTGCGCGGCGTCGATGCCAAGGTGTCCGGCAACCTGTTCGAGCTGCCGGCCGGCAGCGTCGGGTTCGCCGCCGGTGCCGAGTGGCGGCAGGAGGAACTGGTCTCGCGCAATCCCTGGCAGATCGACCAGGGCCTGCAGATCCGCCCCGCGATTGCCGCGGTGGATGGCGAGCGCAGGGTGTCGGCGCTGTATGCCGAGGTCAACCTGCCGCTGCTGCGATCGCTGGAACTGCAACTGGCCGGGCGCGGCGATCACTACAGCGATTTCGGCGAGGCGTTTTCGCCCAAGGCTAGCCTGCGCTGGCAGCCGCTGGACGCCGTGCTGGTGCGCGCGGCCGCCTCGCGCGGCTTTCGCGCACCGTCGTTGTCGGAGAATGCGGCCAGCACCAACATCTCCTACGGCTCGGTGGTCGACCCATTCGATCCGGACGTGCCGGGCTCGCGCCAGAACCCGACCTTCTTCACCGTCGGCAACACCGCGCTCGAACCCGAGCGCACGCGCAGCTACAACCTGGGCGTGGTGCTGTCGCCGTGGGCCGACACCAGCCTGAGCGTGGACTGGTACAAGATCGAACTGGAGAATCTGGTCGGCACCGGCAACAACGCCACCATCGTGCAGAACAACGACCCGGCCGACGTGATCCGCAACGAGCGCGGCACCCTGGTGGCGGTGTACAACCGCTACCAGAACCTCAGCGAGCTGACGACCTCGGGAGTCGATGTCGAACTGCGTCAGCGCTGGCGCACCGAGGCAGCCGGCAACTTCGGCCTCAATACCGCCTATACCCATGTGCGCGATTACCGCCGCCCCACCGTGGTCGGTGGCCCGTTGCAGGATTACGCCGGCAGCAATCTCGGCCCGTCGCTGCCACGCAACAAGGCCACCACCACGCTGGACTGGAACCTGGGCACCGTCAGCGCCGCACTGACCTGGTACTACACCGGCGGCTACGACCAGAAGGCCAGCGCCGCGGCCACTGCCGTGCAGTCGCGCGTGGGCGACTACAACCAGTTCGACCTGTACCTGGGTTACACCGGCATCGACAAGCTGACCCTGTACGCCAAGATCGAGAACCTGGCCGACAAGCAGCCGCCGGTCGACGCCTCGTTCCCGGGCATTCGTGCGCCTTACGACTTCACCCAATACGACCTGCGCGGGCGTTACTTCACCGTGGGCCTGGACTATCGATTCTGACCGGAATACGCACGGCCCATGCACGCCCGTGCGATGGTGCGTGCGTGCTCCAGCGTGCTGTCTCAACCCAATCGCCATTCGCCCCCGGACACTTTCCAAGGAACTCCGATGACGTCTTCGCCGCATGCCTGGCTGCTCGCCCTGGCCTTTGTCGCACCTTCCCTCGCTGCCCAACCTGCGGCCCAACCCGTTGCGCTGCCGGGTTATGACGCCGCTGCCGCACAGGCGCAGCGCGCGCTGGAAGCGCGTTTCGATAGCGGCCTGAAGGACGCCGATTATCGCGGCTGGTTGAAGCAATGGTCGTCGGCGCCCAATCACGTTGGTTCGCCGCATAACCTGGAGAACGCGCGCGATCTGCAAACGCGCTTGCGCGGCTACGGTTGGGATGCGCGCATCGAAACCTTCGAGGTGCTGTGGCCCTCGCCCAGGAGCTCGCAGCTGGAATTGCTCGGCCCCAAGCCGTATGTCGCGCGTCTGAAAGAGCCGCCGCTGCCGGGCGACAGCACCTCCACCCAGACCGAAAACGTGCTGCCGCCGTATGTGATCTACGGCGGCAACGGCGATGTCACCGGCGATCTGGTCTACGTCAATTACGGCATCGCCGAAGACTACGAAGCGCTGGCACGCAACGGCGTGGATGTGCGCGGCAAGATCGTCATCGCCCGCTACGGCAAGGGCTGGCGTGGGCTCAAGCCGCGGCTGGCGCAGGAGCATGGCGCGATCGGCGCGATCATCTATTCCGACCCGCGCGACGACGGTTATTTCCAGGATCGGGCGTATCCGGATGGCCCGGCGCGCAACCAGTGGAGCGTGCAACGCGGCTCGGTCGCCAATTTCGCGATCTATCCCGGCGATCCGCTGACCCCGGGCGTCGGCGCCAGCAAGGGCGCCAAACGCCTGAAGATCGACCAGGCCGGCAGCGTGTTGAAGATCCCGACCCTGCCGATCAGTTGGGGCGATGCGCAGCCCTTGCTGGCCGCGCTGGGCGGGCCGGTGGCACCGGAGGACTGGCGTGGCGCGCTGCCGATCACCTACCGCATCGGCGGCGACGACACCGCGCGCGTGCATCTCAAGGTGGACGCGGAGTGGGGCAGCAAGACCATCTACAACGTCATCGCCACCCTGCGTGGCAGCGAGTATCCGGACCAGTGGGTGGTGCGCGGCAATCACCGCGACGGCTGGGTGTTCGGTGCGGCCGATCCGCTCTCGGGTACCACCGCCTTGCTGGCCGAAGCCAAGGCGATCGGCGAGCTGGCCAGGCAGGGGCAGCGCCCCAAGCGCACGCTCGTCTACGCCAGTTGGGACGGCGAGGAGGCCGGCCTGCTCGGCTCCACCGAATGGGCCGAACAGCACGCCGACGAACTGCGCCGCAAGGCGGTGCTGTACGTCAACACCGACGGCAACGGGCGCGGCTTTCTCAATGCCGGCGGCAGCCACGCGCTGCAACGCCTGGTCAACGGCGTGGCGGCGGATCTACGCGACCCCGACAGCGGCGTGAGCGTGCTCGAACGGCAACGTGCCCGTGCCCGCATCGATGCGCTGGCGCCCACCGCCAAGCCGGCGCAAAAAGACATTGCCAAGCAGCTCGCGGCCGGCGGCGACGTGCCGCTGAAGGCGCTGGGCTCGGGCAGCGACTACAGCCCGTTCCTGCAGCATCTGGGGCTGACCACGCTGGATCTGGGCTATGGCGGGCAGGGCGGCGGCAGCGGTGTCTATGACTCGCTGTACGACTCCTACGATTATTTCGCGCGCTATATCGACCCGGATTTCAGCTATCTGCCGCTGCTGTCGCAGACGGTCGGCCGCACGGTGCTGCGCGTCGCCAACGCGCCGGTGTTGCCGCAACGCTTCGGCGACTTCGCCGATGCGGTGGCCGGCTACGCGCAGGAGCTCAAGCAGCAGGCCGACAGCGACCGCACTGCCGCCCGCACCCAGGCCGAGTTGTTGCAGGCCGGTGCCTATGCCGCCATCGATAACCCGAACCGGTCGCAACGCGCCCCCGAGCCGAAAGCCGCAGTGCCGCAGATCGACTTTGCCGCACTGGATCAGGCCATTACCCGCCTACAAACCAGCGCCAGACGCTATGACGATGCACTGGCATCGCGCGGCGGCGGGTTGGATGCACGTGTGCGCGGCACGCTCAATGCCTCGCTGCAGCGCATCGACCAGACCCTGCTGGCCGAAGGCGGTCTGCCGGGGCGGCCGTGGTACCGGAACCTGATCTACGCGCCCGGCCTGGCCACCGGATACGAGGTCAAGACCTTGCCCGGCATCCGCGAAGCGCTGGAAGACCGGCGCTGGGAGGATCTGAGCGCCTACATCGTGCAGACCGCCGCGGTGCTGGATCGGTATCGCGAGGCGATCGATCGCAATACCGCGTTGATCGAAGGCTAGGGGGCGTGACGGATTGCGTCGGAGGTTTACCCGCAGTCCGGTTCGCACCCAGTGCGCATCGGCTGCACGACGCGCACAAAAAAGCCGCCCCGAAGGGCGGCTTTTTCTTTCAGTTCAACGCAGACCTGGGCGCCGGTCGTACCGGCGCTCCGGCGTCAGCGCGAGCCGCTCGGACGCTGACCGCCACGGCCACCATCGCGACGGCCTGCACCGGCACCGGCGGCAACACCGGCCTGACGCGGACCGCTGCTGCGCTGGCCGCCCGGCTTCTTCGGGCCGGCATGCGCATGCGCCTGACGCGGTGCATCGCCATGCGGACGACGGGCGTGGCTCTTGCGCGGGGCGCGATCGCCGCCCGGCTGCTCGGCACGGCCCGGCGCGCTGTTGCCCCAACGGATCGGGGTCTGCGGCTCGTAACCCGGCACGTCGCGGATTTCCACGTCGCGGCCCAGCATGCGCACGATCTGGCGCAGCAGCTTGGCTTCGTCCTGCGCCACCAGCGAGATCGCCTCGCCGGTGGAACCGTTACGGCCGGTGCGGCCGATGCGGTGCACGTAATCCTCGGCCACCATCGGCAGGTCGTAGTTGATGACCTTGGGCAACTGGTCGATGTCGATGCCGCGCGCGGCAATATCGGTGGCCACCAGCACGGTCACGCGGCCGGCCTTGAAGTCGCTCAGCGCGCGCATGCGCTGGCCCTGGCTCTTGTTGCCATGGATCGCCGCGGTCTTGATGCCGGACTTTTCCAGGAACAGCGCCAGCTTGTCGCTGCCGTGCTTGGTGCGGGCGAACACCAGGGTCTGCTCGCGGCTGTCCTGCGCCAGCAGGTGCAGCAGCAGGTCGCGTTTGCGCGCGCCATCGACCGGGTGCACGCGGTGGGTGATGCTCTCGGCCACGGTGTTGCTCGGGGTGACCTGGATCTGCATCGGGTTGCGCATGAACTCCAGCGCCAGCTGCTTGATGTTCTCTTCGAACGTTGCCGAGAACAGCAGGGTCTGACGGTCCTGGCGCGGCAGCTTGGTCAGGATGCGCTTGATAGACGGCAGGAAGCCCATGTCGAGCATGCGATCGGCTTCGTCCAGGATCAGCACTTCGATGCCGGACAGGTCCACGCTGCGGCGCTCGATATGGTCGATCAGCCGGCCCGGGCAGGCGATCAGCAGGTCCACGCCGCGACGCAGGGTATCGAGCTGGTTGCCCATGCCCACGCCGCCGTAGATCACCGCGCTCGGGATGCGCAGGTACTTGCTGTAGCCGCGCAGGCTGTCGTGCACCTGGGTGGCCAGCTCGCGGGTGGGGGTCAGGATCAGCGCGCGCGGCTTGCGCGGGCCGTTGACCGGCTGCGGCGAGGTGCCCAGGTGCTGCAGCAGCGGCAGGCCGAACGCGGCGGTCTTGCCGGTACCGGTCTGTGCGCCGGCCAGCAGGTCATGCCCTGCCAACACCAGCGGGATGGCCTGCTGCTGGATCGCAGTGGGGGTTTCGTAACCCTGCTCGGCCAACGCGCGCAGCAGGAAGGGCGCCAGGCCCAGGGATTCAAAAGACATCAGGAAGCTCCAAGTAAAGCGTCGCCGCCAGGCCAGGCCCGGAGCGCAAACGCATTGCAGATGCAAAAAAGTGAGGCTCGGAGCGTTCCCGTGAACCGCGCTGCGAGATGGTGGAACAACCCAATCAAGAAGCGATGGGTTTGTCGGCACCACGAAAGGCGTCGGGTGGGGCGGGCGAGCGGATCGATCGATCCTGGCCTCGCCGGCTGTCCCTAAGGGAAACGGACGGCCGCATGCAGACCGCGCCAGTGTACGCGCGTTTGGCGCGCTGCACAAAAGGCGAGTTCATCGGTTGGGCTACGGGTCAGTTGTTTCAGTTGCAACCACTGTTGCGACAGGCCGTACAATCGACCGATCAGCCACAGCACAGGACGGTCATGAAGCTAGGTTCCCTGAAGGAGGGCGGCCGCGATGGCAGCCTGATCGTGGTCGCGCGCGACCTGCGCACCGCGGTCCGCGCCACCGGCATTGCGCCCACGCTGCAGCGCGCGCTGGAAGACTGGAGCAATGTCGCGCCGCGCCTGAATGCCTTGTCGGCCTCGCTCAACGAGGGCAGCGCCGATGGCGTGTTCGATCTGGATCTGCAGGCGCTGGCCGCACCGTTGCCGCGCGCCTACGAGTTCGTCGACGGCAGCGCCTACCTGCCGCACGTGGAGCGCGTGCGCCGTGCGCGCAATGCCGAGGTGCCGGAAAGCTTCTACACCGACCCGCTGATGTACCAGGCCACCAGCGCCGGGTTCTACGGCCCGCGTGATGCGATCAAGGTGATCAGCGAAGACCACGGCATCGATCTGGAGGCCGAACTGGTGGTGATCACCGACGATGTGCCGATGGGCGCCTCGCCCGAGCAGGCCGCCGCGCATATCCAGTTGGTCGGCCTGGTCAACGACGTGTCGCTGCGCAATCTGATCCCGGCCGAGCTCGCCAAGGGCTTCGGCTTCGTGCAATCCAAACCGCGCTCGGCGCTGTCGCCGGTGTTCGTCACCGTGGATGAACTGGACGAGGCCTGGCGCGACAACAAGGTGCACCTGCCGCTGGTCACCCACGTCAATGGTGCCTGGTTCGGCGCGCCGGAAGCCGGCAACGACATGCAGTTCGACTTCGCCCAGCTGATCGCCCACGCCGCCAGGACGCGGCCGCTCTCGGCCGGCACCATCGTCGGCTCCGGCACCATCGCCAATCAGGACACCACGCTGGGCGCCTCGTGCTTTGCCGAGCAGCGCGTGGTGGAAACCCTGCGCGACGGCACCCCGAGCACGCCGTTCCTGTCCTTTGGCGACGTGGTGCGGATCGAGATGTTCGCTGCCGATGGCGCCAGCATCTTCGGTGCGATCGAACAGCGGGTCGAACGTCAGCCGCTGCCATGAGATCGGCAAGGGCGTCTGCACAACACTGCCTGCGAGGCCGGGCATGAGCGCGCCACTGGAACTGTTCTCGTACTGGCGCTCCAGCGCCGCGTATCGCGTGCGTATCGGCCTGCACCTGAAGGCGCTGGCCTACCTCGCGCATCCGGTGCATCTGGTGCGCGACGGCGGCGAGCAGCATGCACCGGCCTACGCGCAGCTCAACCCGCAGGAACTGGTGCCCACGTTACGGCACGGCGCGGTGGTGATTCCGCAGTCGCTGGCGATCCTGGAGTATCTGGAAGAGGCGTTCCCGGACAGCGCGCGGCTGCTGCCCGCAGCGCCGGCCGCGCGCGCCCGCGTGCGCGCCCTGGCGCAGGTAATCGCCTGCGACGTGCATCCGCTCAACAACCTGCGCGTCACCCAGTTTTTCGAGCGCGAATGGCAGCTGGATGCTGCGCAGCGCCAGCAATGGACGCGGCACTGGATGCAGCGCGGTTTTGCGGCGATGGAAGCGCAGTTGGCCGGTGATCCGCATACCGGCACGTTCTGCCACGGCGACACGCCGGGCCTGGCCGATTGCCTGCTGATCCCGCAGCTCTACAACGCGCGCCGTTTCGACGTCGATCTGACGGCGTATCCGATCCTGCAACGCATCGAACAGGCCTGCCTGGCATTGCCGGCATTCGCGGCGGCGCGGCCGGAAATGCAGGCCGACGCGGTGCCGGCCTGATCGGCGGCAGGCCTTAGCCTGGTGCGGGGGCACATCCGCGTTGAATCGCAGCCCGGGCAGGGCAGGTACCGGTAGCGAGCGGTTGTCGGTTGGCCGGGTGGTGCGCAGGCGGGCGCGCGGTCTCCGCGCACTGGGCACCGGCCGCGCTCGGCGGCACTCATGGGTTGATCGGAGCTAGCCGCTGCGCTGTCCCAACCGTGCGCACCGCTCGTACGCCGGCAACGGCCCTGCGCAATCCGCCGCGCCGGGCAGGTGCGCGGCAATAGCGCGCACCTGCCGATGATCAGATAAAGCCGTGGCTGATCTTCGGCGCTGCTGCCGTTTCGTAATCCGCGTACGGGTCGTGCTCGCCGGAACCGCCCTCGGACAGGCGGAACTTCAGCGCCAGGCCATCGCGCGAGTCGGCCGCGCGCAGCGCTTCCTCCTGCTCGATTTCGCCGGACTTGACCATGCGGAACAGGCATTGGTCGAAGGTCTGCATGCCTTCTTCAAGCGATTCCTCCATCGCCTGCTTGACCTCGTGCACCTGGCCACGGCGCAGCAGGTCGCGGATCATCGGCGTGTTGAGCAGCACTTCGGTCGCCGGCCGGCGGCGTCCGTCCACGCCCTTGACCAGGCGCAGCGACACCACGGCGCGCAGGTTCAGTGCCAGGTTCATCAGCACGTTCTTGTGCGCGCTCTCGGGGAAGAAATTGAGGATGCGCTCGATGGTCTGGTCGGCATTGTTGGAGTGCAGCGTCGCCAGACACAGGTGGCCGGTCTCGGCGAAGGCGATCGCCGCCTCCATGGTCTCGGCATCCAGGATCTCGCCGATCAGGATCACGTCCGGCGCCTCGCGCATCGCGTTTTTCAGCGCGCTCTGGAAGGCGTGCGTGTCCAGGCCCACCTCGCGCTGGTTCACGATCGACATCTTGTGCTTGTGCAGATATTCGATCGGGTCCTCGATGGTGAGGATGTGCCCGGTGGTGGTGCTGTTGCGGTGGTCGATCATCGAGGCCAGCGAGGTCGACTTGCCCGAGCCGGTCGAGCCGACCACCAGCACCAGCCCGCGCGGGGTCATGATGACGTCCTTGAGCACCTGCGGCAGGTTGAGCTCTTCGATGCTGGGGATCCGGCTGCGGATGGCGCGGATCACCATGCCCACCTCGCCGCGCTGCTTGAACACGTTCACGCGGAAGCGCCCGGCGTCGGACAGGGCGATGGCCATGTTGAGCTCCAGCTCGCGCTCGAACTGCGGTACCTGGCCTTCGTCCATCAATGAATAAGCGATTTTCTTGACCATTCCCGGCGGCAACCCCGTATTGCCGAGCGGGTAGAGCTTGCCTTCGATCTTGATGTACACCGGTGCGCCGGTGGTCAAGAACATGTCCGAGGCATTCTTTTCGGTCATCAGCTTCAGGAAGTAGCCGATATCCATGCGCAATGGTTCCCCAACAAACGGCAGCGTCTCGTTGCAAGTCCGCCGCAGGCTTCCGACAATGGCCGTGCTCGAGACTTCTCGCTACGGCTCCCCTAATGACGGCTAGCTTCGCATACTTGCGGCGATCCCTGTATGGCATCGCCTGTTTCATGGTTCTTTCCTCTCCTGCTGCCGCCCAGGTGGCACCGGAGCTCACCGCCGCCGAACAGGCGGTGCAACGCGCCACCCAGGCCGATGCCGACCAGTACGCGCCCGATCTGGTCAATCTGGCCCGCCAGGAACTGATGCAGGCCCAGCAGGCTCAACTGGACAAGCGCCAGCGCAAGCAGGTGCCACAGATCGCCTTGCGCGCAGCGGCCGACGCCGATCTGGCCAAGGCGCGCAGCGAAGAGGCGGTGGTCACCGCCCAGCTGGAACAGCGGCGCAAGGAAGTGGCGCAACTGCAGAACAGCCTCAACACCGGGGAGGCCGGCCGATGAAACTGCGTCCGCTTCTCTATCTGGGTGTACTGAGTCTGGTCACCGTCCCGTCGCTGGCAATGGCGGCCAAGGACGACCCGCAGGCCGACGCGCTCAACCGGCGCCTGGCCGCGCTGCAGAACGACCCGCAGACCAATGAACTGGCCCGCTTCGAGCGGCTGCAGGCGCAGCAGAGCGTGGCGGCGCTGGCCGAGGCCAAGCGGCGCGACCGCGACGAGCTGGTGTTCCTGGCCGACCGTCGGGTCGAAATCGCCGAACTCACCGCCCGCACCGCACTGGCGCGGCGCGAGCTGGATCGATTGGAGGGCACCCGCAACGACCTGCTGATCGAAGCCAGCCGCCGCGACGCCTCGCGCGCGCGCCAGGAAGCCGAGCGTCTGCGCGTGCAGGCGCAGATCCAGGCCGAAGAGGCCGAGCGCATGCGTCAGGCGGCCGAACAGGAGACCCTGGCCCGTCAGGACGCCGAGCTGGCGCTGACCAGCGTGGCCGGCAAGCAGACCGCCAAGCTCAATGCGGCCCAGCAAAAAGCGGTGCAACTGGCGCATGAAGAAGCCGAGCTGGTGGCCGGGGCCAAGTTGCCTTCCGCCAAGTTCGACAGCCGCGGCGAAGTGTTTTCGCTGGGTAGTGGCGCCTTCGGTGGCAAGGCCGCGCTGTCCGGCGATGCTGCGGGGCAGGCCAAGGCACTGGCCGAGTATCTGAACATCGGCAAGAAAGGCCGGGTCAGCATCGTCGGCTACGACAGCGATGCGGCCACCGCCAAGAAGCGGGCCGAAGCGTTACGCGATGCCTTGGTGGCTGCCGGTGTCGCCAGCGCACGGCTGCAGGTCAATGGCACCAAGGCCGCCGCCAGCAAGACGCGCGCTGCCGAGGTGGTTGTCGCGCCGTAATGCAAGTGGTTGGAAGTTAAGGTCTTTTAACCCGGGCATGACGCCCGGTTGAACCGCGGTCACTGATTGAGGCAGGGAACGGCAAAAGCAGCCGTTCTGGCCTTGAACCCCCTCCGCGACCGGCGTAGGGTCGTACTCCCGGGCAGCACTCCGCTGCCTGGAAGTACGGAGGGCCGGGCCAGTGACGCAAGGGCACGCATCAACGCAATTCGGTGGACAGCTTTTTGGTTCCGCCAGTGCGCTTGCCATTGTGATCCGCGAGTCTTCCATCCCCAAGCAGCGCCCCGTGCCGCCCGCGGCCGGGGCGTTCTTGTTTTAAGTGTTTCAAGTGAAGGAGGTAACGCCATGTTCGAAGGGCAACCGCAGACCGAAATCGACGCATTGGTCAAGTCCGATCCCGAGTTCAAGCAGCTGTACCAACGCCACAAGCTCTTGAACAAGAAATGCATGGATGCCGAACTCGGGGTGCTCCCCATCGACGACGTGACCTTGGGCCAGATGAAGCGCGAGAAGTTGCAGGCGAAAGAAAAGCTCACCCGGATGTACGACCAGCTCACCCACTGATCCTTCCCCACCGCTAGAACAAGTTCACCGCCGCGGGCGGTGGCGGCCTCCTCGTCGGCTTGCCACCGTCCGCGTCTTTATTTGCGCAACCCGTGTCACGCGCCTGGCGGCAGGGCGCGATGCCCGCCTGGCGGCCGCGCACTCATGCCGGTGGTAGCGGCGCAGCGCTGGCTGAGCCCGCCCGTTCACGGGCCGGCGCGATCGGTTCCAGTCTGAATGAGCATTCCCCAGCCGTTCGTCGGATAATGGGCGGCCAAGCCCCGCGCGACGCAGTGACGATATTCCGATGGCGATCCATTCCTCCGTACTCGAACTGATCGGCAACACGCCGATCGTCAAGGCACAGCACCTGGACACCGGCGTCTGCGAGCTGTTCCTCAAGCTGGAGGCGGCCAACCCCGGCGGATCGATCAAGGACCGCATCGGCCTGTCGATGATCGAGGCGGCCGAACAGCGTGGCGACCTCACCCCGGGCGCGACCCTGGTCGAAGGCACCGCCGGCAACACCGGCCTGGGTCTGGCACTGGTCGCCCAGCAGAAGGGCTACCGGTTGATCCTGGTGGTGCCGGACAAGATGAGCCGCGAGAAGATCTTCAACCTCAAGGCCATGGGCGCCCAGGTGGTGCTGACCCGGTCGGACGTGGCCAAGGGCCACCCGGAGTACTACCAGGACCTGGCCGCCAAGATCGCCACCGAGACCCCGGGCGCCTACTTCATCAACCAGTTCGGCAACCCGGATAACCCGGCCGCGCACGAATTCGGCACCGGCCCGGAGATCCTGGCGCAGATGGACAACGATCTGGATGCGATCGTGTTCGGCTGCGGCAGCTCCGGTACCATGACCGGCCTGTCGCGCGCCTTCGCCACCGCCTCGCCGCACACCGAGCTAGTGCTGGCCGACCCGGTCGGCTCGATCCTGACCCAGTACATCGAAGAGGGCACGGTCAGCGAGAAGTCCGGCAGCTGGCTGGTCGAAGGCATCGGCGAGGACTTCCTGCCGGACATCTCCGATTTTTCGCGGGTCAAGAAGGCCTATTCGATCACCGACGCGGAAAGCTTCCACACCGCGCGCGAGCTGCTGGCCAAGGAGGGCATCCTCGGCGGCTCGTCCACCGGTACCTTGCTGGCCGCCGCGCTGAAGTATTGCCGCGAGCAGACCACGCCCAAGCGCGTGCTGGTGTTCGTCTGCGATACCGGCAACAAGTACCTGTCCAAGATGTACAACGACTACTGGATGCTGGACAACGGCTTCCTGGAGCGCCCGCAGCACGGCGACCTGCGCGACCTGATCCTGCGCCCGTACAACAAGCGCGACACCGTGGTGGTCGGACCGAAGGACCTGCTGACCACTGCCTACCAGCGCATGAAGCTGTACGACGTCTCGCAGCTGCCGGTCATCGATGACGGGGAGTTGGTCGGCATCGTCGACGAGAGCGACGTGCTGCTGCATGTGTACGGCGACGAGGCACGCTTCCGCGACCCGATCTCCACTGCCATGGTCAGCAAGCTCGATCGCCTGGATGTCGCCTCGCCGATCGAGGCGCTGCTGCCGGTGTTCGACCGCGGCCAGGTCGCCATCGTCATGGACGGCAACCAGTTCCTGGGCCTGATCACCCGCATCGACCTGCTCAACTACCTGCGCCGCCGCGTGCAGTGATCGCAGCTGGCCGCGCGCCCGGATGGGACGCGCGGCACCGGCCATTCAGACCTGCTTGCTACAATCCGCCACTTTTTCCGGGAACCTCCATGTCCAATCGCACCACACCCAGCCACGATGGCGAGCGCGAACTCTCGCTCGCCACGCTGGCGATCCATGGAGGGCAGTCGCCGGACCCCAGCACCGGGGCGGTGATGCCGCCGATCTACGCGACGTCCACCTATGCGCAGTCCAGCCCGGGCGAGCATCAGGGCTTCGAGTATTCGCGTACCCACAACCCCACGCGCTTTGCCTATGAGCGCTGCGTCGCGTCGCTGGAAGGCGGCACGCGTGCGTTCGCGTTCGCCTCAGGCATGGCCGCCACCTCCACGGTGATGGAGCTGCTGGACGCCGGCAGCCACGTGGTGGCGATGGACGACCTGTATGGCGGCACTTTCCGCCTGTTCGAGCGGGTGCGTCGCCGCACCGCCGGCCTGGATTTCAGCTTCGTCGACCTGACCGATGCGGCCGCCTTCGAAGCCGCGATCCGTCCCGACACCAAGATGGTGTGGATCGAAACCCCGACCAACCCGATGCTCAAGCTGGTCGATATCGCCGCCATCGCTGCGATCGCGCGCAAGCACGGGCTGCTGATCGTGGTCGACAACACCTTCGCCTCGCCGATGCTGCAACGCCCGCTCGGCCTGGGCGCCGACATCGTGGTGCACTCGGCCACCAAGTACCTCAACGGCCACTCGGACATGGTCGGCGGCATCGCGGTGGTCGGCGACAACGCCGAACTGGCCGAGCAACTGGCCTTCCTGCAGAACTCCATCGGCGGCGTGCAAGGGCCGTTCGACAGCTTCCTCGCACTGCGCGGCCTCAAGACCCTGCCGCTGCGCATGCGCGCGCATTGCGAGAACGCGCTGGCGCTGGCGCAATGGCTGGAAACCCACCCCGCGATCGAAAAGGTGATCTACCCCGGCCTGGCCTCGCACCCGCAGCACGCACTGGCCCAGCGCCAGATGTCCGGCTTCGGCGGCATCGTCTCGATCGTGCTCAAGGGCGGCTTCGAGGCGGCCAAACGTTTTTGCGAGAAGACCGAACTGTTCACCCTGGCCGAATCGCTCGGCGGCGTCGAAAGCCTGGTCAACCATCCCGCCGTCATGACGCATGCCTCCATCCCGGTGGCCCGCCGCGAGCAGCTTGGCATCAGCGATGCGCTGGTGCGTTTGAGCGTGGGGGTTGAGGATGTGGGGGATTTGCGGGGGGATCTGGCGCAGGCGCTCGAGGCATCCAGTTCTCCATGACCGCGTCGCCGCAACGTCAGGGCATCTTCGCGTATTGGCGGAGCGGGCTGGCCGGCCTTCGACTGCAGTCGTGGGTACGCCAACAGTCCTGGTTGCAGCGTATCTATCGCGTTTTCCCGCAGAGTTGGCGCGACCGCGTTTCTTCCACGCTGTCCGCCCGCTCTTTGGTTCAAACGCGGTTTCAGCGCACCGCCGCCTGGGAGCTGCGCGCGAAAGGCGCCGACACTTCCTTGCCGATGGACGCTGATTTCTCCGTCACCCGGATTCCATCGGTGGGGATCAACATTGCCGGCTATCTCCGTGGCGAATTCGGGCTGGCTGAGAGCGCAAGGATGTATGCGCGTGCGCTGATCAGCGCTCGCGTTCCCGTGTCGTTGTATGACCTGGATATGGGGCTTCCACACTCCTGGGACGACCGGAGTCTGGATGGTCTCATCGACCAGCGCATGCCGCACCAGGTCACCGTCGTCTTCGTTAACCCCGACTACCTCGAAGCCGCCTTAGAGAAGATCGGCCGGGCCCGTATGGACGGGCATTACGTCATTGCGTGCTGGTTCTGGGAACTTGAAGTGATTCCGCCAAGTTGGCTGAGTGCCATTGCGCTGGTGGACGAGATCATGGTGGCCTCACGATTCATCGAGGATGCGTTCCGCAACGTGACCGACAAACCGATCATGCGACTTCCGCTGCCGCTTTCTGACCAGCCTGATAGCGGCTTGCAAAGACAGGACTTCGGGCTGGATCCGGAAACCTTCGTCTTTCTTTTCACTTTTGATTTCCACTCCTTCGTGGCCAGGAAAAATCCCCAGGCCGTGGTCAATGCATTCAGGCATGCGTTTCCGGACGGCCGTGACGACGTGCGTTTGGTCGTGAAGTCAAGCAATGGGCATATGTATCCCGAACAAATGGCAGAACTCCTGGGCCTGGTCGCGGCAGACAAGCGGATCCTGCTGCGGGACGAGGTGATCGACAGGATGCACGTGCGGGCGCTGCAGCGATGCTGTGACGTGTATGTGTCGCTGCATCGGGCCGAAGGCTTCGGGTTGGGGCTTGCCGAGTGCATGTCACTTGGCAAGCCGGTCATTGCGACGGGCTGGTCGGGCAACATGGAGTTCATGACGGACAGCAACTCCTGCCTCGTAGACTACGACCTGGTGCCGGTTGCGGGGCGATATCCGGAGTCGGATGGCGCGCGCTGGGCAGAGCCCAGCATCGCATCTGCCGCAGCTGCGATGCGTCGGCTTGCGGACGACCCGTTACAGGCGCGGCGGCTGGGCGAAGCAGCCAGGGCCGATATCTGCATAAGGCTTGCTCCCCGAAGCGTAGCGGGACACCTGCTGGCAAGGGCTGCGAAGGTGGTCGCGTCAACGCACTGACGGTGACTGTTTTTGTCGATCCTGTGATGTAGCGATTTGGTTGCCCGCTTCACCAAAGTAGTGAACACTTTCAGAGGTAGTAACGTTGGACATGATCCGGTCCGTATGGGCCTTCCGATACTTCATCCTGTCGTCGATCAGGAATGACCTGCGTCTGCGCTTCCTGCGCAGCAAACTCGGCGCATTGTGGATGATCATCCACCCGCTCATGCAGGTGCTGATCTTTGCGACGATTCTTTCCGAGGTGCTGGCCGCGAAGCTGCCAGGCGTCAATAACAAGTTTGCTTACGCACTGTATCTGATGGCCGGAACGCTTTGCTGGACCCTGTTTGCCGAATGCATTGGCAAATGTGTTTCATTGTTCGTGGATAACGGCAATCTGATGAAGAAGCAGGCCTTCCCGCGGATATGTCTCCCACTCATTGCCGGCGGCACCGTCATGGTGAACAATCTGTTGCTGTTCCTGGCAATCATCATTGTGTTCGCTATCCTGGGGCACACCTTGGGCCCGCAGGCAGCTTGGCTGCCGCTGCTGATGCTGCTGACGTTGGCTTTCGCGATTTCGATTGGATTGCTGCTCGGCGTCTTCAATGTCTTCGTGCGTGACATCGGGCAGGTTGTACCGGTCGTTCTGCAGGCAATGTTCTGGGTGACGCCTATCGTTTACACCATCGATATCCTTCCCGCGCAGACCCAGGAACTCTTCAAGCTCAATCCGCTGTTCCCGCTTGTCAGTGCATATCAGGGAGTACTTCTTTACGGACGTTCCCCGGCGTGGATCGAGCTTGTCCCGCTCATGCTGGCCACCCTCGTCCTGTGTGTCCTGTCGTTGGTTGTTTTTCGCCGCGCGAGTGCCGAAATGGTGGATGCCCTATGAGCCCTGTGTTGATGGTTGAGGGGCTTGGGAAGTCCTACCGTGTCTGGGGCAGCGAGTGGCTACGCGCTGCCAGCTGGTTCGGGTTGAAGGTCAAGCCGCGAGAGGAGCACTGGGTTCTGCGGAATGTCGGGTTCTCAGTCGCTCCGGGTGAGTCGATCGGGATCATGGGGCGCAACGGCGCCGGAAAGAGCACATTGCTCAAGCTGATCACCGGTACGTCGCAACCTACCGAGGGACGCATCATCCGGCACGGCCGTATCGCCGCGATTCTTGAGCTCGGCATGGGTTTCAATCCGGACCTGAGTGGCCGGGAGAATGCCAGACATTCTGCCGGGCTCATGGGTTACACATTGGAGCAAATCGACAAGGTGTTGCCCGAGATACAGGAGTTTGCCGAGATCGGAGAGTACTTCGATGAGCCGGTACGCACCTACTCAAGCGGTATGCAGGTGCGCGTCGCGTTTGCGGTGGCCACGGCATTCCGGCCCGATGTACTGATCGTCGACGAAGCATTGTCGGTGGGCGATGCGTATTTTCAGGCGAAGTGCTTCAAGCGCATCCAGTCTTACAAGGACGAGGGCATGACGCTCATCCTCGTCAGTCACGCGGTCGGAGATGTTGTCAAACACTGCGATCGTGCCATTTTGATCAAGGACGGTAGCGTTCATGCCGATGGGCCCTCGCGTGAGGTCTCCAACCTTTATCTGGACGAGTTGTTCGGCAAGAAGCCTGCATCGCTTCAAGCACAGGCCGATGATGCGCCAGGCCAGATGCACGCTGGCGATGAGGATATCTTTCATACGCGCCCTTACTACAATGCCGGCGAACACCGTTGGGGGCAGGGCGGTGCGCGAATTCTCGATTATGTCGTTGTCAGCGGCGGGGAGGAATTTCCTGCTCGCGTAGAGAGCGGTACCAGGACGGTATTTTACGTCAAGATCGCTTTCGATCAGGATTATGACAGTGTGGTGCCCGGGTTTTTGATTAAAACCCTCGAGGGTCTATTCCTCTACGGCACCAACTCCTTCCTTTCCAGCGAAGGGCGGGCCGGGATTTCGGTAAAAGCGGGACAGGTAATCGTCTGCAAGTTCAGCATGCCTCTCGACCTCAATGAAGCGAACTATCTGGTCTCGCTCGGCATTTCCAGTGGTGACCCGCTTGTGGAATTGACGCCGCTGGATCGTCGTTACGACGCCATCGTGCTGAACGTCGCAAGGGGGATGCAATTCTGGGGGATGATGGACCTCAAGGCCGATTTCGAAATCGTAGAAGCGTTGTCATGACGGCGTCAGGATCTACCATCACATCAGAGAACATTAGTCATGACTGAGACAATGCATATTGGCGCGCGGGTGGCCGCTCTGCCTGAGAAATATCAGCCAATTTTCGGACATCCCGAGCTTTCGGAGGGAAGTTCGCGCGGCTGCGAAGACAGGTTTGTGCTGATTCGCGAATGTGCACAAAGGCTCCAGGGAGAACTTGGCCGCCCACTGCGGGTGTTGGATCTCGGCTGCGCCCAGGGATTCTTTTCATTGAGCCTTGCGGCCGAGGGGCATCAGGTCCACGGTGTGGATTTTCTGGATCTCAATGTCGATGTGTGCCAGGCGTTGGCCCAGGAGCACCGGATGTTCGCTGCGTCTTTCGAGCACGGCACAGTGGAAGACGTCATCGCGCGGCTTGATCCAGACCAGTACGATCTGGTCCTGGGGCTGAGTGTCTTCCATCATCTGGTGCATTCCCAGGGAATTGCGCGAGTGGCTGGATTATGTCGCAAGCTCTCCGAGGTCACGGACGCCGGGATCTTCGAGCTGGCATTGCGTGAGGAGCCGCTGTACTGGGGGCCCTCCCTGCCGCACGACCCGGCGGAGTTGTTGGCCGATTATGCCTTCACCAGGTTGTTGTCGAGGCAGGCAACCCATCTGTCTTCGATTTCCAGGCCGCTGTACTTCGCCAGCAGCAAGTTCTGGTACGTGGGTGAGGCCGTCGGCAGGTTCAGTTCCTGGTCGGGCGAGGCGCATGCCTATGGACGTGGAACGCATCAGTACAGCAGACGCTATTATTTCGGCGACAAGGTGTTCGTCAAGAAGATGACGATGGGCATCGGTGGGCGCGCCGAAATCAATTGGCAGGAATTCAATAACGAGGTCGAGTTTCTCAGAAATCCTCCTGCATCGTATCCCGTACCACGGCTGATTGCGGCCTTGGACGATGCATCGGATTTGTTCCTCGTCAGGGAAATGGCCGGCGGACGCCTGCTTTCGGAGTTGATCGACGACGGCTCGCCCTATGATCCGGACAAAGTAGTCTCCGAATTGCTTGAGCAATTGGTAATGCTCGAGCGCGTGGGTCTTTATCACAATGACGTGCGTTGCTGGAATGTTCTGATTTCGCAGGAAGGCAAGGCCATTCTGATCGACTACGGCGCCATTTCTGCCGAAGCCACCGATTGCTCCTGGCTGGGCGACTTATTGTTGTCCTTCCTGATTACGGTCAAGGAAATCCTGCAACGTCGCATTGTTCCGGCCAGTCCCGGTCGGGAACCGGCTTTGGACTTCATGACGCTTCCTCCTCGTTATCGCAATGCTTTCATCCAGGCATTTGGGGGAGACCAGGCACGCTGGACGTTTGCAGAGTTGCAAGAGTGCTTGGCGCGTTCTGAACCGGTTGCATTGCATGCGCCTGAGTGGACATCGCTTTACAGCCACATGCAACAGGCGTTGCTGAGCTACAACACACGCCTTGGCGCCCTCTATACCCAGAACGAGCATGACCGTGTTGAGCTTGCGGCACGCGCATCCTTGATTGAGCGCCTGCAGGTAGGGGCTCAGCAGGCCCAGGACAAGCTTGCAACCCTTCAGCTGGAAGCAGAGACGGCCGATAACCGCTACCGCGATCTGGAAAAGGTGAGTAGCGAACTTCAGGAGTGGGCAAAAGATCTGGAAAAGCGCACTGCCGAAGCCGAGGACAGGGAGAAACAGCTCAACAATGGCATGGCGGATCGGGAGGCCGAGAACGCAAGGCTCGTCTCGCAGATTTCGATGCTCGAGTCCGAACTGGAAGAGCGTCAACGGGTTCGTGAACTGTCGGAACTGCTTGCCGCTGACCTCAGTCGACTGGTCGAGGAGCGCGATGGCATGCAGGTCAGCATGTCGGAGATGGAGCGCGTCAACACGCAGCAGCAGTCAACCATCGACGAACTTCAGGCGAAAATTGTTTCCCTGGTTCAGCGCGTCAATAGGTCGGAGACCACCAGCGCAGCGGACGCACGCAGGGTGAAAGAGCTGCAACTGGAGCTGTCCCATCGCTTGCAGGCCCTCGAGGACGCACGTAGCCGCATTCGTGAACTTGAGTTGGCAGTGGATATGCTGGAGGGCCAGATCGGAGAGCTTCATACGAGCCGCTCATGGCGTGTGACAGCACCTTTGAGATGGGTCACCATGAAGGTAACCAAGCGTGGCGGACCTTTTGTGGTTCATGCACCGCAGCGGCTGGAGCGCACAGAGCCTGTGCTTGCGGAGGATGAGGTGGCAACGCCCGCCGATGTGGCAATCGACAAGCAGCTGGCAGCGCTGGATCAGTTGGGTAGCCGGATCAGGAAGTCGAAGAAATAAGGACAGGGATTGCCAGGTACCGGCAAGGACATCATGAAGGGGAATGTAGGTGAAGAGAGTTATTGTGCTTGGCGCGCAAGTGCCGTTTGTCAGAGGCGGCGCGGAGCTGCTTAACGAAGAGCTTGTCAAGCAAATCAATCTGTGGGGCAAGCAGCGCCAGGTCGTCGCAGAGCTGGTGCAGTTGCCCTACAAGTGGTATCCAGAAACAGAAATTCTGTCTTCCATGCTCGCATGGAGGTTGTTGAATTTGAACGAAAGCAATGGTCAGAAAATCGACCTGTGCATCTGCACCAAGTATCCGACCTATGCCGCCTCGCATGCCAATAAGGCGCTTTGGCTCGTGCATCAGCATCGAGTGCTTTACGACCTGGAACGTACGCGCTTCGATCAGCCCCACCTGACCGCGAAAGATTCGGCGGTGCGTGATGCCCTGCGGGCGTCCGACCGGGAGTTGCTGGCGGAGATCGAGCCTCGATATACCATTTCTCAGACGGTTACCGACCGTCTGCAGCAGTACAGCGGTCTGGGCTCTGAGGTTCTCTATCCGCCGTCGAAGCTGGCGCCATTCATCACCTCGGGAGACTATGGCGACTACGTGCTGTGTATCGGTCGTCTTGAATTGATGAAGCGTCCCGATCTGCTGATCCGGGCCGCGAAGCATGTCCCCCATGCCAAGGTGGTCATCGCCGGAACCGGCGCCAGCGAGTATGCCCACTCTCTGGCACCGCTGATCCGCGAGCTGGGCCTGACGGATCGCGTCGAGCTTGCGGGCTTCGTGGAAGACGAGAAGCTGCTTGAGCTGATTGCCAACTGTCGTGCGGTCTTCTACTCGCCGGTGGATGAGGATTACGGATTTGCGACGTTGGAAAGCTTCGCTGCCTACAAGCCGGTCATTACAGTTGACGATAGCGGTGAAGTGGGCAGGATCGTCGAATCCACCGGCAGCGGTTGGGTTACAAGTCCTACGCCAGAGGCGATCGCTGAGAGCCTGCTCGATTGTTATGCGAAAGAACCGGCACAACTTCGTGCACTGGCTGAGGCTGGTCAGCACATGAGTACCTCCATTACCTGGGATCGCGTGATAAGCAATCTGGTGGAGAGTCGGCTTTGAGTACGCCGTTTCGCATCGCGATGGTCGGGCCGCATCCTCCGGAGCGCTCAGGCATTGCAGAATACACGGCAGGTCTGTCAAACCTGCTGCGAGATCAAGGGCTGCAGGTCGATGCGATTGCCCATGCCGATCTTGTTCACCTCGGGATGAACAACACCGTCCATAGACTGCTTGGAGCGGACGCGATCGTTTACCAGATGGGTAACCATCCAGTGTTCCATGGATGGATGCTTCCATTGATGGCAGCAGCGCCGGGAATCGTGCATCTGCATGATCTTGTGTTGCATCATATGGCTGCTGGGGTTCTGAATGATGAAGGCCGCCTTCTCAACGGCGACTATTTCAGTCTGCTGGAAAAGTGGTTATCCAGCACCGACGTCAGAACCGCCAAACTGGCGCTTCGTAGCGGATCGCCTGTCTGGAATCGGGAAGATGTGGTGCGTTTTCCGCTGCATCAAGTGGCCACCAAACTGGCCACTGAGGTAGTAGTGCACTCACGATATGCAGCCGATCAAATCGTCAAGGATTTTCCCTGGCTCCCCGTGACGGTGGTGCCGCAGTTGTACCCGGCGGTCGCTCAGCATCGCATTCGTGACAATCTGCGCACCATCGCGCTGCTGGGCGGTGGGCATACGAATCGTCGCTTCGATTGGATTGTGCAGGCGCTGTCGGCGATCGACTCCGAACTGAATGGGCTGATTACGTTGGAAATCGCTGGTCAGGTAGAAGCAGTCGTACTCGACCAGCTGGAGAGTATTGCAGACCTGCGTAACGTGCAGCTGATCAATCATGGCCATCTCGACGACGATCAGTTCAGTAAGGTATTCGAGCGTGCGGATCTGATGATTGCCTTGCGCCAGCCAACGATGGGCGAGGCTTCGGCTGTCGTATGCAAAGCGATGCAGGCGGGTCTCCCCGTCATCGTATCGGATCACGGTTGGTATGCAGAGCTGCCCGCTTCGGTAAAAAAAGTCGCGCCGGATGCAGAATGCCCGGACGCTCTGGCAGCGTTGCTGCGTCAGTTGACGCTCGCCCCTGCAACCTATGCCGCCTGGGCTGAAGAGTGTTCCGATGCATCAAGACGGCTGGCACTTGATCCTTATGCAGCCGCGGAAGGATATGCGCGGCTGTTGAGACGCCATCGGGTTGTTTCCGATTTCAAGGACTGTGTGGCTGATGCGGTCGCAAGCCTGAAGGTCGACATCGATTCTCCGCTTGCCGAGGAGCTGCATCGAATCGACGTGCTGAGCAGCCTGCGCGGGGATCGTTGGGCGAACCCAGCCCTGGCAGCATTGAAGGATCAGGAGCTGGATTCGCATGCGCGTGTGGTGGGGGCAACAGTGGGACCCTATCCCTACAGTGAGCCGTTGCCGGAAGAGGCCTTTCAGGGGCAGGCTGTCGTTGCTGAGCAGGAGGTGCTGGTTGCCGAGCCGTCCAGCATAATCTCCTTGCGTGTCGAATTGACCAACAACAGCGAATACTCTTGGTTCAGTCCGCTCGGTCACGCATTGCGGCCGTTCGGCATTTATCTCGGACACTTCTGGGTTCATGTCGAAACACCGACGGCGGTAGCCGAACAACCTCGCCATTTTATTCACGATGCGGTCGCGCCGATGTCTTCTGCAGTTCACGATCTCACAGTGCGCGCTCCGGCAGTCGCTGGTGACTACTACCTGGAGATTGATCTAGTCCAGGAGTCGGTCTGCTGGTTCAAAAGCCGTGGGTTTTCACCGGCCCGACTTCTCATTCGAGTAGAAGCCGCTCAATAATGAGCGGCGTGCTCATCCACCACAGGTCCTTATCCATGAAAAACAGTAAGAAATCTCCTGTTTCCTTCGGCTCCGTTGCCGTCCTGGCGACGGTGATTGCGTTCACCGGCTGCTCAAAGGCTCCCGAGGCAGAACAGCCAGTGAAGGCCGAACCCCAGCAGGCTGCCCAGACCACCGAAGCAGGCGGCATGTCGACTCCGTTGACGCAAGAGCAGGTTGGCGCACGCTACGCCATTGCCTCGGAGCCGGTACTGGCCAATAACGGCGAACTGGTACGGGTTGCAGTGTCTGTCACCAATTCGGGCAAGGTCGCCATCAACTCAAAGGGCACACTGCCGGTCAATCTTGCCATCTCCCTGGTGGATGATTCCGGCAATGTCTCGAACCGGGACTTCCTGCGCGCTCCGCTTCCTGCCGAGGGCATTCCGGCGGGTGGCTCCGCTGAAGTGATCGCAGATGTGCCCAGCCAGGCGGTGATTGGGAAAACGCTGCGATTCGGCCTCGTCCAGGAATCGGTGGCGTGGTACAGCGACTTCAAGGTGGATTCGCTCGATTATGGCCCCCTGACTTCGTGCCAGGACCAGGGCAAGGAAACAGTTTGTGGTGCGGGCGGAAAGCCTTTGGCCACGCGCTGAGACTCAATGATCATCGGAACGAGCCGCGTTCAATCTCGGCTTGATTCCGGAATTTATAAGTAACCAAGAGAGGGATGATGAAAACTGCGTTGATTACCGGCATTTCCGGCCAAGACGGTGCCTACCTGGCCCAGCTGTTGTTGGATAAAGGCTACCGTGTGTTCGGCACATACCGCCGTACCAGTTCGGTCAATTTCTGGCGTATCGAAGAGGTGGGAATTGCAAATCACCCTAATTTGCACCTGATCGAGTACGACCTGACCGACCTTGGTTCGAGTATCCGTATGCTTGAAAGCACGGGCGCCACCGAGGTTTACAATCTGGCGGCTCAAAGTTTCGTGGGCGTATCGTTCGACCAGCCGACGACGACCGCGCACATCACCGGCATCGGCCCGGTCCACCTGCTGGAAGCCATTCGGCAGGTGAACAAGGACATCCGGTTTTACCAGGCCTCGACATCGGAAATGTTTGGCAAGGTGCAGGCGGTCCCGCAGATCGAAAGCACGCCGTTCTATCCTCGCAGCCCTTATGGCGTTGCCAAGCTGTACGCGCATTGGATGACGGTCAATTACCGTGAGAGCTATGGCATCTTCGGCTCCAGCGGGATTCTGTTCAATCATGAAAGCCCGCTGCGCGGCCGCGAATTTGTGACACGAAAGATCACCGACTCGGTGGCCAAGATCAAACTTGGACGCTTGGAATGCCTGGAGCTTGGCAATCTGGATGCCAAGCGCGATTGGGGTTTTGCGCGCGAGTACGTGGAAGGGATGTGGCGCATGCTTCAGGCCGATGAGCCGGATACCTTTGTTCTGGCGACAAATCGCACTGAAACCGTCCGTGATTTTGTCAGCATGGCCTTCAAGGGGGCCGGAATTGACGTCGAATTCCGCGGCAAAGATGCAGATGAAACTGCAGTGGATGTCGCTACCGGCAAGGTGGTGATGCGCATCAATGCGAAATTCCACCGTCCTGCAGAAGTGGATCTGCTGATCGGTGATCCCGAGAAGGCAACGCGCGTCCTCGGCTGGAAGCCTGAAACCACGCTGGAGCAGCTCTGCCAGATGATGGTCGAGGCCGATCTCAAGAGGAACGCGCATGGCTTCTCGTTCTGATCTGAACGGCAAGCGGGTTCTAGTCACTGGCGCGTCCGGTTTCACCGGCCGCTATGTGGCTGATGAACTAAAAAATCTAGGCTGCGAAGTGCTGGGGCTTGGCGGCTCCGATCACTCCGCACCGGACTGGGCTAGCGGCCTGGCCTCTGTCGACCGTCATTACCAAGTCAACCTGCTCGATCAGGATGCCCTGCGTGAGGTGCTGAAGACTACCCGTCCGGATATCATCATTCACCTGGCTGCGCTTGCGTTTGTAGGTCACGGGAGTGCAGATGATTTCTACAACGTAAATTTGATCGGCACGCGTCATCTGCTGCAGGCAGTGGAAGAGGCTGAAATTTCTCTCGAGCGGCTCCTCATCGCCAGCAGTGCCAATGTTTATGGCAACTCCTCGGAAGGGCGTTTGGATGAGTCGGTTGCTCCGGCACCAACAAACGATTACGCCATCAGCAAGCTGAGCATGGAGTACGTGGTTCGGCTTTGGCAGGGTCGGTTGCCTGTCACCGTAGTCAGACCATTCAACTACACGGGTAAGGGGCAGTCGGAGAACTTCCTCATTCCCAAGATTGTCTCGCACTTTGTCAGGCGAGAGCCACGGATCGAGTTGGGAAATCTGGATGTGTCGCGTGACTTCGGTGACGTCAGGGCAGTGGCATCGGCCTATGGCAAGCTTTTGCAATCAGCCGATGCCATCGGTCGTACAGTCAATGTGTGCTCCGGAACGGCTTATTCCCTTCGGGAAGTGATCGACCTGTGCACACAGATCACTGGCCATTCGTTAGAGGTCTCTGTGAACCCGAAGTTTGTGCGTAGCAATGAAGTCAAGATGCTATGTGGCGATAACCGATTGTTACAGGAACTTACCGGGAGCTGGACGTCTCCGCCGTTGCGGAAAACCCTGGAATGGATGCTCGAAGAAGGCTGAGTGAAGCTCGGCCTCGCGAAATGCTGGCAGCTGGCTGGCTTCCGTGATCTATCTACGCGTATGCGACGCACAGAAGCCTGAGGTGCGGTGACTGATGTGGCCAGACAGCCTACGTCACGTTGGATATGACGTGACGTAGGTTGCTTGGTAGACGTGCGATCAATGGTCGATCTGAGATACATGATTCCGCGGCGTGCGCTGTCACCAGGTGCAGAGGCGCGCACCGGATACGGGTCAGGTAACGCCAGGCCTGATTGCATTTGCTGGCTTGCCCGTCCACGGCCAGTGACTGCTAGGGCGTGGGGCCCAACAGCTGCATAGACCTGAGTGAAATGCCCAGAGCGCGCGCGTCCGGAGATATTCCAAGCTCGACTGGTGAGGCTGGACGATCGAAGTGCAGTTCGACCCTGACTTCATCGCCAGCCGCCAATTTTGGCAGGGCAATACTGATTAGTTGCGGCTCTGGAGCCGATGCTGTGAGGGCTTGGTGCTGCCAGTTGCCACCATTCACACGAATACCAACATCCATGGATTGGCGTCGTGGAGCCCAAAGGCCACCAGCCTGCATGACCAGTCGAGCGCCTGCGTTTGCCGACGTTTCCATCCGCATTAAAAGGCCTGCATCCTCGCCGACGGACCATACTCCGAAGGGTTCATCTGTTGACCAGCCATTTGTCAGAAATGGCCTCAGGTCAGCAGGACCTATCCTATCACCTGCGGAAATAACCGCGGGCCTGGTTGAAGCAGCATCCAGGGGGGACTCGGTCTCTCTTGCCGTACAGCCAGGAAGTAACAGGCATAAGACGGAAGCTAGTAGTGCAGCCTTAATGTCGCGATTGATGGCAATCATTTTGAATTCCGTATGCCAGTTGTGCTGAAGCGATGCATATTTCGTTAGGTTAGTCAGTCGACTCGATCGGAGCGAATTTGATCCAGTCGAACGCCATGCCGAATCCAGAAGAGTGATTATCGACTGGAAGCAGGAAGGTAGCCCTGTTATTGCCATCCTTCAGGAAGGACGAGGGCAATTCTCCATAAAACTCATTAGAAGTGAGCCAGCGAACCGGGACCACATGGCCGTTCACTGAAATCGCGAGCTTCTCAGGGTGTATGCCGGGGGCGATGGACATGACCTTTCCCCGAACTCGATAAACCCGGCCAGTTGGTTTCAGCTGGAATTGAAGCCATGGATTCTCAACGACGGTCCACGAGAATGAACCATGTTCTATAGGTCCTTCATGTTGCCACTGGGCATCCTGCCATCCGCGTCCCGGCGCAGGCACGTCCAAATTCCACCAGCGGCCGAAATCCCACCTGAAGCTGGTCTCTTGGTCCCTGTGGCGAAATTGATCGAAAGCCAGAAGCCAGGGGGAGGGAGCAAGCATGGCGCGATAGCGCCGCGAAAGGGCGTCGTTGCGCAACGAAAGCTCGTCTTTACGCGCACTACTCAGCGGTACAACGCCCTCTTCGGGAATGCGCACAATCTGCGTCCTGCTCTTGTCTGCGCGATACAGAACGCTTTGCGGCGGCGACGTATAGTCTGGCCCATCAATGGATGGGCCTGAACTGAACTCCCAATGGTCAGGGTATTCTGCGCATCGGCCGGTGCGGCCTCTTTCATCTGTGTGTTGCCAGTCGTTCTCAGGTTGATTGCAGATCTGTACCACGTCGATCGGCTTGCCGTACAAATAGGTTAGCGCGTTCATCATGTTTTCCCGGAGCATCCACACGCTGTTGATAAGGTGGGAGCCATCAAGAATGAGAAGATCGCGGTCGTTGGCGATATCCGGCAGGCTTACAGCTACGTCCTGGAGGACTTTGCGTTCTGTATCAGAAATCTGTGAGTAGTGATGGAACTGGAACATTTGTGCCGCCATGCCCAGTACGATCAATACGGTGCCGAACAACATTGCCAGGGTTCGACGGGCTCCAGAAAACAGCATGACCAGAGCCACCGTGGCCAATGCTCCGCCTGGAGTCGCGAAGAGGAAGGTGCGTTGACTGATGCTGGTATGCGCCGGTGATGCAAGAAAGGGAAGATAGCCGACGGCGGCAAATGCCACGCCGGTAAAGAGCACCCGTAGCGACCAACGCACGCCGATTTGCTTTTCCGGGGTTGGTGCGGAAAAGGGTTCGCGTATGTAGAGGAGCAGAGCCAACGCCATCAAAGCAATGGCCGACAGATACCAGAAGCTGCGGTACTCGACGAAGAGAATCCTTCCGGCGTCGATCCAACCGCCCACTACGCTTCGGCCGATGCCTGTGTAAAACATCACGAGGGCGCGCTCTTTAAGCAGGGCAATGCCGCCCGCCTGGCTCTCTAACAGATGCCCTTGGTAGGTCGAGCCAGTCTTGGCAACGTAGTAGATGTAGGCCAAACAAGCCAATATGCCTATGCACCAGACCAGCGAAACATACCAGCGACGGAGGGGAAGTCTGACCGTCTCCACCAATCCCAATCGGCACCAGAGCAACAGCAGAGGCAAGATGGCGTATGCCAATGCCACTTCATAGATCAGCGTGGCAACAACCAACATTGCGGTAGACACAAGCGATACCAGGATCGCCCTGCTCTTGCCCATCAGTTGGCTTTCATATGCATGCACTATCCCTGTCACGCCGGCAAACGCCAGCAAGACAGACCAGTTGATATGGAAGGAGCGGAACGACAGCTGCATTGTATCTGCGGGATAAATGACCACCAGCAGCGCCAACAACACGGCATGGAGCCGCGAGCGCAGCAGCCACCACCCCAGGATTCCGCCGCAAACACCCTTCAACAACAAGGCCAGCATCTGCAACAGATGCATGGCGAAAAAGGAGTTTGGCGATAGTTGGTACGCGATCGCATTCGGCAACAACATGAGAGGCCGCATGCGGTGGCTGGGAAGCGGCCCGCCCTCACCAACCACGTAGAACACGCCGTGGCGAGTGAACAGGTTCAGAAGATCCCATTCCTCGATATGTCCCATCATGTTGAAGCCGAAGGGAAGCCAAAGCAGCATGACGATCGCTGTGGAGCAAGCGATGAACAACATGGTGCGCTGGGAAGCGTCGTTGCGGATAACGGGATTGGACATTCGATGGCTTGTTTGGTTGCAGTTGCGGCGTAGGTTGGATTTAGACGTGATCGCGACGTCGGTCCCGGTTGAAGACCCAGAAATTCATCACGAGAAACACCACGACAGGCACGACGACGGCCGAGAACGCAATGCCCCACGCGTAATGCAAGTGCAGACTGTTCACAGCCACGCCCATCCCGATGATGGACAAGGCGAGGTTGAAGCTGTGCAGCAAAATGAAGCGCAAGCCTTCCGAACTCAGATGACCCGAGGACACGAACGTAAAGTTGCGATGCGCGACGAAATTGATTGGCACCAACACCAGGTAGCACAGCGCCGTCGCCATGGTCGGCTGCATGCCGAGCTTTGATACAGCCAACCAAGTGAGCGCACTGAAGGCGACGGTACTGGCGCCGCCAACGATGCAAAAGCGCAGAAAGCGTGCCGCCAGGGCGCGATGACGCTGCGATATCACTGCACGTTCTCTTGCTCTTGGCCTACGTTGAGCTGTTGGCCCTTGATGTATTGGGGACGATTGCTGACGTTGAGCAGCACGCGCCCCACGTACTCGCCCACCACGCCCAGCGCGAGTAGCTGGATGCCGCCCATGATCAATACCGCGACGATCAATGACGTCCAGCCGATGACGGTGTGTGGCCAAAGCAGCTTCTGCACGATCAACACGATGGCGCACAGGAAGCCGAGCCCGGAAGAGACGATGCCTGTCAGCGAGGCTACCCGTAACGGCGTGATCGAGAAGCTTGTGGCCATCTGCATCCACAGCGAGATTGATTTGCGCAGGCTGTATCCAGACTTGCCGTCGCTTCGGGCGTGGTGCTCAGCCTCTATGGTGGTGATATTGCTGGTGCTCTGGACGATAAGGCCATCGACATAGACGAAGGGGCCGCCGTAGCGCAATATTTCGTCACGAACTTCGCTGATCAAGCCGCGAAATGGCGAAAGATACAGCCCGCGGGGTTTGGCGAGCAGCCATGAAGCCATGCGGTCATTGAACTGGCTACCGAGGCGTTTCCAGAGAGCGTGTCGCCGGCTCTTGAACTGCACGTAGCAAACATCTGCTCCACTGCGCAGCTCTGCCACGACGCGCCCGATGTCGGACGGGGAGTGCTGTAGGTCGTCGTCCATGGTGACGATGTAACGGCCGCGTGCCACACCGAATCCCGCCATTAATGCGTTGTGCTGCCCCGCGTTCTTGCGCAGCCGGACTCCCTTCAACCAGGGCCGGGAGGCGCACAGCCCTGTTATGACCTGCCAGGAATTATCCGGGCTGCAGTCGTACACCAGTACAACTTCGAATCGGTCGGTGAGCGCAGTCAGCGACTCCTCGAGTTTCTCGGCAAGCGTGGGCAGGATGGTGGCGCTGCCATAGACCGGGATGACGACGGAAATATCAGGTTGCATCGCTCGTTCCGTAGTATTTGCGAATCAGCCTGGTGATGTATCCGGGAGAGGAATCAATGCCGATGGCGGTTGCATAACGAACAAATGGCGCCGGATCAGGCATGGCACCACCGCCTCGGTCCACAAAATCGATGGTTGCCTTTTTGCCCAGCGTGGCCTCCAGCATCGAGACCAGCTCGAGCAGGGTGACGTTTTCTGGCGGAGCCAGATCCAGCACAGCATTGGTTTCGAGGCGGCGCTCCACGAGATGAAGTGTCACTCGGGCGACATCTTCTACGTCGATCAGGCAGCGCACTGCCTTGACCCAGATGCGCAAGGGCTCCGCGTTGCGGATGCCACTGGCGAGATAGTTGGACAGAGTGTGAGGGTTGTCGGTGCGTCCAACGACTTGAGGCAGGCGCAGAATCAGATACTCGTCCCGTTCCGCAATCAGTCGTTCCATTCTCAGCTTGTGGCGGACGTAATGGGTTTCTGCGCGATCGGGGTCTGTCACGCTGCACGTGCTGAAGTACACGAACCGGCCCCGCGCCTCGTCCAAGGCCTTGACCAGCAGACGTGCTTCCCTTTCGAATGCCGCAGGATCGGTCTCGGACGAATTGGACACCCCGGAGGCAAATACCGTGGCGTTGAGCTCAGCGAGCCTATTTGCTGTGAAGGATCTGGCCAGCAGGCCATTACCGATGATCACTTAATTACCAATTCCCATTTATCGACGTTGCCCTCATGCGGCGCTGGACAACTACAAGGCCGCCGACGCCATACGATCGTCCCGGGCAACACTTGCTTCGGCCCCGGCGTGTCCCCATCAGGCATGAAAGTGGCGAGTAGTGGCGCCGCCACGCTGACGGGGCAGTATACCGTCAGCAGTGGCGGCCATCGTAATCTTGAGAGTAGCGTTTAGCCCAACGCTTGTTCCAGCTCCGGCAACAGCGCAAACAAATCCCCCACCAACCCGATATCGGCAATCTCGAAGATCGGCGATTCAGGATCCTTGTTGATCGCCACGATCGTGCCGGCGTCCTTGATGCCGGTCAGATGCTGGATCGCCCCGCTGATGCCGATCGCCACGTACAGCTCGGGGGCGATGATCTTGCCGGTCTGGCCGACCTGCAGCTCGTTCGGTACGTAGCCGGCGTCCACGGCGGCGCGCGAGGCGCCCACGGCGGCGCCGAGTTTGTCGGCCAGGCTGTAGATGTGCTGGAAGTTCTCGGCCGAGCCGACGCCGCGGCCGCCGGAGACCACCCGCTTGGCGCTCTGCAGGTCCGGGCGGTCGGAGCTGCCTGCGGCCAGGCCGACGAAGCGGGTATGGGTGGGCAGCGCGGCATCGACGGTGACCGCTTCGACCGTCGCACTGCCGCCGGCTGCCGCTTCCGGCCAGGAGGCGCTGCGCACGGTGGCGACCACGATCTGGTCGGCCGGCGCTTTCACCGTGATGATCGCATTGCCTGCGTAGATCGGGCGCTTGAAGGTGTAGGCATCTTCGACCGCCATCAGGTCGGAGACCTGGTTGACACCCAGCAGCGCGGCAACCACCGGCATCAGGTCCTTGCCGAACGTGGTCGAGGGGCCGAATACATGGGTGTAGCCCTGGCCGGCGAGCTGGGCGATCTGCGGCCCCAGCACCTGCGCGATGGCATGTTCGTTGGCGGCGTTTGCCACCGTCAGTACGCGAGCAACACCCGCCAGCTGCGCGGCCTGCGCCGCAACCGCGGCCGGATCGGCCGCCAGCACGACGATGTCGATGGACTCGGCCGACACCGCCAGCGCGGCGCTGAGGGTCTTGGCAGTGGCCGCATTGAGCTGGCCGTTGAGATGTTCGGCAACGATGAGAACCTTGGCCATTACAGCAACCCCTTCTGCTTGAGTGCGGCCACCAGCTCGGCGGCGTCCTTGACCATCACGCCGCGGCTGCGCTTGGACGGCGCGGCGTAGTGGGTGGTGCTGAGACTGTCATGCGCATCGACGCCGAGATCGGCGAAGGCCAGCGTTTCCAGCGGCTTGCTCTTGGCTTTCATGATGTCCGGCAACTTGATGAAGCGCGGCTCGTTCAAGCGCAGATCGGTCGTCACCACCGCCGGCAGGTCCACTTCCAGCGTCTCCAGGCCGGCATCGACTTCGCGGGTCACCGTGGCCTTGCCATCGGCGACCACCAGCTTGCCGGCGAAGGTCGCCTGCGGGCGACCCCACAAGGTGGCCAGCATCTGGCCGGTCTGGTTGGCGTCGTCGTCGATCGCTTGCTTGCCCAGGATGACCAGGTCCGGCTGTTCCTTCTCGACCAGCTTGAGCAGGGTGCGCGCGGCGGTCAACGGCTGGATTGCCGCGTCGGTGACCACGTGGATGGCGCGGTTGGCGCCCATCGCAAGCCCGTTGCGCAGGTGCGCGGCCGCATCGGCCGGGGCCAGGGTGGCGACCACCACCTCGGTGGCGATGCCGGCGTCGCGCAGGCGCAACGCCTCTTCCAGCGCGATTTCGTCGAACGGGTTGGGCGAGAGCTTGACGCCGTCGGTGACCACACCGGAACCATCGGGCTTGACCTGAATGCGGACGTTGTAGTCCACCACGCGCTTGTAGGCGACGAGGATTTTCATCGTGTACGAGATCCTTCAGCTGTTGCGGGAAGGCCCGGCCGCGGCGGCAGGCTCGGGAGTAGGGCCATTCTAACCGGGCGGCATGCACCATGCGATGGCGTATGGATGCTGCGGCGCAACACTTGCGCGTATCGTTTGGGCAATGCTTAGGCCCCGGTATTGCTCCGGCCGTATATCCTGTGTGGTTTGAGAACGCAGCGCAGCGCGCGCGACCAGGAGGGGTAGATAGTGGCGACTTGGCTAGTAACCGGCGGTGCCGGCTTTATCGGCGGAAACTTTGTTCTTGAAGCAGTTGCACGCGGGATCCGCGTGATTAATCTCGATGCGCTCACCTATGCGGGGAACCTGAACACGCTGGCGTCGCTGGAAGGCAATGCCGACCATGTCTTCGTCAAGGGCGATATCGGCGACGGCGCACTCGTGACCCGTCTGCTGCAGGAACATCAGCCGGACGCAGTGTTGAACTTCGCCGCCGAAAGCCATGTGGATCGCTCGATCGAAGGCCCTGGCGCGTTCGTCCAGACCAACGTCGTCGGTACCCTGGCCTTGCTCGAGGCCGTGCGCGACTACTGGAAGGCGCTGCCGGATGCGCGTCGCGAGGCCTTCCGGTTCCTGCATGTGTCAACAGACGAGGTCTATGGCACGCTGGGCGAGACCGGCAAGTTCACCGAGACCACGCCGTATGCGCCCAATTCCCCATACTCGGCGTCCAAGGCCGCCTCGGATCATCTGGTACGCGCGTTTCACCACACTTACGGGCTGCCGGTGCTGACCACCAATTGCTCGAACAACTACGGCCCGTACCATTTCCCGGAAAAGCTCATTCCGCTGGTGATCGCCAAGGCGCTGGCCGGCGAGGCGTTGCCGGTGTACGGCGATGGCAAGCAGGTACGCGACTGGCTGTTCGTCAGCGACCACTGCGAGGCGATCCGCACCGTGCTGGCCAACGGCCAGGTCGGTGAGACCTACAACGTGGGCGGCAACTCCGAGCGCCAGAACATCGAGGTCGTGCAGGCGATCTGTGCGCTGCTGGATCAGCATCGCCCGCGTGAGGACGGCAAACCGCGTGCGAGCCAGATCACCCATGTCACCGACCGCCCCGGACACGACCGTCGCTACGCGATCGATGCCTCCAAGTTGAAGAACGATCTGGGCTGGGAGCCGGCCTATACCTTCGAGCAAGGCATCGCGCAGACGGTGGAGTGGTACCTGACCAACCAGGCCTGGGTGCAGGGCGTGCTGGATGGCAGCTATCGGCTGGAACGGATCGGCGCCGCGGCCTAACGCGAGCCCTTAGGCAAGAGCCCGCGCATGTAAGCGTGTGCGGGCCTCAACAGGACATCCCTGATGACACAACGTAAAGGCATCATTCTGGCGGGCGGCTCCGGCACGCGCCTGTATCCGATCACCAAGGGCGTCAGCAAGCAGCTGTTGCCGGTGTACGACAAGCCGATGATCTACTACCCGCTGAGCGTGCTGATGCTTGCGGGTATCCGCGACATCCTGATCATCAACACGCCGCACGAGCAGGCGCTGTTCCAGACGCTGCTGGGCGATGGTTCCCAGTGGGGCGTCAATATCCAGTATGCCGTGCAGCCCAGCCCCGATGGTTTGGCGCAGGCCTATCTGATCGGCCGCGAGTTTGTCGACGGCAAGCCGAGTTGCCTGGTGTTGGGCGACAATATCTTCCATGGGCATGGCCTGACCGATACCTTGCGCCGCGCCGATGCGCGTGAGCAGGGTGCAACCGTCTTCGGGTACTGGGTCAACGACCCGGAGCGCTACGGTGTTGCCGAATTCGATCAGCAAGGCAAGGTCATCGACATTGCCGAAAAGCCGGAAAAGCCCCGTTCCAACTATGCCGTCACCGGCTTGTATTTCTATGACGGCAAGGCCAGCGACTACGCGGCTGCGTTGAAGCCTTCACCGCGTGGCGAGCTGGAAATCACCGATCTCAATCGCTGCTATCTCGATGCTGGCGACCTGCACCTGGAGCCGCTGGGGCGCGGATACGCATGGCTGGATACCGGCACGCATCAGTCATTGCACGAAGCGGCCAATTTCATCGAGACCATCCAGATGCGTCAGGGCCTGCAGGTGTGCTGCCCGGAAGAAATCGCGTTTGGTCAGGGCTGGATCGATGCGGAGCAGCTGGAGCGCCTGGCGGCGCCGTTGTTGAAGAACGACTACGGCAAGTATTTGACTGCATTAGCCAAGCGTGGGGTCGTCCATTGAACGTGTTCGAAACGACATTGCCCGGCTGCGTCGTCATCGAGCCTGCGGTCTTCGGCGATGCGCGCGGTTATTTCTTCGAAACATGGAATGCAGAGCGCTTCGGACAGCATGGCCTGCCCACAAGCTTTGTACAAAGCAACGTCTCCACGTCCGCCAGGGGCGTGCTGCGCGGTCTGCATTACCAGTGGCCCCGGCCACAGGGCAAGCTGGTGAGCGTGCTCGAAGGCGAGGTGTATGACGTCGCGGTGGATATCCGCGCCGGGTCTCCCCACTTCGGGCGTTGGACCGCCGTTTTACTGAGCGCAGAAAACCGACGCCAGGTCTGGATACCTGAAGGCTTTGCACATGGGTTTGCCGTGCTTTCAGAGAAAGCATTATTCAGCTATCTGTGCACCGACGTTTACGTCAAGGAAGCAGATGCAGGCGTGCGTTGGAACGATGCGGCGATCGGGATCGATTGGCCGATCAGCGATCCAGTGTTGTCCGCCAAGGATGCCAAAGCGCCGTTCCTGGATGAGGTGCCAGTCGATCGACTGCCGGTGTACATGCCGTGACCACGGTGTTGTTTGGTGCCAATGGGCAGGTCGGGACGGAACTGCTGCGCGCACTGGCAGCCGATGACGCAGTATGGCCAACGACGCGTAGCGGCCGGTTGGCCGATGGAAGTGCGTGCGAGACGGCGGATTTCGACGCGCCGGAAATGCTGGCCGCTTTGTTGGACCGGGTCGGCCCGTCGCGCGTGGTCAATGCGGCCGCCTACACGGCGGTGGATCGCGCCGAACATGAGCGAGATAGCGCCATGCGCGCAAATGCCATCTCGCCCGGCGTCATTGCCGCATGGTGTGCATCCCGCAACGTTCCGCTGGTGCACTACTCGACCGACTACGTCTTCGACGGTAGAGGTCACGCACCGTATCCGGAAGACGCGCCGACCTCGCCACTGGGCGTCTACGGTGAGACCAAGCTTGCTGGCGAGGAGGCCATCCGTGCTTCGGGCACGCAGCATCTGATTCTGCGCACGGCATGGGTGTACGCCTCGCACGGCGCAAATTTCCTGCGCACCATGTTGCGTGTGGGTGCCGAGCGCGATGAGCTGCGGGTGGTGGACGATCAGGTCGGAACACCGACACCCGCCGCCCTGATTGCCGATGTCACTGCGCAGTTGCTGCGCCAACGCACCCCCGACACGTCGGGTACCTGGCACCTCACGGCGGCAGGGCAGACCAGCTGGCATGGTTTTGCCGAGGCGATCTTCCAGCAAGCCGTCAGCGCAGGCCTGTTGTCGCGCGCACCGCGCGTGGTGCCGATCACCACCGCCAACTATCCGACGCCCGCAACGCGGCCGGCGTACTCGCGGCTGTCGATCGACAAACTGCAGCGCGAGTTCGACATCGTGTTGCCGGACTGGCAGCTCGGCCTGCAGCGCGTGATTGCCGAAATCGCCGCTGCCAGAGAGTAAATCCGCAACTCTGGTCGGTGGCGATAGGTCCGCTGATCAATATGAGCCGCAAAAACAAACAGCCGGGAATCCCCGGCTGTTTGCTGATACGTCGGAAGGACCTGCAAGCGACCGATCAGGCGCGCCCGTAGGTGTCTTCGAAACGCACGATGTCGTCTTCGCCCAGGTAGCTGCCGGACTGCACTTCGATCAGCTCCAATGGCAACTTACCCGGATTGCGCAGGCGATGGGTCACGCCCAGTGGGATGTAGGTACTCTGGTTTTCGGTCAGCAGCAGCACCTCGTCGCCACGGGTGACTTCGGCGGTTCCGCTCACCACGATCCAGTGTTCGGCGCGATGGTGATGCATCTGCAGGCTCAGCACCGCACCGGGTTTGACGGTGATGCGCTTGACCTGGTGGCGCTGGCCCATGTCGATCGAATCGTAGGCGCCCCACGGCCGATAGACCTTGCGATGCCAGGTGGCCTCTGAACGGCCAGCCGTCTTGATCTGGCCGACCACGTCCTTGACCTCCTGGATGCGATCGCGATGACCGACCAGCACGGCGTCCGGCGTCTCGACGACGACGACGTCTTCCAGGCCGACCATGGCGATCAGGCGCGAGCCGTACGCATAGGTGTTCTTGCAGTCCAGCTGGATGACATCGCCGTGGTGCGCATTACCCTGGCCGTCCTGTTCGGACACGTCCAGCAGTGACGACCACGACCCGACATCGTTCCAGCCGGCATCCAGCGGCACCACCACTGCATCGGCGGTCTTTTCCATCACCGCATAGTCGATCGAATCCGATGGGCTGGAGGCGAACGCGTCCTTGTCCAGACGGGTGAAGTCGGCGTCGCGCTTGCCGCCTTCCCACGCCTTCTGGCACGCATCGGCGATGGCGGGCTGGAACTTGCGCAGTTCTTCCAGATAGCGCGAGGCGCGGAACAGGAACATGCCGCTGTTCCAGTAATACTCGCCGCTGGCCAGATAGCCTTGCGCGGTGGCCAGGTCGGGCTTTTCGACGAAGCGCTCGACTGCGGTGGCGCCGGTGCCGGCACCGGCCTTGATGTAGCCGTAGCCGGTTTCGGGCGCGGTGGGCTTGATGCCGAAGGTGACCAGCTTGCCCTGCGCTGCGGCAGCTGCCGCGACGGTCACGGCAGCCTGGAAGGCGGCTTCGTCACGAATCACGTGGTCGGACGGCAGCACCAGCAACAGCGGATCGTCGCCATTGCGGGTGGCTTCCAGGGCGGCTACAGCAATCGCCGGGGCGGTGTTACGGCCCTTGGGCTCGAGCAGGATGGCAGACGGCTTGACACCCAACTGCTGCAACTGCTCGGCGGCCATGAAGCGGTGTTCCTCGTTGGCCACCACGATGGGGGCATGCGCCGCCACCGGAGCGGAACGCAGCCAGGTGGCCTGCAGCATGCTGTGCTCGCCGACCAGCGGCAGGAACTGCTTGGGATACGATTCGCGCGACAACGGCCACAGGCGCGTGCCGGAACCGCCGGACAGGATGATCGGAAGGACGTCGCTCATGAGCGGGGGAAACTCCAATGCGTCAAAGTGGGGGAAGATGTTAAATCAGCCGCGCAGCAGGTTGGAAATTTCCTGCGTACGCGTTTCCAGCAGGGCGGCATCGCCGCGTGTTTCCACGTTCAGACGCAGCAGCGGCTCGGTGTTGGAGCTGCGCAGGTTGAAGCGCCATTGGCCGAAGTCGGCACTGATGCCGTCGGTATAGTCCAGCTCCGGTGACTGATCGCCGTAGTGATCCATCACGCGAGCAACCGCCGCCTTGGCGTCGTCCACCTTGAAGTTGATCTCGCCGCTGCAGGGGAATTTCTGCATGCGCGCCTCGACCAGATCCGCCAGCGAACGACCGGACTGCGACACCAGCTCGGCGATCAACAACCACGGGATCATGCCGGAGTCGGCGTAGGCGAACTCGCGGAAATAGTGGTGCGCGCTCATCTCACCGCCATACACGGCGTTTTCGCTGCGCATCTTTTCCTTGATGAAGGCATGGCCGCTCTTGCACAGCACCGGGATGCCGCCGGCGTCCTCGACCATCTCGACGGTGTTCCAGGTCAGGCGCGGGTCGTGCACGACCTTGCCACCCGGCTGCTTGGCCAGGATCGCCTGGGCCAACAGGCCGACCAGGTAATAGCCTTCGATGAAGCGGCCGGTGTGGTCGAAGAAGAAGCAGCGATCGAAGTCGCCGTCCCAGGCGATACCGAAGTCGGCGCCGTGTTCCTTGACCGCCCTGGCGGTGGCGTCGCGGTTTTCCGGCAGCAGCGGGTTGGGGATGCCGTTGGGAAAGTTGCCATCGGGTTCGTGGAAGACGCGGATGAACTCGAACGGCAGCTGCGGTGCAAGCAGGTCGACGATCAGGCCGGCGCCACCGTTGCCGGCGTTGACCACCAGCTTGAGCGGCTTGAGCGTGCTGCGGTCCACGTAGCTGAGCAGATGCTCCAGGTAGGCGGTCTTGTCGGTGCGGCTCTGCTCGCTTGCGGTTGGCTCGCCGGGTGCGGCGGTATCGGCAGCGACGGTGTCGCGGATCGCGAACAGGCCGGTGTCGGAGCTGATCGGTCGCGCCTGCTCGCGGACCAGCTTCATGCCGTTGTAGTCCATCGGGTTATGGCTGGCGGTGACCATCACGCCGCCGGCCGCCTTGAGGTAATCGGTCTGGAAATAGACCTCCTCGGTGCCGCACAGGCCGATGTCGATCACTTCGCGGCCGCTGGCGCGCAGGCCGGCCGAGAGCGCTTCCTGCAGGCCAGGGCTGGCCAGGCGCACGTCGTGGCCCAGGACCACGGGCCCTTGCTCCAGCTGCGCCGCCAATGCCACGCCGATGCGGCGCGCCAAGTCCTCGTTGAGTTCATCCGGCACGCGGCCGCGGATGTCGTAGGCCTTGAAGGCGGGTAGCGTCATGGGCAATTCCTGGGATGGGGGAATTCCGAGTTTAGCGGCTGTGCCGTGTCTTGGGTGTGGCGGAATTGCGATCGGGGACAGGGAACAGTCAGCGGCTAGAATGGCCGCTTCACATCAGCGAGGCGAGGGCGGTGATGAGCAATGGTGGACGTGGTGCGGCAAGCGGCAAACGCTATGCCGATGCCGGGGCGGCGCTGGATGGGGTGCTGGCCGATGGCCAGACCCTGGCGGTCGGCGGCTTTGGGCTGTGTGGAATCCCGGAAGCGCTGATCGCGGCAGTGCGCGCGAGCGGGGTCGGCGGATTGACCGTGATCTCCAACAACGCAGGCGTCGATGGATTCGGGCTGGGTCAATTATTGGCCACCCGGCAGATCCGCAAGATGATTTCGTCCTACGTGGGCGAGAACAAGGAATTCGAGCGGCAATACCTGGCCGGCGAACTGGAGCTGGAGTTCAACCCGCAAGGCACGCTGGCCGAGCGCCTGCGCGCGGGCGGTGCGGGGATTCCCGCGTTCTATACCGCAACCGGTTACGGCACCATCGTCGCCCAGGGCAAGGAAACCCGGCAATTCGACGGCAAGCAGTACGTGATGGAAACCGCGCTGCAGGCCGACGTCGCGCTGGTCAAGGCCTGGCGTGCGGATACGGCCGGCAATCTGGTGTTCCGCAAGACCGCGCGCAACTTCAACCCGGCCTGCGCCATGGTCGGTCGCGTCTGCGTCGCCGAGGTCGAGGAGATCGTGGAGGTGGGTGCGATCGATCCGGACCAGGTGCATCTGCCCGGCATCTATGTCGACCGGCTGGTACTCAACGCCACCCCGGAAAAACGCATCGAACAGCGCACCGTGCGCGAAGGACAGCACTGATGGCCTGGACCAGAGACCAGATGGCCGCACGTGCGGCGCGCGAGTTGACCGATGGTGCCTACGTCAACCTGGGCATCGGCCTGCCGACGCTGGTGGCCAACCACATTCCCGATGGCGTGGACGTGTGGCTGCAATCGGAGAACGGCCTGCTCGGCATCGGTCCGTTTCCCAGCGAGGACGAGGTGGATGCGGACCTGATCAACGCCGGCAAGCAGACAGTGACCGCGCGTGCCGGGGCCAGTTATTTCGGTAGCCACGACTCGTTTGCGATGATCCGCGGCGGGCACATCGATCTGGCGATTCTCGGTGCGATGCAGGTGACCGAGCGCGGCGACCTGGCCAACTGGATGGTGCCCGGCAAGATGGTCAAGGGCATGGGCGGCGCGATGGACCTGGTGGCCGGCGTCAAGCGCGTCGTCGTGCTGATGGAACATGTCGCCAAGGACGGCAGCCACAAGATCCTGCGCGAATGCGACCTGCCATTGACCGGCGTCGGCGTGGTCGATCGCATCATCACCGACCTGGCGGTATTCGACGTCACCGATCGCGGGCTGGTGCTGGTGGAGGCGGCCGAAGGAGTGGCGCTGGAGGACTTGCGCCAGAAGACCGGTGTGACAATTCTGACGCTTTAATCGTGAGGCAAGGCCGGACGGCCGTCAGGTCATCCGGCCCGCACCACGCCGCGTCCGGTGAAACGGTCGTCCAGTTGCAGATCCGCCAGCCACGGCGCCTGCCAGCGTCCGGAACCGATGCATTGCAGCGGGATCTGGACCGAGGTTCGGTCGAAGTCCAGCAGGTAGCTTTGGTCCTGTGCAACCTGGCAGACGTCTGCAATGAACGCCAACGCACCTTCGTGCACCTGCGCGATCGTCGCCCATTGCGCTGTCGACAGTTCCGGATGGGCGTAGACCGCAGTCGGAACGTCGTTGCTGGCTGTGAAGCAGGAAAATTGCGGCGAAGGAGCGGTGAGCAGTGTTTCCAAAAGCAGGTCGTGGCGCAGGATCGCTGACTGCTCCGGGTCGCTCTCGGTACGCCCATCGAAATAGCGAGCGGCTGCCCAGCTCTGCGCAGTAATCTTTGTGGCGCGTCCGTTCAATGCAAAATAAGCGCCACCCAGCGGCTGTCCGGTCAATCTTGTGAGGTTGGCCTGGATGGTGCCGGAATAACCTATATCGGCCACCATGGCGGTGCCGTCGCCTGCAATCGCTCTCCAGTAATGCAGGTAAGCCGTCCTTTCAGTTTCGGCAAGCGCCAGCAGTTCGTTGATCGCCGGGGCAATCAGTTCCAGCAGCTCGGCATGCATCTCCGGCAGGTAGACATCGCGTTGCATGACCGGGCGGCCCAGGCGACGTTCCAGAATATGTGCTGCAGCCTCTCCCAGGCGCGCCTGTACCAGGTTGCCCAGTGTTCCGGTGTAGGTGCTATCCAGCAGCAGTGCAAGATCATCCGGCGCATGCAGTGAAGGGGTTCCGGTTCCCCGCCGCGACGCCAGCAGATACTTGCCATGCAGCTGCTGCAGTGCAGGGGATGTCTGCCTCACCAGCTGGAACCCCTGCTCCAGCAGGTGGCCTTCCCGGCTCAGGAACAAGATCGTTTCGATATTGCGTTGCGTCGCCGTGCGGATCAGCCAGGCGAGATAATCGAAGATCAGCGGACCGATCACCACATAGCCAAGACAGGCCGGTGAAAGAACCGGCAAGGGCATCAACGTGTCCGGGTGCCGGTCGGCAAGATCGGCGAACCGATTGGCCAGCAGGCCAAGCCACAACTGGTCCTGCCACCGGGTTGCCGCCCCCGAAGCGGCTCTCAGCGGGCGCAATGCAGGAATCACCTCCAGCAGTGCGGATGGCCGAAGCACATGCACCGGTGTCAACAGCTTGTGCATCTGTGGACGCTGGACATCTGCATGTTCGTTGTCGCCGACATGCAGCCACTGGGAGGCATCGATTTTCTCGAGGGCCGGCAGCTCCCTCCAGACATTGTCGGCATCCTTGCGCCAGCCCGTCTCGCAGGACACATACCAGGCAGCCGGCAGTGCGCTGACTTCTGGTGGCAGGACCTGCTGCAGCAATGCGCTATCCAGATACATGTCCGAAAGCGCAACCAGGCGGATGCCACGTTGCTTTAGTTGCGTCGCTGCTGCGATCACGCCCTGGCGTGGTCGCAGCAGCCGGGCTTCCAGGGCCACTTCCAGTGCCTGGAGGGCGCTGGTCGGAAGTCCCTTCGCATCGGGCAGGCCAGCCAGTGTGGCGTAGATGCTCGATAGATCGACATCGGCGCCACGTTGATGGCGCGCTTTTGACTCGGCAAGTTCGCGTAGTTCTAGAAAATTTCCGATCCCGAATTGGCGTGCTATCAGGTGGGCAAGAAAAGCGCGGGCACCGGCCGGAAACAGGAATGGCCTCACCACCAAGGTGTCGAATATATCCAGCGACACCAGTCGAGCCTGCAGGGACGACAGTGTCAATCGTGTGGCGATCGGCGTCTCGAGCGACGCCTGCCAGTTGCGTCCACCCTCGTCGCTGAGTGACAGCGTCCCGTCTTGCGGCAGAATGCCGATGCGATACCGCTGATGGCGCACCACAGCGACGAACAAGCGTTCCACTGCGTGGTGCAGGGTGCCGTCGATCTGCCCGTGCTCTTCGGGGAAGTCCTTGAGTTCCAGATTCAGTGCGTACAACGACCGCAGTGCATCCACCTTCGCCCAGAACATCGATCCGGCAGGAAAATCGATGTACTCCGAGGGGCTGATGTCGAATCCAAGTCGCTGGGCAAGTGTGCGACAGACGCTGAAATTGCTGAGCCAGGTATGCGCCCACAGCAGCACCCGCTCGTAACTTTCGGGATAAAGCATGCCAAGCCGGGGCTCGGCCTGAAACATCCCCAGTTGCCAGGCGATACGCTCCGGGCCCCCCATCAGGGATGACACCAGGTAGCGACGCCACTCGCCTTGCTCACTGCCGGTATATAGCGACTTTTTCGTATGCAGATGGCCGACAACATCCAATGCCAGGATCTGCTCGCGAAACGTCACCAAGAGCGGTGCGATGTCACGGCCGCGATTGGGCACGACGCGTATCTCGAGCTTCTCGACCTGCGGCAGCTTTGAAAAGCGCTCGCGCGCCTGAGCTGCGGCTGTGTCATCCATCACCGATACCAGCAGGTCATAACCCACCGGCATGTGCTGGAGCGACTGCGCGAATTCGTCGATCAGGTCGGGATAGAAGACGTGCAGCATCACGCCAATCTTGAGCTGCAGCTGCGACAGGGGAGCAGGCGCGGGGAATGGGTGTTGGTCAGGCAGGCGATGAACCGCCGGGCGTGCGCGCCCGGCTAGCTGTAACCGCCCCACCAAGCCACGAATTCCCAAGGCGCGTATCAGCTTGAGTGCCCGTATTGCGACTGCGGTTGCGCCGGAGAAACCGCCGCCATGGAGTTCTACCGAGCGACGCGCCGCAGCCATGAGTTTGGAAAGACTGCCGGTCACGCGGTACGCCACTGGCTACTCACAGATTATGGTAGTTCGGGCCCGAACCACCCTCCGGGGTGACCCAGGTGATGATCTCGTACGGGTCCTTGATGTCGCAGGTCTTGCAGTGCACGCAGTTGGCGGCGTTGATCTGCAGGCGCTTGCCGGAGGGGCTGCCGGTGTCTGCGACCATTTCGTAGACGTTGGCCGGGCAGAAGCGGGTGCAGGGGTTGTCGTACTCCTGTACGCAGCGGGTGGCGCAGACGTCGGTGTCGAGCACCTTCAGATGCACGGGCTGGTCTTCGTCGTGCTCGGTGGCAGCGAAGTAGACCGCCTGAAGGCGGTCGCGCGGGGCGAGCTCGCGCGTGCCGTAGTCGCGGTTGGCTTGCTCGTAGTCGCCGATCTTGTGCAATGCCGACCAGTCGGGTTTGTTCTTCAGCGTCCATGGCGAGGCGCCCTTGAGCGCGGTTTCCCAGGCGGCATTGAGCAGGCCGAACCACAAACCCTTCTTGAAACCGGGCTTGATATTGCGCACCTGCTTGAGCTCGGCCATCGCATCGGACGCGCGCAGTTTCGCGTCGAAGCCTTGCGGCGCCAGCTGCGATTGCACCAGATGTTCGGCGGCCAGCATGCCGCTGCGGATCGCCTGATGGGTGCCCTTGATCTTGGGCACGTTGAGCAGGCCGGCGGTATCGCCGATCAGCAGGGCACCGGGCATTTCCACCTTCGGCAGCGATTGCCAGCCGCCGGTGACGATGGCTCGCGCGCCGGCCGAGAGGATGCTGCCGCCTTCCAGCAATGGCTTGATCAGTGCGTGGTTCTTCCATTGCTGGAAGGCTTCCCACGGCTGGTACTTCGGGTCGCTGTAGTCCAGTCCGCTCACGTAACCGAGCGCGATCTGGTTGTTGTCCAGGTGATACAGGAAGCTGCCGCCGTAGGTGCGGTTGTCGGCCGGCCAGCCCAGTGTGTGCACGATCTTGCCGGGACTGACGCGCCCCTCCGGTACCTGCCACAGCTCCTTGATGCCGATCGAATAGCCCTGCGGGTCGGCGTCGGCGGTGAGGTCGAAGCGTTTGAGCAGGCGCTTGGTCAGATGCCCGCGCGCGCCTTCGGCCAGCACGGTGACCTTGGCACGGATATCGATGCCGGCGGTGTAACCGGGCTTGTGCGAACCGTCCTTGGCCACGCCCATGTCGCCGATACGCACGCCGATGACCTGGCCGTTGTCGTCGTGCAGGGTTTCGGCGGCGGCAAAGCCGGGGTAGATCTCCACACCCAGCGCTTCGGCCTGCGGCGCCAGCCAGGCGCACATTGCGCCCAGGCTGACGATGAAATTGCCGTGGTTGCGCATGCCTGGCGGCACCACCGGGAACTTGCGCGCGCTGTCCTTGCCGAGAAACCAGAATTCGTCGTCGGTGGCAGCCACGCAGATCGGCGGCGGGTTGTCGCGCCAGCCCGGCAGCAAGGCATCCAGCGGGCCCGGCTCGATCACCGCGCCGGACAGGATATGCGCACCGATGGTGCTGGATTTTTCGATCACGCAGACGCTGATGGCCGGATCGAGCTGCTTGAGCCGGATCGCAAAGGCCAGCCCGGCCGGACCGGCGCCGACGGTGACGACGTCGTACTCCATCACGTCGCGCTCGACCGTCTCTGGCGCATTTGCGCCGACTCCTGCTTCCGACATTGCTCCGCTCCCGTTGGCTCGATGGCTGCCGCGCATTTTCCGGGATTCGATGTGACGGCGGCAAATCGGATCGATTCATCCGCGCCGCGCAGCCTCCACTCAGCGGGCGCGTGCTAGCGTTTGATGCATGAAGATTCGGGTGGCATTGCCGCAAGCGGAGATCGCCTGGTGTCGCGGCTGGTTGCCGCGCGCGCAGGCCGATGCGCTGCTGCAGGCGCTGCTGACGCAGGTGCAGTGGGAGGTGCATCGCATCCGCATGTTCGGGCGGACGGTGGATTCGCCGCGTCTGAGCAGCTGGATGGGCGATGCGGGCGCCAGCTATCGCTACTCGGGCACGCAGTTCGCGCCGCAGCCGTGGCTGGAGGTGTTGCAGCCTTTACGCGCACGTCTGCAGGCTGAGACCGGGGCGCTGTTCAACAGCGTGCTGGCCAACCGTTACCGCAGCGGCAACGATGCGATGGGCTGGCATAGCGACGACGAGCCGGAGTTGGGGGCGCGACCGTTGATCGCCTCGGTAAGCCTGGGCGCGACGCGGCGCTTTGCATTCAAGCATCGCGACGATGCTGCGTTGAAGCAGACGCTGGAATTGGGGCACGGCGATCTGCTGCTGATGGCAGGCGAGACCCAGCGCCACTACAAGCATGCATTGCCGCGCACCGCAAAGCCCATCGGCGAGCGCATCAATCTGACCTTTCGCCAGATTGCGCCGCGCGTGTCCCCGCCATAAGAGCGGCTAACGAAGCGTAGCGAGCGCTTGGCTGGCAGTGAGTGCAGTGGTTTTTTTGTCCACATCTGGGGGGATGTAGTCAGCAGTGCGAGTCAAACGCTGAGTGGGTCGAGGGCGCGGTGCCCTCACCGCTCGCGGGACACGCCGTGAACCCGTCCCTGGGGGCTCGGTGGCGGCATCCATGCCGCCACACGGTCCCGCAATCGGTGAGGACACCGCACCAGACAGTTTGTTGGCTGCTTTGTTGAAAGCCATGCACACCGACCATCTTGACTGGTCCTTGCCCGCCCACCGTCGCGGGACCTTCTGCGGCATGGATGCCGCAGAAGAGCCTACATGGACGTACTTGCGGCGTGTCCCGCGATGGTGGGCGGGCAAGGGCCCTGCAGCCAGGCCGCAGATTAGCCGCCCCGCGGTAGACCGGCGTGAAGTGCTTTGTTAACCGCTCTAAGATCTGTCGCCTGCGCTTACAGCGGACGCGGCAGGCTCTGGCTGTCCTGCTGGCCGGTGACCAAGGTCCAGCCGACCAGTTCGGTGGTGACCTGCGTCATCGCCTGTTCGAATGCCGCTGCCACCGCAGCCGTGTCGGTGCCGCTGGACGGGCGTGCGACCAGGAAGGTGCGCGAAGCCACCACGCGCTGATCGGCGGCGTGCAGCAGTTTGGCATTGAGTTCGATGGTGGCCGAGGGCAGCGACTGGCCGGCGTAGTCGGACTCGAAGCGGCGCAGGTCGATCGCCAGCTTGTAGTCGGAGCGGATGCCGGTGCCGATACGGGCGACGGCGGCGATCTTGCCGGAGTCCTCGAACGCGCGGACCACGCTGTCTTCCAGCATGTCGGTGGCCGGCTGCGCCCAGCCTGCGCCGTGATAGACCTGCAACTCGCCCGGGGTCGGGCGCACGTTGATGCGCGGGCTGTCGATCACCCGCGCGGCGCTGGGCTTGGACACCGACAGCTGCCAGCTCACCTGCGGCCAGGACGGGTTCGGCGCAATCCGCACGTTAGGTGCGTAGATGGTGGCCGGCTTCTTGTCGCCGCCGGTCAACACCGAGCAGCCGCCCAGCGCCAGCAACGAGACGCACAACATGGGACGCAACAGGCGCATGGCAGTCATTTCGGTTCGAACTCCTTGGGTGCGTCGCGGCCGAGCAGGTAGCGCGCAGGGTTGTTGTCCAGTTTGTCGCTGACCCGGCGCAGGTCGCGGATCAGGCCGCGCAATTCGGTCAGCGTGGGCCCGAGCTGGCCCAGTCCGTCGTTGGCAAAACTATTGATGGCCGCGCGGTTCTCGCCAAGGATGTTGTCGGCGTTGCCGGCTGCCGAATCCAGCTTGACCAGGGTGGCGTCGAGCTTTTCCAGGATGCCCGGCAGCTGCTGCACCAGATTCTGGTCCAGCCGCTTGATGGTGCCGTTGGTGGTGGTCAGGGTGGTGTCCAGATTGCGTGCGGCATCGCGCGCGCTGACGATCAGCGCCTGCATGCCTTCGTCGCGGTCGGCGATGCCACCACTGATCTTTTCCAGATTCTGCAAGGTGGCGGTGATGCTGGCCACGTTCTTGTCTGAGAGCATCTGGTCCATGCGCTCGACGATGCGGTTGGCGGTGTCTGTGATGTTCTGCAGCGCCGACGGCGTGGTCTGGATGATCGGCGCATCGCTCTTGTCGATGGTGGTCAGCGACGGGGCCTCGGGCGTGCCGCCGGAGAGCTGGATGATCGACGGGCCGGTCAGGCTGGTGATGGCCAGCTTGGCGCGCGTATCGCTCTTGATCGGCGTGGTGGAGTTCACCCGCACGTGCGCGACCACCTGGCGCGGGTCGTTCGGCGCCAGCGTCAGCTCGGTTATCGAGCCGACCGCGATGCCGTTGTATTGCACCGGGCTGCCGACCGACAGGCCGGTTACCGCCTCGCGGAACACCACCCGGTATTGCTGCCAGGTACGGTCGGAGGAGTATTTCGCGGCCCATAGCCCGAACAGCAGCAGGGCCAGGCCCGCCACGATGGTGAAGGCGCCGATCAGGACGTAATTGGCTTTGGTTTCCATGCTCAGGCGGTCTCGGTGGAGTCGGTCTTGGCCGCGCGCGCGGCGCGGGCGCGCGGACCGTGGAAATATTCCTGGATCCAGGGGTGGTCGATCTGCTCGACTTCGGCCAGCGGCGCGTTGGCGATCACCTTGCGATCGGCCAGCACCGCGATGCGGTCGCAGATGGCGTACAGCGTATCCAGGTCATGCGTGATCAGGAACACGGTCAGGCCCAGCGCCTGTTGCAGGGTGCGGATCAACCGGTCGAAGGCGGCCGCGCCGATCGGGTCCAGCCCGGCGGTGGGCTCGTCCAGAAACAGCAGCGGCGGATCCAGCGCCAGCGCCCGCGCCAGGCCGGCGCGCTTGCGCATGCCGCCGGACAATTGCGAGGGCAGCTTGTCCAGCGCATCGGCCGGCAGGCCGGCCAGCTTGATCTTCAGCAGCGCCAGCTCGAAATACCAGCGCTCGGGAAACTCGCCGTGATGTTCCTTCAGCGGGACCTGCACGTTTTCGCCGACGGTCATCGACGAGAACAGCGCGCCGTCCTGAAACAGCACCCCGGTATTGCGGGTGATGTGCTGGCGGTCGGCGAAACGGCCCGAGCGTGCGTCCGCACCCAACACCTGGATGCTGCCGGCGTCGGGCTCGCGCAGGCCCAGGATGCTGCGCATCAGCACCGACTTGCCGGTGCCCGAGCCGCCGACCACGCCCAGGATCTCGCCGCGACGTACGTCCAAGTCCAGGTCCTCATGCACGACCTGGCTGCCGAAGCGATTGGTCAGCCCGCGCACCGAAATCGCCAGCTGGTCGTCGTCGGCGTCGGTCTCTGTGCCGGGATTGGGGATTTGGGATTCGGGATTGGTCACAGCACAGTTCTCCCGAGTGTCAGGGCGCCAGCTGCGCTCCTGCCTTGCACGAATTCCGAATCCCGAATGTCGAATCCCAGCCTCATCACCACCCCATCTTCATGAACCACAGCGCGGCGACCGCGTCGAGGATGATGACCAAGGAAATCGTCTGCACCACCGAGGAGGTGGTGCGTTCGCCAACCGACTGCGCGGTGCCGCTGACCTTCAGGCCTTCCAGGCAGCCGATCAGGCCGATCACCAGCGCAAACAGCGGCGCCTTGGATAGGCCGACCAGGAAATGCCGCAGCTGGATGGTGTCGTGCATGCGCGCCAGGTACATCTGCGGCGGGATATCCAGATCGAATGCGCCCACGGTGACGCCACCGGCCAGGCCGGCGATCATCGCGATGAAGGTCAGCAGCGGCAGGGTGAAGATCAGCGCAAGCAGGCGCGGAATCACCAGCAGGTCGATCGGGTCCAGGCCCAGGGTGCGGATCGCGTCCACTTCCTCGCGCGATTTCATCGCACCGATCTGCGCGGTAAACGCACTGGCGGTGCGCCCGGCCAGCACGATGGCGGTCAGCAGCACCGCGAATTCGCGCAGGAAGGCGATCGACACCAGCTCCACCACGTAAATCTCCGCGCCGAAGTCGCGCAGGATGGTCGAGCCCAGGAATGCGATCACCGCGCCGACCAGATACGACAGCAGCACCACCAGCGGCACCGCATCCAGGCCGACCTGCTCCATGTGGTGCACGGTGGAGGTCAGGCGGAAGCGCCGCGGCTCGTGGATCAGCCGCGCGATCTTGACCAGGTTCTCGCCCAGAAAGCTGTTCAGCTCCAGAATGCCCTGGCCGACGCCGTGGGTGGTGCGGCCCAGACGGTCCAGCGCGGCGACGAAGCCGTAGTCGCGTTTGGGCTTGGGGCGTTCGTCGTTGAGTTCCTCGATGGTGCACACCAGCGCCTGGTGCTCATCGCGGAAGTCGATCGCGTCTTCCTTCAGGCCCATGCGGCTGGCGAAGCGCAGCAGCTGCAGCACCCCGGCCGAGTCCAGTTGCCCGATGCCGCGCGCGTCGATGCGCCGGATCCCTTCGGGCACAGCCTGCAGCAGCTCGGCCTGGGGCAACGCGGTCGCCAGGACCCAACTGCCAGCAAGGCGGACCTGTGCGTGATCCTGCGAGTCTTGTTCGATGCGTGGAGGTTGCGCTTTGATCATGGGTGGCCTGTCCGTGGCGCCAGCATACCGCGCCCGGCGTGAGCGAATGATGGGGACGCTTCGCCGCTGCGGTCCCGGCACAGACAATCGGCGCGCCGGCCAGGTGCGCTGCGGCATACACTGACGGCCTCGCCAGACGGCGTTTCTCCGATCCGACCCGCCACGCATGTCCGCTGCCACCGTCGTCCAACCGTCCGCCAGCGCCACCTATGCCCAGCGCGTCGCCTTTGTTTCGGAAATCGCCGGACGCCTGCATTCCTACGGCACCACGGCGCAGCGCCTGGAGGCCGCCGTGGTCGGGCTGTCGCACAAGCTGGGCCTGGACTGCGAGCCCTGGTCCAATCCCACCGGGATCATTTTGAGCTTCAGCGACCCGACCAAGGCCATCGGCTCCAGCGACATCACCCGGGTGATCCGGCTGGCTCCGGGCGAGAACGACCTTTACAAGCTCAGCGTGGCCGATTACGTGGCCGACGGCGTGGCCAACGGGCGCATGAGCATCGCGCAGGGCCACACCGCGCTGCGGCGGCTGGACCGCGAGGTCGATCGGCGCGGCAAGACCATGCAGGTGCTGGCATTCGGGCTGGCCGCCGCCGGCGTGGCAGGGCTGTGGAAACTGCCCTGGCTGGATATCGCCACCGCCGGCGCGATCGGCATGTCGATCGGCCTGCTGACCCAATACACCGACAGGCGGCCGGCGACCAAGGAAGCCGGCGAGGCGCTGGCCGGCCTGCTGGCCGGGGTGGTGGCCGCAGTGGTGGCGTCGCTGGTCGGGCCACTGAACCTCAACACGGTGATCATCGCCTCGCTGGTGGTGCTGCTGCCCGGCATGTCGTTGACCAATGCCTTCAACGAACTGGCCAGCCAGCACTGGGTCTCGGGCACGGCGCGGCTGGCCGGTGCGGTGACCACGGTGCTCAAGCTCACCGTCGGTGCAGTGATCGCGGTGACGCTGACCCAGGTGCTCGGCCTGCATCCGCAGGTGGCCGCATTGCGCCCGCAGGCCGGCTGGGTGGAATGGGCCTCGCTGCTGGTGGCCGCTTATGCGTTTGCGGTGTTGTTCAAGGCCAATCGACGCGATTATTTATGGATCATGGCGGCGGCCATGTCCGGGTATGTCATCGCGCGTTATGCCGGGCACGCCTGGGGCGGTCCGGCCGGTGTCTTTGCATCGGCCATGGCATTGACCGCCGCCGGTAATCTGTTCGGGCGGGTGATACAAAAACCCGGGGCATTGATCCGTTTGCCCGGCATCATCATGCTGGTTCCGGGCAGTGTCAGCCTGCGCGGCTTTCTGACCCTGATACAGCAACAGGATGTCAGTGTGGGGCAGGCCGCGCTATTGGCGGTGACCAATATCGTGATGGCCTTGATGGCCGGATTGCTGTTCGGCAATCTGTTGATTCCGGCCCGCAAGAATTTATGACCGGCAGAAAACGCGCAATAAAAAACGCCGGCACTGCCGGCGTTTTTTATTGGTAACAATCAAGCCGCCTTGGGCTTCTTGGTCACGCGCTTGGTGGCAGCTTTGCGCGGCGCGGCCTTCTTGGCCGGGGTCTTCTTGGCGCTGACCTTGCTGATCAGAAAGTCTTCGACCTTCTTGCCGGCGGCGGTCAGTTCGGCCAGCCAGCGCGGCTGCTTGCCGCGGCCGGTCCAGGCTTCCTGGGGATTGGCGGGGTTGCGATACTTCGGCGCAACCTTGCCCAGCTTGCGGCCGGCGCGCGGACCCGGCTTGGCAGCGGCAGCCGAACGGCCCGCACCGGCGCTGGCGCCAAACAATTCTTCGATGGAATAACCCTGGGCTTTTGCCGCGCGGGTCAGCTGCGTGCGGACCTTGGCAATCGGGGCGCGCTTGGCAACCACGGTCTGCTGCTTTTTCGCGTTTTTGATCAGGGCACCCAATTGCTTGGCCGACAGGCCGCTAAGATCGATCGACATCACTACTCCGGAAGATGAGAGAGAAAAGAATGCCGGTCCGTGGCAGCGCTGGCCATCATAATGTCAGAAAACCCGGGTGACAAATGCGCCGAAATACTCCGGCGCATTGTGTTCATCTAATCGAAGTAGTTTCGGGTGATTTGATCAACGACCCAGGCGGGAGAATAATCCGGCCTTATCCAGGTTTTCTGCTGCTTCCGCAGTACGGGCACGATATTCAAAGGTACCGGCGACCAATCCGCGTTCGGAGACCACCACCCGATGCGGAATGCCCAGCAGTTCCATATCGGCAAACATCGCACCCGGGCGCAGGCCGCGATCGTCCAGCGCCGCTTCAATGCCTGCGTCAAGCAATTCGTCCAGCAATGCCTGAGCGGCGGCAACCACCTGCGCATCCTGCTTGGGGTTGATGATGCAGACCACCACCTGCCACGGTGCCATCGGCGCGGGCCAGACGATGCCGGCATCGTCGTGATTCTGCTCGATCGCCGCGGCCACGATGCGCGATATGCCGATGCCGTAGCAGCCCATCTTCATCACTGCGGGCTTGCCGTTCTCGTCGATCACGGTGGCCTGCAATGCCTGCGCATACTGGCTGCCGAGCTGGAACACATGCCCCACCTCGATGCCGCGGGCCAGCCGCAGCTCGCCGCCGTCGGCCGCGCGTTCGCCGTCGATGACGTTGCGCACATCGGCAACGGTTTCCGGTTCGGGCAGGTCGCGGCCCCAGTTGACGCCCACCAGGTGCGCGCCGGGCACATTGGCGCCGACCACGAAATCGGCCAGCGCCGCGACGTCGCGATCGGCCACCACGCGCACCGGGCGGGCGGTATTGATCGGACCCAGAAAGCCCGGCTCGCAGCCGAGGTGGTCGCGGATTTCGGTTTCGTTGGCCAGGCGGTAACCAGCCAGGCCGGCGACCTTGCCAAGCTTGATCTCGTTGACGGCATGATCGCCGCGCACCAGCACCAGCACGAAGCCGGCTTCGGTCATCACCGCCACCGACTTGACCGTGCGCTGCAGCGCGATGCCCAGCAACTGGGCGACGTCTTCGCAGGTCTTCTGGGTGGGCGTTGCGACCTGGCGCATTGCCTCGCCAGCCGCAGCGCGCGGGGCGGGCAGGGCGGCGCTGGCGGTTTCCACGTTGGCGGCGTAATCGGAGCCGGTGGAGAACGCCAGCGAGTCCTCGCCGGAGGCGGCGATGACGTGGAATTCCTGCGAGGCGTCGCCGCCGATGGCGCCGGAGTCGGCCTGCACGGCGCGGAATTCCAGCCCCAGCCGGGTAAAGATGCGGGTATAGGCCGCGCGCATGTTGTCGTATTCGCGCGCCATGTCGGCATCGGTGAGATGGAAGGAATAGGCATCCTTCATCAGGAATTCGCGCGCGCGCATCACCCCGAAGCGCGGGCGGATCTCATCGCGGAACTTGGTCTGGATCTGGTAGAAGTTCAGCGGCAGCTGCTTGTAGCTGTTGATCTCCTGGCGCGCGAATTCGGCCGCGGCCTCTTCGGCGGTCGGGCTGTAGCAGAACTCCTGCTCCTTGCGATCCTTGATCTTGAGCAACTGCCCGCCGAACTTCTCCCAGCGGCCGGTGGCGTCCCACAGCTCGCGCGGCTGGATGGTGGGGAACAGCACTTCCACCGCCCCGGCGCGATTCATCTCCTCGCGCACGATGGCCTCGACCTTGCGCAGCACGCGCAGACCCAGTGGCGACCAGGTGTACAGCCCGGAGGCCAGCTTGCGGATCATGCCCGCGCGCAGCATCAGACGGTGGCTGACCAGCTCGGCGTCGGCCGGGGTTTCCTTGGTGGTGTGCAGGTGGAACTGGGAAAGACGCATCGGGCTTCGCTTGAGCGGAAAGCCCATAGTTTGCCAGTCTCGCGCCCTGCCGGTCAGGGGCACCGGCCGATCGGCCGGATGCCGGGACCGGTATGTGGCCGGTCCCGGGCCGGCTCAGGTGGCCGGATTGCCGCTCGCTGCCGGCTTGCAATAGGCCTTGGCGGCCGCCTCGGCGAGATTGCGCTGCGCCGCGCGTGCGTCCGGGTCCAGCGGGGTGCCGGGCTTGCCGTCGGCGCCGGCGCCCATGGTGACCTCGCCCTTGCCGCTGAGCAGTTCCAGGTTGCGGCGTGCGGTCAGGCAGTCGGCCGATTCGGGCGTGGTGGTTTCCGGCGCGGCGATGGCAGCGGTGCCGCTGCGCGCATCGATCCGGCGCGCTTCGTAGCGCTGGCCGGCCGGTGGCGGGGTTTCGGTGTAGTGGGTGACGCCCTTGGCGTCCTTCCATTTATACAGATCGGTCGCGCCGGCGGCGGCGCTGGCCAGCATCAGCAGGGCGCAAAGCCCGGACGACAGGTGCATGTGGCTTCCCCTGGATGATTCCCGCGGCGATTGCAGCATCCGCGGCCCGCGCTGGCAAGTGACGCCGCAGGCGCACAGGCGCGCTACCGCCGGACGGACCTCAGGCCCTACACTTGCCGGATGGATGAGATGAGACCGCCCCCGCGCTCGCGCACGATTTACCTGCTGCCGAACCTGTTCACCACCGCCGGGCTGTTTTCCGGTTTCTACGCCATCATCGCCGCCGCCAATGGGCAATTCGTCCAGGCCGCCATGGCGGTGTTCGTGGCCGCGGTGATGGACGGGCTGGACGGCCGGGTCGCGCGCCTGACCAATACCAGCAGCGAATTCGGCGTGCAGTACGACTCGCTGGCCGACCTGGTCAGCTTCGGCATGGCCCCGGCGTTGGTGATGTACCACTGGTCGCTGTCGGCATTGAAGTACGACAGCAACGTGATGGGTCGGGTCGGCTGGTCGGCCGCCTTTCTGTATGCGGCCTGCGCGGCGCTGCGGCTGGCGCGCTTCAACACGCAGGTCGGCGTGGTCGACAAGCGCTGGTTCATCGGCCTGGCCAGCCCGGCGGCCGCCGGCCTGATGATGTCCTTCGTCTGGGCCTTTGCCGACGATAGCCTGGGCTTCGACGGCGAGCAGCTGCGTTACCTGGCGCTGGCGGTCACCGTGGTGGCGGCCTTGCTGATGGTCAGCCGGATCCGGTTCTGGAGTTTCAAGGGCGGCGCGCGTGGTCCGCGCGCCGACCGTGTGCCGTTCCTGGCGCTGGCGATCGCCACGGTGGTGATCGCGTTGCTGGTGATCGATCTGGCCCGTTCGCTGCTGGTGATCGGCGTGCTGTATGCGCTGTCCGGCCCGGTGATGTGGCTGTGGCGGCGCTGGCGGCGCACGCCCGAGTTGCCATGAGTCAATTGGCCTCCGAGCCGATGTGGTCCGATCTGCAGGTGTCGTATCTGCAGGCGTTGGGGCACACCGTGTATCTGGACCGCGACGCCGTGGACGCGGCGGCGCCTGACGAGACGAGCGAGCATGCGCCGGCGGCGGCTGCACCGTCACGCGTGGAGCGCGCGCCGTCGATGCCGCCACCCGCGGCACCGCCTGTGGTCCGGCGCAGCGCACCCGCTGCGCCGGCCGACGCGCCGTCTGCGGTCACGACTGCGCCATCGGCAGCGCCGCAGCGGCGCAGCCGGGTCGGCATGCCCGATCGCCTGCAGATGGCATTGCTGCGCGCCTCCGGCTGCAATCCAGGCGATCCGAATACCCAGGCCTTGATGGCATCCTGGCCGCTGGCCGAGTTGCGCGGCAACCCGGCGGCCAAGCGCGCGCTGTGGCCGCAACTGCGTGCGCTGCGGCGGCGTCGGGATCCGGCATGAGCGCCTTGAACGTGCCGCTGCCCACCTCGCTACGCGCCATGCGCGAGAGCGATCTGGATGTGGTGATGGAGATCGAACACCGCGCCTATCCGTTCCCGTGGACGCGCAGCATCTTTCGCGACTGCCTGCAGGCGGGCTATCCGGGCTGGGTGATGGAGCAGGGCGGGCAGGTCATTGGCTACGGGGTGATCAGCATCGCCGCCGACGAAGCGCACGTGCTCAATGTCTGCATCGCACCGGAGGCGCAATCCCAGGGGCATGGCCGGGTGCTGTTGCGCGCGCTGATCAAGGGCGCCTGCGATCGCGGCGCGCGGCGGGCGTTTCTGGAAGTGCGCCCGTCCAACCCGTCGGCGATTGCGCTGTATCACTCCGAAGGCTTCAATGAAATCGGGCGGCGCCCACGCTACTACCCCTCCAACACCGGCCGCGAAGATGCGTTGGTGATGGCGATCGAGTTGTCCTTCGAGGGGTTTTCCTGAGCGGCATCGGCGGTTGCTGATGGGAGCGTTCGCGTACGTCCGGCTGGCACTGTCAGCCACTCACCTGACAGGCGCCGCGCGTTTGCCTTGGTCAGGGGCCTGACGACCCGCAGATATTCCGCCCGGCGCTTGCGTCGCGGGCGGACGATTGCGCCGGTACTGCGCTGTCTCACGGCAGCTGCGGCTTCGTCGTTACAGCAGACGATCGGGTAAACAGGCAATCGCCGATGCCGTGAGCAACGCCCTTGCGCGTCACTGCAATCGATCGCAGCAAGGCGCACATCGTTCCTGACGCACCGCGTGCGTCGGCTGCTCGCGCGCCGCCATCTGGCATGACGTGCTCGCACACATCATGGTGATTCTTTCGCCATCTTGTATTTTCTCTTTTCGGTGACGTGAACAGTTGCGTCCTCGCATGCGAGATGCCGCTAGAAGGCGCTAGAGCGCATTGCGGCCGCTGTGCGCGTCAAAAAAACATGCAGGTCTGTGAGCGTGGTGGCACACCGTGCTGGACCCGGGCCCGTCTGTACTGCGCTGCAGATCATGCTGCACTGCAGTGTCCTCGCGACTGTCTCCACGTGTCTTGATTACAGCGTTTTGTCTTCTCTTGCGTGTCCCGCAACCGTTTGCGTGACTGCGCGTGCACATCGATGCATCGGCTAGATACAAGCCATTGCGATGCTCCTAGTATCGGCGTCGCGGAACTGAACATTACAGAGATGAAAAGTATGTTCCGCGCCTGCTAGACGAGGGGTGTGCCGCCGCGCGGCGCATCGAACCCATTCGAGGGAGACATCAAGATGAAGCCGAAATTTTCAACGGCGGCCGCCGCGTCGCTGTTTGTCGGGTCGTTGCTGGTCGTTGGCGTTGCCTGCGCCGATCCTGCACTGGAAGTTGCAACCACTGGTTGGGCAACCCAGAACGGGGGAACCAAGGGCGGCTCCAAGGCGGCCGCTGCCAACATCTACACGGTCAAGACTGCCGCCGAGCTGAAGAGCGCGCTGAAAGCCAGCGTGGGCAGCAACGGGCGCATCATCAAGATCAGCGGCATCATCGATGTCAGTGAGGGCAAACCGTACACCACGACCTCGGATATGAAGAGCCGCGCGCGGCTGGACATCCCGACCAAGACCACGCTGATCGGCATCACCAGCAACGCGGAAATTCGCGAAGGCTATTTCTACGTCAAGGCCAACGACGTCATCATCCGCAACATCACCATCGAAAATCCATGGGATCCGGAGCCGGTCTGGGACCCGGATGACGGCAGTGCCGGCAACTGGAATTCCGAGTACGACGGCCTCACGGTCGAGGGTGCGACCAATGTGTGGGTGGACCACGTCACCTTCACCGATGGTCGCCGCACCGACGATCAGAACGGCACCGCCAACGGACGCCCCAAGCAGCATCACGACGGTGCGATGGACGTCAAGAAGGGCGCCAACTTCGTCACCATTTCCTACTCGGCGTTCAAGTCGCACGAGAAGAACGACCTGATCGGCTCCAGCGACAGCGCCTCCAGCACCGACAGCGGCAAGCTCAAGGTGACCATCCACAACACCTTGTTCGAGAACATTTCCGCACGCGCGCCGCGGGTGCGCTTCGGCCAGGTGCACCTGTACAACAACTACCACGTCGGCAGCACCAGCAATAAGGTCTACCCGTTCTCGCACGCGCACGGCGTGGGCAAGGAGTCCAAGATCTTCTCCGAGCGCAACGTGTTCGACATCAGTGGGGTGAGCAGCTGCGACAAGATTGCGGCCGATTACGGCGGCAGCGTGTACCGCGACCAGGGCTCGCTGCTCAACGGCAAGGCACTGACCTGCTCGTGGAATAGCAACATCGGTTGGACCCCGCCGTACACCTATAGCCTGCTGTCGGCCGACAAGGTCGCTGCGGACGTCAAGGCAAAAGCCGGCGCAGGCAAACTGTAAGGCGGCGTCTGCCACATGCAACGCATGCAGCGTTGCATCTGTTTCCGCAACGCCCGCAACACTGCGGGCGTTGTGCGTTTTGGCGGCGTTAGATCTTGGCGCGTTGCTCGCGCAGGCCGGTCAGCTGCGTGGTCCAGTCGTTCAGGCGCGCACGCTCCTGTTCGACCACCACGGCCGGTGCGTTCTGCACGAAGGTGGCGTTGCCCAGCTTGCCATTGCACTTGCCGATCTCGGCTTCCACGCGCTTGATTTCCTTGTCCAGGCGCGTGCGTTCGGCATCCATGTCGACCAGGCCTTCCAGCGGCACCAGCAGGGTCAGCTCACCGACGATGGCCGTGGCCGACGGCGGGGTGTCCTGGCCGGCATCAAGCCAGTCGATCGCTTCGAGCTTGAGCAGAAACGACAGCTGCGAGGCAAAGCGGCCAATACGGGCGCGATCGTCGGCAGTGCCGGCCTGCAGCAGCAGGCGTACCTGCTTGGACGGCGGTACGTTCAACTCGCTGCGCACACGACGCAGTGCCGACACCATCGACTTCAGCCATTCGACATCGGCCTCTGCGCCGGCGTAGCTGGCGGTATCGATATCGCCGGCCTGCGGGAATGCCTGCAGCGAGATCGTGGCGGCGGTGATGCCCAGGCGCGGTGCGACCTGCTGCCACAGTTCTTCGGTGACGAATGGGGTGAGCGGGTGCAGCAGGCGCAACAACGCTTCGAGCACATGGAGCAGGGTGTGCCGCGTGCTGGCGGCAGCTTCGCTGTCCTGGCCATTGAGCGCGGGCTTGGCCAGTTCGACGAACCAGTCGCAGAACGCATTCCAGGCGAACTCGTACAGCGATTGCGCGAGCAGATCGAAGCGGTAATTGGCGTAGTGCGCGTGGGTTTCTGCGGTGACCTTGTCCAGGCGCGCCAGAATCCATTGCTCGGCTTCGGTGCGCGGCTGCGGCACGCCGGCAAAGCGCGCGCCCTCGGTATTCATCAACACAAAGCGCGTGGCATTCCACAGCTTGTTGCAGAAATTCTTGTAGCCTTCGGCGCGGCCGAGATCGAACTTGATGTCGCGGCCATGCGTGGCGAGTGCGGCGATGGTGAAGCGCAGCGCGTCTGCACCGTGGGCGATGATGCCGTCCGGGAATTCCTTGCGCGTGGCCTTTTCGATCTTCTCGGCCATGCGCGGCTGCATCAGCCCGTTGGTGCGCTTGGCCACCAGGTCTTCGATGCTGATGCCGTCGATGATGTCCAGCGGATCGAGCACGTTGCCCTTGGACTTGGACATCTTCTGGCCCTGCGCATCGCGAATCAGGCCGGTGATGTAGACATCGCGGAACGGCACCTGGCCGGTGAAGCTGTCGGTGGCCATGATCATGCGCGCCACCCAGAAGAAGATGATGTCGAAGCCGGTGACCAGCACCGACGACGGCAGGTAGCGCTCGAAGCCGCGCTCGGCCATCGCGTTCGCATCCGGCCAGCCCAGCGTGGAGAACGGCCACAGTTGCGAGGAGAACCAGGTTTCCAGCACGTCACTGTCCTGGTGCAGCGCGACGTCGGCACCCAGGCCGTGTTTCGCGCGCACCTCGGCTTCGTCGTGGCCGACATAGCACTTGCCTGCCTCGTCGAACCACGCCGGGATGCGATGGCCCCACCACAGCTGACGGCTGATGCACCAGTCCTGGATGTTCTCCATCCAGTGGCGATAGGTGTTGATCCAGTTCGGCGGCACGAATTTGACCTGGCCGCTTTCGACCAGCTCCAGGCCGCGCCTGGCCAGCGCGTCCATCTTCACGAACCACTGGTCGGTCAGATAGGGCTCGATCACCTGGCCGGTGCGGTCGCCGCGCGGCACCTGCAGCTTGTGCGGCTTGGTTTCGACCAATACGCCCAGGTCTTCCAGTTCCGACAGCACCAGCTTGCGTGCGTCATAACGATCCAGGCCGCGATAACGCTCCGGCGCATTCTCGTTGATGGTGGCGGTGACGGTGAACAGATTGATCAGCGGCAGGTCATGTCGCACGCCCACCTGGTAATCGTTGAAGTCATGCGCAGGCGTGACCTTGACCACGCCGGTGCCGAAGGCGCGGTCGACATAATCGTCGGTGATCACTGGCACCTGCCGGCCGGTCAGCGGCAGCACGATGCGGGCGCTGTGCAGCGTGGCGTAGCGCGGGTCTTCCGGATGCACCATCACTGCGGTATCGCCCAGCATGGTTTCCGGGCGCGTGGTGGCGACCACCAGGTAATCGCGGGTTTCGCGCAGCGTCTCGACGCCGTCGGTATCGTGTTCGACGTGCTCGTAGGTCAAGCCGTCGGCCAGCGGGTAGCGGATCGACCACAGGAAGCCGTCTTCTTCGACGTTTTCCACTTCCAGGTCGGAGATCGCGGTCTTCAGCACCGGGTCCCAGTTGACCAGGCGCTGGCCGCGATAGATCAGGCCCTGCTCGTACCAGCGCACGAAGGCTTCGTTGACCGCGGCCGACGGCTGCGGGTCCATGGTGAAGGTGCTGCGCGACCAGTCGCTGGAGGTGCCCAGCCGGCGCATCTGGCGCTCGATGGTGTCGCCGGACTCGGCCTTCCATTCCCACACCTTGGCGATGAAGCCCTCGCGCCCCAGCGAGTCGCGTGTTTCGCCGTTGCCTTCCAGGGCCAGGTTGCGCGACACCACCATCTCGGTGGCGATGCCGGCGTGGTCGGTGCCCACCTGCCACAGCGTATCGAAGCCGCGCATGCGGTGATAGCGCACCAACGCGTCCATCAGTGTCTGCTGGAATGCATGGCCCATGTGCAGCGTCCCGGTCACATTCGGCGGCGGCAGCAGCACGGTATACGGCTCACCCTTGCCGGACGGCACGAAATAACCGGCCGCCTCCCACTGCGCGTACAGGCGCGATTCGAAGGAAGAGGGTTCGTAGCTGGAGGCGAGGGTGGTCATAGATAGGCGGCGATTCGTTGTTCGGGATTCGGGATTGGTTGCGTCATGGGGCCGGCGAGAAGCGCTGGCAATCCACTCATCAACGTCAGCGGTGGTGCGGTGGAGCGAAGATCGGCTATTGAGGATTCGTCATTGGATGCAGCCCTGGGATGCGCAAAAGAGTTGCTTTTACCAATCCCCAATCCCGACTCCCCAATCCCCGCCCACTTACATGTCGTACTTAGTTAGTTCCAGGCCCAGGGCCTTGTACTGCTTCCAGCGCTCGCGCAGCGGTTCGCGGGCGGCGGGGTCGGCCGGGACGACTTCCAGTACGCGGTCGCAGGCACCCAGGTAGGGGTCGTCGCGCAGGTTGATCACCAGCGGACGCGAAGGGGCATCGAACTCCGGCGCGGCGATCAGCACCGGCGCCAGTTCGTCTTCCTCATCGGTGCCGGCGATCTGGTGCGGCACGTAGGCTTCGTCGTCGAACGCCCACAGCAGGTCGTCCAGTGCCTCGGCCTGCGCGGCGTCGCGCGCCAGGATCAGCGTGGACAGGTTGGCGTCGTTGGCCTTGCGCGCCAGCTCGCAGACCAGCCGCAGCGGTTCGTTGAGGAAGCGCGGTTTGGCGATCAGGTAGAAGTCGGCACGGGGCATCAGGCGGTCACAAAGCGGGAGGAGAGCAAGAATTCGGTGGCCATGCCGGCGGCCACGAACAGCGCAGCAAAGCCGAGCACGGCCAACAGCAGGCCGCCGAATGCACGCGGGCGGCGCCCCGGCGGGCGCGAACGGTACAGATACACCGGCAGGAACAGCACGGCGAACGCCACGATGCCGATATTCATCCAGGCCGGCCGGCGGTAGCCGAGCCGGCGGCTGTCGGCCGCCAGCCAGACAAACAACAGCACAATCTGCATGACGATCCACAGCAGATCGATGCCGGGGTTGGTCCAGCCCGGCACCGCGCTGGCTGCTCCGTTCACAACGGAGAAGCCGGCAATCAGCGCCAGTGCAGCGCGTGGCGACATCAGGCCGCGCGGTCCAGCAACCACTGGGTCAGCAGCCCCACCGGGCGGCCGGTGGCCATGCCGCGCTTGCCTTCGTCGCTGGCGACGCCGGCGATGTCCAGATGCGCCCAGCGCTGGTTCTCGGTAAAGCGCGACAGGAAGCAGCCGGCGGTGATCGCGCCGCCCCAGCGGCCGCCGATGTTGTAGACGTCGGCGAAGGTGGAATCCAGCAGGCCCTGGTACTCGTCCCACAGCGGCAGGCGCCAGGCGCGGTCGAACACGTGCTCGCCGGCGGCCAGCAGTTCGTTGGCCAGGTCGTCGTGCTTGCTCATCAGGCCGGCGGTCTGGTGGCCCAGCGCCACCATGCAGGCGCCGGTCAGCGTGGCCACGTCCACCAATGCTTCGGGGTTGAAGCGCTCGGCGTAGGTCAGCGCATCGCACAGGATCAGGCGGCCTTCGGCGTCGGTGTTGCCGACCTCGATGGTCTTGCCGGACATGCTGGTGATCACGTCGGAGGGGCGGTAGGCATTGCCGTCGATGGCGTTCTCCACCGCCGGCACCACCACCACCAGGTTGATCGGCAGCTCGGCCTTGACGGTGGCCACGAAGGTGCCGATGACGTTGGCGCCGCCGCACATGTCGTACTTCATTTCCTCGATGCCGCCCTGCGTCTTGAGGTTGACGCCGCCGGTGTCGAAGGTGATGCCCTTGCCGACCAGCACATAGGGACGCGCGTCGCCGCCGCCGTTCCACTTCAGCACGATCAGCCGCGGGCGGTTGGCCGAGCCACGCGCCACCGACAGCAGCGAGCCCATGCCGAGCGACTCCATCTGCGTCTCGTCCAGGATCTCGGCCTCGGCGCCGGGGAACTTGCCGGCGAACGCGGCGGCGGTCTCGGCCAGATAGGCCGGGGTGCAGTAGTTCGGCGGCAGGTTGCCCAGCTCGCGGGCGAACTCCACGCCCTCGGCGGTGGCCACGCCCACGGCCAGTGCGCGGGCGTCGTCGCCGGCGATCGCCAGCGTGGTCAGGCCGGTCTCGTCGACCTTCTTCTTGCCCAGCGTGGCGGTGTAACGGTAAGCGGCGTGGTCGCTGACGATGATGGCCTGGCGGATGTTCCAGGCGCTGTCGCGCGCCTTGACCGGCAATTCGGTCAGGGTGAGCAGGGCGGTGCCGACCGGGCCGGTCTTCAGCGCGCGGGTCGCGTCGCCCACCGCCTTGAGGTACGGCGCCACGCCGAACTTGCCGGCCTCGCCCAGGCCGACCACCAGCACGCGCGGGGCGGCGACGCCGGGCAGGTCGTGCAGCAGGCTGGTGCTGCCGGTCTTGGCAGCCACATCGCCGCGTGCCACCAGGGCCGTCAGACGGCCCTGGCTGGCGCTATCGAGTGCCTGGGCAGCGGGCGACAGGGTCTTGTCGGCGAACACGCCAACCACGATGCAGTCGACGGCGGCGCTTGCCGGCGCGTCTTGGTTCAGGGTGAATTGCAGGGCCATTGATCAGATTCCGTAGGCAAATCCGTACAATCGCGGGCTGTTTACGCCAACCGGACTAGGCTGGCGCCGCCGCGAACGAATCCGAGAGTTTAAAACAAGCCCACCCCATGCCGAAGCTCGATCGATACCTGCTTAGCGATTTCACCCAGAGCTTCCTGGCCACCTTGATCGTGCTGCTGGTCGTCAGCGTCGGCGGTGTGCTGGTGGATATCCTCGGCAATATCGCCGATGGCCGCATCCCTGCTCGCTTGCTGCTGTCTCAGGTGGGCCTGCAATTCGTTGCGTATCTGCCGATCATCCTGCCGTTGGCGCTGATGCTGGGGCTGTTATTGGCACTGGCGCGGCTGTACCGCGATTCAGAAATGGCCGTCATCACCGCCATCGGTGTGGGCCCGCGGCGCATGTTGCGGCCGATGCTGATGCTGGTGGTGCCGGTGGTGGTGGTGATCGGGCTGTGCTCGCTGTGGCTGGGCCCCTGGGCCAGCCGCACCGCCGAGACCATGCTGGAAGACGCCAACCGCAGCATCGTGATGGCCGGCCTGGAGTCGGGCAAGTTCACCCCGCTGTCCGGTGGCGGCGTGGTGTACCTGACCACGATCTCGGCCGACGGCAAGGGCCTGGGCAAGGTCTTCATGCAGCGCCAGAAGGACGACCGCATCGATGTGGTCACCGCCGACCGCGGCGCGATGTTCTTCGAAGGCAAGGCCGACCGTTATCTGCGCCTGGAGGACGGTTACCGCATCGAAGGCCCGGCCGCCGGCAACACCCTGGACTACCGCCTGATGAAGTTCGCCAGCAACGATGTGGCCTTGCCCGACCGGACCCAGGTGCACGATGCCAACGATCCGGAAGTGATGTGGACCACGCAGCTGCTGTCGGACCAGCGCCCGGCCGCGCGCGCGCAGCTGCATGAGCGCCTGGCGCCGCCGCTGCTGGCGCTGGCCTTCGCGCTGCTGACCCTGCCGCTGTCGCGCAGCGCGCCACGGCAGCAGCGGTATGGCCGGATCATGCTGGCCTTCCTGGCGTACATGGTGGGCACCAATCTGATGATCGTCGGCACCCAGTGGATCGCCAATGGCAAGACGCCGGCCGCGCTCGGTCTGTGGTGGCTGACCCTGCCGCTGCTGGCGGTGGCGATCTGGGCGTATGCGCGCGATGGCCGCGTGCGTCGGCCGAGGGTGCGCGCATGAGGCTGATGCCGCGGGTGCATGACTGGTACATCGGGCGCGCGGTGTTGTTCACCGTGCTGCTGACGTGGGCGGTGCTGCTGGGCCTGGACCTGGTCAACGCCTTTGCCAGCGAGGCCAAAAGCATCGGCCAGGGCAGCTACAGCTTTGGCCATGCGGTGGCCTATGTGGCCTATACCGTGCCGCGCCGGGCCTACACCTTGTTTCCCACCGCGGCGGTGATCGGCGCCTTGATGGGCCTGGGGCAGCTGGCGGCAACGTCCGAGCTCACCGCGCTGCGCGCGCTCGGCGTGTCGCGCAAGCGTATGTCGGCCTCGGTGGTGGCGGCCATGGCGCTGCTGACCGCCACCATGGTGATCAGTGGCGAGACGGTGGGGCCGTGGGCACAGAACCAGGCCGATACCCTCAAGACCAGCGCCCGCTACAACAGCAACATGGCCGGCTCGCGCTATTCCGGCCTGTGGGCGCGCGAGGGCGACACCTTCCTCAATGCGCTCAGCGGCGAAGAGAAGCTGCTCGACGGCGGCGGCACCGCGCTGGACCTGCACGATGTGCGGCTGTACCACCTCGATGCCAGCGGCCGCATGCAGCAGCTGACCTATGCGGCACTGGCCGAGAACCGCAATGGGACCTGGACGCTGCGCCAGGTGCGCCGCGACACCTTCCAGGAACGCTCGGTGCAGCGCGAAACCTTCCCCGAGCTGCCGTGGCAATCCCAGCTCAGCCCGGCGGCGCTGGCGGCCGGGCTGGCCAAGCCGCGCAACCTGTCCGCGCGTGATCTGGAACAGAGCATCGAGTACCGCCGCCGCAACGGCCTGGACGCGCGCGACTACGAAGACCAGTACTGGAGCCGCTGGTTCTATCCGCTCAACGTCCTGGCGCTGTGCCTGGCGGCGATTCCGTTCTCGTTCGGTTCGCTGCGTAGCGGCGGCCTGGGCAAGCGGCTGTTCCTGGGCATCCTGTTCGCGCTGGGGTTCTGGCTGCTGCAGCTGTTCTTCGGCCGCATGGCCGGCGCGCTCAAGCTGGATTACCGCATCGCCTACGCGCTGCCGCCGATGGTGATGCTGGGCGTGTCGGCATGGCTGTTCCGACGGCGCAGTAGCTGACGCCGATGCGTCGGTTCAGCGTCGGTGGAGCCGTGTTCTGCCTGCTCTGAGCAGCGGTTGCCGCTCTATGCGTGTAGGCGGTCAGTACGTCGCATGACCGCCGCACTCCTGCGGCGCCTGCCGTAAAGATCGGCAAAAGGCCGGCCTGGTCGTTTCAGCGTTTGGGCGTGCGCTGCAGCCGGGTACCACTGGCGCGGTCGTGCCAGGCCAGGCGGTCGCGGTCCAGCCAGGCCCACCAGAATCCTGCGCCAGCCAAGGCCAGCGACAGCGTGCCGACGGCATAGCGGACCCAGAGCGCGCGCCAGGTGGCTTGCGGCCCGACCAGCGACAGCCGCCACGGGCGCATGCCCAGGGTCTGGCCACCCCGTCGCCAGCTGACGGTGGCGTACACCCCGGCGGCGATCCAGCAGCACAGCCACAACAGCCATTGCCAGCCGCTGAAGGGGGCGATGTTTTCGCGGGCCGGGTGCCCGGCAAGCGTGAAGCCCAGCGTGAACGCGGCGGAGATCAGCATCCATAGTGCCAGGACCGGCCAGGCGTCGTAGCACAGGGCCAGCAGGCGCCAGACCACCAGGGCGGGCGGTCGCGCGCTGCGCGGTGAAGGGGGCGAGGTCATGCCGCGAGCATAGCCGGCGCAGCCGATCGGGCAACGTCGCGCTGCGGCAATCCCGCGCCGGGCCGGGCCTGTGCGTCGAGGCGGGAGCGATGTGGTGGGTGGCTTGTCGAGGCAAGCCGCACCGCCAATCCCGCGCCTGGCCAACACGGCGCGCCGCAAATCGCATGTCACGCTCTATGCTGTTGCGATGTCAGCCAGCAGTCCCGCCGAACGTCGCCAACTGGCGCAACACCTGCCACCGGTGCAGGCCGCCGATGCCGCCGCCATCGAACGCTTCCTGGACCGGTTATGGGCCGAGCAGGGCGTGGCACGGCAGACCCTGGACAGTTACCGACGCGACCTGGAAGGCCTGGCGCGCTGGCGCGACGGTGCCGGCGGCGGCCTGCTGGGTGTCGATCGGGCGGCGTTGTTCGACTATCTGCGCTGGCGCGCTCAGGCCAATTACTCCCCACGCAGCACAGCGCGGCTATTGTCGACGCTGCGGGCGTTCTACGCGCTGTGCCTGCGCGATGGGGTACGCAGCGACGACCCGACGGCGCTGATCGACCCACCAAAGTTGCCCCGTAGCTTGCCCAAGGCGCTGACCGAAACGCAGATCGAGGCGCTGTTGGCCGCGCCCGCGATCGACACGCCGCTGGGCCTGCGCGACCGCGCAATGCTCGAGCTGATGTATGCGGCCGGCCTGCGCGTCAGCGAACTGGTCAACCTGCCGGCGGTGGGAGTCAACCTGCGCCAGGGCGTGCTACGGGTCACCGGCAAGGGCAGCAAGGAGCGGCTGGTGCCGCTGGGCGAGGAATCCCAGCACTGGCTGGAGCGGTATCTGAGCCAGGCGCGCCCGCTGCTGGCCAGCCACAAGGCGGTGGCGGCAGTGGACGGGCAGGTGCCGTTGTTCATCGATGCAGCGCGGCAGCCACCCAGCCGCCAGCAGTTCTGGGCGCTGGTCAAACGCTATGCGGCGGTGGCCGGGATCGACCCCGCCACGGTGAGCCCGCACGGGCTGCGGCACAGCTTTGCCACCCATCTGCTCAACCACGGTGCGGACCTGCGCGCGCTGCAGATGCTGCTGGGTCACAGCTCGCTGTCCACCACGCAGATCTACACCCTGGTGGCGCGTCAGCACCTGCAGAAGCTGCACGCCGCCCATCATCCGCGCGGCTGACTGCGGCTGCAGGCGCCGCGGCGGCCCGCCGTGGCCCATTCAGCGGCTCGGCCGGTAAACAAAGCATTCCGCTCGCTGCCTGGCTTCATCTGCGCTGTGCGAGAATCCAGGCACCCCATTCCACTGGATGCGTGAATGTATCGTCTTGCCATCGCCGCGCTGCTGGGCGCAATCAGCCTTACCGCCTGCGCGCAATCCTCGCAGCCTGCGGCAAGCAACGCCGGCGCCAAGCCAGCCGCCGCCGCCCCTGCCGCTGCGGGCAATGTGGACCAGCGTGTGAGCGTCGCGCTCAAGGCGCTGGATCCGGATTTCAAGCCGGACTACATCGGCGCCGCGCCGTTTCCCGGTTTCCGCGAAGTGGTGGTCGGCGGGCAGGTGCTGTACGTCAGCGACGACGGCCGTTACCTGATCCAGGCGCAGCCGTTCGACATCCAGAACAAGCAGTTCGCTGCCAGCCCGGGCCTGCTGGCCTACCGCCGCAAGCAGCTGGAGACCGTGCCCAAGGCCGACCGCATCGTGTTCGCACCGGCAAACCCCAAGTACACCGTGACGGTGTTCACCGACGTGGAATGCGGCTACTGCCGCAAGCTGCACAGCGAGATCGGCGAACTCAACAAGCAGGGCATCGCGGTGGAATATCTGGCGTTTCCGCGCATGGGCCTGGGCAGCCAGGACCACAAGGAAATGATCGCGGTGTGGTGCGCGGCCGACCGCAAGCAGGCCCTGACCGCGGCCAAGTCCGGGCAGCCGGTGAATGCCAAGGACTGCAAGAACCCGGTGTCGATGGAATACACGCTGGGCCAGCGTCTGGGCGTCAATGGCACCCCGGCGATCTTTGCGCCGGACGGCACCCAGCTCGGTGGCTACCTGCCGCCGGCGCAGCTGCGTGAGGCGCTGGAAAAGCGCGCGGTCAGCACTGCCGGCGGCAGCCGCTGAGGTATCCCGCAGCTGAGCCGGGATGCTGGCCGCTGCGGCGGTCGGTGTGATCGATCAGGAGGCCGGAATGCATGCATTCCGGCCTCCTGCGTTTCAGGGGCGGGCTGGCTGCACGGTTGATGCGGTGAGAGCGGCGGTGGACCGGTGGTGGCTAGCGCTGTGGACGTTGCTACCGCGCTGCGACCCGGCCTAAGCGCGGGCGTGCGCGTGACTCCCTGCCGGCATCGCCATCCGCCTTCGCCGTTGCCGCATCGGCCGGCACGCGCCGAATCCGGCCCGGGCTGTGCGAATGATCACTGCATGGATCGGCGGCCCACCCACGCCGGGTCCGGCGCCGACGCATCAGCTCCGTTACAATCTGCAGCCCCGTTTCTGACACGGTTCCCCGGACATGATGGTCCTCGAGGGCGCTTCCGCCCTTTCGCCGTTCCGCCGCGCTCGGCTCGAAACCCGCCTGCAAACCCTCGTTCCCGCGCTGCGCATCACCGGCGCCTGGCACGTGTACTTCATCCGCGCCGAGGCCGGGCAAGCGCCCGACCAGGCCACCTTGCAGCGGATCCTGCAGGCCGAAGCCGCCCCCGCGCCGCGGGCCGAGGATGCCTCCTCGTGCTATGTGGTGCCGCGTCTGGGCACCTTGTCGCCGTGGTCGAGCAAGGCCACCGAACTGGTGCGCGGGGCCGGGCAGCCGATCCAGCGCGTGGAGCGCGGCACCCGCATCGATCTGGCCGGCTGGCCGGCCGACGAAGCGATGCAGGCCGCCGTGGCCAAGCTGCTGCACGACCCGATGACGCAGTCGCTGCTCGGCTCGGCCGCGGCCGCCGAGGCGCTGTTCAACGTGCCCGATCGCGGACAGTTGCAGCGCGTGCCGCTGGCGGCGCTGGAACAGGCCAACCGCGACCTCGGCCTGGCGCTGGCGCAGGACGAGATCGACTACCTGCGCGAACGCTTCGCCGAGCTGGGCCGCGACCCGGCCGATGTCGAGCTGATGATGTTCGCCCAGGCCAATTCCGAGCACTGCCGGCACAAGATCTTCAATGCCAGCTGGACCATCGACGGCAAGCCGCAGGAACGCTCGCTGTTCCGCATGATCAAGCACACCCACCAGCAGACCCCGCAGCACACCTTGTCGGCCTACAGCGACAACGCGGCGGTGGTGGAAGGCGTGCCGGCCGCGCGCTATCGGCCGGATCCGGCCAGTGGCGAGTACCGTGCCGAGGCGGTGCTGCCGTCGGCGTTTGCGATCAAGGTCGAAACGCATAACCACCCCACCGCGATCGCGCCGTTTCCCGGCGCTGCCACCGGTGCCGGTGGCGAGATCCGCGACGAAGGCGCCACCGGCCGCGGCGGCAAGCCCAAGGCCGGGCTGACCGGGTTCACGGTGTCGCACCTGCGCATCCCGACCCTGCCGCAGCCGTGGGAGGCGCCGCGCGCGCTGAACCCGCGCATGGCTCCGGCGCTGGACATCATGCTCGACGGCCCGCTCGGCGGCGCCGCGTTCAACAACGAATTCGGCCGGCCGAACCTGCTCGGCTATTTCCGCAGTTTCGAGCTTGCCGAAGGTGAGGGCCTGACCCGCGCCTACGACAAGCCGATCATGCTGGCCGGCGGCCTGGGCGCGATCGATCGCAATCAGGTCGAGAAGCTGCGCCTGCAGCCCGGCGATGCGGTGATCGTGCTGGGTGGCCCGGCGATGCTGATCGGCCTGGGCGGCGGTGCGGCCAGCTCGGTGGCGGCCGGCGACAGTGCCGAGGCGCTGGATTTCGCCAGCGTGCAGCGCGAAAACCCGGAGATGGAGCGCCGCTGCCAGGAGGTCATCGACCGCTGCGTGGCGCTGGGCACCGACAACCCGATCCGCTGGTTCCACGACGTGGGCGCGGGCGGCCTGTCCAACGCCATCCCCGAGTTGCTGCACGACTCCGGCGTGGGCGGCATCATCGACCTGGGCCGCGTGCTCACCGACGACCCCTCGCTGTCGCCGCTGGAACTGTGGTGCAACGAATCGCAGGAGCGCTACGTACTGGGCGTACCGCAGGCACGCCTGGACGAATTTGCCGCCATCTGCGCGCGCGAACGCTGCCCGTTTGCCGCCGTCGGCGTGGCCACGGCCGAGGAGCGGCTGGTGGTTGGCTATGGCGTGTTTGGGGACGGGATTGGGGAGTCGGGATTCGAGATTCGCAAAAGCGATTCATCAGTTGCCGGGTCCGCCGTTGCTTCCAACCAATCCCCAATCCCCAATCCCCAATCCCCGCTCCCGATCGACCTGCCGATGGACGTGCTCTTCGGCAAGGCACCGAAGATGCATCGCGATGCGGTGCATCCGCCGGCGCCGCAGTGGCCGGTGCTGCAGACCGCCGCGCTGGACCTGCAGCAGGCCGGCCAGCGCGTGCTGGCGCATCCCACGGTGGCGTCCAAGAGCTTTCTGGTGACCATCGGCGACCGCAGCGTGGGCGGCCTGACCGCGCGCGAGCAGATGATCGGGCCGTGGCAGCTGCCGCTGGCCGATTGCGCGATCACCCTGGCCGGCTTCGACACCTTCGCCGGCGAGGCGATGTCGATCGGCGAGCGCACCCCGCTGGCGTTGTTGAACGCCGCCGCGTCGGCGCGCATGGCGGTGGGCGAGGCGATCACTAACCTGTGCGCCGCGCCGGTGCAGACGCTGGACAGCATCAAGCTGTCGGCCAACTGGATGGCCGCCGCCGGTCACGCCGGCGAAGACGCGCTGCTGTACGACGCCGTGCGCGCGATCGGCATGGAGCTGTGCCCGGCGCTCGAACTGAGCGTGCCGGTGGGCAAGGACTCGCTGTCGATGCAGGCGCAGTGGGTTGTCGGGAATGGAGAATCGGGAATCGGGAATGGCGAAACGCCGCAGCCCTCCGCCGTTGCGAATCCCCAATCCCCACTCTCCAATCCCATCGCCCACAAGAGCGTTTCACCGGTCTCGCTGATCATCAGTGCATTCGCGCCGGTCGGCGATGTGCGCACGCAGTTGACGCCGTTGTTGCGCAGCGACGAAGAGAGCGAGCTGTGGTTGATCGGGTTGGGCGGCGGCAAGCAGCGCCTGGGCGGTTCGGTGCTGGCGCAGGTGTATGCCGACGCTGCGGCATTGCCGGCGTTCGGCGGCGAGGTGCCGGATCTGGACGATGCGCAGCGGCTGCGCAGCTTCTTTGAACTGATCCGCGCGGCGCGCGAGAGCGGCCTGTTGCTGGCGTACCACGACCGCAGCGATGGCGGTGCGTTTGCGGCGCTGTGCGAGATGGCGTTCGCCTCGCGGCAGGGCCTGGACATCACCCTCGATGCCTGGGGCGACGATGCATTCCGCAGCCTGTTCAACGAAGAACTGGGCGCGGTGGTGCAGATCGCCAGCGAGGACCGCGCCGCGTTCGCCGATCTGGTCGAGCGGCACGCGCTGACCGAGTGCGCGCAGCGCATCGCACGCCCCACCGGCGCGCCGCGCATCCGCGTGAGCGGGCAGGGCCGGGTGCTGGCCGAGTGGCGTTGGGAAGCCTTGTTCGACGCCTGGTGGTCGGTGACGCACGCCATGCAGAAATTGCGCGACAACCCGGAAACCGCCGACGAGGAGCGCGCGCAGGCACGCGACTTCCAGGCGCCGGGATTGCGTCCGAAGCTGGTGTTCGACCCGTCCGAAGACGTGGCCGCGCCGTTTGTGGCGACCGGTGCGCGGCCCAAGGTGGCGATCCTGCGCGAGCAGGGCGTCAACGGGCAGATCGAGATGGCCTACAACTTCGAACGCGCCGGTTTCCGTGCGTTCGACGTGCACATGAGCGACCTGATCGAAGGCCGCGTGGATCTGGCGCAGTTCTCCGGGTTTGCCGCCTGTGGCGGCTTCAGCTACGGCGACGTGCTGGGTGCCGGGCGTGGCTGGGCCACCTCGATCCTGGAGCGCTCGGCCTTGCGCGACGCGTTCGCCGCGTTCTTTGCGCGCAGCGATACCTTCGCGCTGGGTGTGTGCAACGGCTGCCAGATGCTCAGCCAGCTCAAGGACATCATTCCCGGTGCCGAGCATTGGCCGCGCTTTTTGCGCAATCGCAGCGAGCAGTTCGAAGCGCGCACCGCCTTGCTGGAAGTGGTGGAGTCGCCGTCGATCTTCCTGCGCGGCATGGCCGGTTCGCGGATCCCGGTGGCGGTGGCGCATGGCGAAGGCCGCGCCGAGTTCGACACCGTGGTGGATCAGGCGGCTGCCCGTGTGGCCCTGCGCTTCATCGATGGCGATGGCGCGGTGGCATCGCAGTACCCGCTCAATCCGAACGGCTCGCCGGACGGCATCACCGGCCTGACCAGCAGCGACGGCCGCGCCACCATCCTGATGCCGCATCCGGAGCGCACCCCGCGTACGGCAAACCTGAGCTGGCACCCGGCCGACTGGGGCGAGGACTCGCCGTGGCTGCGGATGTTCCGCAACGCGCGGGTCTGGTGCGGTTGAGGGTGCGGAGGTGTGCGGCGTGAGCTGAAGCGCCGTACCCACCGTGTCATTGGACGGCCGTGTGCAGCGATGCACACGGCCGTTGTCGTTTCCGGTGTCGGAGCTGCGCGACGGCCTGCGGTGGTATCGAGTCCTTCGACCGTTGCCGCGAGCGGCGTGGCGATGCGTGGTGCTTTATGAGCAAGAAAATGCATGGCCGCGTTTGGGTCGACTGCAGGCTCCCAAGGAGTCGGGCTCGCCTGCAACAGCTGCCAATGGCAGCCACGTCCTTGCACGCAGCGCGCGCAGCGGCAGGACACTCGAGAAAAACGCGGTTTTCCAGCCTGGCCTGCGGCCAGCACAAGGCTTGTCGCCATCACGTTGCATGCGTTGCCGATGAGGGCGAACGCCTGCGGTCGCATTGGCGCTGTTGCGATGAACTGCATTTAGTAAAGGTCGAAACATGGTTTACTTTAAGTAACTATAAAAACTACTAGGTATTTAGTAGAGGTATCTGGTGATGCTGCTTGTGTGACGTCAATCTCAATTGAACTTTTGGTTTTTCAATAGATTAAGACCACGTTATGAATCTTCGATTCATGGCGTTTCTGTAGCACTTTATGGATTGATCGTGGATGCTTTTGCGCGGGTAGTTCCCGCTGCAGAAGCAGGGCGAGTGCGTTTTCGATAAACCTCAGGGGGACCGTGCGATGCAATCGCACGGTGGTCGGTTTTTACATGCCAGACCAATGGGGAGTAAGTCGTTAATGAAGCGAATTCAATTAGATGCCGGTGGTGAGCAGCGTGCTCATTGCCGAACGGTAAGGCTTGCCCGCGATACGGGAAATCAAGCGTTATATCGATCTGCGGGGCATGCGCGCGGCAGGCTGGCGGCGGCAATGCTGCTGGCGCTTGCCGGCATGGCTGGAGTTGCCCATGCCACGACCACGCAAGCCGACGCGCTTGCCCATTGCACGGTCGTCCAAGGCCAACAGCGTTGCGACACCGATGTGGCGACAAGCGACAGCGCCGCGCCTGCAACAGCGAGCGCGCAAGCAGCGGCAACGCCTGCGGCAGATGCCGATGCACCGGCGTTTGCGGATGGGCAGGATGCGCTGGCCCTGGGCAATGCGAGCAATGCGCTGGGCGATGGAACCAGCGCGTTCGGCGGCGGAAGCCTGGCATTGGAGCGCGACGCCACCGCGATCGGACATAACGTGTCGGCCGCAGGGGAATCGGCAACCGCCGTCGGCAGCGTGGCAACGGTCTACGACTACGACGCATCCGGATTTGTCATCGGGCAACGCGAACAGGCCACGCAGGCGTCCGGTGTGGGGGCCACCGCCGTCGGCGGCGGTGCAGTGGCTGGGGATCCGTTTTCCAGCGCCGTTGGCAGCGGCGCCAGCGCCACTGGCGTGCAGAGCGCGGCGGTGGGTTATCGCGCACAGACCTTCAACGATGGCGCCACCGCGATCGGCGGTTTGTCCACGGCCAGTGGTTTTCTTTCCACCGCCGGCGGCTACAGTTCGCGTGCCAGCGGAGACACGTCCACGGCCTTCGGTTACCGGGCGCGCAGCCAAGGCAGCAGCAGTATCGCGGTGGGCGATACCGCATTGGCCAGTGGCGTGCAGAGCGTGGTGGTCGGTGGCATCAGCAACTTCGGCTCGATCACCGCTGCCACCGGAACAGGCGGCATCGCGCTCGGCGCAGGTGCGCAGAGCCAGTCCGATTATGCGATTGCCATTGGCTACGATTCCAACATCTTTCCCAATGCGCCAGGCAATACCGATGCAGTGGCGATCGGCCATAGTGCCGGTTCGTTCGCGCCACGCACGGTGTCGCTGGGTGGTTTCGCCTTGGCGATGGGCGATGGTGGTATCTCGATCGGTCACGACAGCACCGCCTACACTGAAAACAGCATCGCGTTGGGCGCACGTGCCGGCACCTCGTGGTTCAACGGCAACAACACCGCGATCGGTGCAGATTCCGAAACCAATGGCATCGATGCGGTGGCGATCGGCTATGGCGCGCGTGTGGGCGATTTTGTCGACGATGCCTGGAACCGCTCTGCCTCCAGCGCCGTCGCACTGGGCGCGCATTCCTACGCGAACCGCAGCAATACGGTATCGGTTGGCGATGTGCAGGCGGGGCTGACGCGGCAGATCACCAGCGTGGCGGCAGGCACCGAGGCCAATGACGCAGTCAATGTCGCCCAACTCGACAGCGTGCGTGCGGTGGCCGACCGTCTCGACAGCACGCTGGCCATTGGCAAGACCGATACGGACGAAGTCGCTGCCCATGTCGACGGACTCAATGCGCTGGCGTTGGGGAGCGCCAGCAACGCGATCGGCGATGGTGCCAACGCGCTGGGCTCGGGCAGTCTGGCACTCGGGCGCGATGCCGTGGCCGTCGGCCGCAACGCCAGCGCGGCCGATGCCTCGGCCGTTGCAGTGGGTGGCGTCGCGTCCGTGCCGGTGTTCGATGCGGCGGGTTCCATCGTCGGCGCGCAGGAACAGGCCACCTTGGCCCAGGCGCGCGGTGCAGCGGCGCTGGGCAGCGGGGCGATTGCCACGCGCAGCTTCGCCACCGCGGTCGGCACGGGGGCAGCGGCCAGCGGCGAGCAATCGATGGCGGCGGGATTCAGCGCACGTGCGCAGGATGATGTCGCCACCGCGGTGGGCGCGTTCTCGACCGCGCGCAGTACGGCGGCGTCGGCCTTCGGTTTTGGTGCGCGGGCCGACGCGAGCATGACCACGGCGGTGGGCTTCAATGCCTCCAGTCTTGGCGAGAGCAGTGTTGCCGTGGGCAGTCTGGCGGTTGCCGCCGGCGAGCGCAGCGTGACGCTCGGCGGCATGTCGCTGATCAGCTCCACGCTCAGGCCGGCGGGTGCGTTCCGGGTCGGTGGCGTTGCCATCGGCGCAGGTGCGCGCAGCGACGGCGATTACGCCGTTGCGCTCGGCTACAACGCCAACGTGTTCTCCAACGACAACAATACCGACGCGGTGGCGATCGGCCATAGCGCCGCGTCGTTCGCTCCGCGCACGGTGTCGCTGGGGGCATTGGCATCGGCCGAGGGCGCGGAGGGCATCGGCATCGGCTATGACGCGCGTGCCACCTCCAGCAGGAGCATCGCGATCGGGAGCGGCGCCAATACGTCGATCCTCTATGGCGACAATATCGCGCTGGGAACCAACGCCAAGGCGGATGCGCCCGATGCGATTGCGATCGGGCGCAATGCCAACGTGGGCGTGTTCGTCGGTGAAACGGGCAGCGCGGCGGTGGCATTGGGCGTGCAATCCAATGCGCTGGGCAACAACAGTCTGGCAGTGGGCTACAACGCGTTTACCCGCGAGGGTGGCCGTGACGCTGTCGCACTCGGTGCCAATGCCGGCGCCAGCGGTGCCGATTCGGTGGCGCTGGGCGCAGGTTCGCGCAGCTACGAGGCCAACGTGGTGTCGGTGGGCAACGGCAATGGCCGCGGCGGCCCGGCCACGCGCCGCATCGTCAACGTTGGCGCCGGCGCGATTGCCGATGCCAGCCTGGAGGCGATCAACGGCGGCCAGCTGTTCCAGTCGTTGAGCAATGCCGCCAGCTTCCTCGGCGGTGGTGCGGCGATCGGTGCGCAGGGCGTGTTCGTTGCACCGACCTACGTGATCCAGGGCAGCAGTTACCGCAATGTGGGCGAGGCACTGACTGCGCTGGACAGCAAGGTCAGCGAGCTGGATGCGCGTGGTGGTACGGCGACGCCTGGCACTGCGGTGCGTTCGGTTGCGGCGCGTTCGGCGACGGCGCTAGCCCCGGCTCCGGAAGCCTCGACTGTCGCCACTACCGCAGATGCGATAGACGATGGCCTGCTGTCGACATCGCTGGCGGCTGACGGCATGGCCGACAGCGCGGTGTCTTCCGTCACTGCAACGGCGAGCGGGCTTGCCGCAAGCAACGCGGTCTTAGGCACGCCGACCGCCGCAGTGGTCGGCAGCATCACCCCGGCCGCAACGTCCACCGCCGTCGGCACGGCCGCAGTGGCCAACCACGTGACCAGTACCGCAATCGGCGGCAGCGCGTATGCGCATGGCCCCAACGACACCGCGATCGGCAGCAATGCACGCGTCAATGCCGATGGCAGCACCGCGGTCGGCGCCAACACGCAGATTGCCGCGGTGGCGACCAATGCGGTGGCGATGGGCGAAGGCGCGCAGGTCAGTGCGGCCTCCGGCACGGCGATCGGCCAGGGCGCACGTGCCAGTGCGCAGGGTGCGGTCGCGCTAGGTCAGGGCTCGGTTGCCGATCGTGCCAACACGGTGTCGGTGGGCAGCGTCGGCGGCGAGCGTCAGGTGGCCAATGTGGCCGCCGGCACGCGTGCCACCGATGCGGTCAACAAGGGCCAGTTGGACAACGGCGTTGCCGCGGCCAACAGCTATACCGACAGCCGCTACAACGCGATGGCCGATAGCTTCGAGACCTACCAGGGCGATATCGAAGACCGTCTGCGCCGGCAGAACCGTCGCCTGGATCGTCAGGGCGCGATGAGCTCGGCGATGTTGAACATGGCCGCCAGCGTCGGTGGTATCGCCACACAGAACCGCGTCGGTGCCGGCGTCGGTTTCCAGAACGGCGAATCGGCGTTGTCGGTGGGCTACCAGCGTGCGATCAGCCCGCGCGCCACCCTGACGGTGGGCGGCGCACTCAGCGGTGACGACCGGTCGATCGGCCTGGGTGCCGGCTTCGGCTGGTAGCGCAGGTCTTGCCATCGCAGCGGCTGCGCTCGCGGCGGCTGCGTGCTCACTCATTTGCATTTCATCTTGAAGAGGACGTCAGCGTGATTCAGACCCATCGTTCCCGAACCCTCGCCATTGCCTGCAGCGCAGTGCTGTCGCTCGCCGGCGGCATCGCCAACGCGGCCACACCGGACGCCAGCATGCGCACTGCGCAACAGCTGCAGGCCATGCGCGATGCACCGGTCGACGCCATCATCGTCACCTATCGCAGCGGCACAGTGAGCGCGCGCAACGTCGGCGCAGCGTCCACGGCCACCATCACTGCAGCGGCATCACGCGCGGCAGTGCGCCTGGCACCGGCCGCCCGCAGCGGCGCGCAGGCGGCGCCGACGCATGTGCGCACCCTCGCGGTGGGCGGAGAGTTGATCCGGTTGCCCACGCAACTCAGTCGCAGCGACGCCGACCGCCTGGTGCGCGAGCTGCAAGCCGATCCGGCGGTGGAACATGCACAGATCGATGCACGCGCCTATCCGTTGCAGAGCAGCGGCGGCAGCTTGCCCAACGATCCACTGCTGGCGAGCAATCAATGGCATCTCACCGATCCGGTCGGCGGCATCGATGCGCCGGCGGCGTGGAAGACCGCGCAGGGCGAGGGCGTGGTGGTGGCGGTGATCGACACCGGCATCCTGCCGGCGCACCCGGATCTGGCCGGCAATCTGCTGCAGGGCTACGACTTCATCACCGATGCCGGCCGGTCGCGACGTCCGACCGATGCGCGCGTGGCGGGTGCGCTGGACCGTGGCGACTGGGAGGCCGAAGACGGCGAGTGCGGCATTTTTTCCGCGGCGCATGACAGCTCCTGGCATGGCACCCACGTGGCCGGCACGATCGCCGAGACCACCGGCAACGGCATTGGCGGTGCCGGTGTGGCCTACAAGGCCAAGGTGCTGCCGGTCCGCGTGCTCGGTCACTGCGGCGGTTCGTTCTCGGATATCAGCGATGCCATCGTGTGGGCGTCCGGCGGGCATGTGGAGGGTGTGCCGGACAATCGCGACCCGGCGGAAATCATCAACATGAGCCTGGGCGGCTTTGGCCCCTGCGATTCGGTCACGCAGGCGGCGATCGACGGTGCGGTGTCGCGCGGCACCACCGTGGTGGTGGCGGCCGGCAACGATGGCTCGGATGTGTCCAGTGCGGTGCCGGCCAACTGCGCCAATGTGGTGTCGGTGGCGGCCACCCGCCTGACCGGCGGCCTGGCGTACTACAGCAATTTCGGCAGCTTGATCGATCTGGCCGCGCCTGGCGGCGGCGCGCGCGATCTGGCAACCGACACCTTGTACGACGGCCCGATCGGCAGCTGGATCTGGCAGACCGGCTACACCGGCAAGACCACGCCCACGTCCGGCCAATTCGACTACATCGGGCCTGGCTTTGCCGGAACCTCGATGGCCTCCCCGCACGTGGCGGGGACGGCCGCACTGGTGCAGAGCGCGCTGATCGCCGATGGCAGGCCGCCGCTGACACCTGCGGCGCTGGAACGCCTGCTCAAGCGCAGTGCACGCGCGTTTCCGGTGCAGTTGCCGTTGAGCACGCCGGCCGGCAGCGGCATCGTGGATGCCGGCGCGGCGATCGATCGCGCACTGCGCCGCTGCGACAGCGGCGATCTGGGCTGCCAGCTGGATGCGCAGACGCTGCGCAACAGCGTGCCCGAGCGCGGCTTGTCCAATGTGGCCGGCGATGCCGGTGTATTCGCCTTCGAGGCGAACGCGGGTGCGGTGCTGAGCTTCATCAGCTTCGGCGGCAGCGGGCAGGCGGCGCTGTATGTCGCCTTGGGCCGCGCGCCGAGCGCGACCGACAACGACGGCATGTCCAGCCGCAGCGGAACCAGCCAGACGGTGCGCTTCACCGCACCGCGTGCCGGGACCTATTTCATCCGTCTCGACGGCAGCGGCTTCGATGGAGTGAGTCTGTTGGCGCGTCAGTGATCCGACACATGGCGGCGCGAGGGGGCGCTGACGTCGGTTTCCTGACGCAACGGTGCGGGCAAAACCGCTCTCGTCCTGCACCATGATGGGCTGAGTGGTCGGCGCGGGGAGCGCTGGTCCGATTCCTGACCTGTTCGGCGCGCCGTTTTGCGCAACCAAGCCTGCTGGCGTCCTGCCAGCGGGCTTTTTTGTCTGCTGCGGACATGCGCATTCAGCTTGGAAATGTCTCTCAAGACATGACCTAGATCGCTGTTTTCCAAAGAATTATCAAAAAACGAATAAAAGCAAGCAGAAGTGTGATGGAACGCACGCTCAGCTTCGCTTTCTGTCAAAAACTTGACGCCTGATTTGACCGCTGTTAACACTTCGCTCAGTTCTATGGTTGGGTAGCGTTCACTTTTTGACTACCCAGGGTGCAGCTTCCCGCGCACCGCCATTTGGCCCATGGCGCCAATCACCACGGGGAACCGCAGCGGCTGGAATGCCTCGCGATGGTGGGTGTTCGTCAAAAAACCAGTCCCAACATTCAGGAGCAGTGCGTCGATGAATCGGATTTATCGCAAGGTCTGGAACAAATCGTTAGGCGTGTGGGCCGTGGCATCGGAATTGGCCAGCGGCGACAGCCCGGGCGCAGTGAGCACCGCCGCATTCATCGACCGCCGCCAGAGCCGTTGCCTGGTTGCTGCGATCGCCCTGGCGCTGGGTAGCGCCGGCATCGCACTCCCCCTTTCTGCGATGGCGCAATCGGTCGAGGTCGGCCGCGGCGCATCGGCACCTGCCGCCAACGCCACTGCCGTCGGCGCCGGCAGCCGCGCCAGCGCCACCGGCGCGCTCGCCAGCGGTGCCGACAGCAGCGCCAGCGGCGTGAACAGCAGCGCGATCGGCCGCCAGACCAATGCGATCGGCGAGAACGCGGTGGCCATCGGTTACAACAGCTTCGTACGCCAGAGCGGCGAAAACGGCGTCGCGCTGGGTGCAAACGCCGGGGTGACCGGTGCCAACTCAGTGGCGCTGGGCGCAGGCTCGCGCACCCACGAAGACGATGTGGTGTCGGTCGGCAGCGGCAATGGCCGCGGCGGCCCGGCCACGCGCCGCATCACCAATGTCGGCGCCGGCGTCAACGCCACCGACGCGGTGAACGTGGCGCAGTTGCGCGACGTGGCCGATGTGGCCGAAGACACGGCCACGTTCTTCAAGGCGACCCCGGGCGAAGACAGCGTCGGCGCCTATGTCGAAGGCGATAGCGCGCTGGCTGCCGGCGATGCCGCCAATGCGGTAGGCACGGCGACCACTGCGCTGGGAACCGGTGCCAATGCGGTGGCCGACAATGCCACTGCGGTCGGCGCCAATGCGCTCGCATCCGGGCAGAACAGCGCGGCATTCGGCCATAACGCGCAGGCCAACGGCCCTGGCAGCGTGGCCGTGGGCGGCGCTGCCGTGGACGAAGACGGCGAGCCGTTGGTCACCAACGGCGGCGTGCCGGTCACCACCGGCGCCACCAGTGCCGGCGTCGGCGGAACCGCAGTCGGCGCCAGCGCCAATGCCGATGGCTTCGCCGCCTCGTCGTTCGGCGTCGGTGCGTATGCGGCCGGGACGCAGTCTTCCGCGTTCGGTGCGGTAGCCAATGCGGCGGGCGATTACGCCACTGCGGTGGGCACGCAGACCAGCGCCAGCGGCACCAGCAGCACCGCTGTCGGTGGTCCGGTCGATTACATCCCGGGTCTGGGCTTCTTCGTACAGACCCAGGCCAGCGGCGAAGCCTCCACCGCGCTCGGCGCCGGTGCGATCGCATCGGGCAGCTACACCACGGCAGTGGGCACGCTCAGCGAAGCCTCCGGCACCGAAGCCACCGCGGTGGGTTACTTCGCCTATGCACCTGGCGAAGGTGCCACGGCAGTTGGCCCGGAATCCTGGGCCAGCGGCGAGCTGAGCACCGCGCTGGGTTACTACAGCACTGCACGCGGCGCCAACTCGGTGGCCTTGGGCGCCAATTCAGTGGCCACGCGCGCCAACACCGTGTCGGTGGGTGCGGCTGGCGACGAGCGTCAGATCACCAACGTCGCCGCCGGTACCGAAGGCAGCGATGCGGTCAATCTCGATCAGCTCACCGCCGTGTCCGACGTCGCCGCCACTACCGCACGCACGTTCGTGGCCACCGGCGATGGCACCGCGATTGCCGAAGGCGTGGACAGCGTTGCGGCCGGTTCCAATGCATCGGCTTACGAGGATTACAGCACTGCGCTGGGTTCGAGCAGCCTGGCGTCAGCGGTCAACACCACTGCGGTCGGCAGTGGTGCGGTGGCCAATGTCAACAATGCCACCGCGCTCGGCTTCAACAGTATCGCCAGCGACCGCTATGCCACCGCCGTGGGTGCCGACAGCACGGCATCGGGCTTCTATGGCACTGCAGTCGGCGGCACCAGCGTGGCCAATGGTCGTGGCGGTACCGCGATCGGTTTCGAAAGCATCGCCAATGGCCTCGAATCCACCGCACTCGGCTTTGCCAGCGTGGCCTGGGGCGACACCAGCACCGCCGTGGGTGCGGAAAGCACCGCCTACGGCGCGGGCAGCATCGCGGTGGGCATCACCTCGGCCGCCAGCGGCAGCGTTTCGGTCGCTATCGGCGACAACGCCTATGCCGGCGGTGCGCGTGCAATCGCCATCGGTTCGCAGTCAGTCGGGTATGGCGATCGCAGCATTGCGCTGGGCACCGAGGCAGTCGTCGAAGGCGCAGACAGCATTGCGATCGGCGACGGCGCGCGGATTGCGGTCGACAACAGCGTTGCGCTCGGCGTCGGCGCAGTGGCCGATCGCGCCAGCACGGTGTCGGTGGGCACGGTTGGCGGCGAGCGTCAGATCACCAATGTCGCTGCCGGTACCGAAGGCACCGATGCGGTCAATCTGGATCAGCTCACGGCAGTGTCCGAGGGCGCCGCCAACACCGCGCGCACGTTCGTCGCCACTGGTGACGGCACCGCAATTGCCGAAGGCGCCGACAGCGTTGCGGCAGGTTCCGATGCGTCGGCGCTCGCCGATAACAGCACGGCGCTGGGTGCCAGCAGTATCGCCAGCGGGCGCGGCGCAACCGCACTCGGTTATGAAAGCCTTGCCAACGGTGCTGCATCCACTGCGGTGGGTGTGGCCAGCGTGGCGTGGGGCCAGGGCAGCACGGCACTGGGTACCGACAGCGTGGCCTACGCCGACAACAGCGTGGCGCTGGGTGCCGGCGCGGTTGCCGATCGCGACAATACGGTGGCGGTTGGCAGCGTCGGTGGCGAGCGCCAGATCACCAATGTCGCCGCCGGTACCGAGGGTACCGATGCGGTGAACCTGGACCAGCTCAACGCAGTCGGCGAAACCGCCGAAACCACTGCGCGTCTGTTTGCCGGCACCGGCACCGGCACGGCCGATGCGCAGGGCGAGGACGCCACCGCATCCGGCTCCAACGCCACTGCGGACGGCGATTACAGCAGCGCGTTCGGTTCCAGCAGCCAGGCCACTGCGATCGGCGCCGTCGCCATCGGCAGCGGTGCCAGCGCCACCGCGCAGTACGCCAATGCAGCCGGCTACAACGCCGCTGCCAGTGGCTACGGCAGCATCGCCAACGGCGCCTTCAGTCAGGCCAGCGGGGATTACGCCGTGGCCGTGGGTGGCGAGAGCGAAGCCGCCGGCGCGCAGAGCACCGCGCTGGGTGCGGCGGCAGGTGCCTATGGCGATGGTTCCCTGGCCGCCGGCACGCTGAGCGTGGCCGATGGCAGCGAAACCACCGCAGTGGGCTATTTCGCCAGCGCCAGTGGCGAGTCGGCCACTGCGGTCGGCGCAGAAAGCGTGGCCGATGGCACCAGCGCGGCGGCGTTCGGCTTCGGTGCCGAGGCCACCTCCAACTACTCCACCGCCTTAGGCGGCTATTCCAGTGCGACCGGTTTCAACAGCACCGCGCTGGGCAATTTCAGCACCGCCAGCGGCTCCAATACCGTGGCAGTGGGTGGCGATGCCACCGCAACCGGCGACTACAGCGTTGCGGCCGGCCAGGGCAGCGTGGCCAGCGGCTACAACAGCGTGTCGGTCGGTGGCGCCCTGCTCGGCCTGTTGCCGACCGAAGCCTCCGGGGACTACTCCACCGCGCTCGGCGGCGCGGCATGGGCACCGGGCCTCAACAGCACCGCGCTCGGCAATTTTGCCGAATCCACCGGCGAAGGCAGCGTGGCGCTGGGTGCCGATTCGGTGGCCGATCGCGATTTTGCGGTCTCGGTGGGCAGCGCCGGCAACGAGCGTCAGATCACCAACGTGGCCGCCGGTACGCAGGGCACCGACGCGGTGAATCTGGATCAGCTCAACGCCGTTGCCGAAACCGCACAATCCACCAGCAAGTACTTCCAGGCCAGCGGCAGCGATGACAGCGATGCCGGCGCCTACGTCGAGGGCGACAACGCCCTGGCCGCAGGCGAGGGCGCCAATGCCACCGGTACCGGCGCCACGGCGTTGGGTGCCGGTGCGCAGGCGGTGGTCGATAACGCAACGGCGGTTGGCGTGAGTGCGCTGGCCAGCGGAACCGGCGCAGCGGCGGTGGGCAACAACGCCCAGGCCACCGGCGAAAACAGCAGCGCCGTCGGCAGCAATGCCCTGGCCAGCGATGTCGGCGCCAGCGCAAACGGTGCCGGCGCGCAGGCGATTTCGACCTATGCGACCGCGCTCGGCAGCGAAGCGGTGGCATCGGACAACCAGGCCACCGCGGCCGGTTTCCGCAGCACTGCCTCCAATGTCGGCAGCGCCGCCTTCGGTGGATACAGCGAATCCAGCGGCAGGCTGTCGTCGGCGCTGGGCTATGGTGCGGTGGCGTCCAGCGACTACAGCACCGCCGTGGGTGCCGCTGCACTGGCCTCCGGCGCAAGTGCAGTGGCCGTGGGCGAATTCAGCGAGGCCACCGGCGAAGAAAGCGTGGCCGTTGGCGGCAGCACGTTCTTCGGCTTCATCCCGGCGCGTGCCTCCGGCACCGGCGCTGCCGCATTCGGTGCGGGCGCGTGGGCCACGGCCGACTACACCACCGCCATCGGCTGGAATTCGTATGCCGACGGCGTCAATGCCACCGCGCTCGGCCAGAGCGCGGCGGCCCTTGCCGACAATACGCTGGCCCTGGGTGGCGGCAGCCGCGCCGATGCGGTCGGCGCCAGCGTGGTCGGTGTGGATGCGTCGGCAACCGGCATCAACAGCACCGGTGTCGGCCGTCAGGTCAACGTGATCGGCGAGAACGCGGTGTCGGTGGGCTACAACTCGTTCGTGCGCCAGAGCGCGGTCAATGGTGTGGCCCTCGGTGCCAACGCCGGTGCGACCGGTGCCGATTCGGTGGCGCTGGGTTCGGGGTCGCGCACCTACGAAGCCGACACGGTGTCGATCGGCAGCGGCAATGGCCGCGGCGGTCCGGCCACGCGTCGCATCGTCAATGTCAGCGACGGCCAGGCGGCGACCGATGCGGTCAACAAGGGCCAGCTGGATGCCCTGGCGGCCGATGTGCAGACCACCACCGGCATGGTGCAAACCACCGGTGAAGGGGTGGCCAGCGCAACCGGTGATCGCGCCACCGCAGCGGGCGCCGGCGCAACCGCCAGCGGCGCACGCAGCGTGGCGATCGCCTCCGGCAGCCGCGCCTCGGCCACCGGCGCCAGCGCCATGGGTGTGGACAGCAGCGCCAGCGGCGTGAACAGCACCGCGATGGGCCGGCAGACCAATTCCATCGGCGAAAACGGTGTGGCGTTGGGCTACAACTCCTTCGTGCGCCAGAGCGGTGCCAACGCGGTGGCGCTGGGTGCCAATGCCGGTGCCAGTGGTGCCGACTCGGTGGCGTTGGGCTCAGGCTCGCGTACCTACGATGCCAACGTGGTCTCGGTCGGTAGCGGCGATGGCCGCGGTGGCCCGGCCACGCGCCGCATCGTCAATGTCGGCAATGGTGCGATTGCCAGTGCCAGTACCGATGCGATCAACGGCGGCCAGCTGTTCCAGTCGCTCAGCAATGCCGCCAGCTTCCTCGGCGGTGGTGCAGCGATCGGTGCGCAGGGCGTGTTCGTTGCGCCGACCTACGTGATCCAGGGTGCCAGCTACAACAATGTCGGTGCGGCATTGACCGCGTTGGACAGCAAGGTCACCGAGCTGGATGCACGCGGTGGTACCGCAACGGCCAGCACAGCGGCACGCACGCTGTCGCTGCGCACTTCAGGGGTGCCTGCAGTGGCTGCGAGCGCAGTGAGCACGTCGGGCAACGCCGTTGCCGATACCGGCGCAGGCGTGCAGGGCACGCCGACCGCCGCAGTGGTCGGCAGCATCACCCCGGCTGCAACGTCTACCGCCGTGGGCACGGCCGCAGTGGCCAACCACGTGACCGGCACGGCGATCGGCGGCAGCGCGTATGCGCATGGCCCCAACGACACCGCGATCGGCAGCAACGCACGCGTCAATGCCGATGGCAGCACCGCGGTCGGCGCCAATACGCAGATTGCCGCGGTGGCGACCAATGCGGTGGCGATGGGCGAAGGCGCGCAGGTCAGTGCGGCCTCCGGCACGGCGATCGGACAGGGCGCGCGTGCGAGTGCGCAAGGTGCGGTCGCGCTGGGTCAGGGGTCGGTTGCCGATCGTGCCAACACGGTGTCGGTGGGCAGCGTCGGCGGCGAGCGTCAGGTGGCCAACGTGGCCGCCGGTACGCGTGCCACCGATGCGGTCAACAAGGGCCAGCTGGATAACGGCGTTGCCGCGGCCAACAGCTATACCGACAGCCGCTACAACGCGATGGCCGACAGCTTCGAGACCTACCAGGGCGATATCGAAGACCGTCTGCGCCGGCAGAACCGTCGCCTGGATCGTCAGGGCGCGATGAGCTCGGCGATGTTGAACATGGCCGCCAGCGTCGGTGGTATCGCCACACAGAACCGCGTCGGTGCCGGCGTCGGTTTCCAGAACGGCGAATCGGCGTTGTCGGTGGGCTACCAGCGTGCGATCAGCCCGCGCGCCACCCTGACGGTGGGCGGCGCACTCAGCGGTGACGACAGTTCGATCGGTGTGGGTGCCGGCTTCGGCTGGTAACACGCTGCCGCATGACACGCGGCGGCGCCGATGTGCGCCGCCGCGCCAGAGCAAGGCCTGAGGGGGCGGGCAAGGACCGTGGCTGGGCCGGCCAACGGATTCGATGGAGTGATGGCCTTACCAGGAGTGGCTGATCGAACGCAGCGCGCTGCACCGCAGTTGCGCCGCAGTTCGGAAGCCGCTCCCAGCTGATCGACGAAAAACACGAAGAGGACTTCACCGTGATCGACAAGAATTTCCGTCTCTCCCCGCTGACCGGCGCCATCCTGATGATGGCGCTCGGTGCATCGGGCACGCTCGCTGCTGCCCCGAAACTGCTGGTCAAGGAACCGACCCAGGCAGCATCGGCCGGCGCTGCGTTCAGTAGCCGCCTGATCGTGCGCTACAAGGACAACACTGCTGCGGCGACCGATCGCGCCAGCAAGCTGAGCGCGGTGCAGGCCGCGGTCGGCCGTGTCGGTGCGAGCACCGGCGCACGCAGCAGCGCAGCCGCCGCCAAGGCGACGTATGTGCGCAAGCTCGGCATCGGCTCGGACCTGATCAAGCTGTCCAGCACGCTGACCACCGCCCAGGTGGACAAGGTGGTGGTCGAGCTCAAGAACGACCCGTCCGTGGCCGACGTGCAGATCGATCGCATGCTGCGCCCGGTCGACATCAAGAAGAGCGTCGCCGCCACTGACGTGACCCCGCAACTGGTCCCCAATGACCCGCTGTACGCGCAGTACCAGTGGCATCTGAGCAACCCCAACGGCGGCATCAATGCGCCGGCCGCCTGGGATCTGTCGCAGGGCGCGGGCGTGGTGGTGGCAGTGCTGGATACCGGCATCCTGCCGGGCCATCCCGACTTTGCCGGCAACCTGCTGCAGGGTTACGACTTCATCACCGATGCCGAAGTCTCGCGTCGTCCCACCGATGCCCGCGTGCCGGGCGCGCTGGATTACGGCGACTGGGAAGAGGCCGACAACGTCTGCTATGACGGCTCGGTGGCACAGGAGAGCTCCTGGCACGGCACCCACGTCTCGGGCACCGTGGCCGAGGCGACCAATAACGGTGTGGGCATGGCTGGCGTGGCGCCGAAGGCGACCATCCTGCCGGTGCGCGTGCTCGGCCGTTGCGGCGGCTACACCTCCGACATCGCCGATGCGATCGTCTGGGCGTCCGGCGGCACGGTCGCTGGCGTGCCGGCCAACACCAACCCGGCCGAGGTGATCAACATGAGCCTGGGCGGCGGCGAGCCCTGCGATTCGGCCACCCAGCTGGCGATCAACGGCGCGGTCGCGCGCGGCACCACCGTGGTGGTAGCGGCCGGCAACAGCGGCGAAGATGCGGCCAACCATTCGCCGGCCAGCTGCAACAACACCATCACCGTGGGTGCCACACGCATCACCGGCGGCATCACCTACTACTCCAACTACGGCAGCAAGGTCGACCTGTCCGGCCCGGGCGGCGGTGGCAGCGTGGACGGCAATCCGGGCGGTTACATCTGGCAGGCCGGCTACACCGGTGCGACCACGCCGACCTCGGGAACCTATACCTATATGGGCTTGGGTGGCACCTCGATGGCATCGCCGCACGTGGCCGGTGTCGTCGCCCTGGTGCAGAGCGCGGCGATCGGTCTGGGCGATGGCCCGCTGACCCCGGCCGCGGTGGAAGCCCTGCTCAAGCAGACCAGCCGTCGCTTCCCGGTGACCCCGCCGGCCAGCACCCCGATCGGCAGCGGCATCGTCGATGCCAAGGCCGCATTGGAAGCGGTGCTGGTGGAGCCCTGCGATCCGGCCACCGAGAGCTGCGCGCCGACCGCCATCGCCCTGACCAACAAGGCCCCGTTGACCGGCCTGAGCGGTGCTTACGCCAGTTCCACGCTGTACAGCTTCGAAGCCAAGGCCGGTGCCGTGCTCAGCTTCATGACCTATGGCGGCACCGGCGATGTGTCGGTATACGTCAGCCATGAAGCCGAGCCTAGCGCCACCAGTTACGACGCCAAGTCGACCCGCCCGGGCAACAGCGAAACCGTGCGTTTCACTGCCCCCAAGGCCGGCACCTACTACATCAAGTTGGTGGGCGCTGCCGACTACGCGAAGCTGACGCTCGTCGCACGACAGTAAGCCGTCTCATAGTGTGACCGATGCCCCCGGCCAATCACCGGGGGCATCGTTTTTCAGGGCGATTCAGATGCGTACGGTTGATCGTCGCGGCAAACTGCTACAGTCGGCGCCGGACCAGTGGAGACGAGTGTGAACGCGGTTGCCGTCGATCCAATTGAGCATCGCAGTGCGGAGACACGCATCGTCGAAGCGCTGCTTGAACGCCGTCGTCTGAAAGACACCGATCTGCTGCGCGCGCGCCAGTTGCAGACCGAATCCGGTATGGGCCTGCTGGCCTTGCTGGGCCGTCTGGGCCTGGTATCCGAACGCGATCATGCGGAGACCTGCGCCGATGTACTGGGTCTGCCGCTGGTGGATGCACGCCAGCTCGGCGATACCCCACCGGAAATGCTGCCGGACGTGCAGGGGCTGTCGCTGCGCTTCCTCAAACAATTTCATCTATGCCCGGTCGGCGAACGCGATGGCCGGCTGGAGTTGTGGATCGCCGATCCCTATGACGATTACGCGATCGACGCGGTGCGGCTTGCGACCGGTTGCCCGTTGTTGCTGCAGGTCGGCCTGCGCTCGGAAATCGATGACCTGATCGAACGCTGGTACGGCCAGGGCCGCAGCGCGATGGGCACCATCGTGGAAACCGCCGATGGCGATGCCAACAGCAGCGACGATATCGAAGCGCTGCGCGACCTGGCGTCCGAAGCGCCGGTGATCCGGCTGGTGAATCTGGTGATCCAGCACGCGGTGGAACTGCGCGCATCGGACATCCATATCGAACCGTTCGAAAGCCGGCTCAAGGTGCGTTACCGCGTGGACGGCGTGCTGGTGGAAGGCGAAAGCCCGCCGGCCAAGCTCACCGCCGCGGTGATCAGCCGCATCAAGATCATGGCCAAGCTCAACATCGCCGAACGCCGGCTGCCGCAGGACGGCCGCATCATGTTGCGCGTGCAGGGCAAGGAGCTGGATCTGCGTGTCAGCACCGTACCCACCGCGCACGGCGAGAGCGTGGTGATGCGCCTGCTCGATCGCGAAACGGTGGTATTCGACTTCTACAAGCTCGGCTTCACCGAAGAGTTTCTGCCGCAGTTCCGCAAGGTGCTGGAGCAACCGCACGGCATCATGCTGGTGACCGGCCCGACCGGTTCGGGCAAGACCACCACGCTGTACACCGCGTTGAGCCAGCTCAACACCTCGGACGTGAAGATCATCACCGTCGAGGACCCGGTGGAATACCAGATCGAAGGCATCAACCAGATCCAGGCCAAACCGCAGATCGGGCTGGATTTTGCCAACGCGCTGCGCAGCATCGTGCGTCAGGATCCGGACATCATCATGATCGGCGAAATGCGCGATCTGGAAACCGCGCGCATCGCGATCCAGTCCGCGCTCACCGGCCATCTGGTGCTGTCCACGCTGCATACCAACAACGCGGCCGGCGGCATCACCCGTCTGCTCGACATGGGCGTGGAAGACTATCTGCTCACCTCCACCATCAACGGCATCCTGGCGCAGCGCCTGGTGCGCAAACTCGACCTGGCCAACGCCGAGCGCTACCTGGCATCGCCGGAAGAAATCGAACGCTTCAATCTGCGCCGGCTGCAACCGGACGGCGAGATCTACCTGTATCGTCCGCGTGCCTCGGCTGCAGCGCCGACCGGTTACCTGGGCCGCACCACCATCGTCGAGTTCCTGGTGATGAACGACGAATTGCGGCGCGCGGTGATGCGCCGCGCCGGCATGGGCGAAATCGAACAACTGGCGCGCAAGGCCGGCATGCGCACCATGTACGAGGACGGCCTGTCCAAGGCCTTGCGCGGCGAGACCACCATCGAAGAAGTGCTGCGCGTGACGGAGGATGCGTGAGAGTCAACGGAGCCACAACGAGCATCGGATGCTCAGGATCGGAAGATAAGCAGGGCAAGGTCCCGGCAACGCGTCGCGCACGCGCGCGCGCGCGCCCGGTGGCGCCAACGCAGCGCAGGCTCCTGCATTTCCCGATTCCCGAATCCCGATTCCCCACTCCCAGCCTTCCAGCCTGATGCCCCTGTACCGCTACAAAGCGCTCGACGCCCATGGCGAAATGCTCGATGGCCAGATGGAAGCGGCCAGCGACGCAGACGTTGCGCTGCGCCTGCAGGAGCAGGGCCACCTGCCGGTGGAAACGCGCCTGGCCACCGGCGAAAACGACTCGCCGTCGCTGCGCATGCTGTTGCGCAAGAAGCCGTTCGACAACGCCGCGCTGGTGCAGTTCACCCAGCAGTTGTCCACGCTGATCGGTGCCGGTCAGCCGCTGGATCGCGCCTTGTCGATCCTGATGGATCTGCCCGAAGACGACAAAAGCCGGCGCGTGATCGGCGATGTGCGCGACACCGTGCGTGGCGGCGCGCCGCTGTCCTCGGCGCTGGAACGCCAGCACGGGCTGTTTTCCAAGCTCTACATCAACATGGTGCGCGCCGGCGAAGCCGGCGGCAGCATGCAGGACACGCTGCAGCGCCTGGCCGATTACCTGGAGCGCAGCCGTGCGCTGCGCGGCAAGGTGATCAACGCATTGATCTATCCTGCGATCCTGCTGGCGGTGGTCGGCTGCGCGCTGCTGTTCCTGCTCGGCTATGTGGTGCCGCAGTTCGCGCAGATGTACGAAAGCCTGGACGTGGCCTTGCCGTGGTTCACCCAGGCGGTATTGAGCGTGGGCCTGCTGGTGCGCGACTGGTGGGTGGTGCTGATCGTGGTGCCGGGCGTGCTCGGGCTGTGGCTGGATCGCAAGCGCCGCAATGCCGCGTTCCGTGCCGCGCTGGACGAGTGGTTGCTGCGGCAGAAAGTGGTCGGCAGCCTGATCGCGCGCCTGGAAACCGCACGGCTGACGCGCACGCTGGGCACCTTGCTGCGCAACGGCGTGCCGCTGCTGGCGGCAATCGGCATTGCGCGCAATGTGATGTCCAATCTTGCGCTGGTCGAAGATGTCGACGCCGCAGCCGACGACGTCAAGAACGGCCATGGCCTGGCGATGTCGCTGGCACGCGGCAAGCGCTTCCCGCGGCTGGCCCTGCAGATGATCCAGGTCGGCGAAGAGTCGGGCGCCCTGGACACGATGCTGCTCAAGACCGCCGACACCTTCGAGCTGGAAACCGCGCAAGCCATCGACCGCGCGCTGGCCGCGCTGGTGCCGTTGATCACGCTGGTGCTGGCCTCGGTAGTGGGGCTTGTCATCATTTCGGTGCTGGTGCCGCTGTATGACCTGACCAATGCCATCGGATAACGTGGCGGCGGATTCACAACAACTTTCCGGTGACCGCGCGACACCCATGCGGGAACCATTGCAATGCCCGCCGTGTCATCTTCTGGCGGCAGCATCTTTCATCGACGTGCAAGGAAATCGTTCATGATCAAGCGCTCCATCACCCGTAGTCCGTCGCGTGCAGGCCAGGCCGGCATGAGCCTGCTGGAAATCATCATCGTCATCGTCCTGATCGGCGCGGTGCTGACCCTGGTCGGCAGCCGTGTACTCGGTGGTGCCGATCGCGGCAAGGCCAACCTGGCCAAGTCGCAGATCCAGACCCTGGCCGGCAAGATCGAGAATTTCCAGCTCGACACCGGCAAGTTGCCGAGCAAGCTCGACGACCTGGTGACCCAGCCCGGTGGCAGCAGCGGCTGGCTGGGCCCGTATGCCAAGCCGGCCGAACTCAATGACCCGTGGGGCCACACCATCGAATACCGCGCGCCCGGCGATGGCCAGCCGTTCGATCTGATCAGCCTGGGCAAGGACGGCCGCCCCGGTGGCAGCAGTTACGACGCGGACATCAAGTACCAATAAGCCGTTTGCCATGCGCGTTGCGTGTCAGCCGTTGCGTCATCTGCATGGAGTGGTCGGCCCTGGTCGTCCCCGCACGCGTGGCAGTTCGTTGCTGGAGATGTTGCTGGTCATCGCCCTGATCGCGATGGCCGGCGTGCTGGCCGCCGCTGCGCTCAACGGCGGGATCGACGGCATGCGCCTGCGCACCGCCGGCAAGGCGATCGCCTCGCAGCTGCGCTATACGCGCACCCAGGCGATTGCCACCGGCACGCCGCAGCGGTTTCTGATCGATCCGCAGCAGCGCCGCTGGGAAGCACCCGGCGGCCATCACGGCGATCTGCCGTCGTCGCTGGAGGTGCGTTTCACCGGCGCGCGGCAGGTGCAGTCGCGGCAGGATCAGGGCGCCATCCAGTTCTTCCCCGATGGCGCCTCCACCGGCGGGCGCATCGATCTGCGCGTCAAGGATGCGACCTGGCGCGTGGACGTGGGCTGGATCACCGGCGAAGTGCGTTCCGGCCAGTTGCGGACGCCGTCGCCATGAAGCGCCAGCGCGGTTACACGCTGATCGAGGTGATCGTCGCCTTTGCGTTGCTGGCGCTGGCGTTGAGCCTGTTGCTGGGATCGCTGTCCGGTGCCGCACGTCAGGTGCGCGCGGCCGACGAGAGCACGCGCGCCACCCTGCATGCGCAATCGTTGCTCGCGGCGCAGGGCATGGATAAACCGCTGGTGCCCGAGCAGCAGCAAGGCACCTTCGAAGACGGGCATTTCCGTTGGTCGATGGATGTGCGCCCGTACGACGAGCCGCGACGCAATCCGCAGGCGCCGGTCTCCCCCGGCGCACACACGCTGCTGCAGCTGACCCTGGTGGTGCGCTGGGGCGAGCAGTCCAATCAGGTCCTGCAGTGGCGCACCTTGCGGCTGGTGGCTGCGGCGCAACCGGGCAGCGCGCCATGAGTCGCTCGCGCAGTGCCGGTTTCACCTTGATCGAAGTGTTGCTGGCGACGATGTTGCTGGTCGGCGGGCTGGCATTGGCGTTTGCCACCTTGCGCTCGGCCAGTGCGGTCAGCCAGCGCGGCGAGGCGATCGCCCAGCGCAGCGAACGCGTGCGTGCGGTGGAAGAATTCCTGCGCCGGCGGCTGGCGGCGGCACTGCCGATCGCGATGGGCATCGACCCGCAGAGCCAGCAGCCGATGCTGTTCATCGGCGAGCCGCAGCGTCTGCGTTTTGCCGCCGATGTGCCGGATTACCTGGGCCGCGGCGGGCCGTACCTGCACGATCTGTCGGTGGCCGGCGATGGCGAACAGCGCACGCTGCGGATCGCGCTGACCATGCTGCAATCGGGCAAGTCGATCGAAGAGGGCACCACGCTGCCGCCGGAAACACTTGCCGAAGACGTGCAGCAGGTGAGCTTTCGGTATCGCGGGATGGATCCGCAGAGCGGCCGCCTGAGCGCATGGTTGCCGCAGTGGGAATGGCACGACCGTCTGCCGTTGCTGGTGCGCATCGAGATCCGTAGCGGCGGTGCCGCCTGGCCGCCGCTGGTGGTGGCCTTGCCGCAATCCAGCAACCCGGGAGCGGGGCAATGAGCGCGATGCGCGGTGCCGCGCTGGTGTTGGTGCTGTGGCTGATTGCGCTGCTCACCGCGATGATCGGCGCATTCGCGCTGACCGCGCGGGTGGAAGCGCTGCAGGGCAGCATGCTGCGCAATGGCGCGCAGGCGCAGGAATATGCGCGCTCCGGGCTGGAATACGCACTGTCCCGCCTGCAGAGCACCGACACCCAGGCACGCTGGCTTGCAGACGGCCGGCGCTATCGTTGGCAGATGGACGATGCCACGGTGGAGATCCGCATTACCGACGAAAGCGGCAAGGTGGACTTGAACATGGCCGAGCCCGCGCTGCTGGCCGGCCTGGTACGCGCGGTCGGTGGCGAACAGGGCCGCGATACGCGCATTGCCGGCGCGATCGTCGACTGGCGCGATGGCGATTCGCTGAGCCAGCCCGGCGGCGGCGCGGAAGATCGCGATTATGCCGATGCCGGATTGCCGTACGGCGCCAAGGATGGCCCGTTCGAAACGCTGGGCGAGTTGCGCCTGGTGCTGGGCATGGATGGCGAGCTGTATCGCAAGCTGTTGCCCAACCTCACCCTGTACAGCGGACGCTCGCGCCCCGAAGCGCGCTTTGCGCCGGGCCCGGTGCTGACCGCGATGGGCCTGGATGCGCGGCAACTGCTGGCCCAGCGTGACGCGCCGCCGGGTTTGCCGGGCAGCGAGGCGACGGTCGGTGGGTCGGACACTTATAGTATCGAGAGCCGGGCGCGACTGAGTCAGGGACGCGAGGCTGTGTTGCGGGCGGTGGTCTCCACCAGTGCGTCCGCATTACCTGGGTCTGCATATACCGTGTTGCGTTGGGAAGAGGGAGCAGCAGTGCAATGACCGCATGGCGGGACACCTTGGGTCGTATCGGCGTACGCGCCATGCCGGGAGCCGGAGGCTTCTGGCGTTGGTGGCAACAATCGCTGCTGGCCTGGCTGCCGCAGCGCTGGCAATGGCAGTTGGGCCTGTCGCCGTCGCGGCTGTTGTTGCAGCCCGATGGGCAGGCGTTGCAGTTGCTGCGTCAGCGTGATCACAGCAGCGAGACCATCGCCAGCCTGCCGTGGCCTGTGCAGCCGCAGGAAGTGCATGCCTTGCTGCCGACCGCGCTGGAAGGCCTGCCGCGGCATTGGCTGCTGCCGGCCGCGCATGCCTTGCGTCGTCCGTTGCGCCTGCCTGCTGCGGCAGCGGCGCGCCTGCAGGATGTGGCGCGCTTCGAGATCGATCGGCAAACCCCGTTCACTGCCGACCAGGTGTACTTCGATGCGCGCGTGCTGGACGTGCGCGAAGACGGCCAGCTCGATGCCGAACTGGTGGTGGTGCCGCGGCGCCTGATCGATGGCCCGGACGGCGTACCCGACGCATGGGCCAGCGCCTTGTCCGGCATCGATGTCGCCGATGCGCAGGGCCTGCCACTGGGCGTGAACCTGCTGCCGCCGGCACGACGGCTGCGGCGCAGCGACCCGATGCAGCGCTGGAATCTGTTGCTGGCCGCCGCCGCACTGGTGCTGCTGGCCGTGGCCGGCTGGCTGCTGCTGGACAACCGCCGCCAGGCCGCCGACGACTTGCGTGCCAAGGTGCAGGCCAACGCCGCACGTGCGCGCCAGGTCGCCGCCGAACGCCAGCAATTGCTGGATCTGGTCGAAGGGGCCAACTTCTTTCAGCAGCAACGTGCTACCCGCCCCACCTCGGTGGAAATCTGGGACGAGCTGAGCCGGCGTCTGCCGGGCGGCACCTACCTGGAAAAATTCTCGGTCGAAGGTGGGCAATTGCAGTTGATCGGCTTGAGCAACGAAGCCTCCTCGCTGGTGCGGCGCCTGGAAGGCTCGCCACTGTGGCGCACGCCCTCGCTGACCGGCGTGCTGCAGAGCGATGCCGGTCGCAACGTCGACCGCTTCACCATCACCGCCGAACTGGCCGGTCCCGATGCCAAGGAGGCGGCCGATGCCACGCAGCGTTAAGCGCGATCGCTGGATCGCTTTGGGCCTGCTGTTGCTGGTGATCGGCGTGGCCTATCTGGTGCTGGTGCACCCCTGGTTCACCCAGCCGATGATCGCGGTGCAGGACGACCTGCAAGCGCTGCGCGAGCGCGAGCTGCGCGTGCGCGTGCAACTGCAGCAGGCGCCGGAAGTCAGCAAACGGCTACGCCAGGCGCGCCAGACCCTGGAAAGCCGCCCGGGCTTCCTGCCGGAAACCTCGGCCGAACTGGCATCGGCCGGCCTGGTGCAGCGGCTGGAACGCGCCGTGGTGGAAGCCAGCCCCGGCAACCGCAGCTGCGCGATCAGCAACCGCTCGCCGCTGCAGCCGGAAAGCAAGGACCGCTTCACCCGCGTCGCGGTGCAGGTACGCCTGCGCTGCGGCACCCCGGAGCTGGCCTCGGTGCTGTACAGCCTGGAAAACGGCACCCCGCGCCTGTTCGTGGACAACCTCAACGTGATGGCGCAGCGCTACCAACTCTCGCCCAACGAAAGCGGCAACGGTCTGGACATTGCCTTCGAACTGGCCGGCTACCTGCGCCCCGGCGCCAGTGCCGCACCGTTGAACACCGACGCCGCGCCCGCCGCCCCCGACGCCGCGGAGGCCAGCAATGCGCCTTGACATGATCGGTCTGCGCACCTGGCTGCTGGCCACCGTGGTCGGCTGGGCGCTGCTGGTGTGCGTGCTGGCCGTGGCCGGGCTGGGCAAGCGCGTGGAGCTGCTGCCGGACGACCCGGCCCTGGTTCAGCGCCTGCCCACCCTGCCGGCACCGGCGCCGGAACGGCTGGGCGCGTTCGAAAAATATTCGGAGATCGCCGCGCATCCGGCCTTCGCCGAAGACCGCCTGCCGCATCCGTTCTTCCTGTCCGGCAACGACGGCAGCAGCGCTGCCTCGACGGTGCGCCTGACCGGCGTGCTGCTGACGGACAACTTCAAGATGGCCACGCTGACGCTGGACCCGCAGGATTCGGTGCGGGTGCAGCTGGGCGGCGAAGCGGTCAAGGGCTGGCGCCTGCTCGCCCTGCAGCCGCGCAGCGCAACCATCGAAGGCCCCGGCGGCACCCAGACACTGGAGCTGCACGTGTTCAACGGCCTGGGCGGGCAACCGCCCACCGCCAATGCGGGCGCGCGTGGCGCTGCCGGCGCCGTCCCGCCATTACCGTCGCCCGATGCCGCCGCGGTCGCACCGACGCAGCCGCCGCAGACCCAGCCCGCCACGCCGCCACAGCAGCCCGGTGGGCAGACACCGCCGACGGTGCCGCCGCAGCGCAGCGATGGCGCCCAGGAAGCCCCACGCCCCTCCGATGATCAGATGCGCGCCATCCGCGAACGTATCGAAGCCCGACGCCGCCAGCTGCAACAGCAGCGCCAGAGCGGCTCTACCCCCGGTCAGACCCAATGAGTGAACGCATGACGCAGCGCCTGTTTCCCGTGTCCCTGCTGATCGGCCTGCTGGCCGGTTGCGCCACCACTCCGCCGCCGGACGTGCGCCGCGACGCGCGCCTGGACCCGCAAGTCGGCGCCGCCGGCGCCACCCAGACCGGTGCCGAGCAACGCGCCGAGGGCAATGCCAGCGCCAAGCCCACCCCGGTGATCCGGCGTGGCAGCGGCACCATGATCAACCAGAGCGCGGCGAGCGCGCCGGCACCGACGCTGGGCATGGCCAGCAGCGGCAGCGCCACCTTCAACTTCGAAGGCGAGTCGGTGCAGGCGGTGGTCAAGGCGATCCTGGGCGACATGCTCGGGCAGAACTACGTCATCGCCCCCGGCGTGCAGGGCACCGTGACCCTGGCCACGCCCAATCCGGTCTCGCCGGCGCAGGCCTTGAACCTGCTGGAAATGGTGCTGGGCTGGAACAACGCACGCATGGTGTTCAGCGGCGGCCGCTACAACATCGTGCCGGCCGACCAGGCGCTGGCCGGCACCGTCGCGCCCAGCACCGCATCGCCGTCTGCCGCGCGCGGTTTCGAAGTGCGCGTGGTGCCGTTGAAGTTCATCTCCGCCAGCGAAATGAAGAAGGTGCTCGAGCCCTATGCGCGCCCGAACGCCATCGTCGGCACCGATCCCTCGCGCAACGTGATCACCCTGGGCGGCACCCGCGCCGAGCTGGAAAACTACCTGCGCACCGTGCAGATCTTCGACGTGGACTGGCTGTCGGGCATGTCGGTGGGCGTGTTCCCGATCCAGTCCGGCAAGGCCGAAAAGGTCTCGGCCGATCTGGAGAAGGTGTTCGGCGAACAGAGCAAGACGCCCAGTGCCGGCATGTTCCGCTTCATGCCGCTGGAAAACGCCAACGCGGTGCTGGTGATCACCCCGCAGCCGCGCTACCTGGACCAGATCCAGCAGTGGCTGGACCGCATCGATAGTGCCGGCGGCGGCGTGCGGCTGTTTTCGTACGAGTTGAAGTACATCAAGGCCAAGGATCTGGCCGACCGCCTGTCGGAAGTGTTCGGTGGGCGCGGCAACAACAGCGACTCCAACGCCTCGCTGGCCCCGGGCTCGGAAACCAGCGTGCTCGGCGGCGCCCTGGGTAACCGCGACAGCAGCATGGGCGGCAGCTCGGGCACCACCGGCGGCAGCATCGGCGAGAGCAGCGATGGCAGCTCCTCCGGCAGCAGCTTCGGCGGCAGCAGTGGCAGTGGCAGCAGCAGCGGTGGACTGGGTAACGGCAGCCTGCAACTGTCGCCGCGCAGCAACGGCAATGGCGCGGTGACGCTGGAAGTGGCAGGCGACAAGGTCGGCGTGTCGGCGGTTGCTGAAACCAACACCTTGCTGGTGCGCTCCACGCCGCAGTCGTGGAATTCGATCCGCGACGTCATCGAAAAGCTCGATGTGATGCCGATGCAGGTGCATATCGAAGCGCAGGTGGCCGAGGTGAATTTGACCGGTGCGCTGAGTTACGGCGTTAACTGGTATTTTGAAAATGCAGTAAATGCGCCGGCAACCGCGACCGATGGCGGTCTGACCAATGGAACGGGCATCGGTCTGGGAGCTGGTCTTGCAAATGCAGCGGGACGTAACATCTGGGGAGACATCGCCGGGAAAGTCGGCAGTGGAGGGGTTGCTTGGAGTTTTCTCGGCAAGAATGCTGCGGCCATCATCACTGCGCTGGACCGTGTAACCAACGTCCGCCTGTTGCAAACGCCGTCGGTATTTGTTCGAAACAATGCCGAGGCTACACTTAATGTCGGCTCGCGTATCGCAATTAACTCGACTTCCATCAATACCGGTCTTGGTAGCGACAGCAGCTTCTCTTCAGTCCAATACATCGACACGGGCGTGATTCTGAAAGTGCGTCCACGCGTAACCAAGGATGGAATGGTGTTTTTGGATATAGTTCAAGAAGTCAGCAGTCCAGGCGACCGTCCAGCTGCGTGTACGTCAGCAACGGCAACCGTCAATGCTGCAGCTTGTAATGTCGACATCAATACACGTCGGGTCAAAACTGAGGCCGCAGTGCAGAGCGGTGACACCATCATGTTGGCTGGTCTGATCGACGACAGCACGACCGACACCAGCGACGGCGTTCCGTTCCTCAGCAAGTTGCCCGTAGTAGGTGCGCTGTTTGGAACTAAGGGCAAGAACAACACCCGCCGCGAAGTCATCGTGCTGATCACTCCATCGATCGTGCGCAACCCGCAGGAAGCGCGCAATCTCACCGACGAATACGGCCAGAAGTTCAAGGCCATGGAGCCGCTGAAACCCAGCCAGAAGCCGCAATGAGTGCGGCATTGCCCGTCGTGCTGGTGCCGGTCGGCACCGACGACGAGGCCTTGGATGCCTGTCTGGGCGCACTGGATGCCGCCACGCCCGCCGGCACGCGGGTGTGGCTGGCCGACGATGCGCAGGCCGGCCCGCGTGGCCGCGCGGTGATCGCGCACTGGTTGGCGCGCACGCGGCTGCAGGCCCATCACACCCGTCGTCAGCGTATGCTCGGCGAAGTGGCCCATCTGGACGAAATGCTCAGCGGCTGCGGCGATGCCGATGTGGTGGTGTTGGGTGTGGATGCCTGCCCGCTGCCGGGTTGGTTGAATCAGCTCGACGCCTGCTTTGCGCGCGATGCGGCGATTGCCACCGCCACCCCGTGGAGCAATGTGGGCGAAGCCTGCAGCTGGCCACGCCTGGGCGAACTCAATCCGATGCCTGCCGCACCGGAGCGGCTTGCCGCTGCGTGCGCGGCGATGCCGCCACTGCATCCGGAACTGCCGTCGGCAATCGGCCACGCGGTGCTACTGCGCGGCAGCGCGCGGCGCAAGGCCGGCGGCCTGGACGCCAGCAGCTATGGCTCCTGGTATGCGGCACTGGTGGACCTGAGCCTGCGCATGGCTGGCCTGGGATGGCGCAACGTGCTGTGCGACACCGCCTTTGTCGCCTCGCCACACGAAGGCCGCCCTGCCGATGGCGACATGGATGCACTGGCCACACGCTGGCCGGCCTGGCACGCACGCCTGGCCAACTTCCTGATGCACGACCCGCTACGTGCGCAACGCGATCAACTCGCGCAACTGCTCGCCGACCTGCCGCCACCTGACCCACAGCGCAGGCTGTTCGACGCATAGTGGTATCGCGGCCGAGCCTGCCCGCTGCGTTGGGCGGGAGCGGCGATGGAATGACCAAGAGCCACTGACGCGAACAACAATGCAGTTGTTAGGCGGGCACAGATGCTGCGGCCTGCATCATCTTTTTGAGCATGTACCCATAGCCACCTCAGTCGGTTCTGCGACATGTGGTCAACCGCAGAGAGCATCGCAACGATGCACTACAGATGCAACGAAGAAAGCAGCGCGTGATGCTCACCATCGATTCCCGATTCCCGATTCCCGATTCCCGGCGCTAAAGCGCCGACCGCATCGGTGCCTCGGTCCGCACCACCACATCCAGTGCATCGTGACGCCAGGATTCGATATCCAGTTCCACCGCGCGGCCGTCTTCGGCGAAGCTGATCCGCTGCAGCCGGAAGCACGGTGTGCCGGTGGTGGACTGCAGCAACAGGGCTTGCGCGGCGTCCAGCCCGGCCGGATGCATCGACAATTGCGCGCGGCTCAGGAACAGCCCGAGTTTCTGGTTGAACACGCTCGATAGCGAGCCGGCCAGGTCGTGCTCCAGCAGGCCCGGCGCCCAGGCGGCCAGCACCACGTTGGTTTCCAGCAGCACCGCGCGGCGGTCGATCCAGCGCCGGCGTTGCAGCACGAAGACTTCGTCGTACGGCGTCTCCAGCCGTAGCGCGGCCGCGTAGACAGCCCCCGCTGCCTGCCGGGTGGCACTCAATAGCTCGGTGCGCGGTTTGCGCCCTTGCGCCGCCACGTACTGCATGAAACCGGCGATGCTGGTGGGGTCGTAGCGCACGCGCGGTGCGCTGACGAACCAGCCCCGCCGGTTCTCGCGGTAGATGCGGCCCTGCGCTTCCAGTTGCTGCAAGGCCTCACGCAAGGTGATGCGGGTGCAACCGAAGCGTTCGGCAAGCTCGCGCTCCACCGGCAGGCGCTGATCCGGGCCCCATTCGCCCGCGGCGATCTGCGCGGAGACGATTTCGGTGATGGCGTGTTGGCGCGACGCGCTCATGCGGCGACCTGCCGATGGTGGCTGCGGCGCAGATGCAAGGCAGGCGGATAAGAGAGGTGCATGCAGCGATGGTAAAGAAGAACGCGCCCGCAAACTGCAGGTGGCTCAGGCAAGGCCTGCCGGGTTCTGCTGCTGTTGGGTTTTCCAGCTGCGCCATCCATACATGGCCAGCAGCACGAAGCCTGCATACAGCAGTGCGGTGGGGTACAGCCCCTTGCTGACGAACACGCCCACGTAGACGCAATCGAGCACGACCCACAGTATCCAGTTGGCGATGCGCTTGCGTGCGGCCCAGACGCTGGCGACCAGGCTGAAGCTGGCCAGCGCCGCGTCCAGCCAAGGCAGTGCGGCATCGGTGCGGTGATGCATGTAGGCACCGAGCGCGGCGGCGAACACGGCACCGATGCACAGCGAGATCCACAGCTCCGCCTGCGGCATCGGCAACGGGCGAATGCGTGTCTGTGCCGCCATCCCGCGCTGCCATTGCCACCAGCCGTACAGCTGGGTCAGCACGTAGACGCCTTGCAGCAGCATGTCCGAGTACAGCTTCCACTCATAGAACAGCCAGGCATACAGCACCACCGCCACGATGCCGACCGGCCAGCACCAGCGAATGCGCCGCGCGGTCAGCCAGACGCCCAGCAGGTTGATCACGACGGCGGCAGATTCGAGCAATGACATGGAAGGTCTGGGAAGGATGTCTGATGAACGATGGATCGGTGGCTGGGACGCAGAACAGTTCAACGTGAGCGTGCGAGCAGGCCGAGCGCGTTCACCGCCTGCAGCCGATACCGGCAGCGCACTCGGCCCGCGCGGCACCGCTGTCGCGTAACTTGTGCAGCTCACACGTCAGCGGATCGCATGGCCGCATCGGCTGCGTTTAGAAGTCCACCTGCACGGTCAGACGTGCCGTGCGCGGCGCGCCCGGGAACAGATAGGCGTCACCCTGGTATTCGCCGCTATCGCGCCAGTACCGCTTGTCGAACACGTTGTCCACGTTCAGGCGCCAGGTGGTGGCCAGCCCGCCCAGCGCGGTGGCGTAACGCGCGCCCAGGTTGGCCACGGTGTAGGCCGGCACGCTGGCGTTGCCGAGCCGGTCGGCGAACTTGCGCCCGCTGTATTGCACGCCTGCCAGCAGCGCCAGGCCATCGATGCCGGGCACGCTGTAATCGGCCTGCAGGCTGGCGCGCAGCTTGGGCACGTTGATGGCCTGATGGCCTTCGTACTCGGCAATGTCGGTGTCTTCGGCACGGGCGCGGATGGCGGCAACGCTGGCGAACACGCGCAATTGCTCGGTGGCCGCGCCATCGGCCGACAACTCCAGGCCACGGTTGTGCAGGCGGCCCTGTTGCACATAGCGCAGGCCACCATCGGCCTGCGGCTGGGTGAACTGGTAGGCCTGGCGGATGTCGAACAGCGCCGCGCCCAGGCGCAGGCCGTCGAAATCGAATTTTGCGCCGGTCTCCAGCTGGTACGCATTGGTCGGCGGCAGGATCTCATCGGCGTTGTCGGCAAACCACGGGGCGGTGCCGCCGGCGGCCAGGCTCTTGGCGTAGCTGGCGTACAGCGATACCTGCTGCTGCGGTTTGAACAGCAGCGCGGCCTGCGGCAGCAGCGTGTCCTTGCGCGTGCGTCGCTCCAGTACGCCATCGCGGTCGAAGCTGCGCTCGTCCAGGCGCACGTAACGCGCGCCCAGCGACAGCTCCCATTGCGACCCAAGACCGATCCGGTCGGCCAATACCAACGCGCGTTGACGGCTGTCCAGGCGGCGTTGCTTCGGGTCCAGCGCGACGTCGGTCTGTGCAAACACCTCCGGGTCGCGGTCGATGCTGCCGCTGCCGACGAATTCGTTGACCGAACCGAAGCGGTCGATGGTGCGGCGTAGCCAGTCGCCGCCGATGCTCAGGCGGTGATCCAGCGCGCCGGTGAGCACACGGCCTTCGAGCGTGGCGCGCAGTTGATCGTGCACGCGGGTGTCGTCGGGGCTGCGGTAGTCGTAGACGTCGTACTCGCCTTGCGCGCTGAAGAAATTCGGGGTGGCGCTGTCGGCGCAACTGGCCGCGCCATAACAGCCCCAGGCGAACGCGGAGAAATCATTGATCACCGAGCGGCTACGTGACGCTTCAGCGGTGGCGCGCCAGTTGTCGTTGAACTGGTAGGCGTAGCGCAGCTGCGCATTGAGCGAATCCATCTCCACCGGCCGCGACCACGGCTGGTAGCCGAGCAGGCGATGCACATCGATGTCGCGCGGTACCTGCGTGCCACCGAGCAACTGGTAGCCGGGCACCGAGCGTTGCTGCCGATGCTGATACTCCACATCCAGCTGCAGCAGCGATTGCGGGCTGATCTTCCAGTCGCCGGCCAGCGACAGGAAATTGCGATAACCGTCTGCGTGGTCGACATAGCTGTTGATGTCTTCGCGCGCGGCGTTGACGCGCAGGCCCAGGCTGCGCTCGGCGCCGAACCAGTCGCCCAGGTCGGCGGCCACATAGCGCGAGCCTTGTTCGTCGGTGCCCAGGGTCACGCTGCGCACGTGCTCGGGCCGCTTGGTGCGGTAGTCGATCAGTCCGGCCGGTTCGTTGACACCTGATTGCAGCCCGGCCAGGCCCTTGAGGATCTGCACCTGCTGCTTGTTTTCCAGTGCAATGGATTGCTCGCCCACCGCGCTCAGGCCGTTGATGCGGTAACTGTTGGCGGCGTTGAGCGAGTAGCCACGCACGACGAAATTCTCGTAGTAGCCGATCGGGGCGTAGGCGTCGCCGGCGGAGGCATCGGCGCGCAATACCTCGCTGAGCACGCGTGCCTGACGGTCGAGCAATTGCTGGCGCTCGATCACCGCGATCGAGGCCGGCGCATCCAGCAGCCGCGTGGCACCGAAGCCGGTCAAGGCGGTGCTGGCGTCGGCGCGTTCGCCACGCACGTTGACCGCATCCAGTTCGACCGCCTCGGCACCGGGTTGTTGCTGCGCGAGGGCAGGCGTGGCGATGCACAGCGCAAGTGCAAGCGCGAGCGGGCGGCGGTGGGGCAGGAGGGCGGGCAGGTGCATGCGCAGGGCTCGAAAAGGAGAAGGAAAAACGCTCATGGCAACCGACGCGCGCGCGCGTGCAGGTGATCGAGCAGACGCTGGCCATCGGCGCTGGCAAACCAGTCCGCATGGCCGAGCAGGTAACGGTGATAGGCGATGTCGGCGTTGTCGGCCGAGCGGGTGATGCCGGCGAAGTATTCGATCTCGCTCAGGGCGAAGTCGGCATGCACGATCGGCAGCAAGGCGGCCAGCTGCCGCAGCTGCGCGGCGCCCAGTGCGCAGTGCCGGGCGTAACCGTCCAGCAAGGCGTCGAGCTGCTCCAGCTGCGGCTGCGCGCGCTGCCCCGCATCCAGGTTCAACCATGGGATCAAATTGCGTTCGATCGCCGTGGCCAGGTCGAACATCGCAAAACTGCGGTCGCACAGGCCGAAGTCGAACACCGCACTGACCTCGACGTCGCCATCGTCGTGTGTGCGCCACAGCAGGTTGGAGGCATGCCAGTCGCCATGCGTCCACAGCGGCGGCAGCGCGCCAGGCGCCGACAGCACCGACCAGGCCCGGGCGTGCCAGGGCAGCAGGTGGTCGGTCAGGTCGCGGCGCCAAGGCCGGTCCTGAAAATCGGCGGCCAGGCCGGGGCGCGACAGCAAGGCCTGCTCCACTGCCCGGAGCGGGTCGGCCTGCGCGAACAGGGCCAGGTTGGCCACCAGTATGCTGCTGCGGCGTGGTGGCGCATCGAATCCCTGCGCTGCCAGATGCAGGCGTGCCAGCGCGGCACCTGCCGCCGCCGCATGCGGGATGCTGCTAAAGGGGGTCCACGACAAGGCATCCCGATACAGGTCCTGGCCGAGCCCGGCGCGCTGCACTTCGTAGACCCAGTCCGCATCGGCCAGGGCGGTGCGTCCCGCGGCATCGTGCAGCACCTCGACCACCGGTGCGCCGGCCCAGCGCAGATGCGCCATGAAGACGTGCTCTTCGCGCAACGCGGCGACATTGCGCACGCTGCGGTGATGTCGCTTGACGATGAGCGTGCCGCTGGCGGTGTCCACGCAGGCGGCGGCGGAAAACGGGCGGGCGCTATGCCAGCGAATCAGTTCGCTACCGACGGGAGCGGAAAAGTGCTGCAGCACGCGACGGATTTCGTCGGCGGTCAACACCGGCCAGTCCGGCAGCGCCAGCTCCAGGCTCATGCCATGCACCTGATGCGAGGTGCTCATGCGCCCGGCTCCGGCAATGTGGTGCGGGCTAGTGGTATAGACCAGTCGATCGGTGCCGAAGCGGCGGACCCGGCGCGCGCGCCGGCGACAACACGGACGGCGCTGCCAGGCCGTCGTTGCGGCGCGCCCGCCATCAGGCGGTTGCACTGCAGGGAATGAAAAGGCAGCGCAACACCGAAAGGTCGCTGGCCGTCATCTCGACACTAAAAATGTGGGGCGCGCCGTGGGCGGCGCCTGCGCAAAACCGCTGGGCGGTTCCGGGCGCGCAGTATGCCTGTTGCCGCTGCCAGCCGCCATGTCGGCGCTGGCAGACGCACGATGGCGTTGCGCCACCCCGGCACCGGATAATGGCCGGATGACTCCCGTCCAGATTGCCGCCGTCGTCGTCACCTATCAGAGCAGCAGCACCATCGATGCGTGCCTGTCGCGGCTGCGCGCGGCCGAGGGCATCAGCGAGATCCGGGTGGTCGACAACGCCTCCAGCGACGACACCCTGGAGGTCGTGCAGCGGCATGCCTTGGCCGATGCGCGGCTGCACTTCATCGCCAATCCGGACAACCCGGGTTTTGCGAGCGCCTGCAACCAGGGCGCGCGCGACTCGCAGGCGCCCTGGTTGGTGTTCATCAACCCGGACCTGATGGTCGAGCGCGACACCTTGGCGCAGCTGTGCGCACGCGCGGCCGGCCATGCGGCGGTGCTGTTGGGCGTGGAGCAGGTGGACGAGGACGGGCAGCCGGATGCCGCGGTGCGTCGCCGCGATCCGGATTTTGCCGCCATGCTGCGCGCACCGCGCGCTGCCGCCCAGCTGGCGGTGCCGGCCGATCCCGCTGCGCCCCTGCAGGTGGTGGACGCCATCTCCGGTGCCTTGATGCTGATGCAACGCAGCCTGTTCGACCGGCTGGACGGCTGGGACGGCGCCTACCGCCTGCATGCCGAAGACCTGGACCTGTGCCGGCGGGCACGCCAGGCCGGTGCGCTGGTGGCGGTGGCCAACGATCTGCGGGTCGTGCATGTGCGTGGCGTGTCCAGTCGTTCGCGGCCGTTCTTTGTCGAATGGCATAAGCACCGCGGCCTGTGGCGCTATTTCCGCAAGTTCGAGGCGGGCCGGCGCGGGTGGCTCACCCGGCTGGGCGTATGGCTGGCGATCTGGACCCATGCCGTCGCCCAGGTACCGAAATTGTTGCGAAAGAGATGAGTTCGCTCGCGTTAAATTTGTGATAAATCAGTGATGGGTGGCGGGACTTATGTGTGATACGTTTCGCCTCGAAGTGTGATCAATCACTAGCTTCCTGTCCCTTCCGGGTCCCCCATCAGGAATCGTGCAATGTCTTTACAGAACGACCCGCAATTGCGGGGACGTCAGCCGTGCGCCGCCGCGCTGCAGTCCAGTCCGGTTGTCTCGCCCTCTTCTCTTGATTCCATCGCGCGCCGCGCGCCGGTAGCTGCGCTGTCGGCGCTCGCGCTGAGCTGCCTGATGGCGGCCTTGCCGGACACGGCCGTGGCAGGCGCCTGGACCCAGCCGCAGGGCGACACCCTGGTGATCGTCAAGGCGCTGCATAGCGATGGCACCGGCTGGTTCGACGATGCCCACCACCGTGGCGATTTTGGCAACAACGGACGTAGCCGCCAGGACCAGCTCAATGTCTACGTCGAGCATGGTCTGAGCGACAAGCTGAGCTTTATCGGCAATTTCTATTTCACCGAAGTCGGTTTCAACAACGACGAACCGGTGAACGGTGCGCCCGGACGGGCACGCCGCAGCACCACCGGCTTTGCCGATCAGGAGATCGGCCTGCGCTACGCACTGCCAGGCGCGGCCGACGATGTCTGGCGTAGCTCGGTGCAGGCCCTGGTCAGCATCCCGGCCTATGGCCGTAGCAAGACCTATCACCCGAACAATCCTGGGCGCGACCCCGCGCTCGGCCTGGGCGACTACGGCCTGGAGCTGCGTTACAGCCGCGGCCGTGGTTACACGCTGGGCGGGCGCAACGGCTACTTCGATCTGGGTGGCGCGGTACGTCTGCGCGGCAGTGCCGCTTCCGACGAAGTGCGGGTGGACGCGTCCACTGGCCTGAGCCTGACCCCGAGCTGGCTGCTGCTTGGCGAAGTCAACGTGATCCAGGGCCTGGGTAACGGGCGTAACGACGCGTTTGTCGTTGGCTCGACACCTGGCGATTCCGGCTTCGTCGCCACCGGCACCAACTACGACCTCACCAAGCTGCAGCTGTCCACGCTGTACACCGCGCCGGGCGGCAGCCAGTGGCAGGTGGGATATCAGCAGCCAGTGATGGGCCGCAACACCGGCGCCGCAGGTGGGCCATTCGTGGCCGCCTGGTGGCGGTTCTAAGGACGCCACGACAATGACGGTCACCTGCGAAATGGACGCGCTGGGACGAGCACCGGACATCGGCCGCGAACGCGGTCTGTTGGGTCGCGCGCTGGTCACGGCAGGCGTCATCACCGACGAACAGCTGCGCTCGGCGCTGGCGTTGCAGCAACGCTGGAACTCGCGCCTGGGCGATGTGATCCTGGCCCAGCGCGGCGTGCCGGCGCAGCGGTTCTACGCCATCGTTGCCGCGCACTTCGGCCTCGAGTTCATCGATCTGGTGCAGCAGCCGCCGGATCCGGAGCTGCTCACCCCGGGCGATCTGGAAAGTTACGCGCAGCGCCTGCTGCTGCCGTGGCGTCGCGAAGACGGTGTGCTGGTGCTGGCCGTGGCCGATCCCGACCCGGCAGTGTTTGCCTGGGCGCGCGCGCACTACGGCGAGGACGTGCGTTTTGTCGGCACCGCCAAGTTCGACATCATCTGGAGCCTGCAGCGCTATGCCGACGAGCAGCTCACCGACAACGCGCTGAACCTGCTCGCATCGCATGCGCCGACGTACTCGGCGCGCCAGGTGGTGACGCGCGGACAGAAGTTCACGCTGTGGGCGATCGCCGCGGTGATGGTGATCGCGATGGTGCTGTTCCCGGTGCCGGCCCTGATCACCGTCAACGTGCTGGTGGCGCTGGGCTTTCTGGCGACCTTCGGACTGAAGCTGTTGCTGGTGTGGTTCGGCTCGCGCCACCGCATCGACATCAAGGTCACTGAGGACGAGGTGGCCGCGCTGCGCGACGACGACCTGCCGGTCTATACCGTGCTGGTGCCAATGTACAAGGAGCCGGAAGTCCTGCCGATCCTGGCCAACGCGCTGCGCAAGCTGGATTACCCGATCAGCAAGCTCGACGTGAAGCTGGTGCTGGAGGCGGACGATTTCGACACCATCGAGGCCGCCAAGAAACTCGGCCTGGAGGCGTTCTTCGAAATCATCCGGGTGCCGCCGTCGCAGCCCAAGACCAAGCCCAAGGCCTGCAACTACGCCCTGCATTTTGCGCGCGGCGAGCTGCTCACCATCTACGACGCCGAAGACAAGCCCGAGCCGGATCAGCTCAAGCGCGTGGTGGCTGCGTTCCGCAAGGCCGACAAGGATGTGGCGTGCATCCAGGCGCGGCTGAACTACTACAACGCCGACGAGAACTGGCTGACGCGGATGTTCACGCTGGAGTACACGCTCTGGTTCGACTTCTACCTGCCGGCGCTGGAATACCTGCGCATCCCGATTCCGTTGGGCGGTACCTCCAACCACTTCCGTCTGGATGTGTTGCGCCAGGTGCGCGCCTGGGACCCGTATAACGTCACCGAAGACGCCGACTTGGGCGTGCGGCTGATCCAGAACGGCTACCGCGTCAACGTGGTCAACTCCACCACGTTCGAAGAAGCCAACGTCAGCATTCCCAACTGGATCCGGCAGCGCTCGCGCTGGCTCAAGGGCTACATGCAGACCTGGCTGGTGCACATGCGCGACCCGGTGCACCTGTATCGCAGCACCGGGTTCAAGGGCTTCTGGGGTTTCCAGTTCTTCATTGGCGGCGGCTTCTTCACCGCGTTGGGCGTGCCGGTGCTGTGGGCGCTGTATGTGGTCTGGGCAGTCACCGGGACAACCGCGTTCGAGCGCTTCTTCCCGCCGTGGCTGGCGACCGTGTCGTTGGTCAATCTGCTGTTGGCCAATGCGTTCTTCATCTACATCACGCTGGTGGCTGCGTTCAAGCGCGACTACTTCAAGCTGGCGCCCTACGCGCTGACCGTGCCCTTTTACTGGGTGCTGCAGTCGATCGCCGCGTACAAGGGTCTCTGGCAGCTGATCCACAATCCGTTCTATTGGGAGAAGACCACTCATGGCATCAGCAAGCATTCGGAAAACGAGCGCCGCGCCGCACTCGAAGAGTGAGTCGGCGGTCCCGCGCCGTCACAGCGGGCTGCCGGCGTTTCTGGTTGCCGTGGTGGCCCTGTCGCTGCTGAGCCAGCCGCTGCTGCTGCAGTCGGTCGGCTCCGCCACACCGGCAATCGCACCAGCAGCCGGCTTGCCGGCAACCGGTCTGTTGTCGTGGGCGATCAATCTGGGGCTGGACAGCTGGAACCTGCCGTTCCAGGTCTGGCCGTTCCTGGCGGTTGCCGCCAACGCGTTGTTCCTGTCGCTGCTGTGGCGCGATCTGGCCGGCGTGTTCGGGCGCGGCTGGGCCAGTGGTTTGACCCTGCTGGTGGGCTGCAATCCGCTGTTCCTGCTGCCGATCGCCGCAGGCGGAAGCCAGGCGGTGGGTCTGCTGGCGTTCTACGGCCTGTGCCGCACCTTGCGCCGCCTGCAGACGCCGGTAGAGGCCTTCACCTATCTGCGCATTGCCGGCTGGTTGTGCATCCTGCTGTGCCTGGATCTGCAGACACTGGCGCTGTCGACGATGGTGGCACCGTGGCTGCTGCTGGTGATGCCGCCGCAGATGCTGCGCAAGGCGCCGGGTTCGTTCTACCTGGTGTGCTACCTGCCTTTCGCGTTTCTGGTCGGCATGTGGGCCTACGTCAATCTGACCGTGTTCAACGCACCGTGGCCGACGCTGTCCAGCATCGGGCAGGGCGCGCATCCGCTGCCGTTGCCGCTGGCCGAGCATGCGCAAGGCTGGTCGCCGGCCGTGCGTTGGGGCGTGGCGGCGGTGGTCTGCTTCCCGGTGCTGGCGTTGCTGGCCCGTAGCCGCAGCAGTGCGCTCACGCGCGGCGTGCTGGCCAGTGCCGGCACCGTGATCTGTGCGGCGGCATTGTCGTTCGCCTTCGGCTGGGCCGGGTTTGATGCCTTGCTGCTGCTGTGGGTGCCGGCAGCGTTGCTGCTGCGCGCGCTGCATGCCGACCAGCGCAGTCAGGCCGCCGGCCTGCTGTTGCTGGGCCTGATCGGTGCGGCCTGGGTACAGCCGCAGGGCTGGGGCAGCTGGATGCGTGCGGCGCCTGCCGATGCGCAGTCCTTGCTGCAGGGCGAGGCGGTGGTCGTGAGCGCGCCGGTGTCGTTGCCGACCGGCGCGGCGACGCCGGCAGCGGATGCCGTGCAGGTGCAGCCCACCGTGGCGACTGCCGCGGACGTGGCCGCGCCCACGCAGCCCGCGTCCGGCGTCAGCGCGCCCACCACTGCTGCAATCGTGCAGCAGGACAAGAACACTGCGGTCATCGGTGCAATGGACTGCGCGCACACCACGACCGCGTCCACCACCAAGGCATCCGCCGCATGTTCAAACGCGTTCTGAGTACCGCGTTTCTGGTCGGGGCGTGCATGCTGGTCAATGGCTGCAACGCCGATGCATCGACGTGGATGGGCGCCAACGTCAAGGTCTCGGCCAATGCGCCGTGGGAGAGCGAGGCGGCGGGACAGTCGCTGGATGCGCTGGCCAAGACCGGCGCCAGCAAGGCCTTGCTGGTTGCGTTTGTGTGGCAGGCCAACCCGCAGGCGAACGACCCGGTGCTGGGCAGCGACAGCAGCGTGGAGGCCATGCGCGCCGCGTTGCGGCAGAGCCACCACGCCGGCCTGCAGGCCACGCTCAAGGTGCATGTGTGGATTCCCGGGCATTGGGCCGGCGACACCGCGCCCACCGACCAGGCAGCCTGGTTTGCCGCGTATCAGAACGCATTGCTGCCCTTGGCCAAGCTGGCCGAAGACGAGCATGCGGAAGCGTTGGTGATCGGCACCGAACTGCGCAAGCTGCAGGACGCGCCGCAGTGGCCTGGTCTGGTGGCGGAAGTGCGCAAGGTCTACCACGGCAAGCTGCTGTATGTGGCCGACGGCATGGAGCACGCCGAAAGCTTCCGTTACTGGTCCTTGTTCGATGCGGTGGGGACCAGCCTGTATCCGCGGCTGTCCGAAGCGGCTGCCGCGCGCACGGCCGAGATGGATGCCGCCGCGCAGCGCCTGCAGCAACTTGGCCAGCGCGTGGGCAAGCCGGTGTGGGTGGCGGAGCTGGGACTGCGTTCTGCACGCGGTAGCCTGGCCGCGCCCTGGGAGAGCCCGGAGCAACGCGCCGCTGCAGTGGACACCCGCCTGCAGCTGCAGGTGTTGCAGCAGTGGCGCAAGGTGCTGCAGGCGCACGGCGTGGAAGGTATCGCGCTGTGGTGCTGGTATACCGACCCCAAGGCCGGTGGCCCGGGCGACAGCGACTTCACCGTGCAGGGCAAACCAGCGCAGCAGGTGCTGGCGCGCTGAGCGATGGCGCCTGGCAACAAGAGGATGCCAAGCGCAATTGCCGAGGTGACTTGCCGGGGCGAAGCGCACTGCCGCCGTGCAGCGCATCGCCTCTCGGACGCATCGGCGGCTTGCACGCAGCGCGATCGCCGCTGCGGGCATAATCCGGCGGCATGATCATCCATTCGCTGCTCGACACCGATCTGTACAAATTCACCATGATGCAGGCGGTGCTGCATCAGCATCCGGCCGCACAGGTCGACTACCGCTTCAAGTGCCGCACGCCCGGCGTGGATCTGGCCCAGTTCATCGACGAGATCTCGCGTGAGATCGATGCGCTGTGCCGGCTGCGGCTGCGCGAAGACGAGGTGGCCTATCTGCGTGGCCTGCGCTTCATTAAGCCGGATTTTGCCGACTTCCTGGCGCTGTTCCATCTGGACCGTAAGTATCTGCAGCTGTCGGCATCGACCACCCATCCGGGCGAGATCGAGCTGACCATCCGCGGCCCGTGGCTGCACACCATCCTGTTCGAAGTGCCGTTGCTGGCGATCATCAACGAGGTGTGGTTCCGCAACACCTCCGAGCCGGATTACGAAGAAGGCCGTCGCCGCCTGCGCGAGAAGGTGAGCAGCCTGCGCAGCATGCCGGCCGGCTGCAAGATCGCCGATTACGGCACCCGGCGGCGCTATTCGCGGCACTGGCACGGCGAGTTGCTGCCGTTGCTGCGCGATGGCCTGGGCGAGCAGTTCGTCGGCACCAGCAATGTGTATTTCGCCAAGCATTACGGCCTGACCCCGCTGGGCACGATGGCGCACGAGTACCTGCAGGCGTTCCAGGCGCTGGGGCCGCGGTTGCGCGACTCGCAGGTGGCCGCGCTGGAATCGTGGGCGCGCGAGTACCGCGGCGATCTGGGCATCGCCCTGTCCGATGTGGTGGGGTTGGACGCGTTCCTGCGCGACTTCGATCTGTACTTCTGCAAGTTGTTCGACGGCATGCGGCATGATTCGGGCGACCCGTTCGAATGGGGCGAGCGCGTCATCGCCCATCTGCAGGCACACCGCATCGACCCCGCGACCAAGGTGCTGGTGTTCAGCGATGGCCTCAATATCGACAAGGTGATGCAGCTGTACGCGCACTTCCACACGCGCTGCCGGCTGGCGTTCGGGGTCGGCACCAGCCTCACCAACGACCTGGGGCCGACGCCGCTGCAGATCGTGATCAAGATGGTCCGCTGCAATGGCCAGCCGGTGGCAAAGCTCAGCGACTCGCCGGGCAAGAGCATGTGCGAAGACGCCGGTTACCTGCGTTATCTGCGCGATGTGTTCGGCCTGCCGCCGATGCCGGAAGCGGGTGACCACCCGCGGCAGTGACTGACGTGTAGCGGCAGCTTGTGCCGAGGCCTGACAGAGCTGTCAGGGAATGACCGAAAAAAATGCGATGCAGCGCTCAATTGGCCGCATGGGTTCGTTAACATTGGCATCACGCTTGCTTCACTTCTGATGCACGCGATGTTGATGTACGGCCTCCTTCCCGCGCGACGTCTCAATGACTGCATCCGACCCATTGTCGCTGTACCGCGCGCGCAGCTGCTCCCGGCAGTGGCTGGGCTTTGTGCGTGCGATGGCCGCCGAGTTCGGCGCCGAGTTGCTCGAGGATGATCTGGCGCCGTTGATGGCGCGCATCGGCCGGCGCTTCGCGCGCGAACACCGGCTGGCGCACTGCACGACCCTGGGCGAGATGCAGCAAGCCGCCAACGCAGTGTGGGAGCGCTGCGATTGGGGCCAGTGCGCGATGCACGAACACGCCGACCACGTACGGATCCAGCACGCCGGCGCGCCATTGAGCACAGCGCTGGATGGCGTGGCATGGAGCGATGGGTTCCTGCAGGGCGTGTACGAAGGATGGTTCCAGCAACTGGGGATGCTGGCAGGCCTGGCGGTGCAGACCGCGCCAGGCGACAGCGTCGATCTGCGCAACTTCGTGTTGCTGCGGACGGCATGAACGGCTGAAGTCGGGCAAGGGGAGTGTGATGGCACCGAAGAACAACAAGGCAACCTCCGGGCATGACGATGTGTCCGGCCTGTTCGCGCGGTTGGGGACGCCGGCGAGCGCGGGCTATCAGGATTTCGCCCACACCCAGCTGCCGCCGCGCAGGCCGGAAGTGACGCAAACGCCGGTCCCGGCAGCGGTCGAACAGGCCCCCGCTGCGGCGGACGCCGTGCAGACGCCAGCGCCGCTGTTGGCGCCTGCCGCATCGGTGCCGAGCGTTTCGATTGCCATGCAGGCAGTGCCGGCGGCGCACCGGTCCGTGCCTGCCGAAGAGACGGCAGGCCCGCCGCTCGATGCGCTCGCGCCGCTGCGCAAATTGCGCCAGCTCGACGAGCCTGCAGCGCAGCCGGGCGAGCGCCAGGCGCAGACGCCGCTGGAGTGCTTGTTCCAGCGGCTGTTGCAGGCCGATGCGCCCAGCGCGACGCAAAGCCCGCTGCAGCGACTGCGCTCGCGTTGATCAGCACCACCGTGTGACTTCCGGCAAGCGTAACTGCGCTCGCCTGTTTCGCCTTGCTTTGCCGCACGCCGCCACGCTTGAAGGATTATCTGATGACTGCTGCCAGCCTCCGTTCCGGATCACCGCTGCCCACGCTGGCGACCTGGGCGCTGTGGTTGCTGGGCGGCTTGTTGCTGGTGTTCGTGGTCGCCGTGCCGATGGATGTCACCCAGCAACTGGTGTTTTCCGGGGTGCTGTTCGCCGTTGCGCTGGCGGTGCGCAAGCGCGGCGGGCGTGTGGTGATCCTGACGATGATGGGCATGTCGCTGGCGGTGTCGTGCCGCTACATCTGGTGGCGCACGACCCAGACCATGGGCGTGGGCAGCGCGGTGGATTTCATCCTGGGTCTGGGCCTGCTGGGCGCGGAGCTGTATGCGTTCGTGATCCTGGTGCTGGGCTATTTCCAGGTGTTGTGGCCGCTCGATCGCAAGCCGGTGCCGTTGCCGGCCGACCAGGCCTTGTGGCCGAGCGTGGACGTGTTCATTCCCACCTACAACGAGCCGTTGTCGGTGGTGCGCACCACCGTGCTGGCGGCCAGCGTGATCGATTGGCCGGCCGGCAAGATCACCATCCATCTGCTCGATGACGGCCGCCGCGACGCGTTCCGCGACTTCTGTGCCGAGGTCGGCATCAACTACGTCACCCGCACCAACAACGCGCACGCCAAGGCCGGCAACATCAATGCCGCGCTGAAGAAGTGCAGCGGCGAGTACGTGGCGATCTTCGACTGCGACCACATTCCCACCCGCAGTTTCCTGCAGGTGGCGATGGGCTGGTTCCTGCGCGACACCAGGCTGGCCCTGGTGCAGATGCCGCACTATTTCTTCTCGCCCGACCCGTTCGAACGCAACCTGGGCACGCATGGCAAGGTGCCCAACGAAGGCGAGCTGTTTTACGGCCTGCTGCAGGATGGCAACGACCAGTGGAATGCGACCTTCTTCTGCGGCTCCTGCGCGGTGATCAAGCGCAGCGCGCTGGAAGAGGTCGGCGGGGTGGCGGTGGAAACCGTCACCGAGGACGCCCACACCGCGCTCAAGCTGCAGCGTCGCGGTTATCGCACCGCCTATCTGGCGGTGCCGCAGGCTGCAGGCCTGGCCACCGAAAGCCTGTCCGGCCATGTGGCGCAACGCATCCGCTGGGCGCGCGGCATGGCGCAGATCGCGCGTATCGACAATCCGCTGCTGGGGCGCGGGCTCAGGCTCTCGCAGCGGCTGTGCTACCTCAATGCGATGCTGCACTTCTTCTACGGCTTGCCGCGCATCATCTACCTCACTGCGCCGCTGGCCTATCTGTTCTTCGGCGCGCACGTGATCCAGGCCTCGGCGTTGATGATCCTGGCCTATGCGTTGCCGCACATCCTGCAGGCCAATCTGACCAACCTGCGGGTGCAGAGCCGCTTCCGCCATCTGCTGTGGAACGAGGTCTACGAGACCACGCTGGCCTGGTACATCTTCCGTCCCACCCTGGTCGCGCTGCTCAACCCCAAGCTGGGCAAGTTCAATGTCACGCCCAAGGGCGGGCTGGTGGCGCGCAGTTATTTCGATGCGCAAATCGCCAAGCCATACCTGTTCCTGCTGTTGCTCAATCTGGCCGGTGTGGCTGCCGGCGTGCTGCGCCTGATCTATGTCGGCGGCAGCGGCGAGCAGCAGACGATCTGGTTCAACCTGGCCTGGACGCTCTACAACATGGTGCTGCTGGGCGCCACCATCGCCACCGCCAGCGAAACCCGCCAGGTGCGTAGCGCCCATCGCGTGCCGCTGGATGTCCCGGTCAATCTGTATCTGCCCGATGGCAGCGTGCTGCCCAGTCGCTCGCTGAATTTTTCCACCGGCGGCATGGCGATCAGGCTCGCCCAGCCGCAGCCGATCGAGCCGGGGTTGCCGGTGCAAATCGGCCTCAGTCATCGCGGCGTGGAGCAGACCTTGCCGGCGGTGGTGCGGCAGGACCGCGACGGCCAGGTCAGCGTGCAGTTCACCGCGATGTCGATGGAACAGGAGCGTTGGCTGGTGGCCTCGACCTTTGCGCGCGCCGACATCTGGCTGTCGCAATGGGGCCAGCACGACCGCGATGCGTTCTGGCGCTCGCTGGGCCAGGTGCTGGCCGCCAGCGCGCGCGGCTTCGGACGCCTGGGTGGGCATATCGCACTCAGTGCGCGTCAGGGCTTCCGCCCGGCGCGCGCGCTGGATCTGGAGTCGTGAACGTGACGCCTGCCGTTTCCCTTTTCCCTGCCAAGAAGCCACCGATGCGAATGTCCCCGGCCGTGTTGACCTGTGTGCTCACCCTGCTGACCGGCCTGGCGCAGGCGCAGCAGGCCGTGCCGGCAACGGCGACGACCACGCCGACCGGGCCGGACGGCACCGCCGCGAGCGCGCCGCCCGCACCGGCACCGATGCCGGCCGGCAGCACCCGCACCTCCAGCCTGCGCGAGCTCGGCATCGACTACGAGATCACCCTGCGCGGCGTGCAGGGCAGTGCCGGCGTGCCCTTCAGCGTGCGCAGCGACGAGATCGTCACCGCCGCCACGCTCAACCTCAAATACAGCTATTCGCCCGCGCTATTGCCGGACCTGTCGCATCTGAAGGTCACCATCAATGGCGTCACCGTGGGCACCTTGCCCGCCGACAAGGCCAATGCCGGCAAGCTGCTCTCGGCCGATCTGCCGATCGACCCGCGTCTGGTCACCGATTACAACCAGCTCAACCTGCAGTTGATCGGCCATTACACGCGCGAGTGCGAAGACCCCGACCACAGCAGCCTGTGGGCGAATGTGGACGCGGCCACCAGCCTGTCGCTGACCACCACGCCGCTGGCGCTGGCCAATAACCTGGCGTTGTTGCCGGTGCCGTTCTTCGATGTGCGCGACACGCGCCGGCTGGAATTGCCGTTCTACTTTCCGCAGCGCCCGGACAACGCCACGCTGCAGGCGGCCGGCGTGGTGGCCTCGTGGTTCGGTACCCTGGCCGGCTACCGCGGCGCGGTGTTCCCGGCCTCGACCGAAGCGCTGCCGGCCACCGGCAACGCAGTGGTGTTCGCCACGCCCAGCACGCTGCCTGAGCAGTTCGCCACCGCCGACAGTGGCGTGGCCGATATCCGTGGCCCGACCGTGGCAGTGGTGGTCAACCCGACCGATCCCAACGGCAAGCTGCTGCTGGTGCTCGGCCGCAACAGCGAAGACCTGCACCGCGCGGCCACCGCGCTGGCCTTGCGCGCGCCGTTGACCGGGGCGGTCGCCCGCATCGGCGAGGTCAGCGCGCCGGCGCCGCGTCGGCCGTACGACGCGCCCAAGTGGGTGTCCAGCGAGCATCCGGTGCGCTTCGGCGATCTGGTGACCCCGCCCGGCCAGCTCAATGTCAGCGGCTATCATCCGGACCTGATCCGGATCGGCCTGCAGTTGCCGCCGGACCTGTTCGTGTGGGAGCGCGACGGCATTCCGGTCGCGCTGAAATACCGCTACACGGTGCCGGACGTGGATAACAAGTCCGCGCTCAACGTCAGCATCAACGAGTCGTTCGTGACCACGCTGCCGCTGACCGGCCGCCCGTTCGCCGAGTCCACCCCGAGGCGCTGGTGGAACAGCCTGGGCGCGCGCGGCAGCATGCCGGTGCACCAGGATCTGACATTGCCGGTGGGTGCGTTCTCGGCCAACAGCCAGTTGCGCTTCCACTTCTTCTTCGATCGCCCGCAGGGCGAGCAGTGCAAGAACACCTTCCCGGATGTGTCCGGCGCCATCGATGCCGATTCCAGCATCGACCTGAGCGGCTTCCACCACTACATGGCGATGCCGAACCTGGCCGCGTTCGCCAATGCCGGTTACCCCTTCACCCGCCTGGCCGATCTGTCCGAATCCACCATCGTGCTGCCGGACAATCCGGGCGACCAGGACCTGGGCAATGTGCTGACCCTGCTTGGACGCTTCGGCGCCTCTACCGGGTATCCGGCGCTGCATGCGCAGATCATCGGCGCCGGCGCCGTGCAGCAACACGCCGACCGCGACCTGTTGTTGCTCGGCAGCGTGCAGTCGCAGCCGCTGTTCAAGCAGTGGCGCGCACAGCTGCCGGTGGGCCAGGACGGGCAGGCGACCCGCTTTGCGCTGACCGATTGGGTGCTGGAAAAGCTGCCTGGCTTCCTGTCCTTCGACGCGCGCCGCACCGACCTGCCGACCACCGCGGAAATCGCCCTGCAACCGCAGCCGGACGACGTGCTGTTGATGGGCTTCGAATCGCCGTTGAAGTCCGGCCGCAGCGTGGTCGCGTTCCAGAGCGAAGACCCGGCCAACATGAGCCGGCTGTTCGATGCCTGGTTCGACCCGACCCTGCTCAAGGACTTCCAGGGCAGCGTGGTGTTGCTGCAGCAGAAAAAGGTCATCAGCCTGGTCGGCAACCAGACCTACTACGTCGGCCATCTGCCGCTCCCGACCTGGTTGCGCTGGTACTTCTCGCACCACCCGGTGTGGCTGGCGTTGACCGTGGTGCTGCTGGCGCTGTTGCTGGCGCTGGCCGCGCGCGTGCTGCTGCGCCGGCATGCCGCCGAGCGGCTCGCCGACGGCGGCAGCGCATGAGCGCGCACGACAGCGCCGCAGCGATGACACGCCGCAGCCTGCTACGCGCCGGTGCGCTGGCCGGCCTGGCTGCGCTGCTGCCCACGCGCGCAGCGGCGGCGGCTGGCCAATGCGGGCCGTGGCCGCTGTGGAATGCCTTCGTCGACAAGCACATCCAGCCCGACGGGCGGGTGGTGGATTTCCTCAATCCGGACCAGCGCTCGACCTCCGAAGGTCAGTCGTATGCGCTGTTCTTCGCCCTGGTCAACAACGACCAGGTGTTGTTCGAGAAGGTGCTGGGCTGGACCCGCCACAATCTGTGCGGCGGCCGCCCGGACCTGAACCTGCCGGCGTGGTTGTGGGGGCGCGATGGCAGCGGCAACTGGCGCGTGCTCGATGCCAATACCGCCAGCGATGGCGAGCTGTGGATTGCCTACGCGCTGCTGGAAGCCGGGCGGCTGTGGAGCCGGCCCGGTTACGGCAAGGCCGGCCAGCAGATCCTGCAACTGATGCGCCAGCAGGAGGTGGCCACGTTGCCGGGCCTGGGCGCGATGTTGCTGCCCGGCCGCACCGGCTTTGCCGAGAAGCAGCGCTGGACGCTCAATCCCAGCTACCTGCCGATCCAGGTGCTGCGGCGCTGCGCCAACGCCGACCCCAAGGGGCCGTGGGCGGCGATCGCCAGCAATGCCGCGCGCGTGTTGCGCGAGAGCGCGCCGGTGGGTTTTGCGCCGGACTGGACGGTGTGGGATGGCGAGCGCTTCAGTCCCGATCCGAAGCGCGGCAACGTCGGCAGCTACGACGCGATCCGCGTGTATCTGTGGGCCGGCATGCTCGATGCCGGCGAGCCGCTGCGCAGCGGCTTGCTGCGCGACCTGTCCGGCCCGGCCGACCTGCTCGCCGCACAGACCCCGTTTGCGGAAAAGATCGACACCGCGCGCGGCGTGGGCAGCGGCGCATTGCCGGTCGGGTTTTCTGCCGCGCTGCTGCCCTACCTGAGTGCGATGGGCCAGCCCGCGCTGCTCAAGGCGCAGGCGCAGCGCATTCCCGCCGCCGCGCAAGCGGCAGCCGCTGCGCTGCCGTACTTCGAACGCACGCTGGCCCTGTTCGGACAGGGCTGGCTTGAGAACCGCTACCGCTTTGCCGCAGACGGGCGCCTGCTGCCCGCCTGGAGAACGCCTGCATGCTCCGCAAAAAACTGACGCCGCTGTACCTCGTCGGCATGATCGACCTGTGCCTGCTCGCCTCGCCGGTGCAGGTGCAGGCGCAGACCAGCGCCACCCAGCAACTGGTCGGGCAGGGCAATTACTGGCACGACCAGGGCCGCGACGATCTGGCCGCCGACACCTGGCGCAAGCTGCTCGGCGTCGATCCGGATCAGCCCGACGCCTTGCTCGGCCTGGCGCAGATCGATCTGGCGCAGGGCCGTCAATCCGAAGCACGCAAGCGCCTGCAGCAACTCGACGCCGCACACCCGCAATCGCCGCAGGCACAGCGCCTGCGCGTGGCGATCGGCGCCCGTGGCAGCAGCGCTGCCGGCGAAGATCCGAACCTGCGCAACGCACGTCGCGCCGCCGCGGCCGGGCGCTATGTCGAAGCCGCGCGCAATTACGAAGCGCTGTTCGCCGGCAAGCCGCCGCCGCCGGCGTTGGCGCTGGAGTACTACCAGTCGCTGGCCGGTACTCCCACCGGCTGGGAGCGTGCGCGCGACGGCCTGCAACGCCTGCAATCCAGCGAACCGGGCAACCCGTCCGTGCAACTGGCGCTGGCGCAGGTGCTGAGTTACCGCGAACCCACCCGCCGCGACGGCATCGCGCAGCTGCGCACGCTGGCGCAACGCGCCGATGTCGGCGGGCCGGCGCGCACCAGCTGGCGCCAGGCGCTGCTGTGGCTCAACGCCGGCGTGGCCGATGCGCCGCTGTACCAGGCATTCCTGGCCGGTACCCCGGCCGATGCGGAAGTCACCGCCAAACTCGGCCAGCTGCGCGAACAACGCAGCGCCGCCGCCGCCGCGCCGGCCGACCCCAATGGCGTGCTGCTGGGCGAAGGCTTCCGTGCGCTGGGCGCCAATAATCTGGGCGCTGCCGAACAACGCTTCACGCAGGTGTTGCGCGCACGTGCGCGTGATCCGGAGGCGCTCGGCGGCCTGGGCTCGGTGCGCCTGCGTCAGCAGCGCTTTGCCGAAGCGCAGGAGCTGCTGCGCCCGGCCGCGGCGAATAACGGCAAATGGAAAGGTGCGCTCGATAGCGCGCGCTACTGGCTGCAGCTGCAGCAGGCCGAGGCCGCACGCACACGTGGCGATCTGGCACGGGCGCGCCAGCTGGTGGAGCAGGCGGTGCAGCTGCTGCCCAACGAGCCGGCCGCGCAGGTGGCGCTGGGCGGCCTGCAGGCCGCCAGCGACCCGGCCGCCGCAGAGGCCAGCTACCGCAAGGCGCTGTCGCACGATGCCGACAATGCCGGCGCGCTGCAGGGCCTGGTCGGTTTGTACAGCCGCCAGGGCCGCATGCAGGAAGCCAGCGACGTGTTCAATCGCCTGCCTGCTGCAGAACGTGCCAAAGCCGGCGGGCAAGCCTTGCTGCGTTCCAACGTGCAGCGCGCGCGCGCCCGCCAGGCGCTGGAAGCCGGCGATGCGGTCAGCGCGCAGACCGAGCTGGAAGCGGCGATGGTCGAGCGCCCGGGCGATGCCTGGATCCGTCTGGATCTGGCCCGCCTGTACCAACAGGCCGGCCGCCCCGATCAGGCCCGCAGCGTGATGGATGGCCTGCTCGCCGTGCATGGCGACCAACCCGAAGCGCTGCAGGCCAACGCCTTGCTGGCGCAGGAAAGCGGCGACTGGCAGGGCGCCTACGACAGCCTGGAGCGCATTCCGGTCGCCTCGCGCACGCCGGAGATGACCCAGCTGCGCACCACCGCCTGGATCGAACTGCAGGCGCGTCAGGCACGGATACTGGTGGAGCAGGGCCGGCCGGGCGACGCGCAGCAGTTGCTGGCGCGCACCGAAACTGCGCTGGGCAATCAGCTCGACGACCCGCAGTTGCTGGCCGCACTGGCCGGCGCGCATGCCGATGCCGGCAACGCCCCGCGCGCGCTGACCCTGGCCCAGCGGCTGGTCACCGGTGGCACGGTGCGCAGTGAAGATCGCCTGCAATATGCCGGCGTGCTGCTGCGCGCGCATCAGGACGCCGAACTGTCGGCGGTGCTGCGCCAGTTGCAGGCCACCACCCTGACCCCGGAACAGCTGCGTCGTTATCAACGCCTGCGCAGCGCCTACACGCTGCGCCAGGTGGATGCGCTGCGCGAACTCGGCAATCTGGAAGGCGCCTACGACGCGCTGTCGCCGATCCTGGCCCAGCAGCCGGACAGCCGCGATGCGCAGGCCGCGCTCGCACGCCTGTATGCCGCCTCCGGCGACCAGCGTCAGGCGCTGGCGATCTACCAGCAGATCCTGCAGCGTCATCCCGACGACCTGGACACGCTCACTGCCGCCGCCAACAGCGCGGCCGCGCAGTCGGACCTGCGCAATGCCGAGCATTACCTGCAACGCGCGCTGGCGCAGGCACCGGAGTCGCCGGAGGTGCTGGCCGCGGCCGGCCGCGTGTATCGCAGCGCCGGCAAGAACCGCAAGGCCGAGCAGTATTTCCGTGCCTCGCTGGCCGCGCAGCAGCGTCAGGCCGGGCAACTGGACAATGGCCTGCCGTCTGCGCGCGGTCCGTCCGCGGTCGCGTCCTCCAGTCGCCCGCTCAATCCGTTTTCCGGTATGACCGGCGGCATGCCGCGCTCGCCGGCGGTGTTGTCCGAGCGCATGGATGCCGGTAGCGCCTATGGCGACGTGGCGGTGGCACCGGTGGCAGCGTCGCCGGGCTCTGCACGGTTCGCCGCTGCCGCACCGATTGGTGCGTCTGCCGACAATGGTGGCGATACGTTGCCGCCGCCGGTCAGCGCCGGCGCTGCGCCCGCCATGCTGCCGGTCTCCAGCGGCCGCATGCGCGGTTCGTCGCGCGGCGACGGGCTGCTTGCCGCGCGCGCGGTTGCGCCGATCGCCGCAGACGCCGGTCCACGTCTGACCAAGCCCGCCGCACAGGCGTTGCCGCCGCTCGGCAGCGGCAACGGCGTGCTCGACGAGTTGCGTGCGGTGCAGTCGGAAAACAGCGACAACCTCGCCGGCGGCGCGTTGTACCGCTCGCGCGATGGCGAAGATGGTCTGGGCCGCCTGGACGATATCGAAATGCCGGTCCAGGCCGAGTTCGCCGTCGGCGACGGCAAGCTTGGCGTCACCCTGACCCCGACCATCGTCGATGCCGGCACGCTGACCACCGATTACGTCACCGCCAGCCGCTTCGGCAGCGGCCCGCAGACCGCCATCAACGATGCGCTGGCGGCCGATCGCGGCCCGATCGATACGCTGGTCAGCTCGTCGATGTACCAGTTGCTCGCCACCGAAGGCGACACCGCCGCCACGCGCGAACGCCTGCGTCGCTACGCCTTGAACACCGGCCTGTTCAACGACCTGCTGGTCGAGAACAACAACAGCAATGCCGCCGCCGTGGCGGCGCTGGCCAACGAACCGTTGCCGGCCTACCTGCTCGGCATCAACGCCTCCAACACGCCGATCGCCCAACTGGCGCGCGACATCCTCGGCAACGCTGCGCTTAGCGAACAGCTGGCTGCCGGCGATGCGGCCGCGTTGCGCGCGCTGGCCGGCAGCACCGCCGCCGCACAACAGACCCCGACCGGGCTGGCCGCCACGCTCAACACCATGGCCGCCACCGGCAACGGCACGCGCCGGCTCAGCCAGGATGACACCGGGGTGGGCGTCGGTGTGCGCTATCGCAATGGCGGGTTCAGTGCCGACATCGGCAGCACCCCGATCGGCTTCCAGGAGCAGAACCTCATCGGCGGCGTCGGCTATCGCGGCGAGCTTGGCGATGCGGTGAGCTGGTCGGCCGAAGCCTCGCGGCGTGCGGTCACCGACAGCGTGCTGTCGTTCGCCGGCGCGCAGGATGCACGCAGCGGCCGCGAATGGGGCGGGGTGACCAGCAATGGCGTGTCGTTGTCGGCCACTGCCGACAATGGGCTGCTGGGTGGTTATGCCAATCTTGCCGCGCACCGTCTGCTCGGCAACAACGTCGCCGACAACGACCAGCGCCAGCTCGACCTGGGCTTCTACGTGCATGCACTGGAAACCCGGCACCAGTCGCTGACGGCCGGCATCAATCTGACCGCCATGCAGTACGACAGGAACCTCAGCGGCTTCACCTACGGCCATGGCGGTTACTTCAGCCCGCAGGACTATGTGGACCTGGGTTTTCCGGTGCACTGGAGCGGCCGCAGCGCCGGTCAGACGGTGAACTGGAAGGTCGATGCCAGCATCGGCGTGCAGCACTTCAGCACCGACGCCTCGCCGTATTTTCCGACCGATCCCACCCTGCAGCAGGCCGCCTACGATGCCGCCTCGCTGGCGGCCTTGCTCGGGCTGGTCAACCGCTACACCGACCCGGTGTATGCGGGCGAAAGCCGCACCGGCGTGTCCTACAACCTCAGTGGCGCGGCCGAATGGCAGGTGGCGCCGCAGCTGTTCCTGGGCGGGCGCATGACCTTCAACAATGCGCGCGACTACAACCAGTTCAGCAGCAATCTCTATCTGCGGTTCGTGATGGATCGGCTGGGTGCGGCACTGGGTCGCGCACCACAGGTGCTGACCTCGCCATACGCTGCCGATCGTTGAGGACAAGGCAGACCGACTGCGCGGCCATCGGGCCGTGACGGTTGGTCTGCGCTGTGGCGGGTGTCTCTGGCCGGCGTTTTGCTGCGCGCTGTACACGCATGCTGACGCGCGCGCGCCCTCGGTGGGGTGTGGACATCGCCGCGCGTGGCGCAGCTTGAACAGTGTGAGCACGGATAAACGAACGGCGCCTCCCGGCGCCGTTCGCATTGCATCGATTAACGCAGACTGCGCCTGTTGTTACGGGCGCACCTTGGTGGCACAGACAAACACCGCTGCCTGTTGAATGCGGCTGATCGCACCCTGGTTCTGCAACTCGCGTGCGTGCTCGTCCATGCAGGTCAGGTACCCCAGACGGTTGCCGGCATTCTGCGACTTGCACAGGCTGTTTTCGGCCGAGATGTTGGCGCCGGGAATCAGCCCGCCGGTCTCCAGCGTCGGCACCAGCGTATTGCAGTTGCCCAGCTTGGCCAGCCCGCGATTGAGCGTCCAACCGATATCGGCAAACAGCGCCGGGGTCAGGTCGATGTTCAGATGCGCCTGCACTTCCGGCGTATCGAACGGTTCCATCAACGCGTTCGGCTGCAGGTCGGTATCGAAGTGCGAGAACGTCGACCCGCCGGCCACCACGCTGGGCGAATACAGCCGCGTGCGGCCCGCGGTATCGGTGCCCTGCAACAGCTCGGGGTCTTCGTACAACGCCGCCACCACTCCGGCGCTGCCCTTCAGACGCGCGCCATCGGTCTGCGACACCATGATCGCCGGGATGGTGATGTCGGTGATCGGCGGGGCGGCATTGCCCATCGTCTGCACGCCGGCCGCGTTATTGGCCACGATCACGCCCACCGCACCGTTGAGCTGTGCGTTCTTGACCTTGATCGCGAACGCGCAGGTGCCGCGGTCGATCAGCGCCACCTTGCCGGCCACCTCGGCCGCATTGACGAACGGCGTTTCGCAACCATCGCTGGCCGATGCCGCGGCCACTCCGTCATTGACCGTCACCACTGCGCGCGCCGGGAAATTGGCCGCCGTGGCCAGCGGCCCGAAGCTGGCAAAGCCCACCTCGAACTTGCCCGCCGCGCTGGCCGGTGCGCTCACCTGCAACAGGGTGCGCGGATCCAGGATCAGTGCCGCCTCGCGGTTGACGCGCGTGCCGGCCCACACCGTACGCCCCGGCGTGCGCATCGCTTCGGCACGCAGCGCGTTGGTCATGGCCGGATCGTCGAAGCGCTTGTTCTGCACGTTGTCGTAGGCCTGCGCGGTGTAGACGTCGGTCAGGCCGCTGCCCGAGCCGAGCACGCCGGTGGTCTTGTTGAGGAAGCCCGCCGCACCCAGGCCGTGGCCGATCTCGTGCATCACCACGTTGAGGAAGTTGATCTGGCCTTCGGGCGTCTTGCCGTCCAGGCCCAGGTACCAGCCCGAGCCGGCCAGGCAGTCGGGCTTGCCCAGATCGCCGTTGAATTGCGAGAACACGTCAGCCGGATCGCTGGGATCGGGGACCAGATCCTGCCCGGCGATCGCATCGCCCAGCGCGGATGGATACAGCGTATTGGGCTTGGAACCGGGGAAGTCGTTGACGATCCAGTTCGGGCCGGCCTGGCCCAGCGTGCCGCCGGTGGCGGTACAGGTCAGCCGCGCGAACGAGGCATACACCTTGATCTCGACGTTGCTCTGCAGCACCGCGCCCCACAGGTCCATCGCGTACTGGTAGGCGATGCGACGCTGCTCGCCGACCGAGCGCCCGGGGTTGCCGCCCAACGGCGCTGCGCTGGTGGGATCGTTCAAGCCGACGCTGGTGCCGGCATCGCCATTGATCAGCGTGACATTGGCGGCGCTTGCATGCAGCGGCGCGATGGCCGCAGCCACGGCCAGGGACAACAGCAACAAGGGCTTATTCATGCGGCAGCGCTCCGTGCTCGGCGTGGGCGGGTTGGGTGTCGGCGTCTTCGCTGTGCTCGATGACGATGCGGCCATCGGCCTGACGGGTCGCCATCAGCGAGCTCATCTGCGTGGCCGGCAACTTGCGCGCCACGGTGCCGTTGGGCATGCGTCGCTCGGTCGCGCGTGCGGCAGATTCGGTCTGCGGAACCGCGGTGCGGGCAGCGCTGCTGCGGGCAGCCGACGCAGCCTGCTGATCCAGCGCCGCGCTCTCGGCGTCGGTCAGCGGGCGCAGCTTGCCGGTGACGGGATCAATACCCACCTTGGAACTGCTGGTTGCAGCCTCTTGCGCCACGGCCAAGGCCGGCAGGCAGACGACACACAACACACCGGACAGCATCCATCCGGGCTTACGAAAGCTCATCATCGTTGGGGTTTCCTTGAGTCCAACAGGGAAAAGGGACGCCGTGCAGACACCGGCATCGGGGGAATCCTTCCGTTTCAGTCTGTTCATGACTGAATCATGAATCCGTGATGTGTGTCAATCTTTTGACATATAGGCCGCTGAATGCGAAGTGAGAGCCTGAAACGGTCATCGCCGCAGTTGCGTCGGGGAAATTTCTGGGGATTGCAGCGGCAGCTGGCCCCAGATCGGCCAGATTTTTGACACGAACCAACCGGGCCGGAAGCCTCCCCGGCCCATGGTCTCGACGGACAATTCACGCCAGCCAAGATCTGGACGACTTATTCCGTTCTCTCCCGAGAGAAGGTGCCCCGAAGGGGCGGATGAGGGTGCGTGCGAAGCCAGGTGGAGGTTGAGGGCAAGGTGCGAGTACGCCTGAGCTTCGCCCCGTACCCTCGCCCCAACCCCTCTCCCGGGGGGAGAGGAGCTTTTATTCCACCGCGGCCAGTGGCCTGGTCTGCGCAAGTAGCGCGGCCGCAGCAACGTGCGCAAGCCGTGCGTTGATCCTCATCGGCATCGGCATCGGCATCGGCATCGGCGCGGGCTGCGCGTACGCTGCGCTGGCTCTGCACGCCGCGCGCCATTCGACCGCAGCGCGTTACAGTCTTGGTGACTCCGCGCACCAGGTTCCCATGCACGCCGTCATCTATCACAACCCCGATTGCGGGACCTCCCGCAATACGCTCGCCCTGATCCGCCACACCGGCATCGAACCGCAGATCGTCGACTACCTGCAGCACCCGCCCACCCGCGAAACGCTGCAGTCCCTGATCGCCGCCGCCGGCATCCCGGTTCGCGCGGCCATGCGTCAGAAAGGCACCCCGTATCTGGAACTGGGACTCGACGATCCCGCGCTGGACGACGCAGCGTTGCTGAGCGCAATGCTCACGCACCGATCCTGATCAACCGCCCCTTCGTGCAAACCGCATTGGGGACGCGCTTGTGCCACCCCTCCGAACGCGTGCTCGACCTGCTGCCGCACGCGACGAGCGGCTTCGTCAAGGAAGACGGCGAACGCGTGCTGGACGATGCCGGGCAATGCGTAACGGGCTGATAGACAGATACCCGAAACGCAGTCGCTCCACATCAAGCGCAGCCACCTCAGCTCAGATGCGAAACGCCAAGCAGCGCCACTGACGCCCCAGCGACCAATCCCTAATCCTGATTCCCGACTCCCCAATCCCGACTCCCCAACCTCACCCCCACCTACCGCACAGGTCTTAAAATCGCCGCAACGTTTCCCGGGAGCAGTCAGATGATTCGCGAGATTATCCGCATGGGCGACAAGCGCCTGCTGCGCGTGGCGCCGCCGGTGACCAACCTGGGCAGTGCCGAGCTGCGCGCGCTGGTGGCCGATATGTTCGAGACCATGGACGATGCGCGTGGCGTCGGCCTGGCCGCACCGCAGATCGCGGTGGATCTGCAGCTGATGGTGTTCGGCTTCGAAGCCAGCGAACGCTATCCCGATGCACCGGCGGTGCCGCGCACCGCGTTGGCGAATGCGCAGATCGAACCGCTGTCGGAAGAAATGGAAAACGGCTGGGAAGGGTGTCTGTCGATTCCCGGCCTGCGCGCTGTTATCCCGCGCTATCGCCACATTCGCTACCGCGGCTTTGCGCCGGACGGCAGCCCGATCGAGCGCGAGGCCGAAGGCTTCCACGCACGCGTGGTGCAGCACGAGTACGACCATCTGGTCGGCCGCCTGTATCCCTCGCGGATCGAGAACTTCGCCACCTTCGGCTTCGAAGACGTGCTGTCCTACGACCTGTAGGCCATCGGTCGCAGCTGCACCCGGATGTAACAAGGGCGCCTTGCGGCGCCCTTGTCGTGCTTACTTGAGCGCCTTGAAGCGCAGACGCTTGGGACCTGCGTCATCGCCCATGCGGCGGCGCTTGTCTTCTTCGTACTCGCGGTAGTTGCCCTGGAAGAACTCCACGTGCGAGTCGCCTTCGAACGCCAGGATGTGCGTGGCGATGCGGTCCAGGAACCAGCGGTCATGCGAGATCACGAAGGTGTTGCCCGGGAACTCCAGCAACGCATCTTCCAGCGCGCGCAGGGTCTCGATGTCCAGGTCGTTGGACGGTTCGTCGAGCAGCAGCACGTTGCCGCCCTGCAGCAGGGTCTTGGCCATGTGCAGACGACCGCGCTCACCACCGGACAGCGAGCCGACCATCTTCTGCTGGTCCTGGCCCTTGAAGTTGAAGCGGCCGATGTAGGCGCGCGACTGGATCTCCACGCCGTTGATGTTGAGGATGTCCAGGCCGCCGGCAATCTCCTGGAACACGTTGTGGTTGCCTTCCAGCTTGTCGCGGCTCTGGTCCACGTAGGACAGCTGCACGGTCGGGCCGACCACGATCTCGCCGGAATCGGGCTTCTCCGCGCCGGTGATCATCTTGAACAGGGTCGACTTACCGGCACCGTTGGGGCCGATGATGCCGACGATGGCGCCGGGCGGCACGATCATCGACAGATTGTCGATCAGCAGGCGGTCGCCGAACTTCTTGGAGACGTTCTTGAACTCCATCACCGCATTGCCCAGGCGCTCGCCCGGCGGGATGAAGATCTCGTTGGTCTCGTTGCGCTTCTGGTAGTCCACCGACTGCAGTTCTTCCAGGCGGGCCAGACGCGCCTTGCCCTTGGTGCGGCCGCCCTTGGCGTTCTGGCGCGACCATTCCAGTTCCTTCTGGATCGCCTTCTGGCGCGACTTTTCCTGGTTGTCTTCCTGCTTGAGGCGCTCGTCCTTCTGGGTCAGCCAGTCGGTGTAGTTGCCCTTCCACGGAATGCCGCGGCCGCGGTCCAGTTCCAGGATCCACTCGGCGGCGTTGTCGAGGAAGTAGCGATCATGCGTCACCGCCACCACGGTGCCGGTGTAGCGCGCCAGGAACTGCTCCAGCCATTCCACCGATTCGGCGTCCAGGTGGTTGGTCGGTTCGTCGAGCAGCAGCATGTCCGGCTTCTGCAGCAGCAGCCGGCACAACGCCACGCGGCGCTTTTCGCCACCGGACAGCTTGCCGACCACCGCGTCCCACGGCGGCAGGCGCAGCGCATCGGCGGCCACGTCCAGCTGGTTTTCCAGGGTGTGCGCATCGCCGGCGGCCAGGATCGCTTCCAGGCGTTCCTGTTCCTTGGCCAGGGCGTCGAAATCGGCGCCTTCCTCGGCATAGGCCAGGTACACCGCATCCAGCGCGGCCTGGGCCTGCAGCACGTCGCCCACGCCTTCCTCGACCGCTTCGCGCACGGTGTGCTCGGGGTTGAGCTGCGGTTCCTGCGCCAGGTAGCCGACCTTGATGCCGGCCTGGGGACGGGCTTCGCCCTCGAAATCGGTGTCCACGCCGGCCATGATCTTCAGCACCGTGGACTTGCCGGCGCCGTTCAGGCCCAGCAGGCCGATCTTGGCGCCCGGGAAAAAGCTCAGCGAGATGTCCTTGATGATCTGCCGCTTGGGCGGGACCACCTTGCTGACGCGGTTCATGGTGTAGATGTATTGCGACATGGGTGCTCCGTGGACGCAGGCAGCCCACCGGCCGGGGCCGGAGGCAGCGGAAAAGGGATTGCGCCGATTATACGGGCAACCGGCCTGGCTCGCGGCGGCGCGTCGGCAGCTAAACGGCAGCTTACCTTCCACCTGAATGGGCGTTTTCGTAATCGATTCCAGCAAGAATGCGTTAAGGCGGCCAGCGCCTTAATGAAATTGCGACATCGCAGACAGGAGCAATCCCATGAACCGCAAACGCATCGTGACTGTTGTGCTTTCCTCCATCCTGGCGCTGGGCTCCGTGGCCCCGGCAGCGTTTGCCGACGACTGGGGCCGCGGCCACGACCGTCGTGGTCATGATCGCGACGATCGCCACGACCGCGATCACCGCGGCAATTGGCGCAACGACCGCCGCGACTGGCATGACGAGCGCCGGGCCGACCGCCGCGATGACCGCCGTTACTACAGCAACGGCTACCGCGAGGGGTATCGCGATGCCCGTTATCAGGACCGTCGCTACGACCGCAACCGGGTCTATGTCTACGATCGCCCCAGCTACTACCGCGCCGGCCCGCCGCCGCGCCCGTACTGGGCCCGCGGTCAGCGTTACCACGGCCCGGTCTACGTGATCAACGACTACGACCGCTACAACCTGCGCCGCCCGCCGTATGGCTACCGTTGGCAGCGCGACAACACCGGCAATCTGCTGTTGGTGGCCATCGCCACCGGGGTGATCGCCGACCTGGTGCTCAATAACTAAGCCTGTCTACCGTCCGGGTCAGGCCTGGGTAGGCAGGGAACCCGCAAAGGCGCACTCCGGTGCGCCTTTGTCGTTCAGGGGGAACCTGCCATGGCGCGCCTGGCCTCGCCAGCGTCTCAATTGGTCACCTGTCCATGCGGGGGCTTACAATCTGCGCCCCTACTGGCAACAGCTGCCCCGGAGCTCTGCATGTTCTCGCGCGACGTCCGACTGGAAACCTACGACCCCGAACTGGCCCAGGCCATCGCTGCTGAAGCCGGCCGCCAGGAGGATCACGTCGAGCTGATCGCCAGCGAAAACTACTGCAGCCCGCTGGTGATGGAGGCCCAGGGCAGCCAGCTGACCAACAAGTACGCCGAAGGCTACCCGGGCAAGCGCTACTACGGTGGTTGCGAGTTCGTCGACATTGCCGAGCAGTTGGCGATCGAGCGCATCAAGCAGGTGTTCGGCGCCGATTATGCGAACGTGCAGCCGCATAGCGGCTCGCAGGCCAACCAGGCGGTGTATCTGGCGCTGCTGCAGCCCGGCGACACCATCCTGGGCATGAGCCTGGCCCATGGCGGCCACCTCACCCACGGCGCCAAGGTCAACGTCTCCGGCAAGCTGTTCAACGCCGTGCAGTACGGCGTCAACGAGCAGGGCCTGATCGACTATGACGAAGTCCAGCGACTGGCCACCGAGCACAAGCCGAAGATGGTCGTGGCCGGGTTCTCGGCGTATTCGCAGAAGATCGACTGGGCGCGTTTCCGCGCCATCGCCGACAGCGTCGGTGCGTATCTGTTCGTGGACATGGCGCATGTGGCCGGCCTGGTCGCCGCAGGCGTGTATCCGAGCCCGCTGGAGCATGCGCACGTGGTCACCTCGACCACGCACAAGACCCTGCGCGGCCCGCGCGGCGGCATCATCGTGGCCAAGGGCGCGAGCGAAGAGCTGCAGAAGAAGCTGCAGTCGATCGTGTTCCCCGGCATTCAGGGCGGCCCGCTGATGCACGTGATCGCGGCCAAGGCGGTGGCGTTCAAGGAGGCGCTGGAGCCGGAATTCAAGACCTACCAGCAGCAGGTGGTCAAGAACGCGCAGGCGATGGCCAACACGCTGATCGCGCGCGGCTACAAGATCGTGTCCGGCGGCACCGAAAATCACCTGATGCTGGTGGACATGATCGGCCGCGACGTCTCCGGCAAGGACGCAGAGGCCGCGCTCGGCAAGGCGCACATCACTGTCAACAAGAACTCGGTGCCCAACGACCCGCGCTCGCCGTTCGTCACCTCCGGCCTGCGCCTGGGCACCCCGGCAATCACCACCCGCGGTTACCTGGAGCAGGACAGCATCGACCTGGCCAACTGGATCGCCGACGTGCTCGACGCCCCCAGCGACGAAGCGGTGCTTGCCAAGGTCCGCGACGCGGTGACCGCGCAGTGCAAGAAGTATCCGGTGTATGGCTGAGGTGCCGGGATTGGTGATTCGGGATTGGGGATGCGCGACAAGCGCGTCCTTACTCCTGCTGTTGCCAATCCCCAATCCCCACTTCCCAATCTCGGCGACCTGATGCACTGCCCCTTCTGCCAGCACAACGACACCCGCGTGATCGATTCGCGGGTGTCCGAAGACGGGACGACGATTCGTCGGCGTCGCGAGTGCGAGGCGTGTGGCGAGCGTTTCAGCACCCTGGAGACGATCGAACTCAAGCTGCCGACCGTGGTCAAGAGCGATGGCGGGCGCGAGGCGTTCGACGCGCGCAAGCTGCGCACCAGTTTCGACCGCGCGCTGCAAAAGCGCCCGGTGTCCGAAGAGCAGATCGAAGCGGCGGTGCGCGCGGTGGTGCATCAGTTGCGCATGTCCGGCGAGCGCGAGGTGGGCTCGCTGCGTGTGGGCGAATACGTCATGGTCGAGCTGCGCAAGCTGGATCATGTGGGCTATGTGCGCTTCGCCTCGGTGTACCGCAGCTTTCAGGACGTGGCCGATTTCCGCGAGGAAATCGAAAAGCTCGAGCGCGAGCTCCCGGTCGGCATCGAGCAGTTGCCGTTGCTGGAAGCGGCCCTGGAGCGCGCCGGCAAGCCCGGCAAGCGGTGAGCGCGATGCGCATCGCGTGCGTGGCCGACACGCCGCAGCTGCTGCCCGCCATCGCGCAGGCGCATCTGCAGGCCTTCGGCAGTCTGTTGCCGGACTGGAATTTCGATCAGGCCTTGAGCGAGTTGCGCAGCCACACCCGCGACGGGGTGATCCCGACCACGTGGGTGGCGCTCGATCAGGCGCAGTGGCTCGGGTCGGTCAGCCTGCTGGAAAACGACGATTCGCGCATTCGGCAATGGTCGCCATGGCTGGCGTCGCTGTACGTGCAGCCGCAGGCGCGCGGGCAGGGCATCGGCGAGGCGCTGGTGACGCACTGCGTGCAGGCCGCCGCGCGCATGGGCGTGCCGGCGTTGTACCTGTATTGCCAACCAGTGCTGGTGCCGTTTTATCAGCGGCTGGGCTGGCAGACGCATGCAGAACTACTGCTGGGGCCGATGCAGATCGTGGTGATGTGTATCGAACCGCAAGCGGCAACGCAATGAGCGCAACGGCCGACGACCATCGCTGGATGGCGCAGGCATTGCGCCTGGCCGAGCGTGGCGCCTACACCACGCGCCCCAATCCGATGGTTGGCTGCGTGATCGTGCGCGATGGCGTATGCGTGGGCGAGGGCTTTCATCAACGTGCCGGCGGCCCGCATGCGGAAGTGTTCGCGCTGCGCGCGGCCGGCGCGCTGGCGCGTGGCGCCACCGCTTACGTCACGCTGGAGCCGTGTGCACATTACGGACGCACGCCACCCTGTGCGCTGGCCTTGATCGATGCCGGCGTTGCGCGTGTGGTTGCGGCGATGGCCGACCCGTTTCCGCAGGTCAACGGCGGCGGGTTTGCATTGCTGCGCGAGGCCGGGATCGAGGTGCTCAGCGGCGTCCTGCAGGCGCAGGCGCGCGCGCTCAACCAGGGATTTCTGTCGCGGGTGGAGCGTGGGCGGCCGTGGTTGCGGGTCAAGCTCGGCGCCAGCCTGGATGGGCGTACGGCGCTGGCCAGCGGTGAATCCAAGTGGATCACCGGAAGTGACGCGCGCGCAGACGTGCAGCGCTGGCGCGCGCGTGCGGGCGCGATCCTCACTGGTGCGGGCACGGTGCTGGCCGACGACCCCTCCATGACGGTGCGGCTGGGCGATGACACGCCGGTCGTGCTGCCGCTGCGCGTGGTGCTCGATGCCGGGCTACGGACGTTGGCGTGCAGGAACCTGCGTCAGGGCGATGCGCCCACGCTGTATCTGCATGGCGAGGATGTGACTGCACCTTCGCTGGACGATGCGCAGTTCCTTGCGATGCCGTTGCAAGCCGGCCGCTTCGATCTGGCGGCGGTGGTGGCACTGCTTGGCGAGCGCGGCATCAACGAGGTGCATGTGGAAGCCGGCGCAACGCTGGGTGGTGCGCTGCTGCAGGCCGGCCTGGTCGACGAACTGCTGGTCTACATGGCGCCGGTACTGCTGGGCGATACCGCCAGGCCGCTGCTGGCCGGGCTGGGCATCGAGACGATGGCGCAGCGCGCTGCGTTGCAGCTGCTGGATGTGCGCCAGCTCGGTCAGGATCTGCGTCTGCGCTATACGCCGGTTGTTGCCGGGTGAGCGCTGCATGGCGCGCGCGATACCGCGCAGCTGTGTTGTTGTGCGCATGAAAAAGGCCCCGCATGCGGGGCCTTGGTGTATCTGAGTCGCGCCGATCAGAAGCTCGCGCGCACGCCGACCTTGTACTGGTTGGCGTTGTCGACGAACTGCGCTTCGGCGACCAGGCCCCAGGTGCGGGTGAAGTTGACCTGACCACCCAGGGTGCCGACGAACTCGCCTTCGTCCACGTCGCTACCGTCGATATAGCCGGCCTTGATCCAGGCTTCGGTCCGCGGCGAGGGCTTGCCGCGCAGGCCCAGGTTGGCGAAGCCCAGGTTGGTCGAATCGGATGTCTTGTCGATCGAACGGCCGCGCAGGCGCAGATCGGATTCGACCTTGGTGCGCAGCACGCTGATGTCGGCGGTGAACTCGACGCGCTCGGTCATTTCCTGGCGGTAACCGATACCCGCCGTGGCCTGCTGCAGGGTGCCGTCGATCACGAAGCCGCTGCCGAGGTTGTAGTCCTTGGTGGCACGCTCGTAGCTGGCCAGCAGGTAGACCGGCTGGGCAATCTGCCAGGAGCCGCGGATGTAGCCGCCATCGATGTCGTCGGACGCGTCGTTGACGTTGATTTCGGTCCGGTTCCAGCCGCCTTCGACGTAGGAATAACTCAGGCCTTCGGCCGATGCGGCAAACGGTGCGGCGGCCAGCAGGGCAGCCAGAATCAGGGTGTTACGCATTGGATGTCTCTCTCCGAATTGATGTCCGTGTCTCCGTCCCTTTGCGGGAGGGAAAAAAGCGACGTCTCCCGTCGCGGCGCGTAAATTAACAGATCCTTCACAATCCTGGCTATGGGGGATTTCCCCACATGACGCAGTGTCCTGCCAGCCTTGGCCCACGCTCAGCCATCGCGCCGATGTGCCCTGTTAGACTTTGCGCACCGGTTCGCCGGTACTCACGAACGTCTTCAGGGCGGGGTGCGATTCCCCACCGGCGGTAGGCATGCGCAAGCATGCGAGCCCGCGAGCGCTTGCACTTCAGGGTTGAGCGGATCCACGCGAAACCCCTGCTGCGCAAGGTCAGCAGATCCGGTGCGATGCCGGGGCCGACGGTATAGTCCGGATGAAAGAAGACGGCCAACGCGCAGCCTTGCGGCTGTGCGCGCGCCTGTTTGCCTTGTGGCGTTTTTCGCTCAACTCCTGCGAGAAACGACTATGTCCATGCGTCACCCGTCGCGCTGCATCGCGATCTTCCACCGCACCCCGTCCGCGCTGTCGTCATCAATGACGGAGGTGCGCTGATGTTTACCGGAATCATCGAAGGCGTCGGCCATCTGGCGGCGCGCCAGCCGCAAGGCGGCGATGTGCGTTTCACCTTCGCCACCGGCAACCTGCCGTTCGAGGCGGTGCAGCTCGGCGAGAGCATTGCCGTCAACGGCGTGTGCCTGACCGTGATCGCTTTCGACGCGGGCAGCTTCCAGGCCGACGCCTCCACTGAAACCCTGTCGCTGACCACGTTGGGCGCCTTACCGGAAGGCGCGTTGCTCAATCTGGAGCGCGCGATGCGCCCGACCGACCGCCTCGGCGGGCATCTGGTCAGCGGGCATGTCGACGGCCTGGGCCAGGTGCAGTCGGTGCACGGCGATGCACGGGCGCAGCGCTGGCGGTTTGCCGCCCCGCCGGCGGTGTTGCGCTATGTCGCCAAGAAGGGCTCGATCTGCGTGGACGGGGTCAGCCTCACCGTCAACGAAGTGGACGCGGATGGCTTCGAGGTCGCGTTGATTCCGCACACGGTGGCCAACACCGCGTTTGCGCAGACCGCGGTTGGCGCGGCGGTGAATCTGGAAATCGACCTGGTGGCGCGCTATGTTGAACGCCTGCTGGGCACGCGGGGTGCGGCATGAATTTCGCACCCGTTCCGGAATTGATCGAGGAACTGCGCGCCGGCCGCATGGTGGTGATCGTCGATGACGAGGACCGCGAGAACGAAGGCGATCTGATCATGGCGGCCGAGCTGGTCAAGCCGTCGGACATCAACTTCATGGTGACCCACGCGCGCGGGCTGGTGTGTCTGTCGCTGACCCGCGAGCGCTGCGCGCAGCTCGGCCTGGCGCCGATGGTGCGCAACAACACCGCGCAGTTCCAGACTAACTTCACCGTCAGCATCGAGGCGGCCGAAGGCGTGACCACCGGCATCTCCGCCTACGACCGCGCACACACCGTGCGCACCGCGGTGCGGCCGGATGCCAAGCCGCAGGATCTGAGCCAGCCGGGGCATATCTTCCCGCTGATCTCCCAGCCCGGCGGCGTGCTGACCCGCGCCGGCCATACCGAAGCGGCTAGCGACCTGCCGATGCTGGCCGGGCTGGAACCGGCCGGCGTGCTGGTGGAAGTGCTCAACCCGGACGGCAGCATGGCGCGCCGCCCGCAGCTGGAAGTGTTCGCGCGCGAGCACGGGCTGAAGATGGGCTCGATCGCCGATCTGATCGCCTACCGCCTGGCCAACGAGCACACCGTCGAGCGCGTGGACGAGCGCGAGATCAGCACCGAGTTCGGCCCGTTCACGCTGGTGACCTACCGCGACCGCATCGCCCACGACCTGCACTTTGCGCTGGTGCGCGGCACTGCCGATCCGGCCACGCCGACGCTGGTGCGCGTGCAGGTGGAAAACCCGCTGGCCGATCTGCTGCACTGGCAGCGCGACGACTTTGGCGTGGCCGCCACCGATGCCTTGCGTGCGATCGCCGCCGAAGGGCAGGGCGTGATGGTGGTGCTGTCGGCGCCGCGCGACAGCGAATCCTTGCTGGCGCGGTTGCGCCAGCAACCGGAAGCGGCCACCAACGCCAAGGACGTCAGCCAGTGGCGGCGCAACGGGGCCGGAGCGCAGATCCTGGCCGAACTGGGCCTGGGCAAGTTGCGCGTGCTGGGCACGCCGCGGCGTCAGGTGGGCCTGGCCGGGTTCGGCCTGGAGGTGGTGGAGTACCTGGAATGCCACGCGGGCGAAGGTGTGCGCTCGGTGCCGGCGGCCGCGCTGCCGTGATGTAGCGCGGGCGGCATGGAGCCGCCGCTGTCCGGTGGTTGCAGGGCGCGCAACAGGAACCGCGCTGTCCGAGTGGTTCGCGCGGTTGTTGCGTATCGACCCTGCCAGCTGCGAGCCGCACCAGCCCGTGCTGCGCGCTCTCGAATCGTTTCCTGGAGACATGGCCGGGGCTGCTTCGGCACCCCGGCCGCCACGTACCGGCCGGGCCAGGCCCCGGCAGCTGTTAAACTTGCCGCCCCCTCGAGTTGCCGACCCGCATGACCCACTACGAAGGCGATCTCCGCCCCACCACCGCGCGCTTTGCGATCATCGCCAGCCGCTGGAATGCCCGCATCACCGACGCGCTGGTCACCGGTGCGCGCCAGAGCCTGGCCGGCAACGGCATCGGCGAAGACGCCATCGACGTGATCCGCGTGCCGGGCGCCTGGGAAATTCCGATCGCCGCCAACCGCCTGGGGCAATCCGGACAGCATGCGGCGATCATCGCGCTGGGCTGCGTGATCCGCGGCGACACCCGCCACTACGAACACGTCGCCGACCTGTGCGCCGAAGGCCTGATGAGCGTGCAGTTGCAGACCGGCGTGCCGGTGCTCAACGGCGTGCTCGCGGTCGAGCGCGTGGAAGATGCCGAGGCGCGTGCCGGTGGCAGCCATGGCAACAAGGGCGAAGAATGCGCGCTTGCGGCATTGGAACTGGTCAATTTGATGGAGTTGTTGCCATGAGCAAGTCCGGTGGACACGCCCGCCACGTCCGTCGCGACGGCATCGACCCGGTGCTGCGTTCGCGCGCGCGTCGGCGTGCCTTGCAGGCGGTGTATGCCTGGCAGATTTCCGGCGGGTTCGCCAAGCAGGTGATCTCGCAGTTTGCGCATGAGCAGGCGCACGAAGTGGCCGATCTGGCCTATTTCGAAAACCTGGTCGAAGGCGTGCTGAGCAACCGCGCCGAGCTGGATACCGCGCTGACCCCGTATCTGGATCGCGGCGTGGAAGAGGTCGACGCGATCGAGCGTGCAGTGCTGCGCCTGGCTGCCTATGAGCTGCTGTATCGCCAGGACGTGCCGTACCGCGTGGTGATCAACGAAGCGATCGAAACCGCCAAGCGCTTCGGCTCCGAGCACGGCCACACCTACGTCAACGGCGTGCTGGATCGCGCCTCGGTGGAGTGGCGCAAGGTGGAGTCGGGCGCTAGCGGCGCTAGCGGCGCCTGAGGCGCCGCGGGATTGGGCAGTTGGGATTGGGGATTGGCCGCGGAGCTGGTCCCTGCCAATGTGCGCCGTGACCAATCCCCACTGCCAAATCCCCAATCCCGGCCCTTCAAATGCCCGAATTCGATCTAATTGCCCGCTTGCGCGCGCGCATTGCGGCGCGTGCGGATGTGCCGTTGGGGATTGGCGACGATGCGGCACTGCTGCAGCCGCCGCCGGGCGAGCAACTGGCGATCACCGTCGATACGCTCAATGCGGGCGTGCATTTCCCGCACGAGACGCGTGCCGAGGATCTGGGCTGGAAGACGCTGGCGGTCAATCTGTCCGACCTGGCCGCGATGGGCGCGCAGCCGCGCTGGTGCACCCTGTCGCTGTCGTTGCCGCACGACGATGCTGCCTGGGTCGACGCATTCGCCGATGGATTCTTTGCACTGGCCGATGCGCATGACATTGCGCTGGTCGGTGGCGACACCACGCGGGGGCCGTTGGCGTGTGCGGTGACCGCGATCGGCAGCCTGCCGCCGGGCGCGGCGCTGCGTCGCGATGGCGCGCGTGTGGGCGACGACGTCTGGGTCACCGGCGCGCCGGGCGAGGCGGCGGCGGCCTTGTCGCTGTGGCAGGCCGGCCAGCTGGACGTGACCTGCGCGGCGGCTGATCCGTTGCACGAACTGTGGCGCGGCCGGCTGCTGCGCCCGCAGCCGCGCGTGCAGGCCGGGCTGCGCTTGCGTGGGCTTGCGCATGCGTGTGTGGACATCTCCGACGGCTTGCTCGCCGATCTGGGCCATCTGTGCGAACGCAGCGGTGTGGGCGCGCAGCTGGCGCTGGCGGCACTGCCGGCGATGCCGCGCAGTACCGGGATCAGTGCGCTGCAATGCATCGGTTGGCAACTCGGCGGCGGCGACGACTACGAGCTGTGCTTCACCGCCGCCGTGCAACACCGCGACGCGGTGGTGCAGGCGATGGACTTCGCCGGAGTCGCGGTGACGCGCATCGGCCAGATCGTCGCCACGCCGGGCGTGGTGGTCCACGACGCCGACGGCAACCCGTGGCAGCCGCCGCAACGCGGATATCAGCACTTCGTGGGCTGAGCTGAGCGCGCGGGAGGCGTGGCGCGGGCGTGCTGCATTGCAGCCAACGTCTGCGGGTCGGGATCGGCATGCGATGGCGTCCGCCGGCTTGCACTTCAGCATGTGCCAGCCATTGCGGCGCCTACGCTCCCGCCTCCCGCCTCCCGCCTCCCGCCTCCCGAATCCCGAATCCCGAATCCCGAATCCCGAATCCCGAATCCCGAATCCCGAATCCCGAATCCCGAATCCCGAATCCCGAATCCCGAATCCCAGCCCTTGAGCCATACCGTACCGTCTGGTACGTTCGCGACGTTCTCCCCCGAACCACGGATGCATGGCAGTTGCCGCTGGGCCATCCCGGCCCGGCCTTGCGTGGGAGAGATCCGCATGAACAAGCGTTGGATCGGAGGCATCGCCGCATTGGCGTTGCTGGTGGCATCGGCGTCGGCGGTGGCGGGCGCTTTCAGCAAGACCTACGAACGGATTCCCGGCTGGGACGGCGCGCCGATGGGCGCACTGGTCTTGGTGCCGCAAGGGCAGGGCAGCGGGCCGTTTCCGCTGATCGTGATGCCGGCCAGTTGGTCGTTGCCGAATCTGGAGTACCTCGGCCGCGCGACCCAATTGGCCAGCGATGGCTACGTGGTCGTCAGCTACACCTCGCGCGGGTTCTGGGATTCGGCCGGGCAGATCGATATCGCCGGCGCCGACACGGTGGAAGACGTCAGCGCGGTGATCGACTGGGCGCTGGCGCATACGCCGGCCAATGCGAATGCGATCGGTGCGTCGGGCATCTCGTATGGCGCGGGCATCAGCCTGCTGGCGGCCGAGCGCGATCCGCGCATCAAGGCCGTGGCTGCGCTCAGCGGCTGGGCCGATCTGGAAGCGTCGCTGTATTCCAACCGCACCGTCAGCCAGCAAGGCGTTGGGCTATTGGTCGGTGCCGGCGCGTTGACCGGACGTCCCGGCCCGGATCTGGCGCAGATCAGCACACGGGTTGCCGTTGGCGATTACGACGGCGCCGTGCAGGGCTTCCTGCCGCAGGCCGCGTCGCGCAGCCCGGCAAGCGATGTGGCCGCGCTCAATGCGCGTGGCACGGCGGTGCTGCTGGGCAATGCCTTCAACGACGGCCTGTTTCCGCCGAACCAGACCATCGCATTCTTCAATCAGTTGCGCGGGCCCAAGCAGTTGCTGCTCAGCCAGGGCGATCACGCCACCGCAGAGCTGCCGGGCGCGCTCGGCCTGCCCAACGAGGTCTACACGGCGACCACGCGCTGGTTCGATCGTCATCTCAAGCAGCTGCGTAACGGCGTGGACAGCGAAGCGCCGGTGCGGTTGTCGCCGCGCGCGGGGCAATGGCTGGAGTACGCGGACTGGGCGTCGGTGCAACAGGGCAACACGCGCCTGGGGTTATCCGCACCGTCCGGATTGCTCAGCCCCACCGGCGGTTTGATCGGCGGCACCGCCAGCGGATGGCAATCGCGCATTGCCACCGATGTGCCGACGTTGGCCGACTCGGGCGTGGTCCTGGTCAGTGGCCTGTTGCAAGGCATCGGTGTGCCGGTCACCACCTCGATTCCGTTGGTCAATCGCATCGGCGCGGCAGTGTGGGTGGGTGCGCCATCGAACACGCTACGGCGGCTGGCCGGCAGTCCATCGCTGCGCGTGACCGTGGTACCCAGCCAATCGAAAGTGAGCCTGTTCGCCTATCTGTATCGCATGGATGCGTTAGGCGTGGCGCAACTGATCACGCATGCGCCGTACTCGCTACGCGGGGTCACGCCAGGCCGCGCAGTGACGCTGGATTGGCCGCTGCAAGCAGCTGCTGCGGAGATTCCGGCAGGGCAGCGCCTGGTGCTGGTGATCGACACGCAGGACGTGCGCTACACCGATGCCAGCGATGGCGGCGGCACGGTGACGTTTACCTCGCCGGCGGCAACGCCATCGGTATTGAACGTGCCGCTGCGGTAACGCTGCGCTGGGCTTACTCGGATGGCGCCGCGTCTGGTCATCGTTCAATGCAAGCCGAGCAACGAGCAAGCTTTGGAAAGTATCGATTAACTCTCAGAGCGGTGTCCTCGCCGCTTGCGGGACCCTTGGCGGCATGGATGCCGCCACGGAGCTTCCAGGGATGGATTCACGGCGTGTCCCGCAAGTGATGAGGGTGCTGCGCGCTCGACTCATCGAGTTTTTGAATTAAGCGTCTGATCGCGTCCGGACAATGCCGACGTTCTAAGTCTCGATTGGGTTAGGCGTTGTGTTTCGAGAGTTCGAACAATACGGATAGATCAGTTGTAGAGCGGCTGCTCTGCGGCCTGGCGGGAGGTCCCTTGCCCGCCCACCCTCGCGGGACACGCCGCAAGTACGTCCGTGTAGGCTCTTACGCGGCATCCATGCCGCGTAAGGTCCCGCGACGGTGGGCGGGCAAGGACCAGTCAAGAGGGTCGCTGTGCACGGGCAAGCAGGGCATGACATGTCGAGATGGTCGGTGTGCGTGGTTGTCTTTGGAGATCCGGGGTGCGCGGATAGGTCCGCTGTAGATCGGCGTGTCCTGAAGCCGGCGAGGGCGCCGCGCCCTCGGCCTTGTTTTCAGGCCGAAAAGGTATGCGGTTCGGCTGCAAATGCCACGGCCAGTGCGCCCTTGCCGACGTTGACCATGCCGGTCAGGCTCATCACGCTTTCGAGCAATTCCACGTTGTGGGTCTGACAGGCGCTTTGCAGGGCGGCGTAGCCGGGCAGGGCGTGCAGCTCGGCCAGTTCGCCGCCGTAGCCCACGCAGACGGTCGGTGTCATCAAGCCCTCGCGGATCTTGCGCACGGTGAAGCCGAACAGCTTTTCGGTCGACGGCTCGAAGCCTTTCAACTTGGCCACCGGTTCGGTGACGCCGCGGTAGGCGCGCAGCACTGGCTTGATGTCCAGCGCACTGCCGAGCGCGGCGCTGATCAGGCCCACGCTGCGATCGCCCTTGGTGCGTGCACGCGCACGCAGGTAGTAGAGATCGCGCGGAATCATGTAGCCGTAGGTGTGTTCGGCCAGCTGTTCGAGCCGGCTGCGGATTGCCGCCACGCCCTGACCCTGCGCGCGCAGGCGTACCGCTTCCACTGCGGTGATGCCCTGGCCGGCAAACAGGTTGAGCGTATCGATCACGCGCAGCGCGAACGGCGAGGTGTGGCCGGCGGCCTGCCGGATCGGCTTGTAATCGTTGAGGATCGCGAAGCTGGCCTGCATCGCGTTATCGAAGATCTGGCTGCGCAGCTTGGAGATGGTCAGGCAGAACACGTGGTCGTAGTCGATGACCAGCCGTTGCAGGAACAGGTCGCGAATCTGGTTGACCGAAAACGGCGTGGTTTCCGCTTCATGCCCACGCTCGGCCACATGCGCCTGCAGAAAGCTCAGCGTCGCTTCTCCATCGCGGTGATCGGCCAGCACCGCTTCGCCGATACGTACGCTGATCGGCAATACGATGACGTTGTTTTGTTGAATGAAGTCCTGCGGCAAATCGCAGGCACTGTCCACCACGATTCCGATGCGCATCGTCGCCCCCTCCGGCTGTTGCGTTATCTGTAACTGCGAACGCTATCGCAAAACAGCAGAGGCGAGTAGGGCCGCGGTCGAAGGCCGGGTGCCGAAGCGCGCAAGCCGCGGACGGGAGCCTGGCGCGCGCTCATCAGGCAAGCTCGACGGAGGCGGATGGACCGCCGCAAGCAGCTGCAGGCGCTGTCAAAACGCAGATCGCCCCGATGTGGCTCCGCAGCATTGGCGCGCACCGCGCCGTCATGCAGATGACCGGTACATCCTGTCGCACTGCAATTTACCTTGCGAACTGAGGATCGGCGCACGCTTCGGCTGCAAGGTGGCGCCCGCTATCGCAGATGGCGAGCGAGGCCTGCTGCAATTGCTATAGCTCCCGTCACAACGCCGCTGCTAGGGTCCGACGCGACCGCTGCAAAGCGGCTCTCGACGCTGCCGCACCGGCATCGCCGCGCTGAACTTACTCGGAGAGAGTCAACATGCAAAACAGCCAATCCAGCACCCTTACTCAGACTGGCGCACAGGCGCCGACTACACGGCGGCGCGCATCGCGCTGGTGGAAGGCTGTACTGGCCGTGGGTCTGGTCGCGCTGACGCCGGCGGCGCTGGCCGGTCCCTACAAGATCTTTGGTAACCACTATGCGTGGGTCAATAATTTCAACGATCCCAACAACATCATCCAGGGCACGTTCGGCACCGGCAGCACGCCCGAGCTGACCGTCACCTTCAACTTCGCCGACTACAATCTCTACGGCTACCCGGCGATCGTGCGCGGCTGGCATTACGACTGGAACCCGACCAGCGACACGCTGTTTCCGCGGCAGATTTCCTCGCTGAGCAAGATCCCGCTCAAGTTCACCTACAGCGCCGGCGGGACCAATCTCGCAGGCGACTTTGCCTACGACATCTTCTTCCGCTGGGATACCGCCAAGGGCAACCCGCAGCTGGAAGTGATGATCTGGGGCGACCACAACTCCTGGCCGATCGGCACACTGACTGCCAGCAAGGTGATCACCGCGGGCGGGCGTACCTTCGACCTGTGGGAGGGCTTCAACTCCGGCGCCGGCTATTACGTCTATACGTTCATCCCGACCGGCACCGCCGGGCAGGCCACGCTCAAGACCAGCGGCAGCCTCAACGTGGACGCCAAGCCCTTCCTCAACTGGCTGCAGACCAACCGGTCCAAGGATGGGCGCTACAACAACAGCATGTATCTGCATGCAGCCGAGGCGGGTTTCGAAGTGGTGCGCGGCAATGGTTGGGCCAAGGTGAGCGCGACGCTGGATGCGCAGTAAGCACGATGCCCATCGGCGACATGGCCGAGGGTGCGTCATTAGCGTAAAGACCGGCGTGCAGCACACCGCACGCCGGTGATCGTACCTGCGGCGCTGGCCTGACAATCGTCGACGATTGCAGGCCGCTTGAGAGCCAACGAGGTGGCATGTGCGCGACGCACGCATTGCATGCCTCGCGTCCTGGCTGCCGACGGCTCGCGCAGCAGATCGACTGACGGCAGCCGGGCAGGCCGAGTCAGCGCGCAGGTCATATGCATGGCGACGTGCATCGACCGTGCAGTGTGAGGGCCCGCTTCCGGAATCTCATGCACCGCCGCAATCACCGCACGCAATTGCGCGCGGTGATTGCCATATCGGTATGGATGGCGCTGCCACCGCCAGCTTTGCACAGGTGTCAGGCGAATGCGGGCAGTGCCACGGTCTCTGCAATGGGTGCGAGGCGTTGTTACGTGCAGCCCTTGCTTGTCCGACCACCGCTCGCTGGATAGGCGGATTGCTTACAGCGCCACCAGCTGGATACTGTCGAACACCACGGCCGGGCTGAGAAAGCCATTGTCCGCCGATCCCGAGGCAATGCCGATCTCGATCCGGTTGCTGCCCGATTGCAGCGCAGATGCCGGGATGTCCACCTCATACAGCGTGTTGTTGCCGCGCCATGTGCCGCGGGTGATGCCGCGTGTCTTGGGTTGCGTGGGTGCGGCCGGCACCGGGCCATTCCAACGCGCATTGACGCTGATCTGCGGGCGCGCGCCGACCTGCGTCAGCGGCACGAAGATGCGCAGGCGATAGCCACGCACTTCACTCGAGCCCAGGGTGAAGTCGATACGGGTCGGGGTGTTGATGCCGCGCCATTGCACTGCCGGAAAGCTGCCCGCACTGCTCGATCCAACCGTGTAGGTCACCGGGGTCCAGCGCATGCGCTTGTCGGATGGATGCGCGCGTGGCAGCAGATCCGCATGGCGGAAACCGGCCGGCGTGCCATCGGCCGTACCGATCTGCCATTTGATGGTCCCCGGCAGCACAACCGCTTGCAGCGCCGCTTGCGTGGTCGCGTTGGCGTGGATCTCCACATCGCGTTGCGCGACTTCCAGTTCGTTCTGGTAGAGCGTCATGCGGTAGCGTCCTGGGCGCACGCCCGCAATCTGGTAATCGCCGCTGCCGTTGGCGGTGGCCCAGTATTGGGCCTGGTCGTTGCGCAGGCCGATCACGGCAGGCTGGCCGGACAGCACGCCGCTCACCCGGCCGCTCAGCGCGCCGCGCCCGTCGCTGGCGAGATAACCGGTCAACCCCAGCGTTGCATCGACAAAAGCGGTGTCCAGTTGTGCGCTGGAGGGCGTCCCGCCATCGGTGAACAGCAACCCGTACACCCCATGCAGGCCACCGCGGAATGCCTCGGTCTGGGTGTGATCGGAGTACATGTAGTTGTAGAGCTCATGGGTCACGCGGGTTTTCTGGGTGGCGATGTCCTTGAAGAACGGCCCGCCGGAACTGCGCTCGCGGTTACCCATCAGCATGAACACCGCCACGCCCGAACCGCTGACGCCGTGCACCTGATCGTCCATCATGCGCCGCGCCGAATAGAACTTGGAACTGGTGCGTCCGTCCGGCAGCAAGAACACGTCCTCGCCTTCCACCGGGCTACCGACATTGGAGTCCGGCTCCTGCTGCGCATCGGGCAGCTTGGCAACGTTCAAGCGGGTGACAAAGCGCAGCTCGCCGATCGGCAGCAACGTCGGTGCATAGGTGGCCATGTAAATCGCGTTGCGGCCCTTGCGTGCGATGTAGTACTGGATCAGGTTGCCGGCCTTGACCGAAACCACGATCGTGGTGCCCACCACGCGCGCCTCCACACTGGCGCTGCCCAGGCCGGAGGCGATCTGCGAGCCCTTGGACTCGGTGGTCTGCAGCTCGTTGTCGCGATAACGCATCGAGACGATGTCGCCGTTGCCGGCGTTGACCGCAAACACCAGCTCGGCGCCGGTATCGACAACGACACGGTCGCCGCTGCGGGTGACGCCAAATGCGGCGATGGCCGGCGCGCTGACGCCGCCGTACAGGAACAATGCGCACGCCAGGATGCGCAGGATGGTGCGGGGCATATCGATCTCCATGCCGAAGTAGAGGCGTCGCTATGGTGCCGACGCGCGATGCTAGGCGGGCTGGACAACGACGGCGATGGCCGGACCTGCAGAGCGTGCACCGCTTACAAAATGCAGTGCTGAAACGCAGCGCAGTTCACGCTCCCGCTGCGATGCGCAGGCTTGCGGGAAGACGCCAGCGCATTGCGGTGCGCCAGTCGGGCATTGCGACCTGGCGCATCAGCGCGACCGCGCTTGTCGGGGTGGCGTCAGCCCAGGGCGTCGCGCGCCGAGGCGATGGCAGCCATCCACTGTTCGCGTTTGCCGATCACGAAACGGTGCTCGCCGCCGTCATGCAGCTGCACCGCCAGCGATGTCGGCGCCACCGGCAGCAGCCCGAACAGGCGCGTCCAGCGTGGTTGCATTGCTGCGATCTGGCGCAGGTGCACGGTCAACGACCGGGTCTGTATGTTGTAGGGATGCGGCTGGAAGTGCAGCGCATCGGCGGTCAGGATCAGCCGCCCGCCGACCGCTTCCAGCCCGCGGAGCAGATTGGCCGGCGCCTGGCGCAATACGACGCGATCGATCGAGCGCAAGCCGCCTCCCTGGAACAGCGAGGTCACTGCGACGCAGCGGCGGCGCAGGCACGCCGTTGCTGCCGTTGCCGGGACGGGATGCCAACGCTGTCGATCAGTGTCGATGAGGAGACGCAGAACATGCGGTAGGCCCGAGGGATTGTATCAATGCAGTTGTTTATCGCTGGGAAGACGCGGCGACGCGGCACGATGCCATATCGCCGATGTACGCCGCCCCGCCGCCGACCAGATACATCAGCAGATCGTGCACGGTGGCGGTATTGCCAAGCGCGATGTAGGCCGCGCTGCCAGGGCGCAGTCCGAGCCGGTCGGCCAGATGCAGCGCCTGCAGCCCTTCGATCAGGCACCCGATCGCCACCGCCAACACGCACGCCCAGCGTGGCGGCAGCGCAAGCACACCGCGCAACCCGCAATACACCAGGATCACCGCCAGCACATCGCCCAGGCTGCCGCGGACCCACGGCCCGCCCAGTGTGCCTGCGCCGATCGCCACTTCGATGACAAACACGGCGAATGCGATCAGCAGGTAGACGCAGCGCACGCCCAACGCCATGCGGGTCACCGCGCTCCCATGCGCACGCCGCTCCCGATCATTTCAGATAGGCCCGCGGCAACGCGCCGGCCGGTTGCATGTAACGCTCGCGCAGCTCGGTCTGGCGTGAGCGCATCGGCATGTCGCGACCGCCCAGCCACACCTGCTCGGCGTAGTGCGCGACATCCAGCGGGTCGCCTTCCCACAGCACCAGGTCGGCCTGCTTGCCGACCGCAATGCTGCCGATGCGATCGGCCACGCCGAAGATCTCCGCCGGCACCCGGGTCAGGCCGGCCAGGCCGGCTTCCCACGGCAAGCCGTTGGCCACCGCATTGCCGGCCAGCTGGCGCTGTTTGCGCGCGTTATGCGAGGCATCGCCACTCTGGGCAAAGCTGACCTCCACGCCGGCCGCGCGCAGACGTGCGGCGTTTTCCAGCGTGGCACCGATCTGGTCGAAGGTGGACGGCAGGTCCGCCAGCGCATCCACCAGCACCGGCACCCGGGCCTGCGCCAGTTGCGGCGCGAGCTTCCAGGCCTCGGCACCACCGGCAATGGCGATGCGCACCTTTTCGCGCTGCGCCCAACGCAGCAACTGGCGGATGTCTGCGGCACGCTCCACCTGCACCACGATGCGGCCTTGCCCGGCCAGGTACCTGGCCAGCACGCTGCGGCCGACCGGGGTCAGCAGCGCATGCGGCGAGTCGGCCGGTACGCGTCCGCGCGCTTCGGCCACCAGCTGGTCGAGCAGCATCCATTGCGCGGCACGCGAGCTGCCGGTGAGATCGGAGGCAGCCGCACCGATGCGGATGAACAGGGCATGCGGGCCGAGTGGGTCCGGGCTGCCGTCCAGCCGCACCACGCCGCCTTGCCCGGCGATGAAGGCACCGCTGGTGGTCGCGCCCAGCGCGGTGAAGCCGATGCCTTCCACGCGCGCCACCGGCACCAGCACCGAATCGGGGTTGTAGGCCAGGGTGACGTCGAATTCCGGACGCATCGGCTGGTCGCTGAGCTTGACGCCGCTGTCCACGGTGCTGTCTTCGCCGGAGACTTCTTCGATGCCGATCTCGGTGATGCCGCCGAACAGGGCCGGCGTCAGCGGGCGGCCCCTGGCCTCGACCACGCGGCCATCGGCCGGCACGGCCAGGTTGCTGCCGATCGCGCGGATCATGCCGCCCTGCACCAGCACATCGGTATTGCGCAGCGTGCCTTGCGCGGTGGCGGTATGCACGGTTGCGCCACGGATCAGCACCTGCTGGCCGAATGCGGGCAATGCAAGCACTGCCAGGACCACCGCGGAGATCGCGCGCAGACGCGGGCGCATTCCAGTGGTGCGGCTCATCGCGCCACCTCCTGGCCGAGCATGAAGTCCGACACCGGCTGCAGGCGGCGATCGTGGCGGTCGTAGACCTGCGCGCCGTCGATATAGACCTGTTCGGCCAGCGCGTAGGAGCTGAAGGGATTGCCGTTCCACACCACCATATCGCCCATCTTGCCCGGCTCCAGTGCGCCGGTCTGCTGCTCGATGCCGAGCGCCTTGGCGGCATTGCTGGTGAGCCAGCGGATCGCACGCTCGGGTGGAATCTCCATCCCGCTGCGGCGCGCGTTGGCGAGCACCTTGGCCGCTTCCTGATTCAGGCGCTGGATGCCTTCTTCCGAATCCGAATGCACGATGGCGCAGCTGTTGGCCGGCCTGTCGACCAGCGCGATGTTTTCCTGGATGCCATCGAAGGCTTCCATCTTGAAGCCCCACCAGTCGGCCCACAGCGCACCGCAAACGTTCTCCTGCGCCAGCCGGTCGGCCAGCTTGTAGGCCTCCACGCCGTGATGGAAGGCGGCGATGTGAAAGCCGAACTCCTTGGACAGGTCGAGCATGGTCGCCATCTCGTCGGCGCGGTAGCAATGGATATGCACGCGGATGTCGCCGTTGATCGCGCCGGCCAGCGTGTCGAGCTTGAGATCGCGCTTGCCGCCGGCGTCGCCGCTGCTGTCGTTGTCGCCGCCGCTGCTCCACCAATGGCGCTTTTTCGCGGTCTTTTTCTTCGGCGCATTCTTCTGCAGGTACTCGGCCGCATCGATGAAGGCGGCACGGTAGCCGGCCACGTTGCCCATACGCGTGCCGGGGCCACCCTTCTGGCCATACACGCGCTTGGGGTTCTCGCCGCAGGCCATCTTCAGGCCCCAGGGGGCGCCGGGAAACTTCATGCCCTGGTAAGTGGTGGAGGCGACATTCTTGAGGGTGACGCCGCGCCCGCCGATCAGATTGGCCGAGCCGGGCAGTACCTGCAGCGAGGTGACGCCGCCAGCCAGGGCGGTGCCGAAACCGGGATCCTGCGGCCAGATCGAATGCTCGGCCCACACGTTCGGCGTCACCGGGGCGGTCATCTCGTTGCCATCGCTGTGCGCGCTGACGCCGGGGCTGGGATACACGCCCAGATGCGAGTGCACGTCGATGATGCCGGGGGTCACCCACTTGCCGGTGCCGTCGACGCGGCGCACATCGGCCGGCGCCTCCAGCCCGCGCCCGACCGCGGCCACCTTGCCGTCGCGCAGCAGCACGTCGGCGTCGTCCAGCCGCTGGCCGGTGCCGGTGAGCACGGTGGCGTGCTGGATCAACACCGGAGCGGACGCGAGCGCGCGGTAGGTGCTGGGATAGGGGTCTTGCACGAAACGCGATGCCGCAGACACAGGACCGCACAGCACGGCCGCGCCGAGCGCGGCGAACAGGATGGAACGCATGGATTTCCCCGGTGCAACGAAAACGTCAGCCGCAAACCTAGCGGCCGGCGGCGTGCTTGCCAAGTGCTGCACGGTCGGCGGCGGCGGGCTCATCACATGCGCCAGTGCATGCTATGCCGTATTCGTCAGGGAATACGTCGATGATCGTCAAGTCAGAGCGCAACAAACAGGCCGATGTGGTGCTGGCTTTCTGGGAACTGGCCGGCTCGGCCCGCTGGTTCACGCACAACGATGCGTTTGATGCCAACTTCCGCCAGCATTTCAGCGAGCAGCACTTTGCAGCGGCGCGTGGCGAATATGCGCCCTGGATGGAGCGTGCCGAAGATGCGCTGGCCTTGCTGATCCTGCTCGACCAGTTTCCGCGCAACGCGTTCCGCGGCAGCGCGCATGCCTACGCCACCGATGGCCTGGCGCTGTCCTGCGCCAGGCAGGCAATCGCCAGCGGCTTCGATCAACAGGTGTCCGCGCAGTTGCGGCTGTTTTTCTATCTGCCGTTCGAGCATGCCGAAGATCTGCAGGAGCAGGCGCGCTCGGTGCAGCTGATCAGCGCGCTGGACGATGCAGAAACCACGCGCTGGGCCGTGGAGCATCAGCAGATCATCCAGCGCTTCGGACGCTTCCCGCATCGCAATGCGGTACTGGGGCGCGAAACCACCGCCGAAGAGCAGCAGTTTCTCGATGACGGCGGATTTGCCGGCTGAGGAAGGCGACGATTGTGGCCTGCCGCGACCGCACGCCGCTGTGGCTTTCCCGCGCTGTACATTGCGTATGGGCACGCGGATCGAGCGGGCGATCGACGCGATAGGTTGATGGCGCACATACGCGCGCTGTCGCGCGTTGATCGACATCGTGCGGCGGTTCAATCACACCAATAGCCTCGCAACGGCGATGCGAATGACTTGCGCGGCGGCGAGTTGCGCTCTTCCGGATCCGGTGCGTGCCGCAACGTGGCGCCGATACCGCTGCGGGCATCGGCCATCGCGCGGCAATCGCTCAACAGCCGCCCATCAAGCCTTCCGAACGCCAGTGCGTGCCTTCGCCGAGCAGCAGGTAGAAGCCGTAGCTCTCGTAGCCGCTTTCCGACAGCACGAAGTCGAGCGTGCCGTTGCCGTCGATATCGCCGAACTGCAGCAGGTGCGTACGCAGTGGCAGGTCTTCGCAGTCGTCGCAGCCGCTGGCCGCGCTGCCCTTGCGGAACTGCCAGCGGCTGCCGTCATGCTCGAAGATCGCAAGCACGGCCAGGAGACCGGTCGGGTTGTCCGGGTTGCCGGTCCTGGTCGGGTGATGGGAGGTCAGCACGGCCACGCGTCGCTGCGGCTGCCGGGTGTCGGTCACGATCTGCAGCGCCGCCAGATCCTGCGCACGATCTGCAGGGAATGCCGTCAACGCCTGGGCCAGCGCCGCCGGCGTGACGCTGTTGCGCAGCTGCGCAACAGCGCCGGCCTGGCGCAACAGCTCGGCCTGTTCGGCAGCGGTGGCGTTACGGCTGGCAAAGCGCTTGCCGGGATTGAGATCCACCGTCGATAACAGCGGCGAATCGGACAGCGTGCTGGTGCCCTTCAAGCGCAGTCTTGCCGTGCCGCCGCAGATGCTGTTGTCGTCGACGCTCAGCGACGCAAGCCGCACGGTGCCGCTGGACACGCCCGCATTGAAGACCTGCAGCGGCTGGCTCAGCAGCGACCTGGGCATGCTGGACTCCTTCGCCACGCCGCTGCCCAGCCACACCGGAATGTATTCCAGCGGGTCTTCGCCCGGCTGGCTGTCGTAGGTCTGTACCAGCACGACCGCGCGTGCGGGTTCGGTGGCCCGTGCGGCCAGCGGCACCAGCGCGGCCAGTGCAAGAGAGAGCAGGCGGGTGTGCATTGCAGCGACGTCCTTGTGCATATCGATCCATGAAAAAACGGACGCTCGGTGGAGCGCCCGTTCGGGGTGTGCACTGTAGCAAACACGGCTAAAAACCTGGCCGGCGATTGCAGCGGGCCATCGCCGGATGCGGATTCCCGCCACCGGCTGTGCCGTCTGGCTTGCTCAGTACTTGGCCACGCCGTTGTCCACCTCGTCCGACCAGGCGTCGATGCCGCCGGTGACGTTGTAGACGTTGCTGAAACCCAGGCCGCGGAAGTGCTCGGCCGCCTGCAGGCTGCGCCCGCCGCGGTGGCACAGGAACGCCAGCGGGGTGTCCTTGGGCAACTGCTCGATGGCGGCGCGCTCGTGCGCGTCCAGCGTGCGGAACGGCGCTGCAACGCTGGCCAGGGCACGCTCGTCGGCCGGGCGCACGTCCACCAGGGTCAGCGTACCGGCCTTGATGCGGTCGTCGGCATCGCGCACCGACAGCTCCTGCACCGGCTTGGGCGCATTGGGGTTGTCGATGGCCAGGCCACGGCCGCGGATGTCGTCCACCCAGTCGATGGTGATGCCGTCGGCGCGGCGGGCGCTGGCCAGATCGAACTGCACGCGCAGGCCGTTGGATTCGGCCGCGATGGCGTTCGGGTTGGTCGGCGCCAGCTGGAAGTTCGGCTGGAAGTTGGCATCGATGGCCAGCGTCAGCGAGGCATCCGGCGCATCGGCCAGCGCGCCCTTGAGCATCTCGACCGCGGCCGGGGTGATGGTGATCTTGGGCGGAGTCCGGTCTGGCGCCTGCAGGCCGAGCATGCTGCTCAACTCGCCGCTGTCGGCCATCTGCAGGATGATGTCGCTGCCGCCGATCAGCTCGCCGTCCACATACAGCTGCGGAATGGTCGGCCAGTCGCCGTAGGCCTTGATGCCTTCGCGGATCTCCTGGTCGGCCAGCACGTTGACGTGGGCATAGTCGATGCCCAGACCGTCCAGCACGCCGACCGCCTTGGCCGAAAAACCGCACTGCGGCATGCCGGGCTGGCCTTTCATGAAGAGCACCACACGGCTGGATTGCAGCAGCGTATCGATGCGGGAACGCAGGGCGGGATCGAGGGACATGGCAGCACTTCGGTCAGATCGTGGAGTCCGGGCATTCTACGCCGCATGGCATCATGCGGCATGACCACGCTTCAAACGCTGTATCGCATCCCCTCGCACCCGTACCGCTGGGTGGGCCTGCTGGCCCTGTCGCAGGCGGCGGTGGCGCTGCTGTGGTGGCATCTGGGCTGGGCCTGGGGCGTGCCGGCGTTGCTGGTGTCGCACGCCTTGTTCGTGGTGCCGGTGTTCCTGCCGCGCGCGCGCCTGTACGCGCCGGTGCTGGCGCGCCTGCCGGGCCGCGCCCCGCAGGTATGGCTGACCATCGACGACGGCCCCTCCGACGACACCCCGGCGATGCTGGATCTGCTGGACGCCTACGATGCCAAGGCCACGTTCTTCGTGGTCGGGGCGCGCGCCGAGCAACGGCCTGAACTGGTGCGCGAGATGGTGCGCCGCGGGCATGGCATCGGCAATCACAGCCATACCCATCCGCAGGCCTGGTTCTGGGCGCTGGGCCCGCACCGCATGGCGCAGGAAATCGGCCAGGCACAGCGCGTGCTGGCCACCATCACCGGGCAGGCGCCGCGGCTGTACCGCTCGGTGGTGGGCATGACCAATCCCTTCGTCGCCTCGCCGCTGCGTGCGCACGGGCTGACCCGCGTGGCCTGGAGCGCGCGCGGTTTCGACGGGGTGCGTTGCGAGCCGCAGGCCACCGTGGCCCGCATCGTGCGCGACCTGCGCCCCGGCGCCATCGTGCTGCTGCACGAAGGCGCCGCGCACGGCCACAACCTCACCATCCTGCGCGGCGTGCTGGAAGCGATGCACGCACGCGGCCTGGCCGGGCGGCGTCCGCTCTGAGGTCCTTGCGCACCGCCTAGCCGATGGCGTGGAAGCAGAGCGTGCGTTGCCGGATCCTTCGTCCCTGTCGGCGGGAACGCTCTGGTGCGACGCGTCTTTTTTGTTCGCCGGATTGCCTGGAGCTGGCGCTCCTGAGTCCCGGTATCGATTCGCGCATGTATTGACAGCGATTTAACGCGGATCGAACATGCGCCCCCAGCCAGCAAACGGTGCGCGCCTTCCGGTGGCGCTGCCGACGCCAGCCTCAATAGCCGTCATCGACGGCCATACTCGCTCTTGAGGCTGACCCCATGTCCCATCGCATCGTCCCTGCGCGCGCGCTTGCGCGTGCGGATCTCCGTTCGCCGCAGCTCCCGCTGGCGTACTCCCTGCTGGCGCTGGCTTGCGCATGGCCATTGGCGGCTGCCGCGCAATCGAGCACGCGCGACCCGGTCGATCTGGACCGCCTGCAGATCGAGGCACACCGCGGGGCCGCGACCGAAGGTAGCGACTCCTACACCGCCGATGTCGCGCGCAGTTCGACCAAGCTGGAGCTGTCACTGCGCGAGACGCCGCAGTCGGTGGTGGTGGTGACACGCCAGCAGATCGTCGACCGCAACCTGCAATCGCTGCAGGACGTCACCGACACCGTAGCCGGCTTCAATTCGCCGACCTGGGACACCGAGCGCACCTACATCAACGCCCGCGGCTTCGAAGTGGACTACTACCGCATCGACGGCATTCCCACCGACTACACCGGCGATGTGCAGCAGAACATGGCGATCTACGACCGGGTGGAAATCATCCGCGGCGCCAACGGCCTGACCACCGGCGCGGGCAGCCCGGCCGCGTCGATCGACCTGGTGCGCAAGCATGCCGACAGCGATGTGTTCACCGGTCGGGTCGATCTGTCGGCAGGGCGTTGGGACCGCTATCGCGGCACCGTCGACCTGCAATCGCCGTTGAACGCCGCCGGCAACGTGCGTGGGCGGGTGGTTGCCAGCTACGAGGACAAGCAGTCGTTCCGCGATTACTACAGCAAGCAATCGTCGCTGTTCTACGGCATCGTCGATGCGGATTTCAGCGATGCCACCCGCGGCTACATCGGCGTCAACAAGCAGCGCAACGACGGCCGCGGCACCACCTGGGGCGGGGTGCCGGCGTACTTCAGCGACGGCAGCCGCACCGATTTTGCACGCTCGGATTCGTTTACACCGCGCTGGGCGCGCGGCGTGGCCGACACCACCAATGCGTTTGCCGGCCTGACCCATCGCTTCGACAACGGTGCGCAGCTGCACGTGGAATATTCGCATCAGCGGTTCGAAGCCGATTGGAAGTCGGTGCTGTTCGGCTACTTCGATTACCCGGACCGCCAGACCGGCCTGGGCCTTGCCAACACTTTTGGCGGGCGCTATCCCGCACTCACGGCGCAAAACAGCCTGGATGCCTACCTCAGCGTGCCGCTGACCTGGTGGGGCCGCAACCACGAACTGGTCGCCGGTGCCACCTGGATGAACCGCAACGTGCGCAGCTGGTCCAACGGGCCGCAGCCGCCGCAGGTGCTGACGGCCGAAAGCGTCTACGCCTGGACCGGCAGCATGGCGCAGCCGCAATGGACGCCGCTGGTGAAGGGCGAAGAACGCGACGTGCGCCAGGTGGCCGCCTATGCCGCCGGCCGTGTCAGCCTGACCGACGCGCTCACGGCCATCGTTGGCGCACGCGTCACCGACTGGAAGAACACCGATCAACTGGTGCCGGCCAATACCTACGAGCGTCGCGGCCGCACCACGCCGTACGCCGGCCTGATCCTGGACGTGGACGACCACCATTCGCTCTACGCCAGCTACACCGGCATCTTCAAGCCGCAGAACAATCGCGACCGCAGCGGGCGCTATCTCGCCCCGCTGGAAGGCAACAGCTACGAGGTCGGCGCCAAGGGCGAATACCTCGGTGGCCAGCTCAACGCGGCGCTGGCGTTGTTCCGTATCGAGCAGGACAACCTGGCGGTCAACGACCCCGGACAATTCGTGCCCGGCACCACCAATCAGGCTTTCCTGGCCGCGAAGGGCACGGTCAGCCAAGGGGTGGAATTCCAGCTCGATGGGCAGCTCTCCGAGCAGTGGCGGATCGCGTTCGGCTTTGCCCAGTTCGATGCCAACGATGCCAGCGGTGTCGACGTCAATCCGACCAGCCCGCGGCGCGAGGCTACCCTGTTCACCAGCTGGCAGACCGGCCCATGGCGCGTGGGCGGTGGCCTGAGCTGGCAGTCGGCCATCTACGAATTGATGTCCGGGCCACAGGGTACAACGCAACGGCTGACCCAGGGCAGCGTGGTGTTGGCCAACGCGATGGCACGCTACGACATCAACCAGGCATGGTCGGCGCAGCTCAACGTGCGCAACCTGTTCGACCGCAAGTACTACGCCAACATCGTCTATCAAAGCCAGTTGATCTACGGCGACCCGCGCGATGTGGAGCTAACGCTGTCCTGGAAGTTCTGAGCTTGCTCCAGACGACAGGCTTTGGCGGCAAGGATGCCGCCACTGAGCCTCCACGCACGGATTCACGGCGTGTCTCGCTAGCGGCAAGGGCGCCGCGCACTTGGCAAACCAGGCCTTCGCCTGCATCCAAACGGCGCGGCGACTCGATCACTTGGTTGTCCCGAAGTGATTGGTCATCGCGGATGGATCAGTTGTAGAGCGGCTGCTTTGCGGCTTGGCTGCACGGCCCTTGCCCGCCCACCCTCGCAGGACACGCCGCAAGTACGTCCGTGTAGGCTCTTACGCGGCATCCATGCCGCGTAAGGTCCCGCGACGGTGGGCAGACAAGGACCAGTCGAGAGCGTCGGTATACATGGCAAGAGCAGGAACGGCGGCCGGCGGGTCAGATGCAGCGGTGGTTGCATGGACCTTGTGCGATCTGGCCGACGTGGTCTGATTTCCGAACAACATGTTCCGTCGAAGGCGGGCAGCAAGTTGGTTGGGTTTGCCCCTATCGCTAAATAGCCATGCACCCATGCATGCAAGCAACCAAGCTGCTGCGTTAAGTCACCCCCCATAGGTCATCTCGGTTTTGCGGTTGCATCAGCGCACGACCAACTTTGGAGGCGTGATGTCCTTACCGGTTCCGGGACCCTTGGCGGCATGGATGCCGCCAAGGAGCCTCCATGGATGGATTCACGGCGTGTCCCGGAAGTGGTGAGGGCATCGCGCCCTCGACCCACCGAGCTTTTGATTCAAGCTGCTGATCGCGCCTAAACGACGCCATCGCTCTAAGTCTTGATTGCCTGCTGCGTTGTGTAGTGGGGCTTGTAAGATGCGATAGATCAGCGGTAGAGCGGTATATCTGCTGTTTGGCTGTTTGGCTGCAGGGCCCTTGCCCGCCCACCGTCGCGGGACACGCCGCAAGTACGTCCCTGTAGGCTCTTACGCGGCATCCATGCCGCGTAAGGTCCCGCGACGGTGGGCAGGCAAGGACCCGTCGAGATGGTCGGTGTGTATGGCTTTCGACAAGGCAACCAGCGGATTCTCTGGGGCGTGGCGCACCACCCCTTGAAAACGTGGCCCGGGATCATCCGCATGACGTCAACAGCGGCTGTCAAAACGGCTGCGCGGCCAGTGCCCGGTGCGGCATTTGCTATGCGTCCACCCGGGTTTCTGCGTGCCGTCCACATCCGTCCGGCGACCGCGCGTTACGTTCTGTCAGTCGTTGTAAAGCGAGCCAGGCACGTTGTGCACTGCCTCAGCGCGGCTCGGCCACGATCAACCAGTTGTTGAATGGCGTGTTGCCATACAACGGCGCAAACGTTGCGCGCAGACCGGCGGCATCCAGCTGCGCCTGCAGGCTGTCGCGGGTGGGATAGCTGCGCGGCATGCGCTGCATCCAGCCGCTCAGATGCGCCAGCACGTCGGTCACGCGGCTGGTGCGGCCACGGCTGCTGGCATCGCCCAATGCGCTGCGGATCACCAGCTTCGCGCCCGGCGTCAGCATCTGCGCCACGCTGCGCAGCAGGCTGGCCTGCATGTCAGCCTGCAGATACTGCAGCACGTCAAGAATGGTCACGCTGCCGCGGTGTTGCGGCCAGGCCACGCTCAGATCGACCACGGCAAACTGCGTATTGCCCAATGCCGAGCGCTGCGCGATGTGTTGCGCGCGGCGGATTTTGGACGCGTCCACATCCACCCCGTGATACCCCAATGCCTGGCCATCGGCACGCAATGCGTGCGCGAGCAGGCCCAGCCCGCAGCCCAGATCCAGCACGGGCGCGGTGGTGCTGCGCAACTCGGCCAGCACGCCTGGATACAGCGGGTCGGTGCGCAGCTTGGCCTGGGTGTAGTAATAGTCGTAGCGATTGCCCAGCGGATGCGGCGGCAAAAACGCGCGCGCGATCGCCAGCGCCTGCGCGCGGCTCATGGGTTGGGTGGCGGTGCTGTGCAATGTCGTTCCTTGGCAATGAGGCTTGGTGCGCGGTTGGCTTGGGGCCTGCTAACGCGATTAGGGCTGCCCACGCGTGGCGTGGTCCATCCCGATCGCGTTGGCAGCCGCTATCGCATCGCGCGCCGCTGGCAGTGCCAGTGCGGTCCAGCGCGCATACATGGCGCCGGAGGGATGCAGGCCATCGTCGACCAGCATGTCGGCAGCGTTGCCGCCATCGCGGCTTGTGGCGGTGATGTCGACAAAGCGCACCGAGCGCGCGGCGCAGCGTTCGGCGGCTACGCTGTTGAAGGCATCGATCTGTGCGCCGATCAGTGGCGCATCGCCGCCCTGCGCATGCGCAAACGGAGTCAGCCCCCAATCGGGAATCGACAGCACGAACACGCGTGCCGCAAGGCCGCCGGCGAACCCGATCGCACGCTGCAACAACGCATCGAACTGGCTGCGGTATTCGTCCAGCGAGCGTCCGCGGTATTGATTGTTGACGCCGATCAGCAGGCTCACCAGCTCGAACGGCCCCTGCGGCGCAGCGGCATCGAGACCGGCCTGCAGCTCGTCGGTGGTCCAGCCGGTGGTGGCAATGATCTGCGGCGGCGCCACGTTCCAGCCGTAGGCACGCAAACCGTCGACCAGTTGCACCGGCCAGCGCTGCTCGGGGGCGACGCCTTCGCCGATGGTGTAGGAATCGCCGAGCGCCAGATAGCGCAGCGGCGTGCCGGCCGCCGCCATCACGCCACGCTGCGCGACTTGAGCGGCACGACCTTGGTGACCGCCTCGGCGCGGCGCGCCAGCGCACGGTCGATGCGTGCGAACACATCGCGCATCACCGGCGCTTCCGGCATCAGGGTCACGCGGAAGTGGTGGCGGTAGGGCACGTTGAAGCTGGAACCCGGCACCACCAGCACGCCTTCCTCGTTCATCAGGTCGAGCGCGAATTCATGGTCGTCGAAGTTGCGCGCGGCCGGGCCGACCACCGCCGGGAACGCGTACAGCGCACCGGCCGGCGCCACCAGCGACAGGTGCTCGCTGGCCGCGCAGGCCTCGATCACCGCACGGCGGGTTTCGTACAGACGGCCACCCGGCGCGCACAGCGCCGAGATGGTGTCCGGCCCGTTGACTGCCGCGTCGATGGCGTACTGGCCCGGCACGTTGGCGCACAGGCGCAGCGCGCCGAGCAGGTCCATCGCATTGCGCAGGTCGTTGATGCGCGACTGCTCGCCCGACAGCAGCGCCCAGCCCACCCGCCAGCCGCAGGCGCGGTGCACCTTGCTCAGGCCGCCGAAGGTGATGCACGGATGCGCACCAGCCAGCGGCGCCACCGGCACGAAGGCGGCGTCGTCGTAGAGCACCTGGTCGTAGATCTCATCGACCATCAGCAGCAGGTTGTGCTTGCTGGCGATGGCCACGATGCGCTCCAGCAGTTCGCGCGAATAGCTGGCGCCGCTGGGATTGTTCGGGTTGATCAGCACGATGGCGCGGGTGCGCGAGGACACCAGCGTCTCGATTTCCACCGGGTCCGGCTGGAAGCCGTTTTCCGGGGCGCAGCGGTAATACACCGGCCGGCCATCGTTGAGGATGGTGGCGGCCGACCACAGCGGATAGTCGGGCGAGGGCACCAGCACTTCGTCACCGGGATTGAGCAGCGCACGCAGCGACAGGTCGATCAGCTCGCTGACGCCGTTGCCGACGAAAATGCGGTCCGGATGCGCATCCGGATGCTGGCGCCGCGCATACGCGGTGGCGATCGCCTCGCGCGCTTCCGGCAGGCCTTGCTGATGGGTGTACGGATCGGTGCGGCCCATGTCGTCGGCGATGGCGCGCTGCAGATGCTCCGGCGCACGGAACCCGAACGCGCCCGGATTACCGATATTGAGCTTGATCAGCTTGCGGCCCTGCGCCTCCAGTTCCCGCGCTCGTCGCGCCAGCTCGCCCCGGATTTCGTAGCGGACTTCGGACAGACGCTCGCGGATGGCGAGCGGCTTTTGCGGGGCAGTGGACATGCGACGGGCCGGTTGTAGGCGTGAGGCTTGGCATGGTAGCGGAAATATGACAGGCGGACATGCTTGCATCGGCAACGATGTCAAGGGGCGCTTCAGCCCGGGCGCAAGGCCCGATTGCACAAGCCGCTGCGGCCAGCCAGCTAGAATCGCCCCATGAGCATTGTGTCCCCCGATTACCCCACCCTCCAATCCATTGGCTGGCCCTGGCCTGGCCCTGCCGAGGATCCTGCCTGGCAGGCGCTCTTTGCTGCGCATCCGCAGGCGTTGCCGGCGCGGGTGGTGGAGCAGCACCGCACCGGCTATGTGGTGGCCGATACGCCGGAGGCCGGTCTGAAGGCCGAGTCGCTGCCGGAGTGGCAGCGGCCGCGGTTTCCCAGCCATGAGCGGGCGTCGGTGGGCGATTGGGTGCTGATGGAGGGCAAGCGCATCGTGGCCTTGCTGCCACGGCGCACCTCGATCAAGCGCGGTGCGGCTGGCGAGCATTACCACCAGCAGGTGATCGCGGCCAACATCGATACGGTGTTCATCGTGTGCGGGCTGGATGCGGACTTCAATCCGCGCCGCATCGAACGCTATCTGCTGCTGGTTGGCGGCGGCGGTGCCGAGCCGGTGGTGGTGCTGACCAAGGCCGACCAGACCGAATACGCCGAGGACGCATTGGCGGTGCTGGAGGAACTGGAAGCGCAGAACATCCCGCTGCGCGCGGTCAACGCCAAGGATCCGGACAGCGTGGCGGCGCTGCGGCCGTGGCTGGGCGATGGCCGTACCGCGGTGCTGGTGGGCTCGTCCGGTGCCGGCAAGTCGACGCTGACCAATACCCTGCTCGGGTCGCAGAAGATGAAGACCAATGCGGTGCGCGAGAACGATTCGCGCGGCCGGCATACCACCACCCATCGCGCCTTGATTCCGTTGCCGTCCGGTGCCTGCCTGATCGATACGCCCGGCATGCGCGAACTCAAGCCCACCGGCGAAGAAGATCTGGCCGAGGGCGGCTTCTCCGATGTGGAAGCGTTGGCGGCGCAGTGCCGCTTCAACGATTGTGCGCATATCGCCGAGCCCGGCTGTGCGGTGCGTGCGGCGATCGAGGCCGATACGCTGGATCCGGAGCGGGTGGCCAATTACATGAAGCTGCGCGTGGAAGTGGCCGCAGCGGCCGAAAAGCTCGCCACACGCCTGGCGCAGAACAACCGGGGCAAGGGATCGGGCCGGCGGCCTGCCAGCGTCGACCGCAACGGACGCCGCTGATGCCGTTGCGCAAGGGTCCGCCGGACATCGTCCACCATGCGGCGCTGGATGCGCGCCTAGTCAAGGCCGTGCGCGGCGTGCGCCTGCTCGCGCTGGCCAGCTGGCCGCGCTCGCTGCAGGAGCCGTTCCTGCAGAGCGTGGCGCGTGGGCAGCCGGAGCTGCCGCAGGTGGAGTATCCGCGACTGGATTTCGGCGATACCCGGCGCGAGCTGGCGGCCATTGCCAAGCAGGCCGATCCGCATCACCCGCTGGGCGCCTACCTGATCGACTCGACCCATAGCTGGGGCCTGGCCGCCGGCCTGCTGGAATCGCTGGGCACTCCCGCAGTCAGCGATTACTCGGCGCAGCTGTTCGGCGTGCCCGACGATCCGATGCCGGGCAACGGCCCGAGCACGCGCGAGGCAGCGCGGCACTTCATCCAGATCGCGCAGGAGTTGGACCGCGAACTGCTGGCGCCGGAAGAACATGTGCCGGTCTCGGCAACCGCCCTGCGCATGCAGCTGCAAAACGATCTGGACGCCTTCTTCGAAGGGCGCGTCATCACCGTCACGCTGGATCCTGATCTGCTGGCCAAGGCGGCCGCAGGCGCGCATCGCATCCGCCTGCGCAGCGGCGCCACCTTCAGCGATTACGATCGTGCGCAGCTGTTCCACCACGAGGCGCTGGTGCATTCGCTGACCGCGCTCAACGGGCGCGCGCAGGTGCACCTGCCCAGCCTGGGCATTTCCTCGCCGCGGACCACCGCGACGCAGGAAGGCCTGGCGACGTTTGCCGAGCAGATCACCGGCAGCATCGATATCGAACGCATGAAGCGCATCAGCCTGCGTATCGAGGCGATCGCGATGGCGCGCTCGGGTGCGGACTTCATCGAGGTGTTCCGCTATTTCACCGCAGGCGGGCAGAGCGCGGCGGAAAGCTTTTCCTCGGCGCAGCGCGTATTCCGCGGCGTGCCGACCTCCGGCGGCGGTGCCTTCACCAAGGACACGGTGTACCTGCGCGGGCTGGTGGCGGTGCACACCTTCTTCCGGCATGCGCTGCAACGCGATCAGCTGCAGCTATGCCGTTACCTGTTCGCCGGCAAGATGGCCCTGGGCGATGTGGCGCGCCTTGCGCCCTTGTTCGACAGCGGCGTGCTGGTCGCCCCGCGCTGGTTGCCGCCGTGGGTGAGCCGGGTCAGCGGCCTGGCCGGCATGCTGGCGTTTTCGTTGTTCGCCAATCGCATCCGCATGGATCAGCTGCAGCCACCGGCGATGAACGTCTGACGCCTGCCGAGCAACTTGTACGCAGTCGCCGCGTCAACGCGGTGGCGCGGCGAAGCTGTCGCAGGCGCGAGTCGGGCAACACCGCGCAGCGCCTGACACGTGCCTTGCAGTGCATTGCCTCCACTGCAAGGCGCTGAACGGTAAGCATTGTGCCGACGTGTTCTACACGATGCTGCAACGGACTGCACCGGACACTGTTCGCCTTGCCCGAGATGGGCCATGACACGAGGCGATACGATGAAAATCCTGATGGTGCTCACTTCCCACGACCAACTCGGCGATACCGGCAAGAAGACCGGCTTCTGGCTGGAGGAATTTGCCGCGCCGTATTACGTGTTCAAGGACGCGGGCGCAGACATCACCCTGGTCTCGCCCAAGGGTGGCCAGCCGCCGCTGGACCCCAAGAGCGACGAGCCCGATGCACAGACCGAGGCCACCAAGCGCTTCAAGCAGGACACCGACGCGCAGAAAGCATTGGCCAGCACGCAGCGCCTGGCGGACGTCAAGGCCGATGACTTCGATGCGGTGTTCTATCCGGGTGGCCATGGCCCGTTGTGGGACCTGGCCGAAGACGCGGATTCGATCGCGCTGATCGAGGCATTCGCCGCGGCCAACAAGCCGCACGGCCTGGTGTGCCACGCACCGGGCGCGCTGCGCCGGGTCAAGGGCAGCGATGGCAAGCCGTTGGTCAACGGCCGCCGCGTCACCGGCTTCACCAACAGCGAAGAAGAGGGCGTGGGCCTGACCAAGATCGTGCCGTTCCTGATCGAAGACGTGCTGACCGAACTTGGTGGCCGCTACGAGAAGGGCGCCGACTGGGGCGTGCATGTGGTCACCGATGGCTTGCTGGTCACCGGCCAAAACCCGGCTTCGTCGGAGAAGGCTGCCGAGGCGCTGCTTGAGTTGTCGAAGCGCTGATTCTGCAGTTGTCGTCTGGTGATACCTGGACGGCCACCGGAAGATATCGCGACGTTTGATTTGGAGCGGCCAACAAAACGGAGCAAGTAGTCGTCAGCTAAGGTGCGGACGTCGCGGAGGGACCGGGGTGTACGCTTGGTACATACCTGTGCCGAGCGGTTGCCGCACCTGCCTGACGGTGAGCGCAGTAGTTTCTAGCGTTATTCGTCGTGTTCTTTCAGAGCGCGGCAGCGACCGACAACCGGACGCAAGCCGGTGCTCGTAACCAAACGAGCCGGCCATGGTGACTAGCCCTTGCCTGCCCACCGTCGCGGGACCTTACGCGGCATGGATGCCGCGTAAGAGCCTACACGGACGTACTTGCGGCGTGTCCCGCGATGGTGGGCGGACAAGGGCCCTGCTGCTAGGCCACAGATCTTCCGCACTGCAAGCGCGCGACAGACCTGCACCATCGCGTTCAAGCAATACGCTCCAGCCAACGCACTGCATACGCCGGCAGCACCAGTTGCATGTCATTGCTCAGCGACTCAGCAGCCGTCTCGCCGCCATCTGCCACCACCTTCCATCGGCCGTCTCCGAGCGCGGCAAGCTCCACCGTCAACAGTTGTTCGCTGAAGTTGTGCACGGCCAGGAAGCGATCGCCACGCGTCAATGCAAACAGGCGCGGATTGCCCAGTGCAAGGCTGCCCAGCGCCTGATCGGCGGCCAGTGCGGGCAGCGCGGCACGTTGCCGGATCAATCCACGTAGCCGGCGATACACTGTGCCGCTCAGGCTGGCTGCATCTTCGCGCTGTGCTGCGAGCTGCCAATCTATCGCCGGGCGATGCAACCAGCGGCCTTCGTGCCGACGCTGCGGATCGTCGCGGTAGCTGCCGTCGTTGGGCAGCGCGAGTTCGTCGCCCATGTAGATCAACGGCACGCCCGGCATCGCCAGCGCGATGGCATAGAGCAACACCAGCCGATCCACCGCCATGCGCAACGCCGCCGTATCGCCCGATGCCTGTGCGGCCTGGATCCCGGCCAGCGCCGCGGCCATGCCGTTGGTGCCGTGCACGCCGTCGCCACTGCTCTGGAAGCTCTCGCCGCGCGCGTAACTGCCCGGCACCTCGTTGGCATAGAAGCGCGCGACATCGCGCAGTGCGAATGGCGGCTGCGCGGCGTTGCCGGCGGCTTCGTGTCGCAGCACGTTCCAGCCGATATCGTCGTGGCAGCGCACATAGCTCAGCCAGGCGCAGTTGGCTGGCAAGGGCGGGCTATGCGCGATGACGTTGTGCAGGATGTCGCCGCGTTGCAGCGCCAGCGCCGACCAGCCGGCCGCCATCAGCGTGCTGTGATAGGCCAGGTGGCATTCGTGGCCCTGGTCTGCACCGCTGCCGAAGTAAGGCGGCAATTGCGTCATCGGCACGATGGCTTCGGCCTTCATCACCACCGACGGCGCAACGATGTCGGTGACCGCGCGCAGTGCCACCAGCAAGGTATGCGCCTCGGGTTGATTCATGCAGTCGGTGCCGGTGCGCTTCCACAGATACGCGGTGGAATCCAGACGGAAGGCTTCCACACCCAGATTGGCCAGCTGCAGCATCGCCAGCGCCATCTCGCCGAACACCGCCGGGTTGCTCCAGTTCAGATCCCACTGATAGGGATAGAACGTGGTCCACATCCACTGGCCGGTGGCGTCCACCCAGGTGAAGTTGCCGGGTGCGGTATGCGGGAAGACCTGCCCCAGCGTGGCTTCGTACTGGTCGGGCTGCGTGCGATCGGCGAAGTGATGGTAGTAGTCGAGATAGCGCGCATCGCCGGCCCGCGCCGCCTGCGCCCAGGCGTGATCGTCGGCGGTATGGTTGAGCACGAAATCCGCGCACAGGCTGATGCCTGCCTCGCGCAGGCGTGTGGTCAGTGCGACGAGATCGTCGTTGCTGCCCAGGCTCGGCTCCACCTGGCCATAATCGCTGACCGCAAAGCCACCATCGTTATCGCCGGCGCGTGCGCGCAGGAACGGCAGCAGGTGCAGATAGCGCACACCCAGTTCCTGCAGATACGGCACGCGTTCGGCCACGCCCTGCAGCGTGCCGGCGAAGCGGTCCACGTAGGCGCTGTAGCCCAGCATGTGCTGCTCGCCGAACCAGCCGGGCTGACGCGTTGTGTCGAGCTGTTGCAGTGGCTGTGGCCGCTGTTGCGCGCTGCTGCCAAGCGCGCTCAACCACTGCGTCAGCCACGACGCATAGTCCGGGCGTTGCCCATACAGCGCTTGTAGCGCGTCGAGCAGGCGCGACGCATGCCGGTCGAAGCGCGACATCAGCACGCTGGCACGCTGCGCATCCAGGGGCGCGGCAAACGCCGCGCGCAATGCAGTGAAATCGGTGGGGGAGGTGCTCATTGGCAAGCGCCGGGACGAACCCGGCGAGGGGTCCTTAGAAGTCGTAACGCAGGCTGATGCTGGTGGTGCGGCCGGCAATCGAGCGCGCGCGGATGATGCCATTGGCCGGGATGCTGGCTTCCTCGGCCTCGGTCAGGCCGAAGGTGTTGAACAGGTTGTTGACGTTGAGCGCGACGGTGAGTGCGTCGGTCACGCGGTAGTCGCCGAACAGGTTCACCTGCGTATAGCCCGGCATCTTCAGCTGATTGGAATCCTGGGTATAGGCATCGGTGGTGCCGATCAGGTTGATGCCGAACTGGTAGCCGTCGCCGCGATAGCTGGGCGTCAACTGCCACACCACATCGGCCTGGCGACGCGGCACGTTGCCGGTGTTTTCCGGAGTGATCTGGTCCTTGGAAATCTCCGCATCGGTCCAGGTCAGGCCGCCGTTGACGGTGAAGCCTTCGTAGCGGTAGCTGGCTTCCAGCTCCACGCCGTGCGCCTCGTAGCTGCGGTTGAAGAAACGCTGGCTGGTGACTTCGAAGTTCTGTTCCTCGGTGCGCGCCGAGAACGCGGTGGCGAACAGGCTCAGGCCGTCGCGGCGCCACTTCAGGCCGGCTTCGGCCTGGCGGACCACGTTGACGCCTTCATCGGAAGAGACCGAGCCGTCGTCGCGGACCACGCCGAACAGCAGGCGGTCGGCATTGGCGCGTGCGCCGCGGCTGATGCGCGCGAACGCGCCCAGGTCGTCGTTGATCAGGTAGTTGCTGCCCAGCGAGTACGACAGGTAATTCCAGTCGTAATCCACCGGCCGTGCGTTGGCTGTGTCGACCGTGGCCACGCGCTGTTCCACCGGCTGGATCACGCCATCGCCGTTGACGTCCAGGTTCTGCGCGATTGCGGTGCCGGCATAGCTGCCGCGTGCATCGCCCATGTCGTAACGCAGGCTGCCGTCGATGCTGAACTTGCCGCTGTCAAAGGTCAGTGCGACGTACGGCGCGTTGACGTCGTAGCGCACGTCGTAGCTGCGGGTGATGCAGCAATCGCCCCAGAACGGGGTGCCGTACGCATACAAGCCATTTTGCGAGCGCGACACGCCGCCGGCATCGACCACGTTGAGCAGGCGCGAATCGCGGCCCAGGCTCTGCACGTAGGAATTCCAGGTCCAGTCCATGTCGATGGTCTGGCGCGAGCTGTAATAGCCCATGCGCAGGTTGAGCGTGCGGCCGTCGCCGCCGAACTCGCGCGAGACGCTGAGGTCGTTGGTGACGTTGCCCAGGTCGTTGATCGCCACGTTGAACAGATGCGTGCGGATCGCGTTGCCGGTGTAGGCCTGGCCGGCGTCCGGGCCGCTGGCCTGCACCAGTTGCGCGCCGGCGCCGCCGATGGACGCAGCCAGCGTGGCGGCATCGGTGACCTCGGCCGGGAACGGGCTGACGAAGCGGCCGCTGTTGTCGGCGATGCGGAACTTCTCGCTCAGGTTCCAGCCGCTGCCCAGGTCGAACCAGGCCTCGGCGCCGATGGTGCGCGAGATCGGGTGCATGCCGTCGCCCAGGTCGGTGCGGCGCGGCTGGTTGTTGCCGTCCAGGCCGACATCGCTGCGGAAATTGCGGCTGTACAAGGTGTCGTTGCCCGGATCGAAGCCGGCAAAGCCGCCCAGGTCCGGCGAGCCGTCGCGGCCACGCACGGAGGTCGGCACCGGCAGGTAACCGGCGGCGCGATCGTTGAGGTATTTGCCGTAGACACGCACGTAGCCGTTCTCGAACAGCCGGGTCAGGTTGGCCTTGAGCTGGCCGCCCTTGTCGGTGGTGTAACCGGCATCGCGCACGCCATCGCCCTGGCGGAAGAAGCCGCCGATGTTGAACTGCCAGTTTTCCGCGAACGGCGCGCCGTAGTCGAAGTCCACGCGGGTGTTGTCGTAATCCAGGCCGCGGCTCACGCCGACGCTGCCGCCTGCGGTGTCGCCGGTCTTGCTGATGAAGTTGATGATGCCGCCGGGCGCGTTGCTGGTGAACGTCGATGCCGAGCCGCCGCGGATGGCTTCGATGCGGTCCAGGGTGAAATCCGAGCGCAGGAAGATGTCCGAGTTGCCGAAGGCGATATCGCCGAATTCCATCACCGGCAGGCCGTCCTCCTGCAGCTGCAGGAACTTGGCGCCGCCGGAGGCGACCGGCAGGCCGCGCACGGCGATGTTGGCATTGCCTTCGCCACCGCTGGATTCGGAGCGGATGCCGGGGATGTTGCGGAAGATCTCGGCGGTGCTGCGCGGCGCCGACTGTTCGATCGCCTCGGCGCCCACGGTGCTGACCGACACGCTGGACTTCAACTTGGTGGTGGCGGTGGAAGTACCGGTGACGAACACCGAATCCAGATTGACCGCGGCGCTGTCGGCGGCCGGCGGGGTGACGGGTGCGGCCGTGGCCGCATCCTGCGCCAGCGCGGCAGGCGCGCACAGGCAGGAGACGACCGCGCAGGCCAGGGCATGCAGGCGCAGGGTGTGCAAGGTGGACATCGCGGTTCTCTCTCTCACGGATGGTGGTGTGCCGACGCCTGCATCGTCCCCTCCCAGGGAGTGGCCGTGTGGCCTGCAGTGCGAGCGCAGTAATACGCCTCAATACAATCGATTGCAATCTTGCGCTGCAGCATTATTTCTCGGCTCGCTCGCTCATGTTTCGACAAGCGGAAACGTGTTGCGGCGCAGCGTTACAATCGATTGCAAAGACGGCAGGGTACAGTGCGCTGCGGCCACTGGGAGCCGCACCGATGCCCAGGGTTCTGCATGTCGTCGACCGCCACTCCGTTCTCCTTCGCGCGCATCCTGGCGCTCAACGCCGGCTTCTTCGGCGTGCAATACAGCTTTGGCCTGCAGCAGAGCAACATGAGCCCGATCTACAACTATCTGGGCGCCGATCACGCGAGCCTGCCGTACCTGTGGCTGGCCGGGCCGATCACCGGGCTGGTATTGCAGCCGTTCGTCGGCGCGTGGAGCGACCGCTCGGTGACCCGCTGGGGCCGGCGCATGCCGTACATGGTGCTGGGCGCGCTGGTGTGCAGCCTTTGCCTGCTGGCGATGCCGTTCAGCACTGCACTGTGGATGGCGGTGTGCCTGCTGTGGATCCTGGATGCGGCCAACAACGTGGCGATGGAGCCATACCGTGCGCTGGTCAGCGATGTGCTGGCGCCACCGCAGCGGCCGCTGGGCTATCTCACCCAAAGCGCGTTTACCGGGCTTGCGCAGACGCTGGCCTATCTCACCCCGCCGTTGCTGGTGTGGATGGGCATGAACCAGGACGCCGCCAATGCGCACCACATTCCCTATGTCACCATCGCCGCCTTCGTGATCGGTGCGGGGTTTTCCGCGGCCTCGATCCTGCTCACCGCGCGCAGCGTGCGCGAGCCGGTGCTTGCGCCGGCAGAGATCGCGCGGATGCGCCAGACCGGTGCCGGCCTGGGCGCCACAGTGCGCGAAATCTACGGCGCCCTGCGCGCGATGCCGCCGACCATGCGCCAGCTCGCGCCGGTGATGCTGTTCCAGTGGTACGCGATCTTCTGCTACTGGCAGTACATCGTGCTGTCGCTATCGACCAGCTTGTTCGGCACCACCGAAGCCGACTCGCATGGCTTCCGCCAGGCCGGCCTGATCAATGGGCAGATCGGCGGGTTCTACAATTTCGTCGCGTTTCTGGCTGCGTTTGCGATGGTGCCGGTGGTGCGCCGCATCGGCCCCAAGTACACGCATGCGGCCTGCCTGGTCGCGGCCGGCGTGGGCATGTGGGTGTTGCCGGGTATCCAGGACCGCTGGCTGATGCTGCTGCCGATGATCGGGATCGGGCTCGCCTGGGCCAGCATGATGGGCAACCCGTACCTGATGCTGGCCGACAGCATTCCGCCCGAACGTACCGGTGTGTACATGGGCCTGTTCAACCTGTTCATCGTGCTGCCGATGCTGATCCAGATCGTCACCTTGCCGCTGTACTACGAGTGGCTGTTGCACGGCGATCCGCGCAACGTGATCCGCTTGGCCGGCGCACTGATGCTGGCCGCCGCAGTGGCGATGCTATGCGTACGCGTCCGCAAGCCCAAGGCAGCAGTGGTGTAGCCGCGACGCGTTACGTCTGTGTCGCTGCGTACTGAAGCGACCGACCGCGATCACGCGGGCAGCAACGCGTAGCTATGCACCGCGCACCAGCACGCCCGCTCTTACGATTCCCGATTCCCCAATCCCGGCCTCACGCCGACTCACGCACCACCAACTTCACCGGCATTTCCACCGACTCCACCGCTTCGCCGCCGATCAACGCCAGCAGCCGGTCCACCAGCAGGCGCGCGGCCAGGCCCAGGTCCTGCCGCACCGTGGTCAACGGCGGTTGGCTGTAGGCGGCCAGCGGAATATCGTCGAAGCCCACCAGCGAGATGTCCTGCGGCACGCGATGCCCGGCTTCGACCAGGGCGCGGATCGCACCGACCGCAATCACATCGGAGGCGGCGAACAGCCCGTCCGGCGGATCGGTCTTCTTGAGCATCGAGCGGGTGAGGCGGTAGGCATCTTCGCTGAGGAAGTGGCTGCGCGCATGCAGGCGCGTATCGAACTCCAGCCCGTGCCGCTGCAGTGCATGGCGATAGCCTGCAAAGCGCGGTGCAACCTCGGGTAACTGGTCGTCGCCGAGAAAGGCGATGCGGCGACGGCCGCTGGCGATCAGATGTTCGGTGGCCAGCGCGCCGCCCTGGAAATTGTCGCTGCCCACGCTGATGTACGACTGCCCGTCGATGCGGCTGCCCCAGACCGCCATCGGCAGGCCATCGCGCGCGGCTTCGTCCAGCGCGGCATGTTCGGAACTTTGCCCCAGCACGATCACGCCATCGGAGCGGCTGCCGCGTGCGAGTTGTTCCACCCATCCGTCCTGATGCCGGTCGAGCTTGGACAGCAGCATGCTGTAGCCGCGCCCGGTCAGTTCCTCGGCCAGCAGCGCCAGCATCGTCATCATGAAGGGGTCCGATAGCGGCTGGTCCAGCGCATGCATCATCGGCACCGCCACGCTCACCGTGTTGGAGCGTTTGGCGCGCAGGCTGCGCGCGATCGGATCGACCTGGTAGCCGGCATCGGCGGCAATCTGCTTGATGTACGCACGCGTCCGCTCGGCCACCACCGGGCTGCCGGCCAGGGCACGCGACACGGTGGATTCGGACACGCCCGCCATGCGGGCGATGTCGGCCATCTGCGGGCGGGCACCCGGCGTGGCGCGTTCTGAAGGTTTGGCCATGTCAGCGCAGTGCGGAAAACGCCGAGTGTAATCAGTTCGCGCTGGAGGCGGGTTGATCGACGCAGTGGCGCCCGCTTGTGCGCGCTGGTCAAACGCAATCACGCACCTGCATGCAAGCGGCAGGCGCGCGTGGCGTGCATGACAGCGGCCACGACTAGCGCGGGGGTGGAGCGGTGAGGCTTCAGGGGAGTGAGGCTTCAGAGCAGCGAGGCTTCAGGGGAAATGAGGCTTCAGAGCAGTCAAGCATCAGAGCAGTGATGCGTCAGAGCGGTGATGCTTCACCGCCACCAGCAAGGACTGCGCTCAGCGCCCGGCCGGCGCGCTCGGCGCTGGAACCGCATGTCTCCTCCGCACAGTCCTGCTCGGACGCGCCGTCTGTATCGAGCTGACGATTGCTCGCTACGGTCTGCCAGCGGCTCTCAACCCATGTACAGACCGCCGTTGACTGCATAGTCGGCGCCGGTCACGTAGGCGGCCTCATCGGAGGCGAGCCAGGCGCACAGCCCGGCGACTTCGGCCGGTTTGCCGAGCCGGCGGATCGGCACCGAGGTGGCCAGGCGGTCGAGCACGTCGGGTGGGAAACTGCTGATGGATGCGCTGGCGATATAGCCCGGCGAGATGGTGTTGACGGTGACCCCGCGCGAGGCCACTTCCTGCGCCAGGGCGCGGCTGAAGCCATGCATCGCCGCCTTTGCGGTGGCGAAATTGATCTGCCCGATCTGGCCCTTGTGCGCACTGACCGAGCCGATGTTGACGATGCGTCCCCAGCCGCGTGCGGTCATGCCGTCGACCACCTGCTTGGTGATGTTGAACAGGGAATGCAGGTTGCTGGCGATCACCGCGTTCCAGTCGTCGCGGCTCATCTGCCGGAACAGGGTGTCGCGGCTACCGCCGGCGTTGTTGACCAGCACATCGATCTCGCCGACCTCGGCCTTGACCTGGGCAAACGCGGCCACGGTGGAATCCCAATCGGCGGCATTGCCTTCGGAGGCAACGAACTCGAAGCCCTGCTCGCGCTGTTCGCGCAGCCAGGAGGTCTTGCGCGGCGAATTGGGCCCGCAACCGGCGACTACGGTATGTCCGCTGCGCGCCAGCTTCTGGCAGATCGCGGTACCCACACTGCCCATGCCACTGGTGACGTATGCGATGCGAAGTGTCATTGCTTGAACTCCTTCGGAGTTGGGATTCGGGATTGGGGATGAGGGGATTCGTAACAGCGGGCATTGGTTCGCTCTGGCTTTGGCGAATCCCCAATCCCGAATGCCGAATCCCGGCGCGCGGCTAGCGCGCCAACGGAAACAGGCCAAACAACAACCCGCCCGCCAACATCAACAGGGAGATCAGCACCGCCCACTTCAGCGTGAAGCGTTGATGGTCGGCGAAGTCGACCTTGGCCAGGCCGACCAGCAGATAGGTCGATGGCACCAGCGGGCTGAGCAGATGCACCGGTTGCCCGGCCAGCGAGGCGCGCGCCATTTCCACCGGGGTGATGCCGTAGTGGCCGGCGGCCTCGGACAGGATCGGCAGCACGCCGAAGTAGAACGCGTCGTTGGACATGAAGAACGTAAACGGCATGCTGACGATCGCGGTGATCACCGCCAGATACGGGCCCCAGCTGTCCGGGATCACCGCCAGGAAGCTGCGCGACATCGCTTCGACCATGCCGGTGTTGGACAGGATGCCGGTGAAGATGCCGGCGGCGAAGATCAGCGACACCACCGACAGCACATTGCCGGCGTGATTGACCAGGCGGCGGCGCTGCTCGGCCAGGTTGGGGTAGTTGATCATCAGTGCCAACGCAAAGCCGATCATGAACAGCACCGGCATCGGCAGCACGCCGACCACCAGCGCGGCCATCAGCGCCAGGGTCAGGAGCAGGTTCACCCACAGCAGCTTGGGCCGCTTCATGTCCTCGGTGTCTTCCACGCGCGGCAGTGCATCGCTTTCTTCGGGGATGCTGGTATCAAGCCAGTTGCCGTCGGCCGGCAGGCGCACCACGCCCAGGCGGCGCCGTTCGCGCATGCCCAGAAACCAGGCCAGCGTGAGGATGCCGGCGATTGCCATCGCCATCGCCGGCACCAGCGGCACGAATACATCGGCCGGATCCACATGCAGAGCGGTGGCGGCGCGCGCGGTGGGGCCGCCCCACGGGGTCAGGTTCATCACGCCGCTGGCCAGGATGGTCACGCAGGTGAGGTTGAGCGCGTTCATGCCCAGGCGCTGGTACAGCGGCAGCATCGCCGACACGGTGATCATGTAGGTGGTGGAGCCATCGCCGTCGAGCGAGATCAGCATTGCCAGGATCGCCGTGCCCATGACGATCTTCAGCGGATCGCCCTTGACCAGGCGCAGGATGCGGCCGACCAGCGGATCGAACAGGCCGGCATCGATCATCACCCCGAAGTAGAGGATGGCGAACATCAGCATCACGCCGGTGGGCGCGATCTTCTTGATGCCGTCGAGCATCATCTCGTTGATGCCGGTGCCGAAGCCGCCCAGCAGCGCGAACACGATCGGTACCGTGATCAGAGCCACCAGCGGCGACAGCCGCTTGCTCATGATCAGGTACATGAAGGTGATCACCATTCCGAAACCGAGCGCGGTCAGCATGCGGGCAAATCCTTTGAGGCGTACAGCAGGGGGAGAGTGGAGCGCGCGGCGGCGGGTGCATTGCAGCAGCGGTAACGCATCATGCGAAGACCAGGCAAACGGTCAGAAGTCGTACTGGAAGCGGCCGGTCACCGCCAGCGTGTGATCGACCACCGCATCGGCCATGCGGTCGCGGTTACGGCTGTCGATCACATTGAGCATCACGCGCAGGTTCGGCTTGAAATACCAGTTGCCGCCCAGCGTCCACGACTGCGTGCTGGCATTGATGAAGTCGGGTTGGCCATCCAGATGCTGATCGCCGCGCATGTAGTCGTAACGCAAGGCCAGCTCGAACGCGCCGGAGGGACGATTGGGCGTCTTGATCCGGCTGAAACGTCCGGTCTTGCGGTCGTAGCCGCGCGACTCGCCGGTGACGAACCAGCTGACCAGGCCGTAGCTGGCCAACACCTTGGCATGCTGGGAGCCGTCGTCGAGCAGGCCGCCGCTGAATTCGCTCTGCCACGACCATGGGCCCAGCACTTCGGCGTATTCCAGCGACCATTTGTCGAAATCGGTATCGCGGCCATCGGCAAAGCGCGCCAGGGTGATACGGCTGTTGTTGGCCAGATCGTTTTCGGGACGTGGACGGATCAACAGGGACGCCGCGCCGCCGCTGCCCGGATGCGAATAGCGCTCGTGGGCCAGCGACACGCCCAGGTGGCGCAGCCGTGCCTCGCCCATCTCCGGTGCGAAGGTCAGCCGCGTGCCGAGCGCGCCGCCCTTGGTCGAGGAATTGTCGATGCTTTCCAGGCTGTAGGCCGCGGTGGACCAGGTCGCATCGGGGCGATTGGCCTGCCAGGAGATCGCCTTGCGATAGATCGGCGCCAGCGTGGTGGAGGCATAGCCGCGTTCCAGGAACGGGCCGTAGTTGGAGCCGGTGCGATCGTCCAGCGAGAAGTACTGCTTGAACTGGCCCACGGTCAGCGTACCGGCGGAAAACTTCTTGGCGATGTACACATCGCGCGCCAGGATGCCGCGGCTGCCGGACTCGTATTGCAGGCCGGCAAATTCCGCCTCGGCCTTGTAGGTGAAACCATAGAACTTGCCGGCCACATCCAGCCACACGCGGCGGAACTGGGTGTCGTTGCGCTCGGGCGTGCCGCGTTCGTCGTTGTCGAACACGGTGAAGTCCCAGTGCACGCGCCCACCCACCTCGGCGGTGACCGGGCCGTCGCCCTCGGCCGCATGCACGGCCGGTGCCAGGCACAGCGCGGCGCAGGTGGTGAAGACGCGCAGACGCAAGGTGTCGTTGCTCACAGACCCTCCCAGGTACATGTGTGAATCACGTTCAGCGATGCACCGCACAAGCACGCTGCGGCGCGTTGGCAGCAGCCTAGTCCGGTGAAGCTGTCATGGACCTGTCGTTTGGGGCGGGGATTGGGGAGTCGGGATTGGGGATTGGCAAGAGTCAAAGAAGCTTTTGTTTGCGTGGCCTGTTACCTTCCGGCCGCGGCCAACCGCCTTTGCGAATTCCCAATCTCGACTCCCCAATCCCCGCCCATGCGCCTGCTGCTAGTCGAAGACAACGCCGATCTCGCCGATGCCATCGTGCGGCGGATGCGCCGTAGCGGGCATGCGGTGGATTGGCAGTCCGATGGCCTGGCGGCGGCGAGTGTGCTGCGCTATCAGAGCTTCGATCTGGTGGTGCTGGATATCGGCCTGCCCAAGCTGGATGGGTTGCGCGTGCTGGCCGGGATGCGCGAGCGTGGCGATACCACGCCGGTGCTGATGCTGACCGCGCGCGATGGCATCGAAGACCGCGTGCAGGCACTGGATGTCGGGGCCGACGACTACCTGGGCAAGCCGTTCGATTTCCGCGAGTTCGAGGCGCGTTGCCGGGTGCTGCTGCGGCGCAACCGCGGGCAGGCCAGTGAGGTGGTGCAGATCGGCGGGTTCGTGTTCGACAACGCCGCGCACACGCTGGTGCTGGACGGGGTGCCGATCGAGTTGCCCAATCGCGAATACCGCCTGTTCGAGATCCTGATCGGGCGCCTGGGCCATGTGGTTGGCAAGGACGAGATCGGCAACGGCTTGTTCGGTTTCGACGACGATGCCGGGCCGAATGCGATCGAGCTGTATGTCGGCCGCCTGCGTCGCAAGCTGGCGGGCGCGCCGTTGCGCATCGTCACCGTGCGCGGCGCCGGCTACAAGCTCGAAGAAGCCGATCCGCATGCGCCGGTGGAGCCGGGCGTCGATGGCTGAGCCGCGCATGGTGGCACCGTCGATCCGGCGCACCTTGCTGCTGTATCTGGGCAGCCTGTCGGTGCTGGGCGCGGTGGTGCTGTTCTTTGCCGCGCGCGACTACGGCGAGCGGGCCGCCAACCGCTCCTACGACCACCTGCTGGTGTCCTCGGCCCTGTCCATCGTCGACAGCGTGGCGCTGGTCGGCGGCGACTGGCAGGTGGACCTGCCGTATGCCTCGCTGGACCTGCTCGGCATGGCACCGGAAGACCGCGTGTTCTACCGCGTGTTCGATGCGCAAGGCCGCACCATCACCGGCGAAGAGAGCTTGCCGTTGCCGGCGCGTGCGCCCGGCGACGAGCGCCCGGTGCTGTTCGATGCCGACTACAGCGGCGAGCCGGTGCGCTTTGCGGTGGTGATGCATCGGGTGGCATCGGCCTCCGGGCAGGGCGAGGTGCGCGTGCAGGTCGGTCAGACCCGGCGCGCCCGCGATGCGGTGGCACGCGATGTGGTGCTCAACGCGCTGGTGGCGATCGGGGTGCTGTCGCTGCTCGCCCTGGGCCTGGTGTGGCTGGGCGTGTATCGCGCCCTGCGCCCGTTGCAGCGTATCGAGCGCGACCTGTCGCGGCGCGAGCCCTCCGACCTGAAACCGCTCAGCGTGCCGGCGCCGCAGGAAATGCAGTTGATGGTGACCGCGCTCAATCGCTTCATGGCGCGGCTGTCGTCCAGCAACGAAACCCTGCGCGCCTTCATGGCCGAAGCCGCGCACCAGATGCGCACGCCGCTGGCCGCATTGCGCGCGCAGGCGCAGCTGGCGATGGACGACGACGACCCGCGCGAGATGCAACGCAGCCTGGTGGCGATCGAGCGCAATGCCAGCCATATGAGCCGGCTGCTCAATCAATTGCTCAGCGACGCCAGCGTGATCCACCGCGCCAACTTGCAGCGCTTTGCCACCGTGGACCTGGCCGAAGTGCTGCACCAGGCCTTGCACGAGGCCTTGCCGCGCAGCGACGGCGCACCGCGCGTGCACCTGGCGATCGACCCGCAACCGGCACTGCTGCGCGGCGATGCATTGCTGCTGCGCGAGGCGCTGAAGAACCTGATCGACAACGCCTGCAAATACGGTGCCGGGGCGCCGTTGCAGGTGGCGCTCACCAGCGACGGCAGCCATCACGTGCTGACCATCGCCGATCACGGCCCCGGCATTCCCGCCGCCGAAGCCGAGCGCGTGTTCGAGCGTTTCGTCCGCGGGCCGGATGCGCCGGCCGGTGGCGCGGGGCTGGGGCTGGCCATCGTCAAGCGCGTGGTCGAAGCGCATGGCGGGCGCATCGATCTGAGCAACCGCGTCGGCGGCGGGTTGATCGCCTCGTTGCATTTTCCTGGAGGAGCGCGGTGATGCGCATGCTGTTGCTGATGGTGGTCTTGCTGGCGCCGGTTGTTGCGCGTGCCGCGCCCGGCGATGTGCGGGTGTTTCCCGCGCATGGCCCGAAGCAGGCGCAATTACGCGTGCAAGGCTCCACCGATCTGGAAGTGTTCGGTGCGGTCATCCAGGACTACCAGCGCCTGCATCCGGGTACCGAGGTGATCTACGAGGACGTGATTGCCTGGGACATCTACGAGCGCTATCTGCATCCGGGCAAGGCCACGCCTGCCGCCGACATGCTGATCAGCGCCAGCATGGACCTGCAGACCAAGCTGGTGAACGACGGCCACGCGCTCGCGCATCGCTCCGCGCAAACCGAAGCGTTGCCGGCCTGGGCGCAGTGGCGGCACGAAGTGTTCGGCATCAGCTACGAGCCGGTGGCGATCGTCTACAACACGCGCAAGCTGGCCGCCGCGCGGGTGCCGCGCACGCGCCGGCAGTTGCTGGCCTTGCTGCGCGCGCCCGACGCGCCGCTGCGCGGCCGGGTCGGCACCTACGATGTCGAGCGCAGCGGCGTGGGCTATCTGTTCGCCACCCAGGACGGGCAGGTCGGCAGCATTGCCGGCGCGTTGCTGGCCGCGTTGGGGGCCAACCAGGTCAGGCTGGAAGAACGCACCGGCACCTTGCTCGACCGCGTCAGCCGTGGCGAGCTGCTGCTGGCCTACAACGTGCTCGGCTCCTATGCGCAGACGCGCATCGACGCCGGCGCGCCGCTGGGCATCGTGCAGCCGCAGGACTACACGCTGGTGGCCTTGCGCACTGCGGTGATCCCCAGGACTGCACCGCATGCGCCGGAGGCGCGCAGGTTCCTGGATTACCTGCTCTCGCCACGCGGCCAGCAGGTGCTCTCGCGCGAGGCGCGGCTGATGCCGATCCTGCCGGCCGCCGGCGGCCGTGGCGGCTCGGCGCAGCCGCCGTTCCGGCCGATCCCGCTCGGCCCCGGTCTGCTGGTGTATCTGGACAAGCTCAAACGGCGGCAGTTCCTGGATGCCTGGCGGGCCAGCACGCAGCCGCCGCGCTAGGCGAGCGCTGACGAGCTGCGCGAACGGCTGCATGCCGGCGCGGCGCGCGCTGCCGGCCTTGGCGTGCAGGGCGTGGACGCGGGGGTTTCCACGCCCATGCTGGCTGCCCGGCAGGCCGGATGCCCGCGCAGCGAGGCGGGGATGGATGCCCGGACGCGGGAAACCGACACAGCCATGTGCCAGACTTGGCGCATGGCCGATCTCACCATCCTCGTCGCCGACGACCACCCGTTGTTCCGTGCCGCCGTGATCCATGTGCTGCAGCAGACCCTGCCGCAGGCCGATGTGGTGGAGGCCTCCAGCGCCGCCACGCTGAGCGCGATGCTGCGCTCGCACCCACAGGCCGAGCTGGTGCTGCTGGACCTGGCGATGCCGGGCGCACGCGGCTTCTCGGCGCTGTTGCACGTGCGTGGCGAGCATCCGGACATCCCGGTGGTGGTGATCTCCTCCAACGATCACCCACGCGTGATCCGGCGCGCGCAGCAGTTCGGCGCGGCCGGCTTCATTCCCAAATCCACTCCGGCCGAATCGATCGGCACTGCGGTGGCCAGTGTGCTGGAGGGCGGCACCTGGTTCCCGCCGATGACTGCCGAGCGCTCGGAGGCCGACGCGCAACTGGCCTCCAAGCTCGCCCAGCTCACCCCGCAACAGTTCCGCGTACTGCTGAGCCTGGCCGATGGCCTGCTCAACAAGCAGATCGCACACGAACTCGGGCTGGCCGAGAACACCGTCAAGGTGCACGTCACCGCCATCCTGAAGAAACTGGACTGCTACAGCCGCACGCAGGCGGCAGTGCTGGTCAAGGCGCTGGAGCCGGAAGGCGAGGGCTGATCGCTCCTGGTGATCGTGTGCTGCATCGTGTTTTGCGATGACGATGACGTGCTGGGACGCAGCGCCGTGCAGAACGGCTATGCAAACGCGTGATGACGCGACGGATTGATCGGTCGTGCCGTTGTCGGTGAAAGATCATTGCACGTGAGGCAGTGCATCGCTGCCGACGGATCGTCCGTCGGCGATGCATCCATCAACTGCGTAACTGCACCTTGTAGGTGCCGTAGATGAGCTGCTGCGCCATCGGTCGGCCGATAAAGCGTTCCGGGAAGATCGGCGCCAGCGCGCTGATCCGATCCAGCCGAGCCAGGTGTTCATCGCTCAAGACGATTTCCAGCGCACCGAAGTTGTCCTCGGCCTGCTGCAGCGTGCGCGCGCCCATCACCGGCGAGACCACGGCCGGATTGCGCAAGGTCCAGGCCAGTGCCACCTGCGAGCGCGAGGCGCCCAGTTCCTGGGCGACCGCACCGACCGCATCGGCGATCTCCAGCGAGCGTGCATTGAGATGCCCGGTCGAGGCGATCACGCCCTTGCGGCTGGTCGAGACCTCGGCCGCGTTGTCGTCGGAGAGATCGGCGCGGCTGTACTTGCCGGTCAGGATGCCACCGCCCAGCGGCGACCATGGCAACACGCCCAGGCCCAGCTCGCGTGCCATCGGCAGCAACTCGTGTTCGACGCTGCGCTCGACCAGGCTGTATTCGATCTGCAGCGCCACCAGCGGCGACCAGCCACGCAGGTCGGCCAGTGTCTGCAACTGCGCCACCCGCCAGGCCGGGGTGTTGCAGATGCCGAGGTAGAGCACCTTGCCCGACTGCACCAGATGCTCCAGCCCGCGCATCACTTCCTCCGGCGAGGTGGTGAAATCCCAGGCGTGCAGGTACAGCAGGTCGATGCGGTCGGTGTCGAGCTGGCGCAGGCTGGTCTCCACCGAGCGGATCAGGTTGAGGCGATGGTTGCCGCCGGCGTTGATGTTGTCCGGATCGCGCGCCATGGTGAACTTGGTGGCCAGTACGAAGCGCTCGCGGCGGTGCTTGAGCAGCGCGCCGAGGATGCGCTCGGAGCCGCCGTTGGTGTAGTTGACCGCGGTGTCGATGAAATTGCCGCCGCGGTCGGCATACGCATCGAAGATGCGCCTGGCTTCGTCCGCGTCCGCGCCCCAGCCCCAGTCTTCGCCGAAGGTCATGGTGCCCAGCGACAGCGGCGAGACGCGCAGGCCGGAGCGGCCGAGCAGGCGATAGTGGTCCAGCGACAGTGTCTGACTCATGCGGTGTGTCTCCCGGTAGTGGCGTTGTGCGTGTTGCGATGCACTGTGCCGCGGGCCGCCGCGTCGGCGTGAGCCTGGTGATCCGGCATCCTTGCCCGATCGTCCGGATCGTCCGGATCGTCCGGATCGTCCGGATCGTCAACTCGGCATCGTCACGCAGGAATGCGCGCTACTGGGAGGCGATTGAGCGACCAAGACGCTGATGTCTGCGACTTCGTTGCAGGGCCCTTGTCCGCCCACCCTCGCGGGACACGCCGCAAGTACGTCCATGTAGGCTCTTACGCGGCATCCATGCCGCGTAAGGTCCCGCGACGGTGGGCGGGCAAGGACCTGTCGGGATAGTCGGTGTGCATGTTGCAAGCAATGCGCGATGCATGTTGTCAGGATGATCTGCGGGCTGGCTGCAGGGCCCTTGCCCGCCCACCCTCGCAGGACACGCCGCAAGTACGTCCGTGTAGGCTCTTACGCGGCATCCATGCCGCGTAAGGTCCCGCGATGGTGGACGGGCAAGGACCAGTCGAGCTGGTCGGCGTGTATGGTTTTAGCAAAGCAACCGACAAGCTCTCTGGTGCGGCGAGGGCACCGCGCCCTCGACCGCCTAGGCTGTTGATTGCATCTAAATGACGCAACGAATCGGCATCCATGCGCAGCAGCACGCGTGCGCAGGCGTATCGCGCGCGCTGCTGGCAATCACGCCACGCCATCAGAAATCCAGCGAATAGCCCAGCGTGATGGTGCGGCCGCGCCCGGCGAAGTAGCGTAGCGGTTCGACCAGGGCCGATTGCGAGTAGTAGGTGATGTACTGCTTGTCGAACAGGTTGGACACACCCATGCGCACTGCGCCACGCGGCAACGCGTAGTTGAAGGTCGCATCCACCAGCGTGTAGCCACTGAAGCGCTTGTCGGCCTCGTCGAAGGATTGGCTGAAGGCATGCTGGGCCTGCACGAACGAGGAGAGCTTCGGCGTCCACTGCGCCGACCACGAGGCAATCACCCGATTGGGTGCCACGTTGAGCCCATCCAGGCGTGCGTCCAGCTGCCCATCGTTGTCGCTGTCATAGCGGCCACGGGTGTAGGCGTAGGACAGGCGCAGGCGATGCGCTGCATCCAGGCGATAGCCCAGGCTGGCGTCCACGCCCTGCACGCGGGTCTTCTCGCGGCTCATCATGAAGGCGCCGTTGATCGGCACCACGCGTGTGCCCAGGTCCGAGTTGGACTGGAAGTAGCTCAGGTCCGCATCGACGGCGCCGCGTGTGAGGCGGGTGCCGGCTTCCACGCTCTTGGTCAGGATCGGCTCCAGCGTGCTCAGGCTGGCCACGCGCGTGCCCGGCGTGTTGATCGCGCGCAGCACGCGGCCCACGTCCGGCATGCCGAAGCCTTCGGAATAGCTGGTGAAAAAGCTCACACCCTCGAGCGGCGTGTAGACCAGGCCGGCGTTGTAGAGGGTCTGGTTGAAGTCGAGCGTGCCACCTTCGACAGCGACCCGGTTGTAGCGCCACAGCGTCTGGTAGCTGTCGATCTGCAACTCGGCTTCTTCGCGGCGCACGCCGGCGTGCAGGGTCAGCTCGGGCAGCAGCTTGTATTCGCCCTGCACGAACAGCGACAGATTGCGGTAGTCCGACTCGGGCACATAGGTGCGCCCGGTGCCGTACAGATCCTGCTTGCCGGTGTCGGCCAGCAGGTCGACGCCGCCGGTGAGCTTGAGCCGGCTGTCGAGCAGGTCGTCCCTGGTCAGGGTGATCTTGCTGCCCCACTTGGAGGCGACCGAACGCGATTGGTCGTACAAGGTGCCGACCGGGGCGATGCGCGGGTCCTGAAACGTGGACGAGTTGTCGGCACCGAACAGCCCTTCGAATTCCTGGTTGAACACCATCGCGCTCAGCTGCATGCCGGCCAGATCGTCATGGGTGTACGACAGGCTGGAGGTCAGCACATCGTTCCAGGGCGCGGTGCCCTGCGGCGTGCCGCGCACCGAGCTGGTGGGCAGGCCTTGCGCGCGGTTGCCGGCGACGCCGATGTAGTCGTTGTCGTTCTTGATGCGGTAGCGGTTGACGCTGACGCTCAGGCGCTGGGTGTCGGTGAGCGCGTAGCCGAGCTTTGCCAGCACGTCGTAGCTCTTGGACGTCATCAGGTCGCCCTGGGTGTTGTCGGCGCCGATCGGCCGGCCTTGTCCATCCACATACAGGCCCTGGTCGCTGTAGCTGGCCGAGAACAGGTAATCGAGCCTGTCCGAGCGGCCGTCCACCCGGTAGCGGGTCTCGACGCTGCTGGTTTCCGCACGCGTTTCGGAGGTAGGTGCGGTGGCCTGCACGTCGATGTGCTGATTCAACGAGCCGTCCTGTGGGCGCCGGGTGATGATGTTGATGGTGCCGCCGGTGGCGCCCAGGCCGTTGATGGCATTGGCGCCCTGGATGACTTCGATGCGCTCGACCATCGCATAGTCGATGGTGTGCGCTTCGCGCCCGGTGGGGCGGATCGGATTGGACTGCGGCACGCCGTCGATCAGGATCAACGGCGTGCGCCCGCGCAGGGTTTCGCCGCTGCCATTCATCTTGCCGCGGCTGGGCGTGTACGAGGGGATCAGGTTGGCGAGCACGTCGGAGGAATTGCTGGAGATCGTCAGCTGCTGCTGGATCTGCGCCTTGTCGATGATCAACACCGTCTGCGGCGATTCGGCCACGGTCATGTTGGAGCGCGAGGCGGCGACCACCACGGTGTCCAGCGTGTCGGTGACGTCCGATTGCGCGGACGCGGTGGCAGAGGCGAGCAGGCAGAAGGCGGCAACGAACGGCATGCCGGCCGATCCGGAGGCGGGAGACTTCATCGGGCAAGGAACTCCAAGGCGCGGCCGGCACAGACGCAGCACGTGCACGGCAACGCGAAAGGTGAAGATTAAATGGGAATCATTATCGCCATTCTAGCAGGCGCGAGCGCCGCCACGCTGGGCATGCCGCAGCTTCGTGCGCTGCGAATGCGCGCGTTGGCAGCATCGCGGCGATGCCCGAGCCATGCGCCGCGCGTGCAGGTATCACCTGCGTCGGAAACAGGCCTGTGCATTCCTGCGGCGATGACCTCATGCACGAATGTTGCAAGCCGCGCGCGCCGCATCTGCACGCGTCTGCGCACGCAGCGCAGCAGGCAACTGTCTATGCTATGGCGACCGCCATCGAACATCGCAGCCGCGGCATCGTGACCATCAAATTCGACCTCAACGATCTACAGGCATTCCGCGCCGTTGCCGAAAACGGCAGCTTCCGCCGCGCTGCCGAACGCATCCGCATCACCCAGCCGGCGCTCAGCCGCCGGATCGACAAGCTCGAGTCGGCGTTGAACGTCAAGCTGTTCGAGCGCACCACGCGCAAGGTCGCGCTCACCACAGTCGGGCAGGCGTTCATGCCGCAGGTCGAGCGCATGCTCGACGACCTGGACATGGCGCTGATGAGCATCGGCGATGCCGGATCCAGCCGGATGGGCACGGTGACCGTGGCGTGCGTGCCGTCTGCGGCGTACTACTTCATGCCCCAGGCGATTCACGGGCTGCATCAGCTGTTTCCGAAGATCCGCATCAGGCTGTTCGATGGCAGCGCCAGTCACGTCAGTGCGGCAGTGGCCTCCGGCGAGGCGGATTTCGGCGTCAGCTTCAGCGGCAACCTGGCACCGGAGGTCGAGTTCGAGCCGTTGCTGCAGGAGCGCTATGTGATCGCCTGCCGCCGGGACCATCCCCTGTCCGGGCGCGAGCAGGTCAGCTGGCAGGAAGCATATGGCCATGACTACATCACGCTCGACAAGACCTCGGGCAACCGGCTGGTGCTGGACCGGGCGCTGTCTGCATTTACGCCGGAGCAGCCGAGCATCTGCGAAACCCGCCACGTCACTACATTGCTGGGCTTGGTGGAGGCCGGCGTCGGCATTGCCGCCGTTCCTTCGATCGCCATGCCCTCCGGCCCGCATCCGGTGCTGGCGGCGGTGCCGCTGGTCGAACCGGAGGTGCTGCGCAACGTGGGGATCCTCAAACGCCGTGGGCGGACGCTGACACCGACCGCGCTCGAACTGGCGGAACTGGTGCGACGGATGCCCGCGCGCTCACGGTGAGACCGGATCCAGGCCGGTCGCGCGCGCAACCGCCTGCGCGTCACCCGACTGCAGGTAGGCAAGCAGGCGCCTGGCCGCTGCGGGATGATCCGCGCTGACCGGCACGCCTGCCGCATAGCGCGTGATCGACTGCAGCGGTTCGGGGATCTTGCCGACAACATCCACGCCTGCCACCGGGAGCAGTTCGGCCACCTGCTGAAAGCCCAACTGATAACTGCCGTCGGCCACCACCGAGCCCACCGGGATGCGTTCGATCTTGCGGCTCTTGGCCATCATCGGGCCCTGGATCTGCAGCTGCTTGAACAGCGTGGTCTCGATATAGACGCCACTGGCGCTGTCGGAATAGGCAACGGAATCGGCCTGCAGCAACGCGTGTTTGAACTGCTCGACGGTATCGATCTTCGGCTTGGGTGCGCCACTGCGCACCACCATGCCGATCCGGGAATCGGCCAGCTCCACCCGCGATGCCGGATCCACCAGTCCCGCATCGATCAGTTTCTGCAGCGCGCTGCCCACCATGATCACCACATCGGCATGCTCGCCACGCGCAAGCCGGTTGGGAATGGCTTGCGGCGTCTGCCCCATCGAAGGGCCATGCAGTGTCGCAACCTTCACCCTGGTCTGCCTGCTGTACTGCGGCGCCAGACGTTCGAAGGCGGCGGTGAAACCGCCGGAGGTCATCACGGTCAGATCCTGCGCGGCTGCGGCCGGCGACAGCAGGGCCGTGGTGACAACCGCAGCGAGCAATTTTTTCCAGAGAGCCCGCATCATTTCGCCGCTCCCGCAGCCGTATCGAGGCCGGTCGCTGCCGCTGCGTTGCCATGCCGGCGATACAGGAACAGCGTCGCCAACAGTGCGCACACCGACGCGAACACCAACCAGTACCCAGGGGCCGCCTTGTCGCCGCTGACATGGATCAGCCAGGTCGACATCACCGGCGTAAACCCGCCAAAGACTGCCGTGGCCAGGCTGTAGGCGAGCGAGAAGCCCGCCACCCGCACATGCGCCGGCATCAGTTCGGTAAGCGCGGGAATCATGGCACCGTTGTAGATGCCGTAGAGGAAGGACAGCCACAGCAGCGCCTGCAACATGTGCGCAAAGCTCGGTGCGGATGCAAGGAACGCGAGCACCGGATAGGCGCTCAGTGCGCACACCACCGCCATGGTCACCAGCAGCGGCTTGCGGCCGAAGCGGTCGCTGAGCGCGCCGCCGATCGGCAGCCAGAGGAAGTTGGAGATGCCCACCAGCAGCGTCACGATCAAGGCGTCGCCGGTGCTGAGCTTGAGCACGCTCTTGCCGAAGGTCGGTGCGTACACGGTGATCAGATAGAACGCGGTCGTCGTCAGCGCCACCATCAAGCCGCCGGCAATCACGGTGCCGGCATTGTTCGCCAGCCCGCGCATCACCTGCTTCATCGTCACCCGCTGGGTGCGCTGCGCGAATTCCGCAGTCTCTTCCAGGCGCCGCCGCAGCAAAAAGATGAAGGGGATGATGACGCAACCGATGGCGAAGGGAATCCGCCAGCCCCACTGCGCCAGATCCTGCGGCGGCATCAGCTGGTTGAGCGCATAGCCGATGGCGGCCGCAGCGACGATGGCCACCTGCTGGCTGGCCGACTGCCAACTGGCATAGAAGCCGCGCCGCCCCGGCGTGGCCATCTCGGCCAGATACACCGACACACCGCCCATTTCGGCACCCGCCGAGAAGCCCTGCAGCAGCCGTCCGAGCAGCACCAGTGCCGGTGCCCACAAACCGATGCTGGCATAGCCCGGCACCAGCACGATCAGCACGGTGCCGCTGGCCATGATCGCCAGGGTGACGATCAGGCCCTTGCGGCGCCCGACATCGTCGATGTAGGCGCCCAGGATCACCGCGCCCAGCGGGCGCATCAGAAAGCCTGCGCCAAACACTGCGAAGGTCATCATCAGCGAGGCGAATTCGTTGCTCGCCGGGAAGAACACCGCGGCGATCTGGGTTGCGTAGAAACCAAACAGGAAGAAGTCGAACTGCTCGAGGAAGTTGCCCGAGGTCACCCTCAGCACCATCCCCAGTTTCGACTGTCGCGTTGCCTCAAGGTTCGAAGTCTGCATAGATCGCCCTCCACGATAGGTATGCACGTGCGTCTGATAGGTGAGGCGATCGATTCTGGTGGAGCGGGCCGGCATTGATAATTGCTGCTTTCTCATCGACTGATGCGCGTTGAACATCAACCCGCCCCGGAGCAATGCTCGACTCGACCTGGCGGCGATGCGACGAACGTGGCATGCAGCAGGTGCATGCAGGGAGTCCGCGAGACGTGGGCGTTTATCGATCCAGGGAGTAGAAACGAACGCTGTCTCGAGCTGCCGATGCGCAGATCTGTCGCTCTGCATCAACTGCTAGGCCGCATGCCGTGCCGGCAGCCGGGCAACCTATCCGCGCCGCAACAACATCTGGGTGACCAGTGCGCGCAGCGCGGGCGGGCGCACCGGCTTGGTCAGGAATCCCCAGCCCAGGTCGAGCGCGTGTTCGCGCAGCGCCGGGTCGGCTTCGGCGGTGACCAGGATCACGCGCGGTTCGCGTTGCCAGCGTTGCACCAACTGCGGCAGCAGCATGGGGCCGTAGTGCTCGCCCATGCGCACATCCAGCAACAACAGCTCCGGCACCTCGTCGGGGCTGGCGGTGGCCAATGCCTCGTCGGGTCCGCCGGCAAAGTCCACGCGGCATTCCCAGCGTTCCAGCAGGGCACGGCTGGCCTCGCACACGCGCGGGTCGTCGTCCACGCACCACACGCGGCAGCCGTGCAGGATCGGGTCGTTGGCGTTTTCTGCGGTGGTGGTGGTTGGCGGCGGCAATTGCCTGACGATCGCAGCGCGTTCGCCCAGCGGCACGGTTACCGAAAACACGCTGCCGCTGCCCAGCGTGGAACGCAGGCCGATGCGGTGGCCTAGCAGCCGGCCGATGCGCTCGACGATGGCCAGGCCCAGACCGGCGCCGCGATCGTTGGCCACGCCGTCATCCAGGCGCCGGAATTCTTCGAAGATCTCTTCCTGCAAGGCCTCGGGAATGCCGGGCCCCTGGTCGTGCACCTCGATGCGCAGCCAGCCGCCGCGACGACGGCAACCGATCAGCACCCGCCCGCGCGGGGTGTAACGGATGGCGTTGGACAGGAAGTTCTGCAGGATGCGCCGCAGCAGGTTTTCATCGCTCAACACCACCGCGGACGTGGGCACCCAGTCCAGCACCAGGCCGCGGTCTTCGGCCAGGATGCCGAACTCGCGGGCCAGCGTTTCCAGCAGCGGGGCGATGGCGAAATCGCGCACCTGGGTCTTCAGGCTGCCGGCCTCCAGCCGCGAGATATCCAGCAGGCTGTTGAGGATGGCGTCCTGCGCGGCGAGCGCGCCTTCGATGTTGTCGACCACGCGCGCGCTGCCGGCCTCGCCCACCTGTCCGCGCAGGACCGAGACGAACATGCGCGCGGCGTTGAGGGGTTGCAGCAGGTCGTGCACGGCCGAGGCGACAAAGCGGGTCTTGTAGCGATTGGCGCTCTCGGCCTCGCGCTTGGCCGCGGCCAGGTCCCGGGTCCGTTCGGCCACGCGGTGTTCCAGTGCATCGGCCAGCGAGCGCAGCTCGCGCGCGGCGTTCTTGTAACTGGTGATGTCGGCATAGCTGGTGACGAATCCGCCATCGGGCAGCGGATTGCCGCGGATTTCCAGCACGGTGCCGTCTTCCTTTTCGCTCTCGCGCATATGCGGTTTGCCGCTGCGCAGATGATTGAGGCGGCGTTCGATCGCCGCTTCGATCGGCCCCGGTCCGAGCAGGCCGCGGCGTGCGTTGAAGCGGAACAGGTCTTCGATCGGCCGGCCGATCTTCAGCAGTTCGGGCGGGAAGCGGAACAGCTCCACATAGCGCGAATTCCACGCCACCAGATTGAGCGCCTCGTCGATCACCACCACGCCCTGCGGCAGGTGTTCCAGGCTGCGGCTCAGACCGGCGTTGGCCTGTTGCGCGGCGGTGACCACGCCATCCTGCGCGGTACGCAGTTCTTCGGCATGTTGTTGCAGCAGCGTTTCCAGCTCGTGCCGGCTGCGCTGACGCAATGCGGACAGGCGCCGCCGCTGCTGCACGAACAACCACAGCAAGGCCAGTGCCAACCACGCACCGGCCGCGGCAATCGCCGCGGCGCGGCCGGCCGCTGCGCTGGCACGGGTGTCGTGCAGCAGATGCAGGCGCCAGCCGCTTTCGGGCACCTCCAGGGTCTGCCACAGCACCGGGCCGGCGAGCGGTGGGTCGCTGACCTCGGCCAGCACGCCACCGTTGCCGGTCTGCTCGATCAGCCGGCGCCGCAGCGGCAGCAGGCCCTGGTCGGCGTACTGGCGGGTGCTGCGCAATTCGCTGCGGTCGCGCAGGCTCAGCGGGGCCAGCATGCGGTAGCGCCACTGTGGGCGGCTGGCCAGGAACACCACCGCATGCGCGTCGGAGGCCAGCACGATGTCCGGGGTCTGCAACCACTCGCGTTCCAGCGCGGCCAGCGCGATCTTGATCACCACCACGCCCTGCACCTGGCCGCCGGCATCGACGATGGCCTGCGACAGGAAGTAGCCCGGTTCGCTGGTGGTCATGCCGATGCCGTAGAAACTGCCGCTGCCGTTGGCCAATGCCTGCTGGTAATACGGGCGGAAGGCGTAGTCCACGCCCACGTTGCTGCGCGCTGCGCGCCAGTTGCTGGCAGCCAGCGCAATGCCGTCGCGGTTGATGAGCGTCAGCGTGGAGGATTGGGTGACATTGTTGGCGCGCTCCAGTTTGCGATTGAGCCGCTCCACCTGCGCGGGCGACAGCGGGCCGGAAACGGCCGCGCGCAGTTCCGGGTCCAGCGCCAGGATCTGTGGCAGCGTGCGATAGCGATCGATGCGTTGCTGCAGGGCCTGCGCGTACAGGCGCAGCTGGCGCCGCACGGTGGCGCTTTCCTCGTGCAGGGCGTTCTGTTCGACAAAATGCCCGGCCGCCAGCATGGCCACCAGCATGCCGCCCAACACGATGGTCAGGGTGAGCAGCAGACGGCGGCGTTGCGAAGCGTACATGCTGACAAGTATGGCGGTGCGCCGATGCATCGTGCAGCCATCGCCGCCACGGCGCCCCCCAAAAATGACTGCGGCCGCATCCCCGGAAGGAGGCGGCCGCAGTGGGCTGCATGCTGCGTGAGCGGCCAGGTTGCCGCGTTGAAGCGGTCAACCGAAGCCAGCCCGCGGCCGACCAGGCCTGGGTCAGCGTTGCGCGATAAGGCTAGAACTGCACCTGCGCGCGCAGCTCCATCACATGCGGGGTTTCATGCACGCCGTTGCGCGTGGCATCCACCCAGCTGTAGTTGGCCTGCATCTTGAAGTGGCTGGTGAGGTACCAGTTGGCGCCGATGGTGGTGTCGTGCTGGCGGCCGCCGCTGACGCGGTTGTCTTCCAGATCCAGGCGGCTGTAGCGGGCGGTCAGCTCGACCGCGCCGTAGTCGTGCGCCGGCTTGATGTTGCCCGGTACGCCGCCGGCATAGCTGCGCGACTCGCCGGTCAGCGTCCAGGTGCCATAGAGGTATTGGCCCTGCGCGATGTAATGCGGCAGGTTGTCGTTACGCGCCACCTCGGCGCGCAGCGCTTCGCTCTGCAGCGAGAACGGGCCGTGGATCCACACCGCTTCCACGCCGGCGCGGATCACGTGGTCCACATCGAGAATGGTGCCGGTGTCGATCAGACGCACGTCGGTCAGGCCGGCTTCCGGGCGGGCACGCAGGCGCACGCGCGGGCTGAACGACACGCCGCGGCCGTCGCTGAAGCCGCGCGGGTTTTCCACCGAACCGGCCAGGCCCAGGTGCAGCACGTTGCCTTCGGCCTTGAACGGGGTCCAGGCGGCATGCACGGCCTGGGTGGTGCCCGGGTTGTCGCCCTGCAGGTCCTTGCCGCCGTAGGCGCCGGCCTGCAGCAGGTACTGCTGGCGCTCCAGCGTCCATTCCACGCCGGTACGACGGCCCTGGAACACCGCCTGGATCGGCAGGCCCAGTTCCATGAAGCTGCCCGCACGCGAGCTCTGCACCGCTTCCAGACCCACTGGCACCTTCATGTAGCCCATCCGCACGCGACCGTAGTCCTGGCCGAACAGCGCCTTGGTCTCGACGCGGAAGAACACGTCCAGCCACAGCTTGGACTCGAAGTCGAAATACACCATGGCGTCGTAGACGCCCTTCTTCTTGAGGGTGGCGCCGAATTCCTTGCGGCGGAAGTCGGTGCGGTCTTCCAGGCGGTCGTCTCCTGAGAAGTTGTTGTCGTCGTAGGCATAGTTGCCGGTCAGGCCGAGCTCGGTGCCATCCCCGAAGGTGTATTTGGTGGGCCAGTTTTCCAGCGAGGTGGCCGCATTGGCGGCAGCGGGCGCGGCGGCGATGGCCAACGCGAGAACGAGCGGATTGAGGCGCATAGGTGTGGTCTTCGGCAAGGAGAAGGGGCCGGGCGTCCTGCCATGGCGGTCGCACTGAACAGCTTCAGCAAGCGCGCAGGTTCCGGACGGCCAACAACACAGGAATCGGTGTCTGCGTTAAACGGAATTAACGGCCGGTGGTGGCGCGGCTGAAGTGTAAGGCGACGTTCAGCCCGGGGACAGTGCGTAGTACCAATGGGCTATCGGCTCGGGCTGTGACGTACGGCCAGAATGCCCGCACCGGGTACCTGCTCAGGCACCCTCTATGTTCCCTCGGAGTGGCGTCATGCACATCAGCAAGCCTGCCGGCCCCTTGCCGGCGCCCGTCCCGTTTTACCGTCAGCTGTATTTCCAGGTGGTGGTGGCGATCGTCCTGGGTGCCCTGCTGGGCCACTTCGAGCCGGCCTTCGCCGAAAGCCTGAAGCCGCTGGGCGATGCCTTCATCAAGCTGGTGAAGATGATCATCGCCCCGGTGATCTTCCTGACCATCGTCACCGGCATCGCCGGCATGACCCACCTCAAGACGGTGGGCCGGGTCTTCGCCAAGTCGATGACCTACTTCCTGTTCTTCTCCACGCTGGCGTTGATCGTGGGCATGATCGTGGCGCACGTGGTGCAGCCCGGCGCCGGCATGAACATCAACCCGGCCGAGCTGGACCAGAGCGCGGTCAACACCTACGTGCAGAAGTCGCACGAGCTGAGCCTGGTCGGCTTCCTGATGGACATCATCCCGGCCACGCTGGTCAGCGCGTTCGTCGATGGCAACATCCTGCAGGTGCTGTTCGTGGCGGTGCTGTTCGGGATCGCGCTGGCCCTGGTCGGCGAGCGTGGCCGCCCGGTGCTGAGCTTCCTGGAAGCGCTGACCGCGCCGGTGTTCCGCCTGGTGCACATGCTGATGAAGGCCGCGCCGATCGGTGCGTTCGGTGCGATCGCCTTCACCATCGGCAAGTACGGGGTGGAATCGCTGGTCAATCTGGCCTGGCTGGTGGGGTCGTTTTACCTGACCTCGCTGTTCTTCGTGCTGGTGATCCTGGGCATCGTGTGCCGGTTGTGCGGCTTTTCGGTGCTCAAGCTGATCCGCTACCTCAAGGCCGAACTGCTGCTGGTGCTGGGGACCTCCTCGTCGGAGTCGGCACTGCCGTCGCTGATGGAGAAGATGGAAAAGGCCGGCTGCGAGAAGTCGGTGGTGGGCCTGGTGGTGCCGACCGGCTACTCGTTCAATCTCGATGGCACCAACATCTACATGACCCTGGCCGCGTTGTTCATCGCCCAGGCCACCAATGTGGACCTGAGCCTGGGCCAGCAGATCACCCTGCTGGCGGTGGCAATGCTCAGCTCCAAGGGCGCGGCCGGCGTGACCGGCGCCGGCTTCATCACCCTGGCCGCCACGCTGTCGGTGGTGCCGGACGTGCCGGTGGCCGGCATGGCGCTGATCCTGGGCGTGGACCGCTTCATGAGCGAGTGCCGCTCGCTGACCAACTTCATCGGCAACGCGGTTGCCACCGTGGTGGTGTCGCGTTGGGAAAATGCGCTGGACCGCGACCAGCTCAAGCTGGTGCTGGATGGCGGCTCGCCGCCGCTGCAGGCACCGGTGGCCTCGACCGACGTCGTCGCCCCGATCAGCGCACGCTGATGCTTCCTACGGCCCTGTATTCCGTCGGCGCTGCCGGCGGGGTGCAGGGCCGTTTCCGCTTCCAGCCCACCCTGGCCGCCGCGCACGACGCGCTGCAGCCTGCGATCTTCCTGCCACGCCGACAGCTGCGCGACAGGCCCTTGTTCAGGCAGAAGGGTAGAATTCAGCCCTCCTGCGCCTTCGAGACCCACACAGCCGATGTCCAACGACGACTTCAAACAGGCCGCCCTCGACTACCACCGCCAGCAGCCGGCCGGCAAGATCAAGGTCACCGCGACCAAGCCGATGCTGACCCAGCGCGATCTGTCGCTGGCGTATTCGCCGGGCGTGGCCTTCGCCTGCGAGGCGATCGTCGAGGAACCCACCCAGGCCAGCGAGCTCACCGCGCGCGGTAATCTGGTGGCGGTGATCACCAACGGCACCGCGGTGCTGGGCCTGGGCAATATCGGTCCGCTGGCCTCCAAGCCGGTGATGGAAGGCAAGGGCGTGCTGTTCCAGAAGTTCGCCGGCATCGACGTGTTCGACATCGAGATCAACGAGAACGACCCGGACAAGCTGGTCGACATCATCGCCAGCCTGGAGCCGACCTTCGGCGGCATCAATCTGGAAGACATCAAGGCGCCGGAGTGCTTCATCGTCGAGCGCAAGCTGCGCGAGCGCATGAACATCCCGGTGTTCCATGACGACCAGCACGGCACCGCGATCATCGTCGGCGCCGCCGTGCTCAACGCGCTGGTGGTCACCGGCAAGAAGATCGAAGAGGTCAAGCTGGCCACCACCGGCATGGGCGCGGCCGGCATCTCCTGCGTCAACATGCTGGTCTCGCTGGGCCTGAAGCCGGAGAACATCCTGGCGCTGGACCGCGACGGCGTGATCCACACCGGCCGCACCGACCTGGACCCGGACAAGCAGCGCTACGCGCGCGACACCGACAAGCGCACCCTGGCCGAGATCGTCGAGGGTGCGGACATCTTCCTGGGCCTGTCGGCGGCCGGCATCCTCAAGCCGGAGATGGTCGCCAGCATGGCGCGCCAGCCGGTGATCTTCGCGCTGGCCAATCCCAACCCGGAAATCACCCCGGAAGCGGCCAAGGCGGTGCGTCCGGATTGCATCATCGGCACCGGCCGTTCGGACTACCCGAACCAGATCAACAACGTGCTGTGCTTCCCGTATCTGTTCCGCGGCGCGCTGGACGTGGGCGCCACCGGCATCAACGAGGAAATGAAGATCGCCTGCGTCAAGGCGATTGCGGCGATGGCGCGGCGCGAGGCCTCCGACCTGGGCGCGGCCTACGGCGGCGAGACCCCGAGCTTCGGCCCGGAATACCTGATTCCGCGTCCGCTGGACCCGCGCCTGCTGGTGGAGCTGTCGTCCGCCGTTGCGCAGGCGGCGATGGATTCGGGCGTGGCCACGCGCCCGATCACCGACATGGAGGCCTACCGCGACAAGCTCGGCCAGTTCGTCTACCGCACCAGCCTGATGATGAAGCCGGTCTATGACCGCGCGCGCGCCGACAAGCAGCGCGTGGTGTATGCCGAGGGCGAAGAGGAAGTGGTGCTGCGCGCGGTGCAGAACGTCGTCGACGAAGGCCTGGCGTTCCCGATCCTGATCGGCCGCCCGGACGTCATCGAGGCGCGCATCGAGCGCATGGGCCTGCGCCTGACCGCCGGAGTGGATTTCGAGATCACCAACATCCTCGACGATCCCCGCTTCAACGAATACTGGCAGTACTACCACGCGCTCACCGAGCGTCGCGGCGTGACCGTCACCGCCGCCAAGGAACTGATGCGCTCGCGTCCGACCCTGATCGCGGCGGTGATGGTGGCGCGTGGCGAAGCCGATGCGATGCTGTCCGGCGTGGTCGGCCGCTTCCACAAGAAGCTGGGCTACGCACGCAGCGTGATTCCGCTGGAGCCGCGGGTGAGCTCCACCTCGGCGATGACCGGCGTGATCAACCAGCTGGGCGTGTTCTTCTTCCTGGACACGCATGTGCAGGAAGACCCCACCGTCGAGCAGGTGGTCGAAGCGACGCTGCAGGCTGCCTACCGCCTCAAGCTGTTCGGCATCGAGCCCAATATCGCGCTGCTGTCGCACTCCAACTTCGGCAGCCACGACTCGCGCGATGCGCTGAAGATGCGCCAGGTGCGCGAAGCCCTGCTCAAGCGAAAGCCCGAGCTCAACATCGACGGCGAAATGCAGGGCGACACCGCCTGGGACGAGGCGCTGCGCAAGCAGATCATGCCCAACAGCACGCTCAAGGGCCGCGCCAACCTGTTCGTGCTGCCGAACCTGGAAGCGGCCAACATCGCCTACAACCTGGTACGCGTGTTCACCGACGGCGTGGCGATCGGCCCGATCCTGATGGGCATCTCCAAGCCGGTGCACATCCTCACCACCAGCGCCACCTCGCGCCGGGTGATGAACATGACCGCGATTGCGGCGGTGGATGCGCAGATCCGCCGGCAGCGCGATGCCGAGAAGACCGCCAGCGAAAAAAATAGCGATTGAGATTCCCCCACCGGGAAACATCAAAGACCGATCCGCTAGCGGCACCCCGCGTGCCGCGCCAACGCCCCTCTCCCATCGGGGCGACAAGGCACTGCTTGCGCGCCACTGGCACGCGTGCCTTGAAGCGCCCGCGCCGCAAGCGCGGGCCGGCGCGCGGAGCGGGGGTTGGGGTGAGGGGACGATCACCAGCGCTGCTGACGTTGCAGTAAAACCCCGCTCCGGCAGCCCCCGTGTAACTCCGTCGATCGCGTGAGCGGGTGCCTGCATCCTGCAGTCGCCTGCCTGCAGAAAGCAGCGCGATCAGCGATGCGAGACCGGCGCCTCAACGCGCCGCAGGCTCAGCCCCCAGCAACTCGATCTCCGCCAGCTGCAGTTTCGCAGGTGCGCTGAATCGCAGCCGATACTCGGCATATGCACCCGGGGAGGCAATGCGAAACGGCCGCGTCTGCAATGGCCAGTCAAACGTTTCCTCGCGGCGCTGATCGACCACCTTCCACGCACCATCGGCCGTCCGCGCTTCCAGCGTCCATCCGCTTGCCGCAATCGCCGCGTTGCCGCTGGTCAGCGTGTAGAGCGTCGGCGTGCCGCGCGCCATGCCGCTGAACGTCAGTGCCGATGCCGATGCAACTGCAGCGACCGTCCCGGCATCGTCGTCATGCAGTGCCGGGACATCGCCACCATCGGCCAGGGTGATGCGCGCCGTGTCTCCGAGCACATCGCGCAAGGGGGCAGGACGTTCACCCGCAGGCGTCAGCGATGGCGGCGCATCGTCCGGCCCGGTGCCCCAGCGCGAGGGCGTCGGCCCCATGACGAAGTCCAGCGTCGCACCCCTGGCGATGTCTGCATGCGGCAACCAGGTCTTGCGCCAGGGCTTGCCGTTGACCTTGAGCGATTGCACGTACACGTTTTGCGGCGAATTCTGCAGCGCATTGACCGTCAGCGTCCCGCCGTTCGGCAAACGCAGGCTGGCGTGCGTGAACAGCGGCGAGCCGATCACATAGGCCGGCGTACCCATGCGCAACGGATACAAGCCCATCGCTGCGAACAGATACCACGCCGACATTTCGCCATTGTCCTCATCGCCGGGGTAGCCCTGGCCGATCTCGCTGCCCAGGTACAGGCGCGCCAGGATCTCGCGGGTCAGGCGTTGCGTCTTCCACGGCTGCCCGGCGTACAGGTACATCCACGGGATATGGTGCGCGGTCTGGTTGCTGTGCGCGTACATGCCCATGCGCACGTCGCGCGCTTCGGTCATTTCGTGGATGGTGGAGCCGTAAGAGCCGGCGAACCTGGCCTCGGCGGTCTCGGGGGTGGCGAAGAACGTATCCAGCTTCGCTGCCAGACCGGCGCGTCCTCCATACAACGCGGCCAGGCCTTGCCCATCGTGCGGTGCGGTGAACGCAAACGTCCAGCCGCTGGATTCGGTGTAATCGTGGCCCCAGACGCGCGGATCGTACTGTGCCGCGTCCACGCGCCAGGTGCCGTCCGGGGTGCGGCCCTGGAAGAACCCGATCGCCGGATCGAACAGTGCCGAATAGCCTGCCGCGCGGTGACGGAAATACAAAGCCTCGGTCGCGTAACGCTCGCGCGCCGTGGCTGTTTTCGCCTGCGTGGCCAGCGCATCGGCCATGTTGGCGATACCGAAGTCGTTGAGTGCGCCTTCCATCGACCACGACATGCCTTCGTGGGTGTCGGTATCGGCATAACCGCGAAAGGTCGAACGCGCCATGCCCTTGCGGCCGACATGCCTGTCGGGCGCCACCACGGTGGCGTTCTTGCGTGCGGCAACATACGCCTCGAGCGGATCGAAGCCCTGCACGCCCTTGAGCCAGGCATCGGCAAAGGCCACGTCGGAACTGGTGCCGACCATCAGATCGGCATAGCCGGGCGACGACCAGCGCGCCACCCAGCCGCCCGCGCGCGACTGCTCCAGAAAGCCTTGCACCAGCGCACCGGCATCGTCGGGCGCGAACAAGGCGTACGCCGGCCACGCGGTGCGAAAGGTGTCCCACAAGCCGTTGTTGACATAGACCCGGCCATTGCGGATCGGCGCAAAGCTGCGCACCGCGCTGGCATCGATGTTGTCGTCCGACCAACTGCTCTGGCTCGCGTAACGCCAGTCCGGTGCGCTGGCGCTGCCGACGTTCTCATGGCCGGAGTTGGGATACAGGTGCAGGCGGTACAGGTTGGAGTACAGCGTGGTCTTCTGGTCGGCGCTGGCATCGGGCACCTCCAGGCGTCCCAGCAACGCATCCCAGGCGTCCTGCGCACGCGCGGCAACCTGCTCGAATGTCGCCTGCGGCGCGATTTCCAGGGCCAGGTTGTGCCTGGCCTGATCCAGCGAGATCAGCGAGGTGGCAATGCGCATCTGCACCTGCCGGGTGCTGCCGGCATCGAACTTGATCCAGCCGGTGGGCCGGCCGGTATCGCTCAGGCCGCTGGTTTTCCACGGCGTGTCGAAGCTGGCATAGACATACATGCGCGTGGCCCCGGTCGATAGCCCGCTACGCACATCGGTGTAGCCGGAGAGCGTCTGTGTTGCCGCATCCAGGCGCAGCGCGCCGCGCGCGTCCACATTGTCGAACACCAGATTGGCATCACCCTGCACCGGGAAGCGAAAGCGGAACAGCGCGGCATGGTCGGCCGGTGCGATCTCGGCCTGGATCCCGTTGTCCAACTGCAGCGCGTAGCGATAGGGACGCGCAGTTTCATTGGCGTGCGAAAACGCCAGTGCACGTTGTTTGCGATCGGCTGGCGGCACGCCGGCGGCCAACGACGGCATCACCTGAAAGGTCTGGCGGTCGCCCATCCACGGGCTGGGCTGATGGCTGAGCGACAAGGCCTGCAGGCGTGGGCGATTGTCTGCATCGTTGTGTTCGTTCCAGCGATACAGCCAGGTCAGCGTGCCCGCATCGGTCACCGGCGTCCAGAAGTTGAAGCCATGCGGCACGGCCGTTGCAGGGAAATTATTGCCACGCGAGAACGTGCCATTGGATTGCGTGCCGCGCGTGGTCAGCACCCAATCCGACGGACGCGTTGCCGGCGTCAGCGGCACCTCGGCAAGCGCGATGTCGTCGATCCAACCGGCACTGGTCGCGCCTGCGGGCGGCGCAACGTCCAGCTCGATCGCACGCACACGGCGGCCACGCAGGCCGGGCACGTCGCCCAGCCGCACCGCCTTGCGTGCCCATTGCTGCGGATACAGCGTCTTCGACTCGCCTTGCGCCTGCGCAGCTGGCGCGACGCCATGCTGATCCCGCGCAGCGCTGGCAGACACGCGCGTGCCGTCGTCCAGCAGCAGATCCAGTGACACGTAGGTCGATGCCGCATGCTCGCCGCCCACACTCTCCGGCAATACCAGCCACGACAGCGTCGTATCGGCACCGATCGGGACATCGGCGGTAAACAGGGTGCGCCGCCCACCTGCAGCATGACTTTGATACCGCAATGCATGCGCACCGCTGTAGCCGGCGTTGGGCTTGGCCGCATACGGCGCGGCCGGGCCGGTACCGATGGCAATCTGCACATCGCCTGCCGCCGCGCTCACCGGCAACGGCTGCCCGGGCTCGAACGAACTCGAAAACTCAATCGCCGCGCTCACCGACAGCGGCGCAGCGCAGCCCAGGGCGACAACCAGCCGGAGCCACAGCTCACGCGGGTGCAACAGCACAACAGACGAGGTCACGTGGCGATGTCTCCTTAGGGTGCGATGCCGCAGGGCAGGTCCGGCCGAGTGCTGCGGGCGATCCGGACACGGGGCGCAGGCACGGGGCGGTGCGCCATGGTCAGGCGATGATAAGCGCGATGTCCGGGTGGGGTGGCGCTGCCGTGCCTGTAGGGGGCCAGGCTCTGGCGGATCTTTAGCATCTCTCGAGGTTGCCGGCGCCCGCGCTGGCGCCGAGACCATCGCCACCCGAACCGGCATCGCCCGCTCAATGGGCCGATCACCACGCAGGCTGCTAGAATCCGCGCTCTGCCTTTGCCTCTACGATCGTGCCGCCATGAGCCAGACCGCCACCGCGCCCGCCAATGCCGAATCGCGCTACACCGTGCATCGCAGCGATCTGCCGCTGAGCTGCCCGACACCGCAGATGGCGTTGTGGAACTCGCATCCGCGCGTATACCTGCCGATCGAAGACGAGCCCAACTGCGAAGCCAAGTGCCCGTACTGCGGCGCACTGTTCGTGCTCGCCGACTGATCCTGGCCGGATGCACCGCCTGACCGTGGTGCAACTGCTGCCGGCGCTGCAGTCCGGCGGCGTCGAGCGCTCCACCCTGGAAATCGCCGCTGCGCTGGTGCGCGCCGGCCACCGCGCGGTGGTGGTGTCGGCCGGCGGTCGCCTGGTCCAGCCGCTGCTAGAGGCCGGTGGCGAACATCTCACCCTGGATATCGGGCGCAAGTCGCTGCTGACCTTGCGCCATGTGGTCGGCCTGCGCCGGCTGTTCGCCGAACTGGGCGCCGACATCGTGCATGCGCGTTCGCGCCTGCCGGCCTGGCTGGGCTGGTACGCGTTGCGCGGCATGCCGCAGGCCACGCGGCCGCGCTTTGTCACCACCGTGCACGGGCTCAACTCGCCCAGCCGCTACAGCGCGGTGATGACCTACGGCGAGCGGGTGATCTGCGTGTCGCAGACGGTGCGCGAGTACGTCTGCACGCACTATCCGCAGACCGACAGCGCGCGCTTGCGCACGATACCGCGCGGTGTCGATATCGCGCAGTTTCCGCGTCGCCCGCATCCGGATCGCCGCGCGCGCACCTGGGCACAGAGCATGCTGCCCGGCCTGCCGGCCGATGCGCCACTGCTGCTGCTGCCCGGGCGCGGTACCCGGCTGAAGGGGCACACCGACGGTCTGCAACTGCTCGCCGACGTGCGCGCTGCGGGCGTGCCGGCCTGGTTGTGGCTGCCAGGCGCGCGCGAGCCGGGCCGCGAAACCTATCTGCGCGAGCTGGAAGCCGAGGCCACCAGGCTGGGCGTGGCCGAAGCGATCGCCTTCACCGAACCCACCACACGCATCGCCGAGGCCTACGCCGCCAGCGATCTGGTGCTGCAGCTGTCGCGCAAACCCGAGGCCTTCGGCCGCACCGTGGTGGAGGCCTTGTCGGTAGGCCGGCCAGTGCTGGGGTGGGCGCATGGCGGCGTCGGCGAGCTGCTGGCCGAGTTGCAACCCGGCGGCGCGGTGCCGGCCTTCGATGCCGCTGCCTTGCGCACCCAGGCGCTTCATTTGTTGCAGCAGGCGCCGACAGCGCCCGCCGTGCTTCCCTACACGTTGCAGGCCATGCAAGCGGCCACCCTGAAGGTCTATGACGAACTCCGCCGCTGAGGCCATCCCTCCCGCGTCCGTGCTGACGCCCGATGCCGGTCGCTGGGCGCCGCTGTGGGTAATCCTGTTCGTGGCCCTGTGGCCCACGCCTGGGCTGGCCGAGACGGTGTTGTCGCTGGGCGCGCTGTTTGCGGCGTATCGCCTGCTGCATGCGCGCTTCCGCGGCGGCACCCGGCTGCTCAGCGGTGCGGCCTGGGCGCTGACCAGTGTGTTGTTCTTCGCGTACTGGTTGCCGCAGATGCTGTCGGCGTTCGATGCGGTGGACGTGGGCCGCGCGCTGCGCAAGTCGGCCACCGATCTGCGCTATCTGCCTTTCATGTGGTTGTGCGCGATCGCGGTGGCCAATGCGCAGCGGCGTCGGCGCACCTTCACCGGCCTGGCAGTGATCGGCGCGGTGTGGACGCTGGATGCGCTGCTGCAGGCCGCGTTCGGCAACAGCCCGTTGTTCTTCGGCCTGGATCAGATCAAGCAGCTGATCAGCGGGCACGGCCTGTGCACGCCGCAGGAGCTGGCCCTGGTCGACCGCCTCAGCGGCGTGCTGGGGCCGTGCAACCTCAAGTTCGGCCAGACCCTGGCCAGCCTGTCGCCCTTCCTGTTACTGGCACTGGGGCGGCGCCATGCCTGGGCCTGGGCAGGCGCTGCGGCGGCGGTCGGGGTGGTGTTGGTGCTGGCCGGTTCGCGGGCGTCGTGGATCACCTATGGCGTGATCGTGCTGCTGTCCGGCTGGCAGTTGCTGGGTGGCCGTCGCCTGCTGGGAGTGGCGCTGATCGGCGCGCTGCTGGCGGCCGGCGTGGTGGCGGTGGCGCCGCAGGCGCGCGAGCGGATCCAGCGCACCGCCCTGGCCTTTAGCGATGGCGAGCAGGGCGTCGACCAGGCCCTGTCCGGGCGTGCGCAGATCTGGGGCGCGGCGCTGTGCATGATCCGCGCGCATCCGCTCAATGGCGTGGGCGCACGCGGATTTCGGCAGGCGTATCCGGCCTGCAATCCGGCCCCCGCGCAGGCGCCGGCATGGGGCGACGGGCCGGCCTTCCATGCGCATCAGATCGTGCTGGAAATCCTGGCCGAAACCGGGGTGATCGGCTTGCTGCTGTGGCTGGCCGGTGCGGCCCAGGCCTGGCGCGCGTGGCGCTACTCCAGCCTGGCTGCGCGCGCGCAGGCACGCCCGGCAATGATCGCGCTGGTGGCAACCGTGTTCCCGCTCAATACGCATCTGGCGTTCTATTCCAGCTTCTGGGGCGGGCTGAGCCTGATGCTGGCCGGCTTGTATGCCGGTGCCTTGCTCAACGACGACGCAGATCAGCCCCCGCCGCGCTGACCCGCCGCACATCCGTGCGCTGCTGCGGCTGCACGCAGCGCAGGCGTGAGACCCGCCGACATCAGCGATAAAATTCGCTGCGCCCGCCCGGCTGGCGCTTGAAGCGCCGATGGATCCACAGGTACTGGTCCGGCGCCTCGCGCACCATGTCCTCGATCGCCGCACTGACCTGCGCGGTATCGGCGATCACATCGTCGGAGGGGATGTCTGCCAGCGGCGGTGCGATCTTGAGGATGTAGCGGCCACCTTCGCGCCGATGGAAGTACGGCACCACCGCGCAGCCGGTCAGCCGCGCCAACTGGTGGGTGGCGGTGATGGTGGAGGCCGGATGCCCGAAGAACGGCACGAACACGGTGTCCTTGCCGCGCATGTCCTGATCGGGCGCGTACCACAGGAAACCGCCGCGCTTGAGGTGCTTGATGGTGGCGCGCAGATCCTCGTTGGCGAACATGTGCGTGGCATAGCGCAGCCGCCCGCGCTTGACCGCCCACTCGAACACCGGGTTGCGATGCCTGCGGTACATGCCGGCCAGCGGCACGTAATCGCATAGCAGCCGCCCGCACATCTCCAGCGTCATGAAGTGGCCGGACACCAGCAACACGCCGCGCTTTTGTTCCTGCAGACGCTGCAGATGTTCCAGCCCTTCGACCTGCACGCCCGGACGGATGGCATCGATGCTGCCCCACCAGGCACGCGCGAATTCGAACAGGCCCACGCCCAGCGCATCGAAACTGTCGCGCAACAGCCGCGCCCGCCAGGCATCGTCCTGTTCGGGAAAACACAGCGCAAGGTTGACCTCGGCAGCGCGCCGGCGCGTGCCGGCCAGGCGCATCGCGATCCAGCCCACGCCACGGCCGAGCGCGCGCTGCAGTGTCCACGGCAGGCGCCCGGCGATCACCATGACGGCAAGGGCCAGATACATCGGCCAGTGCCTGGGGTTGCGCAGGGAAGGGCGGACAGCGACGTTGGCGGGTTCGGACATGCGTCAATTCTAAGGGATCATGCGCGCGCGGCAGCGTGCACATGCGCACGCCGCAACGCTCCCGTATCCTGCAGCGATGCGGAAAGACCCGATCGAATGGCTGTTGCGCGGACTGTACTCGGCGCTGTTGTACCTGTTGCTGCCGGTGACGGTGTACCACCTGGTGTGGCGCGGTTTTCGCGTGCGCGAATACTTCAACCGCTGGAACGAGCGCTATGCCTCTTACACGCATGCCTGCGGTCGCCCGCGCGTATGGGTGCACGCGGTGTCGGTGGGCGAGGTCAATGCCGCCGCGCCGCTGGTCAATGCCTTGCGCGCGCAGCGTCCGGATATCCGCTGGGTCATCACCACCATCACCCCCACCGGCTCCGAGCGCGTGCGCGCGGTCTGGGGCGATGCGGTGGACCACGTGTATCTGCCCTATGACGTACCTGGCAGCGTTGGCCGGTTCCTGGAGCATTTCCGGCCGCGCCTGGCGTTGATCCTGGAAACCGAACTGTGGCCGAACATGTTGTTCGGCTGCCGCGACCGCAGGATTCCGGTGTACATCCTCAATGCGCGGCTGTCGGCACGCTCGCTACGCGGCTATCGCCTGCTGGCGCCGTTGATCAGCCGCGCGCTGCGCAGCGTCACCTGCGTGGCGGCGCAGTCGCACGACGATGCCGAACGCTTCATCACGCTGGGTGCGCGGCCCGACCAGGTGATCGCACTGGGCAATCTCAAATTCGATATCGCCGCGCCTGCGCAGTTGCAGGCGCTGGTCGCGCAGTTCCATACGCAGGTGCCGGCAACGCGGCCGGTGTGGATTGCCGCCAGCACACACGAAGGCGAGGAAGCGGCCGTGGCCGACATCCATGCGCGCCTGCTGCTGCAGTTTCCTGACCTGCTGATGTTATGGGCGCCGCGCCACCCGGAGCGCTTTCCCAAGGTCGAGGCCGTGGCGCGCGAGCGTGGCTGGGCCGTGTCCACGCGCAAGAGCCAGCAATGGCCGCAGGCGCGCGACAAGGTGTTTGTCATCGATACCCTGGGCGAGCTGATGAGCTTCTACGCCTGCGCACAGGTCGCCTTCGTCGGCGGCAGCCTGCAGCCGATCGGCGGGCACAATCTGCTCGAACCGGCAGCAGTCGGCACGCCGGCAGTCACCGGCCCACATCTGCACAATTTCTCGGAGATTTCGCGGCGCATGCGCGAGGCCGATGCGGTGGCCATCTGCGACGATGCCGACTGCGTCTACCACGATCTTGCGCGCCTGCTCGGCGACCCAGCCCAACGCGAGGCGATGGCCGCGGCGGGGCTGGCCTTGGTCGCCAATGGCAAGGGCGCGGTGGCGCGGACGCTGGTGCAGATCGCACCGGACCTGCCACCAGTGGTGAGCGAGGGCGCGGCGTCCTGAGGATGTCACTGCGCCTGCACTGCAGCGTTGCAGTGATCCTGCCGCAGTCACGCTAATGCGCGTCATCCAACGGCCTTGGAGTGCCAACAGGGCGTGGCGATCGCGCAGTCGTGTGATCAGCCGCTTTGGGCGTCATCTGGAGAGTCTCAAGCCGCATTGGTCGAGCGTGCGGTGTCCTCGCCGTTCGCGGGACACGCCGTGAATCGGTCCGTGGAGGCTCGGTGGCGGCATCCATGCCGCCACACGGTCCCGCAACCGGCGAGGACACCGAAGCAGGGAGTTCGCCGGTTGCTTTGTTGAAATTGCTTGCAAACCTGCACGGCCGACCATCTCGACTGGTCCTTGCCCGTTCACTGTCGCGGGACCTGACGCGGCATGGAGGCCGCGTAAGAGCTTACAAGGACGTACTTGCAGCGTGTCCCGCGATGGTGGGCGGGCAAGGGCCCTGCAGCCAAGTCGCAGATCAGCTGCTAATGCCGCAGTCATCGCAGGGATCGCACGCAGCCAGGTACGCGTGTGCATCGGACATAAAAAAGGCGGGCCTGCGCCCGCCTTTTTAGTTACCTATCCGCCCGCATTACTGCAGCGAACCACTGCCCTGCAGCTTGGACTCGGCATCCTGCGACAGCAGGCGGTTCACGTCCTGCAGGTCGGTGATGTCGAGCTTGCCGATCGCCTGGCCCAGCAGCAGACGGTTCTGCAGGAAGTTGTAGCGCGACTGCGCATAGTTCAACTGCGCCTGGAACAAGGTGCGCTGGTTCTGCACCACGTCCAGCACGGTGCGCGTACCGACTTCCAGACCCACCTGCGAGGCGTCGTATGCGGCCTGCGCGGAGACCACGGCCAAACGGCGTGCTTCCACTTCGCTGATGCCGGCGACCACGGTCTGGTAGGCATTGCGCGTATTGCGATCCAGCGCGCGCTTCTGCTGCTCGTAGGTGTCCTGCTGGATATCGCGCTGCGACAGCGCCTGACGCACGGCCGACTGGGTGGCACCGCCAGCAAAGATAGGAATCGACAGCGTGATGCCGATCGAATCGGTATCAATGTTGCGATTATTGGTCGTGAAGTTGCCGGCAGCTGTATCGATATCGGTGGCACCGCCCCAGCTATTGGTTCGTCCCATGCTGCCGGACAGGTTCAGTGTCGGGAGGTGACCAGCGCGCGCGGCACTAACCTGCGCCTCGGCGGCACTGACCTGCAGCTGCTGCGCCTTCAACGCCGGGTTATCGGCGATGGCAGTGGAGACCAACTGATCCACATTGCTGTAGGCAGCAGGTACTTCCGGGCGGAATTCTTCCGGCAACGCGCGCAAGCCGACGACGGGCTGGCCGGTAAGCTCGGTCAGTGCCTGGTAGTAATCCTTGAGCGTATTGCGGGCATTGATGGTGTCGGCGCGCGCCTGGTCATACTGAGCACGCGCTTCGTGCACGTCGGTGATCGGTGCCAGGCCCACTTCCAGACGCTTGTCGGCGTAGTCGAACTGCTTTTTGGCCGCCGCTTCGTTGGTCTCCGCTGCCGCCAGCGATTCAATACCGACCAGTACCTGGAAATATGCCGCCGAGGTGCGGGTGATCAGGTCGTTGTTGGCTGATTCCAGGTTGAAGTCTGCCGCCTTGGCCACTTCGCGTTGTGCACGCAGATTGGAGAACTGCGCCCAGTTGAAGATGGTCTGGCTACCCTGAATCGCGTACTGGCGTTGTTTGGTGGTGGAGCGCCCCGGCTGGCCTTCCAGTTCGCGATGCGACTGGGTGAAGCCAGCGCTACCATCCAGCTGCGGCAACAACGCCGCACGCGCCTGCACCTGACCTTCCCGGTTGACCAGGCGGGTGGACTCAGCCACTGCCAGCTGCGGATCGCCGTTGCGGGCCATTTCGTAGACCTGCAGCAGATCGGTGGCGTTCGCAGCCATCGGAGACAGGGCGGCGGCCAGCGCCAGGACGAGGGATCGGCGGATCATCGGGGAAGCTTCCTTGGGAATCAGAATTGGAATCGGGGCGTCGGTGCGGCGCCCTGGAGATAGGCGAGGTCGGTTTCGAACAACGATTCGATGCGCGGCGCGTTGACGTCGCCACGGACCAGGACCGCTTCCATCACTGGATCGTGACCGCGCACCACGAACAGCCGGCCGTTCGGGCGCAGCCACTGCAGCCACTGCGTCGGCAGCGACTCGACCGCGCCGGTCACGCAGATGGCATCGAAGCGACGCTCGCTCTGCCAGCCAAACACGTCGGCGGTCTCGATCCGCACGTTGCTGCCCAGGCCGCTGCTATCCAGATTGGCGCGTGCAGCGGCGGCCAGTGCCGGGTCGATCTCCAGGCTCAGCACTTCGCGGGCCAGCGCGGCCAGGCAGGCAGTGGAAAACCCGCTGCCGGTGCCGATTTCCAGCACGTCTTCGCCCGGCTGCAGATCCAGCGCCTGCAACATGCGGCCTTCCACTACCGGCTTCATCATTTTGTGGCCGGCCGACAACGGGATTTCCACATCGACATAGGCCAGGGTCTTGTAGGCCTCGGGCACGAAGGCTTCGCGCGGCAGGCGCGCCAGCACCTCGAGCACGCGCAGGTCCAGCACGTCCCACGGCCGGATCTGCTGTTCGACCATCTTTTCGCGGGCCTGGGAGAAATCGATCGTCATGGTGCGGTTATCCAACGCGGTGGGGCAGGCATTTTACCGGTGCACGGGGCAACTGGCGCATCTAGCATCGCTGCGCGCCGCCAAACGGCGCAGTGCCGGAAGTCATCGCCACCAAAGGCCGGGGGCGGTCAGCGCGGCGCATACGCCCTCAGGAAGAAATCCACGCTGGCCTGCAGGTGCTCGTCCACCTGCGCGCGGGTGGGCTGGCCATGCAGGCCGCACATCATCAGCGCATACAGCTCGCCCTTGAGCAGGCAGAAGAACTGCGAGGCCGCACGCGCCACGTCGTCGATCTTCAGCTGGCCATCGGCCACGCGCGCGGACAGGAAGTCGGCCAGCGCCTGCTGGGTTCGCTTGGGGCCGGCGTCCCAGAACATCTCGCGCACATGCACATCGCCGGTACCCGGCGCCATCATCATGCGGTGGGTGGCGATGGCCGAGTCGGTGCTGACCATGGCGAAAAAGGCGTCGGCGATTTCGATCAGCTGATCGCGCAGCGCGCCCTCGGGGGCGTGGTCGAACAGGTCGTCCGGCATCATGTGCTGGCATTGCGCACGGATCGCCTCGGAAAACAGGCTCTCCTTGTCGCCAAAATGACTGTAGACGGTGAGCTTGGACACGCCCGCCTGCGCGGCGATGCCATCCATGCTGACACCGGCATACCCCTGCTCCATGAACATGGTGCGGGCAGCGCCCAGAATGGCGGCGCGTTTCCCAAGATCCTTGGGCCGTCCAGGGCCGTTGCTCTTGGCCTTGGACTTGAGGGGGGGCGAGCTGGACATGCCGCCAATACTAGACCATCGGGTTCTATATTTATACTCGCCGCCCGCGCTGCGCCTTGAAGCACTCAGGAAAGATCGCGCCACCGCGTTAGCTGCGCCCCCGCTTGGTGATGGCCAATAATTGTTTCAACTGAATGCCTCCCGGTGTCATGGTGCGTCCCATCCTTGTGGGGAATCCACCTAGGGCGCCGAAAAACCCCCGGTGATAGATTGACTAACGGTCTGTCGGCGCATGTCGGCAGCCTCTTTTGCCGGCACGACGAGGGGATGGGAGAGCGTGGACAGGGTCGGGGCGCATGCGCATACAGGCTGCGTCCGCAGCACATGCGTGCGGCGGACCGGGCTGCTGTGGCGATGGGCGTTGCTGGCCTGCATCCTGCTCGGCGTGTGGCCGGCCGGCGCCCAGCCGCCGACCCATACCGCGTATCACACCGTCACGCGCTGGAGCATGGACGACGGCCTGCCGCACAATCTGGTGCATGCGGTGGCGCAGGGCGCCGACGGCCTGATCTGGCTGGGCACCTGGGAAGGCGTGGCGCGCTTCAACGGCCGCGACTTCACCGTGTATGACCGCCAGAACACACCGGGCGTCGAGCTGGGGGGCGTGTTCGTGGTGATACGCGACAGCACCGGCGGGATGCTGTTCGGCACCGCGTTCGATGGCGTCTATCACTACCAGGACGGCCACTGGCAGCAACTGGGCGACGCTTCGGCGCGGCACCTGGCGGTCAGTGCGCTGCTGCGACGCGCCGACGGCGCGCTGTGGGTCGGCACGCCGCAGACGCTGTACCGCATCGAGCCGGATGGGCGGGTGGTGGACGTCGGTCGCCAGGCCGGCCTGCCGCGCGCGCGCATCACCGCGCTGGCGGCCGAGGGCAGTGGCGATTTATGGGTGGGTACCGAAGTCGGGCTCTATCGTCTGCCCCGCGACGGCAGCGCAGCCGAGGCCTGGGGCAAGGCACATGGGATGCGCGCCGCACCGGTGCGGCGGCTGGCCAGCGATCGTCAGGGCGGCCTGCTCGTTGCAGGCGACGACGGCGTGTGGTGGTGGAGCCGCGGCGGCGGCCTGCAGCGGTTCCGCCAGGGCCAGCGCGTGGATGCATTGCTGCTGGACCGGCGCGGACATCTGTGGATGAGCCTGCCGTCGGGCACGCTGGTGGTCCACAGCGGCGCGAATGCGCCCGACGAACAGATCGCCATTTCAGGAGTGGCCAGCCCGGCGCTGCTGGAAGACGCCGAGGGCCTGATCTGGGTCGGCAGCACGCACGGCCTGTTCCGCATTGCCGAGGGCGCCGCGCACGGCATCACCCACGAGGATGGGCTGGCTTCGGACTATGTGCGCACGGTGTTGCAGACCGGCGACGGCACCGTGTGGGTGGGCAGCGCGGTGGGCCTGGACCGCTGGCGCAATCGTCAGATCAGTCGCGTGTCGGTGGTGCCGAACCAGGGCGGACGCGTGCTGGAGCAGTCGGTGCTGGCCCTGGCCGACGCCGGCGATGGCGGCGTCTGGGCCGGCACCTACAGCCAGGGTGTGGTGCGGCTGGATGCGCAAGGTCGCGTGCTGGCGCGCATCGGTGCGGCCGACGGCCTGCCGTCGCTGTCGGTGCGCGCGGTGTTGCCGGATGGCCAGACGCTATGGATCGGCACCACGGCCGGGCTGGTGCGCTGGCGCGATGGCAAGGCACGCCGCTACACCGCCGCCGACGGCGTACCCGATGGCTCGGTGCAGGTGCTGTATCGCGACACGCTGGGCACCGTGTGGATCGGCACCGATCGCGGCATGACCGCGCTGTCGGCAAACGGCAGCACGCGCGCATGGCTGGGCGAGCAGGATTTTCCCGGGCAGAACGCCTTCGACTTTCTGCGCGATGCCAAGGGCGACCTGTGGATCGCCAGCGATCGTGGCCTGCTGCGCCTGAGTGGTGAGACCTTTCGCGTCTACGACCACCGGGTCGGGCTGCCGCGCGACAAGGTGTTCCGGGTGATCGATGACGGCCGCGGTTATTTCTGGTTGTCGAGCAACCATGGCGTGTTCCGCATCGCGCGCAGTGACTTCGACCAGCTCGATGCCGGGACGCGCGAGCAGTTGAGCGTGGAGGTGGTGGATCGTAGCGACGGCATGCCCGGTAATCAGGGCAACGGCAGCAGCGCGCCGGCCGGCTGGATGACGCAGTCCGGGCAGTTGCTGTTCCCCACCGCTGCGGGCCTGGGCGTGATCGATCCGGCGCGCGTGGGTACCTTGCAAGGCCATCGCGTGCCGATCGTGTTCGAGCGCCTGCTGGTCGACGGCATGGTGCAGCCGCTCACTGGCCTGCATCGCTTCGGTGCGGAGACCCGGCGCATCGCCATCGGCTATGCCGGGTTGAATTTCCGTGGCCCGGACAAGGTGCGCTACCGCTACCGGCTGGAAGGCTTCGACCCGGACTGGGTGGACGCCGACAGCGCCAGCGAGGCGGTCTACACCAATCTGCCGCCGGGCCGTTTCCGCTTCCGTGTCCAGGCGATGTCGCTGCCGGTGGACTGGCGGCAGACCGCGCTGTTGGGCGAGTCCAGCCTGGTGATCGCCCTGGCGCCGCCGTGGTGGCGGCGTGGTGAAGTGATCGCCCTGGGCATCCTCGGGCTGGGCAGCCTGATCTACGGGTTTTATCTGTGGCGTACCGCCAGTTATCGCCGCCGGCAGCGCCAGCTCAATACGGTGATCGACGCACGCACACGCGAGCTGAGCGACAAGAACCTCGCGCTGCAGCAGGCCAGCCAGGAGCGCGAAGCGCTGATGCGCCAGCTCGAATACCGCGCCAGCCATGACGTGCTGACCGACCTGCCGAATCGCCGCGAGGCCGAGAGGGTCCTGCAGCAATGGTTCGACGATGCGCACGCCGGTGGCGCCCCGTTGGCGTTGGTGCTGATGGATATCGACCATTTCAAGCACATCAACGACGAATACGGCCACGAGGTCGGTGACGCGGTGCTGTCCGCGATCGGCGAAGCACTCAGCGAACAGGACCGGGCGCAGTGCTTTGCCGCGCGCCACGGTGGCGAAGAGTTTCTGCTCGCGGCAGTGGGTGTGGACGCGGCACAGGCGCGCGCGCTGTTCGAACGCATGCGCCAGCGGCTCGCCGCGATCGCTGTCCAGACGCAGGGCACGACGGTGCGCTGCACCGCCAGCATGGGCATGGCGATGAGCGATGAGGCACCGAGCCGGCGCGAATTGCTGGCGCTGGCAGACCGCCGTCTGTACCACGCCAAGCGGCTGGGGCGCGATCGGTTGGTGGATCAATAAGGCTGCTGTGTTGCCGGCTGCGTGGAGCTGCCGCGCTCACGTCTGCAGCTGGTCCGCCTGCGCATGCAACAACGCGACAAATGCCTGCGCGGCACGCGACAGGGTGCGCCCGCCATGGGTCACGCAGCCCAGCTCGCGCGACAGCGCCACGTCGGGCAGCGGCAGCGCCACGATCTGATGATCGATCATGCGCTCCGGCAACACGCTCCACGCAAGGCCCACCGACACCAGCATCTTGATCGTCTCCAGATAGTTGGTGGTCATGCGCAGGCTCGGCACCAGTGCGCGCTCGGCGAACAGACCGGCGACGATGCGATGGGTGAACGTGCCCGGGTCCGGCAGCACCGCTGGATGCGCCACCACATCTTCCAGCGACACCGCGCGCAACGCGGCCAGCGGGTGATCCGGCGCCACCACGAACTGCAGGCGGTCATGCCAGATCGGTTGCGCGCGCAGCGGCGCACGCGTATCCGGTGCCAGCGTGGTGACCGCCAGCTCCACCTCGCCGCGCAGCACCGCGGCATAGGCCAGCTCCGAATCCAGAAACTGGATGTCCAGCGCGGCCTGCGGGTGTTGCGCAGCGAAGCCGCGCAGCAGGGCGGGCAGGCGGTGCAGGCCGACATGATGGCTGGTGGCCAGGCTTAGGCGCCCGCCGACCGCCGCGCCAAGATGCTCCAGCACGCGGCGGGTGTCCTGCAGCTCGGCCAGGATGCGTTGCGCACGCGGCAGCAAGGCCTGGCCGGCCTCGGTCAGCACCACCTGGCGGCCAAGGCGGTCGAACAGCCGCGCCGATAGTTGTGCTTCCAGCAAGGCGATCCGCTTGCTCACCGCCGGCTGGGTGAGGTGCAAGGCCTCGCCGGCTGCCGAAAAGCTGCCGCTCTCGGCGATCGCCACGAAGGCGCTGAGGCTTGCCAGGTCCATTGCTATTCCCAAATTTCATTTGTTGAATAAACAATATGAATTTGCGTTATCCAAGGCAAGCTCCTAGCATCGAACGCAGCCAGGTGGGTGCTCCCACCATCCGCCAACCGGATCGCCGCAATGACTGCCAAGACGCTGTACGACAAGCTGTGGGACCTGCACGAGGTCACGCGCCGCGACGATGGTTCGTCGCTGATCTACATCGACCGCCACATCCTGCATGAAGTGACCTCGCCGCAGGCGTTCGAAGGCCTGCGCCTGGCCGGGCGCAAGCCCTGGCGCATCGACGCCAACATCGCCACGCCCGACCACAACGTGCCGACCACGCGTGCCGAGCGCCAGGGCGGGCTGGAGTCGATCTCCGACGAAGTCTCGCGGCTGCAGGTGCAGACGCTGGACGAGAACTGCGACGACTTCGGCATCCTCGAGTTCAAGATGAACGATGCGCGCCAGGGCATCGTGCATGTGGTCGGCCCGGAGCAGGGCGCCACCCTGCCGGGCATGACCGTGGTCTGCGGCGATTCGCACACCTCCACGCATGGCGCGTTCGGCGCGCTGGCGCACGGCATCGGCACCTCCGAGGTCGAGCATGTGCTGGCCACGCAATGCCTGATCGCCAAGAAGATGAAGAACATGCAGGTGCGCGTGGAAGGCACGCTGCCGTTCGGCGTGACCGCCAAGGACATCGTACTGGCGGTGATTGGCAGGATCGGCACCGCCGGCGGCAACGGCCATGCACTGGAATTTGCCGGCAGCGCGATCCGCGCGCTGTCGATGGAAGGCCGCATGACCATCTGCAACATGTCCATCGAAGCCGGTGCGCGCGTGGGCATGGTGGCGGTGGACGAAAAGACCATTGCCTACGTGCAAGGTCGCCCGTTCGCGCCCAAGGGCGCCGACTGGGAGGCGGCGGTCGCGTTGTGGCGCACGCTGGTCTCCGATGCCGACGCGCACTTCGACACGGTGGTGGAGCTGCGCGCCGAAGACATCAAGCCGCAGGTCAGCTGGGGCACCTCGCCGGAAATGGTGCTGGCGGTGGATCAGCAGGTGCCCGACCCGGCAACCGAACAGGATCCGACCCGGCGTGATTCGATCGAGCGCGCGCTGAAGTACATGGGCTTGCGCGCAAACCAGCCGATCACCGAGATCCGCCTGGACCGCGTGTTCATCGGCTCGTGCACCAACTCCCGCATCGAAGACCTGCGTGCGGCCGCTGCGGTTGCGAAGGGCCGCAAGGTCGCCTCCACCATCAAGCAGGCGCTGGTAGTGCCGGGCTCGGGTCTGGTCAAAGCGCAGGCCGAGGCCGAAGGCCTGGACAAGGTGTTTCTGGACGCCGGCTTCGAATGGCGCGAGCCGGGTTGCTCGATGTGTCTGGCGATGAACCCGGACAAGCTGGGCAGCGGCGAACACTGCGCCTCCACCTCCAACCGCAATTTCGAAGGCCGCCAGGGCGCCGGCGGCCGCACCCATCTGGTCAGCCCGGCAATGGCCGCAGCGGCGGCGGTCAGCGGGTATTTTGTTGATGTGCGTGACCTTGGGGATTCGGGAATAGGGATTCGGGATTCGTAAAAAGCGCTCCACCATCCCCAGCCTTTTCGAATCCCCAATCCCTAATCCCCAATCCCGGCCTCTCTCAATGACCCCTTTCACCCAACACACCGGACTGGTGGCGCCGCTGGATCGCGCCAATGTCGATACCGACCAGATCATTCCCAAGCAATTCCTCAAGTCGATCAAGCGCACCGGCTTCGGGCCGAACCTGTTCGACGAGTGGCGCTATCTGGACATCGGCGAGCCCGGTCGCGACAACAGCCAGCGCCCGATCAATCCGGAGTTCGTGCTCAATTTCCCGCGCTATCAGGGCGCCAGCGTGTTGCTGGCACGCGAGAACTTCGGCTGCGGTTCCTCGCGCGAGCACGCGCCGTGGGCGCTGGACGAATACGGCTTCCGCGCCGTGATCGCGCCCAGCTTTGCCGACATCTTCTTCAACAACAGCTTCAAGAACGGCCTGCTGCCGATCGTGCTGGCCGAAGCGGAAGTGGACGCCCTGTTCGAGCAATGCCTGGCCACCGAGGGCTATCAACTCACTGTGGATCTGGCCGCACAGCGCGTGCGCCGCCCCGATGGCGTGGAATACGGCTTCGACATCGATGCATTCCGCAAGCACTGCCTGCTCAACGGCCTGGACGACATCGGCCTGACCCTGCAGGACGCCGATGCGATCGGTCGCTTCGAGCAAGGCCATCGCGCGCGTCAACCGTGGCTGTTCGGCGCGCTGCAGTAAGGTCGCCGGCGGTCACCGATGAGCCGGTCATGCCAGGTGTGTGTGGCGCGATGTTGATTTCCAAGGCGCTGCGGCGCCAACTGACGAGGATTGCATGAGCAAGCAGATTCTGATTCTTCCTGGCGACGGCATTGGCCCGGAGATCATGGCCGAAGCGGTCAAGGTGCTGACGCGCATCGATGCGCAACATGGTTTGGGTTTCAGCCTGGTGTACGACGAACTGGGCGGCGCAGCCTACGACAAGTACGGCAGCCCGCTGGCCGACGAAACGCTGGAGCGCGCACGCGCCGCCGACGCAGTGCTGCTGGGCGCGGTCGGTGGGCCGCAATGGGACACCATCGACCCATCGTTGCGCCCGGAGCGGGGCCTGCTCAAGATCCGCTCGCAGCTTGGGTTGTTCGCCAATCTGCGTCCGGCACTGCTGTATCCGCAGCTGGCCGAGGCCTCCACGCTCAAGCCGGAGGTGGTGTCCGGGCTGGATCTGCTGATCCTGCGCGAGCTCACCGGCGGTATTTATTTCGGTCAGCCGCGGGGCACGCGCACGCTGGAAAACGGCGAGCGTCAGGCCTACGACACGCTGCCATACAGCGAAAGCGAGATCCGCCGCATCGCCAAGGCCGGTTTCGAGATGGCACGTCTGCGTGGCAAGAAGCTGTGTTCGGTGGACAAGGCCAATGTGTTGGCATCAAGCCAGCTGTGGCGTGCCGTCGTCGAAGAAGTGGCCAAGGACTATCCGGACATCGCGCTGTCGCACATGTACGTGGACAATGCGGCGATGCAGTTGGTGCGTGCGCCCAAGCAGTTCGACGTGATCGTGACCGACAACATGTTCGGCGACATCCTGTCCGACCAGGCGTCGATGCTCACCGGCTCGATCGGCATGCTGCCCTCGGCCTCGCTGGATGCCAACAGCAAGGGCATGTACGAGCCGTGCCATGGCTCGGCGCCGGACATCGCAGGCAAGGGCATCGCCAATCCGCTGGCCACCATCCTGTCGGTGGCAATGATGTTGCGCTATACGTTTGCGCAATCTGCTGCCGCTGATGCGATCGAGCAAGCAGTCGGTAAGGTGCTCGACCAAGGCCTACGCACTGCCGACATCTGGTCGGAAGGCACGACCAAGGTTGGCACGGTGGCAATGGGCGATGCAGTGGTGGCCGCGTTGTAACAGCGATCGCTTCCTTGATGCGTCGTGGCTGTCCTGGTGGCTATCGTTCTTCTGACGATAGCCACTTTCGTTTGGCGGCTGCCTCATCCGTGACCACATCATTCAACCGAAGCATCTGCATGAACCTGCGGATGGTGTACGCAGGAGTGGTCGGCATGCAGGTCGGTCGGTAGCGCGGCGCCGCATCCGATGTCGGGACGCGCCGTCAATCCGTCCCTGGAGGCTCGGTGGCGGCATCCATGCCGCCACACGGTCCCGCCCCCGGACGCGGCACCACGCTCCCAGCATGCCCTCTGCATTTCTTTCCGTAACCGATAGCAATTGGTGGTGCTTGCGCGGGTGCCGGCGTGGGACCTTGAGCGGCATGGATGCCGCGCCAGAGCCTACACGGACGTACTTGCGGCGTGTCCCACACCGGCACGCGTGCAAGCGCCCGCAGCAAACCGAAGCATTCGCGCAAAGTCGGCAGACCTCGTGTGCGAGGCTGTTCTGTGTCGGTACGCGTGCAAGCGCCTGCAGCAACCCGATGCATTCGTACAGAACCCGCAGATGCCGCCCCCAAGATCGGTGGCGCGGCGCCGTATCCAGTGACGGTAGGCGCACAGGCGCCCGCAGCAAATCGACGCCCTTGCAAGAAAGCTGGAACACCAAAACCAGAACGGCCAGCAGATCACACTGCCGGCCGTCAGGTTTGCATCGTCCAGCGAATGAGCGGTGTTACGCCACCGCAGCCGTCTTGCCGGCAACCACTCCGCGCTCGCGCTGACGCAGCAGGCGGTTGGCTACATCCAGCCACGCCAGGGCGCTGGCTTCGATGATGTCCTTGCTGGTGCCGGTGCCTTCGTACTCCACGCCGTCGTGGCGCACGCTCAGGCTGGCTTCGCCGCGTGCATCTGCGCCGATGCCCACGCTGTGCACCTGATAGCTGTCCAGCTCCAGCTTCACACCGGTGGCCGAGGCCAGTGCGCCGAAGAGCGCATCCACCGGACCATTGCCCTGCGCGGTTTCGGCCACGCGATTGCCTTCCGGGTCGGACAGCTCCACCAGCGCATTGGCGCGGCTGCCGACATCGCTGATGGTCATCGACGCCAGGCGATAGCCTTCCTGCACGGTGGCGTCCTGCATCAAGGCCTGCAGGTCCGCGTCGGTGACCACACGCTGCTTTTCGCACAATGCCTTGAACTGCTCGAAGACCAGCTTGACCTCTTCTTCCTCCAGCAGGTACCCCAAGGCACGCAGGCGCTGCTCCACCGCCGCGCGGCCGCTGTGGCGGCCCAGCACCATCTGCGAGGACTCCCAGCCCACGTCTTCCGGACGCATGATTTCGTAGGTGCCGCGATGGCGCAGCATGCCGTGCTGGTGGATGCCCGATTCGTGCGCGAACGCATTGCCGCCGACCACTGCCTTGTTGCGCTGCACCGGCATGCCGACCAGGCGCTGCAGCAACTGCGAGGTGGAGACGATGCGTGGGGTGTTGATGTCGGTATCGATGTTGTAGAACGCACCGCGCACCTTCAGTGCCATGGTGATTTCTTCCAGCGCGCAGTTGCCGGCGCGCTCGCCGATGCCGTTGATGGTGCACTCGACCTGCCGTGCGCCGCCTTCGATCGCCGCCAGCGAGTTGGCCACTGCCAGGCCCAGATCGTTGTGGCAGTGCGCGCTGAAGATCACGGTGTCGGCACCTTCCACGCTGGCGATCAGGCGCGAGAACATGCCGCGGATTTCTTCCGGCGTGGTAAAGCCTACCGTGTCCGGCAGATTGATCGTGGTGGCACCGGCAGCGATCGCTACGCGCGCCACCTCGGCCAGGAAATCTTCTTCGGTGCGGGTGGCGTCTTCGGCGGAGAACTCGATGTCGTCGATATAGCCGCGCGCCAGCGTCACATGCTTGTGCACCGACTCCAGCACCTGCTCGCGGCTCATGCGCAGCTTGTGCTCGCGGTGCAGCGGGCTGGTGGACAGGAAGACATGCAGGCGCGGATTGGCGGCCGCCTCCAGTGCACGCGCGGAGGTCTCGATGTCGGCCTGCAGGCAGCGCGACAGCACCGCCAGCGTGGGGCGACGCAGCTCGCGGCCGATCATCGCGACCGCCTCGCGGTCCGAATGCGAACTGGCCGGGAAACCGGTTTCGATGATGTCCACGCCGAGTTCGTCCAGCGCGCGCGCCATCACCAGCTTTTGCTGGGGCGTCATGCTGCAGCCGGGGGATTGCTCGCCGTCGCGCAGGGTGGTGTCGAAAATTCGGATACGCGGGGTCTGGTTGGATACGGTCGTGTTCACCAGGAAGACTCCTCTACGGCGATGGCGGTGACAGGCGTTGGAGCGACTGCGGATGGGCGGGAAAGAACGGGTGTTTCGGGAAGTGACTTGGCGCTGCGTTCGTTGCGAAGTCGCTCGGTGTTGCGACGACGCGGCTTGCGTGGCGGCCGCGGCCGCACCTCGGACAAGAGTGTGGCCAGAACAGTTGCGTCGATATTACCGCCAGAGACCACCGCACACTTGCGTTTCCCTGAAACGCGGCGACCGGCGGCCAAGGCCAGCGCGCCAGCGCCCTCGGCGATGACGTGTTCTTCCAGGGCCAGGCGCACCAGCGTTTCGCGTAATTCGGCCTCGCGCACGATCACCACATCGTCGAGCAGGCTCGCGCACAGGCGGCGGGTCAGAAAGCCGGGAATCTTGACCTTCACGCCGTCGGCCAGGGTGGGGACCGGAGCGATTTCACGCAGATCGCCACGTACGGCGCGCGCCATCGAGTCGACACCTTCCACCTGCGCGCCGACGATGCGCACGCCTTGCGATTTCAGCGCCAGCGCCACCCCGGAGGCCAGCCCGCCGCCGCCGATCGGCACGATCACCACGTCCGGCGCATGCGCGGCCAGTTCGATGCCGACCGTGCCTTGCCCTGCGATCACATCCGGGTCGTCGAAGGCGGACAGAAAACGGTAGCCGTTCTGGTCGGCCAGCTCGCGCGCGAACGCAAACGCCTCGTCGTAGCTGTTGCCATGCTGGCGGACGGTGGCGCCCCAGTGCGCGACGCCGGCGATCTTGGTCTGCGGCGCGCCGTAGGGCATCACCGTGATGGCCTGCACGCCCAGCCGGTACGCCGACCACGCTACGCCTTGCGCATGATTGCCGGCCGAGGCGCAGATCACTGGGCGCTCGTCGCCGCGTTCCAGCCCCGCCAGCAAGGCATTCAATGCACCGCGCACCTTGTAGGAGCCGGTGCGCTGCAGATTTTCCAGCTTCAACCACACACCGAAGCGCTCGGCGTAATGCAGTGGCGTGGGTGACAGATACTTGCGCAGGCGGGCCTGCGCGGCCAGGACGTCGGCCACGCTGACCGCCACGTCGCCTACGTCTGGCTCCTGCAGGGAGGGGCGGCCGGAATCAGGCATTGCGGCACGCGCGCGGCCGATCCGGGAGAAGACACCTCCGGACAGCGGTTTCATGCTCGCGCGAGGTCCGGGCGTTCACGCCGCGACCTCGACCGAGTCCAGCGCGGTGATCGTCACCGACTCGCAGTCGTACACCTTCTCCAGCTGCAGGCGCAGCGTCTCCGGCGGGCGGGTGCTGTCCACGTCCAGTTGCAGATGCCAGCGGCCGGCATCGTCCGGGGCGCTGGCGCCCTGGATGGCGCAGGGGCGGAAGCCGCGTCGCTCGGTCATGCCGAGCACGCGCACCAATGCGCCTTCGGCCGGCTTCAGCACCAGGTCAAGCCGGTAACGCATGCGATGTCTCCTTGGCCGCGTGTGCGGGGTTGCTGTCCAGCATGGTGCTGTTGGCGTTGTTGGGCGGCACCAGCGGCCATACGTTGGCACGCGCGTCGATGGCCACATGCAGCAGGCCGGGGCCGGGTTGCGCCAGCAGTTCGGCCAGTGCGGCATCGACATCGCCGCGCGCGATGATGCGCTTGGCCGGGATGCCGAAGACCTGCGCCAGGGCGGCAAAATCCGGGTTGTCGGACAGATCGATTTCGCTGTAACGCTCGGCAAAGAACAGTTCCTGCCATTGCCGCACCATGCCCAGCGAGCTGTTGTCCAGCAGCACGATCTTCACCGGCAGCTTGCAGCGCGCGATCGTCACCAGCTCCTGCACGTTCATCATGAAACTGCCGTCGCCGGAGACCAGCACCACGGTGCGGTCGGGGCAGGCGAACTGCGCGCCCATCGCCGCCGGCAGGCCGAAGCCCATCGTGCCGAGCGCACCGCTGGTGAGGTGATTGCGCGGATCGTTGAAGCGGCAATGCTGGGCCACCCACATCTGATGCTGACCCACGTCGCACGCGATGATGGTGTCGGCCGGGGCCACTTCGCTCAGGCGCTTGAGCAGCGCCGGCGCGTAGATATCGGTGCCGGGCGCGTCGTAACGCGCGCCGAATTTTTCGCGGTTGGCAAAGCAGCGCGTACGCCATGCCTGGCAATTGCCACGTGCTGCGCTCAATGCCTTCAGACTGACCGCCACATCGCCGGGCACGGCGATGTCGGCCGTACGCAGCTTGGAGATTTCATACGCATCGGCATCCAGATGGATGACGCGTGCGAATGGTGCGAACTCGCTCAACTTGCCGGTGGCACGGTCGTCGAAGCGTGCGCCGACCACCACCAACAGATCGCATTCCTGGATCGCCATATTGGCCGCGCGGGTGCCGTGCATGCCCAGCATGCCCAGATAATCCGGATGCGCATGCGGCAGCGCGCCCAGGCCGCGCAAGGTCAGCGCGGTGGGAATGCCGGTGGCTTCGACAAAGCGCCGAAACGCCTCCACCGCACCGGCCAGGGCGATGCCGCCACCGCCGTACACCACCGGGCGTTCGGCGCTGGCGATGGCCGCCAGCGCTTCGGCCAATTTCGCATCTTCCGGGGCCGGAGGCGGCAACACTGCCGCCGGCACATGATCGGGCAGATGCGAGGCATCGGCGATCTGCACGTCCTTGGGCAGGTCGATCAGCACCGGCCCGGGGCGTCCCTCGCGCGCAATGCGGAACGCTTCGCGCACCATCTCCGGGAGATCCTCCACACGCCGCACCAGAAAGCTGTGCTTGACGATCGGCATGGTCATGCCGAACACGTCCAGTTCCTGGAACGCATCGGTGCCCAGCAGGGGCGTGGCGACCTGGCCGGTCAGGCACACCATCGGGACCGAATCGAGCATCGCATCGGCGATGCCGGTGACCAGATTGGACGCGCCCGGGCCGGAGGTGGCCACGCACACGCCGACCCGGCCGCTGGCACGGGCGTAGCCGTTGGCGGCGAGGGCGGCGCCCTGTTCGTGACGGACCAGGATGTGCTTGAGCCTGGAATCCACCAGGGCGTCGTAGAACGGCATGATGGTGCCGCCCGGATAACCGAACAGCGTTTCCACGCCTTCGGCTTCCAGGGCCTGCGTCAGCCAGCGCGCGCCGTTGCGGGGCGTGCTGTGTGCGGAGGTGTTCATGCGTTGCGGACCTTCGGTGTTAGCGGTGGGGGTGCGGCGGCATTACGCCGCTTGTTGATTCGCAGGGGCGGCGGCGGCCTGCTGCTGACCGTTGAGCCACACCATCTTGGCGCGCAGCTTCTTGCCCACTTCCTCGATCGGGTGCTCCAGATCGGCCTGCTTGAACTTGGTGTAGTTCGGCAGGCCGGCTTCGTATTCGGCCACCCAGTTCTTGGTGAAGGTGCCGTTCTGGATATCGGTCAGCACGTCCTTCATGCGCGCCTTGGTGCTGGCGTCGATCACGCGCGGGCCGCTGACATAATCGCCGTATTGCGCGGTTTCGGATACGAATTCCAGCATGCGGGTGATGCCGCCTTCGTAAAACAGGTCCACGATCAACTTCAGTTCGTGCAGCACTTCGTAGTACGCGATCTCCGGTTGGTAGCCGGCTTCCACCAGTACTTCGAACCCGGCCTGCACCAGCGACGAGGCGCCACCGCACAGCACGGCCTGCTCGCCGAACAGATCGGTTTCGGTCTCTTCTTTGAAAGTGGTCTTGATGATGTTGGCGCGCGCGCCGCCCAGGCCGCCGGCATAGGTCAGCGCGAACTGCTCGGCCTTGCCGCTGGTGTCCTGGTAGACCGCATAGATGCACGGCACGCCGCGGCCGATCTCATATTCGCGACGCACCAGTGCGCCCGGACCCTTCGGCGCGACCAGCACCACGTCCAGATCGGCGCGCGGGGTGATCATGTCGAAATGCACGTTCAAGCCATGCGCGAACAGCAGGCAGGCGCCTTGCTTCATGTTCGGGGCGATGACCTCTTCGTAGAGCTTCTTCTGCACCATGTCCGGGGTCAGGATCGCGACCAGGTCGGCACTCTTGACCGCCTCGGCCGGCGCCACCACGGTGAAGCCGTCGGCCTGGGCCTTGGATTCGGTCGGGCCACCGGCACGCAGGCCGACGGTGACGTCGAAGCCGGAATCGCGCAGGTTCAGCGCATGCGCGCGGCCCTGGCTGCCGTAGCCGATGATCGCGATTTTCGGTTGGGTGTCGTTGCTCATGGAGTAGTCCTTGCGGGGTTGGCAGTGGGAAAAGGATCAGCAGGCAGCGTCAGGGGCTGGCCGGCCGAGCAAAGCGGGGATGGACGACGGCACCGGCCATGCAGGCACTGCACCAGCGCAGTGGTCGGCGCGGGTAGGGCAGCTGGTGGCGATGTCGGTGATGTCGTTCATGTCATTCGAAACTTTTGGTGGTCCCTGAAACGCGAAACCCCGCGCCGTTGCCGGTGCGGGGTCTGATCGAAGCCTTGTGTGTCTGTTGCCTACACGAAGTCCCGTCCCGCACCGGTTGGCGAGGTAATAAGTACGAGCACGAGAAGCGACGCTGCCGACGCGCCGATGGGCGCGGACACTGGGGCGTTCGAGGTGGTGTGGCGGTGCGACATGTGGCTGAGATAACCATCGCTGCAGGTGGGGTGTCAACCCTTGCGCATGAAACGGCCGCATCAATCGGCGGTGTGCCGCGCGAAACCGCGTGGCAGCAGCATGGTTGCTGTTGAAACCGCATCGTTGCAGGGTGGTGACGGGCGATGCGAGTCACTAAATGCGCGGTATTTGTGCTGACAGGCAGCGCTTGTCGAGCGAGGCGGCCCGACCCGCTGGTATGGTTGGCCACTTATCTGTGGTGTCCGGGGATCTTCTGTCATGCGTCGCGTACCTGTGTTGTTGATGTCTGCCTTGGCGCTGCTCGCGCCGCCCCTCACTGCTGCCGACCGGATCACCGGGCAGCCGTTCGCCACCCGCTCGGAAGTCATCGCCCCGCATGCGATGGCGGCAACCTCGCAGCCGTTGGCCACCCAGATCGCGCTGGATGTGATGAAGGACGGCGGCTCGGCGGTGGACGCGGCGATTGCCGCCAATGCCGCGCTGGGCCTGATGGAGCCCACCGGCAACGGCGTCGGCGGGGATCTGTTTGCGATCGTCTGGGACCCCAAGACCAGCAAGCTCTACGGCTACAACGGCTCGGGCCGCTCGCCCAGGTCGCTGACCCTGGCCGAGTTCCAGCGCCGTGGGCTGAAGGACATACCGCCGACCGGCCCGTTGCCGGTCTCGGTGCCGGGCGCGGTGGATGGCTGGTTCGCGCTGCACGAGCGCTTCGGGCGCAAGCCGATGGCGCAGAACCTGGCCCCGGCGATCCGCTACGCCCGTGAGGGCCATCCGGTGGCCGAGACCATCGCCTACTACTGGGACCGCTCGGTGCCGCGGCTGTCGCAGTACCCCGGCTTCAAGGAGCAGTTCACCATCGACGGCCATGCTCCGCGCAAGGGCGAGCTGTGGAAGAACCCGAACCTGGCCAACACCTTGCAGCAGATCGCCGACGGTGGCCGCGATGCGTTCTACAAGGGCGACATCGCCCGCACCATCGGCGCCTATTTCAAGGCCAATGGCGGCTACCTGAGTTACGAGGATCTGGCCAGCCACACCGGCGAGTGGGTGGAGCCGGTGTCCACCAACTACCGTGGTTATGACGTCTGGGAGTTGCCGCCCAACAGCCAGGGCATCGCCGCGCTGCAGATGCTCAATATCCTGGAAGGCTACGATTTCTCCAAGATCCCGTATGGCTCGGCCGAGCATGTGCACCTGTTCACCGAAGCCAAGAAGCTGGCCTTCGCCGACCGCGCGCGCTTCTATGCCGACCCGGCGTTCCAGCCGGCGCCGCTGGCCAGGCTGATTTCCAAGGACTACGCCGCGCAGCGTCGCGCGCTGATCTCCATTGACAAGGCGCTCAAGGAAGTGCAGCCGGGCACGCCCAGGCAGCTGGAAGAAGGCGACACCATCTACATGACCGTGGCCGATGCCGACGGCATGATGGTGTCGCTGATCCAGTCCAATTACCGCGGCATGGGCAGCGGCATGGCCCCGCCCGGGCTGGGCTTCATCCTGCAGGACCGCGGCGAGATGTTCGTGCTGAAAAAGGATCACCCCAACGGCTACGCGCCGGGCAAGCGGCCGTTCCAGACCATCATTCCCGCCTTCGTCACCAAGGACGGCAAGCCGTGGCTGAGCTTCGGGGTGATGGGCGGGGCGATGCAGCCGCAGGGGCACGTGCAGATCGTGATGAACCTGGTGGACTTCCATATGAATCTGCAGGAGGCCGGTGACGCGCCGCGCATCCAGCATGAAGGCTCCACCGAGCCGACCGGCCAGGCCACCGCGATGAGCGACGGCGGCGAGGTCAACCTGGAAACCGGCTTCTCCTATGACACCATTCGCGCGCTGATGCGCAAAGGCCACCGGGTGATCTTTGCCGATGGCCCGTATGGCGGGTACCAGGCGATCGCGCGCGACCCGGCCAGCGGGGTGTATTACGGCGCTTCGGAAAGCCGCAAGGACGGGCAGGCCGCCGGCTACTGAGCGGGCGCTTGCGGTGCGTGGCGCCGCTCAATTGCAACCGCAGTGCGCCGCTAATGATGGTGATGGATTAGGAAAGCCCATGAGCTCGATGCAACAGCCCGATCCGCCGTCGCAAACGCATGCGGCGCTGCTCCCCGATGCACCGGTCGCGCTGTTGCGGCTATCGGCCGAGGCCTGCGTGGTGGCCTGCAACCGCGCAGGCCTGGACGTCCTGGGCAAGACCGCCGGCGAGCTGCAGTTCGCGCCGGCGTCGGTGTTGTGGGGATTGTGCGCAGCCGATCTGGTCGGCGAAGACGGCGTCTGGGCGGCCCCGGGCGACGACCCGGCCCGGCGCGTGCGCTATGTGCGCGACCGCGAGCACGGTGGCTGGATGCTGTCGTTGCCGCATGTGGAAACCGCGATCCTGCTGCGCGAAGCCACCCGTCTGGCCGACGACAGCCGACCGGTGCCGATCTCGCCGCTGCTGCAGCCGCTGGTGGCGCGCCTGCAGGCCGAACACGAAGACCGCACCGTGCTGGAGCGCACCGCCAACGCGTTGGCCGGTTGCGAGCTGGAACTGCTGCTGCCGCCCGGCCTGGCGGAGACCGACATGGGGCGCCGGCTGCAGGCCGGCTTCGGCAATCTGGCCGAAGCGATCCGCCAGGCCGTGGCGTTGTCGGTGCAGATCGCCGCCGAAGTGCCGCCGCTGGTGGCCGAAAACGACGGCATGGTGCGTCAGTCGCAGGCGCAGGCCGATGCACTGGATGGCGCCCGCACGGCGGTGCAGCGGCTCTCTTCGAGCCTGCAGGACGTCAACGCCGATCTGACGCAGGTGATTGCGCTGGCCGCCAGTGCCGACGACAGCGCACGTCAGGGCGTCGCCGCCGCACATGCGCTGGGCCAGGCCATGCACGAAGTGGAACGTCGCGCCGCGCGTGCCGGCGAGGTCATCGAAGTCATCGACTCGGTGGCGTTCCAGACCAATATCCTGTCGATCAACGCCGGCATCGAAGCCGCGCATGCCGGCGATGCGGGGCGCGGGTTCGCGGTGGTCGCCACCGAGATCCGCCGCCTGGCCGAACGGGCGGCAGCGGCAGCGCGCGACGTGCGCGCGATCCTGGCCGAAACCAGCGCCGCGGTGGGCGAGGGTGCGGCCTCCGCGCGCGGCACCGAAGCGGTACTCGACGGCATCACCCGCGTGCTCGGCCAGGCCAGCAGCGCGATGACCACGGTGGCCGGGCGGATCCAGGCGCAGGACGGCGAGATTCGCGGCATCGAACGTGCCGTCGATGGCGTGGTGGCGCTGGGTCGCAGCAACCTGCAGCATGCCGCGCACGTGGCCGAACGCAGCGAGGCGCTGGAGCGCGGTACCGAAACGCTGCGCGATTGCGTGGGCCTGTTCCGTCTGCCGGCCGACCCGCTGACAGTGCCCCGGCACGCGCGCGTCAAGGAACTCGCCGTGGCGACCGCCGCTCGTATCGGCACTGCCCTGGCGCAGGCCATCGCACGCGGCCAGATCGACGAAGCGGCGCTGTTCGCCCGCACCTACACGCCGATTGCCGGCGTGGAGCCGGCCAAGTTCAGCACCGACTTCGATGCGCTTTGCGACGAGGTGTTGCCGGCCTTGCAGGAGCCGCTGCTGGATGCGCATCCGTGGATCGTGTTTGCCATCTGCGCCAATCCCGACGGCTATGTGCCCACGCATAATCTGCGCTTCACCCAGCCGCTGACCGGCGATCCCAAGCGCGATCTGGTCGGCAACCGCACCAAGCGCAAGTTCACCGACCGCGTCGGCCGCAGCGTGGGCGCGCACACCGACCCGTATCGCCTGCAGGTCTACCGCCGCGACACCGGCCAGATCATGTTCGACCTGTCGGCCCCGATCTACGTCGGCCGCAAGCACTGGGGTGGTTTGCGGGTGGGCTATACGCTGGACTAGCTTGCGTGGTCACTGCGGCGCGGCGGATACGGCACTGGACGTCGTCGCTGTGGTGGTGTCACCCAACTGCTCGGCAAGAAAGCGTTCGAGCGTGCGGTAGAAGGTGACCTGATTGGCTTCCTTGTAGAAACCGTGGCCTTCCTTGGCAACGGCCATCCACTGCGGCGCGTTGCCGCTGCGCGTCAATGCCGCGCGCAGGCTCTTGGCCTGCGCAAACGGGGCGCGTTCGTCCTCTTCGCCGTGCACGAGCAGCACCGGCACCTTGATGCGCTCGGCCAACATCACCGGGGAGTGTGCGGCCAGTTCGGCGGCATCACGGCCGATGGCGCGCTCCAGATAATTCAGGCCGTACTCGCTGCGATTGATGTCGCCCTTGCTGTACATCATCTGCAGATCGTAGATGCCGGCCACGCCGACCGCGCAGCGGAACAACTCCGGCGCCTTGACCTGCACCATCATGGCGGCATACGCGCCGAAACTGGCGCCGTAGCTGCAGATGCGCGTCTGATCGGCCAGTCCCTGGCCCACCGCCCAGCGTACGCCGTCGATCAGATCGTCCTGGATGCGTTCGCCCCACTGGCGATATCCGGCGCGCTCGAACCGGTTGCCACGACCCAGGCCGCCGCGATAGTTGACCTGCAGCACCAGATACCCGCGGCTGGCCAGGAACTGGGCGTCGGTATCGAAGGCCCAGCCATCGCCATCGGCATGCGGGCCGCCGTGCGGCAGCAGGATCATCGGCAGGCGCACCCCATTTGCGGCGTTGCCGGGAACGGTGAGCACGCCGTCCAGGGTCAAGCCGTCGCTGGCTTGAAAGGTCACCATGCGCCGCTCGCTCATTTGCGCCGCCTGCAATGCATTGCGTGCCTTGATGACGAGTTTGAGCGTATTGCTCGGCCGGTCGAAGATGTACCAGGCTCCGGCATCGCGGTCGCTGTAGGCCCTCAGCAGCAGGCCATTGCCGTCCTCGGTGAAATTGATGAAGTCCACGTACTGGCCGGCCAGGGTCTGGCTCAGGCTCCGGTGCAGTTGCGCTTCGGCGGTGTCCTGCTCGAAATAGCGCAGTGTCGGCCGCCCTGGCCCCAGCCGTGCAGCAAACGGCGTTTGCGGCGCCGAACCCCACTGCAGGTCATCCACGCTGTAGAACGGGTCCGACGCAAGCACGCTGCGCTGCTGGCCATCGGGATCGGTGGCCACCAGGACTGCAGGGCCACCCGCGTCGCTGTACCAGCCATAGAGGCGGCCCGGCTGCCGCGCGAATGCGATCGGTCGCCAGCTGGCCTGGACCTGGGTCATTGGCGACCAGCCATTGCCCGAGCGGCGGAACAGCAACGGGTTATCGTTGTCGTCGGTGCCGTACGCGTAGTGCGCCACGCCATCGTGGTCGAGCACGAACCGCAGATCGGGGACGTCGATGTCGGCCATCAGCCGATGGGTGGTGGTGTTGGCGTCGACGTCGTAGAGCATCGAATGGCGCGAGTCCAACGACAGACGCCGCATGTAGAAGTGCCCGTTGCGGCGACTCGGCAGGCCCTCGATATAGCCGAATCCGCGCTCCAGGCCCGCATTGCGCGTGCTTTGCAGGTAGCCGTACACATAGCGCTGATTGCTGCCATCCAGATCGGTGGCGATGATCTCGCCCATCGGCACGGGTTCTTCCAGCGAGCCGAGTTTGCGCCCCTTGCCGATCACCAGCCGCCGGTCGCTGACCCAGGCAATGCGCACCGGCAATTCATAGCGCGGCAAGCGCAGCATCGTGGTGGATTGCATGCCGGCGATGCGGTAGACCACCAGCGCGTAGTTGCCATCGCCCAGATCCGCGCTGACCGCCAGATGCTTTCCATCGGGTGACATCGCCGGCGAGGTGATCGGACCGGATTCGACGAATGCCTCGACAGGCGGCGCAGAGGCGGCCTGCGCGGTCCCTGAAAATATTCCCGTCAGCAGCACTGCCGCCCAGCCAAACCGGTGCATCCCCTGCATCTGCGTTGTCCATCCCCTGTTTCACAGAACGATAACGAACCGGCGACGGCTGTGGCAAGTAGGTCCAAAAAAAAAGCCGCCGAAGATCGGCGGCAGGGAGAGAGAGCGGGTTTCTTGTTGTAGTGACTGCAGGCTAGCGGGGGGATGTGCCGTGGAAATGTCCCTGCATGGCGCCGCTGGCGTGCTGCGTGCCAGGCGGCCGCCTGCGTGTCAGCCCTGGCACATGCACAACGACCTCCCGAGGGAGGCCGTTGTGACAACCGGCGTATCCAGCCAGCGGGCCCGGCGGCCCAAGGGCGCGCGATCAGAAGCGCTGGGTGTACTGCAGGTAGCTGTAGCGTCCCGGGATGGCATAGGCCGAATCGAACGAGTTGGCAGAGGCGCTGAGCGCCACCGGCGGGTCGCGGTCGAAGACGTTGTTCAAACCCACGCGCACAGTCGCATTCCACGGCAATTGGTAAGACACCTGCATGTCGTTGAACGCAGTCGCCGCGACGTGGCGATAGTTGCCGGTGTCGTCCAGCTCCGAGTCGTAGTCCTTCATGCCCGAGTAGTAACGCACGGCCCAGTTGGCGGCCAGGTTGCCGTAGCTCCAGTCCAGGGTGAGCGTGCCGCGCGTGCGCCAGTTCGGGTTATCGGTGTGGTAGATGCCGTTGTAGCTTTCCCAGGCCGCATTGTCGTCCTGCTTCTGCTCGTTGACGGCCACGTAGGTCGAATCCAGCGTCAGCATGAACTGGCCGATCGCGGTCTGCGGCAGCTTGTAGCGCGCGGTGAAATCGTAGCCCTGCATGCGTTGCTCGCCGACGTTCACCGGCTGGATCACCAGGCCGGTGATGGCGCCGGTGGCATCGCGGGTGACCAGGTCGCAGAACGCCGAGACATTGAACTGATAACACTGCGACAGGATCTGGTTGGCGCTGAATTCGGTGATGGCGTCGGTGATCCTGATCTTCCACCAGTCCAGCGACACATCCAGGCCTTGCACCGAGGCGGGGCTGTAGACGAAACCGAGCGTGGCGTTCTTGGACTTTTCCGGCTGCAGGTTGGCGTTGCTGGTGTAGGTGAACGGATAGATGGTCTGGCCGGAGTTGCCGCTGGCGCTGTTGTACTCGGCCACGTAATTGGCCGGTACGCCGCCGGCCGCGCACGCGGCGGCAATCGCGCCGGTGTAGGAGGTGCTGTTGGTCGAGCAGGGATCGGAATAGGTATCGAAGCTGTCCGATGCGCCCAGGTACAGGTTTTCGATCGATGGCGCGCGGAAGCCGGTAGCGTAGTTGCCACGGATCAACAGGTCTGCGACCGGTTTCCACTTGAAACCGAATTTGCTGTTGGTGGTGCTGCCGAAGGTGTTGTAGTCCGAGTAACGCACGGCTGCGCTCAGTTCCAGCAATTGCGCACCGGCCACATCCTTCAGCAGCGGAATCGCCACTTCGGTGTAGTAGTCGTTGAGCGTGTACGAGCCGGAGGTGGGCGTAAACGAATTGCCCGAGGTGTAACCGGCCGAAATCAACGCATCCGGCGAGGAGAAGCCGCTTTCCTCGCGATGCTCGACGCCGGCGGCAAAGCTCATCCAGCCGGCGGGAAGCTCGAACAGATCGCCGGTGAGGTTGGCGGTGAAACTGCTGTTCTTGTACTGATAGGTGTTGTGCGCGGTGAACAGGATGTAGTCCAGCATCTCCTGAGTCACGCCACCGGCCGGCGACAGTGGGTTGAATGGCACGCAGCCGGCAATGACTGCGCCGCCGCTGTCCAGGCACGACAGGGTGCCATTGACGATGGCGGATGCGCCGAGCGCGTTGCTCAGGTTGAGCAGGTTGACGTCGCCGTACTGGGTTTCGGTCTGGTCGGTCTGATTGTGCGCAAAGCCCACGTCCCAACTGAACTGCCTGTCCGCAAACTGGAAGTCGCCCTCCAGCCCGGTATACACGTGCGAGGTCTTGACGTCCTGCTGGTAGGTGCGCGCGAATTCGGTCAACCGATGCGACCAGCCCACATCGCGTCCGTCGCCGCCGTAGGCGCTGTTGTACGGGTTGTAGTAGCTGTCGCCGCTCATCAGGATGCCTGTGTTGACCGAGGCCAGCGGAAAGCCGGCCAGCTGCTGTGACGATTGGCGGCGGTTATAGAGCCCATCGAACTTGAAGCGCACGTTGTCGGTAAGTGCGTAGTTGCCCTGCACGTACAAGGCATCGCGCTTCTGCGGCGTGACCAGGTAATTGTCCTTGGCGTAGTTGTAGCCGTAGTCGGAGGTATTGAAGGCGGTGTACTGGTCCAGACCGTAGCGCGGATAATTGCTGTCGCCGCTGGCGGTTGCGCTGCCGGGCAACACGGTCCAGGCACCGCTGTTGCCACCTGCCCGCAGACGGCCACTTGCCGAGTAGCTGCTGTAGGCCGACGACCCTGCGCCATACACCGGCTCGGCCGAGATCTCGCGGTCGCCTGCCATCACCGCATCTTCCTTGACGCTGGACAGCCCGATCACCAGATTGCCGCGCTCGCTGGTGGCGCCCACGGTGGCATCGAACGAGGTGCGCTGACCGTCGCCCTGGCCGTACTGGCCGACGTAGGCATTGACTTCGGCACCATCGAAATCGCTGCGGGTGATGATGTTGACCACACCGGCGATGGCATCGGAGCCATAGATCGACGAGGCGCCGTCCTTGAGCACTTCCACCCGCTCCACGATGGCCGACGGAATGGTGTTGAGATCCACCGAGCCGGACAGGCCCGACACCCAGCGCCGTCCGTTGACCAGGACCAAGGTGCGCGAGGCACCCAGGTTGCGCAGGCTCACGGTGGCCGAGCCGTCGCCGCCGTTGTTGACGGTGGAGTTCATCGTTGCGCCATTGGAGGGGATGCGCTTGAGCACGTCGGCCACCGAGGTCAGGCCCTGCTTTTCGATGTCCTGGCGCGTGAGCACCAGCACCGGTTGCGAATTTTCCACGTCGACAGAGCGGATGCGCGAGCCGGTGACTTCGATCTTGTCCAGATTGGTCGGACTCTTGTCGGTCTGTTCCTGGGCAACGGCACTGGTGGTGATGCACAGGCCGATGGCGATCGCGAGCGAGCCCCGACGCAGGGTCGGGTGGAGCGTGGACATAGTCATGTGTACGGCGATTCCCGGTAGAGGAGGAACGACAGCGCGATCCCCGTTGGATGGCACCTGCGTGTACGTCTTCATCGACACGACACGCAGGCTTAGCGGGAATTTAACGAGCGGGTGTCGCCACCGTTTTTCGCCAATCGGCGCCTTGTCGCGCTGCGCCGCGCACAGTGCGCGGGTGCGCCATGCAATGCCGTGGCGAGGCCGTGCATGTGCACCGCCGACCTGCGGTGGCAGGCGGAGACATATGTCGCTGTGGAAGGCGAGGCTACTGCTGCACGCTCTGCCAGGTGGGCAGCGTTCGCTGCCCAGAACGGCATGCGCCGCTGGCGCACTCGGTGCGAAGCGCGTTGCCGACGCCCCGCGATATTTTTTCAGCCGCGCAGGGTGCGATGTGGTTTAATCGCCGCCGAAGTGGGGGTACCGCAGTACGCTGCGGTTGAGATAGTCCCTTCGAACCTGATCCGGCTGATACCGGCGTAGGGAAGCTTCGTTAGATGCGATGGTCCGTGCCTGTACGGGCGCATCGCCATTGAGCGCCGCCGCTTCGTCCGCCTGCGAATCCTTCGCAGGGCCAGCGCCGTGGGTGCTGGTCTTCCAGCACACAGGACGAACGTCATGAATGCCGCGCCGACCGTTTTGCAGCAACAAGCCCAGTCGCTGTCCGAGGCTGTGACCCAGCCGATTCCAGGCTCCCGCAAGATCTTCGTGCAGGGTTCGCGCGCCGACCTGCAGGTGCCGATGCGCGAGATTGCATTGACCCGCACACCGACCCTGTTCGGTGGCGAGGACAATGCGCCGCTCAGCGTCTACGACACCTCCGGGCCGTATACCGACCCGCATGCCGCGATCGATCTTGCCGCCGGTCTGGCGCCGCTGCGCGCGCGCTGGATCGCCGAGCGTGGCGATACCGTGGCGCTGGATGGCCTGAGTTCCAGCTTCGGCCGCGGCCGCGAGCACGATGCGCGCCTGGATGCGGTGCGCTTTCCTGCGCGGCGCCTGCCACGCGTGGCGCGCGAGGGTGCCAATGTTACCCAGATGCATTACGCGCGGCGCGGCATCATCACTCCGGAAATGGAGTTCGTGGCCATCCGCGAAAACCAGCGCCTGGAAGCGGTGGCCGACGCGATGCTGCGCAAGCAGCATCCGGGCGAAGCCTTCGGTGCCGCGATCCAGCAACGCATCACACCGGAATTCGTGCGTGACGAAATTGCACGCGGCCGCGCGATCCTGCCCAACAACATCAATCACCCGGAAAGCGAGCCGATGATCATCGGTCGCAACTTCCTGACCAAGATCAACGCCAACATCGGCAACAGCGCGGTGTCGTCCGGCATTGCGGAAGAGGTCGAAAAGCTGGTGTGGTCGATCCGCTGGGGCGGCGACACGGTGATGGACCTGTCCACCGGCAAGCACATCCACGAAACGCGCGAATGGATCATCCGCAATTCGCCGGTGCCGATCGGCACGGTGCCGATCTATCAGGCGCTGGAAAAGGTCGACGGGCGTGCGGAAGAGCTTACCTGGGAGATCTTTCGCGACACCTTGATCGAGCAGGCCGAGCAGGGCGTGGATTACTTCACCATCCACGCCGGCGTGCTGCTGCGCTATGTGCCGCTGACGGCAAAGCGGGTGACCGGCATCGTCTCGCGCGGCGGGTCGATCCTGGCCAAGTGGTGCCTGGCCCATCACAAGGAAAACTTTCTCTACACGCACTTCGAAGACATCTGCCAGATCATGAAAGCCTATGACGTGGCGTTTTCGCTGGGCGATGGCCTGCGCCCGGGCTGCATTGCCGATGCCAACGATGCAGCCCAGTTCGGCGAGCTGGAAACGCTGGGCGAGCTGACCAGGATCGCCTGGAAGCACGATGTGCAGACCATGATCGAAGGTCCGGGGCACGTGCCGATGCAGCTGATCAAGGAAAACATGGACAAGCAGCTGCGCGAATGCGGCGAGGCGCCGTTCTATACCCTGGGGCCGCTGACCACCGATATCGCGCCCGGCTACGACCACATCACCAGCGCCATCGGTGCGGCGATGATCGGCTGGTTCGGCACCGCGATGCTTTGCTATGTCACGCCCAAGGAACATCTGGGCCTGCCCAATCGGCAGGACGTACGCGACGGCATCATGGCCTACAAGATCGCCGCACATGCTGCGGATCTGGCCAAGGGGCATCCCGGTGCGCAGGTGCGTGACAACGCCTTGAGCAAGGCGCGTTTCGAATTCCGGTGGGACGACCAGTTCCATCTCGGGCTGGATCCGGAAAAGGCCAGGGAGTTCCACGACGAAACCCTGCCCAAGGAGGCGCACAAGCTGGCGCACTTCTGCTCGATGTGCGGGCCGCATTTTTGCTCGATGAAGATCACCCAGGACGTGCGCGATTACGCGGCCGAGCACGGTATGGGCGAGGCGCATGCCTTGTCGGCGGGAATGGAAGAGAAGTCGGCGCAGTTTCTGGCGCAAGGCGCGCAGGTGTATCGCGCCACGTGACATGCGGCAGCATCGTCGCGTTGCAGCAGACCGACTGGCTGCTTAGGAAAAATTCAGCTTCGGCTTAGTCAGATCGCAGCGCGGTACGCAAGTGCCGCGCGGTGACTGCGTTGCAAGCGGTTACAGCCCGCAAGCATTTCGCGGCATTTTCCTGAATCGCAGATAAAAAAATCGCGCCAGAGGCGCGAAGGGGACATCGTAATTATTTGAATTCGTCGGCGAGAGAGAGAGAGCCTGACGTCGCCACCTGTCGTAGGGAAGCAATGAGGCATAGAGTAAAATTTGCACCAAATGGATGCATGACACAGTTGGTTGTGGTCCTTTGCTGAATTTGGCGTTTCGCGCGAAGTGCGTGTTGCGTTCTTTGTAGTCCTTGCATGCCGATGCGTGTTTCTTGCCGATGAGTGTTACTCCCGCTAATGCCTTGCCATCGGGCCGGTTACGTGTCGGCCAATGCGTGGTCGACGTCGCCTCGCGCGAGGTGCATGCGCCCGGCGCCAAGCGCGCCGCGCGTCTGGCGCCGAAATCCCTGGCGGTATTGCTGACGCTGGCGCGGCAGCCGGGCCAGGTGGTGACGCGCGAGCAACTGCTGGCCGAGGTCTGGCCCGACACCTTGCCGACCAACGACGTGGTGACCCAGGCGGTCACGCAACTGCGCAAGGCATTGGCCAGCAACGGCAGCCAGCGCTTCGAGCATATCGAGACCATTGCCAAGACCGGCTATCGGCTGCTGGCCCCGGTTGCGTGGGAGCAGCCGTCGGACGGTCCGGCCGATGTTGCCGCGCCCGCGACGGCGGTGACTGCATCGGACAAGGAGCCCGGCGAGCGCAACCGCACCGCCGGCGTCACCGCGACTGCTGCAGTGGAGCGCAGCCCGGTCACCCGGCAGCCTCCAGCATCGGTTCCGCCTGCGTCGGCTGCAGTGCGGCAGCGCCGATGGATGGCCTTGGCAGTGGCCAGCGTGGCCTTATTGGTGGTGCTGGGACTGGCGGCGCGGACGCTGTGGATGCGCGCGCCGGATCGCGACGCGGCAGCGGCCTCGGCAGTGCTCGGCAGCCCCAAGCGCCCGTACCAGATCATCACCGCGGGCGGCGGATTCGATCTCATGCCCAGCCTGTCGCCGGACGGGGCGATGGTGGCCTATGCCTCGCTGACCAGCGATCGCGCAGGCACCTCGATCCTGGTCAAGACCACCAACAACGCCTACCCGCGCGTGCTGGACACGCCGGCGGCCGGTATTTCCGATCGGCTGCCGGCCTGGTCGCCGGATGGGCGCGAGATCGCCTTCTCGCGGCAGGCGCCCGATGGCAGTTGCCGCATCATGATTGCTGCTGCCAACGGCCCGGCTGCCGCACGCGAGGTGGCGCGCTGCGATGGCGCGGACATGCTGAGTTTCAGTTGGTCGCCGGACGGCCGTGCCCTGCTGTTCGGCAGCATGACCGGCACGCACGGGTCGCCGCGCATGCGGCGGCTGGATCTGGAAACCGGCCAATGGCAGCCGCTGCGCTACAGCGCGCAGTCGAGCGACTTCGACTACACGCCGCGCTATTCGCCCGACGGGCACTGGATCGTGTTTCTGCGCAATCCGCAGCTTGGCGATCTGTGGCGCATTCCGGCAAGCGGCGGAACCGCCGAGCGGCTGACCCACGACAACGCCGATATTCGTGGCTGGAGCTGGTTGCCCGATGGCAGCGGGCTGATCTTCGGGCGTCGTGTGGACAGCGAAGCGCGGCTCTACCGGCTCGATCTGGTCGACCGCAGCCTGCATGACCTCGGTGTGGACGATGCGCAGGCACCGGATGTGGCGCATGGTCATCTGGTCTTCGTGCAGCGCAAACCGCAATTTGGCGTCTATCAGGTCATTCACGACCCCATGAATGGCGGCTACATTCGCCGCCGGCTGTTTCCTTCCAGCGGGCGCGACGATCAGCCGATGATTGCGCCGGACGGGCGCCAGTTAATCTTTGCCTCCAACCGCTCCGGTGCGTACGGCCTGTGGTGGGGCGATGTCGGCAAGCCCGGCTCGGTGCGCCTGATCGAAGGCCTGCGGCCGGATGCGCGCCAGGCCGCCGACTGGTCGGCCGACTCGCAACGCGTGCTGGTCAGCGGCAGCGATGCGCACGGGCATGCGGCACTGTTCGAAGTGACCCCGAGTACCGGCAAGGCGCTGCGGCTCCCGGTGCCGCAGCCGCGACCGTTGCAGGCGATCCATGTTCCCGATCCCGATCAGTTGTTGGTGGTGGCTGCCGCCGATGACGGGCGCACCTTTGCCACGCTCTACGACAGACGCAGTGCTCCATGGCGCGCGCTGGCGTCGCTGCAGGACGTCTCGCAGCTGCGGCTGGACCGCGCCAGCGGCCAGGTATTGCTGACGCGTCTGACCGGCGGCGGGCTATGGCAGGTCGCCCCGTCGCTGGCCGCCGACACCTTGCGACCGGTCGATCCGCAGCAGCCATCGCGCTGGCGCTATCGCAGCTGGGCTCCCGGCGCGCGCGGGCAATTGCATTACCTGTCGTCCACCGACGCCTGTGCCACCTATGACAGCGACCTGCGCGGCGGTGTCGGGCGCTGCATGGATGCGGCCAAGTACACCACCATCAATGGTTTCAGCGTGGATCAGCGCAGCGGCGCGTTGTATGTGGCATTGGCAGAAGAAGACGGCAGCTCGATTGCCTTCATGGCGTTGCCGGAGCGCTTGGCCACGCCGTTGGGTGTGATATCCAACCTGTTGATCGTGTTGAGGAAAATCGCTTCGTAAGTTTTTCGGAAAGACTTCGTGGCAATTTCGGCAGACCTTCGTCGGAACTTCCTGACTGACGCCAGATTCGGCAAAACACTACGCCCTCTTTTGTACAGGGGGCTGCCACCATGCAACAGGTCATCACCGCAGATCGCGGGCTCGCACTTTCCTTGGACGGTGCCAGCGAGCCGACGTCGACGACCTGTCTGGCGGTCTCCCGCCTGGGCAGCATCCGGACCGCCGCGGCCACGTTCACGCTGTGGGTGCAGTTGCGCGGCCGCGCCTGGGTGGAGTCCAAGGAAGGGCGCTTCCGTCTGCGCGCCGGCGACTGGATCGCCTTCGACAAGGAATCGCATCCCACCGTACAGGCCGACCGCAGCGCGCTCTGTGTCGGCGTCAGCCTCGATGGCGACAGCCTACAGTCGCTGGCCGAGTTGACCGACGCCACGTTGTATCCGGGACGCAGCCAGCTGTCGCGTGGCGATCTGCGCATTGCATTGCGTCTGTGGCGTAACGCGGCTGCGCAGAGCGGCGGTGCATCGGCACGCCCGCTGTTGCTGCATCTGGCTGCGATGCAGCGCGACTTCATCGCGCAGGAGCAGCGCTGCCCGGGGCGTTCGCGCAGCCGTCGCCGTCAGGTCTTCGGTCGCATGCAACGTGCGCGGCTGTATCTGGAAGGCAATAGCGACCGCGTGGTGCGCATCGCCGAGCTGGCGCAGCTGACCAACTTCTCCAGTTGGTATGTGTCCAAGACGTTCCAGAGCCTGTACGAGGAAAGCCCGCAGGCCCTGTCGGCGCGCCTGCGCCTGGAACGCGCCTCCGATCTGCTGCGCGATACCTCGATGATGATCGGTGAGGTTGCGGCGGCAAGCGGGTTCGACAATTGCTGCAGCTTTGCGCGTGCGTTTCGTGCGCGTTTCGGTGTCTCCGCATCGCATTACCGCGACCAAACGACAAATCCGCCAGATTCGGCAAAGCCACGGAACGTGACGCGCAAAGCGACGATGTTCACGCAATCGTAATTTGCACAGGGGCGCTTAACGCGCCACTAACGAACCCTGGAGAGATTGATGAACCTTCGCACCTCCGCAGTGCGGCTGGGCCTGTTGCCCGCCGGTATTGCGATCGCGTTGACGCCGGCATTTGCCGTCGCGCAAGAATCGACCACCACGCTGGACCGTATCGAGATCACCGGCTCGCGCATCCGCAGCGCCGATGTCGAGACCCAGCAGCCGATTTTGACGCTTGACCGTCAGGCACTGGAAAAGCAGGGTCTGACCTCCGTCGCCGACGTGCTGCAGAACCTGACCTCCGCTGGTTCGCCGGCGATCTCGCGCGCTGATGCGCTGTCGTCGGGCGAAGACGTCGGCGGTTACTACGTCGATCTGCGTAACCTCGGCGCGCAGCGTACGTTGGTGCTGGTGAACGGTAAGCGTCTGGGTGCATCGACCTCCGGTCTGCAGGATCTCAGCCAGATTCCGATGTCGGCAATCGAGCGTATCGAAGTGCTGAAGGATGGCGCTTCGTCCATCTACGGTTCCGATGCCATTGCCGGTGTGGTCAACGTCATCACCCGCAAGCGTTTCGACGGCGCTGAAGCCAGCGTGCAGTTCGGCCAGTTCGGTCAGGGCGACGGCGATACCACGCAGTACTCCTTCACTGTCGGTTCGCAGGGCGAGCGCGGCGGCGTGACGCTGTCGGCCGAGTACTCCAAGCAGGATCCGGTGTTCGCCAAGAACCGCTGGTTCAGCCGCGATGGCTCGCGTGGTCCCAACTCCACCCCGAACAGCTGGAGCCCGATCAGCCAGAACGGCTCGTGGTGCAATCCGCTGCAGGTCGACTGCGCAGATCCGGACACCGCGGTGTGGCAGACCCTCAATGCCGGTGGTAACCCGAACAACCCGGCCGACTATCACCCCATCACCCCGGCCGAGTACGCCAACTCGAACCAGCAGATGATGGTGCAGACCGGTATCGAGCGGAAGTCGGTGTTTGCCAACGTCAACTACGACGTTGCCGATGCCATCACCTTCAACGCCGACATCGCTTACAACGAGCGCACGACCGACGGACAGATCGCGGGTTATCCGTACCAGTCCGGTTCGTTCGGCACGCCGCTGGAAGCCGGCAGCGCGTTCAATCCGGTTGGCCAGGACGTCGATTTCCGTCGCCGCCTGTGGGAAGTGCCGCGCGCCACCGAAAACCAGCTCAAGACCCTGCGCTTTGCGCCGACCTTGAGCGGCTACTTCGATCTCGGTGGCAAGACCTGGGACTGGGACGTTGGCGCGTTGTGGAATCGCAACGAGAACACCAAGCGCAGCCGTGGCGACATGAGCCTGATCGCATCGCGTCAGGCACTGGGCCCGTCCTTCATCAACGGCCAGGGCGTTGCACAGTGCGGTACCGCCGCCAACCCGACTCCGCTGTCGGCGTGCCGTCCGTGGAACCCGTTGCTGCCGTACAACGTTGCAGGTCAGGGTTCGCTCGCCGATCCGGCGTTGCAGGAATTCCTGTTCCCCACCTTCACCGACACCGGCCTGACCAAGACCACCAGCTTCACTGCCAACCTGTCCGGTTCGATCGTTGAACTGCCGGCTGGCGACCTGGGCATTGCGGTCGGCTATGAACACCGCAAGGAAGAAGGCCGCTTCTCTCCTGACGCATTCGCGCAGTCGGGCGAGAGCACGGGCCTGGGTGCCAAGACCACGCAGGGCGAGTACTCGCTGGACGAGGTCTACCTCGAATTGAATGTGCCGCTGCTGAGCGACGTCGCATTCGCCAAGGAACTGACCTTCAACGCTGCGACGCGTTACTCGGACTACAGCAACTTCGGCGACACGCTGAACTCCAAGTTCGGCCTGACCTGGCGTCCGCTGGAAGACCTGCTGGTGCGTGCGACCTATGCGGAAGGCTTCCGCGCGCCGACCATCAGCGATCTGTACGGCGGCCTGAGCAGCAGCTTCGAGGATTACATCGATCCCTGCGGCGTCGGTGCTCCGAACAGCGTCAATGGCAATGCGGCCTGCACCAATGCCGGCGTACCGTTGGGCTACACCCAGCTGGGTCAGGGCTTCGTGCCTTGCACGACCTACCCGTGCCAGACGCCTGACGAATTCGTCAGCGGTGCCAACCCGAACCTGAAGCCGGAAACCTCCACCAGCAAGACCGCTGGTCTGGTGTGGAGCCCGCGTTGGGTGCAGGGCCTGGATATCTCGCTGGATTGGTACCGCTACGAGATCAACGACATGATCATCGCCGATAGCGTCGACCGTATCCTGCGCGACTGCTACGTGCTGGGCAATTCGGAGCGCTGCGCAGGCGTGACGCGTGCAGCCGACGGCCATATCTCCTCGATGACCTACGGCGTGGCCAACCTCGGCCAGATGGAAACCGAAGGCTACGACCTGGGCGTGAAGTACCGTTTGCCGGAAACTGCAATCGGCTCTTTCACCCTGGATTGGCAGACCAGCTACGTCAGCAAGTATGACGAAGCCGGCCAGGACAGCGCGGGCAACGCCATCATGATCGGCCGCGTCGGCGAGCCGGGCATCTTCCGCGTGCGTTCCAACGTTGGCGTGAACTGGGCGCTGGGTGATTTCGGCGTCAACTACACCCTGCGTTACTACTCGGGCATGAAGGAAAGCTGCATCACGCTGGCCGAGGGCTATTGCGACGCTCCCGACCATTTCGCCAACGGCGAATCCGATCCGCTGCGCCACACTGGTTCCAACACCTTCCACGACCTGCAGGTCAACTGGAAGGCACCGTGGGACGCAACGATCGCACTCGGCGCGAACAACGTGTTCGATCACCGCGGTCCGCTGCAGTACTCGGCACCGAACAGCAGCTTTGCCTATTACGGCGGCTTCGAAATCGGTCGCTTCGTGTACATGAAGTACACCCAGCGTTTCTGATCCATCGACGCGCTGTAGCATGAGGGACGGGCCGCAAGGCCCGTCCTTTTTTTTATGGTGAGGTGGATGCGATGCAGGCATCTGCGGCCCTCATGATCAAAGCGACCGTGCCGACGGTCAGCCGACGCCACTACCATCACTGATGACATCTGCACTGATGTGGCGAGCGGCCGATCGGAAAGGAGGTGCCGGCTGCACTTCAGCGGCTGCGTTTCAGTGCGGCCTTGCTGCAGTGGTGCGGCAAAAAAAAACGCGGCTTTCGCCGCGTTTTTTTTTCATTCACAGGCAGCTCAAGCCTCGGCAAGCCCCAGCAAGGTATCGGCCTGTTCGCGCCAGGTTGGCAGGCGGGCGAGCACGCCGACCTTGGACAAGTACTCTTCGTCCACGGTTTCGCCGCTGGCCAATGCGGTCGCCACATGCACCGCGCCGGTCACCCAGAAACTGCGCAGGCTGGAGCGCTGCGGGTGGCGATGGAAGGCCACCGCTTCGATGATCGGCATCGGCAGGCCCCACAGGCCGAGCAGGTAAGCACCGGCTTCGGTATGGCCCAGGCGGTCGTCGCCGCCTTCCAGCGGCGGTTCGCGCTCGTCGCGCACGCCGGGCAGCAACAAGCCGATATCGGCCAGCAGCGCGGCGGTGGAGCCCAGTTCTGCGCTGGTCGGCGGCAACACCTTGGCGGCCAGTCGCGAGGAGAGCAGGGCGCGGCGCTGCATCGCATTGCGCTCGGCCGGGGTCAGCGTCTGCACCGAGAACACTTCGCTGGCCAGGACCAGGTCGCGCAGCGTGGCCACGCCCAGGCGGGTCACTGCCGTGCGCAGATCGGTGATGCTGCGGCCGCCGGAGAAGAATGCGGAATTGCACAGCTGCAGCACCTTGGCGGCAATCGCCGGATCGCCGGCGATCAGCTTGGCGATATCGGCCGCGTCGGCGCCATCGTCTTCTTCCAGTGCATGCATCAGGCTCAGATACAGATGCGGCGGCGACGGCAGTTTTTCGATCCGGCCAATGGCGGCGCGCAAGCGCGGATTGCCGAGCAGATCGCGCAGTTCTTCCAGGCTGGTGATGGCTTCGAGCAGGACTTCCGGGGCCAGCGGCACCGGCAGGAAGCGGTGCGCCACGCCAATGATGCGAGCCGGCGGGGTGCGCTGACCATCCTGGGCATCGATCAGGGCGATGCGGATGGTGTCCGGGCGCAGCGTACGGATCTGCCCCAGCAACGTGGCGGACGTGAGATCGGGCAGGACGGGGGCGACGATGACCGCGTCGAACGGCGATAACGCGGCCGCCTCGATCGCCGAATTGCCGTCGGCCACCTGCTGCACCTGCCACTGATCACCCAGATCGGCGACATAGTCGCTCAATTCGGACGGAAGACTGGCTTCGTCCCCAACAAACAGAATACGCAAGACACTTCCCCAAGAGTCACCGGTGACAGACACCGGCCAAACGCTGTCGGCAATGTACCCAATCTGCCGCCGGCGGTCACCGGGATCACGCCGGAAGCGTGATCCCGATCGCCCCGCGGTTGCGGGGCTGCGTCACGGTCGTTGGATCAGGGTGCGTCGGAATTATAGCGTTCCACCGACTCCACCAGGATGCGCTTGGCCTCGGCCGCGCCGCCCCAGCCATCCAGCTTGACCCACTTGCCCTTCTCCAAGTCCTTGTAATGCTCGAAGAAATGGCCGATGCGCTCCATCCAGTGGCTGGACACCTGGTTGATGTCCTCGATATGCGCGTAGCCGGAGAAGATCTTCTCGATCGGCACTGCCAGGATCTTTTCGTCGCTGCCGGCCTCATCGCTCATGCGCAGTACGCCCACCGGACGGCAACGCACCACCGAGCCAGGCACCAGCGGCAGCGGCAGCACCACCAGCACGTCGGCCGGGTCGCCGTCGCCGCACAGGGTGTTGGGCACATAGCCGTAATTGCAGGGGTAACGCATCGGGGTGGACAGGATGCGGTCGACGAAGATCGCGCCGCTGGCCTTGTCCACCTCGTACTTGACCGGCTCCGAATCCTTCGGAATTTCGATGACGACGTTGATTTCTTCCGGCAGATTCTTGCCGGAGGTGACCAGTTCAAGACCCATGCGCGTAACTCCCGAGGCGTCATCTAGTGTGTGGAGCGCGATTCTACGCGTTCGGCTGTTGCGGTGCAGCGACACTGAATGGGCAATGTTCTGACCGCCGTGTGCGGCATAGCCCGCATTCATCCCGGGAAGCTCCCCGATCGTCGCGACCCGCGGCGCGGCGCACGCTGCAGACTCATCCACTGCTCGGGAACTGCCATGTTCAAGCCTGTGCGTTTGCTCGTTGTGCTGCTGCTCTCCGGTGCCTGCCAGCTCGCCTCTGCGGCGACGCCGGCGCCGACATTCGTCGATGCGGTGGACTGGCCCGCCAATGGCGAAGGCTGGGAAGCCTTTGTCGATCTGGAGCAGCGGCTGGAACAGGATTTCGACAACATCTGTGGCGACACCTTTTGCGGCGGCGAGTTCAGCGACTACCAGCCGCTGCGCTTGCGTTGCTCGGTGCACCGGGTCAGCGGGGTGGTGCGCAGCTGCATCTGGACCTTCGGGGCCAGCGAGGTCAGCGTCGACCCCGGCAGCGGGTACCTGCGCTCGGACAGTCGGGTCTGGCGCTGCACGGCGCCGCTGAAGGCAGGGACGCGTCTGGACGAGATGTACCGCACCCTGGCGGTGAACAATCCGCTGTTCGAGCCACTGCCCGGTGGGGCGCCACCGATCTATGACGGCTTGATCGGTTGCCTCTGAGGAACGCTTGCACCGCAAGCCGTGGCGCGGTGTGTTGCCCGGTGCAGCGATTGCATGCGGGCGCCGGACCTGCCCGGCGTCGGCACGTGCGAGCCGATGCCGCACGCGGGATCATTACCGCAGGCCTGTCGCGTGTCAGTAGCAGGCCGGCACGCGGCGCACACCGGCGCACGGCCCGGGGTACGGCGCCTGGGCCCCGGAACGTGAGTCGGCACGTTCCGGGGCCGGCCTCCATCAGCTTCGATCGACCCGCGGCTTGCGAAAGGTCGGTCTCAAAGCAGCGGCACCAGCAGCAGGGCCACGATGTTGATGATCTTGATCAGCGGATTGATCGCCGGTCCGGCGGTGTCCTTGTACGGGTCGCCCACCGTGTCGCCGGTGATGGCGGCCTTGTGCGCCTCGCTGCCCTTGCCGCCGAAATGGCCGTCTTCGATGTACTTCTTGGCGTTGTCCCAGGCCCCGCCGCCGGTGGTCATCGAAATCGCCACGAACAGGCCGGTCACGATCGTGCCGATCAACAGGCCGCCCAGGGCACGCGGGCCGAGCAGCAGCCCGACCACCACCGGCACCACCACCGGCAGCAGCGAAGGCAGGATCATTTCGCGGATCGCCGAGCGGGTCAGCATGTCGACTGCGCGGTCGTACTGGGGCTTGGCGGTGCCGGCCATGATCCCGGGAATCTCGCGGAACTGGCGACGCACTTCTTCGACCACGGCGCCTGCCGCGCGCCCCACCGCTTCCATCGCCATTGCGCCGAACAGATACGGGATCAAGCCGCCGATCAACAAGCCGATGATCACGCTGTGGTCGGACAGGTCGAAGGCGAAGACCTCGCCAGGATTGGCCGCCTGCAGGTTGTGCGTGTAGTCGGCAAACAGCACCAGCGCGGCCAGTGCGGCCGAGCCGATCGCATAGCCCTTGGTGACCGCCTTGGTGGTGTTGCCCACCGCATCCAGTGGGTCGGTGATGTTGCGCACCTCCGGCGGCAGCTCGGCCATCTCGGCGATGCCGCCGGCGTTGTCGGTGATGGGCCCGTACGCATCCAGCGCCACGATCATGCCGGCCATCGACAGCATTGCCGTCGCTGCGGTTGCAATGCCGTACAAACCGCCAAAATGAAACGCGCCCCAGATTGCCGCGCACACCGCGATGACCGGCAGCGCGGTGGATTTCATCGAGACGCCCAGGCCGGCAATGATGTTGGTGCCGTGGCCGGTGGTGCTTGCGGCGGCCACGTGCTGCACCGGCTTGTACTGGGTGCCGGTGTAGTACTCGGTGATCCAGACGATCAGGCCGGTAAGCACCAGGCCGATCAATGCGCAGGCGTACAAGGCCGTGGCGCCATGCGTGTTGTCGCGCATCAGCGACTGGGTGATCGGCCAGTAGGCGAGTGCGGCCAAGACGCCGGAAACAACCACGCCTTTGTAGAGCGCGCCCATGATCGAACCGCCCGCTTTGACCTTGACGAACGAGGCGCCCACGATCGACGCGATGATGGAGACGCCGCCCAGCACCAGCGGGTACAGCACTGCGTGCGGCCCGGTTTCGCTCAGCGTCAGGCTGCCGAGCAGCATCGTGGCGATCACGGTGACCGCATAGGTTTCGAACAGATCCGCCGCCATGCCGGCGCAGTCGCCAACATTGTCGCCCACGTTGTCGGCGATCACCGCCGGGTTGCGCGGGTCGTCCTCGGGGATGCCCGCTTCCACCTTGCCGACCAGGTCTGCGCCCACATCCGCACCCTTGGTGAAAATGCCGCCACCCAGGCGCGCGAAGATCGAAATCAGCGACGAACCGAATGCCAGCCCCACCAGCGCGTGCAGGTTGCGCTCCAGCGGCAGGCCCATCGCTTGCAGCAGTGCGTAATAACCGGCCACCCCGAGCAATCCCAGCCCCACCACCAGCATGCCGGTGATGGCGCCACCACGGAACGCCACATCCATCGCACGGCCGATGCCATGGCGTGCGGCCTCGGCCGTGCGCACGTTGGCGCGTACCGAAACATTCATGCCGATGTAGCCGGCCAACCCGGATAGCACCGCACCGATCGCAAACCCGATGGCGGTGTACCAACTCAGAAACAGCCCGACCAGGACGAACAGCACGCCGCCGGCAATCGAAATGGTGAGGTATTGCCGGTTGAGATACGCGCGTGCACCTTCCTGGATCGCGGCGGCGATCTCCTGCATGCGTGCGTTGCCGCTCGGCTGCGCGATCACCCAGCGTGCCGATACACCGCCATAGACGATTGCCAGGACCGCACATCCCAGCGCAAGTGGTAACCCGTAGTGTTCCAGCATGACCCCTCCCAGAGAATGGATGTCGTCCGGTCGGGACGAACCAAGGGCGATGCACGCAGCGAGTGGGGTGGCGAATACGGACTCGACGGCCATGGAGGCCGCAATGCGCGTCGCGATGTTCGGGTGGCCGGATTGCGGGCGAGTATGCGCCGCGGCCTGCGCCGCTGCCACCACTGCGGCTTTGGCGCGTCGTTCAGTCGCGGCATGACAGCCTGCGGCCAACGTGATCGAGCCGATCCAGGAGTGACGATGTCCAACCATGCCGCGTCAACATATGCCGTGACCATCGCTGCAGTGCTGCTCAGCGCCCATGCGCTCGCTGCCGACCCGACGCCGGAGCTGAAACAGCGCCCGGCCGGCACCGCGCAAGCGGTCGGTGCCGTGCACACCCTGCGCCAGATTCCAGAAGCCTGTGCGCGCCTGGAAGGCGTGTTCACCGGCAATGCTGCGCAGCCGTATACCTTGTCGGTGGTGCGCAGCAGTCCCACCTGCCAGCCACGCGCCCGCTTCGTGGATTTCGCCAAGGCCACGCCCAGCGTCGCATCGGGCTGGATCTACAACGACGTGATCCGCGTCCCCAGCGCAGCCTGCCCCGCGCAGCAGGCGGTAGTGCGCATCTGGCGCAAGCCGGTGGATGCCAAGCCGCAGCTCGATGGCCAAGGCCAGTCGCGCATCTATCTGGAAGATGCCAAGCAACAGGCTGCCGCCGGAAAGATCCCGCAGGTGCCGATGTTTGCTGCGCAGATGACGGTGGAAGGCAAGGCCTGTCAATAACTCAGGCGTTCGCTTCAGTCACTCCATTCAACGACAAACCCCGGCCAGGCCGGGGTTGTCTGCATGACGCTTCACAAGGTCACATGCGTTGTCGCAGCGGCGCATCCGTCGATCAGTGTCGTCAAAAACCTGGACGACCAAGCGAGGCACTGTATCGATGACCGCATGCCGTGTTGCGGTGCATGAGCACTGTGGCAGAGGTGCGAGCGGGTGTATGGGCGTGCAGCGCCCATTAGCGCTTCCGGTCGCCCACGTCGACGTTCATCCCGCCCACGTCGGCAGTTTTTTCGCCACCGCCACATTCTTCAACGTCACATATTTCGGCAATCCATCGCTGCCGTAGGCCAGCGGCGCTTCGCCCTTGATCAACGGGGCGAAGTAGCGGCGGGCGCGTTCGGTGATGCCGAAGCCGTCCTTGCGCAGGAAGCTGGGCGGCATCTTCTTTTCGTGGTTGGCCACCTTGTGCAGCGGGGCCGGCACGATCTTCCAGCGGTACGGTGCGTCGCTGACGCGTTCGATCACCGGGATCACCGCGTTCATGCCCTTGAGCGCGTATTGCACCGCGGCCTTGCCGACGGCCTGTGCCTGCTCCCAGTCGGTCTTGGAGGCCAGATGGCGTGCGGAGCGCTGCAGGTAATCGGGCAGGGTCCAGTGCACCTTGTAGCCGAGTTCCTGCTTGACCTGCGCGGCCAGGAACGAAGCCACGCCGCCCAGTTGCGCATGGCCGAACGAATCGGCCGCGCCGCCCGCGTCGGCGACGAAGCTGCCGTGTGCGTCCTGAATGCCTTCGCTTGCGACCACCACACACCAACCGACCTTTTCCACCACCTGCTTGACCTTGGCCAGAAACGCGGCCTGGTCGTAGGCCCGCTCGGGCAGCAGGATGATCTGCGGTGCGTCGTCCGGGCCCTGGCCGGCCAGGCCTGCGGCAGCGGCCAACCAGCCGGCGTGGCGTCCCATCGCCTCGTAGATGAAGACCTTGGTCGAGGTGTCGGCCATGGCGGCGACATCCAGTGCCGCCTCCCGCACCGATACCGCGGTGTATTTGGCCGCCGAGCCGAAGCCGGGGCAGGTATCGGTCACCGCCAGATCGTTGTCGATGGTCTTGGGCACGCCGATGCAGTGCAGCGGGTAGCCATAGGCCTTGGCCAGCTGCGAGACCTTCCAGGCGGTATCGGCCGAGTCGTTGCCGCCGTTGTAGAGGAACCAGCGCACGTCATGCGCACGCAGCACATCGAGCAGGCGCTCGTACTTGGCGCTGTCTTCTTCCAGCGATTTGAGCTTGTAGCGGCACGAGCCGAACGCGCCACCCGGGGTCTGCGCCAGTGCGGCGATCGTGGCGGCGGATTCCTTTGACGTGTCGATCAGCTCCTCGCGCAATGCGCCCAGGATGCCGTTGCGCGCGGCCAGCACCTTGATCTTGCGAGCGCGCGCCTCGGTGATCACGCCGGCGGCGGTGGCGTTGATGACGGCAGTGACGCCGCCGGACTGGGCATACAACAAGTTGCCAGTAGACATAGGGGGGCGGGCTCCTCGATGGGGCATGGCGCAGGGGACAGTGCCGGGACATTCCCCGGATGCGGTAAGCTGCACGACCATACGGTCAGCGCTGGCGAAGACCTGAGTCTAACGCCGCCAACCGCAACGCGTTTTTATTCGAAAGTGGAGTCCACTGATGCGATTGGTTCTGTTGGGACCGCCCGGTTCGGGCAAGGGCACCCAGGCGACACGTCTCAAAGACAAGTTTGAGATCCCGCATATTTCCACCGGCGATCTGCTGCGCGCCGAAGTGGCCGCCGGCTCGCCGCTGGGCCTGAAGGCCAAGGAAGTGATGGCACGCGGTGATCTGGTCTCCGACGAGATCCTGCTCGGCATGCTGGAGGCGCGGCTCGGTCAGGCCGATGTCGCCAAGGGTTTCATCCTCGACGGCTATCCGCGCAACGTGGCGCAGGCCAATGCGCTGGACGACCTGCTCGGCAAGATCGGTCAGCCGCTGGATGCGGTGGTGCAGCTGGATGTGGCCAGCGAATTGCTGGTCGAGCGCATCGCCGGCCGCGCCAAGGCCGAGGGCCGCGAGGACGACAATCCCGAGTCGGTGCGCAAGCGCCTGCAGGTCTATACCGACTCCACGGCACCGGTGATCGGTTTCTACGAACAGCGCGGCAAGCTGGCACGCGTGGACGGCGTGGGCTCGCTGGATGAAGTGCTGGAACGTATCGGCACCGCGCTCGGTCGCTGAGACGGTTCGGGCCGGGCAGTGCGCCCGGTCCATCCGCCGCGCTGGAAGCCGTCGCGGCTTGCGTAACGCATTGATTGCGCAAAAGAAAAACCCCGGACGTACAAGACGCCCGGGGCAGAATAACGCCAGCAATGAGCTTGCTCAGAGCTCCACAGCATGAGCTCCCTGGGGATTTGGCCTCTTGGGGAGTAGGACCAAAGGGGTGCTGCGACTGGCGTTCAGCATAGTGATGGATGTGACGCAGTTCGCATATCGGGAAATTCCCGACAGTACGGTAGGTCTTTCCTGACACTGCGCTCGGCAACGAGGCGGAATGGCCGGCAACTCCGGCGATCGGCGACAATGCGCCCCATGACCAAACTCCACATCCTCGGCATCGCCGGGACCTTCATGGGCGGTGTCGCCGCCCTTGCGCGCGAGCTGGGCTGGCAGGTAGAGGGCAGCGACCAGGCCATCTATCCGCCGATGTCCACCCAGTTGGAAACCCTCGGCATCGCGCTGGCACAAGGCTACGCGCCGTCCAATATTTCGGCCGATGCCAGCGACGTCGTCATCGGCAATGCCTTGTCGCGCGGCAACCCGGCGGTCGAAGCAGTGCTCGATGCCGGCCGTCGCTACAGCTCCGGTGCGCAATGGCTGGCCGAGCAGGTGTTGCCGGGCCGCGACACCCTGGCCGTCGCCGGCACCCACGGCAAGACCACCACCACCACCATCCTGAGCTATCTGCTGGAAGCTGCCGGGCGCGCGCCGGGCTTTCTGATCGGTGGTGTGGCCGAAGACTTCGGGGTCTCGGCGCGGCTGGGCCAGGGACGCGAATTCGTGGTGGAAGCCGACGAATACGACACCGCGTTCTTCGACAAGCGCAGCAAGTTCGTGCATTACCGGCCGCTGGTGGCGATCCTCAACAACCTCGAGTACGACCACGCCGACATCTTTCCGGACGTGGCCGCGATCCAGCGCCAGTTCCATCATCTGGTGCGCACGGTGCCGGCGCGCGGGCGGCTGATCGTCAACGGCGAGGATGCGCGCCTGGCCGAGGTGCTGGCGATGGGCTGCTGGACGCCGGTGGAGCGCTTCGGTTTCGATGCCTCTCTCGAGTGGAGCGCACGCTTGATCGCCGCCGACGGCAGTGCATTCGCGGTGCTGCAGCGTGGGGTGGAGATCGGCCAGGTGCAGTGGCCGCTGGTCGGGCGGCATAACGTGCTCAATGGATTGGCGGCACTGGCCGCCGTGCATGCGGTAGGCGTGGATCCGGCAACGGTGATGCCGGCGCTGGCGCGCTTTCAAAGTGTCAAACGGCGCTTGGAGCGGTTGGGGCAGGCACGCGAGATCACCGTATACGACGACTTCGCCCATCACCCCACCGCGATTGCGACGACCTTGCAAGGCCTGCGTGCGAAGGTCGGCGCGGCGCGCGTGCTGGTGGCAATGGAGCCGCGCAGCAATTCGATGCGGCTGGGCGCACATGCGCAGGCATTGGCGCCGTCGTTGCGCGATGCCGATGCGGTGGTGTTTCTGCATCGCCCCGAACTGGCCTGGGATGCCGCACCGATCATCGCGCAGGTGCGCGGTGACGCGCACGTGGCGCATGACGTGGAGGCGTTGCTGCAGACACTGGGCGCGATCGCGCAGCCGGGCGACCATGTGGTGTTCATGTCCAATGGCGGTTTCGATGGCGCGCCGCGTCGCTTCCTGGCGCAATTGTCCCCATGACCGGCCTCACGACCGCTTCCGACACCAGCGCCTTGCCGCTGTTTCCGCTGCACAACGTGCTGTTGCCGGGTGCGGCAATGGGTTTGCGCGTGTTCGAGCGCCGCTATCTGGACCTGGTGCGCGAGAGCGGCCGCGCCGGCAGCAGCTTCGGTGTGTGCCTGATCCTGGATGGCAGCGAAGTCGGCGTTCCGGCAACACCGGCTGCGTTCGGTACCGAAGTGCGTATCGAGGATTTCGATGTCGGTGCCGACGGCGTGCTGGTGCTGCGCCTGCGTGGCACGCGTCGCTTCCGTGTGCAGCGCTCGCGCATCCGCGACAACGGGTTGGTGGTTGGCGAGGTGAGTTGGTGCGAGCCCGACAGCGATGACGAACTGCGGCCCGAGCATGGCCTGTTGGCGACCGTGCTCGAGCGCATGCTCGAACAGGTCGGCGGCCAATTCGCCTCTGCCGGGCCGGAACTGCTGGACCAGGCGGCATGGGTCGGCTGGCGCCTGGCCGAACTGCTGCCGCTGACCGAGCAGCAGCGTCTGTCGCTGTTGCAGCTGGACGATCCGCATCGGCGCCTGGACCAGTTGCTGGCCTGGATGCCGTGACGCTGTGAGCCAAGCGCGCGGGTAACCCGTCACCGCGCTTGCACCCCTGCAACGGCACACTCGCCACGCTTGAGTGCGCTCACGATGGCATCCATGCAGTGGATGCGCGCATGGGCGTCACCCGTTTTCGATCCACGGAGTGTGCCTTGATCATCGATGTCAAACCGCGTGTGGCGGATGTGTTCAGTCAGGTCTGGCGGACCCTGGCGGTATTGTTCGTGTGGGACGTGTTGATCACGATCATCTACTACGTGCTGCCGTTCCGCGCGCCCGCATTGCCGTTGACCATCTTCGGTTCGGCGCTGGCGTTGTTCCTGGGCTTTCGCGCCAACTCGACCTATCAACGCTGGTGGGAAGGGCGTGTGCTGTGGGGCCAGATGATCAATGCATCGCGCAATCTGGTCCGCCTGAGCGTCAGCATCCTGTCCGCGCCGGAAGCGGCAGCACTGGGCCGCACCATCGCGCTGCGCCAGATCGCCTACGTCAATGCGTTGCGCTGCCAATTGCGGCGGCTGCCGGTGGCGATGGCGCTGGAGCCGCGTCTGCATGCCGACGAAGTGGCCGCGGTGATCACGCGCACCAATGTCGCCAATGGCCTGCTCGACACCACCGGGCGCAGCGTCGAGCAGGCGCGTCGCGATGGCTGGATCGACAGCATTCAACAAGCCAGTGTCGAGCGCATCCTGGTGGATATCGCCAACGCGCAGGGCGGCATGGAACGGCTGAAGAATACGCCGTTGCCGTACCAATACCGCTTCTACCCGAACCTGTTCACGCGGCTGTTCTGCGTGCTGCTGCCGATCGGCCTGGTGGAGACGCTGCAATATGCGACGCCGGTGGGGTCGACGGTGGCAGGCCTGATGTTCCTGGCGGTACTCAAGATCGGCGACGAACTGGTCGACCCGTTCGCCAATGCCATCCACGACCTGCCGCTGGACAGCATGTGCCGGACGGTGGAAATCGACGCGCTGCAGGCCATCGGCGAACAGGCGCCCGAGCCGATGCAGCCGGTGGATGGCGTGCTGTGGTGAGTGCATCGCGCCTGCATCAATGCGGTTTGTGCCTATCCAGACGGTGTTGAGGCGCAGGCTCTCGGTCAGCTCGAGAGCTGATCGAACGCTGCGGATGCGTCGGTTGTAGGGCGGCTGATCTGCAGACTGGCTGCAGGGGGCCTTGCCCGCCTACCGTCACGGGACACGCTGCAAATCCGTCCATGTAAGTTCTTGCGCGGACGCGGCATCCATGCCGCGTAAGGTCCCGCGAGCGGTGAGGCGACGCGCACTCGACCAACCAAGCTGTTGAGCTGAACATTCGGCCGCATCCACGCGACGCGAACGCGTTGCCGCCATCGGTACAGCGTTCAAGAAGTTCTCCTGGCAGCTCCTGTCTACAGAAGTGCGCGTTCGCCGACCGCTGCTGCTGCCAGATTGATCAAGGACGCTGTCGTGACGGATCCGATGCAGCCGGATCGGACGCGGTGGTTTCCGTTTGTGGTGCAGCGCTGTCTTTGTCCTCTCGCTGCAGCGCATTTGCCGACGTGCTGTCGATCAATATCACTGGTACCTGCGAGCGCCGACGCTGTTCGACGCGATGCGGCAATGGGCCGAGTGCTTCACGTAATGCGCTTAGCGCCGGGTCGACCCCACGCAGCGGATACCACAGGCCGATCAGGCTGAAGTGGCGGCTGTAGCGCAGCGTCTGCGTGCTGCCCACCCACAAGGGTTGCGCGCCGGGCTGCAGGCGTGCGGCCGCCGGCCACAGGCGCAACACATGCACATGGCCGGGCGCGGCGTGACGCACCATCAGCAGCGCTTCGACCTGCGTGTCCAGCGTGGCCGGCAGGATCGGCACCTCGTCCGGGCGGCCGCCGACATCCAGCAGATGCAGCGCCTGCTCCCAGCCGGCTTGTGGCTGCATGCGCCACCCGCGTGCTTCCAGCTGGCGCTGCAGCGGTGCCAGCGGGCCGGCCAGTTGCACGTCCAGCGGCCAGCGCTGGTCGTCGTCGAATTCGTTTCGGCGTGCCGGCAGCAGGCGCCACTGGCCATCCCACCAGTCGCTGGCGGGCAACTCCATCAGCAACGGTGGCGGCGGTTCGAACCTGGCCAGTTTGGTACCCAGGTTGCGCGGTGCGAACACGATCGCGCAGGTCAGGAACACGCCGTAGAAGATCCACGAGACCGGCTTGACCCAGAACGCACGGGTGGCACGACGGCGATAGGCGATGCCCAGCACCAGCAGCCAGAAGATGCCGAACAGCATGCCGCCGACCACGTCGCTGAGCCAGTGCGCGCCCAGATACAGGCGGGCGAAGCCGATCAGCGACACGATCGCGCCACTGACCAGATACGGCCATACCCGGCGCCGGCCCGGCAGCTCGCGCGCGATCAGCAGCGCGAAGAAGCCAAAGCCGATCGTGGCCATGGTGACCGCCACCGACGGAAACCCGAAACCGCTGCTGGCCGCCGGCGGGCGCACCACCTGCACGGTGGCGCCCAGCAGTTGTGTCAACGCCAGGCCGAAGGCCAGTGCAATCACCCAATGCGCCACCGCCATCCAGCGGCGCCGCCAGGCCAGATAGCCCATTGCCGCCGCGATCGCCGGCAGCAGCACCTGCCAGTCGCCCAGCGAGGCCAGCGCCACCATCGGGTAGTCGGCCAGCGGGTTGCGCAGCGCCAGCATCAGATCGTGCACGGCCAGGTCCACACGCAACGGCTCACCGTGCGCCAGCACCACCATCAGCAACACGAACCAGCCCCAGCCCAGCAGCAACAGCATCAACGCCATCATCGCCAGCGGTACCGACTCGCGACGGCGCGGGTCGAACACGCTCACCGACCAGTTGCCCAGCACCGGATGCCGATGCGACCACTCCAGCAGGCGCGCCAGCAAGGCGTCCAGGTGGCCGGCCGACCAGCGGTACGAGTACAACACCATCGCCCAGGCCAGGCCGATCACTGCGGCCAGCAAGGCGACCACCACAAACAGGCGGCCGGCGACTGCAGCCACCGCGTCGTAGGCAGTGCCCAGCACCCAGCCGGGCACCAGGAACAGCAGCGCCCACGAGATGCAGGCCAGGCCGCTGGCGATCAGATAGCGCTTGAACGGCATGTGCGACATGCCGGCGATGGCCGGCACGAACGGCCGCACCGCGCCCACGTAACGCGCGATCAGGATGCTCTTGAAGGCATTGCGCCGGAACAGCAGCTCGCCGCGCTCCAGCAGTTGCGGGTAGCGGCGAAACGGCCAGTAGGTGTGCAACTGGTGGCCCCAACGATGGCCGACCCAGAAACTGAGCGCATCGCCGATGAAGGCGCCCAGGGCGGCACAGACCACCGCATACGGCCCGTTGATCTGACCCAGCCCGATCAACACACCGATGGCGAACAGCAACGGCAGCGCCGGCACGATGGCGCCAAGCACGATCACCGCATCGGAAAATGCGATGGCAAAGATCACCACGCCAGCCAGGGTGGGGTGGTGTCCGATCCACTCCAGCGTGGCGTCGATCCATGAATTCATCCGGCGATTATAGGTGGGCATGGCGATGAGGTGACTTGCGCCCTCGTCACATCGCCCGGTCCGCTTCACCTCAGGTTGCGGGCTGGCAACGCCGCACGCCGCAGTGGCATGCAGGCAACGCACGCTGTGGCGATGCGGGCGCCCCGCCTACAATGGGGGATGAGTGACGAACCCGCCGGCAACCTGCCGCTGAAGTCCGATACCTTCGGGCGCATCCTGCTGATCCGCAACGCCGATCGCCTGTTCGTGCGGCGCGACCTGAGCGCGGCACCATGGCTGCTGCGCGGGGTGGCCTGGTGGCTGGCGCGGCGCGAAGCCCTGGCGCTGCGCCAGCTCGATGGCCTGGCGCGGACACCGCGTCTGTTGCACTGGGACGGACGCCATCTGGACCGCAGCTATCTGGCCGGCGACGCGATGTACCAGCGCCCGCCGCGCGGCGATCTGGCCTACTTCCGCCGTGCGCGCAGGTTGTTGCAGCAGTTGCACCGCCGCGGGGTGGCGCACAACGATCTGGCCAAGGAAGCCAACTGGCTGGTGCAGGACGACGGCAGCCCGGCGGTGATCGATTTCCAGCTGGCGGTACGCGGCAATCCGCGCGCGCCCTGGATGCGTCTGCTTGCACGCGAAGACCTGCGGCACCTGCTCAAGCACAAGCGCATGTACTGCCCGGCCGCGATCACCCCGGTGGAACGCCGCGTGCTCAAGCGCACCTCCTGGGTCCGCAAGCTGTGGTTCGCCACCGGCAAGCCGGTCTACCGCTTCGTGACCCGCCGCGTGCTGCATTGGGAAGACAACGAGGGGCGGGGGCCGAGGCCCTGAGGGGCGGGGATTGGTTATTGGGGATTGGGGATTCGTAAGAACGTATGGCTTGGGCCTGCGGGTTGGTCGATGCAAGTGGGGGAGGCGATACGCTTTTGCGAATCCCGAATCCCGAATCCCGAATCCCGCACCGTTCTTGCTCGGGTTGTAAGCTTTTGCGAATCCCCAATCCCCAATCCCCAATCCCCAATCCCCAATCCCATGACCCTAAACGGCAAAACCCTCTTCATCACCGGTGCCTCGCGCGGGATCGGCCTGGCGATTGCGTTGCGGGCGGCGCGGGATGGGGCCAATGTGGCGATCGCGGCCAAATCGGCAGTGGCCAATCCCAAGTTGCCCGGCACCATCCACAGCGCGGCCGCGGCGGTGACTGCGGCCGGTGGGCAGGCGCTGGCGCTCAAGTGCGATATCCGCGACGAAGCGCAGGTGCGTGCCGCGGTAGCCGCCACGGTCGATGCGTTTGGCGGCATCGATATCCTGGTCAACAACGCCAGTGCGATCTGGTTGCGTGGTGCGCTGGAGACGCCGATGAAGCGCTTCGACCTGATGCAGCAGGTCAACGCGCGCGGCAGTTTTCTGTGCGCGCAGGCGTGCCTGCCGCATCTGTTGCAGGCGCCCAATCCGCATATCCTCACGCTGGCGCCGCCACCGTCCTTGAACCCGGCGTGGTGGGGCGCGCATACCGGCTACACGCTGGCCAAGATGGGCATGAGCCTGGTGACGCTGGGGCTGGCAGCCGAGTTCGGCCCGCAAGGCGTGGCGATCAATGCGCTATGGCCGCGCACGGTGATCGCCACCGATGCGATCAACATGATCGATGGCGTGGACGCAGCCGCGTGTCGACGGCCGGAGATCATGGCCGACGCGGCACATGCGGTGCTGACGCGCGAGGCGGCCGGATTTCATGGCCAGTTCCTGATCGACGACCAGGTGCTGGCCGAGGCCGGCATCACCGATCTGAGCGGTTACGCGGTCGACCCGTCGCGCGCGTTATTGCCGGACCTGTTTCTCGACTGAGCGCAGCGAACGGCACGCGCGCGCAGCCGGCCTGATACGGGTACGCCGTCAGCGGCGCATGCGGCCAGCGCGATCCGAAAAAATCGATGCGGCGGACCAGCGGCCGCGCCCCCGCGTGCAAGCCAGGCAGTAGGCGCCCGGGCGTGAGCACAGGGAGTTCACAGTCGTGTTTGCTATCGTGCGCGGCTGAAACCGTTTCCAACAAGGATGTACAGCGCGTGTCTTCGATGTTCCGTGTAGTCGTTTTGGCGGCGTCCGTGTCCGTCCTGGTGGCCGCTTGCGGCGGCAAGTCGCCGCCGCCTGCAACCGATGCCAAGACGAGTGAAAAACAACCGGACTCCCTGCAGGGCGTGACCGCAAAGCTTGGCGCCTACATCGACTGCTTCAACCGCATCGATGCGAAGGTGCACGCCGGCGCCAGGCAATACACCGGCTGGATGCAGGACCCGTTCGCCGGCCCGACCGGTCACGAATCCGGCATGACCGGTCCGTACGATATCGACGCCTACGACATGAAGCAGTGCGATGCGCCGGTCAGCGCGGCCGTTGTGGCGAACCCGTCGCTGCCTGCATTGGACAAGGCAGCGCGCGACTACCGCGCGGCGTTGAAGGCGCTGCAGCCGATCAGTCACGCGGTAGCCGACTACTACACGCGTCAGGACTACGAAGACGACCAGTTCGCCAAGGGCAAGCAGCTGCACCCGGAGCTGATGAAGGTGCTGGCCACCTATGCCGATGCCAGTACCGCCTTCAGCGCCGAGCTGGACACGCAAAACGACGCGGCGCAACGCGAAAAACTCAAGATGCTGGAGCAGGGCGAGGGCCGCACGCGCGAATACTATCGGCTGGCGATGATGCTCGACGCCAAGGAGATCGCCGATGCGCTGGAACAGGAGCAGTTCGACGTGCCACGGGTCAGTACGCTGCTGGACGGCTTCAACCGTCTCTCCGACGAGGCGCATGCCAAGGTGGCCGATCAGGAGCCGGGCAGGCTGGACTGGAACAGCTTCGAGACCGCTGCGGAAACCTTCCGCAGACAAGCCAAGGCGCGGGTGAAACGCGTGGTCGAACGAACGCCCTACAGCAAGATGGAACAGGGCTGGCTGGATAACCCCTCGCTGGCGCCGGAGGGTTCGCCACGCAAGTTGCTCAACACGTACAACGCGCTGGTGTTCGAAAGCAATCGTCAGTAATTGCCGCGCTGCAGCCGCCGCGCGCGCGCCGCGTCAGATGTCATTCGGCCGCACGCTGCGGCAGCCACCTCGTTCAACCCATCACTGGAACCCAAGATGACCCCTCGACTTCGTTATGCGCCGCTCACCGCGGCGATGGCTTTCGCCGCGCTGCTTGCCGGCTGCCAGAAAGACGCACCCGCCGCCGCAGTGGAAGGCGCCGACAAGATCAATGCCTACATCACGTGCTTCAACGGCGTTGAGCAGCCGATCCACGAGAGCTACCAGCAATACATCGAGTGGATGCAGGACCCCGAGGCTGGCCCGACCGGCAAGGAAAGCGGCATCCATGCACCCGGCACGGTGCTGTCGCATCACGTGGACGAATGTGGCGCGCCGATGACTGCGGCCTTGGCGCAAACACCCGCCAACCCCGAGCTCGATCCGGTGGCCAAGACCTATCAGGAACGGTTCACCGCACTCAACGAGCGTATCGGCGAAGCGGTGCGCTACTACGACCGCGAGGATTATCTGCGCGACGACGGCAAGGGCATGAAGGCGCTGCACGCGCCGTTGATGCAGGCCTATCACGCATTCTTCGAAGCCGGCGAAGCCATGAATGCCGCACTCGAACGTAACGAAGATATGCGTCGCCAGGCGCAGATCGATGCGATCGAAAAGGAAGAAGGTCGCAGCGCCTCCTGGTATCACCTGAAGATCATCGGTGAAGGCAAGCAACTGGTGCAGGTGCTCGACAGCGACACGCCGGATCTTGCCGCAGCGCAGTCCCAGCTCGCGCGTTATCAAGGCATTCTGGAAGAGGCGCAGAAAGCCAAGATCGGCCAGGGCGATGCGATGTGGGGCCACATGGAACGCTCTGCCGACAAGCTGGCGCGCGAGTCGGGACGACTGGTCGAACGTATCCGCACCAAGACACCACTGAACAAGAGCGAGCAGATGCTGCTGGAAAGTGGTTCGATGCCGCCGGGCGGCACCCGCCAGGCCGTGCTGGCCAGCTACAACGATCTGATCGACATGAGCAACCGCATGTCGCATTGATGCTGTGCGGGCATTCCTGTCGCGTTGTGTAAGCGGATCGCGCACTGCTTTTACCGTGCACACCGATCATCTCGACAGGTCCTTGCCCGCCCATCGTCGCGGGACGTTACGCGGCATGGATGCCGCGTAAGAGCCTACAAGGACGTACTTGCGGCGTGTCCTGCGATGGTGGGCGGGCAAGGGCCCCGCAGTAAAGTCGCAGATCCGCCGCTATGCAACTGACCTGTCCGTGCTGACCACGCCTTCGGAGCACGACACCCAAAGCAATCGGGACTTGAAACGTTGGCGTCGTTTCGTCGTGATCAGATGCTTAAGTCAAAAGCCTGCTCAGTCGAGAGCGCGGTGCCCTCACCGCTTGCAGGACACGCCGTGAATCCGTCCATGGAGGCTCCTTGGCGGCATCCATGCCGCCAAGGGTCCCGCAACCGGCAAGGGCGCCGCCACCGGAGAGTTTGGTCGGTGGCCGCTTGAAAGCGGCTTGCCGCGTGGCATGCATCGGACGTTACGTCAGCGCATCAGTAGCGAACAACGCGCATCACGCACTGCTTTTGCCGCTCTTCACTGTGCACACCGAACATCTCGACAGGTCCTTGCCCGCCCACCGTCGCGGGACCTTACGCGGCATGGATGCCGCGTAAGAGCCTACAGGGACGTACTTGCGGCGTGTCCTGCGATGGTGGACGGGCAAGGGCCTTGCAGCCAAGTAACAGATCATCCGCTCTACGACTGATCCATCAGCAGTATCCAAGTCCATCGAAACACAACGCATAAAGAAATCTAGGCCTGGAAGCGTGACCGTGTTTAGGCGCGATCAGATGCTTAGATTAAAAGCTCGGTGAGTCGAAGGCGCTTTACCCTCACCGCTCGCGGGACACGCCGTGAATCCGTCGCTGAATGCTCTATAGCGGCGTCCTTTCCGCTAACGGTCCCGAAATCGATAAGAACACCACGCCCGCCAGCCTAGTGGTGTGCCGATTGGAACCGCAAAGCCGCCTGCGGCACCTTCTCGGCGGGCGCAGGCGTTGCGTCGCGTCGGCAGCACCGCGTCAGCCGTTGGAGATCTCCGGTAGCGGCTCGGCACACTGGCGGCAATAGCGTGCGTCGGGCGCGTGGCCTTCCAGCCCGCAACGTGGGCAATTGCGCGTATCGCGCTTGCCGGTGTGGCCACCTTCGCGCAGCGTGCTGGCCAGTTCGGCGGTGTAGATGCCGGTGGGCACGGCGATGATGCTGTAGCCGATCAGGATCAGCGCCGAGGTGATGAAGCGGCCCAGCGTGGTCTGCGGCACCAGGTCGCCAAAACCTACCGTGGCCATGGTCACGATGGCCCAGTACATGCTGGTCGGGATGCTGGTGAACCCGTGTTGCGGTCCTTCGATCACATACATCGTGGCGCCGGCGATCACGGTGATGGTGAGCACGCTGAACAGGAACACCAGCACCTTGCGCCGGCTGCGCCACAGCGCGTCCACCAGTTGCCCGCTTTCTTCGATGTAGCGGGTGAGCTTGAGGATGCGGAACAGGCGCAGGATGCGCAGCACACGCACCACCAGCAGCGTCTGCGCACCGGGCACGAAGAACGACAGATAGCTGGGCAGAATCGAGAGCAGGTCGATCACGCCCCACACGCTCAGTGCGTAATGCAGCGGGCGCCGCACCACCGCCAGGCGTAACGCGTATTCGATGGTGAACAGGACCGTGAACGCCCATTCCAGCGGCACCAGCCAGTGCGCCGAATGCGAATGGATGCGCGGCACGCTGTCGATCATGATCACCACCACGCTGGTGAGGATCGCCACCACCAGCATCAGGTCGAAATTGCGCGATGGGCGGGTGTCGTGCCGGTAGATGATGTCGAACCATTGCCGGCGCCAGCCGTGGTCGGCGGCGGGAGTGAGCTGGGGATCGGAGAAGGGGCGCATCCGCGCATTGTGCCGCAGGCCGGCGAATGCGCGAGAATGCGCGTTCTCCCTCCGCTTCTGTGACCCACCATCATGAGCACCGCTGCCGATTCGCCCCTGTCCCTCGCGCATTACTACCTGCCGGTGTATCGCCCGCGCCAGGTGGTGCTGGAGCGTGGCCAGGGCAGTCGCGTGTGGGACGACCAGGGCCGCGCGTATGTGGATCTGTCCGCCGGTATTGCGGTCAGCGGGCTGGGCCACAACGATCCGGACCTGATGGCCGCGCTGACCGAGCAGGCCGGCAAGCTGTGGCACACCAGCAATGTGTTCTTCAGTGCGCCGCCGCTGAAGCTGGCCGAAGAGCTGGTCACCGCCTCGCGCTTCGCGCACAAGGTGTTCCTGTGCAATTCGGGTACCGAGGCCAACGAAGCGGCGATCAAACTGGTGCGCAAGTGGGCCAGCAGTCAGGGCCGCCCGGCCGACAAGCGCGTGATCGTGACCTTCCGCGGCAGCTTCCATGGGCGCACCCTGGCGGCGGTCACTGCGACCGCGCAGCCCAAGTACCAGGAAGGCTACGAGCCGCTGCCCGGCGGGTTTCGCTATGTGGACTTCAACGATGTCGCCGCGCTGGAAGCGGCCATGGCCGCGGGCGATGTGGCCGCGGTGATGGTCGAGCCGATCCAGGGCGAGGGCGGGGTGATGCCGGCCGCGCCGGGCTTCCTGAGCCGCGTGCGTGCGCTGTGCGACCAGCACGATGCACTGCTGGTGCTGGACGAGATCCAGTGCGGCATGGGCCGGACCGGCACGCTGTTCGCGCATTGGCAGGAGCAGGTGACGCCGGACATCGTGACGCTGGCCAAGGCGTTGGGTGGCGGTTTCCCGATCGGCGCGATGCTGGCCGGCCCCAAGGTGGCCGAAACCATGCAGTTCGGCGCGCACGGCACCACCTTCGGCGGCAACCCGCTGGCTGCAGCGGTGGCGCGCGTGGCGCTGCGCAAGCTGGCCTCGCCGCAGATCGCCGAGAACGTAGCGCGTCAGTCGGCGGCGCTGCGCGCCGGCCTGGAGGCGCTCAACACCGATTTCGGCCTGTTCGCCCAGATCCGCGGGCGTGGCCTGATGCTGGGCGCGGTGCTGGCGCCGGCGCATGCCGGGCAGGCCGGTGCGATCCTGGATTTTGCCGCCAAGCATGGCCTGCTGTTGCTGCAGGCCGGGCCGGATGTGTTGCGCTTCGTGCCGGCACTGAATCTGACCGATGCCGAGCTGGCCGATGGGTTGGAACGCCTGCACCTGGCCATTGCCGAGTACGTGGCGCAGAAGTGATGGAGTCCTGCGCGTTCTGCACCGTCGTGGCGGGTGCCGCGACGGTAAGCGCGGTGGGGTAAGCGGCGCGGGTCGTTGCGTTTCTTCGACGCGTTCAACGCTGCGATCAGCGTCTTGCGTCACCCTTGAGGGTGATCAGTGTTTCGCGATGCTCAACGATTCCCGATTCCCGATTCCCGATTCCCGACTCCCCAATCCCGGCTCCTCACTCCAGCCCATACCGTTTCAACACCCGCCGCAACGCCCGCGCATCGCGCACCGTGTCCGCATGCAGGCCGGCGGCACGCGCGCCGCGGACGTTGACGAACAGGTCATCGACAAACAACGTGCGTGAGGCAGTCGCATCGAGCTGTGCAAGCGCGCGTTGATACACCTGCAGCTCCGGTTTGCGGCCGCCGAGCGCGCCGCTGCACAGCACGCGGCCCTGCAATAGCGGAAACAGCGGCGGCACGATCCGCTCAATCGCTTCCGCCATCAATGGCCCGTTGTTGGTGAGCACCGCCACCGCGGTGGTTGCCGCCACCGCCAGCACCTGCGTCAGCACCGCCGGGTCGGCGCGGCATGCCGCCACGCGTGCGGCGATCCAGGTGGCGCGATCGATCGTGCAGCCAAGGCCATCGCTGAGCTGGGCCAGATAGGCCGGCGTGTCGATCACTCCGGCGTCGTAGGCGCGCTCCAGGCCCTGCTCAAACAACACCTGTTGCACACGCTGCGGCGTGCACGCCGCAGCATTGGCAAGTGCCGCCACACGGCGCGGCCGCGAATAGCTGGCCAGCACGCCGTCGAAATCGAGCAGTAACAGGGACGGTGCTGCAGGCGGCATGGGTGCACTCGGAATGTGGCGGGGCAGCGTTGTCGATTCGCCACGGGATGGCAAGCGTGCAAGACCTGATATGTCCGGATCCACGCAGGTGGGTAGGGATGGTACCCATTCAGATCGTTGAATTCGGCAGCAACCTACCCACCCGCGCCGCCCCTACCCTCCGCGCGGCGCTTGCGGTGGAACTGTGCTGGGTATGGTCGATGCATGCCGCATCCGCGGTGTCAGCCGGTCTTGGGGAGCGGGCCCGGTCACTCAGCACGTCACACCATCCAGGGGGTCGATTGCATGCGCAAGCGCTTGAACACCGATCAACTGGCGGCGTCGGTCGCCGCCATTCTCACCACTGCCACGCGTGGTCGCACGCTGGCTTCGATGACCTTGGTGCTGGCTGGTGCACACAGCCTGCCCGTCCTGGCACAGGAAGCGCGCACGCTGGACGCGGTCAGCGTGGTCGGTACCGGCTCCACGCGCACAACGGCTTCCATCTCCGTTGCCGAGATCCAGGCCCAGGTGCCCGGCGTGGCACCGCAGCAGTTGCTGGCGAGCCTGCCCGGCGTGAATGTGCAGACCACCGATCCGTTCGGGCTGTACGAGTTCGGCGACTCGATGACCATCCGCGGCTTTTCCGCCAACCAGATCGGCGTGACCCTGGACGGCATTCCGATCGAAACCTTCGACACCCGCGAAGGCGGCCCGATCACCCGCTACGTGTCCAGCGAGAACCTGCTCGACGTCACCGTGTCGGCCGGCTCCGGCGATGTCACCCAGCCTTCGTATCACGCACTTGGCGGTGCGATCCGCTACACCAGCCTGCCCCCGAAAGGCGGCGACAGCTGGAGCGGCAATCTCACCCAGACCATCGGCTCGGACGATCTGGTACGCAGCTTCGTGCGGCTGGATACGCCGGACTGGTGGGAAGGCGGCCCCAGCGCCTATCTGTCTGCCTCGCGCACGCAGGGCGGGGTGTGGGACATGGAACCGGCCACGCAGAAGAGCGATCACTTTGAAGCCAAGATCCGCCAGGCCTGGGACGTGGGCCACCTGACCCTGGGCTGGATCTACAACAACCGCAAGGACTACGACGTGCAGTCGTACAACTCCGACGGCTCGGTGGCGTGGGATCTGCACGAACGCATCACCGGCAATCCGGAAGTGGATGCCGAGCATTACAGCGAATGGCAGAACGGCCGCCGCGACTCGCTGCTCAGCCTGCACGGCGATTTCCTGTTCAACGACGCGATCGGTTTCACCTTCACCGGCTACTACGAGAACAAACATGGTTACGGCGTCGGTGGCACGCCGCCGAGCACGGCCACCGGCCTGTACAACGATGCCATCGCCGGTACGCCGGGGCGCACCGACATCGCCATCAACGACCCGCAGATCGTCGATGCCAACGGCAATGTCACCCGTGTCGGTGCGATGACGCGGCGCGAGGAAATCATGGGTGGCGATCGCTACGGCGTGACCACCGCGGTGTCGTGGGAGACCGAGCACAACAAGCTCGAAGTCGGTGCGTGGTACGAGAACTACGACTTCGACCAGGTGCGCCCGCTGTACAACCTGGACCCGGCCACCGGTGCACTGCTCAAGGGCTCGCTGCCGATCGTCATCTACTACGACAACCACTTCTCCACCGAGGTGAAGCAGCTCTACATCAAGGACACGCTGCGCCTGCTCGATGACCGGCTCACCATGGAGTTCGGCGCCAAGGGGCTGGATGTCAAACGCGACTACAACGGCATCGCCAATCTCGATGACTTCAATGTCGGCGTGCGCCGCGATGTCACCATCAAGAACAGCGACTGGTTCCAGCCGCAGGTCGGCGCCAGCTTCCAGCTCGCCGAAGGCGTACAGGTATTCGCCAACTACGCGGAGAACTTCAGCTCGGCGCCGCGGCTGGCGTTGACCTCGGGCGCATTCAATCCGGATATCGCGCCGGAGGAATCGACCAATATCGATATCGGCATCCGCGCCGAATCCAGCCAGTGGAGCGGCTACGTCGCTGCCTACAAGATCGATTACGAGAACCGCATCATCGCGCTGACCGACCCGGACCCATTGGTGGTCGCACCCACGATCTACGCCAACGTCGGCGACGTGCAGACCTATGGTGCGGAAGTGTCCGGCATGTGGAAGCCGGCACCGGGCTGGCGGCTGGGAGCGTCGCTGACCTGGAACAAATCCGAGTTCCAGGACAACTATTTCGGCCCGGTCAGCGGCAACCTGGTGCAGGTGGAAGGCAACGAAGTGCCGGACTCGCCCAAGGTGATGTTCAGCCTCAACGGCGGTTGGGAAGGCGAGCATTTCTTCGCCAACCTCGACACCAAATACACCGGCAAGCGCTACGGCGACACGCTCAATACCGACCAGGTGGATGCCACCTTCATCGTCAACGGCAGCCTCGGCTACCAGGGCGAGGATGCCGGGTTCCTGGCCGGTGGGCGGCTGCAGTTGTCGGTCTACAACCTGTTCGACAAGGACGATGCGATCGGTGCGGTGTTCCCGAACGAGAGTTCCGGCTCGTACCAGTTGATCGCACCGCGCCAGCTGTTCGCCAGTCTGTCCTACACGTTCTGAGGCGGTGACGCGGCCGGCTGCGTTGCCGGCCGCGTCATCGGTGGTGTCAGTCGCACTCGTTCCATGACATGCAAGGACTACGCGTTGATGCAAGGCAATCATTCTGGGGCGATGACGCGGCGGCAACTGCTGGCGCGCATCGGCATGACCGCTGGCGGCGCATTGATGTACCAGGCGATGAGCAGCCTGGGCATGGCCGCCGAATCAAATTTCAAAGGGCCGCTGCAACTGGACGGCGACCCGAAAGGCGCCTCGGTGCTGATTCTGGGGGCGGGGCTGGCCGGCATGGCTGCGGCCTTCGAACTGCGCAAGGCGGGGTACCGCGTGCAGTTGCTGGAATACAACGACCGCCCCGGTGGGCGTAACTGGACGCTGCGCGGCGGCGACCGTTATACCGAACTCGGCGGGGCGACCCAGCATTGCCAGTTCGACGACGGGCTGTACCTCAATCCGGGGCCGTGGCGCATTCCGCATCACCACAAGGCGGTGCTGAGTTACTGCAAGCAATTCGGTGTGGCCCTGGAGGCGTTCAACCAGGTCAACTACAACGCGCTGTTGCACAGCCAGCAAGGCTTTGGCGGCAAACCGCAGCGCTTCCGCGCCATCGATGCCGATTACAAGGGCCACGTGTCCGAGCTGCTGGCCAAGTGCACGCAGCAGCAGGCGCTGGACCAGAGCGTGAGCCGTGAAGACCAGGAGGTGCTGTTGGAGTCCTTGCGCACCTGGGGCGCGCTCGACCACAAGTTCGGCTACGTCAAAGGCAAGGACAGCAGCGAGCGGCGCGGCTTTGCGCGGTATCCCGGCGGCGGCCTGTCGGGCAAGCCGGAGTTCTCCGATCCCTTCAGCGTGCAGGACGTGTTGCGCTCGCGTCTGTGGACCACGTTGGCGGCCGGCAACAACTACGAGATGCAGACCACCATGTTCCAGCCGGTGGGCGGCATGGACCAGATCGGCAAGGCGTTCGCGAAGCAGCTTGGCGATGCCATCACCTACAACGCCAAGGTCACCAGGATCGATCAGGACGGCAACGGCGTGCGTGTGTCCTGGCAGGATGCTGCGCACGGCGGCGAAGAACGCATCGCCAGCGCCGATTGGTGCATCTGCACGATTCCGCTGTCGGTGCTCAGTCGTATTCCGGTCACCGCCGGCGACGCGATGACCACCGCGATCGGTCAGGTGCCGTACGCGGCATCGGTGAAGGTGGGCCTGCAGTTCAAGCGCCGCTTCTGGGAAGAGGACGAGGCCATCTATGGCGGCATCAGCTATACCGATCTGCCGATCACCTTGATCAGCTATCCCAGCACCAACTATCACAGCCCCGGCAAGGGCGTGCTGCTCGGTGCCTACGTGTGGGGACTGGACGCCTACCAGTTCACCTCGATGCCCCCGGAGCAGCGCGTGCGCAAGGCGGTCGAATACGGCACGCAGCTGCATCCGCAGTATCCACGCGAGTTCGAGAACGGCATTTCGGTCGGCTGGCACCGTGTGCCGTTCACGCATGGCTGTTTCGGCATGTGGAGCGAGCAGGCGCGTGCCGAGCACTACACGCCGCTGTGCCAGATCGACGGGCGCCTGGCGCTGGCCGGTGAACACGTCTCCTATATTCCGGCCTGGCAGGAGGGCGCGATCTTGTCCGCGCACGATGTCGTCGGCCGTCTGCATCGCAAAGTGCTGGCCGGAGGAGGTCGCGCATGAGTCTGTTACCACGATTGGCCGCGGCCAGCTTCGTCGTTGCGATGGCTGCCTTGCTGGTGCCGCCGGGCGCATACGATGCGCAGGCGCAGAGTTCCGATGCCACCCAGCTGTTCCCGCAGCAGGGCTTTGCCAAGGCATCCGGCCAGGATGTCTACCAGGCGATCTGCCAGGGCTGCCACATGCCGGCCGGGCGCGGCGCGCAAGGTGCCGGCGAATACCCGGCGCTTGCCGGCAATCCCAAGCTGGCCGCCGGACCCTACGTCACCATGATGGTGCTCGACGGCCACGCCGGCATGCCCGGCTTCGGCGAGATGCTCAACGACCGCCAGGTGGCCGAAGTGGCAAGTTATGTGCGCACGCACTTCGGCAACGATTACGCCGAGCGCGTCACCGTCGACGACGTCAAATCGTTGCGCCACTGATTCCCCCTTCTCTCTCATGCAAGGAGTTGCCATGTCCCGTCCAGTGACAGCCGTCCTCACTGCCGCCCTGGTGTGGTCTGCGGGTCTCACCGCTGCGCACGCCGCCGAGGTGATCCGCCACAAGATTCCCAACAGCGATTTCCCCATCGCTGCCGCCGTGGAAATTCCTGCCGGCAAGGCCACTGTCTATGTCAGCGGCAAGGTGCCGGCGGTGGTGGATGCCAGTGCGCCCAAGGATTCGGCTGCCGCCTATGGCGACACCAAGGCGCAGACGGTGAGCGTGTTGAACCAGATCAAGCAGCAACTCGCAGCGCTCGGCCTGGGGATGGGCGATGTGGTGAAGATGCAGGTGTTTCTGGTCGGCGATCCGGCCATGGGCGGCAAGATGGATTTCAACGGGTTCATGGAGGGCTACCGCCAGTTCTTCGGCACCAAGGAGCAGCCCAACCTGCCGGCACGCTCGGCCTTCCAGATCGCCGCGCTCGGCAATCCGCTGTATCGGGTGGAAATCGAAGTGGTCGCCGTTCGTCCCTGAAACCGTCGTGCCGTCCTGCTGGAGGTTGTCATGAAAACTGCTCTTTCGCGCCGCATGTTTCTGCGCGATTCCGCGCTGTTTGCCGGCGCTGCCGGTGCGAGTGCGCTGCCGCTGCTGGCCAGCGCCGCCGAACGTTCCGCCGCCATCGCGCCGACACCGGCCAGTGCGCTGTCGCCGGTGATGATCGGCTCCAACGAATTTCCCGATGGCCCGTCGGCGGCCGCGGTCAAGGCCATCGCGCAGATCGCACCGCAAGGCGGACGCTACCTGCGCGATGTGCAGAGGGAGCTGATGGATACCCTGGCCGCCGAGCTCAAGCTGCCTGTCGATCACCTGATGGCCTACGCCGGCTCCACCGAGCCGCTGGACTACACGATGCTGGCGTTCACCTCGCCCAGCGCCGCGTTGGTCACCGCCGATCCCACCTACGAATCCGGCTGGCGCGCCGCCACCCGCAATGGCGCAAACCTGATCAAGGTGCCGTTGCGCAAGGACTTCTCGCACGATGTGCAGGCGATGTGCGCCGCCGACGCCAGCCCTGGCGTGATCTACATCTGCAATCCCAACAATCCCACCGGGTCGGTCACCGCACGCAAGGATCTGGACTACGCATTGGCGCACAAGCCCAAGGGCAGCGTGCTGGTGGTGGACGAGGCCTATATCCACTTTGCGCAGAGCACCAGCAGCGTGGTCGACATGGTCGCCGCGGGCGAGGACGTGGTGGTGTTGCGTACCTTCTCCAAGCTCTACGGCATGGCCGGCATTCGCCTCGGCTATGCGGCCGCGCGCCCGGACCTGCTGGCCAAGCTGATGTTCTACAGCGTCAACAGCCTGCCGGTGACCGCCGCCGCCGCAGGCCTGGCCAGCCTGCGCGATCCCGCACTGGTGCCGCAGCGCCGCGCACGCACCGCGGCCACACGCAAGGACGTGATGGAGTTTCTCGCCAGTCAGGGCTACGCCTGCACCGCCTCGGAGAGCAACTGCTTCATGGTCGATGTGAAGCGCCCGGCCGCCGGCTTCAAGGACGACATGGCCACCCATGGCGTGTTCATCGGGCGTAGCTGGCCGGTGTGGCCGACCTGGTCGCGCATCACCGTCGGCACCGACGCGGAGATGGCACGCTTCAAGCAGGCCTTCGTGCAGGTGATCGCCGGCAAGCGCGGCCCGTTGCCGCTGCCGGACGCTACGGCCGCTGTGCATGATCCGATGGATGCTTTTTTCCGTTACGCATGAGGCGTTACTCTGGCACCACCGGCGCATGCGAACGCGCTGGTGTGGCCAGGCGCGCTGGGCGTCGCGCATCCCTTAACGCAGGAGTGTTCCCTTGAAAGTGTTTTCGACATTTGCCGTGCTTGGTCTGGTGCTGCTGGCGCCTTCGGCATGGGCGCGTACCTGCGCCGTCACCATCACCGGCAACGATCAGATGAAGTTCGACCAGAGCGCGATCAAGCTGGCGCCCGACTGCACGCAGGTGGACCTCACGCTCAAGCACTCCGGCAAGATGGCCGCCACGGTGATGGGGCACAACTGGGTGCTGACCAAGTCCGCCGACTTCCAGGCAGTGGCCAATGCCGGCATACGCTCCACCATTGCCGACAGCTATCTGCCCAAGGCCGACGCGCGCGTGATCGCGCACACCAAGGTGATCGGCGGCGGCGACAGCACCACGGTGAGCTTTTCCACCAGCAAGTTGAGCAAGGGCGGCGATTACACCTTCTTCTGCTCGTTCCCCGGCCATTGGGCGATGATGAAGGGCACGCTGAGTTTCGGTTGAACTGTCACGTGCCGCAGGTGTGCGTGGCCGCGGCAGGAGTGAAGTGTGAGGGAGCTGGCACGCGGTTGCGTCGCGTGCTCCAGGGCGATCGCGACCGGAGTGGGCGGCGGCGCCAACCAGCGTCGTGGACGCTGCTTCTGGTTTCGGCGTTGGCGCATCAGCGTCTTTCGCCGAACGCGATGTAGTCTGCGTTTTTAACGGGCTTTCCCGGTCAATCGGTTGATCTACTCGTAGCTTGGCAAGGCGATGGCATTGGCGTCCCGTGCAAAATGGTTGTTGATGAACGACCTGAGTGCGGGCCGGCTGGCCAGGCGGATGGCATTGCGCAGCACTGCCAGGCCGAAGCGGGTATGCGGCCACAGCAGGCGCGGAACCAGCTTGGGAATGTTCTGCCCCTGTTTGACGAAGGGGCGCATGATGCGTTCGTAGTGAGCGAAGGCGGTTGCCGGCGTGTCCGACCTGGCAAGCTCCCCGGCAAGGACGTAGGCACCCACGATCGCAAGCGTGGTGCCGATGCCGGACAGTGCGGTCGGGCACCATGCCGCATCGCCGGTCAGGACCACCCGACCGTTGGACCAGCGGTCCATGCGTACCTGGCGCAGCACATCGAAGTAGAAGTCGTCGACGTCCGTCATCGCATCCAGGATGCGCGGAAACTCCCAGCCCAGCGCAGAGAACTGGGCACGAATCAAGGTGCGCTGCTGCGCCACGCTCCAGCTGTTCTCGTGACCGGGTCGCTTCTGGATGCCAAGATAGACTCCCAACTTGCCGTCGCGTGCAGGTTTCACCACCGCTCCCCGACCACCCAGCGTGTTGTATTGCCGCGCATAGGCACCGTCACTGGCGATCTGCGGAATGCTGAAGTAGGCAATCGTCAGGTCCATCCAGCGCGGCCGATTTTCTGCAGGGAAAACCAGCTCCCTGGTGTGCGAGCCGACGCCCTCGGCGATCACTACAAGTGCATAGGTTTCCTGGTGGCCGCCGGCAAAGGTGACCTGGACGCCACCGTCGCGCTGCTCAATGTGTTCGATGCTGTCACCGAAGTGGAAGCGCACTCCTTGCGCTGCTGCGGTCTCGTAGATGATCCGGGCGATATCGCCGCGACGGATTTCCATCTCCGCGGTCGGGCCGCCGTCGGTGTCGGAGTGCGCCGCTTCGAAGCGGCCGACCACGTGATTGTCTTCGGTGACCCAATCGGTGCCGCGCTCCCGGGTGCTGCGTTCGAGCAGCAACGCCTCCAGGCCCATCCGGCGCAGCACGTCTCGCGCGGTGCCGCGCACGTCCACGTTCTGTCCGCCGTCGCGGAACGCCGGCGCGCGCTCCACGACTTCAACATCGCGGCCATACCTGGCAAGCCACCAGGCCGTGGTGGTGCCGGCAACGCTGGCGCCCGTGACAAGGATACGAGCAGCCATGCTGTGAGCTCCCGATAAAAATACATCATACATGATGTATTTTTATCGGCGGAAGCCAGCGCCGGCGCTGGCGGTCAGCCTGGCGACGTCTCCGGACTACCGGGCGGAGACGCTGCGCGCAACAACCCGCGTTGCAAGGCCTGCGCCAACGCGCTTTCGCGGCTGCGTGCATCGAGCTTGCGATAGAGGTTCTTCAAGTGGAACTTGACCGTGTTTTCCGACAGGTGCAGACAGCGTGCAATCTGCTTGTTGGAATACCCACGTGCCAGCTGCGCGAGCACTTCCAGCTCGCGCTCGCTGAAGATGTCGCCGGCCGGGTCCTCGTCGCCGCTGAGGCGCTCGAGCAGGGCCTGGATGGTGAGTGCGCGGGTGGTGCCGCCGACGGTCTGCGGGTCGTGTTGACGCAGCGAGCGCAGCATTGCCTTGGCCGGCAGTCCGAGTTCGACGATCGCCTGCCAGCTTTGCGTCAGCGCCACATGATCGAGCGCGCTGTACAGATGCGGCAGCGCCGCGGCCAGTTCGCCACGCTGCTGCAGCACCAGGGCGATGCGTGCGCGGGTGCGCGCGAGGTGGCACAGATTGTCATTGGCCAGGCAGGCCTGTTCGATCTGGCCCAGGATGGTCAGCGCGGCACTGCTGCGTCCGGCCAGCCGGTGCCAGCGTGCCAGCGCAAAGCCCATCGCCGCACGATCGCGCCAGCGGTGGGGCGAGCGCAGCGTATGCGCCAAGCCGGATTCGCCGCCGGTACGGGCGATCACCACATCGATGGCGGCATTGCCCGGATGTTCCAGCAACAGCATCAAGCGCCATGCTGCCGCCAGCTCGGACAGGCGTGTCAGCTTGCGCCCGTGCGCGATCTGTTCGACGTGTTCGAGCAGCGCCAGTGCACTGCGCCCGCTGTGGTCGCGCACACGCTCCAGTCCCAGCGCGGTGCCGTAGGCGGAGGCCAGCACGTCCATGCCGCCGTCGTGCTGTTCCAGCAATTCCAGCGCCGGATGCAGCAGGTCGGCCGCATCGTCGTGGTGGCCGCGTTCGTAATGCAGTTGCGCGAGCAGACACTGGCCGGCGGCCTCTAGCACGCGATCCAATTGGGGGGTGCGGGCGCACCAGTTCAGGGCCTGCCGGTAACAGGCTTCGGCGTCGCCGAGTTGCCCGCGGTAGAAAAAGCTCTGGCCCAATGCCAGCAACGCCTGGCTTGCGCCCGGTTCGCTGCCGCCGCGCTGCATCGCGTCGCGTGCGTTCAGGGCGTAGCGTTCGGCCAATGCAAAGGCGCCCTGCGCAATGGCGGTGGTGGCGCAGATGCACAGCAGCATGCCGCGGCCCAGATGATCGTCCTCGTCCAGCGCGGATGCCTGCGCGGCGATCTGGGTCAGGCCATGCGGATTGCCGCAGATTTCGTCGAGGCGATCGCGCAACAGCGCCACCACCACCGTGTAGTCGCGCTGCAAGGGCTCACGCAGCGCCGCTGGAAAGTCGCGGAAGCGTTCCAGCAGCAGGCGCGCATGGCTGAACTCGCCGAGCCTTGCGTGCAGATGCGCCTGGGTGAGATTCAGCGCCGGGGTGTCGCGGATGGTGCGGTGTTCGAAATGCCGGAGCAGTGCGCGCACCTCGTGCGTGCCGTGGGTCAGCACCAGTTGCCAGGTGCCGGCGCGCGCGATGTAGCTGGCGGCCAGGTCGCCACACTCGGCACGCGATGCGTGCCGCACCGCTTCGGCCAGATGCTGATGCTCGCCAAACCAGCGTGCGGCCCGTTGATGCAGGTGCGTGGCCTGGCCGGGATGTTCGCGGTCGAGCAGTTGCTGCAGGAAGTCGGCAAACAAGGGGTGATAGCGGAACCATTCGCGCTCGCCATCCATGGGCACCAGCAGGCCGTGGAAATGTTCCAGCCGCGCCAGCAGCCGGCCGCTGTCGTCGCGCTGGCGCACCGCATCGGCCAGCGCTGCGTTGACGCGCTCCAGTGGGCTGGTCCGCAACAGCAGATCGCGCGTGTCGGCATCCAGGTCGTTGACCACCTGTTCGGCCAGGTACGCGGCAATTTGTGCGCTGCGGCCGGAGAAACGCGCGGCCACCTCCTGTTGACGTTGCACGCCGCCCTCCAGCCACAGGCGCGCCAGATGCAGCGCCACCGGCCAACCTTCGGTGTAGCGCAGCAATTCGTCCACTACCGGCGCCGGGACCTGGGGCCCCAGCAATGCCTGCGCCTCGTGCTCGTCCAGCGCCAGTTGCGCACTGCCGAGACGGCTGAGCTGTGCCTGCAGGTCCAGCCGCGCCAGCGGCAGTGCCGGCACGCGCCGGGTGGCCAGCAGCAGGTGCAGGCGTCCGCCGCCGTGTTCGACCAGCCGCAGTACCAGCTCGTCGACGATGCCGCTGCCGAGCCGGTCATAATCGTCAAGAATCACGCTGATGCGCCGTGGCGCCGCGCGCAGCGCGCGGATCAGCACCGTCACCGCCTCGCGCGGATCCTGGTCGCGGTTGTGCAGCACTGCGGCGCACAGCGCCGGATCGGCACCTGCGTGCTGGATCGCCAACGCCAGATGGCCAAGGAAGCGCGCGGCATCGGCGTCCTCTTCGTCCAGCGACAGCCAGGCCACGGCCGCGTGCTCGCGTGCGCGCAGCTGCGCATGCCACTGCGCCAGCAGCGTGGTCTTGCCGAACCCAGGCGGTGCCAGCAGCAGGGTGAGTGGCCGGGCCTGGGCCTGATCCAGCGCCGCCAGCAAGGCACCGCGCACCACCGCACCGGTACGCGGCAGCGGCGGCTCCAGCTTGCTGGCAAGCAGCCAATCGGGAAGGGCGGAATCGCGCGACGGTGAGGGGCGCGGTGTGAGCAACGCAACAGGCTTGAGCATGAGGCGAGGGCGGCCCTGGCAAGCGTCGGCAGCGCGCCGGCTCGACACGCTGCAGATCGTGATGAAACAGCGGCGATGCAGATGGCGTCACCGTGACCGGCGACAACGTCAGATCGGCTGCTTCGAGGGTCCCCACCCATGCCCATCCGTGGACACCTTTCAGAAAGGTATGACAGCCACAAGACAAAAGCAAAGCTTGTCGTTGCGCCGCCGCCTGAATGGCGCAAGCGATGGCGCAGGGCGCGCGCAAGCGCCAGGCAACAGCCGAGTCCATCCGGACGCCATGGGCCCGGACACGACGCCGGCGCCGCGCCTGTTCAGCGTCGGCGCGGAGTCGAGATACACATCAGCATCGCCGATGGCGCGAGCCTTGCGGCCAGCGCCATCGGTGAGCATCGCGAGGCACGCGATCACGCCTGGCTTTCAACGCCACACAAGGTCAGCGTGTCCGTGCCAGCTCGCAGACAAGACGACGTCCGAAGACGCCTCAGTGCGCCACTTCCGCAAACGCCTCGCGCGCGGCGGCCAGTGTGGCCTCGATCACTGCCGCGTCGTGCGCGCTGGACATGAAGCCGGCCTCGTACGCCGACGGCGCCAGATACACGCCCCGCTGCAGCATCGCGTGGAAGAAACGGTTGAAGGTGGTGATGTCGCAGGCAGTGGCCTGCGCGTAGCTCTCCACGATCTCGTCGGTGAAGAACAATCCGAACATGCCGCCGACCTGATTGGTGGTGACGGCAATGCCGGCCGCGCGCGCGGCATCTTCCAGTCCTTCGCACAATACGCTGGTGGCCTCGCTCAGGCGGGCGTGGAAGCCCGGCTCCTGCACCAGCTCCAGCATCGCCAGGCCCGCCGCCATCGCCACCGGGTTACCCGACAAGGTGCCGGCCTGGTAGATCGGGCCGGCCGGAGCGATCTGCTCCATCAAGTCGCGCCGGCCGCCGTACGCACCCACCGGCATGCCGCCGCCGATGATCTTGCCGAAGGTGCTCAGGTCCGGCGTGACCCCGTAATGCGCCTGGGCGCCACCGAGCGCGACGCGGAAACCGGTCATCACCTCGTCGAAGATCAGCAGTGCGCCATGCCGGGTGCACAGCGTGCGCAGATGCTGCAGGTAGCCGGCCTGCGGCGGAATGCAGTTGGCATTGCCGACCACCGGTTCGATGATCACCGCCGCCACGTCGGCGCCGATCTCGTCGAACAGGGCGGTGGCGCCTTCGAAGTCGTTGAAGCTGAGGGTGGCGGTCAACTCGCTGAGGCCGGACGGCACGCCCGGCGAGGTCGGCACGCCCAGGGTCAGCATGCCGCTGCCGGCCTTGACCAGGAACGAGTCGCCATGGCCGTGATAGCAGCCTTCGAACTTGACGATGCGGTTGCGCCCGGTGGCGCCGCGCGCCAGGCGCACCGCCGACAGCGTGGCTTCGGTGCCGGAATTGACCATGCGCACCATCTCGCAGGACGGCACCAGCCGGTGGATCGTCTCGGCCATGGTGACTTCGGCCGCACACGGCGCACCGAAGGACAGGCCGTCGCGGATCGCGCGCTCCACCGCTTCGCGTACTGCCGGGTGATTGTGGCCGGCAATCATCGGCCCCCACGAGCCCACGTAGTCGATGTAGCGGTTGTCGTCCACGTCATACAGATACGGGCCATCGGCGCGCGCCACGAAGAACGGCTCGCCGCCGACCGACTTGAATGCACGCACCGGTGAGTTGACGCCGCCGGGCAGCAGCGTCTGCGCCTGGGCGAACAGGGCGTGGGAGCGGGTGTGGTTCATGCGCGCAGATCCTTGAGTGGTACCGAGTGGGGGCGGCGCAGCCCGACTGCGGGCAGCGCATTCGCCATTGTCAGGCTTGCGGCCCCTGTCCGCCTACCCACCAGGTGCCTGCCTACCCGTCGGAGCGGGCGGGTAGGGCAACCCGGCTGCCTATGATCGAACGGGACGGTATCGACGGTTTGGCATGAGCAGATGACCTGCGGTCATTGGCCTCCTGCGGCGGATGTTCAGAGAGTGTGATTCCGGTGCCCTTGGCGCCGTTCATTTTTGTCGCGTTGCCGACAGTTCCAGACTTGGGGGAGACAGCATGAACCGTAGTATCCAGAAGCGTGCCTTGGCGTTGGCGCTGGTCGTGGCCATGGGGAGCGTCCACGCGCAGTCCACCAGCGGCAGCATCGTCGGCAGCGTGGGGCAGAGCAGCGGCACCAGCGTGCTGGTGGAAAACAACAGCGGGTTCAGCCGCGAAGTACCGGTGGATGCGCGCGGCCGTTACACCGCCGGCAACCTGCCGCTGGGCACCTACAAGGTCACCGTCAAGCGCGACGGCGCGGTGGTGGAGACGCGCGAGAACGTCGCGATCACCGTCGGCGCCAACACCGACGTCTCGTTCGCTGCCGCGTCGGGGAGCGGCATGCAGACCCTGGACAGCGTGACCGTCACCGCCGCAGGCCTGACCACCATCGACGTCAGCAGCGTGGACACCCGCACCGTGGTCACCGCCGAGCAGCTGCAGCAGCTGCCGCTGGGCCGCACCGCCGAGGCAATCGCGCTGCTCGCACCGGGCGTGGTGGTCAACAGCGGCGGTTTCGACAATGGCCCGCTCGGTGGCTCGCTGCCCAGCTTCGGCGGCTCGGCCGCCAGCGAAAACGCCTATTACCTCAACGGCTTCAACACCACCACCATCAGCAACAACCTGGGCGGCCTGACCCTGCCGTACGGCGCCATCGACCAGCAGGAAATCTTCACCGGCGGCTACGGCGCGCAGTACGGCCGCGCCAATGGCGGCGTGATCAACCAGATCGGCAAGCGCGGCACCAATGAGTGGAAGTTCGGCGCGGCGGTGATCTGGGAGCCGAACGGTCTCAAGGCCAATCAGCGCGACATCTATTGGCGCCCGGACAGCCAGGGCAGCACGATCAACAACGCCGCCTACCGCTACGCGCGCTCGGCCAATGGCCTGTATCAGCCGGCGAGCGAGGCCGAAGCGAATCAGACCACCTACAGCGCCTACGTCGGCGGGCCGATCATCCAGGACAAGCTGTTCTTCTTCCTGGCCGCCGAACAGGTGGATTCGGACGGCGTACGCGTCGGCACCAATCGCGACACCGACAACGGCCGCACCGGCGGTCTCACCGATTACGACTACAAGCAGAAGCGCTGGTACGCCAAGGTGGACTGGAACATCACCGACAACCACCTGATCGAGGTGACCGGCGCCAGCGACGAGGCAGAGACCAATGGGTCGATCTACCGCTACGACTACGTCAATCGCCAGCGTGGCAGCTATTTCACCGACGAGTCCACCTGGAAGACCGGCCCGACCCTGTTCACCGGCAAGTACACCGGCTACCTCAGCGACAACCTCACCGTGACCGCGCTGTACGGCAAGATGAAAACGCCCGATGAGCTGACGCCCTTCAACTACAACGCGGCCGGCGGGCCGGTCATCAACAGTGCCGCGCTGCAGAATCCGGCCTACACCGGCGGCACACCGCGCATCGGCAATCAGCTGGTCACCTCGGTCAGTTCACCGGATCGCGAATACAAGAAAGACAATCAACGCCTGAATCTGGAATGGCGCATCGGCCACCACACGCTCAACTTCGGGATCGATAACCAGAAGTCCGAGGGTATCGATGTGGGCTCGGTGCTGTCCGGCCCGGGCTTTGCATGGACCTATGGCCAGACCAACGATCCGAATGGCCTGCGGACGGGCGGGCTGGTCAGCCAGTCGGCCAACGAAGCCGGTGGCATCGGCGCACCTAGCCCGGGCCTGGTCGATCCGGTCAACGGGTCCAGCGGCTATTACGTGGTGCGCAACATCAATACCAGCCTGTATTCCTACGAGGCCAAGCAACGCGCCTACTACATCGAAGACAAATGGCAGGTCACCGACAACCTGCTGCTGAGCATCGGCCTGCGCAAGGACGAGTTCACCAACTACACCCCGTTCGGCGACCCCTACATCGAAGTGGATAACGCCTGGGCGCCGCGGCTGGGCTTCAGCTGGGACGTCAACGGCGATTCCAGCCTGAAGGTGTTCGGCAACGTGGGCCGTTATTACCTCGGCCTGCCGTTGTCGGCAGTGAGCCTGTTCACCCCGGCCACCACTACCGATACCTACTTCACCTACAGCGGCATCAATGCCGATGGCACGCCGATCCTGGCGCAGCAGCTGGGGTCGGCGGTGTCGGCCAACTCGCGTTTCGGCCGCATCGCCGACGTGCGCACCGCGGTGGTCAAGGACATCGAAGGCGAGAACCAGGACGAGGTCATCCTCGGTTTCACCAAGCAGCTGGACACCGGCTGGGTGCTGGGCGTGCGCGGCACGCATCGCCGCCTCAATGCGGGGATCGACGATCAGAACTACGACGTTTCCAATACGGCGTTGATCGCCGCTGCGGCCGCCCAGGGTGTCACCATCGACTTCTCGCAGGTTGCCGGTGCATCGCTGATCAATCCGGGCCAGACCAACACCTGGGGCGTGATCGGTACCGATGGCCAGTTCCATGAAGTGTCGGTGAGCCGCGAGGCGGCGGGCTTCCCGAAGTTCAAGCGCAATTACTCGGCGGTCGAATTCAATCTGGAGCGCCCGTTCGACGGCAAGTGGTACGCCAAGGTCAACTATGTCTGGTCGCATAGCTATGGCACCACCGAAGGTCAGGTGCGTTCTGACCTGTGGCGCACCGGCGGCGCTTTGGGCAGCTACCAGGGCCAGGCCTCGGTTTCCACCACGCAGAGCTGGGACCACGCGGCGCTGATGGAACACTTCAACGGCGATCAATCCAACGATCACCGTCATCAGCTCAAGCTGTTCGGTTTCTACCAGTTCACTCCGCAATGGGGTGCGTCGGCCAACTTCAGCCTGATCTCGGGCGCGCCGCACAATTGCCTGGGCAACTACTACGGCGACAACTACACCGGCACCGACCCGGCCGGCTACGGTGGCAGCGCGATCACCGGCGGTCCTTACCACTACTGCTACAACCCGGAGACCGGTACCGGCGTGGCATCGCCTCCCGGCTCGCAGGGGAGGCTGGGCTGGATCGCGCAGCTCGACATGGGCGTGACCTACAAGCCGGCATTCGCCGCCGGCAAGCTGGCACTGCGCTTTGACGTGTTCAACATCACCAACGAGCAGACCGCAACCAACATCTACCCGTTCTCGCAGCTGCCCGACAACACCACCAACCCGCTCTGGGATCAGGTGGTGGCCTACCAGGCACCGCGCTCGGGCCGGGTGACATTGAGCTACGACTTCTAATCGCGCCAGGCGATAAGGTCGGTCCCGGCAGCGACGCGTGATGGCACGCGTCGCTGCCTTGTTGTCTGTACGTCACGTCGCCATTCGTATGCGCTGATGGAGGATTGGTCGCGCGCATAGATCAGTCGTAAAGCGGTTGATCTGCAGTTTGGCTGCGGGGCTCTTGCCCGCCCACCCTCGCGGGACACGCCGCAAGTACGTCCGTGTAGGCTCTTACGCGGCATCCATGCCGCGTAAGGTCCCGCGACGGTGGGCGGGCAAGGACCAGTCGGGAGGGTTGGTGCGCCTGGTTAAGAACAGAGCATGACGCACGTTGTTCGGATGACGTCGCGTCCGAAACCCCGTTGCAGTTCGAGCAACAGGCAGGCTTTAGGCATGCACCCTACGACTTTCTGAGTACCTCACGCAGGTCTGGCAACAAGCAGGTTTTTCACCTGGTCACCGGCAAATTTCCTGGTGCGGTGTCCTTGCCGATTGCGGAGCCCTTGGCGGCGTGGATGCCGCCAAGCAGCCTCCATGGACGGATTCACGGCGTGTTCCGCGAGCGGTGAAGGCACCGCGCCCTCGACCCACCGAGCTTTTGACTGCATCCAATAAACGACGCTTCGACTCGAGTCTCGGTCTCTTGCGTCTTCGCGTGCGCGTGTCGCGGGTAACGTCTGTCGTCTGCCAGCCACGCTAGCGTGCAAACCCGGCCCGATATGCCTGCACTGCCGCGAGCGGGTCCGGCGCGGCGTACACGCCGCTGACCACTGCAATCAACTCGGCACCTGCAGCCACCAAGCCGGGCACCTGCGCAGCCGCGATGCCACCGATCGCCACGCGCGGCACTCCCAGCGCTGCGGCTTGCTGCAGCAACGCCGGCGTGGCGCGGCGTGTCGTCACCTTGGTGGTGGTCGGGAAGAACGCGCCGAAGGCCACATAGCTGGCGCCGGCCGCGACCGCTGCGCGCGCGCGCGCAATCTCGTCGTAGCACGACACCCCGATGATGGCCTGTTCGCCCAACAGCGCACGCGCCGCGGCCGCCTCGCCATCGTCTTCGCCCAGGTGCACGCCCTGCGCGCCCACCTGTCGTGCCAGCTGCGCATCGTCGTTGATGATCAACGGCACATCGTGCGCAGCGCACACCTCGCGCAGCGCGCTGGCCTGTTCCAGGCGCAGCGCCGCAGTGGCCTGCTTGTTGCGGTACTGCAGCCAGGTGACAGCGGGCAGCAGCGGCAAGGTGCGCGCGATCAGGCGTGCGGTGTCGGGTTCGTCGGGCGTGATGAGGTAGACGCCGCGGGCGTTGTGCAGGTCGGACATGGCAGCGCTTCCGGAAGCGGTGGGTGGGATGGGACAATGCAGCCCCACCGTTGCGTGACCGCGATTATCCGATGAGCGAGACATCCACGACCACCTACCGCACCTGGATGTGCGTCGTCTGCGGGTTTCTCTACCACGAGGCCGACGGCATCCCCGAAGAGGGCATCGCCCCGGGCACCGCCTGGCAGGACGTTCCCGACACCTGGACTTGCCCGGATTGCGGCGTGACCAAGGACGACTTCGAGATGGTCGAGATCGACTGAGGTCCTGGCTGGGTCGCTGCGTTTTTCGCGCCACAACATCGCCGGCACACGTTCGCATGGTGCTGGCGAGGGCCTTGCAGGCGGTGTTTTCAGTGCGCGCGCGCGCGCTGACTGTTCAGCTCGACCAGATGCTCGTGCAGATTGGCCGCGTCCTGCGCACTGGGATTGAGCTGCAGATAACGCGACAGATCGTGGCGTGCGCCGTTGCGGTGGCCCAGGTGCAGATAGGCCATGCCGCGATCGCGTAGCGCCTCGGGCTGGTCCGGCACCAGCTTCAGGATGCGGTCGGCACTGCGCGCGGCGCGGTCCCAGTGCTCGGCATCGGCGTAGACGCCGTGCAGATTGCGCAGGATGCGGATCAGGATCGCGCGATGCGGTGCGGGGTCGAGGATCTGCGCCAGGGCGCGGTCGTCGGGGATCTCGCCACCCAGGTGCGGACGCGCGCGCTCGCGCAGCTCGTCCACGCCCAGCGGGCGGCCGCCGTTGAACGGATCCATGACCAGCACGCCGTCGTCCACCGGCAAACGCACCAGGAAATGCCCGGGAAACGACACGCCCGCCAGCGGAATGCCCAGCCGGCGCGCGACTTCGATCTGCACCATCGCCAGCGAGATCGGGTTGCCCAGGCGGCGTTCGAAGACCTGGTTGAGGTAGCTGTTGCGCGGGTCGTAGTACTCGTCGTGATTGCCCGAATAGCCCAGCTCGTCGAACAGGTAGCGATTGACCGCGGCCATCTTCAGCGGCCACAGGTCGATCGCCTCCACCTCGCGGCGCAGATGCTCGACATGGCTTTGCACCAGCGTGTCGTACAGCTCGGCGTCCAGCTGCGGATACTCGTCGCGCGCAATCAGCAGCGCGGTGGACATCAACGGCACTGCGTCGTCGTCCAGGCTGGCGAGCGCGGTCCAATGGGGAAGTGGGAGCATGTCGACCATGCTGCCAAGAGTGTCGGCAAGCGGCGCGTGGTTCAAGTCCGGTACTTCCTGACAGGAAGGGCCTGTCGCGTGAGATTCACTTGAGCTTTGGGATATCCGGGCTCAGGGTCAGGCTGGCGCCGTCCTGCAGGTTGAGCCTGGCGGCCTGGCCGGCATTGAGTTCCAGCACGTAACGGGCCGGGCGCTTGCTGGGGTAGGGCGGGCAGGCGTCGCCGCCCGAACACGGCGGCACGTCGCGCTGTTGCGAGACCAGCCGGCGTTCATTGTCGAAATACAGGATATCCAGCGCGATCTTGGTGTTCTTCATCCAGTACGCCAGCGGTTCCTGGCGGTCGTGGACGAACAGCATGCCGTGATCGTCCGCCATGGCATCGCGAAACATCAGGCCTTTGGCGCGGTCGGCATCGTTCTGCGCCAGCTCCACCTGGTAGCGCGTGCCGGCCAGTTCCACCCAGCTGCCGCCGCTGCTGGCGCAGCCGCTGAGCAGGATCAACAACGCAAGGGCGAGGAAGCAAAGACGGCGCATGCTGCATACCAGTGGGCGGGGATGCCGCACCATCTGCCAAGCGGCCGCGTGCGTCAAGCCGCTGTGGTGCGGCGTACCGTCATCGCAGGTGACAGGAGTCCGGCCCGCTGTCGCTTCGCAACGCGGGCCGCAACTGCGTATGCGCGTGCTTGCACGCGATCGCTCAGATCACCCGCGGCGGCTCGCCACCGACGATCACCACATCGGCCGGGCGACGCGCGAACAGGCCCACGCAGACCACGCCGGGAATCTGGTTCAGGCTGCGCTCCAGCGCCACCGGGTCGGTGATCTGCAGGTTGTGCACGTCCAGCACCACGTTGCCGTTGTCGGTGACCACGCCATCGCGCCATACCGGCTGACCGCCGGTGAGCGCCAGGATCTGGCGGGCCACCAGGCTGCGCGCCATCGGAATCACTTCCACCGGCAGCGGGAACTTGCCCAGCACCGGCACCTGCTTGCTCGGGTCGACGATGCAGATGAAGCGCTCGCTGGCCTCGGCAATGATCTTCTCGCGCGTCAACGCTGCGCCGCCGCCCTTGATCAGGCAACGGTTCGGGTCGCACTCGTCGGCGCCATCCACATACAGCGACAGATTGCCGGTGTGGTTGAGATCCAGCACCTCGATGCCATGCCGCCTGAGCTGCGCGCTGCTCTGCTCGGAGCTGGACACCGCCCCCTTGATGCGGTGGCTGATGCGGCCCAAGGCATCGATGAAGTAGGCCACCGTTGAACCGGTACCGACCCCGACGATCATGCCGTCTTCCACGTAATCGATCGCTTTTTCGGCGGCCAGGCGTTTTGCTTCGGACATTTGGGGGCTCGGGATTGGGGAATCGGGATTGGGGAATCGCAAGAGCGGCTGGGCTGAGCGGGATTTGCAAATCGCAAATCCCGAATCTCTACTCCCGGCTACTCCATCGCCAGCAACAATTTCCACTGCGCGGCGGTCACCGGCAGGATCGACAGGCGGTTGCCGCGGGCGATCAGCGGGAAGCCTTCGCCCAGGGCGTCGGCCTGCTGCTTGATTTCGTCCAGTGCGATCGTGCGCGTGAGTTTGCGCTCGAAGGCCACATCCACCAGCATCCAGCGCGGATCTTCGCGGGTGGCCTTGGGGTCGTGGTAATCGGATTTGGGATCGAACTGGGTGTCGTCCGGATATGCTGCGCTGGCGACCTTGGCGATGCCGACAATGCCCGGCACCTTGCAGTTGGAGTGGTAGAACAACACCCCGTCGCCGACATGCATGCCGTCGCGCATGAAGTTGCGTGCCTGGTAGTTGCGCACGCCGTTCCAAGGTTCGGTGCCGACGCGTTCCAGATCATCGATGGAAAACGTGTCCGGCTCGGACTTCATCAACCAGTAGCGCTTGCGGGCAGTCATTCGGAAACGGCGTCGTCTTTCAGGAAGGTGGCGTGTTCGGTGCAGATCGCATCCACCGCCACGTCCCAGGATTCGATGGGCAGGGCGGGCAGCTGCTGCGCGGCGAAGCCGACGCCGACCAGCCAGGGCGGCGGCGTCTGGCGATGCCGGAACGCGAAGCTGCGATCATACCAGCCGCCTCCCATGCCCAGCCGCCGGCACTGCGCGTCGAAGCCGGTCAACGGCGTCACCACCAGCGCCATCTCCTCGGGTGCGAGCAGCGCGGTGCGCGCCACGTCCGGCTCGGGGATGCCGTAGCGGTTGCTGACCAGCCCCTGGCCCGGCCGCCACGGCGCAAAGCGCAGGACGCGCCCGTCCAGCACCGGCAGGCAATAGCGCACGCCGGCCGGCAGGCTCAGTTGCCAGCGATGCAGCGCGATTTCGCCATCCATCGCCCAGTACCCGGCCACCGCGCCGGTCTGCGGCGCGAACGGCAGCGCCAGCAGGCGCTCGGCCAGCGCATCCGCGGCTGCCAGGCGCTGCGCTGCGGGCAGGCTGCGGCGCAGCGCGCGCAACTGCTGGCGCAAGGCGTCTCGGTCGTCGGTCATGGCGTCTCGCAGCGATAGGCGGAGGGATATTGTCGATGGCGTGGACGCGCCTGCCTAGCTGCGCGTGTCCCACCGATCGCTGGTGCCCGCAAGTCTCCCGTCTGTCGATGAGCGCATGTGCGTGCAGTACTTGCAACATTGCGCCGCACGCACCACGCACCACGCACCACGCACCACGCACCACGCACGCATGCCTGTCTTGGCGCAGCCATTGCACAGCGGCGCAGCCGAATTGCGCGCATGCCCTGTGTTTCAGACACGCAAAAAGAAACGGCGCCCGAAGGCGCCGTTTCAGATTTGCATTCTCCGCCGTGAACGATGCGGGCGAAACGACCTTGAACCCGGGGTTCAAGTGGGGACGTTGTGAGGCCATCGGGCTTCCCGCTACAAGGCGGACTTGCACTCCCGGCTTCGTCGCGCCCCCGTGGTCGTAATTAAGGGACAAGGCGAATGTTTTGCACGCTGTCGTTTACAGCAGAGAACGCAGGTGAAGTATAGACCTCTGCTGCGCGATGGCTAGCCCATTCGTCGGCCGGCGCAATTGAAAGTTCATATTTGCGACGACAGTGCGAACTGCACCTCAACGCGGTGTGTCGGACACGCTGTCCAGGCGGCGATTCAAGCTGTCCAGCGTATTGGCCAGTTCACGGTCGTACAGCGCTTGCTGATCGCGCAGCTGCTGCAATTCGTGCGCCAGATTGAGTGCGGCCAGCACCGCAACGCGGTCCACCGCTGCCATGCGATTGCTGCCGCGAATCTCGCGCATGCGCAGATCCAGCAGGCGCGCCGCAGCGGTGAGGCTCTCGCGTTCGTCGGCGGTGACACCAACGGTGTATTCACGATCCAGAATACGCACGCTGACCGGCTCGTTGTTGCTCACGTGTGCTGCTCCAGGGATTTCAAGCGCACGATCATCGCTTCCACGCGCGAGCGCGCCTGTTCGTTCTTGGTCAGCAATTGCGCGCGCTCGCCGATCAACTGTTCCTGCTGGTGACGCAGGCTGCGGTTCTCGTCGGTCAACCGCTGGCTGCGCTCGACCAGGGCCTCCACACGGGCGGCAAGTGCGCGGATCTGGGCGAGGGCAGCGGCGTTGTCCATGCGCTCACGATAGGGGCGCGTGCGCGCGGCGGTCAAGCGCCCGATCGCAGCCCGCTTACCCGCCGTCAGGCCAATCCCGACAAGGGCTTGCACTGCGCCCGGCGCGGCCGGCGTCACGCGCGTGGACCCCGTAGGGAACACGCCGCTGGCGGCCGACGCGGGGGTGCCTTGATACACTGGGAAGTCAAATCGCCGGCCCATGTGCCGGCACCTCCTGTTCCCAGCCTGGATGACCCGATGGATCTGCCCGATGTAACCGCTGTGCAAAACGAAAGTCGCCAGCTGGAGTTGGCTTCCTCCGCAGCGGAGTTGCACGGCGGGCTGTGCGGGTGGCTCTCCGGTGGGGGTGCCGACAGCGGCGACTGGCTGGCGCGCATCCTGGCCGACACCGCGCAGGTGGCGCCCAAGCAGGGCGGGGCGCTGGACCAGATGCGGCAGGCCACGGTGGCGCAGCTGGAAGACCGCGATTTCGCCTTCGAACTGCTGCTGATCGACGACGGCGCACCGCTGGCGGCGCGCACCGATGCCTTGTTCGACTGGTGTCGCGCCTTTCTGGGTGGCTTCGGCCTGGCGGCGCAGCAGCGCCCGGCACTGACCGAAGAGGGCGAGGAGGCGCTGCAGGACCTGGCGCGGCTGGCGCAGGCATCCAGCGACGATTTCGATGCAGCCGACGAAGACGACACCGCCCTGGCGGAGATCGAGGAGTTCGTGCGCGTGGCGGTGCTGTTGCTGCATGGCGACTGCGTGATGGGGCCGCGCTTCCGCCAACGTCTGAACTGACCGCACGACCGCCATGAAAAAACTCACCGGGATCGGCGCGGCCGAGTACGCGCGTCGGCGCAAGCAGCTGATGCAGATGGCCGGCGATCAGGCCATCCTGATCCTGCCGGCCGCGCCCGAGCGGGTGCGCAGCCACGACACCCACTACCCGTATCGGCAGGATTCGGATTTCTGGTATCTGAGCGGTTTCCCCGAGCCGGAAGCGGTGCTGGTGCTGGTGCCGGGCCGCAAGCATGGCGAGGCGATCCTGTTCTGCCGCGAGCGCGATGCCGAGCGCGAGGCCTGGGATGGCCCGCGCGAAGGCCAGGAAGGCGCGGTGGAGCGCTACGGCATGGACGATGCGTACCCCATCGACGATGTCGACGAGATCCTGCCGGGCCTGCTGGAAGGGCGCAGCCGCGTCTATTACCACTTCGGGCGCGATGTCGACTTCGACCTCAAGCTGATCGGCTGGCTCAAGCGCGTGCGCGAGCAGGTGCGTCATGGCGCGCAGCCGCCGCACGAATTCCTCGAGCTGGGACATCTGCTGCACGAGCAGCGGCTGTTCAAGTCGCGCGACGAGATCGCGTTGATGCAGCACGCCGCCGACATCAGCGTGCGCGCGCATCGTGCCGCCATGCGGCTGGCGCGGCCGGGGGTGCACGAGTACGAACTGCAGGCCGAGGTGGAGTGCGCGTTCCGCGCCGCCGATGCGTGGCCGGCGTACGGCAGCATCGTCGGCACCGGCAGCAATGCCTGCGTGCTGCACTACCGCGCCAACAATGCGCGCAGCCGCGATGGCGAACTGGTGCTGATCGATGCCGGCGCCGAGTACCGCGGCTACGCGGCCGATATCACCCGCACCTTTCCGGTCAACGGCCGTTTCACCCCGGCGCAGCGTGCGCTGCACGATCTGGTCGGCGCTGCGCAGGCTGCCGCGCTGGCGCAGGCGCGCCCCGGCGTGCCCTACGAAGCCGGGCATCTGGCCGCGGTGCAGACCCTGACCGAGGGGCTGCTGCAGCTGGGCCTGCTCAAGGGCAAGCTGGAGCGCAATATCGCCGACGGCCATTACAAGCGCTTCTATCGGCACAAGACCGGCCACTGGCTGGGGCTGGATGTGCACGATGTGGGCGACTACCGGTTGGCTGGCGACTCGCGTCTGCTCGAGCCCGGCATGGTGTTCACCATCGAGCCGGGGCTCTACATCTCCGCCGACGACACCACGGCGGAGGCCAGGTGGCGCGGCATCGGCATCCGCACCGAAGACAATGTGCTGGTCACCGCCGACGGCCATCGGGTGCTGACCGATGCGCTGGCGCGCAGCGCCGACGAGATCGAAGCGGAGATGGCGGACCGCGACGCGTTGCGCGCATAGCGCGGTCATGCCGCGATGAGCCGTCCTGGTCTGGATCGGTGCATTGCCTTGCGAGCCACACGCGCATTGCCGGTTTGGTTGAGATTGCGCGGCGTATCCGGCTGAGGCCGGCGCCGGCGCTCGGGCCGCGCCGCGCGCCTTGCAAACATGAGGCGCCCGGCCGTTGTGCTGCGGGCCGTTCTACTGGCCGAGTTGTGGTGTCTGGGTGCGTTCGGGCTGCTGGACCTGTTCGCCTGGCGTCACCAGTTGCTGCGCGCGTGCGAACGACTGCGCTTCCGGCGTGCTCAATGCCTGCTCGGTCTTCATGTGCGCGCGCAGATGCGCCGGGTTGGCCGGGTCGCCCTGCACCACGAACACGTTTTCGCCACCGTGTACGCCGCGATTGTTGGCCTCGCTCATCAGCACATGATCCACGCGCGACAGGCCGCCTTCCTTGGCCAGCGGCAACAGGGCGGCGCTGAGCCGGTCGCTGGTCTGGTCGGGTGTGCGTCCATGTGCCGCATCGATTGCATGCACGCCGCGCTGGATCTGTTGATACATCGGATGGTCGGGGTGCGAGGACTGGCGTGGATCGTTCATGGCAATGCTCCGTGCGGTGCGGAAGGATTCAAGGGGCGGCAAACACCGGGCGGGTCAGGTTTTCGGGCGCGCCATCGGTGCACACCACCTCGTCTTCGATACGGATGCCGCCGTAGGGTTTGAACTGCGCAACGCGCGCCCAGTCGACGCTGGCGGCGTGGCCGTTCTTCTTCACTTCGTCCAGCAGCATGTCGATGAAGTACACGCCCGGTTCGATGGTGACCACCATTCCCGCTTCCAGCACGCGGGTCAGGCGCAGATACGGGTGGCCGGCGGGGCGTTCGATGCGGCCGCCGCGGTCGCTGGCGGCAAAGCCTGCCACGTCGTGCACCTGCAGGCCGATCAGATGGCCCAGCCCGTGCGGGAAGAATGCGGCGCTGACGCCGGTGGCGAGCGCGGCTTCCGGCGACACGGTGAGGATGCCGAAGTCCTTGAGGATGCCCATCAGGGCCAGGTGCGCATCCACGTGCAACTGTTTGTAATCCACGCCGCTGCGCACGCCCTGGCCCATGCGGATCTGCGCGGCATCCACCGCATCGATCAGGGCCTGGAATTCGCTGCCGGGGTCGGCGGCATAGGTGCGGGTGATGTCGCTGGCATAGCCGTAGGCCGAAGCACCGGCATCGATCAGGAAGCTGCGCAGCGGCTGCGGCGGCTGCTGGCCGAGTTCGGTGTAGTGCAGCACCGCGCCGTGCTCGTTGAGCGCGATGATGTTGCCGTAGGGCAGTTCGTTGGCGTCCTGACCGACGGCGGCGCAGTAGGCCATATGGATGCCGAACTCGCTCTGGCCGGCGCGGAAGGCCGCTTCGGCGGCGCGATGGCCGCGCACTGCCAGCTGCTGGGCGATGCGCAGCAAGGCCAGTTCGTACGGCGTCTTGAACGCGCGCTGATACTCCAGGTAATCGAGCACCGGCTGCGGATTGTTGGGCACATACGCACCGAGCGCGCTCTGCGCCTCGCCCAGGATGGCGCAACGGTCGATCTGCCTGGGCAGCAGCGCCAGGGCCTGGTCCGGGGTACGGATGATGTGGATGTCGCAGTGCTCCACCCACCAGCCGCTGGGCGCCTCGGGCACCACATGCCAATAGTCCAACGGCTGGCAGAAGATCAGCGTCGGGCGCTTGCCCGGGGTGTAGACCAGCCAGCTGTTGGGCACCCGCGTCAGCGGCACCCAGGCCTTGAACTGCGGATTGACCGCGTAGGGATAGTCGCGGTCGTCGAACACCTGGTAATGCAGGCTGCCGCTGGGCACCACCAGGTGGTCGAAGCCGCCGCGCTGCAGCGCCTCGTCGGCGCGCGCGGTCAGCGTGCGCAGGTGATCGGAATACAGGTGGCTCAAGGACGGCTGGGGCATGCGGGACTCGATCGGCAATGCAAAGACAGGTCGCGATTTTGCCGTAATCGTGGTGATGCTGTCCTTCAGCCCAGCATGTGTTCTTCGGCGATCCAGGCGCGCAGGCGTTGGCGATGCGGCTCGGACATGGTCAGGAAGCGGAAGCCGGCCCAGGCCTGCCCGGGTGCGTGCGCGGCTTCGCTCCACAACAGATGCACGCCGACATCGATCTCGGTGGCGCGGCCGATGCGCTCGGGCAGGCTGAAGCGCAGCTGGTACAGGGCGTCGTCGTGCAGCGGAACCGAGGCCAGCAGCAGCATGCCGGTTTCCGAGACATTGCCGACCCGGCCGATCTGCGCCTCGCTGAGCATGTCGGTCACCGGTATCAGGTCGGACGGCTGGCGGCGCGGTGCGCGGCGGGTGTCCTGGATCATGGGTTGACCTCTGCAATGGGCGCCTGACCGGCCAGGCTGCGCAGCGTGCGCACGGTGGCATGCCAGGCGCGGTCGATCAGCCGCGATTTCTCTTCGACCAGCAGGCGCGCCTGGCCACCGGCCATCAGCCGCGACAGGCCATCCAGCGAGTGCTCGGCGACCTTTTGCCCACGTTGATTGACGAACAGCGCGTTGCCGGTCATCGGGCTGTACCAGGACAGCCGTTGCCGACGTAGGTCGCCCTGCTGGTTGATCACGAACTCGAACCAGCTGCCGAACGGCAGGCTGCGCAGCTGCGTGTAGCAGGCCTCTTCGGTCGGCGAACGCGGGCCGGCGATGTCCTTGCGCGGTGTGCTGTCGCCCTGGTCGCCCAGCCGCGTGCGCGCCTTGAGCCTGGCGGCGAGCTCGGTGCGCGAGGTCGTCTCGTCCTCGCCGCCGGGCGTGGACAGGCGCCGCGCGATCGCCGCCGCTTCATCGTGGTGATAGCCGACCTGCAGCAGCGCGGTTTCGATCTCGGTGCCGAGCGCGATGTCGGCAGGTTGCCCCTTGCTGCGGCAGGTGACTTCGGCGATGCGCGCGGTCAGTGCCTGGCGCTCGTCCCATTCGGGCGATTGCTCGCCCTGGCGCAGCAGTGTCAGCGTCAGCACGTCCGACCATGCCTGACGCAGCAGCGCCTGCACGAAGCGCGGCGGAACGCTCTGCTCGCACAACTGCTCGATGCGCGCCTCGGCCTGCTGCTTGGCCGACTCCAGCCGCTCCTTGCCGCGCGCCGCATCCACATGGCGGCGCTCGGCGAGGTCGGCCTTGCGCGCCAAGGCGCGCAGATGCGCCTGGATATCGTCGTTGGCCGCGGCGAACACGGCCTCGTCGCCCTGGTAGTCGTTGACGATCCGGTCCACCGCGCTGCCCAGCTTGTGCAGCAACTGCGGGTCGACATCGTCGTCGCCCAGCCAGACCGCGCCGGACTCGGCCACGGTGTTGAGCAATTCGCGCACCGGGTGCTGGTCGCGCACGAAGAAATGCGTATCGGCCAAGGCCGCGCGCACCACCGGCACCTGCAACTTGGCGAGCAGGGCCTGCGCGGGGGTCTGCTCGCGCACTTCGCGTTGCATCTGCGCGTAGAGCAGGCCGAGCAGATCGAAGGTGTCGGTGTCCTGCGGCGACAGCGCGGCGTCGGGGCCGTGTTGCGCCCGCAGCAAGGCCAGCAGCTGGCGCTGCACCGCATCGATGCCGCTGGGCTGCGCCGCCGCTGCTGCCTGTGCCGCCAGCGTGCCCTGCAGGCTGGCCAGTGCGTCGCTGATGGCGGCCTTGGGCACGGCCGAGGAGGCGAGCCGGGGAGATGCTTTTTCGGGTGTTGCCTGCGCGCTGGTCGCAGGCGCTGCGTCGTGATTTGCAGAACTTTGATTCGCCGCTGCGCCTGCGGTGCCGGCCGCCTGCGCCTGACGCGCCGACGACATCAGGCCGCCGAGCGCCTGCACTGCATCGCTCAGCGCAGGTGCTGCCTGCTCACCGTAGGTCGCCGCTGCCAGTGTCATCGGCATGGCGGGCGGATCCAGCAGGGCGCTCTGCCACGGTGTCGGTGCCGATTGCCCGCTCCAGCCGGTTGCAGGCCGCCCGTTGCGCGGCGGCAGCGCGCGCGCGCTGGCAGCCGCAGCGTCCTTCGGGGCGTTGGCCGCTGCAGGCGGTGCGCGCCGCGTCTGCACCTGGGTGGGCTTGACCAGGTACGGGTGATAGATCAGCCCCGGCAGGATGCCCTCCTGCGCGAGCGTGCCGTTGGCGCGCTCGTACAGATCGTTCAAACGCTCGATGACCTGACGCTCGAACACGCGGTACAGCGTCAGCTGCCCGTCCAGGCTCAGTCCCAGCGTTTCGCCGCACTGGCGCAGCACGCGGCACAGGGCGTACGGGCCCAGCGGCACTGCTTCCAGTTCGAACTCGGCCACCGCGCCGATCACCGCCACCCGCTGCGCCAGCAATTGCAGCGCATCGGCGCGGCGGGAGGTCTCACGGCGCGCAATCTCGCTGAGCACGATATCGCGATCGATATCGGTGTCCTCCACCAGGGTGAGCATCTGCGGATGCGCTGAGGCATCGGCTATTGGCATCAGCGACGGGCGATCGCGCAGCGTGGCCAGGTCCTGCGCCAGCTGCTGCAGGAACGCCTGCGGAAACCGATCGATGTGGTCGCGCAGGCCGCGCGTCTGCGCATAGGTTTCGGCCTGTATCTGGCTGTTGCGGGCATGCTCGGCCTGATGCAGCAGCTCGCGTTCCAGCTCGACGATGGTCAGCCGCAGCGGCCCACTGAGCGCCTGTACGCAATGCGCGTGCAGCGCGGCGAGCAGGCGCCGCCCGCGCGCGGAAACCGGCGCATCGGCGATCGGGCCGCTGAGCGTGTGCTGCAGGGAGGAAGCGGGAGTGGACATCCGGGGGAGGCGGGCTCGGTGCGAGGCGTGAGCTATGTAGCATGTTTTTCCGCCGGGCAGCGACCGCGCGGGCGCAGGACGTGCCTGGCCAGATTCGGTCGCCACCCGGACGCGGACGGCGCGCGTGGCGCGGCTCGCTGGATCCGCGCGCCAATGCTGTCGTGTGCGCTATCGATCATGGCGCGGCGTGCGGGCTGCGGTGCCGCGCCGTGATCGCCGCGATCAGCCCAGAAACAGCTCGACCACGTCATTGGTGAAGCGGCGGCCCAGCTCGGTCGGCACCACGCGTCCGTCCTGCGCGGTCATCCAGTCTTGTGCAATCGCGCGCGCCACAGGCAACTCGATGACCGACGCGGCCAGGCCGGTGGAGACTTCGAAGTCGCGCAGGGCGAAGCCCTCGTGCAGGCGCAGCAGGTTGAGCATGTATTCGAACGGCAGCCGCTCGCGCGGCACGATCTCGTCGCCGCCGATCGATGCCGCACTGCCGGCGCTGGCCAGGTAACTCTGCGGGTGCTTGTGCTTCCAGCGTCGCAGCACATGCTGTTCGGCGCCGGAGCTGATCTTGCCGTGCGCCCCGGCGCCGATGCCGAGGTAATCGCCGAAGCGCCAGTAATTGAGATTGTGCGCGCATTGCCGCCCGGGCCTGGCGTAGGCGCTCACTTCGTACTGCGCGTAGCCGGCCTCGGCCAGCAGGCGCTGGCAATGCTCCTGCATGTCCCAGGCCGCATCGTCGTCGGGAATGCCCTTGGGCGGCCGCGCGAAGAACACCGTGTTCGGCTCCAGCGTGAGCTGGTAATGCGACATGTGGGTGGGCTGCAGCGCGAAGGCGCGTTCGAGATCGCGCTCGGCCTGTGCCAGGGTCTGCTCGGGCAGCGCGTACATCAGGTCGATATTGAAATTGTCGTAGCCGGCATCCTGCGCCAGCTTGATCGCACGCTCGGCCTCGGCACTGTCGTGGATGCGACCCAGCCGCTGCAGCGCCACATCGTCGAAGGTCTGCACACCGAAGCTCAGCCGGTTCACGCCGGCGGCGCGATAGCCGTCGAAGCGGCCATGCTCGGCGGTGCCTGGATTGGTTTCCAGGGTGATCTCCAGATTCGGTGCAAAGCGCAGCCGCGCGGCGGCGGCTTGCAGGAATCTGTCGATGGCTTCGGGCGGGAACAGGCTCGGCGTGCCGCCGCCGAAGAACACCGAATGCACCACGCGCCCCCACACCAGCGGCAGGTCCGCATCCAGGTCGCGGATCAACGCATCCACGTAGTCCTCGAACGGCAGCACGCCCTTGGCCGCATGCGAGTTGAAATCGCAGTACGGGCATTTGCGCACGCACCAGGGCAGGTGCACGTAAAGCGACAGCGGCGGTGGAATCAGGTCGGGCACTGCGTCAGGCCATGGTTCACAGCGACAGGGCGTGCAGCTTGTGCTGCAGCGTGGCCAGCGCCACCGCACGGTGACTCAGCCGGTTCTTCAACGCGGTATCCATCTCCGCAGCGGTCAGGCCATGCACCGGATCCAGGAACACCGGGTTGTAGCCGAAGCCGCCGGTGCCGCGTGGTTCGGTGGTGATCACCCCTTCCCAGCTGCCTTCGGCGATCAGCGGTTGCGGATCTTCCGGGTGACGCAGCAGCACGATCACCGCGTAAAACCGCGCGCTGCGGCGCTCGGCCGGCACGGCGCGCATGGCGTCGAGCAGCTTGGCGTTGTTGGCCTGCGCATCGGTCGGGCTGCCGGCATAGCGGGCGCTGTACAGGCCGGGTGCGCCGCCGAGCGCGTCGACGATCAGGCCGGAGTCGTCGGCCAGTGCCGGCAGGCCGGTGACCGCGCTGGCATGGCGTGCCTTGATCAAGGCGTTCTCGACGAAGGTCAGGCCGGTTTCCGGCACATCGTCCACGCCGAGCTCGCCTTGCGCCACGATGCGCAGCGGCAGGTCGACGAGCATCGCGCGCAGTTCTTCCAGCTTGCCGGCGTTGCCGCTGGCCAGGACCAGTTGTTTCATTGCTTGGGCTCCAGCAGGTCCCACTTGGTGCCGTACAGATCGCGGAACACCACGACCGTGCCGTACGGTTCCTCGCGCGGGGTTTCCAGGAATTCCACCCCGAACGCCTGCATCGCCGCATGGTCGCGCCAGAAGTCGTCGGTGTAGAGAAAATGATCCACCCGCCCCCCGGTCTGGTCGCCGATGCGCGCGCGCTGGGCGGCGTCGGCCGGCTGCGCGAGCAGCAAGCCGGCGTCCCGCGCGCTGCCCGGGCCGATCACCACCCAACGCTTGCCGTCGCCAAGTGCGCGATCCTCCAGCACCTGGAAGCCCAGCGCGCCGGTGTACCAGGCGATCGCCGCGTCGTAATCGGCGACCAGCAGGGTGGTCAGGGCGATGCGCCGGCTCATCCGGCCAGTGCAGCGCGTTGCAGCGCGAACAGTTCGCTCATGCCTTGTTCGGCGAGTGCGAGCAGTGCATTGAGTTCGTCGCGGCGGAAGGCGTGGCCTTCGGCAGTGCCCTGCAGCTCGATGAAGCCGCCGCCGTCATTCATCACCACATTCATGTCGGTGTCGCAGTCGCTGTCTTCGGGGTAGTCCAGATCCAGCACCGGCTCGCCGCGATAGATGCCCACCGACACCGCAGCCACGGCGCCGATCAACGGGTGCTTCTTGATGTCGCCGCGCTTGAGTAGCAGGTTCACCGCATCGGCCAGCGCCACGTAGGCGCCGGTGATCGCGGCGGTGCGGGTGCCGCCATCGGCCTGCAGCACGTCGCAGTCCAGGGTGATGGTGCGCTCGCCCAGGGCATTGCGATCCACACAGGCGCGCAGTGCGCGGCCGATCAGGCGCTGGATTTCCAGCGTGCGTCCGCCCTGCTTGCCGCGTGCGGCTTCGCGATCGGAACGGGTGTGGGTGGAGCGCGGCAGCATGCCGTATTCGGCGGTCACCCAGCCTTCGCCCTTGCCGCGCAGGAATCCGGGGACGCGGTTTTCCACGCTGGCGGTGCACAGCACGCGGGTGTCGCCGAAGCTGACCAGCACCGAGCCTTCGGCGTGACGGGTGAAGGCGCGTTCGATGCGCACCGGGCGCAGCTGGTCGGCCGTGCGGCCGCTGGGACGGGAAAAGGTCATGCGATGAGTCCGGAAGTCGGGAGGTGGGTCTGGGTCGGCGCGTGGCGGGGCGGTCAGCCAGCGCGGGCCGCTAGGGTACCATTCGCGCTTTGAAGGCACGGGACTGACGATGATTCGAAGCATGACCGCGTTTGCGGGTGGCGAACGCATCACGCCCTGGGGCACGCTCGGCTGCGAGCTGCGCTCGGTCAACCATCGGTTTCTGGAAGTGGGCGTGCGCCTGCCCGAAGAACTGCGTGCGCTGGAGCCGCTGCTGCGCGAGCGCGTGGCGGCGAAAAACAGCCGCGGCAAGCTGGATCTGGCGCTGCGCCTGCGCGCGCCGGACAACGCGCAGACCCTGGCCGTGAACGAATCGCTGCTGCAGGAACTGGGCGCACTGGCCACGCGCCTTGACGGCATGTTCCCCAAGCTGCAGGTGGGCTTCACCGATCTGCTGCAGCTGCCCGGCGTGCTGCAGGTGCAGGACGTGGACGCACCTGCGTTGCAGGCGCAGGCCCTGGCATTGCTGGACGAGGTGGTGGACAGTTTCGTCGCCGCGCGCGAGCGCGAAGGCGGCAAGCTGGCCGATGCGATCAGCGAGCGGGTCGATGCGATCGAACGTATCGCCGCCGAGGTGCGCACGCTGATTCCCGTCATCCGCGAAGGGCAGCGTGCCAAGCTGGCCGCCCGTCTGGCCGATCTGCCGCATCCGGTCGATCCCGGTCGCGCCGAACAGGAACTGGTGCTGTGGCTGCAGAAACTGGACGTGGACGAAGAGCTCGACCGCCTGTCCAGCCACATCGCCGAGATCCGCCGCGTGCTCAGGCAGCGCGAGCCGGTCGGCCGCCGCCTGGACTTCCTGCTGCAGGAATTCAACCGCGAAGCCAATACGCTCGGCTCCAAGTCGGTGGACAGCCGCACCTCCAACGCCGCGGTGGATCTGAAGGTGCTGATCGACCAGATCCGCGAGCAGGTGCAGAACATCGAGTAGCCGGGAGTGGTGATTGGGGATTCGGGATTGGTCGACGGCCATCCCGGGTTTCAGCGGGGCGCGGCCAATACCGGTAGCATATCGACCCCGGTGGTACCGGTCCGCAGCCCGTTCGCGAATCCCGACTCCCCAAGCCCGAATCCCTGACCCTATGCGCGGCACCCTCTATATCGTTGCGGCCCCTTCCGGCGCCGGCAAGAGCAGCATCGTCAACGCCACCCTGGCGCGTGATCCCAAGATCGCCTTGTCGATCTCGTTCACCTCGCGCGCGCCGCGGCCGGGCGAACGGCATGCCGAGCACTACCATTTCGTCTCCGCCGACGAGTTCCAGGGCATGATCGAAGCTGGCGACTTCTTCGAATACGCGCTGGTGCATGGCGACTGGAAGGGCACCGCGCGGCAGTCGGTGGAGCCGCAGCTGGCTGCCGGTCACGACGTGCTGCTGGAGATCGACTGGCAGGGCGCGCGCCAGGTGCGCCAGAAGGTGCCCGACGCGGTCAGCGTGTTCATCCTGCCGCCGTCGCGCCAGGCGCTGGACGAGCGCATGCGCAAGCGCGGCCAGGATAGCGAGGACGTGATGGCGCAACGCCTGGCCGCTGCCCGCGAAGAGATGCTGCATTTTGAGGAGTTCGACTACGTCATCATCAACGAGACCTTCGACACCGCAGTCTCGGAGATGTGCGCGATCTTCACCGCCAGCCGGCTGCGCCGGCAGGCGCAACAGCAGCGGCATGCGGCGTTGATCCGGGCCTTGCTGGACTGAGCGGCTCAAATCCCTGATTCCAAAGGAAACTGAATAGGCCCAGGTTGCCGTGACGGCGGCCCGGGCGTACACTCCGCCCCCTTTCCCTCATTCGATGCGCGGCCGTTGCTGGTCGCCGGGAGCCCGCATGGCCCGCATTACCGTAGAAGATTGCCTGGAAGTCGTGAACAACCGTTTCGAGCTGGTCATGATGGCGTCCAAGCGCGCCCGTCAGCTCGCCAACGGCGTGCAGCCGTTGATCGAAAATGCCGACGCCAGCGACAAGCCCACCGTGATGGCACTGCGCGAGATCGCCGCACGCCGGATCGACAATGCGCTGATCGACGAAGTCGAGAAGGCCGAGCGCGAGCGTGCTGAACGCGAGGCGCTGGAATGGGCCGCTGCCGAAGTGGTTGCCGACGAAGACATGTCCAAGAACGACGATTGATCGTTCGCATCGCTGCGATCGATCTGAACAGCCCGCCACGCGCGGGCTGTTTTCGTTTCAGGCCCGCGTTGTCGCCCGCGGTGTGCAAACGTTTGCCGTGACTGCGCTGCTGGCATAGTCTTCCGGCATGAACCCAGGCCCCACTGCCCAGGCGACCGTCGTGACGTCTCCGTCTTCCGACCAGGCCATCCCCGACTACGTCCTGCACTTCGAACGCGCAGCCAGCTACCTTCCCAAGGAGCAGCTGCCGATCCTGCGCCGTGCCTGGGAAGTGGGGGCCAGCGCGCATGCCGGCCAGACCCGCAAGTCGGGCGAGCCGTACATCACCCATCCGGTCGCGGTGGCGGGCGTACTCGCCGAGCTCGGCCTGGACATGGAATCGCTGATCGCCGCGATCCTGCACGACACCATCGAAGACACCCCGCTGACCCGCGAAGAGCTGGCGTCGGAATTCGGCGAGGCGGTGGCCGAGCTGGTCGATGGCGTCACCAAGCTGGACAAGCTCAAGTTCCGCGACCGCCAGGAAGCGGCGGCGGAGAGCTTCCGCAAGATGCTGCTGGCGATGTCGCGCGACCTGCGCGTGATCATGATCAAGCTGGCCGACCGCCTGCACAACATGCGCACGCTGGGCGCGCAAAGCAGCGAGGCGCGCAGCCGCATCGCGCGCGAAACGCTGGAGATCTACGCGCCGATCGCTCAGCGCCTGGGCATGAGCCTGATCAAGTCCGAGCTGCAGAACCTGGGCTTTCGCGCGCTGTATCCGTGGCGTCATGCCATCATCGAAAAACATATCCGCAGCCAGCCGGTGGTGCGGCGCGAATCGATGGCGCAGGTGGAAGTGCAGCTGTCGCAGCGGCTGGCCAAGGAAGGGCTGGAGCATCGCCTGGTCAGCCGCATCAAGACGCCCTGGAGCATCTATTCCAAGATGCACGAAGAGAACAAGTCCTTCGACCAGGTGATGGATGTGTTCGGCTTCCGCCTGGTGGTGCGTTCGGTGGCCGATTGCTACCACGCGCTGGGCGCGGTGCATGCCACCTTCAAGCCGCTGGACGGGCGCTTCCGCGATTTCATCGCCATCCCCAAGGCCAACGGCTATCAGTCGCTGCACACCGTGTTGTTTGGCCCGTATGGCTCGCCGATCGAAGTGCAGATCCGCACCGAGGAGATGGACCTGATCGCCGAACGCGGCGTGGCTGCGCACTGGACCTACAAGGTCGGCTCGGCCTCGCCCAATAGCGCGCAGAGCCGCGCGCACGACTGGATCGTGGAGCTGATCGATTCGCAGCGCGCGGCGGGCTCGTCGCTGGAGTTCCTGGACAACGTCAAGGTCGACCTGTTCCCGGACGAGGTCTATCTGTTCACGCCCAAGGGCAAGATCCTGGCGCTGCCGCGCAACTCCACCGCGCTGGATTTTGCCTACGCGGTGCACACCGACGTGGGCAACCGCGCGGTCGCCTCGCGGGTGGACAAGAAGCTGGTGCCGCTACGCACCAAGCTGGTCAGCGGGCAGGCGGTGGAAATCATCACCGCGCGCTCGGCCACGCCCAAGCCGCAGTGGCTGGAGTTTGTGGTCAGCAGCAAGGCGCGTACCGCGATCCGCCACCAGCTCAAGCAGCTCGAACACGAAGACGCCGTGCAGCTCGGCCACCGCATGCTCGATCGCGCGCTGGAAGCGATGGACAGCTCGCTGGAGCGGCTGCCCAAGGGCCGCCTGGACGCCTTCCTCACCGAGCACCGCTATCCACGCCTGGAAGCCTTGCTGGCCGACGTGGCGCTGGGCAACTGGATGCCGACCCAGGCCGCGCAGGCGCTGATGGCCTACGCCGAATTGCGCGGTGGCGGCCACTCCAAGCATTCGCACGAAAAGATCCTGATCGACGGCAGCGAGCGCGGCGTGATCAGCTTCGCCAACTGTTGCCAGCCGATTCCCGGCGACGAAATCATGGGTTACCACACCGCCGGCAAGGGCATCGTGGTGCACCGTCTGGACTGCCCCAACCTGGCCGAGCTGCGCAAATCGCCCGAACGCTGGGTGCCGATCGACTGGGATTCCAGCGTCAGTGGCGACTACGACACCGCTTTGATCGTCGAGGTGGAAAACCGCACCGGCGTGCTGGCCCAGCTGGCTGCGGCGATTGCGCAGAGCCAGTCCAATATCGAACGCGTGGATTACCTGGACCGCGATTTCAACGCGGCGGTGCTGCGCTTCAACATCCAGGTCCGCGACCGCCGCCATCTGGCCGAAGTGATGCGCCGGCTGCGGCGTCTGCATGTGGTGCAGAGCGTGGGGCGGCAGTAGCGGCCAGGTCCTGTCGAGAGGCGGCGCTGAGGCCGCCTGCGCAATAGCGTGCATTGATGCGCCGACGCCGGGTCTCAGGCCTGCCGCGGCGACAGGTAGTGGGCGCCGCGCGCGTGCTTGGTCAGGCTCCACGCCGCCCGTGTAGCGCGATCTGTCCGGTACGCCAGCACGGTGCTTGGCGATCTTCGCAAGATGCGTGGCAACAAGATCGTGCGCAACAGTCGAGCAAATCCGCACAAACGCCTAAACTGCAGCACACATCTTTGCAGTGGAGCTTCCATGTCCCAGATCATCCATACCGACCAGGCGCCTGCCGCCATTGGCCCCTATTCCCAGGCCGTGCGTGCCGGCAACACGGTGTATTTCTCCGGGCAGATCCCGCTGGATCCGGCCACCGGCGAGATCGTGCCGGGCGATGTCGGCGTGCAGGCACGCCGCGCGTTCGACAACCTCAAGGCGGTGGCCGAAGCCGCCGGTGGCTCGCTCGACAAGATCGTGCGGCTGGGCCTGTACCTCACCGATCTCGGCCAGTTCGCCGCCGTCAACGCAGTGATGCAGGAGTATTTCCAGGCGCCGTTCCCGGCGCGTTCGACCATCGAGGTCTCCGGCCTGCCCAAGGGTGCCGGCTTCGAGGTCGACGCGGTGATGGTGCTCGACTGATCCAGCTCGTCTGACTCGAGCGCCCTGCCGTGCCGCGCGCAGCGACCGTCACCCCGCGCCTGGCCGTCGCAGGCCAGGCCTCGCTTGCCAGCCTGCCCGGCGTCGGCCCCAAGGTGGCCGAGAAGTTCGCTGCGCGCGGCATCTTGACGCTACAGGATCTGTGGCTGCATCTGCCGTTGCGCTACGAAGACCGCACCCGGCTGACCACGATCGCGCAGTTGCAGAGCGGCGTGCCGGCGCAGATCGAAGGGCGTGTGGATGCGGTGGAGCGTGGCTTCCGTTACCGGCCGGTGTTGCGGGTGGCGGTCTCGGACGAGTCGCACGGCAGCGTGGTGCTGCGCTTCTTCCATTTCCGCGCGGCGCAGGTCGCGCAGTTCGCACCGGGCACGCGACTGCGGGTGTTCGGCACGCCCAAGCCGGGACAGAACGGCTGGGAAATCGTGCACCCCAGTTACCGCGTGCTGGCACCGGACGAGGATGCCGGGCTGGGCGACAGCTTGGATCCGGTCTATCCGGTGCTGGAAGGCGTGGGCCCGGCCACGTTGCGCAAACTCATCGGCCAGGCGCTGGAGCGCTTGCCGGCCGAGGCCGCGCTGGAACTGCTGCCGCCGCATTGGCTGCAGGACGAACAACTACCGTCGCTGCGCAGCGCGCTGCTGACCATGCATCGCCCGCCGGTGAACACCGACCCGCAGCAGCTGCTCGCAGGCGGGCATCCGGCCCAGCAGCGTTTAGCGATCGAAGAACTGCTGGCGCATCAGCTCAGCCTGCGTCGCCAGCGCATCGCCTTGCAGCGCTTCCGCGCACCGCTGCTGCCTGGCAACGGCACCCTGGTGCGGCAACTGCGCGCGGCGTTGCCGTTCCAGCTTACCGGTGCGCAGCAGCGCGTGTTCGCGCAGATTGCCCGCGATCTGGCAAAACCGTCGCCGATGCTTAGGCTGGTGCAGGGCGATGTCGGCAGCGGCAAGACCGTGGTCGCCGCATTGGCGGCGATGCTGGCGGTAGAGCAGGGCAAGCAGGTCGCACTGGCAGCGCCGACCGAGCTGCTGGCCGAGCAGCACCTGACCAATCTGCGTGGCTGGTTGGAACCGCTGGGCGTGCGCATCGTCTGGCTGGCCGGCAAGGTCACCGGCAAGGCACGCGCTGCGGCAATGGCCGAGGTGGCCTCCGGCCAGGCGCAGGTGGTGGTCGGCACCCACGCCCTGATGCAGGACGCGGTGGTCTTCCACGATCTGGCGCTGGCCATCATCGACGAGCAGCACCGCTTCGGCGTGCATCAGCGCCTGGCCTTGCGCGACAAGGGTGCGGCCGCCGGCAGCGTGCCGCATCAGTTGGTGATGACCGCCACGCCGATCCCGCGCACCCTGGCGATGTCCACCTATGCGGATCTGGATGTCTCGGCCATCGACGAGCTGCCGCCCGGGCGCACGCCGGTGCAGACCATCGTGCTCAGTGCCGAGCGCCGGCCGGACCTGGTCGAGCGCATCCGCGCCGCCTGCGCCGAAGGGCGTCAGGCGTACTGGGTCTGCACCTTGATCGAAGAAAGCGAAGAGCCCGGCAAGGGCGCGCCCCCCGGTGGCCCGCCGAGGATCGAGGCCCAGGCGGCGGAGGCCACCTTCGAAGCGCTGTCCGCGCAATTGCCCGGCGTGCGCGTGGCGCTGGTGCACGGGCGCATGAAGGCGGCGGAAAAACAGAAGGCGATGCTGGATTTCAAGCAGGGCCGTACCGATCTGCTGGTCGCCACCACGGTGATCGAGGTCGGCGTGGACGTGCCCAACGCCTCGCTGATGATCATCGAGAATGCCGAGCGCCTGGGTCTGGCGCAGTTGCATCAGTTGCGCGGCCGGGTCGGTCGCGGCGCGGCCGCGTCCAGCTGCGTGCTGCTGTACCAGGCCCCGTTGTCGATGATGGCGCGGCAACGCCTGGAAACCATGCGGCAGACCAACGACGGCTTCGTGATCGCAGAAAAGGATCTGGAGCTTCGCGGTCCTGGCGAATTGCTGGGCACGCGGCAGACCGGCCTGGCCAGTTTCCGCATCGCCGATCTCACCCGCGATGCCGGGCTGCTGCCGCGCGTGCAGGTGCTCGCCGAACGGCTGCTGGCCGAAGCGCCGGACATTGCCGACCGCGTGGTCGCGCGCTGGATCGGCAGCGCGGTGCGTTATGCCGCTGCTTGAGTGGCGGGGATTGGGGATTGGGGATTGGTCAGAGCTGGCTGCTGCGGCCTGTAGGTTCGCGTGACCGGCCGATCCTTGCGAAGATGCGGCAACGAATCCCGAATGACCAATCTCCAATCCCATGACCAAAAAGATACCGCTGCTGATCGACACCGACCCGGGCGTGGACGACGCGCTGGCCTTGCTGATGGCCTTCAACGACACCCGGCATGAGGTCGTTGGGCTGACCATCGCCGCCGGCAACGTGGGCCTGGAGCACACCGTGCGCAACGCCTTGAAGGTGTGCGAGATTGCCGGGCGCGACGATGTGCCGGTCTATGCGGGCTGCCCGCAGCCGCTGCTACATCCCTCGGTGGACGCGGCGCATGTGCATGGCATCGACGGCTTCGGCGATGTCGGCCTGGCGCCGGCCAAGCGCACTGCCGAGACCGAGCACGCCGCGCTGGCCATCCTGCGCCTGTCGCACGAATACGCCGGCGAGCTGCTGCTGGTCGCGCTCGGTCCGCTGACCAATCTGGCCCTGGCCCTGACGCTGGATCCGACCCTGCCGCAGCGCGTGGCGCGGCTGGTGGTGATGGGCGGGGCGCTGACCGGGCACGGCAACATCACCGCCGCGGCCGAATTCAATATCGGCTTCGACCCGGAAGCGGCACATATCGTATTCCGCGGTTTTCCGCAGTTCGACGTGGCCGACTGGGAAGCCACCATCGCGCACGGGCTGCTGCATCGCGATGTCGAGCAATGGCTGGCGGCCGACTCCGCGCAGGCGCGGTTCTACGAAGAGATTTCGCGCAAGACCCGGCTGTGGTCCGAAGACAGCCGTGGCGAGCACTGGTACGCCGCCGACGCGCTGGCGATGGCGTTCGCGCTGCATCCGGAGGGCGCGCAGCGGTTGGAGCAGCGGCCGGTGCATATCGAGCTGACCGGTACGCACACCCGCGGCATGACCCTGGTGGACTGGGAGCGCCGGGATGGCACCCCCGACAATGCCAACCTGCTGCTGGACTACGATCGCCCGCAATTCTTCGGCCTGGTTGCCGCGGCTCTGGCGGCGGGTTAAGGCGATCTTGCGCCGGGCGTCTGGAGGCCGCTATAATGCCCGGCTTATCCAGGCAGCCCGGCGCCAAGTCCATGAAAGATAACGTTCATCCCAGCTACAACGACGTCGTCTTCCACGACGTGACGTCCGATTTCAAGATTCTGACCCGTTCCACCATGAGCTCGAAAGAGACCGTGAAGTGGGAAGACGGCCAGGAATACCCGCTGATCAAGGTGGATATCTCCTCGGCCTCGCACCCGTTCTATACCGGCAAGCACAAGGTGATCGACACCGGCGGCCGGATCGACAAGTTCCAGAAGCGCTACGCGCGCTGAGCTTGCAGGACGGGCTGTACCGGCAGCGGCCGCGCATTGCGCGGCCGTTGTTTTTTGGGCGGCGGCAACTTCGTTTTCACGCCTTCGACGGGGCGTCTACGACTTCTGTCCAAGCGACGGCCAAAATGTTGCTGTGCGATAATGACGTGATCCGGGGCGATGCCCTGGACTTCCATCACGTGCCTGCCCATTTGGTGACAGGCGCCTTCCACTGAAGGAGCGTACACAGTGTCCGATCTTGATCAGGTCACGCTCAACGCCGGCGACAAGTCGGTCGTTCTGCCGGTTCTCAAGCCCACGCTTGGCAATGATTGCGTCGATATTTCAAAGCTGACCAAAGAAACCGGTCTGTTCACCTACGACTCGGGCTTTACCGCCACCGCCAGCTGCAAGTCGGCCATCACCTACATCGATGGCGACAACGGCGTGCTGCTGTATCGCGGCTACCCGATCGAACAGTTGGCCGAGAAGTCCAGCTTCCTCGAAGTCTCGTACCTGCTGATGAACGGCGAGCTGCCGACCGCGGACGAATTCAAGAAGTTCGACCACGAAGTCACGCATCACACGATGATGCACGAGTCGCTGAAGAACTTCCTCGGTGGCTTCCGCCATGACGCCCACCCGATGGCCATGCTGGCCGGTTCGGTCGCCTCGCTGTCGGCGTTCTACCACGACACCCTGGACCTCAACGATCCGGAGCAGCGCCGCCAGGCCGCCATCCGTCTGATCGCCAAGGTTCCGACCCTGGCTGCTGCCGCGTACCGCTATTCGATCGGCTGGCCGATCCGCTACCCGCGCAACAACCTCAACTACGTCGACCGCTTCCTGCACATGATGTTCGAAGTGCCGAGCGAGCCGCTGGAGATCAATCCGGTGGTGGCCAAGGCGCTGGATCTGCTGTTCATCCTGCATGCCGATCACGAGCAGAACGCCTCGACCTCGACCGTGCGTCTGGTCGGTTCGACCGGTGCCAACCCGTATGCCTCGGTCGCAGCGGGCATCACCGCGCTGTGGGGCCCGGCACACGGTGGCGCCAACGAAGCCGTGCTGAAGATGCTGGAAGAGATCGGCACCGCCGACAACGTCGAGTCCGCCGTGGCCAAGGCCAAGGACAAGAACTCCTCGTTCCGTCTGATGGGCTTCGGTCACCGCGTCTACAAGAACTTCGACCCGCGCGCCAAGATCATCCGCGAGATGACCCACAAGGTGCTGGGCGAACTGGGCGTCAACGATCCGCTGCTGGAAGTGGCGCTGAAGCTGGAAGAAGCCGCGCTGAAGGACGACTACTTCGTGCAGCGCAAGCTGTACCCGAACGTCGACTTCTACTCGGGCCTGATCTACAAGGCGCTGAACATCCCGGTGGAAATGTTCACCGTGATGTTTGCCATTGCACGCACCGCCGGCTGGGTGTCGCATTGGCTGGAGCAGCAGGTCGACCCGGAAATGAAAATCGGCCGTCCGCGCCAGATCTACACCGGCTACGACAAGCGCGACTACACCGACGCCGGCCAGCGCTAAGCGCCTGCGGTTGTCTGCTTGAACGAACGCCCCGCATTGCGGGGCGTTTGCTTTTGCGGGTTGGCGTTGTGGTCAGTGGTCACGCGTCATGGCGCGCTGCGCTCAGCGCGTGCGCGGCAGGGCGTGGCCACCATCCTCTTCTGCCAACAACTGACGCAACTGGGCGGCCGAGGCGCGCTGCATCGGTTTTTCGTCCAGCTGCGACAGCGGTGCCTGGCGCAAGGCATCGTACGGCAGCACGGTCAGGTCGAAGCTCAGTTCCTCGGCACTGAACAGCCAGACCGGGAACTCGGCCGTGCGCTCGCGGTCCAGGCGCAGCCGGCGCGTACGCGATTCGGCCGGAATACGGTGTTCTTCCAGAAAGCGCTGCACGGCGTCGGCATCGTCGCTGTGCAACTGCAACTGCACCGGCGCATTGGCGTCGGCTGTGCCATCGAGCACCGGGCCGGCCAGGCGCGGCTGGAACGGGCTAAGAAACTCCAGCGCGCGCAATGCGGCTTCGCGGCGTTGGCGCAGCCGCAGCCCGTGCGCAGGCCCGGCGAACAGGCGCTGGTGCTCGCGCAACGCATCTTCGATCTCGCGGTTGCGCGGCAGCGATGCGTCGTCGTGGATGCCCAGCCGGCTGGCCGCCTTGAGCTTGGCCTGATGAAAATCACGGATGCCACCCTCGGCCATCAGCCGGGCCGCTTCGTGCGCCAGGCGATGGCGACGTTCTCGGGTTCGCGTATCGGCGTGTTCGCGCGCGTGATGCATGACCGGGCTCCCCTAATGAACCTGGTTCGACTCTACAACAGCGGCATGAAGAGGTGGCGAATGCCCCGTGTTCCCTGCAAGGGCAATCACGCAACGGTGATTACCCGTTGCCTTCTACTGAACTGAAGGCAGTCGATTCCGCGGACCCGATCGGGGAATCGAGCGGACGAAGCCGTTCCGATTCCCCAATCCCGAATCCCGATTCCCCAATCCCGGCCCTCAAAAGATATCGAACGCCTTCTCGTCCTGCTGTTCCTGCAGGCCGTAGTCGTAGTCCTGCAGGCGATCCAGGTCCTCGTTCTTCACCCATTCCACCGCACCATTGATGGTGGCCTGGGTCATGCCGTCGGGCGGATCGTTGGCGGCGATCGGCTTGTCCTTCAGCGCCACGCGCATGTAGTCGATCCAGATCGGCAGTGCCGCCTTGCCGCCGTACTCGCGATAGCCGAGCGAACGGAAGTCGTCGCGACCCACCCACACCGTGGTGGCATAGGGGCCGCCGAAGCCGGAGAACCAGGCGTCGCGGTGATCGTTGGTCGAGCCGGTCTTGCCGCCGACGTCCTCGCGCCCCAGCACCTTGGCCGCGGTGCCGGTGCCGCGCTGGACCACGTCGCGCATCATCGAGACCAGCTGATAGGCGGTACGCTCGTCGATGGCGCGCGGCGCGATCTTGGTTTCGGCAGTGGCTGCCGGGGCGGTCTCCGCCGGCGTGGCCGGCGTCGCCGTGGTCGGTTCGATCGACTTGGGCAGCGCGGGGGCGCCGAAGTTGAAGCCGTCCACCACCTGGCTCACCGGCGCGACATTGCCGCCCTGCAGGGCGCAGGTACGGCAGGCCACCGCCGGCACTTCCTTGAAGACCACATTGCCGTCGCGGTCCTTGACCTCGTCCACGATCCAGGTCTCCACCCGCGAGCCGCCGTTGGCGAACACTGCATAGCCACGCGCGACCGACAACGGCGTCAGCGAAGCCGTGCCCAGCGACATCGACAGGTTGGGCGGCAGCTCGGCTTCCTGGAAGCCGAACTGGCTGATGTACTTGCGCGCAAAATCGACGCTGATCGCGTCCAGCAAGCGGACCGAGACCAGGTTGCGGGATTGCACCAGCGCCTCGCGCAAGCGCATCGGGCCGCGGAAGCCGCCGCCGTCGTTCTGCGGCGACCAGGTCTTGCCGCGGCGGTCGCGGAACACCACCGGCGCATCGAGCACGATCGAGGCCGGGTTGAAGCCCTTCTCGAACGCGGCCGCATACACGAACGGCTTGAAGCTGGAGCCCGGCTGGCGGCGTGCCTGGGTGGCGCGGTTGAACTTGTTGCCGGCGAAGCTGAAACCGCCGACCAGCGCGCGCAGGGCGCCGCTGTTGGCATCCAGCGACACCAGCGCGGCCTGGCCGCGCGGCAACTGGTCGATGATCCACTCGCCGTCCTTCTCGCCGGCGCGGATGCGGGTCAGGTCGCCGCGCGTCAGCAGCTTGGCCGGCGTCTTGTTGGTCCAGCGACTGGCGCTGGCCGGCAAGGTGAGCTCGGTCTTGTCGCTCTGCACGACGGTCACGCCGCCGTCGGCATTGGTGCGTGCCACGATCACCGCGCGCAGGCCGCCCTGGGTGAACACGCCGGACAGGTGCTTGGCCAGTGCCGTGGCATCCGCATCGGCGGCGACATCGAAATGCTGCTCCACCCCATGCCAGCCATGCCGGTGGTCGTACAGGCGCAGGCCTTCGGCAACCGCCGCATCGGCGCCGGTCTGCAGCGTGGCATCGATGGTGGTGGTGACGTGGTAACCCTTGTTGAGCACATCGCCGCCGTACTTGGCGATCATTTCCTGGCGCACCAGCTCGGCCACGTACGGGGCGTAGACCTCGACCGGCGGCTCGTGCGGCTTGGCGTGCATCGGCACCGCCTTGGCGGCGTCGGCTTCGGCCTGGCTGACAAAGCCCAGGTCGGCCATGCGTTGCAGCACGTAGTAATCGCGGCGCTCCTGCGCGCGTTCCGGATTGCTGATCGGGTTGCCGCTGGACGGGAACTTGGGGATGCCGGCCAGCGAGGCCATCTCGTCCAGGCTCAACTCGCTCATCTTCTTGCCGTAGTAGTACTCGGCGGCAGCACCGACGCCGTAGGCGCGATTGCCGAAGAAGCTCTTGTTGAGATACAGCTCGAAGATCTCGTCCTTGCTCAGCTCACTCTCGATCTTGCGCGCCAGCAGGATCTCGGCGAGCTTGCGGGTGTAGCTGTATTCGGAGCTGAGGAAGAACTGCCGTGCAACCTGCTGGGTGATGGTCGAACCACCCGGCACGCGCTTGGCGTCGGTGCTGGCCAGCAGCCACACCGCACGGGCGATGCCCTTGTAGTCCACGCCGCCGTGTTCGTAGAAGCGCGCATCCTCCGTCGCCAGGAAGGCCTGCTTCAGGCGCAGCGGCACGTCCTTCATCTGGATGGGGTAGCGCCGGGTCTCGCCATAGACGGCCATCAGGCGGCCGTCGCTGGAATAGACGTACATCGGCTCCTGCAGCTCGACCTGCTTGAGCGACTGCACGTCCGGCAACTTGGAGGAAATGGCGTAATACAGGCCGCCGGCAGCAATAGCGCCAAGCAGGGCGAGCACCACGAACGCGGCCAGGATCCAGCCCAGCCAACGGCGAATACGGGGCATGTAAGAGAGATTCCGATTGCAGATTTCTTGGTCACAGAGTATAGATGACGCCGGGTTTGGCTGGGGCCGAACTCTGGGGATCGCAGGAAACAGCACTGGGGTCACGTCGCGGGGCCATTGCCATGCGCGTGAAGGGCTTGTCACCTGTTAAAATTTAATTATTAATACGAGGGCGCAGACAAGCGTCCAAGTGCCCATCGGCAGGGGAGTTTCCGTGGGGCTTCTACCCAAGAGTCAATCGCCACTGATTGGTGTCGATATCAGTTCCACTGCGGTCAAGCTCTTGCAGCTGTCGCGCAGCGGGAACCGTTTCCGCGTGGAGCATTACGCGGTGGAACCGTTGCCGCCGAATGCGGTCGTGGAAAAGAACATCGTCGAGGTCGAGGCGGTCGGAGAGGCGATTCGTCGCGCCATCAACCGTTCCGGCAGCAAGGCCAAGAACGCCGCAGCCGCGGTGGCCGGGTCGGCGGTGATCACCAAGCTGATCCCGATGCCGGCCGATCTGGACGACAGCGATCTGGAAGCCCAGGTCGAACTGGAAGCCACCAATTACATTCCGTACCCGATCGAGGAAGTCAATCTCGACTTCGAGGTGCTCGGCCCGATGCCCAACAGCCCGGACATGGTCCAGGTGCTGCTGGCGGCCTCGCGCTCGGAGAATGTGGAACTGCGCCAGTCCGCGCTGGAACTCGGTGGCCTGACCGCCAAGGTCATGGACGTGGAGGCCTTCGCGGTCGAGAACGCCTTCGCCCTGGTCGCCAGCGAGTTGCCGGTGGCCGCCGATGCGGTGGTTGCGCTGGTGGACATCGGCGCGACCATGACCACGCTGAGCGTGTTGCGCTCCGGTCGCAGCCTGTATAGCCGCGAGCAGGTCTTCGGCGGCAAGCAGCTCACCGACGAGGTGATGCGCCGTTACGGGTTGACTTACGAGGAGGCCGGCCTGGCCAAGCGTCAGGGCGGCTTGCCGGAGAGCTACGAGGTCGAAGTGTTGGAGCCGTTCAAGGAGGCGACGGTGCAGCAGATCAGCCGCTTGCTGCAGTTCTTCTACGCGGGCAGCGAATTCAATCGCGTCGACTGCATCGTGCTGGCCGGCGGCTGCGCTGCGCTGTCGCGCTTGCCGGAAATGGTGGAAGAGCAGCTCGGCGTGACCACCGTGGTCGCCAACCCGCTTGCGCAGATGACGCTGGGCCCGAAGGTCCAGGCGCATGCGCTGGCGCTGGATGCGCCTGCATTGATGATCGCCACCGGCCTGGCCCTGAGGAGCTTTGACTGATGGCAAGAATCAATCTTTTGCCCTGGCGTGCCGAGCGCCGGAAGGCGCGCGAGCGTGAGTTCTATTCGATGCTGGGCTTCGCCGCGTTGGGCGGCGTGCTGCTGTCGGTCCTGATCTGGTTCTACTACGACGCGCAGATCAGCGGCCAGACCGAGCGCAATGCGTTCCTGACCGCCGAGATCGACAAGGTCAAGGCGCAGAACGAAGAGATCAAGGAGCTCGACAAGAAGAAGGACCGCCTGCTCGCCCGCAAGAAGGTGATCGAGGAACTGCAGGCCAATCGCTCGCAGATGGTGCATCTGTTCGATTCGCTGGTGCGCACCATCCCCGATGGCGTGGCCTTGACCAACATCAAGCAGGACGGCGACATCCTGACCCTGGAAGGGCGTTCGCAGTCCAACGCGCGCGTCAGTACCTACATGCGCAACCTGGAAGGCTCGGGCTGGATGACCAATCCGGACCTGTCGATCATCGAGGCCAAGAGCCAGGACAAGGCTGGGCAGCCCGCGGGACCGTCGATGGACACCAAGACGCTGCCGTACGTATTCACGCTCAAGGTCAAGCTGGCCAATCCGAACGAGGCCGACAAGAACGGCACCGCACCGGTCGATGCGCAAGCGCCGGGTGCAACGCCAGCCGGTACGGCCCCTGCGGGTGCGCCAGCGGCGGCACCTGCAGCACCTGCGCCTGCCACGTCGCCGGCCGCTGCTCCTGCACCCGTGCAGCCAGCGCCGGCGTCCGCCAATCGGCCGCAGGAGGGGGCGGCGTCATGAGTAAGAAAGCATTCAAGCTCAGCGATCTGGATTTCAACAACATCGGCGGCTGGCCGCAGCAGGCACGCATCGTGTTCTGCGTGGTGGTCGGCCTGTTCATCATGGTGCTGGCCTGGTTCCTGTTGATCAGCGGCAAGCGCGATGAACTCGAAGGCCTGGAAGGCACAGAAACGCAGCTGCGCACCGAGTTCGAGACCCAGCAGGGCCGCGCGGTGAATCTGGAGCCGCTCAAGCAGCAGCTCGCGCAGATGGAGCAGGTACTGCAGCAGATGCTGCGGCAGCTGCCCAGCAAGACCGAAATGCCGGATCTGATCATCGACATCTCGCAGACCGCGCTGTCCAGCGGCCTGTCCAACGAGTTGTTCCAGCCGGGCCCGGAATCACCGAAGGAGTTCTACGCCGAAAAGCCGATCGCCTTGCGCATGGTGGGCAGTTATCACCAGTTCGGTGCCTTCGTCAGCGGTGTGGCGTCGTTGCCGCGCGTGGTGATCCTGACCATGCACGACATCAACCTCAAGCCGAGGGACCCCAAGGCCGGCATCACCCCGCGCGGGGCGCTGGAACTGTCCGGCACGGTCAAGACCTATCGTTATCTTGACGATGAGGAAATGGCCGAGCAGGAGAAGGCCGCGGCCGACGCTGCGAAGAAGGGCGGCCAATGACCATGAAACTGCTCAAGATCCTGTCCTGCGTGGCGCTAATTGCTGTATTGCCGGCGTGTACGCGCGGTGTGACCAGCACACCGGGTGATGCGCCGAACCTGGAAGCCTGGGTCGCCGAAGTGCGCGCACGGCCGGCGCCGCCGTTGGAGCCATTGCCGGTGATGCAGCAGTTCGAGACGTTCGAATATGCGGCGCAGTCGATGCGCGACCCGTTCAGCGATGCCTGGGTCAGCGCCGAAGGCGGCAACGGCACGCGTCCGGATCCGAACCGGCGCAAGGAGCCGCTGGAAGCCTATCCGCTCGACGCCCTCGACATGGTGGGGACCATTGGCGGTGGCTCGGGCCTGGTTGCGCTGGTCATGGCACCCGACAAGGTGACCTACCGGGTGCGGCCGGGCGTGTATCTGGGACAGAGCGATGGCCGGGTCACCGGGGTCTACGAAGACCGCATCGAGCTGATTGAACTTGTGCCGGACGGTGCGGGCGGATGGCTTGAACGGCCGGCCGCGCTCGCATTGGATGATCAATAAAGTGATAGGGGATAGCACGATGACGTTTTCCAATGCCCGGCGGCTGCGTCCGGTTCGACGCCACGCGGTATTCCAGGCCTGCGCGATGGGGTTCGCGCTGGCGCTGGCGAGCGGTAGCGCGTTCTCGGCGGCGGCACTGAAGCAGCCTGTGCAGGACCCGGCCAAGACCGCTCCGGCGAGCCTGGCAGTGTCCAAGATCGATTTCAAACGTGGTGAGGATGGCGCTGGCCGTCTGATCCTGCAGTTCGACGGCCAGGGCGCCAGCCCCGATCTGCGCACGCAGGGCGACAACGTGCTGGTCGACATCAGCAACGCACGCCTGCCCGCCGAACTGCAGCGCCCGCTCAACGTCACCGACTTTGCAACGCCGGTGCAGCGCGTCGAGGTCAAGCCGTCGGGCTCGGGGTCGCAGCTGGTGCTGTCGACCAAGGGCGCGTTCGATTCGCTGGCCTACCAGACCGGCAACGAATACGTGGTCGAAATCACTCCGCGCAAGGGCCAGCCCGCTGTCGGTGGCGTCAGCGCCGCAGCCGTCACCCAGGCCGCCGCACAGATCGCTGCGCGCGGTTACAGCGGCCGCCCGGTGACGTTCAACTTTCAGGACGTGCCGGTACGCACCGTGCTGCAGCTGATCGCCGAGGAATCCAACCTCAATATCGTCGCCTCCGATACCGTGCAGGGCAATGTCACGCTGCGCCTGATGAACGTGCCGTGGGACCAGGCGCTGGACATCGTGCTGCGCGCCAAGGGGCTGGACAAGCGCCGCGACGGCGGCGTGGTGTGGGTCGCCCCGCAGCCGGAGCTGGCCAAGTTCGAGCAGGACAAGGAAGACGCCCGCATCGCGATCGAGAACCGCGAGGATCTGATCACCGATTACGTGCAGATCAATTACCACAATGCGGCCGTGATCTTCAAAGCGCTGACGGAGGCCAAGGGGATTGGTGGCGGTGGCGGTGGTCAGGGCGGCGGCGGTGCTGGGCAGCAGGACAACGGATTTTTGTCGCCGCGTGGTCGTCTGGTCGCTGATGAGCGTACCAACACGTTGATGATCAGTGATATTCCGAAGAAGGTCGCGCAGATGCGCGAGCTGATTTCGCATATCGATCGGCCAGTGGATCAGGTATTGATCGAAAGCCGCATCGTGATCGCGACCGATACGTTTGCACGTGACTTGGGGGCGCGCTTTGGTATTGCTGGGCGTCGTCAGTATGGCGACAACACTGGCGTTATCAGCGGTAGTACAACGAATAATGTATCTATTATAAACGATGGATTGCACAACGTACCTGCGGGACTGAACTTTAATCTGCCTGCTGGAACATTCACTACTAGCACTGCAGGTTCAATTGCTTATACCTTGCTAGGGCGGAATTTTGCTCTCGACATGGAATTGTCGGCGATGCAGGAGGAGGGGCGTGGTGAGGTTGTTTCCAATCCTCGGATCGTGACAGCGAATCAGCGTGAAGGCGTGATTAAACAGGGCCGTGAAATCGGTTATGTGACAATTAGTGGCTCAGGCAACGGCGGCCAGGCACAGGCAAATGTTCAGTTCAAGGAAGTGTTGTTGGAGCTCAAGGTCACACCTACAATCACCAATGATAATCGTGTCTTTTTGAACATGAATGTGAAAAAAGATGAGGTTGCCAGGTTTATCGTGCTTCAGGGCTACGGTACGGTCCCTGAAATCAATAGGCGCGAAGTTAATACCGCCGTTCTGGTTGGGGATGGCGAGACTGTAGTCATTGGTGGAGTTTACGAGTTTACTGATCGTGAGAGCATTGCAAAGGTTCCGTTCTTGGGCGACATTCCGTTCCTTGGAAATTTGTTTAAGAAGCGTGGGCGAAGCAAGGAGAAGGCCGAGTTGTTGGTTTTCGTAACTCCAAAGGTACTGCGTGTAGCGAGCGCTACTCCTTGAGATAGCATAAATACAAAAAAAGGCCGCGAGAGCGGCCTTTTTTTTGCGGTGTTGGATGTGGGTAGTTGTCCATTGCGTGTGATTACCGTGCTCCGGCTGTAGCGGTACTTCGATCTCAAGATTGAACAATCCCGAGAACTGCTGTCCTGACTTTTTGGTTCAATCAGCTTGCCTCCCCGCCAGGCCGCGATGCGGGTGACGCGCGTCATACTCGGGTTCACTCACTGAACAACCCAAAGCCGCTCAGTGAACCAATTGCGCTCGAATCGGTCACACTGGTCCTATGAACGCACCGCCGCTGTTGCCCCCAGAAGCCGCTGCCGCGCCCGCCCAGGACCGGTTGCATCGTCAATTCACCCTGCTGCGCGAGTCGCTGGCGCAGCGCATCGTGGGCCAGTCTGCGCTGGTCGAACGATTGCTGATCGCCCTGCTGGCCGACGGGCACCTGCTGGTCGAGGGCGCGCCCGGGCTGGCCAAGACCACCGCGATCCGCGCGCTGGCCTCGCGGCTGGAGGCGGATTTCGCGCGGGTGCAGTTCACCCCTGACTTGCTGCCGTCCGATCTGACCGGCACCGAGATCTGGCGGCCGCAGGACAGCCGGTTCGAGTTCATGCCCGGGCCGATCTTCCATCCGATCCTGCTGGCCGACGAGATCAATCGTGCACCGGCCAAGGTGCAGTCGGCACTGCTGGAGGCGATGGGTGAGCGTCAGGTCACCGTCGGGCGGCATACCTATGCGCTGCCGCAGCTGTTCCTGGTGATGGCCACGCAGAACCCGATCGAGCAGGAAGGCACCTTCCCGTTGCCCGAGGCGCAGCTGGATCGCTTCCTGATGCACGTGCGTATCGGCTATCCACAGGCCGATGCCGAGGCGGAGATCCTGCGTCTGGCACGTGAGGCCGCGCGCGACACCCTGGAAAAGCACGAGACGGTACCCGACAAGATCCCGCTGGAAGATGTCTTTGCCGCGCGTCGGGTGGTGCTGGACGTGCATCTGGCGCCGCAGCTGGAGCGTTACCTGATCGAGATCGTGCTCGCGTCGCGCGATGCGCAGCGCTACGACCCGGCACTGGCGCGGCGGATTGCCTGGGGCGCGAGCCCGCGTGGGTCGATCGCACTGGAGCGCTGCGCACGGGCGCGTGCATGGCTGGCCGGGCGCGACTACGTGACCCCGGACGATATCCGCGCAATCGCGCCGGACGTGCTGCGCCATCGCGTGCTGCCCAGCTACGAAGCCACTGCCGAAGGCTGGGATGGCGAGCGCCTGGTCGCCGCCTTGCTGGAAAAGATTCCGCTGCCCTGATCGGGTAGCGTGTCGCCGAGGTATGCCGTCCTCTGACCAGAATCCGATGTCTTCGATGCCGTCTTCTTCCCCTGTCACCGCTCCGGCGTCGATCGCCGGCGATGGACTGCGGCCGACGCTGACGGAGCTGATCGCGCTGCGTGGCACCACGACCCATCGCGGGCAGCCAGGGCGTGGCCGCCACGGGCTGGTGGGGCCGGTGCCGGCGGCAACGCGTGGGCGCGGGATGGAATACGCCGAGTCGCGCGAGTACGTGGCCGGCGACGATGCGCGGCATATCGACTGGCGCGTCACCGCGCGTACCGGGCGCGCGCACACCAAATTGTTCCAGGCCGAGCGCGAACGCTTGAGCCTGATTGTGGCCGATACCGCACCGGCGCTCTTCTTCGGCACGCGGGTGCGCTACAAATCGGTACAGGCCGCCCGTGCCGGCGCCGTCGCGGCGTGGCTGGCGCAGCGGCAGGGCGACCGGATCGCCGCGCTGCGTGGCACTGCCAGCGAAGCGCCGATTGCACCGCGCTCGGGTCAACGCGGCGTGTTGCCGGTGCTGGATGCGTTGGCGCGCTGGTACACCCAGCAGCCGTCCGGCGATGCGGGCCTGGAGGTGGCACTGGACCATGCCGCGCGGTTGCTGCGCCCGGGTGCGCGGCTGACCGTGCTGGCCGATGCGCGCAGCGCCAGCAGGATTTCTGCCACGCGCTGGTCGGGCCTGGCCTTGCATCACGAGGTGGTGGTGATCGTGCTGGTCGACCCGCTGGAGCTGGCGCCACCGGCCCGCGCACTCAGCTTCGATGTGCGCGGCGAGCGCATCGCGATCGATCTGTCCACGCAGGCCGGACGTGCGCGTTGGCAGGCCGAATTCGTGGCGCCGTTGGAACAATTGACCGCGGTCCTGCAGGCACGCGGTGTGCGCTTGCATCGCCTGTCCACCGACGATGCCAGCGATGCCTGGTTGGGCGGCAGCAGCGCCGTGCGGAGTCGATGACGATGTCGCCGCAATCGCTGCCGCTACGCGATGTCCATCTGCCGCCATCGCCGCCGTGGTGGCCGCTGGCGCCGGGCTGGTGGCTGGTGATCGCCGCAGTGGTCCTGGTGCTTGGCAGCGCATGGTGGTGGTGGCGTCGCCGTCGTCAGCAGCAGCGGCGCTGGCTGGCGGCCTTCGATGCCGAGCTGCAGCGCGCAACGACCCCCGCACAGCGCCTGGCCGCGTTGTCGGTGTTGCTGCGACGCGCAGCGCGCAGCGTCGATGCGCAGGCCGACCGGCTGCAGGGCGAGGCATGGCTGCAGTTTCTGGACGGGCGCAAGAGCAAGACGCAGGCCTTTTCGCAGGGACCGGGGCGCGCGCTGCTGGACGGCGGCTTTCAACGTGCGCCGGCGGTGACCGATCTGGATGCGGTGCAGGCGCTGGCGCGGCAGCGGTTTCTGAGTCTGATGCGAGGCCGGCGATGAACTGGCTGCAATGTTCGCAATGGCAGGATGCGCTGGCGCACTGCGCATGGCCGTGGGCATGGTGGTTGATGCCGTTGCCGTTGCTGATGTGGTTCTGGCCGCAGCGCCGTGCCGATACGGCGGCGCTGCGTGTGCCTTACGCCGATCAACTGCATGCGGTTGCGCAGGCAAACAGCGCACCGGTATTGCGGGTGCCGCGCTGGCTTGCCTGGCTGGGCTGGTTTTTCCTGTGCGCAGCGCTTGCGCGCCCGCAACAATTGGGCGATGTGATCCAGCCGCCGCGCGAGGCACGGCAGATGATGCTGGCGGTGGATCTGTCCGGCAGCATGAGCGAGCCGGACATGGTGCTTGGCGGCAATGTGGTGGATCGCCTGACCGCTGCCAAGGCGGTGTTGTCGGACTTTCTGGATCGTCGCGACGGCGATCGGGTCGGCTTGCTGGTGTTCGGTCAGCGCGCCTACGCGTTGACGCCGTTGACCGCCGACCTGACCTCCGTGCGCGACCAACTGGCCGACAGCGTGGTGGGACTGGCCGGGCGCGAGACGGCGATCGGCGATGCGATCGCGTTGTCGGTCAAACGGCTGCGCGAGCAGAAGCAGGGCCAGCGCGTGGTGGTGTTGCTCACCGATGGCGTCAACACCGCCGGCGTGCTCAATCCGCTCAAGGCCGCCGAGCTTGCCAAGGCCGAAGGCGTGCGCGTGCATACGATCGCCTTCGGTGGCAATGGCGGCTATTCGTTGTTCGGCGTGCCGATTCCGGCCACGGGCAACGACGATATCGACGAAGACGGCTTGCGCAAGATCGCCGCGCAAACCGGTGGGCGCTTTTTCCGTGCCCGCGATACCGAAGAACTGGCCGGCATCTATGCCGAGCTGGATCGGCTGGAGCCGGTCAAGGCGCTCGGCCCCTCGGTGCAGCCGCGCGTGGAACGCTATTACTGGCCGTTGGGCGCTGCCATCGTGATTGCGCTGCTGGCCTATGTGTTGCCGCGGAGATGGCGATGAACGCGCTGACCGAACTGGCAGGCTGGCTGCAGTCGCTGCATCTGCTGCGCCCGGGTCTGCTGTGGGCGCTGTTGGCAATCGTGCCGGCGGCAGTGCTGTGGCAGTTGCGTCGACGCGCTGCGGACGTGTGGCAGCAAAGCGTGGATGCGCATCTGTTGCCGACCCTGCTGGTGTCCGGCAGTCGGCGGGGATGGCTGGGATTCGTGCTGGCTGCGCTGGCCTATGCGCTGGCGGTGCTGGCGATGACCGGGCCGAGCTGGCGGCAGACCGAGCGGCCGGTGTATCACTCCAGCATGCCGCTGGTGGTGGCGCTGGACCTGTCCTCCAGCATCACCGCCAACGACCTGCCACCATCGCGTCTGCTGCAGGCGCGGGCCAAGTTGGCCACGTTGTTGCGCAAGCGGGCCGGTGGCGAAGTCGCATTGCTGGTCTATGCGGGCGAGAGTTTCACCGTTGCGCCGTTGACCGAGGACACCGCCAACGTGGCGTTGTTCCTGGATGCGCTGTCGCCATCGGTGATGCCGGTGGACGGCAAGCGCGCCGATGCGGCGATCGACGCGGCCACGCAGTTGCTGCTGCAGGCGGGCTTCAAGCAAGGCGACATCCTGCTGGTCAGCGACAGCGCCGATCGTGCGGCCGGAAGTTCCGCACGGCTGGCGCGCTCGCGTGGATTCAGCGTGTCCGCGCTCGGCGTGGGGAGCACGCGCGGCGCGGCCTATCGCACCACGACCGGTGAGATTGCGCAGACAAAACTGGATGAAGGCAGCCTGCGCGATCTTGCCGGGCAGGGCGGTGGTCGCTATGCGCGCATCACCGCCGACGATGCGGACCTGCGTGCGCTGGGCGTGCTCGACCCGGCGCAACAGCCGCTGGCCGATGAAGCTGCCGAGTCCACCGGCGGCAAGACCTGGCTGGACGAGGGCTACTGGCTGCTGCTGCCGGTGATGCTGTTGGCACTGCTGGCGTTCCGGCGGCGTACGGTTGTGGCGATTCTGGCCCTGGTGTGCGTGTTGCCGCTGGCCCAACCCGCGCATGCTGCCGACGGCACCTTGTGGCAACGCGCCGATCAGGTGCAGCAGCAACGCCTGGATGCCGGCGTGCAGGCGTATCGCAAGGGCGATTTCGCCGCGGCACAAAAAGCCTTCGAAAATGTGCCCACCGATGAGGGTTTGTACAACCTCGGCAATGCGCTGGCCAGGCAGGGCCAGTACGACCAAGCGATTGCGGCTTACGACCGGGCGCTCAAGCAACATCCGGATCAGCCCGACGCCATCGCCAATCGTGCGGCGGTGGAGGCGGCGCGTAAGCGCCAGCAGCAGAACAACAAGGACGGCAAGGGCAAGGACGGCAAGGGCCAGTCCGACGACCAGAAGCAATCCGGTCAGAACGGCTCCGGCCAGAATCAGTCCGGGCAGAACAAGCAGAACGCTCCAAAGCCCGGCCAGGACGGGCAAGGCAAACAGGACTCGCAGGGTAGACAGGACGGCAAGGATCAGCCGTCTGCACAGACGCCGCAGGACGCAGCCTCGCAGGACCAGCAGTCCAAAAACGGCCAGGGCGAGCAGAGCAAGCAGGACGCAGCGCCGCAATCGGCCGATGCCAAGGCGCAGCAGCAGGCCGATGCCGCGCAGCGGCAAAAGATGCAGCAGGCGATGGCGCAGGCTGGCGACAAGGGCGCCGACGCAAACGGCAAGCAGGCCGCCGCGGCAACGGCGAACGAAACGCCGGAACAACGCGAGCAACGCCAGGCGGTGGATGCCTGGTTGCGGCGGGTGCCGGACGACCCGGGCAGTCTGCTGCGCACCAAATTCAGGCTGGAACACGAACGCAGGCAACGGGACGGACGATGATCGGCACACACCATTTGCGCCGCGCGGCGATCGGCATGTTGACCAGCGCGATGCTGCTCACCTGTGCACCGGTGGGTGCCGTCACGCGCGCGTGGCTGGATCGCGACAGCGCCAATGCCGGCGACGTGGTGATGCTGAATATCGAAACCGATCAACGCGGTGTCGATCCGGATTACACGCCGTTGCGCAACGATTTCGCGCTGGGGGCCAAGAGCGCCAACCAGCAGATGCAGGTGACCAATGGGTCGGTGACGGTGCGCGCGCTGTTCGGTGTGGTACTGACGCCGCGCAAGAGCGGCGAGCTGATCGTGCCGGCGATCCGCGTGGGTAACGAGCGCACCGAACCGTTGCGGCTGCAGGTGGGCGCGTCGGCAAGCGATGCCGGCAGCAGCGCGTCCGGCGCAGCAGCGGCGGCGCAAGGCAACGAGGATGCCTTTGTTCAGACGCAGGTGGACGATCCTCAGCCCTATGTGCAGCAAAGTGTGGGCGTGGTGGTGCGGCTGTATTTCGCCACGCAGCTGGCGTCCGGCGAGCTGGATCTGGAAGCGCCCGATGGTGCATCGCTGCAGCGCATCGGCGACGACGTCAGTTCGGTCAAGGTACTCAATAACCGCCAATACAACGTGGTCGAGCGGCGCTATCTGCTGGTGCCCGAGCGCAGCGGCCGGCTGGTGTTGCCGTCGGCGCGCTTCAATGGTCGGTCGGTCGGCGGCTTCTTCGACGACTATTTCGGTCGTGGCAATGGCGAGCTGAGTGCACGCAGCGCCAGCATCCCGCTGCAGGTACGCGCACAACCGGCCAACGCGCCGCAGCCGTGGTTGCCGCTGCGCAGCCTGCAGTTGCGTTATACGACCACGCCGCAGCGCGCCACCGCCGGTGAAGCGGCCCAGCTCGTGGTGGAGGCCAGCGCACGCGGCGCCACCCAGGCGCAGTTCCCGGAATTGCCGACCCCGAGCGTGCCCGACGCGCAGGTGTTCGCCGAGCCGCCGCAATACGAAGAACGCTTCGTGGATGGCTCGCCGCAGCTGCGGCTGACCCGCCGCTATTCGATCGTGCCCAACCGCGCCGGCCCGCTGGTGGTGCCCGGCTTGCAGGTGGCGTGGTGGGATGTGGGTGCGGCGGCAGCCAAGACCGCGGCGTTGCCGGACCTCACACTGGACGTGGCGGCAGGCAGCGGCGCGTTTGCGGCGCCCGCGCCCGCGCCAACGCCTGTAGCCAATTCATTACCGGATAACGCTGCGCCAACCGCTGCGGCTGGCACGCTGAGTCTGCAGCAGGCTGCGGCCACGCAACGGCCTTGGGGCTGGATCGCTGCGGCCATCGGCTTTGCGCTGCTGTGGATTGCCACCCTGGTGTGGGCCTTGTTACGGCGTCGCGGCGGTTCGCACGGCGCGCCGGTGATCAATGCCAGCGATGCAGCTGCGCCCGGCCGGCGTGTGACGCACGGTGTGGCCGAGCTGCGACGCGCGCTCGATACCGGCGGCATGGACGACGTGGCCGCAGTGTTGTGCGGCATGGCCGGCGTTGCCGATATCGACAGCGTGCTGGCAGCGTTGAGCGACCCGGCGCAGCGGGCGGCGGTGGCACAGATGCAGCGCGCCCGCTGGGGCGGCGATGGCGACGTGACCAGTGCACGTTCGGCATTGCGCGAGGCCTTTGCCAAGGGCCCGCGTTGGCGGCATGCCACGGCTGCGGAGCCGGAGGTCTTGGCGCCGCTGTATCCGCCGGCGCCTTGATCGGTTTCGCTGCATCGGCAACCGCTGACAGGTCCTAGGTGGTCACCATGTCCTATCTCGCTTTGAAGCTTTGATTCCGGTTGCACCTGGTTCTTCGCCTGTGCTGGTTAAAGCAAGGCGTTAGGTCTGTGGCTTCGCTACAGGGCCCTTGCCCGGCCACCATCGCGGGACACGCCGCAAGTACGTCCTTGTAGGCTCTTACGCAGCATCCATGCCGCGTAAGGTCCCGCGACGGTGGCCGGGCAAGGGCCAGTCGGGATGGTCGGTGTGCATGGTTGCAAGCAAGAACTCAAGAACGGGTCCCATGGCGTGTTTCCAAAGCGGTTGGGCATCGCGCCCCGGTACAGGCGGCTCACGCATCCGTTCTGCCTGCCCACGGCGAGCGCGCCAGATGTGTTGAACGCTCCAGCGCCCGTATCGGCTGACGTGGAGGTGCACCTACCCTCGGGCAGGCGCACCGCGGCAGGCCGGGTAGGTGGCCGCGTCGATGGCGTTTGTTAAGCTCCGGGGCTTGTGTCCAGATCAAGGCCCGACCAGATGACTGCATCCCCCGCCGCACGCCGCCCGGGCCTGCCCCTGCATTGGAAGATGGGCATTGGCTTCGCCGTCGGTCTGCTGCTGGGTCTGGCCGTCTACTACCTGGCTGGCAGCGATGCCGACTGGGTGCGCGTGGTCACCAAGTACGTCACCACGCCGTTCTCGCAGATCTTCCTCAATCTGATCTTCATGCTGATCGTGCCGCTGCTGTTTTCGGCATTGGTGATGGGCATTTCCGAAATGGGCGACATCCGTGCGCTCGGGCGCGTGGGCTGGCGCACCCTGGGCTACACCGTCGTGCTGTCCGGCGTGGCGGTGTTGCTGGGGCTGGTGCTGGTGAATGTGCTCAAGCCTGGTGCCGGCGTGGACCCGCAGCTGGCCAACCAGTTGATCCAGCAGAACGCCGAGCGCACCCGCGAGATCATCTCCAGCTCCGGCACCCAGCCGCAGGGCATGGACATGCTGTTGTCGATCGTGCCCAGCAACGTCATCGCGGCAGCGTCCAGCAACGGTGCGATCCTGTCGCTGATGTTCTTTGCGGTGATGTTCGGCGTGGGCATGGTGCTGACCGCCGACGAAAAGGTGGCCACGCTCAAGCGCGGCATCGAGGGCATCTTCGAAATCTCGATGACCCTGATCGGCTTGGTGATCCGCCTGGCGCCGTATGCGGTGGCCTGTTTCATGTTCAACCTGGCCGCGCTGTTCGGCTTTGATCTGCTGATCCGTCTGGGCGCTTACGTGGGCGTGGTGGTGCTGGCGCTGGGCCTGCACATGGTGGTCAGTTACGGGCTGGCGGTGAAGTTCGCCGGGCGCTCGCCGATCGGCTTCTTCAGGCAGACCCAGGAGGCCACGATGATGGCGTTCTCCACCGCCTCCAGTAACGCGACCCTGCCGACCGCCCTGCGCGTGGCCGACGAGATGGGCCTGCCGCCGCGGGTGTCGCGTTTCGTGCTGACCGTGGGCGCCACCGCCAACCAGAACGGCACCGCCTTGTTCGAAGGGGTGACGGTGATCTTCCTGGCGCAGTTCTTCAACGTGGACCTGAGCATCGGCCAGCAGTTCATGGTGATGCTGGTCTGCATCCTGGGTGGCATCGGCACCGCCGGCGTGCCGTCCGGCTCGCTGCCGGTAGTGGCGCTGATCTGCGCGATGGTCGGGGTCAACCCGGTCGGCATCGGCATGATCCTGGGCGTCAATCATTTCCTGGACATGTGCCGGACGGCGCTGAACGTGACCGGCGATCTGGCGCTGACGACCTTGGTTGCCAAGGGCGAGGAGTAGGGAGTCGGGAATCGGGAATGGGTAAAAGCGGGCTGTAGCGATCGGTACGGGTGATGTGAGGTCCGCTGTACCGCAGCGGTAGCCTTGGCGAGAGCGGCGTCAACCTGCAGCACTGCACCCGATTCCCGATTCCCGATTCCCGATTCCCGATTCCCGATTCCCGATTCCCGACTCCCCAATCCCCAATCCCCAATCCCCAATCCCAGCCCCCTAACGCGCTCTGTGGGAGAATAAGCGTCTCCGCTTCCAGCGGTGTTCCCCTCCGCTTCCATAGACGCCCATGACCCAGCCCACCCGCCGCCAGCTGGCCAACGCCATCCGTTTTCTCGCCGCCGATGCGGTCGAAGCCGCCAAATCCGGCCATCCCGGCATGCCGATGGGCATGGCCGATATCGCCGAAGTGCTGTGGAACGATTTCTTCCGGCACAACCCGAACAACCCGCAGTGGTTCAACCGCGACCGTTTCGTGCTGTCCAACGGCCACGGCTCGATGCTGCAGTACGCGCTGCTGCACCTGTCTGGCTACGATCTGCCGATCGAGCAGCTCAAGCAGTTCCGGCAGCTGCACAGCAAGACCGCCGGTCACCCCGAGCGCAGCGAAACCCCCGGCGTGGAGACCACCACCGGCCCGCTCGGGCAGGGTTTTGCCAATGCGGTCGGGTTCGCGCTGGCCGAGAAGTTGCTGGCGCAGCGCTACAACCGCCCGGAGCTGGAAATCGTCGATCACCGTACCTGGGTGTTCATGGGCGATGGCTGCATGATGGAAGGCATTTCCCATGAAGCCGCCTCGCTGGCCGGCACCTGGGGCCTGGGCAAGCTGGTCGCGTTCTGGGACAACAACCAGATTTCCATCGACGGCAACACCGCCGGCTGGTTCAGCGACAACACCCCGGAGCGCTTCGAGGCCTATGGCTGGCATGTGATCCGTGATGTGGACGGACATGACGCCGAGAAGATCAAGGCCGCCATCGAGGCCGCGCTGGAGAACACCGACAAGCCCACGCTGATCTGCTGCCGCACCAAGATCGGCTTCGGCGCACCGAGCAAGGCCGGCAAGGAATCCTCGCACGGCGCACCGCTGGGCAAGGAAGAACTCGAGGGCGCCCGCAAGGCGCTGGAGTGGCCGTACGGCCCCTTCGAGATTCCCGAAGAGATCTACGCCGGCTGGCGCGCAGGTGGCACCGGCACCCTGCGTCAGGCCGAGTGGGAGCAGTTGTTCGACAAGTACGGCAAGCAGTACGCGGCCGAAGCTGCCGAGCTGACCCGCCGCTCGCACGCCGAGCTGCCGGCCGACTTCATCGCCCAGGCAGATGCATACATCGCCAAGGCGCAGCAGGACGGCCAGACCATCGCCTCGCGCAAGGCCTCGCAGCTGGCGATCGAAGCGTTCGCGCCGTTGTTGCCGGAACTGATCGGCGGTTCGGCCGACTTGGCGCATTCCAACCTGACCTTGTGGAAGGCCAGCAAGTCGGTGGCCACCGATGATCCGGATGCCAACTACGTCTATTACGGCGTGCGCGAGTTCGGCATGACTGCCATCGCCAACGGCCTGGCGCTGCATGGCGGCTTCATTCCGTTCGACGCCACCTTCCTGGTGTTCAGCGATTACGCGCGCAACGGCGTGCGCATGAGCGCGTTGAATCCGGCCCATGCCATCCACGTGTACACGCACGACTCGATCGGCCTGGGCGAGGACGGCCCGACCCATCAGCCGGTGGAACACCTGGCCTCGCTGCGCTACATCCCCAACAACGATGTGTGGCGCCCGGGCGATGCGGTGGAGTCGGCGGTGAGCTGGAAGGCCGCCATCACCCGCAAGGACGGCCCGAGCTGCCTGGTGTTCAGTCGTCAGAACCTGCAGCACCAGCCGCGCAGTGACGCGCAGCTCAAGCTGATCGAGCGCGGCGGTTATGTGCTGGCCGATGCCGAAGGCGGCACGCCCGACGTGATCCTGATCGCCACCGGTTCGGAAGTCGGGCTGGCGGTGGAAGCCAAGCAGACCCTGGACGCGGCCGGGCTGAAGACGCGCGTGGTGTCGATGCCGTCGACCGATGTGTTCGATCGCCAGGATGCGGCCTATCGCGAGTCGGTGCTACCCAATGCGGTGCGCAAGCGCGTGGCGGTGGAAGCGGGCGTGACTGGCTTCTGGCGCAAGTACGTGGGCCTGGATGGCGATGTGGTCGGTATCGACACCTTCGGCGCCTCGGCACCGGCCGATCAGCTGTACGCGTACTTCAAGATCACCGCCGAGCATGTGGTGCAGGCGGCAAAGGCGCTGTAAAAGCGTCGAGTCGCTTCCAATGAAACGCCGGCGAAAGCCGGCGTTTTTGTTTGCGCTGCACGTGGCGACCTTGCATGTACGTATCGCCTCGGTCGGGGGAATCGCGGTTCTCGCGGGGGTGGGAAGGTGCCTGGCGTGTTGCGTGAGGATCACCTGGCCGGACTTGTCCGGAAGGTCGGGCAAGCCGACGTGCCTGGTGGCATGCAGGCGGCTTCCTCAGCGCGCGTCGCCCGGGTGGCCGGTGAGCAGGCGTTTGCCCGCCGGGTCGCGGCCGGAGGCCGCTGTGGCGTTCGCTCCCCGCCATTGCGATGCAGGGCGGCCTGAATTACCTGTTTAAAATGTAAATCATTCCCATTAAAATGGCGCGTTGCCACGGTCGCGTGGCACGTCCTCCCCCTTGTCTCGCCGTCGGGCAGCCTTGCCGCGACCGGTGCCCTCGACTGTCTGTGCTGGAGCTGTGATGAATCGTCCTACCGTAATGCGTCTTCTTCCCATTGCGCGGCGTCCGCGCGCGCTGTCGCATGCGGTGTTCGCCGCGCTGTGCACGTTGTCGGCAGGCCAGGCACTGGCTGAAACGCCGGCCGGCGATGCCGAGGTCACCACCCTGGACCGGCTCATCGTGCAGGGCGAGCAGGCCAAGGGCTATACGGTGGAGAAGACCACGGCCGGTACGCGCATGAACCTGTCGCTGCGGGAGATCCCGCAGTCGGTCAGCGTAGTCACGCGCGACCGCATGGACGACCAGAACCTGCAGAGCATCACCGATGTGCTCAACAACGTCTCCGGCATCTCGGTGGCGCAGAGCGACAGCGAGCGGCTGGAGTTCTACGCGCGCGGTTTCTACATCGACAACTACCAGTTCGACGGCATCCCGGCGTACATGGAGCAGGCCTGGAGCTACGGCGATTCGGCGCTGGACGTGGCGCTGTACGACCGCGTCGAAGTGGTGCGTGGCGCCACCGGCCTGCTGACCGGCTCGGGCAATCCGTCGGCCTCGATCAACCTGGTGCGCAAGCATGCGCTCAGCCGCGACTTCACCGGCACCGTGTCGGTGGGCGGTGGCGATTTCAACAAGACCCGCAGCGTGGCCGATGTCACCGTGCCGCTCAGCCCCGAAGGTACCGTGCGTGCGCGCGTGATCGGCGTGTACCAGGACGGCGAGTCCGACATGGACCGCTACGGCCTGCGCAAGAAGATCGGCTCGGCGATCATCGATGCCGACCTCACCGACAGCACCTTGCTGAGCGTGGGCTACGAGTACCAGAAGAAGGAATCGAACGATGTCACCTGGGGCGGCTTCCCGCTGTTCTACAGCGATGGCACCCGCACCAACTACGATCGCTCGTTCAACCCGGCGGCCGACTGGACGTTCTGGGACACGCGTCTGCAGCGCACCTTCGCCAGCCTGCAGCAGAGCTTCGACAACGGCTGGACCCTCAAGGCCAATCTGAGCCATGAGAAGACCGAAGCGGCCAATCACCTGTTCTATCCGTTCTATACGATCTTCGGCTTCGACCGTGCCACCGGTGGCGGCGTGGTGCCGTATTCGGGCAACTACCTGACCGAGCGCAAGGCCGATGGTGCCGACGTCTATGCGGAAGGCCCGTTCCAGCTGTTCGGTCGCGAGCATCAGCTGGTTGCCGGCGCCAGCTACAACCGCCGCGAGTACGTCAATAACGGCACCTTCGATTTCCCGGCGCCGCTGGACAGCTACCTCGGCTGGAGCGGTGCCTACCCGGAACCCAACTGGAGCCCGCGCACGGTGCAGAGCACCGGCACCATCAAGCAGAAGGCGGCCTACGTGGCTGCGCGCTTCTCGCTGGCCGATTCGCTGAAGTTGCTGGTGGGCGCGCGCTACACCGACTGGCAGATCGATGGCGGCAACTTCGATGCCACGCAGGGACTGGCGCCGTTCTCCGACAGCCAGACCGAAGTCACCCCGTACGCCGGTCTGGTCTACGACATCAACGACGTGTGGTCGACGTACGTCAGCTACACCGAAATCTTCAACCCGCAGACCCTGCGCGATGCCACTGGCGGCTACCTGGATCCGTTGACCGGCAAGGGCTACGAAGCCGGCGTCAAGGCAGCGTGGTTCGACGACAGGCTCAACGCCTCGCTTGCGGTGTTCCGCATCGAGCAGGACAACCTGGGCGTGGCCACCGGCGGCTTCGTCCCCGGTAGCAGCGAGTCGGCGTATGAAGCCGCCAACGGCGTGGTCAGCGAAGGCTTCGATTTCGAGGTGTCCGGGCGGGTGACCGAGAGCTGGAACACCACCTTCGGCGCCTCGCACTACACCGCGCGCGATGACAGCGGCACCTCGATCAATACGCATTTGCCGCGCACCACCCTCAAGCTGTTCAACAGCTACACCCCGCAAGGTGCGTGGAGCGATCTGACCGTGGGTGGTGGCGTCAACTGGCAGAACCGCTCGTACTATGTGGACCCGGTCTACGGCGCCTTTCAGCAGAGTGCTTATGCACTGGTCAGCGCGTTTGCGCGCTACCGGTTGTCGCCGCAGTTCTCGGTGCAGCTCAATGTCGACAACCTGCTCGACAAGCGCTACTACTCTCAGTTCAACGGTGGCTATGGCGCATGGGGCGCCTCGCGCAACGGCATGCTGACCTTCAACTACACGTTCTGATCGCAGACCGGGCCGGGCGCGATGTCAGCGCCTGGCCTGGTGTTGCAACGATGCAGGCACCTTGCAGAAGGTGCCTGTTTTTGTGTCTGGCGCCAGCGGAGTGATCGTGGATCTGCGGCGCATGCCGCACTGCCTGCTGGTATCGGTTTGCTTCGGTGGTATCGAAGTGGCGCGAAAGCAACTGATGCTTTCCAATAATGTCGGCGCGCTACAGAAACACTTCCTGCCTACGCAAACGTACACGCGAAGACGCACCGGTAATCGCATCGACGGTCAGGGCTACAGCGGGTCCAGATACGGTGCCATCACCTCTGCAACCCAGTCCATGAACGCACCTACGCGTTGCGGCAGATGGCGACGCTGCGCGTAGAGCAAGGTGACCGGCATCGGTTCCGGCGCGATGGCGGACAGCAGCTCGATCAAGGCGCCGCTGTCCAGGTGTGGGCGCAACGGGCTGGCCGGCGCCTGGATGATGCCCAGGCCCGCCAATGCCGCGGCAAGATAGGCATCGCCGTTGTTGACCGTCACCGGGCCGCGCATCGGCAGTAGCTGGTAGGCCGGTCCATCGCGGTACTCGAAGCCGGACGATCGCTGGCCCAGCGTCGGCACGTAGTGCACCAGGTCGTGGTAAGCCAGATCGTCCAGGCGCTGCGGCGTGCCCCGTCGTGCGAGGTAGTCGGCACTGGCGCAGTTGATGATGCGAAACACGCCGAGCGGTCGTGCGACCAGGTTGGTGTCTTCGAGCGTGCCGACGCGCAACACGCAATCGAAGCCTTCGCGCACCACATCGACGCGGCGGTCGGTGCCGCTGATCTCCACCTCCAGCTGCGGGTGTTGCGCCAGGAACGTGGGCAATGCGGGAATCACGAAATTGCGTGCGATGCCGGAGGACATGTCCACCCGCAGGCGCCCGCGCAGCTGGCTGCGCTCGCGCTGAAACATGCTCTGCAATTCGTCCATGTCGTCGAGCAGATCGCGGCTGCGCTGGTAGAACGCGGTGCCATCGCCGGTGAGTTGCACGCGGCGCGTCGTGCGATGCAAAAGCTGCGTCCCAAGCGAGGCTTCGAGCCGCTGCACGGCGGTAGAAACGCTGGCTTTGGGCAGGCCCAGCGTTTCGGCGGCGCGGGTGAAACTGCCGAGCTCGGCGACGCGCAGGAAGGCGCGTAGCGACTCCAGGGTATCCATCGATTGGTCGACGTTCTTGAACGGTGCAATCAGGTTGGACCGATTTATGTGGCGCGGCAAGCGCAATAGTCTTGGCACGGCCAGGCAATGTCACCCCCGCCAGCGGTCACCGACCAGCTCTGTGATTGCTCCAAATCGCATCCCGACACGCAACGGAGTCCATCATGTCGACCACCACACCGATCACCCTGATCACCGGCGGCAGCCGCGGCCTGGGCCGCAACGCCGCGCTTGCGCTCGCTGCGGATGGCAGCGATATCGTGCTGACGTACCGCAGCCAGGCGGATGAGGCCGCTGCGGTGGTGGCCGAAATCCACATGCTCGGTCGCCGTGCGCACGCACTGCCGCTGGATGTTGCCGACGCCGAGTCCTTCGCAGCATTCGCCGAGCAGCTGAAGCAGGTGCTGGCCGGTTGGGACCGCACGCAGTTCGATGCGCTGGTCAACAACGCGGGTACCGGGCTGCACGCGGCCATCGCCGACACCACGCCGGCGCAGTTCGACGCCCTGGTCAACATCCATCTCAAAGGGCCGTATTTCCTGACCCAGGCGTTGCTGCCGTTGATCGCCGACGGCGGACGCATCCTCAACGTATCCAGCGGCCTGGCACGTTTCGCACTGCCCGGTGCCTCGGCTTACGCGATGATGAAAGGCGGGGTGGAGGTGTTCACCCGCTATCTGGCCAAGGAACTGGGCGCGCGTGGCATTCGTGCCAATACGCTGGCGCCGGGTGCGATCGAGACGGACTTCAACGGCGGCAGCGTGCGCGATAACGCACAGGTCAATGCGATGGTGTCGTCGGTCACGGCGCTGGGGCGCCCAGGGCTGCCGGACGATATCGGGCCGGTGGTCGCTGCGTTACTCGCGCCGGGAACCGGTTGGGTCAATGCGCAACGCATCGAGGTATCGGGCGGCATGTTGATCTGAATGCACAGGCCTGCGCATCACGCGCAGGCCTGTGTCTGCATCACCGCTCGGTGAATCACTGCAGGGTTTGATCGCCATGCAATACGGGGTAGGGATTCAAGACCTCTCCCTTCCACCATTGTTTTTCCGGCCCCAGGCGGTGGATCTCGAAGTGCAGGTGCGGTGCGGCAGGATCGGCATTGCCGGTACTGCCGACGTAGCCGATGACCTGGCCGCGCTTGATTGCCTGCTTTTCTGCCAGACCATCGGCATACCGTTCCAGGTGTGCGTAGTAGTAGCAGTACGTGCCGTTTGGATCGAACTGGTACACGGTCAGGCCACCACGCTCGCTGTTGAACAGTTTCTCGACCGTGCCGTCTGCAACTGCAATGACCGGTGTGCCGGTCGGAGCAAGAATGTCGATGGCATCGTGCACGCGGCCTTCGCTGCGTGCGTCGGTAAAGGTGTCCTGCAGCTGGCCGCTGCCGATGCCCTGCACCGGAATCAGCAGGCCGCTGCCTGAACTCGCAGCTTCAGGAGCGGCTGCAGACGCAGGCGCGGCTGGCGCGTTTGTAGTGGGCATCATCTCGGTGGATGGCGACGATGCGGCAATGGCTGGAGCGGCAACCGCTGGAGCGGCAGAAGGCGCTGCCATTGCCGACTCTGGCGCGTCAGGCTGCGCTGTCACCGCGGGTGCAGCTGCGAACGCCGGTGCCAGTGCCGCCTGTGGCGCCTCGCGTTCCAGCCACCAATAGCCGGCTGCACCGAGTAACACACCGACCACCAGCGTCATCAGCAGTTTCATGCTTACTCCTGCATCACCACCGGCATGGACGGGCCAACCACGCTGGCCAGATTGACCACGTCCCAGTTGGTCAGGCGCACGCAGCCATGCGATTCGGTCTTGCCGACATGGCCGGGTTCCGGCGTGCCGTGCAGGCCGTAATGCGGCTTGGACAGATCGATCCATACGCGTCCGACCGGGTTGTTCGGGCCGGAGGGCAGGGTGGCCTTCTGATCACCCTTCTTCGCGTCCCAGAACAGCTTGGGGTTGTACTTGAACACCGGGTCGCGCGCCACGCCCAGCACCTTCCAGCGGCCGATCGGCAGCGGGTCGTGCTTGCTGCCGGAGGACACCGGGAACTGCGCATACACCTTGCCGTCGGCATCGAACAGGCGCAGCGTCGACTCGGACTTGTCGACCACCAGCTTGGCCGGCTTGGCCAGTGGCGGGACGCCGTCGATGTTCGGCACCTGGATCACGCCACCGGCCTTGCTCAAATCCACGCCGGGGTTGAGCTGGCGCAGCAGTTCCGGAGCGGCATGGAAACGCTCGCCCAGCGCCTCGTCCACCGAGGTGTAGCCCAGCGACGTCAGCTTGGCCTGTTCGGCCGGCCCTTTCGGAATCGGCAGGAACGGCCCGGCCACATCGGCATCGGTGAGCGTGTACTGCACCAGCGCCGGCGTGGTGTCGGCCTGCAAGGCCTGCCAGGTGGCGTCATCCAGCTCACCGGTGACCTTGATCTGGTGCGCTGCCTGAAATCCGGACACCGCACGCTTCTGGTTGGAACCACGCTCGCCGTCGATCTCCCCCGGCGAGAAATGCGCGCGATCCAGCAGCACCTGCGCATGCAGGTCCGAACGCGGGCCAGTCGGCACGACGGTCGCAGCGGGAGCTGCTGCAGGTGCCGGCGCAGGTGCGGCGGCGGGCTGCGGCGCTTGCGCCAGTGCGGACAGGGAGGTGCCCAGAGCAAGGGCGAGCAAGCAGGCGCGAGCGTAGATGCGTGGTGGCATGAGCATGTCCGGAAGAGGCATGCGCGCACCTTGCCCGAGCCGCCTGCGTGGTCTGCGTGAAATGGCTGCACCGGGACTGACTGGGGACGCAGTCGCGATGCGGGTCAGAAGTGGATACCTGCCATCTCGCCTCCGCACAGCTGCCATAGATGCCGCTGCCTGCCGCTTCTACCCGAGCGGCAGAGAGAATGATGCACCACGCCGCAATCGATCGCCTGCATGTCAGTCAGGCGATCGATACGGATTGGTGCAGACCCGCTCCCTGCAGCTGCAGACATCGCGCCGCAGCTGTCTGCAGGTCTGCGGTCAGTAGGTGTAGCCCAAGGTCAGCATGTACACCCGTCCGGTCTGTACATAGGCGCCGTCGGCGCCAGGGTCGTAGGCCATGTAGCGCCTGGATTTGCCCTGGGTTTCGTAGAACGTGGCGGCATTGAGCAGATTCTTGGCCGACACACCGACATCGACGTGGTGCGGCAGATGATAGGTCGCAGTGAAGTCCAGTGACTTGACCGGTTGCAGGTAATAGTTGAGCCGGTCGCTGGTCAGCCCCAGCAATTGCAGGCCCGTGTAGTTGTAGCTCAGGTCGGCACGCAGGTGCGTGTCGTCGTAGAACAGATCCAGGTTGTAGATGCGCTCGGGTGCGCGTGGCAGCCAGGTCTTTTCCGGTTGATCGCTGCGTTTGCTGTCTGCTTCGCTGTGCTGCAGGGTGAGGTTGGCGGTGACGCCGACGTTGCTCCACAGGCCCGGCAACTCCTGCAGGCGCTTGCTCGCTGCCAGCTCCAGTCCATAGAGCTTGGCGGTGCCGCCGTTCTGCGGCATGGTCACTGGCACGCCGTTTTCGAAGGTGGTGCCGGTCGGTACCAGCCCGCCCAGGGTGTTGTCGTTGCTGGTCGCCGATTGCGAGGTGTAGATGAAGCCGGTGATGCGCTTGTAATAGGTCGATGCGCTGAGCACGCCGCCGCTGTGATCGTAGAACTCGGCGGAGAGATCTGCGTTGTCGGCCTTGCTCGGCTGCAGATCGGGATTGGGCCTGGAGATGCCGACCACCTTCTGGGTATCGTCGATGGTGTACACCGTCTCGCCGGAGATCAGGCCGAACGCCGGGCGGCTGAAACTGCGCCGCAACGAAGCCCGATACACGGTGAGATCATCCGGCCGATAGTTGATGCTGATGCCCGGCAGCACTTGCCCATAGGTGCTGCCGGTGCCGACGAAGCTGCCGGTGCTGCCATCGCCGCTGGATTGCCAGGATTCGGCCGCATAGCGCGTCAACTCGTAGCGCACACCGGGCAGCACGCTCAACGAGCCGACATGCAGCGCGGCCATTGCATAACCGGAATAGATCGCCTCGGTGCTGGAGGTGGTGTTGGCGTTGTAGTCGTTGGCGGTATAGACGCCTGCGCCATTGGGATCGTCGACGTACTTGTAGGGCAGCGACTGCGCAAGCATCCAGTTGCGATCCAGCAGTTTGAACGGGCCGGCGTAGCGGCCGTCGAAGGCGTGATAGGTGACGCGGCCCGGGATCGCGCTCAGTGGCGGCCCACCTGCAGTGGGGAACGCGTAATTGGGTCCCCCAAAATACGGCCCGTTGGTGACGAAGTTGCCGTCCTTGTGGAAGAACGGGTGATCGTAGGCGCCACGGTCGGAGTGGTCGGCAGACAGGCCGAGCTTGACGCTGTCCAGCACATCGCCATCGACCTGGTAGGTGATATCGGTGTGTGCGTTGACGCGGTTGTCGTGACTGCCGGCGTCGTGCCCCTGCACCTTCCACAGCAACGACGAATCCAGGTTGTAGAAAAAGTCCTGCAAGCCAGGCGTGCTTGGCGCGATGCTGGGATAGCGGGGGTTGCTGAGGTCGAAGGCGAAGCTGCCGGGCGTAAAGCCATACAGGCTTGCCGATACGTAGTCCGGGCGGCTGCGGGTGCCGCGACCGACCGAGCTGCCGTAGTCGAAGCGCAAGCGGCCCAGCGTGGTCTGGCCTCCCAATTGCAGCGTCGCCAGTTTTTCGTCGATATCGTGCGTGTTGAAGTAGCCGCCACGCACGGCAGTGGGCTGGTTGCGATAGGTTTCCAGGCGCGCGCTGGACTGGTCCTGCTGCCCGGTGACGCCGTAGCTGCCGTAGATCGCACGCGCGTACAGCGCGCTGTTGTCGCCTTGCCAATCCAGCGAGAGGTTGCCGCCGTAGCGTTCGATCTGGCTGGTGTAGAGGCTGTACTTGTAGCGGGTGCTGATCAACGGCCCGACATCGCGCAGGTCGGTTGCAGTGGCGAGGGCGGGATCGGCCGGCACGTATTTGCTGTTGGGCGCCGGCGCCTGCGCCATGTTGTTGTTCCTGCCGTAATACGCCGATGCATAGAGGCCGAAGGCATGGCCATCGCCAAACTTCCAGGCCAGCTCCTGCTGGAAGGTGCCGCCGCTGTCCTTGCCGCCCAGCTCCGAGGCCAGCGCATTGAACTGGCCCTGCGCGGTGCTCTTGGCGTAGACATCCTGCTCGAAGTCGAAGGCATTGGGCGTGCGCATGTCGATCGCGCCGCCGATCGCATCGCCGGGCATGTCGGGCGTTGGGGATTTGGACACCTGCACCGACTGGATGCCGAACGGCGCCAGCATGTTCAACGAGATTGCGCGCGTCGATGAATCGGTTTCCGGCATGCCGAAGCCGTTGAGCGTGTAGGCGTTGTAGCTGGCGTCCATGCCGCGAATGCTGACATAGGCGTTTTCGCCGGTGGTGGCCTGGCCCAGGTGCATATCGCTGTACGCGGATAGGCCCGGCATGTGCGACACGACATCGGCGATGCCGCCCGAGGGGATCGCATCGATCTGCTGCTTGCTCATCACGCTGTTGACGCTGCTGGACAGGCGCTGTTCGTTGAGCGATCCCGGTGCGGCGGCGTGCTTGGCCTGCACGTTGACCGAATCCAGCGTGGTGGTGCCGAGCTCCGGCGTCTCGGCAAACGCCGGCGCGGACAGTGCCAGCGCGATGGCGCAGGTCAGGCGATGGGTGGTGCGTGGGGACTGCATGCAATGGCTCGCGTGGTTGGAGAAGATGGAGTGCCCGGCCCCTTACTGCGGGTGCGGGTGTGCATCGCCGACGCCTTCCGTTGCGACAGGTCTGTGTGTGGTGCGGAGATTGCGACGACGGCAGTGACCCGGACTCAGTGCCTGAGGTCGACGCCCTTGCAGTGCGCCTGCGCCAGCTGCGGATTGCAGCGTGCGACCGCATCGCCTTCGAAGCGCACCACGTAACCGTTGCCGGCCGGCTCATGTGCGGGGAAGTCGGTGCTCAGCAACTGCGCGCCGCTGGCCAGCATGCGGTCGCGGCGGGTGGTGTCGTGTTGCAGTGCTTCTTTCAGGTCGGCGTCGGTACGCGTGCGCACCAGGTAGCCGGCTTTCACCAATTGGGTGATCGTCTCGGAGGGGCCATCGTTGAGTTCGGTGAACGCGGCATCGTCTTGGCCAGGCACGGCATTGGTGAAGCACACGCGTCCGCGCAGCGACGGATGCCCGCGCAGGTAGCTGGCACCGGCCGTGCGTTGGTCGAGCAGGAACACCACCTTGCCGCGTGCCTCGCTCAACGACGGCCAGCCATGCGCAAGCACTGCGGCGTTGAGCGTGGCTGCGTTGCCACGGACCTGATCGGGGCTGAGATACTCGCCGGGTCGAAACACCGCGCGCAGTTCGGCATCCAATGCATCCATCGCCGCCGGATCGAACGGCTCCGGCTGCACGGTCGGAAACGCCAGTTGCACCGGCGCCTGCTTGGTTTCCAGCAGGATAAAGATCGGCACATGTCCGGGGTGCTGCTTCGACCACGCACGCACTTCCTGCAGGCACGCGATCAAGGGCTGGCAGGTGCTGCGCTGGTCCACGTCCTGCACGTGCATGACCTTGAAGCCGGGTCTGTCCATCACTCCGGCCGGTGCGCTGGGCGGTGCGGGCGGCAAGCCGGCCTTGGCGATCTGCGCGACGCTGGCCGGGTGTGCGTAGCGACCACCGTTGGCATCGGCAAAGACATCCAGTTCGAGTTGTCTGACGCCATCGTCCAGTTGTTGCCTCAGCGGCGGATGGCGGTAATCCAGTGCCGCGAACAGCTCCGGACTCAGTCGTTGCAGCAGTGTCGCTTCGCTGGGGGCGAAGCCGGCGTGGTAGCTGTTGTGGCTGCCGATGTATTGCAGATCGGTGAGGCGAGGCGCGGCATGCGCGGTCACGCCGGCCAGCATCAGCAGGCCAAGGAACGTAGCGCTACGTGTATTGCTTCGCCTTGCGCGTGATGGCTTCGCTGTGCGGTCATCGCCTGGATTCACAGCCGAAACAACAAATAAGCAGCGCATGCAGCCGGGCCGGAAAGAAGGTGGTCGCCATCATCCGGGCCAAATTTGACGCAAGGCTTTCCGCCGTGTTGCCGTCGTGCGTCACAGTGCGAAAAACGCGCCATGGCATCGCTTTTCGCGACACCGGCGCCTCAGTGCACTCTGGTCTTTTGCAAGGCATACGCCAGCAGCCGTGCCTGCACCCGTTCGGCGATGCTGCGTGGCGCATCCAGTGCCATCCGTTGCAGACCAGCGGCTTCGTATGCATCGTCGCTCTTGCGTGACAGCAGTGCGCGCCAGACGGTCATCAGCTTTGCGCTATTGCCGGCGGTGGCGCGTTTGAGCCAGCTCAGGGCGCGCAGCAGGTGTTGCTCGACTCCGGTGAAGTCGCTGCCGAGCGGGTAGTCGGGCAGGCTGCCATCGCGGCGGAACGGCGCCAGCGCCTGTTCCAGTGCCTGCGGCGTGTTGCGTTGCGCACGCGCAGGCAGTGCAGGGTCGCCACGTAGCTTGCGCGATGCCTTGGCGGTTGCCAGCAACGCGTCCTGGAAGCGTGCATCGCAGATGCCGGCCATCGCCAGCACGCAATCCTGATCGGTCTGGTGGCGCAGGTCGGCGATGCCGTACTCGGTGATGTACAGATCGCGCAGATGGCGCGGGATGGTGGTGTGCCCGTAGTTCCAGCGCACATTGCTCGCCGCATGTGCACCGGCATCGCGCGTGGCCCGCAGCATCAACGCGCTGCGCGCCTGCGGCAAGGCATGCGCCATCGCCACGAAGTTGTACTGGCCGCCCACGCCGGAAACCACACGGCCATCTTCCAGCCCGTCGGACACCGCCGCGCCGAGCGCGGTGGCCATCATGCAGGAGTTGAAGAAGCGCGCATCGCGGCGTTGCAGCCGCTCCAGCGCTTCGTTGCCGCCATACAGCTGGTTGATCTCGCTGATGCGACGCATGCCGATGGCATCGCGCGTGTCCGCATCCAGCTCGCGTAGCCACTGGTAGAAATCCGGCGAGCCGAGATAGAACGCCCCATGCAGAAACTCGCCTTCGCGGGCCAGGCGCGCGTGATCGGCCGCATCGGCGCTGCCGTCGGCGATGCGCTGCATCAGCGCCAGATCGTCGTGCACCTTGCGGCGGATCACGCCGCTGTCCACCAACTGTTTGAACCCTTCGTTGAGCATTTCACTGCAGCCGTACAGGCCGATCTCGAACGGCGCCAGGCCACCGCTGGCGCGCACCGCAGGATGCTGTTCCAGTTGCGGGTCCAGCGCCTGCAGCACGCGCCGATAGGTGGCGTTGTCGGTATGTCGCAGTACCAGCGCATGGCTCAGTGCATCGGCCAGGGTGCCGATGCCGATCTGCAAGGTGCCGCCATCGCGGACCAGCGCGCTGGCATACAGACCGATGGCGTAGTCGACGCTGGTTACCGGCTGCCTGGGCAACCCGAACAGGCGCGGCGACGGACCGGGCAGGTCGATCACCAGATCGAAGAACGCCTCCTCCACTGCCGCGGTTCCGCCGATCCACGGCAGTTGCGTGTCCACTTCCGCAACCAGCATGGGGCGCGGCAGGCCGAGCGCCTGCACCGCATCCAGCGTGTCCTGGGTGATGTCGTTGTTGCACGACAACGACAGCCGCGTGCCGCCCGGTTCGCGCGCCACCTTCTGCACGATCAGGTTCGGCGCGCGCTGCGCCACCGCCGCAGCAGCGTGGGTGTAGTTGAGGCTCGTGTAGTCGGCCTGCGCCTGGGTGGAGTGCAGCAGCCCGCCGGACTGCATGTAGAACTCTTCCACCTGCACATGCGCCGGCAGCGCATCGCGCAGCATGTCATCGACATAGGCAAGACGCGGGAAATCCTCGCCAAAATGGCGCGCGATGAACGGCGCCGCAAAGCGTGCCTCCAGTCCCGCGCCGGGCTTGGGCGGATTGAGCGACAGCGCCGTGTACAGCGCCAGTGGCCGGGTCGGCGTGTGCTTGAGCTGCGCATACAACGCGTTCAACAACCGGTGCGGCTTGCCGATGCCCAACGGCGCGCCGACGCGCAGCGGGCCATCGAGGCGTTGCAGGATGTGCGCAACCGCAGCGCTCAATTCAGTGACATGTGTACTCATGCGCGAAAGCGTAGCCGAAAGCGCTGTGGTGCAGGCACCGACAGCTGTCAGGCGATGCCTGACGCCACGCAACGAATTGCTACGGCAGAACTTACAACTCGGTAACACACGGCTCATGGTCACTTAATCGAGCCGGCCCAGCATGCGCAGCATGATCACCTCCACGCCTTCCCGTTTGTATGCCCGTCCTGGATTTGCCAGTGCCAGCCTGGTCGAGGCTGGTCACCCGCAGCGCCAGGAGGCGGAACGCTTCATCGCTGCGGTCTACCTGCGCCGCTACGGTGCGCAGCTGCGCAGCTTCCTGCCGCAGTTGCTGGTCTACCGCGATGCCCACGGCACGCTGATGGCGGCAGTCGGGATGCGGCTTGGCAGCGCTGGCGGGTTGTTCGTGGAGCAGTACCTGGACGAGCCCGCCGAGTCGGCGCTGGCCGGGCGCATGGCCGCACCGGTCGCACGCTCGGGCCTGGCCGAGGTGGGCAACTTCGCGGCGACCAGCTCCGGCAGCGCACGCGCGCTGATCCCGCAGATGACCCATGCGCTGCACAACGCAGGCGTGCGCTGGGTGTTGTTCACCGCGACCCGCGGCCTGCGCAATACCTTCGACCGGCTACAGCTGCAGCCGGTGGTGCTGGCGCCTGCCTTGCAGTCACGCCTGCGCGATGACGACACCGACTGGGGCAGCTACTACGCCACGCAACCGCAGGTGGTGTGCGGCGATGTCGCCGCCGGTCATGCATTTTTGCTGGAGCGGCAGGCGCTGTATCCGCAGGCCGCGCGTCAGGGCGTCGAGCCAATGGCGTACCAGATGGGAGTGGGCGCATGAGCACACGTTTCGCCCAATTGCTCGGTGAGCCGCACGCGCATGCGCCGCGGGTGCTGACCGCCGCGGGAAGCTTGGACGCGCAGACGCTGGCCGATGCTGTCGCGCGACTGGCAACGCAGTTGCAGACCGCAGGGCTGACAAGGGTCGCCAGCCGGCTGGACAACGGCCCGGACTGGTTGATCCTGGATCTGGCGCTACGTCTGATCGATGCCGTGCACGTGCCGTTGCCGACTTTCTTTTCCGGCCCCCAGGTACTGCACGCGTTGACCTCCAGCGGCGCGCAATGCGTGGTGACCGACGCCGCCGCCGCTGCGCCGGCCGGCAGCAGCGGCCCGCTGCCGGCGCTGCACCACGAGGCGCTGCGTTTCTGGCGGATCGAAGCGGTCGCAGCGCGGCCCGCATTGCCGGACGCCACTGCTTGCATCACCTACACCTCCGGCACGACCGGCCGCCCCAAGGGGGTGTGTCTGTCGGCGGACGGTTTGCTCACGGTGGCCACCTCGCTGATAGAGGCCTCGGCTGCCATCGCGCCGCGTCGGCATCTGTGCCTGATGCCGTTGTCCACCTTGCTGGAAAACGTGGCCGGGCTCTATGCGACCTTGTTGTCCGGTGCGCAGGTGGCGCTGCCGTCGTTGGCGCAGATCGGTTACACCGGCGCCAGCGGGCTGGATGTGCCCACGCTGTTGCGCTGCCTGCAGCACTATCAGCCCGAGAGCGTCATCTTGGTGCCGCAGCTGTTGCTCGCCCTGGTCAGCGCTGCCGAGCAGGGCGTGGCCTTGCCGGCATCGCTGCGTTACATCGCCGTTGGCGGCGGGCATGTCGGCCCCAGTCTGCTGGCGCGCGCAACTGCGGCAGGGCTGCCGGTATTCGAAGGCTACGGCCTGACCGAATGCGGCTCGGTGGTCTGTCTCAACCGGCCGGGTGCCGTGCGTGCCGGCACCGTCGGCCAGCCGCTGGCGCATGCGCAGGTCGCGATCGTCGATGGCGAGATCCAGGTCGACGGCGTACGCGCACTCGGATATCTGGGCGAGCAGGCCATGCCGCCAGGGCCGGTGCGCACTGGCGATCTGGGCCATGTGGATGGCGAGGGGTTCGTCCACATCACCGGGCGCCGCAAGCATGTCTTCATCACCGCCTTCGGCCGCAACGTCTCGCCCGAATGGGTGGAAAGCGAATTGCTGCAGCATCCATTGCTCGCGCAGGCGGTGGTGTGGGGCGAGGCGCAGGCCGACAACGTGGCGGTGCTGTGGCCGCGTCGGCCTGGCAGCGACGATGCGGCAATCGCCAAGGCGCTGGCCGAGGTCAATGCCGGTTTGCCCGATTACGCACGCGTGGCGCGCTTTGTCCGTGCCGATGCACCGTTCAGCGCACACGAGGGCCTGCTCACGGCCAACGGGCGCCCCCGCCGCGACGCCATCCTCGCGCGCTATCACTCCGCCATCGATCGCAGTTATCGATTGCCGGCCACTGTCCTCTCTCAAGGCATTTCTCCATGACGTTTTACACATCCCTGCTGGCGCAGACCCAGGCCGAACGCGAGCGCATGACCCAGGTACCGATCATCCAGGCGGCACTGGCCGGCAACATCGCCCGCGACGATTACGTGGCGTTCCTCGGCCAGGCCTATCACCACGTGCGGCACACGGTGCCGCTGCTGATGGCTTGCGGCGCGCGTCTGCCGGCGCGGCTGGAATGGCTGCGCGAAGCCATCGGCGAATACATCGAAGAAGAAATGGGCCACCAGGAGTGGATCCTGGACGATCTGGTGGCGTGCGGGCAGGTGCGCGAAGCGGCGGTGCTCGCCGGCCCGTCGCTGGCGACCGAGCTGATGATCAGCTACGCCTACGACACCATCCAGCGCGGCAACCCGGTCGGCTTCTTCGGCATGGTGCTGGTACTGGAGGGCACCAGCGTGGCACTGGCCACGCGCGCGGCCAACAGCATCGCGCAAACGCTGGCGCTGCCGCCCAATGCCTTCAGTTATCTGTTGTCGCATGGCGATCTGGACGTGGAGCATGCCGGCTTTTTCGAGACGCTGATGAACCGGCTCGACGACCCGCTAGACCAGCACGCGGTGGTGCATGCGGCCAAGCGTTTCTACGTGTTGTACGGCGACCTGTTTCGCACCCTGCGCAGCGACGGCTCGCGTCTGGCGGAGGCGGCGTGATGGATCTGCGCGGCAAGTGCGTCATCCTGACCGGCGCCAGCGGCGGCATCGGCAGCGCGCTGTGCGCCGGCCTGGTCGAGGCGGGCGCAACGGTCATGGCCGTGGGACGTACGGACGGGCGCTTGCAAGGGCTGGTTGCCGCGCATCCACCCGGCCGCGTGGTGCCGGTGGCGGCGGATCTGGCCAGCGAGGCGGGCCGTGCGTTGCTGCTGGCGCAGGTGCATGCGATGCGTCCGGCACCGTCGGTGCTGGTGCTTGCGCATGCGCAGAGCCAGTTCGGGCTGTTGCAGGATCAGGATCCGGCCAGCCTGAGCGCCATGGTGCATCTGAATCTGACCGTGCCGATGCTGCTGGTGCAGGCGCTGTTGCCGGCGTTTGCGCGGCAGCCGGAGGCAGCGATGGTGGCGCTCGGCTCCACCTTCGGCAGCCTGGGATTCGCCGGATTTGCCGGGTATAGCGCCAGCAAGTTCGGTTTGCGTGGTCTGTTCGAAGCCCTGGCGCGCGAGCATGCCGATACGCGGGTGCGTTTCCAGTATCTGTCGCCGCGTGCCACGGCCACTGCGTTCAATCCTGCCGCGGTGGACGCGCTAAATGCGGAGTTGGGCACGGCGGTGGATCGTGCCGCAGACGTGGCAGCAGCGCTGCTGCAGTCGATCGTGCGCGGCGATAGGCGACGTCAGTTGGGATGGCCGGAAAAGGCCTTTGCCCGGCTCAACGGGCTACTGCCGGAACTGGTCGACCGCGCGTTACGCAAGCAGCTATCCACCATCCGCCGCCACGCGCGGCACGGCGGCGGCATCGCCTCGCAGGAGCTTTCCCATGAACCGCAATTACCGTAATTCGCGTCTTTTCACCATGCTCGGGCTGTGCCTGGTCGCCGGCGCCGCATGCGCAGCCGGCATGCAGCCGCAGGTAGCGCAAGTGCAGGACCGCTGGGCGGCGATCAGCTACCAGATGCCGAAACCGCAGCGGCTCGCCGCGCTGGAAGCACTCGCACAGCAGGCCGATCAGGTGCGCCACGCCCTGCCCGACGATGCCGATGCCTTGATCTGGGACGGCATCGTGCGCTCCAGTCTGGCCGCGGAAAAAGGCGGCCTGGGCGCCCTGGCGGAGGTCAAACGCGCACGCAGCGATTTCGAAGAAGCGATCAAGCGCGCGCCGCGCGCGCTCGACGGCGCGGCGTACACCAGCCTGGGCGCGTTGTATTACCAGGTGCCCGGTTGGCCGATCGGCTTCGGCGACGACGCCAAGGCGCGCGCATTGCTGTATCAGGGGCTGGCGATCGACCCTGACGGACTGGACAGCAACTACTTCGTCGGCGATTTCCTGCGCGACCAGAAGGATTGGGCGGGCGCGGCAGCGGCGTTCGAGAAGGCTGCCGCTGCGCCGCCGCGCCCGGGACGTCAACTGGCCGACGCCGGTCGCCGCAAGGAAGTGGCCACCAAGCTGGCAGATGTGCGGGCGCAGCTTGCCAAGCCGTGAGCCGACTTCCAGACTGGCCTATATGCGCATCCTGCTGGTCGAAGACGATCTTTCACTGGGCGAGGGCATCCGCACTGCATTGCGGCGTGCCGCCTATGCAGTGGATTGGGTGCATGACGGTGTCAGTGCGTTGATGGCCTTGCAGGAAGCCACCGTGGATCTGGTCATCATGGATCTTGGTTTGCCGCGCATGGATGGCATCGAGGTCATCCGCAAGGCGCGCGCACGTGCGCTGGATACCCCGATTCTGGTGCTCAGTGCACGCGAGCGTGCAGCCGACCGCGCGCTCGGCCTGGATGTCGGCGCCGACGACTATCTGGGCAAACCGTTCGACACCAATGAGCTGCTGGCGCGCACACGGGCATTGTTGCGCCGCTCGGCCGGGCGTGCGCAGCCGGTACTGCAGGCTGGTGCGCTGCAGCTGGATCCGGCCGGCATGTCGGTGCGCTGGCATGGCCGCGATCTGGACCTGACCCGCCGCGAGTTCGCACTGTTGTGGCTGCTGATGGAGCAACGTGGCCGGCCGATCGGTCGCGAACGCATCCAGCAACATCTCTATGGATGGGACGAAGACGTCGCCAGCAATGCGGTGGACGTGCATGTGCATCAGTTACGTCGCAAGTTGTCGCCGGCGGTGATCCGCACCGTTCGCGGCATTGGCTATGCACTGGACGAGCAGGCCGCACAGGCTGCCGCGGCGCTGCCGCCGCAAGCGCCGCAATGAACTCGATCCGCCGCGCGCTGTTGCTGGCCTTGCTGGGCGTGCTGTCGTTGCTGATGCTGGCCGCAGCCGGTTTCAGCTATCGTGCCGGCCTGCAGGAAGCTGGCGAGATGTTCGATGCGCGTCTGGTGCAATCGGCGCGCGTGCTGCTGTCGCTGGTGGACCAACCTCTGGGCGATCTGCCGCAAGGCGAGCCGATCGTGATCCGTGGATGGCACGGGCAGGCGCAAGGCGTGGGCGAGGCGCTGGCGTTCAAGGACGGCCATGCCTACGAAACCAAACTGGCATTTCAGGTGCGCAACGCGGCCGGTGCGCTGGTCCTGCGCTCGGACAGCGCGCCGGCGCAACCGATGGCGCCGTTGCGTGCCGGCTATGCGGACGTGCAACTGGCCGATGGCCAATGGCGCACCTTTACGCTGCGCTCGCCGGGTGGGCGCTGGTTTCAGTCGGCCGAACGCGCCGACATTCGTCAGGAGCTTGCCGAAGACATCGCGCTGGGAACCTTGGTGCCGCTGGTGATGGCCCTGCCGTTGATGGGGCTGTTGATCTGGGCGGTGGTGAACTGGGCCACACGCTCGCTGGTGCGCGTCTCCGACGAGATCGGCGAGCGTGATCCCAGGCGCCTGCAGCCACTGCAACCGCAGCATATGCCGCGCGAGGTGCACGGGCTGGTGCGCGCAGTCAACGGGTTGATGGACCGTGTGCAGGCCGGGCTGGAGCGCGAACGTCGCTTCATCGCCGATGCCGCGCATGAACTGCGTACGCCGATTGCCGCGCTGAAAGTGCATGCGGCCAATCTGCGCCTGGCGGCCGACGCGCAGGAACGCGATGAATCGCAACAGCAACTCGACGCCAACGTGCTCCGCATCGAACGCATGGTCGCGCAGCTGCTGGCCTTGAGCAGGATGGAAGCGGTGGCCGCGCTGCCGCGGCGCAGCGTGAGCCTGGACACCCTGGTGCGAAGCGAGTCCGAAGACGTGCTGGCAGTTGCAATGCAGCGACAGCAGACTGTGGAACTGGCCCTGCAACCGGTCCTGGTGGTTGCCGAGGAAACCGCACTCTCGCTGCTGCTGCGCAACCTGCTGGAAAACGCCGTGCGCTACACACCGGTGGGTGGCCGCATCCGGGTCAGCACGCAATGCGCACCGCTACCGACCCTGGTCGTGGAAGATTCCGGCCCTGGCATCCCCGAGGGCGCGCGCGTGCGCGTCTTCCACCGCTTCCATCGGGAGCTGGGCACCGGTGTGGAAGGCAGCGGGCTGGGCCTGTCGATCGTGCACGACATTGCCGTGGCCCATGCGGCGCGCGTACAGCTGGATGACGCACCTACGCTGGGCGGCTTGCGCGTCAGCGTGCACTTTGCCGGCAACGCGACGGGCTGAAGGGCGATCCGTGGGGCGAGGCTGCCGACGCACCCGCGCACACTGTTTGACATCGGTTCTAATTACGCGTGTAATCGATAAAAATTACGGATGTAATCGCATGTCGATCAGTGACGCCGAAGCGGTGGTGATGCAGGTGCTCTGGGATGCGGCGCCACGCAGCGCCGACGAGGTGGTCGCCGCGCTGGCAGGCCACAGCGACTGGGCCGAGCCCACCGTCAAGACCTTGCTCAACCGCCTGCTCGGCAAGCGCGCCATCCGTGCCGAGAAGCAAGGGCGACGCTATCTCTATTCGCCGGTGCTGGCGCGCGAGCAGTGGGTGCAGCAACAGAGCGAGGGATTGCTGCAGCGCCTGTTCGGCGGACGGGTGGCGCCACTGGTGGCGCACTTCAGCGAGCGCGGAAAACTCAGCGCATCCGATATCGCGGAACTGAAACAACTGCTCAAGGAGCTGGACGATGAACCCTGAGGCCTGGGTCCTGTTGTCGCGCGCAACGCTGTACACCACCACAGCGCTGCTGGTCTGCCTGCTCCTGCGTCGCCCGCTGCGCAAGCGGTCGGGTGTCGGCGCGGCGTATGCGATCTGGTCCTGCGTGCCGCTGGCGCTGGTGGCGGCCTTGTTGCCCGGCCCGTCTCTCGGCATCGCGGTGCCGGGATTGCCGGCGCTGACCGCCATACCGGCGCTCTCCAGCGTGCATGACGAAGGTCGTGCGTGGGCAACATGGCTGGCAGCAGCGTGGCTGGGCGGCGCGGTGGTGATGGCGATCGGATTGTGGACGCGGCAACGGCGTTTCATGCGCAGCCTGGGGCCGTTGCACCGGCTCGACGACCGGCTCTGGTCGGCCGCGTGCGATGCCGGTCTTCCTGCATCGTTGGGACTCTGGCGTCCGCGCATCGTGCTGCCTGCGGATTTCAGTGAACGCTACAACGCCGATGAGCGCGCCCTGATTCTGGCGCACGAGCGCATGCATCTGCGCCGCGGCGACCTGCACGCCAATCTGCTGGCGGCGCTGATGCTCTGCGTCGGCTGGTTCAACCCGCTGATGCATCTGGGCTGGCGTGCGTTCCGGCTGGACCAGGAGCTGGCCTGCGATGCGGCCGTGCTGGCGCAACATCCGGGCAAGCGCCGCAGTTACGCCACCGCCCTGCTCAAGACTCAGCTTGGAGGCGACTTTACGCCGCTCGCCTGTCATTGGGCCGCATCGCATCCGTTGACACAACGGATCGCGGCGCTGCGCGCTTCCCCCATCGCTGCCGGACGTGCGCGCTGGCGCGTGGCAATGGTCCTGCTGCTGGCGGCGGGGGTCAGCACCGCCGCCTGGGCCCTGCAGCCGGCACGCATTGCGTTAGCGGCACAACCGGCGCTGGCGGCCGGCAACGCGGTGGATTTCGCCACGATGCAGCCGCCGAGATATCCGGCAGCCGCGTTTGACGGCGGTATCGAGGGCTTTGTCGAACTGCAGATCGACATCGACCCTGGCGGCGTGCCGCAGCGCATCGACGTCGTGCAGAGCAGGCCGGCCGGCGTGTTCGATCAAGCGGTGCTGGAGGCAGCGCGCCGGTGGCGGCTGAAACCTGCCTATGTACATGGCAAGCCGATTGCTTCCACGGTGCGCGTGCCGGTGAAGTTCGAACTGGATGGGCCGGAGCAAACGTCTACCGATGCCGCCGCCGCGCGCTCGGAGGCGCCAGCGTCCAACCGCCTTGCCGGTTGTGCTTCAGCAGGCTGTGCAAGGCGGGAGAGGCCGTGATGCAATCCAGCGCAACCAGCAAAACGACTGCACAACTGTCTGGCGGGCGCGCCGGGTGTCCGGGATTGGCATGTGCCGCGCATACTCGCCGGTTCCTGCGCGCTGGCCACGCCCACCCGACAACTGCTGCTCGCCACGTGTTGTCGGCCGTCCTTGCGCCGACCTGCGCCGCAATCCTGGCGCTGTCGCTTGGCGCATGCGCAACGCAAGGGGTGCAGGAACAGCAGCGCAGCCAGCGCGAAGATTCGGTGGACCAGCGCATGCTGAGCACGCAACCGGGTGGCAACGGTGGCGGCTCCATCCAGTCTTACACGTTGGCGCCGGCGCAGCGCTTCCGCATGCCGCGCGCGCTGCGCAGCGATGCGCCGGTGCTGCCGGCCGATTCGCCGCGGCAGAGCTTGCCGCCGACCACCGTGTGCGCGCATGTGATCCTGACCGCCGACGGCGCGGTACAGCGCGTCGACCCCATGTCCGATCGCGACGAATGTGCGGCCGGTCTGCTGCCGGACAATGCCGATCTGGTGCAGTCGGTGCGTACCACGGTGCAGCAATGGCAGTTCGTTCCGGCCGCGCTGTGTACGTTTTCCGCAGGCGTGGCGCAGCCGGCCGCGCTGGACGATTGCAGCGGCGCCATCAGCCAGCAGCCGGTACCGGTGACGCTGTCGTTCGCGTTCACCTTCGAAGTGCGGCAGGGCAAGGTCAGCGTGCGCACCGGCAAGGTGGCGCGTTGAGCGCGCGCATCGCTGCGATCAGAGCATGTCGGGTGCGAACAGGTGCCGCCGCGAGACTTCGTCGCCGGACAGCATGAAGCGGCCATCGCCGCGGTAATGTACCGTTCTCGGTAGCGCGGGCCGCTTGGCCACCTGCGCGCTCACCACTTCCCAGACAAAGAGCGCGTGGCGATTGATCTGCCGGCCGTCGTGCAGGCGGCATTCGAAACTGGCGTAGCACTCGGCGATGGCCGGCGCTGCGACCCGTTGGCCGGGCACGGCGGTCAGCCCGAAGTGGTCGAACTTGTCGATCTGTGCACCGCTGCTGTTGCCGATGCCGATCACGGTGTCGAGCAGCTCGGCCGTCGGCAGGTTGATCACGCATTGCCTGCTGCGCCGGACCAGTTCGAAACTGTGGTTGCCGGGGCGATGCAGCACGCGATCAGCGAGGGCGAAAACTCCAGCACCATATGCCAGCCCATGGTCATGATGTCGCGCTGGCCCTTGTGGGCCGAGCTGACCAGCACCACCGGCCCGGGTTCCAGGAAGCGGCGCGCCTGCTCCACCGGGAATGCGTGCTTTCGATACTGTTTCATGGACACACCAGCTGATTGAATGCGGTGATCACCGGTGCCGATGCGCTCATTCCAGCACATGCACGCTATCGGCGATGCGCTGCACCTCGTCGGGATTGTGGCTGACATACAGCATCGGCAGGCGGATCTCGTCGCGCACGCGTTGCAGGTAGGGAATCAGTTCTTCGCGGCGCGCCTGATCCAGTGCCGACAAGGGCTCGTCGAACAATAGGATCGCCGGTTGCGACAACAAGGCGCGGCCGATCGCCACCCGCTGCGCTTCGCCTCCGGACAGATTGCGCGGCCGGCGTTGCAGTAACGGCCCAATCCCCAACAGCGCCACCACGTCGTCGAAACCGAATGGCGCCGTGCCGCGCGCATGCCGGCCGTAACGCAGATTGCGGCGCACATCCAGATGCGGGAACAGCCGCGCATCCTGGAACACATAGCCGATCCTGCGCTTGTGCGTGGGCAGGTTGATGCCTTGCCGGGCGTCGTACAGGCAGCGCCCGTCGATGCGGATATGCCCGGCCTGCGGCTGCACCAGCCCGGCGATGGCATTGAGCACCGTGGTCTTGCCCGCACCGGAAGGACCGACCAGGGCCACCACCCGCGCCTGGTCCTGGATGTGGAGATGCCGCTGGAAGTTGCCGCGCTGCAGCTGCAGGTCGATATCGAGCATCAGCCGTCCTCGCGCGGATGCGGCCTGCGCACCAGCCACTCGGACAGCAGCAGCGCCGCCAGCGAGATCGCCAACGCAACGCCGGCCAGCCGCCACACGCCCGATTCCATGCCCGGCACCTGCATCAGCCCGTAGATGGCCGACGACAAGGTCTGGGTTTCGCCAGGAATATTGGACACGAAGGTGATGGTCGCGCCGAATTCGCCCAGGGCCTTGGCGAATGCCAGCACCATGCCGGCGACCAGGCCCGGCCAGGCCAGCGGCAAGGTAATGCTGAAGAACACCCGCCACGGGCCCGCACCGAGCGTGGCGGCGGCTGCTTCCAGGCGGCGGTCGGTCGCTTCGATGGACAGGCGGATCGCGCGCACCATCAGCGGAAATCCCATCACCGCGCATGCCAGCGCTGCGCCAGTCCAGCGGAACGCGAACTGGATACCGAGATGTTCCAGCAACCAGCTGCCGACCGGCCCCTGCGTGCCCAGCACCACCAGCAGCGCGTAGCCGGTCACCACCGGCGGCATCACCAGCGGCAGATGCAGCAGGGCGTCCAGCAGCGCCTTGCCCGGAAAGCGCCGCCGCGCCAGCAGCCAGCCGCAGGCGATACCCGGCGGCAGGCTGGCGATGGCCGCAACGATGGCGACCTTGAGACTCAGGCCGATCGCGGTCAGCTCCTGCGGGGTGAACATCGACAACGGCGCGCCTCAATCCTGCAACGAAAAACCACGGCGAACGAAGATCGCCCTGGCCGGCTGGCTGCCCAGCCATTGCACGAACGCGGCCGTGCCGGCATTGCTGCTGTTCTTCAACGCAGCCACCGGATACACGATGGCATCGTGGCTATCGGCGGGGAAGGTCGCAACCACGCGGACCTTGGGTTCGGCGCGCGCATCCGAGCCGTATACGATGCCCAGCGGCGCTTCGCCGCGCGAGACCAGCATCAATGCGGCGCGCACGCTTTCCGACTCGGCCAGGCGATTGCTTACTCCATCCCACTGACCGAGTTTGCGCAGCGCTGCGGCGGCATACTTGCCGGCCGGCACGCTGTTGGTCTGGCCAACCGCCAACCGACCGCTGTCACCGAGCGCCTTGGCAATCGCGCCGGGCTGGCGCGGATCCACGCGCAGCTTGCTGGTGGCCGGGGCGATCAACACCAGGGTATTGCCGAGCAGGTTGTGACGCTGCGCCGGCACGACCAGGCCGCGTTGCTGCAGATAGTCCATCCATTCCAGGTCGGCCGAAAAGAACACGTCCGCCGGTGCGCCTTGCTCGATCTGGCGCGCCAGTGCAGAGCTGGCGGCGTAGGAAACGCGCACCGGCGTGCCGGTCGCCTTTTCGTAAGCGGCCGCGGCCTCGTCCATGGATTCCTTCAGGCTTGCTGCAGCAAACACCGTCACCGGCGCCGTTTGCGCAGTGGCCAGGACGGGCAGGGCAAGCATCAGCACGCAGAACACGCGCTGCCAAAAACCGATCGTGCGCATGGGAAGCTCCAGCAAGGTCAGGCAGCGATCATAGCGGCTGCGCGTCATGCGCCGCGTGGTGGCGACACTGGCGCGTCAGCCAAGCACGCCGTCGCAGCGGCCGGCCTGCAGATTGGTCTGCAATGCCGGCCGGATCAGTCTGGGCTCGGGCAGCGTGGCATCGCGGGCCTGGCGCTGCGCCACGAATGCCTCGATCTCCACGCCGTCGCGCACGTGGATATTGCTGCGCCGCTGCTCGCCGATGCTGGTCTGGTACGCCACCTCACGGCCGCCTGGGCCGTAGTCGTGGCAGACGAACACGCGCGTGTCCGCCGGCAGCGCGTACATGCGCTGGATCGAGGTGAACAGTTGCCGTGCATCGCCGCCGGGGAAATCGCAGCGTGCGGTGCCGGCGTCCGGCATGAACAACGAATCGCCGGGGAACAGCGCATCGCCGATCAGGTACGCGATGCTGTCGCTGGTATGCCCGGGCACCGCGATGACACGTACCTGCAGCGTGCCAAGCTCGAAGCGCTCGTCATCGGCGAACAGGTGATCGAACTGCGAGCCGTCGGCACGGAAGTCGTCCGGTAACGCACAACGTGGCGCAAGCGTCTGCTGCACATCGCGGATGCCGTCACCGATGCCGATGCGTGCCTGTGGCCAGTGCTGCTTCAGCCACTGCGCGGCAGACAGGTGATCGGCATGCGCATGGGTTTCCAGCAACCACTGCACATGCCAGCCGTGGTGGGCGACGGCATCGACGATGGCTTGCGCGGCGCGCGTGCCGACCTGGCCGGTGTCGGCCGCATAGTCCAGCGCCGGATCGATCACCGCTGCCGCCCCGGTCGCCGCGTCGGCGACCACATAGGTGAAGGTGTTGCTGTCGGCGTGAAAGAACGCAAGCACCTCGGGCTGCATCGGCGTCTCCATCTCAGGGCGCGGCCAGCGCCGCATTGAGCACGGCGGCCAGTCGGTCGCCGGCCTCGCGCAATTGGGTCTCGGCAAGCGGACGATAGGTCGCGATGTAGTCGTGCGGCAATACGTGCTTGCTCGGATAGACGCCGGGCGTGACCGCGATCTTGCAGGAGGCCTGCGCCCATGCCGCAGCCGGCGGTGGCAGCACCGGCGATGTCGCAGCGGTCGCCGGCAACGCCAGCAGGCGTTGCAGATACGCATCGTCATCAAGATGGCGGTCGTTGAGCATGCCGCTGTCCCACAGCGCATGCAGGTTGCTGCCCTTGCCGGCGACCTGCAGCTGGAATTCATTGCCGCCCTTGTCGTGCGCGTAGCCGGCATGCATCGGCTGATGGATGTCGCCGACAAAATGCACCACGAACTTCAGGGCCTGCCGGCGTACGTCCAGCGGCTGGCTACGGTCGGCAAGCAGCGCGGTCTGCCGGTCGAGCGCGGCGATCACGCAGTTGCCGTCCGGGCAGTCGCGCGGCGGCGCATACGTGCAGTCATGCTCGCCAAGATTGACGTAGTGCCAGGGCCCGGAGCGCTTGCCCAGCTCCGGGTCGTGCTCGCGCAGCTCATCGGCCCAGCTGGCGACACCGGCCAATGTCGGGTTGGTTTCGCCCTTGAGCAATTGCGCCACCTGCGCTTGCGCCTGCGGGCTCAGTTCGGTCTCGGCAATGCGCGCCACCAGGCGGTGGCCTTGCGGCCCCCAGGCGAACGCGCTGATGGGCTGAAGGGCCGCGACCACGGTTGCGGCAAGAAGGAGGATGCGAGGAGAGAAGGTCTTCATCCGGCAATTGTACGCATCGGTCCGGGACGGTTTGATGGCCGTCCCCGGGCGAAGCACAGCCACGGCTCAGCGTGGCGTTAGCGGCATGCTCAGAAGTACACCAGGTACGACACGCCATAGGTCAGCGGGTCGATCCGCGCCTTGCCCAGCCGGCTGCCATTGAAGTCGACATTGCTGCGCGAATTCGTCCAGCGCGCGTCCACCCGCAGGCCGCTGCGATCGTTGAAGATGAAGTCCACACCGACATGCGCGGTGGCGCCCACCGAGTCGTCGAAGCTCAGGTCGCCATTGCCGAAGGCGTCATCGACGTCTTCACCGACAAACGTGGTGTAGTTGATGCCGACACCCACGAACGGCGACACCGTGCCGTAGCCATTGATGTGGTACTGCAACAGCACGCTCGGCGGCACCGACCAGTAGCTGCCCACCTTGCCGACGCCCTCAAGCTCCAGATCGTGCTTGCCCGATACTGCGGCATGCACCTCGATGCCGAGGTTGTTGCGCAGGAAGTATTCGTAGGTGAACGACAGCGCCGGGGCGCCCTTGATCTCGGCACGCGTGCCACCGAAGCTGCCGCTGTCGGACTTGGGCGAGACATAGCCGGCGCCGTAGCCCGTGGTCCAGTGGCCGGCCGATTGTGCAAGGGCGGGTGCGGCCGAGGCGGCCAGTGCGATGGCGAGGGCGGTACGGATCAGCATGCTCATGGAATCCCCGGATAGGTCGGACAGGCGGTCGACGTGACCAACCTGTCCGCAACTCCGGCGGTGGATTCACGTCCCTGGACGCCAAGTGTGCCAGAGATGCATCGCGCACGCTGCCTGGCTCAGAAGCGGTGCACGTAGGCCACGCCGTAGACCAGCGGGTCGATGTTGACCGTGCCGATGCGGTTGCCGTCGAGGCGCGCTTCGGTGTCGATGTCGATCCAGCGCAGGTTTACCCGCAGCGCGCCGCGGTCGCTGAGCTTGTAGTCCACGCCCGCGTGCAGTGCCAGGCCCCAGGAATCGTCTAGATCCAGCTCGCTGCCGGCCAACGCGCCGCGCGTGTCGGTGCTGAAGAAACGGGTGTAGTTGATGCCCGCGCCAACGAACGGCGAGAGCCTGCCCTGGCTGTTGAAGTGGTACTGCAGCGAGATCACCGGCGGCAGATGCTTGGTGCTGCCGACACGCCCCAGGCCACGGAGCGCGATGTCGTGCTCGAACGGCAGCGCAGCCAGTACTTCGATGCCCAGGTTGTCGGCGATGAAGTATTCGGCGGTGAAGGTCGGCTTGATGTCCTTGCCGACGTCCGCCTCCAGCGTGCCGCCGACCAGGCGGCCGTTATCGGACTTGGGAGCGACCTGGTGGGCACCGACGGCAACGGTCCAGTCGCCTTTGGATTGAGCCAGTGCGGGGACGCTGGCGAAGCTGGCGGCCAGGCCGGCGAGCAGAAGGGTAGAGCGCATGCGCATGGAAATTCTCGTTGTGTGCAGGGGATGGAAGAAGTCTTGATGGTTTGCGCGCTGGATGCCTTGATCCTGATCAATCCGTCCGCGCAAGGACGCTGCGGGTCATGCGCGGATGCGAGCAGGGACCGGCAGCGACAGCAGCGATCTGCGCCATGCCGGTGATCGCACCGGCGCGTCGCGTCCGGTCTGCAACGCGACGTGCCTGGCGCAGGCGGCGGTGGGGGAGGAACGCCGACGCCTGCGTGCGCGGTGGAGCAGGCAGCGATCAGGTGGCTGCAGCGCTGGCGCACTTACTTGACCTTGGCGAGCGTGGGCGCATCCACTTCCGGCATCGCCGAGCTGTGGTGGTTGATGATCAGCCACTTGTCGTCGCGCTTTTCGTACACGAAGGTGTAGCGCGCCTGCACCTTGCTCTTCTTGCCGTCCTTGTCGGTCAGCGTGAAGGTGTAGACACCGGCATCCACCGCGCTGTCGTCATCGAGCACGCGCACGGTGCGGTAGTTGACGACGCCTTGCGGCTTCTTGGTCAGGAACATCTCGAAGTACTTTTCGATCTGCGCACGCGAGGCGCGCACTTCGTTGGAGACGGTCGGCAGCAACACGCCGTCCGGCGCGTACAGGTCGGCCACCTTGTGCGGGTTGCCGGTGGCCAGCGCCGCGTTCCAGGTATCGAACAGCGCAGCGACTTCGCGCGCTTCGCCATCGGCGGGCAGCGCGGCCTTGTCGGTGTAGTGCATCACGCCACCAGCCAGCGCCGGGGTGGCGGCCAGGGCCAGAACCAGAGAGAGAAGGGTGCGACGCATGGGGAATCTCCGTTGTGATGGATGGGTGCCTCAGCAGGCAGGGCCAGTATCGAAATCCACGGAGCGCCGAAATGCTGCTGTTCGGCATATGCATCGATACGCCTTTCAGCGTATCGATATAAAGCTTAAGTAATTGAATTAGAATGGATATATCGAAAAATCAGGCGTAGTTCCGATTGCCGCGTCAGTGCCGCAACTCAGATCGTCGCGGGCCCTCAAGTCAGGCAGGCGTCAGCCCCACCGCATCGCTCCGGCAGCACCGATACTCATCACCTTGTCGATTGACGGCACCCACACAGCGTGCCCACCTTTCGATTCCCGATTCCCGATTCCCGATTCCCCAATCCCCACCACGCATGCACCACGGCACAACGTCCTAGCGCCACATACTGCAGCGCTGGCCGCAGCACGGCTGCACGAGTGCGACGCTGCTAGAATGGTGGTCCCTTTCCATCCGCCGCGCCATCGCGGCCGCAGGAGCTAGTGAACATGGCAATCAAGGTTGGCATCAACGGATTCGGTCGCATCGGCCGCAACGTGCTGCGCTCTGCGGTGCAGAACTTCGCCAATGACATCGAGATCGTGGCCATCAATGACCTGCTCGAGCCCGATTACCTCGCCTACATGCTGCAATACGACTCGGTGCATGGCCGCTTCAAGGCCGATGTGTCGGTCGACGGCAACACGCTGATCGTCAACGGCAACAAGATCCGCCTGACCCAGGAACGCGACCCGGCCAACCTCAAGTGGGATGCAGTCGGCGCCGACGTGGTGATCGAGTCCACCGGCCTGTTCCTGACCAAGGAAACCGCGCAGAAGCACCTCGACGCGGGCGCCAAGAAGGTGATCCTGTCGGCACCGTCCAAGGACGACACGCCGATGTTCGTGTTCGGCGTCAACGACAACACCTACAAGGGCGAAGCGATCGTCTCCAACGCCTCGTGCACTACCAACTGCCTGGCGCCGTTGGCCAAGGTGATCAACGACAAGTGGGGCATCAAGCGCGGCCTGATGACCACCGTGCACGCGGCCACTGCGACGCAGAAGACCGTGGACGGCCCGTCGAACAAGGATTGGCGCGGTGGGCGCGGCATCCTGGAGAACATCATCCCGTCCTCCACCGGTGCCGCCAAGGCCGTGGGCGTGGTGATCCCCGAGCTCAACAAGAAGCTGACCGGCATGAGCTTCCGCGTGCCGACCTCGGACGTGTCGGTGGTCGACCTCACCGTCGAACTTGAAAAGCCAGCCACCTACGCCGAGATCTGCGCCGAAGTGAAGGCGCAGAGCGAAGGCGCCTTGAAGGGCGTGCTGGGTTACACCGAAGACAAGGTCGTGGCCACCGACTTCCGCGGCGAAACCTGCACCTCGGTGTTCGACGCCGACGCCGGCATCGCGCTGGACTCGACCTTCGTCAAGCTGGTGTCCTGGTACGACAACGAGTGGGGCTATTCCAACAAGTGCCTGGAAATGGTGCGGGTTGTCGCGAAGTAAGCGCTGCTTTCATTGAATAAAAAAGCGCCTTATGGCGCTTTTTTATTTGAAGTCCTGATCCTCAGTAAACACTCATTCTGCAGTGATGCGCATGTCTTCGCCCTTGCCTGTGACGGCGACTCGGCTACCAACTGCCAAGCCGGAAACTTCGGCACTCGGCTTTGTCACGATTACCTGCGACTTGTTGTCGAAACGGATCTTCAACATGTAGTGCGAGGCTGCACCATTGCTGACAACTTTGTCGCCAACCTGCTTGCCGGCATAAGTGCCTGCCGCCGCTCCAGCCTCCGCACCAAGTGGACTGTTGGATTTCAGGCCGAGAAAGCTGCCCGCCATGCCGCCGAAGTTCGAGGCTGCATTCTTCAGGCGCTTGGTACGTTCTGGAACGTTTTCGCCTTTGTTCTCGATGGGTTCCATCGCTGCAATGGTCCCGTGCCTTGCCGATTCGGCCATGACAGGTACAGCAAGCATGAAATGCGCCAGTGCGAGCGCCAGCCATGCAGTACGACTAATCCAATTCCGTGGTTTCATTCGGAGCGTTCCTTGTTTGATAGATTGATGTCGATCAGGGATGGCGCTACTTCTTTTGTTTTGGGCGCCCCCAGCTACGCACATGGTCGTTGCACTTGCTGCCAGCGAAATCGTATCGGGTGATGATGCCGTCCGAATCGGCGACGAAGGTGATTTCGCAATGATGTTCGGCGGGAACGAAGACTTCCTCGCTATGCTGGTTTTCCTGAAAAATCGGGGTGGCGGCCACGCCATTGCCTCCGCCGACCGTGCCGATAATCCCTCCCTGCGTGGTCCAGTAATTGGTGCGGTAGTGCGCCTCTATGCCGAAGTTGTAAGTGTAGGCAGTCTCCTGCGTCTCGGTGTTTTCGGACGTATAGAGCCCTTTCCCTACCGGCCATTGCATCATCAGTTCGCTGGCGTCGTGGCCAATCCAGCTTCGGGCGACATCTTCAGCGGTGCCGAATATGTCGGCAGAGGCCTGCGGTGCGGTCGTCAGCAGGACGAGTGCGCAAAGTGCGGAGAGTGAGTAAGAGCGGAAGAGGGTGTGCATTGTGATACGTCCGTGCAGGGCAGTGATGCCGTTGGTCCTTGCGAATCGGGTGCTCACCCGTGCGCTGGCGCGTTTGTAGCACTAGAGGTAAAGCTCGGCAAGTAGCGAATTACTGGATCTGCAAGACGGCGCAGCGTGGACATCGACCCAGGCGCGTGCGCTAATAACCTACTGGCCAGTGATTGTTCCTGCGCTGGGACCACAGAGGACGTACAGGGGCACCCAATGAATTCAAGGAGAGACAACGTGCAGATCAATCGTATGTGGATGGGAACCATGGTGCTGACGATGGTGCTGGCAGGGCTGGCGCCGCAGGCAATGGCAAAGAAGCAGACTGGTACGCCGGCCTGGATGAATGCCGATGGTGAGGTGATCAAGTCTGCCGATGTCGAGGCTGGCTATGGCGAGACGGTCAAGGGCATCAACGATTACGAAGGCGAGATCACCGGCAAGCCGGCGGCTGACAGCAAGTTCACCCAGCTGAAGATCGGTATGCCGATGAAGCAGGTCACCGACCTGATTGGTCAGCCGAATGATCAGGGCTCCTACGTGACCGGCAAGGCGTTTATCCCGTTCTTCTTCGGCGGCGACCGTTACCGTTACGAGATGGCCTACAAGGGCCAGGGGCGCCTGGTGTTCGCTGGCAAGTCGATGGACACCGGCGGCAACCTGATCTGGATCATCCATAACAAGAACGACAGCGGCTATCGCGAATAAGTGTCAGACGCCCGGTTCTTCCGGGCGTTTTTTTTGGAGTGCATGTCCGTTCCTGTAGCCAGTGTGGCTAGGTGGCACCAACGGCATCGCGTCGCGGCGCTTCAGCCAGTGATTGGCTGCCCAGACGCGGCCTGAGCCTGTATGGTTCGCGCATTCGGCCGGATGCCGACTCAGGGGTTGTGCGTTGGAAACGATGATTGTGACGGTGGTGCTGTTGCTGCTTGCGGTGCCGGTAGGGCTGGTGATCGCCCTGGTGTGGATCGCCGGGCTGCGGCGGCGCGTGGATGCGCTGGAACAGCGGCTTGCGCAATGGCAGGCCAGCGGCGCAGGAGGCGTGGACGCGGCGGCGGTGCACAGGTCAGCGCCAACGCCATCGCCTGCCGGGGCATGGGAGCCGCAAGAGGCGTCCGACGTCGGCATGCCTGCATATGGCGAGCCTGAGCTGCCTCTCGCAGCAGATCTGCAAGCCGCGCCGGCGCCGACGCCGGTCGCACCACTGCCAGTGCCGCCAGCATTGCCGGCAGAAGCTCCCGCATCGTCGGCGGCGCGCAGCGCAGTGCAAGCGCCGCCCCTGATCGCTGCGCCTGCCGAGTCCGAGCAGCCAGCGCACGTGCCCTCCGGGCCGGGCCCGCTGGCGCGCGTGGCCAGCGCAGCGAAGCGCTGGTTCACCGAGGGCAATGTGCCGGTCAAGGTCGGCATGCTGGTGTTGCTGGCCGGTGTGGCGTCGCTGTTGAAGTACGCCAGCGACCAGGGCTGGATGCGCATGCCGATCGAGCTGCGGCTGGCCGGCATCAGTGTGCTGGCGCTGGTTGGCCTGGTCTTCGGCTGGAAGCAACGGCTGCAGCGGCCGGGCTTTGCGCTGGCGTTGCAGGGCGGCGCCATCGGCGGCTTGCTGCTGACGGTATTCGCCGCGTTCAAGCTGTACGGGCTGCTCGGCGCGGGTCTTGCAATGGGCATCAGCGTGGTGCTGATTGCCGGCATCTGCGTGCTGGCGGTGGTGCAGGATTCGCGCACGCTGGCGGTGCTGGGTGTGCTGGCCGGCTTTCTTGCGCCGATCTGGCTGTCCACCGGCAGCGGCAATCATGTCGCGCTGTTTTCGTACTACGCGGTGCTCAACGCCGGCATCGTGGCAATCGCCTGGACGCGTCCGTGGCGGGTGCTGAACCTGCTCGGATTCGCCTTCACCTTCGGCATCGGCACGCTGTGGGGTGCGCTGCAATACGCCCCGGCGAAATTCGCCACGACCGAGCCGTTCCTGCTGTTGTTCTTCGCCATGTATGTGGCGATTCCGGTACTGCACGCGCGGCGTGGCGATGGCAGCGCGGGCAAGCTCATCGACGGCAGCCTGTTGTTCGGCACCCCGCTGGTGGCCTTCGCATTGCAGGCGCGCCTGCTGGATGGCGAGCGCCTGCCGTTGGCGCTGTGTGCGCTGGCGGTGGCGGCGCTGTACGCCGGCCTGGCCAGCTGGTTGCTGCGACGTGCCTCCACGCGCCTGCTGGGTCAGGCGCACGCGATGCTGGCGGTCGGTTTTGCGACCCTGGCGGTGCCGCTGGCCTTGTCGGCGCGCGCTACTGCCAGCGTCTTCGCGCTCGAAGGCGCCGGCTTGCTGTGGCTGGGACTGCGGCAGCAGCGTCGCATCCCGCAGTTCAGCGGGGTGGCGTTGCAGTTGCTGGCGGCGGTCGGGGTCGCCTTCGGTGTGGATGCGTGGCGCCACGACACGGTGGCCGTTGCCAACGCCACCTGCATGAGTACCTTGCTGCTTGCATTGGCCGGCTGGGCCAGTGCCTGGTTCCTACGCGATGCAGGGCAGCCGCGCCGTGCGCTGGTGGCGTATCTGTGGGGGCTGGGCTGGTGGGCGCTGTGCGGTGTGCACGAGATCTTGCGCTTTGCCGGCGATCTGCGCAGCGAGCCGGATCTGCTGCTGGGCTTTGTCGCGCTCAGCGTGTGGCTGGCAGCCGAGGTGCATCGGCGTCGCCCGGCAACGGCGCTGGTGTGGACGGCGATGTCCGGGCTGGCGCTGGCCGCGCCGTTGGCGCTGTGGCAGAGCCATGCGCATACGCAACCGTTCGCACATTGGGGGGCGCTGGCCTGGCTGGCGTTCGCCGTGGCCGGCACGCGCGCGCTGTGGTGCCTGCGCAAGCAGCACGGCGCCGGCGCGGTGGCCGCACAGTTCATCTGGTGGCTGCTGTGGCCGCTGGTGGTGTCGTTGGGCGTGTCCTGGCTGGCCGATACGTTCGTGCTGGCAAATGGCTGGCGTTGCGCCTTGCTGGCCGCGCCCTGGCTGATCGTGGCGGCAGTGGGGCTGTTGCGCTGGCCATGGCTGGCGTGGCCGCAGGGTGCCGGTTTCGATCGGGCACGCAATGCCTTGCTGGGCTGTGTGTTCGCGGTGCTGGGCATCGGTTGGTTGATCGTGCTGCTGGACCCGGTGAGCGCGGCGCCATTGCCATGGCTGCCCGTGCTCAATCCGGCCGAGCTGGCACAACTGGCGGTGCTGGCCTTGCTGGCGCGTTGGGCCTGGTCTGCGCAGGCGCCGTTGGCCGTGCAACGGTGGCGGGTGACTGCGCTGGGCGTGTCGGGCTGGGCCTTGATCACCGGCAGCACCTTGCACAGCGTGCATCACTGGGGTGGCGTGGCGTGGGATGCCGGGTTGATCGGCGCGACCCTGTCGCAGACCAGCCTGACCATCGTGTGGAGCGTGCTGGGCGTGCTGGGCTGGGTGATCGGCTCGCGGCGCGGTCAGCGTGGACTGTGGCTGGGTGGTGCGCTGTTGATGGGCCTGGTGCTGGCCAAGCTGGTGCTGGTCGACCGCCAGCATCTGGGCAATCTGCTCGGCATCGGCTCGTTCATGGCCTATGGCCTGTTGTGCACCGTGGTGGGCTATCTGTCACCGGCGCCGCCGCGCCAGCCGGTGGCCGAAGAGCAGGCTGGCGGAGACGATGGCGTGGACAAGGATCAGGCATGAAATCGAGGCAATGGGGATGGCTGCTGCTGGTGCCGCTGCTGGCGCAGGCAGCCGATGTGCGCCAGGACTATCGTCAACAGTGGCCGCTGCAGGTAACCGGCGCGGATGCCGGCATGTATCAGCTGCGTTTGAATGCGGCGATCTATCGCAGCGCCCATGACCCGGCGCTGCGCGATGTCACCGTGATCGATGCGCGTGGCGAGGAGATGCCGGCCGCGCTCTTGCCGGTGGATGCCGCGCCGGCTGCCGCGCCGCGTCGGCAACGCCTGCCCTTGTTCGCGCTGCCGGCCGGTGCGGCGCCTGCCAACGGCGATCTGCAGCTGATCGCCGAACGCGATGCCAGTGGCGCGGTGCGTCGGCTGGAAGGCCGTTTCGCCACCGGCACCGCTGCCGTTGCAGGCGCCGGTGGCAGCTGGCTGATCGATGCCAGCGCGTTGCGCGATCGTCCGCGCGCGCTGTGGCTGGACTGGGACGGCAATACGCCGGTGCAGGCCCGGCTGCGCGTGGAAGGCAGCGACGATCTGCGCGACTGGCACCTGCTCGCTGCAGATGCCACCGTGATGGCGCTGGACAACCAGGCGCAGCGTCTGCAGCAGCGCCGCATCGCGTTGGACGCGGGCGCGCGCTATCTGCGCATCGTGCCGGTGTCCGGCGAGTTGCCGGCCTTGCGCGCGGTCGATGCGGAACTGGACGGCGTCTCGGCGCCGCCGCAATCGCAGTGGCTGGAATTGCCGGGCACTGCGCAGGACAAGGCAGTGGTGTATGCCTTGCCTGGGCGCTTTCCGATCACCCAGGTCGATGTCAGCGGCGGTCAGGCCGAGGCGGTCGAATGGACCGTGGCAAGCCGCGATACCGATGACGCGCCATGGCTGCAACGTGCCGGGCCGTGGTTGGCGTATCGCCTGGGTACTGGCACCGCCGCCGCGTCGCCACCGCAACAGCTGTCGGCCCCGGTGCGTGATCGCCAGTGGCGGTTGCTCGCCGCACAAGGACGCAGCACCGCGCTGCCGACGCTGCGTGTGGGCTACCAGCCGGAGCGGATGATGTTCCTCGCCCAGGGGCAGCCGCCGTATGCGGTGGTCGCCGGCAGCGCGCGGCAGCAACGTGGCGATGCGCCGCTGGCCTCGATGCTGCAGGCACTGCGCCGCGAACGCGGAGCGCAATGGCAACCGGCGCAGGCCAACATCGCCGCGCAGGCACAGCCGCTGGCCGGTGATGCCGCGCTGCAGCCGGCCGCCACACCGCGCGACTGGAAGCGCTGGTTGCTATGGGCGCTGCTGGTCGGCGGCGCCTTGCTGGTCGGTGGTTTTGCAGTGAGTCTGCTGCGCAACTCGGCGACCGATCGCAGCCCCTGACGACCCGCGCATCGCACCGCGGTTTGCCGCTGCGGCGCGAAGGTCCGACAATGGGCATCCCCCGTCGCCAAGGCAGCCGCATTGCCCGTCGTCTTCGACCGAGCATCCCCCGCATCGCCAGCCGTATGGGCAGCGACATGCGCGGCAGGCAAGCTGCAATCTCCGCGACCTGCACGCGGGCGCAACGCCAGCGTGCAACGGCTGCCCCAAGCCATCCATCCGCGCAGCGCCCAGGCATCGGCGCCACGTCTACCGGCTGCTTTTTCGATTCCCCAATCCCGATTCTCGATTCCCCAATCCCCAGACCTAGCGAGCTGACCCCATGTCCATCGTCCGCATGACCGACCTCGATCTCTCCGGCAAGCGCGTGCTGATCCGCCAGGATCTCAACGTGCCGATCGACAACGGCCAGATCACTTCCGAGCAGCGCATCACCGCCTCGGTGCCCACCATCAAGCTGGCGCTGGAAAAAGGCGCTGCGGTGATGGTCACCTCGCACCTGGGCCGGCCCAAGGAAGGCAGCTGGACCGAAGAAGATTCGCTGGCGCCGGTGGCCGCGCGCCTGACTGCGCTGCTGGGCGTGGACGTGCCGCTGGTGCGCGACTGGGTCGACGGCGTGGACGTCGCGCCGGGCCAGGTGGTGCTGCTGGAGAACTGCCGCATGAATGTCGGCGAGGGCAAGGACGACGAGGCGCTGGCACGCAAGTACGCGGCGCTGTGCGATGTGTTCGTCATGGACGCCTTCGGCACCGCGCATCGCGCGCAGGCCTCCACGCATGGGGTGATTCGCTTTGCGCCAGTGGCTGCCGGTGGTCCGCTGTTGATGGCCGAACTCGACGCGCTGGCCAAGGCGCTGGATAATCCGGCCAAGCCGCTGCTGGCGATCGTGGCCGGCAGCAAGGTGTCCACCAAGCTGGAGCTGTTGTCCAACCTGGTCAACAAGGTCGACCAGCTGATCGTCGGTGGCGGCATCGCCAACACCTTCATCGCCGCAGCCGGGCATGGCGTCGGCAAGTCGCTGAGCGAGCCGGATCTGATTCCCACCGCCAACCAGATCGTCGCCGATGCGAAGCTGCGCGGTGCGGAGATTCCGTTGCCCACCGATGTGGTCGTTGCCAAGCAGTTCCTGCCCGATGCCGAAGCGACGGTGAAGGCGCTCGACGCCGTGGAGGCCGACGACCTGATCCTGGACATTGGCCCCCAGACCGCCGCGCGCTACGCCGAGCTGATCGCCAGCGCCGGCACCGTGGTATGGAATGGGCCGGTCGGCGTATTCGAGTTCGAGCCCTTCAGTCACGGCACCGAGACGCTGGCGCGTGCGATTGCCAGCTCCAAGGCGTTCTCGATCGCCGGTGGTGGCGACACCCTGGCGGCCGTGGACAAGTACGACATTGCCAAGGACGTCACCTACATCTCCACCGGCGGCGGCGCCTTCCTGGAATTCCTGGAAGGCAAGACCTTGCCGGCGGTGGCCGCGCTCGAGGCGCGCGGCAAGTGAGTGCAGCCACGCTGTTCTTCGATCTGGACGGCACCCTGGTCGATTCGGAGCCGGGCATCGTCGCCAGCATCGTGCATGCCTTTGACGCGGTGGGCCAGCCGCGTCCGTCGCCGCAGACCCTGCGCGCGTGGATCGGCCCGCCGCTGCGCGACAGCTTCACCGACTGCTTTCCCGACGATCCGGAGCTGGTGCAGCGCGCACTGGCGGCGTATCGCGGGCGTTACGACGCGGTCGGCTGGACCGAACTGAGCGTGTTCGACGGTATCGGTGAGGTCGTCGTCGACCTGCACCGCGCCGGCCATCGCCTGGCGGTGGTGACCTCCAAGAACGAGCGCTACGCGCGCCGCATCGTCGAGCATCTCCCGTTCGGGGCCTGCTTCGAGAACGTGATCGGGGCCAGCGAAGACGGCGAACGCCGCTTCAAGCCGGACCTGATCGCCGAAGCGCTGCGGCGGCTGGACATCGCCAAGACCGGTTGCGTGATGATCGGCGACCGTCGGATGGACATCGATGGCGCCAACCACCACGGCATCCACAGCATCGGCGTGTTGTGGGGATTCGGCGACGAAGCCGAGCTGCGTGCCGCCGGTGCCGGCGCGATCGCGCACACGCCTGCCGGGTTGCGCGCCTTGATCCAGTCGTAGGAGTGACAAACAGAGCAGCTGCGCGCATCGCCAGGCGAGCGCAGCCGGCGCTCGTCGTTGGGTGGCAGCACGCAGATGCGGTGAGGGTCTTGCAGCATCCGCGCTGCGACGACCGCTCGCCGTCATCCGACCGCCGCTGCAACCCGTAGGGCCTTCACCGCTGCCGCGTTAGGGTGGCAGCCCACAGCAACATCCCGCGGTGCGTCAGCGCGCTGCGGAAAGCGTACGTACTGTCCCGCACTGTCTTTAGGACATGCCGGAATACGAGGGTGGCTATGCCGCAATGCCATCCTCGGTAGGTGACGCGTGTGTTAAGTTTCGCGGCTTTTACAGGGAGGCCATCATGAAAGAACGTCAACGCCGCACCAAGATCCTCGCCACGCTCGGACCGGCGACGGATCCGCCCGGTGTGCTGGAAGCCTTGTTCAAGGCGGGCGTCAACGTGGTGCGCCTCAACTTCAGCCATGGCGACCCGTCCGGCCAGGCCAAGCGCGCGGCCGAAGTGCGCGCAGCTGCCGTGCGCGTCGGTGCCGAAGTCGGCATCCTGGCCGACCTGCCGGGCCCGAAGATCCGCGTCGAACGCTTTGCCGAAGGCAAGGTCAAGCTGACCACCGGCGAGCGTTTCGACCTGGTGGCCGACCCCAATGCACCTGCCGGCGACCAGCACCAGGTCGGCGTCAGCTACCTCGGCCTGCCGCAGGACGTGGCCGCCGGCGACGTGCTGCTGCTGGACGATGGCCTGGTGCAGCTGCAGGTGGCCGAAGTGCAGGGGCAGCGCATCGTCACCACCGTGCTCAACGACGGCGTGCTGTCCGATCGCAAGGGCCTGAACAAGCAGGGCGGCGGCCTGTCGCTGGGCGCGCTGACCGAGCGCGACAAGGAGCTGATCGGCATCGTCGCCAAGATCGGCGTGGACTTCATCGCGGTGTCGTTCTGCCGCAACGCCGAAGACATGAATGACGCGCGCCGTATCGCGCGTCAGCACGGCTGCGATGCCGCGCTGGTGTCCAAGATCGAGCGCACCGAAGCGATCGAGAACCTGGTCGAGATCGTTGAAGCCTCCGACGTGGTGATGGTGGCGCGTGGCGATCTGGGCGTGGAAATCGGCGATGCCGAATTGCCGGGCCTGCAGAAGAAGATCATCCGCGAGTCGCTGGCGCAGAACAAAGTGGTGATCACCGCCACGCAGATGCTGCAGTCGATGGTGGAAAGCCCGATCCCGACCCGCGCCGAAGTGCTGGACGTGGCCAATGCGGTCATCGACGGTACCGACGCGGTGATGCTCTCGGCCGAAACCGCAGCCGGCGCCTACCCGGTGCGTGCGGTGGAAGCGATGGCGCGCATCTGTCTGGGCGCCGAGCGCCAGTTCGAGTTCGACACCGACTTCGAAGCGGCGCAACGCAATCTGCAGCGCGCCGACCAGGCGATCGCGATGGCGACCATGTTCCTGTCCGAGCACATCGGTCTGGCTGGCGTGGTCGCGTTGACCGAGTCCGGCGGCACGCCGCGGTATCTGTCGCGCTTCCGTTCCAACATGCCGATCTACGCCTTCACCCGTCACGATGGCGCGCGCCGCCACATGGCGATGATGCGTGGCGTGTTCCCGATCAGCTTCGACAGCCGCGGCCTGACCCCGCGTGAAGCCGCACGTGCGGCGATCCGCTTGCTGGTGGAGAACGAGCGCATGGGACCTGGCGACCGCGTGGTGTTCACCAGCGGCGAGCATATGGAAACCCACGGCGCCACCAACACGCTGCGTCTGCTGGAAGTGGGCGAAGACGGCCGCGCCAGCGGCCTGGGCGAGCTGTAACGCCAGGCTGCGCAGCGCGTGTGTCGTAGGTTGACGCGCGCTGCATCCACATCGTTGCGTACAGACACAGCGGCGGCCTGCGGGTCGCCGTTGTGCTGTGCGGGACAGGGTCTGCGGTGCGGTGCGCCCGCGGAGCGCGCAGCCCGCAACGCGCATCACGCTGCGAGCCGCGCCACACATCCGCCATGCCGGACACGTGTAATCGGTTGCAGGCATTCCGTGAAGGAATGTCTGCAACTTTCGTCGCTATACTTTCGTTCTCCCCCGCAGCTGCCACAGGAACTACATGAGCATCGAACAGCTTGCCGAAACCGCCCAGGCCATGGTCGCCCCGGGCAAGGGCATCATCGCCATCGACGAATCGACCAGCACGATCGCCAAGCGTTTTGCCAGCGTCGGCATCGAGAACATCGAAGAAAACCGTCGCGCCTACCGCGAACTGCTGCTGACCACGCCCAAGCTGAGCGACTACATCTCCGGCGCGATCCTGTTCGACGAGACCATCCGTCAGAAGACCAAGGACGGCGTGCCGTTCGCCGAATACATGACCGCCCACGGCATCATCCCGGGCATCAAGGTCGACAAGGGTGCGCAGCCGCTGGCCGGCATGCCGGGCGAGCTGGTCACCGAAGGCCTGGACGGGCTGCGCGCGCGTCTGGAGGAGTACTACACGCTGGGCGCACGCTTCGCCAAGTGGCGTGCGGTCATCAACATCGGTGAGGACATCCCGTCCGGCACCTGCATCGAGGCCAACTCGCATGCGCTGGCGCGTTATGCCGCGCTGTGCCAGGAGCAGGGCCTGGTGCCGATGGTCGAGCCGGAAGTGATCATGGACGGCAACCACGACATCGAGACCTGCTACGAGGTCACCGAAGCCACGCTGCGTTCGCTGTTCGGCGCACTGTATGAGCAGAATGTCGTGCTCGAAGGCACCATCCTGAAGGCCTCGATGGTCATCTCCGGCAAGGGCTGCGAAGAGCAGGCCAGCGTCGAGGAAGTGGCCGAGTCCACCGTGATGTGCCTGAAGTCGACCGTGCCGGCGATCCTGCCGGGCATCGTGTTCCTGTCCGGCGGCCAGACCGACGAGCAGTCCACCGCGCACCTCAACGAGATGCACCAGCTCGGCAACCTGCCGTGGCCGCTGAGCTTCTCGTACGGCCGCGCGATGCAGCAGGCTGCACTGAAGCTGTGGGCCAAGGACATGACCGGCAACTTCGCCAAGGCGCAGCAGGTCATCTATGAGCGCGCCAAGGAAAACGGCCTGGCCGCGCTGGGCAAGTGGAAGGGTTGATCGGCATGCCGGCCGCTTCATGGCCGGAGCACACTTAGCGAAAACGCCGGCAGCGATGCCGGCGTTTTTGTTTGTGTGGGTTGCCCCGCGCCCGCATGACTTTCCAAATGCAACGAGCGCCTTGCAGCGCTCGTCATCTCCAACCTCTGCCTTGCACAGGCGTCAGGCGGCAGCGGTTTCCTGCGCAGCCAGCGCCTGCTGGTAGGCCTTGAACGTGGCCTCGTTGTAGGCCACCAGCACGATGTGCTTGGGCACCTTGTGCGAGCGCTGCCAGTCGCGCGTTTCGGTCACGGCGATGCGCGCGGCCTGGTACAGCGGATAGCCATAGATGCCGCAGCTGATGGCCGGGAATGCGATCGAATGCAGCATCATCTGCTCGGCCAGCTTCAACGACTGCCAGTAGCAGTTGGCCAGTTGCTCCGGCTCGTTGTGCTTGCCGTCGCGCCACACCGGGCCGACGGTATGGAAGACGTGGCGCGCCTTGAGATCGAACCCGTCGGTGATGCGGATTTCGCCGGTGGGGCAACGCACGCCAGGACGCACCTGCGGCAATGCCTCGCAGGCCTGCAGCAGGCGCGGGCCGGCAGCGCGGTGGATGGCGCCATCCACGCCGCCACCGCCCAGCAGTGATTCGTTGGCGGCGTTGACGATGACGTCAACGTCGAGTTCGGTGATGTCGCCTTGCCAGACTTCGATCTTCATGGCGAGATAATTATGTGATTTGCATGAGGAACGCGTGATGGGGCGCGCGTTGCGGAACAGGCACGCTAGCGCCCATTCATCTCATCTGCTGCGATTGCCGGGAACGGCTGTGGCGGTCGTGCGGCGGAAGCATGCGAACCCGCAAGCTGCGATCAATCCGCTCAATCGCCGAGCAGCGATGTCGCCACGATTGGCGACTTACAGCCAGCGCCGCACGCGTGCGCAATAGGCGCTGTATTGGCGGCCGAATTCGTTGCGCAGACGCGCCTCTTCGAATGGAATCACATACCGCTGCAGGGCCAGCCAGGGCAGCGGCAGCAAGACGACTGCCCACAGCAGGCCTAGCTGCAGGCACAGGCCCACATAGCTGAGCACCAGCGCCAGGTACATCGGGTTGCGGGTGAAGCGATACGGGCCATCGAGTACCAGCCGTGAGGGATGGCCGCTGGGCATGATGGTGGTGCGCCGACGCGCGAACAGGATGAAGCAGCTCACTGCCAGCGCCAGGCCGAGACAGGCGATCATGCCGCCGGCCAGCTCGATCCAGGCCAGTGGCGTCGGTGCAGGCAATGGCAGCTGCAGTGCGCTCTGCAGCCAGGCGCCCACGCCCAGGGCAAGCGCGAAGTGCGCAGGCGAGGTGATCTTGACCAGCCATGGCGCCCGCCACACGCGGGTGTCGCTGTATCCATACGGCCGGTTGCTCACGACGGTTCTCCCTGTGTCGGTCGCCATCCTAACGTTTCCTTGACGCGGAGGGGAGTATGCGCACGCCGGAGTCCGCCGCACGCGAACGAAAATCCACGCAGGCGTAGTGCCGCGACGTTGGCATGTTCGCGCCGGCACGCGGGAGCACACCGGGCAGCTGCGCAATGACTGGACGACCACAAACACACAGGCCGCGCTGTGGGCGCGGCCTGTGCGTACAAACCAACGCTGTGTGATCGGTCAGGGCAGACCGGCCAGCCAGTCGTCGTCGGAGCCTTCGTTGATGTCGGCAAACAGCGGCGTGGAGAAATAGCGCTCGCCGGTATCCGGCAGCATCGCCAGCACGACCGCACCGGGCACCGCGCTTTCGGCCACGCGCAAGGCGGTGGCGACGGTGGCACCGCCGGAGATGCCGGTGAAGATGCCTTCTTCGGCGGCCAGGCGGCGCGCCACGCTGATCGCGTCGGTGTCTTCCACGCTGAGCACTTCGTGGGCGACCTCGCGGTTGAGCACCTCCGGCACGAAGTCCGGTGTCCAGCCCTGGATCTTGTGCGGCTTCCAGTCCTGGCCCTGCAATAGCGCAGCGCCGGCCGGTTCGGTGGCGGTGATGCGCACTTCCGGGCGGGCCACGCGCAACACTTCACCCACGCCGGTGAGCGTGCCGCCGGTGCCCCAGCCGGTGACAAAATGATCCAGCCGGTGGCCGGCGAAGTCGCGCAGGATTTCGGCCGCGGTGGTGTTGCGGTGATAGGCCGGATTGGCCGGGTTGGCGAACTGGCTGGCCAGGAACCAGCCATGCTGCTCGGCCAGCTCCCTGGCCTTGCGCACCATGCCGCTGCCGCGCTCGGCCGCCGGGGTCAGGATCACCTTGGCGCCGTAGGCGCGCATCAGCTTGCGGCGCTCGATCGAGAAGGTTTCCACCATGGTGGCGACGAACTTGTAGCCGCGCGCGGCGGCCACCATCGCCAGCGCCACACCGGTATTGCCGGAGGTGGCTTCGACAATGGTGTCGCCGGGCTTGAGCAGGCCGCGTTGTTCGGCATCAAGGATGATCGCCAGCGCCAGGCGGTCCTTGACCGAGCCGCCCGGATTGAACGACTCGACCTTGACGTACAGGGTCACGTGCTCGGGCGCGAGCCGGTTGAGTTTGACCACCGGGGTGCGGCCGATGGTGTCGAGGATGTTGTCGTACAGGGCCATGGGGTCTCCGTCGGAATCAGGCTGCGTGGGCGAGTGTGAGCGCGTCGGGCGTTGCGATGGGTGAGTGCGGGGGCGGCTGCGCGGTCAGTGGCGCTGCGCCGAACCAGTGCAGGCTGGCGGCCAGCCCGGCGACCTCGCCCAGGATCAGCAACGCCGGGGCGCGCACGGCGTGCTGCTGCGCGGTGGCGGCCAGGCTGGCGAGGGTGCCGGTGATCACGCGTTGCTGCGGGCGCGAGCCGTTTTCCACCAGCGCGAACGGGGTGGTGGGTGCGCGGCCGGCCTGCAGCAGGCGTTGCTGGATGCCGTCCAGGCCGGCCACGCCCATGTAGAACGCCAGGGTCTGGCGTTCCTGGCCAAGCGCCTGCCAGTCCAGCGTGTCCAGCGAATCCTTGCAGTGCGCGGTGATCAGCCGCAGCGATTGCGCATGGTCGCGGTGGGTGAGCGGAATGCCGGCATAGGCGGCGCAGGCGATCGCGGCGGTGATGCCGGGAATGACCTGGAAGCCGATGCCGTGCGCACGCAGGAATTCCAGCTCTTCGCCGCCGCGGCCGAACACGAACGGGTCGCCGCCCTTGAGCCGCACCACGCGGCGACCGGCGCGCGCGTGCTCGCGCATCAGGGCGTGGATCTGCTCCTGGCGCGTGCTGTGGCCCTGGGCGGCCTTGCCGACTTCCACGCGCAGTGCGTTGCGCCGGGCCAGTTGCAGGATCTGCGGGCTGACCAGGCGATCGTAGAGCAGCACATCGGCCTGACGCAGCGCGCGCACGGCATGCCGGGTGAGCAGGCCGGGGTCGCCGGGGCCGGCACCGACCAGGGTCACGCTGCCGGGGGAGAGCCGGCCGACCGCGGTGCGCGGCATCGGAGGCTGTGCAGGTGGCGCTGCCGACGCGGCGGGCGTGGCGTCGTGGGTAAGCAGGCGGCGTGCGCTGGCCGCAGTGCGCAAGGCATCGTTGAGGTCCGGCGCGTTGCTGGCGGCGATGGTGAGCCAGACCGGTTGATCGGGCAGCTCCAGCCATGCCGGCTCGAACCGTCCCACCAGCCAACGCAGCCGCCCGGCCTGCGCCCAGTCGCGCAGTTGCGGGCTCAATTCCGGCGCGCCGACCAAGGGCACGGCACCGGCCTGCAGCAGCGCGGAGGTGGCGTGCTCGGCCTCGGCGCCGCCGCCGATCACCAGGACGGCACGGCCACGCAGGTCGGCAAGAAGCGGGAACACAGAGGGCACGGCCAGCGCATCGAGAGGGGAGGGCCAGACCGTAACGCCGGCATATAGCGGTCGGAAATGACTTCATACACCCTGAAAATAGCGTTCGGTTATAAGCTGGCCCGCAGAACTCCTCTACAGTCGAGTCCTTCGTGGCGCCTCGCGCTTTTTTGGATATAAGCCCATGACGCTGACCCAACTTCGCTATCTGGTCGCCATCGCCGATGCCGAGCTCAACATCACGCTCGCCGCCGCGCGTGTGCATGCGACCCAGCCCGGCCTGTCCAAGCAGCTCAAGCAGCTGGAGGACGAACTGGGCTTTCTGCTGTTCGTGCGCAAGGGGCGCAGCCTGGATGCGGTGACGCCGGCCGGCGTGGAAGTGATCGAGCGCGCGCGCTCGGTGCTGTCGGAAGCCAACAACATCCGCACCTACGCGGCCAACCAGCGCCGCGAGAGCCAGGGCCAGCTGACCCTGACCACCACCCACACCCAGGCACGCTTCGTGCTGCCGCCGGCGGTGGCGCAGATCAAGCATGCCTATCCACAGGTCAGCGTGCATCTGCAGCAGGCCGCCGAAAGTGCGGCGCTGGATCTGCTCAGCCAGGGCGATGCGGATATCGCAGTGGTCAGCACCGCCGGCGGCGAACCGAGCGCCGGCATCGCGGTGCCGCTGTATCGCTGGCGCCGGCTGGTGATCGTGCCGCGCGGCCATGCGCTGGATCAGGCGCGCACCGCGCCGGACATGCAGGCCTTGTCGCAGCACCCGTTGATCAGCTACGAATCCTCCACGCGGCCGGGCTCGTCGCTGCAGCGCGCATTCGCCCAGGTCGGGCTGGAGCCCAGCATCGCGCTGACCGCGCTGGATGCAGACCTGATCAAGACCTATGTGCGTGCCGGGCTGGGCGTCGGGCTGGTGGCGGAGATGGCGGTCAGCGCCAGCGACGAGGACCTGCGCGCCTGGCCGGCACCGGCGCCGATCGCCGAGTGCATCGCCTGGGCAGTGCTGCCGCGCGACCGCGTGCTGCGTGACTACGCCCTGGACCTGGTGCACGTGCTGGCGCCGCAGATCGACAAGCGCGACCTGCGGCGCGTGCTGGACGGCAACCAGGCCCCGGCCTGGCCGCTGCCGCCGACCTGGGAATCGCTGACCCAGACCATTACCAGCTGAGCTGCCTGCCGAAGATTGCAGCGCGCCTCGAGCACGCTTGCTCACGAGGTCTGCTGTGTCCGGGGGAATGCTTCGGTCGCTAAGGGGCGTCTGCACGCGTATCGGCATGGGACACGCCGCAAGTACGTCCACGTAGCAACCGTGCAGCTGCGTCATGCTGGCGGTCAGTGTGCGGAATCGATGACGACTGTCCGTACACTGCGACCTGCGCGCCGGGCGTACCGATTCCGCTTGGCTGCGCGCGCGGTCCCTGTTCGCCACTGTGAGGCACTGCCACCGATGACCGAGCCACTGCGTCCACCCCTCAGCCGGCTGTGGTCGCCCGACCAGGACGGCGGCATGGCCTTGCAGCTGTCGGCACGCGTCGAGGGCCGCGAGCATGCGGTACTGACGGTGCTGGCCGATCCCCGGGACGAATCGTTGTGGGTGGAACTGCAGGCCGATGGCACCCAGATGCAGATTCCGCTGGCGGTGCTGCGCCAGCTGCTGGAGGTTGCGGCGGAAGAGGTGCATTCGGCGGACTGGTTCGCGCGCCAGGATGCGGCTGATTCCGGGTTCTGAGACAGCCTGCGAACGCACATCGGAATGCTGCGCTGCAGCGTCCGCTTTCTAGAAAACCTTTCTTCTATCAATCACTTGGGAAGTGGCGCGCGCTCGCCAAAATGCGCGCTGTCGGTGATTCTCCCTACAGCTGTCAGGGCCGTGGCGGCGGGGTGGTCTGGTCGCATCAAGTTGCGCCCTGCGCTGTCGTAAATCCTTATAGCAACCATCACGCGACACTCTCGGACGTCTAGGGGTGGACGGCGCAGGACCGGCGATGCGGCACATCGCATCGCTGGTTTGTCTGTCGGTGTCGCCAAGCGGTTGCTAGCGCTGTCGCACCACCGTTACGCGAGGCTGCGCAATGGAGCGACTGGCGCACCCGGGTCCCTGGGGAGAGACCTGGCGTGCTTGGCGGCGGATCCGGGTCGGGAGCCCGGGTCCGCCTTTTTTTGCGTGGCATCGGCTGCATGGCATTGCCGGTCTGCGCAATGCCGGCAAGCAGCGCCCACCTGCTGCGCTGACTCGGTCTGGCCCGGCGCTACCGAGCGGTGGTCAGGCCAGCGGGATGCGTACCGAAAAGCAGGTGCCGCCGCCCGGGCGTGGGCGCACATCCACTTCGCAGCCCAGGGTCTCGGCGGTGCGGTGCACGATCCACAGGCCGATGCCCAGCCCGTCGCTGCGCGGGTCGGCCTGGCGGAAGGCCTGGAACACCTGTTCGGGGTGGTCCAGGTTCAGGCCGATGCCGCTGTCGATGATTTCCACCACCGCATGGCCGGGACGACGCCGGACGCCGACCAGCACGCGTCCGCGTTCGGTGTACTTGACCGCGTTGCCGATCAGATTGCCGAGCAAGGTGGTCAGCAGCGTGGGATGGCTGCGCACGCGTAGCGAGGTGGGCACGTGGCGCAAGGCCAGGCACTTGTCGATCGCCGGTTGCCGCCACACACCCAGCACCGAATGCAGCACATCTTCCAGCGCCAGCGGCTGCAGGTCCGGCGTGGCGGTCTCGCTGGCGGCCGCCAGGGTGGCCAGCTCGTCGAGGTTGCGCGCCACCAGATTGATCGCATCGCGCGCGGTGACCAGGGTCGGCACCGAATCGACATTGGCATGCCGGCGCATCTTGTCGATGGCGTAGGCGGCGGTGCGCAGCGGGGTCTTCAGGTCGTGCCCGGCGATGGCCATCAGGCGACTGCGGTAGCGGTCGGATTCTTCGGCCACCTGCAGCGCGCGGCGCAGTTCCAGCTGTGCCATGGTCTGGCGTGCGAGTGCGCGCAGCGCATCGACCTGTTCGGCACTGAGCTGGCGCGGCTGGCGGTCGAGCACGCAAACCGTGCCCAGCGGCAGACCTTCGCTGGTCTTGAGCACGGCGCCGGCATAGAAATGCAACGGCGCCTCGCCGGTCACCAACGGATTGCGCGCGAAGCGGACGTCCTCGCGGGTGTCCGGCACCACCAGCACGTCGCTGTCGAGCAGCGCATGCGCGCACATCGACTTGAACAGCGGCGTCTCGCGCTCGCCCATGCCGCGTTCGCTCTTGAACCACTGCCGCTCGGCATCCACCAGGCTGATCAGCGCGATCGGCGTCTGGCAGATGATCGAGGCCAGCCTGGTGATGTCTTCGAAGGCGGCCTCGCGCGGCGTGTCGAGAATGCCGTAACTGCGCAGCGCCTGAAGGCGCAATGCCTCGCTCGGCGGCTTGGCAGCACAGGGAAGGGGCTCGGCCGCTGGGTCGGACAGGACGGTGCTCATGCGCGCGCAGGTGGATGGATGACGTATAAGCATAGGGCATGCCAGGGCCTGCCATGTGCGCGCTGTCACGTCCACTGCTGGAACTGTGACTACCGACCTCGACAACGGCGGTGCATCGACCCTTCAGGGCTTCGTCTGTACTCGCGTCTGCGCGCCTGCAGGGTGCCTGATCGGCAGATTCCGCCACTGCTCAGCCTGGCGGGCAAGGCGGCCGTTGCCGACGGGTGCGACATGCGGTCGCGCACCGGCCGCCACCATCGCCCCTGCGGCATGCGGCGGCTTACACTCGCGCAATGCCTTCGCTCCGCCGCCACCCTTGCCTGCACTTGCTTGCCTGTCTGGCGGTGCTGCTGATGCTGGTGGCGCCGCTGGTCAGCCGTTGGAGCCAGGCGCAGTCGCCCGAGCCGATGTGCATGAGCGGGCCGGCGCTGGACACGGGCGGTTCGCTGCGTGCGGACCATCAGGCCCTGCCGGCGCAGACGGCCGCGCACCATCACGCCGCCGCTGCATCGCCCGCCAAGCCGGACACCGGCCAACACGCAGGCGCGCATGGTGAAGCCTGCGATTACTGCGTGCTGGCCGCGCGCCTGCTGCCGTGGCTGGCCTTGCTGGTGCTGTGCCTGCTGCAAGCGCGGCCGGCGCCGGCGCCGGTGCACAGGCAGGTGCGCGCAGCATCGATACTGCGCTGGGCCGCACTCGGGGCACGTGGGCCGCCGCTACACGCGTGAGTCTGGCCCCATCGCGGGCGTCCGTTGCGTTGTAGCGATTGCGTGCCTGATCTTCCGGCGCGCCTGCATGCAGTTGCGTGGACGACCCGCTCTCCTGAAGTGATGCCTGTGCCCGCTGTGTTGCCGCGGCGCACGGCGGTGTTGCCGTGCCGGCACGGCGAAGGGTTGGTCATGCGGTTGCGATTATTGAAAACGCTGTGGTACGCGCCATCGTTGGCGCTGGTGTGGGGGCCTGCCTGCACTGTGCAGGCGCAGGATGCGGCATTGACCCTGGGCAAGGTGCAGGTGAGCGCGCAACCCCAGCGCAGCCCGAGCACGGCACGCGTGCTGAGTTCGGTGGATGTGATCGGTGGCGAGCTGCTGCACGATCAGCACGTGGACTACAGCTGGGAGCTGTTGATGCGTGCGCCGGGCGTGCAGGTCACCCAGTTCCGCATGGGCACCGATGCGGGGCGGTTCTCGTTCCGTGGTTTCAATGGCGAGGGGCGCATCAATGCGGTGAAGCTGCTGATCGACGGCATCCCCAGCAACGACAATGCCGGCGGCATGCCATATCTGGATGCGGTGTTTGCGCAGGACATCAGCGCGATCGAGATCGTGCGCGGCACCAACGATGCACGCTACGGTCTGCATGCGATCGCCGGCAGCGTGGATGTGCTGACCCGTACCGGCGGCAACGATGGCCGCCTGAGCGTGACGGCGGGCAGTTTCGGTGCGCGCGAGGTGCAGTTGGGCAAGGGCTTCGAACATGGCGCATGGAGCCAGAACTATGTGCTGGCCTGGCGCGATTCCGATGGTTATCGCGAACACGCCGACGCGCGCAAACGCAGCGTGGCCGGCAAGTGGTTCTATACCGACCCCGATGGCGGCTTCCGTGCCGGGCTCACCACGCGTTACTACGACAATCACGCGCTGGAAGCCGGTTATCTGGATGCGGCCAGCGCACGCGCGGCGCCACGCAGTTCGCCGGCGTATGCGCAGGACGATCGCAGCGAACGCCAGCTGCGGCAGACCGCGTTGCACGCGGACGGCACGCTGGGCGCCGCTGCGCAGTGGAGCGCCAAGGCCTACCAGAACGATTACCGCAATCGGCGCTGGGTGCGCTTTTCCGCAGCCGGCCTGCAGCAGGAACGCGATACCGACGAGACCCATCGCGGCCTGCTGTTGCGCGGCAACTGGCAGCCGGATTGGGGCGCGCTGGCGGCCAATCTGGAAGCCGGCGTGGATGCGCAGTGGCAGTACAACCAGTCGCAGCGCTACCGCACCGTGGCACGGGTGCGCGGCGCGCAATTGCGCGATTGGGATTACGACCTGCGCACGCGCGGGGCCTACGTACAGGCGGTGCTGACCCCGGTCGAGCGGCTGCAGCTGGTGCCGGGCTATCGCATCGACCGTGTCGATGGGCAGCTGCACGATGTGCGTGCCGGCATTTACGCACCGACGTACGACTACGGCACCATCAAGCAGCCCAAGTTCAGTGCCAGCTACCGGCTGGCCGGGCAGAGCAGCGTGTACGCGAACTGGGGGCGCAGCTTCCAGATCGGCAGCGGCGATGGCGCGTACCGGCGCCAGCCGGCAAATCTCGGCCCGTCGATCAACGACGGCTGGGAGGCCGGGTTCAAGTTCGCGCCATCGGCTCTGATGGACGGCCGCCTGGCGTATTGGGAGCAACGCGCCTCCGGCGAAGTCGCCACGATCCTGGGCGTCAATGGCGTGGCCGGTGTCGGCGATGTGGCCAACGTGGGGCGCACGCTGCGGCGCGGCTGGGATGCGCAACTGAACCTGCAGCCGGCCGAGCACTGGCGGGCCTGGATGTCGTACTCGCGGCAGAAGGCCAGCATCGCCACGCCGGACCCGAGTGCGCCGGCCACGCGCGGCAAGGAGATCGAAAACGTGCCGCATTGGCTGGCCACCGCCGGGCTGGAATGGCAGCTCACTACGGCGGTGCAGCTGAGCGCCTGGGGCAATGCGCAAGGCGATTATTATCTGGAGCGCAGCAATACGCTGGGGCGCACCGGTGGCTACGCCCTGCTCAATCTGGGCGCGCGCTGGAACCTGGATGCACGCAATGCGCTCAGCCTGCAGCTGCGCAATGTCACCGATCGCGCGTACGTGTATGCGTGGTACGACACCGGTAGTTCCGGCTATTCGCCGGGCGATGGACGTGCGTTGTCGCTGTCCTGGGACTGGAGCTTCTGATGCGCGCAATCATGGGCGATGGCCGCGTCACCGATCCGCGCCGGAATGGCCGCTGGCGCTTTTATCGCGCGGTGTGGCGTTGGCACTTCTATGCCGGGTTGCTGGTCCTGCCCTTCATCGTCTGGCTGGCGCTGACCGGTGCGGCGTTCCTGTACCAGGATGCGATCGACCGCAGCGTGCACCATGGCTTGAAGGTGGTGCCGGTGGGCGAGCTGCGGGTGTCTGCGCAACGCCTGGTCGATGCGGCGCAGCGCAGATACGGCGGCAGCTTGTTTCGTTACACCACGCCCACACGCGCCGATGCCAGTGCCGAGATCGGGCTGGTCGACACGCACGGTGTGCGGCAGGTGGTGTATGTCGACCCGTATCGCGCACGCGTGCTCGGCGTGCTGCCCGAGCACGGCACCCTGGCCTGGACGATTCGCCGGCTGCACAGTCTCGAGTTGATCGGGCCGTTTGCGCGCGGCCTGATCGAAATGGCGGCGGGCTGGGCGATCGTGCTGGTTCTGACTGGTGTGTATCTGTGGTGGCCGCGTGGGCGCCGCGGCGGGGTGGTCAGCGTGCGCGGCACGCCGGGGCAGCGGCTGTTCTGGCGCGATCTGCATGCGGTCACCGGTGCCGGCGTCGGTGCAGTGTTGCTGTTCCTGGCGCTGACCGGGATGCCGTGGTCGTGGCTGTGGGGCGCGCAGGTCAATCGCTGGGTCAACGGGCAGGACTTCGGATATCCGGCCGGTGTGCGGGTGCAGCAGCCGATGTCGCAACAGCGTTTGTCCGAGACGACCGATCCGGCGTGGTCGTTGCGGCAGGCGCAGGTGCCGGAGTCTGTGGTGCCTGGGCGGGGAACCGCGGGGGTGGATGAGGGGCTGCATGACGGGCGGGTGGGTGTGACGCTGTCGGGTGCGGAACATTCAGAACATTCAGAACATTCAGAACATTCGGAACACGCGGAACACGCGGAACACGCGGAACAGCCAAGCCGGTCAGAACATGCGGTGCAGTCGGAACATGCCGCACACGGCGGCACCGGCAACGTCGCTGCGCCCGGTCACGGTGCCATCGGGCTGGATGCGGCGATGGCGCAGTTCGATGCGCTCGGCATCGTGCCGGGCTATAGCGTCTCGCCACCGCGTGGCGCCACCGGGGTGTATACCGCCTCGGTCTATCCGGCCGACCTGCAGCGCCAGCGCGTGATCCATCTGGATCAGTACAGCGGTACGGTGCTGCTGGACATGCGCTATCGCGATTACGGGCCAGTGGGGCGCGCGCTGGAGTGGGGCATCAATGTGCATCTGGGCCAGCAATACGGCACTGCCAATCAGGTGATCCTGTTGCTGGCCTGCGCGGCGATCGTGCTGCTGTGCGTGAGCGCGGCGGTGATGTGGTGGAAGCGTCGTCCGGTCGGCGGCCTGGGCGTGCCGCCGTTGCCTGCCGATCCGCGCACGCTGCGCGGTCTGCTGGCGCTGCTGGTGATCTGCGGGCTGATCTTCCCGCTGGTCGGGGTGTCGTTGTTGCTGATGTGGCTGTTCGACCGCTACTGGATGCAGCGCAGTCAGGCACGTGTTCCCGCGGCATGAGTACGTGCGCGTCACCTCAAAGCGCTGCGGATGCGCCGAGTCAGGGATGCGCTCGGCGGTGTGCCCACCGGCAAACTCGACGCGTAGTGGTGCAGACCCGCTTCATAACGGGCGCGCACCGCGCCGCGCTCAGATGTCCTCGTGGATGCCGCATTCGCGCTTCAACCCGAAGAAGCGCGTGTCCTCCTCGCGCATGCCCGGCTCCCAGCGGCGTGTGGTGTGGAAGTCGCCGATGGACACGTAGCCTTGTTCCCACAGCGGGTGATAGGGCAGGTCGTGCGCCTGCAGGTATTGCCACACGTCGCGGTCGGTCCAGTCGGCGATCGGGCTGACCTTGTAGCGCTCGCCGCGCTTCTGCACGATCGGCGTCTGTGCGCGGCCGCCGGACTGGCTGCGGCGCAGGCCGGTGAACCAGGTGCCTACGTTGAGCTCGTCCAATGCGCGGCGCATCGGCTCGACCTTGCGCAGGTTGTTGTACTGGTCGATGCCGACCATGCCCTGTTCCCACAGGCGGCCGTGGCGCGCTTCCATCCAGGCACGGCTGACCAGCGGGCGGTAGACCTTGAGGTTGAGCTTGAGCCGGTCGGCCAGCGCGTCGGCAAACCGGTAGGTTTCCGGGAAAAGGTAACCGGTATCGATCAGGATCACCGGAATGTCCGGGCGCTGCTGGGTGAGCAGATGCAGCGTGACCGCCGACTGCGCGCCGAAGCTGGACGACAGTGCCGCCTCCTGCGGGCCGTGTTGCAGTGCCCAGGCCACGCGCTCGTCGGCGCGCAGGCCTTCCAGCTGCGCGTTGAGCGCGTCCAGGTCGTCCAGCGCGGACGCAGTGATCGATGCAGCGGGCAGCGCGGTCATGCGAGCAATTCCAGGTCGAGGTGACGGTGTGTGGGGTAGGGCGGCAGCGCGATCAGGCCGCTGCGATGCAGGAAATCACCGAAGCCTTCGTCGCCGGCCTGATCGCGTTCGGCCGCATAGCGCGCCAGCAACGGTTCCAGTGCGGCGAGAATGTCCGCTTCGGTGATGTTTTCGCGGTACAGCGTGTTCAGGCGTTGGCCGCGGCGGTCGCCGCCCAGCATCAGGTTGTAGCGGCCGGGCGCCTTGCCGACCAGCGCGATCTCGGCCAGATACGGGCGCGAGCAGCCATTCGGGCAGCCGGACAGGCGCAGCACGATCGGGGTGTCGGCCAGCCCGTGTTGCTCCAGCACCGGCTGCAGGGCCGCGCTGAAATCGGGCAGGTAGCGTTCGGCCTCGGCCATCGCCAGCCCGCAGGTCGGCAGCGACACGCAGGCCATTGCGCCGCGTGCCAGCGCGGTGGGCGCGCGATTGCCGGCATCCAGGCCGTACTGCGCGACCAGGGCATCGACGCGCGCGCGCTCGCTGGCCAGCACGCCGGCGATGACCAGGTTCTGGTTGGGTGTCATGCGGAACTGGCCGACGTTCAATTGCGCAATCGCGCGCAGGCCGCTTAGATGCGCAGCGGTGTCGGTATCGGCAATGCGCCCGGCAGGCAGGGCCAGGGTCAGATGCGACAGACCATCGTCGCCCTCGACCCAGCCGTAGCGATCGCCGTTGTGCTCGAACGCGAACTGCCTGGCGGGTTGCAACGCAAAGCCGGCACGACGTTCGATCTCGGCCACGATGGTGTCCAGGCCGTGATCGTCGATGGTGTACTTGAAGCGCGCGCGCTTGCGCACCGCACGGTTGCCGAAGTCGCGCTGGGTGGTGACCACGGCGGTGGCCACCTCCAGCAACTGATCGCGGGTGACGAACCCGACGACATTGGCCACCCGTGGCCAGGTTTCCGCATCGCCATGGCTGGCGCCCATGCCGCCGCCGATGCTGACGTTATAGCCCAGCAACTCGCCGTCGTGCAGGATCGCGATGAAGCCCAGGTCGTTGGCGAACACGTCCACATCGTTGAGCGGCGGCGCGGCGAAACCGATCTTGAACTTGCGCGGCAGATAACGGTCGCCGTAGATCGGCTCTTCTTCGTTGCCGGAGCCTGACACGCGCTCTTCGTCCAGCCAGATCTCGTAATACGCACGGGTGTTGGGCAACAGATGCTCGGACACCCGCGCGGCATCGGCATACAGCGTGGCATGCGCCTGCGACAGCAGCGGATTGGCCGCGACCTGCACATTGCGATTGACATCGCCGCAGGCGGCCAGCGTATCGATCAAGGTGGCGTTGATCGCCTGCATGGTCGCCTTGAGCTCGCGCTTGATCACGCCATGGAACTGGAACGCCTGGCGCGTGGTGATGCGCAGCGAATGATTGGCGTACCGCGTGGCGATGCCATCCAGCGCCAGCCACTGCGTGGGCGAGATCACCCCCCCCGGCGTACGGGTGCGGATCATGAACTGGTACGCCGGTTCGAGCTTCTGCCGACGCCGCTCATCGCGGATGTCGCGATCGTCCTGCTGGTAGCTCCCGTGGTACTTGATCAGGGTCTGATCATCCTCGCGCAACGCACCGGTCACCGCATCGGCCAGGCTCTGTTCCAGCGACCCGCGCAGACGGCGACTTTCGGATTTGATGTCTTCGACGGAGTGGCTCATGACGGGATTCGGCATTCGTGATTGGGGATTGGCAAAAACAAACAAGCAGCAGCACGACAACAACCAGACCCGGGGAACCCGCAGTTACGAATCCCCAATCCCCAATCCCGATTCCCGGCACTAATAGACATCACGCGCATACCGCCCCTCCACCTGCAGCTGGGTGAGATACGCCGCGGCGGCTTCTGCATCCACGGCGCCGTGGGTGGTGACGATCTCAAGCAGGGCGGCGTGCACGTCCTTGCCCATGCCGATGGCGCCGCATACGTACAGATGCGCACCGCCCTGCAGCCAGGCGTAGACCTCGGCGCCGCGTGCGCGCAGGCGGTGCTGCACGTAGATCTTTTCGGCCTGGTCGCGCGAGAACGCGACTTCCAGTGCGTGCAGTTCGCCGCGCTGCAAGGCCTGCTGCCATTCGGCCTGATACAGGAAATCGGTATTGAAATGCTGGGCGCCGAAGAACAGCCAGTTGCGGCCCCTGGCGCCGGTTTCGGCGCGTTCCTGCACGAAGCCGCGGAACGGCGCCACGCCGGTGCCCGGGCCGATCATCAGGATGTCGCGATCGGTATCGGCCGGCAGCCGGAAGCGCGTGTTCGGCTCGATGTAGACCGGTGCGGTATCGCCTTCGCGCAAAGCGGCCAGAAAGCCGCTGGCCGAGCCCAGGTGCGCATGCCCGTGCGCCTGGTAGGTGAGTTCGTCCACCACCAGGTGCACTTCCTCGCCCACGCGCTTGCGGCTGGAGGCGATCGAGTACAGGCGCGGGGTGAGCGGACGCAGCGCGGCCAGCAGGCCGGCATGGTCCCAATCCGCCGGCCAGCGTCGCAGCACGTCGATCAGCTGGTGATCGGCAAGCAATGACGCCAGGCCGGCGGTCTGGGTCGGGGTGAGCAGCGCTTGCAGCTCGTCGGCGCGCGCACGCTCGGCATGGGCGGCCAGCAGCGGCCGCGACAGCTTGGTCAGTTCGCGCCGGGTGGCCAGCCACTCGTGCAGGGCCAGAGTCTCTTCGCCGACGGTGACCGCGGCATGACCATCCAGGCGCAGCGTCTCCAGCACCGCATCCACCAGCGCCGGCGGATTGCGATGGCGGATGCCCAGCGCATCGCCGGGCTCGTAGCTCAGCCCGCTGCCTTCCAGCGAAAATTCCAGATGGCGCACGCGCTTGCTCGGCAAGGCGTAGACGCGGAACTGCGGGCCCTTGAAGTCGCGCCCGCTGACGATCTGGTTGGCCAGCAATTCCGCAGGGAAGGGCTGCTGATGCGACCACGCCGGTGCGGCTGCACTGCTGCGCAACGGCGTGATGGTGGCCGATGGCGGGCCGCTCCTGAGCTGCTCGCGTGCATGCTTGAGCGCCTGCGTGCGCCAGGGCGCAGCGACACTGTCGATATCCAGATCGGCTTCGCCGCGTGGCTGCACGCGGCTGCCGCCAAGTTCGGCCAGGCGATCGTCGATGCGGCGTGCGATGCCGCAGAAATCGGCGTAACTGGAGTCGCCCAGGCCAAGCACCGCGTACTTGAGCTCGGGCAGCTTGGGCGCGCGGCGGCTGGCCAGGAACTCCACCAGCCCGATCGCATCGTCCGGCGGGTCGCCTTCGCCCTGGGTGCTGATGACCACGTAGAGCAGTCGCTCGCTGGCCAGTTCGCGGGTGGGGTACTGGTCGGCACGCAACAGACGCACGCTCAGTCCGGCGGCCTCGGCCTCTGTCGCCAGCTGCTCGGCCTCCCGGCGTGCATTGCCAGTCTGGCTGCCGTACAGCACGGTCAGGCGCTGGCTTTCCTGTGCCGGCGCGTGCGGCTGGCCGCCCGGCAACACCGCCAGTGAGCGCGGCGGCTGGCCTTGTGCCAGCCCGGCGGTGTAGCCGGACAGCCACCACAGCGATGCGGCATCCAGGCCGTCGACCAACCGTTCCAGCAGCGCCTTGCGCTCGTCGGGCAAGGGGCTGGGCGGTAGCGCGGAACTGGCGGCGGTCATTCGGATCCAGGGCGGTTGATGAGACCCGTGATGGTAGGGAAGCGTTGCCGCGGCCAGAAAGGATGAGCCGTTATCGCGTTATGCCGGCCGCTTATTTGGGTGCGGGCGGCCCGCGCCACACACTGCGGCGCCTTGCCCTACCATCGGCTGGTCTGCCCGCCGACGCCCACGACACCCTGATGACTCTGCTGCCCCTGTCACACCTGGATCGGCTCGAGGCCGAAAGCATCCACATCCTGCGCGAGGTCGCCGCCGAGTTCCGGGCCCCGGTGATGCTGTATTCGGTGGGCAAGGACAGCTCGGTGCTGCTGCATCTGCTGCTCAAGGCGTTCGCGCCGTCGCCGCCACCGATCCCGCTGCTGCATGTGGACACGCGCTGGAAGTTCGGCGAGATGATCGCCTTCCGCGACCGCCGCGCGGCCGAGACCGGCGTGGACCTGCGCGTGCACATCAACCCCGACGGCATCGCCCAGGACGTCGGCCCGATCAGCCACGGCGCGGCGATGCATACCGACATCATGAAGACCCAGGGCCTGAAGCAGGCGCTGGAGCAGGGCGGCTTCGACGCGGCGATCGGCGGGGCGCGCCGCGACGAGGAGAAATCGCGGGCCAAGGAGCGCGTGTTCTCGTTCCGCAACGCGCGTCATCGCTGGGACCCCAAGAACCAGCGCCCGGAGTTGTGGAATCTGTACAACGCGCGCACCAAACCCGGCGAAAGCGTGCGCGTGTTTCCGCTGTCCAACTGGACCGAGCTGGATATCTGGCTGTACATCTACCGCGAACGGATACCGGTGGTGCCGCTTTATTTCGCCGCGCCGCGCCCGGTGGTGGAGCGCGACGGCGCCTGGATCATGGTCGACGACCACCGCCTGCCATTGCACGACGGCGAGACGCCGCAACTGCGCTCGGTGCGCTTCCGCACGCTGGGCTGCTATCCGCTCACCGGTGCGATCGAATCGACTGCAGACACGCTGGAAGCGGTGATCGCCGAAATGCTGGTCAGCACCAGCTCCGAACGCCAGGGCCGCATGATCGATCATGCGCCAGGCGCGTCGATGGAGCAGAAGAAGCTTGAGGGGTATTTTTGATGGGCAGGGAATCGGGATTCGGGATTGGGGATTCGCAACAGCGGTTCGCCGTGGACGGAACGGAGGAAGCAGCTGCCTTTGCCAATCCCCAATCCCCACTCCCCAATCCCGGCGCCATCAGCGCCTACCTGCATCAACACGAAGCCAAACCGCTGCTGCGCTTCATCACCTGCGGCAGCGTGGACGATGGCAAGAGCACCTTGATCGGGCGCCTGCTGTACGACAGCAAGCGCCTGTTCGACGATCAGCTTGCCGCACTGGAGAGCGATAGCCGGCGGCATGGCACGCAGGGCGAGGGCATCGACTATGCATTGTTGATGGACGGGCTGGCCGCCGAACGCGAGCAGGGCATCACCATCGATGTGGCGTACCGTTATTTCGATACCGACCAGCGCAAGTTCATCGTCGCCGACTGCCCCGGGCATGAGCAGTACACGCGCAACATGGCCACCGGCGCATCCACTGCCGATGTCGCGGTGGTGCTGGTGGACGCGCGCAAGGGCTTGCTGGCGCAGACGCGCCGGCACAGTTACATCGTGTCGTTGCTGGGTATCGGCCACGTGGTGCTGGCGGTCAACAAGATGGACCTGGTGGACTACGACGCGCAGGTCTTCGCCGACATCGCCGAGGGCTACCGCGCGCTGGCCGCGCAGCTGGGCATCGCCGATGTGCAATGCATTCCGTTGTCGGCCCTGGCTGGCGAAAATCTGTCCAGCCCATCGGCGCGGATGCCGTGGTACCGCGGCCCGCATCTGCTGCAGCATCTCGACACCGTGCACGTGGAGACGCCGGAAGCCGGCAGCGGCTTCCGCTTGCCGGTGCAGTGGGTCAATCGCCCCCATCAGCACTTCCGTGGCTACGCCGGCACCATCGCCGCCGGGCAGGTGCGGGTGGGCGATGCCGTGGTGGTGGTGCCGTCCGGGCGCCGCACGCAGGTGGCATCGGTGCTGGATGCCAACGGCGAGGTGGACAGTGCACGCGCCGGCCAGGCGGTCACGCTGACCTTGCGCGAGGAGATCGATATCAGCCGCGGCGACATCATTGCCGCCGTCGACGACCCGCCGGAAGTGGCCGACCAGTTCGCCGCGCATCTGCTGTGGATGGACGATGCCGCCTTGCTGCCGGGGCGCCCGTACTGGCTCAAGATCGGCACGCGCACGGTCACTGCGAGTATCAGCGAGATCAAGCACAAGGTCGATGTGAACACGCAGGAGCGGCTGGCCGCCAAGCGGCTGGAGCTCAATGAGGTGGGCTACTGCAATCTGGCGCTGGACGAGCCGATCGCGTTCTCGCCGTATGCACGCAACCGCGTGCTGGGCGGCTTCATCCTGATCGACCGGCAGAGCAATGCCACCGTGGCCGCCGGCACCCTGGAGTTTGCGCTACGCCGTGCCGGCAACGTGCACTGGCAGCATCTGGACGTGGACCGCGCCGCGCGCGCGCGCATCAAGGGCCAGACTCCGCGCGTGCTGTGGTTCACCGGCCTGTCGGGCGCGGGCAAGTCTACTGTCGCCAACCTGGTCGACAAGCGCCTGCATGCGCTGGGCTATCACACCTTCATCCTGGACGGCGACAACGTGCGCCACGGGCTCAACCGCGACCTGGGCTTCACCGACGAAGACCGCGTGGAAAATATTCGCCGCGTGGCCGAGGTAGCGCGGCTGATGGCCGATGCCGGCCTGATCGTGCTGGTGAGCTTCATCTCGCCGTTCCGCGCCGAGCGGCAGCTGGCGCGCGAGCGCTTCGATGCCGGGGAGTTCGTCGAGGTGTTCGTGGACGTGCCGCTGGCGGTCGCCGAGGCGCGCGATGTGAAGGGGCTGTACCGCAAGGCGCGGGCCGGGCAGATTCCCAATTTCACCGGCATCGATTCGCCCTACGAGGCGCCGGAGGCGCCGGAGGTCCATCTTCACGCCGATGGTGAGAACGTAGAGGCGCTGGCGCGTCATGTGCTCGAGTTTCTCGGGTTGGAACGCTGAGCGGGGCTGACAGGACATAGCGGCAGGCGTCAGGTGGGTGTGGGCAACGCGAAGCCGTCATGCATGAATGCGTACATGCAGCGGCCGAGCGGTGGCCGCGCCCGTCCGGCAGCCACGCCGCCGTGTCGGTGGCTGCGCTGACCAGCGCATCGCGCCGACGACAGCAAGGGTCTTTGGTCATGGTGCAAAGCACGCCCTTTCTGTCAACTCCATGGCAGCTAGGTCGTTAAACTTTCGACGTACCCCGCCAGGATGTTCTGATGCTTGTTCGACCCAGCGCGCGTTTCGGCGCAGCGCTCTTGTTGGCCGTTGCGCTGGCCGGTTGTGGCCGTGAGGCCGCCGCGCCGGCCGCCGCCAAACCCATCCCGGTCTCTGTGCAGGCGGTGACCACCCAGCCCTGGAACTCGACCGTGCAGTCGATCGCCACCGTGCGTGCGCGCGAATCGGTGGCGCTGACCGCGGCGGTGAGCGATGTGGTGGAGCAGGTCAATTTCGACAGCGGCGACGAGGTCAAGGCCGGGCAGCTGCTGCTGCGGCTGCGCGGGAATTCGCAGCAGGCGGCACTGACGGCCGCGCAGGCCACCTTCGAGGAAACCGATCAGCTGTACCGGCGCCAGTTGAGTCTGGTTGGCCAGCAACTGGTGGCCAAATCCACTGTCGATACGCAACGCGCGCTGCGCGATGCAGCGCAGGCACGCGTGCAGCAGATGCGCGCGGAGATCACCGACCGCGAGGTGCGCGCGCCGTTCTCCGGTGTGCTCGGCATCCGCCAGATCAGCCCGGGCTCGTTGATCACCTCCAGCACGGTGATCGCCACGCTGGACGATGTGGCGCGCATGTACGTGGACTTCCAGGTGCCCGAGTCGCAGTTCGGCCTGGTGCAGCTCGGCAATACCGTCAATGGCACCGCGGCGGCGTATCCGGGGGAGCAGTTCGAAGGCGTGGTGGCGGCGATCGATTCGCGCATTGACGAGACCACCCGCTCGGTGACGGTGCGGGCGGACTTCCCCAACGGCGATCGCCGGCTGCGCCCGGGCATGTTGCTGGATGTGCGCCTGTTCCAGCCGGCGCGGCAGGCGGTGGTGATCCCGGAGATTGCGGTGGTGCAGGTGGGGCGCGAGTCCTACGTGTTCCGGGTCAAGCCCGACAGCAGCGTGGAGCGCGCCGACGTGCGCCTGGGCGAGCGCCGCGACGGCAAGGTGGAAATTCTCGACGGGGTCAAGGCCGGTGAGCGCATCGTGGTCGACGGCACCGGCAAGCTGCGTCCGGGCCTGAAGGTGGTCGATCAGGCCGCGCCAGCACCGGCAGCGGCGCGCCCGCAGGCAGCACGATGAAACTTTCCGACCTGTCCATTACCCGCCCGGTGATGGCGGTGGTGATGAGCCTGCTGCTGATCGTGCTGGGGGTGATGTCGTTCACCCGGCTGACCTTGCGCGAGTTGCCGGCGATCGACCCGCCAATCGTGTCGGTGGACGTGGAATACACCGGCGCCTCGGCCGCGGTGGTGGAAAGCCGCATCACCCAGGTGCTGGAAGACGCGCTGGCCGGCATCGAAGGCATCGAGACCATCGAGGCGCGCAGCCGCAACGGCTCTTCCGATATCAGTATCGAATTCGTGCAGTCGCGCGATGTGGAAGCCGCCGCCAACGACGTGCGCGATGCGGTCAGCCGCGTCTCCGACCGCATGCCCGACCAGGCGCGCCCACCGGAGATTTCCAAGGTCGAGGCCGACGCCGACCCCATCCTGTGGCTCAACATGAGCTCCAGCACGATGGACACGCTGCAGCTGTCCGACTACGCCGAGCGCTATGTGGTGGACCGCTTCTCCAGCCTGGACGGCGTGGCGCAGGTGCGTATCGGCGGGCGCCAGCGCTATGCGATGCGGATCTGGCTGGACCGCGATCAACTGGCCGCGCGCGAACTGACCGTGGCCGACGTGGAAGCGGCGCTGCAGAACGAGAACGTGGAACTGCCGGCCGGCAGCATCGAATCGGCGCAGCGCGATTTCACCTTGCGCGTGGAGCGCAGTTATCTCAAGCCCGAAGACTTCGCCAAGCTGCCGCTCAGCAAGGGCGAGGGCGGCTATGTGGTGCGCCTGGGCGACGTGGCCAGGGTCGAGCTGACCTCGGCCGAGCGCCGCGCCTACTTCCAGAGCAACGGCGTGCCCAATGTGGGCCTGGGCATCGTGCGCAACTCCACCGCCAACGCGCTGGACGTTGCACGCGAGGCGCGCGCGCAGGCCGAGGAAGTGCAGAAATCGCTGCCGCAGGGCACCAACATCTTCGTCGCCTTCGACACCACGACCTTCATCGATGCAGCGGTTGAGCGCGTGTATCACACGCTGATCGAAGCGGTGGTGCTGGTGCTGGTGGTGATCTGGGTGTTTCTGGGCAGCGCACGCGCGGCGCTGATTCCTGCAGTGACGGTGCCGGTGTGCCTGATCGCCGCATTCATCGCGCTGTACGCGTTCGATTTTTCGATCAACCTGCTGACCTTGCTTGCGCTGGTGCTGTGTATCGGCCTGGTGGTGGACGATGCCATCGTGGTGGTGGAGAACATCCAGCGCCGCATCGATCTGGGCGAGCCGCCCTTGGTGGCGGCCAAGCGCGGCACCGGCCAGGTCGCCTTTGCGGTGATCGCCACCACCGCGGTGCTGGTGGCGGTGTTCCTGCCGGTGGGCTTTCTGGAAGGCAATACCGGGCGCCTGTTCCGCGAGCTGGCGGTGGCACTGGCCGCGGCGGTGGCGATCTCGGCCTTCGTGGCGCTGACGCTGACACCGATGATGTCGTCCAAGCTGTTGCGCTCGCACGGGCAGGCCAGGCCCAACCGCTTCCATCGCTGGTTCGATGGCCGCATGCAGGCCGTGTCCGGGGCGTACGGGCGCTCGCTGGAGCGGCATGTGCATCGCACCTGGATCTTCGCGCTGCTGATGCTGTTGGCACTGGGTGCCAGCGCTTGGTTGATGGGCCGGATTCCCTCCGAGCTGGCGCCAGCCGAGGACCGCGGCAATTTCCAGATCATGATCGACGGGCCCGAAGGCGCCGGCTTCGATTACACCGTGGGGCAGATGCATCAGGTCGAGGCGATCCTTGGCCCCTACGTGGGCCCGGACAAGCCCATCGTGCGGGCCAACCCGCGCGTGCCCGGCGGCTTCGGCAGCAGCGAGGAAATGCACACCGGCCGGGTCAGCGTGTTCCTGCAGGACTGGGAAAAACGCACGCGCCCGACCACTGAAGTGGCCGACGAACTGCAGCAGAAGCTCAACGTGCTCAGCGGCGTGCGCGCACGCACGCAGGTGAGCGGCGGCCTGGTGCGCAGCCGCGGCCAGCCGTTCCAGCTGGTGCTGGGCGGGCCGGATTATGCGGAGATCGCGCAGTGGCGCGATCGCATCCTGCAGCGCATGGAAGCCAATCCCGGCCTGGTCGGCCCGGACTCGGACTACAAGGAAACCCGCCCGCAGATGCGCGTCAACATCGACCGCCTGCGTGCGGCCGATCTGGGCGTGCCGGTCACCGCGATCGGTGGCGCGCTGGAGGCGATGATGGGCTCGCGTCGCGTGACCACGTTCGTGGACAACGGCGAGGAATACGACGTGATGCTGCAGGCCGGCCGCGAAGGCCGCATGGCGCCGGAAGACCTCACCGCTATCCGCGTGCGCTCCACGCGTGGCGAGCTGATTCCGCTGTCCAACCTGGTCACGCTCAGCGAAGTGGCCGAAGCCGGCACCCTGAATCGCTTCAACCGCCTGCGTGCGATCACCATCAGTGCCGGCCTGGCGCCGGGCTACCCGCTCGGCGAGGCGATCGCCTGGGCGCAGCAGACCGCACGCGAGGAATTGCCCGAGTATGCGCAGGTGGACTGGAAGGGCGAGTCGCGCGAATACCAGCAGTCCGGCAGTGCGGTGCTGCTGACCTTCGGCATGGCCTTGCTGGTGGTGTATCTGGTGCTGGCCGCGCAGTTCGAAAGCTTCGCCCATCCGCTGGTGATCATGCTCACGGTGCCGTTGGCGGTGCTGGGCGCGCTGGTCGGGTTGTGGGTCACCGGCGGCACGCTCAACCTGTTCAGTCAGATCGGCATCGTGATGCTGGTGGGGCTGGCGGCCAAGAACGGCATCCTGATCGTTGAGTTCGCCAATCAGTTGCGCGACGAAGGCCGCAGCGTGCATGAGGCGATCGTGGAATCGGCATCGGTGCGCCTGCGTCCGATCCTGATGACCTCGATCGCCACCGTGGTCGGCGCAATTCCGCTGGTGGTGGCCGGCGGGCCCGGCTCGGCCAGCCGCGCCACGATCGGCGTGGTGGTGATCTTCGGCGTGTCGCTGTCCACCTTGCTGTCGCTGTACGTGGTGCCGGCGTTCTACAGCCTGATTGCGCCATTCACCAAGTCGCCCGAAGCGGTGGCGCGCGAGCTGGAAACCCTGGAGGCGCAGACGCCCTCGGTAGGCGGCCACGCCTGAGCGATACCGGCAGCGGCATGCTGCTGCCGGTGGTCGATGAGCGGGGATGCTGCGGCATCGGCGTTGATCGCGGTGTTTGCATCTGGCCGCATCGCAAACAAAACCCAAACATCGGGGCGCAGGCTATGTCTCTCGAGCGCGGCAGCGCCACGCCAGCGCGATCGATGCGACGCCGCAGCGCGGCCGGTTGCCTCTGGGGGCGGCGCGCTCACCGCATCGGTCGTGCAATGACTAAGGTCACATGACAGTCATGCCCGGCTGTGGTCGACTCCCGCAGTTGCCCTGACCGGAATCGCCAATGCGTCGTCTTGCCTGCCTGCTTGCTCCCTCTCTCCTTGCGCTGTGCTGCGGCACCGCGCTGGCGCAGTCCTCCGGCGAGCCGGTGCCCAATGGCCGCCTGCCGACCTGGGCAGTGCCCGAGCGCTACAGCCTGTCGTTCAAGATCGATCCGGACCAGAGCGAGTTCAGCGGCCGCACCAGCATCCGCGTGCAGCTCAAGCAGCCCTCCGATCACCTCTGGCTGCACGGCAAGGAGCTGAAGGTCAGCAAGGTCACGGTCAAGCCGGTCAAGGGCAAGGCACTGACCGCACGCTATGTGCAAGCCGATGCGCAGGCCGGTGTGGTGCGCCTGGATTTCGGCCGCACGCTGCAGCCGCAGACGCTCACCGTGGACATCGTCTACAGCGCGCCGCTCAATCAGCAGCTGCAGGGCCTGTATCAGGTGAAGTACCAGGGCCAGGCCTATGCGATGACGCAGATGGAGCCGATCAGCGCGCGCTACGCATTCCCCGGTTTCGACGAACCCGCGTTCAAGACTCCGTTCGACCTCAGCCTGACCGTGCCCACCGACGACCAGGCGCTGGCCAACACCATCGCCACCTCGACCAAGCCGGCCGGCAAGGGCTGGAAGACGGTGACCTTCGCTCCGACCGTGCCGCTGCCGACCTATCTGGTCGCCTACGCCGCCGGCCCCTGGGATGTGGTGGACGTGCCGGCCATGCCGGCCACCCCGCAGCGCCCCAACCCGACCCCGTTGCGCGGCATCGCCGCCAAGGGCCAGGGCCCGCGCATCACCCCGGCGCTGGACCAGACCCCGGCAATCATCGCCGCGCTGGAGGACTATTACGCCTTCGGCTATCCGTTCGACAAGCTCGATCTGGTCGCCGCGCCGGACTTCAGCGCCGGTGCGATGGAAAACCCCGGGTTTGTCACCTTCCGCGACTGGCTGCTGTTGCTGGACAAGGACTCGCCGGCCGAGAACGTGCAGCGCTCCTTCAACACCAATGCGCATGAGCTGGCCCACCAGTGGACCGGCGACGCCGTCACCATGGAATGGTGGGACGACCTGTGGTTGAACGAGGCGTTCGCGACCTGGATGCAGCAGAAGATCACCATGCAGCTGCACCCGGAATACCGCGCCAATCTGGACCGCATCGGCGGCGCGCAGTACGCGATGGACAACGACAGCCTGGTCAGCGCGCGCAAGATCCGCCAGCCGATCACCGGCAACGGCGATATCGAGACCGCCTTCGACGGCATCACCTACCAGAAGGGTGCGGCGGTGCTGGCGATGTTCGAGGCTTTCGTCGGCGAAGACGTGTTCCGCCAGGGCATGCGCGCCTACATCGCCAAGCACAAGTTCGGCAGCGCCACCGCCGACGATCTGGTCGATGCGATCGCCGATGCCGCCGGCAAGGGCGAGGAGTTCAAGGCCGCCTTCCGCAGCTTCCTCAATCAGCCGGGCGTGCCGTATCTGCAGACCCAGCTCGCCCGCGAAGGCGGCAAGACCGTGGTCAAGCTGCAGCAGCAACGCTATCTGCCGCTGGGTTCCACCGGCTCCACCGCGCAGCAATGGGGCGTGCCGGTGTGCGTCAAGTACGGCAAGGGCAAGAACCAGGTCGGCACCGCCTGCCAGATGCTCGCAGACGGCAGCGGCAGCATCGTGCTGGATGGCGCCGGCAAGAACACCTGGGTGTTCCCGAACGCGCGTGGCGCCGGCTACTACCGTTTCAGCCTGCCCAAGAAGCAGCTGGCTGAACTGGGCAAGCAGGTCGGCCAACTCGACGACAACGAACAGCTGGCCTATGCCGATGCAATCGATGCGGCCTACCGCCACGGCGATACCGACGGCGACGCCGTGCTGGCAGCGCTCAAGCAGTTGGCGCCGTCCGAATCGGCCGATGTGTCCACCGCGCTGCTGAACCGCTTCGTGTGGATCTGGCGCTACCAGGCCACCAGCCAGGCCCAGCGCGACGTACTGCGCAAGGCGGCCGAACAGGCGTATCTGCCGCGTCTGCGTCAGCTGGGTTACACGCGGCGTAGCGGCGAGTCGATCGACGACACCAGCCTGCGCTCGGCGCTGGCCGGGCTGTTCGCGCTGCGCCTGCAGAACGCGGAGGTGCGCAAGGCACTGCTGGCGCAGGGCGATGCGGTCCTGGCCGGCGGCAACGGCGCGCTGGACTTCTCCAAAGCCAATCCGGATCTGCTCGGCACCGCACTGGCAGTGACCGCGCAGGAGCGCGGCGCACCGGCAGTGCAGAGCCTGATCGATGCATTGCGCACGCATGCCGACCCGGCGCAGCGCAACGCCATGATCGCCGCCCTGGGCACGCTGCAGGACCCGGCGCTGCTCAAGCAGGTGCGTGATTTCGCGCTGACCGATGCGATCAAGGTGGGCGAGATGAAGAGCCTGCTGATGCGCGGTCACAGTTACGAGGCCTCGCATGCGTCGATGTGGCCGTGGTTCACCGCCAACTTCGACCGTATCGTGCAGCGCAGCGGCTCGTTCGACGGCGGCGGATTGCCGGCGCTGGGTGCGTCCGGCGGTTGCAGCGTGGAAGAAGCCGACCGCCTGGATGCGTTCTTCAAGCCGCGCCTGGCCACGCTCAGCGGCGCCGACCGCGGCATGGCGCAGACCGGCGAGACCATCCGCCTGTGCGCCGCGCTCAAGCAGGCGCAAACCACCAAGCGCTGAGCCGCGGCCTGCGGCCCGGGTGTGCGGTATCGGCCGTGGCGATACCGCGCACATCGCATCAGGAACGGCTACAGGCAACTGCATCTTCCGCCAGTCGGGCGCGGGACCATCCGGCATCGGCCAGGGTGCTGCTGCGCAACGGCTTCGTCGAAGAAGGCTGCAGCTGCTGCGCGATCATGCGGCCGGATGGGCCGCACGATTTGCGCGTGTTCGCGCGGGTGAGGGTGCCGGCCGATCTGGACTGATCCCGGCCACGTGCGCTGGCGAACGCGTGGGCCAGGCGCATTTGCACGCTGTGGGTTGGCGCAGAACCGGCATCGGCACCGATCCCGTGTGTCCTGCATAGCGGCAACGTCAACCTGAGTCCCTGTGCTGCAGGGCCTCGAAAGCATCGCTTCGGCTACCTCGTATACGGCTCGTTGCGCCAGTGGCTTACCATCGTCGCCAATGCGTCTGCACCGCCGGCTGCGCCGGCCTGCAGGATGACGAACACCGCTGGTGGCGGAGGGGAGACACGATCCCCGCAGCGCCGGCAAGCAACACGAACCCTGGATACGACGATGACACAGCATGATGGACGGGGCGGACGACCGCCGCGCGATGGCGGCAGCTCCGGCGCCTCGCACAATCCCTGGGGCCGCGCCGCGCCGCGCACACCGGCAGCGCGGCCGCCGGCACAGCACGCGCCAACGGCTTACACGCCCGCTGCTGCGCAGTCCGCGGCTTCGTCGTCCGGCGGCAATGCGCGCGAACTGCGGCTGTACGGCATCAACGCAGTGCAGGCCGTGTTCAAGGCGCGCCCGGAGGCGGTGCGCAAGCTGTATCTGAGCGAGGCGCGCATCCCGCAGTTCAAGGCCCTGCTGGCCTGGTGCGTGGCCCAGCGCATCGGTTACCGCGTGGTCGAGGAAGCCGATCTCAGCAAGCTCGCCGCCAGCACCCACCACGAGGGCGTGGTGGCCGATGTGCTGCGCGTCGCCCCGCAGCCGTTGCAGGACTGGCTGGCCGCGTTGCCGCAGGGGCCGGTGCTGGCGCTGTGGCTGGATGGCGTGGGCAATCCGCACAACTTCGGCGCGATTTTGCGCTCGTCCGCGCACTTCGGGGTGGCCGGCCTGCTGCTGCCTGCAGGCTCCACGCTGGGTCTGTCCGGTGCAGCCGCGCGCGTGGCCGAAGGTGGCGCCGAAGCGGTGCCGCTGGTGCAACTGCCCGACACCGCAACGGCGATGGCGCAGCTGCGTCAGGCCGGTTTCGCAGTGGCGGCCACGCTGGTGGAGGGCGGGCAGGACGTGTTCGCCGCCGCGCTGCCGCAACGGCTGGTGTATGTGATGGGCGCGGAGAGCGAGGGCATGGACCGCCAGTTCGCGCGCGATTGCGACCTGCAGTTGTCGATCCGCGGCAGCGGCAAAGTCGAAAGCCTCAACGTGGCATCGGCCACCGCCGTGTTCCAGGCCGCCTGGCGTGCCCGCGCGTTGAGTGGAGAGTTGTGATGCGCCTGTGTGCCGGTCTGCTTGCCGCCGCTTGTGCGTTGAGCGTCAGCGCGCATGCTGCAGCGGCCTCCACGCCTGCCGCACCGCCACAGGTGCGCACCGATCACGGCCTGGTGCGCGGGCAGTGGCAGGACGACGGCAGTGCGGTGTTTCGCGCGATTCCGTTTGCCGCGCCGCCGCTGGGCGCGCTGCGTTGGCAGCCGCCGCAACCGGCCGCTGCCTGGTCGGACGTGCGCGATGCGACCCGGGCCGCCACCCCGTGCGTGCAACCGGCGCTGGGCTGGAACGACGCCATGGCCAGCCGCGGTACGGAAGATTGCCTTTACGTCGAAGTGCAGACGCCAACGCTGCAGCCGGCCAAGCCGCTGCCGGTGTTCGTCTGGATCCACGGCGGCGCCAATGTGGCCGGTGGCGCCGATGGTCATCTGCCGACCAACCTGGTCGCACAGGACATGCTGGTGGTGACGCTGCAGTACCGGCTCGGTGCGCTCGGCTTCCTGTCGCTGCCGGAACTGCGCGATGGCGACCATCAAGCCGCCGGCAACTACGCCTTGCTCGACCAGATCGCCGCGCTGCAATGGGTGCGCGACAACATCGCGCAGTTCGGTGGCGACCCTGCGCGGGTCACCATCGCCGGGCAGTCGGCCGGTGGCCAGGATGTGGGCTTGCTGATGCTCAGCCCGCTGGCACGTGGCCTGTTTTCGGCGGCGATCGAGCAGAGCGGCACCGCCGGGTTCGGATTGCCGGCGCGTTCGCTGGAAGACAATCGCGCGCTGGGTGTGGAGATCGCCAAGCGTGCAGGTATCGACGACCCCGCCACGCGTCTGGCGCAGTTGCGCGCGCTGCCGGTGGAGCAGCTGATCAAGGCCGGGCAGGATGTCGACGTGCCGGCACTGGATGACGATGGCTACATCTGGCTGCAGGCGGTCGTCGATGGGCGCGTGCTGCCGCGTGCGCCGGCCGCGTTGCTGGCCGACGGCGCGCAGGCCCGGGTGCCGCTGTTGATCGGCTATGTGGTGCAGGAGCTGGAATACGGCGGCAAACAGGGTGCACAGGCGCGGCTGCGTCGCGACTATCCGGCGCAGGCCGATGCCGTGCTGCAGGCGCAGCGCACGCATGCGGCGCAGCGTGCCGCACGGCAGGGCGACGCAGCGATGCAGCTGTCCACCGATCTGACCTTCCGTTGCCCGGCAGTGAGCGTGGCCCAGCATCAGGCCGCGCTCGGCGTGCCGGTGTGGCATTACGTGTTCGATACCGCCGCACCGGGCGGGCGGGTCACGCATAGCGCCGAGCTGCCGTTCCTGTTCAAGGGTCTGCCGATCGGCCAGCCGCCGGTGAGTCTGCAGCGCTATTGGGCCGCATTCGTGCAGCGTGGCAATCCCAACACCAAGGGCTTGCCGGCCTGGCCGGCATTTGCGCCCAAGCATGCGGCATTGCAGTTCGACGCCAGTGGCGTGCGCCCGCTCAAGGATGCACGCCCGGCGGTGTGCGCAGGCGTGGACCTGCCGTAATCGATCGCGCGTACCGCCACGGTACGCGCGCTTGACTCAACTCGACTTGGCTCAACTCAGCGGACGCAGCCTGTCCGCCGAGCTTATTTTTTTTGCAGTCGCACGGCGGCGCCGCCGTTTGCAGCCAATGGCAGCTGCAGGCTGTCGTTGGAGGTGAGTTTGCGCGTATCGATACGCACCTCCGTCGGGGCCGCGCCGTCGGCATAGATGGTGGCGGTCCAGCTGCCCTTGCCCAGGAATGCCAGCGGCAAGGTCAGCGTGCGTGCCTGCTCGTTGGTCATTGCGCCCACGTACCAGTCCTTGCCGCTGCGCCGCGCCAGCGCGATGTGTTCGCCGATGGCGCCATCGAGTGCACGTGTCTCATCCCAGCTCGCCGGCACATCGCGCAGGAACTGCGCTGCCGGCACGTTTTCGTATTGTTCCGGGCTGTCGGCGACCACCGCGAACGGGCTTTCGTAGACCACATACATCGCCAGTTGCTGCGCACGTGTGGTCATCACCTGCGGCGCGATGTGCTGCATCTTGAACTCGGCCGGGCGCACATTGCGGAAGCCGCCCGGTGTGTAATCCATCGGCCCGAGCAACATGCGCGTAAACGGCAGCGTGAGGTTGTGGGTGGCGGTGATGCGCGTGGTCCACTTGTTGTACTCGGCGCCGAGCACGCCTTCCTGCGTGAGGTAGTTGGGATAGGTGCGGGTCAGGCCGGTCGGGTGATAGGCGCCATGCAGATCCACCAGCAGTTTGTGCTCGGCGGCCTTGGCTAACAGGCGGTGGTAGAAATCCACCATCTGCTGGTCGTCGCGGTCCATGAAGTCGACCTTGATGCCCTTGATGCCGAGTTGCTGATACCAGGCGAGTGCTTCGTCCATGTGCGCATCCAGCGCGCGCCAATGCGCCCATAGCCACAGCCCGACATCGCGCTGCCGTGCGTAGGCCACCAGACCCGGCAGGTCGAGCTGCTCCACCGGCCGGCGGATATCGGCATCGACGTTGTACTGGCCATCGCCGGTGCTGCCGAAATACCAGCCATCGTCGATCAGCATGTATTGCAGTTTCAATTGCTGCGCGTGATCGATATAGCGCTGAATCGTGGCGGTATTCATGCCCGGCTGTGCCACGCCGCTGGCCAGTGAGCCGGACCACCAATCCCATGCCGATTTGCCCGCGCGCACCCAGCTCGCATCGAAGGCCGGCGGTGGGTTGAGTGCGGAAATCAGATTGGATTCAATCAGGCTGGCCGGGCTGTCGCCCAGCATGATCACCCGCCACGGCGTGGCGAAATCGCGGCCCTTGGCATCAAAGCTGACGGCCAGCGTGGGGTCGTCCAGGCGTGGCGATAATTTCGCCGACACGCCCAGGCTGCCATCCTCGCGGCCGCTGAGATACAGGCCGGCGTAATCGCGCAGGTTCGCCTCGGCAATTGCCAGCGTGGTGCCGCCTGCATCGGTCTGGCACACCAGCGGCAACTCGAGCAGATTGTGCGGGCGCAGCCTGGATGCGGCGATCGCATCGTATTCGCCCTCATGGCTGGTGCCGAAGCGGCCCAGGTTCAAGCTCCAGCATGCGTAATCGCTGGGGAATGCAAAGCTGGTGAGCTCATTGCGAATCCGCACCTCACCGGCGTCGGGCAGCACATAACGCAGCGCAACGCCGTCGTCGTAGGCGCGCAATTCCACTGTCAGGCGTCGCTGTTTGGGGTCCGACAACTGCACGCGCAATTGGCGGTAGTGATCGCGTGCCTGACGCGTCTTGCCCACGGCCAGGGCGAAGCGGCTGTCATGCGTTTCGGTGGTGCTGCCCTGCAACGTCATCGCCTTGCCGAGCGTGTCGGCGCGGCCCAGATCCAGTCCGAGCGGAGCGTCGTCAAGCACGACTTTGTTGCGATACAGCACGCGATAGGTCGGCACGCCGCCCGCGCGCAACGAGAATTCCACCTGCGTACGTGCGTCGGGCGACTGCACCTGCAAACGCTGCGCAGCTGCAGGCAACGCGATCGAACACAGCAGCGCGCACGCCGCCGGTAATGCGGACTGGATCAGGTTTCGCATGAGCCCCTCCTCCTGGGAGCGCCAACCCTAACGCAGAACGGTTGTCGTCGATATCCACCTGGGGTAACGTTACCTCGCACCATGGCCGCTGAAACAGGGGCGGCAGCCACGGGCGGCATCACGACAGATGCAATGACAAGGCGACGACGCGTCGCCTTGGCGGTTGCGTCCAGGTGGTGTGCACCGTTGCTTGGCAGTAGAGCTTGGGAGAGGCCTCTAATGCTGATGGTTCGCAAGGCGTTCCGCCGTGGAGCGCTGTGGTTGTTGTGTGCTTGCATCGCCTGGACTGCAGTGGAGGCTGCACCCGCCGATGCCGATCCGCCCGGTCCCTACGACGTGCGCGTGCTCGCTGGCGGTCTCGGGCTAAGCAAGAAGCTCGCCGCCGGAACACCGCTGCTGGCCGCCGATGCGGATTGGAGCGTGTCCGCCTGGGTGCGGCCCTCCAGCGGGACCACCGGCCCGGCCTTGATTGCCGGGCTCGGTGATCCGCAGGCGGCTGGCCGTTTCTTCGTCATCGACAACGGCCTGCTGGGCTTCGCCCAAGGCGCCGAGCATATGCTGCGCAGCAAGCAGCCGCTGCGCGCCGGCGTCTGGACGCAGGTTGCCGCAATTGCGCAGGGCACGCGCCTGAGCCTGTATGCCAATGGCCGCCAGGTGGCCAGCGGCAACGTGCAGCAAACCGCAGTCGCGCCCACGCTGGTGTTCGGCCCGCGTCAGCAACCGGCGGCGTATACGCAGCACTTCGGCGGCGAGATCGCAGGCTTCACCGCACAGGCCGGCGCACTGGATGCGGCAGCCATCGCACGGCTTGCCGGACAGGCGCCGGATCCTGCGCTGCAGCGCTTTGAAGACGCATCGCCCGGCTGGCGCGTGCAGGTCAAGCAGATGGCAGGGCAACTCGCACCGCAAGCGGCGGCGACCCTGCCGCGGAGTGCCGCGCCCTTCCCGGCGCCGGTCGCCAGGCCGGTATCGGAGGCGCCTGCGCTGCAGCCGCTGGATGCCGCCGCATGGCGGCTCGGTGCATGGCAACTCGCTGCGGCACCAGAGCTCGGTCAGGCCAGCGGTGCGACGCTGTCGCGTAGCGATTACGCTGCCGGCAAGAGCCGCTGGCGCGCCGCGACCGTGCCGGGCACGGTACTCACCACGCTGGTCGATCGTGGCGTGTATCCGGATCCGGATATCGGCCTCAACAACATGGCGATTCCCGAATCGCTGAGCCGGCAGGATTGGTGGTACCGCAGCAGTTTCGATCTGCCTGCAGCACTGCAAGGCAAGCGATTGGAGCTGCTATTCAACGGCATCAACTACGCCGGCGAGATCTGGGTCAATGGCACCCAGGTCGGGCGTACCCGCGGCGCATTCGCACGCGGTCGCTTCGATGTCAGCAAGCAGCTCAAGCCGGGCAGGAACGTCGTCGCGGTACGGGTGTCGCCACCACCGCATCCCGGCATCGCGCACGAACAGTCGATGACGGCCGGTGTCGGCGAAAATGGCGGCATGCAGGCGTTGGACGGGCCGACCTTCATCGCCAGCGAAGGCTGGGACTGGATTCCGGCGGTGCGCGATCGCAATGCCGGTCTGTGGCAGGACGTGCAGCTGCATGCCACCGGTCCAGTGGCGCTCGGTGATACGCAAGTGATCACCGCGAAGCTGGCACCGGATCATCACCGCGCGGAACTCGAAATCAACGTGCCATTGCGCAACGACACTGCCGCAGCAGTGCAGGGCACGGTGCAGCTGGCCTTCGGCGATGTGCGCATCCAGCGCGACGTCACGGTGCCGGCCGGTGGCAGCACGCTCAAGCTCACTGCTGCGGATACGCCGCAGTTGGTCGTCGCCAATCCGCGCTTGTGGTGGCCCAACGGCTATGGCGAGCCGGCGCTGTACACCTTGCAGGCCAGTGTCGAAGTGGCCGGTACGCCGTCGGACACGCAGCAGCTGCGCTTCGGCATTCGTCAGGTGACCTACGAACTGTCGTTGTTCGACGACGATGGCGCGTTGCGCCGCGTCCTGGTCGATCTCAATCAGGCCCGGCAACGCGGCGAGCGCATCGTCGACGTGCGGCATGCAGCGATCCGGCCCGTACCCGGCGGCAATGCGCAATCCCTGTATCCCGGCGCCTTGTCCTCGCCGGCGGTGCAGCAGCTCGACGACAACAGCCTGGCCCCGCATCTGGCACTGCGCATCAATGGGGTGCGCATTGCGGTGAAGGGCGGCAACTGGGGCATGGACGACTGGCGCAAGCGGGTCTCGCGCGAGCGGCTGGAGCCGTACTTCCGTCTGCAGCGCGATGCGCATTTCAATGTGGTGCGCAACTGGGTGGGGCAGAACACCGAAGCTAGCTTCTTCGAGCTGGCCGACGAATACGGCATGCTGGTGCTCAACGACTTCTGGCAGTCCACCCAGAACTACAACATGGAGCCGGCCGACGCGGCGCTGTTCCTGGACAACGCCGCCGAGGTGATCAAGCGCTTCCGCAATCATCCTTCCATCGTGCTGTGGTTCGGACGCAACGAAGGCGTGCCGGCGCCGATCCTCAACGAAGGCCTGGACCAGCTGGTGGCCGAACTCGATGGCACGCGCTGGTATACCGGCAGTTCCAACGAGATCAATCTGCAGGGCAGCGGCCCGTACAACTACCGCGAGCCGGTGGCGTACTTCAACAAGCTGGCGCAGGGCTTTTCGGTGGAAGTGGGCACGCCCTCGTTCTCCACCCTGGAGTCGTTCCAGGCATCGGTACCTGCGGCGCAGGACCAGTGGCCGATCGGCGATGCCTGGGCGTATCACGACTGGCACCAGTCCGGTAACGGCGACACCGCCAGCTTCATGCGCTCGCTGACCGACAAGCTCGGCGCGCCGACCAGCCTGGCCGACTTCGAACGCAAGGCGCAGCTGCTCAACTACGACACCCACCGCGCCATCTTCGAAGGCTTCAACGCGCAGCTGTGGGGCAAGAACAGCGGGCGGCTGCTATGGATGAGCCATCCGGCCTGGCCCAGCAACATGTGGCAGATCTACAGCCACGACTACGACACCCACGCGGCCTACTACGGCGTGCGCAATGCGGCAGAGATGCTGCATGTGCAGATGAACCTGCCCGGCCACGAGGTGGTGGTGGTCAACAACGCGGCCGAGCCGGTGAGCGGCCTGCGCGTGCGCGCAGACGTCTATGCCGCCGACGGAAAGTTGCTGCAGCAGCGCGAGCAAGCGCTGGAGGCCGCGGCAGTTGCGGTATCGGCACCGGTGCTGCAACTGGCGCCGTTGCTCAAGGACACCAATGGCCTTGGCTTTGTGCGGCTGCAATTGCTCGATCGCGACGCGGCCGTGCGTTCGCGCAATTTCTACTGGGTGGCGCGCGATGCGGCGGCCATGCGCGGTCTGGATGCGCTGGCGGCAGTGCCGGTACAGCTCAGCACGCAGCTGCAGGAGGGCGCCGAACCGGTGCTGCGCGCCAGCGTGCGCAATGCCTCGCAGCAGGTTGCGCTCAACACCAAGCTGACCCTGGTGGATGCGCAAGGTCAACGCATCCTGCCGGCGTACTACAGCGACAACTACCTCAGCCTGGTGCCGGGCGAGCAGCGCGAGATCGAGATCCGCGGCCCGTCCGCGGCGAGCCTGCGCAACGCCACGCTGCAGGTGCGCGGCTGGAATGTCGAACCATCAACAGGCGTCGCCAACGGACTTCCGTAGCGGCGCCAGCGCGTTGCCGCGCCGTGCCCCCGCACGGCGTTCGTACTGACGCGCCGATTGCGCGTCAGCCAATACCGCATTGCCGTTGCTGCAATGCCATTCGAAACGGTCGTGGATTGTCGTCATCCCTGGGAGGGGACCATGAACAAGCTGCATTCGAACACCCGCCACACCCCACTGGCCGCCGCACTCGCGGCTGCACTCACCCTGCTTGCCGGCAGCGCAGGCGCACAGGACGCCGGCAACGCCGCCGGGGTCACCGACCTGGACAAGGTCATGGTCAAGGGCGTGCGCGGCGCGCAGGCCGAGGCCATCGAGAACAAGCGCACCGCCGCGCAGATCATCGACTCGATCTCTGCCGAAGACATCGGCAAGTTGCCCGACGTCACCATCACCGATTCGCTGCAACGCGTGCCCGGCGTGCAGATCCGGCGTTCGGCCGGCGAGGGCTCGCAGCTCAATATCCGCGGCATGCCGCAGGTGCAGACCACCATGAACGGCGAGTTGTACCTGAGCGCCGGTGGCGGCGATCAATACGGGCAGCCGAACATCGGCCGCGCACAGCCGGATTTCGTCGATATCCCGCCGACGCTGTTCAGTGGCGTGGACGTGATCAAGTCGCCGACCGCCGCCGATCTGGATGGCGGCATCAGCGGTACCGTCTCGCTGAAGACGCGGCGCCCGTTCGACCTGCCGGAAGGCTGGACCTTCAGCGGCCAGGCCGAAGGCTCCTACGGCGACCGCGTGCAGGAACTCAACGAGCTGTACTCGGGGCTGGCCAGCTTCCGCACCGAGCGCTGGGGCGCGTTGCTGGCCGTGTCGTACTCCGACGCCACGCTGGAGAACAAGCACCCCAGCGTGTATTCCAATGGCGCGCAGAAATCCACCGAGCAGAATGTGGGCTTCGATTTCAACGGCGACGGGCGCATCGGCAGCAACACCAACCCCAGCAATCTGCCGCGCGATTACTTCTACAACTGGGTCGCCACCGAACTGGACAACCGCAGCACCGATCGCCAGCGCACCGGCATCAACGGTTCGTTCCAGTTCAACATCAACGATTCGTGGACGGTGTTGGCCGATGCGGCCTACACCAAGCTCGAAGACCAGGACACCTCGGTGGCCGCGCAGCTGCACACCGGTTGGGCCACCAACCAGTTGCAGCCCGGGTCGGTGGTCGATTCCAACGGCTTGCTGGAATACGGCCAGTTCCGCTACAACCGCTTCCAGGCCCACTCGATGGCCGGCGTTGCCGACTCGGACGCGCTCAACACCAATCTGGAGCTGCGCTTCGATGATGGTGGCCCCTTCCGTGCGTCGTTCCGGTGGGTGCATGGCGATGCGCAGCGCACCTACGACGAAGCGCGTGCCGATGCGGTGGTGACGCGTGGCGACCAGATCACGCGCGCCGGCGGCATCACGCAGTGGGCGAACGCCAACGGCTTGCCGACAGTGGATGCCTCGGTGGATTTCCGTGGCACCTATCCGGCGGTCAACCTCGGCACCGACGTGTCCAACCCGGACAACTGGCAGCTGATGTCGACCTGGGCGCAGGGCAACAAGATCGAAGCGACGATGGACGCGTTCCGCGCCGATGGCACCTTCGAGTTCGACGAGGGCGTGGTGCGCGGCTTCCAGTTCGGCATCCGCTACGGCGAGCGCGAGGTCAAGCTGGATACCTATCGCTATCTGTCGCCGGTATCGACCAGCTGCGCCGACCCGAACCGTTCGCTGTATTACTTCAAGGATCCGCTGATCGTGGACACCTGCAGCGGCGTCTCCGAAGCGCGCCTGCTGCCGTTCAATTCGATTCCCAGTTACTGGGCGTATTTCAACGACTTCGATCCGCTCAAGGTCACCGGCCTGGGCAGCCAGGGCCTGCCGGCGATCAACCCGCAGGTCATGAAGGACCCGGTGGGTTATCTCAACAGCCTGTATCCGGGCAACGTGGCCTACCAGCAGGCCGCCGACTCCTACAAGGTCACCGAAAAGAGCACCGCAGCGTATTTTCTGGCCAATCTGGAAGGCGGTACCGGCAGCGCGGTCCCGTGGACGGCCAACATCGGCGCGCGCATCGTGCAGACCAAGCTGGCGATCGACCAGTACCTGAGCAGCGGCAATGTGTTCATCGGCAATGTCGAATGGAACGGCGTCAGCCCGGCGATCGGTACCAATCGCCTGAACCGCCAGTACACCGACGTGCTGCCCACCGCCAACCTGTCGCTGGACATCACCAACGCGCAGAAGCTGCGCTTTGCCTACAACAAGGCCGTGGCGCGCCAGGACCTGCCCGATCTCGGGCGCGGGCTGGTGAGCTTCTATGCGGTCAACGGCACGCCACCGCGCAACCCCGCGTTGCCCTCGGATGCGGTGCTGTTCCTCAATGGCCGCTCCGGCAATCCGGATCTCGATCCGTATCGCGCGACCAACTACAACGCCTCGTGGGAATGGTATTTCTCCGATGCGTCGTTGGTCAGCGTGGGTGCGTTCCTGATCGATGTGAAGTCGTTCCCCACCACGGTGACCAATATCGAGCTGTTGCCCGACGCCGATGGCGTGGCGCGGCTGGGTGGCCCGGTGGAGCGCATCGTCAACGGCGGTGGCGGCAAGATCAAGGGCTTTGAAGTGGGGTATCAGCAAGCCTTCGACTTCCTGCCCGGCTGGTTGAGCGGCTTCGGTACCAACATCAACTACACCTTCTCCGATGCCGATACCGACAACACCGATATCGACGGCAACACCTTGCCGATCGGCGACAACTCCAAGCATCAGGCCAACGCGGTGCTGTGGTACCAGAAGGACAAGCTGCAGGCGCGTGTGGCCTACAACTGGCGCAGCAAGCGCTTCAGCCAGGTCAACAGCGGCGCCTGGGGCGACGAGCTGGCGATCTGGAACGACGACGTGGGCTATCTCGATGCGTCCTTCAGCTACGACGTCAACGATCACCTGACCCTGTACGCCCAGGCGACCAATCTGACCGGCGAAAGCGAGCGGCGCTACGCGCAGTGGACCAACCACTACTACGACCAGAACATCTTCGAGCGTCGTTACTACGCGGGCTTGCGTCTGCGCTTCTGATCCGGCTGCACCGTTGTGCGACCCAGCGCACCCTCGCGCTGGGTCGCGCATGTTTCGCTGTTGTCGCTCTCCAAGCGGTCATTGCGCTTTCTTCCCGTCGCCGCCGAGTGCGGCGCTGCAGTACGCCTGACGGCAACGTCGGGCACCCTCCCATTCGGCCGCATCGTCGGGAAGCGATGTGGCCGTTTTTTTAGCGTGATGCCGCAGGCGTTACACGGTGCCGATCGATGCGGCGCTTAGCGCGCCGGTGGCCCCGCCGTCGAGCCGCGCTTGACCACGGTGTACTTCATCACCTGATGCACGCCCTGCGCGGGAGCGCCCTTGCGTCGCTGGCGGATCGCATCGGCCAGCAGCGACACCGCCGCGCGGCCCATCGCGGTGACCGGTTGATGCACGGTAGTGAGCTCGGGCCAGATGGTGGTGGCGACCGGGGTGTCGTCGAAACCGGCGACCGATACATCTTCGGGCACGCGAAGGCCCAGGCCGTGTGCGACCGCAACGGCGGCTGCCGCCATATCGTCGTTGCTGCAGAACAGGGCGGTGGGCGGTTGCGCCTGCGCAAGCAGGCTGCGCGCGGCGAGCAGGCCGGAGTGATAGGTGAACAGACCGTCTGCCATCAATTCTTCGGCTACGGGCAGGCCGGCAGCCTGCAGGCTGTCGAGATAGCCGTTGGCACGTAACGCACTGGGCGTGTGCTTGGGGTCGCCCTTGATCAAGGCGATGCGGCGATGGCCGAGTTCGATCAGGTGATCGACGATGGCGCGCGCAGCCTGGTAATCGTCGATGCGCACCGAGCTGATCTGCGCCATCGGTGCGCCGCTCGCCACCGCCACGACCGGGATGCCGCGTGCATCGAGTTCGGCGATGGTCTGGCGCGAATCGCATAGCGGGGGCGGCAGGATCACGCCGTCCACGCCGGCCGCCAGCAAGCGCTCGGTGGCGGCACGCTGGCTGCGGATGGCGCCGCATTTTTCCACCAGCACCTGGCTGCCATTGAGGCTGCTCTGTTCGAGCAGCCCGAGCATGAATTGGTTGAGGTAGGCCGCGCTGGGATTGCTGTACAGCACGCCGATGCGCAACAGGCCGCTGGTGCGCAACGAACGGCCGGCCAGGTTGGGGCGATACCCCAATGCCTGGACCGAGGCTTCCACACGCACGCGCATCTCCTCGCCGACATGCGGGTGGCGGTTGATGACGCGCGAAGCGGTCATCGGCGAGACCCCGGCGTGCTTGGCGACATCCAGCAGGGTTGCCGCGTTGTTCGCACTGCGTTGGCGCTTGGCCGCCATTGTGTGTGCTCGTCCTGGAGTGGAAGCGAAAGGCGGGTGGCGTGCTTGAGACCTGCAGCGACCAGGACGTGCCTGGCCGCTGGCAATCGTCGCTGCGATGTCGGTATCGGCACAGATCACGCGCAGCGTGCGCGTGCCCTGTGCCGCGCGCACTCAACCGAGGTGCGCCCGCGACGTCTGCAAATGCAGTTATTCGCTCGGCGGCTGCACGCTTTTTGCGCGGCTGCCGAAATCGCCATCGGCTTCGGCCGCCAGGTACGCAAACACCGTGTAGGCCGCGACGTTTTGCGCAAGCGCCTTGGGGTCGATCTTGTCCAGCGTGTCGTCGGCGGTGTGGTGCAGGTCGAAGTAGTCGGTGCCGTCCTGCGCCAGCCATGCCCAGGCGCCACCCTTGGCGGAAATCGGCCCGACATCCGGGCCGGGGCCGCCCTTGCTCGGCTCATACGCGATGCCCAACGGCGCGAGTACCTCGGCAATCTGTCTGGTCGCTGCGCGCGACGCCTCCGGTGCCGCCGAGCCGGTGTTGAACGCATAGATGCGCCCGGCACCGAAGTCGCTCTCCGCGCCGATCTGATGCAGCGCCATGTCCTTGGCATCCTTGCCGTGCGCGGCCGCATACGCCTTGCCGCCGTACAGGCCTTGCTCCTCGTTGGCGAAGGCCACCACGCGGATGCTGCGCTTGGGCGCCTGCTTGAGTTGGCCGATCAGGTGGCCCGCGGCCATGGTGATCGCCACGCCTGCACCATCGTCGATCGCGCCGGTGCCCAGATCCCACGAATCCAGATGCCCGCCGATCACCACCACTTCCTTCGGCTTGCTGCGTCCGGTGATTTCGCCGATCACGTTGTAGGAGGTCGCGGTGCCGTCCCAGCCGCAATCCAGCGCCAGCCGCACACGCGTGCTGCCCAGCGCGGTCAGGCGCGCGAGCTGGTTGGCATCGGGCACCGACAACGCCGCTGCCGGTACCGGCGTCACGCCTTCATCGAAGCGGGTGATGCCGGTATGCGGCACGCGGTGCGAGTCGGTGCCGGCCGAGCGCATCACGAAGCCGATCGCGCCCTTGCGGATCGCTTCCGACGGACCCTTGCTGCGCACCGCGCCGCCATTGCCGTAATCCTTGCCGTCGCGCGCCTTGGTCATCTGGTAATCGACGAATGCGATCTTGCCGGCCAGCGAGCCGGCCGGTGCGGCCTGCAGTGCGACCAGGTTGTCGAAGCGCACCACCTCGCCTTCGACGGTGCCGCCCGGGCTGCCGCCCAGTGCAGTGATGTGCAGGGGCTGCGCATGTGCACCGATCACCGCCGCCTGCTCGCTGCGCCGCTGCCATTTGGGAAAGCTCACCGGCTCGGTCCACACCTTGTCGAAGCCCAGCGACTGGAACTTGGCCTTGGCCCAGGCCACCGCGCGCGGATCGGCCTCGCCACCGGCAATGCGTGGGCCCACTTCGGTAGTCAACGATTCCACCACCGCAAAGCCGGTGGTGTCGGCCAAGGCCTGCTCGCGCAGCTGCGCGGCGGTGCGCAGCGCGCCATCGGCGATGGTGGTCTGTGCGGCAAGCGCGGGTGTGCAGGCGAGTAGGGCAGAGATGGCAACAGCGAGGCGACGCATGCAGGGCGGCTCCAACGACAAGGGGACCCCGAGCTTATCAGCGCGAGGTCCCCCGTCTGCGTGCGAAAGGTCATCCTCCTGCGCGAAGTTGCGCAGCGGATGTGTCCGCTTACGGCACGCCCGGTGTCTTCAGTGTGTCGTTCTTCAACGAATCGCGAATCTCGCGCAGCAACAGCACTTCTTCGCTCGGGCCCTTGGGAGCATCCGGCTTGCGGTGGGTCAGGCGGTTGATCAGCTTGACCACCATGAAGATCGCAAAGGCGATGATCACGAACTGCACGACGGTGTTGATGAAATCGCCGTAGCCGATCGCCACTGCCGGAATTTCCTTGCCGGTGGCATCGACGCCGGCCGGCTTGAGCACCCAGGCCAGGCGCGAGAAATCCACATTGCCGATGGCCCAGCCGATCGGCGGCATGATGATCTTTTCCACCAGTGCAGTGACGATCTTGCCGAACGCTGCACCGATGACCACACCGACCGCCAGGTCGATGACATTGCCACGCATCGCGAATTGCTTGAATTCGCTGACCATTCCCATAGCGCACTCCAGATGCGGTCGCGGACCAACTGCCGCAGGGTGATCGTAGCGGGCCGCGTGTCAGCCCGCGATGATGCCGTGGCGCTCGGCAACGTTTTCCAGGCGCGCACTGAACTGATCGCCGGGCAGCAGCGGACCGACACCGGCCGGCGTGCCCATGAAGATCAGGTCGCCCGCGCGCAATGCGTAGAGTTTGGAGAGCTCATGCAAAATCTCCGGCACGTTCCAGATCATCTGATCCAGCAACGACTGCTGACGCACCTGGCCGTTGACCTCCAGCGACAGGTTCAAGGCCTCCAGCGCGCCCACTTCGCCGGCATGCACCAGCTCGCTGATCGGCGCGGAGTGGTCGAAGCCTTTGGCGATGTCCCACGGCAGGCCCTTGGCCTTGGCCGCTGCCTGCAGGTCGCGTCGGGTCAGGTCCAGGCCCACGCCGTAGCCGTAGATCAGCGCCTCTGCATGCTCCACCGGCAACTCGCCGGCCGGCGCATCGCTGCCCAGTGCCACCACCAGTTCCACTTCGTGGTGCAGTTCCTTGGTGCCCGGCGGGTATGGAATGTGGTCGCCGTGGCCGACCACGATCGCATCGGCAGGCTTCATGAAAAAGGTCGGCTGGCCACGCTCGGCCTTGGAGGCAGGCGCAGTGGCGCCCATCTCGCGCGCGTGATCGGCAAAGTTGCGGCCGACACAGTAGATGCGGTGCACCGGAAAGTTACCGCCACCAACCACCGGAATGCGCGGAACATCGGCGGCGGGAATCACATCGTGGGTCATGCACGCATCCTTGGGGAACGGGGCACGTGAGTCTAGCCGTTTGCCCGTGCATGACGGAACCGTCGCGCTGCAGCGTGCAGTGCGGCGCAACGTCTGGCTGGCAGGTCTGCGATCACGGCTTGCATCGGCGCATGCAAACTCGCGCAGGCCGGTCAATACCTGCGCGACTGATTCGGGATTGGATGCTCACCGCGCTGGAGGCGGTGGACTGGTGCTTCAGTGCGACAACGGCAGCGCAGGCTTGCGCACCACGCGGTATTCGGCCTCGACCACGCGGGTGTGCTGCGGCGTGCGACGGTTCGATTTGCTCAGCAGCTTCCAGGCAATGCCGCCCAGGATCATCGCCGCGCCCACGAACACGCTGAAGAAAATCAGCACCGCAAGGATGACCAGACCAGCCAGGCCGGCGGCCACGCGCACCAACGGGTGACGCGGCTTGCGCGGGGCAAACAGGTGGTGGAGGTTACCGAATTGGAAGATGCGTGCAGGCATGGCGGTGGGCTGCCGGGCAGGAAACAGGCAGGCAGTATCGTTGCGGTTTCATGTCATTGAGTGAAAACTTCGTTAAAAGTTCGCTCGTTTTGTTAAATCCATCACATCGGGTGTGCTGGGCGATTGTCGCTCTGGCAGCCCGGAGCACCGCCCATACGGGCCGGCAAGCGGGCGAATCGCAGCCCGCCGCATGGCGTCGGGGCGATGCAGGCGCATGCCACAATCGCAGTCCGTTCTCGAACAGCAGACCGCATGTCTTCGTCATCGTCCACCACGCTTGCCGAACTGGCGCAGATTCCCGACGCCGGATTTCTGGAAGTCGAAGCGGTCTGGGACGGCGGCCCGGAGTCCCTGGTGCTGTATCGCGACGGCGCCCAGGTGCGCGCCTGGTTGAACGTCTGCCCGCACGCCGGCCGCCGGCTGGACTGGGCGCCGGGCCAGTTCCTCAAGACCAAGGACGGCCATCTGGTGTGCGCAGCGCATGGCGCAGCGTTCGAGCTCACCGGCGGCGAATGCATCAGCGGCCCGTGCCGCGGTCAGTCACTGCTGGCGGTGCCGGTGCGCATCGAGGGTGAGCAGGTGGTGCTTGGGTGACTGCTGAAAGTGGTGCGGCTCAGCGCGCTGCCCACCAGAACATCAGGTTGATCATCGACACCATCACCACGATGTAGATCAGCGACAGCGGTGCGCCCACGCGCCACAGCTCGCGCGGCTGATAGTTGGCTGGGCCCGCCACCATCGAGATCACCGGGTTGGAGGCCGTCATCAGATTGTTGGACGCCGACAGCGCCACGATCAGCGCGAATGCGGTGGGGTTGCCGTTGGCGGCCAGCGCCAGGTTGACCGCAATCGGCACCATCACGATGGTGGCGCCGACATGGCTGATCACCAGCGAAAACGCGGTGGTCAGCAGCGCCAGGCTGATTTCCAGCGCCCATACCGGAATGCCTTCGGGCAGGCGGTCGATGGTGTGGCCGGCCACCCAGGCCGCGGTGCCGCTGCTGTCCATCGCCCAGCCGAGTGGAATCAGGCCGGCCATCATGAAGATGGTCTTCCAGTTGATCGAGGCGTAGGCCTCGTCCATGCGCAGCACGCCGCTGACCAGCATGCAGGCCACACCGGTCATCAAGGTCAGCGCCACCGGCAAGCGCGAGGTCAGCGCGATCAGGATAGTGAAGGCGAAGATCGCCATGGCAATCTTGAACTTGTGCGGGCGCTGCTCGCCCTTGGGGAAGTCGGTCACCGGCACGAAATCGCGGCTTTCCGCCGCCTGCGCCAGGTCCTGCCAGATGCTGTGGAACACCAGCATGTCGCCGCCGCGCAGCGGCACGTTGCGCACGTCCTCGCGGATCACCTGCTTGTCGCGGTTGATCGCCAGCAGGCTGATGCCGCTCTGCTTGCGCAGGCGCAACTCGGCCGCGGTCTTGCCGATCAGCCGCGAGTTGGGCGGGATCAATGCTTCGGAAATGCCGGCCAGGCTGGGGTTGAACAGATCGCCCAGGTTGCGCAGGCGCGAGGACATGCGCAGGAACTGGTTCTGCGCAAAGTCGGTCACTTCCTGGCGCGGCCCCATCGCCCCGAGCACGCTGCCGACCCAGATACGCATGTCGGCCGGCGGCGCCAGGCGGGTGTCGTTGCCGGTCTTCAGGGCCAGCAACAACGGCGCGTCGTGCAGCGCTTCGGCCTCGCCCAGGGTCATGCCGACCAACGGGCTTTCGGCGCTGACGGTGAGCTCGAACACGTCGCCGTCGATGCCGTAGGTCTTGGCGAAATAGCTTTCGGTGCGCGAGGGTGTGACGCCTTCGTTGATCAGGCGTTCTTCTTCGATCAGCTTGCGGTCGCCGTAGAAGCGGAAGTACAGCAGTGCGGCGATCAGCAAGGCCACGCCGATCGGCAGCGGCGCGAACATCGTCAACGGCTCGATGCTGGCCATGCCCGAGGGCAGGTTGTTGTTGGCGGAGACCAATAGATCGTTGAGCAGGATCAGTGGTGAATTGCCCACCATGGTCAGCGCGCCGCCCATCACGATGGCTGCGGCGATCGGCAGCAGCATGCGTTGCAGGGTCAGCCCGGTGCGCGTGGCCAGCCGCGAGGCGACCGGCAGGTACAAGGCCATCACCGACGGGTTCTGCATGAAGGACGAATTCAAACCGGAGATGGCCAGCGTCATCATCATCAGGCGTTGTTCGCTGCCGTGCGAGCGCCGCAGCAACCAGGTCGCCAGCCGATTCAACGCACCGGTGCGCTCCAGCCCCGCACCAAGAATGGTGGTGGCGATGATGCTCATCACCGCGTTACCGGAAAAACCACCGAACAGTTCTTCCGGCGCCACCAGCCCGGTGACGCCCAGCACCACCAGCACGATCAAGGCCACCACGTCGGCGCGGATGCGCTCGAACAAAAACATCGCCATCGTGAAACCGACCAGCCCGAGGACGAGCTTCATATCGTTGGTCAGTGTCAGCGCGGTGTCCATCGGGGCAGGGATTCGGGATTCGGGAGTGGGGATTGGTCAGGCGACTGCGGCGTCGAGTATGCGGGGTAGCGCTGTTACGAATCCCCAATCCCTGCTCCCGAATCCCGGTCATAAACCAGATCCCACACGCCGTGGCCGAGCTTCTGGCCGCGGGTTTCGAAGTGGGTCTGCGGGCGCCAGGCGGGGCGTTCGACGTGGCCGCGCGGGCCGGCGCGATTGACCAGGCCCGGGGTGGCGTCGAGCACGTCCCACATCTGTTCGGCGTAATCGGCCCAGTCGGTGGCCGCATGCAGGCGGCCACCATCGCGTAGCTTGCGCACCACCAGCTGCGCGAACGCCGGCTGGATCAGGCGGCGCTTGTTGTGGCGCTTCTTGTGCCACGGATCGGGGAAGTAGATGCGCACCTCGTCAAGCGCGCCATCGGCGATCTCGTGCTCGAGCACTTCCACCGCGTCGTGGTGATACAGGCGCACATGCGTGCTGCCATCCTCGTCCAGCGCATTGAGCAGGCGACCGACGCCGGGCGCATGCACCTCGATGCCGATGTAATCGCGGCTGGGGTCCTGCTGCGCGGCAAAGCGCAATGCCGCGCCATTGCCAAACCCGATTTCCAGCACCTTGGGTGCGGGACGGCCGAAGGCCGCATCGAGATCGCGCGGCGCACCGCTGTAGTCCAGGCCGAAGCGCGGCCACAGCTCGTCGAACGCGCGCTGCTGCGCCGGGGTGAAGCGGCCCTGGCGCAGCACGAAGCTGCGCACCTGCCGGCGGCCCTCTTCGATGGTGAAGGGCTTGGGCGGCATCTTGGCGCCGTCGCTGGTGAAAGGATCAGTCATGAGGAAGTCACATCAAAAAACAAAAGCCCCTCTGCCTTGGGGAGAGGGGTTGGGGTGAGAGGGTACGGCGTGAGGGAGAACGTGCAGCGACGCGCGATCCAGCAACGGCCACATCCGGCACGCCACACGGCCAAGCGGTGCGCATCGACGGCAATGTCAACGCAGTCCACCCACTCATCCAATCACGCCATCTACCGGACTCGACGCCGAGGCATACCGCTTGCGCGGAATCCGCCCGGCCAGGAAGGCTTCGCGTCCGGCCTCGATCGCCTTGCGCATCGCGCTCGCCATCAGGATCGGATCGCGCGCACCGGCAATGGCGGTATTCATCAGAACGCCATCGCAGCCCAGCTCCATCGCGATTGCCGCATCCGACGCCGTGCCTACGCCGGCATCGACAATGATCGGCACCTTGGCGTTTTCGATGATTTCCAGCAGGTTGTACTTGTTCTGGATGCCCAGCCCGGAGCCGATCGGCGCGGCCAGCGGCATCACCGCCACGCAGCCGATTTCTTCCAGGCGCTTGGCCAGGATCGGATCGTCGGAGGTATAGACCATGACGTCGAAGCCGTCGGCGACCAACTGCTCGGCAGCCTTGAGCGTCTGCACCACGTCCGGATACAGCGTGCGCTCGTCGCCGAGCACCTCCAGCTTGGTCAGGTTGTGGCCGTCCAGCAGCTCGCGCGCCAGCCGGCAGGTGCGCACCGCGTCTTCGGCGGTGTAGCAGCCGGCGGTGTTGGGCAGCAGCGTGTAGCGATCCGGCGGCAGCACATCGAGCAGGCTGGGCGCGTTGGGGTCCTGGCCGATGTTCACCCGGCGGATCGCCACGGTGACGATCTGCGCGGCCGCCGCTTCGGTGGCCAGGCGGGTTTCGTCCAGGTCCTTGAACTTGCCGGTGCCGGTCAGCAGGCGCGAACGGTAGGGCTTGCCGGCGATGATCAGCGCATCAGAGGGGGCGGTATTGGTCATCGGGTAATTATCACCGATCGCGCGCAGCTGCGCCGGCCTGCGCGTCGCATCAACCGCCGCCCAGCGCGTGCACGATCTCCACCACATCGCCGGCACGCAACCGGTGCGTGGCATGCCGCCCGCGTGACACGATTTCGCCATTGATCTCCACCGCCACGCGCCGCTGTGCAAGACCTTCCTGCTCCAGCAGGGTGGCCAGCAGCAGGTCGTCGGGAATGTCGCGCGGGGTGCCGTTGAGTTGAATGTTCATGTCATCATTGTGGCATCGCGTGCCGTCAGGGCGCGCGTTTTTGCGTTATGCGGCAATGCAGCGTGAGCGCGGGCGGCGAGGGTGAAACCATGTGCCATTCGCCGGCGTACGTCAGCAGGTCCGGTCCAGTTCCACACTACCTTGAGCAGGCACTCCCATGGCTTCAACCCTTCGCCCGATCCGTTCCCTGATGGCCGTGGCCATCGCCATTGCGGCCACCCCGGCCATGGCCGCGTCTGCGTTCGACCAGACCGTGTTCTTCGGTGACAGCCTCACCGATAGCGGCTACTACAACCCGTTGCTGCCGGCCGCCTCGCGCGCGGTCACCGGCAAGTTCACCACCAACCCGGGCTGGGTCTGGGCTGAGTACGTCGCCGACCATTACGGCACCAATGCTGCGCCCAACGGCAATGGCCAGACCGGCGACAACTACGCCGCCGGCGGCGCCCGCATCCAGGCCGGTTCGAGCAGCGTGCTCGGTGCCGCGCCCTCGGTGACCAGCCAGATCAACACCTACCTGAGCGCCAACGGCGGCCAGGCCAACCCGAATGCGCTCTACACCGTATGGGGCGGCGCCAACGATCTGCTCGCCGCTGCCGCCGCGCCGGCCCAGGCGCAGGCCATCATCGGCAACGCGGTCACCGCGCAGGTCGGTGCAGTCGGCGCCTTGCAGGCTGCCGGCGCGCGCTATGTGATGGTGCCGACCATTCCGGACGTGGGCATCACCCCGCGCTTCCGCGCCGGCGGTGCCGCCGCGATGGCGCAGGGCACTGCTGCGGCAACCGCCTACAACACCGCATTGTTCAATGGCCTGCGATCGGCCGGCCTGCGCGTGATCCCGGTCGACACCTTCCACATCCTGCAGGAAGTGGTTGCCGATCCGGGCACCTACGGCTTCAGCAACGTCACCAGCACCGCCTGCAACCCCGCCGTGCCGCTGCCGGCCTGCAACCCGACCAGCCTGGTCGCTGCCAACGCGCCGAACACCTATGTGTTCGCCGATGGCATCCATCCGACCACCGCCACCCACCAGATCCTGGGCGAGTACGCCATCTCGCTGCTGGAAGCCCCGCGTCTGCAGCAGGTGCTGACGCATTCGGCGCAGGCGATCGGCCGCGCGCGCGCCGACCAGGTGGCCTGGCATCTGGACGGCAAGCCGGACGCCGATGGCCTGCGTTGGTGGGGTAGCGTGCGCGGCGACATGCAGCGTTACGACCACGCCGATCTGTACGACGGCATGGCCCCGGCCGGCCTGTTCGGTGTGGACTGGACTGCGGGCGACCTGGTGTTCGGCGGCTTTGCCGGCTTCGGCAGCATGGACGCCGACTTCGGCAACCGTAACGGCAGCTTCAAGCAGGACGACGCCACGCTGGGCGGCTTCTTCGGCTGGTACACCGGCCCGGTCTGGGTCAACGCGCAGGTCAGCTACAGCTGGCTGAGCTACGACGTCGACCGCGAAGTGCAGCTGGGGCCGGCCACCCGCGTACACAGCGGCTCGCCGGATGGCAGCAACCTCACCGCCGCGGTCAACGCCGGCTATTCGCTGGGCGAAGGCAACGTCAAGTACGGCCCGGTGGTCGGCCTGACCTGGCAGAAGCTCAAGCTCGACGGCTACACCGAGAGCAACGAAAGCTCCACCGCATTGGGCTATGCCGATCAGGACATCGACTCGATGGTCGGCCGCATCGGCTTCCAGGTGCGCCTGGACGGTGCTGCGGTCAAGCCGTACCTGCAGGCGACCTACGACCACGAGTTCAAGGACGGCACCGAAGCCCGCGCCTGGCTGCAGTCGATGCCGGAAGTGGGCATGTACACCGTCCCCGGGCAGAACTTCGATCGCAACTACGCGACCGTCGTGCTGGGCGCCCGCACCGGCCTGTGGGGCCTGCAGAGCAACATCGGCCTGAGCACCACCACCGCCCAGCGCAGCGCCCGCGACGCGACGCTGTTCGTGAATTTCAGCGGCAACTTCTGATCCACGCACCACATGCGTTGCAAACGAGGGCCGGGCAACCGGCCCTCGTCACATCTGTGCATTGCGCCCGGCCCCCGCACCCGCCTAAACTCTCGCAACGCCGTGCGGGCGTAGCTCAATGGTAGAGCTGTAGCTTCCCAAGCTACTGACGTGGGTTCGATTCCCATCGCCCGCTCCATGTCCGGCAGGTGCCTCTGACGATCTTGTCCGCTGTGCCAGAGCGCAATCGCTCTATATCCGATCCGTCCTAACTGAATTGCTTACCTTCTGGGTGGTCGCTGCGCGATTGCGCTTACCCCCCGACATGCCATTTCAGGGCGTAGCCCAGGCCTCCGCAGTCGATGGCAACGATTGGTTTTCAGCTGTCGGTTTTTAATCGCGGATCGGATGTTTTCGTCGGCTACAACCGATTGTGACGGTGCCGCCGGACTTAACAGTTAGTGTTTGACCCGGCATTGATTGCAGCGCGCTTGGAGCGAATAACGCCAGTTGCGCGCTTCGCTATTTCCTTGCCCATGGTCAGGAACCTCCTGATTGAGCGGGCTCGCGGCGATGGGCATAGTGGCAGCCATCATCGAGCGAGCACCATGACCGCCACGCATCCTCAACTCATCGGCGCACTTCTGAAGGGCATACGCCGCGCCGAATCCGCGCGTGCCGCCTCGGTTGCTCACCGCGCCGAGCAGATGCGTTTTGGTTACGGCACGCCGGACGATGCTGGCAAGGTGCTGGAGATGTTCGCGCTGGATTCCGAGCAGATTCGCGAGCTGGGGCTGGTGGGGGTGGAAGAGCTGGGCGAAGCGGTCTGCCATGCCTGGTCCATCAACGCCGGCGAGCTGGATCGGGTGGTGCAGTGGTTTTCTGTGCCCAGGGTCGAGTTTGTCGGCAAGCACTGCGGTGAGCTGATCCGGGCCGGGCGCATCGGGCCGGTGCTGACCATGGCCCGCGAGCATGCCTTGCTGCGCCATCGCTGAGCGCAGCCAGACTCGGGCGCGTCCTGCCGCTTTACGCTAGCCGGCGCAGCGGCAATACTCGCTGACCCGTCCAACCTCAGTTTTGCCAATGCGCCAGGTTCCGCCCGCTTCACCCTCTGCCGCCGCCAAAGCCCAATTGCTGGAAGAGCTGCGCAAGCTCGAGCAGGAAGAAGCCCAACTGAAGTACGCCCAGACGCTGGAAGCCTTCGACCAGGTGGTCGAGGTGCTGACCCAATTCGGCAGCCGCTTCAATGCCAAGCAGAAGTCCCAGATTGCCTCGCTGGCAATGACTGGCAAATCCAAGGGGCCGTTGTCGTCCACAGGCGAAGTGGTGGCCAAGTACTGGATTCCGCATTCCGGCGAGACCTGGTCCGGGCGTGGTCGCACGCCGCGTGCGTTCAAGGCCTGGGAAGGCACCAGCTCCTACAAGGAATGGAAGGCCAATCATCCGGACAAGCGATTCCCGCTGTATCCGGGCTGAGTTTTGCGTCTTCAAGGTCTGGCTAGGGCGCGTAACGCTTAGCGATTCACGGCCGTCGTGCACTTTGGTGTTATCGCCGTCATTTGCCGCATTCGAGACGCTGCCGGATCGTGCAATCACATCTGGGTGTGGTGATGCCTGCCGATGTCGCCGTGTTTTAGGCCGGAGCCAGCGAATTGCGTGTCCAGCTTGCTGTGGCGATGTAATTGTTTAAGCACAGTGCGTCGCGATTAAGCGGCGGGTTTTTCGAGATGTACTCGAAATGCGTGATTGCCGGGTGCGGCTGTTTCGGCTTTTTTAAGTTGGTTGATCGGCTATCGATAAAGGCGAGCGGTAACTCGATAAATACCGCACCAGGCCGCATCGCCACGCGCGCCACTAGAGACCAAGCCGCTGCTCCAAGCTGTTTGGCAAGCAAAGCCATTGCAGCTCTATCTGCGATTGCGGCGCGCCGGCAGCGATTCTGCTTCCCCGCGCTCGACGCAGAGTCCGGCTGTCACCTTCAGAGTTGCACTGCTGCATAGGCATCCATGAATCGATAGCGCAGATCCTGTTAAAGCCGTAGCCTCCGTCGCCGATGTCGAAGCAATAAAAAACTCGCGGCCTACCGGGTTTCCGGCAGGCCGCGAGTTCGTGTTACCGCATCAGTGTTACTGGTCGTTCTTGCACTCGAACACCGACACGCTGCGCGGCGGGGCCAGGAATTCGCTGGCGCCGGCCGGCATCATGTCCACTTCCAGTGCTTCGTCGGTCGAGAGCGCCAGCTTCCAGTGCACCGGTTCGTCGGCCGAGGGCAGGGTGAAGGTCACGCCTTCGTGATAGGCATTGATGACGATCAACAAGGTGGCGTCGTTGGCCAGCTCCTTGACACCGGAGGTCTGGGCCTTGCCTTCCAGCAGCAGTCCCACCGAGCGTGCGCCGGCATCGGTCCAGTGCGCGTCGTCCATTTCGGTGCCACCCGGATTGAGCCAGGTGAGATCGCGCAGGCCTGCCTCCTCGTTGTACTGGCCGTTGAGGAAGCGGCCGCGCGACAGGATCGGATAGCGCTTGCGCAACTGTGTCAGTGCCTTGACGAAGTCGGTCAGGCGGCCATCGGTCGGGTCGTTTTCCCAGTCCAGCCAGGTGATCTCGTTGTCCTGGCAATAGGTGTTGTTGTTGCCGCCCTGCGACTGCGCACGCTCGTCACCGGCAAGCATCATCGGCGTCCCTTGCGAGAGCAGCAGCGTGGCGAGCAGGTTCTTCATCTGCCGCTCGCGGATCTGCAGCACGTCCGCGTTGTCGGTATCGCCTTCCTCGCCATAGTTGCAGGAACCGTCGTTGGACGAACCGTCGCGATTGTCCTCGCCATTGGCGATGTTGTGCTTTTCGTTGTAGCTCACCAGGTCGCGCAGGGTGAATCCATCATGCGCGGTGATGAAGTTGACCGACGCCCACGGGCGGCGACCGCGACGATCGAACAGATCGGCCGAACCGGTGAAGCGCGTGGCGAACTCGGCGAGCTTGCCATCCTCGCCCTTCCAGAACTCGCGGGCGTTGTCGCGGAACTTGTCGTTCCATTCCGACCAGCCCGGCGGGAAGTGACCGACCTGGTAGCCGCCGGGGCCGCAGTCCCAGGGTTCGGCAATCAACTTGACCTCCGACAGCAACGGATCCTGGTTGCACGCATCCAGGAAACCGCCACGCTGGTCGAAGCCACTCGGCTCGCGTCCCAGGATCGTGGCCAGGTCGAAGCGGAAGCCGTCCACATGCATCTCGCCGGCCCAATAGCGCAGCGAGTCGTTGACGAACTGGATCACCCGCGAGTTGCTCAGATTGAGCGTATTGCCGGTGCCGGTATCGTTGATGTAGTAACGCTTGTCTTCGGCAAGGCGATAGTAGCTGGCGTTGTCGATGCCCTTGAACGACAGCGTCGGGCCCAGCTCGCTGCCTTCTGCGGTGTGGTTGTAGACCACGTCCAGGATCACTTCCAGGCCCTGCTTGTGCATGGCCTTGACCATGTCGCGGAACTCATCGCGATGTCCGCTGGACAGGTAGCGCGACTTCAGCGCGAAGAAGCCGATGGTGTTGTAGCCCCAGTAATTGCGCAGGTCCTTGTCCAGCAGATGCTGGTCGTCCAGATACGCATGTACCGGCAACAGCTCCACCGCGGTGATGCCCAGGTCCTTGATGTATTGCAGCACCTGCGGCTGCGCCAGGCCGGCGAAGGTGCCGCGTACGGCCTCCGGTACCTGCGGGTTGCGCATGGTATAGCCACGCACATGGGTTTCGTAGATCACCGTCTCGTTCCACGGCTTGAGCAGGCGCGCGTCGTCTTCCCAGTCGTAGGTGTCTTCAACCACCACACACTTGGGCATGAACGGCGCGCTGTCGCGCTCGTCGAAACTCAGATCGCCGTCCGGGTGACCCACGGTATAGCCGTACAGTTCGTCTGCCCAGATCAGGTCGCCATCCATCTCGCGTGCATACGGATCCATCAACAGCTTGTTGTGGTTGAAGCGGTGGCCTTCGGTGGGCTCATACGGGCCATGCACGCGGTAACCGTAGCGCTGGCCGGGTTTGACGTCGGGCAGGTAGCCGTGCCAGATCTCGTTGGTGTATTCCGGAAGATCCACCCGCACTTCGGTGCCCTGTTCGTCGAACAGGCACAGCTCCACGCGCGTGGCATGCGCGGAAAACAACGCAAAATTGGTGCCCTGGCCATCGAAGACGGCACCGCGCGGAAACGGGCGTCCTTGACGGATGCGGGAGGGGTTGGCGTAAGCCGCGCTTGCTGGACGTCGCATTGAGAGTCTCGGGTGCGCCGGCATGCCGGCATTGAGGGAACTCAAGCATTGCGGGTTGCGCTGTGCAAACTGCGTCACGACGACAGGGGGGCGGCGTGAGGGCGGTCGATGCGGTATGCGGCGGCCGGTCATTCCGCCCGAGGTGACGGAAGCGCGCGCGCTGACGCGGATGGAGCTGACACGTTGAGTCGCGCATGTCTGCTGCGTTGTCTGCGCGACTGTCGCGGGCAAACCTGCGCCATGCATCACCTGTGCCGCGGTACGTCAGCGCGCTTGAGCGCTGCGCAGCCGCCCTGCTAGCATCCGGGCCGTCGCAGCCACGCCGCGCGTGCAGTCTTACAGCTGCCTTGCTGCGTCACTTCCACCTCCCATTCTCGGGGCCGTCGCACACCCGTCGAACGCAACGTGCAGGGCAGGGACGCTGCCCGCGCGTGCAATCGGCCGGCAGACCTACGGACTTGGGTCACTCCGTCATCAGACTCCGACCATGTCCAGGCCGCGCCGTACACCTGCCGCGATGAAAATCGCCATTCTTTCCCGCAACAGCAAGCTGTATTCGACCCGGCGGCTCATCGAGGCCGGGCGCAAGCGTGGTCATACCGTGCGCATCCTCGATCCGCTGCGCTGCTACATGCGCATCGCCGCCGACGGTTTCAGCCTGCACTACAAGGGAAAGCCGATCACCGGATTCGATGCGGTGATCCCGCGCATCGGCGCCTCGGTCACGCGCTATGCCACCGCCGTGTTGCGCCAGCTTGAATTCATGGGCACCTACACGCCCAACCCGTCCGACGCCATCCTGCGTTCGCGCGACAAGTTGCGCGCGCATCAGTTGCTGGCCGCGCAAGGCATCGACATGCCGGTGACCGTGTTCGGCGACAACCCGGACGACACCCAGGATCTGCTGTCGATGCTGGGCCCGCCGCCGCATGTGGTGAAGTTGAACGAGGGCGCGCAGGGCGCCGGGGTGATCCTCACCGAGAAAGCCAGCGCCTCGCGCGGCGTGGTCGAGGCACTGCGTGGGCTGTACGCCAACTTCATCGTGCAGGAATTCATCGGCGAGGCCGAGGGCGCGGACCTGCGCTGCTTCGTGGTCGGTGACCGGGTGGTTGCCGCCATGCGCCGGCAGGCGGCCGAGGGCGACTTCCGTTCCAACCTGCATCTGGGCGGCAGCGCTGCGGTGGCCCAGGCCACCGAGCAGGAGCAGGAGGTCGCGGTACGCTCGGCGCGCGCGCTGGGCCTGGCCGTGGCCGGTGTGGACCTGATCCGTTCCAGGCGTGGGCCGTTGGTGCTCGAGGTCAACTCGACTCCCGGACTGGAGGGCGTGGAAGGGGTCTGCGAGGTTGACGTGGCGGCGGCGATCATCCAGCACCTGGAGCAGTCGATCCGTTGATCGGGCCGGAAGTGTTGTTAGCAAAAATTTAACGAAAATCTAATCCTTTCCTCGCTAGCCTCACCCGACCGTAGCTCCGCTCTCGGCAGTGACGGTGATCGGGATGAACTTTTGGCCCAAGTGCGTTGTCGCACTTGGGCCTTTTTACTTAGGCACGCTTGCTCCACCAGCGACGTCGAGTCTAAAGTGAGGAAATGTTAAACGGACGATGGAACAAGGAACGATCATGCTCAAGGCTTTCTGTTATGCCGCATCTCTCTCTGTGCTTTTGGTAGCCAATGCCGCTGCTGCCTCTGCAAAAGTAGACGTCAAGAAGCCATTCGCCCAGCAGGCCGCTCAAGTGCGCAACGAGCTGGATGGCGGCACCAAGTACTCCGAGATCAGTCAGGAAGACCGCGCTAAGGTGCTTTCTGCGCTCACGAGAATAGAAATTGCAGTGGCAGAAAATGGTGATGCACAGGCGTTGACGCCGGACCGAAAGGCAGCGGTCTATAACGACCAAGAGCTCATCAATACAATTTTGACGAGGGCGGGTGAGGAAAGTCGCCTGGTTTGTACGCGTGAAAAGGCGACGGGTTCTCACCACACCACTTCGATCTGCAAAACCGTTGCCGAACGCAGACGCTTGCGTGACAGCGGCGAGCGTGACATGAGCTCCATGCAGCGGAGACACAAGGCCACCGACCCGGGCTCCTAAGTCCACCCCGACCATAGTTATTGAGGTTTCAGTGCGAATTCTAGTAATCGAAGACAACAGCGATATCGCCGCCAATCTGGGCGACTATCTCGAAGACCGCGGCCACACGGTGGACTTTGCCGCCGACGGCGTGACCGGTCTGCACTTGGCCGTGGTGCACGAGTTCGACGCCATCGTGCTCGACCTCAACCTGCCCGGCATGGATGGCATCGAGGTGTGTCGCAAGCTGCGCAACGAAGCGCGCAAGCAGACACCGGTGCTGATGCTCACCGCACGCGATTCGCTGGACAACAAGTTGGCCGGTTTCGACTCCGGCGCGGACGACTACCTGATCAAGCCGTTCGCGCTGCAGGAAGTTGAAGTGCGGCTCAACGCGCTGTCGCGTCGTGGCAAGGGCGTGCACACCCGCGTGCTGGAAACCGGCGATCTGGAATACAACCTGGACACGCTGGAAGTGCGTCGCCGCGGCAAGCTGCTGCAGCTCAACCCCACTGCCTTGAAGATCCTGCAGTCGCTGATGGAGGCCTCGCCGGCCGTGGTCACCCGTCAGGAGCTGGAAACCCGCGTCTGGGGCGAGGAGCTGCCGGATTCGGACTCGCTGCGCGTGCATATCCACGGCCTGCGTGCGGTGGTCGACAAGCCTTTCGATGTACCGATGATCCAGACCCGTCACGGCATCGGCTATCGCATCGCCTCGCCCGATGCCTGAAAGCAATAACGGCGCGCGGCCCGCCCGCAGGCGCGGCCGCTACCGGCGGCGCCTGCGCAGCCGCATCATCCTGTCGTTCGTGTTGTTGGGCTTCTGCCTGACCACGCTGTTCGCCTTCGCCACCAACTGGGCGCGCTCGCGCGTGGAAAACCAGTTGGTGGAAGACGTGATGAACCGCAATATCGACGCCTTTGCGCAGCGCTTCTATTCCGACCCGCTGCGCAACCCCGACCTGCCGGTGCAGCAGATGCGTGGGCGGGTGGTCAAAAGCGACAAGTTCGAAGCGCTGCGGCTGGAACAGCCGGAGTGGTATCAGTTTCCGGACGGCATCCACACCATCTCCGGCGTGGACGAAAACGGCAACGCGTATTCGTACAAGCTGGCGGTGCGCAAGACGCCGAGCGAGTGGTTCTTCCTCGCCTACGACATGACCCAGACCATCAAGGGCGAGATCCAGCTCAAGCGCACCTTGATGCTCTCGGTGCTGGTGTTCAGCGGCTTCTCGCTGCTGATTGGCTGGTGGTCGGCGTCCAAGGTCATGCGCCCGGTGTCGGACCTGGCCGCACGCCTGCGCGCCTATCGCGGCGGCACCAGTGAGCCCAAGCCGCTGGCCGCGCACTTCCCGGACGACGAAGTGGGCCAGCTGGCCGAAGCGCTGGACGATTACTCGGCCCGCCTCACCGAGGTTGTACAGCGCGACCGCGAGTTCAATGCCGACGTCAGCCACGAACTGCGCACCCCGCTGGCGGTGATCCGCGGCGCCACCGAACTGCTGCTCACCAAGCCCAATCTCGACGAAAAGATGCTGCAACGCCTGCAGCGCATCCAGCGCGCCGAACTGCAGTGCAGCGACCTGATCGGCTCGCTGCTATTGCTCTCGCGCAATGAACGCGGGCAGGGCAGCAGCAATGTCGCCAAGGTGGCCGAACAGCTGATCGACGCGCACCGCGCCCAGCTCGGCGGCAAGCAGCTGGAGCTGCTGCTGGAGGGCGAACGCGACCTGGTCATCGACGCGCCCGAATCCGCCCTGTCGGTGGCGCTGGGCAACCTGATCGGCAACGCGGTCAAGTACACCCAGGACGGCCAGGTACGCGTGCGCGTGCTCGGCGATGCGGTGGAAGTGATCGACTCCGGCCCCGGCCTGAGCGAGGAAGACGCCGCCAAACTGTTCCAGCGCGGCTACCGCGGCACCCATGCCGGCCACTCGCAAGGCGGCGGCATCGGCCTGTCGATCGTCAGCCGGCTGTGCGACCTCTACGGCTGGCGCGTCAGCGTGCGCCCAGGCCAGCAGCGCGGCGTCATCGCAACACTAGCCTTCCACCGCTAACCACCACCCACACTCCCGTAGGAGCGCACCCGGGCGCGACAGCCTTACCCATGACGCCCCCCGCGCCGGTGCTTGCAGACAACATCCGCACCCAAAACCCAGCTCAGCGCTTCACCACCGTCACCACCAACTCGCCCGCACGCGCAGTGATCTGCAGCTTGCACCCAACCGCAAATCCCAACTGCTCCAGCCAAATCCCGCGCAAGCGCACGCTCGGGCAGCGCCGGCTGTGCGGCCGGCCGGGTTCTGCATCGTAGTAAGGGAGTAATGGATGCCACGCTTCGTGTGCTAACGATCTCGCCGGCGGTAACGGCAGTCGACTGGCCATGGCAGTATTTTGGGTGCGCAGCCGTAGATGTCAGCGCCCGATTCGATGCGTTTGTAAAGTTGCCCTGTAGCTCGCATCCAGGCTTCGCGCTTGTTGCGCCAGTCGGTCCGTGTCGCCTTCGTTGCTGACTACGTCATCGGCAATGGCCAATCGTTGTTCGCGAGACGCTTGCGCGGCAATCATCTGATCGGCAAGCACCGATGTGCTCCCGTCGCGTTGCATCAGGCGAGCATGTTGGAGCGACACCGGCACATCGACGACAACAATGCGGTCCAGCCAGGCATAGGTCGCTCGTCCGCCCGCTTCGGTCAGCAGGGGAATCGCGACGATCGTATAGGGGCCCACGGCTTCCTGCGCGGCGCGCTGCAGTTCTGCGCGAATGGCAGGGTGGGTGATCGCTTCCAGCGCTTTCCGTTGGGCTGGATCGGCGAAGACGATCTTGCGCAGCGCTTGGCGGTCAAGCGTTCCATTCGGTAACAGAATCTCGCCGCCGAACTGCTCGGTAATGGCGTCGAGAATGGGGCCAGGCGCCACGACCTGCCGCGCAACGACATCCGCATCAATGACCGGCACACCCAGCTTCTCGAACTCGGCGGCGAGGGCACTCTTGCCGGAGGCGATGCCACCCGTGAGGCCGACGACGAAGTCGCTCATCGTCGTGCCCCGGTTAACGCAGGCCTGCGAAGTGCAGGTAACCGTCCACCAGGTCGTTGCCCCAGAAGAACACCACCCAGCCGGCGATTGCCAGGTAGGGGCCGAACGGGATCGGGGTGGCGCGGTCGCGGCCCTTGGCCACCAGCCAGATCGAGCCGAGGATGGCGCCGACCAGCGAGGAGATCAGGATGATCGGCAGAATGCCTTTCAGCCCGCACCAGGCACCGAGCGCGGCCAACAGCTTGAAGTCGCCGTGGCCCATGCCTTCCTTGCCGGTGAGCTGCTTGAACAGCCACCACACCGTCCACAGCGAGACATAGCCGACCGCCGCGCCCAGCAGGGCGGGCTTGGCCGGCATGTAGAGGTTGTCCATCGAGCCGACCAGACCCAGCCACATCAGCGGCAAGGTCAGCTGGTCCGGCAGCAGCTTGTGGCGCAGGTCGATGCCCGACATCGCCACCAGGAAGCAGCTCAGCACGATTGCGCCGAAGCCCTGCCAGCCGAAGCCGAACCGCCAGACGCTGGCCACGCACAGGATCGAGGTCAACAGCTCCACCAGCGGGTACTGGATGGAGATCGGCTTGCCGCTGTAGCGCGACTTGCCGCGCAGCATCAGCCAGCTGAAGAGCGGGATGTTCTCCCACCACTTGAGCTTGTCGCCGGTGACCGGGTCGTGCGAGGGCTCCACCACGATGCCCGGCGGCGGCGGTTCATAGATGTCCGGCAGCTCCAGGATCTCGCGCGCGTCGCGCCGCCACTGCCACTCCATGCGCTTGGGCAAGCGCAGGATCACCACGTTCAGGAAGCTGCCGATCAGCAGTCCCAGTCCGGCCGCGGCGGGAAAGCCGAGACCGGGATGCTGGTCGAGAAATGCCATTACGTCTTATCCAACTACAGTGGCTAGCTTGAAAATAGGCAGGTACATGCCGATGACCATGCCGCCGACAACGGTACCAATGAATATCATGATGAGTGGTTCAAGCAAGCTGCTAAGGGCGTCAACCGCGTTGTTGACCTCTTGCTCGAAGTACTCGGCGACCTTGAACAGCATGGCATCCAGCGCACCGGCTTCTTCGCCTATGGCAGTCATCTGCACCACCATGTGCGGGAACAGATTGACCTGCTTCATCGCGACATTAACCGGGTAGCCTACCGACACATCGTCCCGCATGCGCAGCACAGCTTTTTCGTAAACAGAATTGCCCGTGGCGCCAGCAACAATGCTTAACGCTTCTACCAGCGGCACGCCAGCCTTGAAGGTCACGGCTGTGGTCCGGGAAAAGCGAGCGATCGAGCTGTTGTGCATTATCTTGCCAATAATCGGCACCTTGAGCACCAAGCGGTCCATGCCGTGTTGCATCGATGGGGAGCGTTTGTATGCGTAGATAAAGCCAACCACGGCCCCGACCACCACAAACAAGATCAACCACCACCAAGACACCATGAACCTGGATGCATTGACAATCATCTGGGTGAATGCAGGAAGTTCCGCACCGAAACCTTTGAAAACATCTTCAAACTGCGGCACGACGAAGATCAGCAGAATTGAACTGACCAAAAGCGCTACCGCGACCACGGTTGCAGGATAGAACAGAGCCTTCTTGATCTTTCCCTTTAATGCTTCCAGGTTCTCTTTATAGGTGGCCACGGTGTCCAGCACTGTCTCAAGGACGCCCGCGCCTTCGCCAGCCTTGACCAGGTTTCGATACAGTTCATCGAACTGCACCGGGTGCCTGCCAATTGCCTCGTGCAGCGATGAGCCACCCTCGATATCGCTACGAATCTGTCCGACCATGCTACGCATGCGCGGGTTTTTATGGCCGGTGCCAATTATTTCCAGCGCAGCGACGATTGGAACGCCCGACTTCATCATTGTCGCCATCTGCCGGCTAAAGAAGGAAATATCCTTTGAGGTCACCTTCTGACCGGCAGAGCCAAACAGAGGCTTGGGCTTCACCTTGACAACAGTGGGCGTAATGCCCTGGCGTCGCAATTCTGCGCGTAGCAAGTTCGCATTCTTGGCGGTCTGCTCGCCTTTCATCTTGATGCCGCGCTTGTCTGTTCCCTCCCAGACAAACGGGCTCATCTGATCTGCCTGTACAGCCGGCTTGTTCTTGATGGCACTACGTACTGCTGACATGTGAGATCCCCATTCACCATCCCCAGGCGAATACCCTCAGGATGGTAACTCGTTCCGGGATGCATGGCATCTGCTTCCTGCGAACCTGAATGCCTCGTTGGTGGCGCTAGTGCCTGACGTTTCGCGTCACCTAGTGACAGCTGGGGGCCGGTCGGGGAGCCTGTCGCAGTTCCATATCTTGGCTCCCAAGGCGCGCAGGACATGCGGCATCATTCACTCCAGGGGGAATTTGGATGGATTTCGAATACTTGGCATGCATCCTGCTTGTACAACCCTGCACGTGGCACACGCTACGCGGCGCCCAAAGGGAGTGGCCCGTGGGCGAACACTTAACAACTCTAGGGGACATCCATGAAGAAGCAACAAGGTTTTACGCTGATCGAACTGATGATCGTGATTGCGATCATTGCCATCCTGGCCGCCATCGCACTGCCGGCTTACCAGGATTACACCGCTAAGTCGCAGGTCGCTGCGGGTCTGGCGGAAATCACGCCTGCCAAGGTTAATATTGAAACCAAGGTTGCTGACGGGATCACCACTGCCCTTGCTCTTCCCGCAGACGTAGGTCTTCAGCCGGGTCCGACTGACCGTTGTACCTATGCTGTTGCTGTCGCAACGACTGGTGCCTCTACTGTGACCTGCACATTGAAGGGCAACGCCCAAGTGGCTGGCCAAACCATCACCTGGACTCGTGCTGCTGATACGACGGCTGGTGTCGTAGGCGCCTGGACTTGCTCCACTAATGTCGCTGCGAAGCTGAAGCCCAAGACCTGCGGTGGAACCTAATAGGCAGCCTTGAACAAGGCAGAGAGAAATTGAATCAATCGATCTGATGTTTTCTTTTCGCTGCTTTTGTGACGGGCCCGCAAATTTTGCGGGCCCGTTTGTTTTTAGTGCGACAGGATTCTTACTTGCTGAAATAGTAGTTGGACATCTGGCGTAGTAGTTAAGCCAAATGATTGCTGCAATCCACTGCGCTGATTCCATTGCACTTAGTGCCAGTGGAGCACTTTTAGTCTGCTGTTCCCTGGAGCCTCTTTAATGAACGTAGCCGCCACTGTTAATCTAGTCGGGATCACCGGAATTGCTCGTCGTCTGGTTCAGGACGGTGTATTGGACGAAGGTATCGCACGGGCCGCAATGGATCAGGCCGCATCGGCCAAGGTCCCGTTACCGCAGTGGTTCGCCGAAAAGAAGCTGGTCACTGCCTCTCAACTTGCAGCAGCAAACGCTGTCGAATTCGGCATGCCCTTGATGGACGTGTCGGTCTTCGACGCCAACCAGAACGCAGTCAAACTGGTCAGTGAGGAGTTGCTCCAGAAGTACCAGGTGCTGCCGCTGTTCAAGCGCGGCAACCGGTTGTTCGTGGGGGTGAGCAACCCGACCCAGACCCGGGCGCTGGACGACATAAAGTTCCATACCAATCTGGTGGTCGAGCCGATCCTGGTCGACGAGGACCAGATCCGTCGCACCTTGGAGCAATGGCAAGCCAGCAATGCGGCGCTTGGCTCGTCGCTCGGTGACGACGATGAGGGGATGGGCGACCTGGACGTGTCGGCCGGGGACGAGGACATGGGCGTTGGCGGGGATTCCGGGGTCGATGCCAAGGGCGACGACACGCCGGTGGTGAAGTTCGTCAACAAGGTGCTGGTGGATGCGATCCGGCGGGGAGCCTCCGACATCCACTTCGAGCCCTATGAGGACGACTACCGGGTGCGCTTGCGGATCGATGGGCTGCTGAAGAATGTGGCCAAGGCACCGGTAAAGCTGAACCAGCGCATCGCGGCGCGCCTGAAGGTGATGTCGCAGCTGGATATCGCCGAGAAGCGGGTGCCGCAGGACGGGCGCATCAAGCTCAACCTGTCCAAGACCAAGCAGATCGACTTCCGCGTGAGCACCTTGCCGACGTTGTTCGGCGAGAAGGTGGTGCTGCGTATCCTGGACGGCAGCGCGGCCAAGCTGGGCATCGAGAAGCTGGGCTACGAGGCGGACCAGCAGAAGCTGTTCCTGGAGGCGATCCACAAACCCTACGGGATGGTGCTGGTGACCGGGCCGACCGGTTCGGGCAAGACGGTGTCGCTGTATACGGCACTCGGCATCCTCAACGACGAGACGCGCAACATCTCCACCGCCGAGGACCCAGTAGAAATCCGCCTGCCTGGCGTCAATCAGGTGCAGCAGAACAACAAGCGCGGCATGACCTTCGCCGCGGCGCTGCGCTCGTTTCTGCGTCAGGACCCGGACATCATCATGGTCGGCGAAATCCGCGACCTGGAGACCGCCGAGATCGCGATCAAGGCCGCGCAGACCGGTCACATGGTGCTGTCCACGCTGCATACCAACGACGCGCCGCAGACCATCGCGCGTTTGATGAACATGGGCATTGCCCCTTACAACATCACCTCGTCGGTGACCCTGGTGATCGCGCAGCGTCTGGCGCGGCGCCTGTGCAACAACTGCAAGCGCAAATCGACCTTGCCCGAGCATGCGTTGCTGGCCGAAGGCTTCACGCCTGCGCAGATCGCTGCCGGGATCGAGCTGTATGAGGCGGTCGGTTGCGACGAGTGCACCGAAGGCTACAAGGGCCGTACCGGTATCTACCAGGTGATGCCGATGACCGACGAGATCGGCGCGATCGTGCTGGAAGGCGGTAACGCTATGCAGATCGCCGAGGCGGCACAGAGTATCGGCATCCGTGACCTGCGCCAGTCGGCGTTGGTCAAGGCCGCGCACGGTGTGACCAGCCTGGCCGAGATCAACCGAGTGACGAAGGACTAAGGGCCGGGAATCGGGAATCGGGATTGGGGAATCGGAAAAGCCTGGGGCCTGTACGTCCCAGGCTTTTTTATTTGGACCACAGCGTCAAGGATTGCGGCGGGCCACCGCGAGGTAATGCATTAGCCAATCCACGGCGGTGTGTCCCGCAGGAACCATCGAAGCGGCGCCTGTGCTTTTACGATTCCCGATTCTCCAATCCCGACTCCCGGCCTTTTACTCCATCCCCAACTTCTTCAATTTATAACGCAACGCCCGAAACGTGATGCCCAGCTGCGCGGCGGTCTTGGTCTTGTTCCAGCGGTTTTCTTCCAGTGCCTTCTGGATCGCGGCGCGCTCCAGTTGCTCGATGTAGGAAGGCAGGGCGGCCGAGGCGGGGTCGATGTCCACCACCGCTTCGCGGGGTTCGACGGCGGCGCTGCCGGGTGTGGCGGCCAGGCGATGGCCGCCGTGGGCGGGCAGGCGCAGGTCGGTGGCGCTGATCTGGTCGTCTTCGGCCAGGGCCAGGGCGCGTTCTAGGATGTTTTCCAGCTCGCGCACATTGCCCGGGAAGCCGTACTGGTCCAGCGCGTCGAGCGCGGACTGGGTCAGCAGCGGAATCGGCCGGCCGTGGCTATGTGCCAGGCGCGCGATGATGGCCGCGGCCAGTTGCGGCAGGTCGCCGCCGCGTTCGCGCAGCGGCGGCACGCGCAGTTCGATGACGTTGATGCGGTAGTACAGGTCGTGGCGAAAACGGCCGTCGGAGACCAGGTCGCCCAGGTTCTTGTGGGTGGCCGAGAGAATGCGCACGTCCACCAGCGACTCGCTGGAGGCGCCCACCGGGCGCACCGATTTTTCCTGGATCGCGCGCAGCAGCTTGACCTGCATCTGCAGCGGCAATTCGGCCACTTCGTCCAGAAACAGCGTGCCGCCATGCGCGGCCTGGAACAGGCCGGGCTTGTCGGCATGTGCGCCGGTGAAGCTGCCCTTCTTGTGGCCGAAGAATTCGCTTTCCATCAGTTCGGCGGGGATGGCGCCACAGTTGACTGGCACGAACGGGCCGGCCGCGCGTGCGCCTTGCTCGTGGATGGTGCGGGCGACCAGCTCCTTGCCCACGCCCGATTCGCCGACGATGTAGACCGGCGCCTGGCTGCGCGCGACCTTGCCGATGGTGGCGCGCAGGCCTTCCATCGCGCCGGAGTCGCCGAGCAGGCGGCTGGCCTGTTCCGGCGGCGGCGCGGGCGGGGCCGGGCGGTCGCGGTTGTTCAATTCCAGCGCGTGCTTGACCAGGCCGCGCAGCACGCTGATATCCACCGGCTTGCTGACGAAGTCGAAGGCGCCGGCCTTCAAGGCTTCCACCGCCAGGTCCATGCTGCCGAACGCGGTGATCATCGCCACCGGGGTCTGCGGGTAATGCTTGGCGATTTCGGTAACCAGTTCAATGCCGTTGCCGTCGGGCAACCGCATGTCGGTCAGGCACAGGTCGTAGGGATTGTTGGCCAGCAGCTCGCGTGCTTCGGCCAGGTTGGCGGCGGTGCTGATGCGCAGGCCCATCCGGCCCAGGGTGAGAACAAGCAGTTCGCGAATGTCACGCTCGTCATCGACAACCAAGGCACTTTTCGGTTCGTTCATGTCGCGCACGATAGCCCACGGCGATGACCGTCGACAATTGCCGGCCGGGTCCGGGCGTAACGATTCACGCGATCACACGATGGTGCGCGGGCGCAGCACGATGCGCAGCGGCTGGCTGCACGGACACGATCGCAGTGCCAGCGCAGGCCGCAGCGCCATTGGCTTGCTGCTGGCATGACGCAGCGCTCTCGCTCATTTCCCGAGCAGGCTATTGGGCCCCTGCAACAGGATCCGGAAACAGGCGCCGCCGCCCGGCACCGACACGTAGTCCAGTTGCGCCTGGTTGGCGCGGCACAGTTCCTGGGCGATATACAGGCCCAGCCCGGTGCCGTGCTCGGAGGTGGTGTAGAACGGGCGGAACAATTGCGCGGCCACCGTCTCCGGGATGCCGGGGCCGCGGTCGACCACGTCGATCACCGCCATGCGCTCCATGCGCTCCACACGCAGTTTCACCCGCGCCGGTTCGTCCATGACCCGGCCGTACTTGAGCGCGTTGTGCACCAGCGCGGTCAGGATCTGGTGCAGGTGCTTTGGGTCGATCAAGGCATGTACGGCATTGCCCTGGATGCTGGCCTCCAGGATGTCGGTCTCCATCGACAGGGTCTGCCGGTACTCGACCACGAAGCGGCGCACGAAGGCGGCCAGATCCAGGTTGTCCGGACTTGCGCGCTCGCGGCGGGCCAGCGCGAGCACGCTCTCGACAATGCCGTTGGTGCGCTGGCATTGCTGGTGGATGATCTGCAGCAGGCGGCGGTCGGCATCGCCGATGTCCGGGGATTCTTCCAGCAGCTGCGAGGCGTAGCTGATCGCGGCCAGCGGGTTGCGGATCTCGTGCGCCAGGCTGGCCGAAAAGCGCCCCATCGCCGACAGGGTGAGCGATTCGGCGCGCCGCGACACCACGCTGGCATCGTCCAGAAACACCAGCACCAGGTCGCTGTCGGCGAGCAGCCGCACGAAGCGTGGCTGCACTTCCGGGCGGTCGGCGCCCAGTTGCAGCGGTGCCTCTTCCTCGCGCCAGCCGCTGCGCCAGCGCTGCAGGCGGCGCGACAGTTCGGGCGTGAGCGCGGCCAGCGACAGGTCGACCGGGGCGTTGCGCTGGTCGCCGTCGCCGAGCAGCGCCAGCGCCGCCTCGTTGGCCAGGGTGATGCGGTTGTGCGTATCGACCACCAGCACGCCGGTGCGCATGCGGCGGATGATCAGTTCATTGATCTCGTAGAGGTTGGCGACCTGCGCGCCGCGTTCTTCGGCCAGTACCTGGTTGCGGCGCGCACGCGAGCCGATCTGTTCGCAGATGAAGGCCACCGCGACGTAGCTGGTGGCGAACATCGCCAGTTCCGCGACCGGGCGGGCGGCGCCGCCACCTTCGAGCAGGGTCCACAGGTATTCCAGCACGATGGCGCCGCTGGCGAGCACCGCGATGCTCATGCCGTAGCGCAGGCGCAGCAGGATCGAGGCAGCGGCGACATTGAACAGCAGCATCATCGCGATGCCGGCGCTGGCGCCGGGCAGCGCATGCGTGGCCAGGGTCGCCGCGGCGATGTCGGCCAGCACCGAACAGAACACGGTGGTGGTCAGCCGGCGCTCGCTGCGGCCCCAGAACAGCAGCGGGATCGCCACCGACAGATAGCCGATCGCCACGCCGGCCGCCAGGCGCGGGTAACGCGGCTCCGGGATCGCGTCGGACAGGGGGCTGAACACCAGCGCGGCGATCAGCCCGGCCACCAGCACCCGGTACAGCGAAAAGAAGTACAGCTCGCGCTGCGGCGCGGACTGGATCCGGTCGATAAGCGATGGGCTGGATGGCAAGCCGATTCCCCGCTGGAGCAAGCCGCGAGTATAGGCAGGTGCGCGGCCCGCGCAGCGCTTGCGCACAGTGCCGGGCTGCGTGCAAGCGCTGCAAACGACGGGCCGCGCGCGCCGACTTTTGCGCCGCACGGCGTGGTCGGCCACAATAGGCGGCCCGTTCGCGTCTCTTGACGTGCCGCCCAGGCGGTCTGCGTTGCACGCAGCGGTCGTTTCCTTTTCCCACGGTGACGCATGAATTTCCACGAATACCAGTCAAAACAGCTGCTTGCCGAGTACGGCATCCCCGTTCCGGCCGGCAAGGTCGCGGCGACCCCGGACGAAGCGGTTGAAGTCGCCAATTCCCTGGGCAAGGGCCCCTGGATGGTGAAGGCGCAGATCCACGCGGGCGGTCGCGGTAAGGCTGGCGGCGTCAAGTTCTGCAAGACCACCGACGACGTGAAGGCCGCAGCGGCCAAGATGCTCGGCACCAAGATGTCCACCTACCAGACCGCCGGCGTCGAGCTGCCGATCAACCTGGTGCTGGTGACCACCGCCGGCGAGATCGTCAAGGAGCTGTACCTGTCGATCCTGGTCGACCGCGGCACCAAGACCATCACCTATATCGCCTCCAGCGAGGGTGGCGTGGAGATCGAGCAGGTCGCCGCCGAGACGCCGGAGCTGATTCACTCGCTCAACGTCGATTTCGTCGAAGGCGTGCAGGGCTACCACGGCCGCGATTTCGGCTTCAAGCTCGGCCTGACCGCCAAGCAGGCCGGCCAGTTCGCCAGCATCATGGTGAACCTGTATCGCCTGTTCAACGAAAAGGATCTGGCGCTGGTTGAAATCAACCCGCTGGCGATCCTGGACGACGGCAACCTGTACGCACTGGACGGCAAGTTCGACAGCGACGACAACGCCGCGTTCCGTCAGAAGCAGCTGATCGCCATGCGCGACAAGACGCAGGAAGACGAGACCGAAGTGACCGCGTCGGAGCTGGACATCAACTACGTCACCATGGACGGCAACATCGGTTGCATGGTCAACGGCGCAGGCCTGGCCATGGCCACCATGGACGTGATCAAGCTCAACGGCGGCGAGCCGGCGAACTTCCTGGACGTGGGCGGCGGTGCCAACAAGCAGCGCGTCATCGAGGCGTTCAAGCTGATCCTGTCTTCGGACAAGGTCGAAGGCATCTTCGTCAACATCTTCGGCGGCATCGTCCGTTGCGACATGATTGCCGAGGGCATCATCGCCGCGGTCAAGGAAGTGGGCGTCAAGGTCCCGGTCGTGGTGCGCCTGGAAGGCACCAATGTGGAAGAAGGCAAGCAGCTGCTGCGCGACAGCGGCATGGCCATCATCCCGGCCGACAACATCAACGACGGTGCCAAGAAGGTCGTCGAAGCTGTCAAGAACGCCGCCTGATCCACGACACCGAAGGAACTATCCATGTCCGTTTTGATTAACAAGAACACCAAGGTGATCGTGCAGGGCTTTACCGGCCAGCAGGGCACCTTCCACGCCACTCAGATGATCGAGTACGGCACCCAGGTCGTCGGCGGCGTGACGCCGGGCAAGGGCGGCACCACGCATATCGACCTGCCGGTGTTCAACACCGTGGCCGATGCCGTGCAGAGCACCGGCGCCGATGCGTCGGTGATCTACGTGCCGCCGCCGTACGCGGCCGATGCGATCCTGGAAGCGGCCGCGGCCGGCATCAAGGTCATCGTCTGCATCACCGAAGGCATCCCGGTGCTGGACATGCTGCGCGTCAAGAACGTGCTGACCCGCTCGCATCCGGACACCGTGCTGATCGGGCCGAACTGCCCCGGCGTGATCACCCCGGGCGAGTGCAAGATCGGCATCATGCCGGGCCACATCCACAAGCCGGGCAAGATCGGCATCGTGTCGCGTTCGGGCACCCTGACCTATGAAGCGGTCAAGCAGACCACCGAAGTGGGCCTGGGCCAGAGCACCTGCATCGGTATCGGTGGTGACCCGATCAACGGCCTGAACTTCGTCGACTGCCTCAAGCTGTTCAACGAAGACCCGCAGACCGAAGGCATCATCATGGTCGGCGAAATCGGTGGCGACGCCGAGGAAGCCGGTGCCGAGTACATCAAGCAGTTCGTGAAGAAGCCGGTGGTTGGCTTCATCGCCGGTGCGTCGGCGCCGGCCGGCAAGCGCATGGGCCACGCCGGTGCGATCGCATCGGGCGGCAAGGGCACTGCCGAAGGCAAGTTCGCGGCGATGGAAGCCGCCGGCGTCAAGACCGTCCGTTCGCCGGGCGATCTGGGTGCGGCGATTGCTGCGCTGGTGAAGTAAGCACGCCGCGCGCGCAAGCGTGTAGCGTCGGAAAGGCCGCCTTTGGGCGGCCTTTTTTGTGGCTAGCCACTTTAGCCAGCGGTCTGTGGCGAGTCATTTGTTGCAATGGCCGACGTGGCCATTTCCGCTGGCCAATGGCTGGCTGGTGCCAGCGTCTTCGCCGGCCGCCGTTGCCTGTCGCGGCTTGGCGGCGGATTCGAGCGGCTTGCAGCGTTCGATTCAAAGCTCTTGCTGTTGCGCATTGAGCTCAAGCAACAGATCCACGAACGCGCGCACCTTTGCCGGTCGAAAGCGCGTTGCCGGGAACACGGCGTGGATGCCGCCGGACGGCAACTGCCACTGCGGCAGCACGTGCAGCAAGCGACCGGCGGCCAGATCGTCAGCGACCACATAGTCGGGAAGCACCGAGATGCCTGCGCCCTGGCACACCGCCTCGCGCACGGCGAGGGTGGCGTCGAGAAAGATGCCCGGCTGCACGTCCACACTCTGCGGCGCATGCGTGGCGTGCGCGAATTGCCAGCGTTGGTGATCGCGCAAGGCAGTGTTCGCCACGAAGGGCAGGGTGGCGATGTCCTGCGGCGATGCGATTCGGGCCAGCTGCGCGGCCATCGTGGAAGGCGCGACCAGCAACTGCCGAAACGCGCCGATCTTGCGTGCCTGCAGGCTGCTTTCGGCCAGCCAGCCGACCCGGATCGCAAGTTCGATGTTGGCCGTCATCAGGTCCAGGGTCTGGTCGCTGAGGATCGCGTCGACCTTGCAGGCCGGATGGCACCGGGTGAAGGCTGCGATCGCCGGCACCACCACGCGCACGCCGTAGTCCAGCGGGGCGGTGAGCCGGAGCAGCCCGGACAGTTCGGCGGCGGTGTCGGTGAGTGCGTCGAAGGCGTCGTCGGTATCGCGCAGGATGGCCGCGCAGCGCTGGTAGAACGCCTGCCCGAGTTCGGTGGTGCGCACCCTGCGGGTCGTGCGCACCAATAGCGAGGTGCGGCATTCGCGCTCCAGGCGGGCGACCTGCTGGCTCACCACCGCCTTGGTGATGCCCAGGCGATCGGCGGCCGCCGTGAAGGAGCCGGTGTCCACCACTGCGACGAAGTAGGCCAGGCGGCGCAGATTGCCCAGGCCGCCCGGTCCGGTCTCGCTTCGATTGTGTGTCTCTGGCATACGGTATGTTTATGGCGGATGGATTTAAGAGTCAACGGCGCGGGCCTAGGATGCCTTCCTCGCCACCGGATGCCGCTGACATGTCCACTACCGTTCACTACATTTACGACCCGCTGTGCGGCTGGTGCTATGGCGCCAGCGCGGTGGTGTCGGCGCTGCAGGCACGGGCCGATGTCGCGCTGCAACTGCTGCCAGCCGGGCTGTTTCTGGGCGCGGGCGCCAGGGCGATGGACGACACCTTCGCCGGCTACGCCTGGTCCAACGACCAACGCATCGCACAGCTGACCGGCCAGGATTTCAGCGCCCAGTATCGGCAGCGCGTGCTCGGCAATCGTCAGCAGCGCTTCGACAGCGGTCCGGCGACGTTGGCACTGACGGCGGTGGCGCGTGTCGCTCCGTCGCGCGAAGTGCAGGTGCTGGGGGCCATCCAGCGGGCGCGCTATGTCGAGGGCGACGATGTGACCGCGCTGGACACGCTGGTGGGCCTGCTGCAATCGCTTGGGCTGGAGCAGGCCGCGAAGCAGATCGCCGCGCCGGATGCGCAGCTGCTTGCGCTGACACAGGCGCGCATCGACCAGGCGCTGGAGCTGTTGCAGGAATTCGATGTACGCGGCGTGCCGACGCTGGTTGCGCAGTCGTCCGGCAAGCGGTGGTTGCTGGATGTCGGGGCGGGTTATGGCAACCCCGATGTCGTCCTGCGGCAGTTGGATGCTGGGCATTTTTAGGCATCTGGGTGACTGGTTTCTCGCCATGGGGTTGGCTTTCTTGCAGCTGACCTTTCCCCACACACGTCTCCAGTGACTTGGTTGTCTTCCGCCGCACCCTCACCCCAACCGTCGCCATCCCCAAAGGCCGAAACAATGCCAACCCGACGAGACGTCATCAAAACCCTGGCCGTTGCGAGTGTCGCAACCGCCTTCCCTGGAGCGAATACCGCCATGGCTGCACCGACCACACTGACGTATCAACATTTCCCCGCCGGCGAACATGGGTTCTTCCGCGCGCCGGTGCTGATTTCCGGCACGCACGATGCGGTGCTGATCGATGGTGGCTTCACCCTGCCCGACGGCAAGGCGCTGGCCGAGGCGATCCGCGCCAGCGGCAAGACGCTGACCACCATCTACATCAGCCAGAGCGACCCGGACTACTACTTCAGCCTGGCGCCGATCAAGGCTGTCTTCCCCGAGGCGCGCGTCATCGCCGCCTCGGCCACCATTGCGGCGATCAAGGGCAATGTCGAAAAGAAACTGGCCACCTGGGGCCCGCAGCTAAAGGAAAACGGCCCGCAGCGCCTGGCCGACATCGTGATGCCGGAACCCTTCGATGGCCCTGCGCTCACACTGGAAGGCCACGCGCTGGAGATCGTCGAAGCCGACGGTCTGGCCAATCGACGCTATGTCTGGGTGCCTGCGCTGAAGGCGATCTTCGGTGGCGTGCTGGTGTTCTCCGGCACGCATGTGTGGACCGCCGATACGCGCGGCGCCGAAGGCCGTGCCGCCTGGCGCAAGACGCTGGACAGTATGGCGGCGCGTTCGCCGTCGGTGGTGGTGGCCGGCCATCTGCTGCCGGGCGCGCCCACCGATGCCTCGGCCATCGCCTACACGCGCGATTATCTGCTGGCTTTCGAGCAAGAGCTGGCCAGGCACAGCAACAGTGCCGACCTGATCAAGGCCATGACCGCGCGCTACCCCGATGCCGGCATGACGGTGGCATTGCAGATCGGCGCCAAGGTCGCCACCGGCGAGATGCAGTGGGGTTGATGCGATGACGGCGCAGCCGGACACCATCCGCGCAGGCGCCGTGCATGCAGTGGACGCGTAACACCGAGGCGCGGCAGATCCCTGCACGCCGCTGCGCTTCTGGAATAATGCAGGCTTGGCGGCGACGCCGGTCTGCATCCCGGTCTGTTGCGGGATGCGGCGCAGCCACGCCTTCCCCGCTGCATTCGCATAGGCCTTCCAATGTCCCAGACGCTCCGCATCGCCATGGCGCAGTTCGACTTCCCGGTCGGTGCCGTGGCGCGCAATACCGATCGCATCATCGACTTCATCGCGGCAGCGCGCGACGAGTTCGATGCGGACATCGTGCTGTTTCCCGAGCTGGCGATCAGCGGCTACCCGCCGGAAGATCTGCTGCTGCGGCCCGGTTTTCTCGCCCATTGCCAGGAAGCGTTGGCGCGCATCGCCGCCAGTACGCGCGGCATCGTGGCGGTGGTCGGCTGGCCGCAGAGTGCCGGCAGCGTGGTCTACAACGCCGCCAGCGTGTTGCGCGACGGGCGTATCGAGGCGACGTATCGCAAGCGCGAATTGCCCAATTACGCAGTGTTCGACGAGCGCCGCTACTTCGACGTGGACCCGGATGGCGACAACTGCGTGGTCACGGTCAAGGGCGTGCAGGTGGGCTTGGTGATCTGCGAGGACCTGTGGTTTGCCGAGCCGCTGGCCAGGACCGTGCAGGCCGGCGCCGAGCTGGTGCTGGTGCCCAATGCCTCGCCCTACGAGCGCGGCAAGCATGCGCAGCGCGATGCCCTGCTGGCCGAGCGCACCCGTGAGAGCGGGGCGGCGATTGCCTACCTCAACGTGGTCGGCGGCCAGGATGCGCTGGTGTTCGACGGCGCATCGGTGGTGGCCGATGGCGACGGCACCGTGCATCCGGCCGCCGCCGCCTTCGTCGATCAGTGGCTGGTGGTGGACTATGCCGCCGGCGAGCGCAGTTTCACCCCGGTAGTGTGGGTGGACGATGGCGACGAGAGCATGGATGCGCTGGCCTGGCGCGCCGTGGTGCGCGGGCTGCAGGACTATTGCCGCAAGAACGGCTTCAGCAAGGTCTGGCTGGGCCTGTCCGGCGGCATCGATTCGGCGCTGGTGCTGGCGATGGCGGTCGATGCGCTGGGCGGCGACAACGTCACCGCGGTGCGGCTACCGTCGCGCTACACCGCCAACCTGTCCAACGATCTGGCCGACGAGCAATGCCGCGCACTGGGCGTCAAGCTGGAAACCATCGCGATCGAGCCGGCGTTCGAAGGCCTGCTCGCCGCGCTGGGGCCGATGTTCGAAGGCACCCAGCCGGACATCACCGAAGAGAACCTGCAGTCGCGCAGCCGCGGGGTGATCCTGATGGCGCTGTCCAACAAGTTCGGCGGGCTGCTGCTGACCACCGGCAACAAGAGCGAATACGCGGTGGGTTACGCCACCATCTACGGCGACATGTGCGGCGGCTATGCCCCGCTCAAGGACCTGTACAAGACCGAAGTGTTCGGCCTGGCCAAGTGGCGCAATACCGTGGGCGGGGCGCCGGTGATACCGCCGGCCGTGATTTCGCGCCCGCCCTCGGCCGAGTTGCGCGACAACCAGACCGACCAGGATTCGCTGCCGCCGTACGATGTGCTGGACGGGATCCTGTACCGCTACGTCGACCAGGAACAGTCGCGCGACGACATCGTCGCGGCCGGCTATGCCGCCGACACGGTCGAGCACGTGCTGCGGCTGGTGCGGCTCAACGAATGGAAGCGCCACCAGGCCGCGCCCGGGCCCAAGGTGTCGCGGCGCGCGTTCGGCCGCGAGCGGCGTTACCCGATCACCAATGGCTATTTCGGCCAGTAGCCCGAACGGCTATTGCGGTCGGTCGCCCGTTGCATCGGCTGCCGTTGCGGTGGCCGGTGCTTGGGCGAAGCGCGTGAGCAGGTCCAGGGTCGGCTTGGGCCGGGTCAGGTCGTACATCAGGCCGAAATGGCCTTCGGCGCCCTGGATGGTGGTCTGGTCCAGCAATTCGTAGACGTTCACCTCGGACACCACGTCGGCATAGTTGTCGCGCACGTTGCGCAGCAACTGCGCCAGGCTGTCGTAGCAGCCGCGGTCGCCTTCCGCACCGCCGGTGGTGTTGCCGGTGTAGATCTCCGCACAGTTGAGCTCGTTGAAAAATACCGGGGTCTTGTAGGTCTGCGCCGCCGTGCGTAGCTGGCCCAGGTACAACGCGCTCCAGTAGCCGGCATCCTGGTGGAAGGCGTAGTAGTGGAAGCTGATGTGGTCGAAATTGAAGCCGGCCGCCTTGGCCTTGGCCAGGAACCACAGCGAGCCATTGCGATCACCGGGGCAGCGTGCGTTGGCGCTGCGGTCGTCGCTGTTGCAGGCGGTGATGTTGATGGTGAAACGCAGGCCGGCGCCCAGTTCGTTGGAGGCCTGGCGCATGCCCAGGTACATCGTGGTCATTGCCGCGATGCGGGCATCGGCCTCGGCGCGCACCAGGTCCTGTTCGTTGCCGATCTCCCAGACCTTGATGTCGGCCGCATAGCGGCGTGCCAGCTGGTAGCCGATCTCGCGCGACATCGGGTAGACCATCGGGCGCAGCGTGATGCCGTACTTGCGCGCCAGCGGGACCAGCGCATCCAGCGTTGCGTAATCGCGCGGGTCCACATCGAAGCGGTAGCTGCGCAGATTGCGTGCGGCCAGCAGCTGGAAGCGGGCCTCGGCCTGGGCCATGGAATAGCCGGGGCGATTGTCGTGGGCGTTGACGCCATAGACGATCGGCGCCGCGGTGGCGGTGGTGGTCATCGCCGCCAGCAACAGGGCGAGCAGGAACGGGACGATGCAGCGGGACATGCGGCCTCCTGGGCGGGCGCCAGCGGGGAGTCGGGTCTTCTTCAGGGCCGAGTATAGGCAGCGCACCGGCGCGGTTCGGTGACCTGGTGCCGGGTCTGGCGAGGTGCCTGCAGCTGTCGCAGGCAGGCGCGCCCCGCGTTGCGAGAGAGGGTGGGACGCGGGCGCGGAGTGCGGGACGGCCGATCTCCCGCTCGATCAGGCGTCACTGTCGCCAGGCATTGCAAGCGCCTGCGGCAACCGGCGCGCCGTCACCGCCGCAGGCGCGTTACCGCAATAAAAAGGGGCCTTGCGGCCCCTTCTCATCACGCCGGCGACTGATGTCTCAGTCGCGGCTCATCTGTGCGTTGCGCTGGCCGGTGGCGGCGGACTTCTCGCCGGCGAACGGGTTGAGCTTGCGGATGGCCCAGGGATACTTCGGCCAGTCGCCGGTCAGCCACGGATGCTGCGGGCTGTTGAGCTCCAGCACGCGGCGTGCGTCGGCGGCCAGGGTCTTGTTGCCCAGGTGGGTGTAGGCCTCGGCCAGCACCGCGACCGCGTCGTATTGGTAGGCACTCTGCGGATAGGTTTCCAGCAGGTAGTTGGCACGACCGGCCGCCGAGACCCAGGCGTTGCGCCGCAGGTAGTACAGCGCGTTGTCCAGTTCATGCTGGGCGAACACGTCGCGCAGCTCGATCATGCGCTTGCGCGCATCCGGCGCGTAGCGGCTGTTCGGGTAGCGGTCGGTGACGGTGTTGAAGTCGTTGTAGGCCTGCTGCGGCGAGGACAGGTCGCGACGGCTCGGATCCAGCGACCACACGCGGCGCAGGAACACCGTATCGCGGTTGCTGTTGGCCAGCCCGCGCAGGTAGTACAGATACGAGATGTTGCGATGGGTCGGATAGGTCCGGATGAAGCGGTCGACGCTGGAGACGGTGTCGTCGTGCTTGCCGGCCTTGTACTGGGCATAGGCGGTTTCGATCATCGCCTGCTCGGTGTACGGGCCGTACGGGTACTGGGCGATCAGGCGCTTGTAGCTGGCTTCGGCGCCGGCCCAGTTGCCTTTCTCCATCAGGCCGTGGCCCTTGCCGTAGAGCTGCTCGACCGGCATGCCCTCATCGGGATTCTTGTCCTTGGCGCCGCGGTGGCAGCCGGTGACGACGAACGCCATGACCAGCATGAGGGCAATCAGGCGCGCAGGCGCGGAAAACGTGGACCGTCGGATCATGGGTCTGGGCAGGACGCATCAGGAAAACGAGAGCGCGATGATAGCCTAGTGGCCTGTCCGGCGACTGACTCCCGCCGCCCGGACCGCCAAATTCCCGCTTTTGCCTGAGTGCCCGTGTCCATGTCCGACCCATCTGCCGACCCCCTCGACCCGTCCATCCGCCAGGCCATCGTGCCCGACAACTCCGCTGGACGCCGTTTCGACGCGGTGCTGGCCGAGCTGTTCCCCGAATTCTCGCGCTCGCGCTTGTCGGAGTGGATCAAGTCCGGCGATGCGCTGCTGAACGGGGAAATGGCGCGCCCGCGCGACACCTTGCGCGGCGGCGAGAGCGTGCAGGTGCAGGTGGTGCTGGAAACCCAGACCCACGCCGCGCCGCAGGACATCCCGCTGAGCGTGCTGTACGAAGACGACCAGGTACTGGTGATCGACAAGCCGGCCGGGCTGGTGGTGCACCCGGGCGCGGGCAATCCGGACGGTACCCTGGTCAACGCCTTGCTGTTCCGCGACCCGGCGCTGGCGGCGGTGCCGCGCGCAGGCGTGGTGCACCGGCTGGACAAGGACACCAGTGGGGTGATGGTGGTGGCGCGTACCGTGCAGGCGCAGACCGCGCTGGTGGAACAGCTGTCCGCACGCGATGTGCATCGCCAGTACCTGGCGGTGGTGGTGGGCGCGCTGGTCTCCGGCGGCACCGCCAACGCGCCGATCGACCGCCATCCGCGCGATCGGCTGAAGATGGCGGTGCGCGACGATGGCCGCGATGCGGTCACCCATTACCGCCTGCGCGAGCGCTTCCGCGCGCACACCGCGCTGGAATGCCGGCTGGAAACCGGGCGCACTCACCAGATCCGCGTGCACATGGCGCATCTGAAGTCGCCGATCGTCGGCGACCCGCTGTACGGCGGCGCGCTCAAGCTGCCCAAGGGCGCCACCGACGAACTGGTGCACGAGCTGCGCACCTTCAAGCGCCAGGCGCTGCATGCCGAAACCCTGGAATTCCTGCACCCGGTCAGCGGCGAGCCGGTGCGCGCCAGCGCGCCGGTGCCGGCCGACCTGCAGCGGCTGATGACGGCCCTGCGCGAAGACAGCGCACGCGCCGCCGAGCTGGCACGCCGCTGACGTGGCCGCCGCCGCACCCTTCGTGCTGCCGGCCGACTGGCCGGCGCCACCACGCATCCATGCGCTGACCACGCTGCGTCACGGCCTGGGCGGCTCGCTGGCGCCGTTCGACACGCTCAACCTCGGCAACCGCAACAGTGCCGATGGCGACGCGCCGGAGCAGGTGGAACGCAACCGGGCGCTGCTGGTCGAGGCGCTGGTACTGCCCGGTACCCCGCAGTGGCTGCGTCAGGTGCACGGGGTGGAGGTACTGCGTGTCGACGCGCCCGTGCTCGCGCCCGGCGAACAGCCGCCTGCAGCAGGCACTGTCGCGCCAGGCGCGCAGGAACCGGTCGCCGATGCAGCGGTGACCGCTGTGCCCGGCGTGGTGCTGGCGATCCTCACCGCCGATTGCCTGCCGGTCGTGCTCGCCGCTGGCGATGGCAGCGAAGTGGCCGCCGCGCATGCAGGGTGGCGCGGCCTGGCCGACGGCATGCTGGAGCGCAGCGTGGCGGCGATGCGCACGCCGCCGCAGCAGGTGATGGCATGGTTGGGGCCGGCAGCGGGGCCGCAGGCCTATGAAATCGGTGAAGACGTGTTCAACGCCTTCGTCGCGCACGATGCGCAGGCGCAACGCGCGTTTGTCGCGACCCGCCCGGGGCATTGGCGGGTGGACTTGTATACGTTGGCGCGTCAGCGCCTGCAGCATGCCGGTGTGCCGGCCAGCGCCATCCATGGCGGCGGGCTGTGCACCATTTCCGAGCCGCAACGTTTCTTCTCGCATCGTCGCGACCGCCGCAGCGGACGCATGGCCACGCTGGCATGGATCGCGCCCTGAGCGTGCCGTTGTTTGCGCAGGTGTTGGGGCAGGACGCGTTCGCGCAGCTGCCTGCGCCGGTGCGCGCGCTGCATTCGGTGCAGCAGCGGCAGACCTTCGCCGGCCGGGCAAGGATTCAACGCGGCACGCATGCGCTGGTCCCGTTACTGGCGCTGTTGAGCCGCTTGCCGCGCAGTGGCGAGGTGGAGGTCGAAGTAGAGTTTCTTGCAGACGCGGCGGGCGAGCGCTGGCATCGGCGGTTCGGCGGCCTGCCGATGCATTCGCGCCTGTGGCGTGAGGGCACGCGCCTGCGCGAACATCTGGGCGCGGTGCGGTTCGAATTCGCGCTGCGCGCCGACGCGCAATCGCTGTACTGGCAGGCCACCCGGGTGTGGGCATTGGGCTGGATCCGGTTGCCTGCGCGCTGGTTCGAGCAGGTGCGTTGCCGCGAGCATGCCGACGCCGGGCGTTACGGGTTCCTGGTCGACGTGCACTTGCCGCTGGTCGGCCCGTTCATTCGCTACGAGGGCTGGCTTGAACCGCGTTGATCCACCGCTCGTTGACGTGTCTCAGCTGGAGACATCTCAGTTGGAGACCCCTCACTCGAAGCCGTTGCGCGTGGAGCCGCCCGGCCGTCAGCCAGGTGCTGTGCCCGCGACCATCGTGTTCGATGGCGTGTGCCTGCTGTGCAATGGCTGGGTCAGGTTCCTGCTGCGTCACGATCGACGCGGGCATTATCGCTTTGCCGCAATGCAGGGCCAGGCCGGACGTGCGCTGTTGCAGCAGCATGGGCTGGATCCGGACGACCCGTTGTCGTTTCTGCTGGTGGATGACCGCGGTGCGTGGACCGACAGCGATGCGATCGTGCGGGTGCTGGCCGGGTTGGGCGGCTTCTGGCGGCTGGCCACGGTGTTGCGCGTGGTGCCGCGTCGCGCGCGCGACATCGGCTATCGCCTGATCGCACGTCATCGCTACCGCTGGTTCGGTCGCACCGACCATTGCATGCTGCCGAGCCCAGAGCAGCGCGAGCGGTTTCTCGACTAGCGCCCCAGCTAGACGTAGGAGCGCACCTGGGCGCGATGGGCGTTACCGGGAAAGCTTCGTCGCGCCCAGGTGCGCTCCTACGACTGCGCGTTGATTTCTCTGATGGCTTGTCGATACGGAGTGCTGTTCGGCCGCGTGTGCTGGATCTTTGGTGGCGGACAGGCATGCCTGCTTTGTGTAGGAGCGCACCTGGGCGCGATGGGGCGTTACCGATAAAGCTTCGTCGCGCCCGGGTGCGCTCCTACGACTGCGCGTTGATTTCTATGATGGCTTGTCGATACGGAGTGCTGTTCGGCCGCGTGTGCTGGATCTTTGGTGGCGGACAGGCATGCCTGCTTTGTGTAGGAGCGCACCTGGGCGCGATGCGGCGTTACCGGGAAAGCTTCGTCGCGCCCGGGTGCGCTCCTACGACTGCGCGTTGATTTCTATGATGGCTTGTCGATACGGAGTGTTGTTCGTCCGCGTGTGCTGGATATGTGGTGGCGGACAGGCACGCCTGCTTTGTGTAGGAGCGCACCTGGGCGCGATGCGGCGTTACCGGGAAGGCTTCGTCGCGCCCAGGTGCGCTCCTACGGTGATTCCGTGACGGCGGCTTACGCGGCTGCGTTTTTGAAGCTTGCGGGCGCTGCTTTCGGGTTGCCGCTGTGCGCAGGCTGCAGGCGGAAGATCGACACCGCATCGGCCAGTTCCACGGCCTGTTCTTCCAGGCTGCGCGCGGCGGCGGTGGCTTCTTCCACCAGCGCGGCGTTGCGTTGGGTGACTTCGTCCAGTTGCGCGACGGTACGGTTGACCTGTTCGATGCCGCTGGATTGCTCGGCGCTGGCGGCGGTGATCTCGCTCATGATGTCGGTGACGTGTTTGACCGAGCCGACGATCTCGCGCATGGTCGCGCCGGCGCGGTGCACCAGGCCCGAGCCCAGTTCGACCTTGTCGGTGGAGTCGGCGATCAGCGTCTTGATCTCCTTGGCCGCATCGGCCGAGCGTCGCGCCAGCGCGCGCACTTCCGAGGCGACCACCGCAAAGCCGCGGCCCTGTTCGCCGGCGCGTGCGGCTTCCACCGCGGCGTTGAGCGCCAGGATATTGGTCTGGAAGGCGATGCCGTCGATGACGCCGATGATCTCGCCGATCTTGCGCGAGGCAGTGCTGATCTGGCCCATGGTGGACACCACATCGTCCATCACCTGGCCGCCGTTCTGCGCGACTTCGCCGGTGCCCACCACCAGCCGGTTGGCCTGCAGCGCGCTGTCGGCGTTCTGCTTCACGGTGGAGGTGAGTTCTTCCATGGAGCTGGCGGTTTCTTCCAGATTGGCGGCCTGTTGCTCGGTGCGCTCGGACAGGTCGGCGTTACCGGCGGCGATTTCCACCGCCGCGCGGCGGATCGTGTCCGATGCGATCTGGATGTCGCCGATGATCTCGGTCAGCCGGGTCACGGTCTGGTTGGTGTCGTCGCGCAGGCGCGCGAAGATGCCGTGCGCATCGCCCTCCACGCGTTGGGTGAGGTCGCCTTCGGCCAGTGCACCGATCACACGCGCCAAGGCGGCCAGGTGGGTTTCCACCGAGTCGTAGATGCGGTTGATGCCCTGCGCCAGCGACAGCAGCACGCCATCCATGCCGTCGATCTGCATGCGCCGGCTGAAATCGCCGGCCGCGGCGGCATCGATGATCTGGATCAGCGCTTGCTCGGCGTTGACCTGCGCAGTGACGTCCATCCACTGCGCGATAGTGCCCAGCTTGGTGCCGTCGGCGGCAATGATCGGGCTGTAGACGAAGTCGATCTGGCGGCCGAAGAACGGCGCGCGCACCGCCTTGGAGGCGGTCAGCGCACGCATGCGGTCGATCGCGGCCTGGCTGTCGGGATAGATGTCGCCGATGCTGCCGCCGACGAAGCCTTCGGCATGGAAGCTGGGGCGGAAGCTCTGCACATCCGGCTCGATCAGCTTGAGCATCGCCAGCAGTTTGCGGTTGGCGAACAGCACCTGGCCGTCGTCGTCGGCGATGCGGATCATGGTGTCCAGATCGTCCAGCGCCTTGATCACGAACTGGCCGTGGCGCAGGCCCTGTTCCATCACATCGATGCGGATGGCCAGCTTGTCCTGGGTCGCCTGCAGGGCGTGCAGCAACGGCGCGAGTTCGCCGGAGGCGTTGCGCAGATCCAGACGCTGGAAGCGCCCGTCACCGATGGCCGTCACCGTGCCGATCGCCTGTTGCAGTTGCGCGAGACCGCGACGGCGCGCCCACCACCACAGCCCGGCACTTGCCGCGCCCAGCACCAGCAGCGCCGGTAGCAAGCGGCCCAGCCCAGCCCAGATGCTGCCGGGCAGCAGCGTGGCGGCGTAGAGCGTCAGCAAGGCCAGCAGCCCGATCTGTGCAGCGGCAGGCAGCCATGCGGCCGTGCTGGCACGCGCAAGGTTCCGGCCGGAAGGCGGGCGGGAGACGGCGGTGGCATCGGGTGAGGGCGACATAGGCTGAGTCCAACTGAGTGATTCGGAGTGGGGAGCGGCGTCCTGCGCTGCATGGGCTGCTATGGGGTATCGGCGGCCGAGCCCGAATCATGACGGCGTGAAATCACCGTTCGTCGGAATCTGCCGACCATACCCCCGAAAACACCGATGTAGTTGATTTGGAAGCGGTTTCAGCGCTGCCCGATGTGCTGCCGAACCGTGATTTGCAGCCGGATACCGGCCTTGCAATTGTAAATTTCACGTGAAATATCGGCAGGCTCCGTAAACACTTCGTAGACCTCGACGCCGTGTAGTCCTATCGCATGCACGCCACCAAGACTGGCCAGCGGCGCCATCGGTGCAACGCGACGAACACGCATCGAAGCGCGGGGAATCGGGGGTGGGGATTGGGGTATCGGGCGCGCCATCAATCCAGCCCAGCCCTGAAAGACGATAGAAAAGCGCTTTTCCCATTCCCGAATCCCGATTCCCAATTCCCCTAAAAAAAAACCGGCCATCTCACGATGACCGGTCTATCGATGCCCAACTAGCTGACGTTACACCGGCTTACTTCGCCGGCTTGGCGCCCGCGTCATCCGGCAGCGCCCAGGCGATCACGCTGTCGCCCGACTTGGTTTCCATGCGGTCGTGCCCACCCACGGCGGCCACGATGTACTGCTTGCCGTCGATGGTGTAGCTCAGCGGGGCGGCCTGCGGGCCGGCCGGCACGCGGGTCTCCCAGACCTGCTTGCCGGTGCGGGTGTCGAAGCCGCGCATGAAGTCGTCCAGGGTCGCGCCGATGAAGGTCACGCCGCCGGCGGTGGCCAGCGAGCCGCTGTTGTTAGGCGTGCCGATCTCGAACTTGGTCTTGGACGGGATGCCCATCGGGCCCTGGTCGTAACCGGTGCCCAGCGGACGCCGCCAGAGCACCTGCTGGGTGCGCAGGTCCACGCCGGAGATGTAGCCCCACGGCGGTGCCACGCACGGCGTGTTGAGCGGCGACATCCACGGCTCCTTGCGGGCGCCGTAGGCCAGGCCCTTCTGTGCCATGTAGCCGGGCGTCTTGCTCTTGCCGTCGAACACCGACACCACGCCCAGCTCATTCATCTTTTCGCGGGTGTAGACCTGCAGGGTGTAGGGCAGGCGATTGCTGTTCATCACCATGATGCCGCGCTGCAGATCGACCGAGACGCCGCCCCAGTTGATGCCGCCGTGGTTGCCGGTAAAGGCCAGCGAGCCCTGCAGGGTCGGCGGGGTGAACATGCCTTCGTAGCGCAGCTGCTTGAACTGGATGCGGCAGGCCAGCTGGTCGAACGGGGTCATGCCCCAGGCGTCGGATTCGACGATGGTTTCGTACTCGCGGCTCGGTGCGCCCACGGTATTGGGCATGCCCGGCGAGATCGGCTGGGTGGCCGCGGTCCAGTCGCCGTGATCGGTGCCCTGCGGCACGGCGATCTGCTTGACCGGCATGAGCGGCGCACCGGTGGCGCGGTCCAGCACGAACACCTGGCCGGACTTGGTGGCCTGGATCACCGCAGGACGGGTGCCACCGCTGGCGACCGGCCAATCGACCAGGTTCGGCTGCGGGCCGATGTCGTAATCCCACAGGTCGTGGTTGACGGTGCGGAAGTGCCAACGCTCCTTGCCGGTGGCCGCATCCACGGCAACCAGCGAGGCGGTGTATTCCTCATCCTGCGGGGTACGGCCCTTGCCGAAGAAATCGCCCGAGGCATTGCCGGTCGGCAGATACACCAGGCCCAGTTCGTCGTCGGCGGCCATCAGCGACCACACGTTCGGGGTGGAACGGGTATAGGTCTGCCCGGCCGGCGGCTCGGCGGTGATCGCCGGGTTGCCCAGGTCCCAGGCCCAACGCAGCTGGCCGGTGAGCGCATCGAAGCCGCGCACCACGCCCGACGGCGCATCGCCTTCCTGGCCGTCGCGCACCTGGCCGGTGGGCTGGATCACCACGCCGCGCATTACCACCGGCGGCGAGGTCGGGCCGACGAAGCCCGGCTTGGTGTTACCGGTGCCGGCGTTGAGATCGACAAAGCCGTTGTTGCCGAAGCTGGTGCACAGCTTGCCGGTCTGCGCGTCCAGCGCGCCGAGGCGGCCATCGACCATCGGCCAGAAGATCCGCGTCGGGCACTCGGCGGTGCCTTGCGGCGCCTGGTAGTACGACACGCCGCGGCAGGTGGTGGCGGCAACGCCGGCCATCGCCTTCGGATTGGTCTGCGGGTCGAAGCGCCAGCGCTCCTTGCCGTTGGCCGCTTCCACCGCGATCACCTTCTGGGTCGGGGTGCAGATGTAGAGCAGCTCGCCGACCTTGAGCGGGGTGTTCTGGAAAGCGTAGCCCAGCTTGGAGCCGGCCGGCTTCAGATCGCCGGTATGGAACTCCCAGGCCACCTTCAGGTTCTTGGCGTTCTCCGGGGTGATCTGCGCACCGGGGGTGTAGTGGTTGGACAGGTTGGAGCCGGCGTACGAGGTCCAGTTGCTGGCATCGTGATTGGCCGCAACGTTGCCGTCCGGGCTGGGCACGTTGGCGCGGCTGAACGGCGTCGCGTTCTCGGCCGGCAGCTTGGAGTCATCGGCCAGTTCGACATTGCGCGGCACCAGCAGCGGCCACAGGATCAGCGTCGCGCCCAGGATCGGCAGCACGCCGGTCACCAGCACATAGCCCAGTCCCGACAGCGGCTGCATGCGGCGACGGGCCACGCCCCAGAACGGCAGCAGCACCAGCCCCAGCACCGACATCCAGGCCAGACGCGGGACTAGGCCCCAGCCATCCAGGCCCACTTCCCACAGCGCCCAGGCGATGGTGGCCGCCAGCGTGGCGCCGAACAGCCACAGGCCGGCACGCTTGCCCAGTGCCAGCAACACGCCGGCCAGGAACAGGCCGATGCCCGCCAGCAGGTAATACCAGGAGCCACCGACGGCGACCAGGCGGCCGCCCTCGTAGGCAAGCACCGCACCGAGCACGGCGATCACCACGGCATAGACCACCAGCAACCAGGTGCCTAGTCCACGTTTTGAGGATTGATCAGTCATTTTGAGATGTCAGGAAGGACCAGGCACCGGCAGGCGGTGGCGAGTCGTGGAGGGAGCAAGATCACAGGCTGGCAAAGGGCGGCCTTGGATCCAACAAAAACGTCCTAAAGCAGAACGTCCGGATATGAACGCGCAGCCCCTCCCAGGGTCCTCAGCGCTACTCATGCAGATATTTTAGACCGCAATGACGCGTGTGTCCGTGACGGAATGAGAACCAACGTTCCAGGCCATGCGGTTGAGGCGCTGGAATTACTCAAATTCGATGCGGCTGAAGATTGCTGTGGGTGTCAGGCGGTGTTGGGTGCATTCGCATGTGGCGACAAATGCAGGATCCTGCAGTAGTTCTATTGAGTTATTGACTCAAACGGTGAGGCGGGGATTTGGCATTCGGGAGTTGGGATTCGTAGAAGCTGGACTTTGCGCTTCGGACATTTCCCCTTGTACGCGCACGTCCACTTGTACGTACACGCGTACTCTCATCCGCCCTTCGGGCACCTTCTCCCGAGGGGAGAAGGGGGGCGCTGCCGGTGCGCAGCGCTTCTGTTTGCCAACAGCATGGTGCTGACAGCTTGCGGAAACCTGATTCAGATATCTGCAAGCGCCTGCAGGTAGCGCTGGCGCCAGTGATTGATGTTGTTCTTGCGCAGATGATCCATCATCGCGCTCCAGCGTTCGATGCGGGTTGCCAGCGGCATGCTTGCCGCAGTGGCGATCGCGTCGGCCACGCCGTCCAGATCGTGCGGATTGACCAGCAGTGCCTCTTTCATTTCGTCCGCTGCACCGGCCAGCAACGACAGCACCAAGACGCCCGGATTCTGCGGATCCTGCGCCGCCACGAATTCCTTGGCGACCAGGTTCATGCCATCGCGCAGTGGCGTGACCAGGCCAACCGAGGCCGCGCGATAAAAACCGGTCAACGTCGCATGGCTGAAGTTCTGATTGACGTAGCGCAGCGGCGTCCAATCCGGCTCGGCATGTCCACCGTTGATGTGGCCGGCGATCTGTTCCAGCTGCCCGCGCAACTGGCGATACTCATTGACGTCGCCGCGCGATACCGGCGCGATCTGCAGATAGGTCAGGCTGCCGGATTGGTCCGGATAACGCTCCAGATAGCGCTCGAAGCCCTGGAAGCGTTCCGGCAGGCCCTTGGAATAATCCAGCCGGTCCACGCCGATCGCCAGTTGCCGGCCGCGCAGGCTTTCGCGCAGGTCGCGCACCGCCTGCTTGCCGACCGAGGCCTTGGCCTGGTTGGCGATCAGGTCGGTATCGATCCCGATCGGGAACGCCGCGGCACTGAAGCGACGCCCGCCGGGGCCTTCGACGATGTCGCCTTCAAGAATGCGGCCACCGCCGAACAGACGCACATAGGCCTTGAAGCGCTCGGCATCGCGCTGGGTCTGGAAGCCGACCAGGTCGTACGCATAGAACGTGCTGAACAAGCGCGCGTGATCGGGCATTGCCTGCATCAGGTCGGCCGAGGGCATCGGCACGTGCAGGAAGAAGCCCATCTTGCAGCCCACACCCAGCTCGCGCAGCATCGCGCCCAGCGGAATCATGTGGTAATCGTGGATCCACAGCGTGTCGCTGTCCTTCAACAACGGCGCCAGCTTTTCGGCGAACAGCCGGTTGACGCGCATATAGCCTTCGCGGGTGGCGCGGTCGTAATCGACCAGGTCCAGGCGGAAGTGCAGCAGCGGCCACAGCGTGCGATTGGCGAACCCGTTGTAGTACGAATCGATGTCGCGCTTGTTGAGGTCCATGGTGACGAACTTGATGTCGCCCTCGGTCTGCTCGTGCATGCCGCCGCTGTCGCCGCGGACGGTCTTGCCGCTCCAGCCGAACCACACACCGCCGCGCTCCTTGAGCGCAGCCAACAGACCAACCGCCAGCCCGCCGGCGCGGTTTTCGCCGGGCACTGCAACGCGGTTGGATACCACCACCAAACGACTCATGACGCCTCCTGCCAGCTCCGCGACAAGCGCATCGCTGCGATGATCAAGCCCACATGCGAATAGGTCTGGGGGAAATTCCCCCAGGCTTCGCCGTCTTCAAACGATAGGTCCTCCGACAGCAAGCCGAGGTGATTGCGGCGCGAGAGGATACGTTCGAACAATTCACGCGCCTCCTCCTTGCGACCGATCGCGGCCAGCGCGTCGATGTACCAGAACGTGCAGATGGTGAAGCTGGTTTCCGGCTCACCGAAGTCATCCGGTGCGATGTAGCGATACAGCGCATCGCCATGCTTGAGCACGCGGCCAACCGCTTCGACCGTGCGCACGAAGCGGCTGTCGTCGTTGGCGACGATGCCGATATCGGCCAGCAGCAACAGCGATGCGTCCAGGCGATGACCGCCCAGCGTATCGGTGAAATGGCCGCGTTCTTCGCTCCAGGCCTCGTCTAGCACGCGTTCGCGGATGGTGTCGGCGCGCTCGCGCCAGTACACGCTGCGCTCGGGCAGCACCAGCCGGTCGGCGATCTTGGAGAGGCGATCGCAGGCAGCCCAGCACATCGCAGCGGTGTAGGTATGCACTTCGGCGCGGCCGCGGAATTCCCACAGGCCGGCATCGGGGACGTTGTGCAGCGCGAAGGCGCGCTCGCCCAGCGGCTCCAGGCGGCGGAAGGTGTCCGCATCGCCCTGGTCCTTCAGGCGCAGATCGAAGAACAGCTGGGTGGAGGCCAGCACCACGCTGCCGTAGACATCGTGCTGCTGCTGGATCCAGGCCAGGTTGCCGCGGCGTACCGGGCCCATGCCGCGGTAGCCCTCCATCGTTTCGAATTCGTGCTCTTCCAGCTGCGATTCGAAACCGATGCCATACAGCGGCTGCATGGTGCCGTCGGCGGTGGCGATGTTGAAGATGTAGCCGATGAACTGCTCCATCGTGCGGGTGGCGCCCAGGCGATTCAGCGCACGCACCACGAATGCGGCGTCGCGCAGCCAGCAATAGCGGTAATCCCAGTTGCGCGGAGTGTTCGGCGCTTCCGGGATCGAGGTGGTCATCGCCGCGATGATGGCGCCGCTGTCTTCGTACTGGCACAGTTTGAGCGTGATTGCGCTGCGGATCACCGCTTCCTGCCAGTCGAGCGGAATCGACAGGTAGCGCACCCATTCGCGCCAGTATTCTTCGGTGCGTTCCTGCGCTTCCTGCACGTAGCCGGTGAGCGAGCGGGTCAGCGATTCGTCCACGCCCAGCACCAGGTTGACCGGGTGGCTGAGTACGAACGGCAGGCCGTCGCGCACGAAGCGTACCGGCACGTCGGTGGTCAGACGCAGGGTGAATTCGGGCAGCACCCAGCGGATGTGATTGCTGCCCCAGGTGGTTTCCGGGCTGCGCCCGCCCCAGTCGGCCAGCGGGCGGGCGCGCACGATGATGCGCGGGTTGCCTGCGAGCGGGCGGATCTGCCGGATGATGCTGACAGGCCGGTAGAAGCGCCCGTTGTTGCGCCAGCGCGGTGCGAAGTCGATGACTTCCACTTCGCCGCCGTGGTGGTCGCGCAACACGGTGCGCAGCACTGCGGTATTGGGCAGGTAGTGTTGCTCGCTGCTGGCGAAGTCCTCCAGCTCCACCGCAAAGTCGCCGCCTTCGCGCTTGGGCGAGAGCAGCGAACAGAACGCCGGGTCGCCGTCGAATGCCGGCAGGCAACTCCACACCACGCGTGCCTGCCGATCGACCAATGCCCCAAAACTGCAGTTGCCGATGACGCCCAGATCCAGGTTTGGCTCGGTCATGGAGTGCGAACGATCCTTTTGAAGAGAAGAGGGGAAGGCGCGCCGCGCTCAGGCCTGGCGCGCGTTGCGTTGCAGCCACGCATGCACGTCGGCGGTGCCATCAACGCGGAAGCGCGCGCTGGTTTCGGCGCGATCGCCGACTAGCACGCTCCAGCCGCCGAGGCGATTGGCTGCTTCGAAACCGAATTCGTCGGTGAGGTCGTCGCCGACGAACACCGGCGTGCGGCCGGCGAATGCGCCCTGCTGCATCAGCTGTTCGACCGCCAAACCCTTGTTGCTGCCTTCGGGGACGAATTCGACCACGTGGTCGCCCGGTTGCAGGCGGTACCCGGAAAGCTGGGCGATTTCCTGCTGCGCAAAGGCGAGCACGTCGGGGCCGGCCAGCGGCTGTGCGCGCCAATGCAGCGCGACGCTGACGCCCTTGTCTTCGACCAGCACGCCGGGGTGCCGGTGCGTGAGTGCGGCGGCACGCTGATGCAGGCCATGCAGCCACTCGGAGGTGTCCTGCGGCATCGCCGCACGTGCGGCGGTGTCGCTACGCAGTTCGTGTCCGTGCAGGCCGGCGGCCGGAAGCAACAATGGCGCGAACAAGGCGTCCAGTTGCGACAGCGGTCGGCCGCTGACCAGTGCCACGGCGCCATGCAGGCGGTCACTTAGCTGGCCGATGGCCGCGCGGACCTCGGGCAGGAGCCGCACAGCCTCGGGGCTGTCGGCGAAGTCGATGAGGGTACCGTCCACGTCCAGAAACAATGCGCAGGCATCGTCCAGCAATGGCGGCGACGGAAGGGGGGAGTGCACGTCTGCCATCGCGCTAGTGTGCGCAAGGCGATGTGATATTCAGGTTATGCAACGGCGGGGAGTGGGGATTCGGGAGTGGGGATTGGCGATGCGCCGCCCTTGCCAATCCCGAATCCCCAATCCATCCATCCCGGCGTCAGAACGAGTAGCGCACCCGCCCATACCAATACGCGCCATTGCTGCCGATCGGCGAGAGCACGTCGTAGGGCAGGTTGCCGAAGTAGGCGATGTCGTCGATGGAGCGGTCCGAATAGTTGTCGAGAATGTTCTGGCCGCCGATTGCCAGCGTCCACTGCGTGCCCAGGTGGTACTCGGCTTCCAGGTCCAGCTGCCATTCCGCGCCATAGGTCTGGCGTGGCACGAAACCGCCGCCGAAGTCGAACACGCGCGTGGCGCTGCCGTAGCGATTGACCCGGGTCTGCAGGTTCCAGTGTTCGTTGTTCCAGTTGGCGGCCAGCGCGGCGCGCGTGCGTGGTGCGGCATCGGTGAGCGTGTTGCTCTCCTCGACACCGAACAGCACGTAGTCCGGGTCCAGCGCGAGCAGCTGCGCCGGGGTGCCGATGACGTTCTTCAACTCGGTCTTGGCGTAGCTGTAGGTGCCGGTCAGCAGCAGGTCGCCGCCGAAGGCGTACTGGCGCCAGTTGCCGACCAGCTCGGCGCCGCGGGTGCGGGTGTCGGCGGCGTTGAGGAAATAGCTGGCGCTCTGCACGCCGGCGACGGCGAAGTTCTGCTGCACGAAGTCGGTCAGCGTGGTGCCGGTGATGTCTTCGGACAGCGCGATGCGGTCGTCGATATCGATCTGGAAGAAGTCCAGCGACAGGTCGAAGTGATCGCCCAGCTGGCTGGTGAAGCCCAGGCTGTAATTGAGCGACTTTTCCGGCTTCAGGTCGGTGGCACCGAGCGCGCGTGCGATCGGGTTGTTGACCGACAGCAGGCGGCCCTGGGTCAGGCGGCCGGCGGCGTCATAACCGGTGGACGTGGCTTCGTAGCCGATCTGGCTGAGCGAGGGTGCACGCACGTTGTTGGAGACCGCGCCGCGCAGCGCGAACGCCGGGGCGAAGGCATAGCGCGCGGCCAGCTTGCCGGTCCACTGGCTGCCGAAATCCTGGTAATGCTCGTAACGGCCGGCCAGGTCGGTGGAGAACTTGTCGCCGAACTGGCTGGACACGTTGGCATAGGCGCTGGCCACGTTGCGCGACAGGTCGGCCTCGTCCTGCGGGGTCAGCCCACCGCCGGCCTGCGAGCCGGTGGGACGATCGGTGAACGGGCCGGCCGCATAGCTGGCCGGGTCGCCGGCATGGGTGCGGTACTGCTCGCGGCGGAATTCGGCACCGGTGCCGAAGGTGTGGGTGGCGCCGGCCGCATCGAACACGCGGGTCAGATCCAAGTTGCCCACGGTCTGCGCAAAGGCGAAATCGCCGGTCTTGAAGCGGGTGGTGCTGCCTGGGCCGAGCGAGGCGTTGAGCGAGTTGCGCAGCCGGTAGGTGAAGTCGTTGCGGCCGTAGTTGACGCTGGCGTCGTAGTCCCAGCTGCCGAGCTGCCCACGCGCGCCGGCGACGACCTGCAGGTCGCGGTTCTCGCCTTCGGAAATCGGACGGTAGCCGTTGGGATAGATCTCACGCCAGTTGGCGCTGCCATCCGGGTAACGGAAGTAATTGGCGCCTTCGGTGTCGCGCTGGTTGTAAGTGCCGAAGGCGTAGAACTCGCCGGTGGCACTGAAGGGCACCTTGGTGTTGAGCCAGGCATTCAGGCCCTTGGTGGCGCCATCGCCGAGCACGTAATTGCGCTTGCCGGCCAGCGCCAGGTTGGCCGGGGTCTGCTCCTCGAACGACGGGATCTGGTCGAAGCCGGCGCGGTTGGTCGCCTCGCGATTCTTCAGCTCCAGGCCGACCTTGAAGAAGCCGCCGTCATCGCCGAGCAGGCTGCCGACCTTGGCGCTGGCGTAGCTGGTCTGGCCATCGGTGACGCGGCGATTGATCGGCTCCACGTCGGTGTTGTAGGCGCCGAAGCTGGCTTCCAGCTCGCCACGCTCCGGGTTGTCGTCCAGGATCACGTTGATGACGCCGGCGATCGCGTCCGAGCCGTACTGCGCGCCGGCACCGTCGCGCAGCACTTCGATGCGCTTGATCGCGTTGATCGGGATGGAATTGAAATCCACCGGCGTGGTGCCCTTGCCGATCTTGCTGTCGGTATTGACCAGCGCCGAGGTGTGGCGGCGCTTGCCGTTGACCAGCACCAGCACCTGGTCGGGCGAGAGCCCACGCAGCTGCGCGGCGCGGATATGGTCGGCACCACCGGAGTTGGACTGGCGCGGGAAGTTGAACGAGGGCAGCAGCGCCTGCAGCGCGCTGCCCAGCTCGCCGTTGACCACGCCGGCCTTGCGGATGTCCTCGGCGGTGAGCACGTCCACCGGCACGGTCGATTCCAGCACGGTGCGGTCGCTGGCGCGGGTGCCGGTGACGATCACGGTGTCCAGCGTGGTGGCGCCGGGGGCGGCCTGCTGGGCCTGGGCGTTGGCGCTCAACACGGCGGCCACGGCCAGGCCGATAGCCGAAAGGGTGGGGCGGGTCATCTCTCTCTCCTGCGACAGCAACTGCGAACGCGCCGCGCGGACGGCATCCGGCCGGGCAGGGGCGCAAAGGGGGTTCGGATCGTCCACATTCATCCGGATGGAGAGATATTATCGCGTTGTTCAGGCGCGTGCGAGATGGCACAGTGCCCGCACGCCGGCATCAGCTGATGCCGGCCCTGCATGAGCCCGCCCCCGATCCGTCGTAAACGTACCCGTTGTGGAGAAGTCGATGAAGTTGCTGCCGTCCTGCCTGCTTGCCGCCATGCTGGCGCTGTCCGCCTGCACCACCCCCGGCGGCGCGCCGGGCCCGACCACTGCCAGCCTGCAGGGCGATGCGGCGCGGCCGGCGGCGGCGCGCGGCTGGGTGCGCAGCGAGCTGTACTTCGGGGTGGGCGAGGAAACCGGCCCGGCCGATCGCCCGCAGACCCGCACCATCGACGAAACCCAATGGCGCGCATTTCTGGACAAGGAAGTGACCCCGCGCTTTCCCGACGGCCTGACCGTGTTCGACGCCTATGGCCAGTGGCTGTTCCGCGGCGCCAAGGAGCCGAACCGGCTGGGCACCAAGGTGCTGGTGATCCTGCACGAGGACACCCCGCAGCGGCGCAACGACATCGAGGCGATCCGCCTGGCCTGGAAGCAGGCCACCGGCCACCAGTCGGTGCTGTGGTCGCGGCAGGCGGTGGAGGTGTCGTTCTGAGTCTGGCGACCATGCGGCTTGAACATCCGCACAGGCTGCGCGTGAGCGCTGCACGCAAGCTGCTGTTCGCCGCACTGGGCGGGCTGTCGTTTGCGTGCTTTGCGCGCGACCCCAGCGTGCAGGTGTCGCTGGACGCAAACACGCAGGCGACCGCCACACTGGTCGGCGCGCGCCTGCATGTGGTGTTGGGCCCGGGCGGCAAGGAGCAATGGTTCGACGCGAACCTGGACGAGGGCGAAGGCGGCGCCGGTGTGGACAGCGGCGACTACAACTTCGACGGACATCCGGATCTTGCGGTGTCGGCGATGCTCGGCCAGGTCAACGAAGCGGTGCTGGTCTTTGTATTCGATCCGGCGCAACGGCGCTTTCGTGCGCTGACCGCGCCCACGCGCCCGGCAGTGCAGTGCGAGGGCTTCTTCAATCTGACGCCCGACAAGCAGCAGCGCAGCCTGACCAGCTCCTGCCGCAGCGGGCCGATGTGGTACGCCGATGTGTATCGCTACGCGGCCGATGGGCGGTTGTATGTGGCCAGGACGCAGCAGCCGATCGCCTCGCCCGACATCCAGACCTTGCTGGATCCAGGCACCGGCGATGGCATGCCGCTCTCGGTGTGGCCCAGTTACGACGCGCGCGGGGCGAAGGTTTCAAGCGAGATCGGCACCACCCTGGACGCGCCGATGCCGGTCCAGCTGCGCGTGCAGGTGGCGCGTCTGCCGCTCTACGCCACCCCTACGGCGACCGGCACCAAGCGCTATCTGGTGCAGGGCGATCGGGCCGACGCGCTGGATGTCAGCGCCGATGCCACGCGCGTGCAGGTGCGCTATCGCAGTGCCGGCCGTGGCGACATCGTCGGCTGGATCGAGGTTGCTGCGGCGATGAAGTAGGGCCGTTCCGCCACGCAGCCGCCTGGCATGGAACAGACCGGCGCAATCGCGGCGACACGCTCTGATCCACCGCGCCGCTGTCGCACGTGCGGAGCAGCGGCTACCATCGGGCGATCCCCACGCTTCCTGGCTCCCATGTCGGCCCCTTCCTCGCGTACTGCGGCATCGCCGCGCTGGTTCGTCGCCGGCGACCTCAATGGCTTCTTCGGCCTGGTCGTCGACAATCTCTCCATCCTTGGTTTCATCGCGATGGCGTTGGTCGGGATGTTCCAGTTCCCGGCCGAGGTGGTGTTCGGGCGCATGTTTCCCGGCACCGCGTTCGGCGTGCTGGTGGGCAACCTGCTCTACACCTTGATGGCGCGGCGGCTGGCTGCACGCACCGGGCGCGACGACGTCACCGCGATGCCGCTGGGCCTGGATGCGCCGACCAGCATCGGCATGGCGCTGTTGGTGCTGGGCCCGGCATTCGTCGGCTTCAAGGCACAGGGGCTGGACCCGCAGGCGGCTGCCATCGCCACCTGGAAACTCGGCATGGCCGCGCTGGTGGTGATGGGCCTGCTCAAGCTGGTGCTGTCGTTCGTCGGCGAGGCGGTCACGCGCGCGCTGCCGCGCGCGGCCTTGCTGGGTTCCATCGCCGGTATCGCGCTGGTGTTGATGGGCTTGCTGCCGCTGCTGGAAACCCTGCGTTCGCCGGTGGCCGGCTTCGTCACCCTGGGTTTGCTGCTGTACGTGCTGCTGGCCAAGGGCCGGTTGCCGACCAAGTTGCCTGGCGTGCTGGTGGCATTCGTGATCGGCACTGCGTTGTATTACGGGCTGGGACTGGCCGGCCTGGGTGCACCGGGCTTCGCGGTGCCGGAATGGACGCCGCCGCAGATCGTGTTGCCGCTGCCGAACCTGGGCTTCATCGACGGCCTGCCCGCCACGCTGGCGTACCTGCCGCTGCTGCTGCCGTTCGGCCTGTTGATGGTGGTGGGCGGCATCAATGTCAGCGAGAGCGCACGCGCTGCGGGCGATGACTACCGCACCCGCGACATCCTGCTGGTGGAAGCCCTGGCGACGCTGGTCGCAGGCGTCTGCGGCGGGGTGGCGCAGACCACGCCCTACATCGGCCAGCCGGCCTACAAGCACATGGGCGCGCGCTCCGGTTACACGCTGCTGACTGGCCTGTTCGTCGGGATCGGCGGCATGCTCGGTGTGATCTCCGGCTTGGTGCAATGGCTGCCGCTGGCGGTGCTGGCGCCGATCATCGTGTACGTGTCGATCGACATCACCACGCAGGCGTTCCAGGCCACGCCCAGGCAGCATGCCGGTGCGATGGTGCTGGGCTTTCTGCCATCGGTGGCCTACCTGCTGACCATCAAGGCACCGGGCTGGATTGCGCCCGATCAACTGATCGCACTCACCACCAAACTCGATGGGCATGGCCTGCCGGAGCTGGCGGTGATCTTCGCGTTGGGCAATGGCTTCATCATCACCGCGATGCTGTGGATCGCCGCCGTGGCGGCGATGATCGATGGCCGGCTGCGCCGTGGCGCGGTGTTCCTGCTGGTGGCCGCGGGGCTGACGCTGTTCGGCCTGATCCATTCGGTGGACCCGCGCGGCGGCATCTATCTGCCATGGTCGCTGCACGGCCTGGCGCGCGTGATCAGCTGGCAGTTCGTGGGTGCCTATGTCGCGCTGGCGGTGACCCTGCTGCTGCTCTCGCTGCTGCCCGCACGCAAGGAGGCAGTGCAATGACATCCTGCTCCAGCGTGTTGCGCGTGATCATCGGTGGCGCACTATTGCTTGACGCCGGCGGTGCCTGGGCGGCGTCGTTCGATTGCAAGCAGGCCGGCACGGCGGTCGAAAAACGGCTGTGCGCGGTGCCGGCGCTGGACAATCTGGACGATCAGCTGGACGAGTCCTATCGGGCGCTGCTGGACACCACGCCGCGTAGCGCGGTTGCAGGCGTGCGTGATCAGCAACGCGCCTGGCTGCGGCAGCGCAATGCCTGCGCGCAGGACGCCAAACTGGACGACTGCCTGCAACGCACAGTGACGGCCAGGGCCGATGTGCTGGCCAAGGCGCTCGTTGCGCAGCAACAGGCGCTGGATCGCATCATCGCCTTGATTCCCACTGCGCCTGCCGACGCCGCGCGCCAGCTGCAGGGCTACGACACGCCGCTGGCTTCGGCGTGGCTGGCGTATCTGCATCAGTTTGTCCCCGCCGCGGGCGTGGATGCGACGCTGGCGAGTGCGCGGTTTGAAAGTGCGCGCAAGGCGCTGCGCAAGGTCGACGACTTCGCCGCATCCTTGCTCGACGATGTGGATGGCATGCCCGCCATGCAGGCGCAGGAACGCGTGCTGACATTGCTGCGGATGTGGATCGAACGCGACAACAGCGATCATCGTCCTTACGTGCATTGCTTCATCTTTGCTGCAGTGGGCGAGCCGGCGTATGAGGCGTTCGGGTCGCTGTATGGCTCGACACGCGACGGGTTCGCGCCGATCTGCGAGCCGCCGGGCGGTCTGTTTGCATTGGCCAGCTGGAAGCAGCTGGATGCCGGCTTCGACGGGTTGATCGAGGCCCTGAGCAAGGACGCCGGCACCATTCGCTACGCCAGTTACGCCGAGTGGAAAATCATCGCGTTACGCGCGTCGGTATCGCCATTGCTCTACCTGACTCCGGCATTGCGCAAGCGCTACGGCGAGGATCCGGACAAGGCGATTGCCGCCTGGACCGGGGAAGACAGCGACTGGCCGGCGGCACAGCGCAAGGCCGTGCGCGCGTTACTGCCGAAGGTGCGCGCCGACACGGCCGCATGGCTGGTGCGCGAGAAGCGCCTGCCTGCGAAGCAGGCCGAGCAGGCGGCCGCCGCCATCGTGGCGGCCTGGGTGAATGCGCGGCTGGATTTCGCAAGCTGAGAGCGGCGGACATCGCCACTCGCGGCCATCGGGCGGGCGGCGTTGTCGTTTGATGCGGCAACGCTTGGCGTTCTGGTTCGAGCGTTGGCGATGTGGGTGAGCGAGAGCCAAAGCCAAACCAGAGCTGGAGCATGCGATCTGTGGCCTGGCTGCAGGGCCCTTGCCCGCCCACCCTCGCAGGACGCGCCGCAAGTACGTCCATGTAGGCTCTTACGCGGCATCCATGCCGCGTAAGGTCCCGCGACGGTGGGCGGGCAAGGACCAGTGGAGATGGTCTGTGTGCACGGTAAGAGCAGTGCGTGATGCGCGTTGTTCGATACTCGACGTCCGACACACGCGCGACAAGCGGCTTTTCACGAGATTGCTTTTGGTGCTGTGCTCCAAAGGACTGGACGACGTCGATGTATCAGCTGCAGAGCGGCTGATCTGCCGCTTGGCTGCGGGGCCCTTGCCGGCCCACCATCGCAGGACACGCCGCAAGTACTTCCATGTAGGCTCTTACGCGGCATCCATGCCGCGTAAGGTCCCGCGACGGTGGGCCGGCAAGGACCTGTCGAGATGGTCGGTGGTTTGGTTGCAAGCAAAGCATAGTGTGCGTTGTTCGGATCACCGTGTGTTCGATCAACCTTTCAGCATTTTTTCCATCGCAACCCGAGCAGCAGACGGGCTTTCAACACGCAACCTACAAACGTCTCATCTGCTGCCGCAAGCCAAGCGACAAGCTTTCAAGCGGCCGACTAACTCTCTGGCGCGGTGTCCTTGCCGGTTGCGGGACCCTTGGCGGCATGGATGCCGCCAAGGAGCCTCCACGGACGGATTCACGGCGTGTCCCGCAAGCGGTGAGGGCACCGCGCACCCCGACCAACTCGGCTTTGGAACGTCCAGGTGCTGCTGAAGCTCAAGCGCTTGGTCGCCTTGGAAGGTATTGAGCGGTGCGAATGCGTCGACTGTAGAGCAGACGATGTGCGGCTTGGCTGCAGGACCCTTGCCCGCCCACCATCGCAGGACACGCCGCAAGTACGTCCATGTAGGCTCTTACGCGGCATCCATGCCGCGTAAGGTCCCGCGACGGTGAGCGGGCAAGGCCCCGTCGAGATGGTCGGTGTGCATGGTTGCGGGCAGAGCCACGAGGGCTGCCAGAGACAGGCATCCTCGCGTGCCAATCGCTCTTTTGCGATGCACATGGCCTGCTTGATGGCGTCATCGCCGCACATCGATGGAACCACCGCGATATCTCGTTGTCACACCATGGATGTCGTCGATGTAAGGAGTTCCACGATGCAATCCAAGTCTTCGCGTTGGCCGTGGCTGCTGGCGGTGCCGGTGGTGGCTGGCGCCGCCTGGTGGCTATTCAGCGGGTCACCCACTGCACCGGGCGCATTGCCTGCGCCGATCAGCCAGACCGCCAGCGCCGTGGCAGCGGCGGTGACCCCCGCGCCGCCGGCACCGGCCGGGCCGCGCCATCCGGTGCAGCAGCCCTCGGCCGATGCCGCCGACGCCGCGATTCCTGCGCTGGCACAGAGCGATGCCGCTGCGTGGCAGGCCTTGGTGGAGTTGGTGCAGGACGATGGCGCCTTGTCGATCGTGCTGCGCAAGCACCTGATCGAACGCGTGGTGGTGATGATCGACAATCTCACCCAGCCCAGCATCAGCCGTCGCGCCTCGGTGCTGCAGCCGGTGGCGGGCGAGTTGGCAGTGTCCGATGCCAGCGGCAGTGTGGTGATCGATCAGGCCAATGCGGCGCGGTATGCGCCTTATGTGGCGGCGTTCACCCAGGTGGATGCGCAGGCGCTGGTGCGCAGTTATGCGCGTTTCTATCCGCTGTTCCAGCAGGCCTATGCCGACCTGGGCGCGCCGGACCGCTACTTCAACGACCGCGTGATCGACGTGATCGATCATCTGCTGCGCACGCCCGACCCGGTACAGCCGATCAAGGTGCAGCGCGACGAGCGTGGCCGTTATCGTTTTGTCGATCCCGCGTTGGAGTCGCTGTCGGTCGGTCAAAAAGCGCTGCTGCGGTTGGGGCCAGCGCAAGCGGCTGCAGTGAAGGCGCAGTTGCAGCGGATCCGGACGGCGTTGCTGCAGGGACGCTGACGCAGCGTGTGATGACGTGAGGAGAAGGCCGCCCGAATGCGGCCTTGCATGCATGGATGCAGCGTCGTGCGCCAGCCCAGCAGGGAAACAACGCAACTTCGGCGGCACGCGGTGCATCACACGCCGCCATCGCTTACGCCGCATCCAGCTCCGGATAGTGGCGGAAGATGCCGTTGGTATTGAACGCCACGCGTCGTTCGGAGGCGAGATAGGCCGCGATGCGTGGGCGGGCGGCCACGCGCTCCTGCAAGGCCTTCAGGCCGGGAAGATCGGCTGACAGTGTCTTCATGCGCTTGGGGAACATGTATTCCAGCCCGCTGATCAGCTGGAACAACGACAGATCCACATAGGAATGCGTGCCAAGCACATGCGTGCCGCCGGCCTGTTGCAGCACCTGCTCGAAGTGGCCCAGGAACTTGGGCAGGCGGTTGTCGCGTAGATCCTTGGCGCGCTTTGCTGCCTCGGCTTTCTGGTCTTCGTAATACAGCCCAGTGGCAATAGGATGATGGCTGTCGTGCACCTCGGCCACCAGATCGGCGATGGTCAGCTGCAACTGCAATGCCTGGATGCGCTGTGCGTCCGAATCCGGCACCAGCTGCAGTTGCGGTCCGATGACATGCAGGATCGCCGCCACCTGCGCAACCACCGTGTCGCCGGCCCTGAGGAAGGGTGGTGCGAACGGCTGCGCGCCGGCCTGGTGGCCTTCCAGAAAGGCATTCATCACCTCATCGCCTTCGACGCGCGCCACGTCGGTGTAGTCGGCGCCGGCGTCTTCCAGTGCGAGCCGGACGAATTCGCCGCGGCCTTGCAGGCCGGTCCAGTAATAGAGCTGATAGTGCATGCGCTGCTCCGCGATCGATGGCGCTACAGCGTAGAAACCGCGCGGCTAGGCGGGCGTGAGCGAAGCGTCAGCGGGCTGTGACCCGATATCGTCGTGCGGTTGCGCCAGCAACCAGGCCAGCTTGCGCGCCCGCGGTTGCTGCTTGAGCTGCCACTCTGCGCGCGAGGCGGCGGCGCGGTCCGCATACGGATGGCTGGCAAGCAGCTCCAGCGGCGGGTTTGCACGGGTATAGCGCGCGCCGGTGCCGCGCTGATGCGCCTGGAAGCGCCGCTCCAGATCGTTGGTGATGCCGGCGTAATAGCTGCCGTTGCGACACAGCAGCAGATAGAGGTGCCAGGGCTTGGGTGCATCCATGGGCCCATTATCGCCATTGGCCTGGTGTCGTGCAGCGATGGTCTTGGCGAGCGCTGGGCACGGACGGTCGACACGCGGCGGCGCGTGAGTGAATAACCACCTAAACATTGGTTATTTGACGCTCGCGGCCGCTGCAAACAGCATGCGCTACTGCGTTGCAGCGCCGTGTCGGTCTGCACTGCGGCCGGGTCGCCGTGCATGCATGGCGCTGGCCAATTCGCAAGAAATCTCCCCACGCTGCTGCACGACAGCCGACGCCACGAAAGGACGTACATGCCTGCGCGACACCGGACCCCTGCAAGGATCCTCGCTGCTTCGAGATGGTTGGCCAGGCCGCAGGTGCTGGCGTGGAGTCTGGTGTGGGCATGTGCGCCGGTGCTGGCCGATGAAGTGAGCGAGGCTGCTGCGACGCCGGAGCACGCCGCGCAGACCCTGGGCGCGGTCACCGTGACCGCCACGCGTCGCGAAACCACCTTGCAGCAGGTGCCGGTGGCGGTGTCGGTGGTGCAGGGCGAGACGCTGGAGCGCGAAAACCGCAACAGCGTGGCCGACCTGCCGGCGCTGGTGCCCAGCCTGAGCTTTCGCAACGGTGCCTCCAACAAGGACACCTCGTTGTTCCTGCGTGGCGTGGGCACCATCTCCACCTCGCCAGGGGTCGAGCCCAGCGTGGCGACGGTGATCGACGGCGTGGTGCTGGGGCGTCCGGGCCAGGCCACGCTGGACCTGCTCGATGTCGAGCGCATCGAGGTCCTGCGCGGGCCACAGGGCACCTTGTTCGGCAAGAACGCCTCCGCCGGCGTGCTCAATATCGTCAGCAGGCCGGCGCCGGAGCTGTTCGGCGGCTATGTGGATTACTCGCACTTCGGTGGCGGCGACGAAGACCGCGTGCGTGCCAGTGTCGGCGGCACGCTGGTGCCGGAGCTGCTCAAGGCCAGCGTGTCGGCATTGTGGGCCGAGTACGGCGGCAACGTGCGCAACGTGGCCGACGGCCAGACCGTCAACGGCTACCGGCGCGCCGGCGCGCGCTTGCGGCTGGACCTGAGCCCGAACCCTGGCTTGAACGCGACGCTGCTGGCCGACTACCTGCAATCGCACAGCGACGCGCCCAGCGGTGTGGTGGTGGACAGCACGCGCGCCGACTTCGCCGCGGCGCTGGCACCGGTCGTCGCCAGGGACGACAACCGCCAGATCAACAGCGATTACCGCACGTATCTGGACGACATCAACAAGGGCGCCTCGCTGCAGCTGGACCAGCAGCTCGGCGATGCGCTGCTGACCTCGATCAGCGCGTGGCGGCAATGGGACAACACCCAGTTTCAGGATGGCGATCGCACCGCGCAACGCAGCGCGGCGTTTCCGTCCTCGCACGACCGTGGCGACCTGGGCTACACGCAGTATTCGCAGGAGTTGCGCATCCAGACCCCGCGCGATCGTGCGGTGGAGGCGGTCGCCGGGCTGTATTACCTGCATGCGCGCAATGACGAAACCTACCGCCGCACGGTGACGACGCCCACCGCCAGCAACGTGGGCGTGGCCGATTACGCCACCCGCGCGAAAACCTATGCCGCCTTCGGCGAGGCCACCTGGCATTGGCGCCCGGATCTGCGCGCGCTGCTGGGCGCGCGCTTCACCCGCGACACGCTCGACTACCAGCATCAGCGCCTGTCCAGCTCGGCAACCGCAGTCACCGGCATCCAGCCGTCCACCGCAAGCAGCGGCAGCACCGCAGAAAACGGCGTGTCCGGCCGCACCGGCCTGCAATACGATTTCGACGCGCGGACCACCGGTTACCTGACCTATTCGCGCGGCTACAAGGGCCCCGCCTACAACGTGTTCTTCAACATGCAGCCGCGCGATACGCCGGCGCTGAAACCGGAGACCTCCAATGCCTGGGAGCTGGGCCTGAAGGCGCGCGCCCTGGACGATCGCCTCAGTGCGAACGTGGCGCTGTTCCATACCGACTACGCCAACTATCAGGCTAACTTCTTCGACACCGTGGCCGGGCAGGTGGTGACGCGCCTGATCAACGCCGGGCAGGTGCGCACGCAGGGCCTGGAACTGGATCTGGACTACCGGCCCACCGAGCGGCTCAGCCTGGCCGCCTCGCTGGCCTACACGCAGGCGCGCATCCAACGGTTTGCCTGCCCCACCGCAGCGGCGGCCAACTGCAATGTCGACGGCCGGCCGTTGCCGTTTTCGCCGGACTGGAAGGGCAATCTGCGCGCCGGTTACCGGGTGCCGTTGCGCGGCAGCCTGGCGCTGGAATTCAATGGCGACGTGAGCTGGCAGGACAGCGTGCAGTACGACCTCAGCCAGACCCCGCAGACCATCCAGGGCCCGTACGCGATCTGGAATGCCAGCATCGCACTGGCCGACGATGTGCATGGCTGGCGGGTGGCGGTGCTCGGCCGCAATCTCGGCGACCGCTCATACGCCCCGCTGCTGGCCAATGCCACCGGCAACGTGTTCCGGCTGGTGCCGCGCGACGACCAGCGCTATGTCGGGCTGCAACTGCACAAGGATTTTTGACGATGTCCGTGATGTTCTTCGATGCTGATTCGAGCAATGCAGGCGCACCGCACGGTGGGCTGCCATGAGCGCTGCACGACAGCTCTCGCTCGGTGCGTTCCTGATGGCCACCGGCCATCACGTGGCCGCATGGCGGCACCCGCAGGCCAGTGCCGACCCGCTGGTGTTCGACCATTATCGCGAGATGGTGCGCATCGCCGAAGCCGCCAAGTTCGATGCGGTGTTTGTCGCCGACAGCCTGGCTGCAGCTGGTGGGCCGGTGGCGTCGCGGATGGCGCGTTCCAGCCTGTTCGAACCGCTCACGCTGCTGAGTGCGTTGGCGGTGGTGAGCGAGCGCATCGGCCTGATCGCCACCATGACCACCAGCTACAACGAGCCGTATCACGTGGCGCGCAAGTTCGCCTCGCTGGATCATCTGTCCGGTGGGCGTGCCGGCTGGAATCTGGTCACCTCCGATGCCGCCGACGAAGCATTGAACTTCAACCGCGACGCGCATTACGTGCATGCGGAGCGCTATGCGCGGGCGCGCGAATTCCAGCAGGTGGTCGCGGGGCTGTGGGACAGCTGGGACGACGATGCCTTCATCGCCGACACCGCTGCAGGCGTGCACTACGATCCGGCGCGGCTGCATGTGCTGGATCATCGCGGCGCGCACTTCCAGGTCCGCGGCCCGCTCAACATCGCGCGTGCGCCGCAGGGGCATCCGGTGCTGGTGCAGGCCGGCTCGTCCGAGCCCGGGCGCGCGCTGGCTGCGGAAACCGCCGAGGTGGTGTTCACCGCGCAATCGTCGCTGGCCAAGGCGCAGGCGTTCTATGCCGACATCAAGGGGCGGCTGGAACAGTTCGGGCGCGCGCGCGATGCGTTGAAAGTGATGCCGGGTGTGTTCATCGTGGTCGGGCAGAGCCAGGCCGAGGCGCAGGACAAGTTTGCGCAGTTCCAGGAGTTGGTGGAGCCGGAGGTCGGCATCGCGCTGCTGTCGCGCATGCTGGGCAACTTCGACCTGTCCGGCTATCCGCCCGATGGCCCGTTGCCGGAATTGCCGCTCACCGAAACCGGCCAGCGCAGCCGCCAGCAGTTGTTCACCGAGCTGGCCGGACAGGAGCAGCTGAGCATTGCCCAGCTCGGTCGGCGCATCGCAGGCGGACGCGGGCACTACAGCCTGATCGGCACGCCGACACAGATTGCCGACGAGCTGCAGGCCTGGTTCGAAGGCGGGGCCGCGGACGGTTTCAACGTGCTGGTGCCGCATCTGCCCGGCGGCCTGGCCGATGTGGCCACGCACGTGGTGCCCGAGCTGCAGCGGCGTGGACTGTTCCGGCGTGAATATGCAGGGCGCACCCTGCGCGATCATCTGGGGCTGGCACGCCCCGTCAATCGCTTCAGCGCACGCTGACTCACCGGATACCCTGATGACCTATCTCGCACATCCCGATCGTTACGACCGTATCGCCTACCGCCGTGTCGGCCGCAGCGGCCTTGTCCTGCCTGCGCTGTCGCTGGGCCTGTGGCACAACTTCGGCGACAGCACACCGATCGACACGCAGCGCGCATTGCTGCGGACCGCCTTCGATCTGGGCATCACCCATTTCGATCTGGCCAACAACTACGGCCCGCCGTATGGCAGCGCGGAAATCAACTTCGGCCGCCTGCTGCGTGAAGACTTCAAGCCGTATCGCGATGAATTGATCCTCTCCACCAAGGCCGGCTGGGACATGTGGCCGGGTCCGTACGGGCAGGGCGGCAGTTCGCGCAAATACCTGCTGTCCAGCCTGGATCAGAGCCTGCAGCGGCTGGGCGTGGACTACGTGGACATCTTCTACTCGCACCGCTTCGATGCGGACACGCCGCTGGAAGAGACCGCCGGCGCATTAGCCAGCGCAGTGCAGCAGGGCAAGGCGCTGTATGTGGGCGTGTCGTCGTATTCGGCGGCGCGCACGCGCGAGATCGCCGCGTTGCTGCGCGAGTGGAAGGTGCCGCTGCTGATCCACCAGCCGGCCTACAACCTGTTCAATCGCTGGGCCGAGCACGAGCTGTTCGATGCGACCGACGAGGTCGGTGCCGGGGTGATTGCATTCACGCCACTGGCGCAGGGCCTGTTGACCGGCAAGTACCTCAATGGCGTCCCCGGCGATGCGCGCGTGAATCGTCCCGGTGGTGACTCGCTGCGGCCGGAACATCTGTCCGAGGCCAACCTGCAGCGCGCACGTGGGCTGGATGCGATCGCGCAGCGGCGTGGGCAGAGCCTGGCGCAGCTGGCCCTGGCCTGGGTGCTGCGCGACCCGCGGGTGAGCTCGGCATTGCTGGGCGCCAGCCGCCCGGAGCAGTTGATCGAAAACGTCGCGGCCTTGCAGACGCCCGGGTTCAGTGCGGACGAGTTGGCCGAGATCGACCGCTTTGCGGTCGAGGGTGGCGTCAACCTCTGGGAAAAACCGTCCACCGATTGGCAATGAGGAACGCTCCGATGCGCTACCGCTTTTTGATTGCTGCGTTGCTGTTGTCCGGCATCGCGTGGCTGCAACCCGCAGCGGCGGCCGAGCCGGCGCAGTTGCGTATCGGCTATCAGAAAGCGGTGTCCAGCCTGGTGCTGGCCAAGCAGCATCGGTTGCTGGAGCAGCGCTTCCCGCGCACCAGAATCAGCTGGGTCGAGTTTCCGGCCGGCCCGCAGCTGCTGGAAGCCTTGAACGTGGGCAGCATCGACCTGGGCGGTGCGGGTGATATTCCGCCGCTGTTTGCGCAGGCCGCCGGTGCCGATCTGCTGTACGTGGGCTGGGTGCCGCCCACGCCCAAGGCTGAGACCATTCTGGTGCCGGCCAAGAGCACGCTGCGGCGCGTGGCCGACCTCAAGGGCAAGCGGGTGGCCTTCCAGAAGGGTTCCAGCGCGCACAACCTGCTGCTGCGGTTGTTGGCCAAGTCCGGCCTGAGCATGCGCGACATCACGCCGTTGTATCTGTCGCCGGCCAACGCACGTGCGGCATTCGCGGCCGGGCAGGTGGATGCCTGGGCGATCTGGGACCCGTGGTATTCGGCATTGACGCTGGATGGCAGCGCACGCCTGCTCGCCAATGGCGAAGGGTTGGGATTGACCGGCGGGTTCTTTCTGTCCTCGCGGCGTTACGCCACCGCGTGGGGCCCGTTTGTGCAGCAGGTGATGCTGCAGCTCAACCAGGCCGATGGCTTGCTGGAGCGCGACCGCGCCGGCAGCATCAAGGTGCTGGCGCAGGTCAGCGGGCTGTCGCCTGCGGTGGTCGAGCGCACGCTGACGCATCGCCCGCCGGCCAGCGTGCAACCGCTCAGCGCCGAGGTCATCAAGGCGCAGCAGGCCACCGCCGATCTGTTCTACGCGCAGCGCCTGCTGCCCAAGCGCGTGCTGGTCGCCCCGGCAGTATGGCGGGCGCCCGCGGTTGCCGCGGTGCCAGCGGCAGGCAAGCAGGCGGCGGGCAAGTGATGCGTGGAAGCAGGAATACACCCGCAAGCAGGAGCGCATGCGCAGGCCGGAACGCGTGCCGAGCATCCGTGAGCGGCCAGGCGCACGCCGTTGTTTCGCTGCATCGCCCAACCAACAAGGCTGCGCGATGAGTCGCCGCGCGCAGCGATTAGGCAACGTGCTGGTGCCCTGGCTAGTGCCACTGGCCTTGCTGGTGGCCTGGCAGATCGCAGCCTCCGGCGGCTGGTTGCCGCAGCGCATCCTGCCCGCGCCGGATGCGGTATTGCGTGCCGCAGTGACGTTGGTGCAAACCGGCGAGTTGTGGCAACACCTGGCGATCAGCAGCTGGCGCGCGGCCGTGGGCCTGGCCATCGGCGGCAGCATCGGGTTTGCGCTGGGCCTGCTCACCGGCGTGTCGCGTGTGGCCGAACGCCTGCTCGACAGCACCTTGCAGATGCTGCGCAACGTGCCGCATCTGGCGCTGATTCCGTTGGTGATCCTGTGGTTCGGGATCGACGAGGGCGCCAAGCTGTTTCTGGTGGCGCTGGGCACATTCTTCCCGATCTATCTCAATACCTATCACGGTATCCGCAGCGTGGACCCGGCCTTGATCGAGATGGCGCGCAATTACGGCTTGCGCGGCCCGCAGCTGTTTGTCGATGTGTTGTTGCCCGGCGCATTGCCGTCGATTCTGGTCGGCTTGCGCTTTGCGTTGGGCCTGATGTGGCTGACCCTGATCGTGGCCGAAACCATTTCCGCCAGTTCCGGCATCGGCTATCTGGCCACCAACGCACGCGAGTTTCTGCAGACCGACATCGTGGTGGTGGCCATCGTGCTGTACGCGCTGCTCGGCAAGCTGGCCGATCTGGCCGCACGCGGGCTGGAAGCCTGGTGGCTGGGCTGGCATCCGGCGCAGCAACAGCGTGCGGAGCTGCGCCGGTGAGCGCGGCCGACACCGGCCTGCCGCTGAGCCTGCGCGGCATCGGCAAGCGTTATGGCGACAGTGAGGTGTTGCGCGGTATCGACCTTGAGATCGCGCCTGGCGCCTGCGTGGCGGTGGTCGGGCGCAGCGGCTGCGGCAAGAGCACCTTGCTGCGCGTGATCGCCGGGCTGGAAGCAGCCGATACCGGTACCATCGACAGCGATCATGCAGCGCTGGCAGCGCAGCGCGATGCGGTGCGGCTGATGTTCCAGGACGCGCGGTTGCTGCCCTGGAAGCGTGTGATCGACAACGTGGCGCTGGGCCTGGGGCGTGCCGGGCGTGTGCAGGCACAGGCGGCGCTGGACGCGGTGGGGCTGGGTGCACGCGGTGGCGAGTGGCCGGCGGCGCTGTCCGGCGGTCAACGCCAGCGCGTGGCCCTGGCGCGCGCACTGGTACATCGGCCGCGGCTGCTGTTGCTGGACGAACCGCTGGGCGCACTGGATGCGTTGACGCGCATCGAGATGCAGCAGCTGATCGTGCAGTTGTGGCGGCAGTACGGCTTCACTCTGGTGCTGGTGACCCACGATGTGGCCGAGGCGAGTGCGCTGGCCGATCGCATCGTGCTGATCGAGCATGGCCAGGTCGGCCTGGACCTGCCGGTGCCGGTGCCGCATCCGCGTGCCCCCGGCGCGCCGGCCCTGGCGGCAATCCAGGCGCAGGTGCTGTCGCGTCTGCTGGGGGCATCGCACGTTCCGGCGTCAGCGGCTGCGGAGAATCCTGCCGTGGCGCCTGCGTCGCTGCCGCTGCGGCGGATCGTGTAACGACGTGTCCGTCGGCCTGGGGTGGTCCAGGTCAGTGGGCGAGCCCACACCGCCCAGCCCAGGCGCCGCCGCGTGTGAGCCGGTCCTGCAGCCCCGCATCGGCGCCTGCGCAGCCGCCAAACCTTGAAACCCTGCACGGCAGCCGCATCTGCACGGTATCGTCGGCGTCGCCGGCCACCAGTTCAGAGGATTATCCCCATGCGGATGGACAAGCTCACCTCGCGGTTCCAGCAGGCGCTGGCCGACGCGCAGTCGCTGGCCGTGGGCCGCGACCACAACATCATCGAGCCGGTGCACGTGCTCGCCGCCTTGCTCGACCAGAGTGGCGGCAGCACACGCCCGCTGCTGTCGCAGGCCGGCGTCAACGTGCCGCTGCTGCGCGAGCGGCTGGGCGAGGCGCTGGACACGCTGCCCAAGGTCTCCGGGCAGGAAGGCAACCTGTCGATCGGCAACGATCTCAACCGCCTGCTCAACCAGACCGACAAATTGGCCCAGCAACATGGCGATGCCTTCATCGCCAGCGAGTGGTTCGTGCTGGCCGCCGCCGATGATGCCAGCCCGCTGGGCGTGGCCTTGCGCGCGGCCGGCGGCGACAAGAAGAAGATCGAAGCCGCCATCGACAAGCTGCGCGGCGGCGAGACCGTGCAATCGGAAAACGCCGAGGAACAACGCCAGGCGCTGGAAAAATACACCATCGACCTGACCGCACGTGCGGAGAGCGGCAAGCTTGATCCGGTGATCGGCCGCGACGAAGAAATCCGCCGCACCATCCAGGTGTTGCAGCGGCGCACCAAGAACAACCCGGTGCTGATCGGCGAACCCGGCGTGGGCAAGACCGCCATTGTCGAGGGCCTGGCGCAACGCATCATCAATGGCGAAGTGCCCGAAGGCCTGCGCGGCAAGCGCGTGCTGTCGCTGGACATGGGCGCGCTGATCGCTGGCGCCAAGTTCCGCGGCGAGTTCGAAGAACGGCTGAAGGCGGTGCTCAGCGACCTGTCCAAGAACGAAGGCCAGATCATCCTGTTCATCGACGAGCTGCACACCATGGTCGGCGCCGGCAAGGCCGATGGCGCGATGGATGCCGGCAACATGCTCAAGCCGGCGCTGGCGCGCGGCGAGCTGCATTGCATCGGCGCCACCACGCTGGACGAGTACCGCAAGTACATCGAAAAGGACGCGGCGCTGGAGCGGCGCTTCCAGAAGGTGTTCGTGGGCGAACCAACGGTGGAAGACACCATCGCGATCCTGCGTGGGCTGAAGGAGCGCTACGCGGTGCATCACGGCGTGGAAATCACCGACCCGGCGATCGTTGCCGCCGCCACCTTGTCCAACCGCTACATCACCGACCGCCAGCTGCCGGACAAGGCGATCGACCTGATGGATGAGGCGGCATCGCGCATCCGCATGGAGATCGACTCCAAGCCGGAAGAACTCGATCGCCTGGAGCGTCGCCTGATCCAGCTCAAGATCCAGCGCGAGATGCTGAAGAAGGAAAAGGACGACGCCTCGCGTCAACGCCTGGCCGATCTGGAAAACGACATCGACAAGCTCGAGCGCGAGTTCTACGACCTCAACGAGTTGTGGAAGTCGGAAAAGGCCGCGCTGCAGGGCACCACCAAGGTCAAGGAGCAGATCGAGCACGCCAAGCTGGAGCTGGAAGCCGCGCAACGGCGCCAGGACTACGCCAAGATGAGCGAGATCCAGTACGGCGTGCTGCCGCAGCTGGAAAAGCAGATGGCGCTGGCCAACGAGGTCGAACATCACGACTTCAAGCTGGTGCAGGACCGCGTGACCGCCGAGGAAATCGCCGAAGTGGTGTCGCGCTGGACCGGTATCCCGGTCAACAAGATGCTCGAGGGCGAACGCGACAAGCTGCTGCGCATGGAAGACGAGCTGCACCAGCGCGTGGTCGGCCAGAACGAGGCCATCAAGGTCGTCTCCGACGCGGTGCGGCGTTCGCGCGCCGGCCTGTCCGATCCCAATCGTCCGAGCGGCTCGTTCCTGTTCCTGGGCCCGACCGGCGTGGGCAAGACCGAGTTGTGCAAGGCGCTGGCGGATTTCCTGTTCGACAGCACCGAGGCGATGATCCGCATCGACATGAGCGAGTTCATGGAGAAGCATTCGGTCTCGCGGTTGATCGGTGCGCCTCCGGGCTATGTGGGCTATGAGGAGGGCGGCTATCTGACCGAGGCGGTGCGGCGGCGCCCGTATTCGCTGATCCTGCTGGACGAGGTGGAAAAGGCGCACGCCGATGTCTTCAACATCCTGCTGCAGGTGCTCGACGACGGCCGCCTGACCGATGGCCAGGGCCGCACGGTGGACTTCCGCAACACCGTCATCGTGATGACCTCCAACCTGGGCTCGCACCAGATCCAGGAGTTGTCCGGCGACGGCAGCGCCGAGGCCTATACGCAGATGAAGGCGGCGGTGATGGGCGTGGTGCAGGCGCATTTCCGCCCGGAGTTCATCAACCGGCTCGACGACATCGTGGTGTTCCACCCGCTGGACAAGGCGCAGATCAAGTCGATCGCGCGCATCCAGTTGCATGGCCTGGAAAAGCGCCTGTCCGAGCGCGGCCTCAAGCTGGACCTGGACGATGCCGCGCTGGAACTGCTCGGCAATGTCGGTTTCGATCCGGTGTATGGCGCGCGCCCGCTCAAGCGTGCGATCCAGTCGCAGGTGGAAAACCCGCTGGCCCAGCAGATTCTGTCTGGTCAGTACCTCGGCGGCGACACCGTGCGCGTGCGTGCCGAGGGTGGGCGGCTGGTGTTTGACAAGGGCTGAGACGCGGCGCCGGTTGCGCGCCGTATCGCTGGCAGCGGTTGAAGCAAGCAACGGGCACTGCGCAGGCAGTGCCCGTTTGCATGAGGGGGATGGCGCATGCGGCGTATCGTCCGTGCTCACAACGCGGCGGCATAAGGTCATCACCGCTGGTTTGCAGACACGCGTGCAGGGCCGGCTATGGTCGGCACTCCTGTCCGAGCGAGCCGCGCCATGACCGATCCGCAGTGGAAGCCCGAAACCATCGCCGTGCACGGCGGCTATCAGCCCGATCCCACCACGCGGGCGGTGGCGGTGCCGATCTACCAGACCGTCGCCTACGCCTTCGACGATACCCAGCATGGCGCGGACCTGTTCGACCTCAAGGTGCAGGGCAATATCTACAGCCGCATCATGAACCCGACCAACGCCGTGCTGGAGCAGCGCGTGGCTGCGCTGGAGGGCGGCATCGGTGCGCTGGCGCTGGCCTCGGGGCAGGCCGCGGTGACTTATGCGATCCAGACCATCGCCGAGGCCGGCGACAACATCGTCTCCTCCAGTGCCTTGTACGGCGGCACCTACAATCTGTTCGCGCATACCTTGCCGCAGTTCGGCATCAGCACGCGTTTTGCCGATTATCGCGATCCGCAGGCGTTTGCCGGCTTGATCGATGAGCGTACCAAGGCGGTGTTCGTGGAGTCGATCGGCAATCCGCGCGGCAACATCACCGATATCGAGGCCGTGGCCGCGGTGGCGCATGCGCATGGCGTGCCGCTGATCGTGGACAATACCGTGGCCACGCCGTCGCTGCTGCGGCCGATCGACTTCGGCGCCGACATCGTGGTGCACTCGCTGACCAAGTATCTGGGCGGCCATGGCAATAGCATCGGCGGGGCGATCGTGGACAGCGGGCGCTTCCCGTGGGCGGCGCACAAGCAGCGGTTTCCACGCCTCAACGAGCCGGACGTGAGCTATCACGGCGTGGTCTACACCGAAGCGCTGGGCGAGGCGGCGTACATCGGCCGTGCGCGCGTGGTGCCGCTGCGCAATACCGGCGCGGCGCTGTCGCCGTTCAACGCATTCCTGATCCTGCAAGGCATCGAAACGCTGCCGTTGCGGATGGAGCGCATCAATGCCAACACGCTGGCGATTGCGACGTATCTGCAGCAGCACCCGCGGGTCGCCTGGGTCAATTACGCCGCGCTGCCGGATCATCCGGAGCATGCGTTGGCGCAGAAGTATCTGGGCGGGCATGGTTCGGGCGTGCTGACCTTCGGCCTGCCCGGCGGACGCGCGGCCGGCGCGCGTTTTCTGGATGCACTGCAGTTGTTCACGCGGCTGGTGAACATCGGCGATGCGAAGTCGCTGGCAACGCATCCGGCATCGACCACGCACCGTCAGCTGGGCCCGGCCGAACTGGAACATGCCGGGGTCAGCGAAGACACGGTGCGGCTGTCGATCGGCATCGAGCACATCGACGATCTGTTGGCGGATCTGGAGCAGGCGCTGCAGGGGGCGTGAGGTTTGATAGCCGTGAACTGAGCAGGAGTGCGGGAAGGGACGAGCTAGCCCCTCTCCTGCGGAGGACGGTTAGCCCCTCTCCCGTCGGGGCGAGGAGGCACAGCTGGCGCGCCATGGGCGCGCGTGCCTTGGAGCGCCCGCGCCGCAAGCGCGGGCCGGGGCGCGGGAGTTGGGGGGAGGGTACGGGTTCTCCAGGCACCGCCAAGCACGCCGTCTGTCTCTGGCTTCGGTCAGGGCGTCAGCGCGGCCGGGGATCGGCTTTTCGGCTCGGCAGACATCCTGTCTGACTCGCCGTCGCGGCACATCCGTGTGCCGCTCTCCGCCAATCCCCGGCCACGCTGCCGCCTCGGCACGTTGTTGCCGCGACTTCGAGTTGCCGCGACTTCGAAAAGTGCTGAACGCGGTCATGACGAAGTTACCCGAAGCCCCTCTCCCGTCGGGGAGAGGAGGCAAAGCTGGCGCGCCATGGGCGCGCGTGCCAGGGAGCGCCCGCGCCGCAAGCGCGGGCCGGGGCGTGGAGCGGGGATTGGGGTGAGGGTACGGGAGCGAAGCCCACTCGCATGTGCGAGGTGAAACTCGGTGGCAGACATGCGGCCATGCCGGCAGCCCCGGCATGCTGCTTTCAGCCATGGCATGAGGCTTCGCTCCGTACCCTCATCCGGCGCTGCGCGCCACCTTCTCCCGGTGGGAGAAGGGATTGGCCCCCCCGGTGCGTGGAGACGCGTTGCGCCTGGCCCCCTGCCGCAGACCTCGGAAGCGCCTCTGGCCAATCCTGCTACCATGCGCGCCCCTGAGGTGACTGCCGGTTTGCCGGTGGTTTAAACGGGAATCTGGTGCGCGGATCGCCTTGGCGAGCTGCAATGCCGGAGCTGCCCCCGCAACGGTGGGCGAGGTCAGATGCCGCAACACGCCACTGTGCAGTCGCATGGGAAGGCGCGGCATCGGAGGCGCAGGCTTCCACTCGCGAGCCCGGAGACCGGCCTGAGGGATTGAACCGGCACGCGGTGGGCGTGGCCTTGATCGTCTGGCGCTGCCGCGTTGGACGCCTGGCCCGTTGCTGTCTGCCGCCCCATTGCCCCCGCGCGGGTAGGCGCGGTTCCAGGAGCAGCAGTCGATGTCCGTTTCTTCCGTTTTGCCGCGTCGTGCGGTGCTGGCCGTGGGGCTGTCGCTGTGCGTGGCCACCCTGGCCCATGCCGAGGCCGCCATCGATCTCGACCAGGTCGTGGTCACCGCCTCGCGTACTGCGCAGACCCAGGACCAGACGCTGGCGCCGGTCACCGTGATCGACCGCGCGCAGATCGAGCGTCGCCAGGTGAATTCGCTGCAGGACCTGCTGCGTGGCGAAGCCGGGGTGTCGCTGGCCAACAACGGCGGCCCGGGCAAGCCGACCTCGCTGTTCCTGCGCGGCACCGAGTCCGATCAGGTGGTGGTGCTGATCGATGGCGTGCGCATCGGCTCGGCCACCTCGGGCGGAGCGGCGTTGCAGGATCTGCCGATCGAGCAGATCGAGCGCATCGAAATCGTGCGTGGTCCGTTCTCCAGCCTGTACGGTTCCGAGGCGCTGGGCGGGGTGATCCAGATCTTTACCCGGCGCCCGCAAGGCCGCTTCGTGCCCACCTTCAGCGCGGCGGCCGGCAGCGACAATGCGCGCCGCTACAGCGCGGGCCTGGCCGGGCGCAGTGCAGGCGATCTGAGCGAAAGCGGTGGCTGGTATTCGGCCAACGCGGTGCATGACGAAACCGATGGCATCAACGCGTATCTGGACACCAGCTCCAGCGACTACGACCCGGATCGCGATGGCTACCGCAACGATTCGCTGAGCATGCAGGGCGGCTGGCGCTTCAATCGCCAGTGGGACGCCGACGTGCATGCCTTGCGCGCGCAAAGCCGCAACGAATACGACGGCTCGGCCTTCGGCGGCAACCTGTCCAAGGGCGTGCAGCAGGCGGTCGGTGGCCGTGTGCGTTACGCGCCTACCGATGCGGTCAAGCTCACTGCCAGCGTCGGCAGCAGTTCCGACTTCAGCGATGCGTATTACGACGGTGCGTATCTGTCCACCTATGACACCCGCCGCAAGCAGGGCGCGTTGCAGGCCGATATCGCTGCCGGCGCGGGCCTGCTCACGGTCGGCTTCGACTGGCAGCGCGACGCCATCGCCAGCAGCGACAATTACGATGCCGACAGCCGCATCGACCGCGCCGCATTCGCGCAGTGGCAACAGAGCTTCGGTGCGCAGTCCTTGCAGGCCAGCCTGCGTCGCAACGACAACAGCCAGTTCGGCGGCAAGACCACCGGTAGCCTGCTGTGGGGCTGGGATGTTGCCGAGCATCTGCGCCTGACCGCTAGCTACGGCACCGCGTTCAAGGCACCCACCTTCAACGAGTTGTATTACCCCGATTTCGGCAATCCGTTGCTGGGGCCGGAAACCTCCAAGAGCGCCGAGCTCGGCCTGCGTGGCAGCTACGGCTGGGGCACCTGGACGCTGAGCGCGTTCCAGACCCGCATCGACAATCTGATCGCCTACGACGCGTCGTTGGTGGATGCGGCGCATCCGTTCGGGCAGCCGAACAATATCGATCAGGCGCGCATCCGCGGCATGGAAGCCGGCTACGACACCGAGCTGGCCGGCTGGACCGTGCGCAGCGCCTTGACCTGGCTGCAGCCGCAGGCCGATGGCGAGGTCAACAACGGCAACTGGTTGCCGCGGCGCGCGCGGCAGAGCGGGCGCATCGATGCGGACCGCAGCTTCGGTGCATTCGGCGTCGGCGCAAGCCTGTTCGGGTCCGGCAAGCGCTTCGACGATCTGGCCAACACCGAGCAGCTGGCCGGTTACGGGTTGCTGGATCTGCGCGTGAGCTATGCCGTGACTGCGGACTGGAAGGTCTCGCTCACCGCCAACAACGTGTTCGATCGCCAGTACGAAACCGCACGCTGGTACGCGCAGCCCGGGCGCAATTATCTGCTGACGTTGCGTTATCAGGCCGCGCAGTAAGCGCGACTGTTGCGCCGGGCATGCGCACTGTGGGGTGAGCGCGCAACGAAGCGGGCCAGGGCGTCGTGCCGCTGGGCGAACTCACGCCTCGATTTGTCGACAGGCCGGCTGCACCAGGCATTGGCGCTACAGTGCGAGCGTGTGGTGCTGGTGATGGCAGGTTTGCCGATGGTTCTGACGGGAGAGGCGGTGTGACAAGCGATTGGATCCATGGTGCCTGTGCGGTGCCGGACGCGCGTGTGCGCGCGGCTGCGCTGGCGCGGCAGGAGCAACTGACCAAGCCGCACGGCGCGCTGGGCCGGCTGGAACAGCTGGCAGTGCAGCTGGCGGCCTGGCAGCGCAACGAGCACCCCACCGTGCAGCGGGTCTGGATCGCGGTGTATGCCGCCGACCATGGCGTCGCCGCCGAGGGCGTGTCTGCGTTTCCGCAGGCGGTCACTGGCGAGATGGTGCGTAATTTCGCCCGCGGTGGCGCCGCCATTGCGGTGCTGGCGCGCGAGCTCGGTGCGCGCCTGGAAGTGGTCAATCTGGGCGTGGTCAACGACCCGGGCGAGTTGCCGCGGGTGCGGCGTGCCTGGATCGCCCCGGCCAGTGCCAATATCTGCGAGCAGCCGGCGATGAGCTCCACCCAGCTGCGCGACGCGCTTGCCGCGGGCGCCGAAAGCGTCGCGCAGGCAAAGAGTTGCGACACGCAGCTGTTTGTCGGCGGCGAAATGGGCATCGGCAACACCACCTCGGCCGCGGCGTTGGGCTGCGCGCTGCTGTCGCAGTTTCCGCAGGCGATGGCCGGCGCCGGCACCGGGCTGGATGCCGAGGGCATCGCCCACAAGGCCACCGTGATCACCCGTGCGCTGGCCCTGCATGCCGATGCTGCGACGCCGTTGGAGCGGCTGCGCCGGCTGGGCGGTTTCGAGATCGCCGCCCTGGTCGGTGCCTACATCGCCGCTGCGCAGGCCGGGATTCCGGTGCTGGTGGATGGCTTCATCAGCACTGCTGCAGCGCTGGTCGCCACCCATCTCAATGGCGGTGTGCGCGAATGGCTGTTGTTCGGACATCGCTCGCAGGAGCGCGGCCACGCCGCCTTGCTGCGCGCGCTGGATGCCGAGCCGTTGCTGCAGCTGGACCTGCGCCTGGGCGAGGCCAGCGGCGCAGCGGTGGCGATTCCGCTGCTGCGTCATGCCTGCGCCTTGCACAACGGCATGGCCACGTTTGCCGAAGCCGGCGTGTCCGACGCATGAGTGCGCAGATCAGCCTGCTGCGGCACGGCGACACCGGCCAGCGCAGCGACCGCGGTCAGCTCGACGACCCCCTCACCGCCTTGGGATGGCAGCAATTGCGCGTAGCCACCGCCGCAGGCGAATGGGACGTGGTGGTGTCGTCCAGCTTGCAGCGCTGCGCGGCCTTCGCCACCGAACTGGCCCACGCGCGTGGGGTGCCGCTGCAGCTGAACGCGCGGCTGCGCGAATATCACTTCGCCCGCTGGCAGGGCGTGCCGGTGGCCGAGATCGATCGCGACGAAGGACAAGCGCTCGGCCGCTTCTGGGCCGACCCGCTGCGCTACCCGCCGCCGCAGGCCGAGCCGTTTGCCGATTTCTGCGCGCGCCTGTCTGCCGCACTCGATGCGATCATTGGCGCCCATCCGAACCGACGTGTCTTGGTGGTCACCCACGGCGGTGCGATCCGCGCGCTGCGCTGCATGGTGGCCGGCAACGGATTCGCCCGCATGACCGAGCTGGCGGTGCCGCACGCCTCGCTGCATCCGCTGGCCTGGCCACCGGCCAACGGCGTCGCTGCGGCGCTGCCGTCGGAGCCGTCGGAGCCGTCGGCAGCGCCGCAGTCGGCACGCGACGCCGGATGATCAACGGGCTGCTCGCGGCGATCGGCTTCCTGACCCGCATTCCGGTGCCCGGCGCGGTGTTCGCTCGGCCGGGCGCGCAGGCGCGTTCGTTGCCGTGGTATCCGGCGGTCGGCCTGCTGCTCGGTGCGCTGCTGTGAGGCCTGACAGGGTGCCTGCGCGATGTGGCGCCACTGCTGGGCGCGGCAGTGTTGTTGAGTGCATGGACTTGGCTGACCGGCGCCCTGCACCGGGACGGGTTGGCCGACACGACCGACGCCTGGGTCGGCGGCATGGGCGACCGCGCACGCACGCTGGCGATCATGAAGGACCCCACCAGCGGCCCGATGGCGGTGACTGCGCTGGTGCTGGTGTTGCTGCTCAAATGCGCCGCATTGGCCAGCCTGCTGGCGCAGGCGCCCACCACGCTATGGCTGGCGCCGCTACTGGCGCGCAGCGCGCTGGTTGCCGCGTTCCTAAGTACGCCGTATGTGCGCGCCGGCGGGCTGGGCAGCGCACTGTCGGGCGCCCCACGTGCAGGCCTGTGGCTGGCGCTGAGCGCCGGCACCGCGGTGTGCATCGTTGCCGGGCTGGCCACCGCGGCGTTGTGCGTTGGTATCACCGCACTGGTGTTCGCACTCTGGCGCCGCGGCTGCCTGCAGCGCCTTGGCGGCATGACCGGCGATACCTGCGGCGCATTGGTAGAACTGACCGAAACGGCCTTGCTGGTGACGCTGGCGCTGTGGTCGGCTTGAACAGGCAGGCGCTGCAGCTGACGTAATCGTCCTCACGACTGATGCCCCAGCCCGCGCATCGTCTGCGCCTGCGTAGCGGCCGTGGGCGCTGCGACCAACGGCATCCGTCAGCGTGCGTCATCTGCTGAGTTCTCCGGTGCAGGTGCAACGCCAGCGTCGCTCGTGGCTTCCCGGCACTCAGAGAAGTCCCTCGCTTGGTCTACAAGGCTAACGAGAGCGTTCCGCAACAAGGCTTAGCATTTCCGACGTCGCTGCAGCACAATCGACCTGGAAACGCCAGGTTCCGGCAGAAGCTTCAAAATTGCGTACTCAAATTTTGAGAACGTCTTGATATCAGTAATATACGTGCGCGGTAGAGCGCGAGTTGACATAACGGGTACGGAAGCGCTCATGACACGACAAATCACAAAACTCGTAATCGGCGCGGGCATTATGGCCATCGCAACGCAAGTCGGGGCCAGCGAGTTTCTGATCGATATGCAAGGTGCAGCCGGAAAGCGTGTCAACGTCTACGCCAGTGACGCAATTATGGACCACACGCCGATCAATGATGATCTCGCAAATCCTGACTCAAACCGTGTCATTCAGATTGATTTGACGATGGTCTATGAAGCGGTCGACCAACCCCTATGGTTGGAATATCAACTTCAGTTCAAATGCCCCAAGTCGATTCGGCGCGGCCGTGGCGCACCCAAGCACAAGGCTGATTCAACCGGCATATTAGACACGCCGGATTCCGTAGAATTCCGGGTGGCCAGCGGCGCAAAGACCATGAAACAGGATCCGGCGATCATTGATCTCCAGCCCACCGATTGGCAAAGCACGACCAGCTACACGATGCGACAGGCATGGAATGTAGCCTGCAACAGTGCCAGCATTGGCGATGCCAAACAAGCTGCGGCGGTCGATCGTGTGGTTAAGTCCGATACATTGCGAGCGAAACTGGCAGCCATCGGCTTGAATGGACTGGAACTGGTCCCCGCCGGACTGTCGATGAGTTCGCTTGCCGATTTTACCTGGGAAACGCTGTGGTCTGACGTGCCGAAGCCTGCGATCAATCGCGGCCGCAAGCTGACGCCAGCAGAATCGGCAGCGCTCACGGCAAAATTGGCCCAAATGCAGCAACAAGTAACCGAAGCGCAGGGGAGGGTACAGGGCAACCTGGCGGCAATGAAGGCCGATATGGACTTTACTCAGATCGCCGCTGAATACCGTGGGAAAAGGCGTTTATCGCGCAGTGAATCGCTCCTGATCCAGGTGTGGCTGGGTAAGACTGAGCAAGAGGTCGTCGCCGCGAACGGCAACCCCGCTGTCCGTCAGGCCGGGATCGCGCGGACGCTCTCTTATGGGCAGGCCTTTGACAATCGCGTCATGTGGCAGAATCTCGTGACCGGCGCGACTTACACTGGCGGCGGCTATAAAAGTTGCAACGTTCGCTACGCGCTGATCCCGGACAGCGCCGGGATGCTGAGGGTTGCCGATGTGAATATCTTCGTTGATTCAAGTGGCGACACAAGCGGGATGGGTCGCGCCTGCGCCGACATCTTGAACGTGCCAAACGGCTGAAATCATGGTCTATTTTCGAGCCGCGCTCATGCAAGCCGAAAGCTGGCGATACGCCAGCTGCAACTGGACAACTTTTGACCGGAACACCTCTTTCCCCTGAAGCTGGATGGCGAGCTCATTACTGTCCGGCTTTTCCTGTACCGATTTCTGCACGTCGATGGTCAGCAACAACGCCCCACTGCTCTGGCCAGGCATGCTCACATGGGCGGCCTGAACATTCTGCGTAGGGTGGTTGGTAGATGACAACGTGATCGGAGCGATCTCGGGCTTTGTCACCGGGGGGATTGCCTCGCTGATGAACCAAAGACTGCCATGACCCTTTCTCGCCATCCCAGCGTCGGCGGGACCGCGAAACGACAAGGTGGAATCTGGCGTGATGAAATTAACCGAGCAGTGGTACCCGGTGTTGACGGGTTCGCGTACCAGCACCCAATTGCCCTCGATCCCCTTGTAGAAGGATTCGCTAAACATCGGCTTATCCGGATCCGCGCCCCCGAGCAACTCAGGGGCGATTTGAGCAACGCAGGGGCTAGTCCATGCCATGGTGACTACTAAGCCGATCAGCCAATTCTTCATCTAAAATCGTTCTCCATTCGTTGGTCTTTGACATACGGTTTCGTGCAATTCTTGTCGTGACCCTATGCAAGCGGCTACAAGCCATAGCTTAGCCTTCCAGGATTGCAGTGGGGGTTCTACCCCGTTTTCACGGACACTTACAAGAAGGTCCAGGCCATGATGAGTATTCATGTCAAAGCATAGGAAGTTCAGTGCCGAGTTCAAGCGCGGTGCGGTTGAGCAATGGTTCCGAGCGTGCAGCTTCCAGCATCCGGAACCATTCCTGCGTCTGGCAGGCGGTGAGCGATAGCCACGCCAAATCTTCCGGGAGCAGCTCGCGACCTTCCGGGAGCGGTCAGGCGATCACCGAGGAAATAGAACCGGTCCGAGGGCCGGTCAGATCTATACGATGGTGCGGGTCGAACTCAATCATGCCGCGATCCCATCCTTTTTCGGGGTCTGAGGGCACAGGCAAGAGCCGAGCCATAGGCCAACTGATGGATGGTGCGCCGGCAATTGCTGCCGGCCCGGGGGTAATGCTGCCTGGCGGCAGCTAAAACGCTAGAAAGTTGCAGAAATCGCACTAAACACGACATGTTGCTCGTCACTGACATGCAAGAAGCTGGAATTTGAGAGGTTTGGTGGGTCGTTCAGACCTTCCCTAGGAGAGTTGTCACTGGGCAACAATCCGCTTGGCTAACTTCTACGAAATTTCTGCACAGCTACTTCGAGTCACCTCAGGAAATTGCGGCAACAGCACATCTGCATGTGGGCCTGCTGACCCAGGCCTAAGCTTTGTTCGTCCGCAATCGGTACGTCAATGCCCCTGCGTTAGGAACACCATCTGCGGCGGCGGATGCATCAGGAACTGCTGGTGCGAGATATTCCACGCATACGCGCCGGCCAGCGGGAAGGCCAGGCAGTCGCCTGGCGCCAGCGCTGCGATAGGTTGGTTGCGCGCCAGCACGTCCTTGGGCGTGCACAGCTGCCCGACCAGGGTGACCGGGGTGTCACGCAGCACCGGCGCATGCCTGCCACGCAATACGCGGAACGGATGATCGTGGCCTTGCGCGGCCGGGGTGCGGAAGTGATGGGTGCCGCCGCGGGCGATCGCAAACCACGCGCCGTGGCTGCGCTTGAGGTCCAGCACGTCCATCAGATACCAGCCGCAGCTGGCGCTGACATAGCGCCCGGGTTCCAGCCGCAGGCGCAGCGCCTGGCCGTGTTCGCGTAGCAAGGCAGGCAAGCCGGCGCAGAAGCCGGCCCAGTCGAACGACGATTCCGGCGCCAGATAATCCACGCCGAAGCCGCCGCCTGCATTCACCCGCAACGGGCCGAGTCCGTAGCTCTGCCGCCACTGCTGCACGGTGCGCAGGTAGGCGGCGATCAGATGCAACTGCGCGCCGGCATCGCGCTGGTGCGACATCAGATGGAAATGGAAGCCTTCCAGCCGCAGCGAAGGGCTGGCCCGCAGCCGCTGGACCGCCGCGTCCAGATCGTCCGGGTCCAGGCCGAACGGCGAGGGCTGCCCGCCCATCATCAGGCGCGTGCTCTGCGCACCGGGCACGGCGATGTTCATGCGCAGGAACACCGGCACGCAGCGGCCGGCCTGCGCCGCGATCGCGGCCAGGCGTTCCAGTTCGCCCAGGCTTTCCACATGCACGGTGCAGTCGGGCAGCGCGACGGCCTGGGCCAGTTCGCCATCGAGCTTGCCAGGGCCGCCGAACAACAACGCAGCCCGGGGTTGTTGCGTGTGCAGCCAGGCCAGTTCGCCGCCGGAGGCCGCCTCGAAACCATCCACGTGCGGGGCGAGCGTGTGCAGGATCGGCGACTCCGCATTGGCTTTCGCCGCGTAGAACAGCTCGCAGTCGGCCGGCAGTTGCGCGCGCATCCAGGCCGCGTGCGCATCCAGTGCGGCCAGGTCGTAGACGTAGGCGCACAGCGGGCCATCGCTTTGGCCGCGGATGCCCGGCAATGCCTGCATCACGGCGTCCATATCGATGCGCAGGCTCATGCCGCCACCCGCCGTGCCGCTGCGATGCGTGGAATCGGGTTGGGCAGCGCGGTGTAATCGGATTGGCGATCGGCGCGTTGCCACAGCCGCGTGCCCAGGTTGTTCTTGCCGGGCAGCGGCGCGCCGTCGAGTAGGCCCTGCAGCGCGGCTTGCGTGCCATGGCGCTGTTGCCAGCGTGCGGCGAGCTCGCCCACGCATTGCCACAGGCGCCCTTCCAGCACGGCATCGCCTTCGGTCAGATGGAAGATCGCCTCGGCCAGGTTGTTGACCAGCGCGCAATACGCCACGCGATTCCAGCCCTGTTCCGGCGTGTAGTACAGCGATTGCCGGGCGCGTTCGCCCACGCCCTGCAAGCGCGTGGCGGGCCAGTGATGTGCGAGCAGCTTGGTGCCTTCCAGGTCGCGGATCCATACCCGCGTCGGCCAGCCATCGGCAAACCCGATCACGGTGTTCTGCAGGTGCGGTTCCAGCGCGATGCCGTGCTGGAACAGGGCACTCCACACCCCGTCCAGCAGCAAGCCGGCATAGGCGCGGAACCACAGCAGCGTGGCGGTGTGGCGATCCATCTGCGCGCCGCCCAATGCCTGCAGCATGGACGCACACACGCTGTTGCCCTGCGCATCGCAGGTGAACAACGCGGCGGCCACCTGCGGCTGCCAGCGCGCGCGGTGCGCGGCGGGCAGGGTCTGCCGGTACAGGATGCCGAAGCTCTCCGACAGGCCACGCGCCGCCAGCGGATCGGCGTCGTGCAAGGCGGGATCGACCTGGGCGACCTCCAGCGAGGTGGCTGCCGGCTCCAGCATCACATCGAAGCCCGGCACCTGCACGGCCAGCGCACGCCAGCTCGGTGCCAGCAGCTCGGTGAGCGCGACCGCACTTTCCAGCTCGTACCAGGCGTTCTTGCGCACGCAGTTGGTCAACCGCACATGCACCGAGCACTTGAGGAAATAATCCAGTTCCGGGTGGTACAGCGTGCGCACCGACGAGGTGGGCCGCAGTGCCTCGCCGAGCATGCCGACGGGCTCGATCAGCCCGCGCGCCTGCAGGGTGCGCAGCAGCGGGTCGTCGAGCAGGCGCTGCGCTTCCCATGGATGACAGGGATACAGCGCGTCGCTGCCGGAGAGCTGCCGCAGGCTGGCACGCACATCGCGGCCCTGCATGCGCAGCAGCCGTGGGTCGATGCGGAACCAGAACAGCTGGAACGCGGCGCGCGCTTCCGGCGCGCAGGCCAGCACCTGCGCCAGATCGACGCCTTCGCGGCTCTTGGGCGTGGGATGCAAGGCATGCCCCCACAGCATCGATTGTTCGGCGTCGATCATCGACTCGCCGGTCGCGGCGGTGCCCTGTGCCTGGCGCAGCAGTGCGGCAGTGATCGCCACGCTGTTGGCGCTTTGCGCGAGCAGTTCCGGGTTGACCGCCTGCGTGCTGCCCAGCGCCTGCAGCAGGCAACGCGCCAAGGCATGCGCGTCCAGGCTCTGCCACGGTTGGCCGGCGCTCTTGAGAAACGGCGTGGAGGCAAAGCGGCAGCGGCCCAGGCGATCGGCATAGGCGATGCGCACGCACAGCGCGCCGGTGTCGCCTAGATCGATCCGCAGCCAGCGCTGCTCGGCCACGCGCGGGCCGGGGCGATCCAGCCCGCGGTAATCGAAGTCCGCTGCGCGCTGCGGAATCGCGAACTCGCGCAGGTAGCAGTTCAACCAGCAACTGCAGGCCTGCGCGTCGGCCATGCTGTCGTACCAGGGGTCATGCATCGTGTGCGGCGACATCGGCGGATCTCCTCGAAGGGAAGCGCACCAGAACGGTGAGCGCAGCGGCCGCCGCAGCCAACGCGGCAGCCAGGAAAGGGGTGGCAGGGCCGGCGGCCTGGGCCAGCGCACCGGCAGCGGCACCGGCGAACACGCCGGCCCATTTGCCGCAGGCATCGAAGCGGCCGAACAAGCGCCCTGCGCCATGCCCGCTGGCGACCAGCGCCAGGCTGCGGTTGAGCCCACGCAGGCCGAACAACATGCCGAACCCGAACAGCAGCCGTGCCGCTGCCAATGCGGCGGCGTCGTGCAGCAGCGCCTGCCACAGGCAGGCCAGCGCGAACAGCGCCAGGCCGGGCACCAGCCAGGCCTCGCCATCGCCGCGCCGCCACCACGGCAACACCACCAGATAGACCAGGTGCGGCAGGCTGTAGAGCAGGCCGGCCAGCGCGTCGTGGCCGGCGCCGCGCGCCAGCGCATACGGGATGAAGTAGGGGAAGGTCACCACCATCGCAAAGCAGAACAGGAACTGCGCGATCAGCAACGCAGGCCACAGTGCGCTGGCCGGTGCTGACGCCGATGGCGCCGACGCAGCCGCATGCCCGGAGGGCGCGGACTGCGCAGTGGGCACGGTCGGCCGCGGCGCAGGCCGGTCGGCGGGCAGACGCCAGGTCAGCGCGAACGCCAGCAGCGGCAGCAGCGCAAGCGCGCGATACAGCGACTGCGCCGGGCCAAGCGCCACGGCCAGGCCCAGCAACGCAGGCGCGCTGACCATCGCCAGGCGCGCCGAATACTGCGTCCAGTCGAGCGCACGTGCCAGCGGGCCGGCTTGCGGCTGGCTGGCCAGGTACGCATTGGCTGCCGCCAGCGAGCCGCCGCAGGTGCCTTGCACGATCAGGCCGATCACCAGCCAGCTCAGCGACGGCGCAAAGCCGGCGATCGCAAAGCCCAGCGCCAGCCCCAGCTGCGCACGCAGCAACGAGCGCTTGCGTCCATAGCGGTCGGCCAGGCGCCCCCAGGTGCCGGCCGTCAACGCGGTGCACAGCGTCGGCAACACGTACAGCACGCCGCTCCAGCCAACCGCCGCCGAGGGCGCCAGTTCGGTCAGCACCTGCGGCAGAAACAACGGCATGCCCAGTGCGGTGAAGGCGGCCAGGTAATGCGCGGCCAGCACCGGGCCCAGGATGCGCTTCATCGCTGGGCACCCGCCTGCCGACGCGGCCTGTGCTGCGCGCCAGCGAAGGCGTCGCCGAAAGGGTTGGGCGCGCTATCGCCGTAGAACTTGTTGATGTCGCTCGCACCGGTGAGTTGCTTGCTGAGCAGGCTGCCGGCGCTGAGCAGGTACTTCACCGGCAGCCGCGGTGCGGCCAGCAGGCGACGCGCGGGCGCGGTATCGATGCCATCGACATCCAGCTGCGCCAGCGTCAAGGCGAACTGCGTCTGCAACTGCGTGTACAACGGCGCGCGCAGCGCCGGCTGCCATTCGGCCAGGCCTTCCAGCACCGCCTGCAGATCCAGCTGCAGCACGATGGTGCAGAACATCTGCGCCAGGGCCTGCGGCTGGTCCACCGCGATGCGCGCATCGTGCAGCGGGCCCAACGCGTCCAGATCCGGCAGCTGCGCGCGCAACTGCGGCATCGCGATGCGCGCGGCGTCGTTGTCCTTCATCAGCAGCCGCGTCGCCCGGCCATCGGCGTAGACCAGCACGCTGTTCTGCTGATTGGCTTCCAGCGCGATGCCGTAGCGCAGCCACAGGCGCAGATGCACCGCCAGCATCAGCTCGGTGTACTCACGCCACCAGCCGAGCAGATCGCCCTGCGCAAAGCGCTCGGCCAGATGGATCGCCATCGGCCGGCCGTCGGGCAAGCGCGCGCACAGCGCGGCCACCGGTACCAGCGTGGCGTCGTCCAGCGGTGGATAACGCCGCAGCAGATAGGCCAGATGACGGGTCTGTCCCACATGCCCGCCATGCGATTCGTCCACGAACACGCAGCGGCCGCGCAGGGCCGGATCCAGCGCATCGATGCGCCGCAGTGCGCGCTCCAGCCAGTGGCCGTCGTACAGCGTGGAGGGCTTGATCAGGCGCAGATTGAGCGCGCCCAGCGTGCGCATCGGAATCGGCAGCTTGAGATGCAGCTGCGGATGCTGCAGCGGCACTAGCGTGCGGACCGACAGGGTGGGGCGCACCTCCAGCCAGGCCTGCGGCGCCCGCAGTGTGCCTGGCGGCAGTGCAAACCCGTCCTGCTCCAGCCGCGCCCACACCAGCGGATGCACCGGCCAGGCGACATGCGTGTCGGCCAGCGCGGGCGGCAGGCCAAGCGTGGCGAAGTCCGGCCACAACTCGGCCGGCGTGGCGGTGGTGCAGCTGACCTGCGCACGCGGAACCGCCAGCCAGCGCAGCGCGAAGGTGGGGGCGAATTCCGGTGCGTAATCGCGCAGTTCCGAGGCATCCAGCCCGGCCTTGGCACGTGCGGTGGGATAGAACGGATGATCGCGATAGCTGGCCAGTTGATCGCAGCGATACGCGCGCTCGGCCGCATCTGCATGCTGCAATGCGTTGAGCAGCGCAGGTGCCTGCGCGTCGTAGGCCTGGCGCGCCAGGCCCAGGTGGGCGGCAGCGCACTCGGCTTCTTCGGCGTAGGCGCGATGCAGCTGTTGCGTCTCGCTGTCCAGCTGCGCGCTCATGCGTTGCAGCCAGGCCTGCGCACCGCGTTCGACATGCGCGCCATCGGCGCCCTGCACGATCCAGCTGTCACCGCAGGCACTGATGTCCTGCAGATAGCCCTGCCGATGGATCGGCAACCACAGCGTGCCGTCGGGCAGATGCGCGATGCGCCACCAGCCCTCCACCGGGCTGGGGTCGGTCCATGCCGCCAGCACGCCTGCCTCGGGCATTGCGGCGCTGCCGCGGGTGGCGATGCCGCGTAGGTCCTCGCGCAGGCAGGCATCGATGATGCGGGTGGCGATATAGCGTTGGTCGGCGGCACTGCTCATGCGCGCAGCTCCGCGCCATCGATCCGCCACTGCAGCCCCGCTTCGGCATGCACCACCGCCTGTTGCAGGGCCTGTGCATCGCTGGCCACCGCGCTCAGCACACCCAGGTAATCCTTGTTGGAATGGCTCAGGCGGATGCGTTCACCGGGCGCGCGCATCCGCCGGTACTGCACATCGCTGTGCGCATCATGGTGGCGGCGATCTTCGCTGGCGGTCACCAGCTCGCCGTCCTGCTTGGCGACGTAGTAACGCAGCAAGGCATGGGCACGATCGCAGCGCAGCTGCGGCAGCGGCAGGCCCAGATGCGGCGCCAGCGCGGCGGTGAACCATTGCCTGCCGAACATGTCGTCGAGCAGGAACTCGCGGCGGTCGCCGATGCTGCGGTAGTTGATCTCCACCAGCACCGGGCCGTCGCTGGTGAGGATGAATTCGCTATGGCACAGCCCGAAGCCGACCCCGAAGCTGCGCAGCTGTTGCAGCGCCTGCGCAATCACCGGCGTGTCCACGCGGGCATCCCACTGCGCCTCGCATTCCACGAAGTGCGGCGGCGGCGACAGGCGCACCTTGAAGCCGCCCAGCGCCTGCAACGTATGGCCGTCGCCCAGCGTTTCCAGCGTAAACAGTGCCCCTTCCAGCATGCCTTCCAGCAGCACGGTGCGCTGCGGATGGCGCTGCCACACATCGTCCAGATAGGCCTGCAACTGCGCGGCATCTGCACAATGGCGAACGTCCAGACTGGCCACGCCCTCGCGCGGTTTGGCCACCACCGGCCACGGAATGTCGGCCGGCAATGCGGCGCCCGGCGCCAGCGTGCAGAACCACGGCGATGGCAGCTCACGCGCACGCAGGCGCTGACGCATCGCTGCCTTGTTCTTGGCCGCGTAGCAGACCTGCCAGTCCTTGCCGGGCAGGCCGAGACCCGCTGCGACCAGCGCGGTGCTGGTCTGCAGATGATCGCTGTTGCTGAACACCGCGCGCGGCGACACATCGGCGTCGTGCAGTACATCCAGCACGCCGAGCGGATTGAACACATCGCATTCGATCACCCGTTGCGGTGCATGCGCCGGATGCTCGCGGAAATGGCTGAGGTGATCGAGTCGGTGGTCGGTCAGCAGCCACACCGGCAGGCCGAGCGCATGCGCGGCCGGAAGAAACCCTTCGGTGATGGCCGGATGGCAGACATGGGTGAGGATCACCAACGGTGCAGCGGATGTCGCAGTCATGGCAGCTCTCGTTCAACAGGACGGTGGAAAAACCGGTACTGAAACGGGCTGCCTGGCGCCGCAGGGGCGTTGGGTGGCCTGCGATACGGTGATCGCATGCCGCATGCTGCGGCAGGGAGACGTGCGTCATGCACGCCGTGTTGTCTGCGGCGCCCGCCAGCGCGAGCGCCGTTGCCGTCAGCCGACCGACGCCCCTGTACGTCGGTCGCTACGGCATGTGCCGGGTCGAAGGCCTAAAACGTGTACTCCAGCCCGGCGGTGACGGTGCGCGACGGTGCGGCCTGGCGGCCCCACGGGCTGGTATCCACACCGCGGAACCAGTACTGCCGATCGAACAGGTTGTTGATCGCCAGCGACGCGCTGAATTTTTGTCCATCGCGTTCGAACAGGGTATGGCTCACCTGCGTGTTCCACACCCAGTACGACGGCAACTCGCCGACCGAGGCGATCGCGTTCTCCTGCACGGTGTTTGCCGCATCGCTGTAGGCCTTGCTGAAGTAGTAGCTCGACAGTGCGACAGTGGTGTGACCGAGCGTGTAGTTGCCGCCCAGGGTGATCTGGTTGCGCGAGGTGTAGGGCACGCGCAGCCCGCGGAATGCACCCGATTCCTGGCTGGCATCCAGATACGCATAACCGGCGTTGAGGGTGAGCGCGCGCAGGTTTTCCGGGCTCCATTGCAGTTCCAGCTCGCCGCCTTGATGGCGGGTCTTGCCGAGGTTGCGGAACACGCGCGTGGTGTTGTCCAGCTGGATCTGCTGATCGAAATCGATCAGATAGGCACCGAGCTGGATGCGGGTGCGGTCGTTGGGCTGGTAGCGCGTGCCGGCTTCGTAGTTCCATGCAAGTTCGGCATCCAGGTTGTTGCCGAAGATGATCTGGGTGACCTGCGGCGCACGCAGCGAGCGCTGCCCGTCCGCATAGAAGAACCATTCTGCGTTGGCCTGGAAACCCACTGTCAACCCCGGCAATACATCGCGGGTCTGGTTGCGCGTGCGCAAGCCGGTGGCGCGATTGAAATAGCGCGAATCCAGCCGCTCGTAGCGCAGGCCCGGGGTGATGGTCAGGCGTTCGTCGGGCAGGGTGATCGCATTGCTGACGTAGGCGGCCAGGGCGCGGTCTTCGAACTGCCAGTCACGCACGCTGGTGAACAGGCCATCGCGCAGGCGCAGATTGCCGACCAAAAAGTCGATGTCCTCGTGCACCGCGCGCACGCCGGCGGTCCACTGCTGACGCACGCCACCGGCATCGCCCATGCTCCAGCTCAGCCGCGGCTCGCTGCCGACCACGCGGAAGTCGCGCGGTGCGGTCTGGCGCAGTTGCGGTGGTAGGTCCGAACGCCAGGTTTCGGTGGCGGCCTGGCGCATGCCGACGATGAAGTTGCGGCTGCTGCGCGCGCTGAAGTTGGTCCAGGACAACCGAACATCTTTCAGCGGGCCCCAGTCTCCGAACAACTGCTCGTAGCTCAACGACGCACGCGTGGTACGCCCATTGAAGCTGTCCAGCGGGCGGGTGGACTGGCGCGGGTCGCGCCGGTAATCGTCCGGGCTGAGCGCGCCGGCCAGATCCATGTCGACCAGATAGCGTTGCACGCTGGCCTTGAGCAACTTGGTGTCGTCCAGCCACCACTCCGCACGCACGCGCAGATTGCTGATGTCGGTATCGCTGTGCGCGCGCCAGTACTCGCCGTAAGTGCGATTGGCATCGACCTGCAGGCCGAGGTTGTCGGTGAGGTAGCCGCCGCTGCTGAGCGCGCTGTCCTGCAGGAACTGGCCCTGGCCGCCGGCGGTGACCTTGTGCGCAAGCGTGGTACTCCACTCGCTGGGGATCTCCTTGCTGACCAGATTGATTACCCCGCCGACATTGTTCGGCCCGTACTGCACGGCTGCGCCACCGCGCACGATATCGATGCGGTCGATCTGGTTCAGCCCCACCGGAAACAACGACAGGCTGGTCTGCCCGTACGGCGCCAATGCCAGCGGAATGCCGTCTTCCAGCACCTGCACGCGGCCGCTGCGGCTCTCGTACAGGCCGCGCAGCATCAGCTGCGGCAACGCGCCGGTGCCGGTCTCGTCGAAGATCTTGATGCCCGGCACGCGCTGCAATGCATCGTCCAGCGAGCGGTTGCCGCCATTGCGCAGTTGCTCGCGGTCGATCACCTGGCGGCTGCCGGCATAGCGCTGCACGTCGTCGGGCCTGGAACGCCCGAGCAGGCTGCCTTGCACCTGGATCGTGTCCAGCGCACGGATCGGCGTTTGCGCATCGGTGGCCGCCGCATCCGGCGACTCGGTGGCGAACGCAAACGGCGGCAGGGCCCAGGTGGCCGCAGCGATGGCGATGGTCAGGGCGTGGAAACGGAACGTCGACATCTACGGCGTGCTCCTGCAGGCGGGTGGTGGAGTGGGTGCGGAGAAGCTGGCCAGGTGGCCGCGCAGTGCGCGTTGAATCAGCGCGCGGTCTTCGCCCGCCAGCAGCCAGCGCAGGTCCGGCTGTTGCAGCCAGTGCGCGCGTTGCGCGTCGGTGCGCGGATTGGGGCAGAACGGCACGTTGGCCGCAACGCAATGCGCATGCAATTGCAGCAGCAGCTCCCACACCTGTGGATGGGTCGGTTGCGGGCCCAGGCCCAGATCCAGCGCAAGATCCAGCGCGCCTTCCATCACCAGTGCCACGCCGGGCAGCGCCAGCAGCTCGGGCACTGCCGCAATGCCGGCCGCACTTTCGATCATCGGCACGATGCGGATATCGCGATTGGCCTGCGCAATGTAGGTGGGCAGGTCGACATTGCCGAAACCGGTGACGCGCCCGCCGGTGATGCCGCGCCGCCCCAGTGGCGGGAACCGTGCCGCGGCGATGGCATCGGCCAGTTGCGCGGCCGATTCGGCGCGTGGAATCACGATCCCGCGCGCGCCGGCATCCAGCACGCTGCCGATCAGTTTTTCGTCCACCTCCGGCACGCGCACCCAAGCCTCGCAGCCGGACAGCTCGCAGGCGCGGATGGCGTGTTCCAGTTCGTCCGGCGCGCGCAGCACATGTTCCAGGTCGAGCACCACAAAGCCGTAGCCGATGCGGCCCAGCAGCTCGCACAACTGCACGCTTGGCACTGCGTTGAGAACGCCAACCGCAAACGTCATGGATGAGGCCGCCAAGGAAACGGGCGCTCATCCTGCTCCGGATGGGAATGATTATCAAGTGGATTTGGTGGGCAGTTTTCGGTGCCCTGGTCGCAGTTCGATCAATGCGCGGTTGCGAGCCGTTCTGCACTGAAGCACCGGCGGGCAACAAAAAACCCGCAGGCGCTGCCGGCGGGTTTTTCGTTCTTGCAGCGCTGGGTCCCCGCCTTGCGGTTACGACGCCGGTACGCGCAATGCCCGATACGGCGGGGTGGACATCACCATCTCGGCCAGCGAATAGGCCAGCTCGCGTTCGGCCAGCACCGCGCCGTCGGCGCCGTGTTCGAGCAGGTGCTTGACCTCGGTGTCGCTGTGCGCGCGCGCCAGCAGCGTCAGCGACGGGTTGATCGCGCGCAGCTTGGCCAGCGCCTCGCCGGCTTCCAGCGGCTGCGGGATCGCCAGGATCGCGATCTTGGCGTGCTCCGGGCGGGCTTCGGCCAGCACGCGGTCGGCCGCCGCACTGCCGCGGATACCGGGAATGCCGGCCGCATGCGCCTTGGCCACATGATCGCTGTTGTCGTCGATCACCAGCACCGGCACGCCGCGGCTACGCAGCAACTGCGCCAGCGCGCTGCCGACGCGGCCGTAGCCGATCACGATGGCATGGCCATCCAGCGGCAGCGGCGGGCCGGGCGGCAGTTCGGGCTCCACCGCAGCCGGAGCGTCCTGCGCCTGCCTGGCCTGCCAGCGGTCCAGCCACGAGAACAGGAACGGGTTGGCGATGATCGACAGCAGCGCGCCGGCCAGGATCAGGTCGCGCCCGGTTTCCGGCAGGATCGCCAGCTGCACGCCCAGCCCGGCCAGGATGAAGGAGAACTCGCCGATCTGCGCCAGGCTGGTGGAAATGGTCAGCGCGGTGCCGGTGGGGTGGCCGAATGCACGCACGATCACGAATGCGGCCAGCGACTTGCCCAGGGTCACGGTCAGGAACGTGGCCAGCACCTGCCACGGGTGCTCGACCAGGATCATCGGGTCGAACAGCATGCCCACCGAGACGAAGAACAGCACCGCGAACGCATCGCGCAACGGCAGCGAATCGCTGGCGGCCTTGTGGCTGAGCTCGGATTCCTTCAGCAACATGCCGGCGAAGAACGCGCCCAGCGCGAACGACACCCCGAACAGCGTGGCCGACAGGAACGCCACGCCCAGCGCGATGCCGAGCACGGCCAGGGTGAACAGCTCACGCGAGCCGGTGGCGGCGACCTTTTCCAGCGACCACGGAATCACCCGCCGCCCGACCACCAGCATCACCGCCACGAACGCCACCATCTTGAACAGCGTCAGGCCCAGCGCGGCCAGCAGCGAGGTGGACTCGCCGGCATGCGCCGCCGCTGGCGCGGCGGTGCCCAGCACCTCGGCCAGCGCCGGCAACATCACCAGCGCGATCACCATCACCAGGTCTTCGACGATCAGCCAGCCCACCGCGATGCGGCCGCGCTGGGTTTCCAGCAGGCGGCGTTCTTCCAGTGCGCGCAGCAGCACCACGGTACTGGCCACCGACAGCGCCAGGCCGAACACCAGCCCATGCATCAACGGCCAGCCCATGCTCCAGGCCAGCGCCCAGCCAAGCAGCGTGGCGACCACGATCTGCGCCAACGCGCCCGGAATGGCGATCCATTTCACTTCCATCAGATCGTCGAGCGAGAAGTGCAGGCCCACGCCGAACATCAGCAGCATCACGCCCAGCTCGGACAGCTGGTTGGCCATTGTCTGGTCGGCCACGAAGCCCGGCGTAAACGGCCCGACGCAGACGCCGGCCAGCAGATAGCCGACCAGCGGCGAGAGTTTCACTTTCTGTGCGAGCGTGCCCAGCACGAAAGCGACCGCGAGGCCGACGGCGATGATGTCGATGAGGCTGGTGTCGTGATGCATTCCAATCCGTTGTGAGAGTGTCCGAGAGAGCGTCGCGGGCGCGACCAGCCAACGGCACTGCGCCGGGCGTCGCCTGCGGGCATTGCGTGGTCATGGCTGGAGTCCGGCGCGGGGGAACCGGGACCGCGTTGCTGGTCCGGTTGGCCGGACGCCCATAGTACACAGCGCTTGATTAACGCGATGCGACACGCAGCGCATGCACGCAGGCCGATACATGGGTCAGACGCCGCGCGTAAACCGCTGTGGCCCGCGCCTGCGCGTGCGAGTTGCGACGCAGGGCGCAAGTCCGGCCCGCCGATTCAACATTGACGACACCGCTTCGCCCCTGCGCAAGGTCGCAGCGCGGCGCCGGCCGACAATCCGGGCTACCAGTAGAGCGCCTGCGTCCTTCGGCAGGCCCACGCATGCATCGCCCCTGTTGCGGGTGACGCCACACGAGCCAGGCCATGCATCTCAGCGATTTGGCAACACCCCAATTCCGGCACGATCCCTATCCGACCTACGCGCGCCTGCGCGAGGAAGGCGCGTTGGTGCAGGTGGCAGACGGGCGGCTGATGTCCGGCCGTTACGCCGTGGTCGATCGCCTGCTCAGCGATCGCCGGGTCGGCCGCGACTATCTGCAAAGCATTCGTCTACGTTACGGCGAGGCGGCGGTGCACCTGCCGCTGTTCCAGGGTATGAGCCGCATGTTCCTGCTGCTCAACCCGCCGCTGCACACCCAGCTGCGCGGACTGATGACACAGGCCTTTGGTGCGCGGCAGATGGAGTCCATGCGTGAAGTGGCCAGCGATACCGCCGCCGGGTTGATCGATGCCTTTCAGGCAAACGGCCACTGCGATCTGCTGACCGAGTTCGCGTTCCCGCTGCCGATCGCCATCATCTGCCGGATGCTGGATATCGATGCCGCCGATGTCACCGCGTTGAGCCACGCGACCAGCGCGCTGGCAAAAGTCTTCGATCCGATGATGACGGCGGAAGAACTGCAGGCCACCAGCGTTGCGTACGACCAGCTGGCAACATATTTCCACGGCGTGATCGCGCAACGGCGCAGCGCTGGCGGCGACGATCTGATCGCGCGTTTCATCCAGGCCGAGGACAACGGCCGCCGCCTGAGCGACGAGGAGATCGTCTCCAACGTGATCCTGCTGTTCTTTGCCGGCCACGAAACCACTTCCAACATGATCTGCAATGCGCTGGTCGCGCTGCATCGGCATCCGCAGCAATTGCGCCTGCTGCGGGAAACCCCGAGCCTGCTGCCCAATGCAGTGCTCGAATGCATGCGCTACGACAGCTCGGTGCAGATCGCCACGCGCACGGCGTTGCAGGATGTCGAGATCGAGGGCGTGGCGGTTCCCCAGGGCGCCATGCTGTATCTGATGCTGGGCGCGGCCAATCACGACACGCTGCAGTTCACCGACCCGCAGCTGCTGGATATCCGCCGCCAGCAGGGTCGCGCGCTGTCGTTCGGTGGCGGCATCCACCACTGCCTGGGCAATCGGCTGGCGCTGATCGAAATGGAAGCCGCGCTGGCCTGCCTGCTCGCGCGTCTGCCGGCGCTTCGGCTGGAGCAGCTGGACACGCTGAGCTGGAACGATCGCGCCAACCTGCGTGGTGTGGACGCGCTGCTCGCCTCCTGGTGAGCTGCGGCCAGGCGACGCAGCGCCGGACCGGCACGCAGTGTTGCGGCAGTCATGGCGCTGGCAATCACCGTGGCAGATGACGCACGGCCGCTGCTGGCGAATCGAAGCCCCCAACGACAAACACCGCCGATCACTCGGCGGTGTTTGCGTTGACGCATGCACGGATCGGCAGGTCCGCTCGAACCCGCCGGTCAGAACCGGTAGGTGACCCGCCCATACCAGTAGCGGCCGTTGAAGCCGAACGGCGACAGTGACGAATACTGCAGGCCGCCGGCGCGGTCGTCGTAGGCGGTGGTCAGCTGCGCCTTGGTCGGATACTGGTTGGTGAGGTTGTCCGCGCCCACGGTGAAGGTGAACGCGTTCCAGGTCTGGCTGGCGGCCAGGTTCAACAGCCAGCGCGCGTCGTAGGTCTGGTCCTGGCTGCCATCGGCCGGGTCGCTGATGCGCTTGATCGATCCGTAGCGGGTGGCGTTGAAGTTCAGCGCAAAGCCGCCCAGCGTCCAGTCCGCCGCCGCCATGTACTTGGTGCGCGGGGTGGCGTCGGTGAGCAGGCCCTGGCTGGCGCGCCCGAAGTTGGGGTTGGACAGTTCCAGGATCGTGGTCTTGTTGTAGTTGGCGCTGGCACTGAGATTGAGCTTGCCGTAGCTGCCCAGGTCGGCGAGATAGCTGTTGATCCAGTCCACGCCACGGGTGCGGCTGGTGGCGCCGTTGACGAAGAACTGCACCGCGGCCACCTGACCGATCGGCTGTGCCAGCTGCAGCTGGTCCGAATACAGGATCTGGTCCCAGATGCGGATCTGGTAGACGTCCAGGCTGGAAGTGAAGCTGGCGGTCGGCTGCCACACAGCGCCCAGGCCGTAGTTGGTGGATTTCTCCGGGCTCAGCGGGCCGGCGCCCAGCGCCACCGCGACCGGGTCGGAGGTGCGGTAGGTACCGACCTGCACCAGCTCGCCGTTCTGGATCAGCGTCACCACCGAGGCGTAGTTCTGCTGGGCCAGCGACGGTGCGCGGAAGCCGTTGGAGATGGTGCCGCGCAGCGAGAAGGTGTCGCTGAAGGCGTAGCGCGCCGACAGCTTGCCCGAGCGCGTGGAGCCGGCATCGCTGTAGTTTTCATAACGCCCGGCGATGCCGCCGGACAGCTTGTCGGTGATGTCCGCTTCCAGGTTGGCGTAGACCGCATTGCTGTGGCGTCCGAACTTGCCGGCCACCGTCGGCTCCAGGCCGGAGAACACCTGCGCGCCGCCCGGATACGGCGCGCCGTCGTCGGGATTGATGGTATTGGGATCGAAGAAGTACGACTCCGGCGAGCCGGCGGTGATCTGGTAGCGGTCCTGGCGATGCTCGGCGCCGAAGGCCACGTTGACCGGATACGCCAGGCCCCAGTCGAAGGACTTGTTGACGTCCAGGTTGATCGTGCCCTGTTCGGTTTCGAAGCCGCCGGAATTGAAATTAGTCGGCGAGCTGCCGGTGGTGTAGTACAGATTGGTGTTGATGCTGTTGAGGATGTTGAAGGTCATGTCGTTCTTGCCGTAAGTGGCCGACACGTCCCAGTTCCATTCGCTCTCGGTGCTGCCTTTCAAACCCAGCACGGCCGAGCGGTCGTTGGTGGGGTTGTAGATCTGCGGCAGGAAGCCGTTCGGGTAGATCGCCTGCACATTGCGCGCGGTGTTGTCGGCGGCGCGGTAATAGCCGTTGGAGGTGACCTCGCGACGGCTCATGCTGAGATGGCCGTACAGTTCCAGGTTGGGCGAGAACGCGTAGCCGAATGCAGCCAGACCCTGGTAGAACGTGGAGGCCGGGTCGCCGTGGCGCTGGTAGGGCACACCGCCTGGATTGGGCGTGCCCGGCACGGTGGTGGCGCGGTTGGTGTTCTCGCCGCGATTGGTGCTCATGGTGTTCTGGTAGTTCCACGACAGCCGCACCCAGCCCGGCGCGGTGTCGCCGCCGCTGCCGCCGAACGGCAGGCCGACCGAGCCGTCGATGCCGTTCTGCTCGCCATCGCCCTTGTCCATGATGCCGCCATTGACCGACACGCTGTTGCTGCCGGCATCGGCGCCATGCTTGAGCACGATATTGACCACGCCGGCGATCGCATCGGAGCCGTACTGGGCCGAGGCGCCGTCACGCAGCACTTCGATGCGCGCGATCGCCGACATCGGCAGCGAGTTCAGGTCGGCCGGCGCCGAGCCGCGGCCGACGTACGGGTTGTAGTTGATCAGCGAGGAGGTGTGATAGCGCTTGCCGTCCACCAGCACCAGCACCGCATCCGGCGACAGGCCGCGCAGCGTGGCCGGGCGCGCGGCATCGTTGCCGTCGGAGATCGCCGGGCGCGGGAAGTTCAGCGACGGCAGCAGCTTGCCCAGCGCGGTGGCGATGTCGGTGGCGCCGGTGGCCTGCAGCGACTGCTCGGTGATGATGTCGATCGGCGATTCGGATTCGGCCACCGTGCGGTCGCTGACGCGGGTACCGGTGACGATCAGGGTGTCCAGGGTCTTCTGCGGCTGCGCAGGCTGCGATTGCGCACTGGCAGCGAACGTACAGACGGTGAGTGCGACCGAGATCGCAAGCGAGAGTGCGTTGGAGGTGTGCATGGGAATGGAGACTCAAAGGGGATGGTGGACGCAGCGATGCGCTGCGCGCATTGCCGGGGGAAGACGACGGCGGACTGCGTGATCCGTGTTGCCTGCGCGCAGCGCGTGTGCGCTGGCAAGGCGACGTGCACAGCAAGACAGCAGACTGCGACGCAGCGTCTGCTGCGTGGCGCATCCTTGCGAAAGAGGGGGGAACTCGCCCTTTCGCGACAATCGGAAAGGGCGAGCGATGCTGCGGGCGTGCTGCCTCGTCTCAGCGAGGCGGGACGAGGCGATCGACATGCCGGTCGCTGCCGACCGGCACGCGGCGATTTACCACTTGTAGCTCACGTTGGCGTACACCAGCGCACCGTTGAAACCGAACGGCGAGGCGCTGCTGTAGGGCAGGTAGGTGCGCGTGCCCAGGCCGGCTTCCTGGCGGTCGGGATACTCGTTGAGCACGTTGTCGCCGCCGATGGTGAAGTTCCAGTCGTTCAACTTGTAGGACGCGGCCAGGTCCAGCGTCCATTTGGCCGCATAGGTCTGGTCGCTGCCGGCGTTGGTGCCGAAGGTGCTGAACTCGCCCCAGCGCGTGGCGGTGCCGGTGAACGACCAGTTGCCCGGCGACCAGGTGCCGCCCAGGAAGAACTTGTCGCGCGGCGTGCCTTCGGTGATGCGACCGAGTTCGGCGCGGCCGATGCGCACCGCACCCGGATCGATCGCTTCCAGCGCTGCCGGGTTGTCGGCGACCCGTTCCACTTCGGTCTTGTTGTAGTTGTAGCCGGAGGTCAGCTCCGCGCTGCCGCCGTCCAGGTTCCAGCGATAGGTGCCGACCGCATCCACGCCCTGGGTCTTGGTGTCCACCGCGTTGGTGAAGTAGCGCCCGCCACCGATGCCCGGGAAGCCATTGGCCTGCAGGTAATTGCGCGCTGCATTGGAGGTGAGGTTTTCCGACAGCACGATGCGGTCATCGATATCGATGCGGTACGCATCGACCGTGATGTACAGGTTTTCGATCGGCTGCAGCACCACGCCAAGACCGTAGTTCTTGGATTCCTCGGCCTTCAACGGCTCGGCACCGAGTGCGATCGCGGCCGGGTTGTCGGTACGGAAGGTGCCGATCTCGAACGGGATCGCAGTGACCGTGCCGTTGGGCTGTGCCACGTTGAGGAACTGCGTGGCGATCGACTGGAAGTTCTGCTGCTGCAACGACGGCGCACGGAACCCGGTGGAGGCGGTGGCGCGGACGGCCACCTTGTCGGTGAACGCATAGCGCAACGACAGCTTGCCGGTGGCGGTATCGCCGAAATCGCTGTACTTCTCGTAGCGCCCGGCCAGGCCGGCCGACAGCTTTTCGGTCAAATCCGCTTCCAGGTCGACGTATGCCGAATGGCTGTTGCGGTTGTAGTAGCCGGCGTCGGAGAGTTTGAAGCCGGGAAACACCTGTGCGCCCGGGATCAGTGTGCCTGCCGCAGAGGGAATGCCGCCATTGGCCGAGGATGCCGCATCGCCGGGCGACTGGTTGAACTTCTCGCCGCGCCATTCCGCACCGAAGGCCAGTGTGACCGGATACGCCAGGCCCCAGTCGAGCGTCTTGGTGAAGTCGGCATTGAGCACGTTCTGGGTCACTTCCAGCGTACCGGCATGGAAGTCGGTCGGGCTGGCCAGGCCCAGGCTGTTGTTCAAGCTGTTGCGCACATCGAAGGTGAGATTGTTCTGGCCGTAGTTGTAGCTCAGGTCGATGTTCAAGCCGCCTTCGGTGGAGGTCTTCAAGCCGCCCACCCACGACACGTCCTTGCTGACGTTGTAGATCTGCGGCAGGAAGCCGTCCGGATAGATTTCCGGGCGGTTGCGGTTGTCGCCGGCAAAGCGGAAATAGCCGTTGGACAGCACTTCGCGGCGGCTGACCATGCCGAACGAGTAGAAGGTCAGGTAATCGGTGGGGCTGTATTCGCCGTTGAAGGAGATCGCGCCCTGGTCGATGTCCGGATCGCCGTAACGCTGCTCCACGCGGCCCTGGAATGGCAGTGCGCGGTTGGTCTGGTCCGAATGCCCGGCCTGTGCGGCCAGATGCACCTTGCCGGTGCCGGCAAAGCTGAAACCGGCATCGCCGGACAGCTGATACTGCTCGCCGTCGCCGGCGCTGTACTTGCCGTAGCGGCCATTGACGCTGCCGCCTTCGCCGCTGCCCTTGAGCACGATGTTGATCACGCCGGCAATCGCATCCGAACCGTATTGCGCCGATGCACCGTCACGCAGCACTTCGATGCGCTCCACTGCGGCGATCGGAATGGTGTTGAGATCGGCCGGCGACGAACCACGGCCCTGGGTGTCGTTGAGATTGATCAACGCGGTGCTGTGATAGCGCTTGCCGTTGACCAGCACCAGCACCTGGTCGGGCGACAGGCCGCGCAGCTGCGCCGGGCGCACTGCGTCCGAGCCGTCGGAGATGGCCGGGCGCGGGAAATTCAACGAGGGGATCGCGCGTGACAGCGCGGTAGCCAGCTCGGTGGTACCGGTCGATTCCAGTGCCTGTGGCGAGATGATGTCGATCGGCGATGCCGATTCGGCCACGGTGCGATCGGCCACGCGCGTGCCGGTCACGATCAAGGTATCGAGCGTTTTCTGGGTGGGAGCCTGTGACTGCGCGGACGCGTTTGAAGCGGAAAACGACAGTGCAAGAACAACGGCAACTGCGAGTGGACTGGTCTTGCAATTCATGCGGTGACAACTCCGAGTGGGGAACGGATGCATCGCAGGGGGCCCCCTCCCGGGCCGCGTCCGTTGCGGCAGCTGCGGTGCGTTCCCAACCATTAACCACGTGTAACCGCATGTCAAATTTTGGTTACGTTGCGCAAGTAACTGTCATGTATGACGTGCTACTGCCATCGTTGTCATCGTGCACCAAAGTGATGCGTGGTTTGCACCAGACCTGCGGTATCAGCCGCTTGCCTGCACCATCATGGACATCGATACCAGATATGAAACTTCTGCATCAGAACGTGATCTGCACCGCATCGGCACTGCGTTGCGCAGGACCATGGAACACCGCTTCGATGTTGTTGCCATCCGGGTCGAGCACGAACGCAGCGTAGTAGCTGGGGTGATACGGGCGCACGCCCGGCGCGCCGTTGTCGCGACCGCCGTGGGCGAGGGCGGTCTGATGGAATGCATGCACCATGGCCACGTCGTGCGCCTGGAAGGCCAGATGGTGGCGGCCGGTGAGTTGGCCTTGCGCCATCGTGTCGCGATCGGACACGAACAGCTCGTCGGCCCAGAAGAATCCCTCGCCTTCGCCACCGATCGGAATGCCCAGCACATCGAGCACCGCCTGGTAGAAACGTCGGCTCGCCGCCAGGTCGTGGACGACCAGATGCAGGTGATCGATCAGGCGGCCACGTGAGAGCTGCGCTGCGTCCATGGTGGGTGCTCCGGCAGGGTGGAAGCGGTGTTGATACCACCGCGGCCGCGGGCAGCTCTTCACGGCGCATCGATGCCCGCGCCTGGATGGCTGCATCAAAACGCCTCACGGACAACGGATAAAACGCACACGCCCCGGGCAGGCCGGGGCGTGTGGTCAGGCGTCAGGATGCGACCGTGCCGCGCGCGTCAGTAACCAACGCGTGGCAACACCGCAGCAGTGTGGATCGCTGTCTTGATTACCAGCGATAGTTGATGCGGCCGTACACGTAGGCACCGTTGAAGCCGAACGGTGACAGATTGCTGTACGGGAACTGCCCGCTGGTGGAGTTGGCGAAGTTGTTCTCGTCCGGGTACTCGTCCAGCAGGTTGTCCGCACCCAGGGTCAGCGTCCAGCGATCGATCTTGTAGCTGGCCGAGGCATCCACCACCCACTTGGCGCCGAAGGTCTGGTCGTTGGTCGCCGCGGCCGGACGCGTGCTGTACTTGCCATAGCGCGTGGCACCCAATGCCAGCGTCCAGTGCTCCAGGTTCCAGCTACCGTTGACCAGGAACTTGTCGCGCGGGAAGCCTTCCTCGATGCGACCGCGTTCGGTGCGGTCGATGCGCTCCAGGCTCAGCCCGTTGGCCGACAACGCAGCCGGGTTGGCGGCGACGCTGCGCACTTCGGTTTCCGAATAGTTGTAGCCGGCGGTCAGGTCCACGCTGCTGGCGGCGAGCTGCCAGCGGTAGCTGCCGACCACGTCCACGCCGCGCGTACGCGTGTCCACCGCATTGGTGAAGTAGCGCCCGCCGTTGATGCCGAAGATGCCCTGCGCTTCGAGCAGGTTACGCACGCCGGTGCCGGTGAGGTTGGACGACAGCACGATGCGGTCGTCCACATCGATCTGGTACGCATCCACGGTGAGGTAGAGCGCATCGGTCGGCTGCAGCACCAGGCCCAGGCTGTAGGACAGCGAGGTCTCGGCATCCAGCGGCTCTGCGCCCAGCGCGCGCGCCACGTTGCTGTCGGCCGGGAAGGTGCGGATCTCGAACGGGTTCGGATTGCCGGCCAGGAAGGTGGTGCTGGTGGACTGGAAATACTGCTGCGCCAGCGATGGCGCGCGGAAGCCCGACGCCACCGTGCCGCGCAGCGCGATCTTGTCGGTGAACGCATAGCGCCCGGACAACTTGCCCGATGCCTGGCTGCCGAAGTCGTTGAAGTCTTCGTAGCGCCCGGCCAGGCCGGCGGAGAACTTGTCGGTGAAATCGGCTTCCAGGTCCGCATACAGCGCGTAGCTGTCACGCGAGTACCGTCCGGACACGCTGGGCGCGAATCCGCCAAAGCCCTGCGCGCCACCGGCCAGCGTGCCGGCCTGGAAATACGAGCCCACTTCGCCTGGCGACTGGTTCCACTTCTCGTTGCGGTATTCGGCACCGAAGGCCACCGTCACCGGGTACGCCAGGCCCCAGTCGAAGCCGCGCTTGACGTCCAGGTTGACGATGTTCTGCGTGGTCTCCAGCGCGCCATCGTAGAAGGAGGTCGGCGAGCTCGGCCCCAGGCTGACGTTGAGGGTGTTGCGGGTGTGGAAATCGATCTTGTTGTAGCCGTAGTTGTAGCTGGCATCCCAGTCCCAGCCACTGGCGGTGGAACCGCGCACGCCGGCCACCAGCGAGCGGTCCTTGGCGTAGGTCTGGATTTCCGGCAGGAAGCCCTGCGGATACACCGACAGGATGTTCTGGCTGCTGCCCGGCGCGCGGAAGAACGCGAACGAGGTGATGTCGCGGTTACTGGCGGTGGCGAAGGCGTAGCCGGTGATGCTGTCGCTGAAGGCGAACTCGGTATTGGCCGACACCGCCTGCGCGTTGACGTCCGGGTCGCCGATCTTGAACGCCTTCTGGCCCACGGCCGGCTGCGAGGCGCTGGGTGCGCCGGCATAGCCGCGCGCGCGGTCGGTGGGGTCCTGCTGGTTGAGCTGGGCGGCCACGTGCAGCCAGCCGCGCTCGTTGCCGTAGGCCACGCCGGTGTCGCCGGACAGCTCGTAGTTGCTGCCGTCGCCGGCCGAATACTGGCCGAAGCCGGCCTGCAGGCTGCCGCCCTTCTCCGCGCCCTTGAGCACGATGTTGACCACGCCGGCGATGGCATCGGAGCCGTACTGCGCCGAGGCGCCGTCGCGCAGCACTTCCACGCGCGCGATCGCCGCCACCGGAATGGTGTTCAGGTCCACTGCCGCGGCGCCACGGCCGATGGTGCCGTTGAGGTTGAGCAGCGAGGAGGTGTGGCGGCGCTTGCCGTTGACCAGCACCAGCACCTGGTCCGGCGACAGGCCGCGCAGCTGCGCGGGACGGATCGCGCTGGTGCCGTCGCTCAGGGCCGGGCGCGGGAAGTTCAGCGACGGCAGCGCGCGGGCCAGCGCGGTGGCCAGCTCCGAGGTGCCGGTGGCCTGCAGCGACTCGGCGCTGATGATGTCGATCGGCGACTGCGACTCGGCCACGGTACGGTCGGAGACGCGGGTGCCGGTGACGATGACGGTATCGAGCGTATTGGCGGGCGCGCTGGCCGGGGTGGCGGTCTGGGCGAAGGCGGGGGAGGCGAGCAGCGCCGCAACGACGGCGGTTGCGAGCGTGGACAACGGGTAATTCATGACAACTCCGAACGGGGGTCCAGGCAGGACCAGCAAGGCTGGGCGGGGTCTGGTCGCGGCGATGCGAAGGGAACGACGGCCAGCCCGAAGGCGCTAATTATTCGTTAACGCTAGAATGGCGTCGCAGGAGTGCTGCTCATCTGCTCATTCCTTTTCGTTCTATCGGACTGTCCATCAATGATTTCCCTGCGCAACTTCTCCATGCGACGCGGCGAGCGTCTGCTGTTGTCCAACGTCGACCTGACCATGCATGCCGGCTACCGCGTCGGTGTGGTGGGCCGCAATGGCACCGGCAAGTCGAGCCTGTTCGCCGCGGTCAAGGGCGAACTGGAAGCGGACAAGGGCGATGTCGACCTGCCCGGCAAGGTGCGCACCGCCAGCGTCTCGCAGGAAACCCCGTCGCTGCCCGATCCGGCGCTGTCGTTCGTGCTCGGCGGCGACATCGAGGTCTCCGCGATCCTGCAGGAAGAGGCCGCAGCCACCGCGCGCGAGGACTGGGAAGCGGTCGCCAACGCGCACCAGAAGATGGCCGAGCTGGGCGCCTACGACGCCGAGGCGCGTGCCGGCAAGTTGCTGCACGGCCTGGGCTTCCCGGCCGACACCCATCACCGCGCGGTGTCCTCGTTCTCCGGCGGCTGGCGGGTGCGCCTGAATCTGGCGCGCGCGCTGATGATGCCCAGCGACCTGCTGCTGCTGGACGAACCGACCAACCACCTGGACATGGATGCGGTGCTGTGGCTGGAGCAATGGCTGCTCAAGTACCCGGGCACCTTGCTGCTGATTTCGCATGACCGCGAGTTCCTCGACAACGTGGCCACGCATACGCTGCATCTGCACGGCGGCACCGCCAAGCTGTATGTCGGCGGCTATACCGATTTCGAGCGCCAGCGCATCGAGCACCTGCGTCAGCAGCAGATCGCCCACGACAAGGAACAGGCCGAGCGCGCGCATCTGCAGAGCTTCATCGACCGCTTCAAGGCGCAGGCCAGCAAGGCCACCCAGGCGCAGAGCCGCATGAAGCGCCTGGCCAAGATGGCCGGCACCGAAGCGGTACGCGCCGAGCGCGAATTCCGTATCCAGTTCGCCCAGCCCAATCGCTTGCCGTTTTCGTTGATCCGGCTGAATCACGCTGCGTGCGGGTATGCGGCTGCGCCGCGGGAATCGGGAATCGGGAATGGGGAATCGCAAAAGCGTGGGTCCAGCGATGCGATTACCGTGTTGCACGATGTTGGATTCGGATTGGAGGCGGGTGACCGGATCGGGTTGCTGGGGCCGAATGGTGCGGGTAAGTCCACATTGGTCAAAACCCTGGTCGGTGAGTTGGCGCCGCTGTCGGGCGAGCGCAGTGCGCATCCGGATCTGCGGATCGGCTACTTCGCCCAGCACACGGTGGAATCGCTGCACGAGGGCCAGTCGCCGATGGATCACTTCCGCGAACTGTCGCCGGATGGCTCCAATCAGGCGTTCCGTGATTTCCTGGGCAAATGGAATTTCGCTGGCGACCGCGCCTTCGAAGTGGTGGACGGGTTTTCCGGCGGCGAGCGCGCGCGTCTGGCGCTGGCGCTGATCGCCTGGCAGCAGCCGAACGTACTGCTGCTGGACGAACCGACCAACCATCTGGACCTGGAGATGCGCGAGGCCCTGGCCGAAGCGCTGAGCGACTTCGAAGGCGCCATCGTGATGGTCTCGCATGACCGCCATCTGATCGGTCTGGTCTGCGACAGTTTCTGGCGCGTGGCCGATGGCGTGGTCGAGCCGTTCGCTGGCGATCTGGACGAATACGCCGCCTGGCTGCGCAGCCGCCCGGCCGCCCAGGGCACCAAGCAGAAGATGGCCGAAGTGGCGCCGACCCCGCCGCCGCCGACCAAGCCACTGCCGCCGAAGAAAGCCGTCAACCCGCACAAGCTGGCCAGCGCGGAAAAGCGCGTCGGCGAGCTGGAAGCCGCGTTGGCAGAGCTCGACCGCCAGCTGGCCAACCCGGCGAACTATGCCGACACCGACAAGATGGCGGTCCTGGGCCGCGACCGCGAGGCGACGGCGCAGCAGCTGGCCGCCGCCGAGGCGGCGTGGATGGAGTTGATCGAAGGCGCGTAACGCGCAGGCGTTACGATGCGCGTGGGGCCAAGCACAGGGAGGTAGGCAACATGATCAGCGCCACCATCAGTCTGGAAGACCATCTAGCCGCGCAGCGCCTGCATGCGCGACAGACGGCCAAGCTGTTGATCGTGATCCTGGTGGTCCTGCTGTTGATCGGGGCGGGGTTGCTGCAACTGATCGGGGCCGGCGAAATCATCGGCCCGATGCTGATCGGTGCCGGAGGCGGCGGCTTGATCGGCCTGGTGGTGTTGCACGTCTGGGGCTTGCCGCGGAAGATCAAACGCCTGCACGCGCAGCAGGCCGCGCTGCGGCATACCTACACCTTTGCGTGGGACGAGACCGGGCTGGAGATCACCTGGGCAGACGGGCGACTGCGCCGGCCCTGGTCCGATTACATCCGCTACCGCGAGAACGAGCGGGTGCTGCTGCTGTATCACAACGACCGCTTGTTCGAGCTGTTCGCCCCGCACTGGTTCGCCGACAGGGCGCACTACGAGGCGTTTCGCCGCGTGGCGGTGCAGGGGATCGCAGCATCCGCGCGCCGCTGAGCGCAGCGTCGGGCTCGCTCAACCGGAGCGCTGTTGCTCCGTTGTCAGCCAGTCGCGCAATCGCGCATCGGCATCGCCTTCCGGGCGCGAGCGCAGCCGGGTGAGCCAATAGCGTCCGGCGTCGATCTGGATCGGGAACGGGCAGACCAGGCGCCCGGCATCCAGATCCTGGCGAAACATCGGCAACGGCAACAACGCCACGCCGGCACCGGCGGCCGCCGCGCTGGCCAGCGTCAACGACGAATCGAACATCGCCCCGCGTGCGGCGACTTCGGCCACGCCCGCCGCGCGAAACCACTGCGGCCATTCGTCCAGACGGTACGAGCGCAATAACGGCAGCTGGGCCAGATCGGCCGGTGTGCGCAGGCCCCGCGCCATGCTGGGCGCGCACACCGGCGCAAACGGCGCCTCCATCAGCGCATGGGCGATCTGGCCCTGCCAGTCGCCGTCGCCGAAACGGATCGCCAGATCCAGCCCTTCGCCAGCCAGATCGACCCGGTTGTTGTGGGTGGAAAGGCGCAATTCGATCTCCGGATGCGCCGCATGAAAGGCGTCCACGCGCGGCAGCAGCCAGCCGGTGGCGAAGGTGCCGACCACGCCGACGCTGAGCACCTCGCGATAACGCCCATCGGCAAAGCGCTCCAGGGTGGCCGCGATGCGGTCGAAGGCCTCGCCGAGCACCGGCGCCAGTGCCGCGCCCTCGTCGGTGAGCGCCACGCCGCGCGGCAGGCGGTGGAACAGGCTGCTGCCCAGTTGCTGTTCCAGCGCCTTGATCTGGTGGCTGAGCGCGGCCTGGCTGACGCACAGCTCGCTCGCGGCGCGGGTCAGGTTCTGGTGGCGCGCGGCGGCCTCGAAGGCGCGCAGGGCATTGAGCGGAAGACGGGGCCGGGGCATGCACAGAGATTAGTTCAATTCATGCCAGTGATCGAAACATCGCAATAGTCCGGTGGCCGGCATGCGCCGATACTGCGGGCTCTCACCGGGAGGCTGCTGCATGTTGAACCGTCGACAATTCTTGTACGCAACCGGCGCGGGCGTTCTGCTTGCGGCCTCCAGACCTGCAGGGGCACTCACCCCGGCGATGAAGGTGGACGATGTGCTGCGGGCACAGTGGGCGGAGATCGAACGCCGCACTGGCGGCCGCCTGGGCATCAGCCTGCTCGACAGCGCCACCGGCAGGCGCCTCGGCCAGCGCGAGGACGAGCGCTTTCCGATGTGCAGCACCTTCAAATTTGTATTGGCTGCGGCGGTGCTGCAGCGGGTGGACATGGGCGAGCTGACATTGGCGCAACGGGTCAAGATCCATGCCTCCGACATGCTCGAGCATGCCCCGGTCACCGAGCGCCACGTCGGCGGGTCGCTGAGCGTGGCCGAGCTCTGCCGGGCCACGATGATCTACAGCGACAATCCGGCCGCCAACGTGCTGTTTCCGCTGGTCGGCAACACGGCCGGCCTGACCGCCTTCCTGCGCGGCATCGGCGATGCGCACACCCGCAGCGACCGCCGCGAGCCGGAGATGAACCGGTTTGCCCCTGGCGACCCGCGCGACACCACCACGCCGGCGGCAATGGCCGCCACCTTGCGCACCCTGCTGCTCGGCAACGCGCTGCAACCGGCCTCGCGCAAGCAGCTGACCGACTGGATGATCGACAACCGCACCGGCGATACCTGCCTGCGCGCCGGCCTGCCGCGCGGCTGGAAGATCGGCGACAAGACCGGCAGCAACGGCACCGACACCCGCAACGACATCGCCATCATCTGGCCACCGGCAGGCAAGGCGCCATTGCTGCTCACCGCGTACTTGAATGGCGCCAGCGTCGACAGCGATGCGCGCGACGCGGCGTTGAAGGCAGTGGCGGCCGCGGTGCGCGACAGCATAGTGGGGTGAGCGCAACGACCCGCTGCCTCCCGCGTTATGTCGCGTGTGAGTGGGAACGATTGGCATGCTGGATGCGGCCGACGCGCACTGAGCGGCACCGTGCGCAAGCATGCTGAGCACGCAGCAGCCTGCGTTCTCACCGCAGGCCCGGCTGCAAGGCTCAGCCGGGTGCGCCGAACGGCAAAGGCAGGTCTTGCTGCAGCCGTGCCGGCCCGCCCATGGCTGGATCGCTGACGCTGTCGGTGCCGGTTTCGATACGTCCGGCCAGACGCTGGGCTGCGCCGTCGTGGTGTACCCACAGGTCGTACCAGCCGCCAGTCGCCGCCGCCTTCCAACGGCGCTGCTCGGTGGTGCCGGGTGCAACGCTCAGGCGTTCACGCGGCTGCGCGGCTGAATATGCGGCCGGTTGCAGCTCCACCTGCGCGAGAGTGCTGCCGGCATTGCGCAGCGATAACAACACGGCTGCGGGATCGTTCGCGTCCTGGGTGATCTCGGTCATCAGCAACGGTGCACTCAGGTCGCCACGATAGTGGCGATGGAATCCGTTGGGGCCGAGCAACCACAGATCGTAGCGGCCGTCGTCGGTGGTCCACGTGGCATCCACTGCTGCGCCGCTCCCTACGGTGTAACGGCGCGGAATCGCCGCAAGATCGAAGCGGTCGTAGACATGCAGGACCACCGCAGCACCCGCGTTGGACATGCGCAGCCTCACCTGGCCACGCTCGGGCAACGCGGCCAGTTCCACGCTTTGGCGATACGGCAGCGCCCGCGAACGGCGTGTACCGAAGGGCTGCTGCGGCGGTTGCAACGCGGCAGGCAAGGGCGGCAGTGCGTGTTCGCGCAGGGCTGCCGCGCGCGCTGCGGTCGCGCTGACATCGGGCAGCGCCGCGGCGAACGGGCGCGCATCGGCCGTGCGGAAATCGAACGCATTGACCAGGTCGCCACAGACTGCGCGCCGCCACGGTGTGATCTCCGGTGCGGGCACGCCGAAGCGGCGTTCCAGCAGCCGCAATACCGACGTGTGGTCGTACACCTGCGAATCCACCCAGCCGCCGCGGCTCCACGGCGAGATCACGTACAGCGGCACGCGCGGACCCAGGCCATAGGGGCGGCCGCGCAGCTCGGGCAGATCCACCTTCTGTTCGCCCGGTGCCGGGTGGCGGTGGTAATCGTCGTCGGTGGCAATGCTGGATGCGCCCGCAAAGCCGCCGGCCTCGCGTGGGTCCGGCGACGGCGGCGCCGGCGGCGGCATGTGATCGAAAAAGCCGTCGTTCTCGTCGAACATCAACAGCAATGCGGTGCGGCTCCACACCTGCGGGTCGGCGGTGAGCGCATCCAGCACGCGTGCGGTGTAGGCCGCGCCTTGCGCTGGACTGGACGGATCCGGATGTTCGCTGCCGGCCGCATCGGCAATGATGAAACTCACCGATGGCAGTTGCCCGCCCAGCACATCGGCGCGCAGCTGCTCGACACCGCGCGTGCTCACGCCACGCGCACGCAGTTGCGCATCGTGCCCGGGCGCAGCAGTGAAGGCCTGCCGGAACGGCGCAAAGCCCGCCAGCGGGTTGTCGGTGAAGTTGTCGCGCATGTCCTGATAGATCTGCCAGGACACGCCGGCGTTCTGTAGCTGCTCGACGTAGGTCGTCCAGTGGTAGGGGTCGGCGAAACCGCCCAGCTCCGCAAAGTTGTCGTGCGAGTTGCCGATCACCGGGCCACCGGCACGCGCCTGCGGATCGTTGCCGCCGCTCCACAGGAACACGCGATTGGAATTGGTGCCGGTCTGGATTGAGGCATGGTACGCATCGCAGATGGTGAAGGCGTCGGCGAGCGCGTACTGGAACGGAATATCCGCGCGCCGGTAATAGCCCAGCGCATGGTTGTGCTTGGCGGCGGCCCAGTGGCCGAGCCGGCCGTGATCCCAGGCGTGTTGCGCATCCACCCAACTATGCGGCGTGCCTTGCACGCGCATGAAGCCGAATTGCGCTGCCGTATCCAGCGCAAACGGCGTCAGCCATTGGCGGCCGTCCTCGCTGGGCTGCAGCCACACCGTGCGCGCGGGCGCGCCCGGTAGCGGCGGTGCGGGAATCGGAAAACGATCGCCGAACCCGCGCACGCCGGGCAGGCTGCCGAAGTAATGATCGAAGGCGCGGTTTTCCTGCATCAGGATCACCACATGCTGCAGATCCTCCAGTGTGCCGGTGCGGCGGTCCGGCGCGATGGCGGCGGCCCGCGCGATGCTGGGCGGCAGCAGCGCGGCGGCGGCACTGGCAAGCCCGGTCTGCAGAACGCGGCGGCGGGGAAGGTCGATCATCGTGTCACCTGGTTGGCGCTCCCATCCGGTCAGCGCTGGAGCGGGTCGAGCGTACCCGACGCGTCAGCGCGTGTGTTCTCTTGCGTGCTTGCAACACCGCCGATCCTCTCCGTTTGCACCTGCGTGGCAGGCGATGCAGGGGGCGGATCGGGTGGCGTGTCTTCAGCCCGATCCGCTCCAGTACATCGCAAAGCCTATCCCGCGCAGCTCGGCCCTACGCCGCCGACGCTAGAGATCCAGCGTCAACGTCAGCCCGACCGTGCGTGGCGCGGCGATAAAGGCACTGTCGCTGCCGTCCACGCCTTCCAGGTAGCGTTTGTCGGTGAGGTTGCTGACGTTGAGCGCCAGCTGCAGGCCCTTGAGCTGCGACGACAGCTGCGACAGCTCCACCCCGAGGTTGGCATCGAAGGTGGTCACGCCATCGAGTGCGGCGCGGTTGGAGGCATCCAGGTAGCGCTTGCCCAGATAGCGCCCGGACACACCGAAGCGCCACGCCTGGCCGCGCCAGTCCGCCGACATCACCAGGGTGTTGCGCGGTTGGCCGATCACCTGCGCGCCCGGGGTGATCTCCAGCGCGGTATCGCGTGCGGCGTCGCCGCTGCCCAGGTAATCGGCCTTGTTGTAGGTGTAGGCACCGTTGATGCGCCATCCGTTGTCCCAGCCATAGCCCAGTGCCGCTTCCACGCCGCGCGCATGCACGCCGCCGAAGTTCTCGTACACGCCGTCGGTTTCGCCCAGGTAATCGATGCCGGTGACGAAGTTGGCCGGCACATAGACGATGCGGTTGTCGAAGCGGATGTCGTACAGGGTCACGCTGCCGGTCAACGGCCAGCGGCTGAGGCGCAGGCCGAGTTCGACGTTGTCGGCGGTTTCCGGTTGCACGCGGCTCAGTGCGACCGGGTCGGTTTCGCCGAGCACGCCGGAGGGAATCGCAGCGAAGTTCTGCGAGTAACCGGCAAAGGCTTCCAGGCCCTGCACCGGGGTGGTCCAGGTCAGGCCGGCCGACAGCAGCGGGTCCGAATGCGAATCCGATTCCACATGCTGCGCATCGCCGATGCGGCGGTCGCGGGTCTGGTCGACGAAGAACTGCTTGACGCCCACGCGCCAGGCGAAGGCGCCGTAGCGCATCACGTCCTCGACGTAATACATCTGCTCGTCGGTCTGGTAGTTGTCCTTGAACTGCACCCAGTACGGCTGATGATCGAAGCTGATGTTGGTGCCGACGTTGAGCAGGCGATGCCAGTCGCGGGTGACACTGCGGTCGTAGCGCTCCAGCCAGGCGCCGGCGCGCACGGTGTTGTCGATGGCGCCAAGATCGGCGCGCCATTCCACATCGGCCATCGCGCCGGCGCGGTGGTTGTCGTAGTGGCTGTGCCGATACGACTGCACCGGCACCGAGCCGGCCGGATAGCAGGCCGGGTTGGATTCGGCCGGCACCGCATCGCTGCCGGCGCAGCCGGCCAGCATGGTCGCGGCCGCGCCGCCGGGCGTGAGGTAATACAGCTTGCCCAGGTCGCTGCCGGCGTACACGGTGTTGCCGCCGCGCGCTTCGGATTCCGGCGCGCCGGCGCCATCGTTGGTGACATCCACCAGATACGGCGGAATCCAGTCGCCGCGGCCCTGCATGCGATGCGCATAGCCGGTCAGCGTGGTCTTGAAGCCGTTGCCGCCATCGAAGGCGCCACGCAGGTAGCCAAAGGTGTTCTTGCGCAGCGCACGCGAGCCGGAGCGGTAGTTCTGGTCCAGGTACGGAATGCCGGTGAGCGTGCCGGTCAACAGATCGTGCTCGGGGTCGCGCGCGAACTGCTCGGGCGTCACGCTGGTGTATTCGGATTCGTCGGCATCGTCGTAGGACGCGTAGCCGCTGAGCGTCCACTTGTCCAACACGCTGACGAACTTGCCGGCCAGGTGATCGCGGCTGGTGTGGCCGCTGCCGTCGATCCAGTCGTCGTTGCGTGCGGACGAGCCGCTGACCCAGGCGCGTGTGTTGCCGCCGAGCAGGCCGGTGTCGTAGCGCGCGTAATACTTGCGTGCCTGGTTGTCGCCGATGCCGCCGATCACGCGCACGCGCTGCTCTTCCAGCGGCTCGCCGGTGAGATAGTTCAAGGTGCCGCCCAGCGCTTCGTTGGAGCGCGAGGCGATATCGGCGGTGCCCTGGCTGACTTCCACCGTTTCCAGATCCGGCATGTCGATGAAACGGTTGGCCTTGGAGCCGCCGCCATACGCCGAACCGCCATTGGGCACGCCATCGATGGTGGTGCCGATCTGCTGGGTATCGCGGTTGCTGACAAAGCCGCGCATGCTGATCTGGGTGCCCCAATCCGACGAGCCGAAGGCATCGGCCTCGGTGACCACCACGCCGGGCAGTTCGTTGAGCGCATCGTTGACGCTGCCGAGCACGAACTGGCGGTCCAGCATTTCCTTGCTGACGTTGGTCTTGGAATACGTCATCGCCTGGCCGACCACCTGAACCTGATCCAGCGTGGACACCTGTTCGCCAGCGCTGCCCGGTTCGGCCGCAGCCGGGCCAGACGCTGCGCCATCGGGGACTTGTTGCGCATAAGCGGGCAGGGTGAGCGGAACCAGCAACAAGGCGAGCGTGGCCGGACGGCGCACGCGCGAGGAGGACGTCGAATCCATTGCAATCCAACAAGCGGGGAGGGTCCGCAAAGACTGCCGCGCTTGCATTGCGTGATGATGACCGCGCTAAAGGTGTGGCCGGGATCACCAGATGGACTTGGGAAGTCCTAACGTCGGGACGATGGCGATCCAGCGCTGTCTGGATGTTTCCGGGCCGCGCTGGTTGCAAGACACCTGGAGTTTCGCGCCGCAGCGTTGTCTTCACTCCAAGACAAGCGGTTTCGAGTCGTCGCGTTGTTGTAGATGCACTCAAGTGCTCAGGTCAAAAGCCTGGTGAGTCGAGTGCGCGGTGCCCTCACCACTTGCGGGACACGCCGTGAATCCGTCCATGGAGGCTCCTTGGCGGCATCCATGCCGCCAAGGGTCCCGCAACCGGTAAGGACACCGCACCAGACATTTGGTCGGTGGCCGCGTGAAAAGCCGCTTGTCGAAACGTGTGTCGGGTTTCGAGCGGCACACCACTATCGAGCAACGCGCATCACGCACTGCTCTTAACCATGCACGCCGACCACCTTGACTGGTCCTTGTCCGCTCACCGTCGCGGGACCTTACGCGGCATGGATGCCGCGTAAGAGCCTACAAGGACGTACTTGCGGCGTGTCCTGCGATGGTGGGCGGGCAAGGGCCTTGCAGCCAGGCCGCAGATCAACCGCTTGACAACTGATCCATTCAAAAAGTCGTCCACCAGCTGCTTCGCCTTGCGGCGCCCCTCGCAATGGTGGGCGGGCAAAGGGGCCTCTGCAGCAACGCCGCAGATCGCCTGATCAGCAGCGCAGCGACTGACGACAGCGAGATAGGGGTGTCAGCCGCCCTTGGCGTGCGGCGGTGCTTCGGTCTGTTGTGTTTCCGGCATCAACTCCAGCGCCGATGGCGTGGTGCGCAGCATCGGGCGGAAGGAGATCGGATGGGTGCGGCGGCGCGTGAAGCGCAGCAAGCGGGTCAGGGTAAATCCGGACAGCGCCAACAGCATCACCGCGAAATACACCGGCAGTGCCGCTGGTCCGAATTTCTGCATTGCGCCACCGGCCAGGGCCGGACCGATCGCCGCGCCCACGCCATGCACCAGCAGCAGGCTGCTGCAGCCGGAGAGCAGATCTTCGCGCGGCAGGTAATCGAGCATGTGCGCCACCGCAAACGGATACAGCGAGAACGCCAGCCCGCCGTAGACGAAGAACAGCACGAACAACAGTTGGGTCTGTGCCTGCACCATCGGCACCGCGGCAGCGATCGCAATGCCGGCCGCCAGCACGCTGATCGTGACCAGGCCGATGCGCCGGTCATGGCCATCGCTGATGCGCCCGATCGGCCACTGCAACACCGCGCCGCCGATGATGGCGGTGAGCATGAACATCGCCACGCCATCGGCATCCAGCCCGATGCGGTTGGCGTACACCGGCAACAAGCCCCAGAACGCCCCCATCGCCAGGCCCGACAGTCCCGCGCCGATGGTCGCCACCGGCGCCAACGCATACAGCGTTTTCAGTCGCAGCCGCGAGACGTGCGGCACTTCGGGCGGAATCAGGCGCGTGGTCATCACCGGCATCACTGCCGCACAGATCAGGATTGCCGTCAGCGTGAACATCGCCGGTGCGCCCGCATCGCCTGCAGTGAGCAGGATCTGGCCCAGCGCCAACGCCGACAGGTTGATCGCCATGTACACCGAGAACACCCGACTGCGCCGACGCGCGTCCGGCTCGGCGTTGAGCCAGCTTTCGATCACCGTGTACAGGCCGACCAGTGCCGCGCCGGTGACCAGGCGCAGCAGGCCCCAGCCCCAGGCGTTCAACCAGATCGGATGCAGCAACACGGCAATCGCCGCCAGCGCCGCGTAAAAGGCGAACGCGCGGATATGCCCGATGCGCCGAATCAGCGGCGGTGCGAAAAAGGTGCCGAGAAAGAAGCCGGCGAAATACCCGGACATGATCAGGCCCAGCGCACGCGCATCGAAACCGGCCTGGCCACCGCGCACGGCAAGCAAGGTGCCGAGCAGCCCGCTGCCGGTTAGCAACAGGGCAACGCCCAGCAATAAGGCAGTCAGCCGCAACATGGATGCGGTCCTCGTGGGGGGAGAGGCGCGTCGATCACGTGTTCGAGTGTAGCAGCCCGGGTTGTGCGGCTTGATCGAAACGACCTGGCTCTGTAGCTCTCGATAGCGGCAGGTGTGAGGTCAGGCCGATGCAAAGCGCGAGTTTGTGGCGTGCGGGATGGTCGCCTCATCTCTCTGCGCGGTTCGCGAGGTCACGCCGATTTGATGACTGCTCGATGCGTAGGCTGCGATCTTCGATACGCGCGCGACACTCCGACCTCGTGCTTCTGCCGATTGGAACGGCGATGTCGAGCGAGCGCACCTGGCGCGCAAGTGCGACGCAACCACCACCAATCGATGTCTCTCACCCGCAAGATGTTCGCGCGCGTGCAAGGTCGCAGACGGCCCACTGCACCTGCCCGCCCGCATCCGTCTAGAATCTGCGCCCCGCATCGTCTTCAGCTGATCCTGCCATGCCCATCTACGGTTTCCAGTGCACCACCTGCGGTCACGCCTTCGACCGCTTGCAGAAGATGGCCGACCCCGATCCGCAGACCTGTCCGGCCTGCGCGGCGGCCACGATCAAGCGCCAGATCACCGCGCCCTCGTTCCGTCTGTCCGGCAGCGGCTGGTACGAGACCGACTTCAAGTCGGCGGGCGAGAAGAAGAAAAACCTCACCGAAACCAGCAGCGCCGGTGGCGATGCCAAGCCGGCAACCGCCGCCGAGAGCAAGCCCGCTGCCAAGCCCGCGGCCGACCCCGCCTGAGCCGGACCAGCGCGCCGCAGCCACTGGCAGGGCGGACGTTCCAACCCCTGGGCCCAGCCGCGCGCGGCGCGCCCATCCGCGGCCTCAACGCGCCTCGAAGCGTGCCCGGCAACCATCGTTGACCCACACCGTCGCGCGGCGCTCGTCGTACCCCCAGCTGCGGCCTTCTTCGCAACGGGTGTCGGACAGCTGGCGGGTCAGCACCGGGCGGCCATAGCGGCCATCCCAGCCGCAGGTACGCAGGCGGCGGTCGTCGCTGGCGCAGGTGATGGCGTAATCGTTGCGCGGGCGGTCGTCGCGGCCACCGTAGCCGCCGTCACCCCGGTCCCAGCCGCCGCCGCGTGCCTGCGCAAACTCGCCCCGGCAGCCGTCGTCCACCCAGATCCGGCCCCCGTCCTGGCGCCAGTTGCGGCCTTCCACGCAGGGCGTGTTGGACAGCTGGCGCACCAGCATGGCGCGGCGCCAGCCGGTGTCGCAGATCTTCTGGCGCTGGTCGTTGCTCTCGCAGCGCACCGTGCCGGCCACCCCGCCGCCGCCGGGGCCACCGGTGCCGCCCCAGCCGCCGCCGTTGCGGCCATCGACAAAGCGCGCGCGGCAGCCGTTGTCGACCCAGACGCGGCCGCGCTCGCTGCCCCAATTGCGGCCTTCGATGCAGCGCGTGCCGGAGATGTTCTCGACCAGCACCGCGCGGCCGCGGAACGGCGTATCGCACTCGCGGCGACGGTTGTCGTTGCTGGAGCAGGTGATGCTGGGGCCGTTCCAGCCGCGGTCCTGCGCGGCGGCAGGCGCGCTGGTCAGCAGGCCGGTCAGGGTGATCAGGCCGAAGCCGGAGAGCAGCAGGGCGGTGCGCAGCATCGTGGCGTCCTTGGTGCGGAAGGGTCTGGCGCCTATTCAGCCGGGCCCTGACTTAAGCGGCCATGAGCGCCCGCCGATTTGCTCCTGCCGCCCGCCGGCCCCAGAATATCCGGCTCTCCGGCGCTGTCCTGTGTCGGGTTTTTCAGCGGAGCTTTCGATGCGTACCCACTTCTGCGGCCTGGTCGACGAGACCTTGATCGGCCAAACCGTCACTCTCGCCGGCTGGACCGACGTGGCCCGCAACCTGGGCGGGGTGTGCTTCATCGACCTGCGCGACCACGAAGGCATCGTGCAGGTGACGGTCGAACCGGTGGCCGGCGACGACGCCAGTGCCGAGCTGTTCAAGGTGGCCGCCAGCCTTGGCTACGAGGACGTGCTGCAGGTCGAAGGTGTGGTGCGTGCGCGGCACGCGGTCAACGACAAGCTGCGCACCGGCAAGGTGGAAGTGATCGCCACCCGCATCAGCATCCTCAACAAGGCCGCGCCGCTGCCGTTCCACGCGCACGAGAACCCGGGCGAGGAGACGCGCCTGAAGTACCGCTATCTGGACCTGCGCCGTCCGGAAATGCAGCGCATGCAGCGCACCCGCATCAAGCTGGTGCAGGCGCTGCGCCGGCACCTGGACGCACGCGATTTCCAGGACATCGAAACCCCGATCCTGACCAAGGCCACCCCGGAAGGCGCGCGCGACTTCCTGGTGCCGGCGCGGATGCATCCGGGCGAGTTCTACGCCTTGCCGCAGAGCCCGCAGCTGTTCAAGCAGATCCTGATGGTGGCCGGCTTCGACCGCTATTACCAGATCGCGCGTTGCTTCCGCGACGAAGCGCTGCGCGCCGACCGCCAGCTGGAATTCACCCAGCTCGACATGGAATTCGCCTTCGTGCGCGAGCGCGACGTGCAGGATTTCGTCGAAGACATGATCCGCGCCATCTTCGCCGAAGTGGTGGACGTCGAACTGGCCGCGCAGTTCCCGCGCATGACCTGGGCCGAGGCGATGCGTCGCTATGGCTCGGACAAGCCGGACCTGCGCATCGCGCTGGAACTGGTCGACGTGGCCGAACTGGTCAAGAGCAGCGAGTTCCCGGTGTTCACCGCCGCCGCCAACGATGCCGACGGCCGCGTGGCCGCGCTGCGCATCCCTGGTGGCGCCACGCTGTCGCGCAAACAGATCGACGAATACGCCGCCCACGCTGCCAAGTACGGCGCCAAGGGCCTGGCCTACGTCAAACTGTCGGAGAGTGGCGAAGTCAGCTCGCCGATCGCCAAGTTCTTTAGCGAAGACGCCTTCGCTGCGCTGCTCAAGCACGTCGGGGCCGGCAACGGCGACATCGTGTTCTTCGGTGCCGGCGGCTACAACAAGGTGTCCGACTTCATGGGCGCGCTGCGTTTGAAGGCCGGCAAGGATTTCAACCTGATCGCCGATGGCTGGGCGCCGCTGTGGGTCACCGATTTCCCGATGTTCGAGTGGGACGAGGAGGCGCAGCGCTACGTGGCCCTGCATCACCCCTTCACCGCGCCGGCGGTGGACGACATCGCCGACCTGCGCGCCAATGCCCGCACGGCGGTGTCGCGCGGTTACGACATGGTGCTCAACGGCAACGAAATCGGCGGCGGCTCGATCCGTATCCACCGCCCGGACATGCAGAGCGCGGTGTTCGAGCTGCTCGGCATCGGCGCCGAGGAAGCGCGCGCCAAGTTCGGCTTCCTGCTGGATGCGCTCAACTACGGCGCACCGCCGCACGGCGGCATCGCCTTCGGCATCGACCGCATCGCGGCGCTGATGGCAGGCACCGACTCCATCCGCGACGTCATCCCGTTCCCCAAGACCACCGGCGCACAGGACCTGATGACCGACGCCCCGTCGCCGATCGCCGCCGATCAGCTGGCCGAAGTGCACGTGCAGGTACGCCCCAAGCAGGTCTGACCTGCCGCCCACACGGCCACCCCAGCGTGGCCGTGCAGCCGACACGCTGCGCCGTGCAGCGTGTCGCGTGCAGAGATGCCGCGGGCGCATCGCGCCCCCGCTCAACGATCGATACCCACACCGGCGGCGCCTGCCGCAGCCGCGACGCAGGGCCTTGCTCCGCGCTCGCCCTCAACAACGCACTGCGCGCAGTCCACACCCGCGCCGGCCCGCAAACGCGGATCGGATCGCGGATGCTCTTCCGATTCCCGATTCCCGATTCCCGATTCCCGAATCCCGAATCCCGAATCCCGAATCCCGAATCCCGAATCCCGAATCCCGAATCCCGAATCCCGAATCCCGAATCCCGAATCCCCGCTTGCGACCCCACCACCGCATGCGCGAAGCTGCCACGTCCACCCGGCAAGAGAAGCCCGCATGACCCGCATCCGCCGCGCCACACCGGACGATGCCGAAGCCTTGTCGCTGCTGGCTGCGCAGACCTTTACCGAAACCTTCGGGCATCTCTACCCGCAGGAGGATCTGCACGGCTTCCTGCAGGAGACCTATGCGGTCGAGCGCGCGCGCATCGTGCTGGCGCATCCGGACTATGCGATCTGGCTGCTGGAGATGGACAACCTGCTGGTCGGCCACGCTGCCGCCGGCCCCTGCGGGCTGCCGCACCAGGACGTGCGTCCCGGCGACGGTGAGCTCAAGCGGCTGTATCTGTTGAAGGACTACCAGAACAGCGGTTGGGGCAGCCGCCTGTTCGAGACCACGCTGGACTGGCTGGAGCGCGACGGCCCGCGCACGCTGTGGATCGGCGTGTGGTCGGAGAATTTCGGCGCGCAGCGTTTCTACGCCCGCTACGGGTTCGAAAAGGTCGGCGAATACGATTTCCCGGTCGGCAAGATCCTCGACCGCGAATTCATCCTGCGCCGCACCCCGCGCGTTGCGGCCGATTGAACGGCGCGCCGATGCCCGGCTGGCGCGGCGTGCGACTACGATTGCCGGCGCCGGGCCACGCTGAGTGCCACCGGCACCATCCCCAACTCGGTCGCCTGCAGGCCGGCACGCGCATCGGTTGTCGGTCTGCCGGCCCGGCGCGGGTGGCGTTGATTCGCGCGCAAGCGACCTGCGGCAGATCCGCCGCACATCCGCGCTCACCTGAAGCCGGCGCCAAGTCGCGGTCATGACCTCCGTGTCCGGCGCATCCTCGTTCATCCCGGGTCACTCCCAACGCATCCTGCGTGAGCGGGCGAGCGCCGCGACCGCCGACGTGCTGCTGGTGCACGGCATCTGGAACACCGCGCACTGGCTGTTGCCGCTCGCGCGCCGGCTGCGTGCCGAGGGCCTGGCGCCGGCGCTGTTCGGCTACGCCAGCGTGCTCGGCGGACCCGAACGGGCCGTGCCACGGCTGATCGAACGCCTGCAGGCGACCGGCGCGCAATTGCTGGTCTGCCACAGCCTGGGCGGGCTGGTCGCGCTGCAGGCCCTGCGCGCTGCGCCCGAATTGCCGGTGCGCCGCGTGGTCTGTCTGGGCTCGCCGTTGTGCGGCAGCGCCGCCGCGCGCGGCCTGGCCCGCCGCGGCGGGCGCTGGGCGCTGGGGCGTAGCGCGGCCTTGCTGCAGCACGGTGTCGTGCGATGGGAGGGCGAGGCGGAGATCGGCCAGATCGCCGGCACCGTCGCGCGCGGGGTGGGGCGATGGCTGGCGCCGCTGGACGGCGGCTCGGACGGCACCGTGGCGCTGGCCGAAACCCGCCTGCCCGGGCTGCGCGACCATTGCGTGGTGCAGGCCAGCCACAGCGGCCTGTTGCGCTCGCCCGAGGCGGCGCAGCAGGTGCTGCGCTTCCTGCGCCAGGGCCGGTTCCGCCACTGAACGCCGCCGCCCCGGTGCGGGCGAGCAATCAGGTAAAATCCGCGCCCTGTCATCCAAGCCAGTCTGGAACCACCCATGGGTAGAGGCCCCTCCATCGAAGGCCGCAAGAACGCCTCCGACGCCAAGCGCGGCAAGATGTTCACCAAGATCATTCGCGAGATCAGCGTCGCCGCGCGCGGCGGCGGTGGCGATCCGTCCAACAACCCGCGCCTGCGCGTGGCGGTGGATAAGGGTCTATCGGCGAACATGTCCAAGGACGTCATCGAGCGCGCCATCAAGAAAGCCACCGGCGAGCTGGAAGGCGTGGAATACGAGGAAGTGCGCTACGAGGGCTACGCCCCCGGCGGCGTGGCGGTGATCGTGGACTGCCTGACCGACAACCGCGTGCGCGCGGTGGCCGATGTGCGCCATGCCTTCAGCAAGTGCGGCGGCAACATGGGCACCGACGGCTCGGTGGCCTTCATGTTCAAGCGCCTGGGCGTGCTGAGCTTTGCCGCCGGCACCGACGAAGACACCCTCACCGACGCGGCGATCGAGGCCGGCGCCGACGATGTGGTGGTCTACCCGGAAGACGGCGCCATCGACGTGCTGACCGCCCCGGACGCCTTTGCCCAGGTCAAGCAGGCGCTGACCGCCGCCGGCCTGGAGCCGGCGCACGCCGAAATCACCTTCCGCGCCGAAAACGACATCGCCGTCGACGGCGACACCGCCGTGCAGGTCCGCAAGCTGCTCGACATGCTCGAAGACCTGGACGATGTCCAGGACGTCTATTCGAACGTCGATCAAGCGGCGCTTGGCGCCTGATGATGGCCGGGATGGCGGGATTCGTTATTCGGGATTCGCAACAGCAATGCGATCGCCGCACTGCAGGTGCGTCACTAATCTCGAATCCCGAATCCCCAATCCCGGCGTTTCGATGACCCGCATCCTCGGCATCGATCCCGGCTCCCAGCGCACCGGGCTCGGCATCATCGACGTCGACGAGAGCGGTCGCAGCCGGCATGTCTATCATGCGCCGCTGGTGCTGCTGGGCGAGGGCGACTTCGCGCAGCGGCTCAAGCGCCTGCTGCACGGGCTGGGCGAGGTGATCGAGACCTACCGGCCACAGGAAGTGGCGATCGAGAAGGTGTTCATGGGCAAGAGCGCCGATTCCGCGCTCAAGCTGGGCCACGCGCGCGGCGCGGCGATCTGCGCAGTGGTGCTGCGCGATCTGCCGGTGCACGAGTACGCTGCCACCGAGATCAAGCTGGCGCTGGTCGGCAAGGGCGGGGCGGACAAGGTGCAGGTGCAGCACATGGTCGGCATCATGCTCAACCTGAAAGGCAAGCTGCAGGCCGACGCCGCCGACGCACTGGCGGTCGCCATCACTCACGCCCACGTGCGCGCCACCGCGCAGCGCCTGGGCGTCAATACCCAACAGGCCTGGAGCCGCAAGAAATGAGAATCGGGATTCGGGAATCGGGATTGGGGATTGGCAACGGCAGGTCCGTCCGCGCTGAGCTGATCGGGCTGTACGCGGCCGTCGTCAACGGCCGCGAGGGAACTAACCAATCCCCAATCCCCAATGCCCAATCCCGGCACCTCCTTGGAGGTGCCCAATGATCGGCCGCCTGCGCGGGCTGCTGGCCTACAAGCAGCCGCCGTGGCTGGTGATCGATGTCGGTGGGGTGGGGTATGAGCTGGAGGCGCCGATGAGCACCTTCTACGACCTGCCCGATGTCGGCCGCGACGTGATCCTGTTCACCCACTACGCGCAGAAGGAAGACAGCGTGTCGCTGTACGGATTCCTGCGCGAAGGCGAGCGCCGGCTGTTCCGCGACGTGCAGAAGGTCACCGGCATCGGCGCCAAGATCGCGCTGGCGGTGCTGTCCGGGGTCAGCGTGGACGAGTTCGCCCGCCTGATCACCAGCGGCGACATCACCGCGCTGACCCGCATCCCCGGCATCGGCAAGAAGACCGCCGAGCGTATGGTGGTGGAGCTGCGCGACCGCGCCGCCGACTTCAGCAGTGGCGCGCCGATCACCGGCCAGCTCGGCCCGGATGCGGTGTCCGAGGCCACGGTGGCCTTGCAGCAACTGGGTTACAAGCCGGCCGAGGCCGCACGCATGGCACGCGAGGCCGGGGCAGAAGGCGACGAAGTCGCCACGGTCATTCGCAAGGCCCTCCAGGCCGCGCTGCGTTAGGCCGCGCCGTCCTCCTCTCCTTCACGCCACTTGGCGATACCCTGCCCACTTCATGTCCCAGACCCCCACTTCCGCAGCTGGCCACGGCCATGCGCCTGCCAATAGCCATATGGCCTTGGTCATCGGCGCCATTGGCGTCGTCTTCGGCGATATCGGTACCAGTCCGCTGTACACCCTCAAGGAGGCGTTCTCGCCGCACTACGGGCTGACCAGCGACCACGACACCGTGCTGGGCGTGCTGTCGCTGGCGTTCTGGGCGCTGATGGTCACGGTGACGCTCAAGTACGTCACCATCATCATGCGTGCCGACAACGAGGGCGAGGGCGGCATCATGGCCTTGATGGCGCTGACCCAGCGCACCCTGCGCAGCGGGTCGCGCTCGGCGTACGTGGTCGGCATCCTCGGCATCTTCGGCGCCTCGCTGTTCTTCGGCGATGGCGTGATCACCCCGGCCATCTCGGTGATGGGCGCGGTCGAAGGCCTGGAAATCGCCGCGCCCAGCCTGCATCCCTTCATCGTGCCGATCACCGTGATCGTGCTGCTGGTGGTGTTCATGGTGCAGCGCTTCGGCACCGAAAAGGTCGGCAAGGTGTTCGGCCCGATCACCTGCCTGTGGTTCCTGTCGCTGGGGGCAATCGGCGCCTGGAACATCGTCGACGCGCCGGAAGTGATGAAGGCCTTCAACCCCTGGTGGGCGATCCGCTTCTTCATGGAGCACGGCTGGCACGGGGTGTTCATCCTGGGCGCAGTGGTGCTGGCGGTGACCGGCGGTGAAGCGCTGTATGCGGACATGGGCCACTTCGGCGCCAAGCCGATCCGCCATGGCTGGTATTTCTTCGTGTTGCCGATGCTGCTGCTCAACTACCTGGGGCAGGGCGCGCTGGTGCTCAATCACCCCTCCGCACTGAAGAACCCGTTCTTCGAAGCGGTGCCGGGCTGGGCGCTGTATCCGATGATCATCCTGGCCACGCTGGCGGCCGTGATCGCGTCGCAGGCGGTCATCACCGGCGCCTATTCGGTGGCCCGCCAGGCGATGCAGCTGGGCTACATCCCGCGCATGCTGATCAAGCACACCTCGCGCACCACCATCGGCCAGATCTACGTGCCCGGCATCAACTGGCTGCTGATGGTGATGGTGATCGCGCTGGTGCTGATCTTCCGCAGTTCCACCAATCTGGCGGTGGCCTACGGCATCTCGGTGTCGATGACCATGCTGATCGATACCCTGCTGCTGGCGCTGGTGGCGCGCTCGTTGTGGCCGCGCTGGCGCAACTGGGTGCTGCCGCTGTGCGTGGTGTTCTTCTTCATCGAGCTGGCCTTCGTCATCGCCAACGGCGCCAAGCTGTTGCAGGGTGCCTGGTTCCCGCTGGCGCTGGGCATCGTGGTGTTCACCCTGATGCGCACCTGGCGCCGCGGCCGCGCGCTGCTGCGCGAGGAAATCCGCAAGGACGGCATCCGCATCGACAGCTTCCTGCCGGGCCTGATGCTGGCCCCGCCGGCGCGCGTGCCGGGCATGGCGGTGTTCCTCACCGCCGACCCGATGGTGGTGCCGCATGCGCTGATGCACAACCTCAAGCACAACAAGGTGCTGCACGAGCGCAACATCTTCCTCAACGTCGACACCTTGCCGATCCCGTACGCGCCGGCGGACAAGCGCCTGCAGATCGAGTCGATCGGCGACGAGTTCTACCGCGTCTATGTGCGCTTCGGCTTCATGGAAACGCCGGACGTGCCGCTGGCACTGATGCGTTCCTGCGACCAGGGCGGCATCCATTTCGACCCGATGGACACCACCTTCTTCGCCAGCCGCGAGACCATCGTGGCCAGCGCCAACCGCGGCATGCCGATCTGGCGCGACAAGCTGTTCGCGCTGATGCATCGCAACGCCGCCCCGGCCACCGGCTTCTTCCGCATCCCCGGCAATCGCCTGGTCGAGCTGGGCGCGCAAGTGGAGATCTGAGCATGGCAGCGCTCAAGTGGATGATCTACGGTCGTTCGCCGAGCCTGGCCACCTTCTGGGACGAAGCGCTCAACCTCGGGCGCGTGCCGGCGAGCGAGGCCGCCATCGCAGCGGCGCAAGCGCGGCTCGGTGTACGTCTGCCGGCGTGGCTGCGCAGCCTGTATGCACGCTATGACGGCGGCGCTGTGCAGATGGCGCGTGGCCAGTCGCTTGAGGAACCGGACAACTGGCTCAAGGCCGAATGGCTGATCCCGCGTGCACGCCTGCTTGGCAGTGCGGAATTGTTTTCCTTCGCACAGGTGCGCGCTCGCGAGGACTACCGCGATGACGCATTTGCCGGTCTGGCTGCCGGTAGCGATGACGGCCGCCTGATCGTCATTGCCGCCGATGACCGCACGCCCAGCCGCGCGCTGTGCCTGGACTACTCCGCATCCGATGTTGAGCCCACCGTGGTCTATGTCGACGCAGGCAATAATCGCAGGCTGGCGGAGTTCGCCAACGTGGACGCTCTGCTGTCGCAGTTGGTCGATGTCCACTACTGGTCGCCCGCCTTGCAGGCCAAGCACGATGGGGATGTGGTGCGTTGGCAGCCGCAGCCGCCCGCGTTGACCACGTTCTGGAGCGGCGTCGGGTACTGGAACGAAGGCGGGGCCGCTGCGGACGCCTCTGTGTTGGCTGCCACCGAAGCGCGCCTGGGCGTGCGCCTGCCGGCGTTGTTCAAGCAGCTCTACAGTGTCCAGGACGGCGGCGACACCGGCTGGTGCTGGGTGCCGCGGACCCGCTTTCCCTCCGATCTTTACGTGGATTGGGAATGCGTGCTGGTGGATCGGTATCTGTCGCCGCTGGCGAAGATCGGCAGCCTGCTGGATCTGGCCGCTGCCTTCGAAGACCCCGACGACTTCAGCGCGGCGGCCTGCCTGCACGCCGGCCTGGATCGGGTGCTGGTGCTGTCAAGCCATAACATCGACTGTCTGTTGTGCCTGGACTATCGCGCGCGCGGGCCGCAGTGCGAGCCGGACGTGGTGTATTTCGATCGCTGGGAGGGGCTGGTCCCCACCTGGCGCGCGCCCAGCTTCGACGCGTTCTTCAGTGTGCTGCGGCAGGCCGATCTTGATTGCTAGATGCTGCGCCGCCCGCACGCGGCATGCGAAGATGGCGGGATGACCGAACAGCGCATCATCGCCAGCAGTGCCACCCGCGAAGACGATGCCGCCGATGCGAGCATCCGCCCCAAGCGCCTGGCCGATTATCTGGGCCAGCAGCCGGTACGCGAGCAGATGGAGATCTACATCGAAGCGGCCAAGGCGCGCGGCGAGGCGATGGACCATGTGCTGATCTTCGGGCCGCCCGGTCTGGGCAAGACCACGCTCAGTCATGTCATCGCCAACGAGCTGGGCGTGAACCTGCGCTCGACCTCCGGCCCGGTGATCGAGAAGGCCGGCGATCTGGCCGCGCTGCTGACCAACCTGCAGCCGCACGATGTGCTGTTCATCGACGAGATCCATCGCCTCTCGCCGGTGGTGGAGGAAGTGCTGTATCCGGCGATGGAAGATTTCCAGATCGACATCATGATCGGCGACGGCCCGGCCGCGCGCTCGATCAAGATCGATCTGCCGCCGTTCACCCTGATCGGTGCCACCACCCGTGCCGGCCTGCTGACCGCGCCGCTGCGCGACCGCTTCGGCATCGTGCAGCGGCTGGAGTTCTATTCGCCGCAGGAACTGACCCGCATCGTGATCCGCTCCGCGGCGATCCTGGGCATCGACTGCACGCCCGAGGGTGCGGCCGAGATCGCCCGCCGTGCGCGCGGCACCCCGCGTATCGCCAACCGGCTGCTGCGGCGGGTGCGCGACTTTGCCCAGGTCAAGGCGGCGGGGCATATCGACCTGCCGGTGGCGCAGGCGGCGATGCAGATGCTCAAGGTCGACCCGGAAGGCTTCGACGAGCTCGACCGCCGCATGTTGCGCACCATCGTCGATCATTTCGACGGCGGCCCGGTTGGGGTGGAGTCGCTGGCCGCCTCGCTGTCGGAAGAGCGCGGCACGCTGGAAGACGTGATCGAGCCCTACCTGATCCAGCAGGGCTTTTTGATCCGCACCGCGCGCGGCCGCATGGCCACCCACAAGGCCTACATGCACCTGGGCCTGAAACCGCCACGGGACCGCGCGCCAGGATTCGGCGAGCCGGGAGAGCTGTTCTGATGATGCTCCGTTCATCGCGCGCCCAGGCCGTCTCGACCAACACTCCGTGCCCATGACCGCCGATTCCCGACTCCCGATTCCCCAATCCCCGCCTGTATTCAGTTGGCCGACACGCGTGTACTGGGAAGATACCGACGCCGGGGGCGTGGTCTACCATGCGCGCTACGTCGCTTTCATGGAACGGGCGCGCACGGAGTGGATGCGCGCACTCGGCTACGGGCAGGAGCGCATGCGCCAGCAGCACGATCTGGTGTTCGCGGTCCGCTCGATGCAACTGGATTTCCTCAAGCCGGCCCGGCTCGACGACGCGCTGTCAGTGTCGGCGGTACTGCTGCGATGCAAACGGGCCAGCCTGCTGTTTGCGCAGTCGGTACGTCGCGAGGGCGAAGTGCTGCTGACCGCCGAGGTGCGCATTGCCGCACTCGGCACCAGCGACTTCCGCCCGCGCGGGATGGACGATGCGCTGTATGACGTGTTGAAAGCTCTAGAAACCCCAGAATCCGATTACTGAGGAACAAACGGATGTCGATTGCATTGCTCCTGGCCCTGCAGGACACGGTAGTGGAAGCACTACCGCAGGACGTTGCCGCCGCTGCGGCACAGACCGCCAGCGTGGCGCACAACAGCAGCATCAACTATGTCGATCTGATCCTGCGGGCGAGTATCCCGGTCAAGATCATCGTGCTGCTGCTGCTGATCGGCTCGTTTATCAGCTGGGTGATCATTTTCCGCAAGGCGCGCGCCTTCAAGCAGGCCAACCGCGAGGCGGACGAGTTCGAAAACCGCTTCTGGTCCGGCGCCGATCTGGCCAAGCTCTACGCGTCGGCCACCGACCGTAACCGCACCGTCGGCGGTCTGGAGTCGATGTTCGAGAGCGGCTTCCGCGAGTTCTCGCGGCTGCGCGACCGCCGCCGGCTGGACGGGCGGGTGCAACTGGAAGGCGCACAGCGCGCCATGCGCACCGCCTTCACCCGTGAAGTCGACCAGCTCGAGCGCAATCTCGAATTGCTGGCCAACATCGGTTCCACCGCGCCGTACGTCGGCCTGGTCGGCACCGTGTTCGGCATCATGGTGACCATGCACGACATGGTCAGCAGCGGCGAGCAGGCCGGTATCGCTGCGGTCGCACCGGGTATTTCCGAAGCACTGTTCGCCACCGCCATCGGCCTGTTCGTGGCGATTCCCGCGGTGTGGGCCTACAACCGCTTCACCACCCGTGTGGAACGGCTGTCGGTGCGCTACGAGACCTTCGCCGACGAGTTCAGCTCGATCCTGCAGCGCCAGGCCGGCGCGGACGAGTAATGCGCGTGCCCTGCGACAGCCGGCAGCCAGGCGAATGCCCCGTCACGGCACGCACATCCCGGTGCGTGGACGTGGCAGGTGCGGCGTTCGCACATGCGCGTCTGGCGTGGCGCAGGGATTGGACAGGCAAGCCCCTCGCGACAGCGCGCACACGCATGTGCGATGGATTGGATGGGCGAGTCCCTCGCAAGAGCCCGCACATCCATGTGCGGGGGATCAATAGGAACGTTCCGCGATGATTTCCGGTATTTCCCGCCGTAAGAAGCGCAAGCTCAAATCCGACATCAACGTCGTGCCGTATATCGACGTGATGCTGGTGCTGCTGATCATCTTCATGGTGACCGCGCCGCTGCTGACCCTGAGCACCGACGTCAACCTGCCCAGCTCGCGCGCCAAGGCGCTGGAGAGCAAGCAGGATCCGGTCGTGGTGGTGGTGGCCGCCGACGGCCAGCTCGCATTGCAGCTGCCCAAGGGCAAGCCGCAGGCGATGGACGTGGCGGCGCTGCAGGCGCAACTGGCCGCCATCGTGGCGCAGGACAAGGACGCACGCGTGGTCGTGGCCGGCGATCGTGCCGCGCCGTATCAAAAGATCATGGACGCCATCGACGTGCTCAAGCAGGCCAAGGTCGAGAAGGTCGGCCTGATCTCCGACTCCGGCGGCACTGCAGGCAGCGATGCACGCTGACGCACTCCCCACTCAGACGGCCCGCGAGGATGGCTGGCTGCGGCCGGTCGTGCTGGCCCTGGTCGTGCACGTGCTGGTCGCGCTGGTGTTCATCGCGGGCTGGCTGTGGTCGCCCGAACGCTCGGTCGAGCCGGCCGCGGGCGACCCCAGCATGGAAGCCTCGCTGGACGTGTCCGCCGCCGAAGCGCGCGTTGCGCGCCAGGCGCTGAAGGCCACGCCGGTAGAGGCACCGCCACCGCCGGCACCGCTGCCCGAACCGGCGCCGGAAGACACCGTGCCGCCGCCGCAGCCGATTCCCGAACCGCGTCCGCAGGATGCGCCCACGCCGCAACAGGCGCAGGCGCAGGAACGTGTCGCGCAGCCGGACAAGGTCGACCAGGACCGCGTCGACGCGCTGGCGCTGTCGGCGGAAAAGGCCAAGCAGGAACAAGAGGCCAAGCGCCGTCAGGAGCAGATCGACCTGACCGAGCGTAAACGCCAGGAAGAGGCCGAGCAGAAACTGCGCCTGGCCAAGCAGCAGGAAGAGGCCGACGCCAAGAAGAAGCAGGCCGCCGCGCAGCAGGCTGCCGCCGATGCCGAACGCGAAAAGAAGATCGCAGACATCCGCCGCCAGCGCGAACAGGCCACCAAGGAAGCCGCGCTGGCCGAGCAGAAACTGCGCCAGGTCGCCGCCGCGCGTGCGCAGCAGGCCTCGTCGGCTGCCGCCGCCACCGCGCAGCCGGCCGCAGGGCAGGGCGGTACCAACACCGATCTGTCGGCCAAGTACGCCGCGGCGATCCAGCAGAAGGTGCTGGCGCAGTGGGTGCGCCCGCCGTCGGTGCCGCCGGGCCAGAAATGCAGCATCAACATCCGCCAGTTGCCGGGTGGCACCGTGATGGAGGCCAAGGTGGCGCCGGGTTGCCCTTACGACGAGGCCGGCCAGCGCTCGATCGAGGCCGCGGTGCTGAGCGCGCAGCCATTGCCGTACCGTGGGTTCGAGTCGGTGTTCCAGCGCAACCTGACATTTGTGTTCACCCCCCAGGATTAGTCATCCCCCTGATCCTGGATGGTCGGGGCGCGGCAGCATGACCTGCGCTGCGCCCCTCGTAGGAAGGTAGATTTGCGGGATGTGGCCGACTGCCTGGCGCAGTTCCGGCGGGTGAGTATTGCTGCGCCACCGCACGCAGGCTCGCTCGCTGGCCGCCGGAATGCCCAGTGGGCGACCACTCGCTTCATTTTCACGCTGTCTCGTTCACGATTGCGAGTATGTTCACTCGCTGATTGGTATCCCTTGCACACTTTTCCTGCCCGATCCGAGCCGTCCATGAAAAAACCGCTGCGTTGGCTAGCTGCCTTGACCGCCCTATTGTTGCCGCTGAGCGCGCTCGCGCAACAGCAAGGGCTCACCATCGATATCGTCGGCGGTAGCGCTTCGGCGACGCCGATCACTGTCGTGCCCATGCCGTACCAGGGCTCCGGCACTGCGCCGCAGACCGATGTGTCTGCCGTCGTCGGCGCCGACCTGGACCGTTCCGGTCAGTTCCGCACGCTGCCGGTTGCGCAGATCGTCGAGAAGCCGACCCGCGGCACCGAGGTGCAGTTCCAGACTTGGCGTACGCTCAAGCAGAACTACATTGTGGTCGGCCGCGTGATGGATGCCGGCGAAGGCGCCTACCGCGTCGAGTACGAGCTGTTCGACGTGGCCAAGGGCGAGCGTCTGCTCGGCCTGGCCATGACCGCACGTGCCAATGCGATGCGCGATGTCTCGCACCAAATGGCCGACGCGATCTACGAAAAGATCACCGGCGTGCGTGGCGCGTTCTGGACCCGGATCGCCTATGTGACCGCCAGCGGCAAGGGCGGCGCCATGCGCTATGCGCTGATGGTGGCCGACTCGGACGGCTACAACCCGCAGACCATCGTGCGCTCGGCCGAGCCACTGCTGTCGCCGAACTGGAGCCCGGACGGCAAGAAGCTGGCCTATGTGAGCTTCGAGCGCGGCAATTCCTCGATCTATCTGCAGGACATCGCCACCGGCGCGCGTGAGCTGGTGTCCAGCTTCCGCGGCATCAACGGTGCGCCGTCGTTCTCGCCGGACGGCCGCCGCCTGGCGCTGGCACTGTCGCGCAGCGGCAACCCGGAAATCTACGTCATGGATCTGGGCAGCAAGCAGTTGACCCAGCTGACCAATCACTTCGGCATCGACACCGAGCCGACCTGGGCGCCGGACGGCGGCAGCATTTACTTCACCTCCGACCGCGGCGGTCGTCCGCAGATCTACCAGGTGGCCGCAAGCGGCGGCAGCGCCAACCGCGTGACCTTCCAGGGCAACTACAACGCCACCGCCAGCGTCTCGTTCGACGGCAAGAAGATCGCCGTGGCACAGGGCAGCGGCAACAGCTACCGCATCGCCATGATGGACCGCAGCCTGGGTTCGCCGAGCTGGAGCACGCTCTCGCCGGGGTCGCTGGACGAGTCGCCGAGCTTTGCGCCGAACGCCAGCATGGTGCTGTACGCCGCACGTGAAGGTGGTCGTGGCGTGCTCTACGCCGTGTCCGCCGACGCTCGTGTCCGCCAGCGCCTGGTCCTGGCGGATGGAGATGTGAGAGAACCTTCGTGGGGGCCTTACCGAACCGCGCATTAATGTTAATATTTCGCTGCGTTAAACCACTCATTGGCCCAGAGCCTCCATAGGTATCCCATGAACAAGTCCACCCGCGTCTTGCTTGTCTCCCTGTTGTCCGTTGCCGTGCTGGCCGGTTGTTCGAAGAAGGTGAAGGAAACTCCGCCTCCTGCGACTGACACCACCGCTGGTTCCTCCGTTCCCACCGGCCCGTCCACCTCTGGCCTGTACGGCCCGGGCGACCTGGATACCGATGCCTGCCTGCGCCAGCGCGTCGTCTACTTCGATCTGGATCAGGACTCCCTGAAGCCGGAATTCCAGGCCATCATGGCGTGCCACGCCAAGTACCTGCGTGACCGTCCTTCCTCGCGCATCACCCTGCAGGGCAATGCCGACGAGCGCGGTTCGCGTGAGTACAACATGGGTCTGGGCGAGCGTCGCGGCAATGCCGTGTCGTCGTCGCTGCAGGCTGCCGGCGGTTCCGCCAGCCAGCTGACCGTCGTCAGCTACGGCGAAGAGCGTCCGGTCTGCACCGAAACCAGCGAAAGCTGCTGGTCGCAGAACCGTCGCGTCGAAATCGTGTACACGGCTCAGTAAGAAGCGATGCGCTTTCGAGTGACATCCCTGTTCGTCGCGGCGGCCCTTGTGGTCGCCGCGCCGGCACACGCGCAGCGAGCCAGTCTCGCTGATCGTGTTGCCGTTCTTGAGCAGCAGCAGGCCAACAGCCAGGCCAACAACGATCTCCTCAACCAGCTGCAGCAGGCGCGTTCGGACCTGCAGGGCTTGCGAGCGACCGTGGAGCAGCTGCAGCACGACAACGAACAACTCAAGCAGCAGTCCAAGGATCAGTATCTGGACCTGGACGGACGCCTGAATCGGCTGGAAGGTGCAGGTGGCGCAACCCCGCCATTGCCATCTCCCACCGGCAGCGTCACACCCGCCCCGGCTCCGGCCGCGCGGCCTGCAGCGGCGGCAACTTCCGAGAAGCCGCCCAGCGTGCATGGCGACCCAGGCACCCTGGCCGTCAGCAACGAGGAGCGCACTGCCTACAACGTCGCTTTCGATGCCTTGAAGAACGGCAAGTACGACGATGCCTCGCAGTTGTTCCTGAGTTTTCTGGAGCTGTATCCAAACGGCGTCTACACCCCCAATGCCTTGTACTGGCTGGGCGAGAGTTACTACGCCACCCGAAATTTCCAGCTGGCCGAGGCGCAGTTCCGCGATCTCGTCAGCCGCTATCCCACGCATGACAAGGCCTCTGGCGGCCTGTTGAAGCTTGGCCTGTCGCAGTATGGCGAAGGCAAGAACGATCAGGCCCAGCAGACCTTGCAGCAGGTCGCATCGCAGTATCCCGGCTCCGACGCAGCGCGCGTGGCCCAGGAACGTCTGCAGTCCATCCGTCTCGGCCAGCAACTGCGCTGAGCCCGCGCGTGCGCGCCTTCGGGCGTGACGCATACTTTGCCAATGAACGCCGCCGCCGTCCCCAGCGAGATCGTCCAGTCGCCGCTGCCGCGATTGAAGATCACCGAAATCTTTCTGTCCCTGCAGGGCGAAGCCGAGGCCGCCGGCTGGCCGACCGTGTTCGTGCGTCTGACCGGTTGCCCGCTGCGCTGCCATTACTGCGATACCGCCTACGCCTTCCACGGCGGGGAATGGCATGACATCGATGCGATCGTCGCCGAGGTGGCTAGCCACGGCGTGCGCCATGTCTGCGTGACCGGCGGCGAGCCGTTGGCGCAGAAGCGCTGCCTGGTGCTGCTGCAGAAGCTGTGCGATGCCGGCTTCGACGTCTCGCTGGAGACATCCGGCGCATTGGACGTGTCGGGCGTGGATCCGCGCGTCTCGCGCGTGGTCGACATCAAGACGCCCGCCTCCGGCGAGGAACAGCGCAACCGCTGGGAGAATCTGCCGCTGCTGACCGCACGCGACCAGATCAAATTCGTGATCTGCAGCCGCGCCGATTACGAATGGTCGCGCGAGATTGTCGCCGCGCATGCGCTGGACCGCCGCTGCACGGTGTGGTTTTCGCCCAGCAAGAGCGAAGTGACGCCGCGGGAGCTGGCCGACTGGATCGTGGCCGATCGTCTGCCGGTGCGCTTCCAGATGCAGCTGCACAAGCTGCTGTGGAACGATGAGCCTGGGCGCTAGGCCCGAGCGCTAAGCCCGAGCGATAGAGCGACCGCGCTCACCCAAGAAAGGCTGGCGCGGCCGGTTGCCCGCAATCGGCGTGTACCACGCATCCACTGCGGTTGCTGGCATGCCGTCCGCTCCCGCCTGACGATCAGCCGCAACGCTCAGCTGCTCGCACTGATCCCGAGCGCAAGGCGCTGCTTGCCAGGAGGCAGCCGCCTGCGTTTACGCGGCGATCCTGTTCAATTCTTCGACGGCATCGGCCGGCAGTTTGAGTTCCGCCGCGAACAGATTGGCGCGCAGATGCGCCACCGACGAGGTCCCCGGAATCAGCAAGATGTTGGGCGAGCGCTGCAGCAACCACGCCAGTGCCACCTGCATCGGGGTTGCGGCCAGGCGCTGGGCAACAGCGGCAAGCGTGGACGATTGCAATGGCGAAAAGCCACCGAGCGGGAAGAACGGCACGTAGGCGATGCCGTCGCGCGCGAGCGTGTCGACGATTTCGTCGTCGTGTCGATGCGCGATGTTGTACATGTTCTGCACGCAGACGATGTCGGTCATGGCGCGTGCTTCGGCCACCTGCGCTGCGGTGACGTTGCTGATGCCGATGTGCCGCACCAGGCCATCGCGCTGCAGCTTGATCAAGGCCGCCAGTTGCTCGGCGATCGAGCCTTCTGCCGGCTCCTGCGCCTTGAACATCACGCGCAGGTTGACCACCTCCAGCGTTTCAAGCCCCAGGTTGCGCAGATTGTCGTGCACCGCCTCGACCAGTTGCTGCGGCGAGAAGGCAGGTAGCCAGGAACCATCCGTGCCGCGCGCGGCGCCGATCTTGGTGACGATGGTCAATTCCTGCGGGTAGGGATGCAGTGCCTCGCGGATCAGCTGATTGGTGATGTGCGGCCCGTAGAAATCGCTGGTGTCGATATGGTTGACGCCCAGCGCGATGGCTTCGCGCAGCACCGCCAACGCACCGTCGCGGTCCTTGGGCGGGCCGAACACGCCAGGCCCCGCGAGCTGCATTGCGCCGTAGCCGATGCGGGTGAGCTTGCGGTCTCCAAGCAGAAACGTTCCGGCTTTTTCGATGTTGGTCATGGCATGGCGCTCGCGTGTCGTTGAGCCAACAACGATAGGAAACGTGGCGCGGCATGTGAATTCGCATTTGCCGCGGCGCCAGTCCACTCCCGCCAGGGCTTGTGGCATATGGGCGCAGCCGCAGCGCCCCGGGCCGATCGTCCGGCGGGATGTGCTGGAGTTTCAGGTTTTGCTGGCTACGCGGGCAGTGCTTTCGCCGCGTTTCTTCGCGGCCGAAGCCGCCGCGTTGCACGTTCTGCATTGACAGGCGCCAAGCGGCGGCGCGAGTATGCCAACGTCGCCGCACAATCGGCGGCCGGGATTGGCGTCCCGAACCAAAAGGCGCACCAGCGCCCATCGACCGATGCACGGCGCTTTTTTATCGCCCGCATCGTCGCGGGCGCATGCCGGCCAGTTTTATGGCGGGCGGTGCGCGGGGGCCGCAAGGCCCACCGGGTCCTTTTGGCCGGCACGCCAACCGCGTACCGTCCGCCACCCCGATTGGCGTCTGGGTGGCGGATTCCAAAACACAAAAGGAATCCAGCATGTCTCACGACACCCATGAAGCACCCACGTCTGTGGCGTACCAGGTCGTCCATGATGTGGGGCCGATCTTCAATGCCCGCGAAGGGACGCGTGCCGCCTGGCGAAGCCCTAATGCCCATCTCGGCGTCGCAGGTAAGGCTGTGCATGCGCTCACGCTTGCCGGCGCCGATGCAATCGCTAGCGTCGATAGCGCGTTGACGGAGCCGCAGCGATGAGCCTGGGCAAACAGTTCCGCGTCTGCACGGGCGTCGTCCTTAGCTTTGAGATGATGCAGGGCTATGTGCTGGCCATGCTGCATTCCGACGCGCAGCCCGATGCCTCGCCCGTCCTGATCGCCTGCGAAGCCACCGGCTTTGACGACATTTTGCCGGGCGGCGATGCACAGAGCGTTGTGCTGGGCCACCTGCATGTCTGCATGCGTGTGGATGCTGCAGTGGACGTCCTCAGCTGGCTGCACAAGCAGGCACGCGCCGCAGGAGCTGCGCGACGAACGCGGCGCGTGCAATCGCGTATCCAGAAGACGGGAGCCACGTGATTGGCGAGAACGCCACGGCCGCCTGCGCCGGGCCCACGACCTGCAAGATGACACGCGCGATCGGCAAAAGAGGAGCCGGCGTTGACGGCGGCGCGCCAGTTGCGGCAGATGGTGGATGCCATCCGACTTCGCGGCCGTGACGCGGAGCCCCGGCGACGCAGGTCCCGGCAACTTCCGGCGGGCACAAAAAAAGCGCCTTTGGCGCTCTTCAAGTTGCTGATTTGATTGGTGGGCCGTGATGGATTCGAACCATCGACCAAAAGATTAAAAGTCTTCTGCTCTACCGACTGAGCTAACGGCCCACTGTCCCGGCAGTGCGCCGGGGTGCGCATTCTACCCTACAGCGGCGTCAAGGCGAAATGGCGTAGTGGGTGGGGTCCGCGACGCCGGCGTCGGCGAAACCGGCGGCACGCAGGCGGCAGGCGTCGCAGTGGCCGCAGGCGCGTCCGTCGGCGTCGGCGCGGTAGCAGGACACGGTCAGGCCGAAGTCCACGCCCAGGCGCACGCCTTCACGCACGATGTCGGCCTTGCTGAGGAACTGCAGCGGTGCGTGCACGCGCAGGCCGGCGCCTTCCACGCCGGCCTTGGTGGCCAGGTTGGCCAGCACTTCGAAGGCGCGCACGAATTCGGGACGGCAGTCGGGGTAACCCGAATAATCGACCGCGTTGACGCCGCAGAACAGGTCGTTGGCGCCGATCACCTCGGCCCAGCCCAGTGCCAGCGACAGCATGATGGTGTTGCGCGCCGGCACGTAGGTGACCGGGATGCCGTCGCCACCGGCATCGGGCACGTCGATGTCGTCGGTGAGCGCCGAGCCGCCGATGCTGCGCAGGTCCACGTCCACCACCTTGTGCGCGATGACGCCCTGCGCCGCGGCCACGCGCGCGGCGGCGTCCAGCTCGGAGGTATGGCGCTGGCCGTAGCGCACGCTCAAGGCATGCACGGCAAAGCCCTGCTCCTGCGCAAGCGCGATGACGGCAGCGGAATCCATGCCCCCGGACAACAGAACAACGGCTTTTTTCATGACGGATCGGCAATCACAACGGAATAGGCGGAAAGGCTAGCAGGCTCGGCGTGGCACGGCGACCCGGCTGTCGCTGCGGCGGCAGCGGGATGCCGGGCAACGCGGCTGTGCCAAGCGTGCGCGGGCAGGGCAGCGATGTACCTGCAGGCCAATCCGGTGCGACAGCCTGCCGGCAGTTGCGCGCCTCGGGCATCGTGTTTTGCCGGCGTCGGTGCGGCACGGCCGCTCTCAGCGCAGGCTCGCAGCCGCGGCCTTGCGCAGGGCCTGGCCCAGCTGCTGCAAGGCGCTCGAGCGCACTGCGGCGCATTGCCAGTACAGCGGCACATCGAGCCAGCGTGTCGGGTCGATGATGACCACCTGCCTGTCGCGCACGGCAGGCACGACCATCGATTCCGGTGCCAGACACCAGCCGAGTCCGCGTGCGGCCGCTTCGACGAAACCGGTCGAGGTCGGCAGGTAGTGGATCGGCGGCGCCACCTGTGTGCGGGTGATGCGGCGGACGAAGCGGGTCTGCAGCGTGTCCTTTCGGTTGAACACCAGCATCGGTGCGTGGGCCAGGGCCGCTGCGCTGAAGCCCTGCTTGAAATGCGTCGCAACGAATGCGGCCGATGCGATGGCGTGGTAACGCATCACTCCCAGCGCCTGCACATTGCAGCCCTGCAGCGGCTTGCGCTCGGCGGTGACGGCACCGAGCACCGCCCCGGAGCGCAACAGCTCCAGGGTGTGGTCCTGGTCGTCCATCTGCACATCGAAAAGGACGCCGTGCTCCCGGTGCAGCGCCGACAGCGCCGTTAGGAACCAGGTCTGCAGCGAGTCGTCGTTGACGGCGATGGCCAGCGTGCGCGGATGCCCGGCGCTGCTGTCGCCAGGGAGGAGGTCGGCGATCGCTTCGGATTCCAGGACCTGCATCGGCTTTACCCGGCGCAGCAGGCGCTCGCCGACCGGGGTAGGGCGGCAGGGGGCCTTGCGGATCACCAGCACCTAGCCGAGCCGGTCTTCCAGCGCCTTGACCCGCTGCGAAATTGCCGACGGCGTTACCGACAGCCGCTGCGCAGCGGCGTCGAAGCTGCCCTCCTCGAGAACGGCAGCGAATGCGGCCAGTTGCGGATGCAGAAGATCCATGGCGTTCGGCAGGATTAGAAATTCTAAGCAGGATACAGAAGATTTAGTTTTCCTAATTGCAGCGGAACGCCCAGCATTGGCGCCTGTGATCCGGGAGGTGCTCGTGTTCCTTCAAGCTGCAATCTCTGGCTTCATCGCCAGCGCAGGTCTCATCATCGCAATCGGTGCGCAGAATGCATTCGTGCTGCGGCAGGGACTGCAGCGCCAGCATGTCGGTCTGGTGGTGGCGATCTGCGCGTTCGGCGATATCGCGCTGATCGTGCTGGGCGTGGCCGGGATCGGCGTACTGGTGACGCAATGGCCGGAGCTGCTGCAGGGACTTCGCTATGCGGGGGCTGCATTTCTCGCGGCATATGGCGCGCTGGCTGCGCGCAGGGCCTGGTGTGGCACCAGCGGGTTGGCGCCGTCGCAGGCCGGTGCGCAACGCTGGCAGCGCGCCATGCTGACGTGCCTGGCATTTACCTTTCTCAACCCGCATGTCTATCTGGACACGATGCTGCTGCTGGGCAGCCTGTCCGCGCGCTACCCGGGTCAGCTGCGCTGGGCATTCGCGTCGGGTGCGTGCCTGGCCAGCATTGCCTGGTTTTCCGCTCTGGGCCACGGCGCGCGCTTGCTGCAGCCGGCCTTCCGCGATCCGCGCGCATGGCGTGTGCTGGATGCGGCGATCGCAGGATTCATGCTGGTGCTGTGCGCACTGTTGCTGCTGCCTGCGCAGGCACTACCCTGAGGCCCACTGTTGCCGGAGTTGTCGTCATGTCGCCGCTGCGCGTTTCCACCGATCACTCCGAACTCGATGTTGCGCTGGTCCATCGCTACCTGGCCCAGCACAGCAGCTGGGCCAGGGACATCCCGCTTGCGGTGGTACAGCGCTCCATCGCCAACTCGCTGTGCTTCGGCGGGTTTCTGCAGGGCGGGCAGGTGGCCTTTGCGCGGGTGGTTTCCGACTACGCAACCGTCGCCTATCTGGGCGATGTGTTCGTGTTGCCCGAGCATCAGGGCAAGGGCTATGGCAAGGCAATGATGGATGCGGTCATGGCGCACCCCGATCTACAGGGGCTGCGCCGTTTCAGCCTGGCCACCAGCGATGCGCATGGTCTCTATGCGCGCTACGGCTTCACGCCGCCGCTGGCTCCGCAGTCGCTGATGGAACGCTATCGTCCCGGTCTCTACACGCGCTAGCCGCGGCGGGCCGGCTGTTGCGCGGCCGCACCGGCATGGCACCGCGTCGGGGCAGAAGGACGGTTCAACGCGTTGCCGCGCCGCGTGGTATTAGGCAAGCACTGCGACCTCGTCACCGCACAGCGCCGGCCAGGCATCGGCAGCGCGCATTGCCGCCAGCGATGAATCGCAGTTGCCGCCGCACAGGTGTCGATCCTGCAGCAGGTCGATGGCTTCCCACTCCCAGCGCAGCGAATGCGGCATCTGCCAGGCCGCCAACAGCACCGACATGCCGCCCTGGAGCATGAGCTGCCGCCGCCAGATCACGCGCGTGTCGAGACGGGCTTGTCGCCAGTGCGATAAGGCATCGTCGTATGGCTTTGCGTCTGCGTCCCCTGCGTATGCGCAAGCATGCACGTTGGCATGCTCGTCGTTGATTGAGCGGTGCAGATCATGACTGTCGATGCTGGTGTTCACGGGTGATCCTTCCTGATTGAGAAGGCGTGCCGAGCGGTGACGAGAGCACGCACGGACACACCTGCAGTGCCGGCATCGCCGGCTGCGGATGTCGTGGGTACCGATGGCTAAGATGCCGCCTGCGCTGCAGACGGTGGCCGGGCTACCATCCGGCCTGCTCTCTTTCGACCGGCGCAGCGTAACCAGGCATGGCGCCGGAAACAAGCGCTTTTGAGTGGCTTGCGTGCTTGTTTTCGAGGTTATTTTGTGGGCACTGCGCGCGCGTTGCGGGTGCCTGAGCTGTCTGCGCCGAATGCCGGTGAGCGTGCGGGATAAACGCAGAAAGCGCCCTGGCGGGCGCTTTCTGCGTGTGCGATGGCATCAATGGCTGCGGGCACATCCGCGGTGTTGCATCAGCGTGCCTGCACCGACGACCCGGTCGACGGCGCAGTGCCGGCTGCTGGCTCAGGCGTTGCGGACCTTGCTCAGCAGCTGTGCGACCGGTGCCGCTACGCGCGAGGCGGCCTGCCGTGTCTGGCGTGCGTCGATCTTGAAGATCGCCACCGCATCGGTGAGCTGCACCGCCTGCTCTTCCATCGCGCGCGCGGCGGCAGTGGCTTCTTCCACCAGCGCGGCGTTCTGCTGGGTGGTTTCGTCCATGTGCGTGATGGTCTGGTTGACCTGCTCGATGCCGGCCGACTGTTCCTGCGAGGCTGCAGAAATCTCGCCCATGATGTCGGTGACGCGTTGCACGCTGGCCACCACATCGCCCATGGTCTTGCCGGCGCTGTGCACCAGTGCCGAACCCTCGGCCACGCGTTGCACCGAGTCGTCGATGAGGTCCTTGATCTCCTTGGCGGCGCCGGAGGACCGCTGCGCGAGCGTGCGCACCTCCGAGGCCACCACGGCAAAGCCGCGGCCTTGCTCGCCGGCGCGCGCGGCTTCCACCGCTGCGTTCAAGGCCAGGATATTGGTCTGGAAGGCGATACCGTCGATGACGCTGATGATGTCGGCAATCTTCCTGGACGAGGCTTCGATACCGGTCATGGTGTCCACCACCTTGCCGACCACGTCGCCACCTTGCGAGGCAACGCGTGCGGCACCGATCGCCAGCTGGTTGGCCTCGCGTGCGCTTTCGGCATTCTGCTTGACGGTGGAGGTCAGCTCTTCCATCGATGCTGCGGTTTCTTCGAGGTTGGCCGCCTGCTGTTCGGTACGCTGCGACAGGTCCTGGTTGCCGGCGGCGATTTCGCTGGCCGCGGAGTTGATCGACACGGCCGACTCCTGGATGTTGCCGACGATCTGCGCCAGCTGGCTGGCCGTGGTGTTGGCGTCATCGCGCATCTGTGCGAACACGCCGCGGAATTCACCGCTCATGCGTGCGGTCAAGTCGCCAGCGGCGATGGACTGCAGCAACGACGACAGCGACTGCAGATTGCCGTCGGCCGTGGACATCAGGTGGTTGAGGCTTTCGACCATGATGCGGAAGTCGAACTGGAAGCGCTCGGCATCGCCGCGCGCGCTGAAGTCGCCATTGGCGGCGGCCTGGGCGAGATGCTTGATCTCGTGGTTCATCGCCGACAGGTTGAGCTTGACCTGCGACATGGTGTCGCTGAAAACGGCCTTTTCGCCGGGCAGCGGCTGCATGTCTTCGGAGAGTTCGCCAACCGCATACCGGCCCATAATGCGTGCCAGATCGGTCTGCACCGCCACGTGCGAGGCAACCAGCAGGTTGGTGTCGTTGGCCATGCGCCCATAGTCGCCCGGGAATGCTGCCGCATCGATGCGGAAGCTGATCTGGCCGTTGTCGTGATGCCTGGCCATGTCGGTTTGCGCGGCGATCAGGTTACGCAGCTGCAGCTGCATCTTGTCCATAGCCTTGAGCAGACGGCCGGTTTCATCGTTGGCGTTGGTGTGCACATCGTTGTGCAGGTTGCCGGCCGCGATCGCTTCTGCCGTGCGTGTGGCCTGGCTGAGCGGCTGGGTCAGGCTGCGTGTGATCAGCCACGCGAGCAGGCCGCTGATGACCAGTGCGGCAATGCCGCCGGTGGCCAGGGTGATCTTCCCTCGATGCATCGATGCAACCGCGGCCGCATAGGCATCCTTGCTGAGGCGGCGCTCCAGTGCAGCGTTCTCGCGGATCGCCGTCTGCTGCGCATCCATGGCCGCTGCGGCGTCGCCTTGCAGCAAGGCCTGCGCTTCCTGGTTCTGGTCGCGGAGGCCGTATTCGAGAATCTGGTTATTGAGCTTGACCGAGATGTCGCGCTTTTCCTGCACCAGGTCGAGCGCCTGTTTTTCAGGCACGCTGCTGGGCAGTGCGGCCAGGGCGTCGTGTGCCTGCTTGTAGCGTGCGCGGTTCTTCTCGATCATGTCCATCGCACGGCGATTGGCCGCGTCGCCAGCGACCATGACGATGTCGCGCAGGCCGATTGCCACGTTGGTGTTGGCGTCGAGCATTTCCGAGGACAGCTGGATCCTCTCCATGTTGCTGTTGACGATGGTGTCCAGTTCGAAACGCGCGTTGGACATGGTGACTAGGCCGGTGGCCACAAGCAGGCCCGACAATAGGATCAAGATGCCAAAGGCCATGCCCAAGCGGCGGCCGACATTGAGGCGTTGCAGATATGTATTCATGACCGCATCCAGGTAGTGCAACTGAGGGGCTCGATGAATAGGTCATCCACCAGAGCGTCTTGCCCCAGCTAGCGGCCGGATCGTGACGAGCTAAAGGCTCGTATTTGAAATTACTTATATTGAATTCATCGGATGGAAGAAATTTCCCGACAGCCGTCCGCAGCGGCCTGACATACGCGCAGAAATTGCTTGTTTATTGCGTTATGGCTGGATCGAAGCGTGCCAACGGCGGAACGATTTTCCGACGTTCTGATGACAGGTGGCGATGCACCCAGGGCAAAGACGTTGCTGGAACAGGGTGCAATTCATCCCGTGTCGCGATACCGGCAATGCGCTTGTCTTCAAGCAGCGGCGGCGCCATTGCTACCGAGTGCTCAGCTGCTTGGATCGGCCGTGATGCGGTGCGACAAGCCCACGTTGCCGCGAGCGATTTGCGGGCCCGCACGTGCTGGCTGCTCTGCCGGCAACGCCCATCGCGCGTGAGGCATCACGCGCGTGACGGCACTGTGGGTCTTGCGCTCAACCTTCCAGTGCAGCGAGCACCTCTGCATGCAGCTGCTCGGCGCCGCTTTCGGTATTGAAGCGTGCAAAGATTTCCTCGCCGGAGAGCAGGCCGACCCGGACCGAGTGGCAATACGAGCCGAAGTTTTCGCCTGCATTGAAGGGGTCGCTGATGACGGAGATATGGTTGAGGCGGACCCGGGTGGTGCCGAACTTGATGAACATCTGCAATCTCCTGTGTGAGCGCCCAGTTTCCCATGTTGTCGGGCGGTGCAGAAGCCGGCCTCACGCATCCATCGACCCAGCACGTACACTGCCGTGCCCTGAAACCGAGCTCGCCCGATGTCCGATCCGATCCGTCTCGACAAATGCGTGGCCGCGCTGTTCGGCTGCTCGCGTGGCGAGGCGCAGCAATACATCGAAGGCGGCTGGGTCAGTGTGGACGGGGCCGTGGTCGAAGAGCCGCAAGCCTTGGCCACTGCAGCGCAGGTGACGCTGGCGGAAGACGCCGTGCTCGCAGCTGCCGAGCCTGCCACGCTGCTGCTGCATAAACCGGCAGGCATGAGCGCCGAAGCTGCGCTGGCACTGGCCACGCCGGCAACGCGCAGCGCACTGGACCAGCTCGAAATGCGGGTGCTGAAGCGGCACTTCCTGCGCTTGAACGCGCCGCTGCCGCTGGAGGACGAGGCGAGCGGCTTGCTGGTGCTGAGCCAGGACGGCCGCGTGCTGCGCAGGCTCAGTGCCGATGCGACCTCGATCGAACAGGAATTTCTGGTGGAGGTGCGCGGTGAGCTGCGCCCGTATGGCATGGCGCGGCTTGCGCATGGTCTGGTGTATCAGCAGCGCAGCCTGTCGCCGTGCAAGGTGAGCTGGCAGAACGAGGAGCGCCTGCGGTTTGCGATCAAGCACGTGCAACCCGGCCAGCTGCGTTACATGTGCGCTGAGGTGGGGCTGGAGGTGGTCAGCATCCGGCGCCTGCGCGTGGGCCGTGTATCGCTGGGAAAGCTGGCCATCGGTGAGTGGCGCTATCTGCCGACAGGCGAGCGGTTTTGATCGGCGTCGGTTTTTTCTGCGCGCCTAGTCGCAACGCGGTCGTCTGCAGATGCTGGTGACACGACATGTGCATCAAATGCCGCGCAGCCTGAACGCAGCGATGTCGCTGCGGGGCCTCGTTTTCCAGACAGCGTTAGCACTGCTGCGCTGTTACGCGGGAAGTAGTGTGTGTTAGCCGCGCCAAGCAAAGGCCAGCCTGGACCGACGGCTGGCATCAGCAACTCAGGGTAAGTGCGTATCGAGCACCGGCTGCGTTGCGCATCGCGATGTCCGGCCCTCTTCCTGCGTTGCTTACTTCTTGTTGCGCTTCTTCTTGGCGCGCGTCACCAGCCAGAACACCACCGCGATCACGCCGATAACCAGAATGACGAAGGCCGGTGACAGAAACGAATTGTCGCCCATGGGAATTTCCTGAAAGTCTTCGCAGCCAAGTGCTGCACTGACATCAGCCTAGCGAGCGGCCTGCTTGATGGCGTGAAATACACTGCATTCGTCCCTGGCAGCAGCGGTGCATCGCCATTCGCGCAAGAGCACGCTACAGCTGCGAGTGCGGTTGCTGGGCATCTGCCTGCCGGCGCTGCCGTGGAGATACCGGCGCAATGATGATGTGCTGGCGGTAACCGCAAACCGATAAATCTCAAGCCACAAGCGCATGGGCAGCAGCGTTTGGAGATCGCTGTGCAGGTGATCAATTTGATGGGCATGCAACGCCGGCGCTTGAGCTCAGCCACGATGAGCATCAGCACAAATCGAGCTGCAGGTTGGAGCTCGTGACGTTGGAGCTCGGACACAGGGCCGGCAGGTCACCGAGCAGTTCGACTGCAAACCCAAGTGAGCCGTCTGCGCCTGCGCGAATGACTCTTTGTCCGAGTAAAGCGCGCGCAGCCAGGCTGATGGACGAACAACTCACCACGATGTGGGAGCACGCCCCTGCCGGCAATGTCCCGGCAGGGGCGTGCTCAGCGCCCCGCGAGTTGAGCGGCCCAACAGGCCTCGCGTCCGGTGGCTGCAGTCTAAATGAGGTGTGCATCACGTAAATCGGGGCCGCGCCGACAGCTTGTCGGGTCATCCCCGACAAGTGTCGTGCCGTCCGGCTGCACCCGCACCCGGGCGCAGCCTTGTCAGGTCACGGGAAGCTCGCGCTGCAGCGGAAGCCGGCGCAATCGATCTGCACCGTACTGCCGCCAGTGCAACTGGCGGTGAAGCGCGTGGCGCTGCGCGCCTGCACCGCGCCGCAACTCAGGCCAGTGCTGATGCCCTGCGCGCGCGTCATGGCCGATTCGGTGGACATCGCCGGGCCCGCAGCTGCAACGGTGGCTGCGGCGTTGCCGGCTGGTGCTGCTGCGCTGGCCGGTGCAGGCGGGGCGACATCGCCTGCCAGCGGCAGCGTGACCGCTCCGCCGGGCGAATTGCCGCCGCTGGAATCGGTTGCTGCGACAGCGCGCCCTTGTGCGTTGTCGCCCTGCAACGGTTGGCCGCGGTCCTCGCGGTGCCGGTCGAAGCTCAGCGTCTGTCCGAATACCAGCTGGATCCAGCTCGGGTAGGTGTAGCCGGTCCCTTTGCTGTGGTCGACGATGGCGCCAATCGCGCCGCCGATCAGGATGTTGCCCCAGATCCCGATGTTGGCGCGCGAGATGGAGCGGCCGGCGGCATTGCGCTGACCGGGCAGCACGCAGCTGACCTCCAGATCGCGCGAGGACCGATGTACCTGCACGGTCTGCCCGGACTTCAGGGTGAACCGGCCCTTGTCGTTGCTGAGCGCGCAGTCGGCGCCAGCGATGACGTGCCCGTCGGCGGTCTTGGTATCCACACGGATGGGCTGGGTCGCGTCGTTAATGACCGTCGCGCAACCGCTCAACGCAGCCATGGCAATGGCTGCGGTCACTAGGTGTTTCATGTTGTCCCCTGGCGTAAGACATGGTCGGGCCAGGTGGGCATGGCACCGCGTCCCTGGCACAACCGTGTCGTGATCAATCCCCGTTGCCGACGCATCGCGCTGGCCGCCACTTCATACCGGGATTATGGGTCGCCGTCCAGTCGCGACCGTCTGCGTCATGCAACCGGGGTGGAGAGCACCCGGTGCTTGGCCATCACGCTGCGGATCGCGCTCAACAACTGCTCAGGGGTATAGGGTTTCTCGAGGAAGGCCACGCCGTCCGGCAGGATCTCTTCCACATACTCGACCGCCAGGCCGGAGGTCAGCAGCACCGGCAGGTTGTAGGGCGCGTGCGCCGTCTTGAGCGCCAGGTCCACGCCGGTCAGGCCGCCCGGGAAATGGATGTCGGAAAACAGCACATCCACGCGTGGGTCGCTTTCGATCAGGGCCAGCGCTTCTTCGACCGAGCCTGCGCTACGGCAGGTAAAACCATAGCTTTCCAGCACAAGGCAGCTGAGTTGTCGGGTGCCATCGCCATCTTCGACGACAAATACAACTGGCCGTTCCTTGTTCTGTGACATGAGCACGTCTCGTAAGGCAGGCCACATTCTCAGCGATGCGGCAGTGAACCCTCTGTCAACGCAGACGGAGCCGTACGGTTACCAGCCAAACGGGCCGGGGCCATAGCCGCCGGGGCCGTAGCGCGGCCCGAACAGTGCGCCTTCGCCGCGTCCGACGCTGATGCTGACGCCGATCTGGTGCGCCTTGCCGTCGTCGTCATAATAGGTCTTGCAGGAATTCAGGTTGACGGCCTGCCAGTTGCTGTTGCCGCCGCGGTTGGAATAGCCCATGCCGGTTTCGACCGCGCCATGCAGCTTGCCCTGGCATTGTTCGGCACGTTCGGCAGCGAGCGAGGCCGCGCTGGGGCGGCTCAGCGCAGGCTTGGGGCCACTCTTGTCGCCGTAGAAGGTGCCCGGCGGGTCGGTGCTGTATTCCGGGTCGGAGCGGTACTGCACCGGGGCTTGCGGAACGCTCAGGTCCAGCGACCGCGCCGACCCCGGCTCGGCACTGCTCTCGCCGGCCTGGGCAAGCGCGCTGCCGGCGGCAAATAGCGTGGCCAGGACAAGCAGGCTGCGTTTCATGGGTGGACTCTACTCAAGAGGGACTGACAGCGCGTGCCAGATCGCCTTGTGAAACTAGCAATGGCTGATTGAATGCGCGCTGTCGATTCTGCGGATTTTTGTGCCAGCGCCGCCACCGCGATGACACATGCCGCTGCATCAGCCCTGCTCGCGCACGATCTCGATCAGTTGCGCGCCATAGCGGGCCAGTTTGCCGCCACCGATACCACCGACGCGCGACAGTGCATCGATGCTGGTCGGCCGCTGTTCGGCGATATTGCGCAGCGTGCTGTCGTGGAAAATCACGAAGGCCGGCACGTTCTGCTCCTTGGCCAGCTCCGCGCGCAGGCCGCGCAAGGCATTGAACAGCACCAGATCCTGCGGCTGCACCGGCAGGCCGGTCCGCTGCGCGCTGCGCTCGCGCCCGGCAGCCGGGTTCTCGCGCCGCATCATCACCTGGCGCTCGCCCTTGAGCACCTGGCGGCTGGCATCGGTCAGGCGCAGCCCGCCGTGGCCCTCGCTGTCGACCTCCAGCAGGCTGGCTGCCACCAGCTGGCGGAACACCCCGCGCCAGGTGCGCTCGTCCAGGTCGCGGCCGATGCCGTAGGTACTCAGCTGGTCGTGGCCGAGCTGCTTGATGCGCTCGTTCTCGCTGCCGCGCAGGATGTCGATCAGGTGGCCCACACCGAAGCGCTGCCCGCTGCGGTACACGCAACTGAGCGCCTTCTGCGAGGCTACCGTGGCGTCCCAGGCGGCAGCAGGCGTCAGGCAGTTGTCGCAGTTGCCGCAGGGCTTGGGATAGGTCTCGCCGAAGCCGGCCAGCAGCACCTGGCGGCGGCATTGCATCGATTCGCAGTAGCCGAGCAGGTGATCGAGCTTGGCGCGCTCCAGCCGCTTGCGCTCCTCGGCCGCTTCGCCCTGTTCGATCATCTGCTTGAGCAGCACCACATCGCCCAGGCCATAGCAGAGCCAGGCCTCGGCGGGGTCGCCATCGCGGCCGGCGCGGCCGGTTTCCTGGTAGTAGCCTTCCAGCGATTTGGGCAGGTCCACATGCGCCACGAAGCGCACGTCCGGCTTGTCGATACCCATGCCGAAGGCGATCGTGGCGGCCATGATGATGCCGTCCTCGCGCAGGAAGCGGCGCTGGTTTTCCGCGCGCACCTCGGCCGGCAGGCCGGCGTGGTAGGGCAGGGCGTTGAAGCCCTGCGAGCACAGATATTGCGCGGTCTCCTCGACCTTGCGCCGCGACATCGCATAGACGATGCCGGCAGAGCCGCGGTGGCGGCCCAGGAACTCCTGCAGCTGCTTGCGCGCGTTGTCCTTCTGCACCACGGTGTAACGGATGTTGGGGCGGTCGAAGGAGCTGACGAAGTGGCGCGCGTCGACCAGGTCCAGGCGTTCGGCGATCTCGCGCTGGGTCGGCGGATCGGCGGTGGCGGTCAGCGCCATGCGCGGGATATGCGGCCAGCGTTCGTGCAGCACCGTGAGCTGGCGGTATTCGGGGCGGAAATCGTGACCCCATTGCGAGACGCAATGCGCCTCGTCGATGGCAAACAGCGCAATGCGGCTGCGTTCCAGCAAGGACAGGAAGCGCGGGTTCAGCAGGCGCTCCGGGGCGACGTAGAGCAGGTCCAGGTCGCCCGACAGCAGGGCACGTTCGACCCGCTGGGCGTTCTCCGCGTCCAGCGTGGAATTGAGGAATTCGGCGCGCACGCCGAGCTGGCGCAAGGCCTCGACCTGGTCCTGCATCAGCGCGATCAGCGGCGAGACCACGATGCCGATGCCGTCGCGCAACAGCGCCGGCACTTGATAGCACAGCGACTTGCCGCCACCGGTGGGCATCAGCACCAGGGCATCGTTACCCGCAGCGACGTGTTCGACAATGGCTTGCTGTGGGCCGCGGAAGTCGTCGTAACCGAAGACGCGGCTGAGCAGTTCGTGGGCGGGGGAAGACATCCGCTTAGGATACCGCGCGGGTCAAGCCCTGGTCGGTGTCAGGCTGACGCTGTGGCGCAATGGTGCGTCGGAGATTGCCGCGATGTGGCGGGTGTGCCCACGAGTGCTGATGCGGACGTTGCTGGATAGGGGGCGTGCGGCGAAAAAAATGGCCGGTGGCCGAGCGTTGCCTAAGGCGACTGGAGCTTCGCTCCGTACGCTCACCCCAAGCCCCGCTCCGCGCCCCGGCCCGCGCTTGCGGCGCGGGCGCTCCAAGGCACGCGCGCCCATGGCGCGCCAACAGTGCCTCCTCGTCCCGAGGGGAGAGGGGCTCTGTGTCTAACTTATGGAGCAGGAGCCCAAGGTTTCGGCGCAGCGAAGCCTTGGGCAAACCCGCAGGGGTGAAGCCCAGGGGATTACTGCAGCAGCGAACGCAGCATCCAGGCGTACTTCTCGTGGGTCTGCAGGCGCTGGGTCAGCAGGTCCACGGTCGGATCGTCGCCGGCGTCGTCGGCGGTACCCAGCACCTTGCGTGCGGTGCGGCAGACCGCCTCGTTGCCGCTGACGAGCTGGCGCACCATTTCACGCCAGTCGGCGCTGTCGCTCAGCCCCTGTTCTTCCGGGATCGAGGTCAGGGCGACGAACTCGCTGTAGGAGCCCGGTGCGTTGTAGCCCAGCGCGCGGATGCGCTCGGCCACTTCGTCCAGCGCGGCCCACTGCTCGGTGTACTGGGTCTCGAACATGGTGTGCAGCGAGTTGAACATCGACCCGGTGACATTCCAGTGGAAGTTGTGGGTCTTCAGATACAAGGTGAAGGCGTCAGCCATGTAGCGGGCCAGACCGTCGGAGATCTGCTTGCGATCGCCGTCCTTGATCCCGATATCGATGTGTGGCGCCGATGCTGCGGCGACCGGCAGTGCACCCGCTGCTTCATTGATGACGACGGGCTTGTTGGCGTTCTTTTTCTTGGACATGGGAATGGTCCTCCTGAGGAACCTGATATCGGGTCACAATAGACAGGCTAAAGGATCTGTTGTCATTCAATCTTTCACATTTTTCCATCAATGAGCGCTATCGACACCGACCTTGCCAACACCTTGCGTGAACGCCGCCGCGCCGTCGATGGCGCGATGAGCCGCGACCGTGGCCGGCTGCTCGGTCTATGGTCGCGCTGGCAAGGCAAGCCCGGCAACCCACAGGTGCGCGCGGCGTTCGAGCAGGCGCTGGCGGCATCGCAGGCGCAACGCCAGGCGCGCGCCGAGCAGCAGCCGGCCATCACGCTGGATCAGCAACTGCCGATCGCGCGCGAGGCCGAGCGCATCATCGCGCTGATCCGTGACCATCAAGTGGTTGTCATCGCCGGCGAAACCGGCTCGGGCAAGACCACCCAGCTGCCCAAGCTGTGCCTGGCGGCCGGGCGTGGTGCGGCCGGCATGATCGGCTGCACCCAGCCACGCCGGATCGCCGCGCGCGCGGTGGCGGCGCGCGTGGCCGAGGAGCTGAAGACGCCGTTGGGCACCACGGTGGGCTTCCAGGTGCGCTTCACCGACCGGGTCGGCGAGCAGTCGCGGATCAAGTTCATGACCGACGGCATCCTGCTGGCCGAGATCGCCAGCGACCGCTGGTTGTCGGCCTACGACACCATCATCGTGGACGAAGCGCACGAGCGCAGCCTCAACATCGATTTTTTGCTCGGCTATCTCAAGCAGTTGCTGCAAAAACGCTCCGATCTCAAGTTGATCGTCACCTCGGCCACCATCGATACCGAGCGCTTCGCCCAGCATTTCGACAATGCGCCGGTGATCAATGTGGAAGGCCGCACCTTCCCGGTCGAAGTGCGTTACCGGCCACTCGAAGGCGAGGCCGGCGGGGCCGACGACACTGGCGACGGCGAGCGTGGCAATGGCCGCGATGGCGAACGCACCGTCAACGATGCGATCGTGGCGGCGATCGACGAGATCACCCGCATCGATCCGCGTGGCGATGTGCTGATGTTCCTGCCCGGCGAGCGCGAGATCCGCGACGCGCACCAGTCGCTGGAACGGCGCAAGTACCGCGAAACCGAAGTGGTGCCGCTGTACGCGCGGCTGTCGGCGGCCGACCAGGACCGCGTGTTCAACCCGGGGCCGCGTCGGCGCCTGGTGCTGGCCACCAATGTGGCCGAAACCTCGCTGACGGTGCCGCGCATCCGTTACGTGGTGGACCCGGGTTTTGCGCGGATCAAGCGCTACAGCCCGCGCCAGAAGCTGGACCGCCTGCATATCGAGCCGATCTCCCAGGCCAGCGCCAACCAGCGCATGGGCCGCTGCGGGCGCATTGCCGAGGGCATCTGTTACCGCCTGTATGCCGAAGCGGACTTTGCCGCGCGGCCGGCATTCACCGATCCGGAAATCCGTCGATCGTCGCTGTCGGGCGTGATCCTGCGCATGCTGCAACTGGGGCTGGGGCGGATCGAGGATTTCCCGTTCCTGGAAGCGCCGGACGAGCGTGCGGTCGCCGATGGCTGGCAGCAGTTGCTGGAGCTGGGTGCGATCGACGGCAACCGCCGCCTGACCGCGACCGGCCGCCAGATGGCGCGCCTGCCGGTGGACGTCAAGCTGGCGCGCATGCTGGTGGCTGCGCAACAGCATGGTTGCCTGCGCGAGATGATCATCATCGCCGCCTTCCTGGGCATCCAGGATCCGCGCGAGCGCCCGCCCGAGGCACGCGAAGCGGCCGACAACGCGCATGCGTTGTTTGCCGATGCACGCTCGGAATTCGTCGGCATCCTGCGCTTGTGGGAGGCCTACCGACAGGTGCACGAAGATCTCACCCAATCCAAGCTGCGCGACTGGTGCAACCGGCATTTTCTCGGCTTCCTGCGCATGCGCGAATGGCGCGAGCTGCATCGGCAGCTGCGCCTGTTGTGCGAAGAGCTGGGTTGGAGCGAAGAGCCGGCCACCGCGATGCTGGCACCATTGCTGGCCGGTGCCAGCGCGCCTGCGCGCGAGGATGGGCACAACGCCAACCGGCCCACGCGCGGGCAGTTGCATCGCGCTGCGCGGCTGGCGCGCGAAGGCAAACCGGATCCGAACGCGCCACCTGCACAACACACCTCTGCCGCTGCCGCCAGGCAGGCCGAAGCGGCCGAAGCGGCGGCACGCACCAGCGAGCGCGAACGTGCAGCGGCGTATCAGGCCTTGCATCGCGCGCTGCTGGCCGGCCTGCCCACGCAGATCGGTCATCGCACCGAAAAAGGCGACTTTCTCGCCGCGCGGCAACGCCGGTTCGTGCCGTTCCCCGGCTCGGCACTGGCACGCAAGCCGCCGCCGTGGATTCTGGCGGCCACGCTGCTGGATACGCAAAAAGTCTGGGGCATGACCAATGCCGCGATCGAGCCGGACTGGGCGATCGCCGAGCTGGGACATCTGCTGGCACGCAAGCACTTCGACCCGCATTGGTCGCGTGCGCAGGGGCAGGTGGTGGCGTCCGAACAGATCAGCCTGTTCGGCCTGGTGCTGGCACCGAAGAAGCCGGTCCATTTCGGCAAGATCGACCCGGCCGGCGCGCATGACCTGTTCGTACGCCAGGGCCTGGTCACGGGCGAGATCAACACGCGTGCGGCGTTCATCGCCGACAACCTCAAGGTGCTGGAGCAGGCGCGCGAAGAAGAAGCCAAGCTGCGCCGCGCAGGCATCGTGGCCGACGAGGACTGGCAGGCGCGCTGGTATCTGGACCGCATCCCGGCCGAACTGCATTCGGCCAGCGGGCTGGATGCGTGGTGGAAAACCCTGCCGCCGGACAAGCGCCGCAGCCTGCACTGGACATTGAACGATCTGTTGCCGGGCGAAGGCAGCGAGGCCGATCGTTTCCCGAAGTATTTCCCGCTGGGCGATGCGCGGTTGCCACTGCATTACCGCTTCGAGCCGGGCGCCATCGATGACGGCGTGACGCTGGACGTGCCGCTGCACCTGCTCAACGCGCTGGATCCGGCGCGGCTGTCGTGGCTGGCGCCGGGCTTCGTTGCCGACAAGGCATCGGCCTTGATTCGCAGCCTGCCCAAGGCGCAGCGGCGCAACTATGTGCCGGCCCCGGATTTCGGGCGCGCGTTCTACGAGGCCTACAGCATCGCCTCGGCCGACGACATCCGCGGCGAGCTGGCGCGCTTTCTGACCAAGACCACCGGTACGCAGGTGGCGGCGCTGGATTTCGACGAAGAGTCGCTGGACACGCATCTGCTGATGAACCTGCGCCTGCGCGATGACGACGGCAAAGTGCTGGCCGAGTCGCGCGATCTGGACGGATTGCGCGCCCGCTTTGGCGAGCGTGCCGGCCAGGCCTTCGCCGCGCGTGCAGGGCGCGCGCTGGCTGCCGAGGGCCTGCGCGATTTTCCATCCACGCCGATTCCCGAACAGGTTGCCGGCGAAGCCGGCGTGCCGGCCTATCCGGCGCTGGTGGATCAGGGCGACGACGCGGCGTTGCGCATCTTTGCCGACCGCAACGAGGCGGCGCAGGCGCATCCGCGCGGCGTGCGCCGGCTGCTGGAAATCGCGCTGGCCGACAAGATCAAGCAGGCGCGCAAGCAGTTGCCGGTGTCGCCCAAGACCGGCCTGCTGTACGCGGCGATCGAATCACAGGAGCGCCTGCGCGGCGATCTGGTCGATGCCGCGCTCAACGCGGTGCTGGCCGATGGTCTGGGCGCGATCCGCGACCCCGGCGCCTTTGCGCAGCGCCGCGACGAGGCGATCAAGCGCCTGTTCGGCGAGGCGATGGAACGGCTGAAGCTGGCCGAAAGCATTCTCGCTGCGGTGGCCGAGCTCAAGCCCCTGCTGGAAGCGCCGTTGATGGGCTGGGCGCGCGGCAACCTGGACGATATGGAGCAGCAGCTGCGTGCGCTGGTGCACGCCGGCTTCCTGCGCGAAACACCGGCCGAGGCGCTGGCCAATTACCCGCGCTATCTCAAGGCAATGATCCTGCGGACCGAGCGCGCCAAACGTGATCCTGCCCGCGACCAGGCGCGCATGCTCGAACTCAAGCCGTTCGTGGATGCATTGGACCAGGCGGCTGCGCGCGGTCTGCAGCAACGTGATGAATGGCAGTCGCTGCGCTGGGACCTGGAGGAGTTGCGCGTATCGGTATTCGCGCAGGAGCTGGGTGCCAAATCCGGCGTGTCGGCGAAGAAGCTGTCGCAGCGGGTGGCTGCGTTGCGCAACTGACTGGTGCCTGAGGCGCTGGTGACGACGGCTTGCCGCCATCGCCATCGCGTTGTGTCGGAGACGCTGGTCCTGCCACCGACTGGTCACTCAGGCCAAGCGCTGCGCCTTGAGCGGTGAACGCGACCCAGCGCGCAGTGGTCAGCTGGGCGTGGGCAATGCGCGGAACCGGCGTGTACGCCCGGTACATGCCGGTTCCGGACATTGGCCGCACCGCCTGGCGGTGCGCGCCGTCCGGTTGCCAGCCGCTGTCAGAACTTCATGTGCAGGCTCGCCATGTAGCGGCGCCCGCTCCTGTAGCGGCCGGCCAGATGGTCGGTGTCGCCGAGATACTGCAGGTATTGCTCGTCCAGCAGGTTCTGCGCGTCGATCTGCAGCGACCAGTTCGGGTTGAACGCATAGCCGATGCTCGCGCCGAGTTCGGCGTAGTCATCCACGCTTGCCGGCGCGGCGCCGGCCACGTAACCGCCGGCCAGATAGCTGTCGCGCCAGTTGTAGGTCAGCCGTGCGTTGAGTGGGCCTTTTTCATAGTACGGGCTGACTGCAACGCTGTTGCGCGACTGGTAGGGCAGGGCATCGCCGGTGTTGTTTTCGCCATTGGCGTAGGTGTAGTTGGCGGTCAAACCAAAGCCGCTGTCGCCGAACGGCTGCTGGAACGCGATGTTGAAGCCCTTGACCTTGCCATCGCCGGCATTGCGTGGCCGCTGGATGCTGTAATCGCAATAGCCATCGGCGCTGCAGCCGTTGCTGCCGAGCAACTGCGCCCAGCTCCGCGGTGCGGTATCGCGCAGCGCGTTGTACTGACGCTCCACGCTGGCGCTGGTGTCGATGTAGTTGTCGATCTTCTTGTAGAACAGCGACCACGCCACCACCGACTGCTGCGCGAAGTAATACTCGGCCGACAGGTTGAAGTTCCAGGATTCGTACGGCGACAGCTCGGCATTGCCGCCGCTGCCGGTCAGCGTGGTGTCGTTGAGGAAGGTGTTGTTGACCATCTGGTTGTACGGTGCCCAGGCGATCACCTTGGCCGCGGCAAAGCGGAACACCCAATCGTCGGCGGCCTCGTAGGAGAGCGTGAGCGAGGGCAGCAGGAAATCCTCCTTGCGCGTACGTGTCTGCCACAGGCTGTCGGCGTTCTGCAGTGTGGGCGTTCCGCTGTAGACGAAGCCGCTGCCCTCGGTTTTCGAATCGACATAACGCAGCCCGAGATTGCCGCGCAGGCCGCCGCCGGAGAAGTTCAATTGCGCATAGGCGGCGTTATTGGTCTGCTGCAGCGCCCAGGTGTTGTTGAGGTAGCTGGCCGGATCCGGCGCGCCGTAGTCGACCGGGCTGTTGCGGATCCAGTTCAGCACGTTGTTGCGGCCTGCCTGCACATGCCGGCCGTGGTCCGGATAGAAATCCTGCAGATCGGTCAGCCCGATGGTGCCTACGTCGGCCAGCGTGCCCGGCGTCACGCCGCCATAGACGTTGAGCTCGAAGCGCTCCTCATGCTTGCCATGGCGCACGCCCAGCAGCAGTTGGTTGAACACGCTGTCGAACTGCAGATTCAGATCGAGTTGGCCGTAGGTGTCCTTGCTTTCGGTGGAAAAGATGCCGTTATTGCCGAACCAGCCGCCAGCCGAGCCCCAGTTGGCCGGATCGCGCGCACGCGCCGGATCGTCGAAACGGATGCCGCGCCGCGTGTCCCAGCTGAAGCCGCCGTTGTAGAACGGCTCGATGAAATACTGCGACAGGTCCTTGTTCTCGGATCTGCTTTGGCCCACCTGCCCATTCAATCCCCAGCCATCGCCGCGGAATGCGCCGCGCAGGTCCAGGCCCTTGGTGGTGACTTCCGATTCGCGCACGTTGTTGTCGTAGATCACGGTGCCGCCGAGCGGGTCGGCATTGGCGCCGGAATGCCCGCTGGTCACCACACCGTTGCGCAGGCCGCCGAGTTGGTCCACTGCCGCCACCGTGCCGGCATTCCAGGTCAAAAAGCTGTACATCGACTGGTTGTAGTTGTCGAAGTTCTCGTTGATGTACAGGCCGCTGAGGTTGAATTCCAGGGCCTGGCTGGGCTTGAGCTGCAGATTGACCACGGCGCTGTCGCGCTCGCGATCCTGCTGGAACCAGGCCGCGTTGATGGAGTTGGGCACGTCCGCATCGGCGGGCACGCCGCCTGCGGCATTGGCGAAGGTACTGGCCGGCGCATAGCCGAACACTTCCATGCCGCGGCGATCGACGCGTTCTTCGTAATGCTGCGCCGACACCGCGATGCCGAAGGTGTCGGCCGCGTTCTTCCAGCTATACAGCAGCGCCGCGTTCGGCTTGCCCTCGCTGGCCTGCGCGCTGTAGCTGTAGCCGATGGAGGCGGCCACCTCGTTGACGTCCAGGTCCAGCGGTTGCCGGGTGTGCATCAACACGGTGCCACCCAGGCTGCCTTCGGTCAGGCGCGCTTCGGAGGATTTAAGGATTTCCGCGCGGCCCAGGATCTGCGGCGCCAGCAAGGTGTAGTCGAATCCGCGGCTGGGTTGCTCGCCGTAGAGCCAGATCGCCTGCGCCACCGGGTGGCCGTCCAGGAAGGACAGATTGAGGCTGGGGTCGGTGCCGTCGATGCTGACGCGCTCGCCCTGGCCAAAGCGCCGGTCCAGGGTGACGCCGGGAATCTGCGACAGCGCCTCGGCCACGTTGGTGCTTGGAAACTTGCCGATGTCTTCGGCGGTGATCGCTTCGGAAATGCCGGCGTTGTTGCGTTTGGTGTCGAGCGATTTTTCCAGGCTGGCACGGATGCCGACGACCTGCACGGCATCCAGATCGGTGGCCTGGTCGACCGTGTCCTGGGCTTGCGCAGCGAATGCCAGCGACAACGCGATCGCGCTGGACAGCAGGGTGGTGCTGTATTTCATGATGTCTCTCCTCATCACGCACAGGGATGGACGGCGGGCTGCTGCTCGCCGGATGCGGGGTCTTGCAGACGCGCGCCCGGGGCCGAGCGCGTGGTGGATCGCTTACGTCAGGTCAGCGTGGTGTTGCAGATACCAGTTGGCCGCGCCGAGCACGCCCAGTTGCCCGTGCTCGACCAACTTGACCGGAATGCGCTCGAGCACCGCGCGCATGCGTCCCTTGGCCAGAAAACGCTCGCGAAAACGGCTGTTCTGCAGGAACGGCCCGATCGTCGGCAAAAAGCCGCCGGCCAGATAGATACCGCCGGCGGCGCCATAGGCCAGCGCCATGTCGCCGACCGCGCTGCCCAGGATGGCGCAAAAGACCTGCAGGCAATCGCGTGCCAATGCATCGTCTTCGTGCAGCGCGGCATGCGTGATCGCGGCCGGTAGCTGATGGCGGGGCGTGGCACCTTGCAGTTCGCACAGGGCATCGTAGAGATGCAGCAGGCCTGGCCCGGACAGCACATGTTCGAGCGGCAGATAGCGCTCGCCACGCAGCAGGACCCGCAGCACCTGCAGTTCCATCTCGTCGTTGCTGGCCAGGGCGACCTGGCCGGCCTCGGTGGCGAGCACGATCGCCCGCGGCCTGGCATCGATCCAGACCGCCGCACCCAGCCCGGTGCCTGGGCCGACCACCAGGATGGGGCCGCTGGCGCGCGCATGCCGCGGCGTCGGCCCACTCAGTTGCAGCGCGGCACGTTGTTCCATCAGCGGTGCGGCGTAAGCCACCGCTTCGAAATCGTTGACCAGGTGCACGCTGGGCACGGCAAGCGCGGCGCGAATGCGGCCAGGCGAAATCGTCCACGGCAGGTTGTTGCTGATGAAGCTGCCATCGTCCAGCGCCACCCCGGCACTGGCGATCACCACCGCCTCGACGTCGCGCCGTGGCTGCAGGAAGTCGGCAAGGATGGCGTCCAGACTGGCGTGTTCAGCGCAGCGGTAGGTGCGGTAATGCGACAGCTCGGTCGCAGCAGTACCCGCCCGCGCGATGTGGCCGACCCGCACATGCGTGCCACCCACGTCGGCTGCGATAAAGCCGGTGGCCACCGGTGCGGTGGGCAAGCCAGAAGCGAGAGCAGAACGCGAAGTCGCAGCCACGTGCAGTCCTTTGGAGTCGTCCGAGCGGCCAATGCGATCGGCGAGTAGCGGCCTGTGTAGAAGTTGGTGACAACGATGTCAATGGTTCAGTCGGGTTGGATCGATCTTGCTGGCGGACTCAAGTGCAAAATCGCCCGTTTCAGGGCTGTCTGCATTAGTGTGATTGCGCAGTGCGGAAGCGTGCGCACGCGCCACCGCGCTGTCGCAACGGTCGCGTCTGTTGTCGCCGTCTGGACACTGAGCGGCGCTGGCATCGCTCCGTGACATCGACACTGCTTCGACGGTGGCTACCGCCAGCCTGATTGCGTCAGCGCTCGCGCAGTCGCCAGCTCAGCGCGCAGCCGCCGCAGAGGCAGCGCCCGGCAAGGTGCTGCAGGCCGCGCCGTCGGTGGGTGGCGCCTGCGTCGGGTAACGCTGCTTGCCGAGCACGTAGGTCTGGCTGGTGGCGACGAAGCCGTCCGCGTAGGTGGCTTCGACGAAGTACGCGCTCCAGCCGGCATCGGGAATCTGCACCGGTACCGATGCCGTGTTGCCGCGTGCAGGTGTGATCGGCGTGGCGCTGTAACGAATGCCGCAGGCATAGCGGAAATCGCGCGCCGCCGGATTGCGCGCCTGCCACAGACGCAACTGCGCAGGGCGCTCGGACGACTGGAAGCGGATCTGCGGGTGTTCGCCTGTGTGCAGGGAATCGCGCACCTTTGGCAATGCACGCTGCTGCTGCAGCCGGGTCACGAAGGGCACCAGGCTGTCGACGATGGAAGCGCGGATGCCGTTATGCGCGCTGTTGGGCACCATGCGCAGCGCCTTGCTGCCGGGCAGCGCGTCGTAGAAGAACTGCGTGTTGTCCGGCAGGAAGAAATCGTCGCCGCTGGCATTGACGATGTACTTGGGCACGGCCAGGCGTTTGCGCTGCGGCGTGTGCAGATAACTCAGCGGGTCCTGCAGTTGCACCAATTGCGCAAATGCCGGCGTGTGCAGCTGCGCGGTGATTGCCTGCCTGGCGTAGGCGCCGAATGCGATCGGCCAGTTGCCGCCATAGGCCCGGGACATGTGCTCGAGCACGGCCGGCATATTGAGGATGTCGATCACGAACGGCACCGCGGCCTCCACGCGCGCATCGGCGATGGTGGCGTGCCAGCTGGCCCAACCACGCTTGGAGGCACCGGCGAGAATGAAGCGATGAATCTGCAACGGCGCCAATTCGCGTTCGGCCAGGCTCATGGTGCGCGCGATTGCGGCGGCCATCGGCACATGCAGCGGCATGGTCTTGCGTCGTTGCGGCGATGCCAGGAACAGCGACCAGCTGTAGGCGACGCTGTCGTCCTCGCGGCGCGGCGTGCCATCGTTGCGGTAGGTCAGTGCCTGGCTGGGCAGATCGCCGAGCGCGATCACCACGGTGCGGCTGCGTTGCGCCAATGCGGCCAGGGCCTCGGGTGGCAATTCGCTGGGCGGTTGTGGCGCGCCGCCATCGGCCGGTTGGCGGGTGCCATTGGTGGAGATCAGCAGCGCACGCGTCGGCAACGCATCTGCCGGGACGTAGATCGCCACATCGTGCTGCCAGCTGGCCGGCTGCACCAGGTCCTCCGGCGACCACTGCTGCGAGGTCAGCAGGTAATCGCGCCTTTCGACACCGTCCACCGTGCGGGTGGCCACGCGCCGGTAGACCAGCGGTTGGCGCTCGATGGCATCGTGATAGCACACCAGCGCCTGGTCGATGCCGACCTCGGGCGCATCGGCGCACTGCTGCGCTGACAGGGTGGGCGCAGTGGCCACATCGGCAGGCGCAACGCCTGCGAACCAGGCCAGCGACGCCAGCAATGCCAGGCTGCAACATGGCATCCAACGCATGCGTGTTCTCCGGGTGGCCTGCTCAGGCTGCGGTGGCGGGCCGGCAATGCCTGGACGCGCTTACTTGACCCGGCGCACCTTGGCCTGCGTGTTGTAGCCCTCGATCTGCAGATACCACACGCCGACCAGACCCGGCTTGATCTTGACCTTGGGTGACGCCTTGCGCACGCCCGACAACGTCGCAGCGTCGGTCTGCTCCCAGTCCTGGCCATTGGCCAGGGTGTACACGCGCCCCTTCGAAAAGCCTTTGAACTCACCGACGATGTTGCTCTCGATCGGCTCGTTGCTGCCGAAATCGAAGAAGCCGCGGTTCTTGACGATCACTTCCTGGCGGCCGGCTTCCTTGGCCTGTTCGACCACGACCGCAGCTTCCTTGGCGACTTTGCCCTGCAGCCAGTCGTTGAGCGCGGCCAGTTCGCCGGCGTCGAGCTTGTCCAGGCCGGCGGCCTTGAACTGCTCGGCGCTCATCTGCGACTGCAGGTCGCCCTGCACCGCGCGCTGCGCGAGGGCCGGAGCGGCGTTCAGGGCGAGGGTCAGGCAGACCAGCAAGGGAATGCGGCGTGCGAGTGACATGGATGCCATCCGATCAGGAAAGGCGGCTAGTGTAGACGCTAGCCCGCGCATGACGCAGCCGGCTATGGCGCGTCGGCGGCTCGTGCCTCTGTGCTTGCCGATGCCGCGCGTCCGGGGCGGCGGTAGACGAACTCCGGCGGCGGGGCGGCGGCCTCGCGTTCGGCGGTGGCGCGTACCTCGGCATGCCGCGGCGAGCGTTCGCAGACCGGGTCCAGCGTAGCGGCATCGCCACTGAGCGCCAGCGCCTGGCAGCGGCAGCCGCCCCAGTCGATCTCGCGTTTGGGGCAGCCTTGGCAGACCTCCGGCATCCAGGCGGTGCCGCGGAAGCGCACGAAGGCCTCGCCGTTGTTCCAGATGTCGGCCAGCGACCGCTCGCGCAGGTTGTCAAAGCGCATGCCGTCGATGGTCTCGGCCGCATGGCAGGGCAGCACATCGCCACGCGGGGAGATATTGACGAAGCGCTGGCCCCAGCCACCCATGCACGGCTTGGGCTGGCGGGCGTAGTAATCGGGGGTGACGAAGTCGATCGCCAGGCGGTCGCCGAGCTCGCGGCGGGCGGTTTCCACCGCGTCAATCGTGGCCATCAACTGCTCGCGGCTGGGCATCAGCGCGGCGCGATTGCGCAGGCCCCAGCCGTAGTACTGGGTGTGCGCCACTTCGATGCGTTCGGCCTGCCATTCCAGCGCCAGCGCGATCATGCCGGGCACGCGCTCGGCGTTATGGCGATGCAGCACCGCATTGAGCGTCAGCGGCAGGCCGCGCGCGCGCACGGCGGCGGCGAACTCGCGCTTCTTCGCCAGGCTGTTGCGATAGCCGGCGATACGGTCGGCACCGGCCGGGTCGACGTCCTGCACGCTCAGCTGCACATGCTCCAGTCCGGCGGCCTGCAACTGGTCCAGCATCGGCTCGCCGCCGGCCACGCCGGAGGTGATCAGGTTGCTGTACAGCCCGAGCGCACGTGCATGCGCCACCAGCTCGGGCAGGTCCTTGCGCAGCATCGGCTCGCCGCCGGAAAAATGCGCCTGCAGCACGCCCATGTCGGCAGCCTGCTGCAGCAGCGAGCGCCAGCCGGCGGTGTCCATTTCCTCGCGCAGCGCCGCCAACGCGATCGGGTTGGAGCAATACGGGCAGGCCAACGGGCAGCGATGGGTCAGCTCCAGCAGTACCGACAGTGGCGGCGGGGCGATGGTCATAGCCGCAGCAGACGCTTCTGATACAGCGTGGCGGTGAGTTCGATCACATCAATCTCGATATCGGCCGCGTCAGCATCGAATTCGCCTGCCAGTTCCTGCGCGATCTGCGCCAGCGAGCGCGTGCCGTCGTAGCGCTGCGCCACCACCAGTGCGATCTCGTCCAGCTCGACCACGCGTTCCGGCGCCAGCAGCACCCATTGGTCACGCGCGCGGTCGTGCTGCAGGCGCACGCCTGCGCGCAGGGCCGGCTGGCTGTCGCGGGTGATGCTGCTCACGCCGCGGCCCGGCTGGCGTCGCGGTCGGGCACGAACGCATCTGGCCACACGATGCCCGGGGCGACGTAGGCCAGGTGCAATGCATCCAGCTGCGCCCACAGCACCGAGCACTTGAAGTGCAGCGCGGCCTTGACCAGGGCCTGTTTTTCGACGGTATCGGCGTGCTGCTTGACGTAATCCAGCGCAAAATCCGAATCGCGTGGCGCCTCGGTCAGGCGATGCTCGAAATAGGCCAGCGCTTCGGGCGAGACGAAGTCGTAATGCTTGAGCATGCCGGCCACCCGCCGGCCGATGATGTTGGGGGCGAATAGCTCGGTCAGCGAGGAGGCGATCGCCTCGAGCAGGCTTTTTTCGCGCACGAACTGCAGGTAGGCCTGCACCGCGAAACGGGTGCCGGGCAGCAGCGCACGGCCGGATTCCACCAGCGTGCGCTCCAGGCCGAGCGCGTCGGTCAGGTGCAGCCAACGCGCGATGCCGCCATCGCTGGGGCTGTTGCCGTCGTGATCGAGAATGCGTTGCCGCCAGATCCGCCGCAACGCCGGGTCTTCCATGCGCGCCAGGATCGCGGCGTCCTTCAATGGAATGCAGCGCTGGTATTCGAAGCGGTTCAGCGCCCAGGCCTGGACCTGGCCGCGATCGAGCTTGCCCTCGTGCAGGAGCGCATGGAAGGGATGCTGGTCGTGGTACAGGCGGGCGCCGATGGCACGCAGGTCCGCTTCCAGCTGGTCCGGGGTGAGCAGGGTGGTCACAGGGTGATCTCCAGGCCGTCGTGCGCGATTTCCCAGCCGCTGGCACGCGCACTGGCGTACTCCGGCGAGTGGGTGTCGAGCACGGGATTGGTGGTGTTGAGATGGATGAAGATCTTGCGCGCCACCTCCAGCGGGGCGAACGCGGCAATCGTGCCGTCGGGGCCGTCGATGCTCATGTGGCCCATGCGCTGGCCGGTCTTCTGGCTGATGCCCAGTTGCACCATCTCGTCGTCGCGCCACAGCGTGCCGTCGAAGAACACCAGTTCGGCGCCTTGCAGGCGCGCGCGCAAGGCATCGGTCATCGCCGCGCAGCCGGGAATGTAATGCACCCGGTGCTGGCCATCGTCGATGGTCAGCCCGAGGGTTTCTTCGTTGGAGCCGGCCAGGTCGCCGCCACTGCGCGATTCCATGAACAGCGGTACCTTGCCGGGCACCGAGAATGGCGTGAGCTGCAGGCCCAGCAGCGACACCGGCGTGTCCAGCGCAAATGGCTGGCGCTGCACGTAGGCGGGATTGACCGCATCGAAGATGGGGTTTTGCGACAGCAGATCCAGCACGCGGCTGCTGGCATGCAGCGAGAACACCTGGCTCTCGCGCATCGACAGCAATCCGGCGATATGGTCGATCTCGCCGCTGGTCAGCAGCACCGCTTCGATCGGCGAATGCCGCAAATCGCGCTGCGGCCAGAGTGCGGGCGTTGCAAGGATTTGTTGACGGAAGTCGGGGGAGGCGTTGATCAGGACCCAGCGCTGGCCATCGGCACTGACGGCGATGCTGGCCTGGGTACGACGTTGGGCACCATCGGCTTGTTGCCATGCCCGCTTGCTGGCGGGTGTGTGGCAATTCCACTGCGGGTGCCCACCGCCGGCCGCCGATCCCAGAACGATGATGCGCATGGAGAACTATTACCTATCTGCCGGCGCGTGCCGGTCATGCATCGGGAGGAGGGGCGGCAGGTGAGCTCAGAATTCGCCGGAGACGTAGCAGTTGATCTCGGCGCCACAATTGACTTCACGAACGACAGGCTTCTTCCAGGTCTTCATCGGCTACCTCGCAGTTGGTTGGAATGACGTGGCCGCGGCAGGACGCAGCGACAACGCCACTGGAGGATAGGCAGGCGGTTTGGGCGAGTTGTAAAAAGCATGTAAAAAGCCGACTGAGCATGCCGATTGGCCTGCAGCGTTGCGGCACATGCAGCGCACAGCGGTTGCGAATCAAGACGTTGGCGGGTGAACCGACCATAAGCGAAAGCGTGCGGGATTGCGCCGACGATGCAGCGATTGCGCGTTGTGGAGAAGGTGACGCGCACGTTACCGTAGCTGTCAGCCCCCCGTTGTTGCCCATCGCCGTGTCCACCGCTGTGACCAGTTCCTCACTCGAGCGCCTGCATGCCTTGCTGCAGCGTCCCGCCATCGCGTCGATCGCGCCAGATCTGCGTGATGCCCTGGCGCAGGCCTGGCAGCAGTTGCCGGCGCCGAGCGAGGACGTGGCCTGGACGCTGCTGGCCGACACGCTGGACGCGCTGGCGTTGCTGGCCGCCGATGAGGCCACCCTGATTGCGGCATTGCTGTTCGACCTGCCGGCGTTGCGCGGCGCGATCGCCGGCCTGCCATGGCAGCCGGCCGAGCGCCGGGTGGCGGTCGAAGGCCTGCTGGACGGGCTGGATGCGGCCGACCAGGTCTGGGCCCTGCACGCCGGTCGCGAGGCCGGGCGCAACAGCGAAGGTCTGCGGCGGCTGTTGCTGTCCATCATCCACGACCTGCGGGTGGTGCCGATCCTGCTGGCGCGGCAGTTGGCGCGCATGCGCGTGGCCGACCGCCTGAGCGAAGAGCAGCGCCGCGCACTGGCCCAGCTCACCCGCGACATCCATGCGCCGCTGGCCAACCGGCTGGGCATCTGGCAGGTGAAGTGGGAGCTGGAAGACCTGGCGTTCCGGCATCTGGAGCCGGAGACCTACCGCCGCATCGCCCGCGAAGTGGACGAAACCCGCGTGGCGCGCGAGCGCTATCTGGACGCGGTCAAGCGCACCCTGTCGACGACGCTGGCCCAGCAGGGCCTGCGCGCGGAGGTGAGCGGGCGGCCAAAGCACATCTACAGCATCTGGCGAAAGATGCAGAAGAAGCGCCTGTCCTTCGACCAGCTGTACGACATCCGCGCGGTGCGGGTGATGGTCGATGACGTGGCCGCCTGCTATGCCGCGCTGGGGGCGGTGCACTCGCTGTGGGCACCGGTGCCGAGCGAGTTCGACGATTACATCGCCCGGCCCAAGGCCAACGACTACCGCTCGCTGCATACCGCGGTGGTCGGCCCGGAAGGGCGCACGATCGAAATCCAGATCCGCACCCACGAGATGCATGCGCAGGCCGAGCTCGGCGTGGCCGCGCACTGGAAATACAAGGAAGGCGGCAAGGGCGGCGAAAAAGCCTTCGACCGCAAGATCCTGTGGATGCGCCAGTTGCTGGAGCAGGTGCAGGAAGGCGACCACGGCGAACTGGCCGGCGCGCTGGACGCCGAGCTGATCGAAGACCGCGTCTATGCACTGACCCCCAAGGGCGAGGTCATCGATCTGCCGCAAGGCGCCACGCCGCTGGATTTCGCCTATCACGTGCACACCATGGTCGGGCATCGCTGCCGCGGCGCGCGCGTCAACGACCGCATCGTGCCGCTGACCTACCGGCTGCGCAGCGGCGACCGGGTGGAGATCATGACCGCCAAGGAGGCCGACCCACGCCGCGACTGGTTGCTGGCGTCCAATGGCTTTCTGGCCAGCGGGCGCTCGCGCGACAAGGTGCGCGCGTGGTTCCACAAGCTCGACCGCGCGCGCAACGTACAGGCCGGCAAGGACCTGCTCGATCGCGAGCTCAAGCGGCTGGGCCTGCAGCACGCCGATCTGGGCGTGGCCACGCGCAAGTTCCACGCCGAGAATGTCGATGACCTCTACATCCAGGTGGCGCTGGGCGATACCGGGCCCAACCAGGTCAGCCGTGCGCTGCTGGAAGCCGAGCGGGCCGCTTCGCAGCCGGCGGTGCCGGCGCCGCCACGGCCCACCGCGCGCCGCGAGGGCTTGGGTAAATCCAAGTTCACCGTGCAGGGCGTGGGCAATCTGCTGGTGCAGCTGGCGCGCTGCTGCCAGCCGGTGGCGGGCGAGCCGATCGCCGGCTATCTGACCCGCGGCCGCGGCATCACCGTGCACCGCACCGATTGCGCGGCACTGTCGCGCCTGGCCGCAGCGCATCCGCAGCGGGTGTTGCCGGTGGAGTGGGGCCAGGCCGGCAGCGGCTACGAGGTGGATGTGCAGGTACGCGCAGTCGACCGCCGCTGGCTGCTCAAGGACATCACCAACCTGATCGCGCAGGAGGACGCGCACGTGCTGGAAATCAACAGCGACAACGTGCGCGACACCGGCAGGGCACAACTGCGCCTGCGCCTGAAGGTCAGCGACTACGACCAGCTGTCCAGCCTGCTCGGCAAACTGGATGCCTTGCCTGGGGTAAACGAGGTGCGGCGACTCGGTTGAGTGCGCCGCAGCCCGCCGGCGCCCATCGCCTTGAAACAGGCGGCACCCACGGCAAGCAAGGTGTGCCCGCCTGCCGCTTCCTGAATCCCGATTCCCGATTCCCGAATCCCGATTCCCAAGCCCACATCGTCTTCGCAGCAGACAGCTACCATGACGGGGTGAACGCGTCCCCGTCAGGTCGCGCCAAGGACGGACGCCACCGCATGCTCCCGCTTCCGCGCTGGGCAAGATCGCCTCGCCTCTGGGCACCACTGCGCAGCCGCGCGCTATGGCGCGTGGTGCTGGCGTTGTGCGCGTGTCTCTTGCTGGCCACGGTCGTGCTGCGCAAGCCGCTGGCCGATTGGCTGTGGCCGGACACGCGTATCCAGCAACTGCTGCAGCGGGGCGATGCGGCGCTGTCGCGCGGCCATCTCAGTGCGGCCGATGGCAACGGCGCGCGCGAACTGTTCGCTGCTGCGCTTGCGCTGGACAGCGATCGCGGCGAAGCCCGTGCCGGGCTGGCGCGCACCGGTGCCGCCGCCGTGGTGCAGGCGCGCGCGGCGATTGCGGCCGGGGATGCCGCTGCTGCGCAGCGCGCGCTGACGCTGGCGGGCGCGCTGGAGGTGCCGCAGGCGCAGATCGCACCGGTGGCACTGCGCCTGCGCCAGTTGCAGGCGCGTCGGGCCGGGTTGGATGCCTTGTTCGCACAGGCGGTGTCCGCGCAACAGCAAGGGCGCCTGGATGGCAGCGCGGACAGCGCGCTGCCGTTGTATCAGCGCATCCTGACCCTGGCACCGGACCGCACCGATGCGCTGGAAGGGCGCGAGGACGCCCTGACCGATCTGCTGGCGCAGGCGCGCCAGGCCCTGGCGCGCGATGCGCTGGCCGATGCGGCGATGCTGCTGGCCGCCGCCAAGCGCTACGACGCCGGGCATGCCGATGTGCCGCTGACCGAAGGCCACTATCACCGTGCGCTGGAGCAGCGCCGTCAGCGCGCGCAGGGCCTGTTGCGGCGTGGCCGGCTGGCACCGGCCGCACGCGATTTCACCGCAGTGCTGGCAGCCGAGCCGGCGGATGTGGCCGCCCAGCGTGGGCTGGAGCAGGTGGCAGGCGAATATGCCGCGCAAGCCGGCCGGCAGGCGGCAGATTTCCAGTTCGACGCCGCGCTGCAGTCGCTAGAGGAAGCCAAGACCTTGCTGCCCGGCGCCGCCGCGATTGCGCAGGCCGAGCAGGCGATTGCGCGTGCACGCGATGCCCAGCGAAGCCCCGAGACCGGGCTGTCGCGCGGTACCCGCGAGCGCCGCCTGCGCGCGCTGCTGCAACGGGTGGTAGCTGCCGAAGCGCAGCAGCAGTGGATGACGCCGCCCGGCGCCAGTGCCTACGACGCGGTGCGTGCCGCGCAGGCGCTGGCGCCGCGCGATCCACGCGTGCTGCAGGCCGCCGCACGTGTGGTGCCGGCCAGTCAGCGCTGCTTCGAGGACGAGCTGCGCAACAACCGCCTGCGTGCCGCGCGCGGCTGTCTGGATGCCTGGCAGGCGCTGACGCCCAACGGCGATGCACTGGCCGGCGCGCGTCGACGGCTTGCGCAACGCTGGGTTGCGGTGGGCAGCGAACGCCTGGGACAGGAAGACGCCGCTTTTGCACGACGCGCGCAGGACGAGGCGCACCAGCTGGATCCTGGGCTGCCGGAATTGGCCGAGTTCACGCGCCGGGTCAAGGCCGTGACCGAGCAGCGTTGACGCAGCGGTTGTCTTCGACGGCGCCACTCACAGCGCCATCCCCGAGCGCCCGGCGCACACTCACTCCGCGATAAACAGCGCGCGCACCGTGCCACGCGCCGCATCCAGCGAAAAATGCCGGGCCACGTTGTGCAACCCGTTGTCGGCCAGGCGTTGCCACAGTGCTGCATCGCGATACAGGCGCACGATCGCTGCGGCGAAGGCATCGGCGTCATCGGCCACGCAGACATCCTCGCCGTCGCGCAGATGCATGCCTTCTACCGCACAGGTGGTGCCGACCACCGGCTGCCCGTGCGCCATGCTCAGGTTGATCTTGCCTTTGACGCCGGCGCCGAAGCGCAGCGGTGCCACGGCGATGCGTGCGTTCTCCATGAACGGCAGCAGATCCGGCACATGCCCGTGCAATTGCACGCCGGGGCATTCGTCGGCCAGCAGTGTCAGCGCCTCCGGCATGTCCGCGCCGATGCAGTGGAAGACCACCTGCGGCAATTGCGCGCGCACCTGCGGAAAGATCGCGCTGATGAACCACTGCACCGCATCCACATTGGGTGGATGCCGGAAGCCGCCGACGAACACCAGGTCGTGGCGTTGCTCGAAGCGGCGGCCGCTGCCGGCCACCTCATGCAGGTTGGAGAGCAGGGCGGTGCGGATCTGCGGTGCGTCCGCCTGCAGCTGCGCCTGCTCGGCTGCCGAGACCAGCAGCGTGACATCGGTGGCGGCCATGATCTCCAGCTCGCGCAGGCGGGTGCGTTCGGCCGCGCGCAACAGGTTGGCATCGCCGGCCAGCTCGGCGCCGCGGCGCTCGCGCAGGTAATGCAGGTCGACGGTGTCGAACAGGGTGCGCGCCTGCGGGGCGTATTGCCTGAGCAGCGGCAGGCAGGCATGCGCAACGTGGTGACGCACCAGCAGCACCACCGCAAACCGCGGGCCGTGCGTGCGCAGCCAGCTGCCGATGCCGTCCAGGAACGGCGCGTACCAGACTTCCACGCCCAGTTGCTGCAGCGCCTGCGTGTGCCGTCCGGCGTGTTCGCGGCGGGTCGGCACGAACACCACGTGCGCGCCTTCTTCGCATAGCAGGCGGATCAGATTGAACTGCCGCAACGAGCCCGAGTCGCGGTCCGGTTGCGGCACGCATTCGTCCAGGATCAGCACCTGGCGTTGGCCACGATGCAGCAGCGCAGGCCCGGGGACCGTGCCGACCGGCAACTGCATTGCCAGCGCCTGCTGCCACTTGTCGGCGAACACGCCTTGGTTGCGCACCTGGTACGCCTTCACCCCGGTGCGGGTGTCGGTGCCATTGCTGGTGCCCTCGTCATGCACCACCACGCTGGCCGGCTGCACCAGCACCCGGTAGCCGGCGGCACGCACCGCAAACGCCAGATCGGTGTCTTCGTAGTACGCCGGCATGTAGCGGCGATCCAGCCCACCCAGCGTCTGCAACAGCGCGCGTGGCAGCGCGATCGCCGCGCCGGAGCAGTAGTCCATCGCACGCACATAGGCATGGCGCGGGTCGTCGGCCGATTCGAAACGGCCGTAACTCCAGGCGCTGCCGTCGGCGAACACCACGCCGCCGGATTCCTGCAGGCGTCCATCCGGGTACACCAGTTGCGCGCCGACCAGCCCGGCGCCGGGGTGCTGGGCAAATGTGTCGATCAGCCGATCCAGCCAGCCGGGTTGCGGGATGGTGTCGTTGTTGAGCAGCACCACGTAGTCGCCGCGCGCCAGGGCGATGCCGTCATTGCAGGCGGCGATGAAACCGCCATTGCTGGCGCGCCGGTGGTAGTGCAGCCCTTGCACCTGCGGCAGCTGCGCCTGCGTGGCATCGCTGCTGCCGTCGTCCACGACGATGATCTCCACCTCCAGCAGCGGCGGATGCGCCGCCAGTGCGCGCAGGCACGCCAGCGTGTGCGCGATGTGGTTGTAGACCGGAATCACCAGCGTCACGCGCGGGGTGTCGCTGTGCGGGACCGCAAACGCGGCAAACGGCGCGGCCTCCGGCAACCACAGCGGCGTGCCGAGCGCCGCCGGCGGTGCCTGCGTATGCACGCGAATGCGCTGCCAGGTGGCGCGCCAGCCGCGTGTGCGCATGCTCGCCACGCTGCGGTGAATCAGCCCAAGCACGCGATTGAACAGATAGCGTGCATCGGCCAGTGACATCGACATTCCGTTGGAACTCCAGACGTGGCGTGACGAAGAAAACCCGGCGAGCAGTCGTCAGGCGGCGAGGACGGCGCAAGGCAAGCGCAGGGGACGCAGGGTACCCGCAGATGCCGGAGACGGTCCGTGCCCGCTGACGGTGAGCGTGGCCGTTTTGTTAGCCGCTCTTAAGTCAGAGGGGCCGGCCGGCCACAACCACGACAGCGCTGCGCTAGACTCGCCGGACTCTACATTCTCGCATTCCTGTGCCCCGACGCCACGACAACGACGCTCCCGACGATTTCGAGGACGACTCCACCGAGCAAGGTTCCCGCTGGCAACGCAGGCTGATTGTCTGGGCCTTTGCGGCATTCGCGCTGGCGCTCGGTTTTCTGATTCCCTACACGGTGTATCTGAACAAGCAGGTCACCCAGCGGTTTGGCGAGCTGCGTTGGCAGATCCCGACCCGCGTGTACGGGCGGCCGTTGGTGCTGGTACCGGGCAATGCGCTGGATGCGGCCACGTTGAAGACCGAGCTGGACGCCGCCTCGTATCGTGACGACGGGCAAGCCAAGCTGGCCGGCACCTACCAGCAGGACGGCAGCCGCTTCACCATCGCCAGCCGCGGCTATATCGATGTGGATGGGCGCGTGCCTGCGCGGCGGGTGGAAGTCAGCCTCTCCGGCGGGCGCGTGGCCAGCCTGCGCGACGCCGGCGACCGCAAGGCGCTGAAGAGTGCGCGGCTGGACCCGGCGCGCATCGCCACGCTGTACGGACAGAAGCAGGAAGAGCGCCGCCTGGTGCGCATGGAAGAAGTGCCCGAGCTGCTGGTCACCGGCCTGCAGGCGGTCGAGGATCGCGACTTCAACAGCCACCACGGCATCGATCTCAGCGGCATGGTGCGTGCGGCCTGGATCATGGCGCGCTCCGGCGGCCAGGTTCGCCAGGGCGCCAGCACCCTGACCCAGCAGCTGGCGCGCAGCGGCCTGCTCGGCATCGGCAAGGAACAGACCGTCACCCGCAAGTTCAACGAAATTCTCTACGCAGTGATCATGGAGGCGCGTTACGACAAGCGCACCATCCTGGAGGCCTATCTCAACCAGGTCTATCTGGGCCAGCGCGGCGGGCAGGCGATCCACGGCGTGTCCTCGGGCGCGGAACTGTGGTTCGGCCGCGAGCTCAATTCGATGACCACCGAGCAGATCGCCTTGCTGATCGGGCTGGTCAAGGGGCCGTCCTACTACGACCCGCGGCGCAACCCGGAGCGCGCGCTGGATCGGCGCAATTTCGTGCTGGGCAAGCTGCACGAAAACAACCTGATCGATGCGGCCGAATACAAGCGCGCGCTGGCCGCACCGCTGGGCGTGCCCACCGAGCCGGGCCTGGTCGCGGCCAACCGCTTCCCGGCCTATGTGGACCTGGTGCGGCGCCAGCTGGCGCACGACTACCCGGAAGGCGTGCTGCAGGGCGCCGGCATGAGCGTGCTCACCGGCATGTCACCGTCCGCGCAGGCCTATGCCGAAGGCGCGGTGACCGGCACCATCAAGCGGCTGGACAACAAGAAGCGCCCACCGCTGCAGGCCGGCCTGGTGCTGACCGACGTGCATAACGGCGACGTGCTGGCGGTGGTCGGCAGCCGCGACGTGGCCAAGCCGGGCTTCAATCGAGCGGTCGAAGCGCAGCGGCAGGTCGGCTCGCTGCTCAAGCCGTTCGTCTACCTGCTGGCGCTGGCCTCGCCGGACCGCTGGGCGCTGTCCAGCTGGGTCGACGATGCACCGGTGACGGTGCAGCTCAGCCGCGGCAAGACCTGGTCGCCGGGCAATTCCGACAACCGCAGTCACGGCACGGTGCGGCTGATCGATGCGCTGGCGCATTCCTACAACCAGGCCACGGTGCGCGTGGGCATGCAGGTCGGCCCGGAGCGCATCGCGCAGCTGATCCAGGTACTGGCCGGCATCAAGGCCGACACCAATCCCTCGCTGATCCTCGGTGCCACCGACCAGAGCCCGTATGGCATGGCGCAGCTGTACCAGTTCCTGGCTGCCGGTGGCGAGATCCAGCCGCTGCATGCGGTGCGCGGCGTGCTCGATCCGCAGGGCAAGCTGCTCAAGCGCTACGACAAGACCCCGGCGCCGGCGCAGGAGGGCGATTCGGTGGCGGCCAACCTGATCAGCATCGCCCTGCAGCAGGTGGTCAGCGGCGGCACTGCGCGGCAGTTGCTGGGCGATGGCCTGGGCCGGTTGTCGCCGGCCGGCAAGACCGGCACCTCCAACGACGGCCGCGACAGCTGGTATGCCGGCTATACCGGCGACCACCTGGCGGTGATCTGGATGGGCAACGACCAGAACGAGCAGACCGGCCTGTACGGTGCCACCGGCGCGATGCGGGTATGGTCGAGCATCTTCGCGCGGCTGCCGAGTGCGCCGTTGAAGGTCAGCGGCAAGGGCCTGGACTGGCAGTGGGTGGACGCGGCCGGTACCGGCGTGACCGATGCCGGCTGCCCGGGCGCGCGCCAGTTCCCGTTCGTGGTCGGCTTCACGCCGGCCTACGCCCCCTGTGCCGGCAATGCACCGTCGATCGAAGGCGTGCCCGGCGATGCATCCGCGCCGGCCGAGCAATCCAGCGGTGGTGGCTGGCGTCGCTTCTTCGGTCTGGAAAAGAAGCCGGAAGACCCCGCGCCGGCACCCGCCGCGGCTGCACCTGCACGTTGACTGGAGTGACCCGATGAACCGACTGCACCGTTTGCTTGCCCTCGCTGGCGTGTCTGCCGCACTCACCGCCTGCGTCAGCGCGCCGCCTGCGCCACCGCCGGCCCCGGTCGACCCGACCACGCCGACACAGCGGCTGCTGCTGATCGAACGCGAGGCCGGCGTCGACGATACCGAGCTGTCGGTACAACCATTGCGCGACCCGCAGGTGGACGACCTGCGCGAGACCGCCAAGAGCAAGCGCCAGGCCGGCGACCTGGCCGGCGCGGCGGCGTCGCTGGATCAGGCGGTGGGCCTGGTTTCCGGCGATCCCGCCATCCTGCAGGAGCGTGCCGAAGTAGCGGTGCTGCAGGCCGACTGGCCCGCCGCCGAGCGTTTCGCCAAACAGGCCATTGAGCTGGGCTCCAAGACCGGGCCGCTGTGCCGCCGGCATTGGGCCACCATCGAGCAGTCGCGGCTGGCGCGTGGCGAGAAGGAAAACGCCGCTTCGGCCAAGTCGCAGATTGCCGGGTGCACGGTGCCCGGCGTGAAACGCTACTGAGCACGGCCAGGACGCCGGCCGCGCCTGCCGCACGACAGGCGCGGCGAGCGTGATGCGGCCTGCGTTGCTTGCGCCCATCTGCTTCGACGCGAGCCGTTCGTTCCCGCGCGCGACCGCCAGCGGCGCCACGCCGCGCATCCTGACGCGTAAACGCCGGCTGCGCGGTCAGTGCCGCCACCGGCCCGCCGGCGCAATCCAGGCAGCGGCAGCGCGCACGCGCTAGGCTGTCGCGCTTTCCGCCCCAGCTTCCGGTCCCATGTCCCAACTTGCCACTGCCAGCATCGAGGCGCTCAGCGAGGGCGGGGCGCTTGCGCGTCAGCTCGATGCGTTCGCGCCGCGTGCCGCGCAGTTGCGCCTGACCGGCGCCATTGCCGAGGCGTTCGAGGCCCGCGATGTGCTGCTGGCCGAAGCCGGCACCGGCACCGGCAAGACCTACGCCTACCTGGTGCCGGCATTGCTGTCGGGGCTGAAGACCATCGTCTCCACCGGCACGCGCGCGCTGCAGGACCAGTTGTTCCATCGCGACCTGCCGCGCGTGCGCGCCGCGCTCGGCATCGGCCTGCGCAGCGCGCTGCTGAAGGGCCGCGCGAACTATCTGTGCAAGTACCGCACCCAGCAGGCGCGCGGTGAGCCGCGTTTTGCCACGCCCGAGCAGGTCTCGCAGTTCCAGCGCATCGTGGCCTGGAGCGGGCGTACCCAGTTCGGCGACATGGCCGAGCTGGAAGCCTTGCCGGACGACTCGCCGCTGCTGCCGCTGGTGACCTCCACCGTCGACAACTGCCTGGGCACCGAATGCCCGTTCTACAGTGAGTGTTTCGTGGTGCAGGCGCGCCAGCGCGCGCAGGCGGCCGATCTGGTGGTGGTCAACCACCATCTGCTGCTGGCCGATCTGGCGCTCAAGCAGGAAGGCTTCGGCGAGATCCTGCCCGGCGCGCAGGCCTTCGTCATCGACGAAGCGCATCAGCTGCCGGAGCTGGCGGCGAACTTCTTCGGCGAGAGTTTCGGCATGCGGCCGTGGCAGGAACTGGCGCGCGACTGCATGGCCGAAGCGCGCCTGGTCGCCGGTGCGCAGGCCAGCCTGCAGGAGCCGATCCTCGCCCTGGACGAGGCTCTGCGCGGCCTGCGTGCGGGCATGGAGGGCCTGCCGTCACGCGGCACCCAATGGCGTGCGTTGGCCAAGCCGCAGGTGCGCGAGGGTTTCGATGCGGTGCTGTCGTCGCTGGCGCGGCTGGGCGAGGCCCTGCTGCCGTTGCGCGAGGCCTCGCCCGGGTTCGATGGCTGCTGTGCACGTGCGCAGGAAGCGCTGGCGCGGCTGTCGCGGTGGCTGGGCGAGGATGCGCCGGTACCGGATTTCGAGCAGGAGCTGCCGGAGACCGTCGACAACGATGTGCTGTGGTACGAGCTCAGCCCGCGCGGGTTCCGCTGCCAGCGCACGCCGCTGGATGTGTCCGGCCCGTTGCGCGAGCACCGCGAAAAATCGCATGCGGCCTGGGTGTTCACCTCGGCCACGCTGGCGGTGGGCGGCGAGTTCGACCACATCGCGCAGCGTCTGGGCCTGAGCGATCCGGTGACCTTGCTGCAGCCCAGTCCCTTCGACTGGGCGCGCCAGGCACTGTGCTACCTGCCGCCGCATCTGCCCGATCCTGCCGCACGCGGATTCGGCACGGCGCTGATCGCGGCGCTGATGCCGGTGCTGGACGCCTCCAATGGCCGCGCATTTCTGCTGTTCGCCTCGCACCGCGCGCTGCGCGAGGCGGCCGACGCATTGCGCGGCGCGCCGTGGCCGCTGTTCGTGCAGGGCGAGGCGCCGCGTGCCACCTTGCTGCAGCGTTTCCGCACTTCCGGCAACGGCGTGCTGCTGGGATCGGCCAGCTTCCGCGAGGGCGTGGACGTGGTCGGCGATGCCTTGAGCGTGGTGGTGATCGACAAGCTGCCGTTCGCCGCACCCGACGACCCGGTGGTCGAAGCGCGCCTGGATGCGATCCGCCGCGACGGCGGCAACCCGTTCCGCGACGAGCAGTTGCCGCAGGCGGTGATCGCGCTCAAGCAGGGCGTGGGTCGGCTGATCCGCAGCGAGACCGATCGTGGCGTGCTGGTGCTGTGCGACCCGCGCCTGGTGAACAAGGGCTACGGCCGCACCTTCATGCAGTCGCTGCCGCCGTTTGCGCGCACCCGCGAGATCGGCGACGTGCGCGCGTTCTTTGGCGTCGCCGAGCCGGTGGGCGACAATGGCGTGCTCGCGTTGCCGTTTGGCGACGACTGAGCTTTCTCCTTCCTGCCTGCGGTCCTGCCATGAAAGTCCTTGCGTTCGAGACCTCCACCGAAGCCTGTTCCGTCGCGCTGCACGTGGATGGCCGCGTGCTGGAGCGCTTCGAACTGGCGCCGCGTCGCCATGCCGAACTGGCGCTGCCATGGGCCGAGCAACTGCTGGCCGACGCCGGCATTGCGCGCCGCCAGCTCGACGCGATTGCGGTCGGTCGTGGCCCGGGCGCGTTCACCGGCGTGCGGCTGGCGATCGGCATTGCGCAGGGCATCGCGCTGGGCCTGGACGTGCCGGTGCTGGCGGTGTCCACGTTGCAGGTGCTGGCCCTGCGCGCGCCCGCCGAGGCGACGCAGGTGCTGGCCTGCATCGATGCGCGCATGGGCGAGGTGTATGCCGGCGTCTTCGCGCGCGCTGGCGATACGCTGCGCGAGCTGGTGCCGGAAGTGGTGTGCGCGCCGCAGGAATGCGTCGTGCCGGACACGCTGCAGCGCTTTGCCGGTGTCGGCAGCGGGTTCGCCGCTGCCGAGGCAGTGCTGCAACAACGATTTGCGACCCGGCTGAGCAGCATTGATGCCAGTGCATTGCCGCATGCCGCCGACCTGCTGACGCTGGCCGTGCCGGCGCTGCTGCGCAGTGAAGGCGTGGCGCCGGAGCGGGTGGAACCGGCCTATCTGCGCGACAACGTGGCGCTGACCCTGCTCGAGCAGCAGGCCGCACGCGCAGCCAAGGCCGCCGGCGCCGCGCCATGACCGACGACCTGCAACGCGCGCGTTTCCGCGGCTGCCTGCTGGGCCTGGCGGTGGGCGATGCGCTCGGCACCACGCTGGAATTCTGCGCGCCGGGCAGCTTCACGCCGATCGACGACATGCGCGGCGGCGGCCCGTTCGCGCTGCGCGCCGGTCAGTGGACCGACGACACCTCGATGGCCTTGTGCCTGGCGCACAGCCTGCTGTATCGGCAGGGCTTCGACGCCGCCGACCAGATGAACCGCTATTGCAACTGGTACCAGCACGGCTATCTCAGCAGCACCGGCAACTGCTTCGATATCGGCGCGACCGTGCGGCAGGCACTGGAGCGCTATCTGGATGGCGGCCCGGCCTTCAGCGGCAGCACCGATCCACGCTCGGCGGGCAATGGCTCGCTGATGCGGCTGGCGCCGGTGGCGATGTACTACGCGCACCGCCCCGACGAGCTGGGCGAGCGCGCCGCCGACAGTTCGCGTACCACGCATGCTGCCGACGAAGCGCTGGATGCCTGCCGGCTGTTCGCCTTCCAGTTGCGTGCCGCATTGCTCGGTGGCCAGCGCCAGCAGGTGTTGCAGACCCGCTGCGAAGGGCTGTCGACACCGACGCTGCGTGCGTTGTCGGTGCGCGACCATGCGGCAGTTCCCGCCGCCCGGATCCGCGGCACCGGCTATGTGGTCGATGCGCTGTCGGCGGCGCTCTGGTGCTTCGCCACCACCGACACGTTCGCCGATGCGGTGCTGCGTGCGGCCAACCTGGGCGACGATGCCGACACCACCGCGGCCATCTGCGGTCAGCTGGCCGGTGCATTCCATGGCATCGACGGGATTCCCGCCGCCTGGCGCGCGCGCGTGCAGGATGCGGACGCGATCGTCGAGCTGGCCGACCGGCTGTACGCAGCCGCGCAGGCCGCATAAAGGCCGCCCGCAACGCACTGGCCAACGCAATCCGCCGCGAAGGCATGCCGCAGAAAGACGCGTCCCTGTCGGGACGCGCCACGGCTCAACGATCGTCGTGCAGCTCGCCGCCGGGCAGGAACAGCCAGGTGCGTGTGACCTGCAGGATATCCACGTCGTCCTTGGTCCTGGGCAGTGGCGGGAACGGCTGCGCCAGCTGCACCACCCGCAGCGCTGCCGCATCCAGCGCCGGGGTGCCGCTGGAGACCAGCACGCGGCTGCTTTCCACGCTGCCGTCGCGGCGCACGCCCACGCTGATCACCACCTTGCCGCCGAGTCGGCGCCGGCGCGCCTCGTCCGGGTAATTGAGATTGCCGACGCGCTCGGCACGGTCCACCCACGCACGCAGATAGTTGGCGTAGGCGTATTCGCGGGTACTGGCCGAGACGAACTTGCGATTGGGACGCTTGGCATATTGCTCCGAGCGCAGATGCACCTCGGCGGCGAGCCGGGCCATTTCCGCGTCGCGCTGCACGCGTTGCGCATCGGTGGGCGAGGGCAGGTCGGTCTGCGGATTCGGCTGCGGGGTGGGCATGGCCTGCTCGCCGCGGCGGCTGGCCACCACGCGGGTCTGGGTCGGCTCCGGCGCCTGCAGCGTGGTCGCACGCTGCGCCTGCGGTGCCAGCCCGCTGCGGTCCTGCGGCACCACCCCGGGCTGGCTGTCGCGCGGGCGTTGCGCGGTGGCGTGATTGCCGCCGCCCTGCTGGTTGGCCTGGGCCAGGAAATCGGCCTGCCTGGGCGTCAGCGGGGTGCTGGTCTGGCTGAAGATCACATCCAGCGTCGGCACCAGCGGTGCGTCCTCGCTGACCGCAAACCCCACGCCCAGGATCAGCACGCCGTGCAGCAGCAGCGAGATCACCAGCGTCGCGGTCAGCCGGCGGCGCTCGTCCATGGGAGCCGGCAGTGCCGCGGCCGCGCTCATTGCGCCGCGCCGGCCTCGATCGCGTCGAACAGCAGCCCGGCGATGTTCAGGCCGAACTGCGCATCCAGCTCGCGCACGCAGGTGGGGCTGGTGACGTTGACCTCGGTCAGGTAATCGCCGATCACGTCCAAGCCGACGAAGCGCATGCCGCGGCGGCGCATTTCCGGGCCCACCTGCGCGGCGATCCAGCGGTCGCGCTCGGACAGCGGCCGGCCTTCGCCACGTCCGCCGGCGGCCAGGTTGCCGCGGAATTCGTCGCCCTGCGGAATCCGTGCCAGGCAGTAGTCCACCGGCTCGCCATCGACCAGCAGGATGCGCTTGTCGCCGGCACTGATGTCGGGGATGAAGCGCTGCGCCAGGGTCAGCTTGCGATTGCCGTCGGTCAGCGTCTCCAGGATCACGTTGAGGTTGGGGTCGCCGGTGCCGCTGCGGAAGATCGAACGCCCGCCCATGCCGTCCAGCGGCTTCAGCACGGCCTGGCCGTGTTCGAGCACGAACGCCTTGAGCGCGGCGGAGTCGCGGCTGACCAGGGTCGGCGGGCAGCACTGCGGAAACAGCAACGCGGCCAGTTTCTCGTTGTAGTCGCGCAGGCCCTGCGGGTCGTTGACCACCTGCGCGCCGGCGCGCTGGGCCACGCTCAGGACCTGGGTGTCGTAGACGAACTCCGCATCCACCGGCGGGTCCTTGCGCATCAGCACCACCTGGCCGGGGCCGAATTCCAGTTCGGCGAACTCGCCCAGGGTGAACCAGCCGGCCTTGTCCTCGCGCACGCTCAGGGGTGCGACCTGTGCCACCGCGCGTCCCTCGCGCAGACTGAGGCCGCCCGGACGCACATACTGCAGGCGGTGACCACGCCGCTGCGCTTCCAGCAACATGGCGAAGGTGGTGTCTTTGGCGATCTTGATGGAGGCGATGGGATCCATCACCACGACGACGTCGAGCGACATGGGGAGCTAAACCTTTAGAACAGGCTGCCGATGGTAACTTCAAGCGGTGGCGATGGCGCGCCCGGCCGGTCGTGAATGCGCGACTTGCCGCTCGGCCCGCAGCTGCACACGGTCGGAACGTCCGCCTGGCGGGCCCCCGGCAACGTACCCTTGACAGTCAATGCGGGTCTTGGGATATACATGCAGTTTCGTAGCGACGCCGGCAGGGAAGAAGCGTCGCGCGTCCGGGGATATTTGCATGACTGAAAACATTGCTGCGGGTGGGGAACTCGCAGGACTGAAGGTGATGGTGATCGATGATTCGAAGACCATTCGCCGCACCGCCGAAACGCTGCTGAAGCGGGAAGGCTGTGAAGTAGTGACAGCGACCGATGGTTTCGAGGCACTGGCCAAGATTGCCGACCAGCAACCTCAGATCATTTTTGTCGACATCATGATGCCGCGTCTGGATGGGTACCAGACATGCGCGTTGATCAAGGGCAACCAGCTCTTCAAGTCGACGCCGGTGATCATGTTGTCGTCCAAGGACGGCCTGTTCGACAAGGCACGCGGCCGCATCGTCGGCTCCGAGCAATATCTGACCAAGCCGTTCACCCGTGAAGAACTACTGAGCGCGATTCGCACGTACGTCCACGCCTGACCAGGGGGAAAGGCAACATGGCTCGAATTATATTGATCGAGGACTCGCCCACCGACAGGGCAGTCTTCAGTCAATGGCTGGAAAAAGCAGGCCATACGGTCGTCGCCACCGACAATGCCGAAGAGGGACTTGCGCTGATTCGCAGCCAGGCGCCCGATCTGGTGCTGATGGACGTGGTGCTGCCCGGCATGAGCGGTTTCCAGGCAACGCGTGCATTGGCGCGCGACCAGGCCACCAAGGACATCCCCGTGCTGCTGGTCAGCACCAAGGGCATGGAAACCGACAAGGCCTGGGGTTTGCGGCAAGGTGCCAGCGACTACATCGTCAAGCCGCCGCGCGAAGACGATCTGATCGCCCGCATCAAACAACTGGTGCGTTGATGCGTTCTCCATTCGACATTCTCGAAGACTACGAGCGTCGTAGTCTTGCGCACGCCACGCCGCTGCCGGAACGCCAGTTCTCGGCCGACATCTGGCGCGGCGTCGGCTATCGCGTCGGCACCCGGCGGCTGGTCTCGGATTTCCGCGAAGTTGCGGAAATCGTGCCGATGCCGCCGGTCACGCCGGTGCCTGGCGCACAGCCCTGGCTGCTGGGCGTGGGCAACCTGCGCGGCAACCTGTTCCCGGTGATCGATCTGAAGCAGTTCCTGGAGGGCCGGCGGACGGTGCTGCAGGAAGGCCAGCGCGTGCTGATCATGCGCCAGAGCGGCGGCGACGTCGCGCTGACCATCGACGAGCTGTACGGCCAGCGCAGCTTCGAGCAGGTCCAGGCGGTCGAACCCGGCGAGTTGGCGCAAGGCCGCTATGCCCACTTCATCGACCGTGCCTTCCGCAACGAGACGCAGGACTGGGGTGTGTTCTCCCTGGCGTTGCTGTCGCGCACTCCTGAATTCCGGCAGGCCGCGGCCTAAGCCGCGACCCCGCCACGTCATACAGATCGAGGTCGAACCATGAGTACCGCCCCGGACGCCCGCAAGACCAACAAGCTCGGCAGCGTCAGCACCAGCTTCTGGCTTGGTTTGCTGGTGTTGTCGATGATCGTGTTCGGTGCCAATACCGGCGTCGCCACCTGGCAGGGCAGTCGTCTGGCCGGTGCCGGCACCGGCGCGGCCGATCTGCAGGTGCTGTCGCAGCAGCTGGCCAACCAGGGCCGCGAAGCGGTCTCCGGCGACCCCAAGGCGTTTGCCGCGTTCAAGGAAACCAAGGCCCGCATCGACAGCACGGTCAGCGAACTGGATGGCCGCTACGGCCAGGAAGGCTCGGTTGCCAGTTCGATGGCCCAGCTCAAGGCGACCTGGGTGCCGCTGAGCAAGAACGCCGATCAGGTCATCGCCAGCGAACCGGCGGTGCTCGGTCTGTCCGGCAACGCCGAACGCTTCTCCGGCAGCGTGCCGCAGCTGCAGGCGCAGTTGAACGAAGTGGTGCGCGCGATGACGGTCAGCGGCGCGCCCGCCTCGCAGATCTACAACACGCTGCAGCAGGTCGTGGTCGCCGGCACCATGGCGCGCCGGGTGACCGAAATGCGCGCCGGTGGCGCCAATGCCGCCGCCTCCGGTGATGCGCTGGCACGCGACTCGGTGGTGTTCACGCAGATGCTCGAAGGCCTGCGCGCGGGCAACGACGAACTGGGCATCGCCGCGGTGCGCAACCCGGCCGCGTTGTCGGCGCTGGAGCAGTCGCAGGCGCAGTGGGCGACGATGAAGAAGGACGTCGACGCCATCCTGGCCAGCTCGCGCAACCTGTTCGCCGCGCAGTCCTCGGCCGCCGCGCTGACCGCCGGCTCGAACAAGATGCTGGACGACAGCAAGAAGCTGTTCGATGCGTTCTCGGCGTTCGGCTCGGTGCGCGACACGCGCCTGTTTCCGAACTTCTGGCTGGGCGTGGTGTCCGGCCTGCTGGCGCTGCTGGCGATCATCGGCTTTGTCTGGAGCTCGGTGCGGGTACGCTCGCGCGAGCAGGACGTGCGTTACCAGGCGCAGGTGGAATTCAACAGCCGCAACCAGCAGGCGATCATGCGGCTGCTGGACGAAATCAGCTCGCTCGGTGAGGGCGACCTGACCGTCAAGGCCTCGGTGACCGAGGACATGACCGGCGCGATTGCAGACGCCATCAACTACGCCGTGGATGAGCTGCGCCACCTGGTGACCACGATCAACGACACCTCGGCCAAGGTCGCCGTGTCGACCCAGGAGACCCAGGCCACCGCGATGCAGCTGGCCGACGCCGCGGGCCAGCAGGCCAACCAGATCACCACCGCCTCCGAGCGCATCAGCGAAATCGCCGCCAGCATCGAACAGGTGTCGCGCAACTCCACCGAGTCGGCCGAAGTGGCGCAGCGCTCGGTGGTGATCGCCGCCGAAGGTGCCGGCGTGGTGCGCGAGACCATCCAGGGCATGGACCAGATCCGCGACCAGATCCAGGAAACCTCCAAGCGCATCAAGCGCCTGGGCGAATCCTCGCAGGAGATCGGCTCGATCGTGGAACTGATCAACGACATTTCCGAGCAGACCAACATCCTGGCGCTCAACGCCGCGGTGCAGGCCGCCTCGGCGGGCGAGGCCGGTCGCGGTTTCGCGGTGGTGGCCGACGAAGTGCAGCGCCTGGCCGAACGCACCTCCGGCGCGACCCGGCGGATCGAAGGCCTGGTGCAGACCATTCAGGCCGATACCAACGAGGCGGTCAGCTCGATGGAGCAGACCACCTCCGAAGTGGTGTCCGGTGCACGCCTGGCCGAAGACGCCGGCACCGCGCTGACCGAAATCGAGCGCGTGTCCAACGCCTTGAACAACCTGATCAAGAACATCTCCATCGCCGCGCACCAGCAGTCGGCCGCAGCGACGGATATCACACAGACCATGGGCGTGATCCGTCAGATCACCAGCCAGACATCGCAGGGTGCGGAGCAGACGGCCGAGTCGATCGGCAACCTGGCTCAGCTCGCTGCCGATCTGCGCCGTTCGGTCGCCGACTTCAAGCTGCCGGCGTGAGCACGACGCGGAACGGGAAAGGATCAGCAGATGGCGCGTAGTAGCGTTACGTCGATGCAGGAACAGACCGGTGGCCGCCTCGGCGGTACCCCGGCCGTAGGCAGGGGGCTGCAATGAGTGCGCTTCGCGATGCGATGAGTCACGCCGCGCTGGGCTGGGTCAAGCCGGAGCTGGACGAGACGTTGCGCCAGGCGCGCAACGAGATCGAGTACTTTGCCGAAGAACCGTCCGACACCAGTCGGATGCGCTTCTGCGCCGGCTATCTGCACCAGGTGCAGGGCACCTTGCGCATGGTGGAGCTGTACGCCCCGGCGATGGTGGCCGAAGAACTCGAGCTGCTGGCCCAGGCGGTGCAGGTCGGCGAGGTGGCCGACCGCGACGAAGCCTGCGCCATGCTGATGCGCGGCACCGTGCTGCTGCCCGACTACCTGGAGCGCCTGCAGAACGGTCACCGCGACATTCCGATCGTGCTGCTGCCGCTGCTCAATGAAATCCGTGCCACGCGTGGTCAACCCGGTCTGAGCGAAAGCGTGTTGTTCGCGTTCGATCCGCAGGCCGGCGTCGCCACCGAGGCCGAGCTGGATCACGCGCGCGGCAGCCTGAGCGGGCGCAATCGCGAGTTGCTCGACACTGTCGGCAATGCGGTCAAGGAAGAATTGCTGCGCGTCAAGGACGCGCTGGACCTGCACCTGCGTACCGGCGGCGAGATCGCCGAGCTGCAGACCCAGGTCAAGGATCTCGGCAGCGTTGCCGACACCCTGGGCATGATGGGCCTGGGCGTGGCGCGCAATGTGGTCGTGCAGCAGCGCGATGCGCTGGCGCGCGTGGTCGACGGCCAGGTGCAGATGGACGAAGGCGTGCTGCTGGATATCGCCGGCGCGCTGCTGTATGTCGATGCCTCGCTGGATGACCAGGTCGCCAGCCTGGGCGCCGATGTCGGCGACGGCAATGAAGCCAGCAACAGCGCCACCTCCTCGGAAGTGCGGCGCACGGTGGACGTGCTGGCGCAGGAGGCGATCGCCAATTTCGGTGCGGCGCGCGAGCATTTCGTCGCCTTCATCGAGACCAACTGGGACCACGCCCGCCTGGCCGACGTGCCGCATCTGCTCGGCGAAGTCGGCGGGGCGCTGCGCATCCTCGAGCTGCCGCAGGCGGCCGATTACCTGGAAGGCGTGCGCCGCTATGTCGATCTGGAACTGATCGGCAAGCAGCGCGTGCCCAGCGGGCGCCAGCTGGACACCCTGGCCGATGCGATGGCCAGCCTGGAGTACTACCTGGAAGCCCTGCGCGAGCGCCGTCCCGGCCGCGAAGAAATCCTGGACATCACCCGCAACAGCCTGGAAACGCTGCGCTACTGGCCGCTGCCCTCGGGCCAGCCGTCCGACCTGCCGGTCGGTGCCGACCAGCCGGGCAGCGTGGCCGAGCAGCTCGCCGCATCGCTCGCGCAGCAGGCCGCTGCCCCGGCGCTGGCGGCCAACGACGCTGCGCCGACGCCGTCGCTGGAATGGGCCAACGAAACCGTGGTCGAGGCGCCGTTTGCCGCCAGCGTGGTGCACGACACCGGCGCTGCCGCTACCGACACGGTGTTTTCGTTCGACCCGGTCGCCGCCGAGGAAACCGTCTCCGGCCAGGCGCACGTGCCGTTTACGGTTGCGCCGCTGGACCTGTCCGACGATGGCGCGCAGGCGCCCGGCGACTGGCAGCTGGAAACCACCGAGCACGCCGCACCGATCGCCACCTCGGTGTTCGACCCGGTGTTGGCCGAGCAGGACGGCAGCGTGTCGGCCGATGCCGCGCAGGTCAGCTACACCGTGGATCTGAGTGCGCTGGAGCAGGACGACAGCGCCACGCCGGCGGTTGCCGAACCGACGCCGCTGCAGATCGAGCAGATCGAGTTGCCGGGCGATGCCGACCAGACCGAGGCACCGCTGGACTTCATCGCGCAGGCCCAGACCGGCCGCGCGCAGACCAGCATCGAGGATGCGTTCTCGCCGCCGCCGCTGCCACCCGTGGCGCCGCAAGAGCTGGACGACCCGTTCGTCGACTCCGCGCCCGAACCGCAGCCAGCCCCGGCCGACGACGCCGCCGAGCAGAGCGCACCGCGCGTGCAGCAGGCGGTGGTCAGCGAGTTCGAACTGGACGCCGCATCGACGGCGTTTTTGGCCCAGCTCGACGCGGCCGCCGCGCAGTTCGATGTGCAGCGTCCGCAGGTACAGCACACGACCGATGCCGACAGTCAGACTGCGAAGGCAGCGCCCGAGCCGGCAGCGAGCGAACCGGCCCAGGCCAGTGCCGATGCCGGCATCTTCGGCGGCTTTGGCGACAGCGATATCGACGACGACATCCGCGACGTATTCCTGGAGGAATTCGACGAAGAGCTGGTCAATCTGGGTCAGCTGCTGCCGGTCTGGCGTGCCGCGCCACACAGCCAGGACAACCTGCGCCCGATCCGCCGCGTCTTCCACACCTTGAAGGGCAGCGGTCGCCTGGTCGGCGCGCAGGTGCTCGGCGAGTTCAGCTGGAAGATCGAGAGCATGCTCAACCGCGTGCTCGACAACTCGCGGCCGGCCAGCCCGGCGGTGGTGGCGATGGTCGAACTGGCCTACGAAGTGCTGCCGCAGTTCAACGCCGCATTGCGCGACCAGGGCCGCATCAGCGCCGATCTGCCGGACATCCAGGCAGTTGCCGAGCGTGTGGCCGCGGGCGAAGAAGTCTATTACGTGGCCGCGCCGGCAACGCCGGTGGCTGCGGATGTCGCCTTCATTCCGGCAGCGGCAGGCGTGTTCGCGGCGACCGGTGGCACACCGGCCTCGGTGGACAGCGTGCTGCGCGAGATCCTGGAAGCCGAAGTCGCCACCCACCTGGAAACCGTCAACGCGTGGCTGCAGGCCAACCAGGCCGAGCCGCAGCTGGCGAGCGAAGAATTGCTGCGCGCGGTGCACACCATGAGTGGCGCGTTTGCGATGACCGACGTGCCGGAAATCACACTGGTGACCACGCCGGCCGAGAGCTACGTCAAGCGTCTGCTTGCCGCGTCGCTGCTCCCCTCGCAGGAGGGCATCGACGCCATTGCCGCAACGGCGTCGGCAATCGCCACCACCGTGACCGCCTTGCGCGCCGATGCGCCGTTGATTCCGTCGTTTGCGCCGTTGAGCGAACGCCTGCGCGCGCTGGTGGAGACGCTGCCGGAAGCGCAGTGGCCACCGCAGGCGTTCCTGGACGAGCTGGAAGATCTGGATGCGCCGGGCGAGATGGCGGTCAGCAGCGAGTCGGCGGTCGAGCTGACCGGCGCGCAGGATCTGTCGCAGTATCTGGACGCCAGCGCGCTGCCGTCGGATACGAGCGATCACAGCGCGCCCGTGCATGCCGCCGATGACGCAGCGGATGCCGATGCGCACGCCGATGCCGACGCAGCGATCGCGGTGGACGAGCTGGCCGAGGCCGAGGCCGAAGACACCTCGTCGCTTGCGCTGGACGCACCGGCACCGCATGAACAGACGCAGACGGCTGACCTTGCTGCGCTGGAGCAGGAGCAGATTGCTGATTCGGTCGAGACTGCGCAGGCCCCGGCCGGGGATGCAGTCGCCTCCGATGCGGGAGCGGAGCAGGTCGCCGAGGCGTCGCATGGCGATGCTGCCCAGCACCAGCACCAGCACCAGCACGAAGCCGAGGCTGAGTCGCCTGGCGTCGATGGGCACGACACCCCGGCCGATGAGCCGGTGGTCGACGCCAATGCCTGGGATGCGACCGGATTGCAGCAGGCTGGCCATGTCGATGCGGCATCGCATGAGCACGCAGGCGACGTGCCGGAAGCTGGCGAGCACGTGGCAGTGGACGAGTTGTCCGACGCGGAAGCCGCGTTGGGCGATGCGCAGACGCTCGCCGCACCCGAAGCCGGGGAGCTTGCTGCCGAGCGTGCAGACGCCGAGCAGCAGTCGCCGGGCGAGCATGCTGCTGAGCACGAGAAGCTCGAGCAGCGCGAGGGCCACGCAAGCGCGCAGAATGCCGACGCGGCACTGAGCGATGACGCGGCGTCCACGGACGAAGCGCCTGTCGAGACCATCGAGGCATTGGAAGCGGTGCATGCGCAGGCCCCGCTGGCCGACCACACGCAAGCGGCGACCACCGAAGACTGGACGCAGGACAGCGCGGCGCTGGCCGGTGAGTCGACCGAGCAGCGCGACCACGTGTCCACTCCGCACGACGAGGCTATCGGTGCGTACGCGCAGCCGCCTGCCGACGAGGCAGTGCAGCACGGCGATGCCGGGCTGCCGCAGGATGCCGACGCGCAGCTTGGCGACCAGCTGCAGTTGGAAGACACCACGCAGTTGGGCCAGCATCCGTCTTCCGAAGAACATGCTCGGTCGGGCGAGCAGGAGCACCCGCAGGAACCTGTGCATGCGGACGAGGCTGCGCAATCGGAAGCGCATGTCGAGTCGGGCGAGCAGGAACACCCGGACGCGCACGCGCATGCCGACGAAGTCGAGCACGTTGCGGAAGCCGAGCACGCTGCAGAAGCAGAGCAGACTCCAGCAGCAGAGCAGGCTGAAGCAGAGCAGGCGACAGAGACACAACAGACTGCAGAGGTGGAACAGCCCGCAGACGCAGACCACGCTGCAGACGCACAGCAGGCTGCCGAAGCGCTACCCGAACACACCATCGAGTCGGTGCAGGCCTTCGAGATGGCGCAGGTGGCCGATCAGGTCGAAGAGACCGGCGATCCGCAGTCAGAAAGTGCGCCGGAGCTGCATTCGGACGTCGTTGCTGACGCCGAGGCGGACACCCATGCCGATGCCGAGGTCAACGCGCAGCATCCAGACGCAGACGCAGACGCAGACGCAGATGCAGATGCAGATGCAGACCAGACGCTCGAGGCTATCAGCGCAACGGATGCTGTCGAGCATCCCGAGCAAGTCGAACACACCGAACAAGTCGAGTATCCCGAGCACGCCGAACAGGTCGGACACACAGAGCAAGTCGAATCTACCGGCTCCGCAAGCGAACACGAAGACGTCGCAGCCGTGGCCTTCAGCGCGCCGGTGGAAGACGCTGCGGCGGGCGATAGCGCCGCCAACGACGTGGGCGCAGCCTTCGATACCGGCCCGCTCAATTTCGACCAGCTCGATGGTGAACTGGTCGACATCTTCGTCGAGGAAGGCCGCGACCTGCTCGACCATTGCGATGGTCTGATCGCCCGCATGCGCGAGGTGCCGGAAGACCGCGAGGTCCTCAACGGACTGCAGCGCGACCTGCACACGCTCAAGGGCGGCGCGCGCATGGCCGGCATCAACGCCATCGGCGACCTCGGCCATGCGATCGAATCGCTGCTCGAAGCGGTGGCGGCCAACCGGACCGACATCGACCGCGATGACGTGCGCCTGTTCGAGCGCGGCTTCGACCGCCTGCATCAGCTGTTGACCCGCACCGGCATGCACCGCGCCGTGGCGATGCCGACCGACCTGGTGGAAGCCTTCGAAACCCGTACCCGTGGCCGCAATGCCGCAGAGCCCAGCGACGCCGATGTGCGTGCGATCGCCAAGGCGTCGGTGGAACCGGCACCGCTGTCGGCGCCCATCCCGGTCGACGGCCAGGTCGAGGAAGAACTGCTGCCGCGCGCGCAGCAGGAACAGGTGCGCGTGCGTGCCGACCTGCTCGACCGCCTGGTCAATCACGCCGGCGAAGTGGCGATCTACCGCTCGCGCCTGGAACAGCAGATGGGCGCCTTCCGCGGCGCCATGGGCGAACTGGATCGCACCAACGCCCGTCTGCGCGACCAGTTGCGTCGTCTGGATCTGGAAACCGAAGCGCAGATCGTGGCGCGTTATCAGCGCGAGCAGGATCAGGGCGATCGCACCTTCGATCCGCTGGAACTGGACCGCTTCTCCACCCTGCAGCAGCTCAGCCGCGCGCTGAACGAATCGGCCGCCGACTTGGGCGGCTTGCAGGGCGTGCTGGAAGATCTCTCGCGCCAATACGACGGCCTGCTGCAACAGCAGTCGCGCGTCAGCTCCGAGCTGCAGGACGGCCTGATGCGTGCGCGCATGGTGCCGTTCGACGGCCTGGTGCCGCGTCTGCGCCGTGTGGTCCGCCAGGCCGCCACCGATACCGGCAAGCAGGTGCACCTGCTGCTGGAAGGTACCCAGGGCGAGCTCGATCGCAACGTGCTTGATCGCATGGTCGCGCCGCTGGAACACATGCTGCGCAACTCGGTGGCACATGGCCTGGAAGCGCCGGAGCAACGGCGCGACGCGGGCAAGCCGGAAGAGGGCAGCATCGCGATCCGTCTGCGCCGCGAAGGCTCGGAAATCGTGCTGGAAGTGGCCGACGACGGCGCCGGGCTGGACCGCGAGGCGATCCGTCGCCGCGGCGAGCAGCGCGGCCTGATCGAACCCGGCCAGGAGCTCAGCGAGGCCGAACTGGATGGGCTGATCTTCGCCTCCGGTTTCAGCACCTCCGAGCAGGTCAGCCAGCTGGCCGGCCGTGGCGTGGGCATGGACGTGGTCCGCAACGAAGTGCGTCAGCTCGGCGGCTCGGTGGACATCCACTCGGTGCGCGGCCAGGGCGTCACCTTCACCCTGCGCCTGCCACAGACGCTGGCGGTCACCCAGGCGGTGTTCGTGCGCATCGGCGACACCACCTTCGCGGTGCCGGTGGCGTCGGTCAGTGGTATCGGCCGCATCTCGCGCAGCCGCTACGAGTCGGGCGAGGGCGGCTACCACTACGCCGGCGAGGAGTACGTGCTGCACGATCTCGGCTCGCTGGTCGGCCAGGCCGCCGCGCGTGCCGATGGTCAGGCACAGGTGCCGTTGCTGCTGGTGCGTGCGGGCGACCTGCGCGCGGCGGTGGCGATCGATCAGGTGCTGGGCAACCGCGAAATCGTGGTCAAGCCGGTGGGCCTGCAGATCGCTTCGGTGCCGGGTATCTACGGCGCCACCATCACCGGCGATGGCCGCGTGGTGGTGATCCTGGACGTGGCCCCGCTGGTGCGCCGCTATCTCAGCCAGCCGGCGCGTCCGGCGCCGGAAACCCCGGCCGAATCGCAGCGCCAAGTGCCGTTGGTGATGGTGGTGGACGATTCGCTGACCATGCGCAAGGTCACCAGCCGCGTGCTGGAACGCCACAACCTGGATGTCACCACCGCACGCGATGGTGTCGAGGCACTGGAACTGCTGCAGGAGCGCGTGCCCGACCTGATGCTGCTGGACATCGAAATGCCGCGCATGGACGGCTACGAGCTGGCGACCGCGATGCGTGCCGACCCGCGCTTCAAGGCGGTGCCGATCGTGATGATCACCTCGCGCAGCGGCGAGAAGCATCGCCAGCGCGCCTTCGAGATCGGCGTGCAACGTTACCTGGGCAAGCCTTACCAAGAGTTGGATCTGATGCGAAACGTGTATGACCTGCTGGGGATCGCCCGTGTCCGAGAATAATGGCGCAATGGGAACTCCGGTCGCCCTGCTGGGCCGGCCCGGGCAGGCGCGCGAGCGCCTGCGTGAAGCGCTCGGCCTGGCCGGCGCCCACGTGGTGCTGGAAGACGAGCCCTCCGCGGTAGACGTGCAGATGCTGCGCGATGCCGAACCGGTGGCGGTGCTGGTCGCGCTGGAGCCGTCGATCGAAGACGCGCTCGAAGCGCTGGAGCCGGCCTTCAACATGCCCGGCGTCACGGTGATCTTCGACGAGGCCGAGCTGACCGTGCGTCGCGAGGGCTGGGAAGCGCAGCGCTGGGTGCGCCATCTGGCCGCCAAGCTGCATGGCCATGCCGACGTACTGCCGCCAGGCACCGAGAGCGAGCCGTCGCTGCAGCCCGAACCGGGCCTGGAACTGGCGCCGCGGCAGCATTCGGACCTGCAGCTGGACCAGCATCTGCAGGCAGCCGCGCATGCGTTCGACAGCGTGCCCGGCGATGCCTTGTTCGCACGGGGCGTGGACACGTCCGAGGCCGCGGCCGACACGCCGGGCCTGACGCTGGGCGATTCCAGTACCTGGGGCCTGGTCGACGAGGTCGCGGTGGTGGTGCGCCCGCGTGCCGAACTCAACATGGACGCGTTGTCGACCGGCGGACTGTCGCTGGTGGAGCTGGATCAGGCCGGTGACACCACCGGTGCGGTGCTGGTACTGGCCGGTATCGGCGGCCCGGATGCGATCCGTCGCCTGCTGTCCGCGCTGCCGCCGGCGTTTCCGCGCGCCGTGCTGGTGCGCATGACCCTGGATGGCGGCCAGTACGGCAACCTGGTGCGGCAGATGGGACGCGTGTCGGCGTTGCCGGTCGAACTGGGCGAAGCCGGCCAGGTGATCGCAGCGGGCAAGGTCTACGTGCTGTCCGACGACATCGGCGTGCAGCAACATGCCGGCGCGCTGGCGTTTGTCGCGCAGGCCGATCCGGCCGGGCTGGTGGCCGCGTTGCCGCCGACCGACAGTGCGGTGCTGATGCTCAGCGGTGCCAACGAGGCGCTGGTCGAGGCCGCGCTGGCGCTGGCCGAGCAGGGCGGCTGGCTGGCCGGTCAATCCGCCGACGGCTGTTACGACCCGGCCGCGGCGGCGCGTCTGGCGCGCCAGGGCATTCTGACCGGCGACCCTGCGCAGCTGGCGCAGGCGTTGGCGCAGCGCTGGCCGGCATAAGCCGGGCGCTTCCTCTCAAGAACGGAACAGGTGCGATGAGCTACGCCAACAATGACGAAATCCGCGGCGTCCTGATCCAGGCCGGCCAGGAGCGCGTGCTGCTGCCCAACGCCACGGTGGCCGAGGTGATGTCGCGGGTGGCGGTCGAGCCGATGGCCGAGATGCCGCGCTGGGTGGTCGGGCGCATCGACTGGTACGGCTGGAAGGTGCCGCTGCTGTCGTTTGCGCGCTTGAGCGGCATGGGCGAGGAGCCTACGGCGGTCAACAACAAGGTGATCGTGCTCAAGGCGCTGGGCGGCAATCCGGTGCTGCCGTATTTCGCCTTGCTCACCGCCTCGTTCCCGCAGCTGATCTCGGTGCCGCGCGACGGCCTGCTGGCCGACGCGTCTGAAGATGCGCTGCCCGACGGCGTGCACATGCGCGTGCTGCTGGGCGAGCAGAGTGCGCTGCTGCCGAACCTGGATGCGATCGAGGCACAGGTTGCGCAGGCGCTTGCGGCGGTTGCCGCCTAAAGCGCCATTGCCGGGCGACGACGCTGCCCAGTTGCGGGCAGTGCCGGGACGAGGATCGGGTAGGGGCCGCGCTGCTCTGACGAGTGCCGCCGCGCTGCGTGCAGTGCATGCCGACACGGCAGATGGCTGGGATGTCTTGCTGCCGTAGGGCAACCGTTTGCGGGGGCGTGATCCGTATGTGTCAGCCTGCTCCACACAACACGCATGACGCGCGCAAGGTGCGCCCGCGGCTGTCATGAGTCTTCCCGTCTTCGCGCCGGTCGAGCACGCCGACGGTGTGCTGCTGTGCGATCTGGCCATCGTCGATCCGGCCGCGATGGCCGATTACCACAGCCGTAATCGCGCGCATCTGGCCGCGGCGATGCCGCTGCGGCCACCGGCGTTCTACACCACCGAGGGCTGGCGCCGGCTGAGCATCGCCTACCGCACCGCGGTGCCGGGCGAGCGCGAGTTGCAACTGGTGTTGCTGCGCGATGCACAGGTGATCGGCACGGTCGGCTTCACCCAGATCCAGCGCGGTGCCTTCCAGGGCTGTCATCTCGGGTATGGCCTGGATGCGCAGCAGCAGGGGCGCGGCCTGATCCAGTGGGCGGCCACGCAGGGCATCGGGTTTGCCTTCGGCCCGCTTGGCCTGCATCGGGTGATGGCGCAATACGTCCCCGACAACCTGCGCACTGCGCGTGTGCTGCAGCGGCTGGGATTCCAGATCGAAGGCTATGCGCGCCGTTATCTGCAATTGAACGGTATCTGGCGCGACCATGTATTGACCAGCAGGTTGCGCGACGACGCTCCGGCGGCGGATGCGTGAGCCCGGTTGCGCAGGCGGGTACAGCGATGCGCGCGGTGCGGTGACCTAGGGCGTGACAGTCAGCGGCTCGACACGCAGCTGGTCGGCTTCGAGCCCTGCATCCTGCAAGACCTCCACCTGTGTCGACCAGCCGCGTTGCCGGAGGCGCGCGCGCAGTCGGCTGGCCCAGTCCTGCACCTCGGGTGCATCGGGTGTGGCGGCCAGGATGCGGATCCGAGCCGGCGCGTGATCGTCGGCAGCGGCGTGGCGCGCAAGCCAGTCGGCCGGGGGCATGGCGCGCTTTATCGGCGCGATGCGCACCGGGGCAGATTTTGCTCGAGACATCCCGGCGTCGACCGCCGTGGTGCTGAAGGCTGGTTGGCTGGTTGGCGGTGTTGCGCGGGCGGCGTCCGTCTGCGCCAACGGCGCATGGAGCACACGCAGCGGTGCAGGCTGGCCTGCGCCAGGCGCGCGTGATTGCAGCGTGCCGTCTGTTGCGCTGATGACGATCTGCGCCTGCTCGGTCGCCGGCATCGAAGCCGGTGCGGGCGAGGGCGGGATGGGGGCAAGTGCCGCAGGCGCGCTGGGCCGGGCACTGGCTGCGAGCGAGCCAGTCACCGACGCATCCTCAGGGAGTGCGACGATCGGGGCTGGAGCTGGTGCAGGCGCCGCGGGTGGCTGGGCGTCGGCTGATTGCAGGTCAGTGCCTGACGTGGGGTCGGCGGCGAGTGCGGAGTCGAATGACGGCGCAGGCGCTACAGGCGCCGCTGCACTGACTGGTTCCGGGGTCAAGGCGGGCGATGGCAGGGGGGACGGCGCTGGCGGCGGGGAGGGCGCTGCCGCGCTCGGGCGCGCTGCGGTTTCGGAGACTTCGGCATCCGCCGGTGCCGGCATCGCAGGCAAAACCAACGCATGCTCTGCGCCGGGATCGAGCTGCTCAGGCGCGCGCCTGGCTTGGTGAACTGTCGACGGTTCGACGACTGACGTCCCGACTGCAGCCGCTGGCGGCGCCTCCGCGGTGGGCTGACTGGCCTGCCACTGCAATCCGATGCCGACCACCAGGGTGATCGATGCAGCGAAGGCCAGCGTCGGCATCCAGCGCGGGCGACGGCTGCTGCGCCGGCGGGCGGCTGCGTTGCCGGCAGGGGCAGGGTTTGAGCTTGCTGTGGCGGCAGCTGCTGCCTGCGCCTGCGATGCATGGGAGGTGGATGCGGATGTGGACGCAAGGTCGGGCGCAGGAAGCGCGCGCGATGCGACTCCAGATGCAACGGCGGCTTCCTCCGCAGATGCCGGTGCCGCCGTGGCCAGCGACGCAGCTGATGCTGCGGCCACGTCTGCGGTCGGACGCAGCTCTGCCGTATCGGCGTGTGGCGGTTGCGCGGCGATCCACGCACGCGCGGACTCGCTCAGATTCGTCGTCCCGGCCTGATCGATAGGTTGGCCCTGTGCCAGACGCGCCTGCACGGCAGCACGCCGTACGGCCTGCGCCTGCTCCGCCTGCGCGGCGGCCGCCGCAAACATCGCCGCCATCGTGGCGGGTGCTTCGAACTGCAAGGTGTCCTGCGTTGGATGCACTGCCGCACGTTCGGCATCGGCGTTGCGTGCGGCCTGTGCGAACCACGCCTGCATCGACGCCGGCGGCGTATGCGCCGGCAGTGCACGCAGCAGTGCGGCAAGGCCATCGCTGCCGGCGACAAACCGTTCGAAGGACTGGCTCATCGGGTCGCGTCCAGGCTCAGGCGCAACTTTGCGAATGCATAGCGCAGCCGGCTCTTGACGGTCTCGAAACCTTCGCCGATCACCTGGGCGATTTCGTCGACGCCGAGCTCGGCAAAAAAGCGCAGCACCACCACTTCGCGTTGTGCGTCGGGCAATGCCATCACCGCAGCGCGCACGCGATGGTGTTGCTGGCCGAGCATGGCGAGCTGCTCGGTGGACAGGTCGTCATCGGGCAGTTGCAGATGGGCGTCGTCCAGCGCCACCGAGGTGCTGTGAGAAGCGCTGCGCCGGGTGTCGATCCAGCCGTTTCGCGCGATCTGGAACAGAAAACTGGTGAAGGCGGCCTGCCCGGGGCGGTAGTCGCTGCAGCGGGTCATCAGCTTGACCCAGGTCTTCTGCGCGAGGTCTTCGGCTTCGCTCAGGTTGCCTTCGCACAACCAGGCCAGGAAGTTGAACAGCGCGCGGTTGTGACGCGTGAACAACTCGGTGGCCGGCTGTTCGACAAAGCCATTGGCGACAAGGAGCATGAGCTCCTCGTCGGGAAGATGCGCAAGGTCGGCAGGTTGCATGCGCGCAGTATAGGCAGGTGCCGCGCGCATCAGTCGGTGGTTGCGATTGGCCGGCTACTCAGTGCGTCGGCCTGCTGCACCAGCTGCAGGAAATCGGCGCGGTAGCCGAAGCGGTCGCTGCCCAGGCTGGCCGCGGCCAGGGCACGCACCTGCGGATAATCCCAGCCGTGCAGCTGACTGCCGCCGCGCAGGCGCTGGCCAAACCCGGCCACTGCGGCGGAAAAGCGGAAGGCATCGCTGGTGGCGTTCAAGGCCCGGCGCTGATTGCTGCGGACCACCGTGTCGAGCAACTGGCTGCGTTGTGCATCGGGCAGCTTGTAGCGCAGTTTGACGTGCGCCAGTTCGTTGTCGATTGCACGCACTTTTCGAGGTGTGGCGGTGTTGGCATAACGCAGGGGGTCCACCGATGCGTGGCCATCGGTCGGGGTGATTTCATACAGCGCGGTGACGGTGTGGCCGGCGCCGATCTCGCCTGCATCGACCTGGTCGTTGTTGAAGTCCTCGCGTTGCAGTGCGCGGTTTTCATAGCCGATCAGGCGATATTCCTTGACCGTGTCCGGATTGAATTCGACCTGGATCTTGACGTCGCGCGCGATCGTGGCCAGCGTGGCGCCGAGCTCATGGGTCAGTACCTTGCGTGCTTCCAGCGACGAGTCGATGTAGGCGTAGGCACCGTCGCCGGCATCGGCCAGCTGTTCCATCAGCGTGTCGTTGTAATTGCCGGTGCCGAAGCCGAGCGTGGACAGCGCCACGCCGGAGCGCCGCTTTTCGGCGACCATGCCCTTGAGCTGATCGAAGTCGGTGACCCCGACATTGAAGTCGCCATCGGTGGCGAGCAGGATGCGGTTGATGCCGCCGCGCAGATAGGCTTGCTGGGCAGCCCTGTAGGCCAGTTCGATGCCGCTGGCGCCGGCGGTGGATCCGGCCGATTGCAGGCTGTCGATGGCTTCGATGATGCGGCCCTGCTGGTCGCCGGGCGTGGGCGGCAGCACGACTGCGGTGTTGCCGGCATAGGTCACCAGGGTGATGCGATCTTTCGCCCGCAACTGCCGCACCAGCAGCTTGAGCGAGGATTGCAGCAGCGGCAGTTTGTCGGGCGAGTCCATCGAGCCGGAGACATCGACCAGAAACACCAGGTTGGCCGGCGGCAGACCGGCGCTGGCGATGTCGCGGCCGGCAATGCCGACGCGCAGCAGCAGGCTGTCGTTGTTCCAGGGCGTGGGCGCCAGTTCGGCGCTCACGGCGAACGGTTGGCCGTTGGTGGGTGCGGGGTCGTCGTAGCGGAAGTAGTTGATCAGCTCTTCCACACGCACGGCGTCCACCGGCGGTAGCGTGCCTGCGCTCAGGAAGCGCCGCACATTGCTATAGCTGCCGGTGTCCACGTCGATGCTGAAGGTGGACACCGGATTCGCCGCAGTCTGCACGATCGGGTTGTCGCGCAGCGTTTGATACGTTTCGCGGTCTTCGGCCGGTGCCGGCAGGAGCGGCGGCATCGGCATGCGGTTGTCGAGCATTGGGCGTTGTGCGACCCACTTAGCGCTTGGCGCCCGCTGTGCAACCGAGGCCTCAAGTGCGATGGGCGCTGCTGGCATCGGCATCGGCATCAGCATCGGCATTGCGGATGGCGATGGTGCCGGTGGTGGACTCGGCACAGACGGCGGCTGCATGGGGTGGGCGAGGGCAGGCGCTGCGAGACTGCCCTCGATCTGCGCGGGTGTCGAAGCGGTGGATGGCGATGGCTGCGCGGTTGCAGGCAGCACGGTGGTGCGCGAACTGTCGCTGTTCGGCTGGGTCGGCTCGTGCGAGCAGGCGCTCAGCAGCAAGGCGAGCGCAAGAAGGCTGTGACGGGGCATGGGAATCCTTTGCGTGGCGAAAAGGGATGGGTGAACAACGGACCGTCCGAGGTCGCCGTGCACTGCGCCTCTGTTGAGTAAACGGACCAGTGCGGCAAACGGGGTTAACTGGGTTGAAGATTTTTCGATCGCCGGTGAGTGCTGCTGTGCAGTGCTCGCTGGGGATGGCTGGGCGACTGGCATCACTTGTCTACGTACGCTCACCCCAACCCCTCTTCCATTAGAGAGGGGCTTGATGCTTCCCTTCTCCCATTGGAAGGAGGTGGCGCCTAGCGCCGGATGAGGGCACGGCGGTGCAGGGCGGTGCCGTTCGCCCCGTACCCTCACCCCGACCTCCGCTCTGCGTCCCGGCCCTCGCCAGCAGCGCGGGCGCTCCAAGGCCCGCGCGCAAGCCGTGCCTTCTCGCCGCTGTGGGACAGGGGCTTTACAGTCATTGCTGCGCGTTATGCGCGAATCCGCACTGCTGGGCGCCGCAAGGCGGTTTATCCGCGCGCGGTGCTGCCGCATGATGGAAGGCTATGGCCGCGCACTGCGGTTGCCTGTCTTCTTCCTGCATGGAGTTCGCCCGGATGATCCAACGTCGTCACTTCCTCAAGAGCGCCACGCTTGGTGCGATCGCTTCCGGCCTGGCCGGGTGGGGCGCACGTGCGCAGGCTGCCGCCGGTGCCGGCACGGCCGGACGCGTTACCGCGCTGCCGCGCGGCGCGGCGCGGGTGATTTCCACCTGGGATTTCGGCATTGCCGCCAATCAGGCGGCCTGGAAAATCCTTGGCAGCGGCGGTATCGCACTGGATGCGGTGGAAGCCGGCGTGCGCGTGCCGGAAGCAGACCCGAGTAATCCGACTGTTGGCTTGGGTGGCTATCCGGACCGCGATGGCCGGGTGACGCTGGACGCCTGCATCATGGATCACCTGGGCAATTGCGGCTCGGTTGCTTCACTGGAAGATGTGGTGCATGCGATTTCGGTGGCGCGCGCGGTGATGGAAAAAACCCCGCATGTGATGCTGGTCGGCGATGGCGCGCGGCAGTTCGCGCTGGAGCAGGGATTTCCGCAGACCAAGCTGCTCACGCCCAGCTCGGAAGCGGCGTGGAAAGAGTGGTTGAAGACCTCGAAATATTCGCCGGAAGCCAATATCGAAAACCGTGCCTGGCGCGATGCAAAGTTGCCAGGCGGCAAGGACAATCACGACACCATCGGCATGCTGGCGCTGGATGCGCACGGCAACCTGTCCGGCGCGTGCACCACCAGCGGCATGGCGTGGAAGATGCACGGTCGGGTCGGCGACAGCCCGATCATCGGCGCGGGGTTGTACGTGGACAACGAGGTGGGCGGTGCGACCTCGACCGGCGTCGGCGAAGAGGTGATCCGCAATGTCGGCAGTTTTGCGGTGGTGGAAATGATGCGCCAGGGCAAGTCGCCGGCCGATGCCTGCCGCGAGGTGGTGATGCGGCTGATCCGGCGCAAGCCCGAACTCACCCGCACCTTGCAGGTAGGATTTCTGGCGATGAACAAGCGCGGCGAGGTGGGGGCGTTCGCGATCCAGAAGGGTTTCAGTTACGCGGTCTGCGATGCGCAGCGGCAGGATCTGCTGGTGCCCGGTGAAAGCCACTACACCACCGAGCCTGCAGCATGAGTGGGTTGGGGCTGGAAGTGGCCGCCGATTCGGTGGGGTCGGCATTGGCGGCGCAGGAAGGCGGTGCGATGCGGGTCGAACTCTGCGGGGGCCTGGATGGCGGCGGGCTGACGCCATCGTTCGGCACGCTGGCAGTGGTGCGTGAGCGATTGCAGATTCCGCTATACGTATTGATCCGTCCGCGCGTGGGCGACTTCGTCTTCGACGCGGCGGAGGTCGAGGTGATGCGGCGCGATGTGGAGCAATGCGTGCGGCTGGGCTGCGATGGCGTGGTGCTAGGCGCGCTGGATCCGCACGGGCAGGTCGACATGGGCACGATGCGGGTGTTGATCGCCGCAGCCGGTTCGCTGGGCGTGACCTTTCATCGTGCGATCGATGTCAGTGCCGATCCGTCGCGCGCGCTGGAAGATGCAATCACGCTGGGTTGCGAGCGCGTGCTGACCTCCGGTGCGCGTGCGAGCGCGCTTGAAGGTGTCGACACCATTGCCGCATTGGTGCGGCAGGCGGGCGACCGCATCAGCATCATGCCGGGTGCGGGCGTGTCCGAAAGCAATGTGCGTGCGCTGCGCGCCAACACCGGCGCGCGAGAGTTCCATGCCTCCTCACGTGGGCCGGTTGCGGCGCAGGTGCATGCGCCGCACGCGTACATCTCCGATCTGGGCGGCGACTACCAGCGTACCGATGTGGCGCGTGTGCGGCAGATCGTGGGGGTGTTGCAGGAGCTGTGAGGCGCTGTGTGCCGATTGTGGAGCACGCGAGCTGGGACCTTTTTGCACGCTGTGGCTGGTCAATTTAGGTGAAGCGAAGACGTGTCATGTGAGCTGTAGCTTGGCTGCCGGGTCCTTGCCCGCCCACCATCGCGGGACACGCCGCAAGTACGTCCTTGTAGGCTCTTACGCGGCATCCATGCCGCGTAAGGTCCCGCGACGGTGGGCGGGCAAGGACTTGCCGAGATGGTCGGTATGCATGGACAAGAGCAGGAGCGGCGGTCGGCGAGTTGCTTGTGTGCACGACCACCAAGCTTTGCTGCGTTGAAACGGCGGCAAAGCTCTTGTGTTGAGCTCAGACGGGCACTGTGTAAGAAGCGGGGGAAAAGCATCTGATCTGGTGCTTCGTTGCAGGGCCCTTGCCCGCCCACCCTCGCGGGACACGCCGCAAGTACGTCCTTGTAGGCTCTTACGCGGCATCCATGCCGCGTAAGGTCCCGCGCCGGTAGGCGGACAAGGACCTGTCTCGATGGTCGGTACGCATGGCTTTCAATAAAACAGCCAACAACTTCTCTGGTGCGGTGTCCTCGCCGCTTGCGGGACCGTGTGGCGGCATGGATGCCGCCACCGAGCCCCCAGGGACGGGTTTACGGCGTGTCCCGCGAGCGGCGAGGGCACCGCGCGCTCGACTGAATTAGGCCTGTGTCTTGCGCATTTCGCGGCGTGTCCCGCGAGCGGCAAGGACACCGTGCGCTTGGCTTACTTCCGGACAAAGCAGAAGTGACTATGGCATCGTGCCATCTGCATTGCCGCCGAGCCTCACCGGATCGATCACGACATGCTTGATGCGTTGGCGCTTCCAGGTGTAGCTGATATGGACCAGGCCATCGCGGGTCTGGATCACCGCCGGATAGGAGAACTCGTCTTTTGCGCTGTTTTCCAGCGTGAGGGCGCGTTGCCAATGCACACCGTCGGTCGATAGCGCCACCGCAAGTGTGCCGCGACCATCCCACCAGTCCTTGCCGGCGATACCGGGGTTGTAGACCAGCAGGGCGCGGCCGTCGCGCAGCATCACCGCGTCGGTGCCGGAGTTGGGGTTCTCCACATCCAGCAACTGCATCGGTTGCCAATGCAGGCCGCCATCCTGCGAGAAGGTACTGAACAACTTGTTCTGCTGGCTGCGCCCGAGCACCTGCACGCGCCCGTCTGCGTGCAGCAATACGCTGGGCTGGATCGCACCGATCACACTCGGGTCGTTGAGCGGCATGCCGCGCTGCCAGTGCGCGCCGTCGTCGTCGCTCCATTCCAGATGCGCGCGCCAGCCGCGGTCTTCGCTGCTGCTGGGCGCAAGGATGCGTCCATTCGGCAATTGCACCGGCTTGTTCTTGATCGGGCCAAGAATGCCGTCGGGCAGGCGCTGCGACGGCGACCAGTGCGCACCGTCATCATTTGAGGTGGTGCGCAGGCCCCACCAATCGCGCGGATTCGGGCCGAGCTTGTAGTACAGCTGCACCGGCCCGGTGCCGGACTGGAACAGCACCGGATTCCAGGCCGGCAGCGCGGCGCCATTGGTGCCTGCGTGCGCGCCATCGGCGATGCGTCGCGGCGGCTGCCAGTGCTGCGCGCCGCGTTGTGCGAGCCAGATACCGACATCGGCCGCTCCCTCGTGCGCGCCGCCGAACCAGGCCGCCAGCAGCGTGCCGTCGCGGGTTTCCAGCAGCGTGGAGGCGTGCGCCTGTGGCGTCGGCGCCGGGTCGGCGATGAATTCGCTGAGCACAATGGGGGAGGGCGGCGGCGTGCGCGCTTCGACCTGGGCTGCGAAGGCGGCGAGGCTTACGACAAGGCAGTTCAGCAGCGGTGACGGGAGCATCGTGGTGAAGTCCTGTGCGGATTTTTAAAGATACCTATTTATTATCTATTAAATACCATGTTCCCCGGTCATCCCAGGCGGTCGTGGTCACCGACCACGGCGAGGCGCGGCGATGTCATGGCACCCGCTCTCCCCATTGCGCTGGCTGGCCGCACTCGGCCTGACCGCCTTGACCCTGCACACCGCCATGACGCAGAACTTTGCTGCGCCTGCGACGTCCGTCGCGAAGCGGCGTTGCGAGGATTCAGTCGTACGCGAGCAGGCCGTTATCGAGATGACACGGTGTGCGGTGTGCCTGGCGCTTGGTCGGCGCACCGCAACGCGGTAACCGGTGCGACCGGCTTCAGTGCCGATTGGCGTGCAACAACGCGCAGCGCCGTGTATCCGTCCACTCAGGAGCACACGTATGGCTTTTCCAACATCAGTCAACGACCAGATCACCGATGCTGTCACGCAGTCCAACGTCAAGGTCATTGGCGAGGCGCCTGCAATGGCGACGAGCACGGTGTACCAGAGCATGGCGCATTCGAGCGGCATCCTGTTTCAGAACGCGGTATCGGTGCAACAGCAGCAAAACACGCTGTCGCAGGCCGCCACCAACCAGGGCGTGATGCAGATCTACAGCCTTGATACGACCGCCTCGGCGGCGGATGTCGAGAAGATCGCGCAGGCGGGCATCGCCGACAATCTGACCAGTCTGCTCACCGTGCTCAATGCGTTCAACACCAGCAAATAATGGCGGCTGGCGACAGCGGCAGTGCTGTCGCCAATGTTGCTATTGCCATTGCTGACGCGAGCGTCGTCGCACTCAGGCCGCGTCGTCGTCGCGCGCCTGCGGCGGCAACAGGATCTGCGGCTGCTTGGCCGAGTGGGTCTGGCACAGGAAGGTCATCAGGTGCGCCGCTTCGGTGCTGCCGATCGGCTGGCTGGGCGCGGGCTTGCTGTGAACGTGTTCGGCGAAGGCGTGCTGGGTCTGCTCCGGAACCGCGGAGACAGGGTCTTGCGTAACGGTGGACGACGACATGAAACGCTCCTGGAACTCACGATCTGACCGTCGCCCGATAGGACGACGGGAATGCGCCACTGCCTTCCACAACGGCGTGAGCCGGTGATCTTGCCTGGAATGCGATCGGTCCGATACCGCAATTGGTAGCAGACGCTGCGCGGGCAGCGGACCTCCAGATAGCGGCGGGCGCGCGGCGGTCTGAAGGGGCGTCGCTCCGGGGGCGCCCGGCGGGTTGCCTGGCGGTTGGGTTGGGCGTCGACGGGGGATGGGCGTGCGGCCTGCGATCGCCGTCCCGGACAGGTGCGCAATCGCCAACGGCCCGCCACCCGCGTGCCGGTTACTCCTTCGGCGTGATCCACACCTGCTGCTGCAGGCCGCGCACGCCGGGCTTGGCGGTGCTGTCCAGGTCGAACACCACCACGGCGTTGTCGCCCTTGCGCTGGAACGGCGCGGGGAAATACAGCGCAGTCTGGGGGCCGATGGACCAGTGCCGGCCGAGATTCACGCCGTTGGCCCAGGCCACGCCCTTGCCGAAGGCGCGCATGTCCAGATAGGTGTCGGTCGGTGTGCCGATGCGCAGCGTGCCGCGATGGAAGGCCGGGCCTGCGACGGGGGTGCGGGTCCAGCCGCGGATGCTGTCGGGCGAGCGCATCGGCAGCGGGAAGGCCTGCCAGCCGGTGAGCTGCTGGTTGTCCAGCAGCACCGGGTCGACCAGCCCGGCGCGGCCGTCGGCCATGCGCGGGCCGTAGTTGATGCGGCCGCTGTTTTCGACCAGCACATCCAGCGTGTGCTGGCCGGCCGGAATATCCACATCGGTGGAGACCTGCTGCAGCCGGCGCTCGACACTCCCGACCGGCTTCTGGTCGACGTATACCCGCGCCACATCGCGCACCTCGCCCAGGTACAGCGGCCCCTTGCGCGGGCCGGTGACGGTGGTGCGGTAGAGGATGTAGCCATAGTCCTGGCCGAAGTGCTCCATCGGCTGCGGGGTGTCGATGGCGATCGGGGCGGGCAGGTTGTCCCACAGCGAGGCGGATTCGCGCAGCGGCGTCTCCGGCAGCGCCGCGATCGCGATCGGCTTGGGCAGCGCGGGCGGCTGTACGCCGGTGACGCGGGCGATGGCGTCGCGCATCAGCGCGAACTTGGGGGTGGGGCGGCCGGCTTCGTCGAGGATGGCGTCGTAGTCGTAGCTGGTGGTCTGCGGGGCGTAATGGTCGCTGGGATTACCCTGGAAATTGGCACCATTCATGAAGCCAAAACTGGTGCCGCCGATGAACATGTAGAGGTTGGCCGAATGCCCCTGGCGCAGGATCCACTCCAGTTCTTCGGTCTGTTGTTTGGCGTTGGTGCTGGCGTGCGGCTTGCCCCAGTGGTCGAACCAGCCGGCCCAATATTCGCCGACCATGCGCGGTTGGTCAGGGCGGAACTTGATCAGTTTGTCGAACGCGCTTTTGGCCTCGCCGGGGGCGAAGTTCACCACCGCCAGGGTGTCCGGCAAGGTGCCGTTGGCGAGCATGTCGGCGCCGTCGGAGGTGAACAGCAAGGCGTCGTCGAAGCCGGCCTTGACGTACATGGCGCGGTTGTCGGCCATGTAGGCATGGTCGTCGTCGTAGGAGCCGTATTCGTTCTCGACCTGCACGGCGATGATCGGCCCGCCGTTGTGATTGAGCAGCGGACGCACCTGTTGGGACACGGTATCCAGATAGGCCTGGCTGGCGGCGAGGAAGCGCGGGTCGCGGCTGCGCACACGGATGTTGTCCTTGCCGAACAACCAGGCGGGGTAGCCGCCGGCTTCCCACTCGGCGCAGGTGTAGGGGCCGGGCCGCAGGATCACGTTGAGGCCTTGCGCGGCGGCCTCGCGTACGAACGCGGCCACGTCGTTGTTGCCGGTGAAGTCGAACCGGCCCTGCTGCGGCTCGACCAGGTTCCAGAACACGTAGGTCTCCACCGTGTTCAAGCCCAGTGCGCGCGCCTTCTGCAGGCGGTCCTTCCAGTAGTCACGCGGGATGCGCTGGAAATGGATGGCGCCGGAGAGCAGTTGATACGGCTTGCCGTCGCGCACGAACTGCGTGCCCTGGGTGCCGAAGCTGGGCCAGCTGTGGGTGTCGGCGGCACTGGCGGCGACGGGAAGCGCTAGCGCGAGGGCCAGGACGAAGGGGCTGAGGGTGCTGCGCAACATGGGCGATTCTCGGCGGTAACGAGTGACGAGTAAGGACAAACATCAAGCAAACGAAGGCGGCAGATCCCCCTTGTTCGCGCCGAAGGCGAGGTTCGGTTTGGCACCCATGGTGAATTCCAGCGTGCCGCCAGCGGCCAGGTCGGCATGCCGCATCCAGCTGCGGTTGGTCGGTTTGCCGTTCCAGCTCAGCGCCTGCACATACACGTTCTGCGCGCTGCTGTTGTTGGCGACAATGCGCAGCGTGCGGCCGTTGCCGACATCGAGTTCTGCGCGCTTGAACAGCGGGCTGCCGAGGACGTAGTTGCCGCTGACCGGGTCCACCGCATACAGCCCGAGCGCACTGAGCACGAACCAGGCGCTCATCTGCCCGCAGTCCTCGTTGCCGGACAGGCCATTGCGCGCGTCGTGGTACTGCTCGCGCAACAGCCGGCGCACCATCGCCTGGGTCTTGTAAGGCTGGCCGGCGTAAGCAAACAGATACGCGACGTGGTGGCTTGGCTCGTTGCCGTGCGCGTACTGGCCGACCAGGCCGTCGATATCCGGCGGCGCATCGGCGGGCAGTTCGGAGCTGGTGGAAAACAGCTCGTCGAGCTTGGCGACGAAGCCGTCGCGGCCGCCGTACAGGTCCATGTAGCCGTACAGATCGTGCTGATTGAGGAAGCTGGCCTGCCAGGCGTTGGATTCGGTGAAGTCGCGCCATTTGTTGATATGGCCCATGCCGCGCGGGTCGAACGGCGTGGCCCAGCTACCGTCTTCCAGACGCGCCTGCACGAAGCCGCTGTCGCGATTGAACACATTGCGGTAATTGCGCGAGCGCTCGCGCAGTGCGCGTGCATCGTCGGTGGCACCGGCGGCCTGCGCCAGATGCGCGCAGGCCCAGTCGTCGTAGGCGTATTCCAGCGTGCGGCTGACCGCTTCGTCCACCTTGTCGGCGGGGATATAGCCGAGCTTGCGGTAGTACGCCAGGCCATGGGTGGTGTCGTCCATGGCGCGCTTGCGGTAGGCCGGCCAGGCGGCGGTGTAGTCGATGCCGGTGAAGCCCTTGGCATGCGCCTCGGCCAGCACCACCGCCGAGTGGTAGCCGATCATGCAGCCGGTTTCCACACCTTGCAGCGGCCAGATGCCCACGCCGTCCGGGCATTCGTTGGCGCCGCGCACCAGGCATTGCAGCAGGTCCGGTACGCGCTCGGGTTGCACCAGGGTGAGCAGCGGATGCGCGGCACGGTAGGTGTCCCACAGCGAGTAGGTGCTGTAGTTGTGATAGCCCTTGGGGGCGGTGTGGATCTGCAGGTCCATGCCGCGGTAGCGGCCATCCACATCGCTGAAAAGGGTGGGCGCGAGCAGGCTGTGATACAGGCCGGTGTAGAAGATGCGGCGTTGCGCGTCGTCATCGCTGTCGATGCGTACGCGTGCCAGTTCCTTTTCCCAGGCGGCCACGGCTTGCGCATGCACGCGGGCGAAGTCGAAGTCGGGCAGTTCCGCATCCAGGTTGGCCAGCGCATTGTCGGCGCTAACCGCGGAGATGCCGACCTTGATCAGCAGCGGTGCGTCTGAGGCATCTGGGTAGTGCAGGGCGGCCTTGAGGTGCACGCCGTCCACGTTGCGCGTGCCTGCGGCCAGCGGCTGGTCTTCGTTGTACAGCTGCACCTGCTTGAACGGCCGCGACAGCCGCATCGCGAAATAGATGTAGCGCCCCTGCGCCCATTGATAGACGCGCCGGCCACCGGTGAGCGTGCGGTCGTCGACCACGCGCAGTTGCGCGTCGGTGATGCGGGTGGGGATGCCGGGTTTGTCCTGCATGCCGTGGCATAGATCCAGCAGCACATGCGCCGGCTTGCCCTTGGGGAAGTGGTAGCGGTGCAGGCCGGCGCGTGCGGTGGCGGTGAGTTCAGCATGTACGCCGCTGTCCTTGAGCCGCACGCGGTAATAGCCGGGCGAGGCGGCTTCGTCGGCATGGTCGTAGCGCGAGCGGTAACCGCTGTCCGGTGCGTCGAGTGCGCCTGGTACCAGTTTCACTTCGCCGGTGGCGGGCACCAGCAGAAAATCCAGCATGTCGCCGATGCCGGTGCCGGACAGGTGCGTGTGCGAGAAGCCCATGATCGAGCCGTCGGACTCGTGATAGCCGGAGCACGAATCCCACACCGCGTTGTAGGTGTCCGGGCTCAGCTGCACCATGCCGAACGGCAGGGTCGCACCGGGAAAGGTGTGGCCATGGCCGCCGGTGCCGATGAACACATCGACGTGGCGGGTGAGCTCGGCGCGGGTGCGCGCATCGGCCGGCAGTGCATAGTTGCCGGCGCGTGCGCGTGCAAGCCCGGAGAGGCCGGCGCTGCCGAACAGTGCCGCCGCGATGGCGCCTTGGAGAAAACCGCGTCGTGTTGCCATGGTGATGTGCTCTTGGATGTCACGAAGTGGGGCGGGCCGTACCCTCATCCGCCCTTCGGGCACCTTCTCCCGGCGGGAGAAGGGAAGATCAAGCTCTGCAGTTCCACGTTGGAAGGGCGGGCCCTTCGCAAAATCAGGCGCTGCGCAGCAGCTGGGGTTTGCGTTGGTGCAGGTCGATGATCAGTTCGCCGAACAAGGTGTTGGCCCAAGCGAACCAGTCGCGGGTGAAGCTGCTCGGGTTGTCCTTGTCGAAGGCCTCGTGCATGAAGCCGGTGCTGGCATGGGTGGTCTTGAGCCACTGCAGGCATTGGCGCAGTTGTGCGTCGTCGTCGCTGACCAGCGCGTACTGGATGATCGACATCGGCCAGATCGTACCCATGCCGCTGTGCGGGCTGCCGACGCCTTCGGCCGCGCTGCCGCGCGAGAAATACGGGTTGCGTTCGCTCCAGGCCAGCTGGCGCGTGCGCAGGAATACCGGGTCGGCGCGGTCGCAGCAGCCCAGGTAGGCCAGGCTGAGCAGGCCGGGGGCATTGGCGTCGTCGATAAACAACTGGTTGCCGTAACCGTCCACTTCGAATGCCCAGTAGGCCTGCCCATCGGCGTCGCGTTGCTGGCCGAACTTGCGTGTCGCCGCTTCCACTTCGTCGGCCAGCGCGGTGCAGTCGGCGGCGAACGCGGCATCGCGATGCAGGGCCGTGCTCATCGTCGCCAGCTGGCGCAGCGAGGCCACCGCGAACAGGTTGGCCGGCACGAACAACGGATACACGCAGGCATCGTCGGAGGGGCGGAACATCGAGTGGATCATGCCGTTGGGCCGGGTCGGCTGGCCGTAGCCTTCCAGCACCAGGGTCTCGGTCGCCAACGGCGAGGGGCGCTGGAACACGTAGGGGCCGCGGTTGTCCTTGCGCTGCTGCTCGCGGAAGGTTCTGACCACCACCTGCATCGCCGCGCGCCAGTCGTCGTCGAACGGGGCGGCATCGCCGGTGGCGCGCCAGTATTCGTGCGCGATGCGGATCGGGTAGCACAGCGAATCGATTTCCCACTTGCGCTCGCCCACGCCGGGCTTCATCTCGGTGATGTCGTTGAGCGACCACTTCAGGCGCTGGGTCTGGCCATCGGGCAGGAAGGCGTTGGCGTACGGGTCCAGCCGGATGCAGGCGGCCTGGCGCTGGATCAGGCCATGGAACATGCGCCGTAAGGCAGGGTCGCGCCTGGCCAGCGGCACATACGGGTGCACCTGGGCGGAGGAGTCGCGCAGCCACATCGCATGGATGTCGCCGGTGATGACGAAGGTGTCCGGCTTGCCGTTGCGGGTGCCGGTTTCCACCGTGGTATCCAGCGTGTTGGGGTAGCAGTTTTCGAACAGCCAGGCCAATTCGGGATCGGCGATGCGCGCCTTGATCTGCACGATCTGCTGCTCGACCGCCTTGCTGACGAAGCGGCGCTGCGCCTTGGGCGGGCGCTTGCTGACGAAGTTGCCGGCAGCCGTGGAGGTGCCGGCAACGGGGGCGGCGAAGGCGGGCAATGCGCCGGCGAGCAGGCCGGCGCCCGCGCTGGCGCCCAGCAACTGGAGGATGTCGCGGCGGGTGTGCATGACCTGGAGCTCCCTGGGATTTCAGCAAGCGGTCGACGCAGCGGACCTCCTTGCAGCGGCGGCATCTGGTGCCGGGCCGGTGATGAGACCTCTGCATGACCAATTCCCGATGACCATACAACGTGTGCGCCGAATGTGCATAGTGCGCCCGCACAATTCGGCGCCGTACGCGTGGCCTGCGGCCGTGGCGGCAGTGGCTGGTCCGCGTCCTCCGCGGTCGCGCGGCACCGGCTTTCAACCGGCTGCATGCCCGCGCCAGTGCGCCGGTCCCGCGCAGTGGCCATCGTCGTGTGCATGCCCGAACAGTTCGTCCAGCATGCGCCGCGACGGGCTCCACTCGCCGATCGCCGGGTGGATCAGCATCGCCTTGCAGGCGTCCAGGTGGCTGCCGCTGAGCGCGGCCTCGATTGCGGCGTGTTCGTAGGCCTTGAACGAGCGCACCAACCCTTGCACCGCGGCCGGCAGCGGCGCGGCCGGGATCGGCACGATGCGGTCGCGGTCGATGTCCGAAGCGATTTCCACGATGTCGTCGTCGGCCAGCTCGGCCAGCGCGCCCTGGTTGCGCACGTTGACCACGTGCCGGCTGGGGCGGGCGCCGGTCAGCGCGCTCATCACGTCCACCGCGATGCGGTGATAGCCGGTGCTGGCGCGGAACGGATCCGGCTGCGGCGCCAGGTCAGGCGCGAAGGCCGAGCCGGCCTCGGCCTCCAGCTTCATGTACGAGCCGGAGCGCTGCGCCAGATAGGCGGCATAGGTCTGCACCGCGCCGGTGGTGTCGCCGGCCTCCAGGCGGCTGCGCAGGTCGCCGATCAGGCTGCGGTTGAGCCGTTCGATCTCGCCACCGCGGCTGGCGCCGCTGGCGCGCTGGTTGTCCAGGGCGCGGCGGCGTTCGTAGAAGAAGTACAGGTACTCGGTGGGGATCAGCCGCAGCGCACGCAGCATGTCGAAGTCGAACAACGGCGCCAGGTACAGCTGCCGCAGGATGGCGTCGTCGGCCAGCACGCGGTCGATGATGTCCACGCCGCGCAGGCGCACCGCGCGGATCCAGCCCAGGTGGTTGAGGCCGACGTACTCGCATTCCACATCGGCCGCCGGCTCGCCGAGCGCGCGCGCGATGTTGTGGAACAGCTCCACCGGCGTGTCGCAGATGCCGACCACGCGCGCGCGGGTGTGTGCGCTGATGGCCTGGGTGATCAGCCCGGCCGGGTTGGTGAAGCTGACCAGCCAGGCGTCCGGGCTCAGGCGCTCGATCAGGCGCGCCTGTTCGATCGCCACCGGCACCGTGCGCAAGGCCTTGGCCACGCCGCCGGGGCCGGTGGTTTCCTGGCCGGAATAGCCATGGCGGATGATGGTCTGCTCGTCGGAGGCGCGCTGGGCGATGCCGCCGACGCGGATGCTGTTGAGCACGAAGTGCGCGCCCTCGATCGCCGCTTCCAGCGAGGGCGCGGCGTGCACCTGCAACGCGCCGCCGGACTCGGCGACGATGGCGCGGCCCATCGCCACCATCAGCGCCAGGCGCTCCTGGTCGGGGTCGTACAGCACGATCTCGCGCGCGCCCAGCGCTTCGGCGGCCTCGTTGACGCCGTACACCACCAACGGCGTGCGTACGCCGCCGCCGCCGATCAGGGTCAGCTTGCGATTGTCGACAGAACTGCTCATGGAACGTCCTCGTGTGTGGGGGGAGATAAAAGAAAAAGGCCGTCGAGCGCGCCGAGCGCGCTGCAACAGGCAGCGCCGGCGTGGCAGCCGTGCTGTGCGCTCTCGTCCAGCGGCAGGCCGCGCAACTGGGCGGCCAGAAAGCCGGCATCGAAGGCATCGCCGGCACCGGTGGTGTCGCGCACCGGCACGCTGGGCGCGGCGATCGGGCGGGCGCCGTTGTTGTCGACCACCATGGCGCCCGCAGCGCCACGCTTGATCACCGCCTGCCGCAGGCCAAGCGCGCGCGCCCAGGCCAGGCAGGCATCGGCGCCGTCGCCGCAGCCCATCAGCGCGGCTTCTTTCTGGTTCGGCAGGAACCAGGTCACCGCGCGGCAGGTGGCGTGGTTGGCCGGGTCGGTGAGCCAGGCCGGACTGAAACCCACATCCAGCGAGGTCGTGCAGCCGGCGCGCGCCAGCAGCGGCAACACGACGGCGGCCAGCGCGGCCGGCAACGGCATCGCGAAGTGCACATGCCGGGCCGCGCACATCGCGGCAATGGATTGCTCGCGCAGCAGCAGCGTGCCCAACTCGGCATTGGCGCCGATATAGGTGAAGAACGAGCGGTCCTCCTGCAGCGACACGCTGGTGGTCACGCCGGTGCCGGCTTCCGAATCGACCAGTCCGGCGGCCGAGACACCGAACTCGCCCAGACGCTGGGCGAACACCGCGCGGTCCTGCGCACCGATCGCACCGAGTACGCGCACGTTGCAGCCCAGGCGCGCCAGCGCGCAGGCGGTGATGACGGTGCCGCCGCCGAGCTCACGCGTGTAATGGCGCGCAAGCGCTTCTTCGCCCGGTGCCGGCCAGCGTGCGAAGCCGCTGAAGATGTGGTCCAGATAGACCTCGCCGACCACCACGAGTTGCGCGGTGTTCACTGCTGGAACGGCCATGCGCGCTGCCTCCGTGCCTGGATCAGATACAAGGCGCTGCCCACGCACAGCGCCACCACGGCAGCGAGCAGGCGGTGCCCCGGGCTGGTCGCCAGCAGGTACAGCCAGCCGAACACGCTGATCAGCAACGGCCAGGGATACAGCGGCATCGCAAAGGCGCGCCGACGTTGCCTGCGTCGCAGCAGCACCACCGCCAGGCATTGCGCCAGAAACTGGAACAGGATCTGGATGATCATCAAGGTGGCGATCAGGTCGTCCAGCGACAGCAGGCAGGCCAGCGCCGAGGTCGCACCGACGAACAGCAGCGACACGGTCGGAAAGCCGCCGCGCGGATGCAGCCGCGCGAACACGTCGAAGAACTGCCCGGCCGCCGCGGCCGCATACGGCACCCGTGAATAGCCCAACTGCACCACCAGCGCCGAGCCCCAGCTGGCCAGCACGATCAGCGCCACCGCCACGGTGCTGCCGATGGGCCCGTAGATGGCCTGCATGAAGTCGGCCATCACCGCCTTGGAGTGCGCCGCCTGCTGCCAGGGCAGCACACCGAGCAGGGTGATGTTGAGGCCCAGATACAGCAGCGCCACGATCGGGATGGAGATCAGCACCGCGCGCGGAATCATGCGGCGCGGCTTGCGGATTTCACCGCCCAGCATGCACACGTTGTTGTAGCCGCCGTAGTCGTAGACCGCGATCAGTGCCACTGCACCAAAGCCCAGCCAGAATCCATGCGGCGATGCCGGGCGGGCGTGCAAGAACGCCGAGGCGATGCCGATGTCGAAATGCAGCACGCCACTGACGATGATCCACACGCAGGCACCGATCACCACCGCACTGACCAGCAGCGACAGCAGCTGCACCGAGCGCACCTTGCGATACAGCAGCAGCGTGTTGAACGCGCACAGCGCCATCGCGATCGCAGTGAGCTGCGTATGGCCCAGCCCCGGCAGCAGGAACGCCAGGTACTGCACGCAACCGACCGCCGCCGAGCCCACCGACAACGGCGCGGTCAGCAGCGTCTGCCACAGATACAGAAAACCGAACAGCCGCCCCCAGCGTTCGCGGCCGTAGGCCTCGCGCAGATAGTGATACGGTCCGCCCGAGCGCGGAATCGCCGCGCCCAGCTCGGCCCACACCAGGCCATCGCACAGGCAGAGCAGTGCGCCGGCGACCCAACCGGCCAGCACCACCGGCCCGGCCAGTGCCGACAAGGCCAGCGGGATGGTGATGAACGGCCCGATGCCGATCATGTTGAGCAGGTTGGCCGACAGCGCGCTCCAGAAACCGAGCGTGCGCGGCGGTGCCGACGCCTGTGGATTCGCCGGCACGACGCTGGGTGCGGTCAGCATGCGCTTGGCTCTGCCTGCGCGACTGCCACTGTGGGGCGCGCGATGCGTGTCGAGGTCAGCCCGTCTGCGCAGTGAATCGCGGCCGGCTGCAGCTGATGCAGATCCAGCACCAGCACTGCGTTGTCGCCTTTCTTCAACCACGCGCCAGGGCAGAACAGGCACTGCTGCGGGCCGATGTCCCAGTAACGCCCGAGCAGGCGGCCGTTGACCCACAGATAGCCTTTGCGCCACTGACTCATGTCGATGTAGACGTCGCCGACGGTTTCCAGCGCGATGGCGGCCGCGAAGTACAGGCCGGGCCGTGTGGGTGGGCCTTGCAGCGGGCGCAGCGTCGGCGCCTTGTCGTCATCCAGCGGCAAGCCATGGACCTGCCAATCGCGCAGTTCCTTTCCATCCAGCAGCACCGGGCCGAGCAAGCCTTTCGCATCGCCCAAGGCCGGGCCGAAGTTGATGTGGCCGAAGCTGTCGACCAGGACGTCCAATCTGCGCTCATCGGATGCGGTCTGCGCGAGCGGGAGCTGCGTCGCGCTGTTCAGGCGCGCGTGCGGCATGCGCGAGACATGCCCGATCTCCTCGCCGTCCAGTTGCACCACCGCGTAGTCGTGCACCTTGCCAAGCTCCAGCTGCGTGCCGGCTGCAATACGGCGCCGGTACACCACCAGCCCCAGGTTCTGCTTGAGCAGGCGTTGGTTGTCGGTGGGCCGCTCGGTGTGCACCGGCGTGGGGCTCAGGTTGTCCCAGAGCGCGGCGACCGGGTGGGCGGTGACCGATGTAAAGCGTGCGCGCGGCGATGCCTGCGGGATTACCGGCAGCGCGGTGCTGCTGTGCCGGGCGATGATCCGGCGCAGCGCCATGTAGGCAGGCGTGGCGCGGCCGCCTTCGTCGATCGGGGCGCCGTAGTCGTAGCTGGTCAGTGCAGGCTGGAACTGCGAGCCGTCGTCCTCGGCATTGCCACCGGCGCTCAGGCCGAAGTTGCTGCCGCCATGCACCACGTAGAGATTGAACGAGTAGCCGGCGGCCATCAGCTGCTGCAGTGTCGGTGCGTAATTGCGCTTTGCGAAGTCGTCTTCGCCCCAATGCGTCAGCCATCCCGGATAGCCTTCGGCCACCCAGACCGGCGCAGTGCCTGCAAACTGTTTCGCTTCCTGCAATTCAGCCAGATCGGCCCCATCCAGTCCCAGCGCGGCGCCTGGCAGATAGGCCTTGCGCCGGCGCAGATCCTTCATGCCTTCGGCCAATGAAAACGGACCATCGATGCCGTGCGCACGCCACAGCGCAGCCAATGCCTGCAGGTAGCCCACGTCGCTGCCCTGCATGCTGTATTCGTTCTCGATCTGCAGCATCAGCACCGGTCCGCCGGCACTGGCCATCAACGGGGCGATGCGCGGCGCCACTGCGGCGATGTAGCGCTGCACCGCCGCAATGTAGCGCGCGTCGCCGGCATCGCGCAGGCGCATGCCCGGCTCGCGCAACAGATACGGCGGCAGCCCGCCCAGCGTCCACTCGGCGCAGACGTACGGGCCGGGGCGCAGATACACCCATAGCCCTTCCTGCTGGCACAGCCTGATGAAGGCAACGAAATCGCGTTCGCCGGTGTCGAAATCGAATTGCCCCGGCTCGCGTTCGTAGGCGTTCCACATCAGGTACAGCGCGATGGTGTTCAAGCCCAGCGCCTTGGCCATGCGGATGCGCTGCAGCCAGTCCGCACGGGCGATGCGCAGCGGATGCATCTCGCCGCTGCGGAGTTGCCACGGCTGCTGATCCAGCACGAACTGGCCGCGCTCGAAGCCGAACGCATGCGGCCGCCCATCCGGCAGCGGCGCATGCAGCGACGACAGCAGCGCCGGCGCGGCCGCCAGACCGAACGGTGCGAGCAGGCCAAACGTACACAGGCTTCTGCGTTTCATCGCTGCTCCGGAAGTGGAAGGAATCGCTGCGCTGCGCTGCGCAGCGCAGTGAGTGCGCCACGCGCTGCTAGAACGCGTACTTGACCGTGAACAAGGCGGTGCTGCCGGCATCGACGATGTCGGAGATCGCCAGGTTGTTGCGGCCCACATGCGCCCAGTAGCTGTATTCCTTGGTCAGGTTGGAGATCGACAGGTCCATGCTCACGCCGTTGTCGAAGCGGTAGCCGGTGTGCAGATCCACGCGGCGGGTCGGGCGTGCCCACAGGTCGTTCCAGGGCGCGCCTTCGTGCAGGAAGTCGTAGCCCAGCAGGTAAGAACTGCTGAAGTGGTAGCTCAGGTTCAACGAGAACCCGTTGTGCTCGTAGAACAACTCCAGGTTGGCCATCGCCGACGGCGCCGATTGCATGTGTTCGTTGTCGAAGCCAGCCAGGCCCAGGTCGGCGCGCGCATGCTGGCGGGTGGCGTTGGCACTGATGCCCAGGCCGTCAAACGGCGCCGGCAAGTCCTGGAACTTCTGCCGCGCGCTGAGTTCCACCCCGTAGATCTTGCCGTCGCCGCCGTTGGTGGGCATGTGGTACAGCACCGTGCCGCTGCCGGTGGTGTTGCCATTGGCCTGGGCCGAGCCGGCATCGTAGATGTAGTTGCGCAACTGCTTGTAGAAGCCGGCCAGCGAGAAGAAGCCGCCGCGCTCGGTGGACCACTCGCCGGACAGGTCCAGGTTGGTGGATTCGATCGGCTTCAGGTCGGGATTGCCCTGGGTGATGGTGGTGACGCCATTGGAGATGTCGATCTGGCTGCCGCCACCCAGCTGTACGAAGGCCGGCCGCGTATTGCTGGTCCACAGCGAGGCGCGATAGGCGGTGCGCAGGTCCGGCCGCCAGGTCAGGAACACGCTGGGTAGCGGCTCGTTGTAGGAGGTGTGGTTGTGGTCGAAGTAGCCGACGATCTCGTTGCCGTCCGCATCCACCGGGCTCACCCAGAAGGTGTTGTCGATCCCGGTGTGCTCGAAGCGCACGCCCGGCACGATATCCAGGTTGCCGACAGTGAAGGTGGCAGTGGCATAGGCGGCGCTGACCGCCTCGGTGCCGCGCATGGTGTTGCAGTTGAAGTTGTTGACGTAGAACGCACTGCCGCAGGTGTCCAGGTCATCGTCGCTGAGGTGTTGGGCGATCACCCCGGCCACCGCCGCTTCGCTCACCCGTGGCGTATTCCAGTCGTATTTGCCGGGAAAGATCGAGGCATAGGTGCCGGTGAAGATGCCCAGATCGCCCAACGTGGTGGTGCCGTCCACGCCGCCGGTATACCAGTCGCGATTGGTGTAGCGGCGGCTGCTCTTGCTGTACTTCACTCCGAACTGCACTGACCGCAGCGCGCCATCTTCGAAGTCGTAGCGGGTGTCGAAACGCGCGCCGCCCTTCTTCTGGCCGGAGTAGATCTTGGTCTGCTCGCCATAGCTACTGGCGTACAACGCCGGGATGTTGTTGACCTGCGCCTGCAGCGCGGGCGTGAGCTGCGGGTACGGGAACGCGCTACCGCCATAGCGCACGAAGCTGTTGCCGGAGTAGGCGTAGTTGTCCTGGCTGAACTTGTCTTCGCGCCCGTCGATCTCGACATGGTCGGGTCGGTCGTTATTGCCGAAGCTGTAGAACAGGTTGGGCATGAAGGTCCAGCCGCCGGCGGTCTTTTTGGCGCCGATCTGGAAGGTGGCCAGGTCGGCGACTTCCGGGTTGGTCTCGTACCAGAAGCGCGAGGCGATGCGGCCGATATTCGGGGTGAACACGCCCGGTGTGCCGGTCGGCAGGTAGCTCACATCCTGCGGCAGCAACTGTACGAAGGTGGTGCCTTGCTCGGTCTTGGCATAGGCATAGGTCATGCGCGCATACAGCGACAGGCTGTCGTCCACATGCCAGTCGAACGAGGCGTTGCCGCCATAGCGGCGCTCCCAGCCGGCGGCGATGCCGACGTTCATGCCGGTGCTGGTGAGGTTGTGTTGCGGATCGAAACCGGCCGCGTTGCGACCTTCGGCATCGGTATTCAGGTACTCCCAGGAGCCATCGTTGAGTGCGCTGGTGGCCGCGGCCACCTCGCTGTTGGTGGTGGTGCGGTAGTCGTAGTACGCGCTGGCATAGACGCCGAACTGTTGCGCCTCACCGAACTTGTGCTGGAACTCGCCGCCGAAGCCGCCGCCCAGGCCATCGCCACCGTAATCGCGCGCGCGGCTTTCCACCCGGCCGCTGCCGGTGACGCTACCGCTGGTGATGTCCTTGAAGTCGTAGGCGGTGGGCGTGCGGAAATCCAGCGTGCCGCCGATCGCATCACCGTCCATGTCGGCGGTGGAGGTCTTGTTGGCGACGATGGTCTGCAGGCCGCTCGGCGGCAACAGGCTGAGCTGCACGCTGCGGCTGTACGGCATGCCCTGCGCCACGGTGACGCCGTCGATCATGTTGACGTTGTATTCGGACGGCAGCCCGCGCACCGAGGCGAACATGCCTTCGCCGCGCGCGGCGCCATCGATGCCGCCGAAATAGCCCGAGCCGGTACTGGTGATGTTGATGCCGGCGATGAGGCCGAGCGCTTCGGCCACGTTGTGCACGGCGGTGCGTTGCAGGTCGTTGGCCGACAGCACGTCCACCGTGTTGGCGGCGTTGATCTTCAGGTCGCTGGCGTCGTAGCGGTTGCTCACCACGCTGACCGCCTTCAGTTGCTTGACCTCCTCCAGCGCAACGGCCACCGAGGCCGTGCCGCTGTCGCCGACCTGCACGCTGGTCTCGGCCGCGCTGAAGCCGGGGTAGTCCAGAGCTAGCGCGTACTGCCCGGCAGGCACATCGCGGATGACGAAGTGCCCGCGCGCATCGGCCACCGCGCTGTAGGACGTGCCGGCAATGCGTACCTTCGCATTGGCGGCGGGCTTGCCGCTGCTGCCTTCCTTGAGGTCTCCCTCCACGGTGCCGGCCACTGCGGCTGCGGCAGACGCCATGCCGGTCACGGTCAGGATTGCCACGACCCACTGCTTGCCGTTCGAACGCTCACGCTTTGTCACGTGCCACCTCGCCAGATGCTGGGCAGCGTTGCCGACGGCAACGCCTTGCCGATGCCTTGCTCTTGGGCAGACGGTTGCACGGCGATGCGCGCGCACGGCATCGCGCAACACGCGATCAACGCGTGTGCGAATTACCGAACGGGAGTGGCGCCGGAGCGTCTGCCAGCTGGGACAGCCATGCAGGCGTCAGTGGCGGGGCGGGGAGTAACCGGCAATGCACTTGGAGCGCGAGCGCATTGCGCTCAACTTGTAATGCTTGGTCATGACGGCTGCACCAGCGTGACGACAGCACCGCAGGCGCCGATGCGATGCACTGCATGAGCGGCGACAGATACGCGCTGGTCGGTACGACGATGCTGCATCCAACCATCTCCCAGTGCAGGTGCTACGTGGAAACGCTGTTGCCGTCATGTGCGTCGGGCGCAACGCCGATGGCGCGTGTTGCCGACTGTGGCTAGTGATAGACCGCGTTTTGCGCTCTGTCAAGTAGGTGTGAAGTGTGTGCGGAGATCCTCGTATTGCCTGCGGATAGATCACCAATTCCGTGTTGCGCAGTCGCAGTATCTGCATCCTGCGATGCAACGCAGCATGCGCAGATCATGCAACAGGCGCCGGCCATGACAGCCGACGCCTGTTATGGGGCACGCGGATGCATCGCTTATTTCGGCAACGGCGAACGCCCCGAGATCGAGAACGCTGCGGCCTCGCCAGCCGCGCCGGTGCCGGGCTGGCCACCGCCGACAAACAGCGTGTAGTCGCCCGCTTCCACCGCACGCTGCCCGGTGCGATCCACATCGCTCAGCGCGCGCGCATCCAGGGTGAAGCGCAGCGTGCGCTGCTCGCCGGGCTTCAGATGCACACGCTGAAAGCCGACCAGGCTGCGCAAGGGAGACTGCGGGCGATCCGGATATTGCAGATACACCTGCGCCACTTCGTCGCCGGCACGCGTGCCGGTATTGCGCACGGTGGTGGTCACCTGCAACGGACTGCCGGCTTGCAGGGTTGCAGTGGACAGCTGCGGCGCGGCGTAGGCAAAGCTGGTGTAGCTCAAGCCGTAGCCGAACGTAAACAGCGGCTCGCCCTTGAAGTAGCGGTAGGTGCGGCCCTTCATGTCGTAGCTGACGTAGGGCGGCAGGTCCTTGGTGGAGCGATAGAACGTGACCGGCAGGCGCCCGCCGGGGTTGTCGTCGCCGGCCAGCATGCGCGCGATCGCGGTGCCGCCGGACTGGCCCGGATACCACGCCGCGACGATCGCATCGGCATGCGTCTTGGCCCAGTTCAGGGCCACCGCGCTGCCGCTCATCAGCACCACGACCAGCGGCTTGCCGGAGGCCTTGGCCCGTTCCAGCAGCGCCTGCTGCGGGGCGGGCAGAGCGATGTCGTTGCGGTCGCCGCCGTCGAAGCCGGGCACATCGATGCGCAGTTCCTCGCCTTCCACATCCGGCGACAGGCCGACGAAGGCCACCACCGCATCAGCCTGCGCCACCGCCTGCTCGGCCTCGGCCAGTTGCGCGGCCGCCGGTGCCAGCCACTCCAGGCGCACGCCCTGGTCCTGGCCGCGGTGTTCCATTTCCAGGCGGATCTTGCGCGGGCGGGTGTCGTCGAAGTGCAGCACGGTCTCCACGCTGCGGCCGTCGGCGTTGTGCATGCCGGCCGGCACGTGCTTGTCTTCGGCATTGCCGGCGACCACCAGCTTGTCGTCGATGTACAGCCGCACCGGGTCGTGGCCGGCGCAGTCGAAGCAGCGCGCCACCCGCACCGCCAGCGTGTAGTCGCCCGCGCTCGGCGGCAGCAGTTCGCCGCTCCAGCGCACCGCGTAGCGATCGGCCGGCACGCCCTTTGCGGGGGCGACCTGATCCCAGTTGAAACTCACCGTACGATCCTGCCGCACCGTGCGCGGCGCACCGTCCAGCTCGACATTATCGAAATATTCGCCACGCAAGCCCGGCTTGCCGTCGCTGCGCAGCGCGGTTTCCGGAATCATGCCGGGTACGCCCGCGGCCAGCGGCGCACCTTGCGCATAGCTCACCTGCTGCGCGCCGAAGCGCTCGCGCAGGCCGAGCAGCGGGGTGACCGGCGTGGACGAGGTGCCCTGGTAGTTGGCTTCCAACGCTGCCAGCGCATCGGCATTCGGCCCGATCACCGCCAGCCGCGTGCCGGCCTTCAACGGTAGTGTGCCGGCCTCGTTCTTGAGCAATACGATCGATTCGGCAGCGGCCTTCAGCGCCAGCGCACGGTTGGCGGCGTTATCGATATCCCTGGCACCGAGCTTTGCATACGGATCCTTGCGCGGCGCTTCCAGTTCGCCCAGGCGATAGCGCGCGGCAAACAGCCGCACCAGCGATTGGTCGAGCAGGGCTTCGTCCACTTCGCCACGTTCGATCGCGGTGCCGAGTTCGCGATAGGCATGCCCGCAATTGAGATCGTGCCCGGCCTTGAGCGCTGCAGCCGAAGAGCCTGCATTGTCCGGGCGGAAGTAATGGAACTGGGTCATGTCGTCGACCGCATCGCAGTCGGAAACCACAAAGCCCTTGAAGCCCCAGTCGCCACGCACGCGGCCGTTGAGCAACCAGTCGGCCGCGCAGGCCGGCGTGCCGTGCAGCGAGTTGTACGCGCACATCACCGAGCCGGCCTGGCCGTCGATCAGGGCGGCGCGGAAGGCGGGCGTATAGGTCGCCTCCACATCGCGCGGCGACACGTCCACATCGAAGCTGTGCCGGCCCGGCTCCGGACCGCTGTGCACTGCGATGTGCTTGGGCGTGGCGATGGTGCGCGGGTGATCCAGATCGTCGCCCTGCAGCCCGCGAATGAAGCCCACCGCCAATTGCCCGGTGAGGAAGGGATCCTCGCCGTAGGTTTCCATGCCACGGCCCCAGCGCGGGTCGCGGAAGATATTGATGTTGGGCGACCAGATGGTCAGGCCCGCATAGCGCTTGTGATCCTTGCCCGGGGCGCCGGCCTGATTGAACTTGGCACGCGCCTCGGTCGACACCACCGTGCCCACCTGCTGCATCAACGCGGTATTCCAGCTGGCGGCAAGGCCGATCGACTGCGGAAACACCGTGGCGTAGCCATTGCGTGCGATGCCGTGCAGGCCTTCGCTCCACCATTCGTAGGCGGGGATGCGCAGGCGTGGAATCGCCGGCGCATCGTTCATCGCCTGCGCGACTTTCTCCTCGCGGCTCATCTGCGCGACCAGCGCGGCGGCGCGTTGCTCCGGCGTCGCATCGGGTTGTGTTGCGGCCAACGCCGGCGCGCCGACCAGCGGCAGGCCCAGGCCCAGACTCAGCGCGACCGCCAGGCGGCATGGAAACACGGACAACGACATCTGCTCACTCCTGCGGGGCGGCGACTGGCCGTCACGCGTTGTTCTTGGATTGCCCGCAGCGACACCGCGGGCAGCGGTTGGTGACACTTGGCGCAGTGGTGGTTGCTGATCGGACGCCGGATCGGATGCGAGACCTGCGCCCGGGACTGCCGTCACTGCGGCATGCGCCGGCTTGGCGGATGGCGCAGCGCTTTGAGACGAGCGCTGCGCCATCGTCTGACGCCTGTTCCCGGCGCGGCTTACTTCGTCTCGGCCGGCTCCGGCGGTGCGCCGGCCAGCGTGCTCGCCAGATCGCGCACCTGCAGCGTGGACTGCAACTGTGCCAGCGCGGCCTTGCTGCTCACATGCACGGTCAATGGCTCGCCCGGCAACAGGTCGAACGCGTTGTCCGACAGCGTGGCATCCACATCGCCGAACGATAGCCAAACCTCGCGTGCCAGCGTGTTGCTGGACAGCGTCAGCGCGTAGCCATCGCCATCGGCGCGCCATTGGCTGTCGATATTGGCGGCCGGCAACGCCAGCTGCTTGGCCGGCGCGAAGAACACCACTTCGCGCGACAGCAGCTTGTCGCCGTCAAACAACTCGAACACCGCGTAGCTGCGCTTGGGGTCGGCGCTGCCCAGCAACTGCTTGTCGCTGAAGTTGCCCACCTGCAGGCTGCTGAGCGGTTTGACGGTGGCCTTTTCCTCGCGCTTGCTCAGCAGCTTGCCGTCCATGCTCATTACCCGCATGCGCCAACGCGCGGCCAGCGGGGTGGTGCGGTCGGAGACCAGCGACACCTCGGTCTGGCCCTTGTCGTTACGCAATGCGGCGATCAGCTCCGGCGCGTAGAAGCGGCGGGCGTGGTAGTGCAGCGCCTTCCAGCGGCCGTAGTAGTCCACGCTGGACCACGACGCACCCGGCCACACATCGTTGAGCTGCCAGTACAACGAGCCCATCGATTGCGGGCGCGAGGCGCGCAGATGCGAGGCGGCCAGGTTGATGCCTTCGGCCTGCATCAGCTGGCTCAGGTAGACGAAGCTCTCGAAGTCCTTGGGCTCGCCGAATTCGCGGCGGATGTACAGCATCAGCCGCTTGTTGCCGTTGCCCTTGTCGAACTTCTGATGCACGCGCATCACCGGCGATTCCGGATCCATGTCGCCGGCTTCGGCGAAGGCACGCACGGTGCGCATGTCCGGGAACGACTGCAGGCCGTATTCGGACATGAAGCGCGGGGTGACGTTGAGGTATTCGGTCACCGGCAGCGCGGGGCCGCCCCAGACCTTCCAGTAATGCATGTCGCCATCGTTGGCCTGGTCGGCGGCGCCGTCGAAGTTGGTGCCCGGCGAGGTGGACCAGTACGGCACGTCGCTGTCGTAGGTGGCCACCACTTCGCGGAACACGGTGCCGAACAAGGTGGTCATGCCGCGCTCGATGCGGCTGCGTTCTTCCGGGTCCACTGACTGCTTGAACTTGACCCGGTCGCCCCAGTTTTCCCAGCCGGTCTGCACTTCGTTGTTGCCGCACCACAGCACGATGCTGGGATGGTCGCGCAGGCGCTTGACCTGTTCGATCGCCTCCTGCCGGGTGTTCTCGCGGAACTCCACGTCGTACGGCGGCACCGCGCCGCCGAACATGAAGTCCTGCCAGATCATGATGCCCAGCTCGTCGGCCACCTCGTAGAAGCGGTCGTCCTGATAGTGCCCGCCGCCCCACATGCGCAGCATGTTCATGTTGGCATCGCGCGCATCCTGCAAGGTGCTGCGCATGCGCTCGGGGCTCACGCGCGCGGGGAACGCATCCAGCGGAATCAGGTTGGCCCCCTTGGCGAAGATCGGGATGCCGTTGATCACGATCTCCATGCTCTTGCCGTACTTATCTTTCTCGCGCCGCAGCTCCACCGAGCGCAGGCCGGTCACCCGCTTGATCTGCTGGCTGTCGCCATCGGCATCACGCACGCTGGCCACGAAGGTGTAGCGGTCCTGCGCGCCGTAGCCGGCCGGGAACCAGCGCTTGGGCTTGGCGATGCGCACCGGCACATCGATGCGGTTCTGCCCCGGGTCGACCACTGCCTGCTGGGTGAATTGCCCGACTTTCTGCCCATCCGGGCCGAGCACGTCCAGCGTCACCTGCACCGGGCCGCTGCGGCCGGCCTGCAGTTCCAGCTGCGCCTGCAACTGCGCACTGTCGGCGTCCACGCGTTGCTGGGCGATATGCAGCCCGTCCACGCGCACCGCATCCCAGGCTTCCAGGCGCACGTCTTTCCAGATGCCGGCATTGACCATGCGCGGGCCCCAGTCCCAGCCGAAGTTGTACGGCGCCTTGCGCACGTAGGTGGAGCTGTGGCGCGACTCGGGCTCGTCGCCGAAGGCGGAATCGTAGGCGCCCGGCAGCGCGTACGGCTGCTTGGCCAGCCACGGCTGGATCTTCTTGATCGGCGAGAACAGCTTGACCTCGAGCACGTTGTCGCCGCGCTTGAGCAGGGATTTGGCATCCACGCGCCACTGCCGGAACATGTTGTCGGCGCTGAGCAGCGGCTTGCCGTTGAGGGTGACCTCGGCAAACGTATCCAGGCCGTCGAACACCAGCTCGACGTGCTCGCGCTTGAGCGTGGCCGCATCCACGCTGAAGCGGGTCTGGTATTGCCAGTCGCTCAGGCCCGCCCACTGGATCTTGCCTTCGTTGTCGCGATAGAACGGGTCCGGCACGATCTTGGCGGCGATCAGATCTGTCTGCACCGCGCCCGGTACCTGCGCCGGCAACCACGCCGCCGCTTTCGGATAGGTCCTGGCCTGCTCCTGGCCCGGCACCAGCCGCACCTGCCAGCCGCTGTCCAGCGGCGTCGCGGTGGGCGGCGCGGCCCAGGCCTGCGAGATGGCAACGGCCAGGGCAAGCCCGAGGCGGGCGGGGGCGGGAACGCAACGATGACGGGACAGGGGCATGGATGACTCTCCTTGGATGGATCAGCGCGTGGCGGCGGGGGGCGCCTGCGCGGTGGTTTCAATCAACTGGACGGCGCCGATGGCGTACAGCGGGCCGCGAATCGGCGCGGTGAAGCGCAGGCATAGATCGTGGATGCCGGTGCGTGCAGGCAGTGCGGTTTCCAGCGTGAATTGTTCGCCCAGCGTGGCGCTGTTGGGTAATTGCACGCTGGCGATCAGCTCGCCCTCGCAGCCCAGGCGCACTTCCAGCTCGCCGCGGCGCGTCTTGGCGGGGTACTGCACCACCTTGGATTGTTCGTGGGCCAGGCCGAAATTGTTCGGCAGGCGTGCGGCCTCGATCCGGATCGCGCCGACGCCATCCAGGCGCGCCTGCGGATACAGCCGGCAGGCATGGAACAGGTCGACGTTGTAGACCGGCGTGTCGGCGCCGGTCAGCTCCGGCAACAACGGCAGGCGCAGGCCGAGCGCACCGGTGTCCACGCAATCGCGCAGGCCCTGGGTGTCCACGCGCAACAGCCCGGCACGATCGAAAGTACGGCTGCGCGTGGCCGCCAGCGCGGTGCCGCCGGCATCGAAGGCGGTGGCCTTGACCGTGGTCGGCAGCTGGATCGTAAACGGCGCCGCATAGCGTGGCGATGCCGGCGTGGGATCGCTGCCGTCGACGGTGTAGTGCAGCGTGCCCGCACCGGCCTGGGTGCCGAGTGCCACCTTGGCCGGGCCACCGGCCAGCACCGGGTTGGGGCCGCCTTCCAGGGCGATATCGGCGGCGAAGGCACCGTCGCTGTAGTCGATCCCCAGCGCCTTGTAGCGCTGCAGCTGCGCCGGCAGGCGCGCCAGGAAATCCTTCCAGTTGCGGGCAGCCACCGGCGACCAGGTCACTTCGGCGATGGCGGACAGCCGCGGGAACAGCGCGTGATCCACATGCCAGCGCGAGGGAATGTATTCGGACCACAACGCGCCTTGCGCGCCGAGTACATGCGTGGCCTGCTCGGCGGTCAGTGTGTCGGGCACCGGGTCGAAGGCGTAGACCTTGGACAACGGCAGTACGGTCAGGCGGCCGTTGGGTTCGTCGCTGCGGGTGGTCTGCAGGTTGTCCAGGTACAGCCAGTCGCCCGGCGCCAGCACCACATCGTGGCCCTGCCTGGCGGCGGTCACCGCACCGTCGGTGCCGCGCCACGACATCACCGAGGCACTGGCCGGCATGCCGCCTTCGAGAATTTCGTCCCAGCCGATCATGCGCCGGCCGTGCTGGGTGAGGTAGGCCGCAAGCTGTTCGTTGAACCAGCCTTGCATGGCATGGGCATCCTTGACGCCCAGCTTGCGCATCTGCGCGCGCACCGCGGGCGAGGCTTCCCACTGATCCTTGACCGCCTCGTCGCCACCGATATGGATATACGCCGACGGGAACAAGGTCAGCACCTCGTCCAGCACGTTGGTGATGAAGCTCAGGCTGCGTTCGCTGGTGTTGAACAGGTACGGGTTGACGCCCCAGTCCACGCCCACCTGCGTGCGCTGGCCGGGCACGCCGACTTCTTCCGGATACGCGGCCACTGCGGCCTGCGCATGCCCGGGCATGTCCAGCTCGGGCAGCACGGTGATGTGCAGGCGCGCCGCATAGGCGACGATCTCGCTGATCTGCTGCTGCGTATAGAAACCGCCATAGCGCTCGGGCGTGCCGTGCTGGCCGGCGCCGGGCGGGGTGCGCCAGGCACCGACCTCGGTGAGTTTGGGGTAACGCTTGATTTCGATGCGCCAGCCCTGGTCGTCGGTGAGATGCCAATGCAGCACATTGAGCTTGTGCGCGGCCATCGCGTCCAGCACATGCTTGACCGTGTCCACGTCGTGGAAGTGGCGGGCCACATCCAGATGCTGGCCGCGCCAGCCAAAGCGCGGCCAGTCGCGGATCGCCACCGCCGGTACGGTGACATCGCCCTTGCCCGCATCCGGCGTCATCAATTGCCAGGCGCTGATCGCGCCATAGAACAGGCCAGCGCCATCGCGCGCGGTGATGCGGATGCCGTTGCCGTCCACATCCAGGCTATAGCCTTCCTTGTGTGCCACCGGCGCCTGCGCTGTGCGCTCCAGGCGGATGCTGTGCGGCGAGGCGCTGGTTTCGGTGCGCACTTCCAGGGTCAGGCCGCGGGTGCGTTGCAACAGGCTGGCCAGCGACTCGGCGCTGCGGCGTACTTCGGCGTTGCCGGTGGGGATGGAGATCACCGTGCCGGTGCCGACGCGGAAACTGCCGGTGCCGCGCCTGGCTTCGGCCGGGGCGGGAATCAGGGGCAGCGGTGCGTTGGTCGCAGGCAGTGTTGCGGTATTGCCGGGGTTGGCTGCGGGTGCGGTCGCTGCATCGCGTTGGCCGCAGCCCGCCAGCACCATCGCCGTCAGCGCCATCGCAAGCAGGCACGAGGAGCGTCGGTGCGATGACAGCAGGCGCGACGACAGGCTGCGCGGCGACGGCGGCCCGGATAACGGTGAGCGCAGGCTCGGTGCGGAGTTCGACATCATGCAATCACATCCCGGTATGGCGGGGGAGATACGGCAGCCACGCACAGTAGCAAAGCCGCGCCGGATGGCGCAGGGACTGGCGCACGCTTCGTCGGGGTGCGCGGTGTGTGGTGTCGCGCAGCGACCGCGCTCCGCATGGCGTGTTGCAGAACGGGCGCGGGCAGTGCACGCATCGGCTTGCAGTGGATGCATTCCGATGTGAACACCGACCGCGCCCGTCCTGTCGTGCAGCAGTGCGATGACGCGGTCAGCGCTGCGCGGTCGGCAACTCGTCCCACACCTTCGGGTCCTCGGCGCCCAGCACCCAGCAGCTGAAGCCTTCCAGGCCGTACTGCTTCACCAGGTCGTAGCGTGCCTTGAAGCTGCGCGCATCCGGGCGGAACACCCACTCGCGCATGTCGTCGCGGTAGAAGTAGAACCACGATTCCTGCTCGACCGGATCCCATTGCACGGTGGCGTTCTGCTCGATCGCCAGCGGGAACGATTCGTCGGCATCGATGTAGGTGGCGGAGATGTTCGACGCCTCGGTGCCGTCTTCCTTGACCGGATTGCCGGTGTACCAGCGGTAGCCGTAGGTGGCGATGCCGAGCGAGAGCTTGTCCTTCGGCACCTGGGTGATGGCGTAATCCAGGTGCTTCTTCATCCACACCATGCCGTCGACCGGGCCCGGCGTGGTCCAGCGGGTGTGCTGGTCGTAGGTCATGATGCTGACCAGGTCCACGGCCTGGCCCAGCGCCTTGAGGTCGTACGCGCCGCGCCAGTATTCCCACATCCACTTGGAGAACTGGCCGCCTTCGGCATGGCCCGGGGCATTGGGCACCACCGCCACCGACATCTTGAAGCCGGCTTTGTGCAGCGCATCGGCGGTCTGCTTGACCATCAGCGTGTAGGCGTCGCGGTCGGTCCAGGCGATGTTCTCGAAATCGAACTGGAAGCCGTAGTACTTGTGCTGCTTGCCGTGGATCAGCAGCGATTCGATCATGCGCTTCTTGGCGGCTTCGTCGTGCATCAGCTTGTGGAAGCCGTCGCGCCCGGTGGTCATCGACAGGATCGGCATCACCCGCAGGTTCTTCTGCTTGGCGATGTCGTACAGGTACATGTTGGGCGTGCCGTTGACCAGGCCGTTCTGGTCGACGCCGTACCAGGTCGGCACCACCACGTCGATCTTGTCGACATTGGCCAGGAACGAGTTGGTCGATTTCTGCGTGTTCATCAGATAGAACAACGCCGTGGGGGTTTTTGCCAGGGCCGGCGCGCACACCAGCGCCAGCGCCAGCAGGATCCAGGTCAATCGCTTGCTCATGAAAACAGCATCCGTCAGGGAGTGGAGGAAGAAGAAAGATCGATGCGCAGCACGTAGGCATGCTCGCCGACCGGCTTGGCAGGCAGGCTCAGATGCAGGCCGTCGGCCTGCTGCTCGAACGGCACCTTCTTGCCGTTGGCCAGCAGCGTCACGCCGCGCACGCCGTCGGCCGGTGTGAGCGAGCGGATCACCGCCTTGCCGCCGGCCGGCCAGCCGAGTTCGATCGCATACAGCGCGCCATCGCGCGTGGTGAAGCGGAAATCCTCGGCGGTGTAGGGCTTGGTCTTGACGTCCTGGAAGGTGCCGCCGACCACCTCGGTCGGGCCTTCGCCATACACGCGCCACGGCTTGCTGTCGTAGATCGCGCCGCCGTTGGTCTTGAGCCACTTGCCGATCGCCAGCAGGATGCCGCGCTCGGTGTCCGGGATCGAGCCATCGGCACGCGGGCCGATGTTGAGCATCAGGTTGCCGTTCTTGGCCACCACATCGGCCAGCATGTGGATGATGAAGGTCGGCGACTTGTAGGTGTCGTTTTCGATGTAGCCCCACGACGCATTGCTCACCGAAGTGTCGGTCTGCCAATGGGTGGGATGGATGCCGGTGAGCTGGCCGCGCTCGATGTCCAGCGTGCCGGCCCCTTCCGGAAACGCGCCCAGCTTGTAGTTCACCACCACGCCGCGATCGGCTTCGGTGCGCGCCGCGCCCTGGTTGTAGTAGTAGGCCAGCATGGTCGGCAGGCTGCTGCGGAAGGTGGGGTGGGCAATCCACCAGTCGAAATAGATCAGGTCCGGCTGATAGGTGTCGATCAGCTCGGTAGTACGCGCCAGCCAGTCGTCCAGCCAGGCCTGCGACACCGGGGTCCAGTCGTTGGCCACATCGGCATCGTCCTTGCCAGGCAGGCGCACCTGCGCCGGGCCGTACAGCGCGGCATAGCGCGGGTCGTTGACGTCCGAATCGAACTTGCGCCCGCCATCGAAGAACCAGTTGTGCTCGGCGCGGTGCGAGGACAGCCCGAAGTGCAATCCCTGCGCGCGGATCGACTTGGACAACTCGCCCAGCAGATCGCGTTTGGGGCCCATCTTGACCGCAGTCCAGTCCGACAACCGGGAGTCGTACAGCGCAAAGCCGTCATGGTGCTCGGCCACCGGCACCACATAGCGCGCGCCGGATTGCCGGAACAGCTTGGCCCAGGCATTCGGATCGAACTTGGGCGCGGTGAACTTGGGAATTAGATCCTTGTAGCCGGAGCGCGCCTGCGGGCCATAGGTCGCCACGTGATGGGCGAATTCCTTGGAGCCCTCCAGGTACATGTTGCGCGAATACCACTCGCTGCCGAACGCCGGCACCGAGAACACGCCCCAATGGATGAAGATGCCGAACTTGGCATTGTCGTACCACGCCGGCGATTGATAGGCCTTGAGTGCAGCCCAGTCGGGGCGGAACGGACCCTTGCGTGCGCCGGCCTCGGCTTCGCGCACCAGGCGCTCGCGCTCGGGTGCGTACTTGGCGGTGGCGCTGAGCCACTGCTGGTCGATCTGTTCCGGGCTGAGCGTGGTGGCGGTGGGCGCGGTGGGCGATTGCGCGCTGAGCGTGGCAGCAGGCAACGCGAGCAGCAGACCGAGCGCGAGCATTCGCGTTCTGGGTGCAGCTCCGGCGTGGCGGCGGGATGGAGCCGCAGGGCGGCTATCGGTCGTCATGGGAACTGCACTCCTTCAAGCGAGACGTGTCGGTTGCAGCGCAGCCGGCACGTGGATGGCAAAAGCGGGCCTGGCCATGCTCCCTCAACCGCGAAGGGGCGTGGCCAGTACCACTCCTTGGTACAACATCGAGCGGTGCACTGCATGCAACACACCGCTCAAAAAAAAGCGCGCCACCGTGGAGGGTCGGTGGCGCGCCGGTGCTGCATCAGAACTTGAAGTTCAACTGGGCCTGATAACCGCGGCCGTTCTTGTAGAACGCCGTGGGGGTCGAGCGGGTGTTGCTGAACAGCCGGTAGGTGGAATCCAGCAGGTTGGTCGCGCCGAAGGTGATGCCCATGTAATCGGTGATCTGATACGAGGCGGTCAGATCCAGCTGCTTGTAGCTGTCTGCGAAGTCCTGCGAGGCGAGGCGGCCGATCTGGGTGAAGTACTTGGAACGGAAGCTGTAGTTCACACGCACCATCCAGTCGCCATGCTCCCAGTACGGGATGATGTTGTAGGTGTCGCGCGACAGGTACGGCAGGTTCAGGCCCGAGCTCGAATCGGATTCGGCAAAGGTGTAGTTGGCCTGCACACCGAAGCCCAGACCCAGCGACTGCTGGTAGTTCACCGACACGCCCTTGACCTTGGCGTCGGAGACGTTGATCGGCGAGGTCACCGTGTAGATGCCGGAGTTGCCGCTGATCGGATCGGTCAACTGCTGCTGGCTGGTGGTGTTGACGATGTAGGAGCTGATGTCGCGATAGAACACTTCACCGGACAGCATGCTGGACGGCGCGAAATACCACTCCGCAGCAAGGTCGTAGTTGGTGGACTCGTACGGCTTCAGGTCCGGGTTACCGCCACCGGCGGTCAAGTTGCCGTTCGCACTGTTGATGCTGAACGTGCCGGCCAGATCGCCATAGCGTGGACGTGCGATCACCTTGGCAGCCGAGAAACGCAGCACGGCGTCGTCGGTGATGTCGTAGGCGATGTTGAAGCTCGGCAGCGCCTTGCGGTAGTCGTTGGTCTCGGCCACGCGCGAGTAGTTGGTGCCGCCATCGGCGGTCTGCCAGTACAGCGACTTGTCGGTGGTGTCGACCAGGCGCACGCCGACGTTACCGCGCCACTTGCCGGTCTCGTAATTCAACTGGGTGTAGAAGTTCTGCGTGATCTCCTTCACCTCGAACGAGGAACCGTAATCGGGACGGTACGGACCCTGCGGCTGCGACAGCAGATAGTTGCGGATCGAGTTCAGGCTGGCGGTCGGCCAGGTGGTCAGGTCGCCACTTGCGCCCAGGCCGTCGTACAGACCGCTCGGGGTGGTGCCCGGGTTGAACTGGGTCAGCGAGATCGCATCGGTGGTATTGATGCGATTGCCGCGTGCGTCCACGCCGTTGTTGTGGTTGATGTACTTGTAGCCGAACAGCAGTTTGGTGAACGGGCCCAGCTCCAGATCGCGGGCCGCATCCCACTGGAAGTATTTCTCTTCGTCGGTGCTCTTCTGATAGAAGATGCCGCCGGCCTGCATCGCGCTGGAGTCCTGCGAGCCGGCGGGCAGGCCGGCCGGCGAACCGGGCAGCGTCCAGTTCGAGGCGCCGCCGTTGTCGTAGTTCACCGCGGTGTTCTGACCATCGAAGGCGTAGTTATAGCCGCCGTCGGTCATCAGGAACTTCATCAGGTACTCGGGGTTCTTGCCGCCGGTGGCCTTGGTGTCGCCGACCTGGGTGGTGAACACCCACTTCTCGCCCGACCAGTCGTGACGCAGGTTCAGGCTCTTGGTGGTGACGGTGCTCTCGCGGTAGTTCGCGTCCAGCTGAGCGTACGGCTGCCCCGCGGCGCCATCGCCGAAGGTCGCCGAGGTGACCACGCCGTTCTGCACATTGGCGCTGGTGACCTTCTGCAGGTCGTTGTTGCACGCCGGGCAGACGTAACGCGATTCGCTGAAGTTGTTGTACTTGCCCTTGATGTACAGGCCGGTCAGGTTGAATTCGTTCTGCTCGTTCGGCTTCCACTGCAACGCGCCCTGCACGCCGCTGCGTTCGCGGGTCTGCTGGAAGAACGCGCTGTTGATGCCGGCCGGTACACGGGCGGTGGCCACATCGCTGCCGTCGCCGGTGATGGTGGCGCTGGCGGGAATGTTGGCGCCGGTGGTGTAGCCGAAGTATTCGATACCGGCGCGTGCCAGGTCCTGCTTGTCATGCGTGGCGGAGATCAACGCGCCGAAGGTCTCGTCGTCGTTCTTCCAGCTCCACAGCGCCGAGCCGCGCGGATTGCCTTCTTCCGAACGGTCGTTGTAGTTGTAGCCGACCGAGCCGCGGATGGTGTTCTTGGGCAGGTCCAGCGGCTTGCGGGTGTGCACGATCACGGTGCCGCCGATCGAGCCTTCGTCGATGCGCGCTTCCGGGGTCTTGTAGACCTCCATCAAGCCGATGATTTCCGGCGACAGCAGGGTGTAGTTGAAGGTACGGCCGCTGGTGTCGGTCGGGTTGCCGCCCCAATCGCCCGAGGCGATGGTCTGGCCGTTGAGCAGCACGCGGTTCAAGGCCGGGTCGGTACCGTTGATGCTGACCTTTTCGCCTTCGCCGAACTGGCGGTCGACGCTGATGCCTGGCAGGTGCGACAGCGATTCGGCGGCGTTGATGTCCGGGAACTTGCCGATGTCTTCGGCGCTGATCGCATCGACGATCGAGTTGGCCGAGCGCTTGACTGACTGGCTCTTCTCCAGCGATGCGCGATAACCGGTGACGGTGATGGTATCCAGCTCGGTGGTCGCCGACGGCGTGGCGGCAGGAGCCTGTTGTTCTTGTCCGGCAGCCATTGCAGAGCCGGAGCAGTACAGAGCGGCGGTAATACAGAGTGCTAACGTCGTGGTGCGGCTGTGCATGGCTAAACCTCGTTGGTTAGTGCTGTGAGCGCGCCGCCTCTGGAAGGCGTCACGCGCTCGGCGTGGCCGGCAAAACAACACGCCCTGACCGATCGCGGTGATCCCACTGGCACGCGTCGCAAGAGGCGGGCCCGGGTGATTCGCGTGGTAGAGGAGGTGTCCCCCGTGTGGTGAAGCGGTAGAGCGAATGCGACTTCAGCGAGTCGAACATCGGGTGATGTCCCGCTCACGAATCTGGAATGCACCGGCGAGGGAGTAGCCCGTTCCTGAGTACCGAACAGTCCATGGCCCCTCCTGCCAGAACCCCGATTTGGATCGAGTCTCGCGTAGCGTTGACAGCGTTGTCAACACATCGTCACAGATCTCTGAAGCGGCTGCGATTGCGCTGCATTGCAGCATTTCTCCGCGATGCCATGCACTGCGCCGATACCGTTGCGCAATGCGCCGTCGGTGGCTCGCGGTTTTGATCAGCTGTTTCTATGGGGAATGGCGCTTGTGCAAATGGCGGGTGCCGTTTTGTGCTGAAATCGCTGTCGCAAACGTGGAATTTGAGTGAATGATGAAATTGGCGGCATCCTGTTTAAATCGTGATCGCCACGGTTGCGTTACAGGGCGATTACTGACAACGTTGTCTACCCCGTTACCGTTCGTCGGACAATGGGCATGACGCCAGCCCGCGGCCACTTATCAGGAGAATGCGTGAGCGCAAGCAGTCCAATGGAAGCGGTGGCCTTTCCGCGCCCCGACACCTTCGTTGCCGCAGACGTGGGGGGGACGCATGTGCGTCTGGCGCTGGTGTGCGAAAGCCCCGATCCACGCCAACCGGTCACGGTGCTGGACTACCGCAAGTACCGGTGTGCCGACTACCCGGGCCTGGCCGAGATCATGGCCGCGTTCTTTGCGGAGCTGGGCTGCGCGCCGGTGCAGCGTGGTGTCATCGCCAGTGCCGGGTATGCGCTGGAAGACGGCAGCGTGATCACCGCCAACTTGCCGTGGGTGCTGGCGCCCGAGCAGATCCGCCGCCAGCTCGGCATGCAGGCATTGCATCTGGTCAACGATTTCGAAGCGGTGGCGCATGCGGCCAATTACATGGTCGGCAATCAGGTCCTGCAGTTGTCCGGTCCGCCGCAGGGTGCGCCGGGTCCGGCACTGATCCTGGGCCCGGGCACCGGCCTGGGCGCGGCGTTGTGGATTCCCAACGGCGCCACCCCGGTGGTGTTGCCGACCGAGGCCGGCCACGCCGCGCTTGCTGCCGCCAGCGATCTGGAAGTGGCCTTGCTGCAGGAGTTGCGCCGCGCGCGCACGCATGTGGCCACCGAGCACCTGCTCTCCGGCCCGGGCCTGTTGAATCTCTACACCGCACTGGCCGCGCTGCGTGGCGTGCCGGCGCTGCATGCCAGCCCGGCCGATGTCACTGCCGCCGCACTGGCTGGCGAGGACGTGCTGGCGCGCGATGCGCTACAGGCGTTCTGCGGCTTCATGGGCAGCGTGGTCGGCGACATGATGCTGCTCTATGGCGTGCGCAGCGGTGTCTATCTGGCGGGTGGATTCCTGCCGCAGATCGCCGCATTCGTGGCCGCAAGCGATTTCGTCGTACGTCTGCTCGACAAGGGCGCATTGCGTCCGGCGCTGGAGCAGGTGCCGGTCAGCATCGTCGAGCACGGCCAGCTCGGTGTGATCGGCGCGGCCAGCTGGTTCCTGCAGCACGGCCGCTGAGCGCCCGCGCAGCGCCAGTTGCAGCAGTCTGGCTGCACCAAACCGATCAACTCCACATCCCGTAGGAGCGCACCTGGGCGCGACAAGGCATTCTCGATAACGCCGGGTCGCGCCCAGGTGCGCTCCTACGAGTCGGCGCGGGTTTAGGGCCGGGACGCAGTGGACGGAGCCATCGACATGCAGCGGACGACGCAACGCCGATCAACTCCACATCCCGGTAGGAGCGCACCCGGGCGCGACGAGGCATTCCCGATAAAGCCCGGTCGCGCCCAGGTGCGCTCCTACGATGGCGTGGCGCTATAGGTCACCGAACCGCGACTGCAGCGCCGCGATTGCCGCCAGGCCCGCGGTTTCGGTACGCAGAATGCGTGGCCCCAGTTGCAGGCCGCTGAAACCGGCCTCGGCGAGGGTGGCGCGATCACGCGGCGACCAGCCGCCTTCCGGGCCGATCGCCACGATCACATGCGGTTGCGCGCCGAGCGCCAGGCTACCCAGGCGATGCTCGCCGTGCGGGTCCAGCGTCAGCCGTAACGCCTGCGGGTCGCTGGCCTGCGCCGCATCCTGCAGGCCGTGCGGAGCAGCGACCGTGGGAATGCGCGCACGCCCGGACTGCTCGCAGGCCGACACCACCACGCTACGCCAATGCGCCAGGCGTTTTTCCATGCGCGCCGCATCCAGCTTGACCTCGGTGCGCTCGGCGTTGACCGGCACGACCGCCGTTACCCCCAGCTCGGTGGCCTTCTGCAGGATCAGATCCATCTTCTCGCCGCGCGCAATGCCCTGGATCAGGGTGATCGACAGCGGCGACTCGTTGCGCAGCGGCTCGGCACGTTCCACCAGTGCGCGCGCCTCGCGTTTGCCGGCCAGGGTGATGCGCGCGTGGTAGTCGCTGCCGTCGCCGTTGAACAGCACGCAGGCATCGCCCTCGCGCAGTCGCAGCACACGCAGCAGGTGATTGGCCGACTCTTCCGGCAGCGTCACCTCCTGGTCGCAGTGCAGCGGCAGTGCGACATGGGAGCGGGTCAGGCGCATGCAACGGCCTCCTCGATGGCGTGGCGGGTGGTCGCAGCCAGCAGCGCAAGTTGCGCGTCGTCCACGCAATACGGCGGCATCCAGTACAGCACGTCGCCGAGCGGGCGCAGCACCACGCCCTTGTCGAGTGCGGCGCGATAAGCCTTCAGGCCCACCCGCGCCGCAGACGGGAATGGCGTGCGCTTGTCGCCGCCCTGCGTGAGTTCGAACGCCACGATCATGCCGGCCTGGCGCACGTCGGCCACCGCGGGGTGTTCGCCGATCTGCGCAGCCAGCGTGGTCATGTGCGCGGCGGTGCGCTGGTTGCGCGCAATGACATCGTCGTCTGCAAAGATCTGCAGGGTTGCCAGCGCGGCGGCGCATGCCAGCGGATTGCCGGTGTAGCTATGCGAATGCAGGAACGCACGTTCGCGCGAGTCGTCTAGGAACGCCGCGTACAACTGCTGCGTGGCCAGCACCGCCGACAGCGGCAGGAATCCGCCGGTCAGCCCTTTGGACAGGCACAACAGGTCGGGCATGATCCCGGCCTGTTCGCAGGCGAACAGGCTGCCGGTGCGACCGAAGCCGGTGGCGATCTCGTCGGCGATCAGGAACGCGCCATGCGCGTCGCACAGTTCGCGTGCGCGGCGCAGATAGGCCGGGTGATACATGCGCATGCCGCCTGCGCACTGCACGCGCGGCTCCAGGATCAGCGCGCAGATTTCGCCGGGCGATTGTTCGAACACCGCCTGCAGCGCATCGGCCGCCTGCAATGCGTAGTCTTCTGCGCTCTGTCCGGGCTCGGCCAGGTAGGCATCGGGCGAGGGCGCAAAGATCGACTCCAGCAGCAACGGCGCATACACGCGCCGATACAGCGGGATGTCGCCGACCGACAGCGCGCCGATGGTCTCGCCGTGGTAGCCGTTTTCCAGCGCGACGAAACGCGTGCGGCGGTGCTCGCCGCGGTTATGGAAATAGTGGAAGGCCATCTTCAAGGCCACTTCCACGCCGGCCGAGCCATTGTCGGCATAGAACACCTTGGACAACGGCGCGCGGCCGGCCTGGCGCGGCGCGATCGCCAACAGGCGCTCGGCCAGCTGCACGGCGGGCGCATGGGTGAAGCCGGCCAGCATCACCTGCTCCAGTTCGCCAGCCTGGCGCGCGATGGCCGCGCCGATGCGCGGTTCGCTATGGCCGAACAGGTTGGTCCACCAACTGCTGACCGCGTCCAGGTAGTGGCGACCGTCGTGGCCGATCAGCCACGCACCGTCGCCACGCGCGATCGGCACCAGCGGAAGTGTGTGCGGGTGCTCGCGCATCTGCGTGCAGGGGTGCCACAGCACGGCAAGATCGCGTTGCCGCCAATGTTCGTCAGCTTGGGAGGCTGCCGGGTCTGCTAGGATTTCGGGCTCATGAACATGTCGATGCATACGCCTATTCTATCGGTCGGCCCCGCCGCTGCGTGCGACGCATGAGCCCGCGCCTGCCGACCATCCACAAGATCACCGATCTGGGTGACGGGCCGTTCCGTCGCCAGCAGCTGGATCTGGAATTTTCCAACGGCGAGCGTCGCCTTTACGAGCGCCAGCTCAGCCAGGGCCACGGCGCGGTGGTGGTGGTGCCGATGCTCGACGCGCAGACCGTGCTGCTGGTGCGCGAGTATGCCGCCGGCGTGCATCGTTACGAGCTGGGCCTGGTCAAGGGCCGCATCGATGCCGGCGAAACGCCGGAGCAGGCGGCCGACCGCGAGCTCAAGGAAGAAGCCGGTTACGGCGCGCGCCAGGTACAGGTGCTGCGTGCGATGACGCTCGCTCCTACTTATATGAGTCACCAATCCTGGTTGGTGCTGGCACGCGACCTCTATCCCGAGCGCCTGGTGGGCGACGAGCCGGAAGAGATGGAGGTGGTGCCCTGGCCGATCGCCCGTCTGGACGAATTGATGCTGCGCGAAGATTTTTCCGAAGGCCGCTCGCTGGCCGCCTTGTTCATTGCGCGCGAGTGGCTGGAGCGCAACCCATGATCCGCATCCCGATGGAACTGCGCGAAACCGTGATCGCCATCGCCCGCGAGGCGGGGGCGGCGATCATGGATGTCTATGCGCAGGATTTCGCAGTGGAGATCAAGGACGACGCCAGCCCGCTGACCCAGGCCGACCTTGCCGCCAACCGTGTCATCGTCGAAGGCTTGCGCCGGGTCACTCCGGACGTGCCGGTGCTGTCGGAAGAATCCGCGCACGTGGCCTGGGAAGACCGCCAGTTCTGGACCAGCTACTGGCTGGTTGACCCGCTCGACGGTACCCGCGAGTTCGTCAAGCGCAACGGCGAGTTCAGCGTCAACATCGCCCTGATCCATATGGGCGCACCGGTGCTCGGCGTGGTGCAGGCGCCGGTCGATGGCCGGGTCTGGTACGCCGCACGGGGCGAGAACGCTTACCGCCGCGATGGCGACCGCGACGAGATGCTGCACACGTGCACGCCGGCGGCCACGCCGCTGCGGGTCGCCGCCAGTCGCTCGCATCGCGACGCGCGCACCGCCGCCGCGCTGGAGCGCATGGGCGAGATCGATGTAGTCGCGCAAGGCTCGTCGTTGAAGTTCTGCCGCATCGCCGAAGGCGACCTGGACGTGTATCCGCGCTTCGGCCCCACCTCCGAGTGGGACACCGCAGCCGGCCAGTGCGTGCTGCACGCCGCCGGCGGTGTGCTGCTGGCCGGCGGCACCGGCAAACCGTTCCGTTACAACCGCCGCGACACCTTGCTCAATGGCGATTTCATCGCGCTGGGCGATCCCAATCTGCCGTGGCGCAGCTGGCTGGTGTGAGCACGGCCGACCGCCGCTTGCGCGCTCGCGGGTTGGATCCTGCGGCTGCGCGCAATCCCGATGCAGTCACGTCCAATGCGGTCCCTGCCCATCGTCTGCCGCCAGGTGACCCGGCACGTGCCTGCGGCATCGCCCGGGCACGCCACTCCACTGCACCACACCTGCCAGGAACACACCATGTCTCAGTCCCCGCCGACCGGCGACCTCCAGCGCCTGCTGCAGCTGATGGCGCGCCTGCGCGATCGTGAGCACGGCTGTCCGTGGGATGTGGAGCAGACCTTCGCCAGCATCGCGCCGTACACCATCGAAGAAGCCTACGAAGTTGCCGACGCCATCGATCGCAACGACCTGCCGGCTCTGCGCGACGAGCTAGGCGACCTTCTCCTGCAGGTGGTCTTCCATGCGCAGATGGCCGCCGAGCAGGGCGCGTTCGGATTCGCCGACGTGGTCGCCACGCTCAGCGACAAGCTGGTGCGTCGCCACCCGCACGTGTTTGCCGAGCAACGTGCCGACGATGCGCAGGCGGTAAGCGCCAACTGGGAGCAGATCAAGCGCGACGAACGTCGCGCGGCCGGCCATCAGGATGACTCCGCACTTGCCGGCATCGCACGCGGCCTGCCGGAATGGCAGCGCTCCACCAAGCTGCAGGCGCGTGCGGCGCGGGTCGGCTTCGATTGGCCCGGCCCGGCGCCGGTGCTGGAAAAGTTGCAGGAAGAAATCGAGGAGCTGCGCGTGGAGTTCGCGCGTGGCCCGGTCGCCGACAACCAGGCGCGGCTGGAAGACGAACTCGGCGATGTGTTGTTCGTCTGCGCCAACCTGGCGCGCCACGCCAGGGTCGACGTGGGTGCGGCGCTGCGTCATGCCAATCTCAAGTTCGAGCATCGCTTTCGCGCGATGGAAGCGCAGGCGCAGACGGACGGCACCTCCCTGGCCGCGCTGTCGCTGCAGCAGCAGGAGGCGCTGTGGCAACAGGTCAAGCGCGGCGAACGCGGCGGTGATCCTGCTGCTCCCGATCGAGCTGCCGCGACGCCTGTCACTGACGCGCCTGCGGCCGGTGTGCAGGCGCGCGACACTGCGGAGCTGCAGCAGGCCGACGTTGGCAAGCAAGGCGTCGACAAGCCCGGCCACGCATGAATGGCGCACCGACCACGCTGTTGCTGTTCGCGGCCACTGCCGTTGCCGAGCTGGTCGGCTGCTACCTGCCGTATCTGTGGCTGCGCAAGGGCGGCAGCATCTGGTTGTTGCTGCCGACGGCGCTGAGCCTGGCCGTCTTCGTCTGGTTGTTGAGCCTGCATCCCGATGCCAGCGGCCGGGTGTATGCCGCCTATGGCGGGGTCTATATCGCCAGTGCGCTGCTGTGGCTGTGGTGGGTGGACGGGGTGACGCCGACGCGTTGGGATCTGCTGGGCGCAGCCTGCTGCCTGCTCGGCATGGCGATCATCATGTTCTCGCCGCGCGGCGCCTGAGAGCACCTTCGCAGCACCGTCTGCGCTTTGCAAAGCGCGGTCGCCTGCGCGTTGCGGCGAGCTGCGCAACGCCGACACGCTGCCCGAGGTGGTCAGCCACAGCGCCGCATGCAGGGTCGTGACCGCCGTTGCCGAAGGTGGGGCGCGCAGTGGGGACAGGTGGCGCTAGGGCATACTCAAGCCAAGGATCGACTCGTCATCGCAAGGGGCTGCTCATGTTTCCGACTTCTTTCTTGGCCATCGCCGTTCTGGTCGCTGGCGTCATCGTGTTGTTCAAGACCGTGCGCATGGTGCCGCAGGGCTTTCAGTGGACGGTGGAGCGCTTCGGCCGCTACACCCACACCATGAGTCCGGGTCTGCACTTTCTGGTGCCGGTGGTCTACGGCGTGGGGCGCAAGATCAACATGATGGAGCAGGTGCTCGACGTCCCTAGCCAGGACGTCATCACCAAGGACAACGCGGTGGTGCGCGTGGATGGCGTGGTGTTCTTCCAGGTGCTGGATGCCGCCAAGGCCGCCTATGAGGTCTCTAACCTGGAGATCGCCTCGATCGCGCTGGTGCAGACCAACATCCGCACCGTGATCGGCTCGATGGATCTGGACGAATCGCTGAGCCAGCGCGAGACCATCAATGCGCAGCTGCTCAGCGTGGTCGACCAGGCCACCAATCCCTGGGGCATCAAGGTCACGCGCATCGAGATCCGCGACATCCAGCCGCCGCGCGACCTGATCGACTCGATGGCGCGGCAGATGAAGGCCGAGCGCGAGAAGCGCGCGCAGATCCTCGAAGCCGAGGGCTCGCGCCAGTCGGAAATCCTGCGCGCCGAAGGCGAGAAGCAGGCCGCCGTGCTCGAAGCCGAAGGCCGCAAGGAAGCCGCGTTCCGCGACGCCGAGGCGCGCGAGCGACTGGCCGAGGCCGAAGCCAAGGCCACCCAGATGGTCTCCGATGCGATCGCCAATGGCAGCGTGCAGGCGATCAATTACTTCGTCGCGCAGAAGTATGTGGAGGCGTTCAAGGCGCTGGCCACCGCGCCCAACCAGAAGTTCGTGCTGATGCCGATGGAATCCAGCGGCGTCATCGGCTCGATCGCCGGCATCGCCGAGCTGGCCAAGGAGGCGCTGAACAAACCCGAGGCGAGCAATGTGCGCGTGCCGCCGATGCCGCCGCGCGTGGGAGGCTGAGCCATGCATTGGGACGTGGTGGCCTGGGCGGTACTGGCGTTGCTGTTGATTGCTGCCGAGACGCTGGTGCCCGGCGCGTTCCTGCTGTGGATGGGCATTGCCGCCGCAGCGGTGTGCGTGCTGGTGCTCGCGTTGCCGGGCATGTCGCTGCTGCTGCAGATCGTCGCCTTCGTGCTGCTGAGTTTCGTCTCGGTGCAGGTGTATCGCAGCTGGTTCCGCGGCAAGGGCCGGCAGAGTGATCGGCCCCTGCTCAACCGACGTGCCGAGCAGTTGATCGGTCGCTGCGTGGTGCTCGACCAGGCGATCCGGGAGGGACGCGGCCGTGCCAAGGTCGACGACGCGTTCTGGGTGGTCAGCGGCCCGGACCTTCCGGCCGGCACGCCGGTGCGCATCGTCGGTGTCGATGGCATGACCTTGCAGGTGCAGGCGGCCGGTTGATCGGGCAGGGCACGCGTCGTGCCCATGCAGCGATGCTGCAGCGCGGCGCGATAGAGCGCGGCCAGGTCCAGGTGTCGGCGGCGCGTTGCCGCATCGCCTGCGCCGTTTCCCCAGGCACGGCCAGGCGGCGATAATGGTCCTCTTTCCCTTGGACCGGTGCGCATGACCCAGAAGACCATCCTCAACGACACCCATCGTGCGCTCGGCGCCAAGATGGTCGACTTCGGCGGTTGGGACATGCCGATCCATTACGGCTCGCAGCTGGACGAGCACCACCACGTGCGTCGCGACGCCGGCATGTTCGATGTCAGCCACATGACCGTGGTCGACCTGCACGGTGCACGCGTGCGCGAGTTCCTGCGCTACCTGCTGGCCAACTCGGTGGACAAGCTCAAGGTCTCCGGCAAGGCGCTGTACACCTGCATGCTCAACCCGCAGGGCGGGGTGATCGATGATCTGATCGTCTACTTCCTGCGCGAGGACTTCTTCCGCCTGGTGGTCAACGCCGCCACCCGCGAAAAGGACCTGCAGTGGATCGGCGAACAGGCCGCAGCCTTCCAGGTGCGCGTGGAAGAGCGCGGCGACTTTGCGATGATCGCCGTGCAAGGGCCCAACGCGCGCGCCAAGGTGATCGAACTGGTGGATCCGGCCGATACCGTAGCGGCGAGCAAGCTCGGCCGTTTCGCTGCGCTGCAGACGCGTTCGCGCGATGGCGTGGAACTGTTCCTTGCGCGCACCGGCTACACCGGCGAAGACGGTTTCGAAATCGTGTTGCCGCAGGAGGCAGCAGTGGCGTTCTGGAACGCGCTGCTCGCGCAGGGCGTCAAGCCGGCCGGTCTGGGCGCACGCGACACCTTGCGTCTGGAAGCCGGCATGAATCTCTACGGCCAGGACATGGACGACACGGTCAGTCCGTACGAGGCCGCGCTGGCCTGGACGATCGCCCTGGACGACGGCCGCGACTTCATCGGTCGCGCCGTGCTCGAGTCGCAAAAGGCGCAGGGCGCACCGCGTCAGCTGATCGGTGTGGTGATGGACGAGAAGGGCGTGCTGCGGCATGGCCAGACCGTGCTTAGCGCCAGCGGCGAAGGCGAGATCCTGTCCGGCACCTTCTCGCCCACGCTCGGCAAGGCGATCGCGTTCGCGCGCGTGCCGGCCGGCAGCATCGACGCGCTGCGCGTGGACATCCGTGGCAAGCAGGTGCCGTTGCGCGCGGTGAAGTTTCCGTTCGTGCGCGACGGCCAGGCGCAGCCTGGCGTCCTCGGCGAATGAGTCAGACCTCTGCCGGGCGTGCAAACGTCCGGCAGCGTGCGACATCCATCGCCACCCACCGGCCGACACGCGCGTGCACCTGTGTTGTCGTGCGGTCTAAACTAGCCACCTGTCCCCAACCCAACAGTTTCCCCGGAGCACACCCATGAGCGAGATCCCTGGCGACCTCAAGTTCCTCAAATCCCACGAGTGGGCCCGCGTCGAAAGCAGCGGCCGCGTGACCGTCGGCATCTCCGACCACGCGCAGGGCTTGCTGGGCGACTTGGTCTACGTCGAACTGCCCGGCGTCGGCGACACCGTGCAGGTCGGTACCGGCGCGGCGGTGGTGGAGTCGGTCAAGGCCGCCTCCGACGTCTACAGCCCGGTCAGCGGCACCGTCGTCGAGGTCAACGGCGCACTCAGCGACAAGCCGGAAACCATCAACGAAGACGCCTACGGCGAAGGCTGGATCTTCGTGGTCGAACTCGACGACAAGGAAGAGCTCAACGACCTGCTGTCGCCGGACGACTACGCCGAGCTGCTGGAAGACGACGCGCACTGACCGCGCCTCGCCCGTCGCACACCCGGATGGCCGCTCGTTGGAGCGGCCATTTTTTTGTCTGCGTGGCGATGGCCGCGCGCCGATCCCGCCTGCCGATGGCGTGCGTCCTGCCGCGCTGCACGCGTCCGGCCGGTGCCGGCTGTCGCTCGCAGTCGAAGCCTTTGCCGATGTTCGACGACCGTGCACTCGCCAGCGGCATGCGCGCGCGACATCGTCGACTGCGTTGCGATCGTCGTGGTGTCGGATTTCCGACGTGAGCCGGTCGTGAGGAGATGGCGTGCAGCCGGTGAAAAATATTTGCAGCGTCGCCTGCATCCAACCTTGGACACGGTGCGCAACGGATGCCGTTGGCAGTGCACGCGGATGCACGCATGGGTCGAAAAACGCGCAATAAGTTTGCGCATTTTTGCTTGTGCGAGGCCTTGGGCAAGCTTGGTCGATAAAAAATTTTCAGCTGGCGGACAGGCGGCGCGCACTGCGGCGAGCAGGCGTGCGCTGCTACGTCGGTGCAGTGGGCAACAGCGTGCGCGTCTGCATCGCAAAAAAAAAACAGCACAAAAGAAGTGCTTTTTTGAAAACGTCGTTGCGCCGCTGCATGCCAAGGTCAGCGGCGCGCGCCATCGCACGGCGTCTTTGGACACGCTCGACGGGACGCGCCGCGACGAGGCGTTGAAAAAAAAATGCAAAAGAGTGTTGACAGTAAAAAAAAGCGTGATTAGGTTTCGCCCAGCAGACGTTGCTGCGAAAGAGAGTGAGCAGAATCGACATCAAGCCGACACGCTTGTTCCCTAAGTCCACCGAAGCGCTATCCACGGTGGAGTTGGGTCCGCTTCTCTCCGAAAAAGCAGCAGTCGCTCCGATCACGCACCCGCGTCGCTGTTCGATGCGGGTGTTTCTGTATCCGTCCCGTCGCGCATTACCTGCGGACGGTTCCCGACGACGGCGTGCCGTTGCGGGGTTTGCTTCAACTGGGCGTTTCACCTCCATAGTTCACTGACGAGGAGCCAATTACATGGCCACTGCAAAAGCTGCGAAAAAGAAACCCACTGCCAAGAAGGCAGTGAAGAAGACTGCCGCCAAGAAGGCAGTCAAGAAGGTCGCCAAAAAGGCAACCGCCAAGAAGGCAGTGAAGAAGACTGCTGCCAAGAAGGCCGTCAAGAAGACTGCAAAGAAGGCAACCGCCAAGAAGGCAGTGAAGAAGACTGCAAAGAAGGCAACCAAGAAGACTGCCGCCAAGAAGGCAGTGAAGAAGACTGCAAAGAAGGCGACCAAGAAGACCGCCGCCAAGAAGGCCGTCAAGAAGACCGCCAAGAAAGCGGTAAAGAAGACCGCCAAGAAGGCAGTTGCCAAGAAGGCGACCAAGAAGTCCGCCACCAAGAAGACTACCGCCAAGAAGCCTGCTGTGAAGAAGGTCGCCAAAAAGAAGCCGGCCGTTCGCAAGAAGAAGGCCGCTCCGGTCGCGCTGCCCGCAACCCCGGCGCCGCTGATCTGATCTGCACCACCCGATCGCCGTAAACATCGAGCTCTCTCCCCGACGCCCAGCGGGGAGGGAGCTTTTTTATTGACGTGCCCAGGGCGTCCGTGATCGAGGAAGTCCCGGTCGCACGCAGGCAGCCGAAGCTATCGCCGCTGGATGCGTTGCGCTGTGCGTGACGGGATGTCAGGCCGGGACGTTGTGGCTATCGCCACACTATCGCCGCTTGCCACCCGCCACCCGCTTTCTCCGGTCCAACGCTAGCAGTGGGCTGGGCCGCTGCGCCGCCCGCCCAACTGACCATCGTCTGTCCCGATCGGTCGTGCCGCCATCGATTGGCCTAGCGGTGCGGTGTGTTGGTCGTGCCAAGCGGGAGTAGATGCATTGGGCCGCATCGTGGGCAGCCACGCTCTCGCTTTTCAGTCAGGTCTGACGCGCTTACTCGACAAGGTGACTCAGACCTGCGCCTGCCATGATCGTCATCGCATGGCATGGAGCGATGCCCGGCTTCCGGCCACCGATGTCGACACGCCCGACTCGATTCTGCAGGCCGGAAACGACACAGGCGGCCGAAGCCGCCTGTGTGCGAGGTCGCCGCAACGCCAACTCAGCGCGGCGATGCCACCGACTTGCCCGACGAGGCGCCCTTGCCGGCAGGATCGGGGCGCTCGGCCAGCATGTTCTCGCTGCCGAAGTCGCCATCCACATCGATATCCAGCCAACGCTTGGCGGGCAGACCCAGCGCCCGATCCAGAATGGTGGGCAGCATGCCGGAGGGCAGGCCGCTCTCGCCGTTCCACATGATCGCGATGCCGAGATCACGTTCGGGCAGCAACGCGACCAGGCCGCGATAGCCTTGCACTGCGCCGGCATGGAAGACGACCTGATGGCCGGCGTAGTCGAACACGCGCCAACCCAGCGCGTAGCTGGCAGCGTCAACACGCTCGTGGCGCCAACCCGAGCGCATCTCCCCAGGCGTGGAGATCAGCGGCGCGTGCAGCGTCGCCAGCAGCGGCGCAGGCAGCACGTCGGTGCGGTGGCCGGTGTGCGCGAGCAGCCACTGCGCCATGTCGCTGGCGCTGGCATTGACGCCGGCAGCGGGGGCCAGACGGTAGTAGGTCGGCTTGGGCGTCAACGACACCCAGCCATTGCGGCTGCGCACATGCGGGCGCGCCCAGCGCGGGCTGGCCTGGATACCGGCCAGACCCATGCTCGCATCGTTCATGCCCAGCGGCTTGAAGATGCGGCGCTCCACCGACTGCTCGTAGAAGCTGCCGGACGCAGCGAACACCACATCGCCGACCAGGCTGAAGGCCACGTTCTGGTACGCATAGCAATCGCCGGGCGCGCAGCGCAGCGGTGCGGCGGCAAGCTTGTGGCTGAGCGAGTAGTAGTCGACGTTGGATTCGATATCGTTGTCGTAGGCGTTGCGGGTCAGCCCGACGCGGTGGCTCAGCACCTCGGCGACGGTGAGCTGCCGGGTGGCGACGTCATTGCTGAGCTGGAACCCAGGCACGTAGTCCACTACCTTGCTGTCCCAACGCAGCACGCCGTCGTTGACCAGCAACCCGGCCATGGTGCCGGCGAAGGCCTTGGACAGCGATGCCAGACGGAACACGGTATGCGCGTCGACCGGCTGCGGGTGATTGACGTCGGTGACACCATAGCCGCGCGCGCTCAGCACCTTGCCGCCCTGCACGATCGCCATCGCCATGCCGGGCAGGCGATTGCCGTAGGTCAACTGGTTGGCCATCGATTCGAACGCGGCCACATCGAACCCGGCCGCCGGGGCCAGCACCTGGCTGGCCGGAAGCGACGCGCGGTATTGCAGCGGGGCGGTGGGCGACTGCACGACGGTGGCCGGCTGCAGCGCAGAAGCAGCCGGCGCGGGTGTCTGCGCGGTGGAAGAGAGGGCCAGAGGCAATAACGCCCCGAGCAGCCCGATGGCCAACGGTCGGAACCGTCGGCGCCTGCGCATTTGAGTCATGGTTGTCCCGCCTGTTCCACTGCCTCCGACGATTCTAGCGCCGCGCTTTGCAATAGCACAAACTGCCGGAAGATGAATGGGCATCGTGTTGATCCTATTGATGATTTTAGGTTCATAAATCGAACTGCCAGGACCCTCTGCAACGCAATCGGGAGCCCGTGCGGAGACAGCTGCAAGCGGCGTGCCGTCTCCGCAGTCAATCGATTTAGTCGGTGCCGCCCGCTGCTGCTGGTGATGCAGCGCGGCATCGGCTAACTTGCGCGCTTGTTTCGCGGGTGTTGCCGCTGCCATGTCCCTGCTGTCGCGCTCGTCGATGCGAGCGAGCCTTACCCGATGACCAGCCTGTCTTCGCCGCGCTCTGCGGCTGGCCGTCTGAGCGTGGCATTGCGCAGCTCGCCGCCGCTGGCGTGGTCGTTCCTGTATTTCTTCTGCCTGCTCAGCGGCTACTACGTGCTGCGCCCGGTGCGCGAGGCGATGAGTGCGTCGGCGGATGTGGAAGCGATTTTCCCCACCGGCATGATCGCCTTCTTTGCCACGCACGGCATACCGCTCAAGGATTTCACCCTGCAGGTGCTGTTTACCTGCACCTTCCTGATCATGGTGTTGCTGCAGCCGGTCTACGGCGCGCTGGTCAGTCGCTACCCGCGCCGGGTGTTCCTGCCGGCGGTGTATGGCTTCTTCATCGCGACCCTGTTGCTGTTCTACGTATTATTCGACAGCGGCGTGCCTGGGCGCGGCCTGGCGTTCTTCCTGTGGGTGACCGTCTTCAACCTGTTTGCGGTGGCGGTGTTCTGGAGCTTCATGGCCGACGTCTTCAGCAATGCCGAAGCGCGCAGCTACTACGGTTACATCGGTGCGGCCGGCACGCTGGGCGCGTTTCTCGGGCCGATCCTCACCCGCACGCTGGTCGAGCGCATCGGCATCGCGCATCTGATGCTGGTGTCGGCCGGGTTTCTGACCGTGTGCGTGGTGTGCGTGCTGCGTCTACGCCTGTGGGCGGTTGCGCGCGAGCAGGAGCGACAGCTGGGCTCCGGCGAGGTGCCAATGGGCGGCGATGTGCTGGGCGGGCTCAAGCTGATCGTGCGCGAGCCGTTGCTGCGCTGGTTGGCTTTCATGGTGCTGTTCGGCGTGGGCGTCGGCACCTTGCTCTACAACGAGCAGGCAGCGCTGGTACGCCGGCTCTACACGGACGCAGCGGCGGCCACCGCCTATTACGCCAGCATCGACCTGGCGATCAACGCGCTTACCCTGGTGTTGCAGCTGCTGGTGACGCGCGCGCTGCTGTCGCGTTTCGGCATCGCACCGGCGCTGCTGATTCCGGGCGTGGCGATCACGCTGGGCTATGCCGTGCTGACGGCCTCGCCGCTGCCGATGATGCTTGCGATCGTGCAGGTGATCACCCGCTCCAGCGAGTTCGCACTGGCCAAGCCGGCGCGCGAGACCTTGTACACGCGGGTGGATCGGGAATGGCGTTACAAGGCCGGCGCGGCGATCGACACCGTGATCTACCGCGGTGGCGATCTCACCTTCGTCTGGGTGCACAAGCTGGTGTCGGCATTCGGCTCCAGCGCGGTGTTCGGCGTCGGTCTGCTGGTGGCATCGGGCATGACCCTGGGCGCGTTCGGCCTGCTGCGCGAGGCGCGCAAACTGCCCGCAGAGCGCGATGCGGAGACTGGCAATCAGGTCTCCGACTAGGAGCGGTCAACAAATGGCCTGGTTGCAGCGCCCTTGCCCGCCCACCCTCGCGGGACACGCCGCAAGTACGTCCGTGTAGGCTCATACGCGGCATCCATGCCGCATAAGGTCCCGAGACGGTGAGCGAGCAAGGACCGAGATGGTCGGTGTGCACTGGCAAGCAGGGCATGACATGCATTAGCGATGCCGCTGTCTGGACTAGCCGCTTTTGCCTTTGGGAGAGTGTGGCGAGCAGATAGATCAGACCATTGCAGGACACGCCGCCGATGTCCGCAATCGCGACGCTCCGATCATGCATGCAGGTCCTGCACATCCCCCGTCTCTTGCCGGCGCGCCGGGTTCCGTCGCCTGTTCCGAGCAGCAGGGCCGCAATCGCAGCTATGCTGGTCGCCACATCCATCACGTCGATCCGCCATGTCCCTGTTCGCCATCGTTGCCGGCCTGTGCGTCGCTCTGCTGCACGTCTACATTCTGGTCTTGGAGATGGCGTTGTGGACGCGGCCGCTGGGCCTGAAGACCTTCCGCAATACTCCCGAGAAGGCGCAAGCCACACGCGTGCTCGCGGCCAATCAGGGCTTGTACAACGGCTTCCTGGCAGCGGGCCTGTTCTGGGGCGCGTTGCAGGCACGCGCGGATGTGCTGAGCTTCTTTCTGGGCTGTGTCGTCGTGGCAGGCTGCTATGGCGCCTACAGCGTCAACCGCCGCATTTTTTTCGTGCAGGCCTTGCCCGCGCTGATTGCCCTGGCGTTGCTGTGGTTGCCGCGCTGAGGCCGTGTGCTCGCTTCCTGTAGGAGCGGGCCTGCCCGCGATGAGGCGTTACCGGTAGAGCTTCATCGCGGGCAAGCCCGCTCCTACCAGGTGTCCACCGGATTGCAGTTGCTGGGAACTGGTCGAAGACGCTGACGGCAGGCAGCGCAGTTGCGAATGCTCGTCCTCCACCACAGCCAGTCTCCACAAACGACAACGGCGGGCCGAAGCCCGCCGCTGTCTGCTTGTCACCTCGGCCTGAGACCTACGCCGCTTCGCGCGGCTGCTGGGCCTGCGGCTTGTCGTAGTAGCTAGCCGCACGCAGTTCGTGCGGGTCGAAATCGTCCACGGTGATGGTGTCCATCATCATCTCGCGCAACTCTTCCAGCTGCCTGCGCTCGTCGCCGGTGATCACGCCTTCGGCCACGGCTTCGTCCAGCTGCGCGGTGAAATCCAGCGCTTCGATGCCCTTGGTCTTGAGCGCCTTGAGGAACTTGCGCTCCACCGGCTCGGCCAGCACGGCCTTGGCCAGATAGCTGGCGATACGTCCGCCCGGATTGTTGGCGCAGGGGGTCAGAAACACGCCCTGGCCCAGACGGTCGCGCGCTTCGTTCGGCGTCATCAGGATCGATGCCACGCGGTGTCCCAGCCGGTCGCCCGGTGCTTCGGCACGACGGCCCAGCGGGAAGATCAGCACCCACATCAGCCAGCCCACCGGACGGATCGGGAAGTTGCGCAGCGCCGCAGACAGCGCGGTTTCGATCTTGTGCACGCTGTCATGGAACGCCCAGGCCAGCAGCGGCTGATCGGTCGCCGGCGCGCCTTCGTCGTGATAGCGCTTGAGCATCGCGCTGGTCAGGTAGATGTGGCTCAGCACGTCGCCCAGACGTCCGGACAGCGATTCCTTGAACTTGAGCTTGCCGCCGAGCATCAGCATCGACACGTCGGCCATCAGCGCCAGGTTGGCGGAATAACGATCCAGCTTGCGGAAGAAGCGCCGCGTGTACGCATCGCCCGGCGCTGCCCCGATGCGCGCACCGGTCAGCCCGAACCAGAACGAACGCACCGCATTGGAGATGCCGAAGCGGATATGCCCAAACAGACTCTGGTCGAACTCTTCCAGGCCACGACGCGTGTCCGGATCCTGCGCCGCCTGCATTTCCTTCATCACCCACGGATGGCACAGGATTGCGCCCTGCCCGAAGATCAGCAGGCTGCGGGTCATGATGTTGGCGCCTTCCACGGTCACGCCGATCGGTGCCGCCTGCCAGGCACGGCCGGCGAAGTTGCGCGGCCCCAGGATGATGCCCTTGCCGCCGATCACATCCATCATGTCGCTGACCACTTCGCGGCCCATGGTGGTGCAGTGATACTTGGCGATCGCCGACGGCACCGATGGCACATCGCCACGGTCCACCGCCGCAGCGGTGGCCTGCGACAACGCGCTGATGGCATAGGCCTTGCCGCCGATCCGCGCGAGCGCTTCTTCGACGCCCTCGAAGCGTCCGACCGACAGGCCGAACTGCTTGCGAATACGCGCATACGCGCCGGTGACCACGGCGGCATACTTGCTGCCACCGCTGGCCGTGGAGGGCAGGGTGATCGAACGGCCCACCGCCAGGCACTCGTTGAGCATGTTCCAGCCCTTACCGACCATCTCCACGCCGCCGATCAGCTGGCTCAGCGGGATGAACACTTCCTCGCCGTGGATCGGGCCATTCTGGAACGGCGAATTGAGCGGGAAATGGCGACGGCCGATTTCCACGCCGGGGGTCTCGCGCGGCAACAGGGCCAGGGTGATGCCGATGTCCTTCTTGTCGCCGATCAGGCCATCCGGATCGTAGGCGCGGAATGCCAGGCCGATCAGCGAGGCCACCGGCGCCAGGGTGATGTAGCGCTTGTCGAAGGTCAGCTTGACGCCAAGCACGTTGGCGCCATTCCACTCGCCCTTGCAGACGATGCCGTAGTCGGGGATCGAGGTCGCATCGGAACCGGCGAACGGACCGGTCAGGCCGAAACACGGCACTTCTGCGCCGACCGCCAGGCGCGGCAGGTAGTAATCCTTCTGTTCCGGCGTGCCGTAATGCAGCAGCAGCTCGCCCGGCCCGAGCGAGTTGGGCACGCCGACGGTGGAGCTGACCACGCTGGAGATCGAGGACAGCTTCTGGATCACCTTGTGATGCGCCAGCGCACTGAAGCCCAGCCCGCCGTATTGCTTGGGAATGATCATGCCGAAGAACTTGTTCTTCTTGATGTATTCCCACAGCTCCGGCGGCAGGTCGGCGTGGACGTGGGTGATCTCCCAGTCGTTGACCATCCTGCACAGCTCTTCGACCGGGCCATCTAGGAAGGCCTGCTCTTCGGCGCTCAGTTGCGGCTTGGGATAGTTGAGCAGCTTCTGCCAATCCGGGTCGCCGGTGAACAGTTCGCCTTCAAAGCCCACCGAACCCGTTTCCAGCGCGATGCGCTCGGTCTGCGACAGCGGCGGCAGCACCTTGCGGAAGAAGCCCATCAGTGGCGTGGTCAGCAGCGGCTTGCGCAGGAACGGCAACAGCACCGGTGCGGAAACCAGCACCACCAGCACGGCAGCGACGATGGTTGCGGTGAGATTGGCACCCAGCAACCAGCAGGCCACCAGCACACAGGCGCTCAGCGCGACCCAGGTGGCAAGGCGCATGCGGTGATAGGCAGCGATGCCCGCCGCCAGGATGACGAGGAGGAACGGTGCAACGATGCTCATGGTCTTGCTCCAGTGACATGCTCGGTAATGTTGGACGCTGCGATGGTGCCAACCGGGGGCAGTGCGTCCAGATAATGCAACACGGTTGCGGTAAACGTGGTGTTGTCGTCGCCGGCCAGCATGTGCGTGGCATCGGGCAGATGCACGTGCTGCGCATGCGGCGCGATCGACAGGAATTCCTTGATGGTGTCCGGAGTGACCAGGTCGCTGCGACCACCGCTGATCAGCAACATCGGGCAACGCGTCCGCGCGGCGGCGTCCAGCAAGGTCTGTTGTTGTGCGTGCGGATCCTGTCCCGCCAGTTCATCGACCAGCCGCGGATCCCAGTGCCAGTGCCAGCGCCCGTCTGCGCGCTGCCTCAGCAAGGCCTGCAACTGCTCGGCCGTCTTGCGTGGGCGCTGTGGCAAATAGGCGGCAATCGCATCGGCGGCGGCATCCAGCGATGCGAAGCCATCCGGATGTGCGGTCATGAAACGCAGGATGCGCTCCACGCCCGCGGTATCCCAGCGCGGCGTGATGTCGACCAGCACGATCGCGCGAAACAGACCTGGCCAGCGCGCCTCGGCAAGCAGGCCGAACAAGCCGCCCATCGATGCGGCAACCAGCACCGGTGGCTCGGCCTGCTCGCCTGCCAGCACGATCAGGTCATCGGTGAACTGCGTGGCCGAGTAGGGCAGGTCTGCGTCGTTGAAACCGGAATCGCCATGGCCGCGCGCATCGTAGGCCAGCGCCCGGTAGCCAGCTTCGGCCAGTTGGACCGCAGTGCTTTCCCACGCGTGCCGGGTTTGTCCAAAGCCATGTGCCAGCAACACCGTCGGCGTGTGGTCCGCGCCCCGCACCGACACCGCAAGCGATGTCTCGCCAGCGTCAATGCGCATGGTGGACACACGGTGGGCGAGGCTAGGAGAAGAGGTGACCATACCTCATGGTATGGATCTGTCTGGGTCGCTGTCAATACTCCTTGGTATGGACGGTTAAGCCATTGAATCGTGGCAGTTGTGTGTCCTTTTTGTGATGCATACTGCAACTGACTCAAGCGTATGGTTAAATCGCGGCAATGAATGACATCACCGACCCAAGCCTCACCACGCCCCGCGCCACGTCCGGTCGCGGCAACCGCCTCAGCGCGGACGATTGGGCGCAGGCCGCACTGGACCTGATCGCCGAACAAGGGGTGGGTGCCGTCGCGGTGGAGCCACTGGCACGCCGTCTCGGGGTGACCAAGGGCAGCTTCTACTGGCATTTTCCCTCGCGCGATGCCTTGCTGCAGGCAGCCCTGGAACGCTGGGAAATCTTCGAACAGAAGGAAGTATTCGGCAGCCTGGAGGACGTGCCCGACCCCAGCGCACGCCTGCGCGCGCTGTTTCAACTGGTCGCGCACGAAGTCAAGCCGCACGTCATCTACAGCGAACTGCTCAAGGCACTCGATCACCCGGCCGTGCGCCCGGTCATCGACCGCGTCTCGCAGCGCCGTCTCGACTACCTGATCGCCTCGTTCCGCCAGGCCGGCCTGAGCCGCACCGATGCCCAGCACCGCGCCCGGCTGGCCTACGCTGCCTACGTCGGTTTCCTGCAGCTCTCGCTGCAACTGCAGCAACCCAAGCAGGCCCGCGAAGACTTCGAGGCCTATGTCGAGCATGTGATCCAGACCTTGATTCCGGGGTGACCGGCACGCGTTGGATGCCGCGTCCGGTTCCCGGTTTTTAAACTCCAGACGCAACTACGGCCCCATTCGGGGCCGTAGTTGTTTTACGCCGCAGGCTCTATCAGAAGCGCTGGCGGTACTGCATGTACATGTAGCGGCCCGGCAGATCGTATTGCGGATCGAACATGTTGTAGGACGTGCTGTACGCGACCGGCGGATCCTTGTCGAACGCGTTGTTCAGGCCGACCGACACGGTTGCATTCCAAGGCGTGTTGTAACGCACCTGGATGTCGTGATACGTCGTCGCGCCGATGTGGTTACGCGGCGATGCGCCGTCGGCGGTGACGCGATCAGGCTCCGAGCAATACGCCTGGGCCAGCGCTGCAGACAGCGGGCAGACTTCTTCCATGCCGGACTTGTAGCGAATGCCCCAGTTGATGCCGAAATCGCCGAGGGACCAATCGACATAAAGATTGGAACGAATGCGCCAGTACGGATCCTGATTCAGGTAACGGCCCTGGAACTGCTCCAGTTCGGAATCGGCAGTCGCCTTGGTTTCCCAGCTCGACAGGTAGGTCGAATCCCAGCTGATGGTGAACTGGCCGAACGCCGTCTCCGGCAAGCGGTAGTTGATACCCAGATCCCAGCCTTCCACCTTGTACGACGCCAGATTCAACAGCGGCATGTTGATGTTGGTGATGGTGTAGGCGCCATCGGCGTAGGTCGGATCACGCGTGACAAGCGCGCAGTACTGAGCCTGTTCGCCGGCACTGCCGCCGTAGCACTTGTCGAGGATGAACTGTGCTGCCGGACGCGTGATCGCGTTTTCGATCTCGATCTGCCACCAGTCCAAGGTGACATTCAAGCCCTGCGCGAAGCTGGGGCTGAACACCAGGCCCAGGGTGCGGCTGGTCGAGGTTTCCGGCTGCAACTGCTCGTTGGAGGTGTAGGTGAACGGCTCCAGCGTCTGCTTGGCGCCGGTGCCTGCACCGGGCTGCACAAAATTGGCAGGCACGCCGGCTGCGGTGCAGTTCTGTGCCACGACCGGGTTGCTGAGCTGACCAGCCTGGATCGAGCAGGGATCGGCGTAGGTTTCGAACGAGTCGGCGTTACCGGCAAACAGGTTGTTGATGCTGGGCGCGCGGAAGCCTTCGCTGTAGTTGCCGCGGATCATCAAGTCCTGAATGGGCTTCCAGCGGAAGCCGAACTTGTTGTTCACGGTGTCGCCGAAGTTGCTGTAGTCCGAGTAACGCGTCGCGAGGCTGAAGTCCAGCAGCTGGGCGCCCGGCAGATCGGCCAGCACCGGGACCGACAGTTCCAGATAGAACTCGTCCAGGCTGTAGGAGCCTGCAGTCGGGCGTGCGCCGTTGCCGGTGCTGAGGCCCGCCGCAATGAAGGCGTCCGGATCGAACTGGCCGCTTTCCTTGCGGTATTCGTAGCCGGCCGCGAAGGCCAGCGGGCCAGCCGGCAGGTCGACGATGTCGCCGCTGAGATTTGCGGTGTAGCCCTTGGATTCAACCGAGGACGAGTCGTGCGCGGTGAAACCGGTGTAATCCAGCGCCGCCTGGCTGATCGAGCCGCGCGGGCCCAGCGGATTGACCGGGACGCATCCGGGAATCACATCGCCACCGGGTGCGGTGACGCAGACCGGCACGCCGCCACGCAGCTCGGAGGGGCCGTAGGCGTTGTTGAGGTTGGCAAGGTTGAACAGGCCGTAGGTCAGATCGTTCTGATCGGACTTGTCGTAGCGATAGCCCACATCCCAGTCGAAGCTGTGGTCGGCAAATTCGAAGAAACCTTCCAGGCCACCGTAGAAGTGCCAGTTCTTGACGTTCTGATTGAACGAGCGGCCACCGGTTTCGATAAAGCGGCGGTTGACGCTGGTCAGGTTCTGGTCGAAGGGGTTGTAGAGGCTGTCGGCGCTCAAGGTCAGGCCGGTGACCGGCATTGCCGCCAGCAACTGCTCCGACTTGCGCTCGTTGTACATCGCCTCGGTGCGGAACGTCACGTTGTCGGTGAAGTTGAAAGTACCTTGAGCGAACAGCGAGGTGCGTTCCTGCGGGGTCAGCAGGTAGTTGTCCGGCGCGGTGTTGTAACCGTGGACATTGGCCACGTAAGGCGTTTCGACGCCATTGATCAGGATGCGGCGTGCACCGTTGCGCACATACGAACCCGGAAATCCGGTGCCGCTCTGGCCGCTGAAGAACGGAGGACCGCCAGCGGAGATCTGCCGATCGCCCGCCATGACGGACTCTTCCTGCACGTACGAAGCGCCCAGCAGCAGGCTTGCGCGATCGGTGGTGGTGCCGATCGTGAAGTCGTAGGCCTGGCGCTGGCCATCGCCATCGCTGTACTGGCCAACGTTGACGCCTGCCTCGGCACCGTCGAAGTTCTTGCGGGTGATGATATTCACCACGCCGGCAATGGCATCGGAGCCGTAAATCGTCGACGCGCCATCCTTCAGGATGTCGATGCGCTCAACCATCGCAGTCGGAATGGTGTTGAGGTCGACGCTGCCGTCCAGACCCGTGGTCCAGCGGCGGCCGTTGACCAGCACCAGGGTACGTGCGCTGCCGAGGTTGCGCAGCGCGATGCCTGAGCTGCCGTCGCCGCCGTTATTGAAGGTGCGGTTCAGCGCCGCGCCGTTGGCTGCCACGCGCTGCAACACATCGGCAACAGAGGTGACGCCCTGCTTGTCGATGTCCTGACGGGTCAGCGTCAGAACGGGCTGCGACGTTTCAACGTCTGCGCTCTTGATGCGCGAACCGGTCACTTCGATCTTGTCGAGGTTGGTGGTGCCGGCTTCCTGAGCGATGGCGGTACCGGTACCGCCGACGCCCACGACAAGCGCGAGGACGACTGCATCGCGCAGCTTGTTGGACTTGCAATTCATTAGCTCTCTCTCCAAGTGATCTTGGGTACTGCCAAGGGTTGTTTGCCTGTCGGGGGTCCGAAAGAAGCGGATCCAAAACGTCAGGGTGAACCGATGGTATATGCGTTATGCGAGAAATTAAAGTCCCGTTAACGAAAAAGAAGAAAGACGTGAAAGGCTGCCGCAGGCCGGGTGCTGGAACGCAAAACGCCACCGGCTGCAAGCCGGTGGCGCCAGGTAAAATAATTTAAAATCAATTACTTAGAGGTCTTGCTCATACCGAACGTACGGGATCGTGCCGTCGCTGTTGCTCTCGTTGCTCGGCGCAAACGGGTTCTTGCCGCGGGAGATGACGTTCTCTGCGCCGACGGTCAGCTGGCCGCTCCAGGGGGTGCGCCAGGTCAGACCCAGGCCCAGACCTTCCCACTTTTCCGGCTGGCCGGGGACGTCGACGACGCGGCCGATGACGTTGGCGCTGAAGGCACCGTAGCCGCCTCCGACGCTCAGGGTCTTGCTGTCCCACTGGTCGGCGATCGCCGGCGAAACGTCGGCCAGCGGTACCAGGCGCGCGCGCGCATAGGTGCCGCCGATCGAAACGAAGCCTTCGCGGCCGATGTTCTTCTGCCCGAACACGGTCAGGTCGTTCTGTTCGACGCGGGTCAGCGGTGCCTTGCCGGCGCCGATCAACCAGGCCGGCAGGGTATCGCGGCCGGTACCGGCAGTGACGCCGGCGCGTGCGCCGCCACGGTTGAAGCCCAGGGTTGCCGACACGCGGCGCGATGCGGCGGCGCTGTCTTCTTCGTCATCGCCGATGCCTGCGAGCAGGCAGTGGCTGGCGAGTCCGTTGATGTTGGTGCCGCGGCTGCTGTTGCAGATCAAGCCCAGCGAATCGCCGGAGGTCAGGCCGAACGCCGCGTCCAGCGAGTTGCGGCCGAAGTGCCAGCGTGCACCGGCCCTCTGCTCGCCGGTGGGCTCCAGGTACAGAAAGGCTTCGACCTTGCCGCTGCCCTTGTTCCACACCGGCAGGATGGTGCTTTCACGCACCTGCTGGGTCGACTGCGCATGCACACCCGTAGCCGCCGCAAGGGCAACCATCAGAGCAAGCGGAAGGCGCAGTAGGTGTCGCATACCAGAGTTCAGACCCAGCGGCAGTTGTTAAGTTCCCGGAAGCGGGCAGTCGGAATGCTAGGGTGTTTATGATTATTTAACAAGTACTCACGATCCCCGGATCGCACCTGTCAAACCTTTCTACTGCAACCGTTCCGGCGCCTCCTGCAGGGGGCGCGCCTCGCTGAAAAGTACGTCCAGTGCGGTCAACGGAAAGTGATACTCACGCCCACAGAACTCGCAGCGGACCTCGACCTCGCCGGTTGCCTCGGCAGCGGCGCGGGCCTCGTCTTCGCCCAGAGACTGCAGCATCGAGGCGACCCGCTCGCGCGAGCAGGAGCAGCCGAAGCTGAGCGGCTTGCTGCCCAGCAATTGGGTGTCTTCCTCGTGGAACAACCGGTGCAGCAGGTCCTCGCTGGCGACCGAGAGCAATTCCGGTGCGCCGAGAGTGTCGAACAGCGCGCCGATGCGGGTCCAGCCATCGGTGTCGCCCTCGTCGCCGGGCAGCTTTTGCAGCAACAAGCCAGCGGCCTGATCCGGGCCGGCGGCCAGCAGCAGGCGGGTCGGCAGTTGCTCGGACTGCTGGAAATAAGTTTCGAACGCTTCGGCCAGATCCGGCGCCTGCATGCCGACCAAGCTCTGGTAGCGCTGCGGTTCGCGCGGGTCCAGGCCGGGATTCTCGATGGTGATGGCCAGCAGCGCGGCCTCGCCCAGTTCGCGCAGGTCGGCGGGCGCATCGGCGCCGTCGGCCAGCTGCACGATGCCGCGCAAGGTGCCGGCCGCGGTGCATTCGGCGAACAGGGTGCGCAGCGTCTGGTTGCCGCGCAGCTGCACCGACAGACGCCCGTCGACCTTGGTGTGGCCGGTGAACAGGGCGGCGGCCACCGCCGCCTCGCCGAGCAACTGGCGTGCGGCGGGCGGGTAGTCGGCGGCCCCCTGGATGTCGTGCCAGGCCTGGGTCAGGCGGACATGGACGCCGCGCACGCCGGCAGCAGGCAGCAGGAAACGGGAAAGCTGATCGTGATCGGTCATGGGAACATCGGACGTAAGGGACGCCGGTTGCCGGATAATGCAACGAGCATCGGGATGAAAGGTCGTAGCGAACAATGGGGACGGATGCATTGGATGGCAAGCAGGTGGCGCCACCGCGGCGCGCGGGTCGCTGGCTGCGTTGGCTGTTGGCAGCGCCGCTGCTGTTTGCCGCCGCGAGCGTGCTGCAGGTGCTGGTGCTGCGGGTGGTCGATCCGCCGATCAGCAGCATGATGGTCGGGCGCTATCTGGAAGCCTGGGGCGAGGGCGATTGGGATTTTTCGCTGCACCAGCAATGGCGCGACTACGATGGGATCGCCGCCAGCCTGCCGATTTCGGTGGTGGCTGCGGAGGATCAGCAGTTTCCGGTGCATCACGGCTTCGACCTGCAGGCGATCGAAAAGGCGCGCGATCACAATGCGCGCGGTGGGCGCGTGCGCGGGGCCAGCACGATCAGTCAGCAGGTCGCCAAGAACGTGTTCCTGTGGCAGGGCCGCAGTTGGGTACGCAAGGGCTTGGAGGCCTGGTACACGGTGCTGATCGAGTTGCTGTGGCCGAAGCAGCGCATTCTGGAGATGTATCTCAACGTGGCCGAGTTCGGTGACGGGGTGTATGGCGCGCAGGCCGCTGCCCGGCAGTTCTGGGGGAAGGATGCGGCCGGGTTGTCACCGACCGAGTCGGCGCGCCTGGCGGCGGTGCTGCCCTCGCCACGCCGTTATGACGCGCGTCGGCCCGGCGCCTATGTGCAACGGCGGACGGCATGGATCCAGCGGCAGGCGCGCCAGCTGGGTGGCCCTGCGTATCTGCAGGCGCCGTGAGCATGCGCACGTCCGGACCCGTGCAGCTGCCGGTGGCAGGAGACCGCCTGACGGTGGTGATTGCAGCCTATAACGAGGAGACCAGCATTCCACAGCTGCACCCGCGCCTGTGCGCAGTGCTGGCGGGCCTGAGTGGGGTGCAGACGCATGTGCTGTATGTCGACGATGGTAGCAGCGATGGCACCTGGAGCGTGTTGCAGGCACTTGCCGATGCCGATGCGCAGGTGAGTGCGGTGCGGCTGTCGCGTAACTTCGGCAAGGAGGTCGCGATTTCTGCAGGCCTGGACCATGTGCTGCCCGGTGCGGTGGTGCTGCTCGATGCCGATGGACAGGACCCGCCGGAGTTGATCCCCGAGTTCGTTGCGCTGTGGCGCGCCGGTTACGACAACATCTTCGGCACGCGGATTTTTCGCGAGGGCGAGAGCTGGCTGAAGCGCAGTGCGGCGCATGCGTTCTACCGGGTGATCCGGCAGTTGTCGCGCACGCCGATTCCGGCCGACACGGGGGATTTCAGGCTGTTGTCGCCGCGGGTGGTAGAAGCCTTGCAGCAGCTGCGCGAGCGCCACCGTTTCATGAAGGGGCTGTTCGGTTGGGTCGGGTTTCGCCAGGTGGCATTGCCGTACCGGCGTGCGCCACGGCTGTCGGGACGCAGCAAATTCACCGTGTGGCGGCTGTGGAACTTCGCGCTGGATGGCATCACCAGCTTTTCCACCGTGCCGCTGCGCGTGGCGACCTATCTGGGCTTGCTCACCGCGCTGGTGGCATTCCTGTTCGGTGGCTGGGTGGTGATCAAGGCGGCGCTGATGGGCGACCCGGTGGCCGGCTGGCCGACCATGATGTCGGTGATCCTGTTCCTGGGCGGCATCCAGCTGATCGCCCTGGGCCTGATCGGTGAATACCTGGGCCGCTTGTACGACGAGGCCAAGCAGCGTCCGCTGTATCTGGTCGATACCCACCGCGGCGCGGTGGGAGTAGGCTGCGACCACCAGATCAAGCGCGGAGCGGGCCATGCAGACCGTACGACAGCTATTGGGGACCAAACAGGTTGAGGTATTCGCGGTAGCGGCAGACGCTGCAGTGATCGAGGCGATCCGCCTGATGGCCGACAAAGGCATCGGCGCGGTGTTGGTGATGGACGGGCCACGCCTGGTCGGCATCGTGTCCGAGCGCGATTACGCGCGCAAGGTGGTGCTGCGCGATCGCGCCTCATCGACCACCAGCGTTGCCGACATCATGAGTACTCAGGTGGTGACAGTGTCGCCGTCGGACACGGTGGAGCGCTGCATGCAGTTGATGACCGATGGACGCTTCCGGCATCTGCCGGTGGTCGACAACGGCCGCGTGCAGGGCGTGATTTCCATCGGCGATCTGGTCAAGGCGGTGATCGAAAACCAGCAGCGCGATATCGATCAGTTGCAGCGTTACATCGCCAGCTAGGGCCGTCCCGGCGACGTTCCCTGCGTCTTGTCCTGAACGCTGTTGATCGACATAGCTCGAGAAGTGTGGCGAGCAGATAGATCAGCTTTGGAGCGTTCGATCTGCGGCCTGGTCGCAAGGGTCAGTTGAGATGGTCGGGGTGCATCGCTCTCGATAAAACAGTCAGCAAACTCTCTGGTGCGGTGTCCTCGACGCTGTGAGTTTGCTGCAAGGCCCTTGCCCGCCCACCATCGCAGGACACGCCGCAAGTACGTCCTTGTAGGCTCTTACGCGGCATCCATGCCGCGTAAGGTCCCGCGACGGTGGGCGGGCAAGGACCCGTCGAGAAGGTCGGTCTGCATGGTGCAAGCAGTGCAGGCCGCGCAGTCGTTCGAGGACTGTGGTTTGATCAGTTCCTTTCGATCCTGGCCATTACTGCAGTTTTGGGGTCACTGCATCCGTCAATGCACTTGCGTGTGATCGACACCTTGCCAACATCGCTACAGCGCTGGACAGGTCTGCTGGCGGCCCAAAGTGCTGTAGTGCACTTACTTTGCAAACTTGCCGCCGCAGTCGCTGTCCTTGCCGGGGCCCGGTTCGAAGGTTGCGAGCAAGGCGGCGGGTGGAGCGATCATGCCCAGGCCGACCGCAAGCGCGCCGCGCAGACCCAATGCCTTGAAGTCCGGACGGAAGGTCGGGTCCTTGAAGCTGCCGCCAATCCGCAATGGCGAGCGCAGGCTCAGGATGCTGCGGTCTTTCGGGCGTGGGCGCAGCAGCAGGTCCAGCGTTTCGTCCTTCAAGCTGATGCTGCCTTCGCCAATGATGATGGTGTCGGTGCTGTCGAAGGCCAGCGCACGCGATTGCATCAGGCCGTCCTGTACGCCGAAGTCGCCGAAGATGCAGCGCACCGGAATCTGGCGGTCCTTGGTGACCAGATACTTGAGCGACTCGGCGATATCCAGCCCGGCCAGCTCCATGATCAGATTGCCGACATGGCCGCGGCCCATGCCCACGCCGATCGTGCCGTCGGCGGTACCGAGCATCGCGCCGATCGAGTTGCCGCGTCCACGCAAATCGAATTCGCCACCGATGGCACCCGAGGCCTGCTTGGCGAGGGCGGTATCGGGGAAGAGTTGATCCAGCCGGATGCCGCGAAGACCTGCCTTGAGGTGCGTGGTGATCACCTCGTTGCGCGCATCCATGCGGATGATGGAGCGGATATCGCCACCGGCAACGCCGAAGTTCAGCGGGTCCAGCTGCAGCAAGCCGTCCTTCAATGTCAGCGAGGCATCCATGTCGTCCAGCGGCCACGATGGCGCATTGATGCGCTGCGCGCGCCAGCGTACCTGCGCATCCATCGCGCGTAGCTTCGACAAGTCGTACGGGGTGCTGGGGAGCACGCGTGCACTGGCCGCGAGCTGTGCCGCCTGTTTTTTCTGTTCGGCATTTGCCGACTCGTCCGCGCCGGTCTTCGGTGGTGCGCCGACGAAGCCCGCCAGGTCGTCGAAGTCCAGGCGTTTGGACGCCAGATCGGCACGCAGGAACGGACGCTTGTTGCGCAGGTCCACTTCTGCAGTGCCCGACAGATCGCTGTCGCCGGCGGTACCGGTGAACTTTTCGTAGCGCCAGAGCTGGCCGTTGCGGCGCAAATGACCGTCTAGCTTGTATGGCGGCGTCGACGGCATGGCCACGCCGGTCAGCGGATACAGGTCCTGCATGTCCTGGCCGCTGAGCGCCATTTGCAGATCGAAGACCTGGAACTGGAACGGGTTGGTCAAGGTGCCGCGCACGTGGGTGCGGGTGGCGCCGGCGCTGCCGCGCAGATCGATGCGGAATGGGTGCTCGCTCTGGCTCAGTTCCAGCGGCGAGGCAGTATTGCCCTTGAGCGTAAAGGGATAGCCCTTCCAGCGGCCCTTGCCGTCGATGCCGATCGGCGCTGCACGTTGGTCGCTGCTCGGTGGTGCGAGGCTGTTGATCGCTACATCCACGTTCGAGCGATTGGCTGCATCGATGTACTGCAGGCGCCCGTTGTTCACCAGCAGGCGGCCAAGGCGCGGCATGGTGCCATCGCCACTGTCCTGATCGAATACCCAGTTGCCGGGATGGGTGTCGTCGCCGGCTTCCAGCAAGAGGGTTGGGTGATCCAGGCGGATTTCCGGTAGACGCACCTTGCCGCGCAGCAGTGGCCACAACTCGACATCGATCTCGGCCGAGTTGAGCTCGGCCATCGGCCCGCGCTTGGACCATGCTGCGTTGGCCAGGCTCAGCCGATTGCCGCGCACGGTGGTCGTGCGGCCCAGCTTCACGTCAAGATAGCCGAGATGGAACTGGCGACCGGTCTTGGCGCTGACCACGCGCTCGACCGGACCGCGCAGCCAGTTCCACTGGAACAGCAGCACGAAGATCGCCACGGCGGCAGCGACGATGGCAAGCCCGACCAGCCAGCGTCGACGACGTGGGGTGGGGGGCGATGGTGTAGCTGAGGTGTCGGTCACGTTGTTCACGCGGGCCATGGTTGGCGATGCCTCGTGCACGGCGCGCGAACGCACCGCAGATCGCGTCTCACATCACCTGCGCAATCACCGCAACGAAGTGACAGGCACTGCCGGCCAGTACGAACAGGTGCCAGATCGCGTGGAAATAGCGCTGGGTGTCGCGTTGGTAGAAATACGTGCCAAGGGTATAGAAGAGTCCGCCGGCCAGCAGCCAGCACAGAGACCAGGTATCGACCGAGCGCAGCAAGGGCTGGATCGCCACCACGATCAGCCAGCCCATCGCCAGATACAGCACCGTCGACAGCAGGCGGAAACGACCGGTGAAGAACAGCTTGAAGACCACTCCGGCGGCGGCGATCGTCCAGATCGCGGCGAACAATCCCCAGCCCCAGGAGTCGCGCAGATTGATCAGCGTAAACGGGGTGTAGGTACCGGCGATCAACAGATAGATCGCGCAGTGATCTAGCACCTGCAGGCGCGCCTTGGCGCCCGGGTGCGGGATGGCATGAAACAGCGTGGAGGCGACGTATAGCAACACCAGGGTGGCGCTGAACACGATCGAGGTGGCCAGTTGCCAGCCGTCGCCATAGACGGCGGCCAGCGTGATCAGCACCGAGCCACCGGCCAGTGCGGCAATGGCACCCAGGCCGTGGGTCACGGCGCTGGCTATCTCGTCGCGCAGGTCGGTCGAGGGGGAGGCGTCTGCGTTCATGCCAAAAAGGTACCGCAATTGCGAGCAATTCGCATCGCCGGCAAGTGCGGTCGCAGGTGCCGTTTCAAGCCGCGGTCAATCGATCGCCTTGGCATGCGCGTGTTCGCGCGTGGCAGAGAAGCGCACGTCCGGCGCACGTTCCTGCGCCAGCTGCAGATTCACACGCGTCGGTGCGAGATACACCAGCTGGCCGGCCGCGTCGATGCCCAGGTTGCCAGCGTTTTTCTCGCGGAACTCCTCCAGCTTCCTGGCGTTGTCGCAATGTACCCAGCGTGCGGTGGTGACGCTGACCGGCTCGAAGATCGCATCCACGCCGTATTCGTCCTTGAGCCGGTAGGCCACCACGTCGAACTGCAGCACGCCTACCGCGCCGAGGATCAGATCGTTGCTCATCAACGGCCGGAAGAACTGCGTGGCGCCTTCCTCGGACAGCTGCGCCAGGCCCTTTTGCAGTTGCTTGAGCTTGAGCGGGTCGCGCAGGCGTGCACGCCGGAAAAGCTCAGGTGCGAAGTTGGGAATGCCGGTGAACGACAGCGATTCGCCTTCGGTGAAGGTGTCGCCGATGGAGATGGTGCCGTGGTTGTGGATACCGATCACGTCGCCCGGCCAGGCTTCGGCGGCGATTTCGCGGTCGGAGGCCATGAAGGTCAGCGCGTTGGCCAGCTTGACGTCCTTGCCGCTGCGCACATGCAGGGCCTTCATGCCGGCGGTGAACTTGCCCGAGCACACGCGCATGAAGGCCACGCGGTCGCGATGCTGCGGGTCCATGTTGGCCTGGATCTTGAAGACGAAGCCGCTGAGCTTGGCTTCGGTCGCCTCGACCCGGCGGCCGGTGGTGTCGCGCGCCTGCGGCGGCGGTGCGTGTTCGACGAAGAAATCCAGCAGCGGTTGCACGCCGAAGTTGTTGACGCCCGAGCCGAAGAACACCGGGGTCTGCTGGCCGGCGCGATAGGCGTCCAGATCGAATGGATTGCTGGCACCCTGCACCAGTTCCAGCTCGTCGCGCAGCTCGGCCAGCATCTGCGCGCCGATCTTTTCGGCAAGGCCGGGCGCATCCAGCGACGGGAAGATGGTCGAATCCTGGCGGGTGAAGTTGCGGCCCTGTTCGTACAGGTGCACCTCGCCGGTGATCAGGTGCACCACGCCCTTCAGGCGCTGGCCCATGCCGATCGGCCAAGTCACCGGCGCGCACTGGATGCCGAGCACGGTCTCGACTTCATCCAGCAGATCGATCGGGTTCTTGCCCTCGCGATCGAGCTTGTTGATGAAGGTCATGATGGGGGTGTCGCGCAGGCGGCAGACCTCCATCAGCTTGATGGTGCGTTCTTCCACGCCCTTGGCGACGTCGATGACCATCAGCGCCGAGTCCACCGCGGTCAGCACCCGATAGGTGTCCTCGCCGAAGTCAGCGTGGCCGGGGGTGTCGAGCAGGTTGACGATCTTGCCCTCGTACGGGAACTGCATCACCGAGGAGGTGACCGAGATGCCGCGTTCCTTTTCCAGCGCCATCCAGTCCGAGGTGGCGTGACGGGCGGCCTTGCGGCCCTTCACCGAGCCTGCCATCTGGATCGCACCGCCGAACAGCAGCAGCTTTTCGGTCAGCGTGGTCTTGCCCGCATCGGGGTGGGAAATGATGGCGAAGGTGCGGCGGCGCGCGGCTTCGTTGGAGACGTCGGACATGGGCTGAGCGCGCCCGGTCGGACGCCTGCGGAAACTGAGGAAGCCGGAGATTATAGCGGCTTCGCCGCAGCCGGCCTCTGTAGCGCCGGTCAGGGGCTCTCCGGGCCGCAGGTTGGCGCTCCCGGGCGCCGCCACTCACGGTGCCGGCGAGGGGAACTGCAACTCGCCCTGCGGGCCCAGCATCCGGAATGGCAACGAGATCAGGCGCATGCCCGCGTTGCGCTGGAGCGAAAAATGCAGGTGCGGGGCCGTGCTGAAGCCGGTACTGCCCGAGGTGCCCAGGCGCTCGCCGGTGCGCACCACCTGGCCTGGGCGTACCGCCACGCCATCGGGCGCCAGGTGGGCATAGATGGCCATGCTGCCGTCGGCGTGCAGCACCCGCACCAGGTTGCCGGCGCCGGCGGCCTGGTCATGCGGACCGCCTTCGCTCACATCGCGCCGCACCTCCATGACCGTGCCCGCGCGCGCCGTCAGCACCGGCGTGCCCTGCGGCAGCGCGAAGTCCACCGCGTACCAGTTGGGCGCATCGGTATGGCTGAAGGCCCCGCCAAAGCCCTGGTCCACTTGGACCGGCGCATCGCGGAACGGGAGCTGGTAGCGCACTTGCTGCTGCGGGCGGGCCTGCGGATCGCCGGGCACCAGGTCGAGCTTGAGTCCAAGCCCACCCAGGCTGCGCTGGTTACTGACCGGATACAGCCGGGCGAGCAGGCGTCGCTCGTGCGCAGCCAGTTGCACCGTCAACGGCAACTGCGGCACGGCGCGGTAATCCTCGCTGGGCGGTGCGCTCAGCTGCACCTGTGCGGGCCCGGCCAGCGGGTTGCTGACCCAGGCCAGGTAGGCCGGCGCCTGCCATTCCAGTTGCAATGAGGGGCCGGTGCCGGGCGATGCGGGCGCCGTCCGTGCCGCTGCGACTGATGGCGAGCTCGCAGCCGTGTTTGCGGCACCGGGCCAATGCCAGCGTTGCTGCGCGTCGGCGGGTGCGGCATACGCCAGAAACGCGATGAAGCACTGCCGGGCGAGGGCGGGCAGGGCGCTGCGAGACACGTGGTCGGGCACGCGATCGGCTCGAACGAAGGAGCCTCAAGTATGCGGTCCATCACAGGCCGCAGTGGTATCGGATGAAAATATATCTTTCCATCCGCATGAAGAGATTGACACCACAAAAAAGTGATGGCATCTTGGCTTCACCATCGAGACCGGCGGAGGGACAGGCCCTTTGATGCCGGGGCAGCCAGCGGAGCGCGCAAGCGCCCGCGTTTGGTGCCAAATCCTGCGGGGACCTCCGCGTCCGCCGAAAGATGGTTCGAATCGTGCCTTGCGCACGTCGAACGCGAGCTCCCGCGAAGCTCGATGGCCGATCCACCCCGGATATCGCCATGAGCCTCGTGAATACAGCATCGCCATCACCGACCGATTACGCCGAGACACCCGCCACCACCGATGACGGCTTGATTGCCGTACGCGGCGAGCGTGTCATTGCCCTGCCGATGCGCCATGCCGGCATGCGCGAGCTGCGGCTGCGCTATGAACTGATCGGCGCCGCCAATGCGCCGGTGGTGTTCGTGGCCGGCGGGATTTCCGCGCATCGTCATCTGGCCGCCAGCGACCTGTTCCCCGAGAAGGGTTGGGTGGATGGCCTGGTGGGTGCCGGCCGCGCGCTGGATCCGGCATCGCGCCGCCTGCTGGCGTTCGACTTTCTCGGTGCCGACGGCACGCTGGATGCGCCGATCGATACCGCCGACCAGGCCGATGCGATCGCCGCCCTGCTGGATGCGCTGGGTATCGCGCGTTTGCACGGCTTTGTCGGCTATTCGTACGGTGCGCTGGTCGGCTTGCAGTTCGCGACCCGCCATGCCGCTCGTGTCGGTACCTTGGTTGCGGTCAGTGGCGCGCATCGCGCCCATCCCTACGCCGCCGCCTGGCGTGCATTGCAGCGCCGCGCGGTGGCGCTGGGCCAGCTGCAATGTGCCGAAAACCATGGGCTGGCGCTGGCACGGCAGTTCGCCATGCTCAGCTACCGCACCCCGGAAGAATTCAGCGAGCGCTTCGACGCGCCGCCGGAAGTGATCAATGGCCGCGTGCGCGTGGCCGCCGAAGACTATCTGGATGCCGCCGGCGCGCAGTACGTCGCGCGCACGCCGGTGACCGCCTACTTGCGGCTGTCCGAATCCATCGACCTGCACCGCATCGACCCGGCGCAGGTACGCGTGCCCACCGTCGTCGTTGCGGTGGAGGGCGACCGCCTGGTGCCGCTGGCCGACCTGGTCAGCCTGGTCGAAGGGTTGGGGCCGCGCGGCAGTCTGCGCGTGCTGCGCTCGCCGTATGGCCACGACGCCTTCCTGAAAGAAATCGATCGCATCGACGCGATCCTCGCCACTGCCCTTCGCATCACCGGAGAAACCGCATGAGCTTTCGTGACCCCGCCGACGCCCCCTGTACCGCCGCCACCGCCGCCGTCCGCGCCGGTATCGATCGCGACACTGCCTATGGTGCGGTGACGCCGCCGATCGTGCTGTCGTCGAACTTCTCCTTCGATGGTTTCGGCAACAAGCGCCAGTACGACTACACCCGCAGCGGCAACCCGACCCGCGATCTGCTCGGCGAAGCACTGGCCGAGCTGGAAGGCGGTGCGGGCGGGGTGATCACCTCCACCGGCATGGGCGCGATCAATCTGGTGCTCAATGCGTTGCTGCAGCCGGGCGATACCCTGGTGGTGCCGCACGATGCCTACGGCGGCAGCTGGCGCCTGTTTAACGCGCTGGCCAAGAAGGGCCACTTCGCGTTGATCACCGCCGACCTCACCGACCCGCGTTCGCTGGCCGATGCTTTGGCGCAGTCGCCCAAGCTGGTGCTGATCGAAACCCCGTCCAACCCGCTGTTGCGCATCACCGATCTGCGCTTCGTCATCGAGGCGGCGAAGAAGGCTGGCGCGTTGACCGTGGTGGACAACACCTTCCTGTCGCCGGCGCTGCAGAAGCCGCTGGAGTTCGGGGCGGACCTGGTGCTGCACTCCACCACCAAGTACATCAACGGCCACAGCGATGTGGTGGGCGGTGCGGTGGTCGCGCGCGATGCCGAACTGCACCAGCAGCTGGTGTGGTGGGCCAATGCGCTGGGGCTGACCGGTTCGCCGTTCGATGCCTTCCTCACCTTGCGCGGTCTGCGCACGCTGGATGCGCGCCTGCGCGTGCATCAGGAAAACGCAGACGCCATCGCCGAGCTGCTGGACGGGCATGCGGTGGTCAACCAGGTGTATTTTCCCGGCCTGGCGTCGCACCCGGGTCATGCACTGGCTGCGCGCCAGCAGAAGGGCTTTGGCGCGATGATGAGTTTCGAGCTCGACGGTGGCGAGGCTGCGGTGCGCGCGTTTGTCGATGGTCTGCGTTATTTCACCCTGGCCGAGTCGCTGGGCGGTGTGGAAAGCCTGATCGCGCATCCGGCCTCGATGACGCATGCGGCGATGACCGCCGAAGCCCGCGCTGCCGCCGGGATTTCCGATGGCCTGCTGCGGCTGTCGATCGGCATCGAGTCTGCAGAAGACCTGTTGATCGACCTGCGCGCCGGCCTGGCGCGTGCCGAAGCGACGCTGACCAGCGCAAGCCGCAAACAGGTCGACGCGTGAGCACTGTGCTGCCTGTTTCGCGCCGCGCTTCGGCGGCAGCGGTGACGCCGACACCACGGCTGGCCTTGCTGGGAACCGGGACGGTGGGGCGCGCGTTCGTGGCGCGCTACACTGCGCTGCAGGAGCGCCAGCTGCAGTTGCCGCGCTTTGACTGGTTGGCCAACTCGCGTATTGCCCACGATTGCGGCACCAGCGCCGCACAGGCCTTGCAACAGGCCAATGCCGCGCCGCGTGGGCAGGCCGTGCTGCAACCCTGGGCGGAAACCACCGCCTTGCGTGCCGGCGATGTGCTGGTGGATGCGACCGCCAGCGAGGTCGTTGCCGACTGGCATGCGGAATGGCTGCTGCGTGGCGTACACGTGGTCACTGCCAACAAATTGGGCCAGGGCACTGCGTTGTCGCGCGCACAGGCCTTGCACGCGGCGCGTCACGCCAGCGGTGCGCACTACGGCGATAGCGCCACCGTGGGGGCGGGGCTGCCGGTGCTGAGCAGCGTGCGCGCACTGGTGGCGGGTGGCGACCATATCCACTCGATCGAAGGGGTGTTGTCCGGATCGCTGGCATGGCTGTTTCATCGCTACGACGGTACCGGCGCATTTTCCGATTGCGTGCGTGAGGCGATGGCGGCCGGCTATACCGAGCCGGATCCGCGCATCGATCTGTCGGGCGAGGACGTGCGGCGCAAGTTGCTGATCCTGGCGCGCGCGGCGGGCTGGCAGCTGGAAGCCGAACAGGTGCATGTGGAATCGCTGGTGCCCGCAAGCATTGCGCGGTTGCCGCTCGATGCCTTGGATGCACAACTGGGCGCGCTGGATGCGGTGGTCGGCGCGCGCTGGCAGCAGGCACGTGCCGCGGGGCGTTGCCTGCGCTTCGTCGGCCGTGTGGACGCACATGGTGCCAGCGTCGGCTTGCGCGAGTTGGCGCTGGATCACCCGCTGGCCGGCGGCGCCGGCACCGATAACCGTGTCGCCATCAGCAGCGATCGCTATCGCCAGCAGCCATTGCTGATCCAGGGGCCGGGCGCGGGTGCCGAGGTCACGGCGGCGGCGTTGCTGGATGATGTATTGCGGATTGTGGCTGGGTAGCCGGTTAAGGACATGGAGAGGCGCCGGCGCTCTTTGAGCGCGGCTGTGGGGCGCGCGCTGTCGATTGGATCGCCACGCGTGTTGATGGCCTGCCGACTGCTCTGCACCTTGCAAACGGCTCAGCTGCAGCTCGCCCTTGCGCAAGCTGCAGCTTCCGAGGATGCGTTGGTCATGCCAATCGCACCGCCGCTGGCATTGCTTACGGCGCAATCGCCTTCAGTAATGCGGCATTGAACCGTGTCGGGTCCTGCACCTGCGGCGAATGTCCGAGATCGGCGAACTCGACGAGCTTCGCGTTCGGAATCGCCTCGGCCGCACGCTTGCCCAGCTTGGTGTAATCGCCGACACGTGCCTTGACCTCGGGCGGTGCGGTGTCCTTGCCGATCGCGGTGCGGTCCTTGAGACCAATGAACAGCGTGGTCGGCACGCTGAGTTTGGGTAGTTCGTAGACCACCGGTTGGTTGAACACCATGTCGTAGGTCAGCGCCTGGTTCCAGGCAACTGCCTGCCGGCCGTTGCCCAGCGACATGCCGGCCTGCATGCGCGCCCAGCGCTCGAACTCGGGCTTCCACTGGCCGGCGTAGTAGACCTCCATCTGATACTTCTTGATGCGCTCGAAGCTGATCTTCAGTTCGTTGTCGTACCAGGCGTCGACGCTGCGCCACGGAATGCCTTCGGCCTTCCAGTCTTCCAGGCCGATCGGGTCGACCAAGGCCAGGTGCTCGGTGGCCTGCGGATACATCAACGCGTAACGGATGGCGAGCATGCCGCCCATCGAATGGCCGACCACCACCGCACGTTCGATACCCAGCTTCTTCAGCAGCGCCTGGGTGTTGTCGGCCAGTTGCGCGAAGGAAAACTGATAGGCGGCCGGCTTGCTGGATTTGCAGAAGCCCACCTGGTCAGGCGCAATGACGCGGTAGCCGGCGGTGCTCAACGCGGCAATGGTCTGTTCCCAGGTGGCGGCGCAGAAGTTCTTGCCATGCAGCAGCACGGCGGTGTGCCCGTTGGGTTTGCCGGTGGGCGCGACATCCAGGTACGCCATTTCCAGCGGCTGCCGTTGCGAGGTAAACGCAAAGGTCTTGACCGGATAGGGGTAGTCGAAGCCTTCCAGGCGCGGGCCGTAGCTGGCTTCCTGTGCCATCAGAGGGCCGCAGGCCAGGGCCAGGGCGAGAGTGCAGGCAAGCTGTCGCATCGCGATCTCCGTCGGAATCCAGCGTCAGACGGTACATGGCGGCATGTGGTGGGGACGTACAGCACTGGCATGCGACTGCATCGGCGGCCGCTGCCGTTGGACGCATTGCCCAGTTTCGCGATGCCTGGAGAGTGACTGCAATACAGGGCGCGGCCCGGGGCCGCGCCCGGCTCAGCATTCGATAACGTTGACCGCCAGGCCGCCGCGGCTGGTTTCCTTGTACTTGTCCTGCATGTCGCGGCCGGTGTCGCGCATGGTCTTGATGACCTTGTCCAGCGACACCTTGTGCTTGCCGTCGCCGCGCATGGCCATGCGGCTGGCGTTGATCGCCTTGACCGCGCCCATTGCATTGCGTTCGATGCAGGGGATCTGCACCAGGCCGCCGATCGGGTCGCAGGTCAGGCCCAGGTTGTGCTCCATGCCGATTTCGGCGGCGTTTTCGATCTGCCCCGGATTGCCGCCCAGCGCGGCGACCAGGCCGCCGGCGGCCATCGAACAGGCTACGCCCACTTCGCCCTGGCAGCCGACCTCGGCGCCGGAAATGGAGGCATTTTCCTTGTAGAGGATGCCGATGGCCGCAGCGGTGAGCAGGAAGTCGAAGATGCGCTGCTCGGATGCGCCGGGGCAGAAGCGGTCGAAGTAATGCAGCACCGCCGGAATGATGCCGGCCGCGCCGTTGGTGGGCGCGGTGACCACGCGGCCACCGGCCGCGTTTTCCTCGTTGACGGCCAGTGCGTAGAGATTGACCCAGTCCAGTGTGGTCAGCGGATCGCGCATCGCCGCTTCCGGTTTGGACGACAGTTCGCGATACAACGCCGGTGCGCGCCGCGAGACGTTCAGGCCGCCCGGTAGCGTGCCTTCCTGGCGGATGCCGCGCTCCACGCAGGACTGCATTGCCGCCCACAGCTCGCGCAGACCAGCGCGAATCTCGTCCTCGCTGCGCCAGCTCTTTTCGTTTTCGAACATCAGCGCGGCGATGCTCAGGCCGCTGCGTGCACATTGCGCGAGCAGTTCGTCACCGCTGAGGAAGGGGTAGGGCAGCGGCGTTTCGTCGGCCACGATGCGGTCGTCGGCGGCATCGTCCTGGTTGACCACGAAGCCGCCGCCGACCGAGTAGTAGTCGCGCGTGGCGATCACTGCTTCATCGGCATCGTAGGCGGTGAAGCGCATGCCGTTGGTGTGGTAGGGCAGCTTCTGCCGCTTGTTCATCGGCAGGTCGCGTTTTTCGTCGAAGGCGATGACGTGCTGGCCCATCAGGCTGATGCGCTTGCTGGTGCGGATGCGCTCCAGCGTGGCCGGGATGATGTCCGGGTCGATCAGGTTGGGGCGGTGGCCTTCCAGGCCGAGCAGCACGGCCTTGTCGGTGCCGTGGCCGCGGCCGGTCAGGGCCAGCGAGCCGAAGACTTCGGCGCGGATGCGCACCACATCCTGCAGGCGGCCGGCATCCAGCAGCCAACGATGCACGAAGCGCTCGGCCGCGCGCATCGGCCCCACGGTGTGGGAGGAACTCGGACCGATGCCGATCTTGAACAGGTCGAACGTGCTGACAGCCATGCTTGCCGGAGAGGTGAGCGTAAAGGCGGCTATTCTAGTCGCTCGGCGCTTGCGGCACGGCTGCAGCGCAGCATGGGAGCTCCCGATGGCCTTGATCCTGTACCAGCGCGACGACTGCCACCTGTGCGACCAGGCCGTGGAAGTGCTGGCGCAGGCACGCGCAGGCGAGTTCGGCAGTGTCTTCATCGACGGCGATGCGGCGCTTGAGGCCGCTTACGGGGAGCGCGTGCCGGTGGTGGGCGATACGCACGGGCGCGAGCTGGATTGGCCATTCGACAGCCGGCGGTTGCGGGAGTGGTTGAATGCCGGCACGCGATGAAGCGGCGTGTTCGCCTCCGGTGCGCGCCAGATTTTGGATCTGGACTGGCTGAAAACGGCTTCGTGCCGGTCTGGTGCAGATGATCTGGGCCTTCGCTGCAACGCGGCCGATCTGCTGCTTGGCTGCAAGGCGCTTGCCCGCTCACCCTCGCGGGACACGCCGCGAGTACGTCCGTGTAGGCGCTTACGCGGCATCCATGCCGCGTAAGTTGCCGTGACGGTGGGCGGACAAGGACCCGTCGAGCTGGTCGGTGTGTATGGTTTTCAACAACACAACCGGCATCTGTCTGGTGAGGGCACCGCGCCTTCGACCGACTCAGCGTTTGACCTCGGCTTTTGACTGCATCCAACACGATGGGGCTAACAAACGAATCGTGTCGGCCGCCCGTTCAAGGTGTCAGCCGTGTTGATTCAATGGCACCACTGCTGCTCGCAGGGCACGCCATCGTGGTCGCCGTCCATCGTTGTGTCGGGGCAGTTGCGCAACACCCAGGTGGCATCGTCGCAGGAGGTCATCTGCGAGCAGTGTTTGCGGCCGCCGCAGCTATAGTGCGGCGTGGGTGCGGGTGTGGCCGACGTTGTGCCTGCTGCTGCAGCTGCCGTTCGTGCGGGTGAGCTCTGGAGCGTTGCGCGGCCTGGCTGCGTCCTGGTTGCCGGTGCCGGTACCGGTGCTGCTGACGCAGTTTCAGTGGGGGCGGGGGCTGGCATCAGCGCGTCCCGACTGAGGTACGCATAGCCGCCAGCACCTGCCACAAGCAGCAGCAACATGACCTTGCCCAGCCCGAGCGAGCGATGGGGCGATGGTGATCGCGCTGCCGCATGCTGCCGGCGCGCACCACGTCCGGCTGCATGCTGGCCAGCGCGCATCACGCGCACTGCCTGCCGTCGCCCATCCTTGCCCGGTTCGATCTCGAAGGAAATCAGCTCGCCGATACGTGGCGTTTCGAAGCCGCGGGGAAACGCTGAAATGTGCACGAACAAATCATCACCCGGCTGCGCCGGCGTGATGAAGCCGAAGCCGCGATCGGTATTCCAGCGGGTCAAGGTTCCATGTGTGCGCATCGGCGGCGTCCCTGGGATGGATGCCGAGTCTAGCTGTCGCGCGGTGTCATCCGGCCGCCAGGCACAAAAAAACGGCGGACCCGACGAGGTAGTCCGCCGTTCAATGGCCGCGTCCGGTTGCGGCCGGCGGCGTTACTTCGCCTTGAACACGACCTTGGTGCTGATCGCGGTTTCGTTGGGAATGGTCTTGGTATCGGCCCAGTCGCCGCCGCCGACGCCGAAGTCCAGGCGCTTGACCAGCGCCTTGCCGGCCAGCACCGGCTGCGCGCCGGGTGTCCAGGTGAAGGTCAGCGTGACCGGCTTGCTGACGCCGCGCAGTTCCAGCGTGCCGTCGGCCGCGTACTGGTTGCCGCCGAGTGCGCGGAACTTGTCGGCGCGGTAGCGCGCGGTGGCGAACTTGGCGACGTTGAAGAAGTCCGGCCCCTGCAGGGTCGAGTCACGGTCGTTGTTGCCGCTGATGGCACTGGCCAGCGGGATGCGCACATCGAGCTTGGCGCCGGCAAGATTGGCCGGGTCGAAACTCAGCGTGGTGTCGAAACCGGGGAACTTGCCGGTAAACACTTCGCCGTCGTACTTGCTGGCAAACACCAGCGACGAGCCGGGCGCCTGCACGTAGTCGGCAGCGAGGACCGGGGCGGCAGCAAACGTGGCCACCAGCGAGGCGGCGACCAGCAGGGGAGAGGCGAACAACCTGGACGACATGGGGAATCCTTTAGGGTTTGGAAGAGAGCCAGCCGCGCGGCAACATCCGCACCAAGGTGGCGTCACGCTGGAACAGGTGGTGGTAGAGCGCAGCGCCGGCATGCGCCAGCACCACGGCAATCAACAGCCAGAAGCCCCACTCGTGGATGAAGTGCGCAACCGCACGCAATTGTTCGTCCGGCGGGCTGAGCTTGGGCACGGCGAACAGGCCAAACCAGCGGAACGGGCGCAGGCCGCTGGTGGAGTCGTACAACCAGCCCGACAGCGGCATCGCAAAGATCATCGCGTACAGCAGCCAGTGGGTCAGCCCGGCGATGCGTTCCTGCCAGCGTGGGGTGCCGGCCACCGGCGGCGGCGCGCCCGCATAGAGGCGCCAGCCCAGCCGGACGATCACCAGTGCCAACACGGTCAGGCCCACCGACTTGTGCGCGGTGTAGACCCAGAAGTATTTCGGCGTCTTGGGCAATTCGCCCATGGTCAGGCCGACGATGCCCAGCACCAGGATCAGTAGTGCGATCAGCCAGTGCAGGGTCTGGCTGACACCGCCCCAGCGTTCGATGTTCTTCAGGGTCATGCTCAGGATTCCGGGCTGGGCGCAGCGTCAGGGGCGGCGGGTGCGTTTTGGGGTTGCGGCGTGTCGTCGTCGGCGCGGCCTTCGCGCACGGCTTCGGCTTCGATGCGCAGTTCCACCGTATCGCCGATCATCGATTTCCACGCGTCGATGCCGAACTCGGCACGGCTCAGCGTGGCAGTGGCGGAAAACCCGGCGGTGCGGCGGAACGGCGGCAATGGATGGCGTTTGAGCGCATTGAGGGTGACGTCCAGGGTGACCGGGCGGGTGACCCCGTGCAGGGTCAGGTTGCCGGTGACCTTGGCGTGGTTCTCGCCGCTGGCTTCCACCTGCGTGGAGACGAAATGCGCGTCGGGAAAGTGCTCGGCGTCGAGTAGGTTGCGTGCCAGGGTGGCCTCGTTCCACTTGGCATCGCCCAGGTCGGTGCGGTGCAGCGGCACGGTCACGTCCAGCCGTGCCGAGGCCCAGTCGTCCGGGTCGAACACCAGCGTGCCGCTGGTTCCGGAAACGGTGCCCAACGCCTTGGAAAAGCCGGCATGTTCGACCGCGAACAGCACCCGCGTGTGCACTGGATCCAGCGCGTAACGCACCGGCGCGGCGGTCGCGGCAAGGCTGGTCACGACCAGGGCGGGAAGCAGCAACAGGCGGGCGAGGGTTGTCATGGGCGGATTCTAGACATATCCCGCTGCACCGCGCTTGGCTTGCGCTCGCAACGATCCGTTGCGAGCATGCGGGCTGGACGTGGAAAGGATGCCCACATGCGTGCGCTTGCTGTTTTGTTGGTCTTGCTGCTGGGCGCAATGCCCTGTGTGGCGAAGATTCCGGAGATTCCGCGTTTCCGGATCGTGGGTCCCAGCGACGGACTCCCATCGACCATGGTGGTTGCGATCCACCAGGACCGCGCCGGCTATCTGTGGCTTGGCACCCTGGATGGTTTGGTGCGGTACGACGGCGCAGGATTCAGGACCTGGCGACATGATCCTTCCGACCCGACATCGTTGCCCTGCAACGCGATCCAGGCGCTGCACATCGACGCGCTTGACAGGATATGGATCGGCTGCGGCAAGACGCTGAGCGTCATGGATGCCGGACGAGGCCATTTTCGGCACTACCGCGCGGTTGACTATCCGTCGATGAAGGACGGCGAGATCTACAGCATCACTACGTTCGACGGCGATATCTGGGCCGGAACCACGACCGGCGCGCTGATTCGCATCGATACTTCCGGCGTGATGTCGTCGGTGGATCTGGGTACGCTCGATGGCGACCTTGACCAGGCCATGGTCATGAATCTTGCGGCGGACAACCGGCAGCGGCTGTGGATCGGAACCACCAGTGGCCTGGCGTATTACGACGGAAAACGTCTGCATCGCGTCTATGTCCCGGACGAGCCTAACCGGCAGTCTGCCATCTTCGGTCTGCAATGGGCGGGCGACCGTCTGTGGCTGGGCAGCGAGTCGGGGTTGCACGTCATGGGATCCGACGATCGATGGCAGCCGCTTCCCTGGGGGACGATGTTCGGCACCGGCAACGAATTCTGGGGTGCAGTGGCTGCCCCGGACGGCGAATTCTGGTTGGGAAGCGGACGCGGTCTGTGGCGGACCCGCGGCGAGCGTCCACCGGTCCCTGCCTTCAGCGGAGAGGGGGCTTTGTCACGCCGGAATGTCATTGGCCTGCTTGGAGCCGCTGATGGCGGGCTATGGGTTCCGATGCATGGCACCGGCCTTGGGTACTTGCCGGCAGACTGGAAGCGCACTGCCGTGCTCAAACCCGCGGTGCCGACGGGTGATGCCATCTATTGCAACCTGGCCCCTGCCACACGTTCCGGTGGTCTGTGGCAAGTCGATGCGGAAGGTCGCTTGTTGCGCGTCGATCCAAGCACTGGCGACACGTTTCAGACAGGGCTGCAGTCGTCGCAACTCAAGGACATGGAGTTGGTGTCGGCGCTGGAGGATCGCCTGCAACGTGTCTGGCTAGGCAATTTGAGCTTTGGCCTTTCCCGCATGGACCTGCGGACCGGTGAATTCATCCACTGGCCGTCCGATGGCCCCGAACCGGCGTCGGCGCTATCGGCGCCTGACTGGATCATCGAGCATAGTGATACGGTGTGGATGGCCTTCATTGACATGCTGCAGCAGCGCGATCTGCGTAGCGGTCGTGTCTTGCAGCGCATCACGCAGCAGGACTTGCACGGTTTGCGCGATATCGCCGTACAGCAGCTGGAACAGGGCCCGGACGGGCGCGTCTGGGTTGCAGGCGAAGGCGGCATGTTTGCCTGGGACGAAGCGTCACATCAGTTCGTGCCGGTCCCAGGGTTGGAAGGGACGCAGATCCAGGCGTTTGCCAGCCAATCGCCGGAGATGGTGTGGGTGTATCGGGCCGTCGGTGCAGAACAATGGAAAAAAACCGCAACACGTTGGGTGCGCGTGCGGCAGGTGGGCCAGGTGGATGGCCTGACCGGGTTCGATGCGTCCGCAATGCGGATCGACCCGCGTGGCAGGGTCTGGATTTCCAGCTTGCGCGGGCTATGGCGGATCGACCCTTCGGTGACGCCGGCACGCCTACGCAATATCGGTACACGCGATGGATTGACCAGCCAGGAGTTCATTCAGCATTGTCTGCTGATGGCGGGCGATAGCCTGATCGGGGCGACCAGCGATGGCTCCACCGTGCTGCTGGATACCGCAATGCCCGATATCGCACCGTTTGTTCCGGCACTGCAGCTGGAACATGTCAGTGTGCTACGCAATGGTGCACGCGTCGCGCTGCCAATGGATCGCCCGTTTCAGCTTGGCCCTGGAGATCGGCAGCTGCAGATCGTCAGCCGTCTGCTGTCGTACAGCGACCCGCTGTCCAATCGTTATCGCAGTTTCTTGAAAGGCTTCGACACCGAATGGCAGACCTCGGGCAACGCGGGAATCCGGGAATTCGCCAGCTTGCCTGCCGGTAGCTACGAACTCACGCTGCAGGGGGTGGATCCGCTGGGCAATCGCTCACAGATGCGCTCGCTGCGGTTCTCTGTCAATCCACCGTGGTGGCGCAGTGACGCAGGCATCGCGCTCATTTGCCTGCTTGTGCTGCTGCTGGGCGCATTGCTTGCGGCAGCCTACCGCCGCCGTGTGCGCATGCGCGCGCAGTGGCAGCTGGCCCAGCACAAACGCGAGCTGGCCGAGCAGGCATCGTTGGCCAAGACACGCTTTCTTGCGACCCTGGGGCACGAAGTGCGAACGCCGATGACCGGTGTGCTGGGCATGAGCGAGTTGCTGCTGCAGACGCCATTGGATGGACGCCAGCAGGGTTATGCCAGCGCGATCCAGCTGGCCGGCAAGCATCTGCTGCGGCTGGTCAACGATGCATTGGACCTGGCGCGGATCGAGGCCGGCAAGCTGCCGCTGGATTACCGCGACTTCGATCTGCGTCAGCTGATCGGGCAGGTGGCCGAGCTGGTGCGCCCGAGCGCCGAGCAGAAGCGGCTGGCCTTCGCCTGCGAGCTGGATGACGCGCTGCCGCCTGCATTGCATGGCGATGCCAGCCGGGTGCAACAGATCCTGCTCAACCTGTTGTTCAACGCGGTCAAGTTCACCGAGCGTGGCAGCGTCAGCCTGCGTGTGGGGGTGGTGCCGCAAAGCCACGGGCAAGGCATCCGGATCGAAGTGTGCGACACCGGCCCGGGCATGAGTGCAGAACAGCGCGGGCGCCTGTTCCAGCGCTTCGAGCAGGCCGAAGGCGCCGTGACGCTGGCCCGGCATGGCGGCAGCGGCCTGGGCCTGGCGATCTGCCGCGAACTGGCAGCGGCGATGGGCGGTGCGGTGACGGTCAGCAGCGAACTGGGGCAAGGGGCGTGTTTTGTGGTGGAGCTGCCGCTGCGCTGGGTGAGTGCGCTCCCCGCAGTGCCTGCGCCTGCACGGGCAAGCTCGCCGCAGGCACAGGCGCCATTGCAGTTGCTGCTGGTCGAAGACGACCCGACCGTGGCGCAGGTGATCGTTGGCCTGTTGCAGACGCGTGGCCATCAGGTCACCCATGTCCTGCATGGTCTGGCGGCGTTGGCCGAGGTGAGTACGCGCCGCTTCGACGCGGGGCTGTGCGATCTGGACCTTCCGGGCATCGACGGTGCGGCGCTGGTGGCGCAGTTGCGCGCGCGCGGCGTGCGCTTTCCGATCGTCGCGGTCACCGCACGTGCCGATGCCGACGCAGAACCGCAGGCGATGGCCGCCGGCTGCAATGGCTTCCTGCGCAAGCCGGTCACCGGCGAGCTCCTTGCACAGGCGTTGGCACGCGTGCTGGCCGATGCCGCCGCTGCGCATGACGTCCCGGCCGTCGGCTGAGCTGTCATCGCTTGCCCGGTCCTACGGTTGCCGCCTGGCGCCGCTGCAACAGCGTTGAGCCGGATCGAGGCCCCCTGCATGCGCTGGTTCGGGCCGGGGAAAAAAAACGGACGAGCGACGCGACAAGCCCGCTCGGGCTTGCTCGCACCGCGTGCGGCCCGCACTATGCGGCGACTTGTCGTGAAACCTGTCCCGTGCGCCTTTTTTCGTGTTTTTCCTACTGGTTGATCGCAGCGGTGTCGCTGTGTGTGTACGTCACGGTGCCACCTGCACGGGCGGCCACGGGCGCGCTGCTCACGCCGGTGCCCAGCCAGGTCACGGTCGCCGACGGGCTGCCCTCGGACACCGTCAGTGAGCTGGCCGAAGATCAGCAGGGCTATCTCTGGATCGCCAGCGATGACGGCCTGGCCAGATTCGACGGGCGCAACTACCGCATCTGGCGGATGGAAGACGGCTTGACCAGCAACGCGATCTGGACCATCTGCGTCGATCGCGACAATCGCGTGTGGATGGGATTCGAGAACGGCGGAGCCGGTTTTCTGGAGTCCAAGACGCGCGCGTTCAGGCGGCTGGAGAACCCGCAGTTTCCGGAGCTGCGCGAAATCACGGTGTGGGCGCTGGCCTACACCCCGAACGGCGATATCTGGCTTGGTACTGCGGCCCACGGGCTGTATCGGCGACGTCCCGACGGCAGCATGCAGCGCTTTTCCAACGTGCCCAGCGACCCGACCAGCCTGCCGTCCGACAGCGTGATCGGGTTCGAGGTCGCGCCCGACGGAACATTGTGGATCGGGACCCATGGCGGGCTCGCACGCTGGGACGGCGCGCATTTTCAGCGGGTGTCGTTGCCCGGAACCACGCAGGCGGTCAACCGGCTGCACATGGAGCGCAGCGGCAACACCTTATGGGTCTCGGATGTGGTCGGCGATGCGTTTCGCGTGGACGCCGACGGCCAGGCGCGGCCCCAGCCGTGGCAGAAGGCCGTGAGCAAGCGGCGGGTGATGGGAGTGTTGCTGCACGACCGCAGCGGGCGCTATTGGCTGGACACCGAGAGCGGCCTGGGCCTGTCCACCGCAGGAACCGACATCAGCAGCGTGCCGGTCTACAGCCTGTCGGCGCATGGCCTGGTCAGGCGCAACTGGATTACCGCTTACGAGGATCGGGAGGGCGGGCTGTGGTTTGCGGCACTTGAAGGTGGCCTGTGGCACCTGCCTCCGCATTGGGACACCTTTGCGGTACTGGCCCACCACGGTGCTGATCCACAGTCGCTGACCAATCCGTCGGTGCTGGCGACGGCATCTTCGGCTGCGGGCGGTGTCTGGCTGGCTGGCTCGCGGCATGCGCTGGAGTATCTCGATGCGGCGACCGGCCAATTGCAGACGCATCTGACGCAAATCGATGCCCGTCCGCCCGACTCCATGCTCGAAAGCCGGCGCGGGTTGGTCTGGATCGGCGTCGAAGGAAAACTGGTCCGGTATGACCCGCAGAGCGGGCAGGTCAAACGCTTGCAGCTACGTGAGGACGTCGAGCCTGATCCGGACGGTGCGGCGGACCGTCCGGGCTGGATGGCTGAGGACGCGCAGGGCCGCCTGTGGGTGACAGTGCTGGAATATGGCCTGCAAATCCGCAACCAGGACGGGCAACTGCTGCGGACCATCGTCAATGGCAGTCATGGACTGGAGGTGTTGACCATCCTGGACCTACGCCTCGGCCCGGATGGTCAGATATGGCTGAGCAATAACGCCGGCCTGCGGCGCTGGGACCCCGCCGCCGACCGATTTGTCCCCGTCGACGGTACACCGTCCCTGCCGACCTATCTGTTCCGGCTGGGAGAGGGGGGCGTGGTCTGGACCGGGTTGGCCGGCGAGATCCGGCGGTATCTCTGGGACGGAAAGCGGCTCAAGCACCTGGACACGGTCGGAAAGGAGCAGGAGTTTCCGTTGGTGGCACCCAACGGCCTGGTGGTCGACGCCAGGGGCGTGGCGTGGGTGTCCAGTCAACGCGGGCTGATCCGGATCGATCCCGGCAGCAGGTTGGTGCGGGTGTACGGCGTGCACGATGGGCTCCCCAACCAGCAGTTGCAGATCAACACGCTGGTGCAGGCCGGCAGCGGGCGCATCGTCGCTGCATCGCCCGACGGCGTGGTGGTGTTCGACCCGGCCACGATGCGCCCCAGCACCCGCAGGCCGCCGTTGATCATCGAACGCGTGGGCCTGCGGCGCGGGGAGCGTGGTCTGGATATCACCGGGCAAGAGCCGCTGACGATGCAGGATGGCGACCGCGATCTGCATATCGTCGCGCGCCTGCTCAGCCTGGCCGATTCCGAATCCAACAGCTACCGATTTCGGTTGAGTGGCTACGATCCGGACTGGATCGATGTCGGTCCCAGCGGCGAGCGGCAGTTCTCGCGGCTGCCCGCCGGGCATTACACGCTGGAAGTGCAGGGGCGCACCGCCGACGGCATCTGGTCGGCCAGCCAGACGCTACGTTTTCAGGTGCTGCCGCCCTGGTGGTTGTCGCCATGGGGATTGGTGTTTCTGGGCGTGCTCGCGCTCTGCGCCATCGCCGCGGCGGTGTTGTTGTATCGCCGCCGCCTGCGGCGTTTGAACGCCTGGCAGCTGGCCGTGCACAAGCAGGAGCTGGCCGAGCAGGCGTCGCTGGCCAAGACGCGCTTTCTGGCCACGCTCGGCCACGAGGTGCGTACCCCGATGACCGGTGTGCTGGGCATGAGCGAGCTGCTGCTCAAGACCTCGCTGGACAACAAGCAGCGCAGCTATACCGAATCGATCCGTCGTGCCGGCGCGCATCTGCTGCGCCTGGTCAACGATGCGCTGGACCTGGCGCGGATCGAATCCGGCCGTCTGGAACTGGATCTGGAGCCGTTCTCGGTACGCCAGCTGGTGGCCGAGGTGGAAGGCCTGATGGCGCCCCTGGCGCAGGAGCGCGGCCTGCGTTTCAGCCTGGAAGTAGGGCTGCTTGGCGACATCACCGCCAGTGGCGATGTCACCCGCATTCGCCAGATTCTGCTCAACCTGCTCAGCAATGCGATCAAGTTCACCGAGCGCGGCGTGGTCGGGCTCAAGCTGACCACGCTGGGCTCGTATCAGGGGCTGCGTTTCGAAGTGGCCGATACCGGCCCGGGCATCAACGCCGACCAGAAAGCGCGCCTGTTCCAGCGCTTTGAACAGGGTGACGGCGCCAAGACCACTTCGCGCTATGGCGGCAGCGGCCTGGGCCTGGCCATCTGCCAGGAACTGGCGATGGCGATGGGCGGGCATATCGAAGTGATCAGCCGGCTCGGCGCGGGCACGCGCTTCGTGGTGGATCTGCCGCTGCGCTGGGTCGCTTCCAACGCCACGCTCGGTGGCGAGGTGGCGCGCACCGGAGGCGCGGTCGCCCCGCAGCGCATCCTGCTGGTGGAAGACGACCCCACCATCGCCGAGGTCATCGTTGGCCTGCTGCGTTCGCAAGGGCACTCGGTGGTGCATGCGCCGCACGGGCTGGCCGCGCTGACCGAAGCGGCCGACAACCCTTTCGACCTGGCCTTGCTGGATCTGGACCTACCCGGGCTGGACGGCTTCGCCCTGGCGCGGCAGCTGCGCGTGTTCGGTTACGACATGCCGCTGGTGGCGGTGACCGCACGCTCGGACGAGGAGGCCGAGCCCACCGCGCAGGAAGCCGGGTTCGACAGTTTCCTGCGCAAGCCGCTCACCGGCGACATGCTGGCCGACACCATCGCCGAGGCATTGCGGCGCGAACGCCCGCGCGAGCAGATCTAGAGCCGTGCACCGCAGTTGAAATCGCACACGGCGCTGCGCTGGCGCGCGGCGCTGGTCGATGGCGCAGCGGCCGCGTCATTCGGCGACTTCTTCCACCTGCTTGGGATGTGGCCGCGTCTCGGCCAACTGCCAGAAGATCAGCGTCGACGACAAGGTGATGCCACCGACGCACAGGAAGGTCGCATGCAATGCGGCAGTGGCGCCGTGGCTGTCGCCCAGATGTGTGTTGAAGGCGGCCAGCAGACTGCCCGCTGCCGCCGCGCCGAACCCGGTGGCCAACATCATCACCATCGATAGCAGGCTGTTGCCGGGGCTGGCCTGCTCACGATCCAGGTCGCGCAAGGTCACGGTGTTCATGACGGTGAACTGCAGCGAGTTCACCGCGCCGAAGCAGGCCAGCTGCACCAGCCGCAGCCATAGCGGCTGGCCGACATCGACGAGCGCGAAGCTCGCCATCGCCAGGCCCACCAGCACGGTATTGAGCATCAATACGCGGCGATAGCCGAAGCGACCGACCAGCTTCACCGCTGCACGTTTGGCCGCCATGCCGGCCAACGCCACCGGCACCATCATCAGCCCGGCATTCATCGGGCTCATGCCCAGGCCAACCTGCAACAACAGTGGAATCAGGAACGGCATCGAGCCGCTGCCCACCCGCGCAAACAGGTTGCCCAGGATGCCGATGCGATAACTGGCCACCTTGAACAAGGCCAGTGGAAACAACGCCGCCGGCGTGCTGGCCGCATGCAGCCAGTAACCGGCCAACGCGGCCAGCCCGCCGATGGCCAGCAGCATGACAAAGGCATGGCGCAGGCCGAGCTCGGAGATGCCGTCCAGCGCCAGCGACAGTGCCACCATGCCGAACGCCAGCATCAGATAGCCGATCAAATCGAAGCGCTGGCGTGCATCGCCGTAGTGGTCGGGCATGATCTTCAGCGCAGCGATGAACCCGATCACGCCGATCGGCAGGTTGATCAGGAACACCCAGTGCCACGAGGCGACTTCCACCAGCCAGCCACCCAGCGTGGGGCCGACGAGTGGGCCGATCAATGCAGGAATCGCGATGAAACTCATCGCGCGCAGGAAGTCGGCGCGCGCCACGGTCTTGAGCACTGCCAGCCGGCCCACCGGCAGCAGCATCGCCCCGCCAATGCCTTGCACCACGCGCGCCGCCACCAGCTGCGGCAGCTGCTGCGCGGCGGCGCACAGCAGCGAGCCCAGCGTGAACACGATGATCGCCGCCAGGAAGGTGCGCCGGGTGCCGAAGCGGTCCGCAATCCAGCCCGATGCAGGGATGAACATCGCCACCGCCAATGCATAACTGAAGACCACCGACTGCATCTGCAGCGGGCTTTCGTGCAGGCTGCGCGCCATCGACGGCAGCGCCGTATTGACGATGGTCGCATCCAGCATCTGCATGAAGATCGCCAGCGACACCAGCCACAGCAGCGGCTTGATGGTGTCGTAGGCGCGCAAGGTGGGCACGGGTTGGGACATGAGCATCGCCATCGGGAAGACAGCGCATTATCCCTGCGCGCGCGTGCAGAACGTCGCAACACTATATACGACGCCATTGCTTGAGCCCGTCGCAGCGTCGCATCGCCGCAGCGGCAACGAGTGAGACGCGCCGCACCCAATCCAATTGCGGACAAGCCCGATGCTACGAATCGTCGGGAACGGGCTGTGGCGGCGTGCTAATGCCAGATCTGGCTTGCACCAAGCGGTTGCTTTGCTGGCGAATCGTTTTGCGCCTGCCACCGTCCAGTCACCGCAAGCGAGCGTTGTCTCACATCAGGGTGGATCGACCGAGGGCGGGCGAGGGGAGCGTTCGTAGAAAAAGCGGAATGCACGCTTGGAGCTTTGCCGACGGTCTGGTCAGGGATGGCGCGACTTGGGTCTGGCCGCCTTCCGAGCGCGCCAGTAGATCAGGTCGAAAGCATCCATGGAAAAGCAAGTCTTTGATGTAGTGCAGCGCGCCTATTTCCCAGGCGATCCCTTGGAGAAAATGCTGGGAAAGATCGCTGCACAACTGTCGCAGAGCGCGATCACGAACGGCGCAGTATGTAAGTTTGTCGCGGTGGAGCATCACGGTCCACCGGGTCCGGTTCTGGCAGAAACCCAGCCCCCGCCCACGCAGTGTTTTCCCGTCCAGCACGGCCGGCAAGTGCTCGGCACACTGAATGTCACGCCGGCTCAAGAACGAATGACCCCGGAGGTGATGACGCTGTGCCAGCAGATCGCAAAGTATTGTGCGTACCTGATCAAGCGCGATGCCGCGCGGGCGTTCGCGCAAGACCGGTTTGGTCGCGCGCTGTCGATCGTGGGCGTGAGCGAAGAGGTCTTGACGATCGACGAATTTGGCGAGCACGGCGCATACAGTCGCTTGCCGGTCATCGTGCGCGGCGAGTTCGGAACCGAGAAGGAAACGGTGGCCGTTTTGCTGCATGCAGCTGCACCCTGGCGGGAGGGGCCGTTCGTTGCGATCGACTGCGCCGCTCCCGACGACGCACCGGCGGCATGGTTCAAGCGCGGGGCCGGGGGAACGCTGTTCCTGCAGAGCGTGGACGAGCTCGACGACGCGCTACAGCGCCAGTTGGCCGGGCAGCTTTGTGGCCTCGGCGGGCCATGGTCCGCCGTGGACGTCGAGGACTCGCCACGCGTGGTCGCCTCCACGACCGCTGATCTGTCGCGCCGCGTACGTGCCGGACGCTTCTCGCGGGCGCTGCTGTCGCAACTGGATGTCCTGTCGATCGAACTTACCCCGTTGCGCAAGCGACGGACAGATATCGGCTTTCACGTCGAGCATGTGCTGGATCGGCATGGCCTGGATCACGGTCAGGTGGTCACCGAGGTGTTGATGGACGCCCTGACCCACTACCCATGGCCGGAAAACCTCCAGGAGCTGGAGCGGGTGGTGCTGCGCCTGGCGGTCATGACAGCCGGCAGGCCGATCGGCAGCGCCGACATCCAGCGCCACGCACAGCGTCTGTTGGAAGGCCGGGTGCAGGGAGCGCAGCACGATGCATGCGCGACGATGTCGCAACCGGCCGATCTTCCGACTGAGCCCACGCCGCCGGGAACGCCTGTCGACTGGATCGACGGCCTTCCGCATCGCCCCGGGCAACGTCTCGCCACCCTGCACGACGCACTGCGGCGCGCATTGGTGCATCTGGGCGAGCACTATGCCGAGCCGCTGACCCTGGGCGATCTGGCCCGGCAGGCGCACGTTAGCCAGTCGCATCTGGGCTTTCTGTTCCGCGACGAACTCGGCACCCCGTTCAAACCGATGCTGCAGCAGCTACGGATCGAAAAGGCCAAGGAGCTTTTGCATCAGCAGCGCAAGCTGCGCATTACCGAAGTGGCGCTAAAGGTCGGTTTCGGCGACCTGAGCCATTTCGAAAAGAGCTTCCGACGGCTGGTTGGGGTAAGCCCGCGTGAGTTCCGTAGGGTCTATGGCCAGGATTGACCGTCAGATATGAGGCCCCAACTTCGTGCTGGGTTCATCGGCTGGGCCCAGCATGCGGTTGCTTACAAATGCGCCGCCTCTCAGAAAAAATTCTATTCAAGCACCGATTGGTTGGGGTGGCCGACTTGCGGCGCCCGAAAAGATCGCCCGCGCCGGGTCGTGCCCATCGGCTGTCTCTACCTCTACTACATGCGCGGCATCGATCGCGTGCGTCAGCAATCCATCCAATCCCGCTTCACTCCTGCGCTGCCGACAACGAGCTGGCATCATTCGGCCACGGGTACGGCAGTGCAAGGATGGTCCCGGATTGCTAGCGATCAGGTCCAGCGTAGCGAAAAAGCGCAGTTGTGGCACGGTTGGGCTGCCTGTAACGCATTGGGGCGGTCGGGCGAGTGAGGTCTTTCAGGGACGACTAATGAACCGCCCTGTGGTTACCGGGAACCACTGAGCCAGCAAGTCCCTTTCAATGGCCTCCGGCCTTCCTGTCAGATCGGCATAGTGCTTGATGTAAACACTGCGATGGTGCCAATTTACAAAGATCGGATCGGGGTGCAGCATCGGTAGCGATGTCAGGCCCGCAACAACCGCACCGGAACCCACGGCTGCCCATCGGTCTCCGCTTTCCGTTTCCACACATCCCATGCCGTAGCCCAGTTGCCGCATTGCGATGTAGCTTCTATCGTCCTTGAGAATTTGTTCGTAGAGTTCCAATAAGCCGGTATCCTTCAGATTCAGGCATGAGCCGAGCTGCGTCCCATTATCCCGCAGGAATGTCTCCGCAAGATGCCGCACCATTTGTCCTGGTTCCGGAAAGATCTGGTTGCCGCCGCCCTTGCCATTCTTGGATGCGTTTCCGACAAGGGTCGCATGGGCACCAGGCATGAGGATTAGTTCCTTCTTTACTTTTACGTCCGGGATGATCGGAGTAAAGCCGCGCGCCCTCTCATCGCGTGCGTATACAGCGCGGTATTCCAGCACGTTGGTATTCAGTGTTGTCCTGTTTAACTGGAAATTCAAAGGACCGGGTACCGGGTCTATCGCGAAAATGTTGACGCAGATGTGGCGGAGCTGCGGGTCGGCATACATTGCATTGGCCATCATGTGGCAGGTAACTGCGCCACGGCTCCAGCCAATGAGGTTGACGCGGTCAGGCAGTGGTGTTCGCAGGACTTTTGCTCGCGCCTTTTGTAAAGCTTGGGGAACGATTTTTCGGTGCTTATTGGCAGGGGTCCAGCCACCAAAAGTGTTCTGCGGCTCAAGTCCAGCTGCTTCGGCAGCTGCCTTTTCCCTTTGTAGGATGCGTATTTCCGCATCTGTCATTAAGGTCCTCATATGGCTGGGGTCCTTCTTGATCACCGCAATCGCGTGCTTGACGTTCTCCTCCCAGCCCGAACCAAAAGTAGTGCCCCGAGCATCAGTGTAGTTCCCCGGGAGTGTCCATTTATCGTTTTCTTGTTGATTCCCGCTGCCCGGTCCATCCGCTATGAGCCAATCATCGAACTCCACCCCGAGATGGTTGCGTGCCAATGTGGAGATAAGCTGTCCTTCGCTGTAGTTTGCACTGTCGTAATCCAGGCTGTTCGATCCTGTCCCGCAAAAAAATACTGTGAATGTTGACATTCTTGATGTCTCCAGAATCTCGGGTGGCTGGGTCGTTGTATTAATCTATGTGTGGATTACGAGGCTCGTGCACTACGGTGGTATGAGGGTGAACTCTTGATGCATTCGCGGAGTGAAATGTGGCTTTTTCTGCTAAACTTTCGCTGTAGTCGAGTTGCGTGATTATTCAATGCACTGCTGTTGACCGGGGTTGTGATTGCGGTGGGCGTGTCATGGGTGGATTTATATAAATCCACCCATGATGTTTTGCATCAAATGGCCTTGAAGCGAGTCGCGTACTTTTGTCAGTTGGATAACATAGGAGGAATAGTCGTTCTCCGACTCGAGAAGGTAGTTGATGAGCAGCGTGAGAGAAGCTAGGACGCAATTGAAGCTATTGAATCCGTCACCATTCTTCAGTGCGAAGACATTGATTTCCGGAGCCACAGCACGGAACCATCGCGGGAAATTTCTGGCATCCTCCTCTGTTACAGGTATCTCGAAACTGACGCAGGTCGGGTCGTCAAGCATGGCGCTATCATCTTGCCAGTGGCCTCCACCGCCTTGGCCAAAGAACGCCCATGGATAACCCGACACATTCGGTACCAATCCCCTGACGAACTGGACTCGCCCGCGAAGACGAGACAGAACGGCCGTATGACCTGTAAATTGCTGTAACAGGGGAGAGCGCGATAATCTTGAGGATCCGATTCCCATGTTTTGCTCGGTCCAAGCGATCAAGGTCGGGTCGGGGTCGACTTCATAGCGCATGTCTGGCCGGTGCCTCCAACGTCCTTGGTGTCGTGAGATGCCTGCGATGCCGACGGAATTGGTTTGTTCTGACATCAAATCAACTATTACTGTCATTTCACATCTCCTTTCGAGGCGGAAGGTGCAGGCCGGCATATGCCGTACCGAGATGGAGCGACCTGATGGCGGAGTTCTCTTGCCGCTGCGGTAATGCGTACTCGTGGGCTGGCTGCTGCAGGCGCTAGGTTTTATGCGGTGAGATCGGCATGATCCCGGTCTGCGGGGATACGCGCATGCACGCTCGATACAGACGTGGGCTCTTGGGCAGGGGTGTCGGAGCGTTTGGTAATACCGCCGATTTCTCTATACTTTATTGGGGAAAGTCACAGTTATTATTCTTTCCGAGGGCGCTAGCCAATCGTTGCAGGGCCCTTTGGGCGAGGGTTGCTACGGAATATTGATGTGATTCCATGGAGGTAGGTCCGTACCAGGCGTTGATCCGGATTCGGCTTTGGCTTGGTTTCGACGAGTGCGTTGGCGGATTGATTGACGCAGGTGATGCGCTTATCCGGTCGTTTAATGCATTGAATCAGTGCGGGGGAAAGTGGGGTGACGCGTGGTGTCGTCTATCGATGCAGGGAGTGTCGGGTTGGTTGCAAGGGATCTTCATGCATTGCTGGAGTTTATGGGTTTCTGCTTTTTCCCGATGCAGGAAATACGCGCAATCACGCCGAGCTCGGATCGGCTAAACTCGAATAACTGAGGTCAACTTCCAGCCCATCGCACGGCGTACCAGGAAGCGACAGCACCGCATCCTGTTCGTATTGCCAGAGCATGGCCTGGGAATAGCCGCAGCCGGCCGGATCGGAGGGCTGGACGTGCCGGATGTCGCCGGCGTAGAGGTGACGCCCTGCCGTGGAGACCCGCCAGGCCCAGACGCGCGGGGAGGGGCAGGGGCCTATCCGCGACAGCAGTTCCACTGCGCGCGCGTGCGAGCAGTACAGGCCGGGCGAAAAACCATTGCCCAACAGCGCGGCGATCCACATACGGATGTAGTCGATGGCTGCCTGTGGCGGGCTGCCGCCATCTTCCCAGTCGAGATAGACCACCGCGCCATCGGGAAAGCCTTCGGCGCGTGCCAGCGCTGCGGCCTGTGCACCATCGAGGCTGCCCTGCCGGGCGGTGACGTCGTGCGAACCGGGGCCGATCGTCTGCTGACCAAGGTAGACGGGCGCCAGGCCCCAGCCTTGTGCGATCAACGCAGCGCGTTGGCCCATCCAGCCGGTGTCGGCATGGCTTGGCGCCGGTGCGAGGTAGTAGCCGCACCACGCCAGCTCGGCCTGGGTCTTGAGCCAGTCAAGGGCGGGCAATCCGGGGAATTGATCGGTGTCGAAGCCTGTATAGAAGGTCATGTCGGAATTCCTTCGGATCGGGCGTTGGCTGGGCCGGGGCTAGATGGCCGCGGCAAGTGGGGCTGCGCTGCTGGATCAACGTGGCGGCGGGGAGCCGGCAGACCGGCGCCAATGAGGCCGGACGGGTTCATCGCGAGACCGGCTTCATCGCAACGCCGAAACGCATCGCTCCGTCAGCTGGCTGTTCCGTCGTCGGCGTTCGGAGTGGCCGGCGACGTCGCCGCCATTGCCTGCTCGGTCTGCTGCTGCGCGGCGGTCACCGCCGCAGCGGCGGCTTGTTCGGCCTGCTGCAGTGCCTGGTTGGCGCTATCGATCGCCTGGTCATTGCCAGCTGCGGCGGTTGCGGCGGTTGCGGCCTGCATGGCCGCCCGTACTGCCCTATCGCTGGCCGCCATCGCCTGATCGATCTGGGCTTGCGCCGCTTTCAGCGCCGCTTCGATCTGCGAGGATCCTGACGATTGCGCAATGGAGGCTGGTGTCTGGTACGGGGGCGTGGGCTGAGTATCGTCGGACATGCTGGTATCTCCTGAAGTGGACGCGGAATGGAGCGGGGTGACGGCATCGGCACGCGATGGTCGCATCGGCGCGGCGAGTGGTGCGGTTTCGGTTGGGTGCTGCGCTGCAAGCGCGCGCAGCCTCTCACCGAGTGCGTTTTCGGCCTGCGCCATCCCCTGGCGTGCGGCCGCTAGGGCAGCGGCGCGACCTGCATGCACCGCTTCGCGCGCCGCGTCGGCGGCGCTGGTCGCAAGCGGGGCCTGGTCGCCGGCCGCAGCAGGCGGGGGCGGTGCGCTCACTGCGTGGCCTCCGCATCCGTGTCTTGCGAGGTGGTGGGTGATGCAGCTGCGGCACCGAAGTCGCGGAGCGAGATGACGCCGTTGTTGACCTGCAGCAGCGCGGCCAGGGTGTCGTTGTGCATGGAGAACATGCAGCTGCTGCCATCCTGGCCCAGCACCCCACGGCTGGGCCGGTTGGCCGCCAGGAAGGCCTGCGCCGACTGCAGGTAGAGGCGGATCGCATCGCTCGCCGCCTGGTCGTCGCCGTCGCCTCGGTAGCGGGTGTGCTGGACGATCTGCTGGGCCGCCAGCGATAGCCGCGCGAAGCCGATCTGGCGACCGCGTGCCAGCCATTCGGCAACGCTGCGCTCGACCTCGTTGGGCGAAGGCAGCCCCTGCACCTGTGGGCAATCCAGGGTGGTGAACAGCTGCGGCAGCAGCGTCTGCAGCGCCGAGGCCGCCGCATGCGCACGTTCGTCCACAGCTGTGATCGTGGAAGTGCAGGCCAGATAGAAGCGGTAGTAATCGCAGAATTCCAGCGGCGTGCGCGCCTGCTCGACAGCGAATGCTGCTGCCTCCTGCTGCAGTGCTGGCGTGACGTCGGCTGGCGGCGCTTCGGCGGCCAGCTGGCGTAGCGCCAGGCTTTCTTCAAGGTCCAGCGACTGGAACACGCCGGCGCCATCGACCTTCAACTGGGTCAGCAGGCTGCGGCCTGCGGCCAGGTCACTTGCGGTGTACAGGGCGTTGTCGCGAAAGATGCGCTGCAGCTGCGCCTTGACCACCGAGCCGGTGTCGCCTGCTTCGGCCTGCGCCAGCGTGCCCAGGTCGGTCGGACTCAAGGTCATCAGCTTGACCGGGCTGACCTTCAGCTCCAGCTGTGGCAACAAGGCCAGGCGCGAGCCATGCAGGCCTTGCTGCACTTCGTCGAGCAGGCTGCTCTCGTCGGGAAAGTCGTAGCGCACACCGGGCGACTGGATCGCCCAGGCCAGCCACTGCGTGCCTCCATCGATGAAGGCCAGGCACTGCCTGCCCAGCGTCGAGAGCATCGTCGGCATCGAGATCAGGCGGCCTGCGATTGAAACGGACATTGCGTGACTCCTTGTGAGTTCAACCAGCGGGGAAATTCTTCAGCACCAGCCCGGCCGCCGAACCGATCCTGGCGAAGTCGTCGGTGGCGCCCTGCATCAGTGCCTGCGCCTGGGTAAGTGCAGTGACGTACTTGTCATCGCCGGTGGCCAGGTACTGCGCCATCGCCACACCGACGGCGGTGGTGGCGATCGTGGAGACATTGCGCAACGCGTCGGTGGCGTCCTGCACCGCAATGGCAGTGGACTGCGCCACCGATTGGTAGGCTTTGCCGGCTCCGCTGGTCAGCACGACCTGCGGGCTCATGGTCGCCAGCTGCACCTGGTTGATGACATCGATGACCTGCGCATTGACCTTTGTCGGTTCCATCTTGATTCCCATGGAATGATCGGCCGCCTTTCAATGAGGCCTGGTGGTAGGGGGGGCTGACCTCATCTCTGCGGACGCCCTATGACTGAGCAGGCGGCGCAGGTGCAGGTGCAGGGATAGATGCAGATGCAGGTGCAACAGGAGCAGCAGATGCAGATGCAGCAACGACAGGGGGTGTGCCTGTAGCTGCAGCTGCGGGTGAAGTTGCGGCTGCAGCAGCAGGAGCATCAGAAGTGGCAGCATCATCGGGGCCGGCACCGGAGGCGGGGGGAGTAGCGGGCAGGGGCGGCGGTACGCTCAGCGCATGCACTTCCAAGAGGTCGGCGGTTGCGGTCGCGGCATCTGCCGAGGCGCCTTGCGCTTGCGTTTTCAGCACGTCGACGGCCACCTTGGCCTCCGCCGCTGCGGCGGCGATGAGCGCTGCAGGCGGGGGCGGTACGGGGGGCGGGCCGGGCAACGGCGCGACCGTCGGTGGTGGTCCGGGTGGTGCAGGCGGTGGTGGCGGCGCCACCGGGAACGGTGCCGAGATCATCTTGGCGCAGGCGGCGGTGATCGCTGCTGCATTGATCATGCCGGCGCCTTGCTGCCGGTTGACGGCGTTGTGCATCGCCATGCCCAGCGTCTCCAGCATCACGGCATCGAGCATGCCGAGCGCCTGTGCGGGCGCCTGACCGGTGGTCAGCGTCACGATGCTGCTCACCGCATCGACGACCTGGCTGTTCACGCTATTGTCGTCGATCATGACGAAGTCGCTCCCTTCTGGATGATTAAGGCAAGGATTTGAGTAAGGGCTGCATCGGCAAGCACCTGTCCGCGCTGCTGGTTGGCGACTGCGTTTTCCATTGCGAGGGCGATGGAATCCGACAGCGCCAGATAGGTCGCCCCCATCGCGAAGGCCGGCGCCTGGCCGATCGCCATCGCCGCACCTGTAGCGGCGGTACCGATCAGGTTGGCGACGCTTGCAGCCTGCGCGCTTGGCTCCATGACGGGGCACTGGCATCAGTGTCCTAGGCCAACGACGGCCTGCGCTGTTCAATGCCAGCCGACGCCGAGAACAGCACGGTGTTCTGTGGTTCGTGTCTGCACGCGTACTGCAAGGCCACGCCATCGGGCACGCGTTCCAGGAATGCAAAATTGCCCTGCGGCACGTCGATCATGTTGTCCAGCTTCCGGCGATAGACCAACGGCTGCGCTCCGGGAATCACAGGCAGGATGCCGTCGAACTCGACGTTGATCACTGCCTTTTGATGCGGCGCGAATGTCGCCACGATGGTGCGGCCCCGGATCAGTCTGACGACGACATCCAGGGTGTTGGACGTAGGGATATGACGTAGTTGCAGCATGAGGCGTCCTTTCTCGATTCGGCCAGCGAACTGCGTGGTGGTTGCAAAGGCTTCGCGTATCGAACCAGGCGCCGCTCTCGCTGTGACAGCGGCGCCTGGCTGCCGATTACCGGAGACCGGCGCTCAGGATTTCCCGGGTGGCGACGCCATCGGACGCGGTATCGATCGAATACAGCGTGGACACGCCCTGGGTCGTCGACGCCTGCATCGTCACGTAGGACTGCTGCTGGTTGTTGGTGGCGTTGTGGGCGGCATTGGACAGCGCCTGGCTGGTGGCAACAAACAGGTTGCCCATTGCAATCGCCGGCGCATCGCCGAGGACCTTGGTGTTGACCTGGGAAACGGAATCGGTGATCTGGCTGTTGACGGCGGTCGGAAAGGCCATGGTGATAGCTCCTTGAGGTAGGGAAACAACGAAGACGCTGCGGCGTTAGCGGTTAGCCGAGGATCTTCCTGGTGGCGGCACCCGTGGTGCCGGTATCGAGCGAATACAGCAGCGAAACGCCCATCGTGGTTGCTGCCTGTGCGGTGACATACATCTGCTGTTGCGCGAGGGTTGCGTTGTGGGCCGCGTTGGCCAGCGCCTGCGCGGTGGCCTGGTACAGATTGCCCATGGCTGCGGCTGGAGCGCTTCCCAATACCTGCAGATTGGCCTGGGTAACCGAGTCGGTGATCTGGTCGTTGACGGCGGTGGGAAATGCCATTGGCGAATGTCCTTGGCGTTAGCCGGGCCGTCAGACGCCCAGGATCTGCTTGCTGACGACGCCGGTGGTGGCGGTGTCGATGGAGTACAGCGTCGCCACGCCCATCGTGGTAGCCGACTGCGCAGTGACGTAGCTCTGCTGCTGCGCGTTGGTGGCGTTGTGGGCGGCATTGGCCAGCGCTTGCGCGGTTGCCTGATACAGATTGCCCATCGCGATCGCCGGTGCGTCACCCAGGACCTTGGTATTTACCTGGGTGACGGAATCGGTGATCTGATTATTGACTGCGGTCGGAAATGCCATTGCTTGCTCCTTATGTGCCAGAAATCACGGTCGGCTTAGCCCAGGCCCTTTATGCCGGTGCTCAGAACCTGCTTGGTCGCAACCCCGGTGGTGGCGGTGTCGATGGAATAGAGGGTGGCCACGCCCATGGTGGTGGCCGACTGCGCAGTGACATAACTCTGCTGCTGCGCATTGGTCGCGTTATGGGCGGCATTGGCCAGTGCCTGCGCGGTGGCCTGGTACAGATTGCCCATGGCGATGGCGGGGGCATCGCCCAGCACCTTGGTATTGGCTTGTGTGACGGAGTCGGTGATCTGGTCGTTGACGGCGGTTGGAAATGCCATGCGTTTCTCCCTGTTCTCGAATGAGTGGAGCGTTTGAACAAACGTGACGATGTCGAGGTTCGGCAGGCGGCCTGCCTGTCCGGAGATGTGTTGCAGTGGCACCGCATCACCGTGGAGAAACAGTAAATCTCCTTGCTCCGGGAAAATTGGTTTAAACGACGGCAATGCCGGGCTTATCGACGTGAAGCCGATCCGCTTTAGGGCGGCATGCGATGCAATGACGCGTTTTGGAACGGCGTGCGGGGAATGTCGTGGTGAATCGCAAAGGGAGTAACGGAAAGACCATGCAGAACAGGCGAGCACAGGCTGCTGCTGACGCAAGGCAGCAAAGCTCGCGTCCGCTTGGCGACTCTCTGCGGCAAGTCAATGGCCGGCCGGTACGCTGTCGGTGCCCTGCGAAACCGGAGCCCACGCGCATCGATGATTGACCGCGTTGCGGCTGAGCTCGGCGCGCATCACGTCGCAGTGACGTCGGCAGGGCGCTCACTGCGCACATCACTGGAGTGGCGAGATCACGTTCAACGGAACGAGGCGGGAGGGCCGTGTTTGGAGCGGATGCAGACGTGATCCGGGTGACGGCATGGAGGCTGGTCTTGCTATCGCTGAAGACTGCCTTCGTCACTGTGCCGCGTGCCTGGCGCGGCCTGGCAGCATCCCATACGTATCGGCGGTGCTGCCGATCTATTGCTGATGCAGCCACCGCCCGTCATCACGCTCAGCGTGCACTCCCCGGGCGCGCGCGCTGAGCGGCGGTCGACAGCACACCGGTGCGCTGTCGACCCGTGCCTTGGATTACCGCTTGCTCAGCGTCTGCACCGCTTCCACCAGCACGCCCACATGGTCGGGATTCATGTCGGGCGACATGCCGTGGCCGAGGTTGAAGACATGGCCTTCGCGCGAGCCGCCATTGCCCTGGGCGTAGCTGTCCAGGGTCTTGCCGACCTCGGCGCGGATCGCTTCGGGCGAGCCGTACAGGGTGGCCGGGTCCAGGTTGCCTTGCAGCGCGACGCGGCCGCCGGCGCGCTGGGCGGCGTCGGCCAACGCGATGGTCCAGTCCACGCCTACCGCTTCGGCACCGCTGGCCGCCAGCTCGCTGACGTAGGCCCCATTGCCCTTGCCGAACAACACCAGCGGGGTGCGCTCGGCACCGTCGCCGCGTTCCAGCTCGCGCGCGATACGGGTGAGGTAGGGCAGCGAGAATTCGCGGTACATCGCCGGCGACAACACGCCGCCCCAGGTGTCGAACACCTGCAACGCCTGTGCACCGGCTGCGCGTTGCGCGGACAGGTAGGCGATCACCGCATCGGTGACGGTGCCGAGCAGGTGATGCAGCACCTCCGGCGCGTTGAAGGCCATGGCCTTGATGCGCGCGTATTCCTTGCTGCCGCCGCCTTCGATCATGTAGCAGGCCAGTGTCCACGGGCTGCCGGAGAAGCCGATCAACGGCACCGCGCCATCCAGCTCACGGCGGATCAGGCGCACCGCATCCATCACGTAACGCAGCTCGGTTTCCATGTCCGGCACGCCCAGCCGATGGATCGCGGCGGCATCGCGCACCGGGTGGCGGAACTTGGGGCCTTCGCCTTCGACGAAATACAGCTCCAGGCCCATCGCATCGGGAATGGTCAGGATGTCGGAGAACAGAATCGCCGCGTCCAGCGGAAAGCGTTGCAGCGGCTGCAGCGTCACTTCGCAGGCGATTTCGGGATTCTTGGCCATGCCGAGGAAGCTGCCGGCGCGCGCGCGGGTGGCGCGGTATTCCGGCAGGTAGCGGCCGGCCTGGCGCATCAGCCACACGGGGGTGCGGTCCACGGGCTGACGGTTCAGGGCGCGCAGCAGGCGATCGTTCTTGAGCATGGGAGGTGTGTCCTCAGCGCGGCGCGTCGGCGCCGCCGGTGATGAGTTGGAAGCCGCGTTTGAGGTGGGTGTCGCGCGCCTTGTCGAAGGCCCGGTCCGCTTCGTCCTGCAGCAGGTATTGGTCGCGTCGCAACTGCGAGCGTCCACCGATCTCGCCGCTTTCGCGCAGCAGCTCCCAGCCGCCGAACAGATCCGGTTGCAGGGTCAGCTGGACGTAGCGGAGCGGCGCGTTGCCGCCAGGATCGTGTTGCAAGTGGATGCGCATGGCGCCGATTGTAGCCGGGCGGTGCTGAAGGCTGGGGGCAATGGGCGCGCCGGGTTGCTCCGCTTGCGAAGGGAGGTTGGCAAGCAGGGATGGCGTAGGAGCGCACCTGGGCGCGACGGGATTTACCGGCAAGCCCTGTCGCGCCCGGGGGCGCTTCTACGAATGTGCCGGAGATAAGTGGCGTTGCTCAGCCCGCCAGGATCTCCAGCACTGCCGCCTCGTCGACATCGGGTATCACCTCGGCCTTGCCGATGCCGCGCCACAACACCAGCCGCAGGCGGCCGGCGATGTTCTTCTTGTCCAGTCGCATGCGCCCCAGCAGGGCCTGCGGGGACAGGCCGGGCGGAATGTCGGTGGGCAGGTCGAAGTCATGCAGCAGCGCGCGCAGCGCCTCGGTGTCCTGCGCATCGCTCATGCCCAGCGCGGCCGACAGCCGCGCGGCCAGCACCATGCCGACGGCCACTGCTTCGCCATGGTTGAGGTTGTCGTTGCCGGGCGCGCCATAGCCCTGTTCGGTCTCGATCGCATGGCCGAAGGTGTGGCCCAGGTTGAGCAGGGCACGCTCGCCCTTTTCCAGCGGGTCGCGCGCCACGATGTCGGCCTTGTGCTCGCAGCTGCGCGCGATCGCCTGCGCCAGGGCGTCGGCATCGCCCTCCAGCAACGCGCGGCGTTCGGCATGCAGCCACTGGAAGAACAGCGGGTCGCGGATGGCGCCGTACTTGATCACCTCGGCCAGCCCTGCGCGCAGCTCGCGCGCGGGCAGGGTATGCAAGGTGTCGGTATCGGCGATCACTGCGCGTGGCGGATGGAACGCGCCGACCAGGTTCTTGCCCTGCGGGATGTCCACCGCGGTCTTGCCGCCGACCGAGGAATCCACCATCGCCAGCAGGCTGGTGGGCAGTTGCACGCAGTCCACCCCGCGCATCCAGCACGCCGCCGCGAATCCGGCCAGGTCGCCGACCACGCCGCCGCCGAGTGCGAACACGCAGGCGTCGCGGGTGGCGCCCAGTTCGGCCAATGCCGCGATCGCGGCGCCGAAATTGTCCAGCGTCTTGGAGGCTTCGCCGGCGGCAATCACCAGCTCGCCCAGTTGCAGGTCCGGGCGCGCCTGCAGCAGCGCCTTGCGCACGCCGGCGGCGTACTGCGGGGCCACCTGCGAGTCGCTGAGCAGCAATACGTGGCGGCCGCGCACATGGCTGGCCAGGCGCGCGCCATCGGCCAGCAGGCCGGGCGCAATGGTGATGGTGTACGGCTGCGCACCGTCGACATCGACGCTGCGCGAGGAACGGGGAAGTGTCATGCGGGGGGACTCGACATGCGCCATTGCGCGGCCAGGCGCAGCACCAGCTGCGCGGTGGCCTCGGCGGGGGAGAAGTGATCGGTTTCCAGGCTGAGGTCGGCGACCTCCTGGTACAGCGGCGTGCGTTGCGCGGCCATCGCATGCAGCACCTGCTCGCGGTCGGCGCGTTGCAACAGCGGCCGGTTGCGGTCGCGCGCCAGCCGGGTGAGCTGGGCCGGCACGCTGACGTGCAGGTACACCACGAAGCCGCGCGCGCGGATGCGCTGGCGGTTGAGCGGATCCAGCACCGCGCCACCGCCGGTGGAAATCAGCTTGTTGTCCTGCTCCAGCAGCGTCTGCAGGGTCTGGACCTCGTGCTGCCGGAACCGCGCTTCGCCGTGCTGTTCGAAAATGGCCGGGATGCTGCTGCCGACCTGCTCGACGATGGCCTGGTCCACGTCGACGAACTCCAGCCCGAAGCGCTCGGCCAGACGGCGGCCGATGCAGCTTTTTCCGGCGCCCATCGGGCCGACCATCACGAGATTGGAAGCGGGGTTCATGCGCAGGGATCGTAGCATTCGGGCCCGCGCATCGGGCCGATCGGCATGGACTGAAACCATTCCGGCGCGGCGACCGCCGGCTGCGCGCAGCAGCATCGACACCCACGCTGCGCGGACAACGGCTGGGACGACCGCTGAAGATGGAGCGTCCGCACGCAACCCGTGGCGAATGCTTGGCAGCCAGCGTCAGTGGCGCGAAGACGCCCCAATGCGCACGACCTGCTTTCAGGCATCAGCGGCAGGTTCTTACAGCGGGCGCAGGTCTGTCGACCGCTGCGCATAGGCGAAGCAGGCCCGATGCGCCCACAATAGGCGTCAATCTTGCTGCCCTCGCACCGTCATGACCGATCTGTACGCAGAAGCCCTTGCCACCTTTACCGCGCTGTACGCCGAGGCGCAGGCCGGCGCCGAACTCGAAGCCAGCGCAATGACCGTGGCCACCGCCAACGTGGACGGCCGGCCGAGCGCGCGCACCGTGCTGCTCAAGGCCTTCGATGCGCGCGGGTTCGTGTTCTACACCCATCTGGACAGCGCGAAGGGCCGCGACCTGCAGACCCATCCGCAGGCCGCCCTGCTGTTTCTGTGGCGCAGCCTGCGCGAGGCCGGCATCCAGGTGCGCATCGAGGGCGGCGTGCAACTGGTCGGCGCGGAGGAATCGGATGCCTACTTCGCCTCGCGCCCGCGCATGAGCCAGATCGGCGCCTGGGCCTCGCTGCAGTCGCAGACGCTGGGCTCGCGTGAGGAGTTCGACGCGGCCATCGCCAAGGTCGAAGCCACCTTCGAAGGCCGCGCGGTGCCGCGCCCGGAGGGCTGGGGCGGGTTCCGGGTGGTGCCGCAGGCATTCGAGTTCTGGTACGGCGCCAAGTTCCGCCTGCACGAGCGCTGGCGTTACGAGGCCGATGCGGCCAGCCACTGGAGCAAGCGGATGCTGTATCCGTGAGCACACAGGCCGGCTGGCGGGTGCGCGCGGCGGTGGGCGCCGATGCGCAGGCCTTGCTGGCCCTGCGCCTGGCCTTGTGGCCCGATGCCGGCGATGGCGTCGCCGAGCTGCAGGCCGCGCTGGCGCAGGCAGACGCCAGCCACCTGCTGGTGGTGGACGACGCGGACGCGGCGCTGGGGTTTGCCGAGGTGTCGGTGCGCCACGACTACGTCAATGGCACTGAAAGCACGCCGGTGGGCTTTCTGGAAGGCTGGTATGTGAGTCCGGCCTGGCGCGGCCGCGGGCTCGGTCGCGCGCTGGTGGTCGCGGCAGTGGAGTGGACGCGGGAGCAGGGCTGCGCGGAGCTGGCCTCCGATGCGCGGCTGGACGACAGCGGCGCCCAGGCGGCGCATGCGGCATGCGGCTTCGAGCCAACTGAACGGGTGGTCTACTACCGCCTGCAGCTGGCCTGACCGGCTGACTTCTGGCCCTTTCTGCCGGTCGCGGACAGTCTGTAGTATGTCCGCCCATTGCACAGCCGCTGCTGCATCACCGCAGCGGCAACTGCATCACCACCGCTGCATGACCAAAGGACAGGACATCGTATGACGCAGTACACCACTGTCGAATTGCACGGCCTGCTGGCCGAGCGCTACCGCGACCAGCCGATCGAGGTCGAGCTGATCGACGGGCTGGAGCCGGCCATCAACCTCACCCTGGCCGACCACGGCGACATGCAGATCCAGGTCGCCGCCTCCGGCTCGCAGGTGTTCGTTTCCACCCTGCTGGCCAATGCCGACCAGGTCAGCGACCGCGCGGCGTTCAACGACGCCTGCCTGCGGCTCAACCCGCTCAATCCTCTGTCCAACCTGGGCCTGGTGCAGGTCGACGGCAAGGATAGCTATGTGGTCTTCGGCGAACTGTCGGCGTCGTCCACGCTCGACCAGATCGACGAGGAAATCCAGACCCTGGCGGCCAATACGCTGGATGCCGCCGAATCTCTCAAGCCGTTCTTTTCCTAAAGGCGTGTTGTCATGAGTATCTTTTCAAAGCTGATCACGCTGCTGCGTGGCACTGCACACGAAACCGGCCAGAAGGCGGTCGACGCCAACGCGCTGCGCATCCTGGACCAGGAAATGCGCGATGCCGGCGCCCAGCTCACGCGCTCGCGCGAGGAGCTGACCAAGCTGATGGCGCAGAGCAAGCTCGCCCAGCAGAAGATCGACGCGCGCGCCGGCAAGATGGCCGAATACACGCGTTATATCGAAGGTGCGCTGGCCAAGAACGACGAGGCACTGGCGCACGACGTGGCGGTCAAGCTGGCTGCGCTGGAAAGCGAGGACGCCGGCGACAAAGCCTCCAAGAGCTCGCTGGACCAGTCGGTGGTGACGCTCAAGGCCACCATCCAGAAGACCGAGAACCAGCTGCGCGGCATGCGCCAGCAGATCGACACCGTCAAGGCCACCGATGCGGTGCAGAAGGCACAGGCGGCGATTGCCGCGCGCCATTCCGGTGCCAGCAGCAAGATGGGCTCGGCACTGGAATCGCTGGAGCGAATCAAGGCGCGTCAGGCCGAGACCTCCGCACGCATCGAATCGGCCGAAGAGCTGGAGGCAGCCAGTGGCGACGGCGATCTGAATCGGCGTCTGGCTGCGGCCGGCTTGATGGAAGGCGAGTCCAACGCCGCCGCAGTGCTGGCACGCTTCAAGAAGCCGGCCCAGCTCGGCCACGACACCGCCGGCGGCAGCGCGCCGCTGATCGGCCAGGTGCGCGACGTGCAGCAGGTTCCGCGTAGCGACAGCTGATCCGCCGCACGGCACAGGACGCGCCATGATCATCGTCGGAAAGCTGTTGCGGATAGTGCGGCGCCACGTGCGCCGCGTCAGCTGGGGCATGGTGGCGCTGGCATTGCTGGCGCACATGGGGCTGAGCTGGGTGTTGCTGCTGCTGGCCGGCGAGCAAAAGCTCGTTGGCCTGGACGCGTTTCCGTACTACTACATGACCACCGCCACCACCATCGGCTACGGCGACCTGTCGCCGGGTTCGGTGGCCGGGCGCTATATCGCCGCGTTCGTGCTGATGCCGGGCGCGGTGGCGCTGTTCGCCACGGTGCTGGCCAAGACCAGCGGCGTGCTCATCACCTTCTGGAGGCGCCACCACATGGGCAAGATGGCTTACGCCGATCTGCGCGGGCACACCATCCTGATCGGCTGGCAGGGCGCCGCGTCCACACGCTTGCTGGAACTGTTGCTGTCCGATACCGCCACCGACGACGAAGGCGTGGTGCTGATCGCCGAGGGCGTGGCCGAGAACCCGATGCCCGACCATATGCGCTTCATCGCCGCCGAGTCCTACACGCATACCGAGGTCTACCTGCGTGCCGGCATCGCCGGTGCGGCGCGGGTGATCGTCAACCCGCCGTCGGACGACCAGACCCTGGCGGCGGTGTTCGCGCTGATGGCGCATGCGCCGCGTGCGCACGTCGTGGCGCACTTCGATTCGGGCAGCGCCGCGCGGCTGGTCAATTGCCACTATCCGGCGATCGAATGCACGCGGCCGATGACCGCCGAGATCCTGGCCCGCGCGGCGCAGGATCCGGGCAGCGCGGCGATCACGGCCGAACTGCTGTCGGTGGACGATGGCCCGACCCAGTTCAGCCTGGCGGTTCCTGCCGATGTCGACCCGCTGGATTACCGCCTGCTGGCCGCCGATTTCGGCCAGCGCGGCGCCCTGTTGCTGGGCCTGCGTGCGCCCGATGGCGCGCTGCGCTTGAACCCGCCCGCACACACCGCGGTGCCGGCCGGTGCCATGCTGTATTACCTGGCCCAACAGCGCGTTCCCGTGCCTGCCATCGCCTGGCAGGCCCTGCGCGCCGAGCCGGTGTCCCGTTCCCCATCGCCACAAGGTGCATGACGATGAGTTTTTTCAGCAAGTTGTTCGGTCAACCACAACCACCGCCGTTGCCCAGCTCCGGCACTGGCGCCATCGGTCACGCGCTGCCGCTGGGCTTGCGCGTGGGTGGGCAGCTGGAGATCGATACCACGTTGTATCGCATGGCACCGGAGGCCATGACCGCCGAGTTGCCGGGCGGGCATCAGGGCATTCCGTGCTACGGCCACGTCAATCTGGGCGATGGTTATGCCCTGCATCGTTTCTATCTGGACGACGACGCGTTCCTGCAGGTCACCACGGTTGGCGGCGATCTGGAGGCGATGAAGGCCTTCGTGTATTGCGAGACGGTCAATCCGCCCAGCAAGCAGGCGTTTCAGGAGTTCGTGATGCAGCATCCGCATCTGGGTGCGGCGCAGATCGAGTACGCCGGCAAGCGCTGGCAACGCGCCACGCAGTCCACCGACGATGCCGCGCGCATCCCGCCGATCGCCTACGACGAGGTGCTGTACCGCTATCAGCCGCCGCGCCGCGATGGCGATCTGACCCACTACGCCATGCTCTACAGCCGCGATGTACCGGAGCTGCAGCGCGAGGAATTCCTGCTGGTCACCGGCGAAGATTCCGGCCCCAACGAGTTCTGCGTCACCTATGCGGTCGGCATCGATGTCACCGTCGCCGATCTGGATATCACCTGAGCGTGCGCGCTCGTCTTCCACTTACCCTGGTCCTGTCATGAACCCGATCAACCTGCAGAGTTTTCTCGCGTTTCTTTCCTACTTCGGCACCGGCCTGGGCGTGTTGATCGTGGCGGTGGTGCTGGTGACCCTGGTCACCCCGCACAAGGATTTCACCCTGCTGCGGCAGGGCAACGTGGCTGCGGCCACCGCCTTGGCCGGCAACCTGATCGGTGTGGCCTTGCCGCTGCATTCGGCCATCACCCATTCGGTGAGCCTGGTCGATGCGCTGATCTGGGGCGCGGTCGCCTGCGGCATCCAGGTCGTGGCGTATCTGCTGGCCAACCTGGTGGCCGGGCGCATCTCGCGGCAGATCACCGATAACGTCACCGCCGCCGGCATCTTTTCGGCCGGCGTGTCGATCGCGGTCGGGCTGATCAATGCCGCGGCGATCACGCCGTAACGGAGCGCAGGCATGAAGCGATCACGCAATCTCAAGCTCACCCTGATGGCCGCATTGCCGGCCGCCCTCGTCACCGGCTGCGGCTCCGAACCGGAAACCGGCGTGGTACTGCAGTCGGCCGCCGACTGCTACCAGATCAAGCAGGAACAGACCGACATCCAGCAATGCCTCAAGGCCTATGACGAGGCGGTGACCAAGCACCAACAGGCCGCGCCGCGCTTCAGTACGCGCTACGAGTGCGACGAGCAGTTCGGCAGTTGCACGGCGGTGCAGACGGCGCAGGGCCAGCAGAGCTGGATCCCGCCGATGGGCGGGTTCCTGCTGGGCTACGCGTTGGGCAACATGACCGGTGGCGGCGGCTACCGCTATGGCGGCTCGATTCCGCTGTACCGCGATTACCGCAGCGGTGGGTATTACAAGCCCAACGGTGATCTGGCCAGCAACCGCGTCGGCACCGTCCGCGGGCGCAGCGGCGCCATCGACATGCCGTCGCGGGCGATCACCGTGTCGCGCTCGGGTTTCGGCTCCAGTGCGGCGGCGCGCAGTTCGTTCGGCAGCGGCGGGCGCAGCTCCGGATACGGCGGCTGACATGCAACGGATCGCAATTGCCGAGCGCCCGGACTGGCGCGAGCAGGCCGAGTCGCTCGGCTTCCATTTCCACACCATCGACGGCGAGCGGTACTGGGACGAAAGCGCGTACTACGCGTTTACGCTGCAGCAGATCGAAGACGACATCGAGGCGCCCACGCAGGAACTGCACGACATGGCGATGCAGTTGGTGGACGAGGTGGTGGGCTCGGAGCAGCTGATGACGCAGCTGGCGATCCCGCCGTTCTACTGGGACTGGATCGCCAACTCGTGGAAGAACCGCGACCCGCATCTGTACGGCCGCATGGACCTGGCCTATGCCGGCAACGGCCCGGCCAAGCTGTATGAGCTCAACTACGACACGCCGACCTCGCTGTACGAATCGGCATATTTCCAGTGGCTGTGGCTGGAACAGCAGATCGCCGCCGGTGCGCTGCCCAAGGGCACCGATCAGTACAACCTGATCCAGGACCTGCTGTGCGAAACCCTGGGCGCGCTGGCGGTGGATGGCGCGATCGGTGCGCAGATGCATTTCTCCGCGGTGCGCGATTCGCTGGAAGACCGCGCCACGGTGCGCTACCTGCGCGACTGCGCGCATCAGGTGGGCATCAGCACCGAGGAAGTGGCCATCGAAGACATCGGCCTCAGCGCCGATGGCTGGTTCACCGATGAGCAGGACCGGGTGATCCACACGCTGTTCAAGCTGTATCCGCTGGAATTCATGATGGAAGAGCGCTTCGGCCCGGCGTTGTGCGCCAACCGCGTGCGCCTGATCGAGCCGGCGTGGAAATCGGTGTTGAGCAACAAGGGCATCCTGCCGCTGTTGTGGGAGCGGCATCAGGGCCATCCCAACCTGCTGCCGGCGCGCTTTGCGCAAACCGGCGAAGCGCCCACGGCAGGCTGGGTACGCAAGCCGCTGCTGTCGCGCGAGGGTGCCAATATTTCCCTGGTCAGCGCACAGGGCGACGCTGCGCAGACCGATGGCCCGTATGTGGACGGGCCGGCGATCCTGCAGGCGCATCATCCATTGCCGGTGTTCGATGGCCGGCATGCGCTGGTCGGCAGCTGGGTGGTGGCCGATCGTCCGGCCGGGCTGGGCATGCGCGACGACGACGGTCCGATCACCCGCGACACCTCGCGCTTCGTGCCGCACGTGATCGTGAACTGAGGCAGCAGTGGGTGAGGCAGCGCCGCTGCGACGCGGCGCTGCCGTGTGGCGCGATCGCCCTTGCATGTGGTTGTGAGTAAAGCGCTGCTTCCGCATGGCCGGGTTGTAAGTAACGGCCCGCGCTGCATGAGACAGCTGTCGCCCCGTATCGCGTGACACATGCTGCAGTGACGCGCAAGCCCTGCGCTGCCTGCCGCGCAGCGCAGGTTTTCCACACCCCCTGTGGATGGAACTTGCACAAGGCTGTGGACAAGTGGGTGCAGGCCCCGGCCTGCAACGCTGTCAAGATGGGTGGCGAAAAAATGACCAGCCGCTCGCGGATACGTTTTTCCGGTCCCGATCGCAGCGATCTCGACAGGATCGGCAAAGTCGGTTGCGCTATCGGCGATGAGATGTGCCGGGTTTGCGTCATGCCGACGCGACGTGCCGAGCAGGCGGATCCAGCAAGTCGTGCAGACCGTACGCGCGCTGCATGCGATGCGGGCGATACACATCGACTGAGCGCGACACGTCAGCCTCGCGATCAGTGTTCTCTTGCTTCGATACACCGCGCACACCGCTCACCCATTACACCCGCCGCGCCACCAACAGGCCCGCCACCGCCAGCAGCCATGCCAGGGCGAACACGCTCAGGTAGGCGGCCGCAGTCGCCGAGGCCAGCAGCGCGGCGAACAAGGCGCCGGCCAGCGCCAGCATGCCGGCCACCGCAATCGCCTCGCTCAACTGCAGCGCCGAACTGTTGGCGCCTTGCTGCGCCGGCGGCGACAGCGACAACGTCAACACCGACAGGCTCGGATACAGCAGGCCCATGCCCAGGCCGGTCAGCGCCCAGCCGGCAATCGCCACCGGCACCGGGATGACCGGCCACACCGCCCCCGCGCTGATCACGATGCCCAGCGACATGAAGCACGCACCGGTCTTGAGCAGGCGTGGGCGCGACCAGCCGGCGCGGCTATGGCCCTGGTACCAGGAGCCACTGAACCAGCCCAGCGCGCCGACGCTCAGCGCCACGCCGGCCAGCAGCGGCGACAGGCCGCGTTCGCGCGACAGCAGCAACGGCAGGAACGCCTCGAAGCCGAAGAAGGCCGCCGCCGCGATGCCGCGCAGCGCGATCACGCTGGGCAGCCCGCGCGCAAGCCGCAGCGTACCGGCAGGCAACAGCTGCCAGGCGCAGCACACGGTGAGCGCCAGTGCCGGCAGCATCGCCAGCAACGCGCTCGTGCCGTGCAGCTGCCCGCCCAGATACACGCCGAGCACGCCCAAGGCCGCACCCACCGCCCAGCGCAACGCGGAACGCGACGCGCCGGCTGTGTCGCTGGACCAGGTGCGCCCGCGGATCGCCGGCCACAGCATCAGCCCGGCCGGTATCGCCAGCAGCGGCACCGACAGGAACACCCAGCGCCAGCCGACGTGCTGCACGATCAATCCGCTGATGCCTGGCCCGATCAACGAAGGCACCACCCAGCCGGCCGAGAACGCGGCAAACACGCGGGGCCGCAAGGCTTCCGGATACAGGCGCCCGACGATCACATACAGCGCCACCGAATACGCGCCGGCCCCCAGGCCTTGCAGCAGGCGGCCGGCAATCAGCACCGGCATGCTCGGCGCCAGCCCTGCCACCAGCAGGCCGATCACGAAGCACAGCAGGCCGTAGGCCAGCGCCCCGCCGGGGCCACGCCGGTCGCTCCAGCGCCCGGCGGCGGTCATGCCGACCACGCTGGTCGCCAGGGTGCCGCCGAACGCCAGCGCATACAGCGGCAAGCCATTCAATTCGCGCGCGACGGTCGGCATGGCGGCGGCCACCGCCAGCGATTCGAAGGCATTGAGCGATACCAGTGCCACCATGCCCAGCGTTGCGGCGCGATACGGCGCGGCCAGGATGGAAGTGGGTTGGGCCGCATTGAGTGGCGTGGCGGGCAGGGCGGTATCGGCGGGCATCGAGCATCCAGAAACTGAAGTGTGTAGAGCCATGACCACGGGGCTTGCACCGGTCATGGCCGCGCAGCATCCTGCCTCAACCAAGGTTGAGGTCAAGGCAATGCAGCGTGAGTTGTCCGTGGGCGAGGTGGCCAAGCGCAGTGGCGTGGCGGTGTCGGCTTTGCATTTCTACGAGCGCAAGGGGCTGATCCGCAGCCTGCGCACTGCCGGAAATCAACGCCGCTATGCGCGCGACGTGCTGCGGCGCATCGCCGTGATTCGCGTGGCGCAACGGCTCGGCGTGCCGTTGCAGCAGGTGCTGGATGCGTTCTCGGTGCTGCCGGACCAGCGCACGCCCACGCGTGCGGAATGGGCACGCATGTCGGCACGTTGGCGCGCGCAACTGGATGCGCGCATCGCCGAGCTGCAGGCCCTGCGCGACCAGCTCACCGACTGCATCGGTTGCGGCTGTCTGTCGCTGCGCCGCTGCCGGTTGAGCAACCCGGGCGATGCGCTGGCCGAGGGTGGGGATGGCGCGTTGCGCTTGTCGCGGCTTGCTGCCGATTGAGGTGGCAAGCGCGGGCTAGCCGCCGCCAGGGCAGGGCTGGTGCGATCGGCATCTGCGGATCGCGCGCGGGCCGCGGCTGCTGCGCCCCGGACAGCCTGTCACCGTCGAGAAGTTAGATGCCGTAACCGGGACCAATGGCAGTGCCGTGCCTGGCGAAGGCGACCGTAGGATGGGGATCCCCTCCGCCGCAGGATTTCACGCATGTTCCCCACCTTGCGCCGATCGCTCGCCGTTGCGCTGTCGCTGGCATGCATCACCTCGTCCGCGCCCGCCGCGCCCGCCGCCAGTGCCGCCGCGCCGGCAAGCGTCTTCGATCCGCTGGCCTTGTTCGCACCGCTGCAACTGCCCGATGCACCCAACGCCTACCGCAGCGGCAGCGGCGTCCCCGGCCCGCTGTTCTGGCAGAACCGTGCCGACTACAGCCTCAACGCCAGCATCGACCCGGCGACCCACACGCTCACGGGCGAGGCGGCGATCCACTACACCAACCGCAGCCCGGACACGCTGGACGTGCTGTGGCTGCAGCTGGACCAGAACATCTACCGCGCCGATGCGCGCGCTGCCGCCAGCCGGCCGTCGCGCCGCACCCAGTTCACCGACGGCATGCAGATCGCCAGTGTCGAGATCGACGATGGAGGGCGTCGCCAGCCTGCGCATTTCGTCGTCGACGACACCCGCATGCGGGTGGACCTGCCGCAGCCGTTGGCCGGGCAGGGCAAGGCGCTGACCGTGCATGTCCGCTACCGCTACACGATTCCGGGCACCTGGGGCGGGCGCACTGCGGTCAGTGCCAGCAAGCAGGGCGAGATCTACGAGATTGCACAGTGGTATCCGCGCATGGCCGTCTACGACGATCTGCGCGGCTGGGACACGCAGCCGTATCTGGGCTCGGAGTTCTATCTGGAGTACGGCGACTTCGACTACGCGGTGACCGTGCCGGAGGGCTTCCTGGTCGCCGGTTCCGGCGCGCTGACCAATCCGGCCGAGGTGCTCAGCCGCAGCGAGCAGCAACGCCTGCAGCAGGCACGCAGCAGCGATCGTACGGTGCTGATCCGCACGCCCGAGGAAGTGAGCGCGCGCGCTGCCAAACCTGCGGGAAACGCCACGCGCACCTGGCGCTTCCATATGGACAACACCCGCGATGTCGCGTTTGCCGCCTCGCCTGCGTTCGTGTGGGATGCCGCGCGCATCAAGCTGCCGGGCGGCAAGCAGTCGCTGGCGATGTCGGTGTATCCGCTGGAGGGCGTGGGCGCGGACAAGTGGAACCGCTCCACCGAATACGTCAAGGGCGCGATCGAACATTTCTCGCAGTGGTACCCGTATCCATGGCCGGCCGCGATTAACCTGGGCGGGTACGGTGCGGGCATGGAGTATCCGGGCATCGTCTTCGACGGTTTCGAAGACAGCGGCAAGGAGTTGTTCTGGATCACCGCGCACGAGATCGGACACACCTGGTTCCCGATGATTGTCGGCTCCAACGAGCGCCGCCACGCGTTCATGGACGAAGGCTTCAACACCTTCATCGACGTCTATGCATCCGATGCCTTCAACAAGGGCGAGTACGCGCCCAAGCGCGATTCGGAATATGCGCCCAAGGGCGGCAACCCGGTCGACGAAATCCTGCCGCTGCTGGCCGATGCCGGTGCGCCGACATTGATGGACAACGCCGATTCCACCAGCGAGACCTATCGGCATTCGCTGACCTATTTCAAGGGCGCGTTGGGACTGGTGTTGTTGCGCGAGCAGATCCTGGGGCCGGAGCGCTTCGACCCGGCCTTTCGCAAGTACATCGCGACCTGGGCCTACAAGCACCCGACGCCGTCGGATTTCTTCCGGCTGATGGAAAGCGAGAGTGGCGAGAATCTGGCCTGGTGGTGGCGCGGCTGGTATCTCAACAACTGGCAGCTGGACATGGGCATCAGCGAGGCCCATTACGTCGATCACGATCCTGCCAAGGGCCTGCAACTCACGCTGCGCAGCCGCCAGAAACTGGTGATGCCGGTCACCGTGCGGGTGGACCTGGCCGACGGCAGCCATCTGGACCGCCGCGTGCCGGTGGAAACCTGGCTGCAGAACACCGCGCCCACGCTGACGCTGCCGACCACGCAGAAAGTGCTGCACGTGACGCTGGACCCGGACCATGTGTTGCCCGATGCCCAGCGTGGCGACAACCAGGTCAATACGATCGGCTAGCGGGTGCCGATCGCTGGCATCTGCGCTGCAATGGCGCAGATGCTGCGGGCGCTCCGCCCACGCGGTTCACCGTCACCAGCGGCGCAATCGATTGCAGCGATTGCGCCGTTTTTTCGTTGCGCCCTGCAGTCCGATGTCGCGCGCAAGCGCGCAATGACGTGCTCGCATCGGCGTCCACTGCCACGCGTGTGCGCCTCAGCACATCGCCGTTGAAGGCGGCCGCGCTGCGATTCTCGCGCTGCTTTGCGCAACTGCTTCGTATGGTGTTGCTGCGGCCAGGCGACGACATGCAACTGCGCCGTTGCGGCGTAGTTGTCGCCACCACTGGCTGGTAACGCTTACAGCCACGCTGCGCCTGCTCTCGCACTGCGGACTCAAGCGCACGCGGTGTTTTGTGTCTGCATGTGGCTTGGTGTGTTTGCTGCAACGCACGGTGACAAGCCCCGCCACGCGTGACTAGGCTGCGCCCAGTGTTAGCGCTATCAGTCCTGCATTGCCCGCTGTTACGCGGTTGCATGCAGAGGCGCAGGGCGAGACACGTGGTGCAGGGCGTACTGGTTGGGAAGGCAGTCGCAGGTGCGGTAGAGCGCCAGGTGCACGGCGCGTCCGTGAGGACGTGGCACGCACATGGCTTGCATCAGGGGGGATGCGCCGGCAGTCGAGGCGGCGGATCAGAGCAAGTGCTGTGCAGGGATGTATGTCGCGTGCCGTCCAGGCGCGTGGCCAGGCAAGCGCCGCGTCGCATTCCGCGACCACGGCCGTGGGTGTTGGATTCCAGACCCGAGGATAGATCGATGCGTCGTACGTTGAGCAAGTTCAAGTCGAAGGCCATGTTTACCTTCGTCGGTGGCATCCTGGTGATCAACCCCGCCTTTGCGCAGGACGTTACCGCGCAGCAGGTGCCGCCACCGCAGTCCGGCGCCCAAACCGCCACCACCCTGGATGCGGTCAATGTCACCGGCATCCGCAGCAGCCTGGATCAGTCGATGGGCATCAAGCGCGATGCTGCCGGCGTGGTGGATGCGATCAGCGCCGAAGACATCGGCAAATTTCCCGATACCAATCTGGCCGAGTCGCTGCAACGCATCACCGGTATCTCGATCGAGCGCCGCGATGGCGAAGGCGCGCAGGTCACCGCGCGCGGCTTCGGCCCGCAGTTCAATACCGTCACCCTCAACGGCCGCCTGATTCCCGGTGCCGATGCGTTCGGCGCGCCGGGCCAGACTCCGATCGGTGGTGTGGATGTGGGCACGCGCGCGTTCAACTTCGCCCAGCTCGCCTCCGAAGCCATCACCGGCATCGAGGTGTTCAAGACCAGCCGTGCCACCGCGCCCAGCGGCGGTATCGGCGCCACCATCAACATCCAGACCGACAAGCCGTTCAATCACGAAGGCGTGGTGGCCAATGCCGGCGCCAAGATGGTGTCGGATCGTTCGCAGCCGTTCGGCGATTCGCTCACTCCTGAAGTCTCCGGCATCTTCAGCTATACCAATCCCGACAAGACCTTCGGCATCGGCCTGAGCGGCAGTTACCAGAAGCGCCATGGCGGCTCGGTGCAGGCCACCGAAAACACCTGGAACATCCAGCGCTGGACCGGCACCGACCCGGCCCTGCGCCCGGATGCGGTGGTGACCAACGCACCGGCGATCGGCCAGCTCTACGGCATGCCCAACGATCTGCGCTATGCCTTTGCCGATTTCCAGCGCGAGCGCACCAATGGCCAGGCGGTGATGCAGTTCGCGCCCAGCGACAGCCTGACCCTGACCCTGGACTACACCTATTCGTCCAACGAAATCCGCGAAGAGCGCGGCGAGCAGGGCATCTGGCTGCAGCGCGCCAACAGCTTCACCGATCTGACCTTCGACACCGGCCAGGCGGTGGCCACCCCGGTGTATCTGCGCGATGTGCCCAACGGCGCCAAGGACTTCGGCATGGAGCAGCAGCGCAACGAGCAGAAGTACACGCTCGGCTCGCTCGGCTTCAATGCCGACTGGCAGGTGAGCGACCGCTTCCAGCTGTCCTTCGATGCGCACAACTCCAAGACCAAGAGCCTGCCCAACGACCCGGTCACCGGCGGCAGCGCCACGTACTTCAGCTTCGCCGGCACCAACAACTGCAGCAACGGCCCGTCCTGCGGCGGTCAATGGGGGCAGGAGCTGCGCTTCAACAATGGCCTGCCGATCGGCGCACGCACCTGGTATCCCACCGCGGCCGATTCCCTGGCCGGCACCAACGGCGTGCTCAACCCGGACTTCACCCCCGCCGAGCTTGGCTCGCAGGTCCTGCGCATCTTCTATCAATCGCAGGTCACCGAGATCAAGGAAGGCCGCATGGACGGCACCTTCGATTTCGAGGACGGGCGCTTCCAGTTCGGCGTGAGTACCGCCAATACCACCATGAACCGGCTCACCAGCGACACCAATTCCACGCTGGGTGACTGGGGCGTGGCCAACGCCGGCAACGAGCCCGGCATGCAGGCGCTGCTGCGGCCGGTGAGCATCACCGGCATGTTCAAGGACTTCAACGCCAATGGCGCCGCGCCCAATGCATGGCGCGGCGATGCCGATCAGCTGGCGCTGTGGGGTGGCAGCCAGTACGGCGCCACTACCCGCTACAACCCGCAATACAGCGCCGACAACCAGGTGGAAGAGAAGACCCGCGCTGCCTACGTGCAGCTGGAACTGAAGGGTGACATCTCCGGCATGACCACCAATACGCGGCTGGGCTTGCGCTACGAGCGCACCGATGTGGAATCCACCTCGCAGGTGGCCACGCCCACAGCGTTGTTGTGGCAGGCCAACAACGACTTCCAGCTGTTGCGCTCCACCGAGCAGCAGCCCTTCAGCGAGAAGACCAGCTACAACTACATCCTGCCCAATCTGGACTTCAGCATCGACATCTCCGATCAGCTGAAGGGGCGCGCTTCGTTCGGCCAGACCATCGCACGCGCGCCCTACAACAACCTGATCGCCGGCCCGACGCCGAATACGCCCAATGGCTCGATCCTGATCAATCCGTCCAACCGTGCCGGCGGCAGCTCGCAGAACCCGCAACTGGACCCGCTGGAATCGGACAACCTCGATCTGGCGCTGGAGTGGTACTTCGCCGATGCCAGCTACGTGTCGGCCACGTTCTGGAACAAGCGCGTCAGCAACTTCATCGGCAACACGGTCTCGCGCGAATCCCTGTACGGGCTGAGCGATCCCACCTCCGGTCCTGACGCGCAGGCCGCGCTGGCGTTCCTGCAGAGCGGCGCCTGTGCGGCGCAGGTGGGCGCCTCCGGCAACGACGTCGCGGCGGCGTGCTCGGCCAACGACACCTCACTGTTTGCGGCGATGGCGCTGCTGCGCAATGCCGCTGCCACCGGCGGGCTGGCCGCCTACAACGGCAGCTCCGCGCAGAGCCTGGCACTGGAGAATGCCTACGATATCGTGGGCAATGCCTCCGATCCGCTGTATCAGTTCGACGTGTCGCGCCCGGTCAACCAGAACAAGGCCAACATCCACGGCTGGGAATTGGGCGGGCAGTACTTCTTCGACAGCACCGGCTTCGGCATCTACGCCAACTACACCATCGTCGAAGGCGATGTGGGCTTCGACAACACGGTGATCGATCGCGACCAGTTCGCGCTGCTTGGCCTCAGCGACACCGCCAACGTGATGCTGATGTACGAAAAATACGGCTGGAGCGCGCGCCTGGCCTGGAACTGGCGCGACGAGTATCTGATCGCCGCCAACCAGGACAATGCCAACCGCAATCCGTACTACGTCGAGGCGTATCAGCAGTGGGACCTCAGCGTCAGCTACAGCTTCAGCAAGCAACTTTCCGTGGGCTTTGAGGCGATCAACCTCACCGGCGAAGACGTGCGTTGGCATGGGCGCTCGGACAAGCAGATCATCCGCCTGATCGACCAGCAGCCGCGCTACACGCTGGGTGTGCGTTACGCGTTCTGACCCACCGGCTGCGCTCACTTCCCTCCCGGTGAGCGCAGCCGGTGCCTGGTGGGGCAGATGCCGACGTGCGGGCTGGTGCGGGCCAGTCGCGCCCTTTTTCGAAGGCGGCCGGCGAGCGTTCGCTGACTGCGCCACGTGGCCGCATCGAGTCGTCAGCCTGCGTGGCACCGGTCCGGCGGCCGCAACCGCAGGCGCGAGCTGGATGCCGCCGCGCATCCCTTGGTGTCGCCGGCACACGCGGCGCTTGCTTGCACCCACACACGGCCGCCGCCGGGTCACACCGGCGATATAGGTTGCTGCAGGCCTGGTCCCGATGCTGCTGTGCCGCTTGCCGGTCTGCCGCTTTTTGGCAATGCTCGCCACCAGCAAGTGCGGTACCTGGCCGCGCGATCGACGCATTCCACGCAATGCGGTACTCCGTGGCGGAGCACCGTTGGAGTTTCAGATGACGCGATACGCAGTGCTCAACAATGTGGCGCATCACGATCTACGCGTCGTGCTGCGCTTCGGTGCCGAGTTCGGCGATGCGCTCGGCCTAGTGCCGGCATTCGTCACCGAATACGCCGAGCTGCAGCGCGAGTACCCGCTGTTCTTTCGCAAGGATCCAGCCACCGGCGGCTACCAGTCGGTGGCGCTGCTGGGCTTTGCACAGGACGAGAATCTGTTTCTGCAGGACGGCCGTTGGACTGCCAGCTATCTGCCCGGCATCGTCGCCAAGGGACCGTTTCTGATCGGCTTCCAGGAGCAGCGCATCGAGGGCGCCTTGGTGCAGGAGCCGGTGATCCACGTCGATCTGGAGCACCCGCGCATCAGCCGTCACGAAGGCGAGGCGGTATTTCTTCCGCAGGGCGGCCATAGCCCGTACCTGGAGCACATCATCGGTGTATTGCGCGGCATCCGCGACGGTGTGGATGCCGGCCAGGCGATGGCGGCCGCGCTGGATGCGTTGGGGCTGATCCAGCCGGTGCAGCTGGATGTCACGCTGGATGCCACCCACGCCACCAAGCTGGAAGGCCTGTTCGCCATCGACCGCGAGCGGCTTGCCGCACTCGATGCGTCCTCGTTGCAGCAACTGCATCGGGCCGGCTATCTGGAGGCTGCGTTCCTGATGCTGGCCTCGCTGCACAACGTGCGTCGGCTGATGGCCGAGAAGCAGCGCCGCCTGCAGCAGGCGCACACTGCGTCTGCGACTGCTGCGTTCGCCTGAGCGCATGACGACCGGCGCAGCCTTCTCCTCCCTCGCGGCCGTCGCCGAGCGCAGCGATTGCCACCCCGACGCGCTGCCGCTTGCCGCGCTGTGCGATGCCGCCGAGCCGGTGGTGCTGCGTGGCGTCGCACGCGACTGGTCGCTGGTGCAGGCCGGGTTGCGCAGCCCCGAGGAGGCGATGGCGCTGCTGCGCGCGCACGATAGTGGACGCCCCCTGCAGTATTCCCGCGGCGGCCCGGAGATCGCCGGCCGGCCGTTCTATACCGACGATTGCAGTGCGCTGAATTTCGAGGTGCAGCGCGGTAGCTTGAGCAGCTTGCTGGAAGCGATCGTGACGCATCGCGACGACCCGCAGCCGCCCACGTATTATCTGGCGTCGTTGCCTATTGACGACAATCTCCCGGGCTTGCGCGCAGGCAATGATCTGGATTTCGCCGCCAGCGGCATCGCGGTGCAGCCGAGTATCTGGATCGGCAATCGCGTCACTGCTTCCTGCCACTACGATGCGCCCAACAACCTGGCCTGCTGCACGGTGGGGCAACGTCGCTTCACGCTGTTTCCGCCCGAGCAGGTGGCCAACCTGTATCCCGGCCCGCTGGATCCCACGCCGGGTGGGCAGGTCGTGAGCATGGTGGATATCGCCAATCCGGATCTGCTGCGGTATCCACGCTTCGCTGAAGCGTTGGCGCAGGCACGCACCGCCGTGCTGGAGCCGGGCGATGCAGTGTTCATTCCCGGCATGTGGTGGCATCACGTGCAATCGCTGCAGCCCTTCAACGTGCTGGTCAACTACTGGTGGAGCAGCGTGCCCGCGCATCTGCCGGCGCCGATGCCCGCGCTGTATCACGCGCTATGGGCCATCCGCGACCGCCCGGCAGCGGAGAAGGAGGCCTGGCGCGCCCTGTTCGACTACTACGTGTTCGGCCCTGCCGAGCGCGCGGGCGAGCACCTGCCCGAGCAGGCACGGCATGCGCTGGGCCCGATCGACCCCACCCTGGCGCGACAGCTGCGCGCGCTGTTGCTCGGCAGGCTCAACCGCTGATGCGCGCGATCGGCTCCAAGGCCACGGGCGGGACAACTGCGCAGCTGCCGGGCGGGCAGGGCCGATGTGCGGCATTGGCAGGTGCCACTCACGCGTTCCGCTCCCGGCGGGCCACCCGCGTTGTCCAGACGATCGATCAAGACCTCACCCCGGATCCATCACCCAGGAGCGCACAGTGAGCCAGGCCCCGATTCGCAAGGTTGTCATCGCCGGCGGTGGCACCGCTGGCTGGATCGCCGCCTGCGCACTGTCGCATCAATTCCGCGAGCTGCTGGAGATCACGCTGGTCGAGTCCGAGCAGATCGGTACCGTGGGGGTGGGCGAATCCACGGTGCCGCCGATCCGCAGCTTCCATCGCTTCCTGCAGATCGACGAGCAGGAGTTCCTGCGCGCGGTGGCCGGCACCTTCAAGTTGTCGATCTCCTTTGAGCATTGGCGCCACCAGGGCGAGCGCTATATTCATCCGTTCGGCATCACCGGGCAAAGCACGCTGGTGTGCGCCTTCCACCATCTGTGGCTGGAGAGCCAGCGCCGCGGCATGCCGGGCAGCTTTGGCGATTACTGCCTGGAAACCGTTGCTTCGCGCGTCGACCGTTTCGCCTTGCTGCGTGAGCCTGCGGTCAACTACGCCTATCACCTGGATGCCGCACTGTATGCCAGGTTCCTGCGCACGCGCAGCGAAGCCTGTGGCGTCAGGCGTATCGAGGGCAGGATCCAGCAGGTGACATTGCAGCCGGACAGTGGCGATGTCGCCAGCCTGCTGCTGGAAGACGGGCAGGTGCTCGAGGGCGACCTGTTCATCGATTGCAGCGGTTTTCGTGGCCTGCTGATCGAGCAGGCGTTGCACACCGGTTACGAAGACTGGAGCCATTGGTTGCCGTGCGATCGCGCCGTTGCGGTGCAGACCGAAGCGCTTGGCCCGCCGGTGCCGTACACCCGCGCCATCGCGCACGAGGCCGGGTGGCGCTGGCATATCCCGCTGCAGCATCGCGTTGGGAATGGCCTGGTGTTTTCCAGCAAGCACCTGTCCGACGACGAGGCGCATGCCAAGTTGCTGCGCGATGTGGCCGCGCCTGCGCTGAAGGACCCCTGGCTGGTGCCGTTCCGCACCGGCCGCCGCCTCAAGGCCTGGAACAAAAACGTGGTGTCGCTGGGCCTGGCCAGCGGCTTTATCGAGCCGCTGGAATCCACCAGCATCCATCTCACCATCGCCGCCGTGGTGCGCCTGATCAGCTTGTTCCCGGCCGATGGCATTGCGCCCTCGCAGGTGGAGCTGTTCAACGACATCAGCCGCGCCGAAATGGAACATGTGCGCGACTTCATCATCCTGCATTACCACGCCACCCAGCGCGAGGAACCGCTATGGCGGCAATGCCGCGCGATGGAGTTGCCCGAATCGCTGGCGCTGCGCCTGAGCGCCTGGCGCGAACGCGCACACGCCTGGCAAGCGGCCGATGAACTGTTCCGCGTCGACTCCTGGACCCATGTGCTGATGGGGCAGGGCATCGTGCCCGAGCAGCATCATCCGCTGGCGCGCGCGCTGTCCGATCGCGACCTGCGTCGCCTGCTCGACGGCATCGCCCAGCCGATCCGGCACGCGGTGGAGCAGATGCCGTCGCAGCAGGCGTTTATCGACGCGTATTGCAAGGCAGGTGCAGGCGTGTGGGGCCTGGGCAGTCCGGTGCTGACATAGAGCGGCTGGCAACGATGGGGCACCGCCGGCAGGCAGACGCAGCCGCTGCCTACAACCGGCACGGCGCCAGCAGGTCCTGGCCCGGCTCGGCAACGCGACACGGCACGGGCGGCATGCTCCGCGCAGTCGGCAAGGACGGCCGGCACGGGCCGTCGGCGCGGGCCAGACCAATGTAGGAGCGCGCTCGCGCGCGATTGAGCGTCACCGGAAACGCTCGTCGCGCCTTTCCACCCCGGTTCCGAGCGCGCCGTCCACGTCCACCTGGCGACTGCTTGCTACGTGTTAGCCGCTCTTGGACACACGAGACCACAGATGCAGTGTCGCGTGCTGTGCCATGCCCGCTCTACGCGGTGTTTGGAGATTGCGTGTCGCTTTGATAGCGGTTGGCGACATCACCGCCGGATACAGGTCGAGTGCGCTGACGACAGTGCGCAGCCGGATCCATCGCTGCAGTGCCCGGCTGCTCCACTACAACCGCATCAAGTCCTTGCCGACCACAATCGGCCCGGCGTAGTGCTTGCGCGCGCCCTCGCTCCACATCGCATCGGTGATCGTCGGGTCGCCGCCAGGCACAAAGTGATTGAGCACCAGCATCCTTGCGTTGGCCGCTGAAGCGATCCTGCCGACTTCCTCGCTGGTGGAATGGCTCTTGAGCAGATGGTCGAGCAAGGTCGGTGCGTTGTCGTTGGTCTTGAGCATCTTTTCCAGCGCGGGCAGATACATCACCTCGTGCACCAGGATGTCGGTGTCCCTCGCAAATTCGGCCAGTGCAGGCAGGTAACGCGTATCGCCGGAGAACACCACCGTGCGATCGCGCGCGGCAAAACGATAGGCGAACGCCGGCTTGAGCGTGTAGTGATCCACCAGCGTCGCGGTGACGGTGACCTGGTCGTTCTGCAGCACCGTGCCGGGCTGGTCGAACTCGTGCACATGGATCAGCTGCTTGAACGGCGGGCGGCCTTCTTCGCGGATGCGCGCATCGATGTCGATGGCATTCATCTCGACAAAGGCATCCACCATCCTGGCGATACCGGGCGGGCCGTACAAATGCACCGGCGTCTGCAGTCCGCTGGCCCACGCCAGCCAGACCACGTTGAGCAGGTCGGCGTTGTGGTCGGAGTGGTGATGGGTCAGGAAGATGTCGCGCAGCGCAGGCAGGCGGACGCCGGCCTTGGCCAGTTGCTGTGCAACGCCATTGCCGCAGTCGATCAGGTAGGGCTGCCCGTCGATGACCAGCGCATTGGCGGCCGCGGCGCGCAGTGGTGATGGCGTGGGGCCGCCCTTGGTGCCGAGCAGCACCAGCACGCTGCCCTTGGCCGGGAAGGGCGCCGGTGACGCCGGGTCCGACGGCGCAGGGTCTTCCTTCGGTGCGCGCCGTAGTGCGGCACCGAGCTGGCTCGTCACGCTCAGCGTGGCCGCTGCCAGCGCGATGCGCAGCACCTGGCGACGGGAAGGGCGTGGCGAAGCGGCGGACATGACGGCTCCTGTCGAAGCGGGGAAGAGGATGTGCCAGGCGGGGCGTGGAAGTGCCTCAGACTAGCGTGGGGCTGCCGGGTTTGCGAATGGCTCACGCAAACCTCGGCACTGGCATGCCCGCGCCCGATGCAGGAGAGCAGCAACTGCGACGCACGCGGTGCGTGTACTGCTCGATCCGATGACCCGCACCGAATCCGCCACACCGATCCATCCGTTGCCTTCCAACGGTGGATTTGCATCGATTGCCTTCAGAGTTCCTGTGCAATGAACGCGTTCAACGCAGGCGAACGATAAAACGCCATGCATTGCGCGAAGATCCTGTTGAACGGACCGCGGCGGGCTTCGTCCTTCATCGGCACTTCGGCGCGATGGAAGTCCGCCGTCTGCTCGGCCACGAAGCGATGCAGGCGGTCGGTGGCACCGGTCTTGGCATTGTCGAGCGCGTAGGTCGTCAGCAGATACGAGCGATCGCGCAGCTGGTCGGCGGTGTATTTGCCGCTACGCTCATAGTTGTTGTCCAGGCACAGCTGCAGCGCGTAGGCCTTGACGTCGTCGCGATTGGCGGGCTTGCCGGCGGCATGGGCGGTGACCTGTAGCGACAAGGCCAGGAGGGCAGCTGCGGCGATGACACAAGGAGTGCGTTGAACGGGCATGCCGATCCAGGTGAAGGACGAGCTACCAAGTCTGCATCATCCGGGCACTGCAGATGAAGTGCATGACGAAAGACGCGCGTGACCGATGGGGTCCAAAGGTCAGCGCACAAAACATCAACCCGCACAGATCGATCCACACAGCACATCAAACAATCGACCACACTCTGCACAGGCCAGGCGCAGTCGCACGTGGCAGGCGCTACCCGCCTGCCACGCGCAGCACCCGCTTACGGGCCGAAGTAGGTGGAAATGCTGGAATACACGTCCGAGAAGCGCGAGTAGTAATCCGGATCGGTCTGCGCGGTGCAGAACGAGTAGCCGCCGTACAGGCCGCCGCGCAGCTGGTAGGCGCCACCGCTGGCGACGGTGAACAGGCCCGAGCCGGACGAGCCGCCCTCGGTGACGCCATCGTTCCAGACCACACGGTACAGCGGGCTCTTGCCGTCGATGCTGGTGCTCAGCCCATTGACGGTGCCCAGCGAATACTTCTTGACGTCACCGGACGGGTGGTGGATGCCGACGATCGAGGTGCCGGTCGCGCCGATCGCCGCGCTGTTCCATGCCGCATAGAATGCGCCGCTTGGCGGTGCCGTCTTCAGCTCCAGCAATGCGGTGTCGCGCGTGGTATTGGCGTGGCGCAGGAATGCACCGCCGGTCAAAGTGGTGGCCTGCGAGCTGGCGGTATTGCCGTTGCAGCTGGCCGCGTCGTAGAACCAGTAGGTCTGCAGTGTGTTGGCGACCGTCTGCGTACTGATGCAATGCGCTGCAGTCCAGAACAGGTTGCGCTTGGGCGAGTTGGTGTTGTTGAGCAGCGTGCCGGTGCACAGGAACGAGCCCTGGCTGGTGGTGAACACCATGCGCGCCACCGCCTTTGCGGCATTGGTGAAGCCGGCGGTGGGATTGGCGCGGCAGACGATATCGTTCTGGCAGGAATCGCTCTCGCCTATGGCGATGGTCATCATGTCGCGCGCGCTGGCGGTGGGGCTGATATCCAGGTGCGACAGCTGCGGGATGCTCAGGCTGAAGTTCTCCGGATACTGGCCGGCCGGCAGCGACAGCTCCACCAACAGATTCTCGCCGCTGACGGTGGGCGACCAGCCGATGGCGTCGCCGCTGGCGGCGAAGCTGGCACCGGATTGCTCGAACACCCGGCCATCGTCGCCGGCAAAGCGCAGCGTCACCTTGGACGGATCGCCCGGCGTGGCGCCGGCACCACGCAGGATCAGCGATGCACGCAGCGAGGCCGCCTGCGCGGAGCCGACCTTCAGGGTCGCCACGCGTGAGCCGTCTTTGGCCATCTGCCAATCAAGCGTGGCCAGATTCACCAAAGGCTTGGCAACCGCGCGCGAAAACCCGATCTGCAAGGGCTGCCCATGTTTGACCTGTGCGATGCGACGCTCACGCACGCGACCGATCTCGGTGCTGGTGGGCGCAGTGAGTTGCACCACACGCGTGGGCAGGATGCCGCCACGCAGACTTGCCGACTGCAACGTCGCTGCGCCGAGCTTGGCCGCCTGCGGCGCGGTACTCACCGGTGCCGCATCCATTTCGGTCGGCGGCGTTGCCAGTGCAGCGCCGGAAACGGCGGAAAACAGCGCCAGGTACAAGGCATTCTTGCGATTCATGGGTAGTCCTTCTCATCAGGGAACGACAGGCTGCGGCGGGGGCCACAGCGTGCGGGCGCCATCGTTGGCGCCGAACGAGACTAGCGAATGTTTAAAGCTGAATATGTGCTGAAAATCTCGTTCAGAGATTGGCGGTCGATAAAAAGATAATCGTGTTTTGCACACAGAGTCGACGTGTACACGCGCTGCCAGTGACCTGGCGCATGCGCATGGCGCCGCACCCCAGGAATCGTCTGCAACACGTACGCCGCTCTACCTGCGGCAACTGCGATCGCGCAGCGCACCGGCAGCGCTGCCTTGATCAAGCTGTCAGGCGATGCAGGTAGCTACGCTGCATGCGGGATGGCGAACGCGCATAACCTTGGCGGGCTTTGACAAGGCGCGCGCTACGTCCCTGCAAGCAGGCACGCCGGCAGCCAGCAGCAAGGTCTGCACATTGGCTCGCGACGAATTATTCCAACGCGTCGCTGGCGCGGAAGTCGGTCGAGCGACCGTTGGCTTTCAAAAACGCCAACACTGCAAGCCCGACCACCATCCAGGCCGTGCCGCCGAGTTGCGCATGCTGGTCGGCATTGATCAGCACATAGGCCAGGATCACGATGCCGATCAACGGCGTGGCGACATGCAACAGCACGCGGCGGCCCTGCCCGCGGAAATGCCACAGCACCGCCACGTGCAACAGGATGAAGGCGGTCAGTGCGCCGACATTGCACAACGAGGACAGCAGCGCGATCTGTCCGACGAAGACTTCGCCCAGCACCATGCTCAGGCCTGCCACCAGCAGGATGGCGCGCTGCGGCACGCCGGTGCGTGGATGGATGTAGCGCAGAAAGGCCGGCAGCTGGCGGTCGCGCGCCATGGCGAACAACAGGCGCGAGGTGGCGGCCTGCGCCACCAACGCGTTGGCGATCGCCGCACTGATCGCGACCGTGAGCGCAATGACGATCTGCAACCACGGCCCGGCGATCAGGCGCCCGATCTCGAAGAACGCATCGTTGGAGGCCTGCGCGTCGGGATAGCGTTGCAGGGTGGGCTGCAGCAGCGCGGCCAGCCAGGTCTGCAGCACGAACAAGCCGGCCACCAGCAACAGCGCCAGCAGGGTCGCGCGCCCGACCACGCGATTGCCGCCACGGGCTTCTTCGGACAGCGTGGAGATCGCGTCGAAGCCCAGGAACGACACCACCGCCACCGACAAGGCGCTGAAGATCAGCTGCGGCGAAAAGGCCTGCGGGTTGTAGAACGGACGCAGGTTCCAGTGCGCACCATTGACGCCACGCTGGATCGCCAGGCTTGCCAGCACCACGAACACCGCCAGCACCACCAGCTGCGCGTAGAGGAAGAAGCGATTGGCACGCGCGGTGGTTTCAATGCCGCGCAGGTTGACCAGCGTGTTGAGCACCACGAAGAAGGCGATCCACCCCGGCTGCGGCAGTGCCGGCAACACGTTGTGCATGGCGTTGGCGCCGACCACGTAGAGCAGGGTGGGCACCAGCAGATAATCCAGCAGGATCGCCCAGCCGGCCAGAAAGCCCATGCCGCTGCTCAGGCCGCGTCCCACATACGCGTACACCGAGCCGGCGACCGGAAACGCCTGCGACATCTGCTGGTAGCTCAACGCGGTGAACAGCATCGCCACGAAGCCGAGCAGATAGGTCAGCGGCACCATCCCGGCGCTGATGTCGAACACGCCGCCGAAAATGGAGAACGGCGCGGTCGGCACCATGAATACCAGCCCGTAGATCAGCAGGTCCTTGAGCGTCAGCTGCCGCTTGAGCTCCTGGGTGTAGCCAAAGCGTTCCAGCGCGGCCGCATCGTTGCGGCGGGGGGTGTCGGTCATGCAGGTGTCCGCTGAAAGGGATGCCGAGTCGCGACGCAGGCGCCGTGGGAGCGTCTGCAGGTCGATGCTGCAGTGCAGCCAGCTGACTGGCATTGTGACGATAATGTGGCCGCCAAGCCCATCCATTGGTAAAAATGCTAGGTTTTCCATGCCGGATGTCATCCAGCGGCGTACGTCGACACCGAAGGACCCCACATGTTCGACACTCTGGCCAGCCTGGGCCGCGACCTGCAGGCGCTGCACACGCTCAATGCCTGCCTGGACCGGGTGTTTTCCGACGTCTGCGGGCTGGGCTTCCAGTCCCTGGTCTACGACTACGCGCCGGTCCCGCTGAGTCTGGAAGGGGCATTGATCACCCCGTCGGTGTTCATGCAGCGCAATGCGCCGGGCGACATGCAGCACATCTGGTGCGAGCACGGCTATTACCAGCACGACCCGGTGCAGCAGCGTGCGACGCGCCGCACCACGCCATTCGTGTGGTCCTACCGCAGCGACGGCGAGATGGAGGGCGTGGAATACGTCGGGAGCCAGCATCGGCAGGTCACGCGTTATCTGTGCGATAGCGGTATGGGAACCGGTGTCACCGTGCCCTTGCACCTGCCGGGTGGCGCGTTCGCGACATTCAGCGCTGCGGTCGATGCGGTCGCGGCCGAGGCGCCACGGCTGGCCGAAGCGCAGCTGTCGCCATTCCTGCTGCTGGCGCATACCTTCCAGGCACGCGCGCAGGAACTGCTCGATCCGCAGGAACGCCGCTGCCACCACATCGCGCTGACCCGCCGCGAGCGCGAATGCCTGCAGTATTCGGCCAAGGGGCTGACAGCCAAGAGCATCGCCGCTGCGCTCAACCGTTCCACCGCCACGGTGAACCTGCATCTGAACTCGGCAGCGCGCAAGCTGGGCGCGCGCAATCGCGTCGAGGCCGTCGTGCGCGGCATGCACTATCGATTGCTGGAGCCGTAAGCGCGGCGTGTTCAGCGACTGCGACGGCAAGCCGCGATAGGCGATTTCCCTGTGGTGGAAGTTTGCGATCGGCAGGTGCAATCGCTGCACGGGTTGGTGCCCGTCCTGGCGACCAATGATGCGCCCGACCGCGCGCGCATCCGGCCCCAAGCTTCGAAAGCGCAACGAACCTGGGAGTTTTGCCAGTTAACGCGCGGCGGTTGCCTCGCTAGGCTCGGCGCTCATTCTTGCCGTTAGCAGGCGCAGGTCATGCAGTCCACCGAGGGTTACGTCGAATTCCGTGGGTACCGGACCTGGTACCGCATCACCGGCGACCTGCGCAGCGACGCCTGCCCGCTGATCGTGCTGCACGGCGGCCCCGGCTGCACCCATGACTATGTGGACAGCTTCAAGGACCTGGCGGCCAATGGCCGCGCGGTGATCCATTACGACCAGCTCGGCAACGGCAAGTCCACCCATCTTCCCGATGCAGACCCCGGTTTCTGGACGGTGGGGCTGTTTCTGGACGAGTTGCAGGCCTTGATCACGCAGTTGGGGCTGTCGCAGTACGCGCTGCTCGGGCAGTCCTGGGGCGGGATGCTGGCGGCCGAGCATGCGGTGCGGCGGCCGGCCGGCCTGCGTGCGCTGGTGATCGCCAACTCCCCGGCATCGATGGGCTTGTGGCGCGCTGCGGCGCTGCGGCTGCGTGCGCGCCTGCCCGAGGACATCCAGGCGGCGCTGGACGCGCACGAAGCGGCCGGCACCCTGGACGACCCGGCCTATCGCGCCGCAAGCCAGGTGTTCTACGCCCAGCACGTCTGCCGCGTGCTGCCCTGGCCTGCCGAAGTGGCGCGCACCTTCGCCGCCATCGATGCCGACCCGACCGTGTATCACGCCATGAACGGCCCGACCGAATTCCACGTGGTCGGCAGCCTGCGCAACTGGAGCATCATCGAGCGCCTGCACCGCATCAACGCGCCCACGCTGGTGCTGTCGGGCAAGTACGACGAGGCCACACCGGAAACGGTGGAGCCGTACGCACGCCTGATCCCGGACGCGCGGTGGCATGTGTTCGCCAATTCCAGCCATATGCCGCATGTGGAAGAACGCCCGGCGTGCATGCGCCTGGTCGGCAACTTCCTCGACGACCAGACGCCGTGGCCCGGCGAGCAGTTGGTGCATGCCTCCCTGCAGGCCAGCCGCGCTGTTTGAGTGAATAGGGGGATAGGAGTGCACGTGAAGCTGAGCGTGCCCGGCTGCGGTGCGCAGCTGCGACGCGTCGCGATTGAGCTGCCTTGCTTGCGCATTACATGCGTCAGCGCGAGCAATGATTGAAGAGTCTCCCTGTCGATACACGCAGCTGTGCCTCAACCGCGTGTCGTTGAGCCGACACATCCAATGCGGATTGCCAGCTACGGTCGAACACCACCTGACGCACCACGTGGTCGGACCTACGCGGCCTGACCATGTCGAGAGAGGCTGGTCGTCGCGCCAGTGCTCGCCCACTGTCGCGATTGCGCCAAAAGCGCAAGCACGCATCGTCTTCTGCAAAGCGCCATCTGACGTGGCGTAAACCACACAAAACACACAAACCTCGCAAACCGCATGTGTCTGCGATGGCGCTGCTGCTACGCACCAATGATGCTCACAACACACGTTCGTGTGCAGTGACCGCCGCGCAGCATTGCGTGTCGCACTTCGATGCCTAGAAAACGCATTTGCCACCAGCAACTGCGGTCGAAAGCGCGCGTGAGCGAACCGGCATCGGCCTGCGTTTGCATGCATGAAAAACACATCTGCATAAGCACAAAAACACTGCGCACGCCATAACGGTGTCCTGTCCCGGGTGTCTCGTGCTGTCTCTTTTGCATGTCCTGCACGGAGAACACCGTGGTGCGTCAAAGTTTCAGTGATGGATAATTGTTTTATGTTTTAAATCGCGCGAAGAATGCGGCCCCCACGCACCGCTTTGCTGTTGTCGTCGCTCCGGCGCAGGCAGCACGCATCGCTTTTCCACACTTTGGGAGAGGCTGCATGATCATCAAGACATTTCAGGGCGCAGTTGCGCTTGCCCTGTCCGCCTGCGCTGCGGGCGCCATCGCCGGCCCGGTCGGGTACGGTGCCGGCACCACCGGCGGCGGCAACAAGACACCGGTCACCGTGACCACCTTCGAGGCGATGCAGGCTGCGATCGACAGTTATTCCGGCAGCGGCGGGTTGGTGCTCAACTACACCGGCAAGTTCGACTTCAGCAGCATCAAGGACGTCTGCGCGCAGTGGAAGTTGCCGGCCAAGACCGTGCAGATCAAGAACAAGAGCAACATCACCATCAAGGGGGCGAACGGCTCCTCGGCCAACTTCGGGCTTTGGGTGGTGGGCAACTCCAGCAACGTCATCATCCAGAACATGACTATCGGCCTGCTGCAGGGCGGTGAAGATGCCGACTCGATTTCGCTGGAGGGCAATTCCAGCGGCTCGCCGTCCAAGATATGGGTCGACCACAACACCGTGTTCGCCTCCTTGACCAAGTGCTCGGGCGCCGGCGATGCGTCTTTCGATGGCGGCATCGACATGAAGAAGGGCACCCATCACGTCACCGTGTCCTACAACCACGTCTACAACTACCAGAAGGTCGCGCTCAACGGATACAGCGACAGCGACACCAAGAATTCGGCCGCGCGTACCACCTATCACCACAACCGCTTCGAGAACGTCGAATCGCGTGTGCCGTTGCAACGGCGTGGGCTGAGCCACATCTACAACAACTACTTCAACAGCGTCACCACCTCGGGCATCAACGTGCGCATGGGCGGGGTGGCCAAGATCGAGTCCAACTACTTCGAGAACATCAAGAACCCGGTGACCTCGCGCGACAGCAGCGAGATCGGCTACTGGGACCTGATCAACAACTACGTCGGCAGCGGCATCACCTGGGGCACCCCGGATGGCAGCAAGCCGTACGCCAACGCCACCAACTGGATCACCACCAAGGTGTTCCCGGAACCGCTGGGCTACACCTATAGCATCACCCCGGCCGCACAGGTCAAGGCCAAGGTGATCGCCACCGCCGGTGCGGGCACCAACCTGGCCGAGTAAGCGGCAACAGGGTGCGGTCACATGGATCCCCGGCCTGGCCGGGGATTCTTGTCTGTGGGATGCAGCTGGTTCGCGCCTGGCCGGTTCGCGGCAAGGCACGGCGGCCACCGGTGGTTGCACGTGGCGGTGAATCCCTGGCGGTGGATGCAGGCAAGCGCCCCCCAAGGTTGATCGACCTCGCTCCGGCGCTGGCGTCAAGAGGCGCGGCAGGCGCCGCGACGCGGTATCGTGTCGCGATCCCATCCATGCAAGCCTGTCCATGCCGCTTCCAACCGATCCCGTTGCTGAGCACGCTCCGTCCGCCGCGCCTACCTTGCGCCACGCGCTGAAACCGCGGCAATTGATGATGATGGGCCTGGGCACGGCGATCGGCGCCGGGCTGTTTCTGGGCTCGGGCGTGGGGATCCACGCGGCGGGGCCGGCAGTGCTGGTGTCGTACCTGATCGCCGGAGCGCTGGTGATCATCGTGATGAACGCGCTGGGCGAAATGGCCGCGTCCAAGCCGGCCAGCGGTGCGTTTTCGGTATACGCAGCCGACGCGATGGGGCCGACCGCTGGTGCGACGGTGGGCTGGTTGTGGTGGCTGCAGATCGTGGTGGTGATCGCCGCCGAAGCGGTCGGCGCAGCGGGCCTGCTCGCCTCGGTATGGCCGGCATTGTCGGTGCCGTTGCTGGCGGTGGTGTTCATGGCCACCTTTACGGCGATCAATCTGCTCGGCGTGCGCAATTTCGGCGAGTTCGAATTCTGGTTCGCCATCCTCAAGGTTGTTGCGATCGTGGTGTTCCTGCTGATCGGTGTGGCCTTGCTGGCCGGCTGGTTGCCCGGCGTGGTGTCGCCGGGGCTGTCCAACTTTACCCAGAACGGCGGATTCGCACCCAAGGGGCTGGCCGGCATCGGCTCGGCGTTGTTGGTGGTGGTGTTCGCCTTCGGCGGCACGGAAATCGTCGCAGTGGCCGCGGCGGAAACCGCCGACCCGGGCCGCAGCCTGGCACGCACGATTCGCACCGTGGCCTGGCGCATCCTGGTGTTCTACATCGGCTCGATCAGCGTGATCGTGGCGGTGGTGCCGTGGACCAGCGCGGCGCTCAGCTCGCCGTTTGCCGCCGTGCTGGAGGTGGCGCGCATTCCCGGCGCGGCCACCGCCATCACCCTGGTCGCCGTGGTGGCCTTGCTGTCGGCGCTCAATGCCAATCTGTACGGCGCCTCGCGGATGATCTTTTCGCTGGCCCAGCGCGGCGAAGCGCCGCGGCTGCTTGGCAGGACCAGCGGCGAGCAGGTGCCGCTGGTGGCGGTGATCGCCAGCGTGCTGTTCGGATTTGCCGCAGCCGCGCTGGAACTGCTGTACCCCAACAAGGTGTTGCCGATGCTGCTCAACATCGTCGGCGCCACCTGCCTGCTGGTGTGGACGATCTCGCTGCTGTCGCAGCTGATCCTGCGCGCACGCGCCGACCGCGCCGGCATCGCGTTGCCGTTCCGCATGCGGGGTTATCCGTTTCTGACCCTGCTGGCCCTGGCGATCCTGGCGGTGATCTTCGTGCTGCTGGCGTCTTCGGCGGACACCCGCGCGCAGTTCCTGTCGATGGTCGGTCTGACTGTCTTCATCGCCGTGGTCAGCGAAGTGGCGCGACGCGTGCGTGCGCGGACATGAACGTGTAGGTTAACGCGGCTGAGTGCGTGATCGTCCAGCAACGCAACCACGGCGGCAGTGCGCTGTTGCACACCGTCGAAGCGAGAACACGCAAGCAGTCTTGCGGTTTCCTTCTCCATTAGACAGGCGAGTGGCTGGATCTGCCGATCCAGCTCGGCTACTGTCATTTGGCCGATTCCGTTCGTTGCATCGGTTGGCTGGAAAACATCGGCGCGCCAGCGCGCGACGATGAAAATGCATCGCTTCATTCCTTGATTGTTTCAGCAATCATCGCCGGGGTTCGTGCATGCATGCCGTTTCGTCCGAGAATTCTGCTGCCTTGCCTGCCGCCCGCACCCTGGAGGCGGTGCATGCGCTGGCCTATCCGGTCGACACGCATCTGGACTCGCTGTATCTGTCGCGCCTGGGTGGCTTCGATTACTGGAAGGGCGACTGGAAAGCGCAGCGGCGCTCGCTGATCCTCTGGCTGATGTCCAAGACCTCGCCAAGAGGTCGCAACCAACCGCTGATGTACCACGTCAGCGGCCCGGACTTTCTGGCCGGCGGCTACGGCGCTGCCTGCTTCAGCGCCCACGCGTTGTGGGAGAACCTCTTCGGCGCGCCGTTTCTCGACCCCTGGAACAACTGGGTGGAGCATCAGCGCTATGTCGAGGAGATGGTGGCCGCGAGCAAGGGTCGGATGCGGCTGACACGCAGCGCCGCCGAGCTGCGCGCGGTTCGGGCCGAAGGTCTTTGCTGCGCCATCCTGTCGCTGGAGGGCGCGCATATGCTCGGCCCACGCGGGGTCCGCAGCCAGGCGCTGCGGCTGGAGCGCCTGGACATCGCTGCCAGGGCCGGCGCCGCCTATGTGACGCTCAACCATTTCAGCCATACCGACATCTCCCAGGCCGGCTATGCGCCGCTCAATCCGTGGCGCGGGATCGAAGGGGCGGGGCTGTCGGAATTCGGCCGCAAGGTCGTGGAGCGCTGCATCGATGCCGGACTGCTGGTGGATCTTTCGCACACCTCCAGCCAGGGCGTCCTCGATGCCTGCGCCATCTGCGTCCGTCGCAACGTGCCGGCCTTCGCCTCGCATGCCGCCTCGCGCAGTGTCACCCGTGGCGCCGAAACGCGGCCGTCGCGTCATCTCGACCGCGGGCTCGACGACGCGGCGATCCGCGCCATCGTCCAGACCGGTGGCTGCATCAGCGTCATCCTGGCGCCGTACTTTCTGCAACATGCCTATCTGGCCGACGGCAAGCCGAACATGGATGCCGATCTCGCCTTTGTCGTCGGCTACTACGAAGCCTTCGCCCGACAGATCGCTGCCATGGGGATTGTCGAGGATCCGTGGAAACACCTGAGTTTCGGCAGCGATTTCGATGGCGGCATTTCCAGCCTGCCGACCGGTCTGCGCAGCGGCGCGGATCTGCCCAGGCTCACGCAGGCGATGATGGATGCCGGCTGGCCCACGCAACGCATCGTCGATGTGTATAGCGGCAATTTCTTGCGGGTCTGGGAGCGGGTGCGGCCGTAGCGTTTCCCGGTGCCCTGCGTGCGGATGGGGTGGGGCAGCGCGGTGACCTTCCATCACGTGCCGGTGTGCATCTGCGAGAGCCGGGTGCATCGCGGTGACCGGCCTGTGCGCAATGCGTCTGCGTGCGAGAAATGCGCGCTGCAGTGCACACCGGGTGTAGCATCGCCGAGAGGGCCAACAAGGCTACAACGTCAGGCAGGCGCGGCCGGTGCTACGAGTCGGCATGAGCCACGCCTGCGCTGCGGTTCCGGGCGCGCCGTCCGCACCCAGCTGACGACCACTCGCGGCGTGTTGTGGGTCGCTGCTGGCTGCACAAGCGCGGCAATTTGCCGCAGATGCGACGCCGTGTCGCATCGGGAACGAGCACGACCGTCCTTATCATGATCCCGTAGCGCAGAGGTCGCGATCGACCGGCACTGGTGTTCGGCAATCGACCTGCAACCTGTGCGCTGATGCTGCCCCATTTTTTTCCTGGAGGATTCTCCATGGATGCCTTGCTGTTATCGCGGATCCAGTTCGGATTCGTCATCGCATTCCACGTGCTGTTTCCCGCGTTCACCATCGGGCTGTCCAGCCTGCTGGCATTTCTCGAGTGGCGCTGGCTGCGCACCCGGCTGCCGGTGTGGCGCGAGCTGTATTTCTTCTGGCAGAAGATCTTCGCGGTGTCGTTCGGCATGGGCGTGGTCAGCGGCATCGTGATGGCCTTCCAGTTCGGGGCCAACTGGCCGGAGCTGAGCCGGATCGCCGGCAGCGTGATCGGCCCGTTGCTGAGCTACGAAGTGCTGACCGCGTTCTTCCTCGAAGCCAGTTTCCTGGGCGTGATGATGTTCGGCTGGGGGCGTATTTCCGAGCGCCTGCATTTTTTGGCGACCTGCATGGTTGCGCTGGGCACGCTGTTTTCCACGTTCTGGATCCTGTCGTCCAACAGCTGGCTGCAGACCCCGGCCGGCTATGAGGTGGTCAACGGCATCGTGCATCCGGTGGCGTGGCTGAAGATCATCTTCAACCCCTCGTTCCCGTACCGGCTTGCGCATATGGCGCTGGGCTCGTTCATCACCACCTGCTTCGTGGTCGGTGCGGTGGGGGCGTGGTATCTGCATCGCGGCGTGCACCGCGAGGCCGGGCTGCGCATGCTCAAGCTGGCGGTGGCCTTCGCGGCGATCACCGTGCCGTTGCAGATCTTCGTCGGCGACATGCATGGCTTGAACACGCTCAAGCACCAGCCGATGAAGATCGCGGCGATGGAAGCGCACTGGCATGACGAAGGCCAGGGCAAGGGGTTTCCGCTGGTGCTGTTCGCCCTGCCCAATGCGCAGGCCGAGCGCAACGATTACGAGGTGGCGATTCCGCGCCTGGGCAGCCTGATCCTGACCCACAGTGCGGAAGGCAGCATTGCGCCGCTGACCTCGGTGCCGGCGGCCGATCGCCCGCCGGTGCTGCCGGTGTTCTTCGCCTTCCGCATCATGGTCGGGCTGGGCTCGTTGATGCTGCTGGTGGCCTGGGTCTCGGCGTTCGCCTGGTGGCGCGGCAAGTTGCTGCAGTGGCGCTGGTTGCTGGCGACCTGGCGCTGGATGTTGCCGAGCGGCTTCATCGCGCTGGTGTCGGGCTGGTTCGTCACCGAGATGGGGCGGCAGCCGTATGTGGTCTATGGCCTATTGCGTACTGCCGATGCCGTGGGCCCGCAATCGACGTTGATGACCGCAATCTCGCTGGCGGTGTACGTGGTCGGCTATGCGTTCGTGTTCGGCTGGGGCATCTGGTACCTGGTCAAGATCGGCAAGATCGGCCCGACCCCGCATGACGCGCCGCAGCTGGACCACGGCGAACACACCCCGGCACGGCCGCTGTCGGCGGCCGACGAACCGATCGACGGAGCCGCATGATGGACATGAGCAGCGTATTGCCGGTGGCGTGGTTCGCGGTGATCGGCTTCGGGGTGCTGATGTACGTGGTGCTGGATGGCTTCGTGCTCGGCATCGGCATCCTGGCGCCGTTCCGCAAGGACGAAGCGCAGCTGGATCTGATGATGAATACCGCTGCGCCGATCTGGGACGGCAACGAGACCTGGCTTGTGTTGGGCGGGGCAGGGCTGCTGGCGGCGTTTCCCAAGGCGTATGCGGTGATTCTATCGGCGCTGTATCTGCCGGTGCTGTTGATGGTGATGGCGCTGGTGTTCCGCGGGGTGGCGTTCGAGTTCCGCTTCAAGGCGCACCGCTCGCGGCGGCTGTGGAGCAATGCCTTCGCTGCCGGCTCGATCCTGGCCACGTTTGCGCAGGGCGTGATCCTGGGCGCGCTGGTGCAGGGCCTGCCGATCGAAAACGATCGCTATGTCGGCGGCATCTGGGGCTGGTTCAGTCCGTTCGCGATGCTGACCGGCGCGGCGCTGGTGTTCGGCTACGCGCTGCTCGGCAGCACCTGGCTGATCCTCAAGACCGAAGGTCATGTGCAACAGCTCGCGCGGCAGTTGAGCCGGCCGCTGACCATCAGCGTGCTGATCTTCATCGGCCTGGTCAGCGCGTGGTTGCCGTCGCTGCAATCGCATGTGATGGACCGCTGGTTCAGCGGCGCGCATTACCTGTGGCTGATGCCGGTGCCGGTGCTGGTCGCCATCGTCGGCTTCGCGCTCTGGCGCTGCACCGAAGCGGGGCGGCCGGATACGCCGCCGTTCCTGCTGGCGATGGGCCTGTTCGTGCTCGGCTTCCTCGGCTTGGTGCTGGGCATGTGGCCGTATCTGGTGCCGCCGGTCTACACGATCTGGCAGGCCGCCGCGCCGCCGTCGTCGCAGCTGTTCGCACTGATCGGCCTGGTGGTGCTGCTGCCGCTGATCCTGGGCTACACGGTGTGGTCGTACCGCGTGTTCCGCGGCAAGATCACCGCCGATACCGGCTATCACCACTGAGCGGTCGCAGACCGCATCGGCGCGGTGCGCCGCCTGCTCAGCGCAGGCGTTGCCTGAACATCCACTCCCACATCGCCGGGTCTGCGTAGGTCGCATCCCAGGCGTTGTGGTTGCCGTCCGGATATTCGCTGTAGCGCACGTTGGCGCCGATGCCCTTGGCGGCGCGGTACAGCGCACGGTCGTCATGCGGTGGCACCGAGTCGTCCTTGGCGCCATGGAACATCCAGATCGGCACGTGTTTGAGCTGGGTGACCGCAGCGGTGTACGGGTCGGCTTCCTTGGCCACCAGGCTGACGTAGAGCGTGCGACGCTCATCGCGTGGCGCCTTGAGCGCACCGCAGATCGGCACGATCGCGGCAAAGCGCTGCGGCTGCATCAGGCCGATTTCCCAGGCGCCATAGCCGCCCATCGAGATGCCGGTGAGATAGGTGCGCTGCGGGTCGGCACCGAATTCGGCGCTGGCCGCATCCAGCGCGGCGATCGCCATGCGTGCATTGATGCCCAGCCACTCCTCGTCGTCGGGCACCTGCGGCAGCACCACCAGCGCCGGGAACTCGGCGGTGTGTTCGCTCAGGTAAGGCCCGACGCCCACTTCGGCCTGATCGCGCCCGTTGTCGCCGCGTTCGCCCGAGCCATGCAGGAACAGCACGATGGGGCGTGGTTGCGGCGCTTTGGAGGTCGGCACGAACACCTGATAGCGGTAGAGCCGTCCTTCCAGCTGCAGCGTGCGGGTGACGAAATGGCCGCGGCGCCCGTCGTGGTGGCGCTCAGCCATGCTGGAACAGCCGGCCAGCAGCAGCGCAAGAATCGCAAGAACAAGACAACGACGGATCACGCACACCCCCTGACCGATGACATACCCGCAGTATCGCCGCATGCAGCTGTGCTGGCATGTCGCATTGCGGCGATTTCTGTCGAATATTCATCTGATTGTCGCTGCGGTGTGCTCGGTGCAACGTTGATCGTCATGGCCCGACACGGCGACTACGGCAGCAGGATCAGCGTCGCCAGGCCGAGGAAGCTCAGGAACCCCATCACGTCGGTCAGCGTGGTCAGGATCACCCCGCCGGCCAATGCCGGATCGAAGCCAAGGCGTTTCAGCGTCACCGGGACCAGCACCCCGCCGAATGCGGCGGTGAGCATATTCAAGGTCAGCGCGGTGCCGATCACCAGCGACAGCATCGGCTGCTGGAACCAGGCCAGCACGATCAGGCCCAGGCCCACGCCCAGTACCAGGCCGTTGATCAGCGCGACGGTGAGCTCCTTCTTGAGCAGGGTCATCACGTTGGAAGAGCCGATCTGGCCCAGCGCCAGGCCGCGCACCATCAGGGCCAGCACCTGGGTGCCGGCGTTGCCGCCCATGCCGGCGACGATCGGCATCAACGCCGCCAGCGCCACCAGCTTCTCGATCGTGCCTTCGAAGCGGCTGACCACACTGGATGCAATGAACGCGGTACACAGGTTGATGCCCAGCCAGATCAGGCGGCGGCGGAAGGCGCGCCGCGCCGGGCTGAACATGTCCTCGTCCTCGTCCAGACCGGCCGCGCTCATGGCCTGGTGTTCGGCCTGTTCGCGGATGATGTCGACCACGTCGTCGATGGTGATGCGGCCGAGCAGGATGTTGTTGTCGTCCACCACCGGCGCGGAGATCCAGTCGTGGTCCGAGAAGCGCCGTGCGACCTCGTCGGAGCCATCGCCGACATCGATCGCCGGTTGTTCGTCGTCGATCAGGCGATTGACCGGCGTGCTGTCCTCATGAGTGACCAGCGCGGCCAGTGACACGCGGCCCAGGTACTGATGGCGCCGGCTCACCACATACAGGTGATCTGTGTGGTCGGGCAGCTCGCCGCGCAGGCGCAGATAGCGCAGCACCACATCGACATTGACGTCGGCACGCACCGTCACCACGTCCGGATTCATCAGGCGGCCGGCAGTGTCCTCCGGGTACGACAGCACCTGTTCGAGCCGCTCGCGGTTCTCGCGGTCCATCGACTTGAGCACTTCGTCGATGACGGTGTCGGGCAGGTCTTCGACCAGATTGGCCAGATCGTCGATGTCGAGGTCTTCGACCGCGGCGACGATCTCGTCGGTGTCCATGTCGGCCAGCAGGCTTTCGCGCACTTCATCGCCGACATGCAGCAGCACCTCGCCGTCGTCTTCCGGGTCGACCAGCCCCCACACCACTTCGCGCTTGCCGGGCGGCAGCGACTCCAGCAGGTTGCCGATCTCCGCCGGCGCCAGCGTATTGACCAGCCGGCGTACCGGGCCCAGGCGTCCGCTATCGAGCGCATCGGACAGCAGTCGCAGCTGGCGCGCGGTCTTGTCGTGGCGGACGGCTTCGGCCATGCGCGGCTCCCTGGAAGAGTGGACACGTCCCGATGGAAGACGCGCTGCTGAGTCAGCACGGCATTATCGCTTGCGCACGGTGACGAAACATACAGTGCCGCTCGCAACGCGTTAGAACATCGCCTGCGCGATGACGCGATCGCTCAGCGCGCCAGGCCCTGCGCGACGGTAGTCAGCCACTTCTCGATGCCTTTGCGGTCGCGCGCGCGCAGCAGCTTGTCACCCTGCACGCGCAACTCGCCCAGGTGGATGTCGCGCACCGCACGGCGCACTTCCAGCAGCGTGGCCGGATGCAGGCTGAACTCGGTGAGCCCCAGCGCCAGCAACATCGGCACGAAGCGCGGGTCGCCCGCGATCTCGCCGCACACCGCCACCGGCTTGGCGTAGGCGCGCCCGGTGGCGATCACCTGCGCGATCAGGCGCAGCACCGCCGGATGCAACGGCGAATACAGCTCGCCCAATGCCTCGTTGTTGCGATCCACCGCCAGCAGGTACTGCACCAGATCGTTGGTACCGATCGACAGGAAATCGATGTCGTCGATAAAGCAGTCCAGCGCCAGGGCCGCAGCCGGCACTTCGATCATCGCGCCCAGCGGGATGTGCTCGGCGATCTCGTGGCCTTGCTCGCGCAATTGCGCGGCCAGCTTCTTGATCTGCCGGCGCAGCAACTGGACCTCCTCGCGGCCGCTGACCATCGGCACCAGGATGCGCACCGGTCCGTAGCCGGAGGCGCGCAGGATCGCGCGCAACTGCGCCTGCGCCACCGCAGGGCGGGCCAGCGACAACCGCACCCCGCGCAAGCCCAGCGCCGGGTTGTCCTCATCGCTCAAGGTCAGGCCGGTGCGGTCGGCCTTGTCGGCGCCCAGATCCAGGGTGCGGATGGTGACCGGTCGCCCGCTCATGCCCAGCACGGTGTCGCGATAGGTGTGGAACTGTTCTTCTTCGTCCGGCAACTCGCTGCGCTGCAGGAACAGGAATTCGGTGCGATACAGGCCAAGGCCGCTGGCGCCGAGCGCGTGCGCCCTGGCCACGTCCTCCAGCGATTCGGCATTGGCCAGCAGCGTGATATCGACGTTGTCGCGCGTGCGCGTGGGTTTGGAGCGCAGCCGTCCGAGTTCGCGCTGTTCCTTGGCCAGCGCGCGCAGGCGCTCGCGGTAGTCGCGCAGATGCTCGGGCTTGGGGTCGACGATCACCTGGCCCGAGCCGGCATCGACGATCAACACGTCGCCATCGTCGATTCGCTGGACCGCATCGCTCACCCCCACCACCAGCGGCAGGTGCAGGCTGCGCGCCAGGATCGCGCTGTGCGACAGCGCGCTGCCGGCGGTGGTGACGATGCCGACCACCCCTTGCGCCTGCAGCTGCGCCAGCTCCGACGGCGCCACGTTGTCGCAGACCAGGATCTCGCCGGCCACGCCCTTGAGGTCGGGCGCGCGCTTGTGCAAGAACGCATGGATGCGGCCGATGACGTGATCCAGGTCGTCCATGCGGCTCTTGAGGTAGGCGTCCTCCATGCCGTCGAACACCGCCGCCAACCGGTCGCGCTGCACGCGCAAGGCGTAGTCGGCGCTGTAGCGGTGGGTGCGGATCAACTCGTCCAGGCCTTGCAACAGCTCCGGGTCGTCGAGCAGCAGCGCATGCAGTTCGAGGAACTCGCCGACCTCGCGCGCAAGCGCGCCATGCAGGCGGTCGCGCAGCTGCTGCATCTCGGTGCGTGCTGCCTCGATCGCCACGTGCAGACGCTGCAGCTGGGTTTCCACCTGGCTGGCGGGCACGCGTTGCTCGGCCACTTCCAGCGTGTGGCTCTGGCGCACGCGCGCGCGTCCGAGTGCGTTGCCGCGCGAGGCGGCATGTCCACGCAAACGCAGGCTCATATGCGGCCCTGGCGCGGACGCGCCCTGTCGGTCAGCCCCGCACCGACGCGGCGCATGCTCAGCTGTCCTCGTCGAAACGACGCTCGAACAGGTCCACCAGCGCCTGCAGCGCTTGCGCTTCGTCCTCGCCATCCAGCCGCACCACCACGCTGGTGCCCTGGCCGGCGGCCAGCAGCATCACGCCCATGATGCTCTTGGCATTCACCTCGCGGCCCTTGGCCGCCAGGGTGGCGTTGCTGCGATAGGACGATAGCGTCTGCACCAGCTTGGCGGTTGCCCGCGCATGCAGTCCGAGTCGGTTGGAAACTATGAGTTCGCGTTCAAGCATCGTCGATGATCGCTCCGTTGCGGGTGCCTGCCGCCGCGGTGGCGGGCAGCTCCTGCAATCCTTGTTCGGGGTAGTTCATCACCCGCAGCAGCATCGGCAGGCTGAGCGCGGACACCCGGCGAACCGGCGTGCCGAGCTTTGCCAACCGGCTGGCGAGATTGCTGGGGCTGGCGCCGTACAGGTCGGTCATGACCAGCACGCCGTCGCCGCTGTCGACCCGTCGCATCGCCGACGAGGCCTGGGGCAACAAGGCGTCCAGGTCTGCATCGAGCGGCACATCGAACGCTTCGGTCTTCAGCGGCAACTGCCGCAACAGCCCCGTCGCCACGTTCAACAACGCCGCGCCGATGCCGGGATGAGTAATGAGGAGAATGCCACAGGCCATGCCGAAACGTTAACAGGTCGGCATGACCGCGCGATAGCGTTTGCCGACACCGATGTGTTGCGAAATGAATAGCCGTTTAGGACCGCTGCAGCGTGTCGCATGCAGCGCATGCAGCAAGCGCGCCGCTGACCACATGGCAATGATCGCGACGCCCGCAGTCTGCCGATGCGAACCGCATCACAAGCGAACGCTGCAGCGCGCACTTGCCAGGCAGTCCCCGATCAGAACGCGCAGACGAATGCACCGATCAAAAGTTTTTCCCGCAGACCCACTGCCTGCGCCAGTCCGAACAATCTGCGCCCGCAGCAAGACAGGGAAGCAGCAGTGACAAGGACGGCCTGCAGCTCCAAATGAGCCACCAAGATCAAACCCTCGACAGCAAGCGCGGGGCAGGGACCCGATGCCGAGGCCAACCAGCAAGGCCAAGCTTCAAAGCACAGCTGTCATCGACCGTTCGCACATTCCAAGCCGCATGACACCGCTTTGACGATTCCCCAATCCCGATTCCCCAATCCCAGCCCTTCAATCCTGCTCACGATGAAACGTCGCCACCTCCGGCCAGCCCTGCTCGCGCGCATGCCGCGCCATGCGTTCGGCCAGATACACCGAGCGGTGCTTGCCGCCGGTGCAGCCGAAGGCGATGGTCACGTAGCTGCGGGTGTCGTTGCGCAGTCGTGGCAGCCAGGTGTCGAGCAGGTCCACGATCTGCGCGCTGTAGCGCACCACGTCCGGTTCCTTGTCCAGATACTCGCGTACGCCGGCATCGCGGCCGGTCAGCGGGCGCAGTTCCGGGTCCCAGTGCGGATTGGGCAGGACGCGCGCATCGAACACGAAGTCGGCCTCGGCCGGCACGCCGCGTTTGTAGGCGAACGATTCGAACAGCAGCGACAGCCGGTCGCTGCTGCCGAGCGCGAACTCGGTGACCACGCGGCGACGCAGCTGGTGCACATTGAGCGCGCTGGTGTCGATGATGGCATCGGCCTGCGTGCGCAGCGGTTCGGTCAACTGCCGCTCGCGGGTGATCGCTTCCGGCAAGGCCAGGCCGAGATGGCTGAGCGGGTGGCGGCGGCGGGTATCGGCGTAGCGCTTGATCAGCGCCTCGTCGCTGGCCTCGAAAAACAGCAGCCGCGCCTCGATGCCGTATTCCTGCGCGGCCTGGCGCCATTGCGCCAGCTGGGTCAGGTCGCTGCGGCTGCGTACATCGATGCCCACCGCCAGGCGCTGGTCGCCGAGCGGGTTGCCGCGCAGGCGGCTGCGCACGAAATCCGGCAGCAGTTCCACCGGCAGGTTGTCCGAACAGTAGTAGTCCAGATCCTCGAAGGTCTTCAACGCAACCGATTTGCCCGAGCCGGACAGCCCGCTCACGATCATCAACGTGGAGGGCGCAATACTCATGGCGTGCGTCGCTCCAGCAGGTTGCTGTGGCGGGCGATGAACATCGCCGCCGGGTCGATGCCCTTGGTGCGCAGGATATGCAGGCGCGTGGCCGCTTCGGTCAGCACCGCCAGATTGCGCCCGGGCATCACCGGCAGGGTGATCAGCGGCACGTCCAGATCCAGCACGTGCCGGCTGCCGGAATCGCCGGTCAGGCGTTCGTAGCCGGACGGGGTGGGCTCGGTCATCGGGCGGGTCAGGTGCACGATCAGGCGCAGGTACTTGTTCTTCTTCACCGCGGTGTCGCCGAACATGTCGCGCACGTTCAATACGCCCAGGCCGCGCACTTCCAGCAGGTCCTGCAGCAGTTCCGGGCAGGTGCCGTCGAGTACGTCGGGGGCGATCTGGGTGAACTCGGGCGCGTCGTCGGCCACCAGCCGGTGACCGCGGCTGAGCAGCTCCAGCGCCAGCTCGCTCTTGCCCGAGCCGGCCTCGCCGGTGATCAGCACGCCGATCGAATAGATCTCCATGAACACGCCATGCAGCGTGACCCGCGGTGCCAGCGTGCGCGCCAGGTGGTAGGAGAGGTGATTGAGCAACTCGTGGCCGCGCTTGGGCGAGATCCACAGCGGCGTGTTGGATTCGTCGGCGGCCGCGCGCAGGTCTTCCGGGCAGGACTGGTTCTTGCTGATCGCCAGCGCCAGCGGCTGCACCTGGATGATCTTCTCGATGGTTTCCCAGCGTTGCCGCGCATCCAGCGAGTCCAGCCAGGCCAGCTCTTCGGTGCCCAGGATCTGCACCTTGTTGGGATAGATCACGTTGAGATAGCCGGCCAGCGAGGGGCGGCGTGCGTTGTTGCTGCCGGCCTCGATCTCGCGGTGCTCGCCTTTCTGGCCCGCCACCCAGCGCAGCGCCAGCTTGTCGCGTTGCTGGTCGAACAGTTCGCGTGCGGTGATGCTGGTATTCATGCGGCGCTGGCCTGTGCTGGCGGTGCGTCGGTGAGCAGCGCCATCAAGGCGTCGGCATTGGGGGCGGCGCGCAACTGCTGACGGAAGTCCGCGTCGGAAAACCGCTCGGCCAGTTCCGACAGCAGCATCAGATGCTGGTGGGTGTAGTGCGCAGGCACCGCCATTGCAAAGATCAGGTCCACCGGCTCGTCACCACCGAAGGCCACCGGGGTGTCCAAGCGCAGCAATGCGCCACGCGGCTCGGTGAGGTTGGGGCAGCGCCCGTGCGGGATGGCGATGCCGTGGCCGATGGCGGTGCTGCCCAGGGCCTCGCGTTCGCACAGGTTGGCGTAGAGCTCGTCGGCACCGGCCTGGCGGCAGGACAGCAGGTCGGCGGCGGCATGCAGGACGGTGTCGCGATCGGCGGCCGGCGACACCACGGTGCGCACGGCCGCCATCAGATCGGTTAAAGGCATGAGGGCATCAAGCGGGAAGCGTCATGCGGGATTGTCGCGCACCTCGCGTGCATGGTGGTTACATTTCTTTTCCTTGTGCTTGAGCACCAGGCGGTCGAGCTTGTCGACCAGCAGGTCAATGGCCGCATACATGCTGGAGCCGCTGGCATCTGCATGCAGGGTGCGACCGGGGAGGTTGACGGTGGCGACCACGTGATGGTCTGGCTTGCGAACGGCCAGCTGGGTTCGGACTTCACAGTGCTGGTCGAAATGGCGCTGCAATCGCTGCAGCTTGCTTGCCACGTACTCCCGCAGCGCGGGGGTCACTTCAAGCTGGTGGCCATACGTCTCGATACGCATCGGATACCTCCATTGGTCGGTGGGCCAATGAACCTTTCCGGTGCTCCGACTTACCCGGCGCAGGCCGGCGTTGCGGTGGGTGCAACGTCAGGCGATACGGACGCGTTCGTGGGAGGCGGAAATGTTCATGGCCTCACGATACTTCGCAACGGTGCGCCGCGCCACTGGTACGCCGGAAGTTTTCAGCAGATCGGCCAACTTGGCGTCGGACAGCGGTTTGCGCGGGTTTTCCGCCTCGATCAGGCGCCGGATCATGGCCTGGATGGCGGTGCTGGAAGCCTCGCCGCCGCTGTCGGTGTCGATGCCGGAGGCGAAGAACGAGCGCAGCGCGATGGTGCCGCGCGGGGTGCGCACGTATTTGCGCGCGATCGCGCGGGAAATGGTGGATTCGTGCAGGCCGAGCTCGCCGGCGATCTCGCGCAGGGTCAGCGGCCGCAATGCCTGCGCGCCGAATTCCAGGAACCCGGCCTGGTGCTGCAGCAGGCAGCGCACCACCCGCAGCAGGGTCTCGCCGCGCGCCTCCAGGCTCTTGAGCAGCCAGCGCGCCTCCTGCAGCTGGCCGCGCAGGTAGCCGGCGTCGGACTCGCCGCAACTGCGGATCAGGTTCTCGTAGCCGCGGTGGATGGTGACCTTGGGCTGCGCGCGGCCGGCCAGCGAGGCCCGCCAAACGCCACGCTGGCGCCAGATCACGCAGTCCGGTACCACGTAGGTGTCCTGCGACAGGTCGCCGATCTGCTTGCCCGGGCGCGGGTCCAGCGAGCGCACCAGCTGGACCGCCTGCTCGACATCGGCGGTGGAGCGCTTGAGTTCGTGCGCCAGGCCGGCCACGCCGCTGCGCGGCAGGCGCTCCAGCGGGCCGGCGACGATCTGCAGCGCCAGCTCGCGCCCCGGAGTGGCCGGGTCGAGCACCGCCAGCTGCAGTGCCAGGCATTCGCCCAGAGTGCGCGCACCCACGCCGACCGGGTCGAAGCGCTGGATCTGGTGCAGCACGGTCAGGACTTCGGCCTCGTCCACCGTCGCACCGAGCGCCAGCGTTTCCAGAATCGCCGACAGCGGCTCGCGCAGGTAGCCGTCCTCATCCAGCGCATCGATCAGCAGCGCGCCGATCTGGCGGTCGCGCGGCGACAGCGGGGACAGGTGCAGCTGCCACAGCAGGTGGTCGGCCAGGGTTTCGGATTCGGCCACGCGCTCGGCGGCATCGCCGGATTCGTCGTCGTCGAAGCTGCCGCCGCTGCCCGAGCCGGTCCACTGCAGTTCGTCCTGTGACCAGTCGTCATCGCGCTCGGCCGGTGCCGGTTCCTCACGCGGGGTGTCGTCGGTGGAGGCGGCCGACGACGCGTCCACCGGCAGCTCGTTGGCCGCATGCGCGGCCTCGTCGGCCCATTCCAGCAGCGGATTGGTCTCCACCGCTTCGGCGATTTCCAGTTCCAGCTCGGTGGTGGACATCTGCAATAGCTTGATCGCCTGACGCAACTGCGGCGTCATGACCAACTGCTGTCCTAGCGATGTCTGGAGCCGGGCTTTCATGCGGGCACTGACTGGAAGAATCGATGGCGCGGCGACGCGCTCAAAGGCGGAAAGTTTCCCCCAGATACACGCGACGGACGTCGGGATTGGCTAGCAGCGCATCTGGTGCCCCCTGCGCCAGCACGCCCCCCTCGGCGAGAATATACGCGCGGTCGCAGATTCCCAAGGTTTCGCGCACGTTGTGATCGGTGATCAGCACGCCGATGCCGCGTTCCTTGAGGTGGATGATGATGCGCTGGATCTCGCCGACCGAAATCGGATCGACACCGGCAAAGGGTTCGTCGAGCAGCATCATGCGCGGCTTGGCCGCCAGCGCCCGCGCAATCTCGCAGCGCCGCCGCTCGCCGCCGGACAGGCTGGCGCCGAGCTGGTCGGCCACATGGGTGATCTGCAGCTCTTCCAGCAGCGAGACCAGCTCCTTCTCGCGGCCGGCGCCATCCAGCTCTTCGCGCAGCTCCAGCACCAGGCGGATGTTGTCGGCCACGGTGAGCTTGCGGAAGATCGACGGCTCCTGCGGCAGATAGCCGACACCGAGCTTGGCGCGGGCGTACATCGGCTCGGCGGTGAGGTCGCGGCCGTCCAGCTCGATACGCCCGGCATCGGCCTCGACCAGGCCGACGATCATGTAGAAGCAGGTGGTCTTGCCGGCACCGTTGGGGCCGAGCAGGCCGACCACCTCACCGGCCTCGAGCGTGAGACCGAATTCCTTGACCACTTCGCGTTGCTTGTACTTCTTGCGCAGACCGGTGGCGACCAGCATTACTTCTTCCCCTGCGGCTTGGCCGCGGGCTTGGCGGCCGGCGTCGCCGCAGGCGCTGCTGCCGCCGGCGCTGCGGTCTTGGGCTGGATGATCGTACGCACGCGGCTGCCGTCGCCGCCGCTCTGCATATTGCCGGTCTTGGTGTTGTAGACCATGCGCTGGCCGGCGTTGGTGCCCTTGGGCGAGTCGACCTTGTAATTGCCGGTCAGCACGATGACTTCGTTGGCGACCTGGTACTCGATGTTGTCGGCCTGGCCGTTCATCATCGCGCCATCGTCCATCTGCTGCTTCAGCGTGGCCTGCTTGCCGGTCAGCACGACGCGGTCGGTCTGGCCGTTCTTCTGGAAGATGTCGGCTGTGTCGGCGTGGATTTCCAGTGTGCCCTGGGTGATCACCACATTGCCGCTGAAGCGGCACTTGCCGCTGTCGTCGAGCATGTTGCAATCGTTGGCATTGGAGTCGATCGCCATCGGCTGATTGCGGTCGCTGGTCTTGGCCATCGCAAGGGCGGGCAGCAGCAGCGCGGCAAACGCCAGTTTAGCGGGCAGCATTCGGTTCATAGCGGGTCTTGACCTGGGAAAGGAGCTTGTACTGGCGTGATTTGAGATCGGCCTCGAAGCCGACCCCGCTCTGCATGATACCCGGCCGGCTCATGCTCACCGGGGCCGCGGTCTTGGCGAGGTTCTGCTTCGGGAACACGTCCAGGCTCTGGGTGCGGAACGTGGTCGGCGGGGTCGCGCCGCCGGTGGGGCTGTCGCCCTCGACGTCGCCGCGCAGGCGCAGCTCGTCGCCCGTGGGGCTGATCCAGCCGGTCTTGGAGCGCAGCGTCCACGGTTGATTGGTGTTGTCAGGCAGCAGGAACACCGGGGTGGTGACCTCGGAAGTGCGATCGGCGCGGTTGCGATGCATCTCCGGCGCGCGCAGCGTCATCGATTCCTTGCCGGTTTCCTTGTCCAGCGCAATCAGTTCGAAGTCGCGCAGCACGTAGTCGGCGCGCGCATCGTCTGTCGCCGCGGCGACCGGCCGCGCGCGCTGCTGCCACGCCGACCAGCCGGAAATCACCGCGGCGGCGAACAGCGCCACGCCCAGGGTGGTGCGCCAGTTCCAGCTCATGCGGAGAACCTTTCGATGATGCCCTCGACCTGACCCTGCGCGGCCAGCACCACATCGCAGACCTCGCGCGCGGCGCCTTCGCCGCCACGTGCCCGGGTATGCCACTGCACGCGCTCGGCGATCCACGGATGCGCGTTGGCCGGTGCCACCGGCAGGCCGACCGCCAGCAGGGCCGGCAGGTCCGGCAGGTCGTCGCCCATGAACAACACCTGGTCCAGCGACAGGCCATGCTCCTGGCAAAGAGCCAGCACTGCCAGGCGCTTGTTCTTGACCCCGATCTGCACGTGCAGGCCCAGATCCTGGCCGCGCTTTTCCGCCGACAGGCTGGCGCGCGCGGTGATCAGCGCGACATGGATGCCGGCATGGTCGAGCTGCTTGAGCCCCTGGCCGTCGAGCACATTGAACGACTTGCTCTCATTGCCGGCATGGTCGTAATAAAGACGGCCGTCGGTCAGGGTGCCGTCGACGTCGAAACAGGCCAGGCGGATACGCGCGGCGCGGTCGGTGATGTCGGCGGGCAGGTGTTGCAGAGGGGAATAGGGCATCGGCACGAATCGGTGAGAACGGGGTTCCAACGGTAGAAAACTGAACCTGTTAAACCACTTTGGCGCGCAACAGGTCGTGAATGTTCAATGCGCCCACCGCGCGCTGCTGCGCGTCAACCACGATCAAACCGTTGATCTTGTAATCCTCCATCAGCCGTGCGGCTTCGGCGGCCAGCTGGTCTGCGCCGATGGTGCGCGGGTTGCGCGTCATCACCTGGGCAATGCCGGCGCTGCGCACGTCGATGTCGCTGTCCAGCGCACGGCGCAGGTCGCCGTCGGTGAACAGGCCGATCAGGCGCCCGTCCGCGTCCACCACGGCAGTCATGCCCAGCCGCTTGCGGCTCATTTCCATCAGCGCCTCGCTCAGGCTGGCGTCCTCGCGCACGCGCGGCAGGTCATCGCCGCTGTGCATCACGTCGGTGATGTGCAGCAGCAGGCGCCGGCCCAGGCTGCCGGCCGGGTGCGAGCGCGCAAAATCGTCGGCGGTGAAACCGCGCGCGTCCAGCAGCGCCACGGCCAGCGCGTCGCCCATCGCCAGCGAGGCGGTGGTGCTGGAGGTGGGTGCCAGATGCAGCGGGCAGGCTTCGGCCGACACGCTCACGTCCAGGTGCACGTCGGCGGCCTGCGCCAGCGAGGAGTTCGGGCGCCCGGTCATGGCGATGATCGGGTTGCCCTGGCGCTTGAGCACCGGCAGCAGCATGCGCACCTCGTCCGATTCGCCGGAGTAGGACAGCGCCAGCACGATGTCGGCCTCGGTGATCATGCCCAGGTCGCCGTGCCCGGCCTCGCCCGGATGCACGAAGAACGCCGGCGTGCCGGTGGAGGCCAGGGTGGCGGCGATCTTGCGCGCGATATGCCCGGACTTGCCCATGCCGGTGGCCACCACGCGCCCGCGCGAGGCCAGTACCAGCCGGCAGGCCGCGGCGAAGTCGCTGCCGATCCGCGCGCCCACGCTGGCCAGCGCCTCGCGCTCGATCTCCAGCACGCGCTGGCCGCTGGCGACCAGGCTGGCGTCGCTGACGGTGGCGGAGGGCAGGTGCGAGACGGCCATGCGGGACTCGGGTGAAGAGTAGAATGTGCGCTCATTTTATGAGGAAACGCCCTTTGGACGCCGAAACCATCCGTAAACTCATCGAATCCGGCTTGCCCGAAGCCCGCGTCGACGTGCACGGCGACGACGGCGTGCACTTCGAGGCGACCGTGATCAGCCCCGCATTCGCCGGCAAGGCCCCGTTGGCGCGCCATCGCATGGTCTACGCGACCCTGGGCGAGCTGATGGGCGGCGCGATCCACGCGCTGCAGCTCAAGACGCTGACGCCCGACGAAGGCTGAGCGTCAGTCGGGTCCTGGCTGGTCGGGCTGCGCCTGCGCCCCGACTGCCAGCGGCCCGGCCGGCTCCTGGCGACGCTTCCCATTCCCCCGACATCCCTTTTCGGATTCCCCAAGCTCCCATGGCAAAAATCGTAGTGACCGGCGGCCAAGCGCTGCACGGTGAGGTCAATATTTCCGGCGCCAAGAACGCGGTGCTGCCGATCCTGTGCGCGACCCTGCTGGCCGATGCGCCGGTGGAGATCAGCAACGTGCCGCATCTGCACGATGTGATCACCACGGTGAAACTGCTCAGCGAACTGGGCGCCGAGGTCACCATCGACGAAGGCACGCTGGCCAAGGGTCGCTCGATCCTGGTCGACCCGCGCTCGGTCACCCACCAGGTCGCGCCCTATGAACTGGTCAAGACCATGCGCGCCTCGATCCTGGTGCTCGGCCCGCTGCTGGCGCGCTACGGCACCGCCGAGGTGTCGCTGCCCGGCGGCTGCGCGATCGGCTCGCGCCCGGTCGATCAACACATCAAGGGCCTGCAGGCGCTGGGTGCGGAGATCAGCGTGGAGAACGGCTACATCAAGGCCACCAGCAATGGGCGCCTGAAGGGCGGCCGCTACGTGTTCGATATGGTCAGCGTCACCGGCACCGAGAACGTGCTGATGGCCGCCGTGCTGGCCGAAGGCACCACCGTGCTGGAAAACGCGGCGATGGAGCCGGAAGTCACCGACCTGGCCGACTGCCTGATCGCACTCGGTGCGCAGATCGAAGGCGCCGGTACGCCGCGCATCGTGGTGCAGGGCGTGGAGCGCCTGGGCGGCGGACACCATGCGGTGCTGCCGGATCGCATCGAGACCGGCACCTTCCTGGTCGCCGCGGCGATGACCGGCGGCAGCGTCAGCGTGCGCCGCGCCCGTCCGGACACCCTGGACGCGGTGCTGGACAAGCTCACCGAAGCCGGTGCCAGCATCACCACCACTGCCGACAGCATCACGCTGGACATGCACGGCAAGCGCCCGCGTGCGGTCAACCTGACCACCGCGCCGTACCCGGCGTTCCCCACCGACATGCAGGCGCAATTCATGGCGCTCAACTGCGTGGCCGACGGAGTGGGCGTGATCAACGAAACCATCTTCGAAAACCGCTTCATGCACGTCAACGAACTGCTGCGCCTGGGTGCGGACATCCAGGTCGAAGGCCATACCGCGATCGTGCGCGGCGCCGAGCGCCTCAGCGGCGCGCCGGTGATGGCGACCGATCTGCGCGCGTCGGCATCGTTGATCCTGGCCGGCCTGGTCGCCGACGGCGACACCACCATCGATCGCATCTACCACCTGGACCGTGGCTACGAAAACATCGAGGAGAAGCTGGGGGCGCTGGGCGCGACCATCCGGCGCATCGCATGATCCTGCGCGGGCGCTTCACCACCCGGCGCAAGATCCTGCTCGGCGTGATCGTGCTGATCCTGGCGTGGCTGGCCTATGCCTGGTCGGTGGGCATGGCGATCACCCAGGGCGTCGAGTTCAAGGACATGGACTGGAACAACGACGGAACCGCCAGCCGCGACGAGATCGCGCAGTCGTTCTATGCAGTGGCGGTCAAGAAGACCGTCGAAGGCAAGCGCCATTGCGACCTGTTCTACTGGCGCAGCACCGGCGAGCAGATCCGCGTGGACTGCCGCACGGTGTTCTCCAGCGGCGACGACAAGGCGGCGGCCAAGCCCTGAGTCGAGCGTTTCTGCGTGCTGCGCAGCGTCCGCCGCACGCCGATCGGAAGGAAGAAGCCCGGCTCGCAGCCGGGCTCTTCATCGCTGTGGGAGGCAGGATGCCGGGAGAGCAAGTCCCATGCCCTGGTAGGAGCGTGCCCGCGCGCGACGGGGCGTTACCGATAAAGCCCCGTCGCGCGCAGGCACGCTCCTACCAGGCGTGCCTGGCGCTTAGCGCAGGCCCTTGATGGTCAGATCCAGCGCGTCCTGGCCTTTTTCCTTCTGCAGCAGGCGTGCCGGCACCGGCAGGTCCTTGACCACCCAGGCGATCAGTTCCTTGTCGCCGTCCACGCGCGACACCTTGGTCGCCTGTTCCTGCTTGCCGTTGACGGTGATGGTTTCCTTGCCGACCACCTTGTAGCTCATCGGCTTGATGCGGCCTTCGTCGACCATGCGGTAGTTCAGCGGCTTGCCGGCGGCCAGGTCGCGGGTAATGGCCAGGTTGATCAGCAGCGCATCCATGTCGCCGGGCTGCAACTTCACCGGGCCACGACGGTCCGGCTTGATGTCGCCGCCCCAGGTCGCCTGGCTGGTTTTCCAGTCGTAGTTGGCGGTGACGTTGCGGCGCTTGACCATCATCGACGAGGTGTCGTTGCTGCTGACCGGACGCAGTTGGCCGTTGCTCTCTTCGAACACCGTGCTCTGGGTCAGGTTGGCCAGCTGGTTCTGGATGGTGAGCGTATAGCGCCACTGATTGGCGCCGGCGGTGGCCAGGGTCATGGTGCCGTTGGCCTGCATGCCCATGTAGTTGGCCGAATAATCGGCCTGGAACGGCTGCATGGCGAACGCGGGCAAGCTGGCCACGGCCAGTGCAGCAGCGGCGATCAGCGAACAGGTGCGGGAAACAGTGTGCATGGGTCAGGCTCCTTGGTATTCGACCAGGCGTAGATCGACCTGATCCTCACCTTTGTCACGTTGCAGGATGCGCACCGGCGTGGGAACGCCGTTGGCGATCCAGAGGATGGTTTCGTTGTCGCCGCTGTTGACGCGGTACACGCGCAACGCGTCGTAGCTCAGGTCGCCGACCTGTACCACTTCGGTGGCATCGGCGACCTTGTAGTCGTACTTGCGCACCCGGCCGACATCGACGTAGCGATAGCTCAGGCTGCGTCCGGGTTGCGCGTCGCGCATCAGCGACAGGTTCAGCGACAGCGCGCTCTGGTCGCCGCGCTGCAGGGGAATCGCCTGCTGGCGCTCCTTCTTCAGATCGCCGTCCCACTGGGCGCTGGCGGTTTGCCAGTTGTAGACGCCGGTGACCTTCTTGCCGAAGAACATTGCCTTGCGCACCGTGCTCTGGCTCAACGGTACATAGGTGTCGCCATCGACACGGAAGACCGTGCTCTGTTCCAGATTGAGTCCCAGGATGCTGGCAAAGCCCTTGCGGCCGCGCACCGACATGTCGATACGCCACTGGCTGCCTTCGCCGTTGCTGACCTGCATGGTGGCATCGCCGGCTTCCTTGCCGCGGTAGAACGCCTGGTAGGTGGCCACGAAGGGTTGCAGTGGCGGCGGCGTCCAGGTGCTGGCAGGCAGGGCCGCTGCAGAGGCCGGTACCGCTGGCGCCGCCGCAGCTGGAGCAGGAGCCGCTGGCGCAGGCACGGCAGGCGCCTGTTGCGCACGGCCGGCACCGGCCGGGGCGAGCAGGGCGGTGGTCAACAGCGCGGTCGCGATCGGGAGGAGTTTCATGCGCTGGGAGGGAGGCACGGGGCCGCCAGGATGTCCGAGACAGGATGAGGAGGGCGTATCCGCATTCAGGCGAAGGCGGTGTCAGCGGACTCTAGTCGCAGTGGCGTAAACAGGCACTGACCGTCGATATGGACGCCATCGCCACGCACCTCCACGCGCCCACTGGCGAGCAGGTCCAGCGTGGCCAGCAGCAGCGGGTGTTCGCGCGCCAGCACGCGCGCGGCCAGCTGCTCGGCGCTGTCGTCGGGCAGCACCGGCACGTGCGCCTGCGCGATCACCGTGCCGGCATCCAGCTCCGGCACCACCAGGTGCACGCTGGCGCCATGTTCGGTATCGCCTGCTTCCAGTGCGCGGGCATGGGTATGCAGGCCGCGGTATTTGGGTAGCAGCGAGGGGTGGATGTTGAGCATGCGCCCGGCAAAGCGGCGCACCAGCGGCTCGCCGAGGATGCGCATGTAGCCGGCGCAGATCACCCAGTCCGGCTGCGCGGCGGCGATTGAATCGCCCAGCGCAGCGTCGAAGGCCGCACGGTCGGCAAAGTCGCGCGGGCTGGCGCTCCAGCGCAATGCCTCATCGACCTTGTGCAGTGCCGGCGCCTGCGGGCGGTCGGAAAACACGCCGACGACCTCGGCCGGCAGCCGGCCGCTGCCGATGGCATCGAGGATGGCCTGCAGGTTGCTGCCACGGCCGGAGGCCAGGACGGCCAGACGCAGGCTCACGGGGCTGGATTCGCTGAAGTCATGGGGCAGGGCGCGTCACGCAGCGGTGGCGGTCGGCGCGAACAAGGCCTTGACCTGCGGGCGCAGCAGCACCACCAGCGTAAACACGCCGACGACGGTACCGAACGGCATGAAGGAGCAGGAAATGCCGGCCACGATCAGGCACAGCAGATGCCGTCTGCGCTGGGCGATGCAGCGGCCAGCGTAGGCCATGAACGCCGCCAGCGTCAGGCCGCAGCCAATGAACACAGCCGCGAACACCACGAAGAACCAGCCGAACAATCGCGGATCCATCGATGGTGCGTCCGCACTGGCATGTGTCATGGGCAGGTGCCCGGTGATGATTGCAATTCCCATGAACAGATGGATCAACGGGAAAAGCGAAAACAGCGCAGTGATCGCGGCCAGCACATAGTGAAAGACCGACAGCAGTTTCAGGTGCTGGAGATCGTCAGCGCTGGCCGATGCCGGCAGTGCGCGTGGGGAAGCGTCCATGCAGCTCTCCTCGATCAACCGATCCGCACGCGCTCGTCGCCCTGCGCCGGGACCACCTGGCCGATGCGCCAATGCGCCAGCGACTGCTCATCCAGTGCCTGTTCCAGCGCGGCAGCCTGCTCGGGTGCGGCGATCAGCACGAAGCCGATGCCGCAATTGAAGGTGCGCCACATTTCGGCATCGGCCACCGCGCCTTCGCGCTGCAGCCAGGCGAACACCGGCGGCAGCGTCCAGGCCTTGGCGTCGATGTCCAGGCCCAGGCCGTCGGGGATCACCCGGATGATGTTTTCGGTCAGCCCGCCGCCGGTGATGTGCGCCATGGCGTGGATCGTCTCGCCGTGCGACTTGAGCAGCGCCAGGATCGGCTTGACGTACAGCGCGGTGGGCGCCATCAGCGCATCGATCAGCTTGACGCCGTCGTCCAGCACCAGCTCGGCGGGTGAGCCGGCACGTTCGTAGATCTTGCGGATCAGCGAGTAGCCATTGGAATGCGGGCCGGACGAGGCGATGCCAATCAGCACGTCGCCCGCGCGCACCTGCGCGCCGTCCAGCAGCTGCGATTTTTCCACCGCGCCGACGGTGAAGCCGGCCAGGTCGTACTCGCCCGGCGGATACATGTCGGGCATCTCGGCGGTTTCGCCGCCGATCAGGGCGCAGCCGGACAGCTCGCAGCCGCGCGCGATGCCGCCGACCACCGCCGCGGCGGTGTCCACGTCCAGCTTGCCGGTGGCGAAATAATCCAGGAAGAACAATGGCTCAGCGCCCTGCACCAGCACGTCGTTGACGCACATGCCGACCAGGTCGATGCCGATGGTGTCGTGCCGGCCCAGCTGCTGCGCCAGCTTGAGCTTGGTGCCGACGCCGTCGGTGCCGGACACCAGCACCGGCTCCCGGTACTTGCCGGACAGGTCGAACAAGGCGCCAAAACCACCCAGGCCGCCCATCACCTCTGGCCGGAAGCTGCGCTTGACCAGCGGCTTGATACGTTCGACCAATGCATTGCCGGCATCGATGTCGACACCTGCCTCACGGTAGGTCATGGGCGAGGGATTGGAAGGCGTTGGGCTGGTCACGGGCGGGGAGGGCTCGGCTGTAAAGGCGGCGATTTTAGCAGCCACGTTGGCGCTGGCGTCCCATTCGGGCAACAATTCACCCGGATACGCTTACGTCATGGAACCGTCGATGCGCCGCAGTCTCGCTTTCTTTCTCGCCCTCGTGGTCGCCATGCCCCTCGCGCCAGCCTTTGCGCAGGCCGATCTACGCACCGAAGGCGACGTCGCCAAGGCGCAAAGTGCCTACGAGGCCGAAGTGCCGGTCAACAGCCAGAGCGAGTCCGATCGCCCCGGTGCGCTGGCGCGCGCGCTCGGTGCGGTGCTGGGCAAGGTCTCCGGCGACCGCGGCGTGATGAGCCGCCCCGGCGTCTCGCAGGCATTGCGCGGCGCGCCGGGCTATGTCGAAAACTACGATTACCGTCAGGACCAGGGCACCTCGCGCACCGGCGCGCCGACCTTCCGCACCGTGCTGGTGGCGCGCTTCCGGCAATCTGACGTGGATGGCCTGATCGCCGCACTGGGCCTGCCGGTGTGGCCGCTGCCGCGGCCCAAGCCGGTGCTGTGGCTGGCCATCGACGACGGCAGCGGCCCGCGCCTGGTCGGCGTGGGCCAGGCCAATGCCGCGCGCAGCGTGCTGGACCGGGCGATCGAGCGCGGCTACCGGCTCGGCCTGCCCGGCGGTGCCGCCGCCGAGCAGGTGCTGGCCGGCGCGATCTGGCGCAAGGACACCGCCACGGTGGCACGCGCATCGGCCAAGTACAGCCCGCCGATGCAGTTGATCGGCAAGCTCTACCGCAATGACGCCGGCTGGACCGCCGACTGGGTCTTTGTCGACAACGGCAACGTGCTGTCCAGCTGGACCAGCAGCGACGCCGACGCGCGTCGCGCGATGGCTGCCGGTGCCGACGGCGCCGCCGATGCGCTGGTCAAGCGCTACGCCAAGCGGGTGGATTCGGGTGTGCCCGGGGTTTACCGCGCGGTGATCACCGGGATCGGCAGCGCCGACGATTACCTGCGCGTCTCTGCCGCATTGCAAGGCGTTTCGGTGGTGCGCAGCATCCGCCCGGTCAGCGCCAATGGCGACCGCATGGAAGTGGACCTGGAATTGCTCACGGGCATTTCCGGCCTCAACCGTATGCTCGGCGACAACAGCCCGTTGGTGCCCGTGTCGGTGCCGACCGAGGGCCCGATCATTCTCGAAAACGAGCACGCCGAGTACCGCCTGAAATGACTTTGACTCCCGAAGCCGAGATCGCCCTGTTTCTGCGTCGCCTGAAATGGGTGGCGGTGACTGTCGGCGTGCTGTGGGTGGTATCGCTGCTGTCGCCGATCCTGACGCCGTTCGTGCTGGCGCTGCTGCTGGCCTGGCTGGGCGACCCGCTGGTGGACCGTATCGAGCGCGCCGGCCGCTCCCGCAACATCGCGGTAGTGCTGGTATTCGTGCTGGCGCTGCTACTCTTCGTGCTGGCACTGATGATCCTGGTGCCGATGATCGAGCGCCAGATCATGACTCTGATCGACGCGCTGCCGCAGATGCGTGCCTGGGCCATCAGTACCGCGATCCCGTGGCTGGAAGCCAAGACCGGCGTGGAGCTGATGGGCTGGCTGGACCCGGAGCGCCTGATCGACTGGATCCGCAGCCACTGGGAGCAGGCCGGCGGCGCCGCCAAGACCTTCTTCGGCTACGTGCAGCGGTCGGGCTTTGCGATGGTGACCTGGGTGATCAACCTGGCGTTGCTGCCGATCCTGGCGTTCTACTTCCTGCGCGACTGGGACCGCCTGGTCGAGCGTGTGGCCGCGGTCATTCCGCGCGCCTACATCGGCACCGTGAGCCGGCTGGCGCAGGAATCCAACGACGTGCTGGGTGGCTTCATCCGCGGCCAGTTCCTGGTGATGCTGGCGCTGGGGGCGATCTACGCCGCCGGCCTGTCCATCATCGGGCTCAATCTGGGCCTGTTGATCGGCATCATCGCCGGCCTGATCAGCTTCATTCCGTATCTGGGCGCCACCACCGGCATCGTGCTCGCCCTGCTGGCGGCGGTGGTGCAGGCGCAGGGCTTCGACCTGAAGCTGCTGATCGGCGTCGGGGTGGTGTTCACCGTCGGCCAGCTGCTGGAAAGCTATGTGCTGACGCCGCGCATCGTCGGCGACAAGATCGGCCTGCATCCGGTGGCGGTGATCTTCGCGGTGATGGCGGGCGGCCAGTTGTTCGGCTTCCTCGGCATGCTGCTGGCGCTGCCGGTGGCGGCGGTGGCCAATGTGCTGCTGCGCTATGCGCATGAGCAGTACACGCGCAGCGATCTGTATGCGGGCGAACGTGCCGGCATCGTGTTGCAGTCCACCAACGAGCGCAGCGTGATCATCGACCCAGGCAAGGACACCGATCGGCTGTGAGCGTTCCGCAGTTGCCACTGGCGCTACGCGCGCCGCCCGATCAGCGATTCGATAGTTACATCGCCGCGCCCGACGGCCTGCTGTCGCAGCTGCAGGCGTTGGCGGTCGGGCAGGTGAGCGACTGGCTGTATCTGGCCGGCCCCGCCGGCACCGGCAAGACGCATCTGGCGTTGTCGGTGTGCGCGGCCGCCGAGCAGGCCGGGCGCGCCCCGGCGTACCTGCCTCTGCATGCTGCCACTGGCCGCTTGCGCGATGCGCTGGAAGCGCTGGAAGGGCGCAGCCTGGTCGCACTGGACGGCGTGGAAAGCATTGCCGGGCAGCGCGACGACGAAGTGGCGCTGTTCGATTTCCACAACCGCGCGCGCGCTGCTGGCACCACCTTGCTGTACACCGCGCGGCACATGCCCGACGGCCTGGCCTTGGTGTTGCCGGATCTGCGCTCGCGGCTGTCGCAATGCATCCGCATCAGCCTGCCGGTGCTCGACGACGCAGGGCGCGCGGCGGTGTTGCGCGATCGTGCGCAACGGCGCGGACTGGCGTTGGACGAGGCGGCAATCGACTGGCTGCTGACCCATAGCGAACGCGAACTGGCAGGACTGGTGGCATTGCTGGACCGGCTGGATCGCGAATCGCTGGCTGCCAAGCGCCGCATCACCGTGCCGTTCCTGCGGCGGGTGCTGGAGGATCGCGGCTCTTCGAGCGGCTGACGGAATTACTGCGCTCAGCGCTAGGTAGGCGCAGGTTGCTTAGCGCTTGCCATCTGCACATCTATCGCCGTGTCCGGGCATTCGAGGCACATCGCCTGAAGCTTGTAGAGCAGCTGATCTGCGGGTTGGCTGCAGGGCCCTTGCCCGCCCCACCGTCGCGGGACACGCCGCAAGTACGTCCTTGTAGGCGCTTACGCGGCATCCATGCCGCGTAAGGTCCCGCGACGGTAGGCGGGCAAGGACCTGTCGGGATGGGCGGTGCGCATGGACAAGAGCAGGAGCGGCGCCGGCAGTTTGGCTGCAAGTCCGTCGAGATGGTCGGTGTTTGGGGTTCGAGCAATGCGCGACGCGCGGCCCGGAATTTGCAGGGGCGTGGCTGCGATCAGCCGCCGTCGTGCAGCAACCGGGCATCCAGCTCCGCCAATCGCTGCGGCGTGCCGACATCGGTCCAGCGCCCGGCATGGTGGATGCCATCGATCAGACCTGCCGCCATCTGCGCGCGCAGGATCGGCGCCAGCGCAAAGCGCGGCGCGGTGCCGGTGTGCTCCGGGAGCTGGCCGATGACCGATTGCCAATCGCGCAGCAACGCCGGTCGATACATGCCGATGCCGGCGTAGGTCAGCGTTGCGGGTAGATCTGCGCGCACCTTGCCATCGGCATCCAGCGCAAAGTCTGCGCGCGCTGCATAGGCGGGTTGATCGACCAGCACCAACTGCGCCAGGCCCGCCGGCGCAACCGACAGCCGCGCGAAATCGAAATCGGTCCAGATATCGCCGTTGACCAGCAGGAACGGGGCATCGCCCAGCAACGGCAACGCGTGCAGCATGCCGCCGCCGGTTTCCAGCGGGGTGTCGCCCTCGAAGGAGTACGTCAGCCGCAGCCCGAACGCGCTGCCATCGCCCAGTCCCTGTGGAAACTGCTCGGCCAGCCACGAGGTATTGATTACCACCTCGTCCACGCCCAGCGCGGCTAGCTTGCGCAGATGCCAGACGATCAGCGGTGTGCCGCCGACCGACAGCAGGGGCTTGGGCGTGCGCTCGGTCAACGGACGCATGCGCTCGCCGAAACCGGCGGCGAAGATCAGTGCCTTCATGCGCCGGTCTGCGCGGAGCGTGCCGCCAGGGCAGGTTTGACCAGGTCTTCCAGCAGGCCGATCAGTGGCGCGAGCTCGGGATGACGCGGCAACACCTCGTCCAGATACACAATGAAACGCGGCACGTTATCCAGATACCAGTGCTTGCCGTCGCGATGGCTCAGGCGCGAGAAGATGCCGAGATTCTTCAAGTGCCGCTGCACGCCCATCCAGTCCGCATCGCGCAGGAATTGCGCCAGCGGCGGCACCGGTAATCCAGCCGCTGCGGCACGCGCGTGGTAACGCTCCAGCCAGCCATCCACGCGCGGCAGCGGCCAACTCACCGAGGTGTCCTTGAACAGACTGATCGGGTCGTAGGCGATCGGCCCGATCACGCAATCCTGGAAGTCCAGCACCGCCGGCCCGTCGCCGACCGGCATTAGATTGCGCGGCATGAAATCGCGGTGGGTAAAGACGCGCGGCTGCGCCAGTGCGTTGTCCATCAAGCGGCGCTGCACCAACTGCAGTTGTTCGGCCTGGCCGCAATCCAGCTGCAGGCCCAGGTGGCGACCAAGAAACCATTCTTCGAACAATCCGGCATCGCGTAGCAGCAGCGCCTCGCCAAACACGCCGCTGTCGGCGGGCGGCGCAATCCGCTGCAGCAGCAGCAACTGGCTGATCGCAGCATCCAGCAACGCGTCGGCATTGGCGTCGGTCAGCACCTGCGCCAGGGTCGGCACACCCAGGTCTTCCAGCAGCAGGAAGCCGATTTCAAGATCCTGCGCAAGCACCTGCGGCACCCGCACGCCGTGGGTGCCGAGCAGGGCGTGCATGCGCAACCAGGGCGCCACGTTTTCCAATGCAGGTGGCGCATCCATCAGGATGCGGTCCACGCCGCGTCCTTGGGTACGCCAGTAACTGCGGAATCCCGCATCGACCGAGGCACGCTGCAGCGTGACCTCAGGGTCGTTCAACGCCTGCCGCGCCCATTGCAGACGAAGCGCAGCGCGCGCGGTATCGGGAGTCAACGATGACGTCATGGGTAAATGCCGTGTCGTGAAGTGAAGCGCAGCCAGGTCGGCAGCGACGCCGGGTCGATCAACGCTTGCTGCCACTGAACAGCCGCAGCAGCGCCAGGATCGCGATCGCACCCAGCAACGCACCGAGGAAACCGGCCGGTTCGCCAGCGTGGTACCAGCCCATGTAGCGGCCGAACCAGCTGGCCACCACTGCACCGGCGATGCCCAGCACGATGGTCAGCAGGCAACCCAGTCGCTGCGTGCCGGGCGTGATGAAACGTGCCAGCAGCCCGACCACGAAGCCGACCAGAATGATGTAAAGCCAGCTGTCGTTACCGAAGAGATTGTTCATCGCAGGCACTGAGGGAAGTGGGAGCGGCAGACTAGCATTCGCCGCCACGGCAACCACATGTGCAGCGCCGATTGCCGCGACGGTGTTGGGGCTGCGTCCATGCGTGCGCCGCAACGCATGGCAAGGCCATTGGACCGCCCCGGCATGCGCGGGGCGGTCCAGGGGTCAATCAGCAGCAGCCATGCCCACCATGACGGGTGCCGCTGTCGGCCGCCACCGGCGAGCCGCTGGTCTCGCCGCGCAGGCAGGCGGCGTGGTGCTCGGCGAGCACCTTGGACACGCAGGCCGTGACCCGCTTGCCCATCGGGATATGCAGGAACTCGTTGGGGCCATGCGCATTGGAATGCGGGCCGAGCACGCCGGTGATCATGAACTGCGCGCCGGGGAACTTCTCGCCCAGCATGCCCATGAACGGGATCGAGCCGCCTTCGCCCATGTACATCGCCGGCTTGTCGAAGAACGCCAGGCTGGCGTCGTCGATGGCTTTTGCCAGCCATGGCGCCATCTCGGGCGCATTCCAGCCCGATGAGGCCTTTTCCAGTTCCAGGGTCACCTGTGCGCCGTTGGGTGGGTCGCGCAGCAAGGCCTCTTTCAGCAGTTCACCACAGGCCTTGCCGTCGGCAGTCGGCGGCAGGCGCAGCGACAGCTTCACCGCGGTCTGCGGACGCAGCACGTTGCCGGCCGACGCCAGCGGCGGCATGCCATCCACACCGGTGATCGACAGCGCCGGGCGCCAGGTGCGGTTCAACACCAGCTCGGTGAGGTCGTCGTGCATCGGCACCAGGCCATCGACCATCGGGAACTTGTCGAAGATGGCGGTATCCAGCGTCGCCGCCGCGGCCTTGGCCTGCGCCAGCCGTTCGGCCGGCACCTGCACATGCAATCCGTCCAGCAGGATGCGACCGCTGGCTTCGTCCTCGATCCGCGACAGCAACTGGCGCAGCAGGCGGAAGCTGGACGGCACCACGCCGGAGGCATCGCCCGAATGCACGCCTTCCTCCAGCACCTTCACGCTCAGGTTGCCGCCGGTCAGCCCGCGCAGCGAGGTGGTGCACCACAGCTGCTCATAGTTGCCGCAGCCCGAATCCAGGCACACCACCAGCGATGGCTTGCCGATGCGTGCGGCCAGATGGTCGACGTAGGCCGGCAGGTCGTAGCTGCCGGATTCCTCGCAGGCCTCGATCAGTACCACGCAGCGCGCATGCGGCAGGCCCTGGGTGCGCAGCGCCAGTACCGCCGCCAGCGAACCGAAGATCGCGTAACCATCGTCGGCGCCACCGCGCCCGTACAGCTTGTCGTCGCGCAGCACCGGCTCCCATGGGCCGAGGTCGGCGTCCCAGCCGGTCATTTCCGGCTGCTTGTCGAGGTGGCCGTACAGCAGCACGGTGTCGTCGCCCGAATCGGCGCCGGTTGCCGGAATCTCGATGAAGATCAACGGCGTGCGGCCTTCCAGGCGCACCACCTCGACCTGCATGCCCTCGATGGCCTGCGCGCGCGCCCAGGTTTCCATCAGGGTGACCGCTTGCTCCATATAGCCGTGCGCGACCCAATCGGCGTCGAACATCGGCGATTTATTGGGGATGCGAATGTAATCGACCAATTGCGGGACGATCTCGCGGTCCCAGGTATCGCTGATGAATTGGTCGATCTTGGCGCTGTCCATGGAGGCTCCGAATACGTGACGTAATGGCACATTCTACGCCCGTGCCTGGGGGTAGGTATTTCCCTACAAGGCGGCGCGCAGTTCACCGGCTGTGTGAAAAGTTCGTTGGCGATAGGATTGCTGCATGTGGCGCGGGACACTGGCTCGGCCGGCAGGAATGCTGGCTAGGACCATCACCCAAGCCACAAGGAGCGTTGCAATGAAGTCATTTACCGTAGCCCTAAAGTCCCTGCTACTGGCGTTGCTGTTGTCCTCGAATGCGTATGCACTCGACAAGGTCGATATCAACACCGCGTCTGCTGAGGAATTGGACAAGGTGCTGACGAACGTCGGGCGATCAAAAGCCGAGGCAATCGTCGAGCACCGACAGGCAAACGGTCCCTTCAAGAGTGCCGAGGAACTGGCACTGGTCAAGGGCATCGGACTCAAGACGGTCGAACGGAATCGAGACCTGATCGAAGTGGGAGCCACGATGGCTCCCGCCAAGAAGGCTGCCAAGGGGGCGGCGGTGAAACCGGTGGGACGGCGTTAACGGGAAAGGATCCGAGATACGGTTCGACGCGAGGATGCGTGGCCGCAACCTAACTGGACAGGATGTCTGGGGGATGGCTGGAAGCCGACAAGGACGTGGAATCGCCCGGTGTTGCACTTGGATGTGCAGCCGGGCGTTTTTCGTTTTGGGTCCGCGTGGGTTGCGAGCGCACGCAAGCGTCTGCGACTGCAGGAAAGAGGCAGTCACAGCATGAAGCGCCGGTTACATCGTGAGGCGTCAATCGTTTTGTAGGTGTCGGCCCCATCCTCAAGTTTGAGGCTAGGTAGCAAGCCTGAGGGTCGGCAGCAGGCTTAAGTCACAGCATGACGGCCCGGGCGCCGCGCTTGCGGCACAATGCGCCCATGCAGCTGACAGACCTGAGCAGCCGGGTGATTCCGGCCACCGAGTACCGCCGTGAGCGGTGGCGCAATCAACTGGGCTGGACGCGCGAGATCCTGCGCCTCGGCGACGCCGATGCGTGGTCGCTACGCCTGTCGATTGCCGAGATCGAGCAGGATGCGGCGTTTTCCGCGTTCCCGGGCATCGATCGCGAGCTGGTGCTGTTGCACGGCAATGGCATGCGGCTGCAGTTTGGCGATGCTGCCAGCGGTAGGGTCAGCGACACCGACACAAGCACAGGCAACGACACCAGCACAGGCACCGATGCAGGCATCGGCACGGCTACTAGCGGCGGCGTCAGCAAAAGCGATAGCGGCAGTGGCAATGGCAATGGCAATAAGGCCAGTGGCGCTGACCAGGGCGACCATGCCGCCGGCGCCGCTGCCGACGTTCCTGGCAGCAGTCATCGCAGCTGCGAGTTGCTGCCGCCGCACCAGCGCGTCCGATTTGCAGGCGAGGAAACGGTACATGCCACGCTGCTCGACGGGCCGACCCAGGATTTCAACCTGATGTGGCGGCGCGGTCGGCTGCAGACCGAACTGCTGCACCGGCCGCTGGTCGGCACCATGCTGTTTTTCGCCGACCCGGGCAGCGCCTGGGCGATCCACCTGCTGGCAGGCCAGGCCAGCTTCGGGCGCGAGAGTGGCCTGCCACCGCTGGCTGCCGGCGATACCGCGTGGCTGAGCGCCTCCACACGCACGCGCCATGTGCTCGACGGCGGCGGCGAGCTGCTGGCGATCCGGGTGAGCCCGGTCTAGGGCCTTTCACGTATCTGCGAGCAGGGCGCGCCTCCTGGCACGCGCCCGGATGCATTCGTGTCAACGCAGACAAGCGACGGCATCGCTGTGCCAACTGGCTAGGGAACAGTGCAGGCGCCGGGAGTGGTTCCGGCAATTCCAGGGGGAAACCAATGAGTACCATCAGCTCGGTCGGAGCCGGCTATGCCGCCTACCCGTCCTATGCAAGCCGCAGTGCGACCAGCGGCAACGCCGCATCCGCCGCACAGGCGGAAAAAACCAATCCGCTGACGCAGTTGTTCAAATCCATCGATAGCGACAGCGATGGCAGCCTGACCGCGTCCGAGCTATCGACCGCGCTGTCGTCCAATAGCGATGACGACAGCAAGATCGACATCGACGGGCTGCTGAGCATGCTCGATCAGGATGGTGGCGGCACCGTCAGCGAGAGCGAACTGGCGCAGGCCTTGCCGCCGCCTCCGCCACCGCCGGGTGAGCAAGGACAGGATGTGCAGTCCTTGTTTGCCGGCCTGGACAGCGATGGCGACGACAGTGTCAGCAGCGGTGAATTGAGCACGCTGGTCAATGGCGACAGTGCGTCGAGCACGCAGCTGCTGGACCTGCTCGACAGCGACAAGAGCGGGGCGCTGAGTCTGCAGGAACTGCAGGAAGCGATGCAGCCACGCGATCCGCCGCCGCGACCGCCGTCATCGGCCGATGCATCCAGCAGCGACGGCACACAGCAGGCCTATGCAGCGTTGATGCAGATGGCCGTGGGGCAGTACCGCAGCATTGGCGGCAGCGCGACAACGAGCAATCTGGTCGATCTGGCAGCGTAATGCGGTGATAGAGAGAATGGGGAAGCCGGAGCGCGGTCCTGGATCAGCCGGTGCGTCTAGCGCGCAGCCACCGCAAGCAGGGATGTTGCGGATTTCAGCAGCAGACGCGCTGTGGTATCTGCGTAATCGCTTTGTTGAGCGCTTTTGGCGGGGCCGCGTGCGATGGTTCAGTACACGTCGCGGCGATAGCGCCCGCTGCCCAGCAGTTCCTGTCTGACATCGGCTCCGAGGATGCAATCCAGCGTGCGGTCGAGTTCGGGTGCCATGCCGCGCAGACTGCCGCAGACGTAGATGCAGGCATCTTGGTCGATCCAATGATGCAGGCGATCGGCGGTTGCGGCCAGCGCGTGTTGGACGTAATGCGGTGGCTGTGGTTGATCGCGCGAGTAGACAAGCTCCAGGCGTTCGATCCAGCCGTCCTGATGCCACTGCTGCAACTCGTCGGCATACAGCGCGTCGTGCGCGGCATTGCGTTCGCCGAACAGCAGCCAGTTGCGCCGCGCGCCGGCTGCGATGCGTGCACGTAGATGCGCGCGCAGACCGGCGATGCCGGTGCCGTTGCCGATCAGCAGCATCGGCTGGTCGGGTGCGGGCGGGTGGAAGCCGGGGTTGCTGCGCAAGCGCAGCGCGATGGCTGCGCCGATCGGTGCATGGACGCAGAGCCAGCCGCTACCCAGCCCCAGGCTGCCGTCGGCGTGCCGATGCTCGCGTACCAGCAGTTCTGCATGGCCTTCCTCGGGGATGGAGGCAAGCGAATAGTCGCGATGGGGCAGGGTGGCCAAACTGCGCACCAACGCATCTGCGTCTAGTGGTGAAGTTGTGCCTGTGGCTGTTCCCGTAGCTGTATCAGTGCCTTTACCCGTGTCCGTAGTTGGGTCGATTCTGGCTTCGGCTTCGGCTTCGGCGCCAGCACTAGCACTAGCTCTGAGGCTGGCACCGGCATCCACATCGATACCGAGAGCGGCATCGGTATCGATGGGAAGTTGCGCGCCGCCGAGCCAGTCGCGCAGGGGGCGGCCGTCGATCTGCTGCGCGCCATCGTAGTGGTTACGCCGCAGCCAGGACTCGACCGCATCCGGGGTGTGACGCGGTGCGATCTCCGCGATGTCGCCTGCGCTCCACTGCGGCAACGCGCCATCGCATGGCGTCAGGCGCAGCCGGTAAATTGGCGCACCCGCACTGCCGGGATTGACGTGGACACGTTCGCGTAGCTGCCAGGTGGTGTAGGTGGGCAGGCTCCAGTCGGGTTGCGTCGCCAGTGCGGGTGCCAGTTCCGCCAGACGGCGTTGCCAGCGCTGCAGGGCGTTGGGGTCAGCGTTATCGACCTCGATGCGTTCGAACAGGCGAGCGGCGCCGCGCGCCTGCAGGCGATCGTCGAGGCGTCGGCCGAACGCGCAGTAGTGCGCGTAACCACGGTCGCCAAGCGCCAGCACTGCGTACTGCACCGCCGTCAGATCCTGCGCGTGGTCGGCAAGCCAGGCGCGCTCGGCGGCCTGCGCATGGTCGGGCGCATCGCCCTCACCGGTGGTGCTGACGATGCACAGCAGCCGCGGCACGCGTGCGAGTTGATCGCTATCGACGGCTTCGATCGGCAGCGCATGCGCACCGACGCCGGCCGATTGCAGCGCGGCAACGCTGCGTTGCGCCAGCTCACGCGCAAATCCGGTCTGGCTTGCCCAGACGAACAACACGCCGCTAGCGTCTGCGCGTTGTGCGCCGACGCGCTTGCGGGCACGCAGCAGCACGACCGCGCACAGGCCCAGATACATTGCCAGGCCGAGCGCTGCCAGTTGCCAGCGATGCGGCGTGGGTGGGCTCCACCATGCGCCCTCATGCAGGCCGGCCAGCCAGCCGACGATGACCGTAAGCGCCAGCAGAACCAGCCCGTTACCCAGCCACACGCGTGAGGCGGCGCTGCTCATGACGCGGACAGGTGGCGTTCGAATGCCGGGCTCATGGATTCGAGCAGGATGCCGTCCTTGCGTGCCAGGAATCGCACGGCCAGGTCCGCCTTGCGCGCATGGGCAAGACCGGCATCGGCGCCAAGCACGGTCATCGCGGTGGCCCAGGCATCGGCCTGCATCGCATCGGGCGCGAGTACGGTGACCGCCGCAGGGGCATGCGGAACGGGCGCGCCGGTGCGTGGGTCGAAGGTGTGCGTATAGCGTGTGCCGTCGGCATCGAAGCGGTGCCAGCGATCGCCGGAGGTGGCGACCGCCAGACCGTCCAGCACCAGCACGCGTGCCGGCAGCGCGCTGCCGGCGTCTTCGTCGGGGGCGGATTCGACCAGCACGCGCCACGCGCTGGCATCGGGCTTGCGTCCGTAGCCGAACAATTCGCCGCCGACCTCGATCAATGCACTGTCGATACCCGACTGCAGCAATGCGCGATGCACGCAGTCCACACCGAAGCCCTTGGCGATGCCGGACAGATCCAGCGCCGCTGCGCCCGGCTGCAGCACACGCTTGCCATCCAGCTGCAGGCGTTGCCAGCCGCAACGCAGGCTCGCCAATGCGATCGCCTGCGCTTCCGGCACACGCCGGCGCGTGCCGGCGGCGCCGAAGCCCCATAGCTCGACCATCGGGCCAACCGTGGGATCGAAGGCACCCTCGCTGGCCTGTGCGGTCTCCAATGCTGCGCTCAGCACTGCGTGGAATTCGTCGGGCAGGTGATGCCAGCTGCCCGCCGGTGCGCGGTTGTAACGGCTGATATCCGAATCGGCTTCCCAGGTACTCATCTGCGCGACCACGCGATCCAGCGCGGCCTGGATGCACGCATGCAAGGGGTGCAGATCGCGTCCGCGCGGCGCCACCAGCTTCACGCTCCAGGTGGTGCCCATGCTGCGGCCGCCGAGCGTGGCAATGGCGTGGTCGGCGGAAGACGATGCGGGCATGGACGGGTCTTATGAGGATGGGGCGGCAGGATGCACGCTGTGTGCGCTCCTGCCGCGTGCCGGCAGATTACTGCGGCAATACTTCCAGGGTGGCGACATAGCCCAGGCGGCGCTGCTTGGCCTGCGGCAGCGAGGTCTTGGTGTCTTCGGTGGTGGTTTCCAGCCAGTACATGCCCGGCTCCGGCCAGGTCACGCTGAAGCCGCCCTTGGCATCGGTTTTGAGCTTGATCTCGTTCTGCGCATCGCGATAGCGGGTGCCGCCGCGCACGATCTCGATCTCCAGCCCGGCGGCCGGTTTGCCATCCAGCTGCAGCGTGAATTGTGCCGCTTCGCCGGCAACCAGATCGTTGGGATGGGTCACCGGAATCAACTCGATGCCCTTGCCGGCGGGCTTGAAGACCGTGGTGGTCGGCGCACCGCGGGTGACGAAGGTCTCCACCCGATTGAAGGACTGCGAGACCTGTAGATCCTGCGCGTTCTTCGGCACCTCGGTGGCGAAGCGGGTTTCGTCGCCACGCCAGCGCTTGGGCTTGCCGTCTTCCTTCCAGCTGGCGAACAGGCCGGCGTTGACGATGCTCAGCTTGTAGGTGCCCGGCTGGGTGAGCTGCAGGTCGAACACGCTGCGGTACTTGCCGGTGGCCGGATTTTCCGGCTTGAGCGCGCTGCCATCGGGCGCGGTGATGCTCAGGTTGTCCAGGCGCAGCGGCACGTGGTTGAAGTAGAACAGGTCGTTGGACACCGCTGCATCCACGGTGATCCACGGCGCCTCACCGGCGATGACGGTCTGCGACGGCAGCAACCAGGCCTTGTGGGCGAGTGCGCTGAGCGGCAGTGCGGCGAGCATGGCGATCAGGACGAGCGAACGTTTCATGACAACTCCTTGAAGGACGATGAGGACAGTGGGTCACGTGTCTGATCAGCGCGCAGGTATGGCGCTGCGTGGATGCGTGGGAAGCGAATGTGTCTGGCAACGCGATGCATTGCGCAGCTGCGCCGTGGCCGGCCGCGTGTGCTGCGCGCGGCCGCCATCAGCAGGCAATGCTCAGGGTTTTGCGACCAGGCTGATGGCGCCGAGCTCGCTGCTGCCGCTGGCCTTGGCGGTCTGCGCAGACTTTGCCGGCCAGGTAAAGGGCACCTTGACCAGCTCGCGGCCGCCGACCTCGCGCGCGGCTTCCACCACCAGCGTGTACTGGCCGGGCGGCAGCGACTTCAACGCGCCCTTGGTGTCGGAGAACGACAACGCATGCGCGCCGGCCGGACGGGTGGGGCCGGTGACGCCGTCGACCGGCACCTCGAGGGTGCGCCCGCTCTTGCGCCACCACTGGCGCAGGTCCGGCAGCCACTTGGTGCCGTGGCCTTCGGCGGTGTCCTTGGATTGATACCAGACCGCCAGATTGGCGGCGACCTTCTGGTCCGCACCTTCCAGCCAGATCGCCACGTATGGGCGGTGATATTCGGCGACGTTGAGCTTGGGGATCTCGACGTTGATGTCGAGCGTGGCGGCGTATGCCGGCATGGCGAGCAGGCCGCTCAGGGCGATGGTCAGGGTGGCGCGCATGATCGTCTCCGGTAGGAAAAAGTCAGTGGATCAACAGCAGGGCGAGCAGCAACGGAATCAGCAGACCCAGGCCGACCAATGGCCAGGTCATGCGGCGCTGGCGCGCATGCAGATGCAGCAGGAACAGCCCGGTGATGCAGAACACCAGGCAGGCGATGGCGAACACGTCGATGAACCAGCCCCAGGCCGGCCCGGCATTGCGTCCCTTGTGCAGATCGTTGAGATAGGCGATGGCGCCGCGCCCGGCACGCTCGTATTCGATCGCGCCGGTGCCGCGGTCCAGGCTCAGCCAGGCATCGCCGCCAGGACGCGGCAGCGCCAAATACACCTCGTCGGCCGACCATTCGCCGGCACGCGTGCCGATGCTGATATCCAGCTCACGCCCCAGCCATTGCGCCACGCGTGGCGGCAGCGGGGCATCGCCGTCCTCGCGGCTGCCCAGGGACTTGAGCAGGGCCGGCGGCAGCGTGAGCGTGCGGTGTTCGGTCGAGGGGCTGGCTTCGATGCGCGCGGCATGGTTCAAGGTCAGCCCGGTGATGGCGAACAGCAGCATGCCGATCAGGCACAGCGCCGAACTGATCCAATGCCATTGATGCAGCATGCGCAGCCAGAAACCGCGGCGTTGCTGGGTGGTGGCAAGAGTGTCGTTGGAGGTCGCCATGGCGCGCTCAGGCCACACCCGCCGCAAGCGACGGCTGCAGGTAAGATTGCCGCGCGGCCACTTCGCCCAGCAACGCGCGCAGACGTGGCTGCGTTGCACCCGCCAGCAATGGCGTGAGTTGTTGCAGGAAGCCGGCATGCCCGCCGGCGATCGCACGGCGCATCCATCGCTCGGCCTGATCGATGTCGCCGGCGTCTGCGAGCAAGGTCGCGTAACCGGCCTGGCCGCGGAAATCGCCGGCTTCGGCGGAACGTCGGTACCAGTGGCGCGCGGCGACCGGATCGGCAGCGCAGGCCAGGCCCTGGTCGAGATAGCGCGCCACGAAGTTCATCGATTTGGCATGTCCGCGTTCGGCGGCGGTGCGATACAGCGCCAACGCCTGCGCGTGGTCCTGCGCCACGCCGCGGCCGGAGCCGTACAGATGGGCGAGGTTGTACATGCCCCAATCCAGCCCATGCTCGGCGGCGCGGCGGTACCACAGCGCCGCCAGCACCTCATTGCACGCGGTGCCGAAGCCCAGTTCGTGGCAGCGCCCCAACTGGTTCATCGCTTCCGCATGCCCGGCATTGGCGGCGACCTCGTACCACAGCATCGCCATGGCTGGATCGGCGGGGATGCCGCGGCCTTCGGCGTAGAGCTGGGCGAGCAGCAGTTGCGCCGCCAGATCCTGGCGCTCGGCGGCCTTGCGCAGCAGCGCGACCGCGCGATCGGGCTGCGTGCGCAGCAGCTGGATCAGCTGCGCCGGGTCCAGTGCGGGCTCAGACATCGGCCCACTGCCGCAGCAGGTTGTGATACACGCCGGTGAGCTGGATCAGCGACGGATGGCCGGGGGTGTCCTGGGTGAGCCGCCGGATCGACACGTCCAGTTCGAACAGCAGGCGACGCTGCGCATCGTCGCGCAGCATGCTTTGGGTCCAGAAGAAACAGGCGACACGCGCGCCGCGGGTCACCGGCATCACCCGATGCAGGCTGGTGCCGGGATAGATCACCAGGTGCCCGGCCGGCAGCTTCACCGACTGCGTGCCGTAGGTGTCTTCGATCACCAGCTCGCCGCCGTCGTAGCTGTCCGGGTCACTGAGAAACAAGGTGGCCGAAACATCGGTGCGCACGGGATCTGCGCCGCCGCGACTGCGGTCGTAGCGGATCGCGTTGTCGACGTGGTAGCCGAACGATTGCCCGCCGCTGTAGCGATTGAACAGCGGCGGATAGATGCGCCGCGGCAAGACCGCCGAAAAGAATGTACTGCTGCGTGAGAGCGCGTCCAGTACCAGCGCGCTGGCCTCGCGTGCAATGGCGCTGTCTTCGGGCAGTTGTGCGTTGTCCTTGGCCTGCGCCGACTGATGGCCGGCGGTGATGCGGCCGTCCGCCCAGTCGGCCGCGTCCAGCCGCGCGCGCAGCTCGGCGAGCTGGGCGGTGCTGAGAACATCAGGAATGGGCAGCAACATGCGGTGGTCTCCACGCCGCCCGCGTCGTGCGGACGGCGTGCCAGTGGGTCAGAAACTGAAGGTGGCGCTCAACACCGCCGAGCGGCCTTCGCCCGGAAGTGCCCAGCCGCTGCCGGCGGTGACGGTGCCGGCCGCATTGACGGTGAGGTTGTTGCGCACGCTGGTGTAGTACTCCTCGTCGAACAGGTTGTTGACGTTCAACTGCAGGCTGAGCCAGTCGTTGACGCGCAGGCCGACCATCGCGCGGTGCACCCAGTAGTCGTCGGTCTTGCGATAGGCCGCGGCCGAGGCGTTGTTGGGATAGAAACCGCCCTGATAGGTGACGCCGTAGCCGAAGGTCCACTGATTGAGCGTATAGGTGGTCCAGATGTTGCCGGCATTGCGCGGGGTCTGCACCAGGTCGCGTCCGGCCACCGGGTCGCCGGTGAGGCTCTCGGTGCGGTTGGACACGCTCTGCAGCACTTCGCTGTCCAGGAACGTGTAGTTGGCGAAGATCGACCAGCGGTCGGTCAGATAACCGGCGGCGCCGAGCGCGATGCCGTCCACGCGTGCCTTGCCGTCCAGCACCTGCTCGGGGATCAGCGGATCGCCGCTGTTGACCTTGTAGTTTTCGCGCTCGTTGCGGAACAGCGCAGCGGTCAGTGCCAAGCGCTGGTCCAGCACGTCCCACTTGCCGCCCAGTTCGATGTTGACAGCCGTCTCCGGCTCGACATTGCAGTTGGCGCCGGCGGTGGCCGTGGCGATCGGCGTGCACGAGCCGTTGACCGAGGCCTTGGACGGCGTCTTGCTGTTGGCGTAGGACAGATACAGGCTGGCGTTCTCGGCCGGCTTGAACACCAGGCCGGCGCGATACGAGAACAGGTCCTCTTCGCTGCCAGCCGGGAAGCCCGCGCTCACACCGGTGACGTTGCCGGCAGCGTTGACGGTGTAGGTGGTGCTGTCGCCTTCGTTGTGCTCGTAGCGGCCGCCCAGGTTGAGCATCCACTGTTCGTTGAACTGCAGCGTGTCGAACAGGTACACCGCCTGATTGGTCAGGCTGCCCTTGCTGCGCCCGGTGCGGAAGTAATTCTGCGGTCCGGTCCAGATGTTGTACGGATTGTCGAAGGACTGCACCGGGTAGGTGATGCCGGTGGTGGAGCCATCGGCATTGCGGAAGGTGGTGCCGCTATTGAGTTCGAAGTCTTCCTTGCTGAAGGCCACGCCTGCGACCACACGGTGCTCGATGGCGCCGGTATGCAAGGTGGCGGTCAGGTCGGTCTGGCTGTGCGCGATGAAGTTTTCCGTCTCGCGGACCAGGCCGCGCGGGCCGCTGTTGGGGTTCCAGCTGGCCGCCGGTTGGCCGACGCAGGCGCGGCCGGTGTACGGGTCGGTGCCGTTGGGCAGGCACCAGGTGCCCTGCGGTGCGGTGGCATTGGTGGTCTGGTCGACGCGCTGCACGCGCGCCAGGCTGCGCAGTTTGACGTTGTCGTCGAAATCCATTTCCAGCACGCCGGTCAGCATGTCCACGTCGATTTCCTGACGCGAGGTATTGCGGTAACCGAAGAAGGTTTCCGGGTCCACGCCCGGCAGCGGGCCGTCGTTGAATGGGCTGAGCGCGAACGGCACGCCGTACTGCGGCAGGTTGTTGTCGTGCTGGTGCAGGTAGCTCAGGGTGAAGCGGGTATCCGAGCCCAGGCCGAACGCCACCGACGGCGCAAAGCCCCAGCGATGACGGAACTCCTCGTCGCGCCCCGGCACGTCCTGGGTGTGGCCCATCGCATTCAGGCGCACGGCGGTGCCGTTTTCGAAGTCGTAATTGCTGTCGGCAGTCAGCCGGCCATAGCGGTCGCTGCCGCCACCGACCACGACGTGGGTGAAGTCGCCCTGGCCGGCGGTCTTGGTGACCAGATTGATGTTGCCGCCGACCGAGCCGGCGCCGGACATGGCCGAGTTGGCGCCGTTGATCAGCTCCACCGCTTCCAGGTTGAAGGTGTCACTGCGGCTGTACTGCGCACTGTCGCGCACGCCATCGGTGGTGATGTCGCTGCTGGCGGTGAAGCCGCGCAGGTTGATGCTGTCGCCATAGCCGCCGCCGCCTTCGCCGGCGCCGAAGGTGATGCCGGGCAGGGTGCTCAGCACATCGCGCAGCGACAGCAGGTTCTGCTGGTCCATGGTCTGCTTGGTGACCACGGTGATCGTCTGCGGCGTGTCGCGCAGCACCTCGGTGTACTTGGGCGAGGACGGTTTCTGCGCGCGTTCCTGCTGCACCCGGATGGCGTCCAGATCGACCGCGCCCGGAGGCGCCGGCGCATCGCCAGGCTGGGCGAGGGCAGGAGCGGACAGCGTCAGCAACACGGCCGAGGTGAGCGGGGAAATCCTGGGAGTCATGAGGCGTCTCGAAGAAGAAAGAGAGGCTCCGGCCTGGCGATGGCTCGGCGGATGCGGGATGGGAAGCGGATCGGGGAACGCGTGCCCGCTAGCCGGAGGCGGCCAGTCGGCCCGACCAGTCTCCGGACACGCACAGGCGCTGCGCAGCAAGGCGCATGCGGGGCAGGATCGGGAAAAAGGTGTCGAGCAGAGCTGGGCGCATGGGATCGCAGGGCAGGCCAGTTGTTAAGAAGGCCTGAAGGGCTGCGATCTTAAATGCAAATCATTCTTCTTTGCAATCTTTGTCGGCTACCGCCATGCACCGGGCAATCGCGCTGGCTGAGGTGTCAGGCCGTTGCGGCGATCCATGCGGGTTGCATGGGCAGCCGCGCGGGATTGCGCCTGGTGGTGGGCCAAGGTGTCGCTTGCTGGCGTGGCAGGCGCGTCTTCGTCCTGCGGGGCGCGGATCTGCGCACGCCGGGCACGCGCCGAACGGGACGGGACTGCGGATCAGTGTCCTGAGCGGTCTGCGCTCATGGCGGCCGTGTCACCCACGGGTCCGGCCGGTGTCAGCGGTCGTCGCGGGTCCAGATGCCGCCGTGTTCGCGCTTGACCGGGAACTTGGGCACCGCGGTGTAGGCTGGTGCGCACAGCGGGCGGCCGTCGCGGATGTCGAAGCGGGCGCTGTGCAGCAGGCACTCGATGCTGCCTTCTGCCGGGTCGAACGTACCCGGCGACAATTCGTAGTCTTCGTGGCTGCAGCGGTCTTCCAGCGCGTACAGCTCGCCGTCGAGGTTGAAGATGACGATCGGGGTGTCGGTCACCTCATCCCAGACGGTCTGCAGTTCGCCGGGCAGCAGCGCCTCGCTGGCGCAGACAAAGGTCCACGTGTCGCTCACGGCGCTGCGCCGCCAAGCGGTTTTTCCAGCACCTCGAAGCGCAGGTCCTGGCGCAGCGGCACGCCGAAACGCGCGTCGCCATACGGGAACGGTTTGAAGACGCCGGTGCGGCGATACCCGCGTCGCTCGTAGAACGCGATCAGCTCGTCGCGGATGTCGATCACCGTCATGCGCATCACCGGCAGCTGCCACTCGGTGTAGGCGATACGCTCGGCCTCGGCCAGCAGCGTCTTGCCCAGCCCGCCGCCCTGCAGCGAGGGATCCACCGCAAACATGCCGAAGTAGCCGGCACCGTGGTCGTCGGCGATATGCGCGCAGGCCCGCAGGCGCCCGTCCTGTTCGACCAGCAGCACCAGGCTGCGGTCGCGCAACAGGTCCTCGCGCAGCACCCCAGGATCGATCCGCGCGCCGTCGAGAAAATCGGCCTCGGTGGTCCAGCCAACGCGGCTGACATCGCCGCGATAGGCCGAGGTCACCAGCGACACAAGGGCGTCGATATCGTCGACGGTGGCGGTACGGAAGGTGGTGGTCTGCATGGGGAGCAGTTTAGCGGGAGTCGGGATTGGGGGTTCGTAAAAGCGTGAGAACGCTGTTTCTTGCACGGAGTCGGATGTCCGGATTGGGGCGTTGCTCTGTGTCTTGCCATGGGCACGTGCGCCAACGCACGGAGGTCTGGCGCACGCGCTGCAAGGCGGCGAAGGGGTCTTCCGAATCCCCAATGCCGAATCCCGAATCCCCAATCCCCGCCGTCAACCCAGCAGGCGACGCACCTTCACCAACGCAGCAACGAAGCGCTCGATCTCGTCATGCGTGTTGTAGAACGCCAGCGAGGCACGGCAGGTGGCGGCGACGCCGTAGTACTGCAGCAGCGGGTGCGCGCAGTGCTGGCCCGAGCGGACCGCGACGCCTTCCAGGTCGAGCAGGGTGGCCAGGTCGTGGGCATGCGCGCCTTCGATCAGGAACGACACCACCGCGGCCTTGTCCGGCGTGGTGCCGAAGATGCGCAGGCCGTCGATGCGCTGCAGTTCTTCGGTGAAATGCGCCAGCAGCTCGGCTTCGCGCGCTTCCACGTGCGCCAGCCCGACCGACTCCAGGTAATCGACTGCCGCGCCCAGGCCGATGAACCCGGCGATGTTGGGGGTGCCGGCTTCGAACTTGTGCGGGGCATCGTTGAACACCGTGCCCTCGAAGCTGACTTCCTTGATCATCTCGCCGCCGCCCAGGAACGGCGGCATCGCCTGCAGGTGTTCGCGTCGCGCCCACAGTGCGCCGGTGCCGGTGGGCCCGCACATCTTGTGGCCGGTGATGGCGTAGAAATCGCAGCCGATGCCGGCCACGTCGATACGCCGATGCGGCGCCGCCTGCGAGCCGTCCACCACGGTGACGATGCCACGCTTGCGTGCCTCGCGGCAGATCTCGCGCACCGGATTGACCGTGCCCAGCACATTGGACACATGCGTGATCGCCAGCAGCTTGACCTCCGGCGTCATCGCCTTGCGCAAGGCGTCCAGATCCAGCGCGCCGTCCGGGGTGATCTCGGCCACGCGGATGGTCGCGCCGGTGCGTTGTGCTACCAACTGCCACGGCACGATGTTGGCGTGGTGCTCCATGCGCGAGATCAGGATCACATCGCCAGCGCCCAGGCGCGGCAGCGCCCAGGAATAGGCCACCAAATTGATTGCAAAGGTCGTGCCGCTGCACAGCACCAGTTCGTCGGCACGCACGTTGAGAAAGCGGGCGAGCTTGCTGCGCGCGCCTTCGAAGGCGTCGGTGGCCTCGGTGCCCAGCGCATGCACCGCGCGGCTCACATTGGCGTTCTGACGGCGATAGAACTCGTCGGTTGCGGCGATGACCTGCAGCGGCTTCTGCCCGGTGTTGGCGTTGTCGAAATAGATCAGCGGCTTGCCATGCACCTGCCGCATCAGCAGCGGGAAATCCGAGCGCACGCGCTCCCAGTCCGGCGCGGCCAGTTGCGTGGCGGCGGGCGCGTTCATGCCACGCCTGCCGAGGCCAGTGCGCGGTCCAGCTGCAGCGCCAGCACCGCAGTCAGCGCGGCGGGGAGCACGCGCAGCGGCTCGTGGCAGAACGCCGCGCTCAACAGGCGCTGCGCCTCGGCCTGCGGCAGGCCGCGCGAGCGCAGATAGAACAAGGCATTGTCGTCGAGCTGGCCGACGGTGGCGCCATGCGCGGCCTGCACTTCCTCGGCATCGATCACCAGCACCGGCTGGGTGTCGATCTCGGCATTGGCCGACAGCAGCAGATTCTTGTTCGACAGCCGCGCGTCGGTGCCATCGGCGCCCGGGCGGATGTTGATGCCGCCGTGGAAGACCACCCGGCTGCGATCGGCACCCACGCCGCGCCAGACCAGCTCGCAGGTGGTGTCGCGTGCGATGTGCGCGATGCCCAGACGTGTATCGACATGGCGGCGGCCGTTGCCGAGCAGCACTCCATTGGCGGTGAGCTGGGCGTTGTTGCCTTCCAGGCGCACGTTGAGCTCGTGGCGCGACAGGTTGGCACCCAGTTCCAGGTCCACGCGCTGGTAGCGCGCATTGCGCGCCAGCACCGCATCGGTGCGTAGCAGCGACGTTGCGTGCGCGCTGTCAGCCTGCACGCGCGCATGCGACAGCACCGCATCCTGGGCCAGATGCACATGCATCAGGCTGTTGTGCAGATGCGCGGCATCGCCGACATGCAGGTGGTGCTCGACCACGTTCAGTGCCGCGCCGGCACGCAGTTCGATCAGGTGACGGTGGTGCCAGGACAGGTCGTGCTCGCCGGCCACGCCGATGAAGACCAGATGCAGCGGCGCCTCGATCTGCGCGCCGTCCTGCACGCGCACCAGCACGCCTTCGTCGGCAAGTGCGGCGTTGAGGCGCGCAAAGATTTCATCGCTGCCGTCGAAACGGCGGCCGAGCAACTGCTGCGCCTCGTCGCCGGCGGCCAGCGACGCTGACAAGGTGTCCAGCTGCACGCCGTCCGGCAGTGTCGACAGGTCGCTCAATGCGTCGGACGGGCGGCCGTTGACGAACACCAGCCGCGGGGACGGGATCTCGTCCAGCAGCGCGGCATCGATCAGCGTCGGCACCAGCGGCGCGGGCTGGAAGCTGCGCCGCTCCAGCTGCCGCAGCGAGGTGTACTTCCAGGCTTCGGCGCGCGGGCCGGGCAGGCCGGCCTGCAGCGCGGCATCGAGTTCGACCCGGCGCGCATCGTTACCGCTGAAGCCGCGGGCGAGGGATTCCAGCAGGGCGCTCATCAGGCAGCCGCCTCGGGCACCACGCGGTCCTTGAGGAAGTGGTAGCCGTGCTTTTCCAGCTCCAGCGCCAGTTCCGGGCCGCCGCTCTGCACGATGCGGCCTTCGGCCAGCACATGCACCACGTCCGGGGTGATGTAGTCGAGCAGGCGCTGATAGTGGGTGATCACCAGGAACGAACGCTCCGGCGAGCGCAGCGCGTTGACGCCGTCGGCCACGCTCTTGAGCGCATCGATGTCCAGTCCCGAATCAGTCTCGTCCAGGATGGCGAGCTTGGGCTCGAGCACGGCCAGCTGGAAGATCTCGTTGCGCTTCTTTTCGCCACCGGAGAAGCCTTCGTTGACGCCGCGATGCAGCAGCTCGTCCTTCAGATGCAGCACGGCCAGCTTCTGCCGCACCAGCTTGAGGAACTGCATCGAGTCCAGCTCGTCTTCGCCACGCGCCTTGCGCTGCGCATTGAGTGCGGCACGCAGGAAGTAGGTGTTGTTGACGCCGGGAATTTCTACCGGGTACTGGAAGGCCAGGAACAGGCCGGCGGCCGCGCGTTCTTCCGGCGGCAGCTCGAGCAGGTCCTTGCCTTCGAACTGCACGGTGCCGGCGCTGACCTCATAGCCGTCGCGCCCGGCCAGCACGTTGCCCAGCGTGGATTTGCCGGCGCCGTTGGGGCCCATGATGGCGTGCACCTGGCCCGGCTGGATGTCCAGCGACAGGCCCTTGAGGATGTCTTTGCCGGCAATGCTGGCGTGGAGGTTGTTGATCGTAAGCATGGGATTGGTTATTCGAAATTTGGGATTGGTAACAGCAGAAGAGCCGGGATGGCAGGGAGCGGGACGTTGCGAATCTCCAATCTCCAATGCCGAATCCCTGCAGGCAGCGTCAGCCGACGCTGCCTTCCAGCGAGACTTCCAGCAGCTTCTTGGCTTCCACCGCGAACTCCATCGGCAGCTCGCGGAATACCTGCTTGCAGAAGCCGTCGACGATCAGCGACACCGCGTCTTCCTGGCTGATGCCGCGCGCGCGGCAATAGAACAGCTGGTCGTCGCTGATCTTGGAGGTGGTGGCCTCGTGCTCGACGGTGGCGCCGGGATTCTTCACCTCGATATAGGGGAAGGTGTGCGCGCCGCACTGCTTGCCGATCAACAACGAATCGCACTGGGTGTAGTTGCGCGCGCCGTCGGCATTGCGGTCCACCTTGACCAGACCGCGATAGGTGTTCTGCCCGCGGCCTGCACTGATGCCCTTGCTGACGATCTTGCTCTTGGTGCGCTTGCCGATGTGGATCATCTTGGTGCCGGTGTCGGCCTGCTGACGGTGGTGGGTCAGCGCCACCGAGTGGAACTCGCCGACCGAGTCGTCGCCGATCAGCACGCAGGACGGATACTTCCAGGTGATCGCCGAGCCGGTTTCGACCTGGGTCCAGGTGACCTTGCTGCGCGCGCCACGGCATTCGGCACGCTTGGTGACGAAGTTGTAGATGCCGCCGCGGCCTTCCTCGTCGCCCGGGTACCAGTTCTGCACGGTCGAATACTTGATCTCGGCATCTTCCAGCGCCACCAGCTCGACCACCGCCGCGTGCAGCTGGTTTTCATCGCGCATCGGTGCGGTGCAGCCTTCCAGATACGACACGTAGGCCTTGTCCTCGCACACGATCAGGGTGCGCTCGAACTGCCCGGTATGGCCGGCATTGATGCGGAAGTAGGTGCTCAGTTCCATCGGGCAACGCACGCCCGCAGGAATGAACACGAAGCTGCCGTCGGAGAACACCGCCGAGTTGAGCGCGGCAAAATAGTTGTCGCCGACCGGCACCACGCTGCCCAGATACTGTTTGACGATCTCCGGATGTTCCTTGATCGCCTCGGACATCGAGCAGAAGATCACGCCCTTTTCGGCCAGTTCCTTGCGGAAGGTGGTGCCGACCGAGACCGAGTCGAACACCGCATCCACCGCCACGCCGGCCAGCCGGGCGCGCTCGTGCAACGGCACGCCGAGCTTGTCGTAGGTGTCGAGCAGTTCCTTGGGCACATCGTCCAGCGAGGCGTACTTCGGGCCCTTGGGCGCGGAGTAATAGCTCAGCGCCTGGAAGTCGATCGGCGAGACCTTCAGCTTCGCCCATTCCGGCATCGGCATCTTCAGCCAGTGCCGATACGCCTCAAGACGCCAGTCGGTCATCCATTGCGGCTCGTCCTTCTTGGCCGACAAGGCGCGGATGACGTCCTCGTCCAGGCCGGGCGGGAGCGAGTCCGATTCGATCTCGGTGATGAAGCCGGCGTCGTAGCGTCGGCCCAGCCGTTCGATAATTTCGGCATTCTGCGGGGGTGCAAGTTCGGTGGCCATTGGGCTGCCTACAGGGTCAGGTGGTCGCGACGCGTGCGGCGATGGAGCGCCGACGGCTGTCGCCAGGGAGAGAGAGGGGCTGCAACATCTGTGCGAGCGTGACGCGACGCAATGCATCGCCGACCACGTCGTTGATCAGGCGCCAGTTGGAACGCACCCCGCATGTCTGCGCGATGCCGCACTGGCTGTGGTCCTGGCTGCATTCGGTGATCGCCAGCGGGCCTTCCATCGCCTCGACGATTTCGACCAGCGTGATCTCGCTGGCCGCGCGCGCCAGCCGGTAGCCGCCGTGCACGCCGCGCAGCCCTTCGACCAGGCCCGCCTGCGACAGCGGCTTGAGGATCTTGCTCACGGTCGGCGCTTCCAGGCCGGCCTGCTCGGCAAGTTCGCTGGCGCTGAGCACCTGGCCGCAGCGCGCTGCCAGGACGGTCAACACGACGGTGGCGTAATCGGTGAGTTTGGTGACGCGCAACATGAGGAAGGCGATAAATCCTAAAGCGGACCGAAATTGTACGCTTTTAGCCAGGGCAGGGCCACCTGCCTGGTTCAGCCGCCGGCAAGCAGCAGCCGTTGCGGGTACTGCTGCGCTTGTGCTTGGCGCATCGTCGCGCTGCAGTCACAATGAGCGGCCCCATCACTGGACCCCTTCATGTCGCGCAAAGTTGCCGCCCGCAAGTCACGTATCCACGGCAATGGCATGTTCGCCCTCGCCGCGCTCCGCAAGGGCGAGCGCATCATCCAGTACAAGGGGCGCCTGCGCACGCACGCGGAAGTGGATGCCGATGACACCGGCGATGTGGAGAGCGGCCACACCTTCCTGTTCACGCTCAGCGACGACTACGTGCTGGATGCCAATTACGAAGGCAATGTCGCGCGCTGGATCAACCACAGCTGCAACCCCAATTGCGAGGCGGTGATCGAAGAGGCCGAGGGCGATGACCGCAGCAAGGACAAGATCTTCATCGAGGCCAAGCGCGCGATCAAGGCCGGCGAAGAGCTCACCTACAACTACGGCATCACCCTAGCCGAGCGGCACACGCCGCGTCTGAAGAAGATCTGGGCATGCCGCTGCGGGTCGAAGAACTGCACAGGTACGATGCTGCAGCCCAAGCGCTGAGCAGCAGTGTCCTGGCGCCGCACTGACGCGGCGCACACATCGATTCACTCGTGCGCAACAGGTACGCGCCTAGCGTGCGGGCTTCTTTTCAGTAAGGAGCTCCCGCATGTCGTATTCGCTCTCCGGCAAGACCATCGCAGTGCTGGCCACCGATGGCTTCGAACAATCCGAACTCATTGAGCCCAAGCGCCTGCTGGAATCCTGGGGCGCCAAGGTCGATGTGATTGCGCCCGGCGACGCTGCGCAGATTCGCGCCTGGAACAAAACCGATTGGGGCGATTCGGTGCCGGTGGACCAGCGGCTGGATCAGGCCAAGGTCGACAGCTACGATGCGCTGGTGCTGCCCGGCGGGGTGCTCAACCCCGATACCTTGCGCGGCGACGCCAAGGCGATCGCATTCATCCAGGCCTTTGCCAGTGCCGACAAGCCGGTTGCCGCGATCTGCCACGGCCCGTGGCTGCTGGTGGAAAGCGATCTAGTTCGCGACCGTGACGTCACCTCGTGGTCGTCGGTCAAGACCGACTTGCGCAATGCTGGCGCACGCTGGCAGGATGCGGAGGTGGTTGTCGACGGGTCGCTGATCACCAGCCGCAAGCCCGACGATATCCCGGCCTTTACCGCTGCAGTGGCCAAGGCCCTGGTGGCCTGATCGGTCCCCTGCAACGTTGAGATGAAAACAAAGGCCCGGCGTGGTGATGCCGGGCCTTTGTCTTGATCCGAGGGCCGCTTGCGCAGACCGGCGCGACGGCATGACGGCGTGTTTCAAGCCATGCGTCGCAACTGGCGCGTCAGCTTATTTCCCGGACAGTGCAGCGGCCGGCACCAGTTGCTCGATGTTCTGGTTGAAATTCACCGCGACGCGGCCGTTCTGGATGCCGACCGACTCCACCTGCACATTGCCCATCACCGCTGCGATGGCCGGATCGATGCGATAGATCGGCTCCTTGCGCGCGTAATCGGCCAGCCAGGCGTTGAGCAGCTGGCGGGTGCTGTGGTCGAGTTTTGCACCAGCGTTGGCCGGCCGGAAATCATCGATGGTGGGCTGATCGAGATAAAAGCCCTGCTTGGCCGTGTCGTAGCGCAGTGCGCTGGTCAAGGTCACATTGCCGACCGGTGCAGGCGCGCCGCCGGCAGTGGCGAGCGCCAGGTCGAAGGCCATCTTGAGCCGGTCGCCCGGCGGCAGCGACAGTGCCGGATTGCTGACCGTCATCTCGACCAGGCCGCCCAGCGCATCGTGCGTTTGCGGGAAGCGGCCACCCAGGAATTGCTGCAGGTCGCTGCCCTGTACGCTGATCTGGTGTCCCTGGATCTGCGGCGTTGCCCACGCGCTGGTCGTGGGTAGCGCCAGAGCGAGGGCAAGCATGGATCCGGCAAGCGAACGCAGTTTCATCGGGTGACTCCGGCAACAGGTGCGATCACCTTAGTCGTTGCCGGTGAACCGTGGGTTAGCGCAATACCGGGTGCAGGGTGGCCGAGTAGATCTCCCAGTCGTCGCTGCCGCTGCGCGGCTGCAGCCGGTAGGCGCCGACCAGGCGTTGGGTGCCGGTGTCGGTGCGCACGATCAATTGCACCGGCACTTCGATCCGGCGCGGGGGCTGTTCCTGATCCAGTGCGATGGGCGCGTCGTTATTGATACGCATCGACTGGATATTGCCGATACCGCGCAGCGCCGCATCGTCCGGCACCGGGGCAGGACGACCGCCGCTCCACAGTGCATCGGCATCACCACGTGCCGCACCTGGCAACGCGCCCAGGTATCGCTGCACGGTCGCGCTTGCTTTGGCGAAGTTGGCGCGCGCAACCGCATCGTCAGGGGTTGCATCGCTTGTGGGTCGTGCGGGCGTGTTGTCTGTGGTGGCGGTAGTCGGCGTTTGCGTCGCCGCTGCAACGTGCGAGGACGCTGCCGCGTTGCCCGTTTCTTTGTCAGCGCTGCGATGGCAACTGCAACCGGCGATTGCCGCTGCCAGCATGACGATCCCCAACCCTCGCATGGCGCATCTCCTGTCCCCGATGCGCGCAGTGTAGCGGTCGCCGCGACGCCGGTCTCAGGTGCCGGCGGCCGGTTGCACGCGTTGCAGGCGCTCCAGCAGCAACTGCAGTTTTGGCCGCAAGGCCTCCAGTGCATCGCTTGGCTGCGCGCGCGGGCGGGCGGCCAGGTCTTCCAGCAGCTGCGAGCCGACCGTGAGCGCCGCACATTCGTCGCTGCTCAGATCGCGTCGCAGGTGCAGCTCCTCGAGCAGCCGCATCCAGTCGGCCCGCGAGCGCTGTTCGAATTCGATGGTGCAGCGATCGCTGCAGGGGCGGCCATCGCTCTCGATGGGCGTGACCGTAATGCGATAGCGTTTTCGGGACATGGAGGGAGGCGTCGTTCCTTGGGCTGACTCCACCATAGGCGTAGCCAGCAACGGCCTCGATAGCTCAGGCCATGACGCAGTGTTCCAGCATGCTCACTGTGCCGGCTGTGGCACGGGTTTGCGCAGCAGCGGCAGTGGATCGTACGCACCGTTGCGCCCATAGACACCATAGTGCAGATGTGGCGGCGTGCCGCGCGCGTTGCCGGTGGTGCCGACCATGCCGAGCGCTGTGCCGGGCTCGACGACATCGCCAACGGCCAACCCGGCGGCCCAATCGTCCAGGTGCGCGTAGTAATGGCGCTCCATCGCCGGCCCGAGCACCCAGACCTGCTTGCCGCCCAGGCCTTGATCGCGGATGGCGCTGACCACCCCGCGTGTCGCGGACAGCACCGGCGTGCCGCGCGGCGCGAAGATATCCACGCCGGCATGGCGTCGGTCGCGACCGCGCGGTGCGCCGAAGGTGTCGGCGATGCGGCGCGCCTGCACGCTTTCGACCGGAACCGACAATTGCACGGGTGGCGGCATGCGCGACAGCTCCCAACTGGTACGCAGTTGTTCGGCAACCGGCAACTGCCATGCCCAGCGTGCGGCCACACCCAGAGCGCACAGCAGCGCGATCGACACCAGCAGCCGGCGCACCCGGCGCGCGGGGCTGCGGGTTGCCGATGACGGCGGTGTGGATGGGCGAGGAGACGACGGATCGGTCACATGCACCTGCTGCGTTGCAAATCAGCGTGCAGGGTAGGCAAGGGGCGATGAGCGGCATGTGGGGGAGTGATGCGGGCGGTTACGCGCGCGCACAAAAAAGACGGCCCGCAGGCCGCCTTCGTGACAACGCAGGCGTGCTCGATTAGAGCGCGGCGTCCTTCAACTTCTTCAGCAGGCGAGCCTTGACCTTGAAGCTGGCCGGCTTCGCTGCAAAGGTCTGCTCTTCCTTGGTGAACGGGTTGATGCCCTTGCGCTTCGGCTTGGCCGGCACATGGACGCTGGTCAGCTTCAGCATGCCCGGCAGGGTGAACGAGCCGGCGCCCTTCTTGCTCAGCGACGAATGAGCGGCCGATTCCAGCGTAGCCAGAACAGCGCGGACGTCCTTCGGAGCCAGCTGGGTGGATTCGGCAATGTGCGCGACCAGGCCGGTCTTGCTCAGCGCTTCCTTGATCGGCTTCGGCGCAGCGGACTTGGCAGCAGCGGCCTTGGCCGGCTTTGCGGTCTTGGTCGCGGCGACCTTTTTCACTGCCTTCTTGGGGGCAGCCTTCTTAGCGGCGGTTTTTGCCATGAGTTATGTGTTCCGTGATCGTTGGTGGTGTTGGGTCTGCCGACCCAGTCGGCAACGCGAAATGTAGGGCAACTGCTGCGCGCCGCCAATAGGGAAACGATGAAACAACCGAAAAAAAGCGTCTTTTGACGGGGATTCGTTCACCGGCGGCAGAAAACCTCCGCGAAAGCGCGGTCGACACGGCTGCGAGGCGCAGGGCGATGCGGTGTCTGACGCATAGCAGCAGATCGTTTGCGCGAAGTCGTGTGTGCGTTTTGCATCGAGCTCGCCGCTGAGGAGTGGCTACGGCGTGCAGCTGGCGGTGGCGTTCGCTGCCGCGATCAGCGTTGCTGCGTGGCTACGCCTTGCAGGAGACGTCTGGCGTTGCCGGCTTCGATCCGTCGACCCGCTGCGTTCGCGCTGTTGCTGCCATCTGCGCCAGTCACGTGCGCCGGGTTTTTTCCTGCACCTGGCAGGCGCCGATGCGCGACGTGTCGTGACGGTTCCACTGCACGGTCGCCGTGGCACTCCCGCGCGCGGCACGGCTGGCCGCTGCGAGACATTCCTGCTTTGGACGATGTCCCGTCACCGGTCGACTAATCATTGGCCGCCGACAGGCTACGGCCGCGCTCGGTCGCTGCGGCAATCGCCTTGGCGGTGAGCGCTTCGAACTGGCCGGCCTGAAATGTCTCGATTGCCGCCTGCGTGGTGCCGTTGGGCGAGGTCACCCGGCGGCGGAGCAGCTCCGGTGCTTCGCCCGATTCGGTCAGCATGCGCGAGGCACCGAGCAGGGTCTGCAGCACCAGCGTGCGTGCGGTGTCGGCTGGCAGGCCTTGCGCCTGCGCGGCGGCTTCCATCGCTTCGGCCAGCAGAAATACATAGGCCGGCCCGCTGCCGGAGACCGCGGTCACCGCATCCATCTGCGCCTCGTCGTCGATCCAGACGGTGACGCCGGCGCTCTCCAGCAGGCCGGTTGCCTGCGCGCGTTGCGCGTCGGAGACGCGTGGATTGGCATACAAGCCGGTGACGCCGGCACCGAGCAGGGCGGGTGTGTTGGGCATTGCGCGCACCACCGCAAGCTCGCCGCCGGACCAGCGCTCCAGCTGCGGAGCGGTGATGCCGGCGGCGATGGACAGCAGCAGCGGCTGCTGCGCCTGCGCAAGATCGGCCAGCTGCGCGCATACCGCTGGCAGCACCTGCGGCTTGACCGCCAGCACCCAGATGGCTGCGCCGTCCACGGCGCTGCGCGCCTGCTTCACCGCATGCACGCCGAAGTCGCGCGACAGCGCATCGCGCAGTTCAGCCACCGGCTCGGCGACGCGGATACTGGCTGCGGGCATACCTTGCCGGATCAGCCCGGCAATCAGGCTGCGCGCCATGTTGCCGCCGCCGATGAATGCGGTGATTGCAGCGGAAGGCGCGGGCGAGGAGGGCAGAGTCATTGCGACACCTTAAGTAAGAGGAAACGGCGATGTGCTACGCGAAGTCGATCGGGACGGACGGTCAGGATGCTGCAGCAGCCGACGAGCCGCGTTCGCCGAACAACGCAGTCCCGACCCGCACCATGGTCGCGCCGGCCGCGATCGCTTCGGCAAAATCCGAGCTCATGCCCATCGACAAGGTATCCACCTGCGGGTAGCGGCGCTTGAGCTCTTCGAACAGTGCCTGCATGCGGGTAAATGCTGCCATGCGGCGCGCCTGCTCGGGGAATGGCGCGGGGATCGCCATCAGGCCGCGCAGTTGCAGCCGCGGCTGCAGCGCGATGGCCGCGGCCAGGCCGTCGACCGCCTCCGGCGCGCAACCGTGCTTGCTGTCCTCGTCGTCGATATTGACCTGGATCAGCACATTCAACGGTGCGCGACCGGCCGGGCGGTGGTTGGCCAGCGGCGCGATCAGCTTGGCGCGGTCCACGGTCTGCACCCAGTCGAACCACTGGCTGGCCAGTTCGGCCTTGTTGGATTGCAGGTGGCCGATCAGGTGCCACTCCAGTCCCAGCGTCTGCAGTTGCGCAATCTTGCTTTGCGCTTCCTGCACGTAGTTTTCGCCGAATGCGCGCTGGCCCTGCGCCGCCAGCGCGGCAACCGCATCTGCCGGCCGGGTCTTGGACACCGCCAGCAGGCGCACATCGGCGCGCGCGTGCCGAGCCGCGGCGGCGTGGATGGCATCGAGAATCTGCTGCAGCGACGAAGCCGGCACGTGGCAATCCAGGCGGGAAAGGAACGCTATAGTGCCGCCCCCGGCTGCGTCCTTCCAGCCGGCGCGTCGGATCGGGCCGGCGATGACGCTGCAGTGGCGCCAGCCCGCGCCGAGCCTGCCCACAGGCGGGGCGAGCTGGCGATCGGCGCGCCGCTGGCCCAGGCAAGGACCGTGCCCGCACCGCGTGCCCAAACCAACGCCTTCAGGCGCGCCCGACGGTGCCGGCCTGAACCGGCCGCGCGCCGCTTCCCGCCAGCAGCCAGAACGCTATACTGCCGCTCGGGGAGTACCTTCCAATCGCAGCCTAGGGGAAAAGCAGCGCATGGATATCGCTGAACTATTGGCGTTTTCCGTCAAAAACAAGGCATCGGACCTGCATCTGTCGGCCGGCTTGCCGCCGATGATCCGTGTCGATGGCGATGTCCGTCGCATCAATATTCCGGCCCTGGACCACAAGCAGGTGCACGCGCTGGTCTACGACATCATGTCGGACAAGCAGCGTCGCGATTACGAGGAATTCCTCGAGGTCGACTTCTCGTTCGAGATTCCGTCGCTGGCGCGCTTCCGCGTCAATGCGTTCAACCAGAACCGCGGCGCCGGTGCGGTGTTCCGCACCATTCCGTCCGAAGTGCTGACGCTGGAGGACCTGGGCTGCCCGCCGATCTTCCGCCAGTTGATCGACCAGCCGCAGGGTTTGATCCTGGTCACCGGCCCGACCGGTTCGGGCAAGTCGACCACGCTCGCCGGCATGATCGACTACATCAACAAGAACGAATACGGCCACATCCTCACGGTCGAGGATCCGATCGAATTCGTGCATACCTCGCAAAAGTGCCTGATCAACCAGCGCGAAGTGCACCGCGATACGCACGGCTTCAACGAGGCGCTGCGCTCGGCGCTGCGCGAAGATCCGGACATCATCCTGGTCGGCGAATTACGCGATCTGGAGACCATCCGCCTGGCGCTGACCGCCGCCGAAACCGGCCACTTGGTGTTCGGCACCCTGCACACCAGCTCGGCGGCCAAGACCATCGACCGCATCATCGACGTGTTTCCGGCCGGCGAGAAGCCGATGGTGCGCTCGATGCTGTCCGAGTCGCTGCGTGCGGTGATTTCGCAGGCGCTGCTGAAGAAGGTCGGCGGCGGACGCACCGCAGCCTGGGAAATCATGGTCGGCACCCCGGCCATCCGCAACCTGATCCGCGAGGACAAGGTGGCGCAGATGTATTCCTCGATCCAGACCGGCCAGCAATACGGCATGCAGACGCTGGACCAGCATCTGCAGGACCTGGTCAAGCGCAGCCTGATCACGCGCAACCAGGCACGCGAGTACGCCAAGGACAAGCGGATATTCGAGTAGCCGGGATTCGGGATTCGGGATTGGGGATTCGCAACGGCGGCTCCCTGACCGGACCCCGCTCTTGCGAATCCCGAATCTCCCATCCCGAATCCCTGCTCCCGAGGAGCACGCCATGAGCACCATCGACTTCACCTCCTTCCTCAAGCTGATGGCGCACCAGAAGGCGTCGGATCTGTTCATCACCTCGGGGATGCCGCCGGCGATCAAGGTGCACGGCAAGATCAGTCCGATCACCCAGACCCCGCTGACCGCGCAACAGAGCCGCGATCTGGTGTTGAACGTGATGACGCCGTCGCAGCGCGAAGAATTCGAAAAGACCCACGAGTGCAATTTCGCCATCGGCGTGTCCGGGGTCGGGCGCTTTCGCGTGAGCTGCTTCTATCAGCGCAACCAGGTCGGCATGGTGCTGCGCCGGATCGAAACGCGCATCCCCACGGTGGAAGAGTTGAGTCTGCCGCCGGTGATCAAGACGCTGGCGATGACCAAGCGCGGCATCATCATCTTCGTCGGCGCCACCGGCACCGGCAAGTCCACCTCGCTCGCGGCGATGATCGGTTACCGCAACCAGAATTCCACCGGGCACATCATCACCATCGAAGACCCGATCGAATTCGTGCACAAGCACGAGGGCTGCATCATCACCCAGCGCGAAGTCGGCATCGATACCGACAGCTGGGAAAACGCTCTGAAAAACACCCTGCGCCAGGCGCCGGACGTGATCATGATCGGCGAGGTGCGCACCCGTGAAGGCATGGATCATGCCGTGGCTTTCGCCGAAACCGGCCATCTGGTGCTGTGCACCCTGCACGCCAACAACGCCAACCAGGCGATGGACCGCATCATCAACTTCTTCCCGGAAGACCGGCGCAACCAGCTGTTGATGGACCTGTCGCTCAATCTCAAGGGCGTGGTCGCGCAGCAGTTGATTCCGACCCCGGATGGGCGCGGCCGGCGCGTGGCCATGGAGATCATGCTGGGCACGCCGCTGGTGCAGGACTACATCCGCGACGGCGAGATCCACAAGCTCAAGGAGATCATGAAGGAATCCACCAACCTGGGCATGCGCACCTTCGACCAGAGCCTGTTCGAGCTGTACCAGGCCGGCGAGATCAGCTACGAAGACGCGCTGCGCTACGCCGACTCGCAGAACGAGGTGCGCCTGCGCATCAAGCTGTCGCAGGGCGGCGACGCCAAGACCCTGGCGCAGGGCCTGGATGGCGTGGAGATCGCCGAGGTTCGCTGAGCCCCTGCCTGAGCGCTGCACGCCGTGGCGGATGGCCAGGCGTGCATGGAAGGAAGCGGGATGGTCTGCGCTGGATCCGATCCAGCGTGCTGCTTGCAGCTGTTTCGCGCGCGATGCCGGCGGCGGGCGCCGCCATGGCCGATGAACGTGCAGCGGCGCAACGCACGCGTGGGGTGATGTTTCAGATGTAACCAGGCGGGCCGATAGTGTCTAATATCCGCACCCCACCGCAGTGCCCAGCCCGTGAGCCTTCCCGATTCCGATCTCCGTCCGGAGCAACAGCCGTTGCCCGACGACGGTACAGTGATGACTTCCGGTCCGTTGACGCCGCCACCGGATTCGGCCGGCACCTCGGCCGACGACCACGCGTTTCATCACTCGGTGGCCGAGGACGTGCAGGGCATGGTGCTGGCGACGCTGGTGGCTTCGCTGGGCCTGGCGATCTTCGCCAAGGGCGGCCTGATGATCGGCGGCATGGCCGGCGTGGCGTTCCTGCTGCATTACGCGCTGCACTGGAACTTCGGCCTGGTGTTCGTGCTGGTCAACCTGCCGTTCTATTGGCTGAGCGTGCGCCGCATGGGCTGGGAATTCACCCTGAAGACCTTTGCCGCGGTAGGCGCCTGCGGTGCGCTCACCGACCTGCTGCCGCGCTGGGCCGATTACGCGCACATCAGCACGCTGTTTTCGGCGATCGTCGGCGGCGCGCTGGCGGGCCTGGGCATCCTGTTCTTCATTCGCCATCGCGGCAGCCTGGGCGGCATCGGCATTCTGGCGGTGTACCTGCAGCGCGAGCGTGGCTGGAGCGCCGGCAAGGTGCAGATGAGTTTCGATGCGATGCTGATGCTGGTCGCCTTCAGTGTCCTCACCCCGGACAAGGTGCTGTATTCGGCGCTGGGCGCGTTGATGCTGAGCCTGGTGCTGATGTTCAATCACCGCCCGCATCGTTATATGGGCGTTTGATCCAACGCGTTACCTGAAGCCCTTGGTGCCGCTGCGATCGGCAGCGGCACCCATCACGCCGGAGCGGTATATGCGCATGCCCGCGGCAGCTGCGGCAGGGCAACTGCCTGCCGGCGTCTGCGCGCTGATGCCGCCGTTAGGCCTTGCCGTGCTGCAGCCACGGCGGCGACAGCGCCTGGATGCGCTTAAACACCGGGCAATCGGCATGGTGCGCGCCTGGCAGGTAGCCCAGGCTCATCAGGAATTCGCCGGTGATCTCGCCGCCGGTGAAGCGGAAGGTCTTCTTGAACAGCTTGACCCAGGCGGTTTTGTCGAGCGGATGCTGTGCATCCAGCCATTGCGCGAAACTGCCGTGCGAAGCGCGTAACTGCTGGATGACCTGCGCATTGTGGATAGCCGCCAGCACCTTCAACCGGTTGCGGATGATGCCGGCATCGCCGAGCAGCCGCGCAATGTCGCTCTCGCCATAGGCGGCCACCGTGTCCACGTCGAAGCCGTCGTAGGCGCGCTGGAAGTTGCTGCGCTTGCGCAGGATGGTTTCCCAACTCAGCCCGGCCTGATTGATCTCCAGCACCAGGCGCTCGAACAGCTCGCGCTCCTCGCGCTGCGGGAAGCCGTATTCGTGGTCGTGGTAATGGCCATGAATCGGATGGCCCGGTGCGATGGCGCAATAGCCGCTCATGGCCGGGACTCCGGACGGATGCCTTCTTCGCTGGGTCGGATGTGGATGCGTCGGTCTCCCGGCAGCGCCAGGTCCGGCCAGCGGGTGGGCCGTGTCTGGATCTGAGCTTTGCGCAGCGCCTGGCTCACTTCACTCATGGCCTCGTCGTCGAGCGAATAGAGCTGTGCCGTACCGGCCTGATACCAGCCATGCCGGTTGCGGGTCTGCAGCTCGCAGGCGACCGCATAGTCGCCGTTGAGATTGCACAGCAGCAGATCGAGCTGGCCGTCGCCATCGATGTCGCTGCTGCTGACCACGCAGTTGCTGTTGCCCTGGGTGCAAGCGCCCGAGAGCGGCTTGGAGCTCATCAGGTACTGCCACCAGTCCGCCGGCGGGTCTGCCTGGCCGGCTGCCACGGTCACATGCTGGCGGATCTTGGCCAGGTCGGTCAGCTGCTTGTCCTTCTGATCTTCCACGCTGTCATTGCCGCCCCAGCGGCTGGTGCGCGCCAACAGCTGTTCCAGCTTCTGCTTGCGTGCGGGGTTGCCGGCAAAGGCGGGGGTTTGGCGCAGCGACTGCACCGCCAGATAGCCGCGGCGGCCATTTTCGAAACGCAGGAATTCCAGGTTCTTGTCTACGCTCTCTTGCGTGCCGCTGGCCAGGCGCTGCATCTGGCTCTGCACGGTGATGCGGTAGGGGTCGAGCACGGGAGTGTTGACCAGCACGGCCAGGCCGATCACCACCCACGACAGCACCTTGTTGCCGCCGGCCAGCTGCGGCAGCCAACGATCGGCGCGTGGTCGCAACACCGCCAACGCGTAGGCCACCGCATAGGCCAGCGCCAGTGCGGCCAGCAATGCGGCGCAGACGCGGTCGCTGGTCCAGCCGTGCTGCGCAATGCGCAGGCCCACCGCGTATGCGGCCAGCGCTGCGTGTAGTGGCAGGCTGAGCAGGCCGGCCTCGATCATCCGACGCAACCAGCGCGGATACGGCGGCAGCCCGCTGCCATCCTGGTACACCGCGTTGGTGAACAGCACCAGCCCGAACACCAGGCTGATAAGGATCGTGGCGGCCGAACGGGTCTGCCAGAGCGCCTGCAGCCCGGTGAACGGCAGCACCAGCAGGAACAGCAGCGCAATGCCGGCCAGCAGCGGCAGCAGACCGGTGCACAGGGCGAACAGGATCTGCCGCAACACCTGCACCGCGCGGTGTTGGGTGCGCCCGATCAGGATGCCCAGCCCGGTGATGACGCCGGTCGCCAGGTAAACAAACGCCTGTTCGCGGAACAGTTCGGCAAAGAAGCTGATCTTGACCAGCGCGAACAGGCTGGCCCACAGCCCCAGCACCATCCAGCACACCCCCACAAACAGCAGTGCCAGCGCCAGCGTCAGCGCGTTCTGCCAGGCGTATTCGAACAGGGCGTGGTAGCCCGCCCGCCAATGACCGTGCAGTTGCCGGTGCTGCAGCCAGGGCAGGGCGACGAACCAGCCGACCGTGACGGTGAAGCCGAACGACCACAGCACCGTGGCGATCTGCAGGGTCGGCGCGCCGGTGGCGCTCCACGCCGCCCAGCTGCCCAGGGCGGCCAATACCAGCGTGCTTGCCGCCACGTGCTGCCACAACCGCCAATCGCGAAGATCCTGCACGCTCAGCAGCACCAGGCCAGGCACCGTCAGCACCACGGTGTACCAGCAGATCCGCGCGCCCAAGTCGGTGAAGGGCCACACGCCGTGTTGCTGGCCCAGTGCGGCCAGATACAGCAGGCCGCCCTGCAGCAGTGCGATCAGCACGATGAATGTGCGGGTCAGGCGGGGCAATGGCGCATCGGCGAGCGCGGTGACGGATTCTGGTGTGATCTGCATCGTCGGTCCTTGGCGTTAGTCTGCCCCCAGTATCGCAGCGGCTCTGCGCGCGGCGAAGCGAACGGCTAGAATGCGGCCATGTCTGTTTTGCCCACGCCTCTGGCCAACCAACTGCTGATCGCGCTTCCGGCGCTGTCCGATCCCACCTTTTCGCGCAGCGTCGCGCTGATCTGCCAGCATGACGAGAACGGCGCCATGGGCGTGCTGGTCAACCGGCCCTCCGAATACACGCTGGGCGAGGTCCTGTCTCAAATGGGCATCGATACCGTCGACGAGCACCTGCGCGAGCAGATCGTGCTCAGCGGCGGGCCGGTGCACCCGGAGCGCGGTTTCGTCATCCACGACGATGCGCGCGACTGGGATTCCAGCCTGGAAGTGGGGCAGGGTGTCTACCTGACCACCTCGCGCGACATTCTCGAAGCGATGGCGGCCGGCGAAGGGCCGCGCAATGCGCTGGTGGCGCTGGGCTGTGCTGGCTGGGGCGCGGGGCAGTTGGAATTCGAACTGGGCGAGAACAGCTGGCTGACCGCGCCGTCGGATGCCAATGTGCTGTTCGCCACCGCGCTGGAAGATCGCTGGCAGACCGCTGCCGGGCGCATCGGCGTGGATCTGTTCCGGCTGACGGATTATTCCGGGCATGCCTGAGGCGGGCGCGATCCGCCCGGATGGCACGGTGCTGGGCTTCGACGTGGGGTCGCGCCGCATCGGCGTGGCCATCGGCACTGCGCTCGGTGCCGGTGCGCGTGCAGTTGCCGTCATCAATGTGCATGCCAATGGCCCGGACTGGGTCGCGCTGGACCGCGTGCACAAGCAATGGCGCCCCGACGGCCTGGTGGTCGGCGACCCGCTGACCCTGGACGACAAGGACCAGCCCGCACGCAAGCGTGCGCATGCCTTCGCCCGCCAACTGCGCGAGCGCTATGCGCTGCCGGTGGTGCTGATCGACGAGCGCTCCAGTTCGGTCGAAGCCGCGCAGCGCTTCGCGCGCGAGCGCGCCGACGGGCGCAAGCGCCGCCGCGATGCCGAGGCACTGGACGCGATGGCGGCGGCGGTGATCGTCGAACGCTGGTTGGCCGCGCCCGACCAAGCCACTCTTCTTCCCTGACACTCCCGACCTGCGATGACCACCATGCAACTCGATTCGGACGGACGCCTGCGCCACCTGCTCACCCTGGAAGGACTGCCGCGCACCACGCTGCTGCAGCTGCTCGATCGTGCCGGCCAGATCCGCGATGCGGCGGTGGGGCGCGTGGGCAAGCGCAGCGTGCTCGCTGGCACCGCGGTGTGCACGCTGTTCTTTGAACCGTCCACGCGCACGCGCAGCTCGTTTCATCTGGCTGCGCAGCGGCTAGGCGCGGACGTGCTCAACTTCGATGCCTCCACCTCGTCCACGCGCAAGGGCGAGACCGCGCGCGATACGCTGAAGAACCTCGAGGCGATGGGTGTGCGCGGCTTCGTGGTGCGCCATCCCGACGACGGTGCGGTGGAAGCGCTGGCGGCGGCCGCAGGCGAGGGCACCGCCTTGATCAACGCCGGTGACGGACGCAGTTCGCATCCCACCCAGGGCCTGCTCGACATGCTCACCCTGCGCCAGGCCAAGGGCACCGATTTTTCCAAGCTCAAGGTGGTGATTGTCGGTGACGTGAAGCATTCGCGCGTTGCGCGCTCGGACCTGCATGCACTGCGCACGCTGGGCGCCGGCGAGATCCGCGTCTGCGGTCCGGCCAGCCTGCTGCCCGACGACGACATGCTGGATGGTTGCGTGGTCGGGCAGGACTTCGACGCCATGCTGGAAGGTGCTGACGCCTTGATGATGCTGCGCCTGCAGCGCGAGCGCATGGAAGAAGGCCTGGTGCCGTCGCTGGAGCAGTACCACGCCGTCTATGGGCTGACCCGCGAGCGCCTGGCACGCGCCGGCCGCGACGCCGCCGTGCTGCATCCGGGCCCGATCAACCGCGGCGTGGAAATCACCGACGAAGTCGCCGACGGCGCGCAATCGTGCGTGCTGCGCCAGGTCGCCAACGGCGTGGCGGTGCGCATGGCCGTACTGGAAACCCTGCTGGGTTGAGCGAGCCCGGCGACGCGACTGCGCACCCACACTGCGGTCGCGGTCGCCGCCGGCCGAGCGTCTTCGCGCAGACGCTCGCAAAGCCCTTGCCATCAGAACCCGCACGCGGCCTGCTCTTACGATTCCCGATTCCCGATTCCCGATTCCCGATTCTCGAATCCCGAATCCCGAATCCCGAATCCCGAATCCAGCCACCACGCCATAACATCCACTCGCCTATCGTGGCCGCTCCTTTCATCGCAGGAGATCGCAATGGGTATTTCGCGTCACGCCACCGCTCACTGGGAAGGCGACCTCAAGACCGGCAAGGGCCAGCTCAGCACGCCGCAAAGCGGGCTGATGGACAAGACCCGCTACGCCTTCAGCAGCCGCTTCGGCGACGAGAAGGGCACCAACCCGGAAGAGCTGATTGCCGCCGCGCACGCCGGCTGCTTCACCATGGCACTGTCGGCACAGCTGAGCGAAGCCGGTTTTCCGCCGACCTCGCTGGATACGCGCGCAGACGTGGATCTGTCGATGGAAGGCGGCCCGCAGCTGTCGCAGATCCGTCTCAAGCTCAAGGCCGTGGTGCCGGGGATCGACGAAGCCAAGTTCCGAGAACTGGCCGACACCGCGAAGAAGAACTGCCCGGTGTCCAAGGCGCTGAGCGCTGTGCCGATCAGTCTGGAAAGCGAGTTTTCCAACCAGGCGTGATTCCCTGCGTGCGCCGGCGATGGCTGCCGGCGCACGCAGCTGGCGGCGACCTGAATAGGGCGTTGCAAGGGCGGTTTGGTTCAGGGCGGTTTCACTGGCGCAGGCCGAGCATCGGCAGCGTGTCCTCCCTGTGAAGCTGCTGCAATGAAAACTCTTGTGCTTGGTGCTCTGGTGATGGGTCTGGCAGTTGCAGGCAATGCAACGGCGCAGCGCTATGACAGCGGCTACAACGGACGTGGCAGCGATGAGGATGGTCGTTACGAATATGCGCGGGTAGTGCGCGTGGACCCGATCATCGTGACCGATTCGTATAACGAGCGCAGCAGCGAGCGCTGCTACAACCGCCCGGCCGATGGCTACTACACCCGCAACGACGGCTACTACCGCGATGGCGGCAGCTATGGCCAGGCTGGTGTGTCCAACCGTGGCGTGGCCAGCGTGATCGGTGGTATCGCCGGTGCGGTGCTTGGCAGCCAGGTCGGTGGCGGCAATGGCCGCCTGGTCGGCACCGCGGTCGGCACCATGGCCGGCGTCGCGGCGGGCCGCTCGATCTACGAAGCCAATAATCGCAACTATCAGGGCAACGTCAGCGTCTGCGAGCCGGTGTCCTACCGGCGCGAACGCGATCGTGTCGATGGCTACGACGTGACCTACGAATACGCCGGCCGCACTTATCACACGCGTAGCGACTACAACCCGGGCGACCGCATCCGCGTGCGCGTGGACGTGCGCCCCGACTGACCGCCGCGCTGCCGCACGCTGCTCTCAGACGATCGACATCGGCCGATGGAATGACGAAAACGCTGCGGGCCACCGCAGCGTTTTTTGTTTCCGCGCAAGCACTCTTCAGCCTGCGGGATCAGGCGCGATTACGCCCAATCCAGCGTGCCGCGGATCACCGTCTGCACCTGGCCGCCAGACCACACATCGCCATTGGCGTCGATGCGCAATTCCAGCAAGGCGTCGAAGCCGATCTCGCGGCCCTGGCTGACCACGTAGCGCCGTTCCTTGCCCGGCAGTGCCTGGCGGCTGTCCAGCCAGGCGGCGAGCACTGCATTGGCCGCGCCGGAGGCGGCATCTTCGAAGCGCCGGCCATTGCCGACGAAGGCGCGTACCGCCAGATCGTAGGCGCCGGGCGCTGCGGCGCGGGCATAGGCGAACACGCCCATGCTGCCGGTGGATTCGGCCAGCGCGGCGATCGCGTCCCAGTCCGGCTGCAGGCCGCGCAGCGCCGCTTCGCTGGCCAGCTCCACCACCCACCAGGTGCGGCCGCCGTCCATCAAGGCGGGCGGCAGGCTGCCGAGTGGCCAGCCGCCCACCGCATCGCGCAGGCGCGGGTCGTCGGCCTCCACCTGCTCGGCCACGCGCGCGCGCGGAGTGCGGATGGCGATGCTGCGGTGGCCTGCGATCTGCTCCACGCGCAGCGGCAGCTGGCCGGCGATGCCGTCCTGGATCAGCACGCCGTCGTCCGGTGCGGCCAGGCCGGCTTCCAGCACCGCGTGGGCGGTGCCGACGCTAGGGTGGCCGGCAAACGGCACTTCCTTTTGCGGGGAAAACATCCGCAGCCGATAGCTGCTGTGCGCATCCGGCGCCGCAAACACGAAGGTGGTTTCCGGCAGCTTGGTCCAGCGTGCGATGGCCTGCATCGCGGCATCGTCCAGGCCTTGGGCATCCAGCACCACTGCCAGCGGGTTGCCGCTGCCGGGGCGGGCGGAGAACACATCCAGTTGCAGGAAACGGCGGGTGGTCATGGTGGCGGGTCCGCGAACAGGGCGCGGCAGCTTACCAATCGATGCGGCCTTCGATCACTTGCCTGGTCGTTCCGCCGATCCAGACTTCGCCTTCGTGATCCACTTCCACGTGCACACGGCCGTCGCGGCCGACTTCGCGCCCCTGGCTGGCGACATAGCGCGACGCCTGACCGGGCACGCGGCCTTCGCCGTGCAGGCGCGCGGCAATGCAGGCGTTGGCGCTGCCGGTGACCGGATCTTCCGGGATGCCGTCGGCGGGGCAGAAGGCGCGCACCACCAGGTCCGCATCGCTCCCGGCCTGCGGCGCGTAGATAGCCAGGCCGGTGGCTGCGCTGGCCTGGGTCAGGCGGCTGATCGCCGCCAGATCGGGCAGCGCCTGGCGTACCGCCTGCGCGTCGGCCAGTTCCAGCAGCCACCAGCCGGGGCCGTTGTTCCACAATGTGGCGGGGCGTTCGGCCATGCGCAGGCCGGCGCAGGCCTCGTGCAATGCCGCAACATGCGCATCGCCGGTTTCGACTGCTTGCGCACGCGGTGCCCGCAGCCGCACCAGCACGGCGCCGTGCCGGTCGATCACCTCTACGGGCAGCACGCCCGCCGCGCATTGCTGGCGCATCCGGCCGTCCGGCTTGAACGCCACCAGCCCGTGCGTTGCCGCCGCCCATGCAGCGCCGACGCTGGGATGGCCGGCGAACGGCAGCTCGGCGCGTGGCGTGAAGATACGGATGTGGTAATCCGCATCGGGCGCGCTGACCGGCAGGAAAAAGATCGTCTCCGACAGGTTCAGCCAGGCGGCCATCTGCTGCATCTGCTCCGACGACAACGTCTGCGCGTTGAGGACCACGCCCAACGGATTGCCGTGGCCGTCCTGGCCGCCGAACACATCCAGTTGCAGGTAGCGGTGCTTGCTCATGGGGAATGGATCTCGGTCGATGGAAGGCGCGTCGATGATTGCAGCGCAAACCGTTGCGGTGATGGCCGTGCCTGCCGGCAGGCTGTGACCGTACACGGGGTCATGCGGGCGGCATTGGCAGTAGAATCGGAGGTTCCGCCCGGCGTACCGGGCGTCTTCCCCCTCATCCTAAACGCCTATCTCCATGTCAGCTCCCCACTCTACCGATCGTTGGATCGTCCTCAAGTTCGGCGGCACCTCGGTGTCGCGTCGTCATCGCTGGGACACGATTGGAAAACTGGCGAGCAAACGGGCCAACGAGACCGGCGGCCGCGTGCTGGTGGTGGTGTCCGCACTGTCGGGCGTGACCAACGAACTCACCGCGATTGCCGATGGCGCCGCCGACAGCGCGCAGCGCGTGGCGGCGCTGGAGCAGCGTCATCGCGAGTTCCTGGCCGAGCTGGAACTGGATGCCGATGCAGTGCTGGGCGAGCGCCTTGCCGCGCTGCATGCATTGATCGGCGATGCGCGCGCGGCGACGCGCACGCTGGACTGGCAGGCCGAGGTGCTGGGGCAGGGCGAGTTGCTGTCTTCCACCATCGGTGCGGCGTATCTGCATGCCAGCGGCCTGGACATGGGCTGGCTGGATGCGCGCCAGTGGCTGTCGGCGCTGCCGCCGCAGCCCAATCAGAGCGAATGGTCCAAGCGCCTGTCGGTGTCCTGCCAGTGGCAGTCCGACGCCGACTGGCGCGCGCGTTTCGCTGCGCAGCCCACGCGCCTGTTGATCACCCAGGGCTTCATTTCGCGGCACGCCGATGGCGGCACCGCGATCCTGGGGCGTGGCGGTTCGGATACCTCGGCGGCGTATTTCGGTGCGCTGCTCGGCGCCAGCCGGGTGGAAATCTGGACCGATGTGCCCGGCATGTTCAGCGCCAACCCGAAGGACGTGCCGGACGCGCGGCTGCTGACCCGCCTGGACTATTACGAGGCGCAGGAAATCGCCACCACCGGTGCCAAGGTGCTGCATCCGCGGTCGATCAAGCCATGCCGCGATTCCGGCGTGCCGATGGCGATCCTGGATACCGAGCGCCCCGATCTGCCCGGCACCAGCATCGACGGCAATGCCGAGCCGGTGCCGGGCGTCAAGGCGATCAGCCGGCGCAACGGCATCGTGCTGGTGTCGATGGAAGGCATCGGCATGTGGCAGCAGGTGGGCTTCCTGGCCGATGTGTTTACCCTGTTCAAGAAACATGGCCTGTCGGTGGACCTGATCGGTTCGGCCGAGACCAATGTCACCGTGTCGCTGGACCCGTCCGAGAACCTGGTCAACACCGATGTGCTGGCGGCGTTGTCGGCCGATCTGTCGCAGATCTGCAAGGTCAAGATCATTGTGCCGTGTGCGGCGATCACCCTGGTCGGGCGCGGCATGCGCTCGCTGCTGCACAAGCTCTCCGACGTGTGGGCCACGTTCGGACAGGAGCGCGTGCACATGATCTCGCAGTCGTCCAACGACCTGAATCTGACCTTCGTCATCGACGAAGCCGATGCCGATGGTCTGCTGCCGATCCTGCATGCGGAACTGATCGACAGCGGTGCGATGCCGGTGAGCGAAGGCGAGGTGTTCGGGCCGCGCTGGCGCGAGATCATCGGCTCGGTGCGCCCGCGGCCCACGCCGTGGTGGCATGCCGAGCGCGCGCACCTGCTGACACTGTCTAAGGCCGGCACGCCGCGTTACGTCTATCACCTGCCCACGGTGCGTGCGCGGGCGCAGGCGCTGGCGCAGATCGCGGCGGTGGATCAGCGCTATTACGCGATCAAGGCCAATGCGCATCCGGCGATCCTGATGGCGCTGGAACAGGCCGGGTTCGGGCTGGAATGCGTCTCGCACGGCGAGCTGCGCCGCGTGTTCGATACCTTGCCCGAGCTGTCGCCGCGACGCGTGCTGTTCACCCCGAGTTTCGCGCCCAAGGCCGAATACGAAGCGGGATTTGCGCTGGGCGTGACCGTCACCGTGGACAACGTCGAAGCATTGCGGCGCTGGCCGGAGGTGTTCCGTGGCCGCAACGTGTGGCTGCGCATCGACCTGGGGCATGGCGACGGGCATCACGAGAAGGTCAACACCGGCGGCAAGGCGTCCAAGTTCGGCTTGTCGTCCACGCGCGTGGATGAGTTCGTGGAGGTGGCGCGCACGCTGGAGGTCACCATCACCGGTGTGCATGCGCACCTGGGCAGTGGCGTGGAGACCGGCGAACACTGGCGGATGATGTACGACGAACTGGCCGGCTTCGCGCGCCGCATCGGCACGGTGGAGACCATCGATATCGGTGGCGGCCTGCCGATTCCGTACAGCGCCGAGGACGAGCCGTTCGATCTGGAGCTGTGGGCCAAGGGCCTGGCCGAGGTCAAGGCGGTGCATCCGGGCTACCGGCTGGCGATCGAGCCGGGCCGTTACCTGGTGGCCGAAGCCGGCGTGCTGCTGGCGCAGGTGACCCAGGTGATCGAGAAGGACGGCGTGCAGCGCGTGGGCCTGGATGCAGGCATGAACACGCTGATCCGCCCCGCGCTGTACGACGCCTGGCACGACATCGAAAACCTCAGCCAGCTCGATGCGCCAGCCGATGGCAGCTTCGATATCGTCGGGCCGATCTGCGAATCCTCCGATGTGTTCGGCAAGCGCCGTCGTCTGCCTGCCGCCACCGCGCCGGGTGATGTGATGCTGCTGGCCGATGCCGGTGCCTACGGTTACTCGATGGCCAGCACTTACAACCAGCGTGAATTGCCGCGCGAAGAGGTGATCGATGCGCCCGCAGGCTGAGTTCATTGCACTCAGTACGCTGGCCGGTGGTGCTGCGATCGTGTTCGCCACCGCGCTGCAGCAACTGAGCCTGGGCATGCCATGGAGCGACACCTTCAAATGGGCGCTACCCGCGCTGGTCGCCGCCGGTATCGGCGCATGGTTGGCCGGGCGTTGGCAACGTCGGCGCGACGCGCGGGGTCCCACGCGTCGCAGTGGCGGGATGGCGGTGCGCACGGTGCTGTTGAGCGCGCTGAGTTATGTGCCGGTGGTGGCGCTGTATCTCGCCATCGCCTTCGCGGTGTCCGGCGATGCCACGACTGCACGTCCGGATGTGCTGTTGCTGGCGGTGCTGTTCGGTTGCCTGCCGCTGCTGTGGGCTGCGGTGCCGTTTTCCATGATTGAATATGTCCTGTGCCGGCGTTATCTGCGTCGCGTACGTGTTCCTGCAGGTAGTCCATGAGCGCTTTCGACAAACACCAGATTTCCACCTTCCGTTTCGTGCGTTGCGCACTCGACGCGCAGACCGGCGTGGCGACGCTGGTGTATGCCTTCGATCAGGGGCCGGAACTTGTGGAAACCGTTGCCGTGCCCGGCGCGCCATTCGTGCTGGACGGCGCGCGTGCCGCCGCCGTGCAACAGGCCTTGCAGTTGCTGCACCTCATTGCGGGCGTGAGTTACTACAAGGCCGCAGTGCCGCCGACCATTGCCATCGACAGCTACAGCATCGATGCCGATACCGCTGCGCTGGTGGAAAGCGTCTACCTGCACGGCCTGGGCGAGTTCGCCTATCGCAATGGCTTGAACCTGCACGGCAAGATCCACTTGCCGGTGGCTGCACCGGCTGCTGCCGATTCGCCGGCGCTGGGCCTGCGCGAGCATGCCCTGGTTGCGATCGGTGGCGGCAAGGATTCGCTGGTCAGCATCGAAGCGCTGCGGCATGCCGGTATTGACCAGACCGTCAGCTGGATCGGCGGCTCGCAGCTGATCCGTGCCTGCGCCGAGCGCACCGGCCTGCCAGTGCTCAATATCGGCCGCGTGCTGGCGCCGGAATTGTTCGAGCTCAATCGCCAGGGCGCCTGGAACGGGCATATCCCGGTCACCGCGGTGAACTCGGCCATCCTGGTGTTGTCGGCCTTGCTCAATGGCGTGGACCAGGTGGTGTTTTCCAACGAACGTTCGGCCAGTTACGGCAGCCAGATTCCCGGCACCGGCGAGGTCAATCACCAGTGGTCCAAGGGCTGGGCGTTCGAGCAGGCGTTCGGCGATTACGTGCAGCGGCATGTGGCGGCCGACCTGCGCTATTACTCGCTGCTGCGGCCGTTGTCGGAGCTGGCGGTGGCGCGCCAGTTCGCCAAGACCGATCACTACGACGCGCATTTTTCCAGCTGCAACCGCAACTTCCACATCATGGGCGAGCGCCCGGTGCACCGCTGGTGCGGGGTCTGCCCGAAGTGCCATTTCGTGTTCCTGGCATTGGCACCGTTCATGCCCAAGACGCGGCTGGTCAAGATCTTCGGACGCAATCTGCTCGACGATGCAACCCAGGCCGGCGGCTACGATGCGCTGCTGGAATTCCAGGACCACAAGCCGTTCGAATGCGTCGGTGAAGGGCGCGAATCGCGTGCGGCAATGGCGGTGCTGGCCAGCCGTGCCGAATGGAAGGAAGACGCGCTGGTGCTGCGTTTCATCCGCGAGATCCAGCCGCAGCTGGACCAGCAGGCGCTGCAGCTGGAGCCGTTGCTGGCCATCGACGGCGAACACCGGATTCCGTCGGCGCTGTGGGAGCGCGTGCGTGCGAATTTCGCAGCTTGAGGGCAAGGCGGTTGCGTTATGGGGCTGGGGGCGCGAAGGGCGCGCCGCGTACCGCGCACTGCGCGCCGCGTTGCCGACGCAAACGCTGACGGTGTTCTGCAACGCCGACGAAGCGCGCGAGCTCGAGACGCTGGCCGATGCTGCGTTGCATGTGGAAACCGACGCCAGTACGCAGGCGCTGGGCCGGTTCGATGTGGTGGTGAAATCGCCCGGCATCAGCCCGTATCGCTCCGAGGCGCACACCGCCGCAACCGAGCACGGCACGCACTTCATCGGCGGCACCGCATTGTGGTTTGCCGAGCATGCGCAGCCTGACGGCTATGTGCCTGGCGCCATCTGCGTCACCGGCACCAAGGGCAAGAGCACCACCACCGCGCTGCTGGCGCATCTGCTGCGTGCGGCCGGCCATCGCACCGCCCTGGTCGGCAATATCGGCCAACCCTTGCTGGAAGTGCTGGCGCCGCAACCGCCGCCGGGCTATTGGGCGATCGAGTTGTCCAGCTACCAGACCGGCGAAGTGGGGCGCAGCGGCGCGCGTCCGGAATTGGCGCTGGTGCTGAACCTGTTTCCCGAGCATCTGGACTGGCATGGCGACGAGGCGCGCTACGTGCGCGACAAGCTGGCGCTGGTCACCGAAGGCCGCCCGCGCATTGCCTTGCTCAATGCCGCCGATCCGCATCTGACCCAGTTGCAGTTGCCCGACAGCGAGGTGCGTTGGTTCAACCATCCCGATGGCTGGCATCTGCGCGGCGATGTGGTGTATCGCGGCGAGCAGCCGGTGTTCGACACCGCCAACGTGCCGCTGCCCGGCGAACACAATCGGCGCAACCTGTGCGCGGTGCTGGCAGCGCTGGAAGCCCTGGGGTTGGACGCTGCGGCGCTGGCACCGGCCGCAGCGAGCTTCCGCCCGTTGCCGAACCGCCTGCAGTTGCTCGGCAGCGTGGACGGCATCAGCTACGTCAACGACTCCATCAGCACCACCCCGCATGCCTCGTTGGCGGCGCTGGCCTGCTTTGCGCAACGTCGTGTGGCCTTGCTGGTCGGTGGCCACGATCGCGGGTTGGACTGGCAGGATTTTGCCGCGCAGATGGCGCAGCAGGCGCCGCTGGAAATCGTCACCATGGGCGCGAACGGGCCGCGGATCCATGCGTTGCTAGCGCCGCTGGCCGTAAGCGGTCGCTTCGGCCTGCATGCCGCCGCCGACCTGGAGCACGCGATGCGGCTGGCGCGCCAGGCGCTGGGCGAGCAGGGCGGCGTGGTGCTGCTGTCGCCGGGTGCGCCCAGCTTCGGCGCCTATAGCGACTACGTTGCGCGCGGCCGCCATTTTGCGCAGCTGGCCGGGTTCGATCCGGCGGCGATCAGCGCGATTCCCGGCTTGGGCGTGCAGTAGCGCTGCGTTGCTCGCGCGCGGAGCGACGGCGCCATCCGCACCGGGTTTTTTCGACGGCCTTGGCAGAAAGCCGATGCGATCGGTCCGTCTGCGTCCACGCTGACCCGGTGTGCACGGCGGCAGCGCCTACACTCGCCGGACCTTCCCGGGAGCAGGCACATGCACAAGCAATGGAGATGGCGTGGCGTTGGGTTGTTCGGTGTCTTGGCGTCGCTGGCGTTGCCCGCCGCCGCAGCGATGCAGGCCAAACCGCTGGAATGGACGATCGGCAAGGACACCTTCAGCGGCGTGCTGGTCTACGACGACGCCGGTACCGCCAAGCGCCCAGGGCTGGTGATGGTGCCGAACTGGCGCGGCGTCAACGATTCGGCGGTCACCAAGGCCAAGCAACTGGCTGGCGACGATTATGTAGTGCTGGTTGCCGACGTCTACGGCAAGGGCAAACGTCCGGCCAACGACAGCGAGGCCGGGCAGTTTGCCGGTGCGCTGAAGAAGGACCCGCCGACGCTGCGCGCCCGCGCGCTGAAGGCGGTGGATGTGCTCAAGGCGCAGGCCGGCAGGGCGCCGCTGGATGCATCGCGCATCGGTGCGGTGGGATTCTGCTTCGGCGGCACCACGGTGCTGGAGCTGGTGCGCGCCGGTGCGCAGCTGGCCGGTGTGGTCAGCCTGCACGGTGGCATCGCCACGCCCAGCCCGGCGACGGCCGGTTCGGCCAGGACGCCGCTGCTGGTGCTCAATGGCGCCGACGACAAGAGCGTGAGCAAGGCGGACATCGCCGCCTTCGAAACCGAGATGAATGCGGCCGGCGCGGACTGGCAGTTCGTCAATTTCAGCGGTGCGGTGCACTGCTTTGCCGAAGCCGATGCCAACAGCACGCCAGGCTGCCTGTACAACCCGCGTGCGGCGAAACGTGCCTACCGCATGCTCGGCGATTTCTTCGACGAACGCTTTGGCGATTGACGAGGTGGCCAGAGGCGGCTGACCGCCGCACTGGCAGTCGTCGGATGTGGCGGGTGGCGCGCGGACACGCGGTCCGGGAGCGAGATGCCGATCCCGTATATGGAGCGGATGGCGCACGCAGCATCGGTGTGTGACGCGTTCAGAGGCCGTGTGACAAGGCGCCGCAACCCTGGCATGGGTTGCGGCAGCGTTTCCGCCGGAAAGGCGAGGGTGACCGTCGGCTGTCAGCCCGTTCAGTGAGCACGGCAGGCGAACCTGCCGCCGCCCGGCTCAATGCGTGCGTTGCACCGCATACCGCGCCAGGCCGCGCAATGCGGCAACTGCGGGGCTGGGCGGCAACGTGTCCAGCGCCTGTTCGGCAGCGGCGGCATATTCGGCGGCACGCTGGCGGCTGTAATCCAGGCCGCCGGTGGCATGAATCGCCGCCAGCACTTCGGGCATTGCGCTCGCATCGCCTTGTTCGACGATCTGGCGCAGGCGCTCCCGGGTGCCCGCATCCGAGTGCGCCATGGCGTGGATCAGCGGCAGGGTCGCCTTGCCTTCGGCCAGGTCGTCGCCCAGGTTCTTACCCAGGTCCGCGGCGTCGGCAGCGTAGTCGAGCACGTCATCGGCAATCTGGAAGGCAAAGCCCAACTGCATGCCGTAGTCGTACAGGCGCTGCTGCACCTGCGCATCCGCGCCCGAGGCCAGCGCGCCCAGGCGGGTGCCGGCGGCGAACAGCACCGCGGTCTTGCGCTCGATCACGCGCAGGTAGGCGGCTTCGTCGGTGTCGGGGTTGTGCACGTGCAGCAGCTGCAGCACCTCGCCTTCGGCGATGCGGTTGGTGGTGTCGGCCAGGATCTGCATGACTTCCATGCGATCCAGCTCCACCATCAACTGAAAGCTGCGCGAATACAGGAAATCGCCGACCAGCACGCTGGGCGCGTTGCCCCACAGCGCATTGGCGGTGCTGCGCCCGCGGCGCAGGTCCGATTCGTCCACCACGTCGTCGTGCAGCAGGGTGGAGGTGTGGATGAACTCGATGATCGCCGCCAGTTGATGGTGCTCCGGGCCGGAGCCGCCAGCGGCGTGGCCGGCCAGCATCACCAGCATCGGACGCAGGCGCTTGCCGCCGGCGGAGATGATGTGATCGGCGATCTGGTTGATCAGCACGACATCCGAGGCCAGACGGCGGCGGATCAGCGCGTCGACCGCGGCCATGTCGGGCGCGGCGAGGGACTGGATCTGGGGCAGGCCCAGGACGGTGGGGAGGTCTTCGGCGATGGTCATGCGCAGGCGTTCGTGATGTGCGCCGATTATAGGTGTCTGGGCCAGATCCGTCCCGCTGGCCGTGTCCGACGGCCTCCAGCGTGGCCGCAAACCCTTGCGGCGCCAGCGTCGGGCCTGTCCCGGAGCGCCCGGATTCCGACCTGCCGGCGCGGCATTTCCCGGCCCGGCGCTGCGGCGATCCGCCGGGACCGTGGCCGGCAGGTGCGGTAACATTGGCACCAAGACATTCACCGCCGCGCCCATTGGCGCCGGCGCATCATCTCGGAAGCATCTATGGCCCGCGGCATCAACAAAGTCATCCTCGTCGGCAACCTCGGCAACGATCCCGACACCAAGTACACCCAGGCCGGCATGGCGATCACGCGCGTGAGTCTGGCCACCACCAGCATGCGCAAGGACCGCGATGGCAACAACCAGGAGCGCACCGAGTGGCACCGCGTGGTGTTCTTCGGCAAGTTGGGCGAGATCGCCGGCGAGTACCTGCGCAAGGGCTCGCAGGTGTACGTCGAAGGCGAACTGCGCTACGACAAGTACACCGGCCAGGACGGCGTGGAGAAGTACAGCACCGACATCGTCGCCAATGAGATGCAGATGCTCGGCGGCCGTGGAGAAGGCGGCGGCGGTGGCGGCATGGGCGGCGATCGCCCGCAGCGCAGCCAGGCGCCGCGCCAGCAGCAAGGCGGTGGCGGTGGTGGTCAGGGTGGCGGTCAGGATTACGCCCCGCGTCGTCAGCAGCCGGCCCAGCAGCAGTCGGCACCGCCGATGGACGATTTTGCCGACGACGATATCCCGTTCTGATCGGTAGCCAGCCTTGGTTGTCATTCAAAAGGCCCGCATCGCGCGGGCCTTTTGCTTGCTCTGCACCGGTGATATCGACGCGGGCCGGGCTGTTCGGATCCGAAGCACCCTGGACGCGCAGGTTGCCTGACCAGTACGACGGCGCCACTGACCTGTCCACCAAGCGTGGCTAACAGCACCCCGCGCGCAATCGTCAGGTGGCTGAGAACGCCGCGCACCTATGGGGTGTCTGCCTGACACGTGCCGATTCCGGACATGGGCCGCGCCCACCTGGCGTTGCGCGCAGTTTTTACTGTCAGGTGCGCTACGCCGACGTCCGGTCGCGGCCGTTCTGCTTGGCGCGATATAACGCCGAGTCGGCGTCGTGCACGAAGGCATCCGGGGTGCGTGGCGTTTCGCCCGGTTCGAACGTCGCGACGCCGACGCTGACGGTGACGTGTGCGCTGGTCGGGCTGGACTGGTGCATCAGCCCGAGCCCGGCGACGGCGCTGCGAATTGCGTCGGCCAGCCGCAGTGCGCCGGCGGCATCTGTCTGCGGCAGGATCATGCCGAACTCTTCGCCGCCGTAGCGCGCGGCAATGTCTTCGCTGCGCCGTGAGCAACCGGCAATCGCGCCTGCGACCAGGCGCAGACAGGCGTCACCGTTGACGTGACCATAGGTGTCGTTATAGAGCTTGAAATGATCGACATCGATCATCAGCACCGACAGCGGTGCCTGTCGATGCACGGCCTGCTGCAAGGCACGCGAGAGCCGGTGGTCGAACGCACGGCGGTTGGCAATGCCGGTGAGTGCATCCATCCAGGCTTCGGAGCTGAGTTTGTCCTCGTTGCGATGCATGCGGCGCAGTTGCAGATCCAGCCAGATACCGACGCCCAACAACAATACGCATCCCAGGGCAGCGATCAGGATCCGCTGACGTGCGGATTGCCGCCAGTTGGCCAACGCGTCATCGACCGCGACCCCGGTCAATACGGTCAACGGATAGGCCTGCGCTGGCGCAAAGCTGGAAATGCGCTCCACGCCGTCGATCGGCGAACGATAGGTGGCCGTGCCATGCCTGCGCGCACGCATGGTGACGTAGATCGAAGTGCCTGCGATCGAGGTGCCGATCACGCCCGGTTTGTCGGGCCGGCGCACCAGCACGATGCCGTCGTCATTGGTCATGCCGATGGTGCCGTTCGGGCCGACCTCGAAGGTGCTGTAGTAGTTCTGGAAATACTTCAGTTGCAGCGTGACCAGGACCACGCCGGCAAATTCGCCGCGGGGGGTGTTGAGGCGCCGGCTCAAGGTGAGCACCCAACTGCCATCGGAGCGACTCTGCACCGGCGGCCCGACCAGCGACAAGGCGTCGCGATGGTCGCGGTGATATTTGAAATAGGCGCGATCGGCGTTGTTGTGCTTCCTGGGCGTGCTGTCCAGTGACGAACTCACCCAGTCGCCGTCGGCTGCATAGATGAAAATGCCATGCAGCCGGTCCGAGCGACGCGCTTCATGCACCAGGAAGTCATGCATGACCGGTCCCGCACTGGCCGAGCCTTGGTCGTGCTCCACCCGCGACACCAGTCCCGACAGCACGGCATCGGCGATCGTCAGGGTATCGCTGGCATGCTGCGCCAGCGAATTGGCGAGGTTCAACGATTGCGCTTCGGCGGTACGCAGCGCACTCGTACGCTCGTCGTGGATGGACCAGTATTCCGAACCAAGCAGCAGCAGGCACGAAATGCCCAGCACGAAGTGCAGCGCGATGCGTTGTGCTCGTTGCCGTCGCCGCTTGCCGGGTGATGTCACGGGAGTTACCTGTCTGGACATCAGAACGTTGCAACCGCCGTGCCAGCTTAGCCGTGGGCGCTGGGTGGAATCGTTTGCATCGTGAGGCGCAATGCCGATCTGTGATTGATGCCTCATGCATTAAGGCGGCTCGCCCGGTGTGCGACTGCGCTGCTGTCCCGCCTGCTCTCATCACCGTGCTAAATGCTGCGAAGATCACCAGCTCATAACGGAGTCGAAAGCCAGCTCGACTGCATGCGGATAACGCCCGGCGTGTTATCCCGAAGATCGATCACAGTAAGGAGCGCCCCCATGCGCGCGATTCGTTTAGCTCAGCCTGCAGGCCTGAATGCATTACATAGTGTTGCCTTGCCCGACCCCGGGCAGCCGGCACGCGGTCAGATCAGGGTGCGGCTGCATGCAAGCTCGTTGAATTTCCATGACCTTGGCGTGGTGTCAGGGCAGATGCCGACCGCTGACGGCCGTATCCCGATGTCCGACGGTGCCGGCGTGGTCGAGGCCGTCGGGCCTGAGGTGGATGGGTTCGCCGTTGGCGATCATGTGGTGTCCACCTTCTTCCCCGAGTGGCTGGATGGCGAGCCGCTGCATGCCGGCTTTGCCACCACGCCCGGCGATGGCGTCGATGGCTATGCACGCTCTGCGGTGGTGGCCGCCGCCCATGCGTTCACACACGCCCCGGCCGGCTACAGCCATGCCGAAGCGGCGACCCTGACCACGGCCGGCGTCACCGCATGGCGCGCCCTGGTGGTCAACGGCGGACTCAAGGCCGGCGACAGCGTGCTGGTGCTCGGCACCGGCGGCGTATCGATCTTTGCATTGCAGTTCGCCAAGGCGATGGGTGCCACCGTCATCGCGACATCGTCGTCCGACGAAAAACTGGCCAAGGCGCGCGCGCTGGGCGCAGACCATGTCATCAATTATCGACAGCATGCCGAGTGGTCGGCGCAGGTGCTGGAGATCACCAATGGCCGTGGCGTGGATCACGTGGTCGAGGTCGGTGGGCCGGGCACGTTGGCGCAATCGATCCGCGCTGCGCGCGTTGGCGGACATATCGCCTTGATCGGCGTATTGACCGGCGCCGCGGGCCCGGTGCCGACCGCGGAAATGATGGGCCGGCAGCAGCGCCTGCAGGGGCTGGTGGTCGGCAGTCGCACGCATCAACAGCAGCTGGTGCGTGCACTGGATGCCTTGCCGCTGCGGCCGGTGATCGATCGCGCCTTCGCGCTCGACGATATCGCCGACGCCTTCGCGCTGCAGCAGGCAGGCGGCCATCTGGGCAAGATCGTGCTGGAATTCTAGAAGCGGTTAAAAACGTGCCGCGCTTGCCGTCAGGCGGGCGCGGCCGCTGCGTGGGATCGGAATGGATCACTCGCACACATCGCAATTCCACGCTATCCACACTCGCCTGACGGCCGATCGCCACGCGCTGGCCGCCGCTCAAGAGCGGTCGTTCGTGTCCGGATGTTCTCAATGCAGCGTATCCGGATGCAATGGAGCACCGCGGCGTGTAGATGGAAGCACGCGCGCACACGCAGATGACATCGTCGTTGTCAGCACTTGGAAAGGTCTCGAACCACTTCAAGAACCTGAGGCGCGCTGCAAAACGCGAACTGCCGGCACACACCAGTGTCGTGCAGCGAATACGCAAGCCATTCCAGCAATGATGAGCGCGTTTCATAGGCGCATGCAGTCCATGCCGTCAATGCCCGCCTGCAGCGCCTCTAGAATCGGGCCATACCGCCGATTCGCGCCCGCACACACTCGCCGCATGCTCACGCGATTGTGACCGGCCGCGCTGCACATTATTTAAGAAATGTATAAGCCAGCATTGTTGGAGATGCCAGCCATGAGAGATATCAAGATGACCCGTCGCGAGGTACTGATCGCTGGCACGGCGTCGGCAGCCAGCGTTGCCGCAACCCAGTCGATGGCCGCCACTGCAGCTAATGCGATGTCGCAGCGGCAGGCAGTCGAGCCTGCCAACGCATCGAGCCAGGTCGCATTCGAAGTCAACGGCAAGCCGGTGACGCTGACCCTGGACAATCGCACCACCTTGCTGGATGCCCTGCGCGAACACCTGCATCTGACCGGCACCAAGAAAGGCTGCGACCATGGCCAATGCGGCGCCTGCACCGTGATTGTCGATGGGCAGCGGATGAATTCCTGCCTGTCGCTGGCGGTGATGCATCAGGGCGGCAAGATCACCACCATCGAAGGACTGGGCACGCCGGACAAGTTGCATCCGATGCAGGCGGCCTTCGTCAAGCACGATGGATACCAGTGCGGCTACTGCACGCCCGGGCAGATCTGTTCGGCGGTGGCGGTACTGGACGAAGTCAAGCGCGGCATCCCCAGCCATGTCACTGACGATCTGACCGCCAAGACCAGGCTCACCACGCCGGAATTGCAGGAGCGCATGAGCGGCAACATCTGCCGCTGCGGTGCGTATTCCAACATCGTCGATGCGATCACTGATGTTGCGGGAGAGCGCGCATGAAGGCGTTTAGCTACGAGCGTGCGACTTCGCCCGCCGACGCTGCGGCCAAGGCGGCGCGCCAGCCGGGTGCCAAGTTCATCGCTGGCGGTACAAACCTGCTCGATCTGATGAAACTGCAGATCGAGACGCCCTCGCACCTGATCGATGTCAACGGGTTGAGCCTGGATACCATCGAGGAAACACCCGATGGCGGCCTGCGCATTGGCGCCCTGGTGCGCAATACCGATCTGGCAGCCGATGCCCGTGTGCGTCGCGATTACGCCGTGCTGTCGCGCGCATTGCTGGCAGGTGCGTCGGGGCAGTTGCGCAACCGCGCCACCACCGCAGGCAATCTGCTGCAACGCACGCGTTGCCCGTATTTCTATGACACCAACCAGCCATGCAACAAGCGCCTGCCGGGCAGCGGTTGCGCGGCGATCGGTGGCTTCAACCGTCAGCTGGCGGTGATCGGCGTGAGCGAGGAGTGCATCGCCACCCATCCCAGCGACATGGCCATTGCCATGCGCGTGCTGGATGCGGTGGTTGAAACGGTGCGTCCGGATGGACAGACGCGTGCGGTGCCGTTATCCGAGTTCTACCGTGCGCCTGGCAAGACGCCGCACCTGGAAACGGTGCTGGAACGCGGCGAATTGATCACCGCGGTGAGCCTGCCCAAACCGCTCGGCGGCACGCATGTCTACCGCAAGGTGCGCGATCGCGCTTCCTACGCATTCGCCCTGGTGTCGGTTGCGGCGGTCGTGCAACGCGATGGCAGCGTGCGTGTCGGCGTCGGCGGTGTCGCCCACAAGCCGTGGCGCAGCGAGGCGGCCGAAGCACAGTCGCGCCAGGGCGCACGTGCGATTGCCTCCGTGCTGCTCGACGGCGCACAACCCACCGAACACAACGCCTTCAAGCTGCCGCTGGTTGAGCGCACCTTGACCGCGATCCTGGCCGACACGAGGGCCTGATATGAAATTCGATACTCCCGCCAGTACCAATCCCATCGACCAGCTCAAGGTGGTCGGCAAGCCGGTCGATCGTATCGACGGTCCGCTCAAGACCACCGGGCAGGCGCCGTATGCGTACGAGCATCACGATCTACCTGGCCGTGCCGCCTATGGCCATATCGTTGGCGCCGGCATCTCCAAGGGCAGCATTCGCAGCATCGATCTGAGCGCCGCGCGCAATGCACCGGGCGTGCTCGGCATCGTGACTGCGCAGAATGCAGGCAAGTTGCAGAAAGGCAAATACAACACGGCCAAACTGCTCGGCGGCCCGGAGATCCAGCATTACCACCAGGCCATTGCGGTGGTGGTTGCCGAGACCTTCGAGCAGGCACGTGCTGCAGGCCAGCTGATCAAGGTCGACTACGGTCGCCACGTCGGCGCCTACGATCTGGAAAAAGCCCGCGATGGCGCCAAGGTCACCAAGGAGGGCGGGGCGCCGAACAGTGCGGTCGGCAATTTCGATAGCGCCTTCGTGGCAGCGCCGGTGCAGCTGGATGCCGAATACACCACGCCCGATCATTCGCACGCGATGATGGAGCCGCACGCATCGATCGCCATGTGGGAAGGCGACAAGCTGAGCGTATGGACCTCCAACCAGATGATCGACTGGAGCGCGGGCGATCTGGCCAAGACGCTGGGGATCCCGCGCGAAAACGTGCGTCTGATGTCGCCGTACATCGGTGGCGGCTTCGGCGGTAAATTGTTCCTGCGTGCCGATGCGGTGCTCGCCTCGCTGGCCGCGCGCCAGGTCGGACGCCCGGTCAAGGTGATGCTGCCGCGGCCGTTGATCTTCAACAACACCACGCACCGCCCGGCCACCGTGCAGCGCATCCGTATCGGTGCACAGCGCGATGGCAAGATCACCGCGATCGCGCACGAGAGCTGGTCCGGCGACCTGCCCGAGGGCGGCCCGGAAATCGCGGCCGCGCAGACCCAGTTGCTGTATGCCGGCGCCAATCGGTTGATTTCCACGCGCCTGGCGGTGCTCGATCTGCCCGAAGGCAACGCGATGCGTGCGCCGGGCGAAGCGCCGGGTCTGATGGCGCTGGAAGTGGCCATGGACGAGATGGCCGAGAAGCTGGACATGGATCCGGTCAAGTTCCGCATCGTCAACGACACCCAGGTGGATCCGGAAAACCCGCAGCGTCCGTTCTCGCAGCGTCAGTTGGTCAAGTGCCTGGAAGACGGCGCAAAGCGTTTCGACTGGTCCAAGCGCAAGGCCAAGCCGGCCAGCAACCGCGATGGGCGCTGGCTGGTCGGCATGGGCGTGGCGGCCGCGTTCCGCAATGCGCCGGTGATGACCTCCGGTGCACGCATGCGGTTGGAGCAGGGCGGCCGGGTGGTGGTGGAAACCGACATGACCGATATCGGTACCGGCTCCTACACCATCATTGCGCAGACCGCTGCGGAGATGATGGGCGTGCCGCTGGATTGGGTGGACGTGCGCCTGGGCGATTCCAGCTTTCCCGCCTCGGCCGGTTCCGGTGGACAGTGGGGTGCGAACAGTTCAACAGCCGGTGTGTATGCCGCGGCAGTGAAACTGCGCGAAGCCGTCGCCAAGCAGCTGGGGCTGGACCCGGCCAAGGCCGAATTCGCCGACAGCCATGTGCGTGCCGGTGGCAAGCGTATCGCGCTCGGTGATGCCGCGGCCAATGGCGCCCTGGTAGTGGAGGACAAGATCGAGTTCGGCGAGCTTTCCAAGACACATCAGCTGTCCACCTTCGGCGCGCACTTTGTCGAAGTCGGCGTGGATGTCGCCACCGCCGAGGTGCGCATCCGCCGCATGCTCGCGGTGTGCGCGGCCGGACGCATCCTCAACCCCAAGTCTGCGCGCAGCCAGGTCATCGGCGGCATGACCATGGGCGCGGGTGCGGCGCTGATGGAAGAGCTGGCGGTGGACAAGCGGCTGGGCTTCTTCGTCAATCACGACCTAGCCGGTTATGAAGTGCCGGTGCATGCGGACATCCCGCATCAGGAAGTGGTTTTCCTGGAAGAAAGCGACCCGATGTCGTCGCCGATGAAGGCCAAGGGGGTCGGCGAGCTGGGCATCTGCGGCGTGGCAGCGGCGATCGCCAATGCGGTCTATAACGCCACCGGCGTGCGCGTTCGCGATTACCCGGTGACGCTGGACAAGCTGCTGCCGCATCTGCCCGAGTTGCTGCGCGCGTGAGTGCGGTGGTGGCCCCGGTCACGCATGCAGCGCCGGCCGAGCCGGCGTGGCCGGCATGGCCGAGTTATGCACTGCACGATGACCTGCTGCCCACGCTGACCGCCTGGCATCGGGCGGGGCAGCGCGTGGCCATTGCCACTTTGATCGACGTACAAGGCTCGTCGCCGCGCCCATTGGGAAGCGAGATGGCCATCAGCGCCGATGGCCGGGTAGCTGGCTACGTCTCCGGCGGCTGCGTGGAAGCGGCAGTGGCGCACGAGGCCAGCGCCGCCTTGCGCGACGGCATGCCGCGCTGGCTGGACTACGGCGAGGGCAGCCAGGTGCTGGACATCCAGCTCAGCTGCGGCGGCCGTATCGGCGTGCTGGTCTGGCCGGTCCAGGACCTGGGCGAGCATCTGGCGCGCTGGCGCAATGCGCGCCAGCACCGTCGCCCGTTCCATGTCGCGCTGGATCGGAGCACCGGCGCCGTCCGTTACCCGGTCAGCGCGCAGGACATGCATCCCGATGAATTCCTGCGTACGCACCGGCCGCCGCTGCGGCTGGTGCTGGTCGGTGCCGATCCTGCGCTGCTGGTGCTGGTGTCGCTGGCCAGCCAGATGGGTATCGAGGTACGCGTGCTGCGGCCGCATGGTCCCAGCGAACCACCGCCCGGCTTGGCCGCCGACCATTACGATCGCCGTGCATTGGGCGACGCGCTGCAGGACCTGCATCTGGATGCGGACACGGCGCTCTACAGCCTCGCACATGACGGCGACAGCGACCTGCAGGTCGCCTGCCGCGGGCTCGCCTCCAGGGCTGCCTGCATCGGCATCCTGGGCAGCCGCCAGAAGCGGGAAGCACGCCTGCAGGCACTGCGTGCGCTCGGCTATGACGATGCCGCGCTGACCAGATTACGGTTGCCGGCGGGCTGGCGCATGGGGCGCTCCTCCCCGCATACGATTGCACTGGGCATCATTGCCGAAGCCACCCAGGCGGTCGCCGATGGGCAGGCTGCTGCTGCGTTGGCTGGCTAGGAATGGCCACCAAGACGGCGGCGCTAACCGCCATGCAGAGCGCGGACAGTAGTCGTAGGTACCACTCATACTGCGATTGCTCGGCGCCATCCGCATCGGCTTGACGACCGCTCGCTACGTTCCGTTAGCCACTCCGAGCCGTGCCGCCGCGAGAAAGGGCAGGGCACTGCAATCGCGCGTTTGCATTAACTTCGATACGAATTTCAATGTGCAGTCGCCAGATGGTGGATGCGTGGTTGTCGATGAAGTTTCTGATGCTGAAAAGTATCCGTCTGGAAGTTAAGTAATTTTTGATATGCCTTTTAAGGCATGCTCTTGTGATCCGCGCTTCTGCCGGTAACTGCGCCATCCAATGCTGGCAATCAGTCGCTGCCGTCCTGATCGCAGCGCTACCGCAGCTCCGCACATTTCTTCGTCATGCTGGCGCAGCAGTGCAATGCGCAACGGTCGGGTGGTAGACGTCGGAAAGCGTCATTCCCTGGATCGGAGAATGCGTTGCATTTAGTCACTCCGCGCGCACAGTTACCTCTTTAGGCTGGCGCATCCCCAATATGCACACCACGTCGCCATGACCGAATTATTTGATCACTACGACGACGTCTCTTGCGACGCAGCTCGATTGCCGTCGCCTTTTGTTGCCGGTCATCTCGGCCAGGTCCGGAGCAGTGCGCTCGTCGATGTGTGCCCGACCTTGCGCACGTCGCGCCATCGTTCGCCGCGCGCCCTGGCATCGGACGCATGAGCAGCGATCACGTTGCGCTGCTGCTCGCCGCGGGTGCAGGACGTCGGCTAGGGCGTTCCAAACAATTGCTGTTGCGCGACGGCGAACCGTTGTTGCGGCGCTTCGCACGCATCGCGCTACAGACGGCGCCGCGCCGCTGCGTGGTGGTGCTGGGCGCCGATGCCGACGCGTTGAGCGAGGTCCTGCAAGGTCTGGAGGTGGAAGTGCTACGTCATGCCGACTGGGCGGCCGGCATGGGCTCCAGCCTGGCGGCGCTGCGCCAGCATGTGCAGGACGATACGTCGCTGAGGCGCAGCCTGATCCTGGGCTGCGACCAGCCCGCGCTGGATACGCCGCATCTGCGCGCCTTGCTGGAAGAAGCGGACCGGGCCGCATCCGGATGCGCCACCAGCGGGTACGCCGGTGTGCGTGGTATCCCGGCGGTGGTCACCCATGCGGCCTGGGCCGACGTGCCGCTCCACGGTGACAGCGGCCTGCGCGGCTTGTTCGCCGGCCTGGACGTGCAGAGCTTGGGCTGCGTCAGCGCCCCGGCGCTCGCGCTGGACGTGGACACGCCCGCCGACTTGGTCGCAGCGCAACAGCGTGGCTGGGTGGACGCGGATTGAGACACCGTGACGGGTGCTTGACGCGCTATCCGGCAGCCTGGGGGCTAGGTTGTCTCACGACCACAGCACGAGCGCTTCCCTGATCACCAGGACATAGCCCACCACCATTGCGGTCTTGACCGGAAACTGGAACTTCCTGAGCAGATGCATGTGACCCCTCCCCCGAGGCATCTTCAAGAGCGACGAATTCCCCCGCGCCGTCTGCGCCCGTTGACGGCCAGCCGCGACGTCTGGTCGCCGCTCGAGCGCGAATTTAGCGCCAGCTTCGATCGGTGTCACGTAAGAATTTTCCTACCTTCATGCCAGTGTCCGCCCGACGGCGTTGGCATTAGCAAAAAGACATGCTGGCTATGCCGGACGCGGGGCCCTAGGCCACTCTCCCGCGGCCCCTTGAGTAAGGGCGCGCCGGCATCCCCAACGGGACCCCGGCACTCCCATCGCTGGTGCGCTGCGCCATTGCGCGCTGCCCACTTCCGTCGTTGTACCGCTGCATCTGCCGGCCGGAGGCCCTGATGGACGAGTCCCGTTATGTTGTGCGTATTCATCCCGAACAGGGCGGTTGGTGGGTGACCCGGCCGCAGTGGTCGCCGCTGCGTTATCTGCGCGAGCAGGGCGCGCTGGAAAATGCCGAATTGATGGCCAAGCTGCATTGCATGACCACCGGTCAGCCCAGCGGCGTGGTGTTGAAGACCGCCGAAGGCGAACGCGTGGTGCGTCGCTACGGCTGACCGAGCCGGCCGCTTGCAGGAAGCGCAAGGAAAACGCTGACGATCCTGCCCGGGCAGGGTGGCCGACCACATGCACCCGGCAACCCTAGCGCAGTGCGCCAGCCGGCGGCCTTGCAGTCACGCCGGGAGTCGCCTGCGGATCCAGTCGACTGGACACGACCGATCGGCCATTCTTGCTGCGATCCGCACCTTGGCGGCCCCTGTCGAGAATGTCGCCCCTAGTGAATGCCGCCGGTTCTGCCTTGATCCAAAACGATATCGTGGTCTTCGGCCTGATCGCCGCCACGCTGGGAGCGGTGTTCTGGACCTCCTCGCGCGAGCAGGGGATGTGGCGACGCTTCTACGCCGTGGTGCCGGCGCTGCTGCTGTGTTACCTGCTGCCGGGCATCTACAACACCGTCGGCCTGATCGACGGTGCCAATACCCGCCTGTACAACCCGATCGCGCGCGACGTGCTGTTGCCGGCCGCGCTGATCCTGCTCACGCTGAGCATCGACCTGCGCGCCATCCTGGGGCTGGGGCCCAAGCTGGTCGCCATGTACCTGGGTGCGTCACTGAGCATCATGCTGGGCGCGGTGGTGGCGTTTTGGGTGATGGGCTGGGTGCATCCGGCCACGGTGGCCGGCGATACCTGGGCCGGCATGGCCGCGCTGGCGGGAAGCTGGATCGGCGGTGGGGCCAACATGCTGGCGATGCGCGAGGTGTTCGATGTGGATGCCACCACCTTCGGGCAGTTTGCAGTGGTGGATGTGGGCGTCGGTTATGTGTGGATGGCGGCGCTGATCTTCCTGGCCGGGCGCGCGCGCAGCATCGATGCGCGCAGCGGCGCCGATACCCGCGCGCTGGATGCGCTGCAGGAGCGCATGGCGCGGTTCCAGGCCGAACACGCGCGCATTCCCAGCCTGGCCGACCTGATGGTGATCGTGGCGGTGGCGTTCGGCGGGGTCGGGCTGGCGCACGCGCTGGCCAGTCCGCTGGCTGCGTGGTGCAAGGCCAAGCTGCGCTGGTCCAGCCAGTTCAGCCTGGACACGCCGTTCGTGTGGGTGGTGGTGCTGGCAACCAGCATCGGCTTGCTGCTGAGCTTCACCCGCGCGCGCACGCTGGAAGGGGCCGGGGCTTCCAGGATCGGTTCACTGCTGCTGTACTTCCTGATCGCCTGCATCGGCATGCAGATGGATCTGCTGGCGCTGCTGGACCGGCCCTGGTTGTTCCTGCTCGGGCTGATCTGGATCGCGGTACATATCGGGTTGCTGTGGGGCCTGGGCCGCCTGTTGCGGGTGCCGTTCTTCTATTTCGCGATCGGCTCGCAATCCAATATCGGTGGGCCGGCCTCAGCGCCGGTGGTGGCCGCCGCGTTTCACCCGGCCCTGGCGCCGGTTGGCGTGCTGCTGGGCACGATGGGCTACGCCACCGGCACGTACCTCGCCTATCTGGTCGGCATCACCTTGCGCGCGATGGCCGGAGCGGGCTGACCGGACCGTCGCACGGTCGGTGTAGTCGTCGGGAAGGTGTGGCAGGACGTGCCGGGATTACCTCGCGGTGTCACGCATTGCCACAGTGCCGGCTGCACCGGCTGCATCCCTTCGGCGAGCGCGTGCGAGGTGCTGTCAGCCACCTCAAGGCGGGCACTGGTCAGCGCCAGTGCCCGGTCATGATTACTGCTGAAGGCCGCGCCGCTGCGCTTCCTGCTGCGTGCTTTGCTGCGACTGCTGCTGATTGTGCTGCTGCAGCTGATCGACATTGCCGTGCGCCGGCTCGTTGGCCGCCGAGGCGGTCTGCACATGGCTGCGCAGATGCGCCGGGTCGTCCATCCGGCCTTGCACCGCAATCAGGCTGTCGCCGTCGCGGTTGGGCACCAGGTGGTCGATCCGCTGCAGGCCGTCGCTGCTTGCACGCGCGGCCACACTGGCGGCGGTGTTGAGAAACGCGGTGTCGTCGCGCAGACCCAGGCGTTCACGCTGGCCGTCCAGGCGCACCACCGCATCGTTGAACAACTGGCTGCCTGCACCTTGCGCCTGCCCGGGCGATTGCATCTCCTGCGCCTTCATCACCGAGTCCATGCCGTGCAGGTCCATGCGGTGCATCAACATTCTGCCCGGCACCAGGCGCTGCCCGAACGACAACGGGTCCGGTTCCGGCAGCTCGATCTGATGCCCGGCCGCATTGGGCATCGCCCATTTGAGGGGGATGCTGTCTTCCTGCAGATGGGTAAGGATCTCGTTTTTGACGTGGTAGCCGCGGATCAACTCGCTGCTGGCGTACTCCTTGGCCGCCGAGGCATCCAGGCCCTGGCGTTCCAGCGTGCGGTCGTTGACGCCGGCGGCGTTGTAGGTCACGGCGGGGATGTCGTTGACCATCGCCGAAGCGGCCGCCAAGCCGCCGCCGAGCGAATGCCCCGAGATCACCACCTGGTCGCCGAACGCCTGCCTGGCCTGGCTGCCGAGCTGGATGGCAGACGCGTATTGCGCGTCGTCGAAGCCCAGGCCCTGGCCAAGATTGTGCTTCCAGTCCTTGCCTTCGTCGGTGCCGCAGAAGCCGAGTACCACCTGGCCCTGTTCGTTGCGGTAGAACGCGGCATCGAAGCCGCTCTTGGCATCGTGCAGCAGGCCGGGGTCGATGCCCGCCCGTTGCAGCGTGCTGTCGTCCATGCGCGTCCAGCCGTTGGGCAGCTGCGCAAAGGTTTCGGCGCCGCCTTCGCGTCGCTGCGAGGCAGTGGCGTAGAGATCTTGCAGCACAGCCGGGAACTGGCGGTCTTCCGGCTGCGGTTGCTGTCCCCGCATCGACTCTGCGAATGGGGTGGACGAGGAATTTGACGGGCTCATGCGCGGCTCCTTGCGTTCGTCGTGCGAAAAGCCCGCTTAGCGGCTGCTTTCCACGGGAATGTTGTGGGCGCTCAACCATGCGCGCACGTCCGACCTGGTCTTCTGGCCGGCGGCATTGAGCAGGCGGTCCGGGGTGGTGAAGAAATACGCCTGGAAGGTCTTCTGTTGCGCGTTGCGCAGCGTGGGATCCACCCCGGCCTTGAGCAATTGCAGCACTGCCGGGCTTGCCGCGCCGCTTTGTGCGGCCAGGTGCAGCACGCTGTTGCCGGTATTGTCGACGCGCTGTACATCGGCGCCTGCTTGGATCAACAACGCGATCTGCGCATCGCGCTTGCTCTGCACGGCGCGGAACAACGGCGTCCACCCGGCACGCGCGCTGACCACATCGACCGGCGCCTTGTGCTGCAACAGGATGTTCAGATATTCCGCATCCTTCGCCATGGCCGCCATATGCACGACCGTTTCCTGGTCCATGCCCGGCAACGACGGATCTGCGCCGGCATCGAGCAATGCCGCAAGGGAGCGGGGTTGTTCGTTCCAGATCGCCCACTCGAGCAAGGTGACGTTCTGGTCGCCGTGTGCGGCGAGATCGACTGTCGGTGCGAGTGCGCGGATTCGGGCGACATCACCGTGCGCGATGGCGTTGGCAATGTCGGTCAGGCCGGGGTCGCGGAAGGCGACGGTGTGGTCCTGCAGCGTAGCTGACATGGTGGTTTGCTCCTTGGCACCGGGCGAGGCGGTGCATGAGACCGCGAAAAACGAGGTCGCAAGAACGAGCAGGGTGGGGAATCGCGTCTGCATCGAAATCTCCTTCTCCTGATCGCATTCCTGGTGGCACTGCGGTGTGTCCTTCCGCAGCCGGGCCGATCCTACCAGCTGCCTGGACGACGCGCGGTAAGATTTTGTGACATGCCGGCGCCACAGGTTTCACTGGTCGAGGCCGTTTGTCGTCGTGGTATCGGCATGTCGCCGATGCATCACGATGGGCCTCACGCGCGCATGCACTCCGCCACAGCCAACGGTCACAACGCGGCCGGCATAATGGTGCTTTGCGAGCAGATGGGTGCAATGGTCTACGAATTACTGATCAGCGATTGCGATGGCGTGCTTGTCGACAGCGAGATACTGGCCGACCGGGTGATGCGCGAGGCGCTGGCGGCCTTCGTGCCGGCCGAGGCGTTGGAGCGGTTGCTCGGCACAACGTTCGGGCAGACCACGCGCGAGGTATTGCTGCGCGTGCAGGAACACTTCGCAGTAAGGCTGCCGGAGACCTTGCTGGCACAGATCCAGGCGCGCAGCGAAGCCTTGATCAAGGCGGAGGTACAGCCGATTGCCGGCGTGCGTGACGCGTTGGAGCAGATTCCGTTGCCGCTGGCGGTGGCTTCCAACAGCCGCCGCCACAATGTGATCGCCTCGGTCGAGCGGGTAGGGCTCACCGCACGCGCGGCGGGGCACATCTTCAGTGCCGACATGGTCGAGCGGCCCAAGCCGGCGCCGGATGTCTATCTGTTGGCCGCACGCACCCTGGGCGTTGCGCCGGAGCGCTGCCTGGTGATCGAAGACAGCCCCACCGGTGCCACTGCCGCATTGGTGGCCGGCATGCAGGTGCTGGGGTTTACCGGCGCCAGCCATATTCCGCAGGGGCACGCCGATACCTTGCGTCGCATCGGTGTGCTGGCGGTGTTCGACGATATGCGCGAGCTGCCTGCGTTGTTCGAGCGGCTGGCGCAGAAACGCGCTGGCTGAGAGCTGCCGGCAGTACGTCTTGGATGCAGTGTCGATGGTGGCGAAATCGCAGCCCTCTCATTCTGCAACCGACCGGGCCAGACTGTGCAATCGACCTGCAATGACAGAGGGGTGGTGAGACGCTGGTCGACGCACACCGATCCGACCAATGCACCTCATGCACTGCTTGCAACCACGCACACCGACTCTCTCGACGGGTCCTTGCCCGCTCACCGTCGCGGGACCTTACGCGGCATGGATGCCGCGTAAGAGCCTACACGGACGTACTTGCGGCGTGTCCCGCGAGGGTGGGCGGGCAAGGGCCCTGCAGCGAAGCCGCAGATCAGCCGCTCTGCCTTGCGGCGTGTCCCGCGATGGTGAGCGGGCAAGAATCCTGTCGCCAACCCCAAGCCATCAACGCAACAGGGCGCGATTCGCATCGCGCCCTGTTGCGTTCCGACTCGCCACCTATCCGATCATCCGGTCAGCAGCAGCGAAAACCGCTCTTGCCGCCGTAACGCGCGTCCTGGCGCTCGCGGAAGAAGGTGGGGTAGTCCATCACCGGTTTGTCGGGGTGTTTTTCCAGCATGTGGCGCACGTAGTTGTCGTAATCGGGAATGCCGCAGCACAGGCGTGCGGTCTGGATCAGCCGCCGCCAGATGCGGCGATGCACCTGGTATTGGCTGGCGAGAACGAGTTGGGTGCCCATTACAGATCCGCCATCTGGTGTGGCTGCAAGGCCACGTACGGGGTTTCGCGGTCGCTACGTTGCGGATTGCGGCGCGCAATCACGATGGTCTTGATCGCGTAGATCAGGATCGAACCCACCACGAACAGGAACAGCACGGTCAGCCCGGTATTGACGTAGGCATTGGTGACGATCTGCTGCATCTGGGCCACCGTTTTGGCCGGCGCGGTGATGGTGTTGCTGGCGATGGCGTCCTGATACTTGTGCGCCTGCGCCAGGAAGCCCTGCGCCGGGTTGCTGTCGAAGATCTTGATCAGCCCCGCATAGGTGGTGCAGATCAGCAGCCACACCGCCGGCACCAGGGTGACCCAGGCGTAGCGGTCGCGCTTCATCTTGAACAGCACCACCGTGCCCAGCATCAGTGCGATCCCGGCCAGCATCTGGTTGGAGATGCCGAACAACGGCCACAGGGTCTGGATGCCACCGAACGGATCGATCACGCCGGTGTACAGCAGGTAGCCCCACAACGCCACGCAACCGGCGGTGGCGATGATGTTGGCCGCCCACGATTCGGTCTTCTTCAGCGCCGGGATGAAGTTGCCCAGCAGGTCCTGCAGCATGAAGCGGCCCGCACGCGTCCCGGCGTCCACGGCGGTCAGGATGAACAATGCTTCGAACAGGATCGCGAAGTGGTACCAGAATGCCATGGTGTCTTCGCCCGGCAGCAGCTGGTGCAGGATCTGCGCAATGCCCACCGCCAGGGTGGGCGCACCACCGGCGCGTGCCAGGATGCTGTGCTCGCCGATGTCGCGTGCCGTGGCTTCCAGCACATCGGGCGTGATCGCAAAGCCCCATTCGGACACCTTGGCCGCCACCGCCACCGTGTCGCTGCCGACCAGCGAAGCGGGGCTGTTCATGGCGAAGTAGATGCCCGGCTCGATGATCGATGCGGCCACCAGCGCCATCACCGCCACGAAAGATTCCATCAACATGCCGCCGTAGCCGATGTAGCGCATGTGGCCTTCATTGGCGAGCAGCTTGGGCGTGGTGCCCGAAGCAATCAGCGCATGGAAACCGGAAACCGCGCCGCAGGCGATGGTGATGAACAGGAACGGGAAGATGCCGCCCTTCCAGACCGGGCCGTCGCCGGTGGAAGCGAACTGGGTCAGTGCCGGCATCTTCAAATCCGGCATGACCACCAGGATGCCGATCGCCAGCGCCAGGATCGTGCCGATCTTGAGGAAGGTGGACAGGTAATCGCGCGGCGCCAGCAGCAGCCATACCGGCAACACCGACGCGACGAAGCCGTAGCCGATCAGCATCCAGGTGATCTGCTTGGCGGTGAAGGTGAACGCCGGGCCCCAGCTCGGATCCGCCGCCACCTTGCCGCCCAGCCAGATCGCGCCCAGCAGCAGGATCAGGCCGACCACCGAGATCTCGCCGATCTTGCCGACCCGGATGTAGCGCATGTACACGCCCATCATCAGCGCGATCGGCATCGTGGCGATGACGGTGAACATGCCCCACGGGCTTTCCGCCAGCGCCTTGACCACCACCATCGCCAGCACCGCCAGGATGATGATCATGATCAGGAAGGCGCCGAACAGCGCGATGGTGCCGGGCACCTGGCCCATTTCCTCGCGCACCAGATCGCCCAGCGAGCGGCCGTTGCGGCGGCTGGACAGGAACAGCACCACGAAGTCCTGCACCGCGCCGGCGAACACCACGCCGACCACCAGCCACAGCAGGCCGGGCAGGTAGCCCATCTGTGCGGCAAGCACCGGGCCGACCAGGGGCCCGGCACCGGCAATCGCGGCAAAATGATGGCCGAACAGCACATGCTTGTTGGTGGGCACGTAGTCCAGGCCGTCGTTGTTGGCCACCGCGGGCGTGGCGCGGGTGACGTCCAGCTGCATCACCTTGTTGGCGATGAACAGGCTGTAGAACCGGTAGGCGATCAGATAGATCGACACCGCCGCCACCACGATCCACAACGCGTTGATGTGTTCGCCGCGGCGTAGCGCCACGGTGCCCAGACAGAACGCGGCCAGCAGCGCCAGCGCGCCCCAGGCCAGCTTCGAGAACCCTTTCATGCATGCCCCTCAGGAACGATTCACCCAAGGGTCACCCTCTGCCCGCCCGGGGTCAATGGCGCCGTTCCGGGCCGGGGTAAAACTTTAGTTGTAGAGCGTCTTGGCGCCGCCTGCCGGATCGCGCGGCGGTGCCGGCGGGTTTTGGAACGATCGGTTGCGCCGGTCGCGGTTGGGCGGCGTGCCGGCTGCATCCATTATTCGGGCCAGTCATTCACGCAGGGAGAGGTCGATGAGCACCACCACCACCGCAGCGGCGCACGTGCTGCGCACCATCCGTGGCATGCCCGCCTCCGACGGTGCCGGAGTCAAGCTGACCCGCGTGATCGGCACCCAGCAGCTGCCGGACCTGGACCCGTTCCTGATGCTGGACGAGTTCGGCACCGACAAGGCCGAAGACTATCTGGCCGGGTTTCCCAGCCATCCGCACCGCGGCTTCGAGACGGTGACCTACATGCTGGACGGGCGCATGCGCCACAAGGACAACCACGGCAACGAGGGGCTGCTGACCCCGGGCAGCGTGCAGTGGATGACCGCCGGGCGCGGGCTGATCCATTCGGAAATGCCCGAGCAGGAATCCGGGCGCATGCGCGGCTTCCAGCTGTGGGTGAACCTGCCGGCGCGCGACAAAATGACCGAGCCCAAATACCAGGAGTACGCCCCGGAACGTATTCCGGTCGCCCAGCCGGCGCCTGGCGTCACGGTCAAGGTGATCGCCGGCGCGGTGGGCGAGGTGCGTGGCCCGATCGTGCAACCGGCCACCGAACCGGTGTACCTGGATATCGCATTGGCGCCGGATGCGGCCTGGGACTATGTAATGCCCAGCGGCCACAACGCGTTTGCCTACGCATTCGAAGGCGCGGTGACGGTGGGCGAGGGCAATGCCGCGCGTGTGCTGCCGGCGCAGGAACTGGCGGTGCTCGGTGGCGGCGAGCGCCTGACGCTGCGGGCTGGTGCAGACGGTGCGCAGCTGATCCTGGTGGCGGGCCGCCCGCTCAACGAGCCGGTGATGCGGCACGGCCCGTTCGTGATGAACACCAAGCAGGAACTGATGCAGGCCTTCGTCGATTTCCAGGAAGGCCGGTTTTGAGCCGGCGCGCTGCAGCCACCGCGGGATTAGCGGCATGAGTGACCGGCCTGTCAGTGTCAGCACCGGCGCGGTGCCGTACACCGTGAGCATCCATGATGGTCGGCATAGCTGGAGCGGCGACACCCAGCCGGCCAATGGCGGCGCCGACGCCGGGCCGGATCCGGAGTCGCAGGTGTTGGGCGCCCTGGGCGCCTGCACCGCGATCACGGTGTCGATGGTGGCCGCGCGCAAGCAGTGGCCGTTGACGGCGGTGCATGTGCATCTGTATTACACCCAGCGCGGCGCTGCGGGCACGCGGATCACGCGGCAGGTCGAGCTGGAAGGCACGCTGGACGATGCGCAGCGTTCGCGCCTGCTGGAGGTGGCCGACAAGTGCCCGATCCATCGCCTGCTCACCGGCGAGGTGCGGATCGAGACGGCATTGCAGGGCGACGGCGACGCGTCATCTGCGGCGGCGGACGTCTGAAAGCGCAGGCGAGCCGCATGCGGGTGCTCCGCCGGCTCGCCTGAAAGACCGCGTCAGGCGAGCCGGCCCTGGCGCGTCACGACCGCTTGCCTCAGCGCTGCAGTGCCAGGCTGGCCGGCTGCAGGTCCATGTTCTGCACCAGCGACTGCATCGAGGCCAGTTCCTCGCTGTTGGCGCCGTCGATCCATAGCTGCGCGTAGCGCTTCTTGCCCAGCTCGACCACGGTGACGCGGCGCGACTCCATGCCCGGCAGCTCGCGGCCGCCCAGGTCGAGCTTGTACCAGTAGAACTCCTCCTGCTGGATCTGGCCTTTCTCCGCGCGTCGGTCGCGCGCCAGCGTCATCGCCGGGTCGCGGGTGGTCAGCATCACCCCGACCACCTGGCGACCGTCGGCAGTCATGGCCTTGCAGACCAGATAGTCCGCGCCTGCAAGCTCGCTCCACTGCAGCCCGGAGGCTGGCGGTAGCGGCGGGCAGACCGGTGAGGTTTGGGCGTGAACGGTGGCGGCGGCCAGCAACAGGCTCAGGCCGACAAGGCAGGATGCGGACTTCATTCAAGTGTTCCCCGGCGTTGGATGTCTGCGCAGGGACAGCGTCGTCGCGCGTGTCGCCGCATCAGCCCGTGCGCTCCCCGCCCGGCTGTGCCCGCACGCAACCTGTCCCCAACCTATGGGGACATCACTACCACAGGTGTGGCTGCAAGCTCAAGCGCAATTCGCAGACTGGGCTGCAATCGGTCGTGCACACCGGCACTTCCGTTTCGAGACCTGGGTGGGTTGCGCGGCGCTCGCGCGACAGCCTGCGGTCAGGGGTAGTTGACCGGTTTGGGGGCCGGGGTTTCCGGCAGCGGAATGAATTCCTTGTCGTCGCCGGGAATGCTGCCGAAGCGACCGGCCTGCCAGTCGTGCTTGGCCTGCTCGATGCGCTCCTTGGAGCTGGAGACGAAGTTCCACCACAAGTGGCGCGGGCCATCCAGCGGCTCGCCGCCGAGCAGCATCGCCTTGAGCGGCGTCCTGGCGCGCAGGCGCCCGCGGCTGCCGGGCGAGGGCACGATCAGGTGGCGCGCGGGCACATCGGCGCCATCCAGCTGCGCCTCGCCTTCCAGGATGTAGAGCGCACGTTCGGCATGGCCGGTGTCCAGGTCGATCTCCGCGTCCGGCTGCAGATCCAGCGCGACATTGAGCGTGCCGCTGAACACCTGCACCGGCGATTCCTCGCCGTACGCACGACCGGCGATCACGCGCAGCCAGACGCCATCGCGGCGTTGCTGCGGCAGGCTGGCGGCGGCGTGGTGATGGAAGGCGGGCGCGGTTTCCTCGGCCGAGCGCGGCAGTGCGATCCAGGTCTGCATGCCGTGCAGCGCATGCGTGCGGGCGCGCTCGGGGCCGGGCGTGCGCTCGGAGTGGGCGATACCGCGGCCGGCGGTCATCCAGTTGACGTCGCCGGGGCGGATCACCTGGTCCGAGCCCAAGGTGTCGCGGTGGCCGATCTCGCCGGACCACAGGAAGGTGACCGTGGCCAGGCCGATATGCGGATGCGGACGCACGTCGATGCCGTGATCCGGCTCCAGCACCGCCGGGCCCATGTGGTCGACGAACACGAACGGGCCGACGCTGCGCGCCTGCAGCGTGGGCACGGCGCGGCGGACTTCCAGCCCGCCGATGTCGTGCACGCGGGGAGCGATCAAGGTGGTCATGGCGGCGGCTCGCGGTGGCTGGAGTGGTCGCCAGCTTTGCATGCGCGCACGCGGCCGGGCGAGCGCTCCACCAAGACAGATCGTCCCGGAGGCAGTGTCACGTACGAGGCGGGCGACGTGTTTTCAAGGGCGAGCGGTGCATGCCGCGCGATGGCAGTCGAGCCGCGTGCAGCGATGTGCTGCATTGATGGGAGGAATGAAATCTTTCGCGACGATGACGTGCCTTGTCGCAGCAAGCATCACCGCTCGGTTGCGAAAGAGTTCGCGCCGGTATCGCTAGCGCCGATGCGCGCCGTGCCTGAATGCCGCGCGTTGGAACGTCGTTGCATGGCGCGCTGGCGGCCAGCGCGGGCGCGCCGAGCTCGTTCGTCGCGGACGACGGCTGCAGGCACGCAGCAGGTCGATCGCGATTGACCGTCGCGCGCTAGAACAGTTGTGCGGGCGCCGTGGTGTCCATGGCGATCTCGCCGCGCCGCGAGGCCAGCCGATCGGCCAGGCGCGTGGGCTCGGGCAGGCGATAGGCGCGCAGGGTACGCAGCGTCCAGTCGAGCGCGCCCTGCATCGAGACGCGATGGCCAGGCGAGACGATCAGCGGATTGCAGCGCAGCTTGCTGCGCAACGCCCAGCCGATCTGCGTGCCGCCCAGCAGGATCGGGCTGTGGTCGCCGCACTCGGGTCCCGGCTCGACGAAGCTGCCTGCCAGGCGTTGCTTGGCCACGCCGATGCTGGGCAAGCCGGTCACCACGCCAAAGTGCGCGGCGATGCCGAGCTTGCGCGGATGCGCGATGCCCTGGCCGTCGATGAAGACCAGATCGGGCGGGCGCGAGAGCAGTGCCAGCGCCTGCAGCAAGGCCGGCAGCTCGCGAAAGCTGAGCAGCCCCGGTACGTAGGGCATCGAGGTGGGCACGCGCGCGACATGCGTTTCCAGCGGCAGCAGCGTGTCTGCATCCAGCAGCACCGCGGCTGCGCGTGTGGTCTGGCCGTCGTCTTCGAAGCCGACGTCGAAGCCGGCGAGAAGCTGCGGTGTTGCGCCGGCCTGGTCCTGCAGCACCACGCGGTGTGCCAGTTGCTGTTGCAACTGTCGCGCCTGGATGACGCTGCCATCCCAACCGGCAAAGACGGGATCGATCGTTTGCATGGCTGCAGCATCGCGCGCCGGGCGTGGCGGTGTCGTGCACGCCTGCGATGCGCTGGCTGCCGTTACAATCGCAGGCTGATCGGCCCCCAATCGGAGAACCGTAGTGACCCGCAAACTCGTACTGCTGCGCCATGGCCAGAGCCAATGGAACCTGGACAACCGTTTCACCGGCTGGGTGGATGTGGAACTCACCGAGCAAGGCCGCCAGGAAGCCGCTGCGGCCGGCAAGCTGATGAAGGACGAAGGCCTGCAGTTCGATGTGGCGCACACCTCGGTGCTCAAGCGCGCCATCCACACGCTACAGGGCGCGTTGAAGGAACTCGACCAGGACTGGTTGCCGGTGTCCAAGAGCTGGCGCCTCAACGAGCGCCACTACGGCGGCCTGCAGGGGCTGGACAAGGCCGAGACGGCAGCCAAGCACGGCGAAGAACAGGTCAAGATCTGGCGCCGTTCCTACGACATCCCGCCGCCGGCGATGGACGTCAACGATCCGGGGCATCCGTGTCACGACCGCCGCTATGCCACCCTGGACCGCAATGCGTTGCCGGGTACCGAGTCGCTGGCGACCACGCTGGTGCGCGTGCTGCCGTACTGGCACGACGCGATCGCACCGCAGTTGAAGGCCGGGCAGACCGTGCTGGTGACCGCGCACGGCAACTCGCTGCGCGCGCTGTACAAATACCTCAACGATGTCTCCAACGAGCAGATCCTGGAGCTCAACATCCCGACCGGCATCCCGTTGCTGTTCGAGCTGGACGACAACCTGCAGGTGCAAAGCTTCCGCTATCTGGGCGACCCGGAAGCGGCCAAGCGTGCCGCCGAAGCGGTGGCCAACCAGGGCAAGGCGAAGTAATCGCCGCATCCGCCGGCTGCGCTGCGTGCATGGCGCGCAGCGTGGCGTGGGTTTCGCAATGCGCGCTTGAACGAGGCGTGCGGGTTTGACACGCAGGCGGCGCCTGTTCGCGGATCGAACGGGTACCGCAGGACCGCATGCGTGTGTTCTTGCAGGGGAGACATGATGTCCAGCAAGCGTAATAGGCAACAGATGAGTGCCACCTACTGCCGCGCATATTTGGTCACGTTGGGTTTGCTGTTGGCCGGTGGCAGCGCTGCGTTCGCGGTGCTGGCCTGGGGCAGCGTGTCCGCCTCGGCGATCGGCGTGGCGCTGCTGATCTGCGTCATGGGTGTGGCGCTGCTGATGTTCGGTTTCCTGGGGCCGTCGCGGCAGATGGAATCCTGGGCGGAGGCAGCGTCCGGGCATGAGGTCGCGCTGGTGATGATGGCACTGGCGTATCCGGTGTATCTGTTGATGGCGCCGGTGTATGCACGTAAATGATGGCAGTCGATGGCGCGCTGCTGCGCTGGACTGCTGGGTGATTTCCGCGGCGGTAGATGGCGCTGGCACGCGCGTGCCCAGCTGACGGGCAGTGTCTTGTCGGTCGTTGTGCGTTCTTCGATAAGGCGCGGCACCGGACGTCAGGGCGTTGCGGTGCCGTTGCGATGATGGTGTGGTTGGTGTGTCTGCGCTGATTGCCTACTTTTTTGACTGCGTCCGACGCGGTCGTCTGCCTTGGAGAATGGAAAGATGTTGAGCAAATTCGCGCCACTGTCGCTTGCGGTGGCCATCGCGGTGACGCTCGCGGCGTGCGGCAGTTCCGACGACAGCGCCAAGCCGGCACCGGCCGCAACGCCGGCCGCACCGACCAGGGTGGATGTGTCCAAGCTCGATGCACCGATCGTGGCCTTCGGCATCAACGATCTGGATCCGGCCATCAACGCGTGCCAGGACCTCAACGGCTTCGTCAACGCCAAGTGGCTCAAGGCCAATCCGGTGCCATCGGACCGCACCAGCTGGGGCAGTTTCGAAGTGCTGGCCGAGCGTTCGCTGACCATCCAGCACGCGCTGGTGGAGCAACTGGCGCGCGGCAACCTGTCGGCCGGCTCGGTGGATGCCAAGATCGCCGACCTGTGGCGCACCGGCTCGGACGAAGCGGCGATCGACAAGGCCGGCATCACGCCGCTGCAGCCGCAGCTGAAGGCGATCGATGCGCTGACCGATGCGCCGTCCATCGCCGCGTGGTTGCGCGACAGCTATGCCAAGGGCCAGGGCTTCGTGTTCTCGTTCGGCGCCAATGCCGACTACAAGAATTCCGAGCAGATGATCGCCTACGCAGGCCAGGGCGGTCTGGGGCTGCCGGAGAAGGGCTATTACACCGATCCGGCGCAGGCCAAGATCCGTGAGCAGTACGTGGCCTACATCGCGCGCGTGCTGGAATTGTCCGGCGTTGCGCCAGCGCAGGCGGCAACCCAGGCCAAGGCGGTGATGGCGTTCGAAACGCGCCTGGCCAATGCCTCGCTGTCGCGCATCGAACTGCGCGACCCGGCCAAGCGCTACAACCCGGTCGATGTGGCCGGCGCCAATGCGGTCACCCCGCATTTCGACTGGCAGGCGTTCTTCAGCGCGCTCAAGGTGCCGGCCGGGACCTTCTCGCTGAGCCAGCCGGGTTACTTCGCCGAGCTCGATGCGATGCTGGCCGACACGCCGGTGGATACCTGGAAGGCCTACCTGCGTTTCCACAGCGTGGATGAGGCAGCGCCGTACTTGGCCAAACCGTTCGAGCAGGCCAACTTCGATTTCTATGCCAAGACGCTGCGTGGCCAGCAGGACATGCTGCCGCGCTGGAAGCGAACCTTGAACGCGGTCAACGAGGCGATGGGCGAGGCCCTGGGCCAGTTGTACGTGCAGTCTGCGTTCCCGGCCGAGTCCAAGCAGCAGATGCAGCAACTGGTGCAGAACCTCTCGGCGGCGCTCAAGGCGCGGCTGGAAAAACTCGACTGGATGAGCGCGGAAACCAAGCAGCGCGCGCTGGAAAAGTGGGCCAGCTTCACGCCCAAGATCGGCTACCCAGACCAATGGCGCGACTGGTCGGGCCTGGAAACCCGTGGCGATGGCTTCCTGGCCAACATGCAGGCCGCGCAGGCGTTCAACTACCGCTACATGCTGGACAAGATCGGCAAGCCGGTCGACAAGCGCGAGTGGCATATGACCCCGCAGACGGTCAATGCGTACTACAACGCCACGCGCAACGAGATCGTGTTTCCGGCGGCGATCCTGCAGCCGCCATTCTTCGATCCCAAGGCCGACCCGGCGTTGAACTACGGCGGTATCGGCGCGGTGATCGGGCACGAGATGATGCATGGCTACGACGACTCGGGCAGCCAGTTCGATGCCAAGGGCAACTTCGATACCTGGTGGACCGATGCGGACCGCAAGCTGTTCACCCAGCGCACCGATCAGCTGGTGGCGCAGTTCGACGGCTATGAGGCGATTCCCGGCGTACATGTCAAAGGCAAGCTGACCCTGGGCGAGAACATCGGCGACCTGGGCGGGCTCACCGTGGCCTACGACGCGCTGCAGATGGCGTTGCAGGAACAGCCCGACGCCGGCAAGGACATCGACGGTTATACCCAGGACCAGCGCTTCTTCATGAACTGGGCCACGGTGTGGCGCCGCAACTTCACCGACGGCGAACTGCGCGTGCGCCTGAACACCGATCCGCATGCGCCGGCCAATTTCCGCGCCAATGGCGCGCCGTCGAACATGCCGGCATTCGCGCAGGCATTCCAGTGCAAGCCCGGCGATGCGATGGTGCGTGGGGACAAGCAACGCGTTGCGATCTGGTGATCGGCGCAACTGCAGCACGTGCGGTTGCGACCGCGCGTGCTGCAGTTGCCGCGTTTTAGCGGCTTTGTAGAGCCTGCTTGCGGCTGCGTCTGCACATCGGGCTGCCTATGCAGCGTCTAGACTGCCGCGCTTCGACCGGCGGGGAGCGGCAGTGACAAGGCGAAAGATCTTCAAGGCGATCGCGATCGGTGTGCTGATCCTGGTGCTGGGCAGCGTGCTGTCGTTGTACGGATACGGGCGCTTTGCCGATCGTCAACGCGGTGCGGTGAGCCATGCGCTGCCTGCCACGGCGATCGCCACGCCGATCGATCGGGTCGTCGCGCCGCTGCAGCAGGCACATGCCGGCCAGACCGGCATGGTGATCCTGCCCGACAATGTCGACGCGTTTGCAGTGCGCGCGCTCACCGCGCGTGCGGCCGGGCGCAGCCTGGATCTGCAGTACTACATCTGGCATGCGGACTTCACCGGCAACCTGCTGCACAACGAGCTGCTGCATGCGGCCGATCGCGGCGTGCGCGTGCGCCTGCTGCTGGACGACATGAACATCCACGGCAGCGATTCGGTGCTGGCGGCGCTGGACAGCCACCCGCTGATCGAGATCCGGCTGTTCAATCCCACCCGTGCGCGCGAAGGCACGCTGATGCGCGGCGTGGAGATGGTGCTGCGCATGTTCAGCATCAATCGGCGCATGCACAACAAGGCCTGGATTGCCGATGGCCGGATGGCGGTGGTGGGTGGCCGCAATGTCGGCGACGAGTATTTCGATGCGGCGCGCGACACCAACTTCATGGACATGGATGCGGCATTGATGGGGCCGGCCGTGGGCCAGGCCGAGCAGGTCTTCGATGCGTACTGGAACAGCCCCAATGCCTTGCCGCTGGACGCGCTGGTGACCGCACGGCCGCAGGCACTGGATGCGTTGCGCGGCAGTCTGGACGCCGGCCTGGCATCGGCACGCGCGCATCCCTACGTGGAGCGGCTGCGCCAGTCGCCGAGCGTGCAGGCCCTGACGCAGGGCCAGCGCCAGGTGCACTGGCTGGAGCAGGCGCGCATCGTCTCCGACCCGCCGGAAAAGGCCGAAGGCGCACCACCGCAGGCGGACTGGATGACGCCAATCCTGATCGGCGAGATGGCGCGTGCGCAGCGCGAGCTGAAGGTGATCTCGCCGTACTTCGTGCCGGGCGAGGAAGGCATGCGCTGGATCGGCCAGTTGCGCCGGCGCAATGTGCGCGTCAGCGTGTTGACCAATTCGCTGGCGGCAAACGACGTGGTTGCCGTCCACAGCGGTTACGCCGGTTACCGCGTGCCCTTGCTCACCCAGGGCGTGCGCCTGTACGAGCTCAAGCCGATGGGCAAGCCGGACGGCAGCCTGTTCGGGTCCAGCGGGGCCAGCCTGCACACCAAGGCTTTCGTGGTGGACGACAGCAGCGGCTTCATCGGCTCGTTCAATCTGGATCCGCGCTCGATGAACCTCAATACCGAGATGGGCCTGCTGTTCGACGATCGCGCAGTGGCCGCGCAACTGGAACAGGTCTACAACCGCAAGATCGGTGCGCCGGTGAGTTACCGCGTGACCCTGGAGCAGGGCGAGTTGCGCTGGCACGACGATGCGGCGCAACCGCCCGAGGTGTGGTCGCAGGAGCCGGCAGCCAGTGTGTGGCGGCGTGGCGCGGCGACGGTGATGGGCTGGTTGCCGCTGGAGTCGCAGTTGTAGTTCCGCGGCGCGCGCGTGCAGCGCGCTACTGCAGCTGTGTCACGATCTCGCGCGCCATCGCGCCCAGCGGCAGGATGCGGTCGGCGCCGCCGCGTTTGATCGCTTCCTTGGGCATGCCGAATACGATGCTGGTGTGCTCGTCCTGCGCCACCGTGCGCGCGCCGGCCTGACGCATTTCCAGCAGCCCGGCGGCGCCGTCGTCGCCCATGCCGGTCATGATGATGCCCAGCGCATTGCTGCCGGCCGCACGTGCGGCCGAGCGGAACAGCACATCCACCGACGGCCGATGCCGGTTGACCGGCGGGCCTTCCATCACTTCGACAAAGTATTGCGCGCCACTGCGGCGCAGCAGCAGATGCTTGCCACCGGGCGCGATCAGTGCGCGGCCCGGCATCACCCGGTCGTTGTTGGCCGCTTCCTTCACTGCGATCTGGCACAGGCCGTTGAGGCGCGCGGCGAAGGCGGCGGTGAATTTCTCCGGCATGTGCTGCACGATCACGATGCCGGGGCAGACGCGCGGCAAGGCGGTCAGCACTTCTTCCAGCGCCTGGGTACCGCCGGTGGAGGTGCCGATGGCGACGATGCGCTCGGTGGTCTGCGCCAGCGCGCGCCCGCTTTGCGCCGGCAGGATCACATCGGCGGTGTGCTTGACCTCCGCTTCCAGCGGCGCTGCGGCAACCCGCGCGGCCAGCCGTTTGACGTTGGCGCGTGCGGCGCTGCGCACCGTATTGACCAGTTCCTCGGCCGAGTCGGTGAGGAACTGCTTGAGCCCCAGTCGCGGCTTGGTCACCACGGCCACCGCACCGGCGGCTAGGGCGTCCATGGTGACGCGTGCGCCTTTTTCGGTGAGCGTCGAACAGATCACCACCGGGGTGGGGCGCTCGCTCATGATCTTGCGCAGGAAGGTGATGCCGTCCATGCGCGGCATTTCCACATCCAGCACGATCACGTCCGGCCATTGCTTGCGCATCTTCTCGATCGCCAGCAACGGGTCGGCCGCGGTGGCGATGACCTCGATGTCGGCCGCGTCGTTGAGTACGCCCACCAGCACCTGGCGCACCACCGCCGAGTCGTCGACGACCATGGCCTTGATGGGACTGGGGCTGGCGGCAGGGCGGTTGAGGGCTATCGACACGGCGGATCCTTGGCTCAGGCCTTGCGGAAGATCGAGGGTGCCACCTGGACCAGATCGATGTCGAGTTCGCTCAGGCTTTCCGAATGACCGATGCAGAAATATCCGCCCGACTTGAGGTTGGACAGCACGCGCAGGATGACCTCGCGCTTGGTCTGGCCGTTGAAATAGATCATCACATTGCGCAGGAAGATCGCATCGAAGCTGCCCAGCATCGGCAGGGCCGTGTTGAGGTTGGCATGCACGAACTTGACCCGGTCGCGCAGGCGGCGCTCCACCAGCAAGGTGCCGTCGTACTCGCCCTGACCACGCAGGCAATAGCGCTTCAGATACGCCTGCGGAATGCCGTCGATACGTTGCAGCGCGTAGTGCCCGGTGCGCGCCTTGGCCAGCACGCGGGTGCTGATGTCGCTGCCGACTACTTCGAACGGCCGCCCCTGCAAGGCGTCGTCCAGCACCATCGCCATGCTGTAGGCCTCTTCGCCGCTGGAGCTGGCCGCGCTCCAGCAGCGGAACGGCAGGCCGCCGCGATGTTCGCCGGCCAGCTTGCGCAGCAACTCGAAGTGCTTGGGCTCGCGGAAGAAGTAGGTCTCGTTGGTGGTCAGCAGATCGATCGCGGTCTGGATCTCGGCGCGGTCCTGGCGGCTTTCCAGCAATTGCAGGTACTGCGTGTAATTGCTGAACTGGTGTTCGCGCAGGCGCTTGCCCAGGCGGCCGCACAACATGGCCTTCTTGCCCGAGGAAATGCTGATGCCGGCCGCTTCGAAGATGAAGCGCTGGAAGCGGCCGAATTCCTGTTCGGTGATGGCGGTGGCCGTGCTCATGTCAGGCGACATCCGCATCGCTGGGCAGTGCGTTGCCGCACAGGCGGGCGATGCGCACGGCGTGTTCGCGCCACCATTCCGACAGCATCGGCCCGGGCATCGGCGAGCCCATCAGGTAGCCTTGCGCCAGGTCGCAGCCCAGCTCGCGCAGCAGGCGCCAGTCGTCCGGGGTTTCCACCCCTTCGGCCACGGCGGTGAGGTCGAGCCGGTGCGCCAGTTCCAGCGTGGATTCGAGTACGGTGCGCTGGCTGCGGCTGCGATGGGCGGCATGCACGAAGCTGCGATCGAGCTTGAGTTCGGTGAAGGGAATGCTGGCCAGGCGCTGCAGCGAGGAAAACCCCGTGCCGTAGTCGTCGATCGACAGGCCGAAACCATGCAGGCGCAGGCGCGCCAGCATGCTCAGGGCATTGGCTGGCTCGACGATGGCGCTTTCGGTGAGTTCCAGCACCAGATCGGCAGGGCTCAGGCCGTTGTCGCTCAGCTTGCCGCATAGCTGTTCGAGAAAGCCCTGCTCACTGAGCAGGTTGGGCGACAGGTTCAAGGCCAGGCTCAGCTCGAAGCCTTCTGCGCGCCAGTCCACCAGCTGCGCAACCGCCAGGTCGATCACCTGCTGGGTCAAGGCATGGATCAGGCCTTCGCGTTCGGCCAGCGGAATGAAGCGCTCCGGCCCGATCATGTCGCCTTGCGGGCGGCGCCAGCGCGCGAGTGCTTCCACACCGCGCAGGCGGCCATCCCTGAGATCGAGCTTGGGTTGGTAGGCCACGCGGATTTCGCCGCGGCGCATGGCCCGGTCCAGCCGCGATGCCGCCGCGCCACCGCTGGACATCAGCGGCGATATCGCCGGCTGTGCAAACGCAGGCGCGTTCGTGGCCAGCCCCGGTTCGCACTCCAGCACATTGGCCAGGTCCTGCAGATGCATCGGCTTTTCGATGCCGCCGAGCACGCGCACGCCGGCACTGCGGCTGAGCTGCATCACTGCATCGATCAGGGCGCCGCCGCGCTGCGAGACCACCACCACCGGCACGCTGTACTTGCCGCGTGCCAGCGCATCGAGCAGCTGCACGCCGTCCATGCCCGGCATTTCCAGATCGATCAGCAGCAGCGATGGTGAAATCGCACTGCCCAGCCAGGCCAGCGCGGCGTGGCCGTCGACCGCGCCATCGACCGCGACGGCGCCGAGCTGGCGGCACAGCGCCATCGCGTGTTCGCGCTGGACCACGCTGTCGTCGACGACCAACACGGGGCCGTCCAGCGCGCAGCTGCAGGAGAGAAGGGTGGGGCGCATGGGAGTCCTTGCGTGCATGCTGGACATGTCAGGCTGCCAGCTCGGCGACAGGCAGCTGGGCGAGTGCGTCGTTGCCCAGCACCGCGTCGGCATCGAGCAGGATCACGAAGCGCTCGCCGATCCTGGCCATCGCATGGATGCATTCGCGTGCGATGCCGGCGCCAAAACTGGGGGCGCCGGCGATGGCGTCGGGTGCGATTTCCAGTACTTCGCTCACCGCGTCCACCAGCAGGCCGAGCACCTGATGCGTCTGGCCATGGGCGATCTCCACGATCACGATGCAACTGCGCTTGGTGATCGCGCTGGCGTCGCGGCCGAAGCGTTGCTGCAGATCCACTACCGGCACCACCGCGCCGCGCAGGTTGATCACGCCGCGCAGGGCCGGCGGCATCATCGGCACATCGGTGGGCGCGCGGTATTCGATGATTTCCTTGATGCCGAGGATGCCCAGGCCGAACATCTCCGTGCCCAGCAGAAAGGTCAGGTATTGCTGCGGAGCCGTCGATGACGGCGCAACGGTGCGTGTGGTGGTGATGGCTGCGCTGTGCGGTTGCATCGTCGTTTCCTCAGAAGCTGGCGAACTGCGATTCGTCGATCGCATCGGCGGTGGTCGCCACCGCGCTGATCTGGCGCACGTTGCTGCGACGCGGCGGTGCGCTGACCGCGCTGCTGCTGCCATGCGTTGCGATCCGGCGCGGGCCAGGCTTGCTGCTGGTCGACGCCGCCGCACGCGAGCCGTTTCCGAGCCGGAAGAAGCCCATCAACTGCTGCAGCTGTTCGGCCTGCGCGCTCATTTCCTCCGAGGTGGCGGCCAGCTCTTCGGCATTGGCCGCGGCCGACTGCGTGGTCTGGTTCAACTGGCCGACGGCGGTGTTGATCTGGCTGACGCCCGCAGTCTGTTCTTCGGAGGCGGCGGCGATTTCCTGCACCAGGTCGGAGGTGCGGCGGATCGAGGGCACCATCTCGCCGAGCACGCGGCCGGCGCTTTCGGCCAGGTCCACGCTGGAGCCGGCCACCTCGCCGATCTCCTGCGCGGCGATCTGGCTGCGCTCGGCCAGCTTGCGCACTTCCGCTGCGACCACCGCAAAGCCCTTGCCGTGTTCGCCGGCACGCGCGGCCTCGATGGCGGCATTGAGCGCCAGCAGATTGGTCTGGTAGGCGATGTCGTCGATGATGCCGATCTTCTTGGCGATGTCCTTCATCGCCACCACGGTGGCGCGCACGGTGTCGCCGCCGTCGGCGGCTTCGCTGGCGGCCTTGGCGGCCATGCTGTCGGTGACGCGCGCGTTCTCGGTGTTCTGCGCGATGGAGGCGGTCATCTGTTCCAGCGAGGCGCTGGTCTCTTCCACGCCGGCAGCCTGTTCGCTGGCGGCCTGGGCCAGCGCCTGCGCGGTGGCGCTGACCTGTTCGGAGGCGCTGGCCAGGTTCTCGGCGTTGCGGTTGACCTCATCGACGATCTCGGTCAGCCGGCTCATGGTGGTGTTGACGTAGCGCTGCATGTCGGCGAACGCGCCTTCGTAGCGGCCTTCCACGGTGTGGGTGAGGTCGCCGTCGGCCATTGCGCCCATCACCTGGATCACTTCGGAAATGCTGCGCAGGTTGCCGCGCGCACGCTCCACGGTGTCGTTGATGAAGGCCTTCTTGCCCGGCAGCTGCGCCAGCGGTGCCTCGAAGTTGCCGCGGCCGAACTCGGCCACCACGCCCATCGCCAGTTTCTTGACTGCGATATGCGCGCCCACCATCTGGTTGATGCCGGTGGCCATGCTGCGGAAATCGCCGTCGAAGCGACTGCTGTCGATCACCACGTCGATGTCGCCGGCCTCGTGCTCGGCCGACATGTGGTTGATCTCGGCGATCAGGCCGGTGAGGTTGCCGCGCACCTGTTCCAGGGTTTCGTTGATGAAGCGCTTCTTGCCCGGCAGCAACGGCAGCTGCGCGGTGAAGTTGCCGCGGCCGAATTCGGCCACGCAGGCGATGGCCTGCTTCTTGACCGCGATGTGGCTGGCCACCATCGCATTGATGCCTTCGGCCATGCGGCGGAAATCGCCGCTGAAACGCTGGTTGTCGATGACCACGTCGATATCGCCGGCGTCGTGCTCGGCCGCCATGCGGTTGACCTCGGCGACCATGCCGGTGAGGTTGCCGCGGATCTGCTCGACGATCTCGTTGATGAAGGCCTTCTTGCCCGGCAGGCGTTCCAGCTCGGCGGAGAAGTTGCCGCGGCCGAACTCGGCCACGCACGCCATGGCCTGCTTCTTGACCGCGATGTGGCTGGCGACCATGCGGTTGATGCCTTCGCCCATGGTGCGGAAGTCGCCGTCGAAACGCGCCACGTCGATGCGTGCATCGATCTCGCCGGCATCGTGTTCCTGCGAGACGCGATTGATCTCCTCGTTGACGTGGGCGATGTTGCCTTGCACCTTGCGCAGCGCACGCAGCACCTCGCAGGCCTGCTCATCGCGCAGCTGCGGCAAGGCGACGGCGAAGTTGCCGCGCGCGAAGGCATCCAGCGTAGTGGTGGCAAGCTGCAGCGAGCCGGTCGCGATGCGGATCGCATGGAACAGCAACGCGCCGCTGACGAGCGCGGCCAGGACGCTGGCGGCGAGCAGGGCGCCGTGCGACAGCGTCAGCGCAAAGCCGGCGACCACCACCACGACGGGCAAGGCGAGGGCGAGGGCGGCGGTGAACCACAACTGCGTGGCGATCGGGAGACGGTGTGACATGGCGGCAGCTTCCTGGGCTCAGGGAACAACGAATGACGCGGTGATGTGGGGAGTGCTGGTGTGGTGACTCAGGCCGCCAGGGCGTCCTGGTTTGGATGCAATTGCTGCAGCAGGCTGGGCACATCGAGAATCAGCGCGACATCGCCGCTGCCCAGGATGCTCGAGCCACTGATGCCCTTGACCTGCGCGAAGACCTTGGACAACGGCTTGATCACGGTCTGCCATTCGCCCAGCAAGGTGTCCACGACCAGGCCGAAGCGCTGGGCGCCCTGGCGGATCACCACGATGCTTTCGCGCGCCGGCGTCCTGCCGCCAAGCGCGAACAGTTCGCGCAGGCGCACATACGGCAGCACGCTGCCACGCAGGTCGATGTAGTCGCTGGCGTAGTCGGGGGTGAACTCCACGCATTCCTCCACCACGTCCAGCGGCACCACGAACACCGACTTGCCGACGCCGACCTGGAAGCCGTTGATGATGGCCAGCGTCAGCGGCAACCGCACCGAGATGGTGGTGCCCACGCCGGCGCTGCTGTCGATTTCCACGGTGCCGCGCAGCGCGGTGATGTTGCGCTTGACCACGTCCATGCCGACGCCGCGCCCGGACAGGTTGGTGACCTTTTCGGCGGTGGAGAACCCCGGCTCGAAGATCATCGCGAACACCTCGCGGTCGCTGAGCTGGCGGCCCGGCTCGATCAGGCCGCGTTCCAGCGCCTTGGCCAGGATGCGGTCGCGGTTCAGGCCGCCGCCGTCGTCGGTGATCTGGATGACGATGCTGCCGGAGTCGTGATACGCGTTGAGGCCAACGGTGCCGCGTGCGGGCTTGCCGCGCGCCACGCGCACGTCCGCCGGTTCGATGCCGTGGTCCATGGCATTGCGCACCAGATGGGTGAGCGGGTCGCCGATCTTTTCCACCACCGACTTGTCCAGCTCGGTGTCCTCGCCGGCCACCACCAGCGCGATGTCCTTGCCGAGTTCGCGCGCCACATCGTGCACCACGCGCTGGAAGCGGCTGAAGGTGCCGCCGATCTTGACCATGCGCAGTTGCAGGGCGCTTTCGCGTACCTCTTCCACCAGGCCGGCCAGGATCGAGGCCGATTCCAGCAACTGCGCGTCGCCGGTGCGCTGTGCGTTGGCATTGGTGCCGGCCACCGCGATGATCAGTTCGCCGACCAGATCGATCATGCGATCGAGCTTGTCGGCATCGACGCGGATCGAGCGCGCGTCGGGGTTGCGTGCGCCGGTGTCCTGCGGCGCGCGTGCCGGCGTTGCGGCCGGGACGGCAGCCAGCGCGCCGACCACCGGCGCGGCAGCCACGACCGGCTCGCTGGCAGGCACGGCGCTGGCGTCCATCGGTGCCGGCACCGAGAGGATCTCCAGGTCGCAGTCCTCGCGCACGAACTCGAACACGTCCTCGATCGCGGCACGGTCGGCATCGCTGCGCAGCAGGATCTGGAAGCCCAGGTAATTGGCTTCCGGATCGAGCGCTTCGAAGCTCGGCAGCTGGCTGACGTCGGTGCTGATCGACTCGACCGAGCCCAGCCCGCGCAGGTTGCGGATCAGCTTGAGCGGCGAGTTGCCGTAGCGCAGCGCGTCGGCGAACAGTTTCAGCGTGATGCGCCAGTAACCGCTCTGTTTTTCCGGGGTGCTGTGCTGGATGGCGGAGGCGGTGACACCGCATGCGCTGGCCTGCAGGTAGGTCTGCAGTTGTGCCAGCAGGGGGTCGGCCTCTGCCGCCAGTGCGTCGGCATCGGCGTGAGCGGGGTCGGCGGCGGTTTCCACCAGGGCATGAATATGGTCGCAGCACACCAGCAGCAGCGCGATCAGTTCCGAGCTCAGCGTCAGCGCATCGTCGCGCACCAGGTCCAGCACGCTTTCCACGACATGGGTGAAGCCGACCAGCTGCGGCAGATCGAACAGGCCGCCCGAGCCCTTGATGGTGTGCGCCGCACGGAAGATCGCGTTGACCGCATCCGGCGAGGACTCGCCACGCTCGGCTTCGAGCAGGTGACGTTCCATGTCTTCGAGCAGGTCCCGGCTCTCGGCCAGGAAGGTCTGCATCAGCTGGTTCATATCCATACGCGTTGCCGGTCCCTTAGTGAATGCGTTCGCCGATACCCGCAACCGCATGCGGGTACAAGGCTTCGAGCAGGCCGAGCAGTTCGATCACATCGACCACCGCGCGGCTGGAGTCGGTCAGCGAAAACGGCCGGCCGTCGGCCTGGATCGCCTGCTTGGTCGCCAGCAGCAACTGCAGGCCGGTGGTGTCGATCTCGCTGACCGCCCCCAGGTCCAGGTGCAACCCGCCCGGATGCAGCAAGGCCGGCTGCAGCAGCGGCTTGAGTTCGGCAGCACGACGGATGGTCATCTCGCCTTCCAGGGCGAGCGTCAGCGGCGCGGGTAGATCGGACAGTGGCGTGTTCATGGATGCCTCAAGCGATGCGGTGGCGCACGGATGCGTGCCTGACGCGGAAAAGGTCGCTCCGGCGCGGGGTCGCATGGGCAGCTCTGCACACGGCGATCACGTCGGTCCATGCAGGTATCGGCGCGCGGCAGGAATATTTAGGCCAAATTCACCGCGGTGACGGATTTGCGAAACCCATCACTTCCCGCGTATTAACTGCTCAGCTTTGTCGCAAGCAGACTCAGGAAGCCGGTGTCCCGGACAGTCGTGCAGGACACCGCGCTACCTTTCAGCCGACTTCTTCACTCGCTGCGTCGGGCGCATGTGCGTGACCGCAGCGGGGAACACGCATGAAACAGGCAACATGGGACGGCGCCGGCATCGTCTGCGGCGTTGGGCGTTAGTGAAAATGCCGCATCGGCTTGGATTCGCAGCGGCCCCCGCCTGCGACGCGCTCGACGCATCCTTGCGTCCTGCACGGTCCAGCACGCTGCGTAAAGCAGGCGCAACCGCCCGGCGCGCGCTTCTACCTGGGTGCGAGCATCGTCAGCAGGCCGCGTGCGGCGTTGAAACGGTCCGCGCCTTCCGGCAGCGGCAGCTTGATGCGCAGTTTGTCCGGGCCGTCCATGGTGTAGATCTTGGGCTGCTTCTGGATCATCTGGATCACCGCGACCGGGTCGATCGCCGGTTTTGCCTCGAAGACCAGCCGGCCACCGTTCTCGCCCAGGTCCAGCTTGCGCACACCCAGCGCATTGGCCTGCAGCTTGAGCTCGGCAATCGCGAACAGGTGCTTGACCGGGTCCGGCAGCAGGCCGAAGCGGTCGATCATCTCCACCTGCAATTCGCGCAGCGCATCGGCATCGCGTGCGCTGGAGATGCGCTTGTACAGCGTCAGGCGCGTGTGCACGTCGGGCAGGTAATCCTCGGGAATCAGCGCGGCCACATGCAGCTCGACCTCGGCGCCGCGGACCTCCTCGCCGGCATCCAGGTCCGGCAGCTTGCCCTGGCGGATGCTGCGCACCGCGCGTTCCAGCAGCTCGGTGTACAGGCTGAAACCGACCTCGGCCATCTGCCCGCTCTGGTCTTCGCCCAGCAGCTCGCCGGCACCGCGGATCTCCAGATCGTGGGTGGCCAGGGTGAAGCCGGCGCCGAGCTCGTCCATGGAGGCGATCGCCTCCAGGCGCTTTTCCGCATCGGAGGTCATCGAGCGACGATCCGGCACCACCAGGTACGCATAGGCGCGGTGATGCGAGCGGCCGACGCGGCCGCGCAGCTGGTGCAACTGCGCCAGGCCGAAGCGGTCGGCGCGATTGATGATGATGGTGTTGGCATTGGGGATGTCGATGCCCGATTCGATGATCGTGGTCGACAGCAGCACATTGAAGCGCTGCTTCTGGAAGTCGAGCATCACCCGCTCCAGCTCGCGCTCGGGCATCTGCCCATGCGCGATACCGATGCGCGCCTCCGGCACCAGCTCGGACAGCTCGCGCTGCATACGCACGATGCTTTCCACATCGTTGTGCAGGAAGTACAGCTGCCCGCCGCGACTGAGCTCGCGCTGGAAGGCCTCGCGCAGCAGCGCGTTGTCCCAGGCGGTGATGAAGGTCTGCACCGCCAGCCGGTTCGGCGGCGGGGTGGCGATGATCGACAGGTCGCGCAGCCCGGCCATGGCCATGTTCAGCGTGCGCGGGATGGGGGTCGCGGTGAGCGTGAGCAGATGCACGTTGGCGCGCATCGCCTTCAGCGCTTCCTTTTGCCGCACGCCGAAGCGCTGCTCTTCGTCGACCACGACCAGGCCCAGGTCCTTGAACTTGACGTCCGGCTGCAGCAGCCGGTGCGTGCCGATGATGACGTCGATCTCGCCGCTGGCGACCTTCTCCAGCTCGGCCTTGATCTCCTTGGTGCTCTTGAAGCGCGACAGCACTTCCACCTTCATCGGGTAATCGGCGAAGCGGTCGCGGAAGTTGCGGTAATGCTGCTCGGCCAGCAGCGTGGTCGGCACCAGCACGGCGACCTGCTTGCCGGCGCTGGCGGCGGCAAATGCGGCGCGCACGGCCACCTCGGTCTTGCCGAAGCCGACGTCGCCGCAGACCACGCGGTCCATCGGCTGGCTGCTGCCCAGATCGCGCAGCGTCGCATCGATGGCCGCCAGCTGGTCGCCGGTTTCCTCGAACGGAAAGCCGGCCGCGAACGGCTCGTACATCGCCCGGTCCACCTGCAGCGCCAGGCCGGCACGCGCGCGTCGGCGGGCCTGGATTTCCAGCAGTTCGGCCGCCACGTCGCGGACCTTTTCGGCCGCCTTGCGCTTGGCCTTGGTCCATTGCTCGCCGCCCAGCGAATGCAGCGGCGCGGTCTCGGCCGATGCGCCGGAATAGCGGCTGATCAGATGCAACTGCGCCACCGGCACATACAGCCGGTCGCCCTTGGCGTATTCGATTTCCAGGAACTCGCCGGGCATGCCGCCGGCGTCGAGCACGATCAGACCGCGGTAGCGGCCCACACCGTGGTCCTCGTGCACGATCGGCGCGCCTTCGGACAGCTCGCCCAGATCGCGGATGATCGCTTCCGGCTCACGTCCGACCCGGCGGCTGCGGCGCGGCTGGTTGGCGCGCTCGGGAAACAGCTGGCGCTCGGTCAGCACCGCAATCTGCGGGGCGTCCAGCGCAAAGCCGTCTTCCAGCGGCGCCACGGTGATACCGAAGCGCAGCTTGGGCGCGGCCAGGAAGGCGGGCAGGTCGGCGACCACCTCCGGCTTCAGCTGCGCGGCGGCCAGCACTTCCATCAAGGCTTCGCGCCGGCCGGCGGTATCGGCGGCCACCAGCACGCGGCCAGGGTAATGGCCCAGGAACGAGGCCAGCGCCTGACCGGCCGGGGCGTCTTTTGCCGCCACCGGCAGCGGCGGCAACGGCTGGTCGCCCAGCGCGGCGGCCTCGTCGATGCGCGGATGGTCGCTGGCCCAGACTTCGATGCGCGCCAGCTTGTTGAGCCGCTCGCGCAGTGCGTCCGGCGACTGATACAACTCGTCCGGCGTCAGCAACGGGCGCTCCACATCGTGGCGGCGTTGCTCGTAGCGGTCCTGCGCCTGCGCCCAGAACGTGTCCGCCGCATTGGAAACGCCGGTGGCGACCAGCGGCAGCACGCGCTTGTCCAGATAATCGAACAAGGTGGCGGTCTTGCTGAAGAACATCGGCAGGTAATACTCCACCCCCGACGGCGCCAGCCCCGATTTCAGATCCTGGTACAGCGCGCTGCGCCGGGTGTCCACGTCGAAACGCTCGCGCAGGCAGGCCAGCACACGCTCCACGCTGGCATCGTCCATCGGCACTTCGCGGCCGGGCAGCAGCTTGACGGCCTCGACCTTGTCCAGCGAGCGCTGCGATTCCGGGTCGAAGGCGCGGATCGAGTCGATATCCTCGTCCAGCAACTCGATCCGCAACGGCGTGGCTTCGCCCATCGGGAACACGTCGAGCAGGCCGCCGCGCACTGCAAAATCGCCCGGGTCCATCACCTGCGGCACGTTGCGGTAGCCGGCGCTTTCCAGGCGGCGTTTTTCTGCATCCAGATCCAGCCGCTGGCCGACCTTGAGATCGAAACTACCGCCGACGATGTAGCTCAGCGGTGCCAATTGCTGCATCAGCGTCTGCACTGGCACGATCACCACGCCACGGCTCAGTGCGGGCAGCCGATGCAGTGCGGCCAGGCGCTGGCTGATGATCTCCGGGTGCGGGCTGAACTGGTCGTAGGGCAGGGTTTCCCAATCGGGAAACGGCACCACCGGCAGCGTCGCGTGCTCGCCGAGCAAGGCATGCAGATCCGCCTCGATCTGATGTGCGCTCTGGTTATCGCGGGCGATCACCAGCAGCGGGCCGGCATGCGCCTCGGCGGCGCGTGCGATCGACCAGGCCAGCGCAGTCGGCGAAGACGGAGCGCGCCAATAGGCGCGGAGCTGGCCGGACTTGGGCAGCGGCGGAGAGGGGAAGGTGGTTGGCGACGGCATCAGCCGGCAATTTTATCAGAGCCCCCACCGCGGCCGGTCCATCTGGCGTGAAAAGCGGCGTCGGGCCACCTGCGCCGCGTTGATCGGATGTGCGGCGCTCTCGCCATCTGCATACCGACCATCCCGACAGATCAACAATCAAAGCCAGGTGAGTCGAGGGTGCGGCGTCCTCACCGCTCGCGGGACACGCCGTGAATCCGTCCGTGGAGGCTCGGTGGCGGCATCCGTGCCGCCACACGGTCCCGCAATCGGCGAGGACACCGCACCAGACAGTTGGTCGGTTGTTTGAAAAGCTGGTCCGCTGCACTGGCTTTCTTGCGAAAACGAGCGGACACGTTCTTGCCTGAGACCGTGCTGCTCGCAGTATGCGGACCGACCATCCCGACCGGTCCTTGCCCGCTCACCGTCGCGGGACCTTGAGCGGCATGGATGCCGCGCCAGAGCCTACAAGGACGTACTTGCGGCGTGTCCTGCGAGGGTGGGCGGGCAAGGGCCTTGCAGCCAAGTCGCAAACCAACCGCTCAACGCCGCTTCACGAATCCCCAATCCCCAATCCCAAATCCCAGCCCCTCAGGCATCCAGCTCGAGAACCATCCGCACCAACTCCGGCGACTCCGGATGCGGCTGTGGCTTGAAGCCCAGCGACTCGGCCAGCTGCAGCATCGGCACATTGCTTTGCAGCACGTCGCCGAACAGGCAATCCAGGTATTTGCGCCGTGCCCACTTGACCAGCTTGCGCATCAGCTGCCGTCCCAGCCCCTGGCCGGCGACGAAGCTGCTGACCAGGATGGTGTACTCGGCCTGGCGGGTGCCCGGCACCAGTGCCGCACGCGCCACCGCACCTACCAGGGCTTCGCCCGGGGGCAGCTGTTCGGCGGCCACCAGCACGATTTCGCTCTTGGGGTTGGGATGGGTCAGGCGCTGCACCATCTCCGGGGTGATTTCGGCGGAGGAGCGCACGAAGCGCGCGCGGATTTCCTCCGGCCCCAACAGGCTGAAAGCACCCTGCAGCGGCGGACCGTCCTCGGGACGGATCGGACGGAGCAGGAGTGTTCGGCCATTGGGCAGACTGAAGTTTTCATGCCAGGGAGGCATGCGATTGCGAATGGCCATGACCGGTGTTCCTTAAAGATCGGAAGATTCTGGCACCCGCCCAGCGCACAACCGTGAATGAATCCGGTGCGCCGCTGGGGGTCGTCAGGGGGTGGCAGTGCTTCCCTGATCACTGTACCGAGCGATACCGTGATCCAGTCGTGAGTATGCAGCCGCGTTCGCCAGCGCGAGCAGGCGCCCGGTACAGGCAACTCAGGCGTCCTGGCGCAGCCACTCCAGCCGGGTCGAGGCACCTGCCTCGCCCAGGTGCTGCTTCAGCACCGGCAGCGCGGGCGCCAGCACCTGGTCGAACTGCCATGGCGCATTGACGATCAGCAGCCCGCTGCCGGTCAGGCGCAGCGGCGAGTCGTCCGGGCGCACCTGCAGCTCGGCCACCAGCACCGACTTGGCCGGCAGCGTAGCCGCCTTGCGCATGAACGGCTGCAGGCTGCGGCGCAGCTTGATCGGGTACCACACCATGCAGATCGCCTGTGGCCAGCGCGCCAGCGTCTCGCGCACGCTGTGGATGACCTGCGGGTATTCGGCTTCCTGCGCCTCGTAGGGCGGGTCGATCAGCACCAGCCCGCGGCCGATCTTGGTCTCGCCCGCGCGCGGCGGCACGAAGGCGCGAATCGCCTCGTAGCCATCGCCGGCATGCACGCGCACGCGGCTGTCCCTGGCGAACAGGCGCTTGAGCGCCTCGGCCTCTTCCGGCTGCAACTCGCAGAACGCCATGCGGTCCTGTTCGCGCAGCGCCTGCGCCGCCAGCAACGGCGAGCCGGGGTAATGGTTGATCTGGATGCCGGCGGTGGGGCGCGCCGGCTTCTGGCCGGGCGTGGCCGGGCGGGCGACGGTGTGGTTGTCGGCCTGTACCGCGCGCAGATAGCGTTCGACCACCTCGGGCAGGGTCGACTCGGCCATCAGCCGCATCACCCCGGCATCGGCCTCGTTGGTCTTGCGGCTTTCCTCGCCGCCGAGCTGGTAGCGCCCGCGTCCGGCGTGGGTGTCGAGCACGAAGAACGGCGTGTCCTTGCGCTTGAGGGTGTCGATCAGCGCCAGCAAGGCGATGTGCTTGAGCACGTCGGCATGGTTGCCGGCATGGAAGGCGTGGCGATAGTTCATCGCGGCAGTGTACGGGCCGCGCCAGCATGCGGCTATGCTGCGCGCCATGTCCGAGTCCCCCGCCCGCGTGCTCGTCGTCGAAGACGAAGCCGCCATTGCCGATACCGTGCTGTACGCGCTGCGCAGCGAAGGCTACGCGCCCGAACACTGCCTGCTGGGCCGTGACGCATTGGCACGCCTGCGTGCCGATCCGGCCGATGTGGTGGTGCTGGACGTGGGCCTGCCGGATATCAACGGCTTCGAGGTGTGCCGCACGCTGCGCGGGTTTAGCGACGTGCCGGTGATCTTCCTGACCGCGCGCAACGACGAGATCGACCGCGTGCTCGGCTTCGAACTGGGTGCCGACGACTACATGGCCAAGCCGTTCTCCCCGCGCGAGCTGGTGGCGCGGGTGCGCGCGCGGCTGCGTCGTCGCAGTGTGGCGGTCGTGGCGGAGCCGGGCTGGCAGCCGCATGGCGCGTTTGCGATCGACCGCGAGGGCAGCCGCATCCGCTACGGCGATGCGCTGCTGCCGCTGACCCGCTACGAGTACGCGCTGCTGTCGGCGCTGTTGCAGCGCCCCGGCGCGATCCTGAGCCGCGCGCAGCTGATGGACCGCGGCTGGGACGCCACTGCCGACAGCGCAGACCGCACCGTGGACACCCATATCAAGACGCTGCGCGGCAAGCTGCGCCAGGCCGGCGTGCCGGCCGACCCGATCCGCACCCACCGTGGCCTCGGCTACGCGCTGGAGCTATAGCGATGGCCGCATGCAGGCATCGCGTTGTTGTCGGGATGAGGGCCTGAGATGCGGCTCGGTCTCAAGCTGTTCCTGGGCTTCTTCCTGATCGTCGGGCTGGCCGCGTTCTTCGTGATGCGGGTGTTCGTCAACGAGGTCAAGCCGGGTGTGCGCCAGGCGATGGAATCCACGCTGGTGGACGCGGCCAATGTGCTGGCGGAAATGGCCAGCAGCGAGCTGGCTGCTGGCACCATCGCCAGCGGCAGCTTTGCGCGCAACGTGGCGCAGGCGCAGCGGCGCGACCCCAAGGCCTGGGTGTGGCGGTTCCGCAAGAACGATGTGGCCTACCGCGTCACCGTCACCGATGCGCGCGGCGTGGTGGTGTTCGACTCGCTGGGCCGCGATGTGGGCCGCGACAACTCTCGCTGGAACGATGTCTATCGCACCTTGCGCGGCGAATACGGCGCGCGTTCCAGCCCCGAGGTTGATGGCGACCCGACCGCCACGGTGATGCATGTGGCCGCACCGATCTACGCACCGAATGAGCCGGCCAAGTTGATCGGCGTGCTGACGCTGGCGCAGCCCAATCGCAGCATCGACCCGTTCATCGAGGCCAGCCAGCGCAACATCCTGCAGCGCGGTGCCTGGCTGATCGGCATTTCCGCGCTGATCGGCATCTGGATGACCTGGTGGCTGATGCGCGGCATCGGCCGGCTCAATCGCTACGCACAGGCGGTGAGCGCCGGCGTGCCGGTGCCGCCGCCGGAGCCGCGCGGCGATGAAATCGGCGACCTCGGTCAGGCGCTGGAAAGCATGCGGCGCAAGCTGGAAGGCAAGGCCTACGTGGAGCAGTACGTGCAGTCGCTGACGCACGAGATGAAGAGCCCGCTGGCGGCAATCCGTGGCGCGTCCGAACTGTTGAGCGAGCCACTGCCGGAAGCCGATCGCCAGCACTTTGTCGCCAGCATCCGCGCGCAGGAGCTGCGCCTGACCGAAACCATCGACAAGCTGCTGGCGCTGGCCGAGGTGGAGCAGCACGGCTGGCTGCAGACGCGCGAGCGCATCGCGGTGGCTGGCCTGCTGCAGGCGGCCGTGGATGCCGTGCTGCCGCGCGCGGCAGCGGCCGGCGTGCTGCTGCAACGCGATGCCGCATCCGACACCGCGCGCGGGCAGTACGTGCTGGGCGATGGATTCCTGCTGCGCCAGGCGCTGATCAACCTGCTGGAAAATGCCGTCGCGTTTTCACCGCAGGGCAGCACCATCCAGCTGCGTACGCAGGTGTTGGAGGAACAGCTGCAGCTGGTGGTTGAGGACCGCGGCAGCGGCGTGCCGGACTACGCACTGGAACGGGTGTTCGAACGTTTCTATTCGCTGGCCCGCCCGCAGACCGGACAACGCAGCTCCGGCCTTGGCCTGCCGTTCGTGCGCGAAGTGGCGCGCCTGCATGGTGGCGAGGCCACGCTGGGCAACCGCGAGGGTGGCGGCGCGATCGCGACCCTGCGCCTGCCCATCGGCTAAGCGCGCTTACAAACCGCAGAACGTAGCGAGCAGTCGTCAGCTGGGTCCAGCAACCGAGTGGTACGCGCCGATTCCGCGCGCCGTCCGCGCCCGCCTGGCGGCTGTGCAGCAGATGTGTCGGCGGCTCTGAACCGCATTGCGTGCCGTCAGTGCACAGGCCGGCGGCCGACGGCGGCGGCATCGCGGTGGCACGCAAGCGGCATGCGCCAGGCACATGCCGCATCCGCGTCAGCCGCGCCTTACCGTGCGCAGCTGCTGTGTGTCAGTGCACCACGTCGGCCCCGATGACGTCCTTGGCGACCACCGACCAGGACAGCTTGCCAAAGCCCTTGTTGCCCCACTCGGTGCCCCAGCTGTTTTCGACGAGCAGCCCTTCGCTGTCGTAGCCCAGCGCGATCACGGCGTGCCCGCCCAGGATCGGCGTCTTGGTGTCATAGTCGACCTGGTTTTTTGGTGTGAGGTCTTCGAACCCCTGCCTGACATAGAAGCCGATCGCCACCGGCGTGGACGAGGCCAGCGCGAGTTTGATCTGTTCGATCAGGGCCCGCCCGCCATTGCCGTCACCCGAATACAGCACGGTGTACTTGCGGTACGGCGTGGGGTTCTTGGCTGCGTTGGCGCGGTCGGCCGCGGTGGGTGGGTTCTTCCAGTTGTAGTTGCCCCACGAATAATGCTGCTCGGTGTCGATGCCTTGGGCCAGCGCGACGTCCAGCGGCGCTTCCAGCGTGGAGCCCTCATCGACGCCACCGTTGACCTGGCTGTAGAGATACATCGGGGCAAAGCGGGTTTGCGCCTGCTTGTTGGCGTTGGCATACCAACCGGTCAGGGTGTGGGCGGTTGCCCATGACGCACACGACCCCACCTGGCCCTGGTCGCCCGGGGTAATTGCCCAGGCCGTCAGGTCGACCGTGGCGGGCAGGGGTTTGGCGGCGCTGGCAATGCCGAACAACGGAGTGACCGGCTGCATCAACGACGAGGGTTTCAGGCCCATCCCGTGCATTGCCGCCTGTGCGGCGGCGGAGGACAGGCTCAGGGCAGCGAGCAGGCAGAGCGTGAGCGAACGTTGCTTGGTCATGAAGGCAAACTCCAGGCGAGAGAGGAATGCAGTCGTGCGCGTTTGTGGAACCACGGCCTGCAAGCGGGCAAGCGTGTGCGACACCGCCGCTGCGGCGCGTAACGTTGAATGCGGATGCCGCGGAACCACGGAACTGGAACGCCGTGATCAACGCAGACGCGAGAAAAGCAATGGCCCCGTGATGCGCAACTGCACTGGCATCGTTGCGCTTGGCGGCGAAGCGCGCGGCGGTGATGCGAAACCCTGGCGATGCAACGGAAGCGTGTCCTGGGCCTCTGTTGCATTTTTGCAGGGCAAAACCTGCATTTCCTAACGGGATCACAGTGCCGGCCGCCGAGCCTGCCGATCGCCCACTTCACATTCGCTTCAAATTCGCCTCAAACCTGCGACACCGGCGCAACGCACCCTGGCGACCTCCCAGACTGAGGAAGGTCGATGAAATCCCTGAAACTGTTGTTGCGCTTCGCCACCATTGGCGGATTGATCCTGTTGCTGCTGATTCCATTGCTGCTGATCCGCGGCACGGTGCAGGACCGTGCGCGTTACCGCGACGAGGCGGTGGAGCGGGTGGCGCAGAGCAAGGCCGGTGAGCAGCAGTTCATCGCGCCGGTGCGGGTGCTGCCGTTTACCGAGGACGTACAGGTCACCGAGCCGGACGAGCAAGGCAACCCGCGCAAGGTCTGGCGCAAGCGCGACGGCCAGTTGCTGCAGACCCCGCGCACGCTCACCCTGAGCGGCGAGCTGACCCCGTCCGAGCGCAAGATCGGCCTGTTCCGTGTGCAGGTGTATTCGTGGAAGGCCAGGCTCAAGGCCGAGTTCGACCCGTTCGAGTATCCGGCCATGGCCGGTCGCCGCTATGGCCGGCCGCATCTGGCGGTAGGCATTTCCGATGTACGCGGCCTGGTCGGCACGCCGAGCCTGCGGGTGGACGGCCGCAGCTTGCCGCTGGAGAGCGGGGCCGGCGGCCTGGTGGGGCGCTCGGCCGGTATCCATGCCGATCTGCAGCCGCTGGGCGATGCGCTGGCCGGCACGCTGGGCGATGGCAAGCTGGTGGAGATGTCGTTCGTGCTGGACGGCACCCGCAGCCTAGCGATCGCACCGATTGCCGACAACAACGACATCGCGCTGCGCTCGGCCTGGCCGCATCCGCTGTTCGGCGGGCGCTTCCTGCCGAATGCGCCGACGATCGGTGCGCGCGGTTTCGATGCGAGCTGGTCGCTGTCGTCGCTGGCCACCGGTGCACAGACCCAGCTACAGTCCAGCCAGTCGTCGCTGGATACGCTGGAGGTGCGGCTGGTCGATCCGGTGGACGTGTATACCCAGGCCGATCGGGCCAGCAAGTACGGCATCCTGTTCGTGGTGCTGACCTTTGTGGCGTTCGTGTTGTTCGAGTTGATCAAGCGTCTGCCGATCCATCCGCTGCAATACCTGCTGGTGGGTCTGGCGCTGGCGATCTTTTTCCTGCTGCTGCTGAGCCTGTCCGAGCACATCGCGTTCTGGCAGGCGTATCTGGTCTCCGCCGCGGCATGTATTGGCCTGCAGTTCTTCTATCTGTCCGGGGTGTTGCGCAGCTGGGCGCGTGCAGCCGGGTTCTCGGCGATGCTCACGGCGTTGTACGGGGTGCTCTACAGCCTGTTGATCTCCGAAGACAACTCGCTGCTGATGGGATCGTTGCTGCTGTTCGGCATCCTGGCCAGCATCATGTGGGTGACCCGCAAGCTCGACTGGTACGAGCTTGGCAACAGCCTGCGCTGAGGCCGGCATGCGCGCTCACGCACAGTTGCACCGGCGGGCGCAGCGTTTGCTGCCCGCCGGGATCGACACGGTGGCGCTGCTTCCCGCAGCGCTGCCGCAGTGTTGGGACGCTTCGCCGTTGTCGGCCTTGCCCTTACGCCGCGACGGACGCCGCGGCGTGATCGGCCTGCGCCTGCATGCAGGCACCGCACAGGCGTTGCGCCTGGGTGGCAGCGGCTTCCTGCAGGCGGCGCAGCGGCAGGACGCGGCGGCAGACAACGCGCGTCCGCGCCGCTACGGGCCGTGGCAGCGGTTGAGCAACGGCAGCTACTGGGCGCGCAGCACCGATGCACTGCTCGGTGTGCTGCTGGCCAGCGAGGAGGCGGCGGTGTGGTTGCTGTGGCAGCAGCCGGCTGCGGCGGCTCCGGGCAATGGCGGCTGGCTGCGCTGACGTGCGGCGGCGCAGCTGCGCCAAGCTGGCTTACCATGCCCGGCATGAGCGGCTCCTCCCTGATCGTTGAAACGGTGCGCGGCACGCAGGTGCTGCCGCATCTGGCTGCGGTGGCGCAACTGCGCATCACGGTGTTCCGCGCCTGGCCGTATCTGTACGACGGCGACGCCGATTACGAGCGCGGCTATCTGGCCGCCTACGCGGCCTCGCCGGACAGCGTGTTCGTGCTGGCACGCGATGGCGATGCGGTGATCGGCGCCTCCACCGGGCTGCCGCTGCTCGACGACAGCGAAGCCTTCCATGCGCCGTTCCGTGCGGCCGGCATCGACCCGGCCAGCGTGTTCTATTTCGGCGAATCGGTGCTGCTGCCGGACTATCGCGGGCAGGGAATCGGCCACGCATTTTTCGACCAGCGCGAGGCGCATGCGCGTGCACTGGGCCGCTTCGCGCTCACTGCGTTCTGCGCGGTGGAACGCGCAGAAGACGATCCGCGCAAGCCGGCCGACCATCGACCCAACGACGTGTTCTGGCGCAAGCGTGGCTATGCACCGCAAGCAGACATGCGCGTGCAATTGGCATGGACAGAGTTGCAACACGGCGAGATCGACCACAGTCTGCGGGTATGGACGCGGCCACTGCCGCCGTGACCGAGTCACTTCTTACGCCATCGATCAATCGCAACCAGGCCCGTAGATGAAAATTGCCGTCGCCAAATACCCGATCGGCAAACCTGCCGACTTTGCCGCGTTCGCCGCACGCCAGTCGGCGCTGGTGGGCGAGGCTGCCGCCGCTGGCGCACGCCTGCTGGTGCTGCCGGAGTATCTGTCGCTGGAGCTGGGCGCGACCTTCGGTACGCAGATTTCTGCCGGGTTGCCGGAGTCGCTGGCGGCGATCCAGGCGCTGCGTGCGCCGTGGCTGGAGCTGTTTGCCGGCCTGGCGCGCCAGCATCAGCTGCATCTGGTGGCCGGCAGCTTTCTGCTGGACCTGGGCCAGGGCCGTTACCGTAATCGCAGCGACTGGTTCACCCCCGATGGCCGGCACGGCTGGCAGGACAAGCTGCAGCTGACCGGCTTCGAAAAGGCCACCGGGCTGATCGAGCCGGGCGATGCGCTGAAGGTGTTCGACCTGGATGGCGTGCGTGCGGCGATCGCGATCTGCTACGACAGCGAGTTCCCGCTGCCGGTGCGCGCGCAGTACGAGGCCGGCGCGCGGCTGTTGATCGTGCCCAGTTGCACCGACACCGCCGCCGGGGCGATGCGGGTACGGGTCGGCTGCCTGGCGCGCGCGCTGGAAAACCGTGTGTTCGTCGCGCAATCGGTCACGGCCGGGCAAGCACCGTGGAGCCCGGCGCTGGACGTCAATACCGGCGAAGCGGCGGTGTTCGCACCGATGGATGTCGGCTTCCCGGCCGATGGCGTGCTGGCGCAGACCCAGGGCACTGCCGTGTGGGCCTATGCAGAGCTGGATTTCGCCGCCTTCGAGGCCAGCCGCGCGCAGGCGCAGGTCGCCAACGATCGCGATTGGGTCGGTCAATTGGGCGCTCACGTTGCACGTGCCAGGCTGGCGACGTTCGACTGATAGAGCGTGGTCCTCAAAGGACGATGTTCATCGTCGGGCGAGCGCAGCCGGTGTTCGCGACGGCACTGCCATACGTACGCTGCAACGTTCACGCGCCGTGCCTCAAGTGGTGACCGCGCGCTACGGTACCTCAGCCACTTTTATCCCTTGCAATACCTCCCACCAGGTTCCCATGGCCAAGAAAACCCTGATTCCGCACAGCGTCCGTCTCGAGTTCGCGCCTGGCGCGCTGGTGCACAGCAATCTGTCCGGTGCGGCCTTCACCGACGACTGGCTGTGGGTGGCCGGCGACGAGGCCTGCGCGGTGGATCGCCTGCGCAGGCTCGACCCCGTGCAGCGCGAGACGCTGCGCTTCGGCCAGGGGCAGAGCTTTGCGCTGGCCGAGTTGCTGGACCTGCCCGGCGAGGCGGCCGAGGAGGCGGATCTGGAAGGCATGGCGCTGTCGGAGGGATTCCTCTGGGTGATCGGCTCGCATGGGCTCAAGCGCAAGAATGCCAAGCGCAGTCGCGACGATGCCGAAAACGCCAAACGCCTGACCAAGCTCAAGCTCGACGCCAACCGCCGCCTGCTGGCCTGCCTGCCGATCGAGCGCGATGCCGACGGCACCCCGCGCCTGGTGCGCGAAGCCGCCGACGGCCGTCGCGCGCTGCGGCTCAAGGGCGATGCCAAACACAACCAGCTCACCGAGCTGCTGGCCGACGACCCGCACTTCGGCCCGTTCCTGAAGATCCCGGGCAAGGACAACGGCTTCGATATCGAAGGCATCGTGGTGGACGGCGAGCGCCTGCTGCTGGGCCTGCGCGGGCCGGTGCTGCGCGGCTGGTCGGCGCTGCTGGAGATCCGGGTGCAGGCGCATGGCGACCACCTGCGCCTGGCGCCGCTGGACGAGGACGGCACGCTGCTGCGCAAGCACTTCCTGCAATTGGGCGGGCTGGGCATCCGCGACCTGCATTATTCCGGCGACGACCTGTACCTGCTGGCTGGCCCGACCATGGTGCTGAACGGCGAAATCCGCCTGTTCAAATGGCCGGGCGCGCGTGCAGTGCTGGCCGCCAACCAGGCGCCGGTGCGCTTTCAGCACGCGCTGCTGGAATCGGCGGTGTTGCCGCACGGCACCGACAGCGACCGCGCCGAGGCGATCTGCAATCTTCCCAGCCACCTGGCCGGCGACACGCCCAGCTGGCTGGTGCTGTACGACGCGCCCGGCCCGGCGCGCAGCGGCGGCGATGACGTGGTCTACGGCGACCTGTTACGCAACCGCTGAGCCGCGCGCGGGCAGGTCTGCGCTGGTCAAGGTAAAATCGGCCGACTCCCGTTTTGCCGAGCGCTCCATGACCTGCCGCACCCGTTTTGCCCCCAGCCCCACCGGTTACCTGCACATCGGCGGCGCCCGCACCGCCCTGTATTGCTGGCTGGAGGCACGCCGCCGCGGCGGGCAGTTCGTGCTGCGCATCGAAGACACCGACCGTGAGCGCAGCACCCAGGCCGCGATCGACGCCATCCTGGAGGCGATGGAATGGTTGGGCCTGGGTTACGACGAAGGCCCGATCTACCAGACCCAGCGCGTCGCCCGCTACCAGGAGGTCGCCGAGCAGCTGTTGGCCCAGGGCAAGGCCTATTACGCCTACGAAACCCGCGAGGAGCTCGACGCCATGCGCGAGGCCGCGATGGCCAGGCAGGAAAAGCCGCGCTACAACGGCGCCGCCCGCGAGCAGAACCTGCCGTACCGCGACGACCCCAACCGGGTCATCCGATTCAAGAATCCGGTCGGCGGCACAGTGGTGTTCGACGACCTGATCAAGGGCGTCATCGAGATCGCCAACAGCGAGCTCGACGACATGGTGATCTTCCGCCCGGACGGCTTCCCCACCTACAATTTCGCGGTGGTGGTGGACGACTGGGACATGGGCATCACCGAGGTGATCCGCGGCGACGACCACATCAACAACACTCCGCGCCAGATCAATATCTATGAGGCGCTGGGCGCCCCGGTGCCGAAGTTCGCGCACATGCCGATGATCCTGGACGAGCAGGGCGCCAAGCTGTCCAAGCGCACCGGCGCGGCCGACGTGATGCAGTACAAGGACGCCGGCTATCTGCCGCATGCGCTGATCAACTACCTGGCCCGTCTGGGCTGGTCGCACGGCGACCAGGAGTTGTTCAGTCGGCAGGAACTGCTCGACCTGTTCGACGTGAAGAACGTCAATTCCAAGGCCGCGCGGCTGGACATGGCCAAGCTGGGCTGGGTCAACCAGCACTACCTCAAGACCGACGACCCGGCCAGCATCGCCCCGCAGCTGGAATACCAGCTCGCCAGGCTGGGCATCGATGTCGCCGCCGGCCCGGCCGCCGCCGATGTGGTGGTGGCGCTGCGCGAACGCGTGCAGACCTTGAAGGAAATGGCCGAAAAAGCCGTGGTCTGGTACCAGCCGCTGGAAACCTACGACGAAGCGGCGGTGATGAAGCACCTCAAGCTGGGCGCAGAAGTGCCGCTGGGCAAGGCGCGCGAACTGCTGGCGGCACAGAGCGAATGGAGCGTGGAGACCGTCTCGGCCGCGTTGCACGACGCGGCCGCCGCGCTGGAGCTGGGCATGGGCAAGGTGGCCCAGCCGCTGCGCGTGGCCATCACCGGCACCCAGGTCAGCCCGGACATTTCGCAGACGGTGTACCTGGCCGGACGCGAGGGCGCCTTGAAACGCATCGATGCAGCACTCATCAAGATAGGGGCGGGCTGACCGCCGGAGCCTGTGATGAAAACCAACGAACACGCCTGCACTGCACCGCATCACCATGTCGACGACGCCAACGGCTTCGTGCGCGCGGTGGAGCGCGCCTGCAGCGAGCGCGGCCTGCGGCTGACGCCGATCCGCGCCAATGTGCTGCGGCTGATCGCCGACGCCGGCAAGCCGGTCAAGGCCTACGAACTGCTGGACTGGGTGCGCGAAGGCAAGGGCGTTGGCGCCGACGCTCCGCCCACGGTGTACCGCGCGCTGGATTTCCTGATGGCCAACGGCTTCGTGCACAAGCTCGAGTCGGTCAACGCCTTCGTCGCCTGCCACCACCCCAACAGCGCCCAGCACTCGGTGCCGTTCTTGATCTGCGACCGCTGCCATAGCGCGGTGGAACTGGAAGACCGCGAGGTGGTGGCGCAACTGGAAGCGCGCGCCAAGGCGCTGGGCTTCCAGCCGCAGGCGCAGACGCTGGAAGTACACGGCCTGTGCGCCAAGTGCGCGGTGGCCGGCTGACCGCCGGCGCGCGGCAGTCGCTGACCGACAAAGTTGTCGTTGTCGTGGGCAGGCGGTGCCTGGTTCTGCTGCGGCAATGCCGAGCAGAGTGCGATTCCGGGTGCAGCGTGTAGGTAGCGCGCGCTCGCGTCCCGGAAATAACGGGGGCATTACAGGGCGAGTGATGCTCGCGCAGCAGCTTGCCTCGCAACGCTGAGGCCTTGTGGCCTCAGCGTTGCGCTGTGGTATCTGGACTCGTCTTCACCTGTTCCCAGTCCAGGCCGAAGCGCGCCAGGTACTTGCGCAGGCGATCGGCGTCGTTGGTGCTGGCGCGCTGTCCGCGCGAAACCGCGAACAGCTCGCGGCCAGCCTGCGACAGCGACCTGCTGCGCGCACACAGGCGCACCACGTCTTCCAGCTGTACGCGATCGAAGCGATCCAGCTGCGCCACGCCATCGCCCAGCAAGGCCTCCAGCGGCGACGCCGCTTGTGCACCATTCCATTGCTGGCGCAGGCGAATGATTTCCTCGTCCACCAGTTCGGTTTGGATACGGCCGGCATTGGCCAGGGTCGCCAGGCGCATGACCGAGGCGCTGAGGTCGCGAAAGTTGCCGTTCCAGCGCGCTTCTGCGCTGGTCGCGAAGGCCAGGTAGCGCGCACGCGCCTCGCGGTTGAAGGCGACCCGCTGATGCTGTTCGCGCGACCACCGCTCCAGTTCGAAATCGATGTTCGGCTCGATGTCCTCCATGCGCTCGGCCAGTCCCGGTAAGTGGTAGGTCCACAGATTCAGGCGTGCCAGCAGGTCGTCGCGGAAGCGCCCTTGCAGCACCTGCTGCTGCAGGTCGCGGTTGGTCCCGGCGATCAGTTGAAACTCGCTGTCCACCTCCTTGTCGCTGCCGACCGGCAAAAAGCGCTTCTCCTCCAGGGCGCGCAACAGCATGGCCTGTTCGTCCAGCCCAAGTTCGCCGATTTCGTCCAGGAATAGCAGCCCCTGGTGGGCGGAGCGCAATAATCCGGGGCGATCGCTGATCGCGCCGGTGTAGGCGCCCTTGGTGTGGCCGAACAGCGTGCTCATGGCGCCGTCGCCGCGCAGCGTGGCGCAGTTCACCTCAACGAAGCGTCCGCCCAGCTGGTGCTTGAGCTTTTTCAGCTCGAACACGCGCTTGGCCAGCTGGCTCTTGCCGGCGCCAGTGGGTCCCATCAGCAACATCGGCGCCTTGGAGCGCGTGGCTACCGTCTCGATCTGCTCGATCATCCGGTTGAACGCGGGGTTGCGCGTGGCGATGCCGCTCTTGAGCAGGGCGCGGTCCTGCATCTGCTGTTGCGCGAAACGCTGCGCAATGCGGTCGTAGCGGGAGAGGTCGAGATCGATCACCGCATAGCTGCCCGCCTCCCCGCTGCCTTGCTTGCGGGGCGGTGAGGTCTGCAGCAGCCGGCCGGGGAAGTGCCGGCTCTCGGTCAGCAGGAAGCAGCAAATCTGGCTGACGTGGCTGCCGGTGGTGATGTGCAGGTAATAGTCCTCATCTTCCGGCGCAAACGTATAGCTGGCAAAGAAGTCGTGCAGGGTGGCGTACACGCCCTCGAAGTCCCAAGGGTCGGCCAGGTAGGTGTCGTGCTGTTGCACCTGGGTGTCTGGCGACACCTGGGCAAGATCGTTGCAGACCACGCTCGCCAATTTTGCATGGCGGCGCGCATCGGCGAGCAGTTCGACGCGGCCAACCAAAAAGTCGTCGTGCATGCCCAGTGACACGGTGGGTCTCCACTTTTCCCAGCGTCCCGGCCCGGTGCCGGCATCCAGCTGCACGCCGAGCATGCCGAAAATGACCTTGGTCCTGTCCATATCCATCCAGATAAATAGCGCGCCTGGAGTATACGAAAAATATCAAACTCGCCGTGCCGGCGTGTCATGGAAATAAAATTAAACCCTTGTAAAACAGTGCCTTATACATTGGCTGCCAAAGTTGGCACGCGCATTGCTGAGTATGGCTCATCGCCCCACCGTGGGCAGTTCCCGCCAGGAGCCTGACATGGCCAATCTTCAACTCTTCTCCTCGCCGCGTGGCGCATTGCTGCCCAAGGCGGCTGCCCAGAACGAGGCCGGCGGTTGCGCCTATGAGCGCACGCCGCGTGGTGCGCTGGCGTTGTATGCGGCTACCGGCTGCTTGAACGGCACCTACTATGCGAGCGCCGACGCGCAGTTGCAGCAGATGCTGACCTTGTGCGAGCGGGTCCCGCCGGCATTCGTTGCGCAGACCGCGATCTATGCACGTCAGGTAGCGCACATGAAGGACATGCCGGCATTGTTGCTGGCGACGTTGACCACCCGCGACGCGGAGGTGTTTGCCCGTGCGTTTCCCCGCGTGGTCGACAACGGCCGGTTGTTGCGCAACTTCGTGCAGATCATGCGCAGCGGTCAGGTCGGGCGCAAGTCGCTGGGTTCGCTGCCCAAGCGCATGGTGCGGCAGTGGTTGCAGCAGGCGTCGGTGGCCACCATCGTGCAGGCGGCGATCGGGCAGCAGCCGTCGCTGGCCGACGTGATCCGCATGGTGCACCCGAAGCCGGCTGATGCCGAGCGCGAGGCCCTGTATGCGTGGGTGATCGGCAAGCCCTACCAGGAAACCGCATTGCCGGCGGTGCTGCAGGCGTACGAAGCGTTCAAGCGTGCGCCGGGCGAGGCGTTGCCGGATCTGCCGTTCCAGTACTACACGGCAGTGCCGTTGACGCGGGCGCACTGGGCACTGCTGGCAGAGCGGGTGTCGTGGCAGACGTTAAGGATGAACCTCAATACGTTTGCGCGTCATGGCGTGTTTGCCGATGCGACGATGGTGGCCAAGGTGGCCGCACGCCTGCGCGATCCGGAGCAGATCCAGCGTGCCCGTGTGTTTCCGTATCAATTGCAGGTGGCCTACACCGCGGCCAGCCAGTTGCCGCCGCAGATCGGTGCTGCCTTGCAGGATGCGATGGAGGTCGCGACCCGGCAGGTGCCGGTGCTGGAGGGCAAGGTGGTGGTGGCGGTCGATGTCTCGGGATCGATGGCATCGCCGGTCACCGGCTACCGCAAGGGGGCGACCACCAGCGTGCGTTGCGTGGATGTGGCGGCCTTGATCGCCGCGTGCGTGCAGCGTACGAACCCGCAAGCCACAGTGCTGCCGTTCGACACGCAGGTGCGTTCGCTGCGGTCGAATCCACGCGACAGCGTGCTCACCCAGGCGCAGCAGTTGGCGGCGCAATGCGGTGGCGGCACCAGCGTCAGTGCGCCGCTGGCGCACTTGAACGCAATGCGGGCTCAGGTGGATCTGCTGGTGTTGGTGTCGGACAACGAAAGCTGGCGCGATACCCGCAGCGGTGCGGCAACGGCAACCATGCAGGAATGGACGCGGTTGAAGGCGCGTTGTCCGCAGGCCCGCATGGTGTGCATCGACTTGCAGCCGGTCGCGACCAGCCAGACGCTGGAGCGCGACGACATCCTGCATGTCGGCGGTTTCAGCGATGCGGTGTTCGACCTGATCGCGACGTTCGCAGCGCAGGGTGCGGGTGCGACGCGCTGGGTCGAGCGGATCGGCTCGATCGAGCTGTGAGCACACACGGACGTGTGCAGACCCGGCGGGCAATGGGGCCCGCCGGGTGGTGGCAGGAATGCTATGTGTTGAACAATCGGTAGCGACTGACCTGGCAGCAGTGTCATGGTCTGGTTGCCACCTACAGGTTTCGCCGTCGGTGGTCACGAATGCCGATGAAACTACAGCCTCTTACGCTCCAGGTCGCGGGTTCGAGTCCCGCCCACCCTGTGTGGGGTGGTAGCTCAGCTGGTTAGAGCAGGATGTTTCATCTCCGTTGTCGTGGTCGCCGTCGGTCTTGTTGTCTGCGTTGTCGTGCGAATGCAAGTGAAACTCCATTGTCGCGGGTTCGAATCCCGCCCGTCACGACGGTAGCTCAGTGGTAGAGCGTGCGTTTCATTGATCTTGTCGCAGGCAACGTGGTTTGGTTTTGCGGTGAATGCCGATGGAACTACTTTGGTTCCCCTGATTGGGTTGGGTTCGATTCCCGCTGTGTCACGCCGGTTAACGCCGGCGTTCCGCAGAGCGTTCCATCACTTTTGTCACCGCGCTTTTATTCAGTCATTTACAAGGAGTATCTCCATGAGCATCGAACACTACGATGTGATTGCCCAGCCGGGTGCGGCCCCGATCAAGCTGTGGACGCGCGGCGTTCCGCTCGAGGACGAAGCACGCCAGCAGTTGCAGAACATCGCCAAGCTGCCTTTCATCCACCGCTGGATCGCGGTCATGCCCGACGTGCATTTGGGCAAGGGGGCTACGGTGGGGTCGGTGGTGCCGACTATCGGCGCGATCGTGCCTGCCGCAGTCGGCGTGGATATCGGGTGCGGCATGATCGCAGCGCGTACCACGCTGGTGGCCAGCGACCTGCCGGACAACCTGGCCGCGATCCGCAGCGCGATCGAGCGCGCGGTGCCGCACGGGCGCACGCCGGGTGCGCGCGACAAGGGGGCATGGCAGACCCCGCCGGGGCATGCGATCGATGGCTGGTCGCAGCTGGCGAGCGATTTTGCGTTGATCTGCGAGCGCCATCCACGGTTGCAGAAGACCAATAACCTGCAGCACCTGGGAACGCTGGGAACCGGCAACCATTTCGTCGAGGTCTGCCTGGATGAGGCGCAGCGCGTATGGTTCATGCTGCACTCCGGATCGCGCGGCGTCGGCAATGCCATCGGCAACCATTTCATCCAGCTCGCCAAGAACGAAATGCGGCGCTGGATGATCAACCTGCCGGACCAGGACCTGGCCTACCTGCCGGAAGGCAGCGAGCACTATGCCGACTACGTGTTTGCAGTGGATTGGGCGCAACGCTATGCGCGAATCAATCGTGAAATCATGATGCGGCACGTGGTGGCGGCCGTGCGCACGGTCATCGCCAAGCCGTTCGAGGCGCAGGCGGAGGCGGTCAACTGTCACCACAACTACGTCAGCCGCGAGCACCACTTCGGCAAGGACGTGTTCGTGACGCGCAAGGGGGCGGTGAGTGCCCGCAAGGGCGAGCTGGGCATCATTCCCGGCAGCATGGGCGCCAAGAGTTTCATCGTGCGCGGGCTCGGCAATGCCGACAGCTTCCATAGCTGCAGCCATGGTGCCGGCCGGGTCATGAGCCGCACCGAGGCCAAGCGGCGCATCAGCCTCGACGACCACATCAAGGCCACGGCGCATGTGGAATGCCGCAAGGATCAGGACGTGGTGGACGAGTCGCCCGCGGCGTACAAGCCGATCGAGGCGGTGATGCATGCACAGCGCGACCTGGTGGAAATCGTGCATACGCTTCGGCAGGTGGTCTGCGTCAAGGGATAGGCCTGCGCATCGGTTGCCGCAGCCCTGGCGATGCGTTGCATCGACGCTGCGGCATCGGACACTCCGCTGCAGTGCAGGTGCAGCCAGCGGGCGCCGCCTGGGTATTGGATCCACCTACACTGCGCCGGCAAGGTATTGACAGCCCCGATCTCGACATCGGGGCGTTTATTTGAATGGACGTGCGTCATGGACATGATTGAAATCGATGGAGCGGCAGGCGGTGGACAGTTGTTGCGCACCGCATTGACGTTGAGCCTGTGCACCGGAACCGGCTTTGTCATGCACAACATCCGCGGAGCACGTTCACGCCCGGGCTTGATGCGTCAGCACCTGACGGCCGTCAATGCGGCGGCGGCGATTGGTCAGGCGCGGACGCATGGCGCGCAGATCGGCGCGACGGCATTGCGGTTCGAGCCGGGCCAGGTGTTGCCGGGGACGTATCGCTTTGCGACCGGAAGTGCGGGCTCTGCCACCCTGGTGTTGCAGACGGTGCTACCTGCGCTTTGGCAGGCAGCAACCCCTTCCAGCCTGACCTTCGAAGGCGGGACGCACAACCCGTTGGCGCCGAATGTGGACTTCATCGCCGACTGCTATCTGCCTGCCTTGCAGCGAATGGGCGTGCGCGTGTCGGCGGTGCTGGAGCGCCATGGCTTCTATCCGGCCGGCGGCGGAGTGTTGCGGGTGGCGGTGGAGCCTTGTGCGCAGCTCCAGCACGCCGTGTTCGATGCACGTGGGGCGTTGGAGTCGATTGAGGCGAAGATCCTGATTTCCGGGTTGTCGACCAAGATTGGGCATCGCGAGTTACGCGTGTTGGCTGCACGTCTGGGCGTGGACCCTAGCCCGCGCCATGTGGAAAGCGTGCGTCCTGCGCTGGGACCGGGCAATGTTGCGCTTGTGCGTGTGCGCCATGCAGCGCATGTCGAGACCTTTGCCGGCTACGGCGAGCGCGGTGTGCCCGCCGAGCGGGTGGGCGAGCGCCTTGCCGATCAGGTGCAGCGGTATCTCGATGGTGGCGCCTGCGTTGGCGAGTATCTGTCGGACCAGTTACTGCTGCCGATGGCGCTGGCCGGCAGTGGCGGGTTCACCACCGATGCCATCAGTAAGCATCTGGCCAGCAATGCCCGGCTGATCGAGAAGTTCCTGCCGGTGGAGATCACCTGGCTGCCGATGGCAGATGGTCAGTGGCGCGTGTCTGTGTATCGCTGAAGTGGGGCAGGCGTGGCGTTGCCGGCAGCGCCTGCGCGCCCGGCGTGGGACACCTGAAAACCAGTGTCATGCACAACGGCATTGCCGCACTGGGCGATGCCCTTTGACGAGCGTGCGCAGTGCAGGAGTGCGCTTTCGCGCCATGCCTGCCCGATGCATCAACCCGGTGCCGACTCGAGCGCATACGCCGCCAGGAACATCTCCACCGCGCGCTGCGCGGCGCCGCGCAGATACTCGGGCGACGGGTCCTTGAGTGCGCCGAACAGGCAGGGCATCAGGGTTTCCGCCTCCAGCAGCCCGCCGAACTGCCTCGACGCGATCAGGACGTCGGCGCAGCGGATCGCGCCGCGATCCATCTGCGTCTGCAGGTAATCGGCCATGCGTTGCACGCCTTCTTCCGGACCGGAATTGAAGAACAGCGCGCCCACGTCCGACCGCCCCGACACGCCGATGATGGTCTGCCAGATGGTGATCGAGCTGGGCGCGCACAGGAAACCGAGGATGTCCTCGCCGAAGCGCTGCAAGGTCTCGGCGACCGGGCCGTTGCTCTGCGAAAGCGCGTCCAGCAGCGGGTCGATGTAGCGGTCGGACATGTCCTTGGCAAACGCCACGAACAACTCCTCCTTGGACGGGAAATAGCCGTAGAGCGTTCGCTTGGAGCCGCCGACGCGGGCGGCGATCTGCGACATCGAGGCGCCTTCGAAGCCCAGTTCGAGGAACACCTCGCTGGCCGCCTGCACGATGGCGTCGCGTTTTTCTTCGGTTCTGACCCGCATCCACTGACTCCCTTGGGTGCTTAAGTATACCGACTGGGCAGGAATGCTTGACGGCCGCTGATGCGCTTATTAGGATACCGAACCGTACCGTTTAGATTTAACCATCCTGCGTCCCGTCGGAGACCTCCTCGTGCGTCCTCATGCCTCGTTTCGCCTGCCCCTGCTCGCTGCTGCCGTTGCTGCCACCGTCCTGCTCAGTGCCTGCGGCAGCCCGCCGGGCGGCCCGCCGCCGGAGGAGGGCATGCCCGAAATGGGCGTACTGACCGTCAGGCCGCAGCCGGTGACGCTGACCACCGAGCTGCCTGGACGCACGGTTCCCTACCTGATCGCCGAAGTTCGCCCGCAGGTGGGCGGCATCGTGCAGTCGCGCCAGTTCACCGAGGGCGGCGACGTCAAGGCCGGGCAGACGCTGTACCAGATCGATCCGGCGACCTACCGCGCCAGCTATGCCAGCGCCCAGGCCACCCTGGCCAAGGCGCAGGCCAACCTGCGCACCGCCAGACTCAAGGCCGAGCGCTACACCGAACTGGTGCAGATCAAGGCCATTAGCCAGCAGGATGGCGACGACACCGCCGCCGCGCTGGGCCAGGCCGAGGCCGACGTGGCCGCCGGCAAGGCCAGCGTGGAAACCGCGCGCATCAACCTGGCCTTCGCGCGCCTGGACGCACCGATCTCCGGCCGCATCGGCCGCTCCAGCGTCACCCCGGGCGCCTTGGTGACCGCCAACCAGGCCACCGCACTGACCACCATCCAGCAACTGGACCCAATCTACATCGACGTCACCCAGCCCAGCGCGGCCTTGCTCCGCCTGAAGCAGGCGATGGCGCGCGGCGAGCTGGAGAAGGCCGGCGACGACGCGGCCAAGGTGTCGCTGCTGCTGGAAGACGGCAGCACCTATCCGCTGCAGGGCCACCTGGCGTTCTCCGATGTCACCGTCGACCAGAACACCGGCTCGATCACCTTGCGCGCGGTGTTCCCGAACCCGAATGCGGAGTTGTTGCCGGGCATGTATGTGCGCGCGGTGCTGCAGGAAGGCATCAAGGAGCAGGGCGTGCTGGTGCCGCAGCAGGCGGTCTCGCGCAATGGCGCCGGCAAGCCGACCGCGTTCGTGGTCGGCGCCGACCACAAGCTGCACCTGCGCGTGCTGGAAACCGACCGCGAAGTCGGCGACCAATGGCTGGTGCGCAGCGGCCTGAAGGCCGGCGAGCAGCTGGTGGTCGAAGGCGTCTCGCGCGCCCGCGACGGCATCGAGGTCAAGACCGTGCCGTGGCAGCCCAAGGGCAGGCCGGCCGCCGGTGCCGGCAATGCAGCCGCCGGCACTCCTTCCGCCCCGACCGCACCGCGTGCGGCCAACTGAGGCGGGATCACACGTCATGGCACGCTTCTTTATCGATCGTCCGATCTTCGCCTGGGTGTTGGCCATCATCGTGATGCTGGCCGGCATCCTGTCCATCGCCACCTTGCCGATTGCGCAATACCCCAGCATCGCGCCGCCGGCCGTCGCCATCACCGCCAACTATCCGGGCGCCTCGGCGCAGACCCTGGAAGACACCGTCACCCAGGTCATCGAGCAGAAGATGAAGGGGCTGGACCACCTCAGCTACATGGCCTCCACCAGCGAATCCAGCGGTGCGGTGACCATCACGCTGACCTTCGACAACGGCACCGATCCGGACACCGCGCAGGTGCAGGTGCAGAACAAGTTGTCGCTGGCCACGCCGTTGCTGCCGCAGGAAGTGCAGCAGCAGGGCGTGACGGTGACCAAGTCGGCCACCAACTTCCTCAACGTGCTGGCCTTCACTTCCGAAGACGGCAGCATGAGCGATTCGGACCTGTCCGATTACGTGGCGGCCAACGTGCAGGAAACCATCAGCCGCGTCGAAGGCGTGGGCGACACCACCTTGTTCGGCTCGCAGTACGCGATGCGGGTATGGATGGACCCGAACAAGTTGAACAACTTCAGCCTGACTCCGGTGGATGTGCGCACCGCGATCCAGGCGCAGAACGCGCAGGTTTCCGCCGGCCAGCTGGGCGCGTTGCCGGCGGTGCCCAACCAGCAACTCAATGCCACCATCACCGCGCAGACCCGGCTGAAGACCGCCGAGGAGTTCGAGAACATTTTGCTGCGCACGCAGTCCGATGGCTCGCAGGTGCGCCTGCGCGATGTGGCACGCATCGAGCTGGGCAGCGAGAGCTACAACACGGTGGGCCGCTACAACGGCAAGCCGGCCGCCGGTCTGGCGATCAAGCTGGCCACCGGCGCCAATGCGCTGGATACGGTGCGCGCGATCGACAAGAGCCTGGAGGAGCAGGAGAAATTCTTCCCTCCCGGCATGAAGGTGCAAAAGCCGTACGACACCACGCCGTTCGTGCGCATCTCCATCGAGCAGGTGGTGCATACGCTGATCGAAGCGGTGGTGCTGGTGTTTCTGGTGATGTACCTGTTCCTGCAGAATTTCCGCGCGACCTTGATCCCGACCATCGCGGTGCCGGTGGTGTTGCTCGGCACCTTCGGCGTGCTGGCGGCGTTCGGCTTCACCATCAACACGCTGACCATGTTCGCGATGGTGCTGGCGATCGGCCTGCTGGTGGACGATGCCATCGTGGTGGTGGAAAACGTCGAACGCGTGATGGGCGAGGAGCAGTTGTCGCCCAAGGACGCCACGCGCAAGTCGATGGACCAGATCTCCGGCGCGCTGGTCGGCGTGGCCCTGGTGCTGGCCGCGGTGTTCGTGCCGATGGCGTTCTTCGGCGGTTCCACCGGCGTGATCTACCGGCAGTTCTCGATCACGATCGTCTCGGCCATGACCTTGTCGGTGCTGGTGGCGATGATCCTGACCCCGGCCCTGTGCGCCACCCTGCTCAAGCCGGTGGAGAAGGGCCATGGTCTGGCGACCACCGGGTTCTTCGGCTGGTTCAACCGCATGTTCGATCGCGGCAACAACGGCTATCAGGGCGTGGTGCGGCACATGCTGAGCAAGGGCTGGCGCTACATGCTGGCCTACGCGGTGTTGCTGACGTTGGTGGTGTTCGGCTTCATGAAGCTGCCGGTGGGCTTCCTGCCGGACGAGGACCAGGGCACGCTGTTCGTGCTGGTGCAGTTACCGCCCGGTGCCACCGATGCGCGCACCGGCGAGGTGCTCAAGCAGGTGGAGCATCACTTCCTGGTCGATCAGAAGGACTCGGTCGCCGGCATCTTTGCGGTCTCCGGTTTCAGCTTTGCCGGTACCGGCCAGAACGTGGGCTTTGCCTTCGTCAAGTTGCGCCCGTGGGACGAGCGCACCGGCAAGGGCCAGAGCGTCACCGACGTGGCGGGCAAAGCCGGTGCGTTCTTCAGCACCATCCGCGATGCCAAGGTGTTCGCGTTCGCACCGCCGGCGGTGTCCGAGCTGGGCAATGCGACCGGCTTCGACCTGATGCTGCAGGACCGCGCCAACCTCGGCCACGAGGCCTTGATGCAGGCACGCAACCAGTTGCTGGCCGAGCTGTCGCAGGACAAGCGGCTGGTGGCGGTGCGCCCGAACGGGCAGGAAGACACGCCCGAGTTCAAGCTGGAAATCGATTCGCACAAGGCGCAGGCCATGGGCGTGTCGATCGCCGATATCAACAACACCTTCTCCAGCGCCTGGGGCAGTACCTACGTCAACGACTTCATCGACAAGGGCCGCGTCAAGAAAGTCATGCTGCAGGCCGATGCGGTGTACCGCATGAATCCGCAGGACATCGACCGCTGGTTCGTGCGCAACAGCGCCGGCACGATGGTGCCGTTCAACGCCTTCGCCACTGCCAGCTGGAGTTCCGGCTCGCCGCGTCTGGAGCGCTACAACAGCGTGCCGTCGGTGGAGATCCTGGGCATGGCGATGCCGGGTGCTGCGTCCAGTGGCGAGGCGATGCAGATCGTCGAAGCGGCGGCGGCCAAGTTGCCGCCGGGCATCGGCTACGAGTGGACCGGGTTGTCGCGGCAGGAGAAATCCTCGACCGGCCAGACCGGCCTGTTGTACGGGTTGTCGATCCTGATCGTGTTCCTGTGTCTGGCCGCGTTGTACGAAAGCTGGGCGATTCCGTTCTCGGTGATCCTGGTGGTGCCGCTGGGCGTGTTCGGCACGCTGTTGGGCGCGATGCTGACCTGGAAAATGAACGATGTGTACTTCCAGGTGGGCCTGCTCACCACGATTGGCCTGGCATCGAAGAACGCGATCCTGATCGTGGAGTTTGCCAAGGAACTGCATGAAAGCGGCAAGAGCCTGATCGAGTCCGCATTGGAAGCGGCGCGCATGCGCTTGCGGCCGATCCTGATGACATCGCTGGCCTTCATCCTGGGCGTGGTGCCGCTGGTGCTCGGCAGTGGTGCCGGTGCAGGCGCGCAGCATGCCTTGGGCACTGCGGTGATCGGCGGCATGTTGTCCGGCACGATCCTCGCGATCTTCTTCGTGCCGTTGTTCTTCGTGCTGATCAGCGGCTTGTTCACCCGCCGCGCACAGCCCACTTCGCCCGCACCGCAACCGGCAGGACACTGAGATGACACCGATCCGCATGACATTGACCGCGATCGCGGTGGCCGGCGTGCTGTCCGGATGCACGCTGATGCCGCGCTATGCACGGCCCGACGCACCGGTGCCCGAGCGCTTTGCCGGCACCGAGCTCTCGACGGCATCCACTACCACCGATACGGCCATCCCCGGGCAGGCGATCGATATCGCCAACATCGGCTGGCGGCAGGTGTTCACCGACCCGGCGCTACAGCAGGTGATCGCGCTGGCACTGGAGAACAATCGCGACCTGCGCGTGGCCGCGCTCAACATCGAGGTGGCACGTGCGCAGTACCGGGTGGAGCGCGCCGCGCTGCTGCCTGCCGTGCAGGGCACCGGCACCGCCAACAACGCGCGTACGCCGTCGGAGCTGGCCATTCCCGGCCAGCCGCAGGTGTTCCGTACCTACAGTGCCAACATCGGCGTCAGTGCGTACGAGCTGGATCTGTTCGGGCGTGTGCGCAGCCTCAAGGAACAGGCGCTGCAGCAGTTCCTGTCCACTGCCGAGGCACGCCGCAGCACCCATATCAGCCTGGTGGCCGAAGTGGCCACTGCCTATCTGACGCTGGCGGCCGATCAGCAGTTGCTGCAGCTGGCGCAGTCCACCTTGAGCAGCCAGGGCGACAGCTATCGCCTGCAGCAACGCAGTTTCGAGTTGGGTGTGGCCTCGCAGCTCAGCTTGCGCCAGGCGCAGACCACGGTGGAAACCGCACGCGTGGATGTGGAGCGCTATACCGCGCAAGTGGCGCAGGACCGCAATGCCCTGGTGCTGCTGGTCGGCACGCAGGTGCCGGCGGAATTGCTGCCGCGTGCCTTGCCCGATGGCGCCAGCGTGGACGGCAACGTGCTGGCCAGCGTGCCGGCCGGTTTGCCGTCGCAGTTGCTGCAGCGCCGCCCGGACATCCTGGAGGCCGAGCGCAACCTGCGTGCGGCCAATGCCAACATCGGTGCGGCACGCGCGGCGTTCTTCCCGAGCATCAGCCTGACCGCATCGACCGGCTCGTCCAGCAGCAGCCTGTCCAACCTGTTCGATTCCGGCACCCGCGCCTGGAGCTTCGTGCCCACGCTGACGCTGCCGATCTTCAACGCCGGGCGTAACCGCGCCAACCTGGACATGGCCAAGGCCAACCGCGATATCGAGGTGGCGCAGTACGAAAAGGCGATCCAGAGCGCGTTCCGCGAGGTCTCCGATGCGCTCGCGCAACGCGAGACCCTGGGCCGGCAGTTGCAGGCGCAACAGGCCCTGGTCGATGCCACCGCCGACAGCTACCGGCTGTCGCAGGCACGCTTCGAACGCGGCGTGGACAGCTACCTGCAGGCGCTGGATGCGCAGCGCGCGCTGTACAGCGCGCAGCAGAACTTGATCACCACGCAGCTGTCGCGCTTCACCAATCTGGCGACGTTCTACAAGGCGATGGGCGGCGGTTGGCTGCAATCGGCCGACCCGGCGGTGGCCACGACGGCGACGGGGCAGCCACGTGGATGACGCCGCTGCCGAGGTCCCGGCGCCCAGGCGCGCACCGCACGACAAGCGTGGCGCGATCCTGCGCGCGGCAGCCGAGCTGTTTCCACGCCAGGGCTTCGACAAGACCAGCATGGACAGCATCGCCGAGCGCGCAGTGGTATCCAAGGCCACGGTGTATGCGCACTTCGCGTCCAAGGAGGTGCTGTTCCGTACCACCCTGGAGGCGCTGGCGCATCAGTCGCCCAATCCCTGGGAGGCGCTGTTGAACATGCGCGGGCCGCTGCCCGTGCGTCTGCTCGCCATCGCCGACGCGGTCGTGCGCATGGCGGCCAGCAATGCACTGGGCGATGCCGCCTATGGCCTGGTGCGGCCGCCGGCACTGCCCAGCCAGATACGCGAGGAGATGTGGACGCTGGGCTTCGAACGCTACGACACCACGATGCGTGCGGTGTTGGCGCGCGAAGTGGAGCAGGGCAGCCTGGTCATCGACAATCTGCCGGATGCCTCGGTGCATTTCTTCGGATTGATGACCGGGATGCCGGCCAACGCGGCACTGCGTGGCGACACGTGGCAGGCACCGGCCGCCACGCAGCACGGGTATGTCGCCAGTGCGGTGGCGCTGTTCCTGCGCGCGTATCGGCCGCAAACGCCGGTGGTGACAGCGGAAGGCAAGCGCGAGGTACCGAGCGGGTTCTAGCTGCGGCGGCAGGGCAGCGCAATGGGCGTTACCGAGAAGGGCTGGTCGCGCGCAGGCACGCTCCTACACGGGTGTGTCAGCGCGCCGGAGCGTGCCGCAATGCGTCGATCACCCCTTCAGCCCAGCCGCAAGCCGACGCTGTCGTAGGAGCGTGCCCGCGCGCGACGGGGCGTTACCGAGAAGGCCTCGTCGCGCGCAGGCACGCTCCTACACGAGCGTGTCACCGCACCAGGTCAAGCCGCAATGCGTCGATCACCCCCTTCAACCCGGCCGCAAGCCGAGGTCGTTGTAGGAGCGTGCCCGCGCGCGATGGGGCGTTACCGAGAAGGCCTCGTCGCGCGCAGGCACGCTCCTACACGATCGTGTCACCGCACCAGGTCAAGCCGCAATGCGTCGATCACCCCTTCAAACCCGCCGCAAAAACCGACGCCGTTGTAGGAGCGTGCCCGCGCGCGATGGGGCGTTACCGAGAAAGGCCTGGTCGCGCGCAGGCACGCTCCTACACAAGCGTGTCACCGCACCAGGTCAAGCCGCAATGCGGCGATCACCCCTTCAAACCCGCCGCAAGCCGACGCTGTCGTAGGAGCGCGCCCGCGCGCGATGGGGCGTTACCGAGAAGGTCTGGTCGCGCGCAGGCACGCTCCTACACGAGCGTGTCACCGCACCAGGTCAAGCCGCAATGCGTCGATCACCCCCCTTCAACCCGTCCGCAAGCCGACGCTGTCGTAGGAGCGTGCCCGCGCGCGATGGGGCGTTACTGAGAAGGCCTGGTCGCGCGCAGGCACGCTCCTACACGGGTGTGTCAGCGCGCCAGGTCGTGCCGCAACGCATCGATCACTACCTTGAGTGCGCGCGAGGATTGGCGGCGGCTGGGGTAATAGGCGTGAGCCATCGAACGGCTCGCACCAGTCCTCCAGCACGCGGCGTAGCCGGCCGGCGGCGATGTGCCCTAGCACCATGGTTTCCGGCAAGAACGCGGGTCCGCCGCCGGCCAACGCGGCACGCAGGATGGCGCTGCTGCCGTTGACGGTCCATTGGCCGTCCACGCGCACCTTGACCTCGCGGCCGTCCTTTTCGAAATCCCAGGGCAGCAGGCCGCCATGGGTGGGCAGGCGCAAGCCGATGCAGTTGTGCCGGGCCAGCTCGGCCGGCGCGGCGGGGATGGTGTGGTGCACGAAGTAGTCCGGCACCGCCACCACCGCCATGCACTGCATCGGGCTGATCGGCACCGCGATCATGTCCTTGGCGACCTGGTCGCCCAGCCAGATGCCGATGTCGTAGCGCTCGGCAACGATGTCGGCCAGCCCGTAATCGACGGTGACCTCGATCTTGAGGTCGGGATAGTCGGGCAGTACGTTCGACAACCCCGGCCAGATATAGGCATCGGCGGCGTGGCCGGCGGTGGTGATACGGATGGTGCCGGCCGGCTTGTCGCGGAAGTCGGTGAGCGCGCATGCCATTCATGCCGCTGCATGCTGCGCGATGGTGCGTGATGGCTTCAAATCCGAGATGTCATTGCCGCATTGATGCGCTGTGTTTCTAGGTGCATGCGCGGTTGCCCGGGTAATGCCGGCGCACACGCGCGCTACAGTGCAGGCACTTGGATCGAGGAGCACTGCCATGAATCTGTTCGCAACTGCGATGTCGCTGTCGATGATGGCCGCCGTCACGCCCGGTGGTGAAGAGCAACAGGCGATCAGGGTGAGCAAGGCCGGTGGCGCCGCATCTGCGGCCGGCCGGGCCGACTATTTCACCGGCAAGGTGCGCATCGATGCGCCCTTCCAGGCCGACGCGCCGGCGCGGGTGGGCGGCGCCACGGTGACTTTCGAACCTGGCGCGCGCACCGCCTGGCACACCCACCCACTGGGGCAGACGCTGATCGTCACCGCCGGTGCCGGGCGCGTGCAGGAATGGGGCAAGCCGGCGCAGCAGATCCGTCCGGGCGACATCGTGTGGATTCCGCCGGGCGTCAAGCACTGGCACGGTGCCAACGCCACCGTGGCGATGTCGCATATCGCCATCGCCGAAGCGCAGGACGGCTCGCCGGTGACCTGGCTGGAGCAGGTCAGCGAGACGCAGTACGCGGCCGAGTGACACGGCGCTCAACGGTGACGTGGTGCGGTCTGCCGCGTCATCGTGGGTGATGCATGTCGCTTAGTGCAGGAGCGCGTGACTAGGCTCCGCTGCGTCACTGCGCACGAATGAGCTTACGCCGCTTGTGTCGCAGCCTGTGCTCCGGCACGCAACCGTTGTGCGTCACGTGCGGGCGGCGCGCCAAGAATGCGTGCGTAGTCGCGACTGAATTGCGAGGCGCTTTCGTAACCGACGCGAAAGCCGGCATCGGCGGCATTCAGCGCTTCGGCCAGCATCAGCCGGCGCGCTTCGTGCACGCGCAGATGCGAGCGGTATTCCAGCGGCGTCATCGAGGTGACCGCCTTGAAATGCGCATGAAAGGTGGAGCGGCTCATTGCCGACAGATCGGCGATCTGCTCGATGCGGAAGCGCTGTGCGTAGTGTTCTCGCAGCCAGACAATGGCTTTGGAAATTTGGTTGAGCCGGCTGTCGGCGATGGCCATCTGGCGGACCACCGCATTGGCCGGATCGGCCATCAGGCGATAGAGCACTTCGCGCAGGACCAGCGGTGCCAGCGCGGCGATCTCCTGCGGTTGATCGAGCAGACGCGCCAGCCGCACTGCAGCGTCCTGCAATGGCGGGGTGCTGTGGTTGAGCAACAAGCCGGCCTGCGCCGCATCGCGTTGCGGCTCGACCAGCTCCGGGTGGCTGACGGCCAGGTCGCTCAGCACGGCGGTGTCCAGATCCAGGCAGAAACACAGATACGGCTGCGCGGCGCTGGCCTCGATCACCGAACCGACGATCGGTAGATCCACCGAGGCCACCAGATACATCTGCGGGTGATAGAGATACGCCGCCGCGCCCAGCATCGCCTGCTTGCGGCCTTGCGCCACCAGGCACAACATCGGCGTGTAGACCGTGGGCACCGACACGGTGGGCGAGGCGCTGCGCATGATCTGCAGCCCGGCAATCCGGGTGGCGTGCATGCCGTCGCCAGGAGCATGGCGCAGCAGGATGTCGGTCATCTCGGTCAAGGCGGACATGCAGGACTCGGCGGTGGCACCAGGCGGCTCGGCCGCGATGCCGTCGATCGTACAAGACCCACTGTCATGGAGCCCACATGCCGACCGCAGCAGCGGCAAAGGCAGCGCCGGGTGGCGCCGGCACCGGCGGGCAGGCCCGCGCGACCGACGCCCGACAATCGCAGGCCAGACACGATCCTGCGCTCACACACGCGCCGTATCATGGGTGTCTGTTCCCGTGACCACCCCGTCCCATGCCCGCAAAACGTTCGACCATCCCCGCACCGGCAAGCCCGGCCGACTGGAAGGCGCTCGAGGCTGCCGCCACGGCCGAACTTGCGCGCCGCACGGCGCAAGCGCATCAGCAAATCCTTGGATTGTTGAACACGCATGGGCATCTGCTCAGCGAAGCGCAGCGGCGTGGATTGCACCGGCGCTTGCTGCGTGCAGGGCGCTAAACGAGGGCGCTAGGGCGCCAGCGACATCCTTGACCCTAGAGCGACGGTGCCAACGTGCCGGCCGCACGCGCTTTATTGATTGGTGAGTCGAGTGCGCGGTGCCCTCACCACTTGCGGGACGCGCCGTGAATCCATCCGTGGAGATTCCTTGGCGGCATCCATGCCGCCAAGGGTCCCGCAACCGGCGAGGACACCGCACCAGAAAGGTGGTCGGTGCTCGCATAAGAGCTGCTTGTCTCGCGAAGTGCATTGGTCGTTGACTGTTGGGTCGCGCAGGTACATCGCTATCCAAAAATGCACATGACGTACTGCTCTTAGCTATGCGCACCGAATATCCCGACTGGTTGTCGTTAGAGATGCATCGGGCGGTGAGCTGGCACATCGGCATCAAACAACGCGCATCTGGCACTGCTTTTAATCGTGCACACCGACCATCCAGGCAGGTCCTTGCCCGCCTACCGTCGCGGGACCTTACGCGGCATGGATGCCGTGTAAGAGCCTACAGGAACGTACTTGCGACGTGTCCTGCGATGGTAGGCGGGCAAGGGCCCTGCAGCCAAGCTGCAGATCGCCTGCTTTACAGCTGACCTATCTGCAATGCCGTGGATTGCCCACCCTGCCTCGAAGCATGTCCTGCGATGGTGGGCGGGCAAGGGCCCTGCAGCCAAGCTGCAGATCGCCTGCTTTACAGCTGACCTATCTGCAATGCCGTGGATTGCCCACCCTGCCTCGAAGCATGTCCTGCGATGGTGGGCGGGCAAGGGCCCTGCAGCAAAGCGGCAGATCGCCTGCCTTACAGCTGATCTATCCGCAAACCCGCATATCGGGCTCTCCGCCTTGCAACGTGCCATCCAGCCACTAACCAACCAAGACGTCGCCTCGCAGCCACGCATCGATCCGCGTCCAGCCGGCATCGGCCGACGCGACCGACGCGCTCGCGTTCAACCGCCAAGCTCCCACGGCGGCACGTCGCCCAGGCGTTCCTGCAGAAAATCCACGAATGCACGCACACGCGGTGGCTGCAGCTGGCGCGCCGGCATCACCGCGTTGATCTGCGAGGTTGGCGGCGGGTAATCGGGGAGTACCTCGACCAACCGGCCGTTGCGCAGCTCCTCGGCGATATGCCAGTACGAATGCAACGCGATGCCTTGGCCGGCGACAGCCGCATCGCGGATCAACTCACCGAAATTGCTTTCGAAGCGGCTCTGCATGCGCACGCGCACCAGGCCGCCCTCCGGCGTTTGCAACTGCCAGACATCCTGGCGGCCGTCGCGGCCCATCAGCAGCACGCCGGCATGCCCGGCCAGGTCGTCAGGCGTGCGCGGGGTGCCATGGCGCTGCAGGTAATCGGGCGAGGCGGCGAGGGTGCGGCGGTTGTCGGCGATGCGCCGCGCCACCAGCCCGGAGTCGTCCAGCGGGCCGATGCGGATCGCCAGGTCGAAGCCTTGCCTGACCAGGTCCACCAGGTCGTCGCTCAGGTGCGCACTGATGTGCACGCGCGGATGACGGGCCTGGAATTCCGGGAGCAAGGGCGAGACGTACTGCCGCCCGAACGAGGCCGACATGGTCATGCGCAGGATGCCGCCGACCGCGTGTGCGCTCTCGCGCAGATCGTCGGCCAGCGCATCCAGATCCTGCACCAGCACGCGGCCGCGCTCGGCCAGGCGCTGGCCTTCGGGGGTCGGGTGCAGCCGGCGTGTGGTCCGGTGCAGCAGGCGCACGCCCAGGTCGCGCTCCAGCCGCTTCAGGCGCTGGCTGGCGACCGCTACCGACAGGTCCAGGCTGCGCGCACCGGCAGTGATTGAGCCGGAGTCGAGCACGCGCAGGAACAGCGCGATATCGCCAAGGCGGTCCATGCGATTCTCAATGATTGCTCGATAGTGAATCAGGATAACAGGGGTTTTTGCTAAGGACGCTGGAGCGCAGGCTGTGGGTTGTCCTCCCTGGTCCATGCCCATGTCCGCTTCCGCGCGTTCTTCCCGTTTTCCGCCAGCGCTGCTGGCGCTGACCATCGGTGCCTTCGGCATCGGTACCACCGAGTTCGTGATCATGGGCCTGCTGCAGCAGGTGGCCACCGACCTGGGCGTGTCGCTCAGCGCTGCCGGCCTGCTGATCAGCGGCTATGCGCTGGGGGTGTTTGTCGGGGCGCCGGTGCTGACCCTGGCCAGTGCGAGGCTGCCGCGCAAGGCGGTGCTGGTCGGCTTGATGGCGATCTTCACCCTGGGCAACGTGGCCTGTGCGCTGGCGCCGGACTACACCAGCCTGATGGTTGCGCGCGTGCTGACCTCGCTGGCGCACGGCACCTTCTTCGGCGTGGGCGCGGTGGTGGCCACCTCGCTGGTCCCGGCCGAGCGCCGTGCCTCGGCGATCTCGCTGATGTTTGCCGGCCTGACGGTGGCCACCCTGCTGGGCGTGCCGGCCGGCGCCTGGCTGGGTCTGCAGCTGGGCTGGCGGGCGACGTTCTGGGCGGTTGCGGTCGTCGGCGTGCTGGCCACGGCCGCGGTGGCACTGTGGGTACCGGCGAACGCAGGCGCGGCCGCGCCGGTGTCGTGGCGCCAGGAAGTGGCGGTGCTGGGACGCGGGCAGGTGCTGCTGGCCCTGGCGATCACGGTGGTGGGCTATGCCGGCGTATTCGCGGTATTCACCTATATCCAGCCGTTGCTGGTGGACGTGAGCGGTTTCGCGCAGACGGCGGTCTCGCCGGTGTTGCTGGTCTTCGGCGTCGGCATGATCGTGGGCAATCTGCTGGGCGGGCGTCTGGCCGACCGGCGTCCCACCGCCGCGTTGCTGGGCAGCCTGGCGGCATTGGTGGTGGTGCTCGCCGCGATGGGCCTGGTCCTGCACAACAAGACCGCGATGGTGGTGTTCGTCGGGTTGCTGGGCGTGGCCGCCTTCGCCACCGTGGCGCCGCTGCAGTTGCGCGTGCTCGAGCATGCACGCGGTGCCGGCCAGAACCTGGCTTCCAGTCTCAATATCGCCGCGTTCAATCTGGGCAATGCGCTGGGCGCCTGGCTGGGCGGCGTGGTGATCGCCACCCATGCCGGCCTGGTCGCCACGCCCTGGGTCGCCGCGCTGTTGAGCGCGCTCGGCCTGGGGATCGCGTTGTGGAGCGTGCAACTGCAACGCCGGCGTGCCGCCGCGCCGGGTGTGTGTGCGCCGGCAGGTTGATTCGTTTCTTAGGCACGAGCGCAGTGACCGCGCAACCGGCAGCCCTGCGCGATCGCGCGGGTGGTCGGCGAGCGGAGCCTGGCGCCTGGCATCGCGCATGGCCAGATCGACCGGCAGCGCGCAGATTTTCCTTCGGTTTCAAGGAGTATTGCGATGGAGACACGTTTTCTCGGCCGTTCCGGTTTCAAGGTCCCGATGCTCGGTCTGGGGGCCGGCACCTTTGGCGGCAAGGGGCCGCTGTTTTCTGCATGGGGCGATACCGATGTGGCGCAGGCGCAGCGCATGATCGACCTGTGCCTGGAGGCGGGCCTGAACCTGTTCGACACCGCCGATGTGTATTCGGACGGCGCCTCTGAAGAGATCCTCGGCCAGGCGCTGCAGGGCCGCCGCGATCAGGTGATCCTCTCGACCAAGACCGGCCTGCGCCTGGGTGACGGGCCCAACGACGCCGGTGCCTCGCGCTTCCGCCTGTTGCGCGCGGTGGATGCCTCGTTGCGGCGCCTGCGCACCGACTATATCGATCTGCTGCAACTGCATGCCTTCGATGCGATGACGCCGGTGGAAGAAACCCTGTCCACGCTGGATGGGCTGGTCCGCGCGGGCAAGGTGCGCTACCTGGGTGCGTCCAATTACGCCGGCTGGCAGCTGATGAAGTCGTTGGCGGTGGCCGATGCGCAGGGCTGGAGCCGCTTTGTCGCCAATCAGACCTATTACTCGCTGGCCGGGCGCGACTACGAATGGGAGCTGATGCCGCTGGGCATCGACCAGGGCGTGGGCGCGGTGGTGTGGAGTCCGCTGGGCTGGGGGCGTCTGACCGGCAAGCTGCGACGTGGCCAGGCGTTGCCCGAACACAGTCGCCTGCATGCCACCGCGGCCGCCGGCCCGGCGATCAGCGACGAGCGCCTGTTCGACATCGTCGATGTGCTCGACGCGATTGCCGACGAGACCGGCCGCAGCGTGCCGCAGATCGCCATCAACTGGCTGCTGCAACGGCCCACCGTGAGCACGGTGCTGATCGGCGCACGTGACGAAGCGCAGCTGCGCCAGAATCTGGGCGCGGTGGGCTGGTCGCTGACGGACGCGCAACGCGCGCGCCTGGATGCGGTGAGCGCGGTGGAGCCGCCGTATCCGTACTACCCGTACTGGCGCGGGCACTTTGCCGAACGCAGCCCGCTGCCGGTGTGATGCCGCTTCACAATGGCCGTGCCGTGCGCGGAACTACCTCGGGATAGGGCACCTCGATGTCTCGAAAGAGCCGGAAGAGCGCATCCGGGTTGAATGGCGGATGCGACAGGGCGTCGATCGGCTCCCGGTGCGCGGTTGCGCAGCCGATGCCGGCGGTGAGAAAGCGCAGTGGTCGCATGGTCGCGAAGGCGTAGCAGCTGGACAACTGCCACAGGCAGGCATGCGCCGGGCCTGCGCTTCCGCGTTGCGCGTTCAAGGACGTGGCCGCGCGCTCGGACGTGGACCGCGCGACAGCCGTGGACTGCCGCGCGGGATGACGTCTTGGCTTGCTTACCAGCGATACGCCACCGACATCTGGTACTGCCGTCCGGCGATCGGCCGGCCCATGAACACGCCGCCGGTCGCTGCACCCGGGACACGCACATTGCCTTCGGTCAGGCCCAGCGTGTCGGTGACGTTGCTGCCGCTGGCGGTCACTTCCCAGTGCTCGCCCACATGCAGGTTGGCGCCGATGTCGAGCATGTCGTAGGACGGCAGCCGCTGGCTGTTGGCCAGGTCCGCAAAGCGGTCGCCGATGTAGGAATAGGTGGCAAACACCTTGAGGTCGCCGAACGGCAGCATCCAGTAGTAGCTGGGCGTGATGCGGAACTGGCGCTTGGGCTGGCGCATCACCTGGTTGCCGGTGAACTCGCGGTAGTTGCGGTACTTGGCATCCAGCCACACCCCGGTGCCGGCCAGCTCGAAGCCGCCGAACGGGCGGATGGCACCTTCCACCTCCAGCCCGCGCGCACGCGAGTCGCCAACGGTGGTGAAGTTTTCACCATTGGCCAGGAACGCCTGGAACGGCGAGTTCTTGAAGGTGTTGTAGAACGCGGTCAGGTACAGGTCGTAGCTGCTGGCACCGGACTTGAGCCCGAGTTCGTACTGATCCACTTCCTGCACGCGATTCTGGCCATCGCGCAGATTGTCGAAGCCGGGGAACTTCACCCCTGAATTGACGCGTGCGAATAGGCTGTTGTGGGTATCGAGCGTGAAGTTCAGCCCCGCCGTCCAGGAGAACGCCTCATCGTCCTGGTCGATGCGGCGCGTGCTGGCCAGGGCGAGCGAGGTGGCGTTGTCGTACAGCGTGTCCGGGTTGCCGTCCAGATCGACGGTGGCGGTGTCGTGCACATCGCCGGTGACGCTCTGGCGTTCGTAGCGGGCGCCCAGGTCCAGGCGCAGCCGCGCGTTGAGCTCCCATTCGTCGGCGACGAAGGCGGCGATGTTCTCGCCATCGTAGTTGGCGCGCAGGTTGAAGAACGCGGTGCTGGTGAAACCCTGGCGCGTGGCCTGCTGGCCGTTGTCCAGCGCCAGATCGATCCGGCGCGCGTTGTTCTGCGCGGTAAGCAGCATGGTGTTGCCCAGGTACCAGGTGTCTGCCGAGGAATATTTGGCGTAGTACGCGCCCACGGTGAGCGTGTTGCCCGTAAACAATTCGCGGCTCAGGCGCAAATCGTTGGTGACCGAATTCAGGCGCTTGTCCACCGACCACCAGCCGGCTTCCAGCACTTGCTGATTCGGATCGACGACGCCGCCGCCATTGGTGAAGCTACCGCTGCCGGTAGTGCCGTAACTGGTGATGAAATCGCTCAATCGCACTGGCGCATCGCCGGTGAACAACGCATAGGTCGGTGCGCTGCCGCTCATCACGTTGAAGCGGTCGGCAATGGTCCAGTCGCCGGTCTCCCAGTTCAGTTCGCCGCCGAACACATCGATGTTGACGCCGCGGCCGTCGGCCAGGTCGCGGCGGATGGTCTGTCCATCCGGCCCGACCAGCAGATCGACATTGCGGAAGTCGCGGCCGAGCAGGGTACCGGTTTGCGCATTCAGGCCGGGGAAGCTGGACAGGTCGTTGCCGTTGTTGCGCGACAGCAGCGGAATGGCGGTATAGAAGGCATTGTTGTCGTCGGTGTGCCGCGCGTAGAACGACAGCTCGCCGCTGTCCCAGCGCTTGCTCAAGGTGGCGCTGAACTGGCCACCCTTGTCGGCGGAAAACTGCGGGTCGCGCACACCGTCGGTTTCGCGAAAGAAACCGCCCACGCTGTAGTACCAGCCGTTGCCCATCGGCCCGCTGTTGAAGACATCGATGCGGCGCAGCGCGTTGTTGCCGCCGGTCAGGCGTACGCTGCCTTCGGGCTCGTCCTGGCCTTTTTTCTGGATGAAGTTGACCGTCAGACCCGGCTGGCCGTTGGAGAAGATCGGGCTAGAGCCGCCACGCAATACCTCCATGCGCTCGACCGTGTCGTCGACGCGAAACAGCGTGGAATTTTCCAGGAACGACAGGGTCGGCGGCGGAAACAGCGGCGAGCCATCCAGTTGCATGGTCACGAACGGCGCATCGCCTTCGGACGGCATGCCGCGCACGAAGATATTGGCGCCGGTGCCGCCACCGCTGGGCTCGGCCCATACGCCGGGCACGATCTTCAGCAGGTCCGCAGTGCTCTGCGGCACGGCCTGCTGGATCTGCTCCGGGCTGGCGGTGGTGATCGAGAAGCTGGCATCGCGCTTGGCCAGGCCCTTGAAGCGCGCGGTGCCGCTGACGATCACTGCATCCAGCGTGGTGGCCTCGCTGCGTGGCTCGGCGGTGGACGTCTGCGCATGCGCGCCAGGCGCAAGCAGGGCGCCGATGGCAAGGGACAGGGCATAGCGGGGCATCGATGCGGTCATGAAAGCTCTCCTGGGATGACGTCGCAGCTGGCGGCAATGCGCGCGTCGTACACGCGCCGCCAAAGGGTGACCGGCAGCACGTCACAGTGGCCGGTCGCGCAACGCAGCGACACACGTCGCGCTGTTGTTCTAACGGAGTTGCCGGCAAAAGCTGTTGTGCGCTGCGGCACTCGGCGCAGGCGACGTGCTCGCCATCGATCAATGTGGCAAGGCGCCGGACCGCGCGTGCGCAGTGCACGTGTGTCGCTATCGGGCTGCGTGTGGCGCCGTTCAACGCGCACCACAGCGGCAGCCGATGCGAACCATCGTCGCGGCACGATGGCCTTTGCGCATGTGCTGCCAGGCACCATGCAATGGCGCAGCGATGTCGCTGCACGCAAGCCGACAGGCAGGCGCGCGCTTGCGCCTGCTTTACGCTGCTGCGCGTACCGGCGCGGCTTCGCGGATCGGCAGGTTGATCAGTGCGGCGATGACTGCCAGCAGCATGTCGGCGTACCACATCCAGCTGTAGTCGCCGAAGCGCTCCAGCGCCAGCCCGCCCAGCCACGCCCCGAAGAAGCCGCCGATCTGGTGCGACAACAAGGTCAGGCCGAACAAGGTGCCCAGGTAGCGCGGGCCGAACAGTTTGCCGATCAAGCCTGCCGCCGGCGGTACCGTGCCCAGCCAGGTAAAGCCCAGTGCCGCGGCGAACAGGTAGAAGGTCAGCGGCGTCGGCGGCGCGATCAGGTACAAGCCGATCAGCACCGCACGGCTGGCATACAAGGCGCACAGCAGCCACTTCATGCGGATGCGTTCGCCGAGCTTGCCGGCGACCAGGCTGCCGGCCACGTTGAACAGGCCGATCAACGCGATCGACACCGCCGACACGCTGGCGGGCAGGCCACACAGCGCGATCTCGCCGGGCAGGTGCGTGACCAGAAACGCGATATGCACCCCACAAGTGAAAAAGCCCAGATGCAGGCACCAGTAACTGCGATCGCGCACGGCAACCTGCAGTTGCGCACGCAGGCCAATGTCGCCGTCTGCGATCGGCATGTGCATGCCCGGCGGCGGCGATCTGCGTCGCAGCGGCCAGGCCAGCGGCAAGGTCAGCAAGGAGATCATCGCCAGGCCGGTCATCGCCCTGGCCCAACCGGCGGCGCCGATCATCAGCTGCACCAGTGGCGCAAACACGAACTGGCCGAGCGAGCCGCCGGCATTGATCAGCCCGGCTGCGAACGAACGCCGCTCCGGTGCGAGCCGGCTGGCAGTGGCACCGATCAGCACCGAAAAACTGCCGGCGCCCGCACCGGCGGCGGCCAGGATGCCCAGCGAGACGATCAGGCCCCACTCGCTGGCCAGCCACGGGCTCAGTCCCAGGCCCAGCGACAACAGCACGCCGCCGAACAGCAGCACCGGCAGTGGCCCGCGCGCATCGGCGATCGCGCCGAATACCGGCTGCACCGCGCCCCAGACCAGTTGCCCCACCGCCAGCGCGAAGCTGATCGACGCGATGCCGATCCCGGTCTGGCGATGGATCGGCTCCACGAACAGGCCGGTGGTCTGGCGCGCGCCCATCGTCAGCATCAGCATGGCCGAGGCGGTGAGCAGCAATCCCCACTGCGCGCTGGTGCGGGCGCTCGCAGAGGTATTCATGGTGCTGCCTCCGCGTCCAGGGCCGCATCCAGTTGCATCAAGGTGGCGTGCAACTGCGCGGTGGAAGCGCTGCCGAACAGCGTTTCCAGCTGCGTCTGTGCGCGTTGCCAATGCGGCAAGGCGCGCACCAGCAGCCCGCGCCCACTGCGGCTCAGTACCACCAGTTTCTGACGCGCATCCTCGCCGCGACGTGCCTGCACCCAGCCCGCTGCCAGCAGCGGCTTGAGATTGCGGGTCAGCGTGGTGCGATCCATGCCCAGCGAGTGCGCCAACGCGCCCAACGGCTGTGCGCTGATCAGCCGGCGCAGGATCGAGTATTCGTTGAGGCTCAGGCCCACCTGCGCCAGGGCATGGTCGTACAGCTGCGAGGTACGCCGTGCGGCGCGGCGCAGCTGGAAGCAGGTGCAGGGGCCGGTCCCGGACATGGCGATGCTCCACGAGGATGTTCGCACTTTGCGTGCATATGCACCTATTGGCAAGCGCATGGCGAACTTGGGGCGCTTGTCCGTCGACGTACGCTCGATCGAGTCTGCAAGGCAATCGCATACCGCTCAACCCGCGCCAATGTCGGCACTGGTACATGCGTTGGTGTGCACCGGCAGCCTTGCTATCGGCCGACGCCGGCAAGCGGCATCGAGCTTGATCGGTGAGCGGGGCGTCTAGTCAGCTCGTGCAATGCAGGGCATCGGCTATTCGCTGCGAGCAGCATTGCAGGGCAGGGCTGCCATCGCCCCGCTGGTACGCGCAGCACTGCAGAACGCCGAGGCCGGCAGTCCTGCCGCCGGACATGACGAGGCCGCCCGGAGGCGGCCTCGCTTATGACGGCGGGAGAGAGGTACCGTCAGAAGAACAGGCGCACGCCGAACGATGCGCTGCGGCCGGGAAGCATCACGTCGTCCTTGAGGAAGGAGGTGTGCACGCGTGCGTCCTGGTTGGTCAGGTTGTTGCCGTCCAGGAACACTTCCCACGCGTTGCTGCCACGGTCCACGTGGTAGGCCAGATGCGCATCGACGAAGGTATAGCCATCGGTCGGGGTTTCGTTCACCGCCACCTTGTCCTGCTTCATGGTGCGGGTGGCGCCGAGCGAGGCGCGCCATGCATCGGCGTTCCAGCGCATCTGCGCGCCGACCCGGCCCGGTGCGATGCGCGGCAGGTTGCCGCCATCCTTCAGGCGCGCACGCACGGTGTCGCCGAACACGCGCAGATCCCACGCGCCGGTGTCGTTGTCGGCCAGATGGAAGGTGGCCTCGCCCTCGAAACCGTGGAAGACCGCATCGTTCTGCGTCCACTGGCGGATCGGAAGGAAGTCGTTGTCTTCTTCGTTGAACCACTGGCCGCCGGTATCGACGATGTAGACGAAGTCGTTGTAGCGGTTGTAGTACGCGGCGATCTTGGCATCCACCCATGCGTTCTGAAAGTTCAGGCCCAGCTCGGCCTGGTTGGCCTTTTCGGTCTTCAGATCGGCATCGCCGATCTCGTAGGCGAGGGTGGCGATGTGCGGGCCGTTGGCGAACAGCTCTTCCTCGGCCGGTGCGCGTTCGGCGTGGTCGAGGTTGGCGGTCAGGCGCCATTGTTCGTTGAAACGGAAGCCGCCGCTGGCCGAGAAGCTGGTCGGGGTGAAGTCGCGGTCCACGCCGATGTCGGTGCGGTACTTGACCTTGTCCACGCGCGCGCCGACTTCGGCGGTGACGCGCTCCCAGCTGTTGCGCGCCACGCCGAACACGCCGAGCGAGCGGGTATCGGTCTTGGGCACGAAGGATTCCTCGCCGATCGCCTGGAAGGTGGTGTCGCTGCCCTGCAGGCCGAACGCGGTCTGCCAGCCGCCGCCGAAGGTGAAGGAGGCTTCCACGCGGCCTTCGTTGGCGCGCTTGGTGAACACGGTGCCGACTTCGGCGCCTTCGAACTCGGTGTGCGCGTAATCGGTGTGGCCGAAGCTGTAGCGCAGTGCGCTGCCTTCGCCCCAGGGGTCGGTCAGCCCGCCCTTGAGGTCGTAGCGGTCCTGCTGCAGCTTCAACGACACCCCGCGCTCGCCGATCGTCGGGTCGCCCGGCTCGCCGGGGTTGCCGTAGTTGTCACGGAAGCGCGAGGCCGACAGGCCGACGAAACCCCAGTCGCCGGACAGCGAGGCGCCGACCGAGCCGACCTTGGAGTCGATCCAGCTGTTGAGCTGGCGCCCCTGCGGGGTGTCGTAATCGTTCTGGTTGCGGTACACGCCGTCGGCATGGATCGACAGGCCGCTGCCATTGCCGGCATCGACGCGGAACATGTCGGTGTTGCCGTCCTTGTCGCCGCCGTCGAAGCGCACTTCGGCGCGGCCGCTGAAGCCGTCCACCGGGGTTTCGGCAATGCGCCCGTCGACCACGTTGACCACGCCGCCGATCGCGCCGGAGCCGTACAGCAGCGTGGACGGGCCCTTGAGCACCTCGATCTGGTTGGCCAGGAACGGCTCGATCGCCGGGGAATGGTCCTGGCTGACCGTGGACACGTCCTGGGTCGACAGGCCATCGCGCAGCACCGCCACGCGCGGGCCGTCCAGGCCACGGATGATCGGCCGGCCGACGCCGGGGCCGAAGTTGGAACTCTGCACGCCGGGCAGGCTGGCCACGGTCTCGCCCAGGCTGGAGCTGCGTACCTCGTCCAGACGCTCGCCGGCCAGTACCTCGACCGGGCGGCTCAACTCGCCGGCCGCATCGCGCAACGGGCTGGCGGTGACCACGACCTTGTCCAGGTCCTTGATATGGCGGCCACTGGAAGCGGTGGCGTCGTGGCGCGTGTCCGAGCTGGGCGGGGTCTGCGGGTCGGCGGCTGCCGGTGCGTCCTCGGCCATGGCCAGGGCGGGCGTCAGCAGGCTGGTCAGCGCCAGCGAGAGCGTGGAGCGGCGGAACGAGAAAGCGAGGCGAGGGTGCATGGCGGGCCGGACTCTGTGATTGTTACTGTATATCAATGATAAGGCGCAGCTTGGCTGCTGTGCCGACGGCAGGACCCGCTCACCTGCGCGATGCAGCGGTGCGGGTCTGGAACAAGGAAGATGTTATATTATTCCACGTCGCCGCGAGCCCCTGCTGGAAGTCATGCCTCTACCGTCCCTTCGCCATGTGCTCGACCGCTTCGGTGCGACCGGTTCGCTGCTATGCGCCGTGCATTGCGCGGTGCTGCCGCTGGTGCTGGCCCTGGCCCCGTCGTTGGGCCTGTCGTTCTGGCTGGGCGATGGGGTCGAACTGGCCATCGTGGTGTTCGTGACGCTGCTGGGGCTGTTCAGCCTGGTGCTGGGCTATCGCCGCCACAAGGCGCTGCACGCGCTGGCACTGTTGCTGCCGGGCTTGTTGCTGCTGTGGGCCGGCCTGCTCTACGACCCCTTGCACCACGCGGTGGTGCCGCATGCAGTGGTGATGACGCTCGGCGGCGCGCTGGTCGGCATCGCCCACTTGGTCAACCTGCGTCTGAACCACGGGCACGCCCACGTCCACGACGCCAGCTGCGCGCACTAGCCCGGGCTGCGCGGGCAGGGCCTACGTGGTAGGCTTGCCGGCCTTGCGCGAGGGCGCCGCCGGCGTAAACCTCGCCAGACCCGTGTTCAGCGCGGGGATTTTGTATTCAGTATTCACATTCAGGAGTCGACGAACATGGGTAAGGGTGACCGCAAGACCGCCAAGGGCAAGCGCTACAATTCCAGCTACGGCAATTCGCGTTCGCACGCGGTGAGCAAGGTTGTCGTGGGTGCAGCTGCCCCGGTTGCCAAGAAGGGCGTGGTCAAGGCGCCGGCCAAGAAGGCTGTTGCCAAGAAGACCGTTGCCAAGGCCGGCTGATCCCTAGCCCGCTTCGCGACACCAGAACGCGGCGCTTGCGCCGCGTTTTTTTATGTCCGGCATCGGCGTAGACGCGCGCTGCAGCGCTCGCCCGAGCAGCAATTCCGCTACCTGCCTGCGTCGAAGCGGCGACCTGCGCGCCGCTGGCGTCGGTTCGCGCATGGCACGGCAGCGCCGGCCGCAGTGCGCGGCGGTCACGGCCGGCAGCTGCACACTGCGGTCGGTCGGCCCTGCGCCGCTCTCCCGCCTGGGATGTTCAGTGCGTCGTCGCCGTAGCCGGCGAGGTGCGGGACGGCGTCGGCGCCAGCAACTGTTCGGCCAGGCCGCGATAGATCGGCGTCTTGCACACCAGCCCGGACATTGCGCGCGCGATCAGCACGGTGGCCAGGATCGGCAACAGCATCTGGCTGGTGTCGGTCAGTTCCAGCGAGATCACCGCCGAGGTCAACGGCGCCTGGGTCACGCCGGTCAGGTATGCGCACATGCCCAGCAGCACGAAGGTGCGCGGGTCCACGCCCGGCATCAGCACCGACAGGTTGTGACCGATGCCGGCACCCACCGCCAGCGCCGGCGAGAACAGCCCGCCCGGAATGCCGGCCAGGTAGGAGACCAGGTTGGCCACCAGCTTCATCAGCCCGAATTCGTGGCCGACCACTGCATGGCCCTGCACCAGGCTGCGCGCCTGCTCGTAGCCGGTGCCGAACGCGCCTTGCCCGAACACCAGTGCCAGCCCGACCAAGGCCACCCCGCACAGGGCGGCCAGCAGCACCGGATGGCGCTGGCGCAGCGTTGCCAGCCAGCGCGGTTTGCCGCTGACGCTGGCCAGCACCAGGCGCGCGAAGATGCCGCCAAGCAGGCCGGCCACGCTGCCGCATAGCGCGATCGCCAGCCAGGCCTGACCCAGCGGCAAGGCCACCGCCACCTTGCCGAAGTAGGTGTAGTTGCCCAACAGGCCCAGCGACACCACGCCACCGACGATCACCGCGGTCAGCAAGGTGCCGGAGAAGCGGTGCTCGAAGCGCCCGCTCAATTCCTCGATCGCAAACACCACCCCGGCCAGCGGCGTGTTGAACGCCGCGGCGATACCGGCCGCGCCGCCGGCGAGCAGAAAATGCGAGAGCTCGCGCGGATCGCGAAACCCGAACCAGCGCCCGAACACATGCATCAGGCTGGCGCCGACATGCACGGTGGGGCCTTCGCGTCCGACCGAGGCGCCACCGAGCAGCGACAGGGTGGTCAGGGCGAGCTTGCCGATCGACACGCGCAGCGACAGATTGGTCTGGCGGAACGCCGCGTCGTCATGTTCCAGCGCCGCGATGACCTGCGGGATGCCGCTGCCACGCGTCGGCCGCATCGCGCCGGAGGTGAGCCAGGCCAGCAGGGCGAAGATGCCCGGCGTCAGCAGCAGTGCCCACCAGATCGAATGCGCGGTGATGCGCTGGAACAACTGGAAGGCGGCGTCGCTGGCCTTGGCGAACACGATCGCCACCAGTGCTACTGCAATTGCGCCACCCCAGAGTGCGGCGCGACGACGCCAGCCTTGGCTGGATAACAACGGCCGCAGCCGAAGCCGGCGCGGCGAGGGATCAGGAGCAGACATGGCGCCATTGTCGCATCCGCACAGCGCGGCCGCGACGCGTCACTCAGCGGCCGGCGGCCGGCGGCACGCGCAGAGCCGGCAGCAGCGTGGCGGGATTTCCATCATTGGGCGCGGCAGGAATGCCCAGCAGCCGGGTCATCAGCGCATACACATCGACGTTGTCGAAGCCCGGCAAGCTCTTGCCCTGCGCCAGATCCGGGCCCTGCGCCAGGAACACCGCGCGCATCGACGGCAGCGCCGGATCGAAACCGTGCGAGCCGCGCATCTGATCGCGCGGGCGCTTGGCCAGCTTGTCCGGGAACAGTGCATCCCAGCCTTCGTGCATCTGGCACACGATCGGCGGAATGCGCGGATGCGTGCCGTAGTGCCAGCGTGCCGGCAGCTCCGCCTTGCGCCAGCAGTCGTACTGCGCATGCGCACCGAGCAGGCCGGCTTCGGCGCGGGCCTGCTGTCCCGGCAATGGCGCAAAGCCGATCACCTGCCCGTCGGTCACGGCAGTGGCGATGTCCGGGCGCGCCATGTCTTCCACGCTGATCGCATGCCCGGGCGCCACCTCGGCCATGCCGTGGTCGGAGACCACGACGATATTGGTGCGCTCGCGCGTGCCGTCGCGCTGCATGCCGGCCAGCAGCCGGCCGATCGCGCCATCCACCGCACGCACGTTGTCGGCGTATTCGCGCGATTCCGGGCCGTGGTCGTGGCCGGCTTCGTCCACGTGTTCGAAATACAGCGTGACCAGGCGGTTGCGGTCGGCGCCGGAGGCGGCCAGCCAGCCCCGCACTTCGTCCACGCGCGCGTCCAGGCTGGTGCCTTCTTCGTAATGGCGCCAACGCGTGGGGCGCACGCCGCCGATCGCCGCCTCGCTGCCCGGCCACGACCAGGTCGCGGCGTGCAGGCCGTGCGTTTCCGCGCCCACCCACAGCGGCTCGCCGCCCCACCAGCGCGCATCGCCGACGGCATCCTGCTTGCTCAGCCAGAAGCCGCCCAGCGTCGCATCGCGCATGCTGTTGTGCACGATGCCGTGGTGGTCCGGGCGCAGGCCGGTGACCAGCGTGTAGTGATTGGGAAAGGTCAGCGACGGGTACGACGGCGTCATCCAGCGCGCACGTACGCCGTCGTGTGCCAGTTGCGACAGCGTCGGTGTGATGCCGCGATCGAGCATGTCCGCGCGCAGCCCGTCGATGGAGATCAGCAGCACGCTGTGCGGTACATCGCTGTGCGGTGCGCCGGCCGGCGCGGGCGCTGGCGTACTGCGCGAAGGGGCGTGAGAACTGCAGGCCGCGAGCAGTGCGAGCGCGGCAAACACAAAACGTCGATCGATCATCGCGCCAGTTTACGGCCTGGCAATGACGTCGCGAAGTCAGCGCGTGCCGGCGGCGGATGCGGCGAACAGATCGTCGGCCGCTGCGCCCTGGCGCGGTGACCAGCCTTCCAGCTGCAACAAGGCCTGCTTGGTCGGCAGACCGCCGCCGAAGCCGGTCAGCGCACCATTGGCGCCGATCACGCGGTGGCAGGGCAGCACGATCGGCAATGGATTGCGCCCATTGGCAGCGCCGACCGCGCGGCTGGCGGCGGGGCGTCCCACCGCATGCGCGAGCTGCGCATAGCTCCAGGTCTGCCCGAACGGAATCTGCGCCAGCGTATGCCAGACCTGCAGCTGGAACGGCGTGCCGGTCGGGGTCAATGGCAAATCGAAGCTGCGCCGCCCGCCATACAGATAGTCGAGCAATTGCTCGCGCGCCTCGCGCACCAGCGGCGCATCGGGGTCGTGCTGCCAACGCGCGCGGCCGACCGCGTCGTAGCGGTTCTGCGCGAACAGGATGTGGTGCACGCCGGCAGCATCGGCGGCCACGCTGAGCGCGCCGATCGGCGAGGGAAAGGTGTCGTAATACAACGTGCTCATGAGCGGGTGTCCTTGCGATCGACAGCGAAATGCCACAGGTGCAATACGGCGTAGGCGCGCCACGGCCGCCAGGCCTGCGAGCGCGCTTCGGTGGCACACTCGCTCAGGCGCTCGGGCGTGCCGAGCACCTGCTGCAGGATTAGGTCGCCGGCCGGAAACGCGTCCGGATGCGACAGCGCACGCATGGCGACGTAATGCGCGGTCCACGGCCCGATACCGGGCAACGCGGTGCAGGCGGCGACGAACTCGGACAGGCGCTGGCCGGCGCCGAAATGCAGCCGCCCTTGCGCGCAGGCCGAGGCCAGCGCCCGCAGCGTGGCCGCGCGCGCCCGCGGCAGGCCGAGTTGTTCCAGCGGCGCCTCGGCCAGCTGTGCCGGGGTCGGAAAGATGCGGTCCAGGCCGGGCGGCATCTCCAGATGATGGCCGCCATGCCGGTCGACCAGCCGCGCCGCCAGCGTCGCCGCGCCGGCCACGCTGATCTGCTGGCCCAGCACGGCGCGCACGGCCACTTCGAAGCCGTCCCAGCCACCCGGCACGCGCAGGCCGGGGCGGCGCGCGATCGCCTCGGCCAGCAGCGGCTCGGTCGCCAGCGTGGCGTGCACCGCCTGCAGGTCTGCATCCAGATCGAACAGCCGGCGCACCCGCCGCACGATCTGCGGAATCTGGCGCGGGTCGGTGGCGCCGATGCGCAGCAACAACTCCGCACGCTGCGGCGCCGCGCTGACCTCGATCAGCGTTGCGTTGCCCGGCGTGCCGATCACGCGCCGGTAGCCGCTGGCGTCGACCTGCTCGATGCCGGGAATCGCGCGGCGTTGCAGGAATGCCAGCATCGCCGGCAGATCCAGCGGCGGGCGGTAGCCCAGGCGCAGGGTCAACTCGCCACCCGGGACCTCGGTACGCTGCTTGCGCAGCGCCGATGGCGGCATCCCGCAGCCTTCCAGGAATGCGGCATTGAAGCGACGCAGGCTGTTGAAGCCGGCCGCCAGCGCGACCTCGGTGACCGGCAATGCGGTCTCGGTCAGCAGTTGCTTGGCCAGCAGCAGCCGGCGCGTGCCGTGCACCTGGATCGGGGTGGCACCGAGCTGCTGCACGAACTGCCGCTGCAGCTGGCGTGCGCTCAGGCCCACTGCGTCGGCCAGGGTCTGCACCGGCTGCTCCTGCAGGGCACCGTCGGCAATCATCGCCAGTGCGCGTTGCACGCTCTCTTCGCCCAGATGCTGCTGCGCCTGCGGCGACAGCTCGGGGCGGCAGCGCAGGCAGGGCCGGTAGCCGGCGGCACTGGCTGCCGCCGCGCTGGGGTAATAGCTGATGTTGCCCGGCTTGGGTGGCGGCGCCGGACAGACCGGGCGGCAGTAGATGCCGGTGCTGCGCACTGCGGTAAAGAACAGCCCGTCGAAGCGTGCATCGCGCGCCAGGCGGGCGCGGTCGCATTGGAGTCGGTCGGGCGTGGCGGTCTGCATGGCGCCAGTCTATGCGCTCGCCCCGGCCCGGGCTGGCCGTTTTCGGACAGGGTTGCACCGGGCCGCCGCGTTCATGGCAGGGTCAAACGCTTCGCCCATTCAGCCATAGACTGAGGGTGATCTCCGTCGCGGTCCGTTGCCTGACATCATGCTGAAACTGCTCTGTCTGTCCCTTTCATGCGTGCTGGCGCTGGCGGCCTGCGAACGCACCAGTACCTCGGCCGATGCCGCCGCGACGCAGCAGAGCGGCGCGGGGCAGGGCGATGGCGACCATATGGTGTCGGTGGATACGCCCGAGCCGGTGGCGCCGCCGCGGCCGCGTGCACAGGCCGGCGAAGCCGGCTGGCCGCAGGCGGAGCTGGACGCGGGCAAGGCCTGGATCAGTTGCGCCACCGATTACAGCAGCGAAGCCGGCGACGGCACGCTGCTGCCTGCGCTGGACCGCGCCAGCGTGGAGGCGGCGCTGGCGCCGTGTCGCGACACAGGCCTGCTGCGGGTGCGCTACGCCGGCAAGATCAACGCCGGCTTCGCTGCGTTGGTGTGGCGGCTGGCCGCGGTGGCCGAGCAACTGCGGCTGCCGCATCGCATCCTGGACCTGGACTCCAGCGGCGGGCAGGTGGAAGCGGCAATTCGCGCCGGCGATGTCATCGGCGAATCCAATTGGACCATCTGGGTGCGCGAAGGCTCGATCTGCCACAGCGCCTGCGTGTTCGTGCTGGCCGCCGGCGACAACCGGCTGGTGGCCGGCAAGGTCGGCATCCATCGCATGATGCGGATCAGTTCCAAGGCCACCTCGCGCGCGGAACTCAATCGCGAATTGCGCGAGGTCTACGGCAACGTCAAGGATTATCTGGAGCGCAACGGCGTGGCGGTGGCGGTGGCCGACCTGATGATGACCGTGCCCAACCGCAGCCTGCGCCTGCTGACGATGGACGAGCTGCGCGAGTACGGGCTGGATGGCACCAACGCGGTGCAGGACGACCTGGAGCGCATCCGCCAGATGCGCAAGTGCGGCGACGCCTTCGTGCGCCGCAAGGACGCGTTTCTGGTTGCCTTCGACCAGAAGTGCAAGGGCGAGGGCGCCGATCTGGAGGCGGTCAATGCCTGCGGCCTGGCCTTGAAGCAGCGCTTCGGCTTCCCGGATGCGGCCTGCCCGGAAGAAAGCCCGCTGGCCGAAACCGATGCCGCCGCGCTGCCGGCCACCGCCGCAGCGCAGGCCGCGCCGGCGGCCGACGCGGAGGCAGGAGCGCCAGCTGCGGCACCTGCCGCAGAGTCGGCTGCCGAACCCGCGCCGGACCCCGCCCAGGGCGAGGGCTGAGCTTCACACCCACCGCACTGCCGGCTGCCTATGGTCGCGGCATACCACGGAGCCGGGGGGCGACATGCTTGGAAAGACGAAAGGCGTTGCGCTGGCATATCTGCCATCGGCGCTGCTGGTGCTGGCCGGGTTTGGCGTGGCCGAACTGCTGCAGGTGATCGCTGCGGCCAGCCATGTGCAGTGGCCGGCGACGCTGGCAGTGTGGCTGAGCCTGGCGGCCCTGATCGCGGCCATCGCGCGCGCACTGTGGGTCAGTTGGCGACTGTGGCGGCCGCGTGGTGTCGCGGTGGTTCCGCCCGGCGGCGACATCTGATTTTTGAGTCAAGGCGTGGGTTCCCGGCACCTGGCTCGCGCGTCGCTTGCACACTCACCTCACCATGCAGCGCAGGTCTTAAACTGCCGCGCTCGTCGCAAACTCTGCGGCGGTTCCCATCCGTTTGCTACGCACAAGGTCATCTGCCCCATGTTCCGTCCTCGTCTGCTTGCCGCACTGCTGTTGGCTCCCTCGCTGGTCCTGGCACAACAGCCGCAGACGGCTGCACGTCCGGCCGCCGCTCCCCAGGCGGCGCCCACGGCCAGCCCGGCGCAGCAGGCGCAGCTGACCAAACAGAACACCGAGATGACCCAGGCGGCATTGCGGGTGGCGCAGATGGTCGACGCCAACCAGGTGGCCTCACTGTGGGATGGCGCCTCCAGCGTCGCCAAGACCGCGGTCAAGCGCGATGTCTTCGTGAGCCAGATCGGCGCCGAACGTGCGCGCCTGGGGGCGGTGGTCGGACGCGGGCAGGGCTCGGTGACACGGGTCAAATACGCTGCCGGCGCGCAGGTGCCCGAAGGCCTGTACGTCAACGTTAGCTTCCCGACCCGGTTTGCCAAGGCCCAGCAGCCGGTGCGCGAGCTGGTGTCGTTCCGCCTGGACGAGGACAAGACCTGGCGTCTCGCCGGTTACAGCCTGCGCGCGTCGATCAAGTGATCTTGCAGCTCATCGGGAGACCCGTGTGGAACTGACCATCGAACTACAGATGCTGGGCTGGGCCATGGTGCTCGGTCTGGTGCAACTGCTGGCCGCCTCGGCCAGCATGACCGCCCAGCGCGGGACCAAATGGAATGCCAGCGCCCGCGATGGCGACCCCAAGCCCCTGACCGGCGTCGCGGCGCGGCTGGATCGCGCCTTCCGCAATTATCAGGAGACGTTCCCGATCTTCGCTGCTGCGGTACTGGCGGTGAGCGTTGCCGGGCGTACCAATGCAGACACCGCACTGGGCGTGCAGCTGTACCTTTGGGCGCGCGTGGCTTACGTGCCTGTGTATGCGGCAGGCATTCCCTATCTGCGCAGCGCAATCTGGGTGGTGTCGTTCTGGGGCATCGTCAAGCTGGTGCGGGCGTTGCTGGGCTGGTGACGCAGGCTGGGCTGCGTGCGCGTAGCCGGTGGGCAGTGGCTGCGAAAACGCAGCGACAGATCGCGCCTGCGACTGCGTTGGGCTGCCTGGTTCGGTCACTGCTTGATCCTGATCAAGTCCGGCCAGCACCACTGCCATTAAACTGAGAGCCGCTACCAAGACGGCTGCGCTCACCGCCAGGTGTGCGTGCCCGATGCGGCAGGTGCCACGCGGACATGCCGGTTGCTTTGCGCCGACCGCATCCAGCTGACCATTGCATGCGAGGTCTTGTTAGCTCCTCTGGGTCTTGGTGGTGAAGGAGCGTGGCATGCAATCGGTGGATGTCGCAGTCATTGGTGCCGGGCCGGTCGGCCTGAGTTTTGCGCGGTCGTTGGCCGGCAGTGGCCTGTCGGTGCTGGTGGTCGACCAGCAGCCGCGCGCGCAACTGGCCGAGCCGGCCTTCGACGGACGCGAAATCGCGCTGACCCATGCCTCGCGTGCGTTGCTGGAGCAACTGGGCATCTGGCCGCAATTTCCCGCCGATGCGATCTCGCCGCTGCGCGACGCCCGCGTCATGGACGGACATTCGCACTTCGCGCTGACCTTCGCCGCCTCCGCGCGTGGTGCCGGCGATCTGGGCTGGCTGGTTCCCAATCATCTGATCCGTCGCGCGGCCTGGCAGGCGGTGCAGGCGCAAGCTGCGTTGGAGATGCGCTGCTCTTGCACGCCGCAGGCCGTGCAGCAGCAGCGCGACCGCGTGGTGCTGCAGTTATCCGATGGGGAAACGGTATCGGCGCGCCTGCTGGTGGCGGCCGACAGTCGCTTTTCCAGCACCCGGCGCCTGCTCGGCATCGGTGCGCAGCTGCGTGATTTCGGCAAGACCATGCTGGTGTGCCGGATGCGGCATGCGCTGCCGCACGGGCATGCCGCCTGGGAGTGGTTTGGCTACGGCAAGACGCTGGCGTTGTTGCCGCTGCAGGGCAATCGGGCCGGTGCGGTGCTGACCCTGCCGCCGCGACAGGTGGAGGCCTTGCTGGCGATGGAGGCGGTGGACTTCAGTGCGGCGGTGACCGAGGCGTTCGAGCATCGGCTCGGGCCGATGCAGCAGGACGGCAGCCGGCATGCCTATCCGCTGGTGGCGGCCTATGCGCAACGCTTTATCGCCGAGCGTGCCGCGTTGATCGGTGATGCGGCGGTGGGCATGCACCCGGTCACCGCGCACGGCTTTAATTTCGGATTGCAGAGCCAGGCGCGCCTGGCCGAGCGTGTGCGCGCCGCTGCCGCCGCTGGGCGCGACATCGGGGCTGCGGCCCTGCTGCAGGGCTACGAGCGGGCGCACCGGCTGGCGACGCGGCCGCTGTATGAAGCGACCAACGCATTGGCCGCGCTGTATACCGACGACCGTGCGCCGGCCCGCCTGCTGCGACGTGGTGCCTTGCGTGCGGCGCATGCGGTGGCGCCGTTCAAGCAGGCGATTGCGGCGCATCTGACCCAGCGCAGCGTCTGACGTATCGAAGTGGGAGCAGGGAGGCACAGTGCGTGCAGCGCTGCGCTGTGGTCCTCACGCGCAGTGGCTTGTAACGGTGTTCGACATGCGGGCGGGCAATGCGGTTAGCGGCCCGTTCGCGGGTGCTCGTTCGGCAATCGGATGGGCTCGATCAGGCCGGATTTGCATGAGGTCGGCTTTCGTCAGGCGCGCCGCAGTCGGGCACGCAGCCATCAGGCCGGCGCGTTGACCCGCGCAAGAATCGCATCGATCGCGCTGCGCGCATCGCCGCTGCGCAAGGCGTCTTCCAGCAGTGGAATCACCCAGGCGCAGCCGGCCTTGGTCACGTCTGCGCGCCAGCCGCCGGGCCAGGCTTCCAGCTCGTGCAAGGCCAGCATGCTGCAACCGCCGCGCTCGGCGTGACCGCCACGGATCGACTGCTCGAACCAGAACGGTGTGGGTGAATCGACGTCGATCGAGAAAATATAGACATCGTGGTCCGGGTCTTCAGCCGAGGGCGCGTTGTTGCGCCAGCTGACCTGCACCACGCTCATTCTGCCGGCTCCGCATCGGGGTCCAGCGCCAGCACGCGGATCTCTACATCGTCCAGTTGCACGCACTGGCCGGGGCGGATCTTGGCGGTCTTGCGCAGTTCCTGCACGCCATCGACGCTGACCGCGCCGCTGGCGACGATCGCCTTGCCCTGCCCACCGCTGTCGGCAATACCCGCCAGCTTGAGCAACTGGTTGAGTTCGATGTACTCGCCGTCCAGGTCGAATTCCAGAAATTGCATGGTGCGCTCGGTGACAGGAAGACGGCGATTATCCGCCTGTCGCAGCCGGCAACACCACCGTGCCGAACGCAGCCCCGGCAGGTGGAGTCGTGCGCGACGCATGCGCGCCAGCGGCGGACACGACGCCGGAGGCGCGGTGCGGGGCGGTACGCTTATCCGCGTCGAAAGCGTGCAATCTCGTCCAGCATGCTTTCGGCGCGCACGACGCCGGGCCCGGCATGCGCGTTGTCGATGCGCTCCAGCCACGGATGGCGTTTGCGCTGCAGCCGTCGATAGCCGAGCCAGGTGCCGATGCCGCCGAATACACCCACCAACAGATTGAGCAGCAGCCAGTCGTGCGGCAGGGTCAGGCCGGTCAGCCCGCGCCAGCCGGCGTCGGCCACGGCCACCCACAGCACCCAGAACGCCACGCCCAGCCACGGGGCCACCCGCGTGCGCCAGCGCCGCAGCTGCGCGAGCGCGCGCTGCGTCGGCAGCAGCGGTCCGGCAAAGTCCAGCTGCGCCAGCAGCTGCAGCTGTCGTAGTGCGGAGATCGCCAGTGCAATGCTCCACAGCTGCAGCAGCACGCCGCCGATGATGGCTGCAGCCTGATCGGTGTGGGCAAGCCAGCTGCGCGCGATCACGACGTGCAGCGCCACGGCGCACAGCAGTTGCGCGGATTGGCTCAGCCATAGCGGGCGCAGGCTGGTGCGCGCCGCATGGCCACGCACCTGGCCGACGATGTGGCCGATCTGCGTGCCGTGCTGATCCAGACGGTGTTCCATCGCGTGCCAGGCGCGTTGCATGTCGTCGAGTTCCATCGAATGTTCCTTGGGCGAAGTGGGTGGTCAGAGTTCGGCGCGGATGCGCGCCTTGAGGCGGCTGAGTTTCGTGGCGACATTGGTCTCGCTGATGCCGAGCACCTCGCCGATCTCGCGGTAGCTGTGCGCGTCCAGGTACAGCAGCATCAAGGCGCGTTCCAGCGGCGGCAGCTGGGCGATGAAGCCATGGAGTGCGGCGACCTGCTGCGCGTGTGCCGGGTCGCGCGCCAGCGGGTCGGCGATGCTGTCGGCCACCGCCTCCAGCGGGAGCGGGTCCTGCGGCGCGCGGCTGCGGCCGCGCAGATCGCTGATCGCCACGTTCAAGGCAATGCGGTACATCCAGGTGGAAAAGCGCCGGCCGGCGTCGTAGCCGGGGAATGCGCGCCATAACTGCACGGTGATGTCTTGCGCCAGCTCGGCGCGGTCGTCCGGGTTCCAGCAATAGCTGGCCGCGACCTTCAGGACGATGCCGCGGTGCTGCTGCAGCAGAGCGTTGAAGCGGGTGTGCAGGTCTGTTTCCAGGGACATGGCTCCGGCCGGGTGGGTGGATGACAAGGGTCGAGGAGATGATTCGCCGCAGCGGGCAAATCCTCACAAGCTGAACGGACTGTCACGGAAATTTCGACAGCAGGGGGCCTGAGGGCGCACACTATGCTGCTTTGCGCCTGCCGGCTCCGTGCGGCGCCTCCGGAGTTACCCAATGACCCAAGAATCTCCCGCGCCGCTGCTGTTTGCAGACCTCGGCCTCTCAGACGCTGTGATGAAGGCGGTTGCCGCCGTCGGCTATGAGTCGCCGTCGCCGATCCAGGCCGCCACCATCCCCGCGCTGCTGGCCGGCCGCGACGTGCTCGGCCAGGCGCAGACCGGCACCGGCAAGACCGCCGCGTTCGCGCTGCCGGTGCTGTCCAATGCCGACCTCAACCAGCTCAAGCCGCAGGCGCTGGTGCTGGCGCCGACCCGCGAGCTGGCCATCCAGGTCGCCGAGGCGTTCCAGAAATATGCCGAAGCCATTCCCGGCTTCCGCGTGCTGCCGGTCTACGGCGGCCAGCCCTATGCCCAGCAGCTGAGCGCGCTCAAGCGCGGCGTGCATGTGGTGGTCGGCACCCCCGGCCGCGTGATCGATCACCTGGACCGCGGCACGCTGGACCTGTCCCAGCTCAAGACGCTGGTGCTGGACGAAGCCGACGAAATGCTGCGCATGGGCTTCATCGACGACGTCGAAGCGGTGCTGAAGAAGTTGCCGGAGAAGCGCCAGGTGGCGCTATTCTCGGCGACCATGCCGCCGGCGATCCGCCGCATTGCGCAGACCTATCTGAAGGACCCGGCCGAAGTCACCATCGCGGCCAAGACCACCACCTCGGCCAACATCCGCCAGCGCTACTGGTGGGTGAGCGGCCTGCACAAGCTGGACGCACTGACCCGCATCCTGGAGGTCGAGCCGTTCGACGGCATGATCATCTTCGCGCGCACCAAGGCTGCCACCGAAGAGCTGGCGCAGAAGCTGCAGGCACGCGGCATGGCCGCGGCGGCCATCAACGGCGACATGCAGCAGGCCGCCCGCGAGAAGACCATTGCCCAGCTCAAGGACGGCAAGCTCGACATCCTGGTCGCCACCGACGTGGCTGCGCGCGGCCTGGACGTGGAGCGCGTCAGCCATGTGCTGAACTACGACATCCCGTACGACACCGAGAGCTACGTGCACCGCATCGGCCGTACCGGCCGTGCCGGCCGCAACGGTGATGCGATCCTGTTCGTCACCCCGCGCGAGAAGGGCATGCTGCGCGCGATCGAACGCGCCACCCGCCAGCCGATCGAAGAAATGCAGCTGCCGAGCGTGGATGCGGTCAACGACACCCGCGTGGCACGTTTCATGACCCGCATCACCGAGACCCTGGCCGGCGGCCAGATCGAGATGTATCGCGATCTGCTGCAGCGCTACGAGAGCGAGAACAACGTACCGGCGATCGATATCGCTGCAGCATTGGCCAAGTTGCTGCAGGGCGATGCGCCGTTCCTGCTGACCCCGCCGGTGCGCGGTGCACGCGAGGAATTTGCACCGCGCGAGCGCAACGATCGCGGCGAGCGTCCGCGCTTCGAGCCGAAGTTCGAGCGTGGCCCGCGTGCCGATGGCGAGCGTGCGGCACGCCCGCCGCGTGCGGAACGTCCGGCGTTCGCCAGCGATGGCGCGGGCGCCGAGCGTCCGCGTCGCGATCCGGTTGCGCCGCGTGGCGAGCCGGAGTTCGGCATGGAGAGCTACCGCATCGAAGTGGGCCACACCCACGGCGTGAAGCCGGCCAACATCGTCGGCGCGATCGCCAACGAAGCCGGCCTGGAAAGCCGCTATATCGGCCGTATCGACATCCAGGACGATTATTCGATCCTGGACCTGCCGGCCGACATGCCGCGCGAACTGCTGACGCACCTGAAGAAGGTCTGGGTGTCCGGCCAGCAGCTCAACATGCGCAAGCTGGAAGAAGGCGAAGCGGCCGCGTCGCCGTCCAAGCCGCGCTTCCCGCGCGGCGGCAAGCCGTCCGGTCGCCCGAATGGCCCGAACCGTCCGATGGACCGCGCCGGCGCGCCGCATCGCAAGGGCCCGCCCAAGCCCCGCGGCGAGTAAGCACCGCTGACAACCCGGCGGCGTGCGGCTGCCCGGCCGATCCGGCCGGTCGCCGCAGTCGCTATGCTTATCAATGCATAGCGGTGTACGCGCGTCACGCGTCGGCACCGCAGCGATTGTCGGCGGCATCCTGTTAGCCATGCTAAGTTCCGCGCCGACCGTGGCCGGGCGGGCGCAGCCATACAGACTGCGCCGTTGCGGCCGCTACTGCCTTCAGGCGCCCACTGGGCGCCTGAATCGCATGGGCAGCAGCAGGGGGGGCGAGGATGACAATGGCGCAGATGGCGGGCGGCACGAGCGGTACGCGGACCATGCATCTGATGCGCGGCTGGCTGACGCTTCCCTTGGCCTTGTTGATCGGCATGGCCGTCGGCATGGCGGTGCTCTCGGCACTAGTGATCGAGATCCAGTCCGGGGCAATGGCCTGGATCGTCGGCCAGAGCCACTGGTCCAATGCCCAGCAGGAGTCGGTGTACTGGCTGGAGCGCTATCTGGGCAGCGGCGATCCGGCCGACCTGCAGGCCGCCTGCCGCGCGCTGGAAGTGCCGCTCGGCGACCGCGCCGCACGCGAGGCAGTCGAGCAGCCGGTGATCGACTGGGCTGCGGTCCATGCCGGGCTGGCCGCCGGCCGCAATGCCCGTGAGGACATGCCGCAAATGGTGCGGCTGTATCGCTACGGCCATGTCTTTCCGTATCTGGGCGACGCCATCGCGATGTGGAAACACACCGACGCCGACCTGCTGCAACTGAGCACCCTGGCCGACCGGGCCGCCTCCGTGCAGGCCGCCAGCCGCCCGGATCCGCGCGCGCTGCAGGCCCTGCGCGACGAGCTGCACCTGCTCGACGGCCGCATGCGCGGCGATACCGCGCAGTTCCAGGCGCTGCTGGTCCGCTGCGCGCGGTTGCTGCACGATGTGATGGTGGTCTGCAGCCTGGCGACCCTGTTGCTGGTGCTGATCACCTGCGTGCTGGCGATGCGCCGCATCCGCAATTATCTGCTCTCGCACGAAGGACGCTTCCGCACCGCGTTTCAGCAGGCGGCGCTGGGCATGGTCAAGTTCGACCTGCGCGGCCGCGTGCTCGATGCCAATGCCGCGATGGCCAACATCCTGCGCTACCGGCCGGAGGAACTGCAGGCCTGCACGCTGGCCGAGGTGCTGCATCCGGACCATATCGCGCTGGACAGCCGCGGCCTGATCGACTGGCCGACACTGCTGCAGTCGGGCGAGCGGCGCTTGCTGCGCGCCGACGGCGGGGTGATGTGGGGGCGCTGGAGCGCGTCGCTGGTGGAGCCCGGCCCGGAGGAGCCGACCCTGGTGCTGGCAGTGATCGAAGACGTCTCGCATGCGCACGAGCTGGCCGACGAAGTCGCCTTCCATGCGCGCCACGATGCCTTGACCGGCCTGATCAACCGCCGCGAGATCGAACGCCGGCTGCTGCGCCTGATCGAGCCGCCGCAATCGCCGCAGCTCTGCCATGCGCTGTGCTTCGTCGACCTGGATCACTTCAAGCTGGTCAACGACACCTTCGGGCATGCGGTGGGCGACAAGTTCCTGTGCCACTTCGCCGATGTGATCACCATGCAGTTGCGCCCCGGCGACTGGCTGGGGCGGCTGGGCGGCGACGAGTTTGCGATCCTGCTGGCCAATACCGATCTGGCACAGGCGCAGTCCTTGCTGGAGCGCATGCATGCGGTGCTGGGTCAGCCGTGGAGCCACCAGGGCGGACGGCCGCTGACGCCGAGCTGCAGTTTCGGCGTGGTGGAAATCCGCCAGGGCGCCAGCGACGTCAATGCCTTGATGACCGCCGCCGATCTGGCCTGCCACGCGGCCAAGGAAGAAGGGCGCAACCGCATTCGCTGCTTCGGCGAAAACGATCTGGCGCTGGCGCGGCGGCGCCACGACGGTGGCTGGATCAGCGCGGTGCAGCAGGCGATCGCCGAAGACCGGCTGCTGCTGTATGCGCAGAAGATCCAGGTGTTGAGCGATCCGGAACGCCTGCAGTACGAAGTGCTGGTGCGCATGCGCGCGCGCGACGGGCGGGTGCTGAGCCCGGGCGAATTCCTGCCTGCGGTGGAGCGCTACGGCCTGGGGCGCATGGTCGACGTGCATGTGCTGGAAACGCTGTGCGCGCAGCTGGCGGCCAGTCCGATGCATGTGGCCACGCTGGACCTGTGCCACGTCAATCTGTCTGCGCAGTCGATCGCGCAGCCAGATTTTCTCGATTTCGTGTGGTCCTTGTTCGAGCGCTACCCGAGCCTGGTGCCCAAGCTGTGCATGGAGATCACCGAGACCGCGGTCATCGGCGATCTGGAGCACGCGCAGCGCTTCGTGCAGAGCGTGCGTGCGCGCGGCTGCCATGTGGCGCTGGACGATTTCGGCAACGGCCTGGCCTCGTTCGGCTATCTCAAGCAGTTCACCGTGGATGTCCTCAAGATCGATTGCGGCTTCGTGCGCAACTACGCGCATGACGCGGTGGACCGCGCGGCAGTGCACTCGATCGCGCAGGTGGGCCTTGCGCTGGGGATCGAAGTGGTGGCCGAGGGCGTGGAGTCGGAGGCGGACATTCCCGGCCTGCGCGAGGCCGGTGTCGGCCAGGTGCAGGGTTTCAGCCTGCATCGTCCATGCCCGCTGGACGAGCTGCTGCACGCCGGGCAGCCGCTGCTGGCGCTGTCCTGATCGCAGATTGGTGCACGCGCGCCGCTCCAAATCGCCGATAATCGGCCGATGACGACCCGACTCAACAAATACATCGCCGAAACCGGCTTCTGCTCCCGCCGCGAGGCCGATCGCCTGATCGGCGAACGCCGGGTCACCGTCAATGGCGTGGCTGCCGGCACCGGTGCGGTGGTGGGCGAGGACGACACCGTGCTGGTGGACGGCCAGCCGCTGCGCACGCGCGCCGCCAGCAAGCCCGGTGGCCGCAAGCATGTCTACATCGCACTCAACAAGCCGGTGGGCATCACCTGCACCACCGAAAGTTCGGTCAAGGGCAACATCGTCGAATTCGTCGGCCACGAGCAGCGCATCTTCCCGGTCGGCCGGCTCGACAAGGAGTCAGAAGGTCTGATCCTGATGACCAGCAACGGCAACATCGTCAACGAGATCCTGCGCGCGGAAAATCGCCACCAGAAGGAATATCTGGTGGCGGTCAACAAGCCGGTCACCGACGAATTCCTGCGCGGCATGGCGCGTGGCGTGCGCATCCACAACGAGACCACGTTGCCGTGCCGCACCGCGCGCATCGCCAAGTTCGGCTTCCGCATCGTGCTGGAGCAGGGCCTGAACCGGCAGATCCGCCTGATGTCCGCCGAATTCGGCTACCGCGTGACCCAGCTGCGCCGGGTGCGCATCGACAACATCAAGCTGGCCGCGCTCAAGCCCGGGCAGTGGCGCAACCTCAGCGATGCGGAGTTGCGTGGACTGCTGCCGCAACGCACCGACTGGTGAGCGTTTCTCGCGCGTTGGACTGAACCGCAACAGCACGGTGCATCGGCTGCGCAGGCGCAACCCGATGGCCGTGCATGACCGGCTCGGTCATACTTCCGCCGCCGACAGCCAGCTGGGGAGCGGGCAGAGTGATCAAACCGACATTGCCGGACAACGAAGCCGAGCGGCTTGCAGCGCTGCGTCAGTACGAAGTGCTGGATTCGCCGCCCGAGCGTGCCTTCGACGACCTCACCATGATTGCGTCCACGCTGTGCGAGACGCAGATGGCGGCCGTGGTGCTGGTCGACGAACAGCGGCAATGGTTCAAGTCCGCGCATGGCGCGCCGCGCAGCGAAGCATCGCGCGACATCTCGTTCTGCGCGCATGCGATCCTGCGCCCGGATGAAGTGATGATGGTCGACGACACCTTGCTCGACCCGCGCTTCCACGACAATCCGATGGTGACCGGCAGCGCGGCGGTACGCTTCTATGCCGGCGCGCCGTTGGTGACCAGCGAGGGCATGGCGCTGGGCTCGCTCTGCGTCTTCGACCAGACCCCGGCGCATCTGCGCGAAGAACAGCGTGCCGCCTTGCAGGCATTGTCGCGGCAGGCCGCGCATCTGCTGGAACTGCGCCTGGCCGGCAAGCGCCTGCGCCAGCAACTGCACGAGCGCGAATGGTACGAGCAGCAGCTGGCCGGCTATTACGCGCAGATGGACGCGCTGAATGCCGATCTGGTCGAGCAGACCCGCACCGATCCGCTGACCGGCTTGCCCAATCGACGCGCGTTTTCAGTGGCCTTGGCCGCGGCCATGGAACAGACGCGTGCGGCAGGCCAGCCGTTGTCGGTGGCGTTGCTGGACGTGGACCACTTCAAGACCGTCAACGACGTGCATGGGCACGACCAGGGCGACGTGGTGCTGCGCGAACTGTCGGCGTTGCTGCGTGCGCATGTGGCCGGTGCCGGCACCATTGCGCGTTATGGCGGCGAGGAGTTCGTGCTGCTGCTGCCCAACGTGGATCTGCTGCAGGCGCGCGTGCAGTGCGAATACCTGCGCCAGAGCGTGGCGGTGATGACGATCGCGCTGCCGGTGACGGTGAGTATCGGCGTGGCCACGCTGCATCCGCAGGAAAGCGTGGACGCGGTGATCAAGCGCGCCGACCAGGCTCTGTATGCGGCCAAGCGTGGCGGGCGCGACCAGGTGGTGGCGTTGGGGTAGGTGGCGTGCGCACGCGGGTGCGTCATCGATAAGGTCGGTCGCGGCCTGGGCCGCTGCGACGGTGGCGTTTGTTGGTTGCGCCGTGCGGTCAGTCGACGATGTTCTTCGCCTCGGCAGTGCCGAGCAGCTCCGGATGCACGATCTTGCGCCGGCGTTCCAGCACCGGATGCAGGAACACCGCGCCGAGAATGATCGCCACGCCGAGATAGAACTGCACGGTCAGCTCGCGTTGCTCGCCGAGCAGGGCGATCGCCAGCACGATGGCGTAGACCGGTTCCAGGTTGGTCACCAGCTGCACCGAGTAGGCGCTGAGATGGCGCAGTGCCACCAGGGCCAGCGCAAACGGCAGCAGCGTACAGGCCAGCGACAGCACCAGCAGCAGGACGCCGTCGTGCAGGCTGGGGATGATCATCAGGTCGCCATGCAGCGACGGCAGCAACAGCGGCATGGCCGGCGCCAGCACCGTCAGGGTCAAGGTGCCGGCGCCAAGCTCAAGTGCGGTGACGGTGAGCGGGTCGGCATGCGCCACCATGCGCTTGTTGAGCGAACCGAACAGGCCGACGAACACCGCCGAAATCGCGCCGACCACCACGCCGGCGCGCATGCCATCCGGCACCCCGCCGACCACCAGCGCCACGCCGGGCAGCACTGCCAGGCCGAACAGCAATTCGCGCGGGCGGAAGGGGCGTTGCGTCACCCATGGCTCGATCACGGCGGTGAACACCGGCGCCAGTGCAATGCAGGTCGCCGCCACCGAGGCATTGGCCAGCTTGATCGCGCCGTAGAAGGTCAGCCAGTGCAGGGCCACCAGGGCGCCGATGCCGCAATAGCCCAGCACCACGCGGCCGGACAGCCCGCGCAATCCGCGCCACACCCGCGGCAACAGCGCCAGCGCCACCACCACGATCAACATGCGCCACCACACCAACGGCAACGCGGGCAGCGTGATCAGCTTGCCCAGGATCGCGGTGATGCCCCAGAGCAGGACGCAGAAATGGATTTGCAGTTGCGCCTTGCGCAGGTCGGTCGTGGGCATGCGCCATTGTCGCCGAAGACGCGACGCAACGCCCCTGTCAGCGCGCCCCCAACGCCTGCAGCAACGCCATCGCCGCGGCCGGATTGCGCTCCTTGGCAGCACTGATGAAAAACACGAACACCTCGCGCGGCGTGGCTGCGGCGTGCATCGATGCGTCGATATGCGGCAGGTCCGCCACATCGTCGCCGCGCCGCCAGGCCTGGATGCGCTCGGCCCAGCGCGCCAGTGCCGGCGCCAGGTAGCCGGCATGCAGGCGCGCCTGGCTGCGCATCAGCCGCGCATAGACAAAGTCGGTGGACAGATCGGCAAAGGACGGATGCTCGTCCGAGTCGGTGAACACCGTGGCCACCCCATGCCGGCGCACCAATGCCAGCAGCGCGGCATCCACCGCGTCGTGGTCGCGGATTTCCAGCACATGGCGCAGCACGCGCTTGCCGGCGCGTTTGGGCAGCAACGACAGGAAGGCGTCCAGGTCGTCGGCCTGCAGCCGATGCCCTTGTTCGAACTGCCACACCAGCGGCCCCAGCGTATCGCCGAGCTCGACAATGCCGCCGATGAAGTCGTCCACCTGCGCCTGGGTGCCGGCCAGTTTGCGCGACTGGGTGATGCGGCGCGGTGCCTTGGCCGAGAAGACGAACCCGGGCGGCACCTGGTCGCGCCACTTCGCGTAGGTGGCCGGTTTCTGCGTCCCGTAATACGTGCCGTTGATCTCGATGGCGGTGACGTGGCGGCTTGCGTATTCCAGCTCGCGGCGCTGCACCAGCCCTTGCGGATAGAACATCCCCTCCCGCCATGGCGCATACACCCAGCCGCCGATACCGACGTGGATGCCATCGAGCGCGGGCGGGGTGGCGGCGAACAGATCGGTCATGACAGATTCCACGTTGGCGTGAGCGCGCGCCTGGCATGTTCGCAGACGCACAGATGTGGCAAGCCGCCCAGATGATAGCCCCGCCGGCTCCGCGGCGAAGCAGCGCTGCCCCAAACGCTTGCGCGCACTGCCAGGCAGGCGCGGCCGTTGGCGCGGGGCGGCATGCAGGCGTTGTGCACTCGATGCAGGCACAGTCCTGCCAGCCGGCTGGGCGATCGGCGCTTACGCGGACGCGGCCATGCCGCTACCATCGGAGATCGCCACTTTCGGACCGCAGCGATGACCTGGACCACGCCCGATCTGTGTGACCGCTTTCCCGAGGTGAGCATCGCCGAACCGTTGTTCCGCTCCTATGGCGGACGTGCGGCATTCTCCGGGCCGATCGTCACCGTGCGCTGTTTCGAGGACAACTCGCGGGTGCGCGAGCTGGCCTCCACGCCTGGCGACGGCCGCGTGCTGGTGGTGGACGGGCAGGGTTCGTTGAAGCACGCGCTGCTGGGCGACCAGATCGCGATGCAGGCGGTCGCCAACGGCTGGGCCGGCGTGTTGATCCACGGCTGCGTGCGCGATGTGGAGATCCTGGCCACGCTGCCGCTGGGCGTGCTGGCGCTGGGCGCCTGCCCCCGCCGCACCGAGCGCCGCGATCTGGGTGATGTGGATGTGCCGGTGAATTTTGCCGGCGTGGCCTTCGTGCCCGGCCATTGGCTGTATGCCGATGGCAACGGCGTGTTGGTGGCACCGCTGCCGCTGTCGCTGGACAGTGCCGGCGGATCGACCTGAGCGAACCAGAGGACGTGCGACAGTGACCGTGAACCGATGGCTGAGTGGAGGCGTGCTGATGCTGGCAAGCTTGGTGACGACGCAGGCGGCCGAGCTTCCCGCCGGCATGCAGCAGTTCGACGCGCAGATGGAACGCGTGCGCAAGCAGTTCGATGTGCCCGGCATTGCGGTGGCCATCGTCAAGGATGGGCAGGTGGTGCTGGAGCGCGGCTACGGCGTGCGCGAGATCGGCAAGCCTGCGCCGGTGCAGGCCGACACGCTGTTTGCGATCGCCTCCAACACCAAGGCCTTCACTGCCGCATCGCTGTCGATCCTGGCCGACGAGGGCAAGCTCTCGCTCGACGACAAGGTCATCGACCACCTGCCGTGGTTCCGCATGTCCGACCCGTACGTCAGCGGCGAGATGCGTGTGCGCGATTTGCTCGCGCACCGCAGCGGCCTTAGCCTGGGCGCGGGCGATCTGTTGTTCTGGCCGACCACCAGCTACAGCACCGACGAAGTGGTGCAGCGCCTGTCCAAGGTGCCGCTGAAGGGCGGTTTCCGCGATCGCTACGCCTACGACAATATCCTGTATGCGGTGGCGCAGAAGGTGATCGAGCAGGTCTCCGGGCAGACCTATGCGGCGTTTCTGCAGCAACGCATCTTCGCCCCGGTGGGCATGCGCGGTACGCGCTTCAATGCCGACCATCTGCAACCGGGCGACAACGCGGCCGTGGGCCATGCCAAGTACGACTTCACCGAGTTGCGCACGGTCGCGCCGCTGACCTGGTCCAACAACTCCGGTGCCGGCGGCATCTATTCCAGCGCGCACGACATGGCGTTGTGGATGAAGGTGCAACTGGCCGGCGGCGTCCTGCCCGATGGCACGCCGCTGTTCAGTGCCAAACGGCAGCAGGAGATGTGGTCGATGATCACGCCGATTGCGATTGCCGACCCGGCCGTGCCGGAGCTGACGGCGGCACGCCCCAATTTTGCCGGCTACGGTGAGGGCTGGAGCCTGAGCGATTACCGCGGACATCGGCTGGTGTGGCACACCGGTGGCTGGCCGGGCATGGTGTCGCGGCTGACGCTGGTGCCCGACCAGCAGCTGGGCGTGGTGGTGCTGACCAATCAGGAGATCGGTGCGGCCTTCAATGCGGTGACCCTGCAGGTGCTGGATGCATTCCTGCAGGTGCCGGCCACCGATTGGACCGCTGCCTATGCCAAGGCGGTGGCCAAGGCCGATGGCGATGCGGACACCAGTTGGAAGAAGCATCGGGACGCACGCGTGGCGCGCTCCACGCCGTCGCTGCCGCTGCGCAGCTATGCGGCGACCTATCGCGACCCGTGGTACGGCGACGTGGTGATCCGTCAGGACGGCAAGCGCCTGCGTCTGCAGTTTTCCAAGACCGCGCAATTGATCGGCACGCTGGAGCATTGGCAACACGACAGCTTCATCGTGCGCTGGGACGATCGCAGCCTGAATGCCGATGCGTTCGTCAATTTCGCGCTGACCCCGGATGGCGCGGTGCGCGAGATGCGGATGGAGGCGATCTCGCCGCTGACCGATTTCAGCTTCGATTTCCAGGACCTGGTGTTGACGCCGGTGGCAGCGGAGCAAACGGGACACAAGTGACACATCACTCGTCCTGCAAGCGGGGCACGGTCACTGCACGGGGCGTGTAGTGGCCGGCGGCCAGTGCAGTATCGGTGTGGCGTCCACGCCATCCCCAACCGATTGCGATGCTTTGGCGTGTCATCTGCGCCGCAATGCGCGCTGCAGGAGGATTGATCACGGCGCGTGCCGGCAACCGGGCTCGGCGGGCATGCGTCACGTGGTCGGGCCTGCCGGTGCAGGCAGGCGTGCCGACGCCCGACGGCGCGTTGGCGCCAGCTGCACGATGCTATCGCCGGCCGGCACGGCTCGTTATGATCCGCGCACTTCTCAGGGATGTTGCCCAACGCATGACCACTCCGCAGATGTCGGTGTATTTCTTCTTGCAGGCTGCGGTGATCCTGCTGATCTGTCGTCTGGTGGGATTGCTGGCCAAGCGGGTGGGGCAGCCGCAGGTGGTGGGCGAGATGATTGCCGGCGTGGCGTTGGGTCCGTCGCTGTTCGGCATATTACTGCCGGATGTGCAGGCGGCGCTGTTTCCCAAGCAGACGCTGGACGTGCTGTATGTGCTGGCCCAGTTCGGCGTGGGCCTGTACATGTTCCTGGTCGGCACCGACTTCCGCAGCGATCATTTCCGCGCACGCTATCGCAGTGCGATGAGCGTGTCGCTGGCCGGGATCGCGGTGCCGTTCGCATTGGCCTTTGCGATGTGTCCGTGGCTGATCAACGTGGACGGCTTGTTTTCGGAAAAGGCCAAGTTGATGGAGGCCTCGCTGTTCCTGGGCGCGGCCATTGCGATCACCGCCTTCCCGATGCTGGCGCGCATCATCCACGAGCGCGGGCTGACCAATAGCCCGTTGGGCACGCTGGCGCTCACCGCAGGTGCGTTCGACGATGCGGCGGCCTGGTGCATTCTTGCCGTGGTGCTGGCCAGCTTCGGCGGCAGCTGGGGCAGCGCCTATCTGGCCATCGGCGGCGGCGTTGCGTATGCGGCGTTCATGATCTTTGTCGGCCGGCATCTGCTGCGTCGTCTCGAGCGTTACGTGGTGCAGGACCAACCGCTGAGCAATGGCGTGTTGGCAGTCATCCTGATGCTGTTCTGCCTCAGCGCCTGGGCGATGGATGCGATCGGCATCCATGCAGTCTTCGGCGGCTTCCTGCTCGGCGTCTGCCTGCCCAGGGGCGCGTTGACCGAGAAGTTGCGCGAGATGATGCAGCCGTTCGTGGTGGTGTTCCTGCTGCCGATGTTTTTCACCTATTCCGGCTTGAAGACGCAACTGAGCGTGTTGCTGCAGCCGCAGATCATGCTGGCCGGCGTGGCGATTCTGGCCGCATCGTTCATCGGCAAGGGACTGGCCTGCTGGGCCGCCGCACGCATCACCGGCGAGAACAACCGCGATGCGATGGCGATCGGCTCGCTGATGAATGCACGCGGTTTGATGGAACTGATCATCATCAACATCGGGTTGCAGGCCGGCGTGATCGAACAAGGCCTGTTCTCGGTGCTGGTGCTGATGGCGATCCTCTCCACGCTGATGGCCACGCCGCTGTTCAACTGGATCATGCGTCGCCATGCCGATGTGACCGCTGCGGTGCCGAGCCTGCAGCAGCGTTGATGCTCGCAGCGGCCTGGCATGCCAGGCAGCCGCAAACGCTGCGGCGCAACCGCGCCAACGCCTCAGCGCGACAACGGCAGTTGCACGCTGGCCGACAACCCGCCGCCGACGCGATTGCCCAGGATCAAGCGGCCATCGTGCGCCTGGCAGATGGCCGAGGCGATCGCCAAGCCCAGGCCGCTGCCACCGGAATGGCGCGCGCGTGAACTGTCCGCGCGCCAGAAGCGGTCCAGCAGGTGCGGCAGCTGCGCAGGCTCCACGCCGGGGCCGCGGTCGCCGAGCGTGACCAGCACATGCGCACCATCGCGGCGCAGCTCGATATCCAGCACCTTGCCTGCGGCGGCGTAGCGCAGTGCGTTGTCGATCAGGATGGAAAACACCTGGCCCAGGCGATGGCGGTCGGCGCAGACGCGTAGCCCGGAAGGTGCCGGCGCGGTGACCGTCGTCTGCAACGCGCGGATTGTCGGGCCTGCCCATTCCACCCGCTCGGCAATCAGCTCATGCAGATCGAAACTGTCCGGCTCCAGCACCAGCTGGCCGGCACGCGCTAGCGACACCAGATGCAGGTCGCCGATCAGCCGATTGATCTGTTCCAGCTGGCGATGGACCAGGCGCAGCTGCTCGGGATCGCGCGGGAAGACCTCGTCCAGCATGCCCTGTACGCGGCCCATCGCTGCGTTGAGCGGGGTGCGCAGTTCGTGTGCCAGCATTGCGCTGGACTCGCGCAGTTCGCGTTCGTACTGCTGCAGTTTGCCGCCCATGGCGTTGAAGTCGTCCGCCAGCGCCGTGAGCTCGTCCGGTGCGCCTGCCACCACCTGCGCGCGTGCGCCGAAGTCGCCATCGCTGACCCGATGCGCGGCCCTGGCTACCTGGGAAAATTGCCGCGACAACGGACGCGATGCAAGCAGCCCGCAGACCAGGATCACCGGGATGGAGAGGGCGACCATGGCCCCCAGCGTCCACCAGTCAGGGTTGGCCAGCCCGGGCAGAAAATTTTCCACATCGTAGTACTGCTGCAGCAGTTGCCACAGACGTGCCTCGTTGGCGACCGGCTGTTCGCGCAGTTGTTCGATTTCGGTGCGGGCCGCCGCCGGCAGCTTGCCCAGGATCAGGCTGTCGCGCAGGTTGAAGTAGCACCACATGCCGAAGGCGATCACCACCACGGTCACCACTGCCAGTGCGCTCATCCGCACGCCCACCCACATCCACAGCGGCGCTTGCCGGCGCCAGGCGTTGAAGCGCCGCAGGGCATTCATTGGAAGCGGTATCCCACCGCGCGCACGGTGACCAGCACGCCGGTGATGCCGTGTACCTCCAGCTTGCGGCGCAGGTTGTGGATGTGCGAATCCACCACCCGTTCCAGTGCATCGCTGTCGGGCAGGCAGGCATCGAGCAGTTCGCTGCGGGTGAATGCCTTGAACGGCGTCTTGAGCAGGATGGCGAGCAGGTTGAATTCGGTCGGGGTCAGGTCCAGTGCCAGCTGAGCCCCGGCCGGGTCGTGCACGGTGGCCACCACTGCAGCCAGGTCCACACTCAGGCGGCCATGCCGCAGCGGCTCGCCCGGCGCACGCACCGCCACGCTTCGGCGCAGCACTGCATGGACGCGCGCCACCACTTCCTTGGGGCTGTACGGCTTGACCACGTAGTCGTCGGCGCCATAGCGCAGTGCGCCCAGCTTCTCCGGCTCGTCGCCGATGGCGGTGACCATGATGACCGGCGTATCGCTGGCGCGGCGGATCGCCGACAGCACTTCGATACCGCTGAGCTTTGGCAGCATCACATCCAGCAGCACCAAATCCGGCGCCCACTGACGATGCAGGTGAATCGCCCGCTCGCCGTCTCCGGCGATGGCAACGTCGAAGCCGTCGCGGCGTAGATAGGCGTCCAGGATGCTGGCGCTGTCTGCATCGTCTTCCACCAGCAGAACCTTTTTGCCTGTCATGGCGTGGTGCCCTGTCGTCTCGATCAAATCTGGATAATTCCCGAAAACAACCTGGACGCTGCAGGTCGAGGATGTCGGTCGAGATTGGCTCGTGTGCTCCGACATCATGATTCCACAAATGACCGCGCCTCGTTGTTTCCGCGCCCTGCGTAATGCGGCAATCGCCATGTTGCTGGGCGGCTGTTCATTGACGCCGACTTACCAGCGACCGGCGGTGACCGTGCCGGGCACCTTCGGCAGCCAGCAGGCGGTGGCCGCTGGGGGACCGAGCGAGCCGGTGGGGATCGAGCTGAATCTGCAGGAACGCGCGTTCGTGCAGGCGTTCGCACCGGATCGCGATCTGCGGCCGTTGCTGCAACGCGCGCTTGCGCACAACAGCGACTTCCGTCGCGCCGCCTTGCAGGTGGAGCAGGCACGGGCGCAGTACCGCATCGAGCGCGCCGCGCGCGTGCCAAGCATCGGCGTGGGTGCACAACAGGTGCGGCAGCGCTTCGACGATCCGGCCCTGGACGCGCGCTACGGGCAGGATCTGGTCGTTGCCAACGCCGGCATCGGCAATCTCGAGCTGGACTTCTTCGGCAAGCTGCAGGCCATGTCCGAGGCGGCGCGGCAGCGCTATCTGGCCAGCACCCATGGGCGCGATGCGGCCCGGGGCGCGCTGGTTGCCGAGGTGCTGCGCGCCTACACCACCGAACGCGCAAGCAGCCAGGCGCTGCAGCAGCTGCAAGCAGCCGATGCCGACAGTGCTGCGCTGCTGGCGATCGCACAGCGGCAGTACCGGATCGGGCTGATCGCGCGCGACCAGCGCGATGGCCAGCAGCATCAGGCCGATCAGGCCCATGCTGCGGCCTTGCAGGGCGCCGACGACCACGCTGCGGCATTGCGCGCGCTGCAACTGCTGGTTGGCTACGACAGCTTGCCGGTGCCGGGCGACCTGCAGCGCCTGATTGCCGCAGATACACCCAGCACGGCGTGGCGTGCGCTGGATTCCTCGTTGTTGCTGCAACGCCCGGACATCCAGCAGGCGGAGCTGGAACTGCGCGCGGCAAACGCCGACATCGGCGCAGCACGCGCCGCGTTCTTTCCATCGATCACCCTGAGCAGCAGCGTGGGCACCGCCAGCGATGGCTTGAACGGGCTGTTTTCCGCCGGCCACGGCATGTGGAGCTTCAGCCCGCAATTGAACCTGCCGTTGTTCGACGGCGGCCGCAACCGCGCCAATCTCGCGCTGGCGCAGCTGCGCCAGCGCGCCGATGTCGTGGCCTACGAACAGGCGATCCAGTCCGCCTTCCGCGAGGTCGCCGATGCGCTCGACGCGCACGCCACCCTGGCCGACTCCGAACCGCGTGCACGTGCGCAGGCCGAGCGTGAGCAATCGCGCATGACACGGCTCAGCAGGCGCGTGGACGCAGGCCTGGAAGATCGCACCACGCTGCTGACCGAGCGCCTGCGCGCCACGCAGGTGCAACTGGATTACCTGACCACCGCACGCCAACGCCTGTTGAGCCGGATTGCCCTGTTTCAGGCGTTCTACGGCGTTTGCCTGCCATCCCTTTCCTGATCGCTGACGGAGATTTTCATGGCCATCCTGTTTTTCATGCAGCTGCCTCGTGACACCACACTGCGTGCCTGGCCGTTCGTTGCCAGCCTGCTGCTGCCATGCCTTGCGCACGCGCAGACCGATCTGACCGGCAGCTCGCGGCTGTTGGGCGACCACACCGATCTCACCGCGGGCGCGGCAGCGGTTGCGGCACCGCGGTATGCCGGCGCCGAGCGCGCGCGCGTGCAGGCCAACCCGGTGCTGGTGGTCCAGCGTGGCATGCTGTTCTTCGACACCGCGCGTGGCGCGGGTCTGCAGTTCCAGAGCGATTCCGGCTTCTATTTGTCGCAGTCGCTGTATTACGACCTGGGCCGCCTGCAACGCGACAGCGACTGGCGTCCGGGTTCGCGCATGCTGGCCGGCATGGGCGATGTGCCGGGGTCGGTCACCGCACGCACACTGGTGATGCAGCGGATCACGCCGTACATGAACGTCAACGCGGAAGCCGAATTCGCGCTCAAACAGGACGCGCGGCGCAACCGCTATCGCGCCGGCGTGGAGTTCACCCTGCTGCATGGCGCCAGCGACACGGTGACGCTGGATCTGGATGTGCATGCCGGCGATCGTCGCTTCAACCAGGCCTACTTCGGGGTCACCGACGCGCAGGCGGCGCGGACGCGCTGGCAGGCCTTCAGTACCGGATCCGGCGTGTATGCCGCCGCGGTGGGCAGCAGCTGGACGCATGCGCTGGGCGATCACTGGGCCACCACCGTGAGCGTGACCGGCACCCGCTATGCGGACAACGCCACGGACAGCCCGCTGGTTGCACGCCGCAGTTTTGTCGGCGGCACGGTTGCAGTGACCTACAGCCGCTGAGCGGCACATGGCAGGGGATAGCGTGATGATGGATGTTCTTCGCACCATGGTGTGTTGCGGTCTGTTGCTGGTGCTGGCCGGCTGCAGCCGGCCGGATGCGCCGGCGGCCGAGACCCCGCGGGCGGTCAAGCTGGAGCGCTTCGGCTCCGGCCGCGATGGGTGGCTGCAGGTGCCGGCAATGGCGCGTCAGCAACAACGGGCCGAGTTGGCGTTCGAGAGCGGCGGACGCATCGCCGCCGTGCTGGTGGATGTGGGCGACCGCGTACAGAAAGGGCAGGTGCTGGCACGCCTGGATGCCGAGCCGCTGCAATTGCGTCAGCAGCAGGCCGACGCCAACCTGCGCGCGGCGATGGCGCAGTCCGGCGAGCGGCAGCTGCAACTGCACCAGCAGCACGCCATGTTCGACGATGGTGCCAGCTCCGCGGCGACGCTGACCGCCGCCCGCGCGGCGGCGGATGCGGCAACCGCGCAACTGCAGGTGGCAAAGGCCGACCTGGCGCTGGCGCGGCGTGCATCGCGTCTTGGCGAGCTGCGCGCACCCTTCGATGGCGCCGTGGTCGCACGCCTGCAGCAACCGCAGGCCGATGTGGGGGCGGGGCAGGGAGTGTTGCAGCTGGAAGGGCAGGCGCATCTGCAATTGCTCGCCAATCTGCCGCCTGTTGCTGCCGCAGGGCTGACGCCTGGGCAGACCGTGCAGGCCACGCTGGCCGACGAGCCTGCGGTGCCGCTGACGTTACGCCTGTGCAGCCTGTCCAGCCGGCTGGATAACGGTACCACTGCGCTGGCGATTCTGGAGGTGGTGCGCGCGCCACACGCGATGCGCAGTGGCGACAGTGTGTTGCTGCAGTTGCCCGCGCAGGCTGCGAGCACGCCCAGCGTGCCGCTTTCTGCAGTACTGCCCAGGCTCAATCGCCAACGGGCCAGCGTGTTCGTGTATCAGCCGGCACAGCGGATCGTGCGCGAGCGCGCAGTCGAGCTCGGGTCGATCGTCGGCGGCCGCATCCAGGTCCGGCGCGGGCTGCAGGCCGGCGATCAGGTGGTCAGCGCAGGCGTGGGCTTCTTGATCGATGGCCAGCCGGTGGCGCCGTTGCAGATGCAGACGCAGCTGAGCGGAGGGCAGGCGCCATGATGCTGACCCGGATGGCGATGAGGTCGAGCCGGCTGACCTTGTTCGCGGCAGTGATGATCCTGCTCGGCGGTATCGTGGCGTTCGTCGGTTTTCCCTCGCAGGAAGAACCCTCGGTCACCGTGCGCGACACCATTGTGTCGGTGGCGTTTCCGGGCATGCCCAGCGAGCAGGTGGAAACCCTGTTGGCGCGCCCCCTCGAAGAGCGCCTGCGCGAACTGGCCGGCATCAAGCGCATCGTGAGCACGGTGCGGCCAGGCAGCGCGATCGTGCAGCTGACCGCCTACGACGATGTGCAGGATCTGCCGGCGTTGTGGCAGCGCGTGCGGGCCAAGGCCGCCGAGGCGGGTGCGCAACTGCCTGCGGGCACGCAGGGACCGTTGGTCGACGATGACTTCGGACGGGTGTCGGTGGCCTCGATCGCAGTCACCGCACCAGGCTATTCGATGAGCGAGATGCGTGGGCCGCTGCGGCGCCTGCGCGAGCAGCTGTATACCCTGCCTGGCGTGGAGCAGGTGGCGTTGTACGGGCTGCAGGACGAGCGCGTGTATGTGGCGTTCGATCGCGCGCGGCTACTGGCGACCGGACTGAGCCCTGCCAGCGTGATGGCGCAGTTGCGCTCGCAGAATGTGGTGGCCTCCGGCGGGCTGGCGACGGTGTCCGGGCTGGCGATGACGGTTGCGACTTCCGGGGAGATACGCTCGCCTGCGCAGTTGCGGAACCTGTTGCTGACCTTGCCGACACCCAATGCCAATGGCGTGCGCGAAGTGGCGTTGGGCGAGCTGGCGCAGGTACAGGTGATGCCTGCCGATCCGCCGGAAAGCGCTGCCGTCTACCAGGGCCAGCCGGCGGTGGTGGTGTCGGTCTCGATGAAGCCCGGCAGCAATATCGCCGACTTCGGCAAAACGCTGCGCGCCAAGCTGGGCCAGACCGCGGAGGAATTGCCCGCAGGTTTTGCGCAGCACGTGGTCACCTTCCAGGCCGACGTGGTCGAGCGCGAGATGGGCAAGATGCACCACGTCATGGGCGAGACCATCGTCATCGTCATGGCGGTAGTGATGCTGTTCCTGGGCTGGCGCACCGGCCTGATCGTCGGCGCGATCGTGCCGTTGACCATCTTCGCCTCGCTGATCGTCATGCGCGTGCTGAGCGTGGAGCTGCAGACGGTGTCGATCGCGGCGATCATCCTGGCGCTCGGCCTGCTGGTGGACAACGGTATTGTCATTGCCGAAGACATCGAACGCCGCCTGGTTGCCGGAGAACAGCGCCGTCAGGCCTGCATCGACGCCGGCCGCTCCCTGGCCACCCCGTTGCTGACCTCATCGTTGGTGATCGTGCTGGCGTTCTCGCCGTTCTTCTTCGGCCAGACCAGCACCAACGAATATCTGCGCTCGCTGGCTACCGTGCTCGGGGTGACCTTGCTGGGCTCGTGGCTGCTCAGCATCACGGTGACGCCGCTGCTGTGCATGTATTTCGCCAAGGCACATGTCGCACACGGCAGCGAACAGGAGCCGTCGCGCTTTTATCGTGGCTACCGCCGCCTCATCGAGCGCGTGCTGATGCACAAGGCGCTGTTTATCGCCGGCATGGTGGCGATGCTGGCGGCGGCGGTCGCGGTGCTGGTGTCGATCCCCTACGATTTTCTGCCCAAGTCCGATCGTCTGCAGTTCCAGATGCCGGTGACCTTGCAGGCAGGCAGCGATACGCGTGAAACCCTGCGCACGGTGCGTGCGCTGAGCCGCTGGTTTGCCGATCGGCGCGCCAACCCGGAGGTGGTGGACAGCATCGGCTATGTCGCCGATGGCGGCCCGCGCATCGTGCTGGGTCTCAATCCCCCGCTGCCGGCGGCCAACATGGCGTACTTCACCGTGAGCGTGCGCCCAGGCACCGATCTCGATGCAGTGATAGCGCGGGCACGTGCGCATGTCCGCAGCCACTTCCCCACCGTGCGCGCCGAGCCGAAGCGGTTTTCGCTGGGCGCGACCGAAGCCGGGATGGCGGTGTATCGCGTGGTCGGCCCCGACGAGACAGTACTGCGCAGCAGCGCCGCTGCGATTGCAAAGGCGCTGCGCGCGTTGCCGGGCACCGTGGATGTGCAGGACGACTGGCAGGCGCGCATTCCGCGCTACGTGGTGCAGGTGGACCAGCTCAGGGCGCGGCGTGCCGGGGTGAGCAGCGAGGACATTGCGCAGGCGCTACAGGCGCGCTACAGCGGCGTGGATGCCTCGTTGTTGCGCGACGATGGCAGCTCGGTGGCCGTGGTGTGGCGTGGCAGTGCGCAGGAACGCGCCGCCGACGGCACACCTGGCGACACCCTGGTGTACCCGCAAGCCGGCGGTGCGCCAGTGCCGCTGGCGGCGGTCGCCACGGTGCTGCACGACAGCGAGCCGTCGGCGATCCAGCGGCGCAACCTGAGCCGTGCGATCACCGTGACCGCACGCAACCCGCAGTTGACCGCGACCGAGATCGTCGAGCGCCTGTCGGTGCCGATGGCCGCGCTCAAGCTGCCACCCGGTTATCGGCTGGAGATCGGTGGCGAGCTCGAGGATTCTGCCGAGGCCAACCAGGCCCTGCTCCAATACATGCCGCACGCACTGGGCGCGATCCTGCTGCTGTTCGTGTGGCAGTTCAACTCGTTCCGCAAGCTGCTGATCGTGCTGTCGGCAGTCCCGTTCGTGCTGATTGGTGCGGCACTGGCCCTGGTGATCACCGGCTATCCGTTCGGTTTCATGGCGACCTTCGGCTTGCTGGCGCTGGCCGGCATCATCGTCAACAACGCGGTGCTGCTGCTGGAACGCATCGAAGCCGAGCTTGCCGATGGCCTGCCACGCCGCGAGGCGGTGATCGCCGCAGCGGTCAAGCGGCTGCGCCCGATCGTGATGACCAAGCTCACCTGCATCGTCGGCTTGATTCCGCTGATGCTGTTTGCCGGGCCGCTGTGGACCGGAATGGCCATCACCATGATCGGTGGCCTGGCGCTGGGCACGCTGGTGACGCTGGGCTTGATCCCGATCCTGTATGACCTGTTGTTCGGCCTGCGACTGCCGGCGCGTGCAGCGGGTGTGGCGTAAATCCGGGCGGGCGAGGGCAGCGGCGCAATGATGCTGGCGAGATAGTGGGCGGCATCGTCGATGCGTGATCGCGCGACATGCTGCACATCGCACACCGCACACCGCATGGTGCAGCGCTGACGGGGCGGGCCATGCAGGCGCGGGCCGCTGCCGCCATACTGGCGACTGAGAGACACGACCAAGACCCGATGACCAAGGCCAAGAAGAAAGTTGCACAGCAGGCGGTACCCACGCCTGCGCCGGTATATCAGCTGCATGTTTCATTAGTGGACAGCGCGCCGTTGATCTGGCGCCGCGTGCTGGTGGCCGGAGCGCTGCGCCTGGCCACGCTGCATCGTGTATTGCAACCGCTGATGGGCTGGAACGGTGCGCATCCGTACGAATTCGACCTGGGCGGCGGCCGCTACGGCGAGTCCGGGCTGGATGTGCCGGAGCGGCCACGGCTCAAGCATGCCGCCCGGGTCAGTATCGAAAGCGCGGTGGGCGAGCTGGAGCGTTTCGACTATTTCTACGGTGCCGGCGCGGGTTGGCAGCACCGCGTTCAGGTCGAGGCGATCCTGCCGGCGGACGCGAGCCTGCGCGCGGCCCGTTGCGTGGACGGCGCCAATGCCTGCCCGCCGGAGAGCAGCGAAGGAATCGACAGCTACCAGGCCTTGCTGCGGATCGTCGCCGACCCGGAGCATGCGCAACATGTGCAGGAGCTGGCCACCCTGGGCGGGCGCTTCGATCCGGGCCATTTCGATCTGGTCGAGGTCAACCGCCTGCTCACACGTGTCCGCGAATGAGCGCGACCGACGCCGCATGACCCGGGCAACCGGAACCGATGCGACGGGCCGGTTGCCTGCCGCGCACAGCGCAGCCTGCCGTGCGGGTGATGCTGCAGCAACCCGACGCCAGCGCCACTGCAGCTTGACGCGCGATCAGCTAGCCTGATCTCCCGGTTTTTCCCGAAAGTGTCTGCGATGTTCCGCTGGTTCGAATCCCTGATCGATGTCTTCCCGCCGATCGAGCGGGAAATGCCGCCGCGTAGCGTGTGGCGGTTCTATCTGCATTATCTGCGGCCGTTATGGCCGATCCTGCTGGCCACGCTGATCGCCGGGCTGTTGCTGGCCCTGGTGGAAGTGGCGATGTTCGACTTCCTCGGGCGCATCGTCGACATGCTGGCGGAGCGACCGGGAGCGGACTTCTTCCGCCGGCATGCCGGCGAATTGCTCTGGATGGCGGCGATCACACTGGTGGCGCGCCCGCTGTTCACCGGGCTGCACAACCTGCTGGTCAACCAGGCGATCGTGCCGGGCCTGAGCAACCGCTCGCGCTGGCTGATGCACAACTACGTGGTACGGCAGAGCCTGGGCTTCTTCAACAACGATTTCGCCGGCCGCATCGCCAACCGGGTGATGCAGACCGGGACCTCGCTGCGCGAATCGGCAGTGCAGATGGTCGATGCGCTCTGGTACATCGTGGTCTATACCGGCAGCGCGCTGTGGCTGTTTGCGCAGGCCGACCCCTGGCTGATGCTGCCGCTGCTGATCTGGCTGGTGGTGTATGTCGCGCTGATGGCGTTCTTCGTGCCGCGCATGAAGGCGCGCGCGTGGATCGCGTCGGATGCACGCTCCAAGGCCACCGGGCGCATCGTCGACGGCTACACCAATATCTCCACGCTCAAGCTGTTCGCCCATGCCGGCCGCGAACAGGCCTATGTGCGCGATGCGATCGACGAGCTGGCGGTGAAGCATCGCGGGCAGACGCGCGTGACCACCACGATGGATACCGCCATTGCGGTGGCCAACGGCTTCCTGATCGTGGGCACCTGCGGGCTGGCCTTGTGGCTGTGGAGCCGCGGCCAGATCAGCGTGGGCGCGATCACGCTGGCCACCGGCCTGGTGATCCGCATCCACAACATGTCCGGCTGGATCATGTGGACGGTCAACGGCATCTTCGAAGACATCGGCAGCGTGCAGGACGGCATGCAGACCATCTCGCAGCCGGTGCTGGTGCAGGACGCGCCCGACGCCGTGCCGCTGCAGGTGACGCACGGCCAGGTGCAGTTCGAGCACATCCATTTCCATTACGGCAAGCGCGGCGGGGTGATCGCCGGGCTGGACCTGCAGGTGCGTGCCGGCGAGAAGATCGGCCTGGTCGGGCCGTCGGGCGCGGGCAAGTCGACCCTGGTCAACGTGCTGCTGCGGCTGTACGACCTGGAGCAGGGGCGCATCCTCATCGACGGGCAGGACATCGCCCAGGTCACCCAGGAAAGCCTGCGCGGGCAGATCGGCCTGGTCACCCAGGACACTTCGCTCCTGCATCGTTCGATCCGCGACAACCTGCTGTATGGCAGGCCGCAGGCCAGCGACGCGCAGATGCTGGAAGCGGTGCGCAAGGCGCGCGCGGAAGGCTTCATCGACACGCTGGTCGATGGCGAAGGCCGGCGCGGATTCGATGCCTATGTGGGCGAACGCGGGGTCAAGCTGTCGGGCGGTCAGCGGCAGCGCATCGCCATTGCGCGCGTGCTGCTGAAGGATGCGCCGATCCTGATCCTGGACGAGGCCACCTCGGCGTTGGACTCGGAAGTGGAAGCTGCGATCCAGGACAGCCTGGACGCGTTGATGGGCAACAAGACCGTCATTGCGATTGCGCACCGCCTCTCCACCATCGCGCGCATGGACCGGCTGGTGGTGATGGATGCCGGACGCATCGTCGAGACCGGCACGCATGCGCAACTGATCGCGCAGGGCGGCCTGTATGCACGTCTGTGGGCGCGGCAGACCGGCGGATTTGTTGCGGCGGATGGGTGAGGCGAACGATGCTTGAGTGCTCGATGCGAGCGGTCGCAGGCGGGCGTAGTAACTTCGAGATCTAGCCCCTCTCCCGCATACGGGAGAGGGATGGGGTGAGGGTACGGGGCGAAGCCACGCGCTGGTCGGCCATACGAGGCTTCGCCCGTACCCTCATCCGCCCCTACGGGGCACCTTCTCCCGCATGCGGGAGAGGGGGGGAATCCGCAGGAGCTTTGCAGGAGCTTCTCTTGCGCGTGTGCGAGACGGATCAATCACTCGATCGGCTGGTCCAGCATCAACTCGCGTGCAAAGCGCACCGGCGGGGCACCGTAGGACAGCATCTGGTCGTGGTACGCCTTCAGGTTGAAGTCCTTGCCCAGCTTGTCCTGCACCGCCTTGCGCGTGTCCAGATGTTCCTGCACGCCGACGAAGTAGGTCGGCAGCTGCGCGGACGACAGCTGCGCACGCACCCACTTGCCCGCCGCTTCGCTTTCCTGCTGAAAGGTATCGTGGGTCATCAGGTGCATCGCCTTGTCGCGCTCCCAGCCATCCACATGCACGCCCTGATCGAGGATGGCGTTGGCAATGGTGCGCAGGTAGAACTTGAGCTGCACCAGGTGGAACAGCGGGTCGTTATCCAGATAGCCCTGTTCCTGCATCATGCGTTCGGTGTAGACCGCCCAGCCTTCGGCGAACATGCCCGAGCGCAGCACCGCGCGCAGCGTGGAGGGGAACTTGGCCGAATGCCAGCCTTCCAGGTAATGGCCCGGGGTGCCTTCGTGGATGCTGAGCAGGTGGATCATGCGGCTGTTGTACTCGCGCAGGAACGAATCGACCTGCTTGTCGTTCCAGTCGTCGGGAATCGGCGAGACCGCATAGAAGGTCTTGAGATTCTTGTCGAGCGGGCCCGGCGAATCGCAGTACGCCACCGCCACGCCGCGCTGAAATTCCGGCATCAGGATGATGTCCACCGGCGAATCGGGCAGCGTCATCAGATCCTTCTGGCGCACGAACTCGGTGGACTGCGCCAGTGCGGCCTTGGCGTCGTCGACCACCTTGTCGCGTGCCGGCTTGTCGGCATAGGCCAGTTCCAGCGCCGCCTCGATCGCGGCCTGCTGCTGGTCGTCGTTGGGCGTCTCGGGCAGTTTGGGTGCGCCGGGCTTGTCCTTGAGTACCGTGCGGGCAATGCCGTACATCTCGCTGCGGACGCGCTTGAGCTCGGACTCGGCGCGCTGCTTGATCTCGGCACGCGACAGCGAAGACAGCAGCGCAAATTTCAGCTTCTGGTCGTAGATCTGCGCACCGACGCGGAAATCGCCCTTGGCATTGGGCACCAGCACGGTATCCAGCCAGGTCTGCTGCTCGGCCACGGCCTTGCGCAGATCGTCGATGGCGGCCTGCGCGCGGGCCGCTTCAATCGGGCCGAGCTGGCCGATATTGGGCGCGATGAAGGTATCGACGATGCTGAGGATGCCCTTGTTCTGCTTGGCCACCGTTTCGGCATGGATCTTCGGCACGCGGGCCGGGTCCATGTTGGCGCGCGCCTGCGCAAAGATGCCGGGAATCTTCTCCATGCGCTGCGTGGCGGAGCTCAGGCGCTCGGACAGCGGCGCGAAGTCGCGCGCCATCAGGCCATACAGCGCGCTGCCGGCCAGGCCGTTGTAGACCTGCGGGTCCCAGGCCCAGCTCTGCAGCACCTCGGTGTTCCAGATTTCCGATTGCAGCTGGTTGCGCAAAATGGCCGCATCGACCTGGTTCTCGCGCGACAGCTTGGCCACCTCGATGGCATCCAGCTCACTCAATAGCTTCTTGCCGGCCTCCAGGCTGCGCTGGCGGCCGGCGCTGCTCAGATCGTCGATCTGCGTATCGAAACGGTGATCGCCGGTCTGAGTGGCGGTGACCGGCGACAGCTGCATCCAGGTGTCGAGCGCGCGCTTGGACAGCGCCGCAAAGCGCGCATCCGGCGTCTGCGCAGCCTGCGTCGCGGCATCGGGGCTGCCGGCGCGCGGCGATTCGGGCTGCTGCTGGCAGGCGCTCAGGCCGGCGAGCAGGGCGAGGACAAGCAGACGTTGACGCATGGTGGATTCCAATGGAAGCAATCCGCCAGCATAGGCATGTGCGCGCTTGTCCGCATCCGCCATTGGTTTAGAGTGGCCGCTTTCAAGGAGGATCACCATGCACGACGCCCACAGCTGTCATTGCGGACGCATCGCGTTCGACCCGCACACCGATGCGCCGAACCCCGAGGCGTGCGAGCGCCCGTGTGCGTCATGCCGTCGCCGTGGCGGCCTGCTGCGGCCCCGCATGCGCGCGCCATTGCGCCTGCAGGCGGCGCCCGAGATGCCGGGAATCCATCGCTTCAACCGGCAGCATGCCAATCACCACCACTTCCCGCAGCGCGGCAGTGCGCCTTTCAGCACGGGCGTGCGTTGCAGGACTGGCGAGGCCAGTGTGGCGGTCAAACTGCGCGGTGTGTCCGCGCCGGGTCTGGCCGTGCAGAGCATGCACGTGGCCGATGGAGCCAGCCGATGAGGCGCCGGATGCAGTGGTACGCGGTCGGCTTGTTGCTGGGCTGGGCGCTGAGCGGATGTGCCAGGCCGTCGGGCGAGATGGCGGCAGACGGCGGCGCGCCGGCGCCGGCGCCGGCACCGCCCGCCGCGCAAGGCAATGCGCTGGCGTATGAGCACGATGTACGCATCGAGCTGCCGGCCGATCAGATCGATCAACGCATCGCCGCGGTACGCACTGCCTGCCAGTCGGCGCAGTTCGGCGACTGCGCGCTGCTGGCGGTGGAACAAACCGGTGGGCGCGACCCCAGCGGCAGCGTCAGCGTGCGGTTAGCTCCGGACGGCATCGAGCCGATGGTGCAACTGGCCGGCCAGCATGGCGATGTCGCCGCGCGCAGCACGCGTGCCGAGGATCTGGCGCAGCAGATCGCCGATACCGGGCTGGCACAGGCGCGCCTGCAGAAAGAACATGCGCGCCTGCTCGAACTGCAGCAGCGCCGCGACCTGGCCGTGACCGATCTGCTGGCCCTGTCCAAGCGGCTTGCCGAGATCGAGGCCGAAGCGCAGCAGACCCAGCAGGACGCCGCCCAGCAGCAACGGCGCGTGCGCACGCAGTTGCTGACGCTCAATTTCCGCGGCACCGGTGGCGAGCAGGGCAGGGGCGAGATTGCCGAGGCGGCAGCCGAGTTCGGCCAGGTCTTCGCATCCAGCGTGGCCTTCGTGATCCGCGCGGTGGCGGCGTTGCTGCCGGTGCTGGTGCTGGGGGGGATCGTCGCCTGGCTGCTGCTGCAGGCATGGCGCTGGCGTGCGCGGCGACGCCGGATGTCCTGATCCACTGCGTAGCTGGTCGGCGATGCCGCATTAGCTGCGCATGTTTGGGAAGGGCGATTACTTCACGCAGCTACTCGACGCGTTGCGCGGTAGCACGTCGATCCCGATTGCGCTGCTTGCACGCGATCGCGGTACAGCACGTGGTGTGCAACATCTCCAGACACCGACTGCGCGCAAGTGCAGCGCAGTCGGTACGCAGCCGGCTCAGCCTTCGTCGAATTCGTACTCGACAAACACGTCCAGCTGCAGGGCCAGCTCCTGCACGGCGTCGCGCACCTTCTGCGCAGTGGCATCGTTGCCGGCTTCCACTTCGAACTCGTGGCTGCCCGGACCTTCGTCGTCGGACAGGCCGGCCGAGCTGGAATCGTCGTCGTCCAGGTGCGGCATCAGGTCGTCGACTTCTTCCACGTGCTCGATGCCTTCGATGCTCTGCAGCAGGTTGGCGATGGCACGCGCGTCGTCGTCGGTGCCGGTGATACGCATGCGAAGAGTCGGCATGGGAAAGCTTCCTTGGATTGGGGACCCAAAGACTAGGCAGCCGTCAGGCAAGATCGGGTGATGGCCGCGTGCGCTGGCCGCTCACGGGCGCCGCGCGGTTGCCTGTGCTGCGGTGGTCTCCAGTACCGGCACCAGCAGGGCCTGGGCGGCAGTGCGCAGTAGCGCCGGTGCGATGTAGCGATGGTGCACGCCGTCCACCAGGGCCATGTAAACGCGGCCAAACCTGTTGCGGCAGGCCACGCGCGTCTCCAGGCTGAGCTCCACGCTGCCATCCTCCAGCACTTCCACGCCCACGCTGCTGCGGAAGACCAGGTGGCGGTCGTCGGCGCCCAGCAATACCTGCACGCGTCGATCCAGTGGCGCGTTGTCTTGCGCAAGTACCGGGAATCGCCCTGCGAACAGGCAGTCGCGCTGTGCCGACAGCAACGAAGACACCGGGCAGCCCAGCGGAGAAGTTCGCAACTGCAGCGGCGCCACCAGCGCATTGCGCAGCCGCATCAACCAGGTCACGCCGCGCGGCGCGCGCTCGGTGAACCCCTCCAGCAGCAACGCCATCAAAGTGTGCGCACCGCGTTGACGCAACTCATGCGGCTGCAGGCGCAGACGTACGCTGTCCTGATGATCGAAGCCCTGCAGGTGCCGGGTCAGCAGCGAGCCGGGCTTGGGCTCGGCATGCACGCTGACCTGCGCCAGCTGCGGTGCCATTGCAACGAACCCCACCGGTCGACGCAGCCGGCTCACTGCCTGGCGCAGCCTGCCGCTGAGCGCGCGCAGTCGGCCGCACCATGCAGACCTGCTGCTGCCTGGCGATGCGGCCAACGACAGGCGTACGGTGGGGATCTGCAGCGCGCGTGCCTGCGCCGAGGCCAGTAGCCCGATCACCGCCTCCGGCAGCGTTTCGGTGAGCGTGGCGATATCGGCGGTGCCGGACAGCACGCGTGCGCGCACCGCATCGCTCAACGCGCCGCCGGCCTCGTCGCTGTGGCAGGACAGTGCGAAAAATGCCGGGTGTGCGGCTTGCGCTTTGAGCGGTGCGAACTGATGCCAGGTGCCGCCGCCAAAGCGCACGGTGAATAGGCAGTCGGCCGGTAGATCGATATGCCGCAACGCCGCCAGAAAGTGCTGTGGATCCTGTTCGATCTGCTCCATCGAGGCGGTGCAGAAGCGCAGTTGCGCGCCGCTGCTGCCGGTGATGGCGGTGAACATGCGATGGCCGGCGTGGCGATGGAACGGGTGGCCGTTGGCGCCCACCGCAAACGAGAACAGGGCAGTCGATTCGCCGTGCGCAAAGTCGGTGCCGGCCAAGCGTGCCGATGGCTCGTCCAGCGCATCGTGAAAACTGGGATGCGCGCGCTGGCGGCGGCAGGCCTGTTCGATCAACGGGTTGCCTGCGCCCACGCCCAGCTGTGCGATCAGCGTGACCTCCACCGGCAGACCGCCGCTGTAGGACTCCAGACGGACTGACGGAAAACCTGCCTGTGCATCGGCAGGGCGTTGCTGGGGCGTGCTGAACATCGGCAGGAGTCCTTTGCGGCCGGAGGAGGGTCAGGAGGTCTTCTTGGTCAAGGCGCGCGCCTTGCGCTTGAGCGGCGCCGAGGCCGGGCAGACTTCGAAGGCAAAGCTGCTGAGCGTGTTGACCATGTTGTCCGGGGTGAGCCGGTAGACCACGAACTGGCCGCGCCGTTCGCTGGATACCAGCCCGGCGCTTTCCAGCACCGACAGATGCCGCGAGATGGCTGGCGCGCTCATTTCGAACAACTGCCCGATCTGGCCGGCGGTGAGTTCCTGGTCTGCCAGGCACGCCAGCATCTTGCGGCGGGGCTGGGAGGCAAGGGCTTCGAAGATGCGGTCGATGGACATAAGGAATTAGGCAATTAACGAATTAGCTAATTAATTGATTTTATGGCGGCCGATGTCAAGCGCCTTTTCGGTCGGCGGTGGTCGGGCGCGGCTGGCGGCTGTCGCCAACGTTGCCGTGATGGGGGATGCCCAGGTTTCTGGCGCGCGGGATCTGCCCGCGGGGCAGGTCGCAGCCGATAGGTGCTGAAGGTTTTTGCGGGTGGCGGCCTGCAGCCCAGGCATGCCAGATCAGTCCGGCAGCACCGGCTCAGGCACCGCGCTCAAGTCCTCCAGGCAGGGCCCGGCATGCAAGGTCGCAGTGATGCAAGCAGGCGCCCTCAGACCGCAGGCAGTGCCAGCAGCTCTGCCGGCAAGGCAGGCATCGGGGTGCGTTCGTCCAGCGCCTCGCGCTTGAGCCAATCGATAAACGCCATTGCCGCAGGGCCGGGGACGCGGTGACTGGGGTGCACGATGTAGTAGGCGTAGCGTGCCTTGAGGGTGGGGCCGGGCAGGCGCACCAGCTCGTAACGCTGCAGGTACGGTTGGGCGATGTGCTTGCGCGCCAGGACCGCGCCCAGGCCATAGACGGCAGCGCGCATCGCGTCGGTGCTGTCGTTGAAGGTGTGCATCGGCGGCAGCGTGGTGCCGCGCACCTGGGCGGCACGGAACCAGTCGCGCCAGCCCTGCGGCGACATGTCGGTGAGCAGCGGCAATTGCGCGATCTGCGCCGGCGTGCGTAGCGCAGCGACCTCCGGCAGTGACGGCGAGGCCACCGGAAACAGTTCGTCGTCCATCAGATGATGCGAGGTCAATCCGGGCCAGGCGCCCTGGCCATAGCGGATGCCGAGATCCGGGCCGCCTTCTTCGAAGCGAGAAAACGCCGCGTCCGATTGCAGATCCATGCGGATATGCGGATGCGCGCGACAGAAGCGCGGCAGCCGCGGCAACAGCCAGCAGTACGACAGCGAGCGCAAGGTGGTCACGCGCAGCGGGATGGCGTCTTCGCGCGGATGCAGGTTGCCGGCCACCGAGGCGATCTCGGCCAATGCAGCGGTGGCGGCGTCGGCCAGCTGGCGGCCCTCGGCGGTGAGCTTGACCCCGCGCGGCAAGCGCTGGAACAGGGTCACGCCGAGCAGCGCTTCGAGCTTGCGCACATGGTGGCTGACCGCGCTGGCGGTCAGATGCAGTTCTTCGGCGGCATGCGCGAAGTTCTGGTGGCGCGCGGCGGCGGCGAACACGCCCAGCGCGGGCAGCAGGGTGGGGCGCAGGTTCATCGAGGCATGAGTGAGATTTGTGGCTCGCCTCGATACTACGCGCTTGTCGCGCCTGCGGTTGCAACCGATGCTGCAGTACCCCATCGCGATGATCGTGCCATGCCCGTCTGCTTGCCTGATGTTGTCTCTTGCGGTTTCAGCACATCACGGCAGCGTGCGCAGGTGCGGCCATGAGCGCGCAGCCGGCGACGCAGCCAGCGGTTGCGGCACGCGAATGGCGCACCCCGCTGGAGTTGGGGTTTCTCGGCATCGTCTGGGGTTGCTCGTTCCTGTTCATGCGCGTGGCCGCACCCAGGTTCGGCACCGTGGCGCTGGTGGAAATCCGCCTGGCGCTCGGTGCATTGGTGCTGTTGCCGTTCCTGTGGCTGGCGCGCGAACGCTTCCCGCTGCGTCGCTGGCCGATGCTGGCGGCGATCGGCGTGCTCAACTCCGCGTTGCCGTTCCTGCTGTTCGCCTGGGGCGCGCAACACGCGCCGGCCGCGATCGGTGCGATCTGCAATGCGATGACGGTGCTGTTCACCGCATTGATCGCCTTCCTGTTCTTCGGCGAGAAGATCGGCACGCGTCGCGCGCTGGCCTTGTTGATCGGTTTCATCGGCGTGCTGGTGCTGGCCACCGGCAAGTCGGCCGGGTTGAGCGTGGGGCCGGCGGCACTGGCGGGCGCCACCGCGTCGCTGCTGTACGGCATCGGCTACAACCTGGTGAAGCGCCACATGGGCGATTTGCCGCCGGCCGCATCGGCGGCGTCCACGCTGGGTTGCAGCGCGCTGCTGCTGGCACCGCTAGCCTGGTTGCAGTGGCCAACCACGCCGGTGCCGGCAGTGGCCTGGGCCTGCGCCACCGCGCTGGGCGTGGTGTGCACCGGGTTGGCGTTCCTGATGTATTACCGCCTGATCCAGCGCATCGGCCCGGCACGCGCCTCCACGGTGACCTATCTGGTGCCGGTGTTCGGCGCACTGCTGGCATGGTCGCTGCTGGGCGAGCCGCTGACCTGGACCATGCTGGTGGCCGCGGTGCTGATCCTGGGCAGCGTCGCCTTCAGCCAGCGCGCCCGCTAGTCACGCGCGCGCCGCTTTACGATTCCCGATTCCCGACTCAGCCAGCCGGCGGCGTCCGCACCGGCAACGGCACATTGCACAGATCGATATGCCCGGCCGGGCGCTTGTAGAAATCGTCCTTGCGATTGCGGCGCGCCTCGGCCACATCGCGGAAGGTCTGACTGTCGGTGCGCAGCAACTGCAGTGGCGTTCGTTCGGGCATGGGCACCTCGCTGGCCAGGCGAATGGCGCGGATCGGCGAGCGCTGCGCGGGGTCTTCGTAGAAACCCATCGGGTCCGGGCCGCGTGGGATCACGCTGAGCAACTCCATGCCCTTGACCACGCGGCCGACCACGGTGATGTTGCGGTCCAGCTGGCGCGGCGATTGCCCGGTGACCACATACAGCTCGGCGCCAATGCTGCTGTCTTCGTCGTTGTTGCGGCCGGCGCCCAGGGTGCCGTAGCAATGCGCCAGCCAGGTCTTGCCGCTGGCGCTGTCGCGCCCGACCGGGAAGCCGTCGACAAAGCCCACCTGCGCCGCCCAGCCATCGCTGTCGGGCAGGCGCTGGAAGTCCAGGCCCTGCGACGGGCGCTCGAATTCGGCCGGCAGGTGCGTCTTCGCCGAGCCCAGCGACTTGGCCTTGGCCGGCGTCTCGCCATCCGGATCGCCGAACTGCACCACGAAGTTGTCCTGCGAACGGTAGATGCTGAGCCCGTCCCAGAAGCGCTCGTGCGCCAGGGTGCGGATGTTGCCCACGTGCGCGGGCGCAAACTGCGGCGCCAGCTCAATGATCACCCGTCCGCCATCCAGTTCCAGGTACAGCGTGCGCTCGGGGTCGAGCACGCGCCAGGCGCTGGCCGGCGAGGCATCCAGGATCTGCTGCGGGCTGCGATAGGCCGCGTTGGCGGCAGCGGGTAACACCAGGGCAAGCAGGCAGGCGGAAGCAACAGTGCGCAGAAGCATGAAGGCAGCCAGCGGGAGGGATGCCCGATTCTTGCCGACCACGCGCCCGGACGCAAAGCGCCTGGACACAGAATGCATGTACGCACAGCAGGACGCTGGCGGAATGCGCCGGCGTCCTGCTGTCACGCGCATGCCTGCCGCAGCTGTGCGCTTACGGGTTGTTGCGCACGTGCGGGCTGGTGTGGTGAACGTTGGCGCCATGGTCGCTGCGGAACAGCGGAACCAGCTGCCACAACGCAGAGATGCCGACCAGCGTGTAGACCACACGCGACAGCAGGGCATCCTGGCCGCCGAACAGCGTGGCGACCAGATCGAACTGGAACAGGCCGACCAGGCCCCAGTTCAAGCCGCCGACGATAAGAAGCACCAGGGTGATGACGTTGAGCGTTTTCATGAAGACAGTCCGTGTGGGTTGGGAGACCCCAGAGTCCGCATGCCGCGCGCAACACCTCGTGAGCGTGCGCGAGGGCATGACGGGCTTGCGCACGCCACGATCACGTCCAGCCGACGCGCATGAAACCGACGCGGTGTGCTGGCCATCCGGCAGCGCGCCGGCGGCGCAGTGTCAGCGTGCCGGTTTGCGCCTGACGTACAACTGCTTACGCACGCGCGCCACCACCTCGCCCCGGCGGTTGTGCACCACGTTTTCGAACCAGCGCAGGTGTTTTTCGCCATTGGCGGTGGCGGCGCGCAACTCGGCCAGCACGCTGTCGTCGATGACGAACTCCGCGCTCACCGTGCCGCGCCCGGGTTTGACGAACTCGATGCTGCCGGCCTTGTCCCACACGTAGTAGTCTCGTCCCAGGTTCTGCATGGTCAGCAGCATCCAGAACGGGTCGGTCATCGCGAACAGGCTGCCGCCGAAGTGGGTGCCGACGTAATTGCGATTCCACGGCCGCTGGCGCAGTTCCACGCGTGCGTAGCGGTAGTCGGCCGACAACGCGGTGACATGGATCCCGGCGAACAGGTACGGCGGCCACAGGTTGATACCGAGCTTGAACAGTGAAGCACGCATGCGGCCAGGGTCCATGGCGGGGCGGGCCCGTAGCATACCATTCGCATGCGTATGGAAGCTGTGGCGGTGACGGCAGCGCCCGGCCGGCTTGCAGACCGGGCGCCGTGGTACCGGCGGTTGCTTAGAACACCAGCGACGACATCTTGCGGCGGTAGCGGCCGACCAGGTCTTCGTCCTCGATCACCCGGAACGCATCGATCAGGCTACGCCGCGGCAGGTTGTCGTCGAAGGCGCGGTCCTGCCGCAGCATTTCCAGGAACTGCTCCAGCGCGGCCTCGTCGTGGCCGTCGAGCAGGTGGCGCACGCCAAGCAGATGGCGCGCGCGCAGGTCGGCGCCGTTGGCGGCAACGGCGGCCTGCAGCGCGTCGGCATCCGGCGCGTCCTTGAGCACATTGGCAAAGCTCAGCCGGGCCTTGGCGCGCACCGCACGGTCGTCGGTGGCCAGGTTGGCGGGCAGGGCGTCGATCAACTGCTCGGCCTCGGCGGTGTCGCCGGTCTTGAGCAGCGCCAGTGCCAGGTCCAGCTTGAGCTCGTCCTTGTCCGGCTCGGCGGCGATCGCCTCACGCAGCGCGGCGACCTGGTCCTGCGGCTCGAGCGGGGCCGGCGGCAGTGCTTCGGCGACCTGCGGCTCGGCCGGCAGCACGCCGTGCTGGGTCAGGAATTCGCGCACTTGGCCTTCCGGCATCGCGCCCGGGAAGCCGTCGACCAGCTCGCCGCCCTTGACCAGGAACACCGTCGGCACCGAGCGGATCTGGAACGCGGCGGCGATCTGCTGTTCCTTGTCCACATCGACCTTGGCCAGCTCGAACGCACCGTTGTAGTCGGCGGCGAGCTTTTCCAGGATCGGCGTCAACGACTTGCAGGGGCCGCACCAGGTGGCCCAGAAGTCGACCAGCACCGGTGTCGTCAACGATTTCTGCAGGACCTCGGTCTCGAAGGTGTCGGTGGTGGCATCGAATACGTGCGGCTTGTCGGACATGGGCTTCCAGAAGTGATTGCGGCAACAGTGGGAGGTAATGGTGGCAAACCGGGCCGACACAAGGCTGGCCGGCCCGGGCGCATGGCGCGTGGCCGGCCGTCACCCTGGCAGGGGTTCACGCCACGCGCGCCCGGCACGACAATGCTGCGTCCTGGTGGCGCAGCCTGCGCCCCGCGTTGGAGCAAGGCAATGACACGCATCGATGGCACCCAGCGCTACCTGGGCCTGGTCGCCGCAACCGTCTTCGTGCTGGCGGTGGCCGGCTTCGGCGTGGCACTGCCCGGTTACCTGCAGGCCAGCCATCCGGTTGCGCTGCTCGGTGCCAACGGGGTGCCGCATGCGCTGGGCTTCAACCTGCTGGCGTTCGTGCTGGTCGGTGCGCTCGGCATGGCCACCGGGGTCAGCCTGCTGGCGCGCATGCCGGCCAGGTCCAGCTGGAGCCTGCGCGTGGGCGGGCAGCTGATCGTGCTGGCCGGGCTGGCCTTTCTCGGCATGGGCGCCTTGCCCCTGGACCCCACCGATCTGGACGGGCGCGCCAGCCAGGCCCATGCCACCGCCTGGCTGTTGTGGGCGGTGGCGTTCGTGCCGGGCATGTTGCTGCTTGCCGCCGCGCTGCTCAACCAGCCCGGCACCCGCGCACTGGCGTGGTTGAGCCTGGGCGCGGGGCTGCTGGTGGCGGTGCTGGCGTTCGGCCCGCCGGGCCTGCTGCGGCAGGCGATCGCCCAGCGCCTGGCGTTCCTGGCCTGGGTCGGCTGGCTCGCGGTGGCGGCCTGGCGCTGGCCGGCCAGACCTGCCACCTGAGGCAAGCGTTTGGAGCACCTGCTGCACTGCGGTACCCTGTGCCGCTTTGCACCGCCCGAGCATCCGCTCCCAATGTCCACCGTCGAACCGAACGCCTACGACCCGCAGCAGGTCGAAACCTCCGCCCAGCAGTTCTGGGATGCCACCCACGCCTTCCAGGTCGACGAAACTTCGGACAAGCCGAAGTTCTATTGCCTGTCGATGCTGCCGTACCCGTCCGGTGCGCTGCACATGGGCCATGTGCGCAACTACACCATCTCCGATGTGGTCAGCCGCTACAAGCGCATGACCGGCCACAACGTGATGCAGCCGATGGGCTGGGACGCGTTCGGATTGCCGGCGGAAAACGCGGCGATCAAGAACAAGACCGCGCCGGCCAAGTGGACCTACGCCAACATCGACCACATGCGCGGCCAGCTCAAATCGCTGGGCTATGCGATCGACTGGTCGCGCGAGTTCGCCACCTGTACGCCCGAGTACTACGTGCACGAGCAGCGCATGTTCACCCGGCTGATGCGCAAGGGCCTGGCCTATCGCCGCAACGCGGTGGTGAACTGGGACCCGATCGATCAGACCGTGCTGGCCAACGAGCAGGTCATCGACGGCCGCGGCTGGCGCTCCGGCGCGCTGGTGGAAAAACGCGAGATCCCGCAGTGGTTCCTGCGTATCACCGACTACGCGCAGGAACTGCTCGACGGCCTGGACCAGTTGGACGGCTGGCCGGATTCGGTCAAGACCATGCAGCGCAACTGGATCGGCCGCTCGGAAGGGCTGGAGATCCAGTTCGACGTGCGCGACACCGATGGCGCTGCACTGGACCCGCTGCGCGTGTTCACCACCCGCCCGGACACGCTGATGGGCGTGACCTTCGTGTCGATCGCCGCCGAGCATCCGCTGGCGTTGCATGCGGCCAAATCCAACCCGGAGCTGGCCGCGCTGCTGGAAACGCTCAAGCACGGCGGCGTTTCCGAAGCCGAGCTGGAAACCCAGGAAAAACGCGGCATGGCCACCGGCCTGACCGCGGTGCATCCGATCAGCGGCGAGCAGGTGCCGGTGTGGGTGGCCAACTTCGTGCTGATGGGCTACGGCACCGGCGCGGTGATGGCGGTGCCCGGCCACGACCAGCGTGATTTCGAGTTCGCCAACAAGTACAAGCTGCCGATCGTGCAGGTGGTCAAGCTGCGCGAGCCGCGCAACGACGACGAGCAGCGCTGGGACGCCAGCCAGTGGCGCGACTGGTACACCGACAAGAGCCGCCCGCTGGAGCTGATCAATTCGGCCGAGTTCGACGGCCTGGATTTCGGCGGCGCCTTCGAGGCACTGGCCGAGCGTTTCGAGCGCAAGGGCCAGGGCCAGCGCCGGGTCAATTACCGCCTGCGCGACTGGGGCGTCAGCCGCCAGCGCTATTGGGGCTGCCCGATCCCGGTGATCTATTGCGCCAAGTGCGGCGCGGTGCCGGTGCCGGAAGACCAGTTGCCGGTGGTGCTGCCGGAGAACGTGGAATTTGCCGGCACCGGTTCGCCGATCAAGACCGACCCGACCTGGCGCCAGACCACCTGCCCGGATTGCGGCGGCCCGGCCGAGCGCGAGACCGACACCTTCGACACCTTCATGGAGTCGAGCTGGTACGTGGCGCGCTACACCAGCCCCAACGCACGCGACATGGTCGACCGCCGCGCCAACTACTGGATGCCGGCCGACCTGTACGTGGGCGGCATCGAGCACGCGATCCTGCACCTGATGTACTTCCGCTTCTATCACAAGCTCATGCGCGACGCGCGGCTGGTGGACAGCGACGAGCCGGTGACCAACCTGCTCACCCAGGGCATGGTCATCGCCGACACCTTCTATCGCGATGCCGATAACGGCGGCAAGGACTGGATCAATCCGGCCGACGTGGAGATCCAGCGCGACGAGCGCGGCCGCGTCACCGGCGCGGTGCTGATCGCCGACGGCCAGCCGGTGCACATCGGCGGCACCGAGAAGATGTCCAAGTCCAAGAACAACGGCGTGGACCCGCAGTCGATGGTGGCCAAGTACGGCGCCGACACGGTGCGGCTGTTCTCGATGTTCGCCGCCCCGCCGGAGCAGTCGCTGGAATGGAACGAGGCCGGCGTCGATGGCATGGCGCGCTTCATGCGCCGGCTATGGGTGCAGGTGCACAAGCATGTGGGCGAGGGCGCCGCCGTTGCACTGGACGCCGCCGCACTGAGCGCCGAGCAGAAGGCGATCCGCCGCAAGACCCACGAAACCATCGGCAAGGTCAGCGACGACTATGGCCGCCGCCACAGCTTCAACACCGCGATCGCCGCGGTGATGGAACTGTCCAACGCGCTGGCCAAGTTCGACGATGCCAGTGCGCAGGGCCGGGCGGTGCGCCAGGAAGCCCTGGAGGCGATGGTGCTGCTGCTCAACCCGATCACCCCGCACGCCAGCCACACCCTGTGGCAGGTGCTGGGCCACGGCGAGACGCTGCTGGAAGATGTCGCGTTTCCGCAGGTCGATGCCGCCGCGCTGGTGCGCGACGCGCTGACCCTGGCGGTGCAGGTCAACGGCAAGTTGCGCGGCACCATCGAGGTGGCCGCCGATGTCGGACGCGAGCAGATCGAAGCGCTGGCCCAGGCCGAGCCGAACGCGGCCAAGTTCCTGGAAGGGCTGAGCGTGCGCAAGATCATCATCGTGCCCGGCAAGATCGTGAATATCGTGGCGGGCTGATCGTTGCCACGCCGGTCCGGGCAGTGTCGCGGACCGGTGTGGCGACGCGCAGATGAGATTGCCGCAGTGGCGTGTGGTCATTCATTTCACCGGCGCGTGGCGACGCGTTTGTCATTCCCGGGCGCCGCGTTTTTCGCGGCGCCCTCTCAAGCCCCGTTCACGCGGTGTCGGGCAGGCTAGCCGCCTGTTGCCGCCGCCGGGGCGCTCATCCAGACTGTGCCCATGATTCGATTTCCTACTGCCTTCGCTGCGTCCCTCGTGCTGGTCTCGAGCCTCACCGCCTGCGGCTTCCATCTGCGCAACTCGCTGGCGCTGCCGCCGGACACGCCCGCGGTGAAGGTGCAGTCCGCGGTGCAGTACAGCGAGCTGGCCAAGTTGCTGCGGCGTGGCCTCAAGGCCGCCGGCGCCACCCTGGCCGACGAAGATGCCAAGACCGGCTTTGCGCAGGTGCAGGTGTTGTCCGAGCGCTGGGGCGATCTGCCGATCGCCATCGACAGCCAGGGCCGCGCGCAGGAATACAGCCTGCGCTATGCGGCCATCTTCACCGTCACCACCGCCAACGGCTCGGTGCTGGTGCCGCAGCAGGTGATCGAGCTGTCGCGCGACTACGTGTCGCCACCGGTGGATGCCACCGGCACCGCGACCGAGCGCGAGATCCTCGCCAACGAACTGCGCAAGGACATGTCGGCCTCGATCCTGCGTCGCATCGACAGCGTCGTGCGCGCGCGCGTGGAGCGCGGCGAGACGCTGGAAAGCACGCCCAGCGCGCCGCTGCAGCCGGCCACCACACCGCCGGTGCAGCCGTCCACGCCGGAATCGAGCGTGCCGGCCTCGCTGCCGCCCGCGTCTTCGTCGAATAACTGAGCAACTGGTGATCGTCCCGTCCGCGCATCTGCCGGACAACCGCGCACGCTGTGCGGAGGTGGCGTGCGCCAGGCGCATGTCGCGCTTGCTCCGCGGCGAGCATGCCCCGACGATCGCTGCCGACGCCGTCTTGTGCGTGACGGTGCAGTGGCGCGTGCCTTTGTAGTGACGGAACTTACCTAGTCATGGAACTTCGCCCAGAACAGCTCGCCGGCCAGTCCAATCAGCCGCTGCAGCCGGTCTACCTGATCGCCGGTCCGGAGACCTTGCGCGTGCTGGAGGCGGCCGATGCGGTGCGCGCACGCGCGCGCGCCGAAGGCATCAGCGAGCGCGAGGTCTTCGATGCCGATGGCCGGGAGTTCGACTGGAACCAGCTGGATGCGACCTTCAACGCGCCCAGCCTGTTCAGTCCGCGCCGGCTGGTGGAAGTGCGTCTGCCCAGCGGCAAGCCGGGCAAGGACGGCGCCGAGGTCATCACCCGCTTCTGCGCCAACCCGCCGCCGGATGTGGTGCTGTTGATCACCGCCAACGACTGGAGCAAGGCGCACCAGGGCAAATGGGCCGATGCGATCGGCCGCATCGGCACCATTTCGGTGGCCTGGGCGATCAAGCCGCACGAGCTGTCGGACTGGATCGAGCGCCGCCTGCGCAGTCACGGCCTGCGTGCCGACGCCGCGGCGGTGCAGCGCCTGAGCGAGCGGGTGGAAGGCAACCTGCTGGCCGCCGCGCAGGAAATCGACAAGCTGGTGCTGCTGGCCGATGGCAAGGTGCTGGACCTGGAGGCGATGGAGTCGCTGGTCGCCGATGCCGCGCGCTACGACGTGTTCCGCCTGGCCGAAACCACGTTCTCCGGGCAGCCGGCCGCAGCGATCCGCATGCTCGCCGGCCTGCGCGCCGAAGGCGAGGCGGTGGCCGCGCTGATGCCGATCCTGATCAAGGAACTGCTGCGCACTGCGTCCTTGGCCAAGGTGCAGGCCAACGGCGGCAACCTCGCTGCCGAAATGAAGGCGCAGGGCCTGTGGGAATCACGCCAGGCGCCGTTCAAGCGCGCGCTGCAACGGCACCCCGAACCACGCCGCTGGGAGCGCTTCGTCGCCGAAGCCTCGCGGGTCGACCGCATGGCCAAGGGCCGTGCCGACGGCGACCCCTGGGTCGGCCTGGAACGCCTGCTGGTGGCCGTGGCCGAATCCCGCGCGGTGAGATTGCTGGCGTGAAAGCCGGCGATGCCGCCGACGGCGACGCGCGACCCGCCTCCCCAAGCAGCGCAACCCCCGACCAGGCCGCAGCTGCGGCCATCTCTAGCAGCGCAGCCCGCACCTCGCCGCCCACCGAATCACACCCGGCAGCGCCGAACCCACGCTCTTCCGATTCCCCAATCCCGATTCCCCAATCCCAGCTCCACCTCTACTACGGCGGCACCTTCGATCCGGTCCACCTGGGCCACCTCGCCATCGCCTGCGCCGCGCGCGACGAACTGGGCGCGCTGGTGCACCTGGTACCGGCCGCCGATCCGCCGCACCGTCCCGCACCCGGCGCCACCGCAGCGCAGCGCGCGCGCATGCTGGAGCTGGCACTGGCCGACACCCCCGGGCTGGCGCTGGACAGCCGCGAGCTGCAACGCGCCAGCCGCGACCATGCGCCGTCCTACACCGTCGACACCTTGCGCGCGCTGCGCGCCGAGCTCGGCCCCACGACACCGATCGCCTGGCTGCTCGGTGCCGATGCCTTCGTCGGACTGAGCAGCTGGCATCAGTGGGAAGATTTGTTCGAACTGGCGCATTTCGTCATTGCCGCGCGTCCGGGCACGCCGCTGGACCTGGCCGATGCGCCGCAGCTCGCCGCGGCAGTGCAGGGCCGCTGGGCCGCCAAGGCGGGCGAGCTGGGCATCTCGCCGGCCGGCCGCCTGTGGTCGCTGCAGCAGCCGTTGCGCGGTGAATCGGCCAGCGCGGTGCGCTCGCGCATCACCGCCGGCGGTGACTGGCAAGCGCTGCTGCCGGCATCGGTGGCGGCATTTATCGCGCACGAAGGCCTCTACGGCTGCGCCCAGCCGACTAGCTGAACACGCAGCCGGCCGGACCGGCCTATAATTCGCGCCAATTCCATCGAGTTGCCCGCTTTGACCACCCAAGCCCAAGTCATCAAGACCTCCATCCCGAATCCGCCGCCGTCCGTGCCGGCCCTGCTGGCCACCGTGCGCGAGGCCGTGGAGGAGCTGAAAGCCAAGGACGTGGTCGAGATCGATGTGCGCGGCAAGTCCAGCGTCTGCGATTACATGGTGGTCGCCTCGGGTACCTCGACCCGCCACGTGAAGTCGATCGCCGAAGAAGTGGTCAAGTTCGCCAAGCGCCTGGACGTGATGCCGCTGGGCGTGGAAGGCGAGCGCGAGGCCGAGTGGGTGCTGGTGGACCTGGGCGACGTGGTGGTGCATGTGATGCTGCCGCGCGTGCGCGAGTTCTACGCGCTGGAACGTCTGTGGACGGTGGGCGACCAGCGTCCGGACGATGCGGATGCCGATCCCGAAGAGTGAGTGAGCCGGGCATGCCACGCAATGCCCGACCCCCGACCGATGCGCCTGCCTCGCAGGCGCTGCAACAGCTGCGCAGCCAGGGCGCACACGCCTCCGGCGCGCCGCTGTCGCCGGCACGCAAGCGCTTCGACCGATTGCTGCGCGACCTGGAACGGCATCGTGCCGACCTGCAGGCCTGGCAGCTTGCACTGTCGCAGTGGCGCGAGCGTTACCACGCCGAATTGCAGCCCTTGCTCGACCACCGCCGCGCGGCCGACATCGCCCTGGTCGAAGAGCTCGACCGTGCGTATGCCACGGTCAAACTGGGTAAGGCCGACCGCGCCTTCCTGTCCGAGTTGCTGTGCGATATCGCCGCCCCGCTGATCGAGGCCGGCCACGCGTCACTGCGCCCGATCTACGATCGCCACAGCGCAGCCGGTTACGACCAGGAAGTCGCCGAATCCGATGCGCTGATGAAGCAGATCCTCGGCCAGGCCTACGGGCTGGATGCCGACGAGCTGGATGGCATCGATTCGCCCGAACAGCTCTACGAGCGCGTCAGCGAGCGCCTGCAGCAGGAGCGTGCGCAGCAACAGCAACGCCACACGCAACGGCGCAAGCGTGCCGAGCACAAGGCAGTGGTGGAGAATGCCGAGCCGCCTCCGTTGCGCGAGCTGTATCGCAAGCTGGCCGGCAATCTGCATCCGGATCGCGCCAAGGGCGTCGACGACCATGCCGCGCGCACCATCCTGATGCAGCGGCTCAACGCGGCCTACAAGGCCGGCGATCTGCTGGGTCTGCTCGAACTGCAGGCCGAGATTGGTCTGATGGACGCCCAAGGCGTGGATGCGATGAGCGCCGCGCGCCTGCAGGACTACAACCGCGAGCTGGATCGGCAGTGCAGGCAGCTGCAGCAGCAGGTGCAGCGGCAGTCGGACGACTTTTGCGCCGAATACGGGCTGGAGTTGCCGTCGCGCCCCAAGCCGGAGCGACTGGGCCGTTTGATGGCCCAACTCAAGCGCGAGGTCGAAGACGACCTGCTGGACGCGCGCCGTGGCCTGCGCGAGCTGGAAGACCCGCAATCGTTCAAGCGCTGGTTGAAGCGGCAGCGCGCCATGGCGGGCGCGCCCGACGCGCCCTGGTTCTGATCCCGGCCTTTATGGTGGTTGTCGGCTTGCACATCCGCCATCGGGGGCGCGCGCATGCTGCGCGCAGTCTCGGCTTGACTCGCTGCCAGCCGTGTAATCGGAACGCGTGCATGCCTGGCGTTGTGCCGGCGGCCGGAGCGACGCTGCCGAACGGAGGCCGGTCCGTTCGGCAGCGCTGGCCGTTGCCCTGTGCCTAAGACAGCCAGCTCAGGGCCGCAGGCTCACAACGGCCCGCGCTCCCACGGGCCGGTGATCGCCAGCGTGATGCCCGGGGTCTGGATGTTGACGAACAGGGTGCGCGCCAGCGGATCCCAACAGGCCCCGCAGAACTCGGTATCGCGGTAGTCGCCCTCGGCAATGGTCTTGCCGGCATCGGCGATCTGCTGCGAGGTGAGCTGCACATTGTTCTTGGCCAGATAGAACGACTCGCCGCCGCGGGTCAGCCCGAGCAGCCGCGCGCCGGGGCCGTATTCGTCCGGGCTTTCGCCGCCGTCTTCGCACAGCACCACGCCGCCGCGCGCGCTGACGGTGACGTTGTCCGGGTTGTGCGCGGCCAGCTGATTGCCGCTGACGAACAGGGCGCTCAGGCGCTGGGTGAACAGGTCCAGCACCCATACCGCGCCATTGCCGTAACCGCGCCGGCCCTGCGCATCCACGCCGGTGCTGGTGTCGACGATGAACAGTTTGCCGTAGCTGTACCAGATGCCTTCGCCACGGCTCATGCGCAGCGCACCGTCTGCCCAGGCCTGCGCGAACGGCCCGCTCAGGGTGTCGTTGGCGCCGATGTCGGCAAAGCCGGCCGGCGCGGCGATGCTGTCCAGATCCGGCTCTTCGATGTCCACCCATTCCAGCTGGAACTGCTGGCCGATGCTAGCCACGGTGAGATCGGCATTGCGCCGCCCGCGCACGCGTGCGGCCTGCATCCGGCCGCCGTTTTCCAGCGAGCCATTGCGCCCACGGCGGTCGTTGGGAATGAAACGGTACAGCCCGGCCTTGTTGCGGTCGTCCTCGGTGAGATAGACGATGCCGGTACGCGGATCGATCGCCACCGCCTCGTGGCTGAAGCGGCCCAGCCCGAGCAGCGGGCGGCCGGTGGTGCGCTGGCTGTCCGGGTCCACTTCGAACACATAGCCGTGCTTGCGGCCGGTGCTGGATACCGCGTTGGTCTTGATCTCCTCGCAGCTCAGCCAGGTGCCCCACGGGGTCGGGCCGCCGGCGCAGTTGACCAGGGTGCCGCCCAGGCTGGGCTCCAGGCTGCCCCAGCCGCGGCGGCCGTAACTCAGTGTGGTGGTGCCGCCGCCGGCGGATTGGGTGCCGCTGACGATGCCGGTGTCGTACATCGCCGGCGCGCGGAACGGCGTGGTCGCACCGCGTTCGTGGTTGCGGATCAGCACGTATTCCAGGCCGCGCAGCGGATCGCTGCCCGGACGCCAGTCGGGCCGACGCAGGCCGACCACGGCCATGCCGTCATGGCGGTCGGGGCAGGGCTGGCCATCGTCCATGCGGTCGCCGCTCCAGCCGAACGAGCGGTAGCTGAAACCGCGCGGCAGCTGCAGCAGCGGCAGTCCGGTGCTCTGGTCGGCGACCGGCGCGAGCGGGCCGTACCGGCTGGGCACCGGGGCAAGTTGCAGCGGCGGCGAGGAACTGTTGGCGGCCTGGGCCTGGCGCGACTGCAGCGCACTCAAACTGCCTAGCGCACCGGCGGCCATCACGGCAGCGCTGCCCTTGAGCACCTGGCGGCGGGCGGGATCGAAAATCGGCATCGAACGACTCCTGCGGGCTGGGTAGTGCGCCGACCCTAGAAGCTCGCTGTAACCGCACCATGACACCGCTGTGATCGCCCCGGTTCCGATGCCCAAGCTGTGACGCGGATATCATGTGGTCATGAAATGCCGACTTATCGCTACCGGCGAGCGCGCACCGGCCTGGGTGGCGCAGGGCTTTGCCGAATATCAGAAACGTCTCTCGCACTGGATGCCGCTGGAGCTGGTCGAGATCGAACCCGGCCTGCGTGGCAAGGGCCGCGATGCACAACGCGCCATCGACGACGAAGGCCGCCGTGTGCTCGCCGCGCTGCCCAAGAACGCCTACGTGGTTGCGCTGGATATCCCGGGCCGCCCGCTCAGTTCGGAACAGCTGGCCCAGCGCATGGAGCACTGGCGCGGGCAGGGCCGCGATCTGGCGTTCCTGATCGGCGGCCCCGAAGGCCACGCCGCCGAGGTGCTGAAAACCGCCAGCGAAAGCTGGTCGATCGGCCCGCTGACCCTGCCGCACATGCTGGTGCGCCTGATCGTCGCCGAGCAGCTGTACCGCGCTGCGGCGATGCTGGCTAATCATCCGTACCACCGCGCCTAAGCGGCATCGCGACGGCAGTATTCTGCGCGTCGCCGCTGCGCTTTCGAGAAGGATGTGCGGGCGAGTAGCCGGACGCATCCTCAACCCGATCTGCGAGACCGCACGTCGTCGCGTGCACGCAAGGCGCACTGCAACGATGCGCATGCAACAGCTGAAACCGTGGTCTTGCAGTAGCCGGCTGCGCAACGCCAGACCATGCGGCGACCGGGCATCCGGGTCGCCGCAGGTGATGACGCATCAGTTCAACGAAAAACTCACCGGCACCAGGCCGTAGGCCTGCACGGCCTGGCCGTTCTGCATCGCCGGCTGGAAGCGCCAGTTGCGCAGCACCTGGCTACGAGCCGCCAGATCGAGCGCGCGATGACCGCTGCTGGTCTGCACGCTCACCTCGGCCGGGCGCCCATCGGTGGCGACCAACACGCGCAGCAGCACCGTGCCCTGCTGCCCGGCACGCAGTGCCGCCACCGGGTAACTCGGCGCCGGTGAACTCAGATACTGCAACTGGCCTGCCTCGACCGGGCCGCTGGGTGCGGCAATCGCCGGCGCGCTGTCAGACACCGCTTCCGAGACCGCAGGCAAGGCGAACGTTGCGTTGTCGACCACCGCGGGCTCACTGATCACCGGGGTCTGCACCTGCACCGGCACCGTGGTCGGCGATGTATGCGTTGCCTTCGGTTTGAACTTCACCTCGATCGGAAACACCGGTGGCGGCGGCGTCTCGATGGTGATGGGCATGACCCAGCGTTCTTTCGGTGCGGGCTGCTGCGGAATTGCCCGGTACGAGAGCGGTATCAACAACAACCCGCCGGCGAGCAGATGCAAGGCCACCGCCGTGCTCATCGCCAGAACGCGCGACGTGTCGATGCCGGTGGATCGGGAAGAAACCTGCGATTGCGTGCGAACCATCATCCACCTCCTCAACGGAACTGCGGAAAGGACCAGCGCGACCCGGACGCACTACACCATCCGGTAGCGTAGGTTTACCGCGAGCCTTGCGCGGGCACAAGCGATTTCGACGCGCTGGAGGTCGGCTGGTCGATTCGCCCCGGTCCCATCGATCCGCACACATTTGGCACGTCTGACTCGTGTCGGAAGCGGGGCAGGTGTCATCGCAAGGCGAGGCAACACAACTTTTGGCGTGCCCAATAAAAAACTGCCCTCGGGGAGGGCAGTCTGGAAAGCAAACCGAACGCGGTTGCGGTCAGGTCAACGACCCAACTCGAACGTCACGTCCAGGTTGATCGACAAGGTGCTCTCGCCCGGGGCGACCTGGGTGTCCATCTCGGCCTTGGCCGAGCGCATCGAGGCGGCCATCATCATCGGACGCACGCCGCCGCCGCTGCGGCCTTCGGAGATGCTGACGATGCGGCGCACCTTCAGGCCCAGCGACTTGGCATAGGTGTCGGCGCGGGCCTGGGCCTTCTTCAGCGCGGCCACGCGGGCCTCGTCGTAGGCCGGTTCGGGCTGGTCGACCGAGAAGCTGGGGCCGTTGATGTCGTTTGCGCCCTGGGCGACCAATGCATCCAGCACCTTGCCCAGGCGCGAGATGTCGCGGACCTTGAGGCTGACCGTGTTGCTGGCCTGGTAGCCGTTGATCTTGGGCGCCTCATTTTCCTTGTAGGTGTACTGCGGGCTGAGGTTGATGCCGGTGGTCTGCACGTCCTTGTCGGCGATGCCGGCGGCCTTGATCGCGGCCATGACCTTGCTCATCTGGTCGGCGTTCTGGCGCATGGCGGCGTTGCCGTCGGCGGCCTGGGTGACCACGCCGGCCGACAGCGTGGCGATGTCCGGTATGCGCTTGGCGTCCGCTTCGGCCGACACGTTGAGCAGGGTGCCGTCATTGGGAATGGTGTAGCTCGGAGCGGTCTGGGCGTGGGCGGTCATGGCGGTTCCGGCAGCGATGGACAGGGCCAGCAACAACGGTTTGAGGGTGGTACGCATGAGATCTCCTTGTCTGTAGGGGAAGCGTGTTGCCGGTTCGATGAACATGTTGTGAGTCGAACGCGACCACTGCCGCCCGGATCGGCAAGCGGGCGGGGAGGGGCAACAGGTATGCTGGACGGATGCTCTATCTCGCCTCCCGGTCGCCGCGCCGGCAAGAACTGCTGCAACGCTTGGATGTGCCTTTCCAGACCCTGCAACTGGACGTGCCCGAACTGCGCGCGCCCGACGAATCGCCTGCGCAGTACGTGCAGCGCGTGGCGCTGGACAAGGCGCGTGCCGGCCTGGCGCAGGTGCAGGCCAGCGACCCCGATGCGATCGTGCTCGGCTCCGATACCGAGGTGGTGCTGGGCGAACGGGTATTCGGCAAGCCGGTCGATGCGGACGATGCGATCGCCATGCTGAGCCTGCTGTCCGGGCGTACCCACCAGGTACTCACGGCCGTGGTTCTAGTCTGCGCGCAACGCGCCCCGGTGCAGACGCTGGTGGTGTCGGAGGTGATCTTCGCGCCACTCGATGCTGCGCAGATCGCCGCGTACGTGGCGTCCGGCGAGCCGATGGGCAAGGCCGGCGCGTATGCAATCCAAGGCCGCGCCGAACGTTTTATCAGCCATCTGTCCGGCAGCTATTCCAGCGTGATGGGATTGCCGCTGTTTCACACCTCGCAGTTGCTCACAGCCCTCGGAGCGCATTGATGTCGGAAGAGATCTTGGTCAACGTCACCCCGCGCGAAACCCGCGTCGCGGTGATCGAGAACGGCATGCTGCAGGAGCTGCATATCGAGCGCGGCTGGCGCCGGGGCGTGGTCGGCAATATCTACAAGGGCAAGGTGCAACGGGTGATGCCGGGCATGCAGGCGGCATTTGTCGAGCTGGGCCTGGAGCGCGCCGCGTTCCTGCACGCCAACGACGTGGTGCGCCCGGCGCCGGCACCGGCCAGCGTGGTCGATACCGAAGAGACCCCGATCCCGCCGCCGCCGGCGGCCGCGGTGCCGATCGTGGAGCTGCTGCGCGACGGGCAGGAGATCGTGGTGCAGGTGGTCAAGGACCCGATCGGCACCAAGGGCGCGCGGCTGACCACGCAGATCAGCATTCCTTCGCGCTACCTGGTGCTGCTGCCGCAGTCCAAGATCGTCGGGGTGTCGGCGCGGATCGAGGACGAGGCCGAGCGGCTGCGTCTGAAGACCATCGTCAGCGAGGTCTCGGCCCAGCACGGCGGCTTTGGCTACATCATCCGCACCAACGCCGAAGGCCAGCCGGCCGAGGCGCTGGCCGAGGACATCGCCTACCTGTCGCGGGTCTGGAACGTGGTCGAGCGGCGCGGCCGCGAGGCGCCGCCGTGCAGCATCATCTACGAAGACCTGAGCCTGCCGTTGCGTGCGGTGCGCGATCTGATCCGCCGCGACGTGGAAAAGGTCAAGGTCGACTCCAACGAGACCTTCGTGCAGTTGCAGGCCTTCGTGGCCAAGTACATGCCGGTGCTGGCCGAGCGACTGGAGCTGTATACCGGCGACCGGCCGATCTTCGACCTGTACGGGGTCGAGGACGAGATCGGGCGCGCGCTGAACAAGCAGGTGCCGCTCAAGTCCGGCGGCTACCTGGTGATCGACCAGACCGAGGCGATGACCACCATCGACGTCAACACCGGTTCGTTCGTCGGCCAGCGCAATCTCGAGGAGACCGTGTTCCGCACCAACCTGGAGGCCGCGCAGGCGGTGGCGCGGCAGCTGCGGCTGCGCAACCTGGGCGGCATCATCATCATCGACTTCATCGACATGGACGATGCCGAGCACCGCCGCCAGGTGCTGCGCACGCTGGAGAAAGCGCTGGCGCGCGATCACGCCAAGACCACCGTGTACGAATTCTCGCCGCTGGGCCTGGTCGAGATGACCCGCAAGCGCACCGTCGAGAGCCTGGAGCGGCAGCTGTCGGAAACCTGCGGCCAGTGCAGCGGGCGCGGCACCATCAAGACCGCCGAAACGGTGACCTACGAGATCTTCCGCGAGATCACCCGCGCGGTACGCCAGTTCGATGCGGCGCGGCTGCTGGTGATCGCCTCGTCGAAGGTGGTCGCCCGCATCACCGACGAAGAGTCGGCCGCGGTGGCCGAGCTGGAGGAATTCCTCGGCAAGAGCATCCGCTTCCAGTCCGACGACCAGTATCTGCAGGAGCAGTTCGATGTGGTGCTGCTGTGAGTCCGGGATTGGGGAGTCGGGATTCGGGATTGGTCAACGCCGGCTCTGGTAGCGTGGCTTGGTCCGATAATGGCGCTTGACGGCACCGTGCGCGGCTTTGCTTTGACCAATCCCCAATCTCCAATGCCCAATCCCCGCCCCTGATGCCCACCCCGCTGCGCCGCCGTCTCCGTCTGTTTCGCCGCTATGCGATCACTGCCACCGCGCTTGCGCTGGTGGCGATCGCGTTGCTGGTGGGTGCGGCCAGCCAGGCGTTGCCGTTGGCCGAGCAGCGGCCGCAGCAGATCGCCGCATGGCTGAGCGAGCGCGCCGGCCAGCCGATCGCGTTCGATCGCCTGCAGACCGAATGGACCCGGCGCGGGCCGTTGCTGCGGCTGGATGGCTTGCGGATCGGCCCGCATGGCGAGGTGCGTGTGGGCCAGGCCGAAATCCTGCTGGCGATGTACGCCGGCCTGTTGCCCGGCCACTCGCTGACCGAGGTGCGTCTGCGTGGCCTGGCGCTGACGCTGCAACGTAGCGACGATGGCGTATGGTCGGTGCAGGGTCTGCCGGCCGGGCGGCGTTCGGACCCGCTGGAAGCGTTGCGCCGGCTCGGCGAGATCCAGGTGGCCGAGGCGCGCCTGCGCGTAGCCGCGCCGTCGATCGGCGTGGACACCACGCTGCCGCGCATCGACCTGCGCCTGCGCGTCAACGGCTCGACGGTGAAGGTCGGCAGCCGCGCCTGGATCGACCTGCAGCGCGCACCGCTGACCACGGTGATCGCGTTCGATCGCGACAGCGGCGACGGCAGCGCCTATGCGCAAGCAGATCCGGCCGATCTGGCCGCCTGGGCGGCGTTGCTGCAGTTCGGCGGCATGCGCGTGGACGGCGGCGGCGGACGCCTGCAGGCCTGGGCGCAGTTGCGCGCGCGCCGGATCACTGCAGTCACCGTGGATGCCGATCTGCAGCAACTGCGATTGTCCGGGGCGGCATTGCCCGAGCAGACCGCACGCCGCACGTTGGTGTGGGAGCGGCTGCAGGCGCGCGCGCGCTGGCAGACCATCGACGGCGGCTGGCGCATGGATGCGCCGCTGCTGCGCTTGGGCCAGGCGGCCAGGCTGCAGCGGCTGGACGGGCTGAGCATTGCCGGCGGGCGCCGTTATGCGGTGGTGGGCAACCACCTCGATGTCTCGGGCCTGATCGCGGCGGCCGCCTTGAGCGAGCAACTGTCGCCTGGCCTGCGGCGCTGGCTGAGCCTGTCCCGGCCGCAGTTGCGCCTGGCCGATCTGCAGATCGCCGGCGAGCAGGGCGGAGCGGTGCGCGCGCAGGGCCGGATCGAGGAACTGGGCTTTCTGCCGGTGGGCAACGCGCCGGGCATCAGCGGCCTGCGCGGCCGGATCGATGGCGATGCGCAGGCAATCCAGCTCGACCCCGCAGCGGATGCCACGCTGCGCTTCGACTGGCCGACCGGTTTCGGGGTGGTGCACGAGTTGCAGCTGGCCGGCAGCATCGTGGGCTGGCGCGACGGCGCCGGCTGGCAGGTCGCCACGCCGGCGTTGCGCGTGCAGGCCAGGGACTATGGCGCCAGCGTGCGCGGCGGGCTGTGGTTCCAGAACGATGGCAGCCGCCCGCGCATCCAGCTGGCCACGCAACTGGACGATGTCGCCCTGCCGGTGGCGCGCAAGTTCTGGATCCGCTCCAAGATGAGCAAGGCGGCCATCGACTGGCTGGACACGGCGGTTGCCGGTGGCGTGATCACCGGCGGCACCGGCCTGGTCAGCGGCGATCTGGACGACTGGCCGTTCGACAACAACGACGGCCGGTTCGAGGCCTTCGGCCAGATCCGCGACGGCGTGATCCCGTTCAATCCGGGCTGGCCGGCGATGGAGCAGGTGCAGGCCGATCTGCGCTTCATCGGCAACGGATTTTCCCTGCAGGGCAAGGGCGAGCTGGCCGGTGCGCCGATCGCATCGCTGGAAGCGGGCATTCCCAGCTTCGCCACCTCCGAGCTGTACGTGCGCGCCTCCACCCGGGCCGATGCCGCGCAGCTGCTTGGCATGTTGCGCAAGAGCCCGCTGGAGCAGCGCTACGGCGATACCTTGCGCAACCTCACGGTGTCCGGCCCGGCAGCGGTGAGCTTCGACCTGCTGCGTCCCCTGCGCACCGGCGGTGTGGGCGGCCATCTGCAGGGCACGGTCGCGCTGCAGGGCGCCAGGCTGGGCGATGCACGCTGGAACCTGGCCTTCGACCAGGTCAGCGGGCAGGCCGAGTACCGCGACAGCGGCTTTGCCGCCGAGCGCCTGAGCGTGCAGCACCAGGGCCGCAGCGGCGAGTTGTCGTTGCGTGCCGGTGGCTTCGTGCAGGACCCCAAGCAGGCCTTCGAGGCGCGCTTCGGCGCTACCCTGGATGCGAAAGAGCTGTTCGACCGCGCGCCGCAGATGGAATGGTTGCGCCCCTACGTGCATGGCAGCGCACCGTGGCAGGTGGGCGTGGACGTGCCGCTGACCTCGCCGGGGCAGGCCGACGCGCAGGCGTTGCTGACGCTGCGCTCGCAGCTGGTCGGCATCACTTTGGATTTGCCTGCACCCTTGGACAAGGCGGCCACGCAGCCGCTGGACACGCAGGTCAGGGTGGCCTTGCCGGTGGGCGATGGCGACATCGACGTGGCCTTCGGCAAGCTGGTTGCGCTCAAGGCCAGCAGCCAGGGCAATCAGACCGGCGTGCGCGTGGTCATGGGTACCGATACGGTCACCGAGCGGCCGCCCGCCAACGGCCTGGTGGTCACCGGCCGCACTGCCTCGCTGGATGCGATCGACTGGATCAGCCTGGCGCGCGGCAGCAGCGAGCCGGACATGCCGCCACTGCCGGGCCAGCCGGCAGCACCGAAGCAGGACGCCGTGCCATTGCAGCAGGTGGATGTGCAGGCCGACCGGTTGCTGATGATCGGCGGCGTGTTCCCGCAGACGCGCCTGCGCCTGCGGCCGACCCGTGACGCGGTGGCGGTGACCCTGGACGGCCCGTCGCTGGCCGGCCAGCTCAGCGTGCCCAATACCGATGGCGCCGCCGTGCAGGGCAAGCTGAGCACGGTGCACTGGCAGCCGGTGGCCGCACCTGCCGAGCCGGCCGCGCCCGAGCCGGGCGATCCGTTGGCCGGTGCCTTGCCGGAACCGGCGCGCCGCGCGGTGGCCGAGTTCGACCCGGTCTCGATCCCGCCGCTGTCGCTGGACGTCGACGACCTGCAGGTCGGCAAGATGACCCTGGGCGCGGCCACCCTGCGCAGCAGCCGGCTGACCGACGGCATGCAGGTGGACCAGCTGCAACTGCGCTCCAACGACCAGAACATCGGCCTGACCGGCGCCTGGCGCGGCAAGGGCGAGGCTGCCAGCACACGCCTGTCGGCGCGCGTGGACAGCCGCAATCTCGGCAATCTGCTGCAGAACCTCACCCTGGGCGGCCAGCTGCGCGGGGGCGAAGGCCAGCTGGAACTCAATGCCGGCTGGCAGGGCTCGCCGACCGGGTTTGCGCTCGGTTCGCTGGATGGCGACCTCAAGATCGACGTGCGCAACGGCCAGCTGCTGGAAGTGGACCCCGGTGCCGGTCGCGTGCTCGGCCTGCTCAGCGTGGCGCAGTTGCCGCGCCGGCTGATGTTCGACTTCCGCGATTTCTTCTCAAAGGGGCTGGCCTTCAACAAGCTGGACGGCCAGGTGCGCTTCGGCGAGGGCTTCGCGCGCACCGATGCGATCCGCATCGAAGGCCCGGCCGCCGACATCGCCATCCGGGGGCAGACCGACCTGCGCGCGCAGACCTTCGACCAGACCGTGGACGTGAATCCCAAGGCCGGCAATCTGCTCACCGTGGTCGGCGCCGTGGCCGGCGGCCCGGTCGGAGCGGCGGTGGGCGCGGCCGCCAATGCGGTGCTCGGCAAACCGCTCGGGGCGATCGGCGCCAAGACCTATCACGTCACCGGGCCGTGGAAGGATCCGCAGGTGGACGTGGTGGAGCGCGAAGTGCGCGAGCGGGCGCCCGGCAAGCCGCCTGCAGAAGGCGCGCCCACGGCAACGCCAGCCACGCCCGGTCGGTCGCCACGCTGACGCGTCCGGTTGCGGGCGCGTTGGCGTGTGCTGGTGCTGAGTCGTCGCGGGCACTCAGGCCTTACGGCAAGTCGATAGAACGCGGCACGCGCGTCAGCGGGCACGTCCGGTGCGCCGATGCACTCAGTCGAGCGGACTGTCGCCGTCGCTGTCGGCGCGCACGAACATCGGCAGACGCAGGCGCGAACGGTGGCCCTGCACCGGCGCCTGATCGGCATCGGCGACGCCACGGAAATAGCCGCGTTGCCATTTCTCGCGCGCGGCGGCCGACTGCGCATCCGGCAGTTCCTGCAGGAACTGCGTGCGGCTGCGCGTCCAGTCGGCATGCTGCTGCGCCAGTTGCGGCGCCTCGGACAAGGGCTTCCACTGCGGCTGCACCTGTTCGATCAGCTGGCGCGGCAGCGGGAACAGATGGCAGAACGGCTCGCCGGCCTCGAAGCGCACTTGCCCGGGCCGGGTGAACTTCCAGTTCATGGTGAAGGTGTACGGGCTCCAGTCGGTTTCGACCATGCCGCTCAGCGCGCCGATGCCGTCCTTGGGCCGGTTCAATGGCCCGGTGACGAACAGATCCATGCCGGCATCGGTGCGAAACAGGCAGGGCACGTGGAAGGTCAGCACGCCGTAGCCGAAGTGACTGATGGCCGGTGAGGCGGCGCCGGCATCGGCGCTGATCCGGATCGCATCCAGGCTGTCGCGCCCGTCCCAACTCGCCTCGAAACCGGCCTGGCACAGCAGCTCCCAGCCATGCGCATTGGCGATCGCCAGCGGCAGGCAGCGGTAGGCATAGCGCTGGTCGGTGGCGTCCATCCAGTCGCGCTCGTGCGGAGCGGGGCGGATGTCCAGCGTATGGCCATCCAGGACGTGGGCAGTGAGCTTCATGCGCGGGCGTCGGCGTGGCGATGGGCCCGCGATGATAGCCGTGCCGCATGTTCAGCCGAACGACTTGTCTCCCCGGCGCGCGGGCCCCATCCTGACTGCATGACCGATAACGCTCTCACTCTGGCCGAAACCCGGCTGTTGCTTCCTTCCGGCCTGGACACCGGCCATCTCGACCGCACCTTCGGCGCCCTGCTGGGCCCGGGCATCGACTTCGGCGACCTGTACTTCCAGCATTCGCGACGCGAGAGCTGGAGCGTGGAAGACGGCATCGTCAAGGACGGTGCGCATTCCATCGAACAGGGCGTGGGTGTACGCGCGATTGCCGGCGAGAAGACCGGCTTCGCCTATTCCGATGACATCCAGCGCGAGGCCTTGCTGGAGGCGGCGCAGTCCGCACGCGCAATCTCGCGCGAGGGTGGTGCGCAATCCACCCGCTCGCTGGTGCGCGGCAACGGCCGTGCGCTGTACCCGGCCACCGACCCGATCGACGACATGGACAGCGCGACCAAGGTCGATCTGCTGCGCCGTATCGACCAGTACGTGCGCGCCGCCGACCCGCGCGTCAAGCAGGTGATGGTGAGCCTGTCCGGCGGGGTGGACACGGTGCTGATCGCGCGCAGCGACGGCGTGCTCGCCGCCGACGTGCGCCCGCTGGTGCGGCTGAACGTGCAGGTGATCGTCGAGCAGGGCGGGCGGCGCGAGTCCGGTTACTCCGGCGGCGGTGGCCGTTACGGCTATGCCGAACTGTTCGCAGATGGCCGCCCCGAAGGCTTCGCCCGCGAAGCGCTGCGTCAGGCGCTGGTCAACCTGGATGCGATTCCGGCTCCGGCCGGCGTGATGCCGGTGGTGCTCGGCCCGGGCTGGCCCGGCGTGCTGCTGCACGAGGCGGTAGGGCATGGCCTGGAAGGCGATTTCAACCGCAAGGGCACAAGCGTCTACGCCGGTCGCATTGGCGAGCGCGTGGCCTCGCCCGGCGTGACCATCGTCGATGACGGTACCCTGGATGGCCGCCGCGGCTCGCTCAATATCGACGACGAGGGCACGTCCACCCAGTGCACCACGCTGATCGAAGATGGCGTGCTGGTTGGCTACATGCAGGACACCCACAACGCGCGCCTGATGGGCGTGGCGCCGACCGGTAACGGCCGGCGCGAATCGTTCGCGCACCTGACCATGCCGCGCATGACCAACACCTACATGCGCGCCGGCCAGCACGATCCGCAGGAAATGATCCGCTCGGTGAAAAAGGGCATCTACGCGGTCAACTTCGGCGGCGGCCAGGTCGACATCACCAGCGGCAAGTACGTGTTCTCGGCCACCGAGGCCTACTTGATCGAAGACGGCAAGGTCACCGCGCCGGTCAAGGGCGCCACGCTGATCGGCAACGGCCCGGAGACCATGCAGAAGGTGCGCATGATCGGCAACGACCTGGCGCTGGACGAAGGCGTGGGCGTGTGCGGCAAGGACGGGCAGAGCGTGCCGGTCGGCGTCGGCCAGCCGTCGCTGCTGATCGACGGCATTACCGTTGGTGGAACGCAGGCCTGAGATGCGGGGATTTGGGAATCGGGATTCGGGATTCGCAACAGCGGGGACTGCGGGGTGTGGTGGGTTGCGCTTGGGTGGATCCGGGAGCCGGGATCTGGGATTGGCAACGGCCGGGATGGCCGTTGCGGGGCTGGATGGATCGGGCGGAGCCTTATTCGTCGGCGTCCGACGCCGATTCGTCGTCTTCCAATCCCGAATCCCCACTCTCCAATCCCGGCTCCTGAGACAGCTCGCGCAGCACCTGGAACAGCTCGCGGTAGGCGCGCGGCGGTTTGTTCTTGGCCCGCTCGTGGATGGCGTTGCGTACCAGCTGGCGCAGTTGTTGACGGTCGGCGGCCGGGTAGGTTTCCAGCAGTTCGGCCAGCGCCACGTCGCCTTCGGCGAGCAGGCGCTCGCGCCAGCGCTCGACGCGGTGGATCGCGGCCACTTCGCGGCGCGCGGTGTCGCTGTTGGCATCCAGCGCATCGCGGATTGCGGCCAGTGTTTCGTCGTCCTCGCGGCGCATGTGCTTGGCCAGAAACGCCAGCTGGCGCTTGTGCGCGATATGCGAGGTGATGCGCTTGCTCTCCTCGATATGCGGGATCAGCGATTCGGGCACCGGCAACTTGGCCAGCTGCGCCGGAGTGAGCGCCACCAGCTTTTCGCCCAGGTCGAAGATTTCCAGCGCCTCGCGCCGCTGCTGGCTGCGGCTGGCGCCGCGGAATTCACCGGTGTCTTCGTCGCGTCCGCGCATTGCCATCCATCCGAAACAAGAAGTTATTCATCATTGAGACTAGGATAAAGCATTGAACGCACTCTCCTCCGAAACACGTGTCCAGGACGACAGCCTGCAGCGCCTGGATGCGCTCACCGACATCGCGCAGCGCCTGCTCGAGCGCGCCCGTGCCGCCGGCGCCACCCAGGCCGAAGTGAGCTGCAGCGAAGAGCGCGGCCTGGACGTCAACGTGCGCCTGGGTGACGTGGAGACGGTGGAATCCACCCGCGACCGCGGCATTGCGGTCACCGTGTACTTCGGCAAGCGCAAGGGCAGCGCCAGCACCGCCGATCTGCAGGATTCCAGCCTGGAATCGACCGTTGCCCAGGCCTGCGCGATCGCCCGTTACACCGAGGACGATGTCGCTGCCGGCTTGGCCGACCCGGAGCTGATGGCGCGTGACTTTCCCGAGCTGGACAGCTGGCACCCGTGGGCGCTGGACGCCGACACCGCGGTGGACCTGGCGCTGGCCTGCGAGAGCGCCGGACGTGATGCCGATGCGCGGATCAGCAACTCCGACGGCGCCTCGGCCAGCACCGGGCTCAGCCTGTCGGTCTACGCCAACTCGCATGGCTTCATCGGCCGCGAGCGTGGCACCCACCATTCGATCAGCTGCGCGCTGATCGCCGGCCAGGGCGACGGCATGCAGCGCGATGGCTGGTACAGCAGCGCGCTGGCGCGCGAAGATCTGGAGGCGCCGGAAGCGATCGGCCGCCATGCCGCCGAACGCACCCTGGCGCGGCTGCAGCCACGCTCGTTGCCGACCGGTCAGTTGCCGGTGCTGTTCGCGCCGGAAGTGGCGCGCTCGCTGGTCGGGCATCTGCTCGGCGCGGTCTCCGGCGGCGCGCTGTATCGCCGCGCCAGCTTCCTGCTCGACAGTGTCGGCAGCAAACTGTTTCCGGACTGGTTCAACATCGAAGAACTGCCGCACCTGCGCCGCGGCCTGCGCTCGGCCGCCTTCGATGGCGAAGGCGTGGCGACGCGGCGTTCGGCATTGATCAGCGACGGCGTGCTGCAGCGCTATGTGCTGGGCAGCTACTCGGCGCGCAAGCTGGGCCTGCAGACCACCGCCAACGCCGGCGGCGTGCACAACCTGCAGGTCACCGCCAACGCCGGCGACCTGGCTTCGCTGGTTGCCGGCATGTCGCGCGGCCTGCTGGTCACCGAGCTGATGGGCAACGGCGTCAATCCGGTGACCGGCGATTATTCGCGCGGCGCCGGTGGCTTCTGGATCGAGAACGGCGTGATCGCCTACCCGGTCGACGGCCTGACCATCGCCGGCAATCTGCGCGAGATGTTCGCCGGCATCGAGGCGGTCGGCAGCGATGTCGATCCGCGCTCGCACGTCAAGATCGGCTCGGTGCTGGTCAACCGCATGACGGTGGCAGGCGATAGCTGAGCGCGGCTGAGCAGGGCTGCTCCGCCAACAGCACAGGCCCGGCGCGCACGCGTCTTGCCGCTCTGCCTGGCGGCAACCGCCGTGCACCGCCGAGACCATGTCTTCCCGCACTGGTAGCTGGCTGAATCGTTGTTATAGTCCGCCGCACCACAACCATGCATGGGGAGACATGATGAGCGAATTCGAGTCACACGCCGTACCGCCGCCGCCGCCGCCGCCGATCGGGACCAGCACACCGTCGGAGGAGCGCACCCTGGCGCTGGCCGCGCACTTGCTCGGCATCCTGACGTCCTTCATCGGCGCGCTGGTGATCTGGCTGATCAGCAAGGACGCCAGCCCGTCCAAGCCGTTCGCCACCGATCAGGCCAAGGAGGCGTTGAACTTCCAGATCACCGTGATCATTGCCTACGTGGCTGCGGTGATCCTGACCATCGTGTCGTTCGGCATCCTGTTCTTCGTGCCGACGCTGGTGTGGATCGCCAACTTGGTGCTGTGCATCCTGGCCGCAGTCAAGGCCAACAACGGCGAACACTACCGTTATCCGTTCACGCTGCGCCTGATCAAGTAATCCGGCGCGGTGCAAATGACGAAGGCCCGGCAGCGATGCCGGGCCTTCGTCGTTTCAGACGATGATGCGATCAGTTCTGCGCCGGGGTGTTCTCGGCGAAGTACTCGTGGCTGTCGGCGTTGGTGATCGCCTGGGCCGGGTTGCTGATCGCCAGGCTGCGCGCGCCGGACTGGCCGTAGACACGGTCCTGGGTGCCGGCGACGACCGTGAAGTGGCTGGTCTCGTGCACCAGCGTGCCGGCCTTGGAGTCGGTACCGGTTGTCGACGCACTCCAGAACGCATTGCAGACATGGATCTCGTACGGCTGGTTCGGATAGACGTAGGCGAAGGCGTCCGCCAGATCCGCTTCGCAGCTGCAGTTGATCGTCAGCTGGCCGTTGTTCTGGTCCAGCGCGTTGTCGATGTTGACGAAGTTCGAGCTGACCCGGCTGTAGCGCGAGGCGTTGTAGGCGCCGAACCAGGTGGTGTAGCGCGCACCGGTGCTGCCGGCATTGAGGTAGTTGCGCGCGTTCTGCGAGTAAGTACGCGCGGCAGTGACGGCACTGGCCGCCTGATTGGTGCGGGTGGTGCTGCAGTTGAGGTAGTTGATGCCATTAACCACGGCGGTCGGACCGATTGCGAGCTGGCGCTGCACGCCGCGACGCGCGCCGTCCAGCCAGACCGTGAGCGGCGTGCTGGTGGCCACGGCCGGCTGGCCGTTGGCGGCCTTCATCAGACTGCCATCGGACAGCGAGGCATATTGCAGCGACGAACGGACCTGGATGGTGTAGTTGCCACTGGTCGACAGATCGTAGGCGCCGGCCAGATCGACCTCGCCCTTGACGCTCTGGCCCGGCTTGAGGATGGTGAAGTCCGCCGCCTTGGGCAGGCCACGCTTGACCAGGCGTCCGGTGTAGGTCACCGGCACACCATCGCGGCTCACTTCCAGGATGCCGTTGTCCAGCGTCTGCAGCGGCAGCTGATAGGTCGGCACGCGGGCGATCTGGCTGCCGTTGTTGGTGACGGTCACCGCGATCTTGCCCTGGTGTCGCCCGGCCTGATCGGCGACTGGCGCCAGTTCGATGGTCAACGGGACCGGGCCGCGCACGGACTGCGCCTGCGCCGAACCGAGCACGCCAACAACGGCCAGCGTGCCTGCTGCAAACGATGCGAGAAAAACGTTCTTCACCAGTGACTCTCCATGTGGTCGGGGGATGTCCGCGGACGCGGGCAGGTCAACCTAGGCAGAGCGAGCAGACGCAACAAGAGAACCGATTGATGTGGTTTTTGGCCTGCCGGCAGTCAGGCAATGACAAATGCGGACACCGATGGCGACAATTCAGCCTGGAAGTGTGAATTAGTCCGCACTTTATTGCCGCCCTGCCGAAGTTTTCATGTGAAAAATGTATGGAAGGAGAAGTTACGTTCTGTGACGCAGCGCAGCGCTTGCAGGGCGGTGTGCTGCAGCCGCACCGTGCGCTGGCGCACGGTATGCGCAAAGGCCGGTGCGAGCGCCTGATCTCTGCGGGCTGCTGAAGTCGAACGCGCTGCCGTAGTCGCCGTGCGTGGTGGCGTTGAAGCCGGCTGCGCGGCCGCTCGCCCTTGCGCATCGGCGGAGCCTGTGCATGTCGCCAGGCATCGGCGCACGAGGCGCCCGGCGCGCCTGTGCGGCAGCTCACACGAACGCGGAGCGCTAGTGCGCGCGGTCCACCGCAAACCGGCCCAGCGTTGCCAGCGTGTCGCCGGGCGCACCGTAGGGCTGCAGGATGTCGTGCATGCGGGTGGCCAGTTCGGCCAGCTTGGCCTTGGCGCCGTCCATTCCGAGCAGGGCCGGATAGGTGGACTTGGCCTGCGCGGCGTCCTTGCCGGCGGTCTTGCCCAGTTGCGCCGAGCTCGATTCCACATCCAGGATGTCGTCGCGGACCTGGAACGCCAGGCCCAGCGCATCGGCAAACGCATCCAGGCGTTGCTGGTCGTCGGCTGCGGCAGCGCCTGTGAGCGCGCCCATGCGCACCGCGGCGCGGATCAGCGCGCCGGTCTTGAGGGCGTGCATGCGCTCGAGATCGCGCAGCGATTGCAACTGGCCGGTGGCATCGATATCCAGCGCCTGGCCGCCGCACATGCCGGCAGCGCCTGCGGCGGTGGCCAGACTCTGTAGCCAGCCGACCCGCAGCTCCGCGCTGACCGGGGCCGCAGCCAGCAGCTCGAAGGCGCGCGTCTGCAGCGCGTCGCCGGCCAGGATCGCCGTGGCTTCGTCGAAGGCGATGTGCACGGTGGGCTGGCCACGGCGCAAGGCGTCGTCGTCCATTGCCGGCAAATCGTCGTGCACCAGCGAATAGGCGTGGATCAGCTCCACCGCCACCGCGGGCGTGTCCAGGCGGTCCTCGTCGGCGCCGAACAGCGCGCCGGTCGCATACACCAGCAGCGGGCGCATGCGCTTGCCGCCGCCCAGCACCGCGTGCCGCATCGCGGCGTGCAGTCGCTGCGGCGCCAGGGTGGGACTTGGCAGACTGGCCTCCAGGCTGCGTTCGGTGCGGCCGATCCAGTGCTCGAACAACGCCGAACTCACCTCAGCCGCCGTCCTGCGACGGCGCCTGGAAGTCTTCGGCCAGATCGGGGCGCGCGGGGTCGGTCAGCATGCGCACGCGCAGTTCGGCCTGTTCCAGTGCCTGCTGGCAGTCGCGGTACAGGCCGATGCCGCGCTCGTAGGCGGTGAGCGACTGCTCCAGGCTCTGGTCGCCGACTTCCATCTTCTGCACCAGTTGCTCGAGTTCTTCCAGCGACTGTTCGAAGCGGGCGACCGGGGATGTTTCGTTCAAGGATTTTTTGACCATCGTCAAAGTGTGCGGCGCGCAGGCAGGCGGGTCAATTCGCATTGGCGTGGTCGCGCCATCGCAGGGATGCGCCATGCGCGCGCAGCCAGTCGTTCAATGCCGCCGAGACGATGCGGTCGCCGGCTGCCAGCACCTGACCGTCGTCCCACAGGACCGGCAGGCGTGCGCGTTGCCAGGGCGGTAGATCCAGCGCCTGCAGCAGGTGCTTGAGCCGATGCGAATGCGCGCGCTGCGGCAGCACGATGCGTTCGCCACCCTGGCGTGCGCGCACCAGCAGCGGTTGCGCGAAGCGCAGGCCGGGTGCGCCGTGCAACTGCAGCTGCGCGCCATCCGGCAGTGGCAGCGGGGACGTGCCATCCCAGCAGGCCTGCCATGACGCCGGCCACGCGCTGTGCGGACGCAGCAGGTACAGGCACTGGCGCCAGCGCCGCACCTGCACCTGTTGCCAGGCAAAGCAGGCCTGCCGATCCGGCGCGTCGTCGTCGACTTCCTGCTCCAGGGCGGCAACGCCGTGCGCAGGCAGCGGTGGCGCCTGCGCTGCCGCCACCCAGGCGCGCAGCAGCCGCGGCCGACGTGTTGCCGGCTGCGCACGCAAGGCCTGCAGATCCAGTGCGCCGGCGGCGGTCAGCAGGCCGGGCAGCAGCGCGGTGTCCTCCTGCAGCAGCAGGTCGCTGGCATCGGCGCTCAGCTGCGCGCTGCGCGCCAGTGCCTCGGCGGCCTGCGGCCAGCGCTGCTGCAATACGGGCATCAGCTGAGTACGCAGGAAGTTGCGGTTGTGGCGGGCGTCGGCGTTGCTGGGATCTTCGATCCACTGCAGGCGATGTGCCTGCGCATACGCCAGCACCTCGGCGCGCGCATGCGCCAGCAGGGGGCGCCACAGCATGCCGGCGGCGAAGGGACGCTGCGCGCGCATCGCCGCCAAGCCGTCCGGGCCGGAAGCGCGCAATGCGCGCAGCAGGAAGGTTTCGGCCTGATCGTCGCGATGGTGCGCCAGCGCCAGCCATTCGCCTGGCGCCAGTGCGGCGGCAAACGCGGCGTGGCGTGCATGGCGTGCCGCCGCTTCCAGCCCCAGGCCGCTGTCGCGCGCGACCTGCACGTGCGCAATCTGCAGGGGGACTTGCAAGGCATCGCACTGGCGCTGGCAATGCGCGGCCCAGGCGTCGGCATCGGCATGCAGGCCGTGATGCACATGCACCGCACGCAGCCCCGTGTCGCGACAACGCGGCGTCGCTGCCAGCAGGTGCAGCAAGACGCTCGAATCCACGCCGCCGCTGTAGGCGACCAGCACCGGGCCGGGCGGCGCCGCGGGTGGCAGCAATCCGGTCATCGATGCAGATGGCGTGCTGCGACGCTGCATCCGCACGCGGGCGGCGGGGCATGCCGCGCCGCCACCGTCCGCGCTGCGCGCAGCCTGTCCATCAGCGTTTGGCCGCAGTCTCGAACGTGGCCGACTGCGGCAACTCCACCGGCACGCCGGTGCTGTCGCAGGTACCGGCCTTGCACAGGCGCTCGCGCAGGCGCGGGGTGGCCTGCACGATGACGTGGTAGATCACGTTCTCTTCCAGCGTGCCGCGGAAGGCTGCGCTGCCCGGGCCAGTGGCCCAGATGCCGACGTCTTCGCCGCCATGGCTTTCGGACTTGGTCGGCACCAGCGATTCCTGCATGTAGCTGGGCGCCTCGGTGTCGACATGGGTCAGGTCCGGGCGGCCGGCGGCCGGCTCGCTGTTGCTGGGTTCGTGCGGGTACTTCTTGGGGCCGGCCGGCTGCGCGTTGCTGGCGCCGGTGTAGCCGGGGCCGTTGGCGTAGCTCAGCGTGGTGTAGGGCTGGCCGGCCAGGTCGGTGGCCAGCTGGCTGCGGTCGCCTTCTTCGCCGCCGGTGCCGCGCACCTTGCCCAGGATCGGGTTGCCACGCACCGGGTAGCCGACAAAGTTGAGCGTATGCGAATGGTCGGCGGTGACGATGATCAGCGTGTCCGGCGGCGCGGTCTGCACGGCGGTGCGTACTGCATCGGACAGCGAGACGGTTTCGTCGAGCGCGCGGTAGGCATTGCCGGCGTGGTTGGCGTGATCGATGCGGCCGCCTTCGACCATCAGCACGAAGCCGTTCGGGTCGCGCGACAGCGACTGGATCGCGGTACGGGTCATCTCGGTCAGGCTGGGCTCGCCCTGAGCGGTGCGATTGCGGTCGTGGTCGAACTGCATGTGATCCGGCTCGAACAGGCCCAGTAGTGCGGGCGCGCCGGTGGCCGCCTGCAACTGTTGTTCGTTCCAGACGTAGGCGCCCTGTGGGTGTGCCTGCTTCCACTCGGCGACCAGGTCGCGGCCGTCCAGGCGCAGGCCGACCTTGTCGTCGTATTCCGGATCGCGCTCCTGCACGGTCTGGAACTGGCTGCGTCCGCCGCCCAGCACCACCTGCGGGCCACGCCCGAAGCGCGCGCTGGACAGCAACTGCTGGGCGATGTCCTGGCAGCCGGCAGTGCGCGCGGACTCGGGCAGGTCGGTGTCGTTTTCCCAGTTGCGGTCCGGCGAATGCGCATAGGTCGCCGCCGGGGTGGCGTGGGTGAGGCGGGTGGTGGTGACGATGCCGGTGGCCATGCCGGCGCTGTCGGCCAGCTGCAGCCAGCTCAACAGGCCCTTGCCCAGGCTGTCGGCGCAGTCGCTGCGGTTGCCGCTGCTGACGCCGATCGCGCCCATATGCGTTTTCACCCCGGTGGTGATCGCGGTCATGGTGCCGGCCGAATCCGGCGTCTGCGAATCGGTGTTGTAGGTCTTGCTGAAGGCGGTGGCCGGGAACTGCTCCCAGGACAGCAGGTTCTCCTCGCCCGGCCCGCCCTTGCGCTGGCCATCCAGGATGCGTGCTGCCGCCACCGTGGTCAGGCTCATACCATCGCCCAGGAACAGGATCACATTGCGCGCGCGCCCGGCCATGGCGCCGTTACCGGCTGCGCGCGCGGCACCCGAGCGGTACCACCATTGCGGCGTCTCGCCGGCGGGATGCGCCACCTGCGGCACCTCCACGCGCACGGCAGTGGGCGCGGATACGCTGGTGCCGGCGCTGGAGGCGCAGGCGGCGACACACACGGTGGTCAGGGCGGCGAGGGCAGGCAGGCGGTAACGCATCGGCATCGAACTCGTGACTGAATCAGCGCGCATTATGCCGGGATGCCTGGTGTCACACAGATGACACGCCGCTGTTCCAGTCGTGGCCTCGCGGGCGACGCGGGCCTGGGCTATGGTGCATGCACTCTCCCCCCGGATGATTCGACGCATGACATTGGTCTCGGCCTGGTTGCGCATTCCGTTCTGGCAACGCGTGGTGGCCGGCTTCGTGCTCGGCGCGCTGGCCGGCTGGGCCATGGGGCCGGCGGCCGATGTGTGGTTCGGTCCGCTCGGCGATCTGTACGTCACCCTGATCAAGATGATCGCGATCCCGCTGGTGTTCTTTGCGGTGATCAATGCGATCTCTTCGCTGCACGGGCAAAAATCCGTCGCCGCGCTCGGTGGGCGTACCTTCCTGTGGTTCGTCATCACCGCCGCGCTGGCGGTGGGCGTGGGCCTGGCGGTGGGTACGTTGATGCAACCCGGCGCCGGCCATTTCAGCCTGAGCGTGGACTCGGCCTGGAAACCGCGCGATGTGCCCAGCCCGATCAAGGTGCTGCTGGACGTGGTGCCCTCCAACCCGTTCTACGCATTGACCGGCATCGGCACCAAGACCAATGCGGCCGGCGAAACGGTGCTGGCCGCCGGGCGCGGATCGATCCTGCCGGTGATCTTCTTCGCCGCGCTGCTGGGCTTTGCGATGGTCAAGCTCGGCGAGCGCGTGGCCGAGGCACGCAAGCTCACCGCGCAGTTGAGCGACATCATGATCCAGGTCACCCGCTTCGTGCTGGAGATGACCCCGCTCGGCACCTTCGGGCTGATCGCCAGCCTGGTCGGCAGCTATGGCTTCGAGAAACTGCTGCCGTTCGGCAACTTCGTGCTGGCGCTGTATGTGGCCTGCGCGATCCATATCGTGGTGGTCTACAGCAGCCTGTTGTTGCTGCATGGATTGAATCCGTGGAAGTTCTTCCGCGGCGCGGCGCCGGGCATGCAGGTGGCCTTCGTCAGTTCATCGAGCTTTGCCGCGATGCCGGTGGCGATGCGCTCGATCACGCACAACCTGGGCGTCAGCAAGGACTACGCCGCGTTTGCAGTGCCGCTGGGTGCCAGCATCAAGATGGATGGCTGCGGTGCGATCTTCCCGGCCCTGTGCGCGGTCTTCATCGCGCAGTACACCGGCGTGCCGCTGACCGCGAATCAATACTTCGTGGTGTTGATTGCCTCGGTGCTGGGCAGCTTCGGCACCGCCGGCGTACCTGGCACCGCGGTGATCATGGCCACGGTGGTGCTAAGTGCGGCCAATCTGCCGCTGGAAGTGATCGGCTACCTGTACGCGATCGACCGCATCCTCGACATGATGCGCACCATGACCAACGTGACCGGGCAGATGCTGGTGCCGGTGCTGGTGGCCAAGGAAACCGGCCTGCTCGACAAGGCGGTCTATGAGTCGGCCTCGACCAACGTGGGCCTGGAAGATCCGCTGACAGATCGCGCGCCGACGCAGCGCTGACTGCCGCCGATGCGCGCTGGATTTCCCACGCTGCGCGACCGCCTGCAGCAACTGCCCGAGTTGCACTGCGTCGACGGCGTGTTGGTGCAGCGGTCGTTGGCCGACGACCCGTTCGAGCAGCAGTATCTGCAGGTTCGGCGCAAGGAAGGCCGGCTCTACACCGATGCACAGGTGCGCAGCCTGCCGCGTCCCGGCGGCAAACTCGGCGCCAGTCTGGAATGGCAGGTGCGTGCGCTGTCCAGCGCCTTGCTGGTCCAGCACCTGCGCGCGCAGGCAGGCGAGGGCGCCATTGCCGAACTGGGCTGCGGCAACGGCTGGCTGTCGCAGCTGCTGGCGCAGTCGCTGCAGCGCGACGTCTGCGGCATCGACGTCAACCGTACCGAGCTGACCCAGGCCGCGCGCGTGTTCGGCCACGACCAGCGCCTGAGTTTCATCGCCGCCGACATCCAGACCCTGGCGCTGCCACGCGATCTGTTCGACGTCATCGTGATCCCGGCCTGCATCCAGTATTTTGCCGACCCTGCGGCATTGGTCGTGCGCCTGCTCGCCCAACTACGCGACGGCGGCGAGCTGCACATCCTCGACAGCCCGCTGTATGCAGATGCGCAAGCCGCCAACGCAAGCGCCGCGCGCAGCCTGCGCTACTTCACCGAACTGGGCGTTCCGGCGCTGGCCGCGCACTACCACCAGCACACCTACGCCAGCTTCGAGCGCTTTGTGGTGCAGCGACTGTTCGACCCGCGCCGCCCGGGTGCGCGCCTGCGGCGGATGCTCAGGATGAAACAACCCCACTTTCCGTGGCTGTGTCTGCGCAGGCAGGACAACCTGGATGCGCTGCGTTCCTGAGTGAAGCGTCGGCCCTGCCGGACGCGGCGTCAGGCGTTTGCCTCGGGCGCGCTCACGTCCCACCCGCATGGCACACTGCCAGCTCATCCATTGACGGGGGCGGGCGGTGATTGGCCAACAGCGTGATCTGACATTTCGTTTTCTGGCCGAGCCCAGCGACGTCAACTTCGGCGGCAAGGTGCATGGCGGCGTGGTGATGAAGTGGATCGACCAGGTCGGCTTTGCCGCAGCCAGTGGCTGGAGCGGGCATTACTGCGTCACCGTGGCGGTGGGCGGCATCCGCTTCGTGGCGCCGGTGCGGATCGGCGATCTGGTCGCGGTGTCGGCCAAGCTGGTCTACACCGGACGCACCAGCATGCACTTCGCCATCGATGTGCGAGCGCGCAGCCCGATGGGCGGCGACTCGCGGCTCTGCACGCATTGCATCATCGTGTTCGTGGCCATGGACCCGGATGGTGTCACGCCGGTGGAAGTGCCTTCCTGGCGGCCGGGCACGCCCGAGGATCAGCGCCTGGCCGAATACGCGCTCAAGGTGATGGAACTGAGCAAGGGCATCGAGGACACCATGGCGCATTACCAGGCCGACACGGCGCGGTAACCGGTGCTGCGCGGGTGGGGCACGGCTGGTATCCCGCGGTCGCCATGCAGGGCGCGAGGAGGCTGGCCGCACTTGCCGCCCAGCGTTAGGCAATTGATCGTGTTGCTCACTCAGTCACGTCGGGCAACAGCGTCGCAAAAAAAAAGCCGCGGGATCTCCGCGGCCTTTCTGTCGTGCAGTGGATCAGCTGCTCGGGATCACAGCACCCGACGTGCCTGGATGAACTTCTCGCTCCAGTAACCGCTGGCCAGCGAATCCACGCGCACGTCCTTGCCGCGGCTGGGCGCGTGCAGGAACTTGCCATCGCCGACCACCAGACCCACGTGGTCGATGCGACCACGCCTGCCGAAGAACACCAGATCGCCTGCCTTGAGCGCGTTGGGGTCCTTGATCAGTTCAGCAGATTCGTCGCGTGCGATGTCGCGCGACACGCGCGGCAGGTCGATGCCCAGAGCGGTCTTGAACACATAGCCGACCAGGCCGCTGCAGTCGAAACCTTCGGTGGACTCGCCGCCCCAGACGTACGGGGTGCCGAGCAGGGCCATGGCGCGTTGCAGGATCACCTGCACACGGCTGTCAGCCACGGCGTTCTGGGCAGCATTGGCTGCGCTCTGGGAGACGTCGTAATTGGCCAGCAGGCGGCTGAGGTCACCGGCGAACATCGCCGAGCGGTCCATCAGCGGAATGGCGTCGTTGGCGGCCAGGTGCGGAAGCAGGGCGGCCAGTGTTGCGGTGGCAGCGGCGTCGGCGCGGCTGCGGGTTGCGGCTTTCTCGGCGGCGACGGCGCTGTCTGGCGTGGTCGTCTGCGGAGCGGATGCGGTGCCGTTGGCGGTCTGGGCCAGGGCGGGTAGGGCTGCGAGCCAAAGAGCGGTGGCGCATAGCAGGCGGAGCGGTTTCCGGGGCGGAAGCGGTGCGGCGCCAGTGTTGATCTGTTCGTCGTTCGTCACGCGGGAATCACAATTCTGCTGTCGATGCGGGATGATGCCTTGGTGAAAGAATCGTTACGTTCAAAAAAGGTTAAATTTCCGTTTTATGAAATGTGATGCGCATCACATATCAGGGCAAAACCCGTTTTGAACCTGAATAATGGTCACGCCAGTAGGCGCCATCCAGGAAATCCAAGCGGACGGTACCGCCGGTGTTCGGAGCATGTACGAAGCGGCCTTCACCGACATAAATGCCGACATGGGTCACGTTGCCACTGGAGCCGAAGAACACCAGGTCGCCGGTGGTCAACTGCTCCGGAGGGATGCGCGGGCCCTGCACCGCGGCCAGCTCCCGCGAGGTGCGTGGCAGCGACAGTGCCAGCACATCCTTGTAGACATAGGTGACCAGCCCGCTGCAGTCGAAGCCGGTTTCCGGCGTATTGCCGCCGAAGCGGTACGGCGTGCCGACCAGGCCCAGCGCACGCATCAGGATGTTGTTGGCGGCAGCCGGGTTGGACGGCGGCACCTGTGGCCAGACACGCGGTGCCGGTGGCGGGGTGGCGGCCGGTCGACGGACCGGCGCCTGTGCGCAACCGCCCAGCAGCACGAGCAGGCCCAGCAACGAACTGGCCGCGGCGCGGCGGGCGCGGGCGGCGAAAACTGGCGTGATATGCATGGAGCCGGGATAATGGGCGGTTCGAAAGGTCGCCATGATGGCGGCGCACCCGGCGGCCGACAAGCCGTCCTCCACCGTCTGCCACCGGGCAGCCTATCCAGAGCCAGGCATGAAGATCGAAAAAGACAGCGTCGTCCGCTTCCACTACACCGTTTCCGAGCTCGGCCAGGAGCCGATCGAGAGCTCCAAGGAGCGTGACCCGTTGGCGATCATGATCGGCCACGGCAACATCATTCCGGGCCTGGAAGCGGCCATGATGGACAAGGAAGCCGGCGACAGCTTCGGCGTGGACGTCAAGGCCACCGAAGCCTACGGCGAATACCGCGAAGGCCTGAGCCAGCGCGTGCCCAAGAAGCACTTCGGCGCCACCAAGCTGGTCCCGGGCACCCAGGTGGTGCTGCAGACCAACTTCGGCCCGCGCGCAGTGACGGTGCAGAAGGTCGGCATGAGCGTGGTCGACGTCGATCTCAATCACCCGATGGCCGGCAAGGACCTGCACTTCGACGTGGAGATCATCGAGGTGCGTGAAGCCACCCAGGAAGAGCGCGACCACGGGCATGTGCATGGCGAAGGCGGCCATCACCACTGAGCGCAGTCGTCACGCGGCCTGTGTGGCAGGCGGACCGATGCGGGCAACCTGCAGGATCGGCATGCACCGCACGGTGATGCCGGCTTGCACGCGCCGATCGTGTGTGTGTGACCAGCGTCGGCTGGATGTGTTTCCGCGGCCCGCCATCTCGGCGGGCTGTTTGCATGTTACGCGCCGCGATCGCCGCGATCGCCGCGCAGCGCTGCCCGAGCTGAGATGACCCCGCGCGATCCTTTGCTGCCCATCGCAATCAGCGAGCGAATCGCGGTGCTCGACGTGCTGCGCGGTTTTGCGCTGCTGGGCATCCTGCTGATGAATATCGAAGCCTTCGTCGGCCCGCTCGATCTGGCGGTCACCGGCGTGGAGCCGCATTGGCACGGCGCCGACCGGGTTGCCGATGCGCTGGTGTACCTGCTGGTGCAGGGCAAGTTCTATACGCTGTTCTCGTTGCTGTTCGGCATGGGGTTTGCGGTGATGGCGCAACGCGCCGCGCAGGCCGGGCGCGGGTTGTTCGGTACCTATCTGCGTCGTACCGTCGGGCTGCTGGTGATCGGGCTGCTGCACGCACTGCTGCTGTGGTCCGGCGATGTGCTGGTCACCTACGCCTTGCTGGCCTTGTTGCTGCTGGCCACGCGCTCGGTGCCGACGGTGACGCTGCCGTGGTTTGCCGCGCTGGTCTACTGTTGCGCGCCCGCGTTGACGCTGCTGTACGGCGTCGCAGGCACCTTGACGCAGCTCGATCCGGCGGTTGCCGTGGAATGGAAGGCCGCGATGGCCGATGCGGCGCAACAGGCGGCAGCGAACGTGCAGGCGCAGCGCGCCGCCTTCGGGAGCGGCAGCTATGCGCAGGCCACGCTGGAGCGCTGGCACGACCTGCAGCACGCGATGACCGGGCTGAGCATCAATGGCCCGGCGATGCTCGGCATGTTCCTGCTGGGCAGCTGGTTTGTGCGCAGTGGCGCGATCGCCGCGCCCGAGCGCTTCCCGCGCCTGTTTCGGGCCCTGCGCTACTTGGTGCTGCCGCTCGGGCTGGGCGTGATGGGGGTGAGTTACGCGCTGGAGCCGTGGATCGATCCGGCGCGGCTGGATCTGCGCTTGTCGGGTGCGTTCGGGTTGTCGCTGATTGCCGGCCCGCTGATGAGCCTGGGCTATGCGGCCTGGGTGGTGCGCCTGGCGCCGCGCCTGGCCTGGCTTGCGCCTGCCGGACGCATGGCGCTGAGCAACTACCTGCTGCAGTCGCTGGTGTGCACGTGGATCTTCTACGGTTACGGGCTGGGCTATTTCGAGCAGCTGCCGCGCGTATGGCAGCTGCCGTTCGCGCTGGCGCTGTTTGCGTTGCAGGTGGTGCTGAGCCAATGGTGGTTGCGCTGGTTCCGCTTCGGGCCGATGGAATGGCTATGGCGCAGCGTGACCTATCTGCGTGTGCCGCCGATGCGCCGCAGCGACGCGCGCGTGGGGTAGTGCGCACATGAGCGCCGCGCCTGTCGATGTGGTGGTGGTCGGTGCCGGCGCCATTGGGCTGGCGACTGCGCTGGCACTGGTCGAAGCGGGCCGGCAGGTGCACGTGCTCGACGCCGGCGCGGTGGGTGCGGCGACGTCCTACGGCAACTGCGGCACCATCACGCCGAGCCATGCGCCGCCGCTGGCAGCGCCGGGCATGATCGCGCAGGCGCTGAAGTGGATGCTGACGCCGGACGCGCCGCTGTATATCCGGCCACGTCTGGACCCGGCGCTGTGGCGCTGGTTGCTGCAGTTCGCGCAGCGCTGCAATACGCGTCACTGGCAGGCCAGCGCGCAGGCGCGCGCGGCGTTGCTGGGCGATGCGCGGCAACGCTTCGACGACTGGGTCGAGCGCTATGCGCTGGACTGCGAATTTCGCAGCGATGGGCTGGACTACGTGTTTGCCGATCCGCGCCGCTTTGCGCACTATCGCCACGAGTGCAACGTGCTTGCGCAGTGGGGTATCCAGGCCGAAATGATCGACGGTGCCGACTACGTGCGCCAGGATCCGGCATTCCGCGCGGGCATTGCCGGTGCGATCCATTTCCCCGGCGATGCGCATCTGCGCCCGGAGCGTTACACCGCAGAACTGGCAAGAGTGCTGCGCGCGCGCGGTGCGGTGATCCATGCGCAGTGCCGCGTCGATGCGGTGGTGCCGGACGCACGTGGCGCGTGCGTGCACACCGCGCGTGGGCGACTGCAGGCGCGCGAGGTGGTCATCGCAACCGGCCCATGGTCGCCGCTGCTGGCGGCGCAACTGGGCTTGCGTCTGCCGGTGCAGGCCGGCAAGGGCTATTCGATCACCTATACCGCCCCGGCGCTGATGCCGCGTCGCCCGGTGGTGCTGAAAGACCGTTGGGTGTTCGTGGTGCCATGGCGCGATCGTCTGCGTATCGGTAGCACGATGGAATTCTCCGGGCACGACACCCACCTCAACCCCACGCGCCTGGCGGCACTTGAGCGCGCAGCGGCCGATTATCTGCATGCGCCGGCCGGTCCGGCCGTGATCGAGCGCTGGTATGGATGGCGGCCGATGACCTGGGACGACGTGCCGGTGCTGGGCGCGGTGCCGGGCCGTCCTCACGTCTGGCTCGCAGCCGGACATGGCATGCTCGGCATCAGCATGAGCACTGCAAGCGGACAACTGATGGCCGACCTGATCACGGGCCGCGCACCTGCGCTGGACCCGCATCCCTACCGGGCGGAGCGCTTCGCATGAGTGCCCGGTACGACTACGACGTGGTGATCCTGGGAGGCGGCTCCGGTGGACTGGCCGCTGCGTTTCGCGCGGCCAAGTATGGCGCGCGCGTGGCGATGATGGAGCCGAACGAATTGGGCGGCACCTGCGTCAATCTCGGCTGCGTTCCGAAGAAGGCGATGTGGCTGGCGGCCGATCTGGCCGGCAAGATCGAGCTGGCCGGGGCGCTGGGTTTCGATGTGCCGCGACCGACCCTGGCGTGGCAGGAACTGGTCACCCACCGGCAGGGCTACATCGGCAACATCCACGCCAGTTATCGGCGCCGCCTCGACGAAGATGGCGTGGTCATGATTCCGCAGCGCGGTGTGTTGCAGGATCGCCATACCATCATGGGCGGCGACGGCGTGCCGGTGACCGCCGAGCACATCGTGATCGCCACCGGTGCGCATCCGCTGCGCCCGGACATCGAAGGTGCCGAGCACGGTGAGGTGTCCGACGATTTCTTCAATCTCTGTCATGCGCCCGCGCAGGTGGCGATTGTCGGCGGCGGCTATATCGCGGTGGAGATCGCCGGCCTGCTGCAGGCGCTGGGCAGCCGGGTGCATCTGTTCGTGCAGGGCGAGCGGTTGCTGGAACGCTTCGATGCCGAGCTGACCCTGCAACTGGCCGACAACCTGCGGCACCTGGGCGTGCGCCTGCATTTCGGGTTTTCCACCACCGGCCTGGAGCGCGATGCAGAAGGCAGGCTGCGCGTGCATGGTCATCCCGCGCACCCCAGCGAGCAGGGCAACGACGTCTTCGACAAGGTGTTTTTCGCCACCGGCCGGCGCGCCAACACGGCGGGGCTGGGTCTGGAAGAGGTCGGGGTGCGCCTGGGCGACAAGGGCGAGGTGGTGGTGGACGAAGGCCAGACCACCAGCGTGCCGAACATTCATGCCATCGGCGATGTCGGCGGCAAGGTCGGACTGACGCCAGTGGCAATCGCGGCGGGACGCAAGTTGATGGATCGCCTGTTCGGCAAGCAGCCGGATGCGCGCATGGACTACGAAGGCGTGCCGAGCGTGGTGTTCTCGCATCCGCCGCTCGGGCAGGTCGGACTGACCGAGGAGCAGGCGCGCGCGCGGCATGGCAGCGCGGTGCGCGTCTACCGCAGCAACTTCCGCCCAATGTTGCACGCGCTGGCCGACGCGCCGCAGCGCAGCCTGTTCAAGCTGGTCTGCGTGGGCGAACAGGAGCGCGTGGTCGGCGTACATCTGCTGGGCGAGAGCGCCGACGAAATGCTGCAGGGCTTTGCGGTGGCAGTGAAGATGGGTGCGACCAAGCGCGACTTCGACGAGACCGTGGCGATCCATCCCACCTCGTCGGAAGAGATCGTGTTGATGCACTGATGCATTGGTGCGGCAGTTGTGACCGGGCCGACGAGGGCATCAGCGCCCTGCCGGATGCAGGGACTGGCGTCGGCCCCTGCGTGTCACAACTTGCGGCAGCCCCGCGCAACACTGCACACCACTCCTGCACCCGACGTAAGTGCGCTTGACGCAGGCCAGGGCCCTGCAAGCAAACGGATCAAAGCCCCTCTCCCCTCGGGAGAGGGGTTGGGGTGAGGGTTTGGTAAAGTGATGCATCACTCAACTGCCGATCTTCCGTCCCAGCCGGCCATGCCTCATCCGGCCATGCGTGGAAGTTGACCGCGCTTCTTGTCCGCCGTGCCTCGTGCCGCCCGAACCCTCACCTCAATCCCGCTTCGCGCTGTCAGCCAAGGCGCGTCAAGACACGCGCACCGAGAGCGCGCAAACACTGCCTCCTCGCTCGGACGGAAGAGGGATTTCAATCCCATAGCTGGCATCCTTGCGCGATGTCCAAGCCCCGCAAACCAACGACGCGTCGATCCACCGATCCATCTGCGCCTGCCGCCTCCAACGCCGAGCTGCTCTCCGGCGAACAGGCGCGGCTGCGCATTCTTGCGGCGATTCGTGCAATTCCTTCCGGCCAGGTTGCCGGCTATGGCGAGGTCGCACTGCGCGCCGGCCTGCCCGGGCGGGCGCGGCTGGTGGCGCGCGTGCTCAGCGGCAACGATGATCCGCAGCTGCCGTGGCACCGGGTGCTGCGCAGCGATGGCCGGATCGCGTTGCCGGAAGGCTCGTCCGGCTACCGTGAGCAATGCCGGCGGCTGCGTGCCGAAGGCGTGGTGGTCGAGCAGGGCCGGGTGCGCCGTGCCAGTGCCGCGCAGCGGCTGGATGCCGCCGTGTGGGGACCTTCATAAGCCTGCCGTTATGATGGTTGGCATTCCGAAGGATGCCGTCATGCCCCAACTGCCGCCCGTCACCAAAGCGTTGTTGATCGCCAATATTGGCTTGTTCCTGCTGCAATGGGCACTGGGCGACCTCGGCGCCGGCGTGCTGCCCTCCGATGCGGCGCTGTCCTCGTTGATGCTATGGCCGATTTCCAATGGCTTCGATGCGTTCTCGCCCGGCGCCAGCTTCATGCCGTGGCAGTTGCTGACCTATGCGTTCCTGCATGGCGGTTTCAACCATCTGTTCTTCAACATGCTGGCGCTTTTCATGTTCGGCGCGGCGCTGGAGCAGACCTGGGGGCAGAAGCGCTTTCTGACCTATTACCTGGTGTGCGTGGCCGGTGCCGGCGTGTGCCAGTTGCTGATGGCCTGGTTCACCCAGAGCGGGGCGCCGGTGGTGGGGGCGTCGGGCGGGGTGTTCGGTCTGTTGCTGGCCTACGGAATGCTGTTCCCCAATCAGCGGGTGATGCTGCTGTTTCCGCCGATCCCGATGAAGGCACGCACCTTCGTGATCGTGTTCGGTGCAATTGAACTGTTCCTGGGTGCGACCGGCTGGCAGCCGGGCGTGGCCCATTTTGCGCATCTGGGCGGCATGCTGTTCGGCTGGTTGATGATCCGCTACTGGCGCGGGCAGTCGCCGTTTGGCGGCAGCGGCGGCAGGAAGGGTGGTGGCAAGGGGCGCAAGCCGCCGCTGCGTGTGGTGCGTTGAAATAGTCGCGGTGTGGCGGCAGATCCACGCTGATCCGTAGGAGCGGACCCGGCCGCGATGAGGCGTTACCGGTAGGGCTTCATCCCGGCCGGGGCCGCTCCTACCGAGCGTGCGTTTTCAGGCAAGCAGCGGATTGATGACGGGCAGCCGGGCGAGGCCCCTTTGCGCATCTGGACGGCATGCTACTTGGCTGGCTGATGATCCGTTATTGGCGCGGGCAGTCGCCGTTTGGCGGCAGCAGCGGCGGCAGGAAGGGTGGTGGCAAGGGGCGCAAGCCGCCGCTGCGTGTGGTGCGTTGAGGTAGTCGCGGAAAGGCAGATCCACACTGATCCGTAGGAGCGGACTCGGCCGCGATGAGGCGTTACCGGTAAGGCTTCATCGCGGCCGGGGCCGCTCCTACCAAGCGTGCGTTGTCAGGCAAGCAGCGGATGGATGACGGGCAGCCGGGCGAGGCCCCTTTGCGCATCTGGGCAGCATGCTGTTCGGCTGGCTGATGATCCGTTATTGGCGTGGGCAGTCGCCGTTTGGCGGCAGCGGCGGCAGGAAGGGTGGTGGCAAGGGGCGCAAGCCGCCGCTGCGTGTGGTGCGTTGAGGTAGTCTCGGAGAGGCGGATCCACGCTGATCCGTAGGAGCGGCCCTGGCCGCGATAGGGCGTTACCGATAACGCCTCATCGCGGCCGGGGCCGCTCCTACCAAATGTTGGGATGGACTAAATGCCAGGCACAAAAAAAGAGCGCGGAGTACGCGCTCTTTTTTATTGCCTGCCACTGCGTGTTGATTGCCAGTGACTTCCTGGCGCTTGACTCAGCGCCAGATCTTCAATTGCTCGGCATCCACGCGCTGCATCGGCTGGCCGGCCTTGCAGCTGAATGCCGCACCGAACTCCGGCAGGTTGGACAGCGGGCCGTTGGTGCGCCACTGGCCCGGCGCCCGGATGTCGGCGCTGGCACGCTGCACCGCTTCGTTCGGCGACAGCTGTTGGGCCCACAAACCGGCCCAGGCGGTGAAGAATGCCTGCTTGTCGGCCTCGGTGGCCGCTGGCTGTGGCTTGCTGAAGGCCTGCCAGGCCAGTTCGACGCCGGCCAGGTCGGCCAGGTTTTCTTCGGCGGTCTGCGCACCGTTGACCTTGACGTTGGGCACGCCCGGGTAGGGGTAGGCACCAAACTGGCTGGCCACCTTGCCGGTCAGCATGGTCCAGCTGCTCTTCTCGGCCGGCGTCCACCAGCTGCGCAACTCGCCCTTGGCATCCACCAGCGAGCCCTTGGCGTCGATGGCACGGGTCATTTCGTGGGCGACCAGCGCGCCGTAAGCGCCGTACTGCGCGGCCGGGGTGCTGCCGGCGGTGAGCACCGGTGCCTGCAGCACGGCGGCGGTGATGATCAGGCGGTTCTGTGCGATGTCGTAGGCCACTGCCGGCTGCTGCGGCAACACGTCCCAGCGACGGTCGGCGTTGCCCTTGCCGATGCGCTTCATCTCCTCGCGGTGACGCCAGGTCGAGGCGATCAGCATGTTGCCGCCGAAGCTGCCGCGACCCATCGGCTGCACGGTGTAATCCAGATCGCGACGCGGTGCGCCGACTTCGATCTTCATCGCCGCCAGCTTGGCCTTGGCTTCGGCGATCACTTCACCGTTGCCCCAGCCGGTGCGCTCCAGCGCGGCCAGCTGCGCGTCGCGTACCTGGTCGGCGATCGCTTCGGCCTGGCGGCGCGTGTCGCTGCTCAGGTAACGCGCCACGTATTCGCGGCCGAGCATTGGGCCGGCGGCGATATTGATCGCGTCCAGCACCTGCTGCCAGCGCTGCGGCGGCAGCGCATCGCCACGCAGCAGACGGCCGCGGAACTGGTACTCGGCATCGTGGAAGCTCTTGGACAGGTACGGCGCCATCGCATCGCCCACGCGCCAGCGCAGATAGGCCTTCCACTGGTCCGGCTTGATGCTGACGATCATGCTGTCGAGCTGCTTGAACATGGCCGGGTCGGCCATCGACACCAGGTCGTCCTTGACGCCCTGTGCCTCCAGGAAGTCGGCCAGGCGCAGATTCTTGTACTGCTTGGTCAGCTCCTTGGTGGCGATCGGGGCGTAGTTGTTGAACGGGTTGTTGATGCCCTGCACCGACTGCGCACTGCGCGCCAGCGCGGTCTCGATCTGCAGCACCGAGGCGGCATCGGCGTCGAGCCTGTCGGCCGGGGTGCCGGTCAGCGCCAGGATCTGCTTGACGTAGGCGCGGTAGCGGCCCATCAGCGCCTGGGTGTCGGCGTCGGTGCGGGTGTAGAACGCCGGGTCCGGCAGGCCCATGCCGCCCTGCATGAAATACCCGATGTGGCGATCCAGCGCCTTCAGGTCCACGTCGGGGCCGAAGTTGAAGCCGACCGGGATGCCGACCTGATGCAGTGCTGCGATGGAAGCGGGCACATCCTTGGCCTTCTTGATCGCGTCGATGCGCGACAGCAAGGGGGCGATGGGGTTGGAGCCGTCCTTCTCGACGGAGGCCTCGTCCAGGCCGCTGGCCCAGAAGTCGCCGAGCAATTTCTGCACGTTGCCCTGCGGCGCCTTCATCGACGCATCCAGCAACTCGCGCTGCTGCTGCAGTGCGCGCTCGGACAGCTGGCCCAGCGCGGTGACGGCACCGGCCTGCGGCACCGGGTTGGCCTTGAGCCAGCCGGCATTGGCGTAATCGTAGAAATCGGTGCAGGCCGCCGACACGGCCGGGGCCTTGGGAGCGGCCTTCTTCTTGCGAGCGGCGTCGGCGTCGGGGGCGGACAGCAGCGTGATCAGGCTGAAGCCAAGAGCGAGGGCAAGCGGACGAATGGTGGGCATCGAGAAGAAGGGTGGCCAGATTGAAGTCGGCGGAGTTTAGCAAGGCTGCGCCCCGTGCAGGCGAGCGCGAGCTGCCGTCGATCCTCGGTGCCGGCCGCTTGCATGAACGCGACAGGCCCGCGGGTGCGGGCCTGTGCGTGTTGCGATCGAGCTGAAAGCGCTTGCAGCCGCCTACCAGATCACCACGCGGTCTTTTTCGGCACGCACCATCGGAGCACCTGCCTTGCATACGGAGGCCTGTGCGAAGGACGGCATGTTCGAAGGGACGGCAGTGGCACGCAGGCTGCCGGGCGCATGCGGGCCCGGGGCCAGATAGACCAGTTGCTGCTGCTCGCGGATCTGTTCGCGCCAGTTGCGCGCAAAGCCCGGGAAGAAGTGTCGTTCCGGGCGGTATCCATCGATCGTCAGCGCGTGTTCGGGGTGGCGGCTGGATGCAGTGACGGCGATGGCGATGCATGTGGCCGGCCGTGATTTCCCCGCGGACGCAACAGAAAAACCGAAGGAAAAAAAAACGGGCGACGATCTTTCGATCGCCGCCCGCCCGAACTACCGCACTTGCGCAATTACCAGATCACGACCTGCTGATCGCCCTGACGCACCATCGCATCGCCGGCCTTGCACGAGAACGCGGCGGCAAACGCCGGCATGTTCGACGGCGCACCGATGGCGCGGAAGTTGGCCGGCGCGTGCGGATCGGTCTTCAGGCGCACCACCAGTTCTTCCGGAGTGAAGTTGCGGCGCCACACCGTGGCCCAGTTGAGGAAGAAGCGCTGGTCACGGGTGATGCCGTCGGTCTTGGGGTCGTCCTTGCCGGCGGTGGCGGTCTTCATCGCGTCGTAGGCGGTGTTGAGGCCGCCCAGGTCGGCGATGTTTTCGCCCAGGGTCAGGTCGCCCTTGACCTTGTCGCCGGCCGGGGTGCGATAGCCGTCGAACTGCGCGACCAGCTTGCCGGTGCGTGCCTTGAAGGCGTCCAGATCCTTCTGCGTCCACCAACCCGGATCGGCGATGAAGTTGCCATCGGCACCGAAGCGGCTGCCCTGGTCGTCGTAGCCGTGGGTCATCTCATGCCCGATCACCGCACCGATGCCGCCATAGTTCATTTCCTCCGGCGCATTCGGGTCGAAGAACGGCGGCTGCAGGATCGCGGCCGGGAACACGATCTCGTTCTGCAACGGGTTGTAGTAGGCGTTGACCGTCTGCGGGCTCATGCCCCATTCGGTCTTGTCCACCGGCTTGCCGATCTTGGACAGGTTCCACTTGTAGTTGTACTCGGACGCGGCCATCACGTTGCCCAGGTAGCTGTCGCGACTGGTGTTCAAGCCGTTCCACTCGCGCCACTTTTCCGGGTAGCCGATCTTGGGCGTGAAGCTTTCCCACTTGGCGATCGCCTTGGTCTTGGTCTCCGGGCTCATCCAGTCCAGCTTTTCGATGCGGGCCTTCAGCGCGGTGCGCAGATTGGTCACCAGGGTTTCCATCTTGGCCTTGGAATCTGCCGGGAAGGCAACCTTGACGTACATCTGGCCCAGCGCTTCGCCGGTCTGGCCATTGATGGTCGCCAGCACGCGCTTCCAGCGCGGCTTGATCTGCTTCTGCCCGCGCAGGGTCTGGTTGTAGAACGCGAAGTTCTCATCGACGAACGGCTGGCTGAGGAACGGCGAGGCACCATCGACGGTGTGGAAGCGCAGGTAGGCGCGCCAGATCGCCGGATCGGTGTCGGCGATCATCTTGCTCACTTCCTGGTGGAAGGCCGGGATCGCCAGCGAGAACATCTCCGGCGTGGCCACGCCCTGCGACTTGAAGAACTCGGTCCACGACCAGTTGGGGGTCAGCTTGTCGGCATCGGCCGGCGAGATCGGGTTGTAGGCCAGCGAGGCATCGCGCGACATCTGGGTGCTGGTCTTGGAGACCTTGGCCAGACGTGTCTCGAACGCGACCACCTGCTTGGCCTGCGCGGCGGCATCGGCCGCGGCCACGCCGGACAGTTCCAGCACCTTGGCCACGTGCGCCTGGTAGGCCTCCAGCTTGGCCTTGTTGGCGGCGCTGGTGTAGTACTCCGGATCCGGCAGGCCCAGGCCGCCCTGCATGGCATAGGCGATGTTCTGGCTGGATTTCTTGAAGTCGGCCTCGGCGCCGAAGCTGAAGAGCTCGTTGTTGCCCTTGGCGGCGCTGCTGCGCAGATAGTCGACCAGCTTGGCCTGGTCGTTGATGGCGTCGATCGCGGCCAGTTCCGGCTTCAGCGGCTCGATGCCCTGGGCGTTGATCTTGGCCTCGTCCATGCCGGTGGACCACAGGTCGCCGACGATCTTTTCCACGCCGGTGGCGCTGGTGTCGGCCGCGGCCTGTTCGACCAACTGCTGCTGGATCGCATTGGAACGCTCGTCGAGCATCTCGAACGCGCCCCAGCTGGTGCGATCGCTCGGCACCGGGTTGGCGGCCAGGAACTTGGCGTTGGCGTACGCATTCAAATCCGTGCAGGCGTTGCCGTTGGTATCCAGGTCGGCGGCGGTGAACTGGTTCACGGCCGGCAGCTTGCTCTGGTCCAGGGTCAGCGCCTTGGGAGCCGCCGGGGTGGTTGTGGCGGTATCGGCCGCGGGCGCGGCCGGCGCGGCGTCTTCGGATTTCTTGCAACCGCTCAGCGCGGCGGCCACGGCCAGGGACAGGGTCAACAAATGAGGTGTACGAATCACAAAGGGCTCCAGGAGCAGATGTGGGAAGCCCCGTCGCCGGGGCTGTGGCCGGCACTCTACGCCTCGCCAGCCGGATGGCATGGTGTCGAAGGTCATGGGTGCGGCATGTGTAGGTGAACCGGCCCGACGGTGTCCGGATGGGCGGCAGTCCTGCGCAGGGCACCAGCGCAGTGGCGGCCCGGTGTTTTCGCGTCCTGTGCGCTGTGGCTTGAGGCTGTGCTTACCTGGTCTGGCAGTCTGTGTCGTTGCGCGGGCGGCGGTCGAGAGGGGCGAGTACCTGAATGCTTCTGCTGTGCAAGCAGTGCTATATACAAGCGCATGCCTACCGCCTCCGAACCGTTGGATGCCCTGATCATCGGCGCTGGCCATAATGGCCTGGTCTGCGCCGCCTACCTGGCCAAAGCCGGCAAGCGGGTAGTGGTGCTGGAAGCGCGCGACGTCGTTGGCGGCGCAGCGGTCACCGAAGAATTCCATCCGGGGTTTCGCAACTCGGTGGCGGCGTACACGGTGTCGTTGCTGCAACCCAAGGTCATCGCCGATCTTGACCTGGAGCGACATGGCCTGCGCGTGGTGGCGCGCCGCATCAACAACTTTCTGCCATTGCCCACTGGCGAGTACCTGCTGGCCGGCGCGGGGCGTACTGCCTTGGAAGTCGGCAAGTTCTCCGCGCGCGATGCCGCTGCATTGCCTGCCTATGAAGCGCGCCTGGAGCAACTGGCCGATGTCTTGCGTGCGCTGGCATTGCAGCCACCGCCGGATGTCAGCGATGGTGGATGGCTGCGCGCGTTGCCGCAGCTATGGCGCGCGGGCAAGCTGGGGCTGCAGCTGCAGGAGCTACCGCTCGCGTTGCGGCAGGAGCTGCTCGACTTGTTCACGATTTCGGCCGCCGAGTATCTGGATCGCTGGTTCGAAAGCGCACCGATCAAGGCGCTATTCGGTTTCGACGGCATCGTCGGCAATTACGCCAGCCCCTACACGCCGGGCACCGCCTACGTGTTGCTGCATCACGTGTTCGGGCAAAGCAATGGTGTCAAAGGCGCCTGGGGGCACGCCATCGGCGGCATGGGCGCGATCACCCAGGCGATGGCCGCCAGTGCGCGCGACTCTGGCGTGACGATTCGCACCGGCTGCGCAGTGGCGCGCGTGCTGGTGGAGCAGGGGCGTGCGGTCGGTGTCATCACCGCTCAAGGAGAGACGCTGCGTGCGCGTGCAGTGGTGGCCAATGTCAATCCGAAGCTGCTGTATCAGCGCTTGATGCAGCCGGACGATGTCCCCGCGGCGACACGCGAACGCATGGCGCATTACCGTTGCGGATCGGGCACCTTCCGCATGAATGTCGCGCTCTCGCGGCTGCCGGATTTCACCGCCTTGCCGGGCACGGGCGATCATCTGACTGCCGGCATCATCCTGGCGCCCAGCCTGGATTACATGGACCGTGCCTGGGAGGATGCGCGCGCTTCGGGATGGTCACGCGAACCGGTGGTCGAGTTGCTGATTCCCAGCACGCTGGACGACACGCTGGCACCGCCCGGTCAACACGTGGCCAGCCTGTTCTGCCAGCACGTGGCACCGCAGCTGCCGGATGGCCGGCATTGGGACGATCATCGCGAGGAGGTTGCCGAGTTGATGATCGCGACGGTCGAGCGCTATGCACCCGGATTCGCGGCCTCGGTACTGGGCCGGCAGATCCTCAGCCCGCTCGATCTGGAACGCATCTTCGGGCTGATCGGCGGCGACATCTTCCACGGCGCCCTCAGCCTCAATCAACTTTTCAGCGCACGCCCGATGCTGGGGCAGGGCGCCTATCGCGGCGCGATTGCCGGGCTGTATCTATGCGGGTCCGGCACGCACCCCGGTGGCGGAGTGACCGGAGCGCCTGGGCATAATGCGGCGCGGGTGATTTTGGGTGATTGACATCTATCTTCAAGGCGCACTCTGCCCCTGCAAACAGATAAGGAGGCCCTGGAGAACCAGGGCCTTGGAGCAATGCACTAACTGATTGGCTGACTTAGGGAAGGCGCGGAATTCCTGCAACTAACCGTCAGGGCTAATCAAATGAAAGCAAGGCCGGCCTCAGCCAGATCTTCGATTATCAGTTGTACAAACCGCGCTGCCACGGGCTGGTCAAGTAGCCGTTAGGCCATGGGCCGTCTTCACACATTCCCTGTCCCCACGTATCGCAAAAGTCAGCGCGTAACTGCTGCGACACCTCGGTGTAGGCGATCGAGTTCACGTTGCGCGTATCGCATGCATAGCTGATGACGACGCGCTTGACGGTCGACGTCGTGCCCTGATGCTCAGTCTGATTACTGCAATACAGGATGCTTTGGCCAACTAGGTTTTCGTTAGCGTCGAACCACATCCAGGTACGGCCGTACTGCGTCGCTGCGTTTGCTTCAGTGGTGACAGCAAGTGCGCTTATTGCCAAAGAGACTGCCGCCAAAAGTACCGTTTTCATTCAACTGGCTCCTTGTTGTGCCTCAAATCCCTTGAGGCGTAGGTCGTACCCTTTTCCTGACTAGTCCTGACGAATAGCTTGTAGTTTTGCAGATGGGGCCATTTCCCCTTGCGTTTCTAGCATGTCCAACCCCGGTGTCGCTCAGTCCACGTTTTTCAGTCGGAAATTTATGGGCAAAGCGAGGTGGGATAGTTTAAAGAGCAAGAGGTACAGAGTCGCTGTGATTAAGAGTCGGGACTAATCAAGATCCATTAATTCACCGGAAGCGTCAAAGCGACGCTTCCGGTGGTTGCGATCAGAAGTCGTAGGATGCAGACAGGCGCACATAGCGCGGAGTGTTGTAGCTATAGTTTTCTAGGCCAATTCCATATGTATTTGAAACCAGGCCGGGATCTGTTTCATAAACTCCGTCGATGCGAGTGACAGCGCGATCATTAAGGACGTTGAATACCTGGAGCCCCAGAGCAAACTTGTGTTCGGCGAACGAAGGACGATATGTCACGCCCAGGTCGACGTTCTTAATCCAGGGGGTCCGGCCAGCATCACCGGGTCGCGAAGGCTGGCCGCCGCAATAGTGATAAGCCGATCCGTAGCTGATCGGATCCGGGTTTTCTGGATCGTTGAAATAGCCCAGGCAGGAAACGGGTGTGCCTGACATGACACGCAGGGTAGCTGATGCCATCCATTCTGGCGTGATCTGATAGGCGCCGAACGCTTTCAGTTGATGGCGACGATCATTTGCCAAGCTGCCGCCTGCATAGTACATCAACGCCGCCGCATCCCAGTCCTGCGTTTTAGAAACGTCAGATTGCCCGATATCGGACTTGACTTGGCCTTCGGTATTACCATAGCTATGTGACCAGGTGTAATCGATGCGGCCGTACCACTTCTCATCGAACGGGTGTTCCAAAAAGAGGTCAACCGCAATGTAACTGCGCTTGGCCTTATCGGTGAAGCCCCAGTCCGATTGGGACATTTGCAGCTGGGTAAAGCCCGATCCATCGCGATTTGCGAGATTATAGGTGTTGGTCTTGCCCGGATTGAAAATAACGCAATACGGAGTGTCGATGGTCCTGGGATCAATTCCTTGCGATGCAAGTTTCAGGTCGCCACGTGCGGTGTAGTCATCGTTATGCATGTCGCAGACGTCGTCGATTGCCGCTTCCAGCTTCCGATACGTTGCCTTGGCGCCGGAGTTCCAACTTTCACCAATCGTCTTTTCAAAGCCAAGAATCAACTCATCCTGGTACTGCGACTTCAAGTCGCTTGGAGCAAATGCTCCTGGGTTGGGTGCTTGGCCAAACTCGCCGTTGGCTGAAACCGGTCCCGGCCCGAACGGCGTCAAGCCAGTTGGTTCGCCGTTGGCGTCGATGCCGGTATAGGTGAAATATTGATCGGTATAGGTCGATGCCGACGCGCCACGGATGGCAACGCTATTAGGAAGCGCCAGGTAGTAACGGCCGAGATTAGCGAATATCTTCAAAGATGAGTCGCCAAAGACATCCCAGCTCGCTCCGAGACGCGGAGCCCACTGGTCACCGCTATCCACGTAGGCGACATGATCACTGTTGAAGTTGGTGAACTGGTCATTGCGGATGCCCAGCGTCAGCAGCCAGTTGTCGTTAACCTGCCAGCGATCTTCCAAGTAATACGCTTTTTGCTCCACTGCCATGCTTGTGGTGGTGGTGAAAATACGTTGTTGGGCGTAGAACCCGTTGGAGCCAGCTCCGGGAGCACCGACGCCCAGTCCTGGACGTACTGGTGTCTGCTCTGTGAGGGCGCGTCCATAGATCCATTGGTAGCCGGGGCCGGTGGTGCGTACGCCCTCGTCATAGGCATTGAAGTACATGTTGTCCACGCCGGCGGTGATGTCATGGTCACCCAATCGATAGTTCAACTCCAGACGCAGGCTGCGAGTCTTGTTGATCGGATCCTCTGCCTTCGCGCGGTTGGTCGTCTGATTGTTGCGGATCGGCGTACCGCCGTTCAGTGCAGGGTTCTGGCTAGTGACGCTCCCAAGGAACGGCAGGTCGGAAACAAATGGGTTGAATTGCTGATTATGCTGGTTGCTGCGTCCCCATGTAGCGTTCAAGGTCAGATCGTCCGTCAAGTAGCTTGTGTACTTGAAGATGTCGTAGCTGTCTTTGATCTTGAATGTATCTGGATAGGTTCCGGTGCGATCGCCACTCACTAGGCCATCGTAATCAAACGAGGTGTAGTAGCCACTACGGCGATCAGTATTTTGAACGCGCGTGTATTCAAGGATGTTGCTGTCGTTGATGTTCCAGTCGACTTTTCCGTAAAACTTTGGAGTGCTGTATTCGTAATTATTACGGGCCTGGATGCTTGCATTGCTGGCGTTCGTGCCTACTCCGTCAACTTTTTCACTTTCACCAGCCACAAAAATGAAAAGTTTATCCTCGATCAGCGGGCCGCCAGCGTAGGCACTGTAGACAGTGCGCGTTTGCTTGTTGTCCTTGCCGGCGCGGTACAAGGTGCCCGGTTGGTCTGGCGTATCGTATTCGTACCCATCTGGGAGCGCTGCATTGGGATACCACACGTCACCACGCGAGCTCGCCAGAGAATCTGGCTCCCAAACGGTCTGCACACCAAAATGCCATTCATTGGTGCCGCGCTTGCCGAGCTGGTTGATCACGCCGCCTGTGGAGCGGCCGTACTTGGCGCTATAGCCGCCGGTATAGGTTTCCTGCTGGTCGATGGCGCCATAGGGCAGGCTGACGCCGCCCAAGTTGCTCAGCGGATTGCTGACGTTGAAGCCGTTGATGTAATACGCGTTTTCGGTAACGCCCGAGCCGCCGAAAGACACGACGGAGCGCGAACCGTTGTTGAATGCGCCGGCACCCGAGACAGCACCGGGAGCAAGCAGCGCAATCGCTTCTGCACTGCGTCCCAGCGGCAGGGTTGCCAGCTGTTCGGACGTGATCACCGATCGCGAGCTGGTGGAGCTGACGTCGATCTTCGGTGCATTGGCGGCAGTGACCGTGATCGCGCCGAGCGTGGTTGCATCGGTGCTGCCGCTGGCAGCTGCGCCAGCAAACGACACCTCGGTGCCGGATCCCACGCGCAGCTGCACGTTCTTGCGGGTGTCGACGACTTGATCGCCACGCTTCAAGGTGACGGTGTAAGCGCCGACCGGCAACGAGCCGAGGTTGTAACGGCCGTTGGCGTCGATGGTGATCGTCCGGCTGAGACCGGTGTCGCTTTGAACGACGATGGTGCTGCCGGCTTCCGAGGGAGCGCTACCGTAGATGCTGCCGGTGGTGCTTTGTGCGTAGACCGCGCCATTGGCGAGACAGGCGCCGAGCACAACAGCCAGAGCGGTGCGCTTGAGGACATGGCGACGAATTTGATTGCTCATTCCTAACCTTTCAGCTGGGTATCGGGAGAAGTGGCGGTCACCGGAGAGTCAGATGGCCTTAACCCGAACGTAATGAATGTGTGGTCTGGGTCGCAAGCGGTTTGAATGATTGGTTAATGAAAAGGGCGAGATCCGCATCAAATATGCGGATCTGCGCACAAATTGCAGGGCATGCGAACAATCGCGGACGTGTGCGGCACGAGTATTCATTTTTGTCAGTGCGTGCGATGCGGCATGACATTGCGCCGATTAACCGAACGCTACATGGCGCCGCGTTCATCTTGAGAGTGTCGCGTCCAGAGTTACTGGTTTCATATGAAACATGAAGTCAAAAAAAGACCCCGTCGAACGGGGTCTTTTCGATGCATCGTCAACAGCGCTCAGAACCTGACAGTCGTACCCAGGTAGAAGAACCGGCCGATGTTGTCGTACAGCGCGGAGGTGAAGTCCGAGCCGAAGTAGTTGCGCGGCGGATCCTTGTCGAAGGCGTTGTCGATGCCGAGGTAGACGTCGATCTTCGAGCCGGGGAACTGATAGCCGAACTGGACGTTGTGGTAGGTGTACGAGCCGTTCTTGATCGGGCTGGCCGAGCCCGGATTGCTGTTGTAGCTTTCCGGCGTCACGCGCAGGTTGCCGTCCACATAGTTCATGTCCCACGAGGCACGCCATTCGTTCCAGTTGTACTTGGTCTGGAACTGCGCGCGCCAGCGCGGGTCGGTCACGTATGTCACGTACTCGTCGTACTCTGCCGGGAAGTCCTGGAACACCCATTCGCGCGACTGGATCAGGCGCGTACCGACAAGGCGCAGCACGGTGTTGCCTTCGCCGAGCTGGAAGCGATAGTCCATTTCCAGATCCACGCCCACACGCCGCGAGCGTGACAGGTTTTCGTTGAGCGCCTGCCAGCCGATGATGCTGTGCTCGGGATAGATGCCGGCCCTGCGGGTCGGTGAATCCACCCAGCGGGGCGCGCTGCACGAAGCCGCAGAAGCTGTTGTTGATGCCGCCTGGGTTGTCCACGCAGCGCGTGGCATTGGTCTCTGCGGTCACGGTGCCGATCGCATCTTGCAGGTCGATGCGCCAGTAGTCGATCGACATGCCGAAGCCGTCGAAGAACTCCGGCTGCCACACCAGGCCATAGGACAGGCTGCGCGCGCGCTCCGGCTTCAGTTCCGGGTTGCCGCCGCTCACGCCGGGGCGGGTGGAGGTGAAGGTATCGATCCAGCCCACCGGCACACCCAGCGCACTGCAGTTGGCCTGGCGCAATGCCACATCGCCTGCGGTGCCGGGGCGGTTGGTGTTGGTCGGCAGGTAGTTGCAGGGGTCGTTGATGGTCGCGAAGTTTTCGCTCTGCGAGTCGTACAGCTCACCGATGCTGGGCGCACGCACTGCCTGTGCCACGGTGCCGCGCAGACGCAGCGACGGGATGATGGTCCAGTCCAGGCCCACGTTCCAGGTCTTGGTCGAGCCGATGCTGTCGTAGTCCGAATAGCGTCCTGCCACATCCAGTGCCAACCGGTCCACGCCCGGCAGGCCGGCAAGCAACGGAATGGTGCTCTCGACGAAGACTTCCTTGACGGTATATTCGCCACCGCTGTTGGGGATGGCGTTGAGGAAGGTCGCGCCCGAGGCCGCCAGCGGATCGGTGATTTCCTCGCTCTGTTCCTTGCGGTATTCCACGCCACCGGCAAACCCGATGTCACCGGCCGGCAGCGACAGCAGGTTGCTGTTGGCCACCGATGCGCTGAACACGGTCTGCTGGATCTTGGCCTGCGAGCGCGCGGTGGTGTTGAACCATGCCGCTGCTTGCGGGGTCACCGCGCCATTGCCGAACACACTGAACGGCACGCAGCCTTCGCGCGCCAGCGCCGAATAGACGCGATTGGTGTGCGGATTGATCGCGTTCGGATCCAGCGCAGTGCGGCAGACGATGTTGCCGCTGGCATCGCGTGCGGCATCGATACCGGCTTGCCAGCGCTCGTTGATGCGGTTGTTGAGGTTCAGGCGGTCGACCGTGGTCTTGCCGTAGTTGGCGGATACGTCATAGCTCCAGTTGTCGGTGAAGTTGCCTTCGGCACCGAGCACTGCGCGATAGGTCTTGCGTTCGATGTTCTCGCCGCGACGGCCGGCATCGACGTTGAAGCGGTTCATCAGGATCTGCGTGGCACCGCGCGAATCCATCAGTGCGCCGAGTTCGGGGCTGACATACGGATTCTGGCGACGCACGCGCAGCGAACTGTCGAAGGCCGGCTGGCCGAAGAATTCCGAATCGGTCTCGCTGTACTTGCCTTCGAAGAACAGGCGATGGTTCTCGCTGAGCTCGAAGTTGATCATGGTATTGACGCTCTTGCGATCGAAGCCGGGCTGCAGGTCGGCGACCGCATTCAGATCGACGAAATCGCAGTCCACGCACGAGGTGTTGCTGACCACCGTGCCGTTGTAGCGGTTGCGGCGGAAGCTGCCGTCCTGATTGAACAGGTAGCGGTTACCATAGCTGGCCGGGTTGCGGAAATCGAAGGTGCCCAGGTTGAAGGTGCCGCCGTAGGACGTGGAATGATTGCCGCCCGGGCCGCTGAGCACGTTCTGCGGATTGCGCTCGCTCGGCGGTTGGCTCGGATCGAACGCGGGGTTCGGAACCGACACCAGGTACTCGCGGCCGATGGCGCGGTTGCCGCGACCGAAGCGGTCCTGTTTGCTGTATTCGCCCGACACCGCGATGTTGCCACGGCCGTCCGCAAAGTCGCTGCCTGCCGAGAAGCTGGCGAAGGAGCGGTTGTAGTTGCCCTCATCGGCCAGACCGGTCTGCGCGCGCGTCTCGAATCCGGTGAAGGTCTTCTTGAGGATGAAGTTGACCACGCCGGCCACTGCGTCGGCGCCGTAGACGGCCGAGGCACCACCGGTGATGACTTCGACGCGTTCCACCCATTCCACCGGAATCGTGTTGACGTCCACCGCAGTCGAGCCCGGGCTGGAACCCACGTGGCGACGGCCGTTGACCAGCACCAGGGTGCGGTCCACGCCCATGCCGCGCAGGTCGAGCAGGCCCAGGCCGGCGGTGCCGATGAAGCGGGTGGAATTGCCCAGCGTGTAGCTCGGTGCCAGCGCCGGCATGCGCGCCATCAGGTCGCTGATGGTGGTCGCGCCGGTGGCGCGGATTTCCTCGGCACTGATCGCGGTGACCGGCGAGGGCGTGACGAAGCCGGTACGCGCAATGCGCGAGCCGGTGACAGTAACCTTGTCCAGATCGGTGGTGCCGGGTGCGACCCCGTTTTCTGACTGCGCGGCAGCGTGGCCGGCAGAAGCGGCCAGCACGGCAAACAGCGCGGTGCTCAGACGATGACGCTGGGTGGGTTGCAGAAGGCGACTCGACATGCGCTTGCAGATTCCTTGCGGGGGATTTTGCGGCACAGCTGTGCTCGCTGAGCGCTGGCTGAACTGAATCCCGAACGTAACAATTCCTTAATCATGTGTCCACATTTGTGAAATTTGTCGCCATTTGACACATAAGTAAGCGAGCAGCGCCGATGTCTGGTGGCAGCTTGAAACGCATCTGCCTGTGGCCGAGCCGGTAAACTGCCGGTCTTCCCATGCGCTGCGGCTGGCGATGCAGCCATCGCTGTGTTGGCAGCGCACGACGAATCAGGCAGGCAATGACGACGATGGTGCAATACGCTTCAAGCAAGGCGATCGACCCCTCCCGGAGCGCACGCGCATGAGCGGCGAGCGCAGAATCCCCGCGCATGCGGTGCAGGGGGCGCTGGCGCCGCATCCACGCATCCGCAATGTGATCGCGGTGGGCTCCGGCAAGGGTGGGGTGGGCAAGTCCACCACCGCGGTGAACCTGGCGCTGGCCTTGCGTCAGCAGGGCGCGCGCGTCGGCGTACTGGACGCGGACATCTACGGGCCGAGCGTGCCGGCGATGCTGGGCCTGAGCGGGCGGCCGGACAGCCCGGACAACAAGTCGATCGAGCCCTTGCGCGCGTTCGGAATCGAAGCGATGTCGATCGGCTTGCTGGTCGATCAGGACACGCCGATGATCTGGCGCGGGCCGATGGCGACCTCGGCATTGACCCAGCTGTTCAACGACACCTTGTGGGACGACCTGGATTACCTGCTGATCGACCTGCCGCCGGGCACCGGCGACATCCAGCTGACCTTGTCCCAGAAGATCCCGGTGGCCGGCGCGGTCATCGTCACCACGCCGCAGGACATCGCCACGCTGGATGCGCGCAAGGCCTTGAAGATGTTCGAAAAGGTCGAGGTGCCGGTGCTCGGGATCGTCGAGAACATGGCGGTGCACACCTGCAGCCAGTGCGGCCACCGCGAGCACCTGTTCGGCGAAGGCGGCGGCGAGCGCATGGCCGCCCAGTACGGCGTGCCCTTGCTGGGGTCGTTGCCGCTGGCGATCGCGATCCGCGAGCAGGGCGATGCAGGCCAGCCGATCGTGGTGGCCGCGCCGGAGTCGGCGGCAGCGCAGGCCTATCTGGCCGCTGCCGCGCGCCTGTCCGAGGAGCTGGGCAAGCGGCCGCGCGCCAGTATCCCGATTTCGGCGTCGCTGCTGTAGCGCGCAGGCCGGCGCTGGTGCCGGCCGCTTGCTAGAATTCGCTGCCTTTCGCGCGGGCCGCTCGGCCTGCCGCCTTCCGTCTTCAAGGAACACCGCATGAGCATCAAGAGCGACCGCTGGATCAAGCGCATGGCCGAACAGCACGCGATGATCGAGCCGTTCGAACCCGGCCAGATCAAGCACGATGCCGCCGGCCAGCGCATCGTCAGCTTCGGCACTTCCAGCTACGGGTACGACGTGCGCTGCTCGCGCGAGTTCAAGATCTTCACCAACATCAACTCGACCATCGTCGACCCGAAGCACTTCGATCCGGGCAGCTTTGTCGATATCGAATCGGATGTGTGCATCATCCCGCCCAACAGCTTCGCGCTGGCACGCACGGTGGAATACTTCCGCATCCCGCGCGACACCCTGGTGGTGTGCCTGGGCAAGAGCACCTATGCGCGCTGCGGCATCATCGTCAACGTGACCCCGCTGGAGCCGGAGTGGGAAGGCCACGTCACGCTGGAATTCAGCAACACCACGCCGCTGCCGGCGCGCATCTACGCCAACGAAGGCGTGGCGCAGATGCTGTTCTTCCAGTCCGACGAAGTCTGCGAGACCTCGTACAAGGACCGCGGCGGCAAGTACCAGGGCCAGACCGGCGTGACCCTGCCGCGCACCTGATGCAGTGGAGCAGCCGCGGCCTTCAGCAGGTTGCGGTGGCCCGTTCGCGGTAGCGCAGCAGTTGGCGCACGCCGGCGGCGATCAGCAACGCCGGCCACCAGGTCGACACCAGGTTGCCCAGGTCGATACGGGCCAGCCCGAGGTTGTCCAGCAGAAACAGCGTGCCCAGCGTGATCAGGAACAGGGCGGGAATCAGGCGATAGTGCATGGCGATGTCCTCGGTAGGTGTGCGCCCATGCTGCGCGCAATACACCCACCGATCAGGTGCCGGAAGTCAACACTTGCAGATGACAAACGTCATGTCGGCCAGGTCATGGCTGCATTGGGGGCCGTGTCGTGTTCGCTGGCAGTCCCGGGGATACAGAAGCCCTGGCTTTCTGCGGGCGGGGGTGCAGTCGGCTAGCGCATTAGGTTTTGTGCGTACCCTCATCCGCCCCTTCGGGGCACCTTCTCCCGATGGGAGAAGGGATGTCGGCGCTCTGACCCGGCGCTGGGGCTGATCGACTGCTGGAATCGCTCCATTCCATATTCATGGGCGCTAGCGCCCATCACGCGCACGGGCGAGAGCCGCGCCTCAAGGCGCATTGCCGCATTCAATCAATGACAGATCAGCAGCTACGGCCGGATAGTTAGGGAACCAACAGCGCCAGAAGCGCGCTCTTACGATTCCCCAATCCCGATTCCCGATTCCCGGCTATTTGCCCCGCCCAAACAACATCCCCACACCGCAGGCGACCAGCGCCGCCGGCCACCACGTGGCGATCAGCCGGCCAAGACTGACATTGGTCCAGCCCAGGTTGTTGGCCAGGAACAGCAGGCCGACGAGGATCAGGATCAGCGCGGCGACGACATTGGATTTCATGCGGACAGGTGGTTGTGAGACGGGCGCCTATCGTAGCCGCTGCGCCCATGCAGCGACATGCTGGTGCAGCGCGTCGGCCTCGAAGCGCTGCGCGCTGCCGCTGCCCCAGACCGGGCCAGGCCAGGCCGCATCGCCCGGATGCCGGCCGACCAGATGCACGTGCAGCTGCCGCACGATGTTGCCCAGCGCGCCGATATTGAGCTTGGCGACCCCGGGCTCGACCCGCAGCAACTGCGAGAGCTGATTGATCTCGGCCAGCAACAGACGCTGCTGGCCGCCATCCAGATCGATCCACTCGCTGACATCGGCCACGCGCGGCACCAGCACCAGCCACGGGAAGCGGCTGTCGTCCATCAGCCGCACCTGTGACAGCGGTCCGTCGGCGACGAACACGCTGTCTGCGGCCAGCCGCGCATCGAGCTGGAAGCCGCTCGCCCCGGACATGCCGGCTGCAGTCCCGCTCATCCCAGATGCGCTTCGAAAAAGCCCAGGGTGCGCTCCAGGGCGCGCTCGGCGCTGTCGGCGTCGTAGTGGGTGGGGTCGATGCTGCGATTGAAGGCGTGGCCGGTCGGATACACGAAAGTTTCCATCTGCGGCAGCTTCTCGCGGTGGGCCTGGATCGCCTCGGGCGGAATGCTGGTGTCCTGCTCGCCGAAGTGGAACATCACCGGCGCCTTCGGGGTTTCGTCCAGCAACTGGGTGTTGCGGCCGCCGTAGTAGCTCACCGAGGGCAGGCCCAGGCGGATCGCCGACAGCAGCGCCACCGAGCCGCCCCAGCAATAGCCCACGGTGCCGACCTTGCCGGCGCGGCCGAGCAGGGTGGCGGCGGATTTGACCACCTCCACCGCGCGCTCCAGGCCGACCGCATTGGCCAGTGCCAGGCCGCGCTGCAGGCTTTCCTGGTCGTAGGGCAGCTGCACGTCCTTCTCTTCCAGGTCGAAGAAGGCCGGCGCCAGCACTTCGTAGCCGCGTGCGGCGTAATCGTCGGCCACCGCGCGGATATGTTCGTTGACGCCGAAGATCTCCTGGATCACCACCAGGCCGCCGCGCGGGCTGGAGGTCGGGGTGGCGTGCCAGGCGGCGACCTGGCCGTCGGGGGTGTCGAGCGTGGTCCAGTGACCCATGGGAACTCCTGCTGCGGTAGGGGGAAGGCGCGCATTATCGACCGGATCGGCGGCGCTGCAGGTGAGGGTCTCGCTAAGATGACCTTGCCTGCCTGCAGCGCGGTTCAGAGCGCTGCCCGCGCGCCGCTATAATTGCTCCACTCAGGCCCCAGGCCGCTCCGTTCCCAGGCTCCTGCTTCCATGTCCCAGCTGAACCCTAAAGTCGGCTTCGTCAGCCTTGGCTGCCCGAAGGCGCTCGTCGACTCCGAACGCATCCTCACCCAGTTGCGCGTGGAGGGCTACGACATCGTGCCCAGTTACGACGCTGCCGACGTGGTGGTGGTCAACACCTGCGGCTTCATCGACTCGGCGGTGACCGAGTCGCTGGATGCGATCGGCGAGGCGATGAACGCCAACGGCAAGGTGATCGTCACCGGCTGCCTGGGCAAGCGCCCGGAACAGATCCGCGAGGCCTACCCGCAGGTGCTGGCGGTGTCCGGCCCGCAGGACTACCAGAGCGTGATGGAGGCGGTGCACGCCGCATTGCCGCCGCGTCACGACCCGTTCGTGGATCTGGTGCCCGACTACGGCATCAAGCTGACCCCGCGCCATTACGCGTACCTGAAGATCTCCGAAGGCTGCAACCACCGTTGCAGTTTCTGCATCATTCCCTCGATGCGCGGCGATCTGGCCTCGCGTCCGGTCGATGAGGTGCTGCGCGAAGCCGAACGCCTGGTGCGTGGCGGGGTCAAGGAATTGCTGGTGGTCTCGCAGGACACCTCGGCCTACGGCGTGGACCTGAAATATGCCGAGCGCCCGTGGCGCGATCGCATGTACCAGACCCGCATGAAGGCGCTGTGCGAAGGCCTGTCGGAGCTGGGCGTGTGGACGCGGCTGCACTACGTGTATCCGTACCCGCACGTGGACGATGTGATTCCGCTGATGGCCGAAGGCAAGCTGCTGCCGTACCTGGACATCCCGTTCCAGCACGCCAGCCCGCGCATTCTCAAGCTGATGAAGCGGCCCGGTGCGGTGGAAAAAACCCTCGAGCGCGTGCAGCGCTGGAAGGCGATGTGCCCGGAGATCACGGTGCGCTCCACCTTCATCGTCGGCTTCCCCGGCGAGACCGATGCCGAATTCGAATCCATGCTCGACTTCCTGGATCAGGCCCAGCTCGATCGCGTCGGCGCGTTTGCGTATTCGCCGGTGGAAGGTGCCAGCGCCAACGCGTTGCCGGACCCGGTGCCGGAAGAAGTGAAGCAGGAGCGTCTGGCGCGCTTCATGGCCAGGCAGGCGGAGATTTCCGCCGCGCGGCTGGAGGCCAAGATCGGCAGCGTGCAGCAATGCCTGGTCGACCTGATCGAGGACGATATCGCGGTGGCGCGCTCACGCGCGGACGCACCGGAAATCGACGGCCTGGTGCATATCCAGAATGGCGGCGAGCGCGGCTTGAAGGTCGGCGACCTGGTCGATGTGGAAATCACCGACAGCGACGAGCACGATCTGTTCGGCGATGCATTGCCGGCCAATGTCACAATCCAGCAGGGACGTCCGTTGAATCTGCAGATGGTGTAACTGGACGCTGGTTCTTGCACACCTGTCCGTAGGGGCGCACTTGTGCGCGATGAGGCCTTATCGATAACGCCCCATCGCGCACAAGCGCGCTCCTACATGCAGGTCAGCAGAGTGCGATCACTCGCCTACTGGCTGGCGTATTTCACCGACACCACCACGAAGGTGTGCTTGCCCGACGGCAACTGCGCTTCGAACTCGTCGTCCACGCGTTTTTTCAGCAGCGCGCGTGCCAAGGGCGAGTCGATGCTGATCCAGCCACGTCCGGCGTCGGTTTCGTCCGGGCCGACGATGCGGTAGTGCAGCAGCTCGCCGCTGTCGGCGTCCTCCAGTTCGACCTGTGCCCCGAAGAACACCGCGCGCGGATCGGTCGGTGCGGTATCCACCACACGTAGCGCTTCCAGCCGTTTGCTCAGATAACGCACGCGGCGGTCGATCTCGCCCAGCTGCTTCTTGCGATAGGTGTACTCGGCGTTTTCCGAGCGGTCGCCTTCGGCCGCTGCGGCGGCCAGCGCACGCACCACCTCCGGCCGACGCACGCGCCAGAGCTCTTCCAGCTCGGCCTTGAGCCGGGCATAGCCGTCGGGCGTGATCAGTGCGGTGCTTTTTTCGGCGGGCGGGCGCCAGCGGCTCATGGGCGGTGTATCGGGCAGCGGGGCCGCGATGCTAGCGCGCATGGCCGGCTTGCGCATCTGCCGTCGCACGGCGAAGCTTTGCGTTTTCTGGGACACGGACGTTGTCATGTTGCTGATGCCGCTGCACAAACCCTGGTCGCGCCAGAACATTCCCTGCGTGACGCTGCTGCTGGTGTTGGTCAATGTGGTGGTGTACCTGGGCTATCAGCGCAAGGACGACGCGCTGGTCGAAAACGCGGTGCGCTACTACGTCGAGTCCGGCCTCGGTGCAGTGGAGGCGCAAGCCCACGAGCGCTATCTGCAGCAGACCGACGACACCAGGTTGCGCGCTGCGCGCCAGGCCAGGCTGGGCAGCGTGCCTGCGCGGCAACGCCTTGCGTATCTGGCGCAGCTGACGATGCACGACCTGGCCTTTACAGAGGCATTGCGCAGCGGCGCGTTGTTCAAGGATGAGCAGCGTCTGCGCGAATGGCGCACATTGCGCGTGCCCTACGATGCGCGCCTGTCCAAGGTGTTCACGTTGCGGCATCTGCAGCGTAGCTCCGAGTGGTCACCTGCGAGGATGCTGACGGCCACCTTCCTGCATGGCAGCTTCGATCATTTGCTGGGCAACATGCTGTTTCTGCTGGCGCTGGGCACCTTGCTGGAAGGTGCGATCGGCAGCGGCTGGTTCCTGCTGCTGTATCTGCTCGGCGGGTTCGGTGCCAGCGCGGCCAGCCTGTGGTGGCGCTGGGGCGCGCCGGGCGGCGGCCTGGGCGCCTCCGGTGCGATCGCTGCCTTGATGGGCGCGTTCTGCGTGGTCTGGGGCAGGCGCAAGGTGCGCTTCTTCTACTGGTTCTTTGTGGTATTCGATTACGTCCGCGGGCCGGCGATCCTGCTGCTGCCGCTGTGGCTGGGCTGGGAGCTGTACAGCCTGCTATGGAGCGACAACGGTAGCGTCGCCTTCGAGGCACACGCCGGTGGGCTGGTCAGTGGCGCCGTGCTCGGTGTCGTACTGGTGCTGTTGCGGCGCACGCGCCCGGCCTTCATGCAGGAGAGCGAGGCAGTGCTGGTGGACGATCGCTGGGAGCGCGCGCAGCGGCACCTGGGACGCATGGAGAACGTGGAAGCCGAGCGACTGTTGGCGGAGCTGGCCAGCGAACAACCGCATAACCTGGACGTGGCGCTGGCGCGCTACCGCACCGCGCGCAATGCCGGCCGCAACCAGGACAGCCTGCAGCACGCGCAGACGCTGTTGCAACTGCACACCCACCACGTCGAGCAGACGCGCATCCAGCTGACAGTCGCTGCCGAACTGAGCAAGGCCGGGATCGGGTACGCGTCATCGGCACGCATGGCACTGATCGGCGCATGCCTGCGCACGGGATTGTTGGCCGATGCCGAACGTCTGTTGAAGGAAGGCGAGTCGGGGATGCCGCGCGCCGAGCTGGCGCACCACTGGTTCGTGCTGGCGCTGCGGCACGGCGAGCTGCAGGACGGCGCGCAGCGTGCGCGCTTGCTGCGTCAGCTGCTGGAGCAGTTTCCCGAGCAGGCACAGGCCAGCAAGGCGCGCTTTTTGCTCGAGAACGGATGAGTGGTTTCTGCTTGATCCGTGTTGCCAAAGCAAGCGGTGAGGGCACCGCGCGCTCGACTCACCGAGCTTTTGACTGGCATTTGACTGGACTTGAAAGACACTGCTACGCGAGTTCCGGGTTGCTGTTGTTTCTTCTGCCGCGAGCAGAATTGTCTAGCGCGGATGGATCAATTGCAGAGCAGTCGATCTTCGACCTTGCTGCAGGGTCCTTGCCCGCCCACCATCGCAGGACACGCCGCAAGTACGTCCATGTAGGCTCTTACGCGGCATCCATGCCGCGTAAGGTCCTGCGACGGTGGGCGGGCAAGGACCAGTCGGGATGGTCGGTGTGCAGGGCTGCGAGCAGTGCACGTCGCACGACGGACCGATGGTGGAGCATCTGATCTGCGCCTTAGAAAGTTAGTTGGCTGCTCAAGCTGGTTGAATCGCCACCGCTTTCAGCGCGGCTTCCAGCTTCGCGCGTAGTGCATCGTCGTCGCATTGAGCCAGTGCGTTTTGCAGCACTGCGCGCGCCTGCTCATCGCGGCCGAACCGTTCGCCCAACAGTAGGCCGGCATCCAGCGACCAGGCCGGCATCATCCGATCGCGCGGCCATGCGGCGATTGCCGCAAGCAAGCCGTCGGTCGCCAGCTGGAATTGCCCGGCCATCTTGGCGCGCTCGGCTAGCAAGGTGGCGTGCTCTGGCGTCAGCGGGGTAAACGTGGAGTCGCCGTCCAGCGCTTCGCGCTGCAATGCGAGAGCGCGACGCTCCTGTTTTTCCTGCAGCAGGCGGTTGATGTACTGGCGGGTGTGCTCGCGCAGTTCGTCGTTGCGATGGTGTTGACGCAGCAGGCGTTGATACAGCTCGTGCACCGCTAGGCTCACCGCACGCGAACGCACCGCCCCGCGCAGGGCCTGGAACGCCTCGTCGGAATGTCCGTCGCGCAGGTACTGGTCGGCTTCGTCGAGCAGGCGTTGATCGGGGTCTTCGCGCTCGAACGCGGCATCGCCGCTGGGCACGTAGCCGAGGTCTTCGTGGTACTGGTAGACCAGATACCCCATCAGGTGGAAGCTGGCGAACAGGCTCCAGATCGAGGCGATCACCATCGTCGCCTCGCGCACGATCGGCGGCAGATACTTCACCGCAATGAAGATCGCCGCAGTGGCGCTGCCCTGGATCACGTACAGCAAACCGTATGCAGCCAGGTACGGCCAGCCGATGCGCACTGCCATGTCGATCGACACGGCCGGATTGAGGGCGCGGCGTAGGCTGCCATCGATGGCCAGCGCAATCATCATGCCCGGCAGCAGCAGCTGGACTGCCAGATAGGCGATGGTCAGGCCAGGCTTGCCCGCCAGCACGCCAGCGGCACCAATGACGATGCCCAGCGCAAGCGCCAGCAGGATCAGCCGCAGCACCGCGCTGTCGAAGCTGTTGTAGCCCAGCCGGGGCGCGTCGGCTTGCCCGTCGGCGGTATGGCGCAGGATGTCGAAGGCATAGGTGTAGGTCGCCATGCCCAGCACGCCGGCGACCACCAGTTTCAGAATGCCGGGCAGCACCAGCAGCGCGCTGCACAGCGTCAGCGCGATCAATGCGTACAGCGCCGAGCCGCGCAGCGGATAGGTGGCAATGGCGGGAATGCGGGTCCAGAACGGTGCCGGCGCGGCCTGCGCGGCAACCTTGCGTGCGCGAAAACGGTCTTCCATGACGCTCCCCAGGCGTGTGATGTGACCGGATTGTGCGGTGGTGCGTGCCGTCACGCAATTGGGGGAGGGACGCCGACTAACCTGGATCGCCGGCGACCGGGGACATGTCGCGGGCATGGTCCGGATACTGCTGGCCAGGCCGTGCATCAGTGCCGGCATTGCATCGAAGCTCGCTGTGTCCGATAGCATCGGACGCGCAGCGACAGACCACCGATGCGTTGCGTGCGTGATCTGTCCGACGCACCGGAGGAGGCGATAGGTAAAATAATGGCCCGCCGCAATCTTGCGGCCCATACGAGTGACCGGGCGCGCCGCGCCCCTGGCATTGCCGTCGCTCGCATCACAGGGAGTGTCGCTTGAATCCTTCTGCCACCGGCAACCCGCAGGTCCGCATTCGCAGCATCGATGTGCTCTCGGACAATTGGTATGTGCTGCGCAAGGTCACGTTCGATTTCCAGCGCAAGGACGGCCGCTGGCAGACCCTGTCACGTGAAGCCTACGATCGTGGCAATGGCGCCACCATCCTGCTGTATAGCCGCGCCAAACAGACGGTGATGCTCACCCGCCAGTTCCGACTGCCCACGCTGCTCAACGGCAATCCCGACGGCATGTTGATCGAAGCCTGCGCCGGCCTGCTCGACCAGGACGATGCGCTGACCTGCATCCGCAAGGAAACCGAAGAAGAAACCGGCTACCGCATCGACAACGTGCGCAAGGTGTTCGAGGCCTTCATGAGCCCGGGTTCGGTGACCGAGCGTCTGTATTTCTTCGTTGGCGAATACTTCGACGGCGACAAGGTCAGCGAGGGCGGTGGGCTTGAAGAAGACGGCGAAGAGATCGAAGTGCTGGAACTGTCATTGGATGCAGCGCTGGCGATGATCGGCTCGGGCGAAATCGCCGATGCCAAGACCATCATGCTGTTGCAGTACGCCAAGTTGCATGGTGTGTTGGAGTCCGTCCACGCCAACACGCGGTAGCCCTTCAGGGGCGACGGTGTCATCGAGACGTGTCAGCGGCGGTCAAGCTGATCAACGCTTCCCACCAAAAATGCTGCCGAAGATGCCGCGCACGATCTGCTGGCCGATCTTGCTGCCGATGGTGCGCGAGGTCTGCTTTGCCATCGTTTCCAGCATGCCCTGACGGCGGCCGGTGCCGAACACGGCATCCTTGACGGCTTTTCCGAAACCGCTGTCCTGCGTTTCCTCGTCCTCGCGGGTGCGTGCCGGCGGTGCGGCGTTGTGTTCGGCGGCCCGTTCGACCCGGCGCGCCAGCAGCTCGGCAGCCGATTCGCGGTTGATCGCGGTGTCGTAGCGGGTGCCGACCGGGCTGGCCGCGCGCACCTGCGCGCGTTCGGTCTCGCTGATGGCGCCCATGCGGCAGCGCGGCGGGGCGATGAGCGTTTGCTGCACCGGTGCCGGCATGCCCTTGCCTTGCAGCGGCGACACCAGCGCCTCGCCGGTGCCCAGGCTGGAGATCGCCGTGGCCACATCGAGCTTGGGATTGGCCACGAAGGTCTGCGCCGCAGTCTTGACCGCCTTCTGGTCGCGCGGGGTGAACGCACGCAGGGCATGCTGCACGCGGTTGCCGAGCTGGCCGAGGATGTTGTCCGGAATGTCGTCGGGAAACTGCGAGCAGAAATACACGCCCACGCCCTTGGAGCGGATCAGCCGGACCACCTGCTCGATCCGCTGCACCAGCGCAGCCGGCGCATCGTCGAACAGCAGATGCGCTTCGTCGAACACGAACACCAGCTTGGGGTGTTCCAGGTCGCCCACCTCGGGCAGACGCTCGAACAGTTCCGACAGCAGCCACAGCAGGAAGGTGGAATACAGCTTCGGCTTGAGCACCAGTTGATTGGCCGCCAGGATGCCGATCACACCGCGGCCGTCCGCAGACACGCGCATCAGGTCGGCCAGCTCCAGCGCCGGCTCGCCGAAGAAGTGCTCGCCACCGTCCTGCGCCAGCCGCAGCAGGGCGCGCTGGATCGCGGCCACCGACTGGCTGGAGACCAGCCCGTAACTGGTGGACAGTTCCTTGCGTTCTTCCACCACCAATCCGAGCAGCGCGCGCAGGTCGTCCAGGTCCAGCAACAGCAGGCCGCGGTCGTCGGCCAGCTTGAACACGATGTCGAGCACGCCGCACTGGGTGTCGTTGAGTTCCAGAATGCGCGCCAGCAGGGTGGGGCCCATCTCGCTGACGGTGGTGCGCACCGGGTGGCCGAGCTGGCCGTACAGATCCCAGAACACCACCGGGCTGGCGGCCGGCGCGTAATCGGCGGTGCCGATCTCCGTGGCGCGCTGCAGCACGCCGGCGGCGCCGTCGCCTGCCACCGCCAGTCCGGCGACATCGCCTTTCACGTCGGCCAGGAACACCGGGACACCCATGCGCGAGAAGCCTTCGGCCAGGGTCATCAAGGTCACGGTCTTGCCGGTGCCGGTGGCGCCGGCCACCAGTCCGTGGCGATTGCCGAAGCGCCCTTCCAGCACGACCGGGATGTCGTCGGTGACGCCTTTGCCGAGCAGGAACGAGGCCATAGCGCAGATCCGGTGGGAAACGCCGGATTCTAGCGGGCAATTCGGCCGGACAAACCGGGCGGGCGCTTGACCCCGGATTTCGACCGCGCTGTCCGGCTGCCGGCGGCCGACAGGCGGTGCAATGACGCAGCCGGTGTGCCAGCCGCTTGCCGCCGTTTGCCCAGGCATTCCAGGCCCGCTGCGCCACTGCCAAGCTAACGGCCCACTGACCCTGCCGGCCCCGCCGCCTTGCCCCGGTGTCGCCCCGGCGGCTACCCTGCCTGCCTTTCCGCTGTACTGCCTACGATGCCGCTCGCTCATTTTGGTTTGCGCCCATGGCCGGTTCTGGTCGTGGTGGCGCTGATGTCTGTCGTCCCCGCTGCCCACGCCATTTCCAAACGCGACACGGAGAAGGCCGCCGTGCTTGATGCCCGCATGGCCGCCGCCGAAAAGCGTTACCGCGATGCGCTGGTGCTGGTGAACAACTCCGACCCCAAGGGCACCGCCGAAGGCGATGCCGCGCTGGAGGACATGGAAGATGTCATCGACGCCTGCATCAAGCAGCGCGGCTGCCTGGTCGCCAATCAGCTGGCCGCCTACAAGCGCCTGCTGAAGGCGCGCGCCGATGCCGAAGCGCCGGCTGCCGAAGATCCGCAGGACGACGACACCCTGCTGCAGGCCGACCCGGACCACCTCGGCCCGGCGGCGAACGGCGTGCCCGAGGCGGCGCGTGCCGCCACGCTGCTCAACGACCAGCGCCACGATTTCGACAAGATGGTGCAGTACAACCCTGCCGTGCAGGCCGGCATCCGCCGCTGGCTGACCGACATGCGCCCGGCGCTGCTGACCAGCTACGAGAACTACAGCAACCTGCGCGGGGTGATGTGGCCGGAATGGCAGAAGCGCGGCCTGCCCGAGGCACTGCTGTTCGGCATCATGGCCAAGGAATCCAACGGCAAGGTGCACGCCAGTTCGCGTGCCGGTGCGGCCGGGCTGATGCAGTTCATGCCCGCCACCGGGCGCCGTTTCGGGCTGGGCCCGGATGGCACCGGCTTCGACACGCGCTTCGATGCACGCAGCGCCGCCGAAGCCAGCGCTGCCTACCTCAACGAGCGCATGGCCGGGCTCAACCGCAACATCGAACTGGCGCTGGCCGCCTACAACGGTGGCGAAGGTCGTGCCGCGCGCGTGTTCTCGCAGAGCGGCGGGCGCGGGTTCTGGGAGCAGGATGTCTACAACCAGTTCCCGGCCGAAACCAAGGACTATGTGCCGATGGTGATAGCTGCGGCGTGGATCTTCCTGCACCCGCGCCAGTACGGTGTGGACTTCGCCAAGCTCGACGCGCAGCCGGCCACGCTGAAGCTGGCCAAGTCGACCACCATCTACGAACTCACCATCTGCCTGGGCAGCATGGGCACGCGCGACGGTTACATGCGTGCGTTGCGCAACCTCAACCCGCGCTATGAATCCGATGGCTGGATCCCGGCCGGCACCGTCATCAACGCCACCAACCGCATCGCCAGCCTGTACACGCGCTACTGCGTGAACGGCCCGCGCGCGGACCTGGCACGCACGCTGATCACCGCCGATCTCAACAGCGCGATCGTGCGCAGCAGCAACGCCCCCGAGTACGTGCCCAGTGTGGCGGTGGGCGATGTCAGCCCGATGGCCGGCGTGCCGACCACCGTGGCCACCGGCCAGCCGGCGATCGCCAAGCCCAAGGCCAAGCAGGCGCGCAGCTACACCATCGCCAGGGGCGACACGCTCGGCCGCGTCGCGCAGAAGTATCAGTGCGAGATCAAGGAGCTGGCCAAGGCCAATGGCCTGAAGGCACCGTCGTATGCGCTCAAGCCAGGGCAGAGCATCAAGCTGGCCGGCTGCGATCGCTGAGCAGCGCTTGCCGTACCGCGTGGGTTAGAGCATCGGCCAGCTGCTTCGGCAAGCTGCGCTGGGCCGCGCTCCGTTGGAAGCGGTAGGCCGCCCCGTAGGAGCGGACCTGGCCGCGACGAAGCAGTCCGGGTAGCCCCAGCACAGGCAAGGCGGCTCCGAATCGGGGGCTGGGCGTGCCAAAGGCGCAAGCCCCCAGCCTCACTGCGCATGCCACGTCGCGGTCGGGCCCCCTCCTACGCCCGCATCGTCTTGTTGGGAGCCGGAGTGGGCATCGGTCTTGTAGCGAGCGAGCCTGGCGGCAATGACACCGTCGCGGCGGCGTTTTCGTCGCAGACCCATGCTCCTGCATCGGAGTAGGCCATCGAACTGATCAGCGGAGATCGTCGGCCAGCGCAGGCAGGCGCACCGCATCGGGGCACTGCGCCGGGCTGCGCCGTGGTAGGAGCGGACCTGGCCGCGACGAACCAGTCCGGGTAGTTCCAACGTAGGCGAGACGCTCTGCATCGAAAGCTGGGAGGGCGACATGCGCCTGCGCATTGAACGTCGTCGAGAAGGCCCTGTCGCGGTCAGGCCCGCTCCTACGAGGGCGTCGCTGTTGCATCACTTGCAACCGAAGCGGTCATCGCAGGCGCGCGGCGGTGATCAGCCCACCTGGCGACGGGCGAGCGCCTGTCCCAGGCGCACCGATGTCTCCGCGGCAAGTCCGCCATCGAGCTTTGCGACACCGGGCGGCAGCAGCACGATCACGGTCGAGCCGTAATTGAAGCGCGCCATCTCCGCAAACCGCTCCAGCACGATGCCCTTGCCGCGATAGTCCTTGCGCGTGATGCGGTCGCCGTAGCGCGGGATCTCCACGCCGCTCCACACCGTTTCCACGCCCGACACCAGCAGCGCACCCACCATCACCGAGACCATCGGGCCGAAGTCGGTGTCGAAGTGGCAGACCAGGCGCTCGTTGCGCGCGAACAGCCGAGGCACATTGCGCACCGCATCCGGGCCGACGCTGAACAGGCGGCCGGGTACGTGCACAGTCTCGCGCAGGGTGCCGGTCCACGGCATATGCACGCGGTGGTAGTCCTTGGGCGAGAGGTAGACGGTGGCGAACAGGCCGTCGTTGAACGGCTGCGCCGCTTCGGCGTCGCCGAGCAATTCGGCGGCAGTGAACGACTGCCCCTTGGCCTGGAAAATGCGGCCGTTCTCGATCGGGCCGAGCTGGCTGATGCGGCCGTCGGCGGGCATCAGTAGCGCCGCAGGATCGGCGTCGGGCACGCGTGCGCCCGGCTTCAAGGCGCGGGTGAAGAATGCATTGAAGGTGGGATAGGCGCGCGGGTCCGGTTCCAGTGCCTCGCCCAGGTCCACGCCGAACTTGCGCGTAACCGTGTCGATCAACCACTGCTTGGTGGACGGCGTATCGGAATAGGCCAGCGCACGCGCCAGCGAGGACAGCAACCGGTGCGGCAGCACGTAGGTCAGGGAAGTGACGAGACTCACGGAGCGGTTACCTTGGTCAGTTGCTGGAGGTCGGCGGCGATCGCCTTGGGGTCGAGCGGGGGACGGATCAGCCCGGCCAGACGGCCCTGCGGGTCGAGCACGGCGATGCCGGCCGAGTGATCCATGCTGTAGTCGTTGGGATTGTCCGCAAAGCCCTTGCCCGGCACTTTCTGGAACACGAAGCCCAGCGCGGTGGCAAAGCGCTGCAACGCCGGCACCTCGGCGGTGGCGGCCAGGGTGTCCTTGTGGAAGGCATGCGCGTATTCGCCCAGGCGCGCCGGCGGGTCGCGCTGCGGGTCTACCGACACGAACAGCACGCGCGGGCGCAGGCCATCGGGGATGCTTTCCCACTGCTGCTGCGCCACCGCCAGATCGGTCAGCGTGGTCGGGCAGACGTCCGGGCAGAAGGTGAAGCCCAGGAACACCAGCGTCCAATGTCCCTGCAGCTCACCGGGTACCAGCTGGGTGCCATCGGACTGGCGCAGGCTGAACTGCGGCAGCGTGCGTGGCTGCGGATAGAAGGTAATGGTGCGGGTGGGCGGCCAGGGCGAGCTGGGCGCGGCGCCAAGAAACTTCTGGCCCAGCAACAGCCCCAGGCCGGCGGCCAGCGCCACCAGCAGCACGATGCCGGTATTGCGATTGAACATGGCGGTTTCCAGTGCAACGGACGCTCATGATACCGATCCGACCTCTATAATCGTGGGCCGATTCCTCTTTAGTTGTTGCCATGACTGCCGCCGCGGCCGACGAACTGCACACCATCATCGACCTGATCCGCTACGGCACCAGCCGTTTCAATGCAGCCGGTCTGACCTTCGGCCATAGCTACGACAATGCGCTGGACGAGGCCACCCAGCTGGTCCTGCATAGCCTGCATCTGCCGCACGATCTGGGCCCGGCCTATGGCCAGGCGCGCCTGCTGCGCTCGGAAAAGGAGCAGGTGCTGGGCCTGTTCGAGCGCCGCATCAACGAGCGCGTGCCGGCGGCGTACCTGACCGGCGAGGCCTGGTTCGCCGGGCTGAGCTTCAAGAGCGATGCACGCGCGCTGGTGCCGCGTTCGCCGATCGCCGAGCTGATCGAGGCCGGCTTCGAACCCTGGCTGGGCGGCCGCGAAGTCACCCGCGCGCTGGACCTGTGCACCGGTTCGGGCTGCATCGCGATCGCCATGGGCCACTACAACCCGCAGTGGGACGTGGACGGCGTGGACATCAGCGACGACGCGCTGGCACTGGCCGCTGAAAACAAGGCGCGCCTGCATGCCGACAATGTCACCCTGCTCAAGTCGGACCTGTTCGCCGGGCTGGGTGGCCGCCAGTACGACCTGATCGTCACCAATCCGCCGTATGTCACCAACGACGAAACCGACGCGCTGCCGCAGGAGTATTCCTACGAGCCGGAGCTGGGTCTGCGTGCGGGCGACGACGGCCTGGATCTGGTGCTGAAGATCCTGCGCGATGCGTCGCAGCATCTCAGCGAAGATGGCCTGCTGATCTGCGAAGTGGGCGAGTCCGAGCAGCACCTGATCAAGCTGCTGCCGGAAGTGGATCTGGCCTGGGTCGAGTTCAAGGTGGGGCAGATGGGCATCTTCGCGGTCGAATGCCGCGAGCTAATCGCGCACGGCGCGCGCATCGCCGAGCTGGCTAGTGCGCGCTGAATCGTCCATCGCGCGGCCGCAGCTGAGCGATCTGCTGTTGCTGGTGCCGGTGTCCATCTTCGGCGTCGGCATTCCGCTCAGTTTGATCGACGTGGTGTACCGCCTGTTCGACCCGATGTACGGCGGTCCCTTGCCACAGCGCTTGTTTAGGGCGGGGGCGGAGATCGGCTTCGGCCTGATGGCGTTTTTCGGCCTGGTTTCGGCGTGGATCGTGGTGGTCAGTTCGGATGCGGCCTTGCGTGCGCATCGGTGCCGCACGCTCATTGTGGCACTCGGCCTGCTGGTCGGAACTGGCGTTGCGCTGCACCTGCTCGCCGATTGGCTGCTGAGTGGGCGCATTAAGCTGGATGTCTTTGCGCTGGTGTTCAGCGGCCTGTTGGCGGTGGCACCGATGCTGGTGGCGGCACGTCATCTGCCGCGCATCCTGCGCGCCACGCCACCTGCTGCAATGTTGAGAGGATGCCGTCATGGGCAGTAACAGTTTCGGCCGCCTGTTGACGGTCACCACCTTCGGCGAGTCGCACGGGCCGGCGATCGGCTGCGTGGTCGACGGTTGCCCGCCGGGCCTGGAGATCGCGCCGGAAGAATTCACCCACGATCTGCAGCGGCGTGCATCCGGCAAGAGCCGGCACACCTCGGCGCGCCGCGAAGCCGACGAGATCGAGATCCTGTCCGGCGTCTACGAAGGCCGGACCACCGGCACGCCGATCGGCCTGCTGATCCGCAACACCGATCAGCGTAGCAAGGACTACAGCAACATCGCCCAGCAGTTCCGTCCCGGGCACGCCGACTACACCTATTGGCAGAAGTACGGCATCCGCGATCCGCGCGGCGGAGGGCGTTCGTCCGCGCGCGAGACCACCATGCGCGTGGCCGCCGGGGTGATCGCCAAGAAGTGGCTCAGGCAGCGCTACGGCGTGCTGGTGCGCGGATTTCTATCGCAGCTGGGCGAGATCCGCCCGACCGGTTTCGACTGGAATGCGGTCGAGGACAACCCGTTTTTCTGGCCGCATGCCGAGCAGGTACCGGAGCTGGAGACTTACATGGACGCGCTGCGCAAGTCCGGCGATTCGGTCGGTGCGCGCGTGGACGTGGTGGCCGGTGGCGTGCCGGCGGGCTGGGGCGAGCCGATCTACGGCAAGCTCGATGCCCAACTGGCCGCCGCCTTGATGAGCATCAATGCGGTCAAGGGCGTGGAAATCGGCGACGGCTTCGCCAGCGCCGCGCAGAAGGGCACCGAACACCGCGACCTGATCACCCCGGAAGGCTTTCTCAGCAATCATGCCGGCGGCATCCTGGGCGGCATTTCCACCGGCCAGGCGATCACCGCCTCGATGGTGCTCAAGCCGACCTCCAGCCTGCGCCTGCCCGGCGCGACCGTAGACGCGGACGGCGCGGTGGTCGATGTGATCACCACCGGCCGCCACGATCCCTGCGTCGGCATCCGCGCCACCCCGATCGCCGAGGCGATGATGGCGCTGGTGTTGATGGACCAGGCCTTGCGTCATCGCGCCCAGTGCGGCGATGTCGGCGAGGTGGCGCCACGCATTCCCGGTCAGGCCGATGTCTGAGTCGCCCCGCGCCAAGGTGTGGGTCAGCCAGCCGCTGTTCGACGATGTCGTCGCGCAGTTGGGCGAGCATTTCGAGCTGACCACCACCGCGCGCGTCACCGCGTATTCGCCGGCCGAGCTGGCTGCGCGGCTGGCATCGCTGGACGGTGCGCTGATCACCCTCAACGAGCGTATCGGCGCGGCGGAAATCGCCTCTGCGCCGCAGCTGCGCGCGATCGCCAACGTCGGCGTGGGCTACAACAACCTGGATCTGGATGCGCTCAGCGCAGCCGGCATCCTGGCCAGCAACACCCCGGATGTACTGACCGAGACCACCGCCGATCTCGGCTTTGCCTTGCTGATGGCCACCGCACGCCGCATCACCGAAGCCGAGCGCTGGCTGCGCGACGGGCAGTGGGGGCAGTGGTCGTTCAAGACCATGCTCGGCGCCGATATTCACGGCAGCACGCTGGGCATCCTGGGCATGGGCCGGATCGGGCAGGGCATCGCCCGCCGCGGCGCGCATGGCTTCGGCATGCGCGTGCTGTACCACAACCGCAGCCAGCTGCCGGCCACCACCGAACAGGCGCTCGGCGCGCAGTACGTGGACCTCGACACGTTGCTGGCGCAGTCCGATCACCTGGTGCTGGTGCTGCCGTACACCAGGGACTCGCACCACATCATCGATGCCGCGGCGCTGGGCAAGATGCGCCCTACCGCCACGCTGGTGAACATCGCGCGCGGCGGCCTGGTCGATGAAATCGCGCTGGCCGATGCGCTCGCCAACGGGCGCCTGGCCGGTGCCGGCCTGGATGTCTACGAAGGCGAGCCGTCCGTCCGTCCCGAGCTGCTGGCCCTGCGCAACGTCGTGCTCACCCCGCATATCGGCAGCGCCAGCCTGGCCACGCGCCGCGCGATGGTGCAGTTGGCGGTGGACAACCTGATTGCCGCGCTGGGCAAAGGCGCCAATGCCGGCCATCCGCCGAGCGCGCTGAATGCCGATGCGGTGGCTGCTGCCAAACAGGGCGGCGCGCGCGCTGGCGGAGCGACCAGCACCGGCACCGGCAAAGCCATCACGACCAAACGATAGGGAACCTCCGCGGCCAGCTTTGGAGGTTCCCCGAACCCACTGCGCAAGCGCGTTCCCCCTCTTTTCTTATTCGATAAAGACAATCTCATGAGCAACGAAAACCGTCGTTTCAACGTCGCGGTCGTGGGCGCCACCGGCGCTGTCGGCGAGACCATGCTGAGCATCCTGGCCGAGCGCAACTTCCCGGTCGCCACCCTGTACGCGCTGGCCTCGGCGCGCTCGGCCGGCGGGCAGGTGGAGTTCAATGGCGGCAAGGTCGATGTGCTGGACCTGGCCGACTTCGATCCCACCGGCGTGGACATCGCGCTGTTCTCCGCAGGCGGCAGCGTGTCCAAGGAGTACGGCCCCAAGTTCGCCGCCGCCGGCGCGGTGGTGATCGATAATTCCTCCGCGTTCCGCTACGACGACGACGTGCCGCTGGTGGTGTCGGAGGTCAACCCCGAAGCGCTGAAGCAGCGCCCGCGCGGCATCGTCGCCAACCCCAATTGCTCGACCATGCAGATGCTGGTCGCGCTCGGCCCGATCCACCGCAAGTACGGCATCGAGCGCATCAATGTGGCGACCTACCAGTCGGTCTCCGGCGGCGGGCGTTCGGCGATGGAAGAGCTGGGCAAGCAGACCAGCGAGCTGCTGAGCTTCCAGCAGATCGACCCGCAGCGTTTCCCGGTGCAGATCGCCTTCAACCTGATTCCGCATATCGACGACTTCCAGGACAACGGCTACACCAAGGAAGAGATGAAGCTGGTCTGGGAGACGCGCAAGATCCTGGGCGACGACTCCATCCAGGTGAATCCCACCGCGGTGCGCGTGCCGGTGTTCTACGGTCACTCCGAAGCGGTGGCGATCGAAACCCGCGACAAGATCAGCGTCGAAGACGCGCGTGCGCTGCTGGCCGCATCGCCCGGCGTGGAAGTGGTGGACGAGCGCAAGCCTGGCGGCTACCCGACGCCGGTCACGCATGCCTCCGGCAAGGACGCGGTGTTCGTCGGCCGTATCCGTGAGGACCTGTCGCATCCGCGCGGCCTGAATCTGTGGATCGTCTCGGACAACATCCGCAAGGGCGCCGCGCTCAATGCCGTGCAGCTGGCCGAGCTGGTCGCACAGGAAGGCTGATCGCCGTAGTCCCGTAGGAGCGCGCTGGCGCGCGATGAAGCTCTCCCAGTGAAGCCTCATCGCGCGCAAGCGCGCTCCTACCAATGCGTTGCCGATGAGCTGCAGCATGGATGTCGCATCGCGGCATCGCGGCGGCATCTGCGCTCTGCGTCGGGTCGCCGACTTTTTCGCTCATGCAGCGGCTATATTGATGCCCATGAAACATAGGGGCGGGGGCGCGATGCGTCCGATACAAGGGATAGGTGCGCTGCTGCTGATGGCCTGCAGCGGCGCTGCCATGGCATTGGGCTTGGGCGATATCCGGGTGCTGTCCAGGCCCGGGCAGCCGTTGGTGGCCGAGATCCCGGTCATTTCCAACGAGCCGGGCGAACTCGACAACGCACGCGTGGCGCTGGCATCGGCCACCACGTTTGCACGGGTCGGCCTGGAGCGCCCGCAGGGCCTGGTCAGCAACCTGCAGTTCCAGTTCGCGCAGGACGCGCGCGGGCGTGCGGTGATCCGTGTGACCAGCAGCCAGGCAGTGGAGCAGCCGGCGATCAACTTCCTGATCGAGGTGGAGTGGGGCCAGGGCCGGCTGGTGCGCGAGTATTCCGCACTGGTCGATGCGCCCAACACCGCCGCGGCGATCGCCGAGCCAGGCATCGAGGCGCCGCGCGCCGGGGCCAGCAATGCCATCGCACGCGCGCCGGCCGCCGCGCCCGCAACCGCCGCCGAACGCGCCGGACAGGCCGCCGACGCGGCGGCGCCTGGCGCACGTTCCAGCACGCGCGCTGCCGCGCCGGTGCCGGCCGGCGATGCGTTGCCGGCGGTGCGCTCGGGCCAGACCTTGTCGGAGATCGCTGCCGCGGTGGCCCGTTCCAGCGGGTATTCGCTCGACCAGACCATGCTGGCGCTGCTGCGTACCAACCCGGACGCCTTCATCGGCGGCAACATCAATCGATTGAAGCAGGGCGCAGTGCTGCGCACCCCGCAGGAAGATGCGCTGGCGCAGGTCGGCGCCGCCGAAGCGGCGGTGATGGTGCGCGAGCAGGCCGCGCAGTGGCGGCAGGCGCGCTCGGCGATGCCGCAGCCTGCCGAGGCCGGCGCTGCGGCCGCAACGCCCGCGCCTGCCGCAGCGGCGGCATCGGCGGGTGCCGGCGCGCGGCTCGAGATCGCCCCTGCAGTGGCGAGTCAAACCAACACCGCCGGCGCCACGTCCGGCACCAGTGCCGAAGGCGAGGGCGACATGGCGGCCAACCAACAGTTGCAACAGGCCAGGGAAGACATCGCCACCCGCGATGCGGAATTACAGGATCTGCGCACCCGCGTGGCCGATCTGGAAAAGCTCAAGCAGCAACAACAGGCCTTGATCGCCATGAAGGACACCGACCTGGCGGCCGCGCAGAAGCGGCTGTCGGAGACGCCGGCTGCGGCACAGCAGGGCAGCGGGTTCCCGCTGTGGCTGATCGGTGGCCTGGTGTTGATCGTCGCGGCGGTCGTCGCCTGGCTGGCGGCGCGCCGGCGCAAACCCTCGCCGCTGCCGCCGTTGCCGCGGCGTCAGTTCGATTTCGTGCCGGTCGGTGCCGCGGCAGACTCCGCCGAACCGCAGGACGATACGCAGGCCACCGTGCCCAGCGAGCACGATGTGCTGCACGACCCCGAATTCGAACAAGCCGATCTGCGCGAAGAAGAACGCGCCCAGCAGACGCAGCAACCGCTGTCCGATGTGCTGCGCCGCGAGCCGCTGTTGTTGTCCGAGCCTGCCGCCGCGCCGCCGGTGGTCACCAGCGATGACTGGCGCTCGCTGCGCGCAACGCCGCCAGCCCCTCCGGTAGAGCAGCCGGCGTTCGTCGCGCCCGAGGACGCGGTGCCGGAGCCGCCGAGGTCCGCGCACGCGCAGCCGGAAGACGGCCCGCTGCCGTACGGTGACGTTGCGCATGCCAGCAGCGATTTGCCGCCGGGCATGCCGTCCGCGTCGGTCGCCACGCAGGACCGCCTGGATGTCGATCCGGCCCCCATCGCGCCGGCCGCTGCGCCCAGCGCGGTGAACAGCAGGGAGTTCGTCTCGGCAGGGCGCGATCGTCTGGAGCTGGCCGTGGCCTACATGGACCTTGGCGACACGGACACCGCACGCGGCCTGTTGCTGGAAGTCGCGGCAACCGGCGACGAGGCCAGCCGCGCCGAGGCCGCCGAACTGCTGGAACGCCTGGCATGAGCCCGGCGCTGGACAGCATGGCCGCCGCGCGCGAGCGCCGCATCGATTACGTGGAATTCGCCTCGCTCGATCTGGAGGCCAGCCGCGCCTTTTTCGAAGCCGTGTTCGGCTGGCAGTTTCAGGCCTATGGCCCGGATTATCTGGCCTTCAACGACGGTCGTCTGGACGGCGGTTTCTATCGCGCCACCGCGGTAGCGCCGGCAGACGCTGGCCCATTGGTCGTGCTGTATGCCGACGCGCTGGAGCCCATGGCCGAGCGCGTTCGCGCGGCCGGTGGCGAGATCGTCAAGCCGGTATTCGGCTTTCCCGGCGGCAGCCGCTTTCATTTTCGCGAGCCGGGCGGTAACACGCTGGCAGTGTGGTCCGAGCGCACGGTCGGCTAGTCCGCGCGCTCCATCGATTCGATAACAGGCAGGTTCCGATGCGTTACGCGCTGGGCGTGGAGTACGACGGCAGCGAGTTTCAGGGCTGGCAGCAGTTGGGGGAACATGGCGGGCCGAGCGTACAGGCCAGCCTGCAGGCGGCGCTGTCCTCGGTGGCCGATGCCCCGGTGCAGGTGGTGTGCGCAGGCCGCACCGATGCCGGCGTGCACGGCGAATGCCAGGTGGTGCATTTCGACAGCGATGCGCGCCGCGAGCCGCGTGGCTGGATGCTGGGCACCACCGCGCGCCTGCCGCCCTCGATCGCGGTGCGCTGGTGCGTGCCGGCGGCCGCCGACTTCCATGCGCGGTTTTCCGCACGCGCACGCCGCTACCGGTATCGCCTGCTGAATCGGCAGATACGCCCGGCGCTGTATCGCCAGACCTTGAGCTGGGAACGGCGCCCGCTGGACGCCGATGCCATGCACGCAGCCGCGCAGGCCTTGCTGGGCGAGAACGACTTCAGCGCATTTCGCAGCGTGCAGTGCCAGGCCCTGCATGCACGCCGCAACCTGCAGGCCATCAGCGTGCAACGCATCGGCGAGGTGGTGGAGGTGCAGGTCCAGGCCAATGCATTCCTTCATCACATGGTGCGGAATATTGTTGGCTCGCTGATCCTGATCGGAACCGGGGAACAACCGGGCGACTGGATCGCGACGTTGCTGGCCGGTCGCGACCGCACGGTGGCCGGGCCGACAGCGCCGCCACAAGGCCTGGTCTTCGTCGGGCCGCTGTATCCCGCAGAGTGGCATCTGCCCGCTGAGGTAACCCAATGAATCGATCGCTGTACCGCACCCGTATCAAGTTCTGTGGCATGACTCGCGCCGGTGATATCCGACTGGCCGGCGAGCTGGGTGTGGACGCGGTAGGTTTCATCTTTGCGCATGGCAGCCCGCGCCGCGTGGCGCCAGCCGAAGCGCGCGCGATGCGCCAGGCCACTGCGCCGATGGTCGATGTGGTGGCGCTGTTCCGCAACAATTCCAAGGAAGAAGTGCGCGAAGTGGTGCGCACCGTACGCCCGACCTTGCTGCAGTTCCATGGCGAGGAAGACGACGCGTTCTGCCGCAGCTTCAACCTGCCGTATCTGAAGGCGGTGCCGATGGGCAGCGGCGGGATGAACGGCGAGGACGCCAACGCGCGAACCTTGCAGCTCGCCTTCCCCAATACCGCCGGTTTCCTGTTCGACAGCCATGCGCCCGGTGCAGGCGGCGGTACCGGCAAGACCTTCGATTGGTCGCGCCTGCCGACCGGCCTGCATCGCCCGTTTCTGCTGGCCGGTGGCATCACCGCCGACAATGTGTTCGACGCGATCGTGGCAACGCTGCCGTGGGGCGTGGACGTGTCCAGCGGCGTGGAGCTGGCGCCCGGGATCAAGGACGGCCACATGATGCGCAAGTTCGTCGAAGAAGTGCGCCGGGCCGATTGTCACGAGATGGGGTGAGTTGGGAATCGGGATTCGAGAATCGGGATTGGGGATTGGGGAATCGGAGTAGGCAGTCTGCTTCGTTGTTTTAATTGCCCTAGATTTTTCGTGTCCTCCAATGATTGATTGCTTAGTCGTAGTCTCTCCGATCACTGAGCGTTCCAATCAGACGCTTGCGGCATCCGTGGTGCGCTGCTGATCTTCTGAAAGTGCGCTGCGCAACCAGCCGGCGAGCTGTTCGATACGCGGGTCCGGGTTGCGCCTTGCGGCGCACAGCACCCAGCGGCCGCGGGTTGGCGTGAAGCCCCAGGGCGCCAGCAGGCGTCCGGCGGCCAGGTCCGCGGCAACCAGCGGTTGCGGTGCGATCGCCACGCCCAGGCCGGCGGCGGCGGCTTCCAGCAGGTAGACCAGATGTTCGAATTCGGTGCCGAAGCGCAGCGCTTCGGCTGCCACGCCGTGGCTTTGCGCCCATTCCGGCCAGGCCTGCGGGCGCGAGCGGGTATGCAGCAAGGCGTGATCGAGCAGGGCGGCAGGCGCTCTGCCAGCGAGCTGCGTTGCCGATGCCAACTGCGGACTCAGCACCGGACCAATCCACTCCACCCCCAGCTCGTGCACCTGCCAGTCGCCTGGCCAGGGCGGGGTGTCCAGCAGCAGTGCCGCATCCAGGCCGTCCAGATCCGGGCCGGGCGCCTGCTCGTTGGCCGACAGGTGCAGGCGCACCTGCGGCAGATCCCGCTGCAGCCGGCCCAGCCGCGGGATGACCCAGCGCGCCAGCAGGCTGCCCGAGCAACCCAGCACCAGCGGCGCCTCGCTGCTGGGGCGCCGCAATGCCGCCCAGGTGTCACCGATCAGCGCAAAGCCCTCACCGGTCGCATCGCGCAGCCGGACGCCGGCAGGCGTCAGCACCAGGCCGCGACCCTGGCGGGTGAACAGCGCCGCGCCCAGGGCCTGTTCCAGCGAGCGCACGTGCCGGCTGATGGCGCCATGGGTCACGTGCAACTCCTGCGCGGCCCGGCTGACGCTCTGCAGACGCGCGGCGGATTCAAACGCGCGCAGCGCTGCCAGCGGGGGAAGCAGGGTGCTCATATGTGAGTCCAGGTCACAGGTTGCGGCAATCTTATCGATTTATCGCGCGCCGTGGCTGCGCTACAGTAATGCTTCTTGTATGACCGCATCGCTGCAGAGGATTCCCATGTCGGCCCAGCCCATCAGTGACTTTCACGCCTATCCGGACGCTGCCGGCCACTTCGGCAAGTTCGGCGGCCGGTTCGTCGCCGAGACCTTGATCGGCCCGTTGCAGGAACTGGCTGCCGCCTACGACCAGGCGCGCCAGGATCCGGCCTTCATTGCCGAGTACGACAAGGATCTCAAGCATTACGTCGGCCGGCCCAGCCCCATCTACCACGCCGAGCGCCTGAGCCGCGAGGTGGGCGGCGCGCAGATCCTGCTCAAGCGCGAGGACCTGAACCACACCGGCGCGCACAAGATCAACAACACCATCGGCCAGGCCCTGCTGGCCAGCCGCATGGGCAAGACCCGCATCATCGCCGAGACCGGCGCCGGCCAGCATGGCGTGGCCAGTGCCACGGTCGCCGCGCGGCTGGGCCTGGAGTGCGTGGTCTACATGGGTGCCACCGACATCGAGCGGCAGAAGATCAACGTCTACCGCATGAAGTTGCTGGGCGCCACGGTGATCCCGGTGACCTCCGGCTCGGCCACGCTCAAGGACGCGCTCAACGAGGCGATGCGCGACTGGGTCACCAACGTGCAGGACACCTTCTACATCATCGGCACCGTGGCCGGCCCGGATCCGTATCCGCGCATGGTGCGCGACTTCAATGCGATTGTCGGCCGCGAAGCGCGCGCGCAGATGCTGGAAGACTTCGGCCGTCTGCCGGATGCGATCAGCGCCTGCGTCGGCGGCGGCAGCAATGCGATCGGCCTGTTCCATGCCTTCCTCAACGACCCGGGCGTCAAGATCTATGGTGCCGAAGCGGCCGGCGACGGCATCGCCAGCGGCCGTCATGCGGCGTCGATCGCGGCCGGGCGCCCCGGCGTGCTGCATGGCAACCGTACCTATGTGATCTGCGACGACGATGGCCAGATCACCGAAACCCATTCGATCTCCGCCGGGCTGGATTACCCGGGCGTGGGTCCGGAGCATTCGTTCCTGTCCGACAGCGGCCGCGCGGTCTATCAGGGCATCACCGACGACGAAGCGATGGCCGCCTTCCATCTGCTGGCGCATACCGAAGGCATCCTGGCCGCGCTCGAATCCAGCCACGCGGTGGCGCAGTCGATCAAGCTCGCGCGCGAGATGCCCAAGGACGCGCTGATCCTGTGCAACCTGTCCGGCCGCGGCGACAAGGACGTGCACACCATCGCCGCGCGCGAAGGCGTGCAGGTCTGATGCCACTGCGGCGCGTCACGGTGACCGCGCTGGCCGACCAACCGGGCGAGCAGGAGCTGCTGTTCGCCTGGCTCGACCGCTGGGCGCCGCAGATCCGCAGCTGCTCGGAAAACAGCGGCTGCGGCTGCTGCCTGGATAGTTTCGACCTCGAGGTCGAGGCCCAGGCATTGACCGAACTGCCGCCTGCCATGTACCAGGACATCCATTGAAGCGGTCGCACCGCCTCTAACTTTCTTGCAAGGTCTTTCAATGCGTCGTATCGACGAAACCTTCCAGCGCCTGCGCGCCGATGGCCGCAAGGCGCTCATCCCCTTCATCACCGCCGGCGATCCGTCGCTGGAAGCCACCGTACCGGTCATGCACGCGCTGGTACGTGCCGGTGCCGACGTCATCGAGCTGGGCGTGCCGTTCTCCGACCCGATGGCCGACGGCCCCACCATCCAGCGCAGCTCCGAGCGTGCGCTGGGCCGTGGTGCCGGCTTGGCCTACGTGCTGGAGGCGGTGCACGAATTCCGCCGCGAAGACGCCGCCACGCCGGTGGTGTTGATGGGCTACCTCAACCCGATCGAGATCCACGGCACCCGGCGCTTCGCCGAAGCCGCCGTCGCTGCCGGTGTGGATGGCCTGCTCCTGGTCGATCTGCCACCCGAAGAAGCGGCCGAGACCCGCACCATCTTCACCGAGGTCGGTCTGGCCCTGATCGCGCTGGCCTCGCCGACCACCAGCGAGCAGCGCCTGGACATGCTGTGCAGCAGTGCCCAGGGGTATCTGTATTACGTCAGCTTCGCCGGCGTCACCGGCGCCTCGAATCTGCTCGACACCCATGCCGCCAGCGACCGCCTGCGCCAGCTGCGCCGGCGTGCCGGCGCTCCGGTGGTGGCCGGCTTCGGCATCAAGGACGCCGCCAGCGCCGCCGCGATGGCCGTCGACGCCGAAGGGGTGGTGGTTGGTAGCGCCCTGGTCGCTGCGCTGGCCGAAGCCACCGACGTCCGCAGCGCCCGCGAACGCGCCGAAGCCTTCCTGGCCCCACTGCGCCAGGCGCTCGACCAGGCCTGAAGCCAACGCCGCTCTCTGCTCCGGGGGAGACGGCGCGGCCTGCGCGCCATGTGGCGCGCCTGCCCTCAAGCGCCGGCGCGGCAGGCGCTGGCCGGGCCATGCAGGCCCCGCATTTAGCCTCCGCGCTACCTCGGCTTTCCCGCGGCGCGTTAGACTGTCGCCCCTCTGCGGCCCACATGGCCGCCCTGCATGGATTGTCATACACGCATGAGCTGGCTCAGCAAATTGATGCCCTCCGGCATCCGCACCGAGAACACCCCGGCCAAGAAGCGCAGCGTCCCCGAGGGCCTGTGGGAGAAGTGCAGCAACTGCGGCAGCGCGCTGTACGGCCCCGAGCTCGAGGAAAACCTCGAGGTGTGTCCCAAGTGCGACCACCATATGGCGATCCGCGCGCGCGCGCGCCTGAACTCGCTGTTCGATCCCGACACCGCAACCACCGAGATCGCCGCCCAGCTGGGCCCGGTCGACGTGCTCAAGTTCAAGGACCAGAAGCGCTACGGCGAGCGCATCAAGGCCAGCCAGAAGAGCAGCGGCGAGTACGACGCACTGATCGCCATGCGCGGCACGCTCAAGGGCAATCCGCTGGTCGCCGCCGCCTTCGACTTCGCCTTCATGGGCGGCTCGATGGGCTCGGTGGTCGGCGAGCGCTTCGCACGCGCGGCCGAAGTGGCGCTGGAAGTCGGCTGCCCGTTCGTGTGCTTTTCCGCCAGCGGCGGGGCGCGCATGCAGGAGGGCCTGTTCTCGCTGATGCAGATGGCAAAGACCTCCGCCGCGCTCGGTCGCCTGCGCGAAGCCGGTCTGCCGTACATCTCGGTGCTGACCCATCCCACCACCGGTGGCGTGTCGGCCTCGTTCGCGATGCTGGGCGATATCAATATCGCCGAGCCGCATGCCCTGATCGGCTTCGCCGGCCCGCGCGTGATCGAGCAGACCGTGCGCGAGACCCTGCCGGAAGGCTTCCAGCGTTCGGAGTTCCTGCTCGACCACGGTGCCATCGACCAGATCTGCGACCGCCGCGACCTGCGCGACCGCATCGCCGATCTGACCGCGATGATGATGCGCCAACCGCATCCGCAGGACGCGGCCGCATGAGGCCAGTGGTTGCGCGCATGCGCGACACCGTCGCACGCGCCGCTGCGCGTGCGTCCACCCGTAGGCAGGAACACCGCAACGCATGAGCAGTCGCAAGTATTTTGGAACCGACGGCATCCGCGGTCGGGTCGGGCAGGGCGTGATCTCGGCCGATTTCGTGCTGCGGCTGGGCAATGCGCTCGGTCGGGTGCTCACCCAGGGCCGCAGCAAGCGCCCGCTGGTGCTGATCGGCAAGGACACCCGGATCTCCGGCTACATGTTCGAAGCCGCGTTGGAAGCCGGCCTGGTCGCCGCCGGCGCCGACGTGCAGCTGATCGGCCCGATGCCGACCCCGGCCATCGCCTTCCTGACCAACACCCTGCGCGCCGACGCCGGCGTGGTGATCAGCGCCTCGCACAACCCGCACTACGACAACGGCATCAAGTTCTTTTCTGCCGAAGGCGAGAAGCTCGACGACGCCACCGAAGCGGCGATCGAGGCCGCGCTGGACGAGCCGTTCCACACCGTGGAATCGGAGCGCCTGGGCAAGGCGATCCGCACCCGCGATGCGATCGGCCGTTACATCGAATTCTGCAAGGCCAGCGTGGCGCGCGGGTTCACCCTGCACGGCCTGAAGATGGTGCTGGACTGCGCGCATGGCGCGACCTATCACATCGCGCCGATGCTGTTCCGCGAGCTGGGTGCGGACGTGGTCGTCATCGGTGCCGCACCGGACGGGCTCAATATCAATGCCGGTGTCGGCTCCACCCATATCGACAACCTCGCCGCCAAGGTGCGCGAGAGCGGTGCGCAGCTCGGCATCGCCTTCGATGGCGATGGCGACCGCGTGCTGATGGCCGACGACCAGGGCAACCCGGTCGATGGCGACGATCTGCTCTACGTGCTCGCGCGCTCCTGGCAGGCCAGCGGCCGGCTCACCGGCACCGTGGTCGGCACCTTGATGACCAACTACGGTCTGGAACAGGCGCTGGCCGCATTGCACATCCCGTTCCAGCGCGCCAAGGTCGGCGACCGCTACGTGCACCAGGCCCTGGTCGAGGGCGGCGGCACGCTGGGCGGCGAAACCTCCGGCCACCTGCTGTGCCTGGATCGCGCCACCACCGGCGATGGGATCGTCAGTGCGCTACAGGTGCTCGAGGCACTGGGGCGCGACGGGCAGAGCCTGCGCGAGGCCCTGGGCAGCCTGAGCAAGGTGCCGCAGAAGACCGTCAATGTGCGGCTGGGAGGCGGGGCGGCCAAGGCGATCGTGGAGGCCGCCGGCGTGCAGCAGGCGCTGCAGCAGGCGCAGGCCGCCGTGCAGGGCCGTGGGCGCGCGTTCCTGCGTCCGTCCGGCACCGAGCCGGTGGTGCGCGTGACCGTGGAAGCCGACGACGCCGGCCTGATGCAGGACACGCTCGACCGTCTTTCCGGAGCCGTGCGTGACGCGGCGTGAGTCGCTGATCATTGGTGTGTGCGTGGTCTTTGCCAAGGCCGCGACGTTCTACCTGTTGTATCGCCTGCTGTCCTGAGCGGCAGGCCTTCCTTTCGACTTCCGACTTCAACTGCAGATATCCGTATGAGCGCCCGCATCCCGACCCTGGACATCACCCGTTTCGACAGCGACCGCGACGCCTTCGTCGCCGAGCTCGGCGCGGCCTATCGGCAGTGGGGCTTTGCCGGCATCCGCAACCACGGCATCGCGCAGGCCGACATCGACGCGGCGTATGACGTGTTCAAGGCGTTCTTCGCCCTGCCCGAAGAGGTCAAGCGTCGCTATCACGTGGAAGGCAGCGGCGGTGCGCGCGGTTACACCGCGTTCGGCGTGGAGACCGCCAAGGATTCCAAGCATTTCGATCTGAAGGAGTTCTGGCATATCGGTCGCGAGATTGCGGACGATTCGCCGTACCGCGCGGTGATGGCGCCGAACCTGTGGCCCGAAGAGGTGCCTGGTTTCCGTGAGCGCGGCTACCGGCTGTACCAGCAGCTGGACCAGCTGGGCTCGCGTGTGCTGTCGGCATTGGCGCTGCATATCGGCCTGCCGCAGGACTACTTTGTCGACAAGACCAACAACGGCAACTCGATCCTGCGGCCGATCCACTACCCGCCGATCACCAGCGACGACATCCCCAACGTGCGCGCCGGTGCGCACGGCGACATCAATTTCATCACCCTGCTGGTCGGCGCCAGCGCGGCCGGGCTGGAAGTGCGCTCAAACGATGGCGAGTGGGTGCCGTTCACTGCCGACGCCGACACCATCGTGGTCAACATCGGCGACATGCTGCAGCGCCTGACCAACCACGTGTATCCGTCCACCATCCATCGCGTGGTCAATCCGCCGGGCGAACAGGCGCGCAAGCCGCGCTATTCGGTGCCGTTCTTCCTGCACCCCAATCCGGATTTCCTCATCGACGTGCTGCCTTCGTGCATCACCGCCGACAATCCGAGCCGCTACCCCGAGCCGATTACCGCGCACGGTTTTCTGGAAGAACGTCTGCGCGAGATCAAGCTGAAGTAATCCGTTCGCAGGCGCAGCAGCGCCGCCAGCGGCTGCGCTCGCAGCATCGGCGATGACCTCCGCCACAGTTTGGTTCATAAAATTCTGCTGGCGGCCGGTTAAAGCTTGCATTCACCTCAGCCGATAACCCAGTCTGATCGCTAGCGCGACGTCGGATTCGCCTGGCGCCCGCTGCCGATTGCACTAGGCTTGGGGGGCGCATGCGGACGCAGTGGTTCAAACGGATCGGCCCGGTTGCGGGGGCGCTGGCGTACAGCGCCGCAAGCTGTGCGTTGGCGACGCCGCTCAGCGTGACCGTCGTCGATGCCAACGGCATGTTGGTCGATGCGGTGGTGAGTCTGGAGCCGGCACGTCCGGTGGCCGCTAGCGGGGCGCCCAGAACCGTCGAGATGGACCAGGTCAATTCGCAGTTCGTGCCTGCGGTGCTGGCGGTGCGTACCGGCACGCTGGTGCGGTTTCCCAACAACGACCAGATTCGCCATCAGGTCTATTCGTTCTCTGCCGCAAAGCGTTTTGAGTTGCCGCTGTTCCAGGGCAGCACTGCCGCGCCGGTGCGCTTTGACCAGGCTGGTCTGGTGACGGTGGGCTGCAATATCCACGACTGGATGCTGGGCTATATCGTGGTGCTGGACACGCCGTATTTCGGCAAGACCGGCAGCGACGGTCGCGTGCAGCTGGACGCGCCGGCGGGGAACTACACCTTGCGGGTCTGGCATCCGCGCATCAAGGGCGCTGCACTCGCCGAGCCGGTGGCGCTTGCGCGCGAGGCCGTGCAACGGCGCGTGACCTTGCAGACCACGGGCGCCGCACCGGCGGTGGCACCTCCGGATGCGCGCGTGCGCGCGCTGCAGGACAAGTTCCGCCGCGCCGACCCGCAGAAGCCCAAGCCATGAAGGCCATGCGCCTGCATACCCGCATCGCGGCGTTTCTGGTGCTGGTCGTGCTCGCCACGCAGGCGTTGACCTTCATCGTGGTGCAGGTCGCCACCGAGCGCAGCGTCAAGGCGCAGCTCGGCGAAGAGCTGCAGATCGGCGAACGCGTCTGGCAACGCATCAATCTGCGCCGCGACGAACAACTGCTGCAGTCGGCCTCGGTGCTGGCCGACGACTTCGGTTTCCGTGCGGCCGTGGCCAGCGGCGATGTGCCGACCATGCAATCGGCATTGCGCAACCACGCCGCGCGCATGTCGGCGCAGACCGCGCTGCTGCTGGCCCCGGATGGCGAATTTTTGACCGGGCTTGCCGATCTGCCGCAAACCGAACAGCTGCGCGCAGTGCAGACCCTGCTGCAGCAGGCGCAGCGCGATGGGCGTGCGGTGGGCGTGGTCGCACTGGACCGACGCATCGTGCGGCTGGCGGTGGTGCAGGTACTGGCACCGAGCCGGGTGGGCTGGATCGCGATCGGCAACGAATCCGGCGACGGTCTCGCGCAGGATTTCCGTTCCACCACCGGGCTGGATGCGACCTTCTTCACCGATGGTCCGCCGGTGCGGGTGCTGGCGTCCACGCTGGAGCCGGCCGCGCGCGCCGAGTTCGCGCAGCAGTTGCCGACTGCCGAACGCGCGCAGGGCGCGGCGGTCGCGTTGACGCTGGCCGAATCGCGTTACCTGGTCAAACTGCAGTCGATCCAGGGCGACAGCCATGTGCGGGTCGCGCTGCAGGCCTCGCTGGATCGCGCGGTGGCGCCGTACCGCGTGCTCAAGTTGCGCATCCTGCTGCTGGCGGGCCTGGCCACGGCTGCGGCGCTGGGTGTGGCGATCTTCCTGGCGCGCAGCGTCAGCAGGCCGGTCGCGCAGCTGGTGCAGGCAGCGCGGCGCATCCAGCGTGGCGACTACCACACCGCGGTCGAGGTGCCCTCCGGGCGCGAACTGGCCGAGTTGGCCGACAGCTTCGGGCGCATGCAGCAGCAGATCGCCAGCCGCGAGCAGCACATCCTGCATCAGGCGCGCCACGATGCCCTGACCGGTCTGCCCAATCGCATCTGGTTGCTGGAGCGGCTGAAGGACGTGGTGGAGCAGACCGTGGCCTCCGGCGGCACGGCGGCAGTGCTGATCCTGGATCTGGAACGCTTCAAGGAACTCAACGACAGCCTGGGCCACGATTTCGCCGACCAGGTCCTGGTCGAAGCAGGCCGCCGCCTTGCCGACGTGGTGCAGGAACCCAATCTCGTCGGGCGGCTGGGCAGCGACGAATTCATGGTGGTGGTGGCGCAGACCGACGTCACCACCGTGCAGCAGGACGCACAGCGCTTGCTGCTGCAGTTGCGCCGCCCGCTGGCGTTGCCGCAGGCGCGCATCCAGCTGGAGGCCAGCATCGGCATCGCCCTGATTCCCGAACACGGCGCCGATCCGGACACCTTGTTGCGGCGCGCGGACATCGCACGGCGCCAGGGCGGCAACGTCACCACCGTCGGCGCCAGCGTGTATCGCCTGGGCCAGGACGAGCAGCATCTGCGCCGGCTGCGCCTGACCGGCGATCTGCGTCAGGCCATCGGCGGCAACGAACTGACCTTGCGCTTCCAGCCCAAGATCTGCCTGCGCAACGATCGCGTCGAACAGGTCGAGGTGCTGGTGCGCTGGCAGCATCCGGTGCTCGGGGCGATCGGCCCGGACGAATTCATCCCGCTGGCCGAGCACTCCGGCGTGATCCATCCCTTGACCCGCTTCGTGCTGGACGAGGCGCTGCGCTGCCAGGCGCAATGGCGCAGGCAGGGGCTGGAACTGGGCATGGCGATCAATCTCTCCGCACTGGATCTGTCCGATCCCGGCCTGCCGGATTACGTGCGTGGCCGTCTGGAGCATCACGCGGTGCCGGCGCAGTCGGTGACGCTGGAACTGACCGAAAGCGCGCTGATGCGCGATGTCGAATCGGCGCTGCACATGCTGCACCAGCTGCGCAGCGTCGGCGTGCGTCTGTCCATCGACGACTTCGGCACCGGCTATTCCTCGTTGGCGCAACTCAAGCGCATGCCGGTGAACGAATTGAAGATCGACAAGAGCTTCGTCATGCAACTGGCCGAGGGCACCGACGATGCGTTCATCGTGCGCAGCACGATCGATCTGGGGCACAACCTGGGCTTGAGCGTGATCGCCGAAGGCGTGGAGAACGCCACCGCGCTGGGGCTGCTGCGCGGTTACGGCTGCGACATGGTGCAGGGCTATCTGTATTCGCCGCCACTGGAAGAAGTGCCGCTGGTCGCCTGGTGCATGCGGCAACTCGATCTGGCGCCGGCGGCGCAGGCAGGAGTGCATCGATGAGCAAATGGCGGGGCGCGCTGCTGTCTGTGGCACTGGCCGGGCTGGCCAGCGCACCCGCGTCGGCGATCGCCGGCGACGGGCGCCTGCTCGCCACCGGTGGCGTGTCGATGATCGAAGGCAGCAGCGGTGGCGGCATCGTGCCGTGGGCCACGCTGTCGGGCTACGGCACCCGCGACGAACTGGGCAGCGTGCTGTTCGCCACGCATGTGGACAGCGGCGATTATCGGCTCGACGCGCAAGGTGCCGCGCTGACGGTCGGCAACCGGCTGGAACTTTCGCTGGCGCGGCAACGGCTGGATCTGGGCACCCTGCAGGATCGGCTGGGCCTGCCATGGAATGCGCTTGGTCAGGACGTGTTCGGCGCCAAGCTGCGGGTCTACGGCGATCTGGTCTACGGACATGCGCCGCAGGTCAGCGTGGGCGTGCAGTACAAACGCCTGCGCAATGGCACGCTGCCGCTGGCGATCGGCGCGCGCGACGATCACGGTACCGATGTGTATGTCAGTGCCAGCCGCTTGTTCCTGCAGGCCGCGGGCGGCTATCAACTGCTGCTCAACGGCACGCTGCGCGCGACCCGCGCCAATCAGACCGGCTTGCTCGGTTTCGGTGGCGATCGCCGCAACGCCTATCGGCTGGTCGGCGAAGCCAGCGCCGCCGTGGTGCTGTCGCCGGCGTGGGTGGTCGGCGTGGAATATCGCGACAAGCCCGACAACCTCGGCTTCGCCCGCGAGCAGGCCTGGGCGGATGCATTCGTGGCCTGGTTTCCCAGCAAGCATGTGTCCCTGACCGCGGCCTGGGCCGAGCTTGGCGACATCGCCACGCTCACCGACCAGCGCGGTCCCTATCTTTCCCTGCAGGTGGCGTTCTGATGAATCGACGGCTGCGCTGGCCCTTGCTGTGCATGCTGGCGCTGATGAGTGCCTGCGCCACCACGCAACCGCGCCCCACGCTCTACGATGAACTCGGCGGGCAGGCCGGGATCGAAGCGCTGGTGGAAACCATGTTGTCGCGCATCGCCGACGACCAACGCATCGTCGACAAGTTCGCGCGCGTCAACATCGTGATGCTCAACGAGCGCCTGGTACAGAAGTTCTGCCATGTCGCCGACGGCCCGTGCCCGGATACCGCCAAGTCGATGCAGCAGGCGCACGCGCACCTGGCCATTCGCGAAGGCGACTTCAATGCGCTGGTGGAGGATCTGAACTGGGCGATGGATCAGCGCAAGATTCCGCGCCGCACGCAGAACCGTCTGCTGGCGCGGTTGGCGGCCATGCATGGCGAAATCGTCAATCACTGAGGGTGTCGCACCGCTGCTGCGCGCAGCGATGGGCGCGCATGGTTGCTCCTCGTAACAACATGTTTACAGCCACGGACTGCGGCTCTGGCGAAGGCGTCCATGGCATCTGACGTCCGCTCGCGACGTGTTGCCAGTCGCCCTGCGCCGCAGACAGGAGCGAGGCCGCGGCCGGTATCGGTCGTGGCCATGGCAACGGGCCAACTGGCTGCTGCAAACGCCGCGCAGTCGCGGGTGCGTGGCTGCGCACCCGTGATGCCGCAGGTAGCCGATGCGCAGCCGCCTCACCGCAACGGACGCACCCGCTGCGATCCGCGCGCCATCAGGCGCAGTGCGAGCGCATGCGGCATCACGCGCAAGGCCGCATTGACCAGGCGATAGCGCCAGCCCGGTACGGCCAGCACCTGGCCGCGTTCCAGTGCGGCAATGCCGTACTCGGCTACGTCGTCGGCCTGCAGCCACGCCCAGCGGGGCAGGCTGGACATCGCCGCGCGGGTGCCGGTGACATCGTGAAACTCCGACCAGGCAAAGCCGGGACACAGCGCGCAGACCTTGACCGCGCAGTCGGCGTTCTCCAGTGCCAGCGATTCGCTGAAGCGCAGCAGGAAGCTCTTGCTGGCTGCGTACAGCGTCTGCCCGTCGGCACTCGGCGTCAGTGCGGCGAACGAGGCCACATTGAGGATGCGGCCCTGGCCGCTGGCGCGGATCATCGGCAAGAGCCGCCAGGTCAGTTCGCACACCGCGCCCACCATCACCTGCAGAAAGCGTGCGTGCATGGCCCAGTCGTTGTGCAGATAGCGGCCCGGCACGCCGTAGCCGGCGTTGTTGACCAGGGTGCCCACCGTCCAGCCATTGCGCTGGATCTGCGCAACCAATGCTTCGACCGCGGCGGGATCGCCCAGATCGGCCGGCACCACTTCCACCTGCACCAAGGGCCGCAACTCCTCGGCCAGCGCCTGCAGCCGGTCGACCCGGCGCGCGGTCAGGATCAGCGGCACGCCACGCCTTGCATAGGCACGCGCAATCTCGCGGCCGATGCCGCTGGAGGCGCCGGTGACCAGCGCGAAGACAGGCGAAACGGACATGGCAGGTTCCTGGTGGAGGAGGGGGAAGGACAGGCAATGGACAGAAGTGTGCCGGCTGCCGACAGGGCATGGGCTATTCTGTCGCCTGTCTTCCACTCAGGAACCTGCGCCTGATGCGTCGAAAGATCGTTGCCGGAAATTGGAAGCTGCATGGCAGCCGCGCCTTCGCCACCGAACTGGTGGCCCAGATCGCCGCGCACATGCCCCTGGAGGGTGTCGATGTCGTCATCCTGCCGCCACTGCCTTACCTGGGCGACCTGATCGAGGATTTCGAGGAACACCATCTGTGTTTCGGTGCCCAGGACGTCAGCAGTAACGAGAAGGGCGCCTACACCGGGGAAGTCTCGGCCACGATGCTGGTCGATGTCGGCGCCGAGTACGGGCTGGTCGGCCACTCCGAACGGCGCCAGTACCATCGAGAGAGCAGTGAGCTGGTGGCGCATAAATTCGCCGCCGCCATGCATGCCGGGCTGATTCCTGTGCTGTGCGTGGGCGAGTCGCTGGAGCAGCGCGAGGCCGACCAGACCGAGGCGGTGCTGCGCGCCCAGCTCGAGCCGGTGCTGGCGCTGGTGGGCAGCGCGGGCTTTGCCCGCGCCGTGCTCGCTTACGAGCCGATCTGGGCCATTGGCACCGGCCGCACCGCCAGCCCGGAGCAGGCGCAGGCGGTGCACGCGTTCCTGCGTGGCGAAGTCGCGAAGGCGGATGCTAGAATCGCCGATTCTCTGCCCATCCTGTACGGGGGCAGTGTCAAGCCCGATAACGCCAGCGAGCTGTTTGCCCAGCCCGACGTCGATGGCGGGCTGGTCGGAGGCGCCTCGCTGGTCGCCGAGGATTTCCTGGCCATCGCGCGTGCGGCGGCCGCTTGTTAACCCATTAAGTTTTGTCCGGGGACGGATTTCGAAATGCTGATGTTGATCCTCAATGTGGTCTACGTGCTGGTCGCGCTGGCGATGATTGCGCTGATCCTGATGCAGCGTGGTGCGGGTGCGGCAGCCGGTTCCGGCTTCGGCGCCGGCGCATCGGGCACCGTGTTCGGCTCGCAGGGCGCGTCGAACTTCCTGTCCAAATCGACCAAGTGGCTGGCGGTGGTGTTCTTCAGCATCAGCCTGTTCATGGCGTGGTACGCCACCCACGGCGCACGTCCGACCGACCAGAACCTGGGCGTGATGTCGCAGTCGGCCACCCCGGCGCCCGCCGCCGCGGGCGAGCTGACTCAGCCGTTGCCGCAGGCACCGGCCGCTGGCGCAGTCCCGACCGCTCCTTCGCAGCCAGTGCCCGCCGCAACTCCGGCTGCAACGCCGGCGCAGTCCGCACCGGCACAGCAGGTGCCCGCGGCACGCGAAGAAAACGCTTCAGAACCAGCACAAAAACGCTGAAGCCGGTTACAATACGCTGCGCACTGGGATGCCCAGCGGCGCAACGTATGCCCAGGTGGCGGAATTGGTAGACGCACTACCTTGAGGTGGTAGCGACTTAGGTCGTAGGGGTTCGAGTCCCCTCTTGGGCACCATTGTTTGGCTGCAGTTCCTGCGCATCGCTGGTCGCGCGCGGGGTCTGCCTATACCCCATGCCGGCACGCGGCGCGTGCGGGCAGAGGCAAGAGAGAATCGCTGTGCTGGCCGAATATTTGCCGAGTCTGCTGTTTCTGATCGTCGCCACCGGTATCGGCATCGTGCTGATGCTGGTCGGTCGATTCCTCGGTCCGCGTAGTCCGGACCCGCGCAAGCTCTCGCCTTACGAGTGTGGCTTCGAAGCCTTCGAAGACGCGCGCATGAAGTTCGACGTGCGCTACTACCTGATCGCGATCCAGTTCATCGTGTTCGATCTGGAAATCATCTTCATCGTGCCGTGGACACAGGTGTTCATGGAGATCGGCGCACGTTCGCTGGTCACCATGGGCCTGTTCGTCGGCATGTTGTTCCTCGGCTTTATCTACGTGTGGAAGAAGGGAGCGCTGGAATGGGAGTGATTCAGACCCTGGATCGTCTGATGACCAACCCGATGCCGGAAGGCCGGGTGGAAGACATCCTGCGCCCGGAAGGCGAAAACCCGCTGCTCGAGAAGGGCTACGTGACCACCAGCGTCGATGCGCTGCTGAACTGGGCGCGCACCGGCTCGATGTGGCCGATGACCTTCGGCCTGGCCTGCTGCGCGGTCGAGATGATGCATGCCGGCGCCGCGCGTCTGGATCTGGACCGCTACGGCGTGGTGTTCCGCCCGTCGCCGCGCCAGTCCGACGTGATGATCGTGGCCGGCACGCTGGTCAACAAGATGGCCCCGGCGCTGCGCAAGGTCTACGACCAGATGCCGGACCCGAAGTGGGTCATCTCGATGGGCAGCTGCGCCAATGGCGGCGGCTACTATCACTATTCGTATTCGGTGGTGCGCGGTTGCGATCGCATCGTGCCGGTGGACATCTACGTCCCCGGTTGCCCGCCGACCGCCGAGGCGCTGGTATACGGCATCCTGCAGCTGCAGAAGAAGATCTGGCGTACCCAGACCATCGCGCGCTGACACCCGTCTTCTTCTACTGAGAGCAGCCAAGCCCCCATGGCAGAGCAAGCATCTTCCTTCACTGACCGACTTGCGGCACGTTTCGCCGGTGCGCAGATCGCCGTGGCATTGCCGCGCGGCGAAGTGACGCTGGAAGTCGCTGCGGCCGATTGGCACGCCACCTGTCTGGCCCTGCGCGACGAGCTCGGTTTCGAACAGCTCAGCGACCTGTGCGGCGTCGATTACCTGGGCTACGGCAGCGACGAGTGGGATACCGCCGACGTGTCGTCGCAGGGCTTCAGCCGCGGCGTCGAGGGCAAGGCCGTCGGTCGTTTCGCCTGGGGCGAATTTCCCAGCCAGGAAAGCTCCGACGGCGCCCATCCGCAGCACATGCCCAAGCAGCGTTTTGCGGTGGTCGCGCAGCTGATCTCCTACCAGCACAACCAGCGTCTGCGCGTGCGTTGCTACGCACCGGACGAGCAGGTACCGATGGTGGCCTCGTTGACCGATATCTGGCCCGGCGTGAACTGGTTCGAACGCGAAGCCTTCGACCTGTTCGGCATCGTCTTCGATGGCCATCCGGACCTGCGCCGCATCCTGACCGACTACGGATTTGTCGGCCATCCGTTCCGCAAGGATTTCCCGCTGATCGGCAACGTCGAAGTGCGTTACGACGATGAGCGCAAGCGTGTCGTGTACGAGCCGGTGACCTCGGTCGAGCCGCGCGTCGGTGTGCCGCGCGTGATCCGCGACGACGCCCGTTATGAGACTGCCGCTGGTGAAGTGGGCAAGTCGGAGACCGCCAAGTGAGTGAGTTCCGCCAGGCAACCGATGCCTTCGCGAGCAATCCTGTCGAAAGCAAGCAGGAAATCCGCAATTACACGATGAACTTCGGCCCGCAGCATCCTGCGGCGCACGGCGTGCTGCGCCTGATCCTGGAAATGGACGGCGAGACCGTGGTGCGTGCCGATCCGCATATCGGCCTGCTGCACCGTGGCACCGAGAAGCTGGCCGAATCCAAGCCGTTCAACCAGTCGGTTCCGTACATGGACCGCCTGGATTACGTGTCGATGATGTGCAACGAGCACGCCTATGTGCGCGCGATCGAGTCCCTGATGGGCATCGAAGTGCCCGAGCGTGCGCACTACATCCGCACCATGTTCGACGAGATCACCCGCATCAAGAACCACCTGATGTGGGTCGGTTCCAACGCGCTCGACCTGGGCGCGATGGCGGTGATGCTGTACGCGTTCCGCGAGCGCGAAGAATTGATGGACGTCTACGAGGCGGTCAGTGGTGCGCGCATGCACGCTGCCTACTACCGTCCCGGTGGCGTGTATCGCGATCTGCCCGATCGCATGCCCAAGTACAAGGAATCCCGCTGGCACAAGGGCGGGGCACTGAAGAAGCTCAATGCAGCGCGCGAAGGCTCGATGCTGGACTTCCTCGAGGATTTCACCAATACGTTCCCGTCGCGTGTGGACGAGTACGAGACGCTGCTGACCGATAACCGTATCTGGAAGCAGCGTACCGTCGACGTCGGCATCATCAGCCCGGATCTGGCGCGTGCCTGGGGCATGACCGGCCCGATGCTGCGTGGCTCGGGCATCGAATGGGACCTGCGCAAGAAGCAGCCGTACGCCAAGTACGACGCGGTGGAGTTCGACGTGCCGGTCGGCACCAATGGCGATTGCTACGACCGCTATCTGGTGCGCGTGGCCGAGATGCGCGAGTCCAACCGCATCATCAAGCAATGCGTGAAGTGGCTGAAGGCCAACCCCGGCCCGGTCATGGTCACCAATTTCAAGGTCGCTCCGCCAAGCCGCGAAGGCATGAAGGACGACATGGAAGCGCTGATCCATCACTTCAAGCTGTTTAGTGAAGGCTACTGCGTGCCGGCTGGCGAAACCTATTGCGCGGTCGAAGCGCCCAAGGGCGAATTCGGCTGCTATCTGATGTCCGATGGCGCCAACAAGCCGTTCCGCGTGCATCTGCGCGCGCCGGGCTTTGCGCATCTGTCGTCGATGGACGCAGTGGTGCGTGGCTATCTGCTGGCCGACGTCGTGGCGATGATCGGTACTTACGATTTGGTTTTCGGTGAGGTTGACCGATGAAGGCGACGGGTAATTTCGAAGCGGCGCGCGACGTCGATCCGCAGGTGGTGCTGAGCGACAAGACGCGAGCGCACATCGATCACTGGTTGAGCAAGTTCCCGCCCGATCGCAAGCGTTCGGCCGTGCTGCAGGGCCTGCACGCTGCGCAGGAGCAGAACCAGGGCTGGCTGACCGACGAGCTGATTGTCGGCGTTGCCAAGTATCTGGACCTGCCGCCGGTGTGGGCCTACGAGGTCGCCAGCTTCTACTCGATGTTCGAGACCGAGAAGGTCGGCCGCCACAACGTGGCGTTCTGCACCAACATCAGCTGCTGGCTCAACGGCGCCGAAGATCTGCTGGCGCACGCGGAAAAGAAACTGGGTTGCAAGCTGGGGCAGTCGACAGCCGATGGCCGCGTCTACCTCAAGCGCGAAGAAGAGTGCCTGGCGGCCTGCTCTGCAGCGCCGATGATGGTCATCAACGGCCATTACCACGAGCACCTGACGAAAGAGAAGGTCGACGCGCTGCTGGACGGGCTGGAGTAAGACATGGCACATCATCACGCACCCTCAGGCCCGGTCGGTCCGGCGCCGTTGCCGCATCAGGTCGTCTACACGACGCTGCACTACGACACCCCGTGGTCGTACGAGAGCTATCTGAAAACCGGTGGCTACGCCGCGCTGCGCAAGATCCTCGAAGAGAAGATCGCGCCGGCCGACGTCATCGAGATGGTCAAGGCGTCCAACCTGCGCGGCCGTGGCGGCGCAGGCTTCCCGACTGGCTTGAAGTGGTCGTTCATGCCCAAGGGCACGATGCAGAAGTACATCCTGTGCAACTCGGACGAATCCGAGCCGGGCACCTGCAAGGACCGCGACATCCTGCGTTACAACCCGCACTCGGTGGTGGAGGGCATGGCGATCGCCTGCTACGCCACCGGCTCGACCGTGGGCTACAACTATCTGCGTGGCGAGTTCCATCACGAGCCGTTCGAGAACTTCGAGCTGGCGCTGGCCGATGCCTATGCCAACGGCTGGCTGGGCAAGAACATCCTCGGTAGCGGCGTGGATATCGATATCTACGGTGCGCTGGGTGCCGGTGCCTACATCTGCGGCGAAGAAACCGCGCTGATGGAATCGCTGGAAGGCAAGAAGGGCCAGCCGCGCTACAAGCCGCCGTTCCCGGCCAACTTCGGCCTGTACGGCAAGCCGACCACCATCAACAACACCGAGACCTATGCGTCGGTACCGGCGATCATTCGCAACGGCCCGGAGTGGTTCCTGGGGCTGAGCAAGACCAAGAACGGCGGCCCAAAAATTTTCTCGGTGTCCGGCTGCGTGCAGAAGGGCGGCAATTTCGAAGTGCCGCTCGGCACCACCTTCGACGAACTGCTGGAAATGGCCGGTGGCCTGCGTCCGGGTCGCAAGCTCAAGGGCGTGGTGCCTGGCGGCGTGTCGATGCCGGTGCTGAAGGCCGACCAGGTCGCCGGGCTGCAGATGGACTACGACACCTTGCGTGCGCTCGGCACCGGCCTGGGGTCGGGTGCGATCGTGGTGCTGGATGACAGCGTGTGCTGCGTGCGCTTCGCCTGCCGCATCTCGCAGTTCTTCCACAAGGAGTCCTGCGGCCAGTGCACCCCGTGCCGCGAGGGCACCGGCTGGATGCACCGCGTGCTGGAGCGCATCGTTGCCGGCAAGGCCACGATGGAAGACCTGCATCAGCTGCGCACCGTTGCCGGCCAGATCGAAGGACACACCATCTGCGCCTTCGGCGAGGCGGCGGCGTGGCCGATCCAAGGCTTCCTGCGCCAGTTCTGGGACGAGTTCGAGTACTACATCGTCAACGGTCGTTCGATCGTCGACACGCACGTCGGAGTGGCCGCATGAGCGCCCAACCAGTGAACCCCAACGTGCCACCGGACCATGTCACCGTCGAGATCGACGGGCAGTCCCTGGTGGTGCCGAAGGGTTCGATGATCATTCAGGCGGCCGACAAGGCCGGCATCCCGATCCCGCGCTTCTGCTACCACGAGAAGCTGCCGATCGCGGCCAACTGCCGCATGTGCCTGGTGGACGTCGAGAAATCCCCGAAGCCGTCGCCCGCCTGCGCCACGCCGGTGATGGACGGCATGAAGGTCACCACGCGTAGCGAAAAGGCGCTGAAGTACCAGCGCAGCGTGATGGAATTCCTGCTGATCAACCATCCGCTGGACTGCCCGATCTGCGATCAGGGCGGCGAGTGCGAACTGCAGGACGTGTCGCTTGGTTACGGCCGTTCGGTCAGCCGCTTCAACGAGCGCAAGCGCGTGGTGCCGGACGAGGACATCGGTCCGCTGGTTGCCACCGAAATGACCCGCTGCATCCAGTGCACCCGTTGCGTGCGTTTCACCGCAGACATTGCCGGCACCTACGAGCTGGGTGGCATGTATCGCGGCGAGAACCTGCAGATCGGCACCTACGACGGCAAGCCGCTGACCACCGAAATCTCCGGCAACGTCATCGACGTCTGCCCGGTCGGCGCGCTGACCAACAAGGTGTTCCAGTTCCGTGCGCGTCCGTGGGAGCTGATGGCGCGCGAGTCGCTCGGCTACCACGATGCGATGGGCTCGAATCTGTTCCTGCACGTGCGTCGCGGCGAAGTGCTGCGCACCGTGCCGCGCGAGAACGAGGCGGTCAACGAGTGCTGGCTGTCCGATCGCGATCGTTATTCGCATCAGGGCCTGTATGCCGAAGACCGTGCGGTCAAGCCGCTGAAGAAGGTCAACGGGCAGTGGACCGAGGTGAGCTGGGCCGAAGGTCTGGCCGCCGCGACGCAGATCCTGCGTGACAACGCCGGCGATCAGCTCGGTGTGCTGGTGCATCCGTCCACCTCCAACGAAGAGGGCGCCTTGCTCGCACGTCTGGCCGAAGGCCTGAACAGCGGCAATCTGGATCACCGCCTGCTCAACCGTGATTTCTCCGATGCCGCGGTGGCCGAAGCGTTCGCCACGCCGCTGGCCGAGATCGAGCGCGCCGATGTAGTGGTGCTGTTCGGCACCAACGTACGTCACGAGCTGCCGTTGCTGCATGCACGCCTGCGCAAGGCCAGCATCCAGAACGGAACGCAGATCCATTCGGTCAACCCGGTCGATTTCGATTTTGCCTTCACCCAGGCAAGCCGCACGGTCGTTGCGCCATCGCAGCTGGCCGGTGCCCTGGACGATGCGGCGTTGCGCGATGCGGTCAAGGGCGCCACGCGCGCTGTGATCGTGGTCGGCGCACTGGCTGAAAACCACCCGCAGGCTGCCGCATTGCGTTCCGCTGCACGCGACTTTGCCGCTGCAACCGGCGCCTCGCTGTGCCGCATCCCGCAGGGTGCGAACGCGGTCGGTCTGGTGTCGCAGGGTGTGCTGCCGACCGCACGCGATGTCGCCGGTATGCTGGCGCAGCCGCGCCAGGCCTACGTGCTGTATGGCATCGAGCCGGGTCTGGATTTCGCCGATGCCGCCGCCGCACGCAGCGCCCTGGCGGGTGCCAAGGTGGTCGCGTTCAGTCAGTTCGCCTGCGCCTCGACGCGCGACGTGGCCGATGTGATCCTGCCGATCGGTGCGCTGCCGGAAATCGACGCATCGCTGACCAATCTGGATGGCCGCGTGCAGACCGCACGTGCCGCCGGTCGCCTGCCGGTCGAAGCCCGCGAAGGCTGGCGCGTACTGCGTGCACTTGGTGGCGAGCTGGGTCTGGGCGGTTTCGAATTCATCGATTTGGTCGGCCTGCGTGCCGGCATGCAGAACCGTTCCGTCAGCCCTGTCGCCTCGGCGCAGCCGGCTGCGGCCAGCGACGGGCTGGAAGTTGCCGCCACCGCTGCGATCTATCGCACCGATGCGGTGGTGCGTCGCGCCGCCGCGCTGCAGTCGCATCCGCTCAACATCGCGCCGTGTGTGGCGATGCATCCGGAGCAGGCCGCGCAGTTGCAGGTCGGCGCTGGTCAGATGGTCAAGGTCGGTACCGACGCCGGTAAGGCGACGTTGCCGGTAGTGCTGGACAAGCGCGTCGCACCGGGCACGGTGTGGATCGAATCCGGCCATGGCGCAACCGCGCCGCTCGGTGCCGGTCGTGTAACGGTGGTGGCTGCATGAACGAATTGCTGTTGAACCTGGTCGATCCCTTGCACCAGTGGTTTGTCGGTCTGGGCGATGGCGGCGTAGTGCTGTGGACCGTGCTGAAGATCCTGCTGATCACCGTGCCGGTGATCGTGTCGGTGGCCTTCTACGTGGTCTGGGAGCGCAAGCTGATCGGCTGGATGCATGTGCGTCATGGGCCGATGTACGTGGGCATGGGCATCTTCCAGGCCTTCGCCGACGTGTTCAAACTCCTGTTCAAGGAGATCGTGCAACCGAGCAGCTCGCACAAGGCGATGTTCATCATCGCGCCGCTGCTGACGCTGGCGCCGGCCTTCGCGGCCTGGTCGGTGGTGCCGTTCGACGCGCAGCTGGTGCTGTCCAACGCCAACGTCGGTTTGCTGTATCTGCTGGCGATGACCTCGCTGGGCGTGTACGGCATCATCCTGGCCGGCTGGGCATCCAACTCCAAGTACGCGTTCCTGGGTGCGATGCGCTCGGCCGCGCAGGTGGTCAGCTACGAAATCGCGATGGGCTTTGCGCTGGTCGGCGTGATGATTGCTTCCGGCAGCGTCAATTTGAGCCAGATCGTGTTCGCGCAGGCGGGCAGCTCCGGCTTCTTCGACTGGTTCCTGATTCCGCTGTTCCCGTTGTTCATCGTGTACTGGGTGTCCGGCGTCGCCGAAACCAACCGCGCGCCGTTCGACGTGGTGGAAGGCGAATCGGAAATCGTCGCCGGCCACATGGTGGAGTACTCGGGCGGTGCGTTCGCGCTGTTCTTCCTGGCCGAATACGCCAACATGATCCTGGTCAGCTTCCTGATCTCGATCTTCTTCCTGGGCGGCTGGTTGAGCCCGATCCAGGGTTGGGTCAATGCGGATATCTCGCCGTGGATCGACTGGTTGTGGAAGGGCGGTTGGCCGTGGCTGCTGATGAAGGTGTTCTTCTTCGCCAGCGCCTACATCTGGTTCCGTGCCAGCTTCCCGCGCTACCGCTATGACCAGATCATGCGTCTGGGCTGGAAGGTGTTCATTCCGCTCACGATCGTGTGGATCGCAGTGACGGCGTTGATGGTGTTTTACGGCGTGATCCAGAAGGGCGTGTAACTGATGAACAAGATCACCCATTACTTCAAGAGCCTGCTCCTGCTCGAACTGCTAGGCGGCCTGTGGCTGACGTTGAAATACACGTTCAAGCCCAAGTACACCGTGCTGTACCCGATGGAGAAGTTCCCGCAGTCGCCGCGTTTCCGTGGCCTGCACGCATTGCGTCGCTATCCCAACGGCGAAGAGCGCTGCATCGCCTGCAAGCTGTGCGAGGCGGTGTGCCCGGCACTGGCGATCACCATCGACTCGGCCAAGCGCGAGGACGGCTCGCGCCGCACCACGCGCTACGACATCGATCTGTTCAAGTGCATCTTCTGCGGCTTCTGCGAAGAAAGCTGCCCGGTGGACTCGATCGTCGAGACGCACATCCTCGAGTACCACTTCGAGAAGCGTGGCGAGAACATTGTCAACAAGCCGCAGCTGCTGGCGATCGGAGACCGGTTCGAAACCGAGATCGCCGAGCGTCGCGCTGCCGATGCCGCCTTCCGTTGAGGTCATGATGGACTGGGTCACTATTGCTTTTTACGCCTTCTCCGCCGTCGCGGTCGTGTCCGCCGGTGCGGTGATCAGCGTGCGCAACCCGGTGTACGCCGTGTTGTGCCTGATCCTCACCTTCTTCTCGATGGCATGCATCTGGTTGCTGGTCGGCGCCGAGTTTCTCGGCGTGACGCTGGTGCTGGTCTACGTCGGCGCGGTGATGGTGCTGTTCCTGTTCGTGGTGATGATGCTGGACATCGACACCAGCCGCCTGCGCGAAGGGTGGGTCAAGTACATGCCGGTCGGTGTCATCGTGGCGGTTGCCATGCTGGCGCAGATGGTCACCCTGATCGGGGTCAAGGCGCGCAGTGCCGCACCGTTCCCGGCCGATAACGCCGCTGCGCAGGCCGCCGACGTGTCGAACCTGACCTGGCTGGCCAAGACCCTCTATACCCAGTTCCTGCTGCCGTTCGAGTTCGCCGCGGTGATCCTGACCGTGGCCGTGGTGGCCGCGGTGATGCTGACCCTGCGCAAGCGCACCGGCATCAAGCACCAGAATGCGGGCGAGCAGTCGCGGGTGAAGGCGGGCGATCGTCTGCGCATGGTCAAAATGGCGGTTGAAAAGCCGGTACAGGTCGCGCCGAAGCTGGATGCGGCCGACGGACAGGAGGCGAAGTCTTGATTACCTTGGGCCACCTGCTGGGACTGGGCGCGGTGCTGTTCTGCATCTCCCTGGCCGGCATCTTCCTCAACCGCAAGAACGTCATCGTGCTGCTGATGTCGATCGAGCTGATGCTGCTGTCGGTCAACGTCAACTTCATTGCGTTCTCGCGCGAGCTTGGCGACCCCGCCGGTCAGCTGTTCGTGTTCTTCATCCTGACCGTTGCCGCCGCGGAGGCTGCGATCGGCCTTGCGATCCTGGTGACTCTGTTCCGCACGCGCCGCACGATCAATGTGGCCGAAGTCGATACGTTGAAGGGCTGACCTGTAGATGGAAATCACTCTCTCCAAGAGTCTGTTGATCGCGGTGGTGCTTGCACCGCTGGTCGGCAGCATCATCGCCGGCCTGTTCGGTCGCCAGGTAGGGCGCAAGGGCGCGCAATACGTCACCATCTTGGGCGTGGCGGTCAGCTGCGTGCTGTCGTGCCTGACGCTGTATCAACTGGTGGAGCAGGGCGCCAGCCCGTTCAACCAGAACCTGTACACCTTCTTCGATGTCGGTAACTACTCGGCGCATGTCGGCTTCATGGTCGATCGCCTGACCGCGATGATGATGGTGGTGGTGACCTTCGTGTCGCTGCTGGTGCACATCTACACCATCGGCTACATGGAAGAAGACCCGGGCTACCAGCGCTTCTTCAGCTACATCTCGTTGTTCACCTTCTCCATGCTCACGCTGGTGATGAGCAACAACTTCCTGCAGCTGTTCTTCGGCTGGGAAGCAGTGGGTCTGGTGTCCTACCTGTTGATCGGTTTCTGGTTCAAGCGCCCGACCGCCGTGTTCGCCAACATGAAGGCGTTCCTGGTCAATCGCGTCGGCGACTTCGGCTTCATTCTCGGCATTGCCGGTGTGCTGCTGTGGTTCGGCTCGCTGGATTACTCCACCGTGTTCGCCAATGCGACCACCATGGCCGGTGCCAAGGTGCAGCTGTTCGCAGGCCACGAGTGGAGCGTGATGACGCTGATCTGCATCTGCCTGTTCATCGGCGCGATGGGCAAGTCGGCGCAGGTGCCGTTGCACGTGTGGCTGCCGGACTCGATGGAAGGCCCGACCCCGATTTCGGCACTGATCCATGCCGCGACGATGGTGACCGCCGGCATCTTCATGGTCGCGCGCATGTCGCCGCTGTTCGAGCTGTCGGAAACCGCGTTGAACTTCATCCTGTTCATCGGTGCGACTACGGCCTTCTTCACCGGCCTGATCGGCATCGTGCAGAACGACATCAAGCGCGTGGTTGCGTATTCCACGCTGTCGCAGCTGGGCTACATGACCGTGGCGCTGGGCGTGTCGGCGTATTCGGCCGCCGTGTTCCACCTGATGACGCATGCCTTCTTCAAGGCGCTGCTGTTCCTGGCGGCCGGTTCGGTCATCATCGGCATGCACCACGAGCAGGACATGCGCAAGATGGGCGGCCTGCGCAAGTACATGAAGGTGACCTACTGGACCAGCGTGATCGGTACCTTGGCACTGGTCGGCACGCCGTTCTTCTCCGGCTTCTACTCCAAGGACACCATCATCGAGGCAGCCGCACACCATGCCCACGAGTCGCATAGCTGGATCGCGACCTATGGCTATTGGGCAGTGCTCGGCGGCGTGCTGGTGACCAGTTTCTACAGCTTCCGCCTGCTGTTCCTGACCTTCCACGGCAAGGAACGCTTCCGCGATGCCCATGCGCACGATGCGCATGCACACCACGACAGTGCGCACACCGATGCCGAGGCGCAGGTCCACGCGCACGACAGTCATGCGCACGACGTGCATGCACACGATACGCACGGCCACGACGACCATGGTCATGGCCACCATGGTGCCCACGAGCCGCACGAATCCAAGTGGGTGGTGACGCTGCCGTTGATCTTGCTGGCGATCCCGTCGGTGGCGATCGGTTTCTTCACCATCGGTCCGATGCTGTTCGGCACCGACTGGCAGGGCCACCACGCCGCGCATGCGCTCAAGGGGCAGGCAGTGTCGTTCTTCACCGGCATCGTCGATTTCTACGATCCGGCGCGTGACACCGTCGGCGCACTGGCCGAAGAGTTCCATGGCCCGGTCGCCTTCGCGGTGCATGGCATGATGGCGGCACCGTTCTTCCTGACGGTCGCCGGCCTGCTGCTGGCTGCGCTGTTCTATCTGTGGAAGCCGGAACTGGCCACCAAGTCGCGCAAGGCGTTCGCGCCGGTGGTGTGGCTGCTGGAAAACAAGTACGGCTTCGACAAGCTCTGGATCAATGGCTTCGCCGGTGGCGGCGTGGTCCTTGGCAAGGCGTCACGTGCCATCGATACCCATGTGGTCGACGGTGTCGTCGTCAATGGTTCTGCCCGACTGATCGACCTGGCTGCAAATCTGCTGCGTCGCACGCAATCCGGTTTCCTCTATCACTACGCCTTCGCAATGATCATCGGTTTGATCGCCTTGTTGGCGGTACTGATGCATTTCTGGCGTTGACCTGTACGGAATAAGAAAACGTGTCGAACTGGCCTTTACTGTCTATCTTGATCTGGCTGCCGATTATCGGTGGCGCCTTGATCCTTGCGTTGCGCAACGCCGAGACTGCCCGCTGGGCATCGCTGGCGGTGGCGGTGGCGACCTTTGTGCTGAGTCTGCCGCTGCTGGGCTACGACACGGCCAATGACGCCATGCAGTTCATCGAACTGCATGCCTGGATCCCGGCATACAACATTGGCTACAACCTGGGCGTGGACGGCATCGCGGTCGCGTTGATCGTGCTCACCACGCTGGTGACGGTGCTGGCCCTGATTGGCGCCTGGCGCTCGATCGACAAGCGCGTCAATCAATACGTCGCCGCCTTCCTGATCCTGGAAGGCGTCACGGTCGGCATCTTTGCCGCGACCGACGCGATGCTGTTCTATGTCTTCTTCGAAGCCATGTTGATCCCGATGTTCCTGATCATCGGCGTCTGGGGCGGTCCGCGGCGCATCTACGCGGCGATGAAGTTCTTCCTGTACACCTTCCTCGGCTCGGTGCTGATGCTGGTGGGCCTGGTCTATCTGTACCTGAAGGGCGGTAGCTTCCAGCTGGCCGACCTGTACGCGTTGCAGCTGACCGCCAAGGAGCAGACCTGGATCTTCTTCGCCTTCCTGATCGCGTTTGCGGTCAAGGTGCCGATGTTCCCGGTGCACACCTGGCTGCCGGACGCGCACGTCGAGGCGCCGACCGCCGGCTCGGTGATCCTGGCTGCGATCGCGTTGAAGATCGGTGGCTACGGCTTCCTGCGCTTCAACCTGCCGATCGTGCCGGATGCGAGCCACGAGTTCGCCTGGCTGGTGATCACGCTGTCGCTGATCGCGGTGGTCTACGTCGGTCTGGTGGCCCTGGTGCAGGACGACATGAAGAAGCTGGTGGCGTATTCGTCCATCGCGCACATGGGCTTTGTCACCCTCGGCACCTTCATCGCCTTCACCCTGGTGCGTGAGTACGGCAGCACCGACGCTGCCCGTCTGGGCCTGCAGGGTGCGATGGTGCAGATGATTTCGCACGGCTTCGTGTCCGGTGCGATGTTCTCCTGCATCGGCGTGCTGTACGACCGCATGCATACCCGCCGCATCGCCGATTACGGCGGCGTGGTCAACGTGATGCCGTGGTTCGCGACGTTCTCCATGCTGTTCTTCATGGCCAATGCCGGCCTGCCGGGTACCAGTGGCTTCGTCGGCGAGTTCATGGTGATCCTGGCCAGCTTCCAGAAGCATCCGCTGGTTGCCTTCGCTGCCGCCACCACGCTGGTGATCACCGCCGCGTATACGCTGTGGCTCTACAAGCGCGTGTTCTTCGGCGAAGTGGCCAATGCCCATGTGGCCGAGCTGAAGGACATCAATGGCCGTGAGGCGTTCGTGCTGGGGGTGTTCGCCGTTGGCGTGCTGGCCCTGGGCCTGTATCCGAAGCCGCTGACCGATCTGATGGAACCATCGATCGCCAAGCTGGCTACCCAGATTGCCGCGTCCAAGCTGTAACAGCTTGCCGTACGTTTTGATTTCCAGGATTTGATGATGACCACGCCAACGCTCGCGCCGTTGACCACCGCTGACCTGGCTCCGCTTGTTCCGGAGCTGGTGCTGATCGGCGGCGCCTTTGCACTGCTGATGCTCGACCTGTTCGTGAGCCAGCGGAACAAGGTCTGGACCCACCTGTTCTCCGTCGCCGTGCTCGCGGTGGTGTTCGCGCTGTTGGCGACCGGTACGGGCGGGCAGGGCGAGATCTTCCACGGCATGTTCGTGCGCGACACTGCGGCCGACGTGATGAAGACGGTGATCGTGCTGGTCAGTGGCCTGAGCCTGGTCTACGGCTGGACCTACCTGCGCGAACGCAATCTCTACCAGGGCGAGATCCCGGTGCTGGTGTTGTTCGCCACCGCCGGCATGATGCTGCTGACCTCGGCCGGCAGCCTGCTGATGGTGTACCTGGGCCTGGAACTGCTCGCGCTGTGCTCGTACGCATTGGTCGCCTCCAATCGCGACAACGGCCTGGCCACCGAAGCGGCGATGAAGTACTTCGTGCTCGGTTCGCTGGCCTCGGGCCTGCTGCTGTACGGCATGTCGCTGGTCTACGGCGCCACCGGTACGCTGAGCCTGAGCGGCATCCACGACGCGATCGAAGGCTCCAACGAGCGCACGCTGCTGCTGACCGGCACCATCTTCATGATCGCCGGCGTGGCCTTCAAGCTGGGTGCTGCCCCGTTCCACATGTGGTTGCCTGACGTGTACCAGGGTGCGCCGGCGCCGATCGCCTTGTTCATCAGCTCTGCGCCCAAGCTCGCTGCCTTCGGTATGGCGTATCGCCTGCTCGAGGTTGGCATGGGGCCGCTGTCGCCGCAATGGCATCTGTTGATCGGCGGCCTGTCTGCGGTGTCGCTGGTGATCGGCAACCTGATGGCGATTGCGCAGAGCAACCTCAAGCGCATGCTGGCGTACTCGACCGTCTCGCACATCGGCTTTCTGTTGATGGGCGTGGCCGGTGGTGGCGAGGAAGGCTATGCCGCGGCGATGTTCTACGCGGTGAGCTATACCATCATGTCGACCGCCGCGTTTGGCGCGATCATCGCGTTGTCGCGCAACGGCTTCGAAGCCGAGAACATTGACGACTTCAAGGGACTCAACGCACGCAATCCGTGGATGGCCGGCCTGGTGCTGTGCATCATGGCCTCGCTTGCGGGTATCCCGCCGTTCTTGGGCTTCTGGACCAAGCTGGCGGTGCTCAGCGCCGCGGTAAATGGCGACATGCTGTGGCTGGCCCTGGTCGGTGTGCTCTGCGCGGTGATCGGCGCCTTCTACTATCTGCGCGTCATCAAGGTCATGTACTTCGATGAGCCGGTGGGCGAGCCGTTGCCGGCCAACAACGACCGTGTGCTGGGTACCGTGCTCGGTGTCAACGCGCTTGCGTTGCTTGCGCTTGGCCTGGCCTGGAGCCCGATCATGGTGTGGTGCCAGCGTGCATTTGCAGGCCTTGCCTGAGTCACAGTCGTGGCATGACCTCGCGGCACATGTGCACACGCACTGTTGATGGGCCGACTGAAATAAAGTCGTGATTGCTGTTTCGTTTTTGTTGCAATGCGGTTATCATTTGCCGCGACGTTGAAGACCCCCCGGGGTTTTCAATCGATGAAAAACTAGGGCTTGCAATTGCCGCTCAAGTTCTTCATAATTCCGCTTCTGCTGCGGGGTGGAGCAGTCTGGCAGCTCGTCGGGCTCATAACCCGAAGGTCGCAGGTTCAAATCCTGCCCCCGCTACCAAGTTTTGAAGTACTGCTTTAATGCAACGCCTTAGGGCAGTCCTTCAGCTTCTTGGATCGCAAAGACGCATGTTCCCGTCTTTGCGCCGACCCTGAGAGGTCGGGCTTTTTTCACGCAAGGGGCCCATCGGGCCCCTTGTTTTTTCCGGAACCGGAAAGTTTGCTGCCGGTTGCCGGAGTTCTACTGGCAATCATCTGATCAGGGCAGTCTGTGAGCGAAAAAGCGACCGAAATCGCGAATCTGCTGAGTCCAACGGTTGAGTCCTTGGGCTTGGAACTGCTGGGTGTGGAATATCTTCCCGCTCCAGGTGGCGCCACATTGCGCCTGTACATCGATGTGCCGCTGGCCGAACAGCCCGAGCGTGTCATCAACGTCGACGACTGCGAGCGTGTGAGCCGCGAAGTCTCGGCCCAGCTCGACGTCGAAGACCCCATCACCGGCAACTACACGCTCGAGGTGTCCTCGCCGGGTGTGGACCGTCCGTTGTTCACGCTGGAGCAATTCGCCCGTCACGTTGGCGAGTCCGCCAAGATCGTGCTGAAGCTGGCGCAGGATGGCCGGCGCCGCTTCCAGGGCCAGATCGTGCGGATCGACTCCGAGACGGATGCGGTGGTGTTCGCCGTCGACGGCAAGGATGTGCAGATCGGCTTCGACAACATCGACAAGGCGCGCATCCTGCCGGATTGGGTCGCCCTGGGCCTGGCCCCGCAAAAACCGAACAAGCCCGGCCCGAAAAAACCCGGGCACGACAAGAAGAAACCATCCAACGAGTCGGCGGCTGGCAAGCCGCGCGCGGAGTGACGAAATGAGCAAGGAACTTTTGCTGGTAGTGGATGCGGTGGCCAACGAAAAGGGCGTGCCGCGCGAAGTGATCTTCGATGCGATCGAGGCCGCGCTGGCTTCCGCAGCGAAGAAGCGCTATCCCGACCAGGACGTGCTGACGCGCGTGACCATCGACCACAAGGACGGTAACTACGAAACCTATCGTCGTTGGGAAGTGGTTGCCGACGATGTCGTGATGGAATCCCCGGATCGCCAGGTGCGTCTGATGGATGCCGTTGACGAAGCCGACGGCGTCGAGGTGGGAGACTACATCGAAGAACAGATCGAAAACCCGGACTTCGGCCGTATCGCGGCGCAGGCTGCCAAGCAGGTGATCGTGCAGCGTGTGCGCGAGGCCGAGCGTCAGCAGGTGGTCGATGCCTGGAAGGATCGCGTCGGCGAGTTGATCACCGGTGTGGTCAAGCGCGCCGAGCGCGGCAACATCTTTGTCGATCTGGGCGGCAATGCCGAAGCCTTCATTCCCAAGGACAAGGGCATTCCGCGTGACGTGCTGCGCCCCGGCGACCGCGTGCGCGGCTATCTGGCCGAAGTGCGTTCGGAGCCACGTGGCCCGCAGCTGTTCATCAGCCGCGCCGCGCCGGAATTCATGATCGAGCTGTTCAAGCTCGAAGTGCCGGAAGTGGGCCAGGGCCTGGTCGAGATCAAGGCATGCGCACGCGATCCGGGCGACCGCGCCAAGATCGCGGTGATCGCGCACGACACCCGCACTGATCCGATCGGCGCGTGCATCGGCATGCGTGGTTCGCGCGTGCAGGCGGTATCCAACGAGCTCAATGGCGAGCGCGTGGACATCGTGCTGTGGAACGAGAACCCGGCCAACTTCGTCATCAATGCGATGGCGCCGGCCGAAGTGCAGTCGATCATCGTCGATGAAGACAAGCACTCGATGGATCTGGCCGTGGCGGAAGATCGCCTGGCCCAGGCGATCGGCAAGGGCGGCCAGAACGTGCGTCTGGCCAGCCGCCTGACCGGTTGGCAGCTCAACGTGATGACCGCCGACCAGGTGGCCGCCAAGTCCGAAGCCGAGCAGACCTCCGCGCGCCAGTTGTTCATGGATCGCCTGGAAGTGGACGAGGAAATCGCAGCGATCCTGGTGACCGAAGGCTTCAATACGGTCGAAGAAATCGCCTACGTGCCGGTCGGCGAGTTGCTGGCGGTGGAAGGCTTCGACGAAGACATCGTCGAAGAGTTGCGCGCCCGTGCCCGCGATGCGTTGCTCAACGCCGCGCTGGCAGAAGAAGAAGGCCTGGAAGGAACTCAGCCCACCGAGGACCTGCTGGCGCTGGAGGGGATGGACGAGGAAACGGCCTTTGCTCTGGCCGAGCACGGCGTGCGCACCAGCGAGGACTTGTCCGACCTGGCAGCGGACGAGATCGTCGACTTCGGCATCGAGGGTCTGACCCAGGAGCGCGCCGCGGCGCTGATCCTGGCGGCCCGCGCCGAGGAGATCGCCCGTTTGGAGCGCGGCGAATGAGCCGGCAATGAACCGCGCCCTGACCCCATCAGGGCTTAGAATCAGCGTTTCCCTTGCTCTGGGCGAGGGGGCGCCAACCAGATCATAGGATCCGAATGTCGCAGCAAACCACCATCCGCAAGCTTGCCGAACTGGTCAATACGCCGGTCGATAAACTGCTGGTTCAACTGGCCGAGGCCGGAATGAAGTTCAGCGGTCCCGACCAGGTCGTGACCAGCACCGAGAAGATGAAACTGCTTGGCTTCCTGCGTCGCACGCATGGCAAGGCCGAGACGCCTGCCGAAGCGGCGAGCGAAGCAGCCAAGAAGATCACCCTCAACCGGCGCAAGCTGCAGGAAGTCACGGTCAGCGCCGGCCGCACCAAGACCACGGTCAACGTGGAAGTGCGGCAGAAGCGCACCTATGTGAAGTCCGAAAACGAAGGCGGCGGCCGTCCTGCGCCGATGACGCCGGACGAAGAGCGCGCCGACATCCTGGCCAAGCTCGCCGCTTCGCGTCAGCGCAATCTCGACGAGCAGCAGGCACTGGCCGAAAGCGACCGCCTGCGCGACGAAGCGATCCAGCGCAAGCGTGAAGAGGAACAGGCTGCGCGCGACCGCGCCGAAGCCGAGCGCAAGGCTGCCGAGGAAGCCGCTGCGGCTGCCAGTGCGCCGGCGCCGGTGGCTGCTGCGCCCGCAGCGCCTGCCGCACGCGCACCGTCGCCGTCGTCTGCGCCGCGTCCGGCCCGTCCGGCTGGCGCATCGCCGGCATCGCGTCCGGCCACGCCGGCGCGCCCGGACGACCGCTCCAATGCCGCCAAGCACAAGACGCGCGGTTCGCACGTCATGGTGGCCGGTGTCGAGGACGACGATGCGACCAAGCGTTTTGCCGGGCAGTTGCACCTGTCCGCGGCAGATCGTGCGCGCCGTTCCAACGTGCGCGGCAAGCCGACCGGTCGTCCGGGCTCGTCGTCCTCGCGTCGTGGCAACGACAATGGCCGTGGTGGCAACCAGGGCAACAGCGGTCCGCACGGATTCGAACGTCCGACCGCACCGGTGGTGCGCGAAGTGGCGATCGGCGAGACCATCACCGTGGCTGATCTGGCGCAGAAGCTCGCGCTCAAGGGCGGCGACGTGGTCAAGGCGCTGTTCAAGATGGGCGTCATGGCGACCATCACTCAGAGCATCGACCATGACACCGCCGCGCTGGTGACCGAAGAACTCGGCCACAAGGCCGTGCGTGCCGACAATGCCGACTTCGAGGATGCGCTGCTGGCACATGCCGAGGATGCGCAGGGCGATGCCACGCCGCGTCCGCCGGTGGTGACCATCATGGGTCACGTCGATCACGGCAAGACCTCGCTGCTGGATTACATCCGTCGCACCAAGATCGCCTCCGGCGAAGCCGGCGGCATCACCCAGCACATCGGTGCGTACCACGTCGAAACCGCCCGTGGCGTCATCAGCTTCCTGGATACGCCCGGCCATGCCGCGTTTACCTCGATGCGTGCCCGTGGCGCCAAGATCACCGACATCGTGGTGCTGGTGGTTGCAGCCGATGACGGCGTGATGCCGCAGACCAAGGAAGCGGTGGCGCATGCCAAGGCGGCAGGCGTTCCGTTGATCGTGGCGGTGAACAAGATCGACAAGGCCGGTGCCGATCCGCTGCGGGTCAAGAACGAATTGCTGGCCGAAAACGTGGTGGCCGAAGAGTTCGGCGGCGATACCCAGTTCATCGAAGTGTCGGCCAAGGTCGGTACTGGTGTGGACACGCTGCTGGACGCGATTTCGCTGCAGGCCGAAGTGCTGGAACTCAAGGCAGTGGCCGAAGGCCGCGCCAGCGGCACCGTGATCGAATCCTCGCTGGACAAGGGCCGCGGCCCGGTGGCCACAGTGCTGGTGCAGCAGGGCGCGCTTAAGCGTGGCGATTACCTGGTGTGCGGCATCCAGTACGGCCGCGTGCGTGCGCTGTTCGACGAGACCGGCCACCAGCCGGCTTCGGCCGGCCCGTCGATCCCGGTGCAGGTGCTCGGCCTGTCCGGCGTGCCGGAAGCCGGCGACGACTTCGTGGTCGTCGACGACGAGCGTCTGGCCAAGGACGTGGCGCAGCAGCGCGAAACCAAGCGCCGCGAGTCGCGTCTGGTAGCCTCGGCCAGCAACCGCATGGAAGACATCCTGGCCCAGATGGGCAAGGGCGAAGGCCAGCAGGTGCTGAACCTGGTGATCAAGGCCGACGTGCAGGGCTCGGTGGAAGCACTCAAGCAGTCGCTGGTGGCGTTGTCCAACGACGACATCCGCATCAACGTGATCCACTCCGGCGTGGGCGGCATCACCGAATCGGACGCCAATTCGGCTGCTGCTTCCAAGGCGACGATCATCGGCTTCAACGTGCGTGCGGATGCCTCGGCGCGCAAGATCGTCGAGTCCAACGGTATCGATCTGCGTTACTTCTCGATCATCTATGACGTGATAGATCAGGTGAAGCAGGTGGCCTCCGGTCTGCTCGGCGTGGAAATCCGCGAAGAGATCATCGGTATCGCGCAGGTCCGCGACGTGTTCCGCAGCTCCAAGTTCGGCGCGGTTGCAGGCTGCATGATCATCGAAGGTGTGGTGAAGCGCAGCAAGCCGATCCGCGTGCTCCGCGACAGCGTCGTGGTGTTCGAGGGCGAGCTGGAATCGCTGCGTCGCTTCAAGGAAAACGTCGAGGAAGTGCGCAACGGTACCGAGTGCGGTATCGGCGTGAAGGCCTACAACGACGTCAAGGCCGGCGACCAGATCGAGTGCTTCGAGCGTATCGAAGTCGCCCGTACGCTGTAACGGCTGCCGGGGCCTGCGGGCCCCGGACTCCGCCAGGCGGAGTTGCAAGGCAAGTTCTGCAAGGCGAGGGCGGCATGGCCGCCCGCGTCCGTTTTTGGCTTCGGTGCCAACTGGCCCTCCGAATCAACCAGGTCCATGACCATGCCAACCAAATCATTCCATCGCACTGACCGCGTTTCGGCGCAGGTGCGTCGCGACCTCGGCACGATCGTGCACGCGGCCGTGCGCGATCACGGCCTGCCGTCGGTCAGCGTTTCCGACGTCGAAATCAGCCGCGACCTGGCGCATGCCAAGGTGTTCGTCACCGCGCTGCAGCAGGAGCGTTCGGCCGAAGCGGTCAAGGGGCTCAAGGAAATCGCCGGTCAGTTGCGTACGCAGCTGGCGCGCGCGATGAAGCTGCGCCACGTGCCCGAGCTGCATTTCCATTACGACGATTCGGTCGACCGCGGCGAGCGTATCGACAACCTGCTGCGTGACCTGGACGATGTCGGCCCCGAGGCCGCATCCAGCGACGAGGACGCCGAGCAGCGCTGAGCGCTGCCGGCCCGCCGCCTGTCGATCAGCGGCCCCGATTTCAACGGGCACGCACAGTGCCCGATTCGAGCACCGATCTGTTGAAACCCCGTATCGTCTATCGCCCGTTGCACGGCATCCTGTTGCTCGACAAGCCGGCTGGAGTCAGCTCCAACACGGCCTTGCAGTCCGCGCGCCGTTTGTTGCGTGCCGAAAAGGGCGGCCACACCGGCAGCCTGGATCCGCTGGCCACCGGCTTGCTGCCGCTGTGTCTGGGCGAGGCCACCAAGATTGCCGGCCTGCTGCTCGGTTCGGCCAAGGCCTACGACGCCGAGATCGTGCTGGGTGTCACCACCGATACCGACGATGCCGATGGTCAGGTGTTGCGCGAGCGTGCGGTGCCGGCACTGGGCGAAGACGCGCTGCGTGCAGCGCTGACGCCCTTCATCGGGCGCATCCGCCAACAGGCGCCGATCTATTCTGCGCTCAAGCAGGGTGGCGAGCCGCTGTACGCCAAGGCTCGCCGTGGCGAGGTGATCGAGGCGCCGGTGCGCGAGGTCGATGTGCATGCGATCGATGTGCTCGGTTACGCCGCGCCGCGGCTGCAGTTGCGTGTGACCTGCGGCTCGGGCACCTATATCCGCAGCCTGGCGCGCGATCTGGGCGAGGTGCTTGGCTGCGGTGCGCATATCGCCTCGCTGCGCCGGCTCTGGGTGGAGCCGTTTCGCGCGCCGCAGATGATCACGCTGGAAGCGCTGTCGGCAGCCCTGGAAGCGGGCACCGACGCGCAGGAGCTATTGCTGCCGATCGAGGCCGGACTGGCCGATTTTGCGCGGATCGTGCTCGATGCGTCGCATGCGGCGCGTTTTCGCATGGGTCAGCGTCTGCGCGATCCTGCATTCCCGACCGGCCAGGTGGCCGTGTTCGGACCCGACGGGATCCCCTCAGGGCTAGGCCTGGTGGACGCGGAGGGGCGTTTGTCGCCGCAGCGATTGTTCAATGGACTGAACGAAGTAGGGGCTTGTTAAGGTTTAGTCAACTTGTTCCCGGGCCCGCACGACGTTACAATTTTGCGGCCCCGATCGGGGCACCTCCAGCGCCAAGCGCGCTCATCCCTAGCAAACGGCGAGTCCGGCGGTGCGTCATGCACGTTCCTGCCGACCACGCATCTATCGAGTAAACATCATGTCCGTCGACACCCAGAAAGTTATTGAAGACAACAAGCGCAGCGCCCAGGACACCGGTTCGCCGGAAGTGCAGGTCGCCCTGCTGACCGCGCGCATCGAGCTGCTGACTGGTCACTTCAAGACCCACAAGAAGGATCACCACAGCCGTCGTGGCCTGCTGCAGATGGTCAACCGTCGCCGCAGCCTGCTCGACTACCTGAAGAAGAAGGACAACGAGCGTTACAAGTCCTTGATCGAGAAGCTCGGCCTGCGCCGCTAATCGAGTCACACCGCCGCGGCGCAGCGATGCGCCGCGGCTTTGTTTTGGTCATTCGCATCACGTTATCTGCAGCATGCAGTTCATGGGCCGGAGCCTCCCGGCCGCCCGTTCTCGGCATGGGTCGACGACGGTCCAACGAAGACAGCAACACCTAAGGGAAAAAACCTCCGTGGCAAAAATCACCAAAACCTTCCAGTACGGCAAGCACACCGTCACCCTGGAGACGGGCGAAATCGCTCGCCAGGCAGGCGGCGCCGTCATCGTCAAGTTCGACGACACCGTACTGCTGGTCACCGCCGTCGCCGCCAAGAGCGCGCGCGAAGGGCAGGACTTCTTTCCTCTGACGGTTGATTATCAGGAGAAGTTCTACGCCGGCGGCCGCATCCCGGGCGGCTTCTTCAAGCGCGAAGGACGTGCGACCGAGAAGGAAACGTTGATCTCGCGCCTGATCGATCGCCCGATCCGTCCGCTGTTCCCGGAGGACTACAAGAACGAAGTGCAGATCATCGCCACCGTGATGTCGATGAACCCGGACATCGACGGCGATATCGCCGCGCTGATCGGCGCATCGGCCGCGCTGTCGCTGGCCGGCACCCCGTTCAACGGCCCGATCGCTGCGGCGAAGGTCGGTTACAAGAATGGCGAATACATCCTCAACCCGACCGTGACCGAGCTGAAGGATTCGCAGCTGGAGCTGGTCGTGGCCGGTACCGCCAATGCGGTGCTGATGGTCGAGTCCGAAGCCGAGCTGCTATCGGAAGAAGTGATGCTGGGCGCGGTGACGTTCGGCCATCGCGAGATGCAGAAGGTCATCAACATCATCAACGAGCTGACCGTCGAAGCCGGCACCAAGCCGTCCGACTGGGTGGCTCCGGCCAAGAACGACAGCATAATCGCTGCGCTGAAGGAAGCGGTGGGCGACCAGCTCGCGTCGGCGTTCCAGGTGCGCGACAAGCTGCAGCGCCGCGACGCGATTTCGGCGATCAAGAAGGACGTGCTGGGTGCGCTGGCACCGCGCGCCACGGTCGAAGGCTGGGCTGCCGGTGACCTGTCCAAGGAATTCGGCGAGCTGGAATACCAGACCATGCGCGGCTCGGTGCTGAGCACCAAGGTGCGCATCGACGGCCGTGCACTGGATACCGTACGTCCGATCAGCGCCAAGGCCGGCGTGCTGCCGCGTACCCACGGTTCGGCGCTGTTCACCCGCGGCGAGACCCAGGCGATCGTGATCACCACGCTCGGCACCGCACGCGACGGTCAGGTCATCGACGCCGTCTCGGGCGAGTACAAAGAGAACTTCCTGTTCCATTACAACTTCCCTCCTTACTCGGTGGGCGAGTGCGGTCGTTTCGGCGCGCCGAAGCGTCGCGAAATCGGCCACGGTCGCCTGGCCAAGCGCGGCGTGCTGGCGGTGATGCCGAGCCTGGAAGAATTCCCGTACACCATCCGCGTGGTCTCGGAAATCACCGAGTCCAACGGTTCGTCCTCGATGGCATCGGTCTGCGGCAGCTCGCTGGCGCTGATGGACGCCGGTGTGCCGATCAAGGCGCCGGTCGCGGGTATCGCGATGGGCCTGGTCAAGGAAGGCAACGACTTCGTCGTGCTGTCGGACATCCTGGGTGACGAAGACCACCTCGGCGACATGGACTTCAAGGTGGCCGGCACTTCCGAAGGCGTGTCCGCGTTGCAGATGGACATCAAGATCGAAGGCATCACCGAAGAAATCATGAAGCAGGCATTGCAGCAGGCCAAGGCCGGCCGTCTGCACATCCTCGGCGAGATGGCGCATGCGCTGACCACCCCGCGTCAGGAATTGAGCGACTACGCGCCGCGCTTGCTGACCATCAAGATCCACCCGGACAAGATCCGCGAAGTGATCGGCAAGGGCGGCTCGACCATCCAGGCCATCACCAAGGAAACCGGTACGCAGATCGACATCCAGGACGACGGCACGATCATCATCGCCTCGGTCAATGCGATTGCCGCGCAAGCTGCGAAGTCGCGCATCGAGCAGATCACCTCCGACGTGGAGCCGGGCCGCATCTACGAAGGCAAGGTCGCCAAGATCATGGACTTCGGTGCGTTCGTCACCATCCTGCCGGGCAAGGACGGCCTGGTGCACGTCTCGCAGATCTCCAGCGAGCGCGTGGAAAAGGTCGGCGACAAGCTGAAGGAAGGCGATCTGGTCCGCGTCAAGGTGCTGGAAGTGGACAAGCAGGGCCGTATCCGTCTGTCGATCAAGGCAGTGGAAGAAGGCGAGGGCGTTCCGCCGTCGGCCGAGTAATCGCCGCTGGTTGATGCGTCACGAAAAAGCGGGCTTCGGCCCGCTTTTTTGTTGGGTGTTCGGCAAGGGCGCCTGACTTGATCCTTCTCCTGCGGGAGAAGGTGCCCCGCAGGGACAGATGAGGGTACGGACGAAGCCTCGCGCGGTTGAACCTTGGCCAGGGCTTCGCCTTCGTGCCCTCACCCCAACCCCTCTCCGGATGGGAGCGGGGTTTTGAGCCTTGCTTACCCCGGCTGCTGTGTCGGCGCGGGCTGTGTTTCCGGACGCGGCGGCACCACGCGCGGGAAACCCGGTGGCATCGTGGTCGGTAAGGTGGTTGGCGAAGGCAGCGGTTCGACCGGTGGTGGCGCCGTCATCACCGCATCCGGGCGCAGCTTCAACAGAGCCGCCCAGTCGCGTCGATTGAAATCGCAGAGTTCTTCGTGTGCCGGCGTGCACTCGCTGGCGATGCCCATGCCGTCCTCGCTCTGGTCCTGGCTGGCGTCGGATTGCGGTGTCGGCAACACCACGCGGCCGGCGCGGTCCAGCGGCATCTTGCGCATCATCACCGTGTTGAACACATTGCCGCCGATCAGGTACAGGGTGCGATCGCCACCGACGTTGGCGGCGATCACCACGTCGCAATGCGATTGCCACGGCATCGGCGCGCTGCCGCCAAGCCCGGCCTTGAGGCCGGCGTAGCCGAGCGCAGCGCTGCGCCCGCGCAGCAGGCACAGCAGATCGCCGGGGGCGGGTTTCTCCACCGCCGGGTCGGTGAACTGGTACGGGCCGCTTGTGCCATCGTTGTAGGCGCTGCGGATGTAATCCAGATGGCGTGCAGAGCGGTGGAAACCGCTCAGTCCGGCCTGCGTCATCACCCAGGAGATGAAGGCGGCCGACCATGGGTTGTCGATCAGGAACGCGCGGCAATCGCTGGCGGTGTAGCGCGTGCCATCCAGTGCCGCGCAACTCGATGCGCCGGGGCGGCCGCCCATCGATGCCAGCGTGCCGCTGTCGCGCCAGTAGCCGGCCACGCGTTGCCAGGCGACCACGCCGTGGTCGGCCAGATAGCCCGATTCGGCCTCGGTCACGCCCAGGCTGGCCAGACGGCCCTTGGCATCGATAAACGGATGCTGCCACAGGCGATGCTCGTTGCAGGCGCTGCGCACGATGGCGATTGCTGCAGGGCTGGTGCCGAAGCGCGGCGGTACATCGCAGACTTCCGCGGCGGCTGCGGTGCCGCCCCATGCGGCCAACACCAGACAGAGCCACGGCCAAGGTTTTACAGTCATCGCAGATCCTGCACAGAACAATCGCAGCAGGCTGACAGAGCCGGCTGCGGGCACGCGTGAAATCAGCGCGGCGGTGGGCCGAGTTTGAGCGACAGATCGACCGCCTGCACGTGCTTGGTGAGCCCGCCGATGGAGATGCAATCCACCCCATCGGCTGCAATGGCGGCAATGCCGGCAAGATCCACGCTGCCGGAGACTTCCAGAGGGATGCGTTGTTCGCGCGGCAGGGCGGCAACGATGCGCACCGCGTCGCGACGCATCGCCGGGTCGAAATCGTCGATCAGGATGCGCGTGCAACCGACCTGCAAGGCCTCGTGCAGCTGCTCCAGCGTTTCCACCTCCACCACCAGCGGCAACTGCGGTTGCTGCGCACGAGCGGCATGCACGGCGGCGCTCAGCGAGCCGGCGGCGCGGATATGGTTTTCCTTGAGCATCACCGTGTCGAACAGGCCGATACGGTGATTGTCGCCGCCACCGCAGCGCACCGCGTATTTCTGCGCGGCGCGCAGGCCGGGCAGCGTCTTGCGCGTGTCCAGGATGCGCGTGCCGGTGCCGGCCACGGCAGCCACGTATGCAGCGGTGGTGGTCGCAGTGGCCGACAGCGTCTGCATGAAATTGAGCGAGGTGCGCTCGGCGCTGACCAGGCTGCGGCTGCGGCCATGCAGCAGCGCCAGCACCGTGCCGGCGGCGACGTGCTGGCCTTCGTGCACCTGCCAGTCGATCCGCACCTGCGGATCGAGCGCGCGGTGCGTGGCGTCGAACCACGGCCGCCCGGCGATCACGGCGTCCTGCTTGCACAGCAGGTATGCGCTGTCTGGCTGATCGGGCAAAAGCGCCGCGGTCACATCGCCGCTGCCGATGTCCTCGGCCAGCGCGCGCGCCACATCGGCCTCCACCAGCGCGGCCGGTGGCGCCTCCGGCACGATGGTGCGAACAGAAGGATTCACTTTTCGGGGAAGTCGGCGATCTGCGCAGTGCCGATGGCTTCTTCGGCCAGCAGCACCGGAATGCCGTCGTCGACGCGGAAGATCTGCTTGCGGTCGCGCGTGATCAGCGCCTCGCGCAGTGGCTGTGTCTGCGCGGTGCCGTCGGCACGCTGCAGGGTTCCGCCGGCGATGGCGGTGTTGAGTGCCTCCAGGCCCTTGCCGTCGAGCAGCGAGAGCGGCTGGCGGGTATCGGGCGAGCACAGCAGGTCGAGCAGTTTGCGATCCATCGAAGTCTTGTCTTGCGTGGAAGATGGCTAGAATACGTCTTTACCGCAGGGCAGGGCCATGACCTCCAACCACTCCGCGCCGCTGGTCGGCATCGTGATGGGTTCCCGTTCCGATTGGGAAACCATGCAACACGCAGCTCAGAAGCTCGATGCGCTGGGCGTGCCTTACGAAGTCAAGGTGGTCTCGGCGCACCGCACACCGGACGTGTTGTTCAGCTATGCAGAGCAGGCTGGCGCACGCGGTCTGCGCGCGATCATTGCCGGCGCCGGTGGCGCGGCGCATCTGCCGGGCATGCTGGCGGCCAAGACGGCGGTGCCGGTGCTCGGTGTGCCGGTACAGTCCAAGGCGCTCAACGGCATGGATTCGTTGCTGTCGATCGTGCAGATGCCGGCCGGTATTCCTGTGGCGACGTTTGCGATCGGCAATGCCGGCGCGGCCAATGCGGCCTTGTTCGCCGCTGCGATGCTGGCGCCGGAGCAGGCGCAGATCGGTCAGGCACTGGCGCAGTTCCGCGCCAGGCAGACCGACGATGTCATGGCCAGCGACGACCCGCGCCAATGACCACGGTCGGCATTCTGGGTGGCGGCCAGTTGGCCCGCATGCTGGTGTTGGCCGGTGCGCCGCTGGGCTTGCGGTTTGCGGTGTTCGACCCGGCCATCGATGCCTGCGCAGGGCAGGTGGCGCCGCTGCAGGCGGGCGCCTTCGACGACACCGCCGCGCTTGCCGCATTCGCCGCACAGGTGGATGTGATCACCTTCGATTTCGAAAACGTGCCGGCCGCCGGCGCGCAGCAGTTGGCTGCGCAGGTGCCGGTGTTTCCCAGCGCTGCCGCGTTGGCGGTGGCGCAGGACCGGCTCAGCGAAAAAACCCTGTTCCGCGAGCTCGGCATTCCGGTGCCCGAGTTCGCCGCCATCGACGACCGTGCAGGGCTCGACGCTGCATTGGCCCGTATCGGCACGCCGTGCGTGCTCAAGACACGTCGCTTCGGCTACGACGGCAAGGGCCAGTTCCGCATCAAGACGCTGGCCGATGCCGATGCCGCGTGGGACGCGCTCGGCGCGCAGGCGGCGAAGGTCGGGCTGATCGTGGAGGCCTTCGTGCCGTTCGAGCGCGAGGTCAGCGTGGTGGCGGTGCGTGGGCGCGATGGCGAATTCCGCGCCTGGCCGCTGACCGAGAACTGGCATGTGGACGGCGTGCTCTCGGCCAGTCTTGCGCCGGCGCGTGTGGATGCCGGCTTGCAGGCTGCGGCAGAGACGCATGCGCGTGCGGTCGCCGAGCGTCTGGACTACGTCGGCGTGTTCGCGCTGGAACTGTTCGTACGCGATGGCCAGTTGCTCGCCAACGAGATGGCGCCGCGCGTGCACAACTCCGGGCATTGGACCATCGAGGGTGCCGAGACCTCACAGTTCGAAAATCATGTGCGCGCCGTGCTCGGTCTGCCGCTCGGCAGTACCGCGATGCGCGGGCATGCCTGCATGCTCAACTGGCTGGGCGCGATGCCGGACGCGACTGCATTTTTGGCGGTGCCCGGTGGGCATTGGCACGACTACGGCAAGCAATCGCGCGAGGGCCGCAAGGTCGGCCATGCCACACTGCGCGCCGAGACGCCGCAGCTGCTTGCTCAGGCCTTGAGCGACGCAGGCGCCGCGCTGCAGCGTGATGCCCAGGTCGGACCGGTGCTCGCGCGTTTGAGCGAAGGGTGATTCGCAGAGCCATCGGTGGCACTGCTGGCCTCGCCGATGCGCAGGTCCGTGGCGAAGATGCACGCAGTGCGCGACGCCGCCGGACGCTGTTGCAGCAGGTCACCTGATCGTTGACCTGTTGCAACGGCGCAAGCGGCTAACCCAACCGGCTGGCCACGAACTCCCAGTTGATCAGCTTCCAGAACGCGTCCAGGTACTGCGCGCGGTCCTGCCGGTAATCCAGGTAATAGGCGTGCTCCCAGAGGTCGCAGGTGAGCAGCGGGGTGTCCGGCCCGGTGAGCGGCGTGGACGCATTCGGCGTGGCGACGATCGCCAGTGCGCCATCCGGGCGCTGCACCAGCCACACCCAGCCCGAGCCGAAGCTGCCCAGGGCGACGCGGTTGAATTCCTGCTTGAAATGCACGAAGTCGCCGAACGATTTGGCGATGCGGTCGGCCAGCCGGCCCAGCGGCTCACCGCCGCCGCGCGGGCGCAGGCACTGCCAATAGAAATTGTGGTTCCACACCTGCGCAGCCAGATGGAATAGCGTGCCCTGCGCCTGCGCGATGATGTCTTCCAGCTTCAGCTCGGCGAACTCGCTGCCTTCGATGCGCGCATTGAGCCGATCGACCTCGCTGCGGTGACAGACGCCGTGGTGCGCCTCCAATGTGGCGGCAGACAGATGCGGCTCCAGGGCGACGCGGGAGTAGGGCAGTGCAAGGTGTTCGATCGGCATGATGGCAAGGGCAGCGAAGGGAGTGCGGCGACAGGTCGCGCTGAAGGCTTACAATGCGCGCCTTTGCGGAAGTCTATCCGACCCGGCGGTCGGGCCTGCCGCTCCCAGTCAGGAGAGTCCAATGCCGGTGATGGAACGGATCCAGGCCGAAGTCGAACAACACCCGATCGTGCTGTTCATGAAAGGCACCCCGCAATTTCCGATGTGCGGTTTTTCCAGCCGCGCCGTGCAGGCCCTGGTGGCTGCCGGCGCCGATCAGTTGCGCACGGTCAATGTGCTGGAAGAGCCCGAAGTGCGCGCCAATCTGCCGCGCTATTCCAACTGGCCGACCTTCCCGCAGCTGTTCATCCACGGCGAGCTGATCGGCGGTTGCGACATCACGCTGGAACTGTTCGAAGCCGGCGAGCTCAAGCGCATCGTCAGCGAGGCCTACCAGCCGTGAGTCTGGCGCAGGCCCGGCCCGACGCGGCGGCACTTGCCGGCCGCGTGGTGCTGATCACCGGTGCAGCCGGCGGGCTGGGGAGCGCGGCGGCGCAGGCGTGCGCATCCGCCGGTGCGACCGTGGTGTTGCTCGGCCGCAAGCTGCGCCCGCTGGAGCGCATCTACGACGCGGTCGCCACGCGGGGTCCGGAGCCGTTGCTGTATCCGCTGGATCTGGCCGGCGCCACGCCGGACGACTACGCCACGCTCGCGCAGCGGCTGCAGTCCGAGCTCGGTGGCCTGCACGGCCTGCTGCAATGCGCCGCCGATTTCGCCGGCTTGACCCCGGCCGAACTCGCGGCGCCTGCCGACTTCGCACGCAACCTCCATATCAACCTCACCGCGCGCGCCTGGTTGACCCAGGCCTGCCTGCCGCTGTTGCGGCAGCAAGGCGATGCGGCGGTGGTCTTCGTCGTCGATGACCCGGCACGTGTTGGCCAGGCGTACTGGGGTGCCTATGGCGCTGCCCAGCATGCACAGCGTGGCCTGCTCGCCAGCCTGCATCACGAAACCGTCGCCGGCCCGGTCCGCATCAGCGGATTGCAGCCCGGCCCGATGCGCACCGCCTTGCGCGCGCGCGCCTTCACCCATCAGGAAGACAGCGAAGCGCTGGACCCCACGCGCTATGCCGCCGCCTGCGTCACCTTGTTGTCAACGGCCGGTGGCGCGCACCGCGGCGCGATCTGGAGTCCTTCCGCATGACCATTCTGTCGGCGGCACTGCTGCTGTTTCTGATCCTCGACCCGCTGGGCAACATTCCGGTGTTTCTCAGTGTGCTCAAGCCGCTGCCGCCCAAGCGCCAGCGCTTCGTGCTCGCGCGCGAGTTGCTGATCGCCCTGTTCGTGCTGATGGCGTTCCTGTGGGGCGGCAAGTACGCGCTGGAGCTGATGCATCTGCGCCAGGAATCGGTGGCGATCGCCGGCGGCATCGTGCTGTTCCTGATCGGCATCCGCATGATCTTCCCGCGCCCGGAAGGCCTGATGGGCGAGATCCCCGACGGCGAGCCCTTCATCGTGCCGCTGGCGATCCCGCTGGTGGCCGGCCCGTCCGGCATGGCCGCAGTGATGCTGATGGGCAGCAATGAGCCCACCCGGTTATGGGATTGGAGCCTGGCGCTGATGATCGCCTGGATCGGTGCTTCCACCATCCTGGCCTCGGCCCCGCTGTTGTACAAACTGCTCGGTCATCGCGCACTGACCGCGATCGAGCGCCTGATGGGGATGTTGCTGGTGGCCATTTCGGTGCAGATGTTTCTGGACGGCCTTGGCACTTATTTCAAGCTGCCGGTGTCGATCTGAGTCCAGTTGGCGATGGGCGGGCAGGGTGCGTGGCATGGGGACGGCTTGTTGGATGCCTGGCGGGCTTTGAAGCCGCGTCGCCGACCCGTGGCATGAGCGGCTGGCGGTGTCTGGCGACCACAGCGCGGGATGGCGGCCGATAGCCAGCGCTGCGTTTTCAGGCCAAACGTTGCCGGTTTGCGACAGGCCAGCTCGATAGCGCGACGCCAGTCGCAAATGCCGCGCGACTTTGCGCAACCTGGCGTTTAGGCCTTCACATGCGAAGTTCATGTTGCACCGCGCGAACTTTGTCACGCCGCCGTCACAATCAGGCCTTAGCGTGTTAATCTGTTGTTAACCGTTGCGGCAGCAACCAGCCGCGCGGCAAGGGACCCCAGATCATCGGCAGCCCACCCCCGGGAACGGTTGGGCTGACTGCGCCTTTTTGTCACTGCCCAACCTGTATCGAGGCTACCGAAATGACCCACCCCCGCTGTCTCCGCATGTCCAAGCTGACGCTTGGCCTTGTTGCCGCACTCGCCGCCGCCCCCGTGTTCGCCCAGAGCACCTCTGCCGGCGTCGCTGGCTTGGTGACCAGCAGCGCCGGTCAACCGGTGCCGAATGCCGAAGTGACGATCACCCACGTCGAATCGGGCACGGTCAGCCGCGCCACCACCGATGCCAGCGGACGCTACAACGCGCGCGGCCTGCGTGTGGGTGGGCCTTACACGATCACCATTACCGCTTCCGGCGCGGGCAACACCACGCGTGAAGGCGTGTACTTGAATTTGGACAAGGTCAATCAGGTTGATGCAGCCCTGGGTGGCGATCTGGCCACGCTCGGTGCCGTGCAGGCGATCGCAGGCAACTACGGCTCAGCGATCTTCAGCGCCAACAAGATGGGCACCGGCACCAACGTGACCCGCGAAGAAATCGAGTCGCTGCCGTCGATCAACCGCAACCTGCAGGACTACGTGCGTCTGGATCCGCGCGTCGCGCAGACCGACAAGGCGCGCAACGAAATCTCCATCGCCGGCCAGAACCCGCGCTACAACGCGATCCGCGTCGACGGCATCAGCACTAACGACGCTTTCGGCCTGGAATCCAACAGCCTGCCGACTCCGCGCCAGCCGTTCTCGATGGACGTCATCGATGAGATCTCGGTGGACGTGGCCAATTACGACGTCACGATCAGTGGCGGCACCGGTGGCGTGATCAACGCTGTAACCAAGTCGGGCACCAACGAGTTCCATGGCTCGGTCTATGGAACCTATCGCGAGAACGACTGGTCGGGCAAGAACGAGAACGATATTCGGCCCCAGTTGTTCGATCGCGAATCGACTTACGGCCTGACGCTGGGTGGTCCAGTGGTCAAAGACAAGTTGTTCTTTTTTGCGAATTACGAAAAGTACAAAGGCAAAGGCGTTTTCACCGGTAACAGCGGTTTTGGTCCGACAGGCTCTGGTGCGAGCAACACGGTCAACATCACGCAGGCGCAGGTCGACGAGATCGCCGACATCTCGCGCAATGTGTACGGTTTTGATCCGGGCACGTTGACGTTGCCGGCATTGGATTCCGACTCTGAAGAAAAGGGCTTCAAGCTGGATTGGAATATCAGCGATAAGCATCGCGGTTCATTCCGTTACGGTAAGTCCGAGCAAAGCACTGCCAATCTCAATGGTTTCAGCACGAGTTCGTTGGCTCTGAATTCGTACCACTACGTGCGTGACTTCGAGCTGGAAACCTACACGGCACAGCTTTTCAGCGACTGGACCGATACCTTCTCCACTGAGGCTAAGGTGTCTTATCGCGATTACGCGGCAGTACGTACCGCAGCGTCTCAGCTGCCGGCGATCAATGTCCGTGTGGGCGCAAACTCAGTCAATCTGGGAACCGAGGCAAATACGCAGGCGAACGAGTTGCGTACCGAAACATGGAACGCATTCTTTGCTGGCAACCTGTTCCTTAACGACCACACAGTCAAATTCGGCTTCGACTACGAAGACAACGATATTTTCAACTTGTTTGGTCCACGCGTTTTCGGTTCTTACAACTTTGATTCGATTGCTGCTTACCGCGCCAATCGGCCAGTGTCTTATCGCTATTCGTCCTCGAACACCGGCAGTATCGATGACATCGCAGCGAAGTGGGGCCTGCGCAACCTTGGCCTGTTCGTTCAGGACAGCTGGGCTGTCAACAACAACCTGACGTTGACCTTTGGCTTGCGCTACGACAAGCAGATGGTTCCGGACAGCCCGCAGTTCAATCAGGCTGCATTCAATGCCTTCGGCGTGCGTAACGACGCGACGCTCGACGGTAACGACCTCTGGCAGCCGCGCTTTGGCTTCAATTACACGTTTGATGCCGAGCGGCCGACCCAGTTGCGCGGTGGCGTGGGCCTGTTCCAGGGTGCGGCGGCGTCGGTGTGGCTGTCCAATCCGTTCTCCAATACCGGCCTGGCTTACACGGATTACAATTTCCGCAACGCGAACGAGATCGCCGCTGGCGGTATTCGTTTCACTCCCGATATCAACAACCAGCCAACTGGTACCGGCGGAGCGACTCAATCGGTCGACTTTGTCGACAAGGATCTCGGGCAGCCATCGGTCTGGAAAGCTAACTTGGCATTCGACACCGAGTTGCCGTGGTACGGCATCATCGGATCGTTGGAAGGTGTGGTCACCAAGGTCAACGAGGCAATCTACTACCAGCAACTCAATCTTGGCACGCCGACTGCGGTTGGACAGGATGGTCGTCAGATCTACTGGAACGCGGTTGGTCGTAACCGGGCGAGCTGGGATAACCTTGGTCGCTTCACCGGCAACGCACTGACACGCGCCAACAGTAATCAGGGCTTCAACGACGCAATTATTGCGCGTCCAACCGACCAGGGCGGTACGCAGAGCTTCACCGTCGGTTTGAATAAACCTTTCAACGACAGCGACTGGTCGTGGAGCCTCGCTTACACCTACTCAAACGCGAAGGAGGTCAGCGGTCTGACCAGCTCTACCTCGGGCTCTCAGCTGTTGAATGTAGCGACCTTCCAGGCTAATGAAGAAGTCAACGCCACGTCCGCTTATGAGATCAAGGACAGCATCCTCGGCACTCTGCAGTGGAAGCACAACTTCTTCGGCGACTACGCAACCAAACTTGGCCTGATTTATCAGGGTCGCAGCGGTCGTCCGTATAGCTATACGTTCGATAACGATGCCAATGGTGACGGTCGTGCCAATGACCTGCTTTACATTCCGAACGGCCGTGGCGATGTGTTGTTCGGAAGTGCAGCTGAAGAGAATGCTTTCTGGAACTACGTAAGCAACAATCAGTATCTGTCTTCGCACCAAGGGCAGTTGGCTGGCCGCAACGCCGTTCGCAATTCCTGGGTAAATCAGTTCGATCTGCATATCGAGCAGGAACTGCCGGGCTTCTTCGACGGCAATAAGGCGCAGATATGGGTCGACATCATGAATGTCGGTAACCTGCTTAATAAGAAGTGGGGCCGCGTGGATGAGTACGGATTCCCTGGCTTCAAGGGTGTTGTGGAGTACGGCGGTATCGATGCTGCAACCGGCAAATACGTGTACCGCTTCAATGAGCCGGACTTGTCCACTGTCTACGACGACAAGGGCATCTCCCGCTGGGCACTGCAGCTGGGCTTCCGCTACCAGTTCTAAAGCTGGCTAGTGGTTCGAAGCTTGCAGAAACGGCCGGGTTCTCCCGGCCGTTTTCTTTTGTGCGGGTGAGTACGCTAAAGTTCTGAGATACGACAGGAGCAAGCTATGGAACTCAGCAGTACGGCAGCACGGGCGCTGCCGGTGGTGGATGCGCGGATCTACCCGCGCGGTGGCCTGGACGTGTTGTCCAAGGCGGAAGTTGCGCGTCTGCGTGATGCCTCCAGCGGTGGCATGCACGAGCTGTTGCGCCGCTGCGCGCTGGCCGTGCTCACCAGCGGCAGCGCGTCGGACGACCCGCGCGCCGCGCGCGACCTGTATCCGGATTTCGATATCCAGGTGAACCAGCAGGACCGCGGCATCCGCATCGATCTAAGCAACGCACCGGCGATGGCCTTCGTCGATGGCGAGATCATCCGGGGCGTGGCCGAGCTGCTGTTCGCCGTGGTGCGCGACCTGGCCTACATGGCAATCGAACTGGAAGCCCAGCGCGGGGATCTGGATACCAGCGAAGGCATCACCAACGCGGTGTTCGGGCAGCTGCGCAATGCGCGCATCCTGCAGCCGTCGGACCCGAACCTGGTCGTGTGCTGGGGTGGCCACTCCATCTCGCGCGACGAATACCTCTACACCAAACAGGTGGGCTACGAGCTGGGCCTGCGGGGGCTGGACATCTGCACCGGCTGCGGCCCGGGCGCGATGAAGGGCCCGATGAAGGGCGCCACCATCGCGCACGCCAAGCAGCGCAAGCATCACACGCGCTACATCGGCGTGACCGAGCCGGGCATCATCGCCGCCGAGTCGCCGAACCCGATCGTCAACCACCTGGTGATCATGCCGGACATCGAGAAGCGCCTGGAAGCCTTCGTCCGCATCGGCCACGGCATCCTGGTGTTTCCGGGCGGCGTCGGCACGGCAGAGGAAATCCTCTACCTGCTCGGCATCCTGCTGCGCGAAGAGAACGCCGACCTGCCGTTCCCGCTGATCCTGACCGGCCCGACCATTGCCGCGCCGTATTTCGAGCAGATCGACCGCTTCATCCGGCTCACCCTGGGCGAAGCTGTCGCTTCCCGCTACGAGATCATCGTCGGCGACCCGGTTGCCGTGGCGCGTCGCATGGCCGAAGGCATCCACGACGTGCGCGCGCACCGCAAGGAACAGAAGGATTCGTACTACTTCAACTGGTCCGTCCACATCCCGCTCGAGTACCAGCAGCCGTTCGAACCCAGCCACGAGGCCATGGCCGCCCTCGACCTGCACCACGGCCGCCCAGCGCCCGCGCTGGCCGCCGACCTGCGGCGTGCCTTCTCCGGCATCGTCGCCGGCAATGTTAAGGAAGACGGCATGCGCCGCATCGAGGAATTCGGCCCGTTCGAAATCCACGGCGACCCGGACATCATGCAGGCCTTGGACGAACTGCTGCGCGGCTTCGTCGAGCAGCGCCGGATGAAGATTTCGGGGGACTACCGGCCTTGCTATCGGGTGGTGACCTGATTTAGCGCCGCCTTTAGGTCAGGCTAGCGGCAGATCCAGCGTGCTGATAAAAGTTCCATCGGCACGTTCGGTCGTAAGATAGGCCTGCCCGCTAACGAACGTCTCTAGTCTTGCCTTTACCGCCGCGAGACCCAGCTGATGGCCGCGGCTAGTGTAGTCTTGAGCCGATGGCAACGGATTGACGATTTCGATCCTTACCCGCTCACCTTCCAAAAGCACTTTCAGCGAGATGCAGCCACCGTCGATGCTGGGCTCGATGCCATGACGGACGGCATTCTCGACCAGGGGTTGTATGGAAAGTGTAGGGACTTGGACGTCGGGAAGCACTGGAGGAATTTGCCAGTTGATGGTGAGCCGCCGTCCCAATCGCATTTCCTCGATTTCCAAATAACGTCTTGCCAATGCGAGTTCTTCGCTCAGACTGATATGGTCCGAGTTGCTCATGGCTGCTCTGAACAAGTCCGATAAGTCCAGTAGGAGCCGCTCTGCCTGCTCGGGTTGGACGTGGATGAGGGCTGCGCCGGTGTTGAGCGTATTGAAGAGAAAGTGGGGGCGGATGCGCGCGCGCAATGCATCCAGTTGCGCTTGCTTCGCTTCTAGCGCCAACAGTCTCGCCTGCCAGTGATTGTGAAACGCCAGTACCCCTAGAACTCCCACCGTCAAGGCAATCCCAGTGGTGCGCAAGAAGGTCAGTCCCCATTCGCGGGGATGCATATTCCAGGTCTCGTGAAGTGCTGCCCACGTCGCGCCGCAGACCGCCCACGTGCAGGCAAGCATCAGTCCCAAAGAGAGCGTGGCGACTTGCAGAGGCTTGAGATCGGCCAGGTGCCGACGTAGCCCATATAGACAGGTCAAGGTCAACAATGCGACCCACTGAATCGCTAGCGAAGCAAGGCCGAAATAAACCCACCGATTTCCGTCCAGGGCCGGTGCGAGCGCAAGGATGGCGGCGACTCCCTCTCCGGCAAGCAACGTCCAAACGATCACCGGCGCTTGGCGCAGAGTATCTAGTGGCTGCGCTACATGCGAGGGGTTGGGCATTGAGGCTCGTCGTCCAGGAACCGGTGTGACCCATAATGCCTGGATTGTGGAGGCGCTGGGGAGCTCCGTTCGCACCCTCGGGCTTGCCGCCCATCGGTCATCGATTGCGCCTCTGGCGTTCAGCCGCTAGCGTTGCGTCGGGGAATGTTAATAGGAAGAACAATGCAGTCGTTGCAATGCAACCTGCGCGGCAGGGCTCGTCTGGCTTATTGCCTGGGCTTTAGCCTGATTGAATTGATGGTCACCGTCGCCGTCCTTGCGATTGTGGCGGCAATTGCCATCCCGAGTTTCACTGGATTGATCAACAGCAGCCGGCTTACCGCCTCGGCCAACGAGGTATTGGCAGCCATGCAGTTGGCCCGGTCCGAAGCCGTGCAACGCAACCAGACCGTCCTGATCTGCCCGAGTAGCGATGCTTCCAGCTGCGGTAGCGGTTCCTGGAACCAGTGGATCGTAATGGTCAAGTCCACTAACGAGGTGTTGCGAGTTGGGACTGCGAAAGCACCGCTGCTTATCCAGGCCAGTTCAGCCATTGTCAGCAATGGGAACGCAGTCGAATTTCGTGCTGATGGGCTTGCACGCGATTCGACAGGCGCGCTGCTGGTCGCTGCGGTCAGTTCTTGCCTGACCACGAACAAACCGCCCGAGAACGTGCGTGTGGTGGTGATCGTCAGCGGTAGCCGTGCAGCCGTCCGTACGGGTGCAAGCGACGTAAAATGCGCCGCCCCTGCAAATACGCCGACTACGATATAGGGATGAAATGAAGATCATCAAGCGTAAGTCCATGTCTGGCATTGGTTTGATCGAGGTATTGATTTCCGTCGTAATCCTGGGCGTTGGCATGCTGGGTATCGCTGCAATGCAGGCAACCGCACTGCGCAATAGTCAAAGCTCACTGGAGCGTAGCCAGGCTGTGATCCAGGCCTACACGATATTTGACTCGATGCGCGCAAATTTAGCGGTTGCGACGTCAGGTGGTTATGACCAGACCTCTTGCGCTGCGCCTACCGGTTCCAATTTGGTTTCCAAAGACATCAGTAATTGGTTGCAAGGATTGAAGGCCTCGATCAACTCCACTGCGTGCGGCAAGATCACCTGCAGCGCCGCCGCCTGCGAGGCAGTGGTGAGCTGGGATGACAGCCGGGCTAAAGACGGTAGCGCAACTCAGCAGTTTTCCATTAAGACTCGTCTATGAAGCTCATGAAGCGCGCACGTCCATCCCGATCACGCATGCGCGGCGTGACTCTGATCGAATTGATGATTGCACTGGTTTTGGGATTACTGGTGGTCGGTGCTGCGATAGGTATTTTTATAGCCAATCGACGGACCTACAGCGCCACCGAAAGCTTGGGGCGCGTTCAGGAAAATGTGCGGACGGCATTTGAGCTGATGGCACGCGATGTGCGCGAAGCATCAGGTAATCCGTGTGTAAATACGGTTCCAATTGCCAATGTTCTCAAAAGCAAAGCCGATAATTGGTATACCAATATCGATACCTGGAACTCAGGCATCACCGGGGTGGAAGGGGCGTTCTCATCAGGCTCGCCCGCCAATGGGACCGCAACCGGTACACGGGTTGCGGGAACCGATGCGCTGCAAATCCTGGGATCCGGTTACGAAGTGGCCACGATCTCTTCCGACGATATCGGTGCCGCAACGTTTACCCTCAATATGACCGCCGCAGCCACAGGAATTAATGTTGGTGACGTTGTAGTCGCTTGTAATGCCCGGCAATCGGCTATTTTTCAAGTCAGTGGTGTTGGTGGCTCTACCATCACCCATGCGGTTTCGGGCGTTTCGCCCGGCAACTGTTCAACAGGGTTGGCCATGCCGGTATGTGGCGGCTCGCAATTCGCATTTGTCGCGCCGGGCTCTGTAGTTGCCAATTTACATGCTGCGCGTTGGTTTATCGGAACAAATGCAAGCGGTACAAGATCATTGTACCAATCTCAGATGGTGTATTCCGGTGATGCGCTGGGTCAGCGTAACGACGAGGTATTGGAAGGCGTCAACGACATGCAATTACAGTATTTGACGAAGGGGGCATCGTCTTATGTGGACGCTACTGCCATCTCTGATTGGTCTTCTGTGGTCGCGGTAAGTGTGCGCCTTGAAATGCTGGATAAAACCCGTGTCGGGCCTGCTGGTGAACCAATCAGCCGCACCCTTAGTCACGTGATAGCTCTTCGGAATCGCAATGCATGAAGACTCTTGACCACCAAGGGCAGGACGGTGTCTCGCTCATTGTTGTGCTCCTGCTTTTGTTGATCATGACCCTACTGGGCTTGGCAGTATTGCGCAGTACAGTTCTTGAGGAGCGGATGGCATCGAATCTGGTCGATCGCGGCAGAAGCTTTCAGGCCGTGGAGGGCGCTGTGCGGGAGGCGGAAGGTCGCATCAAAGCCGCTGCAACCTTGACGATACCCAGTAGCGGTTGTAACGACGGCATTTGCGCAACGCCGGTCGCAAGCGATGCCGATCGCTGGTTGGTGGCCAGCCGCGTTGGTTGGCGTACCGCATCGCTGACCGTGGACTCTACAGCAGCCCCGCAGTACATCATCGAATATATGGGCGACGCACCAACATGGCCGGCATGCGACCGCATCTCTCCGATACCCGCATTGTGTCTGGCGCCGAGGTATCGCATCACCGCCGTGAGTGAGGGGGCAGGGCGCTCCCAGGTCCTGCTCCAGACTAATTACATCAAGCAGTAAGGCTGACCATGAACATTTCAAAAATTCCGTTCCGTCGGCGTCTTGATGTGCTGCGTAAGGCACTTCGCGTACCCATGCTTTCAATGCTGGCAACGCTGCTGTCGGTGCCTGCCAATGCGGGAATCACGCTGCCGACTGACCCCTTGACGACGGCCAGTCGTGTTCCGCCGAACATCATGTTCATACTGGACGACTCGGGTTCGATGGCGTTCGGGGATCTTGCAAATCCGGATTTTCCCACGATCTGCCGACGTGCATCTGATGGGGGTGCCTGCAGTACGGACGATGCTCTCGACATCACTGACAATACATATATTGGAAACACTGTTTTTTACAATCCCGCAACGAACTATCAGCCTTGGTTGACAGCGGCGGGAGTGTTAATGACCGGAGGAACGTCGTACAACGCTGTCTACGGCGATTTCAATAAGGCTAGCGGTACTTCCATTGATCTTGCTAATTCTGCAAGTTGCGGAAAATTCGATCAAAATAGCAAGGCCGATGGCACAGGCACAAATGTGCAGGTCTGTGGTGGAGTGCAAATATTTTATGCTCCAAAGAATGTGGGGAATACCTCGCCCAACTATTTGTCAAATGCGAATAACTATTATCGTTATCAGATAAATGACGCTAATACGGTTATCCGTAGTGAATATGGAGCTGCTGGTACTAATTCGACGCCAGCTGGTTTTCCAGTTTCGGATTCTGTTTCAAGAAATCAAACAGACACCTATAATGTGAATGTGCCTGCAAATGGAGTTTTGACTGTCGTTGCTACTTCGTTAAATCGCCAGCAGGTAACACTGACAGTCAAGAACGCTGCAAGCGCTGCAAATATTGCAGCTGATTGCACTCAAACTGTAACAGCCAGCCAGTCCGGAACTTGTAGTGTGACGCCATCCTCAAGCGCTACATATGTCGTACGGGTTTCGCGCGGAACAGCTGGCGGTACAGCAAACTATTCCCTTGATGCAACCATCTATCAGGATAACCGTTGCGATACAAGCGCCAATGCATCGAGCAACGCTTGGATTAATTGCACGGCAGTAACGCCTACCGGGAGGACTGCGGCTGCTGAGGCGACGAACTATGCAACATGGTTTTCTTATCACCGGACACGTATCAAAGCAGCGAAGGCGGGAGCAGGGCAGGCCTTTAGTGATCTCGGGGCCAATGTACGTGTCGGCTTCAGAACTATCTGGTCGCGTAACAATCTTGATATCCCTGTGAATGATGGAAATCAGGGCTTGTTCATGGATCGCGCGGCATCGGGTGGGGCGGCGGCGACAAGTGCGCGTACCAATTGGTATAGCCGTCTTTATAATGCATCAGGATATAATGGTACTCCGCTGCTGGACGCATTGGATACTACCGGGAAATACTTTCAAAGTTCGGCCTCGACCGGTCCCTACGGCCCGGAAGCCGGCAATGACCAATACGCATGCCGTCAGAATTTCGCAATCATGACGACTGATGGCTACTGGAACGGAACTACTAGTGCAAAGCCAGGCGATCAGGATGGAACAAATGGTGTGACCTATAGTGGCCCAAATGGCTTGCCAGCTCCGTACGGCTACACGGCGAGCAAGCCTTATTCGGATACTTACTCCAACACCCTGGCCGACGTTGCCATGCAGTACTGGAAGACCGACTTGCGTTCGGATCTCGATAACATCGTTCCGACCACAAATGCAGACCCTGCTTTTTGGCAACACATGGTCACGTTCGCGATCGCAATTGGTGCACGTGGTGTATTGAACCCAAGGACGGATCTGCCGGATCTGACTGCCGGTACGAAGAGTTGGCCAGATCCGAAGACTGGCGACACGGGCAATGCTGACATCTTGGCCCGCCTGGACGACTTGTGGCACGCTTCAGTTAACGGGCGCGGTACCTTTCTGTCGGCGGCTGACCCCAATGCATTCAAAATCGGTCTGACTGCAGCGCTTTCGACCATCACTCAGCGGGCCGGTTCATTCTCAAATGTATCTGCGACGTCAACGAGCCTTGACGGCGGTACGATAGTATTCATGGCAAGTTATCTGTCGGGAATCTGGACCGGTGAGCTCAAGGCTTATCCGGTGGTTAATCAAAATGTGTCGTCCACGGCAAGTTGGAGTGCATCCCAGGGCATAACGGCGAACAATCGAAAAATTTTTACTTGGAGCGGTCTAGCGGGCGTTGCGTTTCCAACCGCCACGCAGACGCTTGCTCTAGAGCGCACGACGACTCCAGCGGTCTCTGGTGCGGACAACGCGGCCTATCTTGCCGGCGATCGCAGCAAGGAGATCGTAAACGGCGGTGCGTTGCGCAACCGTACTTCGTTGTTAGGTGACATTGTCAGCTCTTCGCCCGCGTATTCGAGCGACAACAATACTGTTTATGTGGGTGCGAACGACGGCATGTTGCACGCTTTCAATGCAACGACCGGCGTCGAGCAATTTGCGTATGTTCCTTCTGCAATTAATTTCTCGGATTTAGGAAGCCTAAGCGCTCCGACCTACAGCCACCGCTATTTCGTCGATGGCCCGGTTGTACTATCCACCCGTGCGCAGACACCTAACAAGACGCTATTGGTTGGTGCGCTAGGCAAAGGGGGTAAGGGCATTTATGTGTTGGACGTTACTACACCGGCTGACTTTTCTGCGAGCAATGTGAAGTGGGAACGCTATGGGGCGGCCGCCGATCTTGAAGCAGGTAACATCGGTCTCGTCCAGGCGCGTCCATTTATTGCCAAACTTAATGACGGTACGACTGCGCTTGTTGTCGCGAACGGTATCAATAGTAAGAACGATCAAGCCGTACTGCTAATCTATAACTTGGAGACCGGCGCGCTAATAAAGCAAATTAGCACTGGTGTTGGCTCATCCGGAGCCCCTAATGGTCTCTCGGGAGCGACGGGTTGGGATACAGATGCGAGCGGTACTGTAGACTACGTTTACGCAGGCGACGTGCTCGGCAATGTTTGGAAGTTCGATATTTCTGGTGCTACCTCTACCAGCTGGGGTGTTGCCAATTCTGGTAAGCCGTTATTCACGTCGTCCTATCCAGTCGGTACGACGAGCACTGCACAGCCGATCTCAGCCACTATGACGGTTGCGTTGAACCCAAATACATATGACATCTGGCTATTCTTTGGCACGGGTCGGTTCATGACGACCGGTGATATGACTGACAAGAGCGGGCAAAGTTTGTATGGGATTATCGATAAGAGTAACTCAACTAGTAATACTATTTTGGCGCGCAGCGAATTGACAGCCCGCTCGATTACGGTGACCGGTACGCAAAGTGGATTTCCAGTGCGCGGGTTTGAGGCTAACTCGGTATTGCCAGCGGGCTCGAAGGGGTGGTACATCGATCTTGTAAAGCCGGCCGCAACAACTGGCAGCTCCTCCACTCTGGAGGGGGAGCGTATTGTTACGGAGGCACAGCTGCTCAACAGAACGCTGGTGGTGAGCAGTATTATTCCGACCGCAAGTGCATGTCAGGCAGATGGTACTGGCTATATCAATGCATTGGACGCGTTTACAGGGTCTAGCAGTACCGACTCCTTCTTCGATCTAAATGGCGATGGGAATTTCAAGGACGAAAAAGTGGGTGACGTGGCCGTGGGCTCAGTCAACTTAGGTGTAGGCATGCCGACACTATCAAATATCATGCGTGGCAAGATTGTTGTCGGTGGTTCCAGCGGAAATTTGGGCGGCCTCAACATTGCAGATAACCGCAACGCCGGACGCGTGTCATGGCGCGAGATTATCAGGAACTGATTATGTACAGAGTCACTCGCTTGAAATCTCAAATAGGTCCGCGCCATTCGTTTGGCTTTAGTCTGATGGAGCTGATGATCGCGGTTGTGATTGTAGGTATTCTCAGTGCGATCGCCCTAGCCAGTTATCGGTCGTCTGTCATTAAATCCCGCCGCTCGGCCGCAGCCACCTGTCTTCAGGAGGGTGCGCAGACGATGGAGCGTTACTACACGACCAAAATGACTTATGTAGGCGGAAGTATGGGGTCATGCAGTAGTGATATCTCTAATTTCTATACGCTTTCTTCAGGAACTCCCGCAGCCACGACTTTTACGCTGACTGCGACACCGACCTCAAAGCAGAAGGACCCGACGTGCGCGACGTTGTCGATCGATCAAAAAGGTGTGCGCACTACCTCAGGCACCGGAAGCGCGTCGGAATGTTTCTGACGGAATGACCAGTGGCAGCTGCTGGCGGTCCAATAACGGCCGCCTTTATGCGACCGAACTCCAAGACGGGGCGCATTTGCCCGCACGCGCTCGCAAGTATTTGAACTATTGACGAACAAAAAAAAGACCTCTGACGAGGTCTTTTTTAATTTTGGCGCCCGAAGTTGGACTCGAACCAACGACCCCCTGATTAACAGTCAAGTGCTCTAACCGGCTGAGCTATTCGGGCGGGGAGGCAAATTATAGGGAGGCGAAGTCGCATGCGCAACCCCCCCATCAAGGAGTCGTCTCATGAAGGGCAGGGATGCGCCACAAGTGGCCGCCGCATGCGTAGCCGGCCAGCCATATTGACAATCACCTGGGTGTCCAGCTCACCGCTACGACAGATGTTGAAGGTGACGTTGGTCCCCTGCGTAGCGCCTAGCGGAGCGTAGCGCACCTGTGTGCGGCCGCTGGAGGTGCGGATGCTGAGAGTTGAGCCAGCTTGCGTCGCGACCGCTGCGAGGATGTCGTTGGAATGGTCTGGCTTACGATTTCCATCAGGGTCTGCATAGACCAGCCAGCCATGGCTCCAATCGTCGCTTGTCAGACAGCTCTCTGTGAGGACGCTTGGGCACATCGCAACGACGCTGCCACGTGTGATCGATGTTGATCTGGCCAAGGCGAGATGCATAGAGAGTTCGGCGGCGGCAGCCCGCACCTGATACCGCTGGTGGATTTCCGTGAGAGACGGCAATGCAATAGCGGTCACTACTGCAAGCACCGCTACGGCAAGCGTGCTTTCGACAAGGCTGAACCCGGTTTGAGGGTGCCTCCTGCGCATGGTTTGGCTCCTGTCTTCAATTGCTCAAGGATCGGCCTCCAGCAGTTGCGGCGGGATCGGTCATATGCGAGACGAAGCGTAGGGAAACCGCAAACATCGCTATCATCCCTCGCCGCTATACTCATGGGTCGTTTGAAGGTAGCGCTCCATGACCGACCGTTTTCAGCTCGTATCCCCGTACTCCCCAGCCGGCGATCAGCCTGCCGCCATCGAGAAGCTGGTGGCCAGCTTCGAGGCCGGTCTGGCCAAGCAGACCTTGCTGGGCGTGACCGGCTCCGGCAAGACCTACACCATTGCCAACGTGATCCAGCAGGTGCAGAAACCGACCCTGGTGATGGCGCCGAACAAGACGCTGGCGGCGCAGCTGTACGGTGAGTTCAAGTCGTTCTTTCCGCACAACGCGGTTGAGTACTTCGTCAGCTACTACGACTACTACCAGCCCGAGGCCTACGTGCCATCGTCGGACACCTTCATCGAGAAGGACAGTTCGATCAACGAGCACATCGAGCAGATGCGTCTGTCGGCGACCAAGACCCTGCTGTCGCGTCGCGACTCACTGGTGGTGGCCACAGTGTCGGCGATCTACGGCCTGGGTGCGCCGGAAGACTATCTGTCGCTGCGCTTGATCCTGTCGGTGGGCGAGCACATCGATCAACGTCAGTTGATCCGCCATCTCACCGATCTGCAGTACACCCGCAACGAATTCGAGCTGACACGCGGCGCGTTCCGCGTGCGCGGCGAAGTGCTGGACGTGTTCCCGGCCGAATCCGACACCGAGGCGTTGCGGATCGAGTTGTTCGATGGCGACATCGAGCGGCTGACGCTGTTCGATCCGTTGACCGGCGAAACGCTGCGCAAGCTGCAGCGCTACACCGTGTACCCCAAGACGCATTACGCGACCACGCGCGAGCGCACGTTGAGCGCGGTGGACACGATCAAGGAAGAATTGAAGGAACGGTTGGAGCAACTGTATTCGCAGAACAAGCTGGTCGAAGCGCAGCGCCTGGCGCAGCGCACCCAGTTCGATCTGGAAATGATGGCCGAGGTCGGCTTCTGCAACGGTATCGAAAACTACTCGCGGCATCTCACCGGCAAGGCGCCCGGCGAGCCGCCGCCGACGCTGTTCGACTACTTGCCACCGGACGCGCTGCTGGTCATCGACGAGTCGCACGTGACCATTCCGCAGATCGGCGCGATGTACAAAGGCGACCGCTCGCGTAAGGAAACGCTGGTGGAGTTCGGTTTTCGGCTGCCATCGGCACTGGACAACCGGCCATTGCGTTTCGAGGAATGGGAGGCACGTTCGCCGCGTAGCATCTACGTGTCGGCCACACCGGGTCCATACGAGTTGCGCGAGTCTGCGGGCGAAATCACCGAGTTGGTGGTGCGGCCAACTGGCCTGATCGATCCGGTGGTCGAGATTCGTCCTGTCGGAACGCAGGTGGACGACCTGATGTCCGAAATCCAGGAGCGCATCAAGCTTGGCGACCGCGTGTTGGTGACGACGCTGACCAAGCGCATGTCCGAGAACCTCACCGAGTACCTCGGCGAGCACGGTATCCGGGTGCGCTATCTGCATTCGGATATCGACACGGTGGAGCGCGTGGAGATCATCCGCGACCTGCGCTTGGGCAAGTTCGACGTGCTGGTCGGCATCAATCTGTTACGCGAAGGTCTGGATATGCCGGAAGTGTCGCTGGTGGCGATCCTGGATGCGGACAAGGAGGGCTTCCTGCGTTCGACCGGCTCGCTGATTCAGACCATCGGCCGCGCAGCGCGCAACCTGCGCGGCAAGGCCATTCTGTATGCCGACAAGATCACGCGTTCGATGCAGGCCGCGATCGACGAGACTGACCGGCGCCGCGAGAAGCAGGTCGAGTACAACCTGGAGCATGGCATCACGCCCAAGTCGGTGGCGCGTCCGATCTCCGACATCATGGAAGGTGCGCGCGAGGATGCCGCCGAGAAGAAGGCAGGCAAGGGGCGCTCGAAGTCGCGTCAGGTGGCGGAGGAAATGCCCGATTACCGCGCGATGGGGCCTGCCCAGATCGCCGGCAAGCTCAAGAGCCTGGAGCAGCAGATGTACCAGCACGCCAAGGACCTGGAGTTCGAGGCGGCCGCGCAGATTCGCGACCAGATCCAGAAACTCAAAGCTGCCAGCCTGGCGTAGGGCAGGGCGACAGCACGAAAGTTAGAGCGCAGGGAGGGCTTGTGGTGATCCAAACCCTGCGCTAGAATGCGCGCCCTGCATAGCGCAATGCTGACGCAGGAAACGGGCGGTTAGCTCAGCGGTAGAGCACTACCTTGACATGGTAGGGGTCACAGGTTCGAACCCTGTACCGCCCACCACTCCAAGTCCAGCAGCATGGCGACTTGAGTGGCTTCAACATCGGCAGCGACTGCTGCTGCGGATCCCGAAGTGATTTACGCAGCAGCTCCTGCAGCTTCCGCGTGTCCTGTATTTGGTCTTCGACAATCGCTTTCACTTCCTTCTGTGTATCGCCCAGGCGTGTTGGACGAATTTCGTGCAGCAGTCGGGTATTGCGGGCGGCGGAACGGTTGGCTAGCAAGCTGGGCACTCTTTCGCCCCTGCGAACGAGGCCCTGGCGTCAGGCCAAGCTTCCGCTCAGCGTGCCATTTCGTCTCAGCGCTGGTCACCCTTTCCCCGAAGCGGCGAGCAGGTTTTTTAGTGCCAGGCGCGTGTGTGGCTAAGAAAGCACATCAAGTGCTGACGGAATTCCGCCGGCGCTGACCCATCCCGATCCGCGCCTGGCGTCGAATGCGCGCGCGGTTGTGTCGGCTTCACCGAAACCGCTTTCTCCATCACACGTCTTGCTTTAGCATCGCCTCCGCGCTGACGAAAAGGAAGGCTGGCGATGGACGAGTATCAGCACACCGTGCTGACCAGGGGCGGGTACCGTGTCGTGGCAATCACCCGGGAAGACACCTATGCGCCCGACGCTGTGGTGGCCTATGCCGTGGTGACGGATGCCGGAACCCGGATCACGCCGGATCTTTCCCTGGATCAAGCCAGAGTCTGGATTGACTCGCTCGTCGAGAGCGAGAGTGGCGGACGCAAGTCGGATCTGCTCGATCACAGACCCGTCGTTCGTCGCTGAGTGCCGTCGAGAAGTAAGCCAAGGAGTAGGGCCGCGTGTCCAAAGCCAAACTAATTGCAATCGCCACCGTGGTGACATTGCTTGTTGGATATTTCCTGTCCGGATATCTGACGCTTCTGTTGTTGCGGCTCGATACCGCGCTGTACGCGTGGGATACCTACTACCGCTACGTCAAGGCGTTGGGCTTGCCGGAAGTAGCGCCTTACGCAACCAAGATCAAGATGTCCGGCATTCTCGGCTTTGGTCTGCCCGGGATCATCTGGGCCATCACGGTCGTGCTCCTGCTCAAGCCGAAGGCGCGGGCGCTGCATGGCGACGCGCGCTTTGCCGGAGCGGCAGACCTTTCCAAGCACGGTTTGTTCAAGCCGAGCGGCAACGGCATCGTGGTGGGCAAGTTCAACGGCAAGCTTGTACGGCTGAGCGGGCAACAGTTCGTGATCCTCGCCGCGCCAACGCGCTCCGGTAAGGGCGTCGGCGTGGTCATTCCCAACCTGCTGGAGTACCAGGAATCGGTAGTGGTCCTGGACATCAAGCAGGAGAACTTCGACCTCACCAGCGGCTGGCGGGCCAGTCAGGGGCATGAGGTGTTCCTCTTCAATCCCTTCGCCGAAGACCGTCGTACGCATCGCTGGAATCCGCTGACCTACGTATCCAGCGACCCCGCCTTTCGTGTGTCGGATCTGATGAGCATTGCCGCGATGCTGTATCCGGACGGGTCGGATGACCAGAAGTTCTGGGTCAGTCAGGCACGTAACGCGTTCATGGCGTTCGCCCTGTATCTGTTCGAAAACCAGGACGAAGAGTTGTCGCTCGGCTTCCCGGGCGGGGCAGGGGCTCCCACGCTTGGCGGCATCTATCGACTCTCGTCCGGGGATGGCACAGACCTCAAGAAATACCTCAAGTCACTGTCCGAGCGCAGATTCCTCAGCAGCAATGCGCGCTCGGCGTTTGCCAACATGCTGTCACAGGCCGATGAGACCTTTGCGTCCATCATGGGAACCCTGAAGGAGCCGCTCAACGCGTGGATCAACCCGGTCCTGGATGCGGCAACAAGCGCGGACGACTTCCTGCTCACCGACCTGCGCAAGAAGAAGATGACGATCTACATCGGCATCCAGCCCAACAAGCTGGCCGAAAGCCGGCTCATCATCAACTTGCTCTTCAGTCAGATCATCAACCTCAATACCCGCGAGCTCCCGAAATCCAACCCGGAACTCAAGTATCAATGCTTGCTGTTGATGGACGAATTCACCTCGATCGGCAAAGTGGACATCATTGCCACCGCGGTAGCCTATATGGCGGGTTACAACCTTCGCCTGCTGCCGATCATTCAGAGCATGGCGCAGCTGGACGCCACCTATGGCAAGGATCTGTCGCGCACCATCATCACCAACCATGCGCTGCAGATCCTCTACGCGCCGCGCGAGCAGCAGGATGCGAACGACTACTCCGAGATGTTGGGCTACACCACCATCAAGAAGAAGAACGTCACACGCGGCAGGGAAACCACCCGGAGTATTTCCGAGGAGCGGCGTGCGCTCATGTTGCCGCAGGAGCTGAAGGCGATGGGCAACGAGAAGGAGGTCTTCCTGTACGAAGGCATCCCGCATCCGGTGAAATGCGACAAGATCCGCTACTACGAAGACCGCTATTTCACTGCACGCCTGCTGCCCAAGACAGACGTGAAAACGCTTTCCATCAGGTTGTGATGGTCGTCGCACAATGGCTGCGAAGGGGCGCCGGTAATTCTTGACTCATGTGTTCGTTAAGGGCAAAGTTACCCAGAATTTGCGCGGTGTTGATTTTTTGTTAAGAGGGGCGGCGCCGGACGGGGTCGTACAGGAGTAAGGCTATGGATGGTTCTTCGGCGTATTCATTTTTATCGATTGCGTGGCGTGGTGCTGACCTGCCTATGTGTGCTGGGTCGGCCAGGCATGTCCGCTCAAGCGAGTCATCAAAGACAGATTCACTCCGCCGCCCCAGGGTGAGCGGAGCTGTTGTGCTGTCCGTCTTAAGCCCGAAATCTCATGAGTTGGAGAAGTCAGAGTGAATCCGATGTATGTGTCCAAGCTGTCGCTGGTCTTGGTGGTCGCTGCGTTGGTCGGTGCCTGCGCGACCAAGCCTGCTCCCGATTTTGGTGGACGTTGGAAGCACGTCAATCACTTTGACGAAGCCCCTACCGAAATTCCGCTCTACACCTCCTACACGTATCAGGCTACGCCGATGGACGGCACGTTGAAGACGATGCTGGAGCGGTGGGCCGCGGATTCCAACATGCAGCTGTCCTACAACCTGCCTTCGGACTACACCCTGATCGCCCCGGTTTCCAATATCAGCACCACCAGCGTGCAGCAAGCCGCCACCGAGCTGAGCGCGGTCTACGCAGCGCAAGGTGTCTCGGTCTCGGTCTCTGCCAACAAGCTGCTGGTACAGCCGGTGCCGGTATCGTCTGGAGCCAAGCTCTAAGAGCTGAACCGCTGATCCGATGCTAACGGCATTCGGTCGGTGACTGAGCTCAAGCCTCCCATGTGCCCGCGCTCGTCGCGGCGATAGTTTCAGGCCTGACAAGGCCTTACGGTGACGGATCTAGACATGTTGCGTAAGAAGGTCAGTGAAAAGGACGGGTCTGCCCAAGTGGGTGCGGCCGTCCAGAAAGCGGTGAACTACGAGGTGAGCATCGCCGATCTCGCGCGCCGCAGCGAAAAGCGTGCATGGATGGTAGCGACCGTTTCCATGCTCATTACCGTCATGACGGCCGGCGGCTACTACTACATGCTGCCGCTGAAAGAGAAGGTTCCGTACTTGGTAATGGCGGATGCCTACTCGGGAACCAGCACGATTGCAAAACTCGAGGCGAACTTTGGTGGGCGGACGATCAGTACTAGTGAGGCGTTAGCGCGCAGCAATATTGCCCGGTTCATTATTGCTCGCGAATCATTCGACCTTACCATCATCGGTCAGCGCGACTGGAATACTGTGTCGGCAATGGGCTCCACGAACGTTGTGAATGAGTATCGGGCGCTGCACTCCGCCAATAATCCGTTACGGCCCTTGAATACATACGGAAAGCTGCGTGCCATCCGTATCAATATTCTGAGTATTACGTTGATTGGCGGAAAAGGACAGCCCTACAAAGGGGCAACCGTACGTTTTCAACGTACTGTGTACGACAAGAATTCGACGGTCTCTACGTTGCTTGATAACAAGATTGCGACGATGGGATTTGTCTACCAAGATAATCTGGAGATGAATGACAGCCTGCGAGTCGAAAATCCTTTAGGCTTCCGAGTAACTGATTATCGGGTAGACAACGATTACTCCTCGTTGCCAGCTGCTCCTGCCGGTGGCGCTGTGATCAACCCCCAGCCTCAGCCAACGGCGCAGCAGGCTGGTACTGGCATGATCGATCCTGGCGCGGCAAACGCGTCTGGTGCAGTTCAGCAGGGGGGCGTCCCATTGCAGCAGGGAGTACTTCCGCAGGGTGGCGTGCCTCAACAGCAGGTGCAGCCTGCGTTTCCCGATCAAATGCAGCCGGCAGCTCAGCCCGCGGCGCAGCCCGCGATTCAACCCCAGGGGATGCAGAACAATGTCAATGGAGCGAGTGGTCGATGAAACTTTTTAATCGGTACAGCGCTGCGTTATTTTCAGCACTGCCACTTGCAATATGTGCTTTCTCGGCTGCCGCTCAAGTGGTTCAGGAGTATGAGTATGCTCCGGATCGCATCTACCAGGTACGCACCGGCCTTGGCATTACCACTCAGGTCGAGCTAAGCCCGAACGAAAAGATCCTGGATTACAGCACAGGCTTTACTGGTGGTTGGGAGCTGACGCGGCGCGAGAATGTTTTTTATCTCAAGCCCAAAAATGTCGATGTCGATACGAACATGATGATTCGTACGGCAACGCATTCCTACATTCTTGAGCTCAAGGTAGTTGCAACAGATTGGCAGCGCCTCGAGCAGGCGAAGCAGGCTGGAGTTCAATACAAGGTCGTGTTCACCTACCCGAAGGACACAAGCTTCAATAATGTCGAAGACGCGGATGCGGCAAAGAAAGGCCCGTTGTTGAATGCCAAGATTTTGAAGGATCGGCGTTATTACTACGACTACGACTATGCGACACGTGCCAAGAAGTCCTGGCTTATTCCAAGCCGCGTCTATGACGACGGCAAGTTCACCTATATCAATATGGATTTGACGCGGTTTCCGACCGGGAACTTCCCAGCAGTTTTTGCCCGCGAAAAGGAACACGCGGAGGATTTTCTCGTCAATACCACAGTGGAGGGCAACACCCTGATCGTGCACGGGACTTACCCTTTCCTGGTGGTTCGCCATGGCGATAACGTCGTCGGTCTGCGAAGGAACAAGCAAAAGTGAACTCGAATATTCCAAACAGCCCTGATGAGCGCTCCCCAAACAATGGCGGGGAAGAACTGCGCAACGGTGAGTACAACGAGCGCAACAATCCTTACTTTGCGCGTCAGCAGGCAGGTGCCGAGCCGGACCTCGACGCCAATGAACCAGTGTTGCGTTCCAGCGACATCAAGCGTCTGAATCGTAAGGCGCTGGTGTTTCTGGCTGCCATTGCGGCCTTGTTGATTCTCGTCATCTTCTGGCTGGCGACACAAAGCGGAAACGATTCTCCCCCGCCTAAACAGCGTACGGAGACGGTGGTTGCGCCAGCGTTGCCGCAGAACATGACTGCGCCGGTGGAGGAAGCGCCAGTTCCACTTGCCCAGCAACCCAGCTTGCCGCCCCTGCCGCCAATGCCGACTGACGACAGCGAAGAGGGCAGCTCAGCGCCGGAGCGTCAGCGCGGCCCGACCTTGCTGGAGCGCCGTATCCTTGCCGAATCTGCCGCAAACGGCGCCGGCATGCCCGGGCAAACGGGCGCTCAGCCCGCACCTGGCCAAGAAGAAAGTCCTGTTACGCTGGCTAAGCCGATCAGCAACCCGGATGGCTTGTTGGTACGTGGCACCTACATCCGTTGCATCCTGGAGACCCGGATCATTTCCGACTTCGGTGGCTACACCTCGTGCATCGTGACCGAGCCGGTGTACTCGATCAACGGTCATAACCTGCTCTTGCCGAAGGGTTCGAAGATGCTAGGCCAGTACGGCGCCGGAGAGCCGACGACCAGGCGCCTGCAGGTCGTTTGGGATCGCGTCACCACGCCGACCGGGCTGGATGTCACGCTGGTCGGCCCTGGTATCGACACGCTCGGCAGCGCCGGCCATCCGGGTGATTACAGCGCGCATTGGGGCAACAAGATTGCGTCGGCGCTGTTCATCAGCTTGTTGAGCGATGCATTCAAGTATGCAGCTGCTGAATATGGTCCAGAAACGACCACAATCGGTGTTGGCAGCGGAATCGTCACTCAGCAGCCCTTCGAGAGTAATACTGCTCGCAGCATCCAGCAGCTCGCCGAGCAGGCTGTGGAAAAGTCTGGGCGTCGTCCGGCAACCTTGACGATCAATCAGGGCACCGTATTGAACGTTTATGTTGCCAAGGACGTCGATTTCTCGGCGGTCCTGCCGAAGTGAATGAAAAGCCTGCCATGACGATCGATGATTCCCCGACGGCGCGCATTTCGAATGATTTCCTGGATTACCAGTACTCGGTGCTGGGCATCCTGGACTACCTGAATTCGCCTGACGTGACTGAAATCTGCATCAATCGGCCTGGCGAGCTGTATCTTGAAACGATCCACGGGTGGCAGCGGGTAGACGTGCCATCCTTGACATATGACCGCGCCCGCCAGTTCTGCACCGCGGTGGTGAACGAAAGCAACACCGGGCAGCGCATTACCGATGCGGATCCCGTGGTTTCGCTGACGTTTCCTACAGGGCAGCGTGCGCAGTTTGTCATGCCGCCCGCGTGCGATGCAGGCAAGGTGTCCATCACCATCCGGCTTCCGTCCAAGCACACCAAATCGCTCGAGCAATACAAGCACGACGGGTTCTTTGACGAGGTGCTTGAGCAATCGGCAGATGTCAGCGATCACGATCAAGAATTGCTGGAGTTGCGCCGCAAGCGCGATTACGCAGAATTCTTCAAAAAGTGCGTGCTCTATAAGAAGAACGTGGTCGTCGCCGGGGCGACAGGTAGCGGCAAGACCACCTTCATGAAGGCGCTCGTCAATCATATTCCGAGCGAAGAGCGCCTAGTGACGATCGAGGACGCTCGGGAACTGTTCATCAGTCAGCCCAATTCCGTGCACCTGCTGTACTCGAAGGGCGGGCAGAGCAGCAGTAACGTGACAGCTAAAAGCTGCATGGAAGCCTGTTTGCGCATGAAGCCGGATCGCATCATCCTGGCCGAGCTGCGTGGTGATGAGTCGTTCTACTTCATTCGTAACTGCGCATCCGGGCATCCGGGTTCTATTACCAGCTGCCACGCCGGAAGTGTCGAGCAGACGTGGGACCAGTTGGCGTTGATGGTGAAGGCATCGAACGAAGGCTCCGGTCTAGAATTCGAAGTGATCAAGCGCTTGCTGAGAATGACCATCGACATCGTCGTTCACATCAAGGCTCATGCCGGGCGGCGCTTCATCACGGGAATCGATTTCGACCCCCTGAGAACATTGCGCGGTGGTTGAAAGGTCAATCCTTTGGTTGGGGCTGGTTCGGTTTTGCAAGGAGTAATGACATGTTGCCTGGCATGGAACTGATGGGGTGCACTGGACTTGCTGTTCCTGGCGAGGTGATGCAGCACGTTGTCCGTGTCGAGTCGTCGCGCAATCCGTATGCCATCGGTGTGGTTGGCGGGCGGTTGGTGCGTGAGCCGCGGGGGTTGGCCGAGGCAGTGGCCACTGCCAAGATGCTGGAGCAGAAGGGCTACAACTTCTCCCTCGGACTGGGCCAGGTCAATCGCTACAATCTGCAGAAGTACGGACTCACCAGTTATGAGATGGCATTCGATAAATGCCCCAATCTGGTCGCTGCTTCGAGGATTCTGGCGGAGTGCCATTCACGCTCCGGCGCCAATTGGGGCAAGTCGTTCAGCTGTTACTACTCCGGCAACTTCGAGACCGGCTTCAAGCATGGTTATGTCCAAAAGATCTATGCATCCATTCGTCAGTCGGTAGCATCCTCTGGAGCCGAGCCCATCGCGGTCGTGCCGACGCGCCAGGTGCAGTTACGGCCTGCCAATCCGCTCAAGCAGGCAGCCGCCGAATTGGCAGATGCGATCGTGGCGCGTCGTATTCAGGATCTAGCCGGAACGGGCAACACGGTGGCTTCACCATCGGGGCCTATGCTATCGGCACCTTCAGCACCTTACTCTCTGCCAAGTCGCGCCACCCCCGTGGCCCCAGCAGCGGAGAACGAGTTGTATGTGATAAAGCCAACGGGCCAAGGGCGTGGGGTAGCGTTGCCCGCTGTCGCGCCGCAAGCCTCGACGCAGACCGAACAACCCGTAAACCCCGTCTCCGTGCCGCGTGTACCACAGGCGGCTCCGCAAACAGATAGTGCATTTGTTTTTTAGGATGGAAGATCGCCAAGGATTATGGCTGCTGGACCCCCTCTGTTCCCAAGGAGTTAGACATGAAGTTTGAAATCGACAAGAAGACAGTTGCGGATGCCAAGATGGTCGGCACGCAGGCAGTGAAGGCGCTGCTGTTCACCTCGTTGTTGCTGGCGGCGGGCGGTGCTGGTGCGACGAATGACCTCGGCGGCACGGATACCCGCGTCTGCGGATTCCTGAACAATGTGACCAAGCTGCTGAACATGGGCTCGATCGCTGTCGTCACCATCGCCGTCATCGTGGCTGGCTATCAGATTGCTTTCGCGCACAAGCGCATTTCCGAGGTTTCCCCGATCCTTATCGGTGGTGTTCTGATTGGCGCAGCTGGCCAGATCGCCAATATGATTCTTCAGAACAAGGAGGGTGGTGATGGCAACAGTTGTGAGGGAGTTGGCGCGTTGATTCAGATCGTTCAGCACTATGCATAAAGACGTTCTCTTCCGCGGCTGTACCCGTCCGGCGATGTTTCTGGGGGTGCCGTATATCCCTTTCTTCATCGGTGCGGGCGGTGGCTTGCTGCTGGGGATGTATATCAATCTTTGGTACCTGTTTACCATCCCCGTCATCATCTTTGCCATGCAACAGATGGCCAAGCGTGACGAGATGATTTTCAGGTTGCTTGGATTGCGCTGGCTGTTCCGCATGCGTGCTCGAAACCTCCAGCGTTACTCTGGAATGTGGGTATTCAGCCCCAACGAATATCGCAAAGGTTCTCAGGGTAAACCGCGATAAGCATGTGAACCGTACAACCAACCCCACGTGCGAAATCCGCGTGGGGTTGGCGTTTTCGATGGTCCTTGGTGTGATGCTTTCCTTCTTAAATTGGTAAGACCATGTTCAGCCCAGACAGCCCGATCAGCGCATTCGTTTCCGTCTCGTCACACGTGGCGCCGTCGGTCGTCAAGACGACCGCCGGCGACTATCTGTTGATCTGGCACCTGGCTGGCTTGCCGTTCGTGGGGCGCGATGAGTTCGAGCTCGAGCAACGGCACAACACCTTCAATCGCCTGTTGCAGACACTGCGCGCCCCGGACTTCGCCAACGTCGCATTCTGGGTCCACGATGTGCGCCGCAGGCGCAGGATCGGCACCGGCGGGCGTTTCAAGCAATCGTTCAATCAGACGCTGTCCGACGAGTATTACGCGGCGCTATCCTCGCAAAAAATCATGCAGAACGAGTTGTACTTCAGCATGATCTATCGCCCGGTGGTGACGGGGCGGCGCCTGGTCGAAAAATCTGTAAATCCTGACAAAATCCGCGCCGAGGAAGAGCAGGCTATCTCCAAGATCGTCGAGTTGGCCACTAACGTCGAGGCGGTACTGAAGGATTATTCACCTTACCGGCTTGGCATGTATGAGGCCAAGAATGGTGTGGTGTTTTCCGAGACGCTTGAGTTTCTCGGCTACCTGCTCAACCGGATCGACGAGCCTGTTCCGGTGCTGCAAGCCCCAGTGCCAGCGTATCTACCCGTCAGCAAGCACATGTTTGCCAACAAGACCGGCGATTTCGTCATTCGCACGCCGGACGGCATCAATCATTTCGGTGCGATTCTCAATGTCAAGGAGTATGCCGACGGAACCTATCCCGGCATTCTCAATGGCCTGAAGTATCTCGATTTCGAGTATGTGATGACGCATTCGTTCAGCCCGGTCGGTCGCCACGATGCACTGAAGGTGCTGGAACGCACCAAGGGCATGATGATTTCGTCGGGCGACAAATCCTCCAGTCAGATCCGCGACCTGGACCTGGCGATGGATGACGTGGCCTCCGGCAATTTTGTATTGGGCGAGTACCACTTCACCCTGGCGGTGTATGCCGACAGCCAAGAGAAGTTGGCAAGGCAGATCGCAACGACGCGCGCAGAGCTCTCCAATGCTGGTTTCGTCTCAGCTAAGGAAGATCTGGCGATCGCCTCTTCGTTCTATGCGCAGCTGCCGGGCAACTGGCGCTTCCGCACGCGTATCGCCAACTTGAGTTCGCTCAACTTCCTCGGTCTGTCGCCGTTGCATAACTTTGCCCAGGGCAAACAGCACAACAATCCTTGGGGCGATTGCGTCACCACCCTGCAGACTACTAACGGCCAGCCGTATTATTTCAATTTCCATGCGACGCACCCGGCCGAGAACTCCCTGGGTGAGAAGGCGATCGGCAATACGATGGTCATCGGCAAGTCCGGTACCGGCAAGACGGCGCTGATCAACTTCCTGTTGAGTCAGGTGCAGAAATTCGATCCGATCCCGACGATCTTCTTCTTCGACAAGGATCGCGGAGCGGAGATCTTCGTACGTGCCTGTGGCGGGAACTACTTGGCGCTGGAGAATGGCTCCCCGACCGGCTTTAACCCGTTCCAGTGCGAGCGCAATGAGGCCAATACTCAATTCCTTGCTGAGCTGATCAAGGTGCTCGGTGGCAAGGCCGAGTACAGCGCCCGCGAGGAGGAAGACATCTACCGCGCGGTGGAAGGCATGCTGGACACGCCGATGCATCTGCGCAGCATGAGCAACTTCCGCAAGAGCCTGCCCAACATGGGCGACGACGGGCTGTATGCGCGCCTGCGTCGTTGGACCGCCGGCAATTCGCTGGGCTGGGTGTTCGATAACCCGGTGGACACCATCGACCTGACGCGCGCATCGATCATCGGCTTCGACTACACCGACGTGATCGACAACGCGGAAGTGCGCGTGCCGGTGATCAACTATCTGCTGCACCGCCTGGAGGCGCTGATCGACGGGCGTCCGCTGATCTACGTGATGGACGAATTCTGGAAGATCCTGGACGGCAAGGGCGGCCTGAAGGAGTTCGCCAAGAACAAGCAGAAGACCATCCGTAAACAAAACGGCCTGGGCATATTCGCCACGCAAAGCCCAGAAGACGCCCTGGCCAGCGACATCGCTGCGGCACTGATCGAGCAGACCGCCACGATGGTGCTGCTGCCCAACCCCAACGCCAGCCGCGACGATTACATCGAAGGCCTCAAGCTGACCGATGCCGAGTATCAGGTGGTGGTCTCGCTCGACGAGCGCTCGCGCTGCTTCCTGGTCAAGCAAGGCCACGCCTCTGCGGTGTGCCAGCTCAACCTGCGTGGGATGGACGATGCACTGTCGGTCATTTCGTCCTCGACCGACAACATCGAGATCATGCATCAGATTCTGTCGCGGAAGGCCGACAAGTTAGGCGTGAGCGTTGACCAACTAACTCCGGAGCAGTGGCTGGAGGACTTCTATGCCAACCGCAAGGGTTCAGGCAAGCGCAAAGCCGTCAAAGACAAGGAGGCCGAAGATGCGTAGTCCTCATCATCGGCAGCACACTTTCCACGCATCAACTTCATCTGTGTCAGGAGGCAAAAACATCATGGCAACCAAGTTCAGACATCTTTCTTGCGTGTTCATGGGGCTGGTGCTGTTCTGCATGGCCGGAGCCGCGAGTGCGCAGTGGGAAGTCGTCGATAAAGACCTCAACACCAAAGTAAAAGAGATCCAGAATTCACTGAAGCTCGGCAAAAAGCCCAAAGACAAGGACAGCGGGACAGAAGTCGACAAACCCAAGGAAGAGATCAAGGTGGTGCCGGATGACTACGGGATTGCCGATTGTTCAAGCACCACGGCGGGGACGCCGGTGGCGACCCAGCAGAAAGAAGGGTGCGAGCTGATTCAGCGCACGCGCAATTCGCAGTACAACTATATGGTGGCGATGTACGACATCACCAAAAAGCGTCTTGAACGCTTGCGCAAGATCGAACAAGAGCGCGCAGAGATCAAAGACACTGAACTCGGTAAGTTGGAGGACAATACTAACAAGCTGATCGCACTGAAGACACTGATGGACATCGATCGCCAGCAAATGGAATCGGCGATGTTTGCGTATCAAACGCGGCTGGGCTTCTTGACCAAGCAACAGGATGCGCAGGCATGGGCGGCGATGCGGGGCAAGAAGGCGCCCTCCGGGGATCCCTCTAGCCAAGGAGGCATCGGCAGCTTCTTCGAGAGTCTGGGCAACACCTTGGGCGAGTTTGGCAAGTCGGTGGTCGCCGGGGTCGCCATGAAGGCGGCGTTGGATTCGGTCAGATCCGACAGACCTCGTGATATGGAGCCATTAGATTTGGGCAAGTGAGATCTCGGCACGCGCAGGATGCGCGTGCCGTCGCAGGTGTAATCGAACCCGGAGCAGCGAGTGCTCCACGGCCTGGCCGTCCAGTGGAATGTGGTGACATATGGATTTTCTGAGCAGTCTTGGTAATTACGCGTTCTTCTCGCTGATCAACGATTTCCTGCGCGACGAGATCGATATTTTTCAGTGGACGCTACTGCAGCGCACTTCGGCCTTGATTGGCATTGTGTCCCTAACGGTATTGACGCTGTGGGTCATGTTCCAGGGGTACCGCATCGTGACCGGCCAGTCCCGCGAGGCGGCCATGGGGTTGGTAGTGACTGCGTTGCGCGCCTCGCTGATCATCGGTCTGGCGACGAGCATGGCCGAAGGTTCGTCGAAACTGTACTGGACGCTGACTGATGGTGTTAGCCAGTCCATCACCCAAGTGGTGACCGGGGACTCGGAAAGTCCCTACGATGCGATCGACAAGAATTTGGGCTTGATGCAGATTGCGATGATGAGCATCGATCAGATCCAGACTGCAGGCAACCAACAGCGAGACGACGAGAAGACGCGTGCGCGCTGGTTCACCGGGGTGGGGATGGCCGGTCCGGGCGTGGTGGGGGGCTCACTGCTGCTGTTGAACAAGATCGGTATGGCGCTGTTTGTGGGCTTCGGTCCCTTGTTCATCATGTGCCTGTTGTTCCAGGCGACGAAGTCGTTGTTCAGCAAGTGGCTGCTATATGGGTTAGGTATGGTGTTTTCGTTGTCGGTGCTGAGCTTCACGGTGAGCCTGGCAACCAAGGTGATCGGCGCAGTGGCTGTCGCATTCCTTGCCAAGTACGCATTCCCAGGAAACAGTGGCGAGGGCATCAGCAGCATGGCATTGCAACAAGGAGGACTAGGTTTGGTCATGACAACCTTGATCGTCACCGCACCGCCGATGGCCGCCGCCTTCTTCCAGGGCACATTGGGTCAGTTCACGGCGTACTCGGCACTGGGGCAGTTGGATCGAGCCAATCAGGAGCCGGGTGCTGGGCGGCCTTATCAACCGGCTGAGCCTCAACGTGAAAATAGTCAAGTTAACGATAAAGTGCAACATACAGCGCAAGTTAATACTAGAGCGGGTGGTGAATTAAATGCTCCTGTGGCTAATGCTGGTTCACGTGGTGCTGCTAATAGTAATCAGGGCTCCTAATTGATCCTTTGGAGGATTAATGCGCTATTTACTTTTTGTTTTTTTGTTTCTTGCGAACAATGCCTATGCACAAACGGCTTGCCCTAACGGTGTGGCTCCTGGAAGCCCACAATGCGGGCCAGATTCTGGTACATCGAGAGGTGAAATTCCGCTTCCCCCTCCTCAGCCTACAGGAGAGTGGATAAAGACTTGGGGGGCAATTGTCAACTCAAGAGAAACGTCTCAGGCATGGGCTTCATTGGAGCAAACGTCAAAAGAGTCTGCAGAAGAAGATGCTATAGATCAATGTAAATCTGCCGGCTTTAAAGGCTGCTACGTTACTTTTACCTATTTCAACCAGTGTGTTGCAATGGCATCCTCTGCATCTGGTACTTCAGCGAGCGGCGTTTCCTCAGCTGCCAATATCTCAATTGCATCGCGTAATGCACTTAACACGTGTCGAGAAAATGGTGGTGCCGGTTGTTCGGTGATATATAAAGACTGCACGAAGCCAATTTTTAAAAAATACTAATTTTAATTGACATTAAAAATTGATTTTAATTGAAAATTAGATTTCCATTATTTTTGATTTTTCCATTTTGGGTTTATATGGTTAGGTTCTCAAGACATATAAGTTTTACTGGAATAGTGGTTGCGCTATTGATTCTTAGCTCTTGCAGCCAAGGAAACGCACCACAAAGCCATTCGGCTCCCAGCAATGCAGTAATTGCCGGTCAAGATCTGAGTAAAGCCCAGGTTTTAACTGAAGTTTCTAGCCAAGAAAAAAAAGCATCAGTAGAATCTGTTGAGATTTCTAAATTGTCGACCGAATTCAAAGAGGGCATGTCCTACGGCGATCTTCGGAAAAAAGTTATTGACGGTAACTGGAAACCAGTTGTAAGTGCTGAATGCAAAAAAAACGTGGTTGGCGATGACTTCGAAGGTGTGTGCTCCAAAGAGCCAAAGCGATGTGCTATTTGCGATGAGTTGCCAGAGTTGAATGTCTGTAGCGGCGACGGGCATTGTATAACGGAATTTTCCAGCGTCGACGGTCGTCAAGTGTTGAAGGTTTCCACTTACGGCGAAATTCAAGATGGGCTGGTAGAGGGCGATAAATCGAGGCTTTTCGTTTCTTGGTGGGATGTGTCGACTAAAGCTGACTGATTGGATTTTTGTTAATTTCACAGGAGGTGCTAGATATGAGTAGTCCCTTGGCAGATTTGATTCAGCGCGGTGAATCCGGCCGTACTAATTACAATGCCTATAACCGGGGTACTTACATCGGGGCGGATGGGCGTGAACACATCCGTGGGAGTACAGGGCCTGTAGATTTTTCGTCTATGACTGTGGGTGACGTCATGGATGCGCAAGCGTTGTCTAGGGGCGACCAAGAGCGACTTTTTGCAGTAGGGCGCTACCAGGTCATCCCTTCCACGATGAATGATGCTGTAAATAAATTGGGTCTGGAACGGTCTGCGGCGTTTACGCCAGACCTCCAGGATCAAGTGTTTTCAGACTATCTGATTACTCACAAGAAGTCCGCAGTTCGCAATTATATTACTGATGCACCCGGCTCGTCCTTGAATGGTGCGCAAAATGCGCTCGCACAGGAATGGGCAAGCATCGCTGACCCAGATACTGGGAAAAGCTATTACGACAAGCCAGGTGGCTCAAATCATGCATCGATTACCAGTGCAGAGACAGAGAATGCTCTGAACGCGATGCGGCAGTCATATCGTCAGGCAATCGAAAGCGGCGTAACGCCTGAGCAGGCATGGAGGCAAATCAATTCACAGGCTCCCCAGCAGCTTGCACAAACCCAACAGCACAAACGCGATGCTGCACAGGACGGCAAATTGGAGCAAGGCGAGCGCGGCGAACAAGTGAAGCAGTTGCAAGGCAAACTTGCGCAACTCGGCGCTGTTGGTCGCGATGGCAAACCGCTGCACGCTGATGGCGACTTCGGCGGCAACACAAAATATGCGGTCGAGCAATTCCAGCGCCAGCAAGGGTTGCAGATAGACGGCGTCGCAGGTCAGCAGACCCAGGCCGCTTTGGCTAAGGCGTTGACCCAGGGGACATCCAAGCAACCTGAGCATACGGCCGCGCCTGCTGCGCCGGCACAGGCAGCCTCCAGCCCCTTGTTGTCTGACCCGCGCCATCCCGACAACGCGATGTATAACGGTGCAATCAACAAGCTGGAAGCGCTGGGCGAGCGTGGCGGTTTTGCCAACCGCAAGGAACTCGAGCAGACAGCAGGCCAAATCGTGTTCGAGTCCAAAGTCAGTGGTTTGCAACGCATCGACCATGTGGTGCCCAGTAAGAGCGGTGACGGCTTCTTCGCAGTGCAGGGCGAGATGACCGACCCGGCAATGCAGCGGGTTTTTGTGGATCGCAACCAAGCGCAGAATCAGCCGTTGGAAAACAGCAGCAGGCAAGCGGCCGAGGAAAGCCAGCGTCAGGCTACCCAGGTGCAAACCCAGGAAACTGCTTCGCGCTCGATGTCCATGTAAGTCGGGCGTGTTGGTCGTTGCACTTCAGCGAGCTGGCAAATCGCCAAGGCGGTCAGGAATGCTCGCCTTGGTTCTACTTGCAACAACCTGCGCGATGATATTGCGATCTTGCAGTGGGAGTTGTTACAACGCACCACGGCCTGGGTAGGTATGGTGTCATTGATGGTACTGACGCTTTGGATTTTTCTCCAGGGCTACAGCATCGTGACCTTCCAGTCGCGCGATGCGGCGATGTGTCTGGTGGTGACGGCGCTGCGTGCGGCGCTGATCATTGCTGTGGCGACGAGCATGGCGCAAGGCTCGTCGAGGCTTTACTGGACGCTGACTGATGGTGTTAGCCAGGCCATCACCAAGGTGGTGAAGGGGGACTCTAAAAGAGCCTACGATGCGATCGACAAGAATTTGGGCTTGATGCAGATTGCGATGATGAGCATCGATCAGATGCAGACTGCAGGCAACCAGCAGCGAGACGACGAGAAGACGCGTGCGCGCTGGTTCACCGGGGTGGGGATGGCCGGTCCGGGCGTGGTGGGCGGCTCGCTGCTGCTGTTGAACAAGATCGGTATGGCGCTGTTTGTGGGCTTCGGTCCCTTGTTCATCATGTGCCTGCTGTTCCAGGCGACCAAGTCGTTGTTCAGCAAGTGGCTGCTATATGGGTTAGGTATGGTGTTTTCGTTGTCGGTGCTGAGCTTCACGGTGAGCCTGGCAACGAAGGTGATCGGCGCAGTGGCTGTCGCATTCCTTGCCAAGTACGCATTCCCAGGAAACAGTGGCGAGGGCATCAGCAGCATGGCATTGCAACAAGGAGGACTAGGTTTGGTCATGACAACCTTGATCGTCACCGCACCGCCGATGGCCGCCGCCTTCTTCCAGGGCACACTGGGTCAGTTCACGGCGTATTCGGCGCTGGGACAGTTGGACCGGGCCAATCAGGAGCCGGGTGCTGGGCGGCCTTATCAGCCGGCGGAGCCGGCTCCCAGAAGCGAGACCAAAACCGCTACTACGGGGCAGCTAGGTGGCCGAGTGGCAGGAGTTCCGCAACAAGAGAATCCCCAAAGCGATGGGCGTTTAGGAAAAGCTAATGCTTGATTCAAACCTGATGCGCAAATTTCTTCGTATATCAATTGCTATTTGCTGTGGCTTTCCCTTCGCAACTTTTGCGCAGACTGCCTGCCCAAGCGGCGTTGCGCCTGGAAGCCCCCAATGTGGACCTGATTCAGGCACATCAAGGGCTAATCCAGCTCCGCCTCAGCCTACCGGTAGGTGGATAAAAACATGGGGGGCCTTGGCTAAGAACTCCTCTGGGGACATGGGGTTTTCCGCTGGAAAAATTGAGAGGGATAACGCTGAGGCAGAGGCTATTAGTCGCTGCGAATCTTTTGGAGCTGGAAGTTGCCAAGTTTTTGAAACTTTTAATAATCAATGCATTTCTACTGCAGTTTCCTCGTCTGGTCAGGCAGGCATTGCTATCGCACCGGCGAAAGAGAAAGCAGCAAGCTTGGCTACTGAAAAATGCGAAAAAAGTTTCGCTGGCGTGTGTAAAGTAACACTTGCTGAGTGCACTCGACCTATTTTTGAGAAGTTTTAGTTGGGTAATTGACTGTGGTGGCTGTTTTCTGTTGGAGATATCTAGTCTGCTGCGGCTGGGAATAAAATGTCTGCGACAGAGATGGAAGGAAGGACTAATTTATCATGTGGCTATGGAAGTGAGTGATTTATTTGTCTTCAGGTTGCGCTAGGGTGGTTCTTAAATAATGCTGAAATACAGCATTGAGTTGAATGTATTTTATTTAAGTGAGATTTTTTGATAAAAATTACAAGAAATCTAACCTGCGGTTTGATGCTCATCGGATTTTTGCTTCTTGCAGCATGTAAGCAAGAAGCTGCCACAGAAAAAGTGGCTGTTATGCCTCTTGAAAAACAGCAAAATTTGCAAGGAAGCCAAAGTACAACTGTGTCTCAGACCAAAAGTTCAGAAGGAGCCGAACGAATGACATCACTTTACCAAGTTGTTTCGTTACTTGTTGCCAAGAACGGCACGCCTTGGGCGATCTTTGATTCAGTTCCCGGTGTGCAGTGGCGCGATATCTCCCCAAAATCCAATTCCGATAGCACAGATCCAGAGAGTGCGCAGTATCGCAGCGGGACCTTAATGCTCGATGGATTCGGCGCGGTAGATGTGCCGGATGGAGGCCAGGGTGCTGAGGTCGCGCCGAAGCAAGCCAATGAAGGCGAGTCAGGCATCATGCTCAATGGCGATGCGCAGAGTGTGCGATCCATTGCAGTAAAGAAGTTTTACGCCAGTCCAGAGTATGCCGAAGTCTTGAAGCGCCAGTTGCCGGCGGCTATATCGGTGCGATTGATCGCAGAAAAGTGTTGGGGAGACGATGATGGTGGGCCCGATCCATTGCAGTCTAAGTTCTATGAGATCGGTCTTGATGCAGGTGAGGCATTTGTAGAGGCCTATCTGGACGATGGTACAGAAACGCGTGGACCAGGTTCGACAACGTTCGTTTTTATAAGAACCAAACCACAAAAAAGAATTCAAGCGCTGCGATGTAAAGAGTCTTGAAACGGTCATCCCCGGACACCGGTAGAAGGCTGGTGTTTTTCCTAATCGTCATGTCCAGGGGACATGCATCACGGCTGATAGACGAGAAAAAGCGGCGGCCACCGCTCAAAGCTACGATCAAGGCAACATCGTGGGCCTCGATGACGCAATGACGCGTCGTCTGATTGCATCGACCGTCATGACCGAGAGTAATGGCGGCGATTTGCAGATTACTAATAAACAGGGTTACGTCGGTCGTTATCAAGCAGGGGCAGGCTGGTTGGCCGATGCCGAATATGTAGATCGTGCCAAGCTCAACGATGCAATGACCGATGCCGGTTTCGATCCGCAAAAGGTCCGTGGTGCGGAATGGAAGTGGGCGAGTAGCGGTGGTATGACGCGTTTTCTTGAGGACTCCTCTAACTGGAAGAACGGGTTCAGCCTTGAGCAATACAAGTCATCGGCCGCATTGCAGGATGGTGCGTTCAAGATCAACAGCGACAAGGCTTATAGCCAAGCGATTCGCAATGGCGTGTTGGACGAAGGTGATGATCCAGCCAAGGTGGCAGGCTTTCTGAAAGCCCGCCATATCTCAGGCTACGGTGGTGCGCGGGAAGCTGTCACTGGCGGGCGGGTCATCAGCGACAGAAACGGCACCAGCAACTATGACTACATGCACGACATCACACGTAATCGTGATGGAATGGATCAATACATGCAGCCGGGCCGTTCGCATGCCATGCATACAAATACCTCTGCTGTGCCTCAGCAGCCGAAGCGCGATGCATCGCATGACGGCAAACTAGAACAAGGCGAGCGCGGCGAGCAAGTGAAGCAGCTTCAAGGCCAGCTTGCTCAGCTTGGCGCCGTTGGTCGCGATGGCAAACCCCTGCACGCGGATGGCGATTTCGGCGGCAACACAAAGTATGCAGTCGAGCAATTCCAGCGCGAGCACGGGTTGCAGATAGATGGCGTCGCAGGTCAGCAGACCCAGGCCGCTTTGGCCAAGGCGTTGACCCAGGCGACACCCAAGCAACCTGAGCACACGGCCGCGCCTGCTGCGCCGGCACAGGCAGCATCCAGCCCCTTGTTGTCTGACCCGCGCCATCCCGACAACGCGATGTATAACGGCGCAGTGAGCAAGCTCGAAGCGCTGGGGGAACGTGGCGGGTTTGCCAATCGCAAAGAACTTGAGAAGGCAGCCGGCCAAATCGTGTTCGAGTCCAAGGTCAGCGGTCTCCAGCGCATCGACCATGTGGTGCCCAATAAGAGCGGCGACGGCTTCTTCGCAGTGCAAGGCGAAATGACCGACCCGGCAATGCAGCGGGTTTTTGTGGATCGTAACCAAGCGCAGAATCAGCCGTTGGAAAACAGCAGCCGGCAAGCGGCCGAGGAAAGCCAGCGTCAGGCCACCCAGGTGCAGACCCAGGAAACTGCTTCGCGCTCGATGTCCATGTAAGTCGTGCGTGTTGGTCGTTGCGCTTCAGTAATCTGGTAAATCGCCAAGGCGGTCAGGAAGTCCGCCTTGGCTCTATTTCCTGCGACCTGCGCTACGAGATCGCGATTTTTCAGTGGGAGTTGTTGCAGCGGACCGCTACTTGGCTCGGTATGGTGATGCTGACGCTTTGGATTTTTATCCAGGGCTACCGCATCGTCACCGGCCAGTCGCGCGAAGCGGCAATGGGCTTGGTGGTGACGGCACTGCGGGCAGCATTGATTATCGGATCGGCCACGAGAATGGCCAAAGGCTATCCGCAGTTGTACTGGACGCTGACCGACGGGATCAGCTCGGTGATCACGCAGACGGTGACTCTGATAGTCCTTATGAGGCGATCCGTTTATTGTGGCTGGTGAACCATTGCTTGGTTGCTCGTACATATCGTTCGGCGTGCGGAATATGTCTATATTCAGGGAGCGCAGACGATGCCCCTATGCCGCATACGACGCTTCATTAACTGTGTGACCCGAGCAAAAAGCCGCTGAGTCGTTACACATGTGGCTGCTCATGAATACGTATGCACAGGCACGCTCTGGGTCTGTTACGCCGCTACCCTAACGCTATTGGCTGGGTGCTTATCTATGTACCCCCATTGGCCCGGGAGGGGCGTACATGTCGCAGACACCATGGTGGCGCGGGGCCGTCATCTATCAGATTTATCCGCGCAGTTTTCTGGATTCCAATGGCGATGGGGTGGGCGATCTGCCCGGCATCATCGCCAAACTCGACTACATCGCCGGGTTGGGCGTGGATGCGATCTGGATTTCGCCGTTCTTCAAGTCGCCGATGGCCGATTTCGGCTACGACATCGCGGACTACCGTGCAGTGGATCCGCTGTTCGGGACGCTGGATGACTTCGATCGCCTGCTCGACAAGGCGCACGGCCTTGGCTTGAAGGTGATGATCGACCAGGTGCTGAGCCACACCTCGATCGCGCATGCGTGGTTCCAGGAGAGCAGGCAGGACCGGACCAACGCAAAGGCGGATTGGTACGTGTGGGCCGATCCGCGTGAGGACGGGACGCCGCCGAACAACTGGTTGTCGCTGTTTGGTGGGGTGGCGTGGCAATGGGAGCCGCGGCGTGAACAGTATTACCTGCACAACTTCCTGGTGGATCAGCCGGATCTCAACTTTCACAACGCCGAGGTGCAGCAGGCGACGCTGGATAACGTACGCTTCTGGCTGGATCGCGGGGTGGATGGGTTCCGCCTGGATGCGATCAACTTCTGCTTCCACGATGCGCAGCTGCGAGACAATCCGGCCAAGCCGGCCGACAAGCGGGTGGGGCGCGGGTTCAGTGCCGACAACCCTTACGCGTATCAGTACCACTATTTCAACAACACGCAGCCGGAAAATCTAGCGTTCCTCGAGCGCTTGCGCGGGCTGTTGGATCTTTATCCGAATGCAGTGAGCCTTGGCGAGATCTCGTCGGAGGACTCGCTGGCGACCACTGCCGAGTACACCGCTCATGGCCGCCTGCATATGGGCTACAGCTTCGAGCTGCTGGTGCAGGACTACAGTGCTGCTTATATCCGCGAGACGGTGAGCCGGCTCGAAGCCACGATGTTGGAAGGTTGGCCATGTTGGGCCATTTCCAACCACGACGTGGTGCGCGCGGTGACACGCTGGGGTGGGGCCGATGCATCGCCGACGTTTGCGCGGATGGTGGTTGCAATGCTGTGTTCGCTGCGTGGCTCGATCTGCCTGTACCAGGGCGAGGAGCTGGGCCTGGGCGAGGCGGATGTGGCGTTCGAGGATCTGCGTGATCCGTATGGCATCACCTTCTGGCCAACCTTCAAGGGTCGCGATGGCTGCCGCACGCCGATGCCATGGACGGATGCGCCGTCGGCAGGGTTCAGCAGCGGCAAGCCGTGGTTGCCGCTGGCTGAGGAGCATCGTGCGGCTGCGGTGAGCGTGCAGCAGGACGATCCGGTGTCCGTGCTCAGTGCGGTGCGACAGTTCCTGGCTTGGCGCAGGGGCGAGCCTGCGTTGCGCGAGGGCGCGATCACGTTCTACGACACCGCCGAACCTGTGCTGATGTTCCGGCGCGAGCACGCCGGCCAGGTGATGTTGCTGGCATTCAATCTGTCGGCCGATGCAGCCGAGCTTGGGCTGCCGGCTGGCGCGTGGAAGCAGGTCGATGTGCCCGGCGTGGGGCGCGGAGCCATCGAACATGACCGCCTGCGCTTGGCCGGGCATGCAGTGGTTTGTGCGATCGAAGTTCGCTGACGGTGTGTCGCGCCAGCTAGCTGTCTGTGCGTGATTGTCTGGAACGCAGCGAGGCATTCCTTAGGGGAATGCCTCGCTTTTTTTTAGTGACGATTGCTTGGTTTGCCAAGCATTTATAGCGTTACGCCAGCTGTGCGGCTATTCCCAGTCGATCAGGTCCTTGCTCTCTGGATGAGGCAGGGTGTGCTGTTCTCCATGCCAGTCGGGGGTGGTTTGACTAAAAGGCTGCATGTGGATGGCAATGGACTGCGAGGACGTCAGCGTCGCCGGCGGCCTTGCAGCAACGGCTTGGATTCGTGTTGGTGCAGGCAGGCGCTGATGGTGTCGGGAGATTGGCCCCGTTCCGGTGCGACAGGCGAATGCTATGCGCAGGGAGGTGCTGATGCGCAGGTGGCGGTCGATCCTGTGCGCTTTGCGAAGGGCAATGCAAGCTTGGATTTTGAAAATCTTGGATCAAAAGAAAACCCGCCGGTGTCACATCGGCGGGTTTTCTTTGGTCAATGTTGTCGTTTTGATCAGGAGAGCATTCGGTTCTTTTAGTTAGAGGCCGCATCTTGAATGACGGCCCATGGAGCCCGACAGAGCAGAACTGGCCCTGCTTGATTGGCGCGCGTTGCGCTTGTGCCGAACCCTCACCCCAACCCCTCTCCCGGCGGGAGAGGGGCTTTGGTGTCCCGGTGGAGAGGGCTGGCACCGGGGCCGGCCAGCCAGGTGATGCGCCGGTTGTCACGTAGGTAGCGTAGCCGCAGTTAGCGATGTGGCCACAGACAAAGATGTCGCCAATCAGCGCATCGTTTGCAGTTCACAGCTCATCAGAACTTGTAGTTGACGCCCAGCACGAAGGTGCGGCCCCATTCGATGTATTCCAGCGGACGGTCCTTGGTTTCGGCATAGGTGCGGTAGGGCGAGTTGCTGAGGTTACTGGCCTGCAGCAGCAAGGTCAGGCCGGCAAGATCGCTGCTGTCGTTGAAGCTGTAGCTGATCTGCGCATCGGTGATGTTTTCGCCGACCACGTAGCGCAGCGTGCGGTTGCCGTTGAAGTTGCCGATCTCGCCGATGAAGTCCGAGCGGCGGCGCTGGCTGACGCGTGCTTCGAAGCCCTTGTGCTCGTAGTAGGCGGTGAGGTTGTAGACGCGTTCGGACAGGCCGGGCAGGCTGATTTCGCCGTCACCGACGCTGGAAGCACTTTCCGGGTCGCGGATCTTGACGTCGCTGTCGTTGAAGGTGGCGCTGGCCTGGATGCCGAAACCTTCCAAGGGAGCGAAGACCAGATCCAGCGGCAGCGAAGCGGTGAGTTCGACGCCGCGCAGGGTGCCGCCCTTGCCGTTGAACGGGGCGCTGAAGGTGCCGGTGGTCAGTACCGGTGCAGAGCCCGGCGGCGGCACATAGCCGGCCACCAGCGCGGAGAAGTCGTAGTTGTCGCGGCTCTGGGTGTAGATGTAGCTCTTCAGGTCCTTGTAGAAAAACGCGGCGGCCACGTAGGCGCGCTCGGCGAAATACTTTTCGTAGGAAAGGTCGATGGCGTTGGCGCGCCAGGGGTCCAGCATCGGGTTACCGCCGCTGGCGCCGGGGCGGCCTGTGGAGGTGTCGACGCCGAATTCCAGCGAGGCGCGCAGCTGATCCACGCGTGGGCGTGCGACCTGCTTTGCCATCGCAAAGCGCAGTGTCTGTTCGTACGGGAACTGGAAGGCCAGATTCAGGCTGGGCAGCCAGTCGCGATAGGTCTTGCCGTCGTCGATCGGGCGCACTTCACTGCCTGCCGGCTGCGACGCGTCCCAATAATTTGCGCGCGAGGATTGGTCGGCGCTCTGCAGCTGCACGCCGATATTGCCGCGCACGCCCACATCGCCCCATTCGGTATCGAGATTGGCGCGCAGCCAGGCGGTGGTGATCTTTTCTTCCACGGTCCAGGCCTTGGACACCAGGAACGAGGCATCGTCGCTGGGATTGAACAGCATGTAACGCGAGACCACCGCCGGGACGTTCCAGGCGGGCAGGGCACCGATGCCGGCAAAGCCCAGGTTGACCGGCGCGTATTGCAGGTCCGATGCGATGGTGGATTCGCCCTGCGCGCCAAGGGTGATGTTGCCTTCCGGCTGGGTTTTCTGTTTTTCACGATTGGCGTAGTTGACGCCCACATCCAGATCCGAGAACCAGCTCAGCGCTTCGGGCATCGGGAAGCTGGCCTGCAGGCGTGCGCCCTTGAGCACATCTTCCACGCTCGGCACCTTGCCGTAGCCGGACCCGTAGATGGTGTTGGTCAGAAACAGCTGATCGGGATTGGAGTAATCCATTCCGGGCGCAAGCTGGGAGAAACCGTTGCCGACAACCGATACGCCGACGGTATCCAGCTGCGGCATCGGCGCACGCTGGAGATTGTTTTCCAGGTTCAGTTCGTCGCGCGTGGCCTTGGAGTAATTGAGATCGGCAGTGATCTTGACCGCACCGGCAGTGATCTCGTTGTTCCAGCCGAACGCATCGATGGTGTCTTCGCGCTTGTTGTACATGCCGCGGACCAGCGGATAGACGCCACTGGCGTCGCCGCCGGTGAAGCTGTTGCTGTCGTTGACGCGCACGTTGCTGATGTTCAGGCCCGGCGTGTAGCCACCGTTGTAGTTGCTCAGGTTGAGCTCGAACTGGTTGGCGGTGTCGATCTGCTCGGCCTTGGTGTGGAAGGCGTCGAGCGTGCTGGTCCAGGCATTGGACGGGCGGTATTGCAAGGTGGCCATGACGCCGTCGCGCTTCTGGTTGCCGGTGCGGCGCAATGCCTTGATGCCGTCGGAAAAATACACGCCGTCGGCCACGCCGGGGCGCGGGCGCTGTGCGTTGACCGGCTGCCATGGTTCGTACAAGCCGACCTGGTTTTCCTGGATCGGCATGTCGGTGTGTGCGTAGCCGATGGTCAGGCCGATGGTGCGGTCGGCGAACTGGTCGATGTAGCTGACATTGAAGCGGTTGCCGTACGGATCGACGTTGGCGGCCTTGCCCAGCGAATTGCGTTGGTAACGGCCACCGATGGCGATCACCCGCTCGTTGTAGCTGAGCGGGCGCGCAGTCTGCATGTCGACGGTGCCGGACAGGCCCTGGCCAACCAGGCCGGCGTCGGGCGTCTTGTAGACGGTGACACCGCTGACCAGTTCGGACGGGTACTGGTCGAATTCCACGCTGCGGTTATCGCCGGTGCTGACCACTTCGCGGCCGTTGAGCAGGGTGGTGGAGAAGTCCGGCGACAGCCCGCGCACGCTGATGACCTGTGCGCGACCGGCCACACGTTGCGCCGCCAGGCCAGGCAGGCGCGCGAGCGATTCGGCGATGCTGACGTCGGGCAGCCGGCCGATATCTTCGGCCGAAATGGCTTCCACGATCGAGGTCGAATCCCGCTTTACCGAGATGGCACCTTCGATCGCGCGGCGCAGGCCGGTGACCTGGACCTTGTCCAAGTCGGTCACCGCGCCGGCGGTTTGTTCGGTGTCGGTTGCTTGCGCCGGCGTTGCCGATTGCGCGGCGGCCAACGTCGGTGCCATGGCAACGGCCAGGGCGATACTCAGCGCAGAGCGCTTGTGCTTCAACATTTTCCCCTCCCAGGTACATGTTGTTCTTTGATTTTTCGATCCGGCAGACGCCTGGATGCATTGCATCGCGCGCCACGACGGACGTTACGACTGCGACGTATGGTAGACACGGCACCTGGGTGCAAACGGGCACTGCATACGTATTCACTCCGGCTGATTGCGCTGGAATCGATTCCACGCCGGCTTTGCTGCGGCGCGGTACGCTCCTGGCCTGTCGTGAGGCAACGCCAATGCGCAATCTGCAGCGGTTGCGGTGCCGTTGCGTGATGCACTCGGTCGCGTTGGAGGGCTCTTCAGCCCGTTGCGACCAAATCAGCGCCTGCCATCCACCGGCACGAAGCGAATCGCCTGCCCACCACCTGGCGCAAGACGCAGCTCCAGCGTATCGGCACTGCTGACCTGGCGTTGTTCGCTGACAAAGGCGAATGGGTTGCTGACATAGTCCGCACCGTCGCCGTCGCGATAGATCTGCGCGGTGTAGCGCACGCCCGGCTCAAGGAATCCGAGCGGCACCTGCAGCAGCCGGCCATGCTCGTCGGTGATGCTGCCCAGGAACCAGTCGCGGCTATGCCGATCCTTGCGCGCGATGGTGACGTAGTCGCCGACTTCGCCATTCAAGGCGCGGGTCTGATCCCAATCCACCGCCACGTCCTCGATGAAGCGGAAGGCATCGCGGTGCTGCAGATAATGCTCGGGCAGATCGGCGGCCATCTGGATCGGGCTGTAAAGCGTCACGTACAGCGCCAGCTGGCGCGCAAGCGTGCTGGGAATCGCCTGGCCGTTGCGGCCTTTCAGGCTGAGGATGCCGGGCGTGTAATCCATCGGCCCGGCGAGCAGGCGGGTGAACACCAGGTTGACCTCGTGCTCGGGCGGATTCGGTGGCTGGCCCCAGGCGTTGTATTCCATGCCACGCGCGCCCTCGCGCGAGATCCAGTTGGGATAGGTGCGGCGCAGGCCAGTGTCCTTGATCGGTTCGTGCGCATTGACTGCGAGGTGGCGCGCGGCAGCTTCCTGCACCACGCGCAGATGATGGCGTGCCATCCATTGGCCGTCGTGCCATTCGCGCAGCGGTGTGCCGCCTGCCGGGTTACGACGTTCCACCTGGCCGTCGTCGCAGACATAGCCGGTCTTGACCGAGTCCACGCCGAACCGGGCGTACAGGTCCATCGCTTCGGCAATCTGGTCTTCGTAATGATCCACTGCGCACCCCGTTTCATGATGGCCGATCAGATGCACGCCCTTGCCGGCGGCGTATTTGCTCAGCGCGGGCAGGTCGAAATCCGGTGTCGGCCGGGTGAAATCGAAACTGCCGCCGTTGCCGAACCATTCGCCGTCCCAGCCCGGATTCCAGCCTTCCACCAACACGCCACGAAAGCCGTGTGCCGCAGCGAAGTCGATATAGCGCTTGGTGTTGGCAGTGGTGGCGCCGTGTGTCGGCCCGGTCGCCCAGGTCTGCTGGTTGAGATGCATGGACCACCACACCCCGACGTATTTGGATGGCTTGACCCAGCTCACATCGCCCAGGGCGTTGGGCGCGTTGAGGTTGAGGATCAGGTTGGATTCCACCAGCCCGGTGGCCTGGTCGGCGATCTGCAGCGTGCGCCACGGCGTATCGAACGGCAGCTTGCGCCGCACCTTCCAGCCTTCGGCGGCGGGCGACAGCTGCGCGCGCAGGCGCCGGCCTTCGGTGCGGCGCAGCCACATGCCGGCGTAATCGACCAGCGCCGCTTCATGCAGCGCGACATGCAGCCCGCTCTCGGTGCGCAAGGTGAGCGGCGTATGTGCCAGCGCGACCTGGTTCAACGGCGTGCGCTGATACAGGTATTCGTAGTGGATCGGCTCGCCTGCCGGAATCCACCATGCCTCGGAGGGTTGCGCGATGGCGAATTCGGTGACTTCCTCGTCGATGATGGCTTCGCGCAATCTCGCCTGCTCGGGAAAGTGATAGCGCAGGCCGATGCCATCGTCGTACACGCGCAAGATCACATCGAAGCGGCGTTGCGCGCCGCTGCGCTCGCCCAGGCTGACGCTTAGTTCGTTGTAGTGGTTGCGCACCAGGCGCGTCTCGCCCCAGGGTTGTTCCCAGGTATCGTCATGGGCTTGGCGTGCTTGCGAGAGGACGACCAGGCCGCGGTCCAGCCGGCCGTCGCGCAACTGGAAACCCAGACGCGAGCGTTCCAGCACCGGCTGGCCCAGGCGTTGCACGCGGTAATAGGGCGTGCCGCCGTCCACTTCCAGCGTGACCTGCAGGACGTTGCCGGGCGAATCGGCACTGATGGCGATGCGCTCGGCCTGCGCGATGCCCGCAAGACTGCCAAGCAACAGGACAAGCAGTCGCGCACTGCGTGCGGCGCGCGCTATCGAACGCACGCGATGTGAAACCAGCGGCATATCCCCTCCCAAGGCGGCCGTTGCGTCAGCGGCGACTATGCAGCGCTGTGGCGTGGATGGGCCATGCTGCACTGCGGCCATTGCCATGAATACGTATGCATTGATGCGGAACCGCTGAGCGCGCGTCTACCATGGCGTCACGGCACCTGGGAGGGTCCGCGCCCGTGGCACGCCAGTGCCGCGCACTACAACGCGTGCAACGAGGGAGGGAGGCCGACGGTGCAAGCCGTCTGGCCGCTTCGATGCTGAAGATGATCTGCATGGCTGCAACGCTCGGCGTTGCGGCAAGCTCGCCGGTGTTGGCCGATGAGCTGGAGTTCCAGGGCCGCCATGCGCAAGCGCAGGCGCTCGAAGACGGCGGTTTCGTGCTGCGCTGGCCGCAGGGCGAGCGCCGCATCGGGCCGCAGCCGATGCGCACCCATACCGCCAGTCCGTTGTTCGACGCCCTGTTCGCCATGGCGCAGCAGGAAATGGCCGACGACCGCGTCGAGGCGATCCGCGATCCGGCCTTCAACGACGGCAAGCCGGTGCCTTGCGCGTGTTTCGAAACCGGTGAGCGCTGGCCTTACGTATGGACGCGCGATGTCAGCTTCGCCGCCGATCTGGCGTTGGCGCGGCTGGAGCCGGAGCGCGCGCGCAATGCGCTGCGCTTCAAGCTGTCGGCGGCGCGCGACGGGCAGACGCCAGGGGTGTTTGTTGCGCAGGACACCGGCTCCGGTGGCAGCTGGCCGATCAGCAGCGACCGCGTGGTGTGGTTTCTTGCCGCGCGCGGCCTGCTGGATGACAAGGCGTTCGCTGAAGACGTCTGGGAAGCGTTGCAGGCCACGCTCGCGCAGGATCGTGACGCGGTCTTCGATGCGCAGATCGGCCTCTACCGCGGCGAAACCTCGTTTCTGGATTGGCGCGAGCAGACCTATCCGGAGTGGACGCGCCAGGATGTGCGCTTCATTGCCGAGTCCTTCGCCCTGTCCACCAACGTGCTGCACTACCAGGCCCTGCGCCTGGCCGAGCAGCTGGCGCGCCAGCATGGCGATGCGCGTGCGTCCAGGTACGCCCAGTGGGCCGATGCGCTGCGTCAGGCCATCGCCACGCGCTTCTGGGATGCGCCCAGCAATCAGTATGTGAGCTATCTGGGCAATGCGGCGCATCCGGTGCGCTATGCCAAGGTCGATCTGCTCGGCGTGTCGCTTGGCGTGCTGGCCGAGGTGTTTCCGAAGGAGCGTGCGCGTGCCGCGCTGCGCGGGTATCCGCTGGTTGCCGGCGGCAGCCCGGTGGTGTGGCCGCAGGACGCCGAACAGCCGATTTATCACAATCGCGCCGTCTGGCCCTTCGTCAGTGCGTACGCGTTACGCGCCGCACGCCAGCTGGACGACGCGCCGCGCATTGCGCTGGAGCTGCAGTCGTTGATGCGCGGCAGCGCGCTGGCTGGCTCCAACATGGAAAACTACGAGATGCAGAGCCTGGCGGTGCATGTGGAGGAGGGGCCCCGCAGTGGCCCGGTGGTGAATTCGCCGCGCCAGTTGTGGTCGGTTGCCGGCTATCTCTCCGCGGTGCTGGAAGGCGTGTTCGGCATTGGTGCCGATGGCAGTGTGACGCCGAAACTGCCGCGTACGTTGGTGCCGTTGTTGTTTGGCGATCGCCAGCAGATCGTGCTTGAACAGGGCGCCCGACGCTATGTGCTGCAGCGGCCGACGGCGAGTGCGGGTGAGTTGCTGGTGGCGGGGAAGGTCGAGCAACAAGGCCAGACCACGTTGGTGCATCTGATCGGTCGCAAGGCCGATACCACCGCCCCGCCGCAGCCAGGCCAGGTGTTCGCACCCAGCACGCCGGAGGCGCCCGTCGCGCAACGGCAGGGCGACGGCCATCGCATCGTGATTCCGGCTGGGACGACGCTGTACATGGATGGGCATGCGTTGGACGCCACGCAGCACTGGGACCTGCGCGAGGACGGCCGGCTGCACGTGCTCAGCCTGACCCGTCGCGCCGATGGCCTGGAGTCGCTGCACAGTCCCGCATTGACGCTCGGCCCGTTGCAGGAAGTCCCGGGCAGCGAGGCCTGGGTTTGGACTGCCACGCGCGCGGGCCAGCATCGCGTATCGCTGCGTTATCGCAACCCCAACGGGCCGATCAATACCGGCGTCACTGCGGCGGTCAAGCGGCTGCTGCTGGAATGCCCGGGGCAGGCGACGCAGTCGCAGGTCGTGGTGATGCCGCATAGCGTGGGCGAGCAGCTGTCCACGCAGGTCAGCTTCACTGTGGTGGCCGGGCAGCAGTGCAGGTTCCGGCTGGAAGATGGCTTCAACATGAGCGCACTCGCGCATTTTGCGCAGTACAACGGCGGCCGCGGTGGTCGCGATGGCGTGGTCAACACCGCGCAGGTGAGTGCGCTGCTGGTCGGCCTCGCAGCGAGCACGGAGGCTGCGCAATGACCGCCAAGCCACGCCTGAGTTTCTGGCAGATCTGGAACATGTGTTTCGGCTTTCTCGGTATCCAGTTCGGCTTCGCGCTGCAGAACGCCAACGCCAGCCGCATCTTCCAGACCCTGGGGGCGCAGGTCGACGATGTGCCCGGTCTGTGGATCGCCGCACCGCTCACCGGTCTGATCGTGCAGCCCATCATCGGCTACCTGTCCGACCGCACCTGGACGCCATGGGGGCGCCGACGTCCGTATTTCATGGTCGGCGCGGTATTCACCACACTGGCCTTGCTGGTGATGCCCAACGCGCCGATGCTGTGGATTGCCGCCGGCACGTTGTGGGTGCTCGATGCATCGATCAACATCTCGATGGAGCCATTCCGCGCCCTGGTCGGCGATCAACTGCCACCGGCGCAGCGGCCCACCGGCTATGCGATGCAGAGCTTCTTCATCGGGGTCGGCGCGATTGTGGCGAGTTTCCTGCCGTGGTTGCTCACGCATTGGGGCGTGGCCAATACCGCGCCGCCGGGGCAGTTGCCCGACAGCGTGCGCTACGCCTTCTACCTCGGTGCCGCGGTGCTGTTCCTGTCGATCAGCTGGACGGTGCTGCGCACGCGCGAATACAGCCCGCAGCAGCTGGCCAGTTTCGACGATGCGCATCCGCCTGTAGCGGCTGCAGCGGTCGCCGGCACCTTGCCACCGCAGCGTGCGAGCGTGCTCTGGTGCGGCATCGGTGTGCTGCTCGCCGCTGCGATCGCCTGGCAGCACGGCGACCGCATGCTCTACGTGCTGGCCGGCCTGTGCATCGCCTACGGTGCGCTGCTTGCGTTGGCGCGCGTGCTGCCATCGACCGGCATGCTGGTGGCGATCGTGCAGGACGTGCGCAGCATGCCGCTGACGATGCGACGCCTGGCCTGGGTGCAGTTCTTCTCCTGGTTCGCGCTGTTTGCGATGTGGATTTACACCACCGCCGCAGTCACCCAGGTGCACTTTGGTGCCAAGGACACCGCATCGGCGGCCTATAACGAGGGCGCGAACTGGGTGGGCGTGTTGTTCGGCGCCTACAACGGCTTTGCGGCGTTGGCGGCATTGGTCATTCCACTGCTGGTGCGTGCGATCGGCCTGCGCTGGAGTCATCTGTGCAACCTGTGGCTGGGTGCGGCCGGGCTGTTGTCGATGCTGGTGATCCGCGACCCGCAGTGGCTGCTGCTGTCTATGCTGGGTGTCGGCTTTGCCTGGGCCTCGATCCTGTCGCTGCCCTATGCCTTGCTGTCCGACAGCGTGCCCGCCGCCAAGATGGGCGTGTACATGGGCATCTTCAATTTCTTCATCGTGATTCCGCAGCTGGTCGCGGCCAGCGCACTGGGCTTCGTGCTGCGCGTCTGGCTGGGCGGTCAGCCGATCCATGCGCTGGCCATCGGTGGCGCCAGTTTGCTCATTGCCGGTGTGTGCGTGGTGCGGGTTCCAATGGCCTCGGGAGGGCAGTGATGCGGCAGGTGATGATGGCTGGATTGATCGTATCTGCAGGAGCAGCGAGCGCGGCGGCTGCACCCGGCGATTACTACGGCACGCTGGAGCCGTTCGCTGCCGACGCGGTGTATTTCGTGGTGACCGACCGTTTCGTCAATGGCGACCCCGGCAACGACCAGCGCGACCAGGGCGGTGCGCATCGCACGTTCGATGTGCCGACGCCTTGCGCAGATGGAGTCGGCGACAACATCGGTTACCTGGGGGGCGACTTCAAGGGCATCGTCGAACATGCCGACTACATCCGCGACATGGGCTTTGGCGCGGTGTGGATCACGCCGATTGTCGACAATCCCGATGAGGCCTTCACCGGCGGCAAGCCGATCAGCTGCGGCAGTACACTCAGCGACCACGGCAAGACCGGCTATCACGGCTACTGGGGCGTGAATTTCTACAAGCTCGACGAGCATCTGCCCAGTCCGGGCCTGGACTTTGCCGGCTTCACCCGCGCCATGCATGCCAACCGCTTGAAGGTAGTGCTGGATATCGTGGGCAATCACGGCTCGCCGGCCTACAGCATGCCGGTGGCGCAGCCGGGCTTCGGCAAGCTGTACGACGCCGATGGCCGACTGGTCGCCGATCACCAGAATCTGCCACCGGCGCAGCTGGATCCGCAGCACGTTCCGCTGCACGCGTTCTACAACACCGGCGGCGGCCTGGCCGAGTTGTCCGATCTCAACGAAAACAATCCCGCCGTGCTCGATTATCTGGCTGGCGCGTATCTGCAGTGGATGGAGCAGGGCGCCGACGCGTTCCGTATCGACACCATCGGCTGGATGCCCGACCGTTTCTGGCATGCCTTCGTTGCGCGCATCCGCGAAAAACGTCCGGGGTTCTTCATGTTCGGCGAAGCCTTCGATTACGACGCCAACAAGATTGCCGGGCATACCTGGGCGCGCAATGCCGGCGTCAGCGTGCTGGATTTCCCGTTGAAGCAGCAACTGTCCGCTGTCTTCGGGCATGAGCAGGCCGGGTTCGAGAAGCTTGCCGCGCCGCTGTTTCTGCGTCAGGGGCCGTATGCCAATCCGTACGAGCTGATGAGCTTCTACGACAATCACGACATGGCGCGCCTGGATGCCAGCGACACCGGCTTCATCGACGCGCACAACTGGCTGTTTACCGCGCGCGGTATCCCGGTGATCTATTACGGCTCGGAGACCGGCTTCATGCGCGGGCGCGCCGAACATGCAGGCAACCGCAATTACTTCGGTGCCGAGCGCATCCGCACTGCACCGCACAGCCCGATTTTCGGCCCGTTGCAGCAGATCGCGCGGCTGCGTCGCGATACCCCGGCATTGCAACGCGGCGTGCAGGTGGATGCGCTGCTACGCGGGGAGCACGCGGCATTTTTGCGGGTCTATCAGCATGCGGGCGCCAGCCAGACGGCGTTGGTGCTGCTCAACAAGGGCGATGCGGCGGCGAACATCAAGGTGACGCGTTTTCTGCAGCCCGGCACCTGGCGCGACGCGATGAGTGGCGAGCAGGTGCCGGTGCAGCGTCGGCTGCTGGCGGCGGTGCCCGCGCATGGGGTGCGGGTGCTGCTGTCGGACGCGCCGATCACCGACCCGGCCTTGCGCAGGCAGCTCGACGCGCAGATGGCCGAGCAAGCCGCGCGCGACGCCCGCAACCGGTAGGAGCGCACCCGGGCGCGACGGGGCGTTGCCGGTAATGCCCCGTCGCGCCCGGGTGCGCTCCTACGAGGCATCACATCGCGGGCTGTCGCGCACGCTCCAACGAATCCCAAATCCCAAATCCGGCCGACGCTGATTTCGATCCTGGTCACGCTGCGGGCCGCGACAGCACGGGGCCGCCCGCAACAGGTAGGAGCGCACCCGGGCGCGATGGGCGTTGCCGGGAACGCCCCGTCGCGCCCGGGTGCGCTCCTACGAGGCGTCAATGGCTGCGGCCGACCCCGCGCAGCCCGTCACGTATGCTCTAACGATTCCCGATTCCCGATTCAACGCCTGACAGCCCCATCAGCGGCCCGGCCAAGCACCGCCTCGCCGGTCTCCGATCCGGACGGTCTCCAGCCCAGCGGTGGCTGCAGCCCACTGCTGCGCGAGGAATCACGCAGCGCCAGCTTCACCGGAATCGTGCGGCTCTGCGCCGCTTCGCCGCGGATCAGCGCCACCAGGCTTTCCACCAGGAGCGTGCCGGCCTGCTTGGTGTCCTGCTGCACCGTCGACAGCGCCGGCGCCACCGACGCCGCCAATGCGATATCGTCGAAGCCGCTCACCGCCACATCCTGCGGCACCCGCAGGCCGCGCTCGCGCAAGGCGCGCATTGCGCCGATCGCAATCAGGTCGCTGGCCGCGCACACCGCATCGAATGCCTTGCCGCTGTCGAGCAGCGCCAGGCACGCGGCATGGCCGGACGACTCGGTGGTGATCGCGTCGAACTGCAGCGCGCGATCGGCCACCAAACCCTGCTGATTCAGCGCAGCCACGTAGCCGCGGTAGCGCTCTTCGAACTCGGGATAGTGGTTGGACGCGTGGCCGAGAAAGGCGATGCGGCGGCAGCCCTGCGCCAGCAGATGCTCGGTGATATCCAGCCCGCCCTGGTAATTGTCGCTGCCGATCGAGATGCCCGGCTGCCCCGGCAGCGCCGCGCCCCAGCGCACGAAGTGGGTACCTTGTTCGACCAGCAACTGCAGCCGCTGGCGCGACTGCTGATAATCGCCGTAGCCGAGCAGGATGATGCCGTCGGCCTTGTTGCTGTCTTCGTAATCTGCCTGCCAGTCCTTGGACAGCTGCTGGAACGACACCAGCAGGTCGTAACCCTGCAGCGCGCAGGCGCGGGTGATCGAGCCCAGCATCGAATGGAAGAACGGGTTGATCAGCGAATCGTCGGCGGTGGGGTCTTCGAAGAACAGCAGTGCCAGCGTGCCGGCATTGCGCAGCCGCAGCGACGAGGCGTTCTTGTCGACCTTGTAGTTCAATTCCTTAGCGATGCGCAGGATGCGCTTGCGGGTTTCTTCGTTGACCATCGGGCTGCCGCGCAGCGCGCGCGACACGGTCGGCTGCGACACGCCGGCCAGGTAGGCGATATCCAGCGAGGTGGCTTTACCCTTGATGGTCATGGTCGGCACTGGCAGCACAGGTGGCCGGCATCATGCCACGCGCCCGCCGGCCCCGTGCCGGCATGCGCAACAGCGGGCTGATTGGTTTACCATTCGCTTCCAAGACCCCTTGCGAGAAGGTGGCCCGCGCCCCGCGCCGGCCCAGCGTGCGACATGAGCACTACCACCGCCCACCGCTGATTCCGGCCGCGCCAGTCCGCAGGGCGCCCGCGCCGCGTTCGTTCCGCCCCACCTCTCGCCATACCCTTATCCGAGCCTGTCCCGTAGCGGGCAGATCTCCCTTGCAGCCGCCGCGCTGCAGCCAGCACAGACCTCATTCTTGCCCATGATCAACATCACGCTCCCCGACGGCAGCCGCCGCGAATTCGAATCCCCCGTCTCGGTGATGCAGGTCGCCCAGTCGATCGGCGCCGGCCTGGCCAAGGCCACCATTGCCGGCCAGGTCGACGGCCAGCTGGTCGATGCCAGCGACGTCATCGATCACGATGCCAGCCTGCGCATCATCACCGCCAAGGACGCCGAAGGCGTGGAGATCATCCGCCACTCCTGCGCGCATCTGGTCGGGCATGCGGTCAAGCAGCTGTACCCGGAGGTCAAGATGGTGATCGGCCCGGTCATCGCCGAAGGCTTCTACTACGACATCTACAGCGAACGCCCGTTCACGCCGGACGACATGGCCGCGATCGAGCAGCGCATGCAGGAATTGATCGCGCAGGACTACGACGTGATCAAGAAGGTCACCCCGCGCGCCGAGGTGATCGAGGTGTTCGCCCAGCGCGGCGAGGAGTACAAGCTGCGCCTGATCGAGGACATGTCCGACGACATCACCGCGATGGGCCTGTACTACCACCAGGAATACGTGGACATGTGCCGCGGCCCGCACGTGCCCAACACGCGCTTCCTCAAGGCCTTCAAGCTGACCCGTATTTCCGGCGCCTACTGGCGCGGCGATGCCAAGAACGAGCAGCTGCAGCGCATCTACGGCACCGCCTGGGCCGACAAGAAGCAGCTGGACGCCTACATCCTGCGCATGGAAGAAGCCGACAAGCGCGACCATCGCCGCATCGGCAAGCAGCAGGACCTGTTCCATCTGCAGGAAGAGGCGCCGGGCCTGGTGTTCTGGCATCCCAAGGGCTGGTCGCTGTGGCAGGTGGTCGAGCAGTACATGCGCAAGGTCTATCGCGACAGCGGCTACGGCGAAGTGCGCTGCCCGCAGATCCTGGACGTGTCGCTGTGGCAGAAATCCGGCCACTGGGACAACTACCAGGATGCGATGTTCTTCACCGAGTCGGAGAAGCGCACCTATGCGGTCAAGCCAATGAATTGCCCGGGTCACGTGCAGGTGTTCAACCAGGGCCTGCACAGCTACCGCGACCTGCCGATCCGCTACGGCGAGTTCGGCGCCTGCCACCGCAACGAGCCCTCGGGCGCGCTGCACGGCATCCTGCGCGTGCGCGGCTTCACCCAGGACGACGGGCACGTGTTCTGCCTGGAATCGCAGATCGAAGCCGAAGTCACCGCGTTCCATCAGCAGGCACTGGCGGTCTACACCGCGTTCGGCTTTGAGGACATCGAGATCAAGATCGCGCTGCGTCCGGAAAAGCGCCTGGGCGACGACGTCACCTGGGACAAGGCCGAAGCCGCGCTGCGCAGCGCGCTGGGCGTCTGCGGGGTGGAGTGGCAGGAGCTGCCGGGCGAGGGCGCCTTCTACGGCCCCAAGATCGAGTACCACCTCAAGGACGCGATCGGCCGTACCTGGCAGCTGGGCACCATGCAGGTCGACTTCATGATGCCGGGCCGCCTCGGCGCCGAGTACGTGGACGAGCACAGCCAGAAGAAGCATCCGGTCATGCTGCACCGGGCGATCGTCGGCTCGATGGAGCGTTTCATCGGCATCTTGATCGAACACCACGCCGGCGCCTTCCCCGCCTGGCTCGCCCCGGTCCAGGTCGTTGTCGCAAATATCACCGACGCCCAGGCAGACTATGTCGACTCGGTTCGGAAAACCCTTGCAAATCAAGGCTTCCGTGTGAGCGCCGATTTGCGTAACGAGAAGATCGGATATAAGATTCGCGAGCATACGCTGCAACGCGTGCCTTATCTGCTCGTCGTCGGTGACCGCGAGAAGGAAAACGGTGCCGTCGCCGTGCGGACACGCTCGGGAGAGGACCTCGGGACCATGACGGTCTCGGCCTTCATCGAACGTCTGCAGGCAGAGCAGGCAGCGTGAGCCAACCCCGGCCGGTCTGGATGATCCGGATGCGCCGGTTCGATTCCCCTGGGAGATTGCAATATCAGTACCCCTGACAACAAACAGAACCGCAAGAACCAAGAAATCCGTGTGCCGCGCGTCCGCGTGATCGGCAGTGACGGTGAGATGGTCGGCGTGTTGTCGCGCGACGAAGCGCTCGCCAAGGCCGAGGAAGAAGGCCTGGATCTGGTCGAAATCCAGCCGCAGGCCGATCCGCCGGTCTGCAAGATCATGGATTTCGGCAAGTTCAAGTTCGAGCAGCAGAAAAAGGCCAACGAGGCCAAGAAGAAGACCAAGCAGGTCGAGATCAAGGAACTCAAGTTCCGTCCGGTCACCGACGAGGGCGACTACCAGATCAAGCTGCGCAACATGCGCCGCTTCCTGGAAGAGGGCGACAAGGTCAAGGTCAATATCCGCTTCCGTGGCCGTGAAATGAGCCACCAGGAGCTGGGGCGCGAGATGGCGTCCCGGATCGAGGCCGACCTGGGCGACGACATCGTCATCGAGTCGCGTCCGCGCCTGGAAGGGCGCCAGATGGTCATGATGATCGCGCCGAAGAAGAAGATCTGATCCCGCGCCAGAGCGGGCCCGACGGGCCCGCTCTGGCCGGCGACAGCATCCATTTGCAAGAATTCCCGGCAACGGGCATACTGCGCGGCCCGGTTTTGCCGGGGCGCCGCGCAAGCGGTACAGGACCTGTCCGGATCGTGTTCGATCAAGGACTTACAAGCAGGCAAGGGCAAGGATGGAAAGCGTGGTCGCAAGACTGCCGCCCGGGTCAGTGACAAAACACCATCAAGGACATTGCAATGCCCAAGATCAAGACCAACCGGGCGGCGGCCAAGCGTTTCCGCAAGACCGCCTCCGGCAAGTACAAGTGCGGCCACGCAAACCGTAGCCATATCCTCACGAAGAAAGCGACCAAGCGGAAGCGCAACCTGCGGCAGACGAACCACGTCCGTGCCGAGGACGCTGGCCGTCTCGATCGTATGCTTCCCTACCTCTGAGGACTGACCCATGGCACGAGTAAAGCGTGGCGTACAGGCGCGTCGCCGCCACAAGAAAATTCTGACCCTGGCGAAGGGTTACTACAACGCTCGCCGCAAGGTCTTCCGCGTTGCCAAGCAGGCAGTCATCAAGGCGCAGCAGTACGCCTACATTGGCCGCAAGCAGAAGAAGCGTAACTTCCGTTCGTTGTGGATCACCCGCATCAATGCGGCTGCCCGCATCAACGGCTTGAGCTACAGCCGTTTCATGAATGGCCTGCTCAAGGCTGGCATCACCCTGGACCGCAAGATGCTGGCTGATATCGCCGTGCACGACGCCGCCGGCTTTGCCGCGCTGGCGGAGAAGGCCAAGGGCGCGCTGGCGGCGTAAATGCAGGTCCCTCTGCAAGAGCCCGCACATCCATGTGCGGACTTTTGGAGGGTAGTTTCTCGAGGGAGCTTGCGCATTCGTGTGCAGGCCTCCGGCGAGGGCAAGCAGATATGCAGGGGGAAGGGCGCGAGTCCTTCCCCTTTTGCGTTTTTAGATGGCCGGCATCGCTGACTGGATGCCGGGCCAGACCAGATTTGAGTGGCAATGCGTTCCGGTGCATCCGGAAACACCGTTCGGTAGACGCAGTTGAGGCGCGAGTGCAATGAGTGAGATTCAATCCCTGACCGAGCGTGCGCTGGCCGATGTCGCCGCCGCGCAGACGCCGGACCAACTGGAAGCCTTGCGCGTCGCATTGCTCGGCAAGAGCGGCAGCATCACCGCCCAGCTCAAGCAGCTCGGCACGCTGCCGGCCGATCAGCGAAAGGCCGCTGGCGAAGCGATCAACCTGTCGCGCGATGCGCTGACCGCGGCGTTGTCCGAGCGCAAGCACACGCTGGAAAACGCCGCGCTGGATGCACGTCTGGCCGGGGAGCGGATCGATGTCACCTTGCCGGGGCGTCGCAGCGAACGCGGTGGATTGCACCCGGTTACGCGCACGCTCGAGCGCATCGTCGAGATCTTTGCGCGCCTGGGCTATGAGTTGTCCGATGGTCCGGAGATCGAGGACGACTGGCACAACTTCGAAGCCCTGAACTTTCCGCCGCACCATCCGGCGCGCGCAATGCACGACACGTTCTATTTCGGTGATGGCCGCCTGTTGCGCACCCACACCTCCGGCGTGCAGGTGCGTTACATGGATGCGCACAGACCGCCGCTGCGCATGATCGCGGCCGGCAAGGTGTACCGCTCCGATTCGGACCAGACCCATTCGCCGATGTTCCATCAGGTCGAAGGCCTGCTGGTCGACGAACACTCCAACTTCGCCGATCTCAAGGGCACCTTGTCCGAGTTCGTGCGGGCGTTCTTCGAACGCGATTTCGAGATGCGCTTCCGCCCCAGCTATTTCCCGTTCGTGGAACCGGGCGCGGAAGTGGACATCGCCTGGCAGCAGCCGGACGGCAGCACGCGCTGGCTGGAAGTGCTCGGCTGCGGCATGGTGCACCCCAACGTGCTGCGCAGCGTCGGCATCGACCCGGAGCGCTACACCGGCTTCGCGTTCGGCCTGGGCGTGGAGCGCTTTGCGATGCTGCGCTACGGCGTCAACGACCTGCGCGCATTCTTCGAAAACGACGTGCGTTTTCTCAGGCAGTTCGCCTGACGGCGGGGATGGGGGATTCGGGATTGGGGATTCGCAACGGCGCCCCGGTCCGCCCCAGACTCCGTCGACGCGTTTTAGCTAATCCCCAATCCCGAATCCCCAATCCCGGCTCCTCATGAAATTCTCTGAAAATTGGCTGCGCAGCCACGTTCCCATCCAGGCGAGCCGCGACGAGCTTGCCGCGACGCTGACGGCGATCGGTCTGGAGGTCGAAGAGGTCACGCCACTGGGCGAGGCGCTGGGGCAGGTGGTGGTGGCGCGTATCGTCGAGGCGGTGCGTCATCCGGAAGCCGATCGTCTGCAGGTCTGCAGTGTCGACGCAGGGCAGGGCGAGTTGCTGCAGATCGTGTGTGGCGCGCCCAATGCGCGTGCCGGTCTGGTGGCACCGCTGGCGCTGGTCGGTGCGCAGATCGGCGCGCTCACCATCACAGCGGCCAAGCTGCGCGGGGTGGCGTCCAACGGCATGCTGTGCTCGGCCAAGGAACTGGGGCTGGACAGCGATGCGTCCGGCCTGTTCGAGCTGCCCGACGATGCGCCGGTGGGTCAGGCGCTGGCCGAGTATCTGGGGCTGCCCGATGCCAGCATCGAGATCAAGCTGACGCCCAATCGCGCCGACTGCTTCAGCGTGCGCGGCATCGCCTTCGATGTGGCGGCCGCCTGCGCCAGCACAGTGGTGGCCTTTGAAGCCGGTGCGGTGGCGCCGGTGTCCACGCGCACGCTGGCGGTGGAATTGCATGCCGGCAACGCTGCGCCGCGCTATTGCGGACGGGTGATCGAAGGTATCGACCCGGCCGCAAAAACGCCGGTGTGGCTGGCCGAGCGGCTGCGTCGCAGCGGCGTGCGTCCGGTCTCGCTGCTGGTGGACATCACCCAGTACGTGATGCTGGAACTTGGCCAGCCGATGCATGCGTTCGATCTGGACACCCTGCAAGGTCCGATCGGCGTGCGCCATTCGCGCAGCGGCGAGCAGCTGGCATTGCTGGACGGGCGTCAGGTCACGCTGGACGACAGCTTCCTGACTATCACCGATGCCGACCGCCCGGTCGCATTGGCCGGCCTGATGGGCGGCCTGGATACCCGCGTCACCGACACCACGCGCAGCGTGTTCCTGGAGTCGGCGTACTTCGATCCTGCGGCGATCATGGGGCGTGGCCGCAAGTTCGGTCTGCATACCGATGCCGGTCATCGCTTCGAGCGTGGTGTGGATCCGGCATTGCCGCCTCAAGCGATCGAAGTGGCGACGCGGCTGGTGCTGGAACTGGCCGGTGGTACGCCGGGCCCGGTGGTGCATGCGCAATTGCCGGAGCATCTGCCGCAGCCGGCGCGCATCCTGCTGCGGCGTGCGCGGATCGCGCGCGTGCTTGGTATCCAGATCGACGATGCCGAAGTCGTGCGCATTCTGGGTGCGCTTGGCATGCAGCTGGAGGCGGTTGCCGAAGGCTGGCAGGTGATGGCGCCGAGCCGTCGCTTCGATATCGCCATCGAAGAGGATCTGATCGAGGAACTGGCGCGTATCCACGGGTACGACCGCGTGCCGACCACGCTGCCGGGCGGCGCAAGCCGGATTGCGATGCCGAGCGAAACCCAGCTCGATGAGCTCAGCGTGCGGCGCCAGCTGGTGGCGCGCGAGCTGCAGGAAACCATCAATTACGCCTTCGTCGACGCTACCTTGCTGGAGCGCTGGCAGCTGACCGACGGCCTGGTGCCGTTGGCCAATCCGCTCAGCGCCGAGCTGGCGATCATGCGTCCGCGCCTGTTGCCGGGCCTGGTGGCGACGCTGGGCCGCAATGCCGCCCGCCAGGCCGGGCGGGTGCGCCTGTTCGAGCTGGGCAAGGTGTTCGCGGCCGCGTCCGATGCCGGCGCCGCCCCGCAGGAGTCGCAGCATGTCGCCGCGGCCGTGTGCGGCGATGCCCTGGCGCTGCAGTGGGGCGAGCCCGCGCGCAAGGTGGACTTCCACGATCTGAAGGGCGACCTGATGGCGCTGGCCGCGGCCAGTGGCGCGGTGCTGGAGTTCCAGCCCTCTGCCCAGCCCTTCGGGCATCCGGGGCGCTCGGCCGACATCCATCGCGATGGCGTGTGCATCGGCTGGATCGGGCAGGTGCATCCGCGCCTGGCCAAGGCATTGGACATCGACGTGGATGTGATCGCGTTCGAACTGCAGCTGACGGCGTTGGTCAAGCGTGCGCTGCCGCGTGCCGGCGAGCTGTCGCGGTTCCCCTCGGTGCGTCGCGATCTGGCCTTCCTGGTCCCGGAAGAGGTGAGCTGGGCGGCGCTGTCGAGCAGCGTGCGCACCACCGTCGGACCGTTGTTGCGCGAGGTGCAGCTGTTCGACCGCTACGTCGGGCAGGGGGTCGAGCCAGGTTTCAAGAGTCTGGCTATGGGCTTGATTTTGCAGGATAACTCGCGCACTCTCACCGACCGGGACGTCGACGCAGTCGTTGCCGATGTGGTGGCCGTGATCGAGCGCGAACACCGCGCCCGGATCCGGAGTTGAGGCGGTAACCAGGGGATTGGCATGGCATTGACGAAAGCGGAGATGGCCGAACGTCTGTTCGACGAGGTCGGTCTGAACAAGCGCGAGGCAAAGGAATTTGTCGACGCGTTCTTCGATGTGCTGCGCGATGCGCTGGAGCAGGGCCGTCAGGTGAAGTTATCCGGTTTCGGCAACTTCGATCTGCGGCGCAAGAATCAACGGCCCGGTCGCAATCCCAAGACCGGCGAGGAAATTCCGATCTCGGCCCGCACGGTGGTGACCTTCCGTCCGGGCCAGAAGCTCAAGGAGCGGGTGGAGGCTTATGCTGGATCCGGGCAGTAATCGCGAACTACCGCCAATCCCGGCCAAGCGCTACTTCACCATCGGCGAAGTCAGCGAGCTGTGCGACGTCAAGCCGCATGTGCTGCGCTATTGGGAAACCGAGTTTCCGAGCCTGGAACCGGTCAAGCGGCGCGGCAACCGGCGCTACTACCAGCGCCACGACGTGCTGATGGTGCGCCAGATCCGTGGCCTGCTGTACGAGCAGGGTTACACCATCGGCGGCGCACGCCTGCGTCTTGAAGGCGATGGCGCCAAGAGCGAGTCGGCGCTGAGCAACCAGATCATCAAACAGGTGCGCATGGAGCTGGAAGAGGTTCTGCAACTGCTGCGCCGCTAGGAAAACGTTTCACAAAGCCGCTATAATCGCAGGCCGCCCTCGCGGCGGACGCAACATCTTCGGGGTATAGCGCAGCCTGGTAGCGCACTAGTCTGGGGGACTAGTGGTCGTCGGTTCGAATCCGGCTACCCCGACCAAACACGGAGCCCATGTCTTCACGGACATGGGCTTTTTTGTTGCGCCGCACAATGCGATCGGCGGTCTGTCATGCGCCTGACACGATATGTCCATCGGCATACTGCACAGCAGCATGAAATGCCTGGCCGAGCCCGTTTGTTTGCGGTTCTGTTCGCTATGGACCTGGGTCACGCAATGTCGCTAAGTCCCCGAAAATGCTCCAAATCATTGGCGGCGGATTCGTACTTGGATCACGTTTTGTTAACGCCGCAACGACGAACTTGAATCAATAGGCCAACGCCGTCAAAAAAATGGCGAGCAGCGTCTTGCGATGCGTTGGTTCTATGCCATAGTGCACTGCAACACGTCACACCTGTCGTGATCCCAAGCGTCTTGGGATGAATTTCTCTGTCGTACGTTCTTGCTGGCGTGTTGGCCGGTTGAATGCTGCGCGAGGTCCTGTCCCACCCAACCGAGGCAGCCAGCCACACGCATGAAAAAACTGATCGGACGATTTTGCCAAGGCCTCAGCCTGGCGTTGATCTGCTCGATGGCACTGGGCGCATGCAGCACCGGTCCGAAGATGGCCGATTCGCTGCCGCTTCCGGATCCGCTCGCGATGTCCGCCGTGCAACCGGAGTATCGACTTGCCCCAGGCGACTTGCTGTTGTTCAAGGTGTTCCAGGTCGACGATCTGGAACGGCAGGTCCGCATCGATCAGAACGGCCACATCTCGCTGCCGTTGATCGGCGACGTCAAGGCAGCCGGCCTGGGTGTCGGCGAGCTGGAAAAGCTGGTGGCAGAACGCTACGCCGCCGGTTATCTGCAGCAGCCGCAGGTGTCGGTGTTCGTGCAGGAATCCAATGGTCGCCGAGTCACGGTGACCGGTGCGGTCGACGAGCCGGGCATCTATCCGGTGATCGGCGCCAACCTGACCCTGCAGCAGGCCATCGCGCAGGCCAAGGGCGTCAGCACCGTGGCCAGCCGCGGCAACGTCATCGTGTTTCGCACCGTCAACGGTCAAAAGATGATCGCCAGATTCGATCTGACCCAGATCGAGAAGGGGGCCAACCCGGACCCTGAGATCTACGGCGGCGACATCGTTGTGGTGTACCGCTCCGACGCACGCGTCTGGCTGCGCACCATGCTGGAACTGACCCCCCTTGTGATGGTGTGGCGCGCTTACCGATGAGTATGAATTCAGACAATCGTTCTTCCCCGTCTCATCGTCATGGGCATCTCGAGCTGGCCGACGTTGGCTTGCTCGACTACTGGCGCGCGCTGGTCTCACAGCGCTGGTTGATCATTCTGATCACCGTCGGGGCAGTGGCACTGGCGTTTGGCGTCACCCTGCTGATGCCGGAAAAGTACCGCGCCACCAGCACGCTGCAGATCGAGCGCGACTCGCTCAACGTGGTGAATGTCGACAACCTGATGCCGGTGGAATCGCCGCAAGATCGCGATTTCTACCAGACCCAGTACCAGCTGCTGCAGAGCCGCTCGCTGGCCCGTGCGGTAATCCGCGAAGCCAAGCTCGATCAGGAGCCGGCGTTCAAGCAGCAGGTCGACGAAGCGCTGGAAAAGGCTGCTGCCAAGAATCCGGAAGCCGGCAAGTCGGTCGACTCGCGCCAGGCCATCATCGAGCGCAGCCTGACCGATACGCTGCTGGCCGGGCTGGTGGTCGAGCCGATCCTCAATTCGCGCCTGGTCTACGTCAACTACGATTCGCCGGACCCGGTGCTGGCTGCCAAGATCGCCAACACCTATACCAAGGTCTTCATCGTCAGCACGCAGGAACGCCGCATCAAGGCATCCTCGTTCGCGACCAAGTTCCTGGCCGAGCGCCTGGAGCAGTTGCGCGACAAGGTGGAGGATTCGGAGAAGAATCTGGTCTCCTATTCCACCGACGAGCAGATCGTGTCGGTGGGCGACGACAAGCCATCGCTTCCGGCGCAGAACCTCAGCGACCTCAATGCGATGCTGGCATCGGCGCAGGACGCCCGCATCAAGGCCGAGGCAGCCTGGCGTCAGGTCAGCAGCGGTGACGCGATGTCGCTGTCGCAAGTGCTGAGCAATCCGCTGATCCAGAGCCTGCGCGGCGAGCAGATCCGCTTGAACACCGAATATCAGCAGAAGCTGTCGACCTTCAAGCCGGACTATCCGGAAATGCAGCGTCTGAAAGCGCAGATCGAAGAGTCGCGTCGCCAGATCAATGGCGAGGTCCTCAATATCCGCCAGTCGCTGAAGGCGACCTACGACGCGTCGGTGCATCAGGAGCAGCTGCTCAACCAACGCATCGCCGGATTGCGTAACGATGAGCTCGATCTGCAGAGCCGCAGCATCCGCTACAACATGCTCAAGCGCGACGTCGATACCAACCGCCAGCTCTACGATGCGCTCCTGCAGCGCTACAAGGAGATCGGTGTGGCGAGCAACGTCGGCGCCAACAACGTGACCATCATCGATACCGCAGACGTGCCTACGTCTAAGACTTCGCCGAAACTCAAATTGAACCTCGCTTTGGGCTTCATCTTTGGCGTATTCCTGGGTGTGGCTGTGGCACTGGTGCGCTACTTCCTGCGTGGCACGGCAGCGCAGACGCGGTTGGACTGACATTGTCGTGTTGCACAACGATGGTTAATTGAAGTGACAACTGATTCAGCGTGGAAAAGGTTGGATCCCGTATGTTTCGGGCTCCTTCGTTTGAAAGTTTGTCTCTGTTGAAACAAAGGGCTGTCGTGCGATCTGGGGTCGGTAGGTATTACCGCGGTGATCGCCCGACGGAGATGATTGAAAGCTCGCGTGCGTTTCGTATGTTCCCCCGCATGCGCCGTATCGAGTTTGGAGGACATCCCCATGCTTTTGGCAGACTTGAGTAGCGCGACTTACACCACATCCTCGCCGCGATTGTTGTCCAAGTATTCGGCTGCGGCCGATCTGGTCCTGCGCGTCTTCGACCTCACCATGGTCGTGGTTTCCGGGCTGATCGCCTATCGCATCGTCTTCGGTTCCTGGGTGCCTGCGGCACCGTACCGGGTCGCCATCGCCACCACGCTGTTGTACTCGGTGATCTGCTTTGCGCTGTTCCCGCTGTATCGCAGCTGGCGCGGTCGCGGGCTGTTGAGCGAGCTGATGGTGCTGGGCGGTGCATTCGGCGGCGTGTTTGCGCTGTTCGCGGTACATGCGCTGATCGTGCAGGTTGGCGAGCAGGTCTCGCGCGGCTGGATCGGCCTGTGGTTCGTCGGTGGGCTGGCCTCGCTGGTGGCGGCCCGCACGGTGCTGCGCGGCTTCCTGAATCACCTGCGCACCCAGGGTGTGGATGTGCAGCGGGTGGTGGTGGTCGGTCTGCGCCACCCGGTGATGAAGATCAATCACTACCTCAGCCGCAACCCCTGGGTCGGCATGAACCTGGTCGGTTATTTCCGCACACCTTACGACATCGCCGTGACCGAGCAGCGTCAGTCGCTGCCGTGCCTGGGCGATCCGGACGCGCTGATCGAGTACCTGAAGGACAACCAGGTCGAGCAGGTGTGGATCTCGCTGCCGCTGGGCGAACGTGACCATATCAAGCAGTTGCTGCAGCGCCTGGATCGCTATCCGATCAACGTGAAGCTGGTGCCGGACCTGTTCGACTTCGGTCTGTTGAACCAGTCCGGCGAGCAGATCGGCAACGTGCCGGTGATCAACCTGCGCCAGGGCGGTGTGGACCGCGACAACTACTTCGTGGTCGCCAAGGCGCTGCAGGACAAGATCCTGGCCGTGGTTGCGCTGATGGGCCTGTGGCCGTTGATGGCTGCGATTGCGGTTGGTGTGAAGATGAGCTCGCCGGGGCCGGTGTTCTTCCGCCAGCGTCGCCATGGCCTGGGTGGGCGCGAGTTCTACATGTTCAAGTTCCGCTCGATGCGTGTGCATGACGACCATGGCACCACCATCCAGCAGGCGACCAAGAACGACACCCGTATCACCCGTTTCGGTGCGTTCCTGCGCCGCAGCAGCCTGGACGAGTTGCCGCAGATCTTCAACGTGCTTGGTGGCAGCATGTCGATCGTGGGGCCGCGCCCGCATGCCGCGCAGCACAACACCCATTACGAAAAGCTGATCAATCACTACATGCAGCGCCATTACGTCAAGCCGGGCATCACCGGTTGGGCGCAGGTCAATGGATTCCGTGGCGAAACCCCGGAGCTGCGTACGATGAAGAAGCGCATCCAGTACGACCTGGACTACATCCGTCGTTGGTCGCTGTGGCTGGATATTCGCATCATCGTGCTGACCGCAGTGCGTGTGCTCGGACAGAAGACCGCGTACTGATGATGGCGGGGAGTGTGCGACCTGGCGCGCCGAGCGCCGCGGGCGGCTGCATCGCAGCCGCCCCTTTCAAGCAGGCGTCTGCATGCTGATCCGAATGAGCGACGAGGCCCGCGTTCGCTGGCACAACCTGCTGATCGAGCTGACGCTGCTGGTCGGCGTCGGTTACAACCTGCTGCTGGCGCTGATCAACGCGAACGTGTTCACCGTACGTCCGGTGATCACTTACGCAGTGGAGTTCATGGTCTACGCCGCGTGTTTCCTGCTCGGCCTGGGTTCGATGAGCCGCAAGCGCATTGCATTGATCATCAGCGGCCTGGGGCTGATCGTCACCTTGATGTTCGTGCGCTTCCTGGTGAACTGGCAGATCGATCCGAAGTTCTTCCGCGACGCGCTGGTGGTGTTTGCGTTCGTGGTGCTTGGTTCGGCTTATACCGGGTCGGTGCCCAAGCTGTTCGTGCGCATGACCATCATCGTGTCGTTGGTTGCGGCGTTCGAACTGGCGATGCCCAGCGCCTATGGCGATCTGGTCAACCCGAAGAGCTTCTTCGTCAACGCGCGCGGCATGAGCGCGGAAGGGTTCTGGAACGAAGACAGCAACCTGTTCGTCAGCGCCACGCGACCGGGCGAGCGCAACTTCCTGCCGGGCTCCAATCTTCCCCGCGCCTCCTCGATGTTCATCGAGCCGGTGACGATGGGTAATTACATCTGCTTCTTTACCGCGATCGTGCTGGTGTTCTGGCGCTGGATGCGGCCGGCGATGCTGATCCTGTCGGTCGGTTTGATCGGTTTCATGGTCGTGGCCTCCGACGGCCGACTTGCGGCGGGCACCTGCGTACTGATGGTGCTGCTGTCGCCGCTGTTGAAACGCCTGGATCAACGGCTGGCGTTCCTGGTCTTCCTGCTCGTGATCATGACGGCGTGGCTGTTGGTGTGGATCACCGGGATCACGGCCTATCAGGACAACACGATGGGCCGGATCTTCTTCACCGTCAATTCGATGAACAACCTGTCCTTCAACTCGTGGATGGGCCTGGATTTTGCGCAGGCGTACCGTTACTTCGACAGCGGCATTGCCTACTTCATCGCATCGCAGTCGATCGTCGGCGTGCTCGCCTTCCTGCTGTCGTATTCGTTCCTGTTGTTGATGCCGAGCAAGGAAGGGCAGTTGTTCAAGAACCTGGCGATCTTTGCGTTCGCGCTGAGCCTGCTGGTGTCCAACGGCTACTTCTCGATCAAGACGTCGGCATTGTGGTGGTTTGTGTGTGGCTGCCTGTGGCACATGCGGCCGACCTGGTCTGCTGCCAGCGCTACGCAGCTGCCCAGACAGGATCCGGCCGACGAGGATGCGCGATTGCCACTGCCCGCGGGAGGCACACGATGAGTGTGGCGGCAACGCAAGCACCACAGCCGGTGGCACCGGTCGTCGGTGCGTCCGTTGCCACCGGCGGGCGCAGCCGCGACCCGCGTATCGATGCCACCAAGGCCCTGGCGATCCTGTTGGTGGTGTTCTGCCACGCCAAGGGCGTGCCGCATGCGATGACGTTGTTTGCCTACAGCTTCCACGTGCCGCTGTTCTTCATGGTGTCCGGCTGGCTGGCGGCGGGCTATGCGTCGCGGACCACCGGCCTGCCGCAGACCATCAGCAAGCAGGCACGCAGTCTGCTGCTGCCGTACGTGACGTTCTATCTGCTCGGCTACGCGTACTGGTTGCTGACGCGCAATATCGGTGAGAAGGCGGCGCGCTGGGGCAGCCATCCGTGGTGGGAGCCGATCGTGGCGATGTTCACCGGGATCGGCCCCGATCTGTATGTGCAGCCCCCGCTATGGTTCCTGCCGGTGATGCTGGTGACGGTGCTGAGCTATGTGGTGCTGCGCCGCTGGCTGTCGCCGGTGGTGATCGCGGTGGCGTCGTTGATCCTGGCCTGGTGCTGGATGCGCTGGTTTCCGGGCCAACAGGTCCGGCTTTTTTTTGGCCTGGACGTTCTACCGGTGTCGCTGTGCTTCTACGCGCTGGGCGCCTTGCTGATCCATGTTTCCGCACGTCTGCCGAGCTCCTTGCCGGTGAGCGCGCTGGCGACGGTACTGCTGGCGTTGCCGGTGGCCTGGCTGGCCGATCGTAATGGCCGCATCGACGTCAACATGCTGGAGTTTGGCCGCAACCACGTCGGGTTTTTGGTCAGCGCAGTACTTGGCTCACTGATGGTGATCTGTGCCGCACGGTTGGTGCAGGGCTGGGCCTGGATACAGTGGATCGGCCGCAATACCTTGCTGATCCTGTGCACCCATATGCTGGTGTTCTTCGTGCTCTCCGGTGTTGCGGCGCTGGCCGGCGGATTCGCTGCCTCGCGCCCGGGCCTGGGCTGGGCAGTGTTCGTGACGGTGTTTACGCTGCTCGCGTGCGTGCCGCTGCGCTGGTTGCTGATGCGTTTTGCGCCGTGGACCCTGGGTGCCCGCCCGGTGGCGGCATGAGCGGCGCTGCGCCATGACCACCGCACCGTATTCCAACGCGGCCCGGCACGGCGGCCTGGGTGCCAAGGCTGCGCCGGCGCCTGCATTGACCCGCGATTGGCAGATCGATGCAGCAAAGGCGCTGGCGATCGTCCTGGTGGTGCTGGGGCATGCCAACGGCATGCCGGCCGCCTACAAGTTGTTCGCCTACAGTTTTCATGTGCCGCTGTTTTTCGTGTTGTCCGGCTGGGTCGGCGAGCGCTTCGGCCACCGCGCAATGACGGTGGCGACGATTGCGAAGTTGGCGCGCACGTTGCTGGTTCCCTATGTCGCGTTTTTCCTGGTGGCCTACGCCTGCTGGCTACTGATGGGAGTGACCAGCCGCGCGGCGCATCCATCGCATGTGCTGCCGTGGTGGGATCCGTTTATCGGCCTGTTCTGGGCCAACGGCACGCGTCTGTACGTGCTTCCGGCGTTGTGGTTCCTGCCTGCCTTGTTCGTCACCACGCTGGCCTACATCGCCTTGCGCACGCGCCTGACGACGGCGGCCCTGGCGGCAGTCAGTCTGTTGTTCGCCTTGGCATGGGCGGGCTGGTTTCCGTCGTTGCACCTGCGGCTTCCGTTGGCGCTGGATGTATTGCCTGTCGCGCTGTTCTTCATCGCCGTGGGCGGATGGCTATCGCGCTACGCCGATGCACTGCGCGCGCTTGGCGCCTCGGCATGGGCATTGGCACTGCCGGTGCTGGCAGCAGCGTGGTGGTGGCTGGCCGGATGGAACGGGCAAGTGGATGTGAACAATCTGCAGTTCGGGCATTCCGCTGCGGTGTTCCTGCTGGTCAGCCTGCTGGGCACCGCGATGACCTTGTGCGTGGCGTATTTCGTTCGACAGTGGCGTTGGCTGCAGTGGATCGGTGGCAATACCTTGCTGATCCTGTGCACGCACACATTGGTGTTTCTGGTGCTCACCAGTGTGGTGGCACGAACGGGTGTGATCGCTCGCAGCCTGATCGGCACACCGGCCTGGGCGATGGGCCTGAGCGCGTTCGCTGTCGCGGTCAGTGTGCCAATGCGCGCGGTGCTGGTGCGCGTTGCACCATGGATGTTGGGATTGAAACGCAAATGACGAGCTTCCAGAATGATCAGCCGAGCATGCAGATGTGTCTGCGTCGCTGGCACAGGAGATTGGCGTAATGAAAGTGGTGCATGTCGTCCGCCAATTCCATCCTTCGATCGGAGGCATGGAGGAAGTCGTTCTCAATGTGGCCCGTCAACACCAGGCCACCAGTGCCGATACGGTGGAGGTCGTGACCCTGGATCGGGTGTTTACCGATCCGGGCGCGCAGCTTGCGCAGCAGGAGACGTATCAGGGCTTGCCGATCCGACGCATCGGTTATCGCGGCTCGTCGCGTTACCCGTTGGCGCCGTCCGTGCTGAGCGCGATCCGCTCGGCCGATCTGGTGCATCTGCATGGCATCGATTTTTTCTACGACTATCTGGCGCTGACCAAACCGCTGCATGGCAAGCCGATGGTGGTGTCCACGCACGGCGGCTTCTTCCACACTGCGTATGCCTCGCGGATGAAGCAGCTATGGTTTCAAACGCTCACCCGCACTTCTGCATTGGCGTATGCGCGGCTGATCGCCACCAGCGAGAACGACGGCGAGCTGTTCGCCAAGGTGGTGTCGCCGGCGCGCTTGCGGGTGATCGAAAACGGCGTGGACGTGGAGAAATACGCAGCGCAGGGCGCAGCGACGCCGGGACGGACCATGATGTATTTCGGCCGCTGGTCGGTGAACAAGGGCCTGATCGAAACCTTGGAGCTGCTGCAGGCGGTACTGCAGCGCGATCCGCAGTGGCGCCTGATCATTGCCGGGCGCGAATACGATTTGAACGAGGCCGACCTGCGCAAGGCGATCGCCGAGCGGGGCTTGCAGGACAAGGTCCAGCTCAGCATGTCGCCGTCGCAGGAACAGTTGCGCAGCCTGATGCAGCAGGCGCAGTTCTTCGTCTGCCTGTCGCGCCATGAAGGCTTCGGCATCGCTGCGGTCGAGGCGATGAGTGCCGGCCTGATTCCGATCCTCAGCGACATCCCGCCGTTCGTGCGTCTTGCCAGCGAATCGGGGCAGGGCGTGATCGTCAACCGCGACCGGATCGATGCGGCCGCAGAGCAGGTACAGACGCTAGCGCTGCAGGCGGATGCCGATTTCGATACGCGTCGTGCAGCGTCGATGGCGTACGTGAGCCGCTACGACTGGAAGCATGTGGTCGGGCGCTACGTCGACGAATACCACACCGCGTTGGGCACCCGCCGTACCCAGGAGGCAGTGCGATGAGCGCGCCTGCATCGGCAGCGAGTGCGCGTGCGTCCGCGCAGCCGCAGGTCACCGTGCTGTTCTCCACCGAGAAGCCCAATGCCAGCACCAATCCGTACCTGACCCAGCTTTACGCATCGCTGCCCGCTGCAGTGCAGCCGCGCTTCTTTTCGATGCGCGATGCGCTGCTGTCGCGCTACGACGTGCTGCATCTGCATTGGCCGGAATATCTGCTGCGCCATCCCAGCGCGATCGGCACCCTGGCCAAGCAGATGTGTGCGGCGCTGTTGCTGCTCAAGCTGCAGCTGACCGGCACGCCGGTGGTGCGCACCTTGCACAACCTGGCACCGCACGAGGATCGCGGCTGGCGCGAGCGCGGCCTGTTGCGCTGGATCGATCGGCTGACGCGTCGCTGGATCCGCATCAACGCGACCACGCCGCCGCGACCGCCATTCACCGACACCATCCTGCACGGCCATTATCGCGAGTGGTTTGCAAAGATGCCGCAAGGCACGCCGGTTCCGGGGCGGCTGCTGCATTTCGGTCTGATCCGCCCGTACAAGGGCGTGGAAACGCTGCTGGAGGTGATGCGTCAGGTCGACGATCCGCGCCTGAAGCTGCGTATCGTCGGCAACCCGGCCACGCCGCAGATGCGCAGCCTGGTGGAGGAGGCCTGCGCGCAGGATCCGCGTGTGAGTGCCTTGCTGGCTTATGTCGAAGAGCCGGTGCTCGCACGCGAAGTCAGCGAGGCCGAGTTGGTGGTGCTGCCGTACCGGCAGATGCACAACTCCGGCACCTTGTTGCTGGCGTTGTCGCTGGCGCGCCCGGTGCTGGCACCGTGGAGCGAATCCAATGCGGCGATTGCCGAAGAAGTGGGGCCGGGCTGGGTGTTTCTCTACGAAGGCGAATTCGATGCGGCGCTGCTGACCGGCATGCTGGACCAGGTGCGTGCCGCGCCGCGCGGCCCGGCGCCGGATCTCTCGCAACGTGACTGGCCACGGATCGGACAGCTGCATTACCGCACCTACCTGGAAGCGCTCGGCAAGGATGGAGACGCCGCGCTGTGACCGCAGAGATCCCAACGATGAATTCCCCCACGCCGCCGCCACAGCGCAGCCTCGGTTCGCGCGCCGCCGGTGGGGCAGCGGTGACCATGATCGGCCAGTCGGCCAAGATGGTCGTGCAGTTCGGCGGCATCATCCTGCTGGCGCGCCTGCTGACGCCTTACGATTACGGCCTGATGGCGATGGTCACCGCGATTGTCGGTGCGGCCGAGATCCTGCGTGACTTTGGCCTGTCTGCCGCTGCCGTGCAGGCCAAGCATGTCAGCCGCGAGCAGCGCGACAACCTGTTCTGGATCAACAGCGGCATCGGCTTGTCGCTGTCGGTGATGGTCTACGCCTCTGCCCATGTGATCGCCAACTTCTACAAGGAGCCGGCGCTGGTGACGATCTCCCAGGCGCTGGCGGTGACCTTCCTGATCAACGGCATGACCACGCAGTACCGCGCGCATCTGAGCCGCGGGCTGCGATTTGGCCAGGTCGCGCTCAGCGATGTGGGATCGCAGGTGCTGGGCCTGGGCGCGGCCGTCGCTGCCGCCTTGCTGGGCTGGGGCTATTGGGCGCTGGTGGTGCAGCAGGTGGTGCAGGCGGTGGTCAATTTCATCATCGCGGCGAGCTGTGCACGCTGGTTGCCGGGCGGATACCAACGCTCGGCGCCGATGCGCGACTTCATGAGCTTCGGCTGGAACCTGATGGCCGCGCAGTTGCTGGGCTATGCCAGCCGCAACGTTGGCCAGGTCATCATCGGTTGGCGCACCGGCCCGGACGCACTGGGCCTGTACAACCGTGCGTTTCAGCTGTTGATGATGCCGTTGAATCAGATCAACGCGCCGGCCACCAGCGTGGCGTTGCCGGTGTTGTCGCAGCTGCAGGACGACCGCGAACGCTTCAGCGCCTTCCTGCTGCGCGGGCAAACGGTGATGGTGCATCTGATCGTTGCGCTGTTCGCCTTCGCCTGCGCGCTGGCCATGCCGCTGATCGTGCTGGTGCTCGGCGAGCAGTGGCGCGAGGCGGTGCCCCTGTTCCAGGTGCTGACGCTGGGCGGTATTTTCCAGACTGCGTCCTATGCAACCTACTGGGTGTTCCTTGCCAGGGGCCTGATGCGCGCGCAGTTGCTGTTCTCGCTGGTCAGCCGCATCGTGCTGATCGGCTGCATCTTCGTCGGCTCGCGCTGGGGCGCGATGGGCGTGGCGATCGGTTATTCATTCGGGCTGCTGGTGACCTGGCCGTTGTCGCTGGTCTGGGTCGGCAAGATCTCCGACGCACCGGTGGCTGCACTGTTCACCAATGCGGTGCGCGCGATGACCGCGTACGGCGTGGCGGGCGTGTGCGCGTACTACGCATCCATCACCGTCGGTGGCCCGCTGTGGCAGCAGCTGGCCGTTGGTGCGGCCACGATGGCGGCGGTCTGTCTGCTGGCGTTGGCGATCTGGCCGGCGTTCCGTCGCGACGTCATTGCCATTCTCAACATCCGCAAGTTGCTGAGGCAGGCCAAGGCACGCCAATGAGATCGACATCGTCTTCGCCTGCGTTCTTGCATGCTTTCTCCCACTCATTCATAGGACACGGCCCATGAGCGATACACCCGCCGCCGCTTCCGGCATTCGCCGGCCTTGCTATCTGGTCTTGTCCGCCCACGATTACCGCACGCCACGGCGCGCCAATATCCACTTCATCACCGATCAACTCGCGCTGCGCGGCACCACGCGGTTTTTCTCGCTGCGCTACAGCCGCCTATCGCGCATGAAGGGCGACATGCGGCTGCCGCTGGACGACACCGCAAACACCGTGGTGTCGCACAAGGGCGTGGACTGCTACCTGTGGCGCACGACGGTGCATCCGTTCAACACGCGTCGTGCCTGGCTGCGTTCTGTCGAAGATGCGATGTTCCGCTGGTATGCCGCGCATCCGCCACGCCAGTTGCTGGACTGGATGCGCGAGGCGGACGTGATCGTGTTCGAAAGCGGTATCGCGGTGGCCTTCATCGAGCTGGCCAAGCGCGTCAATCCGGCAGCGAAGCTGGTCTATCGTGCTTCCGACGGCCTGAGCACAATCAATGTCGCGTCCTATATCGAGCGCGAGTTCGATCGGGTTGCACCGACGCTGGATGTGATCGCATTGGTGTCGCCGGCAATGGCGGAGGAAGTGGCAAGTCGCGATAACGTGTATCACGTCGGTCACGGTGTGGATCACAACCTGGATCAGCTGGGCGACCCGTCGCCGTACGGCGAGGGCATCCATGCGGTCGCGGTGGGCTCGATGTTGTTCGATCCGGACTTCTTCGTGGTTGCCAGCAAGGCGTTCCCGCAGGTCACGTTCCATGTGATCGGCTCGGGCATGGGCCGGCATCCCGGCTATGGCGACAACGTGGTCGTCTATGGCGAGATGAAGCACGCCGAGACCATCGGCTACATCAAGCACGCCCGTTTCGGGATCGCGCCGTACGCATCCGAGCAGGTGCCGGTGTATCTGGCCGATAGTTCGATGAAGTTGCTGCAATACGATTTCTTCGGCCTGCCTGCGGTGTGTCCGAATGCCGTCGTGGGGCCGTATCAATCGCGTTTCGGCTACACTCCCGGCAACGGTGAGTCGGTCATTGCGGCCATCAGTCGCGCGCTGGAAGCACCGCGCGTGCGTTACCGCCAATGCCTGAATTGGTCCGACACCACCGACCGCGTACTGAATCCAGGTGCGTATCCGGAAACCCGTTTGTACCCGCAGCAAGATGGCGCAGCGGTGCGTGCTTCTTCGGAGGCCGCGCTCTCGCACTGATGTGGCGCACCCAACTTTAGAAGGAGACTGCTCGTTATGGCCAATGCTTTGCTGCAGAAATGGATCGAACATGCGGAACGCCGTGCTTTGTTCTGGTGGCAGCCGAAGAACGCTGGCGTCAACATGGGCGATCATCTGTCCAAGGTGATTGTGTCCTGTGTGCTCTCCTTGCAGGACAAGACGCTGATCGAGAAGCGTGATCTCAGCAAGAAGCTGATCGCCATCGGGTCGGTGCTGCATTTTGCCAAGGACGGCGACACCGTCTGGGGCAGCGGCATCAACGGCAAGATTCCTGCGGAGCGAAATACCTTCAGCACGCTCGATGTGCGTGCAGTACGTGGTCCGAAGACGCGTCAATTCCTGCTCGATCGCGGGATCGCGGTACCGGAAGTCTATGGCGACCCCGGTCTGCTGACACCAATGTTTTTCCCTGCCGATGCGCTGGGAACGGCAAACAAGCGCCCCTTTGCCATCGTTCCGCATTTCAACGAGCCGGTCGAGAAGTACAGCGCGTATGCGGACCATCTGGTATTTCCCAACGTCAAACCTGCAACCTTCATGAGTGCGTTGCTGGGCGCCGAGTTGGTGATCAGCAGTTCGCTGCACGGGCTGATTCTTGCCGAAGCGTACGGGATTCCGGCGGTGTACCTGGATTGGGGCAACGGCGAGGATCGTTTCAAGTACGACGACTACTACAACGGCACCGGACGCATGCAGTGGCACTCGGGCAACAGCGTGGAAGAGTGCCTGAAGCTTGGCGGTAACGGCGATTTTGACCTGGAGAAACTGCAGGCCGGGCTGCTGGCCGCGTTTCCTTACGACCTTTGGTGATTCGATGATGCACGGCCGGCAGGTGGATACGGAGACGACAGCAACCGCCAACACGGCGATGCCGCAGGGCGTGGTGATTCCGCTCGGCGGATTTCCGGTGCTCTCCACCACGCAGGAAGCGTTTGCACTGGAATTGTTTCACGCATTGGCCGCCCGGCAACCACGCCGGGTGTTTTTCGCCAACACCAATTTCATCGTGCAATGCCAGGCACTACGTCTGCGGATGCGCGAGCCCAGCGTGCGCATCGTCAATGACGGCATCGGCATGGATCTGGCAGCACGCCTGATCCATGGCCGCCGCTTTGCCGGCAACCTCAATGGCACCGACCTGATTCCGTATCTGTGTCGCGAGGCCGCGCAGCCGCTCAAGTTCTTCCTGCTCGGCGGTCGTCCGGGCGTGGGCAAGACCGCTGCCGCGACCTTGACTGGAACCCTGGGCCAGCAGGTGGTCGGCATGTGCGACGGCTACGGCGAATTTGCCGCCGCCGGCGAGGGCCTGGCCGAGCGCATCAATCGCTCGGGCGCCGATGTGCTGCTGGTGGCCTTCGGCAACCCGCTGCAGGAGCGCTGGATCCTGGATCACAGCCACGCCTTGAACGTGCCGCTGGTGTTCGGGGTCGGCGCGTTGCTGGATTTCCTGTCCGGCACCGCCAAGCGTGCGCCGGATTGGGTACGGCGGCTGCATATGGAATGGATGTACCGGCTGCTCAACGAGCCGCGTCGTCTGCTCAAGCGCTATAGCTGGGATCTGCTGGTGTTCTTCCGCACCTGCCTGCGTGCGGGCAAGCACCTGCCGTGATGCATGCGCGGCGTTGGCTGGCTTAGCATGTAGGCATGCATCCGATCGCCGCCAGCTTGATCCATTCGCTCGAACTCGCTCCGCATCCCGAGGGCGGGCATTTCCGTCGCGTGTACGCGTCCGCGCGCCAGGTGAGCGAGGGCGGTCAACCGCGCCCGGCGTTGACCGCCATCCGCTTCCTGCTCGCTGCCGGCGAATGCAGCGCCTGGCATCGCGTCGATGCGGAAGAAAGCTGGCATTGGCAGCAGGGCGATGCGCTGGAGTTGTCGATCTACGACGAGGCCAGCGGACAGCTGCAACGCCTGATCCTGGATGCTGCCGAGCGCGGTGAGCCGATGCACGTGGTGCCGGCAGGGTGCTGGCAGGCGGCGCGGTCGCTTGGCGATTTCACCCTGGTGGGCTGCACGGTCTCGCCGGGATTCGTCTGGGAAGGATTCGCGCTGCTCGACGGCGCCTCGCCGCTGGCTGCGCACCTGGCCAGCCTGGATCCACGCTGAGCCATCTGCGGCTGCGGCGGCGAACATTTCCCTAACGCGGCCATGGCCGGCTTGGCGTAGTGTCCGCGTTCTCACACAGGGGGCGAGACGTGATGCGAGGCCAGCGGGCGGGGTGGGGCGTGGGAATGATGCTGGTGTCATTGCTGGCGTCGGCCAGCGATGGAACGAAGCCGCAGCCAGCCGCGCCATCGCCGCCGGCCGTGGTCGATCTGGAAGCGATGGTGGTGCGCGGCGTGCAGCCCGGCCCAGGCCTGTGGAAGGTCAGCAAGGGCGATCATGTGCTGTGGATCCTGGGCACCGTGTCGCCGCTGCCGAAGCGGCTGCAGTGGCAGTCGGCCGAGGTGGAGACGATCATCGGCCAGTCGCAGCAGGTGCTGATGGCCCCAACCGTCCAGATCGATGCGGACATGGGGTTCTTCGGCAAACTGACCCTGTTGCCCTCGGCGATGAAGGCGATGAAGAACGAGGACGGCCGCGAACTGCGCGAGCTGCTGCCGGCCGATCTGTATGCGCGCTGGTCGGTTGCCAAGGCACGCTATCTCGGCAGCGACCGTGGGGTGGAGCGCAAGCGCCCGATGCTTGCCGCCGGCGAGTTGTATCAGGCGGCGATCAAGCGCTCCGGCCTGGCGCGCTCGCCGGTGATCTGGTCGGTGGTGGAGCGTGCCGCCAAGCGCGCCGGGATCAAGCCGACCCCCACCGCGCTGGATTACAAGATCGCTGACCCGCGCCAGGCCATCAAGGAGTTCCGCGCCGGCGGCATGGACGACACCGCGTGCTTCCGCAGCATCCTGGTCACCGTCGAGCGCGACCTGCCCACGATGGTCGAGCGCGCCAACGCCTGGTCGGTGGGCGATATCGAGGCACTGCGCCAGTTGCCACGCGAGGATCCCCAGGCCGCCTGCATGAGCGCCATGGCCAGTTCCGGCGCCGCCAGGAAGCGCGGCATCGACGATCTGGAACGGCGCATGCGCGAGCACTGGCTGAGCATCGCCACCACCGCGCTGCAACGCAATCGCAGCACCTTCGCGGTGCTGCCGATCAGCCGGCTGACCGCAGCCGATGGCTATCTGGCGCGCTTGCAGGCGCTGGGATACGCGGTGGAAGCGCCCTGACACGTCGGCACGACTGCCCGGCGGTTGTGGTCTGGAACGAGGTGGCGATCGACTGACCGATCGCCGTCCTCGCAGGCGGGCGATGCGCATTGCGCGCTTCGGCGATCGATCGGCTCGGCCCACGCCAGCCACGGTATGCTGCGCGCCTTGTCCAACGAGACCTCCGTGTTGAACGCATTGCCGCTGCGCATTCTGGGCACCGGGCGCCATGTCCCCGCCACGGAGGTGACCTCGCAACAGCTGGATCAACGCTGGCAGCTGCCGGCAGGCACCACCTTCGCGCGCTCGGGAGTGGCCACGCGCCATTACGTGGGCGAGGGCGAGACGGCTTCGTCGATGGGTGCGGCGGCGGCGACCCAGGCGCTGGCAAGCGCGGGCATCGACCCCGGTCAGATCGATTGCCTGATCTCGGCCTGCAGCGTCATGGAGCAGCCGATTCCCTGCCAGGCGGTGCTGATCCAGCGCGCGCTCGGGCTGGGCGATTCGGGCATTCCGGCCTTCGACGTCAATGCGACCTGCCTGAGCTTTCTGGTGGCGCTGGACATGGCCGCGAACGCGTTGGCGCTCGGGCGCTACCGGTGCGTGTTGATCGTTTCCAGCGAGGTGGCGTCGGGCGGGCTGGATGCATCGACGCCGGCCACCGCCGGCCTGTTTGGCGATGGCGCGGCCGCGGTAGTCGTGGGGCATAGCGCTGCCGATGACGGCTCGGCACTGCTGTCCAGCCGCCTGTCCAGTTACGGCGACGGCGCGGAGCTGTGCCGCATTCGCGGCGGCGGCACCCGCTATCCGCGCGGCGAAGAACAGTCGCCTGATGCCTTGCGCAGCTTCAGCATGGATGGGCGCGGTGCCTACCGGTTCGCCGCGCGCCATCTGCCTGCATTCTGGGAACGGTTGCTGGGCGAGGCCGGCACCACCACGGCAGCGTTGCGCTGCCTGGTCCCGCACCAGGCCTCCGGTGGCGGTCTGGATCATGTGGCGCAGGCGCTGGGGCTGCGCCCCGATCAGGTGATTCGCATCCTGCAGGGCACTGGCAACCAGGTCGCCGCCTCGCTGCCGCATGCCTTGCATCACGCCCGGATCGAACAGCGCATGCAGCGTGGCGATCTGGTTGCGCTGCTCGGCACCGGTGCCGGGCTGGCGATCGGCGGCATGGTGTTGCGGTACTAGGGCGTGTGCGCATGTTCCGACCAGGTCGCGCCCTGATGCCGCCGCGCGTGTCGCTCGAGTTGCTGCGCATCGGCCACTGCCGCCATTGCGAGCGCATGGTGCGTGCGGACGGCCACTGGCATGCGGTGGAATTCCCCGCGTTGAGCGTGCTGATCCGGCATCCGCAGCGCGGCGCGCTGTTGTACGACACCGGGTATGCCGAGCATTTTTTCCGCGCGACCGATCCCTGGCCCGAGCGCCTGTATCGCTGGACCACGCCGGTGCACCTGCCCGCGCACGAAACGCTGGGCGCACAGCTGGCACGCCGTGGCGTGCAGCTGGAGGAGATCGCCTGGTGCCTGATTTCGCACTTCCATGCCGATCATGTCGGCGGTCTGCGCGATCTGCCCAACGCGCGCTTCCTGTGCCTGCGTGCCGACTATCAACAGCTGCGCAGTTGTTCGCGCCTCGGCGGACTGCGGCGTGCCTTGTTGCCGCAGCTGCTCCCCGAGGATTTCGATCGACGCCTGCAGTTTGCCGAGCAAGCACCGTTGCGTGCGCTGACCGGCGCCTGGCAAGGTCTGGGCGCGGCCTACGATCTGTTCGAGGACGGCAGCGTGCTGGCCGTGCCGTTGCCCGGGCACGTGCCCGGGCAGATGGGCCTGTGGTTGCGCGATCAACACGACCGCGAGGTGTTGCTGTGCGCCGACGCGGTGTGGTCGTCGGCGACCTGGTCTGCACTGCAGTGGCCTGCCTGGCCCACACGTTTGTTGATGCATGATTGGCGCGCGTTCCGGCGCACCGTGCAGCAGCTGCACGCGCTGTCGCATGCACACCCGGAGTTGGCCATCCTGCCGTCGCATTGCCAACCCAGTCTTGACCGTTATCAACCGGAGTGGCGATGAGCCTGCGTATTCTCGTGACCGGTGCATCCGGCTTTGTCGGTGGTTCCTTCCTGCGACGTTTCCAGGCGCAGCCGGGTGTGGAGATCCACGGCATCGGTCGCCGCGCCAGCGATCTGCCCAACTACCATCGTATCGATCTGAGCCAGCCGTTCTCGTTGCAGTGGCAGCCGGATGTGGTGATCCACGCTGCGGCATTGGCCTCGCCGTGGGGCACGCGCGCGCAGTTCCAGTTGCACAACGTCCAGGCCACTGCCAACGTCATCGACTTCTGCAAGCGCCATGGCTGCCCGCGTCTGCTGTATGTATCGTCCAGTTCGGTGTTCTATCGCGAGGAGCATCAATACGAGCTCAGCGAGGACAGCCCGATCGGGCCGGCGTTCGTCAACACCTACGCGCAGACCAAATACCTTGGCGAAACGCTGCTGCAGCAGTATCCGGGCGACAAATCCGTGCTGCGCCCGCGTGCGGTGTTCGGGCCGGGAGACACGGTGCTGTTCCCGCGCGTGATTGCCGCTGCGCGCAAGGGTGCGCTGCCGCGCTTCGTCGGCCAGACGCAGCCGGTGATCGGCGACCTGATCTACATCGATACGCTGTGTGATTACCTCTATCGCGCGGCGACCGCGCCGCAGTTGCAGCCGGCCTACAACCTCACCAATGCGCAGCCGGTGGATCTGCAGCAGTTGCTGTTGGACCTGCTCACGCGCCTGCAGCTGCCGCTGCCGCGACGCGAGGTGCGCATCGCCACCGCACTGCGCATGGCCAGCGTGGTGGAGGCGGCGTATCGCGTGCTGCGCCTGCGCGGCGAGCCACCGATCACGCGCTTCGGCGTGGGTGCATTTGCCTATTCCAAGACCTTCGACCCACGCCGCACGCTCGCCGATCTCGGGCCGCCCAGCGTCAGTCTGGAACAAGGCATCGAGGCATTCGTGCGTTGGCAGGCGGCGCAGTGGGCGTAGTCGTTCCGATAGTGGCAGCTGCCTACCTGGCGGTGCTGATGGTCAAGACGGCTGCAGTGCTGTGGGTGCTGCGTGGTGCGCGCACACTGCCAGCGAGTGGCGCCACCACAACCCAGGCCGAGGTGGCGATCCTGCAGCCGGTGCTGGGGGGCGATGCGCATTTGCAGCAGGTCCTTGCGGCCAACCTGCAAGCGCTGCCGGACGCGCAGTTTGTCTGGTTGCTGGATGCAGACGACATCCCGGGAAATAGCGTTGCCGATGCCTTGGTCGCGCTGCATCCGCATGCACGCATCCAGCGCATGCGGGTGCCGGCCGCGCCAGCCGGCATCAACCCCAAGGCCTGGAAGCTCGAGCACGCGCTGGCGCATGTGCGCGCGCCGATCAGCCTGATCCTCGACGACGATGCACAGCTGAGCGCCAGCGCGCTCGTGCGCCTGCTGCAGGATCTGACCGACGCCGATATGGTCACCGCGCTGCCGTACTACCAGGACAGCGCCACGCTGCCAGGCCGGCTGCTGTCGCAGTTCGTCAACAACAATGCGGCGCTGACCTATCTGGGCTGGTTGCCGTTCGCCGCGCCGCTGACCATCAACGGCATGTGCTATGCCGCGCGTACCGAGCAACTGCGTGCCTGGGGCGGGTTTGCCGCGTTACTGCAGCAGCTCACCGACGATCTGGCCGTCGCCACCTTGGTGCGTGAGCGCGGCGGGCGACTCCGCCAATCCGTCGCGCCGGTGGCGATGCGCACCGCGATGCCGGATCTGGCCAGCTACGCACGCCAGATGCATCGATGGATGCTGTTCGCGTCGCTCCTGCTGCGTCGGCAGAGCGTGGGCGTGCGTTCGGCGATCGGCGTGCTGCAGGGGCTGCCGCCGATGCTGCTGCTGGCCTTGCTGGCCTGTGCCTGCGTGCAGGCGAGCTGGCCGGCGCTGGCCTGGGTGCTGGGCACCGTGCTGCTGCGTGCGCTGCTGCTGTGCCTGGTGCAATGGCGGGTGAGCGGTGCGGTTCGCCACCGTCCGCTGCTGTCGGTTGTCGCGGAGTGCCTGCAGCCGCTGCATCTGCTGCATGCGGCGCTGGTGCGCACGATCCGCTGGCGCACCCGGCGTTATCGCGTGTTGCCGGATGGGCGCTTTCGTGCGGACTGACAGCGCCACCCTGCAGATCGCCTTCCTCACCGGGCAAAGCGATCCGGAGAGTTGCGCATTGAGCATGCAGCAACGGCATTTTCTGGAGCAGCTGCAAGGCCCGGGCCGGCGGCTGATCGACTGCAATTATCCGTATCGCCTTGATAGTCCACCGCACCGGCACATGCCGCTGTGGCGCGCCAGCGTGTCCAACGCGCGCCAGTATCTGGCCGCGCGCGCCGCACGCGTTGCCGATGCGGATCGCATGCGCGTGGTGGCGCTGCTGGACCAGGTGCCGACGACGGTACTATTGGCCGGCAGTTGTGGCCTGCAGCTGCTGACAGCCTTACGGCTGCCGCAGGCGCTGCGCACGCGTCTTGCGGTGTTCGCCTATGGCCCGGTGTGCAATGCGCCTGGCATGTTCGGGCAGCTGCGCGTCGTCCAGGGCAGCGGCGACTGGATCTCGCGCGCGCTGTTCGCCGGTGCGCCCGATCTGATGCCTGCCTGCGGGCATCTGCATTATCTGTGCGATGCGACAGTGCTGGCCGAGTGTCAGGCCTTCATCGCGCAGGTCGAGCGGGCAGTGCAGGGGAGGGAACATGCGCATTGATCTGATCGCGCCGCCGTATAGCGGGCATCTGCATCCGATCCTGGCGATCGCCCGGCAGCTGGCGCCACATCACGATGTCCAGGTCATCAGCACGCCGGCGGCACTGGCGCGCATCCGTGCATGCGGACTGAGCGCGGTCAGCGTGCTGGATGCACAAGCCGACCGGCAGTTGCTCGATATCGCCAATCCACCGCATGCGGTAGGCCACAATCCCTTGCGGCTGCGCCGACAGTTGCACAGCGCGCTTGGCCTGATGGCGCGGGTGGGCGATGCGGTACGGCAGCGCTGGCGCGAGCGGAGGCCGGACCTGGTGATCGCCGATTTCACCCTGCCCAGCGCGGGGCTGGCAGCACAGGCGATGGGCATCGCCTGGTGGACCAGCATGCCGTCGCCATGCGTTATCGAAACCGGCGACGGGCCTCCGGCGTATTTCGGCGGCCTGCTTCCGCCATCCACGGCAGCGCAGCGGATCTGGCAGGCGATGGCGCGGCGGTTGACGCGCGGCTTCAAACGGAGCCTGCACCTGTGCTACCGCCGTCAGATGCGCGCATCCGGATTGCCGGCGATCTATCGCAGCGATCGCAGCGAGGCGGTGTATTCGCCGCACTGCATCCTGGCCCTGGGGCTGCCGTCGTTCGAGTTGGCACGGCGCTGGCCGGCGGCGGTGCGCTTCGTCGGGCCGCAGCTGTGCACGCCGCCCGCGGCGGTTGCGACGCCGCAGTTCGTCCCCGGTCGTCGGCATGTGCTGGTGACGCTGGGCACACATCTGCAATGGGTCAAGCAGCGGATGGACCAGGTGCTGCGTGCGGTGGCGCTGCAGTTTCCACAGGTGATCTTCCACTTCAGCGATGGCGATAGCGCCGCGCCGCCAGCGCAGACGCACGGCAACTACCAGCGCCTGCCGTACGTGGACTACGCACAGCAGCTGCATCGCTACGAGCTGGTGGTCCACCATGGCGGTGCCGGCATCCTGTATGCCTGCCTGGCCGCAGGCTTGCCGTCGATCGTCTACCCGCTGGATTACGATCAGTTCGACCATGCCGCGCGCCTGCAGCGCGCAGGTGCGTCGTGGTGGCTGCGCGAGCTGGACGGCCTGCCTGCGCTGTTGCGCGAGGCACTCGCTGCCACCGAGCTGCCAGTAGGCGTGCGCAGATTGCAGACGGAGCTGCATGACATCGATGCGCAGGCGCGCATCCTGCGGCTGGTGGAGGCGTTTGCACGCACCGGGGCGGTGCCGCAGGTCTAGTGCGTCATCGCGCGGGATCGGTCGTGTTGCGGGTCAACGCATCGGCGTCAGCATGCGGCATCCGTCATTGCCGGCACGGGCAGGCGATTCTGCAACCGCCTGCCGCAACTGCCGCCATGTGTGACCCGCGCAGGCCTCAGCCTGCAGCGGCATTCAACGCGGGCGGCTTGCCTGCCATCAGCTGCGGCCAGCGCTTGAGCACCGCAGCGCGGATGCCGGCCTGGTCGATGCCGGCCTCGGCCAGCAGGTCTTCGCGGCTGGCGTGGTGCTGGAAGCTGTCCGGCAGGCCCAGGTGCAGCATCGGCATGGTGACCGCTTCGGCGTTGAGCAGCTCGGCCACGCCCGAGCCGGCGCCGCCGGCAACGACGTTGTCTTCGATGGTGACGAAGCCTTCGTGGCTCTTGGCCAGTTCCAGCAGCATGGCTTTATCGAGCGGTTTGACAAAGCGCATGTTGACCACGGTCAGGCCGAGTTCGCGGCCGACCGCTTCTGCGGCATCCACGCTTGCGCCGAAACCCAGCAGGGCGATACGTGTGCCGCTGTGACGCAGCTGTGCCTTGCCGATCGGCAGGCTGGTGAGCGATGCATCGAGTGCGCTGCCCGGGCCGGTGCCGCGCGGGTAACGCACTGCCGCCGGGCCTTCGTAATGCACGCCGGTGGTCAGCATCTGCCGGCATTCGGCCTCGTCGGCCGGCGCCATCACCACCATGTGCGGGACGCAGCGCAGGAAGCTCAGGTCCAGGTTGCCGGCGTGGGTGGCGCCATCCGGGCCGACCACGCCGCCGCGGTCGATCGCGAACAGCACATCGAGCTTCTGCACCGCCACGTCGTGCACCAGCTGGTCGTAGCCGCGCTGCAGGAAGGTGGAGTAGATCGCCACCACCGGTTTGGCGCCCTGGGTCGCCATCCCGGCGGCCAGCGTCACCGCGTGTTGCTCGGCGATCGCCACGTCGAAATAGCGCTGCGGATATTCCTTGCTGAAACGCACCAGGCCCGAGCCCTCGCGCATCGCCGGGGTGATCACCAGCAACCTGGGTTCGGCCGCGGCCATGTCGCAGACCCAGTCGCTGAAGACATCGGTATAGGTCGGCTTCTTGGCGCCGGCCTTGGCGACCAGGCCCTTGCTCGGATCGAACGGGCCCACCGCGTGGTATCCGATCTGGTCGCCTTCGGCCAGTTCGTAGCCCTTGCCCTTGGTGGTGATCACGTGCAGCAGCTGAGGGCCCTTGAGCGTCTTCAGAGTCTTCAGTGCGCCGACCAGGCCGGGCAGGTCGTGGCCGTCGATCGGGCCGGTGTAGTGGAAGCCCATTTCCTCGAACAGCGTGGACGGCACGAACATGCCCTTCCAGTGTTCTTCCCAACGCCGCACGAAGCGCGCGGTGGGGTTGTTCTTCTTGTCGCCGAGGATCTTCTTGCCGCCCTCGCGGATGGCGTTGAGGGTGCGGCTGCCGCTGGCACGCCCCAGCATCTTGGTCAGCCCGCCGACCGCTTCGGAGATCGACATGCGGTTGTCGTTGAGGATCACCAGCAGGTTCGGCTCCGGGTCCATGCCGCCGGCGTGGTTGAGCGCCTCGTAGACCATGCCGGCGGTCATCGCGCCGTCGCCGATCACCGCCACCACCTTGCGCTCGTCGCCGTTGCGCTGCGCGGCGATCGCCATGCCCAGCGCGGCCGAGATCGAAGTCGAGGAATGCCCGACGCCGAAGGTGTCGTAGACGCTCTCTTCGCGCTTGGGGAACGGCGCCACGCCGTCCTTTTGCTTGACCGTATGGATCTGGTCGCGACGGCCGGTGAGGATCTTGTGCGGATAGGTCTGATGGCCCACATCCCACACCAGCTGATCGACCGGGGTCTGATACAGGTAGTGCAGGGCGACGGTGAGCTCGATCACGCCCAGCCCGGCCGCGAAATGCCCGCCGCTCTTGCCCACCGATTCGATGAGGTAGGCGCGCAGCTCTTCGGCGATCGCGGTCAGATCGGCCTCGTCGAAAGTGCGCAGATCGTCGGGGGTCTGGATGCGGGACAGGCGCGGATAGCGGGTGGAGTCGATCATCATCGTGTCAATGTTCTGAAGCCGTATTGTCCTCCCCATGCGAAGGCCCGGCAAGCAAACCGGTTCAGCTGTCAGCGGGAAGTGATGGCCGAGCCCGCCGGCAGCGCAGGCGCGCGTGCCGGGTTCCAAGGGCTGCGGCAATCTGCCGCACCTGGGTCAGCGGCGTGGGGGATAGGTCAGGGTTGCCTGGCCGTCGTATGGCTCGCGGGTGAAGCCGGTGCACAGGGGAGAACGGGTACGAGGCCATGCGAGGCAATGCGCCGTCGTGAGCGGATCGCTCGACACCGTCGATGATGCCTTTCTCTCGATCGGCCATTGCCAACGGTCGTATTTGGCGCTCGCAACATCACACCGAGCCGGCATGGCGGACTACAGCGACAGTTTCGAGCGCTTGGGCAACTGCGCGCGCAGGAACGCCATCTGGTCGGAGAGGATGTTGCGGTTGGACAGGATCAGATGTTCGATCCAGCTCGGCCGGTACGGCACGGCCAGCAACGGCATATGCGCCTGCTGTGGCGTCCGGTTGGCCTTGCGCGAGTTGCACTGGAAGCAGGCGGTGACCACGTTTTCCCAGCTGTCGCGGCCGCCCTTGGAGACCGGCATGACGTGATCGCGGGTCAGCTGCGGGCGACTGAAGTGCTGGCCGCAATACATGCACAGCTGCGCGTCGCGCGCGAACAGGGCGGTGTTGCTGAGGGTCGGCGTCGGGTCCAGCGCACGCGAACGCGCGTGCCCGCGTGCGGCGATGATGGGATGCAGTTCCATCACGCTGCGCTCGCCGGTCAGGCGCGAGATGCCGCCATGGATCTGCATGCAGGGCTCGCCCAGCGTCCAGGACACCGCATCGCGTGCGTACAGACAGGCTGCATCCTGCCAATTGATCCAGTCCAGCACGCGGCCATGCGCATCGAGCGACAGCAGGCGCAAGGTGGGAAGTTGCTGGATCGCAGCGACAGCGCTGCCCGCGACCGGAGCAGAAGAGCCTCCGGGGAAGATCACATCACCTGCGTGCGTGTCTGTCTCCATCGGGAAAACAGCTTATACCCGATCGTTGACAGTTTGTGTATCGCAGCGAATGGCTTTGGTGTGCGTCTTGCAATCATCGGTCGGCACGTCTCCGCGCAGCCGCCCCGGCCGCCACGCTGCGCAACCATCTTCTGACGCCTTGCAGGCCTTGCTTAGCCGTGTAGGAGCGCACCCGGGCGCGACGTCTCGCCGATCGGCACTGCCTCGTCGCGGCCAGGTCCGCTCCTACGAAGGCGGCGGAAATCCTGGGATGTTGCCGTAGGAGCGCACCCGGGCGCGACGTCCTGCCGGTCGGTACCGCCTCGTCGCGGCCAGGTCCGCTCCTACGACCGCGGCGGAATCCTGCGGTGTTGCCGTAGGCGCGCACCCGGGCGCGAGGTCTTGCCGATCGGTACTGCCTCGTCGCGGCCAGGTCCGCTCCTACGACCGCGGCGGAATCCTGCGGTGTTGCCGTAGGCGCGCACCCGGGCGCAAGGTCTTGCCGATCGGTACTGCCTCGTCGCGGCCAGGTCCGCTCCTACGACCGCGGCGGAATCCTGCGGTGTTGCCGTAGGAGCGCACCTGGGCGCGACGTCTCGCCGATCGGTAGTGCCTCGTCGCGGCCAGGTCCGCTCCTACGACGGCGGCGGAATCCTGCGGTGTTGCCGTAGGCGCGCACCCGGGCGCGAGGTCTTGCCGATCGGTACTGCCTCGTCGCGGCCAGGTCCGCTCCTACGACCGCGGCGGAATCCTGCGGTGTTGCCGTAGGCGCGCACCCGGGCGCGACATCTTGCCGATCGGTACCGCCTCATCGCGGCCAGGTCCGCTCCTACGACGGCGGCAGCCCGCCGCGATGATGACGCTTGCTCAGGCTTCGCCGAACAACTCCGCTTCCAGCGTCATCAACGGCGCTGCGCCGCTGCGGATGGTGGCGGCATGGGTCAGCGTGCGCGGCAACATGCGTGCGAAGTAGAAGCGGGCGGTTTCGCGCTTGGCGCGCTTGAACTCCTCGCTGTGCGCGGAAGCATCGGCAGCGGCCACGCTACGCGCCCACCAGTACGCCAGCACCACATAGCCGGAATAGAACAGGTAGTCGTAGCTGGCGGCACCGAGTTCGTCCGGGTTGCGGGCGGCGCGATCGAGCACGTCGCGGGTCAGCATCGCCCACTCGCTGCACTTGTCGCGCAGCGGCTTGATGAACTCGGCCAGCGCGGCATTGCCTTCCTGCGCATTGGCGAAGTGTTCGACATCGGCCAGGAACAGCTTGAGTCCCGCCGCCTGGCTGGCAGCGGTCTTGCGGCCGATCAGGTCCAGCGCCTGGATGCCGGTGGTGCCTTCGTAGATGGTGGTGATGCGTGCGTCGCGGGCCAGCTGCTCCATGCCGTATTCGCGGATATAGCCATGGCCGCCGAAGCACTGCAGCGCGTGGTAGGTGTTCTCGATCGACCACTCGGTCTGGCAGGCCTTGGAGATCGGGGTGAGGAAGCTCACCAGGGTCTCGGCATCGGCGCGTTCCTGCTCGGTGGTGCCGCGGTGGGCCACATCGACCAGGCTGGCGGCGTGCAGCGCGAGCAGGCGGCTGCCTTCGGTCAGCGACTTGATGGTCAGCAGCATGCGGCGCACGTCCGGGTGCACGATGATCGGGTCGGCCGGCTTGTCGGGGAATTTGGCACCGCTGAGCGCGCGCGACTGCAGGCGCTCGCGGGTGTAGCGCAGCGCGTTCTGATACGCACGCTCGGACAGGCCGATGCCCTGCAGACCCACACTCAGGCGCGCGGTATTCATCATCGTAAACATGGCCTGCAGGCCCTTGTGCGGCTGGCCGACCAGATAGCCTTGCGCGCCTTCGAAGTTCATCACGCAGGTCACCGAGCCCTTGATGCCCATCTTGTGCTCGATCGAGCCGCAGTGCAGCGCATTGCGTTCACCCACGTTGCCGTCGCGGTCCACCTTGAACTTGGGGGTGACGAACAGCGAGATGCCCTTGGCGCCGGCCGGTGCGTCCGGCAACTTGGCCAGCACCAGATGCACGATGTTGTCGGTGAGGTCGTGCTCGCCGGCGGTGATGAAGATCTTGGTGCCGGTGATGGCATAGCTGCCGTCGGCGTTGGGCTCGGCGCGGGTCTTGAGCAGGCCCAGGTCGGTGCCGCAATGCGGCTCGGTCAGGCACATGGTGCCGGTCCAGCGGCCGTCGATCAGTGGCTTGAGGAAGACATCCTGCTGCCAGATTTCGCCGTGCTGGCGCAGCGCTTCCATCGCGCCGTGCGACAGCAGCGGAAAGTTGCCCCAGGCCAGGTTGGCGGCATTGATCATTTCGCTCAACGGCACGCCCAGCGTGTGCGGCATGCCCTGGCCACCGAACTGCGTCTCGGCAGTGAGCCCGTTCCAGCCGCCTTCCACGAACTGGTCGTAGGCCGCACGGAAGCCGGGTGGGGTGGTCACCGCATGGGTGCTCTTGTCGAAGGCACAGCCGATTTCGTCGCCGATGCTGTTGAGCGGCGCCAGCACCTGCGCGGTGAAGCGGCCGGCTTCCTCGAGCACGGCGTCGATGATGTCGGTGCTGGCGTCGGCATAGCCGAGCCGGGCGAACAGGGCCTGCGCGCCGAGCACGTCGTGCAGGGCAAAGCGGAAATCGGTCAGCGGGGCGGTGTAGCTGCTCATGCGGGATCCTTCAAACGAGTGCGGGAAGGCGTGCGCGTCAGCGCAGCACGCCGTTGAGGCCGGGGGCCGGGCTGAGCGTGTTGCGCGACTCGACGCTGAAATCGCGCTGCTTCTTGTCCTGCGGCGTCGCCCACACCGTGCCCTTGAGCGAGTAAGGCAGCGAGCGGCCGCCGGCGAGTACATCGGCCACGGTGAGTCGGCCCAGCGAGGTCGGCTGCACGCTGACGGTCACCACGTCGGCAGTTTCCGGGCCGATCGAGATACCGACGCTCTGGTCGAGCTTGCCGGCCAGCTGATCGCCGGCGGAAATCTCCAGCGCCACGCGCTCGAACTGCATCGGGATGCTGCTGTAGTTCTGCAGCCGCAGATCGACCGACCAGGAGCCATCGGCACGCACGGTCAGTTGCTGGATGCTGGCGGCTGGCTCGGACACGCGGCGGACCGCACCGCCGCAGGCGCTCAGCAGCAGGCCGCAGGCCAGCGACACAATCAGGAGACGGTAGGCACGACGCATGTACTGAGGTCCTTGGCGGGTGTAAGGCGGCGCCAAGAATACTACGCAGTACGGACGCTGCCTTGCTGCCTTGCGGCGTGTCCGTATGCAGGCGTTGCGGCACATCACGTGGCACCGCCTGCGTTCAGGCTGCTGGCGTCAACGCAAGGGCGCAGCCACGATCAGCGGCGACAGGTCATAGCCCATCTGCGTGGCCTGCGCCTTGAGCTGCTCGAGCTGCGCGCGCGGCATCTGTGGCGAGCGCGACAGGATCCACAGGTATTTGCGATCCGGCTCGCCGACCACCGCCCACTGATAGTCAGGGTCGAGGGCGATCACCCAGTAGTCCGCCCAGACCAGCGGCAACCAACTCAACCATTCCGGCGCAAAGCGCACCTGCAACTGCCCGGCGTGGCCGGCGACCGGTTTCGCCACTCCCTCGGCCTGCGCCATGGTGCCATCGGCGGTACGGCAGCCATTGCGCACGCCGATCAGTCCGTCGTCGCGCAAGGTGTAGCTGGCGGTGATGTCGCTGCGGCACTTCTTCTGGAACGACACCGGCAGGTGCGCGATTTCATGCCATTGCCCGGCATAGCGGGAGATGTCCAGTTGCGGCACTGCGCGTACCGGCTGTTGGGCCGCGGCCATCAACGGCAGCAGCAAGGCGAACGACAACAGCAGGCAGGGCAGGCGCATGACACTCTCCTCGGGATCTGCGCAGGCTAGGCCATGCCGTCTTCCGCGCGGTGTGAACCGATGCAGGAAAGCGCGGTCGCCGCGCCGGCCCGCAACAAAGTTCATCGCAACGCTTGCTCAAACTGCGCCTGCTCGCTATGATGCGCGTCCTCGCAACGCAGGCAGCATGTTGCGATAGTGGCCGAGTAGCTCAGTTGGTAGAGCAGGGGATTGAAAATCCCCGTGTCGGCGGTTCGATTCCGTCCTCGGCCACCATTTCCACGCCTTCGTTCGCAAGGCGTCCCGGCAATCGCCGGATGTGCAAACTCTCTTCCTTGTTTTGTCGATGCCACGTTGCGGCGACTGCTGCGGATGGACTTGTTGCGTTTGCCGGCAGACCTGGCGCCTGCAGCGGTGGTTTTCCACGTGGTCTTCAACTGCGCGTGGCGATACTTCCGGGCATGACGCACAGAACACTTCGACGCACGTTGATTCACGGCTACTGCGGTGAGTTCCGCGTGGAAACGATGGAAAGTCAGGCCCCTGGGCAGACGCAGTGGTCGTCGACGGCGTTTGTGTATCACCGCGACCATCCTTCGCCGATCGCCACGATCGAAGGCGCAGGGCAGGGCGAATACCGCGGCGATGCGCGCGAGCAGGCACTGCGCGTGGGTTCCTGTCTTGCCGAGTTTCTGGACCCGAAGGAATACCGGCTCTGACGACTTGGCGCCCGCTCTGCGGCGCCAGGCTCCGCCGATGCGCATGAGCGGGCGCCAGAAGCGCAAGGCCGATCCGTGCAGGCCGATCGCGCTGTCTGCCGATACGTCTGCACCCGAGTCACGCGGCAGGGGCACTTAACCCTCTGCGGGCCACCAGTTGTCCATGTTGCGCCGGTAGACGAACAGGCGCGGCGCCTTGGCCACCTGCGCTGCGGCCTGGCGTTCGCCGGCGACCAACGAAAACCCGATGTCCGCCAGCATGCGCGAGAGCGCGTTGGCGTTGCCGCGGCCCGGATCGCTGATGACGATCTCGCACGAAGGCCTGGCCAGCGCGGGAATGAGGCTGGCCAACATGGTGGCGTGGCGGGTTTCGTACAGCACGTCGCTGGCGATGATCATGTCGAACTGGCCCATGTTCAGCGCGCCAGCATCCCAGTCGAGCCGGCGATACGGCACCGAGTCCAGGGAGTTGAGTGCGGCGTTGTACGCCAGGAACACCTCTGCCAGCGGGTGATGATCGCTGGCGACCACGTCGGCGCCGCGCCGGCGCAACACCAGGCTGGCCAGCCCCAGGCCGCAGCCGAGTTCGAGAATGCGCCGGCCTTCGATCGGGCGCGTTGCCATTGCTTCTGCCAGTAGCTGGCCGGCAGGCCAGACCTGCCCGAACAGGCTCCACTGCGCCGAGGAGATGCCGGCATCGGCCGCACTCTCGTCCGGATCGGCGTATTGCTGTTTGTCGGCAAGTGCGCGGATGACGTAGGTCAGTTGCCCGAAGGTCAACTCGTGAATCTGGGTCTGGTAGCCCGGCATGGTGGCATCGCATGATTGCCAGAGCCTGCGCTGGCTGGAAAGACGCGCGCAACGGCGCCAGAACGGCCGAATGAAGCGCAAGAGCTGCTTGCTGCCTGCGCATGCTACGGCAAAACGACCGATGCTCCTGCCTGCCAGTGTCGGTCCACCGTGCTCTCATTAGCCTGCTTTCAGCAAGCGACGGCGCAGGCAATGGCGCACAGCGACGCGCTTGCAAGCAAGCCGGTGCCTGCGGCTATGGTCGCCGCATTCCACGGGCAAGGTGCGGCGATGAAGAACTGGATATTCCTGGCAATCGCGATCTGCGCAGAAGTCACCGCCACGGCGGCGCTCAAATCGAGCGAAGGCTTCACGCGCATGTGGCCATCGCTGCTCACCGTGCTGGGCTACGGCATTTCGTTCTATTTCCTGGCGCTGACGCTGCGCGTGATCCCGGTCGGCATCGCCTACGCCATGTGGTCGGGCGCGGGCATCGTGTTGATTTCGCTGGTGGCCTGGCCGTGCACGGACAACGGCTGGATGCGCCGGCGCTGCTGGGCATGGGCCTGATCGTGGCCGGTGCGGTGGTCATCAACGTGTTTTCCAAGGTGGCGCCGCATTAGCGCGTGCTGCCTGCCGCACGCCGGGTTGCATCGGCGGGCGCGGCCGTACGGGAAAGGCTCATGGATGTGAGGAATCAACTCACCGGCCCCAACTAGACTATCGCCACGGGAATGGCCCCGCGGAGAACATGCACTTGAACGATCCTGGTAACGGAGAGCTGCGGGCGCCTCATATCAGCGAATCTCGCAGCCTGCCTGTGGAGAAGCATCGCTCGGATATCTTTTTTGCCGCGGTGGAAACCACGCGGATGCCGATGACGGTCACCGACCCGCACCTGCCCGACAATCCGATCGTGTTCGCCAACCGGGCGTTCCTGGAGATGACCGGGTATTCGTCCGAGGAGATCATCGGCAACAACTGCCGTTTCCTGCAGGGCCCGGAAACCGATCCGGCCAGCGTGCAGGACGTGCGCGAGTCCATCGAGCAACGCCGCGAATTCGCCACCGAGGTGCTGAATTACCGCAAGGATGGTTCCTCGTTCTGGAACGCGCTGTTCGTCTCGCCGGTGTTCGACGAGCAAGGCAACCTGGTCTACTTCTTCGGTTCGCAGCTGGACGTGAGTCGTCGCCGCGATGCCGAGGACGCCTTGCGCCAGGCGCAGAAGATGGAAGCGCTGGGGCAGTTGACCGGCGGCATCGCGCACGATTTCAATAATCTGCTGCAGGTGATGTCCGGGCATCTGGAAGTGATCCAGATGATGGTCTCCGGCGATGCCGCCAGGAATGCCGAACGCATCGCCTTCAGCGCCGAACATGCCGCAACGGCCGCGGCCAAGGCGGCCACCCTGACCCAGCAATTGCTGGCGTTTTCGCGCAAGCAGAAATTGCGGGGGCGGGTAGTCAATCTCAATGGCCTGGTGTCGGGCATGAACAACATGGCCGAGCGCACGCTGGGGGGCGGCATCAGCCTGCGGCAGTCGCTGGAAGAGGGGCTGTGGAACTGCCAGATCGACACCACCCAGGCCGAAGTGGCGCTGTTGAACGTGCTGATCAATGCGCGCGATGCCATGGCGCAGTCCGAGCGCAAGGAAGTGACCGTGCAGACCCAGAACGTGGAAATCACCAGCCACGATCTGGCCATGCACCACCAGTTGGCGCCGGGTCGCTATGTGAGCATTGCCGTCAGCGACACGGGCTTGGGCATGCCGCCGGAGGTGGCCAGCCGCGTCATGGAGCCGTTCTTTACCACCAAGGACGAGGGGCAGGGCACAGGCCTGGGTCTGTCGATGGTGTACGGCTTCGTCAAGCAGTCCGGCGGCACCGTGCGCATCTACAGCGAAGTGGGCGAAGGCACCACGGTGCGGTTGTATTTCCCCGCATCCAACGAGTTCGAGAACGACCTGCAGGCCGTCAAGAGCCGTGCCATCGACAAGGGCGGCAGCGAGACCATCCTGGTGGTGGAAGACAAGCAGGACGTGGCGGTGGTGGCCAGGATGTTCCTGGAAAACGCCGGTTACCGCATTCTCTCTGCAGCCAGCGGGCGCGAGGCGATCGAGTTACTCGAGCAGCATGCGGAAGTGGATGCGCTGTTCACCGATCTGATCATGCCCGGTGGCATGAATGGCGTGGTGCTGGCCCGCGAGGCGCGGCGGATGCTGCCCAGGATCAAGGTCCTGCTGACCACCGGCTATGCCGATGCCAGCATTCAGCGCACCGACGTGGGCGGCGCGGAGTTCGACGTGGTCAACAAACCGTATACGCAGAAGGAGCTGCTCAAGCGGATCCGTATGCTGCTGGACGGGCCGACCGGCGTCGGTTGAGGCGCACGCATCCGGGCGGTGCGATTCAGGGCGGTGCGATGCCCTGAAGTCGCCTGCAGATGGTCGCTGCGATCGTGTAGCGGCTGCTGCATTGCAGGCCTGTCCTTCGCTGCGCTCGCTCTGTCCTGTCTGACAACGGCTAAAGCCGCGGCCAGCAGTGCCCAGCCCGAAGGAAGTGTGGCGCAGGATCTGGAGGGCATGCGTGATGCACGCCGATCCCGGTCACAGACCGCGCCTGTCCGGCAGTGAGCGCAGTGGTCTGTTGGCCGCGCTGAATCCCGACGTGCTTACTCTTCGCCCATCGGCGCGACATAGCCATCCGGCTTGTCGGCATTGCGTTCGAACAGGAACTTCTGCAACTCGGCTTCGAGAAACGCACGGTGCTTGGGGTCGCGCGGCGACAGCCGGTTTTCGTTGATCAGCATGGTCTGATGCGCCAGCCAGGCCTGCCATGCGCTCTTGCCGATCTGCGCGAACACGCGCTGGCCGAGCTCGCCGGGATACGGCACAAAATCCAGGCCTTCGGTGTCGCATTGCTGGTACTGGCAGAACACGGTACGGGACATGCGGATTCCTTTGAGTGCGCGCCTAGAGGGCGTCGAGCAGTTTGCGGATCGGCGCCGGCAAGCCCAGCGATGCGAGATCGGCGCGGGCGACCCAGCGCAGGTCGTCATTGTCGCGTACCGCCGGGCGCAGTGCGACCTTGCCGAGGCGCAAGGGCTGCAGATGCAGCCGGTAATGGCTGAAGGTGTGCACGATCAGCGGCAATTCGTCGGCGCGGTCGTAGTTGCCATCGATGTGTTTGTCGAACCATGCGCGCATGCCGCTGTCGGTCTCGGCCTGCGGCAGCGTCCACAGCGAGGCCCAGATGCCGGTCGGCGGGCGGCGCTGCAGCAGGATCTGCCTGTCTGCGTTTTCCAGCAGCAAGGCGGTGGCTTCGCGCCCGGGCAACGCCTTGCCGGGCTTGGGCGTGGGCAGTGCCTCCACCAGTCCATCGCGGCGCGCCACGCAATCGTCCTGCAGCGGGCACAGCACGCAGGCCGGTTTGGCGCGTGTGCATAGCGTGGCGCCGAAATCCATCTGCGCCTGGGTGTAGTCGGCCAGGCGGCCGGCCGGCACCTGCGCCACATGCGTCGTCGCCAGTTGCCATAACTGCTTTTCGATCGCCGGCAGGCCGGGATAGCCGGCAATGCCGTGGAAGCGCGTCAGCACGCGTTTGACGTTGCCGTCCATGATCGCGAAGCGGTCGTTCCAGGCCTGGCTGAGGATCGCGCCGGCGGTGCTGCGGCCGATGCCGGGCAGCGCCAGCAACGCATCGACATCGCGTGGCAGCTCGCCATCGTGCAGGGCGACGCACTGCCGGGCTGCGGCATGCAGGTTGCGTGCGCGTGCGTAGTAGCCCAACCCGGCCCAGTGCGCCATCACGGTGTCGTTGTCGGCTGCGGCCAGGTCGGCCAGGGTCGGAAAGCGGGCGACGAACTTGTGGAAATATGGAATGACCACCGCAACCTGGGTCTGCTGCAGCATGATTTCCGACAACCACACCCGGTAAGGCGCGCGCGGATGTTGCCAGGGCAGGTCGTGGCGGCCGTGGCCGTCGAACCAGTGCAGCAGGCGGTCGACAAAGGCGTCAGTGGTGGCAGTGGCGTGATCGGCTGGCATGAGGTCTGCTGGCGAAGGGGGCGATGACGTCGGGCGGATGACGCCCGGCTGTGCGCGTATGGCGGTAGGCCGATCAGTGCAGCGGAAACGCAAGTCCAACCCGGCATTGGTCGCAGAAGAAGCCTTCATCGCCAGGCCAGTGCGGTGCGGCCGGTGCATGGTAATGGACCAGCTCCGCGTTGCGCCGCGCCTGCTTGCGCAACGCCGCCGGCAATGGCTGGGCGAACTCCAGGACACGCCTGGCGCGCGACCAGTCGCCGGACACTCCCCGTAGCGTGCAGCCTGCCTGCAGCGCCTGCGCGCACAGCGCTTGCAGATGCGGGCAGGCCTCTGCCACTCAGCTGCCCAGTGCTTCCGGCAGCAGGGCGTCGACGAAGGCGACCGGGTCGAACACGCGCAGGTCTTCCGGGCGTTCGCCGATGCCGGCGAAGCGGATCGGGATATTGAACTCGCGCGCCAGTGCGAACACCACGCCGCCCTTGGCGGTGCCATCGAGCTTGGTGACGACCAGGCCGGTGACGCCGACCGCGGCATGGAACTGGCGCAGCTGCGAGATGGCGTTCTGGCCGGTGGTGCCGTCGATGACCATCAGCACCTCGTGCGGTGCGGCGGCATCAATCTTGCCGAGCACGCGGCGGATCTTGCCCAGCTCGTTCATCAGCCCGGTCTGGGTGTGCAGGCGGCCGGCGGTGTCGGCGATCAACACCTCGGTGCCACGCGCCTTGGCGGCCTGCAGCGCGTCGAACGCCACCGAGGCGGCGTCGGCATTCTGCCCCTGCGCGATCACGGCCACGCCGTTGCGATCGCCCCAGGCCTGCAGCTGCGCCACCGCCGCGGCGCGGAAGGTGTCGCCGGCGGCCAGCATCAGGCTGTTGCCGTCGTCCTTGAAGCGCTTGGCCAGCTTGCCGATGGTGGTGGTCTTGCCGACGCCGTTGACGCCGACGGTGAGCACCACGAAGGGCTTGGCCGAGCGGTCGATGACCAGCGGTTTGGAAACCGGCTGCAGCAGCGCGATCAGATCGGCGCGCAAGGCCTTGAACATCGCCTGCGCATCGGCGAACTCGCGCGACTTCATGCGCTTGCGCAGCCCTTCGACCAGGGCGGTGGTCGCGCCGATGCCGACGTCGGCGGTGATCAGCGCGGTTTCGATCTCGTCGAGCAGGTCGTCGTCGAGCTTGGGGTTGCGCGAGAACAGACCGCCGAAGCTGCGCGCGAAGCTGCTGTTGCGCAGACGGTCGCGCCAGCCCGGCTTGCCGGCCGGGGCGGCCGGTAGCGCATCGCGCTGGCCGACGATGCTGTCGTTGTCGGAACTGGCCGGCACTGGGGCGCTGATCACGGCCGGGGCGACGACGCCGGGCGCGGCGGTGGGCAACGGGGCGACGGCCGGTTGCACTGTGGGCGCAGCTGTTGCGGCGGCAGGTGTCACGACAGCGGGTGTCACGACAGCAGGCGTGGCAGCAGGTGTTGCAGTCGACGGTACGACTGCGGGCGCGGCGCCTTGCGCAGGCGTCGGTGCCGGCGTGCCTGCCGGCTGCGCGGGTGCGCTGTGCGGCGGCACGACCACCGGTGGCGGCACCACTACCGTGGGTGCGTGCGGCGCGGCAGACGGAAGCGGATCGGGCAGCGCCTGCAGGGCCGCAGGTGCCGGCGTGGCCGGCGGCGTGGGTGCATTGGGGACTGCAGCAATGCTCTGCGCCTGGCCAGTGCGCGCGGCGATGTCCCGGGCAAGCTGGTCGGCCGGTGACGCGGCCGGCGGCGTTATGGCTGGCGTCGGCGTTACCGCATCGCTGCGTGCCGGTGCAGCAGGCGCGGGCGACGCTGGTGTGGCCGATGTGCCGGGTTCGGCAGTCGGCATTGCCTCGACCGGCGATGCCGGGGTGGCGGCAGACGGCGCGGTGGGGAATGCGGCTGCCAGTTCTTCCAGGCTATAGCGCGAGGTACGCGCGCTGTCGGGCGTGGTGGGCTTGTTACGGCGGAAAAAGCTGGCCATTGGCAACGCGGTAGGGGAAACCGGAAAGTCTACCATCCGGGCCCGGGGCCGCCTTGACGCGACCTTCAGCGCGGCCCTGTCTGTGCCACCTCCTGCGCGTCGCGACAGCGGTGCAACGACCCGCGCAAACCGCATCGCCCCGGTATCGCCAATGCTGCCGAATTCGGCATTTGTGCCAGCGGTGTGTCAGCGTGTGTTTGCGCGCCTACAACTGCCCCTTGAGCGCACGGTAATCGCGCGGGGTCATGCCGACGGTTGCCTTGAACTGGCGCGCGAATGCGCTCTGGTCGGCAAAGCCGCAGCGTTGCCCGATGCTGGCGATGCTGTCGTCGCCGTACAGCAACCGCATCGCCGATTCGATCCGCAGCTTGGTCAGCAGTTGCTGCGGGGTCACCTGGAACACGCGGCGGAAGTGCCGTTCCAGCTGCGCCACCGACAGGCCGGCCAGGTCGGCCAGGCTCTGCACGCGCAGGTTGTCGCCGAAGTTGGCCTGCATGTGATCCATCACCTGGCTCAGGCGCTCGTACGCCGAGTGCCGGCTGTCGGGCTGGCCCAGATCGCGCGAAATGCCGACCACGCCAATCACTTCATTGGCCTCGCACAGCGGGCGCTTGAAGGTCAGGCACCAGCCGGGCAGGCGGTTGGGATACAGATGCACCTCCAGCTGGTTGTCGATGAGCTCGCCACACAGCACGCGGCGGTCCTGCATCATGTAGCTGCCGCCCAGCGGCAGCGGGAACACTTCCAGTGGCGAGCGGCCGATGATTTCGCTGCGCAGTTTGCGTCCGAGCCGGCGCACCAGCGTCAGGTTGCAATGGGTGTAGCGGCCCTCGCTGTCCTTGATGAAGAACACCACGTCCGGCAGCGCATCGAACAGCGTCTGCATTTCCAGCGCGGGAAGGTTGAGGTCCATCGGCGTCATGGTGGCGGTCACGATTGACGGCTGCACGAAAGGCGCGGCCCTGTATTGATCCTAGCGCAAACGCGGGGCTGTGAAGCGGGTTGTCGATTGTGCGGATTTCCGCATTTGCAACTCGCATTGGACGCTAGTCGTCCGCCAGCCGGCAGTGGGAGCATGAGCCATGCACACCATCGACGTCATCGACTCCCATACGGCCGGCGAACCTACCCGCGTGGTCCTCTCCGGCTTCCCCGATCTGGGCGATGGCGATCTGGCGCAATGCCGCGAGCGGTTTGGCCGCGATTTCGACCAGTGGCGCAGCGCGATCGCCTGCGAACCGCGCGGCTCGGACACCATGGTCGGCGCCTTGCTGCTGCCGGCCCGCGACCCCAGCGCCTGCACCGGGGTGATCTTCTTCAACAACGTCGGCTACCTGGGCATGTGCGGGCACGGCACCATCGGCGTGGTGCGCACGTTGGCCGAGCTGGGGCGCATCGCGCCGGGCCAGCACCGCATTGAGACGCCGGTCGGCACGGTCGGCGTGGAACTGGCCGAAGACGGCACGGTGTCGGTCGACAATGTCGACAGCTATCGCGTCGCGACCGAGGTGGACGTGGACGTGCCCGGTTACGGGCCGGTGCGTGGCGATGTGGCCTGGGGCGGCAACTGGTTCTTCATCACCGGGCAGGCGCCGTGTGCGCTGGACCTGGCGCATCAGCGCGAGCTGACCGCCTATACCGAGGCGATCCGGCTGGCGCTGGAAGCGGCCGGCATCACCGGCGAGGCCGGTGGCGAGATCGACCATATCGAAATCAACGGCAGCGCACCCGACGGCAGCGGCGTGGCGCGCAACTTCGTGCTGTGCCCGGGGCTGGCCTACGACCGTTCGCCGTGCGGCACCGGCACCAGCGCCAAGCTGGCCTGCCTGGCCGCCGACGGCAAGCTGGCCGAAGGCGAGCGCTGGGTGCAGCAGGGCATTCTGGGCAGCGCCTTCGAAGGCAGCTATCGCCTGAGCGGGCGCGGCATTGCGCCACGCATCAGCGGGCACGCCTACATCACCGCGCGCGCGCAGCTGCTGATCGACCCGGCCGACCCGTTCGCCTGGGGCATCGTGGCCTGATGGACGAAGTGCGGCCCGCATCGGAGGGAGTTGGCAGCGCGCCGGCCGCCGATGCGGCGCCGTCGGCAGCGTCCACGCGACGCAGCTACGACCTGATCGTGGTGGGCGCGGGCATCGTCGGCGCGGCCTGCGCCGAGGCGGCCGCGTGCGAAGGGCTGCGCGTGGCGATCGTCGAGCCGGGGCCGATCGGCGGCGGTTCCACCGCGGCGGCGATGGGGCACCTGGTGGCGATGGACGACGACCCGGCCGAGCTGGCGTTGTCGGCGTATTCGCTGCGGCTGTGGGAGCGCTTCGCACAACTGAGCGAGGCCGAATTCAGCCGCTGCGGCACGCTGTGGGTGGCCCGCGATGCGCGCGAACTGGCGGCGGTGCCGGCCAAGATCGCGCGGCTGGCGGCGGCCGGCCTGCATGCCGACGCGATCGATGCCAGCCAGTTGTATGCACTGGAGCCGCAACTGGTGGCGGGCCTGGCCGGCGGCATGCGCGTGCCCGATGAGGCCGTGGTGTATCCGCCGCGGGTGGCGCGGCATCTGGTGAGCCTGGCCTGCAAGGCGGGCGCGCAGCTGTTTGCCGGCCGCAAGGTGGAGCAGTTGCAGGCGCATGGGGTGCGTCTGGACGATGGCCAGCTGTTGGCCGGCCCGGTGCTGGTGGCCAGCGGGGTGGCCTTGCCGCAGTTGTTGCCTGAGCTGGCGCTGCGCCCGCGCAAGGGCCATCTGGTCATCACCGACCGCCATCCTGGCTTGATCCGGCATCAGCTACTGGAACTGGGCTATGCCGATTCGGCGCATGGCGCCGACGCCACCAGCGTGGCCTTCAATGTGCAGCCGCGGCCGACCGGGCAGATCCTGATCGGCTCCTCGCGCCAGTTCGGCGAGCACGACCGCGCGCTGTCGCTGCCGGTGTTGCAGCAGATGCTGCAGCGCGCATTCGCCTATCTGCCGGTGCTGCGCGAATTGCAGGCGATCCGGGTGTGGACCGGGCTGCGCCCGGCCACGCCGGACGGGCGCCCGTATCTCGGGGCGGTGCCCGGCCGGCGCGATGTGTGGGTAGCCGCCGGTCACGAAGGGCTGGGTGTCACCACGGCGCTGGGGAGCGCGCGGGTGATCGTGGACAGCCTGCTCGGGCGCACCCCGGCCATCGACCCCAGCCCATACGCCCCGGCGCGCGCCGTGCATGGTGCAGCCGCATGAGCGCGACGGTGCGCCTGCACGTGGATGCGCAAGCGGTCGAGGTGCCGGCCGGCGCCAGCGTGGCCGCTGCGGTGGCGCTGGCGACGCTGCAGTTCCGGCAGTCGTGCAGCGGCCAGCCGCGCGCGCCGTTGTGCGGCATGGGCGTGTGTTTCGAATGCAGGGTGCGCATCGATGGCGTCGGCCAGCAACGCGCCTGCCTGGTGGATGCGCGCGACGGCATGCAGGTACGCACCGATGGCTGAGCGCGTGCAGCATTTCGATGTGCTGGTGATCGGCGCCGGCCCGGCCGGCCTGGCGGCGGCGCAGGCAGCGGCCAGTCATGGCGTGCGGGTGGGCGTGGTCGACCTGCAGCCGCGTGCCGGCGGGCAGGTGTGGCGCAACGATGTGCGGCACGGCGCGCCGGCCGATGCGCGCGCGCTGTTGCGGCAGGTGCAGGGCGCGGCGTCGATCACGCTGCTGACGCAAACGCAGATTCTGCTGGCGCAGCCGGGCTGGCTGCTGGCCGATGGCCCGCACGGTTCCCTGCAACTGCATTACGCCGCCCTGGTGCTGGCCACCGGCGCGCGCGAATTGCTGCTGCCGTTTCCGGGCTGGACCTTGCCCGGCGTCACCGGCGCCGGCGCGGCGCAGGCGCTGGCCAAACAGGGCTGGCCGTTGGCCGGCAAGCGCGTGGTGGTCGCCGGCAGCGGCCCGCTGCTGCTGGCCAGTGCGGCGACCTTGCAACGGCATGGCGCGCAGGTGCTTGGCATCCACGAACAGACCTCTGCAGCTGCGTTGCGGCAGTTCGCATTGCAGCTGTGGCGTTGGCCGGGCAAGGCCGCGCAGGCGGTGGCGCTGCGTCTGCAATTGCGCGCGGTGGCGTATCGCGCCGGCAGCTTTGTCGTTGCCGCACACGGCGACACGCAACTGCGTGAAATCGAGATCGAAGGGCCGGCCGGCCGCACGCGTGTTGCCTGCGATCAGTTGGCGGTTGGCTATGGCCTGGTGCCGAACACCGAACTTGCACAGTTGCTCGGTTGCCGGCTGGACGCGTACGGCGCGCATCAACAGCTGCATGTGGACGCACTGCTGCGCACCAGCGTGCGGCAGGTCTTTGCAGCCGGCGAGGCCTGCGGCATCGGCGGGCGCGATTGCGCGTTGATCGAAGGTGCGATGGCCGGGCACATGGCTGCCGACGCGCCGGACGCTGCGCTGCGCCTGCAGCCGCGGCGACGTGCCGCGCGTGCGTTCGCCGAGGCGCTGCAACAGCAGTTCGCTCTTGATCCACGCATCCGCAGGCTGGCGCAGCCCGACACGCTGGTGTGCCGCTGCGAAGACGTGCCGCTGGGCGCGCTGGACAACTTCAACGATGCACGCGATGCCAAGCTCGCTTCGCGCTGCGGCATGGGCGCCTGTCAGGGCCGCATCTGCGGCACCGCGCTCGCCGAGCTTGGGCGCTGCCCGCCCGCGCTTTCCACCGACGCCGGCCGCCGGCCGCCGTTGTTCCCGGTCCGCCTCGCGGCGCTGGCCGACCCGTTCACTTCCGACTCGCAAGGGAATCATCCATGAGTATTGCTGCGTTCTGGCATGGCGTGCTGCCGGCCATCACCACCCCGTTCACCGCCTCCGGCGAGATCGATCACGACTTCCTCGCCAAGCACGCCAATCAACTGGTCGACGCCGGCTGCACCGCGATCGTGCCGCTGGGCTCGCTGGGCGAAGCGGCCACCTTGAGCGTGGACGACAAGCTGGCCGTGCTCAAGACGCTGGTTAGCGCATTGAACGGCCGCGTGCCGGTGGTGCCGGGCATCGCCAGCCTGGCGACCGGTGAGGCAGTGGCGCTGGCCAAGGCGGCCAAGGACCTCGGTTGCGGCGGGCTGATGGTGTTGCCGCCCTACGTCTACTCCACCGACTGGCGCGAGATGGGCGCGCATGTGCGCGCGGTGATCGCCGCCACCGACCTGCCGGTGATCCTGTACAACAACCCGGTGGCCTACAAGACCGATTTCGGCCCGGCGCAGATCGCCGAGCTGGCCGCCGAATTCCCCAACCTGCAGGCAGTGAAGGAATCCTCGGGCGACGTGCGCCGCTTCGCCGCGCTGCAGGAGCTGCTGGGCGATCGTCTGGCGCTGCTGGTGGGCATGGACGATGCCATCGTCGAGGGCCTGAGCATGGGTGCCAAGGGCTGGATCGCCGGCCTGGTCAACGCCTACCCGAAGGAATCGGTGCGCCTGTTCGAACTCGCGCGCGACGGCGGCTACCCGGCGGCGAAGGAACTCTACGACTGGTTCCTGCCGCTGCTGCGCCTGGATACCGTGCCCAAGTTCGTGCAGTTGATCAAACTGGTGCAGGAAAAGGTCGGCCTGGGCAGCGAGCGCGTGCGTGCGCCGCGCCTGGTGGTCGATGGTGCCGAGCGCGAGGCCGCGCTCAAGGTCATCGACCACGCCATCGCCACTGCGCCCACACTGTCCTGACGATGAGCTCGCGCTGCACGCCACCGGATGAGCGCCGCGCACGGATGCACGCGCGGACGCGGTGGCCGGCGTAGCGCGAGGTGGGTCGATGAGGATGTCGCATCAGCGCGGCATCCTCGTCGTTTTTTGGTCGGCCGCTGCCGCACAGTGCGCAGAATCTGTCCTCATGCAACCGAAGGTGCCGCAATGAACGAGACGCTCCAATCCCCTCCCGCACAGCAGGCCGAGGTATTGCTGGCCGGCCGGTGGCAACCCAGCCGCGCGGCGAGCGCCAGCTTCCGTGCCGCCGACCCGAGCACGGGCGAGGCGATCGGGCCGCAGTTTCCGGTCAGCGGGGCAGATGATGTCGAAACCGCGGTTGCGGCAGCGCAAGCGATTGCAGCGGAACTTGCCGCGGCACCGGTCGAGAAGATTTCGGCGTTTCTGGACGCCTACGCCGACGCGCTGGATGCCGATGCCGACACCCTGGTGGCGCTTGCCCACGCAGAAACCGCATTGCCGGCGCCCACACGCTTGCGTGGCAACGAGCTGCCGCGCACCAGCGGGCAGTTGCGTCAGGCCGCCCAGGCGGTGCGCAGCTATAGCTGGACCCAACCCATCATCGACACCGCTGCCGATCTGCGTTCGCATCTGGCGCCACTCGGCAAGCCGGTGGTGGTGTTTGGCCCGAACAATTTCCCGTTCGCCTTCAATGCGATTGCCGGCAGCGATTTCGCCTCGGCCATTGCCGCGCGCAACCCGGTGATCGCCAAGGCGCATCCGCTGCATCCGGCCACCAGCCAGCGCATGGCGCAGCTTGCGCACACAGCCTTGCTTGCGGCGGGCCTGCCGGCTGCGACGGTGCAGTTGCTGTATCACTTTGACAACGCCACTGGCCTGCGGCTGGCCGGCGATGCGCGGCTGGGGGCGATCGGCTTCACCGGCAGCCGTGCGGGCGGGCTGGCGCTGAAGGCCGCCGCCGATGCGGCCGGCGTGCCGTTCTATGCCGAGCTGTCCAGCGTCAACCCGGTGTTCCTGCTGCCGGGCGCACTGGCCGAACGCGGCGCGGCGCTGGCGCAGGAATTCTTCTCCTCGTGCACGCTGGGCAGCGGCCAGTTCTGCACCAATCCCGGGGTGGTGGTGGTGCCGCAGGGCGAGGCCGGCGATGCATTCGTGGCCGCGACCACGGCGCACTTCGAAGCCGCCATGCCGATGGTGCTGTTTTCCAGTGCAGGCGTGGAAGGCGTGCAACACGGTGTGGCAGCCCTGCGCGCTGCCGGCGCCGCGCTGCTTGCCGGCGGGCATACCGGCGAAGACGGCTATCGCTACGCGCCGACCTTGTTGAGCGTGGATGCGCAGGCCTTCCTCACCAGCCCGCACGCGTTGCAGACCGAGGCCTTCGGCCCGGTGAGCCTGCTGGTGCGTGCACGCGACGTGGCGCAGATGACGCAGATCGCCGCTGCATTCGAAGGCAACCTCACCGGCACCCTGTACCGTGCGGACGATGGCAGCGACGATGCGGCCTGGCAGGCCATCGCCCCGGTGCTGCGGGCGCGGGTTGGGCGCTTGATCAACAGCAAGATGCCGACCGGCGTGGCGGTGAGCGCGGCGCAGAATCATGGCGGGCCGTTCCCCAGCACCGGGCACCCGGGCTTCACCGCAGTGGGCATGCCCGGTTCGATCCGCCGCTTCGCCGCCCTGCACAGCTACGACGCGGTGCCGGACGCCTTGCTGCCGGCCGACCTGCGCCAGCGCAATCCGGGTGGCGTGGCGCGCCTGGTCGATGGGCAATGGAGCACCGCCGACCTTGGAGCCGGCGCATGAGCAGCCAGATCGGCGGGCTGTCGCTGGAACAGGCGCGCGCGCAATTGACGCCGTGGACGCAGCGCGCCGCGCCGATCGCCGCGCAGGAATACGCCCAGCGCATCGAACGCGCACGCCGCCTGATGCGCGCGCACGGCGTGGATGCGCTGTTGATCGGCGCTGGCACGTCGCTGCGTTATTTCACCGGCGTGCCCTGGGGCGCGAGCGAGCGGCTGGTCGCGCTGCTGCTCACGCTGGACGGCGACCCGGTGCTGATCTGCCCCGCGTTCGAAGAAGGCTCGCTGGATGCGGTGCTGAAGATCGCGGTCGCCAAACATCTGTGGGAAGAACACGAGGACCCGTACGCACTGGTGGTGCAGGTGATGGACGACCGCCACGCGCATGCACTGGCGCTGGATCCGGGCATCGCCTTTGCCATACACACCGGCCTGCGCGCGCACCTGGGCACGGCGATCCGCGATGCCGCGGCCATCATCGACGGCTGCCGCATGTGCAAGTCATCGGCCGAGCTGGCGCTGATGCAGCAGGCCTGCGACATGACCTTGCTGGTGCAGCGGCTGGCCGCCGGCATCGCGCAGGAGGGCATCGGCACCGACCAGCTGGTGCGCTTCATCGACGAGGCGCATCGCGCGCTGGGTGCGGACAACGGCTCGACCTTCTGCATCGTGCAGTTTGGTCATGCCACCGCATTCCCGCACGGCATTCCCGGCGTGCAGCACCTGCGCGCAGGCGAGCTGGTGCTGATCGACACCGGCTGCACCGTGCAGGGCTACCACTCCGATATCACCCGCACCTGGATCTACGGCACGCCCGACGACGCGCAACGGCGCATCTGGGACCTGGAACAGGCGGCGCAGGCAGCCGCTTTTGCGGCGATGCGCCCCGGGCTCGCCTGCGAAGCGGTGGACCAGGCCGCGCGCAGCGTGCTGGAGGCCGCTGGGCTGGGCCCGGACTACCGCTTGCCAGGATTGCCGCACCGCACCGGCCATGGCTGCGGCCTGGCGATCCACGAAGCGCCGTATCTGGTGCGCGGCAATGCGCAGCCGCTGCAGCCGGGCATGTGCGCCAGCAACGAGCCGATGATCGTGGTGCCCGGTGCGTTCGGGGTGCGCCTGGAAGACCACTTTTACGTCACCGATACCGGCGCGCAGTGGTTTACGCCGCCGTCGCCGGCGATCGACCAACCGTTTGCATGAGCCGTTACAGGCTCACGCACGCGTAGGAGCGCGCCCGGGCGCGACGGGCAGTCCCGATAAAGCCGTCGCGCTCAGGCGCGCTCCTACAGCCGCCATTGCCTCTTGGAGTAACTGAATGAACCACCTGCGTCCCGTCGCCATCGGCCTGCTGGCCGCCGCCTTGTTCACAGCCTGCAAGCCGGTGCCGCCGGCAGCGGAAACGGCGGCTGCAGCCACCGCTGCGGCAACCGGCGAGCAAGCCGCCAAGGCCTTCGATGCGCTACTGGACAAGCAATGGCAGTACCAGTTGCAGCACAACCCGGAGTTCGCCAGCATCATCGGCGACAAGCGGTACAACGATCGTTGGAGCGACTATTCGCTTCAGGCCGTGCAGGCCGAACGCACTGCCACTGCCGAGCTGCTCACGCAATTCGAAGCGATCGACAGCAAGACGCTGGACGAGCAGCGCCAGCTCAGCCTGCAGATGATGCTCGGCCAGTTGCGCGACAAGCTGGAAGGCATCGACCTGAAGACCTATGCGATGCCGCTGGAGCCGATCGGCGGCATCCAGCTGGGGCTGGCCGGTTACGGCGATGCGTTTCCGTTCGAGAACGCCAAGGATTATCAGGACTACATCAAGCGCCTGCAGACGATTCCGACGGTGATCGACCAGGTGATCGCGGTGTCGCGGCAGGGCGCCAAGGAGGGGCTGGTGCAGCCGCGTTATCTGCTGGAGCGCCTGCCCGAGCAGATCGACAAGATCGCCGCGCTGACCGGCGAGCAGAGCCCGTTCGCCTCGCCGCTGAAAAAACTCGACGCCGCGGTGCCGGCCGAGCAGCGCGCTGCGCTGCGCACGCAGTTGCTGGCCGCGATCGAGCAACAGGTGCGCCCGGCCTACACCAAGCTGGCCGCGTTCGTGCGCGACGAGTACGCCGCGCAAGGGCGTGCGCAAGAAGGGGTATGGTCGCTGCCCGATGGCGAACGCCGCTATCGCTATGCCATCCATACCCAGACCACCACCGACATGGCGCCGGAGGAGATCCATCAGATCGGCCTGAAGGAAGTGGCGCGCATCGAAGGCGAGATGACGGCGATCGCCAAGGCGCAGGGCTTCGCCGACCTGGCCAGCTTCCGCAAGGCGGTGGATACCGACAAGCGCCACTTCGCCAGCTCCGGCGAGCAGATCCTGCAGCAGTACCGCGATTACATCGCCGCGATGGAACCCGAGTTGCCCAAGCTGTTCGGCCACCTGCCGAAGACGCCGCTGGAAGTGCAGGCGATGCCGGCATTCCGACGCAGCGCGCCCGGCGCCGAATACTGGCAGAGCAATCCGGAAGGCACCAAGCCGGCCATCGTCAAGGTCAACACCAGCGACTTCGCCAGCCGCACGCTGGTCAATATCGAAACCACCGCCTATCACGAGGGCGTGCCGGGCCATCACCTGCAGATCTCGCTTGCGCAGACGTTGCCATTGCCGCCGTTCCGCCAGCAGGCCGGCTACAACGCCTATATCGAAGGCTGGGCGCTGTACGCCGAGCGCCTGGGCAAGGAGATCGGTTTCTTCAAGGACCCGTACAACGACTACGGCCGGCTGTCCGGCGAGCTGTTGCGCGCCAATCGCCTGGTGCTCGACACCGGCGTGCATTACAAGCGCTGGAACCGCCAGCAGATGGTGGATTTCTTCCACGCGCATCCGTCCGATGACGAGCCCAGCATCCAGTCCGAAACCGATCGCTACATCGTCTGGCCGGGCCAGGCGTTGGGTTACAAGTTGGGGCAGCTGCAGATTCTTGCGCTGCGTGCGGAGGCGGAAAAAGAACTCGGCGATCGCTTCGATGTGCGCGCCTTCCACGATGCGGTACTCGGCGGCGGCGCAATGCCGCTGGCGATGCTGCAGCAGCGCGTGCGCCAGTGGATCGCGCAAGCCAAGGCGGCGCCGGAGGCACGCGGATGAGCACCCACAGCGTCTGGCGCGCGAGCGCATTGAGTGTATTGATTGCAGCCGCTATGGGCGGCACCGTGTCGCAAGCACAGGCCGCAGCACCTGCACCCGCAGCAAGCACGCAAGACAGTGCAGCGGCACGCTTCAAGGCGCTGTACACGCGCGAATGGCGCTGGCGCCAGGCGCAGCTGTCCGGTGCGGTGGATGAAGACAACCAGGCCACGCAGGACAGGCAGTCCGACCATCTGCCCAAGGTCGATGTGGCCACGCAAAACCTGCGCACCGCGTACTGGCAACAGACGTTGAAGGAGCTGGATGCGATTCCGGCAGCGCAGTTGCCGGCCGAAGATCAGGTGAGCTACCAGGTGTACCGGCAGCAGCTGCTGGTGCTGCTGGATCAGCAGCATTTTCGCGCCTGGGAAATGCCGTTCAACAGCGACTCGGCGTTCTGGAGCGACCTGGGCTTCAGCGCCGAAGCCAAGCTGCGCACACGCGAGGACTACCGGCGCTATCTGAAGATGCTGGCCGATATCCCGCGCTATTTCGCCGAGCACACCGACAATATGCGTGCCGGCCTGGCGCGGGGATTCAGCCAACCCAAGGTCACGCTGACCGGGCGCGATGGGTCCATCGCCGACGTGGTGCAGGCCAAGGGCGAGGCCAATCCGTTCTATGCACCGTTCAAGCAGATGCCGGCGACGCTGCCTGCCGATGTGCAGGCGCAATTGCGCCAGCAGGCAGTGCAGACCATCGATACGCAGGTGCTGCCGGCCTACGCGAAGCTGCTGGACTTCATCCGCAACGAGTACCAGCCGCGCGCGCGCGCCACGCTGGCCGGCGAAGCCTTGCCGGACGGGCAGGCGTACTACCGCGCGCAGATCCGCGAATTCACCACGCTGGAGTTGAGCCCGGAGCAGATCCACCAGATCGGTCTGCAGGAAGTGGCCAAGCTGCGCACGCAGATGGATCAGACCATCGCCGACAGCGGCTTCAAGGCACCGGCCGGGCAGGCGGTGTTTCCGGCCTTCCTGCAGTTCCTGCGCAGCGACCCGCAGTTCTATGCCAAGACGCCGGAACAGTTGCTCAAGCAGGCCGCCTGGATCGCCAAGCGCGTGGACGCCAAGGTGGGCGATTACATCGGCCGGCTGCCGCGCCGACGCTTCGCGATCGAACCGGTGCCGCCGGAGCTGGCGCCGTTCTACACCGGCGGGCGCGGTGGCCCGGGCATCTATCTGGTCAACACCTACAACCTGCCGTCGCGGCCGCTGTACAACCTGACCGCACTGACGCTGCACGAGTCCTCGCCCGGCCACGCGCTGCAGATGCCGCTGGCGGCAGAGGCGCAGGGGCTGCCGGAGTTTCGCCGCTACGCCTACATTTCTGCCTATGGCGAAGGCTGGGCGCTGTATTCGGAGTACCTGGGCCAGGAAATGGGCATGTACGACACGCCCTATGACCGCTTCGGCTATCTCACCTACCAGATGTGGCGCGCCTGCCGCCTGGTGATCGATACCGGCATCCACCACAAGGGCTGGACGCGCGCGCAGGCGCAGGCCTATCTGCGCGACAACACCGCCTTGAGCGAGCACGAAGTCACCACCGAGGTGGACCGCTACATCGCCTGGCCGGGGCAGGCGTTGTCGTATTACCTGGGCGAGCTGAAGATCCTGGAGCTGCGGCGCAAGGCCGAAGCCGCCCTGGGCGAAAAATTCGACCTGCGCCATTTCCACGATGCGGTGCTGCAGACCGGCTCGGTGCCATTGCCGGTGCTGGAAGCGCGCATCGACCGCTTCATCGCCGACGGTGGTGTCTCGCCGTATGCCGCCGAAGATGCTGCCGGGTCGGCGGCAGCAGCGGCCAAGGCCGCTGCCAGCGACTGATCCGGAACATCACCAGCCGACGTTCCTCGCAACACCAACCGCGCTATTCACGCTTCGGGGCGACCAATGACCACACACGGTGCGACCACGCAAGGCAAGTTCCACAAGCGACTCAGCCTGACCGACCTGACCTTTATCGGGCTGGGTTCGATCTTCGGCTCGGGCTGGTTGTTCTCGGCCAGCCATGTCTCTGCCATTGCCGGGCCGGCCGGCATCCTGTCGTGGATCCTCGGCGGCATCGCGGTGTTGCTGCTCGGCCTGGTGTATTGCGAACTCGGCGCCGCGCTGCCACGCGCCGGTGGCGTGGTGCGCTACCCGGAGTATTCGCATGGCGCCTTGCTGGGCTCGTTGACCGGCTTCATCACCCTGATCGCGTTTTCCAGCCTGATCGCGATCGAGGTGGAAGCGGCGCGCCAGTATGCGGCGGCATGGTTCCCGCTGCTCAACCAACCCGGCGGCAGCCATCCCAGCGTGTGGGGCTGGCTGGTGCAACTGGCCTTGCTGGTGCTGTTCTTCCTGCTCAACTATTTCAGCGTCAAGACCTTCGCGTTGGCCAACAACATCGTCAGCATCTTCAAGTTCCTGGTGCCGATCCTGGTGATCGTGCTACTGATGAAGCACTTCAACCCGGGCAACCTGAGCGTGCACGGGTTTGCGCCCTCTGGTATGGCCGGGGTAGAGGCGGCGATCTCCGCCGGCGGCATCATCTTTGCCTATCTGGGCCTGACCCCGATCGTGTCGGTGGCCAGCGAGGTGCGCGACCCGCAGCGCAATATCCCGATCGCCCTGATCCTGTCGGTGGCCTTGTCCACGGTGATCTACGTGCTGCTGCAGCTGGCGTTTCTGGGCAGCATTCCCGCCACGCAACTGGCACCGGGCTGGAGCGGCATCGACAAGGTGTTTGCGCTGCCGTACCACGACATCGCGCTGGCGTTGGGGATGGCGTGGCTGGCTGCGCTGGTGATCTGCGATGCGATGGTCTCGCCCAGCGGCACCGGCAACATCTACATGAATGCCACCCCGCGCGTGGTGTACGGCTGGGCGCGCAGCGGCGGGTTCTTGCCGGTGCTGACGCGGGTGGATCCGCAATCGGGCATTCCGCGTTCGGCATTGTGGTTGAGCCTGGGCTTGTCGATCTTCTGGACGCTGCCGTTCCCCTCGTGGGAGACCCTGATCGGCGTGGTGTCGGCCGCCCTGGTGCTGAGCTACGCAGTGGCACCGGTCACCGTAGCCGCATTACGCCGCAGTGCGCCGGACTTGCCGCGGCCGTTCCGCGTCCGTGGCCTTGCCGTGCTGGGGCCGCTGTCGTTCATCGTCGCCGCCTTGATCGTCTACTGGTCGACCTGGCCCACCTTGTCGTGGTTGCTGGGCCTGCAGGTGGTCGCGTTCGTGCTGTATGTGCTGTATCGCCTGCCATCGCGCCAGGGCAGGGCACGCCTGCTGCGCCAGGTGCGCGCATCGCTGTGGTTGATCGTGTTCTTCGTGCTGGTGATGGCAGTGTCCTGGGCCGGCACGTTCGGCGGTCACGGCTGGATCGCGCATCCGTTCGACACCTTGAGCGTGGCGGTGATTGCATTCTTCATCTATCACTGGGGCGCGCGCAGCGGCTTGCGCGGCGATGAGCTGGCGCTGGAGGAGGACGATGGCGAGTGAGCTGCGCCACGGCGCGGGTGCCTCGCGCTGGTTGCGTAGCTGCTTGAATGGAGTGGCTGCGTGCATCGTGTTGCTGTCGACGGCGGCACAGGCCGCGCCCAGCGTGGCCGACTACCAACGCGCGCTGGGCTTGCGCGCGCACTGGAGCACGCTGACCGAGAACGTGGCCTGGCCGGCGCAATGGCAGGACAACGGCACGTTCTATTACCGCAAGACGGTGCCGGGCGGATTCGCCTTCGTCCGTATGGATGTCGCCACGCTGCAGAAAACGCCGGCGTTCGACCAGCTGCGCGTGGCGCAGGCATTGAGTGCAGCGACCGGCACACCCTACACCGCGTTGCAGTTGCCGTTCGAGCGCTTTGCCTATGCGCCGGACGGCGAGCGCAGCGACGGGGCGATCCGCTTCGCGCTTGGCGAAGCGCCCTGGCGTTGCAGCCTGACGGACGACCGCTGCGTCCGCGATGACGCCGCTGCGCAGCAGCGTCCACGCGGCTTCGGTGTAGTGCGCGACCCTGCGGTGCCAGCCGACACCACGCCGCGCCGTTCGCCCGATGGCCGCTGGGAAGCGCTCGCCGATGGCTGGAACCTGCTGCTGCGTCGTGTTGCCGATGGCCAGCTGACCCGGCTCAGCGACGATGGCCGCGCAGACGATTACTTCGACCCGGAAAGCATCGCCTGGTCGCCGGACTCGCAGAGGTTGGCGGTGTATCGCGTGCGTCCCGGGTTGGCCCGCCGCGTCACCCGCGTGGAAGCGGCGCCTGCGGGCGGTGGTCAGCCGGTCGTCCACACCCAGTTGTATCCCAAGCCCGGCGATGCGGTGGATGTGGAGCGGCCGGTGCTGTTCGCCGTGGATGGCAGGCGCCGCGAGGTGGACACCGCCTTGTTCGCCAATCCGTATGCGCTGTCGCCGCTGCAGTGGCGCAGCGATGGCCGCAGCGTGAGTTTCGACTACGTGCAGCGCGGCTTTCAGCGCATGCGAGTGATCGCAGTGGATGCGCAGAGCGGTCGCGCGCACGTGGCGGTCGACGAAGATGCGCGCACCTTCGTCTACGCCGACCGCAGTTTCCGCCATGACGTGGATGGGCGCGGCGATGATTTGCTGTGGATCTCCGAGCGCGACGGCTGGCGGCACCTGTACCTGGTCGATGGCCGCAGCGGCAGGTTCAAGCGGCAGCTCACGCACGGGCCGTGGATCGTGCGCGATGTGCTGCGCGTGGACGACGCGCAGCGGCGCATCTGGTTCACCGCCAGCGGCATGGATGCGGGCAAGGACCCGTACTACCGGCAGTTGTACAGCGTGGATTTCGACGGCCGCCGGTTGACCCGGCTGACCCACAGCGATGCCGATCACGATGTGGCGATCGCAGACGACGGCCGGCATTACGTCGATGTCTACTCGCGCCCGGATCTGCCGCCGGTGATGGAGCTGCACGCCATCGATGGCCGGCTGCTGCAGCAGGTGGAACAGGGCAAGATCGACAAATTGCTGGCCGCCGGCTGGCGCGCGCCGGAGACCTTCGTGGCCAAGGGCCGCGATGGCCGCACCGACATCTGGGGCATGGTGGTGCGCCCGCGCGATTACGACCCGCACAAGAAGTATCCGGTGATCGAGAACATCTACGCCGGCCCGCACGATTCCTTTGTGCCCAAGACGTTCTGGCCGTTCGGCTATCACTCCGGTGGCGACAAGCAGATCGGCATGCAGGCGCAGGCGGATCTGGGCTTTATCGTGGTGATGATCGACGGCATGGGTACCGCCAACCGCTCCAAGGCCTTTCATGATGTGGCGTGGAAGAACCTGGGCGATTCCGGCTTTGCCGATCGCATTGCCTGGCACCGTGCGTTGGCGGCCAGGGACCCTTCCTACGACATCGGCCGGGTCGGCATCTATGGCGCCTCGGCCGGTGGGCAGAGCACGCTGGGTGCGCTCGAACGCCATCCGGACTTCTACAAGGTGGGCGTGGCGTTCGCCGGTTGCTACGACAACCGCATGGACAAGATCAGCTGGAACGAGCAGTGGATGGGCTGGCCGGTGGATGCCGGTTATGCGCAGGCCTCGGGCGTGGTCAATGCGGCCAAGTTGCAGGGCGATCTGCTGCTGATCGTCGGCGAGCAGGACAGCAATGTGGACCCGGCCTCCACCGCGCAGGTGGTCGATGCGCTGATCAAGGCCGGCAAGGACTTCGAGCTGCTCAACGTGCCTGGTGGCGAGCATTCGGTAGGCCGCTCCAGCGGGCCGATCGACTATGTGCAGCGTCGCCAGTACGACTTCTTCGTGCGCCATCTGCGCGACGAACCCACGCCGCATTGGAATTCACTACCGTCGGAGGCGCGATGATGCGTTTGCTTGTCCTGAAGATGCCGCGGCCGCGCGGCCGCATCGCAGCCCTGCTGTGGTCGCTGGCGATGTTGGCCGGTTGCGTGCCGCTGCTGGCCAGCGCGGAAGAACTGCCGCGCTTCGTTACCCAGAATGGCCGCCATGCGCTGTTCGTCGATGGCGCGCCATACACCGTGCTGGCCGCGCAGCTGCACAATTCCAGCGCCTGGCCGGCGGTGCTGCCCAAGGCGCTGGACGAGGTGGTCGCGCTGCACGCCAACACGGTGGAAGCGCCGGTGTACTGGGAGCAGTTCGAGTCGGCGCCCGGGCGCTTCGATACCACCAACGTGGATGCCTTGATTGCCGGCGCGCGCAAGCGCGGCCTGCGCGTGGCCCTGCTGTGGTTCGGCAGCTGGAAGAACGGCCAGATGCATTACGTGCCGGAGTGGATCAAGCGCGACGACGCCACCTACCCGCGCATGCGCGATGCCAATGGCGAGCCGGTGGATGTGCTGTCGCCGCATGTGGCCGCCAACGTGCAGGCCGATGTGCGTGCGTTCACCGCATTGATGCAGCACCTGCGCAAGGTCGATGGCGACCGCCACACGGTGATCCTGGTACAGGTGGAAAACGAGCCCGGCGCGATCGGCACGGTGCGCGACCATGGCCCGGCCGGCGAGGCGGCGTTCGCGCAACCGGTGCCCGGCGCGATCGCGCTAAAACTGGGCAAACCGCAGGGCAGCTGGCAGCAGCTGTTCGGTGCCGAAGCGGCCGAAGCCTTCAATGCGCATGCGACGGCGGCGTATATCGAACAGGTGGCCGCGGCCGGCAAGCACGCTTATCCGCTGCCGCTCTACGTCAACACCTGGCTGCGCTACAAGGGCAAGCGTTACCCGGGCATGGATTATCCGTCCGGCGGTGCGACGGTGAATGTGTTCGCGCTGTGGCGCGCGGCCACGCCGTCGATCGACTTCATCGGCACCGATATCTACACCAACGACTACAACGAGTACACCAAGGTCATCGGCCAGTACGCGCGGCCGGATAACCCGGCCTGGGTTTCGGAGACCGGCTTCGAGGCGGCCACCGCGCCGTATCTGTTCCATGTGCTGGGGCAGGGCGGGATCGGCTTTTCGGTGTTCGGCATGGATGGCAACCAGGACAGCCAGGCCAACCGCGACGCGATCGCTGCACACTCCGCCAACTTCAAGCTGCTGGCCCCGCTGCAGCGCGTGATCGCCCAGGCCGCCTTCGACGGCCGGCTGCAGGCGGTGGCCGAACAGCCCGGCGCGCCGCAACGCACGCTGCGCTTCGGCGATTGGCAGGCCAAGGTGTCGTTCGGTGCGCCGATGTGGGGCGATGCGCCGGCGATCCTGCCCGGCAACGACGACCACGCCGGCCGGCTGCTGGTGGCGCAGTTGGGTCCGGAGGAGTTCCTGGTCACCGGCATGGCCGCGCGGATTGAATTTTTCCGCGAGGCGGCCGATACCCGTCATGGACAACTGTTGCGGGTGGAGCAGGGGCGCTACGTGAACGGGCGCTGGCAGGTCGAAAGACAGCTCAACGGCGACCAGACTGACTACGGGCTCAACTTCGGACGGGTGGATGCGGCGGGCGAGGTGCCTGTGGTGTTGCGTGTGCGGGTAGGCACCTATTGAGCCTGCGTGAGGCGACTGCGTAGCCGTGGGGTGGGCGTGATCGGAATCGGTGGGTAGACACGTCATTGCGGGCCTGTTAGCTGATTCCACCTCGCGAGACACGCTCGCCACGCGCCTCGGTGGGCGTAAGAACAACAGCAGTGCGGCGCGACTGCCGGCAACGATTGTGTTGATTGGTTGGTAAACAAACGTCATTGGTTATTTCTCTGTTCTGCACCGGAGCCATCATGAGCATCAGTAGCATCGCCAGTTCCGGAATGCAGGTCGCCGCACTGCGCCAGCAGGTGGCCGCCAGCAATGTGGCGCGTCAGCCGGTGGACGGCAGTCCGCGTCAGGCCGTTGCAGCCAGCACGCAGCTCAATGGTGGAGTGGCAGCCAGCGTGGTCGACGCCAACGCCGATCCATCGGCACCGGCCACCGATCTGGTCGAAGGCCTCTCGGCACGCAACGACTTCCAGGCCAACGCCACTGCGCTGCGGCGCTCCGACGAGATGCTGGGTAGCTTGCTGGATGTGCTGAGCTGAGAGCCTGGATTGACGAAGGCCGGTTGTCGATCTAGTGCATTAGGTGCGCGGCCTTCGCCGTGATGCCGCATCTGGCTGCACCTGAAACCGGATTTACGTTCTGCATTTTGTGGAGTCAGCGAATTGATGGCTGCTGCTTATGCCAGTATCGATAGACGACTCGATAGTGCGCTTGTCTTGGCTGCGGGTTTTTAGGGCAGTGCGGATAGAGCGCAAGCGTGGAGCAGTTGGTCTGATAGCTGGCCGCAGGGCCGTTGCCCGCCCACCATCGCAGGACACGCCGCAAGTACGTCCGTGTAGGCTCTTACGCGGCATCCATGCCGCGTAAGGTCCCGCGACGGTGGGCAGCCAACGGCCAGTCGAGAGTGTCGGTTTGCAGTGTGCAAGCAGTGCATGACGCGCTTCTGATTCGCTAACGTTCATGTGGTTGCGGCCCAAATCAGCAAGCCGATGGAATCCACGAGATGGACCGCTTTTCACAACGCTAGCGTAGCTCCCGGGTGCGATGTCCTTGCCGATTGCGGGACCGTGCGGCGGCATCAATGCCGCCACCGAGCCCCCACGGGCGGGTTCACGGGCGTGTCCGGCGAGCGGCGAGGGCACCGCGCTTTCGACTGACTCGCGTTTGGCCTGGAGCGTCATGCTGACGGCGTTGTACTCACGGCCCGTCACTGCCCAACACCTGCGCCGCATCCACGATATCCACGCCCTGCAGCTGTCCCAACCAGTTGTCGAACCAGGGCTTGTGCATGGCACCGACCACTGCCAGAACCTTCGCACCGGGTTGGTCGGCAAAGCTGGCGCGTACATTGGACACCATGCGCAGGTTGCGGATCTCCCAGCCGGATACATAGCGATAGCCGTAGCGCTGCGGCGAGCCCTCGCTCAGTGCGGCGCGAAAATCCACCGCGATGGCCAGCTGCTGGCTGGCCGGCAGGTTGATCGCGCGATAGAGCTCCAGCAACTTGCCTTGACTTGCCAGCTGGTCCTCGCGCTCACGCATGGCGCGCGCCCGCGGCGCGGCCTTGTCCCAGGCGGCCTGGATCGCCTTGCCGTACGCCGCCGGGTCGGCCACGTCCACGTTGTCGCCGGTGTGATCGTCGGCCGGATGGACGCGCTGCAGGCCAAGGCGTGCCGCCAACCGTGCGGCGATCTGGTAACTCTCGTTGGGGCGCTGTTCCATGCTGCGCAGTCGCGCGACCAGCGCCGCATCCAGGCCATCGCCGCTGCGCTGTTCGGCTCGCGCAAGCTGCAGCCATTGCACCAGCGCAGATGGTGGCTCGCCCGAGGCCAGAAACAGCGCAGCCAGGTGACGACGCTGTGCCGGTGTGGGCGCACTGGGCAAGCTGCGGAGCGCTGCACGGACCTGGCCGAGAGCGGTGGGAACGTCCAGCCCGGTGGCACGCGCCGCCTCGCTGGTGTCAGGGCAATAGGTCGTGGTGTCCTCGGGCAGATAGACGGCAGGATGGCGCCGCATCAGGTCGCAGGTTTCGCCCGCCAGGTCCTCTGTGGTGATGATGGTGGGCGCGTACGCGGCCAGCCGGTCCATCAATGGTTGCAGGCGTGCTGCACCGATATCGCTGCCCTTGGGCAACTGCGACAGATGCACGCTGCCAAGCACCAGCACCTGGGTGCGTGGGGCGGCCATCTCGGCATCCACCTGCGATAGATCCACCTGCGCCTGCGCGATGCAGGGCACGATCAAGGCCAGCCACAGCCAGCGATGCGCCGGACGTTTCAGCCGCCTGGCAGACGCGCTGCCGGCATCGAAAAACCACGCTGCGGCGCGGGCACTGTGCGCAATGCGCGATGGGGATGGCTGCATGACGTTCCTTGTGGGTGGGCTTGGGTTGCGTTGCGGTCTGGCGACGGTGCCGCCTGCGTCTGTGCAGCCAGTGTGGCCGCCACCGCAGATACCGGCGTGGCCAGAAAGTCACGTGGCTAAATGGCAGGGGGCGGCAACTGGGCGCTGCGCCGTTGCTGCGATGGCAGCGCAGCAACAGCTGCTTGTGTGCGGATTTCCGCATACGTGCCAGACAGCTGCCACAAGACGCAAGCCGCGCCGTCGCGCAGGATGTGGATGAGATCAACCGAGGGCGCGACGATGGACCGCAGAAGCTTTTTGCGTCAGGGCATGGCGGCAACCGCGGCGGTGGGCGCAGGTGCCGCGCTCGCGCTGCCGGGCACGTCGCACACCCCGGCGCCGTTGCCGCCACCGGCGCTGCCGCGTCTTGAGGCGCTGCCATCGGCCGCGCATGTGGGCAGCAAGCTGTGCAGTTTTGAACACCTGCAGCAGCAGTGGACCGTCTACGAGCATCTCGACAACCCGCAGGGCCAGCTGACGCTATGGACCGACAGCGGCATGCTGCGCCTGGACAAACGTACCGAGCCGGCCTACCCGGCCGAGGGCAAGCCGTACTTCGGGATGTCGCTGGCCGAGGTGGCGATGGCCGAGGCAGATCTGCTCGCCGACCGCCTGCTGCGCGATGGCGACCCGGACGAGGCGCAGGTGCGCGATGTCGCGCCGCCGCCGGCCTCGTTGCTCGACCCCAACGACAATGGCGGGCGCTGGCCGTGGACCACCTTCGTCGGCACGCGCGAAAGCCTGGACACCATGCCGATCCTGCCCAACGGCCGCAGTCGCACCTCGCGGCCGGAACACGCCTTCGCCGAGTTGGGCGAAGAGGCGTTGATCAAACGGCGCGAAGAAGGCCTGCTGGGTGGCTGGATGCCGGCGGTACGCAAGGTGATGCGGCGCGAGGGCGAGGCCGATAGCTGGTACGACGTGCTGGTGTTCGCCGATGTGGGTGCCAGTGATCGCTTCGTGGTGCAGACCTGGCATCGCACGATGCACGTACGCGGCGGCGAGATCGTCGGCGTGCACTACACCCACAGCTATCCCGCGTTTGCACCGTCGCGCAAGCCGGCCACCGCCGAGCAGTTCTACGCGGGGTTGATCGATTTCGCCGCGTACTGGCAGCAGGCCCTGGACGGCACGGTGCAGGCGCAGCTGCCCGATGCCAGCTGGAACGACATGGCGCAGTTCGCGTTCGCGCGCGAGCTGGTGGTGCGGCCCGGTGGCGATTATCCGAAGTACGGCGCGGTGGAACGCGACTACTACGGCAACGAGTACGACGGTTTCCAGGACACCTTTACCAGCTCGTTCTACGCCAACCTGGAATGGGGCCGCTTCGCGCAGGCCGCTGCGGTACTGGACAACTACTTCGACGACTTCGTGCAGGACGATGGCCTGCCGAACATGCGCGGGCCGGAGGTCGGGCAGTTCGGGCTGACCCTGTCGCTGCTGGCGCGCTATCTACGCTACACCGGCGATGCGGCGCGGCTGCGCCGCCTGCTGCCCAAGATCGCCGCCACCGCGCAGCTGCTGTGCGAGCTGCACGACCAGGCGCTGGCATTACCGCACAACGCGCATGGCCATGGCCTGCTGCACGGCTGGAACGAATCCGATGCCTGCCTGTTCCCCGACCCGTCGCTGTGGTGGAAACCGTACTACGCCAACAGCGCGCTGACGATACGCGGCTGGGAAGACATCGCCCAGGTCTGGAGCACGCTCGGTGGCGATGCCGGTCTGGCCACGCAATGGCAGCATCGCGCCAGGCAGTTGCGCGCACGGCTGGAGGCCAGTCTGCGTGCCAACGTGCGCCGCGAGCTGTCGCCGCCGTATATCGGCCCGTTGCCGGGCACCAAACTGACGTTTCGCCAATCGCTGCTGCAGGAAAAGCCCAGCGAGCAGCAATGGCCGCACCGCGCGTATGCGGAATTGCTGCAGGCCGATGTGCTGCCCGACGACCTGGCCAACCTGGTGATCGATTGCCTGCGCGGCCATGGCGGCACCAGCATCGGCGTGGTGGCCAACATCGCGCCGCCGGAGCCGGGCAGCCGCGATTTGCTCGGCTTCATTTCTTACGGCTATGCGCAACAGCTGCTGCGGCTGGATCGCATCGAAGAGTATCTGTTGTTCGTCTATGCGCACCGCTACCAGGTGCATACCCGCGGCAGCTGGACCGCCGGCGAGGTCAGCGGCATCACCGGTGGCATGCCGCTGTTCTGCATCCCTGCGCAGATGACCATCCCGTTGCTGCTGCGCTGGATGCTGGTCAGCGACGACAGCGCAGGCGAGCAGTTGTTCCTTGCGCGTGCGCTGCCGCGCGCATGGCTGGGCAGTGGCGCCGCGATCGGCATCACCGCAGCGCCCACACGCTGGGGCAAGCTCACGCTGACCTTGCGCGCCGACGTGGCGGCACGCCGCATCGATGCCGAGGTGCAACTGCCGGAACGGTCACCCAGGCACACCTGGCTGAGCCTGCGTGCGCCCAAGGGTAAGAAGCTCACCCGCGTGCTCGTCGACGGCAAGCCGGCGCGTGCGCAGGGCCCGCATGCCGATCGTGTGGCATTGCCCGCCAGCACAGCGGCGGTGAAGGTGCAGGCCTGGTACGGGTGATGGCCCATTGGTGCGATGACCGTGCCAGCCATGACCACACCATCTCCGCGGATAAACGCATGAAGCCACTGCTGCATCACACCCAGACCTCCAGGCAGCGTAGCGTTGCAGTATGGTGCCTGAGCATCGCACTCTGGACGCTCTCGGCAAGCACAGCGGCTGCATCCGTAGCAACCACGCCCGTGCCCACGCCCACACCGGCGCAGTATGCGCAGGCGATCGGTCTGGCCGATCACTATGCGTCGCTGGTCGACAGGCAACCGACGGCGCCGGTATGGATCGATGCAGGGCATTTCGTGTATCGGCGTGGCGTGGTACGTGCCGATCAGGCGCCGGCCATCGAGTACCGCCTGGTGGATGCGGCCAGCGGTCGCAACACGCTGGCCTTCGATCATGCGCGGCTGGCGGCGGCACTGACGCAGGCCGGTGCGCAAGCCATCGACGCCACGCAACTGCAGCTGGAGGAACCCACCCTGGACCGGCAGCGCCTGGGCTTTCAGCTGGCGAAGCTGGGCTGGCAGTGCGATCTGGCCCGCTATCGCTGCGCGCACGTGCCCGAACGCGACGTGCAGGCCGAGTCGATGGACATGCGCCTGCCGCTCAAGCAGGGCGAGCGGCAGGCCAAGCTATCGCCGGATGGCCGCTGGCGCGCCTGGGTGGAGCAGGCCAATCTGGTGATCGCGCCGGTCGGTGGTGGCGAGCGCAGCGTGCTCAGCCGCGATGGCAGTGCCGACGATTACTACGCACTCGACAGCGTGGTGTGGTCGCCGGACTCGCAGCATCTGGCTGCGTATCGGGTCAAGGCGCCGCCGCCGCGCATGGTCTATTACATCGAATCGGCGCCGGCCGATCAGCTGCAGCCGAAGTTGCACCAGCAGGTCTATCCCAAGCCCGGCGATGCCTTGCCGGTGATGCAGCCGGTGTTGTTCGACATCGCCACGCGCGCCGCGCATCCGGTGGCGATGACGTTGCTGCCCAATGCCTTCAGCCTGAGCGAGATGGTCTGGTGGAAGGACAGCCGCGCGCTCACCTTCGAATACAACGCGCGCGGGCACCAGCTGTATCGGGTGATTGAAGTTGACGCACGCACGGCTGACGCGCGCACCCTGATCGAAGAGACCTCGCCCACCTTCATCGAATACTCCGAACTCAGCGGAACGCACGAGGACGGCGGCAAGCATGCGCGGCGCGATCTGGCCGACGGCGCGCAGATCCTGTGGGCCTCCGAGCGCGATGGCTGGGAGCACGTGTATCTGTACGACGGCCACAGCGGTGCGGTGATCCGCCAGGTCACGCAGGGCGACTGGGTGGTGCGCAAGCTCGACTACCTCGACGAGGCCGCAGGCCAGCTGTATTTCACCGCCTCCGGCATGCAGCCCGGCGAGGACCCGTACTACCGCCATGCCTATCGCATCGGTCTGGACGGCACCGGGCTCACTGCATTGACGCCGGCGGCCGCCGATCACCAGGTGAGTTATTCGCCGGACGGCAAATGGTATCTGGATCTGTACTCGCGCGTGGACCTGGGCCCGGTGCTGGAGCTGCGGCGCAGCGCCGACGGCAGCCTGGCACGCACGGTAGAGCGCACCGACCTGAGCCGTCTGCAGGCCGCCGGCTGGCAGCCACCGTTGCCGTTCCACACCACCGGCCGCGATGGCAAGACCGAGATCTGGGGCGTGATCCAGCGCCCAATGCAGATGCAGCCACAGCAGCGTTACCGAGTGATCGAATACATCTACGCAGGGCCGCAGGGGTCCTTCGTGCCCAAGACGTTCACCACCCGCATGTCAGCGCTGACCGCACTGGGATTTGCGGTCGCGCAGATCGATGGCATGGGCACCAACAATCGCTCGCGCGCCTTCCACGATGTGGCCTGGCGCAACCTCAAGGATGCGGGCCTGCCGGATCGCATCGCCTGGCACAAGGCCGCTGCCGCACGGTACCCGTGGTACGCCACCGACGGCGGCGTCGGTGTGTACGGCACCTCGGCCGGTGGCCAGAACGCCTTGGGTGCGCTGCTGTTCCATCCGGAATTCTATGTGGCAGGCGTGGCCAATTCCGGTTGCCACGACAACCGCATGGACAAGATCTGGTGGAACGAGCAATGGATGGGCTGGCCGGTCGGGCCGTGGTACGCCGAATCGTCGAACGTGGAAAACGCCGCGCGCCTGCAAGGACACCTGCTGCTGGTCACCGGCGACATGGACATGAATGTCGATCCGGCCAGCACCTTGCAGGTGGCCGATCGGCTGATCAAGGCGGGCAAGGATTTCGACCTGCTGGTGGTGCCCGGCGGCGATCACGGCGCCGGTGGCGACTACGGCAAGCGCCGCCTGCTGGATTTCTTCCTGCGCTGGATGCAGCAAGCGCCAACGCCGGACTGGAACCACGACCAGGCTGCGACGACGCAGGCGCCGTGATCCGTGAGGCCGGTCTGCCGGCCGACCGTTTGACTGCAGTGCCTAGACCACGGCCGCTGAAACATGGCGGGCAGGGCAGTGCATGCTGATTGCCGTCACCGCGCTGCTGCATGCATGCGCAGTGCTCGATTTCTAGATCGACTGTCATCTTTTAGATCGACTGTCATCGCACATGGTTGCAGGCGATACATCGCCTCGGGTGTCCCGTCCATCGCCTTAGGCGTGGTGTCCAGCTGCAGACGTTGCTGCAGAGTGCAACGTCAAGGCAGGCTGGTTCATTTGCGAACCATGCAGTTTTCCGCATGCGCTGTCGTCAAATGCGACAAGACGTGGCGCGTGCGCACAGGCACATTGTGACCAGCTGATGAAACTGGAGCGCATGGGCGCCTCCGGTGCGGAACCGACACCCTTTTTGACAACACGCGCTGCTGCGTGACCCTGTGTGGTCGTGCGCGTCGCAGGTTGTCTGCATGTCTGCAGCACAGCGCTGGCGAGAAGTTTCGCTGCGTGCGCGTCTGCCATCCATCTTGCCCTGCGCTGGCGTCTGCCGGCACGGGTGTGTGTTGCCCATCGTTTGTCCGCCATACGAATCAGGAGCCTTGCATGCCGATGCCGCTGTTGCCTTTCTCCCGGACCTCCGGCACGCCCACGCGCCCGGTGCCGAGCATGCTCAGCGCCGCGTTGCTGCTGGCGCTGTCTGCAGGCGTCAGCGCACCGGTGTCTGCGCAGCAGGCCGGCAGCAGCGGTGATGCGCCGCAAACGCTGGACAGCGTGGTCGTCACCGGCTCGCGTCTGCGCCGCGTGGATACCGAAACCGCCAACCCGGTGGTCACGGTCAGCCAGGAACAGATCGCCGCGACCGGCAAGGCCACGGTGGGCGATCTGCTGCAGGAGCTGCCGTCGATCGCCGGCAACGCCACCAATCCGTATACCAACAACGGCGGCGGCACCGGTGCCTCGGCCATTTCGCTGCGCGGTTTGGGCGACAAGCGCACCTTGGTGCTGGTCAACGGTATTCGACTGGCCTACAACGACGTCAACGCCATTCCGTCCAGCATGATCGAGCGCATCGAAGTGCTTAGCGACGGTGCCTCCGCGGTGTATGGCTCCGATGCCATCGGCGGCGTGGTCAATTTCATCCTGCGCAGCCAGTTCGATGGCGTGCAGTTCAGCAGCGACTTTGGCACCAGCAGCGAAGGCGACGGCAACCGGCGCAACTTCACCCTGACCACCGGCAAGACCTGGGAGCGTGGCAGCCTGATCGGCGGCCTGTCGTACCACAACATCGATCCGGTCTCGGCAGCGGCGCGCGACTATTCCAGGGACGCGCTTGCGTTGACCAACGGGCAACCGGTGAAGCAGGGTTCGTCCGCAACGCCCACCGGCACCGTGAATTTCAACGATGGCTCGGGTCAGTCCACGCAGCTTGCGCAAGCCAACGGCTGCGGGCGCGTCACCCTCAACAGCGGCGTGAGCGGTCGCGCCGGCGCGGGCGATTTCCACTGTTACAACGCCAGCGCCGACTCCTACAACTACCAGCCGTTCAACCTGTTGCAGACCCCGCAGAAGCGCACCAATGCGTTTTTGCTGGGCACCTATCGCTTCACTGACAACGTCGAGGGCTACGTCAACACCTGGTTCAGTAAAACCGAATCCGCCTCGATCATTGCGCCGATCCCGATCTTCGCCAACGGTGACAACATCCTGGTGTCGTCGCAGAGTTACTACAACCCGTTCGGCGTGAACTTCGGCACCGATCGCAGCACCGGCACCTCGTACAACGACCTCAACACGCGCGCCACCGTGCTGGGCAATCGCAGCTATCAATACAACACCTACAACTTCCAGATCAGCCCCGGCTTGCGCGGCCGCTTCGGCGACAGTTCCTGGCAGTGGGATGCCACCTTCAACTACGGCAAGGTCAAACAGAAGTCGATCAATAACGGCTTTCTCGACTATGCCGCGTTCAATCAGGCCATCGGCCCCTCGTTCCTGGACGGCGATGGCGTGGTCAAGTGCGGCAGCGCGGGCGCGGCGATCGCCGGCTGCACACCGCTGAACTTCTTCAACCTCAATGACAGCGCCAACCTGTCCGCGCTGCAGGGCATGGTGGTCAACCCCATCGTGACCAGCGTCTACACGGTCAAGCAATTCGAGGCCAATGCCAACGGTTCGCTGTTCGAACTGCCGGCCGGCACGGTCAGCCTGGCGACCGGTGTCTCCTATCGCAAGGAGCGTTCGACCACCGCCTCCGACCCGCTATGGACCGGCGATGAAGACGGCCTGTGCGGGGTGATCGAATTCTGTTCGTCCACGTTGGCCGGCAGTTTCGACGTCAAGGAGGCCTATGCCGAAGCGTTGTTTCCGCTGCTGAAGGATCTGCCCGGCATCAACGCCTTGAACATCACGCTGGGCACGCGCTTTTCCGACTTCAGCTCGGTCGGCAGCAAGACCAACAGCAAGATCTCGCTTGAATATCGCCCGATCGAGAACCTGCTGATCCGCGGCACGGTGTCGGAGGTGTTCCGCGCGCCCAACATCAACGAGCTGTACGCCGGCGTGGCCGGCGATGCGGCCACCGTCAACGACCCGTGCAATGGCTACACCGGTGGCAATAGTGTGGCCTGCGCCAATGTGCCCACCGACGGCAGCTACCAGCAATCCGATGGCCAGGTGTCGGGCAAGGTGTCCGGCGCAGCAGTGGCCGGGTACCAGCTCAAGCCGGAAACCGGCAAGTCCTACGACGTGGGACTGGTGTACGACCCGCAGTGGATCGATGGGCTGTCGCTGAGCGCGGACTGGTGGCGCATCGATCTGGAAGACACCATCACCACGGTGTCGGCGCAGACCGTGCTCAATCAATGCTTCGCCAACCCGGCCAGCTCCTTCTGCGCGTTGATCCATCGCAACGGCAACGGCACCATCAATTACATCGCCGAACCCACCGTCAACCTGGGCAAGCTGTGGGCCAAGGGCATGGACTTCAACCTGACCTACCGCGCGCCGCCCACCGCGTGGGGCAATCTTAGCGCCGGGCTCAACGGCACCTATCTCACCCGTTACGACGTGCTGCCCGATACCACCGACCCCAGCTCGGTCACCATCCACAACGTCGGCCGCTACACCCAGGCCTACGGCAACTTCCCGCGCTGGCGTGCGCTGGGCACGGTGAACTGGGCATTGGACGACTGGAGCGCCACCTGGCGCATCCGTTATGTGGGGCACACCGCCATCGGCAATTCGGATCCGGACCAGAGCCTGTCGGCCGATTCCAGCGAGCCGATGGTGGTGCGCAAGATCGGCGCCTACGTCTACAACAACCTGCAGCTGGGCTACAACGTCGAACCGTGGCACACGCGCTTCGAAGTGGGCGTGGACAATATCGCCAACAAACAGCCGCCGTTGTATTACTCCAACAACGTCGGTAACGCCAATACCGATGTGGCCACCTACGATCTGCTCGGTCGGTTCTATTGGGCGCGTGCCACGGTGAAGTTCTGATCGGGCCGGTGTGTCGCGGTGGCGTGCGGCCAGATGCCATCGGTCGTGGGCGTCATGCGTATGCACGCGCGTGTTGTCGCGATTGCATAGGCGGTTGTTGCAACGGCGCGCGCGGTCTGTGCGCGCCGACAGGAGCTAAGCTGAGCCCATGACCGAGACGTATCCGATCGAGTTGCCCAACGACCACGCGCCGAGCCTGTCGCGGCGCCGTTTTCTGGCCTGGAGCAGCCTGGCGGTTGCGGCGGGTTTGCTGCGCTTTCCGGCGCAGGCCAGCGCCGCACAACCCGGCAGCGTCCGCGCAGTGCCGCTGGCGCAGGTGCGGCTCACGCCGTCGTTGTTCCTGGACGCGCTGCACACCAACCGTCGTTACCTGATGCGGCTGGAGCCCGACCGGCTGTTGCATAATTTCGTGCTGTACGCCGGCCTCGATCCCAAGGCGCCTGCATACGGTGGCTGGGAGGCGGACACCATCGCCGGGCATACGCTCGGTCACTATCTCAGCGCATTGGCACTGATGCATGCGCAGACCGGCGATGCGCAATGCCGCACGCGCGCCGGGTACCTGGTCGCAGAGCTGGCACGCTGCCAGGCGCATGCAGGCGATGGCTATGTGGCTGGCTTCACCCGAAAGAATGCAGCAGGGAAGATCGAAAGCGGGCGCGCGGTGTTCGATGAACTCAGGCGCGGCAAGATCGACCCGGCGCCGTTCTACCTCAACGGCAGCTGGGCACCGCTGTACACCTGGCACAAGTTGTTTGCCGGCCTGCTCGACGTGCACGCGCATTGCGACAATGCGCAGGCGCTGCAGGTGGCGGTGGGCCTGGCCGGCTATCTGCAAGGCATCTTCGCCGCGCTCGACGCCGCGCAGCTGCAGAAGGTGCTGTCGTGCGAATTCGGTGGCCTCAACGAATCCTTCGTCGAGCTGCATGTGCGGACCGGCGATGCGCAATGGCTGGCACTGGCGCAGCGCCTGCACCATTACGCCGTGCTCGATCCCTTGGTCGCCCAGCGCGACGAACTGGTGCACCAGCATTCCAATACCAACATCCCCAAGCTGATCGGCCTGGCACGCGAGTACGAGGTCACCGGCGATGCCGCCTCGGGCGCGGCCGCGCGCTTCTTCTGGCACACCGTCACCGACCACCACACCTACGTTATCGGCGGCAATGGCGACCGCGAGTACTTCCAGCAGCCGGACAGCATTTCGAAGTTTGTCACCGAGCAGACCTGCGAGCACTGCGCCAGCTACAACATGCTCAAGCTCACCCGGCACCTGTACCAATGGGGCCCGCAGGCCGAGTTCTTCGATTACTACGAGCGCACGCTGCTCAACCACGTGTTGGCGCAGCAGCATCCGCGCACCGGCATGTTCACTTACATGACACCGATGCTGGCCGGCGAAGCGCGCGCCTGGTCGTCGCCGTTCGACGATTTCTGGTGCTGTGTCGGCAGCGGCATGGAGGCGCATGCCCAGTTCGGCGATTCCATCTACTGGCAGGACGGACAGGGCGTTTACGTCAATCTCTACGTGCCCTCCAGCGTGCGCGATGCCGCCGGGCTGGACATGACCCTGCGCAGCACGATGCCGGAGCAGGGCAGCGCCTCCCTACGCATCGACGCCGCGCCGGCCGAGCAACGCATGCTCGCACTACGCGTGCCTGGCTGGGCGCAGTCGCCGAGGCTGCAGCTCAACGGCCAGCCGGTCGATGCCACCGTCAACGAGGGCTACCTGCGCATCGCCCGCGTCTGGCGGGCGGGCGACACGCTCACGCTGTCGTTCGAGATGCCGCTGCGCCTGGAAGCCACGCCGGACGACCCGGCCTGGGTCTCGGTGCTGCGCGGGCCGCTGGTGCTGGCGGCCGACCTGGGCGCTGCCGCAAAACCCTGGTCGGGCAAGACCCCGGCGTTGATCGGCGGCGATGAGGTCTTGCAGCGCCTGCAGCCGGTGGCAGGCCAGACCGCGTTCGACTACCGCCACGGCGACCAGCTGTGGCGCTTCTCGCCGTTCTATGCACAGTTCGATCGCCGCAGCGCGCCCTACCTGGAGCATCGCGACGCCGCCGCATGGCAGCAGCATCAAGCCGAACAGGCCGCAGCAGACGCGAAACAACAGGCGCTGGACACGCGCGCACTGGACCGCATTGCCCTGGGCGATGAAGCCTCTGAAAAAGCCCACGGCCTGCACAGCGAAAGCTCCTACGCACTGAGCTACCGCCGCCGTGCCGGCCGCGACGCCCGCACCGGCGGCTTCATCGCCTTCACCCTGCGCAACACCGTGAAGGCCCGCATCCTGCGCCTACGCTACTGGGGCGACGAAACCCGCCGCCGCTTCCGCATCCTCGCCGACGGCGAACTCATCGCCAACGAACGCCTGGACGGCAACCGCGGCCTGGACTTCGTCGACGTGGATTACGCCTTGCCTGCAGCGGTCGCCGGCCGCGCCATCCTGCAGATCCGTATTGAACCGGAAACTGGCTATTCGGCCGGACCGGCATTCGGATGCTGGGTGTTGGAGTCGGCGTGAATGCTGTCGCAGTAGATCGTCGATGACGTTGCCCGCGCCCTGATCGTAGCGCGCACGATGCGCGCAGGCACCGGGCGTGCCCGACAGAAGAGAGACGCAAAAAAAGACCGGCGCAAGCGCCGGTCTTGGTGTGTCACAAAAGGTGTCGCAAGGCTTACGCCGACAACTCCAACAACAACTTGTTCAACCGCTTCACATACCCGGCCGGGTCCTTGAGGCTGTCGCCCGCTGCCAATGCAGCCTGGTCGAACAGCACCCGGCTCAAATCGCCAAACCTGTCCATATCCTGTTCCGCATCCAGCTTTTCGATCAGCGGGTGGGCCGGGTTGAATTCGAATACCGGCTTGGACTCCGGCACGGCCTGGCCGCTGGCTTCCAGCAGCTGACGCATCTGCAGGCCCAAGTCGCCCTGGCCGATGGCCAGGATTGCCGGGGAATCGGTCAGGCGGTGCGAGACGCGCACTTCGGCCACGTCGTCGCCCAGGGCGGCCTTGATGCGCGAGGCCAGGCCTTCCTTGGATTTGGCGACTTCTTCCTGCGCCTTCTTGTCTTCTTCCGAATCCAGCTTGCCCAGGTCCAGGTCGCCGCGTGCCACGTCCACGAACGACTTGCCGTCGAACTCGGTGAGATAGCTCATCAGCCACTCGTCGATGCGGTCGGTGAGCAGCAGCACTTCGATGCCTTTCTTGCGGAAGACTTCCAGGTGCGGGCTGTCCTTGATCTGCGCGTAGCTTTCGCCGGTGAGGTAGTACAGCTTGTCCTGGCCCTCGGCCAGACGACCCACGTAATCGGCCAGGCCCACGCTCTGCGCGCCGGTGGTGTCATGCGTGGAGGAGAAGCGCAGCAGGCCGGCGATCTTTTCGCGGTTGGCGTAATCCTCGGCCGGGCCTTCCTTCAGCGCCTGGCCGAAGTTGCGCCAGAACGTTGCATAGTCGTCCGGCTTGTCCTTGGCCAGCTTCTCCAGCATGTCCAGCGAGCGCTTGGTCAGCGCCGACTTCATCGAGTCGACCACCGGGCCGGACTGCAGGATCTCGCGCGACACATTGAGCGACAGGTCGGACGAATCCACCACGCCCTTGATGAAACGCAGGTACAGCGGCAGGAACTGCTCGGCCTGGTCCATGATGAAAACGCGCTGCACGTACAGCTTCAGGCCCTTCGCCGAATCGCGGTGATACAGGTCGAACGGGGCGCGGCCGGGCACGAACAGCAGCGAGGTGTATTCCAGCTTGCCTTCGACCTTGTTGTGGCTCCACGCCAGCGGGTTGCCGGCATCATGCGCGACGTGCTTGTAGAACTCCTGGTATTCCTCGTCCTTGATCTCGGACTTGGGCCGCGTCCACAGCGCGCTGGCGCGGTTGACCGCTTCCCACTCCGGCTCGGCGGGCGCGTCGGCCTGTTCGCCGTGGTGCTCCTTGCGCATCTCGATCGGCAGGCCGATGTGGTCGGAGTATTTCTTGAGGATGCCGCGCAGCGTCCAGCCGTCGGCAAAGCTGTCTTCGCCGTCCTTCAGGTGCAGCACGATGCGGGTGCCGCGCTCGGGCTTGTCGACGCTGGCGACCTCGAACTCGCCTTCGCCACGCGAAGACCAGTGCACGCCCTCGTTGGCGGGCAGGCCGGCGCGACGCGAGTACACGTCGACCTGGTCGGCGACGATAAAGGCGCTGTAGAAGCCCACGCCGAACTGGCCGATCAGGTTGGCGTCCTTCTTTTGGTCGCCGCTGAGGTGCTTGAGGAAGTCGGCGGTGCCGGACTTGGCGATGGTGCCCAGATGCGAGACCGCATCCTCGCGGCTCATGCCGATGCCGTTGTCGTCGATGGTGACGGTGCGCGCGTCCTTGTCGTAGTCCACGCGGATGCGCAGCTCGCCGCCGCCTTCCAGCAGCTCCGGCTTCACCAGTGCCTCGAAACGCAGCTTGTCGGCGGCGTCGGCGGCATTGGAGACCAGCTCGCGCAGGAAGATTTCCTTGTTCGAGTACAACGAGTGGATCATCAGCTGCAGCAGCTGCTTGACCTCGGTCTGGAAGCCAAGCGTCTGCTTGTCGGTATCAACGGTCATTGGGGTCGTGCTCCATGGTGGCCCAGGCCGCAACGCGGCCGATGGCCTGGGGGATGAGGCCGCGTGGGGATTTTTCAAGGCGGGCGTGCGCCAGATGGCCTGCGTCCATGGCGATCGGGGAGGGTGGTTGCGGCGATCGCGGCGGTATCATGGCCGGCCAACCCGTCTGCCTTGAGTCATGTCGCCATTTGCGCTGCCGCCGTCCTGCACCCGTTCGCCCGCACCCGGCGTGTTGCGATGAGCCGCCCCGCACGGCCGGCGCCACGCGGCGCGGAAGGGCAGGTGCGCATCGTCGGCGGGCGCTGGCGCAACACCAAGCTGGCGGTGCCGGACCTGCCCGGCCTGCGCCCGAGCAGCGACCGCGTCCGCGAGACGGTATTCAACTGGCTGATGCCGCGCCTGCCCGGCGCGCGTGTGCTGGACCTGTTTGCCGGGTCGGGTGCGCTGGGCCTGGAGGCGGTGTCGCGCGGCGCCGCGCACGCGACCCTGATCGAGCGCGACCCTGGCCTGGTGCAGCGCTTGCGCCAGCACGTGACCAGGCTGGATGCGGCCGATCAGGTGCAGGTGCTGCAGGAGGATGCGCTGCGCTGGCTGGAACGTGCGCCGGTGGCGCAGGCCAGCATCGCGTTCGTCGACCCGCCGTTTGCCGCCGGGCTGTGGCCCAGCGTGCTGGAACGCCTGCCCGCGCACCTGAGCGCCGACGCCTGGCTGTACCTGGAAGGCCCGGCCGAGGTCCCGCCGCAGGTGCCGGCCGGCTGGCATCTGCACCGCGAAGGCGCCACCCAGCAGGTGCGCTATGCGCTGTACCGCCGGGCCGCTGCTACACTGAACGGCGATCCGACCCCGGTAGTTTCCGTATGAGCGTGGCCAATAGCCGCACCGCCGTCTATCCCGGTACCTTCGACCCGATCACCAACGGGCATATCGATCTGGTGAACCGTGCCGCGCCGTTGTTCGAGCGCGTGGTGGTCGGCGTGGCCTACAGCCCCTCCAAGGGCCCGGCCCTGCCGCTGGAGCGCCGCGTGGAGCTGGCCCAGGAAGCACTGGCCGCGCACGCCAATGTGGAAGTGCGCGGCTTCGACACGCTGCTGGCCCACTTCGTGCGCGACATGGGCGCCGGGGTGCTGTTGCGCGGCCTGCGCGCGGTGTCCGACTTCGAATACGAATTCCAGATGGCCAGCATGAACCGCCATCTGATCCCGGAGGTGGAGACGCTGTTCCTTACCCCGGCCGAGCAATACAGCTTCATCTCGTCCTCGCTGGTGCGCGAAATCGCGCGGCTGGGCGGGGACGTGTCCGGTTTCGTTCCGGCTTCGGTCGTCGAAGCCTTGCGGCAGGTGCGCGAGTCCCGCGCGCAGGCCTGATTCTCTAGCAGTCACATCACCATATGCTTTTCAAAGGGAGGAGTTTCATGAAACACACAATGCGCGCGCTGGTGCTCGCTTCGGTCGCTGCTCTGGCCGTCACCGCCTGCAAGAAGGAAGAGCCGGCACCGACCGCCGCCGCCGCTCCGGCTGCGCTGACCGCGCCGGCCAAGGACGACAACGCCGGCTGGAAGAAGTACCTGCAGGAAGTGGTCGGCCAGAACCTGGGCACCACCACCAACAGCCCGTTCCTGTATTACTTGCCGCCGGAGTCCGATGCCGAGTTCGCCGGCAGCTACGAGCGTCAGCTGGAAAGCGTCAAGACCGCACTCGCGCGTGGCGTGCAGCCGGGCAACATGCTGGCCTTCGGTTCGTCCGCCTCGACCAAGATGGCCGACCTGATCGACGCCGCGTTCAAGGACGTGCCGGCCGATTCGATGAAGGGTGTGCGCGTGCTGTTCATCGGCAATGCGGCCGAGAATGCGCGGGTGCAGGGTATCGTCCAGCCCAAGGGCGTGGAATACACCTTCGTTGAAGCCAAGTAATGCCGTACCAGGCCGGAGGCGCGGGAGGGCGCGTCCGGCCGCCGTGCGGGATCGCAGCATGCTGCTGATCCCACACGCCGTCGGCGCCGGTCCGCTCGGACCGGTTGCCGGCCACATGCATGGCGTTGTCTGTGCACCGCGCTACGCCCCGTGCGTCCGCTTCCAGCAGTACGTTGCGTTCCAGCGCCTGGCGTTGCATCGCGCTGCGCCGCATCGCATGGTGGTGCCGATATGTCGCTGAAGATCAACGAGCTCTGCGTCAACTGCGATGTCTGCGAGCCGGCGTGCCCGAACCAGGCCATCTCGATGGGCGAAACCATCTACGTGATCGACCCGGCACGTTGCACCGAGTGCGTGGGCCATTTCGACGAAGCGCAATGCGTGGTGGTGTGCCCGGTCGAATGCATCGACCCGGATCCGGCAATACCGGAAACCCACGATCAACTGCTCGCCAAGCTCATGCAGCTGCAGCGCGACCACCCCGAACTGTACGAACAGGAGCCTCCCGCCCCGTGAGCATCTTTTCCCGACGTTTCTCTTCGCGCGGCCTGTTGCTGCTGGCCCTGGTGCTGGCACCGCCGGCCTGGGCTGCCGATGGCGCCAAGCCTGCAGCAGCCACGACCTCCCCGGTGGCGGGGCACCCGCCCGGTGCGGCGATTGCCAGCGGTCATGCGCTGGCCACCGATGCCGGCCTGCAGATCCTGCGCGAGGGCGGCAATGCGTTCGATGCGGCGATCGCGGTGTCGTCCACGCTGGCGGTGGTCGAGCCGATCAGCTCGGGGCTGGGTGGCGGCGGCTTCTTCCTGCTGCACGATGCCAAGACCGGCAAGGACGTGATGCTGGACGCGCGCGAGACCGCGCCCGAGTCGGCCAGCGAGGCGCAGTTCCTCGACAAGCAGGGCGCGCTGGACCGCGACCGCTCGGTCAACGGTCCCTGGTCGGCCGGTATTCCCGGGCTGCCGGCAGCGCTGGTGGAACTGGCCACCAAGCACGGCCGGCTGCCGCTGAAGCAGTCGCTGGCGCCGTCGATCCGCATCGCCAGCGAAGGCTTCCCGGTGTATGCGCGCATGGCCAAGGGCTATGCCTCGCGGCGCGAGGTGATGGAGCGTTATCCCGGCACGCGTGAGGTATATCTGCGCGGCGGCAAGCCGATTGCCGAAGGCGACATCTTCAAGCAGCCCGAGCTGGCGCATACCCTGCAGCTGCTCGGCGACAAGGGCTTCGATGGTTTCTACAAGGGCGAAACTGCCAAGAAACTGCTGGCCGGCGTCAAGCAGGCCGGCGGGCAGTGGAAGGCCGCCGAGCTGTCCGGGTACCGGGTCAAGCAGCGCACGCCGATCCAGTTCGATTACCGCGGCTGGAAGATCACCACCGCGCCGCCACCATCCTCCGGTGGGATCGCACTTGCCGCCATGCTGCAGATCCTGGAAGGCTGGGAGCTGGACACGCTCGACGATGCGCACCGTACCCATCTGGTGGTGGAAGCGATGCGCCGCGCCTACCGCGACCGTACCTTCTTCCTGGGCGACCCGGACTTTGTCGCCGTGCCGCAGCGCGTGCTGACCAGCAAGGATTACGCACAAGGCCTGCGCGCCACGATCAACCCGGACAAGGCCACGCCCAGCGACCTGCTGTCGGGCAACCCGACCCCGCTGGAAGACGACGAGACCACGCACTTTTCCATCATCGATGGCGAAGGCAACCGCGTCGGCGCCACCCAGACCGTCAACCTGCTGTACGGCTCGGGCCTGATCCCCAAGGGCACCGGCGTGCTGCTCAACGACGAGATGGACGACTTCGCGCTCAAGCCGGGCACGCCCAATGCCTTCGGCGTGATGGGCTACGCGGCCAACGCGCCCAAGCCGGGCAAGCGCATGCTCAGCTCGATGACGCCGACCTTCATGGAATCGGCCGACAAGGTCGCGGTGATCGGCACGCCGGGTGGCAGCCGCATCATCACCATGGTGCTGCTCGGCATCCTGGGCTACGACGCCGGCCTGGACGCGCAGCAGGTCAGCGCCTTGCCGCGCTATCACCACCAGTGGCTGCCGGACGTGATCGAGGCCGAGAGCAACGCGTTCTCGCCACAGACCGCCAAGGCGCTGCAGGCGATGGGTCACGCGCTCAAGCTGCCGGGCGATACCGCCGAGGGCGGCCGCGGTTCCAGCCACGTCTGGGGCAACCTGCAAACGGTGGAATGGGACAAGCGCAGCAACGTGCTCACCGGCGGGAGCGACCCGCGCAACCCGGTGGGCAAGGCGCAGGTGCAACTGGATGCGGCGGCGCGCTGACGGCTAACTGATCGAGATGTGCCTGTCCTCGTAGGCGAGGGCAGGCATGGCCGCAAGGCAGCGGGTGTTGCCCGTTGCATCTGCCGCGCCGTGCCATGGCATGGCCTGCGCGATGCTGCGGTTGGCCGCAGGTGCTCGCCACCATCGATGCAGGCACGCGACTGCAGCGATGCATTTCCACGCGGTTGGCTATGCCTGGATTGGACTTGTCGCCCTGCGCCAATGCAGCGACCATCGCGACATGAACATTTTCCAGACTCTGCTCACCGGCATGGTGATCGCATCGCCCATCGCCGCCTGCGCGGCCGACACCACCGGCGACCAGGCCGCAGCGGCAACGGGCGCTGCCATCCACGTCAATCAGCTCGGCTATCTGCCGGGTTCGGCCAAGCTTGCGGTGCTCGGATTGCCGCAAGGCGCGGCGCCCACCGCGGACCGTTTCACGGTCGAGGACGCGCAGGGCCGCCAGGTGCTGGAGGGCAAGCTACAGGCCGCCGCGCTGTGGACGCCGGCCGGCCAGCAGGCGCGGGTGGCGGATTTTTCCAGCCTGCGCGCGCCGGGTACCTACCGGTTGAAGATCGACGGGCAGCCGGCGTCCGATCCGTTCCCGATCGCGGCCAGCGCGTATCGGCCCGTGCTCGACGCATCGCTGAAGGCGTTCTATTTCAATCGCGCCAGTACTGCGCTGCCGGCGCAGTTCGCCGGGCCGTATGCGCGCGCGGCCGGGCATCCGGATACGCAGGTGCGCATCCATCCTTCGGCGGCATCGGCCACGCGCCCGGCCGACAGCGTGATCAGTGCGCCCAAGGGCTGGTACGACGCCGGCGACTACAACAAGTACATCGTCAATTCCGGCATCAGCACCTACACCTTGCTGGCCGCCTACGAGCAGTACCCGGCGCTGTTCAAGGCGCAGGCCCTGACCATTCCCGACGATGCGCCCGGCGTGCCCGGCATCCTGCAGGAGACCTGGTGGAATCTGGAATGGATGCTGGCCATGCAGGACCCGGCCGACGGTGGCGTGTACCACAAGCTCACCGACAAGCAGTTCGACGGACTGGTGATGCCCGCGCAGGCCACGCAACAACGCTATGTGGTGATGAAGGCCACCGCCGCCACGCTGGATTTCGCCGCAGTGATGGCGGCAGCCAGCCGCGTCTATGCGCCGTTCGACAAGCAGTATCCGGGCGCATCGGCGCGCATGTTGAACGCCGCGCGCAGTGCCTGGGCGTGGGCGCAGCAACACCCGGATGTGATCTATCGCCAGCCCGACGACGTGCGCACCGGCGGCTATGACGATGCGCAGGTAGACGACGAATTCGCCTGGGCCGCGGCCGAGCTGTACGTGAGCACGCGCGAGGACGGCTTCTACGACGCAATGATTGCGCGCAACGTACCGGCCAGCGTGCCGGGCTGGAGCAACGTCGGCGGCCTGGCCTGGATGTCGCTGGCCGAACATCGCGACCGGCTCACCCCGCATGCCGATCGCGCACGCATCGCGGGTGAGATCACCGGCCTGGCGCAGCGTCTTGCCGATGAGTGGCAGGCCTCGCCCTGGCGTCTGGCGATGACCGACACCGACTTCGTGTGGGGCAGCAATGCGGTGGTGCTCAACCGCGCGATGATGCTGATGCAGGGCTATCGGCTGACCCGGCAGCGGCCGTATCTGGATGCCGCGCAGTCGCAGCTGGATTACATCCTGGGGCGCAATCCGTTGGGCTTGTCGTTCGTCACCGGCGTCGGGCTGCGCAGCCCGATGCATATCCACCATCGCCCCTCCGAGGCCGACGGCATCGACGCACCGGTCCCCGGCTGGCTGGCCGGTGGTCCGCAACCGGGCCAGCAGGACGCCAAGGACTGCAAGGTGGCGTATCCCTCCAGGCTGCCGGCACTGTCGTACCTGGACAACACCTGCAGCTATGCCAGCAACGAGGTGGCGATCAACTGGAATGCGCCGCTGGTGTATGTGAGTGCGGCGATCGAGGCGTCGACGCGCTGAGGTGGGCATTTTTCAACGCAACGAACGACGCCGCGGCTGTTCCTTCTTCCACCGGGAGAAGGTGGCGCGTAGCGCCGGATGAGGGTGCGCCGCCGGGGAGCTACCAATGCCGGCAATGACAAACGCGTCGCCACGCGCCGTCAGAAGTGACTCCCCGACTGCTTCGCTCGACGGACCTTCACCCCAATCCCCACTGCGCGCCCCCGGCCCGCGCTTGCGGCGCGGGCGCTTCAAGGCACGCGCGCCAATGGCGCGCAAGCGGAGTCTTCTCGCCCCGCAGGCAGAGGGGCGAGAAGACACCGCAACTCACTCCACCCGCGTTCCGAAGATGCGGTCGCCTGCATCGCCCAGGCCGGGCAGGATGTAGCCCTTGTCGTTGAGGTGGTCGTCGATCGCGGCGGTGTAGACCTCCACGTCCGGATGCACGGCTTCCAGTGCCTTGAGGCCTTCCGGTGCGGCGACCAGGAAGATGCCCTTGATCCGCCGCGCGCCGGCGCGCTTGAGCATGTCGATGGTGGCGATCAGCGTGCCGCCGGTGGCTAGCATCGGGTCCAGGATCAGTGCATCGCGTTCTTCCAGGCGGCCGGTGAGGCGTTCGAAGTAGGGCACCGGCTGCAGGGTTTCTTCGTCGCGCTGCAGGCCGACCACGCTCACGCGCGCGGCCGGGATCAGCGCCAGCACGCCGGGCAGCATGCCCAACCCTGCGCGCAGGATCGGCACCAGGGTGATTTTTGCGCCGGCAATCCGCTGCACGGTCACCGGGCCGGCCCAGCCGGGTTGCACGTGCGATTCGGTGTCCAGATTGGCGGTGGCCTCGTAGGCCAGCAGCGTGCCCAGCTCGGTGACCAGTTCGCGGAAGCCCTTGGTGCTCAAGGCAGCATCGCGCAGCAGACCGATCTTGTGCTGGACGAGGGGGTGACGCACTTCGACGATTTTCATGGGCAGCGACAGGCGGGAGAGACCCACAGTGTGCCGCAGCCGGCGGCAGCGTCGCCACACATTGCGCGTGATCGCGCTTGCATATGTCATGTCAGTGAAACGTCGTAGACATAGTGTGCCCACCCATTCTTAACCGATTGGGGAAGCACCCGTGTTGAACAAGACTCCGCTGTGCCTGGCGATCACGCTGACGTTGGCGGCGGCCGCGTGGAGCCCGCTTGCGCAGGCGGCCGAGGGTGCGGCAGCTGCCACCGGTGCATCCGGCGCGGCGGCCATCGATCTGGAGCGCCTGGAAGTGCGCCCGCAGGTGGAATCGCAGGTGCGCGCAGTCGATCTCAAGCGTGGCTCCGATGCGATCCAGGATGCGGTGGCCTCCGATGCGATGGGCCGCTACCCCGACAAGAATGTTGCAGAATCCTTGCAGCGCCTGCCCGGCGTCAGCGTCACCCGCGATCAGGGCGAGGGCCGCTTCGTGGTGATCCGCGGCCTGGATTCGGCGCTCAACAGCGTCACCATCGACGGCATGACCATGGGGACGCCGGAAGACGGCACGCGCTCGGCGCCGCTGGACGTGATTCCGTCCGACTCCACCGAACGCCTGAAGGTGGTCAAGTCGCCGACCCCGGACATGCCGGGCGATTCCATCGGCGGTGCGATCCAGGTCGAGTCCACCTCCGCGTTCGATCGCGATGGCCGCACCCTGCGCGGCTCGATCGAAGGCAGCCACCAGTCGCTGTCGGGCAAGACCAGCCCCAAGGGCGCGTTCAACTACAGCGATATCTTCGACGGCACCTTCGGCGTCGCAGTGGGCGTGAACTACCAGGACCGCGAATTCGAATCCGACAATACCGAGGTGGCCTACGACAGCTTCGACGGCGGTGCGGCCGACGATCTGTTCGCCGGCGAGGTGCAGCGCCGCAAGTACTTCATCGAGCGCACCCGCATGGGCGCCAACCTCAATCTGGACTGGCGCCCCGACGCGGACAACCGCTATTACCTGCGCACGCTGTACAGCCGCTTCGACGATGCCGAAACCCGCCAGCGCACCATCTTCGGCCTGGCCGATGGCCAGGTCAGCGCCAATGGCGATGGCACTTACGAGGTGGCCGATCTGCCGGCCGATTCCATCTCCAAGCGCGTGCGCTACCGCACCAAGAAGGAGGACACCATGGCCTTGAGCGTGGGCGGTGAAAACCGTCTGAGCGCGGCCACGGTGGATTACAAGCTGGGCTACACCAAGACTACCGAGCGCGTGAACGACGAGATGGAGGCGCGCTTCAACTATGACGGCGACGATCTGTCGGCCACGGTCGATCAGAACAGCGGCATTCCGCGCCTGGGCTTTTCCGACAACGGCTGGCAGAGCAACGACGATTTCGTGTTCGACCGCTTCGTGCTTGCGCCCAAGCGGGTGGACGACAGCGAGCGCAGCGCGCAGATCAACGTGCGCTTCGACGGCGAGCATTCCAGCCTGAAGATGGGTGTGCTCGGCCGCTGGCGCGAGCGCGATGTCAATGTGGACGAAAGCGAGCTGCGTCGCGGGCCGGCGATCGATCTGAGCGACTGGACCACCGCCGCGCCGGAACACCGCGGCGGTACCCTGGGCGAAAGCATCGGCTCGGACGGCATGCGCCGTTACTGGAACACCTCCGGCAATCTGTACAGTGCGCGCCCGCAGGATGTCGGCGGCAATCTGCAGACATCGCTGCAGGACGATTACAAGGCCACCGAAGACGTGTTCGCCACCTATGTGATGGGCACCTGGGATATCGGTGCGCTGCGCGCGATTGCCGGTGTGCGCGTGGAAAACACCCAGTTCGATGCCACCGGCAACCAGGTCGACGTGGCCGAGAACGGCCGCACCGCCACGGTGACGCCGCGCGAAGCCTCCAGCAGCTACACCAACGTGCTGCCTGGCCTGCATCTGCGCTACGACACCGGCAATGACTGGGTACTGCGGTTTGCCGCCAACAAGACCTTGTCGCGGCCTGCGTTCGGCGATGTCTCCCCGCGCTTGAGCATCAATCGCGGCGACAACGAGGTGAACGTCGGCAACCCCGATCTCGATCCGTATCGCTCCACCAACCTGGACCTGTCGTTCGAAAAATACATCGGCAGCACCGGCCTGATCTCGCTGGGCGTGTTCAACAAGTCGATCGACGACTACATCGTGCAGACCATCAGCACCAACGATGCCGAGTTCCCCGACCTGCAGGTCACGCGCTCGATCAACGGCGACACCGCCAAGGTGCGTGGCGCCGAATTCAACTGGCAGCAGGCGCTGGACTTCCTGCCCGAAGGCTGGAACGGCCTGCTGGTCGGCGCCAGCGCCACCGTGCTGGACAGCGACTTCGATCCCGGCCTGAGCGATCGCGCCGGCGAGGACTTCACCTTGCCGCGCTCGTCCAAGCGCATCTACAGCGGCCACCTGGGCTACGAAAAATACGGCTTCAGTGCGCGGGTTGCGGCGGTGTACCGCAGCGAGTACCTGGACACCATCGGCGAAAGCCGCGCGTACGATATCTATGTCGCCCCGCATACGCAGCTGGATTTCAGCATGAACTACCAATTCAACAGCCATGTCAGCCTGTATCTGGAAGCGCAGAACCTGCTGGACGAACCGCTGGAGCTGTACCAGGGCGTGCCCTCGCGCACGCTGCAGAACGAAGAATACGGCCGCACCTATGCGCTCGGCCTGAAGGTGGCACTGTGATCGCAACGCGCACGCGGCTCCACACAACGTTACTCCACACCACGCTGCTCGCCAGCGCGCTGGCGCTGACCGCCTGCGCCAGCGCACCGGCCGACCGCGAAGCCGACGAGGCATTGCTGAAAGACCCCTTGCTCAGCGAGGCCAAGGTGGCGCATGAAGTAGTGCCGGAGGCCTTCATCACCGCGCTGACCCCGGCCGACAATCTGGATTCGCCGGCCAGCTGGAGTGCGCCCGATGGCCGCCGCTGGTTGATCGCCACCGCCAAGGCCACGCATGCGCTGGTGGTGTTCGATGGCGATAGCGGCAAGCGCCTGCGCGTGGTCGGCGGCAAGGGCAAGGCCCTGGGCAAGCTGGATCGCCCGAACGGGATTTCGGTGGTCGACGATCTGGTGTTCGTGGTCGAGCGCGACAACCGCCGCGTGCAGGTGTTTGCGCTGCCCGACTTCAAGCCGCTGACCAGCTTCGGCCAGGACGAATTGCGCGAACCCTACGGCCTGTGGGTGCGCAAGCACGACGGCGGCTACGAGGTGGTGGTCAGCGACAACTACATGTCTCCGGCCAACAAGGATGTGCCGCCGCCGGTGGCCGAACTCGGTCAACGCTTTCGTCGCTATCAATTGAACAAGGCAGGGCAGGGCTGGCAATCGCGGCTGACGCAGAGCTTCGGCGATACCAGCGACGCGGGCGCAGTGCGCATTGCCGAGTCGGTGTTCGGCGATGAAGCGCATGCGCGCCTGATGATTGCCGAAGAAGATGTCGCCGTGGGCACACAGTTGCGCGAATACGGCATGGACGGACGCTACCGCGGCCGCAATGTTGGCAGCGGCCTGTTTAAGGCGCAGGCCGAAGGCATGACGCTGTTTGCGTGCAAGGACGGCAGCGGCTACTGGATCGCCACCGATCAGTTCAAGGACCGCAGCGTGTTCCAGGTATTCGATCGCCAGAGCCTGGCGCATGTCGGTGCCTTCGCTGGCCGGGTGACTGCCAATACCGACGGCGTGTGGCTGGATCAACGCGGCGATGCGCGCTTTCCGGGCGGGGTGTTCTACGCCTTGCATGACGACCAGGCGGTGGCGGCATTCGACTGGCGCGATATCGCGCGCACGCTGCGCCTGAAAGAGTGCGCGCCATGAGCGCGGCACGTGCGGCGCTGTCTGCAGCGCTGTTGCTGGTGGCGATGGCGGGCGGTCGATCGCTCGCCGCTGAGAAAGCCCAAACCGCCGAACCCAACACCCAGGTGCCGGCGGGCTCCACCCACTATGTTGCCGATGGCTTCCCGGACCGCATCGTCGCCACGCCCGCGCAGGCGGCGGCGACCGGTTTCGCGGTGGCCTGGCGTACCGATGCCAGCGTCGACCAGCCGTGGCTGGAACTGGTGGTTGCCGGCGACTCGCCCGACCTGGGTACGCCGCGCCGTATCCGCGCCAGCACCGCCACGCTGGCCAGCGAAAACGGCAGCTCGCACCACCACCGCGCCGACATCGACGGGCTGAAGCCGGACACGCTGTACGCCTACCGCGTGCAGGGCAACCGCACCTGGGGCGCGTGGAATCATTTCCGCACCGCCGCCAGCGCCGACACACCGCTGACGCTGCTGTACTTCGGCGACACCCAGAACAAGAACCTCAGCCTGGTCTCGCGGGTGATTCGCCAGGCCTGGCGCAGCGCACCGGACGCGCGGCTGGCCCTGTTTGCCGGCGACCTGGTCAGCGGCAAGGACGGCCAGGACGACAACGAGTGGGCCGAGTGGTTCGAAGCCGGGCGCTGGTTGCTGGAAGGCACCGCAGTGGCACCGGCGCCGGGCAATCACGAATATCACGAAGAGGGCGAGGACACCCCGCAGGCCACGCGCACGCTCGGCAACCACTGGCCGGTGACCTTCGCCCTGCCGCGCAACGGGCCGTCGGCCACGGCGCGCACCAGCTACTGGTTCGACTATCAGGGCGTGCGCATCGCCGTGCTGGACGGCACCTCGGTGCTGGATCTGGGCACCGGCCCGGCACAGGCGCAGTGGCTGGACACGGTACTGGCCGACAACCCGCACCCGTGGTCGATCGTGCTGATCCACCAGCCGTTCTTTTCCCCGCGCGCCGATCGCGAGAACCAGAAGCTGGTCGAGCAGGTGCTGCCGGTGATCCGCCGCCACAACGTCGATCTGGTGCTGCAGGGCCACGACCACACCTACGGCCGGCGCGGCGATGACGCAGGGCAGGCGACGCCGGTGTTCGTGGTCTCGGTGGCCGGGCCCAAGCAGTACCGGCTCTCGGACATGGCGCGCAAGACCATGCGTCCGGTCGGCGAAGACACCCAGCTCTATCAGGTGCTTCGCATCGACAACCAGAAGTTGCGTTACGAGTCGCGCACCGCCACCGGACGTCTCTACGATGCGTTCGAGCTGGAGCGCGGCAGCGATGGCGGCAAGCGGCTGGTGGAGCAGGAAGCCGGGCGCATCGCACCGCGCGATTGCCCGCGCAGCGCAACCCTGAAGGGACGCGCAGACCGTTGCTGGGAGTGAGGCACAGGACAGCAGCGTTGCGAGACCCGCCGTACCGGATGACGAGGCTGTGAGCGAACTTCGGTTCTGGATTGATGACGCGAATCGGCGGCAGGCGTAACCATTTAAAATTGTGAATTACGTCACACTAATAATGGGACTACTGTTGCGGCTAACCGGAGCTCCATCCGGGTAGCCGGCTTCGGTGCGGTGCTTCGATGGAGGTCTGGTTCCCCCAGCCCCGAGAAGCCCCCATGATCCCCCACGTGTTCCATCTCACTGCGCCGACCAAGCACCTGCTCTGGGAAGAGCGCAAGATCCAGGCCCGCCTGCAGCGGCTGCTGCCGGGCTGGACCTGCCATGTCTGGGACGACGCCGACAACTCCGCACTGATGCGGCGCGCGTTCCCGGAATTCGCCGACCGCTACGAGGCGATACGCTTCGGCGTGATGAAGGCCGACATCGCCCGCTGCGCCTATATGCACAGCTACGGCGGGTTCTATTTCGACACCGACTACAAGCTGCTGCGCACGCTCGACGCGGACGTACTGGCACAGCAGTGCGTGCTGCCGATCGAAGAGGGCGCGCCCGGCAACGAGCAGTTCAAGATCGGCAACGCCGTGTTCGGCTCGGAGGCAGGGCATCCGTTCTGGCGCGCCTTCATCGAGCACATCTTCACCACGCATGCGCCCGAGATGCTGGAAGACCACCGGCAGATTCCGATGATCTCCGGCCCGCGCGGCTTGACGCGTTTCTACAACGCGCACGCCGGCGAGTTTGCCGGCATCGTGTTCCCGGCGCGCGATGCGTTCCATCCGGATCGCACCTGGTTCGGGCTCGGCCACCGTGGCGGCACCGTCGCGGTGGGCTCGCACCTGTGCTGGGCGTCCTGGCGCGGCAAGTCGCCACGCCGGGCCGTGACCAATTACCTGCGCCGCAAGCTGAGCGCCGTGCCGATCTGACCGGCTGGGCAGCACATCGCCGCGACAGCAAGGGCGCGCGGTGAGCTCGGGGGCGGCGCGCCTGCCCGGCGCGCAAGGACTGCCTGCGTCGCCTGGCGTTCAAGCGACTCACAGCACCACGGCGCCCACCAAGCGGTGTGCGCGGATGGTGCTGGGATTCGGCGGGTACCGCTCGGATACCGAAGCTTCTGCGCGCCGTCCGCTCACACCTGAGGACGGCTCGCCACGTTCGGTTGGTGGCTCTCAGGCCGCCTCGGCCTGGGCCTGGCGCGGACCTTCCTTCAGTGCACGCGCGATCAACCCGACCAGCAGATCGAGTTCGTCTTCGCCCATCGCAAAGTGCGGGGTGAAGCGCAGCGAATTCTCGCCGCCATGGATGACGTTGACGCCGTGATGGCGCAACCACTCTTCGGTGGAACCGGCGCCATAGCACTTGAATTGCGGCGCCAGCTCGCAGGAGAACAGCAAGCCGGTGCCCTGCACCTTGGTGATCAAACCGCCCAGCTCGGATTGCAGTGCTTCCAGCTTGGCGATCGCCTGCGCGCCGCGGGTGCGGATGTTCTCGCGCACCTGCGGGGTGAACAACGCCAGCGTGGCGCAGGCGACATCCAGCGCACGCGGATTGGTGGTCATGGTGTTGCCGTAGGTGCCCTTGCGGTACACCTGCGCGGCGTGTTCGGTCACCGCCAGCACCGACAGCGGGTACTGCGCAGCGTTGAGCGCCTTGGAATAGGTCTCCAGGTCCGGCGGGTCGAGCTGCTCGAAGCCGGGGTAATCCACCACCGACAGCACGCCGTGCGCGCGCAGGCCGGCCTGGATCGAATCCACCAGCAGCAGGCTGCCATGCAGGCGGGTCAGTTCGCGCGCCGCGGCATAGAACGCGGCCGGCAATGCGCGGCCCGGGTCGCCTTCGCCCATCACCGGCTCCAGGAATACCGCCTCGATGAACCAGTGATTGCGTGCGGCCTCGTCGAAGGCGCGCTGCAGCGCCGCCACGTCGTACGGCGCGATCGCGATCACCGAGTCTTCGTCGCGGTAGCTGGCCAGGTACTTGGTGTAGGTCTTGCGGCTGGAATCGGAATACAGGCCGGGGCGGTCGGTACGGCCATGGAAGCTGCCCTTGACCACCACGCGCTTGATGCTGGCACCAGCGTGGCGCGCGCCCGGGTCGGTGTGCAGCTTGGCGTTGGTATCGACGATGCGCGCGGCCAGACCGACCGCTTCGGAGCCGGAGTTGAGACACATGAAGCGTGCGAACGGACAGCCGCCGCGGGTATGGCCGATCTCGGCGCGCAGGGCGCGGTCGAGCCGGCGCTGCGCCAGGCTCGGCGTCATCACGTTGGCCATCACCTGCGGACGCGCCATCGCCTCGAGCACCGGCGCGGGGGTGTGGCCGAAGCCGAGCATGCCGTAGCCGCCGGCGTCGTACAGCACCGCGCCCTTCAGCGTGATCACCCAGGGCCCGCGCGCGGCCAGCGCCACGTACGGGGTCACCGCATCGTCGGCATAGAAATTGATGAAGCCGTCCTGCACCGCACTGATCTGTGCGTCTTCGTCCAGGTCCAGCAGGTCGGCGGCCTCCGCGCGCACCTGCGCGTACTCGGCGGCCGCGGCGTCGATGGCGCGTGCAAGATCCGGGTGGTTGGCGGCCAGACGCACGATGCTGGCATCGTCCAGGCCATCGGTCAGGCGGCGGCCGGCGTGGGCACGCAGCGGGGCGAGCGGGGCGAGGACGGACATGGCGCATCTCCTGCAAGGTGGCGTTCCCTTCCTATTATCGGCAGAAGATCGGCGTTTGGCAGCGTGAATCCGGGCAGGAAGTGGGGTATTTTCGTCGAATCGACGAACCAATTGGGCAAAAGTGAAAATCACTCCCTCCGACGAACGCCTGCTGTCGCTGCTGCGCGAGGACGCGCGCGCCTCCACCGCGCAGATTGCGCGCCGGCTCGGGCTGTCGCGCACCACCGTGCAGAGCCGGATCGAAAAACTCGAACGCGACGGCGTGATCAGCGGCTACACCGTGCGCACCCACGACGCCTACGAACAGGGCCGCATCCGCGCGCATATCCTGATCACCGTGCTGCCCAAGAAGATGCCGGCCGTGGTCAAGGCGCTGCGCGACATCCCGCAGGTACGCCTGCTGCACTCGGTCAGCGGCGCCTACGACCTGATCGCCCTGGGCGTGGTCGGCGGCGTCAACGAGATGGACGTGCTCACCGACGCCATCGGCGCGATCGACGGCGTGGAGCGCACGACGACGTCGATCATTTTGTCAACGAAGTTTGAGCGGTGAGAGGCGGGGATTGGGAATTCGGGATTGGGGATTCGTAAAAGCGGGCCGCTTGCGTCCTAAACGTTCCGGTCCGCGGATCCTGCTCTTACGAATCCCGAATCCCCAATCCCCGCCGCAGTTACAATATCCGGCTCCTCAGCCATCCGATCCTGCGGCCTTGAAGAAGTCCGATTTCAACTATTCGCTGCCCGACGAGCTGATTGCCCAGGCGCCGTTGGCCGAGCGGGCGGCCAGCCGCTTGCTGGTGGTGCCGCCGTCGCCGCAGGCGCTGGTCGACCGGCAGGTGCGGGATCTGCCCGAGCTGCTGCAGCCGGGCGATCTGCTGATCTTCAACGATACCCGGGTGATCCCGGCGCGGTTGTTCGGGCAAAAGGCCAGTGGCGGGCGGGTGGAAATCCTGATCGAGCGCCTGCTCGGCGAGCGCGAGGCGCGGGTGCAGATCGGCGCCAGCAAGTCGCCCAAGGCCGGCAGTTGGATCGCGCTGGACGCCGGCGGCCAGGCCGAGGTGCTGGGCCGCGACGGCGAGTTCTATCTGCTGCGTTTCGAGATCCCCACGCCGCTGGAGCACTGGCTGCTGGAAGCCGGGCGCCTGCCGCTGCCGCCGTACATCCGCCGCGAGCCGGGAGTGGAAGACCGCGAGCGCTACCAGACCGTTTTCGCGCGCGAGGTCGGTGCGGTCGCCGCGCCCACCGCCGGGCTGCATTTCGACGAGGCATTGCTGGCACGCCTGCGCGAGCGCGGGGTGGAGTTCGGCCATGTCACCTTGCATGTGGGCGCCGGCACCTTCCAGCCGGTGCGCGTGGATGCGCTCGACCAGCACGTGATGCACACCGAATGGCTCAACGTCGGTGCCGCGCTGGTCGAGCAGGTGCGCCGCACCCGGGCCCGCGGCGGCCGCGTCATCGCGGTGGGAACCACGGTGGTGCGCTCGCTGGAAAGTGCCTGGCGCACCAGCGATGCCGCGCCCGAGGGCGAACTGCTGCCATTTGCCGGCGAAACCCAGATCTTCATCCTGCCCGGCTACCGCATCCGCAGCGTCGATGCGATGGTCACCAACTTCCATCTGCCCGAAAGCACGCTGCTGATGATGGTCTCGGCCTTCGCCGGCCGCGAGCGCATCTTCGCCGCCTATCAACACGCCATCGAACAGCGCTATCGCTTCTTTTCCTACGGCGATGCGATGTTGCTGTGGAGCAGGGATTGGGGAGTCGGGAGTGGGGATTCGTAACAGCACTCCGCTCGCCGCCTTCTCGCTTTTGCCAACCCCGAATCCCCAATTTCCAATCCCGGCCTTTCAATGTCCCGACTCCAGTTCCAGCTTCAAGCCACCGACGGCCATGCCCGGCGTGGGCGTCTGACCTTTCCGCGTGGCACCGTCGAGACGCCGGCGTTCATGCCGGTGGGCACCTATGGCTCGGTCAAGGGCATCCTGCCCGAGCAGATCCGCGCACTGGGTGCGGAGATCATCCTGGGCAATACCTTCCACCTGTATCTGCGCCCGGGCCTGGATGTGATCGGCGATCACGGCGGGTTGCACGGGTTTGCGCGCTGGGACGGGCCGATCCTCACCGATTCGGGCGGGTTCCAGGTGTTTTCGCTGGCGCATCGCCGCAAGATCACCGAGCAGGGCGTGACCTTCGCCTCGCCCACCGATGGTGCGCGGGTGTTCCTGGGCCCGGAAGAGAGCATGCAGATCCAGAAGGTGCTCGATTCGGACATCGTGATGATCTTCGACGAATGCACGCCGTACCCGGCCACCGAAGAGGTAGCGCGGCGCTCGATGGAGCTGAGCCTGCGCTGGGCGCAGCGCTCGCGGCAGGCGCATGACGGGCTGGGCAACGACGCGGCGCTGTTCGGCATCGTGCAGGGCGGGGTGCATCCGGACCTGCGCAGCCGCTCGCTGGACGGGCTGCAGGGCATCGGGTTCGACGGCTACGCCATCGGCGGGCTGGCGGTGGGCGAGCCGGAGCATGAGCGCAACGCGATGCTGGAACACCTGCATCCGCGCCTGCCGGCCGACCGCCCGCGTTACCTGATGGGCGTGGGCCGGCCGGAGGACCTGGTCGAAGGCGTGGCACGGGGCGTGGACATGTTCGACTGCGTGATGCCCACCCGCAATGCGCGCAACGGGCATTACTTCACCTCCTTCGGCACCGTGCGCATCCGCAACGCCAAGTACGAGCGCGACCTGGACACCATCGAGCCGGGCTGCGGCTGCCATGCCTGCAGCAGCGGCTACACACGTTCCTACCTGCGCCATCTGGACCGCTGCAACGAGATGCTGGCGCCGATGCTGGGCACCCTGCACAACCTCTGGTACTACGAGAAGTTGATGGCCGACCTGCGTGCGGCGATCGCCTCGGGAACCTTTGCCGAGTTCCGGCGGTCCTTCTATGCGGCACGCGGCGCCATCACGCCGCCGTTGCCGGGGGAAACCAGCTGAGACCGGCCGTCCGCGCCCTTGCGCGGACGGTTTGGAACCTGCATGGCATAATTCCCGGCTGTTCCGCTCCGGCGGTACCTGAATAGCGAGCGGCCGGTTGGCGCGCTGGCACCCAAACTAGGATGCACTGAATGAATCTGCTCGATTTCCTGATCCCCGTCGCCCAGGCGCAGGCCACTGGCGGCGCGCCGGCGCCCGGCCCGATGGGCGGCCTGTCCACCTTCGCGCTGCCGATCATCCTGATCGCGGTCATGTACTTCCTGATGATCCGCCCGCAGATGAAGCGCCAGAAGGAGCACAAGTCGCTGCTGGACAAGCTGGCGCGCGGCGACGAGGTCATCACCTCCGGCGGCGTGGCGGGCGTGATCACCGATATCGGCGACAACTTCATCACCGTGGAAGTGGCCGACAACGTGCGCATCCGCGTACAGAAGAGTGCCGTGGGCCACGTGCTGCCCAAGGGCACGCTGAAGTCTGCCAACTAAGCGGCAACCAACCCGCTGCGCCCACTGTCAGGTGGGCGCAGTCGGTGCCGCGAACCGGCGCTGAGCGCGCTGCTCCGCGGCACCGCCGCATCCACCTGACGACCGCTGGCGACGTTGTGTTGGCCGCCTGAAGTCGTTCTCACTGCTAGGCGCGTCGCCGGGATGGTGTCGCGCGGGACTGTCGCAATGCTTGAATTTCCTCGCTGGAAGTATTTCCTGATCCTGCTGGTGCTGGCGGTCAGCGCGTTGTACGCGTTGCCCAACATCTACCAGAAGGACCCGTCCGTGCAGATCACCGCCAGCCGCGGTGCCCAGCTCGACGACGCCTTGCGCAGCCGCATCGACGCCGACCTCAAGGCCGCCGGCATCACGCCGAAGGCCGTCACCCGGGAAGGCGACAGCCTGATGGTGCGCCTGCCCAACCTGCAGGCACAGACCCGCGCCAACGACGTGCTGCGCCAGCAACTGGGCGAAAACTACACGGTGGCGCTGAATCTGGCCTCGACCGTGCCGGACTGGCTGGCCAAGCTGGGCGGCCGGCCGATGGTGCTGGGCCTGGACCTGGTCGGCGGCGTGCACTTCGCCATGCAGGTGGACCAGAAGGCCGCGCTGGAAAAGCGCCTGGAAGGCTTTGCCGAAGACATCCGCACCACGTTGCGTGACGGCCGTATCGCCTATCGCTCGGTCGAGCGCCGCGGCGACAACAGCATCCAGGTCAGCCTGAGCGAGGGCGCCAGCGTCGACGCCGCGCGCACCGCGCTGGCCAAGTCGCAGCCGACCCTGACCTACGACGTCAGCGGCCAGAACATCTCGGTCAAGGTGCCGGAGGCCGAACTCAAGCAGATCGCCAGCGGCGCGATCGAGCAGAACCTCACCACCTTGCGTAACCGCGTCAACGCGCTGGGCGTGTCCGAACCGACCATCCAGCGCCAGGGCGAGGACCGCATCGTGGTCGAACTGCCCGGCCTGCAGGACACCGCCGAGGCCAAGCGCCTGATCGGCGCCACCGCCTCGCTGGAGTTCCGCGCGGTGGTCGAAGGCAATGCCGAAGACGCCGTGCGCAGCGGCAGCATCCCGCCCGAAGCCAAGGTCTACCGCGTGCGCGATACCGGCGCGCCGGTGCTGCTCAACAAGCGCGCGCTGGTGACCGGCGACCAGATGGTCAGTGCCAGCGTCAGCACCGACCAGAACGGCATGCCGGCGGTGGCAGTGACGCTCAACAACGTCGCCGGCCAGCGCATGCTCGACTACACCAGCGCCAACGTCGGCAAGCTGATGTCGGTGGTCTACATCGAGCGCATTCCCACCGTCAGCATGGTCGACGGCAAGGAAGTGCGCAGCGTGCGGGTCAAGGAAGAGGCGCTGTCTCCGACCCGTATCGCCGGCGTGTTCGGCAAGAACTTCCAGACCACCGGTCTGGAAAAGACCGAAGCGGAGAACCTGGCCAAGTTGTTGAAATCCGGCTCGCTGGCCGCACCGATGGATTTCGTTGAGGAATACGTGATCGGCCCGAGCCTGGGCGCAGAGAACGTGGAGCGCGGCGTCACTGCGGTGGTCTACTCGTTCCTGTTCACACTGGTGTTCTTTACCGTCTATTACCGCGTGTTCGGCGCGATCACCTCGGTGGCGCTGCTGTTCAACCTGCTGATCGTGGTGGCGGTGATGTCGCTGTTCGGCGCCACCATGACACTGCCGGGGTTTGCCGGTCTGGCCCTGTCGGTGGGCCTGTCGGTGGACGCCAACGTGCTGATCAACGAGCGTATCCGCGAGGAGCTGCGACTGGGCGTGCCGGCCAAATCGGCGATTGCGGCCGGTTATGAAAAGGCCGGCGGCACCATCCTGGACGCCAACCTCACCGGTCTGATCGTGGCGGTGGCCTTGTACGCGTTCGGCACCGGCCCGCTGAAGGGCTTCGCGCTGACCATGATGATCGGTATCTTCGCCTCGATGTTCACCGCGATCACCGTGTCGCGTGCGCTGGCGGTGCTGATCTACGGCCGCCGCAAGAAGCTGAAGACCGTCGCTATCTGAGATGCGAGTCCGGCCTTGCCTCCGCAGCGCGCTGCTGGGGGCGGGGGATGAATCCCTTCGCAAGCGTTGCGCATCCTGACGGTGCGCAACGTCTAAACGGAAGATCTTTTCCATGAAATTGTTCCCGCTCCATCTCATTCCCAACGACACCAAGATCGACTTCATGCGCCTGCGCAAGCCGGTGCTGATCCTGATGCTGGTGATCGCGGTGGCCTCGGTCGGCGTCATCGTCGGCAAGGGCTTCAACTACGCATTGGAATTCACCGGCGGCACGCTGGTGCAGACCTCGTTCCAGAAGACCGTGGACGTGGATCAGGTGCGCGAGCAGCTGGCCAAGGCCGGCTTCGAGAACGCCCAGGTGCAGAACGCGCGCGGCGGCAACGAAGTGATGATCCGCCTGCAGGCGCGCGAGCAGCACAACAACCGCGACGATGCCGCAACCACCGTCGCCGAAGAAGTGCGCAAGGCTGTCAGCACCGCGCAGAATCCCGCCACCGTACAGCCGGGCGAGTTCGTCGGCCCGCAGGTCGGCAAGGACCTGGCCTTGAACGGCGTGTACGCCACGGTGTTCATGCTGGTGGGTTTTCTGATCTACATCGCCTTCCGCTTCGAGTGGAAGTTCGCCGTGGTCGCCAGCCTGACCGCCTTGTTCGACCTGCTGGTCACCGTGGCCTTCGTGTCGCTGACCGGCCGCGAGTTCGACCTGACCGTGCTGGCCGGCCTGTTGTCGGTGATGGGCTTTGCGATCAACGACATCATCGTGGTGTTCGACCGCGTGCGCGAAAACTTCCGCGCGTTGCGGGTGGAGCCGCTGGAAGTACTGAACCGCTCGATCAACCAGACGTTGTCGCGCACGGTGATCACCGCGGTGATGTTCTTCCTGTCGGCACTGGCCCTGTACATCTACGGCGGCGAGTCGATGGAAGGCCTGGCCGAGACGCACATGATCGGCGCGGTGATCGTGGTGATCTCCTCGGTGATCGTGGCAGTGCCGATGCTGAGCATCGGGCCGTTCGCCGTCACCAAGCAGGATCTGCTGCCCAAGGCCAAGGACGTGGAGGCGCTGGCGCGTCGTCCCTGATTGGTCATCGATCTTCGATCACGAAAAAACCGCGCGCTGCGCGGTTTTTTCGTTTTGGCGCATCGAGCAGGGCAACGCGACGTATCGTAGGAGCGCGCCTGAGCGCGACGAGGCTTTATCGGTAACGCCTCATCGCGCCCGGGTGCGCTCCTACGGAGCAAGGCGAAGTGCGCTGGCTAAACCCGCCGAAACCAGGTCAGCCATGCAGTGCAATGCGTCGTAGGAGCGCGCCTGAGCGCGACCGGGCTTTATCGGGAATGCCTCATCGCGCTCAGGCGCGCTCCTACCAAGCTAGGTAAGTGCGCTGCATCGTCCTGCAACGCACGCACCGATCCTCGCGGACTTACAGATTCCAGTCGATCCGCATGCCCGCAATCAACGCATTCTTCAGATCGTTGGTGCGGGTCGGTTCGTTGAACTGGTCGGGGTTGATCACGTAATGCAGGTTCGGCGCGATGCGCAGGCGCTTGGTGACCTGGATGCCGTAGCTCAGCTCCATCATGATCTGGTTGTCGGCCGGGGTGCCGGTGCCGCCGGCCGAGGCGCGGGCCAGGCGCAGGTTTTCGATGGCTTCGTCGCTGTATTTCTGCTGGGTGATCACGAACGCAATGTTGTCCTGCGGGCGGCTGGCGAAGGTACCTTTCTGCACCAGGCCCAGTTGCACGAAGTGGTCCTCGATCGCCTGACCACCGGTGCTCTTGAGGATGGCGCCGAACACGGTCAGGCCTCGGGCGCCGGACGGATCCGGGTTGGTGACCTGTTGTTCGAAGCGGGCGAACATGCCCGAGCGGCCCTGCTTGTTCTCGTAGCCCAGGCCGCTGAGCACGGCCGGGTTGCCGTTGCGGTCGCGCAGCGGGTCGGTGTAGTCGGAGTTGTCCTGCCAGCCGCCCAGTTCGTACATCGCGGCCATGCTGCCGTCGCCGCCCTTGTTCTTGTAGCCGACCGCGTAAGGCACCACCACGCCGGTGGTGTCGTCGGTGCTCCACTTCAGCCCGTGCTGGCCGTCCTGGGCCTGCACCGGGTTCACCTCGTAGGCGCCCACATGCACGTAGACCTTGGGCGTGACCCAGGCGGTGGCATGCGCGGCCCAGCTGGACACCGGCCAGTAGGTGAAATTGCTGGTGCGGAACACGAAGGTGGGGTTGCCGCAGGCCGAGTTGCCCTGGAAGTACTGGCACAGGTCCGAGCCGAGGAAGTGGATGTTGGCCACGCTGCGGCCGGCTTCCAGTTCCAGGCGGTCGTCGAACAGTTTCTGCAGCAGGGTGAAGTTGGCCAGCCGCGTGCCCTGGCCGCCGTAGATCTCCTGCACCGAGGTGCTGTTGCCGATGCTGCTGTTGGCCAGGTTGGTGCCGTGGCGGTTGGTGACGTACAGCTTGACGGTGGCGCCGCCCCAGCCGAACAGGCGGTCCATGTCGACGTCGGTACCGACCATCAGCTGGCCGGCATAGGCGTCGCCGTTCTTGCGGCCGCCATCGATCATCGAGGCGGCTTCGCCGGTGTAACCCAGCTTGAGCTTGAAGGCATCGGCGGCATCCTGCGCGTGGGCGAGCGGGGTCAGCGCCAGTGCCAGCGACAGGCACAGCAGGCGGGGACGGGCATGGCGGGGGGCGAGGACGGTCATGGCAGGACTCCGAACGAAGGAAGGCGTGGCCGGGTGGCGAACGCGACAGCTAGGGGATGGGCAAGCCGCTGGCCGCGCACGAGGGTGCGCAGCGCAGCGGTGAAACCAGTCAGGGGTGGAGCGGGGCGGCGATCAGGCGTGGCGCATGCGCGGGCGGCAAGCGCCAGTGGCGGGGTGGCCGAAGGTCAGGCGACCACGTCGGCCACCGGCTTCTTGAGCAGGCGCAGTGCCACCGCGGTGACCACCACGCCGACCACCAGGGCCAGCACGTAATTGAGCAGGTGGGTCACTGCGTTGGGGATCAGCAGCACGAAGATGCCGCCATGCGGTGCCTTCAATTCGGCACCGGCGGTCATCGAGATGGCGCCGGCCACGGCCGAGCCGATCACCAGCGCCGGGATGGTGCGCAGCGGGTCGCGCGCGGCATACGGGATGGCGCCTTCGGTGACGAAGGCCAGCCCGAGCACGCCGGCGGCCGTGGCCGAGCCGCGCTCTTCCACGGTGAAGCGGTTGCGGAACACCCAGGTGGCGAGCGCGATGCCCAGCGGCGGGGTCATGCCGGCGACCATGGCGGCGGCCATCGGGGTGTAGACCTGGCTGGCGATCAGGCCGGTGGAGAACGCATAGGCGGCCTTGTTGACCGGCCCGCCCATGTCGAAGGCCATCATGCCGCCAAGCAACAGGCCCAGCAGCAACGCGCTGCTGCCCTGCATGCCGCGCAGCCAGGCGGTGAGCCAGGCCAGCAGGTCGGCCACCGGCTGGCCGAACACGTACATCATCGCCAGCCCGACCAGCAGCGTGCCCAGCACCGGCAGGATCAGCACCGGCTTGAGTCCTTCCAGGTTACGCGGCAGGCGGATGTAGCGGTTGAGCGCGGCCACGCCGTAGCCGGCGATGAAGCCGGCGATGATCCCGCCTAGGAAGCCGGCATTGAGGTTGGCTGCAACCAGGCCGCCGATCATGCCGGGCGCGATGCCGGGGCGGTCGGCGATGGAGTAGGCGATATAACCGGCCAGCGCGGGCACCATCAGGGTGAAGCCGGCCTTGGCGCCGATCTGGAACAGCGACCAGGCCAGCGTGCCCTGGTGCGCATCGTCGCCGGCATAGATGCCGCCGAGCGCGAATGCCAGCGCGATCAACAGGCCGCCGGCGGTGACGAAGGGCAGCATGAACGACACGCCGGTCATCAGGTGCTTGTAGGCGCCGGTGCGGCCGTTGCCGGTGTTTTCGGCCTTGGCGGCGCCTGCGACCGGCGCCGCGCCGCCGTGCACGCCGGCTTCGGCCAGCGCTTTCTGGATCAAGGCCGGGCCATCGTTGATCGCCGGCTTGGTGCCGCTCTTGAACAGGCGCTTGCCGCCGAAACGGGCCAGGTCGACTTCGCGATCGGCGGCGATCAGCACCAGGTCGGCATCGCGGATTTCCGCGTCGGTCAGGGCGTCCTGCGCGCCGACCGAGCCCTGGGTTTCCACGCGGATCTGGTAGCCGAGTTTCTTCGCGGCCTGCTGCAGGCCTTCGGCGGCCATGAAAGTGTGCGCGATGCCGGTAGGGCAGGAGGTGATCGCAACGATGCGCTTGCTGCCGGTGCCCGCGCTGGCTGCGGCAGCCGATGCATTGGTGGCAGCCGGTGCGGCGAGCTGGTTCACCGCGGCGGCCGGGTCGTCCAGTACCGCGCCCAGGCTCAGGCGCAGCAGCTGCGCGTCGCCGAAGCGGGCGGTGTCGGCATCGGCGTCGCCGATCACCAGCACCTGGCTGGCGGCGCTGGCCAGTTCGCCCGGCAATGCGCCGAGCACGCCCTGGTCGCTGCGGATTTCGATCGTCACGCTGCGCCCTGCGGCGGTGGCCGCGCGGCGCAGCGCTTCGGCCGCCAGGACGGCTTCGGTGCTGCGGTCGCCAGCGGCGATGACCACGATGGAAGAGGACATGCAAATCTCCTGCGTTGTTCGGTCGCCGGCAAACGCCGGCGGGATACGTGGTGTCTTGCGCAAAACACCGGCGCGCTGCGCTGGCGCAGCCAGCGTTCGCGCGGGCGTTTGCTACGAGAGCGGGTCGATGACGATCTCGCCGGCGAGCTTGCGCACCTGCTGCGGGTTCAGCCGGCGCGCATCGCCGCTTTCCAGCCGGCTGAGCGAGAACGCGGTCGCCAGCCGTGCGCACCTTTCCAGATCGGTGGACTCGCCAAGCAGCGCGGCGGCCAGGCCGGCCACCATCGCGTCACCGGCGCCCACGCTGCTGCCCTGCGCCAGGCGCGGCGGACGCGCGATCAGGCGCTGGTCGCGCTGCACGAACAGCGCGCCTTCGGTCCCCATCGAAATGACCACCAGCTGGATGCCGCGTGCGATCAGTTCGTGCGCGGCGGCGCTGAGGGCGGCATGGTCGCTCAGCGGGCGGCCGGTCCAGGCTTCCAGTTCGTGGCGGTTCGGCTTGACCGCGTACGGCAGCGCCTGGCGCGCGGCACCGAGTGCGGCCACCAGCGGCGCGCCACTGGTGTCCAGCAGCACGCGCGCACCGGCGGCGCTGGCCTGGGCCTGCAGCTGCGCCCAGCTGTCGTCGGGCAGGCCGGCCGGCAGGCTGCCCGACAGCACCACCGGCAGGCCGGGGCGCAGCAGCGGGGCGAGGTGATCGGCCACGCCCTGCAGGTGCGGCTGGCCCAGGCGCAGGCCGGGCAGGTTGATGTCGGTGGTGTCGTTGCTGCGCGCTTCGACCAGCTTGAGATTGGTACGGGTCTCGCCGGCCACGCGCTGGCAGTGATCGGCAATGCCGCGCTCGCGGAACAGCGCCTCGAACACGCCGGCATTGCCGACCCCGAGCACACCGAGCGCGGCGACCGGGCTGCCCCAGTCGGCCAGACAGGCGGCCACGTTGATGCCCTTGCCGCCGGCATCGTTGCGCACGCTGCTGGCGCGATGCACCGCACCCGGCTGCAGGCTGTCGAGCTGGATGGTCTGGTCGATCGCCGGGTTCAGCGTCACCGTGATGGCGTGCAGGTTCATGCCTGGCCCTCGCGCTGGGCTTCCAGTGCGCGCACCTGTTCAGCGGTTTCGCAGTTCAGCGCCTGCTCGGCGAGCTGTTGCAGCGTGCTCAGCGCGGTGCCGCGCAGGCGTGCCTTCACCGCCGGGATGTCGTTGGGCGTCATCGACAGTTCCTGCACGCCCAGGCCGGCCAGCAGGCTGGCGCCGAACGGATCACCGGCCAGGCCGCCGCACACGCCGACCCAGCGGTCGTGTTTGCGCGCACCTTCGATCGTGCTGCGGATCATGCGCAGCACCGCCGGGTGCAGGCTGTCGGCTTCGGCGGCCAGCTCCGGGTTCTGGCGGTCGATCGCCAGCACGTACTGGGTCAGGTCGTTGGTGCCGATCGAGAAGAAGTCCGCATGGCGCGCCAGCACGTCGGCCTGCGCGGCGGCGGCGGGTACCTCGATCATGATGCCGATCGGCACCTCCGGCGCGTCGAGTTCGGCGCGGATGCGCGCGCAGATGGCGCGCAGGGTGATCAGCTCCGGCACCGAGGTGATCATCGGAAACATGATCGACAGCCGCGCCCCGTCCTTGGCGGCGCGGTACAGCGCACGCAGCTGCGGTTCGAGCAGGTCCGGGCGACGCAGCAGCAGACGCGCGCCGCGGACGCCCAGGAACGGGTTTTCCTCGTGCGGCAGCTCCAGATGCGCCACCTGCTTGTCGCCGCCGATGTCCAGCGCGCGCACGATCAGCGGGCGGCCATCCAGCGCCTGCGCCATCGCCAGGTAGGTCGCGTGCTGCTCGTCCTCGCTGGGCGTGCTGCCGCTTTCCAGGAACAGGAATTCGGTCCGCATCAGGCCGACGCCTTCGGCGCCCTGGGTCAGCGCCATTGCGACCTGGTCGGGCAGGTTGACGTTGGCGCCGATGTCGATGTGGTGGCCGTCGCTGGTTTCGGCTGGCAATGCGCGCTGCGCGGCCTCGCGCTCGCGGATCGCCTGCTGCTCGGCGATATGCGTGCGCGCCGCATCCAGATCCAGCTCGGACGGGTTGATGTACAGCCGCCCGCTGCTGCCGTCGATGATGGCGGTGACGCCGTCTTCGATATCCATGAGTTGGCCGCCGGCCGCGACCAGCGCCGGCAGGCCGAGCGTGCGCGACAGGATCGCGGTATGCGAGGTCGGCCCGCCTTGCGCGGTGGCCAGGCCGAGCACGCGTGCGGTGTCCAGGTTGGCGGTGTCCGACGGTGACAGATCGCCGGCCAGCAGGATGCAGGGCTGCTCGGGCAGGTCGGTCAGGCCGGCGCCTGCAGCGGCCGGGTCGAGCTGGGCCAGCACGCGGCGGCCGACGTCGCGCAGGTCGGCCGCGCGGCCGGCCAGCACCGGGTTGCCGAGTGCGGCCAGGCCCGAGGCGATCTGTTCCACCGCCTGATGCCACGACCACGCCACGCCGTGGCCTTCGACCATCAGCTGGCAGGTGCGGGTGATCAGGTCGGTGTCGTTGAGCAGTTCGGCCTGGGCCTTGAAGATCGCCGCGTCCGAGGCGCCGAGCCTGCGCTGAGTATCGTCCTGGATCGCCGCCAGCTGCTGGCGGGTGCGGGTCAGCGCGTCGTGCAGCAGCGCGCCGCCATCGCCCAGGCCGACCGGTTGATCGGCCACCTCGGTCTGCGCCGCGCGCAGCCGGTGCACGATGCCGATCGCCACGCCCGGGCTGGCGCCGATGCCGACGATGGCCGGCTGCGCCTGCGGCGGCGTCCAGCCGGCCACCGGGGCGGCGCGGCGTTGCGCGGCACGCTCGGCATCGGCCTTTTCCTGCGCGGTCAGGCTGTCCATCACTGCGCGCAGGCGCTTGAGCAGCGCACCCGCATCAGTGCCTTCGGCCGAAACGGTGATGCTGTCGCCGGCACGCAGGCCCAGCTGCAGCAGGCCGACCAGGCTCTTGGCATCGGCGGCCTGGTCGCCGGCGCGCACCTGGGCGCGTGCCGAGAAACCGCGCGCGGTCTCGGCCCAACGCGTGGCCGGGCGGGCGTGCAGGCCGCTGGGGTAGGCGATGGTCCATTCGAAGGATTCGGCCAGATCGGTGGCCGGTGCGGCGCTGCTGTCGGGTGCGCGGTCGCCGGTCAAGGCCGCCACGATCACGCCGGGGTCGTCGGTGGTGAACAGCGCTTCCAGCTGGGCCGGGTCCTGGATCAGGCGGGTCAGCCGGCGCAGCAGGGTGATGTGGGTGTCGGACTGGGCGGCGATGCCGACCACCAGCCGGGTGGTCTGGCCCGGGTTCCATTCCACGCCCTCGGGCAACTGCAGCACCGCGATGCCGTCGCGGCGCACCAGGTGGCGGTCTTCGCCGACGCCGTGCGGGATCGCCAGGCCGTGGCCGAGGAAGGTGTTCGCCAGGCCTTCGCGGCGCCGCATGCTGGCGTCGTAGCCCGGCGCCACGCAGCCGGCGGCGACCAGCAACTGGGCGGCCTGCGCGATGGCGTCGTCCTTGTCGCGGGCATGCGCCCGCAGGCGCACAAGTTCGGGGGTGACGGGGGCGGCTGGCGACGGAGAGGACAAGACGGACTCCGGGGGTGGGGACGGGCTGGGCAGTATAGTGGGAACGTTCCCATGTTCCAGGTCAATGTGCGCTGCACAAAAACGTTGTAGTGCTTTCGGGTTAGCATCGAACCAGAGACGGCGCCTGGCCCCAGGTGCGCAAATGGAGCGGGAACGGTCCCAGTGAGTATCAGCATCAATGACGTGGCCCGGGTGGCCGGGGTTTCCAAATCGACGGTCTCGCGCGCGCTGGGCACCGGCCCGGTCAGCGAGGAGGTGCGGGCCAAGGTCGAGGCGGCGGTGCGCCAGACCGGCTACCGGCCCAACCTGATGGCGCGGCGCCTGCGGTCCCAGCAGTCCGGCATCCTGGGGGTGATCGTCGCCGACATCCGCAACCCGTACTTCACCGCGCTGATCCGTGCGGTGGAGGAGGTGGCCTACCGCGCCGGCATGCGCGTGACCCTGTGCAATACCGACGAAGACCCCGAGCGCGAGGCGCTGTACCTGCAATTGATGCAGGAAGAACGCATCACCGGGCTGATCTTCGCGCCGACCCGCAGCACGGTCGGGCGCATGCACGAGCTGGTGCTGGACTACCCGACCGTGCTGGTGGACCGCGCCGGCCCCGGCAGCCGCTACGACAGCGTGGTGCTGGACAACGCCGCGGCCATGGGCGAGCTGGTCGCGCATCTGCAGACACAGGGGTATCGGCGCATCGGCGGGCTGTTCGGCACCAGTACCACCGCGACCGAGCGCCGCAACGGCTATCTGGCCGCGATGGCGGTGCCGGGGTTGACGCCGGCTTACCGCGAAGTGGCGCCCACCGCCGAAGCGGCGATCGCCGAAGTCGGCCAATGGCTGGCCGGCGCTGACTGCCCCGACGCCATCGTGACCAGTAACAGCCTGCTGTTGATGGGCGCGCTCAAGGCCGCCCGCACCGCCCGGCTGCGCATCCCCGACGACCTGGCCCTGGCCGGCTTCGACAACGAGCGCTGGACCGACCTGGTCGAGCCGGGCATCACCGTGGTCGAGCAACCGGTAGAAGACATGGGCCGCGCGGCGATGTCGCTGCTGCTCGAGCGTTTGAGCAATCCGCAGCTGCCGATCCGCCGCATGGTGATGACCGGCCGCTGCGTGGTCCGCGGCTCCACCGGCGCACGCCCGCGCACCTAGCCGCCCTCGTCGTAGGAGCGCACCCGGGCGCGACGGGCGGCACCGGTGAGGCCTATCGCGCCCAGGTGCGCTCCTACGACGGCATGGCGGTTGTCGCGGATCGCGCTGCGCGGGTCCTGTCGAAGCACGCCATGTCACCAATCCCCGCCACTCCGTAGGAGCGCACCCGGGCGCGACGGGCGTTACCGGTGAGGCCTATCGCGCCCAGGTGCGCTCCTACGACGGCATGGCGGTTGTCGCGGATCGCGCTGTGCGGGTCCTGTCGAAGCACGCCATGTCACCAATCCCCGCCACTCCGTAGGAGCGCACCCGGGCGCGACGGGCGTTACCGGTGAGGCCTATCGCGCCCAGGTGCGCTCCTACGACGGCATGGCGGTTGTCGCGGATTGCGCTGCGCGGGTCCTGTCGAAGCACGCCATGTCACCAATCCCCGCCACCCCGTAGGAGCGCACCTGGGCGCGACGGGCGTTACCGGTACAGCTCATCGCGCCCGGGTGCGCTCCTACGAGACATGACTGCAGCGCAGCCAAAAAAAGCCCCGGCACTGCCGGGGCTTTTCGTTCTACGCCATGTCCGGGATCAGCGATCCGGACGATGCGGGCCCGAGTCGTTCTGCGCGAGCAGGTATTCCTTTGACTGTTCGTCCAGCTTGTCGCCCAGCATGCGGCGCACCACCACGAAGAACAGCGGGATGAAGATCACGCCGAGCACGGTGGCGAACACCATGCCGCCGATCACGCCGGTACCGATGGAGTGACGCGAGTTGGCGCCGGCACCGGTGGAGATGGCCAGCGGCAGCACGCCCAGGATGAACGCGAACGAGGTCATCAGGATTGGGCGGAAGCGCAGATGCGCCGCTTCCAGCGTCGCCTCGCGCAGCGTCTTGCCCGCCGCACGCTGCTCCACCGCGAACTCCACGATCAGGATCGCGTTCTTGGCCGCCAGGCCGATCACGGTGATCATGCCGATCTTGAAGTACAGATCGTTCGGCAGACCGCGCAGCATCGAGAAGGTGATCGCACCCAGCACGCCGATCGGCACCACCATCAGCACCGCCACCGGAATCGACCAGCTCTCGTAGAGCGCGGCCAGGCACAGGAACACCACCACCACCGACAACGCCAGCAATAGCGTGGCCGCATTACCGGCAATGATTTCCTGGTACGACATGCCGCTCCAGTCGAAACCGAAGCCTGGCGGCAGGTCGTTGTTGACGATCTCCTCCATCGCGGTCATCGCCTGGCCGGAGCTGCCGCCCGGCGCCGGGTTGCCGACGATATTCACCGCCGAATAGCCGTTGTAGCGGTTCAGTGCCGGCGAGGCGTAGGTCCAGTCGGCCTTGACCACATTGCTCAGCGGAATCATCCCCGGCTGACCATCGGCACCGGTGGCCGTGGCGCTGGGGCTGAAGAAGCTGCGCAGCGACTCGGGGCCGGTACGGAACTGGTCGTCGGCACGGATGTTGACGCGCTTGATGCGGCCTTCGGAAAAGTAGTCGTTGATGTAGACAGGCGCCAGCATCAGCTGGATCGAGCTGTAGACGTCGCTGACGTCCAGGCCCATCGACTGCGCCTGCACACGGTCCACGTGCAGCTGCAGCTGCGGCGCGTCTTCCAGGCCGTTCGGGCGCACGCCCACCATGGTGTCCTGCTTTTCCGCCGCCTTGCCCAGCACGATGTTGCGCGCCTGGGTCAAAGCTTGCTGGCCTGCGCCGGAGCGGTCCTGCAGCCACATGTCGAAGCCGCCGAACTGGCCCAGGCCCTGCACGGTGGGCAGGTTGACCACGAAGATCTGCGCGCCCTTGATGCCGTAGAAGGCGCCGTTGAGCTGCTGGATCAACTGCTCGGCAGTGACGTCACGCTCTTCCCACGGCTTGAGCCGGATGAAGCCCATGCCGACGTTTTCGCCCGAACCCAGGAAGCTGAAGCCGGCGATCTGCAGCATGCCTTCCACGGCCGGCTGCTTCTCCAGCACCGCACGCATCTGCGCGAAGGCCTCGTTGGTGCGGATCTTGGTCGCGCCCGGCGGCAGCTGCACGATGGCCACTGCAAAGCCTTGATCCTCTTCCGGCAGGAAGCTGCCCGGCATGCGGGTGAACAGGAAGCCGCACAGCACCACCAGCACCACGAACACGATCATCCACGGCGGCGAGCGCTTGAGGGTGTGGCCGACCACGCCGACATAGCGATGCGCCAGCTTGTCGTAGTACTTGTCGAAGGTGCGGTAGATCCAGTTCTTCTTGGTCGAATGGGTCGACTTGAGGAACGCGCCGCACAGCGCCGGGGTGAAGCTCAGCGCCAGGAACGCGGAGAACCCCATCGACATGGCGATGGTCAGTGCGAACTGCTTGTAGATCGCGCCCGAAGCGCCCGGTTGCAGCGAGGAGGGGATGAACACCGCCGCCAGCACCACGGTGATGGCCACCACCGCGCCGGTGATCTGGGTCATCGCCTTCTGGGTGGCCGCCTTCGGCTCCAGGTGTTCCTCGCTCATGATGCGTTCGACGTTCTCGATCACCACGATCGCGTCGTCGACCACGATGCCGATCGCCAGCACCATCGCAAACAGCGTCAGCTGGTTGATGGTGAAGCCGATCATGTACATGCCGAAGAACGTGCCCAGCAGCGCGACCGGAATCACCAGCGTGGGGATCACGGTGGCGCGGAAGTTCTGCAGGAACAGCAGCATCACCAGGAACACCAGCACGATGGCTTCCACCAGCGTGTGGATCACTTCCTCGATGGAGATGCGCACGAAGGTGGTCGATTCGTACGGCGCAAACCAGGTCACGCCCTGCGGGAAGGTCGGCTGCAGCTCGTCGAGCTTGGCACCGACCGCCTCGGACACGTTCAGGGCGTTGGCGCCCGGCAACAGCTGGATACCGAAGGCGCCGGTGGGCTTGCCGTTGTACTGGGTGTCGAAGCCGTAGTTGCTCGGCCCCACGGTGACCCGTGCGACGTCCTTCAACCGCACCGTGGCACCGTTGTTGTCGGTGCGCAGGATGATGTTCTCGAACTGGTCCGGCGAGCTGAAGCGGCCCTCGGCAGAGACCGTGGCGGTGAAGCTGATGCCTTCCGGGGTCGGGTCGGCGCCCACCGAACCGGCCGCGAACTGCACGTTCTGGTTGCGCACCGCGGTCAGCACCTGGGTGGCCGACAGGTTGTAGCCCTGCAGCTTCTCCGGGTTCAACCAGATGTTCATCGCGTACTCGGCGCCGAACTGGTTGGTGCTGCCCACGCCGGGCACGCGCGAGATCTGCTCGAGCACGCGCGAGCCGACGATGTCGTTGAGCGCGTCGCGGTTGATCGACGGGTTGTCCGAGCGCAACGCGGCCACCATCAGGAAGCCGGCGTTGGCCTTGGCCACCACCACACCCTGCTGGGTGACTTCCGAGGGCAGGCGCGGCGTGGCCAGCGACACCTTGTTCTGCACCTGCACCTGCGCGATATCCGCGTCGGTGCCGGTTTCGAAGGTCAGCGTGATGGTCACGCGGCCGTTGGCGGCCGAGGACGAGTTGAAGTACAGCAGGTGGTCGATACCGGTGAGCTGCTGCTCGATGACCTGGGTCACCGCTTTTTCGGCGGTATCAGCGCTGGCGCCGGGGAAGTTGGCGGTGACGGTGACCTGCGGCGGGGCGATCGTGGGGTACGACTCGATACCCAGATTCAGGATCGAGATCACGCCCGCAAGCGAGATCAGGATCGCCACCACCCAGGCAAAGACAGGGTGTTCGATGAAAAACTTAGGCATGTCCGGGTTCCGTTACTGCTGCTTGGACTGGGAGTCGGCCGGCTGCGCCGCAGCGTCCGGCTTGGACTGTTCCTGCGCGGCCGGTGCCGCTGCATCGGCCTTGTCGGCCGCCGGTGCGGCCTGCGCGCCGCCGCCCTGGGCAGCGGCGGGAGCCGCGCCCGGTGCGCCGGGCTGGCCGCCCTGCGCCGGCTTGTTCGGATCCCACGGCACGCCCTTGGCCGGCTGGCCTTCCTTCGCCTTCTGCACGCCGTCGACGATCACCTGGTCGCCCGGGGTCACGCCCGCGGTGACGATCCACTGGCCCTTCTGCTGGCCATCGACGGTGAGATTCTTGCGCACCACCTTGCCGTCCTTGCCCAGCACCAGCGCGTAGGCGCCGGTGGCATCGCGCTGCACGGCCTGCTGCGGCACCAGGTAGGCGTTGTTTCGCTGGCCAAGGCTGGCCTTGAAGGTCACGAACGCGCCCGGCAGCAGCGCCTGCTCCGGATTGGGCAGGGTCGCGCGCAGCGACACCGCACCGGTGCTCGGGTCCACCGTCACCGCCGACACATCCAGCGTACCCGGGTGCGGGTACTGCGTGCCGTTGCCCAGTTCCACGTTGATGGTGGACTTGCCGTCGCCGCTGAGCTGCACGTTGCCGCTGCTCTGGGCCTGGCGCAGGGCGGCGAGCTCTTCGCTGCTCATCGCAAAGTTCACGTACAGCGGGTCGATCTGGTCGACCGTGGTCAGCAGGGTCGCCTCACCGGCGCCCACCAGCGCACCTTCGGTCACGCGCTGGATGCCGGCGCGGCCGGTGATCGGCGAGGTGACGCTGGCAAAGCCGAGCTGGATGCGGGCGGACTGGACCTGGCCGCGTGCCTGCTGCACGTTGGCGCCGGAGGAGCGCTCGGTGGCTTCGGCGTTGTCGATGTCGGCACGCGACACATATTGCTGCGGGGCCAGGCTGCGCGCGCGCTTGGCGGCGACCTGGGCATTGGCATAGGTCGCCTCGGCGGCGGCCAGCTGGCCTTGCGCCTGCAGCAGCGTGGCCTTCAGCGGCGCCGGGTCGATCTCGAACAGCGGCTGGCCTTCCTTGACGTCGGTGCCTTCGGTGTACAGGCGCTTGAGCAGCACGCCGTCCACGCGCGCACGCACGTCGGCCGAGCGGAACGCCGACAGCCGGCCGACCAGGTCGCGTTCCAGCGGCAGGGTCTGCGGCTTCATTTCCAGCACCGACACTTCCGGCGGCGGCGGCGCCTGCTGTTGTTCGGGCTTGCTGCAGGCAGCCAGCGCCAGGGTGATGGCACAGGCCAGGCCGAATGTGCGGAGCGGGGCGATCATCAGGAGGAACTCCGTTAGGGTCTTGAAGTGAGAAAGGAAAGCGGGGACAGCGAAGGCGTGGCAGCGACCGCGGCAAATGCGCGCAGGAAGGTGTCGACAGCGAATTGCGCCCACTGCTGCCTGGCGGGAAGGCCGGCGCGGTGGGGAACCTGAAAGCGTTGCCGGTCGAAATCCAGACCGACGATCATGCTCAACAGCAGTTCGGCCATACAGTGCGGATCGTCATGGCGCAGCTGGCCGGCCTGCATCGCCTGCTCGAAGCGCTGCGCCAGGCGCTGCTGCATGCCGACGACCCCGTCCTGGAAGATCTGCTGCGACTGATCGGGGAACCGGTGCGATTCGGCTTCCACCAACCGGCAGGTCTGTAACACATCCGGGCGGTTCAGGCGGTCAAGGTGGGCCAGTGCGAAGGCCAGCAGATCCTCGCGCAACTCGCCCGAGGCGGTGCCTAGCGGCACCGTGGCCAGGTGCACATGGTCCTGGAGCACATCGCGCAGCAGGTTTTCTTTACAACCGTAATAACTATAGAGCGTCTGCTTGGAGCAGCCGGCGCGCTCGGCCACCGCATCCATGCTCAGCCGCATGCCGCGCTCGGCAAGCAGCGCGTGCACAGCCGCATGGATACGGCGATCGCAGTCCGAGCGCCGGGCAGCACGGTGGGAATGGGGGGTCATGGCGGTAGACTATACCGTCCAGTTTAGTTTTTAAACAGGCTTGACGGTCGCAGTTCTGTCTGCGCAACGCCTTGTGGCCCAAGCGCCCGGCCGGACTTTGCCGGTTGTGGCGGTCTGGCGGCTGGCCATGCAGGCGCCAATCCGGCGCCGCTGCAGGAATTGCAGTCGGGTAGTGCTTTTGCGCCGCGCCGGGGGCGGGCGCCCGACCAGGATTTTGCGCTATGCAGCAAGGCGTCTTCATCCGGCGCCGGTACAATTCAGGTTTTCCACCGAGCATCCCAGCGCTCTCATGACAGCCAAGAAAGCTGCTTCGAAATCGTCCACGACGTCGGTCAAACCGGTCGCCGACCATGCCGTCCCCGTGCTTGCCACCGCGCCGCAGGCGGTCACCCTGGAGCCGGTGTTTGCCGCGTTGCGCAAGCGCTACCCGGCCGCCCGCCAGTCCGAGGTGCAGTTGTTCGCCGCCGACTTCTACCGGCGCATGGAAGAGGACGAGTTCCCCAACCACCCGGCCGAACAGTGGGCGGCCCTGGCGGCGGACATGCTGGAATTTGCGCGCACGCGCAAGGCCGGCACGGTCAACGTGCGGGTGTTCAACCCGACCCTGAAGAGCCACGGTTACGAATCGCCGCACACGCTGCTGCAGATCGTCAACGACGACATGCCGTTCCTGGTGGACTCGGTGAGCATGACGCTGTCGGACCTGGGCATCGGCGTGCACGTGCTCGGCCACCCGGTGCTGCGCATTGCGCGCGACAAGGCCGGCAAGCTGACCGCGGTGGGCGAGGGCAAGAGCGAGTCGCTGATGGTGCTGGAGATCGACCGCCAGCCCGCCGAGGACATGCCCAAGGTGGAAGCGGCGGTGCGCAAGGTGCTGGGCGAGGTGCGCGCGATCGTGCACGACTGGGCGTCGATGCGCGAAAAGATGGTGATGCTGGCCGACGACCTGGCCACCCGCCGCCTGCCGATGGACGACATCAGCCGCCACGAGGCGCAGGAGTTCCTGCGCTGGGCGGCGGCCGATCACTTCACCTTCTTCGGTTATCGCGAGTACCGCGTGGAGAAGCAGGACGGCCAGGACGTGCTGGCGCCGGTGGAAGAAACCGGCCTGGGCCTGATGCGCGGCCGCGACACCTCACCGGCGCGCCCGGTGACCACGCTGGCGGCGCACGGCCTGAACACCTCGGCCAAGCTCAAGGATGCGCTGATCCTGACCAAGACCAATGCGCGCTCGCGCGTGCATCGGGTCGGCTACATGGATTACATCGGCATCCTGGAATTCGATGCCAAGGGCCGCATCGTCGGCGAGCAGCGCTTCCTGGGCCTGTTCACCTCCAGCGCCTACAACCGCCGCCCGTGGGAAATCCCGCTGGTGCGCCAGCGCCACGAATACGTGATGAGCAAGTCCGGGCTGACCCCGAGCAGCCACAGCGGCAAGGCGTTGCGGCACATCCTCGAGACGCTGCCGCGCGAGGAGCTGTTCCAGTCCAACGAGGAAGAGCTGTATCGCACCGCGATCGGCATCCTCGGCCTGCAGGAGCGCGTGCGCAGCCGCATGTTCCTGCGCCGCGACAAGTACAGCCGCTTCATCTCCGCGCTGGTGTACATCCCGCGCGAACGCTTCAACACCGATGTGCGGCTGCGCATCGAGGCCTTGCTCAAGGACGCGCTGCACGGCGAATACATCGATTCCAGCGTGGTGCTGGGCGAGTCGCCGCTGGCGCAGCTGCACCTGATCGTGCGGCCCAAGAGTGGCGAGGCGCTGGAATTCAACACCACCGAACTCGAGGCGCGGCTGGCGCATCTGCTGCGCAACTGGCGCGATGCCCTGCGCGAGGCGCTGGTGGCGCGGCATGGCGAGGTCAATGGCCTGCGCATGGCCGCCAACTTCGGGCGTGCGCTGCCGGCCGGCTATATCGAGGACTCGTCGATCGAATCGGCGGTGTCCGACGTCGAGCATCTGGCCGCACTGGACGGCCCGGACGATCTGCACCTGAGCCTGCAGGAGATCCGTCGCGACGACGGCGTGCGGCTGGACGCCGGCGAAGGCCTGCGCCTGAAGCTGTATCGCCAGCTCGACGACATCCCGTTGTCCGACGCGATGCCGATGATGGAGAACATGGGCCTGCGGGTGATCTCCGAGCGGCCGTACCGGCTGCAGGTCGGCGAGACGCCGGTCTACATTCAGGATTTCGAGGTCGAATCGACCTCCGGCAAGATCAACGCTGCCAATGCCGACGCCGGTTTCGGCGAAGCCTTCGAGCGGATCTGGAGCGGCGATGCCGAAAACGACGGCTTCAACCGCCTGATTCTGGCCGCCGGCCTGCACTGGCGCCAGGTCGCGCTGCTGCGTGGCTACTGCAAGTATCTGCTGCAGACCGCGGTGCCGTTCTCGCAGGCCTATGTCGAGGCGACGTTCACCCGTTACCCGCTGCTGGCGCGCCTGCTGGTGGAACTGTTCGAAGCGCGCTTCGATCCGGCCACCGGCAGCGAGACCAAGGCGCAGATCTTCGCCGGGCAGGAACGCCTGCGCGAGGAACTGTCGGTGCTGGCCGGTGACGACGAGGCCACGCTCAAGGCCCTGGAGCCGGTGTTGCAGGCGCGCGGCAGCGACCGCGATGCGCAGCAGGAAGCCACCCGCGCCACGCTGCTGAAGCTGATGGACCGCGTCTCCAGCCTGGACGAGGACCGCATCCTGCGTAGCTTCATCGGTGTGATCGACGCCACGCTGCGCACCAACTATTACCAGACCGACAAGAGCGGCAAGCACGGCCACTGCATCAGCTTCAAGCTGGATTCTTCGATCGTGCCGGACCTGCCCAAGCCGCGCCCGTACCGCGAGATCTTCGTCTACAGCCCGCGGGTGGAAGGCGTGCACCTGCGCTTTGGCGCGGTGGCGCGTGGCGGCCTGCGCTGGTCGGACCGGCGCGAGGATTTCCGCACCGAGGTGCTGGGCCTGGTCAAGGCGCAGATGGTCAAGAACACCGTCATCGTGCCGGTCGGTGCCAAGGGCGGTTTCTACGTCAAGCGCTCGCCGGTCGGCGGCGACCGCGATGCGATCCAGGCCGAAGGCATCGCCTGCTACAAGCTGTTCATCCAGAGCCTGCTCGACATCACCGACAACATCGTCGGCGGCAAGATCGTGCCGCCGCCGCAAGTGGTGCGTCACGACCAGGATGATCCGTACCTGGTGGTCGCGGCCGACAAGGGCACCGCCACGTTCTCCGACATCGCCAACGGGCTTGCGCTGGACCACGGCTTCTGGCTGGGCGATGCGTTCGCTTCCGGCGGTTCGGTCGGTTACGACCACAAGGGCATGGGCATCACCGCGCGCGGTGCGTGGGAGTCGGTCAAGCGTCACTTCCGTGCGATGGGGCGCGACTGCCAGAGCCAGGACTTCAGCGTGGTCGGCATCGGCGACATGTCCGGCGACGTGTTCGGCAACGGCATGCTGTTGTCGCGGCATATCCGCCTGCTGGCCGCGTTCGATCACCGGCATATCTTCCTGGATCCCAATCCGGATGCCGCTGCCTCGTTCGCCGAGCGCGAGCGCCTGTTCAAGCTGCCGCGTTCCAGCTGGGCCGACTACGAGGCCAAGCTGATCAGCGCCGGCGGCGGCATCTATCCGCGCACGCTCAAGTCCATCGACATCAGCGCGCCGGTGCGCGAGGTCCTGGGCTTGGAATCCGACGTCAAGCAGCTCTCGCCCAACGAGCTGATGAACGCCATCCTCAAGGCGCCGGTGGACCTGTTCTGGAATGGCGGCATCGGCACCTACGTCAAGGCGTCCAGCGAGTCGCACGCCGATGTGGGCGACCGCGCCAACAACGGCCTGCGCGTCAACGGTGGCGAGCTGCGCTGCAAGGTGGTGGGCGAGGGCGGCAACCTGGGCCTGACCCAGCTCGGCCGCATCGAGGCCGCGCAGGCCGGGGTGCTGCTCAACACCGACTTCATCGACAACTCGGCCGGCGTGGACACCTCCGATCACGAGGTGAACATCAAGATCCTGCTCAACGACATGGTGCAGGCCAAGAAGCTCACCTACGACGCGCGCAACACGCTGCTCGCGTCCATGACCGACGAAGTGGCCGACCTGGTGTTGTGGGACAACTACCGCCAGAACCAGGCGATCAGCCTGATGGAGCGGATGAGCGTCAAACGTCTCGGCTCCAAGCAGCACTTCATCCGCACGCTGGAATTGCAGGGTCTGCTCGATCGGCAGATCGAGTTCCTGCCCTCCGATGCCGAACTGTCCGCACGCAAGGCGCGCGGACAGGGCTTGTCGCGCCCGGAGCTGTCGGTGCTGTTGTCGTACTCCAAGCTGGTGGCATTCCAGCAGCTGCTGGAATCGGATATTCCCGAAGACCCGTATCTGTCCAAGGAATTGCAGCGTTACTTCCCGCAGCCGCTGCAGAAGAAGTACGCCGATGCGATGGAGCGTCATCGCCTCAAGCGCGAGATCATCGCCACCGCGGTGACCAACACCACCATCAACCGCATGGGCGCCACCTTCCTGATGCGCATGCAGGAAGACACCGGCCGCAGCATCGCCGAGGTCGCCAAGGCCTACACCATCAGCCGCGAGACGCTGGATGCACGCGCGCTGTGGACGCAGATCGACGCGTTGGACGGCAAGGTGCCCGAGTCGGTGCAGATCGATGCATTGGAAGTGATCTGGCGCCTGCAGCGCTCGTTCGTGCGTTGGCTGTTGTTGCGTCCGGGCCAGATGCCGGGCATCACCGCGGCGGTGGAGCGTTACCACGGCCCGTTCAACGACATCCGTGTCGCTTCGGGCGTGCTTTCGGATACGCAGCGCCCGCAGTACGAAGCCAGCGTGCAGGAATGGCAGGACAAGGGCCTACCGCCGCAGCTGGCGCAGCAGTTGTCCGAGCTACGCTATCTGGAACCGGCCTTCGACATCATCGAAACCGCACGCACCCGCAAGCTCAAGCCGGTGGACGTGTCCAAGGTGCATTTCCGCCTGGGCGAAGCGCTGCGTTTGCCGTGGTTGTTCGAGCAGATCGACGCGCTGGAGGTCAACGGCCGCTGGCACGCGGTGGCACGTGGTGTACTGCGCGACGAGCTGGCCGCCCATCAACGCGCACTGGTGGCGCAGGTGCTGACCCTGCCCGGCAGCAGTGCCGAGGACAAGGTGGCCAACTGGCTGGCACGCGACGATTCCAGCCTGCGCTTCACCCTGGCCATGCTCGCCGATGTGGCCGAGCAGAAGACCCTGGACTACCCGACCGTGTCGGTCGCAGTGCAGCGTCTCGGGCAACTGGCGGCACACGGGATGTAAGCGTGTGCAGCGAGGTGATGGCGGAGCAAGTGCTTCGTCATCATCCTCGCGGTAGCCGGACGGCAACGTCGTTGTCTTGCATCAAAGAGCCGCCTTTCGGCTTGCTGCTGTGCACCTCAAACGACGCTTGCTGGTGAGTCGAGCGTGCGGTGCCCTCACCGCCCGTGGGACACGTCGTAAATTCGCCCGTGCAGGCTCCTTGGCGGCAACAATGCCGCCAAGGGCCCTGCAGACAAGCCGCAGATTGGGTGCCCTGCATCCTGCTTCTTACTTGATCTTGACGACCACCTTGCCCTTGGCGCGGCCTTGCGCCAGATACTCCAGCGCCTGCTTTGCCTGGTCGAACGCAAACACCTTGTCGATGACCGGGCGAATGCGTTCGGCTTCGAGCAATTCGCCGATTTTGGCCAGCTGCGTGCCATTGGGGCGTACGAACAGGAACGAATAGGCGACGTTGTGCTTGTTCGCCAGACGGATGATCTTGCGGCTCATCATGGCGAAGACGAATTGCAGCACCACATTCAACCGGCGTGCGCGGGCAAAGGCTGCATCCAGCGGCCCGACCAGCGACACGATCCTGCCGCCGGGCTTGAGGATGGCGAGCGATTTTTCGATCGTATCGCCCCGCATCGTGCCAAGCGCGATGTCGTAGCCGCGCAGCACGGTCTCGAAGTCCTGTTGCCTGTAGTCGACTACCTCGTCTGCGCCAAGGCTGTTCACCAGCGCGACATTGCCGGTGCTGGTGGTGGTGCCGACGGTGGCGCCGAGGTGTTTTGCCAACTGGATGGCGATGGTGCCGATACCGCCGGAACCGGCAGGGATGAACACCTTCTGGCCGGGCTGCAGGTCGGCACGTTCCTTCAGGGCCTGCCAGGACGTGAGCGCGACCATCGGCAGCGATGCCGCCTGCACAAAATCCAGATTGGCCGGCTTCAGCGCTGCGGCGCTTTCCGGTACCGCGACATACTCGGCGATGGTGCCGCGGCCAAGATCGAACACGCTGGCAAAAATCGCATCGCCCCGCTTGAAGCGGGTGACGCGGCTGCCGACATCGATGACGATCCCGGCCACGTCGCTGCCCAGCGTGGCGGGCAGCTCGAACTTCACCACGGGTTTGAAGATGCCGGTGGGAATCATGTTGTCGATCGGATTCACGCCAGCGGCGTGCACCTCGACCAGCAGTTCGTCGGGCTGCAGCGTCGGGCGGGCGCGCTCGCTGAAGCCGATGTCGGGAGATTTGCCATAGCGTTTGAAGGTGAGTGCTTTCATCTGGTTCGGGTCCACTGCTGTCGTTGTCCGGATGCGTGGCCGGGCGCGATGCGATCCCCGGCCGCCTTCACCTGTGCGCTGGCAACTGCGTGCCTGCCGCCTGATCGCCATGTGGGCGGTTTGCATCGACGCATCCATGCAGCAGGGCGAATGCGCGACACATCAGCGCAGGCCCGCAGCGCTCACCGTGGCAAGCGCTGCGGGCGGTTGCGCCGCCGGGCCGGTCAGGCCGCCGGCTGATAGCGCTCGGCGGCGGTGGCCTGGCGGATGTCAGACAGCAGCCCCTGGCGCGCGCCATCCAGTGCGTCCCAACGTTCGGCCACGTGCAGTGGCGGGATGGTGACCAGTTCGCGGCGATCAAAACCAACCAGCGCGGCATCGACCAGTTCGCCCACGTCCATCAGATCGCTGAGCGTGTTGACGTCGATACCGGCACGCCCCCAGATCTCGGTGCGCGTACCGGCCGGCAGCACGGCTTGCACATAGACGCCCTTGGGGCCCAGCTCCAGGTGCAGCCCCTGCGACAGGAACAGTACGAAGGCCTTGGTGGCGCCATAGACGCTCATGCCGAATTCGGGAGCGAAGCCCACCACCGAGCCGAGGTTGACGATCGCGCCGCTGCCGGACTGCGCAAAGCGCGGCGCAACCGCGGCAGACAGGCGGGTCAACGCGGTGACATTGAGCGCGAGCAGGCGGTCGATTGCCTCGGCGTTCTGCTGCAGGATGCCGCCGGACTGCGCCATGCCGGCGTTGTTGATCAGGATGCCGATCTGCGCGTCATCGTGCAGGCGGGCTTCCACTGCGGCCAGGTCGGCGGGCTGGGTCAGGTCGGCCTGCAGTACGTCGACGTTGACGCCATGTGCAGCGTGCAGACGCGCCGCCAGCGCATCCAGGCGGGCCTTGTCGCGCGCGACCAGCACCAGGTGGTGGCCACGTTGCGCAAAGCGCTCGGCGTAGACGGCGCCGATACCGGTGGAGGCGCCAGTGATGAGGACAGCGGGAAGTGTGGACATACAGAATTCCTTGATAACAGTGGATGAAAGACGCCAGGCGAGACAGCCTCAGCCGGCGAGGGACGGGTAGTCGATATAACCTTCGGCGCCACCGCCGTAGAGCGTGTCCGGATTCAACGGCGCCAGCGCTGCGCCGGTATGCAGACGTTCGACAAGATCGGGGTTGCTGATGAACGGGCGGCCGAAGGCCACCAGGTCGACGTTGCCTGCGCGCAACTGGGCGTTGGCCAGTTCCAGGTCGTAGCCGTTGTTGGCCAGATAGGTGCGGGTGAACTTGCTGCGCAGCGCGGCATAGTCGAACGGGGCCGCGTCGCGCGGGCCGCCGGTCGCACCTTCGACCACGTGCAGGTAGACGATGCCCAGCGCATCGAGTTGTTCGGCGATGTAGTCGTATTGCGGCTGCGGATCGCTGCCGGAAATGCCGCTTGCCGGCGACACCGGCGAAATGCGCACGCCGGTGCGATCGGCGCCGATCTGCTTGCTCACTGCCGCGACCACCTCCAGCAACAGGCGCGCGCGGTTTTCGATCGAGCCGCCGTAGGCATCGGTGCGCTGGTTGGCGCCGTCCTTGATGAACTGCTCCAGCAGGTAGCCGTTGGCGCCGTGGATTTCGACGCCATCGAAGCCGGCGGCAATCGCATTGGCCGCTGCCTGGCGGAAGTCGTCGACGATGCCCGGCAGTTCGTGCAGCGCAAGCGCGCGTGGTTCGGAGACATCGGCAAAGCCGTTGTTGACGAACACCTTGGTCGCCGCGGGGATCGCAGACGGCGCAACCGGTGCGGCGCCGCCCGGCTGCAGGTCGACATGCGACACCCGGCCCACATGCCACAGCTGCACGAAGATGCGCCCGCCCTTGGCATGTACAGCGTCGGTAACTGCACGCCAGCCGGCGATCTGCTCGGGCGTGTACAGGCTGGGGGTGTCCTGATAGCCCTGGGCCTGCGGCGAGATCTGGGTGGCCTCGGTGATCAGCAGGCCGGCCGAGGCGCGTTGGGCGTAGTAGGTGGCCGCCAGTGCGCTCGGCACCAGGCCGGCGCCCGCACGGTTGCGGGTCAGCGGGGCCATCACGATGCGGTTGGCCAGGGTCAGCGCGCCCAGTGCATAGGGTTCGAACAGCGAAGGGTGGGTCATTGGGGGAGCTCGGAATCAGAGGTTGACAAAGATTACGATCAAAATCTAAAGTGTCAACACTTTGATGACGAACGACATCAAAGTAAGCTGTCGCTCTACCCAGTCCCGCACCAGCACGGAGTGTCCCAACGATGAAAGTGACCAAGGCACAGGCGCAGGCAAACCGGGCGCACGTCGTCGAGACGGCCTCGGTGCTGTTTCGCGAGCGCGGTTACGAAGGGATCGGCATCGCCGATCTGATGGCCGCTGCAGGGTTCACCCACGGCGGCTTCTACAAGCAGTTCCGCTCCAAGGCGGATCTGATGGCCGAATCGGCGGCCTGCGGCCTGGCCAACATCGCCGCGCAGACCGAGCACGTGGACAAGGCGGATTTCGTGAACTTCTATCTGTCGCGCGGACATCGCGACAGCCTTGCCACCGGTTGCACGATGGCGGCGCTGGGCGCCGATGCCGCGCGCCAGCCGGAGGAAGTGCGCGAGGCGTTCGCCACCGGGGTCGAAAACCTGTTGGCCTCGCTCGACCGCAGCGGCGCTGCGCCCGGCACCGCCGAGGCAGCAGCGGAGCGCGCCAGCAACCTGGACATGATGGCGCACGCCATCGGCGCCATCGTGCTGTCGCGGTCGTGCCCGAACGATTCGCCACTGGCCGACGAAATCATCGCGGTGTGTCGCGACCAGATCCTGTCGTCGTTGCAGGCGTCCAACTAACCGACAGGCGTGCATCCGCCACACACGTGGTCGAGCTTTCACCGGTAGGACTGCGTTTTTAGCCAAGCATCGCTTCCCAGTCGCGGCGTGATCGTCAATCGACTGCCGCCCTGTCACTCACTGCACTCAAGGAATTCCAATGACAAGCAAACCCCCTGTTGCGCTGGTGACCGGCGCCTCCTCCGGCATCGGCGAAGCAACTGCCAACGCGCTGGCTGCCGCCGGCTATACGGTGTACGGCACCAGCCGTCGCGGCGCGCAGTCCGGGCAGCGCGCCTTCACGCTGCTGGCGCTGGATGTGACCAGCGACGAATCGGTCGACGCCGCGATCCAGGAGCTGCTGCGACGGGAAGGGCGCATCGACCTGCTGGTCAATAACGCCGGTTTCGGTGTGTCTCCCGCCGCTGCGGAGGAAAGCTCGATCGAGCAGGCCAAGGCCATCCTCGACACCAACTTCCTCGGTGTCGTGCGCATGACGCGCGCAGTGGTGCCGCACATGCGCCGCCAGGGCAGTGGCCGCATCATCAACATCGGCTCGATCATCGGGCTGGTGCCCACGCCGTATGCGGCGCTGTACGCGGCCAGCAAGCACGCGGTGGAGGGTTACTCCGAAGCGGTGGACCACGAGCTGCGCAGCTACGGAATCCGGGTCACGGTAATCGAGCCGGCCTACACCAAAACCCAGTTCGAGGCGAACACTCTCGCCCCGGATGCGCCACTGGAAAACTACCGTCAGGTCCGTACCCAGGTCGGCCAGGTGGTGGCGCAGGCAATGGCAAGCGCGGACGAGCCCTCCGTCGTCGCCGACGTGGTGGTGAAGGCGGCGCGCGCGCAGCAGCCCAATGTGCGCTACACCGCGGGCAAGATCGCCGGACAGCTGCAGTTCCTGCGGCGGTTTGCGCCGGCGGGTGTGTTCCAGGCGTTGATTCGTAAGAACCTGCAGCTCGATGCGAAGACGCCACCCGAGACCACGACGCCATCCCACGCCGGATAAGCCCGGCCGACAAACCACTGCAAATGCCGGCCCTGGCGATGAGCGCAACAGGTTTCAGCTGCGCCACGCCGGGTTGCACTGCTGCACAAACGAGCCGCAGCGACTGCAGTGTGCATGCCGTTACCAATGCGTCGGTGGTGACGCGGTCGCGCGCGGCCTTGACCCCAACAGGAGAAGGCAATGACCTTCGATGCAATGCTTGCCGCTCAGACCAGCGAGCCGGTGGTTACCAGGCTGGTCCGGTTTAACGAAGACGCGTTTATGCCGGGCGAGGTGAGGGTTGCTGTCGAGTATTCGACCGGCAACGACCACCACGCGACGGCGGTGGCGGTGAGCAGAGGTGGCCCGATCACTCGCCATATTCCGCTGATTCCTGGCGTCGATCTTGCCGGTGTGGTCCAGGCATCCCGCGATGCCGGCATTGCGGTTGCAGACCGGGTGCTGACCAGCGGCCGGGGATTGCATCAGCCCCACTCTGGCGGCGAGGCGCGGAAGGTGCAGGGGCGGATGGTCGTGGAGATGAACGCATGAGCGCGTCGATCGCATCGCGCGCATTTCGCTACCTGGCCACGCTGTCGGCGTTGTCGTTCTTCGCGTTGGGCGCTGCCTGGCTGCTGGCGCCTGCGGCCATGCTGGCCAATTGGGGCGTGGCTTTCGACAGCGACGCGCTGGGCGTGCTCGGCCGACGCGCCGCACCGCTGTATGCGGCCATCGGCGTCATGCTGCTGCTGGTGCGAACGGCGCCACCGTCGCCAGGGCGCCGTGCCGTGGTTGCGGGCTTTGTCACCGCGTGCCTGTTGCTGGCAGTGCTGGGCGTGGCGGAGTGGGTGGCCGGGCATGTCAACGCCGGCATCTTCGCGGCAGTCGCGATCGAGATCGGCTTTCCGCTGGCGTTCCTGCTGGTGACGCATGCCGAGGCCGCGTCCTGGCACAACGACAAGGCGCGATGATGGCAGGCATGACGGCGCCTGTGAGGTGCTGTCATGCGAGTTGGCGGACATGACACGTTGCAAGACTGGTCAACCAAGCGGTGCGAGCAATTGGCAATTGATGTGGGTGTCGCATGGAAACCGCAGTTGCCGGGGCGGTGCACGCCGATTCCAGTCACGGCTATGTAGCTGCGCCGGCTACGCAGCCCTGCGGTCAGCCGCTCGAAGCCCGGTGCCCGCTCATTTCCTGCCCGGCATCCTTGTCGAAACGCACATGCCACCAGGTGGCGCTGAGCGAAATCAGGCTGACCACGCAGAACGCCAGCGAAAAATCCCGTTGCGCAGGCTGGGTGTGATCGCCGGCCAGCATCGCCAGCTTGAGGATCATTGCGCCGGCGCATACGCCGACCGAGAGCATCAGTTGCTGCAAGGTGGTGTACAGGCTGCTGGCGCGGCTCATGCGCGATGCGGGCACATTTTCGTAGGCGATGGTGTTGTAGGCGGCGAACTGGAACGACATGAAGGCGCCACAGCACAGCAGCAGGCCGAACATCAGCGCCGGCGGCCAGTCGGGCCGGAACAACGCACAGACCATGTAGCCCAGGCTGGCGAGCACACCGTTGCCGATCAGGCTGTTGCGATAGCCGAAGCGGCGCAGCAACTGCGGGGTGATGCTGCGCATCAGCAGTGCACCGAGCGCGGTGGCCAGGATCAGGCGCCCGCTGTGTGCAGCACTCATGCCGAAGCCGATCTGGAACAGCAGCGGCAGCAGGAATGGATGCGCGCCCTGGGTGATGCGCATCAGCGCACCGCCGATCACTGACAAGCGGAACGAATCGATCCGCAGCAGGCTCAGGTCCAGCAGCGGAGCGGGGTGGTGGCGTGCATGCCCCAGATACCCCAGCGCAGCGCTGCCGCCGATGGCCAGCAGCCAGCTCGCGGTACCGATGCCGTCCTGCTGGCTGACCATTTCCAGGCCGAACAACAGGCAGCCCAACGCGGTGCCGCACAGCACAAAACCGCGCAGGTCGAAACGTGCCGGCGCCGATTCGGTGGGGATTTCCGGGATGAAACGGCGCACCAGCAAAAAGCCGGCAATGCCGATCGGCACGTTGATGTAGAAGATCCAGCGCCAGTCCAGGTACGAGACGAAAAATCCGCCCAGCGGCGGGCCGAGCATCGGGCCGATGAAGGCCGGCACCAGCGTCCAGGCCATGGCCGACACCAGGTGACGGCGCTCCACCGTGCGCAGCAGGATCAGCCGGCCGAGCGGGGCCATCATCGCGCCGCCGGCGCCTTGCAGTACGCGCGCGGCGACCATGGTGGGCAGGCTGTCGGCCAGCGAACACAGGATCGAGCCGCCGACGAACACCCAGATCGATGCGCCGAACACGCGGCGCAGGCCGAAGCGGTCGGCGATCGCGCCGCTGGCCGGGATCAGCACCGCCAGCGCCAGCAGGTAGCTGGTCATGGCGATGCTCATCGCCGGCGCGGCAACGCCGAAATCGCGCGCCAGGGTCGGCAGCGCGGTCGCCAGCACGGTGGCGTCCATCTGCTCCATGAAAATGGCGCAGGCCAGGATCAGCGAGATGATGCGGTAATCGGGATAACGCGGCGGCGTGACGCCGGCCTCGGACACGCTGGAGGACATCGGACTCTCGGTTGCGGGGCCGCATCGGTGGCGCGCAGATGGCTATCAGACCGGCCCGCGTCGCACGGTGTTGTGCGGCGCAACATGGCTATTGTCCGCCCGCGCGAAGCCGTGTTCAAGCACACGCCAGGCAACACTGCGTACGCATCACAGGGCCGATAACACCACCAGCCCACCTGAGAGAGCCGTACAGCCCGCAAGACGGGTGCGAATGCTAGCCCGATCGGCCCGCAAACTGCTCAGCCCGTTCCGATTCCCCAATCCCGATTCCCGATTCCCGGCTCTTCAGGTCCCCGGCGCCGCGCTATCCCAGGCATCCATGATCTGCAGGACCTGCGGCAACGCCTCGCGAAATTGCTGCACCAGGCGCGGTTCCAGCTGCTTGCCTGCCATGCTGTCGAGCTTGCGCATCGCATCGTCCACCGTCCACGGCGCCTTGTAGGCGCGCCGCCCGCACAGCGCGTCGAACACGTCGGCCACCGCCACGATGCGCGCCGATTCGGGAATGGCCTCGCCGGCCAGGCCGTTGGGATAGCCGCTGCCGTCCCAGCATTCGTGGTGATGCAGCGCGATTTCCGCAGCCAGCTGAAACACCGGCCCGCGCCCGTGCCGCAGCAGGTCGTGGCCGACCTGCGGGTGCTGGCGCACCACGGTGCGTTCGTGTTCGTCCAATGCACCGGGCTTGTGCAGGATGTTGCCGGGCACCGCGATCTTGCCGGCGTCGTGCAGGGGCGCGGCATCCTGCAGCAGCTGCGCCCGTTGCGCAGGCCAGCCGACCTGCTCGGCCAGCACCTGCGCATAGGCGGCCATGCGCCAGATATGCGCGCCGGTGTCGGCATCCTGGCCTTGCCCGGCGGTACCGAGCAGATGGATCGCATCGCGATAGTGCTGCGCCAGGCGCGCGCTTTCGGCCAGCTTCAACTGGGTGGCGATGCGCGCCTTGAGCAGGGCGGGCGAGTAGGGCTTGCTGACGTAATCGGCCGCGCCCGCTTCCAGTCCGGTACGTTCGTCGTGCTCGCTGCTGCGCGAGGTCACGAACAGGATCGGGATGGCCGTGCTGGCGGGCTGCTGCTTGAGCGTGCGCGCCACCGCATAGCCGTCCATGTCGGGCAGCTCGACATCCAGCAGGATCAACGCCGGCGTGTGGCGGAGCACCGCCTCCAGCGCTTCGCCGCCGGACTTGGCGAACACCAGCGGAAAATCGTCGCGCAGCAGCTGGCGCAGGGTGGCCAGGTTGCTGGATTCATCGTCGACACACAGCAGGGGACGATGCGGCATGGAGACTCCTTGCCACCGGCGTGGTGAGCGGTCAGCGCAGGTGAGTGGCTTGCCAGTCGCGCAAGGTGGCCTCGGCGCGACGGAAGTCGAAATCTTCCACCGCACGCTGCAGTGCTTCCTGCAGGTTGCGCGGCAGATGCGGCGCGCAGATCAGCAGCGCGTGGTCGATCCTGTCGGCATCGTCGCTGCCCAGGGCCGCTTCCAGGATCTGCACGCTGTCCGCGTCCAGCGCGGCATCGTCATCGCCTGCTTCCGCGTCGCTGTCGCCGTGTTGCAGGAAGGCATGGATCGCCGCGGCGGTACGCTGCATGGTGTCCTTGAGTGCGAGCAGCGCCGAGGTGATGTCGTGGCCCTGCTCGATGCGGGTTTCCAGGTCGCTGGCGGCACCGGCCAGGGCCGGCAATGCCAGCGACCCGGCCGCGCCGCGCAGCTTGTGCGCCAGCGCACCGATCGCCGGCAGCTCGTTGCGGCGCAGATGCTCGGCTGCGGCCTCGGCCGGGTCGGGGTTGTCGCGCAGCAGTTTGAGCAGATAGCGCTCGTACGGTTCGCGCTCGCGCCACAGGCTGCGTGCACGCGCCGCATCCAGCACCTCCGGGTCGGCGTGTTCCCACTCGGGGCCGCCCTGCACAGCGGCCTCGTGCGGCAGCGACGGGATGCGCCGTACACCCGGCTGCAGGAAGTGGCGGATGGCGGTGACCAGTTCCTCCACATTGAACGGCTTGGCGATGAAACCGTTCATGCCCGCTTCCAGCGCTTTCTCCTGTTGCGGGCGAAAGGCGCCGGCAGTCAGCGCGATCACCGGCAGGCTGGCCAGCGCGGGGATCTGCCGCAGCCGCCGCGTGGCTTCATAGCCATCGACCACCGGCATCTGCACGTCCATCAACACCAGCTGGAACAGCTCCGGCGCACGCCGCAGCGTGTTGATGGCCTGTTCGCCGTCGTGGGCGACCGTGACCATGGCGCCTTCGCCTTCGAGAATGCGCTGCGCCACTTCGCAGTTGATTTCGCTGTCGTCCACCAGCAGCAGATGCGCGCCTTCCAGCCGACGCGCCACGAAGGTGGGCGCCACCGGCCGCGCGCCGGGGCGTTCGTGGACCAGTTGCTCCACCAGCCGGTGCAGCGCCGCGCTGGTCACCGGCTTGGTCATCACCGCATCCAGGTCCTGTTGCTCGGGATGCTGCTCCAGCAGCCGGCGCTCGTAGGCGGTGACCATGACGATCACCGGATGCGGGCCGGGCACGGCGCGTGCACGGATCTGCCGCGCGATCGCCACGCCGTCGATATCGGGCATGCGCCAGTCGAGCAGGAAGATGTCGTAGGGCTCGCTGGCCTGCTCGATCGCCTGTAGGGCGGCCTGGCCGCTGGCGACCGCATCCACGCGCCAGCCGAGTTCGCTGGCGATGCGCACCAGGTTGTTGAGCGCCGCATCGTGGTCGTCGGCGATCAACACCCGCGGCATCGCTTCCGGCGGCAGCGCCGGCAGGTCGCGCTGCGCCAGCGGCGGGGCGGATTTTTCCAGCGTCACCACGAAGTAGAACTCGCTGCCGCGGCCGGGCACGCTTTCCACCTCCAGCTCGCCGCCCATCAATTCGATCAGGCGCCGGCTGATGGTCAGGCCCAGGCCGCTGCCGCCGTAGCGCCGGCTGGTGGAGGTGTCGGCCTGCAGGAACGGCGAGAAGATCAGGCTCTGCTTTTCCTTGGAAATGCCGATGCCGGTGTCGCGCACCGAGAACAGCAGCTTGAGCTTGTTCGGATCGCCGCTGGGGAAACGCCGTACCGACAGCACCACTTCGCCCTGCTCGGTGAACTTGATCGCGTTGCCAACCAGGTTGACCAGTACCTGGTTGATGCGCAGCGCATCGCCGAGCAACCAGCGGCAGTCGCGCGGCAGCGGTTCGACGATCATCTCCACCGGTTTGGTGCTGAGCGAGGAACGCATCAGGTCGGCGATGTTGTCGAACAGTTGATTGAGGTCGAACGGTGCGCGTTCCAGATCGATGCGCCCGGCCTCGATCTTGGAGAAGTCCAGGATGTCGTTGATGATCTCCAGCAGCGAGCGCGCGGAGCGGTCGATCTTGGTCACCATGTCCTGCGCGGCACCGGGCAGTTCGCTGCGCTGGAGCAGGTACAGCATGCCCAGGATCGCGTTCATCGGCGTGCGGATCTCGTGGCTCATGTTGGCCAGGAAATCGGACTTGGACTGGTTGGCGCTCTTGGCCGCATCCATCGCCAGGCGCAGTTGTTTCTCGTGCAGTTTCTGCTCGGTCAGGTCCACCGCCATGCCCAGGTAACCGATCACCTGGTCGTTATCGTCGCGCAGGGTGCTCAGGGTCAGCAGCACCGGCAGGCGGCGGCCTTCGTGGCTGACGTAGGTCCATTCGCTGGTGTCGCTGCGGCCCAGGCTGGTCAGCGCGGCGATCGCCTCCAGCGTATGCGCCACCGGCGCGCCGGTCTGCTCGGACAGCAGGTGCGCGCGCTGCTGCAGTTCTTCCTGCTCGATGAACTGGCCGGCCTTGCGGCGGCCGATCACCTCGTCGGCGTTGTAGCCCAGCAGTTTTTCCGCGGCGCGATTGAACAGCGTGACAAAGCCGCCGGAGTCGGTGGCGATGATGGCAAAGCCGGCGTGTGCCAGGATCGCCCGGTGCAGCGCGGAGAACTTCATCAATTCGCTGGTGCGTTCGGCGACCTGGTGTTCGAGCGATGCATTCAGGTCGACGATGCGCTGATGCGAACGCACCCGCTCGGAGATGTCGCGGAAGAAATGCGAGTGCCCGCTCAGGGTGGCATCGCGTTCGATGATCGGGGCCTTGCTGGCCAGCACATGGACCAGATGCCCATCGCGATGGCGCATGCTCAGCGCCGCCGAGGTATCGACCGAATGGTGCTCGTCGGCGTGCTCGATGTCGGGGATCGCATATGGCTGCGGCGACAGCAGCATCGTCAGGTTCTGGCCGATCGCCTCGTCCGCGCTGTAGCCGAACATCGCTTCGGCAGCGGGATTCCAGTGGGTGATGTGTCCGTCCGGGGTTTCGGCAACGATGGCCTCGCTGGAGTGGCTGACCAGTGCCGCCAGCTCCATCTGTTTGCGCAGCACTTCCTCGCGCCGCAGGCCGTTGCTGAAATACAGCACCAGCAATGCCGCCAGCAGCACCGACACGCCCAGCACCAGGCCGCCGGTCAGCCATGGCGAGGTCTGGTTGAGCGAGGCCAGGAAGCTGGCGGTGGGGTGGGCGGTGATGATCCAGGTGCGGCCGTAGATCTGCAGCTGCTGGATCACCGGCGGGCGACGCGCGCTGTCGCTGGAAGGTGTGCCGCTGCGGAAGAAGTTGTGGGTCGGCTCGTTCCGGTCGGAAAGATCCAGCGCCACGTCGTCGCGCTCGCCCAGGGTGCTTTGCACCATCTGCTCGACGCTGAAGGGCGCATACACCCAGCCACTGGTCGCGGCCATGCGCTGTTGCGGCGTCTGCAGCGGCATGCCCTCGCGATAGACCGCCAGCAGCACCAGGAATCCGCTCTCGCTAGGAATGCGATAACCGGATAGCGAGATCGGCGAGGTCATGATCGGCACGCCGCTGCGTGCGGCCTGCAGTGCCGCCGCGCGTCGACGCGGATCGGAGGCGATGTCCAGACCGATCGGACGGTTGCCCGAGGACTCCGGTTCGAAATACAGCACGATGTAACGCTCGCCGTCCCAGGGCGCCAGCGGCCGGCGCTTGATGTCCGGTGCACCGTCCGCGCGCGCGGCCTGCAGGAAGGCCTCTTCGTCGGCGGGCGCAACGCGATGGATGTAGCCGTAACCCAGTACGCCGGGGAACTCGCGCGTGTAATCGCGCGAGCGGCTGTACAAGGTGAAGCGGTCGCGACTGATGACATCCTTGCCGGCGCCGATCAAGGCACCGCGTGCGCCGCGCAACCCGTGTTCGAAGGTATACATGCGCTCGCTGATGTTGCGTGTCAGCGTGCGCACGACATAGTTGAAACGCTGCTCGCGCTCGAGCTCGTTATGTCGCTGTAGCGACAGGCCGGCGAGAATGGCGGCAATCAGACCTGTGGCGAGAATCAGCAGGGCACCGATCGATGCGCGGCGCCCGTATTTTCTGCGCAGATCCCAGCGGCCATTCGGCATTTCTGTTCCTTTGCCTTGCCTGTTGCGTGCCCGGTGTGCTGGCCGACGGCGAGGTCGGTCTCGTGGTGGCGCCTGACGATCATCAGAACCCGTGCAAACTCCCCGGCGTCCGCACGTGCTTCCGGTGGGCGATCAACGTCATTGCCAATGCATCAGAACGCCAGCCAGATCGATAATGCGTGAAGGGCAAGCCCGATCAGTCCGCCCACCAACGTTCCATTGAACCGAATGTATTGCAGATCGCGTCCGACACCCAATTCCAATTGTTCGACGAGGTGACGTTCGTCCCAACTTTTCATCGTCGACGCGATATGGTCGGTCACCGATGCGCGCAGACGCGTGGTGAGTTTGTCGGCGGCCTGCAACATGTGCTGGTTGAGCGCTTCGCGCAGCGAGGGATCCTGCGACAAGGCCTGGCCGAGCGATTGCATGGAGCGCTCCATGTGCGCGGCCATCGACGATTCTTCACGCGCCAGGTCGTTGCGCAGTGCATCGCGGATCTCGCCCCACAGGCCTTGCACGTAGTCCTGCAAGGCCGGATGTTCGATCACGCGTTGCTTGAGCTCCTCCACGCGCTCGGCCATTGCCGGCTCGTCGCGCAGGCGCGCGATGTAGCGTTGCAGCCACGCTTCGTAGTCGAGCCTGATCGGGTGCTCGGGGGTCTTGAGGATGTCCTGCAACTCCTCGATCGCCGCCCGCGCCATGCGGTCGGCCAGGCTGTCGCCGATCTCCTCGATCGGCTTGACCCAGTTCACCGTGCCGACCAGCTTGGGCCACTCGCGCCGCGCGTAACGCACGATCAAGGCCGAGGCGCGCGTCTTGACCTGCTCCTGATCCAGCCACTCGCCCAGGCGCAGCAGCACCTCGTCCAGCAATTTCTGATGCCGGCCATCGGTGGTGAGCAGCGCCATCACATCGCCGACGGTGGCGGCGGCATTCCATTTGCGCAGACGGTCGACCACGAAGCGCTGGATCGCGCGGCGCACCGCGGCCTCGTCCAGCAGTTCCAGCGCCTGCAGCATCCAGCTGCGCGCCATCTGCGCGAGCATGCGCGCCTGTTCGGGTTTGGCCAGCCATTCGCCGAGGCGGCTGGCCGGGTCGAACACGCGCAGTTTGTCCATCAACGCCTCGGGGGCGAGGAACTGGTCGCGCACGAATACCGCCAGGCCGTCGGCCAGGCGGTCCTTGCCGCGCGGCAGGATGGCGGTGTGCGGAATCGGCAGGCCCATCGGCCGCCGGAACAAGGCCACCACCGCGAACCAGTCGGCCAGTGCGCCGACCGTGGCCGCTTCGCAGAAGGCCGAGACCCAGGCCCAGACGCCTTGTTCGCCCATCAGGTGGCTGACGACGAAGCCGGCGAACATGGCCAGCAGCAGGGCCACCGCCAACAGCTTCATGCGCTGCAGCTGGGCACGACGGGGATCGACGGGGCGGGGAGTGCTAACGCTTGGTTCCATCTGCGCAGTGTACCCAGTCGCCGGAGCACGGCATGTCCACGGCCGGGCGTGACGGCGCGGTAGGAGCGCGCCTGAGCGCGACGGCGTTACCGGGAACGCCTTGTCGCGCCCGGGTGCGCTCCTACGGGTAATTGCAGCGATCGCGGTAGTAGCCGATCGGTTTGTAGGAGCGCGCCTGAGCGCGATGGGGTTACCGGGAAGGCCATGTCGCGCCCGGGTGCGCTCCTACGGGTGTTTGCGGCGATCGCGGTAGTAGCCGATCGGTCCTGTAGGAGCGCGCCTGAGCGCGACGCGTTACCGGGAACGCCGCGTCGCGCCCGGGTGCGCTCCTACGGTGATGCACCGTCCGGCACTTAGCCGCGCAGGCGCTCCAGCTGCGATTGCAGCGCGGTCACCTTGGCCTGCAGCGCGGCGTTTTCGTTTTCCAGTTCGCTGACACGGCGTTGCAGGGCTTTCATGTCGCGGCGTTCGGCTTCGCCGCCTTCGGCCTCGTCGGGCTTGGGTTTGCGCTTGGCGTCGCGTACGCGCTTGGCGGCCTGTTTGAGTTCGGCCTTGCCGGCCTGCGCGGCGGCGCGCTGTTCGTCCTCGGACAAGGTGGCCACGGCAGCGGCGGCGCTGATCGAAATCTCGCCGGCCTTGACCGCCTGCACCACTTCCGGGGCGGCCTGCTTGTGGATGCGCTCGATCATCACCACCTGGTTGTTGCTCAGGCGGGCCTCGCGCGCCAGCTCGGCGCGGCTGACCGGGGTGGAGGTCTCTTCCCACGGCGGGCTGTCGTTGTCCGTGGCCGCCGGCGTGGCGTCGTGGTCGACGCCGGTGGCCGGCTGCTCAACGTCGGCAACCGCCGGCGCTTCGGCAGCGGCGTCGGCGTCGCGTTGGCTGCGCTGGCGCGCGGCCAGGATCTCGCGCTTGCGCAGCGCCAGCACGCCGCGCTGGAAGTCCGACACGCTGCGCCGGCCCAGGTGCTGCTCGATCATCCACAGCTGCACGTCCTGCATCGACTGGAAGCGCGGGTTCTGCACGGTCTGGAACGGCAGGTCGTGCTTCTGGCAGATGCCGTAGCGGTTGTGGCCATCCACCAGCACGTCGCCCCACAGCACCAGCGCATCGCGGCAGCCCTCGGCCAGCAGGCTGCGTTCCAGCGCCTCGTGCTCGTCGGGCGTCAGCGGGTCGATGTAGGCCTTGAGTTCTTCTTTGACAACGATGTTCATGCGGCAACTGCGGGGAAGTGCGGGGCCGGCATTGTAGTGAGCCTGCCCCGGCTTTGCGCGCTTGACCGCGCCGCGTGCGGGCGTTACGCGCGGGCGCCTGTGCCCTGGTCGTCAGGCGGTGCTGCGCAGGATCCTGCCCAGCGTTTCGACCATCTGCCCGATCTGTTCGGGGGTGACGATCAGCGGTGGTGACAGCGCGATGACATCGCCGGTGACGCGCACCAGCAGGCCGCCGTCGTGGAAGCAACGTTCGAACACCTCGTAGCCGCGTGCGCCGGGCGCGCCGTCGCGTGGCGCCAGCTCGATCGCGCCGATCAGGCCGATGTTGCGGATGTCGATGACGTGCGGCAGCCCGCGCAGGCTGTGCAGCGCGTCTTCCCATTGCGGGCCCAGCGTGATCGCGCGGTCGAACAGGTGTTCTTCGGCGTAGGTGTCCAGCGCGGCGATGGCCGCGGCGCAGGCCAGCGGATGGCCGGAATAGGTGTAGCCGTGGAAGAGCTCGATCGCGTTCTGCGGCCCCTGCATGAAGGCCGCGTGGATCGCATCGGCCACCAGGACCGCGCCCATCGGCACGCTACCGCTGGTCAGCCCCTTGGCGGCGGTGATCAGGTCCGGCGTGACGCCGAAGCGTTGCGCCGCGAACGCCTCGCCGACCCGGCCGAAGCCGGTGATGACCTCGTCGAACACCAGCACGATGCCGTGGCGGTCGCAGATGGCGCGCAGCCGCTGCAGATAGCCTTCCGGCGGCAGGATCACCCCGGCCGAGCCGGACACCGGCTCGACGAAGACCGCCGCAATGGTGGAGGCATCGTGCAGGGTGATCAGGCGTTCCAGATCGTCGGCCAGTTCGGCGCCATGCGCCGGCAGCCCGCGCGCGTAGGCATTGCGTTGCAGATCCAGCGTATGCCGCAGATGGTCGGTGCCGGCCAGCAGGGGGCCGAACCATTTGCGGTTGTTGGGCAGCCCGCCGATCGACATGCCGCCGAAGCCGACCCCGTGATAGGCCTTCTCGCGCCCGATGAAGCGGGTGCGCTGGCCCTCGCCGCGCAGGCGGTGGTAGGCCAGCACGATCTTCATCGCGCTATCGACCGCCTCCGAGCCGGAGTTGGTGAAGAACACATGGCCCAGGCCGGGCGGTGCGATCGCGGCCAGCCGCTGCGCCAGCACGAACGGCAGCGGCGAACCCATCTGGAAGGTCGGCGCGAAATCCAGCGTGCCGGCCTGCTCACGGATCGCCGCCACGATGCGCTCGCGGGCGTGGCCGGCATTGCAGCACCACAGCCCGGCGGTGCCGTCCAGGATCTGGCGGCCGTCGACATCGCGGTAGTACATGCCGGCAGCGGAGGCCAGCAGGCGCGGGCGCGCCTTGAACTGGCGGTTGGCGGTGAACGGCATCCAGAACGCGTCCAGGTGCGCCGGTGCCTGCAGCGCGTGCGCGCCATCGCGCGGAGGGTGGTCGTGCATGGCGGACTCCGTCGCTGGGAAGCGTCCGACTGTACGGCCACCGCGCCTCGGCCGTCACCCCGGCCGAGCGCGACGGCGAGCACGATTTGCGGACCCGCATGCGCCGATCCGCATGGACTAGTCAATTAGTCGCAACGTCGGCCGCTAAGCTGTGGGAACGCCTTGTGGCGCAGGCCATGACGGGTTTTTGACTGGCTGCGGGGCGCGCCGAAGCATTGCAAAGATTCAACGATCGCCGATGATGCGCCAGACGAGTGCCAGTTGGGCCTGGTAGTCGCCGCTGCCCTTATCGCAACACGTCAATCGTTCGCAGCCATCAATCGTTTTCGGAACCACTGACACCGCCTGCATGCAGCCATCCTGTCGGGCGCTCCGGACACACTTCATCGCACTTTTTTAGGGGAACGGGAATGACACAAGGGTCCACCGTGGCGAGCGCCAACGGCGCAGACGCCGGCCTGCTGTCCAAGGAGCGCATCGTTGCGCGTCCGGGCTTCAATCGTTGGTTGGTACCGCCGGCGGCATTGGCGATCCACCTGTGTATCGGCATGGCCTATGGCTTCAGCGTGTTCTGGTTGCCGCTGTCCAAGGCGCTGGGCATCACCGAGGCGATCGCGTGCCCGGCCGACATGGGCCTGTTCGCGCGCATGGTCGCCACCACCTGCGACTGGAAGATCAGCGAGCTGCAGTGGATGTACACGCTGTTCTTCGTGCTGCTGGGCTGCTCGGCGGCGATCTGGGGCGGCTGGCTGGAACGTGCCGGCCCGCGCAAGGCCGGTGTGGTCTCGGCGCTGTGCTGGTGCGGTGGCCTGGTGATTTCGGCGGCCGGCATCCACTTCCATCAGATCTGGATGCTGTGGCTGGGCTCGGGCGTGATCGGCGGCATTGGTCTGGGCCTGGGTTATATCTCGCCGGTGTCGACGCTGATCAAGTGGTTCCCGGACCGTCGCGGCATGGCGACCGGCATGGCGATCATGGGCTTCGGTGGCGGCGCGATGATCGGCAGCCCGCTGGCCGATGCGCTGATGCGTCACTTCGCCACGCCGACCTCGGTGGGCGTACTGGAAACCTTCCTGGTGATGGCGGCGCTGTACTTCGTCTTCATGATGGCCGGCGCGTTCGGCTACCGCGTGCCGCCGAGCGGCTGGACCCCCGCCGGCTGGACCGCGCCGGTGGCCAGCAACAACGCCATGATCACTGCCAACCACGTGCACGTCAGCAAGGTCTGGGGCATCCCGCAGTTCTGGCTGCTGTGGGGCGTGCTGTGCCTGAACGTGTCGGCCGGCATCGGTGTGATCGGCATGTCCTCGCCGATGCTGCAGGAAGTGTTCGGCGGCCGGTTGATCGGGGTGGATGTCGGCTTCGGCAGCCTGGACACGGCGCAGCTGGCCAGCATCGCGGCCATCGCGGCCGGCTTCACCGGCCTGCTCAGCCTGTTCAACATCGGCGGGCGCTTCTTCTGGGCCAGCATGTCCGACAAGCTCGGCCGCAAGAACACCTACACGCTGTTCTTCGTGCTGGGCATCTGCCTGTACGCGGCTGCGCCGTCGGCCGGCGGTGTGGGCGGCATCGCGCTGTTTGCGGGCATCTTCTGCATCATCCTGTCGATGTACGGCGGTGGCTTTGCCACCATCCCGGCATATCTGGCCGACCTGTTCGGCACCCAGATGGTCGGCGCCATCCACGGCCGCCTGCTGACCGCCTGGGCCACCGCCGGCATCCTCGGTCCGGTGGTGGTCGGCTACATGCGCGAGTACCAGCTGGCCCACGGCAGCCCGCCGTCACAGGTCTACAACACCACCATGTACATCCTCGCCGGCATGTTGGTGCTCGGTCTGATCTGCAACCTGTTGGTGCGCCCGGTGGCCGCGCGTCATTTCATGACGCCGGAAGAACTGGCGCGCGAGAAGCAGCTGGCGCACGAGAAGGTCGACCGCAGCGGCAAGGCGGTGCTGCCGCCGGAGCAGATGGCGCGCATCGGGCATGGCGGCAACCCCGCCCTGGTCGCGCTGGCCTGGCTGGCGGTGGGCGTGCCGATGTCCTGGGGCATCTGGGTCACGCTGCAGAAAGCCTTCGTGCTGTTTCATTGAGATGAGATGACACTTCCGTCTTCCCGTTCCGTGCGCGCCGGCAGTGTGGTGCGCACGGTTGTCCGCCACCGCGGCGGCCGCAACGCCACGGTGCAGGACATGGTGGCGGCCGAAATGCCGGTCGCGTTCAATTACAACGACGTGCCGTTCGCGGTGATGATGGCCACGCCGGAAGACCTGGAGGATTTCGCATTCGGGTTCTCGCTGAGCGAGGGCATCGTCGACCAGCCGCAGGATCTACGGGTGGTGGCGGTGGAGACGTTTCTGGAAGGCGCTTCGCTGCAGATCGAGATCCCGCCCGAACGTGCCGCTGCGCTGGACCGGCGGCGGCGCAATCTGGATGGCCGCAGCGGTTGCGGGGTGTGCGGCAACGAATCGATCGAGGCGGTGCTGCGTGTGCCGCCGCTGCTGCAATCGGCGTTGCAGATCGATGCGCAGGCCTTGGCGCGTGCGCTGGAAGCGCTGCATGCACAGCAGCCGATCGCCGCGCAGACCGGCGCGGTACATGCCGCCGGTTGGGCCGATGTGCACGGTGTGGTGCGCTACGTGCGCGAAGACGTCGGCCGGCATAACGCGCTCGACAAGTTGATCGGTGCGCTGGCGCGGGAGCGCGTCGATGCATCGCAAGGGTTTGCGGTGGTCACCAGCCGCGCCAGTTACGAAATGGCCATGAAAGCCGCGCAGGCCCGGATCCCGCTGCTCGCAGCGATTTCGGCACCGACCGCGCTGGCGATCAGCCTGGCCGACAGTGCGGGACTGACCCTGATCGGGTTTGCCCGCGATCACGATTGTGTCGTTTACAGCCATCCGCAGCGCCTGAATCTGGGCGTTGGCGTGGGAGAGCCCGCATGAGCAAGAAGACCATCCAGCAATACGACAATCCCGCCGGCGGCTGGGGCGCATTGCGCTCGGTTGCCAAGCACCTGATGGAACAGGACATCGCGGTGCAGGGCGCCAAGACGCTGCTGCACGCCAACCAGCCGGACGGTTTCGACTGCCCCGGCTGCGCCTGGCCCGACCGCGATCACACCTCCACCTTCGAGTTCTGCGAGAACGGCGCCAAGGCCGTCGCGGCAGAGTCCACGGCGCGACGCGCCGGGCCGGAGCTGTTCGCCTCGCACAGCGTCAGCCTGCTGTCGCAGTACAGCGACTACTGGCTGGAAGGGCAGGGCCGGCTGACCCAGCCGATGCGTTACGACGCGGCCACCGGCCACTACGTGCCGGTGAGCTGGGACGAGGCCTTCGCGCAGATCGCCGGGCACCTCAACGGGCTGGCATCGCCGGACGAGGCGATCTTCTACACCTCCGGGCGCACCAGCAACGAAGCGGCCTTTCTGTATCAGTTGTTCGTGCGCGAATTCGGCACCAACAATTTCCCCGACTGCTCCAACATGTGCCACGAGCCGTCCGGCACCGCGCTGCGTTCGCAGATCGGCGTGGGCAAGGGCACGGTGTCGCTGCACGATTTCGAACTGGCCGATGCGATCTTCATCTTCGGCCAGAACCCGGGCACCAATCACCCGCGCATGCTCGGCGAGTTGCGTCAGGCCTCCAAGCGCGGCGCGGCGATTGCGGCATTCAATCCGTTGCGCGAGCGCGGGCTGGAGAAGTTCGCCGACCCGCAGGACAAGCTGGAGATGCTGCACAACGGCTCCACCCGCATCGCCTCGGATTATTTCCAGCTCAAGATCGGCGGCGATCTGGCCGCGGTCAAGGGCATCATCAAGCACGTGCTCGAGCGCGACGCACAGGCCCAGCGCGAGGGCACGCCACGGCTGCTGGATCTGGAATTCATCGACGCCCACACCGCCAACTTCGACGCTTTCGCTGCCGAGGTGCATGGCGAATCTTGGGACACCATTGTCGAAGAGTCCGGGCTGGACGAAGCGGCGCTGCGCAAGGCCGGCGAACTCTATCTCAATGCCGAACGCGTGATCGCCTGCTGGGGCATGGGCATCACCCAGCACAAGCATTCGGTGGCCACCATCCACATGATCACCAACCTGCTGTTGCTGCGCGGCCATCTGGGCCGGCCGGGCGCGGGCGTGTGCCCGGTGCGCGGACACAGCAACGTGCAGGGCGACCGCACGATGATGATCTACGAAAAACCGCCGGCCGCGTTTCTGGACAAGTTGCAGACGCTGTTCGGGTTCGCGCCACCGCGCGAAGACGGTTTCGACACCGTCGGTGCGATCGAGGCGATGCTGGACGGGCGCGGCAAGGTGTTCTTCGCGATGGGCGGCAATTTTGCCGCCGCCACGCCGGATACCGACGCCACGCATCGCGCGCTGCGCAATTGCGAATTGACCGTGCATGTCACCACCAAGCTCAATCGCAGCCACCTGGTGCATGGGCGCGATGCGCTGATCCTGCCATGCCTGGGCCGTACTGAAATCGACATCCAGGACGCTGGCTCGCAAGGCGTGACGGTGGAAGATTCGATGAGCATGGTGCACCTGTCGGCCGGCATCAATCCGCCGGCCTCGCCGGAGCTGTTGTCCGAGCCGGCGATCGTGGCGCGGCTGGCCGAGGCGACGCTGGGTACGCGCAGCGCGATCCGCTGGCGTTGGCTGGTGGGCGACTACGACCGCATTCGCGACCTGATTGCCCAGGTGTTCCCCGATTTTGCCGACTTCAACCAGCGCGTGCGGGTGCCGGGCGGCTTCCGCCTGTCCAACACCGCGCGCGATCGCCAGTGGGTGACGCCCGAAAAGCGCGCGGTGTTCAAACCGCACGCGGTGCCGACCGACAACCCGATTCATCGCGCACGCCGCAGCCACACCGAGCAGATGGTGTTTACGCTGGCCACCACGCGCTCGCACGATCAATACAACACCACCATCTACGGGCTGGACGATCGCTACCGCGGCGTGTTCGGCGAGCGTCGCGTGCTCTTCATCAATGGCGCGGATATCGCCGCGTTGAACATGAAGGCCGGCGACTGGGTGGACCTGGAGAGCCTGTGCGAGGACGGTGTGCACCGCGAGGCGCGCCGCTTCCTGCTGGTGGACTACAACATTCCGCGCGGCTGCCTGGCGGCGTATTACCCGGAAACCAACGCGCTGGTGCCGCTGTCCAGCTTTGCCGACGAAGCGCGCACGCCCACCTCCAAGTCGATTCCGGTGATCGTGCTGCCGCACCGCGCCGAAACCGCCGATGCGGCGCCGCGCGACATCGGAGCGGTGCTTGTCCGCTGATCCGCAGCTCACCGCGCTGCTGCTTGCCGCATTGGCCGACACGCCCGAGGGCGTGTCGCTGGCGCGCCTGTGCAAGCAACTGGGCGTGCGCATGAGCGTGCTGCTGCGCACCCTGGCGTGGTTGGGTAACGCCAGTCTGGATGGTCAACCCGGTCCGGGCTGGATCCAGCTGGAAGACCGCGGCGAGCGCCAATTCGCGGTGCTGACCGAGGCCGGACGCGGCGCCACGATGGCCCGGGCGCGCGAACAGCTGTGAGTGCGGTCGGGCCGGCGATCCCGCTGGTCGGCGGCGCCTGCGACAGTACCGTGCGTATGGGCTGATCGCGCCCGCGCCACGTGGCCGGACCCTGGCGATGCCGCAGCACCTTGCGACATGCGCTGCCCCCGTTCGGGGGCGGCTCTATCGTTCGCGCGTGCACGCCGATGCCTCCATCCCGGTGCCGCCCCTATCGGCGCGCCGCCAGGCCCCGAACGGTATCGCTGTCGCGTCCGCTTGGCGGCTTTTTCTGCGCATTATTTCTGTTGTTGCGATCAAGTTCGCAGCCGGCGCGCCGATTTGGGGAATACGCCGTACAGGCGTGCGCCAGGCGCGCCGCTGCGATGTTGCTGCAGCGCTCATGGCGGATCCATCAAAGGGGGACGGAACGGATGATGCGTTTGCTGGCTGCCAACCGCAGACCGCTGCGTTGGGCGGTGGCGGTACTCGCGTTAGGCGCGACGCTCACCGCCGGCACCGCGCTGGAGCTGCGCCAGGTCAATGCGCACCGTGCGCAGGCGCAGCTGGCGGCGTCGGCGCAGGCGGCATTCGATCAGATCCAGGAATTGCTCAATCATTATCAGTACGGCCTGCGCGGCATGCGTGGGGTGGTGCTCACTGCCGAGGAGCGCCTGCGCGGCGCGCAGGTGCTGCGCTATAGCCAGAGCCGCGATCTGGCGCGCGAATTTCGCGGCGCACGCGGTTTCGGCGTCATCCGCCGCGTGCCCGAGGCCGAGCAGGCGCGCTTTGTGGCCGCCGCCCGCGCCGCCGGGCAGCCGGATTTCCAGATCCGCACGCTGACTGCGCACCACGGCGACCGCTTCGTCATCCAGTACATCGAGCCGATGCAGAGCAACGCTGCGGCGGTCGGCTTGGACATCGCCTCCGAGTCCAACCGGCGCCACGCCGCCTGGGCGGCGGCGCTGAGCGGCGAGCCACGGTTGACCGGGCCGATCACCCTGGTACAGGCCGGCGGCCACCCATCGCAATCATTCCTGATGCTGTTGCCGGTCTATCGCAGCGGAGCGACTCCGCCCACGCCGGCGCAGCGTCGCGACGGGTTGGTGGGCTGGACCTACACGCCGCTGCTGATGCCCGAGGTAATGCAGGCGCTGCGGTTGGACCCGCAACGGTTGCAGCTGCGCCTGAGCGATGTGGATGCCAGCGGGGCGGCGGTGCCGTTTTACAGCAATCGCACCGCCGCCGCGCCGAACGTGGTGGCCAGCACCTGGATGCAACGCGAGGTCATGGGGCGCCGCTGGCGCCTGGACATGCAGGCGAGCCCGGCCTTCGCAGCAGCGGCGGAGGTCTTGCCGGTAAGCGGCGTGCTGAGCATCGGCCTGCTGTTGAGCGTGCTGGCGTCCGCCCTGGCTGGCGCACTGTGCAGCGGCCTGGAACGCCGCCGTCAGGCCGCGCGCGGCCAGGCCAATCTGCTGGCGGTGGTGCAGAGTTCGGCCGACGGCATCATCGGCAAGACACCCGAAGGCGTGGTGCATAGCTGGAACCGCGCCGCCGAACAGTTGTTCGGCTATAGCGCCGAGCAGGCCATCGGCCGTCGCCTGCTCGACCTGATCGTACCGGAGCACCTTCACCACGAAGAGCATGCGGTGCTGCAGCGGATTTCCCGTGGCGAGGAGATCCCGCATTTCGAAACCGTGCGTCGGCACGCCGACGGCCGCCTGCTGGACGTGCTGGTCAGTGTCTCGCCGATCCGTGGCGCCGATGGCCGCCTGATCGGCGCCTCCAAGACTGTGCGCGACATTTCCGAGCAGAAAGCCGCGCGTGCCCAGATCCTGGCGCTCAACGCGAGCCTGGAAAACCAGGTGGCCGCGCGTACCGCAGAGTTGCAGCGCAGCACGCTGATGCTGGAGGGCGTGCTGAGTGCGGCCTCGGAGGTATCGATCATCGCTACCGATCCCAATGGCCTGGTCACGCTGTTCAATACCGGAGCCGAGCGCATGCTCGGCTACCAGGGCGAGGAGGTCGTCGGCCGCGTGAGCGCCGCGCTATTCCATCTGCCCGAGGAGGTGGACGCGCGCGCGCGCGTTCTGGTCCAGGAGCTGGGCAAGCCCGTGGAAGGTTTCCGCGTATTCGTGGAGAAAGCCGAGCGCGACGGCGCCGACACCTACGAATGGACATATGTGCGCCGCGACGGCAGCACCCGTCAGGTCAGTCTGGTGGTCACCGCCATCCGTTCCGAGGACAACGCCATCGCCGGGTATCTCGGCATCGCGCTGGACATCAGCGAACGCAAGGCGGCCGAACGCTCGCTCGCGCGCAGCAACGCGATGACCCAGGCGATCCTGGACACCGCAGTCAACCCCATCATCACCATCGATACCTACGGCGGCGTGCGTTCGTTCAACAATGCCGGCGAGCGGGTGTTCGGTTATGCGGCCAGCGACGTCATCGGCCAGAACGTGCGCATGCTGATGCCCGACGCCTACGCCGGCCGTCACGACGCCATCCTGGAGCGTTATCGCCAGTCCGGCGCGGGACAGCCGACCGGCATCGACAATGGCCGCGAGGCGCTGGCCAGGCGCAAGGACGGCAGCGAGTTTCCGGTGGAAATCAGCCTGGGCACGATGTGGGTGGATGGTCAGCGTCTGGTGGTCGGCGTGATCGCCGATATCACCGAGCGGCACCGTCAGCGGCAGGCGCTCACCCGCGCGCGCGACCAGCTTGCGATGGCGGCCGATGCCGCGGAACTGGGGATCTGGAGCTGGATCCCGGGCACCAACGCGCTGGAGTGCAATGCGCGTATGTTCGAGATGTACGAGTGGCCGCCCAGCCTGTCCGAGCGCGGCCTGTACTACTCCGATTGGCGCTGCAAGGTGCACCCGGACGATATCGACCGTACCGAGCAGAGCCTGCAGGCCGCGATGGAAGGGCGCGGCGTCTACGATCCGGTATTCCGTGTGTTGCGCAGCGACGGCCGGCTGCGGCATATCCAGGCCGGAGCGCATACCGAACGCGATGCGGAGGGCCGTATCACGCGGGTCATCGGCATCAACCGCGACATCACCTCGCAGTTGGAGGCCGAACAGGAGTTGCGCCTGGCCAAGGCGCGCGCCGACGAGGCCAGCGAAGCCAAATCCTCGTTCCTGGCCAACATGAGCCACGAGATCCGCACCCCGATGAACGCGGTGCTGGGCATGCTGCAACTGCTGCAACGCACCGGGCTGGATGCGCGCCAGGGCGATTACGCCGGCAAGGCGCAGAAGGCCGCCACCTCTCTGCTCGGCCTGCTCAACGACATCCTGGATTACTCCAAGATCGAGGCCGGCAAGCTGCAGCTGGATCCGCATGGCTTCCAGCTGGAGGAGTTGCTGCGCGATCTGTCGGTGGTGCTGTCGGGCAACCATCACCGTCCCGAGGTCGAAATCGCCTATCACCTGGACCAGGGCATTCCCGACCGCCTGGTCGGCGATAGCCTGCGCTTGCAGCAGGTACTCATCAACCTGGCCGGCAACGCGCTCAAATTCACCCAGTACGGCCATGTGCTGTTGCGGGTGGAATTGCTGGCCATCCACGCGCAGGCGGTCACGCTGCGCGTGGCGGTGGAAGACACCGGGATCGGCATCAGCGCCGAGCAGCAGCAGCGGATTTTCCATAGCTTCACCCAGGCCGAAACGTCGATCAGCCGTCGGTTCGGCGGCACCGGGCTTGGCTTGGTGATCAGTCGCCGCCTGATCGGCCTGATGGGCGGCAACCTGCAGGTGGACAGCACGCCCGGGCAGGGCAGCCGCTTCTGGTTCGACCTGCAGCTGGAGTGTGAGGCGCCGGCGTTGCAGTTGCCTGTCCGCAGGAGCGATGCAGCCCGGCACCTGTTACTGGTCGACGACAGTGCCCTGGTGCGGGAGGTACTGGCCGAGGGTCTGGTCGCGCAGGGGTGGGCGGTGGCGGCGGTGGCGTCCGGCGAGGCTGCAGTGACGCGCGCGGTCGAGGCGGCTGGCAGCGGCCGGCCCTTCGATGTGGTGCTGATGGACTGGCGCCTGCCCGGCATGGACGGGATCGCGGCGGCGACCTGCATCCGCGAGCGCTGCGGCCGTCATGTGTCGCCGGCGATCCTGATGCTCACCGCCTACCAGCGCGAACTGCTGGCCGAGGCCCAACGGCACGGCGAGGTCCCCTTCGTTGATCATCTGGTCAAACCGGTCACGCCCCGGCAGGTGATCGACGCGATCGAACAGGCGTTGCGCACCGACCCGCCGCCGGTGCCGGTGCCGGTGCTTGCGCTCCCGCAGCGTCTGCAGGGGCTGCGCGTGCTGGTGGTGGAAGACAATGCGCTCAACCGTCAGGTCGCCGACGAGCTGCTGCGCGGCGAAGGCGCCTGGGTGGCGCTGGCCGAGGACGGCGAAAAAGGCTTGCAGCGCCTGCGCGAGGGCCCGGGGGTCGATGTGGTGGTGATGGACATGCAGATGCCGCATGTGGATGGACTGGAGGCCACCCGGCGCATCCGCGCCGATGCGCGCTTTGCCGGACTGCCGATCCTGGCCATGACCGCCAATGCCGCCAGCAGCGATGTCAGTGCCTGTCTGGAGGCCGGCATGGATGCGCACATCGGCAAGCCGATCGACCTGGAGCGCATGGTCGATGCACTGCTGCGGCTGAGCGGTCGCAACGCCGCAGTGGCGACCGGCGATGTCGAGGCGGATGCATCGCCACCGCACACGATCGCGCTGGATGCGGTGCTGGCACGCTTTGGCCAGAATCGCGCGCTGTTGGCGCGCATGCTCGACACCTTCGACACCGACCGTCACGCAATGCTGGAGTGCCTGCAGACCGCGCTCGCCGACAACGACGCCGCCGCGTGTGCCGATGCCGCGCATGTGCTCAAGGGGACGTCAGCGACACTTGGGGCCGATCGTCTGGCGCTCGCTGCATCGACGCTGGAGCAGGACGCGCGTGGCGGCCGCCTGCCGGCGGCGGCGACGCTGGACGCGCTGGCGGGACTGGCCGATGGCGAGCTGCGTGCCTTGCGCGATGCGCTGGCCCACAGCCACTCCCAACTCGACAGCGCCGCAATGGCGCCGGCCGATGGCTCGGCGGACACGGTGCGGCACCTCCTGGACGTGCTGGCGCCCATGCTGCGTGCCTCCAACCTTCACGCGCTGGACCTGCTGGCGCAGGCGCCGGTTGCCATCGCCGGCGCGCAGGCTGCGCGCTACCTGCAGTTCCGCCAACAGGTGCAGCAGCTGCAATTCGACGCCGCGCTGCGCACGCTGGACGATTTGATGGAGCACCTATGAGCCTGTTCGATACCTATCGCCGCCTCGCGCCCGACGGCCGGCGTCCTCGCGTGCTGGTCGTGGACGACCAGCCGATCAACATTCATGCGCTCAACGAGCTGTTGCGCGAAGACTGCGACGTGAGCATGGCCCTGGACGGGCAACGGGCGCTGCAACTGTGCCGGGAGCAGCCGCCGGACCTGGTGGTGCTGGACGTGGTGATGCCCGAGCTGGACGGCCTGCAGGTCTGTCGCCATCTGAAAGCCGATCCGGCCACGGCCGACATCCCGGTGATCTTCGTCACCGGCCAGGACACCCCGGAGGAGGAAGTGACCGCCTTGCAGGCCGGTGCGGCCGATTTCATCAGCAAGCCGATGCAACCGGTGGTGGTGCGTGCAAGGGTGCAGAACCAACTGGTGATGAAGTTACAGAGCGATCTGTTGCGCGCCATGGCCTCGCTGGATGGGTTGACCGGCGTTGCCAACCGACGCCGCTTCGACGAGGCGTTGCAGCTCGCCTGGAAGAACTGCCAGCGCGAGAACCGACCGTGCGGGGTATTGATGATCGATGTCGATCATTTCAAACGCTACAACGACCATTACGGCCACCTGAGCGGAGATGCCTGCCTGCGCGAGGTCGCCCAGCAGTTGGCCGGCTGCCTGGCCCGTCCGCTCGACCTGCTGGCGCGGTATGGCGGGGAGGAATTCGTGGCCTTGTTGCCCGACAGCAATTCCGACGGCGTGCGCGAAGTGGCACGGCTGATGCTGCAGCGCATCGCACAGCTGCGGCTGCCACATGCCGACTCGTCGGTTGGTCCCTGGCTCAGCGTGAGTATCGGCGGCGCATCCATGTTGCCGACGCCGGGACTGTTGCCTGCCACGGTGCTGGCCCACGCCGATACCCAGCTCTACCAGGCCAAGCAGGAAGGCCGGGCGCGCGCCTGCGTGGCATGAGGTCTGCTGCGCGGATCGTTGTCGGCAGAAACCATCCGGGTGATGTCGCCCTGAATCTGACAGAATCGACGGCCTGCCCGACGATCCGCTTCGCATGACCCCTGCCGTGACTTCGCGCAATTCCGCTGCGCGCGTGCTGTTCGCCAGTCTGATCGGCACCACCATCGAGTTTTTCGATTTCTATATCTACGCCACCGCTGCGGTGCTGGTGTTTCCGACGCTGTTCTTTCCGGCGGGCGATGGCAGTGCGGCGATGCTGCAGTCGCTGGCGACGTTTGCGGTGGCCTTTATCGCACGGCCGGTGGGCTCGGCAGTGTTCGGCCATTTCGGCGACCGGATCGGGCGCAAGGCCACGTTGGTGGCGGCGCTGCTGACGATGGGCCTGTCCACCGTGGCGATCGGCTTGCTGCCCAGCTACGCGCAGATCGGCGTGTTCGCACCTGCGTTGCTGGCGCTGTGCCGCTTTGGCCAGGGTCTGGGTCTGGGCGGCGAGTGGGGCGGGGCCGTGCTGCTTGCCACCGAAAATGCGCCGCCCGGCAAGCGCGTGTGGTACGGCATGTTTCCGCAGCTGGGTGCGCCGCTGGGCTTTCTACTGTCCACCGGCACCTTTCTCGGCATGGGCGCGTTGCTCGACGATGCGCAGTTCATGCAATGGGGCTGGCGGGTGCCGTTTCTGGCCAGCGCATTGCTGGTGCTGACCGGCCTGTGGGTGCGCCTGAGCATCACCGAGACGCCGGACTTCCAGAAGGCCCTGGACCGCAAGACGCGCGTGCGCCTGCCCTTGGGGACGGTGATCTCGCAGCACTGGCCGGCGCTGATCATCGGCACGCTGGGCGCATTCGCCACCTTCGTGCTGTTCTATCTGATGACGGTGTTTGCGCTGGGCTACGGGACCAAGACCCTGGGCTACGACAAGGAGCAATTCCTGCTGTTGCAGATGGCCGGGATCGTGTTTTTCGCGATCGGCATCCCGCTGTCGGCCAGGTTCGGCGACCGGCATGGCGCGCCGCTGGCGATGATGCTGGCCAGTGTGGCGATCATCGCGTTCGGGTTGGCGTTCGCGCCACTGTTCCAGGCCAATCACCCGTTGCAGGTACTCGCGTTCCTTGCACTGGGCTTCTTCTTCATGGGCCTGACCTACGGCCCCTGCGGCACGCTGCTGGCCGAGCTGTATCCCACCGAGGTGCGCTACACCGGGGCCTCGCTGTCGTTCAACCTGGCCAGCATCCTGGGGGCGGCACCGGCGCCGTACGTGGCCACGCAACTGGCCGCACGCTATGGCGTGCAGGCGGTCGGGCAGTATCTGGGCGCCGCGGCGGTGTTGAGCCTGCTGGCGTTGATCGTGGCCCGCAGATCGCGTCGCCCGGTTGGCGTTTGAAGGCGTACGCGAGTCGGCGTCATCGTTGAGGTGGATTGCGCCCAGGTGCAGAGCGGTCGCTAGCGGAACAGGCGCTTGAGTGTGCGTCCCAGCCAGTTGCCGTGCTGGTGGCTGCGCGCGAACTGGTCCAGATGTGCGATCACCTGCGGCGCATAGGCCTGGTCGTCGCCGCGGATATGGTTGAACAACCAGCGCGAGAGCATGCTGCGGAGTTCGTCGCAGACGTCTTCGCCGGCCTGGAACCGCAGCCGGTACTCGCCGACACGTTTGCCGAAGACCTCGTGCACGCGCTTGTGCGCCAGGCTGAAGGGGTAGCCGGCTTCCTCCATCAGTTCTTCCTCGAAGGCAAAGTGCGACAGCGTGTAGTCGATCAATTCGTCGATCACCTCGGCCACTGCCAGGCGTTGCAGGCTGGCGTGCGCGGCATGCAACTGATTGATCATTTCCACGATGCGCCGGTGTTGGTGATCGATGACCTCGATCCCGGTGTTGAGGTCGTCCTGCCAGACCAGCAAAGCCATCGTTCGCCCTTGTTCCATACGGTGAGGGCACGATAGGCGCACGTGATCGCCAACGCGTTGATCTGGATCAAATCCAGTCACGGCGCGCGGGCGGCGTGCGTGCTGCGGGGCGATTCTGTGTGCCGGCGATACCGCCGGGTCGGGCGCGCCGCCGGCCGTGCAGCGCACGAACCTGCGCCGCTCAGCTGGCCAGGCGCACCTGGTTGCGGCCGCCGGCCTTGGCCAGATAGAGGTACTTGTCCGCTTCGCCCAGCAGATGGTGCAGCGACTGGCCGTCTTCGGTAGCGATGCAGACACCGATGCTCACCGTCATGCTGAGGGTTTCGTCGCCGATCCGCACGCGCAGTGCGCTGATGCGTTCGCGCAGGGTTTCGAAGTAGCTGGTGGCGTTGGCGGCATCCAGCCCCGGTACCAGCAGGCAGAATTCTTCGCCGCCGAAACGCGCTACCAGATCCTGCGGCCGCGCATGACTGGAGACCGACGCGGCCACCGCGCGTAGCGCCTGGTCGCCGGCTTCGTGGCCCCAGGTGTCGTTGATGTGCTTGAAGTGGTCGATGTCCAGCATCGCCGCGGTGACCGTCTGCTCCTGCGACAGCAGGGTGGGGATTACCCGCTGGCTTTGTTCCAGGAAATAGCGCCGGTTGGGCAGGCCGGTGAGGAAGTCGCGGGTGGCCAGGTCCTGCAGCGTGCCGATCAGTTCCAACTGGTCCACGTTCTGTGACACGCGGCAGAAGAACTCTTCGCGCGAGAACGGCTTGCGCAGGAAATCGTTGGCACCGTTCTTGAGGAAACGCGGGATCAGCGACGAGTCGCTGTTGCCGGAGATGCCGATCACCGCGACCTTGTCGCGCGAACGGATCGCACGCAGCCGGCGGGTGAATTCCACCCCTTCCATGCCGGGCATTTCCTGGTCGACGATGGTCAGGCGGATGCCGGGGTCGCGCTCGATCGCCTGCAGGCCGGCCGCACCGTCGGCTGCCAGCACCACGCGGTAGCCGTACATCGACAGCAACGCGGCCGCATAGGTCCGTGCGGACAGGGAATCGTCCACCACCAGCGCGGCGATGCGGCGATTGCGCTCCAGGCGTTGCACCAGCCAGGCCAGATATTCGATGCTGCCGGGCGCGTTCTTGAGCACGTAATCGATGATCTGCTGCTGCAGCACGCGCTGGCGCAGATCCTCGTCGTAGACGCCGCTGACCACCACGGTGGGCAGCTTGCGCGAGAGGAAGAATTCCACGACCTTGTCGCGGTCGCCATCCACCAATACCAGGCCGGTCAGGACCAGAAACCAGCCGTCTTCTTCGTCCAATACACGGGCGGCTTCCGCCAGCGTCGACACGACCGTGACCGGCAGCTCCACACGTTGCTCGATGGCTTCGCGCAGCATGCTGGTGAAAGTGCGCGAGTTCTCCACCAGCAACACGCGTTGCGGCAGGACTGCGCTTTCACTATTGCGATGTAGGGTACCTGGGGACATCGGCTGGCCGTGCGGATCGAACCGTCATACCAGCTAACGGCCCTGCTCGCCAAAACTTGAGCGCCGCGTCTCAAAGTGCCCAAGACGGCGCCCTATTCACCACAACGCATCGCGCAGCCGGTACCAACTCATCGCCGCCACCAGCAGCGGCGTGCGTAGCAGGCGCCCCCCGGGGAAGGGCCGATGCGGAATGCGTGCGAACACGTCCAGCCGTCGGCTCTGGCCGGCGATGGCCTCGGCGATGACCTGGCCGGCCAGGCCGGTGGCGGCGACGCCATGCCCGGAGAATCCCTGGGCGAAATACACGTTGGGCCCCAGCCGGCCCCAGTGCGGGGCGCGATTGCGCGAGATGTCCACGTAGCCGCCCCACAGCGCCTGCAGCGGCACGTCGCGCAGTTGCGGGAAGACCGTGTGCATGCGCCGGGTCATCAACCGATCCAGGCCGTGCGGCGGGCGCGAGGAGTAGCTGGCGCGTCCGCCGAACAGCAGCCGGTGGTCGGCACTGAGCCGGTAGTAGTCCAGCGCCCAGTTGGTGTCGGCGACCGCCATGTCGTTGGCGATCAGCGCGCGTGCACGGGCCTGGCCCAGCGGCGGCGTCGCACCGACATAGGTGCCGACCGGCATGATGCGGCGCTCCAGCGCCGTGGAAATGCCCTGCAGCAGGGCATTGCCGGCGATCACGCCGAACTCGGCGCTGACGCTGCCCTGGTCGGTCTGCATGGTCACGCGCGCGCCGTGCTCCAGCCGGGAGACCGGCGAGGCCTCGTGGATGCGCACGCCGGCCGCCAGCGCTGCGCGCGCCAGGCCCAGCGCATAGGCCAGCGGATGCAGATGGCCGCTGGCCGGGTCGAACATCGCGCCCAGGTAGAGCGGGCTGTCCAGCACCTGCCGCGTACGCGCGCGGTCCCACCATTCCAGCGGGTAGTCGTAGCGCTCGGCCATGCGCACGATGCCGTGCTGCAAGGCCTGCACCTGGCGCGGCTTCAGCGGCACATGGGCGTGGCCGTCGCGCCAGTCGCAGGCGATGGCGTGGCGGTCGATGCGCGCGCGCAGCAGGTGCATGCCGTCGCGCGAGAAGTCGAACAGCAGCCGCGCGTCGGCATCGCCGACCAGCGCTTCCAGGGTTTCCTGCTCGCAGCCGTAGCCGACGATGGCCTGGCCGCCGTTGCGCCCGGAGGCGCCCCAGCCGATGCGCCTGGCTTCCAGCACGACGACCTTGTAGCCGGCCTCGGCCAGGGCGAGGGCGGCGGTGAGGCCGGTGTAGCCGGCGCCGAGGATGCAGACATCGGCACGTTGCACGCCCTGCAGGCATGGTTGCTCAGGCAAGGCCGGCGTGCTGCGGGCGTACCAGCTGTCGGGATAGCCGTTACCCGGCGGATCGGTTGGCGGCAGCGATGTGGCCGGGCCGTCCATCAGACGATCCGCAGGTACCGGGCGTAATCCAGATCGGGCACCTGCGCCTGGTAGTCGAGCAGCTCGCGCTGTTTCTGCTGGCCGAATACGTGCTGGAACTGGCTGCCGAACTGCGCGCCGACAAAGTCGCTGGCGCCGAATGCATCCACCGCGGCTTGCCAGGTGCGCGGCCGAAAGACCGCTTGCGCATAGGCATTGCCGGTGACTGGCGCGCTGGGCTCGCCGGGATGTTGCAGGCCGTCCAGCATGGCGGCGAGCACGGCGGCGGCGGCCAGGTACGGGTTGGCATCGGCGCCGGCGATGCGATGCTCGATGCGGGTGTTGCGTGCATCGCTATGCGGGATGCGCAGCGCCACGGTGCGGTTGTTGAAGCCCCAGCTCGCATCCAGCGGCACGAAGGCATTGCTGACGAACCTGCGGTAACTGTTGGCGTGCGGCGCGAACATCAGCAGCGAGGCATCGGCGTGCCGCTGCAGGCCGGCGATGGCATGGCGCAGGCGGTCGGCGGGTACATCGACGTTGCCGGCAAACACGTTGTGCCCGTCGGCATCGAGCAGGCTCACGTGCAGGTGCAGGCCGCTGCCGGCCTGGCCGGGAAACGGCTTGGCCATGAAGCTGGCGAGCTTGCCCTGCTGTTGCGCAATCGCCTTGATGGTGCGCTTGAGCAGGATCGCCTCGTCGCAGGCGGCCACCGCCTCGGCGCGATGCTGCAGGTTGATTTCGAACTGGCCGGGTGCGTACTCGGCCACGGCGGTGTCGGCCGGGATGCCTTGCTGGCGACAGGCGTCAGTCACCGCGTCGGTGAAGGTGCGCTGGTCGTCCAGGTCCTGCAAGGAATACACCTGGGTGCTGTCGCTGCGTGCACCGGTCTGCGGGTCGCGTGGCGTCTGCGGGCGTCCCTGCGCATCGGGCACCGCATCGAACAGGTAGAACTCCAGTTCCACCGCAATGACCGGGGTCAGGCCGAGCGCAGCAAAACCGTGCAGCACGCGCTGCAAGACCGCGCGCGGCGCGACCTCGAACACGCTGCCGTCCGGCTGATGCATCGCCAGCAGCAGCTGCGCCATCGGCCGCGGTGCCCACGGCACCGGGCGCAGCGAGCCGGCGATCGGCCGGCAGATGCGATCGGCATCACCGATGGCGTAGCCGAGCCCGGTTTCCTCGACGGTATTGCCGGTGATGTCGGTAGCGATCAGCGACATCGGCAGGCACACGCCATCGCGATAGACCTTGCCCAGGACCTCGGCTGTCACACGCTTGCCACGCAGCACGCCGTTGGTGTCGGGCAGCAGCAGGTCGACCGCTTCGCAGCCATCGATCCGCGCCAGCGTGGCGGCATCGGTGGCGGGCAAGTACGCGACGGAGTTCTCGGAAACCATGGGCACCACCTGCAAGGTCGCCGCTCAGACTAGCAAAGCGCATGTGATCGTTCGCAACTGTGCGCGTGTGGAACCCTGGCAATGCAGGTGGCCGCACGGTAAGTTCGCAGGCATCGGCAACGCACCCGATCAACCCGTGGCGACCACGCGCTGACAAGTCGTCGCAGTCGGAGCGATGCAGGTGATGCGCAAGCCGACAGCTGCGCGCCACATGTGCCCTGTACAGTGCCAGCGCCTGCCTGATGGCGCGCGCAGACGTGATGCAGCCGCGTTCAACCGGGAGATCCGCATGGCTGTCGTTCCACTGGTCGGGTTGCCGACCGATCGCATCCAGCAAGGGCCGCATCCGTTTCTGGCCACCGGCGAGAAGTACATCCGCGCGGTGGTGGACGCAGCCGGGGCGATGCCGGTGCTGTTGCCGAGCCTGCAGCCCACGCTGGATGCGCGCGCGTGGCTGGATCGCCTGGATGGCCTGTTGCTGACCGGTGCGGTGAGCAATGTCGAGCCGCATCACTACAGCGACGAGCCGAGCTGGGAGGGCAATCCGCACGACCCGGCGCGCGATGCCACCAGCCTGGGGCTGATCCCGCAGGCACTGGCGCGTGGCCTGCCGGTGCTGGCGATCTGCCGCGGGCTGCAGGAGGTCAATGTGGCGCTGGGCGGGCGCCTGCATCAACGCGTGCATGACGTGCCCGGCCTGCTTGATCACCGCGAAGATCGCGCCATGCCGCTGGACACGCAGTACGGCCCGGCGCATCCGGTGCAGCTGCATCCCGGCGGCCTGCTGGCTGGCATGAGCGACAGCGCGCAGGTCGCGGTGAACTCGCTGCACGGGCAGGGCATTGCACGCCTGGCCGACGGCCTGCTGATCGAGGCGACCGCGCCGGATGGCCTGATCGAAGCCTTTCGCGGCCCCGGGCCGGGCTTTCTGCTCGCGGTGCAGTGGCATCCGGAGTGGCGTGTCACACAGCATCCGTTCTACCGTGCCATCTTCCAGGCCTTCGGCGAGGCCTGTCGCCAATACGCCGCTCGACGCGGTCAGTGAGGTTGCATGTCGATCCGCACACGTTCGCGCACATCCACGCCCAAGCAGCCCGAGAGCGCGCTGCGCCGCTGGCTCAAGGACCGCCACATCACCGAGGTCGAGTGCCTGGTGCCGGACATCACCGGCAACGCACGCGGCAAGATCATTCCGGCGGACAAGTTTTCGCACGACTACGGCACCCGGCTGCCGGAAGGCATCTTCGCCACCACCGTCACCGGCGATTTCCCGGACGATTACTACGAGCTGACCTCGCCATCGGATTCGGACATGCATCTGCGCCCGGATGCATCCACCGTGCGCATGGTGCCGTGGGCGGCCGATCCCACCGCGCAGGTCATCCACGATTGCTATACCAAGGACGGCCAGCCGCATGAGCTTGCCCCGCGCAATGTGCTGCGGCGCGTGCTCGACGCCTATGCCGAAGCCAAGCTGCAACCGGTGGTGGCGCCGGAGCTGGAATTCTTCCTGGTGCAGAAGAACACCGACCCGGACTTTCCGTTGTTGCCGCCGGCCGGGCGCTCGGGTCGGCCGGAGACTGCGCGGCAGTCGTATTCGATCGATGCGGTCAACGAGTTCGACCCCATCCTGGACCTGATGTACGACTACTGCGATGCGATGGAACTGGACGTGGATACGCTGATCCACGAATCCGGCGCCGCGCAGCTGGAGGTCAACTTCACCCACGCCGATGCGCTCTCGCGCGCCGATCAGGTGTTCCTGTTCAAGCGCACCATGCGCGAGGCCGCGTTGCGGCATGGCGTGTATGCGACGTTTCTGGCCAAGCCGATGGAGACCGAGCCGGGCAGTGCGATGCATATCCATCAGAGCCTGCTGCATGCCGGCACCGGCAAGAACGTGTTCAGCGGCAAACGCGACGGCGGCTTCAGCGACACCTTCGCGCACTATCTTGGTGGCCTGCAGAAGTACATTCCGATGGCGATGGGGCTGCTGGCGCCCAACGTCAATTCCTACCGCCGGCTGATGTTCGGCGAGGTGTCGCCGAGCAATGTGCTGTGGGGTTTCGACAATCGCACCTGCGGGCTGCGGGTGCCGATCGATGTGCCGCAGAACATGCGGGTGGAAAGCCGCTTTGCCGGCTCCGACGCCAATCCGTACCTGGCGATGGCGGCGACCCTGGCCTGCGGGTTGCTCGGCATCCGCGAGAAGCTCGAACCGACCGCGCCGATCAGCAGCAACGGCAAGGAGCAGGGCTACGATCTGCCGCGCTCGCTGGGCGAGGCGCTGGACGGTCTGGAAGGCTGCGAGGCCTTGCAGGAGATGCTGGGGCGGCGCTTCGTGCGCGCCTACATCTCGGTCAAGCGCAAGGAGTACGAGACGTTCTTCCGCGTGATCAGTTCGTGGGAGCGGGAGTTCCTGTTGTTGAATGTGTGAGGCGTCTGCGCTCGGCGCAGCGTGCCGCGCCGCTCCCTTCTCCCCTCGGGAGAAGGTGCCCGAAGGGCGGATGAGGGCAGGTCGTCTGGCCATGGTCCAGGCCTACGTGCACTGCAGGCGTCCGATGCGTTTTGCCCCAGCTGCCTTTCGTAACGCCACTGCATTCGCGCCACTGGCGTGAGCGACCTTCCGGAGCAAGCCGTGCACCCCACTGTGTTGGAAACCTTGCAGCAGCTCGATGCCGCCCATCACCTGCATCCGTTCAACGACAACGCGGCACTGGCCGAAAAGGGCACGCGCATCCTGACCCGTGGCGAGGGCGTGTATGTCTGGGACGCGCAGGGCAACAAGTTGCTGGATGCGTTCGGCGGCTTGTGGTGCGTGAACGTCGGCTACGGGCGCAAGGAGCTAGCACAAGCGGCGGCGCGCCAGATGGAACAGCTGGCGTACTACAACAGCTTCTTCCAGTGCACCACCGAGCCCACCATCCATCTGGCTGCCAAGCTGGCGGAGCTGACGCCGGGCGATCTGAACCATGCGTTCTTCGCCAACTCCGGGTCGGAGGCCAACGACACCATCCTGCGGCTGGTGCGGCATTTCTGGGCGGTGCAGGGGCAGCCGGAAAAACGCATCTTCATCGGCCGTCATGACGGCTATCACGGCACCACCATGGCCGGTGCCAGCCTGGGCGGCATGCGCGGCATGCACAGGCAGGGTGGCCTGCCGATTCCGGATATCCACCACATCGCGCCGCCGTATCACTTCGGCGATGGCGGGGAGATGGATCCAGAGGAGTATGGCTTGCTGGCGGCCAAGCGACTGGAAGACAAGATTCTGCAACTCGGGCCAGAGAACGTGGCGGCCTTCATCGGTGAACCGATCATGGGCGCGATCGGGGTGTACATCCCGCCGCGCAGCTACTGGCCGGAAATCGAGCGCATCTGCAAGCGCTACGACGTGCTGCTGGTGGCCGACGAGGTGATCTGCGGGTTCGGGCGTACCGGTGCCTGGTTCGGTGCAGATTATTTCGGCTTCCAGCCCGACGTGATGACGCTGGCCAAGGGCATCACCTCCGGCTATATCCCGTTGGCGGCGGCGATGTTCAACGATCGCGTGGCCGGTGTGCTCAAGGCGCAGGGCGGCGAGCTCGCGCACGGCGGCACCTATGCGGGGCATCCGGTCTGCGCGGCGGTGGCGCTGGAGAACCTGCGCCTGCTGCAGGACGAAGGCATCGTGGACACCGCGCGTACCCGGATCGCACCGTATCTGGCGCAACGCTGGGCCGAGCTGGGCGAGCACCGGCTGGTCGGCGAGGCGCGTATCGCCGGCCTGGTCGGGGCACTGGAACTGGTGCCGGACAAACGCCGGCGTGGGGTCTATTTCCCCGAACGCGGTCGGGTCGGTGCGCTGTGCCGCGATTTCGCGCTGCGGCGCGGGCTGATCCTGCGTGCCACCTACGATGCGATGCTGCTGTCGCCGCCATTGATCATCGCCTGCGAACAGGTCGATGAGCTGTTCGACAAGGCCTGGGCGGCGCTGGACGATACTGCGCAGGCGCTGGGCATCGGTGCGGCCTAAGCCTGCCGGCGCACGTCAAGCTTTGCCGGTCGTGCGCCACCGCCACGGCGGCCGGCAGACGCGATCGCGGCACCTGCCGCGCCGGCCAGCGGGTGCGCACGGTTGGTTTCCGTCACGCCGCGCTGTGCAAACACAACCACCATGGGTAGGCTGGCCCTTCGACCGGCCGCATCCCGGCCCGCCCTGATCGCGCTGCCCTGGAGACCCGCATGACGCTGCGACTGCTCGCCCTGACGCTGTCCACCACCTTGCTGGCCGCCTGCGGTGGCAGCAATGCACCCGGCGGTGCCGAGGCGCGGGCCAAGGTGCTCAACGTCTACAACTACTCGGACTACATCGCCGAAGACACCATTCCCGCGTTCGAGAAGAGCACCGGCATCAAGGTCACCTACGACGTGTTCGACAGCGACGAGATGGTGGAAACCAAGCTGCTCGCCGGTGGCAGCGATTACGACGTGGTGGTGCCCACGCTGAACTTCTTCGGCCGGCAGATCCAGGCCGGCGTGTTCCTGCCGCTGGACAAGGCCAAGATCCCCAATCTGGCCAATCTGGACCCGGACATCATGCGGCGCATTGCCGCGCAGGACCCGGGCAACGCCTATGGCGTGCCGTACATGATCGGCACCACCGGCATCGGCTACAACGTGGACAAGCTCAAGGCGATCTTCGGCAACACCGAGGCCGCCAACAGCTGGGACCTGGTATTCAAGCCGGAGAACCTGTCCAGGTTGAAGGACTGTGGCGTGACCCTGCTGGACACGCCCTCGGACCTGATTCCGATCGCGCTCAATTATCTGGGCCTGGATCCGCACAGCAGCGTGCCGGCCGAGATCGAGCAGGCTGCCGCGCTGATCAAGACGATCCGCCCGTACGTGCAGAACTTTCATTCCAGCCAGTACGTGAGCTCGCTGGCCAACGGCAACACCTGCCTGGCGGTGGGCTGGTCGGGCGACATCATCCAGGCGCGCGACCGCGCGGTGGAAGCCGGCAACGGCATCAAGGTGGCCTATGCGATCCCCAGGGAAGGCGCGCCTCAGTGGTTCGACATGCTGGCCATTCCCAAGGACGCCAAACACCCCGACAACGCCTACGCCTTCATCAATTATCTGTTGAAGCCCGACGTGGCCGCGGCCAACAGCAACTTCATCCACTACGCCAACCCGGTGCGCACCGCCACGCCGCTGGTGGACGCGGCGATCCGCAACGACCCCACCATCTATCCGCCGCCGGAGGTGACCGCCAAGATGTTCACCTACGCGATCAATCCGCCGGAGGTGGACCGGCTGTACACGCGGCTATGGACCGAGATCAAGACCGGTCGCTGACCGCCGCAGTCGCTCCTCCAGTTTGTAAGAGCGCTTGCCAGGCGTGCGCCTGCAAGTCCGAGCGCGCGCTGACTGCGGTCGTCACGCAATCTGTACCGGGCGGTTCAAATAATTGTATGGTTGCGCCGCCTTCGCCGGACCGCTGATGCGGTACGTCGTCGCGCGCGCCTCGCCCACGACACAGGACGCCTCACCTTGAGCAACCACGACCAGCAGTCCAACGACGGCCAGCCTTCGGGCGCGGATGCGCAAGGCACCGGCGCGCACAACGAGCAGGAGCCGCCCAAGCCCTCGCCGTTGAAGAACCCAAAGGTCAAATGGACGCTGATCGTGGTCGGGGTGCTGGTGGTGGTGCTGCTGGTGATCTGGCTGGCCTATTACCTGATCAAGGGCCGCTACATGCAGGACACCAACAATGCCTACCTGCAGGCCGACTCGGTGGCCGTGGCGCCGCGGGTCAGCGGCTACGTGACCAATGTGATGGTGGGCGACAACCAGATCGTGGAAGCCGGCCAGCCGCTGCTGCAGATCGACGACCGCACCTACCAGGCGACCCTGCAGCAGGCCGAAGCCGCGATCGCCGCGCGCCAGGCCGATATCGCCGCAGCCACCGCCAATGTGTCCGGGCAGGAGTCGGCGCTGGTGCAGGCGCGTAGCCAGGTCACCTCGGCAGCGGCAAGCCTGAGCTTCGCCCAGGCCGAAGTGAAGCGCTTCGCCCCGTTGGCCGCCTCCGGCGCCGACACCCACGAACACCAGGAAAGCCTGCAGCACGAGCTGCAACGCGCACGCGCCCAGTACCAGGCCGCGCAGGCACAGGCCAAGGGCGCGCAGAGCCAGATCCTGGCCAGCAACGCGCAGCTGGAGCAGGCCCAGGCCGGCCTCAAGCAGGCCAGCGCCGATGCAGACCAGGCCCGCGTGGCGGTGGAAGACACCTTGCTGACCAGCCGCATCCACGGCCGCGTCGGCGACAAGACCGTGCAGGTCGGCCAGTTCCTCGGGGCTGGCACCCGCACCATGACCATCGTGCCGCAGGAATCGCTGTATCTGATCGCCAATTTCAAGGAAACCCAGGTCGGCCTGATGCGTCCTGGCCAGCCGGCCGAGATCGAGGTCGATGCCTTGTCGGGCGTCAAGCTGCACGGCAAGGTCGAGAGCCTGTCGCCGGGCACCGGCTCGCAGTTCGCGTTGCTGCCGCCGGAAAATGCCACCGGCAACTTCACCAAGGTGGTGCAGCGCGTGCCGGTGCGCATCCGCGTGCTGGCCGGCGACGAGGCGCGCAAGGTGCTGGTGCCGGGCATGTCGGTCGAGGTCACCGTGGACACGCGCTCGGCCAAGGACGCCAAGCAACGGGCCGAGGAGGAATCCGATCGCGTGCAGGCGCAGGAGCGCGCGCGATGAATGCAACGGCAGCCACCGGCCCGCGTGCCGGCGGCAGCGCGCAACGCGAGAAGGCCGAGCCGGGCGCCTGGCTGGCGGTGCTGGCCGGCACCATCGGCTCGTTCATGGCGACGCTGGACATCTCCATCGTCAACGCGGCGCTGCCCACCATCCAGGGCGAGGTCGGCGCCAGCGGCACCGAAGGCACCTGGATCTCCACCGCGTACCTGGTTGCCGAGATCATCATGATCCCGCTGACCGGCTGGTTCGTGCGCACGCTGGGCCTGCGCAACTTCCTGCTGATCTGCGCGCTGATGTTCACCGCGTTTTCGGTGGTGTGCGGGCTGTCGACCTCGTTGACGATGATGATCATCGGCCGCGTGGGGCAGGGCCTGGCCGGTGGTGCGCTGATTCCGACCGCGCTGACCATCGTTGCGACGCGGCTACCGCCGAGCCAACAAACGATGGGCACCGCGCTGTTCGGCATGACCGTGATCATGGGCCCGGTGATCGGCCCGCTGCTCGGCGGCTGGCTCACCGAGAACGTCAGCTGGCACTACGCCTTCTTCATCAACGTGCCGATCTGCGTCGGCCTGGTGGCCTTGCTGCTGCTTGGCCTCAAGCATGAAAAAGGCGACTGGGCCGGCCTGCTCAATGCCGACTGGCTGGGCATCTACGGCCTGACCGCCGGCCTGGGCGGGCTCACCGTGGTGCTGGAAGAGGGCCAGCGCGAGCGCTGGTTCGAATCCAGCGAGATCAACGCGCTGAGCGTGATCGCGCTCAGCGGATTCGCTGCACTGGTCGTGGGCCAGTTCCGCAAGCGGCCGCCGGTGATCCACCTGTCGCTGCTGCTGCATCGCAGTTTCGGCGCGGTGTTCGTCATGATCATGGCGGTGGGCATGATCCTGTTCGGCGTCATGTACATGATTCCGCAGTTCCTGGCGGTGATCTCCGGCTACAACACCGAGCAGGCCGGCTACGTGCTGCTGCTGTCAGGCCTGCCGACCGTGCTGTTGATGCCGATGATGCCCAAGCTGCTGGAGGTGGTGGACGTGCGCATCCTGGTGATCGCCGGGCTGATCTGCTTTGCCGCGGCCTGCTTCGCCAATCTGTCGCTGACCGCCGACACCGTGGGCATGCATTTTGTCGCCGGCCAGTTGCTGCAGGGCTGCGGCCTGGCGCTGGCGATGATGTCGTTGAACCAGGCGGCCATTTCGTCTGTGCCGCCCGAGCTGGCCGGCGATGCGTCGGGCCTGTTCAACGCCGGCCGCAACCTGGGCGGCTCGGTGGGGCTTGCGCTGATCTCCACCTTCCAGGAGCGCCGCATGACCTTCCATACCGAAACCATCGGCAGCGCGATCACCGCCAATTCCTCGCGCGCGCAGGACTTTCTTTCCGGGCTGACTGCGCAGATGCAGGGCAGTGCCGGCGGCGAGGCGGCCATTCGCTCGGTCGCGCAGCTGGCGCGCCTGGTGCAGCAGCAGGCCCTGGTGATGACCTATAGCGATCTGTTCTGGATCTTCGGCGTGATCGTGGTCTGCACGATTCCGCTGGCCTTTTTGCTCAAGCCATTACCCAAGGGGGCGCACCTTGCAATGCACTGATTCCATGCGCCTGATCCGCATGCCCCTGGCTGCGGCGTTGAGTGTGGTCCTGCTCGGCGGTTGCATGCTCGGCCCCAACTACACCAAGCCCCCGGCAGTGGCCGACACGGCGGTGCAGGCGCCGGCCCTGCATCGCGCCGCTGGCGCCGACGTGGTCGCTGCCGCGCCGTTGAATCATTGGTGGGAGCAGCTGCAGGACCCGACCCTCACCCAACTGGTCACCCAGGCCCTGGCCGACAGTCCCAACCTGCGTGCGGCGCAGGCGCGGCTGCGTGCCAACCGTGCACTGGCCAGCCAGCGCCGTGCCGAACGTCTGCCCAAGCTCAACGCCAGCGCGGTGTATGCGTATGCCGAGCCGCCGCAGACCATCGTCGATACGCTGGGCGGCTTGCAGAACGGCCAGAACGGCCAGCCACCGGCACAGGGTAGCGAGGCGCTGGATCTGGAAAAGACCCAGATCTACAGCGCCGGTTTCGACGCCAGCTGGGAGCTGGATTTCTTCGGCCGCCGCCGTCGCGCCGCCGAAGGCGCGCTGGCACAGGCGCAGGCCTCGGAAGCCGAGCTGGCCGATGCGCAGGTGCAGCTGGCAGCCGAAGTGGGGCAGGTGTACCTGAACTACCGCGGCTTGCAGGCGCGGCTGGCGATCGCCGATGCGAACCTGGACAAGATCGGGCAGACCCTGCGCCTGACCCAGCAGCGCCGCGAGCGCGGCGCGGCCTCGGACCTGCAGGTCGAACAGATCGCCACGCAAGTGCAGCAGCAACAGGCGCAGCGCCTGCCGCTGGAAATGCAATCGCAGGAAGCGCTGGATCAACTGGCGCTGATGGTGGGGCGCGAGCCCGGCGCGCTGGACGCGCAGTTGAGCGCGCCGCAGCCATTGCCGATGCTGCCCACCCAGGTGCGCGTGGACGATGCCGGCGCCCTGATCCGTCGCCGCCCCGATGTGCGCAAGGCCGAGCGCGAACTGGCTGCCTCCAGCGCGCAGATCGGCGAGGCGTTGAACGGGTATTTTCCGCAGGTGAGCCTGCTGGGCGGCCTGAGCTGGGTCGCCGGCTCGCCCAGCGATTTCAATTCCGATGCCTTGACCACGCTGGCGGTGCCGATGCTGCGCTGGTCGATCTTCGACTTCGGCCGCACCAAGGCACAGGTGGAGCAGGCGCGTGCCGGCAACGCCGGGCGCGAGGCGGCGTACGAGGGCGCGGTGCTGGCTGCGTTGCAGGATGCCAATTCGGCATTGGCGCGCTTCGGCTCGGCGCGCAAGCAGCTGGTGGTGGCGCGGCAGGCCGAAGCCTCGGCCACGCGTTCGGCCGGCTTGATGCAGCAACGGCGCGATGCCGGTGCCACCTCGTCGATCGATCTGCTCGACGTGCAGCGCCAGCAGCTGTCCGCGCAGGACGCCGCCGCACAGGCACAGGTGCAGTTGCTGGTGAACTACGTCGCGTTGCAGAAGAGCCTGGGTCTGGGCTGGAGCGCGCCGGTGCCGGAGCCGCGCTGATCGATAGCCGTCGCGGCGGGCGTCGGCGCTCCGGTCGCGGTAGGGTGTCGCTCTGCCGTTGCAGGCAGAGTGTTGCTGCAGCGCCCGCGCCGGCAGGCGGTCACCCGATGTAGCAGGTCGTCGTCAGCTCGCTGCAGACGATACGCCTGGGCGCAAACGGAAGAGTGCCGATGTCGCACCAAGCACTGGCGGCGCCGGCGTCCTGAGGTGCACAGTCGGTGCCAGGCCACGCTTCGCAATCGAGAGGATCCATGGCAGTTACCGAGGCCGCAGTGGCGCCGCTTTCCCCTGGCGACAACGCTTATCTGAGCATCAACGAGGTCCGCAAGGAATTCGATGGCGTCGTCGCGGTCGACGAGGTCAGCCTGCAGATCCGCAAGGGCGAGATCTTCGCGCTGCTGGGCGGCTCGGGCAGCGGCAAGTCCACCCTGCTGCGCTGCCTGGCCGGCTTCGAGCGGCCGACCAAAGGCCGCATCGTGCTCGATGGCCAGCCGATCGACGGGTTGCCGCCGTACGAGCGTCCGATCAACATGATGTTCCAGTCGTATGCGCTGTTCCCGCACATGAGCGTGGAGCAGAACATCGCCTTTGGGCTGAAGCAGGAAGCCCTGTCCAAGCCGGCGATCGCGGCGCGCGTGGGCGAGATGCTGGAGCTGGTGCAGCTTGGCAACCTGGCCAGGCGCAAGCCGCATCAATTGTCCGGCGGGCAGCAGCAACGTGTGGCGTTGGCGCGCTCGCTGGCCAAGCGGCCCAAGCTGCTGCTGCTGGACGAACCGATGGGCGCGCTGGACAAGAAGCTGCGCGCGCAGATGCAGCTGGAACTGGTCAACATCATCGAGACCTCCGGCGTCACCTGCGTCATGGTCACCCATGATCAGGAAGAGGCCATGAGCATGGCCACCCGCATCGCGTTGATGGACCAGGGCTGGATCCAGCAGGTCGGCACCCCGGACGAAATCTACGAACAACCGGCCAACCGCTTCGCTGCCGACTTCATCGGCTCGGTCAATCTGATCGACGCCGTGATCGTCGAGGACAAACCCGACTACGTCGGCCTGAAGGCGCCGGCCTTCGACGCCAATATCCGGATCGGTCACGGCATCACCGGTTTCGAAGGGCAGTCGGTGGCGTTCGCGCTGCGCCCGGAAAAACTCGTCATCGGCAAGGACGAGCCGGCCCAGGCCTGCAACAAGGCGCAGGGCGTGATCGAGGACATCGCCTATTTCGGCAGCCATTCGGTCTATCACGTGCGCCTGCCTGGCGGTTTCAAGCTGATGGCCAACTTTGCCAACCGTCAGCGTTGGGCCAGCGAAGCGCTGACCTGGGGCGACACCGTCTGGCTGAGCTGGGGCGAGGACGACGGCGTGGTACTCACCGCATGAGGCGCCTGATTCGCGCATTGCCGGGCGCGCGCTGGGGTGTGATCGCCGCACCGTATCTGTGGCTGCTGGTGTTCTTTGCGATCCCGTTCCTGATCGTGCTGAAGATCTCCTTCGCCGAGCGCGCCACCGCGATGCCGCCGTACACGCCGCTGTTCGCCGTTGCGGCCGATGGGGCGGTGAGCCTCAAGCTGCATCTGGGCAATTATCTGGTCATGCTGCGCGACAGCCAGTACGTGGCGGCGTATGCGAGTTCGATCAGGATCGCCGCGCTGTCGACCGTGTTTGCGCTGTTGATCGGCTACCCGATGGCCTATGTCATTGCGCGTCTGCCACTGGCCACGCGCAATGTGGCGATGATGCTGGTGGTGCTGCCGTCGTGGACCTCGTTCCTGATCCGCGTCTACGCCTGGATCGGCATCCTCGACGGCAACGGCCTGCTCAATCAGGCGCTGCTGGCGCTGGGAGTGATCCGCCAGCCCTTGCAGTTGCTGTACACGCCGCTGGCCGCCTACATCGGCATCGTGTATTGCTATCTGCCGTTCATGGTGTTGCCGTTGTACGCCAATCTGGTCAAGCACGACCAGCGATTGCTCGAAGCCGCCTACGATCTGGGCGCGCGGCCGTGGCAGGCCTTCGTGCGCATCACCTTGCCGCTGTCGCGCAACGGGATCGTTGCCGGCTGCATGCTGGTGATGATCCCGGCGGTGGGCGAATTCGTGATTCCGGAAATGCTGGGCGGGCCGGACACCTTGATGATCGGCCGCGTGCTGTGGGGCGAGTTCTTCAATAATCGCGACTGGCCGGTGGCCGCGGCGGTGGCTACGGTGATGTTGCTGCTGTTGCTGGTGCCGATCGTGCTGTTCCACCGTTATCAGCAGCGCGAGCTGGAAGGGCGGCTGACATGATGCGCGCCTCTCCCGGCACGCGCCTGCTGGGCGCTGGCGTGCTCGCGCTGGGCTTCGGCTTTCTGTATCTGCCGATCCTGTTGCTGATGGTCTACTCGTTCAACGCCTCGCGTCTGGCGATGGTGTGGGGTGGCTTTTCCACGCGTTGGTACGGCGAATTGCTGCGCGATCGCCAGTTGCTGGAAGCGGCCTGGGTCAGCCTGCAAGTCGCGTTCTGGACCGCCTGTGCATCGACGGTGCTGGGGACGATGGCGGCGCTGGCGATGGTGCGCATGCGGCGTTTTCCCGGCAAGACCCTGTTCGGTGCATTGATCACCGCACCGCTGGTGATGCCGGAAGTGATCATCGGCCTGTCGATCCTGTTGTTGCTGGTTTCGATGGGCGGTGTCCTCGGGATCGCACCGCGTGGCGCGGTGGCGATCTGGGCGGCGCATGTCACCTTCACCGTCTCGTTCGTCACGGTGGTGATTTCCTCGCGCCTGCAGGAACTGGATCGCTCGCTGGAAGAGGCGGCGATGGATCTGGGCGCGACACCGCTGAAGGTGTTCTTCCTGATCACCTTGCCGATCATCGCTCCGGCATTGGTATCGGGCTGGCTGCTCGCGTTCACGCTGTCGCTGGACGACGTGGTGATCGCCAGCTTTCTGGCCGGGCCCAGTTCGACCACCTTGCCGATCAAGGTGTTTGCGTCGGTGCGGCTGGGCATCAGCCCCAAGATCAACGCACTTGCCACGCTGATGGTGCTGGCGGTGTCGATCGCCGCAGTGATCGGCTGGTGGCTGCTGGCGCGTGGCGAAAGACGCCGCCAGCGCGATGCGCAACTGGCGCTGCAAGCTGCTTCCTGAGCAGGCACCAACATGGGGGGGGGGGCGAATGCATCGCCACCAGCGGCGGCCAGACGGCTGCGAACGCCGACGCCACAGACATCCACGATGGCTGCACGCCGATTGCGGACGCCTGATTCGGCCACCGGACGCCGGGCACGGCAGTTGGTTGGGCCGCTGTTACCTGGCCGGAGGCGTGTACCCGCTGTCCCAGGGCTGCGGCTTGGTCAGGTAGCACTGATACTCGGCGCTGATGTCGTAGCCCTGTTGCTCGACTCTGGGTTGTTCGTCGGCGCGATCCTTGTCCCTGTTCTTGCCGTTCTTGTCGCCGTCGTCCTTGGATTTCTGCTTGCTCGGATAGATCGTGACCATGTTCGGCGACGAGTGCGCAGTAACGAATTGGCGGATGGCAGTGTCCGAGCAGGCCCGCAGTGCCTGTTCCTCGCAGGGTTGGCTGGGATTGGGCAGCGTGTTGGTGCAGCTCACGGTGACAAATCCGTTCGGGCCGGGACGCGGGCCGTGCAGCATGTCCTGCAGGACGGCGCATCCCGGCAGGCAGGCGCCGATGCCAAGTACAACTAGAACAATCAGATCCCGGCGCATCGTGGTGGTCTTCCGTGAATGGATGAAGCTGCCAAGTGCCGAATGCTAGAGCATTTTTGTGCGGTGGGACGGTCGGGACAGGGCAGGGACGCTTTCGTTCGCGTGGCTGGGAGCGTTGTTCCGGTTGCCAGTGATCCGCGAGCGGTGCGATGGAGGTGCGGCATTGCGTCGCGGCGTGGGTAAACACAGCGTTGCAGCGATTTGCCGCGGTTGTGACGCGGCTGCAACTTGCCGACGACTAGCATGGCGGGCCTGTAACAGGAGACCGTCATGTCCTACGACACCGTCAACCCGGCCACTGGCCAGGTCGAACATACCCAGCACACCCTGGACGCCGCCGCCATCGAGGCGCGTCTGGCTGCTTCCGCCAAGGCATTTCCGCAGTGGGCGGCGCTGCCGCTGGCCGAGCGCGGCGCGCTGCTGCGCCGGGTCGGCGAAGAGCTGACCCGGCGGCGCGACGACCTGCAGCGCATCATGACCGCCGAGATGGGCAAGCTGCGCCACGAGGCGCTGGCCGAGGTGGACAAGTGCGCGCAGGGCTGCGCCTATTACGCCGAACATGCAGCCGACTACCTGGCACCGCGCGATATCCCGACCGAGGCGCAGTCCAGCTATGTGCGCTACGAGCCACTGGGCTGCGTGTTTGCGGTGATGCCATGGAATTTTCCGTTGTGGCAGGCGTTCCGTTTCCTCGCTCCAGGTCTGATGGCCGGCAATGTGGCGCTGCTCAAGCACGCCAGCAATGTGCCGCGCTGCGCCGATGCGATGAAGGAGGTGCTGGATGCCGCCGGCATTCCGCCCGGCGTGTTCGATGTGCTGCATATCGACAACGACCAGGCTGCAGATGTGTTGCGTGACGAGCGCATCGCCGCGGTGACGCTGACCGGCAGCGAACGTGCCGGACGTTCGCTGGCTGCAAATGCGGGCGATCAGTTGAAGAAGTGCGTGATGGAACTCGGCGGCAGCGACGCGTTCGTGGTGCTGGAAGACGCCGACCTGGAGCACACCGTCGCCTCCGCCGTGCAGTCGCGGTTCGACAACAGCGGGCAGACCTGCATCGCCGCCAAGCGCTTCATCGTGGTGGACGCCATCGCCGATCGCTTCATCGAACGCTTCGTTGCCGCTGCCTCCCAGCGCGTGCTCGGCGACCCGCAGCAGGAGGGCACCACACTGGCGCCCATGGCCCGCGCGGATCTGCGCGACGAGCTGCACAAGCAGGTGCAACACAGCGTGGAAAAGGGCGCCAAGGTGTTGCTGGGCGGCGAACCGGTGCCCGGGTCGCATGCAGGCTATCCGGCCACCATCCTCGATCATGTTGCCCCGGGCATGCCGGCCTACGAGGAGGAGTTTTTCGGCCCGGTCGCGTCGGTCATTCGCGTGCGGGATGAAGCAGAAGCAGTACGCGTGGCCAACGACACCAGCTTCGGCCTGGGCGGCAGCGTGTGGACCTCCGATGCCAAGCGCGGCGAACGCGTCGCGCAGCAATTGCAGTGCGGTGCGGCGTTCGTCAATTCGGTGGTCAAGAGCGACGTGCGGCTACCGTTCGGTGGCATCAAGCGCTCGGGCTTCGGCCGCGAGCTGGCCGAGCACGGCATCCACGAGTTCATGAACATCAAGACGATCTATGTGGCTTGAGTGCGGGGATTGGGGATTCGGGATTGGGGATTCATAAAATCAGGCAGCCTTCCTTCTCCCCCTCGGGAGAAGGTACCCGAAGAGCGGATGAGGGTAAGTGCAGCAAGCGAGCAGAAGTCGCTCGTCCTGCTCCAACCAATCCCCAATCCCCACTCCCAAATCCCAGCCGCAAAGCGGCCTAAAGCCACCGCGCTCGCTTGAACAGGCGATACAACACCAGACACGAGGCGACCACGCCGGCTACCAGCAGCGGGTAGGCATAAGGTTTGTCGAGTTCTGGCATGTGGGTGAAATTCATGCCGTACCAGCTGGTGATCAGGGTGGGCGCGGCCAGCAGCGCGGCCCAGGCGCCCAGGCGTTTGACGGTTTCGCCCTGGGCCAGGGTCACCATCGACAAGTTGACGCTCAGCGCGGTGCCCAGCATTTCGCGCAAGGTGTCGATGGCGTCGTTGATGCGCACGGCATGGTCGAGTACGTCGCGCAGGTAGATGCCGACCTCGTCGTGGATCAGCGAGCCGGGGTTGCGCTTGAGGTGCGAGAGCACGTCCTGCAATGGCGCCACGACCAACCGCATCTTGTTGAGTTCGCGCTTGAGCTCGTACAGGCGCACCACGGTTTCGCGCTTGTAGTTGTCGGCGAAGATGTCCTTTTCCAGGCCTTCCAGCGTGTCGCGGAACTCGTCCATGATCGGAAGGTAGTTGTCGACCACGAAGTCGAGCACGCCATACAGGCAGAACGAGGCGCCCATGCGCAGCATCGCCGGTTCGCGTTCGACCCGGTGCCGCACCGGCGTGTACGACAGCGATGCGCCATGGCGCACCGTCAACAGAAAGCGCGCGCCCAGAAACGCATGCGTCTCGCCGTAGCGGATGCGCTCGTTGACCAGTTGTGCGGTGTTGACCACCACGAACAAGGAATTGCCGTAGCTCTCGGCCTTGGGACGTTGGTGCGCCTTGAGCGCATCCTCGATGGCGAGATCGTGCAGGCCGAACTCATCCTGCAGCTTGTGCAGCACCGACTCCTGCGGCTCGTACAGGCCGACCCAGACAAAGCCATCCGGGCGCTGCAGCACGTCGCTGATCTGCTCCAGGCTGATGTCGTGGCGCTCGCCCTGGCCGTCGTAATAGGCGCAGGTGATGACGCAGGAGGGGTTGTCCGGATGGCGGCCGTGGTGGTTCATGGGCGCATCCTGGATCAGCGCGTGCGGACGGACAAGTCACGCCGCCGCAACGCGATGGCGAGCGCGGCATGGATCGGCAACAGCAGCAGCACCCACTGCAGGTTGTCCTGCGCCTGGAACGACAGCCAGTGGATCAGCAGCGCCAGCAGTGCCGCGGCGGCCACCACCCAGCGCAGCACATCGAACCAGCGCCCGGGCCGGCGCCCGCGCAGCACGGCGATGCCGCCGATCAACAGCAGCACGCACAGCGGGTTGACCAGCAACAGGTTGCGATTGGCCCAGGCCGACTGATGCGCGGTGAAGCCCCAGAGATACACCAGCAAGCCGCCGCCGATCGCGCACAGCAGCCAGTACGGCAGGGCCAGGGCGGCCAGCACGCGTTGCCGGCGACCGAGTGCCAGCACGCCGGCAGCGACGATCAGCCCGGTCAGCAGCCATGGCCACCAGTGGCGCTGCTGTTCCGCCGGCTCCGGTGCGATGCGATGCGGCAGCAGGACCTGGGTGGACTGCACCAACGGGCGGCCGGCGCTGTTGTGCACCTGGGTCAGGCTGTCGGCCAGGCGCATCGGCACGAAGGCTTCTTCCCAGCGCGACAGCGGGCGGTCCGCATATGGCCCCAGGCCCAGGTCGAAGCCCAGCCACATCCACGGGGCAGGGGAGGCCAGGCGCACCGCTTCGCTGCGGAAGGTGTTGCCGCGCGAGCGCCCGGCCAGTTGCGATTTCAACGCGCCACCCATGGCGCGGTCCAGCGTGTCGCGGACCATGGTGGCGCAGTTGGCCACGAAGTAATCGTAGTGGTAGCGCGCGTTCTCGGGCTGGCTGCGGATGGCCAGCCCGTCAGCCAGCGCGCGCGCCTGGTCCGGTGGCAGGTCCAGCCACTGGATGCTGACGCCGCGGCCGACCGCACGGTACTGCTGCAGGTCTTCTTCCAGCGGCAACGCGACCAGGTAATACATCATCTCGCCGCGCGCAAAACGGGGGACGAAATCCGGCTCGCCGGGGTCGAAGAAGCCAAAGTTGTACGAGGTGGCCTGCCCGGTGACGGGATCGACCACCACGATGGCATCGTGGCCGAAGCGCTCGAAGAACACCTCGCCCGGCTGCATGGTGACCACGCCGACCCGCGGTGCCGGTACATTGGGCTGGGCGAGCGCCTGCCCGGTGGCCTGGGCCATGGCGGCAGGTGCCACCAACCACGCCAGCAACAGCAGCAGACACGCCGCCGCGCAGCGCCGGATGCTGCCGCGGGCTGGCGCTGCAGCAGTGACGCGGTACCAACGGTTCAAGCGTCGTCCTGCGGGTCTGGCGGCAGAATGGTCACGTGGAAGGCGTGCACGCGCCGCGCATCGGCCTTGGCCACACGGAAGGCAAAGCGCCCCAGCGTCAGCTCTTCGCCGGTTTCCGGCAGGTGGCCGATCGCATCGGTGACCAGGCCGCCGACGGTGTCGTACTCGTCGTCGGGGAAGTCGGCACCAAAGCGCTCGTTGAAGTCTTCGATCGGCGTCAGCGCATCGACCACATAGCGGCCGTCGGCTTGGATCGCGATCAGCGAATTCTCGTCTTCGGCATCGTCGTGCTCGTCGTCGATCTGGCCGACGATCTGCTCCAGCACGTCTTCGATGGTGACCAGCCCGGCGACGCCACCGTACTCGTCCACCACGATCGCCATGTGGTTGCGCGACAGCCGGAATTCCTTGAGCAGCACGTTGAGCTTCTTGGACTCGGGGATCAGCACCGCCGGGCGCAGCAGTTCGCGCACGTTGCCGGGGCCGTTGTCGGCGACCACGCCGCGCAACAAGTCCTTGGCCAGCAGGATGCCGAGCACTTCGTCCTTGTTCTCGCCGTGCACCGGGAAGCGCGAATGGCCGGATTCCACCACCTGCTTCATCAGGTCGATGAAGCGCGCCTCCACCGGCAGCGAGACCATCTGCGAGCGCGAGATCATCACATCGCCCACGGTGAGCTCGGACACGGAGATTGCGCCTTCCATCATGCGCAAGGTGTCTGCAGCGATGAGACCGTCCTGTTCGGCGGTCCGCAGCAGCGCGACCAGTTCGTCGCGGGTATGGGGTTCGCCAGAGAAGGCAGCGCTCAGGCGCTCGAGCCAGCTACGGCGTTTTTCGGGTGTTTCTTGGGATTGGCTACTGTCGTCTTCGGACATCGTGACGTGGGACGGCACCCGGCAGACCAGGCGATAGTCGTCAGTCTAACAGGAAGCCGCTAAGGCGCTGTGGACGGGGCCGGGGTGGGCGCTGCGCGTCAGGGCAGGTCCAGGCTGTAGCCGCAGCCGACCACGGTCTTGCCCGGATGCGACTTCACGTTGGAGACGCTGAGCACGATCGATTCGATCATCGCCTCGCCGGTCTTGGGGTTGGTGGTGTCTTCGCTGACCAGCTCGCGGCCATACATGACCTTGTCGGCGTTATCCACGCCCAGTTCCAGGTTCAGCTGTTTGGCCAGCGGGCGCGGGTCGGGCAGGTCCAGCAGCGCCATGACGCTGGCCCCGGAGAACGCGATGTGGGTGGTGCTGTGGCCAAACACGCTGATCGGCGTGTTGAGCGTGTACTCGGTCATGAACAGGTTGGCCTGGTCCAGCGGCGTCCAGCCCAGCGCCACCGCCTTGAGCGGGTCGGCCAGCACCGGTGCCAGCGCGCTGAAGTCGCCGATGCGCTGGCGGCATTCGATCAGGGCCGGCAGGTCGGGGCGTGCCGGCGCGGCCTGCGCCCAGGCGCTGGAGCAGGCCAGCAACAGCAACGCGGTGGCGAGGCAGCCCCGCATCAGCGCTCTCCCGCGTACGGGTCGTCGATGCCGAGATCAGCCAGGATCTCGCGCTCGAGTTGCTCCATCGCATCGGCTTCCTTGTCGTCTTCGTGGTCCCAGCCGAGCAGATGCAGCGTACCGTGCACGGTCAGATGGGCGTAATGCGCGGCCAGCGACTTGCCTTGTTCGGCGGCCTCGCGCGCCACCACCGGCGCGCAGATCACCAGATCGCCGAGCAGCGGCATCTTGACGCCCTTGGGCAGGCCTTCGGGTAAATCGGCCGGGAAGCTCAGCACATTGGTGGCGTAATCCTTGCCCCGGTAATGATGGTTGAGCGAGCAGCCTTCCTTCTCGTCGACAATCCGCACCGCCAGGTCGGCCTCGCGGATGCGTCCCTTCAGCGCAGCGGCCACCCACTTGCGAAAACTCACCGCCGACGGCAGGCCGGCGCGCGGCAGCGCATAACTGACAGCGACGTCGAGGCGGACAGGTCCACGGGTCATGGCGAGAGTTTCCTGGGCAGAGGGTCAGCGCGTGCAGGTGATCAGCAGAATCACCGCAGGCCCGTTGGCCACGCGGTAGCTCGAACTGCCGATCGGGCCCCGCCCGCAGCGGCGATTGTAATCCCGCACCCGCAAGCTTGAAACGAATCCTGGCTGGTCATGCAGCCAGACCGCACGCGATCGGGATGCCCGGCGACGGCGACGACTGCGTCTGTCAGCACCAGGCTGACAGGGCGCGAACTCACTCAGGCTGTTGCTTGGCGGCAGCGTCCTGCTGATCGCGCTTTTCATAGGCCGTGACGATGCGCTGCACCAGCGGGTGGCGCACCACGTCGCGCGCTTCGAAGAAGGTGAAGCTGGCGCCGTCCACCTCGCGCAGCACTTCGATTGCGTCGCGCAGGCCGGACTTGACGTGTTTGGGCAGGTCGATTTGGGTCAGGTCGCCGGTGACCACCGCGGTGGAGCCGAAGCCCAGCCGGGTCAGGAACATCTTCATCTGCTCGATGGTGGTGTTCTGTGCCTCGTCCAGGATCACGTAGGCATCGTTGAGCGTGCGGCCGCGCATATAGGCCAGCGGCGCGATCTCGATGACGTTCTTTTCCAGCAGCTTGACCACTTTTTCCACGCCCAGCATTTCGTAGAGCGCGTCGTAGAGCGGGCGCAGGTACGGGTCCACCTTCTGGCTGAGATCGCCGGGCAGGAAGCCCAGCTTCTCGCCGGCTTCCACCGCCGGGCGCACCAGGATCAGGCGCTGTACGCGCGACTCGTTCAAGGCTTCCACTGCGCTGGCCACCGCCAGGAAGGTCTTGCCGGTGCCGGCCGGGCCAATGCCGAAATTGATGTCGTGCGTGGCGATCGCATGCAGGTACTTGGCCTGGTTGGCGCCACGGCCACGCACGGTGCCGCGTTTGACCTTGATCGCCACGTCTTGGGCCACGTAGGAACGATCGACCACCTGCTCGACATTGGCATCGTTCAGGCGCAGGTGGATCGCATGGTTGTCGAAGGTGGTGGAGGCGGCTTCATCGTACAGGGCGGTCAGCAGCGTCTGCGCGGCGGTGATCGCCGGCTCCGGGCCGGTGACGCGGAAGACGTTGCCGCGGTTGGCGATCTCCACGCCGAGCTTGAGTTCGATCTGGCGCAGGTGCGCGTCGAACGGGCCGGCCAGGTTGGCCAGGCGCTCGGTGTCGTCGGGTTCCAGGGTGAAGTCGCGATGTGCAGGTGAGTTCATGGTCGGATCGGACCGCGCACGCATGCGCTGGTCGGTTGGGCGGCAGACGAGGGTAGCGCGCAGCGTGTGATCCCACCAACACGCCCGGCTGCCGCAAGCGCATGGTCATGGCCGGTCCCCGGTGGTGTGCGCGGGTTTTCCACAATCGCTGTGGAGTCACGCATCACTAACCTGTGGATAAAAATCGTGGCGCCTACTCGCACAAGGTCCGGCAGGGACATGGTGAAAAAATCACCACTGCGATGGCGGTTGTCCACAAGCGGTGTGGATCGAATTCGGCAAAGCCTGTGGGTAAGTGCTCGCACGCCTTATGCCGCAAGGTGTTGCAGACAAGTGGTGAAATTTTGATCACTTGCCTTGCGTGCCGTGTGACCAGGGACGTCGGTGTCGTTGCTGTGCGCGATCACGACCATGCTTGGCGTATGCGAGCAATGCGCGCCGTTGTTGACCTAGACCGACCACGGCTTCGTAGCGCGCAGATGCTGGGGCGCCGATCGGCGAATGCAGTGCGGCAAGCACGCAGCTGCGTGCTTGCCGAAGATCGAGGTGCGAGGCACGACGCGCGTGACCTCAACGCAATTGCCAGCGTGTTGCACGCATGTACGCACGCAGCTACGCAAAGCAACGCAACAACGATGGCAGGCAGACGCAGCATCGCGTAGCCGGTCGCAGCACTACGGAAGTAGTGACCAACCAACGCGCACCTTCCAGTCAGCAAGACGCGATGCATGCCGTGGCGCCACGCGCCCCGGCACCTATGCGGTATCAGCTGTCGCTGTCGTCCACCTGGATAAGACCGCGCAGCGAATTGCTCATCGCCTCGGTGATCAGGACATCGACGAACTGCCCGATCAGGCGCGGATTGCCGGGGAAATTCACCGGACGCATGTTCTCGCTCTTGCCGGTCAATTCATTCGGATCGCGCCGCGACGGGCCTTCAACCAGCACCCGTTGCACGCTGCCGACCATGGACTGCGAAATGCGTGTGGCGTGCGCGTTGATCTGCGCCTGCAAACGCGCAAGCCGCGCCTGTTTGACGGCTTCCGGGGTGTCGTCCTGCAGGTCCGAGGCCGGCGTGCCGGGACGCCGCGAATACACGAACGAGAAACTCTGGTCGAAGCCCACGTCCTCGATCAGCTTCATGGTCTTTTCGAAATCCGCTTCGGTCTCGCCGGGGAAACCGACGATGAAGTCCGAGCTGATCGAGATATCCGGACGCACCGCGCGCAGCTTGCGGATCTTGGACTTGAATTCCAGCGCGGTGTAGCCACGCTTCATCGCCGACAGGATGCGGTCGCTGCCGGCCTGCACCGGCAGATGCAGATAATTGGCCAGCTGCGGCACGTCGCGGTACGCATCCACCAGCGAGTCGGAAAATTCCAGCGGGTGCGAAGTGGTGAAACGGATGCGGCCGATGCCCTCGATCTGCGCGATGGTGCGGATCAACAGGCCCAGATCCGCGTATTGCGCCGCGTCGCCGGCATCGGCGCCGTACGCACCGCGATACGCGTTGACGTTCTGGCCGAGCAGATTGATCTCGCGCACGCCTTGCGCGGCCAGCTGCGCCACCTCCACCAGCACGTCCTCGAACGGCCGGCTGACTTCTTCGCCACGGGTGTAGGGCACCACGCAGAACGAGCAGTACTTGGAGCAGCCTTCCATGATCGACACGAACGCCGACGGACCCTCGGCGCGCGGCTCAGGCAGGCGATCGAACTTCTCGATTTCCGGAAAGCTGATGTCCACCTGCGACTTGCCCGATTCGCGCCGCGCGCGGATCAGCTCCGGCAGGCGATGCAGGGTCTGCGGGCCGAACACCAGATCCACGTATGGCGCGCGCTTGACGATGGCCTCGCCTTCCTGCGAGGCCACGCAGCCGCCCACGCCGATGATCACCGGCTTGCCGCCGGCCTTCAGCGCCTTCCAGCGGCCCAGCTGGCTGAACACCTTTTCCTGCGCCTTCTCGCGGATGGAGCAGGTGTTGACCAGCACCACGTCGGCGTCTTCGGGGTTGTCGGTCAGCTCCAGGCCTTCGGAGGCGGCGAGCACGTCGGCCATCTTGGCCGAGTCGTACTCGTTCATCTGGCACCCGTGGGTCTTGATGTAGAGCTTGCCGCGCACCACGGCAGGCGCCGACGGGCGGGCCACCGGCAGCGGCAACAGGGCGGGTGCGTCCACGGCGGTGGCCGCGGACAGGTCGGAAACGGATGTCCCGGGCATGGCGCTTATTCCAGGCGGGTAGAAGATAGCCGCACAGTTTACCCGCTTGCGCCGGGCCCGTCCGCTTGGTCAGGCCTTGGCGTTGGTGGCCTCGGCGCGCGCGAACGCCGGCCGGTCGGCCATGCGGGCGATGTAGGCGCGGGTGCTGGCAGGCGGGTCGATCAGGCCGAAATCGACCATCCAGCCCAGCGCGCCGCCCCACAGCACATCGGCCGCGCTGCAGCGCTGGCCCAGGAGATAGTCGCCCTTGGCCAGCTGCGCATCGATCACCTGCAGCACCGTGGCGCAGTCGGCGTAGGGCGAGATCGAGCGCGGCGGCGCATCGCGCTTCATCGCGCGGTCGATGATCGCCGGCTCGAACGCCGAGCCGTAGAAGGCCAGCCAGCGCAGGTAGGCGCCGCGGTCGGCATCGCCCGGCGCCGGCGACAGCCCGGCTTCCGGATACAGCTCGGCCAGATACTGGTAGATCGCGCCCTGTTCGGTGACCACGCTGTCGCCATGCCGGATCGCCGGAATCTTGCCCATGGGGTTGATCGCCAGGTACGCGGGCGCGAGTTGCTCGCCTTTTTCCAGGTTGACGATCTGCAACTCGTAGCTGGCGCCGAGCTCTTCCAGCAGCACCAGCACGCCGCGCGAACGCGAGCGGGGATTGTGGAACAGGGTGATGTGGCGCTGGTCGGACATTGCGGTTTCCTTGGTGGATGCGGAAGGCATAAAGAACGAGGTGCCAGGCAATCCTACGCAGCTATTGCGGACAGTTTCCGTCCGCAATACGGTAATGCGATGGCCTCGACCGCTGCCCGCTTGTTGCGTCTGCTTGCGCTGCTGCAGGGCGGCCGCAGCTGGTCCGGCGTGGCGCTGGCCGAGCGGCTGGAACTGCATCCGCGCAGCGTGCGGCGCGCGATCGAGCGCCTGCGCGAGTTGGGTTACCCGGTGCATGCCGTGCCCGGCGCCGGTGGCGGCTACCGGCTGGGGCAGGGTGCGGCCGCCCAGCCGCTGTTGTTCGAAGAAGACGAGGCGCTGACGGTGGCGATCGCGCTGCGCGCAGCGGCTCCGGCGATACGCGGCATGGATGCGGCGGCGGCGCGGGTGCTGCGCAAGCTCGATCCGCTGTTGCCGCGGCGCAGCGGCCAGCGTGCCAGTGCGGCGCACGCGGCCACCGCCAGTCTGCCGGTCACCGGGGAGGTGGGTGCCCTGGTGGATGCGGCGCTGCTGGCGCAACTGGCCAGCGCCTGCCGCGACCGGGTCACGCTGCGGCTGGACTATCGCCGCCACTCCGGTGCCCCGATCACGCGTTGCGTCGAGCCGGCCCTGCTGGTGAATTACGGGCGGCGCTGGTATCTGCTGGCCTGGGACTGCGAGCGCCAGGACTGGCGCACCTTGCGCGCCGACCGCATCGACCGGGCCGAGACGACCGGCGCGCAATTCGCCGCTCGCGCACTGCCGGAAGAGCCACTGCAACTCCTGCGCAAGGCGATCGGCGAGTCGCCGTTCCCGTGCCGGGCCCGGGTACGCCTGTACGGCACGTTGGAGGCACTCGCCGCTCGCATCCCGCCCTGGCTGGGCGCGCTGGAAGCCGACGGGCCGGCGCATTGCTGGCTGGGCCTGGGCGCGCCGAGCATGCCGGCGCTGGCGGCCAACCTGCTGCTGCTCGACCTGCCGTTCGATGCGATCTGCCCGGACGCCGTGCGCGTGCCGCTGGCCGAGGCGCTGAACGCGTTGCGGGCGCGGCTGGAGCCACTCCCCGGATAACCGTTTGGGCCACTTGGCAAGCCCGGGCCAAGCTGGGACACTCCGCCGCATGAAGGGGATGTCAAGATTGCTGGGGCTGTTATTCGTCACGTTGCCGGCAGCGCCGGTCTGCGCTGGCACCTTGTACAAGTGTGTCAGCGGCGACGGAATCACCAGCTACCTGAGCAAGCGCCAGAGCGGCGCGACCTGCAGCGTCATCAGCAGCTACACCCCGGAGCGATCCGCGCGCCGCGCGCCGCCGGCCATGGCTCGCCCGGCGCAGGGCATGGTCGCTGGCCCTGCGCGCGCCAGTACCTCGATCGATAGCGGCGCGCCAGCCACCATCATCAGTCAGCCGGTTGGCCAGGCGCCACGCCGCGCTGCCGAGGTCGCCTCGGCGGTGACGCCGCGCGCGCTGCCGGTGGCGGAGACCTCGGTCGTGCAGGTACCCGCCGCCGCGGTCAATCCGCGCCGGGTGGTCAGCGGGCAGGTCTATTCGTATATGAAGGACGGCGTGCGTCACTACACCAGTGCGCGCCCGCGTCAGGTCGCCAGCATCGAAGGCCTGCGCACCATCCATTACAGCTTCATCGAAACCTGTTACGCCTGCGCCGCCAAGCCCGGCGTCAATTTCGGCGCGATCCGGCTCAACACCAATGCCTATCAGCAGGAAATCACCGCAGCCGCGCGCGAGTTCGGGGTCGAGGAAGCGATCGTGCGCGCGATCATCCATGCCGAGTCGGCCTACAACCCGCTGGCACTGAGCCGGGCCGGCGCGCAGGGGCTGATGCAGTTGATGCCCGGCACCGCGCGCCGCTTCGGCGTCAGCGATGCCTATGATGCAACGCAAAATATTCGCGGTGGCGTGCAATATCTTTCATGGTTGCTGAAGCGCTTCAACGGCGATCTCACGCTCGCCGCTGCCGGCTACAACGCAGGCGAGGGCGCAGTGGATCGCTATGGCGGCGTGCCGCCTTACAGTGAGACCCAGCGCTACGTCCAACGCGTCGGCGTGCTGGCCGGGCGCTATCGTGGGCAGACCACGGAGGCCAACTGAGCCATGTGCTTTGCACGCATCTGCGCGCGCTGCGGCCTGCTTTGACAGTCGCGCGCCGAGACGGACGTCATACGGCCACCAGGCCGCGCAGGCCGCCATCGCACCGGCGCGATAGTGCAGCCAAGGCGCAGCATGTCCGCAACTGGGGCGGTCTTTTTGTCAGCACTGGGTCACAGCTGTACTCCTTGTGCAGGCCTGGCGCGTGACGTGATCGAAGCGTGCCTGCATCCAGTGTTTGCACTGCGCCGGTTCGACTGCGTACATTGCGTTGTCTGTGCATTAAGCGTTCCGCTACACTGCGGTCGATTCATCGCGGCTGGACCCCCCGCCAGCCGTTGGCAGCCTCACGCTACCTAATCAAGATCGGAGAGCCGGATGGCCAACGATGGGGTTAACGCACCTGCTGATATCGGGCGTCGTCGGTTCTTGACCGCGACAACGGCCGTGGTCGGTGCGGTCGGAGCAGGATTTGTCGCAGTTCCGTTCGTGAAGTCGTGGAATCCCAGCGCACGCGCCAAGTTGGCCGGTGCCCCGGTGACCGCCGATATCAGCGCCTTGCAGGAAGGGCAACGGCTGGTTCTGGAATGGCGCGGTCAGCCCATCTGGATCGTCAAGCGCTCCAAGGCGATGCTCGACGCACTGCCGTCGCTGGATGACCGGCTCAAGGATCCCAAGTCCGAGAACAAGGACCAGCAGCCCGACTACGTGCTGAAGAACCCCGAGTACCGCTCGATCAAGTCCGACATCTCGGTGCTGGTCGGGCTGTGCACGCATCTGGGCTGCTCGCCGGAAATGGTCGCCGAGATCCGCCCCGAGCCCTACGACCCGCAGTGGAAGGGCGGCTACTTCTGCCCCTGCCACAAGTCGCGCTTCGACATGTCCGGCCGCGTCTTCGACGGCGTGCCGGCACCGATCAATCTGCTGGTGCCCCCACACCACTATGTGGACGACAACACCCTGGTGATCGGCGTCGATCCCGACGGTGCCGGTACGTCGGCCAACAGCACGGGGGCTGCCTGATGAGCAATATCCTGGTCCGTACCGCCAATGGTGTGTTCGATTGGGTCAACGAACGCGCGCCCGGGCTGATGCCCATGTACCGCAAGCACGTCAGCGAGTACTACGCGCCGAAGAACTTCAACCTCTGGTACTACTTCGGCTCGCTGGCCATCGTGGTACTGGTCAACCAGATCGTCACCGGCATCTTCCTGACGATGCACTACAAGACCAGCGCGGCCGATGCGTTCGCTTCGATCGAATACATCATGCGCGACGTGGAGTGGGGCTGGCTGATCCGCTACATGCACAGCACCGGCGCCTCGCTGTTCTTCATCGTGGTGTATCTGCACATGTTCCGCGGGCTGATGTACGGCAGCTACCAGAAGCCGCGCGAGCTGGTGTGGATTCTCGGCATGCTGATCTACCTGGTGCTGATGGCCGAAGCCTTCATGGGCTACGTGCTGCCGTGGGGGCAGATGTCGTTCTGGGGCGCGAAGGTGATCATCTCGCTGTTCGGCGCCATCCCGGTGATCGGCAACGGGCTGACCGAATGGATCATGGGCGATTATCTGCCTGGCGATGCCACGCTCAACCGGTTCTTCGCGCTGCACGTGATCGCACTGCCACTGGTGCTGTTGCTGCTGATCGTGCTGCACATCGGCGCGCTGCACGAGGTGGGCTCCAACAATCCCGACGGCGTGGAGATCAAGAAGGGGCCCAAGGGCAACCGCTGGGACGCGCACAAGCCGGCCGACGGCATCCCGTTCCATCCGTATTACACGGTCAAGGATCTGGTCGGGGTCGGCTTCTTGCTGCTGATCGCGGCCTTCATCATCTTCTTCGCACCGGCGTTCGGCGGCCTGTTCCTGGAGCACGACAACTTCACCGAGGCCAATCGCCTGGTGACCCCGGAGCACATCAAACCGGTCTGGTACTACACGCCGTACTACGCGATGTTGCGCGTGGTCCCCAACAAGCTCGGCGGCGTGCTGGTGATGTTCTCGGCGATCGCGATCCTGTTCCTGGTGCCATGGCTGGATCGGGCCAAGGTGCGCTCGATCCGCTACCGCGGCTGGATCTCCAAGGTCGCGCTCGGCGTGCTGGTGGTGTGCTTCGTGTGGCTGGGCGTGATCGGCTCCGGTCCTGGCACCGACGCACACGAAACCTATGTCGGGCGCGTGCTGACCTTCCTGTACTTCGCCTTCTTCATCACCATGCCGGTGTGGACGCGGCTGGACAAGACCAAGCCGGTGCCGGAGCGGGTGACCACCCATGACTAATTCCAACGTGAGGTCATGGATGTCGCGCGTGGTCGCCCTGTTGTGCGGGCTGACCCTGGCCGCAGGGGCGCTGGCAGCCGAAGGCGGAAAGGTGCAGCAGGCCGGCAACGACCTGAGCGACCGAGCCTCGCTGCAGCGTGGCGCGCAGTTGTTCATGAACTACTGCTCCGGCTGTCACTCGCTGAAGTACCTGCGCTATTCGCGCATGGGCAGCGATCTGGGACTGAGCGAAGAAGAGGTCATGACCAACCTCAACTTCACCGGCGCCAAGATCGGCGAACACATCGAAGGCACCATGCCGCACGATGCGGCGACCAAGTGGTTCGGCAAGGCGCCGCCGGATCTGACCTTGATCGCGCGTGTGCGTGGCACCGACTGGGTCTATACCTACCTCAAGTCGTTCTACCTGGATCAGACCCGCCCCCTGGGCTGGAACAACCAGCTGTTTCCGAATGCCTCCATGCCCAACCCGCTGTGGGAGCTGCAGGGCCTGCAGCAGGCGCAGTTCGGCCCGCCCGACAAGGCGACCGGCGACAAGCCGGTGCAGGCGCTCAAACTCGGTCAGCCAGGGCGACAGACGCCGGTCGAGTTTGATCAGACCGTGCGCGATATCGCCAACTTCCTCGAATACGCCGGCGAACCGGCGGCCTTGAAGCGGCAGAGCATGGGCGTGTGGGTGATCCTGTTCCTGGCCTTGCTCACCTTCATGGCCTACCTGCTGAAGAAGGAATACTGGAAGGACGTGCACTGACCGGTCTGCAGGCCGGTCATCGGCTGCAGAGCGCATCGGCCATGCATGTGCAAACCATGCAACGGCTGCAGCAAACCGACCGCTGAGCCCCTCTCCCTGTGGGAGAGGGGTGCGGTGAGGGTCGGCGAGCAATCACTGCTTCGGTTGACGACAAATCACCTCTGCCGCATCCGATGTCGTGCACCGGCAGTCGCCCCGTTGCGACAAGCGCACGTGACCGGAAGCTGCATCTCGGCGCAACAAGCGGCCTGTCCGGGCATTAATCGGCCCTATCACTCTTGGCTTTTGCGTGACGTGATTGCACACTCGAAGGACCGTGGTGACGGTCGGCGTTGGGCCGGCCGCGCCGATGCGGCCGGCGGATTCCGGTCGTCGGAGAGCCTTGAATGGCGACGAGTGTGCGTATGCGGAATACCTTGACTTTGTTTTCGTCCAACGACGACGTGTTGTGCCACCGGGTCCGTCTGGTCCTGGCGGCGAAAGGGGTGACCTACGACCTGGTGCCGGTCGACCCGCAAAATCCCCCGGAAGATCTGATCGATCTCAATCCCTACCATTCGGTCCCGACCCTGGTCGAACGCGACCTGGTGCTGTACGCGGCATCGGTGGTCAGCGAATACCTGGACGAGCGCTACCCGCATCCGCCGTTGATGCCGGTCGATCCGCTCTCGCGCGCACGTCTGCGTCTGGCGATGCTGCGGATCGAGCACGACTGGGTGCCGCAGGTGCAGGCCATCCAGCTCGGCAACAAGACCCAGGCCGAGGCCGGCCGCAAGCGCCTGAAGGAACTGCTCACCGCGTCGGTGCCGCTGTTCAAGGCCAGCAAGTTCTTCCTCAATCCGGAAATGAGTCTGGCCGATTGCGCGATGGCGCCGATCATCTGGCGACTGGACGCGTTGGAGATCGGTCTGCCCAAGGACGGCAAGGCGATCGAAGACTACGGCAACCGGATCTTCCGCAATCCCGGCTTCATCCGCAGCCTGACCGATCAGGAAAAGAAACTGCGCGACCTGCCGGGCTGATGCGACGGCTGTATGCCAACAGACCGACGCCCCAACGCGCAGCCGCCGCTGCGGGCCGTGTGCGGGTAAAATGACGTCATGAGCGAAGATTTCCCCCGCATGACCAGCCATCGCCCGTACCTGCTGCGGGCCTTGGTCGAATGGATCAACGACAACGGCATGACCCCGCACGTCCTGGTGGACGCCGGGCTGCCCGGCGTGCAGGTGCCTGCCAGTGCCGTCAAGGACGGCCGTGTGGTGCTGAACATCGCCGAGCGCGCCGTGGTCGGGCTGCAGGTCGACAACGAAAGCGTGCAGTTCACCGCGCGCTTTGGCGGCGTCAGTTATCCGGTGATGGTGCCGATGGCCGCGGTCCTTGCGGTGTATGCACGCGAGACCGGGCAGGGCATGGCCTTGCCGGACGATATCCCCGGCACCAGTACCGAGCCGCCGGATCCAGGTGCACCGCCGCCAAGCGCGCCCACGCCGGACGAGCCGCCGAGCGCGGGCAAGCGTCCGCATCTGCGCGTGGTCAAGTAACTGCACGCACGGACGCGCATCGCGCGTTCGTGCGTTGTCGCCGGATGTGCGTGTTCCGCTTGCATCGCACGTGCATTTCTCCACCAGAGCACGCCGTTGCATGTGTGCATCGACGTTGCGGATCGGCGGCAGCAATGCTGATCTTCAGTCGCGCGGCACTGCATGCAGGCCAAGTGCCTGCAGACGCATATATCGACCCAATCGCGGTCAGTTCAGGCGCTGATGGTCCGGGCTCAACGGCGTTACCGTGGCCACCTGCGGTCCGGTGAAGGCGATCAATTGGTCGCCGCGCAGCACCAGGCGGCCGCTATGACGGTCGATGCCGTCGTAGGAATACTCGAACCGGAACGTCCGCTCGAAGCCCAGCCAGCCATTGGGCTTGCGGCAGATGCGGATGTTGGTGGAATGCACGCTCTGATCCAGCCATTGCACATCGGCGGCGCGGCAGGCATTGCGGCCGAGGATATCGGCACGTTCGGCCGCTGCGCGCGAGGAGTTCCAGAACGCGTACAGCGCGGCGCCGGCAATCATGAAGAGGATAAGGCTGGGCATGGCGTCAATGTGCCATGGCCTGCGCCCGATCGACAATCGTCGCGCCGGGCCGCAGCGTTGCGTTGATGGCTGGTGACCTGATGCGCCGGCCGGCATCCGCCGCTTGTACAGGCATCCCTTCGCTGCACCAGCAACGGCTGTCGTCACGTCGCGCAAGTGCTCGGCATCGCGCCCGGTTGAACTGGAGTTGGCGGGAAGGTTGCAGCAGGTCGAATCGGTGCAGCTGACGCGCCAATTTGGCCGCTGCGCAGTCAGGCCGACAGCCGCTTTAACCATTCACCGCCATTCCCGGGCTCGGCTTGTGTCGGGCGCAGCGCAACCCCATCCATTGGACTTCGCCCCGTTGAATCCACACGCCGCGTCTGGCCTGGCATCGCGGCCTGCGGCATTGCCTATGCATCCTGTCCTGCAGCAGTTCCATCCTGTCGTGGCTGCGTGGTTCGCGCAGACCTTCGCTGCGCCCACGCCGGCGCAGATTGCCGCGTGGCCGGCGATCCAGGCCGGACGCCACACGCTGGTGGCCGCGCCGACCGGCTCGGGCAAGACGCTGACCGCATTCTTCGCGGCCATCGACGCGTTGATCCGCGATGGCCTGGCCAATGGCGGCGCGCTGCCGGACGAAACCCGCGTGGTCTACGTCTCACCGCTGAAGGCGTTGTCCAACGACATCCACCTCAATCTAGATGCGCCATTGCAGGGCATCCGCACGGCGCTGGTCGCGAGCGGCTTGCCGGATGTGGCGGTGCGCACGGCGGTGCGTACCGGCGACACCCCGCAACGCGAGCGCGCACAGGCGCGCCGCACGCCGCCGCATATCCTGGTGACCACGCCGGAGTCGCTGTATGTGCTGTTGGGCTCGGCCTCCGGGCGCACTGCGTTGCGGCATGTGCGCACCGTCATCGTCGATGAGATCCATGCGGTGGCGGCGGACAAGCGCGGTAGTCATCTGGCGCTGACCCTGGAGCGATTGCAGCGGCTGGCCGAGCGCCCGATCACCCGCGTCGGGCTGTCGGCCACGCAGAAGCCGATCCAGACCGTGGCGCAGTTCCTGGTCGGGTCGGGCGATGCCGGCCAGCCGCCGCAGTGCGAGATCGTCGATATCGGCTACACCCGCAGGCGCGATCTGGCCCTGGCCTTGCCGCCGACGCCGCTGAGCGTGGTGATGTCCAACGATCAGTGGCTGCAGGTGTATGCCGATGTCGCCACGCTCGCGCAGCAGCATCGCACCACGCTGGTGTTCGTCAACACGCGGCGCATGGCCGAGCGCGCTGCGCGCCATCTTGGCGATCTGCTCGGCAAGCAGCGCGTCGCCGCGCACCACGGCAGCCTGTCGCGCGAAACGCGTCTGTTGGCGGAGCAGCGGCTCAAGGCCGGCGACCTAATCGTGCTGGTGGCCACCGCATCGCTGGAACTCGGCCTGGATATCGGCGATGTGGACCTGGTCTGCCAGCTCGGTTCGCCGCGTTCGATCGCCACCTTCCTGCAGCGTGCCGGACGCTCCGGGCATGCGGTCGGCGGCACGCCGAAGGCGCGCCTGTTTCCGCAGACCCGCGACGAGCTGGTCGAATGCGCCGCGTTGCTGGACAGCGTGCGCCGCGGTGAGCTGGACGCCTTGCGCATTCCGCTGGCGCCGATCGATGTGCTTGCACAACAGATCGTGGCCGAGGCTGCGTGCGAGGACTGGGACGAAGATGCGTTGTTCGCCTTGGTGCGCCGCGCCTGGCCGTTCGCGCAGCTGAGCCGCGCGCGCTTCGATGACGTGGTGCGCATGCTGTGCGACGGCTTCAGCACACGGCTCGGGCCGCGTGCAGGCTACCTGCATCGCGATGCGGTGCATCGGCGCCTGCACGCGCGCCGCGGTGCACGCATGACTGCGCTGACCTCCGGCGGCACCATCCCAGAAACCGGCGACTACAGCGTGGTGCTGGAACCGCAGGCCGAAAAGATCGGCACGGTGAACGAGGATTTCGCGGTCGAAAGTCTTACCGGCGACGTGTTCCAGCTCGGCAATGCCAGCTACCGCATCCTGCGCGTGGATGCCGGGCGCGTCCGGGTGGAGGACGCCAAGGGCGCGCCACCGAACATCCCGTTCTGGCTGGGCGAGGCGCCCGGCCGCAGCGACGAACTGTCGGCGGCGGTGTCACGTCTGCGTGGCGAGATTGCGCTGCGGCTGGATAGCCCGCCACATCAGGCGGCCTGCGACTGGCTGCACACCGTGCTGGATCTCTCGGTGGAAGCGGCACGCCAGCTGGTCGACTATCTCGCCCATGCCTGCACCGCGCTGGGCGCGATGCCCACCCAGCAGTGCCTGGTGATGGAGCGCTTCTTCGATGCCAGCGGCGGCACCCAGCTGGTGATCCACTCGCCGTACGGCAGCCGCATCAACCGTGCCTGGGGGCTGGCGTTGCGCAAGCGCTTCTGCCGCACCTTCAACTTCGAACTGCAGGCCGCCGCGACCGAGGATGCGATCGTGTTGTCGCTGTCCACCAGTCATAGTTTTGCCCTGGAGGAGGTGGCGCGCTACCTGCATTCGTCATCGGCAGAGCATGTGTTGATCCAGGCCTTGCTGGATGCGCCGCTGTTCGGCGTGCGCTGGCGCTGGAATGCGACCAATGCGATGGCGCTGCCGCGCTTTGCCGGTGGCAACAAGGTCGCACCGCAACTGCAACGGATGAAGTCGGAAGATCTGCTGGCGACGGTGTTCCCCGATCAGGTCGCCTGCGCGGAGAATCTGGTCGGCGAGCGCGAGGTGCCGGATCATCCGTTGGTGGCGCAGACACTGGAAGACTGCCTGCATCAGTCCATGGACAGCGAGGGCTGGTTGCAGGTGCTGCGCGGGCTGGAGTCGGGGGCGATCACGTTGGTGGCGCGCGATCTGGCGGCGCCGTCGCCGCTGGCGGCCGAAGCCTTGAATGCGCGTCCGTACGCATTCCTGGACGACGCACCGCTGGAAGAACGCCGCACCCAGGCCGTGCAAAGCCGTCGCTACACCCCGCAGAGCAGCGACGACCTGGGGCAGCTCGATCCCGAGGCGATCGCCTCGGTGCGCGAACAGGCCTGGCCGCAGCCGCGCGATGGCGAAGAAATGCACGAAGCGTTGGTCGGGCTGGGCGTGCTTCCGGTCGATGAAGCGGGCGATGCGCACTGGCAGTGCTGGCTGGCTGCACTCGCAGGCGATGGGCGTGCCAGCTGTCTTGCGTTCGACGGTGTGCCCGCGCTGTGGATCAGTGCCGAGCGCATCGACTGGTTTGCGCCACTGTATGCGCATGCATCCGCACAGCCGCCGCTACAGGCGCCGGCAGATTGCCGTGTTGCCGACTGGCAGCGCGACTGGGCCGTGCGCGAGCTGCTGCGCGGTCGTCTGTCTGCGGTCGGCCCGGCGCAGGTGTCGGCCCTGGCCGGCGCCTTGCGTTTGCCCGAGTCCGAGATCGTGCTTGCCCTGGCCGCCCTGCAGCGCGAGGGCTATGTCATGGCCGGCCATTTCAACGCGCAGGCGCAGGCGGGAGAATGGTGCGAACGTCATCTGCTGGCGCGCATCCATCGCTATACCCTGGGACGGTTGCGCCGGGAGATCGAGCCGGTGGCGCAACGCGATTACGCGCGGTTCCTGTTCGAGTGGCAGCACCTCGACAGTGCCAGCCGGGTGGCGGGGCCGGACGCATTGGCCGGCGTGGTCGGGCAGTTGGAAGGCTTCGAGGCACCTGCAGTGCTGTGGGAGAGCGAGCTGCTGCCGGCACGCGTGCGCGACTATCAACCGGCCTGGCTGGACGAGCTGTGCACCGCCGGGCGCACCGTGTGGGCGCGGCTGCGGCCCGGTGGTGGCCGCAGCGGTGCCGCGCTGCGCAGCACGCCGATCGTGTTGCTGCCGCGTCGCGAGGCGCAACGCTGGAGTGGCCTGGCACGCGATGCCGACGACGCGCCGCTGGGCTCGCGCGCGCAACGGGTGGCCGAGGTGCTGCAGCAGCAGGGCGCCTTGTTCTTCGACGAGATTGCCGATGCGGCCCGCCTGATGAGCACCGAGCTGGAAGATGCCCTGAGCGAACTGGTGATGCGCGGGCGTGCACATTGCGACAGCTATGCCGGGCTGCGCGCGCTGCTGGTGCCGGCCTCCAAGCGGCCCTCGGCGCTGTCGCGCCACCGACGCCGCGCCAGCGCGCTGGGCATTCGCGATGCCGGCCGCTGGGCGCCGGTACGCGCGTTGCCGGAGCTGCCGCTGGCCGAAGCCGGCGAGCGCCACCAGGACATGCTCGAACATGTGGCGCATACCTTGTTGCGGCGCTACGGCGTGGTCTGCTGGCGGCTGCTGGAGCGCGAGGCGGCGTGGTTGCCGCCGTGGCGCGAGTTGCTGCGCATGTATCAGCGGCTGGAAGCGCGTGGCGAAATCCGTGGCGGGCGTTTCATCGCCGGGCTGTCCGGCGAGCAGTTCGCGTTGCCGGATGCGATTGCGGCACTGCGCCGCGTGCGTGCGCAGGCCTTGCCGCAGCAGTGGGTGTGCGTCAGTGCGAGCGACCCGAGCAATCTGTTGGGCAGCGTCCTGCCGGGCGAGCGCGTGGCGCGCGTGCCGGGCAACCGTGTGGCGTATCTCGATGGCCTGCCGATGGCGGTGTGGGTGGCAGATCGCTTCCAGCCGCTGCAGGACCTGAGCGACGAACAGGCCGAGCAGGCCCTGCGCCTGCTGCAGCGTGGGCCGGGCGTCGCCGAGCAGACGCCGATGGAGCAATGGCTGGCTCAGTCGCCCGGCAGCACAGCGCGTGCGCCGGTCGCGCGCGGCAGCGGACGCGACAGATAGGGGTTGTCCGGGACCACCCAGCGCCACGGCGCATCCACCGCCTTGCGGATGCCGATGCGCGGCGTCGCCAGCGCTGCGGAGGGCGGCGGCAGGCCATCGTCCTCGATCCACAGGCGTGCGCCGGCGTCGGTCAGGTCTAGCCCGTTGTCCGTCGCGCTCACCGCGAATGCCTGGGCCAGGCGACCGGGACCGGTGGTCAAGGTCTTGAGTGGAGCGGCGTTGCGCGCGGCCTGCATGGTGGCGATCCCGGCCAGCGGTTCGAGCGCGCGGATCAGCACCGCATGCCCGGGCGCACCGCCGCACACCGCGTTGATCGCCCAGTGCATGCCGTAGATGAAATACACATACAGATGCCCCGGTGCGCCGAACATCACCTGCGTGCGCGGGGTCATGCCGCGAAACGAATGTGCGGCCGGGTCTTCGCTGCCGCAATACGCCTCGACCTCGGTGATGCGGCCGCGGCGTCCGTCCGCGCTGACCAATACCTTGTTGAGCAAGCGCGGCGCGACCTGGCGGGCATCGTGCGCATAGAAGCTGCGAGGAAGTGCTTGTGAGGACATGCGCCCAGCCTAACCGCGCAGTCGTGATGTCCTAGCAGACTGTTCCGGACACGGCAGGAAACAGGGGTAGGAATTTTCCGAACGCGGACCGCACGAGCGCGTGACCGGTCACAAAAGCGCATATCCGATGGTGTGAATACGCGGTTAAGTGCCGTTTGCGTCTCAAGCGCGTTTTGGCCTCGCCGATAGCCATTAGCGATTGGTTAGACAAGCCGCACACAGTGAGCGGCACCCGCACCAGGCCACCGGGCGACCCTGCGACGCAGGTCGTGCATGCACCACCTTCAAGAGAACTCCCCAATGTTAGGCAACTTCAGAATCGGAACCAGGCTGATCGTGGCGTTCCTGATCGTCTCGGCGATCGGCGCATGCATCGGGTGGGTGGGTTATTCCAACTCCGGTCGGATCAGCGACCTGTCGACCTCGCTTTACGAGCGCGAGCTGCTCGGCTTGTCGAACGTCAAGGAGGCCAACATCAACCTGATCTACGCCGGCCGCGCACGCGCCAACCTGTTGCTGGCCAGCAGCGCCGAAGAGCGCCAGTCGCATGTGCAGAACATCGACAAGTACACCGCCAAGGTGGTCGATTACATGACGCGCGCGCGTTCCAGCTTCCAGACCGAGGAAGGCAGGAACAAGCTGGCGCAGTTCGACCGCGCATGGCAGAAATACCTGGAAGAGCGCGGCCGCTTCATCGACGCCGCCAACCGCGAAGCCTTGCGCGACGCCAACCCGGAACTGGCCGAACTCTCGCGTGCGGTGCGTGCCAGCTCGGATGAAGTCGATACCTTGATGACCGATCTGAGCGGCCTGCGCGAGCGCAGCGCTGCCTCGGCCAATGCCGAAGCCGGCAGCATCCACGCGCGCAGCTCCAAGCTGCTGATGGCCATCATCTGCGGCGGCGTGCTGCTCGGCGCGGTTCTCGGCGTGGTGATCAGCCGCAGCGTCACCGGCCCGATCCGCCGCGCGGTAACGGTGGCCAACGGGCTGTCCGAAGGCGATCTGACCATGCGCATCGACGTGCATGGCCGCGACGAAACCGCGCAGCTGCTCGAAGCGATGCGCACGATGGTGCAGAAGCTGTCGCAGGTGGTCGGCGAGGTCAACACCAGTGCCGAAACCCTGGCCAGCGCGTCGGAGGAAGTCAGCGCCACCGCGCAGTCGTTGTCGCAGGCCGCCAGCGAACAGGCCGCCGGTGTGGAGGAAACCAGCGCTTCGCTGGAGCAGATGACCGCATCGATCAGCCAGAACACCGAAAACGCCCGCATCACCGATGGCATGGCCACGCAGGCCGCGAAGGAGACCATCGAAGGCGGCGAAGCGGTGGTCGCCACCACCCAGGCGATGAAGCAGATCGCGCAGAAGATCGGCATCATCGACGACATCGCATATCAGACCAATCTGCTCGCGCTCAATGCAGCGATCGAAGCGGCGCGCGCCGGTGAACACGGCAAGGGCTTTGCCGTGGTGGCCGCCGAGGTGCGCAAGCTGGCCGAACGCAGCCAGGTGGCCGCGCAGGAGATCGGCGAGGTGGCCAGTTCCAGCGTCGAACTGGCCGATCGCGCCGGCCGTCTGCTCGACACCATCGTGCCCAGCATCAAGCGCACCTCGGACCTGGTGCAGGAGATTTCCGCGGCTTCCGAAGAGCAATCCTCCGGTGTCAGCCAGATCAATTCGGCGGTGGTGCAGCTGAGCCAGACCACCCAGCAGAACGCCAGCGCATCCGAAGAACTGGCCGCCACTGCCGAGGAAATGAGCGCGCAGGCCGAGCAGTTGCAGCAGAGCATGGCGTTCTTCCGCCTGGGCGGGCAGGGGCCGGCGAGCACGCCGCCCAAGCGCGGCAAGGTGGCGGCCGCACGCCCGGCACGTGCGCCCGGTGCGCGCGGCTGGCGCAGTGACGCAGCACCGGCCTATGCGATGTCCGAGGGCCCGGACGAAGGCCAGTTCGCCCGCTTCTGAGAGACCGATCGATGACTGCACAGCCCCCCGATGTGATGCCTGGCGACGCCGATGCGGCGGCCCAGTACCTGACCTTCCAGCTGGATGGCGAAACCTTCGCCATCAGCATTCTTGGCATTCGCGAAATCATCCAGTACCGCGCACCCACGCCGGTGCCGTCGATGCCGGCCTGCGTGCGCGGGGTGATCAACCTGCGCGGTGCGGTGGTGCCGGTGGTGGATCTGCAGTCGCGGCTGGGGCGTGCCGACAGCGCGATCGGCAAGCGCAGCTGCATCGTGATCCTGGCCACCGAGCAGGCGCAGGGAACGCAGGTGATCGGGGTGCTGGTCGATGCGGTCAACGCGGTGATCGAACTGGCCGATCAGGACATCGAAGCGGCGCCATCGTTCGGCACGCATATCCGCCGCGACCTGCTGCGCGGCATGGGCAAGGTGGGCGAGCGCTTCGTGGTGCTGCTGGAGATGGAGCAGGTGCTGCAGGTGGACGAAATTGCCGGCAACACCGATGCCCTGGCAGCCTGAGCCTGGCCAAGCGCAGCTGGCGATACGGCTGCCGCCTTGCAGCTGATCGCTACACGCGTTAGCCACGCAAGACAGGCGCGCTGGCGGGTGTGTGTGCACTGCGGTCGTAAGTGGAAAGACTGCAGCCGTACACAGGCATCGATCTAGCGATTCAAGGTTGCGCAGTCGTGTCGATCAGCGCCCTGCTGGCCTACCTCGCCGAGCCCACGCGCGGTCTGCCGCTCAGTCCTGCAGATGCCAGCCATTGAAGCGCTGCACGCGGTTGCGTCCATTGCCGATCGCGCCCTGCAGGGCGTGCCGCGCGCGCGCCAGCAAGGCGTTGCTGTCGAGCGAGGCACCGGCTGCCACCTCGACCAGCCCTGCGCTGATCGTCAGTGCGCCGGCTGGCCAGCTTGCCGTGTCGATCGCCTTGCGGACAGCTTCGATCAGCTCCATTGCCTCGGTTGCCGCTGTTTCCGGCAAGGCAATACAGAGTTGATCCCGGCTCAATCGTGCCACCGTGGCGGCATCCGGCAACTGCGCTTCGATCACCCTGGCAGCCTGGATCAGCGTTGCATCCGCTGCCGCGGCGCCCGCCTGCAATCTCAGCCCTTTGAAGCCATCCAGCTCGATCAGCGCCAGGGCGAGCGATGGCGTGGCGGCAGTGGGCGAGCTCTGTGCGTGTGTCTGCAGCGCATGTTCCAGACCGGCGCGGTTCCACATGCCGGTGAGTTCGTCGCGCAGCGCGTCCAGCTCGACCAGCTTGGCCGCACGGCGCAGCTCGATGGTGTCGACGACCTGCCGTGCCAGCGCCTGCAGTGCGTCGCGCTCGGCCGCCGACAGGCGCCGGGGTGTGCGATCCAGCACGCACAGCGTGCCCAGCGCGATCCCATCGGAGGTCAGCAGCGGGGCGCCGGCATAGAAGCGGATCTGCGGCTCGCCGGTGACCAGCGCATTGCCCACGAAGCGCGCATCCTGGTGGGTGTCGCCAACCTCCATCACCTGATCGGGTTCGAGGATCGCGTGCGCACAGAACGACAGTTCGCGCGGGGTTTCGCGTGGCGCCATGCCCAGTTTCGACTTGAACCACTGGCGCTGCGTGTCGATCAGCGAAATCAGGGCCATAGGCGTCCCGCAGACCTCGGCCGCGCTCGAGGTGAAGGCGTCGTAGACCGGCTCCGGTGCAGTGTCCAGCAGCTGGTAGTCCTGCAATGCGGCCAGACGTTCGTCTTCGTTCGCCGGCAGCTGCGCTGCAACGGCGGCGTTGCGCGGCAGCAGCGTCGCGTGGAAGAGGTGCAACGCGGACGCGTCAGGAATCTGCATGGATAGACCACCGGAACAAGGCGCCGTCAGGCGATGGATGTGCGCATGGCGATACCGTGTCTTGGACCATCGCACGCGTTGGTTGGCGCAGACCTCATCCACCCCAGCGGATGACGCCCGTCACCGATCTTGCCACATCGGGCAGGACAGGGCGGGGCAGCGACGTTACGCTGGCGCGCTGCAGGGCCGCCTCGCCGGGCGCCTCATTCGCCCTGGCCGTCGTTACCCTTGGGGCGGCGGGTTTGTTCGTCATGGATCTGCATGTCCTTCTGCCCGGGGCGCTGCTTGGCGGCCTCATCCTGTTTGCGATCCTGCTGGCTCTCCGAAACACCGTGCTGATTGTCGGCGGCCTTGTCGGGCTGGCTCTGCTTGTTGCTCATGGCTTGCGTCCGGCGTGATGATGAAACGGACGTTAGCGCGCTCGATGTGATCCTGGCGACATGGCCGTACCGGGGCCTGGCATGCACCAGGCCGACGCGCTGCCGATGCAGGGGCCCACAACGGAAAAGCCCCGGAAACATGACGTTTCCGAGGCCTTTACGATTGAAGCAATGGTGGAGCGGAAGGGGATCGAACCCTCGACCTTCGCGATGCGAACGCGACGCTCTCCCAGCTGAGCTACCGCCCCACGTGCCTGGATTCTAACCACATGTCGCGCGATTCGCCAAGCAGTCTGGCGGCCTGGATCGCCGCCCGGGGGCGCGATCCTGCGGCAATCACTCGCGAACCAGCGGGAACTTGAGGTCCGGGTTCTTGGCCTTCCATTCCTTGTACGACACCGAGCCTTCCCAGGCGGCAAAGGCCTTGGGCGTACGGCCGCGGCCGGACCAGGTCTCGCCGGTGTGCGGCAGTTCGTACTTCGGCTTGACTTCGCTACGGCCGCTCTTGACCACTTCCTTGCGTGCAGCGGTGGTACCCAGGTAAGCGGCAATATCGTTGCGCTGCTTGGTGTTGAAATGGCCGGCAAACTGCTCGAGCAGCGAGACGATGGTGGCATGCGCAGAGGATGCCTCGCTCGCGCGCTCGGTCTTTTCCTGTTCTTCCAGCTTCTGCAGCTCGTCCAGCAGCTTGGCTTTGGCTTGCGCGATGGAATCCAGTTTGGAGGTGGTATTGCTCACAGAGGTATGGCCTCGGAATAAGGGGGTGGAGACGTTGCCCAATGGGCGCGCGTCATTATGGCATGTGGCCCGGGGGCGGCCGTTGCGCGTGCGCGTGCCTGCACGCGGCGTGGCCAGGCCTTTCACAGCGTCTGGTCACGCGTTTGCAGGGTCCTGGCGAGGCCGGCGAGCCTGCTTGCGCCGGCTGCGACCCCGACCATAACGATACAGCAGCAGGCCAGACGGGATGACACCTGCGTGCAGCGCTGGCCAGATAGTGACCGCAGCATGGCCAACCGTGTCCCGCTAGACTGCGCCAGTTTCGAAGGTGCGCCATGCAAAGGCGGATGCAGCGATCGACGAGGATGCTTCCCGACCGTGGCGTCCTGTCACGGCCGGCGATGTGCGAGGCAGCGGGCGAATGGCCCTGAGTGGTCTGCCCGCGTCGCCACGACCGCGTGGATGTCTGGCCTGGCGACTACTGCATCAGGTCACTGCGCCGTGCCGTCTTCCAGCAACGGCGTCAGCTGCGCTTCCAGCGCGTCGCGGCGCCATTGCCCCAGCGGTGCGGGCCAGCTGCGCTGTTCGATCAGGGTTTCCAGATGCCGGCGCGAGGCCAGGATGCCGTCGGGCAATCCCAGCTCGCGGCTGCGCTGGGCCACCGCATCCTGCAGGCGCTTGAGCACGGCCTTGTTGCCGTCGGTGGCCGCCTGCGCCAGCGGTGCATGGTCCTCGTCGGGCAGCGGCGTGTTGAGCGCTTCCCACACTGCGGCGGCGAGCTTGCGCGGCGCCTTGGGAAACTTGTCGAACTGGCGCAGCAAGGCATCCAGATCGGCGGGCGGAAAGCGCGCCAGCTGGCTGGCCAGTTCGTTGTCCAGGATCCAGCTGCGCGGGCGATCGCTCTGGCGCGCCTGCAGGTCGCGCCAGCGCAACAGGCGCAACAGGCGGCGCTGCGCTGCAGGCTCGAGGAACTGCGCGGTGCGCAGGCTCACATGCGGCCAGCGCTCGCCATCGTCATGCTCCACCGTGGCGAGCAGGCGCTCGGCGTCTTCGGCCAGCCAGCCCAGGCGATCCTGCTCGGTCAGGCGGCGGGTGAGTTCGTCGTGGATGGCGAACAGATAACGCACATCGTCGGCGGCGTATTCCAGCTGCGCAGGCGACAGCGGGCGACGCATCCAGTCCGAGCGCGTCTCGCCCTTGGTCAGCAAGGTGCCGGTCACTTCCTGCACCAGTTTCTGGTAGCCCATGCCACCCCCCACACCTGCCAGCGCGGCGGCGATCTGGGTATCGAACAATGGCCGCGGCAATACCCCGCACGCACATTTGAAGGTGACCAGATCCTCGCTGGCGCTATGCATTACCTTGACGATGTCGGTGGCGGTCAACCATTCCCTGAGCGCCTCGTTCATGCCCGGGATCAGCGGGTCGATCAGCAGGATCTCCTCGCCGATGGCCATCTGCACCAGCGCCAGTTGCGGCCAGTAGGTGCGTTCGCGAATGAATTCGGTATCCAGGCCAATGCGGGACGGACGCGATGCCTGCAGGCGTTCGCTCAGCTCGGAGGGGTGGGTGATCCAATGGGGCACGTGATTTCCGTCGACAGCAAGGGTTTGCGCAGAACGCGCAGAATAGCCTAACGTCGCGATCGCCTGTCGTGCGGCAGAGCACTGGAAGGAGCAGGTGGTGGGTGAGTGCGGTAACCGGATCGCAGCGTGGGCATTGGTTGCGCTAAGCGTGTGCGCCTGTTCGCGGACACCGACGCCGGCGCCTGCCGCTGCGCCGCAACCTGCTGCCGCCGCCGCGGTGCCGAGCAAGCCGAACGTGTCCATCGGTGGCGAAGAATCCGCCGAAACCGTGACGCAATGGCAGCCGCCGCCAGTGGACCTGGGCGATGAGCCGCTGGCGCAGGTGCGCAAGCGCGCCGACCAGGCATTGAAGGACGATCGGCTCTATCGCGACGCCGACGATGCGATTCCGCTGTATCTGGCAATCCAGCAACGCGCCGACGGCAAGGACGCGGCCAGCCGGCGCGGGCTGGAGCAGGCGCAGCGTCGGTTGATCGAGCGCGGCCAGGCGCTGATCGCGCAGACCGACCGTCAGGACAGCGCGCTGGAACAGGCGCGTGAGCTGGCCATCGTGGCGCTGGCGCTCGCTCCGCAGGACCCGAAGGTGCGCGCACTGCAGCGCGCAGTGGAAACCGCACAGCGGGTGCTGAGCTTCAACCGTGCCGGCGAGGAGGATCTGCGTGGCGGTCGCCTGGGCGAGGACGGCAATGGGGCGCTGGTGAACTTTCGCGATGCGGCGCAGCTGGATCCGGACAACCCGCGCACGCGCCAGGGGCTGGCTGCAGTGGAAAGCGGCCTGCTGGCACGCGCCGAGCAGGCGGCCGAGGCGAGCGACTTCATCGGTGCACGCTACTGGTTGCAGATGGCCGGGCAGGTGCGTGAGCGCGCACCGACCATTGCCGACGCCCGTGCGCGCATCGAGCGCATGCGCCGTGCCCAGATCGCCGCCCTGCACGACGCCGGCCTGCACGATCTCACCTCGCCCCGCGGCCTCAAGGCGGCTGGCGAAACACTGGCCGAGGTGCTGCGCATCGCCGACCCGGGCGATGCGGTGGCCGGCGATCTGCGCCGGCGGCTGGAACTGGCCACCCATTACGGCAGCTTCCGCCCCGGGCAGGTGTTCACCGACGGGCTCAAGGTCGGCGGGCGCGGTCCGCAGATGATCGTGGTGCCGCATGGCGCGTTCCAGATGGGCGCCGGCGATGCCGAGCCCGGCGCCTCCGACAACGAGCGCCCGGCGCATTACGTGCGTTTCGCGCGCGGCTTTGCGTTGTCGATCACCGAAGTGACGGTTGCCGAGTTCCGCCAGTTCGTCGAGGCGACCGGCGCGCGCCCGCGTGCCACCCGGCGCGGGCACTCGGTGGTGTACGACGAGCGCAGCGGCAACTTCATCCGCCGCAGCGGGGTGGATTGGCAGTCCGACTACAACGGCGCGCAGGCCGCGCCCAACAGCCCGGTGATGCACGTCAGCATCCGCGACGCCGAAGCCTATGCGAGCTGGCTGTCGGAACAGACCGGCCGCCACTACCACGTGCCCAGCGAGGCCGAGTTCGAATACGCGGTGCGCGCCGGCACCAGCGGGCGCTATCCCTGGGGCAATGCCGGCTCGCCGCCGCTGGATGCGGGCAACTTTACCGGCGGCAACGATGTCTCGCGCAGCGGCCGGCACTGGAACAACGGCTTTGTCGGCTACGGCGACGGCTTCTGGGGCCCGGCGCCGGTCGGCAGCTTTCGCGCCAATGCCTGGGGGCTGCACGACATGGGCGGCAACCTGAGCGAATGGGTGGCCGACTGCTGGCATGCCAGCTACCGACGCGCGCCGGCCGATGGTGCCGCCTGGTTCAATCCCGGCTGCCGGCAGCGCATGATCCGCGGCGGCAGCTGGGCCAACTCGCCGCAGCAGACGCGTGCGGCCTGGCGGCAGTCGCAGGACTCGGACAGCACCAGCGCACGGATCGGCTTCCGGGTGGCGCGCGGGATCTAGCAGGTGTAGTCAGTAATTAAGTGCGCATGCGCGTTTTGCGCCGGCACGCAGATCGATCGCCGTGCCGTCCGGGTGGCTTGCGCCCCCCGCAGTGCCCGTCGGCCGCAACGCCCCAGGCAGTGCCTAGCCTTTACCGCTGCAGGACCAGGACGCGCAGGCTTAACCGCAGCGAACGCTGCCCGCGATCGCCATGGAACCGGCCGCCTCGGCCGCGGTCCAAGCGCCAGCGCTTGCGAGGATTGCGGTGATGGGCTGGGGAATCAAGGTGTTTCGTTGGGTCATCGCGGTACTGCTGATTGGCGGCAGCGGCTACGCCGTGGCGCGCCATCTGCAGGACGGAAATACCGCCGGGCATTACCGCTCGGTGGAGGTGTTACGTCCGGAAGGCACGCCGAAGGCCATGGTGGTGCTGTTGCCCGACAGCGGCCATGCGCAGGACGGCCAGCGGCTTGCCGAGATGCTGAGCAACGACGGCGCGCTGGTCGCGGTGGTCGATACCGCCAGCTATCGCGAACGGGTGCGCTCACATCACGCAGCCTGCAGTTCCCTGGCCGACGATGCCGAGCGATTGGGCAAGAAGTTGCTGCGCGCCGAGCATGTCGACGCGTTCCTGCCGCCGGTGCTGGTGGGGCAGGGCGATGGCGCGGTGCTGGCGCGGCAGGCGCTGGCCTCGGCCGCGCCCGACGTACTGGGCGGCGCGGTTGTGGCCGATGGCGACGCCAGCGATGGCGGCCTGGCCTGCTCGCGCGACGTGCCCGATGCCAATCAAGGCTTCCTCGACGACCTGGTCGACGCTGCCAGCCCCCTGCAGATCGCTGCCGCCACCCGGGGCCATTTCCTGACGGCCCAGGCGCAGGGCGTGGGCGATCTGCCGCTGGTCGAGCTGCATACGCCGGGCAGCGACCGCATGGTGGTCATGCTGTCCGGCGACGGCGGCTGGCGCGAACTGGATAAGGGCATTGCCGCGCAACTGCAGCAGCAGGGCGTGTCGGTGGTGGGCTGGAACAGCCTGCGCTACTTCTGGGCCAGCCGCACGCCGCAGCAGGTCGGGGCGGACCTGGATCGGGTGATTGCGACCTATCAGCAGCGTTGGCATATCCACCACGTCGCGCTGGTGGGCTACTCGTTCGGTGCCGATGTGCTGCCGTTTGCCTATCCCGAGCTGTCGCCGCAGCAGCGCGCATCGGTGCAGTTTGTCAGCCTGCTCGGCCTTGCCCATCAAGCCGATTTCAAGGTGCGTGTCGGTGGCTGGCTGGGCTGGCACAACGATGCCGAGCGCGATGTGGAGCCGGCGATCCAGTCGCTGGACGCGCATCGCCTGCAATGCATCTACGGCGATCAGGAAAAGGACACGCTGTGCCCGGAGTTGCGCGCGCGTGGCGTGCAGGTGGTGGCGCGTCCGGGCGGGCATCACTTCGACCACGATCCGGTGGTGCTGGCCGGGCTGCTGATGCAGGGCTGGCAGCAGGCGGCGCAGACGCCCACTCATGGCTAGAGAGCCGGTGATGCCTTCTGATCTGCACGCGGAACGGTCTGCGGCGCGTTGAAGGGTTGATCCAGGCTTGGCCCGCCTGGGCGAATTGGATAGCGCCACCCAGGCGCGCCCTCTGTGCCAATCCACGGCGCTGCTCGGGCGACCGCCCTGCAGCTCATCGTTATCGCGACAAAGCGATGCGTGTGCGCTTGCTGATCGCCCGCGTCAACCAGGCAGCACGCGTGGTTGCCGCCCTCAGTCCTCGTTGCCTGGCTCGACCCGCACTTCGATGCTGCCATCGGCCAGCTGCGCACGCAGGCGTTCGCCAATACTGATCTCGGCGGCACTGCGCACCACGCTGCCATCGGCGGGGCGGGTCACGATGGCATAGCCACGCGCCACCGTGGCGAGCGGGCTGACCGCTTCCAGCGAGCGTGCCAGGCTGCGCAGCCGCAGTTGGTCATGCTGCAGGCGACGCTGCATCGGTAACTGTGGGTGCAGTGCGCGCAGTCGTTGCTGCAGCCTGGCCAGATCGCGTTGCGGGTTATGCGTGTGCAGGCGCGCCTGCGTCCGTTGCAGGCGTGCCTGCAGACGCTCCAGCACCTGGGTCATGCGCGCGCGCAGCTGGCGGCCGGCGTCCTGCTGCCGGCGTTGCAGCAATTGCAGCCGCGCCTGCGGGCTGTGCGCACGCAGGCGCAGGGCGAGCCGGTCGGCGCGCTGCATCGCATTGCCCAGCGCGTGCTGCTGCAGCTGGGCCATGCGGGCATGCGCACGCCGCACGCGCGCGACCAGCTCGCGCTGATCGGGCACCAGCAGTTCGGCCGCTACCGAGGGCGTGGGCGCGCGTACGTCGGCCACGAAATCGCTGAGGCTGAAGTCGGTCTCGTGCCCGACCGCCGACACCACCGGCGTCTGCGCGGCGGCAATCGCGCGGGCCAGGCGTTCGTCGTTGAAGGCCCACAGGTCTTCCAGCGAGCCACCGCCGCGGGTGATCAGAATGACGTCGTAGCGCCCGGAGGCATCGGCGCGCTGCAGCAACGAGGTGATCTGCGCCGCGGCGCTGTCTCCCTGCACCAGCGAGGGCAGCAGGTCCACTTCCAGCAACGGAAAGCGGCGCGCCAGGACGCTGAGTACGTCGCGCACCGCCGCACCGCTGGGCGAGGTGATCACTGCCAGCCGCCGCACATGCGCCGGCAACGGCTGCTTGCGCTCGGCATCGAACAGGCCCTCGGCGGCCAGGCGCGCACGCAGTTCGTCGAAGGCCCGGCGCAGGGCGCCTTCGCCAGCCTCTTCCATGTGGTCGAGTACCAGCTGGTAGTCGCCGCGCGCTTCGTACAGCGTGAGACGTCCGCGCGCGAGCACGCGCAGCCCTTCGCGCGGCTGGAACTTCAGCCAGGTGCTCTTGGGCTTGAACATCGCGCAACGGATCTGCGCGCGCGCGTCCTTGAGCGTGAAGTACAGATGGCCCGAGGACGGGCGCGTGACGCTGCTCAGCTCTGCCTCCACCCAGACCAGCGGAAAGCTGCCTTCCAGCAGGTCGCGTGCCAGCGTATTGAGCTGGCTGGGGGTGAGGATCTGTTCGTTGCGGTCGGCCATCGCCGCATTATCCCGCAGCGGCGATGCGCATGCGTGAGCGCATCGGGCGGGAACTCACAAACCGTGTTGCGCCAGCGCCCAGCCCACGTGTTCGCGTACCAGCTCCGAGGCGTCGTGGCGGTGCGCTTCCAGTGCCGCCAACACCTCCGGCGTGCCGGGCGCATTGCCCAGGCCGACCGCGATGTTGCGCAGCCAGCGTTGATGGCCGCTGCGACGGATCGGGCTGCCTTCGGTGCGGCGCAGGAACTCGTCTTCGTCCCAGGCGAACAGCTGCGGCAGCGTTGCCACATCCAGCTCGTTGCGGGCGCGGAAATCGGCTTCGTCGGTGCGCTGGGCGAACTTGTTCCAGGGGCAGACCAGCTGGCAGTCGTCGCAACCGAAGATGCGGTTGCCGATCGGCTTGCGCATCTGCTCGGGAATCGCGCCGTCGTGTTCGATGGTGAGATAGGCGATGCAGCGGCGCGCATCCAGCCGGTACGGGGCGATGATGGCCTGGGTCGGGCAGACGTCGATGCAACGCGTGCAGGTGCCGCAATGCGCGGTGGCCGGGGTGTCGATGGGCAAGGGCAGGTCGAGGTAGATCTCGCCCAGGAAGAACCATGAGCCGCCATTGCGATCGATCAGGCAGGTGTGTTTGCCGATCCAGCCCAGCCCGGCATTGCGCGCCAGTGCGCGCTCCAGCACCGGTGCCGAATCCACGAAGACCCGATAGCCGAACGCGCCGACTTCGCCCTGGATACGCTCGGCCAGTTTCTGCAGCCGGTTGCGCATCAGCTTGTGGTAATCGCGCCCCAGTGCGTAGCGCGCCACGTAGGCGCGGCGGCCGTCGTGCAAGGTGTTCCAGGCCTCGGTGTCGTCCTTGCGGCCGTAGTCCATGCCGACCGACAGCACGCGCAAGGTGCCCGGCACCAGCTCCTGCGGGCGCGAACGCTTGTCGCCGTGCTGGGCCATCCAGTGCATGGTCCCGTACAGGCCTTCTTCCAGCCAGCTGCGCAGATGCGCCTCGTCTTCGCCGAGCTCGATGCCGGTGATGCCGCAGCGTTGGAAGCCGGCCTCGCGCGCGAGCGCACGGATGCGCGCGGCAGCGTCGGTGGGGTCGGGGCGGGCAAGGACGGCAGACATGGCGACAAGTATAGAATTCCCGGCATGTACGCACCGCTCGATCTTTACGACACCGCCGCCGCGCGCAGGCTGGACACGCAGGCCACCACGCTGCTCGGCGGCGACGGCTACATCTTGATGCAGCGCGCCGGGCAGGCCGCCTGGCAGCATCTGCTGGAACGCTGGCCGCAGGCGCGCCGCATCGTGGTGGTCTGCGGCACCGGTAACAACGGCGGCGACGGCTATGTGCTGGCACGCCTGGCGCAGCGGGCCGGGCGCCAGGTGCAGGTGGTGCATCTTGCCGAGCACGGCCCGGCATCGCCGCTGGCGCAGCGCGCCTGTACCGACTATCTGGGCGTGGGCGGTGCGATCGAGCTGTTTCCCTCGCCGCTGGCGCAGGCCGATGTGATCGTCGATGCGCTGTTCGGCATCGGCCTCAACCGCGCGCCCGACGCCGAGATCACCGCCTTGATCGACGCCATCAACGCCGCCGGTGTGCCGGTGCTCGCACTGGATGTGCCCAGCGGCATCGATGCCGATCATGGCGTGGCCTTCGGTGCCGCGGTGCGCGCGCAGGCCACCTTGCAGTTCATCGTGCCGCACCTGGGGCTCTATACCGGCGATGCGCTGGAGCATGCCGGTACGCGCGCAACCGCGTCGCTGGACGTGCCGGATGCCGCGTTCGACGGCCTGGCGCCGGCCGCGCACAGCTGGGACATCGACGCCCTGGCCGCGCAGTTGCGCCCGCGGCGACGCAATACGCACAAGGGCGAGTCCGGTCGCGTGCTATGCGTCGGCGGCAACCTCGGCAGCGGCGGCGCGATCATGCTCACCGCCGAAGCGGCCCTGCGCAGCGGGGCAGGGCTGGTGCAGGTCGCCACCCGCGCCGAGCACGTCGCGCCGCTGCTGGCGCGTTGCCCGGAAGCGATGGTACGCGCGGTGCAGGCCGACGACGACATCGCCGCGTTGGCTGACGCTGCCGACGTGGTCGCGCTGGGTCCGGGCCTGGGGCAGGACGCCTGGGCGCAGCAGTTGTGGCGCGCGGTGCTGGCCTTGGACAGCGCTCTCGTCATCGATGCAGATGGCCTGAATCTGCTGGCTGCCACCCCGGTGCCGGCGCGCGGCCCGCGCGTGTTGACCCCGCATCCCGGCGAGGCTGGACGTCTGCTGGGGATGTCGACCAGGCAGGTTCAGCAGGATCGACTGGCTGCCGCAGACGCATTGGCCAAACGTTTCGATGCAGTGGTGGTGCTCAAGGGCGCCGGCAGCGTGATCGCCGCGCCGCACGCAGTGCCGCGCATCATCGATGCCGGCAATCCGGGCATGGCGGTCGGCGGCATGGGCGACCTGCTGACTGGCGTGATCGCGGCCTTGCTGGCCCAGGGCTGGTCGCCCTTCGATGCCGCCAGCTTGGGCGCCTTGTTGCATGCCTGTGCCGGCGATGCAGCGGCGCGCGCGGGCGAGCGCGGCCTGCTGCCGACCGATCTGCTGCCCGAACTGCGCCGCCTCGCCAATGCCGGAGCCATTGCATGAGCCAACTCAGCGCACACCTGGTCGATGCGCAGGCCACCGGAACCCTGGGACAGGCCCTGGCCGCGGTGCGGCCCACCCGCGCGATGGTGCAACTGCACGGCGATCTCGGCGCCGGCAAATCCACACTGGCGCGCGCCCTGCTGCGCGCACTCGGCGTCACCGGGCCGATTCGCAGCCCCACCTACACGCTGGTCGAGCGCTATCCGCTCGGCACTGGCGACGAGGCCTGGCATCTGGATCTGTACCGCATCGGGCAGGCCGGGGAACTGGATTTTCTCGGGCTCGACGAGGGCAGCGCCAGCCTGTGGCTGGTCGAATGGCCGGAACGCGGCGCTGGTGCATTGCCGCCGGTGGATCTGGACGTGGAACTGGCAGTCGACGGCGAGGGGCGCAGCGTGACGTTGCTGGGCCGCAGCGAAACCGGCCGCGACTGGCTGAGGCGGCTGTCGGACTTGCCTCAGTTGCAGTCCCTTTGTGCCAGCTCACAGGAAGAATGAACGCCAGGTTGTGGATTATTAAGGGAAATCACCTTGCAATTCCCACGTTTGGGTGATTGAATCCAGCGCCATGACACCGGGGTTCCGCCAGTTCTGTGTTTCCACCGTGACCGCCAGCCTCAGCCTGGCGGTTTTTGCTGCGTGGGCCGGTGAAATCAAGGGCGTAGGCGTCAGCACCGGTCCCACCGGCACGCGTGCGGAGATCCAGCTCGCCGGTAGCGGCGGATTCAAGACGCTGTCGCTGGCCAACCCCAATCGGCTGGTGGTGGACTTTCCTGATTCCTCGGGTGTGCGTGGCCTGAAGCTGCCGCCGGCTGCCGGCCTGGTGACGTCGGTGCGTACCGGTCAACCGGTGCCGGGCACCTTTCGGGTGGTATTCGAGCTGGCAACGCCGGTGACGCCGTTGAAGCCGCAGATGCAGACGCTGGGTAGTGCATCCACCCTGGTGATCGAGTGGCCGGGCGATCCGCCGGCTGCCGGCACGGTGGCCACCACCGCCGCGCCTGCCGCGCCGCCGCCGCGCCCGGCCAATGCACAATCGGAAGCCGCCCGCGCAACCGCTGCGTTGGCGGCGTCTGCGCAGCGCGCGTCGGTGGTGCCGCCTGCTCCGGCGCCCGCACCTTATGTGCCTGCGTCGGCCATGCCCAGCGTGACTCCGGCACCGGTACCGACCACGGTCGCCACCGGCGTGCCGACACCGCGTCCAGGCACCGCCACGACCGCGGTGACGACCAGCACGGCCACGCCAGCAAGCACCGCCGGCACCCCGAACCGCGTCACCGTCTCCACCGCCGGTGCCGCGCCCGGCTCGGCACTGCCAGGCAACGCCGCATCGCCGGCTGCGATCTTGAATGGCGGCAGCGCGCCGCTGGGTGCTGCATCCGCCAATGCCATGGCTGCCATGCCGAATGCGGCTGCCGGCAGTATGGCCTCGGCGGACAGCGATGACCTGCCGCCGCGTCCGGTGCTGCCCAGCGAGGCCTCGCGGATCAAGATGGCACCGGGCATGCGGCCGCTGATCGTGGCCATCGATCCGGGACACGGCGGCCAGGATCCTGGCGCCATGGGCCCCACCGGCAAGCGCGAAAAAGACGTCACCCTGGCAGTCGGCCGCGAACTGGCGCGCCAGATCAATGCCACGCCCGGCATGAAGGCCTACCTGACGCGCGATACCGACGTGTTCATTCCGCTGCCGATGCGCGCGCAGAAGGCACGCGCCGCCAAGGCCGACATCTTCATCTCCATCCACGCCGACGCTGCCGAAAACCGCAGTGCGACTGGCTCGTCGGTCTATGTACTGTCGACCAAGGGCGCCTCCTCGCAGCGCGCGCGCTGGCTGGCCGACAAGGAAAATGCCGCCGACCTGGTCGGCGGCGTGCGTCTGCAGCAGACCGAAAGCACGCTGGCCAACGTGTTGCTGGACCTGGCGCAGAGCGGCCACATGAAGGCCTCCGAAGATGCGGCAGGGCACGTGCTCGGCGGCCTCAAGCGGATCGGCAACAATCACAAGCCGCAGCTGGAACGCGCCAACTTTGCGGTGCTGCGCACCTCCGACATGCCAGCAATGCTGGTGGAAACCGCCTTCATTTCCAATCCGGACGAAGAGCGCCGGCTGATCGACCCGGCCTACCAGCGCAAGATCGCCTCGGCCGTGCTGGATGGCATCGATACCTTCTTCACCCGCCAGCCGCCGCCGGGCACCCTGTTTGCCGCGCGCGCACAGGCCGAAGCCGATGCCAGCGCTGGCACCGTGGCCGGCGGCAGCCGCTGAGCCGCTCGGCTATCATTCCGCACTGATTCCTTGATGACGGCGCCTGCGCGCCGCCGGATTGCCGTGCCGACGTCTGTCTTGCCTGTTACACCCCCGATGCGCTCCGCAGTCTGCGTCCAGCGCGAGCGCCTGTGCTGATGGCGATCCGTCAGCTCCCCGAGATCCTGATCAACCAGATTGCCGCCGGCGAAGTCGTCGAGCGGCCTGCGTCCGTGGTCAAGGAACTGGTCGAAAACGCACTCGATGCCGGCGCCACCCGCGTGGATATCGAGCTGGAAGAGGGCGGCGTGCGGCTGATCCGCATCCGCGACAATGGCGGCGGCATCACCCCCGACGAACTGCCGCTGGCGGTGTCGCGGCATGCCACCAGCAAGATCGCATCGCTGGACGATCTGGAGACCGTGGCCACGCTTGGATTCCGCGGAGAAGCCCTGCCGTCGATCGCCTCGGTCAGCCGTTTCACGCTGATCTCGCGTCGCCACGATGCCGAACATGGCTCCGCACTGGAGATCGATGGCGGGCGCCTGAGCGAGGTGATGCCACGCGCGCATGCGCCCGGCACCACGGTCGAAGTGCGCGAGCTGTTCTTCAACGTGCCGGCGCGGCGCAAGTTCCTGCGTGCCGAGCGCACCGAGCTTGGGCATATCGAAGAATGGCTGCGCTCGTTGGCGTTGGCGCGCCCGGATGTGGAATTGCGGGTCTCGCACAACGGCAAACCGTCGCGTCGCTACAAGCCGGGCGATCTGTATTCGGATGCGCGGCTGGGCGAAACCCTGGGCGAGGATTTCGCGCGGCAGGCCTTGCGCGTCGATCACAGTGGCGCCGGCCTGCGGCTGCATGGCTGGGTCGCGCAGCCGCATTACTCGCGCGCCAGTACCGACCAGCAGTATCTCTACGTCAATGGCCGCTCGGTGCGCGATCGCAGCGTCGCGCACGCGGTCAAGATGGCCTACGGCGATGTGCTGTTCCATGGTCGCCAGCCGGCCTACGTGCTGTTCCTGGAACTGGATCCGGCACGTGTGGACGTCAACGTGCATCCGGCCAAGCACGAGGTGCGTTTCCGTGAGGCGCGGCTGATCCACGACTTCGTCTACCGCACCTTGCAGGACGCGCTGGCGCATACGCGCGCCGGCGCGATGCCCAACAGCATCGGCACGGACGGCGCCAGCGACACGGTTGCGGCGCCGGGCGGCATGCTCGACCGTCCAAGCTACGGTGCCGGAAACGGCAGTCGCGGCGGTGCCGGCTACGGTCAGTGGACGCCATCGCAGACTCCACTGGGCCTGCGCGTGGACGAGGCGCGTGCGGCCTACAGCGCGCTGTATGCGCCGCCGTCCAGTGGCGCGCAGCAGCAGTCTGCCGCCTTGCCGGAGGGCAGCGGGATGGGCCTGCCGGCGACTGCCGCGGACAGTGGCGTGCCGCCGCTGGGGTATGCCGTCGCGCAGTTGCACGGCATCTACATCCTGGCCGAGAACGCCGAAGGCCTGATCGTGGTGGACATGCATGCCGCGCACGAACGTATCGGCTACGAGCGGCTCAAGAACGCGCACGACAGTATCGGCCTGCACGCACAACCGCTGCTGGTGCCGATGACGCTGGCGGTGGGCGAGCGCGAGGCCGACACCGCCGAGCGCGAGGCCGACACGCTGGCCAGCCTGGGCTTCGAGATCACCCGCGCCGGCCCGCAGTCGCTGCATGTGCGCAGCATTCCCGCGCTGCTTGCCAATGCCGACCCGGAGGCGTTGTTGCGCGATGTGCTCGGCGATCTGCGCGAGCATGGCCAGAGCCGGCGCATTGCCGGTGCGCGCGACGAACTGCTCTCCACGATGGCGTGCCATGGCGCGGTGCGCGCGAACCGGCGCCTGACCGTGCCGGAAATGAACGCACTGCTGCGCGATATGGAAGTCACCGAGCGCTCGGGCCAATGCAACCATGGCCGACCGACCTGGGCACGGTTTACGTTGGGCGAAATCGATCGCTGGTTCCTGAGGGGGCGCTGATGTCTGTACTGCACAAGGGGAACCGCTGGCTGCTCGGCATGCTGGTGTGTGCGGCGCTGGCCGGCTGCGGCAAGGATGCACCGCCACCGGCAGCACCGGCCGCACTCGACAAGGCCTTCCTGGCCGACAACGCGGCCTGGCGCGAAGCGCGCCTGACCGAGTTGCGCGCGCCCGATGGCTGGACCAGCCTGGTCGGCCTGCACTGGCTGTCGCTGAAGGCGCATTACATCGGCAGCAGTGCCGACAGCGGCATCAGGCTGGCGGTCGGGCCACCCAAGATGGGCATGGTCGCGACCGAGGCCGATACGGTCTGGTTCGTGCCCGAGCGCGGCGCAGCATTGACCGTCGACGGCAAGCCGCTGACCGGCAGGATCCGCTTCCAGTCCGATCGCGACCCGCAGCCGACCTTCATCCATTTCGATGACGGCAAGGGCGTGTTGAGCCTGATCCATCGCGGCGACCGCAACGCGCTGCGGGTCAAGCATGCCGACGCGCCATCGCGCAGTCACTTCGCCGGGCTGGACTACTGGCCGGTCGATCCGTCCTGGCGCATCAGTGCGCGCTATGTGCCCAATGATGTCGGCAAGACCATTCCGATCGTGGACATCGTCGGCATCAGCAGCGAACAACCCAACGCCGGGGCAATCACCTTCGAGCGCGATGGCAAGGCGTATCGGCTGGAGACCATCGGCGAACCCGGACGGCCGATGTTCGTGGTGTTCGCCGACCGCACCAGTGGGCACGGCAGCTATCCGGCCGGGCGCTTTCTCGACCTGGACGTGCCCGACGCCTCCGGGCATGTGGTCGTCGATTTCAACCGTGCCTACAATCCGCCGTGCGCGTTCACCCCGTTTGCGACCTGTCCGCTGCCGCCGCCGGAAAACCGCATCGATCTGGCGGTGTCGGCCGGCGAGAAGACCTACAAGGTGCCGCACTGACGTGGATACCAACGTGGTGAAGGCAAGCATGCGCACCCGGCTCGCAGCCTGGAGCTGCAGTGCGGTCATCGCTCTGGCGTTATGGAGCGGGGCGGCCGCGCCGACCTGGGCGCGTGCCGGCAACGAGGCGCCGGCCGGTCCGCCGGTGCCATTGTTGTGGAAGGTGGATGGCAAGGGCGGCACGCTGTATCTGCTGGGTTCGTTCCATGTGCTCAAGCCCAGCGATTACCCGTTGTCGCCGGATGTGATGCAGGCCTTCGCCAAGGCCGACCGGCTGGTGTTCGAACTGCCGCCCTCCGATGCGCAATCGCCCGAACTGGCCGGCCGCATGCTGCAGGCGGCGCGGCGCAGCGACGGGCGTCGCCTGCAGGACGTACTGGATCCGAAGACCTGGCAGGCGCTGACCACCTATGCCCGCAAACACGGGATGCCGGTGGACAGCTTGCAGACCCTGGAACCCTGGTTCGTGGCGCTGACGATCAGCCTGGCGGAGATGAGCCGGCAAGGCATGGACCCGAACGCCGGTCTGGACCATTACCTGATGGCGCAGGCACAGGCCGGTGGCAAACCGGCCGATGGGCTGGAGCGTGCCGAAGAGCAGATTGCCTTGCTCGATGGCATGTCGCCCACCGAACAGCATCAGCTGCTGGAGGAATCGCTGGACGATGCCGGCGCCAACGATCAGCTACGTGAGCTGCACGCGGCCTGGCGCAGTGGCGATGTGCGTACCCTGTCCACGCAGATGGCCGAAGAAATGCGGCAGCACTACCCGGCGCTGTACCAGGACATCAATGTCGAGCGCAATGCGCGCTGGGTGCCGCGGCTGGAGCAGCGGCTGGGCAAGGGCAGCGGGACCACGCTGGTGGTGGTCGGTGCGCTGCACCTGCTGGGAAGCGATGGCGTGGTGGAGCGTCTGCGCGCACGGGGCTATCACGTGGAGCGGATCTGCTCGGCCTGCGCGGGGCAGGCAAGCCGCTGATCGGTGGCGCCGCGGAGCGTGTCACGGCTCCCGGCGCCGCGCGTGGGTTACCCGCGGTTGCGGGCCTTGCCGGCGCTGCCGGCAGTGCCGTGCGTGCCGGTGCCCATCGGGCCGCTGCCCATGCCGCTGGCACCCGGCGGGGTCGGCGGCGTGCCGGGGCCGCCAGGACGGCCGAAGCCGGCGCCAAAATTGCGCTGGAACTCCTGCCACAACTCGAGGTTGCGCTCGGTCAGCTGGTTCATCATCGCCCACGGGGTCTGCCCGAGCAGGTTGCCCATCTGTTGGCGGAACTGCTGCTGCTGATCCAGGAACACCTGCATGCTGCGCTCCAGGTAGTTGCCCATGAAGCCCTGCAGCGAGTCGCCGTAGAAACGGATGATCTGACTCAGCAACTGGGTCGACAGCATCGGCTCGCCGTCCTGTTCACGGTCGGCAATGATCTGCAGCAAGACCGCGCGGCTGAGGTCTTCGCCGCTCTTGGCGTCGCGTACCTCGAATTCTTCGCCGTCGATGATGAGCTGACGCACATCCTCGATGGTGATGTAGCTGGAAATTTCCGTGTCGTAGAGACGGCGATTGGGATACTTCTTGATGATGCGAAGTCCGGCCATGGAACGTTCACTCACAACGATAGTGCGCGCAGGATGGCGCACCGCAGCAGCCCTTGCAACCGCCACAAGGCCTTATTTTCTTAAGTAGACACATAAAAAATGTTGCGCAGCATGATTTTCAAGGGTTTTTATGCTGCATCGCAAAGTTGCAGCAAAGCTCACCAGCCCATGTGGTGGCCGCCGTTGATATCCAGGTTGGAGCCGGTGATCCAGGCGGCCTCTTCCGCGACCAGGAATGCCACCGCATAGGCGATTTCTTCCGGCCGGCCCAGGCGGCCGGTGGGGATGTCGGCAACGATCTTGGCGCGCACCTCTTCCGGGACCGCCATCACCATGTCGGTGGCCACATACCCCGGCGACACGGTATTGACGGTCACTCCGAACGCGGCATTTTCGCGTGCCAGCGAAATGGTGAAGCCATGCATGCCGGCCTTGGCGGCCGCGTAATTGGCCTGCCCGTACTGGCCCTTCAGGCCATTGATCGAACTGATCTGGATCACCCGTCCCCAGCCGCGCTGGCGCATGCCTTCGATCACCGGGCGGGTGACGTTGAACACCGAGTTGAGATTGGTGTTGATGACGTCATGCCATTGCTCGGCAGTCATGCGATGGAAGGTGGTGTCGCGGGTGATGCCGGCGTTGTTGACCAGTATTTCGATCGGCCCCAGCGCTGCCTGGACGTCTTCGACCAGGCTGCGCGCATGTTCGGAGGACGCCACATCGCCGCGGAACAGGGCGATGTCGTAGCCCTGGGTCTGCATGCGTTGCTGCCACGCCTGGGCTTTTTCGGCATTGCGGAAGTTGCTGGCCACCCGGTGGCCCTGGTCGGCCAGGCGCTTGCAGATGGCGGTGCCGATACCGCCGGTGCCGCCGGTGACCAATACGACGCGAGATGTCATGACGACTCCAATGGACAGGTAAGACTGGGGGCGGGCGGGGCACAGGCGCGCTGCCTGGCCCGACGCCGGTGCCGGGGCGCAATTCTAGTCACGCCGGGGCTGCGATGCGCGTCCGTCCGCGTCCAGATGCAGGTGACGGGGCAAGCGCTGTGGCGAAAAATGCTGCACCGCATGCTGCAGCAAGGTGTCCAGCGCCGCCCGGCGCGGCAAGGCTGCCGGCTGCTGTCCCAGCACGGCCCAGGCGGCGTGCAGGGCCGGTTGCGGATCGGCATCGTCCAGCGCGGGCGCAGCGTGCGACTTGGACAGCTTGCGGCCGGTGTGATCCAGGATCAGCGGCAGGTGCAGGTAGCGCGGTTGCGGCAGGCCCAGTGCGCGCTGCAGCAACAACTGGCGCGGGGTGGAATCCAGCAGGTCGGCGCCGCGCACGACATCGGTGATGGCCTGCGCGGCATCGTCGACCACCACCGCCAGCTGGTACGCCCAGTAGCCATCGGCGCGGCGCAGCACCACGTCGCCGACCTCGGCATGCACGTCCTGCACCACATGGCCCTGCAGCGCGTCGTCGAAGCCGACCGGCGGCTGTGGGGGCACCCGCAGGCGCACCGCCCGGCGGACGGCCAGTGGTGCCACGCAGGCGTGGTGGATGCCGCCCATGCCGGCAAGGTCGGCCCGGCTGCAGCTGCATTCGAACGCCAGTCCCGCCTCCAGCAAGGTGGTGACGGCGGCGTCGTACTGTGTGTGGCGCTCGGATTGATACAGCACCGGCAAGTCCGAGTGCAGGCCGAAGGCGGCCAGCGTGCGCAGTTGGCGTGCGGAGGCGCCGGGTTCGGCACGCGGTGGATCGATGTCTTCGATGCGCACACACCACTGACCGCCGGCATGCCGCGCCAGCAGCCAGCTGCCGAATGCCGCCAGCAGGGAGCCGAAGTGCAGCGGGCCGGTCGGGGAGGGTGCGAAGCGGCCGCGGTAGGGGAGAGCTGGCATGATCGGCTGAATCGTCGGTCAGGTGATCGCTTGATTTCAAGCGCTGACGACCGCAGATCCGCTGCAGTCCATCCTGCTCGCGTGGAGTCGTCGCACCATGTTCAACCGCATTTTCCTGTTCCTGCTGACCAATTTTGCGGTGCTGATGCTGGCCGGCATCGTGATGTCGGTGCTGGGCGTCAATCCCGCGCAGATGAGCGGCCTGCTGGTGATGGCGGCCGTGTTCGGGTTCGGCGGCTCGTTCATCTCGTTGCTGCTGTCCAAGTTCATGGCCAAGCGCAGCACCGGCGCGCAGGTGATCAGCGAGCCGCGCACGCCAACCGAGCGCTGGCTGCTGGCGACGGTGCGGCGCCAGGCCGAGGCGGCCGGCATCGGCATGCCGGAAGTGGCGGTCTACGACGGCCCGGAGATCAATGCCTTCGCCACCGGCGCCAACCGCAACAGCGCGCTGGTGGCGGTGTCCACCGGGCTGCTGCAGAACATGAGCCAGGACGAGGCCGAGGCGGTGCTGGGCCATGAAATCGCGCATGTCGCCAATGGCGACATGGTCACCATGGCCTTGCTGCAGGGCGTGCTCAATACCTTCGTGATCGTGCTGGCGCGCGTGGTCGGCGGCGTCATCGACAGCGCCATGTCGGGCAACCGCGACGGTGGCCGCGGCTTTGCCTACTACATCATCGTGTTCGTGCTGGAGATGGTGTTTGGCCTGTTCGCGACGATGATCGCGATGTGGTTCTCGCGGCGCCGCGAATTCCGCGCCGATGCCGGTGGCGCGCAACTGGCGGGCCGCGGCAAGATGATCGCCGCGTTGGAGCGCCTGTCGCTCAACCATGGCCAGAACAGCCTGCCTTCGCAGGTGCAGGCGTTCGGCATTTCCGGCGGTGGTGGCGATGGGTTGCGCCGGCTGTTTCTGAGCCACCCGCCGCTGTCCGAGCGTATCGCCGCGCTGCGCGCCGCCAACGGTGCGGCGATGTAAGACGGTAGCGCCAACCGATGCGTGCCGTCCAACAAAAAACCCGCGTCCTGCGGGTTTTTTGTTGGCTGGAGCGCGGCGGCAGTGATGCGCTACGGCTGCAGGTCTCAGCCGAACTCGTAGTTCATCAATGGCCCGGTCGGGGCGACGAAATCGCCTTGCACATAGTCCACCCCGGCGCTGAAGAAGGTGCTCATCGACTGCGCATCGGCCACGAACTCGGCCACGGTGAGGATGCCGGCCGGTTGCGCGCGCGAGGTGATCTCGCGGATCTTCTCCTGGCTTTCGCGCGCCGAGGCCACCTCGCCGGTGATGCCGCGATCGAGCTTGAGGAAGGCCGGCTGGAAATGCGCCAGCAGCTGGAACGAGTCCAGGCCCGAGCCGAACTGTTCCAGCCCGACCTTGCAGCCCATCGCCGACACCGCCGCCAGGAACTGCTGGGCATTGCGCAGATGGGTGAACACCTTCGATTCCGGCGTCTGCAGCCACAGCCGTTCGCCCGGCACGCCGTACACGGCCAGCTGCTCGCGGATGATGTCGATCATCTGCGGATCGGAGAACGAGTTGGGCCCGATGCGTACCAGCAGGTGCGTCCTGTGTCCCGCACGTTGCCGCTCGCCGAGCTGGCGGATCGCGCGTGCCACCACCCAGCGGTCGATCTCGGTGATCAGATCGTGTTCTTCGGCGATCGCCATGAAGGCGTTCGGCGACATCATCTCGCCGTTGCGCTCCAGCCGCAGGAAGGCCTGGTACAGCTCCAGCGGCTCGCCCTGCAGGTTGAGCACCGGCTGGTAATGCAGCAGGAAGCCGTCGCCGACCAGCGCCTCGCGCAGTTGCTGCACCCAGCGCTCGATGCGTTCCTCTTCAGCCCGGTCGGCTGCTGCCGGGTCGTAGATGCTGACCGCATTGCCGCCGAGCTCGGAGGTGGTGCGGACCGCCTCGGTGCCGCGGTTGAGCACCTGGCCGATGCTGGCGATCTTCTCGCCGATCTGCACCCCGCCGATGCTCACCGTCACCGTGGCCGAACGCGCGCCGATGCTGAACACGTGCTGCGCGAAGGCGTCGCGTACCAGCTCCGCCAGTGCATGCGTGCGCGCGTAATTGCCGTCCATCAACAACGCAAAGCTGTGCTCGCCGAAACGTGCGGCGACCACGCTGTCGTCGCTCACGCTGGCCACATGTGCGGCCAGCGCGGCGATCAGCGCGTCGGCCGAATCCAGGCCGATCTCGGGCAGCAGGCGCGCGTAGTGGTCGGGCTCGATCAACAGGAAGCCGGACTGGCCTTCGCTGCGGCCGGCGCGCGCCACCGCCTGTTCCAGCGCCACCATGAAGGTGGGGCGGTTGAGCAGGCCGGTGACCTGGTCGCGCTGGCGCAGATCCTCGACCTCGCGCGCCAGCTCCGGGTCGAATTCCTCGCGACGGCGGAACACCACCTGGATGCACGGCTCGCCTTCGTAGGTCGCGGTGGCGAACTCCATCGTCGCCGGGAAGGTGTCGCCTTCGAGCCGGCGCGCGTCGACCTTGTACTGCGCCGGCGGCGGCTCGCCCTTGGACATGGCCTTGAGCAGCTGCTTGAAATCGTCGACGTACTGGGCGGCGATCATGTCCAGCAGCGACACACCTTCGACATCGTCGAACGACTCGAAGCCGAACATGTCCAGATACGCCTCGTTGGCGCGGATGTGCATGCCTTCGTGCACGTAGGCGATCGGGTCGCGCGAGGAGGCGATCAGGGCATCGCAACGCCGCTCGGTTTCGCGCATCTGTGCCTCGATGCGGCGCAGGCCACGGCGTGCCTGCAGGTCGGCCCATTCCGAGCGCACCAGCGCCAGCAGGTGTTCGGGGCGATGACGCAGCACGATGGCGCGAATGCCATGTGCCGCGGCCTCGACCAGCGCGTTTTCCTCGATCCGCTCGGCCAGCAGGATGATCGGAATATCCTTGCCGCTGCCGGCGATCTGCTGCTGCAACGCGCTCATCGGGATCTGCAGCGCCTGCCCGTGCAGGGCCAGGTCGATCTGCCCCGACAGCATGCTGGCGAGCTCTTCCGGTGTCTGTGGCCGCGACGGACGCACTGCGATGCCGCCATTGCGCAGCGCGGTCACGATCGCCTCCGCGCTTTCGACACTGTCGTCGACGATCATCAGGCGGAGGGTGAGATCTTTGCCTTTTTGCATGCGCGTTTCCCTAGCGACGGGCTTTAATACACGAAGGAACTCGGCTGCGTCCATGTCTGTGGACAAGGCCGCATCCGGGGTGAGACTCAGGCCACGTTTCCATGTGTCGAAGCCGACCTCAGGCGACGCTTCCGGCGGCATGGCCGGATGCCCATGCCCACTGAAAGTTGTAGCCGCCCAGCCAGCCGGTCACGTCCAGCACCTCGCCGACGAAGTACAGGCCGGCCACCAGGCGCGACTCCATGCTCGCACTGGAGACCTGGTTGGTATCGACACCTCCCAGCGTTACTTCAGCGGTGCGATAGCCTTCGGTTCCACTGGCGATCAGCGGGAAGCCGGCCAGCAGGTCGGCTGCTGCCTGCAGCTGCGGTGGGTCGAGCTGGCGGACCGGCTTGTCCGGCAACCACACCTCGCACAGGCGCTGGGCGAACCGCCGCGGCAGCACGTCGGCCAGCACGTTGCGCAGTTCGGTGGCGCCACGCTGATTTTTCTGGTCGCGCAGCCACGCCGCCGCATCCTGGCCGGGCAGCAGGTCCAGGCGCAGGTCGTCGCCGGGCTGCCAGTACGAGGAGATCTGCAGGATGGCCGGGCCGCTGACGCCGCGGTGGGTGACCAGCATGAAGTTGCGGAAGCTGACCCCGTTGCACTGCGCCTGGACCGGTAGCGCCAGCCCGGACAGGTCCTGCAGCCGTTCCTGGTGCTTGCCGCTCAGGGTCAGCGGCACCAGCCCGGCACGCGTCGGCAACAGCGTGTGGCCGAACTGCTGGGCCAGCGTGTAGCCGAAGCCGCTGGCGCCCATGCTCGGAATCGACAGCCCGCCGGTTGCCACGATCAGCGACTGCGCCTGCACGCGTCCCTGGCTGGTCTCCACACTGAAGCCGTCGCTGCCGCGCTGCACCGATTGCACCTTGCAGTCGGTACGCACCTGCACGCCCGCCGCCTCGCACTCGTCCAGCAGCATGCGCACGATCTGCTTGGACGAGATGTCGCAGAACAGCTGGCCCAGCTCTTTCTCGTGATAGGCGATGCCGTGGCGCTCGACCATCTCCACGAAATCCAGCGCGCTGTAGCGGGCGAGGGCGGACTTGCAGAAGTGGCGGTTGGCCGAGAGGAAGTTGCCCGGCGTGGTGCCGGTATTGGTGAAGTTGCAGCGGCCGCCACCGGACATCAGGATCTTCTTGCCGACTTTGTTGGCATGGTCGATCACCAGCACCTGACGGCCGCGCCGGCCTGCGGTGAAGGCGCTCATCAGTCCGGCCGCGCCGGCACCGATGACCAGTACATCGCAACGCATGCTCATTCGGCCGGGGCTTGCCGCACCATCGGGGTCAGGGTGACGCTGCCGTGGTCGGCCAGCATCTGCACCTCGCCGTCCTGGATGATCACGTCGAAGCGCATACCGCGCTGGATCAGCGCGCCCAGTGCTTCGGTGGCCTGCGAGTCCAGCTCGATCACGCGCAGGTTGCGCTGCCGGCTAAGCGCGTTGGCCTGCTTCTTCCACCAGGTTTCGGTGGCCTGGCCACCGTAGCCGATCACCACCGCCTCGCGCGACCGATTGCAGGCCTTGCGCACCCGGCTTTCGTCCGGCTGGCCAAGGTCGATCCACAGGTCCGGGTCGCCGGTGTAGTCGCGCCGCCACAGGTCGGGCTCGTCCTCGTTGCTGAGGCCGCGGCCGAATTCCAGGCGGTCGTCGGCAAACAGCGCGAACGCCAGCAGCCGCACCATCAGGCGCTCGTCGGTTTCGGAGGGGTGCTGGGCCAGGGTCAACGAATGGTTGGCGTAGTAGCCACGGTCCATGTCGCTGATCTGGAGTTCCGCCCTGCGGACGGTGGCGGTAAGGGCCATCAGGATGCCGGTTGCAAAGGGCACTTATGATACGCCCCCGTTGCAATGCCGGCGTGTTGCGGTCAGCGCCGCGCCATCTCGGCCAGCCAACGGTCCAACTGTGCGGCAAATGCCTGGCGGTCGCGCGGGTGCAGGGCCGCCGGCCCGCCGGTGACCACGCCGGCGCCGCGCAGTTGCTCCAGAAAGCCGCGGACCGACAGGCGCTCGTTGATGCTGTCGCGGGTAAACGGCTCGCCACGCGGGCTGACGGCGGCCGCTCCCGCCTCCAGTATGCGAGCGGCCAGCGGAATGTCCTGGGTGACGACCAGGTCGCCTGCGGCCACCCGTGCGGCAATGGCATCGTCGGCCGCGTCCGCGCCTCCAGGTACCTGCAGCGCACGCACGTGGGCCAGGCGAGGGGTGGGCAGGAAATGATTGGCGACCAGCGTCACCGCGGTGCCGGTACGTGCGGCAGCGCGGAAAAGGATGTCGCGGATGACTGCGGGGCAGGCATCGGCATCGACCCAGATATGCGGGCGGGAAGGCAGGGGAGGCGTATTCATGTGCTGAAATCGACAGGGAAAGGGCCTGACAGGTGGTCGGATTCGGCCTGACAGTAAAAAATTTGACGCAAGGTGTCGCTTTTTGCTGGGAACGCGAGTACTGTGCACGCACTGTGTTTGCAAGGGTCACCGTGAATCGTGGCCTGATGCAGCCGGATCGTTACAGATCTCGCTTCATCGTTCCGCTTTACCAACGCCTGCAACTCAGTCTCAGCTCCGGCTTTTCGGACGCTGCGATTTATCCATCTATAGTTCAGGAGTTTGTAAATGTCAGATCGTCAGAGCGGTACCGTGAAGTGGTTCAACGATGCCAAGGGCTTCGGCTTCATCACCCCGGAAAGCGGCCCGGACCTGTTCGTGCACTTCCGTGCCATCCAGGGCACCGGCTTCAAGTCGCTGCAGGAAGGCCAGAAGGTGACCTTCGTCGCCGTGCAGGGCCAGAAGGGCATGCAGGCTGACCAGGTGCAGGCGGTCTAATCCGTCTGCAACCGTAAGGTTGCCAATAACGCCGGTCGCGCAAGCGATCGGCGTTTTTTATTGGGCGCGGTTTGGTCAGTGCAATAGAGAGTGCGGGCGGTTCGACCCGCCCAGGTGAGCGCAGCGACGACACGCCAATCGGTAGCATGTGCGCTTTCCGCGTGCAGCCTCTTCCATGATCACTGTCCACCATCTCAACAATTCCCGTTCCCAGCGCGTGCTGTGGCTGCTGGAGGAACTGGCGCTGCCGTACCAGATCGTGCGGCATGAGCGCGATCCCAAGACCATGCTGGCGCCGGCGGCATTGCGTGCCATCCATCCGCTCGGCAAGTCGCCGGTGGTTGTCGACGGCGATCTGACCGTGGCCGAGTCCGGCGCGATCCTGGAGTTCCTGACAGAACGCTACGACACCGAATGCGCGCTGTCGCCACCACCGCGTCCGCTGGAGTCGCCGGAGCGCCTGAAGTTCCGTTACTGGATGCATTACGCCGAAGGCTCGGCAATGCCGCCGTTGCTGATGACGCTGATCTTCGGGCGGATTCGCAGTGCGCCGATGCCGTTCTTCGCCAAGCCGATCGCACGTGCCATCGTGGACAAGGCCATGTCGGGCTTCGTTGGTCCGCAGCTCAAACTGCATCTGGACTGGATGGAGCAGTCGCTGCAGGCAAGCGAATGGTTTGCCGGTGAGCGTTTCACTGCAGCCGACATCCAGATGAGCTTCCCGGTACAGGCCGCCGCTGCACGTGGCGGCGGGCTGGAGAGCTATCCGCGCCTGCGCGCGTTTCTCGCGCGCATCGAAGCGCGTCCGGCGTACCAGGCCGCGCTGAAGAAGGGCGGCCCATTCGAGCTGATGGGGCGCAAGCCCGCCGAGTGACGTTGCGGTATGCGCCCAGGGAAGCTACAGGTCACCGTGCTTCGACGGTGTCCTGCCAGGGTTTGGCGAATCCCCAATCCCGACTCCCCAATCCCGCACCGCACAGACCCATCAAGGCGCCCGACATTGCCGCAGGAACTGCAGCGTGTCGCGCAGCACGGGCGAGCGCTCGGGCGGTTTGCGCAGCGCCAGCACGATGCCGAGATGGCCCATGCCCGGGTAGACCTTCAACTCGGCCGTGCCGCCCTTGCGTTGCAGGGCGTGCTGCAACGAGGTGCTGTTCTGCAGCTCGACCACGCGATCGGCATCGCCATGCAGCAGCAGCATCGGCGGTTCGTCGCCGCCGACGTAGTGCACCGGCTGTGATTGCTGTTGCGCGGCCGGTGCCTCGCCGAAGATCTCGATCAGCTCCGGGTCGGTCAGCGGCAGGAAGTCGTAGGGCCCTGCCAGACCCACCACCCCGCACAGTTGCCGAGGTTGCAGGCCTTGCACCTGCAGCCAGCGTGCGTCGGTACCCAGCAGCGCGGCCATATGCGCACCTGCAGAGTGGCCCATCACCGCCAGGCGCGTCGGGTCGCCACCGTAGTCGTGCGCATGCCGATAGCTCCAGGCGGTGGCGCCGGCAGCGTCGGACATGAAGCCCTGCAGGCCGACCTGCGGATACTTGCGGTAGTCGGCCACCATCGCCACCACGCCCTGGCGCGCGAGCGCGCGTCCGACCCAGCGATAGTTGGCGCGCGTTCCGTGCTTCCAGGTGCCGCCATAGAAGAACACCACCACCGGTGCATCCACCGCGCCGCGCGGCTGGTAGACGTCCAGGGCCAGACCATGCGCCGGATCGAACACCTGGTCGCGGTGCTCGACAATGCCGTCGCGGCTGGAGGCGGCATTGATGCCGCCGAAGAACACGCTGCTGCAGGCGGTCAGTGTCAGCGAGCCGAGCAGCAGCAGGGCGGGGCGAAACCAGCGGGAAGCGCGCGAGGGCATGGGCGATGTCATGTGAGGGGCGGGGAGGAATAACGCTAAGGCTGTCGCCAGCGTGTGCAGGACGAGCCCGTTCGCCGGCGGCCAACTGCTCGAAGATACGGTACGTGCGCAACGCCGGATGCGCGGTTGCCCATGCGAAGTTCACTGTCGTTGGCCTACGCTGGCATGCATGACGACTCTGCAGTTTGACAACCGCCTGCGCCAGCAGCTGCCCGGTGATTCCGAACAAGGTCCACGCCGCCGCGAGGTACGCGCTGCATGGTCGACGGTGATGCCGACGCCGGTGGCCGCGCCGCGCCTGCTGGCGTATTCGGCCGATGTCGCCCAACGGCTGGGGCTGGATGAGGCCGAGATCAACAGCGCGCAGTTTGCCGAGGTATTCGCCGGCAATGCGCTGTACCCGGGCATGCAGCCGTGGGCGGTCAACTATGGCGGGCACCAGTTCGGACATTGGGCCGGGCAGTTGGGTGATGGCCGGGCGATCTCGCTCGGCGAGGCAATCGGGGTCGATGGCGGTCGCTACGAGTTGCAGCTCAAGGGCGCCGGCCCGACCCCTTATTCGCGCGGTGCCGATGGCCGGGCGGTACTGCGCTCGTCAATCCGCGAATTCCTGTGCAGTGAAGCGATGCATCACCTGGGCGTGCCGACCACGCGCGCGCTGAGCCTGGTCACCACCGGCGATGCGGTGGTGCGCGACATGTTCTACGACGGCCGGCCGCAGCGCGAGCCGGGCGCGATCGTATGCCGGGTGGCGCCCTCGTTCATCCGCTTCGGCAACTTCGAGTTGCCCAGTGCGCGCGGCGATCTGGCGCTGCTGCGGCAATGGGTGGACTTCACCATCGCGCGCGATTTCCCGCAGCTGCAAGGTGCTGGCGAGGCGCTGTACGCAGCCTGGTTCGCGCAGGTCTGCGAGCGCACCGCGGTGATGGTGGCGCACTGGATGCGGGTGGGCTTCGTGCATGGGGTGATGAACACCGACAACATGTCGATCCTGGGCCTGACCATCGACTACGGCCCCTACGGTTGGGTCGACGACTACGACCCGGACTGGACGCCGAACACCACCGATGCGCAGGGCCGTCGCTACCGCTTCGGCACCCAGCCCCAGGTCGCCTATTGGAACCTCGGGCGCCTGGCACAGGCGCTGGCGCCGCTGTTCGCCGACCAGGCGCAGCTGCAGCTGGGGCTGGACCGCTTCCGCGATACCTACCTGGCCTGCGACCGCCACGACACCGCCGCCAAGTTGGGTCTGGCTGACTGCCGCGACGAGGATCTGCAACTGATCGATGCGCTGCGCGCGCTGATGCACAACGCGGAAATGGACATGACGCTGACCTTCCGCAACCTGATCGCATTTGCGCCGGAGCATCCGGATCCTGAGCTGTTGCGTGAGGCGTTCTACGACCAGGACAAGCGCCTCGCGCATGCCGCGCAGCTGCAGGAATGGCTGCAGCGCTACGCTGAGCGGCTGCAGCAGGACACGCTGTCGCCGGAGGTGCGGCGCGAACGCATGCGCCAGGCCAACCCGCGCTATGTGCTGCGCAACTATCTGGCGCAGCAGGCGATCGACCTGGCCGAGCAGGGCGATCCATCCGGCGTGCAGGAGTTGCTGGAGGTCATGCGGCACCCGTACGACGAACAGCCGGGCCGCGAGGCGTTCGCTGCGCGGCGGCCGGACTGGGCGCGCGACCGCGCCGGTTGCTCGATGCTGTCCTGCAGTTCCTGACGCGCTCAGATGCAGGTATGTCGTAAACGCGGCGTCGTGAGCGCGCGCAGCCTAGAATAGGGTGGTCCCCACCGGCCTAGACGCCACCACCACCATGACTGACTGCACCCGCTGCGCCGGCACCAATTCTTCCGGACCCAACCAATGGTCCGAGCGAATCCGCGACATCGCCGATTTTCCCAAGCCGGGCATCGTCTTCAAGGACATCACGCCGCTGCTGTCCGATGGCCCGGACTTCGCCTCGGCGCTGGACGAGATGGCGCAGCCCTGGCGCACCACACCGCTGGATGCGGTGCTGGGCATCGAGGCGCGCGGTTTCATCCTGGGGTCGGCGCTGGCGCGCGAGCTGCGCACCGGCTTTGTGCCGGTGCGCAAGCCCGGCAAACTGCCCGGGCGTACGCTGGTCCAGGAATATGCGCTGGAATACGGTACCGACCGCATCGAAATGCACGAAGACGCGTTGCCACGCGGCGCGCGCGTGTTGATCGTCGACGATGTGCTTGCCACCGGCGGTACGCTGCGCGCGGCCCTGAGTCTGGCTGCACAGCTGGAGCTGGAAGTGGTCGGCGCGGCGGTGCTGGTCGAACTGCTGGCGCTGCAGGGCCGTGAGAAGTGGGCCAATGACGTGCCGTTGCTGGCTACCTTGAGCTATTGATCCAGGCATCTTGCCGATCGAGCAGCTTGCCGATCAGGTCTTCTGAAAACAGGAGTGCGCAAGCATGCGCATCCCGTTGGATCGTGCGGCAGGCGCTATCGCCGCCGCCCGAGCGGTTGGTCGGCAGGGTCGCTGCCGCGCCTTGATTACAGCTTGCTGACCCGGAACCGGCGTCCCTTGATCTTGCCTGCATGCAGATGCGCCAGCGCCTTGGCGACCTGCGCGCGGGCGATGGCGACATAGGAGCGGGTTGGGTAGATCGCGATCTTGCCGATCGCCGCGCCCGACAGTCCGGCTTCGCCGGTCAGCGCGCCGAGGATGTCGCCGGCACGCAGCTTGTCGGTCTTGCCGCCGTCGATGCGCAGCGTGGTCATGGCCGCCTGCGGCAGCTGCGCCGGGCGGGCGGTGGCCAGGGGCGCGCGCGACCACTTCAGCGGCTGGCCCTGTTCGGCTTCCAGCGCCTGCGCGCGGCCGGTCTCGCGCGGGGCCACCAGGCTGAGCGCCAATCCGCGTTTGCCGGCGCGCGCGGTGCGGCCGATGCGGTGGCGGTAGGTTTCGGTATCGGTGGGCAGCTCGTAATTGACCACTGCCGACAGGTCTTCCACGTCCAGCCCGCGTGCGGCCACATCGCTGGCCACCAGCACGTTGCAGCTGCGGTTGACGAAGCGCACCAGCACTTCGTCGCGGTCGCGCTGTTCCATGTCGCCGTGCAGGGCGAGCGCGGAGAAGCCGAACTCCTGCAGCGAGCCGGCCACCTCGTCCACTTCCTTGCGGGTATTGCAGAACACCACGCTGGATTCGGGATTGAAGCGCAGCAGCAGGCCGGCGACGGCCTTCTGCCGGTAGGTCGGGTCGACCTCGAAGAATTGCTGGTCGATTTCCGGCGCGTTGTCGGCGCCCTCGACGGTGATTTCGACCGGGTCCTTGAGGATCTCGCGCGCCAGCGTGCGGATGATGTCCGGGAAGGTGGCCGAGAACAGCAGGCTCTGGCGGTGCTTGTCGCAGCGGCTGGCGATCTCGCGGATGGGTTCTTCGAAGCCCATGTCGAGCATGCGGTCGGCCTCGTCCAGCACCAGCGTGCGCACCCCGCCCAGATGCAGGGCGCGCTTGCGGGCCAGTTCCTGGATGCGGCCGGGCGTGCCGACCACCACTTGCGGGTCGTGCGCTTCCAGCGAGGCCAGCTGCGGGCCGAGCGGCATGCCGCCGGTCAGCACCACCAGCTTCATGTTGGGGATGCCGGTGGCCAGCTTGCGCAACTGCTTGCCGACCTGATCGGCCAGTTCGCGGGTGGGGCACAGCACCAGCGCCTGCGCGCGGGTCAGCGCCGGGTCGAGCTTCTGCAGCAGGCCCAGCCCGAAGGCGGCGGTCTTGCCGCTGCCGGTCGGCGCCTGGGCGATGACGTCCAGCCCCTGCAGGATCGGCGGCAGGCTCTGTGCCTGGATGGGAGTGAGGACGGTGTAGCCAAGGGCGTCGATGCCGGGGGCCAGGGCCGGCGACAGCGGCAGCGCGGAGAATTCGTTCATGGCGCATTTTAGCCGGGATTGGGGAGTAGGGATTCGGGATTCGTCACCGCGACAGCGTGCGCTTGTGCCAATCCCGAATCCCCAATCACCAATCCCGTACAATCACGCCATGCCTTTAATCACTCTGCAAAGCGTCGACTACAGCGTCGGCGGCCCCTTGTTGCTGGAAAAAACCGACCTCACGATCGAGCCGGGCGAGCGTATCGCCCTGATCGGCCGCAACGGCGCCGGCAAATCGACCTTGATGAAACTGATTGCCGGCGAGCTCAAGCCCGACGACGGCGAAGTGCGCGTGCAACAGGGCGTGCGCATCGCGCGGCTGGAGCAGGAAGTGCCGCAGGGTACCGGCGGCAGCGTGTTCGATGTGGTGGCCGACGGCCTGGGCGAGCTGGGTCATTGGCTGGCCGAGTTCCATCAACTCAGCCATGCCGAGGTATTCGATGGCGACGCGTTCGGCAAGGTGCAGGCCAAGATCGACGCGGCCGACGGCTGGGCGCTGGATCAGCGCGTCAGCGAGACGCTGACCAAGCTGGAACTGGACGGCGATGCGGAGTTTGCGCGGTTGTCCGGCGGCATGAAGCGACGCGTGCTGCTGGCGCGCTCGCTGGTGTCCTCGCCGGATGTGCTGCTGCTGGACGAGCCGACCAACCACCTGGACATCGAAGCCATCGACTGGCTGGAGTCGTTCCTGAAGAACTGGAACGGCAGCGTGTTGTTCGTCACCCATGACCGGCGCTTCCTGCGTGCGTTGGCCACCCGCATCGTCGAGATCGATCGCGGGCAGGTCACCAGCTGGCCGGGCGACTGGGCCAATTACGAGCGGCGCCGCGAAGAGCGGCTCAATGCGCAGGCCCAGGAAAACGCGCGTTTCGACAAGATGCTGGCGCAGGAAGAAATCTGGATCCGTCAGGGCATCAAGGCGCGGCGTACCCGCGACGAAGGCCGCGTACGGCGTCTGGAATCGATGCGCAACGAACGCGTACAGCGCCGCGACCTGACCGGCAACGTGCGCATGGAAGTCTCGCAGGGCGAGTCCTCCGGCAAGAAGGTGATCGAGGCCAAGGAAGTCGGTTTCGCATTCGGCGCGCGCACGATGGTCAAGGATTTTTCGACCATCATCCAGCGCGGCGACCGCATCGGGCTGATCGGCCCCAACGGCAGCGGCAAGACCACCTTGCTGAAGTTGCTGCTGGGCGATCTGCAGGCGCAGCAGGGCGAGATCCGCATCGGCACCAATCTGCAGATCGCCTACTTCGATCAGTACCGTTCCACGCTGCGCGAGGACTGGAGCGCGATCGAGAACGTGGCCGAAGGCCGCGACTTCATCGAGATCAACGGCAAGCGCAAGCATGTGCATGCGTATCTGCAGGACTTTTTGTTCACCCCCGAGCGCGCACGTGCGCCGATCACCCGGCTGTCCGGCGGCGAGCGCAATCGGCTGCTGCTGGCCCGCCTGTTCGCGCAGCCGTCCAACCTGCTGGTGATGGACGAACCGACCAACGATCTGGACGTGGAAACGCTGGAGCTGCTGGAAGAGCTGCTGGGCGAGTACACCGGCACCTTGTTGCTGGTCAGCCATGACCGCGACTTCCTCGACAACGTGGTGACCTCCACCCTGGTGATGGAGGGCGAGGGCCTGATCGGCGATTACGTCGGCGGGTACAGCGATTCGCTGCGTCAGCGTCGCACCCCGGCGCCCAATGCGATGGCGGTTGCCAAGGCATCGGCGACGGCGGCGGCAACCACGCCGGTGGCGGCTGCGTTGCCGGCCGATGCCGCGCCCAAGCGCAAGCTCAGCTACAAGGACGCGCGTGAGCTGGAGCAATTGCCGGCCTTGATCGAAACCCTGGAGCAGCAGGTCGCGGCATTGACCGAGGCGATGAACGACCCGGCCTTCTACCAGCGCGACAGTGCGGCGATGACCGCGCATACGGCCGCATTGGGCGATGCGCAGGCTCGGCTGGATGCGGCGTTCGCGCGCTGGAGCGAGCTGGATAGTTGATGGTCGAGCCGGTGCCCGACTGCGTGCCGGCCTTGTGGATGTGTGGAGCGATAACTGGCACCACGCCTCCCACTACAGGGGGGGCAGCCGTGGGGCAGCGCGTCGCGTAAAACACGCGCTGGACACGCACCGGTGATCACCGACCACCACCACGCCGTGTTGATCGTGCTGTGTCCGGCGAGTGCGCGATGCGTCTTGCAGGCAGCGCCTAGTCGCAGGCGCTCGCAGGCGCCACGAATGCCGCAAACGTGAGCCCGCGCGCGGCCCAGGCGGTAGCCGCTTCGTCGAGGATGTCCAGCAAGGTGTCGCGGTCGTTCGGCGCAGTGCGGGCCAGCGCATCGGCGCCGTCGATCAGCAGCGCATAGCCATGCGACGCTGGCAGCCATGCCAGATCGCGCAAGGCATCGGAGAGCGCGTCCCAGTTGCGGCCGAAGCCGGCAGGGAAGTCCAGTTGGGTGGCCAGGCGCATCAGCAGCCTGTGCTTGTCGCTGCAGCTGGCCAGGTCCACGCGCAGGATGTGCAGGCCGGCATCGCGGGCAAGCGCGGCCATGGTGTCCAGATCGTCGGTCTCGGCTTGGTAGACGCCCGATTGCTGCGGGTCGGACAGGTCCAGTGCGAAGTCGCCTGCGCTCATGGCGCCTGCTCCGGAGCCGGGCCCTGGAACGATCTGAAACTCTGGTAATGATCGTCGCTGTAGTACCACGCCTGCGGCGGGGTACCGCCAGTGACGATGCGGCGCGCACCGCGATCGGGACTGCCTGGGGTTTCCACGGTGTATTCGTGGTAGTAGCCGCGCGGACGCTCGGGCAGGCGCTGCTCACGATTGCCGAACACGCTGCCGTCCTGCGGATGCGGAAATGGCCCGCCGCGCTGGATCAGCACGATCGTGGCCATGGCCTCGGTCGGCAGAAATCCCGGCAACGCTTGCTGCTGCGGTGAGCGTTCGACCGGTGCTGCGGCGGCAATCGGCGCGCTGAGCTGCGGCGCGAAGTGCGGCTTGGGTGTCTGCATCGCGCGCATGCCCCATAACCCGGCGACGAGCAGCACGATGGCGACGATCAGCAAAGCGGGCTTGCGCATGACGGTTCCGGAAACAGGGTGTTGGGACGGCAGAGCAAGTATGCCGTTGCGCGACTGTGTCGACTTTGAACGCGCCGGGCGGCGGGACGGTTCACGCCCGAGTAACCGGGGCATGGTGCAAGGTATGCAGCGAACACGACGCGGCATGCGATGGGATGAAGTTTCCCTGCCAATACCCTTGGTAAGCGCCGCCGCCGTCCTTACCATCTACCCCGCAACGCCCGGTCTTCGCCGGGCGGCAAGTCCAGGAGACACGCATGGCTTACACCCTCCCGCAGTTGCCCTACGCCTACGACGCGCTGGAACCCAACATCGATGCGCAGACGATGGAAATCCATCACACCAAGCATCACCAGACCTACATCAACAACGTCAACGCGGCGCTGGAAGGGACCGAGTACGCCGACCTGCCGGTGGAAGAGCTGGTGTCCAAGCTGAAGAGCCTGCCGGAAAACCTGCAGGGCCCGGTGCGCAACAACGGTGGTGGCCACGCCAACCATTCGCTGTTCTGGACCGTGCTGTCGCCCAATGGCGGCGGTGAGCCCAAGGGCGAGGTCGCCAAAGCGATCGACAAGGACATCGGTGGTTTCGAGAAGTTCAAGGAAGCCTTCACCAAGGCCGCCGTCAGCCGTTTCGGCTCGGGCTGGGCCTGGTTGAGCGTGACCCCGGACAAGAAGCTGGTGGTGGAAAGCACCGCCAACCAGGACAGCCCGCTGTTCGAAGGCAACACCCCGATCCTGGGTCTGGACGTGTGGGAACACGCGTACTACCTGAAATACCAGAACCGTCGTCCGGAATACATCGGCGCGTTCTACAACGCGGTGAACTGGGAAGAAGTCGAGCGCCGCTACCACGCTGCGATCGCCTGAAGTCGTGCATCAGCGCTAGGTTCCACGTAGCGCTGTGACAGCGGCACCCAACGCACAAGGCCGGGAGCGATCCCGGCCTTGTGTGTTTTGCTGCGCGCTGTTGTAGGAGCGACCCTGGTCGCGAGGGGCTTTGCCGGGAAAGCCCCGTCGCGCTCGGGCGCGCTCCTACGTTGTGCGGCGCCGATGGGCTTGGCGTCGCGCTGAAATGCACAAGGCCGGGAGCGATCCCGGCCTTGTGTGTTTTGCTGCGCGCTGTTGTAGGAGCGACCCTGGTCGCGAGGAGCTTTGCCGGGAAAGCCCCGTCGCGCTCGGGCGCGCTCCTACGGTGTGTGGCGCCGATGGGCTTTGCATCGCGCTGGAACGCACAAGGCCGGGAGCGATCCCGGCCTTGTGCGTTTTACTGCGCGCTGTTGTAGGAGCGACCCTGGTCGCGAGGGCTTTGCCGGGAAAGCCCCGTCGCGCTCTGGCGCGCTCCTACGGTGTGTGGCGCCGATGGGTTTTGCATCGAGCTGGAACGCACAAGGCCGGGAGCGATCCCGGCCTTGTGTGTTTTGCTGCGCGCTGTCGTAGGAGCGACCCTGGTCGCGAGGGGCTTTGCTGGGAAAGCCCCGTCGCGCTCGGGCGCGCTCCTGCGGTGTGCGGGCGCCGACCAGAACTTGGGGGCGGGCAGCGATCAGAACTTGGCGTCGAACTCGCGGGCGTAGCCGGTGTTGACGATGACCTTCTGCAGCGCGTCGCTGATCTTGATGTTGCCGGCCACGATCTGCTGCGTTTCCGGGCCCATGTTGTCCATGCGCGGCGGGGTGGCACCCTTGTAGTCGCAGACGCGGCCACCGGCTTCGCGCACCAGCAGCACGCCGGCCGCGATGTCCCAGGCTTTGACGCCGGCTTCGAAATACGCATCGGCGCGGCCGCAGGCCACGTAGGCCAGGTCCAGCGCGGCAGAACCGGTACGACGCACGTCCTCTGCCTGCACCAGCAACGCATCGACGCACTTCAGCTGCGCACTGGTGCGTGCGCGCTCGCGCGGCGGGAAGCCGGTGTGGACCATCGCGCCTTCCAGGTCCTTGCGTTCGGCGATACGGATGCGGCGGTCGTTGAGCACCGCGCCGGCGCCGCGGCTGGCGGTGAACAGCTCATTGCGCAGCGGGTCGAAGATCACTGCGTCGGTGGGCTCGCCGTTTTCCACCAGCGCGATCGACACGCAGTAATGCGGGAAGCCGCGCAGATAGTTGCTGGTGCCGTCCAGCGGGTCGATGACCCAGGTGTAGCGGCCACTCTTGCCACCTTGCACGCCGCCTTCTTCGCCGAACACGGCGTACTCGGGGTAGCCGCGTTTGAGTTCCTTGATGATGACCTTCTCGGCATCGGCATCGACTTCGCTGGCGTAGTCCATGCGGCCTTTCTGCACCACGTTGAGCGCATCGAGCTTGTTGATACCGCGCAACAGCACATTGCCGGCGAGGCGGGCGGCTTTGACCATGACGGTGACGGCGGGTTTCTGCATGGTTAAAGCTCCCGTGAAGGCAGAATCGAAAATGGCGAAGGTAAAAGAGCGGTCCGGCACCAAAGCCGGCCGCGCAGTTTACCATCTACGACCGAATCGCTCCCCAATCTCCGTTCATGTCCGTCAGCCAGCGCATCCGTTTCGTTCTTGTCGGCACCCAGCATCCAGGCAACATCGGCGCCGCCGCGCGCGCGATGAAGACGATGGGCGTGTCGCGCCTGGTGCTGGTGGCGCCGGAGCGTGCGCTCGACGAAGACGCCTACCGGCGTTCGGCCGGTGCCGAGGACGTGCTCGGCGAGGCGCCGATCTTCGCCACCCTGGCCGAGGCGGTGGCCGATTGCACCCTGGTGATCGGCTGCACCGCGCGTGCGCGCCGGGTCGCGCTGGAAGAGCTGCCGCCGGACGAGGGCGCGCGCCGTGCCTGGGCCAAGGCAGGCGAACCGGCCGAGGTGGCGATCGTGTTCGGTCGCGAGCGTACCGGCCTGACCAACGACGAGCTGCAGCTCTGCCATGCGGCGCTGCATATCCCCTCCGACCCGGCGTTCAGCTCGCTCAACCTGGCGGCGGCGGTACAGGTCGTGGCGTACGAGGTGCGGCTGGCGCAGCTGGCGGCTGGCGAAGCGGAGGCTGCGCCCGCCACGGCGGCCGGCGCGCTGCGCGAGGGCCCGGCCAGCCATGCCCAGCTGGAAGGCATGTTCGGCCAGTTGGGCCAGACCCTGGACGAGATCGACTTCCACAAGGGGCGCGCGCCGGAATCGGCGATGCGCAAGCTGCGGCGGCTGTTGTTGCGCGCGGACATGAGCGAGCAGGAAGTGCGTCTGCTGCGCGGCATTCTGTCCGATGCGCAGCGCATGGCCATGCTGGCAAAGCGCAACGGAAACTGACGTCTGTCACATCTGGAAAGATTCGGCTAGGCTGTCGGCGGCTCTAGGGGAGTGTCCGTTTTGCGCGGTCTACGATGGTGTCTGATTGCCTGCGGGCTGTTGGCCGGGGCAGGCTTTGCCGCGACGGCGACAGCGGCGCCTTCCCCGGTATTGGTGCTTGGACGGATCAGCGACGATCCCGCCACCCATTACGCGCAACTCAAGCCCCTGCTGGATTACGTGGTGCCGCGCATGCGCGAGGTCGGGATCCGCCGTGGCGAAATCCTGATGGCGCCGGATGCGCGGCAGATGTCCAGTTACCTGCGGCGTGGCCGCGTCGACTGGGTCAGCGAAACCACCGGTGCGGCAATGCTGCTGGAACAGCGCGGCAGTGCGCACCCGCTGGTGATGACCGAGCGCGGCGGCCTGCGCGAGTTCCACACGGTGTTCTTCGTCCGCCGCGACAGCCCGATCCAGTCGCTCAAGCAGTTGCGCGGGCACACCCTGGCGTTGCAGAACGCCTCCTCCACCAGCGGCTACCTGCTGCCGATGCTGGAGCTGGTGCGCAACGGCATCGCCTGCGATGTGCTGCTGTCGCCGGACGACAGCCAGGTACCGGGCTCGGTGGGTTACCTGATGGTCGGGTCGAAACTGAATATCTCCGCCTTCGTGCATCAGCACCTGATCGATGCGGGCGCTTTCAGCAACGCCGACTGGGATGACGAACGCCACCTGCCGCAGGTGTTCAAGCGTGATTTCCGTATCGTCCATCGCAGTGCGCCGGTGCCGCGCGCGGTGGAGATGGTGCGCACCGGCATGGATCCGGCGGTGGAACGGCGGCTGCGCGTGGTGCTGCTGCAGGCGGCCTCCGACCCCAAGGCCGGGCCGGCCCTGAAGCACTTCTTCGGCACCACCGCCTTCCACCCGCTGGATGCTGCCAGCCGCCGGCGCCTGGATGCGCTGAGCGCTGGCTTGCACCGTGTCAGGGACCAAGTGGAATGACTCAGGTGCGCTTCGGGTTGCAGGCACGCTTCTTGTTGGTGATGGCGCTGACGCTGCTGCTGGTCGGTGCGATCCTGGCGTCGCTGCTGCAGCGCCAGAGCGCGATGCAACGCGAGGTGCGCGGGCTCAGCGCGCAGATCCTGCACGAGCTGTTCGATCGCAGCCTGCGCACGCGTGGCGAGACCCTGGCCACCGAACTGGCGAACGGCCTGGCCAATCCGTTGTACTACTCCGACCTGGGCACGGTGGGTGCGCTGGTGCGCAACGCCTCGCGGCAGCAGGTGGTGAGCTACGTGCTGGTGTTCGATCGACGCGGCCGGCTGGTGCACGATGGCTCGCCCGATCTGCAGCATTACGGCCAGCCCATGACCGACCCGCTCGCGGCCAGGGCGGTGACCGCGCGCGCCATGCTGTCGCAGTCCTCGCCGGAAGTGCTGGACGTGACGATGCCGATCAAGATCGGCGACCAGCGCATCGGCGGGGTGCGGGTGGGCATGTCGCGCGAGCGGGTGCGCAGGGTCGAATCCGGCGCCAACCTGACCCTGGTGCAGAACCTCAACGCGATCGGCAAGCGCGATCTGGGCTGGCTGCTGGTGCTGCTGGCCGCGCTGGTGGCGCTGGGGGTGCTGTTGGCCATCTACGTGCAGCGTACTCTGGTGGCACCGGTGCGGCTGCTGGCGGCTGCCGCGCGCCAGATCGAGCGTGGCGACTATGCGGTGCAGCTGCCGCCGCATCCGCGCAACGACGAGATCGGCGAGTTGATTTCCGCCTTCGGCCGCATGAGCGAGAGCATCGCCCGGCACGATCGCGAGGTGCGCCACATGGCCTACACCGACGCGCTGACCGGGCTGACCAACCGGCTGGGGTTCCGCGAGGGCCTGGACCATCTGCTCAACACCGCCCGCAGCACCGACAGCAAGCTGGCGCTGCTGTTCGCCGATATCGACGACTTCAAGCGCGTCAACGACACGCTGGGGCACGAAGCCGGCGACGAGGCGCTGCTGCAGTTCGCCAGCCGCATCAGCCGCGCGGTCGGTGCGTTGGGCGGCGACGACGCGATCCTGGCGCGCTTTGGCGGCGACGAGTTCGTGATCCTGCTGCAGAACGGCGATGTCAGCCTGCTTGCCGCCCAGCTGGCGGACCGGCTGGTGCACGAATTGAGCCGCCCCTTGAACGTGCAGGGCCGGGAGGTGTTCCTGGGCACCTCGATCGGCATCACGCTGTTCCCGGACGATGCCAGCAATGCCACCGCGTTGCTGAAGAACGGCGACATCGCGATGTACCAGGCCAAGGTCGCCGGCAAGAACTGCCATCGCTTCTACAGCCGCGCCGCCGATCATGCGGTGGAGCGGCGCGTGCACATGGAGCACGAGCTGCGCGGGGCCTGGGAGCGCGACGAGCTGCGGCTGGTCTATCAGCCGATCTACCGCACCAGCGACCGGGTGCTGGTGGGGGTGGAAGTGCTGTTGCGCTGGCAGCACCCGGCGCTGGGCACGATTGCGCCGTCCACCTTTATCGACATCGCCGAGCAGAGCGGCCTGATCGAGGTGATCGGCCCCAAGGTGCTGCGCGCGGCCTGTCTGGAAGCTGCGCAATGGCCGGTGGTGGGCGAGGGCTTGTTCATCTCGGTCAACGTCTCGCCGCGTCAGCTGCGCAGTGGCGACCTGATCGACACCGTGGCCGAGTGCCTGGCCGAGTCCGGCCTGCCGGCCGCGCGGTTGCACCTGGAGCTGACCGAAACGGCGGTGATCGGCGACGAAATGATGGCCGCCAGCCTGCTCGATCAATTGCACCGCACCGGCGTGAAGGTGTGGCTGGACGACTTCGGCACCGGTTTCTCCGGCTTGAGCCATCTGCGCCAGGTGCCGGTGGACGGGGTCAAGATCGACAAGAGTTTCATCGCCGACCTGCAGCGCGACCCGGACGATCTGGCGCTGACCACAGCCATCATCGGCATGGCGCATTCGCTGGGCATCACGGTGGTGGCCGAGGGGATCGAGCAGGAAGCGCAGTTCAATCTGCTGCGCGAGCGTGGCTGCGACCTGGGCCAGGGCTACTGGTTCAGCCGCCCGCTGAGCCCGGCCGACATGGTCAAGCTGATCGCCGCGGGCTGATCAGCGTAGGAGCGCACGCGGGCGCGACGGGTGTTACCGGTCATGCTTCGTCGCGCCCGGGTGCGCTCCTACGATCCGGTGTGTTCGAGCTGGTGGTTACAGCGGCCGTTTGCCGGTGTCGCCGGGAATTTCGCGCACCAGGCGCGGCACCAGGTAGCCGGACAGGCGCGTGGCCAGCTCGGTGTGCAGGGCGCGCGCGCGCGCATCGTCCACTTCGAAATGCGCCACGCCGGCCACCCGGTCGAGCTGGTGCAGGTAATACGGCAGCACGCCGGCGGCGAAGCTGCGTTCGCTCAGGGCCGCCAGCGCGTCCACGCTGTCGTTGACGCCGCGTAGCAGCACGGCCTGGTTGAGCAACTGCGCGCCGGCCTCGCGCAGGGCGCGCATGGCATCGTCCACGGCGGTATCGAATTCGTTGGCGTGGTTGGCATGCACCACGAAGGCCACCGGCCACGGCAGGCTGCGCAGCCAGGCCAGCAGCGGCGCGTCGACACGCTCGGGCAGCACGATCGGCAGCCGGCTGTGGATGCGCAGGCGCTTGATGTGGCCGATGGCAGCCAGCGCATCGGTGAGTTCGGCCAGCTTGCCGGTGGCCAGCGACAGTGGGTCGCCGCCGGACAGCAGCACTTCGTCGATGCCGGGGTCGGCCGCGATCGTGGCGACCGCGTCGCGCCATCCGTCGCGCGCGGCGGTTTCCTCGGCATACGGGAAGTGGCGGCGGAAGCAGTAGCGGCAGTGCACCGCGCAGCTGCCGGTGGCGATCAGCAGCGCGCGGCCGCGATATTTCTGGATCACCCCGTCGGCGGTCTTGGCGGCGCCATCGCCGACCGCGTCCAGGCCGAAGCCGGGTACCGGCCGCATTTCATCGTCCAGCGGCAGCACCTGGCGCAGCAGCGGGTCGTGCAGGTCGCCACGACGCATGCGCGCCACGAATGCCTGCGGCACCCGCAGCGGGAACTGCGCGGCGGCCGCGTCGCTGATCCCGGCCGCCTGCGCCTCCAGGCCCAGCAGCGCCAGCAGCGCGCGCGGGTCGCGCACGGCGTCGCGCCACTGCTGCTGCCAGCGCGGCGGTTGCAGGGTGGGCGGCGGAGATGGCTGCAAGGCGAGGGGGGCTGCGGGTATCATGTGCGGTCACAAAACCAATGCCCGCCGGTTGCGGCGGGCGCCCCATTCTAATCCGACCTGCCACGGCCTGTGGCAGGTCGTGGTCTTATCGAGGAGCTGCACCATGGCCACTGTTGGCATGAACGACGTCAAGAACGGCATGAAGATCCTGGTCAACAACGAGCCGGCGGTCATCACCGAGACCGAATACGTCAAGCCGGGCAAGGGCCAGGCCTTCACCCGCATGAAGTACCGCTTCATCAAGTCCGGCCGCGTGGTCGAAATGACCATGAAGGCGACCGACGACGTGGAAGTGGCCGACGTGGTCGATACCGACATGCGCTACCTGTACAGCGATGGCGAGTACTGGCACTTCATGGACCCGGAAACCTTCGAGCAGGTGCAGACCGACAAGGCCGGCATGGGCGGCGCCGACAAGTGGCTCAAGGGCGAGGAAGACTGCATCGTGACGCTGTGGAACGGCACGCCGATCTGGGTGCAGCCGCCGAACTTCGTCGAGCTGAAGATCACCGAGACCGACCCGGGCGTGCGTGGCGATACCTCCGGCGGCGGCGGCAAGCCGGCGACGCTGGAAACCGGCGCGGTGGTGCGTGTGCCGCTGTTCGTCAACCAGGACGAAATCATCAAGGTCGACACCCGCTCGGGCGAATACTCGGCGCGCGTCAAGTAAGACGATGCGTCCGGGACACTGGCCTGATCGAGCGGGACGCAGTGCCAGTGTCGTGTTGGGGCTGTGGGGTGCGCTGCTCGCGTGCCCGGCGTTTGCGCAATCGGCTGCCGCAACCTGCGATGCCGATGACGTGGCCGCCGTTGCGGCCATTGCAACGTCCGGCGTCGTGGGCGGCGCTGCCGCTACGGTGCCGGCCGACCGTCTGGTGGCCCAGAGCTGTAAGCCGTGGCCGAACGATGCGGCAATCCGGCTGGCGGCAATCGCATTTGCCGGCGACGCGGAGAGCGTGCCTGGCGAGCGCGACCTCGAGTTGCGCGTGGCCATGCTCGATGCCGTCAGCGGCAAGGTGCTGGCGTTCTACGCGCAGGCACTGGGCGAGGACGCGGCCTTTGAACTGGCTGCCGACAGCCTGCGCCTGGACACCGCGCGCTACGACCTGGCCAAGGGCGTGCGTGCGATCGGCGTGGTGGTGCACAGCGCCGCACGCGGGCCCAGCTGCCCGGATTTTTACAGCAATCAGGCATTGACCCTGCTGGTGCGCGAGGGGCGCAGCCTGCGCCCGGTGCTGCAACGCGATCTCTATGCGTGGCAACGTGTGAAAGGCGAGCCGTGCAGTCTGGGCAAGGACGATGTGATCACCGAAGTGGCCAATCTGAGCGTGAGCATGGCGCCGCAGGTACACGCCGGCTACGCGGACATCGTTCTGACAGCCAACGTGGCTACCGTGGAGAGCGCCGCTGGCAGCGACACCGATACCGAACACACCCGTCGCGCGCGCCAGGTGCTGCGCTACGACGGCCAGCGCTATGTGCCTGTGGCCGGTGGCGATCCCAGCTGGCCGTTCGACAACTAACCTTTTATGGATCCGCTCATGACCAATGCCCCTCCCGAAGTCTGCGACCTGTTGATCGAAGCCGGCTACGTCGTGCCGATCGAGCCGCATGCGGTGGTGCTCGACGATCACGCGGTGGCGGTGCACAACGGCATCATCGTGGCGATCCTGCCGACCGCCGAGGCGCGCCTGCGGTTTGCGCCGACGCAGACCGTCTCGCGCCCGGAGGCGGCCTTGATCCCGGGCCTGGTCAATGCGCACACGCATAACCCGATGACGCTGCTGCGTGGCGTTGCCGACGATCTGCCGCTGATGGTATGGCTGCAGCAGCACATCTGGCCGGTGGAAGCGGCGGTGATCGGGCCGGAATTCGTCGCCGACGGCACCACGCTGGCGATCGCCGAAATGCTGCGTGGCGGTACCACCTGCGTCAACGAGAACTACTTCTTCGCCGATGTGCAGGCGGCCGTGTACAAGCAGCACGGGTTCCGTGCGCTGGTCGGCGCGGTGATCATCGATTTCCCCACCGCCTGGGCATCGTCGGACGACGAATACTTCGCACGGGCCGGCGAACTCCACGACCAGTGGCGCGACGATCCGCTGATCAGCACCGCCTTCGCGCCGCATGCGCCGTACACGGTCAACGACGCCAACTTCGAACGCGTGCGCATGCTGGCCGACCAGCTGGATCTGCCGGTGCATCTGCACACGCACGAAACCGCGCAGGAAGTGGCCGATTCGGTTGCGCAGTACGGGCAGCGCCCGCTGGCGCGGCTGGACCGCCTGGGGCTGGTCAACGACCGCCTGATCGCCGTGCACATGACCCAGCTCACCGAGGCGGAAATCCACCTGTGCGCCGAGCGCGGCGTCAGCGTGGTGCATTGCCCGGAGTCCAATCTCAAGCTCGCTTCGGGCTTTTGCCCGGCCTGCGCGCTGCAACGTGCCGGCGTGAACCTGGCGATCGGCACCGACGGCTGCGCCAGCAACAACGACCTGGACATGTTCAGCGAGAACCGCACGGCGGCGATCCTGGCCAAGGCAGTGGCCAACGATGCCACCGCACTGGACGCGGCCACCACGCTGCGTGCGGCCACACTGGGCGGCGCGCGCGCGTTGGGCTTCGGCGACAGGATCGGCTCGATCGAAATCGGCAAGCAGGCCGATCTGGTCTGCGTGGATCTGTCCGCACTGGAGACCCAGCCGCTGCATCATGTGCTGTCGCAACTGATCTACGCTGCCGGCCGTCATCAGGTCACCGATGTGTGGATCGCCGGCAAGCCCAAACTGGTGCAGCGTGAGCTCATCGACATGGACACCGCTGCCCTGGTCGCCAATGCGCGGCAGTGGCGCGAGCGCATCCGCACCGTCCGCGCCTGAGCGCGCGTCACCCCATCACGGAGCTCCGCATGAATCCGAATCCCCAATCCAATTCCAGCAACTTCCATCAGAGCGAGCTGGACAAGTTCGCGGCGCTGGCCAACCGCTGGTGGGATGCCGACGGCCCGCAGAAGCCGCTGCATGCGCTCAATCCGGTGCGCCTGGACTACGTGTCCGCGCGGCTGGGCCTGGCCGGCGCGCGCGTGCTCGATGTCGGCTGCGGCGGCGGTCTGCTCAGCGAGTCGATGGCGCGCCTGGGCGCGCAGGTCACGGCGATCGATCTGGCGCCGGAGCTGGTCAAGGTGGCGCGCCTGCACAGCCTGGAATCGGGCGTGCAGGTGGATTACCGCGTGCAGTCGGTGGAAGACCTGGCCGCCGAACAGCCGGGCAGTTTCGATGCGGTGACCTGCATGGAAATGCTGGAACACGTGCCGGACCCGACCGCGATCATCCGCGCCTGCGCCAGCCTGCTCAAGCCGGGCGGCAAGCTGTTTTTGTCCACGCTCAACCGCACCCCGGCCGCGTTCGCACTGGCGGTGGTCGGCGCCGAATACATCGCGCGGCTACTGCCCAGGGGCACGCATCACTACAAGGATTTCATCAAGCCGGCGGAGCTTGCGGCGTGGTTGCGCAGTGCCGAACTGCAGCTGGAAGATGTCAGCGGCATGGTGTACGAGCCGTGGCGCAATCGTGCGCGCCTGTCGTCGCGGACCGAGGTCAATTACCTGGCTTATGCGGTGAAGCCGTGACGAATCGGGAATCGGGATTCGGGAATCGCAACAACAGAGACCGGCGCCGGTGATGTCCGAGCCATTCCGAGTTCAAGATGACGCCGCTCAGCGGAAAGACGCCGTCGCATCGTCAAAGTTTCCGCGTGCGGTGTTGTTCGATCTGGATGGCACCTTGCTCGATAGCGCGCCGGACATGCTGGCGACCGTCAACGCGATGCTGGATGCGCGTGGGCGTGCGCCAATCGCCTTGGCGCAGTTGCGTCCGGTGGTGTCCAAGGGCGCGCGCGCGATGCTGGCGGTGGCGTTTGCCGACCTCGATGCGCTCGAGCGCGATGCCTTGGTGGCGGAATTTCTGCGTCGTTACGAAGCCTTGATCGGCACGCAGTCGCAGCTGTTCGACGGTGTCGAAGAACTGCTGCTGCGGCTGGAGCGCGCCGGTTGCATCTGGGGCGTGGTCACCAACAAGCCCGAATATCTGGCCCGGCTGATCCTGCCGCAACTGGGGTGGGAGCAGCGCTGCGCGGTGCTGATCGGCGGCGATACGCTGGCCGAGCGCAAGCCGCATCCGCTGCCCTTGCTGACAGCGGCCGAGCGCATCGGGGTTGCGCCGGCGCACTGCGTCTACGTCGGCGACGACGAGCGCGACATCCTAGCCGCGCGCGCGGCGGCGATGCCGTCGGTGGCGGTGTTGTGGGGCTATCGCCTGCATGACGACGAGCCGTCGCGCTGGCAGGCCGACGTCCTCGTCGCGCAGCCGCAGACACTGTGGGATGCCGTGGCGTGGCCGCAGACCTGATCTTCTTTCGTTTTCTTCCGGACCCGCCATGAGCCAATCCAGCGCTCTCGACAGTTTTCTCGACAAGTGGCGCACGCGCTGGCCGGAATGGTCGGTTGCCGAGCCTTTCATTCCCGAGCCGCAGCGACGCCTCACGGCGGCCTGGTTTGCGCTGCTGCAGGAATGGGAAGACATCATGAACATCGCCGGCGACCCGTTGCCGGCCGACGCCAAGCTGGCATGGTGGCAGCAGGAGCTGCGCGACTGGTCGCAGCAGCGTTCGCGCCATCCGCTGGGGCGCGTGCTGGAGCCGGTGCCTGCGCCATGGGCGCAGTTGGCCGACACCTTGCCGGCCATGCAGGACGCCCGTGCGCAGCCGCAAGCGTTGCAGCAGGCGTTGGCAAGATTGCGTGCCTTCGCCGAGGCCGTGGTCGGCGTGGAAGCCGCGCTGTTTGCGCGCACCCAGCCTGGCGATGCCACCGCGGTGGCGCTGCAATGGCTGGATGCACGCCAGCGTGTGGCCGGCGACAGCGCCGCACCTGGCGACATGACGCTGGCCGCATGGCGCACGCAATTGCTGCGCGCCTGGCCGCGCAAACCGGCGTTGGCGCGCCCGCACCGGGTATGGTCGCGGCTGGCTCGCCTGCGCCTGAAGCGCGAGCTTGCCGGCAAGGCAGCCTATCCACCGCCCGTGCAGCAGTTGTGGCATAGCTGGCGTGCTGCCAGCGGCGTGGACTGAGCGCGCGGATCTGGTTCCGTCAGTGCACAACCAACGACGTGGCGAAGGTGCCGCAATCGTAGGAAACGACAACGCCTGTCGGCGTACCGCATCACACGGCGTGCCGACAGGCGAGGGTGGCAACGTCAACGCGTTGCGACGTGGTGCTTCAGGGCGACCTGGCGTGGCGAGCCATCAGTCCGCGCTGCCGGCACCGCTATTGCCGTATTCGTAGAACCGGTTGGCCGAATTGGCGCAGTTGCTGCTGCAGTACGGGCGGCTGACGGTGGAGGCATTCCATGGTGCGGTCTTGCGGATGTGGCTGCCCAGGCTGGAATTGCGCACCGTGACCTGACCATTGGGTGAGGTGCCGTTGACGTAGGCGGACAGGCTGCTGATGCCTTCGTCCCAGGCGCGCCCCAGGTAGGTCTGGTTGTCGGGTGATCCGGAGCCGGCGACGAAGCGGCTATTGATCGCCAGGAACCCATAGGCACTGCCCGGACGTGTGCTTGGCGCAAAGATGTAGCCGCCGCGGCTGCTGCCCAGGCGCGCACCGGCCGAGCGGATGGTGGCGTTGTCGAACACGCCCACACCCGAGCCGAAGATGAAGTCGACATCGCCTTCGATCGTGCTGTTCTTGAAATAGGCGCGGATCACATTGGCGGCATTGGTCGCACTGATCAGCAAGGTGTCCTGATTGCCGGTCACCAGTACGTCTTCGAAGCTGGCCTGGTCGCCACGCACCGCCAGCGCGACTGCCGACTGGTTGTTGTCCTGGTAAGTGCCTTCGACATAGTTGTTGTCCACGCGCAGGTGACGCGCCTGGAAGCCGGCGGCGCGCACGGTCAGTGTCGCGCTGTTGGAGGTGCCCACCGTGGTTGCCGCTGCATTGCTGGCACAGGGGTGACTTGCGGTGCCGGCCGGCTTGGGCGTGGGGTTGGCGTTGTTGAAGCGGATGACGGTGTCGGCGGTGTTGGTGCCCAGGCCGAACACGGTCAGCGGTGGCGCGTTGGTCGGCACGCAGACCAGTTCGGTATAGGTGCCGGCCTTGATGCTGATGTAGCGACGGGTGCTGCCGCCGGCAGCGACAGCGGCATCGATTGCCGACTGCACGGTGCGATAGCGCGTGGAGCCATCGGCGGCCACGGCGAAGTCTGCACTGAGCAGCGCGACCCCCGCAGTGGGATTCCAGTTGTCGGTGACCAGGGCGGTGATCGGGCCGGCCTTGGCCAGGGCCTTGGAGATGGTGTACGTGCTCGCCTCGCTACTGGTGAGTTGTGGGCGGCTGGCCGTGCCGGTCAAGGCGGTGGCATCGGCGCTGACAAGGCTCAGCAGGACGGCGGCGATACAGGTCGTGCGCAAGGGCGATGCAGACATGAGTGGCGCTCTCTCGGAAGGGACGCAGGCGATTGATGGATACGCTTCAGCCGCCGCACGTCGCGTGCATGTGCCGCAACCATGGCGCAGCACGCGATCGGCGGATGCCGGTCACCGCGTCCGGGTGTTCCTGGATGGCGGAGCAATCGGCGGGGCGATCTTACTGACGTGGTCGCTACAGCGGTCTGGCGTTCAGATGCAATGTTCAAGAGCTTCGGTGGCATCACGCTCTGCAACGTGACTGCGTCGCAAACAGGCGCCATTGGCTTGCGTGATTTATGCAGGTGCACCATTTCACCGGCGCGATCGCGTTGCCGCCATGTGCAGGCAGGAGTGCACATCGTCACATGCCGTGGGCGGGGAGACTTCCAGACTGAGTCACCCGCGTAGACACGCGCATGTGAGACATCGAGATGGCAGACCCCAAAGAGCTGCAGGAAAAATTCTGGAAAGCCCTGAAATCCGATCGCACCGTGATGCTGGGCCTGGATGGCGTGGAAGACGGGCATGCCCGCCCGATGACCGCACAGATCGAAGGCGATAGCGGTGGTCCGATCTGGTTCTTCACCTCCAAGGACAATGCGCTGATTGCCATGCTGGGGCAGGGCCGCCGCGTCATCGGCGCCTTCAGCAGCAAGGGGCACGACCTGTTCGCCAGCATCAGCGGCTCGTTGCGCGAAGACACCGACCCGGCCGTGGTCGAGCGCCTGTGGAACCCGCATGTGGCTGCCTGGTATGAAGGCGGCAAGGACGATCCCAAGCTGGCGCTGCTGCGTCTGGACACCGATCACGCGCAGATCTGGCTCAACGGTTCCAGTCTGCTGGCCGGTATCAAGGTGTTGTTCGGCGTTGACCCGAAAAAGGATTACCAGGACAAGGTGGCGGACGTTCCGCTGCGCTGAGGCCTGCTGCACGCCTGCACGATCTTCGCGATGGTGCAGGCGTTCCCATTACAGTGTTGTCGCTTGCGTAAGCGCCGATCCAGTCGTGAGGCTGGATCGGCGCTGTCAGCCTGGATTGCATACAAGACGGTCATGGCACTGCGCGTTGACGCGCTGCCTGACAGAGGAGAAAAAGATGCAACAGATCGAAATCGGCCAGATGGTGTTTCTGCGCGACGGCGAAGTCGGCGTCGGTGCCGTCCGCGAGGTGCGCAAGGATGGCGCCGAGCTGGTCATCAATATCGAAAATGGAGGCGACTTCGTGCTGCCTGCTTCGGTGGTGCGTGATGTGCATTCCGGCAAGGTGATGCTGGATGTCGCGCAACTGCCGGAGGAGGTACGCAATGCCCTGCGCCATCCGCACGACAACGAGTTGCCAACCAGCACCTATGCGGCCAGCGATCCGCACGATGGCGCGCTTACCTAAGTAGGTTGGCTAGCCGCACCCAGCTTCAGAGTCTGGTGGCGCGCCATCAGGAAGCAGAAACGACCGCGGCGCGGCATCGGACGCGCCCGCCGACGGCAGCGCCGGTTGCTCGGCCTCTTCCTTGAGCTGCACGCCGGACAGTTTGCGTCGGAACGATTCGCGCAGCAGGTACGCAAGCTTGTGCGTGGCTTCGGCGTAACTCAGTCCCTCGGCGCGGATATTGGAGATGCAATTACGCGCGGCGTCGGTCAGGCCGACGCGTGGGGTGTAGGTCAGATACAGGCCCAGGCTGTCGGGCGAACTCAGGCCTGGCCGCTCGCCGATCAACACGATCACCAGACGCGCCTTGAGCAGTTCGCCGACCTCGTCGCCGATGGCGACGCGGCCTTGCGCGATCAACGCCACCGGCGCCAATGACCAGCCTTCGTGTGCGGCCAGCGCGTCGATATGCTCCAGCATCTGCGCTGCATGCCGATGCACAGCCAATGCAGAGAGTCCGTCGGCGACCACCACGGCGATATCGTGCCCGCCGCCGTGAACCGCGGTCAGGCCACGCAGGTGCGCGGCCGCATCCTCGTCCAGGCGCCGGCCCAGATCCGGACGTTGCAGATAGGTGTGCCGGTCCACCGCCGCGCTGTGCAGCAGAATGCTGTCCCGCCCGCGCTGTTGCAGCGCTGCCTGCAGCGGCTGTGGGTCGAATGCCAGATGCACCGCATCGCGCGCCTGCGCATGCGCAAGCTGGAAATCCAGGTGCGCCGCGGTGGGCAGGCTGGTGCCGACGCGCCCCAGCGCAATGCGCGCCGGTGTGAGCTGACGCAGCTGCGCCCAGGCATCGCGCGGAGGAGTGGTGGGGCTGCTCATTGCACGCTGCCGGCGTTCAATTGCTCCAGCGCACGCCGGAACGGTGCGGGAAGCTCGCTGCCGAGTTCGAAGCGGCCATCGCGCAGGCGCAGGATGCCTTGCTGTTCCAGCCAGTGTTCGAACTCGGGCGCAGCGCGCAGCCCGAGCGCCTGGCGCGCATACAGCGCATCGTGGAACGAGGTGGTCTGGTAGTTGAGCATCACATCGTCGGAGCCGGGAATGCCCATGATGAAGTTGATGCCGGCGGTGCCCAGCAGGGTCAGCAGCACGTCCATGTCGTCCTGGTCGGCTTCGGCATGATTGGTGTAGCAGATGTCGCAGCCCATCGGCACGCCCAGCAGCTTGCCGCAGAAGTGATCCTCCAGCCCGGCACGGATGATCTGCTTGCCGTCGTAGAGATATTCCGGGCCGATGAAGCCCACCACGGTGTTCACCAGCAGCGGCTTGAACTGCCGCGCCACGGCATAGGCGCGCACCTCGCAGGTCTGCTGATCGACGCCATGATGCGCATTGGCCGACAACGCGCTGCCCTGGCCGGTCTCGAAATACATCACGTTGTCGCCGACACTGCCGCGCCGCAGCGACACCCCGGCGTCATGGCCTTCCTGCAGCAGCGCCAGATTGATGCCGAAGCTGGCATTGGCCGCTTCGGTGCCGGCGATCGACTGGAACACCAGGTCCACCGGCACACCGCGGTTGATCGCGTCGATGGTGGTGGTGATGTGTGCCAGCACGCAGGACTGCGTGGGGATCTGGTAGCCGGTGATCACCGCATCGAGCATGCGCAGCAACGCGGTGGTGGCGGCCAGGCTGTCGCTGGCAGGATTGATGCCGATCACCGCATCGCCATTGCCGTATAGCAGGCCATCGAGCACGCTGGCGGCGATGCCGGTGGCATCGTCGGTAGGGTGGTTGGGCTGCAGGCGCGTGGACAGGCGGCCACGCAAGCCCAGCGTATTGCGAAAGCGCGTGACCACGCGCGTCTTCTGCGCGACCAGGATCAGGTCCTGCACGCGCATCAACTTCGAGACCGCCGCCACCATCTCCGGCGTCAGTCCGGGCGCCAGTGCGGCCAGTGCCGCTTCGTCGGCCTGCGCACTCAATAGCCAATCGCGAAAGCCACCGACGGTGAGATGCGCCACCGCGGCAAATGCGGCCGCATCGTGCTGGTCGACGATCAGGCGGGTGACCTCGTCCGATTCGTACGGCACCACCGCTTCATCGAGGAAGTGACGCAGCGGCAGGTCCGCCAGCGCCATCTGCGCGGCCACTCGCTGCAGCCCGGAGTCGGCGGCGAGCCCGGCCAGTTGGTCGCCCGAGCGCGGCGGCGTGGCCTTGGCCAGCAAGGTCTTGAGATCGGCAAACTGGAAGCGCTCGCCGCCGGCGGTAAATGCGAAACCGCTCATCTGGCACTGGCCGCAGGCGTGGCCTGGCTGCGCAAGCTCAACACGCAACACAGCGCACCGAACAGCAGCAGGCCCACGAAGATCAGCGCCACGATCGGGTTGAACCAGACCATCGCCACCAGACACACCAGCGCCAGCAGCAGCGCGATTGCCGGCACCACCGGATAACCCGGCGCACGAAAGCTGCGCTCCAGCCCGGGTTCGGCGCGGCGCAGCTTGAACAGGCTGAGCATGCTCATCACATACATCACGATCGCACCGAACACCGACATGGTGATCATCGCCGCGGTCAGCGACATGCCCTGGATCTTGACCACGCTGTCGCTGCAGATGGCTGCGATGCCGATCGCGCCGCCGGCAAGAATCGCGCGATGCGGCGTGCGAAAGCGCGACAGCCTGGCCAGCCCGTGCGGCAGGAACCCGGCACGCGCCAACGCGAAGAACTGCCGCGAATAGCCCAGGATGATGCCGTGGAAGCTGGCCACCAGGCCGAACAGGCCGATCCACACCAGCATATGCAGCCAGGTCGAGCTGTTGCCGACCACCGCCTTCATCGCCTGCGGCAACGGGTCGTTGATGTTGGAGAGCTGGCGCCAGTCGCCGACCCCGCCCGCAAACACCATCACGCCCAATGCCAGCACCACCAGAGTGAGGATGCCGGCAATGTAGGCACGCGGAATCGTGCGCTTGGGGTCCTTGGCTTCTTCGGCCGCCATTGCCGCGCCCTCGATCGCCAGAAAGAACCAGATCGCAAACGGAATCGCGGCAAAGATGCCGGAAATGGCGGCCGGGCCGAACACATCGTTACCGGCCCAGCCATTGGCGGCAAAGCGCGCAACGCTGAAGCCCGGTGCCACCACGCCCATGAACACCAGCAGCTCGATCACCGCCAGCAAGGTCACGATCAGCTCGAAGGTGGCGGCGATCGCCACGCCGAGGATATTCAAGCCCATGAAGATCGCATACGCGCCGATCGCGGCGATGCGTGGGTCCAGGGTCGGGAACTGCACATTGAGATAGGCGCCGATTGCCATCGCGATGGCCGGCGGCGCGAACACGAATTCGATCAGCGTGGCCAGGCCCGCCAGCATGCCGCCGTAGGTCCCGAACGCGCGCAGGCTATAGGCGAACGGCCCGCCCGCATTGGGGATCGCGGTGGTCAGCTCGGTAAAGCTGAAGATGAAGCAGGTGTACATCACCGCGACCAGCAGCGTGGTCACCAGAAAACCCAGCGTGCCGGCGGTGCCCCAGCCGTAGCTCCAGCCGAAATACTCGCCGGAAATCACCAGACCCACGGCGATCCCCCACAGTTGCCAGGTGCCCAGGGTGGGTTTGAGTTGCTCGTTGCGCATGTCGCACATCTCCTGCGGTCGGGGGAGGGGAGATGACGCAGGTCCGGCGGCTAGGTACCGGACCGACGGCCAGTGACCGATCGTCCACCGATGCCCGGTGACGATCGACGGTCGTCCCGGTTATACCCCAAAGCCCTGCGGCGAACACAAGCGCAACGGGTGGGTCGCAGACACCATGCCGCCGCGCGCCGGCCCTGCCGGCACACCGCACGCGCTAGCTATTTGCTGCGCTCAAGCACCAGCAGCGGATCGATGCGTACATCGAACCAGTTCATCCCCCAATGCAGATGCGGCCCGGTCGCGCGCCCGGTGGCACCGACTGCCGCAATCACCTGGCCTTGCTCCACGCGGTCGCCCACCTTCACGTCGATGCGCGACAGGTGCAGAAAATTCGAACTCACCCCGAAGCCATGGTCCAGCAACACGGTGCCGCCGGTCAGATACAGGTCCGGCGCGGCAAAGGTCACCACGCCGGCAGCCGGTGCCTTGACCGGCGTGCCGGTGGGCACGGCGATATCCATGCCCGAGTGGCCGGCACCGGGCTGGCCGTTGTAGACGCGCGCGTTGCCGAAGCGCCCGCTGATGCGGCCCTGCACCGGCCAGATGAAGGCCTGGGCGAAATCGGTGCGGGCATCGTCGCGGTCACGCGCGGCGGTGACCTGCGCCTGCTCGCGCTTGATCCGCTCGGCGATCGCCGCAGGCGGATTGACCGTCTTGGGCGGCACGCCGTTGACGCGCTCCACCGGCCAGTCGCGCGGCGTCACTGCGATGCTGGCGGTCTGTTTGCTGCCATCTGGCCGGGTGATCTGCACCTGCAACGGTCCGCTGGCGTCGCGGCCGATGCCGAACACCACGCTGCCATAGCCACTGACCCGCAAGCTGCGGCCGGCGTACTGCACCTGGCTGCCCGCCGGCACCTTGCCGATCACCAGCGCGCCCTGCGAAGCGCTTTGCGGAAATACCACCTCCGCGGCGTCGGCGGACTGCGCAGCGACGCTGCCGGCAGCGAGCGAGAGCGGCGCCAGCGCAAGCCAGGCGCCAACCATGGCTGCGCGCATCAGCGGTCGAAGGTCAGGCGCTGACCGGCGGCAGCGCCAATCAATTGTTCGCCATCCCACACCTGCTGGCCGTTGACCCAGGTCGCGGCGATACGCGAACGGAACGTGGTGCCTTCGAACGGCGACCAGCCGCACTTGGACAGCACCTGCTCGCGCTTCACGGTGAACGGGGTGTTGTCGATCATCACCAGGTCGGCGAAATAGCCTTCGCGCAGGAAGCCGCGCTCTTCCACATCGAACAGCTGCGCCGGCGCATGCGCGAACTTCTGCACGATGCGGGTGATCGGCAGCTTGCCCTCGTGCACCAGCTCCAGCGCGGCGACCAGCGCGTACTGCACCAGCGGCAGGCCGGAGGGCGCCTGTGCGTAGGGCTTCTGCTTTTCTTCCCAGGTATGCGGGGCGTGGTCGGTGGCGAGCACGTCGATGACGTCCTCGGCCAGCGCCTGGATCAACGCCAGGCGGTCGTCGGCGTCCTTGATCGCGGGGTTGCACTTGATCAGGTTGCCCAGCCGCGCGTAATCGCTGCGGTCAAAGCGCAGGAAGTGGATGCAGGTCTCTGCGGTGATGCGCTTGCGCAGCTTGCCCTCTGCATCGACCAGCGGGCCGGCCTCGAACAGCGCCAGCTCGTCGGCGGTGGAGATATGCAGCACGTGCAGGCGGGTGTTGTGCTTGCGCGCCAGCGACACCGCCAGCCGCGAGGACTTCAGGCAGGCCTCGCGTGAGCGGATGTCCGGATGCATCTCCGGGGTCAACGCGTCGCCGTACTTTTCCTTGTACTGCGCCAGCGTCGCGTCGATGGTAGGGGTATCTTCGCAGTGGGTGATGATCGGCGTCGGCGCGTCGCGGAAGATCGCGTCCAGCGTCTCGGGGTTGTCGACCAGCATGTTGCCGGTGGAGGCGCCCATGAACACCTTGATGCCCGGGGCGGTCTTCGGGTCCAGCGTCTGGATCGCGGCCAGATTGTCGTTGCTGGCGCCCATGTAGAAGCCGTAGTTGGCCCAGGCGCGCCCGGCCGCCGCGTCGTACTTGGCCTGCAGTGCGGCCGCGTCCAGGGTCGGCGGATTGGTGTTGGGCATGTCCATGAAGCTGGTCAGGCCACCGGCCACCGCGGCGCCGGATTCGGTCGCGATATCGCCCTTGTGGGTCAGGCCGGGCTCGCGGAAGTGCACCTGGTCGTCGATCATGCCCGGCAGCACCCAGCGTCCGGCCGCGTCTACCACGGTGTCGCCTGCGGCTGGGGCGATCTTGCTGGCGATCTTGGCGATGCGGCCGGCTTCGATCAGCAGATCGGCGTCGAATTCCTTGCCTTCATTGACCAGGCGGGCGTTGACGATGAGGGTTCGGCTCATGGATGAGGTCCTTTGCAACTGCAGGAAGGGGAAGCGGGCGAGGACGCGGGCGCGTCGGGGACGGGATCGAACCCGCCCGGATGAAAGGGATGGCAGCGGCCAAGCCGGCGTGCGGCCAGCCAGCAACCGCGCAGCGGGCCGAAGCGGCCGATCGCGGTCATCGCATATTCCGAGCAACTGGGCGCGAAACGGCAGCGCGGCCCCAGCAGGGGGCTGATGAACCGCTTGTAGAAGCGCAGCAGCGCGATGAGCAGGCGTGAGATCACTTGCCAATGATATGCCACTTGGATTAATACGTGGTTGCCGGGGGTCCGTGGGGTAAGCTATAAAGGCCCGCTTTCCCGGGCCCCGGGGGAACCAAGGATGAGCGTTTCGTGGCTGCTAAAAAACCTGCAAAAAAGGCCGTAGAGGCCGCCAAGAAGTCCGCCAAACCCGTTGCGAAGAAGGCAGCGGCGCCTGCCGCTGCAAAACCGGCCGCCAAGCAGGTCAAGCCGGCTGCCAAGCAAGCGGTTGCCAAGAAGGCAGCTGCGAGCAAGACCGCGGCCAAGCCGGCGCCGGTCGCCAAGACCGCAGCGTCCAAACCCGCGGCCGCCAAACCTGTAAAATCTTCTGTCGCCAAGCGTGCTGCCAAGCCGGCGGCGAACAAGGCAGCTCCGGCTGCCGCCAAACCGGCCGCCAAGCCGGTGGCGCCCAAGTCCGTACCGAAGCCGGCTACCAAGTCGACTCCGGCCAAGTCAGTCCCGGTCAAGGCTGAAAAGCCCGCGCCCGCACCGGCCTCCAAGGCCGCCCCTGCGAAGCCGGCAAAGCCTGCGACCCCGTCACTCAAGAATCCCGTGCCCGTTTCGAAATCTTCAGCAAAAACGCCAACCAAAACCGAAGCCCCCGCCAAGCCCGCCGCGACCCGTCCGGTCGGCAAGGTGGCCGTGGCCGTGACCTCCAAGCCGTCCAGCCCGACCCCCAAGACCAAGTACAAGGTGGTCGAATACAAGACCGATGAGGCCACCGGTCGTCCGATCCTGCCGCAGGGCTACAAGCCTGCAGCCGATGAGGAGTACATGAGCAAGCTGCAGCAGGAGTACTTCCGTCAGCGTCTGCAGAGCTGGCGCAACGACCTGATCGAAGAGTCCAAGCAGACCATCGAAAACCTGCGCGAAGAAGTGCGCGACATCGGCGACGAAGCCGAGCGTGCAACGCGCGAGACCGAGAACTCGCTGGAGCTGCGCACCCGCGACCGTCATCGCAAGCTGATCGGCAAGATCGACAGCACGCTGAAGCGTCTGGAAGACGGCGACTACGGTTACTGCGTGGACACCGGTGAAGAAATCGGCCTGGATCGGCTGGAAGCGCGCCTGACCGCCGAACGCACCATCGACGCCCAGGAGCGTTGGGAGCACCTGCAGAAGCAGCAGGGCGACTGATCGTTCGACAAGGTCCAGGCCTTGTCCGTCGACTGAAAGACCCCGCCATGTGCGGGGTTTTTTTATGCGCATCGTGCCAGCGCAACGGACGTTGCAGTGGTCGACACGCCTGGCGCGTGTCATGCGGCCAGGCAGGCATCGATCAGGTGATATCGATCAGACCTGCGGGCACCGTCGCAGACTTCACTGCTGCCAACCTCACTGCAGATCGCGCAGATCCAGCTTGCGCAGCTTCGGCGCCTTCCACGCGGTGGTGGCGACCACGCCCAGGGTCACGCAGCCGCCGATCACCACGGCCGGCACCAGGCCGACCAGGCGTGCCATCACGCCGTCGTAGAACGCACCCAGCTCGTTGGACGAGCCGATGAAGATGCCATTGATCGACGACACCCGGCCGCGCATCGCATCGGGCGTGGCCAGCTGCAGGATGGTCTGGCGCACCACCACCGACACCCCGTCGCACATGCCGTAGACCAGCAGGATCGCCGCCGACAGCCAGAAATGCCGCGACAGGCCGAACGCGATGGTGCACAGCCCGAAGCCGGCCACCGACAGCATCAGGATGCGCCCGGCATTGCGCTGCAGCGGGTGCCGCGCCAGCCACACCCCGACCACGATCGAGCCCAGTGCCGGGGCGCCGCGCAGGATGCCCAGGCCTTCCGGGCCGTAGTGCAGGATGTCGTGGATGAAGGCCGGCAGCATCGACACCGCGCCGCCCAGCAGCACCGAGAACATGTCCAGCGCCATCGCGCCCAGCATGATCTGGTTGGACAGCACGAACTGCGCGCCTTCGGCGATGCTGCGGAAGATCGGCGCACGCGGGCCTGTATTGACCGGCTCGCTGACACGCAGCAGCGCCAGCGCCAGGATCGCTACCAGCGCCACGCCGGCGGCCACGCCATAGGCCAGGCCCTTGCCGCCCCAGCCGACCAGCACGCCGCCCAGCGCCGGGCCGATCACCATGCCGGCCTGGAAGGTGACGCTGCCGATGCTGGCGCCGCGCGCGAACGCCTCGCGCGGCAGCGCACGTGCGAACAGCGCGTTGTAGACCGGCGACAGGAACGAGCGCGCCGCACCGGTCAGCGCAATGGCCGCATAGATCGGCCACACGCCCTGCACCGGCAGCCAGCCATGGGTGATGGCCAACAGCAGCAACGCGGTGGCGACCAGGCCCAGCACCGCGACCATGCCGAGGCGTCGGCGCGGCAGATGATCGACCAGATAGCCGGCAAACGGCGCGATGCAGAAGAACGGCAGGATCTCCGCCAGGCCGATCAGCCCGAGCGAGAGCGGATTGCGGGTGATCTCGTAGATATGCCAGCCGACCGTGACCGCGACGATCTGGTACGACAGCATCGCCGCCACGCGATACAGCAGCACCAGGCCGAAGCCGGGGTGGGCGAGCAGCGTACGCAGCGAAGCGGCAGGTGAGGGCGTCGGCGTGCTCACTGCTGGGCGCGGGCGGTGTCGCGGATGAAAGCCAGCATTGCCGCCACGCCGTTGCTGCGGGTCGGCGACAGGTGCTTGGCCAGCCCGATGCCGGCGATGTAGTCCGGCTCGGTGGCCAGGATCTCCTGCGCGCTACGCCCGGAGTAAACGCGCAAGGCCAGATAGATCAGCCCGGAGACGATCGCCGAGTCGCTGACGGCGTGGAAGTCCAGCCGCTCGGCATTGCCCTCCGGCACGATCCACACCATCGACTGGCAGCCATGCAGGCGGTGTTCTTCGGTCTTCCACTGTTCGGGGAAGCTGGGCAGCTTGCGGCCCAGGTCGATCAGGTACTGGTAACGCTCGGACCAGTCGCCGAAGAAGGAAAATTCCTCGGCAATGGCGGCCTGTGCGTCGACGGCGGTGGGTTCAAGCGGGAAGGGGGTGGTGGTCATCAAAAAATCCAGATTCGGTCGGTGGTAGCGCTGCCCGGCGACACCGCAATGGCGCCCCTCACGCGCCGGGGCGAGAAGGCGCGGTTTGCGCGCCATGGGCGCGCGTGCCTTGGAGCGCCCGCGCCGCCAGCGCGGGCGGGGCGCGGAGCAGGGGTTGGATGAGGGTACGGGCGAAGCCTCGCTGGAATTCGATGCGGGTGGCTTCGCCCATCTCAAAAAAAGCGATGCATGTGGATTCGCTCGCACCCTCATCCGCCCCTGCGGGGCACCTTCCCCCAAAGGGAGAAGGGAGGAGGGTCATGCGCGCTTCCAGCGCACGCCTTGCGGAGTGTCTTCCAGCACGATGCCTTCGTCGGCCAGCTGCGTGCGGATGGCGTCGGCGCGGGCGAAGTCCCTCGCTTTCTTGGCGGCATTGCGTTCTTCGACCAGCGCCGTGATGCGCGCATCGTCGCCCGCGTCGGTGCCGCGCGAGAACCAGGCGGCCGGGTCCTGCTGCAGCAAGCCCAGCGCCAGGCCTGCGCCGAGCAGCCGCGACTTCAGTCCGGACAGCGCGGCAACACCTGCCGATGCGTCGCTGCCCTGTGCGAGTTGGGTGCGCAGCGCGCGGGCCTCGGAGGCGATGTTGGCGATGACCGACAGCGCAAGCGGAGTGTTGAGGTCGTCGTCGAGCGCGGCTTCCACCTCGTCGGGAATCGTGGCCGGCTGCGCGGGGGCGGTCCCGGCAGCGTGTTCGGCCGCGGCCAGGTCGCGCAAGGTGCCGTACAGCCGGTCCAGCGTGTTCTTGGCCTGGTCGATCAGGCCATCGGACCAGTCCAGCGGCTGCCGGTAATGCGCGCTCAGCAGCGCGTAGCGCAACGCCTCGGGCGGGTGGCGGGCGATCAGGTCGTGCACGGTCTCGATATTGCCCAGCGACTTGCTCATCTTGGCGCCGCTGAAATTGAGCATGCCGTTGTGCAGCCAGAACCGCGCAAAGGTCGCCCCGCCATGCGCGCATTCGCTCTGCGCGATCTCGTTCTCGTGATGCGGGAACTGCAGGTCCACGCCGCCGGCATGGATGTCGATGGTCGGGCCCAGGTGCGCGGCAGCCATCGCCGAGCATTCGATATGCCAACCCGGGCGGCCGCGGCCCCAGGGCGAGTCCCAGCCGGGCAGCTCGTCGCTGGAGGGCTTCCACAGCACGAAGTCGCCCGGGTCGCGCTTGTACGGCGCCACGTCCACGCGCGCGCCGGCCAGCATCTCGTCCGGGTCGCGGCGCGAGAGCTTGCCGTAGTGCGCAAAGCTGGCCACCGCGAACAGCACATGGCCTTCGGCGGCATAGGCATGCCCGTTGGCAATCAGCTGCTCGATCATCGCCACGATCTGCGGGATATGCGCGGTCGCTTCCGGTTCGATGTCCGGCGGCTGCACGCCGAGCGCGGCCATGTCCTGGCGGTAGATCGCGGCGAAGCGGTCGGTGATGGTCGAGATCGGCACGCCCTGCGCCTGCGCGGCGGCGTTGATCTTGTCGTCCACGTCGGTGATGTTGCGCGCGTAGCGCAGCGCGCCATAGCGCCGGCGCAGCAGGGCGGCCAGCACATCGAACACGACCGGGCCGCGGGCGTTGCCGATATGCGCGTAGTTGTAGACGGTGGGGCCGCACACATACAGGGTGGGGCTGGACGGATCGAGCGGTGCGAACGGCTCGGCCCGCCGCGTCAGGTTGTTGTGCAGGCGCAGGCTCATCGGCATCTGAAAAAGGATAACCGGGCGATTCTAGCCGGTCGCGGCGATGTGGCGAACCAACCGCACGCGCGCAGCAGCGCCGGTGACCGGATGGGCTGCGTTCAGCCCAAGGGATCGCAAGCTCCATACACTTACGTATTGCCTGGCTGCGCCCTCCTGGTACTGATGCGACCTTCCCCGTTCTTCCTGCTGCTCTGTGTGTTCGCCTGGCAGGCATCGTCAGCGCACGCGGCGGAAACCGATCCCAAGAACCGGGTGGTGGTGATCGAGAACGTGAAGCTGGATTACGCGCAGGTGCTCAATGTCGAGCCGGTCTATCAGACCCTGCGTGCCACCCGCATGGAGGAACAGTGCGAGGCCGAGCAGGTCGCGCCGGTGGCAGCGGCACCGGTCGAGGACGAAGGCCGTATCAACCGGATGGTGGATTCGGTCAAGGAGATGTTCTCCCGTCGCCCCGAGCCGGCGTCCGTGCCGATGGCGGTGCCGCCGACCAGCACACGGCGCAACTGCCGGGTGGTGGAAGTGCCGCGCGAGTTCCGGCGGCCGATCGCCTTCGATGTGGATTACGTCTACAAGGGCACCAAGTACCGTTCGCGGCTGCCGGAAGACCCGGGTAACCGGCTGCGCGTCCGCGTGTCGGTCACCCCCTACATCCCCGACGCCATCGTCGCGCCGCCGCGCTGAGCCGCGCGGCGGTTGCGCCGTGCCCGCATGCATGCGAGGATTCGCGCCCTATGTACGCAAACGCCTTTCAGCACGACACCAGCGCCGCCCGAATGGCCTCCGGCATGACCTCGCGTGCCCGCCGACCGGAATCCCACATTTTCGCTGGGTAACCGGAGCGTTTTGCTGTTCCGCCGTTGAAAACCCAGCCCGCAGGCTGGGTTTTTTCGTTTTGACATCACAAAAGTTTCAACCGCAAGAAACGCGCATGTCGCGCACCCCGCCGCTCCTGGCGGACCACGCAGCAGAAGCACGCAGCACAAGGATCGATCGATGTCACTGAAGCACTTCTTGAACACCCAGGACTGGAGCCGCGCCGAACTGGACGCGCTGTTGACCCAGGCCGCGTTGTTCAAACGCAACAAGCTGGGAAGCGAGCTGAAGGGCAAGTCGATCGCGCTGGTGTTCTTCAACCCGTCCATGCGCACCCGCACCAGCTTCGAGCTGGGCGCGTTCCAGCTGGGCGGGCATGCGGTGGTGCTGCAGCCGGGCAAGGACGCCTGGCCGATCGAGTTCAATCTGGGCACGGTGATGGATGGCGACACCGAGGAGCACATCGCCGAAGTGGCGCGGGTGCTGGGCCGTTATGTCGACCTGATCGGCGTACGCGCGTTCCCGAAGTTCGTCGACTGGTCCAAGGACCGCGAGGACCAGGTGCTCAGGAGCTTTGCCAAGTATTCGCCGGTACCGGTGATCAACATGGAGACCATCACCCACCCGTGCCAGGAGCTGGCGCACGCGATGGCGTTGCAGGAACACTTCGGCACCCAGGATCTGCGCGGCAAGAAGTACGTGCTGACCTGGACCTATCACCCCAAGCCGTTGAACACCGCGGTGGCCAATTCCGCGCTGACGATCGCCACCCGCATGGGCATGGACGTGACCCTGCTGTGCCCGACGCCGGACTACATCCTGGACCCGCGCTACATGGACTGGGCAGCGCAGAACGTGGCCGAAAGCGGCGGCTCGCTGCAGGTCAGCCACGACATCGACAGTGCCTACGCCGGTGCCGACGTGGTGTATGCCAAGAGCTGGGGCGCGTTGCCGTTCTTCGGCAATTGGGAGCCGGAAAAGCCGATCCGCGACCAGTACCAGCACTTCATCGTCGACGAACGCAAGATGGCGCTGACCAACAACGGCGTGTTCTCGCACTGCCTGCCGCTGCGTCGCAACGTCAAGGCCACCGACGCGGTGATGGATTCGCCCAACTGCATCGCCATCGATGAAGCCGAGAATCGCCTGCATGTGCAGAAGGCGATCATGGCTGCCCTGGTGGGCCAGGGCAGCCGGGATTCGTGATTGGGGATGTGGGATTCGCAACGGCGAACCCGGCTCCCGACCCAACCTAGTCAACTTCTAAAGAGACCCCCATGTCGCAGCAGACCGCTTCCACCAATCCCGAATCCCCACTCTCCAATCCCGGCACAAAGAAGGACATCGTCCTGGCGTTCTCCGGTGGCCTGGATACCAGCTTCTGCATTCCGTATCTGCAGGCGCAGGGCTATGCGGTGCACACCGTGTTTGCCGATACCGGCGGGGTGGATGCCGAGGAGCGTGATTTCATCGAAAAGCGCGCGGCCGAACTCGGTGCCGCCAGCCATGTCACCGTCGATGGCGGCCCGGCCATCTGGCAGGGCTTCGTCAAGCCGTTCGTGTGGGCGGGCGAGGGCTATCAGGGCCAGTACCCGTTGCTGGTGTCCGACCGTTACCTGATCGTCGACGCCGCGCTCAAGCGCGCCGAGGAACTGGGCACGCGCAGCATCGCGCACGGCTGCACCGGCATGGGCAACGACCAGGTGCGTTTCGACCTGGCAGTGAAGGCACTGGGCGATTACCAGATCGTGGCGCCGATCCGCGAGATCCAGAAAGAACACACCCAGACCCGCGCCTACGAACAGAAGTACCTGGAAGAGCGCGGCTTCGGCGTGCGCGCCAAGCAGCAGGCCTACACCATCAACGAGAACCTGCTCGGGCTGACCATGTCCGGCGGCGAGATCGACCGTTGGGAAGCGCCGGGCGAAGGTGCGCGCGGCTGGTGCGCGCCGCGCAGCGAGTGGCCGGTCGAGCCGCTGACCGTCACCCTGAAGTTCGTCGAAGGCGAGGCCGTTGAACTCAATGGCAAGGCGCTGCCGGGCGAGCAGATCCTGGCCCAGCTCAACAAGCTGTTCGCGCCCTACGGCGTGGGCCGTGGCGTCTACACCGGCGATACCGTGATCGGGTTGAAGGGCCGCATCGTGTTCGAGGCGCCGGGCCTGATCTCGCTGCTGACCGCGCACCGCGCGCTGGAAGATGCGGTGCTGACCAAGCAGCAGAACCGCTTCAAGCCGGATGTGGCGCGCAAGTGGGTGGAGCTGGTGTACGAAGGCTTCTATCACGATCCGCTCAAGACCGACATCGAGGCGTTCCTGAAGTCGTCGCAGGCCAAGGTCAATGGCGAGGTCACGCTGGAAACCCGCGGCGGCCGCGTCGATGCGGTGGCGGTGCGTTCGCCGCACCTGCTCAACACCAAGGGCGCGACCTATGCGCAGTCGGCCGACTGGGGCGTGGAGGAAGCGGAAGGCTTCATCAAGCTGTTCGGGATGAGCTCGACGCTGTATGCCCAGGTGAATCGCTGAAGTTTCAGGGCACGTATGCAAAGCCCCTCTCCCCCGGGGCGAGAAGGCACGGCTGACGCGCCGCTGGCGCGCGTGCCTTGGAGCGCCCGCGCCGCAAGCGCGGGCCGGGGCGCGGAGCGGGGGTGAGGTGAAGGTGCAAGCGAAGCTCCCGCAGGGTGCGGTGCACTCGGCTTCGCCCGTCCCCTCATCCGCCCCTTCGGGGCACCTTCTCCCGGTGGGAGAAGGGTGGCCTGGATGCGCTGTAGACGTTGTTCGCGCAGCCTCGCACCACGGTGCAGTTGTGACTTTTGTTAGCCGCCACTTCGGACCATTGATCAAACCGACATGACCGATCTACTTGCCTCCACCCTCGAACACCTGGAACAGCTGGTGTCCTTCGACACCCGCAATCCGCCGCGGGCGATCGCTGCCGAGGGCGGCATCTTCGATTATCTGCGCGCGCAGCTGCCCGGTTTCCAGGTCGAGGTGATCGACCACGGTGCCGGTGCGGTCAGCCTGTATGCGGTGCGCGGAACGCCGAAGTATCTGTTCAACGTGCATCTGGACACGGTGCCGGATTCGCCGCACTGGAGCGCCGATCCGCACGTGATGCGGCGTACCGACGATCGCGTGATCGGCCTGGGCGTCTGCGACATCAAGGGTGCGGCGGCGGCGCTGGTGGCGGCGGCCAATGCCGGCCAGGGCGATGCGGCCTTCCTGTTTTCCTCCGACGAGGAAGCCAACGACCCGCGCTGCATCGCCGCGTTCCTGGCGCGCGGTGTGCCGTATGAGGCGGTGCTGGTCGCCGAGCCGACCATGAGCGAGGCGGTGCTGGCGCATCGCGGCATCAGCTCGGTGCTGATGCGGTTTGCCGGGCGTGCCGGGCATGCCTCGGGCAAGCAGGATCCTTCCGCCAGTGCGTTGCATCAGGCGATGCGTTGGGGCGGCAGGGCGCTGGACCATGTCGAGTCGCTGGCGCATGCGCGTTTCGGCGGCCTGACCGGCCTGCGCTTCAACATCGGTCGGGTCGAGGGCGGCATCAAGGCCAACATGATCGCGCCGGCGGCCGAGCTGCGTTTCGGCTTTCGTCCGCTGCCGTCGATGGACGTGGACGGTTTGCTGGCGACGTTTGCCGGATTTGCCGATCCACACGCGGCGCATTTCGAAGAAACCTTCCGCGGCCCCAGTCTGCCGTCCGGCGATATCGCGCGGGCCGAGGAACGCCGCCTGGCCGCCCGCGATGTGGCCGATGCGCTAGACCTGCCGATCGGCAATGCAGTGGATTTCTGGACCGAGGCCTCGCTGTTTTCGGCCGGCGGTTACACCGCCCTGGTCTATGGCCCCGGCGATATCGCCCAGGCGCACACCGCCGACGAGTTCGTGACGCTTGCGCAGCTGCAGCGTTACGCCGAGTCGGTACATCGCATCATCAACGGCTCAAACTGAAGCCGCATTCCGCGCCCAGGCGCGGCCATCCCTCTCTTCGATCACGGCAATGTCCCTCTCCGCACAGCCCCACAAACAGACCCGCCAGACCATCGTGCGCCTGCTTTCGAGCATGGCCAGCGCCAAGGAAATCAGCCAGTACCTCAAGCGTTTCTCGCAGCTGGATGCCAAACGCTTTGCGGTGGTCAAGGTGGGCGGCGCGGTGCTGCGCGACGACCTGGACGCGCTGACCTCGTCGCTGTCGTTCCTGCAGGAAGTGGGGCTGACCCCGATCGTGCTGCATGGCGCCGGCCCGCAGCTGGATGCCGAACTGTCGGCGGCCGGCATCGAGAAGCGCACCGTCAACGGCCTGCGGGTGACCTCGCCGGAAGCGCTGGCGATCGTGCGCAAGGTGTTCCAGGCCTCCAACCTCAAGCTGGTCGAGGCGCTGCAGCAGAACGGCGCGCGTGCGACCTCGATCACCGGCGGCGTATTCGAAGCGCAGTATCTGGACCGCGACACCTACGGCCTGGTCGGTGAGGTCAAGGCGGTCAACCTGGCGCCGATCGAAGCCAGCCTGCAGGCCGGCTCGATCCCGGTGATCACCAGCCTGGGCGAGACGCCGAGCGGGCAGATCCTCAACGTCAACGCGGATTTTGCCGCCAACGAACTGGTGCAGGAGCTGCAGCCGTACAAGATCATCTTCCTCACCGGCACCGGCGGTCTGCTGGATGCCGATGGCAAGGTGATCGACTCGATCAACCTGTCCACCGAGTTCGACCATCTGATGCAGCAGCCGTGGATCAACGGCGGCATGCGGGTGAAGATCGAACAGATCAAGGATCTGCTCGATCGCCTGCCGCTGGAGTCGTCGGTGTCGATCACCCGGCCGGCCGATCTGGCCAAGGAACTGTTCACCCACAAGGGCTCGGGCACGCTGGTGCGGCGCGGCGAGCGCGTGCTGCGCGCGACCTCCTGGGACGAACTGGACCTGCCGCGGCTCAGGACGCTGATCGAATCCAGCTTCGGCCGCACGCTGGTGCCCGATTACTTCAGCAACACCAGGTTGCTGCGCGCCTATGTCAGCGAGAACTACCGCGCCGCGGTGATCCTCACCGACGAAGGCATGCTGGGTGCAAGCGCGCTGATCTACCTGGACAAGTTCGCCGTGCTCGACGACGCCCAGGGCGAAGGCCTGGGCCGTGCAGTGTGGAACGTGATGCGCGAGGAAACCCCGCAACTGTTCTGGCGCTCGCGTCACAACAATCAGGTCAACATTTTCTACTACGCCGAGTCCGACGGCTGCATCAAGCAGGAGAAGTGGAAGGTGTTCTGGTACGGGCTGGAGAACTTCGAGCAGATCCAGCACTGCGTGGCGCATTGCGCGACGCGTCAGCCGACGCTGCTGGGCTGAGTAAGATGGCGCCCGTCGCATTGCCAGCGCTTTGGCGCGAGCTGCCCACGCTACGCGGGCAACACGCAACACTGGAACCATTGCAAGCTGCGCATGCCGATGGTCTGCGCGCTGCGTTGGGCGATGGGGCCTTGTCGCGGCTGTGGTACACCGGCGTGCCGGCACCGGCGCAGGTGGACGACTACGTGGGCGCGGCCTTGGATGCGCAAGCCGACGGGCGGGTGCTGCCTTACGTGGTATGCGATGCGGCCGGCGAGGTCGTCGGCTGCACACGCTATTACGGGCTGGATGCGACAGTGCCCAAGCTGTCGATCGGCTACACCTGGTACGCGCCGCGCGTGCAGCGCAGCGGCGTCAATACCGACACCAAGCGGATGCTGCTGCAGCACGCCTTCGAGACGCTGGGCTGCCTGAGCGTGGTGTTCGAGACCAGTTGGTTCAATCACACCTCGCGCGCGGCGATTGCGCGGCTCGGTGCAAAGCAGGACGGCGTGCTGCGCAATTACACCCGTCACCCTGACGGCACGCCGCGCGACACCGTGGTGTTCTCCATCATCGATACGGAATGGGCCGGGGTCAAACGCCACCTGCAGTTCCGCCTGGAAGCAAACGCATGACTGTTCAAACAACGACCATCGGCATCGTCGGGGCCCGCGGGCATACCGGATCGGAATTGATCAAGCTGGTGGCGGCACACCCGCATCTGCAGCTGCTGTTCGTGTCCTCGCGCGAGCTGGCCGGGCAACCGGTGGCCGAGCACAACGCGGCGTATCGCGGCGAGCTGCGCTACGAGAGCCTGGATGCCGATGCGGTAGCCGCCAAGGCCGCCGACGTGGTGATCCTGGCATTGCCCAACGGCAAGGCCGAGCCCTTCGTCGCGGCGATCGATTCGGCCAGGCCGCAGACGCTGCTGATCGATCTGTCGGCCGATTACCGCTTCGATCCGGCCTGGTATTACGGGTTGCCCGAGCTGACGCGCGGCAGCTACGCCGGGCAGAAGCGCATCAGCAATCCGGGCTGCTATGCCACCGCGATGCAGCTGACGATCGCGCCCTTGCTCGACCAACTGGCCGGCCCGCCGCAGTGTTTCGGCGTGTCCGGGTATTCCGGCGCGGGCACCACGCCGTCGGACAAGAACAACCCCGAGTTGCTGGCCGATAACCTGATGCCGTATGCGCTGACCAACCACATGCACGAGCGCGAAGTCTCTGCGCAGCTCGGCGTGCCGGTGGAGTTCATGCCGCATGTGGCGCCGCATTTCCGTGGCATCACCATGACCGTCAACCTGTGGCTGCAGCAAGCGCTGACGCGCGAGCAGGTCCAGGCGCGCTACACGCAGCGTTACGCCGACGAGCCGTTGATCGAGATCGTCGATGAAGCGCCGTGGGTCAGCCGCATCGCCGGCAGGCATGGCGTTCAGATCGGTGGCGTGACGCTGGCGCCGGGCAACAAGCGGGTGGTGGTGGTGGCAACGCTGGACAACCTGCTCAAGGGCGCGGCGACGCAGGCGATGCAAAATCTCAACCTGGCATTGGGCTGGGACGAATTGACTGCGATTGGCTGATGATGCGAGTTCCTCGCAAGAGCCCGCACAGCTCTGTGCGGTGATTCAACGATGCGAGTCCCTCGCAACAGCCCGCACCTCCGTGTGCGGGGATTTAAGCTGACAATTTATTTCGAGACGCTTTCCGATGACCAATCTGTTGTGGCAAAAACCCGGCGTGGCGGTGGACGCCAAGATCCAGAGCTTCCTGGCCGGCGACGACGTCATCCTGGACCGCGAGTTCTTCCTGTACGACATCGCTGCCAGCAAGGCGCATGCGCAGGGACTGCAGCACATCGGCATCCTGTCGCTGCAGGAGCTGGGCGGACTGAGCGAGCAGCTCGACCTGCTGGCGGCCGATTTCCGCAGTGGCGCGTTCGTGCTGGACGAGCGCTACGAGGATTGCCATTCGGCGATCGAGGCGCGCCTGACCGAACGGCTGGGCGATGCCGGCCGCAAGATCCACACCGGGCGCAGCCGTAACGACCAGATCCTGGTCGCCACGCGCCTGTGGTTGAAGGACAAGCTGCAACGCGTGGCCGAGCTCGGCGCGGAGATCGCCAAGGTGGCGCTGGACCGCGCGCAGGCAGAAGCCGCGTTGCCGGTGCCGGGCTATACGCATATCCAGCGTGCGGTAGTGTCCTCGGCCGGCATGTGGTGGGCGGGCTGGGCCGAGGCCTTTATCGACGACGCGGTGCGTGCGGCTGATACTTTGCGCCTGGTGGACAGCAATCCGCTCGGCACCGCCGCCGGTTATGGCGTCAACCTGCCGCTGGACCGTACGCATACCACTGCCGAGCTGGGCTTTGCACGGCTGCAGGTGTCGCCGATCTATGCGCAGCTCTCGCGTGGCAAGTACGAACTGGCCGCGCTCGAGGCGCTTGGCAGCGCAACGCTGGACCTGCGCCGGATCGCCTGGGATCTGTCGTTGTTCACCAGCGGCGAGTTCGCCTTCGTCGCGTTGCCGGCGCAATACACCACCGGCAGCTCGATCATGCCGAACAAGCGCAACCCCGACGTGATCGAACTGATGCGTGCCACCCACGCCAGCGTGGCCGCCGCGCGGACCGAGATCGAACAGCTGCTGTCGCTGCCATCGGGCTATCACCGCGACCTGCAGAGCAGCAAGGGCGCCATCGTGCACGGCTTCGGGCGTGGCCTGGCGGCACTGGAACTGCTGCCGGCCCTGCTGGCCAATCTGGAATGGCGCCCGGACAAGCTGCGTGCGGCGATCGATTCGGGCATGTACGCCACCGACGTGGCGGTGGAAGCGGCGGTTGCCGGCGTGCCGTTCCGCGAGGCCTACAAGGCGGCCGCGGAATCGGCCGACACCGCAGGGCAGGGGCGCACGCCGGAAGGCAGCCTGGCCGCCCGCGTCTCGCCAGGTGCCGCCGCAGATCTGCAGCTGGACGTCCTGCGTGCCCGCTGGCAGGCGCTGGTCTGATGGCCGCGATCAGCACCGACACCGCCGAGCATTACCCCTGGGGCGAAGCCAGCGACGGCTGGCACCTGTTGCGCGACCCCAACCTGAGCGTGCTCGAAGAGCACATGCCGCCCGGCGCGGCCGAGCTGCGTCACCGGCACAGCCGCGCGCGGCATTTTTTCTATGTGCTGGCCGGCGAGGTGATGCTGCAGCTGGATGGCGAGCAGCATGTGCTCGGGGTCGGGCAGGGCCTGCATGTGCCGCCCGGTTCCACCCATCAGATGCACAACCTGTCCGAGATGGAAGCGCGCTTTCTGGTGATTTCCACGCCGTTCGGCCGTAGCGAGGCGACACCCGACAAGGAGGCAGGCTGATGGCGACACGCTATCTGGTGCTGGCGATGCGCAAGCCGGATTTTCCGGCCGATGTGGTGCAGCCGCATCGTGCATTTCTCGACACGCTGCGGGCGGCCGGGCAGCTGGAACTGACCGGCGGCTTCAGCGATGGCAGCGGTGGCGCATACGTATTGATCAACGTCGCCAGCCTGGAAGACGCACAGCAGATCGTCGCGCGCGACCCATTGGCGCTGCGCGATGCCTCCACGCTGACCGTTCATGAGTGGAACACGCACTGAGCAGGTTGTCGCCATGAGCACGCCCATCGCCACTGCTGCGTCATTTGCCGAGCAGGCGCTGCCGCCATGGCGACGCGCGGTGCTCAAGGTCGGCAGCAGCCTGCTCGCCGCCGATGGCGGTGGCCTGTCGCCGCGTTTTGCGCTGGGGCTGGCGCAGTTCGTCTCGGCCAACCTGATGGCCGGGCGCGAGCTGGTGATCGTGTCGTCGGGTGCGGTGGCCGCCGGCCGCGCGATCCTGCCGAGGGCTGCCGAGGCCGGTGCGCCGATCGCCGCGCGCCAGGCGCTGGCTGCGCTGGGGCAGGCGCAGTTGATCGCGCTCTGGCAGCGCTTCTTCGAGCGCCCGGTGGCGCAGGTGTTGCTCACCCACGACGACCTGCGTAACCGCCGCCGCTATCTCAACGCACGCGCCACCCTGGGCGAGTTGTTGCGGCTGGGCGCGTTGCCGGTGATCAACGAAAACGACACCGTGTCGGTGGACGAGCTCAAGCTGGGCGACAACGACAACCTGGCCGCGATCGTCGCCGCCCTGGTCGATGCCGATGCCTTGTTCATCGCTACCGATATCGACGGGCTGTACAGCGCCGACCCGCGCAGCAATCCGCTGGCGCGGCCGCTCGACGAGGTGACCGAACTCACCGCCGAGGTGCTGGCGATGGCCGGCGGCAGCGGCAGCAGCGTGGGCACCGGCGGCATGCGCACCAAGCTGGAAGCCGCCGCAAAGGCCGGCGCGGCCGGCATCGAAACCTATCTGTTCAACGGCCGCAATGGCGATGTGGTGCGCGCCCTGGCGCAGGATCGCCTGCACGGCACGCGTATCCATGCCGCGCGCACGCGCATTGCCGCCCGCAAGTACTGGCTGCGGCACGCGCCGGTGGAAGCGGGCGCGATCCTGATCGATGCCGGTGCCGCCGCCGCACTGACCGACAAGGGCGCCTCGCTGCTGCCGGGCGGCGTGGCCGGTGCGCAAGGCGACTTCCGGCGTGGCGACATGGTGGAGATCCACCTGCGCGACGACGCCGGCGAGCGCTGCCTGGCACGCGGCGTCAGCCAGTATTCGGCGGTGGATATCCGCCGCATCGCCCGCCGCCACTCGCGCGAGATCGAGCCCGTGCTCGGCTACAGCTACGGCGAGAATGTGGTGCATCGCGATGATTTGGTGCTTTTGTAGCGGGGATTGGGGAGTCGGGATTGGGGATTTGCAAACGCGTATGCACCGCGTCTGCCCAACGTTGCCTCCGTGTCCCGACGACTGATTCCCTGTGGTGATAAAACGGTATTGCCGCTTTTGCCAATCCCCAATCCCGACTCCCCAATCCCGGCCCTCCAATGACCATCAAAACCCTAGCCCTGCAATGCCGTGATGCCGCGCAAGTGCTGTCACAACTGTCCGCGTCTGCCAAGCAGGCCTTGCTGGAGGCGATGGCGGCCGCGCTGGAACAGGATGCGGCGGTGATCCTGGCGGCGAATGCGCGCGATCTGGAGGCGGCGCGTGAGAAGGGGGTTGGTGCTGCGATGCTCGATCGTCTGGCGCTGGACACAAAGCGCCTGGACGGCATCGCAGCCGCGCTGCGCGAGGTGGCGCAACTGCCCGATCCGGTCGGGCAGGTCACGCGCGAGGACGTTCGCCCCAACGGCATTGTTGTGCAAAAGGTGCGGGTGCCGCTGGGGGTGATCGCGATGATCTACGAGGCGCGCCCGAATGTGACCGCCGATGCCGCAGCACTGTGCATCAAGGCCGGCAATGGCGTGATCCTGCGTGGCGGCTCGGAAGCGATCCATTCCAACACCGGGATCGCGCGCGCCCTGCAGCGCGCCCTGCGCGAGGCCGGCGTGCCGGAGGCGGCGTTGACCCTGGTCGAGGATCTGCGCCGCGAGACCATGCTGGAGCTGCTGCAACTCAGCGACATCGTCGATCTGGCGATTCCGCGTGGCGGCGAAGGGCTGATCCGCTTCGTGGCCGAGCATGCGCGCGTGCCGGTGATCAAGCATTACAAGGGCGTGTGCCATCTGTTCGTGGATGCATCGGCGGACGTGGACCTGGCGGTGCGTCTATTGGTCGATGGCAAGGCCAGCCGGCCGTCGGCCTGCAATGCGCTGGAGACCTTGCTGGTGCATGCCGATATCGCGGCGCGCTTTCTGCCGCTGGCCGCGCAGGCCCTGCGCGAACGTCACGTGGAGCTGCGTGGCGATGCGGCTACGCGCGCACTGTTGCCCGACGTCGCAGCTGCCAGCGACGACGACTACGCCGCCGAATTCCTCGACCTGATCCTGGCGATCCGGGTGGTGCCGGATCTGGACACCGCGCTGGCGCATATCCGCCAGTACGGCTCGGACCACACCGAGGTGATCGCCACCCAGGACGCCGCCAACGCGGAGAACTTCGTGCAATCGCTGCGCTCGGCGGTGGTGATGGTCAACGCCTCCTCGCGTTTCTCCGATGGCGGCGAGCTTGGCCTGGGCGCGGAGATCGGCATCTCCACCACGCGCCTGCATTCCTACGGCCCGATGGGCCTGGAGGCGCTGACCGTGGAGCGCTTCGTGGTGCGGGGCCAGGGCCAGATACGGCACTGATCGGCGATACGCAGGCCAGCCACCCGGCAATCACGACCTACCCGGCAACCACGACCTTTGACACTCCCCCGGCAGGCCGCGCTCTGCCTACAGTCGACGACTGCCCCCGTACGTTCCGGAGTCGTCGATGCGCCGTTTTGCCGCCTGCCTGCTCGCCACCGCCATTGCCGCCGCCACCGGCAGCGCGCTGGCGCAAACCTCGCCGATGACGCCGGACATCACCGGCAAGCCGTTCGTGGCAGGTGATGCCGCCAACGACTACATCAAGCGCGAGGTGATGATTCCGATGCGCGACGGGGTCAAGCTGCATACGGTGATCGTGCTGCCCAAGGGCGCGCGCAATGCGCCGATGGTGCTGACGCGCACGCCGTACAACGCCAGCGGCCGCACCGAGCGCATGGCCTCGCCGCATATGAAGGACCTGCTCGCACAGGGCGACGACGTGTTCGTGGAAGGCGGCTATATCCGCGTGATCCAGGACGTGCGCGGCAAGTACGGCTCCGAAGGCGATTACGTGATGACCCGGCCGCTGCGTGGTGCGCTCAATCCCAGCGAGGTCGACCATGCCACCGATGCCTGGGACACCATCGACTGGCTGGTGAAAAACGTCAAGGAATCCAATGGCAAGGTCGGCATGATCGGCTCGTCCTACGAAGGCTTCACCGTGGTGATGGCTTTGACCAACCCGCATCCCGCGCTCAAGGTCGCGGTGCCGGAAAGCCCGATGATCGACGGCTGGATGGGCGACGACTGGTTCAACTACGGCGCGTTCCGCCAGGTCAACTTCGACTATTTCACCGGCCAGCTCACCCAGCGCGGCAAGGGCAGCGGCATCGCGCGCCAGGGCCATGACGACTACAGCAACCTGCTGCGCGCCGGCTCGGCCGGCGATTTCGCCAGGGCCGCCGGCCTGGAACAGCTGCCGTGGTGGCACAAGCTCACCGAACACGCCGCCTACGATACGTTCTGGCAGGAGCAGGCGCTGGACAAGGTGATGGCGCGCACCCCGCTCAAGGTGCCGACCATGTGGTTGCAGGGGCTGTGGGACCAGGAGGACATGTGGGGTGCCATCCATAGCTACGCGGCGATGGAGCCACGTGACCGCAGCAATACGCTCAACTACCTGGTGATGGGGCCGTGGCGGCACAGCCAGGTCAACTACGACGGCAGCGCGGTGGGCGCATTGAATTTCGACGGTGATACCGCGCGCCAGTTCCGCCACGACGTGCTGCGCCCGTTCTTCGATCAATACCTGGTCGATGGCGCGCCCAAGGCGAGCACGCCGCCGGTGTTCATCTACAACACCGGAGAGAATCATTGGGACCGTCTGCAGGCCTGGCCGCGCAGCTGCGCCAAGGGCTGTGCGTCGAGCAGCAAACCGCTGTACCTGCAGGCCGGCGGCAAGCTGTCGTTCCAGCAGCCGGCGGCGGGGCAGCCGGGTTTCGAGGAATACGTGGCCGACCCGGCCAAGCCGGTACCGTTCGTGCCGCGCCCGGTGGACTTCGGTGATCGCAGCATGTGGACCACCTGGCTGGTGCAGGACCAGCGCTTCGTGGACGGCCGCCCGGACGTATTGACCTTTGTCACCGAACCGCTGACCGAACCCCTGCAGATCGCCGGCGCACCCGAAGTGCATCTGCAGGCCTCCACCAGCGGCAGCGACAGCGACTGGGTGGTGAAACTGATCGACGTGTATCCGGACGAGATGGCGTCCAGTCCCAAGATGGGCGGCTACGAGCTGCCGGTGTCGCTGGCGATCTTCCGCGGCCGCTATCGCGAGAGTTTCAGCACGCCCAAGCCGCTGGCATCCAATCAGCCGCTGGCGTTCCAGTTCGGCCTGCCGACCGCCAACCACACCTTCCAGCCGGGCCACCGGGTGATGGTGCAGGTGCAGTCCAGCCTGTTTCCGCTGTACGACCGCAATCCGCAGACCTACGTGGACAACATCTTCTTCGCCAAGCCCGGCGATTATCGAAAGGCCACCCAGCGCGTCTATGTGAGCCCCCAGCAGCCCAGCTACATCAGTCTGCCGGTACGTTGACCGCGCGGGCGCCGCGTGGCGGCGGCGCCCAGACGTCTTCCAGCAACTGCGGACGGCAGGCCACCCAGGCGGCCGCCAGCTGCACCAGGATGCAGATCACCAGGAAGACGAACGGCGAGGTCCAGCCGCCGTGGTGCGCATGCAGCCAGCCGAACAGGAATGGCCCGAGGCAGCTCACCGCATAGCCCATGCCCTGCGAGAACCCGGACAGGGCCGCCGAGCCGGCCGCAGTGCGGCTGCGTTGATTGACCAGCACCAAGGCCAGCGGGAACGTGCTCGGCCCCAGGCCGAGCAGGGTCACCCACAGGATCGGCGCGGCCAGCGGCGCCCACCACAGCCCGGCAAACGCGACCAGGTGGCAGGCCGCGCACAGCAGCACGATCGGAAACGGGTTGCGCATGCGCACCGCCAGCGCCGGCATGGTCAAGGCGCCGACCATGCCCAGTGCCGCGAACAGCGCCACCATGGTGCCGCCGAACGCGGGCGAGGCGCCGGCTTCGCGCAGCAGCGTCGGCAACCAGGTGAACATCGAATAGGTGACCAGCGAGGTCATGCCGAAGGTCACCGCCATGCTCCAGCCCAGGGCGGTGCGTGCCACGCGGCCCTCGGCCTCGGGCGTGGGTGTGACCGGTGCCGGCCCGGTCGCGTGAATGCGGCGGTGGCTGGTGTGCACCATGGCCCAGGCCGCCAATGCCAGCAGTGCCGGCAACACCCACACCACCATCGAGCTGCGCCAGCCCAGCGCATCGGCCACCGGTACTGCCAGCAGTGCCGGCAGCAGGGTGCCGACCTGCAATACGGTGATGTAGAGCGTGCTGACGCCGCCGACGCGATCGCCGAAATAGCGCTTCACCAGCGGCGGCAACACCACGTTGCCCATGCCCATGCCGGCCAGTGCCACCAGCGAACCGATCAGCAGTCCGGCAGTGCCCGGCAGCAGCGGGCGCAACACCAGGCCGACAGTGGCCAATGCCATCGACAGCAGCGCGGTGCGTAGCAGGCCGAAGCGGCGCAGCAAGGCCGGCGTGGCCACACCGGTCAGTGCGAATGCAGCCGTCGGCAACATGCCGAGCGCACCCATGGTGGGCGCGCCGAATGCGTACTCGTCGGCAATGCGTTCCAGCAGCGGCGTCAACGACGTCACCGCGGTACGCAAGTTGAAGGCGGACAACAAAATGGCAGCCAGCACCAAGCCGCGACCACGCAACCGGGCGGACGGGGAGGCAGCGGCAATGACAACAGACATGACAGACCATCCGCACTGCGCGCATGCATGCGCCAGCGCCTGAAAACACAAAACCGGCACGAGGCCGGTTTTGTGTTTTGAAACTGGTCGGGGAGACAGGATTCGAACCTGCGACCTCTACGTCCCGAACGTAGCGCTCTACCAGACTGAGCTACACCCCGAAGGAGCCGCGTATGTTACATAGGGAATGCGGAATCGGCAAGCATCTAGCGAAAATAATTTTACTGATGCGGTTGGCCACGCTCCGGCTCGCGTGCTTCGAACCACATGCCGTTGAGCACGGCCGCCAGTGCGGCCAGACCGGTGCCGAGGATCCAGGCGAAGTACCACATTGTCGTTCTCCTTGAGTCGTTGAAGCGGGTGCGAGGTTGAGGCCTGCTGCGAGCGCGATGCAGCTGTGCATCGCGCTCGCAGCGGGCATGCTCAGTAGGCGTTTGGATTGGCCGCGAGTTCGTCGGCGGTGACCTTGCCCTTGAGCACGCGATAGACCCAGCTTGTGTAGGCCAGCACGATCGGCATGAACAGCGTGGTCGCCAGCAGCATGATCCACAGCGTCAGGCGGCTGCTGGAGGCATCCCACAGCGTCAGGCTTGCGCTAGGTGCGGTGGACGAGGGCAACAGGAACGGGAACAACGCAAAGCCGACGGTAAAGACGATGCCGACGATGGCGCAACCCGAGGCGATGAACGCCAGGCCGCCGCGACGCACACGCAACAGCAGCGCATTCATCGCCAGCCCGACCAGGCCGATCAGCGGTGCCATCAATGTGGCCGGCATGCTGCTGTAGTTGTGCAGCCAGCCGCCGGCTGCGGTGAGTGCGGCGGTCTTGCCGAGCGGATTGGTCGGCGCATCGGTGGCCAGGAGCGAAGTCACTGCATAGCCCGGCAGACCCAGCGCCACCCATGCACCGGCGGCGGCAAACAGCGCCACCGCGCAGAGCGCGGCGATGCTGCCGAAACGCGCCGCACGCTCGGCCACCGGTCCGTCGGTCTTGAGTACCAGCATCGCCGCGCCGTGCGCCATCAACATCGCCACGCTGAGCAGGCCGGCGAGCAGCGCGAACGGCGTCAGCAGCCCGAACAGGTTGCCGGTATAGAACGTGCGCATGCTGGCGTCGAAGTGGAACGGCACACCGAGCAGCACATTGCCGACCGCCACGCCCATGATCAGCGCCGGAATGCAGCCGCCGACGAACAACGCCCAGTCCCAGTTGCTGCGCCAGCGCTGGTCGGCCAGCTTGCCGCGGAACTTGAACCCGACCGGGCGCAGGATCAGTGCGAACAGGATCAGGAACATCGCCAGATAGAACCCGGAAAAACTCACCGCATACAACGGCGGGAATGCGGCGAAGATCGCGCCGCCGCCCAGGATCAGCCAGACCTGGCTGCCTTCCCAGACCGGGCCGATGGTGTTGATCACCAGCCGGCGTTCGGCATCGTTGCGGGCCACCAGCGGCAGCAGGGTGCTGACGCCCAGATCGAAGCCGCCCATCACCGCGTAGCCGGACAGCAATACGCCGAGCAACAGCCACCAGATCACGCGCAATGTGGTGTAGTCGAGCAAGATGAAATCCATGGTTGTCTCTCCTGGCTTACGGTGCGCCGCCGGCCAGCGCGCCGGTGCTCAATGGGGCGTCGGGTGAGGACGCGTGGGGCGAGCTGCCGTGCGGCGACGGGGTGCGTTGGCTCGGTGGAAACAGCGCATCCGGGCCCTTGCGGATGGTCTTCAGCGACAGCTTGATCGCGATCACCAACAGCGTGGTGTACAGCGCGGTGAAGCCGACCAGGGTCAACACGATTTCGTACAGATCCAGTCCCGAGGCGGCATAGAAGGTCGGCAGCACGCCTTCCACCGCCCACGGCTGGCGGCCGTACTCGGCCACGAACCAGCCGCACTCGATCGCGATCCACGGCAGCGGCAGGCTCCACAGCGCCAGGGTCAGGAACCAGCGTTTTTGCTGGAAGTTGTGCTTGCAGGCGAACCAGAACGCGATGGCGAAGAAGGCGATCAGGTAGATGCCAATGGCGGCCATGATGCGGAAGGTCCAGAACAGCGGCAGCACCCGCGGCACGGTGTCCATCGCGGCCTGGGCGATCTGCTGCGGCGTGGCATTGCCGATATCGTCGCGATAGCGCTTGAGCAGCAGGCCGTGGCCCAGATCCTGCCAATGTGCCTCGAAGACCTTGCGCGCTTCGGCATCGTCCTTGTTGGCGCGGATGCGTTGCAGCGCGCCGTAGGCGATCTGGCCGCCGCGGATGCGATGCTCGGCACGGCCGACCAGTTCCAGGATGCCGGGGATCGGCTGGTCCAGCGAACGTGTGGCGATCAGACCCATCAGGTACGGGATCTTGACCGCGTAGTCGTTGCGATGGGTCTGCTGGTTGGGAATGCCGAATGCGGTGAAGTCGGCCGGGGCGGCTTCGGTTTCCCACATCGCCTCGATCGCCGCCAGCTTCATCTTCTGGTGTTCGTTGGCGGCGTAGCCGCTCTCGTCGCCGAGCACCACCACCGACAGCGAGGACAACAGGCCGAACGCGGCAGCCACTGCGAACGAGCGCCGCGCCATCTCCACATGGGTGCCGCGTAGCAGATAGAACGCGCTGATCGCCATCACGAACACCGCGCCGAGCACGTAGCCGGCGCTGACGGTGTGCACGAACTTGGCCTGCGCCACCGGGTTGAACAGCACCGCCATGAAATCGACCACTTCCATGCGCATGGTGTCCGGGTTGAACACCGCGCCGGTCGGGTTCTGCATCCAGCCGTTGGCGATCAGGATCCACAGTGCCGAGAAGTTGCTGCCCAGCGCCACCAGCCAGGTGGTGGCCAGATGCTGCACCTTGCTCAGCCGGTTCCAGCCGAGAAAGAACAGGCCCAGGAAGGTCGCCTCCAGAAAGAACGCCATCAGGCCTTCGATCGCCAGCGGCGCGCCGAAGATGTCGCCGACGTAATGGCTGTAGTACGACCAGTTCATGCCGAACTCGAATTCCATCACGATGCCGGTGCCCACGCCCATGGCGAAGTTGATGCCGAACAGCACGCCCCAGAACATGGTCATGCGCCGCCAGATGTCCTTGCCGGTCATCACATAGACGCTTTCCATGATGCCGAGCAGGAACGACAGGCCCATGGTCAGCGGCGGAAAGATGAAGTGGTACATCGCGGTGACTGCGAACTGCAGCCGCGACAGTTCAACAACTGTCGAGTCGATCATGGCGGGTGGGCCTGGTTGGGTGTCGATGAAGGAATGCAGCCGATCATCTGCGCTTGCCGCGACACGCGCGTTGATCCAGATCAATGCCGCGGCGGGCGGGTGCGGCACAATGCGCAGCCCGTAGCGGGAAGTGGCGACTTACAATCGCTTGCAACACGATGTCTTCCTTGAGAGCGATGTGAGCCAGCCCAGCGTGCGAGCCAGCGAAACGCCAGCCCAGCGCCGTCAACGCGGCCAATGGCTGGATGCACTGGCGGCCCCGGCCACGCGTGCGCGGCGCCTGGCCGGCGTGGCGGTGGCGGTGTCTGGGGTGCTGCTGCTGGCGCAGGCGGCGGCGATCGCGTGGTTGCTGCAGGCGGTGCTGGTGCAGCATCTGGCGCTGGCGCAGTTGCGTGACGTGGGGGCGGGGCTGGTCTGTGCGCTGGTCGGGCGCGCGCTGCTCAATGCCTGGGCGCAGTCGCTGACCGGCGAGGTGGCCGATGTGGCCAGGCGCGAACTGCGTGCCCGCATCGCGCGCCGCCTGGTGCAGCATGGGCCGGTGTGGCTGCGCCGGCAGCGCAGCGGCGAACTGGGCGAATTGAGTCTGGCGCACACCGACGCGCTGGAGGGCTACTTCGTCGGCTACCAGCTCGCACGCACCGAGATGCTGCTGGTGCCGCCGCTGATCCTGATCGCGGTGTTTTCGGTCGACTGGGTGGTGGGCCTGGTGCTGCTGCTGACCGCACCGCTGATTCCGTTCTTCATGATGCTGGTGGGTTGGGGCGCCGAAGCCGCCGGGCGCGACCAGCTGCGCGAACTGGCACGCATGGGCGGGCACTTTGCCGATCGCCTCAAGGGCCTGGGCCTGCTGCGCGTGTATGGCCGCGGCGAGGCCGAGTTGAGCGGCATTGCCGCCGCGGCCGAAGGCGTGCGCGAGCGCTCGCTCAAGGTGCTGCGCATCGCCTTCCTGTCGTCCACGGTGCTGGAATTCTTCGCCTCGGTGAGCGTGGCGATCGTGGCGCTGTACTTCGGCCTGACCTATCTGGGCATGCTGGATCTGCACGGCTTGCCGACGCTGGGCGCGGGCATGTTCTGCCTGCTGCTGGCGCCGGAATTCTTTGCGCCGTTGCGGCGGCTGGCGGCGCATTACCACGACCGTGCCAATGCGCTGGCGGCGGTGGCCGAAGCCGAGCGCCTGCTGGAAGGATTCGCGCCGCCATCGGCAGCGCTACCGGTGACGGTGCCTGCCTTGCGCGCACTGGAACCGGCGCAGGCACACGCCCCGCTGCTGCAGGCGCGCGATCTCGCGCTACGGCCGCCGGGCGCACCGCACACGGTGGTCGCGCATTTTTCGCTGACCTTGCAGCCCGGGCAGCGTGTGGCGGTGATCGGTGCCAGCGGCAGCGGCAAGAGCACCTTGCTGGAGGGCCTGGCTGGCTGGCTGGCGCCGGAGGCCGGCAGCGTGGTGCTGCGGCCGGGGACCCGCATCGGCTATGCCACGCAGCGGCCGTATCTGTTTCACGGCAGCATCGCCGACAACCTGCGCCTGGCCGATCCGCAGGCCGGCGCTGCGCGCCTACACGCGGTGGCCGACGCCGCGCAGGTGCTGCGCTTTGCCGCGCAGCTGCCTGCGGGCCTGGACACGCAGATCGGCGAGCGCGGCTTCGGGTTGTCCGGTGGCGAAGCGCGGCGCGTGGCCCTGGCGCGGTTGTTGCTGCGCGAGCCGGACCTGTTGCTGCTGGACGAACCCACTGCCTTCCTCGATCCGGACACCGAAGCGGAGTTGCTGCGCACCCTGGGTGTGTTCGCACGCGGCCGCGCGGTGGTGCTGGCCACGCACAGCGCCGCGGTGATGCGCTGGGCCGACACGGTGATCGACCTGCGCGGCGCCACCGTCGCAGCGGAGCTGCCATGAACGACACACAGCCCGACCGTCTGCGCGATGTGTTTCGCCGGCATGCCTGGCGCCTGCTGCTGTCGGCGCTGTTGGTCCTTGTCACCATGCTGGCCGGCGTGGGCTTGCTCGGCGTGTCCGGCAGTTTCCTGACCGCCGCTGCTTTGGCCGGTGTCGCCGGCATGGGCAGCGGCTTCAATTTCTTTTCGCCCTCGGCCGGCATTCGCGCGCTGACCTTCGCGCGTATCGTCTCGCGTTATGGCGAAAAATTGATCGGCCACGACGCCACGCTGCGCATCGCCCGCGATCTGCGCGTGTGGTTCTTCCGCCGCGCGTTGCCGCTGGCGCCGGGCCGCCTGTCGGCCACGCGTACCGGCGATCTGCTGGCGCGGCTGATGTCCGACATCGGCGAGGTCGATGGCGTGAGCGTGCGCGCGTTGGCGCCGTTGAGCGCATTGCTCGGCATCTGGGTGGCCGGCGTGGTGGCAGCGGCGCTGATCTATCCGCCGGCTGGCGTGTTGCTGGTGGTGCTGGGCGTGGTCATCGGCGGTGTGGTGCCGTGGCAGGTGGCGCGCGGCGGTGCGCAGCGCGAACAGCTGCGCGCCCGGCAACGCACCGCCTTGCGCACGCAGGCGTTCGAGGGCCTGGAAGGTGCGGCCGATCTCGCTGCGGTGGATGCGCAAGGTGCCTGGCTGCATCAGGTCGATGCAACGGCGGCGGCGGTGGTCGATGGCGATCGCCTGCAGCGCCGTCGCCTGATCGGCGGCAACCTGCTGCATGCGGTCTGCGGCGGTATCGGTCTGGCCGGCATGTTGTGGCTTGGGTTGAGCGCGGCAGAACGTGGATTGATTGCTGCGGAAATGGCGGCTGGGCTGGTGTTCCTGACCATGGCATTGCTGGAGGTCTGGGCCGGCGCCGGGCTCGCCTTGCAGGCGCTGCAGAGCGCGCGCGTTGCGGCCAAGCGCCTGCAGTCCATCGTCGACCAGGCGCCGTCGGTCGTCGATCCGTCGCAGCCAGTGGATGCGCCACGCAGCGGCACGCTGCGCCTGCAACAGGTCAGTTTTGCGTGGCCGGGCAGCGGACGCCCGCTGCTGCAGGCGCTCGATCTGAGCCTGGCGCCTGGCGAGCGCATCGCCATCAGCGGTGACAGCGGCAGCGGCAAGAGCAGCTTGTCCGCAGTGCTGTTGCGGCTGTGGGACCCGCAGGCCGGGCAGGTGAGCTACGCCGATATCGACCTGCGCCACTTCGCGCAGGCGCAATGGCATCAACGCATCGCCTGGCTGCCGCAGAATGCCCCGGTGTTTGCCGGCACGGTGCGCGACAACCTGCGCATCGGCGATGCCGGCGCAGGCGATGCGGCCATGTGGAACGCGCTGGCCCAGGTGCGTCTGCGCGCCTGGGCCACCGCGCAAAACGGCCTGGACACCTGGGTCGGCGAAAACGGCGCCACGCTCTCGGCTGGCCAGGCGCGCCGGCTGGCGCTGGCGCGCGCCTTGCTGCGCGAGGCGCCGATCCTGCTGCTGGACGAACCCACCGACGGCCTGGATGTGGATACCGCACACGCCTTGCTGCTGGATCTAGCTGCCGCGCTGGGCGAGCGCAGCCTTGTGATGATCACCCACGACAGCGTGCCCGATGGCGTGGTGCAGCGACGTTATCGCCTGCGGGCCGGTGTGCTGGAGCCGTTGGCCTGAGGATGCTGTTGCCGGTTCGCACTGACCGGTTGCGCGCATGTATCACGCAGGCGCCGCTTACCCCAGCAATGCGTGGAGTGCTGCCATCAGCGCAGGTTGGCGGCATGCCCAATACAAGGCGGCGACGTTCGCTACGACAGTGATCCAGAACCGCAGCTGGAAGGTTGCCTTGCTGGATTTATGCCGGAATAGCGCCTGCGCCAGCAACGCGCCCGGCCAGCCGCCGAGCAGTGCGATGAGGTGCAGGGTGGCCTCCGGTGTGCGTTGCCGGCCGCGTTGGGCTGCGCTCTTGTCGAGCCGGTAGACCAGCATCGCCAGCAAGCTTGCAGCCGCGTACCACAGCGCCAGCAGCGCCGGCAGGCGGCCTGCAACCACCATGGCAGTCATGCCGATCAGGAACAGCAGGGCGAGCGTCTTGCGCGGCAGGCTCTGCTGCCGTGACGGACCACGCCGCCGTTGCGCAGGTCTGGAAATCAGCAAGCGTCCAGGAAGTTGCGTACCGCCGGCCCGAAGCGTGCGAAATCGACCAGGAAGGCATCGTGGCCTTGTGGCGAATCCAGCCCGATGAAGTGTGCCTCGGCACCGCCGGCGCGCAGGCCTTCGGCGATCTGTTCCTGCTGCTGCACGGGGAACAGGATGTCGGTGTTGGCACCGATCGCCAGCGCCCGCGCGATACGGATCTGCGCCAGGCCGGCCAGCACCGTGGCGTCGGTCGAGATGCCTGTATCCGGCCTGGCGGCGACAGCGGCGTTGTCGGCTTGCGTGCCATCGACATGCGCGTCGATGGCCGGGCTGTTGTCGACATACTCGGCCAGATCGAACCAATCCATCGAGCGGCTCAGATACAGGTAGCAGTTGGGATCGAAGAAGCGCACGAAGCGGCGCGCATGGCCTTCCAGATAACTTTCGACCTGGAATTCCAGGCCGAACGGATCGTCGGCGGCCTGTTCGGAATCCAGCCGCACGCGGCCGAAGCGGCCATCCCATTCCAGTGCCGAGCGGTAGGTGATCACGCCGAGCTTGCGCGCCATGCGCATGCCCGATTCCGGGTAATGCGTGTCGTCGTAATGGCCGCCGTTCCAGTGCGGGTCCAGGCGGATGGCTTCGCGCTGCAGCGAGCGGATCGCGATCGAGAACGGCAGCGCCTGCGCACTGCCGGAGATATTGATATGGCTGCGCGCGATGCCGGGGTGGCGCAGCAACAACGCCAGTGCGGTCATGCCGCCCATCGAGTTGCCGATCAGGCAGGCCAGTTGTTCGATGCCCAACGCGCGCACCACGTCGGCTGCGGCATCGGCCACATCTTCGATCGACAGTTCCGGGAAACCCAGGCGATACCGCGTGCCGGTGGCAGGGTCGATCGACGCCGGGCCGGTCGAGCCCTTGCAGCTGCCCAACGAATTGACGCAGACCACGAACCAGCGTTCGGTATCGATCGGCTTGCCAGGCCCGAGCATTGCTTCCCACCAGCCCGGCTCGGGATTGGCCGGATTTGCCGCGGCATGCGCATTCGGCGACAGACCGGTGACGATCAACACCGCATTGCTGCGATCGGCTGCCAGCGTGCCCCAGGTTTCGTAGGCGACACGCGCCTGCAGCAGCACACCACCGCGCTTCATCGGAAACGGCGAGGGCAGCGCGTGGAACAGCGTGCCGGGGGGAATGAATTCGGTCATGGGGCAATTCTATCTGCCATGGCAGGTGCCGGGGGGCAGGATGGGATTGGGGATTGGGGATTCGGGAATTGGGAATCGGTTTGAGTCGTTGCTCTATGTGATGCCACTCTGCAGAGCGGCGGATCTGCGGTTTGGTTGCAGGGCCTTTGCCCGCCCACCGTCGCAGGACACGCCGCAAGTACGTCCGTGTAGGCTCTTACGCGGCATCCATGCCGCGTAAGGTCCCGCGACGATGGGCGGGCAAGGACCAGTGGAGATGTTGGGTGTGCATGGTTTTTAACACCGCGGCCGACTCACTCCGGTGCGGCGTCATCGTTGATTGCGTCGCGTCGACACGTGGCGGGCAATCAGCGACCGATTACCAGCTCCACCGGCGCGGCAGTGGGCAGTTCCACCATCAACGGCACGCTTTCGACGTCATCGGCCTGGCGCATTGCGTTGCCGCTGCGCGATAGCCGTGCCAGCACCTGCACGGTGTCCAGCGACGACAGCCGGCGCGTCGGCATCGGGCTGTCGCCGTCGTCCAGGGTGATGGTCAACGGCAGCTCGCGCAGCGCGTGTTTTTCCACCGCCACCGGCATCGGCGTGTCGGCGGCGCGCGCAATCACGAAGACGCTGGTGTCGCCCGGCAACCCGGCGCGTTTGGCGAACTCGGCATCCAGCGTCACGCGTACCTGGATGCGTTTGCCGCTGGCTGCATCGGCGGCAGGCGTAGCCGGCGTCTGGATCGGCGCCAGCCTGGCTTCCTGGCGCGCGGCGTTGATCTGTTCCAGCAGGCCGGGGCGGGTAGAGGCATCCACCACGCGCAGCAACGGCTCCCAGGTCTCGCTGGCCTTGGCCGGCTGACCGGCCTGGCGCTGCACCACGCCCAGGAACCAGCGTGCGCGTTGATGGTCCGGTTGCACCGCCAGCGCATGTTCCAGCAGGCGCATGGCCTGCGGATCCGGACGCCCGCTGTCGTCGGCGAGCATGCGCGACTGCGCGGCAGCTACCAGCACATCCGGCTCGTCCGGACGCAGCGCGACCGCGCGCGCAAACGCATCGCGCGCTTCGGCGAATTTCTGTTGGCTGGACAGCGAGCGTCCCAGCAATACCCAGCCTTCGGCCTGATCGGGATTGCGCGCCAATGCGGCGCGCAGTTGCACGATGGCCTCATCCAGCGAGCGTGGCGTGGCCGGCCGCTCGGCCGGCGCCTGAATCGCGCTCGGCGTGCCGACCAGCCAGTACAGCGCCGCGCTCGCCGCCAGCAGCAACACCGCGATGCTGGCGGTCAGCCCGCGCGCTTCGCGCCACAGCGGCCGCAGCGCCACGCCGAAGACGAGCAGGGTCAGCACCACCACCGCACTGACGAAGCTGACCATCACCACTCCTGCTCATCGGCGGGCAGGGCAGGCGCAGCCACGCTGCGTCGGCGCACCAGCAGCACAATGGCGCCAGCACCCAGCAGCAACACCAGCAGCGGGCCGAACCACAGCAGCCAGGTGCGCGATTCCACGCGCGGGCGGTACAGCACGAACTCGCCATAGCGCGCGACCAGGAACTGGCGGATCTGCGCATCGCTGCGGCCTGCGTGCATCAGCGCCAGCACTTCGCGGCGCAGGTCCTGGGCGATCTGCGCATTGGAGTCGGCCAGCGACTGGTTCTGGCACTGCACGCAGCGCAGCTCGGCGGTGAGCGCATGGAAGCGCGCTTCTTCTTCGGCCGAGGCGTAGCGCAGCGGCGCCGGGTCGCCGACCGGCTGGGCCAGCGCCAGCCAGGGCAACAGCAGCAGCGTCAGCAGCCAGGCGCGCATCATTGCTTGGCGTGCAGGTCCGGAGCGGCACTGGGCGAGCGCTCGATCTTGCTCAGCACCGGAATCAGCTGCGTGTCGATGATGGATTGGGTGAGCATGCCGCTGTACTTCCAGCGCACCACGCCGCGTCCGTCGACCAGAAAGGTCTCCGGTGCCGCAGCGATGCCGAAGTCGATCGCGGTACGGCCGTCTTTGTCGGCGACCACCAGCAGGTAGGGGTTGCCCAGCTGTTCGAGCCAGCGCAGCGCATCGTTGCGCTCGTCCTTCCAGTTGTAGCCGATCACGCGCACGCGCTTGGTCAGCGCAAAGCGGCTCAGCACCGGGTGCTCCTCGCGGCAGGCCGGGCACCAACTGCCCCACACGTTGATGATGTACGGCGCGCCGCGCAGTTCGCGCGCATGCACCACGATGCTGGGGTCGTGCAGCAGCGGCAGCGCGAACTCCGGCGCCGGCTTGCCGATCAGCGCAGAAGGCAAAGCATCGCGATCGTCCTGACCGGAGCGCACCACCGCATAGACCAGCAGCGCTGCCAGCGCGAGCAGCAGCACGATGGCACCCACCAGAACCGCAGTAGGCAGGCGGGGTGAACGTGACTCAACCATCTTGGATCTCCGGAGAACGACGAAAACGCCGGTCGGCCGCGGTGACCAGGCCGCCAAGCGCCATCAGCAGCGCCCCCAGCCAGATCCAGCGGACGAACGGTTTGAGGTGGACGCGGACCGCCCAGACCTGATTGCCCAGGGGTTCGCCAAGCGCGACATACAGGTCGCCGAACGGGCCGGGACGGATCGCCGCCTCGGTCAAGGTCTGCCCGCCGCTGGCGTAGCGGCGTTTTTCCGCATGCAGCAGGCCGACCGGCGCATCGTCCTTGAACACCTGCAGATTGGCACGGTCGGAGACGTAATTGGGCCCGCGCAGTTCTTCGACATTATCGAAGTGCAGCGCGTAGCGGCCGATCTGCATCTGCTGCCCGGGCGCCAGTGCGACCTCGCGCTGCAGGCTCAGTGATTCCACCAGCAACGCACCAGCCAAAAACACCGCCACGCCCAGGTGCGCCAGCAGCATGCCCAGCATTTCGGCAGTGAGCTTGCGGCCCTTGGCCGCGCGCCGCGTCCACAGGAAACGCAGCGTGCCCAGCAGTACCCAGGCCGCGCCGGCCACGCCGAGTGCCGCCTTCCACTGGCCCTGCGGCGCGGCGAACCAGGCCAGCACGCCTGCGGCAACCGCCAGGCCTGCCCATGGTGCGAGCATCGCCAGCGGACGCGAGGCCTGCTCGCGCTGCCAGCGGGTCAGCGGGCCGAACGGCAACAGCGCCACCAACGGCGCCATCAGCACCAGGAACAAGGTGCCGAAGTAGGGCGGCCCCACCGACAGCTTGCCCAGGCCCAAGGCGTCGGCCAGCAGCGGATACAGCGTGCCCAGCAACACCATTGCGCAGGCGCAGGCGAGCAGCAGGTTGTTCAACAGCAGCAAGGTTTCGCGCGAGCTGCCGGCGAACGCGCGGCGCGGGTCATCGACCAGCGACAGGCGCGGCGCACGCAGTGCGTACAGCAGCAGCGAACCACCGACCACCGCCAGCAGGAACACCAGGATGAACAGGCCGCGCGACGGGTCGGCCGCAAACGCATGCACGCTGGTCAGCACGCCCGAGCGCACCAGGAAGGTGCCCAGCAACGACAGCGAAAAGGCGGCGATCGCCAGCAGCAAGGTCCAGCTGGCGAAGCTGCCGCGCTTTTCGGTGACCGCCTGCGAATGCAGCAAGGCGGTGCCCACCAGCCACGGCATGAAACTGGCGTTTTCCACCGGGTCCCAGAACCACCAGCCGCCCCAGCCCAGCTCGTAATACGCCCACCAGCTGCCAAGTGCGATGCCGACGGTGAGCATGGCCCAGGCCACATTGGTCCATGGCCGCGTCCAGCGCAGCCAGCGCGCATCCATGCGGCCTTCCAGCAACGCGGCGATGGCGAAGGCGAACGGCACCGCGAAACCGACATAGCCGCAATACAGCATCGGCGGATGGATGATCAGCCCCGGGTCCTGCAATAGCGGATTCAGGTCGGCGCCTTCCAGCGGCACCGGCAACAAGCGCGCGAACGGATTGGAGGTGAACAGCAAAAACGCCAGGAAGCCGATGCTGACCAGCGCCATTACCCCCAGCACGCGCGCCACCACCTGCGCGGGCAACTGCCGCGACCACAGCGCCACCGCCCCGGTCCACAGCGCCAGCACCAGCGTCCACAGCAGCAATGAGCCTTCGTGCGCACCCCACACCGCCGAGTAGCGATACATCACCGGCAGCAGGCTGTTGGAATTCTCGGCGACATAGCGCACCGAAAAATCCTGCACCAGGAAGGCATGCGTCAGCAGCGCGAAGGCCGCTGCGATCAGGCCCAGCTGCAGCAACGCGGCCGGCCGCGCGACCGCCATCCAGCTGCTGTGCCCACGCTGCGCACCGGCCAGCGGCAGCGCGGCCTGCACCAGGGCCACCAGCAAGGCCAGAATCAGCAGGAAGGTGCCGAGCTCAGGCAGCATCGGGTTGGCGCGTTGGCGGGCAGGCAGTGGCGCGACGCTTGCCGGCGCAATGCAGGGGCGGCATCCGGGCAGCGTCTGCATGCGCCTGCCCAGACATCGCGACATCGTCGGCCACGCAGGCAAGCTGCAAGCGATCACAGCGCAGCAAGGCGAACGTTTTGACCCCTGCCATCAACGCAGCGCTCCGGCCTGGTCTGCGGCCGCCGGCACATCGTGCTTGCGGTGCGCGCTGCCCATCTTGTCGGCGACTTCCTTCGGCATGTAGGTCTCGTCGTGCTTGGCCAGCACATCTTCGGCAACGAAGACGCCGTTCTGCATGCGTCCGGTCGCCACCACCGCCTGTCCCTCGCGAAACAGGTCCGGCAGGATGCGGTCGTAGCGCACCGGCAACTGTGCATCGCCATCGGTGACGCGGAACTGCGCTTCCAGCGAACCGGACGCACGTTGGAACGAGCCTTTCTCCACCATGCCGCCGAGCCGGAAGCGCGCATGCTCGCCGGCGTCGCCGCGCAGCACTTCCGACGGTGTGTACAGGTAGGCCACGTTGCGCTGCAGTGCCATCGCCACCAGCGCGGTCGCCAGGCCACCGGCCAGCACCAGCGCGATCACCAGCCAGATCCGGCGGCGCCGTTGCGGGTTCACCGGATCAGCTCCGCATCGCTGGGCACCGCGCGCTTGCGCTCGCGCAAACGCCGCGCCTGCGCGATCTTCAACGCGCGGCGCAGCTGCCAGCGACCGGCGATCAGGTCCCACAGCAGCACCAGCACGAATACCGCGTAGGCGGCGATGACGTAGGGCAGGTAGCTCATGCCGCGCGCTCCGGCGCATCGCGCACGATCCAGGCCTTGCCGGCCTCGCGGCGCAGGTTGTCGGCGCGCGCACGCGTCAGCAGCGAACCGGCGAACCAGAACTTGGTGCCGATCACCATCAGCCACAGCGGCAGCAGCATGCTGGCATCGATGCTGGAGGGGCCGAGCAGGCGGATGCTCTGGCCCTGATGCAGCGAGTTCCACCACACCACCGAATAGCGGATCACCGGCAGCAGCGCCACGCCGACGATCGCCAGCAAGGCGGCCGCGCGCGCGGCCTGACGGCGATCGTCGATGGCCTGGTACAGACCGATCACGCCCAGATACAGGAACAGCAGGATCAGCTCGGTGGTCAGGCGCGGGTCCCAATCCCACCAGGCGCCCCACATCGGCTTGCCCCAGATGCTGCCGGTCAGCAGGGTGATCACGGTGAACGCCGCGCCGATCGGCGCGCAGGCCATGGCCAGGATTTCGCAGATCTTGATGCGCCAGATCAGCGCGATCGCCGCGTACACCGCCATCAGCCCGAACACGAACAGGCTCATCCACGCGCTCGGCACATGGATATACAGAATGCGGAAGCTATCGCCCTGCTGGTAGTCGGCCGGGACCGCAAACAAGGCCTGCCAGATGCCCACGCCCAGCAACACCGCGGCCAGCGCGTAGCACCACGGCGCCCAGCGCGCAGTGAAACGGTCGAAGATCGGAGGCGAGGCGAGTTGGTGGAACCAGCGGGCGACGACGTTCATGCGATGGCAGCAGCCTTTGGAATGGCATTGGCTCTCGAAACAGCAACAACGCAATGAGTGGAGCGTCTTGTCGACAGCGTCTCGACCGCAGGGCTCAACTCAAGGAAATCCGGATCGCGGCAGCCGCAGCCAGCGGTGCCAGCACCACGCCGATCACCAATCCGGCGCCCAGCAACAACAACGCACCCACCGCATCCTGTCCTTGTCCGCTGGCCGCGACACTGCCGGCACCGAACACCAGCACCGGCACGTACAACGGCAACGCCAGCAACGCCACGAGAATACCAGAGCGTTTCATCGTCACCGTCAGCGCCGCAACCACGGCACCAAGCAGGCTCAGAAGCGGTGTGCCCAGCGCCAACGATGCCAGCAGCACCGGTAGTTGGTCATGTGGCAGGTGCAGCAATTCGCCCAGCAGCGGCGTCACCGCGATCAACGGCAGCGCGCTGGTCGCCCAGTGCAGTAGCACGCGCACCGCGATCAGCCACGCCAACGGCACCGGCGCCAGCAGCCATTGCTCCATCGAGCCGTCTTCCACGTCGCTGCGGAACAGCGCATCCAGCGACAGCAGGCCGGCCAGCAGCACCGACAGCCACAGCACCGCCGGTGCGGCCTGCGCCAGCAGGTCCGGGCGACCGCCCAGGCCCAGCGCGAACAACACCACGATCAGCAGGGCGAACAGCGCTGGCTGCAAGGCATCGCTGCGACGGCGCCACAGCAGCTGCAGGTCGCGGCTGAGCAGCGCGCGCGCGGCCTGCCACAGCGAGGGTTGTGGCGAATGCAGGCTCATGCTGCCGCCTCCAGCGTGAGCATGCGCGTGCGTACCGGCGGCGCCGCATAGGCGCCGTGGGTGGTGACCAGCGCCGCGCCACCGCCGCGCAGGTGCGCGGAGATCATCCGGTTGACCAGGGTGATGCCGTCCAGGTCCAGGTTGGCGTAGGGCTCGTCCAGCAGCCACAGCGGGGCCGGCGACAACCACAGCCGCGCCAGCGCCAGGCGCTTGCGCTGGCCGGCCGACAGCTGCCGCACCAACGCATCCTCGTAGCCGGCCAGGCCGACGATGGCAAGCGCACTGCCGGGCATCTGTTTGGCGCGGCGGCCATGCAGGCCGCACAGGAAGTGCAGGTTCTCCAGCGTGCTGAGATCGGCCTTCAGCCCCGGCAAATGGCCCAGATAGGCCATGAAGCGGCTGCGGTCGCCGCGCCGCGCGGTCTTGCCGTCGATCTCGATCTGCCCGCGCTCCACATGCAGCAGTCCGGCCAGTACCCGCAGTAGCGTGGTCTTGCCGGCGCCGTTGTCGCCTTGCACCAGCAGCGCCTCGCCGGCATCGACATGGAAATCCAGCGGGCCGAACACCGGCTCCTCGTTGCGGCTGAAAGCCAGCGCGCGCGCCGCCAGCAGCGGTGGCGCAGTGTGCAGCGGTTCGATCATCGGCGCAGCGGGCTCCCGTCGCAGGACGGCATGGGGTGGGCGAGGCAGGGCGCGCATTGTAGCGACGATGGCGCGCTGCCGGGGGCGCGTTCGGCGGCGTGATGTGTCCGGGAACGCTGTTTTGCACCGGCCGGGCGCAACCGCCTGGCGGCTTTGCGTACACTCGCGGTCCCCCCGTTTGTTGCCCGGACAGGCCCGATGCCCCTCACGACCAAGCTGCCCAAGGTGGGCACCACCATCTTCACCGTCATGTCGCAGCTGGCGGCCGAACACGGCGCGGTGAATCTGGGCCAGGGTTTTCCCGATTTCGCGGTGCCGCAGCGGCTGGTCGATGAACTGGCCAAGGCCATGGCGGCCGGCCACAACCAATACCCGCCGATGACCGGCGTTGCGGCCTTGCGCCAGGCCATCGCCGGCAAGGCGCAGCGCTGTTACGGCGCGCAGGTCGATGCCGACAGCGAGATCACCGTCACCAGCGGTGCCACCGAGGCAATCTTCAACGCCATCCACGCGGTGGTGCGCGCAGGCGAGGAGGTCATCGTGCTGGACCCGGCCTACGACTGCTACGAGCCGGCGATCGACCTGGCCGGCGCGCGCGCCATGCACGTGGCGCTGGACCCGCAGACCTTCGCCATCGATTGGCCGGCGCTGCGCGCGGCGATCACGCCGAAGACGCGCCTGCTGATGATCAACTCGCCGCACAATCCGTCCGGCGCGATGCTGTCTGCCGATGACATGCAGCGCTTGACCGCGCTGTTGCGCGGCAGCGACATCTTCCTGCTCTCGGACGAGGTGTACGAACACATCGTGTTCGACGGCCGCCGCCACGAATCGGTGTTGCGCTGGCCGGAACTGCGCGAGCGCGCGTTCGTGATTTCCAGCTTCGGCAAGACCTATCACTGCACCGGCTGGAAGATCGGCTACGCCATCGCGCCGCCGGCACTGAGCGCCGAGTTCCGCAAGGTGCACCAGTACAACACCTTCACCAGCTTCGGTCCGGCCCAGCACGCATTCGCCGCGATGATTCGCGACGAACCCGAACACGACGAACACCTCGGCGCGTTCTACCAGGCCAAGCGCGACCGTTTCCGCGAACAGTTGCTGACCACGCGCCTGAAGCCGTTGCCGGTGCCCGGCGGCTATTTCCAGCTGGTCGACTATTCGGCCATCAGCAACCTGCCCGACACCGAGTTCGTGAAGTGGCTGACGGTGGAAAAGGGCGTGGCCGCGATTCCGCTGTCGCCGTTCTACGAGACCGCGCCGCAAGGGCAACGACTGGCGCGGCTGTGCTTCGCCAAGAACGATGCAACCCTGGATGCGGCGATCGCGCGGTTGCAGCAGCTCTGAAGAGCTGGGAATCGGGAATGGGGATTCGGGAATCGTAAAAGCGGTTGGTCGTTTGTTGACGAGTTCGCAGAATGCCGATGACAGGAAGCCACCCGAAACCCGCCGTTCGAATCCCAAATCCCCACTCCCGAATCCCGAGCCTTTAATGAACGACCTGCGCATCTCCCTGATCCAAGGCGACACCCGCTGGCATGACCCGGCCGGCAATCGCGACTATTACGGTGCGTTGCTGGAGCCATTGGCCGGGCAGACCGATCTGGTGATCCTGCCGGAGACCTTCACCAGCGGGTTCTCCAACGACGCCATTGACAAGGCCGAGGACATGGACGGGCCGACCGTGGCCTGGGTGCGTGCGCAGGCGGCGCGGCTGGATGCTGCCGTCACCGGTAGCGTGCAATTGCGCACGCCCGAAGGCGTGTTCAACCGGCTGCTGTGGGCCACGCCGGACGGGGCGCTGCAGTATTACGACAAGCGCCATCTGTTCCGCTTCGGCAACGAGCACCTGCGCTACGCGGCCGGGCGCGATCGCCTGACGGTGGAGTGGAAGGGCTGGCGGATCAATCCGCAGGTCTGCTACGACCTGCGCTTTCCGGTGTTCTGCCGCAATCGCTTCGATGTCGAGCGGCCGGGCCAGCTGGATTTCGATCTGCAACTGTTCGTCGCCAACTGGCCGTCCGCGCGCGCCTATGCCTGGAAGACGTTGCTGCGCGCACGCGCGATCGAGAACCTGTGCTTTGTGGCAGCGGTCAACCGCGTCGGCGTCGATGGCAATCAGTTGCACTACGCCGGCGACAGCGCCGTGATCGATTTCCTCGGCCAGCCGCAGGTGGAGATCCGCGAGCAGCCACAAGTGGTCACCACCACCCTCAGCGCTGCCGCCCTGGCCGAACACCGCGCACGCTTCCCGGCGATGCTGGATGCGGATGGCTTTGTGATTCGGGATTAGGGATTAGGGATTGGTGCAAGCAGGCAAGGCACAGCTATCCGTTTGCCTGCTGTTGCGAATCCCCAATCCCCAATCCCGGCTACTCACCCAACTTGATCTCGTAGATCTTCGGCCACCGCTTGCCGGTGACGAACAGGCGATCGTGCTCGGCGTCGTAGGCGATGCCGTTGAGTACATCGTTGCTTGGGTCGCTCAGGGTGTCGGCGTCCGGCACCAGCGCCTTCAAGTCGATCCAGGCGATGACCTTGCCGCTGGCCGGGTCGATGCGTGCGATGCGGGTGGTCAACCAGACGTTCGCCAACAGCTCGCCGTTGACCCATTCCAGCTCGTTGAGATTGTCCAGCGCCTTGCCGCGGGCAGTGACCTTGATGCTGCCGACCTGCTGCAGCGTCTGCGGATCCAGCCGTCGAATGTGGGCGGTGCCATCACTCATGTACAGGCTGCTGTCGTCGCGGGTCAGCGCCCAGCCCTCGCCGGAATAACTGAACTGCGTGCGCGGCGTCAGCGTGGCCAGGTCGTAGACAAACCCGCGCTGGTTGCGCCAGGTCAGCTGAATCAGGCGGTCGTGCCAGGCCACGATGCCTTCGCCGAAAAACGGCGCCGGTGTCGAGGCCTGCTGCAGGACGCGGCCGGTCTGCAGCTCGACCTTGCGCACGCTGGACTGGCCCAGTTCGCCGGTGCTCTCGTACAGGTAGCCGTCGAGATAGAACAGGCCTTCGGTAAAGGCGGCGGTGTCGTGCGGATAGGTGCGCACGACGGTATAGCCCTGGGTCGGGATGGTCTCGCCGCAGTGGGCGAGGGTGGGCAGCAGCAGGGCGGCGAAGAGCAGGCTGTAGACGGTGCGTGGCATGCCGCAATCATCCCATGCCGCCATCGCAGACTGTGGCGGCGCAGGCCGCCGGCCGGCGAAATAATGATTCGCTGAACGGTCGCATGCGCGGTGCCGGCATGTTGTCGCGGCTGCCACATCGGCGCTGATAGGCTCGGCGCCACGTTCACCAACCGGAATGCCCGCATGATCAAGTCCCTTTCCCTCTTCGCGCTGCTGGGCGCCGCAACGCTTGCACCGCAGGCGCAGGCCGCCGGTAACATCGACTGCCAGCTGTCGTTCAACCTGTCGGGCTGGTCGGTGTTCTACAAGACCGCCAGCGGCACCGGCACCATCAAGTGCGACAACGGCGCGGTGATCCCGGTCAAGATCTCCAGCAAGGGCGGCGGCCTGACCGTCGGCAAGTCCAAGATTGTCGGCGGCCGCGGCACCTTCTCAGGCGCCTACAGCCTCAATGATCTGTTCGGCACCTACGCGGCGGCCGAAGCGCATGCCGGCGTGGTCAAGTCCAGCACGGCACAGGTGGTCACCAAGGGCGACATTTCGCTGGCCCTGGCCGGCACGGGCGAGGGCGTCGATCTGGGCGTGGCGGTGGGCAACTTCGTCATCGAGCGTCGCAAGTAAGACGCTGTGCATGCAGCGCAAGCGTCGCCAATGGTCGACGCCTGCGTGAACGCGCAGCGCCCCCAAACAGTGGGCTCTGCGCTGTTGCTGTACGAACTCGGTGTCGCTGCTGTTTCCAGCAACTGCGATGCCGGGCGCGAACGGAAACACCAATAAAAAACGGCCCTTTGCAGGGCCGTTTTTTATTGCGCGTGCCGCAGCTTAGCGACCGCGATTACCACCGCCTGGCGGACGACGATTGCCGCCACCCGGCGGGCGACCACCCGGTCCACGCGGCGCGCCGCCCGGACCACCCGGACCGCGATTGCCGCCCGGACCACGGTTGCCACCGGGGCCACCCGCGCGTGCGCCGGTCGGGCGACCGGCCGCCGGACGTGCCGCGCCATACGGGCTGAAACCCGGGTTGGCGTGATCGGACGGAAAGCTCGGCGCATTGCCCGGATGACCGTACGGGTGCTTGCGCTGACCCTGGCCCTGCGACTGGCCCTGTCCGCCACCGGCGCCGCCACGTCCCGCGCCGCCCGCGCCAGGGCGTGCATTGCCCGCGCCGCCACCTGGGCGTGCACCGCCCGGACCCTTCTTCGCGTACGGGCGCGCCTGGCCGGTGCCAGGGCCACCGGGGCCGGCATTGCGGTGGCCGCTCGGGCCGGTGCTCACGCCATCGGGCACGTACCAGCTGCGGAACGCGGCCGGGTTGCCGTCCGGAAGGCCGCGGTCGCCCTTGGCGGGGGCGCGTTGCTTGAATGGGCGCTGCTGCGACTGCTTGGCTGCCGCTTCGCCGCTGACGGTGAGGCCGCCGCGGAAACCGCCCGGCTTGCCACGGCCACGGCCGCCGCGATCTTCGCGCGGGTTGTCGAAGCGGCGCAGTTCGCGTCCTTCGTCGGCGCCTGAGGTCTGGCCGTTGACGTAGGCATTGCTGCGGCCATCGCGCGAGACGTGCACGGTGGACTTGGCGGCGCGGCGCTGGCCGATCACCGGCTGCAGCGTCAGCGCCGACGGCGCGCCTTCTTCCAGCTTGAGTTCGGCACGCAGGCTGTCGACCTTGTCCTGCGCCACTTCGATGGACTGCCCACGCAGCAGTTCGCGCGGCAGCGAGATCTTGCCGTAGCGGCTGCGCTTGAGGCGACTGACCTGGCAGCCCTGCGACTCCCACAGGCGACGCACTTCGCGGTTGCGGCCTTCCTTGACCACCACGCGGAACCAGTCGTGCGAGTCGGTGCCGCCGATGCGTTCGATCTCATCGAACTTGGCGCCGCCGTCTTCCAGCAGCACGCCGCGCGACAGGCGCTCGATGATGGCGTCGGAGACCTTGTCCTCGCCTTCCGGGGCGCGTACGCGCACCACGTATTCGCGCTCGACCTCGTAGGAGGGATGCATCATCGCGTTGGCCAGCTCACCGTCGGTGGTCAGCAGCAGCAGGCCGGTGGTGTTGATGTCCAGGCGGCCGATGGCGATCCAGCGCGAGCCTTTCAATGCCGGCAGCGACTCGAACACGGTCGGGCGGCCTTCGGGGTCTTCGCGGGTGGTCACTTCGCCTTCGGGCTTGTTGTAGATCAGCACGCGCGAGGGCTCGGTCAGCGCGCTGGCCACGAAACTGCGGCCATCCAGCTCGATCTTGTCGCCGCTGCGCACCGACATGCCGGTCTGCGCGACGGCGCCATTGACCTTGATCAGGCCATCGGCAATGCGCTGTTCCAGCGCGCGGCGCGACCCCAGGCCGGCCTGGGCCAGCACCTTGTGCAGGCGCTCTTCCAGCTTGGGCGCTTCGGGCGCGCTGTCGCGCTTGAGGGAAAGCTTGTTCAACGACAGCTTGCGGGGGGTGTCACTCATGTGTCTGGCTCCGGCCGACGCGTTCTGGGTCGGCCTCTGGTTCGGAATCGGCTTCGTCAACAGCCACGGTCGTCGTCGCGACGGCGTTGTCTTCGTCTTCGTTCACTGCGTCCGCGCGCGTTCCCGGCGCGGTGTCGGGGTCGCCCTCACGGGCGTCATCTGGGTCCAACGGGTTTAGGTCCTGCGCCGAGGCATGCTCGGGGTGTTGCGGTGTGTCGTTACTTGATTCATCGGCGCTGGCGTGGTCATCGACCGCGTCGGCGTGGTGTTCGATTTCGTCGTCGACTGCAGTGCCTGGGCTGGCGGTCTGGTCGTTGTCGTCTACATCACTATCGGCATCGCCATCGGCGTCAACGGCCAGCTCGGTATCGGCATCGACGTGCATTGCATCGTCGCTGTCGCTGGTTGCATCGGTGGTGCTGTCCGATGCCGGCAGCACATCCTCGGCATCGCGCTGTTCCTGCGCGGCGTCGCCCGGGTCGGCATCCACGTCAGCATCTGCATCCGCCGCCGCGTCAGTCCGGGCGGCAATCGCCGCATCGGCGCCGGCGCCGTCTGCATCCGCCCTATCCGGGTCTGGATCCGTATCCGGACCCGCTTCAGCATGCTCCGTACCCATCGCCGCCGACGCCGGCACCGCGCCATCCAGTTGGCCGTCGCGGTCCAGCGGCAGCTGCGGTTCCAGCTCGGCAATGTCCTTCAACTCAGACAATGGCGGCAGCTCGTCCAAGCGCTTGAGCCCGAAGTAATCCAGGAAGCCCTTGGTAGTGCCGAACAGGGCCGGCTTACCGGGCACGTCGCGGTGGCCGACCACGCGGATCCACTCGCGTTCTTCCAGCGCCTGGATGATGTTGCTGCTGACCGCCACGCCGCGCACCTGCTCGATCTCGCCGCGGGTGATCGGCTGCCGGTAGGCGATCAGCGCCAGGGTTTCCAGCGTGGCGCGGGTGTACTTGGTGCGGCGCTCGGTCCACAGCCGGGCGACCCAGCCATGCACGTCCGCCTTGACCTGGAAGCGGAAGCCCGAGGCCACCTCGACCAGCTCCACGCCGCGCTCGGCGCAGCCGTCGCGCAGCAGTTCCAGCGCGCGCTCGACGCTGCCGGGCGGCGCCGGTTCTTCTTCCGGAAACACGCCCTGCAGCTGCGCCAGCGTCAGCGGCTGGCTGCTCGCCAGCAGGGCGGCTTCGATAATGCGGGTGATCAACGCTTGATCCATTCGGTGATCGGCTTCAGAGAGGTTCGTTGGCGGCATCGCTATCATCGAATTCGCTGGAGAATTGCAGCGGCGCATTGGTGTTGCCCAACGCCAGCGACTTCACGTAGATCGGCGCCAGCGGCGCCTCCTGCACGATGTCCAGCAATTGCTCCTTGGCCAGTTCGAGCAGCGCCAGGAAGGTGACCAGCACGCCGAGCTTGCCTTCTTCGGCAGTGAACAGCGATTCGAAGCGGTAGAACCTGCCATCGTCCAGGCGGCTCAGCACATCGCCCATGCGCTGGCGCACGCTCAGCGCCTCGCGCTTGATCGCATGGCCGGTGAACAGTTCGGCGCGTTTGAGCACGTCGTACAGCGCCATCAGCATTTCTTTCAGTTCCACCGGCGGCGGCAGCTTGACCGCGGCGCGCTCCGGCAGATGCGCCTGCACCGGCGCGCTGTCGCGGCCCATGCGCGGCAGCGTGTCCAGATCCTCGGCAGCCTGCTTGAAGCGTTCGTATTCCTGCAGCCGGCGCACCAGCTCGGCGCGCGGATCGTTTTCTTCGCCTTCCTCGCTGGGCGGGCGCGGCAACAGCATGCGCGACTTGATCTCGGCCAGGATCGCGGCCATCACCAGATATTCGGCCGCCAGTTCGAAGCGCAGCTCCTGCATTACGTTGATGTAATCCACGTACTGCCGGGTGATCTCGGCGACGGGGATATCCAGGATGTCCAGATTCTGGCGGCGGATCAGATACAGCAGCAGGTCCAGCGGACCTTCGAAGGCATCCAGGATGACTTCCAGCGCGTCCGGCGGAATATACAGATCCTGCGGGATCTGCAGCACCGCTTGCCCATGCACCACCGCCAGCCGCATTTCCTGCTGCTGTGGCGGCGCGCTCGTGGCTGGCGGATTCGCGTCGTGCGCGAGTTCGGAATTCATCAGGTCGACATCGGGTCTTACGGTCGCCGGCCACGGTCGGAGCCGCGCCTGCAGGGCTTTGCCTTGAGTTATTGCGATCAATGTCGTGCTCGTGCCGGCACGATCCTACAAATCCACATACAACGTGCGCCGCGTGGCATGCGGCGACGGAACAGCGAGGAGGTCGTCTACGCGGGTCGGCGGTGGGCAGCGAATCGGTCGTCGAGGAGGCGTGGGGCCTGGGCCGACGGGCCGCTGCGTCCGATTGCGTGTGCAGTGGTGGCAAGGGTAATGCGTGCGCGGGGGCGGTGTCCAGCGCCGAGGCGGCTAGAATCCCGGGGCTGTTCTTCACGTCTTGGGCGAGGTGGCCTATGTGGTACGTAATCGAAGGGTATGACCGGGCCGACGCACTGGCGGCCCGGCAGCAGGCGCGACCGGCGCATCTGGCGCGTTTGCAGGCGCTGGCGGCGGCAGGGCGCCTGCTGGTGGCGGGCCCATGCCCGGCGATCGATGCCGAGGATCCGGGCCCGGCCGGTTTCAGCGGCAGCGTGGTCATCGCCGAATTCGACGCGCTGGACGACGCCCGCGCCTGGGCCGATGCCGATCCGTATGTCGAGGCGGGCGTGTACGTGCGCACCGAGGTGCGCCCGTTCCGCCGGGTGCTGCCATGAGCAGGGTCGAGCGGATCCGCACCGCGCTGCAGGCGGCGCTGGCGCCGACCGAGCTGGAGGTGGTGGACGACAGCCATCGCCACGCCGGGCATGCCGGCGCGCGCGACGGGCGTGGGCATTTCAATGTGCGCGTGGTCAGCGCCGCCTTCGCCGGCAAGCCGCCGCTGGCGCGGCACCGCGCGGTCTATGCCGCGGTCGGCGAGATGATGCAGACCGATATCCACGCGCTGTCGATCGAGGCGATCGCGCCGGGCGAGGCGGGATAACCAGGCCACTCAACCAGCCGTCGTAGGAGCGCACCCGGGCGCGACGGATTTACCAGTAAGGCCTGTCGCGCCCGGGTGCGCTCCTACGGGCGGCGACCGTTCCCTCCGGAGCGCCAAACCGCCCAACCGTGATCGCCGTCGACCTTCATCCGTGGACAGATGAGCGGTATTTGTTGCGTCGCAACACATCGCTTCACGTATTCATCACTTGCAGATGCTTGATCTGTAAGCGTTTTCACGGGCGTGAAGACAGGGGTTTACGCCTTCGTATGAAAACGCTTACAGTCCGCGCCAGTTTTGGGAACTCGGTCGCGGAGGGCGACACGAATGGCCAAGGGTGCGGTCACCATCAAAGATGTCGCCAGGGAAGCACAGGTCTCCGTTGCAACGGTGTCGCGTGCGCTCAATGGGCATGACAACGTCGCCGGGCCGGTGCGCCAGCTGGTGCAGGACGTGGCCGCGCGGCTGCGCTACAGCCCGCATGCGGCAGCCCGCAGCCTCAGCAGCCGACGCACCCAGACCCTGGGCGTGGTGCTGCCGGACCTGTATGGCGAATTCTTTTCCGAGCTGATCCGCGGGATCGATGGTGCGGCGCGTGCCGCCGGCCAGCATCTGCTGGTGTCCAGTTACCACGGCGACCCGGAGGCGCAGGGCAGGGCACTGCAGTCCATGCGCGGGCGCGTGGACGGTCTGCTGGTGCTGTCGCCGTATGCCGAGCAGCCCGGGTTCCTCACCGACAACCTGCCGCAGGCGCTGCCCACGGTATTGATCAACGCGCACGTTCCCGGCGACGCCTATCCGGTGCTGAGCATCGACGACCATGCCGGCGCGATGGCGATGACCGAACATCTGCTGTCGGCCGGACATCGGCGCATCGCCTTCATCGGCGGGCCAGCGCTGAATTTCGATGCGCGCGAACGCCTGCGTGGCTTCCGCGATGCGATCGCCGCCCACGGCGATACCGCGCAGGGCATCGAATTCCCCGGCGACTTCGACGAGGCCTCCGGCCACCGCGCCGGCCAGGCGATGCTGGCCGGCGGCACGCTGCCCGACGCGGTATTCGCCGCCAACGACATGACCGCGCTGGGCTGCCTGTACGCGTTTGTCCAGGCCGATGTCTCGGTGCCCGGCGATGTGGCACTGGCCGGTTTCGACGATATTCCGCTGGCCCGTTTCGTCCATCCGGCGCTGACCACGATGCGGGTCAGCATCGCGCGCCTGGGCGAGCAGGCGATGTCCCGGCTGATGCGGCTGGTGGACCAGCCCGGCCGCGACGACGGCATCCGCCAATTGCTCACGCCCGAGCTGGTGATCCGCGCCTCCTGCGGCGCCGGCGAGCCCGGCCCCTGAGGTTTCCTGCCCGCTGACCCTTTTCGCGGACGTTCTGTCCGCTCCCGCTGCCCCCCGCAGCGGTCGTTCCTGCAAGTCGCAACGCCACAACAACAATCTGTACCGATCCCTGGAGGGACCAATGCGCCACCACTACCCCCATTCCGCCAGTCCGGCGCGCAAGCTGCTCAGCTGCGCCCTGGCCAGTTGCCTGTTGCTTGGTGCCGCACCGGCCTTTGCGCAGAGTGCTGCGGCGACCATCCGCGGCCAGGTCACCGTCGACTCGGCACCTGCCAGCCAGGCCCAGGTCACCGCGACCAATCTCGCCACCGGCCTGACCCGCACCGTGCAGGTCAGCAACGGTGGCTACTCGCTCGGCGGCCTGCCGCCGGGTTCGTACCGCCTGGACGTCACCGCCAACGGCCAGACCACCTCGCAGAACGTCACCGTGCAGGTCGGCCAGACCGCGACCCTGAACCTGGGCGTCGGCGGCGAACCGGCCACGGCTGACGGTGGTAACGCCACCACGCTGGACGCGGTGCAGGTCAAGGCCCCGCCGGTACTGGTGGAAACCCGTACCTCCGAGAACGCCACCTATATTTCCAACGTGCAGATCCAGAACCTGCCGCGTGCCACGCGCAACTTCCTGGAACTGGCCGACACCGTACCGAACGTGCAGTTCACCCGCGAGGCCAACGGCACCACCAAGGTGCGCTCGGGTGCCACCTCGGCCGAAGGCACCAATGTCTACATCGACGGCGTGAGCCAGAAGAACTACGTGCTGACCGGCGGCGTCAGCGGCCAGGATTCCAGCCGCGGCAACCCGTTCCCGCAGTCGGCAATCGGCGAGTACAAGGTCATCACCTCCAACTACAAGGCCGAGTTCGACCAGGTCAGCGGCGCGGCCATCGTGGCCTCGTCCAAGTCCGGTACCAACGATTTCCACGGCAGCTTCTTCTGGGATACCAGCAACGACAGCTGGCGCGAAGAAAGCCCGCTGGAAAAGCGCGCCGGCGTGCGTGACGACTTCGAGGAAACCCAGTACGGCGCCACCTTCAGCGGCCCGATCCTCAAGGACAAGGCGCACTTCTTCGTCGCCTATGAAGCCAAGGAATACACCACCCCGAACGTGGTGATCCCCGGTTCGATCTATTCGGACCGCGTCGATCAGCTGCCCACGCAGTTGCAGCCGCTGGTCGCCACCTACAGCACGCCGTTCAAGGAAGACCTGTACTTCGCCAAGATCGACTGGACCATCGGCGACAACAGCCTGTTCGAGCTGAGCGGCAAGTACCGCAAGGAAGACGAGCTCAACGACGTCGGCGGCACCTCGACCCTCGAGCACGGCAGCATCAACGGCCAGGAAGAAAAGCGCGCCAACCTGCGCTGGCAGTACAGCGGCGCCAACTTCCTCAACGAAGCCAACCTCAGCTACGAGAGCGCGTTCTGGAACCAGGCGCCGATCAACAACGGCAACGGCTACATCCTCAGCTACACGCCCAACCGCGGTAACGAGACCGACGTGCTTGCCGCAGGCGCCGGCAGCAGCTTCCAGCGCAAGGGTCAGAAGGGCTGGACCTTCCAGGACGATTTGACCCTGAACAGCCTGGAATGGCACGGCGCGCACACCGTCAAGATGGGCGTGAAGTTCAAGAGCATCGATCTGGATTCCACCCAGTTCAACCCGGCCAACCCGCAGTACTACTACAACATCCTCAGCGATGTCGAAACGCCGTACCGGGTGCGCTTCGGTGCGCCGCTGGTCGAAGGTGGCGGTTCGGTGGTGTCCGAGAACAAGCAGTACGGCATCTACCTGCAGGACGACTGGGAGGTCAACGAGCACTGGACCCTGAATCTGGGCGTGCGCTACGACTACGAAGAAACCCCGGCGTTCCTGGACTTCGTGACCCCGTCCGACGTCGCTGGCGCGCTGCAGAACTGGACCAACCTGCGCAACGCCAACTACGACATCAACAACTTCATCAGCACCGGCAACAACCGCAAGGCGTTCAAGAACGCCTGGCAGCCCCGCCTGGGTGCCTCCTATGACCTGTTCGGCGATCAGGCGCATGTGATCTATGGCGGTGCCGGCCGTGCCTACGACCGCAACATCTTCGATTACCTGGCGCTCGAGCAGCTCAACAACTCGTTCAACTCCTACAGCTACTACTTCACCAGCGCCAATAACCCGGCCTGCCTGGGCGACCCGTGTACCGCATGGAATCCGGCCTACAACACCCAGGAAGGCCTGAACACGCTGACAGCCAGCAGCAGTGGCGGCGGCGGTCGCGAGGTCTACCTGATCGACAACAACATCAAGACCCCGTACTCGGATCAATTCAGCATCGGCATGCGCAACATGGTGCCGCTGTGGGGCCAGGACTGGTTCACCGACGTGACCCTGAGCCGCATCGAAAGCCATGACGGTTTCGCGTTCGTGCGCGGCAACCGTCTGCCGGACGGGTCGTTCTTCCAGCCGGGCACCACTTCCGGCTCGCCGACCGACGGCCCGGATGGCTACAGCGCCATCGTGCTGGGGACCAACGGCGTGGAAACCCGCAACAACCAGCTCGCCCTGCAGGTCGAAAAGCCGTTCGACGAGGAGTCCGGCTGGGGCCTGACGGTGGCCTACACCTATTCCGATGCCAAGGAGAACCGCCAGTTTGGCGAGCATTACGCCCTGGATCGCGAACGCATCGAGGACTACGGCTGGCGCGAGGCCGGCGGCATTCCGAAGAATCGCCTGGTGGTCACCGGCATCTACGAGCTGCCGTACGAGATCAAGCTGTCCGGCAAGCTGTCGCTGGCCAGCCAGACCGCGCGTTACGGGCAGAACTGCCTGGCCGGCAACGACCAGTGCTACATCGTGCAGTTCAAGCCGGACGGCACGCTGGGCTACAAGGAGTTCAGCATCGCCGCCAATAAAGAGTGGGATACCGGCGCAGGTGTCAAATTCAACGTGCGTGCGGATATCCTCAACGTGTTCAATTGGGTGAACTACGCCAACTTTAACGGCGAGACCGGGACACTCGGAGACTTGAACACGGCTTACGGCACCCCGACCGGTGTGCTGGCGTCGCCGATGCGTACCTTCCGTCTGGCCTTCGGCCTGAACTGGTGAGGTACTCGACCGCCCCGGCAGTTGCCGGGGCGGTCGAACTCGGCGCTTGGATAGGGTAGGTTGGCGTGCGAGATGTAATCGATTACACAAGTGGGGGGCGGATGAACAGGGGCAGGACTTCGTATTGGTTGACGATTCCACTATTGCTGGGCGCGCTGGTGCTGGCGTCCTGCAAGCAGGCCGAGGAGCCCAAAGTGGCTGAAAAGAAGGCGCCGGTGAAAGTCATCCTGGTGGAAGCGCAGCTGCCACCCAAGCCGGTCAAACCCGCGCTGCCACCGCTGTTCTCGGACATCGAGCGCCGCACCTTCCAGTTTTTCTGGGACACCACCAACGAACTCAATGGGCTGTCGCCGGACCGGTTTCCGTCACGTCCGTTCGCCAGCATCGCCTCGGTGGGGTTCGCGCTGACCGCGTACCCGATCGGCATCGAGAATGGCTGGGTCAGTCGCAATCAGGCGATCGACCGCACCCTGACCACACTCAAATTCTTCCGCGATGCGCCAATGGGGCCGCAGCGGACCGGTAGGGCCGGGTACAAGGGCTTCTACTACCACTTTCTGGACATGCAGCAGGGCAACCGTTACGACAGCTGGGTCGAGCTGTCGAGCGTGGATACCGCGCTGCTGATGATGGGCGTGTTGTTCACCCAGTCGTATTACGACGGCGACGACCCGCGCGAAAAGGAGATCCGGCAGATCGCCGATGCGCTGTACAAGCGCGTGGACTGGCGCTGGCTGCAGCAGCGCGCGCCGCTGATCTCGATGGGCTGGTTCCCCGAGAGCGGATTCATCGACCACGACTGGATGGGCTACAACGAGGCGATGATGCTGTACATCCTCGCGCTCGGCTCGCCGACCCACGGCGTGGACGTGGATGCCTGGACCAGTTGGACCCGCACCTACAACAACGACTGGGGCGTCTACCAGGGCCAGGAATACCTGTCCTTCGGCCCGCTGTTCGGTCACCAGTACAGCCATGTCTGGATCGACTTCCGCGATATCCAGGACCAGTACATGCGCGAACGCGGCATCGACTATTTCCTCAACAGCCGCCGCGCCACCCTGGCCCAGCGCGACTACGCCATCGACAACCCGATGAAGTGGAAGGACTACGGCGAGAACGTCTGGGGCCTGACCGCCGGCGACGGCCCGCAGAACACCAGCCAGGAATACCGTGGCGAGCAGCGCCAGTTCCGCCACTACTCCTCGCGCGGCGCCGGCCTGCGCGAGAACTTCGACGACGGCACCATCGTGCCGTCGGCGGCAATCTCCTCGATCGTGTTCGCCCCGGAAGTGGTGATCCCGGCCACCGAAGAAATGCACAAGCGCTATGGCGACTTCCTGTATTCCAGCTACGGCTTTCTGGACTCGTTCAATCCCAGCTTCAACTACGACATCCCGCTCAAGACCGGGCGCATGGTGCCGGACCGTGGCTGGGTGGCCAGCGACTACATCGCCATCGACCAGGGCCCGATCCTGGCGATGATCGCCAACTACCAGAACGAGTTCGTCTGGACCGTGATGAAGAAGAACCCCTACATCCGGGCCGGTCTGGAACGCGCCGGCTTCACCGGCGGCTGGCTCACCCCCGAAGGCGAGCCACAGCCGGCACCGCAGAAGGACGAGCAGAAGGCCGCCGCCCGCGCGCTGGGCATGGCCGAGTCGCGTGCCGCCGCCGCCCAGGCCCAGCAAGACCCCTCGCAACGCCAAAAACCCGAGTAATCCGTGCGCCTTTTGAAACTGTTGATGATCTCCGCCGCACTGTGTCTGGGTGTGGCGGGATGCGAACGCTCCGACCCCAGCAAGACCACCGTGCGCTTCTGGGCCATGGGCAAGGAGGCCGAAGTGGTCGCCGAGCTGGTGACCGACTTCGAGAAGCAGAACCCCGACATCCACGTGGATGTGCAGAACATCCCGATGACGGCGGCGCACGAAAAACTGCTGACCGCCTTTGCCGCCGATGGCTTGCCGGACGTGTGCCAGCTCGGCAACACCTGGCTGCCGGAGTTCGCCCTGCTGGACACGCTGGAACCGATGCAGCCGTATGTGGCGCGTTCCAGGATCGTCGACCCGCAGGATTATTTCCCCGGCGTGTGGGACACCAACCTGGTCGACGGCACCCTATATGGCGTGCCGTGGTATGTGGACACCCGGCTGCTGTTCTATCGCAAGGACCTGCTGCGCGAGGCCGGCTATAGCGAGATGCCCAAGACCTGGGCCGAGATGGAACAGGTGATGGCGGCGATCAAGCGCAAGGTCGGCCCGGACCGCTACGCCATCCTGATGCCGCTCAACGAATTCGAGCAGCAACTGTCGTTCGCGCTGCAGCAGGACGACCGCCTACTGCGCGACCACGACAACTACGGCAACTTCCGCGGCGAAGGCTTCCGCAAGGCGCTGGGCTTCTACGACACCATGTATCAGAAAGGCTGGGCGCCGAAGGTCTCCGAGACCCAGGTCTCCAACGTCTGGTACGAGTTCTTCAACGGCTATTACGCGTTCTATCTGTCCGGCCCGTGGAACGTGCGCGAGTTCAAGCTGCGCCAGCCGCCGGGCATGGAAGGCAAGTGGGGCACTGCGCCGCTGCCGGGGCCCAACGGTCTGGGCGCGGGCATTGCCGGCGGTTCCAGCCTGGTGATCTTCAAGTCATCGCAGCACAAGGACGCCAGCTGGAAGCTGATCGAATACCTGTCGCAGCCGCAGGTGCAGGCGCGCTTCCACGCCATCATCGGCGACCTGCCGCCGCGCCGCAGCACCTGGAAGTTGCCCTCGCTGGCCAACGACGAACTGGCGCATGCCTTCGGCGACCAGCTGGAGCGGGTCAAGGCCACGCCCAAGGTGCTGGAGTGGGAGCGCATCGTGCAGGAAATGCGCCTGGTGACCGAGCGCGTGGTGCGTGGCGGCCAATCACATGAGGCCGCCGTGCAGGAACTGGATAAGCGCGTGGACGAGATTCTGGCCAAGCGCCGCTGGATCTTCGAACAGGAGGGCGGACATGTCGGTCCGGCGGGTGAAACGGCAACGCCTGCGGCGACACCTGCCGCAGCGCCAGCACCGGCAGCGGGCGAGGGAGCGGCACGATGATGAAGCGTAATTCCGTCGCCGGCTGGGTGTTCGCCGCGCCGTCGATCCTGGTGCTGGGCATGTTCTTCGGCGTGCCGGTGTTCGCCGCGCTGGTGCTCAGCGTCACCGACTTCGATCTGTACGCACTGGCCGACAGCGGCCATCTGCGCTTCGTCGGCCTGGGCAACTACATCGACCTGCTGCAGACGCCGCTGTTCTGGAAGTCGTTGTGGAACACCACGTATTTCGTGCTGCTGGGCGTGCCGATGTCGATCGGGGTGTCGCTGGGCGCGGCATTGCTGCTCAATGCCAAGGCCTCGCGCTTCAAGGCGTTGTTCCGTACCGCCTTGTTCGCCCCGGTGGTGACCACGCTGGTGGCGGTGGCGGTGATCTGGCGCTATCTGTTCCACATCAAGTACGGCCTGGTGAACTTCGGTCTGAGCCATCTGGGCATCGCCCCGATCGACTGGCTGGGCGACCCGCGCTGGGCGATGCCGACCATCATGCTGTTCGCGGTATGGAAGAACTTCGGCTACAACATGGTGATCTTCCTGGCCGGGCTGCAGGCGATCCCGCAGGACCTGTATGAGGCCGCGCGCATCGATGGCGCCTCGCGCTGGAAGCAGTTCCTGCATATCACCCTGCCGATGCTCGGCCCGGTGCTGATGGTGGTCGGGGTGATCACCATCTCCGGCTATTTCCAGCTGTTCGCCGAGCCCTACGTGATGACCCGCGGCGACCCACTGCAAAGCACCGTGAGCGTGCTGTATTTCATGTTCGAGGAAGGCTTCAAGTGGTGGAACCTCGGCCGCGCGTCGGCAGTGGCGTTCCTGCTGTTCCTGATCATCCTGGCGGTGACCACCGTGATGCTGCGCTTCGGCCGCAAGAGGGATTTGATATGAGTCGTGATGTCGGCCAATCGCGCTGGAACGGCGTGCTGATCAACGGTGGCCTGCTGGTGCTGGCGCTGGTCAGCCTGGCGCCGCTGTTGTGGATGCTGTCGGTGTCGTTCATGCCCACCGGCGAGGCCAGCCGCTTCCCGCCGCCGATGCTGCCCTCGGCGTTCACCACCGCCAACTACCACGAGCTGTTCGCGCGTACCGGCATGGCGCGCAACTTCGCCAACAGCCTGATGGTGTCCGGGCTGATCACGCTCGGCTCGCTGCTGATCAACACCATGGCCGGCTATGCGTTCGCCAAGCTGCAGTTCGTCGGCCGCGAGCGCATCTTCAAGATCCTGATGGCGGCGTTGGTGATCCCGGCGCAGGTGGCGATGCTGCCGCTGTTCCTGTTGATGAAGCAGCTGCATCTGGTCAACAACATCGGCGGGGTGGTGGTGCCGGCGCTGGCGACGGTGTTCGGCATCTTCCTGGTGCGCCAGTACGCGCGCAGCATTCCCGATGAACTGATCGAGGCCGCGCGCATCGACGGCGCCAGCGAAATGCGGATCTTCTTCCAGATCGTGCTGCCGATGCTCAAGCCGGTGCTGGTCACCCTGACCATCTTCACCTTCATGGGCTCGTGGAACGATTTCATGTGGCCGCTGATCGTGCTGACCGACCAGGAGCAGTACACCTTGCCGGTGGCGCTGGCCGCACTGTCGCGCGAGCACATCATGGACGTGGAGCTGATGATGGCCGGCGCAGTGGTGACGGTGATTCCGGTGCTGCTATTGTTCGTCGCGCTGCAGCGCTACTACATCCAAGGTCTTCTGCTGGGGAGTGTGAAGGGGTGAAGCCAATGTTCCTGCGATTGTTTGCCATGACCGCTGTTGCCACCTCTGCGGTCACGGCGCAGGCGCAGGAACGCGTGCTCGACGGCTTCAACGACATCGGCGCCTGGCGCCTGGTGGTGTCCAACCAGGTCAGCGGCTCGCTGCGGCCGGTCGCCACCAGTGCCGGCGGGCATGCGCTGTGCCTGGACTACAACTTCAACGGCGTGTCCGGCTATGTCGGAATCCGTCGCAACCTGCCGATCGACTATCCGGACAATTACCGCATCGGCTTTGCGCTGCGCGGCGACTCGCCGTCCAACGACCTGCAGGTCAAGTTGATCGATGCCAGCGGCGACAACGTGTGGTGGGTCAACCGGCCCGGCTTCAACTTCCCGAAGAACTGGACCACCGTCGGCTATCGCAAGCGCAACATCGAAAAGGCCTGGGGCCCGGGCCAGGACAAGCAACTGCGCAGCAGCGCAGATGTCGAGTTCACCATCTACAACAAGGTCGGCGGTAAGGGCACGGTGTGCTTTGACCGCCTGACGCTCACGCCGCTGCCGCCGGAAGACACCTCGCCGTTGAAGGCCGAGGCGATCACCGATACCGCGCCCGCACTGGAACAACGCCTGGCCGACGGCAAGCCGGAGACCTTCTGGCTCAGCGGCGCGGTCAAGCAACAGACCGTCACGCTGGACCTGGGCAAGGTGCGCGAATTCGGCGGCGCGGTGGTGCAGTGGGTCCCCGGCCTGCAGGCCTCGCAATACGTGGTGCGCGCGTCCAGCGACGGGCGCGGCTGGCGCGACCTGCGCACCGTCACGGCCGGTGCCGGCGGCACCGATTGGCTGGCGCTGCCGGACACCGAGGCGCGATACCTGCGCTTCGATCTCAAGGACGGCCCCAACTGGCGCTACGGCATCAAGGAAGTGCAGCTGCAGCCGCTGGCATTTGCGGCGACCCCGAACGACTTCATCAAGTCGCTGGCCGCGCAGATGCCGCGCGGCAGCTATCCACGCGGTTTCTCCGGCGAGCAGCCGTACTGGACCATCCTGGGGTTGGACGGCGGCACCGAGCAGGGCCTGATCGGCGAGGACGGCGCGGTGGAAGTGGGCAAGGGCGGCTTCAGCATCGAGCCGTTCGTGGTCACCGGCGGCAAGCTGCTGCACTGGTCCGACGTCAGCAGCGAGCAGAGCCTGCAGGACGATTACCTGCCGATTCCCAGCGTCGACTGGCACCACGACCTGATGAACCTGCGCGTGACCGCGTTCGTGCAGGGCACCCCGGATCAGGCGCAACTGGTCGCACGCTATCAGCTGCACAACACCGGCAAGGAGGCGCGCGACTTCACGCTGGCGTTGGCGGTGCGGCCGTTCCAGGTCAACCCGCCGGCGCAGTTCCTCAATACCCTGGGCGGCGTCAGCCGGATCGAACAACTGGCGGTGGAGGGCGCGCAGGTCAGCGTCAACGGCAAGCCGCGGGTATTCGCCGCACAACGTCCGGATGCCGGCTTTGCCAGCGCCTTCGACAGCGGCATGGATGTCAGCCATCTCACCGCCGCCACGCCGCCGACGATCACCCAGGTCAAGGACGAGACCGGCCTGGCTTCGGGCGTGCTGCTGTATCGCTGGAAGCTGGAGCCCGGCCAACAGCGCGAGGTGGCGCTGGTGATTCCGCAGACCGGCACCGCGCAACTGCCGGCCGGCTTCGATGCCGACAAGGCGCAGCAGCAGGTGGCCCAGCAGTGGCGCAGCAAGCTCGATCGCGTGCGCATCAGCGTGCCGGCCGAAGGCAAGCCGGTGGTCGACACCTTGCGCACCGCGCTGGCGCACATGTTGATCTCGCGCATCGGCCCGCGCCTGCAGCCGGGCACGCGCTCGTATTCGCGCAGCTGGATCCGCGACGGCGCGATGATTTCCGAAGGCCTGCTGCGGCTCGGCCGCGAAGACGTGGTGCGCGAGTACGTCGACTGGTTCGCCCCGTATCAGTTCGCCGACGGCATGGTGCCGTGCTGCGTGGACGACCGCGGCAGCGACCCGGTTCCCGAGAACGACAGCCATGGCGAGCTGATCTTCAACATCGCCGAGTACTACCGCTACACCGGCGACAAGGCGTTCCTGGAAAAGATGTGGCCGCACGTGACCGGCGCCTACGACTACATGGAAAAGCTGCGCGCCAGCGAACGCACCGAAGACAACTTCATGCGCAATCCGGCCTTCTACGGAATGATGCCGGTGTCGATCAGCCACGAAGGCTATTCGGCCAAGCCGGTGCATTCGTACTGGGACAACTTCTGGGCGCTGCGCGGCTACAAGGATGCGGCGATGCTGGCCGGCGCACTCGACAAGCCAGACGAGGTCGCCCGCTTCAGCGCCGCACGCGACGAATTCAGTGGCGACCTGGTCGCCTCGCTGGGGGCGGCGGTGCGCCAGCACAGTCTCGATTTCCTGCCCGGCTCGGCCGAGCTGGGCGACTTCGATGCGACCTCGACCACCATCGCGCTGGCCCCGGGCGGCGAGCAGCAACGCCTGCCGCAGGACCTGCTGACCAATACCTTCGAGCGCTACTGGAAGGAGTTTTCCGATCGCCGCGACGGCAAGCGCGCATGGAAGGACTACACGCCCTACGAATGGCGCAACGTGGCCGCGTTCGTGCGCCTGGGCTGGCGCGACCGCGCCTGGGACGCCACCGCGTTCTTCTTCAAGGACCGTGCGCCGCAACCCTGGAACCAATGGGCCGAAGTGGTCTCGCGCACGCCGCGTACGCCGTTCTTCGTCGGCGACCTGCCGCATGCCTGGGTCGCCTCGGATTTCGTGCGCTCGGTGCTGGACATGTTCGCCTACGGACGCGAATCCGACGCCAGCCTGGTCATCGCTGCCGGCACGCCGACGCGCTGGTTCGAGGGCAAGGGCATCGGCATTGCCGAGCTGCGCACACCGTACGGGCGCCTCAACTACACCTTGCAGCGCACCGACAAGCAACTGGTGCTGCAACTGCAGCCCGGCCTGATCCTGCCGCCGGGCGGGGTGGTGTTGCCGTGGCCGTACCAGGGCACGCCGGGCAAGGCCAGCATCAACGGTGAATCGGCCGAATGGCAGAACGGCGAATTGCGGATTCAACAGCTGCCGGCCAACGTGCAGATCGATGTGCCCAGCGCGGTGCGGCGGGCCGAGCGCGCCTCGCAATGATCCACGCGGCTCGACCGACCCGGGCAGCGCCGGTGCGGCGCGGCGGCGGGTGGCCGGTCGCGTGGCTGGCGCTGCTACTGTGCTTTGTCGCTGTACACGCCACGCAGGCCGCGCAACCCGCACAACTCGAGCAGACCGATCAGGCAGCACACGCATCCCCGGCAGTGCAGTCGCCGGGCGCGGCGCAGCGCGAGATGACCCTGGTCACGCTCAACCTGCATCACGACCGCGAAGACTGGCCGGCGCGTCGCGCCTATATCGCCAGACAGCTCAAGCAACTGGCGCCGGACGTGATCGCGCTGCAGGAAGTGATCGAGCGCCGCGGCAGCGTGGAGAACCAGGCCGCCTGGCTGGCGCGCAAGCTGGATTACGACTACACCTTCGCCTCGGCCGATCCGGTCGGTGCGCCCAAGCGCTACGGCAACGCGTTGCTGAGCCGGCGCACGGTGCTGGCCCGGCATCAGCGCCTGCTGCAGCCGCTGGACGATTACCGTGTTGCCGCGCATCTGCAGGTTGATGTCGACGGCCAGCCGATCAATGTCTACGTCACCCACCTCAACGAACGTGCCGATGCACGTGGCACCGCCACACGCACGCGTCAGGTCGCCGACCTGCTGGATTTCATTGCCTCCAACAGCGAGCAGGCACCGGTCGTGATCGCCGGCGATTTCAACACCGCCGCCGACGCCCTGGATCTGGAAGCGCTACGCAAGGGCTACGGCGACAGCTACGGCAGTGTGCATCGCAACAGCGATGCCACCGTCAGCACCTTGAACCTGCATGTTTTCGACACGCCGGCGCGGATCGACCACGTGTTCTTCCAGCAGAACCGCCTGCTGGCGCGCGAAGCGCGCATCCTGTTCGACACCCCGTATGCCGAAGGGCGCTGGGCATCGGATCACTACGGCGTCTGGGTGCGCCTGCAGCTCGCGCCACAGGCGCAGTCCGCGCCGTAGCCGCGCGCAAGCGATCGAATGCCGTAGGAGCGCACCCGGGCGCGATGGGGCGTTACCGGTAACGCCCCATCGCGCCCGGGTGCGCTCCTACGAGCAGCAGACTGCAGCGCCGCCACGCTCACCCATGCAGGCGATTGAAGATCTGCACACCGGCCAGCCACACGCCGGCCATGCTGCCGACGTTGGTCAGCAGGAAGGTCAGCACCACGCGCGAGACGCGATTGCGGTACCAGCCGCGCAAGGTCTGCGCATCGTCGCGCAGCGACAGGAAGTCGCCATAGGCCGGCTTGCGCATATGCACTTCGACCAGGGCGGCGAACGCACCGGTCGGCACGCTCAGGCGGAACGGCTTGAACGGCGCCACCACCGCCGCGGTGAGGATGCTCAACGGGTGGCTGCCCGCCAGCAGGCAGCCCAGCGCGGCCAGTCCTCCGGTATACATCGCCCACTGCAACAACAGGTCCGCGCCCATGCTCAGGCCGCCGCGCCAGAACCCGATGCCGATGCCGGTGATGATGACCGCCAGGATGCCCAGCGTGATCCATGGAATGCGCTTGCGCTGCTGCACGAATTCCAGCGATTCGCGCAACGGGCCGGGTGCGGCGGTGTCCTGCTCCAGGTGGCGTGCCAGACCGGCCAGATGTCCTGCACCGACCACCGCCAGGATCTCGCGCTGATCGGTGGTGGCTTCCTCGCGCAGGCGCGTGGCCATGTACTGGTCGCGCTCGGCAATCACGGTCTCGTACAGCTCCGGGCTTTCGCTGGCAAAGTCGCCGAAGCTCGCCTCCAGCATGTCGCCCTGCTTGAGCTTTTCGATTTCCTCTTCGCCCACCTCGTCAGCCGCGAACAGGCCGCCGAGCAGGCCGCCGGCCAGTTTCATCTTGCCGAAGAATCCCAGCCGCCCGGACGCGCGCTTGAAGGTCAGGCCGACCTCGCGATCGATCAGGTGCACCGGCAGGCCTTGCGCGCGCGCCAGATTCACCGCTTCCTTCAATTCCGCGCCCGGCTCGATACCGAGCTGCTTGGCCAGGCGGCGCTGGTAGGCGGCCAGGGCGAGGTTGGCCGCAAACAAGGCCACCCGGCCCTTGCGAATCACCTGCACCAGGTCCAGGCGGGCGAGGGCATCCGGGTCGCTGAGCGCCTGCAGGCGCTGCGCGTCCAGTTCCACCGCCACCGCATCGTAGCGGCCGCTGCCGATCGCCCGCTGCACCGCAGCCACGCTGGCCAGCGAGACATGCGCGGTGCCGAGCAGGGTATAGCGCACGCCATCGCGTTCGACGATGCGATGCGGCTGGCCGGACAGCGCATCGTCCAGAACGTGGGTGGTTTGCTCAGTCATGGGGTCATTCATCAGAAGGAGGGGCGGTGTCACCGGAGCCGAGCGCGCGTTGCATCTGCACGCCGTCCAGCCAGCGACCATGCTTGCGGCCGATACCGGTGAACACTCCGACCGTGCGAAAACCAAAACGTTCATGCAGCCGTCGCGATGCCAGGTTGTCGGCATCGCCGATCACCGCAATCATCTGTCGATAGCCGCGCTGTTGGCAGCGTGCGATCAGCTCGCCGAGCAAGGCCTTGCCGATGCCGTGGCCCTGTGCGGCGCTGGCGAGATAGATCGAATTCTCAACGGTCCAGCGGTAGCCGGCGCGTGCGCGATAGGCGCCGACGTAGGCATAGCCCACCACCACGCCATCGCGCTCGGCAACAAGATAGGGGTAGCCGGCATCCACGCTCGCGCGCACCCGTGCAGCCATCTCATCGCGCGATGGTGCGCTGTATTCGTAGCTGTTGACCCCGGCAATCTGCTCCGCATAGATCGCGGTGATGGCCGGGATGTCCGCGTCGCGGACTTCGCGCAACTCCACTGGCATGCGGTCAGTCGATGTAGCGCTTGAGCAGGTCGCCATACGCATCGATACGGCGATCGCGCAGGAACGGCCAGATGCGGCGCACGTGTTCGCTACGCTGCAGGTCGACGTCGCAGACCAGCACCGTCGGGTCCTGTCCGGCTTCGGCGATGAATTCGCCCTGCGGCCCCAGCACATGGCTGTTGCCCCAGAACTGGATGCCCGACGCGCCCAACGGCGAGGGCTCATGGCCGACGCGGTTGCACGACAGCACCGGCACCCCGTTGGCGACCGCATGGCCGCGATGGCTGAGCACCCAGGCATCGCGCTGGCGCTCCTGCTCCGGTTGCTGGTCATCCGGATCCCAGCCGATCGCGGTGGGGTAGAGCAGCAATTCCGCACCGGCCAGCGCCATCAGGCGCGCCGCTTCGGGGTACCACTGGTCCCAGCACACCAGCACGCCGAGGCGGCCGACCGAGGTATCGATCGGCGCAAAGCCCAGATCGCCCGGGGTGAAATAGAACTTTTCGTAGAAGCCCGGATCGTCCGGGATGTGCATCTTGCGGTACTTGCCGAGCAGGCGGCCGTCCTTTTCGAACACGACCGCTGTGTTGTGATACAGCCCGGCCGCGCGGCGCTCGAACAGCGAGGCCACCAGCACCACGCCGTGCTGTTTGGCCAGCGCGCCCAGCCGCTCGGTGCTGGGGCCGGGGATCGGCTCGGCCAGGTCGAATTCGTCCACCGACTCGTGCTGGCAGAAATACGCACCGTTGTGCAGTTCCTGCAGCAGCACCAGCTTGGCGCCCTGTGCGGCGGCTTCGGCCACGCGCGATTCGATGATGGCCAGATTGGCCGCGGCGTCGCCGTGGTTGCGCTCCTGGATCAGCGCGACGGGAAGGAGATGACGGGTCATGGCGATTCGTCCAGCGAAGTGGCGCGCTAAGGTAGCGCGCGATGGTGTAACACCGGCCTGCCGGCCGGAACAGGAGTGACTCAGGCAGCCAGCAGACCGGCGGGCAGCTGCATGGTCAGACAATGCAGGCTGCCGTTCTGCCAGATCAATGGGCGGCACGGCACCGGCACGATGGCGTGCTGCGGAAACGCCTCGGCCAGCACTGCCTGCGCGCGCGCATCGGCCTTGTCGCCGTAAGCCGGCATCAGCACCGCCCCGTTGACGATCAGGAAGTTGGCGTACGAGGCGGCCAGACGCCGGCCCTGGTCCAGGATCGGCTCGGCCCACGGCAACACGAACAGCCGATACGGCTGCCCATCGGCCTTGCGCAACGCAGCCAGTTCGGCGCCCATCGCCTGCAGTTCGGTGTAATGCGAATCGCTGGCCACATCGCAGCCCTGGTAGACGATCGCATCCGGGCCCGCGAACCGTGCCAGCGTATCGATATGCGCATCGGTGTCGTCGCCTTCCAGATAGCCGTGATCCAGCCACAGCACGCGGTCCTGCGCCAGCCACGCGGCAAGATCGGCACTCAGCGAATCGCGCGTGCGCTGCGGATGCCGCTCGTGCAGGCACTTCCAGGTGGTCAGCAAGGTGCCCGCACCATCGGTCTCGATCGCGCCGCCTTCCAGCGCAAAGTCCACCGTCTGCACCTGCGAGGGCACGAATACCTGCGCCGCATCCAGCGAGGTGACCAGCTGATCGTCCAGGCTGGCCTCGAACTTGCCGCCCCAGCCGGTGAAGCGGAAATCCATCAGGCGGAAACCGCCGTCCTGGCGCAGTGTGATCGGGCCCGAATCGCGCAGCCAGGTGTCGTTGTAGGCCGCAACCACGAAGCGCACCTGCGCCATGTCCACCCGTGCCGAGCGCAGCCGCGCTTCCGCGTAGATCTGCAGGTCGTCATCGGCCACGCACACGATCACCGGCTCGAAGCGGGAAATCGCCGTGACCAGGGCGATATAGGTCTCTTCCACCTCGGCAAGACGCTCGGCCCAATCGGTACCCGCATGCGGCCACGCAATCAACACGGCGGACTGAGATTCCCACTCGGCAGGAAAGCGAACGCTATCGGTCATAACCTAACAAACACCTATCAATGCCCAACCGAAGCCAGGCTGTTAATTCAATCCCCGCACATGGATGTGCGGGCTCTTGCGAGGGACTCGCCTTAAGTTGGCTCTTGCGAGGGACTCGCGTTGAATCGGCTCTTGCGAAGGACTCGCGTCGAACCGCCCCTTGCGAACGACTCGCCTTACCGACTCGCAGCGATCGCTTCCCGCACACCATTGGATCAAACCACTGTTGCAGTCACCCTCCGATGGAACCCGAACAACCCGCGATCACTTGATCGGCGGCTTGGGCCCGATCTCGTTGGCATCGGCCTGGTTGGCCACCACGTCGATCACCCGGCTCTTTTCGAAGTACACGGTGAAGGCCGGATACACCCAGCGGTGGATTGTCGGCCACTGGCGCTTCTGGCCACCGCGCGGCTGCAGCTTTTCCTGCGGCGCGCCATAACGGCCTTCGACCTGGCTCATGCTGTCGCCGCGCAAGGGCAGGGCAGCGGCAGGCTTCTGCTGTGCGCGGTCGATCAGCAGCGTATCGGCCGACGCAGCGGCACTGATCCCCATCAGCGCGATCAGCGGCAGGACAAACAAACGGTTGCGCATGTCATCTACTCCCCAGTGGACAAGATTCGGATGGTGATTACAGCAAAACCAGGGCCAGCGTGCTTGCAGATCGGTGGTACACAACGCCGCGGCGTATTGCCTGCCAGCACACCCGTCACGCGGAGCCGGGCGGGCATCTGAGTAGTCCAGCCTGCATCAGGCAATCGTCGGCGTGAAGGATCGGCCAAGAAAAAGCCGCCCGGAGGCGGCTTTCTCGGGTCTTGCACGCGCGGCGAAAGCTTAGCGCTGACGCGCCTTGAAACGCGGGTTCGACTTGCAGATCACGAAGACCTTGCCGCGGCGGCGGACCACCTTGCAGTCGCGGTGACGGGTCTTCGCAGACTTCAGGGAGGACAGGACTTTCATGGCACACCTCGGCGTAAACGGTTGGATTCGATGGAAGAGTGCCCGCAATCGAGGGTGCACCCGGAATTAAGCCGGCAATTCTAACCGGCTTTTCGTCGTGCTTTCAAGTGGTTGCATCGCAATCCCCGCGAGCGGCGCTACACTACCGCCTGATGACCTTCCGGAAACCTGAATGACCGACCTTTCGCCCGTCCTTACCATCGATGGTCCCTCCGGCGCCGGCAAGGGCACCGTGAGCCGGATCGTGGCCGCCCGGCTGGGCTGGCATTACCTCGATTCGGGCGCACTGTATCGCGCGGTGGGCGTGGCAGCGAGCTGGGCCGATCTGGATGTCTCCGATCCGGCTGCGCTGGTGCGCTGCACCTTCGACACCAAAGTGGAGTTCGACGATGCCGGCGAGGCGGGGCTGCGGGTGCTGGTCAATGGCGTGGACGCCACCGGCGAACTGCGCCTGGAGACCACCGGCGCACTTGCCTCGGCGATTGCGGCCATTCCCGAGGTGCGCAGTGCGTTGAAGGAACGCCAACGCGCATTCAGGCAGGCCCCCGGCCTGGTCGCGGACGGGCGCGACATGGGCACGGTGATCTTCCCCGATGCCGCCTTCAAGGTGTTTCTGACCGCCAGTGCCGAAGAACGTGCGGGCCGTCGCCATAAACAGTTGATGGAAAAGGGTGTTTCGGTTATCTTTGACGACCTGCTGCGCGAGATCATGGCTCGAGATGCCCGTGATGCGCAGCGGGTGGTGGCGCCATTGCGGCCGGCCGAAGACGCCGTGCTGATCGATACCAGCGGAATGGGGATCGAGGATGTCGTCCAACGTGTGGTCGGGTTGTTGACCGTTCGCACGTCGTCGTAAGCGTTCCGCAAGCGGGCATGTCCCGCCGACCGTAAGGCGTTCCAAGGCTCCGTCGCACATCCCGTGTGGCGGTTCTACTACTACTTAACCGACTCGCTGTCCGGAGTCGACCAACAGGCTGGGCGCTTGGCATCTGTCGCATTCGACGATCAACGCCCGTGTGTTCAACTGAGTAAAATTCAAATGACAGAATCTTTTGCTGAACTGTTCGAAGCCAGTCAAGCCAATCTGGCGAAGCTGAAGCCGGGCTCCATTGTCACCGGTACCGTCGTGGAAGTGCGCGGCGACGTGGTGGTGATCAACGCTGGCCTGAAGTCCGAAGGCATCGTGCCGATCGAGCAGTTCCGTAATGACGCTGGCGAGATCGATGTCGGCGTAGGCGACCAAGTCAAGGTTGCCCTCGATTCCATCGAGAACGGCTTCGGCGAGACCGTGCTGTCGCGCGAGAAGGCCAAGCGCGCAATGGTGTGGGACGAGCTGGAAGAGGCGTTGGAAAAGAACGAAACCATCACCGGCCGCATCAGTGGCAAGGTCAAGGGTGGTTTCACCGTGGACATCAAGGATGTCCGCGCGTTCCTGCCTGGTTCGCTGGTGGATGTGCGCCCGGTGCGCGACCCGGCCTACCTGGAAGGCAAGGAACTTGAGTTCAAGCTGATCAAGCTGGACCGCAAGCGCAACAACGTGGTGGTCTCGCGTCGTGCCGTGGTCGAGAGCGAGCACTCGGAAGAGCGCGAGCAGCTGATGGACAAGCTGCAGGAAGGCGCGATCCTGAAGGGTGTCGTCAAGAACCTGACCGATTACGGCGCGTTCGTGGACCTGGGCGGTATCGACGGCCTGCTGCACATCACCGACATGGCCTGGAAGCGCGTGCGCCATCCGTCCGAAGTCGTCAACGTCGGCGACGAGCTGGACGTGCGCGTGCTGAAGTTCGATCGCGAGCGTAACCGCGTCAGCCTCGGCCTGAAGCAGCTGGGCGAAGATCCGTGGGACAACATCGCACGTCGTTACCCGGCCAACAGCCGCGTGTTCGGCAAGGTCTCCAATGTCACCGATTACGGCGCATTCGTCGAGATCGAGCCGGGCGTCGAAGGTCTGGTGCACGTCTCCGAGATGGATTGGACCAACAAGAACGTCAACCCGTCCAAGGTTGTGCAGGTGGGTGACGAAGTCGAAGTGATGGTGCTGGATGTCGACGAGGAGCGTCGCCGCATCTCGCTGGGCATGAAGCAGGTTGCCGCCAATCCGTGGGAAACCTTCGCTGCCACCCACAAGAAGAACGACAAGGTGTCCGGCCAGATCAAGTCGATCACCGACTTCGGCATCTTCATCGGTCTGGACGGCGGCATCGACGGCCTGGTCCACCTGTCCGACATCAGCTGGAACACCACCGGCGAAGATGTCGTGCGCAACTACAAGAAGGGCGACACGCTGGAAGCCGTTGTGCTGGCAGTCGATCCGGAACGTGAGCGCATCAGCCTGGGCGTCAAGCAGCTGGAGCAGGACCCGTTCGGCCAGTACATGGCGTCCAACCCGAAGGGTTCGAAGGTCGAAGGCGTGGTGCGTGAAGTGGATGCCAAGGGCGCCACGATCGACCTGGCCGACGGCATCGAAGGCTACGTCGCTGCACGCGACATCGCCAACGAGCGTGTGGACGACGCGACCCAGCACCTGAAGGTCGGCGACAAGATCGAAGCCAAGTTCGTGGGCATGGACCGCAAGGGCCGCACCCTGCAGCTGTCGATCAAGGCCAAGGACGATGCCGAAATGCGCGAAACGCTGGAGGAATACCAGTCTTCGGCCGCATCCGGTGGCATGACCCAGCTGGGCGCGCTGCTGCGTGCACAGTTGAACAGCAACAAGTCCGAGTAAGCGCGTAGCGCTCGCAAGAGCGTGATGGATCGGCCCGGGCTTGCCCGGGCCGATTCCGATGTGTCAGTCGAAAAAAGCAAGTCTTCCCATGACCAAGTCCGAATTGATTGAAATCCTGGCGCGACGTCAAGCGCATCTGAAGGCGGACGACGTGGATCTGGCAGTCAAATCGCTGCTGGAAATGATGGGGCAGGCGCTCTCCGATGGTGATCGGATCGAAATCCGCGGGTTCGGCAGCTTCTCGCTGCATTACCGCCCGCCACGTCTTGGCCGTAATCCGAAGACCGGCGAGTCGGTCGCGTTGCCGGGCAAGCATGTTCCGCATTTCAAGCCTGGCAAGGAATTGCGCGAGCGCGTCAGCTCCGTGGTCCCGGTCGATCTGCTGGATGCGGCTGACTGAGGTCATTCTGCCGCTGCGTTTATGTCGGCTCGGTTAAGCTAAGCCTCTTTTGACGGAGTCTGGCCATGAAGGTGTTTCGCTTGCTGGTGATGTTGGCCTTCCTGCTGGTCGGTCTGATCATTGGTGCGGTCAATTCCCAGGACGTCACTCTCGACTTCCTTTTCTCCAGTGTGCACACGACCTCCGGAATCGCGATCATCGTCGCGCTGCTGGTCGGTGTGTTGATCGGCGCCGGCATGGTGCTGGTCAGTGTGGTCATTCCCCTCTATTCCAAACTGCGCCAGGCCAACAAGGCGGTTGCAGTCAGTCGCACCGACGCCGCCAGGCCCATTGCGCCTGCCGCAGTCGAGCCGCGCCCCTTTGATGGACTGTAAGCGCGTATGGACTTTCTGACCGAGTGGATCTGGTTCTTCCTGTTCGTGCCGTTGGCAGCGCTGGGGGGCTGGGTCGTTGGCCGCCGCGGTGGTCAACGCCACGGCGATACCCAGGTCAGTCGCCTGTCCAGCACCTACTTTCGTGGCCTGAACTATCTGCTCAACGAGCAGCCGGACAAGGCGATCGAGCTGTTTCTGCATATCGCCGAACTGGACAAGGAAACCTTCGAGACCCAGGTCGCGTTGGGGCATTTGTTCCGCCGTCGCGGTGAGGTCGACCGCGCGATCCGGCTGCATCAGGGCCTGGTGCAACGCGCCGACCTGACCGATCAGCAGCGGGTGCAGGCCTTGCTGGCGCTGGGCGAGGACTACATGAAGTCCGGCCTGCTGGATCGCGCCGAGACCGTGTTCACCGAACTGGCGCAACTGGATCAGCGTGCGCCGCAGGCGCTGCGTCACCTGATCGGCATCTATCAGGCCGAGCGCGACTGGGAAAAGGCGATCGACAACGCCACCCGTTACGAAGAAGTCACCGGCGAGCCGATGGGCAAGCTGATTTCGCAATTCGAGTGCGAGCTGGCCGACCGCTATCGTGGCCTGAGCAAGCCCGACGAAGCATTGCAGGCGATCGCGCGCGCCTACCAGGCCGATGGCACCTCGGTGCGCGCCGGCATTCTGGAGGGACGCATCGAAGCCGAGCGCGGACACGACGAAGCGGCAGTGCGCGCGTTCGAACGTGCTGCGCGGCATGATCCGGAATACCTGCCGGAGATCATTCCCGCATTGATGGCGGCCTATCGCCGGGTCGGCGATATCGCCGGTGCACGTAATTTCCTGTCCGAGATGACCGAGCACTATCGCGGCATCGCTCCGGTGTTGGCATTGACCCAGTTGATGGAAGCCCAGGACGGTGTGGCACCTGCGTTGGCCTACCTGGGCCGCCAGCTCAAGGACCGGCCCTCGGTCCGCGGCGAATCGGCGTTGATCGACCTGACCCTGGCCGAAGGCAGCGACCCGGTCGGCACCTTGCAGGACCTCAAGCACATCACCGACCAGTTGCTGGTGCGCAACCCGAGTTACCGCTGCACCCGCTGCGGCTTCGGCGCCAAGACCCATCACTGGCAATGCCCGAGTTGCAAGGAATGGGGCACGGTCAAGCCGCTGTTGAACTACGCGGTGGTCTGATGCCGCAGGCCTGGCTGTGGTGGTGTCTGTTGCACCTGACGGTCGCGGCACTGGGAACCTGGTTATTGCGACGTTACGCGCTGCATCGGCGGCTGCTCGATCAGCCGGGTGAACGCCGCAGCCATGTGGTCGCAACCCCACGTGGCGGTGGCATGGCAATCGTGGCAGCGCTGCTGTCTGGGTGCGTGGCAGCCGGCGTGATCTGGCCGGCTGCAGGCCCGATTCTTGGTTGGTTCGCGGCCGGGCTGGTGCTGGTGGCCGGCGTGGGTTGGTGGGACGACCATCGTCCGCTCTCGGCCAGGCTGCGTTTTGCGATCCACCTGTTGGCGTCGGTCATGCTGGGCTGGCTGGTCAGCCATTACACCGGCAGGCTCTGGGATGGCGTGCTCACCGCCATGGCGTCGGTACTGTTGATCAACGTCTGGAACTTCATGGACGGCATCAACGGCCTGGCCAGCAGCCAGGCGGCCCTGGCCGCGCTGGCGTTTGCTGCGGTCTTGCCTGGTGCCTGGGCGTGGGCCGGTCTTGCCGTCGCCGCGTCCTGCCTGGGATTTTTGCCGTTCAACTTTCCGCGTGCGCGCATCTTTCTGGGTGATGGCGGCAGTGGTGCGTTGGGATATGTGCTGGCTGCGTTGCTCGCACTGACGGTGGCCAGCGGCCAAGTGAGCTGGTGGATCAGTTGGTTGCCATTGACAGCATTTCTTGTAGACGCCGGCTTCACGCTGCTGTCTCGCATGCTCGCCGGGCAACGGTGGTGGGAGCCACACGCCCAACATCTCTATCAGCGTCTGGCACGCAGGCTTGAGACGCACGTTCCGGTAACCGGTATTTATTTCGCTTTCAGCGTCGCCGTCGTCTGCTTGTATGTGTTACTTCGTCATGATGCAACTTGGCTGCAGGTATCCGGAGCCCTGGTATGGGGACTGGGTGCCACCGCAATCTGGCACTTCCTGCGCGATGGATTGCGCAATTCCTGAGTAACGGACTTTTATGATTTCCTGGCGTGACCGTTTGACCAAGGCCCTGCCGCAAGCAGCGGTGGTGCTGCATGACCTGTTGATGGTGTGGGTGTGCTGGCAGTTGCTGCATGCAGGCCGCTACTCCATGCTGCGCGAGGCTCCCGATCTGCCGTTATGGGATTGGCGCACCGCGGTGGTCCTGGTCGCGCAAGGCCTGGTGTTCTGGAAGATGGGCCTGTATCGCGGGCTGTGGCGGTTCGCCTCGGTGCCGGACTTGTGGAACATCTTCAAGTCGAGTTTTCTCGGCCTGGTCGCGATCGTGCTGGCGCTGTCCTATGACCGCCTTGATGGTGTGCCGTTGTCGGTGCTGGTCGTCTATCCGTTCGCTCTGTCGGCGCTGCTGGGTACGCCGCGGCTGCTGTATCGGGCCTGGAAGGATTACCAGATCGCGCATTCCGGCGATGCCGCGCAGCGCGTCTTGATCCTTGGCGCGGGCCGTGCCGCCGAAGGTCTGGTCCGTGATCTGCGCCGCACCGGCGCATTCGTGCCGGTCGGCTATCTGGACGATGCCAACAATCTGCATGGCGCCAAGATCCAGGGCCTGAATGTGCTGGGCAACCTGGACCAGGCTGCAGCCATCGCCAAGGAGACGGCGGCCAAACTGCTGGTCATCGCGATCCCGTCGCTGGATGCCTCGGGCATGCAGCGCGTGGTGGCCATCTGCGAAAGTACCGGGCTGCCGTTCCGCATGGTGCCCAAGCTGATCAACGTGCTGGAAGGGCGCTCGTTACCCGGCGAGTTGAAGGAGGTCGCGATCGAGGACCTGCTCAACCGCAAGCCGGTTACCCCGGATTGGCGCCTGATTCGCGACTGGTTGACCAACAAGACGGTGATGGTGACCGGCGCGGGTGGTTCGATCGGGTCGGAAGTCTGCCGCCAGTGCGCCCGGCACGGTGCGCGCCGCATCGTGCTGCTGGAAATCGATGAGCTGGCGCTGCTGACCGTCGATTCGGACCTGCGTCGGTTGTTCCCCGATATCGAGGTGGTGCGTGTGCTTGGCGATTGTGGCGACCCGGCGGTGGTCGCGCATGCCTTGAACACCGCGCTGCCGGATGCCGTCTTTCATGCCGCCGCCTACAAGCAGGTGCCGCTGCTGGAAGAGCAGTTGCGCGAGGCGGTACGCAACAACGTGCTGGCCACCGAAAACGTGGCGCGCGCATGCCAGCGCGCACGCATCGAGACCTTCGTCTTCATCTCCACCGACAAGGCGGTCGAGCCGGTCAACGTGCTGGGCGCGAGCAAGCGCTATGCGGAGATGATCTGCCAGAGCCTGGACGCGCGCGATGCGCCAACGCGCTTCATCACCGTGCGTTTCGGCAACGTGCTGGATTCGGCCGGCAGCGTGGTGCCGTTGTTCCGCGAGCAGATCCGCCAGGGGGGCCCGGTCACGGTGACCCATCCGGATGTGACGCGTTACTTCATGACCATTCCGGAAGCCTGCCAGCTGGTGGTGCAGGCCGCGGCCTCTGCCTCGCATGGCGCGATCTATACATTGGACATGGGTGAGCCGGTGCCGATCCGCCTGCTCGCCGAGCAGATGATCCGTCTTGCCGGCAAGCAACCCGGCAAGGATGTGGCGATCCTCTATACCGGTCTGCGTCCGGGCGAGAAGCTGCACGAAACCCTGTTCTATTCCGACGAAGACTATCGCCCAACCGCGCATCCCAAGATTCTGGAAGCCGGTGTGCGCGAGTTCTCGCACGAGCAGGTGTTGCAGCTGGTGACGCGCTTGCGTGAGGCGGTTAACCGTTACGACATCAAGGCGATGGAGACTGTGCTGGGCAGTCTGATGCCGGATTTTGCGGCTGCTCGACGGAAAGTCGACGCGCGATCTGATACGGTCGTTCCATTCCCCGCACGTGAGGTCAGAAGACTTTAATGAGCAAGCGTATTCGCAAGGCCGTATTCCCCGTCGCAGGTCTTGGGACCCGCTTTCTTCCGGCAACCAAGACGGTGCCGAAGGAAATGCTGCCAATCATCGACAAACCTTTGATCCAGTACGCCGTCGACGAGGCCATCCAGGCCGGTTGCGACACGCTGATCTTCGTGACCAATCGCTACAAGCACTCGATCGCCGACTACTTCGACAAGGCCTACGAGCTGGAGCAAAAGCTCGAGCGCGCCGGCAAGCTCGAACAGCTGGAGCTGGTGCGACATGCCTTGCCGGAAGGCGTGCGCGCCATTTTCGTGACGCAGGCTGAAGCGCTCGGTTTGGGTCACGCAGTGCTGTGTGCCAAGGCCGTGGTCGGTGACGAGCCGTTTGCGGTGTTGCTGCCGGACGACCTGATCTGGAACCGGGGCGCCGGTGCGCTGACCCAGATGGCCGATGTGGCAGAAGCCTCGGGCGGCAGCGTCATCGCCGTGGAGGACGTGCCGCACGACAAGACCGCCAGCTACGGCATCGTGGCCACTGATGCGTTCGATGGTCGCAAGGGGCGCATCAACGCCATCGTCGAAAAGCCCAAGCCGGAAGTGGCACCGAGCAATCTGGCCGTGGTCGGCCGGTATGTGCTCAACCCGAAGATCTTCGAACTGCTCGAAGAGACCGGCGCCGGTGCCGGTGGCGAAATCCAGCTGACCGATGCGATTGCCGGACTGCTGCAGCAGGAAACCGTCGACGCCTACCGCTTCGAGGGCCGTCGTTTCGATTGCGGCGCGCATATCGGTCTGATCGAGGCCACCGTGCATTTCGCGCTCGAGCACGAAAAGCATGGCGGGCCGGCCAAGGAAATCCTGCGCACCGCATTGGCCGAGGCCGACGCGCGCGGCTGATTGCCTGGCCATCGCCTGCATCCACGAACGACGCCATCCGGCGTCGTTCGTCGTTTGGGGCCTCGCTGGGCGGGAATGCCGTACCGCTGGCTGATCGACACGTCAAGCGGCTTTGCCAGCGTGGCACGCTGGTGCAAGTCCGTGGTACGCGCCTGCGGCTAGAATCCTCGGCATGAGCCAGCCTGCCGAATCCAGCGAACTGATCAACGTGGTGGCCTTGCTGGGCGCTGCCGTGGTCGCCATCCCGGTGTTCCGACGTCTGGGCCTGGGCTCGGTGCTGGGTTACCTGGCCGCGGGTCTGGCGATCGGTCCTTTCGGCCTGGGCCTGTTCGATGACCCGCAGGCGATCCTGCACGTGGCCGAGTTGGGCGTGGTGATGTTCCTGTTCGTGATCGGGCTGGAAATGCGGCCATCGCACCTGTGGAGCCTGCGCAAGGAGATCTTCGGCCTGGGGACGCTGCAGATCGCAGTGTGCGCGCTGGTGCTGACCGGCATCGGCCTGTTGCTCGGCTTCGCGCCGCCGGTGGCATTCGTGGCCGCATCCGGCTTCGTGCTGACCTCCACGGCGGTGGTGATGCAGTTGCTGGCAGAGCGTGGCGATGTCGCCTTGCCGCCGGGCCAGAAGATCGTGGCGATCCTGTTGTTCGAGGACCTGTTGATCGTGCCGCTGCTGGCGATCGTGGCCTGGATGGGCGCCAACGGCGACCCGCAGGCGGCGACGCAACGCTGGCAGGACATCGGCATCGGTCTGGCCTGCATCGTCGGCCTGGTGGTGGCGGGGCGCTGGCTGCTCAATCCCTTGTTCCGCATCCTGGCCGCGTCCAAGGCGCGCGAGGTGATGACGGCGGCGGCCTTGCTGGTGGTGCTGGGCGCGGCGCTGTTGATGCAGGTCGGTGGGCTGTCGATGGCGATGGGCGCGTTTCTGGCCGGTGTGCTGCTGTCCGAATCCACCTTCCGGCATCAGATCGAGGCGGATATCGAGCCGTTCCGCGGCATCCTGCTCGGGCTGTTCTTCCTGGGCGTCGGCATGAGCCTGGACCTGCGTGTGGTTGCGGCAGACTGGCGGCTGATCGTTGCCGGTGTGCTGGCGCTCATGCTCGGCAAGGGCGTGTGCATCTACGCGGTGGCGCGGTTGATGCGCAGCGACCATCGCCAGGCGCTGGATCGGGGCGTGCTGATGGCGCAGGGCGGCGAGTTTGCCTTCGTGCTGTTCGCGGCGGCATCGGCCTCTGGCGTCATCGACGCACAGGTCAACGCCAGCCTGACGGCGATCGTGGTGTTGTCGATGGCGCTGACGCCGTTGTTCGTGCTGTTGCAGCGACGGCTGACGCCGGCCGCCCAGCCGTCGCTGGAAGGCGTGGACGCCGTCAGTGGGCAGACCGGCAGCGTGCTGATCATCGGGTTCGGGCGCTTCGGGCAGGTTGCCAGCCAGTCACTGCTGGCGCGCGATGTGGATGTGACCATCATCGATAACGACATCGAGATGATCCAGAGCGCAGAACAGTTCGGTTTCAAGATCTACTACGGCGACGGCACCCGGCTCGATGTGCTGCATGCCTCCGGTGCGCACAGCGCACGCGCGATCGCGGTGTGCATCGATAACCGCGAGGCGGCCAATCGGATCGTCGAGCTGGCAAGGCACGAGTTCCCGCACGCCAGGTTGCTGGTGCGCTCGTTCGACCGTGAGCATTCATTGCAGTTGGTCGCTGCCGGGGTGGACTACCAGATTCGCGAGACCTTCGAGTCGGCAGTGGCGTTCGGGCAGGCGGCCCTGGTCGAGCTGGGCGTGGACGAGGACGAGGCGGTCACCATCGCGCGCGAGATCCGGCGGCGCGATGCCGAGCGGTTCGAACTGGAGATTGCGGCCGGCAACACGCGTGCCGGCGCCGTGGCAGGGCTGATGTACGGCAATCTCACGCCGACCGTGCCCAAGCCCACGCCGTTCACCCCGCCGCGGCGGGAGAGCCGCACGCTCAATCCCGATGCGGTACCGCAGGCCAATCAGCCCGAAGCCGTGACCCGCGACTGAGTCGTGTGCGGCGTGAGCCGAAGCAGGGTCGGTGCTGCGGTTGCCTCGGCTGGTCGAGAAAAAACCTGGGGTGATAGAGCGGCCGGCACCAAGCTGCCGGCCTGAGGTGACAAGTTGATCGACTCAGCCGTGCCGGCGTTGAGCGGCCGCGAAGGCTTCCAGTTGCTCGGGCGTGGCGTCTTTCTGGTGCTGTTGTTTCCAGTCGGCAAACGGCATGCCGTACACCGCTTCGCGTGCCTGCTCCTTGCTCATCGGCTGGCCGTGCGCTTCGGCGGCTTCGCGGTACCAGTCGCCCAGGCAGTTGCGGCAGAAGCCGGCCAGGATCATCAGATCGATGTTCTGCACATCCGGGCGCTGCTGGTTGAGATGCTGCAACAGACGGCGAAATGCGGCCGCTTCGATGGACGTGGTGATGGAATCGGGTGTCGAGGTGGTGTCGGTCATGACGGAATCGGGGACAATAGACGGCCTTCGACTCTACACCTGACGCCCCATGACCGTTTCCGCGCCAGCTGCCTCTGCTCCGGCCCGCCTTCTCGATGGTCGCCGCATCGCCGAGGAACTGCTCGACGGGCTGAAGCTGCGCGTGGATGCGCGCCTGGCCGCCGGCAAGACACGCCCCGGGCTGGCGGTGGTGCTGGTCGGTGGCGACCCAGCCTCGTCGGTGTATGTGCGCAACAAGCGGCGTGCGGCGGAGAAGGTCGGCATCGAGGCATTCGATTACGATTTGCCGCAGGGCACCAGCGAGGCCGAACTGGCGCGGCTGATCGACCAGCTCAATGCCGACCCCAAGATCCACGGCATCCTGATCCAGCTGCCGTTGCCGGGCATTCCCGATGCCAATCGCCTGATCCAGCGCATCGATCCGCGCAAGGACGTCGACGGCTTCCATCCGCAGAATGTCGGGCACCTGGCGCTGCGCGAGTTCGGTCTGCGTCCGTGCACGCCGCGTGGCATCGTGACCCTGCTGGGGCACACCGATCAGCCGGTGCGCGGCCGCAACGCGACCATCGTGGGCGTGAGCAATCACGTCGGCCGGCCGATGGGCCTGGAGCTGCTGATCGCCGGTTGCACGGTCACCAGCTGCCACAAGTTCACCCCGCCCGAGGTGCTGGAAGCCAGCGTGCGCAATGCCGACATCCTGGTGGTGGCAGTCGGTCGCCCGGGCCTGATTCCGGGCGAATGGGTCAAGCCGGGCGCAGTGGTGATCGATGTCGGCATCAATCGGCTGGACGACGGCCGCCTGGTTGGCGATGTCGGTTTCGACGCAGCGGTGCAACGTGCGGCCTGGATCACGCCGGTGCCGGGTGGAGTCGGGCCGATGACGGTCGCCACGCTGATGCAGAACACGCTGGAAGCGGCCGACGCGGCTGGCTGAGGCGCGTGTAACGCTGCATTGCAGTCGCGTTGTGTCTTCGTGAAGGCTTTCAGGGTAAAATGCCGCGCTTCCCCAAACTCGGGTCCGCCGATGCTCCGCATCCAGGCTGAAGCTCTCACCTACGACGACGTTTCCCTCGTCCCCGCTCATTCGATCGTCCTGCCCAAGGACGTCAGCCTGGAAACCCGGCTGACCCGCGATCTGCGCCTGAAACTGCCGATTCTCTCGGCCGCGATGGACACAGTGACCGAGCACCGCCTGGCGGTGGCCATGGCCCAGCTGGGCGGCATCGGCATCATCCACAAGAATCTGACCCCTGCGCAGCAGGCCGGCGAAGTCGCCCGGGTCAAGAAATTCGAATCCGGCGTGATCACCGAGCCGTTCACGGTGAGCCCGGACACGACCATCGGCGAGGTGCTCAAGCTGACCCGCGCGCGCAACATCTCCGGCGTGCCGGTGGTGGATGGCAGCGAACTGGTCGGCATCGTCACCAGCCGCGACATGCGCTTCGAGAAGAAGCTCGACGATCCGGTCCGCCACATCATGACCAAGAAGGATCGCCTGATCACCGTGCGCGAAGGCGCCAGTGACGAGGAAGTGCTGGAGCTGCTGCACCGCAACCGCATCGAAAAGATCCTGGTGGTCAACGACAGCTTCGAGCTGCGCGGCCTGATCACGGTCAAGGACATCCAGAAGAAGACCGACAACCCCAATGCGGCCAAGGACGGGTCCACGCGCCTGCTGGTCGGCGCGGCGGTCGGCGTGGGCGGCGACACCGAACAGCGCATCGAACTGCTGGCTGCGGCCGGCGTGGACGTGGTCATCGTCGATACTGCGCACGGCCACTCGCAAGGCGTGATCGATCGCGTGGCCTGGGTCAAGAAGGCGTATCCGCAGCTGCAGGTGATCGGCGGCAACATCGTCACCGGCGATGCCGCGCTGGCACTGATGGACGCCGGTGCCGATGCGGTTAAGGTCGGCGTGGGCCCCGGGTCGATCTGCACCACGCGCGTGGTCGCCGGTGTCGGCGTGCCGCAGATCACCGCGGTGGACATGGTCGCCGAGGCGCTGCAGGACCGTATTCCGCTGATCGCCGATGGCGGCATCCGCTACTCAGGTGACATCGGCAAGGCGTTGGTCGCCGGCGCCTCCACGGTGATGGTCGGCGGCCTGTTCGCCGGCACCGAAGAAGCACCGGGCGAGGTCGAGCTGTTCCAGGGCCGCAGCTACAAGAGCTACCGCGGCATGGGCAGCCTGGGCGCGATGGAGAAGGGGTCAAAGGACCGCTATTTCCAGGATTCCAGCGATGCCGACAAGCTGGTGCCGGAAGGCATCGAAGGGCGCGTGCCGTATCGCGGCCCGGTCGGTGGCATCGTCCATCAGCTGATCGGCGGCCTGCGCGCCACGATGGGCTACGTGGGCTGCGCGACCATCGAGGAAATGCGCACCAAGCCGAAGTTCGTCACCATCACCGGTGCCGGCCAGCGCGAAAGCCATGTCCACGACGTGCAGATCACCAAGGAACCGCCGAATTACCGCATGGGCTGATGCCCGTGCGCGGGATTGGGGATTCGGGATTAGGGACGCGTAGCAGCCCGCCGCATCTCCTTCGGCAGGGCGCATCGCCGCCATCCCGCTGTTGCCAATCTCCAATCCCGAATTCCCAATCCCGGCGCCAATGACCAACATCCACAGCGACAAGATCCTCATCCTCGATTTCGGCGCGCAGTACACCCAGCTGATTGCGCGGCGTATCCGCGAGATCGGGGTGTATTGCGAGATCTGGGCCTGGGATCATGACCCGTCGGAGATCGCCGGTTTCGGCGCCAAGGGCATCATCCTGTCCGGTGGTCCCGAGTCGACCACCTTGCCGGGTGCGCCGGTCGCGCCGCAGGAAGTGTTCGACAGCGGCTTGCCGGTGTTCGGCATCTGCTACGGCATGCAGACGCTGGCAGCGCAGCTGGGTGGTGCGACCGAGGCGGCGGACCAGCGCGAATTCGGTCATGCCGAAGTCGATGTGGTGGCCGCCGATGCCTTGTTCGCAGGGCTGACCGATCATGCCGGCGCATCGCGTCTCAATGTGTGGATGAGCCACGGCGACCACGTGTCGCAGGTGCCGCCGGGCTTCACCGTCACCGCGGTGACCGACCGCATCCCGGTGGCGGCGATGTCCAACGAGGACAAGCGCTGGTACGGCGTGCAGTTCCATCCCGAGGTCACCCACACGCTGCAGGGCCAGACCTTGCTGCGCCGCTTCGTGGTCGATGTCTGTGGCTGCCAGACGCTGTGGACGGCGGCCAACATCATCGACGACCAGATCGCGCGCGTGCGCGAGCAGGTGGGCGATGATGAAGTGATCCTGGGCCTGTCCGGTGGCGTCGATTCGTCGGTGGTCGCCGCGCTGTTGCACAAGGCGATCGGCGACAAGCTGACCTGTGTGTTCGTCGATACCGGCCTGCTGCGCTGGCAGGAAGGCGACCAGGTGATGGCGATGTTCGCCGAGCACATGGGCGTGAAGGTGATCCGCGTCAACGCGGCCGATCGTTACTTTGCCAAGCTCGAAGGCGTCAGCGACCCGGAAGCCAAGCGCAAGATCATCGGCAACCTGTTCGTGGATATCTTCGACGAGGAATCCAACAAGCTGGCCAATGCCAAGTGGCTGGCGCAGGGCACGATCTATCCGGACGTGATCGAGTCGGCCGGCAGCAAGACCGGCAAGGCACACGTGATCAAGAGTCACCACAACGTCGGTGGCCTGCCCGAGCACATGAAGCTGGGCCTGGTCGAGCCGTTGCGCGAATTGTTCAAGGACGAAGTGCGCCGCCTCGGTGTCGAACTCGGCCTGCCGCGCACGATGGTGTACCGCCATCCGTTCCCGGGCCCGGGTCTGGGCGTGCGCATCCTGGGCGAAGTGAAGCGCGAATACGCCGAATTGCTGGCCAAGGCCGATGCGATCTTCATCGACGAACTGCGCAAGGCCGATCTGTACGACAAGACCAGCCAGGCGTTTGCGGTGTTCCTGCCGGTCAAGTCGGTCGGTGTGGTCGGCGATGCACGCGCCTACGAATGGGTGATCGCACTGCGCGCGGTGGAGACCATCGACTTCATGACCGCGCACTGGGCGCACCTGCCGTACGATTTCCTCGGCACGGTGAGCAACCGCATCATCAACGAACTGCGCGGCGTCTCGCGCGTGGTCTACGACATCTCCGGCAAGCCGCCGGCGACGATCGAGTGGGAGTGACATCAGGTTTTCGGTGACTGTCGCCAGTCGTCGAAAAGATGAGGCAAGTATCGATGATGGTGAAATAGTCCGGGTGCGCATGCGCCCGGACCCCGCCGTTGGCGGGGGAGGGTGAGGCGTGTTGCACTCAGGTACGTTCGACCTCCGCGGATGATGGGATGCTGGCCTGCGCTCGCGCCGTTGCTGGATGCCAGGATCACCCTCTAGAAGCGCGGGCTGCATTGCGCCTTTGCGTCAAACAAGACCGCAGCGGGATACCCTGCGCTCGACGAAGCGTTTCGACCAGAGCCGCAGTCATGCCTGCACGATCCGCACGGCTTCGACGCGCAATGATCGCCATGCACCGCACGCGCCTCGCCCAATGCCTAAACTGCAGCGACACCACCGTCGACGAAAAGCTCATGGCCGGCGACAAAGCTGCTCTCGCTGGATGCCAGGAAGAGGACTGCCCGTGCTACCTCGTTCGGTTCGGCCAACCGCCCGAGCGGAACACTCTTGCTCAGCGCCTCTTCAAGTTCGGGCTGCGAATCGAGGTAGCTGCGTATCAGGCGCGTCTGCGTGCCACCAGGCGAGACGACGTTCACGCGGATGCCTCGCTCCTTGAGGTCAGTGGTCCAGCTTCGGGCGAACGAGCGCACCGCGGCCTTGCTGGCGTTGTAAAGAGACTGGCCTGGCAGGCCCTTGCTGCCGGCGATGGAGCCGTTGAGGACGATAGCGCTGCCCGCAGTCATCAGCGGTAGCGCTTTTTGCACGGTGAACACCATGCCTTTCACATTGACGTCGAAGGTCGTGTCGAAATGCGTAGCGTCGATCGCATCGAGGGAGACGACCTCGTAGATGCCCGCATTGGCGAACACGACATCGACCTTGTGGTGATCGCGTTGGATCTGCTCGTAAAGCCGAGCGACGTCGTCGGAATTGGTGACATCGCCTTGCACACCGACTGCTCCGTGGCCGATCTCCTTGACGGCCTCGGTAAGTGCGTCCTGCCGACGCCCGGTGATGTACACGTGCGCGCCTTCCATGGCGAACAGCTTCGCCGTTGCCAGGCCGATGCCGTCGCTGCCCCCCGTGATCACCACCACTTTGTCTTCGAAACGGTTCGTCATCGTCCGGTGCCTTCTTCAAATATGGAGGATTGCTCCACTTATGATATGGAGATAACCTCCACTTGACAAAAGAGGGAGGAAAACGTCTGAGTGATGAACCTGCCCTTCGGGCTGACGCGCAGAAAAATCGGGAACTCATCCTTTCTGCAGCTGAAGCGCTTTTTCTGGAAAAAGGAGCTGGTGTCCCGCTCGAGGAAGTTGCCAGGCGCGCAGGTGTCGGCATCGGTACGCTGTATCGTCGCTTTCCCACGCGCGAGGCACTGTTAGCCGCGACCAGCAACGAGCGTTTCCTGTCGCTGGCGCAAGCCAGCCGTGCGCGCGACCGAGACCTTGCTCCAGGCGAGGCGGTACGCGCGTACCTGGAAGAACTTGCCAGGAACACGAGCATTTATCAGAGTCTTGCTGCTTCGATCGGGGCTGTTATCCAATGCGGGACACCCGGCTGTCATGCGATCACCGCAGAAGGGCGCCGGCTGCTTCAGCGCGGGCAGGACGCGGGTGCGATCCGTGGCGACGTCACGTATGAGGATTTCATTTGCGTGGTGACTGCCATCTCCCTTGCAGTCGAAAATGACCAATCATCGAAATCGCGTATCGGGCATTTCGTCGACTTGTTCTTGAATGGCATAAGCGTGAAAAGTCTGGATTAGCCAGCGATAATTCCGCTATCTCCGCACGAGTGGGCGCGAAAAAAAACCGCGCAATGCGCGGTTTGATCCTGGATCCACTGCAGTTGCCTGTCAGCGCAGCTTGGCCAGCGCCACGCGCGCATCGGCCATGAATTTCTGCGTTTCCTGTGGCGTGGAGAGGTTGGCGCCCAGCTGGTTGAGCACCTGCTCAATGTCGCTCGATGCGTCCCAGGCTTCGTCGCAGAGCATGCCGGCGATCGGGCCGAGATAATTCAGCGCGACTTTTTCCAATGCATCGCGGACGCGCTCGTCCGGTGGCGACCCAGCGCCTGAAGGTGCTGCGTTCGGTGCGGCGAGCGGCGTTGCGGCGGCCTGTGCCTGGGCCGCTGCAACCGCCGCACGCGGTGGTGCCGGCGCACCACCCAGATCCTGTTCGAAGCCGCCCATCAACCACTGGCGCGAGTCATCGCTCAGCAGCGAGGGCTTGCCCATGCCGGCGCCGGGATCGGCCTGGAAACGGGCCTTGGCTGCATTGACCATGGTGAGGCGTTGCACTGCCTCGTCATTGCGCAGCATGCGGAACACCACTTCCTCGATCTGCCCGGCGTTGAGGCGGATGATGCAGGAGTGGTTCTCCTCGGTGACGATGAACAGAAAGCCGGACGCCTTCTTCAGTGCCAGCGCCTTGAGCTCGCGCAGGACCTCGATCAGCGGACGGAATTCAGTGGACATGGCGTCTTCCTTGCATCATCTGGTACGGAATGGGTGCGCGCAGCTCAGCGTTTGCTGAGCCGCTCCATGGCCAGCCGGACACTGTTGGACAGGCGGGAGATGGCGCGCGCCAGGGTACCAATTTCATCCTTGAGGTTGACCTCGTCGATGGTGTGGTTCCACTTGCCCAGGCTCAGCTCTTCGGCCACGGTGGTCAGGTGCTGGATCGGGCGCAACACGCGGCTCCAGATCAACGCCCACTGCAGGCCGAGCAACAGCGCACACACCAGCAGGCCGATGCCGGCGATCCACAGCGACTGGCGCACGATCACGCCATTGACGTCGCTCTTGGGATAAGCCGAAACCAGGGTGAAGCCCCAATCGGGTACTTCCTGCTTGGTGACGACCCAGTCGTTGGGCGTTTCCTTGACGATCCGCTCGATGGTGGCGGTGTCGGTGGTGGCACCGGTGGTGGACTGGAAGCGCAGCTTGTTCTTGCTGTCGAACACGGCGATGAAGCCGGAGTCGAGCACGCGACGGCTGCTGACCACGTTTTCCAGCGCCTGGGTGTCGGCCTTGTAGCCCACGTACCAGGCACCGATCACGCGCTTGTCGTTGCCGGCGAAGATCGGCTCGTAGCCGGTGACGTACGGATTGCCGAGGATGTCGACCACGCCGTAGAAGCTTTCGCCGTTGCGCAGCTTGGCGGCGGCCTGGCCGTTCGGATCGAGCACGGTGCCGATGGCGCGGCTGCCGTCGTCCTTCTTGACGTTGGTGGAGATGCGCACGAAGTCATCGCCGGTGCGCGAGAACAGCGTGGCGGTGCCTTCGTGGATGGCGGTGACATCGTCGAGCATGTCGAAGACGTTGGCCTGCGCCTTCTGGCCCAGCAGCAGGTCGTTGGCGCTGCGCTCGCCCACGCGCACTTCGTTGCCGACGCTGGCGGCGCCGTGTGCGTTGGCTTCCTTGCGCAGCTGGCGCATGGAGGAATTGACGCGATCGAGCATCATCGCGCGGGTGACCGAGAACAGGGTCTGCAAGGACACCGACTGGCGCTCGATCGCGTCGCCGGTCTCGAACTTGACCCGGTTCGCTTCGGTAATGGCCAGGATGACCGTCAGTGCCACCACCACGACCAGCACCAAGGCCAGCACCGGCAACAGCAGGCGCACCCGCAAAGAGTGACGAAGCATCGCAATTCCCCTGAACGCGTTTAGTGATTGGATCGAACGCCGTCGCAGCCCCCCGGCAGCGGTCGGACCTAGCCGTTATCGGCTGTTGCGCATGATGCTGAAGCGGCCCCCACGCCGCTGGCGGTGCATACGATAGCTCAAGCCGATCGATTTGACAGTGCGCGTCGATCGCATCGTGCGCCTTGTGTTCAAGAATGGTGGACCGGGTTACAGAGTTCGGGCTGGCGGGCGCGGTGGGCGGCAAGATGGGCTAGCCCTCCAGGGGCGATCCATCGCGGTGCCGTCGGTGAGCCGGCCGATGCGCGCGGTGGCGTCTTTGTGTCGCGCCTGCCGTTGCCGCGCTACCGCGATGACCGGATGCAGCGGTGTTTGAAGAGCGACCTGCGCTTGCGATCTGCCTGGTCGCAGGCGGCTCAGGTTTCCAGCGACAGGATTCCCCGGCGCAGGGCAACGGTGACCGCATGGGTGCGATCGCGCACGCCGAGCTTGGCCAGGATGTTCTTCATATGCGCCTTGACCGTCTCTTCGGAGATGCTCAAGGCATTGCCGATCTGCTTGTTGGAGCATCCGGTGGCCACCAGGCTCAGTACCTCCGTCTCGCGGGCGGATAGCGCGTCGTCGAGCACGTGGGCGGCGATGTTTTCGGCCACCGACGCCGGAACATGCCGCCGCTGGCCGCGGCGCACGTCGCGAATGGTGTCGACCAGCTCGCGGCGCAGCGCGCTCTTGAGCAGATAGCCGCAGGCGCCGGCCTGCAATGCGCGCACCGCACGCACATCGCCCGTATAGGTGGTCAACACGATGACCTTGGCGGCGGGGTCGACACGGCGGATGCGCTGGATGGCTTCGACGCCATCCACGCGCGGCATCTGCAGATCCATCAGCACCACGTCCGGGCGCAGGCTGGCGTAGCAGGCCACGGCCTGTTCGCCGTCTTCGGCTTCGCCGACCACACGCATGTCGTGCTCGGCGGCTAGCATGGCACTGAGACCGTCGCGCAGCAGCGGATGATCGTCTACCACCAGCACGTCGGTCGGTTTGACCATCTCAGCCATTGGAGCTCTCCGTGGATCGTGCAGGTCGAAAGCGCCACCACCAGCGCGGTGGCGTCGCATAGGCGGTGCGGGCCGGAAGCGTGATCTGGATTGCGGTGCCGCTGCCTGGACGCGACCACAACTGCATCTTGGCGCCGATGCGTTTGGCGCGTTCCTGCATGCCGGTCAGCCCCCAGTGGCCGGTGCGTGCATGCCCATGCAGCACGTCCGGATCCAGGCCGCAGCCATCGTCGCGGATGCGCAGCACGAAGTCACGTGAACCGTAACGCAGTTCCAGCGCGATGCGCGCGGCGCCTGCATGGCGATCGGCATTGGCCAATGCTTCGCGGCCAAGCTGGAACACTTCGTCGGCCACCATCGGACGCAGCGCCACCGGGCGTCCTTCGACCGACACCTGCAGTTCGGCAGACGGCGGTGGCATGGTGGCCTCGCGTGCGCGCTGCAGTGCGGCGGCCAGATCCTGGCGCAGCGAATAACTGTCGCGCAGGCCGTTGACGCGGTCGCGGCCTTCGATCAGCGCATTCTCGGCCAGGTCGACCGCCTGTTCGAGCTCCAGCCGCCGCGGGTCGTCCTGCGGCAACGAGCGGCTGGCGGCATGCAGCCGCAGGATCAGGCCTTGCGTGCCCTGCAACAAGGTGTCGTGCAACTCGCGCGCGATGCGTTCGCGTTCGCGGTAGCGCTCTTCCAGTCGTGCACGCAGGCGTCCGGCAATACGCCGGGTGCGCATGCGCCACAGCATCGCAAGCGTCAGCAGCAGGGCGAGCGCAACGCACACCTTGAATTGCCAGGTTTGCACGAAGGCCGCTTCGATGACGAAATCCAGCGTGTCGCCGCGCGCGTTCCACACGCCATCGTTGTTGGCGGCGGCAATGCGGAAGCGGTAACGGCCGGGCGCGAGGTTGGTATAGAACGCCTCGTTACGGTTGCCGGCGTCCTGCCATTGCGCGTCCACGCCCTCCAGCCGGTAGCGGAAGCGCACGCGTTCGGGCCGGGTCAGGCTCACAGCGTCGTAGCCGATGCGCAGGCGGTGCGTCCACTTGGGCAGGCGCAGCCCGGCGGTGCGCGGGTAGGGACGGTCGTCGGCGACCACGTCGGTGATGAAGACCTCCGGCGCGGTGGGGTTGCGGTAGGTCTGTTCCGGGTCCAGCCAGGCCAGGCCCTGGTTGGTGGTGAACCACAACAGGCCGTCGTCGGCGGCGATGGCCGTGGGGACCGGTGTGGCCTGCTGGGCGACACCGGGCAACCCGTCCATGATGTCGTACAGGCGCAGCGCCGGGCTGACCACGCCCGATTGCACGCTCTGTAGCAGCGCACGTTGAGCGATCTGCACCACGCCGCGGTTGCCGTTCAACCACAGCGTGCCGTGCCGGTCCTGCACGATGCCGGTGATGCCCTGCAGGAGCGGATTGGTTTGATCGGCCACTTGCCGGAACCGGCCGTCGGCGCCCAGCGCTGCCAGCCCGGTTTCGCCGGCGACCAGCGTGAGCGACGGGCCTTGCCAGATGGCGGTGATCGGCCCCACCGACAGGCCATCTTCTGCGCTGTAACGCGTCACCTGCCGTCCCTGCAGCAGGCGCGCATCGCCCTTGATGGTGCCCACCCACAGGCCGCCATCGCGCGTATTGGCGAGCACCGTGCACGGGCTATCCTGCAGATCGGGCAGCGGCTGCCAGACGTTGCCGTCGAAAGCGTAGGGGCCGCCGGCATCCGGGCAGATCCGGGGATGGTTGCGGTTGTCCACGACGAAGGCGCGGATGGCGCCGGTCGCCAGGCCGAGCGGCAGCGCCACCGGTTGCACGCGGCCGACCTGCAGACGTAGCAAGGCGTGCTCGCCAAGCACCCAGCCATTGGCGGTCGCCGGCACATCCAGGATGTGGTGGGACGCACCACGCTGCAAACCTTCCACGCGATCGCGGCTCAAGGCCAGCAGCCGGCCATCGCGCAGGCTGGCCAGGAGCGGGCGTGCGGCGGTGCCCGGGGCGGGATTGAAGGTCGCCACGGCCATCGCCTGGCCCGGCAGCAAGGACGCCAACGGCAGCAACGCGCGATGTCGGAACCGGTTGAGGCCCAGATTGGTGCCGGCCCACAGATTGCCTTCGCGGTCCTCGAGCAAGGGGCCGGCAGTGGCCGAGGTCAGGCCTTGTACGGTTCCGAAGCGTTCCAGCACCGGCGTGGGCGATGTGGGTAAGGCGATCCGGAACAGGCCATGCGCCGCGTAGTCGCTGCCCCATAGCGCGCCATCGCGCATGAACCGGATGCGCCGCGCGAACAGCCCGGGAAATTGCGGCCGGGCACGGGCCGTGGCGGGCAGCACGTGGCCCTGCGCATCGGTCAACGCAAACACGCCGCGGTACGGGTCTGCGACCCAGATCGCTCCGCCCGGACTTTCGGCCATGGTGACGTAGGGACCCACCTGCTGGCCGCTGGGTTCGAAGCGTTTGGCGCCAGGCCGCAACGACAGAATCTGGGTACCGTCGCTGACCCAGAGCGTGCCGCGCACATCGCGCAGCAGCCAATGCGCGCGCTCGGCGGTGTAGCCCCAGTCGGCGCCTGCACGCTGCCAGCGTTGCCCATCGAACCAGCACAAACCGCCATCGATGGCGGCCCACCAGCGCCCACTGCCATCGTGCTCAATGCGGAACACCATGCCGGCGGGCACGTCCTTGCCCGGGCTGAAGTGCGTCAGGTGACCGTCGGCAATGCGATCGATGCCGGCGTTGAAGTAGCCGATCCAGGCGGTATCGTCCGGCGCCAGCGCAAGCGTGGTCATGTTGTGCGATGCATAGGCCTCGCCATCCGGCGCCGCCTGCCGCGCGAAACGGTCGCCATCGAACTGAAACAGGCCAAATCCGGTCGCCAGCCACAATGGCCCGGCCTCGGCTTGCTGGATATCCCAGATATCGGCCGGTGCGCCGCGCTCGGTGCTCCAGGCGGTGTGGTGGAATTGCAGCAGCCCCGCACGCGTTGCGGCGATGCCTTGGGCGTACACGGGATTGCACGGCCACCCGCAACTGCACATCACAACGATCACCGCCGCGCACAGGCGCCAGAGCAGGTGGAATCGGATGGGGGGCTCGCGCGGCATTGCAGCATTGTCGGGCGAGATCGGGGCCAAGCACCACCACCTCTTTCGGGGGAGGCAGGTCGGGCAGGAAATCGGCTACGCATGGACCGGCATGTTGCGTGGGATGCGTGCGTGTCGCTGCGATGCAGTGTGCGCCGAGCTGGATGCCAGCGGTTGGCTGCAGCAGTGATGACGCCGCCTTGTAGCGTGCCAGTCGTGCGCTGGCGTCCGCTTGGTTTGCGTGTGGTGCGGGTGTCGGCTTGGACACTGCAAAGCGCGACAGAAACAACGGCGCGGTATCGCCGCTGCATCGGCGTGCATGCGCGGTGCATGCCATGGCGATGCACCCATGCGATCCCATGCGTGCTTGTGGCAGCACGCGGGCTGCTCACCCGAAAGAGTGAGCGATCGGCCTCACCATCAGGGGTGGGGCGATCGGCAGGTTCGCCCCACCATGGCGGCATTCCCCGCCGGAGACGCCACATGGCACGTCTGACTGCCGCCGGCCGCCCCGATCTGCATGCAGGCAACACCAACGCACTGTACGCCCCGCGCGCACGCGCCGTGGCCAGAGCGCTGCAGTACATCGACACGCATCTGTATGAGCCCATCGGTGTGACGCAACTGGCCGGCGCCGCCTGCATGAGCCGCTTCCATTTTGCGCGCGTGTTTCGCGATGCGCTGGGCGCCAGCCCGATGGAGTATCTGCGTCGTCGCCGCCTCGAACGCGCCCAGGCCATGCTGCGCGAGGGCGGCCACACCATCAGCCAGATCGCCACCGATCTGTGCTTCTTCGATCAAAGCCATTTCGTCCGCAGCTTCCGCAACGCCACCGGCTGCACGCCGGCGCGCTTTGCCGCGCAAGTGGCGAACGATCCCTGCGCCGCGCGCCCCCAGCCGCGTGCGCAACGGCACATCGCTGGTTCTTTTTCATCCTCCCTGGAGCATCACGCATGACCACCGCCACCGCCGTCCCCGGTAAGTCCCTGTTGTCGCCCGGTGATCACGCGCTGATCCTGATCGACCATCAATCGCAGATGGCGTTCGCCACGCATACCATCGACATATCGGCGCTGCGCAACAACGTGTCGCTGATTGCCAAGGGCGCCAAAGGCTTCAAGGTGCCGGTGATCTTGACCACCGTTGCAGAGAAGTCGTTCTCCGGCCCGCTGTTTCCCGAGCTGCCGGAGATCTTTGCCGGCGAACCGGTGCTTGATCGCACCAGCATGAATGCCTGGGAAGACCAGGGTGTGATCGACCGCGTCAACGCCATCGGCAAGCAGCGTCTGGTGATTGCCGGGCTGTGGACCAGCGTCTGCATCGTCGGCCCGACGCTGTCGGCGGTCGAGCAGGGATTCGAGGTCTACGTCATCACCGATGCCTGCGGCGATGTCAGCGACGAAGCGCACGAGCGCGCGGTGACGCGGATGGTGCAGGCCGGCGCCGCGCCCATCACCAGCGTGCAGTACCTGCTGGAACTGCAGCGCGACTGGGCACGCAGCGACACCTACGACCTCACCACCGGCATCGCGCGTGCGCATGCGGGCGGCTACGGCATCGGCATTCAGTACGCCAAAACCATGTTCGGCGCGCAGGAAGGCGGGCATTGAACGCATCGGCACCACGTGGCAACGCCGGCCTTGCAGCGGCATTGCTGATGCTGCGCATTGCCGGCGGCGGTTTCCTGTTGCCGCATGGCCTGGGCAAGTTGCTGGGATGGTTTGGTGGGCCGGGGCTGGCTGGATTTGCCGCTGAATTACAGCAATTCGGCTTTCCGTCTGCGCAACCGTTGCCGTTGCTGCTGGCCTCGGTGCAAACGCTCTCGGGGCTGGCGGTGTTACTGGGTCTGTGGACGCGCGTCAGTGCTGCACTGGCGGCGGTGTTCATCGCCACCACCGTCGTGGTGGCCGTGCCCAAGGGCTGGTTCTGGATGCACGGCGGGATGGAATACCCGCTGATGTGGCTGCTGGTGTTGCTGGGGCTGGTTGCCGCTGGCGGTGGCGCATGGTCGCTGGATGGGCTGCGCAGGCGTGGTGCGGCATGAGCGGCGTACCGAATGATCACGATGCCGGGCGGCGCCTGTGGATGCAGGGCGCCGCCGCCGGTCTTGCGTTGGGCGCCTTGCCCGGCGCTTGGTCTGCTTCAAGGAAGTCTCCGATGGTCGATCTTGTCGTTCGCAACGCACGCATCACTACCCTCGATCCACGTCAGCCCAGCGCCACCGCCATTGCAGTGACCGATGGACGCATCGTGGCGGTGGGCGACGATGCGCAGATCATGGCGCTGGCAGCTGGCGCCCGCAGCATCGATGCGCAAGGCCGACGCCTGTTGCCCGGCCTCAATGACAGCCACACCCATCTGATTCGCGGCGGGCTCAACTACAACCTGGAGCTGCGCTGGGATGGCGTGCGCTCGCTTGCCGATGCGATGGCGATGTTGAAGGCGCAGGTCGACCGCACCCCAGCGCCGCAATGGGTGCGTGTGGTCGGCGGATTCACCGCGCATCAGTTCGTCGAAAAACGCTTGCCGACCCTGGACGAGATCAATGCCATCGCACCGGATACACCGGTATTTTTGCTGCATCTGTACGACCGCGCCCTGCTGAACCGCGCGGCCTTGCGCGCCTGTGGCTACGACAAGGCCACTGCCGATCCGCCCGGCGGGCGCATCGAGCGCGACAAGCTGGGTAATCCCACAGGCTTGCTGCTGGCCAAGCCCAATGCCCTGATTCTCTACACCAGCCTGGCCAAGGGCCCGCGACTGCCGTTGGAGTATCAGGCCAATTCCACACGCCATTTCATGCGCGAACTCAACCGGCTGGGGATCACCTCGGTGATCGATGCCGGCGGCGGTTTCCAGAATTATCCGGAGGACTACCAAGTCATCGAACAGTTGCACGCGGCCGACCAGTTGAGCGTGCGCATCGCCTACAACCTGTTCACCCAGAACAAGGGCAAGGAAGTCGACGACTTCCGCGGCTGGACCGAGATGCTGCCGGTGCGCAAGGGCGACGATCTGCTGCGGCACAACGGCGCCGGCGAAATGCTGGTGTTTTCGGCGGCGGATTTCGAACAGTTCAGCGAGCCGCGCCCGGAGCTGCCGCCGGAACTGGAGCCCGAGCTGGAGCAGGTGGTGCGGTTGCTGGTCGAAAAGCGTTGGCCATTCCGTATCCATGCCACCTACGACGAAAGCATCGGACGCATTCTCGATGTGTACGAAAAGGTCAATGCCGACATTCCGTTCGATGGCCTGCATTGGTTCGTCGATCACGCCGAAACCATCACGCCACGCAATATCGACCGCATTCGCGCCTTGAGCGGCGGCATCGCCGTGCAGCACCGCATGGCGTATCAGGGCGAAGCGTTTGTCGAGCGCTACGGCGTACAGGCTGCGCAGCACACGCCACCGGTGCGTCGCATGCTGGCCGCCGGCGTGCCGGTGGGCGCCGGCACCGATGCGACGCGCGTGGCCAGTTACAACCCGTGGGTGGCGCTGTCGTGGCTGGTCACCGGACGCACGGTGGGCGGTCTGGCGTTGTACGGCGAAGAGAACCTGCTCGACCGTGAGCAGGCGTTGCGGCTGTGGACGCAGGGCAGCGCGTGGTTCTCCGGCGATGAGGGCCACAAGGGCACGCTGGCGGCGGGGCAACTGGCCGATTTCATCGTGTTGTCCGACGATTACTTCCGCGTCGACGATGCCGCCATTGCCGACATCACCAGCGTGCTGACCGTGCTGGGTGGGCGCGTCGTCCATGGCGACGGCGACTTCGCCGCACTGGCGCCCACCTTGCCGCCGGCGATGCCGGACTGGTCGCCGGTCAACCGGTTCGGCGGCTATCACGTGGGTGGTGCGGTCAGCGGGCTTGCCAGCACCACGCACACGCATGGCCATGGCTGTCGCGCGCACGGGCCGCATGGACATGCAGCGCAGCATGCTGCGCCCAGCGATGATCTGCGCGGCTTCTGGGGCGCATTGGGTTGCGCGTGTTTCGCGTTCTGAGATCGGCACCACAGCGATGCGCCTGCCGGCGCATCCAGGCCCGTCACCTTGTTTGTTTCACCCCGTCCACTGGAGCCTTGCCGCGATGACTTCTTCTGCCGCACCCGCCGATAGCGGTGCCTGGTCGCCGCTGCGCGAGCCGATCTTTCGTGCCTTATGGCTGGCCATCTTAGGCAGCAACATCGGCACCTGGATCAACGATGTCGCCGCGTCCTGGGTGATGGTCGAACGGACGGGCTCGCCGTTGATGGTGGCGGCGGTGCAGTCGGCCACCACCTTGCCGGTGGTGTTGTTCGCACTGGTGGCCGGCACGCTGGCCGACATCGTCGACCGCCGCCGCTACCTGATGCTTACCCAGGGCTGGATGTTGCTGGTGGCCGCAGCCTTGGCCTTGCTATCGCATCTGCAGTTGCTAACCCCGTGGGTACTGGTGGCATTGACCTTTGCAATGGGCATGGGCGCGGCAATGGCGATGCCTGCGCAGGCGGCAATCGTGTCGGAGCTGGTGCCGCGGCCGATGCTGGCCTCGGCGGTAGCGCTCAATTCGATCGGCATGAACATCGCCCGCTCGATCGGCCCAGCGGTTGGCGGTTTGATCGTGGCGCAATTCGGGCCGCCGTGGGCATTTTTGCTCAATGGCGTGACCTTCGGGCTGATGCTGCTGGTGTTGTGGCGTTGGCGTCGCGATGTGCATATCTCTGCATTGCCGCCGGAGAGCTTCGGCGCGGGCCTGCGTGCCGGTCTGCGCTACGCCGCACGCGCCGGGCGCTTGCAGGCGGTGCTGATCAAGGCCGCCGGGTTCTTCCTGTTCGCCAGCGCGTTGACCGCATTGCTGCCGTTGGTGGTCCGTCGCGACATGCAGTTGGGTGCCGGCAGTTATGGCGTTTTGCTGGGCTGCATCGGCATCGGTGCGATCAGTGGCGCGCTGCTGTTGCCACGCCTGCGTGCGCGCTACGACCGCGACCTACTGGTGTTCGTGGCCACCATCGTGTGCGCAGCCTCATTGCTGGGGCTGGCATTGTCGCGTCAGATCGGAGTGCTGTGCGTGGTGATGGTGGTCAACGGCCTGGCCTGGATCACCGTGCTGTCGTCCTTGCAGATCGCCGCGCAAACGGCGGTGCCTGCCTGGGTGCGCGCACGCGCATTGTCGCTGTACATCGTGGTGTTTTCTGCGGGTATGGCGGCCGGCTCGCTGGTCTGGGGCGCGTTGGCGCAACGCACCTCGATCGCGACAGCCCTGCAGATTGCCGCCGTTGGCGCGGTGATCGCGGCGCTGCTGGTCAAGCGCGCGCGCATTGCCGGCACCGAACAGCTGGACCTCGCCCCTGGCGGACATTGGCCTGTGCCGGCGCAATCGGATGCGGTCGAACACGATCGCGGCCCGGTGCTGGTGACGGTCGAATACCGCATCGCTGCCGATGCGCGCGTAACTTTCCTGCAGCTGATGACGCAACTGGGCAACGCGCGGCGTCGTGATGGTGCGGTGGTCTGGGGTATCGCCGAAGACGCGGCAACACCCGGCGTGCAACTGGAATACTTCATCGTCGCTTCGTGGCTGGAACATCTGCGTCAGCACGAGCGCGTCACCGGCGACGACCGCCAGCTGCAGGAGCAGATCCGCGCCCTGCATCAAGGCGAGCGCGCGCCGGTGGTCCGCCACTTCGTCGGTGGCGGCGGTGTGGCGGTGCCGCCGCACGCCCATGCCGATATCTGAGAACTTCATCAGCACGACGCTCCCGATCGGCCCGGCGCTGAAATCGATGTCGCTTTCTGCTGCCAGGTTGGCCGCGCCTGCCGTGCGTGAGGCCGGTTGCCGGCGCTGGTAACCGGCCTGCGCAGACCCAGGGCCGGAGCGCCTTTTGGCCAAGCGGAGCGGGCGCAACCCGCCTGCTGGCTGCGCCCGATCGGCTTACGGCCAGCCAGGGCAGCGCACGTGTCCTTCAGCGGTCGGCGTATCGCTCGCGCTGCCGATCGACATTGGCTGCGACTGCCTGACCTGCCATTGCTGGCACCGCCATGGCTGAGCATCGCGTTGCCGGTGGTCGTGCTGCGTGGCGGTTTCTTGGGGGCACTGGTTGCTGTGCTCACCTGTGGCTGGCCGGTCCATGCCTGAAGCTGGTCCGTTGCGCGGTGTTGCGACCACGCTGCGAAGGTGCACCGTCGCCATCCCGCTTGCGGTTTCGGCATCTTTGCGCGCACGTCGTGGGTCCGCAAGCTCGCCTGCAGGGGGCGCATTGGGGCGCCACTGGCAACAGGCCTATCGACGCTGAGGCAGCCAGCCTGATCACAACGGACCTGCGCGCAGCAAAGCAACGCGCACCAAAACAAAAGGCCGGCTCTCACGAGCCGGCCTCTGTCTTACGCAGTGAAGCAAGAATCAGCGCTTGGCGAAGGCCAGCAGATCCTTGTTGAACTGATCGGCATGGGTAATGGTCAACCCGTGCGGCGCGCCGGGGTAGATCTTCAGTTCGGCGTTGCTGATGATCTTGGCCGACAACTTGCCCGATGCATCGATCGGCACGATCTGGTCGTCGTCGCCATGCACCACCAGCGCCGGCACGTCGATCTTCTTCAGGTCGGCGGTGTAATCGACCTCGGAGAATTCCTTGATGCAGTCGTACTGACCCTTGTGGCCGCCCAGCATGCCCTGCAGCCAGAACGCATCGCGCATGCCCTGGGTGACCTTGTTGCCGTCACGGTTGGCACCGAAGAACGGCGTGGTCAGGTCCTGATAGAACTGCGAACGGTCCTTGGCAACGCCATCGCGGATGCCGTCGAACACGCTCATCGGCAGGCCGCCCGGATTGGTCGGGCTCTTGACCATCTGCGGCGGCACTGCGCCGACCAGTACCACCTTGGCCACACGCTTGCTGCCATGGCGGCCAACGTAATGCGCCACTTCGCCACCGCCGGTGGAATGGCCGACCAGGATCGCATCCTTCAGGTCCAGCGCGTCGATCACTGCAGCCAGATCGTCCGCATAGGTGTCCATGTCGTTACCGTCCCAGGTCTGCGACGAGCGGCCATGGCTGCGGCGATCGTGTGCGATCACGCGGTAGCCGTGCTGGCCCATGAACAGCATTTGCGGGTCCCAGGCATCGCCGCTGAGCGGCCAACCATGTGCGAAGACGACCGGCTGGCCCTTGCCCCAATCCTTGTAGAAGATATTGGCGCCGTCGGGGCGTTTGACGAAATTGGACATCGGGTTGACTCCGTGAGTGGACGAGTGGGGTGGGGTGGTGGCGCGGGCGCGGGCGCGGGCGCGTGCGGGAGGTGCGGCAGTGGCGAACGCGGGCAGCGACAACGCTGCTACGGCGACCGTGCCGGTGATGAGAAAGCTGCGGCGTCCGGCGTCGGCCGGATGCGCCTCGAACGGATCCATAAACACTCCTGGGGCGAGGGGCATGCAGCCCGGCGATGGCACGATGCGATACGCATCGTGCTTGCATGGGCCCGCGCCACGCGGTGCGACGCAGGCCACGGGCGTGCCGGTGCATGCGAGCAGTAGACCGCCTGCGTCGCAGCGCAGATTGCATCTGCGTGCGCTCTACAGCGGTTATCCCCAGCGTTGCGGATCAGCTCGTTCGCTGCAGTCGATGCGCCGTGATGGATCATTCGGGCATCCACCTCGCACGAACGCAATGCAGCGCCGATCAACGCTCCTCCGTGCATCCTGCCTGGCTCTGCAGCGCACGCAGCTGCCGCATCGCATCGACCACGCCGGTCGTGCTCGCCACTCAGTGCAGCGCAGTGTCCCACAGCAGCTTCAGGTTCAAGCCGACGATCACCGCCGCAATGACCCAGGCGATGCGCACCAGCCACGGCGGTGCCACCAGCGCGCCCATCAACTCACGGTCCGATACGAAGCGCACCAGCGGGATCACCGCAAACGGCAGCTGCATCGACAGCACCACCTGGCTGAGCACCAGGAGCCGCGCGGTACCGGCCTCGCCATACAACCAGGTCACGATCACCACCGGCACGATGGCGATGCCACGTGTCAGCAGGCGGCGCAGCCACGGCGGCAAGCGCAGTTGCAGGAAGCCTTCCATCACGATCTGCCCGGCCAGCGTGGCGGTGACGGTGGAATTGACGCCGGAGGCCAGCAACGCCACTGCGAACAGCGTCGAGGCCAGGCCCACGCCCAGCATCGGCGCGAGCAGGGCATGGGCCTGTTCGATTTCCTGCACATCGGTGCGGCCCTGCGCATGAAACACCGCCGCCGCCAGGATCAGGATCGAGGCGTTGATGAACAGCGCGAACATCAACGCCACGGTGCTGTCGGTCACCGCCCAGCGCAGCGCCGACTTGCGGCCCGCATCGGTGCGCGGATACGCACGTGTCTGCACGATCGACGAATGCAGGTACAGGTTATGCGGCATCACCGTCGCACCGATGATGCCGATCGCCAGATACAGCGCGCGCGGGTCGGCGACCACCTGCGCACGCGGAATGAATCCGCCCAGCACGGCGGCGATCGGTGGTGCCGCCAGCGCGATCTGGACGCCGAAGCAGACGAAGATGATCAACAGCAGCGCGATCACGAACGCTTCCAGCGCACGGAAACCGCGGTTCATCAGCAACAGCACCAGCACCACGTCCACCGCAGTGATGATGGCGCCCACGGTCAGCGGAATGCCGAACAACAGCTTCAACGCGATGGCGGTGCCGATCACCTCGGCCAGATCGCAGGCGATGATCGCCAGTTCGCAGATGCCCCACAGCGCCAGGTTCACTCCGCGCGGATAATGCGCCCGGCATGCCTGCGCCAGGTCCAGCCCGGTTGCGATGCCCAACCGTGCCGACAGGCTCTGCAGCACGATCGCCATCAGGTTGGACAGCAGGATCACCGACAGCAGCAGATAGCCGAACTGCGAGCCGCCGGCCAGGTCGGTGGCCCAGTTGCCCGGGTCCATGTACCCGACCGACACCATGTAGCCCGGGCCCAGGAATGCCAGCAGCCGGAACCACCAGTGGCCGCCCTTGGGTACGGCGACACTGGCGTGGTGATCGCCCAACCCGCCATTGGCCGCGGCAGGCAGGGGGAGGGGCGAGGCGGGTTGAGGACGGAGATCGACGGACATGCGGAGCAGGCAGGCTGGGAGTCACACCGATGATATAGCAAGGGCTATGCTATTGAGCATTGGCAATTTAAATCGTAATGATCGGCTGCGTGCTTCAAACTACGCGTCCCGGCACTGGCGCCGGACGTGATGACGGGGATGAGGGTGGGAAAGAGCGAAAAGCTGGAAGCAGCCGCGCCGGCGCTGATCGACGCGCAGGTGCATATGGAAAGCTTCCGTCAGGTGCGCGAAGCGCGCCGCGCCGAGCTGGTCGAGGACTATGTGGAGCTGATCTCCGATCTGCTGGTCGACGGTGGCGAAGCGCGTCAGGTCGATATCGCCGCGCGCCTGGGCGTGGCGCAGCCGACCGTGGCCAAGATGCTCAAGCGGCTGGTGCGCGACGGCTGGGTGGTGCAGCGCCCGTATCGCGGTGTGTTCCTGACCCCGGCCGGCGAGGCGCTGGCCGCGTCCAGCCGGCAGCGCCATCAGATCGTCGAACGTTTCCTGCTCGCCCTGGGCATCGACGAGGCCACCGCGCGCCGTGACGCCGAAGGCATCGAGCACCATGTCAGCGAAGCCACCGTGGCCGCGTTCGCCGCCTTCCTGGATCGCCAGGGCGGCAGCGCCGCGTGAGCATGCCGGTGGAAACGTCGGTAGACGCGGCGCAGACGCTGATCGACCAGCAGTGGATGCAACGCGCCCTGCAACTTGCCGAGCGTGCCGAACGCGACTTTGACGAGATCCCGGTCGGTGCGCTGCTGATCGATGCCGGGGGCACCGTGCTGGGCGAGGGCTGGAACTTCAATATCGCCAGCCACGATCCCAGCGCGCATGCCGAGATCATGGCCCTGCGCGAAGGCGGCCGCCGCCTGGCCAACCACCGGCTGATCGGCTGCACGCTGTATGTCACGTTGGAGCCGTGCGCGATGTGCGCGATGGCGATGATCCACGCGCGCATCGCGCGGGTGGTATTCGCCGCCAGCGACCCCAAGACCGGCGCCTGCGGCAGCGTGTTCGATCTGCCCGCCGACCCGCGCCATAACCACCGCGTACAGGTCAGCGGTGGCGTGCTGGCCGCCGAGGCCGGCCTGCGCCTGACCAATTACTTCAGGGCCAAGCGCGGCAAGCCGCCCCTCGCGCCCTAAGCGGCGCGGCCGCGGTATGATGCGCGCCCTTCAGCATCCGGCCGGCGACGGCCCTCCACAGGACGGCGATATGGCAGACACCCTTGCAGGCAACGACCGACTGATCTGGATCGATCTGGAAATGACCGGCCTGGATACCGATCGCGATTCCATCATCGAGATCGCCACCATCGTGACCGATGCGCAGTTGAACGTGCTTGCCGAAGGGCCGGAGCTGGCCATCGCCCACCCGCTGGCGACGCTGGAAGCCATGGACGAGTGGAACCGCAATCAGCACCGCCGTTCGGGGCTGTGGCAGCGCGTGCTCGACAGCCAGGTCACCCACGCCCAGGCCGAGGCGCAGACGGTGGCCTTCCTGAGCGAGTGGATCCGCGCCGGCGCCTCGCCGATGTGCGGCAATTCGATCTGCCAGGACCGCCGCTTCCTGCATCGCCAGATGTCGCGCCTGGAGCGCTACTTCCACTACCGCAACCTGGACGTGTCCACCATCAAAGAGCTGGCACGGCGTTGGGCGCCGACGGTGGCCAATGGCTTTGCCAAGAGTTCGGCCCACACCGCGTTGAGCGATGTGCGTGATTCGATCGACGAGCTACGCCACTACCGCCAGTTCATGGGCGCGCTGGGCGGCGATTCCCAGGCCGACTTGCCGGCCTGAGCGCTGGCCACGGCGGCGTTGCGCGCTGTTGGCGTGTTGATTGACGGCGCCCAGTTGCGGATCACGCGCAGGCGTACGTCCGGTAACGTTTGCTGCCGGTCAGGCAGGCAAAAAGCCACATAGTTGCAACGCATCCAATAAAAAGGCCGCATCGTTCGATGCGGCCTTTTGCTTTTCCATCAAGCGATTCAATGCATCAGCGCGCCAGCGGCGGACCCTTGCTCAGGTCGCCGTCGTCGGCGATGCCTTTCAGCAGCAGGTCGGAGATCGGCTTGCCGTCGGCATCGTGGTGATACACGTGCAGGTCGCGCTGCGGATACGGGATGTTGAGCCCGTTTTCCAGCAACTGGTTGCGGATCTGTTCCAGCGTGGTGCTCTTGGCCGCGCCGAAATTGCCGTTGGTCGCATACGCGAACAACATCAGATCCACCGTGCTTTCGCCCAGATTGGTGACCTGCACGAACGGTGCCGGCGACTCCAGGAGGTTCGGATTGTCCTTGGCGATCTGCAGCAACAGCTGCTGGGCTTTCTTCAGATCGTCGCCGTAGCCCACGCCCACGGTCACTTCCAGGCGCCGGTTGGGCAGGGTGCTGTAGTTGACGATCGGCGAGGTGGTGATGGTGCTGTTGGGCAGGGTGATCATGCGCTCGTCGAACGAGCGGATCCGGGTCTGGAAGATCCGGATTTCGTCGACGATGCCTTCCTGGCCGGCGATCACCACATGGTCGCCATCGCGCATCGGCCGCAACACGATCAGCATCACGCCTGCAGCGATATTGGACAGCGAGTCCTTCAACGCCAGGCCGACCGCCAGGCCGGCCGCACCCAGCACCGCGATCAGCGAGGTCGGCGGCACGCCGATCTTGCTCAGCGCGCTCACGAACACCAGCACCAGCAGCAACGCATACAACACGTTGCGCAGGAAGTTGGTCAGCGTGATCTCGATGCGCGCGCGGGTCAGCGCACGGTGCAGCCATTGGCTGAGCTGCTTGGCCAGCCACATGCCGACCACCACGATCAGCAGGGCCAGCCCCCAGTTGAGCGCATATTGCGCCCACGGGATATTGGCCCAGTTGAACGCCGGCTCCGCCGTCTTGGCCGCCACCGGCCTTGCGGCGACTGCTCCCGCAGCCGCCGCCAACACCGCACCCAACATACCCATCAGCTCTCGCTCTTCAACTTGGCCAGACGCAGCCAGGTGTCGACCACGGTGTCAGGATTCAGCGATACCGACTCGATCCCTTCCTGCATCAGCCACTCGGCCAGTTCCGGGTGATCGGACGGCCCCTGGCCGCAGATGCCCACGTACTTGCCCTTGGCGCGCGCCGACTTGATCGCCATCGACAGCAGCTTCTTGACCGCCGGGTTCCGCTCGTCGAACAGATGCGCCACGATCGACGAGTCGCGGTCCAGGCCCAGGGTCAGCTGGGTCAGGTCGTTGGAGCCGATCGAGAAACCATCGAAGATCTCCAGGAATTCATCGGCCAGCAGCGCGTTGGACGGCAGCTCGCACATCATGATGATCTTCAGGCCGTTCTCGCCCTGCTTGAGCCCGTTCTGCTCCAGCACCTCGATCACCTTGCGGCCTTCTTCCAGCGTGCGCACGAACGGGATCATCACCCAGAGGTTGTCCAGGCCCATCTCGTTACGCACCTTCAGCACCGCCTTGCACTCCAGCGAGAAGGCCTTGGTGAAGGACGGATCGACGTAGCGGCTGGCGCCACGGAAGCCGATCATCGGGTTCTCTTCATGCGGTTCGTAACGCGAGCCGCCGATCAGGTTGGCGTACTCGTTGGACTTGAAGTCCGACAGGCGCACGATCACCGTGTTCGGTGCCACCGAGGCGGTCAGCGTTGCGATGCCCTCGGCCAGGCGATTGACGTAGAAGCTCACCGGGTCGCCGTAGCCGGCGGTCTTGGCGTCGATCTTCTTGCGGACGTCAGCGTCCTGCTTGTCGTATTCCAGCAGCGCGTTGGGATGGATGCCGATGTGCGCGGCAATGATCATTTCCAGACGCGCCAGGCCGATGCCGGCGTTGGGCAACTGGCCGAAGTCGAACGCGCGCTCCGGGTTGGCCACGTTCATCATGATCTTGAGCGGGGCAGGCGGCATGTTGCCCAGGTCGGTGGTGGTGCGCTCGAACGGCAGCAGGCCGTCGTAGATGAAGCCGGTATCGCCTTCGGCGCAGCTCACCGTCACTTCCTGACCGTCGCTGATCACATCGGTGGCGTTGCCCGAGCCGACCACGGCCGGCACGCCGAGTTCGCGCGCGATGATCGCCGCGTGGCAGGTGCGGCCGCCGCGGTTGGTGACGATGGCCGAGGCTCGCTTCATCACCGGCTCCCAATCGGGATCGGTCATGTCGGCGATCAAGACGTCGCCGGCCTGCACGCGATTCATGTCGTCCAGCGAGCGCACCACGCGTGCCACGCCGCTGCCGATCTTGGCGCCTACCGCACGGCCTTCGACCAGGATCTTGGCGTCCTTGGCTTCCAGCGAGAAACGCTCGATCTGGGTGGCATGGCTGCGCGACTTCACGGTTTCCGGACGCGCCTGCACGATGAACAGCTTGCCGCTGACACCGTCCTTGGCCCACTCGATGTCCATCGGGCGGCCGTAATGCTTTTCGATCACCAGCGCCTGCTTGGAAAGCTCCTGCACGTCTTCGTCGCTGATCGAGAAGGTGCTGCGCAGTTCCACCGGCGTGTCTTCGGTACGCACGCGCTCGCCGGGCACATCCGAGTAGACCATGCGGATCGCCTTGCTGCCGAGCGAGCGGCGCAGGATCGCCGGCTTGCCTGCGGTCAGCGTGGGCTTGTAGACGTAGAACTCGTCCGGGTTAACCGCACCTTGCACCACCATCTCGCCCAGACCGAAACTGGAGGTGACGAACACCACGTCGCGGAAGCCCGATTCGGTGTCCAGCGTGAACAGCACGCCAGCCGCACCGACGCCCGAGCGCACCATCAACTGCACGCCGGCCGACAGGAACACGTCTTCGTGCTTGAAGCCATGATGCACGCGGTAGGCGATTGCGCGGTCGTTGTAGAGGCTGGCGAACACTTCCTTGACCTTGTGCACGACATCGTCGGCACCAGTCACGTTGAGGAAGGTCTCCTGCTGGCCGGCGAACGAGGCATCGGGCAGATCTTCGGCAGTGGCCGACGAACGCACCGCCACGGCCACTTCGCCACCGCCATTTTCAGCACACAGCTGTGCGTACGCGGTGCGGATATCGCGGTCCAGTTCCGGCTGCAGCGGAGCATCGATCACCCAGCCGCGGATTTCCTTGCCGGCAACGGTGAGGGCGCCAACGTCCTCGACATCCAGCGTCGCCAGCTTGTCGAAGATGCGCTTGGACAGATCGTTATGCGCGATGAAGTCCTTGAAAGCCTCGGCAGTGGTCGCATATCCACCGGGAACCGAAACGCCAAGCCCGGCCAGGTTGCCGATCATCTCGCCGAGCGAGGAATTCTTACCACCTACGCGGGCCAGATCGGCCAGGCGTAGCTCATGCAACCACAGGATATTCTCGTTCAAGCGCGATGCTCCGTATGGCCATCGCCCGAGCGGGCTGGATGGCCGCGTCCGTAGGAAGAAGCCGCTATGATGCAGTGCACAGCGGAATCTGCACAAGCATGAACCCGTAAGTTTTGGACACCAGTTCAAAGAGGTGGTCTTGATGTCAACAATTCGACCGGTGTTCTACGTCTCCGATGGAACCGGTATCACCGCTGAAACGATTGGGCATAGCCTGCTCACGCAGTTCAGTGGATTCAACTTCGTCACCGACCGCATGTCGTTCATTGATGATGCAGAAAAAGCGCGCGATGCGGCGCTGCGGGTGCGCGCGGCAGGTGAGCGGTACCAGGTGCGCCCGGTGGTGGTCAATTCCTGCGTCGATCCCCAGCTGAGCATGATCCTGGCCGAAAGCGGCGCCTTGATGCTGGACGTGTTCGCGCCCTTCATCGAGCCGCTGGAACGCGAACTCAATGCGCCGCGGCATTCGCGCGTGGGCCGTGCGCACGGCATGGTGGACTTCGAGACCTATCACCGCCGCATCAACGCGATGAACTTCGCGCTGAGCCACGATGACGGTATCGCACTCAATTACGACGAGGCCGACGTGATCCTGGTGGCGGTGTCGCGCGCCGGCAAGACGCCGACCTGCATCTACCTGGCATTGCATTACGGCATCCGTGCCGCCAACTACCCGTTGACCGAGGAAGATCTGGAAAACGAGCGCCTGCCTCCGCGCCTGCGCAATTACCGCAGCAAGTTGTTCGGCCTGACCATCGACCCGGAGCGGTTGCAGCAGATCCGCCAGGAGCGGCGCGCCAATTCACGCTACAGCGCGGCAGAGACCTGCCGGCGCGAGGTGGCCACCGCCGAGCGCATGTTCCAGATGGAGCGCATTCCGACCTTGAGCACCACCAATACCTCGATCGAGGAAATTTCCAGCAAGGTGTTGTCCACGCTGGGGCTGCAGCGCGAGATGTTTTGAGGCGGGAATTGGTTGGCGGGATTGGGGATTGGGCCGCGCGTAGCGTATTCACGATCCGGAGCTGCCGTGACGTGTCACGGTCGGTAGGCGAGCGTCAAGCAAATCAAGCGGGCGGGGCAGGGCTCCGCCAAGGTAGGCCGCCGGTGGCCGGTCGTCAATGCTGCCCGTGCGGCAGCGCAGCGTGTAGGATCGGTTCATGGCGCAAGCACTGAGTAAACTCGAACGCATCCCCAAGTTGAGCCGGTTCGGCTGGCTGATGGGCTTGTACGCAGAAAACTTCCAGCATCTGACCCGGCTGTTCGCACCGGCCGACCTCGCTCCCGGCTCCTATGTCTCGTCGATCGGCGATGGGCTGGACCTGCGTCTGGACGTGATCGAGTGCCACCGCTACACGGTCGAGCTGCGGCTGACCTACGACCTGTGCGATCCCGTCACCGGCGAGCCTGACCCGTCGGCCTACGTGCGCCTGTACCGCGATGCGCGCCAGGCCGAGACCACCCATTGCTACGTCGGCCGTCGCTGGCAGGACGTGATGGGCATGTTCCCGCCGCCGGCCGAGCTGATCAGCCACCGCATGCGCATGAACACGTTCCTGGGCAAGTGGCTGGACTATCTGGCCGAGCGCGGCCATGGCGTGGCTACCTTGCGTCTGGATACCGACTACGTTGCGCCACCGCGCCCGGGCTCGCAGGCTGCGGTCGGCTGAGGCTGCGCCACGCCGCTTGCACAGCATCGGTCATACTGATGCGCTCGATTCCAGCTCGCCCGCCATGCCCTATACCCCCATCGTCGCCACGCTCGGCTACCTGTTGTCGCCCGACGGCACACAGGTGTTGATGATCCATCGCAATGCCCGCCCCGGCGATCAGCACCTGGGCAAATACAACGGGCTCGGTGGCAAGGTGGAGCCGGACGAGGACGTACTGGCCGGCATGCGCCGCGAGATCCGCGAAGAGGCCGGCGTGGAGTGCGGCGACATGCAGCTGCGCGGCACCATCAGCTGGCCGGGCTTTGGCAAGCAGGGCGAGGACTGGCTGGGCTTCGTGTTCCTGATCCGCAGCTTCGAAGGCGAGCCGCAGGCTTCCAACCCGGAAGGCACGCTGGAATGGGTGGCGATCGACCGCATGGACCAGGTGCCGATGTGGGAAGGCGACCGCAATTTCCTGCCACTGGTCTTCGATGGCGACCCGCGTCCGTTTCACGGCGTGATGCCGTATCGCGACGGGCGCATGCAGTCGTGGACGTATTCGCGCATCTGAGCGAGATTGAGGGGGGGGGGCGCAGCCACCCAGGCGAGCGCGGCTGTTACCGCTGGCTGGCGCGGTCACCGCAGTGCCGGACTTGCGTGTCGTCTCCATTCGCCATGGATGTCGTTTCATCGGCGCTAATGCCACGCGATCGACCTGGCGAGCGCAACCGCAAGCCGGCGCTGCATGCTGTGGCGACCTGCCGCCTGCATTCGCCTCCACGCACTTCTCCACACCGGTTGTGGATGAAGTCTGCGCAAGTCTGTGGACAACTGCGCGCACGCCTTGCGGCGCAAGGCGGCCACGCAAGCTGGTGAAAATTTCGCCAGCTGTGCTTACTGCGCGGTCCAGCCGCCATCGATGGCGATCGTCTGCCCGGTGATGTTGCGCGCGGCATGCGACATCAGGAACGCGACCGTGCCGGCGAGTTCGTCGTAGTCGATGAAGGCGCCCTTGGGCATCGGCTTGAGCATCACATCGCGAATCACTGCGTCTTCGGCGATGCCGCGCGTGCGCGCCTGGTCGGCGATCTGGCGCTCCACCAGCGGGGTGCGCACATAGCTCGGGCACAGCGTGTTGACGGTGATGTCGCAGTCGGCGGTTTCCAGGGCGATGACCTTGGCCAGGCCGACCAGGCCGTGCTTGGCGGCGACATACGCGCTCTTGTACGGGCTGGCGACCAGCGAGTGGATGCTGCCGATGTTGACGATGCGCCCGTAGCCGGCCGCGCGCATGCCGGGCAGGAGCGCGCGGCTGAGCCGTGCGGCGCCGGTCAGCATCACATCCACCAGCAAGGCCCAGCGCTGCATCGGAAAGTCTTCCAGCGCGGCAACCTGCTGCAGGCCGGCATTGTTGACCAGCACCTGCGGCGCGCGCGTCACGCGCGCCAAGGCCTGCGCGATGCCGTGGTCATCGGTTACGTCCAGCGCCAGTGCTTCGGCCGAGCCGCCGGTGTCGCGCAGGCGCTGCGCGGTGCGTTCGGCTGCCGCCAGGTCCATATCGCTGACGATCAGATGGTGGCCGCCGGCGGCCAGCTCGGTGGCGATGCCGGCGCCGATGCCGCTGCCTGCGCCGGTGATCAGGATGCTGCGCTTCATGCTGTCCTCGGTGTCGATCGTGTTCGGCCGGAGCGGCCACGCTGATCGCCAGCCTAGCCGATAGCGTGAAACGGTCGCCTGCATGGCGTGCGCGCGTTACCCTTTGCGCCTCGATCACCTCAGGCTGCGCATGAAACGCCATTTCTCGATGCTGCGCGATTTCCAACTCGCGGACTGGTTCACCCTGGCCAACGCCTTCTGCGGCACCGGCGCGGTGTTCGCGTCGATGCGCTTTCTGCAGGAAGGCCATCGCGGCGACCTGCTGCTGGGCATGGCGCTGATCCCGCTGGCGTTCGTGTTCGATGCGCTGGACGGGCATGTGGCGCGCTGGCGCAAGGCGTCCTCGACCCTGGGCCGCGAGCTGGACTCACTGGCCGACGTGATCTCGTTCGGGGTGGCGCCGGCAGCGCTGGGCTATGCCTGCGGCATGCGCGGCGGCTGGGATTGGTTGGTGCTGAGCTATTTCGTCTGCTGCGGCGTGAGCCGGCTGGCGCGCTACAACGTGACTGCCGAAGAGATCGCCGGCGAGGCCGACAAGGTGCCGTACTTCGAAGGCACCCCGATCCCCACCAGCCTGCTGCTGGTGATCCTGCTGGCGGTGGCCGCCAGCAGCGGCCATATCGGCCAGACCTTGTGGTGGGGCCAGTGGCAGCTCGGGCCGTGGCAGTTGCACCCGTTGGTGCTGCTGTTTGCAGTGTCCGGCTCGCTGATGATCAGCAAGACGCTGCGCATCCCCAAACCCTGACCGGTACGGCCGGGCACACGCGGTAGGATGGCTGGTGGACAGTCACGGGAAGGGATCATGGCAACCAGCGGTTCGGACAACGGCAACTTCGAAGACAAGGCGCGCCAGTACTGGAGCGCCTGGGGAGATGCCATGCGCCACGGCCAGTCCGGCGCCGCTGCACAGCCCGGTGCCGTTCCCGGGGCGGGGCCGGGCAGCGACGCACCGCAGGATTGGCGCAAGGCGATGGACTGGTGGTCGCAACTGCTGCCCACCCAGGCCGCACCGCAGGCGCAGGAGGCCATCGACCGCTTCCGTCATCAGGCCGGCGACTGGTTCGGCACCATGCAGCAGGTGGCCGCGCAGTTTGCCGGGCGCGACACCTCGGCCAATGAGGTCTCCGAAGCCTGGCGACGTGCCGTGCAGGGGCAGGGCGAGCAGCTGATGCAGTGGACGCTGGGCTCGCTGCGTGGCGGCAGCCCAGGCGGCTTCGACCCGTGGCTGCAGGACGCTGCGCAGGCGCTGGCGAAGTGGCGGGAAGAAAACGCGCCCTGGCTGGACATGCCGGCATTCGGCGTGAGCCGCAATCACCAGGCCCGCCTGCAGACGCTGGCCCGTGCGCAGCAGGAGTACCAGGCGCAATCGCAGGCCTATGGCGAACAACTCAAGTCGGCCATCGAGCAGGCGTTCGGCCGGTTCGCCTCCAAGCTGGGCGAGCACGAAAGCAGCGGCAGTCAGCTGACCAGTGCGCGTGCCTTGTTCGATCTGTGGATCGAGGCCGCCGAAGAGTCGTATGCCGACGTCGCCCTGTCCGACCAGTTTCGCGAGGTCTACGGCGGCTTTGCCAATGCGCATATGCGCCTGCGCGCCGCACTGCAGGAAGAGGTGGAGCAGTTGAGCGAGCGTTTCGGGATGCCGACGCGTTCGGAGATGGACGCCGCGCATCGCCGCATCGCCGAGCTGGAACGTGCGGTGCGGCGCATGCTGCGCACTGCGGCCAGCCCGGCCGGCAAGCCGGCTGCAGCGGTGGCTGACCCGGTTGCGCCGGCCACGGCCAGGCGCACGCCGGCAGCCAGGGCGGACACTGCGCCCAAGCCGGCTGCGGCGACCAGCCCGGCCAAGAAACCGCCAGCGAAAACCGCCCCAGCCAAGAACACGAAGGCGGCCAAAAGCGCCGCCAGGCCATCGGCCGGCACAGCTTCCGGTAAGTCGACCGCACGCAAGCCACGTGGAGCGCAGACATGAAAGGCCCGTTGGGATTCAGCGCCGAAGACCTGATGCAGGAAACCCTGTCGATGCAGCGCAAGCTGCGCGAGGGGCTCAAACTGCTGCCCGGCGTGGAAGACGTGGATTACGGCGTGACCGAGCGCGAGGAAATCTGGCGCGACGGCAAGGTGGTGCTGTACCGCTTTGTCGGCGAGCAGGCGCCGGTGGCCAGGACGCCGCTGCTGATAGTCTATGCGCTGGTCAACCGCCCCTACATGGTCGATCTGCAGGCCGACCGCTCGCTGGTCAAGGGTCTGCTGGGCCACGGCCAGGACGTCTACGTGCTGGATTGGGGCTACCCGGACCGCTCCGAGCGTTACCTCACCCTGGAGGATTATCTGCTGCGCTATATCGATGGCGCGGTGGATCACCTGCGCGCACAGTCGGGGCTGGAGGCAGTCGATGTGCTCGGCATCTGCCAGGGTGGCACGTTTGCGCTGTGCTATGCGGCGCTGCAGCGGCCGAAGGTGCGCAACCTGATCACCATGGTCACGCCGGTGGATTTCCACACCCCCGACAACATGCTCTCCAACTGGGCGCGCATGGTCGATGTGGATCTGTTCGTGGACACCATGGGCAACGTGCCGGCGGATCTGATGAACGCCAGTTACCTGATGCTCAAGCCGTTCCGGCTGAATCTGCAGAAGTACGTCGGCTTGCTCGACATCCTCGACGACAAGCAGGCGCTGGAAGATTTCCTGCGCATGGAAAAGTGGATCTTCGATTCGCCCGATCTGGCCGGCGAGGCGTTCCGCGAGTTCGTCACCCAGTTCTATCAGCGCAATGGGCTGGTGACCGGGCAGGTGCGCATCGGCGGGGAGGCGGTCGACCTGCAGGCGGTGGACATGCCGGTGCTCAACATCTACGCCGAACACGATCACCTGGTGCCGCCCGACGCCTCGCGTGCATTGCGCGGCCTGGTCGGCAGCGACGATTACACCGAGCTGAGTTTCCGCGGCGGGCATATCGGCATCTACGTCTCCGGACGTGCGCAGCGCGAGGTGCCGGTGGCGATCCACCGCTGGTTGCAGGAGCGTGGCGGCAACGCGTGATGCGGCTTGGGGGGTGCGCTGTGCCTACAGCGAGCAGCCGCAGCCGTCACAAGGCGCAGCCGCTGCGCTTTTTAGACTGGGCAACACGTTCGAAGGAGCCTTCCATGGCCACGACCACCGCATTGTCCCGTTCCCTCAACGACCGCATGATCGCCGGCGTGGTCGGCGGCATCGCCCGCCGCTTCGGCTGGAGCTCCACGCTGTTGCGGGTGCTGTTCGTGATCGTGTCGATCGCCTCGGCCGCGTTCCCCGGCATCCTGGTCTATCTGATCCTGTGGCTGCTGATCCCCAACCAGGCCGACTGACGCCCGCCCGGCGCCGGTGGTCGTCCGTGCAGGTGCTGGGCGCGTTGTGGACGCTGCCCAATACCTTGCTCGGCCTTGCCATCGGTGCCGCCGGCAGCTGTTTCGGCGCGCGTCCGCGCTGGTCCGGGCAGGAACTGGCCGTGGTGTTCCATGCCTGGCCATGGGGACCGGGCGGGGCAATGACGCTAGGCAATGTGATCCTGCTCAAGGGCGCCTCACTGGATCTGCAGTGCAGCACGTATGCGCATGCGGCAGGGCATTGTCAGCACCCGCCGGTGCGCCTGGGCGACCACGAACGTGCGCATGTCTACCAGTACATGCTGCTCGGACCGTTGTTTTTGCCGGTGTATCTGCTGTGCGGCGGCATCCACGTACGCAATCCGCTGGAACGGGCCGCCGACGCATATGCGCTGCACGGCCACGGCTGGTGGCCGTGGGGGTCTCAGCGCAACCGCGAGAAACCGAACAGGTCCGATAACGGGTGAGGCCTGCCTTCCAGTTGCGCGCGCAATAAGCCTGCGCCGATCGCGCTGTAGGTGATGCCGTTGCCGCCGTACGCCATCGCGAACGACACCCGCGGCCCATGTTGCGGATGCGGGCCGAAGAATGGCAGTCCATCGGCGGTTTCGGCGAAGGTGCCGCCCCAGGCGAACACCGGGCGCAGGCTGATGTCCGGCATCGTCCGGTGGATCTTCTTCAGCAGCGTCTTCAGCTTGCGCATGACACGTGCGTCGCGACGTGCGGGCAGATCGATGTTGTCGTCTTCGCCGCCGGCCACCACGCGTCCATCCGGCGTGCTGCGCAGGTAGAGATAGGGACGCGCGGTTTCCCACATCATGGTGTGCTTGAGCGCGCCCATCTCGCCGTCGTGCAGCGGATCGGTCACGAATGCGTAGCTGCTGCGGTTACGTGCCACGCGCTGCGACAGCCACTGCTGGTTTGCGTAGCCTGCGGCCATGATGACGTGCCGGGCGCGCAGCGTGACCTCGTCGCGGGTGCGCAACGCGACATGCCGGTCGTGGGGTGTGAGGGTGGCGATCGCGGTGCGGTCGTAGATGCGCGCGCCGTAATGCTCGCCTTCTGCAAACAGGCGGTAGCACAGCCGATACGGATCGACGCTGGCGGCCAGGCGGCTGAGGATCGCGCCCTCGGAGCGTACGCCGTAGTTGTGCCACAACGGCGCGCGCTCGATCCATTCGACCGGAAGAGTGTGGATTTTTCGCACCTGCAGTTCGCTGCGTAGGTCGTCGAGATCCCGCGACCGGCTGGCGTAGTACAGGCTGTCCTGACGGCTGAAGTCGCAACCGCCCAGCGTATTGCAAAGGCCTTGCAGGTCGAGCACGGCTTGCGCGCATGCAGCGTATGCCAGCGCTGCTGCCGGCATGCCGTAATGCCTGGCCAACTCGATCATCGGTGTGTCGATTTCGTACTGCAGCAAGGCGGTACTGGCCGAGGTACTGCCCCAGCCGATCTCGCGCTGCTCGACCACCACCACCTCGTGCCCGTGCTTGAGCAGTTCGTGCGCGATCAGCGCGGCGGTGACCCCGCCGCCGATGATGGCCACCTCGCAATCGGTGTCCCGCTCCAGACGCGGATAGGCGCGCATCAACCCGTTGCGGATCGGCCAGAACGGGTAGCCACTTTTGAGGTCCATGCGGTGTCGTACGTGCGGGAGGAGCGCAATTGGACCGGCAGGTCGGGTGAAGCGGTTGTGCAGACAGGCGAGGGGATCCCGCCGTCACCAAACCGCAAACAGCCGGCGTTAACGTGCGTGGAAAGCTCCTCACGGCACGGTCGTTATGCTCGCGCCACTAACGTAGTCACAGTTGTTAATGAGGGTGTGGGCATGTCGATCGTTCTGTACGTCGGTGGCAGCAAAGATGGCGACAAGGGAGTTGTGCCTTACGGGTTCAGCAAGTCGCGCGCGATGACCGACGCCGGCCCGGAGATCTATGTCGAGCGCATGGTGCCGTTGAAGGATGTCGGCAAGATCCGCGTGATGGCACTGGAATCGCTGCACGAAAGTATCCTGGTTGAGCGCGCGGCCACGCATTACGCAGGTCGCGCCAGCTAAGCGCAGCCGACCGGACGAGTGCGCTCACTGTCAGTGGGCGCAAAGTGTCCACTGCTGCAGGTATCGCAACGGTACTTCAGCGCTTCCGCACCATCGGTAACCACCTGACGATCGCCCGCTAGCGCTTGTCAGCCATCGATGGGCGCGCCGGCATAGGGTTATGGCGATCCTGTCAACGGGTTCCCGCGGCGGGCCAGCACTGCGAAAATGCTTTTTTCAGTGAAGCGGCTCCGGCCGCGCCGCCATGCACGACAGCCAGCTTGCCCAGCAGATCGCTCGCACCATCGCCGACGAGATCGGTGCCCAACCCGCCCAGGCGCGCGCCGCCATTGCCCTTCTCGACGAAGGCGCCAGCGTTCCGTTCATCGCGCGCTACCGCAAGGAAGTCACCGGTGGGCTGGACGATACCCAGCTGCGCAATCTGGAAACGCGCCTGACCTATCTGCGCGAGCTGGAAGAGCGCCGCGCGGCGATCCTGTCCAGCATCGGCGAGCAGGGCAAACTCAGCGAAGAATTGCGCGCCGAGATCGTGGCGGCCGACAGCAAGTCGCGGCTGGAAGACCTGTACCTGCCTTACAAGCCCAAGCGCCGCACGCGTGCGCAGATTGCGCGCGAAGCCGGTCTGGAGCCGCTGGCCGATGGCCTGCTGGCCGACCCGAACCAGGCGCCGGAAGTCGCTGCTGCGGCGTACATTGACGCAGAAAAGGGCGTGGCCGATATCAAGGCAGCGCTGGAAGGCGCACGCGCCATCCTGATGGAGCGCTGGGGCGAAGATGCCGCCCTGGTGGGTGAGCTGCGCAGCTGGTTGAACGACAACGGCGTGATCCGCGCGCGCGTTGCCGAGGGCAAGGAAGAGGCCGGTGCCAAATACCGCGATTACTTCGATCATGCCGAATCGCTGTCCAAGATTCCCTCGCACCGCTTGCTGGCGCTGTTTCGTGCGCGCCGCGAGGAGTTCCTGTACCTGGATCTGGAGCCGGGCAACGATGCCGAGGCCGGCCATCAGTACGCCGAGGGCCGTGTGGCGCGCAATGCCGGCATCTCCAACCAGAACCGTCCGGCCGATCGCTGGTTGCTGGATGCCTGCCGGCTGACCTGGCGCGCGAAGCTGCACATGCATCTGCTGCTGGACCTGTTCAACCAGGCGCGGGAGAAGGCCGAGGCCGAGGCGATCGCCGTGTTCGGCGACAACCTCAAGGACCTGATGCTGGCCGCGCCGGCCGGTCCGCGCGTGGTGCTGGGGCTGGACCCGGGTATCCGTACCGGTTGCAAGATCGCCGTGGTCGATGCCACCGGCAAGCTGGTGGCCACCGAGACGATCTACCCGCACGAGCCCAAGCGGCAATGGGAGCAGTCGCTGCAGACGATCAAGAAGCTGTGCATGCAGCACAACGTGGAGCTGATTGCGATCGGCAATGGCACCGCCAGCCGCGAGACCGACAAGCTCGCCGGTGAGGCGATCGCGCTGTGCGGGGCGAGCAAGCTGCAGAAGATCGTGGTCAGCGAAGCCGGTGCGTCGGTGTATTCGGCGTCCGAGTTTGCTGCCAAGGAGTTTCCCAACCTGGACGTGTCGCTGCGCGGTGCGGTGTCGATTGCGCGGCGCCTGCAGGATCCGCTGGCCGAGCTGGTCAAGATCGAGCCCAAGGCGATCGGCGTGGGCCAGTACCAGCACGACGTGGATCAATATCGTCTGGCCAAGGCACTGGAGGCGCGCGTGGAAGACTGCGTCAATGCGGTCGGCGTATACGTCAATACCGCGTCGGCGGCGCTGCTGTCGCGCGTATCCGGGCTGTCGAGCACGGTGGCGGAAAACATCGTGCGCCATCGCGACGACAACGGTCCGTTCAAGCGCCGCAAGGACCTGCTCAAGGTGCCGCGTCTGGGCGACAAGACCTTCGAACAATGCGCCGGTTTCCTGCGCATCGCCGATGGCGACGAGCCGCTGGACGTGTCGGCGGTGCATCCGGAAGCCTATCCGGTGGTCGAGCGCATCGTCGGCAGCACCGGCAAGCCGATCAAGGCCCTGCTGGGCGATGGCAGCTTCCTGCGTGGACTCAAGCCGGAGCTGTTCACCGACGAGCAGTTCGGTGTACCGACCGTGCGCGACATCCTCAAGGAGCTGGAAAAACCCGGCCGCGATCCGCGCCCCGAATTCAAGGCGGCACAGTTCGCCGAAGGCATCGAGGACATTAAGCACCTTAAGCCCGGCATGGTGCTCGAAGGCGTGGTCAGCAACGTGGCCGCATTCGGCGCGTTCGTCGACATCGGCGTGCATCAGGATGGCCTGGTGCACATCTCCGCGTTGTCGGACACCTTCGTCAAGGATCCGCGCGATGTGGTCAAGGCCGGCGACATCGTCAAGGTCAAGGTGCTGGAAGTGGACGTGGCGCGCAAACGCATCGCACTGACCTGCCGTCTGTCCGATACGCCACCGCCGGCCGATGCCGCAGCCCAGTCGCGCGATCAGCGCGGCAACGGCGGCACGGGGCAGGGCCGCCGCGAGGGTGGCGGTGGGCGTGGCCCGGCGCAGGGCAACAGCAAGCCGCGCACCACTGCGCCGCCGGCCGACAACGCGCTGGCCGCGGCATTCGCACGCGCCAAGCGCGGCTGAGTCAGCGTGCCCGGCGGCTGCCCTGGCGTGGCTGGGCAGTGTAGATAGACCCGCTCGCAAGGCGGCGGGTCTGCTGCTGCGATTGGATCGCGCTTGGGCAGGATGATCTGCAACTTGGCTGCGGGTCCATGCACTCCGACCACCGCGGTGCGCCTATGCAGATACGATCAGTCGTAAGGCGGCTGGTCTGAGGCCTTGCTGCAGGGCCCTTGTCCGCCCACCATCGCAGGACACGCCGCAAGTACGTCCATGTAGGCTCTTACGCGGCATCCATACCGCGTAAGGTCCCGCGACGGTGGGCGGGCAAGGACCTGTTGGGATGGTCGGTGTGTGTGCTGCAAGCAGCACGTGGTTGACCACGCTGTTTTATTGCGTTTCCAGGCGATCTCACGCCTCGCTGCGTAGCGCGCGCGTCGGCAAGATCAGGCGTTCGATCAGGTCGACCAGGCCGGGTGGTTCCACCGGCTTGCCCATGTGCGCATCGAATCCGGCGACCACAGCGCGGTCGCGGTCTTCTTCGCGCACATAGGCGGTGAGGGCGATCGCAGGGATGTGCCGCGGCAGGTCGGCGCGGCCGGAGCGCACGGTGCGGATCAAGTCGTAGCCGTCGCGCACCGGCATGGCGATATCGCTGACCAGCACATCGAAGGGCGTCTCTGCCAGGCATTGTTCGGCCGCTTCCACCGAGCCGGCCGCCTGCACCTGCGCGCCGGCAAGCATCAGAAACTGCGCCACCGCCTCGCGCGAATCCTGGTCGTCGTCGACCAGCAGCAGGCGCACGCCATCCAGGCGCCCGAGACAATCACTCGGCAGCGGACCGACCTGCAGCGACCCGGCCGACGCGGGACGCAGATCGCTGACCCCGTGCTGGAACGGCAGCACGATGGTGAAGGTCGACCCCTTGCCTTCGCCCGCACTGGAGGCACCCAGGCTGCCGCCGTGCAGATCGACCAACTGGCGCGAGATCGACAAGCCCAGCCCCAGCCCGCCCACGCGCCGCGTGGTGCCGGCATCGGCCTGCCGAAAGCGGTCGAATACATGCGGCAGGAACTCGGCTGCAATCCCGATGCCGGTGTCCTGCACGCACAGTCGCAGCCGTTCGTCCTCGATGTCCAGCGCCACCCGCACCGTTCCGCCGGGTGAGGTGAATTTGAGCGCATTGCTGAGCAGGTTGGACAGCACCTGCTGCAGCCGCCCGGCATCGCCGAAGAACCACAGCTCGCCCTCGCCGGGTGCATCCAGTTCCAGCGCGATGTCGCGCGCCAGTGCAGACGGCTGCATCAACTCCACCGTACTGCGCATCAGTCCTGCGATATCGAAGTGCTCTGCCTGCAGACGAATTTTGCCGGACAGGATCGCACTCATGTCGAGCAGGTCGTCGATGATCTGCGTCTGCGCACGCGCACTGCGTTCGATGATAACCAGCCCCTTGCCCAGATTGGCCGGCTCGAACACCTCCGACTGCATCAACCGCGACCAGCCCAGGATGGCATTGAGCGGCGTGCGCAATTCGTGGCTGAGCGTGGCCAGGAACTCGTCCTTGACCCGGTTGGCATGCTCGGCCTGGCTGCGTGCGACAGTCTCGGCCTGCAGCGATTGCTTGAGCTTGGCATCCACGCGCGTACGCTCGATGACGATGCCGGCCAGATGCGATGCAGAGCGCGCCATCGCCTGTTCGCGCAGCGAGGGCAGGTGGACGCGGTCGTAGTAGATGTTGAGCGTGCCCAGCACCTGGCCGTTGCTGTCCAGGATGGGCGTCACGCAGCAGGCGACGATGCCCAGCGCCGCCGAAATCGCGTGGTGGTCGCTGAAGCTGGGGTCGGCCTGGATGTCCTCGCAGATCACCTGCTGACCGAGATAGGCCGAGCGCGCGCACGGCGGCCCGTTCGGCCCGATCGGCGAGGCTTCGAAATGCCCGCGGTACTCGACCGGAAAATGCGGCGCCGAGCCGAAGCTCAGCATCTTGCGTACGTCATCCAGCACCATCACCGCGCAATACAGCGCAATCTCGCCACGCGCTTCCACGCTCGCTGCGATGGCGTCCAGCACTACCGGCAGCGGCGCGCCGGTGGTGATCAGGCTCAGGATGGCGCGATCGGAGGCGGTTTCATCCTCGATCAGCTTGCGTTCGGAGATATCGGTCAGCGAGCCGATATGGCCGAGGAAGCGTCCGTCGCTGGCGAAATGCGGCGACGCGGTATCGATGCACCAACGGTATTGCCCGTCGTGACGACGTACGCGGTACTCGGCCAGGAACTCGCCTCGCTGCTCCAAGGCCTGGCCGAATGCGTGGCGCACGCGTTCGGCGTCGTCCGGATGCATCACATCCCACCAGCCCTGGTCCATTGCCTGGTCTTCGGCCTGCCCGGTGAAGTGGTACCAGCGCGGATTCCAGTACACGCAGTCGCCCTGCGCATCGGCCATCCAGATCATTGCCGGCACCGTCTCGCACAAGGCGCGGAAGCGCACTTCGCTTTCGCGCAGCTGTTGCTCGAACGCACGGCGGTCATGGATATCGGTGTAGGTGCCGATCCACTCGCTGATGCTGCCGTCGTCGCCGCGCACGGGCAGGGCACGCGCCAGATGCCAGCGCCGCTGGCCATCGTGGCGTTGCAGCTCGCACTCCATTTCGTAGGCGCGTTCGCCCTCGATGGCCAACGCCCAGGCCTGCGCAGACAGCTGCAGGCCATCGGCGGTGTGTGCCTGGTGCCACGCGGCGGTCTGGTAGTCGGCAGGATCCAGTCCGGTGTATTCGTACCAGCGCCGGTTGAAGTAATGCGGCTCACCCTCCGGGTCGGCAATGAAGATGATCTGTGGCAGCGTATCGGCCAGTCGGCGTAGCCGCGCCTCGTTGGCGGCCACTTGCTGCTGCGCCTTGGCGCGTTGCATGGATTCCCAGCAGCGCGCCGCAACCAGGCGGACCAGCTCGATCTCGGCGGACAGCCAGCGCCGCGGTGCGCGCTGATGCACGCCGATGGCCGCGACCAGGCGGCCGTGTTTGTGCAGCGGAATCGCCAGCGACGCGCGCAGGCCGGAGCGTCGATACTGCTGCGCCACGTAGTCCGGTGCGCCGGGCGCCATCGCATCGGTGGTGAACCAGGGGCGATTCTCCAGCAGGGCGTCGCGCAGGCCCTGCGCCACTTCCAGCGGAAAATCGCCCTGCAGGCTAGGCATGTCCTGCACATGGTCGCTGATCACGTGCATGGTTCTGCCGTCGGCCGCCGCCAGGCCGAACGCGCAGCGATTGACCTGCAGATGCTCGCCCAGCAAGCGCACGCTGGTATCGATGATCTGACGCGGATCGGAAACGTTTTGCAGCGCGTCTTCGAGCATCAGCAGGAAACTGTCGCGACTTGCCATGCTGCGTTGCTGGGTGACATCGAATCCGTGCACCAGGATCGCGTCAATGCGGCCGTCGCGCTCGCGCATCGGCTGATACAGGAAATCCACGAAGGTCTGATCGAGCGCATTGCCGGGCGTGCGCTGCAGATAGGCGGACATCGACTCGCCGATGAAGGGGCGGCCGCTGCGCCGCACCTCATCGAGCAGCTCGAGATAGCCCTGGTCTGCGACTTCCGGCATCGCCTCGAGCAACGGCCGGCCGAGCAACGGTCGCTGGCCGACCAGCTCGTGGAAGCGTTGGTTCGCGCTTTCGATGATGTAGCCGGGTCCCCGCAGCACCGCCATGAAGGCCGGCGACTGGTCGAGCGAAGGCGACACCGCTGCGGGCGCGGACTCGCGACGGGGCGGCCCTGCAGCAGGGGCGGGCGTGCCGGCGACATACAGCATGCCCAGAGGTTTGCCGGCCTGCAGCACCGGGCTGCAGGACCACGTCGACAGCGTCAATGCTGCACGCGCATCGGCATCGCTGTGGTTGGCTTCAGCGCAGTCTGCAAGTTCCGCCAAGGGTTGGCCGAATGCTGCCGGGTGGCGTTCACCCAACAGCGCGGCGCAGGCATCGTTGTAGATGCAGCGCGACTGCTCGCCCCAGACCAGCAACATTGGCGCCTGTGCATGCAGGCACAGCGAAAGCGTCGTGCGCAGCGCTGGGCTGTCGCGTAGCAGCGGGTCGGCGGCGCATGCGGACGATGCCAGCAACAGCCCGGCTGTCTCGCACGTCTCCGGCAACAGACCGGCAAACGGCGACACGGCGATATCCATTGGTGACCTGCCCATCATGCCTGGATGCACGATTCTAGTGGCAAGCGAGCCGTGATCGAGGGGGTGAGGCAGCCGGCGCGACCGCGCGATGAGCCTACGTTAAGCGCAGCAGGCGGGCGGTCTGCAGGTGTGGCTGGCGATGCATGAGGGCATCGGCCGGGCCCGCATGCTGGCGACGCAGGGGCTGGTTGGAGCTTTCAGCTGGCGGCGCCGCTCAGCTGCCGTGCCCTGGCCAAAGCGCTGATCAGTTCGTCTGACAAATAGGGCTTGGTCAGGATCACGCCGCGCTCGAAGCCGCTGGGGATGGTGCCACTGGCAACACCGGTCGCCAGCACGAACGGAATCCCGAGCTCCGACAGCAACCGGGCGACCGGCTCGCTGGTCTCGCCATTGCCGAGGCGATAGTCGAGCACTGCGATCTCCGGCGCATCGGCCTGAATCAGGGTCAGCGCTTGCGCAACTTCCCCGACCGGACCCAGCACCACCGCGCCAGCCTGGACGAGCTGCAGATCGAGCAGCATGGCATTCATCTGGTCGTTCTCGACCACCAGCACCCGAACTCCACGCAACACCGACATTGCTTACTCCTTCACCTAAGTCGGCCAGTATATCGACACTGCTCCACCGCAGCGCTGACGCCATTGCTTGCAGCTGAATTCGTCAGGCGCGTTCTGACACTGTTCGTTTCATGCGCAAGTCGCTATACTGCGCGGCCACGCCGAAGTGGCGGAATCGGTAGACGCAGCGGATTCAAAATCCGCCGCCCTTAAAAGCGTGTGGGTTCGAGTCCCACCTTCGGCACCAGGATGTAGCGGTACAAGCAAAGCCCTTCTGGCGACGGTCAGAGGGGCTTTTCTTTTATGCGCTCAAGAATCGCCGGAACCGGTAAATGTCTGCCGGCTGTTGACCCGTCGCGCTCAGCAGCATTGCGGTCAGAAACAGAGCGATTTGTGGTCGACGTGGTGCAGCAGCTGGTGCAGCGACGTCACGTTCTTCGTTGTATGGCGGCGTGTTCCATTGCCGCGCATCGATGATGCGTGGTCGCTGAAAATTCCGGCGAGATGAGCGTGGATTGCCGCCAGGCGCCTGCAGGCACGCAACCATCACGCGCGATGCGTACCTTGGAAAGCTCTTTTCAAGCAGGTGGCTTCCCATGGATTTCGATTCTTCGCAGCAACTGCGCATCTTGCGCGACATCCATGACACCACGCCGGTTGCCGACGAAGAGGCCAATTGGGCAGTGCGTGCCGGCTATGCAACACAGGCCGAAGACGGCGATATCGATCTCACCCACGAAGGCCGCAAGGCACTGGATGTCGGCCAGACCTGATCCGTCGTTGTGCGGATTCGTTCGACGCGCAACCAAGCTGTGCGCGTTCCACAATCGATGCGCGCGTGTGTGTGGATGGACTGACAGGATGCGCGCGTATCGTGTCGCCACGTCTGCATGCGGTGGAACAGGGTGCCGCTGAATCTCAGGCAAAAAAAGCCCCGGCAGTGCCGAGGCTTTCGGATGATTGGCGTCCCCACGGGGATTCGAACCCCGGTGTCCACCGTGAAAGGGTGGTGTCCTAGGCCTCTAGACGATGGGGACGCGTATCAAAACCTGGTTGTAGATTCCAGACGGCCTATGTCGGGAATTTGGTGGAGCCAGGCGGGATCGAACCGCCGACCTCCTGCATGCCATGCAGGCGCTCTCCCAGCTGAGCTATGGCCCCACGATGCTGCGAGCCGGCAATCATAGCGACATCGATGGCGCTTGGGAAGTGGTGTGTGCAAAAAAGTTTGCGCGACCGATTCGCCAGTAGCGGGAGCAGCGTAGCGCATGCGTTCGCGAGCAGTTGATGAGTGTGCGCGTCGCAGGTCGACGGGATGCGATGTCGTCTGTACGGACGATTGTCTGATCGCGCAGAGCATGACGGCGTCGTGGCAGTGGCTTCTTTCGTCAGTCGGGACAATGCAGCGGTCTGCGCACAACGATCGAACGACATTGCAAGCGTGTGCGTTCGCCGCCATCGACACGTGTGCGGCTGTGCCGGCAACTGCAGGTTGGGGTCGGGCCGCATTGCAATGATGCGAAGCCGTTGCGTCATCGCCTCAGAAGATCGAAATGCCACCACGAGCGTCGCGTGCAGATAACCGCGCGTCCAATCGATGCTGAAAAACACGCAAAAAAAAGCCCCGGCAGTGCCGGGGCTTTCAGATGATTGGCGTCCCCACGGGGATTCGAACCCCGGTGTCCACCGTGAAAGGGTGGTGTCCTAGGCCTCTAGACGATGGGGACGCGTATCAAAACCTGAGTTGTCACCCTGACGGCCTAAGCCAGGAGTGGTGGAGCCAGGCGGGATCGAACCGCCGACCTCCTGCATGCCATGCAGGCGCTCTCCCAGCTGAGCTATGGCCCCACGAAACTGAGAACGAAATGATAGCGGCCTGTTAATGTTCGCGCAAGTGCTTTTTCATTTCGCATGAGACGCAGCGTGCGCGGGGCACGCTGCGCATCGGCAACTCAGTTGACGCCGTGCAGGTCGCGCAGCTGCGTCTGTCGAGCACCGAAGTAGGCGGCCAGGTCGGCGATGTCCTGATCGCTCAGGGCAGTGGCCTGCGCCGTCATCAACGGGTGCTGGCGATCGCCGCTGCGGTAGGCCTGCAAGGCGTGCGCAAGATAATCGCCGTATTGGCCGCCGAGCTTGGGATAGCTGGGGTCGATGGGGGCATTGCCGTCGGCGCCGTGGCAATCGACGCAGCTCTGGCCGGTGGCCTTGCCTTTCGCGTGCGCCAGCTTGTCGCCGGCGTCGGCGCGCCCGGTCGGCAGGCCGGCAGACGAGCCGGAGCCATGTTCGCCACTGGCGTGGCCGGCATCGCCGGCGGAATGATCGGTGGACTCAACCTGGGATTGGGAGCAGGCCGCCAACATCAGGGCAGCGACCAGGGCGATGGCTAGACGCGGAGCGTGCAGGGCGTTCGGCATGTGGGCGCTTATTTGAGGGTGGACAGGTAGGCGGAGATATCGGCGATGTCCTGCTCGGAAAAGCTCTGCGCCTGCGCTTGCATGGTGGGATGCTTGCGTTTGCCCTGGCGGTACTCGGTCAGCGCCTGGGTCAGATACTGGCTGGACTGGCCGCCGATCTTGGGCACGCGATAACTGGGATAGGCGTTCTTGTAGCCGGTGACGCCATGGCAGCCCTGGCAGGTGTAGGCCAGCAAGCGGCCGTTGGACGGGTTGCCGGTGGGCGCTGCGGGTGTGGCCACTGCCGCGGCGGGCGCAGGCGTGGCGGGTGCGGCTGGCGTGACTGACGGTGTCGCTGATACGCCCCCAAACGGCAGGAAGACGACCAGAGCGAGACAAGCGGCGAGCGGCTGCGGGCGCATGGTTTCGTATCCGGAAGACTGATTGAACGTCCGCACGTGGGGGCGTGGCGGAACCGGTCCGAGTATGCCTGCGATTTGGCGCCGCGCAAACGGGGTGAATACGCGAACTTGAACAGACCATGACCTTTGGCGCATTGGCGACATGATCGTTCTGGTGGTCTACTTGCCTACAACACCTGTTCACGCATCCACTAGGACACGACGATGTCGCCACTCTCCTTCCTGCCCGGCCGCAGCGGAACCTGCGCCGCTGCATTGTTGATCACCACGAGCCTGTTGCTGGGCGGCTGCAAGGCGGGAGATGGCGAGGCCAAGGCCGCCGAGGAGAAGAAAACCGTCGATGCGGTACCGGTGGAAATTGCCAAGGCCGCACGCCGTGCGGTGGCGGCCAGCTATACCGGCACCGCCGCCCTGGAGCCGCGTGCCGAAGCGCAGGTGGTGGCCAAGACCTCCGGCGTTGCATTGGCGGTGATGGTGGAAGAGGGCCAGAAGGTGTCCGCGGGTCAGGCCCTGGTTCGCCTGGATCCGGACCGTGCGCATCTGGCGGTGGCGCAAAGCGAAGCGCAGCTGCGCAAACTGGAGAACAGTTACCGCCGTGCCACCCAGTTGGTGGGGCAACAGCTGGTCAGTGCCGCCGATGTCGACCAACTCAAGTTCGATGTCGAAAACAGCCGCGCGCAGCATCGCCTGGCATCGCTGGAGCTGTCCTACACCACGGTGCAGGCGCCGATTTCCGGGGTGATCGCCTCGCGCTCGATCAAGACCGGCAACTTCGTGCAGATCAATACGCCGATCTTCCGCATCGTCGACGATTCGCAGCTGGAGGCCACGCTCAACGTGCCCGAGCGCGAGCTGGCCACGCTCAAGTCCGGCCAGCCGGTGACCTTGCTGGCCGATGCCTTGCCCGGTCAGCAGTTCATCGGCAAGGTCGACCGCATTGCGCCGGTGGTGGATTCGGGCAGCGGCACTTTCCGGGTGATCTGTGCGTTCGGCCAGGGCGCCGAAGCGCTGCAGCCGGGCATGTTCGGGCGCATCCGCATCGACTACGACCAGCGCAAGGACGCGTTGGTGATCCCGCGCCTGGCGCTGCTGGACGATGGCGAGCCGGCCGTGTTCGTGGTGCGTAACGGCAAGGCCAGCCGGGTGCCGGTGAAACTCGGTTATGCCGAAGGTCCGTGGCTGGAAGTGCGGCAAGGGCTGAAGGAAGGCGACCAGGTGGTGACCGCCGGCAAGGTGGCACTGCGTGATGGCACTGCGGTGCAGGTCATCGGCCAGCCCGACCGCAAGCCGGTTGCCGCTGCGGCACCGGCAGCCGGCAGCGACGGGAAACGCTCATGAGCGATCACGGCAACCCGCACGCACCCGTGCACGACCCGCATGCCTCCTTGCCCGGCGGCGGCGGTCTGGTGGCCTTCGCCACGCGGCGGCGGGTGACCATCGCGATGATCACCGTGACCATGCTGCTGTTCGGGCTGATCGCGTTGCGCAGTCTCAAGGTCAACCTGTTGCCGGACCTGAGCTACCCCACGCTGACCGTGCGCACCGAATACACCGGCGCGGCGCCGGCGGAAATCGAAACGCTGGTGACCGAGCCGGTGGAAGAAGCCGTCGGCGTGGTCAAGAACCTGCGCAAGCTCAAGTCGATCTCGCGCACCGGGCAGAGCGATGTGGTGCTGGAGTTCGCCTGGGGCACCAACATGGACCAGGCCAGCCTGGAGGTGCGCGACAAGATGGAAGCCCTGTCGCTGCCGCTGGAAACCAAGCCGCCGGTGCTGCTGCGCTTCAATCCATCCACCGAGCCGATCATGCGGCTGGCGCTGTCGCCCAAACAGGCGCCGGCCTCCGACAACGATGCGATCCGCCAGCTCACCGGGCTGCGTCGCTACGCCGATGAAGATCTGAAAAAGAAACTTGAACCGGTGGCCGGCGTGGCCGCGGTCAAGGTCGGCGGCGGGCTGGAAGACGAGATCCAGGTCGATATCGATCAGCAGAAACTGGCGCAGCTCAACCTGCCGATCGACAACGTGATCACCCGGCTCAAGGAGGAGAACGTCAATATCTCCGGCGGCCGGCTGGAGGAAGGCTCGCAGCGGTATCTGGTGCGCACGGTCAACCAGTTCGTGGATTTGGACGAGATCCGCAACATGCTGGTGACCACGCAAAGCAGCAGCGGCAGCGCCGCGGAAGCGGCGATGCAGCAGATGTATGCGATCGCCGCATCCACCGGGTCGCAGGCGGCGCTGGCCGCAGCGGCCGAAGTGCAGAGCACCTCGTCGGCGTCCAGCAGCAGCATCGCCGGCGGCATACCGGTGCGATTGAAGGATGTGGCCGAGGTCCGCCAGGGCTACAAGGAGCGCGAGGCGATCATCCGCCTGGGCGGCAAGGAAGCGGTGGAGCTGGCGATCTACAAGGAAGGCGACGCCAATACCGTGTCCACCGCCGCGGCGCTGCGCAAGCGGCTGGAGCAGTTGAAGGCGACCGTGCCCGGCGATGTGGAGATCACCACCATCGAGGACCAGTCGCACTTCATCGAGCACGCGATCAGCGACGTCAAGAAGGATGCGGTGATCGGCGGCGTGCTGGCGATCCTGATCATCTTCCTGTTCCTGCGCGATGGCTGGAGCACCTTCGTGATCAGCCTGTCGTTGCCGGTGTCGATCATCACCACGTTCTTCTTCATGGGCCAGTTGGGCCTGAGCCTCAACGTGATGTCGCTGGGCGGGCTGGCACTGGCCACCGGGCTGGTGGTGGACGATTCGATCGTGGTGCTGGAAAGCATCGCCAAGGCGCGCGAACGTGGCCTGAGCGTGCTGGATGCGGCAATCGCCGGCACCCGCGAAGTCAGCATGGCGGTGATGGCGTCCACATTGACCACGATCGCGGTGTTTCTGCCGCTGGTGTTCGTCGAGGGCATCGCCGGGCAGCTGTTCCGCGACCAGGCGCTGACCGTGGCGATCGCGATCGCGATCTCGCTGGTGGTGTCGATGACGCTGATTCCGATGCTGAGTTCGCTCAAGGGCGCGCCGCCGATGGCGTTCCCGGACGAGCCCAGCCACCCGCAGTGGCAGCCGCAGCAGCGCTGGCTCAAGCCGGTGGCTGCCGGTCGGCGCGGGGCCGGCGCGAGCGTGCGCTATGCGTTCTTCGCGGTGGCGTGGGCGGTGGTCAGGCTGTGGCGCGGCATCGCACGAATGGTGTCGCCGGTGATGCGCAAGGCCAGCGACCTGGCGATGGCGCCGTATGGCCGCGCCGAGCGTGGTTATCTGGCGATGCTGCCGGCGGCGTTGCGGCGGCCCGGCCTGGTGCTGGGACTGGCGGCCGCTGCGTTCATCGGCACCGTGTTGCTGGTGCCGATGCTGGGTGCGGATTTGATTCCGCAGCTGGCGCAGGACCGCTTCGAAATGACGGTGAAGCTGCCTTCCGGCACGCCGCTGGCGCAGACCGACGCACTGGTGCGCGAGTTGCAGCTGGCGCACGACAAGGACCCGGGCATCGCCTCGTTGTATGGGGTGAGCGGCAGCGGTACGCGGCTGGACGCCAACCCCACCGAGAGCGGCGAGAACATCGGCAAGCTCACCGTGGTGATGGCCGGCGGCGGCAACCCGGAAGTGGAAGCGGCGGCCACCAGGCGGCTACGCAGCAGCATGGTCGGGCATCCCGGAGCGCAGGTGGATTTTGCACGGCCAGCATTGTTCAGCTTCTCCACGCCGCTGGAAGTGGAGCTGCGCGGGCAGGACCTGGGCGAGCTGGAACGTGCCGGGCAGAAGCTGGCAGCGATGCTGCGGGCCAATGGCCATTACGCCGACGTCAAGTCGACGGTGGAAGAGGGCTTCCCGGAAATCCAGATCCGTTTCGATCAGGAACGCGCCGCTGCGTTGGGGCTGACCACCCGCCAGATCGCCGATGTCATCGTCAAGAAGGTGCGCGGCGATGTGGCCACGCGCTACAGCTTTCGCGATCGCAAGATCGATGTGCTGGTGCGTGCGCAACACAGCGACCGCGCCAGTGTGGATGCGATCCGGCAGTTGATCGTCAACCCGGGCAGCAGCCGACCGGTGCGTCTGGCCGCGGTGGCCGAGGTGGTGGCGACGACCGGGCCGAGCGAGATCCACCGCGCCGATCAGACCCGCGTGGCGATCGTCTCGGCCAGCCTGCATGACATGGATCTGGGCGGCGCGGTGCGCGAGGTCGAGTCGATGGTGCGCAACGATCCGCTGGCCGCTGGCGTGGGCATGCATATCGGAGGGCAGGGCGAGGAACTGGCGCAATCGGTGAAGTCGCTGTTGTTCGCCTTTGGTCTGGCGATCTTTCTGGTCTATCTGGTGATGGCCTCGCAGTTCGAATCGCTGCTGCATCCGTTCGTCATCCTGTTCACCATTCCGCTGGCGATGGTCGGCGCGGTGCTGGCCTTGCTGATGACCGGCAAGCCGGTGTCGGTGGTGGTGTTCATCGGCTTGATCCTGCTGGTGGGGCTGGTGACCAAGAACGCGATCATCCTGATCGACAAGGTCAACCAGCTGCGCGAGGAGGGCGTGCCCAAGCGCGAGGCCTTGATCGAGGGCGCTCGCTCGCGCTTGCGGCCGATCGTGATGACCACGCTGTGCACCTTGTTCGGCTTCCTGCCGTTGGCGGTGGCGATGGGCGAGGGCGCCGAGGTGCGCGCGCCGATGGCGATCACCGTGATCGGTGGGTTGCTGGTGTCCACGCTGCTGACCCTGCTGGTGATCCCGGTGGTGTACGACCTGCTGGACCGTCGCGCCGATGCGTACTACCTGGAGCGTGGCCGGCGCACGGCCGGCCAACGTGCGCAGGCGACCGGTAACTCCGACGGGCTGGAGGCGCTATGAGCGTTGCCGCCTTCAGCATCCGTCGGCCGGTCACCACCATCATGTGCTTCGTCTCGCTGGTGGTGGTGGGGTTGATTGCCGCGTTCCGGCTGCCGCTGGAGGCGCTGCCGGACATTTCCGCACCGTTCCTGTTCGTGCAACTGCCGTACACCGGTTCCACCCCGGACGAGGTGGAACGCAACCTGGTGCGGCCGGCCGAAGAGGCGCTGGCGACGATGACTGGCATCAAGCGCATGCGCTCGACCGCCACCGCAGACGGCGCCAATATCTTCATCGAGTTCTCCGACTGGGACCGCGACATCGCCATCGCCGCATCGGATGCGCGCGAGCGGCTGGATGCCATCCGCGACGATTTTCCGGAAGATCTGCAGCGCTTCCACATCTACAAATGGTCCAGCAGCGACGAGCCGGTGCTGAAAGTGCGCCTGGCCAGCCAGACCGATCTGACCGGCGCGTACGACATGCTCGACCGCGAGTTCAAGCGGCGCATCGAACGGATTCCCGGCGTGGCCAAGGTGGAGATCTCCGGCGCACCGCCGAACGAAGTGGAGATCGCCATCGCGCCGGACCGGCTCACCGCACACGACCTCAGCCTCAATGATTTGAGCGAGCGCCTGGGCAAGCTCAATTTTTCGGTGTCGGCAGGCCAGATCGACGACAACGGCCAGCGCATTCGGGTACAGCCAATCGGCGAATTGCGCGACCTGCAGGAACTGCGCGACCTGGTGCTCAATGCAAAGGGGCTGCGGCTGGCCGATATCGCGCAGGTGCGGTTGAAGCCGACGCGGATGAATTACGGCCGTCGCCTGGACGGGCGCCCGGCGATCGGGCTGGACATCTACAAGGAGCGCAGCGCCAACCTGGTGGATGTGTCCAAGGCGGCGTTGAAGGAAGTCGAGGACATCCGCGCCGAACCTGCGATGCGCGATGTGCAGATCAAGGTGATCGACAACCAGGGCAAGGCGGTGACCTCGTCGCTGGCGGAACTGGCAGAAGCCGGCGCGGTGGGCCTGTTGTTGTCGATCACGGTGCTGTTCTTCTTCCTGCGCCACTGGCCATCGACGCTGATGGTGACGTTGGCGATTCCGATCTGCTTTGCGATCACGCTGGGCTTCATGTACTTCGTCGGTGTCACGCTCAACATCCTGACCATGATGGGCCTGCTGCTGGCGGTCGGCATGCTGGTGGACAACGCGGTGGTGGTGGTGGAAAGCATCTACCAGGAACGCGAGCGCATGCCCGGTCAACCGCAGCTGGCGGCCCTGCTCGGCACGCGCAGCGTGGCAATCGCGCTCAGCGCCGGCACCTTGTGCCATTGCATCGTGTTCGTGCCGAACCTGTTTGGCGAGACCAACAACATCAGCATCTTCATGGCGCAGATCGCGATCACCATTTCGGTGTCGCTGCTGGCCTCGTGGCTGGTGGCGATCAGCCTGATTCCGATGTTGTCGGCGCGCATGAAGACACCACCGATGGTGAGCTCCGAGCGCGGCGTGATCGCGCGGCTGCAGCGCCGTTATGCCAAGGTGCTGGCGTGGACGCTGGCCCATCGCGGCTGGAGCGTGGCCGGCATCGTGTTGGTCAGTGCGATCAGCCTGGTACCGATGAAGTTGACCAAGGTCGACATGTTCGGCGGCGATGGCGGCAACGAGGCTTTCATCCAGTATCAGTGGAAAGGCTCGTACACGCATGAGCAGATGGGTGAGGAAGTGGGGCGGGTCGAGCGTTACCTGCAAGCCAATCGCGACAAGTACCACATCACCCAGATCTATTCGTGGTTCAGCGAAGCGGAAGGCGGCAGCACCACCGTGACCTTCGACGCGGGCAAGGTCAAGGAGCTGCCGGCGTTGCTGGAACAGATCCGCAAGGCCTTGCCGCGCTCGGCACGTGCGGACTACAGCATCGGCAATCAGGGCGATGGCGGCAGCGGCAATCAAGGCGTGCAGGTGCAGTTGGTCGGCGATTCGACCCAGGCCTTGCAGGCCCTGGCCGACGATGTGATGCCGCTGCTGGCGCAGCGCAAGGAATTGCGCGACGTGCATGTGGACACCGGCGATCGCACCAGCGAGTTGGCGGTCCGGGTCGATCGCGAGCGTGCGGCGGCCTTCGGGTTCAGTGCCGAGCAGGTGGCAAGTTTCGTCGGTCTGGCGTTGCGTGGCACGCCGTTGCGCGAGTTCCGCCGAGGCGACAACGAGGTACCGGTGTGGGTGCGCTTTGCCGGCGCCGAACAGAGCAAGCCGGAAGACCTGGCCAGCTTCACGGTACGCACCAAGGATGGCCGCAGCGTGCCGTTGCTCAGTCTGGTCGATGTGCAGATTCGCCCGGCCGCCACCCAGATCGGCCGCACCAATCGCCAGACCACGCTGACCATCAAGGCCAATCTGGCCAGCAAGGTCACCGTGCCGGAAGCACGCGCGGCAATGGAAAAGCCGCTCAAGGCGATGAGTTTCCCCGCCGGCTACAGCTATACCTTCGACGGCGGCGATTACCAGGACGACGGCGAAGCGATGGGCCAGATGGTGTTCAACCTGGTGATCGCGCTGGTGATGATCTATGTGGTGATGGCGGCGGTATTCGAATCGCTGCTGTTTCCTGCGGCGATCATGAGCGGCGTGGTGTTTTCGATCTTCGGGGTGTTCTGGCTGTTCTGGATCACCGGCACCTCGTTCGGGATCATGTCCTTCATCGGCATCCTGGTGTTGATGGGCGTGGTGGTGAACAACGGCATCGTGATGATCGAGCACATCAACAACCTGCGCCGCCGCGGCATGGGCCGCACGCAGGCCTTGATCGAAGGCTCACGCGAGCGCTTGCGGCCGATCATGATGACGATGGGCACCGCCATCCTGGCGATGGTGCCGATCTCGCTGACCAGCACCACGATGTTCAGCGACGGCCCGCCGTACTTCCCGATGGCCCGCGCGATCGCCGGCGGGCTGGCGTTCTCGACGGTGGTGAGCCTGCTGTTCCTGCCGACGATCTACGCAATTCTCGATGACATGAGCAACGGCGCAGCCGCGCTGGTACGACGTGCGCGTGGCGTGCCGAAGACGCCGCTGGCAAGCGTTGCGCTGGAATCGTGAGCGCCAACACTGCTGAAGTTTCCACGGCCTAAGGCATTCACCAGCGCACTGAGGCCGTGAGTGACAAGGCGCAAAGCCCCTCTCCCGGTGGGGCGAGGAGGCACGGCTTACGCGCCATGGACGCGCGTGCCTTGGATCTACCGCGCCGCAAGCGTGCGTCGGGAGCGGGGTTGGGGTGAGGGTACGGTTTCTCTTCCGGGGCACTGCCAAGCACGCGGCTGTGTTTCGCTGGCTTTGGTGAGGGCGACAGCGCGTCCGCGGACTGGCTCCTCGGCTCGGTCAGACATCCTGTCTGACTCGCCGCCGCGGCACATCCCTGTGCCGCTCTCCGCCAATCCCCGGCCACGCTGCCGCCTCGGCGAGTCGTTTCCGTGACGTTGAGCGACGAAAAACGACAGCCGATTCAGTGGTCCATTTTGGTGCCAATCATCCGCCAAGGTCGCCGCACGTGTTCTGGACCTTCGACTTCGTAGCTCTCTGACACACCGCCCAGATGCCAAGTACTCAGAAGTGCGCGGTTTCCAGTGCTCTCAATCCGCTGCCTTCAAGAGGTATGCGAAGAGGCCTCTGCCCCAATAGCCGAGGCAACGATCAAAACCTAGGTCGAGCATGCCCTGCGGCAGTGGCTGCTCTCCGTTCCGCCAACACAGGAACATTCGAAGAGTGGTCCGCGGGCGCCGGGGCAGGACCTTACACGACATGGCGCGTGTAAGAGCCCCCCATGGATGGGTTCACGGCGTGTCCTGCCCGGCGCCCGCGGGCCGCTCGCACGCATGAAACAAGGCGCCTGGCAGCAGCCTTTCCTCAACCAAAGTGAAAGCGCCAGCAAACCGGGCTTTCCTCATTCAAAACCAAAGCGCCAACTGATCAGCTGTCCTCAGCCATCCAGCTTTCCCGGCAACCTGGGTTCCAAGCCGCTGGATACAGCGGCCAGAGAATCAGGCCGCACGCACCTGCCGCACGATCGCCGCCGCCTTGGCCGAGCTCTCCTTGACCTTGTCCCACTGGCCCTGTGCCAGCCAGTCCTTTGGCACCATCCACGAGCCGCCGATGCACAGCACATTCGGCTGCGACAGGAACTCGGCCGCGTTGGCCTCGCTGATGCCGCCGGTGGGGCAGAGCTTGAGTTCGGACAGCGGGCCGGCCAGGCCCTTGAGCATCTGCAAGCCGCCCACGGCGGTGGCCGGGAACAGCTTGCACACGCGGAAGCCCAGGCCCATCAGGGTCAGCAGCTCGGTCGGCGTGGCCGCGCCGGGCACGGCGGGGATCGGCGCATCGGCGAGCAGGCGCGCCAGCGGCGCCGGCGTGCCCGGGGTGACCAGGAAGTCGGCACCGGCATCCACCGACTGACGCAGTTGCAGCTCGCTCAGCACGGTGCCGGCACCGATCACGATGTTGGGCAGCTCGCGCTTGAGCATGGCCAGCGCTTCGATCGCAATCGGGGTGCGCAGGGTCAGTTCGATCGCGGGCAGGCCGCCTTCGAGCAGCGCATCGGCCACGCGGCGCGCCTGGTCCAGCGTGTCCACGGTGACCACCGGCAGGATGCCGGCGTCGTGCAGCAGCTGTTCGGCGGTGTTCTGGGTCTGGGCAATCGTCATTGCAACTCCGTTAGACGGCGACCGCGGGGCGGTCGCGCAGAGGGAAGGGGAATCAGGCGTCCTTGGACTCGTGCGGTGCGGCGGCCGCCGCTGCATCGGCACCGAGTTCGTACTCGGCGTCGTAGCTCCACAGCGCGCCGTCTGGACGGGTCGGGCCGCAGGAAATCGAGATGGCGCCCTGGTCGGCCGGGCCAACCACCTGGCGGTTGATGGCGAACAGGTTGCGCCCCAGGTCGTTGCCCGCCACCGAGGTGTTGGGTGCGACCTCGCGCGATGCCCACTCTTCGGCCGAGACCAGCACCTCCAGCGTGCCGGCTTCACCGTCCAGGCGCACGATGTCGCCTTCGCGCACACGCCCGATCGGACCGCCGCGTGCGGCCTCTGGCGTCATGTGGATCGCCGCCGGGAACTTGCCCGAGGCACCGGAAAGACGGCCGTCGGTGACCAAGGCCACGCGCCGGCCCTGGTTCTGCAACAGGCCCAGCAACGGCGCCATCGAATGCAGTTCCGGCATGCCGTTGGCACGCGGGCCCTGGTAACGCAGCACCACCACGAAATCGTGCGGCAGCACGCCGGCCGCATGCAGCTTGTTGAGCACCTGCGGCGTGTCGATCACCACTGCCGGCGCTTCGATCGTGCGGTGCTGCGGCTTGACTGCCGACAACTTGATCAGCGAGCGGCCCAGGTTGCCGCGCAGCAGGCGCAGGCCGCCCTGCGATTCGAATGCGGCGCTGACCGGCCGCGCCACGCTGTCGTCGGCGGTGGTCGCAGTGCCGGGCACGTAGACGACCTTGCCGTCCTGCAGGCGCGGCTCGTTGGCGTAGGCGCGCATGCCGCCTTCGACCACGGTGGGCAGGTCGTCGTGCATCAGCCCGGCGTCCATCAGCTCGCGGAACACGAAGGCAGTGCCGCCCGCGGCCTGGAAGCGGTTCACGTCGGCTTCGCCGTTGGGGTAGATGCGGGTCAGCAGCGGCACGGTCTGCGAGATCAGATCCATGTCGTCCCAGGTCAGCACGATGCCGGCCGCACGCGCCACCGCAATCCAGTGGATGGTGTGATTGGTCGAACCACCGGTGGCCATCAGCGCGACCACGGCATTGACGATGGCACGCTCGTCGATCAGGCGACCGAACGGACGGAAGTCCTGGCCCAGCGCAGAAATTGCCAGCGCACGCGCGGTGCCCTCACGGGTCAGCGCATCGCGCAACTGCAGCTCCGGGTTGACGAACGAGGCACCGGGCAGCTGCACGCCCATCGCCTCGAGCAACACCTGGTTGGAGTTGGCGGTGCCGTAGAAGGTGCAGGTGCCGGGCGAGTGATACGAGGACGACTCGGCTTCCAGCAGTTCGGCGCGGGTGGCTTCGCCGGCGGCGTAGCGCTCGCGCACTTCGGCCTTCTGCTTGTTCGGAATGCCGGGCGTCATTGGCCCGGCCGGCATGAACAGCGCCGGCAGATGCCCGAACGCCAGCGCGCCGATCAGCAGGCCCGGCACGATCTTGTCGCACACGCCCAGGTACACCACGCTGTCGAACATGTCGTGGCTGAGGCCGATCGCCGCGGCCTGGGCAATGTTGTCGCGCGAGAACAGCGACAGCTCCATGCCGGCGCGGCCCTGGGTCACGCCGTCGCACATCGCCGGCACGCCGCCGGCGACCTGTGCGGTGGCACCGAGCGTACGCGCGGTGTCGCGGATCAGCTGCGGGTAATGCTCGAACGGCTGATGTGCCGACAGCATGTCGTTGTAGGCGGTGATGATGCCCAGGTTGGGCGTGGCCGCACCGCGCAGGCGCGACTTGTCGGTCGGCTCGGACGCGGCGAAACCATGCGCCAGGTTGCCGCAGCTCAAACGGCTACGGAACGGACCCTCGCGCAGGGCGGCATCGAGACCGGCCAGATACGCCGCGCGCGACGGCGCGCTGCGCTTGCGGATACGGTCGGTGACAGCTTGGATGTTCGGATGCAGGCTCATTGGCTACCGGCTATGAGAAACGGGGAAGGTAATCACGCTGTTCTTTTCGTAGATACCCGCACATGGATGTGCGGGCTTTTGCGAAGGACTCGCACAAAATCGGCTGTTGCGAAGGACTCGCACGTTTGAATCCCCGCACATGGATGTGCGGGCTCTTGCGAGGGACTCGCACTCACGCACACCAATGAACCCGCAATTTCGGGCCCGGCGGCTGCAGCGCCACGCGGATCGGATACTCGCTGACATCGTCACCGGCCAGTGCAGCCTGCAGCACGTCCAGCTTCTGCTTGCCGCGCAGCAACAGCAGGCGGGTCGGGATGGCGGCCAGTCCGGCCGGTGTCAGCGTGATCCGCAGCGGCCACTGATTCGCGCCGGGGCAGCCGGTGGCATCCAGCGACGCATACGGTTGCGGGCTGGACAGTGCCTTGCTCAGGTCGGTCGAGCCCGGAAACAGCGAGGCGGTGTGTCCGTCGCCACCCATGCCCAGCACCGCCAGGCACGCAGGCTCGGCGTGCCTGGCCTGCAGGTTCGCGGTGTGCACGCACTCGGGCAACTGCTTGCCCGGGCGCACCAGCGGGATGAAGGTCGCCGCCGATGCGTGAGTCAGAAAGCTGTGATTGACAAGCCAGGCGTTGCTGTCCTGATCCTGCGGCGAGAGCCAGCGCTCATCGACCAGGCCTACTTCCACCCGCGACCAGTCCAGCGGGCGGTGGGCGAGCGATTCGTACACCGGTGCCGGGGTGGTGCCGCCGGACAGCAGCATGCGCGCCTGGCCGCGGCGCGAAATCTCCTGTTCCAGCAGGTCGGCCATCTCGCTGGCCACCGCCTCGGTCCATTCGGCCGGGTCTTCGTAGCGCACCAGTGTGATGCGCGGATTGTCCTGCAGGTTCATCGCTGCTCCCCTGGATGCTGACGCTGCGCATCCACCGCATAGGCGGCGGCGCCGAGCAGGCCGGCATGCGGATGCATGACCGCCAGCGACGGCACCCGCGACATGATCGCTGAGAAGCGTCCCTTGTGTTCGAAGCGCTGGCGGAAGCCGGAATGCTGCAGCGAATCCAGCACCTTGGGCACCAGCCCGCCGGTGAGGAACACGCCGTCCCAGGCGCCCTGCATCAACACCATATCGCCGGCGATCGCACCGAAGATGGCGCAGAACAGATCGATGGTGCGCGACGAGCGCGGGTCGCCCGCCGCCGCACGCGCGGTGATGTCCTTGGGCTGCAGCGGGCCCGGGTCGACCCCGGCGATCTCGCTGAGCGCGCGATGGATGTTGACCAGGCCCGGGCCGCAGATCAGGCGCTCGTTGGAGACCCGGCCGAACTGCTCGGAAAGGATCTCCAGGATGCGGATCTCCTCTGGCGTGCCGGGCGGAAAGCTGACGTGGCCACCTTCGGTTTCCAGCGGGAAGCAACGCCCGTTGCGGATGATCAGCCCACCCACGCCCAGCCCGGTGCCCGGGCCGATCACGCCGTAGTTGCGCGGCTGATCGATCGGCGCCGGCCGCCAGCTGGCGCCGCCGACCTGCACCACGTCCTGCGGGCGCAGCAGGCTGATCGCCATGGCCTGCGCGGCGAAGTCGTTGATCAGGTGCAGGGTGCTGAAGCCCAGCATCGCCGCGGTGCGCGAGCGCGAGATCACCCACGGATGGTTGGTGATGCGCGCCTCGTCGCCGTCCACGCGGCCGGCCACGGCGAACACGCCCTGGGTGGCCTGCACGCCGATCTGGTCGAGGTAATAGCGCGCGGCTTCGCCGAGCGAACCGAAATCGACCACCGCAAATTCGCGCGAGGTGTCATCCAGCAGCGGCACCGAGGCGTCGACGTCGGCCAGCGCGAAGCGCGCATTGGTTCCGCCGATATCGGCAACCAGCACCGGCTTGGAAGGAGCGGTCATGCGGTGTGTCCCTGTGCGTCGGTGGCCGGGGGCAGGAAGGGCGCCGCGGCATCGGGGCCCCAGCTGCCGGCCGGGTAGGGCTGCAGCGGCAACTGCGCGTCTTTCCACGCATCGCTGACGCTGTCGATCCACGACCAGGCGGCCTTGACCTCGTCGTCGCGCACGAACAGCGCCGGGTTGCCGTTGAAGGCATCCACGAACAGGCGCTCGTAGGCGATGCGGCGGTGCAGGCCGGTCGGCACCGACAGTTCCAGTTCCAGCGGCTGCAGTTCGATCGCACCCCATTCCGGGCCGGCCAGGCTGCTCATCAGGCCGAGCTCGATGTTTTCCTGCGGCTGCAGCTGGAAGGTCAGGCGGTTGGGCACCGCGTTCTGCCGGTCCGGGCGCTCGAACAGCCAATGCGTCACCGGCTTGAGCGTGACCACGATACGGGTGGAACGCTCGGCCAGACGCTTGCCGGTGCACAGGTGGAACGGCACCCCGGCCCAGCGCCAGTTGTCGATATGCGCGGTCACCGCGACGAAGGTTTCCACGTCGCTGCCTTCCGGCGGGTGATAGGCCTGCGCCGGCTGGCCGTTGATGCTGCCGGCGGTGTAGCGGCCACGCACGCTGTCGTGGGCGGCATGCTCGGCGGTCATCGGGCGCAGCGCGCGCAGCACCTTGACCTTCTCGTCGCGGATGCGATCGGCTTCCAGCGAGGCCGGCGGCTCCATCGCCACCAGGCACAACAACTGCAGGATGTGACTCTGCACCATGTCGCGCAGCGCGCCGGAGCGCGCGTAGTAGGCATCGCGCCCATCCACGCCTTCGCTCTCGGCCACCAGGATCTGCACCGACTCGATATAGGTGCGGTTCCACACCGCTTCCAGCAACGTATTGCCGAAGCGCAGGGCGATCAGGTTCTGCACCGCCGCCTTGCCCAGGTAGTGGTCCAGGCGGAACACGCGGTCTTCGTCGATCAGCGCGCCGATCGACTGCAGGATCTCGCGGGCGCTGTCCGAGTCGTGGCCGATCGGCTTTTCCAGCATCAGCCGGTGCGGCGCAGCCAGCGCACCGCCCAGGGCCAGGCCCTGGCAGGTGCTGATGTACAGGCCCGGCGGAATCGCCAGGTAGCTCACGCACTGGCGGCTGGCCAGCTCGCGTACGGCATTGGCCACCGACTCGGCATCGCGCAGATCCACCGAGCGATAGTCGACCCGCTGCAGCAGCGTTTCGATCTGCTCGGGCGTGGCGATCGGCAGCGCGGCGGCCAGGCGCGGGCGCAGCACCTCGCGGAACGCCTCGGTGTCGTGCGGCGACAACGCCAGCGCACGGATACGGAAATCCTCCGGCAGCAGGCCATCGACGAACAATCGCAGCAGGGACGGGAAGAGATAGCGCTGGGCGAGATCGCCGGTGGCGCCGAACAGGATCAGGGTGTTGTGCATGGACCGAATTTCAGATTCTGGAGACATCGTGATCAGCAGCTGGTCGGAAAGGCGCCGGACAGCCGGCGGTCGGTATGTCTGTTCCTGAGCGACACTGGCGTGCGCGCAGCGGGGGATGGACGCGCACGCCCAATCCCTGATTGTTGCAGCAAGTGGCCGTCAGCGGTTAGCGCCGCGGCGGTTGACCTGCACATGCGTGGCCGAATGGCGGGCCTCGCACGGTAGGCTGCACCGCTTGAGACAGCGGCTTGGGTCGGTGGCGGCATGGTCCCTCCCGAGATCGATGTTGCCATGTGAAAACGATTACATGTCAGAATAAACCAATGCATTCGTTTGCAGGAAATTTCCTTGCAGGCGCATGCGGCGTCACCGCCGTCGGGAGGGCCGAGGGCAGGGCGCACAACTTACGTTGAGGCCGAAGATGGCGAAAGTGCAGTTGGAAGGTGTCCGCAAGGTCTACGAGAACGGCCAGGTCGCGGTGCAGGGTGCGAGCTTCGAGGTCGCCGATGGCGAATTGATGGTGCTGGTCGGTCCGTCCGGCTGCGGCAAGTCGACCCTGTTGCGCATGATTGCCGGGCTCGAGGACATCAGTGCCGGCACGCTGAAGATCGGCGAGCGCGTGGTCAACGACGTGGCTCCCAAAGACCGCGACATCGCCATGGTGTTCCAGAGCTACGCGCTCTATCCGCACATGACCGTGGCCGAGAACCTGGCCTTCGGGCTCAAGCTGCGCGGCCACCCCAAGCAGGTCATCGCCGAGCGGGTCAACAACGCCGCCGAGTTGCTGGGGCTGACCCCGATGCTCGACAAGCTGCCCAAGGCGATGTCCGGCGGCCAGCGTCAGCGCGTGGCGCTGGGGCGGGCGATGGTGCGCGAGTCGTCGGTGTTCCTGCTCGACGAGCCGCTGTCCAATCTGGATGCCAAGCTGCGCCACAGCGTGCGTACCGAGATCGCGCAGCTGCATCGCAAGCTCGGCACCACGATGATCTACGTCACCCACGATCAGGTCGAGGCGATGACGCTGGGCCAGCGCATCGTGGTGCTCAAGGATGGGGTGATCCAGCAGATCGACAGCCCGATGGCGCTGTACGACCGCCCGGCCAATCTGTTCGTGGCCGGATTCCTCGGCAGCCCGGCGATGAACGTGCTGCAGGGGCGCCTGGATGAGCAGGACGGCCTGCATCTGGTCATGGCCGATGGCTGGCGTGTGCCGCTGGGTGCGGCGCGGGTCGAGCGCAGCTGGTTCGGTCGCGAGGTGATCGTCGGCGTGCGTCCGGAGCACCTGCAGCCGTCAAACGATGCCGCGCTGGGCTTTGACGCGCGTATCGACGTGATCGAGCCGGTCGGCAACGAGATCTTCCTCAACCTCGACCGTGGCGGCCAGCCGCTGGTGATCCGGGTCGCACCGCAGGCCCTGCCGGCGGTGGGGGAGCAGCTGCGCCTGGCACTGCGCAGCGAGGCGCTGCACTTCTTCGACCCGGCCAGCGGCGAACGGCTGGCGCTGGCCTAACGCGCCAGCCCCTGCACGAATGCAAGCGGGCGGGCGGCATGCGCGCCCGCCTGCAGCACGGCGTCGGCCTCCAGGGTCAGCTCCAGCGGCAGCACCGCCAGTGCAAGATCGCCCGCCACGCTGACCAGCGTGCCAACGGTGGCATCGCCCAGCAGCACGGCCTGGCCCGCCTCGGCCAGCGCATCGCTGCAAACGGCATCGACCTGCAGCAGCTGCAGCGCACGCTTGGCCTTGCCCAGAAAGTGCGTCCGCGCCACGATTTCCTGGCCCGGATAGCAGCCCTTCTTGACGCTGAAGGCCTGCAGGCGATCCAGCGCCAGCTGCTGCGGCGTCCACTGCTCGCGTTGCGCATCGGGCAGGCGCGCCAGCCCCAGTTGCAGGTCCGTACGTCGCCACTCGGCGTCCATGCGCGGTACTTCGATAGGCGCGGCCAATGCCTCATCGTTCGTCAGCAACATCAGCGTGCGCGGGAGGGCAGGGCTGCCCAGGTCCAATTCGATACGCTGCGTTCCGATATCGGCCTGCGCGCCCTGGGCGCGGGCAGGCGCGGCAAGGCCGCCAAACGCCGAAAGCGCCGCCACGCCGATCTTGAGCTTGCGTCGGAACACAAAACGGCCGAGTTGCGTTGCGATCTCGGCCGCATTGCCATCGGGCAACAGCATCAGCAGGTGGGTGTCGTCCTCACGCAGGAGTGCGAAGATGGCGATCACGCGCCCCTTTGCCGTCAACCACGCATTCCACTGCCACTGCCCGATCGCCAGCGCCTGTACGTCGTTGGCAAATTGCGCATGCGCGAACGCCACTGCATCCGTCCCGATCAAGCGGACGTATTGCATGTCGTGCAGGGAGCCAAAACCCTGTGGAATAAGATTCAGGTTGTCAGCCATGTAAGGGGAGGACTAAAATCGCAACGTTGTGAGACCACTATGATAGGCCATCCAACCCCCACCCCAGCGCAGGATTCCGAGACGCAGCCTTCCCCTCAGGAGACGATTCCCGAGAAGAAGCCACTGCCGAAGGAAATTGGTGGACGCGACGGCCCCGAGCCAACGCGCTACGGCGACTGGGAAAAAAATGGACGCTGCATCGATTTTTGAGCAGCTTCTAGCCACAGCGGCCTAGTGCCGCCCAGCCGAGAAAACGAGCCCAGCGAATGGCGATCCGCGAACGTCCCACTTCTCCACATCTGCAGGTATATCGCTGGCAGATCCAGATGGCGACCTCGATCCTGCATCGAGCCACCGGCGTCATCCTTTCCGGAGGCGCGCTGGTCATCGCCGTCTCGCTGCTGTTGCTAATGCTCGGCGAGGACCACTGGAATTGCCTCACCCAGCAGCTGGGCGCCTGGTACGGCCAGTTGTTCCTATTTGCCTGGTCCTGGGCATTTACCTATCACCTGGCCAACGGCATCCGCCACATCGTCCAGGATTTCGGCCACGGCTTCAGCATTCCCGCCTTCATCCGCAGCAGCTGGACATCGGTGATCGCCAGCCTGGTGCTGACCGCTGCGATCTGGGCCTATGTCCTGACCGGAGTTTCCGCATGAGCCGCTATCGCACCCCCTTGAAGAATGTGCGCGGTCTGGGCGCGGCCAAGACCGGCACCGAACATTTCGTGATGCAGCGGCTGACCGCCACAGCCCTGGTCGTGCTGGCGATCTGGTTCGTGGCGTTCGTGCTGAGCCTGCTCGGTTCCGACTACATGACTGCAGTCGTTGCCGTGTCCAAACCGTGGAACGCCGTGCTGCTGGTCGGTTTCCTGGTGGCGATGTTCTGGCATGCGCAGCTTGGCCTGCAGGTCGTGCTCGAGGACTACATCCACAATTCGTTGCTGGCGCTGGCGTTGCAGACGACGGTGAAGTTCGTCGCCGTGCTTGGCGCGATCGTCAGCATTTTCGCAGTGGCGCGCATCGCGCTGGGCGGTGCCTGAGTCATCGGGCACACAGAACAGGAATCCAGATTAGATGTCCGCTTACAAGATCACTGAACACAAGTACGACATGGTCGTGGTGGGCGCCGGCGGCGCCGGCCTGCGCGCCACGTTCGGCCTGGCCCAGAAGGGCCTGCAGACGGTCTGCCTGACCAAGGTCTTCCCGACCCGCTCGCATACCGTGGCGGCGCAGGGTGGCATCTCGGCCGCGCTCGGCAACATGGGCGAAGACGACTGGCGCTACCACTTCTACGACACCATCAAGGGCTCGGACTGGCTGGGCGACCAGGACGCGATCGAGTACATGTGCCGTGAGGCGATCCCGGCGATCATCGAGCTCGAGCACTACGGCGTGCCGTTCTCGCGTACCGAAGAGGGCAAGATCTACCAGCGCCCGTTCGGCGGCATGACCACCAAGTACGGCGAAGGCCCGTCGGCGCAGCGCACCTGCGCGGCGGCCGACCGTACCGGTCACGCGATGTTGCACACGCTGTATCAGCAATCGCTGGCACATAACGCGCGCTTCATGATCGAGTACTTCGCGCTCGACCTGATCTTCGACGAGGAGGGCGTCTGCCGCGGCGTGCTGGCGCTGGACATGGCCGATGGCAGCTTGCATCTGTTCCGGGCCCACGGCGTGGTGCTGGCCACCGGCGGCTATGGCCGTGCCTACTTCAGCGCGACCTCTGCCCACACCTGTACCGGTGACGGCGGCGGCCTGGTGATGCGTGCCGGCCTGCCAGTGCAGGACATGGAGTTCGTGCAGTTCCATCCCACCGGTATTTACGGTGCGGGCTGCCTGATCACCGAGGGCGTGCGTGGCGAAGGCGGCATCCTGCGCAACAGCAATGGCGAGCGCTTCATGGAGCGCTACGCACCGCATTACAAGGATCTGGCCTCGCGCGATGTGGTGTCGCGTTCGATGACCGTGGAGATCCGCGAAGGCCGCGGCGTCGGCGAGCACAAGGATCACATCCTGCTCGACCTGACCCACCTCGGCCCGGAAGTCATTAACGAAAAGCTGCCCGGCATCGCCGAGAGCGCGCACATCTTTGCCGGTGTGGACGTGACCAAGCAGCCGATCCCGGTGCTGCCGACCGTGCACTACAACATGGGCGGCATTCCGACCAATTTCTACGGCGAAGTCGTGCGCAAGCAGGGCGACGACCCGGATGCGGTGGTGCCTGGCCTGTACGCGATCGGCGAAGCGGCCTGCGTGTCGGTGCACGGTGCCAACCGCCTGGGATCCAACTCGCTGCTGGATCTGGTGGTGTTCGGCCGTGCGGTGGCAAACCGCTGCGCCGAGACGGTCAAGCCCAATCAGCCGCACAAGACCTTGCCGTCCGATGCCTGCGACAAGGCGCTGGGCCTGCTGGACAAGTTGCGCTATGCCAACGGCTCCACGCCAACCTCGGTGATCCGCGACAACATGCAGCGCACCATGCAGTCCGATGCCGCAGTGTTCCGCACCAGCAAGACGTTGAAGGAAGGCGTGGACAAGATGGCCGAGATCTTCGCCACCTTCGAAGACGTCAAGGTATCCGACCGCTCGCTGGTCTGGAACTCGGATCTGATCGAGACCTACGAGTTGAACAACCTGCTGCTCAACGCGGTGGCGACGATCAATTCGGCCGAACAGCGCAAGGAAAGCCGCGGCGCGCATTCGCACGAAGACTTCCCGGACCGCGACGACGTCAACTGGCAGAAGCACACGCTGGTCACCGTCGACGACAAGGGCAAGTGCGAGTTCGAATATCGTCCGGTGCACATGTACACGCTGAGCAAGGACGTGGACGTGGTCCCGCCGAAGCCGCGCGTTTACTGATCGATGCGCATGGATCGATCTGCTTTCGCCCTGCATCTGCTGGCCGGCCTGTCCGGGTACCGCAGCCGTGCACCGCGACAGCCGGATCGCCCCATGACGCAGGGGCAACGCCGGCATGCCGCCGGCGGTTGCGCCACCGCCGCGGCGGTGGCATCCGTCATCTTTACCTTCATGCGCACGGTGCGGTTGTCGTTCGCACCGCGCATCGCCTGAGCCAACGAGAGCAGCTATGGCAGAGTTCACCCTCCCCAAGAATTCAAAGATCGGCAAGGGCAAGCATTACCCTGCACAGGGCGCCAAGAACATGCGCACCTTCAAGGTCTACCGCTGGGATCCGGATGGCGACGCCAACCCGCGTACCGACAGCTATGAGATCGATCTCGACAAGTGCGGCCCGATGGTGTTGGACGCGCTGATCAAGATCAAGAACGAGATCGACCCGACGCTGGCGTTCCGTCGCTCCTGCCGCGAGGGCATCTGCGGCTCGTGCGCGATGAACATCGACGGCACCAACACGCTGGCCTGCACCAAGGCGATTGCCGCTTGCGGCAAGGCCGAGGTGCCGATCTACCCGCTGCCGCACATGAGCGTGATCAAGGACCTGGTGCCGGATCTGACGCATTTCTACGCGCAGTACGCGTCGATCAAGCCGTGGATCCGTACCCAGACCCCGCCGCCGCCGGACCGCGAGCGCCTGCAGTCGCCGGAAGACCGCCGCAAGCTTGATGGCCTGTACGAGTGCATCCTGTGCGCCTGCTGCTCGACCAGTTGCCCGAGCTACTGGTGGAATGGCGAGCGCTATCTGGGCCCGGCGATCCTGCTGCAGGCGTATCGCTGGATCATCGATTCGCGCGACGAGGACACCGGTGCGCGCCTGGACGACCTGGAAGACCCGTTCAAGCTGTATCGCTGCCACACCATCATGAACTGCGCGCGGACCTGCCCCAAGGGCCTGAACCCGGCGCTGGCGATTGCCGAGATCAAGAAGCTGATGATGGCGCGTCGCGCCTGATCGCAGCGCAATGCGGGCCCGCGTTGGCGGGGAGATGGTTCACAGCGGCACCGGCCCTTGGTCTGGTGCCGCTGTCGTTTTCGGCGCCGGCAAGGCGAGCTGGAGAGTGAGATGGATGAAGAAACCCTGTTGAAGAAACTGCGCTGGCGTTGCCGGCGCGGCATGCGCGAGCTCGATCAATTGTTCGGGCGCTATCTGGATCAACGCTGGGCGCAGGCTTCCGAGTCCGAGCGCGCGGTTTTCCTACAGCTGCTGGATTGCGAAGACGATAAGTTGTGGCGCTGGTTCATGGGATACGAGGCCTGCCCGGATGCCGTCAACGCCGCACTCATCGCCGATATTCGCGCCATGCCGGCTTGAATGGCGGCCCTCGCGCGGGCTTGCTTGCGCGCTGGGCGTGCTGAGCGCGCTCGCGTTGGGGGCGCTCTGGCGGAGCGGGGCACCGCCATGGCTGGCGATGCTGTTGTCCGTCTATACGGTGTTGACCGGTGGACGATCGCTGCGCCTGCTGTTGCGCTCGTCAGCACGGGAAGTGATCGTGCCCTGGAGCGAAACGCCTGCCAGCGTTGACGGTGTGCAGGTGCAGGGCCTGCAGGTGGCGTGGCGCGGGCCGATCGCGGTGGTGGCGTGGACCGGCCTGGATGCACGTCGCCAACGCCTGCTTTTCTGGCCGGATACCTTGCCCGCAGCGCAGCGACGTGAACTGCGTCTGGCCGCTCAGGCACACGCCATTTCGTCCCGGCGGCCGCAAGTGGCACCATAGCGTCCCTTTCCTGGTTGAACCGCATGTTCAAACCTATCCCGGTTGCCATCGGCTTGCGCTACCTGCGTGCCAAGCGGCGCAATGGCTTCATCTCGTTTATCTCGATGGCATCGATCCTGGGCATCGCCCTGGGCGTGACCGTGCTGATCACCACGCTGGCGGTGATGAGCGGTTTCCAGAAGGAAATCCGCGACCGTCTGCTGCAGATGGCCGCGCATGCCACGGTCAGTGCGGACGGTGCGCCGATGCACGACTGGCAGCATGCGGTCGAGGTCGCCATGGCCGATCCGCGCATTGCCGGTGCCGCGCCGTACATCGAAACCGAATCGCTGCTGCAGGGCCCGCGCAAGCAGCCGGCGATCGTGCGCGGCATCGTTCCTGCCGAAGAAGGCAAGGTATCGGTACTGGCCAAGAAGATGCAGCAGGGGTCGGTCGACAGCCTGACCCCGGGCTCCTACAACATCGTCATCGGCAAGGAGCTGGCGCTGTGGCTGGGCGTGGACATGGGCGACAGCATCGTGGTGCTGCTCAGCGATACCCAGGCCACGCCGCTGGGCGCGATGCCGCGGCTCAAGCGCTTCACCGTCAGCGGAATCTTCGAGGCGGGCTACAACGAGATCGACCGCGGCCTGGCCGTGGTCAACATGCAGGACCTGGCGCGCGTGTTGCGCATGGACGGCGTCACCGGCGTGCGGCTGCGCCTGCACGACATGGATCAGGCCTGGCCGGTGGCGCGCGATCTGGCGGTGAAGTTGCATGGCCCGTACCGGGTCAGCGACTGGACCCAGGAGAACGCCAATCTCTACCACTCGTTGAAGATGGAAAAGACCGTGATGGGCATCCTGCTGTCGCTGATCGTGGCGATGGGGGCGTTCAACCTGGTGTCCTCGCAGGTCATGCTGGTCACCGACAAGCAGGCCGACATCGCCATCCTGCGTACCCTGGGCCTGTCGCCTGCGGGGGTGATGCAGGTGTTCATGGTGCAAGGCTCGTTGATCGGCTTCATGGGCACGATCATGGGCGTGATCGGCGGCATCGTGCTGACGCTCAACCTGGAACGCATCCTGGGCGTGATCGAGACGATCTTCAGCGTCAAGCTGCTGCCCGAGGACGTGTATTACATCACCGGCTTGCCGACCGACATGCAGACCCAGGACGTGGTGGTGATCACCGTCGTCGCGCTGGTGATGAGTTTCCTGGCGACCTTGTATCCGGCATGGCGCGCCTCACGCACGCAGCCGGCGGAGGCGCTGCGTTATGAATGAGATCAGGGAATCGGCCGTGCAAACGCCAAACCAAGCAGAGGCGGTGATCCGCGCCGAGGGTCTGGCCAAGACCTACGCCGAAGGCAAGATGCGCACGCCGGTGTTTGACGGTCTGGATCTGACCGTGGCGACCGGCGAAACCGTGGCCATTGTCGGCGCCTCAGGGGCGGGCAAGAGCACGCTGCTGCATCTGCTCGGTGGCTTGGACATCCCGACCTCCGGCGAGGTGTACGTGGCCGGCCGGCGCATGTCGGCGTTGTCCGATGGCGAGCGCGGCAAGCTGCGTAATCAGGCCCTGGGTTTCGTCTACCAGTTCCATCATCTGCTGCCGGAATTCACCGCCCTGGAAAACGTGATGATGCCGGTGCTGCTGTCCGGGAAAGAGGTGTCGGTGGCGCGGGCGCAGGCCTTGCAGTTGCTGGAATCGGTCGGGCTCGGACATCGCATCGAGCACAAGCCGAGCGAGTTGTCCGGCGGCGAGCGTCAGCGTGCGGCGGTGGCGCGTGCGCTGGTGAACAAGCCAGGCTGCGTGCTGGGCGATGAGCCCACCGGCAACCTGGACGACAAGACCGCCGAGACCGTGTTCGAGCTGATGCTGGAACTCAACCGTGCACAGCGCACCAGTCTGGTCCTGGTAACGCACGATCGCAGCCTGGCGCGGCGCCTGGACCGCGTGCTCGAGCTGCATCAGGGCAAGCTGCGCGAACTGGCACCTTCTGCGGTGTGACAAGCACTGCCTGGCCGTCGGAATTCCTGGCGGCTGGGCGGTGTTGAACCCGCGGTCTCAGATTGAAGATCCTGGGGGTGGTGACGGGGGCATTCGCGTGATGCATCGACCGGCGTTCGCCACACATGCGCGTTCAGCACGCAATGCCCGCGCGGAGCATCGCGTCGATGCTCGCGGTGACGGAAGTCGCGTTGACAGGAAGAACGGTCGCCGCCACGTGTGTGGCGACGACCTAGCGCATCAGGGAATGATGCGCAGCGCGCGCAGGCGCGTGAACAGTTCCAGGAACGATGCACGGCTGTCATAGAAATCCATAAAGCCCAGTTCGCGGCTCTTGGTCATGTCGTTGACGCACTCGATCTCGCGGCCCAGGTCGGCATCGGTGTGCCACCAGGATGCCAATCGATTGACGTCGGCCTCCACCAGGCCATGCTGGCTGGCGATCTCGCTCCATATTGCCGGCGCGGTCTCGCTCAGGCGTGCCTCCAGCGGCTGCGGGGTCTCGGGGCAGGGCGCAGCGTCGAGCCCGAAGAAGTCGGCAATCTGGCTCCACATCCAGCGCCAGCGGAACACGTCGCCGTTGACGGTGTTGAAGGCCTGATTGCGTGCGGCCGGGCTCAGGCCTGCCCAGGCCAGCTGCTTGCCGAGCAGGCCGGCATCGGTCAGGTCGGTGAGGCTGTTCCACTGCGCCTGCGAGCCGGGAAACACGAACGGCTGGCCGGTGTGCTTGCACAGCGATGCATACACCGCCAGCGTCACGCCCATGTTCATCGCATTGCTGCCATTGGCCATGCCGATCATGGTGTGCGAGCGATGCACGCTCCAGCCAAAGCCATGCTGCTCGGCGTGTGCGAACAACAGGTCTTCCAGCGTGTAGTAGAAGTTCTCGCCGGGCTGGCGCGGCTCGCTTTCGCGGAACGGCGTTTCCGCCTTGCCGCTGCCGTAGTTCTCGAACGCGCCGAGGTAATGCTTGGTACCGGTGACCAGCGCCATGTGCTGCAGCGGCGCATCGCTCAACGCTTCGCAAAGATGCCGCATCATCGCGCCGTTGGCTTCGACGTTCTCGCGCTCGGTGTCGCGCCGTGTCCAGGTGCAGAAGAACACGTGGGTGATCGGCAGGCCACGCAGCGCGGTGCTGGTGCTGTCGGCATCCAGCAGATCGGCCGCAAGCGGGATCACGCCGTCCTGAGGCAGCGGGCGCCGTGCCAGGCCATAGACGGTCCAGCCATCGGCCACCAGGACATTGGCGAGGTTGTAACCGGAAATGCCGGTCACGCCGACAATCAGTGCAGTGCCTTTACGCATGGGGGAAGCTCCTCAGAAACAGTGGCGAACATAACGCGGCAGTCATGAAATCGAGGCGAATGCAGGCTGATACGGTTGCTGTGCGGCCTGCACACGCTGTCCTGCCTGGCGCATTGCACCTGCGTGGCATCACCTTCCACCGGCCGATGTACCACGGCAGGGTTAGCCTGATTCCTACCCCGCAATGCGCCGCTCGCGGCTGTGCCCGACGCAGGCGCTGGTCTAACTTGAGTCGGTGGATGGACCACGGCCGGGATGGCGACCGACAGCATGGATGCGTCAGCACAGGCACCGCCTACACCGCGGCGGATACCGACGATGACTGTGGCAGCGGCCTTGTTGCTGGGCATCGTGGTGTGCGCGTGGTCGCCTGCGCTGCTGTCGCGTGCGGTCTATGCGGCATGCCTTGCTGCAGCGGTGCTGGGCATCGGCCTCGGCACATGGCTGCGTCCGCGGCGGATCGTGTTGGTAGGGACACTGGCCAGCGCGCTGTTCGGTTTCGGCCTGATGGGCTGGCAGGTCGCCGGCGTCCTGCAGGCACAACTGCACCCGCAGGATGAAGCGCGGGAACTGACGGTGCGCGGGCAGATTGTCGAACTGCCGGTCGCCGAGCCACGACGCACGCGCTTTCAGCTGCGCGTGGATGACGATCCCACACAGCCTGCCGCACTGCGCGGCAAGCTGCTGCAGTTGGCCTGGTATGACGACTTCGGTGCCGAGCGCATCGGGCCGCGTGCCGCGCTGCGCGCGGGCGCCGCCTGGCAGCTGCGGCTCAAGCTGCGTGCGCCGCGCGGCTTGCGCAACCCTGGTGGCTTCGATGCCGAGCGGCAGGCACTGGCGCAGCGCATGGCTGCCAGCGGCTATGTGCGGGTGCCGATTGCGGCGCGGCAGACCGCTGCACCGCGCGGCGTGGATGCCTGGCGCGAAGCGATGTCGCAGCGCATTGCCGACCGCGTGCCCGGATCATCGGCGCCTTACCTGCGCGCGCTCGCCCTGGGCGACACGCGCGGGCTGGACGACGCAGCCTGGGCCACGCTGCGTGCGACCGGGCTCAGCCATCTGATTGCGATCTCGGGATTTCATGTGGGGCTGGTGGCTGCATTCGTCGCCCTGCTGGTCGCCGGACTCTGGCGAGCCTGGCCGGTGCTTGGAACGCGGATTCCGCGGTCCCATGCAGCTGCGGTCGCCGCCTTGTTCGGTGCCGCAGGCTATGCGGCGCTGGCGGGCCTGGCGCTGCCGACGGTGCGCACCGTGCTGATGATCGCCGTGGTCGCCTTGGCGCGAGTGCTGCGGCGGCGTGCCAGCACCGTGCAGATCCTCGCGCTGGCCTTGTTGGCAGTACTGCTGTGGGACCCGCTGAGCGTGCTGGTGGCGGGCTTCTGGCTCAGCTTTGCCGGGGTGGCCTGGCTGGTGTGGTGCCTGCCAGCGGACGATCGCGCGATCGTGCGCGGCTTCCTGTCCGCCCAGACCGTCGCCACTGTCGGCCTGCTGCCGTTGACCGTTAGCCTGTTCGGCCAGGCATCGTTGGTGGGGCCATTGGCCAATCTGGTCGCCATTCCCTGGTGGACTTTTGTAGTGGTGCCGCTCGCCTTGCTGGGCACCGGGCTGGAAGCAGTACATCCGGGAGCGGGCGTGTGGGCATGGCGATTGGCCGGCTGGTGCTTCGAGCTCACCTGGCCAGGCCTGGTCTGGCTTGGACAGACCTCGGTGGCGTTGTGGTGGGTACCCGAGTCCGATGCGCTCGCATTGGTCGCGGCCTTGCTCGGCGCGTTCTGGTTGCTGCTGCCGCGCGGCGCGCCCGGCAAATCCATGGCGCTGTTGTTGTGGTTGCCGCTGCTGTGGCCGGACCGCGAGCTGCCCGCGGCCGGCGAAGCCGACGTGCAGGTGCTGGACGTGGGGCAGGGTCTGGCCGTGCTGGTACGCACGCAACGGCATGCATTGCTGTTCGACACTGGTCCGGCGGTTCGCGACGGCTTCGATGCGGGCGAGCGGGTAGTGCTGCCGGCCTTGCGCGCGCTCGGGGTGCGGCGCCTGGATGCCATCGTGCTCAGTCACGCCGACGCCGACCATGCCGGCGGCTATGCAGCGGTGCGTGCTGGATTGCCCGTGGCGATGACGGCGGCACCGCCACAGGCGCCACCGGACGTCACCACCCGCTGCCGTGCCGGCCAGCAATGGGCATGGGATGGGGTGCGCTTTGGCTTCCTGCACCCCAGCGCCGGCTTTCCGTATCTGCGCAATCAGTCCAGTTGCGTGCTGCGCATCGAGACGCGGTATGGCAGCGCCTTGTTGCCGGGCGATATCGGCGAGCTCGTCGAGCGCCGCCTGCTGCGTGAACATGCCGCGGAGTTACGTGCCGATCTGGTGGTGGTCCCGCACCACGGCAGCGCCGACGGCTCGCATGCCGATTTCATCGCCGCCACCGGCGCGCGGCTGGCGCTGGTGTCCTCCGGGCACGGCAATCGCTTCGGTCACCCGCGTGCCGAGGTGGTGCAGCGCTGGCAGGGCAGTGGCGCCGAGTTGCTCGACACGGCCCAGGCCGGGGCAATCCGGGTCTGGCTGGGCGCCGACGGCCTGCAGGTACGCGAGCGCCGGCGCTGGCAGCCACGGCTCTGGGATGCTGCGGAACGGCGGCGGTCGGCTGCTATTCTATCGACCAGCGAATAGGCGGCCGCGTTGCCGGAGGAATCGAATCGTGTTGGAGCTGGTCAAGGCAGGCGGTTGGCCGATGGTGCCGTTGCTGTTGCTGGGCGTGATCGCGCTGGCGATCGTGCTGGAGCGTCTGTGGAGCCTGCGCCGCAACGAGGTGACCCCGCCAGGTCTGGGCGAGGAGGTCCGCAACTGGGCCGCGCGCGGCAAACTGGATCCCAGCCACATCGAGTCGCTGCGGCGTAATTCGCCGCTGGGCGCCTTGCTGGCCGCAGCGCTGGACGTGCGCGGTCGTCCGCGTGAATTGATTCGCGAGCGTATCGAGGACACCGGCCGGCATGTGGTGCACCGCATGGAGCGCTATCTGAATGCCTTGGGCACGATCGCCTCGGCCGGACCGCTGCTGGGACTGCTGGGCACGGTGGTCGGCATGATCCAGATGTTCCTGGGCATCCTCGATCACGGCGTGGGCGATGTGAACCAGCTGGCCGGCGGCATCGGCAAGGCGCTGGTGTGCACGGCCACCGGCATGATCATCGCGGTACCGGCATTGATGGCGCATCGCTTCTTCAAGGGCCGCATCGCCGGTTACATCATCGAGATGGAGCAGGAAGCCACCTTGTTGCTGGACACGATGGACGGCCGCGTGGTGCCAGCCGCCACGGCGCCGGTCGCGGCAGCTGGCAAACCCGTCATGGCAAAGGGCTGACGAATGCGCATCGGCAGTGACCGAAGCCAGGACGAGCCGCATATCGATCTGGTGCCATTGATTGACGTCATCCTTGTCCTCATCATCTTTTTCGTGGTGACCACGACTTTCGACGCACGCTCCACGCTGCAATTGCAGCTGCCGACCGCCAGCGACCAGCACAGCAGCACACCGCCACGTTCGCTGAGCGTGCTGGTCAATGCCGATGGGCGTTATTTCATCAACGATCAGGAAGTGCTGCGTTCGGACGTGGACTCGCTCAAGCAGACCATCGCCCAGCTCGCCGGCGACGACCGCGAGCAGACGGTGTTGCTGCGTGCCGATGCACGCACGCCGTATCAAGCGGTGGTGACCGCGCAGGATGCGTTGGGGCAACTCGGCTTCCGCCGCATCGCGATCGCCACAGCGCCTCAAGCCGGGGCGACACCCACGACCGGCCAGACACGCACTAACGGAACCCGCCAGTGACCACCTCCAACGACCGCCCGGCGCCGGTTTCGTCCTGGCGCACGTACCGTCGCCTGCTGGCCTTCGCCAAGCCGTATCGCCTGTTGCTGGTCGCCGCGCTGATTGCCGCGCTGATCGAGGCGGCCGGCACGACCGGCTTCCTGGCGTTGATGAAGCCGATCACCGACGAGACCTTCATCTACAAGAATGCCGAAGTCAGTCGCTGGCTGCCGGTGCAGATCATCCTGTTGTTCGTGGTGCGCGGGGTTGCCGGCTACATCACCGATATGGCGATGGGCAAATCCGCACGCAGCATCGCGCGCGACCTGCGCGTCAAGGTGATGTCCAAATATCTGCGCCTGCCGGGATCGCGCTTCGATTCCGAACCGGTGCCGTCGATGCTGATCCGCCTGGGCTCGGACTCGGACCAGGTGGCGCAGGCGGCGGTGGATGCGGTCAAGGTGATGATCCAGCAGTCGCTGCAGGTGATCGGCGCGCTGGCGCTGATGCTGTGGCATAGCTGGCAGGTCACGCTGACCATCCTGGTGCTGGCGCCGGTGCTGGCCTGGGTGATGGACAAGGTGGCGCGGCGCTATCGGCGCATCAGTCACAGCATCCAGGAAAGCGGCGCGCATCTGCTGCAGGCGGCCGACCAGACCTTGTCCAGCCATCAGGAGGTCAAGATCTACGGTGCCCAGCAGACCGAAATGGAGCGCTATGGCGCGCTGGCCGACCGCAATCTGCGTCTGGCGATGAAGGTCGAATCCACGCGTGGCATTTCCACCGCCACGGTGCAGATGATCGGTGCGATCGGTCTGTCGGCGCTGCTGTTCGTGGCCGGTGCCCAGGCACTGGCCGGGCGGCTGACCGCCGGCGACTTCGTGGTGCTGATGACCTCGATGCTGACGATCATTCCGGGCCTCAAGCAGCTCACCAATGTGCAGAACATGGTGCAGCGGGGCCTGGCCTCGGCCGAGCGCCTGTTCTCGGTGCTCGACAGTCCCGACGAGCCGGACCAGGGCGCGGTGCCGCTGACGCGCGCCAAGGGCCTGATCGAATTCCGCAATGTCACTGCACGCTATCCGGGCCAGGTGAACCCGGCCCTGGCCGAGGTCAGTTTCGTGGCGCAACCGGGCACGGTGACGGCGATCGTCGGGCGTTCCGGCAGCGGCAAGTCCAGCCTGATCAAGTTGATCCCGCGCTTCTACGAAGCAGAGTCCGGGCAGATCCTGCTCGACGGGCACCCGGTGCAGGCGTACGCGCTGGCCGATCTGCGGCGGCAGATCGCGCTGGTTGGCCAGCAGGTCATGCTGTTCGACGGCAGCATCGCCGACAACGTCGCCTATGGCGAAATGCGCAGTGCCGATGCCGGCCAGCTGGAACGCGCCATCCTGGGCGCCAACGCGATGGAGTTCGTCGCGCAATTGCCCGAAGGCCTGCAGTCGCATGTGGGCACCAAGGGCGGGCGCCTGTCCGGCGGCCAGCGCCAGCGTCTGGCGATCGCGCGCGCAATGCTCAAGGACGCGCCGATCCTGATCCTGGACGAAGCCACCGCGGCGCTGGACAACGAATCCGAACGCCTGGTGCAGGACGCCTTGCACAAGCTGATGCCGGACCGCACCACGTTGGTGATCGCGCACCGCCTGTCCACCATCGAGCATGCCGACCAGGTGCTGGTGATGGACCAGGGCCGTATCGTCGAGCGCGGCACCCACCACCAATTGCTGGAGCAGGGCGGCTTGTACTCGCACCTGCACGGCATGCAGTTTCGCGAACGTCAGGCATGAGCAAGCGCGGCACCCGCACGCCGGGTTACTGGTACGACAATGCGCCGATCCCGCTGTCGGCGCGCCTGCTGGCGCCGGTCTACGGTGCTGCCATCGCGCTGCGACGCGCCCTGTATCGCCGCGGCTGGCGCAAGCGCCACGGCGTGCCGGTGCCGGTGATCGTGGTGGGCAACGTCACTGCCGGCGGCACCGGCAAGACGCCGTTGACGATTGCCCTGGTCGCCAAGTTGCAGGAGGCCGGCTGGACGCCTGGCGTGGCCAGTCGCGGGTATGGCCGTGACGAATCAGGCACGGCACGCTGGGTCGAGGCGGACACGTCAGTCGCGCTCGGCGGCGACGAGCCGGTCCTGATTGCCTGGAAGACCGGCGCCCGCGTACGCGTGGACAGCGATCGCCTGGCTGCGGCGCGCGCCCTGGTCGAAGCGGGCTGCGACATCGTCGTCTGCGATGACGGGTTGCAGCACTACCGGCTGGCCCGCGATGTCGAGATCGAAGTGGTCGATGGCCAGCGTCGCTACGGCAACGGGCGCCTGCTGCCGGCCGGGCCGCTGCGCGAGCCGGCTGCACGCGCACGCGACTGCGATTTCCGTGTGGTCAATCTGGGCCAGGCCAGCGCAGCAACGACGGCACCCGCGCCCGATGACGCCGGATTCGGCGAATGGCAGATGCGCCTGAGCATCGACAGTGTGCAACCGATGGATGGCAAGCGCGCTCAGCCATTGAGCCGGCTGGCCGGCCAGCGCGTGCATGCGGTGGCCGGGATTGCGCATCCGGAACGTTTCTTCGCAATGCTGCGCGCGCGCGGCATTGGCGTGGTGCCGCATGCCTTTCCCGATCACCATGTCTATCGCGCCGCCGACTTCAGCTTCGGCAGCCGCCTGCCGGTGCTGATGACCGAAAAGGATGCAGTGAAGTGCAGGCCATTTGCCGACGAATGGCTGTACAGCGTGCCGCTCAAGGCGGAGCTGCCGGCGGCGTTCTGGGTGAGCCTGCTGGATCGCCTGGACAAGTTGGCCAGCCGGCAGGGCGTGTGAACGCTGCGCCGGCAGGGCGATCTGCGGCTTGGTTGCAGGGTCCTTGCCGACCCACCGTCGTGGGACACGCCGCAAGAACATCAAGGTCCCGCGACGGTGGGCGGGCAATGACCAATCAAGATGGTCGGTGTGCCTGTGCGGGCAGTACGGGCAGCGGCGCGTAGTGCCGATGTCGGGCATCGCCGCCCAACTGACCACCGTGACTTCGCTCACACCACGACATCATGCGATTCGGTTATCTCGTTTCTTCCACTCTTCCTGTTTTCCAGAGCGCGCACGCATGACTAACTCAACGCCTGCAGATTTCGTCGTCGCCATTCCCGCACGCTACGCTTCCACACGCTTGCCGGGCAAGCCGCTGCAGTTGATCGGCGATCACCCGATGATCCAGCATGTGGCCGAGCGGGCGCTGCTGGCCGGCGCGCGCGAGGTCTGGGTGGCCACCGACGATGCACGCATTGCCGAGGTGGTCGAAGGCCTGTCCGGCGTGCATGTGGCGATGACCGGCGACGCGCACGCATCGGGTACCGACCGGCTTGCCGAATGCGCGCGGATCGCCGGATGGGAAGCCGATACCTGCGTGGTGAACCTGCAGGGCGACGAGCCGTTCGCGCCGGCCGCCGGCATCCGTGCGGTGGCCGAGCTGCTGCTGCACTCCGGCGCCGAAATGGCCACGCTGGCCGCGCAGGTCGACGGCGCGCACGAACTGTTCGATCCGAACGTGGTCAAGCTGGTGCGTAACGCAGGTGGCGACGCCTTGTACTTCAGTCGCGCGCCGATTCCCTGGCATCGCGACAGCTTCGCCAGTCAGCGCGACAGCTTGCCCGGTGACGGGCAATGGCTGCGCCATATCGGGATCTACGCCTACCGCGCAGGATTTCTGCAGCGCTTCGCGGCAATGCCGCCCGGCATGCTGGAGCGCATCGAGTCGCTGGAACAATTGCGCGTGATGGAGGCCGGCTACCGTATCGCGGTGGCGTTGACGCCGGAGCAGTTTCCGGCCGGCATCGATACCCCTGACGATCTGGCGCGCGCGCAAACCCGCGTGGCAGCGGCATGAGGGTGCTGATCGTGTGTCTGGGCAATATCTGCCGCTCGCCGATGGGCGAGGGTGCCCTGCGTGCACGGCTGGACGAGGCGCGGCTGTCGCGGCGGATCGAGGTCGATTCGGCCGGCACCGGCGACTGGCATGCCGGCGATCGGCCGGACCCACGCGCGATTCGCTGCGCACGCGGCCATGGCGTGGACATCTCCGGGTTGCGCGCGCGCCAGGTGCGCGGCGCCGACTTCGAACACTTCGACTGGTTGCTGTGCGCCGATGGCAGCAATCTGCGCGATCTGCAACGCCTCGCCCCGGCGCCGCTGCGCGACAAGGTCGCGCTCTGGCTGCCCTGGGCCGGTGTGGAAGAGCGTGACGATATCCCCGACCCCTACACCGGTGACATGGACGATTTCGAGCGTGCCTGGCAACTGGTCGATACCGCTGCGCGCCAGACCGTGGCCAGACTCACCCGCAGCTAATCGGGCTTGGGCATAATTACGGTATGACTGCCCAGCTTACCCAGGAATTGCCGGAATTTCCTACCTGGCTCAATGCCAGGCCATCCACCCTGCAGGAGCATCGCGGGCGGGCGCTGGTGCTGGCATTCGTCAATGCCAGCTCGGTGTGGTGCGCCGAGCGCCTGGCCGAGCTGGCGCAGTTCCAGGCGCGCAGCCCCGGCCGGCTGCAGGTGATCGTGGTGCAGGTGCCGCGCTTCGACAGCGAGCGCGAGCCGCAACGCGCGCTCAAGCAGCTGCGCGGCCATGGTGTCAGTGCGCCCATCTTGCTCGACAGGGACTGGGAGACCTGGCGCCGTTTCGGCATCGACTCGTGGCCGACGCTGGTGCTGCTCGATGCCTACGGCCGCGAGCGTCAGCGCCTGGTCGGCGTGACCGGCGATCTCGACAAGGCGCTGGTCGCCCTGTGCGAAGGCCAGCAGCCGCCATCGGACGCCGACCTGCATGGGGTGGCCGAGCGCGATCCCGAGCCGCGCCTGGAGCTGCGGTTTCCAACCGGGCTGGCCGCCACCGAGGACCGCCTGTACATCGCCGACACCGGCCATCACCGCGTGCTCGAATGCACGCATGGTGGCCGCGTGCTGCGCCAGTTCGGCCACGGCAACGCGGACTTCATCGATGGAGGCGTCGGTGAGGCGGCGTTCCGGCGTCCGCAAGGCCTGGCGCTGGAGCGCGACCAGCTGTATGTCGCCGACACCGGCAATCACGCCCTGCGTCGCATCAACCTGCGCAGCGGGCAGGTCGACACCTTGTGCGGCACCGGGCGCTCCGGCGAGCCGGTCGAGGGGCCGCTGGCATTCGCCGGCGCCTCGGCGCTGAACTACCCGCAAGGCCTGGCCGTTGCCGACAATCAGGTGTTGGTCGCCATGGCGGGCGACAACCGCATCTGGAGCTATGACCTGGGCCGCGCCGCATTGAGCGCACGTGCCGGTACCGGTGCGCTCGAGATTCGCGATGGCAGCGGGCACCTGGCCGCATTCGCACAGCCGGCCGGCCTGGCCGCGGTGCAGCAGGTGGCCTACATCTGCGATGGCCTGGGCTCGTCGATCCGCACCATGCAATTGCGCGGCGATCTGGTGCAGACCCTGGTCGGCGGGCAGGGCACCTGGCAGTTCGGCGACGAGGACGGCCCGCGCGGCACTGCGCGGCTGCAGTTTCCGCAAGCCATCGCGCTGGCGGCCGATTCGCCGATGCTGTGGATCGCCGACACCGGCAACGGCCGCCTGCGCTGCCTGCGTCTGGGTGGCGGCGAACTGACCACGGTCGCGCTGCCACGCCGCCTGCATGGCCCGGCCGGGCTGGCGGCCGCCGCCGGCGCGGTGTGGATTGCCGAGACCGATGCCCATGCCGTGTTGCGCTACGACCTGGCGAGCGGCGAACTGCGCGATGTTTCGATAGAAGAATGAACGCAAGGCCCCAATCCGATTTCGATGGAAAGGCGTTTGCTGCGCAACTGAGCACCGCGCCCGGCGTCTACCGCATGTACGCAGGCGACGACACCTTGCTGTATGTCGGCAAGGCCGGTGCATTGCGCAAGCGCGTGGGCAGCTATTTCAACGGCACGCCGAAGAATGCGCGGCTGACCTCGATGCTGTCGCAGGTCGCGCGGATGGACGTCACCGTGACCCGCAGCGAAGCCGAAGCGCTGCTGCTGGAAAACCAGCTGATCAAGTCGCTGTCGCCGCGCTACAACGTGTCGCTGCGCGACGACAAGAGTTATCCCTACGTGCTGCTGACCCGCGAGCAGTGGCCGCGCATCGCCCTGCATCGTGGCCCGCGTGCCGTGCAGGGGCGTTACTTCGGCCCGTACACCGGCGTTACCGGCGTGCGCGAAACGCTGAGCCTGATGCACAAGCTGTTCAAGCTGCGCAGTTGCGAAGACAGCGTGTTCCGCAACCGCTCGCGGCCGTGCCTGCAATACCAGATCGGTCGCTGCAGCGCGCCCTGCGTGGAGCTGGTCGCCGCGCCCGATTACGCCGAATCGGTACGCCGCGCCACCATGTTTCTGGAGGGCAAGAGCGATCAGCTCGGCGAAGAGATCATGCAGTCGATGCAGCAGGCCAGCGAGGCGCTGGAGTTCGAGCGCGCCGCACGCCTGCGCGATCTGCTCTCCTCGCTGCGCAGCATGCAGAACCGCCAGTACGTGGACGGCCGCGCGGCGGATCTGGACGTGCTGGCCTGCGCCACGCAAGCCAGCCAAGCTTGTGTGCTGCTGCTGAGTTTTCGCGACGGCCGCAACCTGGGCACGCGCTCGTTCTTTCCCAAGACCAACGGCGAAGACAGTGCGGACGAAATCCTGGCTGCGTTCGTGTCGCAGTACTACGCCGAACATTCGCCGCCACGCGAGATCCTGCTCGATCGGGAAATTCCCGATGCCGAGCTGATCGAAGCCGCACTCAGCGCCGCCGCCGAATACAAGGTGACGTTGAAGTGGAACGTGCGCGGCGAGCGTGCCGGCTATCTGCTGCTGGCGACACGCAACGCACAGCTGACCCTGGTCACCGAACTCACCAGCCAGAGCGCGCAGCATGCACGCAGCGAGGCATTGCGCGAGATGCTGGGGCTGGCCGAGCAGGTCAGGCGGGTGGAGTGCTTCGACATCAGTCACACCATGGGCGAGGCGACGGTGGCCTCGTGCGTGGTGTTCGATGCCAGCGGCCCGGTGCGCGGCCAATACCGGCGCTTCAACATTTCCGGAATCACGCCGGGCGACGACTATGCGGCGATGCGTCAGGCCATCGAACGGCGTTTTCGACGCGCGGTGGAAGAAAACGGCGTGCTGCCGGATGTGCTGCTGATCGACGGTGGCGCCGGTCAGCTCGCACAGGCGAAGGGTGCGCTGGCCGATCTGGGCATCGAGAATGTGCTGCTGGTCGGCGTGGCCAAGGGCGAGGAGCGCAGGGCAGGGCACGAGGCGCTGATCATGGCCGACGGCCGCGAGCTGCGGCCGGGTGCGGCATCGCCGGCACTGCAGTTCATCCAGCAGGTGCGCGACGAGGCGCACCGCTTTGCGATCACCGGTCACCGCGGCCGCCGCCAGAAGGCGCGCATGACCAGCAAGCTCGAGGATATCCCCGGCATCGGTCCGCGCCGACGCGCGAGCCTGCTCAAGCATTTCGGTGGCCTGGTCGGGCTCAAGGCCGCCGGCGAGGCCGAGATTGCGCGGGTGGAGGGCGTCAATGCCGCACTTGCCGCGCGAATCTACGCTAACCTGCACGGGCTGGCGCTTCCCGATGCGGCAGGCGAGTCGAGTCCGTAATGAAGTTGACCATCCCCACGTGGCTGACACTGCTGAGGATCGTGATGATCCCGGTGTTGGTCGTGGTGTTCTACCTGCCGTACACCTGGACCAATTTCGCCTCCGCCGGCGTATTCGCGCTGGCCGCCATCACCGACTGGCTGGATGGCTGGGTGGCGCGACGTTATCACCAGTATTCGGCCTTTGGCGCGTTCCTGGACCCGGTGGCCGACAAGTTGATGGTCGCAGTGGCATTGTTCCTGATCGTACAGGGCCACCCCACACCATGGATGGCGTTCTGGGCGGCGGTCATCGTCGGCCGCGAAATCGCAGTCTCCGCATTGCGGGAATGGATGGCCGAAATCGGCCAGCGCGCCAAGGTACGGGTGGCGGTGATCGGCAAGGTCAAGACCACCGCACAGATGGTCGCGCTGCTGTGTTTGCTGTACTCGGTGACGCCGGGGCAGATGCCCACGCACGGAATCTGGTTCGGCAACCTGATTTTCCGCGCCGGATACTGGACGCTGGCGATCGCCGCATTGCTGACGCTGTGGTCCGGATTCCAGTACCTGCAGGCCGCCTGGCCGAGCCTGCGCGCCGACGAAAAAGCCGCGATCACCAGCAAACCGAAAAAAGTCGAAAGCAATAGTTGACAGCGATGCTGTTCGCTGTAGAATTTCGCCTCCCAAGCGGGAATAGCTCAGTTGGTAGAGCGCAACCTTGCCAAGGTTGAGGTCGCGAGTTCGAGTCTCGTTTCCCGCTCCAGATGTAGACAAGGCCCCTTGCCGGAGGTCTCGTTGTTTCAAGGCAGGATGCCTTGGGTTTGATGTTTCGGCCTGGTGGTAGAGTGGTTATGCAGCGGACTGCAAATCCGCGTACGCCGGTTCAATTCCGGCCCAGGCCTCCACATTGCATGCGTTGTTTCATGCGTCGGCAACGACGACAGGACTGGCGCAACGAAGTAACAAGCTGTACAATTTTGCTCCACGCGGGAATAGCTCAGTTGGTAGAGCGCAACCTTGCCAAGGTTGAGGTCGCGAGTTCGAGTCTCGTTTCCCGCTCCAGATAGTGATCTACAGACTTCTACTGACGTCTGTAAGTCGTTGAAAAGAGGGGCTTTGGCCCCTTTTTTCATTCCAGCGAGCGCCACGGAAATCCACCCACAGCTACCGTTTTTGAGTGACCAATTGAGGCACAAGAATACGGTTGGGACGGCTACCGGATAGTTGCTGGGGCTGAGCGGGAACCATGACGAGCATTAGGCCTAAGTCATAACTTAGGAGCCTCGAAATGGCACTCTCTGATCTGACAGTCCGGCAGGCAAGAACCACCGGCAAGCGCTACACCCTCTCCGATAACGACTGCCTGGGCCTGATGGTCTCTGCCGCAGGCGGCAAGTCGTGGATCTTCCGATACTACTGGCTGGGCAAGCAAAAGCGCATGTCCCTGGGTGGCTATCCCGCCCTCAGTCTGCGCGAGGCCCGCGCCGAGCGGGACAAGGCTCAGGTTCTGCTCGCCAAGGGCATTGATCCCCAAATCGAACGCGACCAGCGCCGGCACGCGGCCAAGCTGGCGGGCGAATACACCTTCAAGAACGTCTTCGATGCTTGGGTCGAGCATCGCCGCAAGGAACTCAAGGAAGGCCGTCAGAGCACGCTTTCGCAGATCCTGCGCATCTTCAACAAGGACGTGCTGCCTACCCTGGGGAAGATGTCGATCTACGACATTCGACGGCCCCAGCTCGTGGGCGTCGTGGCGGCGATCGAGAAACGCAAGGCGTTCACCACCGCCGAGAAGGTCCGCACCTGGTTCAACCAGATGTTCCGCTATGCCCTGGTCATCGCCGAAGGGCTGGAAGTCAATCCGGCCGCGGACCTGGACGTGGTGGCCGAGCCCAAGCCCCCGGTGGCCCACAACCCCTATCTGCACCTGCCCGAGCTGCCCGAGTTCCTTCAGAAGCTCCGGCGCTACAACCCCCGGGGCTGGCAGACCCAGCTTGGCGTCCGGCTGCTGTTCCTGACGGGGGTGCGCACGGGCGAGTTGCGCCTGGCCGAGCCTGAGCAATTCGACCTCGACCGCGGCTTGTGGATCATCCCGCCGCAGGTCGTCAAGCAACTCCAGGACGAAATGCGCAAGGCCGGCAAGCGGCCGCAGGACGTGCCGCCCTACATCGTGCCCCTGTCCCTGCAGGCCATCGAGATCGTGCGCTATCTCCTGGGCGTGATGCGTCCAGCGCAGAAGTACCTGCTGTCGCATCGCAGCGAACTCAAGAAGCGCATCAGCGAGAACACCCTCAACAAGGCCGTGCAGCTCATGGGCTACGAGGGGCGCCTGACCGGCCACGGCATCCGCGGCACCATCTCGACCGCGCTCAACGAGATCGGATACCCGAAGATTTGGGTGGACGCTCAGCTTTCGCACTCCGACCCCAACAAGGTGAGTTCGGCCTACAACCACGCCAAGTACGTGGAGCCTCGGCGTCGCATGATGCAGGACTGGGCAGACCGTCTTGACCTGCTCGAACAGGGTGAAGTCGAAGCCGCGAGCGCGCATCTGACCATCCGTATCGACGGGGTGCCGGCAATGGCGGAAGTGGAGGAAGTGGTGGGCGCGGTCTCCACGACTGCTGAGCCTGTTGTCCCCGGCGTGCCGCCCGTGGTGGCCACGCCTATCGTCGTGACCCCCAACAGCGGCGGAATCATGTTCCAGCGGCTGTCGCAGGTGCCGCCGCCTCCGGTGCATGCCCCGGAGCCGGAAGTCTCCGCGATCCAGCGCGAGCGCGAGGAAATGCTGGCCATCTACGAGTCGCCGAACAATCTGCCGGTCCCGCTGTTCGGCAAGCTGGCCGGGAAGTCCAAGGACCAGATCAACCGCGAGCTGAAGGCGGGCAAGCTGCTGTCGATCAGCCTGGGCAACCGGGGGCAGCGGGTTCCCGACTGGCAACTGGTGCCGCTCAAGCACAAGCTGGCCCAAGTGCTCATGAACCAATGCCCGCACGCCGATTCGTGGGACCTGTACCGCATGCTGACCCAGCCTCACCCCGACCTGGGTGATCGTGCGGCCATTGATGCGGTCACGCCAACGAACGTGCCCGCAATCATCCGGGTTCTCATGGGCGACTACCAGCACCATGCGGATGTGCCCGAGGCCGTTGCCCCGCGGCCCATCCCCGAGGACGTGCGGCAGAGCGTCCGCCGACTGGTGGACAGCGCAGCGGTGCTTGAAGGGGTCTAGTCCGGTCTAGTCCCATGCTGCAACCTATGGCCGGGATGAGACGGCTCCGGCCTATAGGAGTGCCTGCTACAGGGCGCCTGCCTCGGCGATCTGCAGCGCCCTGCGCTCGAAACGCTTGGCAGCAGAATCTGCTTGCGCGTGGGGCCGTTGGAGGTACGTCACGATCTCATAGGGGCCATCGGCGAGCGGTCGCATGCTTACCCCCCATTGATGGGCACGCTCGATGCGCGATTGCGCGCATACGCCGATGCCGTAGCCGGCTGAAACCCACAGCGCCATCATCTCGAATGAAGTTGCAGGCAGGATGTTCTCTTGGTCCACTGGCATCAGGGAGGCCAACCTCTCGTCCAGCAAGGGACAAGCCTCCGCCTGCCAGCGATAGATTGGATAGTCCTGAAGATCGGAGATGGTGAGCTTCGCCTGATCAACCAAACGGAACCGCGGTGGTATCGCGACGGCCATGCTTTCGCACCACAGCCTCCGGCTACTCGTCAGGTGATCCCCCGCACTGCTAAGAGATAGCCCCGCGTCGTAGCGGCCCTCATGCAGGCCCGTTACCAGCTCTTGATCCGAAACTTCACGCACGGCGATCGCGACACCCGGCTCGTGCGCTCGCTGCAGTGCAAGCAGCGCCGACAGCCGTGAAGACGGCACACCTGGCGCTATGGCGAGTGTGAAATTCGGGGACGGTCTGATGGCGTTGTGCATGGATGCCCCCAAGAGGCAACGGGATCGAAAAGAGCAGCCGACATCATACTCAAGAGATATCTTTAACGTGGTTAAAGATCAGTGATTCCATGACGCTTCTGCGAATGCAGAAGCGCACTATTCGGCCTGGACGGCCCGCCGGAGTAACCACCTATGAGTCCGCACCGGCGTTGGCGTTCGGGCAAGCGGTGCGAGCCGCTCGCCTGGCTCAGGGGATTGCTCAGGATGAGTTCGCGGGCTTGGCGGGGATCGCGCGCTCGCACATGGGCAAGATTGAGCGCGGCGAGCACATGCCGACACTCGCTCTCATTCTAAAAATTTCCCTGGCTCTCAAGATCAGCTCGGCCGAACTGATGACGGCCACGGAGCGCAACCTCTACCTTCAGGGCGATGCGTGACGCCGGATGTGGCGCAGGCGTCGTAGCTAATCGCTCTTTGGCGAACGCAAACGCTCGATGAAGCGCTCTACGGGTGCGGATAGTCCGCTACCGCCTTCGGGCCGAAGCAGGTAGGTGATGATGACGGCCGAATCGAGCGCCAACGGCCGGATCACCACGTCGGGACGTTGACACGCCGCGATTCGGGTCGCCGTTGCGAAGCCGATGCCGTAACCAGCTCCGACCAATGTGAGCATCATGTCCAGCGACGAGACATGCTCAACGATGGTGGACTCGCGCTCCAGGGGATGTAGCAGCCGGGTCAATTCGCGGCAGTAGCCCTCGCAAAGCTGCGGATCGCACATCACCAGCGGGTAACTCACGAGTTCACGTAGCGACACTTCCTTGTGGGCCAGCAACGGGTGCCGGATCGGCACGGTCACCACCAGCGGGTCCTGCCAGATGGGCTCCGTCACCAGTCCGTCGCCGACGTCCGCGGTGTGTGCGAAACCGATCGCGAAGTCGCCGGATCGCAGTCCCCGCAACTGTTCCGCCAGGGTGACCTCGGAGAGCCGTATTTCGATCTCCGGCTCCTCCTGGCGGCACAGGGCAAGAAGTGCAGACAGCCGCGGGTCGATGGCGCCATCGGAGATGGCGATGCGCACGCTGCCTCTTAGGCCTGCGGCGATCGCCCTGACGTTTTCTCGTGCCTGCTCCAGGTTGGTGAACAGCCTGCGAATGTCCTGAAGGAAGGTGGTGCCCGCTGGCGTCAACCGCGTTCCCCGCCGATCGCGGTCAAAGAGCAGCACCCCCAGTTCGTCTTCCAATTCCTTGATCGTGCGGGACAGCGGCGGCTGCTCGATGTGCAAGCGCTCCGCAGCACGGGTGAAATGCAGCTCTTCGGCGAGAGCCACGAAGCAGCGCAAATGACGAAGTTCCATGGGCACGTCCTTCAGCAATCCTGGTCATTGGGTTGGCCACGGCGCATTGCTGCCGAAGTGCGCTTAGAGGGGGCGACGTAGTGCTGGGTCCCTCTTCAGGGCGAGGAAAAAGGCCATCGGTGTATCTGAATAAGAATACATATGTTCATGTATTAACTCAAGTCAAGGGCGGTAGCAACTGTTTCGGAACGTGACGCCGAAGCCAACCCGCTCAATGCTTGAGCGGCTAAGGCAGTACTGACGCCAAAGTAGCGCGAGCCCACAGAGGGGCTCGCGAGATGTAGGACTGAAGGCGCTCTGCCTTCATGGAAAGGCCCAAATCAGGCCGGGTTGATTTCCAACGAGCCACGGTTGATCTGGTCGCGTTCCATCGACTCGAACAAGGCACCGAAGTTTCCTTCGCCGAAGCCCTCGCGGTAGTTGCCCTTGCGCTCGATGAACTCGAAGAACACCGGGCCAAGCAGCGGCTCGGAGAATATCTGCAGCAGCAGGCGGGGCTGGCCGCCTTCGGTCGTGCCGTCGAGCAGAATGCCGCGCGCCTGCAACTCGGGTACGGGCTGGCCATGGCCGGGCAGGCGCTTTTCCAAGTTTGCGTAATAGATGTCGTTGGGGGCGGTCAGCAGCGGGATACCGGCCATCTGCACGCGGTCGAGCGCATCGAGTAGGTTGTCGCACAGCAGGGCGATGTGCTGGATGCCCTCGCCGCTGAACTGCATCAAGAATTCCTCAATCTGGCCGCCGCCCTGGCGTGCTTCCTCGTTCAGCGGGATGCGGATCAGGCCGTCCGGCGCGCTCATCGCCTTGGAGGCTAGGCCGGTGTACTCGCCGTTGATGTCGAAGTAGCGGATCTCTTGGAAGTTGAAGAACTTCGTGTAGAAGTCGGCCCAGTACTCCGACTCGCACAAGCGCAATCCCATGGACGTGTTCCGCGCGTCTGTCCAGAACTGGCCAGAGGTTGTGGAGTGCCATGCGCTGACCGGCGACATGGACTATCTGCTGCGGGTGGTCGTCATGGACATGGCTCACTACTCCCGCTTCGTGCTCGACACGCTGCTCAAGCACCCCAGCGTGCAGGACTGCAAGACCAGCTTCGTGCTGGATCGCGTAAAGAGCACCACGGCCTTGCCCCTATGAGCATTCGGCCGGTTGGTGTGGCGGGGATGCAAATAGCGATTGACCTTCCAACGGTGGCAAGGAGCACACTTCAAACACCCCAACCCGAAAGGAGTTTTCCATGCAATTCCATCTCGAAGACATGACCTGCGGCGGCTGCGCCCGCACTGTGACGAAAACGATCCAAATGATCGACCCCAACGCCAAGATCGTCACGGACCCGCCGACCCGCCGTGTCGAGGTCCAGACCTCGGCCTCGCAAGAGCAGATCGCCGCGGCCCTGAGCGAAGCTGGCTTCCCGCCGCGCGCGCAGTAACACCGCATCGTGGCCGGCATGCACACAGGACGGCCGATGCGAGCACGTGCGCTGCGCCGTACCTGGCGCGGCGCTCAGTGCATCCCAAGGTAGGCCGACCTTGGCCACAGGGCCATCGCCACCATCATCAGGTTCTCGGTCAGGGACACGAAGCCCAGCGGCACGTTGCTGTCCCCGCCCACGCAGGCGCACTTGAGTTCCCGGCGATCGACATAGACCGCCTTGAAAACCGACACGGCCCCGACGGTCCCGATGAACAGCGCCAACGGAATCGACACCCACATCCCCACGCCCGCGACCATCTGGACGCCTGCGATGGCCTCCGCGAACGGGTAGAAATAGGCATACCGAACCCAGCGCTTGGCCAGCAGGTCGTCGCGAAGCCGTCCACGTCCTTGAGCTTCTGCAGCGCCAGGAGGCACATGGCAAAGGCCACGAACCACTCTGCCGCCTGAATGCTCTAGACTTGGCCGAAGGCCGCCCAGCTCGCCGCCAGCGCCATTGCGGCCGCCGTGGCGAACAGCGCGATCACAGGGGTCTAGGTCACGGCGTTCTTGTCCTTCACGGACATGCCGAAGAATTTGCGTAGGTCGTCGTAGCCGCCCACGCGCCGCCCGTTTATGAAGACCTGGGGCGTGGTCTCGATGCCATGCTCCTTCTTGAACGCATCCGTCTGCTCGCGGCTTGCCAAGTGTTTGTCCTCGACCTCGTAGCCCTTGCGGTTGAGCAGATCGAGCGACTTCAGCCCGTAGGGGCAGGTATGGCCGGGCATGACCATTCGGTAGAGCGTGGCTAGCTTGGGCGCAGACATGCAGGACTTCTCCTGTGGGACTTTCCATGGGCCGGCCGTCACGGATTTAAGGACGTTGATGACCTTTCCAGCCTAACCGACGACCGTGCAAAGGGAGTGTAGACACCTGGCTCGCGGGTTGGTCTGGCCCACGGGTTGGTTATCTGGCGGCAATGCCGTCAGTCCTCCATCTGCCAGAGCAACCCTGCCGCAGGCCGGTGCGCCTGAGGCAGCACGCAGGCTCCTAGTGGTTCTCCTTGGCATGGTTGATCGTGTACTTGGGGATCTCGACGGTCAGGTCTTCGGTCGCAACGATGGCCTGGCAGCTCAGCCGCGACTGCGCCTCCAGTCCCCAGGCCCGGTCGAGCAGATCGTCCTCGCATTCCTCGACTTCGTTTAGAGAATCGAACCCCTTGCGCACGATGCAGTGACAGGTCGTGCAGGCACAGCTCATGTCGCAGGCATGCTCGATCTCGATGCCGTTGTCCAGCAGGGCCTCGCAGATCGAAGTGCCTGCTGGCACGTTCAGTTCGGCTCCCTCAGGCGCCAGTTCAGGATGGGGCAAGACGGTGATTTTGGGCATATCTCTCCTGGCTGCTCAGTGCGCACACGGCTTTTTTCCTGCTGCGTTGGCTCGCGCGCGGCGCGGCACTGCGCCAGTGCGCGCTTCGGGCTTGTTGTCACTGATATCGGGCTGCTCCAGCGTGTGCAGGATCGGGCAGTCGGGCCGTTCGTCGCCGGCGCAACACCGGATCAGCGCCTTGAGCGTCGCGGCCATCTCCAGCATGCTCTCGATGCGCCGGTCCAACTCGTCGATGTGTTGCTGGGCCAGACGCTTTACATCAGCACTCTGGCGCGACTTGTCATTCCACAGTCCCAGCAAGTCCGTGATCTCGGCCACCGAGAAGCCGAGGTCGCGCGAACGCCGGATGAAATGCAACCGGTGAACGTCGTCCTGGGTATAGGCGCGGTAGCCCGAATCGGTGCGGTCAGCCGGAGGGATCAGACCGATTTGCTCGTAGTAGCGGATCATTTTGGCCGAGACCTTCGAGGCCTTGGATGCTTCACCGATGTTCATGGTGTTCCTCCTTTCTCAATGAGCGGTATCCGCCGCCAGCGGCGGCTGGAAGCGGCGCAGGCGCAGCGCGTTGCCGAGCACGAACACGCTGGACAGCGCCATCGCGCCAGCCGCGAAGATCGGCGACAACAGCACACCGTATGCGGGGTACAGGACGCCAGCGGCCACCGGGATCAGGGCCGTGTTGTAGCCAAACGCCCAGAACAGGTTCTGGCGGATGTTGCCGATGGTCGCCTTGGACAGCGCGATGGCGTTGGGCACGCCCTGCAGGTTGCCCGACATCAGCACTACGTCGGCCGACTCCACCGCCACGTCGGTGCCGGTGCCGATGGCCAGGCCCACGTCGGCCTCGGCCAGCGCCGGGGCGTCGTTGATGCCGTCGCCCACGTAGGCGATCTGGCCGTGGCTGGCTTTCAGCCGGCGCACGGCTTCGACCTTGCCCTCGGGCAGCACTTCGGCCACCACCTCGTCGATGCCCAGTTGCTTGGCGATGGCCTGCGCGGTACGCGCGTTGTCGCCGGTGATCATCGCCACCTTCAGGCCGAGCTGGTGCAACGCGGCAATGGCCGCGGGCGTGCTGGACTTGATCGGATCGGCCACCGCGATGATGGCGGCCAGCCGGCCGTCGATCGCGGCGTACAGCGGTGACTTGCCCTCGTTGCCCAGGCGCTCGGCCGTGCGAGCGAAGCTGCCCACGTCCAACCCCAGCTCACGCATGAAGCGATCGGCACCGACCTCGACACGCGCGCCGTCCACGGTGGCGCGCACGCCCATGCCCGTGACCGAATCGAAGTCTGTCATCGTCGGCAGCGCGATGCCACCTTCCACGGCCGACTCGACGATGGCGCGTGCGATCGGATGCTCCGAGCGCGATTCGACAGCGGCGACCTTCGCCAGCACCTGGTTGCGGTCAAAGCCGTCGGCAATCTCCAGGTCGGTCAGGACCGGGCGGCCCTCGGTCAGCGTGCCGGTCTTGTCCACGGCCACCACCTTGGCGTCCTTGAGCAGTTGCAGGGCTTCACCCTTGCGGAACAGCACGCCCATCTCGGCGCCCCGGCCCGTGCCGACCATGATGGAGGTCGGCGTCGCCAAACCCATGGCGCAAGGGCAGGCAATGATCAGCACCGCCACGGCATTGACCAGCGCGAAGGACAGCGCGGGCGACGGGCCGAACACCAGCCAGACCAGGAAGGTCAGCACCGCGGCCAGCATGACGGCGGGCACGAACCACAGCGTCACCTTGTCCACCACGGCCTGGATCGGCAGCTTGGAACCTTGCGCCTGCTCGACCATGCGGATGATCTGCGCCAGCATGGTCTGACCGCCCACGGCGGTGGCACGCAGCGTCAGCGCACCCTTCTGGTTGACGGTGCCGCCGACCACGGTGCTGCCTTCCGCCTTTTCGACGGGAATCGGCTCGCCGGTGATCATCGACTCGTCCACGAAGCTGCGGCCCTCGGTCACTTCACCATCGACCGGCACGCGCTCGCCGGGGCGCACTTCCACGATGTCGCCCTGCGCCACGTCGTTGATCGGGATGTCCACGATGCGGCCGTCGCGCAGCACGTGCGCCTCCTTGGCCTGCAGGCCGATCAGGCGCTTGATGGCCTCGGAGGTGCGGCCCTTGGCCCGTGCCTCAAGAAAGCGGCCCAGCAGGATCAGCGCCACGATGACGGCTGCCGCCTCGTAGTACACGTTCACCGTGCCGGCCGGCAGCAGACTGGGCGCGAACGTGGCGACCATCGAATAACCGAAGGCCGCGGCCGTGCCGACCGCGACCAGCGAGTTCATGTCGGGACCCAGGCGGAACAGCGCCGGGAAGCCCTTCTCATAGAAGCGCCAGCCCGGAATGGCGAGCACCAGCAGGGTCAGCACGAACTGCAGATACCAGCTCTGCTGGATGCCAATGGTGGAAGCCACCCACTCGTGCATGCCGGGAATCATGTGCGAGCCCATTTCGAGCACGAACACAGGCAGCGCCAGCACGGCGGCCAGGGTCAGGTCGCGCTTGAGTTCGGCGCGCTCGGCGTCCTTTTTCTCGGCAGCTTCCTCGTCGGCCTGCATGCCTGTATCGACCGGGCTGGCCTCGTAGCCGACCTTATCGACAGCAGCAATCAGATCCTGCACGGATGCTACGCCACGCACGGTAGCGCGCTCGGTCGCCAGATTGACCACAGCCTCAGTGACGCCCGGCACCGCCTTGAGCGCCTTCTCGACGCGGCCCACGCACGAAGCGCAGGTCATGCCTCCGATCGCCAGCTCGATGGTGCCCTGAGGCACGTCGTACCCTACCTTCTCGATCGCCTGGATCAGCGCCATGCGATCGACAGGACGGTTCAGGCGAATGTCCGCTCGCTCGGTGGCGAGATTGACAGACACGCTTGCCACGCCCTCGACCTTGGCAAGGGCGGCCTCGACTCGGCCGACACAGCTTGCGCAGGTCATGCCCTCGATGGGCAGGCTGATTGCCGCTGCTTGGGCGCCAGCACTACTCGTTGTTGCCATGCTCATGGTGTGCTTCCCATAGTTGAAATTCGACATGGAGGGAGCTTAGGGTTTACCATCGTGGGAAGGTCAAGCGCTTTTTCGGATGCTGTCAGGTTTCAGAAATGACCCGGTGCACGGGGAACGGAGGCCTTGCCTGCCAGGCTCGCACTGGTTCTTTGCTGCGCGCGCCTAAGCGGCCGCTGCCTTGTTAATTCTGAAGGGCGAAAACAGCCATTCGAGGTTAGGAAATATTTTAAAAATGAATACAAGTAAGCCATTCAGTACCCCACCGAAGGGTCCCAGCGCCGATTTGGAATCGCTGTCACAGAATGACGTGACCATCTTGGCTGAGACATTCCGCCTCCTGGGTGACCCGTCCCGGCTGAGAATCATGCTGTGCTGCATGAAAGGCTCTTCCTCGGTCGGGGACATCGCTGAAACCCTCGAACTCTCGCAGTCGCTGGTGAGCCACCACCTGCGGCTGCTGCGCGGTGCTCGCCTGGTCAAGGGCGTGCGCCAAGCCAAACAGATCTTCTATGAGGTGGCGGACAAGCACGTGAACCAGGTGCTGCTGGATATGGCCACCCACATCGCGGAAGACCACAACGACGAGTAACTGTTGGGCATAGCATGCCGTTGCGGCGTGGCCTACGTTCCATGGCGATATGCGCCCCACCGCCCGCAGCTGCGTTCGGTGAGGTGGTTTGGATGCCGCTTCCGATCAATCAGAAGTTGAGCGCGCGCTTGTCCACGGCCAGCGAGGCCTCTTTGAACGTCTCGGAGAGGGTCGGATGGGCAAAGCAGATGCGGGCGATGTCTTCGCTGCTGGCCTTGAACGCCATGGCGATCACGGCCTCGGCCACCAGTTCACTGGCCTGCGGGCCGACCACATGCACGCCGAGTATCTCATCAGTGGCAGGATCGGCGATCACCTTGACGAGGCCCGGCGTGTCGCCCAGCGCACGCGCGCGGCCATTGGCCATGAACGGGAAGGAACCGATTCGATAGGCGGTGCCCTGCTCTTTGAGCTGCTGCTCGGTGCGGCCTACCCAGGCAATCTCTGGGCTGGTGTAGATGACGTTGGGGATCGTATTGAAATCGACGTGACCGTGCTGGCCGGCAATGCGCTCGGCCACTGCGACACCTTCCTCTTCCGCCTTGTGCGCCAACATCGGGCCACGCACCACGTCACCGATGGCCCAGATGCCGGGCACACTGGTGCGGCATTCATCGTCCACCAGCACGGCGCCGCGCTCATCCAGTTGGAGTCCCACGGCGGCCGGATTCAGGCCTTCGGTGTTGGGCACACGGCCGATAGCCACGATCACTTTGTCTGCCTGCAAGGACTGCGTCTGGCCCTGGCTGTCGGTGTAGTGAATAGTCACGCCAGCCTCGGTTGCATTGACTTCGCGAACCTTCGCACCTAGTTCGATCTTCAGGCCTTGCTTGTCGAACGCCTTCTTCGCCTCCTTGGCGATGGCTTGGTCGACGATTGGCAGGAAGCTGGGCAAGCCTTCGAGGATCGTGACATCCGCCCCCAGGCGGCGCCAAACGGAGCCCAGCTCCAGGCCGATCACGCCGGCACCGATGACGGCCAACCGATCGGGCACGGCCGCGATGTCCAGCGCGCCGTCGTTGGAGAGCACGACCCGCTCATCGAACGGTAGGTTGGGGAGTGGCCGCACGTTGGAGCCTGTGGCAACGATGATCTGCTTGCCCACCAAGGTAACAGCCTCATCGGCGGCGACGCTCACCTCGAAGCCACCATCGACAGTCCTGGTGAAAGACGCCAGGCCGTTGAAAAACTGGACCTTGTTTTTGCGGAACAGATAAAGGATGCCTTCGTTGCTGGACTTCACGACCTGATTCTTACGTTCCAACATCGTGGTCACATCCATGCGCAGATCACCCGTGGAGATGCCGTGCGTGCCAAAGTGGTGCTTGGCTTGTTCAAAGTTCTCTGACGACTGCAGTAGCGCTTTCGAAGGGATACAACCGATGTTGTTGCAGGTGCCGCCAGGTGCTGGCTTTCCGTCCTTGTTCTTCCAGGCATCTACACAAGCGACCTTCATGCCTAATTGGGCAGCGCGAATGGCCGCGATGTATCCGCCTGGGCCGGCACCGATAACAATGACGTCGAAATGCATTTCCATGATTTACATCTCCAAAGTTTTTGAGGAAATAGTGAGCGCCTATGTCGCGCCTTTTGTCAGGTGGTCGCCAGATTACAGCTCGTTCCCTGACGATCACGTTGAACACTACGGCAGAACGAACCGGGCGCTCGCGGTATTGCCCCCACGTTCGACTTGGACGACGGCCTTCGTGCCCTTGGCTGCGGCGAAGGTCCCGCTGCCTTCGAGGCGGCTTCCGTCCGCGGCAGGCGTGAGTTGCACCTCCTGCTTTTGTGAGCCGGTCAACAGTGTGAGCTTGGCTTTGGTGTTGCTTACATTGACCTGCTTGCCGTGGTCGCGCAGGTAGAGTTGCGCTGCTGCGGGCTGAACGACCAACTCGTAGTCCACGTCCCGGACTTCGGTCACGACGCCACCATGCAGCGGCTTGTGGTCATGCGCGTGGTCATGGTCGCCTGCGGCGAAGGCGGTGACGGATGCCAGGGCGAGGGCGGTGCCGGCCGTGAGGGAACGAAATCGAACAGACATGAAAGCTCCTATAGGGTTACGGTGGTTGAAATCGGGTGACAGAAGGCGTTGCATCAGAATGCCTCCGCGTCGCGGTCGTCCAGCAGGCGTTCGGCAGGCTTGCGGCCGAACAGCCAGAACATGGCGGGTGTAAGGAAGGTGTCTAGCAGCGTGGAGCTGACCAGCCCCGAGAAGATCACCACCGCGACGGGGTGCAGGATCTCAGTACCGGGTCGGGACGCCTCGAACAGCAGCGGGGCCAGCGCGAAGGCCGTGACCAGCGCGGTCATCAGAACCGGGGAAAGCCGTTCGAGCGAGCCACGCACGATCATCTTCTGGTCGAAGTCCTCGCCCTCCATGCGCATGAGGTTGAGGTAGTGGCTCACCTTCAGGATGCCGTTGCGCACAGAAATACCCGCGAGCGTGATGAAGCCGACCAGGGCGGCCACGGACAACGGCTGGCCAGACAGCCACAGCCCCAACACGGCGCCGACCAGGGCCAATGGAATGTTCACCATGATGAGCGCTGATAGGACGACCGACTTGTAGCGCGTGTACAACACCACGAACATGAGCGTCAGGGAGACGATGGACAGCAGGCCCACCAGTCGCGAGGCTTCCTCTTGTGCCTGGAACTGGCCGCCCAGCGTGATGAAGTAGCCTTCGGGCAAGCGCACTTCTTGGACGACGCTGCGTATGTCGGCCACTACTTCGGACAGCGGCCGTCCCTGAGCGTTGGCCGACAAAACTATGCGTCGACGGCCATCGTCGCGGCTGACCTGGTTGGGGCCGTCGCTGTCTTCGATGGTGGCAAGGCGCGACAACGGGACCCGACCCATGGGCGTGTCGATGAGGATGCGGCTCAAGCCCTCAATCGACCGCGCCTGCTCGGGCAGGCGAACCACCAGCGCGAAGCGGCGGTTGCCCTCGATGACCTCGGTGATCTTTTCGCCTTCGACCAGGCTTTGCAGCGTGGACAGAATTTGCGGTGCGGCCACGCCGTAGCGTCCCGCCGCCGCATAATCCACGCGGATTTTGATCTGCGGCGCTAGGACCTGCTTTTCGATCTCCAGGTCAGCAAGCCCCGGAATTCCGGCCAGCTTGGCGCGCAGCAGATCCGCCTGCCCGCGCAGGACGTCCAGGTCCTCGCCGAACACCTTGATGGCGATCTGCGAGCGCACCCCCGACAACATGTGGTCGATGCGGTGCGAGATCGGCTGGCCAATGCCGATGGAGCCGGGCAAGTGAGCCAGACGCGAACGGATGTCGGCGGTGATCTCCTCCATGGAGCGCTTTAGCTCCGAGGCGGGCAGCAGGCCCACGTCCAGCTCGCTGACATGCACGCCTTCGGCATGCTCGTCCAGCTCGGCCCGTCCGCTGCGCCGGCCCACGTGCTGCACCTCTGGCACCTGCGCGACCAGCAGCTCGGCTTGCTGGGCAAGCGCCGAAGATTCGGCCAGCGTCACACCGGGATTCAGGCGCAGGCCCACCAGCAACGTTCCTTCATTGAACGGGGGCAGGAACGTGGTCGGGAAGAATGGCACCGCGGCGACAGCCAGTGTGACAGCCACAGCGGCCATGCCAAGGGCGGCACGCGGCCGCTGCAAGACCCGCTGCAGGCCGCCCTGATAGCGCGTCTTCAACCAGGCTAGAAGCCGAGTGTCGCCATGGTCCAGCGTCCTCATCTTGGGCAGCAGGTAGTACGAAAGCACCGGAGTGACCGTCACAGAGACCAGCAGCGAGGCCAGCGTGGAGACGATGAAGGCGATGCCCAGCGGCACGAACAAGCGCCCCTCCATCCCCGGCAGCGCGAACAGGGGCAGGAACACCAGCACAATGATCATCGTGGCGTAGAGAATCGCCGAGCGAACCTCCATCGAGGCCCTGGCAACGATGACCAGGGGCGTCAGCCGGTTCTCAGGGTGGCGGGTGCGGTCCTCCTTGAGCCGCCGCATGATGTTCTCCACATCGACCACAGCATCGTCCACGAGACCGCCGATGGCGATCGCCAGCCCACCGAGCGTCATGGTGTTGATTGATAGGCCGAAATAGTGGAACACCAGCCCGGTCACGAAGATCGAGGCAGGAATCGCGGTCAACGCGATCACCAGGGGGCGCAAAGTGCCCAGGAAGAAGAACAGGATCACCGCCACGAAGACCGATGCGCCGATGAGCTTGCCTTGCAGCGTGCTGATGGACGCCTCGATGAAGTTGGCTTGTCGGAAGGTCACCTGTGGCTCGGCCATGCCAGCCGGCAGTGAGCCCTTCATGTCCGCCAACGCTGACTCGATCGAGCGGGTCAGTGCAATCGTATCGGCCGTGGGCTGCTTTTGGATGCCCAGGATCACGGCTGGCAGGCCCTCGAAGCCCGCATCGCCGCGCTTGATGGCTGGCGCAAACTGAACATCGGCGACCTGGTGGAGCAGGATGGGTTGGCCCGCACGCACCGCGAGAGGCAGGTTACGCAGGTCGTCGAGTCGGGACGTGCGGCCCAGGTTGCGGATCAGGTACTCGCGGCCATTGATCTCCAGGAAGCCGCCGGAAGTGTTCGCGGAGAAGCCCTTGAGAGCCGCATCCAGATCGGACGCAGTCACGCCCAGCTCTGACATTCGCGTGGTGTTGGGCTGGACCTGGAACTGACGGACCTCGCCTCCGATCGGGATGACTTGGGCAACACCAGGTATGGCCATCAGCCGGGGGCGTAGCACCCAGTCCGCGTACTCGCGAGTGTCCATGGCCGACAGCGGCGGGGCTGCGTTCTTCTGCCCTGAGGGCTTGGCACCGATGGGGATTGCAATCTGCATGATCTCGCCCATCACTGAGCTGATTGGCCCCATAGTGGGCGTCACGCCCGGGGCTAGCCCTTCCTCCATGGACGTCAGGCGTTCGGAGACCATCTGGCGCGCCCGGAAGATGTCGGTCTTCCAGTCAAATGTCACGTAGATGAAGGAAAGCCCGGCGCTGGAGACCGAGCGCACGCTTTCGACGCTGGGCAGGCCGTTCATGGCCGTTTCGAGCGGGAACGTGATGAGTTGCTCGACTTCTTCGGCAGCCATGCCGCCAGCCTCCGTCATGAGAGTGACGGTCGGCTTGTTGAGATCGGGAAAGACATCTACCGGCGTGCGCGTCAGGGTGAACGCGCCATACGCCATCAGCACCAGCGCCCCGATGATGACCAGGAGCCGGTTTCGTAAGCTATTTTCGAGAAGCCACTTGAACATGGAATGGTGCCCCTCAACGAACTTGATTGATCAGGGACGCGCCCTCGACAACCACGCGGTCGCCGTCCGCCAGGCCCGAAGTGACAGCGATGGATGCACCATCCAAAGGAGTGATGTTCACGACACGCGGCTCGAAGCGCTCGGCCTGGTCTTTGACCCAGACGATGTTCTGGTTGGCAGGGTTCTTCATCAGCGCACCGGAAGGCACGCGGTAGCCAGGTACCGTCGTCGCCTCTTGCACGAAGACCACCACCGGCATACCGACCGCCAAGCGCGAGAGGCTTTCGCTGGTGCCCTTGAACAGCATGGGCAGGGCCTGCTCGCGCAGGCTGCTGGCGGCACCGACGAAGCTCAGCGGCACCTTCTGACCGCCTACTGCGAGTGCAGCACCGGCCAGGTTCTGTGCCATTGCCGGATCGTAGGCAAGCGCCTCGATGCGCAGTTGGGTCGGATCGACCACCTCAAACACCAGTTCGCGCGCATCCACGACCTGCCCGGCAACTGCGGGGCTGGATGCGATGACGCCGCTGACTGGGGCCTTCAGTACGTCCCTGCCGGCGAGGCCCCCGCTCAAGGCGCGGGCGCGTTCGGTCAGGCTGTTCACTTCGCTTTCGGCTGCTTCGATCTCCTTGCGGGGCACGGTCTCCGACAGCTCGCGCAGCCGGGCCAAGCGCTTCTGCGCGAGCGCTTGGCCCGCACGCAGCTCGGCAACCTGGGCCATCTGGCCTGAGCGCTCCAGCACACCGCTGGCCGGTTCGATGTAAGCCAGCACCTGGCCCTTGCGCACGGATTGGCCGATCTGCGGCAGACCATCCGGCCCGGGCACCAGCCGGCCCATTACCATTGCCTGGACCTTGCCGCCTGTCGTCGGGTCCATGATTACTTTGCCAGCCAGTTCATGGCTGCGGGCCAAGGGCTCCTGCTTGATCAGCTGGGTGCGTACACCGATCTGACGTTGCGACGGTTTCGGAAGAAACACGCTGCCATCAGGCTGGCGCTGGGGGCCATTGGAAGACGCAGCCGGCGCTTCGTCGCCGTGGTCATGGCCGTCGTGAGCGAACGCGGGAGCAGCCAGAGCCAATGCAGCCGCCATGGCCGTCGTCATTAGGAAACGGAAGTTGCGCTTCATGCTGCACCTCGCAGTGCACCGTTGGTGCGTGTACGTCTGCGCAGCGCCCACGCTAGGACACCGACGCCGAGGACTGCGGCACCGCCACCTAGTACGACCACACGGCCGGATGCGACGGCATGCTCGTGTTCGGCGTCTTCGCTATGAACATCGAGAACGCCCGTCAACAGGTCCGATTGGCCCTGCGCAGTAATAGTGGCCATGATTGAGGTCTCGCCATCGGATAGCGGCTCAGTCAGATCGGCCTCGAACTCTCCAACCCCGTGTGAGCTGACCTTTACCTGTTGACCACCCAGCTCGAGGGTCAGCTCGCCATCGGTCACCGGCCGGTTGTCGGCAGCATGGTCGAGGTAGAGTGTGAGACGCTGGCCGTTCAGCACACCCACCAGTTCGAAGTCATCGGAAACTGCGGCAAAGCGCGGAAGCGCGGCCGCTGCGGGGGCAGGAGCGGCTTCGCCATGGTCATGGCCGTCGCCGGCCCACGTTGCGCTACTGCCAAGCAGGAGGCTGGACAAGGCAGCTGCACGCCAGAAAGAGGATTGCGACATTTCTAAGGTTCCAGGATGGTTGAGCGCGCGCCGATCAGCGCGTGCCGGAGATGTCAGTGAAAGTCTCGGTCGGCTGCGGCAGCGTGCCTTGTGCCTGCAACAGGGACGAGATGGCCGCGGCATGCTCCACCTTGGCGAGCAGCGCCGCGCGCTCGGCCTCGGTGGCCTCCTGCTCGATGCGAAGGCGTGTCGGCATGTCCGTCTCGCCCATCGCGAACGACTTTTGGTAGAAGGTGCGCGTTTGTTGGGCTAGTCGCTGGCGCTCCGAAGCGGCCTGCATCTGGGTGCTGGTTGCCAGTTCGCGCGATTGGGCAGTTCGAATTTCCGAGAGTAGCCGGGTGCGCTGGGCCGCGAGTGCCGACTCAGCCTCCAGTGCCTGCGCATTGGCGCTGGACAATTGCTCGGTATGACGGCTACCCGTACCGAAGGGAATGCGCACACCCACCGTGATCGTCTGGTTGTAGCGTTCGCCGTAGCCGCCCCGATCCCGCGTGGTCGCCAGGGTCAGTTCGGGGTTGGCGTACTTCTGATGGGACACCAGTTCCGCAGAGCGGCGGGCCGCCAGCGCCTTGTGCTGCAGTTCCAGCAGCGCAGGGTGGTTACCCAACAACGCGCCGGACGGCTGTGCCGATGCCGGTTGAACTCGGACACCTGACTGCTCCGGCTGCGCGGAATCGGCCTGCGACGGGATACTCTCGATGCCGGTCAGTGCCAACAACGCCTCGCGCTGCGTGATTTCTTCGGCCTGAGCAATGGCCAGGGCACTACGAGCCGACGCCAAGGCGCCATCGGCCTGGTTTCTGTCGGCTTGCGCCAGGTCGCCCGCGCGAACCCGGCGAGCCACATCTTGCGCCAACTCGTCCGCGCTGCGGGTGCGATCCTGCGCCGCCACCAATTCGGCCTGGGCACGCTGCCATGCCCACCATGCCTGGCGAACCTGTCCGGCCGTGCGTAGCTTGGCGGCCAGCATCCGGCTGGATAGCGCGAGGCTTTCCGCGTCCGCCCAGCGTGCCGACGAGGCGCGCTCACCAGGCATCCAAAGGGGAATAGCCACCCCGACTTCATATTCGCGCTGTCCGTTGCGGTTGTTGAACCGATCAGTTTTGGTGGAGGCTTCCAGCGCCATCGGACCTGCCACCCAACTGCCGGCCGTCTCTTGGCGTGCTTGGGCGGCCTGCTGCCAGGCGCCTTCTCCAGCGGCTTCTGGCTGCCGCTGCCAAGCTGACTCCCACAATTGGGCGACCATGTGGCTGTCTGGTCTGGATGGGACGTGAGGGGCGGCTACTGGCTGGGCTAGCACGGTGCCGGCCCAAAGCGTGGATACCGCCCATATCCATCCCTTGCGTATGTCTTTGCGAAGCATTCAATTCTCCATCGGTGTTGCATCAGTACTTACCCCCGGCTGGGTGTTCTCTTTCCGAGCAAGTGCTTGTCGTTGAAAAGCCACTGTTCACTGGCTTGGATATGAACAATTGTATATCTATTCATATGAATGGGAAAGAAAACCTTACATCCTTTGAGCACCAATCGCCTTAGAGAGGGCGTCGGGCGCAAGACATCGAGAGGCGAGGTGGGGCTAATCCACTGCGCAAACAGCTATGCAGACTCCTTGAGCATATCCCCCGGGGGGGGATATGATTGCTGCATGAAAGAGATGCACAAGCACACCAGCCACCCAGATCTCGTGAAACGGCTCAAGCGCGCCGAGGGTCATCTGCGACACGTCATCGGGATGATCGAAGGAGAAGAAACCTGCCTGGACATCGCTCGCCAGCTCGCTGCGGTGGAGAGCGCCGTCACAGCGGCCAAGCGCGTCCTGATCCATGACCACATCGACCACTGCCTATCTCATGATGAGGACTCCGTTCTAGCCGAAATGAAGGCGCTAACCAGACTGCTCTGAGGTCTCTCGATGCTCTCCGTCCTAAAGAACCGCACCTACCGCCACCTGTTCACCGCGCAGGTGATCGCACTCGTCGGCACAGGCCTGATGACGGTAGCGCTCGGCCTACTTGCCTACGAGCTGGCCGGGGCCGATGCAGGTGCGGTGCTCGGGTCGGCGCTGGCTATCAAGATGCTGGCCTATGTGGGAGTCGCTCCAGTCGCACAGGCCTTCGCCGACCAGTTCCCGCGACGGTCATTGCTCGTAGCGCTGGACCTGGTACGAGCGGTTGTCGCGATCTGTTTGCCCTTTGTCACCGAGGTCTGGCAGATCTATCTGCTGATCTTTGTCCTGCAAGCGGCATCCGCCGGCTTCACGCCGACTTTCCAAGCCACTATCCCGGACATCCTTCCCGATGAAGAGGACTACACGAAGGCGCTGTCGCTGTCCCGGCTGGCCTATGACCTGGAAAGCCTGATTTCCCCGATGCTGGCTGCTGCGCTGCTGACCGTCATCAGCTTTCACAACCTGTTCGCGGGAACAGTGCTCGGTTTCCTCGTTTCAGCCGCGCTCGTGGTCAGCGTGCGGTTGCCCACAACTATTCCCGGACCGCGCCGCGGCATTTGGGATCGCACGACCCGCGGCACACGCATCTATCTCGCTACGCCACGCCTGCGGGGCCTGCTGGCGATCAGCTTGGCCGTCTCGGCGGCGGGCGCCATGGTGATCGTGAACACGGTGGTTCTCGTGAAGGCGCGCTTTGGCCTAGGCGAGGTCGAAGTGGCGTCGGCACTGGCGGCATTCGGAGGCGGTTCGATGGTGGCAGCCTTCGTTCTGCCATCCTTACTGGAAAAGGTGGCCGACCGAACCGCGATGCTCACCGGCGCTACCGTACTGGTCGTGGGCACGGGGATCGGCGCACTGCTGCCGAGCTATGCATTGTTGCTGCCGCTGTGGTTGATCATCGGCTTTGGCTACAGCGTGGCGCAAACGCCATCCGGCCGTCTTCTGCGCCGCTCGGCCCATGCCGAGGACCGTCCTGCGATCTTCGCGGCACACTTCGCGCTGTCGCACGCCTGTTGGCTCATCTGCTACCCACTTGCCGGCCGCTTCGGCGCGGTCATGGGCTTGCCATCGACCTTCATTGTCATGTCCCTGGTCGGCTTGGCCGGCGTGGCGCTGACGCTCTGGCTGTGGCCGGCCAGCGACCCTTCTGACGTGGCGCATGACCACCCCAGCTTGCCGCCGGATCACCCTCATTTACGCACACACGCAGACCAAGGCAGGCACCATCACCAGCTGATTCTGGATGACCTGCACCGTATCTGGCCGAAAGGATAGGCACATTTTCTCGTTGCGGCATCACAACGCATGGCTTCGGAGGCTGAGAAGGGTGAGCGAAAATATATCACATGAACACATATTCATGTGTTATATTTCGCCATAGTCAAACACTCAACCAGCAGAGGCGCCCATGTCCCAATCCAATGCACATGACCATGGTCACGACCATGATCACGACCACACCCCCACAGTGACGAGCGCCAACGAGCGCAAGGTTCTGGTTTCCTTCTTCCTGATCTTCGGCTTCATGCTCGTGGAAGCTGTCGGCGGCGTGCTGTCGGGCTCGCTAGCCCTACTTGCCGATGCTGGCCACATGCTGACCGACGCCGTGGCACTTGCCCTGGCTTACGCTGCCTTCCGATTCGGTCGCCGCGCAGCCGACAGCAAACGCACATTCGGTTACCTGCGCTTCGAGGTCATCGCCGGCTTCCTGAACGCCGTGACCCTGTTCGCGATCGTCGCATGGATCGCCTACGAGGCGTGGGAGCGGCTGCAGGCGCCGCCCGTCATCCTCGCCGGCCCGATGATGATCGTCGCCGTGCTCGGCTTACTGATCAACGTCCTCGTGCTGTGGATCATGACCCGCGGCGAAACCGATCACGTCAATGTGAAAGGTGCCATCCTCCACGTGATGGGTGACCTGCTCGGCTCTGTCGGCGCCATCGTTGCAGCGATCGTCATCTACTTCACCGGCTGGACTCCGATCGACCCCATCCTGTCGGTTCTAGTAGCGGCGTTGATTCTGCGCAGCGCCTGGAAGCTCCTGGCCAAGTCGATCCATATCCTGTTGGAGGGTGCGCCAGAGGACGCTTCGCCGGAAAAGGTGGAACAAGGCCTGATGAGCACTGTGCCCGGCCTGGCGGCTGTCAGCCATGTTCACGTGTGGCAACTCACTTCCGGTCGCACGATGGCCACGCTACACGTTCGACCCAACGTGGACGAGGAGGCGCGAGCTGTGGTCAAGCGCGTCGAGGCGGTGCTGCGAGAGCAGTTCAGCATCGAACACGCCACAGTCGGAATCGACTGGAACTCGGAGGCTGACGAGAACATCTGCAGCCTGCAACCCACGACAGGCCGTCAGGACCACAGCGGCCACGACCACAGTGAGCACAATCATGACCATGACCACTCCGCTCCCGGTCACAAGCATTGAGGCCGTGCTAGACGGTTCGCAGTTCACTTGAGGGTTTGAATCCATGACATCCCGCAAAACCACCAGCGCCGCTATTGTGCAATGTTCGACCTCTAACCACGGCACGACCACTGATGTCCTCGCACTATCGCAAAGTGACGTCGCTGTTCTGGCAGAGACCTTCCGCCTGCTGGGCGACCAATCGCGATTGAAAATCCTGTTGCAGTGCATGCGCGGATCGGTCGCAGTGGGCGACATTGCTGGCTCGCTAGACCTGTCGCAGTCCTTGGTCAGCCATCACCTGCGCCTGTTGCGCGGCGCGCGCCTCGTGCGCGGCGAGCGCCAAGCCAAGCACATCTTCTACGGCATTGCCGACCAGCACGTCAGCCAGGTACTCCAGGACATGGCGGTTCACATTTCGGAGGACAGACACGACGATTGACTGAACATGTGAGTGCGCGCCGGCCTACGCCTTCAAGGGGTAGGCTTTTTTTGGCTATTAATCTAGAGAGACACCGGCGCGCCTTGCTGAATGCCTAGAAGACCCCAAGCAAAAAGCACTCTAAAAATAAACACTTGAACATATCTTCATGTGTGTTATTATTTGTCTACGGGGTATCCGAAAGGCGTAAGGACCACGCCATTATTTTTAACGTCAAGGAGTATTGACCATGTCCAAGAAAATTCGCTTTGCTGTTCTGCTTTCCGCACTTTTTGCTGCTGGAGTAAACGCTCAACCGTTCGCCGCAGATATGACACGGCAACAGGTCCAGGAGGATCTGGCTGCTTGGAGGCAATCTGGGTTGGAAGCGTTGTCTCGCGGCGAAAGCGGCCCGGATACGTTCAGCCCTCAATACCAGGCTGCCTTTCAGCGCTACTTGCAATTGACCCAAGGTGATATGTATCAGGCGCCCTCAGCAGGAAAGACTCGTGCTGAAGTGATGGCTGATTTGGAACTGTGGAAAATCTCCGGCATGCACGCGTTCACCTCGCGCGGAATCACCACCGCTTCGCACACCCAAGCCTACCAACAAGCCTACGAGAGCTATCTCCAGCTCAAGCTGGGTGCGGCTTACAAGGCTCCGGTGGCATTGACTCGTGCTCAAGTAAAGAGTGATTTGGCAGATTGGCAGGTTGCGGGAATGGCTGGATTCTGGGCTGGTGAGCAGACGCCTGATACCTATAGTGATGCCTACCGCACCGCATTTGAAACCTACCAGATGCTGCGCAACAAAAAATGACTTAATGGCAGCTGCATAAAGCAGCGGTCGGATGGTTCAGCCAGAAAGAGATTCTTTCTTTTTTTTGAATAAACATACAAACAAGTGTTCATTTGTTTGCATAACATTCCGATCGCTGATTTGTGCGTCCTGCCACGGCGATTACTCAGAGAACCAGGAGATTGATATGTCTTTGGAAACATTGGACGGCACAGGAGCGCAGGACGAACAACTGGGCTTTCGGGTCGAAGGTATGGATTGCGCCAGTTGCGTCGGCAAGATTGAAACAGCGCTTGGTCGAATTGATGGCGTATCAAATGTACAGGTTAATTTTACAAATGAGACGCTGACGTTGACGCGCAGCACAAGTAGCCGAAATACTGCACGCGACATTGCCAAGAAAATCCGGTCCCTGGGCTTCGACGTGCAGGCACTGCCCGCGTCCGAAATGTCCGCAGCACCTGCACCGTGCCATGCGGCCCACGCGCATGACCACGCCGGCTGCGGCGGCCACCATGACCATGGGCATGCCCACGACCACGGGCACGATCATTCGCACGGCAAAGCGTGCGGTGATGACCATGGGCATGGCCATGCTCACGGCCATGCCCATGCCCATGACCACGGTCACGATCACGGGGCCTGCAGCGGGCATGACCATGCGCCGGCCTCTGCCTCCCGTGGAGCACCCAGCACGCCCCCCAACGTGTCCATGCGCGTCGAGGGCATGGACTGCGCCAGTTGCGTCGGCAAGATCGAAACGGCGCTCGCTCGCATGGATGGCGTGTCCGATGCCCGCATAAACTTCACCGCAGAAACGCTGGAATTGACGCTCGCGTCTGGCGGCCCCACGCAGCTCGGCCACATCGAGAAGACCATCAAGAGCCTGGGCTTCGGCGTCTCCGACGTGCGCCGCCATGATGGCTCAGCACCCGCGGCCCCAGCAGCAGCATCGACGGCGCGCCATCAGCGCTGGTGGCAGACGAAGAAAGGCAAGCACGTGCTGGGCCTGGGCGGCCTGATGGGCTCGGCCTACGCGATCGCGCAGTTCGTTCCTGGCTACGCTGAATGGATCTTCGCCGCTGCGGTGATCGCGGGCGTGCTGCCGTTCGCTCGCAAAGCCTTCGCGCTGGCTGTGTCAGGCTCGCCGTTCTCTATCGAAACGCTGATGGTCGTCGCCTCGCTGGGCGCGCTCGTGATAGGCGAGGCCGAGGAAGCTGCTGCCGTGGTGTTCCTGTTCGCGATCGGCGAGCTGCTGGAAAGCGTGGCCGCCGGCCGCGCGCGCGCCGGCATCAAGGCGCTGGCCTCCCTGGTGCCTAAGACGGCGGTACTGCTCGATGCCGCGGGCGGGCAGCGCGAAGTGCCCGCCGCTTCCCTGCGCGTGAGCGACCGCGTGCTGGTGCGCCCTGGTGACCGGGTGCCTGCGGACGGCAAGATCCTCCGCGGTGAAAGCAGCCTGGACGAGTCGCCTATCACCGGCGAGTCCGTACCGCGTCAAAAGGCTATCGGTGCCGACGTGTTCGCCGGCTCCATCAACGTCGATGGCGTGCTCGAAGTACAAGTCGAGAAGACGGCATCGGACAACACCATTTCTCGCATCATCCAACTGGTGGAGCAGGCGCAGTCCTCCAAGGCGCCCACGGCTCGCTTCATCGAAAAGTTCAGCCGCTACTACACCCCTGCCGTCATGGCCATCGCGGCGTTGATCGTGGTGGTTCCGCCACTTGCCATGGGTGGCGACTGGGGTACCTGGCTGTACCGCGGCCTCGCACTGCTGTTGATTGCCTGCCCATGTGCGCTGGTGCTCTCCACACCGGCGGCCATCGCCTCGGGCCTTGCGGTGGCCACGCGACGGGGCCTGCTGATCAAGGGTGGCAACGCGTTGGAAACCATCGGCCGCGTGCGCGCCATTGCCTTCGACAAGACTGGCACGCTGACCGAGGGCAAGCCGCGCATCACCGAGGTCCTGCCCTTCGGGCTGTTCAAGCATCAACAGGTCCTTGCGCTTGCCGCCGCTGTCGAGTCCGGCTCAAACCATCCCTTGGCGAAGGCCATTGTCGCCCATGCCAAGAGCCTGGACGTGGCGATTCCCCAGGCCACGGGCGCATCGGCCATTGCCGGCAAGGCGGTGCGCGCCACCGTGAACGGCAGTGCGCTCGCTGTCGGATCGCCCGCCCATGCGGAACAGACGGCCACGCTGACAGCCGCGCACCGCAGGGAAATCGACAAGCTGGAGGATGGCGGCAAGACCGTGGTGGTCCTGTTCGACGAAGCCAGCAAGAACGTTCTGGGCCTGCTGGCCCTGCGCGACGAGCCCCGCCGCGACGCGCGCGAAGGCGTGGCCCAGCTCAACGCCATGGGCGTGCGCTCGGTCATGCTGACCGGCGACAACCGCCGCACCGCGCAGGCGATCGCCGGCAAGCTGGGCATCGAGTGGGAGGCCGAGCTGCTGCCGCAGGACAAGCTGCGCTTGGTCAACGAGATGAAGCGTGATGCCAAGGTGGCGATGGTCGGCGACGGCATCAACGACGCGCCGGCCCTGGCGACCGCCGACGTGGGTATCGCCATGGGCGGCGGCACGGACGTGGCGCTGGAAACCGCCGATGCCGCGCTGCTCAAGAGCCGCGTCACGGACGTGGCCCACCTGGTGGCCCTGTCGCGGGCGACGATGGCCAACATTCACCAAAACGTCGTATTCGCCATTGGCCTCAAGGGCTTGTTCCTGGTCACCACCGTGTTGGGTATCACCGGCTTGTGGGTTGCCGTGCTGGCCGACACCGGCGCCACGGCCCTGGTCACGCTGAACGCACTGCGCCTGCTGCGCTTCAAGGGCGCGCCGGAGGCCAACCACGGCGACGACGCCGGGCGTCCCACCACCTTGTCCGTGCCGTCTGCCCGCTGAGGCAACAAGAGGGCTTGACCTTGCCGTCGTTGTAACGCCTAGCCTCCACACAAATGTCTGCAGAGCGCTTCGGAAGGGCCGGAGTCCTGCATCCAAGAAAGGGTCACTTCCATGCGTAAAAAAATCAGAATCATTGTGGTGGCAGGCGTCATCGCAGCCGTCGGGGGGATAGCGATCGCTGCCCGCGACGCCAAGGACGAGGGCAAGGCCGCGGCGCCCCCGGCGGGCGCGCCGATGGCGCCGCAGGTGCCCGTGGCCGAGGTCATTACCGCACGGTCGCGCCATCGGCCGAGTACACCGGCTTCCTGGCCGCGCCCAAGACCGTCGAGCTGCGCTCGCGGGTCGGCGGCGCCGTCGATGCGGTGAGCGTTCCCGAAGGTAGCCTCGTGCGCAAGGGCCAACTGCTGTTCCAGATCGACCCGAGGCCGTTCCAGGTTGCGCTCGACACGGCCGTGGCGCAACTGCGTCAGGCCGAGGTGCTGGCCAGCCAGGCCCAGGCCGACTTTGACCGCGCCGAGCGCCTGGTGGCGACCGGCGCCGTCGCGCGCAAGACCTATGACGATGCCGCCTCCGCACGCAACGCGCGCCAGGCTCAGGTGCAGGCGGCTAAGGCCGCCGTTGCTGCGGCTCAGCTGGACCTGTCCTACGCCCGCGTCACTGCGCCCATCGCCGGGCGCGTCGACCGCGTGCTCGTGACCGAGGGCAACTTGGTCAGCGGTGGCGGCGCCGGCGCGGCCACGCTGCTGACCACGATCGTATCCATCGACCCGTTGCACGTGTACTTCGACATTGATGAGGCCACCTATCTCAACGTCGTCAGCCGCTCGCGGCCCGCTGCGGGCGCCGGTAGCAAGGCTTCGCTGCCCGTGCAGGTCGGGCTGACCACGGACAAGGGTTTCCCGCACAGGGGCGCGCTCGACTTCGTGGGCAACACCATTGACCGAAGCACCGGCACGATCCGCGCGCGCGCCGTTGTGCCCAACCCGGATGGGCGCATGGCACCCGGCATGTTCGCCCGGGCCAAGCTGTCCACCGGCGCGGCGCGCGAGGCCGTCCTGATCGACGATCAGGCCGTGGGCACCGACCAAGGGCGCAACTACGTGCTGGTCGTGGGCGAGAACAACCAGGCCCAGTACCGGCCCATCGAACTGGGGCCGGTGGTGGACGGGCTGCGCGTCATCAACGGCGGCCTGCAGGCCGGTGAGAAGATCATCATCAAGGGCCTCGTGCGCCCCGGCATGGCGGTCACGCCGCGCATGGTGCCCATGCAGGCGCCCGCGGCACCGGCCGCCGGCGCGACCGGCGCGACCAAGGCTGCGGCAAACGCTCCGGCTCCCGCTGCGGCGCCTGCCAAGGCCGGTGGCGCGGACCCCGCCAAGGCTGACGGCGCGGCCGGCTCGGCGGAGGCCCGCAAATGAATTTCCCCCGCTTCTTCATCAACCGGCCGATCTTCGCCATCGTCCTGTCGGTGCTGATGCTGATCGCGGGCGCGATCAGCTATTTCCAGCTCCCCCTGAGCGAGTACCCCCAGGTCACGCCGCCGACGGTGCAGGTCACCGCCAGCTATCCCGGCGCCAACCCGCAGGTGATCGCCGACACCGTGGCATCGCCGCTGGAGCAGGCGGTCAACGGCGTGGAAGGCATGATGTACATGCAGTCCCAGATGTCCACGGACGGGCGGATGGTGCTGACCATCTCGTTCGAGCAGCACATCGACCCCGACGTCGCGCAGATCCAGGTGCAGAACCGCGTCTCACGCGCGCTGCCCCGGTTGCCGCCCGAGGTCCAGCGCATCGGCGTGGTCACCGACAAGACCGCGCCCGATATTCTCATGGTGGTGCATATGCTCTCGCCGGGGGACCGCTACGACCCGCTGTACGTGTCCAACTACGCGATGCTCAACGTGCGCGACGAACTGGCGCGCCTGCCGGGCATCGCCAACGTGATCATCGGCGGTGAAGGCGAGTACGCAATGCGCGTCTGGCTCGACCCCGAGAAGGTCGCATCGCGGGGCATGACCGCCAGCGATGTGGTCGCCGCCATCCGCGAGCAGAACGTGCAGGTCGCAGCCGGCTCGATCGGCCAGCAGCCGAATGCGTCGGCCGCCTTCCAGGTCAGCGTCAATGCGCTGGGGCGCCTGACCACCGAAGAGCAGTTCGGCGACATCGTGATCAAGGCCGGCGCCAACGGCCAGGTGACCCGCCTGCGCGACGTCGCACGCCTGGAACTGGGCTCGGACAACTACACCATGCGCGGCCAGCTCGACGGCGAGAACGCGGTCGGCCTGCAAATCCTGATGACGCCCGGCTCCAATGCCCTGGACACGTCCAGCGCGGTGCGCGCGACGATGGAGCGGCTGCAGGCCAAGTTCCCCGAAGGCATCGAGTACAAGATCGCCTACGACCCCACAGTCTTCGTGCGCGCCTCGCTCCAGTCCGTCGCCGTCACGCTGCTGGAGGCCATCCTCCTGGTGGTGATCGTGGTGGTGCTGTTCCTGCAATCTTGGCGCGCGTCGATCATTCCACTGATCGCCGTGCCGGTCTCGCTGGTCGGCACGTTCGCGGTGATGCACATGTTCGGCTTCTCGCTGAACACGCTGTCGCTGTTTGGCCTCGTGCTCTCCATCGGCATCGTGGTGGATGACGCCATCGTGGTGGTGGAGAACGTGGAGCGCCACATGGCGCTGGGCGAATCGCCCAAGGATGCGGCGCGCAAGGCGATGGATGAAGTGACTGGCCCGATCCTGGCCATCACCTCGGTGCTGGCAGCGGTCTTCATCCCCTCGGCGTTCCTGTCGGGGCTGCAGGGCGAGTTCTATCGCCAGTTCGCGCTGACCATCGCGTTCTCGACCATCCTGTCGGCGATCAACTCGCTTACGCTGTCGCCAGCGCTGGCCGCCATCCTGCTCAAGCCGCACCACGGCGCGGCCAAGCCCGATCGTCTCACGCGCATCATCGACGGCGTGTTCGGCGGCTTCTTCCGCCGCTTCAACCGCTTCTTCGATCGCGCCTCGAATTCCTACGTCGGGGGCGTGCGCCGCGCGGTGCGCGGCAGCGCCATCGTGCTGCTGCTCTACGTCGGCTTCCTGGGCCTGACCTGGCTGGGCTTCCACAAGGTGCCTGCGGGCTTCGTGCCGGCCCAGGACAAGTACTATCTCGTGGGCATCGCCCAGCTTCCGACCGGCGCCTCGCTGGATCGCACCGAGGCGGTCGTCAAGGAGATGACCAAGATCGCACTGGCTGAGCCGGGCGTCGAGAGCGTGGTGGCCTTCCCGGGCCTGTCGGTCAATGGACCGGTGAACCAGCCGAACACCGCGCTGATGTTCGCCATGCTCAAGCCCTTCGATGAGCGCAAGGACCCGTCGCTGTCGGCCTTCGCCATCCAGGGCAAGCTCATGGGCAAGTTCAGCCAGATCCCGGACGGCTTCGTTGGCATCTTCCCGCCGCCGCCGGTGCCGGGCCTGGGTTCGATGGGCGGCTTCAAGCTGCAGATCGAGGACCGGGCGGGCCTGGGTCCCGAGGCGCTTGCGCAGGCACAGGGCCAGATCATGGGCAAGGCCATGCAGGCGCCCGAGCTGGCGAACATGCTCGCCAGCTTCCAGACCAATGCGCCGCAGTTGCAGGTGGACATCGACCGGGTGAAGGCCAAGTCGCAGGGCGTATCGCTGACCGAGGTGTTCGACACCCTGCAGGTCAACCTTGGCTCGCTCTACGTCAACGACTTCAACCGCTTCGGTCGCACCTACCGGGTCATGGCCCAGGCCGATGCGCAGTTCCGCATGCAGGCTGAGGACATAGGCATGCTCAAGGTGCGCAATGCAGCGGGCGACATGATCCCGCTGAGCGCGATCGCGACCATCGAGCGCAGTTCCGGCCCCGACCGGGTGATGCATTACAACGGCTTTCCCTCGGCCGACATCAGCGGCGGGCCAGCGCCGGGCTACTCGTCCGGCCAGGCCACCGCCGCGATTGAGAAGATCGTGAGCGAATCGCTGCCGGACGGTATGACCTACGAATGGACGGACCTGACTTTCCAGGAAAAACGGGTTGGCAACACGGCGATCTACATCTTCGCGCTGGCGGTGCTGCTCGCCTTCCTGTTCCTGGCGGCCCAGTACAACAGTTGGTCGCTGCCGTTCGCTGTGCTGCTGATTGCACCCATGGCGCTGCTCTCGGCGATCGCCGGCGTCTGGCTCTCTGGGGGCGACAACAACATCTTCACGCAGATCGGTTTCGTGGTGCTGGTCGGCCTGGCTGCCAAGAACGCGATCCTGATCGTGGAGTTCGCCCGCGCGAAGGAAAGCGAAGGGGCCGATCCGCTGGCAGCCGTGCTCGAAGCCGCGCGCTTGCGGCTGCGCCCGATCTTGATGACGTCGTTCGCCTTCATCGCTGGCGTGGTGCCGCTGGTGCTGGCCAGCGGTGCGGGCGCCGAGATGCGCCACGCCATGGGCATCGCGGTGTTCGCCGGCATGCTGGGCGTGACGGTATTCGGCCTGGTGCTGACGCCGGTGTTCTACGTTGTGGTGCGCAAGCTGGCGCTGCGCCGCGAAGCGCGCCATGCCCGTGGCGGCATGACCGACCAGCACGCATGACGGCCAGGAGGACATACGACATGAAAACATCTTTCGCATTCACACGACCCGCCAGGACGCTGGCGCCGCTCGCCCTCGCGGCGGCGCTGGCTGGCTGCTCCATGGCACCGAAGTATGACCGGCCCGCAGCGCCGATCGACACGGCCTATCCCTCGGGCGCGGCCTATGTGGAACTGGCGGCCGCGACGCCCGACGACGCGATCACGGCCGAGATCGGTTGGCGGGACTTCTTCCGCGACCCGCTGCTGCAGCAGTTGATCGGCATTTCGCTGGAGAACAACCGCGACATGCACAAAGCCGCGCTCAACGTGGAGGCGGCTCAGGCGCTGTACCGTATCCAGCGTGCCGAGATGCTGCCGAACCTGGGCGTTTCCGCCCGCGGCGCGTCAGAGCGCGTACCGGCCGACCTCAGTACCACGGGGCAAAGCGACGTGCTCCGGCGCTACGACGTGGCCGGGGTGACGGCCGCCTGGGAGCTGGACCTGTGGGGCCGCATCCGCAGCCTCAACGACCGGGCGCTGGCGTCCTACCTGGCCCTCGACGAGACCCGCATCGCCACGCAGATGAGCCTGGTGTCCGAGGTGGCCAGCGCCTACCTCACGCTGCGCGCCGACCAGGAACTGCTGCGCCTGACGAGCGACACCCTCGCCACACAGAAGCGCTCCTATGACCTGACCACCCAACTGGTGGAAGCGGGAAATTCCACGCAGCTCGACCTGCGCCGCGCGGAGATCGCGCTGCGCACCGCCGAGGCCAACCGCGCCGCCTACACGCGGCAGGCGGCCAAGGACCGCAACGCGCTGGTGCTGCTGCTGGGCCAGCCGCTGACGCCGGAGCTGTCCCGGCAGCTTGACGAGGCCGTGGCGCTGCCGGACGACATCGTGCCGACCGACCTGCCGAGCGGCCTGCCGTCCGAACTGCTCGCGCGTCGGCCGGACATCCGCGCCGCCGAGCAGATGCTGATCGGCGCCAACGCCAACATCGGCGCGGCGCGGGCCGCGTTCTTCCCGACGATTAGCCTCACGGGCTCGGCGGGCACGGCCAGCGCTTCGCTGGACGGCCTGTTCGATTCGGGCTCGCGGGCCTGGAGCTTCCTGCCGCAGATCACGCTGCCCATCTTCCGCGGCGGCGCGTTGCGAGCCAATCTGGACGTGGCACAGGTACAAAAGAGGATCGAAATCGCCAACTACGAGAAGTCTATCCAGGCGGCCTTTGCTGAGGTGGCTGACGGCTTGGCGGGCAAGCGCACGCTTGATGAGCAGATCCGCTCGGAGCAGCTCCTGGTAGCGGCTAGCCAGAAAGCCTACCAACTAGCCGAGCAACGCTTCCAGGAAGGCGTGGACGACAACCTCACCTTGCTCGATGCGCAACGCACACAGTACGGTGCGCAGCAGACCCTGGTGCGCACGCGCCTGACGCGGCTGAACAACCTCATCCACCTCTACAAGGCGCTGGGTGGCGGCTGGACTGAGCACACGGTGCAATCGGGCGCCACCGGGCAACCATCCGCCCGGTCGCCGGGATAAGGGCTATGCGCAACGGCGGCGTTCCCCATCGTTGCGCACGGAGAACCGGATGAGGATCGGTGAACTTGCGCGCTTGACGGGCACCCCCCCGGAGAACATTCGGTTCTACGAGCGGGAGGGCCTGTTGCAAGCCCCGGAGCGGTCACGCAACAACTATCGGCGCTATGGCCCGGCCCATGTCGAACGGCTTCACCTGATTCGCAACTACCGTGCCTCGGGAATCGGCCTGGATGACGTGCGCCGCCTACTGGGTTGGGCACATGAGGGGTTCCTGGAACCTGAGCTGCTAAGGCAGGCTGTCCAAGGCCATCTCGCCTGTGTTGAGGAACGCATGGAGCAACTGATCCAGGTGAAAGAGCACCTGCTCGCATTGGCCCTGCACGGTGCTGCTTCCGCCGGGGCTTCCGAGGATGGACCGGCTCGCGATGGTTCGTGAGCATCGCATGTCCATATAACTGAATATATATTCATGCGTGTAATATTTCCGGCCAGACAAACGAATAAGAAAGACGCCCATGACCGACCAGAGCATCACGCGCCGAAACATCGGCGTTCTCACCGCCGCGCAGGCGCTCGGCGGCGCCAGCGCGCCCATCGTGATGTCGCTGGGTGGGCTGGTCGGCCAGCAGCTTGCCAAGAATTCGGCCTGGATCACCTTGCCCGTGAGTCTGTTCGGCCTGGGTCTTGCCATCGGCACCTTGCCTGCCGCCTTCATCATGCGGCACCATGGCCGCCGCAACGGATACGTGGTGGGGGTCGGCTTCGGCGTGGCCTCGGGCCTGATCGCCGCGTTGGGCATCATGCTGGCCTCGTTCTGGATCTTCTGCGCCGGCACCTTCCTGGCGGGCTTCTACGGCGCGTATGTGCAGAGCTACCGCTTCGCAGCCGCCGACACCGCCGAGGACGCGCTTAAGGCCAAGGCCATTTCCTGGGTCATGGTGGGCGGTCTCGCGGGCGCCATCATCGGGCCGCAGTTGGTGATCTTCACGCGCGATGCGGTAGCGGGCACGCCCTACGTTGGCAGCTTCCTCAGCCAGGCGCTGCTGCCGCTGATCGCCTTGCCGATCCTGCTGATGCTGCGCACGCCGAGCCAGACCCAGGCCGAAGCAGTCGCCGATAGCGGTCGGACGGTGCTGCAGCTCTTGGCGATGCCGCGCTATCTGCTGGCCGTGGCTGCGGGCGTGGTGTCCTATGGGGTGATGGCGTTCGTGATGACGGCCGCGCCGGTGGCGATGGTCAACCACGGGCATTCGGTGGACAACGCCGCCCTAGGAATACAGTGGCACCTGCTGGCGATGTTCGGGCCGAGCTTCTTCACCGGGCGACTGATGGTGCGCTACGGCAAGGAGCGCGTGACCGCCGTCGGCATGGTGCTGCTCGCCGCCTCCGGGGTGGTGGCCCTGGGCGGGCTCGGCCTGTCCCACTTCTGGGGCTCGCTGGCGCTGTTGGGCATCGGCTGGAATTTGAGTTTCATCGGCGCCACGGCGATGGTCACCGACTGCCACACCCCGGCCGAGCGGGGCAAGGCGCAGGGCATGAACGACTTCTTCGTCTTCGCCGCCACGGCGGCCGTGTCGTTCCTCGCGGGGTCGATCCTGCACAGCTCGGGCTGGCAAGCGGTCAACTGGATGATCTTCCCGGCCTTGGCGCTGATCTTGGTGCCGCTGCTGTGGCAGGGGCGGTACGGTTGCAACTGACTTGACTTGGGGCATTGATCGAGGACTGGAAGCCGATAAGTGGCCCGTTCCGGCACTACACGACTTGTCTCCACTGCTGAAACTTCGGAAAGCTACTTTGCCGTTCCACCTTTATTGATGGTCAAAGAGTTGTATGGACAGATGAATTTAGTTAGTTAGTTAGTTAGTTAGATTTATCAAGAAGCAGTTTAACCACGGCTTTGGCTTTGCGAGCAGCGTGCAGATCTCCAAGAACGTGAGCCTGAATAATCGCCCCTTCAAGCAACATAGCAATTGTTTCAGAGATTTGAACTATCGATTCTCTGGACGTTATGACAAGTGAAGTGTGGTGTGTGATCCATCGCAGCATAGCCTCTTTGTTTCGGGCGCAAAGCTTATGTATATCATGATCCGGATTGCTGAATTCGGCGCTGACATTAATGAAATAACAACCCAAGAAAAGTGGCTTGGATTGATCGAGACCCTGAAACAGATCGTCAAAAGCATCAAGCATGGCATACAAGGCGTCCCTACCTGGCGTCGCTTCGTGCAAACGCAAATCGAGCCAAGAGAAATACTGCTGATCACAATATTCGACGGTCGCAGCAATTAGATCTTCCTTGCTGGAGAAATGGTTATATAGCGTTTTCTTGGCAATGCCGGACTCTTCAAGTACCCGATTGATGCCAACAGCATGAATGCCGTACTTATAAAAAAGGTTAAAGGCAGTTGCGACTAACTGTTCTTTTTTGTCCATGATGTTATTCATCGTTGTGAGGATTCATACGCGACATGTTGACACAAGGAGACAGGGTTGTCTACAATCCCTCAAGGAGACCGATCTGTCTCTTTCTTTGCAATTTCCTTGAGGCTTCTTTTATGAACACGACAACAGCGGCTTCCGCACAACAGCCCTCCGTCATCTATGATCTAGTCACGATAGGTTCCGGTTCGGCGGCTAGAGCCGCAGCGAACGAAGCACGTAGGCTCGACAAAACAGTCGCCATGATCGAACAGGGGTTGGCAGGAGGGACCTGTCTCAATGTAGGATGCGTTCCTTCAAAGACGTTGCTTGCGGCGGCTTCTGCTCGCATGTCTGCTGCGCATGGGAAGTTCCCAGGTATAGCGACCTCGGCCGGGCCTGTCGACTTGTCTTTGCTTGTCAGAGATAAAGATCAAATGATCGGGCACTTCCGGCAGTCTTTCCATGTACAAGCACCCAAGGATGCAGGTATTGCGGTATTTCGCGGCAAGGCGACCTTTGTAGCGTCAGATGAGCCAGATATCGTAGCGCTCGTCGTCGCGGACTCAGACGGAAACACAAACCTGGTGTACGCCAAGCAGGTACTGATCGCCAGTGGGGCAGCGCCATTCATTCCTTCCATTCCTGGCCTCAGTGAGGTGGACTTTCTCACTTCCGGCTCGGCCATGTCCCTTGAGCAGGTGCCTGAGTCCATGCTGGTCGTCGGCGGCAATGCGATCGGTCTGGAGCAAGGTCAATTGTTCGCTCGACTGGGCAGCAAGGTTGAAGTGGTCGAGATAGCTCCTCGAATTGCACCGTTCGAGGATCCCGCGATTTCTGCGGCACTGGAGCAGGCGCTGTCAGCGGAGGGCATCATGTTCCATACTGGCGCCAATCTGACAAACGTCGTACCACACGAGAGCGGGGTGCTTGCAACTGTCGTCGCCGAAGGACGTACTCAGCAAATTTTCGCCCATAAGATTCTCATAGCGACGGGGCGCCGTCCGGCAACTGAAGGACTCAACTTGGATGCTGTCAATGTGTCCAGGGGCGATCGAGGCGAAATAATTGTGGACGAACATCTGCGAACCTCAAATCCTCGCATCTGGGCAGCGGGCGATGTCACTGGTATGGCTCAATTAGTGTATGTCGCTAGTGCGCAGGGGACCGTGGCCGCGAGCAATGCTCTGGGCAACGAGCCTCGGTCCCTAGACTACACCGCCTTGCCCCGCGTCATTTTCACGTCGCCCGAGATGGCTGCTGTCGGCATGACTCCTATGCAGGCTGAGGCGGCCCAAATTGCCTATGATGTTCGTGAAATTCCGGTTTCCTTTGTTCTACGTGCTATTGTAAGTCGTCACGACAAAGGGATAATCAAGATGATATCCGAGCGTGAGACAGGAAGGATTCTGGGTATTCATATGGTAGGCGAATCTGCTGGAGAGGTTATTGCAGCTGCAACCTATATTATCTCCGCAGGACTTACGGTTGACCAACTTGCAAAACAGTGGTCTCCGTACTTCACTATGGCGGAGTCGCTTAAAAACGTAGCAAGCAGTGCGCCAACTTTGGAAGATTCGGCTAATGGCTAAATCTTATTATTACTATGCGCTTAAATTTCAAGGGATCGTTTCAGGGTAAAGTTTCCTGATGTGAGCATGTTTGAGTTTTTTGCTATGGCGGGATCGCTCAATGGGCTTCCCGCCTTTTTTGTGGTGAATCATTAAAGAATTTGCCGATCTTGAATATATGCATAAAAACTCAGGGGGTGCCGTTCAGTCTGTTGACGAGAAAGATAGGATTCTTTTACTGAGAAATTCCCGTCAGAACTTCAATTTATCTTCTCTAAATTTGAAAGGTTGTCAGGCAATTCATGCGCGATGAGTAGACACGCTGGCCTGCTTCAGTGCCCCCGAGTACTGCGACCAGAAGGAAAGGGGTTATTCGTTTCATAGTTCGATTTCCTGCTGTGGGCTACTGCTTCGCAGCCGCCGTCACCGCCGAGGACGCGCTTAAGGCCAAGGCCATTTCCTGGGTCATGGTGGGCGGTCTCGCGGGCGCCATCATCGGGCCGCAGTTGGTGATCTTCACGCGCGATGCGGTAGCGGGCACGCCCTACGTTGGCAGCTTCCTCAGCCAGGCGCTGCTGCCGCTGATCGCCTTGCCGATCCTGCTGATGCTGCGCACGCCGAGCCAGACCCAGGCCGAAGCAGTCGCCGATAGCGGTCGGACGGTGCTGCAGCTCTTGGCGATGCCGCGCTATCTGCTGGCCGTGGCTGCGGGCGTGGTGTCCTATGGGGTGATGGCGTTCGTGATGACGGCCGCGCCGGTGGCGATGGTCAACCACGGGCATTCGGTGGACAACGCCGCCCTAGGAATACAGTGGCACCTGCTGGCGATGTTCGGGCCGAGCTTTTTCACAGGACGACTGATGGTGCGCTACGGCAAGGAGCGCGTGACCGCCGTCGGCATGGTGCTGCTCGCCGCCTCCGGGGTGGTGGCCCTGGGCGGGCTCGGCCTGTCCCACTTCTGGGGCTCGCTGGCGCTGCTGGGCATCGGCTGGAACTTCAGCTTCATCGGCGCGACGGCGATGGTCACCGATTGCCACACCCCGGCCGAGCGCAGCAAGGCGCAGGGCATGAACGATTTCTTCGTCTTCGCCGCCACGGCGGCCGTGTCGTTCCTCGCGGGATCGATCCTGCACAGCTCGGGCTGGCAGGCGGTCAACTGGATGATCTTCCCGGCCCTGGCGCTGATCCTGGTGCCGCTGCTGTGGCAGGCCGCGCGAAAGCCGGCGCTGCCAGCTCCGGTCTGATCGGAGCGGTGCAAGAGGCGCTCCGCGCAGTGGGTCGCCTCGGCCGCTACAGCACCTGCTTCCACTGGCGCAGCCTCGACAGCGCGTCGTCGTAGGCGGTGGAGGTGAAGAACTGGATCTTGCGCCCGAGGGTCTTCATCGGGCTCAACGCGGGATCGAAAAGCGAGGCGTTCGAATGGTGCGCCACGCAGTCGAGCACCCGGTCCTGTCCCTCCGTGAGCATGGCTTCCAGCTCGCGAAGGTCTCTGCCCGCGAAACGGCGCTGGAAGCCGGCAGAAAGACGCTCGGCCCGCTGCGCCATCGCACTCGGCGAGTAAAAGGACGCCGAAGGTCCAGGCGTCCGATCATGCGCGAACTGCAGGATCATCGTGTTCCAGACGATGACGTCCACCAGGACCATCGCAGCGTTGGTATGCAGGCGCGGCTCCTGCCAGATCATGGCCGTGTGCCGGTAGTGGCTGGCGGGAATGGTGGCAGCTTCTACCCCGAGCTTTCGGTGGCTGGCGCGAACCTTGTCAAGGAGTTCCTGCTTCGTGGTTGGTAGTTTCATTCGGGATTTCTATTTCATCGAGACAAGGCTCGATAACCGGCGTGTCAGATATTCATCAAGTCACCAGCGCAATTACCTTGGATTGAGGAAAAGCGCTTGCCTCACCGCTGCGCTGGCGGCGCCGAGGGCTTGTGCATGATGAAGCGGGACATGTCGGTGATTTCCTGTTTGCGGATTTACGTTACTGCTGAAGCTGCTTCTGCATGGTGTTGTGGTTGTAGTAGTCGCTGGCATAGACAATCTTTCCGTTCGAAACACGGAAGAAGCTCGCGCCGAAATAACTGATGGTCGAACTGGAGGGCGACGTCCCGCCATTGCTGTTCTTGGTGGCGGTGAATTCCCACTCGATCGCCACACCATCGCCGGAGGCAACCGGCTGCGAACGGATTTTCATTTTTCGGTCGGGCAGGATTTTCATCAGAAACTGCGAGACTTCGGTAATGGCTTGAGGCCCAGTGCGGGACGCTTCATTGCTGGTATTGAAATAGACGACGTTGGAATCGAGCACTTTTTCCATCGCGTCGGTTCGCCCGCCATTCCAGGCGTCAAGGTATTGCCGGACCACCTTCACGTTCTCTGGCTCATCTGCCGCCTGCGACGTGACGCTATAGGCGAGTGAAGCCAGCCCGAGGAATATCGCTCCCAAAGCCTGCACCGGACGGCAGCGCAAGCCGTCTGAAGAACGAAGGGGCCTGAATGACAGGGCGTGCTGCATGTTGTTCATGGTCGAAATACTCCAAAAGGTGTTGAAAAAAATCCCGCTCGCACGGGCGTGGTGGAAAATCGCATGTCGCGCGCAACGAAGCACAGGCCGTCGGCAATTGCTCTTTTGTCAAATACATAGAATCATCCTATGTATAAGGCCTGAGTTGCTACAATCGAGGTCCGATGGGCTCCCGTCTCTACGTCATTTGAGAACCGCGATGAATAACCGCTTCACACTCCCACAGGCGCCGCGGCGTTCGCTCGTCGATTCGACGATTGAGCTGATCCGCGGCCAGATCGAGGGAGGCGCCTGGAAGGTCGGCGAGCGCATCCCCAGGGAGCAGGAACTGGCCGAGATGCTGGAGGTTGGCCGCAACACGGTGCGGGAAGCCATTCGCGTGCTCTCGCACGGCCAGGTCCTGGAAGTCCGCCAGGGTGATGGCACCTACGTGCGAACCAATATCGATCCGGCCGAGGTCATGCGCCGTGTCGGGCGTTCCGGCTTGCGAGAGCACTTCGCGTTGCGCTGCATGCTGGAAACCGAGGCGGCCAGGTTGGCCGCGGTGCATCGGTCCAAGGCGGACGTTGGGCTGCTGCGCCGACTGTTGAAGGCCCGCGGCGAGCAGGAGCAACACGCATCGAGCGCGGCCTTTGCCGAGGCCGATACGGCTTTCCACTGCGCGATCGCCGGGATGTGCGGCAACGGCGCGCTGGCTGAGCTGTACCGCTACTTCGCGAACTCGGTCCGCATGAACACGCTGACTGCGCTGAAGGACAAGGAACTGCCCGAGCCGGGTCTCGCGACCCATGAGGCGATCGTGGATGCTATCGAGCGCCAGGATGGAGAAGCAGCTGCGGCGGCTGTGCGGAACGTGGTCGCTCCGCTGATTGCGGCACTTGAGAAATCGGGTTGATCCGAGCGCGACTCCCGCGCTGGCAATGCCGCTTTCCATCGAGCAGCCGGTCGCCGGCCCCGTTGATCGGAACGCGGGTTGTTTCCCGGAGAGCACGCGGTAGCCGGTCCTCATGGATAGGCCCTTGGTGCGCTACAGCGACCGGACGGTGCTGTTCATATCGAATCTTCGACGCGACCACCCGCCAGGACATACCGGGCCAGCGCCTCGGCATCGGCGTGGGTGGCCCGGGTGGACTGCGGTGTACCGAAAGCCTGGACGAGCTTTGGCAGCATGGCCTCCAACTGGGCTCGCTTATCCGAATCCGGTTCGACGTGGATGAGCGCGAGCAATGTGCCGCCAAGCGTCTCCTTGTGAGTCTTCAGCCAGACGCCGCGCTGAGCGCGATCGTCGAGAGTCTCTTCTGGCCCTCCCGCGACGTAGATAAGCACGAAGGGCTTTCCGCAGGCGACGAGTTCATCCATTTCCGCGCACCAGGCGCTGCTGTATCCGTTGTAGATGCTTGCGCCGTCGAAGCGGACGATGGGGAAATCGCTGGTGTCGTGAACTTTCGGTTGCTGGGACATGATCCTGGACTCTCGCTATTAACGTCCTAACATCCTACCTTTGTTGAGAATTACTTGCAACTGAAATGGGCATGGGCACACCGCCGTGCAGCGCCAAGTGACGGGCGAAATAAGGGCTTGACCTTCCAACAATGGGAGGCCCTACAGTGAACCCATCAACCTCATTCAAGGAGTTTTTTCATGAAGGTCAACAAGTTCAGCCTCTTGTTCATTGCGGGCGCCGTCGTGGTCGCCGCCGGCCTGATGGCCGTCCAGAAGAAGGTGGTCGTCCCGTCGGGTGAAGCGATGCAGGCCAGTGCGGGCGGAGGTCACCAAGGGCACGCGATGCCCTCCAGCGCCTCGGCCAATGACAGTCCTTCCACGACCGCGTATCGCGCCGTGAACGACCAGATGCACGCCGGGATGGGAGCGCAGTTCACTGGCAACGCCGACGTCGATTTCATGCGTGGCATGATCCCGCACCACCAGGGCGCGATCGACATGGCCAAGGTGGCGCTGCAGTACGGCAAGGACCCGGAGGTTCACAAGCTGGCCCAGGAGGTCATCACCGTGCAGGAAGGCGAGATCGCCATGATGAACAAGTGGCTGGGCGACAACGGCCAGCAGGCGGCGGCCGGCAGCTCGGGCGATGCCTCGACGGCCGCCTACCGTGCCGGCAACGACCGCATGCATGCGGACATGATGATCGACTTCAGCGGCGACGCCGATGTGGACTTCATGCGCGGCATGATCCCGCACCACCAGGGTGCGATCGACATGGCCAAGGTGGCGCTGCAGTACGGCAAGAACCCGGAGGTCCGCAAGTTGGCTCAGGAGGTCATCTCCGCGCAGGAAGGCGAGATCGCCATGATGAAGAGTTGGCTTGTCGCTCGGGGCAAGTGAAGGCACGACCATGAACCAAGCCAACACCCCGCGCATCCTCATCTATAGCACTCCAACTTGCCCGGACTGCCGGGCACTAAAGGAGTGGTTGTCCCAGCAGGGCATCGCGTTTGAAGAGCGCGACCTGACCGACCCGAAGATTTCCGCGGAGGCCAAGTCACGAACCGGCGTGCGCGTGGCCCCGATCACGATCGTCGGCGACGAGGTCTTCTATGGCACCTTCGCGAGCCAGAAGCCGAGGCTGATGAAGGCGCTCGGTCTTCAGTGAGCCGCTGAAGGAAGACCGTGGTCACGGGCGGAGTCGCCGGTGCGGACCCCGGTCGGACCCTGTAAGCGCTGTTGTGGACGCGTCTGCACGCAAAGCTCAAGACCGTGAGGCATTCTTCGCCGACGACGCTCGGCGCTTTCGCCTGCGGTCGTTGACATCACGAGAGGAATTTTTATGCGATCGACATCATCAGCCACCTCCCTGCACGTCGCCATTTCCGAGGGCATCACAGTCGCCAACGACCTGCCGTTCGTGCTGTTCGGCGGCATCAACGTCATCGAGGATCTCGATACGACCCTGGCTGCGGCTGAGCACTTCGCGGAGGTGACGCGCAAGCTGGGGATACCCTTCGTTTTCAAGGCGTCGTTCGACAAGGCCAATCGCTCGTCGATCCATTCTTTCCGAGGTGTCGGCCTGGAGGAAGGGCTGCGGGTCCTCGATGCGGTCAAGTCGCGGTTCGGATGCCCAGTCTTGACCGACGTGCATGAGGTTGAGCAGGCCATGCAGGTCGCTGCCGTTGCCGACGTACTGCAAGTTCCGGCCTTCCTGGCCCGGCAGACCGATCTGGTGGCCGCCATTGCCCGCACCGGTCGGGTAGTGAATGTCAAGAAGCCGCAGTTCCTCAGCCCGGGCCAGATCAGGCATGTCGTCCACAAACTGCACGAGGCTGGCAACCCGCGCGTCCTGCTGTGCGAGCGTGGCACGCAGTTCGGCTACGACAATCTCGTCGTGGACATGTTGGGCTTCCGCGAAATGAGCGTTGCCAGCAGTGGCCTGCCACTGGTGTTCGACGTAACCCATAGCCTGCAGCGGCGAGAAGCGGATGCGTTGGCTTCGGGTGGGCGTCGCCAACAGTTGCCCGAACTCGCGCGGGCCGGCATGGCGGTCGGCATTGGCGGTTTGTTCCTCGAAGCACACGCCGACCCGGCGCATGCACGTTGTGACGGACCCAGCGCTCTGCCACTGGACACGCTCGAACCGCTGCTGCGGCAGGTCAAGGCGGTGGACCAACTCGTCAAGTCGTTCGAGCCTCTTCGGATCGACTGAAGCTTGCCACCCGTTCAAACAGAACGTGTGGCACTTCCCCTCTTAGTCGGCTATTTGAGCGACAGATAAGGATTGTTCGGTGGAACGGCATCGAATATGTGCGATGGGTCTTCGAGCAAATAGCCATGCACCTGGCGCGTTTTGCGCGGTCCCATGACCTCGCACGTCCTGATGTTCAGACCCGATGGCTGTTTCCTGTGGAGTCCGAGTTTTTCAAAGCGCTTCTGCACCCACTGCCAGTCCTGCAGGGCCGCGTCCTTCGCAAGCGGCCCAATGGTTGGATGCTCTTGTGCGTAGCGCTGGAAAACACCAGGGCTGATCAGGTAAACCGTGTCGGACACGGTATGTACCAGGGCCTTGGCGTCATTGATGATGAGCTTGCGGGTCTGGACGGCCTGTTTCAGCCAGGCCATGAAATGCTCGCCCGATGGCCGCCCGGTAAATGAGGCGAAATCGTGCGGCGCAGGCGCGGCGGTCGGCGCCGAAGGACCTGGGGCCGATGCGGGAGGGTCGAGCGGCACCGCTGCATCGTCGGCACCCTCTGGCGGGGCTTCGACGGACTGCTCCGGCTCAGGCGTTGTCTCGAACATCGCCAGCATGCTTTCCAGTGGGTCGGCCGGATTGCGCTGCGTGCTGGGAGGTATGGCGTGACTTCCGCCCGACTGATCTGGACGGCTGCTTGCTGCGGGCTCCTTCTCCGTTGCCACCGCTGCTCCAGGTAGCAATGCAGCGTCGGGTGCGGACGGGCGCGGCCCGTCCTCGGCCTCGCCGGCGTTGTCCACGGTCACGGTTCCCGCAAATGGGCTGGGTCGCTCCGAGGGCTCCCAGATCAGCGCCGGGGCCAGGCGCAGGAGCGTGAAGGCATGGGACCAGCCACTCTCACTGGTAATAGTTGCGCGCCAGATGGCCTTGCCGGAGGCGGTGGGCTGCAACATGGCATGATCCTGTAGCACGTTGAACACGGCCGTGTTGTTCGCGGGGATGCCATCGACCCCCTGGGACAGCAGGTGCGCGCGCAGCTTGTCCGAGACTGTCTTGCTCACCAGCCACAGCGCGTCCTCGGTGAGCCAGCCATCGGAGGCCTCCGGCTGGTTCAGTTTCAGCTCTTCCTTGAGCAGGTAGCGCAGCCCGTTGACCAGCTTGCGTTGGAGCGAGTGCTTGGGCGCGGCCATGGCGCGCGCGGGATCGCCGCCCAGCTCCTGGGCGACGGAGGCGCGGTCGGCCTGCACGACAAGCTCGCCCAGAACCCCGGCGTGCTCGTACTGCCCAGCCAAGACGTAGAGCAGCGGCGCCCACAAGGATGGATAGCCACTGAGCCAGTCCAGCAGATCGCGATTGAGCAATTGCTGGTACAGCAAGCCTGTCGCGGCGCTATGAAGCCGGTACTCGCGGTCGTCGCGGTAGCGGAAGCGGTACGGTTGGCGCAGCGGGCCGTGCCATGGGTGCCAGGTGCTGCCGTCGGCCAGCTCGACGTGCAGATCGACGGCCACCTTGCCGATGTCATGGAGCAGTGCGGCATAGGCGACGGCCGCAGTCCAGGCTTCGGCCTGCGCCGCCTGGTCTTCGGGGCTGGCCCCGATGGGCAGCAGATGGGACTGCCGCAGCTTTAGGCTGTAGGCGACGATTTCGAGGCCATGGTCGAGCATGCCGCCCGGGTAGGCATGGTGATGCGCTTCGGAAGCCGGGAAGGCCTGGACCAGCTCGGCGTAGCGCTCCAGCGGCGCGCGGTACAGGGAGGCGAACTGCTTGCGCGAAAGCGAGGTGCGCTGCCAGATGTGTTCCAGCAGCTTCTGCCGGCGCGGGGTGGCGAGCAACGATGCGGCCGACTCCGGCCGCATCAACCCTTTCGGGAGGTCGGTGGCGGGTGCTGGCGACGGCGCGGCAGCGACCGGGGGCCGTTTTCGCTGGAACAGGGAGAGCATGTCGGTGTCCTGATGGCGGGCCGGGCGGGAGGCCTTTTGGCCTTTTCAAGGTAGGGCCTTTCCCCTTGCACCCCATTCCCTTGCCGTTTCGACCCTTTGGCCTTTAACCGTTTCGGTATAGCGGGGCCTGGGCTGCGGCTCCAGCGTCAATGCGGAACCCGCACGAATGGATTAGACGGCGACCTGGCGCTGGGCCCCGGCCTATGCTGCCGGGGCGCTACACCGCCAGGTAGGCTCCCACCCGGGCGACTAAGTTGACAAATGCGACAAAGGAGACTAGAGTGAATCCTGTCTCAAACCTACCTGGGAGCTGACCATGCCCACTGCGATCGAATTCATTGCCGACCGGCTGCCGCGAGTCACGGTGGAGGATGTGCGACGCTTCGCCGATACCGTCGAAATCCGGGATGCACCGGCGTTCGCGGCTGAGTTGCAGGCGTTCATCCACGAGCGCGTGGAGGCGGTGACGCTGCCCGCCAACCTGGAAGGTGAAACGGTGGCGCAGGCCTTGCAGCGCAAGGCGGCCGCGTTGCGCTCCGACACGCGCTGGACACCGGCTGAAACCGATGTCCAGCGAGGCCGCGCCTTGCTGCTGGAAGCCTTCAACCAGCCGGACAACCTGCCGCCTGCCGAGTTCGCCAAGCTGGCGGACAAGTCGCGCCAGCAAATCTACAAGGACATCCTCGCCCGTCGGCTGCTGGCGCTGAACGTGGGGCCGCGCGGCCAGAAGCTGCCCGACTGGCAGCTCGACCCGGTGAAGCAGCAGTTGACCCAAACCGTGCTCCAGGAGGTCGAGGGCATCGACCACTGGACGATCTACCGCGCGCTGTCCGAACCCCTCGAAGGCCTGGGTGGTCGCTCGCCCGTGGATGCGGTGACGCATGGCACGATCGATGACGTGGCCGAGGCCGTGTTCAACGTGCTGGGCGTCCAGGTGCATTGAAGCGAGACCGCCATGAGCCACGAGCTGCCTTCGTTCCTGATCGATGCCGGTGAACTGCTCCAGCATGTGAGCCGCGTCGTCTATCGGGGCAGCCCGCTGTACTATGGCCGCAGCAGCACGAATCGCTACGATGACCCAGCGGGGGCCTACGGCGTGCTCTACCTGGGGCGCGACCTGCCCACGGCGCTGATGGAGTCGGTGTTTCACAAGCACCAGTGGCTTGCGGACACGCAACGCTCGATCGCGCTGAAAGAAGTCCAAGCCCGGATGGTGCGCGCAGTAGGCGTGATGGACGACGTGTTTCTGGCCGATCTCACGGCGCAGGGCGTCATGGCGGGCTACTTCGGCCTGAACCTGGAGCAGTTGGCCAGCCGCGACTACACGCACACGCAGCGGGTGTCCGCCCAGGTGCATGCGATGCTCGGAGATGATGGCCAGGCGCTGTTCGACGGGGTGCTCTATCCGTCGCGCAACAACTATCCCGCCAAGAGCATCGCCCTGTTCGAGCGTGCGGGAGCGAAGGTTGGCGTCATCGAGGACATCGACCTGGTGGACCATGTGGACTGGCCGCGTTTCGTTGTTACCTACCGCATCGGCGTTGAACCCGACCCCGGCCCGGTGGGGCCGGATGACGAAGCGTCCTGAAGCAGCAAGAAAACACATTGAAGCCGCAAACCGAATGAAGTGGAGCAAACTGGAATAGGCATTCCTCAACAGCAGGAGACGACCATGAACACGACGACCCGCACCAGCACCGCAGAACGCCTCGGCCGCGCCTTTGGCCGCGGATGGCGTGCCTATGCGCGACGCGAACGGCGGGCGTCGAACTGGTTGGTGTCCAAGGGCATGCCGCGAGCTGGCGCTACCGCGCTCGTGTGGGTAGCCAAGCTGGCTGTACTGGGGGTGCTGCTCTACGTTGCGTTTTGGTTTGCACTCGTGATGCTGGGCGTTGCGGCGGCGGGATGGGCTGCTGCTGCAAATACTTCGGATGAGGACGAGTGGCCTTTCACCGACCTCACCGAGCTGCGCAAGACGCCGGGCTACGATCCCAACCTGTACAACGACACGTCGCACGAGTTGTACACCGACGACTGACCGGCCTCGCGCTATTTCAGTTTTCCTCCGGTGAGCGCCCCGGCACCCTTGCCGCCAGCTTGGCCGGCGCTCTTGCTGCCATCGGAAAGTCCCTGGATGACGTGCCCGGCCCGAATCCCAACCCAGGTAAGGCTCGCCAGCCAGAATCCCGGCAGAACCAGGAACATCGTGCCCATGACGAACATCAGGAGCATGTCGCCGAAGGCGTTGTTCAACCCTACCAGCGGGTCAAAGTTGGTGTGCGGCCGGTTCCAGCCAAAGCCCCAGCCATAAAGCGCGTCCAGAATCGTTGAATCGATCCAGCGTGCGAGCTGGAACCAGAAGTCCGTGAAGAACAGCGCGAACTGCACGACGCTGACGGTGACGACCGTCTTCAGGTCGTAGGTGCCCACAACCAGCACGAGCGGGATGCAGATGACCAGCGCCATCTTCAGTAAGGCGAGGATCATGGGCAGGGATTGGCGCACGACATCCATGGCAGGAAACGCGGCAATCGCGCCGACTGCCATCCCCACGTCGCCCGTGGCGCGCGTCACGATGTTCGGCAGGGTCTTGTCGATCTGGCCGCCGTAGTCCGTATAGACGCTGCCCTGGTTCAGTTTCTGCTGCCGCGGTGACGCGATGGCGCGGATCACCGAATCGTCCACCTCGGCCCGGCTGAGGAACCCGGCCCAGCCCGCCAGGCGATTCAGCAGGGTCGGGTCCACTTGCCCCAGCAGCCGCGCGCGCAGGCCGTTGCTGCCGTCTGACCACCACTGCCTGCAGGTCGGGTAGCCGCCACCATTGGCAACCTGCGCGAGGCCTGCATCGCGGGTGTCGTCATAGGGCCATGCCTCGCGCGCCGTGCTGGAGCGGTAGCTGTCGTAGTAGCCACCCGTGTCCGTGAAAAAGCGCGAGCCGATCCAGGTTACGTCGTGCATCTGCTGCTCATCGAGATCCGGGCGCTGCATGAACAATTTGGCCCGCGCAGGCCCATAGCAATCCCGCGAGAAGTCCGCGACCTCCTGAGCCAGTACCGGGTCGTCAATGCGGGTCGCGTCGATCTCCATCCTCATCTGCCGCAGGTCCGTACCGCACGGGATCGCCGCTACCGAGGCGCTCGTGACGGCGCGCGAGAGCGCGTGCATGAAAGCCCACCAGACCGGCACCTTCGCCGACTGGTTGTTGATGGTGCTGAAGGACTGCGACCAGCCGGTTTCCGTGGGCTGCGGCACGCTGACCTGGCACTGCGCCGAGCGCGAGCTGTCGTACTGGATGGTGCTGAGGTCCACGTCGATGAACGGAATGCCCGCGAACATCACCACCACGATCGCGACGAACACCCGGTTCTCGATACGGGCGGCACTCAGAACGCCTTTGTTGCCCTCGTCAGCGCCTTCCGCGCGGGCCTTCAGCCACTCCTGCACGACGATGGCGACGAAAGGCAGCGCGAACACCCCGCTGGACACCAGCACGGCCCAGATACCGTTGTTGACGATCCAGGACACGAGGGTGAGGTAGTACTCCAGATAGTCGGTCGTGAAGAGCGTCATGGCCCCGATCTCCCCTCAAGCGGCCTGCATCAACAGGCTGGCTTCCAGCGCGACGATGGCGACGACGCCGGCGACCTCGGTACGGATCAGCCGGCGCCGCGCCTGCCCATCTGTCCCGCTTTGGTCTTCGCGGGCCAGCACCCGGCGGCGCATCCAGAACCATCCATAGGCCGTTGCCGCGTACACGCACAGCCGCCAGATGAAGAAATACCCTGCGGAGGCCGCCAGCCACCGTTCCCAGCCTGCAACGCTGCCGACCAGGTTGATGCCCGCGACGTTCGCCCCCACTGCGGCGGCAACGATAAGCACCAGCCACAGCAGCGTCTTCGCCGCGCGCCGGCTGAACAACCAGCGCAGCGGCCGCCAGGCCATGCGCGCCGGGCTCATGGCCGACTCCCCGGATTGCCCTTCTGGAGCTGGTCGAGACGGTCCGGCACAGGATCGCCCTCGTAGATGCCGCGCGAACCGGCCGCGCGCGCGCCGTGGCGCTGGATGATCGCCATGGGCGAGTTGTTCGCCAGTTCGCGCCGCAGCTCCAGTTCGGTCTTGAGGTTGCGAATCTCACGGTCGAGCGTGTCGCTCTCGTGGTTCACCGCCTCCACGGCAAGTTCGTTCGCCGCGACGTTGGGCTCCTTCTTGCCCGTGAGCAGCGTGCGCTGCAGCAGCAGCGCTTTCTCCAGCACGGATGCCAGCGCGACCTCGGACGCGAGGCGCTGCGACAGCAGGTGCTGGTCGGGCTCGTCGCGCAGCGCCTCGATCACGCCGCGCGTGATCGGCAGCGACGCACTGCCAGCTTCGCGCAGGTTCTCCGGCGTCGTGTTCTTGGCCTTGGTTACCAGGTCCTGGAGCGCCTGCAGCTTGGCGTCGTACTCCTCCTGGATCAGCGGCGTGAGCCCGACGCCCGGCGTCGTCTCGGTCTTGGTGCAGGCATCGCACGTGCGCTGCTCCTTCTCGCCGAGCACGCGCGTGGCCCACTCGACGGCAGCCTGCGGCGAGGTCCAGGTCTGGCACGAGAGACTGCTGCAACTGGCCGGCGCAATGGACGAGGTGTCGGTCACGCCGCGGCCGTTGACCAGGTTGTAGCCAGCGCGGGTGACATCGCCGACGACCTTGATCGCGGGCTGGCCGGAGCCGCCCGCGTTGCTGCCCCCGACCCACGGCACGCCGTCATTGCCGCGGCGCGTCTCGGCCTGCTCGATGGCCGAGACCGCATCCGTGCTCGACACGGCATCGCGCAGCGCCAGCCCTTCGGCCATCTGGCTCCAGCCGAGTTGGCCGCCCGCCGTTTCGGCCATCTTCTCGGCCATGGCACGGCACGTCAGCTTGCTGCGGTCGAAATCCAGCCGCGCCTGCAGCACGCCATTGGTGAGCAGGTTGTACAGACCGGGATCGGCCCGCTGGATGATCAGTGCGGGCAACGATGCCACCGCACTGGTGGCACTCTGGATCACCGACGACATGATTTGCTGGAAGCCGTTGGTAATGCCGTTAAGTTGGTTCTTCAACGTGGTCTGGATGCTCATGTCGCCGCAGATCAAGTTGCTGTTCCAACCCACGCCGACACCGATGGAGCGCATGCCGGCTGCACGTCCCATCGACACGGCGTTGCCGCCACCGATCGAGTACATGACGTCATCGCCGATGACGCTGCCGCTGGTCTGGTATCCCAGTTGACCCCAGGCCACGCCGCTGCCCAGCGCGAGCGCGCCGGCCAGTGCCAGGACGATCTCCGTGCGACGTACCCGGCGGGAGAACGGATTGAATGCAGGACGGAACTTCATGGCACCCCCTCAGAGGAAATCGACGCTGCCCAGGAACACCTGGCCCCGGCGCTCGCAGCAGGCATACGGCCGCCACAGCGCCCATGCGTAGTCGCCTTGCTGGGCCTGGGTAAGGAAGCCGCTGCGCGGGAAGACCGTGCAGGACGAGGACAGGACGGGCGTGAGTTCTTGCCACTTGCCGGTCGAGGCATCGCCCTCCATCAGCGCGCCGGCCGGCCAGTAGCCGTCACGGGAGTTGGCAAGCAACGGCTGATAGACGTGGATCTGCCCGCGGCGCGTGACCACATCGCCCGCACGCTGGGCCACCACTGCGCCGGCCTTGAAGTCGTCGGTCTGGTGCAGGAAGCCGCCACGGGGATACACGTTGCCCCAGAGATTCATCGTGGTACGGGCACCGACTTCGCGCCGGCCCGGAATCAGCGCTTCCGGGTAGGCCATCTCGGGCACGTTGTAGCGCCAGGCCAGCGTATCCAGGGTGCTGAGCAAGTACGGCATAAACGCCGTGCCCGCGCCCTCACAGAAGTAGCCTGACGAAGAGACGAACTGGTTGAACACCTCTGCGCCGGGGTGACCGATGACATCCGCGTTCTTGAATTTGGCGAGGCTGTTTTCGTGATCCTCGTTCGTCGTTCCGTCGCCGCCAGCTTGGGCGGACGGGTTGGGCGTGCTCATTGCCTGGACTTCGACCCAGGGGTTTTCTCCGGTATTCGAGTACGACGACACCACTGCATCGGGGATGTAGTGGCGCACCTTGATCGACGTGCGCACGGTGCAGCCCGTCCATGTGCAGTAGAGCCAGTAGCAGATGCCGACGACGCGGTATTCGAGGCAATCGGGCGATGCCACCGAGCCGATGATGGTCGCTGTATTGAGGGCGTAGCTGCCCGTGGCGCTGAGCAGCAGCAACGAAGCCACGCCAGCGCGCAGGCGGCGCATCAGGTCGAATGGTCGGGTCACGGCTGGGTCCTCCGGTGCTGCTCGATGCGCGCGACAGCGCGAGCCACATCCGGCTCGCCATAGACCACATAGCGCCTGTCCACCACCACGGCCGGGAGGCTGGTGATGCCGAGGCTCCATGCGTCGGTAACGCCTTGGTATGCGGAAGCGATGCGTCGCTGCAGATCGGCACCGCCGCCATTCAGCCGGCGCTTGACGATGGCCGTCGCCTGTTCGGGGTCGGTGGGCAGTCCCGCGGAAAGCTCCGCTTCAATCCTGTGGGCTTCGTCCAGCTCGATCAGCCGCTCGCCGCCCATGGTCTTGACCGGGTGGCGGCTGTCGGTGACGACCACCACGTCGGCGGCGAAGGTGGCCGGGCTGAAAACGGCCAGGGCTGCCGGCAGCGCCACGGCCCGGCCGAGGGTTCGCCAGCCCGGCGCGAACCTGGAAAGGGATGCTGTCATGTCGCGTGCCCTTGAAGTTGATCAGAGCAGTAGTCAAACGCGAAGCCGACGCGGCCCCAACAAACAATGCGCATCGCGCACTGCCCGCATACCTGCTTGTCTCGCGCCCATGAAAAAGCGGAGGCCGAAGCCTCCGCGTGGATCAGGGAGCCGATGCCGTCGCTACAGCAGGCCGGATTCCGCGAACGAGTACGGCGTGCCCTGGCCGACGATGAGGTGATCCAGCACCCTCACGTCGATCAGCGACAACGCGGCCCTCAGCGTTTGGGTCAACGCACGGTCCGCGCTCGACGGCTCCGTGCAGCCCGAAGGGTGTTGGTGAGAAAAAATGACCGCTGCCGCATTCAGTTCCAAGGCACGCTGCACGATCGGACGCGCATGCACCGAGGTCGAATGGATCGTGCCTCTGAACATCGGCTCGTAGGCCAGCACCTCGTGCATGCTGTTGAGGAACACGATGGCGAAGACTTCATTGGGCTCGGCGGCCAGTTTCAGGCGCAGGTAGTCCTTGACGGCGGCAGGCCTCTCCAGGGATGGCCCCTTCTTGAAGACCCGCTGCTCCAGCAGCGCGATGGCTTGCCGGATGATCCAGTCATCGGATTGGGACATGGGGGCAAAACGTGGCTCCACGCAGGAGTCGTTGGCGACGAGAGACATGGCGGACCTCCAGAAAGTGAGCGGAGGGCGCCACCCTGGGAGGGCAAGCCCTCCTGGGGATGGAAACAGCGGAACAAGGTGCATCCATCACCGCGCGGCGGTGATTGTTCGCGGCCAGGATGCGAAAGCGAACGGGTAGCGGTCAGCGCGGCGAGCCGCGCCGTAGCCTTCAAGACCGAGGGCTACCTGGGCATGTCGCCGACAACGTCGGCAGGCATTTCGGATGTGGGGGTGGCGGGCGAACCCGGCGCGTCGCTGGCCATTTCCCCGGCCGCCAGCAGGTCCATGGCCGAGAGCAAGGCATCGCCCTCGATCGGCCCCTGCAACAGGATGGCCTGGCCCGTCTGGCGATCGAGCAGTCGCAGCGACGGCGTGGCGGTCACGCCGCTCTTGGTGGCTTCCGCGGCCTGCGCGCGGATGGCCACGTTGGGGCGCTCGCTAGCCATGCACTGTTCGATGGCTGACGTTGTTTCGGGGTAACGCAAGCCATCGGGCAAGCCCTGGCCGTCGCTGCGCGTGTGGGCATAGACCCATTCGACCGCCTGCCAGAACGCCGCATGCCCGCCCGCTTCGGCGGCGCACTCGGCCAGACGTGCCTCGGCCGACGCGGCAGGCTCGTGCGCGGCCAGCGGCTGGTGATGCCATTGCAGCGCCACGTCGGTGTTGTTGCCGACCCAGCGCTTGAGCTGCGGGAAATACTCCCGGCAGAACGGGCATTCCAGGTCGGCATAGAGCGTCAGCGTGAAACGGCCTTCCGGGTTGCCCATCTGCCAGGGTGGCCCAGCGACCTGCGCCGTGCTGACCGGCGCGCGCGACGGCGCTGAGGATTCGCCGGGCGTCCGGGACACCAGCCAGATCAGCAGCAGCGCGACCAGCGCAGCAGCCAATACCCAGGGCCAGCGAGGCCGCCAGCGGCGACGGCGGAACGCCTGGACCTGCATCGGAATGGAAGGACGTTTCTGTTCCATGGCGTTCTCCGGTTTACGACAGTTCCAGGGCCGGCGACTCGATGCCGCGGGCCTGGTCGATCTTCTCGGCCACCTTGAAAGCCGCTTCCAGTTCGGTGCAGCCGTACTGCTGCATGAGCTGGTAGCGTTCGGCCTTCTCCTCGGGTTCTGTCTGCGCGAGGGCGAGGTACAGGGACGGCGGCACGGCGCGGAACAGCACTTCCATGCTCTTGGAGAGGATGACGCCTTCGGTGAATTTCCCCGCTTCCTTGCGCGCCGAAAGCATCAGCGCCTTCTGCGCGGGCGAGAGTTCGCGGAACCGCGCGATCTTCTCAACTTCATCGGGCGGCATGCTGAGACAGATCCACCACTCGATCATGTTGAGCATGGGCTCCGCGGCGCGCGGCAGGTCGTCGATGTTCTGCGTCGCGAGCCAGAACCAGGCCCCCAATTTCCTCCACATCTTTGTAATTTTCACGACGTAGGGCGCGAGCAGCGGGTTCTTCGTGATGATGTGGCCTTCGTCGGTGACGTTGATGATCGGGCGTCCCAGGTATTGGTCGCGCTCGGCGATGTTGTTCACCGTGCTGATCAGGCTGATGTAAGCGATGGAGAGCTGCGCGTTGTAGCCCTCGCGGGCGTATGTCGCGAGGTCAACCAAGGTGATGTCGGCTTCGGGCCACGGCGTGCCGTCGCGGTCGAACATTTCGCCGTCCGTGCCTTGACAGAACATGTCCATCGCATCCGCCATCTCCAGCAGCCGCACGCGGCGCATTTCGGGCAGCGTCGGGTCCTGGCCGCGGGCGCGCAACGCGTTGCGCACGTCGCGCGTAAGCACCGTGCGTTTGTCGGCCACGCAGTGCTCGGCGGCGTCGAGGATGCACTGACGGATCAGCGAGCGGTCAGCCCGCGTCATCCGGGCTTCCTCCTTGTCCTCTCCGCCCGTGATCATCAGCCGCGCCGTGATCTCCAGTTCGCCGAGCACGTCGCGCTGCTCGTCCGCCTCCATGGCCGAGGCATCTGGTGGCGGGTCTTCATCCAGCGCGTCGGCGTCGAGCGTCTGCACGTCGCTGGGCGTCTCGATCAGCCGACGCGCGTCTGCGAATGGCGCGAGGCTGATGCCCGAACCTGGGGCCAGCTTGACCCGGTTTACCGTCAGCCCGAGCATGCGTGCGAAGTCGCTGAACAGGCCGAAGCTGTTGCCAGCCTCCACGATGAACAGCCGCGGTCGGTAGATGGCCGTGACCTGATTCAAGAGGTTGTTGAGCGTGGCGCTCTTGCCGGAGCCGGTGGGGCCGAACAGGAACAGATGGGCGTTCATCTGCCGATCCAGGCGGCTGAGCGGGTCGAAGGTGATCGGCCCGCCACCGCGGTTGAACATCGTGATGCCCGGGTGCCCCGTACCTTGAGCGCGGCCCCACACCGGCGACAGGTTCGCCGCGTGCTGAGCGAACATCAGTTGGGTGTACCACTTGCGCCGATCCTGGCCGGGGTTGTAGCAGCATGGCAGCCACCGCAAGTAGCTGTTGAGCGGCGCCACCTCGTCGTCCTCGCGCACCGGCTGCAAGCCAGCATTGAGCATCACGTTCGCCAGGTCCAGGCCGCGCCGGTCCAGTTCCGCTTCGTCGCGTCCGCGCAGGTAGAATGCCAGCGTCCCCCGGTAGAGCTTGTGTGCGCTGCCGATGAGGGAGCGGGCTTCCTGCACGTCCTTCAACGTCTGCTCCGACGCCAGCGTCTCGCCCACGGCCTTCTTCGCCAGGTGGTTGAGATCCGCTTCCAGGACATCCTGCGGCGTGGCGACCATCGTGAGACACAGCAAGGTGTCTTCCGGCATCTGGTCGAACAGCGTGTTGATGGCATCCCCTTTGCGGGTCTCGCCGGTCAGGTGTCCGGTGCCGGGCGGCATGCGCAGCCGGTCGGTGATCAGCACGCGGTGCGGCATGCCGTCGAAATACCAGGTGCCGTGCTCCACGTCGGAGCGTGGCTGGCCGAAGAACAGCCGCTGGCTGAAATCCCGCCCGCTCGCCAGCTCGATTTCGCCGGCCTCGCTTTCTTCGGTGCTGTCGGGGTAGCGCGCCAGCGCGTAGAAGCGCTCCCGGTCCTCTGCACTCGGTCCAAGCATCGCCGGGCGCGGATTGAACCACCGCAGCAGCCAGTCGTGGACGTCGGCTGCGACCATGCGCCGTGCCTGGATGCCGGCGTTCGCCAGGCCGCCGCACAGGCGGTCGCAGACGATGTTCAGCATCTGCTCGGGCGTCTGGCCGCGGCGGCTTGCCTGCCCAGTTGCACGGCGATAGATCACCATGCGCACCCGCCGCGTCTGGCCGCGCCAGCGCAGCCGCGTGACCACCGTGTCCTCGAACAGGCCGCCCGGCTTGGCGACCGCGCGCAGGTGGTGGCCGAAGAAGCGCAAGTAGAACTCGGTGAAAGCGGTGCCGCGGGCACGCGGCTGCACGTAGTCGCGCAGGGTCTGCATGTACTGGTCGAAGCTGGGCTCGTCCTGGGCATAGAGCTGGAGTACCCAGGGGTTTTCGTCCAGCTCATCGAACGAGTCCTGGAGCGCGTTCTCCAAGGCATCGCGGGCATGCGCGAGCCAGCCGGGCTCCCGCCCCTCGGTGCCCAGCGGCACCAGCTCGTAGAAGGCAGCGACCGACTGCCCATCCTCCAGCAGCATGGACTTCGACTGCGGCAAGAACTCCACCCAAGGCAGCAGTTCCGCGAACGACGGCGCGACGTCGTACAGCGCCTGCTCGTCGGCTACCGTCGCCGGCCTGCGGCCCTGGACCGCTGCGCCGGGTTCAGGGACGCCGGCCTGGCGCAAGGCCTCGACGTGGCGCTGCCAGCCGTCCGGCTTCTCTTCGTCGCCGGTGCCGGATGCGGCCAGCTTCGGCCAGGGAAGTTCCCAGCGCATCAATAGTCCTCCAGCCGTTCACCGGGCATGGCGTACTGCACGCGCTGGTACAGGGGGAAGACCGTCGTGTAGCCCGGAACCGGCACGGGGTCCGTGCCCGCCAGGTGCGGGTACACATACATGACGAGATCGGGGTTGGGCAGGCGCTGGAACTGGCGATAAACCTCGTTGCGCGCCGTGCGCGTGTAGCGCATCTGCTCGACGGGCGCAGCCTGCACATCGGCGTCGGTCAGCGGCCGGCGCAGGCTCTGGCGCGCGTCGAGCAACTGCCGGCGCGCGACCTGGCCGGTGCCACTGCCGCCGCCACCCGTTTCCTGCTGCCAGATGTCCATCATGGTGCGGTCGCTATGGGTCAGCAGTTCTTCCTTGCTGGTGGCGCAACCGCTGAGCACGGCGACGGCCGCGGCCAGCGCGAGGCCCTTAATCGAGTTCGAGCGCATGGCTTTCTCCTGCACGGTGATCGACGCGCCGGCCTTCGGGGTCGTGATCGATGGCCAGCGGCTTTTCGAGGTGGACGGCGACCTTGGCGCCTGGCTGCACATAGACGGCGGCGAAAGCCTGTCCGTAGAGCTTGTTGACCCAGGTCGACATGTCCCGGACGCCGCCCGCGAGGATCTGGCCGACTGCTTCCTTGCCGCTGATGCCCACGGTGCCGATGGCGCCGTCCGAGCCGACGTAGGACATGCGGCCGCTGTCGCTCTCGATGAGCGAGGCCACGCCGGCTCCGGCCGCGGTGATCAGAGCTTGCGACCCGAGGTACTGCTGGGCGTTGCTGCGCCGTTCGCCGCTGACGCACGGGATGCCGTGCGGGTCGCTGATCCAGCCCAGGCCGTCGCGCTGCTGGTTGTTCTGCTGGTTGCCTTCGCGGTCTTCGGGAATCGTGCGGATCGTGCCGTCGTTGAAGACGAAGGTGATGCTGCGAACCTGGCCGCGCACGCACGAGAGCGTCCAGTCGCCCGATGCGGTTCCGGAGAACACCGCGCCGGCCACGTCGGGAATGTCGATGCCGTTGGCAGTCAGATTGTCCGGCCCGACCAGCACCTTGAAGGGGTACGGATCGTTCACCGTCCCGTCGATCGGCACGCGCCCAATCAGCGCCGTCATCGCCACGGAGCCCATCAGTGTCGAGTTGGTCGGCACGGTATAGACCGGCTTGGCGCTCTTGACGCCTGCCGCACCTGCGCCGGCGTTCGCCACGGTTTCCGCGGTGGTTTCCAGTGTGCTTTGTGCCGGGCCGAAGCTCGTCGGGAAGCTCATGCCGCTGCCTGCGCCACGACTGCCATTGCGGCCCTCGGCCTTCTTCGCGTCGTCCGGTTCGACCCAGCGCATGCCGCCTTCCATGCCGGCCTCGTCGCCGCCGCGCAGCCCCAGGCCCACCGGCAGATCAGCGTGACCGCCGCCGCGCCCGCCAATGCTGTCCAGGCGCCGCTGCAGGTCGGCGAGCAGCCCCTCGGTCTGCTGGCGCGCGCTGGCCGCCTGTTCCTGGTCGCGGCGCAGGTTGGAGCGCTCGGATTCGAGGGCCGAATTGATGCGCTGATCAATGGAGTTCTCCCGCTGGCGCAGCCGCTGGTTTTCCTCGCGCTGCGACTTGTTGTCGGTCAGCGCGGTCTGAAGCTCGGTGCGCAACTGTTTCACCTGGGCGACGAGCGTTGCCACGGTATCGCGCGGGGTATCGCCTTCGATGCCCAACGCCTTCATTTCCTCGGGCGTGAGCTTGGAGCCAGCATCCGCGGCGGGCGGTGCCGACGTGCTTCCACCGGAGAACAGCCGGATGGCAACGAACAGCACCAGCAAGGCGACCGGGATCATCAGCCACTTGAGCAAGCCGTTACTGCGCATGGCGGGCCTCCTTGCCATCGTCGGCTTCAGCTTCCCGCTGCGGCAGATGCACGGCCGGGTCGAAGCGGTGGATCGCCGGCAGCAGCGATTGCGCGAGGCCGTGCCCGCGCGTCACCAGGTACAGGACGGTCGTGTCCTCGGGCGTCCCGCGCGGTCCGAGCGCTTCGTGCTGGAAGGTGGCGGTGAGGAAATCGCCTTGCAGCACGCGCGGGTCGAGCGTGACCCAGCCGCTGCTGCTGTTGGTCAGGCGCACGGCCGTGACCCACTGGTCTTCCAGACGCCACGACGCGAGCGCGACCGCGCGCACCGGCAGCGTCGGCATCAGCGTGCCGAGGTCGAGGTCACGGCGCAGGTTCACCCGCATGACGCCAGGCAGCGACTCCACAGTGCGCAGCGGCGCGTAGAGGTTCTGCGCGGCGAAGCGCGTCAGGACGACCGGAACCGGGGTTTCGCGCCGGGTCGCCCGCGTACCTGCTTGGTCCTGGGCGCGTGCCGGGGCCTCATCGGCACCGCCTGGCTGATCGCCGTAGCGCGCAGGGGTGCTGCTGCCCTCGACGATGCGCACCGGCTCCAGCTCGGCTTCGCCGTCTTTGGGCGGCTCGGCCGCAATGTCGAGCAGGATCAGCGCGCCCGTGTCGGCGTCCTGCAATTGCAGCCGCGTGGGCTCGATCGGCTCGCTGGCGCGCAGGTACACCGCGCCACCTGCGCTCTGCACGCGCAGGCGTTCGCCCACGCCTGCGGGCACGCCCACGCGGACGTTCCGGTCGATGAACACGATGCGCTCCTGGCCGACCTTCAGCGGCACCGCCAGCGGCATGCGTTCCCACCGCAGAATCTCCACCGCCTGGGCGACGGGTGCCGCGGCCACGGCCAGCAGCCCCAGCAGCACGAGTACAGGATGCTTCATGGGGTGTTTCCTCCTTGGGGCGCTTGCGGAGACAGGCCGCCAGGTGCCGGGCGAGTCGGCTCCGGTGCGCTGATGCGCTGGGGCGCGCCGTCGTAGCAGTCCAGCGCCAGGCCGAAGGGGTTGCGGGCGGGATCGACGTCCACCCGCGTGACCTTCACCGGGTAGCGCACGAGCGCGCGCTTGACCTGCTCGGCGCCGTAGTACTCGTCGGCGGTGATGTCGAGCGTCACCACCCAGTCGCGGTCGGAGACCACGCGCACGCGCGCCGTGGGGTCGTCGCCGTAGCCGCGGCCGGGGATCTCATAAATCCCGCGCACGCGCTGGCGCAGCTCGCCCGTGGAACGGCGGTAGTCGTAGTCCGCGCGCAGGAAGGCCTGGCAGGACGGGGTAAGGTACGGCGAGAGCGTGTGGAGGTTGCGCGGATAGTCCTCTTCGCCGTTCGTCGGCCAGCGGTTGAGGGTCTGGAACACGTAGAACGTGAACGCATAGACCGATTCGGGCGGCACTTCCCACCACTTGCGGGTACTGCCCGAGCGCAGGTCGGGCGGGACGTGGATGGTCAGGTCGCGCGGCGCGCTCCACCAGCCACCGCCCATGACCAGGGCGACGATGACCAGCGCACCAGCACCCAGGCGAAGCGTCTTGATGTGCGCCTGCAGGTGGGTGATCTCGTTCTTGAAGCGGCTCATCGTGCCCCCCTTGCAACGGACCTTCGGGTGGACCAGAAGCCGGAGCGCGAGATCAGCACGTGGCCGCCTACCCATCCCGCCATCAGTGGATGGCGCGTGGCGATGCGCCATTGCAGTTGCCGGTACAGCCAGGTGTCGGGGCGCCCGCGCTTGAGCCGGCGCAGGATGCCGCCGCCGATGAAGACGCCCAGGGCCACGCCCAGGACGACGAACGTCGGCGCGATGGCGATCGTGCGGAACACCCAGGACAGCGGCGCGCCGACCAGCAGGCCGGCGGCGCCGGACAGGCCGCAGCAGATCCACAGTTCGTCGGCGGTGAGGCCGCGCACGACAACAGGGTGGCGGTTGAGCCGATGCGGAAGGAACGTGACCGTCCCGTCCGCACGGACGTGCTGCTGCTCGGACATACCGGCCTCGCCTTACAGGATGCCGGTGGCTTCGGTGAGCAGCCAGATGCCGATCACGAGCAGCACGGCACCGATCGCGACGGTGAGGCCAAACTGGCCCCAGGTCTTGCGGCCGGTGTGGATTTCCGCGTAGGTGCCGTAGGCGTGGTAGCAGACGCCGATGAACATCGACGCCACGACCAGGAGGGCTACGAGCATGATGATGTCGTAGCCGTAGTTCCTGATCGTTTCCATGATGCCGTTGCCGGTGCCGCGGGTCGGGTTTTCCAACTGCGGCAAGCCTTGCGCGAACGACAGCGCGGGCAGCGCGGCGGAGCCCAGTGCCACAGCGGCGCGCTGGGCAAGGCGGGAATGGAGGATGCGGTTTTGCATGGTCGTGCCTTTCAGGTCAGGAGAGGAGGAAGAAGCTCAGGACGAGGTACATCGCGACGAAGCGGATGCAGACGCCGAGGAACTGGCGCTGGTTGAGGCGGCTCTCGGACCACCCCACGTAGGCCGTTCGGATGGCCCAGACGCCCCAGACGAGGAGCACCGCGAACACGGCGCCGACCAGGACGGTCGCCATCGCCGAAGGCGCGATGCCGCTGTTGGCTTGAAATGCCGAGACCTGGGCGCCGTTCATGGCTTGGCTTCCGTAGTCGTCGGCGATGGCGAAGCGGACCGCTCGGTGCGGTAGTCGCTGGCCAGTTCGGAGGGGTCGCGCGGCTGGGCACGCGACGGTGTGAGATGGGCCTGGATGCCGGCGCGCACGCGCGCCAAGTCAGCCAGCAACCGCGGGTAATCGAAGTGGTAGCGCTCGCCCGGCTGGATGGGGGCACGCGCGGCGCTGTCGGCGACGGTGCGCTCCAGCGCGTCGAGTTGGCGCAGCGCGGCGACCAGCTCCTGGCGCTGTGCGGGGGACTCGGCCAACGCCATCGGGGACTGACCCAGCAGCAGGGCCGTCACGAGAAAAATGGGCACGCCGCGATGCGCGGCGCGCTGCCAGATCGGAGCCAACATCGCGCCATTCCTGTGTGATCAGAATAGTGCGATGGTGGAGTTCAGGGTGACTGCAGGCAGCAAACAATAGGAAACTGCGCTGATCGGTTTGATTGGCAGCGTGCGTCCAGTTCGCTCAGGGAGTGGTCGTCAGGCCAGAATTCAAGAAGGGAATTTCCACCGGCCGCGTGGCAAAATATCAACGCTCTTACAAAGATCCAGGATAAAAATGCAAGGACTGACCTTTAGAACTGATCAAGATTTTGAGGAAATTTGCTGCTACCTCATGAGGGACTGGGTCGCGCGGAATATGAGGTATGACGTGCAATTCAGAAGATACGGCGGAAATGGGCAAAGGCAGCATGGCATTGACATTTTTCCTGCCGTTGGCGGCTACTCAGTGTTTGGGCAGGCAAAATTTGTTAATCAACTAAACTCTACAGACGTTACGGCTGAGTTGAGTAAGACCGATTCCTTCCCTGAGCCGATTGGTTGTTATGTGATTTTCACAACGGCAAATCGCCATACCAGCATAAATCATCATCAGTTCCATGGCACTCAACACAAAAGGCTGGATGGATCGATTTTTCCGGTTCACGTGGTCTATTGGGGTGAAATTTCTGATATTAGTTTTATCCCACAAGATGTCTGTAAGAGAATTTTCCCATCAGCATTTCAAGTTGCCAGGAGCGCATTAACGCCTCAGCAGATGGCGGATTCCATAGCCACACTTCAAAATATTGTTCCTTCATATTTCAGGTCTGACTTTCTCGACTGGCTCGAAACATGGGACTTTTCATGTGGTTACATTCCATCTGTGCATTATGACGCCGTGGACAATCTTTACATTGAGTTGGATCGGGTAGGATGGGGAATGAAGGGTGTCAATGATTTTTTATATGCCCAAGGTCGCATTGACTTATCTCGTGCGCTTCCGGCTGGCGATGCCTTCTTTTATGCTCTCACTGAATTTCGAGATTCAATATATAACTACATAGCTTTTGTACGCGGACAGGATGGGCAGGGCTACGTTACATTGCAAGGAATGGATGGGCGCGGCGCAACAGATTTCCCAAAGATTACAGAGCAGTGGAGCATGAGGGCGCGCCATTTGGCCAATATGTATCGCGAGAAAATCCTTGGTCAGCAAATTCAATAAATAAGAAATACTGAATGAGTTGCCTAATGATCTGGTTTCTCTGTCATCACAAGTATTTTTTGAAGCTGCCCGCAGTCAGGCTCACGGCCAGTCCCAGCAAGGCTGCGCTGGGCAGCAGGATCAGCAGTGGATGCACAGAGATCGGCAAGGCCAGGTACGTGACCCACGGCAGCACGGCCAGCGGCATCAGGCTCGCCTTCGCGCGGTGGTAGATGAAGCCGGATTCCCGGCCTGCGCCGAACCGGCGCACGTCCCGCCGCACAAGACCGTCGATCAGGCCGACGAACGCCGCGGTGCAGATCAGCGGCAACGTGAGCACCAGAACCAGCAGGCGCACCAGAAACGTGAGGGTGGTGAAGGCCGCGGCAATCAGGTAGTTCTCGGTCCAGACATAGACCTGGCTGATGTAGTAGCGAAAGTTGCGCCCCCCGTCCTGGATCCTCCCGTGGCTCGGCGCGCGGGCGCGCTCGGCGGTCTGGCTCATGCGCTCCAGCAGCCCGGAGCGAACGAATACCCATTCGTAGCCGGTATCCACCAGTTCGTGCGCGGTGCGCCCCGGCTCCTGCACGACGACGCTGCGCGTGAAGTGGCTGGACAGGTGCCCCAGTTCGTACTGCAACATCTGCTGCGAGTGCCGCCAGCCCTGGTCCTTCCAGAACAGGTGCATGCCGACGCACTCCACGACGATCGAGAACAGCAGCGAGCCGATCAGCACCCCGAGCAGCCGGAACGGCAAGGTGATGGTGCCGACGATCAGGCCCTGGCGCTGGTTCTGCTCCCGTTGTGCAGTCGAGGCGGCGTCCTTCATGGCGAGGCCTTGTTGCCGGTGTCCTCGTCGGTGGCAATGGCCACCGCGGGAGGTTCGGCCGCAGCGGCGTCATCCAGCAGGTCGTCGGGCAGGCCCGTGTCCTGCAAGGCGGGGGAACTGGTGAACTCCCACCACTGCGTCGCTTCGCTGTAGCTCTGGCGCATGTACCCGGCCAGTTGCTGCAAGTCTGCCGGCATCACTTCGTCCGGGTCCGGCGCCGGCAGCGGCATGCGCACTTTCCAAAGCTGGCCGCCCTGCAGCAACGCGAAGCACTGGCCTTTCGGCAGGCCGACGACGTGCGACGGCTCGATCATCGGCACGCTGGACATGCTGATGCGGTCCTGAGTGTTCGACGTGAAATCCGTCGCCCCGCGAATGTCCGAGCTGTCGGTCGCGCCGCTGACGATGGTGGTCGTATAGACCTCGACCTTCGGCAATTGCCGGGTCAGCAGTTCGGCGGTCGCGGTCTCGCGCACGCGCAGCATGAACAGGTTGTTGAAATTCCCGATCACCTGGCCTGCCTTCGCGCGGTTGCCGATGCGGGCCTCGATGTCCGACAGGGTCTGCGTGTACGCAGTGACTTGCAGGCCGGCACCGCCGCCCTTGTTGATCAGCGGGATGAACTCGTCGCCCATCAATTCGTTGAACTCGTCGGCATGGACGTTGATCGGCACGCGCGCACCGGCCGATGCGCCCGGCAGGCCATCGTCGATCCCATGCTTGTAGATATGCCCGGCGACCGACACGAGATCGCTGAACATCGAGTTGCCGACCGCGGTGGCGACCTCGGCGTCGGAGAGCGCATCCAGGCCCACATAGACGATGGCCCTCTTACGGATGATCTGCATCCAGTCGAAGATCGGGCGCGGGTCGGCCAGGTCGGAGTAGTTCGGGGCCAGGAGCTGCGCGATCTTGCCGCTAGTGAGCTTCTCCAGCAGCGGCAGCAGCGATGCGACGATCTTGTCGAAGTACGTCTTGTCGTAGCGAACCGCCGAGCGCAGGCCATCCAGCACCGGGTCGTAGTTGCGCGCCTGCGAGAGGTACTGCTCCAGCGCCACCACGCGCTTCTCGCGCCCGATCATGTTGCGCGGGATGTTCTTCTCGTTGAGCTTGGCCTCGATCTGGACGATCACCTCCCAGGCCCTGGGCTCGGTCTTGGCGAAGTAATGCTGGGCGTACTCGATGAACAGCGCGTCGATGTTGATGACGTGCCGTTGGATCAGCATGTAGTCGGGCCGCTGTCCCAGCTCCACCAGGGCGCGGGCAATGATGTTGACGAACCGCCACGCAAACTCTCGGAAGGCGGCCGAGTTGCCTTCACCGGAAAGCTGCCCCGCAACGCGGGTGGCGACTTCCGATATACGCCCGAATCGCCCCACGGCGTTGTAGCGCGCGGAGATGTCCGGCCATCCCAGGTGGAAGACGTAGAACTCGCCTTCGCGGCCGGCGCGCTTAGCCTCGACGTACATCCGCTTCAGGAGATCGGCATCGCCCTTGGGGTCAATGACGATCACCACCTCGTGCTCGCCCGCGGCGTTCACGCGCCGGATGTCCTGGGTCACGAATAGTTCGGCCAGCCGGGTCTTGCCGACGCGCGTCGTGCCCAGCACCAGCGAGTGGCCGACGCGCTCGCCCAGCGGCAGGCTGACGTCCATCTCCTCGGGTTCGATGCCGTGCAGGCGCGGCAGGCCGCCCACAGGCGGCAACGGCCGCACCGGGTTGAAAGGTACGTCCCAGCCGGTGAGTTTCGACAGCCGGGACAGCGGGAACGGCGCGTACTCCAGCCGTTCTTCCAGCCGTCGCGCCAGCCGGTAGGCTGGTGTGGGCTCGACGTAGCGGCGGAACTCCGGCCGGTACGTTTGCATGAGCCTATGGGTGTGCTTCTGCTCCCACAGGAACCCGCGCCCCACGAACAGCCGCTGCTGGCTGACCGGCACGTCCTTGCTGGTCATCACGTAGCGCGGCAGGCGGCGGATGTTGCGCCGGTAGCGCAGGATGACGCGGGCATCGCGGTAGCGGATGGCACCGTAGGCGCCGAACGCCAGCGCGCTGCCGACGCCCATGGACGGGCTCAGCGCGAGCGACCATGGGGCCACCAGGGACAGAAACGCGGCGCCCGCGCATGCGGCAACGGTGTATAGCTCCACCGCTGGGCGAAGCAGTACCTCGACCGGCTGTTTCCCCGACATGGCTTCATTGCTCGATGCCGGTGGCTGTGATCAGCACCGGGTAGTGCCGCAGGCCCAGGCGCTCGGCCAGGTCGTCGCCGGACATGGGCGCGAGGGGTACGCCGGGCACCAGGGTGCGCAGCCGCGCCAGGCCCTGCACGGTCTCGACGTTGACCACCAGACCGACCGCGCCGCGCTCGCGCAGCGCGGCTGCCTGGCTGCGCAGCCAGGCCCGAGATGCCTCGTCGTCGCCGACGACAACGAAAGGCCGCAGACCCGGAGCCTCGATGACACGCCGCGGGACGGTGCCGGGGGTGAGCTTGGCGCTGCGCACCGGCAGCATCGCGGCCTCGTCCGCCGGCGTGGCGGGAACCTGGGGCGTCGGGATCGGCGGCCGGGCCGGTGCGTTGGTGCGCGGCTGGAGGTTCAGGGCTTCGTAGTACGGCAGCGCCGACGCGCCGCCGCGGTCTTCGACCACGATCAGCGGCTCGCCGGCAAGCGAGGCCAGCGGCAGACCCGCCAGCAGTACGAGCAGGCCACGCAAGGCCAGATGGGATGTCGTCATGGGGATGTCTCCTTGCGTGCGGCGAGAACCGCGGCGGTTGGGCGTGCGCCCTGCACCCGGGCGAGGTGGCGCGACACGCTGCGCCGGTAGCGGGCGGCGGGCTCGCCACCCGCGGGGCGGTGGTAGCGGCCCATCGCCAGCAACCAGTCCTCGCCGGGGGCGTGTTGCTCGCGCAGGATCTCGGCAGCGATGGCGAGATTCCGGTACGGGTCGAGCAGGTCGCAGGCGCTGGCGTAGCGCTGCTGGTGGTAGCCGAGGTTGATCTGGCCCAGGCCCGCGTCGATGCGCGTGTGCGGCGTGGAGCGCATCGCCTGCTGCAAACCCGCGCAGGCATCGGCGCGGGTCGCATAGCGGCGTGATTGGCCGGCGACGTTGAGGGACCACGGCCACGGGACGATGCGTCCGTTACGGCGGATGCCACTCTCCTGCAAGGCCACGGCGTAGAGCACCGTCGAGGGGATGCCTGCGCGCTGCGCGGCGAGCTGGTAGGCCGGTGGCGGAACCTCCTGGGCTTGGGCGACGCAGGCGCATAGGCCAGCGGCGAGCACCAGTGTGCGCAGGGGGGCGGCTATGGCTGGCGCTGCCATTGGCCGTTCACCTCGCGCACGACCGCCGGCAGGTCGCCGGGTACCCCCAAGGTCAACCAGCGGCCGCCGTCGTGGTTGAGCGTGATGCTGCCGCTGCGCACGCGCGCCGGATCGACGTTCGCGCGCTTGGCCCAATCGCGGATGCGCGCGTCGTCCTGGCGGCTGCCGACCATGTACAGGTCGAATTCGGCGCCCGAGGATTGCAGGCGCTGCACGAGCTGGCCGCAGGCCACGCAGTTATCTTTCACGAACACTGCCGTGCGGCCGGAGCCGCGCGTGGCCCCGGCGACCGGCTTGTCGTCCGGCAGGTTCACCCGCTGCATCCCGGGGTTCAGGCGCTGCCAGGCCTCGTCATAGGCCCGCTGATAAGCGAGCAGTTTCTCCACGCGGCGCGCTTCGACCTGCACCTGCAGCTCGGCGTAGCGTCGCCGTTCCTCTTCGGTACGCGCCTCGATGCCCAGGGCCGACAGCGGGTCCAGGTTGGGCGAATAGATGCCCAGTGGACCGTCCATCAGTTCGCGATAGCGCGCCCACTCCTGAGGTTGAAGGCCCCAGTCGCTCGCCACCCGGTCGTCCAGAATGCGGGCGACCAGCGGGCGTTCCTGACTCTGCGCATTGCGGGCGGGAGCCGTGGCGGATTGCTGCGCCCACGCGGGCAACTGGGTGGACGCCAGCAGAAGCGCGGAAAGGATGATCGACGGCTTCATGTGGTGTGCTCCGTTCAGGGGATCGCCACGTGGCGGGTCTGGTCGCCGGCCTGGAACACCGCAGTGCTGCCCTCGACGGCCTGCAAGCGCCACGGGCCGACCGCATCGCCGGGTAGCAGCACCTGAAGCTGGTCGGGCGTGAAGTCGCCATTGCTCGGCGCGACGGACACGCTGCGCTCGCCGGCACGCAGTTCGGCACCGACGATGCGGAACGGGAGCGGCGTCGGTTCGGGCTTGGCGGTGGGCTTGTTCCTGGTGCGCGGCTGGGCGGGTGCAGCGGCGCGCGCAGCGGTCTGCCGCGCCTTGATTTGCTCGACTTCGGCGCGCAGTGCCTGAAGGTCGTCGGCGGAGGCATAGGCGCTCAGCGATTTCTCGACCTGGGCCGCGCGTGCTTCCAGGATTTGGCGGGTGTCTTTGAGGTCTGCCGCCGTGGCGACGGCTGGACGCTGCTGGATGGCCTCGACGGTCTCGGCCAGGCCTGTTGCCTGCGCTTCGAGGCGTTGCAGGCGGGAATCGAGGCGCTCCTGGTCGGCCTGGTCGTTCATCGTCTGGTAGCCGAGGGCAACGAGGACACTGAGGCCGATCAGCCAGAGCCACATCAGGCTCTGCACCACCACGGCGGCCGTTGAACGATGGGCGGGCTGCGGGGCGTTCATGGCTGGCCTCCCGATGCCGCGGGCGCCAGCGGGAACGTCTGCACCGCCTCGGTGGCAGGCGGCGCGGGTACGTTGTCGGCGGTCATGCTGTCGCCGGGCCGCTCGAAGCAGATTTGCCGCGCGCGGTCATCCGCGTGCAGTTCCCAGGCCGAACCAGCCAGGGTGAGCAGCGCATCCCGCAGGGTCATGGGGCCGAGGTGCAGGTGGGCCGCCGGCAGCGGCAGTGCGTACAGCTCGATCACCGCGTGCGTCGTCTGGCACAAGCCGTAACCGCTGCGCTTGAGCACATGCCGTAGCCCGTCGCCGACCGTAGCGCGTGCATCCTCGGGCATCGACACGTCGATGGTCTGCAACAGCAGGTCGCGCTGCGCTGCTGTCGGTGCCAGTTCCACGAGGGTGTAGCGGCCGTAGCGCACAACGGGGATGTATTCGGGCGCCTCGGGTACGGGTGCGGCCGAGACTTCCTCGATGGTGTCGGGCGCGACCGGCGCGCTCGTCGTCGCGCAGCCGCCAGCCAGCACCGACCAAAGCAGGCCGAGAAAACCCGCCAGCAGACGGCGTTCGGGATGGTGAAACCAAGGTGGAGAGGGGCACATGGCGCGTCGTCCTGAAACATCGAGCCCTCACCATCGCCGCTCGGGCCACGAGCGGCAGCAAACAATGCGAACCAGGCAGCGCCCGATTTCCCGGCAGCCTCCCTCCAAAGGAAAAGGCCCCCGAAGGGGCCTGTGAAAACGCATCGGGCTTCGCCCGATCAATCCCGAGCCAGCTTCAGGCCGGGATCGACCCGTGCCAGTTGGGTGTGCGACCAGCAGCGCACGAACTGCCCGTTCTCGCCGAGCGGCCGGTTCGCCACCGCCGCCGAATACTCGTCAGTGTCGCTGGTGTCGTAGCAGATGACCTTGATCTCGCCGCTGTCGCAGCGGATGGAGTGGATCTGGCCGTCGGTCATATCGACCACGACGACCTGCGGAACGAGGCCAAGTTCGCGGGCGGCCGACAGGATGGGGCCATATTCGGCGGCGTCGAAGCAGATGAACGGCCCTTCGTACCGGGCCTCTTCGGCCAGGTCCCTGGCCTTGTCGTAGTGGATACCCAGGTCGTATTCCTCCTGGGTGATCCTGACCTTGAAGACCGGCACGTTGGGGCTACCGGAGGCACCGATGCAGACGACCGCGACTTGCATCTCGATCTCACCGCCGTCGGCAGGTTCGGTCGAGGGGATGACGGCTCGGCCCGTGGGGGCGTCGTCTTCCATGCCCATGCGCTCGCGCATTTCGTCGATGAAATCCTCGGGGGCCATCAGGCCATAGCTCGCCAGGCGCAAGGGAATGTCCTCTGCACAGAGGTTGCCGTCCCCGATGCGTTGCTGCATGAAGGCGGCGATCTCGGCTTCGAGCGCATCGCTGTTAGTCGCCGAGGGCAACTCGGTCACCTCGATCGACCAAACATCCACCTTCGCGGCGGTCTCATCGATTAGCAACCTCTCGCCGATGGCGCGGACCCACATGCGTTGCAGCCGTGCCAGTATTTCCGACGCGGCCTCGCCGTTGAGCAAACAGGTCACGTCCAGCGTCAGGCGGGCCTTCACGTTTTCGGGCGTGGATTGGGTATGGGTGTTCATGGAAATCTCCTTGGAATGAAAAATGCGCAGCCACGTCCACGGAGACCGTGGGCGTGGCTGCAAGGTGGGAACAATGGAAAGCCGGCGGCGCGAGGCCGGCGTTGGCGTGGGGATCAGGCGGCGACCAGTTGCCGGGCCAGCGCGACCTCGACGGAATCACCGTCCTGGTTGAGCACATCCAGGCCCGATTCGGGCACGTCGCCCGAGGTGGACTGCGAGACCATGATCTTCTTGGCCATCAGCTCCAGGCAGGTCATCTGCGAGGAACCGGCGTAGCCGAGGTAGATCACGCGCACCGGCTGTTTCTGTCCGATGCGCCAGGAGCGGCGTGCCGCCTGCTGGAGCGAGTACACGTTGTAGCCCGACTGCATGAAAACGATCGTCGGGAAGTCCAACAGGTCCAAGCCCGTCTTGACCAGCTCGGGGTTGGTGATGAGCACGTCGATGCCACGGTCCAGTTGCTCGGCGATCCAGTCCTCGCGGCGGCTGGCGTCCACGCTTGCGCGCAGCACCGCCACCCGAAAACCTTCCTGCTCCAGCAGCACCTTCAAGCGCGACGTGGTGTCGCGCGTGCCGGTATAGACCGTGTAGGCCAGGACCTTGCGGCCCTGCGCCTTCTCTTCTTTGCAGATGTCGATCAGCTCGCGCTCTTTCGGCGTCACCTCAAACTCGTTGAACTGAGCCGGGACGAACGCCAAGGTGTTGCGCGTGCGCGGATGCACCACGGTTTCCGACCGGAAGCAGCAGTCCGGCCAGGCCAGCAGCACGTTGAGCACCACACCCAGCAGCGTCGTATCGCGTCGCGCCAGAGCCTGTTTCAGCTCCGCGGTCAGCCGACCCGCCAGGTCGCGGTAGGCCGCGGCTTGCGCCGTGTCCATTGCGACTTCACGGAACTCCTCGTCATACGGCGGCAGGACGTTGCCGCCGATGTCCTTGAGCTTGAGGAAGATCGTGAACGGCAGGATGCACCGCAAGACCCCTTTCGGCCCGAAGCCGGGAGCCTTGACCGTGCGCACCGATACCTTGGTGCCCCTGGCCGTCTTGTGCGCCGTGCCGGTGCTTTCGGAGTAGATGTCCTTGAGGACCCCGTGGTCCCTCATGAACGCCATGGCCGCCGAGGTCATGCTGCCGCTCGTGGTCGGGCGGTAGCCGTCTTCGATCATCCGCCCAGGCAGGGCTCGGAACAGCAGGTAGAACAGGTCGTCCCCGTAGCCGCCCATCAGCGTGCCTGTCAGCAGCAAGGTCTTGCGAGCCTTCGCCGCCAGCACGCCCATGGCCTGGCCCTGGGCACTGCCACCGTTCTTGTACTCGTGGGCCTCGTCCGCGATGCACAGGTCGAACGTGCCTTGAGGCAGGTAGCGCTTGATGAACTCGGACGGCTGGTAGCCGCCTTCGCCGAAGCCGAACTCCATGTTCGCCATCGCTCTTTCCATGCGATGCGCCTGGCGGTCAGAGAAGACCAGTTCGCCGTTGCCGTCCATGAGGTTGATGAACTCATGGATGTTGTCGCCCAGCATCGACGCGAGGAAGCCTTCGCCGAACTTCTGCATCAGCTTCTGCGCGGTGACTTCCCCGATCGTCGGGATGCGCTTGAGGGCTTTCAGCACGGCCGAGGACTGGTCGCTGCCGGACAGGCTGCGCGGGCGGATCAGCGTCCACAGGGGGGCGGCGCAATGGCTGCACTTCCTGCGGTATTCCTCGGCTTGGAGCGCGACCGGATTGACCGGCTCGCCGTCGAGGTCGGTGATGACCGTGCCGCAGTCCGGGCACGCCGCCACGTTGCCGTGACGGGTGCGCCGCTGGGTGAAGACGGGCTTCCAGTGGAACCCCATCCGCATCCTGACCCGGCCCAAGACGAAGAACTCCTGGCCCGTGGGCTGGACATTCAACTGCTCGCGCAGCTTGATGAGCTTGATGAGCGTGTCCGGCCCGTTGAGCACCCACACCTTGGCGCCTGCCACCGTCTCCTGGATCTCGCGCCGCCACTTGTAAACAAGGTGCGGCGGCGAAAGAACCAGGGTGCGGCGATAGCCTTCGGCGTTGAGCACGGCGGCCGTGGCGATGCCGACGGTCGTCTTGCCGCAGCCCATTTCGCCATTGACGATCGCGGCGCGTTCGCCACGGTCGATCAGCAGCTCGGCGGCGGCGTGGACGACTTCGGCCTGGGCCGGAAACAGCTTGCGCTTGAGGCTGGCGACGACGAGTTGCCGGTGCGCCTGCGGCTGGCCGTTATAGACCGGCGGGTTCGCGCTGTTGAGGGCGTCGAGCAGTTCGTCGCCGAACTCGCCGACGAAATCCTGAAGGCTCAGGGTCAGAGGGGAAGATTCCGCATCGAGCAGTTCGCCCTGTACGGGCGCGGCTTCAGCGGCAGTGGTTTCGAGATCGAGGGACATGGTGATGCTCCAAAGAAAATGGGGCATGCACCACCCCCGCGGGGCGATGGCATGCCCCGTGGTGGGATGAAGAGACGGCAGGCGGCCGTCGTCTGGGAGAGATCAGTACTCGCTGGGCAGTAGCAGCGTGGTCACGCTGCGATCCCATTCGGTGATAATCCAAAGCTGCAGGCCGGGTGCGACCTGGTAGGAAGAGAAAAGGCGGTCCTCGCCGGACTCCAGCGCGGCATCGTTCTGCCGCTTGTCGTAGTCGTCGAGGTCGCCCCAGTCGCCATTGAGGTGGCGGTGCAGATACGGCACCGGGTTGAGCCGGCCCTGCTGGACCAGGGCGTCAACGCCACAGGTCACGACGGTCTCGCCAGGGAAGAAGCGCCGGCTCGATGCTTGGCCGATGGGAAGTGCTTGGGCTGCCATGGAAAGGCTCCTTGAAGATGAAGGGGCCACGGCGCCCCCTCGGGGCGACTGGACCCCGGTGGGTGGAGGAAGCCGACGGTGACCGTCAGCGGTAGAGAAGCGATCAGCGGATGGTCAACACCTCGCCCCGCGTGGCGGAGCCGGGCGTCATGTCCCACGCGCGGATGACGGGCACGAACTTGTCGGTGAGGATGCGGGTCTCGGCGATGGAGCCGTCTTCGCGTTCGGTGAATTCCCGCTGGAGCGTCTTGTCCTTGTGGGTGTCACCTTTGACGACGAGCACGCGCCCGGTCTTGGAGCGCACAACCCCCGAGATCGCGCCCGCGGCCAGAGCCAGGGCGAGATGCCAGTGGGACAAGGCACGCGCCGGTGGACGCAGCGACTGCTGCGCGGCCCCCAGGTGCGTGTCCTGCGACGGCCAGAGGCCTTGCAGCCGGCCGACTTCATCGGCGAACTGCTCTGGCTCCATCGTCACGCGGAAGAAATGCTCCGGCTCGGCCGGACTGGCGGGGACGATGTACGGCAGGAACGGCCATTCGCTCGGCAGTTCCTCGGCTTCGACTTCACCAAGCCCGATCTGCAGCAGCAGATTGCGCACGGCCTTGAGACCATCGGGTGCCAGCTCGCGCTGGCGCACCCTGCGGCCGAAGATCACCACCTGCTTGAACTGCGTTTCCACCGCTCGGTAGATGCGTAGGTCCGTGTAGTGGCGTGTCAGCCAGCCGACCAGCTCGGCGTCGAGCACGTAGCCAGGGACGATGAAGACCAGCACGCCGCCATACTGCAATAGCGAGAGGCTGCGCTGATAGAAGAGCTTCTCGAAGCGGGCACGGCCCTGGCCCTGATAGCCGATGTTGCCGTTGACGTCCTTGGACAGATCGCCATACGGTGGGTTGAGCCAGAGCAGCCCGAACGACTGCTTTGAGATCATCGTGTCCATCAGGTCCGCGTGCAGGCAATGATCGACCAGGCCGCGGGCATGGCGTGCCCGCTCCGCGTCGAACTCGACGGCGAACGCCTTGGCTTGCTCGCGCCCGAGAGCATGAGCGGCTTCGGCGATCGCCACGCCTTCGCCGGCGCAGGGATCGAGGATGCACATCGGGCCATCGCTGGGCATCAGTGCGTTGAGGGCTCTTTCGAGCGTGGGTTCGTCGGTCGGGTAGTACCCGTTCTTGGAGAAATTGCGGGCGAGCCGCGGGAACATGAGGGCCATGGAAGTCTCCTGGTTGGCGGGGATGAAGTGCGAAAGCACGCCTTGGCGTGCTCTCGCGGGCGGGTCAAGCCGCTACCGCTTCCGGCGTCCAAATCTTGGCCGGATACGGATAGGCGGTGAGCACGTCACTGCGGATCAGGGAGCCCAGCGCCAGGGTCAGCGCCGGCACGTCGATGGCGAGCCGATGGCCTTCCAGCGACCCGAGGGCGAACGGAAGACGGGCCAGCATCTCGCGGGTCTGTAGCAGCTCCAGCACGGTTTCGCGCCAGTGGTCGAGCAGCGGCAGTGGGCAGGTGTCCCGCACCAGCATCCACAGGCGGTCAAGCCGGTGGGCGCTGCCCTTGGGCAGCAATGCCAGTGCGCTGGCGTTGGCCTTGTCGGGCTTGACGCAGCGGCGGTCGAACAGCCACACGTTGGACAGCGAACCGAACAGCGTTCGCCGGTAGGCGCGGGTCATGCGCTTTTCCAGACGATCGACGTTGCTGACGAACACCGGGACGCTGCCGCCCTGGTCGGTGATGACGTGGAACTGGTCCAGGCCCTGTTCGTCGCGCCCGAGGGTCAGACGAGCGAGGAACTGCTGGACGGCGGTGTCGCGCGCCCAGATCGACAGGAAGATCAGATTGCCCTGGTCATCGCCGACGCAAGCATCGGCCATCACGTCGGAGCATTCGTCGATGCGGTACAGCGTGGAAGAAGTGTTTGCGGGCATGGTGGTGTCCTCGGATGAACGGGAACAGCACCGCCCGCTGGGGCAAGTACTGCCCCAGGGGGTGGAAGAAAACCGCTCAGTCCGGCTCGAACTGCCGGGTGTGCGGGTTGAAGTGAAGCGGCTCGTCCGCCGAAGTGATCGGCGTGAAGCCTTCCAGGTAGATGTTGTTGAGGTACTGGTCGCGGTAGGTCAGTGCCTGCCGTGCCTGGTCCTCGGTGAGGCCGTTGTCGATGAAGTACGCCAGCATTTCCTCGTCGGAGGACACTTCGTCGTTGGACAAACTCCCTTCAACGAGTGCCAGCAACGAGGGCGGAAGCGTTGCCAGGATCGGGTCCATGTCGGTTCCTCCTGGCTCAGGCCATCGACGCCGCGGCGGATGCCGCGGATGCCGTGGGTGTGCGCCGCCGGGCGTGGTAGGCGCGAACGCCTGCACGCCAGTCGGCGGACTGCTCCGGTGCGAGGTCCAGATAGGACAGCGGGCACGTGTAGTAGTACGGGTGCATGGACTCGTCCAAGGACTTGTAGCCCCACTGGCCGCCGCTTCGTTCAAGCAGATCGCAGCGGATGTAGCGCAGGGACTGGCCCGGTGCGAGATCACGATGCACGCCTTCGACCTTGGCGGTCACTTCGGCGACGGACCACAGCACGTTGCCGCGCAGGGTGTGAGCGATGACCTTGACGCTGGCGCGCTCGGTCTCTTGCGGTGCGATCAGTTCCGCGATCAGTTCGGACCGCGATTGGTTTGAGAAATACCAGCCCATGAGAGGCCTCCTCGAAAAGTTGAGCTGAAGGCCTCCCCGTGGGGAAGAACCCCCAGCGGGTGATGGAATGCCGCATCTGCGGCGAAGGAACCTATGCGTCGCCCTCAATCCCAGTCGTCATCGTCTCGATCACAACCGGCCGGGCAGTAGCCGAACTCGATCCCGTGCGAGCAATAGCCATGCTCCGCATTCCAGTCCTGGGTTTCCTGCCGTTCGGCAGGTGTTGCGTAGTCCCATTCCTGGGCCGCGATTTCGAGAGCCTGAGCACGTTGCTCATCCGGCAAACGATTGGCCTGTGCGTCGATCGCCGAACTGAAGAGCGTCACGTAGTGGTCGTAGGACAAGCCGCAACCGCGCTGGGCGTGTGCGGCGGCCGCTTTGCAAAGGTCCCGCCACGCGGGTTCATCCAGCGTTGAACGCGGGGTATCGCAAGCGATGGTGGACATGATGGAGACCTCCAGAAAATGGCCAGGGCCTCCCCCGCATGGGAAAGGAACCCCGGCGGGTGGATGAAGAACACCGCGCATGCGGCGTCTGCGATCACGCAGGTTTTGGTTCGGCCTGGCGGCTCCACTCCTGCGTCTTGAAGTCCAGCGCGTAGCCCAGCTCGCCCAGGCGGGCGATCTGCGCGCGCAGGGTGCGGCGGTCGATGGTCGAATCCAGTTTCACGGACTCGCCCAGCGGCCACAGCAGGCCGAAGAGCGCGGCGTCACCGTCTTCGGTGCTGCCGGGGGCAGCGGCCGTAGCAGGCGGTGGCGCATCCACGCCGAAGGGCGTGGTATCGACCAGCGGGTCCGCGGACGCCTGCACGGGTGCGGGCTTGGCGGGCCTGGACGCTTTGGTGGGCTTGGCCGGCGTTGCCGCAGGCTGCGCCCCTTGCTCTTCATCGAGCGGATCGACGTCCTGGGTGGCGAAGCTGCGGGCTTCGTCGCGGCTGAGTTTGTCGATGCCGTTGAGCGTCATGCCGTCGAGGCTGGCACGGATCTCGAACCGCATGCCGCCGCCGACCGGATAGGACTTCGGGAAGATGTACCTGATGATGAATTCCCCGTCGTACTTGCCTTCGGGGTACTGCTCCAGCTCCGGGTCTTTGACCTCGAAAGTACCGAGGTGCGTCGCGAGGCGGCCAACCGTGAACGGGCCGTTCTTGCCGCGGATGGTACGCAGCGTGAGCTGGCCGGGGACGACGATGGGCGCAACCGATTTCTCGGAAGCCGATGGGGTTGCCATGATGGTTCTCCTGATGATGAATGACGGGCCGCCGACGGCACCCGGTGGATGAGAGGAAATGGCCTCGCCCGAGGTGGGCGAGGTCCGCGTGGCATCACGCCTTGAGCTGGCGCATGCCTTCGGCCAGCAGCCACAACGCCCGGTTCAGGCGCAGGTTCTGGTCGATGCCTTGCACCGGACGGGTGCGCTGATTGCGGCCGTTGGCCGTGCGTCCGTTCAGGCCCCCTTTGACTAGGTTCTCCTGGACGCGGTTGAAGACGGCCCACAGGTCGTTCTTGCGGTCGTCCCATCGCCGGGGTGCCAGCAGTTGGCTCTCGGTGACAGGCGTGGACTTGGCCGGATCGTCGTACTTGAGTGCGAGCGCAGAGTTCGCAAAGACCTCCGCTTCGCCCTCATCGAGGGTGATGGTGCGCATCGCATCGCGCGCGTTATGCACGCGCTCGAAACCTTCGAGGACTCCGTAGGCACCTTCGATCACCTGGCTGGCCACGTCGCCCTTGTGGGGAACGCGGATGTCTGCGGTGGTGTCACCGCAAACCAGGCCGTTGTGGCAGACGAACCGGAACATGCCGGCGAGCATCTGATAGCTGCTCGTGCCGTCATGGCTGTTGAGCAGGATGATCTCGTTCGCCTCGTCGCCGTTGATCTGGCTTGCATGGCGAAGTCGGATGAGGTGCTTCGTGTACTCGCGCCGGTCTTCGTTGCGCACGCGCGTCTGACACACCATGAAGGGCTCGAAGCCCTCCTGGCGCAGCTTGGTCAGCACGGTCGAGGTCGGTATGTAGGCATACCGATCGGACCGGCTCCCATGTGGAGCGTCGGCGAAGATCGACGGAACGACGGCACGAATGCGGTCGTCCGAGAGTGGGCGATCAGAGCGCAGGATCGGGGATTGCGGAGCAAAGCGGGATACCAGAGACATGGCTGATCTCCTTTGAGAAATTCGACAACCGCGTGGCCGTGAGACCACGCGGAACTCGGGGGATGAAATGCGCAAGCACGCGTCCTGGGGACGCGGCGTACGTGGGGAGGAAAAGCGACAAGGCCCCGTGAGAGGCCGTGCCGGATCAGAACGAAGCAGCCAATGCCGGCTCCTGCTCCTGGACTTGCGCCTCGGGCTCGCGCTCGGCGGGCTCGGTGGCCGTGTCGATGGCATCGTCGGCTTCGGACGCGGATGCGTCTTCGGCCGGCGGCGCCTCGGCTTGCGCCTGGCTCGTCGGATAGACCTGGGTGCCGTCGATCTTGATGAGACCGATGTGGACCAGCGTCGATTCCAGGCTGGCGGCCGGTTCCCCGGCGTGCTCACCCTTGGTGCGGATGTACGGATCGATCTTCATGTCGTTCAGACGGAAGGCGATCAGCACCTTGCGGTCACCCTCGACGGCCTGAACGCACCGGCGAACCAGGTGCTCGGCTTCCGGGGTGGCGACGATGGTGTCGAAGTACCGATACTCCGGTTCATCGACAGGCCCGGCCAGTGCCGCGACGGTGCAAGAGAGGAACGAGTCGCCAGCTTTTGGGGTGACGTCCTTCACACGATTGAGATAGCCGATGCCGCGGGTGATCAACTCGTGCTGCTCGATCGAAGCCAGTTCGGCCCGGTCGATCAGTTCGGCCTTGAGCAGTCGCGCCTTGAGGGACGCGGCGGCCTGACCCTTCTGCTCACCCTTGTCGCGGATGTACACATCGCCCCACAGGTCACCGAGGCGAAAGCGCACCAGCGGGCGCTGCTTGGGATCGTCAACGCCGATGTAGCGCTGAACGAGCTTCTTGGCCTCGGCACCCGAGACCTTGACGTCGAAGTAGCGGTAGCTGGGGTCCCGGGCGGGGCCGACCAGCGCGGCGATGGTGCATGCCAGGAAAGGCTGCGCACGGCGGCCGCCCCGGACGGGCACTTCACGGACACGCTGGATGTAGCCGATGCCCGAGGTGTGGAGGTCGAAATACGATTTCTCGTTGGACGTGGTGTTCATGGTGAATCTCCATTGGGATGAAGCGGAGACACACCGGCCCACGCATGCGGGGAAGGTGCGTGACCCCGCGGTGGGTTGATAAGGCGAAAGCATCCGCCACCAGAGGCTGGTGGCCGCTCGCGGAAGGATGCGGTGCGAGCTGGCTCGGTCACGCAGTGGGAACTGCGCCGCAACCTCGAAGACCGATGGTTGCCTGGCATGTCGCTGACGACGTCAGCAGGCATGGGGCCAGCATGGCGGGGCCTCGCGCGCGCGGCAGCAATCAATCGGCACCCGGGCGCTTCCCTTTGTCCGCGCCACCCGGCGCCTGTCACAGGCACTTGGCGCCGCGCAGGTGCTCGGGGGTATCGGCGCGCGGACGGCCGGGACGGCTCCAGGCGCCGCCACCGCGCGCGCCGATCAGCCGCCAGCCGGCGGCGCGCAGGCTGGCGCCACCTTCGTCGGGCATGGTGTAGGTGAGCAGGCGTATGTAGCCCAGCGCCCTTGCCGCCTGCCAGGCCGCGCCGTAGAGCTTGCTGCAGGCGCTGGGTGTGCCGTCGGTGCACAGCCGCGTGACTTCCAGCGTCCAGGTGCCGCGCGACCGGGCGGCCGACAATGGCCACGCCGTGGATCAGGTCGCTGTCGCTCAGCGTGACGGCCAGGGCGAACTTCGCGCCCTGGACCGGGCGGTGGTGGCGATGGTGCGACAGAACGAATGCATTGGCCGTGCGCAGCGACACCGGTAGGAGGTGCAGCCTCGGCGAGGTCGATGGCGTGTTCATGCGGTTGTCTCCGGTGGCATGCCGGCGTTGTGGCCGGCGGGGCGTGCCTCGGCGGCTGGAGACAAACGCGCACGCGCGGCGATGGCGGCGGTGCGAACAAAAGAAGGCCCCCGATGCGGGGGCTGCGAGGCGGTTGCCGCGTCAGGCGGGAGGCACCACTGCTAAGGACAGGTGCGTGGCGGTGGCGGAAAGCACGAGATCGTCCGCCGAGTGCTGGAGGCGCGTGAACAGGCCGTCCTTCGGGTCGAAATACTCCGCGAAGTCATCGCCGCCCAGCTCGCGGCCGGCGAGGTGCCACCAGTCATCGAACGGGTCGGTGTCCGGGTTGCATCCGACGGCGTAGGCGAGCAGTGCCTGGCGCCCATCCGGGCGACGCTCCCCACGCTCGGCGAGGAAGTACACGCCCTGATCCTTGACCAGGACAATGCGGCACTGATTGGGGACGTCTCAGAAAACGGAAAAAATCGTACGCTAAGCCGGTTGCAGCGGTCGTAGCGGCCTGAACTTGCCCGCGCCGATCTTGGCGCTGCTGCGCCAGAGGTAATCGCCGGTCAGGTTGATGTGCTCCCAGCCCAGCGGCGACAGGTACTGCAACAGGGCGTCATCGACAGTCTGGCCGTGACCGCGTAAGGCGTTTGAGGCCCGTTCCAGATAGACCGTGTTCCACAACACTATGGCCGCCGTCACCAGGTTGAGGCCGCTGGCCCGGTAGCGCTGCTGCTCGAAACTGCGGTCGCGGATTTCGCCCAGCCGGTTGAAGAACACGGCGCGGGCTAGCGCGTTGCGGGCTTCGCCCTTGTTCAGTCCGGCATGCACGCGGCGGCGCAGCTCGACGCTTTGCAGCCAGTCCAGGATGAACAGCGTTCGCTCGATGCGGCCCAGCTCGCGCAGCGCCACGGCCAGGCCGTTCTGGCGCGGGTAGCTGCCGAGTTTCCTGAGCATCAGCGAGGCCGTCACCGTGCCCTGCTTGATCGAGGTGGCCAGCCGCACCTTGGCGTTGATCGCCTTGCCGGACGCCTGGAACTGCTGCTGATGCTTGTGCTTGGCAGCGTTGAACAGCTTGCCCAGGATGCGGTCGTGCAGGTCGATGATTTCGTCGGTGACGGTGGCCATGCCCTCGATGGCGAGCGCACCAGGGTCGCGTAGCGGCGCTGTGCCTCGAACTTGGCCAGATCGGCGGGCGTCATCTGGCCGCCTTCGCGGGCGATCTTGAGCAGGCGGTTCTGGTGCACCGACCGCTCGATGCCGGAAGGCAGGTCGAGCGCCTGCCAGGCTTTGAGGCGCTCGATGTGTTCGAGTATGTGGCGCGAGTTCGGCTTGACGGGCGACTGGCGCAGCCAGGCCAGCCAGGTCGTCTTGCCGTTGTCGTGGCGCTTGAGCAGATCGTCGAGGCGGTGCCGGTGGGTGGCCGACAGGGGATCGGACAAGGCCGCGTAGATGCGGCGGTTGGCGCGGCTGTAGGCGTTCATCGAACACCTCCCTTTTCCTCATCCGGCGCAACAGGACAGTTGCTTCACGTCCTTGTTGAAGGTCTGCGCCGCGAGCTTCAGTCCCTCGACCATGGTCAGGTAGGGGAACAACTGGTCGGCCAGCTCCTGCACGGTCATCCGGTGGCGGATCGCCAGCGCGGCCGTCTGGATCAGTTCGCCCGCTTCCGGCGCGACCGCCTGTACGCCGATCAGCCGCCCTGAGCCAGCTTCCGCCACCAGCTTGATGAAGCCGCGCGTGTCGAAGTTGGCGAGCGCCCTCGGCACGTTGTCGAGCGTCAGCAGCCGGCTGTCGGTCTCGATGCCGTCGTGGTGCGCTTCCGCCTCGCTGTAGCCCACGGTCGCCACCTGCGGATCGGTGAACACCACCGCCGGCATCGCCGTCAGGTCCAGCGCCGCGTCGCCGCCGGTCATGTTGATCGCGGCGCGCGTGCCGGCCGCCGCCGCCACATAGACGAACTGCGGCTGGTCGGTGCAGTCGCCGGCAGCAAAGATGTGCGGTGCGCTCGTGCGCATGGCGCGGTCGATGACGATGGCTCCCTGCGCATTGACTTCGACGCCTGCCGCTTCAAGGTTCAGGCTGCGCGTGTTCGGCGCGCGACCGGTGGCGACCAGCAGCTTGTCGGCGCGCACTTCCCCCTGCCCGGTGGTGAGCACGAATTCCCCGCCCGCATAGGCAACGTGGCTCGCCTGGGTGTGGTCCAGCACCTCGATGCCCTCGGCGCGGAAGGCGTCTGTTACGGCTTCCCCGATGGCCGGGTCTTCTCGGAAGAACAGCGTGCTGCGCGCCAGGATCGTGACCTGGCTGCCCAGCCGGGCGAAGGCTTGCGCCAACTCGACCGCCACCACGGAGGAACCAATCACGGCCAGCCGCTCGGGGAGCGAGCTGCTTTCCAGCGCCTCGGTGGAGGTCCAGTGGGGTGTGTCCGCAAGGCCCGGGATTGGCGGAAGCGCCGGGCTCGCGCCGGTGGCAATCAGGCAGCGGTCGAAGTTCACCTCGTGCGTGCCGCCGTCAGCGGTCGCCACGGTCAGCGTGCGCGTGTCCCTGAACCGGGCCTCGCCGCGCAGCACGGTGATGGCCGGAGTGCTTGCCAGGATGCCTTCGTACTTGGCATGGCGCAGCTCCTCGACGCGGCCTTGTTGCTGGGCCAGCAGCCGCTCGCGCAGTACAGCGGGCGCTGCGGCCGGCAGGCCAGCATCGAACGGGCTTTCGCGGCGCAGGTGGACGATGTGCGCGGCGCGGATCATGATCTTGGACGGCACGCAGCCGACATTGACGCAGGTGCCGCCGATGGTGCCGCGCTCGATCAGCGTGACGCGGGCGCCTTGCTCCACGGCCTTCAAGGCAGCCGCCATCGCCGCGCCGCCGCTGCCTATCACAGCCACGTGCAGCGCTTGTTCACCGCCAACATGCTTCGTTTCGCCACCGAGCCAGCCCAGCGCCTTGTCTAGCAGGCCGGCAGGCTTGTTCGGCGTGTCGGTAAGCCGTGCGCGATAGCCGAGCGTGGCCACTGCGGCAACCAGCGGGGCCACGCTCACGCCTGCATCCGCCTCGATTTCGGCCTGCCGCTGCGGATAGGACACCGAGGCCGCGCGCACGCCGGGCACGTTCGTCAAAGCCTGCTGGACGTGCTCGGCGCACGACGTGCAGGTCATGCCTTCGATGTGGAGGGTGATCGCCTCGGCCATGATTACGCCCTCACTGCTTGACGCTGGACGGGTAACCCGCGTTTGCGGTGGCCTTGGTCAAGGCGTCGGCATTGGTCTTGGCCTCGTCGAAGGTGACGACGGCCTCCCGCTTCTCGAAGCTGACTTCGGCCTTCTCGACGCCGGCGACCTTGGACAGAGCCGTCTTGACCGTGATCGGGCACGCGGCGCAGGTCATGCCGGGCACCGACAGGGTGACGGTCTTGGTGGCAGCCCAGGCGGGCGCGCTTAGAGCGGCGGCCAGGGCGATGAGGGTGGTGAGGGTGGTGAGTTTCTTCATGGTGATCTCCTTTCAGTAGAACAGCGGCAGGACGTAGGGAAACGCGAGGGCAACCAGAACCAGGGCGGCCACGATCCAGAAGATCACCTTGTAGGCAGTCCGCACTTGGGGCACGGCGCAAACGTCGCCGGGCTTGCAGGCATGGGCTGGTCGGAAGATGCTGCGCCAGGCGAAGAACAGCGCGATGAGCGCTGCGCCGATGAAGATCGGCCGATACGGCTCCAGCACGGTCAGGTTGCCGATCCACGCGCCAGAGAAGCCGAGCGCGACCAGGACAAGGGGGCCGAGGCAGCAGGCCGAGGCGAGGACGGCCGCGACGCCGCCGGTCGCCAGTGCGCCGCAGCCGTTCTTGGGTTCCGACATAAGGTTCTCCTTCCGGGACTTCGCTTGATGCTGTAACGTTACTTCCGTAGTCAACTACGGAGTCAAGCGCCATGGAGAACGCTCAAGAGAATCTGACCATCGGGGCCTTCGCCAAGGCAGCCCGGGTCAACGTGGAGACGATCCGCTTCTATCAGCTCAAGGGCTTGCTACCCCAGCCGGAGCGGCCCTACGGTCGCATCCGCCGCTACGGGCAGGCGGACGTGGCGCGGGTGAAGTTCGTGAAGTCAGCCCAGCGCCTGGGATTCAGCCTGGATGAAGTCGGCCAGCTCCTGAAACTGGAGGACGGCACCCATTGCAGCGAGGCGGCCGAACTGGCTGCTCACCGGCTGGCCGATGTGCGCGCACGCATGGCGGACCTCACGCGGATGGAAGAGGCCCTGTCGACGCTAGTGAGAGAGTGCAACGCGCACCATGGCAATGTTTCCTGCCCGTTGATCGCAGCTTTGCATTGCTGCTAAAGGGCCCACTTCGGCTCTTAGCGTACGATTTTTTTCCGTTTTCTGAGACGACCCCTGATTGGCGATGGCTTCGGTCAGCACGGGGCGCAGGTCAGCGCCTTTGAATCGCAGTGACATGGATGAAATCTCCTGTGTGGAAGAATGAGAAAGGCCTCCATCCGATGGGATGAAGGGCCTGTAGTGCACGCGGCCGGAACGGCTGGAACGCCGTGGCGGATGCCTCGGGTCAGCCGCAGGACCGCCCGGTTTCGCTGCGGGGCGTCATGCCGGGACGGCCTGGCGCTTGCGGGCCGCTTTCGCGTCGAGGATGCTCACGTCGATCTGGCGCCAGCGCCCGTCGTCGATGAGCCTCTCCAGCACTTCGCCGAGCATGTCGAAATACACCTCGTCGTGCCGATCGACCAGTTCGACCGATTCACCGTTCTGACGGTGCAGTTCCACCACGTAGGTGTCTCCGCCGCGGTCGTAGAGGATCGTCACCCGGCCCTCGAACTTCGCGGTCGAGACCGTGAAGCTGATCGCCGGCGGGGTCTCGATGATCTTGGAGGGCGTGGGATCGACCCAGGTGAAGTCGCGGGCACCGGCATCCACCAGCATGTGGGTGATGCGCCGGAAGCGATCGGGGGCCGGCATCTCCTCCAACTGCTCGATGAGCTGGCCCAACTCCATGCACTGCGGCGTGGGAATGGGCAGCTTGGCCGGCGCCGAGCCGAGGATGTGCCTCGTGATGGTGTACGGCGTGCCGTCCGAAGTCTCCTCGGTGATGACCTCCGGCGTGTCCGCGCGCAGTCCGTCGAAGCGACGACGGGCATAGGGTTGGACATGCACCTTGGCGCCTTCGGCAGGAACCGTGGTCACCAGGCTGGGATCGAGCACCGCGAACTCGGAAGGCTTGAGCTTGACGACGATGGCATCGTCGGTCGCGGCGACCACCTTGCCGTCGAAGGGTTGGGGGTCGATGGCGAAGCCCAGCGTTGAGGACAGCGGCTGATCATCGAACACGCGGTACTTGAACGACCGCACGTTGCGGGGCACATGGCCTGCGACCAGCGAAGGCATCATGGATTTGATGAGGGAACGATCCATGGGGAAACTCCTTGAGGAAAAACAAGGGATTCCCCGCCCGCAAGGGAGAGGTCCCTTGTGGGTGGCGTGGATGGACGCGGTAGGTCCGTAGGAAGAAACGACCAGCACGGTTTCCCGCGCTTGCAGCCTCGAAGGTCTCGACTGCCTGGGCATGTGCCGGCAACGCCGACGAACATGGGGCAAGCATGGCCCTGGGGCGGTCTGCCTGCCCGCAGGAAACGGCACCGCACCACAACCGTTTTCCTGTGCTGCGGGCAAGAAAAAGCCCCTCGAAAGGGGCTGGAGGAATCAGGCTTGGTACACGAAGTAGTGCTCGCGCTGACGCGGAAAGAACACGTGTTTCCACGTGTCGCCGCTTGTGTTGCCACCGTCGAAGACGACCATTTCGTAGTCGTCCACGTCGGTGTCCACCAGGTCGGCGCTGGCGATATGGCGCATGTGCAGCGTGCCGCTCATGCGCTCGAATACCAGGATCTGGCCGATGGCATCTTCCTGGCTCATGGCGTTGACGCAGGCTCCGAGTTGGTGCTCGAAGTCGGATGCGGGTGTGATGAGGTCGGGGAACATGGGATCGCTCCTGTGAAAGTGCGCCGGCCCGGCTCTCTGGCGGGAGACCGGGCCGGCATGCGGTGAGGACAAGGAAGGCCGGGGATGTGTGTGGCAGCTATTCGCCGGCCAGCGATAGGCCCGGCAACACGGGTGCGTCGGCATCGAGGATGAGGATGCGCACGTCGGCCTGGCCGGCCAGTCCAAGGATCTGTGCCAGCTCGTCCGGCATGCCCTTGCTGCGGTGCTCCTGCCGAAGCTGCTCGGCGGCGATCCCCTCGACGTCCTGCAGGTGCTGGTCCGTCCAGGGCGTGGAGATCAGCTTGACGCCGATCGCCGGGCTGTAGGGAATCCGGAACGCGATGAACAAAAAGGCCTCCGGCGTCGCGAGGTCAGCCAGGTTGGCCAGGTACTGGCCGGTTTCGCGGCTGATGTGCGCGCTGCTGATTTCCCAGCACCGGCTGTAGTAGCCGGTCTCGAAGCTCAACCGCTGCACGACTTCCCGTGCGGCCTCGGCCGAATAGGTGTCGCCAATGTGGACGGGGCGGCCGTCGAAGTCGTCGCCGTGGATCGCGTACACCACGGCACCCACCATGCCTTCGCCGCTGCCCCCTTCAGCCGCGTCGCATTCGGCGATCAGTGCGGCGCCGACAGGTTCGGTGCCAGTCCTGACCACCGCGAAGTCGCTGGTGATGATGCAAGGAGAAGAAACCAGCGCCGCGTCGCAGAGGTGCTGCTGGCTCGGGTGGATGTTTCGCCAAACATGCGGGCTTCCGTCCTCGTAGCTGATGGACAGCGTGCGGACGATTTTCAGATTCCAGTAGCCGCGTAGAAAGGGATTGGGATTCTGGGACATGGGATTTCTCCAACAGAATAATGATGGAGCAAATCCCCGCCACCGGGAATTGACCCCGGTGGGTGGAAAGAAAGGAAACAGCGTCAGGTGACGCTGATCGTTGGCGTTTGGGCCAATCGCTCGGCGACGCGCCGGCGCAAATTCATGCGGAATGGCTCGTCGCTGACGCCCGCCAGCAGATTGATGGTCTCCAGCGCGATCAGGGCCGAAGCCTCTTCGATGTCGGCGGCCACAATGGTCTTGCGCAATTGGTCGCCGAGCTGGAGGGCCTGGGAGGAGGAGCTGATGAAGCGGACCTCGCGGCTCAGGTAGCAGCCGTTGCCGCCGAACTCGAACAGCCGCGGCTTGCTGCAGTACCAGCAGCCCTCGAACTGGATGGCGGTCAGGTGGTGCCCGTCATCGAACCGGGTGGCGATCAGAAACAATGCGTCGAGATCGGCGGTGTCCTCGAACGAATGACGGTCGATCAAGTTCCCCAGCTCTTCGTCCTCATCGGCACGGAAGTGCACGGCGAGCAGTTCGAGCAGCGGCGGGATCGACAGCCCTTCGTCGTCCGGCATCGGAATACCGAGTTGCGTGGCCAGGTCTTCCAGGCCATCGAGCACGTCCGGCCATTGCGGATTGGTGGTCTCGGCGATCTGGGCGATGTAGGCCTGCCCGTTGCCGGGGTGGCTCTCGTCCAGCGCGAAGGCGCCGAACAGCGCCTGGATGACGGGCGTCACACGGTCGAGCACGAGAACGCCGGTGGCTTCGTAGTAGTTGTTGGCCATGAAGGCTCCTTTCGATGAATGAACGGAGCCAGCCCTTGCGGACGATGGCATCCGCAGGGGAAACCGCCTGATGCCGGATGGCGCTGGGCGGGGAGAAAACGCGAGGGACATGGCCTCGAACGAGGCGCATGTCCCTCATGGGGTCCCGTGAACGCAGTGATGAAGGTGTGCCAGGGACCGGCTCACCAACCGCTGTAGTTCAGCAGCAGGTCGGCGATCACCTGGCGACGTTGCAGATCGAGACCATCGAAGTCCGACAGTCCTTGGAAGTGGCAGCGCTTGAGCATGGCACCGCCCTCGCGCGCGTTGTAGAAGCTGAACATGGCGGACAGGAACATGCGTTCCCCGCTGCTCAGGACGCCGAGTGCGTCGTTGGCACGCAGCATGTCGGGACGCAGATCCCACTTGCTCTTTGCCTGGTTCAGGCCTTCGCGCGTGCCGTCGCCAAACCATTGCGGGCCTGCGATCTCGACGCCGCGCTTCCAGACCTCGAAGAAGGCTTGGGGCGCGGCGGCGAAATGCTGCTCTTCCCGCATGATCTGATCGACGACTTCCTGGGGCAAAAGCTGGTTCATGACGTGGTTCCTCCAGTTGGATCAGGGTGTGGCGAGCTGGGACCAGCCGCCTCTTTCGAGGGCACGTTGAGCCGCGGCATAGCTGCGGAAGTACTGGCAGGATTCCCGCGAAACGGGACCTTCTGTATCGCGCGTGCCGATGTAGTGGCCGGCGGCGCTATGCAGGATTTCGAGCGGCAGGAACTTGCCGCAATGGATCAAGGCCAACTGGCCGAAAGAGGCTTGCTGGGACATGGACGGGCTCCTTGGAAAAAGCGGGGCCTCGTCCCTCACGGGATGGCAGCTCCCGCACGCGGTTGAGAAAAAAGCATCGGCGTCACGGGTGACGCGCGTCCGCAGACTCGATGCGATGGCGGACTGGCGGGTAGCGCGGAAAGAATCCGCGGCAGCCTGGAAACTCTGGCTGCTGGCATGGTGCTGACGAATCAGCGACACATGCGGGCAGCTTCATGCGCGAGGCGAGCCGCGTCAGCCGGAAATCGGCATTTGCAACAGCCCCGATTGGCGAACGCGGAAAAAAGAAAGCCCCGCAATAAGTGCGGGGCTGTCAGGAGGATGAGGCGAAACTGGGTCAGCGAGGCCTGTCGCCCAGTACATGCTGCTTCCACAGGGCGAATGCCTCGTCCGGTCCCAGCTCTGCGAGGATGACGATGGGCTGGCCCCGACGGGCACGCAGCGATGCGAAATACGCTGGCCGGTCGGCGATGGCGTTGAGCTTGATGCCCTTTAGGAACAGCAACTGGCGGGGGCGAACTTTGGTGGTAACGCAGGCATGATTGCGCTTGTTTGGGGCAAAAGGGCCAGCGAAGCGGGCGGACACGGCCAGAAAACCGCGACGAACTACTTGTACTTGCCAGGCGAGGCGAACGGGTGACATCAGCATATCGCTATGCGGTAAAGAAGACCGTCCTAAAGCTTGCAGGATCCCGGCATAGCTTCATCATCACCTCTCCGTGACGGCTCATTGGAACGAAAAAGGCCAGCATCGCCGTGATGGACTTTCATAATTGCCAGGTCAACTGGCTTGCGTGCTGTTTATTCACAGCAAGGCATTGCGACGTCGTTGCAGCAATCGCCGCCATCGCAACAGGGCGTTGCAGCAAAAGCGGCGGTGGGCGCTAGCATGAGGGCCAAGCCGCGGCCGCTCATGCTGGGGGCCGTTCTCTTCAGATTGGTGTCCTGCACCGTGTGCATTGCGAATTTCCGGATCGTCCCAATGTCACTGGGACTCCTTTGTGGCGGCCGGGTTCTCCACGCTCATGAACGACTGGGCCACCAGCGCGATCGCCCCGCCCACGATGGCCATGTCAGCGATGTTGAAGGCGGGCCAGTGCCAGCCGTGCAGGTGAAAGTCGATGTAGTCGATAACGTGCCCGCGCGTGGCGCGGTCGAACGCGTTGCCCAATGCGCCGCCCAGAATGAGGCTGTACGAAAGGCCTTCCGTTTTGCGCAGCGGCCGGGAGAGCAGCCATGCGAGCCATGCCGATATTGCGAACGCGATCGCCAGAAAAAACCACCGCTGCCAGCCGCCCGCGCCAGCAAGGAAGCTGAACGCCGCGCCGGGATTGAGAGCGTGAACTAGGTTGAAGAATGACGCCACCTCGTGCGACCAACCCAAGGGAGTTGTCGCGTCAATGTAGCTCTTAGCTGCCTGATCGCCGGCGAATATAACGATCGCGAGTGAGTACCACTGCGTCTTGCGAAGAGATGGTTCATCCATTGTTCATGCCGCCTTGAACTTCAGGAGGCGCAGCCCATTGACGACAACCAAAAGACTTGCCCCCATGTCAGCGAACACAGCCATCCACATGGTGGCATGCCCTGTGAACGTCAACGCAAGGAACACCGCCTTGATGCCAAGGGCCAGAACGATGTTCTGCGTGAGGATCGCCGCAGTGCTACGCGACAGCCGGATGAAGGCGGGGATCTTGCGCAGGTCGTCGTCCATCAGGGCGACGTCGGCTGTTTCGATCGCGGTGTCGGTGCCGGCCGCGCCCATGGCGAAGCCGATGTCGGCACGGGCGAGCGCGGGCGAATCGTTGATGCCGTCGCCCACCATGCCCACCTGGCCCTCGCCGCCGACCAGGCTTTCGATGGTCTTGAGCTTGTCTTCGGGCAGTTGGTCACCACGGGCTTCAGAGATTCCGACCTGGGCAGCGATGGCCGCGGCCGTGTGCTGGTTGTCCCCCGTCAGCATCAGCGTGCGCACACCCAGCGCCTGCAGGTCGGCCACCGCCTCACGGCTGGTTTCCTTCACGGTGTCGGCCACTGCAAAAATGCCGAGCACGGTCGCATCGTCCATCAGCAGGATCGCTGTCTTGCCTTGGCGCTCCAGGGTCTCCAGCCGAGCCTGGAGCGTCGCTTCGCTCAGGCCCAGCTCCTGGGCGAGCCTGTGGTTGCCCATGTGCAACATGCGCCCGGCGACGCGGCCGCGCACGCCGCGGCCAGGCAGCGCCGCGAAGTCGTCGACCTCGTGCAGCGCGATGCCGTCACGGTTCGCCTTGCGGGCGATGGCCTGAGACACAGGATGGTCCGAGCGTGCCGCGAGGCTTGCGGCCCAGGCGGCAACTTCCTGCGCCTCGCCGATCAGCGGCACGAAGTCGGTCTGCTCGGGCTTGCCATGTGTGAGTGTGCCGGTCTTGTCCAGGGCCAACGCCTTGAGCTTGCGCCCGCCCTCCAGGTAGACGCCACCCTTGATCAGGATGCCGCGTCGGGCGGCAGCGGCCAAGCCGCTGACGATGGTGACCGGCGTGGAGATGACCAGAGCGCAGGGGCAGGCGATCACCAGCAGTACCAGGGCCTTGTAGACCCAGTCAAACCATGCGCCGCCGAAGGCGAGCGGCGGCACGACGGCAACCAGCACGGACACCGCGAACACCGCCGGCGTGTAGACGCGGGCGAACTGGTCGACGAAGCGCTGCGTGGGCGCACGGCTGCCCTGCGCGGACTCCACGGCATGGATGATGCGCGCGAGCGTCGAGTCGCTGGCGCCTGCGGTCACCTTGTATTCGAAAGAGCCGGTCTCATTGATGGTTCCGGCGAAGACCTGGTCACCTTCGGCCTTCTCGACGGGCAGGCTCTCGCCGGTGATGGGCGCCTGGTTGATGGCCGATCGACCCGAGGTGATCAGGCCGTCCAGTGCGATGCGCTCGCCAGGACGCACGCGGACCACCGCGCCCTTTGCGACCTCCTTGGCCGGCAGCTCTGTCCATGAGCCATCGGCCTGCCGCACGGTCGCGGTCTCGGGCGCCAAGTCCATCAGCCCCCGAATGGCGTTGCGGGCGCGGTCCAGCGACTTCGCCTCGATCACTTCCGCCAACGCGAACAGGAACATGACCATGGCGGCCTCCGGCCAGTGGCCGATCGCCATGCCGCCGGTGACCGCGATGGCCATCAGGGCGTTCATGTTCAGGTTGAGGTTCTTCAGCGCGATCCAGCCCTTCTTGTAGGTGCTGAGGCCGCCGGTGAAGATCGAAACCAGTGCCAGCACGATCACGGCCCAATGATTGCCGTCGTTGACCCAGTACACGCCTTCGGCGGCCACCGCCGCAACGCCCGAAACCGCCATCGGCCACCAATTGGTCTTGTGCGCGGCCACCGGGGCATCGCGCGGCTCATCAGTCCTCTGGACCTCGGCTTCCATGCCCAGCGATTCGATGGCTTCGACTGCCGGCTTGATCGCGTCGGGTGTGTGCCGAACCGTGAGCGTGCGCTGCATCAGGTTGAAATCCATTCCCTGCACGCCCGGCATGCCTTGCAGCTTGCCGCGGATCAGACTTTCCTCGGTCGGACAGTCCATCTTCGCGATGCGAAGTACCGTGGTGGCTGTCTGCATGTCCTGCCGCGCAGCCTGCATTCCAATGGAAGCAAGCGCCTTCTCGATCGGCGCTGAGGTCGCCAGCGTGTGCTGGACTCCCAGCACACGCTGCATCAGATTGAAGTCGAGCGCGGTCACACCCGGCAGCTTGCCCAGCCGGTCGCGGATCAGCGCTTCTTCCGTCGGGCAATCCATGTTCTCGATCCGGTACGTCACCCGCTCGCCGATCGGCGGCGCGGAAACGGCAGCGGTTGGTTGCTGCTGCAGGGCCGAGGATGGGATCACAGCCGCGGCTTCGATCGGCCCCGTGTGGCCGAAGGTCTGCTCCTTGGCGCGCATGCCGATCGAGGCCAGGACCTGCTCCATCTGCGCGCGTGCCTGAGCGAGGTGTTTCACCGACAGGGTGCGCTCAGCGAGGTCGAAGTCGAGGTCCTGAATTCCCTCGACTGCCCCGAGGTGCGAGCGGATGAGTTTCTCCTCGCTCGGGCAGTCCATGTTCTCGATGCGGTAGGTGGTCGACACGGCGGCGTCTCGGACAGCCTGAGCCTTCATGCCCACCGAATTCAGCGCTTGCTCCAAGGCATCGGCCGAGACTTCGCGGTGCGAAATGGTCAACAAACGCTGCGGAAGATCGAACAGGAGCCGCTCGACACCGGGCATGCCCTCCAGCGTTCGCCGCACCAGTGCTTCCTCATTGCGGCAATCCATGTTGCTCACGTGGAAAACGGTGGTTTCAGTGCTGGCCTGCTCACTGGCGCACGCCGTCTGTTGGCCATTGCCGCCGGAGCAGGCGCATGGGCTGGAAGGTTCTTTGTTCATAGATCGCTCTTCATTGACAAGGTTTTCCCCGGATGCCATCATTAGAAAACCTCTAGTAGATATAGAGTCAAGTTTTTTATAGGAAGCAACCATGATGCGGATCGGTGAACTGGGCAAGAAGGCAGATTGCTTGGTGCAGACCGTGCGCTTTTACGAGTCAGAAGGCTTGCTGCCCGAGCCTGCACGTAGCGAGGGCAACTTCAGGCTCTATGACGAAGTCCATTTGCAGCGCTTGCTGTTCATCCGCCGCTGCCGGGCGAAGGACATGACGCTGGATGAGATCCGTCAACTGCTGAACTTACGGGATCGGCCAGAGTTGGGCTGCGGCGAGGTGAACGCGCTGGTCGACGCTCATATCGCGCAAGTGCGGACCAAGATGAAGGAATTGCGCGCCTTGGAGCGCGAGTTAATGGATCTGCGACGCTCCTGCGATAGCGCCCGAACCTCGCGCGAGTGCGGCATTCTCAACAGCTTGGCCGAGCCCGCCTGAAGCTCGAGCGTGTCATCGGTGCTGGAAGTGATCGGGTCCAGTTCTGAGAGCCACGTGCCGCGCTCCATCATGCGAAAGCGCGCGATTCTGACGTTTTGAGACGGCGTGCGACCGAGGGCGTGGCCCACAGGAGCCAGCGCGAGCCGGACGACCTGCGCGCCGCAATCTCCGCCACCTTACGGGTTCTCCAGGCCAGACCGAGCATCGCGGCGTGGCTGCGCAGGTGCAGGTGCAGGCCAAGGTAGCAGTGCGCCACGACGCGGCCCGACTCATGGGCACGCCACGCAACTCGCGATCGCTTCGCAAGAAGCCGCAAGGCCCGACTCGCGCAAGAATGCGACGTGGGCAAGATCGTATAGCCAGCAGCGCAAGCGTTTGCCGCTGCTGGCCGGCTCCGGAAGGGATAGACAAGCTGCGGGCCGTAGTCCATTGGAAAGTCCATCTTTCTTGAGTGTCACTCTTTGGCGCCCAGCGTGTGCTTTTGCGACCGGAAAGCGCTGAACAAGTGGCCCCCGGGCATCCAGAAATCGCCGTAGTTGACTTGGGCGTCTTCGTGCTCACGCTTGTGATGCCAGCGATGGGCTTCAGCCACCCCGATCAACAATCCCAACGGCCCGACCCGGTATCCCAGATTGGAGTGCTGGAAGGCCAGATGCACGACCAAGAAGCCGAGCCATGCGCCGACGGCCAACCACAGCTTGGAACGCCGCTACTGGCTCAACGGGGAGTGGAAAGGCCGCCCGCCCTCTAGCAAGGCGGCACAAGCGAGCGCGACGATCACTGTGAGTAGCTCCGTCGGAAAAGACGGCCGGCCGGTCGCGAGCTCGCCGAAGAGCACAACCGCAGTGGCGCCACGGATCAGTGGATAGCAGCCATACCGGATGACAGTCGCAATGAAGGGGGCGCATTGGTGCTCATCTGTTCTGTCCTAAAGCTCTGACTGGATTGGAAAACCTTCTAGCTACGGTAGAGTCAAGGGCGTCCGGGAAGACCCTGTGGCAAGTTCGTTGCATCTGCGCCTTGACTCTCCAGCCGCTACAGGCTTCAGCATCCATCGATTTGGAAGGAACAATGCATGGCTGAAAACCACAGAAATCACGAAAACGACGAGTTGGGCCGCCTAGATGCGAGCGATGCGAAGGACCGAAAGATTCTTCTGACTGTGTTGCTGATCAACCTGACGCAGTCCGCCGCCGGCATTGCCCTTGGCATCTGGGCTGGCTCTACGGCGCTGATGGGCGCCGGGTTGGACAACCTCGCCGATGCGTCGGTCTATGCGGTTAGCCTGTATGCCGTCGGTCGTGCGGCAACGGTCAAGGTGGGCGCGGCCCGCTTGTCGGGTTTCTTGCTAATCGGCCTGGCCGCGCTGCTGCTGTTGGAAGTCCTACGCCGCTTCGCTGGAGGGGAAGAGCCTGTCGGCCCAGCCATGATGGCCATGGCCGCGCTGAACGCGGCTTTGAACCTAGTGTGCCTCAGACTACTGCGCCGCCATCGCGGGGAAGATGTGAACTTCAAGGCGTCAGCGATCTTTACCAGCAACGACTCCATCGTCAATGGTGCGATTGTGCTGTCCGGGGTGCTGGTGATGGGGTTCGGGTCGAACATCCCGGATCTGGTGCTGGGCGTCATCGTGGCCGCAATCGCAGCGAATGGGGGGCGGGAAATCCTGCGCGAAGCATCGGAAACAGCTCGCCGTAAGGCGGGCACATAAGGCATGTTTTCGCCCAGTTCATCCCGAGGTTTACCTCTGCAAAAGAGGTAGTCCAGCCTTTGGGCTACGGCCTCGGCTGCAGCCGAGCGTACCATTGGCGATGGCCGCGCGATAGGCGGGCATGCCGTTCTCGACCTCCGTCTGCCGTACAGCAGCGGTGCGCAAGGTTGAGGGTGCATGTCGTCTCTCCTGTTCGTGTGGCCCAGGCCAATGGCCGGGCCGGGACGTTGATGGGCAGGAGAATGGCGCCGAAGGCCCAACGGCCTTCGGCTCGGGAGAAAAGAGGAACCACCCGTGGGCTGATTGGCAGGCCCGGTCGTCGCTAGAACCGTCTGCTCATCAAGCAATCACACCCGGCCCATGTCGTGGCTGGGGCCGGCATCGTCTGGCGCACATCCGCGCACAAAGGGAGCCCGTTTTTGCACCGGCGGGCACCGGCACCGATTACCGCTGACCACGAAGGGTCTCCCGGTGGCTCGTGCAGCCTGGCAAGCCACCGGGAGACCCTTCGCAGAGGGCGGAAGAAACGCAGATCAACAGAACGCGCGTGGTGCGGCTCGCAGAGAAGCTACCTTCAGGTCCCGCGGCCGGGGACGGCTGGGCGGGACGCGCACACGGATCAAGAAGGCGTTGCGCGCTGGGCGTCCCGCAGGGCATGCGGCGGAGTGCGGGACAGGGGCCACGCCGCCGAAGGCGGGCACGGCTCACGGGGAACGGGGGCGGTCAGGAGCCTTTGCGGCCGCTACGGCGCGGGCGCGAGGCGCCGCGCTTGGAGCTGCCGGATTCGACTGGCAGCGTGCCTTTGCAGTCCGGGTAGCGGCTGCACGACCAGAACGGGCCGCTCTTGCCGCTGCGCTGGCGCGTGGGTGCGCCGCACTGCGGGCATGCCGGCCCTTGGGGAACCTTGATGGACAGGGAGGCGCTGCCGTACTGCGCAATCAACTGCGAAATCCACGCGGCCTGCTTGCCGATGAACACGTCCAGGGTGAGCTGTCCGGCCTCGATCATGTCGAGCGCCTGTTCCCAGACGGCGGTGGTGCCAGGGTCGGCAATCGCCGCAGGCACGGCATCGATCAAAGTGAAAGCCGCATCCGAGGCGCGGATGGCGCGCCCCTTCTTCACGAGGTAGCCGCGAGCGATCAGGCCGCCGATGATGTTGGCCCGCGTCGCTTCGGTGCCGATGCCAACCGTATCCTTGAGCTTCTGCTTCAGGCGGGGATCGGACACCAGCTTGGCGACGCCTTTCATGGACTTGACCAACTCGCCTTGCGTGTACGGTTTGGGCGGCAGCGTCTTGAGTGCCTTGAGATCGACGTCGGCCACCTGGCATGCCAGGCCCTCATACAGTTTCGGCAGCGCGGGCAGCACCTGGGCGCGGACCGCAGTATCGCCCTCGCCATCACCGTCTTCGGCCTGCGGCTCGGCGAGCACCTGGCGCCAACCCGGGATGACAACCTGCTTGCCCGTGGCCGCCAGGTTCTGCCCCCCGCACGAAAACTTGGCCACAGTGCGGTCGAACTCGTGGTGAGGGAGGAACTGCGCCAGGTAATGCGACCGGATGAGCCTGTACACGGCCAGTTCCTTCTCGCTCATGGCGGAGAGCTTCGCCGGTTCGAGCGTCGGGATGATGCCGTGGTGCGCCGTGACCTTGCCATCGTTCCAGGCGCGCGAGCGCTGCGAGCGGTCGAGCTGGCCCATGATCGAGCGCAGCGAGGGATCGGTCTTGAGCAGGCTGTCGAGAACGGTGGGCACTTCGGCAAACATGCTCTCGGGCAGGTAGCCGGAGTCCGAGCGGGGGTACGTCGTGGCCTTGTGCGTCTCGTACAGGGCTTGGGCAATCTCCAAGGTTTCCTGCACGTCCAGCCCAAGCTGCTTGGAACACACTTCCTGCAAGGTGCCCAGGTCGAACGGCAGCGGCGGGCCTTCGCGGACACGCTCAGTCTCCACCGACACGACGTGGGCACTGCCCGCAGCGCGGATCTGCTGCATGGTCTGCTGTGCGACCGGCTGCCGCAGGCAGCGGCCTGCGTCGTCGGTGCACGCATCGGGTGGAACCCATTGCGCGGCGAAAGTCGAACCGCCTGCGAACAGGGACACGGCGATGGCCCAGTATGGTACGGACACGAAGCGCGCGATCTCGCGGTCGCGGTCCACAACGAGCTTGAGCGTCGGGGTCTGTACGCGGCCGACCGACAGCACGCCGTCGTAACCCGCCTGTCGCCCCAGCACCGTGAACAGCCGGCTCAGGTTCATGCCCACGAGCCAATCCGCACGGGAGCGCGCCAGCGCCGAGTGGTACATCGAAAGCGTCTCGGCCGAAGGCCGCAGCTTGCCCAGTGCCGCCCGAATGGACGCATCGTTGAGCGCCGACAGCCACAGGCGTTCGATGGGGCCGCGGTAGCCGCAAAGCTCCACGATCTCGCGGGCGATCAATTCGCCCTCGCGGTCGGCATCGGTGGCGATAACCAGGTGAGTCGCCTTCGCCAAGAGCGCCTTGACGACCTTGAATTGCGTGGCGGTCTTCGGTTTGACCTCGACCCGCCAGTGCTGGGGAATGATGGGCAACTGCTCAACGGACCATCGTTTGAGCTGCTCGTCGTAGGCCTCGGGCGGCGCCGCCTCCACGAGATGGCCGATGCACCAGGTGACCGTGACGCCGGAACCGTTGAGGCAGCCTTCACCGCGCTGCGTGGCGCCGAGAATCCGGCCAATGTCTTTGCCCTGGGAGGGCTTCTCGCACAAGAACAGCCGCATATCCGTCCATCCCGATTCCTGTTGTTCATGGAGTTGCTGGGATCGAGGATGCCGAGCGCAGCCCCTGGCAGCAGCAAACAAGCCGCATGCGGCAGCGACCGCTTTCACGCCGATGAAATGGCGAGTGCGGGGAAGGTGCGTGGCCGGAAGTGTGCGGGCCGAGAGCCGCGATTTCCGGGAGCGCGCGTGGAACTCGGTGGACGTTGGTGGAGCTATCCCCTGGGGATAATTCGCAGCGCATGGAGGGCGGCGAAGCACTGCGGCAGCCGCCCTCCATGCCCGATCACTTCCTGCGCTTGGTCTCTTTCGGCGCCGTCGATTCCTGGGTGGCCTGGGGCTTCGGCTCTGCCTCCTGTGGCTTCGGGCTGAGGGCCACAGACTCGATGCGGTACGGCAGGATGCCGACACTGCGCGCGTTGACCTGCCAAGTCTCACGCGGCTGATCTTCGTTGTCCGTCCAGGGGTCGCGCTCCATGCGGCCGACGACCAGCACCCGCATGCCCTTCTGGTAGAGCTGCTGCCAGCGGTCGGCGTCGTGGTGCCAGAGTTCCACCGGCGCCCAGAAGCCGCCGCGGTCCTCGAACTCGCCGCCCTTGGTGGGGACGGGGTTGTCGAAGTACACGTTCAGCCGGAGCAACCGGCGAGGATCGTCGTTGCCATTGGGGAATTCGCGGTACTCGGGAGGCGATCCGATGTTGCCCTCGCCGATGAATTGTGTGCTCATGTTGGAATCTCCGTGGTGGTTGAAATACCCGTGCCTCGTTGGGCTCGGGCGCGTGCTCGGATGGCAGGCGCAATCACCGATCGCGCACTGCGGCAGGAACGGACGCGAGCCGGCGCAGGTAGGTGTTGTCCGCCTGCGCGGCCTTGCTGGCGCATTCCTGTGCTTGCCTGCCCAGGGTGTGCAGCAGGCTGATCTGCATGTTCAGCATGACGCGCTGCAGTTCGATCTCGTGCAGGTCGTGCAGCAGGTTGACCGGCGTGCTGGGGCTCGCCATCAGCTCCTGCCACAACGCCACGCCCATGGCCGATCGATCGTGCTTGCGCCAGCGAAGAAAGGTCGTGCCTGCGCCAGTGGTCTGCTGGGCCAGCTCGACGGGAAGCAGGTGGAAGGGATGCCCGCACGCCTGTGGCAGCACCTGTCGCTGCGCCAGGGCAATCAACTCGTCGCGCATGGCGAAGCACTGGCTGGCCCAGGCCTCGAAGTCCCCTTTACCTTTAAAAGGCTTTAAAAGGCCTTTTAGAGAGGCCGCGTGTTCCAGCCGCATGAAGGCTGGCTGTTCCAGACGACGGAAGTAGCGCGGTTCGCGGTTCGGGTCGCTCATGCCGGTTCGTCCTCGCCGGCGGCTGTGGACTTGGCCTCGGCCGAATCGGCGGCAGCGCCTTCGTCGGTGGGAGATGCGGCTGCGGCAGCGCTATCACCACGCTGTTGCAGACCACGGCGCACGACGGGCGGCGCAAACTTCGAGCGGCGCATGCCTTCGAGCACGTCCTGCGGCAGTTCGCCGAACTTCTCCAATGCTGCCCGAGCTGCGGCGTTCTTGGCCGCGAAGTCGTCGCGGGTGCAGCCCGAGTAGCGGTATTGCTGGGCCAGGCTGAACAGGCTGCGCAGCGCGTGGGCACCTTCGTTGAGCCAGCGCTCCAACGTCGAGCGATCGATCAGCGCGGTGTGGTGGGCGAGGATCAGCTTGCGGGCGATGTCGTCGTAGTCGGCCAGCAGATAGACGGCGGCAAAGCCGAGCTGCGCGTTCACGAACAAGGGGAGCTTCACCGGCTGCACGTTGAGGTTCTCACCCAGGCTCAACGCCGCAGGCACGCCGGCCAGTGCCTGGTCAACCTGCTCGCGCAGCGATTGCAACGTGGTCCTGGTCTGGTCGAGCTTTTCCTCGATGCGCAACATCCACCAGTCGCTGTACGGGTCGTCCTGCTCCGAGCCGCGCTTCATCTTGTTCATCACGGCGATGTAGCCGTTCAGGCCGACGATGCCGGGTCGCCCCTCGGCGGCGGCGCGGCCATGCCAGATGCGCGAGGCGTGGTGGGTGTGCAGCGTCAGCGACATCGCGCTGCGCAGGGAGCCGAGGTTGAGTTGCAATGGTTCGTTGCTGGTTGCCATGGTGATCGCTCGCTGGTGGACAGGGAGCCGCCAGCATCCGCATGCAGCGGAAGGCAGTCAGTCAACAAACCGAAATGAGCCGACCCCCGGTTCTGTGCGCGCTGGCGGCGCAGCGCGCAACGGTCCCCTGGGGACCGCTCCGCAGATGGGCACTCACATCGGCGTTCCCGTCCTCGGTTGTTGACGGTATGCGTGCTGCACCGCACGTCGCGCTGCCGTTCGACACGATCCTTCGCCGCGCAGCCGTCCCCAGGGGACCGTTCCGTTGAGCGCCATGGAGGTCTGCTTCATGGTCTTGCATGCGCTCTACTCAGGTTTTGCGCAGCATGTCGCGCCGTCGCCCGGCGCTTCACCGCACAGCCGTCCCCAGGGGACCGTTTCTGCCGACCGCCATGGAGATCTACTTCACGGCTTTGACAAGCCCTGTGCTCAGGATTTGCGCAGCAGATCGCGCAGGCGCTCGATGTGCTGCCGGGCCACCTCGGGCGGCACGACGTTGCGCGGCGGCTCGGTTGGTGGCGCTCGCGCCGCCGATGGTGTTGGCGGTGCCGGGCCGGTCTGCTTGGCCCAGGCATTGAACTCGCCGCGCATGGCGCGCTGGATGATGCCGAACAGATAACCGGCGGGGTTGCGGATGCCATGCTTGCCGCACCGTGCGGCCCATTCGTCCAGCACGGCCTGCCGCAGGGCAGCGTCCACCTGCTGCAACGCCATCTTGGCTCCGGCCTGCTGTTCCGCCTTCAGTTCCGCGAAGCGCTTGGGCCATTGCAGGTCGCCCAGCGCACGCGCCTGCGCGGTAGTACGTACTTCATCAATACGACTACTACGTACTGTACGGTCCTGCTTCGAATTCCGAAGAGCGCCGTCTGGCGCGGGTTTCGGCCCTGCTTCGGATTCCGAAGATGGGCGATCGCCATTCCGAAGAAGGCTCGCGGGCCCTTCTTCGGAATCGTGGACCGCATCCTCCTGTGGATAACTTTCGGAGGCGGTGATGCCCTGGTCGGCCAGGCGCTCGGCGAGCACTTGCAGCCGCGACGGCAAGGTGCGTCCGGACAGCATCGGGTCGTCCGCGATCTCCTGGAGGGTGTTGAGTCCCACCACCTGGACGGCCTTGGCCGAATGCCCCAGCGACTGGCTGACCAGGGCCAGGTAGTCGGCGTCGAGTTGCATCGCCTCGAACGGCGTCAGCGGTTCGTCGTGCAGGACGTAGAGGTTGCCGAGGATGCGACCGGTCTTGGGGTCGCGCCGTCGTCGCACGAGGCTCAGCCAGCGCGTCAGGCGCAGCAGCGTCAGCGCCCGCGCCACGGTCTCATGGGAGGCCTGGCCTGCGCAGGGCATCGACGCCAGCCAGGGGCGCAACTGCTCATAGGTGGGAAATGCCGTGACGCCATCGTCGTTGAGCATCAATCGGAACACCTGCCAGGCGTTGCGCTCCAGCGGTGTCAGGCGGCGGTCGAGGAACAGCCGCCGCGGCACGCTCTCGTGCCGATTGCCACTGAACAGGAAGGCGTCGCCGGACGTAGGAGGCGTGGGCGTTGGAGCAGGCAGGGACGCGGGAGCGCCAGAGCTGGACTTGGGCGCGAGGTCCTTCAGCGCAGCGTCGAACAGGTCGGCGAGTGCGATGGGGCCAGGGCGCTGGGCTCGTGGGGCGGTGTCGTCCACGGCCATGGCCTAGCCCAATCCCTGATCGACCCAGTTCCTGATCGCGGCCCAGACCACCGAGAGCGGCAGCGACATGCCCTCGGCCAGGTCCATGGCCGCATCGAGAATCGAGGTCTCGTCCTCCAGATCGACGTTCCTGCTGCTGGTCACGGCTTTCCATTGCCGCCACAGTTCGGTGTCCTGGGTCTCGTCCAGGACGGGGTGGCGCCCCTTGCGCTTGGGCAGGCCGAGGATCTCCCGCCGCAGGGCGACTTCCTGATGGGTCAGGCCATAGAAGCGGCTGACCATCTCCGTGCTGGCCCCCAGCCGCAGCATGCGATCGACCGTGGCGATTTCCTTCTCCACGTCCTGTGCCTGGTTGAGCAGGCGCTGCAGCACTTCGCGGTTGACCGTGACCGAGCACCACGAGACGCTGGCGTTGGCCAGCACGCTGATCAGCGCGGGGTGCTTGAGCGCATCCAGCTCGGCCTCGCCGAAGCCCATGGCCTTGCAGCGGCGCAGTTGGCCGTTGCGAAGGTCATACAGCGCCTGGGCAATCACGGCCTGGTTGAGCGGATGCGATGTGGACATGCGGCCTCCCTCGCTCACGTCCCGGGCGCCGTGGTGCCGGCTTCCAGGTCCAGCAGACGCCGGGCGAGGCGCAGCAGCCGAAAGAGCTTGACCAACGCCGTGTCGCTCAAGCGCCTTGCGCCGCTGCCATGGCCTTGGCTCTGGCCGTGCAACAGGGTCGGCAGGTCGGCGGCGAGCTGCGCGCCGTCCAGGCCCGCTTCGGCGACGGGCTGACCCGTCAGGGAAGTGAGCAGCGTCAGCACCGCGCGGCCGAGCGGCGACGGGGCTTGGCCGCGGGCGCGGCACGCAAACCCGATGCCATCGGCGCGATCCTCGATGCACTCGTCCAGGCCTGCCTCCCCGGCGATCTCGCGCGCGAACTGCGCGATGTGGATGCGCAGCCGATCGGGCGTGTCCAGGCCGGCGTCGATGTACCAGACGTCGGAGATCGGATAGAGTCCGCCGGCTTGCACCGGGATGGACTGCAGCACGCTCGCCGAGAAGTCGGGCGGCAGCGCATCGCCCAACTGGTCGGCGACCATGCGCTGGATCGATTGGAGCCGTTCTGTCGTCGGTGCTGGCGAGACGATGTGCTCGCGAAGCAGATCGCCCGGTGCGGCCGGCTGGCTTCCCGTGGCCGCTTCGCCAACCGCCGTGTCGTCGTGGCGCAAGGTGGGCTCGGACGCCGGAGGGCTGGCGGGTGGAGGACCGGCCGCCGCTGCAGGCGTGGCGATGGACGATGCTGCGCCCGGCGGAGTCGGCGTGCCGGCGGTGGGCGAAGGCAACGCCGGCTGCGCCGCAGGTGGCGTCGGGTCACTGACCAGCGCCCGGTGGCGGCTTTCCGATTCGGTCAGGTCCAGCGCCAGCACGTCGTAGCCGATGCCCAGCAGCTCGGACATCTGGCCGATCAGCTCGTCTTGCACGCGCTGCGGCGCGAACTCGTCGCCCTGCGTGTCGAACTGCGCCAGCACCTCCTGAAAGAAACTGTCGAAGTCCAGCGGCAGCGAACGGTCCTTGGCGTAGTGCTCCCAGGTGCGTTTGCAGGCCGTGCGCATGACCGACAGCCGCTCGACCTGGTGGCGCCCCAGGCCGCCATAGAGCACAGTGGGAATGGCGGGCAGCAGGTAGCGCACCGCGTCGGCCATGCGGGTGATGTGCGACCGCTGGACGGGGAAGCCATCGGCCGCCAGGCGGCGGGCCAGTTCCGACTGGCTCAGGGCGGCGCCGCTCTCCTGCTCGTAGAACTCCCGTGCTTTCTCGACGCCGAGCGCGCGCTCGATGAACGTGAGGCCGCCGCGCAGTTCGTTCTCGGCAAGATGCCCGGTCAGCGCGACGATTTCACCGCGCTCCGGCCATGGTCGGAACAGGCACGATATGCGGAAGAAGCGTTCTTCCTTGGTCTCCGACCAGAGTTCGCGCAGGATCGCCAGTCGCGTGTTGCCGCCGTTGCGGATGATGTAGTGGTCCTCGCCGGGCCTGCGCGTGATGGCCGGCGCCGCGTCCAGGCCGCGCTCGCGGATGGATGCCTTGATTTCCTCGTAAGCCGGGTTGCGCTTCATGCGCGGGTCATGGTCGTAGGGCCGCAACTGGTCCAGCGTCACGACCATGGGCGTGTCCGCGATCGGGTCGCTCAAGGCCGTAGCCGCTGGGCCGCTGCGCTCGAAGCCGGCCGCGAGCAGCTTGCCTGCCATGTCCTGCGAGGTCATGTCAGCCATGGCCGCACCCCTCGCAGTCCCCACGACCGCCGGCCGGCGCCATGCGGGCCTCTCGCTCGGCGCGGCGGATCTGCGCACGGGCGTTCAATTCGGCCCGGTGGTCACTCGCTGTCGAACTCGTGTAGATCGCCGCGCAGCCGGCCTTGGTGAACTTGAGGTGCCCGCCCGGCGTGCGCTTGACGTGCCAGCCCTCACCGACCGCGAACTCGATCAGGGCGCGCAGCCGCTTGTGGCCGCGGGCCAGCTCATGTGCGTTCGCCATGGGGCCTCCCAGGATCAAGAGGTCGCTGCGGGCGGCCGGATACTTGAGCCAGTCGGTCCTGCCATTGCGGGAACAACTCGCTGGCGAGCGCGCGCATCGTGTCGAGCGCGGCAGGGGCGACTCTGCCGGGCGGCTGGCGGTGCTCGACCCGATGCACCGGCAGGCCGCGCGTTGCGGCACGTGGATACGCTTCTATGGCCGGCACGTCGGTGGCGAGCACGCGGATGCCGGCGCTGTCCTGGAACAGGTCGCGCAAGGCCTGCTGGATCAGCCGTGCGTTGGCGGACACCGGGTGGACGCGGTTGATGAGCAAGTGCAGCGGCGGCGGTTCGATGCCCAGGTGCCGGTACGGCGCAATGTCTTCGAGCAACTGCATGGTGCCGCGCCGCAGCTCGCGTGCCGCGAGGATCTCCGGCGTGACGGGCGACAGCGCGAGATCGGAGGCGAGCACCGCCATCTCCAGCAGCACGGAACGCGCGCCCTGGGTGTCGATCAGCACCAGGTCGTAGAGGGGAGCAAGTGCTGGCAGCAGATGCCGCAACCGCAGGCGGCCATCCGGCGCATGCAGCAACAACGTGTTCAGCTCGCCCCGGTGGTCGTCGGACAGCACCAGGTCCAGGCCCGCGATGATCGTGCGGGACACGAGCTGGCCAAGGTCGCGCTCGTTGAAGGCCAACAGCTCATAGATGCCGCCCGGCGCGCGCTGGGTCAGTTCGTAGTAGGAGGACAAGGTGGGCTGCACGTCGAGATCGAGCAGCAGCACGCGCAGGCCCGCGTCCGCGGCGAGCCCGCCCAGGTTGGCGGCCGTCGTGGTCTTGCCGACGCCGCCCTTCGTTGAAATGATGGACACGACCTGCATGGCGCTCTCCGGCTGGGAATGGGAAGTCCGCGGGAGAGCGGGTCAGGTCCGGTGGTTGAGGCGCTCGGCGATCCACTGGTCGATTTCGATCGAATCCCAGCCGACAGCGCGCACGCCCAGGCGCAGCGCCTGAGGGAACTGGCGCTTCTTCATCAGGTTGTAGATGTGGGCGCGTTTGAAGCCGGACTTCGCTTCGACTTCATCGAGCCGCAGGATGCGGCGCTCGTTCGGCGGGAGTACAGGGGTCTGCGACATGGCGGTCACTCCTGAACGCTCGGTGGCGTTTGTTGGCGTGACCTCTATTCAATAGACCTGGCTGCGGAAAGACATTGCAAATGCAATCTCCGCGATTGCACATACAAGCTGGATAACCTCATGCGCTTGCGCTACGAACGTACCTCTTAGCGTTGGCGAACTTTCCGTTTAAGGTGCGCTCAGTGATGCCCATGGTGCCGCCGTAGTGGGCGACCAATGCAGAGACAAGGGCCTCCTGCGTTTTGAAGCTGGAATAGGGCACGCCTGAAGGCGACTGGCTCAGCATCAGCGTCAACATCCCTCCAATGATGTTGAGATAGGTCGTTTCCGCCCGTTCGCTGATCTCGCATTGCTTGGATGCCAACAGCACCGAGGATTGCTTGAGTAGCGTGTCGTGCTGCTCCTGCAGTTCTCGCATCTCACGTCGGGCTTGTTCAAGCGCGGCCTGAAGGGCCAGCCGCTCCACGAGGATCGCCTGTCCTGTTTCCATGGTGATGAAAGGATGCGCCATGCGTTCGCCACGGCTGAACAGAAATCCTGGCCGGTGCTCGGGATAGTGGGTGCGCATCCAGCGTTTTAGATCGACATGGCGAACAGTCAGATCCAGAGAATTGAGCAGGTTCGGATCATTGAGCGTGATCCCGTTCTTGCCGTAGGGCAGCTCTCCGTTGAGGATGCCGTCATAGATACGTTCCGAGTGCAGCCGGCACTCATTCCATCGAGGGCAGTTCAGCGACCGAGGCAGGACACGCGGTGACGCGATCGTGGCCAGGATCATCGGGAGATACCGCAGCAACCCAGCCCATCGGATGGCCGCCTCGATGGGACGATAGAACACCTTTGATGTTGAAATGTCCTTGTGCATGTCTTCGTCTCCTTTCGGGTGCGCTACATCACCGGCTCCTTTCTTGCCCAAGGGCTGTTGTGTCGTTATGGCCTGCGACGGACGCTTGAGGCGATGCCCTAAGCGAAGGCGGAGGAGGCCATTGGCGTCCGCCGCAGGTGGCCTTGTCTTGCTTGATATGCAAGAATCGATCAGTTGCCGGCCCATCGAGCGATGAGGACGCAAGCTCGATATTGGCGCTCACGGTACCAGCGTCATAGGTGGCGCAAAGCCCATCAAGACCGATTTGGTATGGTCTGATATCCAGACGGTTCAAGACCAGCGAGTTGAAGCGTTCGACGCCCCTACGTCCAGTTGGGGACTGGAAATCAGCGGTTAGTGATGCATCGCTCCACATGCTGATATATCGACAAAGTATCTGCCGCAGTACCAGTGACCCTGCCAGGTTGCCCCAGCACATAGGAGACGGAGATGGCTGAACATTCCCATGAACATCAACATCACACATCCGGTCAGATGGGTAAGCACGGCCGACCATACGCCAAGTTCTGGGTGAACATGGTGTTGGGCCTCGTCGTCATGTACTTCGTAATGTTCAGCATGATCGACGGCGCCAGGGACTTCAGAAACAATCTCAACATGCTCTACATGGCGGTCACTATGTGGGCGCCAATGGGCATCTTCATGCTAGCGACAATGCCCGGCATGTTTCCAAACCGGCGGCTCAATCTCGTGCTGTACGGCTTGTTTGCCGTTCTCACACTCGGTTCTTTTGCCGCTACCCGTGCTCAAACCGGAATCGGCGATCGACAGTTCATCGCGTCTATGGTCCCGCACCATTCGGGAGCGATCCTCATGTGCCGCGAGGCGCAGCTCTCAGATCCGGAACTCGTCAACCTATGCCAAGCGATTTCCGATGGCCAGCGCGCGGAGATCGAGCAGATGAACCGGATTGCTGCACGCCTTCGTTGAGGCTGGCTGCCACTACACTGGCGCCGCGTTGCGCTCCGGCGAAGTTAGCCGCAGCGATGTAAAGATGAGTACTTGCGGTGTTCCGATGCCGGCGGTTGTGTCCTACAGCCGTCCAGGTGCCAGGTAGTCCACGCGACACCACCCCGCGCTGCCTGCGGAGCGAGCGCAAGTCATGATCGTCGCAAGTTGGAGTTCGATAGCGAACCCGCTCAGCAGCTGGACGCATCAGGCGTAACGACGGGTGGATGGATCATCCTTGGACGCTGGTGGAAGTGGTTGGATGAACTTTGTTGCCGAGGGCGAAAAACAAGGCTATAATTGAGTTCTTCGCTGATCACCACAGTGGAGAAAGTGATTGGGAAACAGAGACTTAGCGCTCTAGTGCATGACTCGTTTCCCGCTCCAAATTCAAACCCCGTATATCGAACGATATACGGGGTTTTTTTATTGGCCGATGCCGGTCGGGCTAGCACTTGAGGAGGGCAACTCTTGGCCTTCTTCTCGCTGACGTAGCGCGGCGTGCTTGATGCCAGATGCGCATTGCGCTTGGTGCTCCGCGGCGCCAGGACTTCTGTCGTAAACAAGATCGCATCGTTGTGCGTGGCGCTGCGTGGATGCTGCGGCTGGTGCTCTCCAGGCGCACGGAAGGGCACTGCGGCCTGCATGCTATGCAATGGCGCGCCGCTCCATCTCGTCTGGCATCGCTGATCACGTCTACCGCAGCCGTGATCACCAATCTGCTCGCGCTGTTCCACCTCAGCCTGCGAGGCGCTGACGGTTGCGGTGATGTCCGAGACAGGGGAGCGGGCTGAGGGCGCGTCATGCACTTGTAAGCGCAACGCAGAGGCTGGACTGCTCAATGCGACAGCGCTGCAGGCAAGGTTTGTCGACGCGTCGATGGCGTTGCGCACTTTGCAGTGCCACGAGAGCGTGCCCGGGGCGGGAATCGAACCCGCATAGCCTTGCAGCTGAGGGATTTTAAGTCCCTTGCGTCTACCAGTTTCGCCACCCGGGCATTGCGATAGCGTGCCTGATTGCGCGCCGATTGTGAATCTCCGCGTCGCCAGTTCGCCGCACTCATGGTCCGATGGTTGCCTGCGCTATGCTCCCACCGCGCAGGCGCGCAGCAACCGGCTGCGCACGATCGAAGGAACCGCATGTCCAGCACCACGCTACTCGCTCCGCAGCAGGCCCGCATCGCGGTGATTGGATTGGGCTATGTCGGCCTGCCGTTGGCCGTCGCGTTCGGCGAGCAACGCGATACGTTGGGCTTCGACATCGATGCGCAGCGGGTCGCGCAGCTGCGCGACGGCCACGATGCCACACTGGAGCTGGACGACACCGAGCTGGCTGCCGCCACCCGGTTGCGCTACACCGCGAATGCTGCGGACCTGGCTGCGTGCAGCATCTTTATCGTCACCGTGCCGACACCGATCGACAGCTTCGAGCAGCCCGACCTGGAACCGCTGCGCAGTGCCACCACCTTGATCGCCGCTGCGCTCAAACCCGGCGACCTGGTGATCTACGAATCCACCGTCTACCCGGGCACTACCGAAGAAGTCTGCGTGCCCTTGCTCGAAGCCGCATCGGGGCTGCGTTTCAATGACGACTTCTTCTGTGGCTACAGCCCCGAGCGCGTCAACCCGGGAGATCGCCAGCGGCGTCTGCGCGATATCCGCAAGATCACCTCCGGCTCCACCGCAGAAGCCGCCGATGCGGTCGACGCGCTGTACGCCAGCATCATCACTGCCGGCACCTGGCGGGCGCCGTCGATGCGCGTGGCCGAGGCCGCCAAGGTGGTGGAAAACATCCAGCGCGACGTCAATATCGCACTGGTCAACGAGCTGGCCTTGATCTTCGACAAGCTGGGCATCGATACGTTGGACGTGCTGGAAGCCGCCGGAACCAAGTGGAATTTCCTGCCGTTCCGCCCCGGCCTGGTCGGTGGTCACTGCATCGGGGTGGATCCGTATTACCTGATGCACAAATCCGAAAGCGTGGGCTATCACCCGGACCTGATCCACACCGCGCGCCAGGTCAACAACCGCGTCGGCCGGCACGTGGCCGAGCGCGTCTGCGGCATGCTGGCCACGCGTGGCGTGGTGCTTGCGCAGGCGAGGGTGCTGGTGCTGGGCGCCACCTTCAAGGAGAACTGCCCGGACCTGCGCAACAGCCGCGCGCTGGAGCTGGTGCAGCTGCTGCAAGCCGCTGGCGTGCAGGTCGACACCTGCGACCCGTGGGCCGACCCCGCAGAAGCGCTGCAACACGCCGGCGTGCAGTTGTGCGAGCTTGCGGACGAGGGTGCGTACGACGCCGTCGTGCTGGCAGTCGCGCATGCGCAATACCGCGACTACGACACCCAGCGTATTGCCGCACTGGGCAAACCGGGTGCGGTGATTTACGACGTCAAATCAGTGTGGCCGCGCGAGGCGGTCAGCGATCGTCTGTAGCGCGGTCGGTCTGCTGCAGCCATTGCACCGCGCCATGCGCGGCACGTAATCCGCTGGCGAAGCAGGCAGTCAGCAGATAGCCGCCGGTCGGTGCTTCCCAGTCGAGCATCTCGCCGGCGCAGAACACGCCAGGCTGCGCGCGCGCCATCAGCTGCGTATCCAGCGCCTCCAGCCGCACGCCACCGGCCGAGCTGATCGCCTCGGCAAGCGGACGCGCTCGCAACAGGCGTAACGGCAGGCGTTTGAGCGTACGCGCCACCAGCGCCGGATCGTCGCCCGCCTGTTTGCCCAGATGTTCGTAGAGCAAGGCGGCCTTGACGCCGTCGATGCCGACCTGCCGGCGCAGATGCTCGCTGAAACTGCGTCCCTTGCGCGGTTTTTCCAGTTCGGCGCTGATGCGTTCCAGCGAGCGTCCCGGGAGTAGGTCCAGGCCAAGCTCGGCGACGCCATCGGTATCGATCTGCGCGCGCAGATCCGCAGCCAGCGCATAGATCAGGCTGCCCTCGATGCCGGTGGACGTCGCAACGCACTCGCCCTGCAACTGATGCGGCGTGCCATCGCGATCCTGCCAGTGTGCGACCACGGGCTTGAGCGGCGCGCCGGCATGCCGCTGCACAAAATGCGGGCTCCAGGCGATGTCGAAGCCGCAGTTGGCCGGCACCAGCGGCGCCACTGCAATGCCGCGTTCCTGCAGCACGCCTTGCCAGAGGCCATCGGAGCCGAGCTGCGGCCAGCTGCCGCCACCAAGCGCCAGCACCACGGCATCTGCGGTGCGTTCGACATCACCGGTGGGCGAGTGGAAACGCAAGCCACCGTCATCGCTCCAGCCAAGCCAACGGTGCTGCACATGAAACACAACGCCTTGTTCCTTGAGTCGGCGCACCCAGCCACGCAGTAGCGGCGCGGCCTTGCGATCCATCGGGAACACGCGCCCCGAGCTGCCGACATAGGTCTCCACGCCCAGGTCGCGCGCCCAGGCGCGCAGCGCATCCGCATCGAACTGCTGCAGCCACGATGCGACGGCCTCGCTGCGCTCGCGATAGCGCTGCGCAAACAACGGCATCGGATCGGAGTGGGTGAGGTTCAAGCCGCCCTTGCCGGCGATCAGGAACTTGCGCCCGACCGAACCCTTGGCTTCGTACAGGTCGACCGCAAGGCCTGCCGCACATGCCACCTCTGCCGCCATCAGGCCGGCCGGCCCACCACCGATGATGGCCAGCCGCCGCTTGCTCGCATCCGTCATTGCTCAGCCCTTCAGCGCGGCTGCACGCCGAGCAATTCCACATCGAACACCAGCGATGCGCCGGGCGGGATCACGCCGCCAGCGCCGTTGTCGCCATAGCCGTACGCGGGCGGAATCATCAAGCTGCGCTTGCCGCCCACACGCATGCCGGCCACGCCCTCGTCCCAGCCGCGAATCACCTGATGGCCTCCCAGCACGAACTGGAACGGCTCGGCGCGGTCGAGCGAGCTGTCGAACTTCTTGCCATGCTTGTCGGCGGCTTTTTCGTCGTACAGCCAGCCGGTGTAGTGCACGGTGACCAGCGCGCCCGGTGTGGCTTCGGCACCGGTGCCGACGTTGCGGTCGATCCGCTCAAACGTGGCGATGGTGCCGCCGGACGGCGGCAGGGCAGGCGCACAGCCCGCGAGCAGCAGGGCAGCACAAAGCGTCAACAGAAGGCGCATGGGATGGTCCAGCAAAGGGAGTGCGTCATTATCGCACCTGGCTCCCGGTATCATCGCGCCCATGGCCAAGCTGCTGCTCAATCTGCGCAATGTTCCCGATGACGAAGCCGACGAGGTGCGGGCGCTGATGCGCGAGCATCTGGTGCAGATCTACGAAACCCGGCCCAGCAATTGGGGCATCTCCGCCGGCGGCATCTGGCTCAGTGACGATGCCGATCACCCGCGCGCCAAGGCGCTGATGGATGCGTATCAGGCCCAGCGCGGCGCCGTGGCGCGTGCGCAGCGCCAGGATGCGCTCGCTGCCGGCACGGCCGAAACCTTCGGCGCGCTGCTGCGCAAGCGGCCGTTGTTCGTGATCGCCACGTTGGTCGGCATGCTGGTTGTCGCCTCGCTGGTCCTGCTGCCGTTCCTGCTGTTGCGCGGCTGATCGCACCTGCGGCCGCATCGGCTTAAAATGGCCGCATGATCACCAATACCGCTGCCTACCAATTCGTTACCATTCAGGACCCGCAGTCGCTCGCCGACAGCGTCCTGGCACACGCCGGGCAGCAGGCCTTGAAGGGATCGGTGCTGGTGGCCGAAGAAGGGATCAACCTGTTTCTGGCCGGCGAAGCCGAGCAGATCGACACGTTCTATGCGTGGCTGCAGGCCGATGCGCGCTTTGCGCAGATGCGCATCAAGTACAGCCTGAGCGCGTTGCAGCCGTTCGCGCGGCTCAAGGTGAAGGTCAAGCCGGAGATCATCAGCTTTCGCCGCGACGATGCCTCGCCGCTGCAGGGCCGTGCGCCTGCGGTGACGCCCGCCACGCTGCGCGAGTGGATGCGGGCAGGGCGCGATGATCGCGGCCGCCCGCTGGTGCTGCTGGATACGCGCAATGCCCAGGAAGTGGCGTACGGCACGTTCCAGGGCGCGCTGACGTTGCCGATCGACAAGTTCACCGACCTGCCGGCGGCGCTGGAAGCGCATCGTGCTGCATTGGCCGACGCCACCGTGGTCAGCTTCTGCACCGGCGGCATTCGTTGCGAGAAGGCGGCGTTGTGGATGCAGGCCGACGGCATGGACAACGTACTGCAGCTCGAAGGCGGCATCCTCGGCTATTTCGAAGAAGTCGGTGGCGAAGGCTATGACGGCCGCTGCTTCGTGTTCGACGAACGCGTTGCACTCGATGCGCAATTGCGCCCATTGGTGGATGCCGAGCGCAGCACCGAAGCAGGAAAAATCTGACCGAGCGCGAGTGAAATGCCCGATGTTCGCGTATTGGGCGCGCTCGCATCATCCGATCACGCCGCGATAGTGCATGCAATGCCTACCATGACACGCGGCGGCAGAGTACTTCGCGTTCTGACTCGAACGTAATACGTCGCATCGAGCTTGCCCTGAATTATTCACGGAGATAGGCTGCACCAGCCAGCCGCACAGCGAGGACAACAAGGATGACCATCAGAGTTTTTCTGATCGACGATCATGCACTCGTGCGTACCGGCATGAAGATGATCCTGTCCAAGGAAGTGGACATCGATGTGGTGGGAGAGGCGGAGAGCGGGGAAGCGGCCTTGCCGCAAATTCGTCAGCTCAAGCCCGAGATCGTGCTGTGCGATCTGCACCTGCCCGGTGTCAGCGGCCTGGAAATCACCGAGCGCATCGTCAAGGGCGATTACGGCACCCGCGTCATCATTGTCTCGGTGCTGGAAGATGGCCCATTGCCCAAGCGTCTGCTCGAAGCCGGCGCATCGGGGTATGTCGGCAAGGGCGGCGATGCGCAGGAGTTGCTGCGCGCAGTGCGCGAAGTCGCACTGGGCCGGCGCTATCTCGGCAATACCATTGCGCAGAATCTGGCCCTGTCCAACCTGGAAGGGGGCGGCTCGCCCTTCGACGCGCTATCGCCGCGCGAACTGGAGGTCGCCCTGTTGCTGACCCAGGGTCTGCGCCAGGAAGACATCGCCAAGCGCTTGAACCTCAGCGCCAAGACCATCAACACGCACAAGGCGCGCCTGTTCGAGAAGGTCGGCATCCAGGACAACATCGCCTTGGCGCGTCTGGCCAATCAGTACGGCCTGACTGATCCGGCGCGGACCTTGTAAACCGCGCCTTCGGATTTTCGCGCTCGCAGACACAGCCGTCAGATGCTGCTGCACAACGCGTCGATGAAAACAGGCATACGCTGTTTTGCGCAGGAGCGGCACTCCGGCGTGCAAGCGAACGCGCGTGCTCACGTCGGCATTCACTGCCCGAGAGGCGCTTCGCTTGCGACGGCTGCCGATGACGACGTGTCGCTACAGCGCAGTGCGCCGCGCCATTGGAGCAGAGCGATCGAATCGGTCTGGATGCCGCTGCATCCGATGGCGAGTGGTTGCCGATACGCAGCAGCGGACATTTCGGTCTGCTGGCGTGGATGCACTTACGGCGCAGGGCCACGATGGCGCTGGCTTCTGCCTGAGTCCTGATTTTGGCGGCAATCGCCCCGGCGCTCGTTGATGCGGCGGGAAACAGTGCCCGGGTCAAGCGCGACTGCGAGCGCAGCAACTGTTTCGTTGCGATTCCTGCAAGGCCTGGTCACCCACTATCGGCATGACACTGCCGCACGCAAAAACAAGGCGGCCCGAAGGCCGCCTTGTTTGACACTGCCCGCCTGGATTCACGCAGGCGGTTTCAACCGGCTGGGAAACGATCAGTGATCGCCACGCGGCTTGTTGGTGTCGTCCTGCTGCTCCTGCGCGTCATCGCCATTGCGCGCTGCATCTGCCGGCTTTGCTGCCTCTGACACGACGACCGTCGGCTTCGGCTTGTCGGCAGTGTGCTCGTTGGCGTCTGCAGACAGCACGGGCGTGACCGCTGCAGGCCGCTCAGGCGCCTTGTACGGCACCGGCGTTTCGGCCTGCGTCGATGTCGCGGTCGCTGCTGCTGTTGCGTCGGCCGGAGCCAATGCGTCAAGCAGCGTGGTCTGCACCGGAGCGTACGGCTTGCGTGCCGGCGCAGCATCGGCAGCCGGCGAGGTCTGCGGCACCGTGGCGGTGGACGTCGCAGCAACATCGGCAGCCGGGCTTGCCGCCGTTGACGGCTCGGCATGCGGCGGCCTGGATGTCACGACGTCTGCCTGCGCGCTGGAAGGCGCAGCAGCGACCGGCTTGGGCACACTGACGGCTGCCGGTGCTGCGTCGGTTTTCGCCGGCTCCGCTTGCGTTGCTGCCGCAGCTGCAGCCGGTGCTGCCTGTTCCTGCCGAGCAACCGCAGGCGCTGCAGCGTCGGCAGATGCCGACGATGCCGACGGCACCGACGTTGACTGCACAGCCGGTTCGGGCGAACGCACGACCGAAGGAGCCGCACGCTCGACCGGCTGAGCTGCAGGAGCCGCAGCTGGCGTCGCGACCGGAGCCGAGGTGTCAACCTGCGTCGAGGCAGCGGACGGAGCCGGAGCGGCAACCGGCGCCTGAGCCAGCGAGGTCGCTGATTCCTGCGCAACAACCGGAGCCTGAGACGCTTGCGGGGTCGTCGATGCAACGGCAGAAGCCTGCGCAGCCGGTGCCGATGCAGCCGACGCCGTGTTGCTGGCCGAGGCGGTTGCACCCGGTGCCGCGGAGGCCGCCGATGCATTGCCACCTGCCTGCTCGGCTGCGGTGACTGACGGCGTTGCAGCCTGCTGCTCGAACGACGGCGTGGCATTGGAAACCGGCGCCGTGGTCGACGTCGTGTCAGCCGCCAGCGGTGCTTCCGCACGTTCCTTCGGAACCGGACGCGGCTTCACTGCGGCCGGAGCGCTGGATTCCGGCTTGGCGCGTACCGATACCGCAGGCGTGGTCGCGTCATCGTCGAAGTCGAACTCCGGTTGACCGGCGCGCGGGGCAGCCGAGGTGTGGACCTGCGCACCGGCTTCGTCGCTCTCGTTGTCGCCATCGAGATCGCCTTCGGCATCGCCGTCCAGATCGTCCGTCTCCAGACCATCGACGCCGGTACCGCCTTCACCGTTTGCGCCAGCGCCACGACGACGACGACGGCCACCGCGACGACCGCGACGACGACGGCTGCCGCCCTCGCCATTTGCCGCATCATCGCCTGCTGCCTCCGGCGGCTGACCCTCCGCATTTGCATCGGTACCGCGATCGGCGTGCGACTCGGTCACGATGACCTCGACCGGGTGCGCCGGGGTGGCCGCAGCTGCCGCTGCCGGCGTTGTGGGTGCTGCGGTGTCGGCAATTGCCGCGACCACGGTGGCAGTCGTTGCGGTTGCAGCGGTGGAGGTCAGCGTCTGCGCCGAGGCAGTGCCTTCTTCCTGACGCGCAGGGCGCTGCTGCCGCTCTGACGGCGCGCCGTCCTGCTGCTGCGCAGCTGCACGCGGCGGGCGCGGTGCCTGGTTCTGCGGCTTCTGCTTCTGCTGCTGGGCCTGCTGCTTGGGCTGTTGCGGTGCCTCGTTGCGCGGCGGTTTGGGCACCTGCACCTGCTGCGCCTGACCGCCGTTTTGCGCAGCCTGGCCATTGGCCGGCTGACGGCGCTCGTCACGACGCTCCTTGTTGGCGCCATTGCCGTTGCCGCCATTGCCGCGGTGCTGATTGCCACCGTTGCCACCGTTGCGGGCATCGCGGCCGTCGCGACGCTGGCCGCCACGATCGCCACGCTCGTTGCGGCTGCTGCGGCCGGCATCGTTCTGACGCGGACGCTGGGTCGACTCGGGCGCAGGCGCGACCGGCTCGACGCCGCCGAAGATGCGCTTCAGCCAGCCGACCACGCCTGTCACCGGCGCGGGAAGCGGCAGTGGCGCGACCGGAGCCGGTGCAGGTGCAGCGGCAACCGGGGCAGGGGCCTCTTCACGTAGCGGAGCCGGCTGGCTCGGCTTGATCGAGGTCACTGCCGGCGCAGCCGGGATATTCAACTGTGCCTTGGTCAGCGCATGCACCGGCAGCTTGCGCGGGGTGCCGCGCTGGTAACTCGGCTTGCCGCTGTCTTCGCCCAGCTCGTTCTCACGCAACCGCGTGACTTCGTAGTGCGGGGTGTGCAGCTGTTCGTCGGCGACGATGATGATTGGCGACTCGTGGCGCTGCTCGATCTCGCGCAGCGCGCTGCGCTTTTCGTTGAGCAGGTAGTTGGCGATCTCCACCGGGGCCTGGACCAGCACCTGTCCGGTGTTTTCCTTCATGGCGTGCTCTTCGGCCACGCGGATGATCGACAGCGACAGCGACTCGACGCTGCGCATGCGGCCATGGCCGTCGCAGCGCGGGCACACGATCTGGCTGGATTCGCCCAGGCTCGGACGCAGACGCTGGCGGCTCATTTCCATCAGGCCGAAGCGCGAGATGCGGCCCAGCTGCACGCGTGCGCGGTCGTACTTGAGCGCGTTCTGCAGCTTGTTTTCCACTTCGCGCTGGTGCTTGGTCGAGGACATGTCGATGAAGTCGATCACCACCAGACCGCCCAGGTCGCGCAGGCGCAACTGGCGGGCCACTTCCTCGGCCGCTTCCAGATTGGTCTGGAAGGCGGTTTCTTCGATGTCGCTGCCCTTGGTGGCGCGCGAGGAGTTCACGTCGACGGCGGTCAGTGCCTCGGTCTGATCGACCACGATCGAGCCACCCGACGGCAGGCGCACGTTGCGCTCGTAGGCGCCTTCGATCTGCGATTCGATCTGGAAGCGGTTGAACAGCGGAATGTCGTCGGTGTAGTGCTTGAGCTTGCGCAGGCTCTGCGGCATCACCTGCTGCATGAACTCCTGGGCATCGGCATACAGCTCCGGCGTATCGACCAGGATTTCGCCGATGTCGGCGCGCAGGTAGTCGCGCAGGGCGCGGATGATCAGGCGCGATTCCTGGTAGATCAGGAACGCGGCCGGCTTGCTGAGCGCCGCTTCGGCGATCGCCTTCCAGGTCTGCAGCAGGTAGTCCAGATCCCACTGCAGTTCTTCGGCGTCACGGCCGACACCCGCGGTGCGGATGATCACGCCCATGTCGTCGGGGATGTCGAGCTTGTCCAGCGCTTCCTTCAGCGCGGCACGGTCTTCGCCCTCGATCCGGCGCGAGACGCCACCGGCGCTGGGCGAATTGGGCATCAGCACCATGTAGCGGCCGGCCAGCGAGATGAACGTGGTCAGGGCGGCGCCCTTGTTGCCACGCTCTTCCTTGTCGACCTGCACCACGATTTCCTGGCCCTCACGCAGCAACTCGCGGATGGTCGACTTGTTGTGGTCGACACCAGCCTGAAAATAGTCGCGGGAGATTTCCTTCAGCGGCAGGAAGCCATGGCGCTCGGCGCCATAGTCCACGAACGCCGCCTCCAGCGAGGGCTCGAGCCGGGTGATACGGCCCTTGTAGATGTTGGACTTCTTTTGTTCCTTGGACGGCTGTTCGATGTCGATGTCGTACAGGGTCTGGCCGTCCACAATCGCCACGCGCAGCTCTTCGGCCTGCGTTGCGTTGATCAGCATTCGCTTCATTGTTGCGTTCCTCTCGCGCTCTACCGCGCGGAACGCCGTGACGTTTCGCCTCTGGAACAGCTTGTCGGCCCTTCGCGCAACGCGCGGACAGGCCTGACCAGGGTTTCCAGCGCTGCAACACCACGGCAGGCCGCGGGAGCGCTTGTCTTAAGTTTTATAGGTGTTTCAGGGCCGGCAGCCGCGTCCGGACGAACCGGGGCAGCGCACGGGACATGTTCAGCGCGACGGTCAAAAACCGCCGGCGATGGCCGGGTAGGCCGGTGAGCCGCTAACATGGCCGCCCCGGGGGCGGTGGTCGCGCACTGTGCCGGAATCATCGGAAGGCAGGCTTCTGGCCAATCAACTTCCAACGAAATCAAACCCTTATCTCGCTCGCCGAGTGTAACAGAATAAAGAGCCGGATGACCGACCCCCAAACCCCCAAGCCGCCCACCGACCGTGTGGGCGTGCGCATTCTCAAAGTTCCGGAAGACCGTACTGGGCAGCGGCTGGACAATTTCCTGCTCGGCCAGCTCAAGGGCGCGCCACGCAGCCTGATCTACAAGCTGGTGCGCAGCGGACAGGTGCGGGTGAACGGCGGGCGGGCCAAGGCCGAGCGCAAGCTCGAGGGTGGCGAGGAAGTGCGGATCCCGCCGGTGCGCGTGGCCGAGGAGGGCGACAAGGCGGCGCCACCGGCATCGTTCCTGGCGCGGCTGGAAGCGGCGATCGTGTTCGAGGACGCGCGGCTGCTGGCGCTCAACAAGCCCTCCGGGGTCGCCAGCCATGGCGGCAGCGGGATCAGCTTCGGCGCCATCGAAACCCTGCGCGCCCTGCGGCCGAACCAGACCCTGGAGCTGGTGCACCGGCTCGACCGCGATACCTCCGGCCTGCTGATCGTGGCGAAGAAGCGTTCGGCGCTGACCGAGCTGCAGGCCTTGATGCGCGAGGACGACCGTGTCGAAGGGCGCGGCATCACCAAGCGCTATCTGACCTTGCTGGTCGGCCGCATGCCGGACGGGGTGATGACGGTCGATGCGCCGCTGCACATCGGGCTGCGCCAGGGCGGCGAGCGGCATGTGCAGGTCAATGCGATCGGCAAGCCCTCGCTGAGCCACTTCAAGCTGCTGGAGCGACGCGGCGGGCACTCCTATTGCGAAGTCCGTATCGAAACCGGCCGCACCCACCAGATCCGCGTGCACGCCCAGCACCTGGGGCATCCGGTGGCCGGCGACGACAAGTACGGCGAAGCGGAGGTCAACAAGCGCCTGCGCGACCAGCTCGGCCTGAAGCGCCTGTTCCTGCACGCTGCTTCGCTGGAATTTGCGCTGGATGCCGGCAAGACGCCCTATGTGTTGAGCGCGCCGCTGGCGCCGGAACTTGCCGAGGCATTGGACCGGCTGGGGCGCTGAGGCCGCAGTTGCGCCGCGGCGACGCATCCGTCCCGGTCGTGGCCGCCAGCGCGTCGCCGATGTGTCCTGGCGGTCGAGCCGATGGTCGTGCCGGCACTGCGGCTGCGGTTCGGCCGGGCGTTAAGGCGTGGCGAAGCGGAACAACACCAGGCTGATCGCCAGTGTGCCCATGCCGGCCACCAGGCCGTAGACCGTCTCGTGGCCCTGCGCGTAGCGCTTGGCCGCCGGCAACAATTCGTCCAGCGCCAGGAACACCATCACCCCGGAAATCAGGCCGAACACCGTGCCGAACACCGCTTCGGACAGCACGCTGGACAAGGCCAGATAGCCGATGCCGGCACCGATCGGCTCGGCCAGTCCGCTGAGCAGGCTGGCGCCGAAGGCGTAGAACTTGTTGCGGGTGGCGAAGTACACCGGCACCGCAATGGCGATGCCCTCGGGAATGTTGTGGATGGCGATGGCGAACGCGAGCGGCATGCCGACCGCGGGGCTTTCCAGTGTGGCGAAGAAGGTCGCCAGGCCTTCGGGGAAATTGTGCGCGGTGATGGCGATGGCGGTCATCAAGCCGACCCGGCGGATATAGGCACGGTTGTCGTCGCGGAACAGCGGATCGTCGCTGGACAGGCTCTGGTGCGGGTTGGGCACCAGGCGGTCGATCACCATGATCAGCAGCATGCCGGCCAGAAACGCCAGCGTGCCGAAGGTGAAGCCGAGCTTGTCGTTGTAGGCGTTGGAGAACGAGGCGATCGACTTGTTGAGAATCTCCGACAGCGACACATACACCATCGCACCGCCGGCGAATGCCAGCCCGAATGCCAGCAGGCGCGGGTTGGGCTTCTTGGAGAACACGACCATCAGGCTGCCGAGTCCGGTCGCCAGGCCAGCGGCCAGCGTGACCGCAAATGCGGTCCAGACATTGTGGGATGACACTTCGAGCATGTGACGCACGACCTCGTGGAATAGAACGTACTCGGCGGGGAGCGTGGCGACTGCTGCTGCGCACTTTGCGCATGACCACACTGCGGCTGCAGGATGGCCATGCCTGGATGACGAACGCGTGGTGTCTGGCGCGATAACCCTGACGCGTGCACGCTGGCATCAGGCGTGCACCGTGGGTAGCTGGAGCTGATGCAGGCCGTTCGCCGTGCTCAGCCTTGCGTGCTGCGCGCCGGCGCGTTGCCGCGGCCGTACGCGCAAGGCATCAAAGGCGGCTTAGCCGCCTCGACGCGCACGCTCTTCGATGGCGAAGCATTCGTCGGGGCGCGGCACCGGCGGCTTGAACGCGACCGGTACCTGGATCGTCTGCGGCACCGCCTGGCCATTGCGCGTGGCGGCCCGGAATTTCCATTCGCGCACGCGGCTTTGCGCGGCTTCGTCCAGCACCGGCTGACCGCTGCTTTGCGATACCGAGACGTCGGTCGGGGTGCCTTCGACACCGACCACGACCCGGAGCACGGCGGTGCCGCCGATGCCGGCACAGGCCAGCTGCGGGGAGTATTCCGGCGGCGGGGTCTTCAAGGCGGCCAGTTCGGTCGGTGCCACCGCCGGTGCGGCGGGCTGCTGCGACGACTTGCCACACCCGCTGATGCCGACGGCAAGGAACAGGCCGGCGAGGGCGGCGCGAGACAGGGTCATGGGGTGGCTCCTTGATCGTAAAGCTGGGCGGCCTTGGCCGCACAGATGAAGTCGTTTTCGCTCAAGCCGCCGACGTCGTGGGTGGAATAGCGCACCACCACGCGGTCGTAATGCACGCCCAGGTCAGGGTGGTGCTCTTCGCGGTGGGCGATCCAGGCCAGCGCGTTGACGAAGGCCAGCGTGCGGTAATAGTCGGCAAAGCGGAAGGTGCGGGTGATCGCCGTGCCCAGTTCGGCCAGCTCCCAGCCCGGCACCTGCGGCAGCAGTTCAGCCAGACGCGCTTCGCCAAGCTTGTGGTCGCTGCCCTTGCGCGGCAGGCAATGGGCCTGTTCCAGGGGAATCAGATCGGTCATGACAGTCTCGCAGGGGGGGCGGACAGCGCGTTCACTCAGGATCACGGTGTTCCATGAGCGCAGGCGCATTGAGCGGTAGAATAACCCGCATGATCCAGATATCCGACAAAGCCCAAACCTATTTCCGCAAGCTCATCGAACGCGAGGGCGTGCCTGGCATGGGCGTGCGCCTGAGCGCGGTGGACGCGGGCACCCCGCGCGCCGACGCCCGGCTGGAGTTCGCCGAACCGGCTGACCTGAGCGGCGACGAATGGGCAATCGACTGCGACGGCTTCACCTTATATATCGTCGCCGCCAGCGTGCCCTGGGTGGATGGCGCCGAGATCGACTACGTCACCCAGTCCACCGGCAACCAGCAGCTCACCATCAAGGCGCCCAAGATCAAGGGCGAAGCGCCGGCCGAGTCCGCATCGATGGTGGAGCGTGTGCGCTGGGTGGTGGAGAACGAGATCAACCCACAGCTGGCATCGCATGGCGGCCGCGTGGCGGTGCAGGAGGTCTCGGCAGAGGGTGTCGTGCTGCTGCGCTTCGGCGGCGGTTGCCACGGCTGCGGCATGGCCGATGTGACCTTGAAGCAGGGCATCGAGAAAACCCTGATGGGGCGCGTGCCCGGCGTGATTGCGGTGCGCGACGCGACCGACCACGCCACCGGCGACGCGCCGTATATCCCGCGCGACAGCGCGGCCTGATTCCCCGCCACCGGTGACCACGGCCGCCGATCTGCTGCAGGCACTGCGCGCGCGCATGCCGGGCAAGCTCATCCTGGATCGGCGCACCGGCCTGCCTTACGGCTGGGCAACCTGGATGAGCAGTCGCCTCGGGCCGGCGGCTGCGTTCGACGATGACCAGGTGATGGGCGTGCTGCTGGCACGGCCAGCGCCGCATGCAGGTGCTGGCATGGCGTTGCTGTTGTCGCCGTTCCAGGCATTTCGCAGCCTGTGGTGGCAGCACTGGGAGCCGCGACCGAAAGACCAGCGACCACAGCACTGGCTGGCGCTGCTCGGCAGCCTGTTGATCCATCTTGGCTTCATCGCACTGCTCGTTTGGGTCGTCACGGTGCGCTGGGCGCCGGATGACACCAAGACCGGCGACGAATCACGGGTGCGCATGACCTTCATCGGCGACGGTGCGGCAGAGCAGGGCGGTGGGCAAGGGCAGCCCGCTGACGCTGCGCAGGCCGCCTCGGGCGATGCGGCTTCGGCGTCACAATCCAGTGAGTCCGCTGCGACTGGCAGGCCGAACGGGTCAAGCGCAGCGCCGTCGGTGCCTGCGCCTGTCGAGTCCGTCGACCCTCCTTCAAGCACAGCCCAGGCCCAGGACATCGCGCCGGAACCGGTGGCTGCCGCTGCCAGCGAACCGGTGGCGCCGGAGGTGCCACGCGTGGCCGTACAGGTGCCGCCGGTGACGATCGAATCGCCGCTACAGGTCACCGAAACACCGGTGGCCACGAACGACTTTGTCGTGCCGCCGCCGCCGACGATCACGGTGGCGCCGCGTCCGGTCGAGTCGGCCGCACCGCAGATCGAGGTGCGTCAGCGCGATGTCCAGACCGTGACCGAGCAGCCGCAGCTGCGCGAATTGCAGCGTCCCGCTTCGACCGTCGCGATACGCACTGCCAACGCACCGACGGTGCGCGAGCGGGAAATCGTCGTGCCGGACCGGCCCCAGGTCGTTGCGCCGTCGGTGCGCAGCCGCGAGATCACACCGACGGTGCGCATGCCTGAGGTGGCCATTCGAACGGCCGAATTGCCAAACGTGCCGGACCCGGCGCCCCAACCGGCACCGGCCGCGCCAGCCCAACCGACGCCGGCGACTCCAGCGCCGACGCCGTCGACGTCGGTAGCGGCAGCAACCCAGCCATCGGCGGCCTCCACGCAGCCCAATCAGGCACAGGCGAATTCGGCGCGATCGGCGCAACCCAGCAGCACCACGGCAGCAGCCGCATCGGCAGCCAAGCCGGCGACCAGCAATGCCGGCCCGGCGCCAGCAGACCGCAGCGGCGGCTGGGATGTCGCGGCCAACGCGGACGACTGGAGCAAATCCGACCGTCGTCGCGCCGGCGAAACCACAGGCGCCAATGGAGCACGCAACGGCATGTTCAACGCAGACGGCAGCGTTCACGTCGCCGCCGGAGCCGGCGATGCCGGCAACGGCGCCGGTGATCGAGGATCGCCGGGCAGCGAAACCGATACCTGGACCCGCGACCAGATCGTCCAGGGCGGCACCTGGCTCAAACGTCCGCCGTACGGCTACACACCGACCTCGCTGGACAAGTACTGGATGCCGAACCAGTCGCTGCTGCAGGAATGGGTGCGGCGCGGCCTGAAGAAGATCGAGATCCCGATCCCGGGAACGACCACCAAGATCAGTTGCGTGGTGTCGTTGCTGCAGTTCGGCGGCGGCTGCGGCCTGAGCGACCCGAATCTCAACGATCAACCCGCAACGGCCAGACCGCCGCCGGATGTGCCGTTCAAGCCGGAGCTGCAGGAAGACAATGGGGCTGTGAGATAGCCGGCCACTAAGTCGGATCTGACATAATATACATTATGCGAAATTGCGTATCGGGCGATACGCGCACGACTCCGCTGGCTGTGGATCAAGACTTGCCTGCCGAACCGTTCCCCTAGCGAAACGGAGATCGCCGCATGACTGACACCTACAATCTTGACCGTCGCCCGCCGTGCTGGCCTGTTGGCGAGCAATGCCCAAACAGCTGCGCGGCAGATCTACATCGGCGCGTCGTTACGAACCATCTGGAACTCACCGGTCCGTGGGCTGGCTGGCGCGTGGCTGGGCGCGACCTGGTTGCACCGAGCGGCGAACGGATCCCAGAACGTCGGCTGCGCGGATTGCTCTGGCATGCCAATGTCAGCGACATACGGGATTCGGTCCGCAGGCGGAATGCCAAACGCAAGACGGTTCAGCAGTCGATGCTCAAGGTGGTCGTGGTGGATCTTGGCGAATGGCGAGAACGCCACTTCGGACGCATCGCAGGATAAGGCGTTATCCGTAGGGGCTATGCCCCTACACCCCTCATCGGCCGATGTAGACAGCGGGAAGTTCAACAGATGGGCGGCACCGGAGATAGTTACGCCGATAGTCCAGCGCTTGCTCCCATCCATTGCCTACGCGACGAATGACGCGACCCTCGGAGCAAGACACGCCGGCCGCCTTTGCCTCTGCCGTGCCCAAGGCAGGAATGTCAAGAATGGTCTCAGATGGACGGGGGCGCCCCATCGAATGAGACATGGAATCTTGTATGCTGAAATCGACAGCTTCGCAGTAGGAATGAACCCACGGGCGCGGATCATTGGCGAGCAGCTTGCGGCAGTCCACTTTAGGAATAGCGACGACGTTGCGCTGCGGGTTGACCCTATGAAAACCAGGGCCAGCCGCTGATTTGGTTTGGGCATGCACCACCGCACAAGAACAAAGCGTGGCGACTAGAGCCAACTTGCGAACATCCATGATTCCCCCTATTTGAATGGCAAATCATAACGACCAGACGAATCTAGTCAAAGGCCGATCCGAGCTTCAAGCTAGGGGGATAGGAAATGGATCACGAAGCCGACGAACGCCCATATGGCGACGATGGCAACGAGGATGCGAGCCGGCGTAATTTCAGCACTCATCGCGATATTCTCAGAAAAAGAAGAAGACCAAGCCGACCACCGCGGTGATAACGTCTGACCCACTGCCGAAGGCACAACAGCGCCGCCCGATGCAGCCTCGGGCACCTTCAGACGATCCTCTTTGAACATGTGCTGCGGCTCACGGAAGAACCGCAATACCCACCAGCCGGCCAAGCCAAACACCACTACCGCGACAAACAGACCACCAGCCACCGAGGGCCACACGGTCTTGCTACCCTCCTTTTAGACCTCACCGGCGCATCAAGTTTGGTTCCTAACCTCTGGTGGCGTGTACGTATGGGAGTGCGAGTGTCGTGGTCGCTGGGTCAAGGTACGGGTCGAAGGTCAAGCCAGCTTTAACACCTCGACGCATATTGTGCTCGCGGCACTGGAGGGATTAGGCGTGGTCTATTCACCTGAAGAAAATTTGCGCCGCATCTAGAGCAAGGGCGCCTCATGCATATGCTGGAAAACTGGTGTCCCCATTCCCGGGCTATCACCTCCAGTATCCCCGCCGCTGTTAAAACTAACCTGCCTTTTCACTCGTCCTGGAAGCGCTCCGGATGGCGTCCTGCCGTGGTGGATTCGATCTGGTGCCTCAGGCTCGGCAGCCACAGTCTCTGACAAGGGATCGCGCTGAGGCGAGCGCGCCCAATTACCAAGCAAGATAACGCCACCTATTGCGAGGAAGTTGTTGGCACTTCCTGAGCTTGAAATCCGATGAGGAATTTCAAGTAACTCAAACGAAGCATTCAATTATTGAACTTCTTTATAAAATGAATCCAAATAGATTAATATCGCGACTGCGATTGCGTCTGGCAATGTGGCTCGCTGAATTTATAATGAGTCTTATATAAGAATTTATAAAAATCGACTTTCCCGCAGCGTCGCTGTTGGTACTCCCCAAATATTTGCTTGCACGCCCGGTTCAGCTCGGATAAATTTCGCCATGGCAGTCGTGACAGGGGGGACGCAACGTGCGGCTCCGCGACGGCCAGAGGCATGGAAGTAATGGCTCGCAAGGGAAGTGCGCGTATGGCGCGCTCGGGGAACCGACGGCATTCTGTGGGTTGTCAGGCTTTTGGGGCCTGGTTCGGGCTCTGCTGTGCATTAACGGGGCAGGCTACCACCCCACTCCGCCCCACATCGTATGACTGCCTGATTGAACCAGCGCAGACAATTGAACTCGGCACGCCCGTCAGCGGCATGGTCGAGAAGGTACTTGTGCAACGAGGTGACCGGGTCAAGCGGAATCAGGTGCTTGCCGTTCTTGAGTCGCGGGCCGAACAGGCGGCAGCCGATCTCGCGAAGTACAAGTCGCAACAGACTGGCCCCAGCCGACTAGCCGAGGCAAAGATCGAGTTTGCCGATCGCAAGTACAGCCGCAGGCGTGACATGGCGGCGGAAAAGCTGATGTCACCGCAGGACCGCGACGATGCCGAGGCAGAGTTGCGCAGCGCAAAGGCTGAGTTACAGACGGCCAAGGAGAATCGTGAGGTTGCGCGTCTAGAGTTCGGCCAGCAGAGCGCGCAACTTGCTTTGCGCACTGTCCGCAGCCCTTTCGATGGCGTTGTGGTCGACCAAATGATCTGGCCAGGCGAGGTCGCCAGTCCCGGAGCTACCAAGCACGCCATCCTCAAAGTCGCCAGGCTCAATCCCTTGCGGGTGCGCGTCGTCATGCCGATGCGTGCCTTCGGGGAACCGAAAGTCGGTGCCGCGGTGCTCGTCACATCCGAAGTACAGCCCAACCGTCCCTATCCCGCCAAGGTTGCCAACATCGATCGTGTGATCGATCCCGCAAGCGGCACCTTCGTCGTGCTCCTAGATTTGTCCAACAGTGCGTTCGATCTTCCGTCGGGCGTGAAATGCAGAGCTCAATTCCAGACGCCGTGAGGCGTCATGCGCAAGCGCCTAACTGCGCGCGTTACCAATATCCGAACATTCATTTCGTGTGCCTTGGCGGGCACCGATGGCGCAGCACACAGGGGAAATAAGTATGGAAACGTCGAACCGTCCGTCCAGCAAGGAAGTCAGCAACGATGTCGCCGCACCGGAACAGGCGCCAGCGGCCATTCGTTTCGAAGCGCTTGAGCCTCGTGTGCTCCTTTCCGGTGACGTCAACCCTGCGGCCATCGCCATTGATGGCACGCTCGCCACGCCAGGACAGGAAAACCATTTCCAGTTCAGCCTGGAAGACGATCGCAAGGTCATACTCGACAGTTTGACCGACCGGGCCGACATCACCTGGTCACTCAGCAACGCCAGTGGCGCTATTGCCAGCTCGGCATTTGCGTATACCGAGAGCAATACCGGTGCACTCGACCTGGGTGCCGGTACTTATACGCTGACCGTCAGCGGAACGGCGGATGCCGTGGGCTCCTACGCGCTGCGCATCGTTGACGCGCAAACGGCGGCGCCGATCGCCCTGGGCCAGGACACCGCTGGCACGCTGCAGCACGGAAAAGATACGGCGGTGTACCGATTCGACGCGTCGGCCGGACAGAAATTCTCCATGGTGACGACCGCTCTGGCCGGCACCAACCCGCAGGCAAGCTGGCGACTGATCGATCCCAACGGGGAGCAGGAGCGCTACGGCACGGGCATGGACACGACGACGGCCGGGTTTTCCACCCGTCTCAGCGGCGCTTACCTGCTGCTGGTGGACGGCCCCCAGTCCAACACTGGCCCGGTCGACTTCGGTTTCAAACTCTCGCGCGTCGATGATCTCGATGCGGCACTGACACTTGATCAGGCGACGACCGTCACCGCACCGTTGCCGAGCCAGTCGCTGCGCTACCACTTCGATGTCGATACACCGCGCAGCGTGCTGTTCGAAAATCTCGGCAACGGCGACTACTACTGGACACTGACTGGCCCCAATGGCTTCACCAGCAACCGTCTTGGCGGTGACTACGGCCTGGATTATGGCAAATTCGCGCTGGACACCGGCTCCTACACGTTGACCCTGGAACGCAGATTTTCCGACATCGGCACGCTCCACTTTGCCATGCACGACTTGGACGCATCGCCGGTGGCCGTCGATGGCAAAGTGGTGAGCGGTACGCTGGATGCGGCGGGGTCGTCGAGCGTGGTCCGTCTCGCAGTACAGCGAGGCCAGAACTACGATCTGTCCGCGTTGACTGCCAGCACCGACGGTGCCACGTATCGCATCTTCGACACCCGGGGTCGCTCGGTACTGGGTTCCACCGCGCTATCTTCGGCGGGAACACGGTTTACTGCCCAAGCGGGCGGCGAGTACATCGTGGTCGTCAGCGGTGGTTCGAACGATCCTTCGACACCCACGACCTTCGGCTTCCGTTTCCAGGCCGTGCCCGACGTGGTCAAGACGCTAGATGCCGGCTCATTCGGCGCCGCCACGGCCGTTGCCGGCACGATCGCCCTGCCCGGGCAGCGGACCGTCTATCGTTTCCATCTCGACAGCGCGACCGCACTGGCATTCGACGGCCGCCTCGGCAACGGCATCTATTGGACGCTAGACGGTAACGGCGCTTCGTCGTTCGGCCAGAGGCAACTCGGCAGCGACAGCATCCTTCGCTTCCTCGATGCGGGTGACTACACTCTCACCATCGATGCCATCGGCAACGGCATTGGCGATTTCGCGTTCGCTATCCTCGCCCTGCCCTCGGCGCCGCCGATCGCGCTCGATGCGCCGGTGGCGATCCACAATGACACCGCGAACCAGACCCGCGCGTATCGCTTCAGTGCAGAGGCCGGCGACCATTTCACCGTCGCCTCCTCGATCAATAGCTATGAAGCCAACTGGCGCATCGTCGATAGCTACGGCAACATCGTTGTCGACACGCGCTACCTCGGCTACAGCAGCGACAGCTTCGACCTGGCCCGCGGCGGCGACTACACGCTGCTCGTGTATGCCGGCGCCCCGAACGAGTTCACACTGACCCTGAAGAAAGGCATAAACACGCCGCCGGCCGCACTTGCCGACGGTGACGCGATCGACTTCGGCACCGTCGCCGCCGGCACGTTCGACAGGTGGGACGAGACACGCACGCTGCGCTTCTCCGTGCCGAGCGACGGCGTCTACGTACTCGATAACCAGGCCGATTACAGCAGTGCAACCTGGACACTCATCGGTCCCGGCGGTACCGCCATGGATACCCTGACCATCTCTTCGTATGGCGATCGGGTGCTCTTCCTGCGTGCCGGCGACTATGCGCTCACCCTGCAGGGGGCCACCTACGACGGTGGTCTGTCACGCAACGGCGCTTACGCACTGCGCGTGGTCGACGCTTCCGCTTCCCAGCGCCTCGCATTCAATCAGTCCACCCAGGTCACTCATCCGGGCAACGCTTCAACACCGCTGCGCATCGACGTGCCGAGCGCGGGAGGCGTCACCGTCTTTTCCGACAACTACGCCGACTACGCGATGTACGACGGGTTCGGCCGCGCTGTCCCGGGTAACTACGACAATATGACCGGTGGCGTTGTCTACAACCTCACGGCCGGTGCCTCTTACTACCTGCTCGCGCGATATCAGCCTTCAGGAAGCCAGACGGAAAAGCTCACCATCGCCATGGTCGATCGCTCCACGACGGCGTTGCCAATGAACGACGTGGTCTCCGGTACGCTTACCGGGCGTGCCGAAGTCGACAGCTACACCTTCACCATCGACCAGCCGCGCTATGTCCACTTCGATACGCTGAGCGGTGGCACGAGCACGGACCTGCGTTGGAACCTGGTCGACAGCTATGGTCAGGTGTTCTACAACCAGACTTCGACCACGTCCGATACAGTTGGCATCTGGCTTGCCGCAGGACAGTACACACTGAGCCTGCGTACCATCGGCGACCTTCCGCGCGACTACCGTTTCCGCCTGCTCGATGGGTCGGTCACGCCTGAAGTCCAGCCCGGTGCCCTCGTCGCGTCCAGTGCGCCGGGCGATCAGATTCGCCTGTTCCACGTGCAGGGCATCGCGGGCCAGAACCTGTATATGGTGCCGTCAGCCGACTACAGCATCGGCAGCTGGGTTCTCTACGGGCCGACCGGCAACATCGTTGCCAATTCGTATTATGGGTTTAGCACTTTTCCCGACATTGCCCTGACGCAGACCGGCCAGTACACGCTGGTCCTGCAGCCTTCGACCAACACGCCAGCCACGGTCGCGATGCCCTTTACGATCGGCGTGCGCCAACAAACCAACACGACCGCGGCGCTGAACAGCGACATCGCCGGCTCGGTGCCGGCCATGGGCGGCTCGATCCTCTACGGCTTCACGATTGATTCCCAGCAGTTGGTTTCGTTCGTCGGCAGCGCTGCAAAGTACGGCACGCTCTGGACACTTGTAGGCCCGGGCGGCGCGGTATTTTCTTCGCGCGATTTTCAGAACGGCGCTATCACCCAGCGCCTGGCCGCTGGCAACTACAAACTCGCCGTCCAGCGGCAGGGCCTGGATACCGACGATTTCAGCTTCCGAATCGTGACTGCAGCGGGCCGGACGGCGCTGAGCACCGGCACGCCGATCCCGGCGACGACCGACAAGCCGACCACCCGCGCGTACTCTGTGGACATCACGGACGGCAACTACGCCGTCGCGTTGACCACCAGTGGAAGCGCCTCGTGGACGTTGTACGACCGAAAAGGCAACACCGTCGCTTCGGGCTGGGGCAATTCCACATCCACGTCGTTGGCCCTGGCAGCGGGCAATTACTCGCTGCTGGTCAACAGCAATGGCTCGGTGGACCAGCCCATCACGTCCACAGTCACGATGCTTGCGCTGACGACAGTGACGCGCGAGCTCGTTCCCGGCACCCCGGTCCATGACCGTCTCGATGTACCCGGCCAGTCGACCGTATACCAGTTCTCGATCGGGGCCCCAGACATCGTTCTGATCGACGCGCTGCTGGCTTCGCCCGGCGTGCAGTGGACGCTGACCGGCCCGACCGGCGCCATCGCGGGCGGCTGGTCGCTCGACCTTGGCTCGCGCAGTGTCCTCACCCTGCCCGCTGCCGGCACGTATCGGCTTGCGATCAGTTCGTCGCTCGGTGTGGCGATGCCTATCGGCTTCAACTTGCGGCTGTTCAGTGCGCTCTCGCCCGCCACGACCGATGTCGCGCATCCGCTGGACCTTGCCACCGGCGCTGGTTCAACAGTCCTGCGAGTGGACGCGGGAAACCGTGACGCGCTGAGGCTCGATGCGAATGCCGATTTCGGCCTGACCGCGACGGTCTACGACATGCGCGGCAACAACACTGGCATCCAGCGCAGCGTCGGCGCTGGCGACACGCTGTCGTTCACGCTGCCCGGCGAAGGCACCTGGTTCGTCTTGGTGACCGGCAACGGCAACGACACTCCCCTGACCGGCGCGCCGGCCACGGTCTATATCGACCATCGTCTGCGCGGCTCCGCAATTGTTGGGCAACCGGTCACGGGCAGCACGACTTCGGCAGCATTTCCTGCGGAATACACGCTGGACCTGGCCACGGCCACGCGATTGGTCGTGCGCGGCGGCGATGCCGGCACCCAGTGGAAGATCCTGCTGACAGATGGCACCGTCGTAGCCACGGGTAGCGGCGCCGACGCGCTGCCAGTCTCGCTCGGCAGCGGCCATTACTTACTCGAAGTCGCCACGGCATCACCGGGAACGTTCTCGCTCGACCTGGTAAACCTCACCTCGATCGCGGCCCAGCCCGGCGGCGGCAGCCAGACCGGCGATCTCGCCGCCGACGGACTCGCGGTATTGCGCATTATGGCGACCCAGCCCCTCGCCGATCTCGATCTGTTACTCGACGCGGGCGTCGCCGTGACCGTCTATGACGGCGCGGGAAGAATCGTCTTCCAGGGCCGCGGGCCGATTGCCGGGACCGCCATCGCACGCGGCGTGCTCGCCGGCACCGACCGGACCGTCGTGCTGAAGGGCGCGCCTGGTATCCGTTACACGCTGGGCAGCGTCGAACGCGCTGCGACCTCGGTCGTGGTGTCGACCGTCGTGCCACTCGGCGACACGCTGGGCGGCAACCTGGCCCATGCACAGGACGTTGCCACCTACCGGCTATCTGTCGGTTACGCGCAGACCTTGCCGCTGAGCGAGCTGATCCGCGATGCCGGATCCAATGGCATCCATTGGCGCCTCAGCGCGCTCGACGGCTCGCTCGTCACCGACTGGAACGACAGCTCGTCCGATGCCTCGACTGCGGTACTCGCCGCCGGTGAATACCAGCTCACGATCGTCGCCCTCACCGACAACGCCCACTACTCGCTGACGACGCTGGATAGCGCGGTCGCGCCGCTCGTCGTGCTTGGCAGTAGCCAGGCGACAATCCCCGCAGACGCCACCACGGGCGTCGTCCGCTTCGACCTGCCATTTGCCCGCGCACTCGATCTCGCAATCATCGGCGACGGCGTTTCGAGCTGGCAGTTGTACGACGGTCGCGGCCATCTCGTCGTCTCGGGGACTGGCGCCGGTACGTTGCGCACAGCGACGCTCGATAGCGACCTGTACACGCTCGTGCTCGAACGCGCCGCGGCCACGGCCAGCAACCTCTCCGTCGCACTGCGGATCGATCCGATCGCACCGACCGCGATTGCTCCCACTGCGTCGCTGTCGGGACATCTGGACCGGACGGGCGATCTCTTCGTCCGCACCCTGACCCTCGGCAACGATACCATCCTGCATATCGGCGGCTCCGGCGCCGTACAGGCACGCTTGGTGGCCGACGGCAAGGCCGGCGCGTGGACGACGCTTGATGCACTGACCCGTACCGCGAGCGCGTTCGCCGCTGGCACGTACGAATTGCAGCTGCGCGCCACCTCGGACGAAGCCGACTATACCCTCGCCCTTGTCGAGCCCTACGCAGCGGTGGCACTCGGCGCCAGCGCGACCGTCACCCTGCCGACCGGTGGTGTCGCCGCATTTACCCTGCCCGTGACCGGCCTGGAGAACACCCGGTTCCACCTCACCGCTAACGGTGGACAGGCGCACTGGATGGTGCTGGACGGCCTGAACGTGGTATTCGAAGGCTACGGTGACGCAGATCTTGACCTCGGTGCTCTATCGGTGCGCACGTATGCGCTGCTGATCGATGGCGATGCGAGCCAGATCGAACTCGGCGTCAGTCACGCTGCGCTGGCGACTGTCGTCGCGGGTAGAAACATCGCGGGCACTACCGATGTCAGCGCCCAGTCTGAGTATCTGATCCACCTTGCACAGAGTGGCTGGTACTACGGCGTCGAGCCGCAAGGCAACGCGGATATCGAACTGGTCGACGCCTACGGCAACAGCACCTACCTCAATGGTTCCCTGCGCCAGATCAGCGCCGGCGACTATGTCTTGCGCATCCGCACCCAAGAACCGTCGAGCGACTACGCCTTCCAGCTGCTGTCGCTCGCAGATGCGAAGACGGCGGATGCCGGCGCGGTCTACACGTTCGACGACACGGTCTCGGCGGCCGTCTATACGCTGCCGTCGAACACATCGATCGCATCGGCATCGCTCGTCATCGACGGAGACGACGCGAACGAGATTTACTGGACCGTGGTCCATAACGGCAATATCGCGGCCGAAGGCAACGGTCCGTTCGACTTCACGCGGCGTACCGACGGCGGCGATTACCAGCTGATCGTGACACGCCAGGGGCTCGGTGGCAGCGTCGGCTATCGGCTCACCATCGCGCCCTACGTGGTCCCCGTCCAGTCGTTGGCGCTTGGCACGACAGTTTCGCTCGACCTCAATAGCAACAACGGCTACGAGCAGGCCTATGCGTTCACGCTCGACAGCGCACGGACCGTTTACCTCGCTTTCCCGGATGGCATGCCCTACGGGACCTACGACATCACCGATGTCGCCGGCACGACGTGGTTCGCGCAGGATCGCTACAGCTCCAACAACGAGCTGACCGCCCTCGGCGCGGGCAGCTACGTCATCCATTTCCGCGACCGCAACGTGTCCGGCCAGGAGTCGTTCGCCGCTGCTGCCCGCGCCAGCGAGAGCGATGCGGGACTTCCCTTCCGTCTCGACAGCCTCGAGGCGGCGCCGGCGCTCGCCGGCGGCGGCACGGCTACCGTCGACAGCACGAACTACGGTGATGTGCGCTACATCCGTATCGACGCCACCACCGGTACCACGTTGACGCTCGTGCAGACGAGCCAGGCGTCGAACCTCAGCTGGAACGTGCTTGATTCCACCGGGAAAGTCGTGCTCTGGGGCTACGGCACCAATGCAGCCGACGTCACCCTCCAGCGCGTGGGGACGTATTACCTGCGCATTGATGGCAACACCGAGGGCACGCCGGTCACCTTCAGCGCTACTACGCGCTTCGCGGCGCCCGCGGCACAGGCCGACGTTGCGATTTCCACCGACGCTGCCGCCGACATCATCCTGGCTGCGCGTGGCAGCGCCGGATTGACGTTCCACCTTGACCATGACGACTTCGTCTGGCTGGCCTCGACGGAACAGCAGTACAACCTGAGCTGGCAGTTGCTGACCGCCACCGGCCAGCCCGTGCTCGGCGGCGATCAGCTTTCGTCGTACGGGTCGCAAGTCTTGCGCCTGCCCGCCGGCGACTATCGCCTTGTCATGGCCAACAGCGAAGACGTCGCCCGCACTTTCCCGCTGCGCGTACAGACCTCGGCTTCCGCGACGAGGCTCGCCGCCGACGCGCACAGCATCGGCGGCGAGGGCCTCTACGCCCTGTCGGTCACGGCGGGACAGTCGTGGCTGATGAAGCCGACATTCGGGGGCCACGTGACCCTGTTCCGTCCAGGCCTAGCACCGATCGACTTCAATGGCGACAACGACAACAGCGGCGATCCGACCCTGATCGCAGCGACGGCCAACGAGAACTGGTACTTCAGGGTCGACGCCGGCGGGTACATCGGCGATGGCCTTTACTTCACTGACATACCCGCCGCGAAGCTGGACGGACCGGACACCATCGACTACCGCGGTTTCGGCGACTTCGCTTCGCGCTCGTTCCACGTGGGCGTCGACGGTAGCTGGTATGTCGCACTTGACTCTGTCCCGGCCGACCTGCGCATCCACGTCTCCGGTGCCGGCATCGATCGCGATTTTCCGCTCCCCAGCGGTGGCGCCACGGGCGTGCTGCTCACCTTGCCCGCTGGCGACTACCGCATCGATTTTCTCTCGGCCTACGGCGGCTATCGGTACGCTTCCGCGTTCGACGTGTCCTTCATCGACCTGCACGCCGCGACCGTTCTGAGCAGCGGACAGGATGTCACGGTGACATTGTCGCCAGGCGTCGCGGGCTTCGCCCGTTTTGAAGGCCGTGCGGGCGAGGTGCGCAAACTCAGCATGCCCGCCTACGTCATGGAGTGGGAGCTGCTGGCTCCCGATGGCGCGGTACTGGCCACCTTCAACGGCTCCGCTGACAACCTGTTGCCGGCGCTCCCCGCCGACGGCATGTATTTCCTGCGGATGGTGGACGCCTCTGGCAGCAGCAGCCCGAGCGATTACACCCTCCAGCTCAGCGCCGCGCTCGCATCTATCCCGCTGGTCGCACTAGGCGACGCCATGTCCGTCCCCGCCATCGGCAACGGTGCTTTTGCCGCGATCTACGGGTTCAATCTATCTCACCCGTCGACGCTGCTCCTGGGCACCTACACTGTGGGTAACGGCTATGGTCGCTGGACGCTGACTTCTGATACCGGCGTCTTTTTGTCCGGTGAGTGGTACGAGAACGCCTCCGGACAGTGGAACGAGAGCGCCTCGTTTGCGCCCGTCGACCTACCGCCTGGCCACTACACCCTCGCATTAACCAACTCCGGCGACCACGCTGCCGACCTCAGACTCTACGATGTCTCGTCACCTGTCGCGTTGACGATCGACATGCCCTTGCAGGTACTGCCGGGCAATGGCGCTCCGCAGGCTTATGTCTTCCATTCGCCGACCTACAGTCCATTCAACGTCCATTTCGCTCGAAGCCAGCCAGGTAGCTGGGCGCTGTACGACATCTACGGCAATACGATCGCGTCCGGCGCCATCGGCGACGACACTTCCCTGAATCTCTCTGGCACCTACCGCCTCGTCTTCGCCGGCCTCACCGCCGGTTCGGATCCCATCGACGTCATCGTTCGCCGCACCGCCAACGCGCCCGATCTTTCGGTAAACGCTTACCAGCCTACCGATCTTGCGTTCACCGTCAGCGCGCCCACGCAGATCCTGATCGACGTGACCTACGCCAATACATCCCGCGCATGGAGCCTGCTACGCAATGGGCAGGTCGTGGCAAGCGGCGTGTTCGACCCGTACTCAGTTGGACGTGGCGTGGTCCTCGGCGTAACAGAGGGCCTCTACGACCTTCGTTTGGATGGTTATGGCTCCCTGAGCCTTACCGTGCACAGTCTCGGGCTGAGCACCATGATGCCGAATTCGGGTAGGTTCAGCCAAGAGGTCTACGGCGGTACGGCAACGACCTACCGCTTCGATGCGCAGGCCGGACAAGTCGTTACGATCTCCGATCGCGGCGACGGCGCGTCTTGGCGCGTCTATGACGCTTACGGCACCCTGGTTGCCGATCTCGGCAGCGGTGGCACATCCGGCGCCCTGCCCTCGACCGGCCACTACTACCTCGTTCGCGACAACAACAATTACGGCTGGCAGACGTTCTACAACGACTTCTCGTTGACCGCCGCCAGTCGCCCGATCGCCCTGGGCACGTCGATCGTCGCTTCGATTCCGGCGATCGGCGCCGCGCTCTACGATTTCGAAGGTAGCGCCAACCAGGTCCTGTGGCTTTCCACGCAGGAGTATTTCCACGCCCGCATCGAACTGTTCGACGAACGCGGCGTGCTGGTGTATTCGCGTGCCCCGGACAACCTCCCGGTCCAGGCCATACTCCTTCCGGCCGACGGGCATTACACGCTGCGCCTGAGTGCGCCGAACGGTGACGCGCGCCGTGTGACCTTCCGTCTCGACGACATCAGCAGCGCGCCGGCAATCGCCAGCGGCGTCGCCGTGTCGGGCACGTTCACGCCAACCACCGGCGCGCTCGCCTGGACGATTGATGTCGACGCCTCCGGTTCCTTCTGGTTCGATGGGAGGAACAACGCTTACTCCTTGCGCTTCAGCCTGGTCTCGAAGGCGGGCGACGTGATCGCAAGTGGCGATGCCACCGATTCGCGGGGCTTCTATGGGCTCGCCGCTGGCGAGTACTATCTCGTCTTCGACACGGCGGGACAGAGCAACCAGGCCAATTACCAGTTCACCGTGAGCAGCAACTCACAACCGCTGGTCCCGAACGTCGTCACCCAGGGCCAGTTGCCCACGGGCGCCACCACGGTGCGCTACGACATCCATGCCGACCACGACACCACCATCGTCATCGACGGGCTCGCCGGCGACACCCCGGTCCTCTGGCGGCTGATGGGTCCGCAAGGAGAGATCAACAGCGGTTACATCAATTACGGCGACTACAACACCGATTACGCCATCGCCATTCCTGCCGGCGATTACATGCTCGTGCTCGGGAGCGCCAACGGGTCAGCAGGCAAGTACTCGTTCCGCCTGCTCGACGCAACCGTGGCCACACAGTTGCCGGTCGACAGCACGGCCCAGATCCACATCGACCAGCCACGCGGCATCGCGATGTATGACCTCGACCTGGTTGCGGGTGAGGCGTATTTCCTCGACGTCCTGCCGGGCGCGCTCATGGACCAGTACGCAGACTCCATGAACTGGCAGCTGATCGATCCCACAGGTCGCCCGGTGACCGGTCGCTATGCACTCGGCAGCGTCAGCAGCTCTTACGATAATCAGGGGGGGCGTTGGCAGTACCGGCTTGATGGCACTGGTATCGACCTGGGGGTCCTCACGCTGGGTGGGCACTACACACTCATCGTCGAACGCACGGGAAGCGACACGCATCTCGCAGCGGATGCCACGATTCGCTTGATCCACGTCCCGCAGACGCCCACCGTGGACCTGGGCACGCTGCTGTCCGAGCCGACCCCGGATCTTACCGTCAACCACGTGGAGCTGAGCCCCGCGACGGGCCTGGAGACCGGGCAGACCGTGCAGCTGTCCTGGGTCCTGGAAAACCGTGGCACGCTCGATACGAGCGGCGCCTGGAACGATCGTGTCGTGGTGCGCAACATCGCCACCGGCGAAATCCTGCTCGACATCACCGTGCCCTACGACGGCAGCACCGGCATTGCGCGCGGTGGCGCCATCACCCGCCAGCTCATGCTGCACCTGCCCGCCGGCGCGGCTGCGGCCGGGACGCTGTCGATCACGGTCATTGCCGACTCCGACAATCTGGTCAAGGAAAACAAGGAGACCAACAACAGCGCCGTCGTGAACGTCGATGTCGCACTCGCCGCCCATGCGGACATCAGCGTCAGCGGGCTGGTGCTGTCGCCTGCTTCCGGTTTCGTGGCCGGCCAGCAGGTCGCTGTCGACTGGATCCTGACCAATACCGGTGACCGCGAGGTATCCCAACCGTTCAGTGAAACAGTCGAGATCCGCAACACGTCGACCGGTCGTGCCGTCGCCACCGTGACGCTACGCGATCTCCTCGCCCAGGGACCGATCGGCGCCGGCGAGACACGCAGCCGCCATGCGACGTTTATCTGGCCCTCGGGCGTGGATGCGGCCGGCAACTTCACGATCCGCGTCATTGCCGATGTGCTCGGCGAGATCGACGAAGCCAATCCTGCCGGTACCGGCGAGTCCAATAACACCACGTTGGTGTCCGCGGTCGCCGGTCCCGACCTCACCGTGCATAACCTTACCGTCGTCAGCACGCAGGTCAGTGCCGGCGGCGTGGTAACCGTCACGTGGGAAGACTGGAACGAGGGCGCGAGCCCGACCGCCGCGGCCTTCATGGACCGCATCACGATTGCCCGTGCCGATAACGGACTGGTGCTGGTCGACACCACCCTGCCCTACGATCCAGCTGCCATCGTCAACGGCGTGGCCAACGGTCCCATCGGCGCCGGCGAACATCGTCTGCGCAGCTTCACCTTCCGCCTGCCGGACGGGCTGAAGGGTGCCGGCAACCTGTCGATCACCGTTACCTCCGACCAGAACACGGCCGGCAATGGCGTGCTGTTCGAAGCCAACCTCGCCGGCAACGCCGAGGACAACAACACCGCGTCGTCGTCGCTGGTCTCGGCGGTGACCCAGTACGCCCACCTGCAGCTATCCGGCGTCAGCACGCCGTCCCAGGCGACGACAGGCCAGCCGCTCACTGTCTCGTGGACGGTCAGCAACACCGGTCAGGTACCGACCGCCGGTGCATGGACGGATCAGATCATCCTCAGCCGTGACGGCATGGCCGACATGGTGATCGGCAGCGTCCGCCACACTGGCGCGCTGGCCAACGGCCAGAGCTATGCGCAAAACCTCAGCGTGACCATGCCAGTGGTCGCCAATGGCCGCTACACGCTACGCGTGCGCTCCGACGCGCTCGGCGAGGTGCTGCTGCCGGATACGCGCGCCGATACGATCTCCGCACTGCGCAGCATCGATGTCATCGCGGCCTACGCGGATCTCGGCGTCTCCGCTGTCACCGTGCCCGCGAGCGCGCTGAGCGGCGAGAACGTCAAGGTCACCTGGATCGTCACCAACACCGGCAACTCGCCGACCGACCTGGCGCTGTGGAACGACCGCATCGTGCTGGCCCGCTCACCGACGCCGTCCGTCAACGACATCGTGCTCGCCGGTTCGGTGGTCCATACGGGCGTCCTCGGGGTGAACGGCAGTTACACGGGTACGGCCACCGTCGCGCTGCCGCGCGACCTCGTTGGCACCTACTACATCCTTGTCCTGACCAACCTCAACAACACCGTCACCGAGCTGGGGCGCACCGGCAACAACACCGCGTCCTCGGCGGCGATGCAGATCACCCTGGCCCCGGTGGCGAACCTGGTCGCCTCTGCCGTCACCGGCCCGAGCGCCGTCCGTCCAGGCGACAGTGCCAGTGTGGCCTACACGGCCGCCAATACGGGCAACGGCGCCGTGACGGGCGCCTGGCGCGATACGGTCTACCTGCGTGCCGCAGACGGCTCGCTGACCCAGGTGGCCAGCCGCTTCTACACCGACGGCCTGACCGCCGGCGCCACCGCGTCGCGCGCCATCGACGTGTCGGTCCCCGCGTGGCTGGCCGAAGGCAGCTACCGCTGGGTGGTCGTCACCGATAGTGACAACACCGTCTACGAGCGCGACAACGAGGTCGATAACACGGCCGTCGCAACCGCAAGTGTCACGGTCAGCCGTCCGGATCTCTCGGTCGCCTCCGTGAGCGGCCCATTGCTGGTCCAGTCCGGTACCTCGCTGCATGTCGAATGGACTGTCGCCAATGGCGGCGGACTTGCCAGCGGCGGCTGGGTCGATCGTGTCTACCTGTCGCGCGACGGCCAGCTCACCCAGGTCGCCGAAGTCGCACACGGAACGGAGCTGGCAGCAGGCGCCTCGTACGTCGCTTCCACGGATATCGCCATCCCGCTCGATGCCCGCGGCGACTACGAAGTCGTGGTCGTCACCGACGCGCGCAACGTCGTAGACGACCGCGCGCGTGCCGACAACACGGGGCGTGAGGCCTTTACTGTCCAGCTGGCGCCCCATGCCGATCTTGTGGTGGGCGCCGTGCAGGCGTCGACCACGCTGATCGCCGACCCGGCCACCCTCGCGGTGAGCTGGACGGTGACCAATCGTGGCACGGGCACGGGTACTACCTCGGGTTGGGTCGACCGGGTCATCCTCTCCACCGACGACATCGTCGGCAACAGCGACGACCGTATCGTCGGCGAGGTGCGCCACGACGGCGCGCTCGCGGTGGGCGACAGCTACCGAGGCGATTTCACCACCCTGCTGCCCCCAGGCTTCACCGGGCGGTACAAGCTGTTCGTGGTGACCGATGCGACGAAGCAGGTCTTCCAGGACGGCGTGATCGGCAACGATGCCGTCGCCGCCGATCACGTTATCGACGTAATGCCCAAGCCTTACGCCGACTTGGTGGTGAACAGCGTTCAAGCGCTGGGCAACGCGACCAGCGGGCAACCGCTGACCGTCAGCTGGGCCGTCGCCAACCAAGGCATCGGCATTACGGACATGGCCGAATGGTCCGACTCGGTATGGCTGAGCACCTCACCGGATGGCACAGGTACGCCGATCGTGCTCGCCAACGTGAGCCACATCGGTCAACTCGAGGTCGGCGACCATTACGTGCGCAGCGTTGTGGTCACCGTGCCCAACGGTCTCTCCGGCACGTGGTACGTCAATGTGCGCACCGGAGGACCATTCGAGTTTGTCTACGGCGACAATAATGTCGGCCATAGCGCGGCACTTCCCGTGCAGCTTGCCCCCTCGCCCGACCTTGTCGTGCAGGCGCTCAGCATGCCCGATAACGCGGTCGAAGGCGCCGTGGTCGACCTCGCCTGGACGGTGATCAATCAGGGCCAGGCAACCGCTGCCGGACCGTGGGTTGATACGGTAAAGCTTGTGTCCACCAACGGTGGCCCGGATGTCGTGCTGGGTACCTACACCTACGATCGTCCGCTCGAGGCAGGCAAGACCTATACGCGCACCGAGCAGGTCCGCTTGCCGGCGAAGATCGAAGGCCTCTATCGCCTGCAAGTCATCACCAACAGCAATCTCGGCAAGGATGGTGCGCAGGTCTATGAACATGGCGGTGCGCGTGGAAACAATCTGACGATTGCCTCCACCGCATCCCAGATCGCGCTGCAGGCACGCCCGAACCTGCAGGTTGATGCCGTTTCGATCCCCGACCACGTTACCGCCGGTACGCGCGTCGGCATCCAGTACACCGTCGTCAACAGCGGCGCCATGCCCGCAAGCGGGCGCTGGCGCGACAAGATCTACCTCTCGCTCGACGGTACCCTGACCGGCGACGACGTACTGGTCGGCATCTTCGACAACGGCAGCGCGCTGGCGCCGACCGAGCGTTACTCCAATGTGACCGGCTCGATCGACATTCCGATCACCTACCGTGGCGACGTCTATCTCATTGTCGTCACCGATGCCGACAACAACGTCGACGAATATCCGAAGGACGATGACAACCAGAAGGCGGTGCGTTTTCACGTCGACCCGGTCCCGTTCGCCGACCTGGTCACCAATAACGTGGTGGCTCCCGACCAGGTAGTCCACGGTGCAACCATCCAGGTCGATTACCGCGTCACCAACAAGGGCAGCGCGACCACCCGTGGCGCCGATGCGACGACCAATAGCTGGACCGATACGGTTTGGCTGGCAAAAGACCCGCGGCGGCCGGGTGCCAACCGTGGCGACGTTCTGCTGGGCAGTGTCACCCACACCGGTAACCTTGCAGTGGGCGAGGACTACCAGGGCAGCCTTCGCGTCACCATCCCCAACGATACCTTCAGCGGGCAGTACTACATCACCGTCTGGAGCGATGCCTATGACGGTATCCTGGAAGACACGCTGGCATCCAACCTCAATGCCGACGATCCAGGCCAGCTTGACAACAACAACTACAAGGCCCGCGCGATCTCGGTCCTGGGTATCACCCCGCCGGACTTTGTCGTCACCCAGGTCGTTGCTCCGCAGACGGTAGACGCGGGCGGCAACCTCAATTTCAGCTACGCCGTGCAGAACCAGGGTGACCTGTTTACCGGCACCTGGACCGACGCGGTGTACGTCGCAGACAACGCCGACCTGTCCAAGGCCACGAAGCTATGGCTGATCGGCAATTACACCCAAAGCCGTACGCTCAACAACGGCGAAAAATATACTGTCAACCAGACTGTGCAGTTGGCGCCGTCGATCACCGGTCGTTACGTTGTCGTGGTCTCCGATGCACTCAGTCAGATTCGTGAAACCAACGAAGCCAACAACGCAACGGCGTTGGCGTCCAACGTTATCTCCCACCCGGCCGATCTGCAGGTCACTTCGGTCATCGTCCCGCCGCATAACTACTCCGGCGAACCAACTCCCATCACCTGGACGGTGACCAACAAGGGAGAAGCCGTCTGGCCGTCGACCAACGCGTGGATCGATTCGGTGTACATCAGCACCGATCCGACGTTCATTCCAACCCGTGCGACCGCAATTGGTGCATTCGCGCGCTACAACACTGCGGGTCTGGCCGCTGGCGCCAGTTACACCGTGACTGCCAATGTGGCACTGCCGCCGGGTACTGATGGTCGCTATTACATCTACATCATCACCGACACGGGCGCGATCCGGGACAACCTGGCCTCGCCCGAACCGAAGTCCAGACCGTTTGAAGAACTCAATGACGGGGGGCGCAACGATTACGCCCTCGACCATTATGGTCAATCTGTGTTCGAGGGCCTCAATGGAGCCAACAACTTCGGCAGCGCGGGCATCGACATCACCTATCGTGAGGCCGATCTGCAGATCGACACCGTGTCGATCTCCAATCCGGCTCCTCACTCAGGGGAGCTGGTCACCGCCACCTGGACGGTGACCAACCGTGGCGATCGTGCCACGCGCTTCACGTCCTGGTCCGATGGAGTTTATCTATCCAACGACGACACACTGGACGCCAGCGACACGCCATTGCCGGAGGGCGATCTCTACACTAATCCGGGGCGTATCCAGGGCATCTCGATCGTCGATGCGAACGGCAGGCCGCGTTATCTGCTGCCTGGCGAGTCGTACACCGCAAGCGTCACGTTCCACCTGCCCCAATCGATCAGCGGCAATTTCCGACTCATCGTCAAGACCGACACCTCCACGGTGAAGGACTTCGAATACAGCACCCCCAGCTCGATCCGCGACGGCCTGGATGTCGTCGATGGCAGCGGCCCGGGCGCTGTTCTCGAATTCCGCGACGAGGGCAACAATGTCGCCTCAATCGCGCTTCCCATCACCTTGGCGACGCCGCCCGACCTCACCGTGTCGGCTGTGACCGTGCCCGCGCACGTGGTGGCCGGCCAGCCCTTCACGGTCGACTACTCGGTCTTCAATGCCGGCGGCGGTACACCATCCGACCAGCAAAACTGGAACGATCTGATTTACCTGTCGCGTGACCGCTTCCTCGACGTGAACCAGGATCGCTACCTGGGTTATGTAGCGCACGGCAACGGCCTTGCTGCCGGTGGTCGCTACGACGGTCGCTTCAGCGTGACCGCGCCGAGCGATCTGAGTGGCGCTTGGTACGTGTTCGTCATTACCGATCCGGCACGCGCTTTTGGTACCGGGGCCAGTGGCGCCGTCCTCGAATTCGGCAAGGACCAGAACAACGGCACCGCCGCCGAACAGCCGGTCCTGATCGAGATCCCGCCGCCGGCCGACCTCAAGGTCGACACCGTCACGGTGCCGCCGCAGGCGCAGGTCGGCCAGCCGGTCACCGTGAGCTACACCATCACCAACGATTCGGACAACACCGCCTACGGCACCTGGACGGACGCGGTCTATCTCTCGATCGACAATGCCTGGGGCCTGACCGACATCCTGCTCGGCAAGGTCGTGCATCGCGGCGATCTCGCCGGACACGCCAGTTACAGTGGCTCGCTCACCGCCAACCTGCCGCCGCTCAAGGACGGTAGCTGGCGGATCGTCGTCCGACCGGACTTGTACAACGAGGTCTACGAAGGCGCGATCAGCTATGGGCCGACCGGCCTTGTAATGGCTCCGGGTGAGGCGAACAACCTCACGGCCTCTGCCGCGACCATCCAGACCTCGGTTCCCGTGCTCGCCGTCGCCAGCCCGAAGGCGATCATGCTCGACGATGGCGTCTCCCAGCTCTACAAGGTGAGCGTCGCCGCTGGCCAGACCCTGCGCGTATTGCTCGATTCCTCGGCACTTTCCGGGGACAACGAGCTGTACATCCGCTACGGCGACATCCCGACCACGTACGCCTACGACGCCGCGTACGCGAACGCGTCCGCGGCAGACCAGCAGGCGATCATCGCCAGCACGCTGGCGGGCGATTACTACATCCTTGTGCGCAGCCGTGGCGGCCACGATGTCGCAGCGACGCTGCGCGCCGATCTGTTGCCGCTGTCGATCACACGGGTCACGCCAGATCACGGCGGTGTGGGCGATGACACGCATCGTTGGGTCACGCTGGATATCTACGGTTCCAGCTTCCAGGCCGGCGCCATCGTCAAGCTCAACCGCCCTGGCGTGTTCGAAGCCGAGCCGGATCGCTGGCAGGTGCTGGATGCCACGCACATCCGCGCGATCTTCGACACGCGTGCGTTCCCGCTCGGCCTGTACGACGTCACTGTCGTCAACCCGAACGGGCAGCGCGTCACCGAGGCAAACCGCTACCTCGTCGAGCGCAGCATCGAGAGCGATGTCACCATCGGCGTCGGCGGCCCGCGCACTCTGGATCCTGGCCAGAGCGCAAGCTATACGGTCTCGCTGCAGAGCCTGACCAACGTCGATACACCCTATGTGCGCTTCGACGTCGGCGCAGTGGAGATGGGTTACAACAGGTACCTCATCGACAGTCTCAACCTGCCTTACGCCCTGTTCGGCTCCAACATCGCCGGCTCGCCGTACGGCAATACGGCCAACGCGCCGGCAAACACGCAAAGCTACGGCCAGACGCCGTCGACCCCGTCGCGTACGGACATTCCGTGGGCGTCACTGGACGGTACGCTGAATACATCCGGCTACGCCCTGGCTCCGGGTTACGCCTTCGATATCGCTGCAAGCGGATTCGTCGGCATGACCTTCCGTTTGCAGACCTATCCCGGACTGACCGCCTGGGTCAATCGCGACTTTGTCGGCCTTCGCGAAGCGCTTTATGCCATCCATCCCGATTGGAAGTCGCAGGGCATCCTCGACGCCGGCGTCAATGGTCTGGACAGCATTTCGCCCGGGTTGGCTGCGCGATTCCGCTCGACTGCGCCAGAAGACATCCTCAGCGAGATTGAAGCGCTCTCCCAATCGTTCGAGATGAATATCGTCGCTGCCGCGACAGCCCTGACCCGCGCCGAATTCGTCGCCGAGCAGACGGCTTATGCGCTACGCCTGCGCACTGCGGTGCTCGCCGACCAGACCGCCCCGGTGAACCTGGCCGTGCTCGCCGCCGATCCTGCAACATGGGTCAACGGCTGGCTCGCCGCACTCGAAACCGGCGGCATGCTGCGTCCCGATCACCAGGCGCCACCGATCACGACCAACCCGCAAGTGGTCAGTCTCAATGCCACCCTCGCCGCCGGCATCCTGCTCTCACGCGCAGGTGACACCTATCGAACCCAGGCCGACCTGCTGGGCTTCTTCGCCAAGGTGCAGCAGTGGTACGGCGACACCGCCAAGTACAGCGGCGACAGGAACGCAGCCACCGGTCCGATCGACCACAACGAGGTGCGCTACACGTCTGACGGTGATGAAGTTCTGGTGCCGGTCCCCTCGCTCGCGAACCCGGCCGACTACGATCGTCACACCGGACGCACCCTGCAGTTCGAGAACTTCCGGGTATTCGTGGGAGGCCAGGCGGAGCTTGAATACCTGCGCGCGCAGGGCCTGCTTGACGAAAAGTTCAACCCGGTACCAGGAAAGCCGCTCAACCTCACCCAATACCTGCAGCTGATGGCGCAGCGTAGTGGCCTGGACGATGCCGTGATTGCCGTGCAGGGTCCGCAAGGCCGCGCAACCGCAACTGACGGCAGCATCTATGTCCCGTCGGCGACACCGTTGCCCTACTCCTTTGCGTTTTCCAACCCGACCTCGCAAGGGGTGGGCGAGATCCGGATCGTCAGCCAGCTGGACGCCAACCTGGATCCGCGTTCGCTGCGCCTGGGCGACCTGAAGCTCGGCGACATCAATCTCCATGTGCCTGCCGATCGCGCCAATTTTCAGGCCGACTTCGATTTCACTGGCACCAAGGGTTATGTGCTGCGTGTCAGCGCCGGCATCGATATCGAGTCGCGCGTTGCCACCTGGTTGATCCAGGCAATCGATCCCTCCACCGGCGAGGTCATGACCGACCTCACCCGCGCCTTGCTCGTGCCGACCAACGGTGCCTCGGTCGGCGGCTTCGTGAGCTATACGGTCTCCGTCGGCGGCAGCGTGGCCACGGGGACGAAGATCGGCGCGAGTGCGCGGATCCTGTTTGACCAGGCGCCGCCGATCGACAGCGGCACGCTCAACGTCACGCTCGACGCGGGCGTACCCAGGACCTCGGTCACGGTCACCAGCCTCGGTAACAATGCCGCGGGCGCACCGACCTACACCGTGAAGTGGGACGCGCAGGACGATGCCAGCGGCATTCGCTTCGTCACCGTGTATGTCGCGACCGACGGCGGTGATTTCCGCATCTGGCAGCGTCAGGTTGCAGCCGACCGCACCAGTGCCGTGTTCACCGGCGAAGCCGACCGCACCTACGAGTTCCTTGCCGTGGCCACCGACCTGGCGGGCAATCGCGAGGCGGCCAGCACCACCAACGCCGTGCTGCCCGACGATGGCGGCAGACAGGGTGTGCTGGACGGCCTGGGCGTCACGCCCGGACTGGAACAGACACCCAGTACCCCGGCGGCGGCCCCCGATCGCAACTATCCCGAAAACACCCTCTTCCAGCAGGCTTCCCAGCTGCTGCCGGGTGTTGTCGCGAATACGAGCCCGGGCGATTACACGAATATCCTGTCGCCGTTCGCTGCACGCGGCTTCGCGGACGGTTTCGCAGCCAGCGATGCCAATATCGGCGCGATGGCGATGGTCGAACTCGCCGACCACAGCGTGTTGTTCAGCGCAGGTGCGCTGCGCAACGAAGTGTTCAAGGTGGGCAAGGACGGCGGCCGTTCGGTGACCCCGCTGTTCGTGCTCGATAGCCCCGTGCTCGACATGGCCGTCGATGCGTTCGGCCAGCTGTGGGTGATGACCGGTAACGAACTGCTGCAGGTCGATGCGACCAGCGGCGTGATCCTGCGCCGCCTGCAGGGACCGAGCGGCCAGCCGCTGACCCATGCACTAGCGATTGCGGCCAACGGCGACATCTACGTGTCGTCCGGCGGCGGCATCGAAGTCTTCCATCCGAACCAAACCGACGCCGCCAAGGCCTGGCAGCATTTCAGCAACACCCGCGTCGGCGATCTCGCCTTCGGCCCGGACGGGCGCCTGTGGGCGGTCCGCTGGACCGGCAGCCAGATCACTGCCGCCGATCCCAATGGCAGCACCGAGATCGTCAGCTTCCCGATGTCGGGCAGGACCGCCGGCCGCGCGGAACTCGAGTACCGCCTGACCGGCACCGTCTCGTCCATCGCCTTCGGCGCCGCAGGCACCCCGCTCGCCGGCCTGTTGTTCGCCTCCGGCCAGCTTGCACAGCACGTCACCGTGGCCGGTGTCACCGACACCACGCGCGGCTCGACCACCTGGATGATCGAACTCGATTCCCGCCGCGTGCTCCAGCTTGCCGGCGGCGGCACCCAGGCCCAAGCGATCGTCGCCACCAGCGACGGCCGCCTGCTCGTGGCACAGACCAACCACATCGACGAGATCGCCCCGGCGCGCGCGCCCAAGGTGCTGGCGACCAGCGTGCCGGATGGGGCGCTGGTACCGGTGCCGCTGGGCGAGATTGCGGTGGTGTTCGACCAGTCGATGTCGCTCGCCCTGGACAAGGATGGTTCAGTCCTTGATCCCACCTACTTCGAGCTGAAGGACGGTCAGCCGGGAGCGACGGCACTGCATCCCACGAGTGTGCGCTGGGATGCCGCCAGCCATACCGCATATCTGCGATACGACGCGCTGCCCGCCGGCTACTACATGATGACGATATCCGGCCAGCTGCGTTCGGCGACCGGACTCGCGATCGAGCAGAACTTCACCTCCGCGTTCACAGCACTGCTCGATATGAGCAACAGCGTGTCCATCGCATTCAGTAACACGCGTTCCGATCACGTCACCGGCGCCATCAGCTATGACGTCAACCTCACCAACGTCGGCCTGGACGACATCCACGGCCCGCTGATGTTGTTGCTCGACCCGGGCGTCTACTTCAACGGTGCCATCCCCGGCAGCAGCGCCGGCCAGGGTTCGCAGTCCGACCTGTGGGTGCTCGACCTCACTGCCGCACTGCAGGCACTCGGTGGAAAGCTCGCCATTGGCGCGACACTGGCCAACCAGACGATCAGCGTGCTGCCGCCATCTTCGGCCAGCGCCTTCGGTGGCCTGGCTGGCCTGGCCCGCTTCGCGATCGGTCATGGCGTCTACGCCGTGCCGATGGCGAACGTGCCGCCCGTCATCGTCAACACACCGGCACTGGAAGCAGACAGCTTCGTCACCCCTGCCGTCATCGGTCAGCCATGGACCGCCTCGATCGAGGCCACCGATGACGACGGTGCCGCGTTCTTCTGGGAACTCGTCAGTGCACCGCCGGGCTTCACCATTGCCGCCGGCCCGGGTTTCACCCGCGATCCCGACGGACGCTATCGCGGTGCGGCCACCCTCGCCTGGACACCTGGCCCGAATGCTGATGCCGATACCGTCATCATCATCCGCGTGCAGGACGGTCGCGGTGGCGCCTCGCTGCAGGAGCTTCACCTCCCCGTCGTCAACGGCAATCAAGCGCCGGTACTGGCCGTTGTCCAACAGGTCAAAGTGGCTGAAGGCGCGCTGCTGACACTGCCCATCGTCGGCGCCGACGCAGATGGCGACACGCTCACTTACAGCATCGGGAACGTACCGCCAGGCGCGCAGTTCGACGCCCGGACCGGCATTCTCTCCTGGCGCCCGGGTTACCGGCAGGCAGGCGTGTATGCCGATATCACCGTCACGGTATCCGATGGCAAGTCCATCGTCAGGCAGGCCTTCACCATCACGGTCACGCAGGCCCAGCCCGACCCGGTGTTGTTGCCCGTCGCGGCGCAGACCGTTCGCGAAGGCGACGCCTTCGCGCTGCAGTTGGCCGGATCACTGCCAGGCGGTACCCAGGTCGACGACGGTACGGTCGTGCGCCTGTCCTACAGCGCCGCATCCTTGCCGGGTGGCATGACGATCAACCCGGAAACCGGTTGGCTCGCCTGGACGCCGGGCTTCGACCAGCACGGCGACTACAGCGTGCGCGTGCGCCTGACCGCAACCTTCGCCGCCACCGACGGCACGACAGTGGCGCGTTACGTCGAGCGCGACGTCGTACTGCATGTCCTCAATGCCAACGGTGCGCCTCGTTTCGACGCCAACATCGAGTCGCAGTGGAACATCGTCGAAGGGCAGCCGCTGCGGATCAGTGTCTTTGCCTTCGATCCGGACAACGCACAGTTCGCCCCGGCCGTGCGCCTGGGCGCGTCGGCACCAGTGACCAATCACGACGGCTTCATCGTGCCGCCGAGCGTCACCTATCAGGTCCTGGGACTTCCGGCCGGCGCGACCTTCGATCCGCAGACGCTGGAACTGGCGTGGACGCCCGGCTACAGCCAGGCGGGTACCTATTACGTCACGGTGATCGCCACTGACGACGGCGATGGCCTGGGAACCCCGGCGACCAGCCGGGTCACCATCCCGATCGTGGTCGCGGACACGAACCGCGCCCCGGTAATCGAAGCGATCGCCAATGCGTTCGTCGACAAGGGGGCAGTACTCGAGATACCCGTCGATATCCAGGATGTCGACAGCAATGCGATCACCTACACCCTGTCCGGATTACCGCGGTTCGCGACCTTCCTGCCCGATGCTTCGGCGCCGGTCGGGCACGTGCGCGGCGTCATCCGCTTTGCGCCGGGTGCCAACGACCGTGGCGACTACACGATCACGATCGTCGCTCGCGACGACGGCAACGGCGACCCCGCGCGCGTGCTCACACAGGCGGTCAGCTTCGTCGTCACCGCGCGCAGCCAGACCGAAGCACCGGTCATCGACGTGCCCGGCACTGTCGTGGCCGTCGTCGGACAGGCCATCTCCCTGCCCATCGTCGCCAGCGACCTGGACCAGGATGCCCTGACCCTTACGGTCGACGGGCGCCCCGTGGACGCCGTCGTCACCGCGTCTCCCACCTACGGTCACTGGATCTTGACCTGGACGCCGACTGCGGACGACATCGGCGCGCACGACATCACCCTGACCGTGGCAGACCGCGGGCTGCCTCCGCAGGATGCTGGCCACACGAACCCCGCATCGCCGCTCCCCAACGTCACCGTGCGTACGCTGAGGATCGTCGTGCGCGCCGCCAACAGCGCGCCCGAGCTGCTTGCCGTGCAGATCAACGGACAAACGGTGCCGACCATCGGCGATGTGTCCGCGCCCGTCCAGTTCGGTGCGAATGAAGGAACGCCGCTGCTCGTCGACCTGTTCGCGCGTGACGTCGATGCCGACACGATCCGTTGGACCGTCGCCGGTCTTCCCGATGGCATGACCCTGAACGTCCCCACGGATGGAACGCGGGCGACGCTTCAGTGGACTCCGGGCCAGTTCGCTGCGCAGTCCGGCAACATTCCGGGCGGCGCTCCGGGCCAGTACCGCTTCACCGTGACAGGCAGCGACGGCAGCGCGCAGTTCGCGCGTACCTTCGTCGTGACCGTCGCCAACGTCAATCAGGCGCCCGTGATCCTTCCAATGCCGTTGCAGTTGGCGAACGAAGGTTCGACGTTGACCTTCACGCTGCGGACGGCCGATGCCGACGGCGACCCGACCCGCATCGCCTTCATCCAGGACGACCAGACCCCTGCGGGCGTCATGTTCGACCCGACGACGGGCCAGTTCGAATGGACGCCCGCTGCCGGCACCGTGGATAACGCGGTGCAAGGTTCGCGTGACTTCACGTTCCGCTTCGTCGTTACTGATGGCGGATTGAGTACCACCCGCACCGTCAACGTGCGGGTCTTCGACACCAACCGCGTGCCCGAGCTCTCGGTCGCGAGCCATGCGCTGGTCGTCGGTCAGGAGTGGAAGGTACCCGTTGCACTGGGTGGACCGGCGCCGGGGGGCATCGCAGTCTCCGACGCTGACGGTGCCGTGCAGACGGCCGCCCTCGTCGTCTCGTTCCAGGGCCTTCCCGAAGGTGCCAGCTACGATGCGGTAACCCAGCGGTTGTCCTGGACGCCTGGTCCCGGACAGATCGGCGATTTCGTCGTCACCGCGCAGGTCTCCGATGGGTTCTCGACGGCATGGAAGTCGTTCACGCTGCGCGTTGCCGCCGACGCCGCCTCGAATGCACCGTCGATTCTGGTCGACGCGGTACCGGGAACGCCGCTGCTGCCCGGCCAGGTCGTGCAGGTGTCCGTGCGCGCGTCGAGCTTTGCACCGGTGACCGGCATGACGGTGCAGGTACGCGGGATCGGAACCGATCCGGATACCTGGCAGACCGTTACGCTGGATAGAAGCGGAAGGGTCCGCTTGACCGCATCGCGCCCCGGCCTCATCGACGTGCGCGTCGTGGCCACCGATGCCGATGGCTTCACCGCCACACGACAAACCGCTTTGCGGGTCCGCGATCCGCAAGATACGGCGGCACCGGAGCTTGCGTGGGCCGGCGGCCTCGCCGGTGCGTCCGCCAATGGAAGTCCGGTCGTTGCTGGCGCTGCGTTGCCAGTGCTCGCCGCGATCGGCGATCTTCAGCTGGCCGGCTATCGCCTACAGGCCGCCAGCATCGACGGCGGCGCGTGGCAGACGCTCGCCGAAGTGGCGACTGGATCGCAAGCAGTGGATGGCACGCTGCCGATCTACACGCTCGATCCGGCCACCTGGAACAACGGCATCTACCGGTTGCGCCTGACCGCGTGGGATCTGGTCGGCCGGACCAGCGAGATCGAATCGCGCGTCACCATCGATTCCACTGCCAAGACCTTCGACAGCGGGACGCAGGACGCCACATACAAACTGGGTGGACACGCCTTCAGCGTTGTACGGACCACTGCCGGCCCCAACGGCGGCGACTTTGGCAACCAGGGCCTGCAAGGCATCGAGACGGGCCTGCGTTCGGATCAGCCCGACATCACGTCGACGGGCGCCATGTATGCATGGACCGAAGGCTCCTTGTTCTGGTTGCGCATGCCTGCCTCGCTCGGCGGCAACGCTGCCGTGGCCAATCTCAGGTTCACCCTGCAGACCACCGCGCACCCCATGGCTGGCACGGCGAACGCACCGATGGTGTACCGCGCCGGCTTTGCGGCGGACCAGGGCTGGACACTCGCCGTCTCCATCGACGAGCCGCTCTCGCGCCAGGGTTCCCATCTCTACAACCAGGTCAGCGGTCTGCCATGGCGTCCCTCGGGTTATGTGCTGACCGCGCCGGACGGCACGCGCTACGGGCTGGATGCCGCGGGCAAGGTACAGACCGTGAGCTTCACCGACGGTGTTCAATGGCTGGTCTCGGACAGTGGCATCGCGGTCGTCGGTGGCACGCAACGCCTGGAATTCATGCGTGACGCCTCCGGCCGGATCGTCCGGATCGTCGGTCCGCAGGCGAATCCTGCGACCGTTACCACCACGGTCTACGGTTACGACACTGCGGGGCGGGTCGTCCTCGCGCGCTCGCTCGATACCGATCAACCCGCGAAGGCCTACGGCTACGGCAACGACGGCAAGCCATATACCGATGTCCTCGCAGCACATCTCGGTGCGTCCACGCAGTGGAACAACCCGGGCAACGCATGGACGGGCGTCCTCTCCGCAGATACGACTGCGGTCGGCTTCATCGTGCGCGACAGCGAGCTGGCTTCCAGCGTCAAGGTCGCCGGCGCAGCCGGTGCCCTGACCGTGGCGGTACGCGTCACCCTCGCAGATGCCAACAGCGGTGTGGACGTGGTCGGTGGGACGATCGTCGGCCGCACCCTGCACGACGGCGTGCTGACCCTGCTCGTTCGCATCGACGCCGCCGGCCTCAAACTCGTCCGTCTGCACGGTACGGGACAAGCCAGCGTACGAGTCGCCATGCCCGGCGACCTCGATGGCAACGGGTCGATCGACGGTAACGATGCAAGCGCGTATGCCGCTGCAGCGATCAGCCAGGCCCGCGTGGCCGACCTCACCGGCGACGGCGTCATCGATCAGTCCGACCGTCAGATTCTCTACGCCAACTATGGCTGGAAGGCCAATGCAGCGCCGCAGGTCCATGCCGATCTCCCGGCGACGCTCACCCATGCCGGCCTCGGTGTCGCGATCGGCCTGGACGGCGTGGCGACGGATATCGAGGGGGATGCCACTTTCTGGCGCATCCTCGGCGCCGAGCACGGCACTGCCGTGTTGGGTGCCGATGGACGCACCGTGATCTTCCGGCCCGACGCCGGCTACACGGGGCCGGCGTCCATCCTGCTCAGTGCCGACGACGGGTATTCGACATCGTCGTCGATCCGTCTGCCTGTCACGGTCAGCGCCGCACGCATGACCGGTATCCATTTGGTCGCACCGGATAGCGCGCTACCGGGCCAGAGCGTGCCGCTGCGTGCCACGGTCGACTTCGAAGACCAGACAGGTGTCGACGTCAGCGCCGATCCGGGCTTCCTGGCGATGTATCTGGCGACACTGCAACCCGGTGCCTCCGGTAACCTGCCCGCGCGCCTGGACGATGCGCAGGACCTGCTCGTCACGCTGGGCAAGGGCCCTGTCCTGATCGTAGCCAGTCACACCGCATCCGACGGCTCCATCGTTCGCGACGTCAAGGTCGTCAACATCATCGACCCCACAACCGCCACCCCGGCCGTCATGCCCGAGGTCTATCCCGGTTCGTTCACGCTCGCCAAGGGAGGCACCCGACAGCTCAAGGTGCACGCCGGCGATCCGGTCACCGGGGCATCGGTGGACATCCACGCGCAGGCCATCTACCTGTCCAGCAACGACGCGATCGCCACCATCGATGCCAACGGCCTGGTCACCGCGCATGCGAACGGCCATGCGACGATCTTCGTCGTCTACGTGTACACCTCACGCCTTTCCGATGGCACGTTGCTCCAGCAGACGATCGGCATGGCCCAAACCGTTATCTCGGTCGAGCTGGCCCAGCTGCAGTCGACGCCGCAAGCCATCGAGGTTTCCGCCGAAACGGGCGCCGTCGTGATGGCGCCCACGGGCGAAACCGTCATGATTCCCCCCCAGGCGCTGAGTGCGGACACCACGGTGTCCATCCAGCGCATCACGCTGGGCGATCCGTCGTGGCCCGGTACGGCGCAGGTCCCGGCACAGGGAGTGCTGGAGCCGTTGGCCGCCTTCAAGCTCGACCTGGGCAAGGACGGTACGGCGTATCCGCTGCAGTTGGCCATCCCCGTCCAGCAGACCGCCAATCCAGGCGACGAGGTCCTGTTCCTGCGCAAGGGCCAGGTGCCCAATGCGGACGGCACCTTCACCGACACCTGGTGGATCGTCGACAACGGTTTCGTCGGCGCAGACGGCATCGCGCGGACTGCAAGCCCGCCGTTCGACGGCGTGAGCTTCTCCGGCGAGTACTACGTCATGCGCGGGATGCCCGGGGTCATCTCCGGCAAGTACGAAGTAGGCGTGGCAGCGGCCACCTGGATCACGTTCGGCGGCACCGGCCTCTCGATTGCCGGCGGCTTGCTGGGCGCGTCCTTTCAGTCGGATCTGATCGATGCGATCGCACAGGCTGCAACCAGCCTGTTCGTCGGCGCGTACCACTTCGGCATTCCGCAGTCGGCCGACGTGGAGGTCCCGCAGGTCGGTCCCGGCCAGATCGGTAAAATCGAGACAATCAAGATTCTTCCGCCGGTGAAAATTCCCGGGAATACGATTCCGTTGCCGACCATCACCGGGCTGGCCGCCGTACCTGGCTCCGACAAGGTCACGCTGACCTTCGCCGATGCTAAGCCAGCACCCTACACAAGTACGCTCGTGCTGCGGGCAATCCTTCCCGATGGTTCGCGCATCGACATCAAGACCTTCCCCGGTACGACAACCGGCAGCGTGACCGTCCAGGTTCCGGCGGACATGGCCGTCGGCGTGATCCGCTGGCAGCTTTTCCGCGTCTATGCAGCAAACACGCTCAATCCGTCGGGCGTGGCCGTCAGCGGGGCCACCCGCGAATTCTCGGGTAATGTGTACAAGATCACTCCGCAACCGAACATCGTGGCGGTGCTGAGCCGGACCGGCGTCGACTTCCTTCGTGAAAACAAGGTCGTCGGGCAAGTGAATCTCCTGGAGCGACTTGGCGACGCAACGCTCAAAGATTACCTGAGCGGAACCAAGGTCCAGCCGGTCGCATTCTCTGACGACTTCACCCGTGCCTACATCGGCGGCAATGGCGCGATCTACGTCATCGATACCATCACCTTCCGTATCATCCAGAAGATCGAGGTGAAGGGTGGGAAAAACATCACCAGCCTGGTCGCGGCAGGCGGCAAGCTGCTGGTCGGCGAAGGCTCGACCTACGGTACGGGTGCAGGCAACTACCAGTTGCGCGTGGTGGATATCGATCCGACGAGCAAGACCTTCAGCCAGGTCATCTCGGTACAGGGCACCGGTATCGAGGCCTCGGTCTATGGCGTCGCCGCCATGGAGCTGGGCCCCGATGGCCATACCCTGATCGTGGCAGTACCGAAGAACGCGAACAGCACCCAGCTGGGCGACAGAACCAAGCGCGGCGATGTCCTCATCTTCGACCTGACCACGCTGGTCATGGCGACCGGGCGCATCGCCCCCGCCATCGTCGCGGCACTGGACGGTGACGGCATCAGCGGCAAGTCGCCCCAGCGCATCGTGGCCACCACGGACGCCGACCACTACCTGGTCACCAATGTCGCGGACTACAGCCGCGGCTTGTCCACTCTCGTCCTTGCTCGCGACAGCAGCGGAAACGTGACCTCGGCCACGCTGACCGCAATCGATTTGTCGCAACCGCTCAACGCAATCATCTCCGACCGCCTGGACATCCAGCGCGCGCAGAGCGTCGTCATGGTGGTACGCGACGGTGTGGAATACGCCATCGTTTCGGACGACAACTACAACTTCAACGATCCGTACTACAGGGCGATGTTTGAGGCGCCCGACTTCCTCTACCCGCCGTACGGGCCGCCGGTCGCCTACGGTGGCAGTGCCAGCGCCAAGAAGGTGTCGGTCGGCGGAAAGCTGGGCATCATCCGCGATCCGTTCGGCAAGCAGGGCACGGCACAGTACCTCGGTGCCACGCTGCCGCTGGACGGCTACGGCATCATCAACCTCAGCCTGACCGCAGACGGCACGGTGCTGGTCGGCCAGTTGAAAGGCGGCTTCGGCACCGTGGATCCCTCACGGCAGAACCCCAACCTGGTGCACAGCTGGAATATCGATGCACTGCTCGACGCCACCCTGGCGATGTCGGACAAGGAGCGCCAGTCGCACCACATTGCGATTGACGAACCCGGCGAGCAGAACATCCCGGTCAAGGCAAGCCCGCCTGCAGGAACCGAGATCAGTACGGGTGCGGAGACGGACACGGAGACCAGTTTCATCACCGGCAGCGGCCTGAAGGCCGATGGCACAGCAGTCAATGCAATGTCGCTGACGATTACGGGCGCGTCGCATGCCCAGACCTACGTGACGATCGATGTCGACTCGACCATCACCCAGTTCCTCAAGGCCAGTAGCGGCAGCGAGCCGCTGACTTCGCACACCCTGGTCATCGCCGCTGGCGGCAGCGCCACCTTGTCGGTGGATGCAAAAACGATTCTGGAGATGTATCCAGGCAACACGTTGTCGACCAAGACGGCGGACGAACTGTATGGCGGCCAGATCACCGTCACCACCGTGGTCAACGGCCAGAAGAAGATCGTGGTGTACCAGATCGTTCGCTGGGTGAACCTGACCGATGCGGTGGCGGTACTTAAAATGGTCGACCCGAACAACGTGGCGTTCCAGCCGCGCAATGTTCTCGTTAGCGGCGTTGGGCTGACAGACCAAACGCCCGACTACGCAGGCGTCCAGTTCCAGAACACCCTGGCCGATGGCGTTGGCGGCCAGGTCCGTACCAAGGAAGTGCAAGTCATCCTGCCGTCCTCCATGCAGCTGAGCCTGTCCGATCACGGCGCGAGTACCGAATTTGGCTTCGGCTCCAGCACCGCGGTGACGGCAGGCACGGCGTCATGGACCTTCGACCCGGATTTGAACGGCACCTTCAACTCTGGCGCATCCTCGTACTCGTTAGACACGCTGGACATCATCAACGCGGACGGCAAGACGATCGGGTCATTGAACGTGCAAGGCAAGAAGACCAAGCAAGTTGTGGTAAACCTAAACTACACCGGCTTCAAGGCCGAGATGGTTCGCATCTTCACGACATCGGGCATATTCTCCGGGAACACGCCTAGTTACAATCAAACAGGCGTGTACTACGCCGTCGGCGCGGCAGCGCAAGCCCAGAGCAGCTGGGGGACTAGCTTTATGGCCGGATCTCTCGAGGTCAGCGCCGAATTCCTTAAGTACTTTGCAAAATTCTTCAACAACCAATACACAGTCCCGGCACCGGGTGCTGCGCTGACCGGATTGCAGAAGGATTTTGACAATGCCGTCAACAAGGCATTCAACGACATGGCGGACAGCGTGCGTAGGATGTACGCGTCAGTGGGCAAAGGCATTACGTTTAAGAACGACCTACCACCGGGCACTACGACGTGGACTGAAGGTCCGATGATCGAGTGGGCCGATGTGGGGAAAGGCAATGCCGGCTACGTGTTGCCGCCGAACGGTATGCGTTTTGATACCCAGCGTGGTTTCGGTCCCAAGCAGGGGTGGCTCGATTCCGTTCTGCGAACCGGAACACCGGGTGCACCTGCCATTCCCGAGATGGCAAAGGAGTGGGCGCTCACCGACGCGGTCAACCAGACTGTCAACCAAACCGTGCATGTTGCCATCGGTAGCGGTTTCATCTGGGACGGTAATACTACGCTGGGCGCGTTCATCGCATCGACTGTCGCGCACGAGCTAGGTCACACCTTTGGCCTCGGTGAGGGTTACCTGCTTGACTCATCAGGAGCCTTGAAACGGGCAAATGCCATGAGCCAACCCAACGTCATGAATGCGACCGATAAGGCCTACAACGGTAAGCTGGGCTTCACCACGGAGCAACAGAGCGTCCTTCAGTCCGCCGTGGGCCTCCAGCCGAGTGCCACCACCTCGACCGGGCTGACGCCACTTGCAGCAGCGATCGCGTTCTATAAGAACTATTACTATCTCAGTGCGTCAACTAACGCCCTTCCCCGGATTTCAACGACGTACGTTGCGCCGGTCGGCCCACCCTCCACCCCATCGGCGTCGAGTCCCGAACGGTTCGCAGCCGTGCCACAGGCGACGATGCTGACCACTCAGCAGGCGCCACCGGCAACCCCAGTCGCGCTGACGACCGAGTGGACCGCACGTGGCGATGTCGATATCGCAAGTGGCCGCCTGGTCGTGCGCGAAGCCGCCGGTAGCCAGTCGCGGGTCGGCAAGGTGTTCATCGTGGGAGCGACCGACCGCTTCCTGCGCTTCACGATCGATGCGGCATCGCTGCAGACCGGCAGCGGCATCCCGCAAGATGCCTTCGAAGCGCTGCTGCTCGACGCGGCAACCGGTCAATCGGTGGCTGGCGCGATAGCACTGTCGCGGACGGATGCACTGCTCAACCTGCAGGGCGACGGCCAGGCATTCCTCGCCCAGGGCGTCACCTTCAAGACCAATGCGGACGGCAGCCGCACCTACCTGATCGACATCAGTGGTCTGGCCGCCGGGACGGCCGTCGCACTCTCGTTCGACATCCTGGGCTTCGGCGTGCTCGGCAGCGAGGTCGCCATCAGCGACATCGCGCTCATGGCCGATCCGCATGCGGTGGACGATGCGTTGACCACCAACGAGGACGCCGTGATACGTCTCGACGTGCTCGGTAACGACACCAGCACGGCAGGCAGCCGTGTCGTGGTGGTCACGCCGCCCACGCACGGGACCTTGACGGTGCGCGACGACGGCAGCTTCGACTACACGCCGGACGCGCTCTGGTGGGGCCAGGACGCGTTTACCTACCTGCTCGACAACGGCAAGGTGCAGTCGAACGTGGCGACCGTGTCGATCGACGTGCGCAAGGTCAATCATGTGCCCAGCGCCGGCGATGCCAGTGTGTCGCTGCAGGAAGATGGCTCCGTCGCGATCGACCTGTCACGCCATGCCACCGACCTGGACGGCGATACGCTCGATTACCGCATCGTCGACGGGCCCCTGCATGGCAGCGTGGTTCGCCAGCCGGACGGAACCTTCCTCTACTCGGCCAACCCCGGCTTCCACGGCGAGGACAGCTTCACCTTTGTTGCCAACGACGGCCAGGTGGACTCGTCGCTCGGCACGGTCAGGTTGCAGGTGCAGCACGTCAACCACGCACCGGTCGCCCAAGACGCCACACTGCCTTCGCTTGAGGAGCAGGCTCTCGACGGAAACGTCATGGCCTGGGTCACCGATCGCGACGGCGACGCCCTGACGGTCGAACTGGTGAGTGGCCCCGCCCACGGCAACCTGGTTCTGAACCCGGACGGCAGCTTCCACTATGTGCCGGATGCGCTGTTCCGCGGCCAGGACGTCTTCACCTACCGGGTCAGCGACGGCCTGGCAAGCTCCGCAATCGCAACGATCACCATCGTCATGGCACCGGTCAATCACCTGCCCACCGCCGACGATGTCGAACTGCGGGTTCAGGGCGACGGTGCCGTTGCGTTCGACCCGCTCGCCCATGCGGCCGATGTCGACGGCGACACGCTGGGCGTGATCGTCATTGATGGTCCGTCGCATGGAACGCTCACGCGCGAGGCGGACGGCTCGTACACGTATCGTCCCAAGACGTACTTCGCGGGCGATGATCGCCTGACCTTCGTCGTGGACGACGGAACCGGGCGCTCCCAGTTGGCTACCGTCACTTTCACCGTGCTGCCGCTGAACCATGTGGCCACCGCAGTGAACGATGTCGCCACCACCGACCAGGGTGTGCCCGTGGTCATCGCGGTCCTGTCCAACGACAGCGACATCGACAACACCACCGGGCTCAATGCGAACACGCCGAAGGCGCCCAATGCGGGGCTCACCGCGCGCATCGCAGTGCCGCCCGCCCATGGAGCGCTTGTCGTCAATACGGATGGCGCCCTGACCTATACGCCCGACGACGGATTCTTCGGGACCGATACGTTTGCCTATATCGCCAATGACGGTGCACTCGACTCGGCGGTCGCATCGGTCACCGTCACGGTACGCCAGACCAACCATGCACCGGTTGCCGCGAACGATGCCTACACCACCGTGCAGGGCCAGCCGCTGGTCTTCGTGCCGACCTCAAACGATACCGATGCAGACGGGGATCGCCTGCGCACGATCATCGTCAACGGACCGGTGCATGGAAAACTCGTCTGGGGCAGCGACGGCTCGTTGACCTATACGGCCGACGCCGACTTCGTGGGCACCGATACCCTCACCTACCAGGCCAGCGACGGCAAATCGCTGTCCAACGTAGCGACGGTGCGCCTGACGGTGTCGGCGGCCAACCAGGCCCCGGTCGCGGTCAACGACAGCGTGCGCGTGCACAACAACCAGACGGCGCGGATCGATGTGCTTGCCAACGACCGCGATGCGGACGGCGATGCGCTGAAGGCCACGATCGTCTCCGCGCCGAAGCACGGAACGCTGACGCGGAACGCGGATGGCACATTCAACTACTCCGCTGACTGCCTGTTTACCGGCACCGACACGTTCACCTATGTGGTCAACGATGGGAAGGCCAATTCCAACACCGCGACGGTCACAGTCACGGTGCTGGGCCCGAACCTGCCGCCGCTTGCGTTCGACGATGTGGTGGACCTCAAGGAGAACGGTTCGGTACGGATCGACCCAACCGCCAACGACTGGGATATCAACGGTGACGACCTGCGGGCCGCGCTGGTCTGCGGCCCGAGCCACGGTAGCCTGTCGCTCAATCCGGACGGTACCTATACGTATACACCGGATGCCAATTGGTATGGCCTGGACGGCTTTACCTACCAGGCGTTCGACGGTCAGTACCGCTCGAACCCGGCAATGGTCTGGATCCGTGTGGCGCCTGTGAACCAGGCGCCGGTCGCAGCCGCCGATGCCTTCACCGTACGTGCCGGCGTGGCAACGCGCCTGGACGTGCTCGCCAACGACAGCGATGTCGACGGCGACGGCCTGACCGCGAAGCTCGCCACCTCGCCGAAGAACGGCACGCTTACCCGCAACCGCGACGGCAGCTTCAGCTACACGGCCAAGTCCGGCTTTGTCGGGACCGATACCTTTACGTACGTGGCAACCGATGGCGCACTCGACTCCAGGCCGGTCACCGTCAGCATCACGGTACTGGCGCCGAACCGTGCGCCAGTGGCCAGGGACGACAAGGCCACCACCATGGCCGGTGCCGCCGTGCGCATCGATGTGCTCGGCAACGACAGCGATGCCGACGGCGACCGCCTCGCCGCCCTGCTCGTCTGCGCACCGTCCCACGGCAAGTTGTCACTCAACGCCGATGGCAGCTACACCTACACGCCCGACAAGGGCTGGTACGGCACCGACAGCTTCAGCTACCGGGCGACCGACAGCGATGCCCAGTCCGGCGTGGCCATGGTCAGCATCACGGTGCAGAAGGTGAACCGCGCACCCACCGCCCAGAGCGCCTCGTTCCAGGTGCAGAAGGATGGCAGCGTGCGGATCGATTTCGACTGCTTGGTCAACGACCCGGACGGCGACGCGCTGACGCTGAGCCTCACCAATCCGTCGAAGGGTTCACTGACGCGCAACCGCGATGGCAGCTACACGTATCGTCCGAAGAGCGGCTTCGTCGGTACCGACACGTTCACCTACTCGGTCAGCGACGACAAGCTGACTGCCAGTGCGAGCATCACCCTGGTGGTGTCGAAGAACCCGCCCCGCGACAATGCGATGAGCATTGTTGTCGGTGCGTCGGCCTCTGTCGGAAGCGTCCAGGGCGGTGGCTACATCGTCGTCAACCTGGGAGCGTCCAGCCAGCCGGTGATCGACTGGACGGCCACGGCCGGAACGTACCCAACGGGACTGGGAAATACTGGATGGGCCGCGCTACTGGGCGGCACGGTGTCGGGGATCGATCTGCTGGTTGCACAGACAGGTCTGGTGGTGCGGCGCGACTGAGCGATGGCCGCCGCCCCCGCTGGGCGGCGGCCATTGAAATTGTTATAGGGGGCAAGATGTCCAAACAACCGGAGACCGCAACATGCAAGCCCGTCGATTGATGCTGATCGCCACCCTGACCATGGGACTACTGATGAACCACCCATCCGCCGCGCAAAGTCGCCCCTCCGTCACCGAAGTGCCTGATGCCGGTATCCCGGAAGGTCGGCCCATCAACCCATATTGGTCTCATGTTGGCATGTCGATGCGGGCGCTGGAGCGCGCCTACATCGAATCGTATGAGCAGTCCGGATTCCGGTTGGCCAGCCGCCATGTGTCGCCGCCCCCAGGCAACTGGTTGATCGAACTCACGTTTCAGTTGAAGAGTGCGCCGAAGGGACCCGACGCGCCTGGCACCATACTGCGCATCTCTAGCCCCCAGCCAGCCAGATGCGGATGCTCCGTGAGCAGGCTAGACTTCAGGTGGGCTGACACCGGCAGTTCCGATCTGGCAGCGTCCGCACGGGGAGAACGTCTTCTCATCAAAGCCGATACCGCTGCGCTGGCAAAGGTCAGGCAACGGTTGGGGGTAAGCTTGCCCGTTATCGAGCTCACACCCCCAGACTCACACAAAAGGACTGCATCGCCGCTCGCCGAATGATCCTGGCGTCCACCTGACCCCGGCGTTTCTCATCCACGGCGCATCTCGCCGCACAAATTTAGTCAGAAAGCGAGACAGTCGGCGACACGCCTCATACCGGCATGTCGCCGCGAGCCCTGGAACGCTCCGGCCACTCCGCGGACTGTTTCTTTACCGGCACCGACACGTTCACCTATGTGGTCAACGATGGGAAGGCCAATTCCAACACCGCGACGGTAACGGTAACGGTGCTGGGCCCGAACCTGCCGCCGCTTGCGTTCGATGATGTGGTGGACCTCAAGGAGAACGGTTCGGTACGGATCGACCCAACCGCCAATGACTGGGATATCAACGGTGACGACCTGCGGGCCGCGCTGGTCTGCGGCCCGAGCCACGGTAGCCTGTCGCTCAATCCGGACGGTACCTATACGTATACACCGGATGCCAATTGGTATGGCCTGGACGGCTTTACCTACCAGGCGTTCGACGGTCAGTACCGCTCGAACCCGGCAATGGTCTGGATCCGTGTGGCGCCTGTGAACCAGGCGCCGGTCGCAGCCGCCGATGCCTTCACCGTACGTGCCGGCGTGGCAACGCGCCTGGACGTGCTCGCCAACGACAGCGATGTCGACGGCGACGGCCTGACCGCGAAGCTCGCCACCTCGCCGAAGAACGGCACGCTTACCCGCAACCGCGACGGCAGCTTCAGCTACACGGCCAAGTCCGGCTTTGTCGGGACCGATACCTTTACGTACGTGGCAACCGATGGCGCACTCGACTCCAGGCCGGTCACCGTCAGCATCACGGTACTGGCGCCGAACCGTGCGCCAGTGGCCAGGGACGACAAGGCCACCACCATGGCCGGTGCCGCCGTGCGCATCGATGTGCTCGGCAACGACAGCGATGCCGACGGCGATCGCCTCGCCACCCTGATCGTTTGCGCGCCGTCCCACGGCAAGCTGTCGTTGAATGCCGATGGCAGCTATACCTACACGCCCGACAAGGGCTGGTACGGCACCGACAGCTTCAGCTACCGGGCGACCGACGGCGATGCCCAGTCCGGCGTGGCGATGGTCAGCGTCACGGTGCAGAAGGTGAACCGCGCACCCACCGCCCAGAGCGCCTCGTTCCAGGTGCAGAAGGATGGCAGCGTGCGGATCGACTTCGACTGCCTGGTCAACGACCCGGACGGTGATGCGCTGACGCTGAGCCTCACCAATCCGTCGAAGGGTTCACTGACGCGCAACCGCGATGGCAGCTATACGTATCGTCCGAAGAGCGGCTTCATCGGTACCGACACGTTCACCTACTCGGTCAGCGACGGCAAGCTGACCGCCAGCGCGAGCATCACTCTGGTGGTGTCGAAGAACCCGCCCCGCGACAATGCGATGAGCATTGTTGTCGGTGCGTCGGCCTCTGCCGCAAGCGTCCAGGGCGGTGGCTACATCGTCGTCAATTTGGGGACGTCCAGCCAGCCCGTGATCGACTGGACGGCCACGGCCGGAACGTACCCGACGGGACTGGGGAACACTGGATGGGCCGCGCTACTGGGCGGCACGGTGTCGGGGATCGATCTGCTGGTTGCGCAGACAGGTCTGGTGGTACGGCGCGACTGAGCGATGGCCGCCGCCCCCGACGGGCGGCGGCCATTGAAATCGTTATAGGGGGCAAGATGTCCCAAGAACCGGAGACCGCAACATGCAAGCCCGTCGATTGATCGTTATTGCCACCCTGACCCTGGGGCTATTGATGAACCACCCATCCGCCGCGCAAAGTCAAATACCCAGCGATGTGCCTCATACCGGCATGTCGCTGCAGGCTTTGGAACGCGCCTACATCGAATCCTATGAGCAATCCGGATTCCGGTTGGCTAGCCGCCATGAGCAGTCGAATTCCGTCGGTTCCTTGACGATCGATCTCGCTTTCCAATTAAAGAGTGCGCCGAAGGGACCAGACGCGCCTGGCACCACGCTGACAATCTTGAGCGATCGGCCGCCCGGATGCGGATGCGCCCTGGTCAGGCAAAGCTTCAGAGGATTCGACGCCGATAGTCCCAACTGGCCGACAGTCGCTCGGGGAGAGCATGCTCTCGTAAAGGCCGATACGGCTGCTCTGGCAAAGGTCCGGCAACGATTAGGCGTGAGCTTACCCGCCATGGATATGCCCATACCCTGACGCTGCTGCTTCTAAGATTCACGCTATGCCTGGGCAGCCATGGGAATAAACGGGCGGCCAGTGACAACGACTTAGCCGAGTCAGCCCGCTTGGAGAGCTCACTTCCCCATCCTGGCATGCCTCTCCAGCGTCCCATGGACTGCAGCCCGACAGCAACTCGGAAAACCCATAGCGCGTTGACGCCACCGGTCGAGTCTTGGCGCTTCGGCCGCTGTTGGACGGCCACGGCGGGAACGTACCCGACTGGACCGGGCAGCAGTGGACGGTCCGCGTTGTTAGGCGAGCCGCTGTCGGGAATCGATCAACCGGTTGCGTAGACCGGTGTGGCGATGCAGCGCGAGTGAGCAGTGGCAGCCAGCTACATGGGCGGCGGCAATTGAAATCCATCTTGAGATCAAGATGTCCCAAGACCGGAGACCGCTACATGCAAGCCCGTCGATTGCTCGTTACTGCCACCTTGACCCTGGGGTTACTGATGAACCAGCCATCCGCCGCGACTAGTCCCGCCGATAGAGGAACATCACACGTCGGCATGTCGCGTAATGCTCTAGAACGCGCTTACATTGAGGCTTACGAACAATCTGGATTTCGGCTTGCCAGCCGCAAGGAGTATTCGAATCGGTCCGGCTTTTGGAGCACCGTACTTGAATTTCAATTGAGCAGTGTACCGAAGGGGCCGAATGCTCCCGGCTCTACGCTGGTCATCTCGGGCTATGAACCTGGGTGTCCATGCGAGGTGAGCAGGGAAACTGTCAGGGGGCTCGATGCTGATAATCCCGACCCGAAAGCACGCTTCCGGGGATTTGGTGTTGTCATCAAAGCCGAAACAGCTGCATTGAGAAAGGTTAAGGAACGGTTGGGGGTGAGCTTGCCCGAAATGGGTATTCCCACACCCTGACGCTACGGCTTCACGAATACGGGCTATCTCCCGGCAGCAATGGGGATGCGTAGGCTGCCAGTGACAAAGGCTTAGGAGAGTCTGGCCGCCTGGAGCATTTTAGTTTCCCATTCTGGCATGCGGTTCCAGCTTTGTTGGGCTGTAGTCCGACGGCAGCTCTGTCCCTGAGGTATCTCATACCGGCATTACGCCACAGGCGCTGGAACGTCTCTACGTCGAATCTTAGGAGCGGTCCGGATTCCGTCTAACCACCCGTCGCATGGAATGGCATCCAGTCGGCTACTGGGCGATCCTCCTCGCATTCAAGTGGCAGAATGGACCGCAGGAGCCCGACGCGCCTGGCATCACGTTGCTGATGCGAGACGAGGCAGCGACTGGATGCGCCTGCCGCATGAGTAGGCTAGGCATCAGTGGGCTCTATCAAGAAAGTCCCAATCGGGCGATATTCTTGCGGGGAATGGATATTGTCGCCAAAGCCGATGCGGCCGCATCGGCAAAGGTACGGGAACGATTGGGCATGAGCTTGCCGGACGTGGTTCTACCCCACACTGACGCCAGCGTCGTGCCGATCCGCAAGCAAGACATGCGCCCACGGGTTCCAAAGCACCATGTCACGCTGGAAATACTTGGGACCGTCGCTCTTCGCCGCCGCTTTCGTTACATCTGCGGGTTTGCCGATCGCCAAAATAAACTGCTCACCGCGACAAGGCGACGCCAGCAGACTGACAAACAGATGGTGACGTGGGATGCCTGAAGTGCAGCTGCAACAGATTCGATCAAGTCGCCGTGGCAGTCAGGCGCGGCATTCCGCCTGATAGCAACATAAGCTGGCCCCGAGCCAGGACATGGCAAGCACGCCCAGTGCGAGCCCACTACGCCATCCAGTCATTGGGTCGTCCCGTTAGCGCGTCGCCCCATCGATCACCACCGAATGCAACCCATCCCGTCTCACCTGCCCGGGACCGAACTGGCTCACCTTGCCATCCTTGAGCACTACTGCGTAATCGGTGTGCGTCATGGACACGCGCGTGCGGTGCCGATTGAGGTAATTGAGCACTTCGAAGTCGCCCAGCGTCCGGATTGAATCCGGACGGCCAAGCGTGGCGATCACCTGATCGCGGCTGGCACCGATGTCGATCGTGGTGATTTTATGGCCGGTGGTCTGGCAGCCGGCGACTGCGGCCGCCAGCGCGACCGCACAAAGTATCCCTTTCATGTTTTTCCCCTGTTTCCGGTCGACGCCGTCGGCGAACCGTGCGAAATTGTAGCCGCCGCGAGCGCACTTGGCACGTCACCCGTGGGGTGCGAAAATGCCGGCCGTACAGGGGGAAATTCGCAAAACGACCAGTCCGCGACCGGCATGCCGGTCGCGTCGCTGTGTCGTGAGGCTCAAAGACGGGCCGGCCCCTCCTGCGCCTGGCGAAAGGATTTGGGGTGCTGGTCGAACGTTTGGTTATGCAAGGCATGTCACCTGTGGCTCTTCTGCGCCGCGGGCGGGTTGCGTGCACGCCATGCCGGGGCATCCCCGCTCGCTTGCCCATCCTGCTGGCGCTGCTGCTGGCTCCCTGCCTGCACGCAGAGCCGTCCCCGCAGGTGGTTTCGCTTGGCGAGCTCTTTGCGCTGGCCCGTGACAGCGAACCCGGATACGATGCCGCACAGGCCAATCTCGCCGCTGCGCGGGCGCGGGTACGGCAGGCCTACGGCGCCATGCTGCCGCAGATCTCTGCGACCGGCAGCACCAACGGCAACAACCGCCGCTATGAAACCTTGGATACGACAACGGCAACGCTGCATGACGACTACCACGCGCGCACCGGCCAGCTGAGCCTCAACCAACCGATCTGGCGCAGGGCGAACCGCGTTGCGCTGTCCCAGGCTGGCAGCGCCGCAGACCAGGCCAACTGGCAGTTGGCCGACACTGAGCAGCAACTCTACGCCAAGCTCGCCACGGGCTGGTTCGAGCTGATGGAGGCGCGCGACGCTGTCGATTTCAACGCGGCCCAACGCGATGCCTTGAAGGCGCAATGGAACATCGCGCGGCGATCGGCCGAACTTGGCGCCAAGTCGCAGCCGGAGGCCGACGACGCACAGGCGAAATACGAACAGGCCGACGCCGACGCCCTTTCTGCGGAAATGGACGTCCAGACCAAGCTGGCGGCCATCGAACCGTGGATCGGTAGTGCGGACGATCTCGTGCAACCCTGGCTGCGTGAAGATGCGCGTATTCCGGACCTGCTTGGTGGCGATATCGATGCCTGGCTCGCACAGATCGATGCGCATTGCCCTGCCCTGCGCGCTTCATCGGCCGCGATTGCCGTGGCAGAAGCGGAAATCGCCAAGCAGCGCGCCGGGCATTTGCCGACGCTGGATTTCGTCGCCAGCTATGGCAACAACGACCAGAATGTGGGTAATTTTCCCGGTCAGCCGGGTTATCGCATCGCCACTGTTACGCTGGGATTGCAGCTGAACGTGCCGCTGTATTCGGGCGGCACGCAGTCGGCGAAGGTAGCTGAGGCACTCGCGTTGCGCGATAAGGCGCGCGACGATTTCGAATCGGCTCGCCGACAAGCGGTGCTCAACGTGAAAACCGCCTTTCTCGGCTGGCGCGCCGGGCGCGCCCGCACGCTTGCCGCTGGCACCGCGATCGATGCGGCCCGCCAGGCCCTGGCGCTGGCGACGCGCGGCACTGCGCACGGGGTCCGCACCGAGGCAGACATCCTTGCCGCCCGCCAGCAGCTCGCCGCCGCACGCCGCGACCGACGCAAGGGCAGTTACCAGCAACTCACGGCCTTCATCAAGCTCAAGGCCACGTTGGGGGATCTTTCCGGAACCGATGTCGACGAACTCGACGCCCTGTTCGTCAACGCACGCGACGACCACGACGAAATGACCGCGACCGTGGCGGAGGCTACTCGGTGAACGCCCTGCCTGACGACAGCATGGACAACGATGCAGCAAGCGTCGCCGGCGAGGTTGTGGAGGTGCCGACGCTTCCGGCCTGGGATCGATTCGTCACCGCCCGTACCTCGGATGCGTTCTGCGACGCGTGGCTTACGCTGATCTGCGAACGCTTTCCTGCGATTCGCAATGCTGCGGTGCTGGTCGAGTCGGCGGACGGAAAGAATTACGTCCCTATCGCCGTCTGGCCGTCGGCGGATGCCGGCATGTCGCGGATGGGAACCGCCGTGGGCCAGGCGCTTGCGGAACGGCGCGTGGTGATCGCTCCGGATCAGGAAACGCCGGGCATCCTGCATGTCGCCGTCCCCATCTCGGCAAACGAACGCGTCGCAGGTGCGGTTGCATTTGAGCTGTCCGGCGATGCCGGCATCGTTCCCGCACTGTTGCGTGAGGTGCATTGGGGCAGTGCCTGGCTGTCGAACCTGCTCGGCAAGCGGGATCAGGACATGGCCATCGCGGCTGGCGAGCGCACCACGGGCATCGTCCACACCCTGTCGGTGACGCTACGCCATGCACGTTTCCAGCAAGCGCTGTTCGATCTGGTCAACGAGCTGCGCCGCCGATTCACTGCCACCCGTGTTGCCGCCGGCATCATCCGGGACGCGCGCGTCACGCTTGCGGCGCTGTCCGAAGCGGCCACGTTCGAGACCTCATCTCCGCTGGTGCATGCCTATCGCGATGCCATGGCCGAAGTGTTCGACCTGGCCCAGACGATCGAGGCCAGTGGCGATGCAGGCGGCTTCCGCGCTCATGCAGAGCTCATGCGACGAACCGGTGCAGCGTATCTGTTGTCTGTCCCCATCGTGCATCAGCAACGGATCATCGCGGTGTTGACGCTGGAGCGCGAGACCGCTTTCAGCGAGGAAGAACGCCGCTGGATGGACACGTTTGCCGCGCTTATCGCCCCGGTGGTCGAGCAGCGTCTGCTGGCCGAACGTAGTTCGCTGCAACGCGTGAACGATGAAGGCCGGCGCTTCTGGGGCGCAATCGTGGGGCCCCGGCACCTGGTCTGGAAGGCTGTCGCGATGCTTGTGGCGCTGCTGATCCTCGTACTGGTCGCCGTGCCGGTCGATTATCGCGTCTCTGCCAAGACCGTCACCGAAGGCGAGATTCAGCGGGTTGCCGCCGCACCGTTCGAAGGCTTTCTTGCCGAAGGTCTGGTACGCGCGGGCGACATCGTGCGCAATGGCCAGCCGCTGGCGCGCCTGGACGACCACGAGCTGCGGATGGAGCGCATTCGTTGGGCCAGCGAGCGCGATCAGTACGACAACAAGCTGCGCGAAGCGATGGCCCAGCACGACCTGACTGCGATCCGCGTCACCGGCGCACAACTGGCAGAGGCACAGGCCCAGCTCGATTTGCTCGACGACAAGATCGGCCGCGCAACGGTGCGCTCGCCCTACGACGGGGTGGTTGTCTCCGGCGATCTCTCCCAGCAAGTGGGTACACCCGTGGAAGCGGGCAAGAAGCTGTTCGAAATTGCACCGCTGCACAGTTACCGGATCATCCTGGAGGTCGATGAGCACGACATGGCACCGGTGCGCGTCGGTCAGGCGGGCCAGTTGATGCTCAATGGTCTGGCCGGCGGTGCGCTGCCGATCCGGGTCGTGCGGGTCATGCCCGTGGCCACGGTCAAGGACGGCAAGAACGTCTATCGCGTCGAGGCAGCCTTGACGGGTGCAAACCAGCGCCTGTTGCCGGGTATGGAAGGTGTGGCCAAGGTGGGCGTGGGTCGTCGCCAACTGGGCTGGGTCTTGCTGCACAGCACGTTCGACTGGTTGCGCATGCAGTGGTGGAGCTGGGGTCTGTAACGGTGGCGCGCAGTCCTTTCAGCCCGAGCTGGCACAGCGTTGCGGAATTGACGCCGCGCCTGATGCCTTACGCGACCGTGCAGCGCATGATCTTCCGTGGCCGTCCCTGGTACGTGGTGCAGGACCAGGCCGGAGGCAAGGTGTACCGGCTGACCGGCGCGGCTTACGCGCTGCTTGCAGGGATGGACGGACGCACGACGGTACAGGCACTGTGGGAGCGCGCCAACGCCTCCGAGGTGCGCGATGCCTGCACCCAGCCGGAAGTGGTCGACCTGCTGACCCGCCTGCATGCCGCAGACCTGCTGCAGGCCGATGCAATGCCCGACTCGGCCGCCCTACTCGACCGCCACCGCAACAAGCGCACAGAAAAGATCAAGCAGTGGCTCATGAATCCGATGAGCCTGAAAATTCCACTCATCAATCCCGATCGTTTCCTCACCCGCTTCGAGCCCTATGTGGGCTGGTGCTTCGGTGCGTGGGGCGCTGCGCTGTGGGCGCTCGTGGTACTGCCTGCGCTATTCCTCGCCGCCCAGCACTGGTACGACCTCACCGAAAACCTGTCGGATCGCGTGCTCTCCGGCAGCAACCTGGTGGTCATGGCGGCCGTCTACCCGGTAGTGAAACTGCTACACGAGCTCGGGCACGGCTTCGCAACCAAGCGCTGGGGCGGAGCCGTACGCGAACTGGGGCTGATGTTCCTGATCTTCGCGCCCGTCCCCTATGTCGAAGCGTCCTCCTCGTCGGCCTTCGCCTCGAAGTACCGGCGTGCAACGGTTGCGGCCGCCGGCATGCTGGTGGAACTATTCCTTGCGGCGCTGGCGCTGCACATATGGCTGGCTGCCGAACCCGGCATCCTGCGTGGCGTGGCCTTCAACGTAATGGTGATCTGTGGCGTTTCCACCTTGGTGGTCAACGGCAACCCGCTGCTGCGCTACGACGGGTACTACATCCTCTCCGACCTGATCGAGATACCCAACCTGGCCCAGCGTGGGCAGGCATGGTGGACCTACCTGATTGACCGCTATGGCTTTGGCTCGACCGACGCAATGCGTCCTGACGAGACGCCCTCCGAACAACAATGGCTGGTCGCATACACGCCGCTGGCGTTCTGCTATCGCACGTTTGTCACCGTCTCGGTGATTCTCGCGGTTGCCAACAAGTATTTTTTCGTCGGCGTGCTCATGGCGCTTTGGAGCGCCTGGGGTCTGTTCGGAGCGCCCTTGCGCAAGGGCTGGAAGCACCTGTCTTCATCCGGCTCGCTGCAACGCGTGCGGCAACAGGCAATGCGCCGCACTGCGTGTTTTGTCGGCGGCCTGGTGCTGCTGCTTGTCCTCGTTCCAGTGCCGATGCACAGCCGTTCGCTTGGCGTTGTCTGGCTCCCCGATCGGGCAATGTTGCATGCGGGCGGCAATGGCTTCTTCGTCCGTTGGCTGGTCACTCCGGGCACGAACGTCCGCCGCGGGCAGCCCCTGTATCGCCTGGAGAATCCGCAACTGCGTGCCGAGGCGGCCGTTGCGCGTGCGAAGGTGGATCAGGCTCAGGCACGCTACGACGCCGAACACTATTCGGATCCGACCAAGGCCGCCATTTCCGGCCGCCAACTGGCCGAAGCTCAGGAAAGCCTGGAACGTGCCGAACTACGGCTTGCCAGGCTGACAGGCCGCGCCGGAGACGATGGCGCACTGGTCGTCGCCACTGCGCAGGACATGCCGGGCCATTACTACAAGCAGGGTGAGCTACTCGGTTACGTGCTGCAGGAGCGCGAGATGATCGTCCGTGCTGTCGTCCAGCAGGACGACATCGACCTGGTGAGCGGCCGTCTCTCCGGCGCACGATTGCATCTGGCCGGCTCGCTCGGCGATGCATGGACGACCAAGGTGATCCGTGCCTTTCCCAGCGCTGTCGACGAGTTGCCCACTGCAGCCCTCGGCCTCACTGCAGGCGGCATCATTGCGACCAATCCCAACGACACGAACGGCGTCAAGACGATCCAGCGCGTCTTCATCGTTGATCTTGCCTTGCCCCCCGACGCCAGACCACGTTTCGGCGAACGTGCGCAGGTCCGTTTCGAGCACGGGAGCGAGCCACTTGCCATGCAGGGATTCCGGCGGCTCAGGCAGGTCTTCCTGAGTCATTTCGATGTCTGATGTACGCGCCTTGCTCGCCGCGCGCCATATTGAGCTTGGCGATGGCCCGTATCTGGAGCGCGTCGATGCCAAGCGCTCGGTCTGGGAGGAGCGTTTGCGTACCTGGCTGGCGCGTGTGCCCCGTTTCCACCAGCGTGCCACACGCCGTTTCGTCGATGCGACCAACGCAAACGAGGGTGCCGCCAAGGCTCTCGACGACGACGCATTGAGAGCGCGACTGGCCACCGAGGCGCACCGCATGCGGCACGAGGGCTTTTCCGACGAGCGGCTGGCGGTCTCCTTTGCGCTAATCCGCGAGGCCTCGCGACGCACCCTTGGCATGCGTCACCACGATGTGCAGTTGATGGCGGGACGTGCCCTGCTACAAGGTCGTCTGGCAGAAATGTCCACGGGCGAAGGCAAGACGCTGGCGGCGACCCTGGCGGCATGCTCTGCCGCTGTCACCGGGGCCGCGACGCATGTGGTGACTGTCAACGACTATCTCGCCGAGCGCGATGCCGAGCACAACACGCCATTGTTCGATTTTCTTGGCCTGTCGGTCGGCGTGGTACTACAGGACATGTCGATTCCTGATCGACGCACCGCATACTCTTGCAACATCACTTATGTATCGAATAAAGAGCTGACATTCGATTACCTCAAGGACATGATCGCACTCGGGGATGCCTCGCGCACCCAGCAATGCCTGCGCGAGTTCGCGGGTGGCCGCGTGGCGGAAGCGCCGATTCTGCGCGGACTGCATATTGCCATCATCGACGAGGCGGACAGCGTCCTGATTGACGAGGCTAGCACACCGCTGATCATCTCCGAGACCCTACCCGACGATCTCGATCCGACCGTGTATAGCCGCGCCATCGAACTGGCACGTTCGCTGGAAGAGAACGTCCATTACCGTCGCTCGCAACATCGCGATTTCTGGCTCACCCCGGCCGGGAAAACATATGCAAGGGAACTCGCATCTGAATGGGACGGACTGTGGCGTTCGCCGATGTGGCGGGAAGAGTTCATCCAAAAGGCGCTCTCGGCGATTCATGGTTTTCAGCGTGACCAGCATTACATCCTGGCCGAGGGAAAGGTGCAGATTGTGGATGAATCCACCGGCCGGGTGATGGCCGACCGAACATGGGAACGTGGATTGCATCAGATGATCGAATGCAAGGAGAACTGCGAGATCACCGGCCAACGGCGCACACTTGCGCAGATCACCTATCAGCGCTTTTTCGGTCGCTATCTCATGCTGTGCGGCATGACCGGCACCGCGCAGGAGGTCGCCAGCGAAGTCAAAGGAAGCTACGACCTTTCGATAACGCGCATTCCTACGCACAAACCAACCCGGCGTCGCCGGCTTGCCGATACGCTTTGCCGCCGTTCGGAAGAACGCTGGCAGGCAGTTGCATCGCGAGCCGTTGAAATGGCCTCGTTGGGACGCGCTGTTCTTGTTGGCACGCGCTCGGTGGAAGCATCTGAAAAGCTGTCTGCTGTCTTCGATGCCCAGGGCATCGCCCATGCTGTCTTGAACGCCAGACAGGACAAAGGCGAGGCAGATGCGGTCGCTGCGGCTGGTGCGGCCGGGCGAATCACAGTGGCCACCAACATGGCCGGCCGCGGTACGGACATCAAGCTGAGCAAGGAAGCCGAGGCCGCCGGTGGACTTCATGTCATCCTTACCGAATTCCACGAATCTGCGCGGGTGGATCGACAGTTGTTCGGGCGTTGCGCGCGCCAGGGAGATCCCGGAAGCACCGAGGCCATCGTCAGCGTGGAAGACGATCTGTTCCAACGCTTTGCCCCTGCCGCGCATCAACTCCTGCTTGGCCGCCTGGTACCTGCCCGGCTGGCGAACGAACACGTCGTGCGCCGCTACGTCACCTGGTTACAGGACCGCGCCGAACGACATTATCGCCAGCAGCGCGTTATGACGCAGAAGCGCGATGCAGAGTGGGTCAAATCGCTGGCCTTTGTGGGCAAGAGTCGGCGCTAATTTCCCTTAAGGTCCCCTATCGCAGCCCGTCCCAGAACAACGCGCAGGCAGTACCTCTATTTGCGCTATCGAAACTGTGGCTGAGACGAAATTAGTGACTGGCTGCCTTGGGATGTGTGCACCTGTACAAGTGGTTTTCTCGCGAAAACGCTAGAAATCGCGCAAAATCCAAAGATACGGACGCGATTCACCACAACAATGCCGCATCCGGCGTTCTCAGACGTCGTGGTTCAGACCTCCCTAAAAGCTATGTCAAATGACTTGATCGCAGAATGCGCCCCGCGATCAAGCAGGCTCTTTCGCTGATGCATTGACGAGTTCTGCATCAATGCAACCAGCAGACGCCTCAACCCGCGATGGTAAAGACAGACCCCGAATCCACCCGGATCCCGGCGCCGTTGATGAAGCTGGCGCGCTCTGAGCACAGGAAGGCAACCGCCGAGGCCACTTCTTCCGGGCGGCCACGTCGCTTGAGCACCATGCCGGGACGCTCTTCGTCCAGGAACGATTCGATCGCCTGCTCGAACGTGGTTCCGTTTTCGCTGGCGCGCTTTTGCATCATCTTGTCGGTCATCGGGGTTGCGATGAAGGCGGGCGACACCGTATTGACCAGCACGTTGTCCGGCCCGTAGGCCTTGGACAGGCCCTTGGCCAGGCTGAGGATTCCTGCCTTCGATGCGCAGTAGGGCAGCTCGTCCACGTAAGGCTGCACGGCATCCTCGGAGGCGAACAGCACGATCCGGCCCCATTGATTGCGGCGCATCGCGGGGATGGCCTGGCGGCACATGCGCACTGCGCCCATCAAGTTGATGTCCAGCGTTTCGAGCCAGCCGGCGTCGCTGATCTCCAGGAAGTCGCCGGTTGCGCCGGTGACGCCCGCTGCGTTGATGTAGATGTCGGGGTCGCCCAGTTGTTCGCGCACCTGTGTCCAGATGGCGGCGACGTCCTGCTCGCGGGTGACGTCGCCCTCGATGGCGATGATCTGCCCCAGGCCCGACAGCTCGGCCACTGCCTGGTCGAGCGTACCGTCCGGAAGATCGGTGATCGCCACGCGCACGCCGGCTTCGAGCAGCTGCCGCGCAGTCTCCTTGCCCATTCCCGAGTCGCCGCCACTGATGAGGGCGATCCGATTGTTGATTCCGAGATCCATGCTGAACTCCTGGTGGTAGAGAGAGGTGGTGGTATGCACGCAACTAGCGGGCAAGAAAACGCTCCGCCGTGCGCAGGCCAAGTGCCATCTGCGTCAGCGCGGGATTGGCTGCCAGCGCACTTGGAAAAATCGAGTTGTCGCAGATGTAGAGGTTGGCGATATCGAATGCGCGGCCGTCCGGGTCGACCACGGCCTGCTCCGGATCGGTGCCCATGCGGCAGGTACCCAATGTGTGTGCGGAGCGGGCGGCGGCGAAGATGCGTTGTGCACCTGCCGCCTCCCAGATTGCGTGCAGCGATGTGCGGGCGTGGGCATCGATCGCGCGTTCGTTGGGCCCGTAACTGAAGTCGATACGCGCCTTGCGCTGGCCGAAGGCATCGAGCTCATCGGACAGAGTCAGCCGGTTGGCGTCTTGCGGCAGGCATTCGCCATTGATGCCGATGCCGGCCAGGCGGTTGTAACGCGCCATGGTCGAGACGAGCTCCCTCCCCCACAGGCCTGCGCCACGTGCCAGGGTGTTGGCCAGGGTGATCGGCTGCACGCCCAGGCTCTGCACCAGATAGCCGCCGATGAAATCGGGATTGGTCGGGCGCAGCATGTCCTCGGTGATCAGCGACGAGGGGTAGCCGCGGTTCATGCGCATGTCCGCATCGAACTCCCCCCACACCTGGGTGGCCACATGCGCCATGAAATTGCGCCCGACCTGACCGCTGGAGTTGGCCAACCCCAGGTTGAGCAGCAAGCGCGGTGTTTCCACGCCGCCTGCGCACAGGAACAGGCTTGTGCAACGCTGGCGCAGTTCGCGTCCGTCCTGTTGATAGACCACCGCGCTGACCATGCCACGCGCATCGCGCTCGACATCGGTGACCCGGCAGCCGGTTCGCAACTGGGCACCGTACGCGCGCGCCAGCGGTAGCCAGGTGGTATCGACGCTCACCTTGGCGCCATTGCTGCAACCTTGATGACAGGCGCCGCAGTTGTTGCAGGCCGCGCGCATGCCGTAGTGCGGCTGCGCATGCGCTCTGGTCACCAACGCGGCAGGGGCATCGGTGGCGGTGATGCCGAGCGTGCGGCAACCGCGCTCCATTGCGTTGGCCGACGCATTGCGCTGCGGCGGCGCATAGGCGTAGTTGCGCTCGGGATCCCACGGATAGTGCGCCGGCCCGGAGACGCCGATGAACTCCTCGACGCGGCGGATATAGGACAGCAGCTCTTCATGCGCGATCGGCCAGCCCATGCTGCGCTGCCCGGTGTGCGTCGACAGGCTCAGATCGCGCTTGTCCGGACGCGGGCAGAAGGCGCCCCAGTGCAGGGTCGAACCACCCAGGCCAGAACCGGAATTGTTAGCGCCGAATGCGGTGGGCGTCTGCCCGCCGCTCAGGCGCTCCTCCATCCAGTAGATGCCGGTGGTCAGCTCATCGGGCAGATGGGAGGCAGGGCTGAAGGCCGCACCCGCCTCCAGCACCACCACCGACAGACCTGCCTGTGCAAGCCGTGCGGCCAGCGGGCCGCCGCCTGCTCCGCTGCCTACCACCACCACATCGACCGCAGCGTCGTTGATGCCCCGGCTCATCGCAGGCCTTCGGCGGGAAGCTGCCAGGCTTCCTGCCGGTCGGCTGCAGTGTGCTGATAGCCCAGGCTGTCGATACCGACACCGCCAACTGCAAAGCCGTCGTATCCCAATGCGGCCATCGTGGCGGGAAGGCCGACCCAGGTCCGCACGGCTTCGGCGCGCACATCCTCGAACCAGTGCGCCAGCTGCGCTGCATCCAGCCCATGTGCCGAGGAATCGCCAGCCGTCGCGCGCGACACCTCGCGCAGCCAATGGTCCTGGGTTTCCGCAGGCAGGCCAGCGAAGCCATTGCTCAGCGCGTCGAGCGTGTCGAGCCCCAGCGGCATCGCCAGCCGATCGGGTGGCAACGCGGCATGGCGCCAACCATCTCCTGCGCCTTCGGCAAGCTGGACGTCGATCCGCCGTGCAATCGCGTGTGCATCGCTTTCCCCATCCAATACGCGCGCAACGACTGCGACGAGTATCTCCAGTTGATGCTGGCTCAGCACGCCTTGCGCATCTGCGGGTGGGCCGGCATGCCGGCTGAGCAGCAGCTTGCGCATGCGCGGGGCAACCCGGTCTGCATTGAGCAGCCTGACGAAGTCATCGGGCAGGCACGTGTCCATGCTGCGCTCCACATGCGCTGCGATCAGCTGCGCCAGGTGTTGCGGTTGTTCGTAGGGGATCAGGTGCGCGGCGTCGGCCACGACGGCGAGCTGCGCAGCGTGATAATGCGGCGCGTTCAACGTGCTTTGCGCGGCGTCGCCGAGGTCGCCATCCTCGCTGCCGGCGAGGATCAACGCCGGCACGTGCATGCAGCCGGCCTGCGCACTGCAGTCCTCACGACTGGCGTGTGAGAGCCAGGCGATCCACGCTTTTGCACTGGTTCGCAGCACATCGTTTACGGCCGCGTCCCTCACAGGCGCAGGCAACCTCGCCGCACAGTTGTCGTCGATGAACTGCTCGGCCTCTTGCCGGGTGGGATGGCCTTTTTCGAACCAAGCCAGCATGGTCTGTCGGCGTGACTCCTCCATCGGCTCCGGCGCTGGCGGTGACGCCGCGACCAGGATCACGCCGGCCAGGCCGGCAAGCCCGGCCACGCCCTCGCGTGCCTGCGCCGCTGCCAGGGTGGCGATCTTTCCGCCCATGCTGTGTCCGACCACAAACCAGCAGGTCGGTTGCCGCCGAATCACCTCTTCGACAAACCAGGCAACCAGTGCGGCGGTGTCGACATGCTGCAGCGGCTGCGCGTCTCCAAAGCCTGGAATATCGAGCGCCACACAATCGAAGCGCGCCTCCAGTCGCTGGATCACCCCAGACCACTCGTTACTGCTGGACCCAAGGGCGTGCAGGAAGAACAGCGTCGGCTTCGCCATGTAACACCTCTCTCCATCAGGCGCGCATGATGACCGGCGCTTTGTCCATGCCTCGTGCAGATGAGTCCGACATCGTGTGATGACGCGAGGCTCGTCGCTTGTCCGGGAACACCACCCATCGCATCCCGATCGGCATGCCTGCAAGGCGGCAGATCAGCGTCACACATGCGGCCTTGTCGCACGCCCTATCTGTCAGCGTGCCGTTGCAACTGCATCGGGTTCAGCGGATAAGCGTGTGCACCTGCATCGCTCGCCCGATGGCTTCAATGGACCACGACACCTCACACCAGATCACGATAATCCTGCAGGATCACCATCACCAACTGGCTGCGCGAGCGCACGTCGAGCTTGTTGAACAGCTGCTGGAAGGTGGCCTTGATCGCGCTTTCCGAACTGCCGAGCTGGCGTGCGATCAACTTGTTGGACTGCCCGCGCAGCAGGCCACGCAGCACTTCGCGCTCACGGTCGGTAAAACTGGGCCGGCTTTCCTGGGTGCCCTGGGCGACCAGCGATTGCAGATAACGCTGGTCGATCAGCACCCGGCCCATCGCCACCGCATGGATGCTGTCGATCAGTTCATCGGTGGAGACATCCTTGCGGCAGATACCGGACACGCCGAGCCGGATCAAGGCCAGTGCGTCGCGCTCGGGCAGGCCGGCGGTGACGACCAGCGTGGCCGGACGGCGCGCCTGCTCGGCCTGGCGCCGCATGTAGTCCAGCGCGTTGTACTCGCCCATGTCGTAGTCGAGGATGACCACGTCCGGCATCAGCGAGGCGATCTGTACGATGGCCTGCGCCAATGCGCCGGACTGCCCGACCACCTCGAAACGGGCATCGGCACCGAGCAGGCGCAGCAGGCCCTCGCGGAACAGCGTGTGGTCGTCCAGCAGATAGAGGCGCACCGGTGCGCGCCGCGACTCATCCATCCGGCGCCTCCGCATATGCTGCGTGCGCCAGCGGCAGATGCAGCTCGAAACAGGCGCCTTCGCCGCCGGGCGCGTAACGCAGCAGACCGCCCTGGTTGGCCATCAGCGCACGCGAGATGTACAGCCCCAGCCCGGAGCCATCGCTGTCGCTGCGGAACGGCTGGAACAGGCGGCCCGGCTCGGCGATGCCGGGCCCGGTGTCGCGCACGCTCAGCACCGCGCGCTCCTGCTCCAGGCGCGCACTGACGATCAACTGGCGGCGTTGCGGTGGCAGCGCCTGCACCGCGCGCAGCGAATTGCGCGCCAGATTGAGCAGCACCTGCAGCAATGCATGGCGGTCGCCGTGCACCGAGGGGAAGTCGGCCGCGATCTGGATCACCAACTGGCCATCGACGTCCTCCCAGTCCGAACGGATGATCACATCCAGCTCGCTGCACAGCGTCTGCAGCCGCGTTTCATGCGCGTCGTCGGGCAGCTGCCGACGCAGGTTGAAGGACGCCAGCTCCATCAATGCCGCCACCAAGCTACGCAACGCGGCCAGATCCGGATCTGCGCCAATGGCCGGATGCCGCGCCAGGTTGGAGGTGACCACGCCCGCCGCCGAACACAGGTTGCGGATCTCGTGCGACACCGCGCCGGCCAGCAGGCGATTGTTTTTCAGCACATCGTCGAAGTGCGCCGATTCGCGTGCGCGTACTTCCTCGCTGGTGTCGACCAGGATCGCGGCCAGGTGACGCTCGGCGCTGTCTTCGTAGACCGAGAACCAGGTGGTGGCCGGAAAGCGGGTGCCGTCGCTGCGGCAACCCCAGGTGCTGGCGGAGGTGCGCATGCCATCCAGGTTGGCGCTCATGCTCAGCGCATCGTCCAGCAGCGGCAGGAACTCGCGCACCGCGCGGCCTTCCAGCCCGCCCTCCTCGGCCATGTCCAGGATCTCGTGCGCGGCGCGGTTGGCCGCCACGATGCGGCCGTCGCCGGCCACGGTCAGCAATGCCGCCGGGCTGCTCTCGGCAAGCAGCCGCAATTGCCGCTCCAGCCGCCGGCGCAGCCGCTGTTCGGCACGCAGCTGCACGTAATGGGCCAGGATCACCCGGCGGGTGCGGCTGATTTCAGCCACGAGCAGCCCGCAGCCGGCATAGGCAACCGTCGCCATGAAAAAGCGCAGTGCCTGTTCGACCGGGGTTTCGTCGGTGACGAACAGGCCGCGCAGCACCGCACAGGCAATCGCCGCGATGACGATGTCGCGCCGCGATAGCACCGTGGCCGCCAGCACCACCGGCAGGATGTACAGCAGCCCCAGCGATACGCCCAGGTGCGAGTACCACTCCGCCCACACCAGCGAGGCCAGCATCGCCAGCGACGCCCATAGCGTCGGGCCGCGATTGAGCTTGACCACCTGTCCGCGCCACTTGAATGGCAGTCTCAGTCTGTCCATTGCCTACCCATGCACCTGCGCTGCAATGCCGCTCCTCTGTTGCGATGGTTGATGCCACAGCATCGTGGCCAGGGCTGCGGATTTCACCTATCGAAAGATAGGCCGGCCGCATCGTTCGGACGGTGCGCGCACTGTCCAACGCTGGCGCAAGGATGGCAGACACGACCGTGGAGGCTGGGTGTAATGCATCCACCCCACGTCGACGTTGCCTCTCCCATGATCACCCGCGATACGTTCCCGTTGCGACGCATCTGGCCCAAGACCTACAAGCGCCTGCTGGTGTTGCTGGCGTTCGACTGCGCCGTGGCCGTGCTCTACACCTTCTTCGGCTGGCAGTGGCTGTCGATCGAAGCCTTGCCGCTGGCCCAGCTCGGCTCGGCGCTCACCATCTTCCTGGCGTTCCGCGCCAATGCGGCCTATGGCCGCTGGTGGGAAGCGCGCCAACTCTGGGGCGCGCTGGTGAACACCTCGCGCGCCATCGCACGCCAGGCCCTGACCGCGCTGGATGTGGACCCGGCCGACCCGCGCCAGGCCGCACTGCGCGACGATATCGTGGTGCACCAGGTCGCCTTCGTGCACGCCTTGCGCTGTCACCTGCGCCGGCAGAACCCGTTTCCCGAGTTGGCCGGGCTGCTCGGCCAGGCACGCGCCGACGACCTGCGCGGCTACGCCAACATCCCCAACGCGCTGACCCTGCGGCTGGGCCAGCAACTGCAGCAAGCGCGCGACTGGGGCATGCTCGACAGCCTGCGCTGGTCGTCGCTGGACGCCAACCTCACCACGCTGGCCAATATTCAGGGCGCCTGCGAGCGCATCAAGAACACCCCGCTGCCGCGGCAGTTCTCCTCGCTGCCGCGCACGCTGGTGAACATGTATTGCTGGCTAGTGCCGCTGGGCCTGATCGCCGGCATGGGCCTGGCCATGCCGATCGCCTCGGTGCTGATCAGCTTCACCCTGATCGCCATCGACAGCGCCAGCAGCGCCATCGAAGACCCGTTCGAGAACACCGTGCACGACACCCCGATGACCGCGCTGTCGCGCGGCATCGAACTCACCCTGCGCGAAATGCTGGGCCAGCGCGTACCGCTGCGCGAAGTGCGCGCCATCGACGGTTTCATCTACTGACCACGGAGCCAGCCATGCAGACCACCCCCACCCACCTGATCTTTGCCACCAATTTTTCCGAGACCTGCCATGCCGCCATCCCGACCGTGGCGCAACTGGTGGACCGCCTGCGCGCGCGCCTGACGATCCTGCACGTGCATGCCAAGGGCAAGCGTGCGCAGGCCCAGCAGTCGCTGGATGCGTTCTTTGCCGAGGCTTCCAATTACCCGGGCTGCGAGCGTGCACTTGCCGGCGGCCCGGCCGCCGCCGGCATCGTCTCGTTCTGCCGCAGCCGCGACGACGCGCTGCTGATCATGCCGCCGTCCGAGCGCACCGGCCTGCCGCGCCCGCTGCATGTGTCGTTGCGCGCGCGGGTGCTGCAACGCGTGGCCACGCCCATGCTCACCCTGCCCTATGCCGACGCGATCCCGCGCGATGGCGCTGTCGGCGGCCACGTCGCCTGCTGGATCACCGGCCGCGAAACCAGCCTGGAATCGTTGCGCGATGCCGCGGCCCTGGCGCGTCGCCGCGGCGCCGACCTGCATCTGCTGCACGTCGTGCCGGAAGTCAGCGAAGGCCTGCTGGTGGACAGCCTGTTCAACGACAAGCCGCTGAGCGAAGACGCGGCTGCCAGCTGGCTCGGCGACCTGGTCCAGCAACTGCCCGACGAGGACCTGCGCGTGCGCATCCACGTGGCCGTCGGCAATCCGCGACGCGAGATCGCCGGCCTGCTCAAACGCGCCTGCGCCGATGTGCTGGTGGTCGAACACGACGCCGTCGTCCGCCGTGGCGTCTGGCGCTCCTCGCTGCAGTCGGCACTGGCAAAGACGCCATGCGTGCTGATCTGCCTGCCGCCACCCCATCTACGCCGCCCGATCCTGGGCGCTGGTAGCGACCACGCCGATGCCGCGCCCGGCCGCAGCCTGGCCAGGCGGTTATTGCGCGTGTGAGGCAACCGAGTGCTCGGCGAGCGGCTAGCTGGGCATCTGCAGTAGTCAGCTGTGCAAGGGAGGGCTTGCCTCATCGCGGCATGCATCCCTGAGCGCAAGGCGGTTCTACCGACGTCATGACGAGGCCGCGCGTCCCCGAACGAGCATATTCGAGCACGCGCAACCGCGCCTGCCATCCATGTGTTGATCGGTTGATCGATCCAGCGCCTTCGCAGCGTTGTCTGCACCTCGGTGGTGGATCTTTCCAGGCGATAACGCGTCCACGCTGGCCGGCGCGCAGGCTAGCGCGCGCAAGCTGGATGCAGCGCCCTACCCCTTGAGCACAAGCGAGGCGTCCGGATACCTCTCGCACATGAAGTCCACGAAGGCGCGCACCTTCGGGGCAGCCAGGCGCCTGGACGTGTGCAACACCCACAGCGCCGGCTCCGCGCCAGCGATGGTGCCCCACTGCACCAGTTCGCCACGCGCGAGCTGGTTCCAGGCGATCGACTGCGGAATGAGCGCGATGCCACCGCCTGCCATCGCCGCGTCGCGGACCATCAGGAACGAGGAAAACCGCAGTCGTGGAATGGGTTCCAGGACCAGACGCCCGTCATCGAGCGTCCATGTGGTCGGCTGGAAGCTCGACATCACCACAGCGGGCATGGATGTGACCGCGCCGCCGGTCGGCATGGCGATGCCGGGGGCGGCAACGACCACCAGCCGATCCCTGGCGAAGCAGCGCCCGACCAGGCTGCTGTCCGGGCTGGGGTTGATGCGGATCGCCACATCGAACTGCTCTTCCACCAGATCGACCGTGCGGTCCTCGGCCACCACCTCCAGCGTGATCTCCGGATAGGCCGCGCAGAACTCTGCGCCGATGCGCCCCATCGCCAGTTGCGAGAACAGCACCGGCGATGCCACCCGCAAGCGCCCACGCGGGCTCGAGAGCCCCTCGCGTGCGGCTGCCATGGCCTCGGCCACCTCGCTCAACGGCACTTCGGTGCGCTCCATCAGCAGCTGCCCGGCCTCGGTGAGCCTGAGGCCACGTGCGCTGCGCTCGACCAGTCGCACTCCCAACTGCTCCTCCAGCTCGGCGATGCGACGCGACAGGGTCGCCTTAGATCTGCCGCTGGCACGGCTCGCCTTTCCCAGGCCCTGGTTCGCCGCGACCAGCGCGAAATCGATCAATGCATTGAGATCCATGGTGTTCCACATTTGAAACCAGGCGTATACATCTTGGCGTCTTCGTATTGTGGGTGCAACGGCCTATCGTCTCGTCACCGCAATGCCAAGCGCAGCGGACATGTCGCACTGACGCCTCTTTCATCCATAGCAGGAGATTCACATGAGCATTCTCGTTACCGGTGCCACCGGCACCATCGGTTCTCTGATCACCCAGGGCCTGGCCGACGCAGGCGCCAAGGTCAAGGCACTGGTTCGCCAACCCGGCAAGCGCACTTTCCCGACCGGTGTCACCGAAGTGGTCGCAGACCTCACCGACGTCGCGTCGATGCGCGGCGCGTTGTCGTCGGTGCGCACATTGTTCCTGTTGAATGCGGTCACTCCCGACGAAGTGACGCAGGCGCTGATCGCCTTGAATCTTGCCAAGGAAGCAGGGATCGAGCGCATCGTCTACCTGTCGGTGATCCATGCCGACAGGTACACCAACGTGCCGCACTTCACCGGCAAGCACACGGTCGAGCGCATGATCGAAAGCCTCGATATTGCTGCCACGATTCTGCGCCCGGCGTATTTCATGCAGAACGAAGCGATGATCCAGCAGACGATTCAACAGTACGCCGTCTACCCGATGCCGATCGGCTCGGCAGGTGTGGCCATGATCGATGCGCGCGACATTGCAGACATCGCGGTTGCCGAGTTGCTGCGCCGCGACCGCGCACCCGCCGCACTTGAGCGTGTCACGCTCGAACTGGTCGGCCCACATGCAGTGACGGGCCCTTCCGCCGCGAAGGTCTGGAGTGCGGCGCTTGGGCGCGAGATCGCCTACGCGGGCGACGGCGTGGCTGCCTTCGAAACACAGATGGCCGCCTACGGCCCCTCCTGGCTGGCCTATGACATGCGCCTGATGATGGCCGGCATCCAGACCCACGGCATGCGGGCGGCCGACGGCGCGGTAGAAAAACTGCAGACCATGCTGGGGCGTCCGCTGCGCACCTACGAAGACTTTGTGCGCGAGGCGACGGCCCGGGCCTGAGCGCAGGTGGCGCGGCAAGCGTGGCGATCACGGGGCAGGATGTCATGCCGCTGCATGGCACCTGCGCGTCTGAGGCAGACTATGCAGATGGACACGATTCGGCCGTATCAATCTCGGGACTTCGACGCCTGCATGGCGCTCTTCGATGCGAATGTGCCGGTGTTCTTCAGCGCCGGTGAACGTGCCGACTTTGCCGGCTTCCTGAGCCATCACGCCGCGGCGTGGCACTACCAGCTACTGGAGCGCGGCAACGCTGTCGCTGGCGCCGCCGGCTACGCGATCGGCGCCGATGGCACCACGGCGAGCTTGTGCTGGGGCATGGTCCACCCGCGCCTGCACCGTTGCGGCGTGGGGACGCAGTTGCTCCTGGCCCGGCTTGAAGCATTGCGCCAGATGCCGGATGTCCGGCGTGTCCTGTTGGATACCAGTCAACATACCCGGCTGTTCTACGCCCGCTTCGGCTTTGTGGTGCAGCAAGTGACGGTGGATGGCTATGCGCCCGGACTGGAGCGCTGGGATATGGCGCTCGATCTGTCGTGCTGCGTGCCACGTGCAGGTAGCGTTGGAGCCGTGCAGTAGCGATCTTGTTCACGGCATATGGATGCCCGGCGGTCGTGCAGACAAGCAGCCTCGCCGTACCACCGCTATTTCGGGCTGGTCACCAAGTACCCGCGACCGAACACGACTCTCTGAGCACTTCTTACTGCTGAAGCAACACGCTTATCGCGCTGCGTCCTTGTTCACCTGGGCACGCGCGAGCACGCTGGCCGATACCAGCAGATCCGGCAGTTCCTGGCGGAAGGCCTCGGCTTGCCCGGCCTGCAAGATCCCGTGAAAGCTTGCGTTGTCGAATACCGGCCTGCCCTGCATGAAGAAGCCATCGCGGCCTTGCACGACGAAATGGAAACACGCCTGCCAGCGCGGGTCCGGGCTGGCCGACAACTGCACTACCACCTCGCTGCCGGCAGATGCGGTGCTTGCCGGGGTGACCGTGATCGTTCGCGCGGTGATCTGACTGCTGTTCATGCCGACCATGATCACGCTTGGGACGTGGTGGCGGAGTGAGCCGGTGATGGCACCACATGACATCCGGAGCGGAAGCGCCGACTGACCAACGTATCGAGACACCGGCCAGCGCGCATGCCTGACACCAGCGACGATGGTGCCAACCGTTGCAACCGCACTGGCACGTTTCTTCCGACGTGCCGGCAACGTTGCCGACGTCCTTGCGAGTTCGCCTTTGCCGACACTGCGTGCAGACACAAGATGCCGGCCAGGCGACGCAGCGGCAGATCGATGCGCATCGCGCCAGCAACGCTTGCGCTGGACGCTGCATCGCGCGCCGCCGACGACGGAATGATTAGATGGGTCATTCATGCAGCGGCTGCCTGTCAATCGGCACAGACCAGACATCAAGAGCAGCGCGGATGCGAGCAGCGTCTTCAGTATCGTGCTGACGTTGTCGCGCTGCCAGTCGGTTTTTTCCTGACCGGCGTGAATAAAAACGCACGCTAAATACGAGCCGAGATGATTGGTTCAAGTTTCCGATTTTTGCGTCGTTATCACGTTGCCGAGGCATTCACGCGAACATCACGCGACCTGCCGCCGGTGCCACCCACTGGACATCAGGACGACCCGCATGACCGCCTATTTGCAACGCTATAACGTCGGGCGCCGTCTCGGCGTCGCCTTCGGCATCCTGATTCTGTTGTCGAGCCTGCTGGTGGCAACCGGCCTGGTCACCATGGCCAAAGCACGACAGCAATTCGATTTCATCGTGCTTGACCGCATGGCCAAGATCCAGATCGGCAACGGCATGCTGGATGCCAACTCATCGATCCTGATCGCGCTGGGCACCTATGCCATGGCCACCAGCGACGAACTCAACAACGAAGCGCTGGCCACCATCAAGGCGCAGCGCCAGCGCTACAACGACCTGCGGGCCAAGCTCGATACGCTGCCCAGCTCCGAGGAAGGTCGCAAGATTCGCGCCGAGATGGACGCGAGACGCGCCATCTCGGGCAAGATCAACGACCAGGTCATGGCGCTTGCTGCTCAAAACGACAACGCGCCTGCGCAAGCCTTGCTCAGCGAAAAGGCACGCCCGGCGACGATGGCGTGGCAGGACAAGATCCGCGAACTGGTGACCCGTCAGGAAGGCCAGAGCCAGCAAGCCTATGCCGATGCGGTGGCCTCGATGAATCGCGGCAAGCTGCTGATCATCTTCGGTGGCATTGCCGTGGTGGTGATCAGCAGCCTGCTCGCCTGGCTCATTACCCGCAGCCTGACCCAGCCGCTTGCACGCGCCACCAACGCCGCAGAGGCGATTGCCAACGGCCAGCTGGACAACGACGTGGAAAGCGACGCCAAGGATGAAACCGGCCGCCTGTTGCGTGCCATGCGTGGCATGCAGAAGCAGTTGCAATCCTTGCTCGACGCGCAGAGCGACATGGCCAGGCGCCACGATGATGGCCAGACCAGTTTCCGCATCGATGCTGCGGCGTTTCCTGGCGACTACGGCCGCATGGCCAAGGACACCAATACACTGGTGGCGTCGCATCTGGCGGTGCAGACCAACCTGGCACGCATCATGGGGCGCTACGCCATCGGCGACCTCAGCGAGAGCATGGACCGCCTGCCCGGCGAGAAGGCGGTGCTGACGCAGACCATGGACGAGGTAAAGGCCAACCTGTCTGCGATGAACCGCGAGATCAAGCAGCTGGCGCAATCCGCAGCCAACGGCGACTTCAGCGCACGCGGCGATGCCGAGCGTTTCCAGTACGACTTCCATGTGATGGTCGATAGCCTCAACCAGTTGATGGCCACTGCCGACGGCAACCTGCAATCGCTGTCGTCGCTGCTGCAGTCCATCGCCGCAGGCGACCTCACCGCGCGGATGACCGGCGACTTCAAGGGCGTGTTCGCGCAGATGCGTGATGATGCCAACGCCACTGCCGCGCAGCTGGCCGAGATTGTCGGCCGTATCCAGCACTCGGCCGTGTCGATCAATTCTGCCGCCAGCGAAATCGCTGCCGGCAATCAGGACCTGTCGCAGCGTACCGAACAGCAGGCCGCCAACCTGGAAGAAACCGCCGCGTCGATGGAAGAGCTGACCTCCACCGTGCGCCAGAATGCCGAACACGCCCGTCAGGCCAATCAACTGGCGATCGGTGCGGCAGGCGTGGCATCGCAGGGCGGCGAGATCGTGAGCAAGGTGGTGGGCACCATGGCCGGTATCGAGGCCTCGTCCAAGAAGATTGCCGACATCATCTCCGTCATCGACGGGATCTCGTTCCAGACCAACATCCTGGCCTTGAATGCGGCGGTGGAAGCGGCACGTGCCGGCGAACAGGGCCGCGGCTTTGCGGTGGTGGCATCGGAAGTCCGCACCCTGGCCCAGCGCTCCACCGCTGCGGCGAAGGAGATCAAGAGCCTGATCGACGATTCGGTCGAGCGGGTCGCCGAAGGCTCGACCTTGGTGCATACCGCAGGCGCCACGATGGCCGAGATCGTAGCCAGCGTGCAGCGCGTGACCGACATCATGGGCGAGATTTCCGCGGCGTCGCAGGAGCAGTCGGCCGGTATCGAGCAGGTCAATACCACCGTGACGCAGATGGACGAAACCACGCAGCAAAACGCCGCGCTGGTGGAAGAAGCCACCGCCGCCGCACGCTCGATGGAAGAGCAGGCCGTGCAGCTGACGCAGGCGGTATCGGTGTTCAAGATCAGCGAGGGCAGCACGCGCACCACGCGGCCGGCACCGCCGGTTGCGGCCAAGCTCAGCGAGATTGCCGGCCGGCCCGCCGCCGTCAAAAGCTTGCCACGCCAGGCACCTGCAGCGAAACGCGCAGTGGCTGCAGGCACCTCGCACGATGCAAGCGACTGGCAGGAGTTCTGATCTGCGGCATCGCAAATGGCCCGGCTCGTCCGGGCCGTTTGCGTTTGAGCGCAGAGCGCATCTGCAACCGACCCATGCGCCAAAGCGCTCCATTACCGCAGGTACGAGCACGTGCACGAGGCCTTAACCCGCCCGGCCTATGCTGCGCCGGGCTGGACCGCAGGCGGCGCTCTGTTGCGCTGAATATCGATCGCCGTTGTCGTCCATGCCCCCGGAAGATCATAGACATCGCAAAGGAGACTGTATGAAGAAGCTGCACACGCTTATGGCTGTCGGTTGCCTGCTGGGTCTGAGTTCGCCTGCATTTGCCGAGATCGCCAATCTGACCAATAGCGCCGATGGCGCCAATCGCGACGCGGGTATCGCGGCGGTAAAGCAGAAATTGCAGGACGCCTGCAAGTCGCGCAACGGTACCGTGGATCTGGATTCGTTCGAGGTGGTGTTCGAGAGGACCAGCAAGAACCCGGACGTCCCAAAGCCCTATTATGTGGACGCGAAAATCAAATGCGATCTGCCCTAAGCGCGGCCAACAAAACGCGCCTGGCAGTGCCGAAGCGCGTCCATCGCGCATTGAGCACATAGATCACCACAAGGCCCCGCAGACGCGGGGCTTTGTTTTTGCTGCGGCCGGCCCTGCGCGTCGGGCGGCGCTTGAAGAGCGTCGATCCCTTCCTGTTAGTGAAAAACCGCATTGCGGCGTGCTACGCGTTGATCGTCGCTCGCCTGCGCAGCTTGGCAGACAGGCGGGCTCGCATCAGCTGCAATACCTGCTGCATTGGCGATGTGGCGGTGAACAGGTGCCTGGTCGTACGCCGCTTCTGCAAACGCGCCTTGGCTGATGCAGACGCCCTACCCGCTATCCCAGCTGTGCCCGCGCGGTATCCAGGGTGGTCATGATCTGGATCACTTCATCCAGCGGATGGAGTGGAGATTCCTTGCGCCCTTCCCCGATGTAACGCGCCGCGGCTGTCGCTTGCCACGACAGGCCCGCGTAGCCGCTGATCCCGGTCGGATCCATCCACACTGCGGGCATGCCGGCGTGGTCGTTGCCGACCAGGCTCAGCGTGGTCGGATTGTGGAATTCGCCGGCAAGGTCGATGCGTCCCTGGCTGCCGGTGACATAGGCGGTGGAACTGCTGCGGGCCACGATGGAACTGATCAGCGTGGATTGCGCGGTGCCGCCATGCGACAGCACCATGGTCGAGAAGGCATCCACGCCGGTGTCGGTCAGCGCGCCGGTGGTCGTGATCGCGGTCGGTGCGCCCAGGATCATCGAAGAGAACTGCACCGCATACACGCCCAGGTCCAGCAGCGCGCCGCCGCCGAGCGCAGGATTGCGCTGGCGGTGCGTCGCATCGTCAGGGCCGCGTTGGCTCAGATCGGCGAACACATGGCGAAGCTCGCCCAACGCGCCATCGGCCAGCAGTTTCCGCAGCACCGAGGTATGCGGCAGGTAGCGGCTCCACATGGCTTCCATCAGGAACAGACCGCGCTGCCGCGCCTCCTGCACCAGCACGCGTGCATCGTCGGCGCAGGTGGTCATGGGCTTTTCGATCAACACATGCTTGCCCGCGCGCAGCGCCAGCAAGCCCTGCTGCAGATGTTCGCTGTGCGGGGTGGCGATATAGACGATGTCGACATCGTGGTCTTCGACCAGCGCCTCGTAGCTGTCATAGGCGCGCTGCATCGCCCAGGTGCTCGCAAAGGCCTCGGCACGCGCACGCGTGCGCGAGGCCACTGCGAATGGTTGTTGCCCGGTATGGCGGCGCAGCGCGCTCACGAACGCGGAGGCGATCGCTCCAGGCCCCAGCACTCCCCACCGCAACTCGGGCTCGCCGCGCTGCGGCAGGAACAGCTCGGGCTCGGGAAACACTGTGGGCGTCATGCGCTTGGCCTCCTGGATAGCATGTGCGCGCATCCTAGCAAAGCGGGAGCAGCGTTCCCGGTGTGCCGGCCTGCGCAGCGCCATCGTGCGGTGGGAGAAACCGATCGTGGCAGGCGCAACGTGCGGCGCCCTCTGTCGCCTGGCCGAAGACATGCCTGCAGTCCGCGTGCAGACGTTCCGGCGCATCGGCATGGCTGCAGAAGGCGATGCGGCCGTCGGGCCGCACCAGGATCAACGCGCCGGCATGCACCGTCCAATCGGCGGTGGGCGCAGCGCCATCCAGATCCGAGAGTGCGCTCGCGTCGTCGGGCTGCGGCAGGGCCGCGGTTGTCTTCTGAGTATCGATTTGCGCAGCAAGTTGCAGTGATTTCCTTGCGCTTCTGTTCGCTTCTCACGTCGAGAACCGTTGTCACGCGTCACACCCCTTGCACCGTGCGCTGCTTAGCGTGGCCCGATGAGCGCACGTATTTCATCGCACACCCTTGCCTTTGCATCGCACACGGACTCTGCCCGCACCGACGGACTCAAGCAGTCGATTGCGGACAAGTGGCTACACATACATCCGACGCTGCCGCTTCCCGGGCGTGGTCGCACCCTGGAGCGCTGGCAGACGCTTGCCGATATCGCGGCAGACGACCTGTGCGCGGCCAAGTTCCTGGAAGCGCATTACGACGCGCAAGCCATCTGTGCCGATCTGGGGGTGGACCTCATCACGCCGACCCAGCGTTGGGCGGTGTGGGCGGCCGAGCCGCCCGGCTCGGATATGCGTTTTTCCGGACAAGTGCTTAACGGCACCAAGGCATGGTGTTCGGGTGCCGCCCAAGTGACGCATGCGCTGGTGACGACGCGCCATGCAGGCGCCAGTTGCCTGTTTGCCGTGGCGCTGGATCAGCCCGGTATTCAGATCGACAGCAGTGCGTGGCAGGCGGTCGGCATGCAGGGCATCGAGACGGCCAATGTTCGCTTCTCCGATACGCCAGCGCGGCAGATTGGCGCAGGTGATGCGTACCTGACCCGACCTGGATTCTGGCACGGCGGTGCCGGCATCGCCGCGTGCTGGTTCGGCGCCACCGTTGCGGTTGCCGATGTGCTGCGTTCCTCTGCGCGTGTGAGCAAGGATCCGCATGCCGCCGCGCATCTGGGGGCCATCGATACAGGCCTGGCATCTGCAGCTGCGTTGTTGCGTCAGCTGGCAACGCGAATCGACGCGCAGCCGGAACAGGCACATCTACGTGGTGTCCTGCAGGTACGCAGCGTGGTCGAAGCGGTGGCGCGCGACACGCTGGATCGGGTCGCGCGTGCGTTGGGGCCAGGCCCGCTGTGCGGCAACCACGCACATGCGCAGCGTTGCGCCGACCTGTCGGTGTTCATTCGGCAGCATCACGCAGAACGCGACCTGCAGGCCCTGGGCGAGTTATGCCAACAGGAGACATCGCCTTGGAAGATCTAGCCGGGCAGCCCATCGAGGGCACAGGCACGCCGGAAACAGCATGGCGCTCCGCGCCGTACCTGAGCGAGCTGCCACGCGTCGCGCTGTCGCAATTGATGCAAGGTAGCCAGCGCCTGGTGGTGGTGGCACCGCACCCGGACGATGAGGTGCTTGGATGTGGCGGGTTGATAGCCGCTGCGCGTACCGCAGGCGTACCGGTGTTGATCATCGCGCTGACCGACGGGGAGCAGGCCTACCCCGACGAACCCGGCTGGCAGCCGCAGGTGCTGGGCCCGGCGCGGCGCCTGGAACTGGATGCCGCCGTGCAGCAGCTGGGTGTATTGCCTGGCGCATCGGCCCACCTCGCACTGGGCGATGGCGCGCTGGCGGCATGCGAAGCGCGCATGGCACAGGCCCTCGGCGATCTGATCACCGCGCATGACACCGTGCTGGTGACCTGGGAGCGCGATGGCCATCCGGATCATGAAGCCGCATCGCGTGCGACCCATGCCGCGTGCAAGGCGCAGTCGGCGCGGCGTCTGCAATATCCGGTATGGGCGTGGCATTGGTCGCGTCCGGAAGATGGGGTATTTGCCGATGGCGCTGCCGTGCGCTTCGATCTATCGCCCGCAGTGCTGAGTGCCAAGCAGCGCGCCATTGCGTGCTTTGCCACCCAGTTGGGCCACTGCACGCCACCCGTTGCAGAGCCGATTCTGCCGCCGCCGGTGCTGGAGCGCTTTACGCGGCCGTTCGAGGTCTTCATCCGATGACCGCGCTGAGCGTTGAGCACTTTGAGCAGATGTACGCCGATGCAGACCCGTTCGGTTATCGCTCGCGCTGGTACGAGCAGCGCAAGCGCGACATCCTGCTCGGTGCCCTGCCCTATCCAAGGTTCGCGCGTGGCTGGGAATTTGGCTGTTCCAATGGCGAGCTGACCGCGCAGCTGGCGCAGCGCTGTGACACGTTGCTGGCGACGGATCTGTCGCAGCAGGCGGTCGAGCTGGCGAGCGTGCGGCTGCAGGCACTGCCTGCGGTCACGCTGCAGCAGGCCGCGCATCCGTCGGACTGGCCGGAGGGGCTGTTCGACCTGATCGTCTTCAGTGAGGTGGGTTATTACCTGGACGCCGCGGCTTTCGAAAAAACCGTGGCGTTGTTCGCCCGCTCGCTCACCGCCAACGGCTGCCTTGTGGCATGTCACTGGCGGCACGACTTCGATGGCGCGTTGCGCAGCGCCGAGCAGGTCCACAGCGCGCTGAACCAGGCATTGGCGATGGACACGCTGTGCTGCTACCAGGATGCGGACTTCGTGTTGCAGGCCTGGATGTCAGGGCCGTCGATTGCGCAACAGGAGCAGCTGCGATGATCGCGGTCACCATTCCGGCGCATAACGAAGCGGATCTGATCGGCAAGTGCCTGCAGTCCATTCTGGTGGCAGCCGCGCACCCGCATTTGGCGGGAGAGCGCGTGGAAATCCATGTCGCGCTCGACCGCTGCAGCGACGGCACCGGCGCAATTGCACGCGCACACGGCGCAAGAACCGTCACTACCGCAGGTGGTGTCGGCATTGCGCGTGCAGCGGCGGCATCGGCCGCGATTGCGCGCGGGGCACGCTGGCTTGCGTTTACCGATGCCGACACCTGCGTGCCGCCGGATTGGCTTTCGGCACAGCTCGATTGCGCGGCGGATGTGTTCTGCGGCGTGGTGGAGGTGACCGACTGGCACGATTTCCGTCCTGAAACACGGCAAGCCTTCCTGGCCAAGGAAATCCGCCGCGACGGGCATCCGCATGTGCATGGTGCCAATCTCGGCATGAGTGTGGCTGCGTACGTGACCGCCGGTGGTTTCTCTGCGCTCAAGTGCAGCGAGGACGTGGCGCTGGTTTCGGCGCTGGAGCGCGCAGGCATGCAGATTGCCCGCCTGGTCAAGCCGGTCGTCAATACCAGTGCTCGCCGCATCGCCCGCGCGAGCGGCGGATTCAGCGATCACCTGGCCCGCCTGGAAATGGCCGTCCTGGCTGGCGAGCCGGTACTGGAGCGTCAGGTCTAGCCATCGGGTACATCGTCAGATGTGTCCAGCAACAAGCAGACGTGGTGATGGCCGATGCTGGAGACGATCGCCCGTGGAAACATCGCAGATAACCCCGTGACTGCCGTTGCTCGATCGTTTTGGCGCGACAAGCAATCGCGACATTGAAGCCCGCATTTATTTGCATAAGCGGGCTGTGCATAAACCACCGCGATTGTGCTCTTCCGATTCAAGGCTACCTGCAGATCATTATCCGCGCTGCTTGCAAATCGAAAACATAGCGATCAAGGTGCAATTGCTCCTCGACTTAATGCAATCGCTTCACGCCGGCCATTACCGCTACCGAGGTCATGATGGACTCCACGATGTTCCGGCAGATTGGTCGTTATCGATTGACTGCACATACGGTTCCGTTGGACGGCGTCTTCTTCCCGGAGATTCTGGTGTCGTTCGACGATGGGATCACCTTGTATGGGCACAGGCGCGAGATGCGATTCGACACGCAACTTGCCGCGCACCACTACGCCAGACAATGGATGGGCAGATGCACCGTGACGCCGCTAGGTATTCTCGAGAGTATCTAGGCGTCGCCGGCACCGCTGATGTCAGCAACCAGTCGGCTCCGCCGCCGGGAAGCCAAGCGTGAAACAGGCGCCCTGCCCTGGCATCGACTGCACTTCAATATAGCCGTCGGCCTGCCTGACCGCCCCATCCACTTGTGCCAAGCCCAGCCCGGTGCCCTTGCCTGCCGGTTTGGTGGTGAAGTAGGCGTCGAACAGCTGATCGCGAATCTCCGGTGCAATGCCGCTGCCATTGTCCTGGACAGAGAGGGTGACATAATCGCCGGCGCGACGACCGGCAGCATCCACATCTGCTAGCGTCCGCGTCGCCACCGTGATGCAGACCCTGCCACGCACCGCGCAGACATCGCGCGCATTGATCACCAGGTTCAACAAGGCCCGTTCCAGCGTGTGTGGATCCGCCAGTACGGCACTGTCGCAAGTCATGGTCTCCCACTCGACCGATACCGCAGCGCCTGCCGCCTGTTGAAGCAGGGGCAGCAGGCGCGCGACCAGCGCATTGAGCTCGACGCGTTCGGGAGCATAAGGATGCTTGCGCGCGAAGCCCAGCAGGCGTTGCGCCATGACCGAGCCCTGCTGCAGAGCGGTCTCTGCCATGCGCAAAATCTTCTGATCCGCTTCGCCAAGGGCGCCGCGCGACTGAACCACATCGATGGCAGCGCCCGCAGTTTGCAGCACGTTGTTCAGGTCGTGAACGACACCGGCCAACAGTTGCCCCACAGCCTCACCCTCCTGCGCTCGCTCGGCCACGCGCTCGGCCAGGCGCTGCGCAGCACGTGCAATATCCAGCTCGACCTCGATGCTTGGAGACTGCGCCTCTGCACGTACTTGGTCGTGCGTCGCCGCTGCAGCAGGCTCAACGTGATGGATTGCAGACTCGGTGCGGGCCTGCAGCGTCTGGTTGAGCGTGCGTAGTGCCAGTTGCGACTGCCGGCGTTCGGTGATGTCGCGATTGACCGCCAGCACCCCCTCGATCCGGCCATCCGCGTTACGCAGCGGGCTTGTCGACACCAACCAGCTCTGGAGCTGCCCGTCTGCATTCGTACATTCGGTTTCGAACTGCTGCGACTCGCCGCGCTCGGCAGCAGCGAGCGCCTGCCGCACGCGCGGCCTGAATCGCTTCGGCCATAACGACACCCAGGGCAGACCCACCACAGAGGCGGCATCGACAAACGCCACACGCGCCAGACCATGCGCGTTGACGAACCTGACGCGTCCGTCCAAGGCAATTTCCTTGATGGAATCCAGCGACAGCTCGACGACCTGTCGATAGCGATGGTCGGGAAAGTCCTGCGTGCTGTTCATGGTTCTCAAATCGATCACGTGTTTTTCGCGTGGGAAACGTAGTGTGATGCATGCATCCTCAGAAAACCTGCTTTATGGGCTCTACAAACGAAAAACTGATTCTTGTCGTCGAGGACGATGCTGACACGCTCGAGTTGGCCACGCTGCTGCTGACCGAGAGCGGTTATGCGGTCGTCACCGCAACCGATGCGCAGGGCGCGCTGGAGCATATCGATAAGCACCCGGCGATTGCGCTGGTTTTTACCGATCTGCAGATGCCGGGGCTATTGGATGGATACGGCCTGATTTCGTATCTGCGCGCGGATGGCAACAATCTGCCGGCGATCCTGACATCGGGTCTGGGGCATTCCCCCAATGGGTTACCCAGCCGGACGACGTTTTTAAGCAAGCCCTACACACGCCGCAGCCTGGTGCAGAATATTGAGGCTTTTGTCGGGCATTAAAGCGGCCAACAGAACTACTGCGCGGCCGTCAGGCGGGCGCGCCCGGTGCTCGGAATCGGCATCACTCCTACGCTTGGGGTTCCGAGTCCCTCGTCCATAGCACCGACGAACGTTGGCTATGTTTTGTCAGCCGCTCTTGGCGTGACGGTCAGCACGCAGCTCACACCTTGCGGCGCATGTGCATGTTTCAGGTGTGGTGATTGCGCCGCGCTGGGTTGGTTGACCAAAACACCCCAGCAGGATCGACAGGCGTCGCGATCAGCTGCTCGACGCTGGATCGCACACCTTGCCAGCCATCAGCGCGCCGCGCGTCGCCAGCCTGCATTGATCGCTTCCTGGCTTGTGCAGAAAAAACGCTCGCCCTTGGCAGGTGAGATGCTGGTCCGCGTGTAATCGCGTTGCCCGGGCATATGGAAGATCTTGCTGCCCTTGCTGGAAATATTGCCCTTGATGGCGCAGTGCGCAGGCGTTTGCGTCTGCACTGCGGCCTGAGCACGCTGTGCCGATTGCGTGCGCTTGCTGCGTCGGTAATCAGCAGGCATCTGAAAGCTGCCGGCCCAGAGGTTGCGCCGTTGTTGCTGCGCGTTGCGCTCGTCGGCAACGAACGCGGTGGCATACTCGCGGTAGGCCACCGCCCAACCGGATTGCACCATCCAGCGGTTGACCGACTGCCCCTGCACATAGCACTCGGCCACGATCCGTCCATAGCGATCGGTATCCTTGGGTTGGCAGCGAACCGTCTTGTCGAGCAGGTAGCCATCCAGTGCGGCAGCGGAACGTCGGCCACAAGGCCATGCGCTGCCAGCGTTGCTGGTGCATTGCTGCGCGCTTTCCGGTGCATCGATGCCCCACAGGCGGATACGTTTCTGCGCGACAGTGATGGTGTCGCCATCGGTCACGGTTGCCCGGCCGACCAGCTCCGCTGCGATAAGAGGTGAAGCGAAGAGCGTCACGACAACAACCACCGAACATCTGAACAACATCAACAACAAGCCTCGGGTGATCGGCAGAGCGCGGTCCGTCTGTTCTTGCCTTGGTGATTGCGTCCAGCCGATTGGCTCACCAGAGGTCCATGGCACTGATGCCTGCGTCGTCCAGGTCGACGCGGGGCCGGCACTGTATGTCAACTGGACGGCGATGCCTATCCCTTGTACTGGTCCGCCAAGACAGTGCGGCGCTCGGTATTCATCGACGCACATCCCTGACAGTTGCATTCGAGGCCGATCAATCGCGATGCTGATAGACGGCCAACAGAGGCTAGTGCCTTGAAGACAGGCGCCTCTGAAAAGTTGGGTTGTTCCTGATAAGACCTACATGTAGCCCTGCCCCGCACCGCGGCGCAGGTAACACATCAAATACTGCCCGGTTCTTTGCAGAACCGGGTAGACAGGCAGGCTTACTGTACAGCCGCTTGCGGCGCGACGGGCGCCGCATCCGGCGTCACTCGCCAGATCGTATTGGCCAGGTCGTCCGCGACGATCAATGCACCACGTGGATCGAGCGTGACGCCGACCGGGCGGCCGCGGGTCAGGCCATCGTCGCCATGGAAACCGGAGACGAAGTCGATCGGGTCGCCCGCCGGGCGGCCATCGCGGAACGGCACGAACACCACCTTGTAGCCCACCGGCGGGTCGCGATTCCAGCTGCCGTGCTCACCGACGAACACACCGTCGGCAAACTGCGTTCCCATCGTGGCCGCCGAAAACGCGACACCGAGTGCGGCCACATGCGAGCCCAGCGCGTAATCGGGCACGATGGCCGATGCGACCTTCTGCGGATCCTGCGGCATGACCCGCGTGTCCACGTTCTTGCCCCAGTAGCTGTAGGGCCAGCCGTAGAAGCCGCCTTCACGTACCGAGGTGAGGTAGTCGGGCACCAGATTCGGGCCGATCTCGTCGCGCTCGTTGACTACCGCCCACAGTGCGCCACTGCCGGGCTGGATCGCCAATGCCGTGGGATTGCGCAGCCCGGTGGCATAGCTCTTGTGGGCGCCGGTTGCCGGATCCACCTGCCAGACCTGGGCGCGGTCGACTTCGGCAATCATGCCGCGCTCGGTGATGTTGCTGTTGGAGCCGATCGCAACATACAGATAGCGTCCATCGGCACTGGCGGTCAGGGCCTTGGTCCAGTGATGGTTGATGGCCGACGGCAAGTCGGTGACCTTGCTGGGTGCAGCGCTGGCCTTGGTCTGCCCTTGCTGATAATCAAAACGCACCAGCGCGTCCTGATTTGCCACGTACAGCGCGTTGCCGATCAGCGCCAGGCCATACGGCGCATTGAGCTTGTCGGCAAACACGGTCTTCAGTTCATAGGTGCCGTCGCCATCGGCGTCGCGCAGCAGCGTCAGCCGGTTGCCGCTCTTGACCGAGGTGTTGCCCTTGGCCTTGATCGCACCGGCAATCACGTCCTTGGGCTTGAGGTTGGGTGCATTGCCGCCGCGGCCTTCGGCGACCAGGATGTCGCCATTGGGCAACACCAGCGTCTGGCGTGGAATGCCCAGACCGGTGGCGATTGCAGTGATGCGGTAACCCGCGGGCACGGTGGGCTTGCGATCGCCCCAGGCTGCCGGCTCGGCGATGGTCATGTCGGGCAGCAGGCCGCGATCCGGCGCAGGCAGCTCGGGACTGGCGCCGTGTTGTTTGAGCTCGGGCGCCTTGCCGCAGGAAGCGAGTGCGGCGGCGAGAATGGAAACCGACAGGACGGTAACGGTATGACGCTTCATCGGGCACCTCCCACGCGCAGGCTGGATAGCCCCGACCAGGTTGCAACAAGCGCGAATGCGGTCGAAATCGCAGAAAATACCAGTGCCGCCGGCATGATGGCCCAGGCATCGCGTGCATGATGCAGGGCGTCGAAGAAGCCGACAATCCATGCGGCACCGAGCGCAATCACATAGATCAGATTGCGGCTTCCGCGAACGAAGCCGACGATCGCGCACAGCAAGGCGATGGTGGTCAATACCATCGCGCCGATCAGCAGCCACGCAGCAAAGTTGGCCCACTGGATCTGATGACTGCTCCAGTATGCGTAGTCGCTCAGCAAGGCACCGAGAAACAGCGGCCACACACCGCCGAGCACGGCTGCATGGAACGGATGGATGGCCCAGGATCGGGCGGGCATGGCAGTTGAATTCATGGCGGACTCATTGGGCGCGTTGGTGAAACGTGCCCCGATGCTGCCAGCTGCCACGTGATGAGCGCGGTGATGCTGGGTCTTCTCTGCGCGATGGGCTGCACGGACAAGCATCGGGACCCCAAACCACTCATCCTGCCGAGCGACCGCTGGACCGCTGCCATGACCCTATTTCATAGAAAGATGTGCGTGCTCCAGGACGCTCTCTACGCTGGGCTCCATCCACCGGAGGAACAGACAGATGAAAACCTTAGCAATCGGCTGGCGCGGAAGAACTTCTCCGGCACCAACTGCGTTTTCGATCGCACAGCAGTACGCATCCAGGATGGCTTGAATTCCAATGCGCGTTTGCAGTGATGAGCGCCATTCATAGGACCATGCAAGCTGGATGGATGGAGCGGCGTTGCATCTGCCTCATGCTGCTTGTCGGTACGTATGGCAAGGAGACGGCGATGAAAAACGCAAGCGTGGTGCGTTCGATTCGACATGGTGTGCGCGCAGCTGGGGCGCCATCTGCATCGCACGGTCCGGCAGTGGATGCTTGGATTCGCGTTGCCTTGCCCCTAGATCGGTGGAGAGATGCGATGCCATGCGCGAGCGCGCTGCGCCGCGCGCTCCCCTCCATGGCTGCGCTGTTGTTGGGCGCAGCTGCCCTGCTCTCTGTTGCCCCCTCCCCCGCCGCAGCACATCCTTCGGAGATCACGTCCATGACGACACACGCCACCTTGTCGCCCAGGCAGCAGGCCATTGCGCCGATTGCCGCGTTTGCGGCCACCGGCGATATCGACCGCTTGAAGACCGCATTGGAGGCGGGCCTCGATGCTGGTTTGAGCATCAGCGACTGCAAGGAGGTACTGGTCCAACTGTATGCATATGCCGGGTTTCCGCGCAGCCTCAATGCACTGGCCGCGCTGATGCAGGTCGCCGATGCACGCAAGCAGCGCGGCATCGCCGATGCGCCGGGACACGAGCCCGGCCCGGTACCGAGCGGCGATGCGCTGCTGGCGCTGGGCACCGCCAACCAGACCCGTCTGGCCGGTGCGCCGGTGACCGGGCCGTTGTTTGCGTTTGCGCCGGCAATCGATCAGTACCTCAAGACGCATCTGTTCGGCGACATCTTTGCCCGCGACAACCTGGATTGGGTGAGCCGTGAACTGGTCACGATCAGCGTGCTCGCCGCCCTGGAAGGCGTGGAGGCGCAACTGCAATCGCATTTGAAGATCGGCTTGAACATCGGCGTGACCGAGGCGCAGCTGCACGAACTGGCCCAGGTGCTGGACAAGCGCGTCGGTGCGGCCGCCGGCACACGCGCCAAGGCGGCACTGGCCAAAGCCAGGGCCCAGTGAGCCTGCGGCGGGTTCGACAACCGCAGCGCATGCTGCCGGCGCGAATGCGGCTGCCGACGGCAGCACGTCGAAACCGATTGGGCCCCGCTAAAGCGGCGCCGGGCCAGCCGCCAGCCCCGGCGGCCCACCGGCCTGCTTGACGATCAACTGGCCGATGTATTGCTCGGCCAGCCTGGTGCCGATCTCCAGCGCGGTCTGCAGCGAGCCGAAGGTGGGCGCGGCCGGCAGCGGTACGGGATGCCCACAGACCTGCAAGGTCTCCAACACGATGCGCCGATGCCCGAGCTGTCGAGCGACCACGCGGTACGGCAGGCCCTGGTCGGTGCCTTCCGTGGACATTCTTTCGGTGCAGTGGGTACTCATCGGGCTCGAGCATAGCTGTGATGCCCAAATTTGGCGGCGCGGCAACTTGAACAATTTATGCAGACGCTAGCGCAGCGCCAGCGGCGCACTCCCGACAGAACCGCTGCGGCCTGAACAGGCTCGGCCATGCCGCGATGACACCGATGTCGCACCTTGCTTGGCGCACGCAGCGGCGCCGATAAGAACAGAATCAGAGTAATCGGCTGTAGGGGCACGCCGAATGTTGGTTCTTCCCCCAAAAAGATCGGCTTGAATATTCTCCCAGCATTCAGCTTGACGGCCTGAAGCGAGGACGTGCCTGTCTCGACGTTTCATTCGGCGCACCGAATATCCAGCTTTTCTTCGAGCATGTCCCTTTGCGCATTTCATGCAGGAAAAGCGGGGAATTGGGCACAATGGCAGGGTTCGCTCGCTTTTGCTCAATATAAATGCGGCGGATATATTCGTTCTGCAGCAGAAAATTTAATATAACTTCGATGTCACTGCGATAAAACTCATCCGATCAGGCCTGATGCAGAAGAGTCCGTTAGAGCTGCTAACTTACAGTCGAATCCGCTACACCATGTGGGCAATTTACCGACATCTTCGACGCATTTCCTGATTACCTGCGATAGTCATCGCATTTAGGATTGCCGCCCCCGGAGATTCGTGACGACTTATTGTCGCGTTCGCTCTGACATTTCCTTGCAGTCGAGCCTGATAAGGCGCTTTTTAATCTGTTTTGGCTATGGACTAAATCGTAAAACCCTATGCGGGATGTTTTTCTCTGAATAGCAACTGTCCGTTCATGTTTTAGAGTTTACCGGTAGCGCCGTTAAACAATCTCGCAAGCACATGGTTCGATGCATCGGCGCATCACCGTGTTATCCGGAGCGCTTATCTGAGGGGACAGATTCGCGGCGGATAAAGTGAATAACGCGTGAAATCCAACGCCACACCGGCTTTTCCCGGTGCTGGAATCGTCTGCGCCAAATTTTAGAATTTTTGCAGTTGCGGCGCGCTAATTACCGGAATCGACCAACCCATGAATCGCTCGCTACTCGCAACCACGATCGCCTCCTGCCTTGTCCTGACTGCCTGTGGCGGCGGTGGCGGTGGCGGCAATGTCCGCAGTGACCCACCGCAGACCACGGTGGTCGCCCCGACGCCGTCCACTCCCCCAGCGCCCACCACGCCCACGCCCACGACTCCAACGACTCCAACGACGCCAACGACGCCGGACACCACCGCGGCCGACCCGCTGCCGAACACCGCGCCGACGCCGGCACCTGCCCCCGCCCGCTACCAGGGCCTGGCCAGCAACCTGCTGGTGCCGACCAATGCGGATCTGGCACAACAGGCCGGCGCCAAGGGTCAGGGCGTCAAGCTGGCGGTGCTGGACGACAACCTATATGGCGGCTACGCGCCGATCAGCGGCAAGGTCGATACCTCCAACGATTACACCGACACCCCCGGCACCCCGGAATCCGCATCGAACGCGTTGCGCGGCCACGGCACCGTCGTCTCGGCATTGGTGCTGGGCACCGCCCAGGACGGCTTCGCCGGCGGTGTCGCGCCGGATGCGGACCTGTTCTATGCGCGCATCTGCGCCGAAAACTCCTGCGGTACCCAGCAGACCCGCCGCGCGGCGGTGGACCTGGCGGCAGCCGGCGTGCGCATCGCCAATCTGTCGATCGGCGCCTCGTATGCAGATGCAGCCAGCAGTGCCAATGCCGCACTGGCCTGGAAGTATGCGCTGACCCCGCTGGTGCAGGCCGATGCGCTGATCGTGGCCGCCACCGGCAACGAAGGCGCGGCAGAAGCCTCCTACCCGGCGGCGACGCCGGTGCAGGAAGCCAGTCTGCGCAACAACTGGCTGGCCGTGGGCGCGGTCAACATCGACAGCGCCGGCAATGCCGCCGGCCTGACCAGCTATTCCAACCATTGCGGCGCCGCCGCACAATGGTGCCTGGTGGCGCCGGGCAGCTACTTCGCACCCGCGCTGGCCGGCACCGAGCTGCAGGGCCAGATCGCCGGCACCTCGTTCTCCACGGCCGCTGTAAGCGGCATCGCGGCGCAGGTGCTGGGCGTGTATCCGTGGATGAGTGCTTCCAACCTGCAGCAGACCCTGTTGACCACCGCCACCGACCTGGGCGACCCCGGCGTGGATGCGCTGTACGGCTTCGGCCTGGTCAATGCGGCCAAGGCGATCAAGGGCCCGGGCCAGTTCGCCAGCAACTGGGCGGCAAATGTGACCTCCGGCTACGACAGCACCTTCAGCAATGACATCTCCGGCGCCGGCGGCCTGACCAAGAACGGCGCCGGCAGGCTCACGCTCAGCGGCAACAACAGCTACACCGGCGGCACCAGCGTCAGCGACGGCGTGCTCGCACTGTCGGGCAGCCTGCGTTCGGATGTCATTGTGCTCAACTCGGCCACGTTCGAATCGCGCGGCGGTGTCATCAACGGCGGCTACAGCCTGGCCAACAACACCGGCACCACCGCCATCGAATTGGGCAAGGGCTTGACCGTCACCGGCCAGGCCAGCCTGAAGGGCAACCTGCTGTTGCTGCCGGAAGCGGCTGGCTACAACGTCGGCAGCAGCGAGAAGATCGTCACGGCCGGCACGTTGCAGGGCAGCTTCGACCGGGTGCAGTACGCCAACAACTTCTTCTGGACTGCTTCGCTCGCCTACGACCCCACCACCGTCACCGCCACGTTGACCCGCAATGCCTCCGCTGCCAGCGCGCAGGCGGCCGGTGCGCCGCAGTCGGTGGTCAACGGTGCCACGCAGGCCGATACGCTGGTCAAGGTGCTGGATACGCGTGTGGCCTCCGGCGATACGGATAATCTGGGTGGCCTGATCAGCGCCACCGGCGCGCTGCTGGCCGCCAACGATGCGCAGGTTGCCGCATCGCTGCCGACCCTGGCCGGCCAGGTACACGGCATCGAGCGCACGCTGGGCTTCCAGTCGGCACTCAACGATGCACGCGTGGCGGCCGATCGCCTGCCCTACCTGGCCGACACCACCACGCTGACCACCTGGATGCAGGGCAGCTATCTGGACGGCGAACTGGGCGGCAAGGGTTTCGACTCGGCCGATTACACCCAGCAGGCCACCACCGTCGGTGTGGATCTGCCGATGGGCAACGCTGGCACCATCGTGGGTGCGGCGCTGAGTTCGGGTCAGGACCGTGCGCACATCGATGCGTCGGCCAGTCGCCTGCGCTCGGACCGTTATGCGATGACCGCGTATCTGTATCAGCCGATCGGCCAGGCCTATGTGTCCGGGATCGGTTCCTACGGCATGAGCAATGTGGACACCGAACGCACGGTGCAGGCCGGCAGCATCGGCGAGCGCCTGCAGGATCGCCGCCACGACACCAACTGGTCGCTGCGTGCCGAAGTCGGCCTGATGCCGCAGGCAGGGCTGTCGCCGTTCATTGCCGCAGGCGTGGTCAGCCAGACCCAGGATGCCTTCAGCGAAGCCTCGGCCACCGGGCTGGGGTTAAGCGCCAACAGCGACACGTTGCGTGCCGGCTATGGCGAGGTGGGTGTGCGCGGTCATCTGGTGCGCGGCAAGTGGGGCTTCGATGGCTTGATCGCCTACCGTTCGCTGCTCGGCAATCCGAACTCGGACTTCACCGCCTGGTTCACCGGTCTGCCGGAAGCGCGCTTCAACGTGGCCGGCGAGCCGGTGTCCAAGCAGTCGGCGCGTGCGTCGGTGGGCGTGCGCTACCAGCTCAACGATGCCTTCTCCATCTATGGCAACGTGGGCGCCGAGCGCGGTCGTTCCGATGCCAACAGCATCAATGCCAATGTCGGCTTGCGCTGGCAGTTCTGATCGCGACCGGCACCCGACCGCACTTGGTCACTGCAACCACCGATGCCATGCAGCACTGTGCATCAGGCAAAAAAAAGCCCCGGCAATGCCGGGGCTTTTTGGTCTGCGGTGAATCAGAAGCTCCAGCCCCAGGTGACCTGGCCGCCGTATGCGGTCTGGCCATCACCGTTGAGTCCCTGCAACGACAACGCCATGCGGCTGTTGGGCGAGGTGATCAGGCTGACGCCCAGTTCGCCGACCACCGCGTTCTTGGCCAGCGTGACGCTCTGCACCGAGAACTGCGAGCCGCTGCCGACAAAGCCGGCCGACCGCTCCACGGCACGGTCGCCGAACGCATGCCGCCAACCCACCGAGGCGTACACCCCGGCCGCCGCACCCAACTGCCAACGCCCGCGCACACCCACCGTGCTGGTGGTGTACTCGTCCTTGGCACTGTCCACCGACAGCCCGGCAATGCCGCCGCGCTCGTCGAAGCCGTCGGTCTTCAGGTGCGTGTAGTCCGCCGCAACGAAGGGGCTGTACACCGCATTGCCGGTGCGCAGGTTCCAGGCCGCTTCCAGCGACACGGTGACGGCCTTCGCATCGTAGTTGCTGGTCAGCCGCTCTTCGAGCACGCCGGGCAACATCACCCGGCGGCTGCTGTCCACGCTGTAGTCCGCATAGTCGACCGCAGCCTGCACAGCGAACGCAGACCAGTCGGCCTGGGCGTAGATGCTGGCATGGGTGCCATCGATGTCGGAACGATCCAAGGATTCGCGCGAGCGGGTTTCGATGTCCTGATTACCGACCGCGACACCGACCACGCTGCGCTCGCCGATGCGCCGTTCTGCGCCGGCCATGACGCCGTTGTCCTCGCGCCGCACCGAAGCGGTGTTGGCATCCCCATCGACACGATTGGGCAGGCTACGGCCGGTGATCCAGACCGTGGTGTCGCCTACCTGCGCGTCCTGACTGTCGCCACGCAGATGATTGCCGACGGCACTCAGCAAGAAGTGGCTATCCAGCAATGCAGTTGCCGTGCTGGCATGGCTTTCGCCCGACAGCGAGGCAAACGCCGTGCTGATCGCCTGCGGGTCGTCGGGCAGGCGCACCACTGCCTGGTAGACCGGGCTGGTGGTCGGCAAGCCATCCACCGCCGCTGCGGCAGCCTGCTGGTTTGGCGCGGTGACTGCATCGACCATGGCCACGGTGTTGCGGCCAAACGACACCGACAGCGCCGTGGCACTGGCGCTGACATTCGGCGTGACGAAGGCGTAGTCGGAGACGACGTTGGTAAACCGACCGGTCAGCCCGCCCGCGGCGCTGATGACCGGGATCTCGGTGAACAACGGCAGGTCCGTCGCACGTACCAGTTGCAGGGTGCTGCCAGGTGCCAGCGTGGCCGCCCCGCCCACGCTGATCGGTGTCACCGTGCCGCCCGCACCCGGCGTGACCTGCAGGGTGGAGCCATTTGCAAGCGCGACATTGCCGCCGACGCTGATCGTGCCCGTACTGCCGCCGATCGCCACGGTGCCACCGGAGGTCAGGCCGCCGATGCTGCCGCTGCCGGTGAGCGTGCCGCCCGGGCCCACCGTGACCGGCCCGCCCAACGCGGCGCCCGGATTGGCCGGGTTACCCACGCTCAGGGTGCCCGCGACGATGGTGGTCGGCCCGGTGAAGCCACTGCTGTTTGCGGTGACCAGCAAGGTGCCCACACCATCCTTGAGCAGACTGCCGGTACCCGACAGGATCCCTGCGTAGGTGCCATTGGCGGTCTGCTGGAACACCAGTGCGCCGGCATTGGCGATATTGCCCTGCAGGCTGTCGGTATCACCAATCAATGTGCCCGCATTGATCGTGGTGCCACCGAGATAGGCGTTGACACCATCCAGCGTCAACGCGCCCGCGCCGTTCTTGATCAACGTACCGCTGCCGGTGATGTTGCCGGCAAACGTGCCATCGCCTGCCTGGTCGAACACCAGTGTCGCGTTGTCGACGATATTGCCCTGCAGGCTGGTGGTGGTACCGATCAGGCTGCCGCTGGCAATGGTGGTGCCACCGCTGTAGGTATTGGGCGCAACCAGCGTCAACACCCCCGCCCCCTGCTTGACCACACTGCCGGTGCCGCTGACCGCGCCGGCGAACACACCATCGCTGGCCTGATCGAACACCAGCGTGGCGTTGTCGACGATATTGCCCTGCAGGCTGGTGGTGTTGCCGATCAGGCTGCCGGCGCTGATCACGGTGCCGCCGGTATAGGTGTTGGGCCCGAGCAATTGCAGCGCGCCGGTGCCGGCCTTCTGCAGCGAGCCGGTGCCGCTGAGCGTGCCGGCATACACGCCACCGGTGTTCTGGTTGAACACCAGTGCCGCGTTGTTGGCGATATCGCCCTGCAGGCTGCTGGTATCGCCGATCAAGGTACCGGCCGTGATCGTGGTGCCGCCGGCGTACCCGTTCGCACCGTTGAGCACTAGTGCGCCGGCGCCATCCTTGATCACGTTGCCGGTGCCGGTGATCGAGCCGGTGAACACGCCATCGGCAACCTGGTTGAACACCAGCGTCGCATTGTCGACGATGGCTCCCTGCAGGCTGGCGCTGTCGCCAACCAGCGTGCCGGCGTTGACCGTCGTGCCACCGGTGTAGCTGTTGCTGCCGTCCAGTGTCAGCGTGGAAACCCCATTCTTGATCAACCCACCGGTGCCGGTCACAGCACCGGTCAAGGTGAGATCGTTGCTGCCCGCAAACGCGACTGCACCTGCCAGCTCGACTGCGTTGGTCACTGTCAGTGCCTGATCGGTATCCAACGTGGTGCCGGTCGCGGCGGTCAACGTTCCGGTGCCCAGCGCCTGTGCATCACCCAGCACCAAGCTACCGCTGGCAAGTACGGTACCGCCGCTGTAGTTGCCGGCTTCGGCAAGCGTCAACGCACCCGTCCCCTGCTTGACCACACTGCCGGTGCCGCTGACCGCGCCGGCGAACACACCATCGCTGGCCTGATCGAACACCAGCGTGGCGTTGTCGACGATATTGCCCTGCAGGCTGGTGGTGTTGCCGATCAGGCTGCCGGCGCTGATCACGGTGCCGCCGGTATAGGTGTTGGGCCCGAGCAATTGCAGCGCGCCGGTGCCGGCCTTCTGCAGCGAGCCGGTGCCGCTGAGCGTGCCGGCATACACGCCACCGGTGTTCTGGTTGAACACCAGTGCCGCGTTGTTGGCGATATCGCCCTGCAGGCTGCTGGTATCGCCGATCAAGGTACCGGCCGTGATCGTGGTGCCGCCGGCGTACCCGTTCGCACCGTTGAGCACTAGTGCGCCGGCGCCATCCTTGATCACGCTGCCGGTGCCGGTGATCGAGCCGGTGAACACGCCATCGGCAACCTGGTTGAACACCAGCGTCGCATTGTCGACGATGGCTCCCTGCAGGCTGGCGCTGTCGCCAACCAGCGTGCCGGCGTTGACCGTCGTGCCACCGGTGTAGCTGCTGCTGCCGTCCAGTGTCAGCGTGCCGGTGTTGGTCTTGATCAAGGCGCCACTGCCGCTGATATCGCCGGCAAGCGTGAGGTCTGCCGGATTGTCGACGCTCAGCGCAGCGCCGAGGACGACCGCATTGCCCACAGTTGCGGCAACAGGGTTGGTCAGCACCGCAGCGCCGACCACCGACAGGCTGCCGGTGCCCAGCGCGTTGTTGCTGCCGATCGACAAGGTGCCATCGCTCAGCGCGGTCCCGCCGGCATAGCTGTTGTTGCCACTGAGCGTGAGCGTGGATGCACCGGTCTTGATCACGCTGCCGGCACCGCTGATGGCGCCAGTCAGGGCGAGATCGTTGCTGCCTAGCAGCGTCACCGCACCGTCGAGCACCACCGCATTGCCCACGGCCAATGCCTGATCAGTATCGAGGCTGGTGCCGGCTGCAGCGGTCAGCGTGCCGGTGCCCAATGCCTGCGCATCGCCCAGCACCAGCGTGCCGCCGCCGAGCGCGGTGCCGCCGGTGTAGGTGTTGGCGGCGCTCAGCACCAGCGTGCCGGTGTCGAGTTTCTGCAGCGTGCCGGTGCCGCCGATGCCCACATCGATGGTGCCGGTGACGCCAGGGTCGACACGGATGATGGTGGTGGCCGCATTGGCGCTCAATGCACCGCCGCCGGCATCGCTCAGCACATACCCGTCGCTGATGAACTGCATGCCGGTAATGCCTTGCGTGCCCTGCACGCCTACATTACCCGCGGTGCCGGCGAACACGGCAAAACTGTTCTGCCAGTCGCTGTTGCTCAGCCCATCGATCGAGGTCCAGTTGGTGGGGCCTGCGGCCCAGACGCCTGCGCCGCCATCGATGCTGCCATTGGCAATGGTCTGCGCACCATCCCAGAACTGCACGTTGCTGCCGGGCGCCAGCAGCACCACGTTGATCTGCTGGGCCAGCGCGGTCTGCAACGTCAGCTGGGTGGGATCGATCGTACCTGGCAGCGTGCCGATGCCCAGGCCGTTGTCGGTCAAGCCACCGCTGTAGTCGATCAGGCGGTACACGCCGGTGCCGAAGCCGCCGATGTCGGTGATGTTGAGCGTGCCGTCCAGGGTGAGATCGCCATTGACCGCCAACACGCCGGTCTGGCTGGGGATGCCCAGGAACGCGTCCAGCGTGGCAGTGGGAGCCAGGCTCAGGCTGCCGGTGGTCAACACTGCGCCACTGGTCACCACCAGGCGGCCGCCGTCATTCACCGTGACCGCCGCATCGACCACGCCGCTGCCGCTCAAGCTGGCACCGCTGCCCACGGTCAGGCCACCTGCACTGGCCAGCGTGCCATCCACGTCCAGCGTGCCGGCGGTGACCTGGGTGGTGCCGCCGAGCGCGCTGGTGCCGGTGAGCTGCAAGGTGCCGGTGCCGACCTTGTCCAGATTGCCTGCATCGCTCAGGCTGCCGGCAAAAGTACTGCCGACGTTGTTGGCGCCAAGCTGTAGCGTGGTGCCGCCCAGCACCGCGACATTGCCCTGCCCGGTCACTGCACCCAGGGCCGCATTGCTGCCGAGCGAGAGCCCGGCACCTGCGGCCACATCCACGACGCTGGTGTTGCCCAACGCGCCGGGGGCGGCGGTGGCGAGCACGCCGGCCTGCACCGACACCGGGCCGGTGAACGTGTTGCCGCCGGACAAGGTCAAGCTGCCCAGGCCCGTCTTGGTCAAGGCACCCGCGCCACTCAGCACCCCGGTCAGGCCCAGATCGTCCGCGCTGGCAATGGTCAGATCGGCACCGAGATTGACCGCATTGCCCAGTGCCAGCGCAATCGCGTTGCTCAAGGTGGCATTGCCCAGCACCGACAGGCTGCCGACACCGAGCGCGGTGTTGCTGCCAACCGCCAGGGTGCCTGCGTTCAACACGCTGCCGCCGACGTAGCTGTTGGCGCCGTCGAGCGTGAGCGTGGACGCGCCGTTCTTGATCAGACTGCCCGCGCCGCTGATCGGGCCGGACAGGCGCAGGTCGTTGCTGCCGACCAGGTTGAGCGCGCCATCGAGTACCACTGCATTGCCGACCGCCAATGCCTGGTTGCTATCGAGGTTGGTGCCGGTTGCTGCGGTCAGGGTGCCGGTGCCCAGCGCCTGCGCGTCGCCCAGCACCAGGGTGCCGCCGCTGAGGGCGGTGCCGCCGGTATAGCTGTTGGCCGCATCGAGCACCAGCGTGCCGGTGTCGAGCTTTTCCACGCCACCGCTGCCGGAAATGGCGACATCGATGCTGGCGGTTGCACCCGGATCCACACGGATCGCGGTCAACGGCGCAGTGACAGCCAGTCCACCCGCGCCGGCATCGGTCAGCTGATAGCCATCGGTGACAAACTGCAGGCCGCCGATGCTCTGCGTGCCCACCACGCCAACGGCGGCTGCGTTGCCGGCAAAGACCGCAAAATCGCCTTGCCAGGTGCTGTTGGCCGTGCCGTCCTGGTTGGTCCAGTTGGTCGCCGCACCCCAGGTTCCTGCACCGCCGTCGACGGTGCCGTTGGCGGTGGTTTGGACACCATCCCAGAACTGCACGATGCTGCCCGGTGCCGTCACCACCAGGTTGAGTTGCTGGCCGATGGCGGTCTGCAGCGCGAGCTGGCTGAGATCCACGCTGCCCGGAAACAGGCCGATCGCCAGACCGTTGTTGGTGAGCAGGCCGGTGTAGTCGATCAGCCGGTACACACCCGTGCCGAACCCACCGATGTCGGTGATGTTGAGCGTGCCGTCCAGGGTGAGGTCGCCATTGACCGCGAGCAGCCGCGTATTGCTCGGCGCTGCCAATGCGACATCCAAAAACGCACCCGGTGCCAGGGTCAGGCCACCCACGCTGAGCGAGGAGCCACTGGTCAATGCAAGCCGGCCACCGTCGGCGATGGTCACATTGCTTCCCACGTTGCCGGTGGTGCCGGTGCCGGTCAGCGTGCCGCCTAGCGCCACGTTCACTGCGCTGGTGCCCAGGGTGCCGATCACATCCAGGGTACCGCCGCTGACCTGGGTGGCACCGCCGATCGCGCTGTTGCCGAGCAGGCGCACCGTGCCGGCGCCGACCTTGTCCAGATTGCCGCCACCACCAAGGCTGCCGCCAAAATCGCCACCGCCCAACTGCAGCGTACCGCCGGCATCGGTAGTGACATTGCCGGCGCCGCTGAGCGCGCTGATCAGGCCGCCGTTGCTGAGATTCAGCACCGCCCCTGCAGCGACATCGACATTGCTGGCGTTGCCAAGCGACGCGGCGGTGCTCGCAACCAGCGTGCCGGCCTGGATCGCCAGCGGGCCGGTGTAGGTGTTGCTGCCATTCAATGTCAGGGTGCCGGCACCGGTCTTGATCAAGTCGCCTGTACCGCTGATGCTGCCGCTGACCAGCATGTCCGCACCGTTATCCACGGTGAGCGCTGCGCCAAGCGCGATGTCGTTGCCCAGCGCCACCGCAATCGCGTTGCTCAGCGCTGCATTGCCGACCACCGACAGGCTGCCGGTGCCGAGTGCGTCGTTGGCGCCGACCGCAATGGTGCCGGCCGTCAACGTTGTGCCACCGCTATAGCTGTTGCTCGCGTTGAGCGACAACGTGGTGGCGCCATTCTTGATCAGGCTGCCGGTGCCGGTGATGGCAGCGTTCAAGCCGAGATCGTTGCTGCCGATCAGCGTGAGCTGATCGTTCAACTGCACCGCGTTGCCCAGCGTCAGCGCGGCAGCGACATCCAGTTCGGCAGGGCCGCCGACCAGCAGCGCACCCACGCCCAGCGCAGCGTCGTTGCCGAGCACCACACGCCCCGCATCCAGCGCAACGCCGCCGCTGAAGGTATTGGCATTGGCCAAGGTCAGCGTGGCAGCGCCTTGCTTGTCGAGACTGCCGCTGCCGCTGACGACCCCATTGAGCGTGATGTCCTGCGTGCCAGGCAAGGTGAGTGCGCCATTCAACGCAAGTGCATTGCCCAGCGTCACCGCGCTGCTGGCATCCAGTGTGGTGCCCGCGGCGGCGCTCAGTGTGCCCAAGCCGAGTGCCGTGTCGCTGCCGACCACCACTGCTCCGCCCTGCAGTTGCAGTCCGCCCGCCCAGGTGTTGTTGCCATTGAGCGTGAGCGTTTGCGTGCCGTTCTTGATCAGGCGACCGGCGCCGTCGACCACGCCATCGAGGGTGAGGTTCTGGCCATCGATGGCGAGTTGGCCGGCGACATTGACCGCGTTCTGCAAGGTCACCGCCGTGCTGGCAGTGAGCTGCGTGCCATCGGCAGCGGTGAGCGCGCCGGTGCCGAGTGCGCTGTCGCTGCCGACCGACAGGATGCCGGTGTCGAGCAAGGTGCCGCCGGTATAGACATTGTTGCCGGTGAGGGCCAGCGCACCGGCGCCCTGCTTGACCAGGCTGCCTGCGCCACTGACGATGCCGGTGACGCCCAGATCGTTGTTGCCGGTGAGCGAAAGCGCACCGTTGAGCACCACAGCGTTGCCGATCGTGGTCGCGGCAGTGGCCTGCAGCTGCGTGCCATCGGCAGCGGTCAGCGCCCCGGTGCCCAGTGCTGCGCCGTCGCCGATCAGCAGCGCGCCTGCATCGAGATCCACGCCACCGGCAAAACTGTTGGGTCCAGCCAGCGTCAATGCAGCATTGCCGTCCTTGACCACGCCACCCACGCCACTGACCGCACCGGTGAGGGTGAGATCCTGGCTGCCGCCGAGCTGCAGGTCCGCTTCCAGCGCCACGTTGTTGGCGAGCACGCGTGCGGCGGTGCTGTCGAGCAGTCCGCCGCCGACGGTCAGGGTGCCAAGACCCAAGGCGGTGTCGCTGTCCAGGATCAGGCTGCCTGCACTCAGGCGCGTGCCGCCGGTGTAGCTATTGTTACCGGCCAGGGTCAGGCTGGCGGGGCCCAGCTTGTCCAGGCTGCCCACGCCGGTGATGGCGCCGGTAAGCGTGAGCGCGTTGCTGCCACCCACATTGACCAGGCCGGCCAAGGCAATGGCATTGGCCAGCGTGCTGACGGTTGCATTGGCCAGGGTGGTACCGGCTGCTGCGCTGAGCGCGCCAACACCGAGCGCGGTGTCGCTGCCCACCGTCAGTGTGCCGGCGCTGAGCGTGGTGCCGCCGCTGTACAGATTGTTGCCGCTCAGCGTGAGGTCGCCACTGCCGGACTTGATCAGGCTCCCGGTGCCGCTGATCGCGCCACTCAGTGTCAGTGCTTGCGCCCCACTCAGCGTCAGCGCACCTGGAGTCAACGCGATCGCGTTGCTCAACGAGGTGGCCGCCGTGTTTTGCAGGGCCGCATTGCCGGTGACGTTCAACGCACCCGTGCCCAGCGCGGTGCCGCTGGCCACCTGCAAGGTGCCGGCAGTGAGGTTGGTGCCGCCGGCATAGGTGTTCAGGCCACCCAGGGTCAAGCTGCCGGTGCCGAGCTTGTTCAACGCACCGGTGCCGCCAATGGCGCCGCTCAGGTTCAAGGCATTACCGCTGCTGCCCACGCCCAAGCTACCGGTGAGTGCAATCGTGTTGCCCAGGGTTGCCGCAGCGGTGGCATCCAGCTCGCCGCCGCTTGCGGTCAGGGTGCCGGTGCCCAGGGCCGCGTTCGAGCCCACCACCAGGCGCCCGGTACTCAAGCTGGTGCCACCGGTGTAGGCGTTGTTACCGGTCAGGGTGAGGTCGCCCGCACCGCTCTTGATCAGGGTGCCGCCACCGTTGATGGCACCGCTCAATGTCAGCGCCTGCGCGCCGGTCCAGTTCAAGGGTCCGCCAAGGCTGATGCCGTTGGCCACCGTCAGTGGCGCACTGCTGCTGAGGTTGGACGCGCCGGTGACGTTCAAGCCGCCGGTTCCCAGTGCCGAGGCACTGCCCAGTTGCAAGGTGCCCGATGCCAGCGTGGTTCCGCCAGCGAAGGTGTTGGCGCCGTTGAGCGCGAGCGTGCCAGTGCCGGTCTTGTTGACACCACCCGCGCCGGCAAGCGTGCCGGTCAGGGTCAGCGCGTTGCCGCTGGCGCCCAGGCCCAGCGTATTGGTCAAGGCAACATTGTTGGCCAGGGTCAGTGGAGCGCTGGTATCCAGCTGCCCACCGGCGGCTGTCACCGTGCCCGCTCCGAGCGCGGTATTGGTTTCGATCCGCAGCGTCCCCGCGCCCAGCGTCGTGCCGCCTGCATAGGTATTGCTGCCGCCCAGGGTGAGCGTGCCGGTGCCGATCTTGTTCAACGCGCCGGCGCCGCTGATGCCGCCGCCAATCCGCAAGGTGTTGGCGCCGCCGATGCCGATGAAATCGTTGAGCACGAACGCGTTCGGCAAGTCGACCGCCGCACTGGAAAGCACGCTGCCGGCTGACACGTTGACGGCGCCTGTTCCCAGTGCGCCATTGGTTCCCACCGTCACTGAGCCGCCGAGCAGGTTGACGCCTCCGCTGAAGGTATTGCTGCCGGTCAGGCCCAACGCACCGGTCCCGGTCTTGGTCAGCGCACCGGTACCGACGATGGGGCTGGCAATGGTCAGGGCATTGGCGCCCTGCAGGGTCAAGCCACCTGCTCCCAAGGCGATGCCGCCGGCAGGCGACAGGCTCAGGCCGGCGGCTGTCGCCTCCAGCGCACCGCCGTTGGCCGTGATGGCAGTGCCTAGCTGCGCAGGATTGGCGAACTGCAGTACGCCGCCATTGAGCGCGCTGCTGCCGAAGTTGCTTCCGCCCCCGACCGACCAGGTGCCGCTATTGACGCGCAGGCTGCCGAAATTGATGTATTGCGCGGTGCTGAGCGTCCCGACGCCGGTGCTGCCGCTGCCAGTGCCGGTGGCCGAATTCTGCAGGATCAGCGTATTGGTGCCGCCTGCGCCGCCATCCACCACACCGGTCTGCGCGAAGCTCAGCAAGCCCCCCGGCCCAAGCAGTTCCAGCGCCAGCCCGCCGCCGCTGTTGACGCTGCCGCCAGTCACCGCCGTGAAGCTGTTGGTGCTGCCCGCCCCCATCGACACGCTGCCGTTGATGCTGCCGGCGTTGACGAAGCTGTTGCCGGTGGCCGAACTCTGGAAGCCCACGCGCCCGTTGATGGTGCCGGTGTTGACTGCATTGACGGTACCGCCGCCGCTGACTGCAATCACCGGCGTATCCGCACTCAGCACCGACAGGTTCAACAATGCACGGCTATCGATCAGCCCGGCATTGTTGATCTGCACGACGCCATTGCTGGCCGAGGTGATGCCAAGCGCCATGCCATCGAGATTGAGCAGGTTCGCCCCCAGTAGGCCGCCGGTGCCGTAAATCGCGCCGGTGGCGAGATTATTGGCGGTCACCGCGGTGGAGCTGGCATTGCCCATGCTGACGCCGGTGCTCAACACCGACAACAGGCCGAGCGCCGAGGGGTCGATCGTACCGCTGTTGTTTAGCGTGGCATTGGTGCCGGTGAGCGCAATGGCGGTGCCGCCCAGCAGCCCGGCGGTCATCTGCGTGCCTGCCGCAACGTTGATGGTCAGGTTGTTTGCGCTGCTTGCGAAGCTGTTGCTGGTGATTGGCAACCCCGTGCAGGTGACGGTGGCGCCCGCTGCTGGAAGTGCAGGTGTGCACGCCCCCCAGGCCAGCATCGGTGCGGCGGCTCCCACCGCCAGCACGACCAGGCTCGACACGCTGCGGCGGGTTGCCCCGGGCTTGCGCCGCCGACGTACCAGCTCGTGCGTCACCACCCAATTACCAATCGCCGCGTTCCAGACCAGCGCAAATGCACGATTCATTTTATTCCCCCTGTATCGCCGTGCAGAGACTCACGCACACACACACGCGCTCTCCAACAGCAGAAAGTTGATTTACTGTCGAGTCGGTTTAAAAACAGCTTATGCCGTACCAACCGGTATCGCCTACGGATGAGGACGTTTAATACCATTCCCTGCGAATAATAGTGGGAGATTAATAGGGAAAGCGCCATGCCTGAAACTGTGCCGAATATCACTAACCACGAAACTATCCATGACACACGCCCAAACTGTCGACTGGTTTACTCGTGCCCGTTAGCGTTATCGCGCTACCTCATGCGGCAGGCGCCACAGATCATGTGCGGCAGAATTCAAATAAAAACATGGCCTAATTCAGCGGTAAAGCGGAATATGGCTAGATGAGTCCGAATGCTTTAAAGCGATCTGATGCGGTCACCCGGATATTAACGAGCCGAACCATTTCGACTACAACTTTTGTGTGGAATGTTGCGGTGCAGGAGTGAAAACCTGATCGATGCAGTGCCGTCATTTGATTTAATGAGCCCGCTTTTACCATTAAGACCACCACCAACTGTCGACGCCGCTCATTGATTGCGGTATTTGTGTGCAGCCACTCCGCCCGTCCAGTTTATTGTCGCGCTCGATATCCTGCGATGGAGTTTATTGAAGAGGCCGGCTTATTCGAAAAGGTTTTAGTGCCCGATGATCGTCACCTGTCAACGACCTCGGTTTGTTTGTAGTAGCCAGGCAGTGTGTGATCTTCAACACGGAAACTGACGACATGACGCTCGCTTTGGACACCAAACGGCAGCAACAGCAGTTCGACTGGTCGGGCGTGCCGATCGACCTGGGGGGCATGGAGCCGCTCGATCAGATCGCGCGTCTGCTGTGCCATGCCCTGGTTGCGCCTGCGGCCGCACTGACCATCGTCGAGGGCGGCCGCGTGCGCGTGCTGGCGGCGCGCGGCATCAGTGCCGCCCATGTCGAGCAGGCCATTGAATTGTGCCGGCATGCGTCTGCAGCGCCCAATGGCGTCACGGAACTGATTGAACCTGCCGCCCTTGCCCCGATCCAACTGGGCGACGCCGCCTTCCCGGGCTTGCCGGCGCGCTTTATTGCCTGCGTCCCGGTCGGTGCACCGCAGACCGGCGTCTCCGGCACCTTGTGCGTGATCGATACGCGCGAGCGTCGCCTGGCCAGCCAGGAACACCAACAGCTGCTGATGTTCGCCAATGTGGCCGCGGCGCAACTGGAACTGCAGTTCGGCGCCGGGCGGCGCGAACCGCACAGCGGCCTGCTCAATGCACGCCAGTTGCAGTCGGACCTGGATGCCCTCGCCTTCGGCAGCCACTGCGTACCGACCATCGCTGCCTTCATCGAGGTCTACGACACCCAGGCAGCCAATGAAGCACGTCAGGCACTGGGCATGCAGCCGCTGGAAGAACTGGTGCGCCACGCCAGCTATGTACTGACGCGCGCGCTGCGCGGCAAAGCCACCGTCTATCACGTGGCACCGATGCGCTTTGCGTTTTTTCTGTTGAATTCCGCGCCCGACGAGATGGAAGACCTGTTGCTCGATCTGCGCGACATGCTGCATGCGCCGATGGACGCGGCCGGCATCCCGATGTCGTTGACCTTTCACGCTGGCGTCGTGCGCTTTGCACCGCAACAACCGGACACCAACGACGTCATGCGCAAGGGGCTGGTGGCACTGGGCGATGCGATCAGCAATCACGCCATCGTATGCTGGTATAGCGCCTCGCACGACGACGCGATCCAGCGTTCGTACCGGTTGGCACTGGATGCCGAAAAGGCGCTGGAAGCAGGCGATTTCCGGCTGGTGTTCCAGCCACGGATCAACCTTGAAGACTTGTCGGTGACCGGCTTCGAGGCACTGTTGCGCTGGCGGCATGCCAGCCTTGGCCCGATCGGTCCGGACGAATTCATCCCCTTGTTCGAAAAGACCGCCTTGATGTGCACCGTCACCAACTGGGTGATCGAAAACGCATTGGTGCAGTTGGCCAGCTGGCGTGCGCAGGGGCTGGACTTCTCCATGTCGATCAATCTGTCTTCGCGCGATTTTGGCAACCGCAATCTCGCCGCAGACGTCATCCATCGCTGCAGGGAGCTGGCCATCCCCACCCAGCGCATCGAGCTGGAGATCACCGAGGGCCGCTGGCTGCGCAGCAATGTGGAGGCAGTGCCACGGCTGCGCGCCCTGCGTGACGCCGGAGTCAATGTCGCCATCGACGACTTCGGCACAGGCTACAGCAACTTCGGCTACCTCACCGAGCTGCCGGTCAACGTGCTCAAGCTCGATCGCTCGCTGGTGACCGGCATCGCCACCAAGACCGGCATGCAGTTGCGCGCCGAGGCGGTGGTACGCCTGGCCAGCGCGTTGGGATATCGCACCGTTGCAGAAGGCATCGAACACGCCGACGAAATCGCGCTGCTGCGCAGTTGGGGATGCGATGAAGCGCAGGGCTATCTGCTGGCCCGGCCGATGGAGGCGGAGCTGGTGGCGGAATATGTGGCAAGCGCGGTGGCAGAACAGCGCTTGCCGTGATCCGAGCTGCCCGCGTGCGGTCGGCGCGTGCATCGTCCTTGATCGACCCACACTACGCCGCCCTTGCCTCCTGCAGTGATGTGCGTGGCAACGCAGCGCGCACGCTGCGTTGCCACACGGCCATCAACTCAGATCGTGCAAATCCTTGCCCAGCGGCGGACCTAGCGTCCAGTCGGAAAAACGCACCTTCAGCCCGGCACGCTCCGGCGTGCAGCACATCGGGCCGACCTGGTACGTATCGGCAACAGGAAACGGGCAAAGCCGCACCAGCGGCCAGGTCCGGCCATCGGCAGACACCTGCAGGCGCAGAACGCCGTCGGCAACGGTGGCGCGTATCCAGAAGTCCTTGGGGTCGGCCTCGTAAGGGCCGGTCGCCCAGTCCGAGACCGGGTTGGTCAACACGCTACTGAGCATCGCGCGGCCATCGCTCAGTTCAATACCCGCCTTGACCCAATGCTGCTCGTCCACACGCACCATGATGCCGGCCTGATCGTAGAGCGACTCGTACTGCGCGCGCACCCGCAACTGCGCAGTGAAGCGCGCTGCGGCGGTGATACCGAAAAAATGCCCGCTATCGCGCGTGAACCCGTAATGCGTCTTGCGCCAGAAGTCGGTGGCCTTGTCGGTAACCACGTCCAAGGTGCCGCCGCTGGTTGCGACGGTCCGTGGCCGATTGAGCCAGCTGCCGTCCTGCCACTGCGTGTCCTGCGCCATCGTGTTCTCCGTCTTGGGTTGCCTGGCAAGCACGCCGCCGCTGATGGCCATTCCCATCGCGCCGCCCAGCAGGCGTCTGCGTGCACCGTCTATCGCATCGTGAGTCATTCGGGGTCGTCCATGCGCTTGAAGAACTGCATAGTCTAGGCGTGCAGTGGCTCAGGGCATGCATGCGTGGGCCGTGCTGCAGATGGCTGGCACCGCCGCGACGCCAGCGTCGATCTGGCGCCAGCCCATGCTGTCAGCGCTGGGCGAGCGCGTAGTCCAGCGCCGCGCAGATCGCAGCCACCTGCGCGGCGTTGCACTGCGCGGGCGTTGCGCGCGGGCTGTCCGGATATACCTCGGTGGTGGTGCGATAGCGCGCGTCGGTGACGCCCGCGCACAGGCCAAGACGCCGCACCGGGTAGTTGATGACGCCAGGAGCGACCACCGCTGCGCCGATGATCTGGCCGTTCGCATCGGCAGGTGCGATATGGGTGACCTCGGCGACGGCGGCAACGATGGCCTGCTGAAACTGCGGTTGCGGATCTTCGCTATCGCCCACCAGGTAAAACCCATCCGGAATGCTGCCGGGCACGAAGTCGACGCCATCACGCGCCGCCAGGGCCGGACGAAATTCGCTTTCGTCGCTGTCGGTGGTTTCGTGCAGATCGATATGCACCAGCATCTGGCCGGCCACTGGGGCGACCAGCTGCATCAATGCCGCCGACTCGGCGGCCGGGCTGTCCTGGCGAAACGCGCGATTGGGGTCGATGGCATCGGCATTCCAGCGCTGGATCCGCTCGTAGCCCCATGGATTGACGCAAGGCACCACCAGCAGATTGAGCTTGCCTGCATAGGCCACCGCGCGTTGCTGCAGAAACTGCAGCGCGCCCTGCACGCCGCTGGTTTCATAACCATGCACGCCACCGGTCACCAGCGCGCAGGGCAAAGCGGCGTCCCACGCCACGCTGCGCAGCGCGATCAACGGGTATTGCTCGGATGCCGCCGGGATCGTTCCGTAATGCACGCGCTCATAACTGGCATCCAGTGCATCGATCACTTGCACCACATCGTCAGCATGACTGCGCTGACGCAGCTGGCGTGCGCGCCATGCAGCGCGCTCTGCCTCGCCCCAGGGCTGCCGTGGTGTGCCGATCGGATACGCCATGCGCTGTGTCATTACCGGTGCCGTCCAATGAAAGACGGCCAGCGTAAGCGCTCCGAGCATGGCGGTCCATTCGACGACGAACCCGATGATGGCAACCGCCCGTAAGGTCGAGTCCGGTTAGGGCCGACTTTGCGAGTGTGCGCGTCGACAAGTCCCGCGACAACGGGCGCGTCACCTTCGGCAGGCGCAATGTCGTGACGAAGCGGTCGTTGGCTTGACGCTGCGTGTGCGCTGACACGGCTGCAATGCTTGTCGGTCGCAAGGGCCAACGCAGACGCGCTGCCATGCAGTGGCATCCCGGGCCTTCCATCAACCCTCAGGGAGCCAGCCCGGGCCGCCGATCAGGAAAATTCTGCAATGGATGCAAATCCTGCAGTCGCCTGGGTGAGCGCGCCGGGGAATGGGCAGATATTTCCCTGCAATCGATCGCGTGCGCGCGAGGACGAGTGAAAAAACTTCCCAGGGCCTGACGATGCATTGCACATCAACCTCTGCGTCACAGCTTGGCCGGGCAAGGCAAGACGCAAATGCTTCAAAGAACACACACAACTGCAATCGATTGTTCAGGCCGATCTGCTGACGCGGCGGAGGTGTCCGCAAAAACGCCGCAGGCCCTGCACGTGACGTGCAGGGCCTGCGGTCCGCTGCAGCGAGAACGGCGCGCCGGATGCGCGCCGCACGCTCGCCTAGACGGCCTCTTCCTGAGGTTTGGCTTGCTTGGAACGCCCACCCTTGCTGCCGATCCGCGACATATGATCGCGATCGCGGCTCACGGCCTGGCCGCCTTTGCGGCCAGCTTCGCGTGCCTCGTCGCTGGTGAATTCGTGTGCGTTCCCACTGGCATGTGCTGCCTTGCCGCCGCTGCTCGCCAACACGCGGCGCTTTTCAGGATCCAATGCGGCAAAACCGCGCCGGCTACGAGTACTGCTTTGTCCGTCTTCCACTGTGCCTCCTCTCGATGCGTCGATCACGCCACTGGTAGGAGGGGTAACGCAACTATCGTGCCAAGCCGTGCAGCCATGCGAGACGGCGCCAAGCGCCACAATGCAGGAAAAAACAGCTGCGCTCGCTGTGCAAATCTTGCACTCCTGCCACGCGCCGCAGGAGGGTCCGCTTTTTATCCATCGGTAGCGCTACCAATGCGGCCATAACGCCGAACTCACTGTGCAGCCATCGCCGCTCCACCGGGCATGCAGCATGGGTCTGATCAATCACTGTCCTGCCCTGTCCACTGCTGTCCAATGCGCCAGCAAACCGGAACCGGGAGCGGCAAGCGATGCGGCTACATGCTGCGCGCTGCTCACCGCAGGCCGGCCTTGCTCGGTGTGACCTCTCGCCTGCAGCGCGTGCGCATCACGTAGCGACACCTGCGCGGGCGTGCTTCGCACACCGCGTTGCCCGTTGAGACGCGCCGACGATGCTGCGCGGATCGCCGCACGCGGCGCTCAGCAGATCGCGCTCACCCCGCTGCCTGCTCCAGCGCCATGCCGAAGCGGTCGTCGCACTGCGCTGTCGCCTCGGACAAGGCAGCGCCCACCAGCAGCAAGGTGGGCAAGCCCGGCAGCATGCCGGCGGCGGTAAGTCCCAGCTCGCCCAGGGTGGTCAGCCGGCGTTGCTGCTCGGGCCGGGTGGCGGCCTGCACGATGGCCGCCGGCGTGCTGGCCGGCAGATGCGCCAGCAACGCGGCGGCCAAGGCATCGGCACGCCGCAGGCCCATGTAGATGCCCAGCGTGGTGCCGCTGGCGGCCAGTGCGCCCCAATTCGGCTCGCCGTGATCGTGCGTATGCGCGGTGACGAAGGTGATGCCGTGGCAATGGCTGCGATGGGTCAGCGACACTTCCAGTGCGGATGCGGCGGCGAATGCGGCACTGACGCCGTTGATGATCTGTACGCCCACACCGGCGCGGCGCAGGAAGCTGATCTCCTCGCCCGCGCGCCCGAACAGCAGCGCATCGCCGCCTTTGACGCGCACCACGCGCAAGCCCTGCACGGCGTAGCGCCGCATCAGCCGGCAGATGAAATCCTGCGGCGTCGAGCGGCAGCCACCGCGCTTGCCGACCCGGATCACCCGCGCCTGCGGTGCGAGTTCGACGATCTGCGGGTTGGCCAGATCGTCCAGCAGAAGCACCTGCGCGGCAGCCAGCGCCTTGACCGCCTTGATGGTGAGCAGATCCAGATCGCCGGGGCCGGCGGACAACAACACCACATCACGCGCGCAGGACGGAATGACTGACATGAGCAGGTCTCGCAATATGTGGAGGTCGGGACAGGCACTCAGGCGTGTCGGGGTTGCCGGCACAGCCGGGTGAGTTGCGGAACACAGGAGCCGCAGACCGTGCCGCAGCCCAGGCGTTGCTTGAGCTGGTGCAGGTCGGCGCCGTCGTCGATGGCGGCATGGATCGCAGCAGTCGACACCTGCATGCAGCTGCAGACGATCGGGTCGCTGGGCGCGCCCAGCGTCTGCGCAAACACCGCCAGCCGCGGGCCGCGCCAGGGCCGGCCTGCCAATGCGCTGCGCAGCAACGCCTGATTGGCCTCGCTGGGCTGCGCCGCGCTGAGCAGCAGGCCGTCGATATGGCTGTGGCCGTCCTGCATGCGCCAACCCACACGACGCAGCAGCCCGCGGCGCAGGTCGCGGTACTCCAGCACGTCTGCGCCGGCCGGCAACTGCAATGCGGCGATCAGGCGATCGAGCCATTGCGCATCCGGCGCGCGTCCGCAGGCCGCGTGCAGGACCGCCCAGTGCCCGCCGGCCTCGGCCAGCGGCTCGGCATGCAGCCGCAGCGATGCATAGCCGCAGTCGCGCAACAGCGGCTGCAGTGCCTGTTGCAAGGCCAACGCATCGCCGCGCCGGGCAGCGAGCAGATGCCAGCCGAACACCGCCTTCTCCACCCGCACCGCCGCATGCTTGAGCTCGGGCTGCTGCGAGCGCGCATCCACCGCGGGGCTGCTCACTTCGTTGATGCCGCCGCTGGACAGGTGCTGCCCGCTCCAATGCATTGCGGCGAACACGCTGCCCGAGCGCAGTTCGTCGGACAGTTCCAGCGGCAGCACCAGCGCAGCGCGCTTGCTGGCGATCTGCACCAGCTCGCCGGCGACCAGGCCGCGTCGTGCTGCGTCGTCCGGATGCATGCGCAACGCGGGTTCGGGGCTATGCGCAAACGCTGCCGGCACGCGTCCGCTGCGCGACATGCCATGCCATTGATCGCGAAGGCGGCCGGTCAGCAAGCGCATCGGAAAGCGGGCCGAAGTCGGCTCGGCCACCTTGCGATACGGCGTGGCGTGGAAGCGCGCGCGCCCGTTGCCGGTGGCGAACACGCCATCGGTATAGCGCCGCGCCTGCCCGTGTGCGGCACCGGCAGGGAACGGCCACTGCTGCGGCGCGTCATCCAGCAGCGGGTAATCCAGCCCGCCGATGTCCAGATCGCGCCCCACCGTCAACGCGCGATGCTCGTCGAAGATCTGCACGGTGCTGTCGAACCCGAACAGCCCCGCCCCGCTGGCAGGTGCCAGACGCGCTTCGAGCCGGCGTGCCACTTCGCGGGCGATCCACCAGTCCGCGCGCGCCTGGCCCGGCGCGTCCACCGCCTTGCGCACGCGGGTGATACGGCGCTCGGAGTTGGTCACGGTGCCGTCCTTCTCGCCCCAACTGGCGGCCGGCAACAGCACGTCGGCATACGGCACGGTGTCGGTGCCGGAAAACGCATCCTGCACGATCACCAGTTCGGCCTGTTCCAGTGCGGCGCGAATGCCCTCCACCTCCGGCATCGAATGCACGGGGTTGGTGCAGACGATCCACACCGCCTTCAACGTGCCCGCACGCAGACGCTCGAACAACTGCACGGCCGGTGTGCCGGCCGTGGCACTCAGACGGCCGGCGGGCAAATGCCACAGACGTTCCAGTTCCGCACGATCGTCGGCATTGCCGATCTCGCGATGCGCCGCCAGCATCGTCGCCATGCCGCCGACCTCGCGCCCGCCCATCGCATTGGGCTGGCCGGTCAGCGAAAACGGCCCTGCGCCCGGCTTGCCGATCTGCCCCGTCGCCAGATGCAGATTGATCAGTGCCAGATTCTTGTCGGTGCCCTGCGCGGACTGGTTCAGGCCCATGCAGTACAGCGACAACGCCGCCGGGCTGCGTCCAAACCACTCGGCCGCCTGCACCAGGTCCTCGTGCGAGATACCGCAGATCTCGGCGCTCATGCGCGGGGTGTACTCGCGCAGCATGTGCTTGAGGGCGTCGAAATCCTCGGTGTGCGCCGCAACGAAACGCGCATCCACCAGACCCTCCCAGATCAGGTGGTGCAGCATGCCGTTGAACAGGGCGACGTCTGTCCCGGGTTCGATCGCCAGGTGCAGGTCGGCCATGGCCGCGGTGTCGGTGCGACGCGGATCGATCACGACCCAGCGAATGGCGGGATTTTTCGCCCGCGCCTCTTCCAGCCGGCGAAACAGCACCGGATGCGCATACGCCATGTTGCTGCCGACAAACAGTACCGTCTGTGCCAGCTCCAGATCCTCGTAACAGGTGGGCGGGCCATCGGCACCCAGCGCCAGCTTGTAGGCGGTGACCGCGCTGGACATGCACAGGCGCGAGTTGGTGTCGATGTTGTTGGTGCCCAGCAGGCCCTTGGCGAGCTTGTTGAAGACGTAATAGTCCTCGGTCAGCAGCTGTCCCGAGAGATAGAACGCCACCGCGTCCGCGCCGTGCTCCTCGACGATCGCCGCCAGCTTGCCGGTGACGTGGTCGAGCGCCTGATCCCAGCTCACCGCCGCCCGCGGTGCCTGCCGATGACGACGCAGCTCCGGCGCGAGCACGCGCCCCTGCGTACCGGCGGCGGTCTGCGGCAAGGCCAGGCCCTTGCTGCACAACCGGCCATAATTGGCCGGATGCAGCGGGTCGCCTTCGATGCCGACGATGCGTTCGCCATGCGTGTCGTGCTCGCTGTGGATCAGCACCCCGCAGCCCACCCCGCAGTAGCAGCAGGTCGACCGGGTGATGCGATGCATCGGCGCAGACGTATGCGGCTGTACCGCCGCAGCGATCAAAGGTAGCTGCTGGCCGTCGCTCATGCGGCCGGCTCGGCGACTGCTTCCGGCAGCGATACCGGCTGCAACACGATCCATACCGCATCGGCTTCCACCTTGACCGGGTAACGCGGCGCGCAGCCCACATCCGGTGCGCAGGCCTGGCCGCTCTGCAAGGCGATCGCCCAGCCATGCAACGGGCAGGTCACCGTGTCGCCGGCCACGATACCCTGCGACAACGGCCCGCCCTTGTGCGGGCAACGGTCGCGCAACGCAAATACCTGATCGCTGGCGGTGCGGAACAAGGCGATCGGTGCAATGCCCTCGATCTCGAGTACGCGCGCACCCAATGCAGGCAGCTCCTGCAGCGCGCACACGCGAATCCACGCGGTCTGCTGCATGCTCATTCCTCCACCGTTGCGGCCGGCGCGGCGATACGCAAGGGTTGGTACTCCTGCTTCCGTTCGCCGGCGATACGCGCCTTCCACGGGTCGACCAGGCCTTCCAGCGAGTACAGCAGGCGTTCGTACAAGGCACGCCGGTTGGCCGCGTCATCCACCACTTGTGCGCGGATGTAATCCAGCCCCACCCGTGCGATGTAGTGCACGGTGCGATCCAGGTAATACGCCTGCTCGCGATACAGCTGCAGAAACGCACCGGTGTATTCGCGCACGTCCTCGGCGGTGCTCACCTTGACCAGGAAGCGGGCGACCTCGGTCTTGATGCCGCCATTACCGCCAACATGCAGCTCCCACCCCGAATCCACCGCAATGATGCCCACGTCCTTGATGCCGGATTCGGCGCAATTGCGCGGGCAGCCGGACACCGCCAGCTTGACCTTGTGCGGGCTCCACATATTGGCCAGCATGGTTTCCAGGTCGATGCCCATCTGCGTGCTGTTCTGGGTGCCGAAGCGGCAGAACTCGCTGCCCACGCAGGTCTTCACCGTGCGGATCGACTTGCCGTACGCATGCCCGGACTGCATGCCCAGATCGCGCCAGACATCGACCAGATCTTCCTTCTTGACCCCGAGCAGGTCGATGCGCTGGCCGCCGGTCACCTTGACCATCGGCACCGCGTATTTGTCGGCGACATCGGCAATGCGGCGCAGCTCGCCGGCATTGGTCACCCCGCCCTTCATCTGCGGAATCACCGAGAAGGTACCGTCCTTCTGGATGTTGGCGTGCGCACGCTCGTTGATGAAACGCGATTGCGGATCGTCGATGGCCTCATGCGGCCAGCTCGACAACATGTAGTAGTTGATCGCCGGCCGGCAGGTGGCGCAGCCGTTGGGCGTGCGCCATTCCATGAAGGCATAGGCCTGCGCATGGGTCAGCAGCTTGTGTTCGGCAATGGCGCGCCGCACATCGCCATGGCTCAGATCGGTGCAGGCGCAGACCGCCTTGGTTTTCGGTGTTTCCTGGAAGTTGGAGCCCAGGCAGTTCATCAGGATCTGCTCGACCAGGCCGGTACACGACCCGCAGGAACTGGCGGCCTTGGTGTGCTTCTTCACCTCGTCGACGGTGAACAACCCCTGCTCGCTGATGGCCTTGACGATGGTGCCCTTGCACACGCCGTTGCAGCCGCAGACCTCGTCGCTGTCGGCCATCGCACTGGCACGGTCCTGTCCGCCGGTGCCGGCATCGCCCAGCGCGCTTTCGCCGAAGATCAGTTGATCGCGCTGCGCCCGGATCGGCGTGCCGTCCTTGAGCAGCTTGAAGTACCAGCCGCCATCGCTGGTGTCGCCGTACAGGCAGGCGCCGACCAGCACGTCGTCGCGGATCACCAGCTTCTTGTAGACCCCGCCGGCCGGGTCGGACAGCACGATCTCCTCGCAGCCATCGCCGCCCATGAAATCGCCGGCGGAAAACAGATCGATCCCGGTGACCTTGAGCTTGGTCGACGCCACCGAGCCGCGATAGATGCCGATGCCGAACTGCGCCAGGTGATTCGCGCACACCTTGGCCTGCTCGAACAGCGGCGCCACCAGTCCGTAGGCTATGCCACGATGGTTTGCGCACTCGCCCACTGCGTACACGCGTGGGTCGAAGCTCTGCAGGCTGTCGTTGACCACGATGCCGCGCGCGCAGTGGATGCCGGCTTCTTCGGCCAGCCGCGTATTCGGGCGGATGCCCGCTGCCATCACCACCAGATCGGCCGGGATCTCGCTGCCGTCGGCGAACTTCACGCCAATTACCTCGCCCTGCGCGTTGCCCAGCACTGCACTGGTCGCCGTGCTCAGCCTGAACTCCAGCCCGCGCGCGCGCAGGGCCTGCTGCAGCAGATTGCCGGCTACCGGATCGAGCTGGCGCTCCAGCAACCACCCGGCCAGATGCACCACGGTCACGTCCATCCCGCGCAGCTTCAGGCCATTGGCCGCTTCCAGCCCCAGCAGACCGCCACCGATCACCACCGCGTGCCGCTTGCTGCGCGCGGTCTCGATCATCGTGCGGGTGTCCTGGATATCGCGGTAGCCGATCACGCCCTTCAATTCGTTACCGGGAATCGGCAACACGAACGGCACCGAACCAGTGGCGATCAACAAGCGGTCGTATTCCGCCTCGGTGCCATCGGCGGCGATCACGCGGCGACGTACCCGATCGATGCGGGTGACTTCCTTGTTCAGATGCAAGCGGATGCCGTTGTCCTGATACCACTGCAACGGATTGAGCACGATGTCGTCGAACTCCTGCTCGCCGGCCAACACCGGCGACAGCAGGATGCGGTTGTAGTTGGGATGCGGCTCGGCCCCGAACACGGTGATCTGGTACATGCCCGGCATCAGCTTGAGCAGCTCCTCCACGGTGCGGATGCCGGCCATGCCATTGCCGATGACGACGAGTCTGGGTTGCTTCATTGCCTGGATTCCTGTCGACATGTCAGACCCGCGCCGCGCCGGCACTGGACCATTCGCTACGCCACTGTGTCTTGACCCCGGCCAGCAACGCCCAACCACCGAGTGCGAACGCAGCGAACAACCACATGCCCATCGCATAACTGCCGGTGTGCTGCTTGAGCACGCCCAGGCCCGCAGCCAGCGCAAACCCGCCGATGCCGCCGGCCATGCCGATCAAGCCGGTCATCACGCCGATGTCCTGCGCAAACCGCTGCGGCACCAGCTGAAACACCGCGCCATTGCCGGCACCCAGACACAGCAGGGTCAGTACGAACAAGGCCAGCGTCACCATTGCCCCGCCTGCGCCGAAGCCTGCGATGCCCACCAGCGCAGCCACCAGCAGATAGACGGTGAGCAAGGCGCGCGTGCCGCCAATGCGGTCCGCAATCACGCCGCCCAACGGACGCATCACCGAACCCGCCAATACGCAGGCAGCCGTCGCCCACCCTGCAGTGCGCGCATCGAAGCCGAACTGGTCGTGGAAGTAGCCCGGCAATGCACTGGCAAACCCGGAAAAACCGCCAAAGGTCACCGAATAGAAAAACATGAAGCGCCACGCGTCGCGGTTGGCCACCAACACGCGGCCATAGTCGGACCAGCGCTTGCGCGCGACCGGTACTGGCGCTTCTTTCGCAATCAGGACGAATACGACCAGCGTCAGCAGCAGCGGAATGCATGCCAGTCCGAACACGTTCTGGTAACCGAACGCCAACGCCAGCATCGGTGCGAACAACGCCGCCAGCACGGTGCCGGAGTTGCCCGCCCCGGCAATCCCCATCGCGGTGCCCTGATGCTCGGGCGGGTACCAGCGCGAGGCCAGCGGCAGCGCAACCGCGAACGAAGCGCCGGCAATGCCGAGCAACACGCCCAGCAACAACACCTGCCCCATGCTGTGCACGCCGAACTGCCAGGCACCAAACAACGAAGCGATCACCGCAACTTGTGCGACAACGCCCGCGCGCTTGGCACCGATACGGTCGGCCAGCATGCCCAGCACCAGCCGCAGCACCGCGCCGCACAAGATCGGCACCGCCACCATCAAGGCACGCTGCTGCGTATCGAGCCCCAGCGACTGCGCAATCGGTACCTGCAGCGGACCGAGCAGATACCACACCATGAAGCTCAGGTCGAAATACAGGAAGGATGCGAACAAGGTGGGCGTGTGCCCGGATCGCCAGAACGAGCGCTGCATAGAGACCTCTTCGAATGCGATGGCCAAAAAAAACGGCGCCCCTCCGGTAAAACCGGAAGGACGCCGTTGTCCTGGATGCGTGCGGATCGCCGTTGATCCGCTGCATCGTGTTCGTGTTGTGGCAGGTACGCCGTTGCACCTGCACGGAGTCACTACGCAATCAACGTGCCAACTTGCTCACCCGAGCATCACGACGATACAAGTCATTGAAAAATAGCGTTTTGGATGCAGCGCGTCCGATTTCACGACAGCCTACCGACACGCCATTGCAGCTCACCAGTCCCGTCTTTCGTGCAGCCTTGCACCAACAGCGTGCACCCTGTATCGCAGGCTCTGTCGCTTGGCATGACTAACAGCGCCCAACAGAGCTACTGCACGGCTGTGCTCGGAAGCCTCATCTAGGACGCGTGCATACCGATCAAATATCTAGGTCAAAAGCCGTGTCAGTCGAGCGCGCGGCCCTCGCCGCCCGCGGGACACGGCGTGAATCCGTCCGTGCAGGCTCGGTGGCAGCATCCATGCCGCCACACGGTCCCGCAATCGGCAAGGACACCGCACCAGGAAGTTTGCAGGCTGTTTTATTGAAAACTATGCACACCGAGCATCTCGACAAGTCCTTGCCCGCCCACCGTCGCGGGCCCTTACGCGGCATGGATGCCGCGTAAGGGCCTACAGGGACGTACTTGCGGCGTGTCCTGCGAGGGTGGGCGGGCAAGGACCCTGCAACCAAGCCGCAGACCACATGCCTCGCGCCGTTGCCGTCGCCTCGGCTTCTGTCCGCAAGATCCAATGCATCCAGTCTCATCCAGCGCACCCTGGCCTGACTTACCGCCGGATGCGCTCGGCATCCGGGCTCAGGGCGTATCGAACAACCGATTGCTGCGGTGGTCGTCCTCGGGGGAAACCACGCCCACGCGCGCGGCAGCGCGCCGATAGTTGTCCAGTCGATGGATGTCGCGCAGCCGCGCGATGTCGTCTTCCTGGATGTCGTGCCAGCCCCAGCGCTGGAACTGGGTCAGGAACCACTCCCCGTCCGACAGCCACGGCATGTTGACCGCGCCGTCGCGATGAAAGGCCAGCGCTGTCACATCCTTCGCATGTGCCTCGGCTTCGACATCGGCATCCAGACAGGCGGCCAGATGCGCGGCCGACACCCCGATATGCTTCGGCTCGGCCAGCCATTGCGCACATTGCGCCCGATTTGCCGGGTCCGCATCCAGCCAGCGACAGGCATCCAGTACGCAGGCGGTCAGGCGTTCGCTCAACTCGGGTTGCAGCGCGGCGAATTCGCGTCGGCAGGCCAGCACCTTCTCCGGATGGCCGGCCCATAGCTCGCCACTGCGGATCACCCGGCGACCGCTGCCCTGCGCCTGCGCAACCGCAGCCCACGGCTCGCCGGAGCAATAGCCGTCGACCAGGCCACTGGCCAGGGCGTCCGGCATCTGCGGTGGAGGGATGCTGAGCACCTCCACGTCTCGCATCGGGTCCACGCCACGTGCCGCCAGCCAATAATAGAGCCACAGCGCATGCGTGCCGGTCGGGAAGGTCTGCGCAAACACGGCGCGGCGGCCCAGGCTGGCCAGCGCCTGCGGCAAGCTCTGCCCCTCCTCCAGGGCCTGCGCAAGCGCAGGCGCCAGCGTGATCGCCTGGCCGTTGTGATTGAGCGTCATCAACAGCGCCATCGGGCATTGCGGCCCGGCAATGCCCAGGTCGATCGCATACACCAGGCTGGCCAGCGCATGTGCCGCATCGACCTCGCCGGCCAGCAGACGGTCGCGCACGCCGGCCCAGGAGGCCTGCCGCTGCAAGTCCAACTGCAGCCCATGGACGCGATCCAGGCCCAGCCGCTGCGCCGCGACCAGGGGCGCGCAATCGATCAGCGGCATGTAGGCCACGCGCAATACGGGGAGGTCGGCTTGGCTCATGTGTTCATCCCAGCAACTCGGCCATGGCCACGATGCGTCGCGCCACTTCGGCCAGTTTGACGCCCTGCTTCATCGCCTGCTGGCGCAGCGCCGCGTAGGCATCGGCCTCGCTCAGGCCGCGTTTTTCCATCAGCAAGCCCTTGGCGCGATCAATCAGCTTGCGGTCCTGCAGCGCCTGCTGCACATCGTCCAGGCGCTTGCGCATGCTGCTCTCCTGTGCAAACCGCGCAAGCGCCACCTGCACGATCGGCGCCAGCCGCGCCGGCGCCAGGCCATCGACCACATAGGCGGTGACGCCGGCGCCGACCGCCGCATGGATCAATGCATCGTCGCCATCGCCGGAAAACATCACCACCGGCCGCGGCGCATGTGCATGCAGCATCGACAGTTGCTCCAGGGTATCGCGCGAGGGCGAGTCGACATCGATCACCACCACATCCGGCTGCTGGCTCTGTACCGCGTGCAGCAATGCACCGACCGAGGCTACATCGTCGAGCACCGTATAACCGGCGCGCGTCAGTGCCTGACGCAGTTCGCCGATCGGCTTTTCGGTATCGTTGACCAGCAAGACACGCATTGGCGGCAGCGAGGCGTGGACGTGGCCTGATGGTGCCATGCAACATGCCGTCGGTGCGAGCCATCCTTTCGGAGTACGTCTGATGCCGTTGTTCCCGCTGTTCGCAAACCTGCAAGCACGCGCCGTGCTGGTCATCGGTGGTGGCGAGGTCGCCACGCGCAAGGTGCTGGCGCTGCTCAAGGCCGGTGCGCAGATCCGCCTGTATGCGCATGCGCTCTCGCCCGAACTGGCGGAACTGATGCAGGCTGGCCGTTTCGAACAACTGGACGGCGAGTTCGATCCCGCCTGGATCGACGACGTGTGGCTGGTGGTCGCCGCCACCGACGATGGCGAGTTGAATCAACGCGTCGCTGCTGCTGCCGGCGCGCGTCAGCGCCTGGTCAATGTGGTGGACGATGCCGAGTTGTCGACCTATCAGGTGCCCGCCATCGTGGATCGCGACCCGCTGGTCATCGCCATTTCCTCCGCCGGTGCCGCACCGATGCTGGCGCGCCGCCTGCGCGAACGGCTGGAACGCGAACTGGATGTCTCGGTCGGCCGCTTCGCCGGCATGTTCGCACGTCACCGCGAGCGCATCCGCAGCCAGTTTCCCGACATGAACCGGCGCCGGCGCTGGTTCGATCGCGTCATCGACGGCGATGTGCCCTTGCTGCTGCAGGCCGGCAACGACGACGCAGCCGAAAGTGCCTTCATCGCGGCGCTGGACGATGCCGGCGCGGTGCCGGCGCGCGGCAGCGTGCAACTGGTCGGCACTGGCCCGGGCGATCCCGGCCTGCTCACCATCAAGGCGCTGCGTGCGATGAATCTGGCCGACGTCCTGCTGATCGGCGACGACATCCCCGACGCGGTACTGGAACTGGCAAGACGCGATGCCGCACGCCGCGCCTTGCCGCAGCAGGCCGACGCCCAACAGCATCTGGTGCTGGAACTGGCCACAGAAGGCCTGCATGTGGTCGCGTTGCGCAGTGGCGCCGGTTACAGCGATGCCGATGCTGCTGCCATCGAAGCGGCGCTGCAGGCGCGCGGCCTGGCCTGCGATCGGGTGTCCGGCATTGCTGCGGGGCTTGAAAAAATCAACGCATGAGCGCTGCGCGTGTGCGCTGATGACACTTCAGGCCTTCGGAAAGCGCTTGCGCGCACTGTCGCGCACATCGATATCGAAGGTCACCTGCAACGCCGTCGGTTCGGCATCGCCAGCACCGGCATCGAAGCTGAAGCGCAATCCCTCGCGGCTGGGCAATTGCCGTGCATGCTGTTCCAGCGCATCGCGCGGCACCGACAACTGCCAATGCTCGGCAGTGCAATTGCAGGCCGCGTCACCGTCGCTCAGGCTGACGCTGTGGCGCAGCAGTCGCGCGCCCTGCCCGCTCGGCAAGCGGCTCAGATTCTCGACCGTGCGCCCGGCAAGCAAATCGGCCAATTCGGCTTCGTCGATGCGGAAGCGCAGCTGCTGAGCTTCAATCTGGATTTTCATGAATGAGCTGACTCCACTGCTCGGGCGTATTGCAATTGACGAACGCGGCGCGTTCGCTGGCGGTGACAGCGATGCGATGGCATTGCAGCGCAGCCTGCAGGGCGCGCAGCGAGCGTGACGAACCAGTTCCTGCCATCAGCGCAGTGAGCGCCTCACGCACAACGTCATCCACATACAGGCGCATCGGCAGCATCTGGTCTTCAAAGGTAACGCAGCGCCGATGCGGTGGCGCCAGCAGCCGATCCAGCAATGACCGGGACAGCAGCGGCATGTCGACCGGCACCACCACCAGTGTCGTTGCATCGGCGAGCCGATCGATCACGCTGGCCAGGCCACCAAGCGGCCCCAGGTCCGGCTGCGCGTCGGCAATCCCGGCGTAGTCCGGGCGATCGCCACTGATCACCACATTGTGCGCGCCGGCATCGCGCAGCAACGCCTGCATGTGCTCCAGCAATGGACGTCCGCGCCACTGCAGCAGCGCCTTGTCCTGCCCCATCCGTGAGGAACGGCCGCCGGCCAGCACCACGCCCGTCCATGCAGGTCTCGCGTTCATGCCGCCTGCTCGCCGGCACGGCATCGCACGACGTGCAGGTGCTGGCTCATGGCGCGATCTCCGGTGCAGCCGGCTGCAGATGGCCCAGCCCGAACACCTGCGCTGTCGTACCGGGCGCGGCGCCTTCGTCCTGCGGCTCCAGTACCGCCCACGCATTGGCCTGCAACAACGGCGCCACGCGGAACGACTCCTGCTGCGGCAGGATCTGCACGCAGAGCACTCCGGCAGCGCTGCAGGTCAAACGTGCGCGCAGGTGCTGCCGCCACAGCGGTCGTGCCTGCATCGGGGTTTCCAGCGCAACCTGCACGCCGCGCTCGGCCGGCATGCCAAGCAAACCGCGCAGCGCCGGCTCCACGAAAAAGCGCAGCCCGGCAGCGCTGGCCATCGGATTGCCCGGCAAACCGACATACAACGCACCGTCTGCGAAGCGCGCCAGCAACACCGGCTTGCCCGGCCGCACCGCAACCTTGTGGAACAGCACCGCCGCGCCATGCCCTGCCAAGGCATCGGGCACGAAATCGTAGCGCCCGCGCGACACCGCACCGGTGCTCAGAATCACCTCGGCGCCCGCATCGCGCGCCTGCGCAAGCGCCAGATCGAAACCGGCATCGTCATCGCCCACCTGTCCATGCCAGACCAGTTCGGCACCGGCTGCCCGCAGCTGGCTGAGCAGATAGCTGCTGGTGCCATCGCGAATCTGGCCAGGCCGCAACGGCTGCGCCGGATCGCCGATCAACTCGCGGCCGGTCGCAATCAAGGCCACACGCGGACGCCGCACCACCTGCACCCGCGCACAGCCCAGCCCGGCCAGCAGCATCAGGTGTGCGGCGCGCAAGACGGTGCCGGCCTCGATCACGCGGTCGTGCAAGGCCACATCTTCCCCACGTCGACGAATATGCTGACCGGCGCGGATATCGGCGCGCAGCCGGATGCGACCGGGCCGCGCGTCATCGTGCGCCAGCACGTCCACCTGCTCGATCGGCACCACGGCATCGGCGCCCGCGGGCAAACCGGCGCCGGTCATGATTTCCCACGCGCTGCCAGCCGTGATGCCACCTACATCTTCGCCTGCGGCAACGCTGCCACCGATCACATGTTCGCTGCCGGCGATCGCGCCACGGGCGGCGGTGACCAACGCAAATCCATCCATCGCGCTGTTGTCGAACGCCGGCAACTCCGCCGGGCTCGACAACACCTGCGCAAGCACACGCCCCTCGGCATCGGCACTGTCCACCCACTCGCCGGCAAGCACGGCGATCTGCCGATGGACAATCGCAAGTGCGTCGGCGTAGCTGATCATGAGCAAGGCACGGTCGACCGGTGGATGACCTGGCTAGGATACCGGCCCCCGACGCGGCCGGTACAGGCGCAGCAATCGCGGCATCACCGCACCCTGCTGCATGCGCGCCCTCGTCTCGACCAGGGCGCACGTCGCTTGAAGCCGCTAGAACGCCGCGCCCACACGGCAACTTGCACAGTGACATGCAGTTCCCCACGGTCTCCCTGCCGCATGCAACTCGTCGATCTTGTAGGCTGGCTCGCCAGTGCCGTCCTGATTGCCACCTTGATCCGCCAGATCTACAAGCAATGGCGCTCGGATGCGGCACAGGGCGTGTCGCGCTGGCTGTTCATCGGCCAGATCAGCGCCTCGGTGCTGTTCATCCTCTACAGCTACCTGGTCGGCAATGCCGTGTTTATCGTCAGCAATGTGCTGATCCTGCTGACCGCCCTCACCGGGCATGTGCTGCACCGGATCAAGCAGCGTCGGATGGAGCGTCACGCGGGCAGTATCGGCTAGCGCTGCCGCGTTATTTGGCGCTTTTCTTCGCCAGCTTGCGCGGCTTGGTGGGTCCGGTTGACTTGCTGGCGGCAGACCGCGTTGCGGCCTTTTTCGCCGCGGTCTTGGGCGTTTTCTTCGTCGTGGACGTGCGTGCCGGGCTTGCCTTCGCCACGGCACGCTTTCGTGGCCTGGGCACGGCCTCGGCCTGCGTTGCTGGCTCGGCTACCGCTTCGGGCACATGCACGCTGATCCAGGTCGGCGCATGATCGCTGGCCTTTTCCAGTGCACGTACCCACTTGTCCACGCCGGCGTCCTGCAGCCCAGGCGCCAGGGTGCGGTTGAGCAGCAGGTGGTCGATGCGCAACCCACGATCGCGCGCAAAATGCTGGCGAAAATAATCCCAGAAGGTGTAAATCGGCGTTTCGCCATGCACTGCAAGCAGGCTGTCGGTCCAGCCCTGCTCGAGCAGGGTCTGGTACGCCTGACGACTCTCCGGCTGCAGCAACGCATCCTTGCGCCAGCCCTTGGGGTCGTAGATGTCGGCATCGGTCGGCACCACGTTGAAATCGCCGATCAGTGCTACCGGGTGCGGTAGGTCCACCAGCGTCTTGGCGTGCCGGATCAGACGTTGAAACCACGCCAGCTTGTAGTCGAACTTCGGACCGGGCTGCGGGTTGCCATTGGGCAGATACAGGCAGGCCACCACTACCCCGTGAATTGCAGCTTCCAGATAACGGCTCTGCGTATCGCCGCGGTCCCACGGCAGCCCACGACGGATTTCGACCGGATCGGCGCCGTGCGCCAGCAATGCCACACCGTTCCACGACTTCTCGCCTTGCCAGATCACGCCATAGCCAGCATCGCGGATTGCCTGTTCCGGAAAGGCGTCCTGCGTGGCTTTCAATTCCTGCAAGCCGACGATGTCCGGTTGCTCGCGCTGTAGCCATTCCAGCAGATGCGGCAGCCGGCTAGTGATGCCATTGACGTTGAATGTCGCGATCTTGCGGGTGGTGGCGGACATGGGTGAGCGACCAGGCATGCGTAGCTGCGCAGCATCGCCGCCGTGGCATTAAGCAGATGCTCAAGCGAGGTGAAGCTCTGTTGGATATCTGCGCACGCGCTCACGCTTCGCAAACCATCAGCCTCCGTAGGCTGGCCCCACTACTCATTGTTGGAGATCGCATGCGACAGTCCGCGCTCTGGATTGCCCTGCTGTGCGCCGGCTGCTCGCGCAGCCCGCCTTCGGTTACCCCACCGGGCGCGCCTGAAAGCGCCAAGACCAATGTGCTGGAGGCCGGTGCCAGGGTCCTGCAACCGACCGGGCCGGTCGGCAAGCTCGACATCTACCTGGTGGGCTTCCATCCGATGAAGGACGCACCGGATGTACAGATGGAAGCGCATCACTACTGCCATCAGGTCAATGAAGACCTGGCGCAATGCGCGCTCTACGACGGCAATACCGATCAGGCCAACCTCACCGGTATCGAGTACATCATTTCCGAACAACTGTTCGCGCAGTTGCCAGAGCACGAGCGCAACTTCTGGCATCCGCACAATGGCGAAATCCTGTCGGGCCAGCTATCCGCGCCCAACCTGCCGCTGGTTGCGGAGAAAGAACTGATGCGCAGCAAGCTAAACAGCTATGGCAAGACCTGGCACACCTGGCATTCGCGCAACGGCACCGCCGCGGGCGATGCATTGCCGCTGGGCGAGCCGATGCTGGCCTGGTCGTTCAATCGCGATGGCGAGGTGCAGCAACCGCTGATCGATCAGCGCGACAAGCTGGCCACGTTCTCTACCGCGCAACGTCGCGCCAATCGCCAGGACCTGACCCCGCTGGCCAGGCCGCAGCACGGAGTGGATGCCTTGCGGCCGCACTTCGGCAATGTCGAACCGCTCCCCGGGGTGGTCGACGCAAGCACCCCATCCGACTGAACCCTCAAGACCTGGCCGCCCGTAGCAACTGCAATCGGGGGCCAGGCATTCGAAGTCCATCGACAAGGTGCGGACGAGCGGACGCGATCTCACACGTCCATACCGTCACGCAGGCGCCGTAACGCCTTGCCCATCCACAGATGCCGGACACGCTGCATGCGCTCGACCGATGGCCGAGCGCGCTCTCGCCCATCTGCACCCTGCAGACTCAACGTGACACAACTGCCCTCGCATCCAGGCGCAGTCCGCACATGCAGCAACACGCCCAGCTGCAGGCCGCGACCGCCATCAACCTGGTAACGCACCGATTCACCCAGGCGCGCCTCACCACGCTGCAACCCGACAACGCCGCGCCGACACCAAGTGGCCTGCAGCGCCCAACGTGATGCATGCCCATCGCCAGCGACCAGCTCCGCCACTCCACGCAGGATGCGTCGCTGCACATTGGCATCGCACCACGCATCCAGGATCTGGTGCGGCTCGGCCCGGATGATCAGGCGACGCATCCACTTCATGGGGTCTTCAACAGCGGCACCCGGTGTTGCCGGCAATCCAGGCATGCCTTAGCGTCCGGCACCCTTGCTGCCGGCCTGCAGCGTCTTGGCAGCCGCCAGATGCTCGGCGACATGGCTGCGCGTGGTCTGCAGATGCGCCAGCACCTGTGCCGTCTTGGCCGCAGGAATCAGTTGCTTGTCCAGCGCCGCCAGTGCGTCAGTGCGTCAGTGTGGTCCTTCACCATTGCCGTGACGTAGGCGGCCTCGAAGGCCTTGCCGTCGAGCTTCTGCAACACCGCCAGTTCGGTCTTGGCCTTGCTCATCTGCGCCTTGGCAGCGGCAGCAGACAGGTCCGGCGACCACTTGGCCAGCTTCTGATTGTTGTCGGTATGCTCCTTGACCATCTGCATCGCATAGTCGCGCAGGCCACCTTGCACCTGCTTCTGCAGCGCGAGATTGGCCGCACTGATTTCACTGGTGTTGATGGCGCTCAGGGTGCCTAGCGCCTCACGCTCCTTCGCGCTCGGGGAATTAGTGCCCGCCTGTTGCTGGGCAGTGGCGGGCATGCCGGCCTGCGTTGCGTTCTGCGCATGCGCAGCGGCGGTGATGCCTAGACACAGGGTCAGCGCCGCAAACATCGGGTGACGTACTTTCATATGGATCTCCAGCCAGAAGGTGTGCCTTCATGCTGGACCTCGTCGCGTGACCCGATCGTCGTACCGGCGTCGAAAGCTGGAGAGGAAACCGTGCTGCACCGCAGTGCGCTTCACATGGAGTGAAGGTGGCATGGCGTCCGTGTTGGGCGACTTAGGACGGTGCTGGCACACTGAGCAACCGGCTCCCGTTCCCACGGAACATGGCTCGAGCCGTCCGGCTGCCTTGGAATACTCAGCATTCAGGACTGCGAATGCGCACTTGCAAGACTGCACGTAGAGCAAGGCCCGCCGGGTCAGGCGCCGGGATCCGCAGGGCCCAACTGATGCGCCGACAGGATGTCGTCGATGCGTTTGACGATTTGCGCCGCCTGCTCCTGCGACTCTGCGGCAGCGGTGATCTTCTCTGCACGTGCGTGGAATACATCCCAGAAATCGTCCGGATGCTGGCGACGAATATCAGGCAATGCATCGGCAAGTTGTTTCAATTGCGCGTCGATATCGGGGGTCATTGAGGGTCTCCTTGTGTGCCCACGCTACCGCCGTGCTGGTGAGCCTGATGCCAACATGGCAGTCCTGTGCATCGCACGGCCTGCGTTTGCGCGACAATGACGCCATGAGCAGCCACGATATCTCCCCTGCAGACGCCCGCCTGCGCGCCCTGCAAGGCGCCTTGCTGATCGACATCCGGCAGTTGCACGAGCGTGCCGGCGGCCAGGCCGAAGGCGCGTTGGCGATTGCGCAACACGATCTGGAAACCGCACCCGCACAGCATCTGTCGGAGCAGACGCGCGAGATCGTGCTGATCTGCCAGAGCGGCAAGCGCTCGGCACACACGGCGGAGATCTTGCGCGCGCACGGCTATACGCAGGTGTCTTCGGTGCTCGGTGGCACCGCCGCATGGACCGGCGCCGGCCTTCCCTTGGCGCGCCCTACCCTGCCGCCGGACGAGCAGGATTTTCTCGAGCGCTACTCGCGCCATCTGCGCCTGCCGCAGGTTGGTCTGGAAGGCCAGCAGCGCCTGGCGCAGTCGCGCGTGTTGCTGGTCGGTGCAGGTGGGCTCGGCTCGCCGGCGGCGTTCTATCTCGCTGCCGCCGGGGTCGGCCACCTGCGGATCGCCGACGACGATGTGGTTGACCGCAGCAATCTGCAGCGCCAGATCCTGCATGTGGAAGACAGCGTCGGCGTCGCCAAGGTCAGCTCGGCCGCGCAGCGCATTGCCGCGCTCAATCCACGCGTGCAGGTCGAGGCGCTGCAGGCACGCGTGACTGCCGACAATGTCGAAGCCCTGCTGAAGGACGTGGATGTCGTGGTCGACGGCGCCGACAATTTTCCTGCGCGCTATCTGCTCAACGATGCCTGCGTCAAACTCGGCAAACCGCTGGTCTACGGCGCGGTACAGCAGTTCGAAGGGCAATTGAGCGTGTTCGATGCCGGCCGCAAGCGCGGCCATGCACCTTGCTATCGCTGCCTGTTTCCCGAGCCGCCGCCGCCCGAATTCGCCCCCAGCTGCGCCGAGGCCGGCGTGCTGGGCGTGCTGCCCGGGGTGATCGGATTGCTGCAGGCCACCGAGGCGATCAAGTTGCTGCTGGGCATGGGCGAGACCCTTACCGGGCGCCTGCTCAGCTTCGATGCATTGGCAATGCGCTTTCGCGAAATCCGGCTGCCGCCCGACCCGCATTGCCCGGTGTGTGCTCCCGGTGTCGCATTCACCGGATATGCCGATTACGCCGCCTTCTGCGGCAGCGCCGTCGGCTGAGCGCGACCGATCGGCGCTGGTTGTCGCTTCGCATCAGGCCGCCACGTTCCTGCGCGTGACGTGGACGGGGCAGTCTGCTACTACGTGCGCCCTCCGTCGCTGCCATTACGTCACGCACCGTCGGCGTTCAGTGCCGAAGCCGCGAAAGGACCGGCCTGCCCGCCTGACGGCGAGCGCGGCCCCTGCTGTTTGTCGCGCGTGCTGTACCAAACGCTCAAAGCGCGTAAGGAATCACCCGCACGCTCTCGCCCGCCTCGAAACGCCGTGCCTGCTCGGGCAACACGATCAAGGCATTGCTGTCGGCCGCGCCACGCAGCAGGTGCGATGCATCGCCCCGATGCGGCAACGCCGTCAGACGCCCGTCTTCGCCGCACTCCAGCCGCCCGCGCAGGAACTCCAGGCGCTCGTGGCGTTTTTCCCACGGACTGGCCAGGGCCGCATGCCACAGCGGGCGCGGCTCGCTACGTCCCTGCAGGCCATCCAGCAGCGGCACGCCGTAGGCGATCAGCGTCGCCAGCACCGAGACCGGATTGCCCGGCAGACCCAGCACCAGGCAGCGGCCGATCTGGCCCAGCACCGCCGGCATACCCGGGCGCATGCGCACGCGCCAGAAGTGGATGCGGCCCAGTTCGCCGATCAGCTGCGGCAGATAATCCTTTTCCCCCGCCGAGACGCCGCCGCAGGTGATCACCACATCGAACGCCGCAGCCGCGTCTTCCAGCATGGTACGGATGCGTTGCGGATCGTCCGGCAGGGTCGGCCATGCGGTCGGCGCGTAGCCCAGTGCCCGCAGCTGCGCCATCAGCATGTCGCGGTTGCTGTTGTAGATCTGTCCCGGCCCCAGCGGCATGCCCGGCTCCACCAGTTCATCGCCGGTGGCCAGCACCGCGATGGTCGGCCGCGGCGCCACCGCAAGCCGCGACAGGCCGAGCGCAGCCGCCAGTCCGATCCGAGCAGGCGTCAACACCTGGCCGCTCTGCACCACCAGATCGCCCGCGCGCACGTCACTGCCGGCCAGACGCACCGCCGCACCCGGCGCAGGCATGCTATGGAAACGCATTACGCCATCGCGTTCCTGCGCATCCTCTTTCGGGATCACCGTATCGGCGCCATCGGGCAGCGGCGCACCGGTGGTGATGCGCAGGCATTGGCCGGCGCTCAGCGTGCCGCTCCAGCGCTCGCCAGCGAATTGCTCGCCGACCAGTTGCAATGACGCATCGCCGCCAGCGACATCGGCATGCCGCAACGCGAAGCCGTCCATTGCGCTGTTGGCGAAGGGCGGCAACGCGATCGGTGCGATCAGATCGGCAGCGCTGATCCGCCCGTCGGCACGCGAGGTGGCGATGTTCTCGTCGGGCGGACGGCTGTTGGCGGCGACGGCCTGCAGGATCTGCAGCGCCTGTGCATAGGGAATGCGGGAGGGATAGTCGGTCATGGCACGCAGGATACCAGCGCACCACGACGACTCAGAACGCCAGGCACTGCCAGTGCAGATGCCAGAAGGAATCACTGCACCTTCCTGGCGTAGCTCGCGGCACTGGACCACGGCAGTTGCAGGCGCTGCGGCCACTCCATCTGATGATCATTGGCCAGGCACGGGCCGTTCCCTGCTTACTTGCCCTTGACGTGCTTCATCAACCGCCTTTTGCGCGCCACCTGCCGTTCGGTGAGCGTGTTCTTCTTGCCCTCGTACGGATTGGCACCTTCGCGGAAGATGAAACGTACCGGCGTGCCGACCAGCTTGAAGCGCTTGCGGAAGAAGTTTTCCAGATAGCGCTTGTACGACTCCGGCAGCACCTTCAGGCGCGTGCCGTGCACGATGAAGGTGGGCGGATTGGCGCCACCCGGATGCACGTAACGCAGCTTGGAGACGTGACCACGGATGCTCGGCGGCGGATTGGTCTCGTAGGCGATTTCCAGCGCCTGGTTGACTTCGCTGGTGCTGAACTCGTGCGTGGCCGACGCGTGTGCACGGTGAATCGCCTGGAACAACTCGCGCATGCCCGAGCCGTGCAGCGCGGAAATCCGCACCGCCTCGGCCCAGCTGACAAAGCCCAGCTTGCGCGACAGCAGGTCTTCGGCCTGCGCACGCTGGTAGTCGCTCTGCCCGTCCCACTTGTTGATCGCCACCACCAGGGCGCGGCCAGCGTCCAGGATGGCGCCCAGAATGGTCGCGTCCTGGTCGGTGACGCCTTCGCCGGCATCGAGCATCAGCACCGCAACCTGGCATTGCTCGATCGCCTGCAGCGTCTTGAACGCGCTGAACTTCTCCACCGCCTCCTCGACCTTGCCGCGGCGACGCAGGCCGGCCGTATCGATCAAGCGGTACTGGCGCCCGTCACGGTCCATGTCCACGGCGATCGAATCGCGCGTGGTACCCGGCACTTCGGAGGCAATCATGCGTTCTTCGCCGAGCAGGCGATTGACCAGCGTCGACTTGCCCACGTTCGGGCGGCCGACGAAGGCGATGCGCACACGCGCCGGGTCGGTATCCAGCAGCTCGCCGGCACCTTCCTCGGGCAGACGTGCGCCGACTTCCTCAAGCAGTTCGTCGATGCCCTGCCGATGTGCGGCAGACAACGCCACCACATCGGAGAACCCGTAGCGCGCGAATTCCGAGCGCACGGTTTCCTCATCGGTGCCGTCGATCTTGTTGATGACCAGCACGGTCGGCCGCGCCAGCTTGCGCAGCCAGGCCAGGATCTCGTCGTCCAGCGAGGAGGCGCCTTCGCGGCCGTCGACCACGAACAGCACCAGATCGGCCTCGCCGGCAGCGGCGCGGGCCTGCCGCGCGGTGGCGCCGGCTAGGCCTTCCTCGTCACCGGCAATACCGCCGGTATCGACGACGATGAACGGGCGTTCCTCGTCGAGACGACAGACCCCGTAGTTACGGTCGCGGGTGACGCCGGGCTGGTCGTGGACCAGCGCGTCACGGGTGCGCGTCAGCGCATTGAAGATGGTGGACTTGCCGACATTGGGCCGTCCGACCAGGGCGACCAGGGGCAGCATCGCGAAGTCCTTATTGTGCCAACCGGAAGGCGGTGACATCGCCATCGGTGTTTTGTACCAACAGAATGCCGTCCACGACGATCGGCTGCGCCAGCAGCGTGTCGCGTCCAGCGCGAGCGCGCGCGGCCAGTGCACCGTCGCTGAGTTTCAGCCAGTGCAGATAGCCCTTGTAATCGCCGACCACGGCGTAATCGCCCTGGATGGCCACACCGGTCAGGGAGCGACGCGCCAGCGCGGCCTGCGACCACATCGCCGCCCCGCTGCTCTTGTCCAGGCCCCACACCGAGCCGGCGTTGTCGGAGACCACCACCACTGCCGACGACACGCCAACGCCACCGGCGCCGCCGTGATCGCGCGTCCACAGCGGACGGCCGCTCGGGCCTTCCAGTGCGAGGGTTTCGTTCTTGAAGCTGGTCGCATACAGCGTGGTGCCATCGAGCACCGGGGCGCCGTCCACATCGGCCATGCGCTCCAGCTCGGTGCGGCCTTCCGGCACGCCGATCGCCTGTTCCCACAACGGGCGGCCGTCCTGCAGCGCCAGGGCGCTCAAGGTGCCGCTGTCGTTGCCGACGAACAGCACGCCCGGGCCGGTCACGATCGGCGCATTGCCGCGCACCGACAGGGTCGGGCCTTCTTCGGCATGGAACCAGCGACGCTCGCCGGTGGCCGCGTCGAAGGCGCTGACGCGACCATCGTTGCTGCGCACCAACACCAGGTTCTGTGCAATCGCCGGTGCGGCGATGACTTCGTTCGGCACCTTGGCACGCCATTTTTCGGTGCCATCAGCCTGGTTCAAGGCAATCACGTCGCCAGACAGGGTGCCGATCACCACCAGGCCTTCGCCGACGCCGGGGCCACCGGACAGGCGCTGCTTGAACTTGCGATCGTTACGCTCTTCTTTCTTGGGCTTGTATTCCCACACGCGCTTGCCGGTCTGCAGGTCCAGCGCCTGCACGCCGCCGGTAATCGCCGCGGCGTACACCTTGCCATCGGCCACCGCCGGACGCTGGCGCACGCCGATATGGCCTTCGCCCTTGCCCACGCCGGTGGACCAGATCTTGTCGACCTTGACCGACGGCTCGAACTTGACCAGCTCGGCAGGTTCCTGCGCCTTCTTGGCAGCAGCGTCCTTCCCGGCAAACCAGCCCTTGACGGTGCTGCAACCAGCCAGCGACACGCCCATCAGGGCGATCATTGCAATGCGCTTGTACATATCAACCTGCTTCATCAAATCGGCTCCGCCGGATCGGGCACCTTGCCGCCCACATCCATCAGCTTGGTTTCCAGCAAACGGCGCTGCGGCGAGGCCACGTCCACCGTGGTCAGGGCCTTGGCGTAGAGCGCACGCGCTTCGTCCGGCTTGCCCTGCACGACCAGCGCATCGGCGCGGATCTCCAGGCTGGTGTGGTCCTGCGCATCGGCCAGCAGCTTGATCGCTTCGTCCGGCTTGCCGCTTTCGGTCAACACACGCGCCAGGCGCTGCTGCACGATCTGCTTGAGCTCGCCTTCGGCCGGCACGTCGCGCAGGGTCTTGATCGCTTCGGCATGCTTGCCGGCATCCACCTGGGCCTTTGCCAGACGCAATGCAGCCAGTTCGGCGTAGACACCGCCCTTGCCGTCATCGAGCGCCACGATGTCCTTGGCCGCCTTGTCCAGGTCCTTGCCCTGGATGGACTTGACCACCGCTTCGTAACGGGTATTGGCTTCCACCGATTGGGTGGCGGTGTGCTTCTGCCACCACTGCCAGCCCAGGATCAGGGCCAGGCCCACCACGATGCCGCCTACCAGCCCTGCGCCATTCTTTCTCAACCAGGAACGAACGCGTTCGCCTTGTTCGTGTTCGTCCAGCAGATCGTCGATCGCCATGCGTACTCTCGCTCCGTCATCCCGGAGGCGCGGAACATCAATAGGGAAAAATGAAAAACCGCAGTCCGCTTCACTCGGAAGCAGGTACCACGGAGCCGTCGGAGGATACCGCAAAACGGGCCACGTTAGCGCGCTGGAACGGTTTCACATCGACGATACTGCCGCCTTGCTGAACCTCTACCGCCGACGCATTACCCAGCACGATGCGACCCACCTGCCCTGGCGAATAACTGCGACGCTCGCCGGCACGCACCAGTGCCTTTTCGACCGCGCTGCCATCCGGTGCCAGAATCTGCACCCAGCTGTCGCCGCTGAAACTCAACGACAAACTGCCGCCACTGGCGGCCGACACTGCAAGGGTCTCGACCTCGGGCGTGGCCCGTGGCACCGGCGTCATCGACGCGATGTACGGCGCCGGCTGCTCGCGCGGCGCGCTGGCCGGCTGCGTGGCAGCGTTGGCCGGGGTGCCGGTCCCGGGCGCTTCCGGCATGCTGTCCAGCGATACCGTGCTGGGCGCCTTGCCATCCAGATGCGAACGGGTCGCGTACCACACCGGCACCGCGAACACGCCGGTGATCACCACATACATCGCCTTGCGCGCCGTGCTTTCCAGGATGCGCCGCGCCCGCGGCGTATGCGTGTGGCTGACCAGCTTGACCGGCTCGATCGGCGCAATCGCCGCTTGCTGCAGCAGCGGCTCCAGGTCCACATGCAGCAAGCGCGCATAGCTGCGCAACTGACCGCGCACGAAGACCGGCGCACCCAGGCGTTGCCAGTCTTCCTGCTCCAGCGAGCGCACCACGTGCGCCGGCATGCGCAGCTTGCCGGCGACTTCGTCCACGCTCAGACCTGCCGCTTCGCGCGCGTCGCGCAAATGCTGTCCGCAGCCCTTTTCCTGCTCGAAAGGGTTCGGATTGGAATCACTGATCACAATGCATTGGCCCCGGGGTTAGCGGTCGCTGCGTCAGGAAATTCCTTGACCAACCGCTGTTGATAACGGCTGGCAGCTACCTTGTCGCCTAGCCCTTGCTCAATCTGAATGGCGAGTTGTAACACGGAAGCGGTTGCCGGTGCAGCCGCAAGCCGTCGTTCAATAAACGCACGCGCTTCGAAATAATTGCGATTGGTCGCTTCGGAGCGCGCCATCGACTCGAGTGCGTATGGATTCCGCGGATCCAGTTCCAGCGCCTTGCGCAAGTCGCCGACCGCCCGCTGCGGCTGCCCGGCCTTGAGTGCGCAGCCACCTGCATTGCCCAACGCGGAGGCTGGCGATGCGTAGTTTCTGTCGGTCAGGGCGCGATCGAACCAGATCAGCGATTCGGCCGGCGAGCCGTTCGCGCACAACCACGCGCCGTAATTGTTCAGGACATCGCCGCGCTGCGGCGCAAGCTCCGCGGCCCGGCGGTATGACGCACCGGAGCCGGCAACATCGCCCTTGGCGCCTTGAATCAGCGCCAGCAGACCAATGGCATCCACCGACTGGGGATCTTTCTTCAAGGCTGCACGGACCTGCTCTTCGGCAGCGACGTAGTCGCCTGTCTGCAGCCGATTATTGGCCAGGCCCAGCTTCTCCTGCACCGCCAGACGATTCTTTGTCGCGGTGCTGTCGCGGAACGAATGCACCTGCGCGACCTCCTCGACCGTCTGGACCGAGCCGGCCTTGGCATTGCGACCACCGCAGCCGACCGCGCACAGTGCGATCGCCACAGCCGCCATGGCTGCTAGATCACGCTGCCGCATCTCGACCGGCCTGCCCTTCCAGGGTGCGCAGGAAATCCGCCTGACGACGGGTGCGGTCCATAACCTGCCCCTTGAGCTGCCCGCAGGCGGCGTCGATATCGTCGCCACGGGTCCGCCGGACCATCGTCAGCACTTGTGCGTCGAGCAGGATCTTCTGAAACGCGCGGATCTCGGTCTCGCCCGAGCGCTCGTAACGCGTGCCCGGGAATGGATTGAACGGAATCAGGTTGACCTTGCCGGCGTCCTTGGACTGCACCGCATTGTCGAACTGACGCATCAACCTGGCCAGCTGGCGCGCATGCTCGGGCTGGTCGTTGATGCCTTTCATCAAGGTGTATTCGAAGGTGACCGAATCGCGCTTCTTGTTGCCGCGCAGATAGCGCGCGCAGGATTCCATCAGCTCGGCGATCGGGTATTTCTTGTTTAACGGCACCAGGCTTTCGCGCAGCGTGTCGTTGGCCGCATGCAGCGAGACCGCCAGCGAGACATCGCTTTCGGTCGAGAGCCGGTCGATCATCGGCACCAGGCCGGAGGTCGACAGCGTCACCCGCTTGCTGGCCAGGCCGTAGCCCAGGTCGTCGCGCATCACGCTCATGGCGCGAACGACGTTGTCGAAATTCATCAGCGGCTCGCCCATGCCCATCATCACCACATTGGTGAGGCGGCGCTGCTGGTGCGGCACGTTGCCCAGATGGCGCGCCGCCACCCACACCTGCCCGACGATCTCGGCGGTGGTGAGGTTACGGTTGAAGCCCTGGGTGGCAGTCGAACAGAAGGTGCAGTTCAGACCGCAGCCGACCTGGGACGACACACACAGCGTGCCGCGGCCCTTGTCGGGGATGTAGACGGTTTCGATCGCGTTCTTGCCGTCGGTACCCATGGCCAGCAGCCACTTGTGGGTCCCGTCGGTGGACGGCTTGTCGAACACGACATTCGGGACGAGGACCTCGGCGTGCTGGTGCAACTTTGCACGCAGCGCCTTGCCGAGGTCCGTCATCTGATCGAAATCGGTGACGTAGCGATGGTGGATCCACTTCATCACCTGATGGGCACGGTAGCGCGCTTCGCCGAGCGTGTCGGCGAAGAAGCGCTCCAGTCCCTCGCGGTCGAGGTCGAGCAGGTTCTGCTTGCGCAGTTCCGGGGTACGGACGGGAACGTCCTGCAGCACGGAGGGGATCACGACCTCATTCACGATTCGACTCTCTCGGCCTCAGCGCGAGACCACTTCGGTGGCGGCAAAGAAATACGCGACTTCGTTGGCAGCGTTCTCGACCGAATCCGAGCCGTGGGCGGCATTTGCATCGATCGAGTCGGCGAAGTCGGCGCGGATGGTGCCCGGCGCAGCGTCCTTGGGATTGGTCGCGCCCAGCAGGTCACGGTGTGCGGCAACGGCGTTCTCGCCTTCCAGCGCCTGGATCATCACCGGGCCGGAGATCATGAACTCGACCAGCGCGTTGAAGAACGGACGCTCGCGGTGCACGGCATAGAAGCCTTCGGCTTCGCGACGCGACAGCTGCTTGTACTTGGACGCCACGATCTTCAGGCCGGCCTTCTCGAAACGGCTGTAGATTTCGCCGATGACGTTCTTGGCAACGGCGTCGGGCTTGATGATGGACAGGGTGCGCTCCAGCGCCATGGGAGGATCTCCGTTGGGCGGGCCACTGAAGGCCCGAGGTTATCATGAAAAAAACCCGCGTCAAAACGCGGGCTTAGGCTTCTTTGCGATGGTCAATTCTATCCCTTCGTCGCTGCATTTGCACACCGCCCCCTGAATCGTGCTGCGCTGCCGCATGACCGCCACAGCGTCCAGCCCGTAGACTCAAACAATCGTTTGATTGAGTTCCGCCCCGCGCATGCCCAAGCCCGCCCACTTCTCCACCAAGGACCGCATCCTCGGCGCGGCCGAGGAGCTGTTCGCCCAGCATGGCTTCGCCGGAACCTCGCTGCGCCAGCTGACCACCCAGGCCGACGTCAATATCGCGGCGGTCAATTACCACTTCGGGTCCAAGGAAAACCTGGTCAACGAGGTGTTCCGTCGCCGCATGGACGAGATGACTGCCGCGCGCCTGCAGCAACTGGAGGCGGCCAGGAAGTCACAGCCGGGCGAGCTCACCGCGGTGCTGGCGGCCTTCGTCGAGCCGGCCCTGGCGATGGCGCAGGACCGCCAGAGCGGCGGCGCGTTCGTGCGGGTAATTGCGCGCGCCTATGCTGAAAAGAACGACAACCTGCGCAAGTTCCTGTCCGACCACTACGGACATGTGCTGCGCGAGTTCGGCAAGGCCATCGCTGCCTGCGTGCCGGGCCTGAGCAAGGAAGAGCTGTACTGGCGCCTGGATTTCCTGGCCGGTGCGCTCACCTATGCGATGGCCGATTTCGGACTGATCAAGCGCCCGGCCGGGGTCAGCGAGGCCGACCACCGCGCGCGCGCCGCGCGCGAACTGATTCGTTTTGCGGAACCTGGTTTCCGTACCCATTCCACACCGTAGTCGCTCACACCAAAGGCTCATCGCTATGTCCAATCCGTTGCTAGTCCGTCGTGCTGCCGTGCTCGGTGCCGGCGTCATGGGCGCGCAGATCGCCGCGCACCTCACCAATGCCGGTGTCGACACCGTGCTGTTCGACCTGCCTGCCAAGGAAGGTCCTGCCGACGGCATCGTGCTCAAGGCCATCGCCAACCTCGGCAAGCTCAGCCCTGCCCCGCTCGCCAGCAAGGCCCTGGCCGAGGCGATCACGCCGGCCAACTATGAAAGCGGCCTGGAGCAGCTGCGCGATTGCGACCTGATCATCGAAGCGATCGCCGAGCGCATGGACTGGAAGCAGGACCTGTACAAGAAGATCGCCCCGTTCGTGGCCGATCACGCCGTGCTGGCCTCCAATACCTCGGGCCTGGGCATCAACAAGCTCTCCGACGTGCTGCCCGAGCAGTTGCGCCACCGCTTCTGCGGCGTGCATTTCTTCAATCCGCCGCGCTACATGCACCTGGCCGAACTGATTCCCGCCAAGGGCACCGACAAGGCCGTGCTGGAAGGCCTGGAGAGCTTCCTGGTCACCACGCTGGGCAAGGGCGTGGTGTATGCGAAGGACACCCCGAACTTCATCGGCAACCGCATCGGCGTGTTCTCGATCCTGTCCACCATCCACCACACCGCCGAGTTCGGGCTGGGCTTCGACGAAGTCGATGCGCTGACCGGCCCGCTGGTCGGGCGCCCCAAGTCGGCGACCTATCGCACCTCGGACGTGGTCGGCCTGGACACCATGGCGCACGTGATCAAGACCATGGGCGACACCCTGCCCGACGATCCGTGGCACCAGTACTTCAAGTCGCCCAAGTGGCTGGAGGCGCTGATCGGCAAGGGCGCGCTCGGCCAGAAGGTCGGTGCCGGTATCTTCCGCAAGGTCGGCAAGGACATCGTGGTGCTGGACCTGGAGAAGCAGGATTACAGAACCGCCGATCGCAGCGCGGCGCCGGAAGTGGTCGAGATCCTCAAGATCAAGAACCCGGCCGAGAAGTTCGCCAAGCTGCGCGAAAGCCAGCACCCGCAGGCGCAGTTCCTGTGGGCCACGTTCCGCGACCTGTTCCACTACAGCGCCTACCACCTGGCCGACATCGCCGAGACCGCGCGCGACGTGGATCTGGCGATCCGCTGGGGCTACGGCTGGTCGCTCGGCCCGTTCGAGACCTGGCAGGCCGCCGGCTGGAAGCAGGTGGCGCAGTGGATTGCCGAAGATATCTCCAACGGCAAGAGCATGAGCAGCGCGCCGTTGCCGAACTGGGTGTTCGACGGCCGCGATGGCGTGCATGCGGCCGAAGGCTCGTACAGCCCGGCGCGCGACGCCAAGCTGCCGCGCTCGGCACTGCCGGTATACAAGCGCCAGCGCTTCCCCGATCCGCTGCTGGGCGAACAGTTCTCGCCGGGCGAGACGGTGTTCGAAAACGACGGCGTACGCATGTGGCATGACGGCGACGACATCGCCGTGGTCAGCTTCAAGACCAAGATGAACACCGTCTCCGATCACGTGCTCAATGGCCTGCAGGAGGTCGTCGGCCGCGCCGAGAAGGACTTCGCCGGGCTGGTGATCTGGCAGCAGAAGGAGCCCTTCTCCGCCGGTGCCGATCTGGCCGGCGCGCTGGGTCTGCTGCAGGCCGGCAAGGTCGATGCATTCGAAGCGCTGGTCGCCAACTTCCAGGCCACCAGCCAGCGCATCAAATACGCGCAGGTGCCGGTGATTTCGGCCGTGCGCGGGCTGGCGCTGGGCGGCGGCTGCGAGTTCCAGATGCACAGCGCCAAGACGGTGGCCTCGCTGGAAAGCTACATCGGCCTGGTCGAAGCTGGCGTCGGCCTGCTGCCGGCCGGCGGTGGCCTGAAGGAAATCGCCGTGCGCGCCTCGCAGGCCGCAGGTCCGGGCGGCGATGTGTTCGCCGAGCTGAAGAAGACCTTCGAAACCATCGCGATGGCCAAGGTGTCCAATTCGGCGGTCAATGCCAAGGAGCTGGGCCTGCTGCGCGCCACCGACAAGGTGGTGTTCAACAGCTTCGAGTCGCTGCACATCGCCAAGGCCGAAGCGCGCGCACTGGCCGAGGGCGGCTATCGCGCCCCGCTGCCGGCACGCCGCATCCAGGTCGCCGGCGACGTCGGCATCGCCACCTTCAAGATGCTGCTGGTCAACATGCTGGAAGGCCGCTTCATCAGCGACTACGACTATGAAATCGCCACCCGTATCGCCACGGTGATGTGCGGCGGCGAAGTCGATCGCGGCGCACTGGTCGACGAAGAATGGCTGCTCAAGCTGGAGCGCAAGCACTTCGTCGAACTGGCCCAGCAGGAAAAGACCCAGGCGCGGATTGGGCACATGCTCAAGACGGGTAAGCCGTTGAGGAACTGAGATTCGGGATTCGGGTTTGGGGATTCGTAACAGCGGCTCCCCTGCCCTCCAACATTCTCGCTTCCACCAAATTCATCCGCCGGGCAGGACCATTCAGGAATCAGGATCCGCAGTTGCGAATCCCCAATCCCGACTCCCCAATCCCGGCTATCGGAGATAGCCATGAGCAAACAGATTCAAGAAGCCTACATCGTCGCCGCCACCCGTACGCCGGTCGGCAAGGCGCCGAAGGGCGTGTTCCGCAATACCCGTCCCGACGACATGCTGGCGCACGTGTTGCGTGCAGTCGTGGCGCAGGCGCCAGGCATCGATCTGTCGCGGATCGACGATGCCATCATCGGCTGCGCGATGCCCGAGGGCGAGCAAGGCATGAACGTGGCGCGCATCGGCGTGCTGCTCGCCGGCCTGCCCAACAGCGTGGCCGGCCAGACCATCAATCGTTTCTGTTCGTCCGGCATCCAGGCCGTGGCGATGGCCGCCGACCAGATCCGTCTGGGCAATGCCGACCTGATGCTGGCCGGCGGTACCGAGTCGATGTCGATGGTGCCGATGATGGGCAACAAGGTCGCCATGTCGCCGAACGTCTTTGCCGACGACCACGTCGCGATCGCCTACGGCATGGGCATCACCGCCGAGAAAGTGGCCGAGGAATGGAAGGTCTCGCGCGAGGATCAGGATGCATTCGCGCTCGCTTCGCACCAGAAGGCGATTGCCGCCATTGCCGCCGGCGAATTCCGCGACGAGATCACTCCCTACGAAATCCTGTCGCACCAGCCCGACCTGGCCGGCAATGTCATCGCGCTGCGCAAGCGGCTGGTCGACACCGACGAAGGCCCGCGTCCGGACAGCTCGCTCGAAGGCCTGGCCAAGCTGCGCCCGGTGTTCCGCAACGGCCAGTTCGGCGGCAGCGTCACCGCCGGCAACTCCTCGCAGATGAGCGACGGCGCCGGTGCGGTGCTGCTGGCCTCCGAGCAGGCGATCAAGGATTACGGGCTGACCCCGCTGGCCCGCTTTGTCAGCTTCTCGGTGGCCGGCGTGCGTCCGGAGGTGATGGGGATCGGCCCGATCGCGGCGATTCCCAAGGCGCTGAAGCAGGCCGGCCTGACCAAGGACCAACTCGACTGGATCGAGCTCAACGAAGCCTTTGCCGCGCAGGCGTTGGCGGTGATCCGCGACAGTGAGCTGGATCCGTCCAAGGTCAACCCGCTCGGCGGCGCCATCGCCCTGGGCCACCCGCTGGGCGCCACCGGTGCGATCCGTGCAGCCACCCTGGTGCACGGTCTGCGCCGTCGTCAGCAGAAATACGGCATGGTCACCATGTGCATCGGCACCGGCATGGGCGCGGCGGGCATCATCGAAGCGCTGTAAGTCATGCACTGCGGGATCGGCCGCCGGGCCGATCCCGCAACGCCGACCAGGCTGTCAGTAATCAGGGCGTGCGCGAGCACGCCTTTTTTATGCGCCAGTGCAAACGGTCGTCAGCGAATGCCAGCGACAACCATGCATCCGTCGGCACGCCCGACAGGCACGCGGCCAGGCGTCGCGTCCGAGCATGGCTCCTGATCGCACGTTGACCGTCGCCCGGCGGCGCCAACCCATGCCAGCCATTCAATCGTCGGTGTGTATCTACGCTCGCAACGTCGCCGCATCCCGGCCTTGGCTGCACTGCCGCGATTACACGGCAAAGCTGCGCCTAACGCGCCACCAGCCACTGACCGGCACGCGCACCGGCGAACACCAGCGCCAGTCCGGCCACCAGCGTGATGGCCAGATACACGCCGATCATCGCGGACCGATCCGTGCGTGCGAATACCAGGCATTCCATCATCAACGACGAGAACGTGGTCAGCCCGCCGATCACGCCGACGATCAACAAGGCCCGCAACGGCCAGCTTGCCGGCCCGCGCGCATCCAGCCAGACCAGCAGCACGCCGGCGACGAACGAGCCGAGCAGATTCACGGTCAGCGTGCCCCACGGAAATCCGTTACCGAAGCGCTGCAGCAACGACGCACCGATGGCAAAGCGCAGGCCGGAGCCCAGCGCACCGCCGGTCATCGCCAGCAGCAATTGCTGCCACCACACCGGTGCGTTCATGCGCGCACTCCACAGGCGGCAGAAGGGGGGTTCAACAAGGTGTCGTGCATGTCGGCATCATCCGGTTTTCTGAGCGAGAAAGGATGCCGGGGCACAGACCTGCCGCCCCGGCGGGGGTGGGCAGGCATCATCAGCGCGCAGGGTGCGTGCGGTTCAAGGAGGAATGCCATCTCCTGTGTGGCCGATTATGCCGTGGGCTTGCCGCCCTTGTCAGCCCGCGCCTGTTCGCGCGCGGCGCGCAGGCGGTCGAGCTTTTCCTTGAGCTTGATCTCCAGCCCGCGCGGCACCGGGTTGTAATAGACCCGCTCGCCCATCGCATCCGGAAAGCCGGTCTGGTCCAGCGCGATCCCGCCTTCGGCGTCGTGGTCGTACTGATAGTCCTGCCCGTAGCCCAACGTCTTCATCAGCTTGGTCGGCGCGTTGCGCAGATGCAGCGGCACCTCCTGCGTGCCGGTGGCGCGCACCTCGGCCTTGGCCTGGTTGAAGGCGGCATAGCCGGCATTGGACTTGGCGGTGCTGGCCAGATACAGCACCAGTTGCGCGAACGCCAGCTCGCCCTCCGGGCTGCCCAGACGCTCGTAGATGTCCCAGGCTTCCAGCGCCATGCTCTGCGCGCGCGGATCGGCCAGGCCGATATCCTCGATCGCCATGCGGGTCAGCCGCCGCGCCAGATAGGCCGGGTCGCAGCCGCCGTCGAGCATGCGCGTGAGCCAGTACAGCGCGGCATCGGGGTTGGAGCTGCGCACCGATTTGTGCAGCGCCGAAATCTGGTCGTAGAACTGCTCGCCGTTCTTGTCGAAGCGACGCGTGCGGTCGGCCAGCACCTGCAGCAGCGTCTGCGGAGTGATCTGGCCGCCCTCGCCGCCTGCCAGTTCCGCGGCGATCTCCAGCAGGGTCAATGCACGGCGCACGTCGCCGTCGGCCGCGCTGGCAATCTCCAGCAGCGAGGCATCGCTGACCTGGATGCTCTCCTGCCCCAGCCCGCGCTCCGGATCGTGCAGCGCACGTTGCAAGGCCTCGACGATGTCCTGCGGCGAAACGCCTTCCAGCACGTGCACGCGGCAGCGCGACAACAATGCCGAATTCAGTTCGAACGAGGGATTTTCGGTCGTCGCACCGACGAACAGGATCGTGCCACGCTCGATATGCGGCAGGAACGCATCCTGCTGCGCCTTGTTGAAACGGTGCACCTCATCGACGAACAACACCGTGCGGCGCCCGCCGGCGAAGCGCTGCGCAGCCTCGGCCAGCACCTGGCGCACCTCGGGCAAACCCGACAGCACTGCCGAGATCGCCTTGAACTCGGCGTCGGCGTAATGCGCCAGCAGCAGCGCCAGGGTGGTCTTGCCGCAACCGGGCGGACCCCACAGGATCATCGAATGCACACGGCCGGATTCCACCGCGCGTCGCAATGCGCTGTCGGGCGCGAGCAGTCGCTTCTGCCCGACCATCTCGTCAAGGGTGCGCGGACGCATGCGCTCGGCCAGCGGGCGCAGGTGCTCGCCGTCTACGCTGAGCAGATCGGCTTCGGGAGTGATGGGGAGCTTGGTTCGTGCCACGCGGCATTGTATCGCGTCAGCCAACGACCTTCTGCGAACACGGCCGTTGGCTGCACGACTCCTGCAAGCAACGGCCTACTGCGCGTCGCCGACCACGTCCACACCCTTGCCCGGCGTGTAGCGGAAGGTGTCGGCCGCGAATGCCGGATTGCGCTTCCAACCGCTGAAGCTGATCGCGGTGCGCTGGCCGACCGCATCCACCACTTCCATCCTGGCTAGGCCATCCTTGCCGAACCCCAGCGAGGCCATCTGGAAACTGGCTTCGGTGTCGACCTTGGGCGTCAGCGACAGCCATTGCAGTCCGTCACGCGGCGCCGCTTCTTCGCTGACGTCGTATTGCTTGTCCAGGCGCGCCGGGTCGATCAATGCAACCAGTGGGCTGTTCTGTTCTTCGCTGCCCTGCGCACGCACGGTCACCTGCTCCAGGTCCGGGTCGAACACCCACACCTTCTTGCCGTCGGCCACGATCAGCTGCTTGTAGGGCTTGGCGTATTCCCAACGGAACTGGCGCGGCGCCGACAATGCCACCCGCCCGCTCGCGCGTTCCTTGACCCGGCCGTTGGCATCGGAGACCTGCTGGCTGAACTGCCCGTCCAGGCCTTTCAGGCCGCGTGTGAACGTGTCCAGCTCCTGACGCGCACCGGCAAACGCGGTGCCGGCGAACAAGGCGGTGGCGAGAACGGCATAACGGAGCTGGCGATGCATCGCGGTGTTCCAGAAAGGGAATGCGGGAATTCTGATACTTCCTGGATGAATGGGCGAGCGCTATCGCACAAGGCGTTCAGATCGCGGCCGCCGCCAGTCGATTCATCTCACTGCGCCGTCTGTACCCTGGACAGATCGCCATACACGATCTGCCCGCGAAAGCCGCGCCGCACCTGCTGGTAGAGCTCGCGAAACGCGCGGTAATCCTGCGGCTGACACAGCGCCTGCGGCCCACGTACTGCCGCGCGTTGCAGGCGATGCACCGCCGTCACCGTCTGGCCCTGGCGCGTCCACTCGACCGCGTACTCGCCAGCAGCGTTGCGAAAGCGGCTGCTGCGCGGAATCGCGATGATCGGCACCGTCGCCGGGAAGCTCACCACATAGGTCTCTTCGCGCACGCTGTCGTTGCAGTAGAACGGGGTCAGGTTGTCGTCGGCCGAGGTGGTCGTATAGATGCCACGGGTGGATTCGGCACCGGGCATGTCGGGCAACGTCATGCCGCCGACCACCGAAAAATCCACTGCATCCTCGGCCTGGAAGGAGTAGCGATAGTTGAACGGCGCATCCAGATCCAGCGGGTCGCCCTGGATCAACAGATCGCCGGTGCCGTCGAAGCCGGACTGCGCAATGATCGACTCCTCGATGCGATTGCGGTTCTGCGCATTGAGCTGCACGAACATCGCACGCAGCCCCACCTCGCCGGTCTGCCCACTGTCGAGCGTGGTCAGGCCGTGCAGCCCGCCCTGCGGAGTAAAGCGGTACTCGGTACGCGCGACATAGCGGTTGACCTTGCGGTCGTTGGGCGGGGTATGCGTGACCTTGCCGTCCAGCGTATGCACCACCGGCGCCCCGAGGTCGCCGGCCGGCAACTGGCCGAAGCGCGCATAGGGGTTGGTCGAATCCACATACAGATCGAACGCCGGGATATAGGTGATGGCGTGGTTGAAGCGGCCGAGCACCGGGATCGGCGGCAGCGTCGGCCCGCCCTCGGCACCGATCAGCACCGGTGTGCTGGCGATGCCCTTGGCCGCCAGCAAGGCTTCCAGGATCACGGTGTGGTCCTTGCAGTCGCCATAGTGGTTGGCCAGGATGCTGTCGGCGCTGTTGGGCTCCAGCCCGCCGTTGCCCAGGTATACCGCCACGTAGCGGATATTGCGCGCCACCCACGCGTACAGCGCAGCGGCCTGCGCCCGCGGCGCGTCGATGCCTCGGGTCACCTCGTCGGCCAGCGACTGGATCGCCGGCGTCACCGCGGCGGCGCGGCCACCCTTGACGTGATAGGCCAGGCCCATCTGCGACCAGCTGTCGAAGGTGCTGGCCATCAAGGTGGGGCTGAACTCCCAGGTCGCCGCGCTCCAGTTCTGGTTCTTCATCGGCGTGGTGCGCTGATAGCGCCACTCCCAGCGCGCCTGATCGCCACGCACCACCGGCCTGGTCCCGCCCTGCAAGCCGCGCACCGACAAATGCATCGGCAATGCCTTCGGCGCCACCAGCGTGACCACCGCATCGTCGTATTGCGCGAACACGCTGAAGGTCTCCCACAGGCTGAAATAGCCGGGGAAGTACGGGGTGTTCTGCGCACGCCGCACGCGATAGACGATGCGCGCGCCCGGGGCCAGATTCGGGAACACCACCACCTTGACCTTGCGGTCGGCATACATCGCCGCCGCTGCGCTGGAATAGCTTTCCTGGGTGTAGATCTTGTCGGGCGCCACGTCCTGGCGCAGCCCTTCGGCGGTGACGGTGTAGGCCTGCAGCACCTCCAGGGTTTCCATCTTCTCGCTATAGCTCAGCCGCACCTGGCTGAACTGTTCCACCGCCGACTTGGTCTTGAGCAGGATCTCGTATTCGTCGGTTTCCACGCTGCTGGCATCGGCACGCACTTCGTAATCGGCGCGATAGCGCACGAAGCTGTAGTTGGTGTCGGCCTGCGTGCGCACCACAGCGGCAGCAGGCGCAGCCTGTTGCTGGGCCTGGGCCAGCAATGGCAGTGAGATCAGCAGCAGGAGCAGCAACACGGAACGACGCAGCATGGGTCTCGATCGCGGCGGGCCGGAGCGGCCCTCGGGCATCAGGGTAGCCGGTGTGCGCCGCAGCGTCAGGCACCGGCCTCCAACATTGCCGCATCCATGCGCATGTGCATGCGCACACACACCCCGCATCAGCCCGGAACGCGGCGTCGACCAGGCCGATACGCGCCGCGTTGCCGGCCGCCGATTACTTGGGCGGCGGCGGTGCCAGCACGGTGCGGTCTCCATTGTGCTCGGGCGGGCTGACCACGCCGGCCGCTTCCATCGCTTCGATCAGGCGTGCGGCGCGGTTGTAGCCGATCTTCAAGCGCCGCTGCACGCCGGAGATCGAGGCACGCCGGGTTTCGGTGACGATGCGCAAGGCTTCGTCGTACAAGGGGTCGGACTCGTCGCCGCCACCGCCGCTGCTTTCCGGCAAACCGGTCGCACCGACCACGGTGCCATCGCCCATGGTCTGAACCTCGTCCAGCACGCCCTCGACGTAGGACACCGGCCCGCTGGCCTTGAGATGCTCGACCACCCGATGCACTTCCTCGTCGCTGACGAAGGCACCATGCACGCGGTCCGGCAGCGCAGTGCCGGGCGGCAGATACAGCATGTCGCCATTGCCCAGCAGCGCTTCGGCGCCGGACTGATCCAGGATGGTGCGCGAGTCGATCTTGGAGCTGACCTGGAACGCCACGCGGGTCGGGATATTGGCCTTGATCAGGCCGGTGATCACGTCCACCGACGGCCGCTGCGTGGCCAGGATCAGATGGATACCGGCCGCACGCGCCTTCTGCGCCAGGCGCGCAATCAACTCTTCGACCTTCTTGCCGACGATCATCATCATGTCGGCGAATTCGTCGATGAAGATCACGATGAACGGCAGCGTCTCCAGCGGCCGCGGCGCCTCGCCCAGTTCGGGATTGGGCTTGAACAACGGGTCCATCATCGGCTGGCCGGCGTCGATGGCGTCCTTGATCTTCTTGTTGAAACCGGCCAGGTTGCGCACGCCCACTGCGCTCATCAGCTTGTAGCGGCGCTCCATCTCGGCCACGCACCAACGCAGGCCGTTGGCGGCCTCCTTCATGTCTGTGACCACCGGCGCCAGCAGATGCGGGATGCCCTGATAGACGCTCAATTCGAGCATCTTCGGGTCGATCATCAGCATGCGCAGTTCCTTGTGCGAGGCCTTGAACAGCAGGCTCAGCACCATCGCGTTGACCGCCACCGACTTGCCCGAGCCGGTTGTGCCGGCCACCAGCAAGTGCGGCATGCGCGCCAGGTCGGCCACCGTCGGGCGCCCGGCGATGTCCTTGCCCAGGGCCAGGGTCAGCGGACTGGCCGACTTGTCGTATTCCTTGGAGCGCAGCAGCTCGGACAGGAAGATCATCTCGCGGCTGACGTTGGGGATCTCCAGGCCGATCACCGACTTGCCCGGGATCACGTCGACCACACGCACTGACTTGACCGACAGCCCGCGCGCGATGTCCTTGTCCAGCGAGCTGATCTGGCTGACCTTGATGCCCGGTGCCGGCTCGATCTCGAAGCGGGTGATCACCGGGCCCGGATAGGCCCCGACTACCTGCGCCTCGATGCGGAAATCCTTGAGCTTGAACTCGATCTGCCGCGACAGCGTCTCCAGCGTCTCTTCCGAATAGCCCTTGGCCTGCGGCTTGGGGTCGTCCAGCAGGGCCAGCGGCGGCAGGTCGGAGCCGTCGGTGCTCACGCCCTGGAACATCGGGATCTGGGTATCGCGCTTAGCGCGCTCGCTCTTTTCCACCACCGGTGCCGGCGGCGGCTCGATCTTGACCGGCTCGCGCTTGGCCTGCTTGACCGCATCGACCTTGCGCACTTCCTCGCGCTCTTCGCGCATCACGCGGGTCTGCTGCCACTCGGTGGCCTGGTGGGTCTTGCGCTGCATCAGCGGCCCCAGCGCCAGCACCCAGGTGCCGATGCGCTCCATCACCGCAAACCACGACAGGCCGGTGGCCAGGGTGATCGACACCAGCAGCAGCACCAGCACGAACAGGTTGGCACCCAAGGCCCCGAACCCGGCGCTCAGCGAATTGCTGACCAACCGCCCCAGGATCCCGCCGGCGGCGGCCACGTCGCCGTTGAACAGGCGCAGATGCAGGAAGCCGGTCGAAGCGATCAGGAAACCCACCATGCCGACCAGCCGCAATGCCGGCCCCAGATCGGCCTCGGCCTGCCCTTCCTTGTCCATGCCGAACAAGGCGATCCAGGCCACCGCGCCCAGTACCACCGGCAGCAGGAAGGCCACATAACCGAACAACTGCAGCAGCACGTCGGCCGTCCAGGCGCCGACGCGGCCGCCCATGTTGTGCACCGGCGCGACCACGCTGCCCGTCTGCGACCAGCCCGGATCGGCGCTCGAATAGGTGAACAGGCTGGCCAGCAGATACAGCAGCAGCGGCGCCACCGCGATCAATGCCAGATCGCGCCAGAGCTTTTGCCGACGCGGATTGTCCGCCGCCGCTGTCTTGCGCGAGGACGTCTTGCCCTCAGCGGGCTTGCTGCGTTCGGGAACCTGCTTTGCCACCTGTAGCCAGACCTTAGAAAAATGCTGTTAGTGGTTGATAATAAACGACTGAGGCCACGGTTTCAGCTGTTGCATGCGCATCGCCTGCGCGGGCATGCGATGGTCAACAAAAAACGCCGCACGGGGCGGCGTTGATTGCGCGTACTGGGTGGACCATGCCATCTGCGGTTCAAGCAGTTCCATCGCGCCGCCTTGATTCACCGGGTGGGGACCGCCACTCTATGCCGCCACAGGGGCGCGAATTCACCCGCCTGCCCTGCCAACTCCTAGATCGCGAGTATACATGAGCGCCTCTTCTGCCAGTCCCGCCAAGCATTCCCGTCTGCTGATCCTGGGCTCCGGCCCGGCCGGCTGGACCGCCGCGGTCTACGCCGCCCGCGCCAACCTCAAGCCAGTGGTGATCACCGGCCTGCAGCAAGGCGGCCAGCTGATGACCACCACCGAAGTCGACAACTGGCCGGGCGACCCCCACGGCCTGATGGGCCCGGACCTGATGAGCCGCATGCAGGCGCATGCCGAGCGCTTCGAGACCGAGGTGATCTTCGACCACATCCACACCGCCGACCTGTCGCAGCGCCCGTTCCGTCTGACCGGCGACGGTGCCGAATACACCTGCGACGCACTGATCATCTCCACCGGCGCCACCGCCAAGTACCTGGGCATCCCCAGCGAGGAAGCCTTCAAGGGCCGCGGCGTGTCCGCCTGCGCCACCTGCGACGGCTTCTTCTACAAGGACCAGGACGTGGTGGTGGTCGGCGGCGGCAATACCGCAGTCGAAGAAGCGCTGTACCTGTCAAACATCGCCCGCAAGGTCTACCTGGTGCATCGCCGCGACACGCTGCGCGCCGAAAAGATCATGCAGGACAAGCTGTTCGCCAAGGTCGCCGCCGGCAAGATCGAAACCGTCTGGCACCACGCCATCGATGAAGTGCTGGGCAACGATGCCGGCGTCACCGGCGTGCGGGTCAAGTCCACCCTCGACGGCAGCACCCGCGAGATCGTCGCGCACGGCTTCTTCGTTGCCATCGGCCATCACCCCAACACGCAATTGTTCGACGGCCAGCTGGCGATGAACAACGGCTACCTGGAAATCCGCTCCGGCCTCAACGGCGCGGCGACCGAGACCTCGGTGGCCGGTGTGTTCGCCGCCGGCGACGTCGCCGACCAGCACTACCGCCAGGCGATCACTTCGGCCGGCTTCGGCTGCATGGCCGCGCTGGATGCCGAGCGCTACCTCGACAAGAGCGCCTGAGGTGGCTGCTGACCGCCGGCTGCGCCGTGCGGGCAGCGCCGAAACCAGTGGACCGTGCGCATGAGCGTCACGGCCCGCTGGTGCCGCCGGCTGGACGAGCTTCCGGCCGGTGCCTGGGACACGCTGCATGACGGCGCGCACCCATTCATTTCTTACGCGTTCCTGGAAGGCCTGGAGCAGGAGGGCTGCCTGCGCCCGGACTGGGGCTGGAACCCGCTGCACCTGACACTATGGGACGGCGACACGCTGGTCGCCGCCGCACCGGGATACCTGAAGAACAACTCGCATGGCGAGTTCGTGTTCGACCACGCCTGGGCGCACGCCTACGCGCGCTACGGGCAGGAGTACTTCCCCAAGTGGCTGTGCGGGGTGCCCTACTCGCCGGTGACCGGACCGCGCCTGCTGGGCGCACCACGCTGGCGCCCGCAGTTGCTCGAGGCGATGCGCACGCTGGTGGAGCGCAGCGGGCTGTCGTCGGCGCACGTCAACTTCCACCCGGCCGACGAAGATGCCGCCTTCGACGCCGACTGGCTGGAGCGCAACGATCTGCAGTACCACTGGCACAACGCCAGCGGCTGGAGCGATTTCGAAAGCTTCCTGGCGGCGATGGATCACAAGCGGCGCAAGAACATCCGCCAGGAGCGCGCCAAGGTGCAGCGGGCCGGCGTGCAGTTGCGCGTGGTGCATGGCGATGAAGCCAGCGACGCCGACCTGGAAGCGATGTACGGTTTCTATCTCAAGACCTTCAACGAATACGGCAACTCGCCCGCGCTGACGCCGGAATTCCTGCATCACCTGGCCCGGCACCTGCCGCGCCAGCTGGTAATGTTTCTGGCCGAGCTGGACGGGAAACCGATCGCCGGCGCGCTCTGTCTGCGCGGGCGCGACACGCTGTACGGGCGTTACTGGGGCGGTGAAGCCCTTCCGGGGCTGCATTTTGAAACCTGCTACTACCAGGGCATCGAATACTGTCTGCGCGAGGGCCTGGCCCGCTTCGAGCCCGGCGCGCAAGGCGAGCACAAGATCGCGCGCGGCTTTCTGCCGACCCTGGTCCGCAGCCGCCACTGGATCGCCGACACCGGCTTCCGCGAGCCGCTGGCGCAATGGTGTGCCGACGAGCGCCAGGCGGTGGCCCGGCATGCACGCGAGCTGTCCGAGCACAGCCCGTTTCGCGACTGAGCCGCGCGGCGGCGACGTAGCGCGCAGTCGCCGCTGATCGCCGGCCGGGCGTCTTGGGGACGTCGGAGCAAGGCGGCCAATCCACCCAGAGAACATTCGTCTGGCGAGTGCGAACTACGCGCCCAGCATCGCGGTGCTTGCGGACGCATGCCGCAACGCGTGTCGACCACACCCGCTGACCGTCGCATGCCGGCGATGGTCGTCGCACTGGGTGCAGCATGTACGACACGCTCTACACTGCGCGCATGTCCCGCGCCCTTCCCTACCTGCTGGCGGCCGATCCGGCCGCCCCGTTTCCTCCGGCCGAGTCCGCGTTGCGCGAGCCGGACGGCCTGCTCGCCATCGGCGGCGATCTGTCGCCGCAGCGCCTGCTCAACGCCTATGCCAGTGGCGTGTTTCCGTGGTTCTCGGAAGGCCAGCCGATTCTGTGGTGGAGCCCGGACCCACGCACGGTGTTTCGCACCGATGGCGTGCGCCTGTCCTCGCGTTTCCGTCGCCAGCTGCGCAGCAGCCCCTGGATCGTGCGCGCCGATACCGCCTTCGCGCAGGTGATCGATGCCTGCGCGTCGATTCCGCGTGCCGGCCAGGATGGCACCTGGATCACCACGCCGATGCAGCAGGCCTACATCGAACTGCATCGGCTGGGCCACGCGCATTCGCTGGAGGTATTCGATGGCACGCGCCTGGTCGGCGGCATCTACGGCGTGGCGGTCGGCCGGATGTTCTTCGGCGAGAGCATGTTCAGTGCCGACAGCGGCGGCTCCAAGGTGGCGCTGGCGGCACTGGCCGCGCACCTGCACTCCCGCGGGTGGCCGTTGCTCGATGCGCAGGTGGAGAATCCGCACCTGATGCGCCTGGGTGCGCAACGCCTGACACGTGCAGAGTTCCTGCAGCAGGTGCGGCTGCAGGTCGGCCAGGCGGCGGCACCCGGCAGTTGGTCCGAGCGCTACGGCGAGCGGCCTGCCAGCGCGCTTGCTGAAGTCCGCTTAACATAAAATTTGCACCGCGGGGAGATGGGGCGTAAAATGCCGTCCCTTACGGCCCTTCCGGGCCAGCCGTGATTGCACAGGATTACATGTCGAAAGACGACTCCATTGAATTCGAAGGCAGCGTCAGCGAGACGCTCCCCAACACCACGTTCCGGGTCAAGCTGGAAAACGGGCATGAAATCATCGCCCACATCTCCGGCCGCATGCGCAAGAACTACATCCGCATCCTGACCGGCGACCGGGTCAAAGTTGAGATGACTCCCTACGACCTGACCAAGGGTCGTATTACCTACCGCATGAAGTAAGCGGTTCTGGTGTGAGACGCGAGGCGGCCAATGGCCGCTTTTTGTCGTGCCCGAGATTTGCGTATCGGGTTGGCAGCGGTGATTCGGCAGTGTCGGCTTGCTTCTGTCTTCGCTTGCCTTGCCTCCGGCGCTTGCGCCTCGATCGCTACCCTGCCCAAGCTCTGGAAGCGCGCTGTCGTTGCTCCTCGCGAGCCGCGACCGCCGCCCGGTTTCTACGCGCCCCTCACTCGGGCCACAAGTTCTGAGGGCATAAAAAAAACCGCTCTTTCGAGCGGTTCTTTCGTTTCAGGACCGCAAGGCGGTCAGTCGACCGTTGCCGGCAGCAGACGCTCCGGTTCCGGGTGCGCTTCCACCACCAGTTCGCCATCCTTGACGTCGATACTGACCCGACCGCCTTCCACCAGCTTGCCGAACAACAGTTCGTCGGCCAGCGGACGCTTGATCTTCTCCTGAATCACACGCGACATCGGGCGCGCGCCCATCAACGGATCGAAGCCGTGCTGGGCCAGCCAGTCGCGCGCAGTCGGGGTGGCCGACAGCGAGACATGCTTTTCCTGCAACAGCATTTCCAGCTCGATGATGAACTTGTCCACCACCCGCAGGATGTGATCGAAGCCCAGCGGCTGGAACTGCACGATCGCATCCAGGCGGTTGCGGAACTCGGGCGTGAAGCCGCGGCGGATCGACTCCATCGCATCGGTGGAGTGATCCTGCTTGGTGAAGCCGATCGACCGCCGCGACGCCTGGGTGGCGCCGGCATTGGTCGTCATCACCAGGATCACGTTCTTGAAGTTCGCCTCGCGCCCGTTGGTGTCGGTGAGGATGCCGCGATCCATGACCTGCAACAGGATGTTGAAGATGTCCGGATGCGCCTTCTCCACCTCATCCAGCAGCAGCACGCAGTGCGGCGTCTTGACGATTTTCTCGGTCAACAGACCGCCTTGATCGAAGCCCACATAACCCGGAGGCGCACCGATCAGGCGGCTGATCGAATGCGCTTCCATGTACTCGGACATGTCGAAGCGCACCAGTTCGATCCCCAGCTGCAGCGCGAGCTGCTTGGTGACCTCGGTCTTGCCGACGCCGGTAGGGCCGGCAAACAGGAAGTTGCCGATCGGCTTTTCCGGATTGGCCAGACCCGAGCGTGCCAGCTTGATCGAGCCGGCCAGCGTCTCGATTGCCGGGTTCTGCCCGAAGATCACCATCTTCAGGTTGCGCTCCAGATGCTGCAGCACGTCCTTGTCGGTCGCGCTAACCTGCTTGGCCGGAATCCGCGCCATCTTGGCGACGATGGTCTCGATCTCCTCGATATCGATCAGTTCCTTGCGCTTGCCTTCCGGCAGCAGACGCTGACGCGCACCGGCCTCGTCGATCACATCGATCGCCTTGTCCGGCAGCAGGCGGTCGCCGATGTGCTTGACCGACAGGTCTACGGCCGCCTGCAGCGCGTCATCGGCATAGGTCACGCCGTGATGCGCCTCGTACTTGGGCTTGAGGCCCTGCAGGATTTCGAAGGTCTCGCCCACGGTCGGCTCGACGATGTCGATCTTCTGGAAGCGACGTGCCAGTGCACGGTCCTTTTCGAAGATGCCGCGGTATTCCTGGAACGTGGTCGAGCCGATGCAGCGCAGCTCGCCCGACGACAGCGCCGGCTTGATCAGATTGGACGCATCCATGGTGCCACCCGACGCCGATCCGGCACCGATGATGGTATGGATCTCGTCGATGAACAGCACCGCGTTGGGCACCTTCTTCAGCGCCGCCAGCACGCCCTTGAGGCGCTTTTCGAAGTCGCCACGGTACTTGGTGCCGGCCACCAGCGCGCCCAGGTCCAGCGAGAAGATCACCGCATCGGCCAGTACCTCCGGCACGTCGTTGTCGACGATGCGCTTGGCCAGACCTTCGGCGATCGCGGTCTTGCCCACGCCGGCCTCGCCCACGTACAGCGGGTTGTTCTTGCGGCGGCGGCACAGCACCTGGATGGTGCGCTCGATTTCGTCGCCACGGCCGACCAACGGGTCGATCTTGCCGTTGCGGGCCTGCTCGTTGAGATTGGTGGCGAACTCGGCCAGCGCATCGCCTTTGGCCTCGCCCTCCCCGCCCTCGCTCTTGGGCTCGCCATCGGAAGCGGACGGCTGCTCGCCGTCTTCACCCAGCTTGGCGATGCCGTGTGAGAGGTAATTGACGATATCCAGACGGGTGATGTCCTGCTGGTTCAGGAAGTACACCGCGTGCGAATCCTTCTCACCGAAGATCGCGACCAGCACGTTGGCGCCGGTGACTTCCTTCTTGCCCGAGGATTGCACGTGATAGACCGCACGCTGCAGCACACGCTGGAAGCCCAGGGTGGGCTGGGTGTCGCGGCCATCGTCTTCGGCCAGGCGCGAGACCGAGGCCTCGATCGCCTGCTCCAGATCGTTGTGCAAACGCACCTGGTCGGCGCCGCAAGCCTTGAGGACGGCCTGGGCGGACGGGTTGTCCAGCAGCGAGAGCAGCAGGTGCTCGACGGTCATGAACTCATGACGCGCCTCGCGTGCTCGCTTGTAGCACTGGCCGATGGTTTGCTCTAGGTCTTTGCTGAACATTGGTAACTCCGAACGGCTGTTGCCAACAATATGCGGCTTTTGTTGGGATTTACCACAACCCTATCGGATAGGCATGTTCAGACGGCGTTAGCATGTGATTGCAGCCACAGTGTTGCGCTGCTGGAATGATCGGATTGACGCCTCAGGTCTGTTCCATCGTGCACAGCAGCGGGTGCTGGTTCATGCGCGAAAATTCATTGACCTGCGCCACCTTGGACTCGGCAACTTCGCGGCTGTAGACCCCGCAGACGCCGCGTCCACGGGTGTGGACATGCAGCATGACCTGCGTGGCCCGCTCCAGATCGAGGTTGAAAAACTGCTGCAGCACCGTCACCACGAAGTCCATCGGGGTGTAGTCGTCGTTCAGCAAAAGCACCTGATAACGCGGCGGTGGCGCCACTTCAGGCTTGCTGGCTTCGACGGTGAGGCCGTGATCGTGTTCGTGTGAGGTCTTACGAGGCATCCGGGCATTATACGGTTCATCGCCGCACGCATTGGACGATTTACGCCGCGCCCCGCACAATTTGTCTCCGATTCCATGGCTGGCCCTTGATGACCGATTCCCTGACCGCGCGGTTGCTGGCGCCGTCGTTCACTGCCGACTTGTCCAGCTCCGTGCACCTTGCCGGGTCGCAGCGCCGCTTGACCCGGCTTCAAACCGTACGGTTCGCCGCCAGCGCGAGCGCGGCCCCAATCACGCAGGACCCGCAGCGATGAGTGCTTCCGACCAACGTTGGCATCCGGATGTCACCGTGGCCACCGTGGTGGTGCGCGACGGGCGCTTCCTGCAGGTGGAAGAGACCATTGGCGGCAAGCTGCTGTTGAACCAGCCTGCCGGACATCTGGAACCGGACGAGAGCCTGCTCGATGCGGCGGTGCGCGAGACGCTGGAAGAGACCGGCTGGGATGTCCGCCTGACCCACTTCATCGGCACCTACCAATGGGTCGCCCCGACTGGCCAATGCTTCCTGCGGTTTGCGTTTGTCGCCGAGGCCGTGACCCACCATCCCGAGCGCAGCCTGGATACCGGCGTGGTGCGCGCGTTGTGGATGACGCCGGACGAATTGCGCAGCGCGAGCGAGCGCCTGCGCAGCCCGCTGGTGTGGGAGGTGGTGGCCGACTATCTGGCCGGCCAGCGCCATCCCCTGGCCTTGGTGCGGCACGTCGCATGAGTACGCCGCGGATCGTTGTCGGTGTCTCCGGCGGTGTGGATTCGTCGGTGGCGGCCTGGCGGCTGGCCCAGCAGGGCGAGTCGATCGCAGGGCTGTTCATGCAGAACTGGGCCGACGACGGCAGCGGCGATTGCCGCGCCGAGGACGACCGCCGCGATGCGGTGGCGGTATGCGGGGTGCTGGGCATCCCGTTCCACTTCCGCGACTTTTCCGGCGAATACTGGAGCGGCGTGTTCGAGCACTTCCTGGCCGAATACGCGGCCGGGCGCACGCCGAATCCAGACGTGCTGTGCAACCGCGAGGTCAAGTTCAAGCATTTTCTGGAGGCGGCCCAGGCACTGGGCGCCGAGCGCATCGCCACCGGCCACTATGCGCGGGTGGCGCACAGCGGCGGGCGCTGGCGCCTGCTGCGCGGCGCCGACCGCAGCAAGGACCAGAGCTATTTCCTGCATCAGCTGGGCCAGACCCAGCTGGCCGCGACGCTGTTTCCGATCGGCGATATGGAAAAAAGCACGCTGCGCCGGGTCGCCCAGGACGCCGGTCTGCCGACCCATGCCAAGAAGGATTCCACCGGCATCTGCTTCATCGGCGAGCGCGACTTCCGCGAGTTTCTGGGCCGTTACCTGCCCGCACGCAGCGGCGAGATCCGCGACCCGCAGGGGCAGCGCATCGCCGAGCATCCGGGGGTGTTCTATTTCACCCTGGGTCAGCGCGAAGGCCTGAACATCGGTGGCGTGCGTGGGCGTGCCGCCGCGCCGTGGTACGTGGTCGGCAAGGATGTGGCGAGCAACGTGCTGTATGTGGACCAGGACCGCGACAGCCCGCTGCTGCAATCGCGCTGGCTGCAGTCCGAGCAGGCCCATTGGGTCACCGGGGCGCCGCCGGCGCGCAGCTTCGGCTGCACCGCACAGACACGTTACCGGCAGCCCGACGAGCCGTGCACGGTGGAAGTGCAGGACGATGGCAGCGTGCAGGTGCGTTTCGAGCGGCCGCAGCGGGCGGTGACGCCCGGGCAGTCGCTGGTGTTGTACGACGGCGAGGAATGCCTGGGTGGCGCAGTCATTGCCGCCACCGATGCGCCGCTGGAACGCCAACTGGCGGGATCTTCTTTTTCACCTGAGGTAGTGGCTTGATGAGTTCTTCCATGGATCACCGCGTGCTGGCGCTTGCCGGCGTCGCCCAGGCCCTGCAACAGGTGCGGCGGATCGCCGAAACCGGGCATTCGGAGGCTGCGACGGTGCGTACCGCCATGGACAGCGTGTTCCGGGTGGATGCGTCCTCGCCGGAGGCCGTGTACGGCTCGGCCGCGGATGTGGCGCAGGGCCTGCGGGTGCTGCACAACTATTTCCACAACCAGGGCCAGGACGAGGTCCTGCCGCGGCTGGCGCTGGCAGTGCTGCAGCTGGAGCGCCGCTTCGTGCGCGACACCGCCACCGTCGCCACGGTCTCCAATGGCATCGAGGCAGCGGCGCGGCAGGCACACAGCCTGGGCGACAGCGGCCACCCTGACGTGCTGAGTTCGCTGGGCGGGCTGTATGCGCAGACCATCAGCCACCTGCGCCCCAAGGTCATGGTGCAGGGCAATCCGCATTACCTGGGCCAGGCCGGCGTGGTCGCGGAAATCCGCGCGCTGCTGCTGGCCGCTGTCCGCTCGGCCGTGTTGTGGCGGCAGATGGGTGGCAGCCTGTGGGATTTCCTGTTTGCCAAGCGCGCAATGATCGATGCGGTGGACCGCGCGCTGCGCTAAATCACTGGCGATTCCGGTGTGCTACACGCGCTGGCGATCACTGGCGCGTGTCAACGAAGCTTGAACGGGCGAGACGATGTGGCGATCGTCGCTAAAGACGCAGGGGGGACGGCCGATACAGCAACCGTGACTCTGCCGAGAACGCCCATGTATTCACGTCCACTTATCCGTCTGGCCGCCCCTTTGGCCCTGACCTTGCTGTTTCCCTTCGCTGTCGGATTCGACTGGCCCGCTTCGGTGCGCTGGGCGATCCTGGCGACCATGACGCTCAGCTGGCTCGGTTTCGCTGCCTGGGTGACCTACTCCCAGTTCCGGCGTCATCCGGACCAGACCCGCATCCTGCGCGAGCAGGACCAACTGCTCAACGAACTGCGTACGTTCGTCAGCAACGAAGTCGACGGTTCACGCTCGGAAGTCGAGCGTGCCCGCGAACTGATCCGCCAGGCCGTGTCCGGTCTTGGTGGCAGCTTCGAAGCGATGAACCGCAAGTCGCGCCAGCAAAGCCAGGCATTGGCCCGCATCGTCGACCGTGCCGGTGACGACGGCAGCGCCGGTGTCGACGTCGCCCGCTTCGCCCAGCACGCCAGCTCCCGCATGGAGCAACTGGTGGAAGCGCTGGAACAGGTGAGCGGCCAAAGCACCAACACCGTGCATCACATCGATGAGATGGCGCAGCACCTGGATGGCATCTTCGCGTTGCTGGAAGACGTCAAGTCGATCGCCGACCAGACCAACCTGCTGGCCTTGAACGCCGCCATCGAAGCAGCCCGTGCCGGTGAAGCCGGTCGCGGCTTCGCGGTGGTCGCCGACGAGGTGCGCAACCTGTCCGAGCGTTCCACCACCTTCAACGAACAGATCCGCAAGCTGGCGCACAGCTCCAAGGAATCGATCGCCAAGGTGCGTGAAACGGTCTCGCAGCTGGCCTCGCGTCACATGGATCGCTCCCGCGAAGCCCGCCACGAATCGGCGGCGATGCTGGAGAACGTTGCGCAGATCAACGCCTCGCTGGGCGACGGCATGCGCGAAATTTCCGAATGCGCGCGCTCCATCGACGGTAGCGTGGCCGAAGCGGTGCGTGCCCTGCAGTTCGAGGACATCGCCACGCAGACGCTGAGCGGTATCCACACCCACCTCGATCGCCTCACCGCGATCAACCGCGAAGCGGTGGCGCTGCAGGAACTGCTGCATCGCAATGGCGGCGTGTACGACAGCGATCTGGTCGCCGCGCTGGCCAAGGTGTCCAACCGCCTGCGCGACATGCGTGTGGAATGGGAGCGCCCGCCGCACAAGCCGGTGGCGCAGCAAGGCATGGGCGCCGGTACGGTCGAGCTGTTCTAAGACCGATGCCACGCACTGTCTGATTTCCGACATTCCCCGGCCTTCCGGGGATTTGTCGTTCCGCAACAACCTGGTATTCCCCTGATGACGCTCCTTGCCCCGCCCACCGATGCACCCACGGCCGTGCTGGAATCAGCCGCGCTGGCGGCTGCACACGCCCAGCGCATTGCGCAAAGCGACGCTGCCCGGCCCGCGCTGCGCAGCGTGCGCATGCCGGCCGCGCTGGAACGGCTGGAGCGTGCCGCGCGTGCGGAAGTGCAGGCAATGCAGCACCCGCGCCGCAGCTGCAGCGAAGAAGAACTGCTGTTCGCGACCGTGGCCTGGGATCTGGGCCTGGATGGCGCCGCTGTGGACGTATCCGGACGCTGACGTTTCTGTGCGACAGCGGGGCGTGCCTCGGCAGGCGCCCCGCTGGCTGTATCCACTGCCCGACCCTTGGCGCTTGTGCATCAGGCCATGCCACCCGGCGTGGCGCCGAACAGGCAATGCCGTGCGATTGCAGCACCAGGGTGAGGTCTCCCCTGCCCGTCTGCTCGAGCACTTCTACGACATAAGGCAACACGTCAATCGGATGATCTGCGGCCTGGCTGCAGGGCCCTTGCCTGCCTACTGTCGCTGGTCAGACCTTGAATCCGTTCTCGAAATCGCTTGAGCTGCATCCATGCCGCACAAGGTCCCGCGATGATGAGCGGGCTGCACCGGCACGACGCTACTTTTGCCCAGAATCCCGGCGTGTACCTTTTCGGTCCTCTGGCGCGTGCTGGATCAGGTGTAGAGCGCCTGGCTTTGCAGGTTGGTTGCAGGGCCCTTGCCCGCCCACCATCGCAGGACACGCCGCAAGTACATCCATGTAGGCTCTTACGCGGCATCCATGCCGCGTAAGGTCCCGCGATGGTAGGCGGGCAAGGACCAGTCGAGATAGTCGGTGTGTGTGGTTGCAAGCAGCGCATGAGGTGCATTGTTCGGATCACCTTGCGTCCGAAAATCCTCCTCACGCAAGCCGAATAACAGGCAGGCTTTCGACAGGCAGGCTATGGACTTCTCAAAGTCTCAAGGCCTTGCAATATGTGTGTCTTTGTCTGGCCACCGACCAACTCTCTGGTGCGGTGCTCCTGCCGGTTGCTGGAACCCGAGGAGCCTCCAGGGATGGATTCACGGCGTGTCCCGCAAGTGGCGAGGGCATCGCGCCCTCGACTCGCTGAGCTTTCGAGCGGCGCATTTCAATAGGCGGCGGGCGACGCCTGGCGCTGTGACAGCTTGCGTCAGTTGGCGAGGACCAGGCGTGCGCCTAGGCGCATGCCGGCTTCGGCTTCACGCAGCCACTGCGCCATGTCGCGCGGCGACAGCGGCCGCGAGTAGAAGTAGCCCTGGATTTCGTCGCAGCCCTGCTGGCGCAGCAATGCGTCTTCCTGCACCGTTTCCACGCCTTCGGCGACTACCTGCATGCCCAGCGCGTGGCCCAGATGCACGATGGCCTGGGTCACTTCGGCGGTGTTGGCGTCGTCGAGCATGCCTTGCACGAAGCTGCGGTCGATCTTCAGACGCTGCACCGGGAAGCGGTTGAGGTAATGCAGGTTGGAGAAACCGGTACCGAAGTCGTCCACCGCCAACAGCACACCATTCTGTTCGAACAGCTCGAAGCAGCGGCGCAGCGAGTCGGAATCGCGGATCAAGGCCGATTCGGTCAACTCCAGTTCCAGGCGCGATGGCGACCAGCCGTTGTCGCGGCAGATTTCCAGTACGCGCTCGGCAAAGCCGCGCTCGCGCAATTGCACCGCAGAGACGTTGACCGCGATGCGGCTGAAATTGAGCCCGGCGCGGTCCCAGACCACGGCCTGACGGCAGGCCTCGCCGATCACCCATTCGCCCAGGCGCACGATCTCGCCACACTCCTCGGCAATCGGAATGAACTCGACCGGGCTGCACTGGCCATGGCCGGGGCGATTCCAGCGCATCAGCGCTTCGATCGCCGGCGAGGATTCGCCCACCGTATTGACCAGCGGCTGATAGACCAGGGTGAACTCTTCGCGTTCCAGCGCACCTTGCAGCGCGTGTTCCAGCTCCAGGCGGCGCTGGGCGCGCATCAGCACGTCCTGGCTGTAGTAATGGAAGGTGTTGCGGCCGGATTCCTTGGCTGCATACATCGCTGCATCGGCGGCGCGCAGCAGGCTGTCGAAATCCGAGAGGCCTTCTCCTTGCAGCGCGATACCGATGCTGGCACCGAGCTTGAGGGTGACATGATCCTTGCGCAGCGGTTCGCCCAGCGCGCTGATCAGCTTGCGCGCAACATGGCCGGCGTCTTCCGGTTCGGAGAGATCGCGCAGCAGCACGATGAATTCGTCGTCGCTGAAACGACCGAACAGGTCGCTGTTGCGCAGATGCTGGTGCAGGCGTGCGGAGGCCAGCTTGAGCAGATTGTCGCCGGTGGCGTGACCGAAGGAATCGTTGATGCTCTTGAAGCCATCCAGATCGATCAGCAGCATCGCCAGTACCTGGCCGCGCTCGTGTGCTTCGCGGATCGCGTTCTCTGCCTGCTCGCGCAGCAGGAAGCGGTTCGGCAGACCGGTCAGGCGATCGTAGTGGGCCAGCAGCTCGATGCGCTCGTTGGCTTCGCGTTCGCGGGTAACGTCGCGGAACAAGGCGACGAACCGCGGCGGCAGGCCTTCGCGACGATCCAGCTCGATCAGCACCTGTACCCAGATCCGCTGGCCGGAGTTGCGGTAGAAACACAGCTCCAGCTGTTCGGGCAGGCCGCCGTCGGAGATACGCAGCAGCGCCGCCTCGAAGGCGTCGCGCGAATCCTGCGTGTACAGCGACAGCGCCTGCTCCAGGGTGATGTTTTCCTTGCGCAGGCCATGGATGCGGTAGCACTCCTCGGTCCACTGCATGCGCCGTGTGTCGACCTCGATCTCGCAGCCGCCGATCTTGCCCAGCGCAGACACGCGGTTGAGCAGCTCGGTGCGCCAGCGAATCAATGCATCGGTCTGGCGCTGCTCGGTGACATTCTGCAACTGGCCGAGCAGACGCACCATGCTGCCGTTGCCGTCGAACACCGGCTGCGCCCAGACCCGCAGGTGATGCGGATTGACGTCGCCAAGCCCATTGATCTCCAGCTCGAAATGCACCGGCAGGCCTTCGTGCTTGATCTTGCGCCAGGCGCTGCGCAAATGCGCAACCGACGGCCGGCCCAGCAGGCGCAGGATGTCGCGAATGCCCTGCAGGCGCTGCTGGGTCACGCCGAGCTGTTGCAGGAAATCCGGCGACACCCACAGCGCGTCCTTGAGCGTGTCCCAGCTCCAGCTGCCCATGCTGGCGATGCGCTGGGCCTCTTCGAGCTGGGCCTGCTGCTCGCGCAGCTGCTGCTCGAGCAACTTGTGGTGGTGCACATCGGTATGCGTGCCGACCATGCGCAGCGGGCGGCCGTCGGCGGTCCGCGACACCACGCGGCCGCGATCCAGGATCCAGCGCCACTGGCCGTCGTGCTGACGCAGGCGGAATTCGGCGGTATAGGTATCGGTACGGCCGTCCAGGTGCGCCTGCACGGCCGCACTGACCAGCGCGTGGTCGTCGGGATGGATCAGCCCGGACAACGCGGTGAGATTGTTCGGCAGCGACTGTTCGGAATATCCGAGCATGCGGGTCCAGCGCTCGGAGCGGTAGACCACATCGGCTGGAATGTCCCAGTCCCACAGTCCGTGATCGGCGCTGTCCAGGCCGATTTCCCAGCGGCTGGTACCGTCGGCGCCCATCGGCTCGGGGATGCTCAGGGTGAAGGCCATGACCTGGCCGTGTTCGTCGCTGACCGCGCGCAGCCAGCCCTCCAGACGCCCGCCACCGGTACCCGGCAGTACGCAGGCGGTCATGCCGCCGCTGTTGGCCACCTGGGCCCGACTGCTTTCCAGGACTTCGGCATAGGCGCCAAGGGTGGCCGGCAATCCCAACGATTGCGCAACGCGGTTGGCCGCCAGAGGCTGACCATGCGCATCCAACAACACCACCGCCGAGGTCAGCGGGTGCTGCAGCATGCTTGCAATGACGCCTGAGTCCACTCTGGAACACTCCGAAGAATCGACCCCGGCCTTCGGAGTCGCAATGGATAACGGCCGTTTCCCCGATTAGTTGAGGCGCGTGTTTCGGGCTCGACCGAACCGGGACGAGTTGCGGCTAAGATGGTTGCATCGCCAGCACCAAAGGTCGTCCGCGGACCCATGCCTCATCCTGTCGCCGCGCCCGCGTTTTCGTCCGCTCCCGTGTCCCGTCTTCGCCTCGCCGAGCGCCTGCAGCAAGGTCTGTGGACCCTGACCGGGCTGTATTTGCTGGTCGGGGTGATCTGGCTGCTGCTGGGCAACCGGCTGCTGCACCTGGCCGGCGCCGCCATGCCGGAACGCTGGTCGGACGCCAGCTTCCTGCTGGTGTCGAGCGTGGTGATCCACCTGGTGCTGCGCCGTTTCGTGGCGCTGATCGTGGAAGAGCACGCGCAACTGGCGCAATCGGAAGCGGTGCTGCAGGCCAAGTTCCTGGCCCTGCCCAGCCCTGCGCTGATCTACGACCTGGCCACGCTGCGCATCCTGGATGCCAACCCGGCAGCGCTGGAATTCTTCGGCTGGGAACGCGACGAATTTCTGCAGCAGACGCTGCAGGCGATCTGGCCCAACGCCGACGGCGCACGCCTTGAGGAGATCATCGCCCATATCCGCGCCAAGGGCGACGCCACCTGCACCCTGCACGAGGATCTGCTGACCCGCAGCGGCCCGCGCCATGTCGAGATCCGCAGCAACCAGCTGCATCTGGCCAGCGGCCCTGCCCGCCTGGTGGTCACCGTGGACCGCAGCGAGGAACGGCAGGCGCAGCATCTGCGTGACGAGGCGTTGCAGCGGCTGGAAGAGGCGCAGAGCATCGCGCGGCTGGGTTCCTGGCAGCTGGATCGCGCAACCGGATTGGGGCGCTACTCGCCGGCGGTGTACCGCCTGCTCGGCCGCAGCGTGCCGATGCATCGGCGCGAGCATCGGCTGGAAGAACTGCTGACCGCCTCGGACACCGCCACCCAGGCGCGGATCGAACGCATGATCGAGGACATGTGCACCGGTGGCGACGTGCAGATCGACGTGCTGCTGCCGCTGACCGGCGGCGATTCGCAGCCGCGCACCGTGCATCTGCGCGCCGAAAGCGTCACCAACCCGAACGGCGCCCGGCATATCCATGGCACGCTGCAGGACGTCAGCGAGCGCGAGCAGTCGCGCCGCTTGCTGCGCGAGCGCGAGGAGCAGTTCCGCGAGCTGGTCAGGGTGCTGCCCGATGGCGTGCTGATCCTGGCCGACGAGCACGTGATGTATGCCAATGCCGCCGGATCGGTGCAGTTCGGTTTCCAGGGCGAAACCATCCTGGGCGAGCCGCTGCAGACGCTGGTCGGCGACAGCGACCTGCCGGTGGTGCGCGAGTACCTGCGCGCGGGCAGCGATCGCAACGAGCCGGTGTCCAGCGCACGGGCGATGCGCCGTCGCGATGGCAGCACGTTCTATGCCGGCCTGTCGGCCGGCGATATCCGCTATGGCGGACGCAGCTGCAAATTGCTGGTGGTGCGCGACCTGAGCGAACCCGAGCGCATGCGCGATGCGCTGGCCGAGAGCAATGCCGAGTTGCAGGCGATGGCCAAGCGCCTGTTCTCGCTGCAGGAGGACGAACGCCGCGCGATCTCGCGCGATCTCCACGACGACATCGGCCAGGCGATCACCGCGATGAAGCTGTCCGCGCATGCGGCGCTGGACGAGCCGGATCCTGACGCGCGCCGCGAAGACCTGCTGGAAGTGGTGTCGCTGGCCGACAGCACCGTGACCAAGCTGCGTAACCTGTCGATGCTGTTGCGTCCGCCGCAGCTGGATGCGCTGGGCCTGGAAGCGGCCCTGCGCTGGCAGGCCTCGATGCTGTTTCGTGCATCGCCGGTGCGGCTGGAGCTGGATATCCAGGCACTGGACGTGCGCCCGGGCAACGAGATCGAGCAGGCGTGCTTCCGGATTGCGCAGGAAAGCCTGACCAACGCGCTGCGCCACGCCTGCGCCGGCGAAGTGCACATGCGGCTGTACTCGATCGACAGCGAGAGCTTCCGCCTGGAAGTCAGCGACGACGGCGATGGCTTCGAGCCGGAAGGCCCGCGTGGGCTCGGGCTGATCGTGATGCGTGAGCGTGCGCAAACCGTCGGCGGTGCGCTCGCGATAGAATCAGCACCCGGAGCAGGCACGCGCGTGACGTTGCGCCTGCCCTATCACCCGGTCGGCGAGTCCGTCCACGACGATGGTGGACGTTAAGTCATGTGGAGCCCCGTAATCCCGCCCGGACTGGAAATCGTCAAACCCACCCGCCTGGGCGCGGGCAATCCCGAACTGCTGCATCTGGTGGACGCTGCCGCATCCGGCGGCCCGCCGTTGATGGTGTTCCACATCGATATCGATCACTTCGCCTCGATCAACGAGAACATGAGTGCCGAAGTCGGTGATCAGGCGCTGACGCTGGTGGCGCGCCGGCTGCAGGATTTTCTCGGCACGCGCGGCAAGTTGTGGCGTCATGGCAGCGATGAAATGGTGGTGGTGGCGGTGCGTCGCGAAGACACCCCGCTGCCGGAGGATTTTGCCGAAGAGATCCGCCAGCAGCTGGAACTGCCGCTGTCGGTGCTGCCGTACACCTTGTTCATGACCGGCAAGGTCGGCATCAGCCTGTGCCCGGAACACTCGACCTCGCTGTCGATCCTGCTCGACTACGCCGAAGAAGCCAGCTACCAGGCCGCACGCGAAGGCGGCAATACGGTGCGGCTGTACACGCGCAACTCGACCACCAATGCGCATAGCGAAAGCATCATTGCGCGGCAGATCGTCGATGCGATCCCGCATGGCGAACTGCGGCTGCGCTACCAGCCGCTGGTGAGCGCACGCGACGGCCGCATCGTCGGCATGGAAGCGCTGCTGCGCTGGCAGTCGCCCACCCTGGGCATGCTGGTGCCGGAGCGCTTCATGCGTACCGCCGAGCGTCTGGGGGTGATCGTGCAGATCGGCGAATGGGTGCTGCAGAACGCGGTGCGCCAGGCGCGGCTATGGCGCGACCAGGGCTTCGACGATTTCAGCATCGCGGTCAACGTGTCCACGCTGCAGCTGTTGCGCCCGGGTTTCTTCAACGAAGTGATGGCGATGCTGCAGACCGCCGGCGTGCCGGCGCAGTTCGTCACGCTGGAGATCAACGAAAGCGCGTTGACCAACAACGTCAACTTCGTCCACGAGACGATGGCCAACCTGCGCAACGAAGGCATCAGCCTGAGCCTGGACAACTTCGGTACCGGCGATTCCAGCCTGAGCGCGCTGGTGCGCTATCCGGTGGACCGGCTGAAGATCGATCGCAGCTTCATCAAGAGCGCGCCGGCCGGCAGCCGCGAGGCGGCGATTGCCCGCGCGATCATCGCGATGGGCCACCAGCTCGGCATGACGGTGATCGCCAACGGCGTGGAATCGCAGGCGCAACTGGGCTTTTTGCGGCGCAACGATTGCGACATCTTCCAGGGCTACCTGTTCGGCGAACCGATGTCGGCCGAGTCGGCCGGCATGGCGCTACGCCGCCGCTACCTGCGCCCGGAATCGTTCGCCGAAAGCCGCCCCGACCGCACGCTGCTGCTGCTGGACGACGAAGAAAACGTGCTGCGCTCGCTGGTGCGCCTGTTCCGCCGCGATGGCTACCGCATCCTGGCCGCCGGCAACGTGCGCGACGCCTTCGACCTGCTCGCCACCAACGACGTGCAGGTGATCCTGTCGGACCAGCGCATGAGCGACATGAGCGGCACCGAGTTCCTGGGCCGGGTCAAGATGCTCTACCCCGACACCGTGCGCCTGGTGCTGTCCGGCTACACCGACCTGGCCACGGTCACCGAAGCGATCAACCGCGGCGCGATCTACCGCTTCCTGACCAAGCCCTGGAACGACGACGAGCTGCGCGAGCACATTCGTCAGGCATTTCGCACGCATGATGAGCTGCGTAACGGCAGGGAATAGGGATTCGGGATTGGGGATTGGTAAAAGCAAAAGCCAACAGCGATATTCCTGAGCCGCAATCGGAGATTCGCTGAGCAAGGCAGACAGCAAGAGCGCGGCAAAACCGTTCTTGCCAATCCCTAATCCCGACTCCCCAATCCCAGCGCGAAGCGCTACCGCGGCTGTCGCACCGGTAGCACGATGCGGAAACTGGCGCCCTGGCCCGGGACGCTTTCGACGTCGATGCGGCCGTGGTGCTTGTTGATGATGCCGTAGGAGATCGACAGGCCCAGGCCGGTGCCGCTGCCGACCGGCTTTGTGGTGAAGAACGGGTCGAAGATGCGTTGCAGCAGGTCCGGGGCGATGCCCGCGCCGCTGTCCTGGAACTGGATCCAGACATTCTCGGTCTCGTCACGGCCGGTGGTGACGGTGATCGTGCCGCGCTCGACGATCGCCTGGCCGGCGTTGAGCAGCATGTTCATGTAGACCTGGTTGAGCTCGGACGGCAGGCATTCCACCAACGGCAGCTCGGCGTAATTGCGCTCCAGCGTGACCTTGTACTTGAGCTCGTTCCAGATGATGTTGATCGTGGATTCGAGACCGGCATGCAGGTCGACCATCTTCCACGACTCGGACCGGTCCGAATACGAGAAGTCCTTGAGGTCGCGCACGATGCGGGTGACCCGCTCGATGCCCTCGCGCGATTCGGCCATCAACTGCGGCAGGTCGCGGCTGATGAAGTCGATGTCGGCACGGTTGCGGATCTCGTCGATCTCCGGAATCAGCGCCTTCGGATCCGGCGCCTGCAGTGCGCGCTCATAGGCTTCGATCAGCGTGAACAGGCTGCGCAGGTATTCCTGCAGGCTGCCAAGATTGGAGTGCACATAGCCGATCGGATTGTTGATTTCATGCGCCACGCCGGCGGCCAGCTGGCCGATGGAGGCCATCTTCTCCGACTGCAGCAGCTTGTCCTGCGCGCCGTTCAAACGCAGATAGGCCTGCCGCAATTCGGCATGGCGCTGCTGCAGCTCGCGCTCGTAGTCCTGCTGGCCTTCGATGTTGTGGAACAGCGCCAGGAAGTGCCCGACGCCCTGCTCTTCGTTGTAGTACAGATGCGCGATGACCACGCGATCGGCCACCGGCAGGCTGCCGGTCCAGCTGCCCTTGCTGCGCGCCTGATTGAGCGCATCCGACGGCAGCACCTGCGAGATCCGTTCGCCGAGATTGCGGTCGTCGGCAGGATCTTCCTTGCACAGGCTCTGGCGGGCGATGGCGTTGGCCAGGATCAGCTGTCCGTCGGCGCGGAACAGCAGCACGCCTTCGAGCATCTGGTCGCCGAAGGCGCGCAGCATGGTCGAGGACGGTAACAGGGTTTGATTGAGAAAAAACTTGGCAGTCACGGGACAGGGCGGCGTAGAGGACGCTTCAATATACGCCGAACCGCCCAGGCCTCGTATTGCGCGGGGCCACGCTCTTGCACGACCGGGCAGCTCAAAGCTGCACTACACACATCGTTTAGCCTGCGCGTGCGCTCGGGCACGCTGCGGTGCTTCAGGCCACTGCCAGCGAACGACCGCCGCGCAGCACGCTCGATTGGCCCTTGGCGTCGTAGGACGGCGCACTCTCGGTGCGGCCCAGATGACGCAGTGCCCAGTTCACCTCGCGACGCCGGCGTGCCAGCAGCGCGCCATTGGCGCGATTGGCTTCGGCCAGTTCGCGCAGCCGCTCTTCTTCGCCCTGGGGCATTGCCGCTTCCAGCGCGCGCAGTGCCGACAGCTTGTCCTGCGTATGGCGCATCAACCCATCGATGTCGTTCTCGAGTAATGCCTGGCGTTCGCCGGCCAGCGCATCGCTGAGACGTTGCAGGAACTCGTTCACGTTCATCCTTTGGGTCGGGGATTAGCCCGCCAGTTGCTGATTCAGATCCATCATGCGGCTGGCGATGGCATCCGGGTTGATGGAGTAGCTGCCGTTCTGCAACGCATCCTTCACTGCCTGGACGCGACCGGTGTCGATCGCCGAGGACTGCGACAGCGTGCGCTGCAGGTTCTGCAGGTTGGTCGCCTCACCGGTCAGCTTGACGCTGTCGGTCGGCGGCAATGCGGCGATCGGGGACGCGCGATCTTCACCGGCCGAGGCGATCTTGCTGCTCGTGGCCGCGGTGCGAAGGGTTGCAGCGGTCGGTAGATTGCCTTCGATTTTCTGGCTCATGTCGGGAACTCCTCTACAGGTCGTAGGGGATAACGGCATGCCAAAAAAAAACTTTATAGCGATTTTCTATCTGGACACCACAACGGTCCCGCTCGCTTCGACGATCCCCTGCACCACCCGGCGCGAAGAGGAATTTTCCACCGAAACCCGCTCGTTCTCGCCGGCATCGGACAGCGCGCGACCGCTCATGCGCACCTCCAGCCCGCCATTGCGCGCCACCAGCGGCACGGTATCGCCGCGCCGGACCAGCCGCTGGGTGACCAGATCGTTGGCCGACAGCAGCGAGCCGGCCGGCAGGATGCGCCGGGCGGTCTTGCCCACCGCCGCCACCGGATCGGCCAGCACCGCACCGACGATGCGGGCGGCGTCACGCTTCTCGATACTGATATCGGCCAGCGAGATGGTTTCTCCAGCACTGATGCCCCGGCGCAGCACCAGCACATCCTGGTTGCGGCGCACCTTCAGCGGCACGAACAGGCGCCAGCCGGCCGGCTGCGGGCAGGCCACTTCCACCGTATTGGTGCCGGTCGGCTGCGCCTGCAGCGCGATCGGGCAGGCCGGCATGCGCAAGCCCGGATCGAGCGTGGCCTCGGCCTCGGCATCCGGGCCAACGGTGGCCAGCGCCGCAGCGCGGATGGAATCGACAGACTGATAGCTCTGGGCCCAGGCCGGAGCGGCAGCCAACAAGATGACAAGCAGGAGCAGGCGCATGGGACCAGATCCGGAGGGAGACGGAACAGACAGTGCAAGAGGCGTGCCTGTTTTTTGCCGGGATTGGGGAGTTGGGATTGGGGATTTGTAAAAGCGGCTTGGCGGGTGATTCATTTGGCCGGTGCCAAGGCCCTTTGAGCCAGCGCGTCTATCCGACCAACTGCCTCCGAAGTCTTCAGGGCTGCAGAAGCAGCAACGGCCTGACCAACGCGCTCATTCACGCCTTTGAGCCAATCCCCAATCCCAAATCACCAGATCCCGGCGCTTGAGCCAATCCCGAATCCCGACTCCCCAATCCCGACAGCGCCCCACACCAAACTTAAAACCACTCAAGTTTTCCAGGGGCGCTGTCGATATCTGCCCCATGACCCACGATCTGCTCAACCGCATCGACCAGCGCACGCGTCTGGCTGGCCACAACCGACTGGCCCTGCTGCTGTTCCGGCTGGGCGGGCGCCAGCTTTTTGGCGTCAACGTGTTCAAGGTGCAGGAGGTGCTGCGCCGCCCGGAGCTGTTCCAGGTGCCCGGCCTGCCGACCGAGTTCGCCGGCGTAGCCGACGTGCGCGGGCGCTCGGTGCCGGTACTGGACCTGGGCCTGGCGATCGGCCATCCAGAGCGCGACGCGCACTCGGAAAACGGCCCCGGCTACCTGGTGGTGGCCGAATTCAACCGCTCGGTTCAGGGCTTTCTGGTCAGCGGCGTGGAGCGCATCGTCAATATTGCGGTGGAAGATATCCACCCGCCGCCGGAACTGGGCGCCGAAGCCACTTATTTGACGGCGGTGACGCGCTTCCAGGGCGAGTTGATCCAGGTCATCGACGTGGAAAGCGTGCTCGCCGACATCGCCAAGGTCAGCAAGGACGTGCAGCTGGATCCCTCGCTGCAGCTGGTCGCCTACGACCGGCAGTTCCAGGTATTGGTGGTGGACGACTCGCGCGTGGCGCGCCAGCAGATCCGCAGCGTGCTCGACCAGCTCGGCGTCTCGGCGACCTTGTTGTCCGACGGCCGCCAGGCGCTGGACCACCTCTTGCAGGTGGCTGCATCAGGCGAGAATCCGGCCGACCGCTATGCGATGGTCATCTCCGACATCGAAATGCCGGCCATGGACGGCTACACGCTGACGACGGAAATCCGGCGCACGCCGGGCCTGCAAGGCCTCTACGTGCTGTTGCACACCTCCTTGTCGGGCGTGTTCAACAACGCCATGGTCGAACAGGTGGGCGCCAATGCTTTCGTGGCCAAGTACAGCGCCCACGAATTGGCCGACTACGTGCTGGCGCGTCTGAAAGTGGTCGCCGAAGCGGCCTGAGCAGGCCAGGCGGCTGCCGGGTCGGAGCCGATGGCAGCGACAAGGCGCTGCGCCGGGCTTCCAAGAGCCCGGCAGCATTGAAGTCGGGGCGGTGTGCGTCGACCCGCTTTTAAAGTGACATCCGCTGACGCCGGACGTGGCCGGATCGCGCCTCGGTTAGTGCCGAACCTTCCGGCCTGGCGCGCCTGAGTGAACCAGCTCCGCGACGGACGCAGGTTCACCGCTTCTCCCGGACGGCCAAGCCGCCGTTCGTCGGCAGCTCCGATTGTTCTCCGCGTTCCGCGGCCCGTACCACCTCGATTGGCACAAACATTGCTTTCTCCCTGGTAACACTTCGCGGGAGAGCACCGTGTCCAATTCCATCTCGTCCTTTCTAGGCATCCACGGCGATGCTCTGCCGCTACGCGAGCAGCGCATGAAGCTCATTGCCAGCAATCTGAGCAATGTGGATACCCCTGGCTACAAGGCAAAGGATCTGAATTTCGAGGCGGCGCTCAAATCGGCCGAAGGCGTGCGCGACGGCACCCTGCTGCAGACCACCGACGCCAAGCATTACGAGATCGGCAGCAGTGCCGGACTCAACCCCTTCCAGATCACCCGCGAATCCGACCAGCCCAGCCTGGACGGCAATACCGTCGATCCCGATGCCGAACGTGCTGCCTACGGCCGCGCCGCGCTGGAATACCGCGCCTCGCTGAGCTTCCTCGAATCCAAGGTGCGCTCGATGCTCACCGCGATCACCGGCCAATAAGTCATGAGCAATCTACCCATCTTCGATGTGGCCGGCTCGGCGCTGCACGCGCAGTCGGTCCGCCTGAGCACCATCGCCTCCAACCTGGCCAATGCCGACTCCGTCGCTGGCTCGGCCGAGGCGACCTACAAGCCGATCGAGCCGATCTTCCAGGCCCAGCAAAGTCGCCAGGACCCCAGCCTGACCTCGGTGAACGTCAAGGAGATCACCACCACCAACGCGCCGCCGATCCGTCGCTACGAGCCCGGCCATCCGCTGGCCGATGCCGATGGCTACGTGTTCTCGCCGGACGTGGACCCGGTCTCGCAAATGGTCAACATGATCTCGGCCTCGCGCAACTACCAGGCCGGCGTGGAAATGCTCAACACCGCCAAGGAACTGGCGCTCGCCACCCTGACCATGGGTCGCTGACCCTCCTAGCTGACCCTTCCCTTACGGACCCTTTCACATGAGCACGATCGGTAGTGACCTCTACACCAGCCTCGGGCTGACCTCCAGCAGCGCCACAGCGACCAAGAAGAAGGAGGAATCGCTCGGCCAGGCCGACTTCCTCAAGTTGATGACCGAGCAGCTGCAGCACCAGGACCCGCTCAAGCCGATGGAAAACAGCGCGTTTCTGGGCCAGCTGGCGCAGTTCTCCACCGTGCAGGGCATCGGCGACCTCAATACCAAGGTCAGCAGCTTCTCGGCGGCGCAGAGCAGCGATCAGGTGCTCAAGGGCGCCTCGCTGGTCGGGCACAACGTGCTGGTGCCGTCCGCACAGCTCGCCATCGATGCCACCAATTCGGCCAAGGGCGTGGTCGCCGCGACCTCGGCCGGCACCGTCAATTTCGAAATCACCGATGCCAACGGCGCCTTCGTCAAACAGCTCAGCGTGCCGGCCAGCGCCGCCGGTGAAGTGTCGTTTGCCTGGGACGGCACCGATGCCAACGGCAACCGCATGGCCGCCGGCAAGTACGGCGTGACCGCCACCCAGACCGACACCGCCGGTTCCAAAAGCAAGTTGTCCACCTATGTCGACGCGCCGGTGGACAGCGTCACGATCGGCTCGGACGGCCTGTATCTCAACCTGACCGGGCTAGGCACTTCCCCGCTCGCCAACGTGCTCCGCGTCAGCTGAGCCGGCAACCGACACTTAAAGGACCTCATCCATGGCTTTCAATACCTCGTTGTCCGGCATCAACGCAGCCAATGCCGATCTGAACGTCACCTCCAACAACATCGCCAACGTCAACACGACCGGTTTCAAGGAATCGCGTGCCGAGTTTGCCGACATGTTCCAGAGCACCAGCTACGGCCTGTCGCGCAACGCGGTGGGTTCGGGCGTGCGCGTCAGCAATGTGGCGCAGCAGTTCTCGCAGGGCAATATCGATCCGACCGGGCGCAGCCTGGACCTGGCGGTCTCCGGCGAAGGCTTCTTCACCGTGACCTCCAACGGCGCCAAGATGTACACCCGCGCCGGCAACTTCCAGACCGATGCCAACGGCTACGTGATCAATCCGCAGGGCGCGCGCCTGCAAGTCTTCGCCCCCAACCCGAGCGGCAACGGCTTCGACGTCGGCCGCCTGTCGGACCTGCAGCTGCTGACCACCGACAGCCCGCCCAAGTCGACCTCCACGGTCAACCTGGCCTTCACCCTGCCCGGCAATGCCACCGCCCCGTCGGTGACCCCGTTCAGCCCGGCCGACGACAAGACCTACAGCCACTCCACCGGCGGCATCAACGTCTACGATTCGCTGGGCGTCAGCCATGTGCAGACCTCCTACTTCGTCAAGACCGCCAACCCGAACGAGTGGCAGGTGCACAACTACGTGGACGGTGCCGCGGTCGGCGCGCCCACCACGCTGCAGTTCTCCGATACCGGCGCGTTGACCACCCCGGCCAACGGCATCATCACGATGGACCCGTTCACCCCGAGCACCGGCGCCGGCGTGCTGAACATGCAGCTCAACGTCAGCGGCTCGACCCAGTACGGCGAAGCCTTCGCGCTGCGTGACACCCGCCAGGACGGTTATGCCAGCGGCAAGCTCAACGAGATCAGCATCGATACCAGCGGCGTGGTGTTCGCGCGCTACTCCAACGGCGCCGACAAGCCGCTGGGCCAGGTCGCGCTGAGCACCTTCGTCAACCCGCAGGGCCTGCAGTCGCAGGGCAACAACATGTGGGCCGAAAGCTACACCTCCGGTGCCGCCCGCACCGGCGCGCCGGACACCTCGGACCTGGGCCAGATCGAATCCGGCTCGCTGGAATCCTCCACGGTGGACCTGACCGAGCAGCTGGTGAACATGATCGTGGCCCAGCGCAACTTCCAGGCCAACTCGCAGATGATCTCGACCCAGGATCAGGTCACGCAGACGATCATCAATATTCGTTAACGGCTGGGATGAGTGATTGGGGATTAGGGATTGGCAAGAGCCGGTACTCCGTCAAGCGGATACCGGCCCTACTCCCTCTTCTGCCAGGTCGCAATAGCCCGCGTTTACGAATCCCGAATCCCGACTCCCCAACCCCGGTGCCTCATGGACAAAGCTCTCTACGTTGCGATGACCGGCGCCCGCGCCTCCCTGCAGGCGCAGGGCACCGTGTCGCACAATCTCGCCAACGTCGATACGGTGGGGTTCAAGGCTGCGTTGGCCAATACCGAGGCGTTCAAGATCCAGGGCAAGGGCTATCCGTCGCGGATCGATGCGCTGCATGTGGACCAGGGTTTCGACCGCAGCCAGGGCCACCAGAAGGTCACCGGCAACCCGCTGGACGTGTCGCTGCAGCAGGACCGCTGGCTGGCGGTGCAGTCGCCCGACGGCAGCGAGGCCTACACCCGCAACGGCGAGCTGGCACTCACCGCCAATGGCCAGCTGGTCACCGCCAATGGGCATGCGGTGCTGGATGAGGGCGGCAATCCGATGACGATCCCGCCGCACCAGGCGATGGAGATCGGCAGTGACGGCAGCATCTCGATCATTCCGCAGGGCGAAGGCCCGCAGACCATGGCCATCGTCGGCAAGATGAAGGTGGTCGATGCCCCCGCCGACCGTTTGACGCGGCGCCCGGACGGGCTGATGCGTAACACCAGCACCGACCCGGCGCAGGCGTTTGCGGTGGCCACCGGCAAGACCATCAACAGCGGCATGCTGGAGGGCAGCAACGTGGACGCCGCCGGCGCGCTGGTGGAGATGATCCAGCTGCAGCGGCAGTTCGAAATGCAGGTCAAGATCATCAAGAACGGCGACGACAACGCGCAGTCGGCCAATTCGCTGCTGCGGGTCAGCGGCTAAGCGCCACTGGCGCCCATTGACGCACCGCTGGTTGGCTTGCCGCGCTACCGAGCACCTGGCGGCCGCCCGAGGGACGTGGCTCGCGAGCGAAGTGGCATGTCGTTCGACTCCCGCGGTCTCGCAGGTGGTTCGTACGCGGTTGACGCTGACTAGCGATGGTTTGTCGGCCAGGTGTGTGCAGTTGGCAATGCTGTTGATCTGGGCATTCGCTGCAGAGCGGCTGGTTTGTGACTTGGCTGCAGGGCCCTTGCCCGCCCACCATCGCAGGACACGCCGCAAGTACGTCCGTGTAGGCGCTTACGCGGCATCCATGCCGCGTAAGGTCCCGCGACGGTGGGCGGGCAAGGACCTGTCGAGATGGTCGGCGTGCATGGTGCAAACAATGCCTGACGTGGGTTGCTTGGATAACGGCGCGTCCAATGATCTCTCAATGCAAGCCGAGCAATGGACAAGCTTTAAGAAAGCAACCTTCAAACTCTCTGGTGCGGTGGCCTCGCCGATTGCGGGACCGTGGGGCGGCATGGATGCCGCCACCGAGCCTACATGGACGTACTTGCGGCGTGTCCCGCGGGCGGTGAGGACACCGCGCGCTCCCAAGAACCCTTCCGCACGCAGCGCCAGGGGTTCACACGTCGTCGCACATATCGCTGACCGGCGACCGATCTGCCGCGCCTGATCTGCCGCGCAGGCTTCCACCGCTTCGGCCTAGCCGCTGCCTTCCCGCCGCCAGCCCTGCCCCGCGCAGGCCGTCGCGCCCGCTGCGCGTGATCCAGTGCACAGCCGGCAAAAATCCGACGCGGGTTTGGCACGGCACGTGCATATACCCACCCGTACCCGGAACACATCCCCGGGTCTAACGAGGAATCGGGTCATGAATCAGGCTTTGTGGGTCGCCAAAACCGGACTGGATGCGCAGCAGACGCGCATGTCGGTCATTTCCAACAACCTGGCCAATACCAATACCACCGGCTTCAAGCGCGATCGTGCGGCGTTCGAAGACCTGTTGTACCAACAGGTGCGTGCGCCGGGCGGTTCCACCTCCGCGCAGACGCAGCTGCCGACCGGCCTGCAGCTGGGTACCGGCGTGCGGGTGGTCTCCACCTTCAAGGGCTTCGACCAGGGCAGCCAGCAGCAGACCGGCCGCGCGCTCGACGTGATGGTCAACGGCCGCGGCTTTTTCGAAGTGCAGATGCCTGACGGCACCTCGGCCTATACCCGCGACGGCACCTTCCAGATCAATGCGCAGGGCGAGCTGGTCACCAACAGCGGCTACCCGCTGCAGCCGGGCATCCAGATCCCCGAAGGCGCGCAGTCGCTGACCATCGGCAACGACGGCACCATCAGCGTGACGCTGGCCGGCCAGGCCGCCGCGCAGGAAATCGGCGCGTTGACGCTGACCGACTTCATCAACCCCTCGGGCCTGCAGTCCAAGGGCGAGAACCTGTTCGTCGAAACCACCGCCTCCGGCCCCGCGCAGAACGGCACCCCCGGCCTCAACGGCCTGGGCAACACCGTGCAGGGCGCGCTGGAAGGCAGCAACGTCAACACGGTGGAAGAGCTGGTGAGCATGATCGAAACGCAGCGCGCCTACGAAATGAATGCCAAGGCGATCTCCACCACCGACTCGATGCTCGGTTACTTGAACAACAACGTCTGATCGGCCCGCCGGTCGCTGCCCTCTCAGGAATCCACGCCATGTCCCGCCTGCCTTCTCTCTCCTCCCTGTGCCTCGCCATTGCCTGCAGCGCGCTGCTGGGCGGCTGCGTGGCGGCCGGCGATGTGCGGCCGTTCGCCGAACTGGCGCCGATCGTGCCGGTGGTCGCGCCGGTGGCGCAGCCCACCGCCGGTGCGATCTACGCCGCCGGCCCGAGCCTGAACCTGTACGGCGACCGCCGCGCCCGCGATGTCGGCGATCTGCTGACGGTGAACCTGGTGGAAAGCACCACCGCCTCGTCCACCGCCAATACCAGCATCAGCAAGAAGGACGCGACCACCATGGCCGCGCCGACGCTGCTGGGAGCGCCGCTCACCGTCGGTGGCTTGAACGTGCTGCAGAACTCGTTGAGCGGCGATCGCAGCTTCGACGGCAAGGGCAACACCGCGCAAAGCAACCGCATGCAGGGCAGCGTCACGGTCACCGTGATGCAGCGCCTGCCCAACGGCAATCTGGTGATCCAGGGGCAGAAGAACCTGCGCCTGACCCAGGGCGACGAACTGGTGCAGGTGCAAGGCATCGTGCGCGCCGCCGACATCGCCCCGGACAACACCGTGCCCTCAAGCAAGGTGGCCGACGCCCGCATCGCCTACGGCGGCCGCGGCGCGATCGCGCAGTCCAATGCGATGGGCTGGCTGAGCCGCTTCTTCAATTCCCGTCTGTCGCCCTACTGAGCCTGCGACCATGAATCTGTCTTCCCTGCCCTTCCGTCTGCTGGCCGCCGCTGTGGCGGTCTGCGCGATCGCCGCGCCGGCCTCGGCCGAGCGCATCAAGGATCTTGCCCAGGTCGGCGGCGTGCGCGGCAACGCGCTGGTCGGTTACGGCCTGGTGGTCGGCCTGGACGGCAGCGGCGACCGCACCAGCCAGGCGCCCTTCACCGTGCAGAGCTTGAAGAATCTGCTCGGCGAGCTGGGCGTCAATGTTCCGGCGAACGTCAATCCGCAGCTGAAAAACGTCGCGGCCGTGGCCATCCATGCCGAACTGCCGCCGTTCGCCAAGCCCGGCCAGCCGATCGACATCACTGTGTCCTCGATCGCCAACGCGGTGTCGCTGCGTGGCGGCTCGCTGCTGATGGCACCGCTGAAAGGCGCCGACGGCCAGGTCTATGCGATGGCGCAGGGCAACCTGGTGGTCGGTGGCTTCGGCGCGCAGGGCAAGGACGGCTCGCGGGTGTCGGTCAACATTCCCAGCGTCGGCCGCATTCCCAACGGCGCCACCGTCGAACGCGCATTGCCGGACGTGTTTGCCGGCAGCGGCGAGATCACCCTCAACCTGCACCAGAACGACTTCACCACCGTCTCGCGCATGGTCGCGGCGATCGACAGCAGCTTCGGCGCCGGCACCGCGCGTGCGGTGGACGGCGTGACCGTGGCAGTGCGCTCGCCGACCGATCCCGGCGCGCGTATCGGCCTGCTGTCGCGGCTGGAAAATGTCGAACTGTCTCCGGGCGATGCCCCGGCCAAGGTGGTGGTCAACGCACGCACCGGCACGGTGGTGATCGGCCAGTTGGTGCGGGTGATGCCGGCGGCGATCGCGCATGGCTCGCTCACCGTGACCATCAGCGAGAACACCAACGTCAGCCAGCCAGGCGCCTTCAGTGGCGGCCGCACCGCGGTGACCCCGCAGTCGACGATCACGGCCACATCCGAAGGCAGCCGCATGTTCAAGTTCGAAGGCGGCACCACGCTCGATCAGATCGTGCGTGCGGTCAACGAAGTGGGCGCCGCTCCCGGCGACCTGGTGGCCATCCTGGAAGCGCTCAAGCAAGCCGGTGCGCTCACGGCGGAGCTGGAGGTGATCTGACATGCGTATCGCAGCCTCGCCCATTGATCTCAACCCGAGCACCAAGGCCGATCCCGCCAAGATCGACAAGGTCTCACGTCAGCTCGAAGGACAGTTCGCGCAGATGCTGGTCAAGAGCATGCGCGATGCGAGCTCTGGCGACCCGATGTTTCCGGGCGAAAACCAGATGTTCCGCGAGATGTACGACCAGCAGATGGCGAAGGCGCTGACCGACGGCAAGGGGCTGGGCCTGTCGGCGATGATCTCCAAGCAGCTGAGCGGCGACACCGGCGGCCCGGCGTTGAATACCTCGCTGAGCACCGCCGATGCCGCCAAGGCCTATTCGCTGGTGGCCGGCAAGCGCGACGCCTCGTTGCCGTTGCCGAGCCGCGATGGCGCGGCGACCGGCGTCGGCGCAAGCACCGGCACCGCTGCAGGCATCGGCGCAGGCGGCCTGGGCGGCATCGGCATGAGCCAGGTGCTGGATCTGATCGCCGGGCGCACCGGCAGCAGCGATGCCGGCAGCGACGATGCGGCCGCGCTGAGCTGGCCCTCGGCCAACGATCGCTGGAGCGATGTGGCGGCCAGCGATGCCGCCGATGCCAACGCCGCGGTCAATGCGAGCGCGGCGAGCAGCGCCGCCGCCAGCCTGGGCGAGCGTACCCCGGAAGGCTTCGTCGCCAAGATCTGGACGCATGCGCAGAAGGCCGCGCGCGAACTGGGCGTGGATCCGCGTGCATTGGTCGCGCAGGCCGCGCTGGAGACCGGCTGGGGCCGGCGTGGCATCGGCAATGGCGGCGACTCCAACAACCTGTTCGGCATCAAGGCCACCGGCTGGAGCGGCGACAAGGTCACCACCGGCACCCACGAATACGTCAATGGCGTCAAAACCACCGAAACCGCCGATTTCCGCGCCTACGGCTCGGCCGAGGAGAGTTTTGCCGACTACGTGCGGCTGCTGAAGAACAACAGTCGCTACCAGCCCGCGCTGCAGGCCGGCACCGATATCAAGGGTTTTGCACGCGGCTTGCAACAGGCCGGATACGCCACCGATCCGGGCTACGCAGCCAAGATCGCGGCGATCGCCAACGGTCCGACCATCGACCGTGCGGTGGCCGCGATCGGCAACGCGGCGGCCGACCTGTCCAACCGCTATGCCAGCACCGCCGAGCCTGCTGGGCTCGGCACCATCCGTCGTTGAGGTAAACGCCCATGTCCATCATGTCCACCGGGACCAGTGCGCTGATCGCCTTCCAACGGGCGTTGTCGACCGTTAGCCATAACGTCGCCAACATCAATACCGAAGGCTACAGCCGCCAACGTGTGGAATTTGCAACGCGCACGCCCACCGACATGGGCTACGCGTTCGTGGGCAATGGCGCCAAGATCACCGATGTGAGCCGGGTGGCCGACCAGCTGGCCACCTCGCGCCTGCTCGACAGCGGCGGCGAGCTGTCGCGGCTGCAGCAGCTGTCTTCGCTGTCCAACCGCGTCGACAGCCTGTACTCCAACACTGCCACCAATGTGGCCGGGCTGTGGTCGAACTTCTTCGACTCCACCAGCGCGGTCTCGTCCAATGCCTCGTCCACCGCCGAGCGGCAGAGCATGCTCGACAGCGGCAACTCGCTGGCCACGCGCTTCAAGCAGCTCAACGGGCAGATGGACAGCCTGAGCAACGAGGTCAACAGCGGCCTGACCTCCGCGGTGGACGAGGTCAATCGCCTGACCCAGCAGATCGCCAAGATCAACGGCACCATCGGCAACAGCATCGACAGCGCCTCGCCGGACATGCTCGACCAGCGCGACGCGCTGGTGTCCAAGCTGGTCGGCTACACCGGCGGCACCGCGGTGATGCAGGACGGCGGCTTCATGAACGTTTTCACCTCCGGCGGCCAGGCCCTGGTGGTGGGAACCACCTCGTCCAAGCTGACCACCGTCGCCGACCCGTATCAGCCGAGCAAACTGCAGGTGGCAATGCAGACCCAGGGCCAGAATGTCAGCCTCAGCGCCAGCTCGCTGGGCGGGCAGATCGGCGGGCTGCTGGAATTCCGCACCAGCGTGCTGGAGCCGACCCAGGCCGAACTCGGCCGCCTGGCCGTGGGCATGGCCAGCACCTTCAACGCCGGTCACGCGCAAGGCATGGACCTGTACGGCGCGATGGGCGGCAACTTCTTCAACATCGGCTCGCCCACCACCGCCGCCAACCCCGCCAACACCGGCAGCGCGTCGCTGAGTGCCAGCTTCAGCAACATGGCGGCGGTGGATGGGCAGAACGTCACGCTCAGCTTCGACGGCACCGCGTGGAAGGCCACCAATGCCAGCACCGGCTCGGCGGTGCCGCTCAGCGGCACCGGCACCCCGGCCAATCCGCTGGTGCTCAACGGCGTCAGCCTGGTGGTCGGCGGCACGCCGGCCAACGGCGACAAGTTCCTGCTGCAGCCCACTGCCGGGCTGGCCGGCACCCTGTCGGTGGCCATCACCGACCCCTCGCGGATTGCCGCAGCCACCCCGGTCAAGGCCACCGCCACGGTCGCCAACCTGGGCACCGGCAAGATCAGCGACGTCAAGGTCACCAATGCGCAGAACCCGGCGCTGCTGACCCCGGCGTCGGTGGAGTTCATCGACGCCAACCAGTACACCATCGACGGCACCGGCCCGTTCGCCTACACCGCCGGCCAGACCATCAGCGCCAACGGCTGGAGCTTTGCGCTGGACGGCGCGCCCAAGGCCGGCGACACCTTCGGCGTCGGCCCCACCGGCGCCGGCTCCAGCGACAACGGCAACGCCAAGTTGCTGGCCAATCTCGACGATGCCAAGGCGCTCAGCGGCGGCACGGTCACGCTCAACGGCGCGCTGTCGGGCCTGACCACCTCGGTCGGCTCGGCCGCGCGTGCGGCCAGTTATGCCTCGGACGCGCAGAAGGTCATCAACGACCAGGCGCAGGCCAGCCGCGACTCGATTTCCGGCGTCAACCTCGATGAGGAAGCCGCCAACATGCTGAAGCTGCAGCAGGCCTACCAGGCCGCCGCACAGATGATCTCCACCGCCGACACCATCTTCCAAGCCATCCTGGGTGCCGTACGCTGATGACTGACCGTATCTCCACCAGCATGATGTACAGCCAGTCGGTGTCGTCGATGACGGCCAAGCAGTCCCGGCTGAACCAGATCCAGGCCCAGCTCGCCAGCGGGCAGCGCCTGGTCACCGCCAAGGACGATCCGGTCGCCGCCGGCACTGCGGTCGGCCTGGATCGCGCACTGGCCGCGATCACCCGCTTTGGCGAGAACGCCAACAACGTGCAGAACCGCCTTGGCCTGCAGGAAAACGCCCTGTCGCAGGCCGGCGACAAAATGGCGCGCGTCACCGAATTGGCGGTGCAGGCCAACAACTCCTCGCTCAGCCCCGACGACCGCAAGGCGATCGCCTCGGAACTGACCGCCCTGCGCGACAGCATGGTCAGCCTGGCCAACAGCACCGACGGCACCGGCCGCTACCTGTTCGGCGGCACCGCCGATGGCAGCGCACCGTTCATCAAGAGCAGCGGCGGCGTCACCTACAACGGCGACCAGACCCAGAAACAGGTCGAAGTGGCGCCGGACACCTTCGTCAGCGACACCCTGCCCGGCAGCGAAATCTTCATGCGTATCCGCACCGGCGACGGCACCGTGGATGCGCACCCCAACACTGCCAACACCGGCACCGGATTGCTGCTGGACTTCAGCCGCGACTCCAGCACCGGCAGCTGGAACGGCGGCAGCTACAGCGTGCAGTTCACCGCCGCCGACACCTACGAGGTGCGCGACAGCACCAATACGGTGGTCGGTACCGGCACCTACAAGGATGGCGAGGACATCAACGCGGCCGGCGTGCGCATGCGCATCAGCGGCGCACCGGCGGTGGGCGACAGTTTCCAGATCGGCGCCTCCACCACCAAGGACGTGTTCTCCACCATCGACGACCTGGTCGGCGCGCTCAACTCCGACACGCTGACCCAGCCGCAGAAGGCGGCGATGATCAACACGCTGCAGTCGTCGATGCGCGACATCGCACAGGCCTCGTCGAAGATGATCGATGCGCGCGCCTCCGGCGGCGCGCAGCTGTCGGCGATCGACAACGCCAACTCATTGCTCGAATCCAACGAGGTCACCCTCAAGACCACGCTGTCGTCGATCCGCGATCTGGACTACGCCTCGGCGCTTGGTCAGTACGAACTGGAGAAGGCCTCGTTGCAGGCCGCTCAAACGATTTTTCAGCAGATGCAGTCGTCGTCGTTGTTCAACCTGATCCGCTGATTTACAGCAGAAAACCCGTGTTTTCTGCACTCCTGCGCGCGAGCACTTGCGCAGGCCGACGGAGTTTATTCGTCGAAAGTTATACCAACCCTAAAGATCTACGGGGTGCTGCCGAATAAACCAAACCCCTTGATACACAACGCTTCCGTATTTCGTCCCGCAGCAGAAAGACAGTAAAAAAACACTGGATTTCGCTAAAGGTTCCCGACGCAACGCCGTTATTCATCTCAGCAGCGGCAACGGCCAACTTGATGGCCCCCCTGCGGAGGCTCCGGGCAAGTCCCCCTTGCCGGAAAAATCGCTTAGGAGAAATCAAAATGGCACAGGTAATCAACACCAACGTAATGTCGCTGAACGCTCAGCGGAACCTCAACACCAGCAGCGCGAGCATGTCGACGAGCATCCAGCGTCTGTCCTCGGGTCTGCGCATCAACAGCGCCAAGGACGACGCCGCAGGTCTGGCGATCTCCGAGCGCTTCACCACGCAGATCCGCGGCCTGGACGTTGCCTCGCGCAACGCCAACGACGGTATCTCGCTGGCCCAGACCGCCGAAGGCGCGATGGTCGAAATCGGCAGCAACCTGCAGCGTATCCGCGAGCTGTCGGTGCAGTCGTCCAACGCCACCAACTCGCCGACCGACCGTGACGCGCTGAACTCCGAAGTCAAGCAGCTCACCGCCGAAATCGACCGCGTCGCCAACCAGACCAACTTCAACGGCACCAAGCTGTTGAACGGCGACTTCTCCGGCGCGCTGTTCCAGGTCGGCGCCGACGCCGGCCAGACCATCGGCATCAACAGCATCGTCGACGCCAACGTCGATTCGCTGGGCAAGGCCAACTTCGCTGCCGCCGTTTCCGGCGCTGGCGTGACCGGCACCTCCACCGCATCGGGCTCGATCAGCGGCATGAGCCTGTCGTTCAAGGACGCCAGCGGCGCGGCCAAGAGCGTCACCATCGCGGACGTCAAGATCGGCGTCGGCGAGAGCGCTGCCGACGTCAACAAGAAGGTGGCTGCGGCGATCAACGACAAGCTCGACCAGACCGGCATGTACGCCTCGATCAAGACCGACGGTACGGTGCAGATCGAATCGCTGAAGGCTGGCCAGGACTTCACCTCGCTGACCGCCGGTACTTCCAGCGCCGCAGGCATCACCGTCGGCGCAGGCATCACCACCGCCTCGGCCGCTTCCGGCTCCACCGCTTCGACCCTGAGCACCCTGGACATCTCCACGTTCTCCGGCGCACAGAAGGCCCTGGAAATCGTCGACAAGGCGCTGACCGCGGTCAACTCCTCGCGCGCCGACATGGGTGCGGTGCAGAACCGCTTCACCTCCACCATCGCCAACCTGAGCGCAACCTCGGAAAACCTGTCGGCCTCGCGTAGCCGTATCCGCGACACCGACTACGCCAAGGAAACCGCCGAGCTGACCCGCACGCAGATCCTGCAGCAGGCCGGTACCGCGATGCTGGCCCAGGCCAAGTCGGTTCCGCAGAACGTGCTGAGCCTGCTGCAGTAATCGGCAGCTCTTCGCACCAACTCAAGAGCCCCTCTTCGGAGGGGCTTTTTTTGTGGCCGCAGATTGCTTCGCCCGAGATTTGAGGGCGAATGCGCAGCACGGTTTGCTGGCGCGGGTTTTTTGACGCATCCCGCCGGCATGGAAATTGCACTACCCAAACTCGTGAGCGAAACGGGGTCGCTGCCGCTAAAGTCCTGACGGATGCGGCCGATACCCGTCTCGTAATCCCATGCGTCCATCCTTGCTTGGACGCCCAGACGAGGAATGCAACATGGCATCGGTGATCAGCACTTCCGGCTCCGGTCTGGACATCCCAACTGTGGTGTCCACCCTGGTTTCCCGGCAGAAAGACCCGGAGCAGGCGCGCATCAACAAGGCCGGGACCGCCGCGACCACGCAGCTGTCGGCGATCAGCCAGATCAAGAGCAGCATGACCACGCTCAAGTCTGCGCTGGACAAGGTCATCAGCAGCGCCGACACCAACGCCTACAAGGCGACGGTGCCGACCGATGCCGGCTTCACCGCCACCACCACCAGCTCGGCCGCGCCGGGCAACTATTCGGTGGAAGTGGTCTCGCTGGCCAGCGCGCAAAAGCTCGCCTCCGGCGCGTTCGTCGCCGATGCCACTGTCGGCAGCGGCACGCTGACGATCGGGTATGGCGAGAAAAAAATCACCGTGGACATCAGCGGCACCGACAAGCTCACCGACATCGCCGCCGCCATCAACAAGGCGGCCGGTGGCAAGGGCGTCACCGCCAGCGTGGTGACCGCCAACGACGGCCAGCACCTGGTGTTCAACGCGGTCGACACCGGTACCAAGGGCGCGCTGACCGTCAGCGCCAGCGACCCCAGCCTGAGCAGCCTCACCTATGGCCCCGGCGTCAGCGGCGGCCTGACCCAGTCCGTGGCCGCGACCGATGCGCTGGTGCGCGTGGACGGCTTCGAACGCACCTCCAGTTCCAACACCGTCACCGATATCGTGCCGGGCGTGGTGCTCAACCTCACCAAGGCCGCCGAAGGCACCAAGGTCACGTTGGGCGTTGCGGCCGACACCAGCGGCCTCAAGGCCAATCTGACCGCGTACGCGGCCGCCTACAACACCGCCAACACCCTGCTGGCCAAGAGCAGCGCCTACGATGCCACCACCAAGACCGCCGCGGCGTTGACCGGCGACTCGCTGGTGCGCGGCCTGCAGCAGCAGTTGCGCGGCCAGGTCAGCGGCAACCTCACCGAACTCAAGTCGCTCGGCCTGACCATCGACAAGGATGGGGTGATGAGCTTCGATGGCGGCAAGTTCGACACCACCATCGCCGCCGACGGCGGTGCCGCCGCCGAGGTGCTCGGCAAGGACAGCAAGTTCGGCTCGGCCATGACCAAGCTGCTCGACAGCAACGTCAACGCCAACAACGGCACCCTGACCCTGCGTTCGGACAGCTTGAACAAGCAGATCAAGGGCTACGAGGATGACCTGGATGACCTCGACGCGCGCATGACCAAGCTCAGCGATCGCTACACCGCGCAGTTCACCGCGATGGAAACCATGATCAGCAAGCTGCAGAGCAGCACCAGTTCGCTCAGCAGCCTGCTGACGAGCTGATTTCCGTGATGAGGATCCTCAAGTCCCGCAATGGTGTTGCCGATACAAGAAGGGCCTATCGTGATTTCGGCCTTGCCTTCCGGCAGGAGCGTCGTCGCAGGAGCGCAGCGCTCCGGGACCAACGAAGGTCAGCCCATTGAGGAGTCATCCATGTACGGTTCCAATCGTCAGTATGCCGAGCAATACCGCAAGGTCGGCGTGTCCACCAGCGTGACCGAAGCCGACCCGCACAAGCTGGTGTCGCTGCTGTTCGCCGGCGCCTGCCAGCGCATCCGTCTGGCCCAGGCCTGCCTGGCGCAGGGCGACCAGGCGCGCAAGGGCAAGGCCATCGGCGAAGCCTGCGCGATCGTCGGCCACTTGAACGGATCGCTCGATCACGAAGCCGGTGGCGAGATCGCTGGTAACCTGTCGGCGCTCTACGACTACGTGATGCAGCGGCTGACTGCCGCCAACCTGCACAACGACGAAACCGCGTTGACCGAAGCGCTGGATCTGCTCAGCGAAATCGATTCGGCGTGGAATTCCATCCCCCTGGACCAACGCGGCCTTTCCGCCGCTTCGTGAGTCATACCATGCATAGCGCGCAGAGCCTTCAAGCCGAAATTGCCGACATCCGCCTGGCCATGGCGCAGGAGGAATTCGAGGTGATGCCGTTCATGCTGGATGCCCACGATCTGCACCTGCGCGAGTACGCGCAGCAGGCGGACCTGAGTCAGGACCGCGACGCGTTGCAGACGTTGCAGGTGATGCAGCAGGACCTGATGCGGATGATGCTCGAGCGTCGACGCAAGCTGCTGGATCTGATCCGCGCGCAGCGCACGTCCTCTACGGCCAGCCGCGCCTACGCACGGGTCGGACGGATCTGATGTCCGCGCTCGGCACACTCGCGCCATCGGCCGATGCCGCGCTGTTCGCCGACACGCTCAGCTGCGAAGTGCGCCTGCCGGCCGGCTTCCGTGCCGGCAGCGACGCCGGCTCGCACAGTGCCGCAGAAACCCTGCTGCGCAGCCTGGGCCAGGTGGAAGACCTGCGCAGCGAAGACAGCAGCGAAGACCGTGGCGAGCTGCCCCTGCTGGTGCAGCGCATGGACGCCAAGCTCGACCTGATGCTGGCCCTGATCGGCCGCCTGGTGCAACAGGGCGACACCGGACTGATCCAGGCGAACGTGCAGTGGTCGGTGCGCGGAATCCGCCTGAGCTGCGCAAGCAGCCACCCGCCGGGCACCCTGGGCAGCGTTTGCCTGCAACCCTCCGACTGGCTTCCTGAACTGGTACAGCTTCCTGCCGAGGTCCTGGCAAGCGCAAGCGATGGCCACGATCACTGGCTATGGCTGCGGTTTGCGCCGCTTTCCCCAGGCTTGCAGGAGGCGCTGGAACGTCATCTGTTCCGTCTGCATCGCCGTCAGATCGCCGACGCCCGCCGCCAGCGCTGATAGCGCCTGTTGGCGCGGGGCGCCGGGTCGGCTAAGGTGCCCTTTACTGAAAAAAGGTCTCTTCTGCGCCGTGCGAGTCATCATCGTCGACGATCACACCCTTGTCCGTGCCGGCCTGTCCAGGCTGCTGCAAACCTTCGCCGGCATCGATGTCGTGGGTGAGGCCAGCAACGCACAGCAAGCCCTGGACATGACATCCCTGCACCGGCCTGATCTGGTGTTGATGGATCTGTCCCTGCCTGGCCGCAGCGGCCTGGATGCCATGACCGATGTGTTGCGCGCCGCGCCGCGCACGCATGTGGTGATGATGTCGATGCACGACGACCCGGTGCACGTGCGCGATGCGCTCGATCGCGGCGCGGTGGGCTTCGTGGTCAAGGATGCGGCGCCGCTCGAGCTGGAATTGGCCTTGCGTGCAGCAGCAGCTGGGCAGGTGTTCCTGAGCCCGCAGATTTCGTCCAAGATGATCGCGCCGATGCTGGGCCGGGAAAAACCAGTCGGTATCGCCGCCTTGTCGCCGCGCCAGCGCGAGATCCTGCGCGAGATCGGCCGCGGCCAGAGCAACAAGGAAATCGCTGCCGACCTCGGCATCAGCGTCAAGACGGTGGAAACCCATCGCGCGCGCATGATGGAATCGCTCGGTTGCCGGCGTGCCAACGACCTGGTGTTGCTGGCCGCCAAGCATCATAACGAACTGGTCTGAGCAGACCGCCGCGCCGACCGGAAATGGCCGCCAGCGACGAAAACAGTGACGGGATTCCGGCGGGCACGCTTGAGTCCGTATTGAACGTCAGGGAATTCCCCACGCGCTGTCAGGAAAATCACGAATTGCCTCACGCGATTCCCTGATTAGAAACCCGTCGCCTTGTCCTGCAAGATGCGTTCCATCGCTGCCACGTGCGGCGCCTTCCGGAAGCGCTTCGATGAAGACGACCATTTCCGCCCAGCTTGGCCAGCAACTGCACCTGACCCCGCAGTTGCTGCAGTCGATCCGTCTGTTGCAATTGGACGGCATGCAGTTGGAACTGGAAATCCGTCGCGCGCTGGAAACCAATCCGCTGCTGGAACTGGAAGAACTGGCCGACAGCGACGCTGTCGCGACCAGCGACGATGGCGCATCCGATGTCGCCGCCTTCGATGAACTGCCGGAAAGCACGATGTGGGACGTGCAGAGCAGCAGTTGGAACGGCGACGACGATGACCGCATGCAGCGCGTGGCAGCCGGCGAATCCACCGATCCGCATGTGCGCATCCTGCGCGATCTGGCGCTGGACCTGGACGAGGCCGCATTGGGGGCCGCCGCGTTCTGGCTGGAGCAGACCGACGACGCCGGCTATCTGAGCGAGGCCCTGGCGACGCTGCAGCAGCTCGGTGCCACCCGTCTTGGTATGACCGTGCAGGCAGTGGAAGCGGTCCGTCAGCGCCTGCTGCACGGCGACCCGGCCGGCCTGGCCGCCTGCGACCTGCGCGAGTGCCTGCAGGCCCAGCTGGGCGCCCTGCCCGGCCGCGTGCCGGCGCGCCATCTGGCCGCGCGCATCCTTGCCGGCGACCTGGACCTGCTGGCCAGCCACGACTATCCGGTGCTGGCGCGCGCACACGATGCCGAGCTGGACGATGTGCGCGAAGCGGTACGGCTGATCCTGTCGTTGCAGCCACGCCCCGGCGATGACCTGTCGCAGGAAAGCAACGCCAACGTGATTCCGGACGTGCTCGCCTGGCATGCCGATGGCAGCTGGCGGGTGGCCTTGAACCCGGCCACCACGCATCGGGTGAGCATCAACCCCGTGCATGAGCGCGCACTGGCCGAGGCCGGCGATGCCGCCCAGCCGCTGCGTGACATGCTGCAGGAAGCGCGCTGGCTGACCCGCGGCCTGTCGATGCGCTACGAGACCCTGCTGCGCGCCACCCGCGCCATCGTCGAACGCCAGGCCGCCTTTCTGGTGCGCGGCGAAGAAGCGATGGCACCGCTGACGCTGAAGGAAATCGCCGATGAGATCGGCATGCACGAGTCGACGATTTCGCGCATTACCACCGGCAAATACATCCAGACCCCGCGCGGCACCTTCGAGCTCAAGCACTTCTTTGCGGTGCGCCTGGAAGGCGCCAGCGTCTCCGGCCAGGCGGTCAAGGCGATGGTGCGGCGACTGATCGAAAGCGAGCCGGCCGGGCGGCCGCTGGCCGACGAAGCCATCGCCGGGCTGTTGTCGCGCCAGGGCGTTAATATTGCCCGTCGCACTGTGGCCAAGTACCGCGAACAACTCGACATCGCCCCGGCACGCGAGCGCCGCCGCACCAACAAACCGCTGCTTGCCCGGGCAGGATAAGGACTACTATGAGCAAACTCACCGTGCTGCTGGTCGACGACCACGAGGGCTTCATCAACGCTGCGATGCGTCATTTTCGCAAAGTGGAGTGGCTCGATATCGTGGGCAGTGCCGCCAATGGACTGGAAGCGATCGAGCGCTCTGAGTCGCTGCGCCCCAATGTCGTGCTGATGGACCTGGCCATGCCGGAGATGGGCGGGCTGCAGGCAACGCGTCTGATCAAGACGCAGGACGATCCGCCGTATATTGTCATCGCGAGCCACTTCGACGATGCAGAGCATCGTGAACATGCTCTTCGCGCGGGTGCTGACAATTTTGTTAGCAAGCTGTCCTATATCCAGGAAGTCATGCCAATCCTGGAGGGCCTGACGGAAGGAGCCAGGAATGAGTGAGTCCCGCATTCTGTTGATCGACAGCGATGCCGTGCGCGCCGAGCGCACGGTCTCGCTGCTCGAGTTCATGGACTTCAATCCCCGCTGGGTCACCGACGGCGCCGACATCAATCCCGGCCGCCATCGCCACGACGAATGGATGGCTGTGATGGTGGGCTCGGCGCAGGACGCTGCACAGGCCGACAAGTTCTTCGACTGGCTGGCCGATGCCAAGCTGCCGCCACCGGTGCTGCTGATGGAGGGCAGCCCGAGCGCGTTCGCACAGGCCCATGGCCTGCACGAAGCCAATGTCTGGACGCTGGACACGCCGCTGCGGCACACGCAGCTGGAAGCCTTGCTGCGCCGTGCCAGCCTCAAGCGCCTGGACGCCGAACACCAGGCCGGCGTGCAGCAGGACACTGGCCCGACCGGCAACAGCGAGGCGGTGACCCGCTTGCGCCGCTTGATCGACCAGGTGGCAGCCTTCGACACCACGGTGCTGGTGCTGGGCGAATCGGGCACCGGCAAGGAAGTCGTCGCGCGCGCCATCCATCAGCATTCGCCGCGGCGCGACGGGCCATTCGTGGCGATCAACTGCGGCGCGATCCCGCCGGATCTGCTGGAAAGCGAGCTGTTCGGTCACGAAAAAGGCGCCTTCACCGGCGCGCTGAGCACCCGCAAGGGCCGCTTCGAAATGGCCGAGGGCGGCACCCTGCTGCTGGACGAAATCGGCGACATGAGCCTGCCGATGCAGGTCAAGCTGCTGCGCGTGCTGCAGGAGCGCAGCTTCGAGCGTGTCGGTGGTGGCCAGACCATCCGTTGCAACGTGCGTGTGATCGCCGCGACCCACCGCAACCTGGAAACCCGCATCAGCGACGGCCAGTTCCGCGAGGACCTGTTCTATCGCCTCAACGTGTTCCCGATCGAGATGCCGGCACTGCGCGAACGCGTCGACGACCTGGCCATGCTGGTGCAGACCATCGCCGGGCAGCTGGCACGCACCGGACGCGGCGAAGTGCGCTTCGCCGACGAAGCACTGCAGGCGCTGCGCAGCTACGACTGGCCGGGCAACGTGCGCGAGCTGACCAACCTGGTGGAGCGCCTGGCGGTGCTGCATCCGGGCGGACTGGTACGCGTGCAGGACCTGCCGGCGCGCTACCGCGGTGATTTTGCCGCGGCCGTGCCGGTCGAGCCTGCGCCCGAACCGGCGCTGGTTGCCGCCCCCATCGAAGACATCGCGCTGCCGGGCAACGTGGTGACCCTGCCATCCACGTCAGCCGATGCCGAGCCGGCGACCAGCTCCAGCTTGCCCGACGATGGCATCGACCTGCGGGGCCACATGGCCAACATCGAGCTGGCGCTGATCAACGAGGCGCTGGAACGTACCCAGGGCGTGGTGGCGCATGCGGCGCAACTGCTGGGCCTGCGCCGCACCACGCTGGTGGAAAAGCTGCGCAAGTACGGCATCGATCGCGAGCAGACCGAGCTGGCGAACTGAGCGGGCCGGCCTCACCGCCCGGCTCGCTGGCATAGCGTTTGCTTCAGCAGGATTGCCCCGTCCGCAGCCGTCGGCTGCGGCGGAATCCCGACATTCACCAGCACCTGCCGAGGCATTGATGCCCATCCCTGTCACCAGTCCGCTGCTGCCGCCGCTGGAAGAATTCCTGCCCTATCTGGAGCAGATCTGGTCCAGCCGCATTCTCAGCAATGGCGGTGACATGCATCACGCGTTCGAACGCGCGTTGTGCGAGTACCTGGGCGTGCCGCACCTGGCCTTGCTCACCAACGGCACCACCGCGTTGATCACAGCGCTGCAGGCGCTGCGCATCACCGGGGAGGTCATCACCACGCCCTACTCGTTCGTGGCCACTGCGCATTCGCTGCTGTGGAAGAGCATCACGCCGGTGTTTGTGGATATCGACCCGGTGACGCTCAACATGGATCCGTCCAAGATCGAGGCGGCCATCACCCCGCAGACCACCGCCATCATGCCGGTGCACTGCTACGGCACCGCCTGCGATACCGCTGCCATCACGCGCATCGCCGACATTTACAACCTCAAGGTGATCTACGACGCGGCGCATGCCTTCGGCGTGCGCGATGAGGGTGGCTCGATCCTGCGCCATGGCGACCTGAGCGTGTTGAGCTTCCATGCCACCAAGGTGTTCAACACCTTCGAAGGTGGCGCCATCGTCTGCCCGGACGAAAGAACCTATCAGCGCATCGGGCATTTGAAGAATTTCGGCTTTGTCGATGAGACCACGGTGGTGGCACCGGGCATCAACGGCAAGATGAACGAGATCAGCGCAGCCTTCGGCCTGCTGCAGCTCAAGCACATCGATCACGCCATCGCCCAGCGCAGTGCCATCGATGCGCAGTATCGGCAGCGCCTGAGCGATGTTCGCGGCGTGCGCTGCGTAGCGCGGCCCGATCACGCCAGTGCCAACTACGCGTACTTTCCGATCCTGGTGCAGGACGACTACCCGCTGTCGCGCGACGCGCTGTACCAAGTGATGCGCGAGCACGGCATCCTGGTGCGGCGGTACTTCTATCCGTTGATCAGCGATTTCCCGATGTATCGCGCCCTGCCCTCCTCGGCGCCGGCATGGCTGCCGGTCGCGCGCTCGGTGGCCGCACAGGTATTGTGTCTGCCGATCTTTCCTGGCCTGACCCGCGACCAGGTGGATACCATTGCCGATCTGATCGCCGGCGCACACGCAACATGATCGCAACACGCTGCAGCTGCATTTCAGACTCCCATCTCTTCAACAGGCAACCAGGCGAGCTCGCATGACCCAGGCAACATTTATCGAGAACTTCCTCTCCGCCACCGACTTCCAGGAACCGGTGGAGGTCACGCTGGACACCGTGCTGCTGGAATTGCCGGAGTGGGATTCGCTGGCCGCGCTGGGTGTGATCGTCATGTTCGACATGGAGTACGGCAAGACCATTACCGGCGAAGATCTCACCGCCGCAACTACCGTGGGCGATCTCTACAAACTGACCGAGGCGTAACATGCCGACCTCCACGCTGCACAACGTCCGCTTTGCCGGCATGGCGACCTGCGTGCCGAAGCGGGTGGTGTCCAATCTCACCGACTGCCGGCCGCAGATCCGCTCCGAACGCGAGCGCCTGGTGCGCAACATCGGCATCGAGACACGCCGCATGGCCTCGGATTGGCAGTGCTTTTCCGACCTGGCCTTCGATGCGACCGAAGTGCTGCTGGAGCGTCTGCAGTGGAAGCGTGAGGAAATCGATGCATTGATCGTGGTGACCCAATCGCCGGATTACCCGATCCCGGCCACCGCGATCATCCTGCAGGACCGACTGGGGCTATCGCATGCCACGGTCGCCTTCGACGTCAACCTGGGCTGCTCGGCCTACCCGTTCGGCATCAACCTGCTCGGCTCGATGATCGCCGCCGGCGGCGTCAAGAAAGGCTTGCTGCTGGTCGGCGACCGCAGCGCCAATCTGGAAGACCCGATCTTCTCCGATTCCGGCACCGCCACGGCGCTGGAATTCAGCGCCGACGCGCCGCCGATGTATTTCGACCTCAACAGCGATGGCAGCGGCTACAAAGCCATCATCCTGCCGGTGGGTGGTCAACGCGAGCCTGTCGCCATTCAGCACCTGCTGCCATATCGTGAAAACGAGAAGGATCGCTGGCACCGGGCCACCGATCTGCAGCTCGATGGCACCGCCGTGCTCAGCTTCTCGACCCAGCGCGTTCCCCCCGCAGTCGAAAAATTGATCGCGTATGCCGGTGTAAGCAAGGATGACATCGATTATTTCGTGTTCCACCAGGCCAACCGGATGATCAACGAGACCATTCGCAAGAAGCTCGGCCTTGCGATCGAAAAGGTGCCGTCCACCCTGCGCGACTTCGGCAACACCAGCGGCGCATCGCTGCCGCTGACCATGACCGCACGGATCAACAAGGAACTGGAATCTGGCCCCAAGCGTGTCCTTCTTTCAGGCTTCGGGATCGGGTTGTCTTGGGGTACCTGTCTGGTTGATATCGAAGGCGCGGTGTTTCCCGCGTTGATCGAGTCGTGAATATCTCCCTCGATCCCAACGACCCGTTCTCGTTGCAGGGCAAACGCATCCTGGTCACCGGCGCATCATCAGGCATCGGACGACAGATCGCGCTGAGCTGCGCGCAGATCGGCGCACAACTGGTCATCAGCGGCCGCGACGAAGGCCGCCTGGCCGAGACCTTCGCCGCACTTGAAGGCACCGGGCATGAGCAGGTAATCGCCAATCTGGACAAGCAGGAGGACATCGACCATCTGGTGGCTTCGGTCGGCGCCCTGGATGGCGTCGCACACGCGGCCGGCATCGCCCGGCTAGCACCATTCCGGATGATCAACCGCGCGCAACTGGACGAAACCTTCGCCAGTAATGTCTATGCACCGCTGCTACTGACGCGCGGCCTGCTGGCGAAAAAGCGCATCAACGCCAAAGGTTCGATCCTATTCATCTCGGCGGTGGGCTCGCACATCGGTCCTGTGGCCACTGCCGCCTACTCCGCCAGCAAGTCAGCCCTGCTCGGCGCAATGCGCACTCTGGCACTGGAAGTGGCCAAGCACGGTATCCGCGCCAACTGCATCGTGCCCGGCTACGTGCGCACGCCAATGCTTGAAGGCCTCAACAAGAGCGGCGGGAACATCGACGAGCACGCCAAACTGACCCCGCTGGGACTGGGTGAACCGGAAGACGTGGCTTATGCGGCGGTGTTTTATCTGTCCGACGCAAGTCGCTGGGTCACCCGCAACTACTTCGTCGTAGATGGTGGCCTGACCGTGCCGATGGACATCTACGCATGAGCAATCCGACTCGCAAAGCCTTTTCCCTAACTGGCAAGACAATCCTGGTCACCGGCGCATCGTCCGGCCTTGGCCAGGAAATCGCGCTGACCTGCGCACGGCGTGGCGCACGCTTGGTCATCAGCGGTCGCGATCCCGAGCGTCTCCAGCAAACCCATGCGCAACTGGCCGGCGATGGGCATGTGCAGGTGCAGGCCGACCTGACTGTTTCGCAGGACCGGGAGCGCCTGGTGCAAGCCAGCCAGCGCATCGACGGCGTCGTGCACTGCTTCGGCGGGCAGATGCTGTCGCCGATCCGCCAACTGAAGGAAGAACTGATGACGCGCATGTACCAGGTGCATTTCCTGGCACCGGTCATGCTGACGCAGCGTCTGCTGCAAGCCAATGCCATTAACACGCAAGGCTCCATCGTGTTCATGCTGTCCACCTCCGCGCATATTGGTACACGCGGCGTGGGGCCGTACTCGGCAATGAAGTCCGCCCTGCTGGGCATTATCCGGTGCTTGGCTTTGGAACAGGCGAAGCACCGCGTGAGAGTCAACGGGATTTCGCCATCGGCCGTACCCACTCCGCGCCTCTGGGGCGAGGACAACGGGCTCAATGAACTGCTGAACCAACAACGCGCGCGCCATCCACTGGGTCTAGGCACACCGCAAGATGTCGCCAACGCTGCGGTCTACCTGCTGTCCGACGCCAGCCGCTGGGTCACCGGCACCAGTCTGGTCATGGACGGCGGGGCGGTGCTCTGATGGAACGCGCACTCATTATCGGCGCCGGCGGCTGGGGCCGCGAAGTCCTGGAGCAAATGCGTAACGATGCCGGGCATGGCAAGGACTGGCTGATCGGCGGGTTCCTGGACAGCCGCGCCGATATCCTAGATCGCTACGGGGTCGATACACCGATCATCGGCGATCCGATGAGCTATCTGCCCCAGCCTGACGATGTATTCGTCTGTGCGATGGGAAACCCCTACGACCGCCACCGCTATGCTCTGCCGATCCTCGAAAAGGGCGGGCGGTTCATTCCAATCTGCACCGACGTCCGTCTGGGCAGGCGGGTGCATTTCGGCCAGGGCTGCTTCTTTGGTCTGATGGTCCATTCCGGGCCGGACGTGCGCATGGGCGACTTTGTCACCATCCATGCCCAAAGCATGCTCGGGCACGACGTACGCATCGGTGACTACGTGCACGTTGGCGCAATGACGTTCATGGGCGGTGGCGTGCAGATCGGCGACTTCGTCACCGTGCACCCACGCGCTACCCTGATGCCAGGCGTCAAGGTCGGTGACGGCGCGGTCATCGGAGCCGGTGCGGTGGTCCTGAAGGACGTACCGGCCGGCGCCACGGTGTTCGGCAATCCGGCCAAAATTGTTTTCCACAAAAACATTCCAACAGACTGATCCATGCGCTCCCGGATGCACCCCAAGTATTACCTGTCGCAGGAAATCTTCGAGCGCGAGCAGCGCAAGATCTTCCGTCGGGTGTGGTTATTTGCAGGGCTCAAGACACTGCTGCGGGAAAACAACTGCTTCATCACCCGCAAGATCGCGGGCATTCCCCTGGTGATCCAGAACTTCCACGGCCAAATCCGTGCGTTCGAGAACGTCTGCCTTCACCGCAGTGCACTGATTCAAACCGGTGCTATCGGTTGCCGGCCTTTGGTGTGCCCCTACCACGCCTGGAGTTACGACGAACAAGGCCGGGTAAAGAACATCCCGGACTGCGATGCGATCTATCGCCTGGACACTAGTGAAAGGGACAACCTGAAGCTGCGCGAATTCTCACTGCGCGCCATCGGCAACCTGCTGTTCGTCAACCTCGACCCCAACCCGATGCCCATCGAGGAGCAGTTTTCGGCAGACTTCATCGCCTTGCTGGAAAGTAGTTCCAACGCATATGACACCGAGGTCATGGTGACCACATGGCATGGCCGGTACAACTGGAAGCTGGCCTACGAGAATCTGCGAGACGCCAACCACCCGCGCTTTGTCCACCCCAAAACACTGGCCAAGAGTGTCAGCTTCACTCCCCAGGTAAACGAGGAACAAGCCAGGCAGTCCATGGAAGCCTTGCAGGGCACATCGCCCGCAGCCTTGCGGCGCGAGATGCGCCGCTTCAGTTTCGGCGGCCCGGAAGCCCCCATCCCCAACTTTCAGCATTTCGGCTGGCACGACAAAGTGGAGCGCTGGGGCAAGCAGGATGCCTACTTCAACTGGCTTGCCTTCCCGAACATGCATATCGCCAGTTCCAACGGTGGCTATTCCTTCACGCTGGAACACCATATCCCCGTCGCCCCGGACCGGACCGACCTGGAAATCTATTGGTTTAGCGCACGCAAGAAACAGCCTTACGGTTCTTCCAGCCAAGTGCTGCTTGCGCAGATGCACGGCAGCAAGGTGGTAGTGGGCGAAGACGTGGACATCATGGAGCGGGTGCAGTCCGCATTGCACACCGACGCGCCGCTGCCTACCCAGGGAGCCTATGAATCCATGAATCGCCTGGTCGAACGTTGGTACACGCTGCTGATGGAGACCGAGCATGATATCTAGGTGGATCATCGGCAGCAGCGAATACCTCGATCTGGCCTTTCATGCCTGGAAACACGCGCGTCCGGACGAGATGGTCATCAGGATCGATGTACCACAGGACTCGGAACACGAATTCGATCTGGGCGTGCTGGATGGACTGAATCCGACCGACGGGGCCATGTTCGTGGCTTTCGACGAACGCTTCGGCAATTTCAAGCGCGCGGAGCTGATGCAGCTGGCGATGGCACGCGGTTTTAGCTTGGAGCCCTTCGTCAGCACGTCGGCCGTAGTCGCTGCCGATGCGGTGATCGGCCGCAACTGCTTCATCGGCGACGGCGTGGTGGTCGGCGCAGGCAGCCGTATCGACTACAACACCGTGCTGCAGAGCGGGGTCAAGATTGGGGCTGGCGTGCATCTGCGCCCCTCGTGTTGGTGCGACATCGGCGTCAGCATCGGCCAGGGCACGGAGATCGGCGCGCACGCCATCCTGCGAATGGGGGCAGTGGTCGCCCCCGGCGTTCGGATCGGGCGCCATTGCGAACTGGGCTGGCCACGACTATATAACCGGGACGTGCCCAGCCGCACGGTGTACGACACTCGCTATGACGAGCCCATCCTGGTCTACGGATAGTGACGAACAGTAATGGAGGAGCCGGGTCGCACGGCCGTCGCACAATGAAAACCAACTACATATTTCTCTCCGGCATGGCGAAATGCGGAACTACGTCCCTGGCCGGTTGGCTGACCAGAAACGGGATCGCAAAGTATCTGGTCGAGGACATCAAGGAGCCGCATAGCTACCTGATTCCCGGTACGCAGCCGCAACTGCCCGCACCCGCACAACTACCTTGGCTGGATGCCAGCTCGGGCTACGCCCTCAGCCCTTATGCGATCTCGCGGCTGCCCGAACATGGCACCCGGATCGTGCTATGCCTGCGCAATCCGTTCGAGCGGACCTGGAGCTCCTACCGCATGAATAAGATCAACGCCCTCCAGGGCAGCGAAGCGCTGGCGCTTTCCGATAGTTACCTGACGATCTCCGGAACCACCACTTCCCGAGATGGGACGCGACTGCCAAAGATCACCGCCTCCACTTCCTACCAGGAACAGAAGGACCTTCACATACGTATGTTTTCTCGGGTCTCCTCTGGTTACATCGAGCATCATTTCGATGCAGAGATCGATAGACTCCGAAAAGGAGACTTTGCAGGCCGGCTGGATTACGAAACAGCGTTCCTGATGACTCGCCGGAGCTTCCCCTTCATGTCTATCCTGGTGGCGAGTTTCTACTACACCTGCATTAGGAGCTTCCTTGAGCGCTACCGCCCGGAGGACCTGATCCTGGTTTCACTCGACAAGCTGAAAGAGGAAGCAAACCGCGTGAAGTTCCTGTCGAGGCTGATCGGCGAGGTACCTGAGACGAATGATGTAAAGTTTGGCTTCTCCAGCCGCGACTTGCCTTTCGATGAGCAGAAGCCCGACTTCGACGCACCAAAGTTAGACTCGCTGCGGACAGCGTTGTCCTACGATTTACAGCAGTATTCAGACCTACTCGCCGCACGCGGTGTCGCTACCGACCTGCTGGACTGGGACGACCTCCGTCGGCACTTGCGCTGAGCGCGCTCGGTTGCTTTTGCCGATGCCGCGCCAATTCCCCTTAAAATGGTCAGCATCCTCGTGACCGCCTACAAATTTCCTTACATCAAGCGGGCTGGACAGCGTGCTCACCGGACTTGGACTGCATCGGAAATGATCGTTTGCGACGACAGCGCGCATGTGCTGATCTAAGCAAGCGAAACAAGCAAACGCCACGAAACGCTGCTGATCGGCAAACTTCATCAGCAGCTGCATTCAGGCGTCCTCGTTGGCCTGATAAGGCCCGGCGGCGCGCATCATAAAAGTTGACACAGAGCGCTAGATGCAGACCCAACGACTCAAACCGATGAGCTCATTGAGCAGCTCGCACGCCTTGGTAATTTTTCTGCTTGCGCCGAGCTCTAATCCAGGCACGATCCGTCTTGCAGAGACTACAGCGGCCATGAAAGCGTCATTTCCAACCCGTGGCTGCGGACAGGACCGACCTTGAAATCTGTTAGTTCGCCACGCGCAGGAAAAAACTGCGTGCAAACACCGTCATCCTTGCCGGCGCGCACCCGGGGCCGGCATGCCGTATCAAATCCTCCTGCTAGATATAGCATGGCGTACAAATCGGCAAAGGCGTCGAAATCTGCGGCAAGAGCATGCTGAGCACAGGCGCCATCGTGCGCGGGGCGTCAAGGTGGGACGAAGCTGCGAACTTGGCTAGCCGCGTATCTACCGCGAGGACGTGCCTGCCAAGACCTATTTCGACGCCCGCTACGACGCTCCCATTCATACCTACGAGAAATGACGTTCATGAACGCAAGAAATGAGCAGCTTCGCCAACGGATTCTCCGTATTGCGGAGCAGGAGCGCCCTGCGCTGGAGGATGTCATTGCTCGCCTGCCCGCGATTGCCAACCGTCCTGTCTTCCTCGTCGCTCCCGAGTCCTATGCAGGCATGGTGCATGCTCCCAGGGTCGTTGCCCACCTGCGCAATGTTATTGCTGCAATTGATGACCAAAGCATCCACCAGGACCGCATTCACGGCGCGCCGCGCTGGAGCAGTCAGGAGTTTCTTGCCAAGGCGGGGCAGTATGCCGATGCGATCGCTATCGATTTCTCCTGCAGCCCGCGCGGACGGGCGTTTGCAAATGACCTGTGCACCAGCACGGGTATTGAGCAACTGAGCGTTGCGCCTTCCCTGGATCCGCTGATCCCACACTTCGAGCAGCGCCCCCTCTTTCTGCTCCATCCACGCTCGGGAATTGGCAACATTTATGGCTCAAAGATCGTCCAGCACGCCAGCCATGTAATCGCCGCCGTTGATGACCAGCCAAGCGACAGCGACACCGTTCATGGGGTGACGCGCTGGAGTTCTCGCCAGTTCATCGAACAAGCGGCCCAGTATCCCCAGGCATTGGCCATCGACTTTTCTTATAGCCCGGGAGAATCGGGCTTGGCCCGCGAGCTCTGCGAGCAAGCAGGCATTGAAAGGGTAAATGCCTGCCTGGCCGTTGCCCACTGTGGGCTGGTCGCCGTATACGAGCCTGCTCAGGTATACCGTCAGCGGACGCTTCTACGCCTGGAAGAATTTCTGCGTTTTGCGGATCGACTGGACGACGAGTTCAGCGTTTTTACGCTTTACAGCAACCTGTTGTTCCGCCTGACCTACGATTCCAGCCTCCTGCTGGACTGCTGGGCGACGCCGATCAACGAGTACTTTTCAGAATACGCCGATACCAGCACATTCCAGTTGGGCAAGCGTGAACACTTTTGCGATGGCGGTGCCTTCCAAGGTCCCATCGTCCACAAGTTTCTAGAAGCATCCCGCCATCGCTACGAGAGCATCACCGCCTTCGAACCCGACAATATCAACTTCCAGAAATTGGAGGGCGTCGCGAGTGCCCTTCCCCTTCCCCCGCACAATTTCAGGGCCATCAAAAAAGCGATCTCCAACGAACAGACGACGCTGCGCTTCGAGGAGACCGGCACCGTTTCCAGCCATGTGTCGCCGGATGGCGGAATCTCCGTTGCTACTACTCGTCTTGACGATGAATTGGAAAAGCTGACGTTACTGAAGTTGGACATCGAAGGGTTCGAAGCCAGGGCACTCGAAGGCGCATCTCACCTCATCCGCACCCAGCGTCCCCGCATGGCCATCTGTGTGTACCACTACGCCCAGGATTTACTGGATATCGTGGAACAACTGGACAAGTTGGTGGATGGCTATCACTTCCGTCTACGCCAGCACTCTCCCGGCCACTACTACGACCTCGTTTTGTATGCATCGCCAGTCGCTGGTGCCGCACCGCCGCCCTGGGCGGAGTAAGCCCAGGAAACTTCGCGGCTTGGATAGGTAGAGCGATGATTGACGCCCGCAAATTTTTTTTTCAACCATCCCCTTCCTGAATCCATGGAGATATAGAACTTCCTGAAAAGCATAGGACCTGCTCATGCTGTCGGACACCTACCAGTTAGTCTACGCCATCATCGACTTGCGAGAGAATGGCAAAGGGCACTCGATTAATGTCATAAGCCGGACTGTGGACACAGCGAAAACTCGACTTGTCAGCTTACACTCCACTGGGTAGTGTCATGGTTCGGTGTGCGCGTCGTGCGTCGAAACGTCCTGTAGATCTCGACGGATATCATCCTATCGGCGCATCTCAGCAGTATTCTGAAACGAGGAAACCACCATGGAAATCTCGGGCAAGACAACGATTGTTCCGGTAGGAACTCAATTCGCGAATGTCGGCGTTGCAGCCAACGTTGTCACGCAAATTGTGTCTCCTGCCACCAACCAGTACGGCCTGGTGATTCGCACATGTAGTCTGAGCGGCGCTTCATCCGCAATAGGCCTTGCCGTCTACGCAGATACTTCGGCACCTTCAGGATATGGGGACGGAACCAAGAGGGTAATATTTCTCGGCGTTGCCCCTCCCTCAGACCACTTCCCCTACCAGGTCTACCTCCCCCCGGGCTATGGCGTTTGGCTGGTAACGAACGGAAACGGCAGTATCAACATAACCTATGACGTTCTGGATAGACTGCCCACCGGCCTTTGACTGTTCACCGGTCCAGATCTCGCGTGCACTGCGCTCTCGATGCGTTCACCGTTGACATGCAGGATAGCCGGATCACAGCAATCGTAATCCTGCAACCTTGTCTAGGCATCGCCACTCACCGGTCGAGGGTCTTTTCATCATTGCCCGTAGCCAAGCGCGTTGCCTGCTTCAGGAGCCAGGACGGAAATGGTCGCCGACGCGCAGCACGGTAGCAGCGCAGCCATTCCTCCCGATAGCGACGTGTCATGCTTCGAGCGGCATGCATATTGCATCGGTTCGGCCAATCCGATGCTCGCTGCCTTCCGCGTGATCGGACCAATTCGCGTTGGCACTGCATCCAGCATCGGATAATTCGTGAATGATCAACTCGAACCACCACCCGTGAGCTCTCCTGCCCTGGTCAGCATCGTCATGCCGACCTACAAGCCACGCTATTTCGCGCAGGCGCTGGACAGCGTGCTGGCGCAGACTTACACGGCGCTGGAGCTGGTGATCTGCGACGACAACGCCGATGGCGCCATCGAGGCCGTGCTGGCGTCGAAGCTGGCTGACGCCCCATTTCCGATCCGCTACCACCGCAATACCCCCCGCCTCGGCGAACTCGGCAGCACGGTCAAGGGGATCGGCCTGGCGCAGGGCGAGTACGTCAAGTTCCTGCACGACGACGACGTGCTGCAGCCGGACTGCGTCGCGCAGCTGGTGGGCGCAATGGAGCGCAACCCCGGCACCGCGCTGGCGTCCTCGCGCCGGCTGCGGATCGACGACGACGGTGCGCCGTTGCCGGACATCCTGGCCACCAGCTTCCCGTTTGCCGAGGATGTGCTGATCCACGGGCCGGAGCTGGTGTCGTTCCTGGCCGACCACGCCATCAACTTCATCGGCGAGCCGAGTTGCGTGCTTGCACGGCGCGCCGACCTGGTGGCGCTGGGTGGCGAGCTGATGATGTTGAACGGCAAGGCCATCCACTGGGTTGGCGACCTGGCGATCTACGTCAAGTTGCTGCGTCACGGCAACCTGGCCTTTCTGTCCAGCCCGCTCACGCAGTTCCGCGTGTCCAGCGCGCAGTTCAGTCAGGCCGGCCGCGATCAGCCCGGTATCGGCGATCAAGGTCACGACGACCTGCGCCAGGGCATCCGCCAACTCGGCTGGCGGCGCGAGGGCGGCGACAACCGCCAGGTGCGTGTCGCCCCGCTTAGCCCGCACAAGGCGCGGGTGTTCAAGTCGGTGGATCTGGTCAACGCCTTGATGCAGAGCGCAGGAATGGCCGAGCGCGTGTCGCCGGCCACCTGGTTGGGGGTGCGTCATCCCAGCACCGTGCAGCGCGCCTTGATCGATGCACGTTTGCAGGCGCATGCGGGCGGCCCGCGGATCGCAGTGATGGTGGTCGACAGCGACGGCGATGCGGCAGCGGTGGCCGCAACCCAGGCCAGCCTGGCGGCGGTGGCGTGTTACCGGAACCAGCAGACCTGGGTGATCAGCAGCTCGCCGGAGCAAGTTGCCAACCACGGCGAGCGCGGCGTGTTGATCGGCCCGCAAGGCCTGGCAGCGACACTCAACCAAGCCATCGCCGCACAGCAGTCCATCGACTGGGTACTGCTGGTCCAGGCCGGCAGCCTGTTCACCGCCAGCGGTCTGCTGATGCTGGCGCTGGAGATGCTCGCGCTGCCGGACGCGTGTCAGGCCGTCTACGCCGACGAAGTGGTCGCACTGGACGGCGGTCAGCTGGGGCTGGCGATGCGGCCGGCGCTGTATCTGGACATGTTGCTCAGTTCACCGTCGACGATGTCGCGGCATTGGCTATTCCGGCACCGCACGTTGCTGGCCGATGGCGGCTTTGCAACAGAAACGAGCGACGCCTTCGAACTGGATTACCAGCTTGGGCTGGTCGAGCGTTATGGCCTGGCCTGCATCCAGCACATCGCCGAACCCTTGCTGGTGGCATCGGCCACCACGCGGCATGGCGACGAAGACGAGCAGCGCGCCATCAGCCGCCATCTTGCCGCGCGCGGGTACGTGGACGCGGTGGTGAGCAGCAACGGCCCCGGCCGGCACACGGTGGACTACCGTCATGCACAGCAACCATTGATCAGCATTCTGGTGCTGGTGGATGGACGCCTGGCGCAGGTGCAGCGCTGCCTGGAAAGCGTGCTCGCCAACACCGGCTACCCGCACTATGAGCTGCTGTTGCTGGATCGCGGCGACAGCGCCGAGCCGGGGTTGCGCGACTGGCTGGCGAGCATCGACAACCTCGGCCTGCAGCAGATCCGCGTGCTGCGCTTCGACGGTGAGCCCTCGCGCGAGGCGGCCTGCAATGCGGCGGCCGAGCAGGCACGTGGGGAGGTGTTGCTGTGGTTGGCGGCCGGCGCCGCAGCGATCAAGGCCGATTGGCTGGCGCAGCTGCTCAACCACGCGCTGCGCCCGGAGGTCGGCGCGGTCGCCGGCAAGCTGCTGCGCGGCGACGGCACCGTGCATCACGCCGGTCTGCTGCTAGGCCTGGGGGCACCAGCGGCGCGCGCCTTCGCAGGTGCGGCGTTCGACGAATCGGGTTATCTGCAGCGCCTGCAATTGGATCAGAACTACAGCGCGCTCAGTGGCGAATGCCTGATGCTGCCGCGCCAGCTGTTCCTGGACGCCGGCGGCTTTGCGCAGGAACCGGCATTGACGCAATGGAGCGATGTCGATCTATGTCTGCGCCTGCAGCAGGCCGGCTATCTCAATGTCTACGCCGCGCGCGCGCAGCTGTTGATCGACCCGCCTGACGCGCCACCCGCCACTGCACTCGACGAAGAAGCGATGTATGCGCGTTGGCTGCCGGTGATGGCCAACGACCCGGCCTACAACCCGGGCTTCTCGCTGGATCCCGGCGCCGGCTTCCAGCTGGCCGACCCGCGCGCCAGTTGGCGGCCGCTGCAGTCGTGGCGACCGCTGCCGACGATGATCGCCCTGCCCGCCGATATCGAAGGCTGCGGCCACTACCGGGTAATCCAGCCGCTACGCGCCCTGCGCGAAGCCGGCATGGTCGAAGGCGTGCTGTTCAACGGCTATCTGGAGATCAGCGAGCTGGCGCGCCAGGATCCCGACGTGGTGATCCTGCAACGCCAGGTCGGCGAGCCACGACTGGAAGCGATGCGGCGGATGCAGGCGCTGTCGCGTGCGTTCAAGGTCTACGAGCTGGACGACTACCTGCCCAACCTGCCGCTGAAGAACGCGCATCGCGAGCACATGCCCAAGGACATCCTCAAGACCGTGCGGCGCGGGCTGGGCATGGTGGACCGCTTCGTGGTGTCCACCCCTGCCCTGGCCGAGGCGTTCGCCGGATTGCATGGCGATATCCGCGTGGCCGAAAACCGCCTGCCGCCGCATTGGTGGGAGCACCTGCCCGCAAGCAGCGAACGCAAGCAGCGCCAGGGCAGCAAGCCGCGCATCGGCTGGGCCGGCGGCGTCAGTCACACCGGCGACCTCGAACTGATCGCCGATGTGGTGCGCGAGCTGGCCGACGAGGTCGAATGGGTGTTCATGGGGATGTACCCGTTCGCGTTGCGCCAGCACATCCATCAGTTCCAGCCTGGCGTGCCGATTGATCATTACCCGGCCGCCCTGGCGGCGCTGGATCTGGACCTGGCGCTGGCGCCGGTGGAACAGAACCTTTTCAACGAGTGCAAGAGCAATCTGCGCCTGCTCGAATACGGCGCCTGCGGCTACCCGGTGATCGCCAGCGATGTGCGCTGCTACCAGGGCAACCTGCCGGTGACCCTGGTGAAAAACCGCTACCGCGACTGGATCGGCGCGATCCGCGAGCATCTGGCCGACCCGGCCGCTTCAGCGGCAAAGGGCGCGGCCTTGCGTGACGTGGTGCGCCGCGACTGGATGCTGACCGGAAGCAATCTTGATCGCTGGCGTAAGGCGTGGTTGCCGGATTAGTGGATCGAGGCCGCGGGTGCATGCACCACCGTCTCGCTTGGTCCTTGTCCGCCCACCGTCGCGGGACCTTACGCGGCAGGGATGCCGCGTAAGCGCCTACACGGACGTACTTGCGGCGTGTCCTGCGAGGGTGGGCGGGCAAGGGCCCTGCAGCCAAGCCGCAGATCCGACGCTCTGCACCCAATACTCCTGGGCCATCGCCCAACGCCAGACCCATCCGCGGCTGACTTAAAGCCCCTCCCCGCCCCCGGCGCCGGAATCCCGGCGCGGTTTCGGCACGCCGCTTGCATTGGTGTGGATGCCTCCCTGGCTGACCGCACCCATGAGCGACTCCGTTACCTCCATCCTCTCGCAGATCCGCAGCTACCAGACGCAGATGGGCCAAGGCCCGATGGGCGCGGTGGGCGATGCGGCGCGCGGCAATCAGATCCAGGGGCTGGCCGGCACACAGGGAACACCGGCCACCCAGGCACCGAGCTTCAGCGAGACCTTGCGCGGCGCCATCGGCGGCGTCAACGAGGCCCAGCAGAAGTCCGGCGCGCTGGCCAAGGCCTTTGAAATGGGCGACCCCAGTGCCGATCTGGCACGGGTCATGGTCGCCTCCCAGCAGTCCCAGGTGGCCTTCCGCGCCACCGTGGAAGTCCGCAACCGTCTCGTCCAGGCTTACCAGGACGTCATGAACATGCCGCTGTAAGGGTTGACGACACATGGCTCTCGCGATCACCAAAGAAAACATGAACCAGAACGCCGAAAAGGCGGGGCAATGGTTCGACCGTGTCCGCAGCCTGCAGATCACCCGCAAGCTGACCATGATGGCGATGATCGCCGTGGCGGTGGCGGCCGGTCTGGCAGTGTTCTTCTGGTCGCAGAAGCCCGGTTACCAGTCGCTGTACACCGGCCTGGACGACAAGGGCAATGCCGAAGCGGCCGACCTGCTGCGCACCGCGCAGATCCCGTTCAAGATCGACCAGGACACCGGCGCCATCTCGGTGCCGCAGGACCGTCTGTACGATGCCCGCCTGAAGCTGGCCGGCTCCGGCCTGACCGGCAAGGAAACCGGCGGCGGCTTCGAGCTGATGGAAAAGGACCCCGGCTTCGGCGTCAGCCAGTTCGTCGAAAACGCCCGCTACCAGCACGCACTGGAAACCGAGCTGTCGCGCACCATCGGCACCCTGCGCCCGGTGCGCGAGGCGCGTGTGCATCTGGCCATCCCCAAGCCCAGCGCCTTCACCCGCCAGCGTGACGTGGCCAGCGCCTCGGTGGTGCTGGAGCTGCGCGGCGGCCAGGGCCTGGAGCGCAACCAGGTCGATGCCATCGTCAACCTGGTCGCCTCCAGCATCCCGGACATGACCCCCGAGCGCGTCACCGTGGTCGACCAGAGCGGCCGCATGCTCTCCATCGCCGACCCCAACAGCGACGCCGCCCAGCATGCCGCCCAGTTCGAACAGGTGCGTCGCCAGGAAAGCTCCTACAACCAGCGTATCCGCGAGCTGCTCGAGCCGATGACCGGCCCGGGCCGGGTCAACCCGGAAGTCAGCGTGGACATGGACTTCTCGGTGGTCGAGGAAGCCCGCGAGCTCTACAACGGCGAACCGGCCAAGCTGCGCAGCGAACAGGTCAGCGACACCAGCACCAGCGCCACCGGCCCGCAGGGCCCCCCGGGCGCCACCAGCAACAGCCCCGGCCAGCCGCCGGCGCCGGCCGCAAACGCCACTGCCGGCGCACCGGGCACCCCGGCCGCTGCCAATGGCCAGGCCGCCGCACCGGCCGCGCCGACCGAAAGTTCCAAGAGCGCCACCCGCAATTACGAATTGGACCGGACCTTGCAACACACCCGCCAGCCGGCCGGCCGCATCAAGCGGGTGTCGGTGGCGGTGCTGCTGGACAACGTCCCGCGCCCCGGTGCCAAGGGCAAGATGGTCGAGCAGCCGCTGACGGCCGCCGAGCTCACCCGCATCGAGGGCCTGGTCAAGCAGGCGGTGGGCTTCGACGCGGCCCGTGGCGACACGGTGTCGGTGATGAACGCCCCGTTCGTGCGCGAAGCGGTGGCCGGCGAGGAAGGCCCGAAGTGGTGGGAAGACCCGCGCGTGCAGAACGGTCTGCGCCTGCTGGTCGGTGCGGTGGTGGTGCTGGCGCTGCTGTTCGGCGTGGTGCGCCCCACCCTGCGCCAGCTCACCGGCGTGACCGCAATCAAGGAAAAGCAGGCCAAGGGCGGCAACGATGGCACTCCGCAGAGCGCCGACGTGCGGATGGTCGACGATGACGACCTGATGCCGCGCCTGGAAGAGGACACCGCCCAGCTCGGTCAGGACCGCAAGAACCCGATCGCGCTGCCGGACGCCTACGAAGAACGCATGCGTCTTGCACGCGAAGCAGTCAAAGCCGATTCAAAACGTGTCGCACAAGTCGTGAAGGGATGGGTCGCCAGTGAAGCCTGATACACCACCGATGACCGGCGTACAGCGCGCCGCCGTGCTGTTGCTGTCGCTTGGGGAAAGCGACGCCGCCGAAGTGCTCAAGCACATGGACCCCAAGGAGGTGCAGAAGATCGGCATCGCCATGGCCACGATGACCGGCATCTCGCGCGATCAGGTCGAGAAGGTGATGGACGACTTCAACGGCGAACTGGCCGGCAAGACCTCGCTGGGCGTGGGCGCCGACGACTACATCCGCAACGTGCTGATCCAGGCGCTGGGCGCCGACAAGGCCGGTGGCCTGATCGACCGCATCCTGCTCGGCCGCAACACCACCGGCCTGGACACCCTGAAGTGGATGGACCCGCGCGCGGTGGCCGACCTGGTGCGCAACGAGCACCCGCAGATCATCGCCATCGTCATGGCGCATCTGGACAGCGACCAGGCTGCAGAGGCCCTGAAGCTGCTGCCCGAGCGCACCCGCGCCGACGTGCTGCTGCGCATCGCCACCCTGGACGGCATCCCGCCCAATGCGCTGAGCGAGCTCAACGACATCATGGAGCGCCAGTTTTCCGGCAACCAGAACCTCAAGTCGTCCAATGTGGGTGGCATCAAGGTGGCCGCCAACATCCTCAACTTCCTCGACACCGGCGCCGACCAGGGCGTGCTGGGCGAGATCGGCAAGATCGACGCCGACCTGGCCGGCAAGATCCAGGACCTGATGTTCGTGTTCGACAACCTGGTGGACCTGGACGACCGCGGCCTGCAGACGCTGCTGCGCGAGGTCTCCGGCGAGCGCCTGGGCCTGGCCCTGCGCGGTGCCGACGTCAAGGTGCGCGAGAAGATCACCCGCAACATGTCCCAGCGCGCCGCCGAGATCCTGCTCGAGGACATGGAAGCGCGCGGCCCGGTGCGCCTGGCCGACGTGGAAGCGGCGCAGAAGGAAATCCTCACCATCGTTCGCCGCCTGGCTGACGAAGGCGCCATCAGCCTCGGCGGCGCCGGTGCGGAGGCGATGGTATGAACGACATCGTCACCCGCTGGCTGGCCCCCGACCTGCACCTGGAGCCGGCCCCGCCGGCGCCGGAGTACGACGAGCCGGCCGTGCTCGAGCCGGTGCTGCGTCCGCCGACCCTGGAAGAGATCCAGGCGATCGAAGACGCCGCCCAGCAGGAAGGCTTCGCCCGCGGCCATGCCGAAGGCTTTGCCCAGGGCCAGTCCGAAGTGCGCCGCCTGACCGCGCAGATCGACGGCATCCTGGACAACTTCACCCGCCCGCTGGCGCGGCTGGAGAACGAAGTGGTCGGCGCGCTCGGCGAGCTGGCCGTGCGCATCGCCGGCTCGCTGGTCGGGCGTGCCTACCAGGCCGACCCGCAGTTGCTGGCCGAGCTGGTGCAGGAGGCCATCGATGCGGTCGGTGGCGCCGGCCGCGAGGTGGAAGTGCGCCTGCATCCGGACGACATCACCGCGCTGCTGCCGCATCTGGCGCCCAGCAGCACCACCCGCGTGGCCCCGGACCTGAGCCTGAGCCGCGGCGACCTGCGCGTGCATGCCGAGAGCGTGCGCGTGGACGGCACCTTGGACGCGCGCCTGCGGGCCGCGCTGGAGACGGTCATGCGCAAATCCGGAGCGGGCCTGTGAGCGCCCTGCTGGGCGCCACCCCGGCCGACTGGCTGGACGCGCGCAACCTGCGCCTGGCCACCCGCCTGAGCGGGCTCGGGCTGGAACCGAGCGCCGGCCGCACCCTGATCCGCGAAGGCATCCTGCGCCGCGCAGTCGGCCTGACCCTGGAAGCCACCGGCTGCGAGGCACCGATGGGCGCCACCTGCAAGGTCGAAGTCGACGGCGGCTGGGTCGATGCCGAAGTGGTCGGCTTCGCCGGCGAACGCACCTACCTGATGCCCAGCGCCGAACTGCATGGCCTACTGCCGAACGCCCGCGTGGTGCCCTCGCGGCGCCGCGGCGGCGTGGAAGTGGGCGAAGGCCTGCTCGGCCGCGTCATCGACAGCGACGGTACCCCGCTCGACGGCAAGGGCCCGATCCGCGGCGAAGGCAGCGTCAGCATGGCCGGCGTGTCGATCAACCCGCTGGCGCGCGAGCCCATCACCACCTCGCTGGACGTGGGCGTGCGCGCCATCAACGCCATGCTGCCGATCGGCCGCGGCCAGCGTGTGGGCCTGTTCGCCGGCTCCGGCGTCGGTAAATCGACGCTGCTCGGCATGATGACCCGCTTCACCTCGGCCGACGTCATCGTGGTCGGGCTGATCGGCGAACGTGGCCGCGAAGTGCGCGACTTCGTCGAAACCACGCTGGGCGAGGAAGGCCTGCGTCGCGCCGTAGTGGTGGCCGCCCCGGCCGACCGGCCGCCGTTGGCGCGCCTGCATGGCGCCTACCGCGCCACCGCCATCGCCGAATGGTTCCGCGACCAGGGCCTGAACGTGTTGTTGCTGATGGATTCGCTGACCCGTTTCGCCCAGGCGCAGCGCGAGATCGGCCTGTCGGTCGGCGAGCCGCCGACCACCCGCGGCTACCCGCCGTCGGTGTTCGCCAAATTGCCGGCGCTGGTGGAACGCGCCGGCAACGGCGCCAAGGGGCGCGGCTCGATCACCGCCTTCTACACCGTGCTGACCGAGGGCGACGACCCGCAGGACCCGATCGCCGACGCCGCGCGCGCCATCCTGGACGGCCATATCCTGCTGTCGCGTCGGGTTGCCGACAGCGGCCTGTATCCGGCCATCGACCTGGAATCCTCGGTCAGCCGCGTGGTGCAGGACATCGCCGACGACACCTGGCGCCTGCGCATCCGCAAGCTCAAGCGGTTGCTGTCGGCCTACACCGCCAACCGCGACCTGATCGCCATCGGCGCCTACCAGCGCGGCAGCGACCCGGCCACCGACGAAGCCCTGGCGCGCTGGCCAGAGATCGTCGAATTCCTTGGCCAGGATGTGCACAAGGCGTCGGTTCTGAGCGACAGCCTGTCCGCGCTGCAGCAGCTGGTGGAACCGGAGAATTAATCCATGATGCAATCCAAACGGATCGACCCCCTGCTGCGCCGCGCCCAGGAACAGGAAGACAAGGTCGCGCGCGACCTGGCCGAGCGCCAGCGCGTCCTGGACACCCACCAGTCGCGTCTGGACGAACTGCGCCGCTACGCCGAGGAATACGCCAACAGCCACATGGCCGGCACCAGCGCCGTGGCGCTGAGCAACCGCCGCGCCTTCCTGGACCGGCTCGACAGCGCCGTGCTGCAACAGGCCCAGACCGTGGAAACCAACCGCAACAAGGTGGAAGCCGAGCGCACCCGGCTGCTGCTGGCCAGCCGCGAGAAACAGGTACTGGAGCAACTGGCCGCCAGCTACCGCGCGCAGGAGAACAAGGTGATCGAACGCCGCGACCAGCGTGAGATGGACGACCTCGGCGCGCGTCGTTCGCGCCTGGCCCGCAGCGAAGATACCCACGGAGAATCCGCATGAACCCCTTGTCCGCTTTTGCCGCCGGCCTCGGTGCACTCGCCGGCACCGGCAAGAAACCCAGCTACAGCGATCCCTCGTCCGAGCCGGACGCTGGCCAGGACCAGTTCGCGCGCATGCTCAACCCGGCCAACACGCCGAACCAGGCCCCGCCGCAGGCGCCCGAGCGCGTGCCGGCCAAGCAGGCTGCGCCCAAGCCCAACCAGTCCGACAGGCAGCGCAGCGACGACGACCACGGCGACGACGCGCCGGGCGATGCCACCGCACGCCCGCGCGCGCAGGATGGCGATGCCAAGGCTGCCAAGTCCGGCACCGCCAAGGAACCGGCTGCCGCCGACGGCAGCAGTGCCACCGGCACCGCCAAGACCGGCAAGGGCGGCAAGACCGCGAGCAACGGCGAAGACGCGCCGGCCGATGCAGCCACCGCCGCCGACACCGGCTGGCCACCGCCGGGCTTGGGCGGCTTCGGCATGGGTCTGCTGGCGCAGGCACTGCCCGGCGGCGATGTGCTGGCGGCCGCGGCTGCGGCACTGGCGGCCGGCGTGACCGCTGCCGCCGGCGCCACGCCGGCTGCAACCGCGCTGCCGACCGACGCGGCCACACCCACCGCACCCGCGACCGCCGGCACCGCCCTGCCCTCATTGGGCGCGCTGGCACCGGCTGCCACCGCAGGCGCCAAGCCCACCTCCGTCACCGCCTTGAGCGGCGACGCCCAGGCGGCCGCGCTAATGAGCATGGCGACCAAGGCGCTGGACCCGGGCACCGACGACAGCGCCGGCCCGGCCGCGCCGGACGCTCCGGCGTTCGTGCTGCCGACCACCACGGCGGCCGCGCTCGGCCGCCTGCAGGACCCGGCGCCGGTGTTCAGCGCCTCGCCCACGCCGACCCCGGAAATGGGCAGCGACACCTTCGACGACGCCATCGGCGCGCGCCTGAGCTGGCTGGCCGACCAGAAGATCGGCCATGCCCACATCAAGGTGACCCCGAACGAGATGGGCCCGGTGGAGGTGCGGCTGCATCTGGACGGCGACAAGGTCAATGCCAGCTTCAGCTCCGCCAATGCCGACGTGCGCCAGGCGCTGGAACAGAGCCTGCCGCGCCTGCGCGACATGCTCGGCCAGAACGGCTTCCAGCTCGGCCAGGCCGATGTCGGCCAGCAACAGCAGAGCCAGTCCGGCAACCGCAACGGCGGCGGCAGCGATGGCAATGGCCTCAGCCTGGACGACAGCCCGCCCGTCGGAATTCCGTCGGTGGTGTTACGCCAGCGTGGATTGCTGGACGCCTACGCCTGAGCGTGCGCGCCGGGCGCGCCCCGGCGCGGCTAAAACCTGGGTGCCGGCAAGCTCGGGCGGCACCCCACGACCCTCGCAGCGCAAGGCCTGCGGGGGTTTTGTCGTTGAAGCTGCATGCGCGCCAGGAAACCGTCGCCGGATTGGCATGCCAATTGCATCCACTGGGTGAGCATTCCCCCTGGAGCAGACTGTGGCAGCCGCGGAAAAACCCAAGAAGACCGAAGACAAAGACGACAAGGGCGACAAGAAGAAGGGCGGCAAGCAACTTCTGCTGATCGCCGTCGGGGTCGTGGTGCTGGCCGCTGCCGGTGGCGGCGCCTGGTTCTTCTTCGGCCACAAGGGCGAGGAGAAAGACGGCAAGCACGCCGCGCCCAAGGTGGCCGAGGTGCCCAAGCCGGCGCAGTACTTCCCGATGGATCCGGCGATCGTGGTCAACCTGGCCGATCCCGGCGACGGCCCGCAGTACTTGCAGGTCGAAGTGCAGCTGGTCACCCGCGACCCGGAAGACCTCAAGCTGATCACCGAAAACGCCCCGGCCATCCGCGCGCATCTGCTGATGCTGCTGTCGCAGGTCAAGGCCACCGATGTGGCCGACCTGGTCGGCAAGCAGAAGCTGCAGAAGGCCGCCCTGGCCGAAGCGCAGAAGGTCATGACCAGCGAGACCGGCAAGAAGTGCGTCGAAGAACTGCTGTTCACCAGTTTCGTCACCCAGTAAGGCCTGCCCCATGAGCGTCAGCGATCTGCTTTCCCAGGACGAAATCGATGCCCTGCTGCATGGCGTGGATTCGGGTGCGGTCAACACCGAGCCGGAGCCGCTGCCCGGCGAGGCGCGCCAGTACGACCTGTCCAGCCAGGACCGCATCATCCGTGGCCGCATGCCGACCCTGGAGATGGTCAACGAGCGCTTTGCGCGGCTGTGGCGCATCGGCCTGTTCAACCTGATCCGGCGCTCGGCCGACCTGTCGGTGCGCGGCATCGACCTGGTCAAGTTCAACGAGTACATGCACTCGCTGTATGTGCCCACCAACCTCAACCTGATCCGCTTCAAGCCGCTGCGCGGCACCGGCCTGATCGTGTTCGAACCCACGCTGGTGTTCACCGTGGTGGACAATTTCTTCGGTGGCGACGGCCGTTACCACACCCGTATCGAAGGTCGCGAATTCACCGCCACCGAGATGCGCGTGGTGCAGCTGATGCTCAAGCAGACCTTCGCCGACCTGAAGGAAGCCTGGGCGCCGGTGATGGAAGTGGATTTCGAGTACATCAACTCGGAGATCAACCCGCACTTCGCCAACATCGTCACCCCGCGCGAGTACGTGGTGGTGTGCCGCTTCCATGTCGAGCTGGAAGGCGGCGGCGGCGAGATCCACATCACCCTGCCGTATTCGATGCTGGAGCCGATCCGCGAACTGCTCGATGCCGGCATCCAGAGCGACCGCAACGACCGCGACGACTCCTGGAACGTGATGCTGCGCGAGCAGCTGGATACCGCCGAGGTGACCCTGTCCAGCGTGCTGGCCAGCAAGCGCATGAGCCTGCGCCAGCTCACCGGCCTGAAGATCGGCGACATCCTGCCGATCGACCTGCCCGCACAGGTGCCGCTGTGCGTGGAAGACATTCCGTTGTTCACCGGCGAATTCGGCGTTTCCAATGGCAACAACGCCGTCAAGATCACCGCCGTACGCCCGCCCGGCGTGCAAGCCCCACGCGCCGTTCCCTCCCAGGACTCCAGCAAATGATCAACTCCGACATCCTCGACGCCGCGCCTGCAACCTTCGACAGCCTGCAGGCCGAGCACGACCAGAATGCCACCGACCTCAACCTGGACGTCATCCTGGACGTGCCGGTGACGCTGTCGCTGGAAGTGGGCCGCGCGCGCATCCCGATCCGTAACCTGCTGCAGCTCAACCAGGGCTCGGTGGTGGAACTGGAGCGTGGCGCCGGCGAGCCGCTGGACGTGTACGTCAACGGCACCTTGATCGCGCATGGCGAAGTGGTCGTCATCAACGACCGCTTCGGCATCCGCCTGACCGACGTGGTCAGCCCCAGCGAACGGATCCGGAGGCTGCGGTGATTGGCCTGCTGGCCGCTGCCGCGCCGGTCGCGGCCAAGGCCACCCAGGTCGGCGCGCAGGCGCCGTCCTCGCCCAGCCTGTTTGGCGCGGTGTTTGCATTGCTGCTGGTGCTGGCGCTGATCGTCGGCCTGGGCTGGTTGCTCAAGCGCATGCCCGGCAGCGGTTTCCGCAGTACCGAGGGCCTGCGGGTGGTGACCAGCCTGGCGGTGGGTGCCAAGGAACGCGTGGTGGTGGTGGAGGTCAACGGCCAGCAGTTGTTGCTCGGCGTCACCGCCGGCGGCATCAACACCTTGCACACCCTGTCCGAACCGCTGCCGTCCGCGCCCGCCCCCACCCTGCCCAACTTCAAGCAACTTCCCAATTTCGCCCAGCTGCTGGCACAGAAGCTGCGCAAGGACCCGTGACATGTTGAGTCGTTGGAATCGCTGGGGGCGCAGCCTCCGCCTGGTGCTGATCCTGCTGGTGATGAGCTGCCCGCTGCTGGCCGCTGCCACGCCCGCCGCATTGCCGGCCATGGCCCAGGCCGCCGCGCCGGCGGCCGCTCCGGCCGGCGCCAATCAGCTGCCGTCGTTGCCCAATGTCAGCGTCGGCCGCATCGGCGACCAGCCGGTGAGCCTGCCGCTGCAGACCTTGCTGCTGATGACGGCGATCACCCTGCTGCCGTCGATGCTGCTGGTGCTGACCGCCTTCACCCGCATCACCATCGTGCTGGGCCTGCTGCGCCAGGCGCTGGGCACCGGCCAGACCCCATCCAACCAGGTGTTGCTGGGGCTGTCGATGTTCCTGACCGCGCTGGTGATGATGCCGGTGTGGCAGAAGATGTGGGGCGCCGGGCTCTCGCCGTACCTCAACAACCAGATCGATTTCCAGACCGCCTGGACGCTGACCACCCAGCCGCTGCGCGCCTTCATGCTGGCGCAGATCCGCGAGACCGACCTGATGACCTTCGCCGGCATGGCCGGCGACGGCAAGTACGCCGGCCCGGATGCGGTGCCGTTCCCGGTGCTGGTGGCCTCGTTCGTGACCAGCGAGCTGAAGACGGCGTTCGAGATCGGCTTTCTGATCTTCATCCCGTTCGTGATCATCGATCTGGTGGTCGCCAGCGTGCTGATGTCGATGGGCATGATGATGTTGTCGCCGATGTTGATCTCGGCGCCGTTCAAGATCCTGCTGTTCATCCTGGTGGATGGCTGGGTGCTGGTGGTGGGCACATTGGCCGCGAGCTTCAACGCGTCGTAGCCGCAAGGTCTGCATGCGTGCCGCCCTGCCGGCGTGCCGACCCGTCCTGCCGCTTCGCTATGGGGTCCCGAAGTCGAGCAACAGACGCAGAGCAGACAGCAAGCGCGCCAACCAGTGCAGCCGATAGCGCCGAAGCGCACGGCTGAGCAATGGGCCCGCGGAGCCACCCAACACGCGTGGCTTCGCCTCGCACCCTCACCCCACCCCCCTCTCCCGCTGGAGAGGGGCGAGTTTCTGCAGACCGCAGCTTTGTCAGCCCACACACCGTCGAACAGCTCAGCCCCCTATTCAGACTCCCGCCTCCCGCCTCCCGCCTCCCGCCTCCCGCCTCCCGATTCCCGATTCCCCAATCCCCAATCCCCAATCCTATCCATTGGCACCCCACTTGCATCACCACACCCATGAGCCCTGAAATCGCCCTGACCGAATTGCGTGGTGGCCTGGTCACCGTCCTGTGGATTGCCGGACCGATGTTGCTGGCGGTGCTGGTCGTCGGTGTCGTGATCGGCGTGGTGCAGGCCGCCACCCAGTTGAACGAACCGACCATCGCCTTCGTGGCCAAGGCGGTGGCGTTGACGGCCACCCTGTTTGCCACCGGCAGCATGCTGCTGGGGCATCTGGTGGAGTTCACCATTGCGCTGTTCCAGCGCATACCGCACCTGATCGGTTAGCGGACCCGGCCGGATGGATGCTGCCACCCAGATGGTGATCGACGGCCAGCGCGCGTTTGCGATGGTCGGGGCGATCATGTGGACCATGCTGCGCACCGGTGCGTTGCTGACCGCGATGCCGTTGATCGGCACGCGCGCGGTGCCGGGACGGGTGCGGGTGATGCTGGCCGGGACCTTGTCGATGGTGCTGGCGCCGCTGCTGCCGCCGGTGCCGGACTGGGACGGTTTCACCGCGCAGGCGGTGCTCAGCGTCGCCCGCGAGCTGGCGGTGGGCGCCAGCATGGGCTTCATGCTCAAGCTGATCTTCGAGGCCGGCGCGATGGCCGGCGAGCTGGTGTCGCAGTCCACCGGCCTGTCGTTCGCGCAGATGTCCGACCCGCTGCGCGGAGTCACCTCCGGAGTGATCGCGCAGTGGTTCTATCTCGGGTTCGGCTTGCTGTTCTTCGCGGCCAACGGACACCTGGCGGTGATCGCATTGTTGGTGGACAGCTACAAGGCCCTGCCGATCGGCACCGCGCTTCCCGATGCCGCCGCCTTCGCCGAGGTGGCGCCGACCCTGTTCCTGCAGATCCTGCGCGGCGGGCTCACCCTGGCACTGCCGATGATGGTGGCGATGCTGGCGGTCAACCTGGCCTTCGGCGCGCTGGCCAAGGCCGCGCCGGCGCTGAATCCGATGCAGCTGGGCCTGCCGCTGACGGTGTTGCTGGGACTGTTCCTGCTGTCCAGCTTCGCCAGCGAATTCGCGCCGCCCGTGCAACGCATGTTCGATACCGCCTTCGACGCCGCCAGGGATTTGACTGCCTAGCGGACACATCCATAAGTGTGAACTGCCTCAAGTTTTTCGCTGGTCAGCCGTCAACGCCACAGGACGATTGATACCGCCAATCGCCATCACTCACCCACGCCAAAGTCGGCGGGAACCGATGCCCAACGTGTCTGCGCTGTTCGCTCCGATTGCGTCACGACGCGGCCACTGGTGGGCCTGGGGCTGTCTTTGGATTGCCGTGCTGCTGGCGTGCGGCCACGCGCGGGCGCAGACCTACAGCTTCCGCGACTACGCCCAGGCCGATGGCCTGCAGGGCATGACCGTCAACAGCCTGCTCGAAGACCGCCAGGGCGTGGTCTGGGTGGGCACCGAGCTGGCCCTGCACCGCTTCGAGCGCGAGAGCTTCACCCCGGTTGGCCAGGAGAGTGGCCTGGATGCGCGCTATATCCGCGCCCTGGCGCTGGATGCCGCAGGACGGTTATGGGTTGCCAGTGCCAACGGCGTGTTCGTGCGCGACGGCGGTGCGTTCGTGCAGTTGCTGCGCGACGGCAAACCGATCCGCGCCGACAGCGGCAATGTGCTGGCTGCCTATGCCGGCGGCATGGTGGTGGTCAGCGAGAACGCCTTGCTGCGCCTGTCGCCGGATCACACGGGCGGCTGGTCGGTGCACCCGCTGCCGTTGCTGCTGGCCGATGGCACCAGCCTGCCGGCCGGCAAGGCGTTACTTGCCGATGGCACGGCACTCTGGAGCAGCTGCGGGCCGCACGTCTGCCGGATCGACGAGAACGGACGCACCGAGTTGCTCGGCGAAGCCGACGGAGTGCCGGAGCGGCAGTGGCGGGCGATCTTTCGCGACCACCAGAACACCCTGTGGCTGCGCGGCGGTGGCCTGGTGCTGTCGCGCGCGCCGGGAGAGCGTGTATTCCGCAACCATGCGGCGCCGGCAGGCACCAGCTTCGACACGCTCTCGGCCGCCACCACCCTGTCCGAAGATGCACAGGGCCGCCTGCTGACCCGCTCCGATCGCGGCCTGGTGCGCTGGGAAGGCGATCACTGGCGCTACTTCGGCCACGACCAGGGGCTGCCGATCAGCCCGATGGTCGGCCCGTTGCTGATGCAGCGCACCGGCCAGCTATGGATCGGTACCCGTGGCCTGGGCGTGCAGCGCTGGCTGGGCTACGGCAACATCGAACACTGGGACGAGAGCCAGGGCCTGGCGGAAGCGCCGACCTGGATGATCCAGCGCCTGCCCAGCGGCGAGCTGCTGGTCGGCGGCGATGCCGGCTCCAATGTGCTGGATCCGCGCAGCGGGCGCATGCAGCCCTGGACGCTGGACGACGGCCAGCCGCTGCTGCAGTCGATCTCCCTGGCGCTCTCGCCGATAGACGGCGCCGCCTGGGTGGCACGCTCGTCCGGCGCATTGGCGCGGCGCGATCCGCGCAGCGGCCGGACCGTCGACGTGCTGCAGCTGGGCCTGCCGATCAACAAGCTGTTGTTCGACGCCGCCGGCACCTTGTGGATCACCACCCCGCGCGGCCTGTATCGCATGCCGCCGGGCGCGCCATACCAGGCCATCCGCGATCCGGGCGTGCCGGCCGCGTTCGTGGGCGATGTCGATCTCGATCCCCAGGGCCGGCTCTGGGCCAGCACCCGCGAGGGGCTGTACAAGCGGCAGGCAGACGGTGCCTGGCAACGCGTGCAGGTGCGTGGCGTGCTGCCCAGCCAGGATTTCTTCCTGATCGATTTTGCTCCCGATGGCGAGCTGTGGATCTCGCTGCGCGACACCGGGCTGTGGCATGGCCGCCTGCAGGCCGATGGCGTGCTGGCGCTGCGCGCGGTCGACGATCCGCTGGTGGCGCGGGTGATGCCGTTCATCCTGCGCCACGACCGCGAGGGCCGGCTGTGGCTGGGCAGCAGCCAGGGCCTGGACATGCTGCAAAACGGCCATTGGTCGCGGGCCACGCGCACCGAGGGCCTGTTGTGGGACGACATGTCGGCCAATGCGTTCTTCGAGGACGTGGATGGCAGCATCTGGCTCGGCAGCAGCCGCGGTGCCACCCATCTGATCGATCCGTTGCGCGTGTTCGCCGCACCGCCATTGCGCGTGGACATCCTGCGCGTGCGGCGTGGCAACCAGGCGATCACGCCGGGGGCGCAGGTCGACTGGTCGCAGGTGCCGCTGGATGTGGACATCAGCGCGCCCGGCGCCGAAGGCGGCCCGGACCGCATCAGCTTCCGCTACCGGGTGGAGGGCCACCAGGCACGCTGGACCCAGACCTCGCTCAGTCACCTCACCTACCCGCTGTTGCCGCCCGGCACCTACACGCTGGAAGTCCAGGCGCTGGATGCCTACCAGCGCAGCGCCAGCCCGGTCGCGCGGCTGCGTTTCGTGCTGCGCCCGCCGTGGTGGCGCGGCGTGCCGGCAGTGGCCGGCTACGTGCTGCTGGGCATTGCCGCGGTGATCGCGCTGCTGCGCTGGCGCACGCGCAAGCTGCTGCGGCGCAAACGCGAACTGGAGCAACTGGTGGCCGAGCGCACTGCCGAGCTGGAACAGGACAAGCGCGAGCTGGAGGCGGCACGCGCCGAGCTCGCGCTCAAGGCCACCCACGACGAGCTGACCGGGCTGCTCAATCGCGCCGGCATCCTGCACGCGCTGCGCGGCATGCTGGCGCGTGCCGACACCAGCGCGCGGCCGCTGGCGGTGGTGTTGATCGACCTGGACCACTTCAAGCTGGTCAACGATCAGCACGGCCACCTGGCCGGGGACGCGGTGCTGGCCGAAGTCGGCAGGCGCCTGGATACGCTGGTGCGCGGCGACGACCGCATCGGTCGCTACGGCGGCGAGGAATTGCTGGCGCTGCTGCCGGGGCTCAGTGCCCAGTCCACCCATCGCCTGCAGGCGTTGCATCGCGGGATCTGTGGCAACTACCCGATCGATGGTGGCGTGCTGCCGGTGACCTGCTCGGTCGGGGTGGCCTGGTTCCAGCCGGGCGAAACCCTGGAACAGCTGCTGGCGCGTGCCGACGCCGCGCTCTATCGCGCCAAGCGCAATGGACGCAACCGCATCGATTACGACCATGTGCGCTACGACGCCGCGTCCAGCGGCTGAACCCGCGCCTGGCCGCAGGCCGAAGGACAGCGCCATTGCTGCGATCTGCCAACCGGCCGGGCACGTAGCCTCCCACGGACGCCTTGCCGGGAAAGACGTGTCCGCTGCGACGCCTGCGTGCGGGCAGCCATGCAGCCGTTGCGCGACCGGCATCAAGCCATCGGCGTGATCGCGCCTGCAGCGACAGGGTCCGGCCCAGGGAACAACACGCGCCCGGCAAGGGCCGTGCGCGCTGCGCACTCACGCCGCCATGCCTGCTTAAGCATTAAAGAAACACGCGTGAACAGCCGCTAGTCGGTTTACTGCGGCCTGCTATGGGGGCCGCCCATGGCAAGCGTGAGACACCCGCGCGAGGGGCGCGGACCACACGCGCCGATGCGTGGGAGAGTGCAACGCTCGTGGGGGTTGAGTACCGTCAATGCAGGTCGTCAGGCCGGCGCGCACCGTTCTTGGCGGTGCTGCTGCTGGCCTTGCTGTCGCTGGCCGATCTGGCCGGCGCGCAGAGCGCGAGCATTCGTCGCTACGCCCACGACCAGGGCTTGCTCGGGCTGGCCGGCACCTGCCTGCTGCAGACCCGCGCCACGCTGCTGTGGGTGTGTACCGAAAGTGGCCTGTATCGCTACAACGGGCGCAGCTTCCAGCAGGTGATGCTGGATGGCCTGCGCAACGAACCGATCACCTCAATGGCCGAAGCCGCCGACGGGCGGCTGTGGGTGGCCGGCTTCCAGGCCCTGTTCGTCGGCGACGAGCACGGCTTCCGCAAACTGGCCCCCGACGAGGCCGAACACCTGCAGGAAGACATGCTGCTGGCCAGTCCCTCCTGGGGCACGGTGCTGGCCAATGGCGGCACGCTGGAACGATTGAGCGCACGCGGCAACGGCCACTGGCATAGCGAGCCGCTGCTGGATACCGCCACCCGGGTGCGCGTGCCCGAGCTGTCCAAGGTGCTGAGCCTGTCGGTGGACGGCGACACCTTGTGGGCCGGCTGCGCCAAGCGGCTGTGCGCCATCGATGCGCAGCGCAAGGTGCAGGTGTACGGGCCGGACCAAGGCGTGCCGGAAGATCGCTGGTACAGCGTATTGCGTGATCACGACGGCGCACTGTGGGTCCGCGGCACCGGCAACCTGCTCTATCGCGCGCCGGGCGCCAGCAAATTCAGCGTGCGGCCGCTGCCCTTGCTCGATGGCAGAACCATCGGGCGACAGGCGCCGTTGGTGCTGGACCGCGAAGGACGCGTGCTGGTACGTCGCAACGACGGGCTGGCGCGCTGGGAGAACGGCCGCTGGCGCAGTTTCGGCGCCGACAACGGGCTGCCGCCCGGCAGCAGCGATGCGATCCTGGTGGACCGCGATGGCGATGTCTGGATGACCGTCGATGGCGAAGGCCTGGTGCGCTGGGCCGGCTACGAATGGATCGAGAACTGGGACGCCTCGCAGGGCATGCCGGCCGCGCCTACCTGGTCGATCGCCCGCGACGCGCAGGGCGCGTTGCTGGTCGGCAACGAACACGGCACCGGCCGCCAGGTCGATCCGGGCGGCCGGTTCGTCCCGGCCCTGCAGGCCTCCGGGATCCAGATCGTGGGCATGCAACGCAGCGCCGATGGCAGCCTGTGGACGCTCAATTCGGCCGGTTCACTGCGCCGCACCTGGCCCGATGGCCGCAGCGCGCAGATCGCCAAACTGCCGCGCACCGCACGCCGCCTGCTGATCGATCGGCAGGGGCGGATGTGGATGCTCAGCGCGGGCGGCCTGTTCGTGATCCGGCATCCGCTGGATGGCGGCACGATGGAAGCTGTTCCGGAGATGCCCACCATCGCCTATACCGACATCCAGCAGACCGCCAACGGCACGTTGTGGGTGTCCACCGCCAACGGCTTGTTCCGGCTGCAGGGCGCGCGCTGGTCCAGGGTCGAGGTGCTGGTCAATGGCGGCGCCTCGGACCCGTGGATCAGCAAGTTCCACATCAGCGACAGCGGCGAGGTGTGGCTGGCGTTCTATCGGCCCGGTCTCTGGCACGGCATGTTGCTGGGCGAGCGGCTGGATCTGCAGGCGATCAGCGACGAGGCGCTGCGCGATGTCGGCGTCTACCTGATGCGCGGCGACAGCCTCGGCCGGGTCTGGGTGGGCCATGCGCGCGGCGTGGAGGTCTACGACGGCGAGCGTTGGGCGCATCTGTCGCAATCGCAGGGCCTGCTGTGGGACGACATCTCCGAAGCGGCCTTCGCCGAGGATCCGGATGGGTCGATCTGGATCGGTACCTCGCGCGGGGTGAGCCATCTGCTGGACCCGGCGCGGCTATTCGATGCGCGCCAGCCCAGCGTGCGCATCGACAGCGTCAGCCGTGGCGGCGTGCCGGTGCAGCGCGGCCAGTTGCTGGGCTGGAGCGACCAGCCGCTGCATATCGAGCTGTCCACGATGGAGGTGTACGACGACCCGAGTCGCCTGACCGTGCGTTACCGCCTGCTCGGCCTGCACAACGAATGGATCCAGAGCGACAACCTGTCGATCGACCAGGCGCCGCTGCCCTCCGGGCATTTCCGCCTGCAGGTGCAGGTGCTGGACCGCTACCGCCGCACCACCTCGCCGATCGCCGACCTGCCGTTTGCGGTGGCCCCGCTGTGGTGGCGCAGCCCGCCGGCGATCGCGTTGTATGTGCTGATCGGCAGCGCGCTGCTGGCCGGCCTGTGGCGCTGGCGGCACCGCCACCTGGTTGCGCGCGAACGCATGCTGGCCGAACTGGTGGCCGAGCGCACCTATCAGCTGGAACACGAAAAACGCGATCTGGAAAGCGCGCGTGCGGCGCTGGCCCTGAAGGCCAGCCACGATTCCCTGACCGGCCTGCTCAACCGCTCCGGCGTGCTCGAAGCCATGGCCGAAGAACTGCAGGCCTGCGCGCACGGCGGGCATCCGCTGGCGGTGGTGCTGATCGATCTGGACCACTTCAAGCTGGTCAACGACGAACACGGGCATCTGGTCGGCGATGCGGTGCTGGCCAAGGTCGGCGCGCGCCTGACCGCCTGCCTGCGCGACTCGGACAAGGTGGGCCGCTACGGCGGCGAGGAACTGCTGTTGCTGCTGCCGGGCATGTCGCAGCATAGCCAGCACCGGCTGCGCGCCATCCACGAAAAGCTCAGCCTGGCACCGTACGAGGTGGGTGCCGCCCGGCCGCTGCCGGTGACCTGTTCGGTCGGCGTGGCCTGGTTCCGGAGCGGTGACAACGCCGCCACGCTGCTGGCGCGTGCCGACGAGGCGCTGTACCGCGCCAAGCGGCATGGCCGCAATCGCATCGAACCGGAAGAGCCCGAATCCTCGGTGGCATGAGCAGCCGCGCCCCGGGGCGCAGGCCAGGCGCATCCAACGCAGCGGCCCCACAGCGCCGCCTGCCCCGATCAGCCACTTTTTCAGGCCGGCCCCCTCTCGGCCAGCTCTCCCCCGACCCCGACTCCCCAACCCCGGCCCCAGCGACTGGAACGCCACTTGCATGACGCAGGACTGACCAGTCACCGGCACCTCCATGTCCGAGTCCGAAGACGGCGGCGAACGCACAGAGCTTCCCACCGAAAAACGCCTGCGCGAAGCCCGCGAGCAGGGCAACATCCCGCAATCGCGCGAGTTGTCCACTGCCGCGGTGTTCGGTGCCGGCGTGTTCGCGCTGATGGCTCTGGCCCGCGGCATCGGCGATGGCGCCAGCGTCTGGATGAAGACCGCGCTCAGTCCGGACCCGAAGATGCGTGAAAACCCGATGGCGCTGTTCGGCCATTTCGGCGACCTGCTGCTGCAGCTGCTGTGGGTGATGCTGCCACTGATCGGCATCTGCCTGGCCGCCGGCCTAGCCGGCCCGCTGTTGATGAGCGGGCTGCGCTTTTCCGGCAAGGCGATCATGCCCGACCTCACCAAGCTCAACCCGATGAACGGGATCAAGCGCATGTGGGGCAGCAACAGCCTGGCCGAGTTGATCAAGTCGGTGCTGCGGCTGCTGTTCGTCGGCCTGGCCGCCAGCCTGTGCATCTCCAAGGGCCTGCACGGCCTGCGCTCGCTGGTGAACCAGCCGCTGGAACAGGCGGTAGGCAACGGCCTGGACTTCACCAAGAGCCTGCTGTTCTACACCGCCGGCGCGCTGGTGCTGCTGGCCGCCATCGACGCGCCGTACCAGAAGTGGAACTGGCTGCGGAAGCTGAAGATGACGCGCGAAGAGATCAAGCGCGAGATGAAAGAAAGCGAGGGCAGCCCGGAGGTCAAGGGCCGCATCCGCCAGATGCAGATGCAGATGTCGCAGCGCCAGATGATGGAAGCGGTGCCCAAGGCCGACGTGGTGCTGATGAATCCGACCCACTACGCGGTGGCGCTCAAGTACGAAGGCGGCAAGATGCGCGCCCCGATCGTGGTGGCCAAGGGCGTGGACGAAATGGCCTTCCGCATCCGCGAAGCCTGCGAACAGCACCGGGTGGCGATCGTCACCGCCCCGCCTTTGGCACGCGCCTTGTATAGAGAAGCGCAAATCGGCAAGGAAATTCCCGTGAGACTCTATTCGGTCGTGGCCCAGGTGCTGTCCTACGTCTACCAGCTGCGTGGCTGGAACGGCGGCCCGATGCCGGAATTGCCGTCGCTGGACGTGGATGAGTTCGGCAAGGGAGCCAGCGCATGAGCGCCCAACCCGCCCCGATGAATGCCCGGCGCATCATGGAGTTGCTGCGCAACGGCCTGGGCGCGCCGCTGGCCCTGATGGCCATGCTGGCCATGCTGATGGTGCCGCTGGCCGCGCCGGTGCTGGATGCGCTGTTCACCTTCAACATCGCCATCTCGCTGATGGTGCTGCTGGCGGTGGTGTACGTGCAGCGCCCGCTGGAATTCACCATTTTCCCGATCGTGCTGCTGATGACCACGATGCTGCGGCTGGCGCTGAACGTTGCCTCCAGCCGCGTGATCCTGATCAACGGCCAGGACGGCCATGCCGCAGCCGGCAAGGTGATCGAGGCATTCGGCCAGTTCGTGATCGGCGGCAACTACGCCGTGGGTATCGTGGTGTTCGCGATCCTGACCATCATCAACTTCGTGGTCATCACCAAGGGTGCCGGACGCGTGTCGGAAGTGACCGCGCGCTTCATCCTGGACGCCATGCCCGGCAAGCAGATGGCCATCGACGCCGACCTCAACGCCGGTTTGCTGACGCGCGAGGAAGCCAAGGCCCGCCGCGAGGAAGTCCGCGAGGAAGCCGACTTCTACGGTGCGATGGACGGTGCCAACAAGTTCATCCGCGGCGACGCCATCGCCGCCATCCTGATCCTGTTCATCAACCTGGTCGGCGGCATGGCGGTGGGTATGTTCCAGCACGGCATGAGCTTTGTGGATGCCGCCTCCACCTACACCCTGCTGTCGATCGGCGACGGTTTGGTGGCGCAGCTGCCGGCCTTGCTGGTGTCGTCCTCGGTGGCCTTGTTGGTGACCCGCGCCTCGCGTGCGCAGGACATGCGCGGCGCCATGATCAGCCAGGTGTTCGGCCAGCACCGCGCCCTCGCGGTGGCTGCGGCGATCCTGGGCCTGGTCGGCCTGGTGCCGGGCATGCCCAACGTCGCGTTTTTGACGCTGGGCCTGATCCTGGGCGTGATCGCCTGGAAAATGTACAAGCGCAGCCTGGTCATCCCGCCGACCGGCGACCCCGCCACCGATCCCAAGGCCGCCGCCGCGGCCACTGCCGCCCAGGCCAGCTCGGAGCTGAGCTGGGACGAGCTGCGCCCGATCGACCCGCTGGGCCTGGAAGTGGGCTACCGGCTGATTCCCCTGGTGGACAAGAATCAGGGTGGCGAACTGATGGCGCGCATCAAGGGCGTACGCCGCAAGCTCACCCAGGACATCGGCTTCCTGGTGCCGCCGGTGCATATCCGCGACAACCTGGAGCTGTCGGCCAACGCCTACCGGTTGCTGGTACACGGGGTGCCGGTGGCCACCGCGGAAATCTATCCCGATCGCGAACTGGCGCTGGACCCGGGCGGTGCGCTCGGCCAGCTCGACGGCATCCCCGGCAAGGACCCGGCGTTCGGCCTGGACGCCACCTGGATCCAGCCGCACCAACGCGCCTATGCCGAATCGATGGGCTACACGGTGGTCGACCCGGCCACCGTGGTCGCCACCCATCTGTCGCACCTGATCCGCGAACACGCCCCGGAACTGCTCGGCCACGAGGAAGTGCAGCAGTTGCTGGCGACCCTGGCCAAGACCGCGCCGAAGATGGTCGAAGACCTCACCCCGAAGGCGCTGCCGCTGTCGGTGGTAGTGCGCGTGCTGCAGAACCTGCTGATCGAGCGCATCCCGGTGCGCCAGCTGCGCAAGATCGTCGAAGCGCTGGTCGAACACGCCCCGCACAGCCAGGACCCGACCACCCTCACCGCCGCGGTACGCACCTCGCTGGGCCGCTTCATCGTGCAGGAAATCGCCGGCATGTCGGCCGAGCTGCCGGTCTACACGCTGGCCCCGCAGCTGGAGCGCGTGCTGCAGGAATCCACCCACGGCAACGGCGTGGCGCTGGAGCCCGGCCTGGCCGAACGCCTGCACCAGAGCCTGGCCGACTGCGTCGGCAAGCAGGAAGCGCGCAACGAACCGGCGGTCGTGCTGGTGCCCGGCCAGGTCCGCGCCGCCCTGGCCCGCCTGGTCCGCCACAGCGTCCCGTCCCTGTCGGTGCTGGCCTACAGCGAAGTGCCCGAAGACAAGCGCCTGAAGCTGGTCGGCACGATCAGCTGAGACCGCCCACCGACGTAGGAGCGCACCTGGGCGCGATTAGCTTTACCGGCACACCCCGTCGCGCCCGGGTGCGCTCCTACGACAGGCCAGCAATCCTGGAAAACACCCCGGACGCTGACACCACTGTAGGAGCGCACCTGGGCGCGACAGGCGTTACCGGCACAGCCCGTCGCGCCCGGGTGCGCTCCTACGACAGGCCAGGCAATCCGACAACACACCGCGGACGCCGACCCCACCGTAGGAGCGCACCCGGGCGCGACAGGCGTTACCGGCACGGCCCGTCGCGCCCGGGTGCGCTCCTACGACAGGCCAGGTAATCCGACAACACATCGCGGACGCCGACACCACGGTAGGAGCGCACCTGGGCGCGACAGGCTTTACCGGCACGGCCCGTCGCGCCCGGGTGCGCTCCTACGACAGGCCAGGCAACCCGAGAACACACCGCAGACGCCGACACCACCGTAGGAGCGCACCCGGGCGCGACAGGCGTTACCGGCACAGCCCGTCGCGCCCGGGTGCGCTCCTACGACAGGCCAGGCAACCCGGGAACACACCGCAGACGCCGACACCACGGTAGGAGCGCACCCGGGCGCGACAGGCGTTACCGGCACGGCCCGTCGCGCCCGGGTGCGCTCCTACGAACCTACCCACCACGCCGACCAGCACCCGGCGTCGGAAAGCCGCCACTGGTCCGGATCTCCAATCGATTGCACGGCGCTGGCCGTTTCCAGGCGTTCCGAGCGCCTCAGACTGGACCTCCGACCCGCCAGCGCATCCGCCCGCACGACGACGCCAGCGCATCGCCGCCCCGGAAAAAAGTCAATCAATCCATTGACTTGAAGCCGTCGGACCCAGCCGGACACACAGCTCCCGCCTGGTCCTAACGCACCAGCTTCCCGCGCCGGAACCCCGGCACCCCGTTTTGGCACGCCGCGTGCATTAGCTCTGCCGAGACCGCAGCCAGCGCCACCGCTGCGGGGCGAGAGCAGCACTTGGAACAACCGAACGGGACAGGCAACTCATGACGCTGGCAACACACCCACATTCATCGCGCACCCGTCCGGCGTCCGGCGGGTCCCGTTCCTGGAGGCACTTCGCATGAAAATCAAACGCTTCGTTGCCCCGGACATGCGCACCGCATTCCGCATGGTGCGTGAAGAACACGGCCCGGACGCAGTGATCCTGTCCAATCGCCGCACCGCCGAAGGCATCGAGATCGTCGCTGCCAGCAACTACGACGAAGAACTCGTGCAGCGCGCCCTGGAAACCGCGCGCTCCGAGACGCCGGCCGTTACCGCCGCGCCGATCCCGTCGGCAGCTGCCCCGCAAGCACCGGCCCCGCAAGCGGCCGCCGCACCGGTCCACGCACCGCTGAAGCCGGCCGCCGATGCCGGCACGAGCCAGCGCCAGCGCGTTGCCAGTGCCGCCGAAGACATGATCGCCGCGATTGCGCTGCGCCAGCCGGTCAACGTGCCGCGCCAGCCGCAGGTGCCCGCACCGGTGCGTAGCGCCGCCGTCCCCTCGCCCGCCGCCCAGGCGCTGGCCCACGCCGTCGCGGTGACCGCCGCGCCGCGCCAGGAACACGCGCTGTCGGCCGTGCCGGAACAGCTGTTCGCCGATTTCCTGACCACCGCGCCGGTGCAGCGCGCCGCCGTGCAGGCTGCCCCGGTGCAGGCCCCGACCCCGATCATGGCCGCCGCCGCTGCGCCTGCGCAGGCCGGCTACGACCAGGACGAGGACGCGCTGGACGACGACGCCGACTTCGACCTGGACGCGCTGCCGCAGATCCTGCCGCCGGCCGCGTTGCCGCCGCTGGTGGTCGCCCCGCCGGCGCTGGCCGCGGTGCCGGTCGCCGCCGCCCCGGCGCCGCAGAACGACGAAGAACTCAAGCAGTTGCGTGGCGAGCTGGCGCTGATGCGGCAGATGATCGAGCGCGAAATGAACCGCCTCACCGACGAGCGCCTGCGTGGCTCGCCGGTGCGCGCGCAGGCCCTGGAGCTGATGGACGACTACGGCTTCGACGCCGGCCTGATCCGCGACGTGGCACTGCAGATTCCGGCCGATACCGAATTGCACCGCGGCCGCGGGCTGATGCTGGGGCTGCTGTCCAAGCGCCTGCCGGTGGCCCCGGTCGACCCGCTGGAACGCGGCGGCGTGATCGCCCTGGTCGGCCCGACCGGCGCCGGCAAGACCACCACCATCGCCAAGCTCGCCCAGCGCTTCGCCGCCCAGCACGCCCCGCGCGACGTGGCCCTGGTCACCACCGACACCCAGCGCGTCGGCGGCCGCGAGCAGCTGCACAGCTACGGCCGTCAGCTCGGCATCGCCGTGCACGAGGCCGACAGCGCCGAGAGCCTGCTGGAACTGCTCGAGCGCCTGCGCGACTACAAGCTGGTGCTGATCGACACCGCCGGCATGGGCCAGCGCGACCGCGCCCTGGCCGCCCAGCTGAACTGGCTGCGCGCCGCGCACCAGGTCACCTCGCTGCTGGTGCTGCCTGCCAACGCGCACTTTTCCGACCTCGACGAGGTCGTGCGCCGCTTTGCCCACGCCAAGCCCCAGGGCGTGGTGCTGACCAAACTTGACGAGACCGGCCGCTTCGGTAGTGCGCTGTCGGTCGTCGTCGATCACCAAATGCCCATCACCTGGGTGACTGACGGACAGCGGGTCCCCGACGACCTGCACCGCGCCAATGCCGCCAGTCTCGTTCTTCGCCTTGAAGATTTGCGGCGCGCTGCCGATAAGCCCTGTACTCCGGAGCACAACCATGCAGTCGCGTGAATACGCCAAGCTGACCAACGCCTTCCCTCTGTCGGCGACCCGTCCCGAGCCTCTGGGCCCGGTGCGCACCATTGCCGTGACCGGTGGCAAGGGCGGCGTGGGTAAAACCAACATCTCCGCCAACCTGGCCGTGGCGCTGGCCGACATGGGCAAGCGCACCCTGCTGCTGGACGCCGACCTGGGCCTGGCCAACCTGGACGTGGTGCTGGGCCTGTCGCCCAAGTACACCCTGGCCGACCTGATCGCCGGCCGCTGCACGCTGGATGAGGTCATCATCGAAGGCCCCGGCGGCGTGCTGGTGGTCCCGGCCGCCTCCGGTCGCCGCCACATGGCCGAACTGGCCCCGGCCCAGCACATCGGCCTGGTCAACGTGTTCTCCGAGCTGGAACGCGATCTGGACGTGATGGTCATCGACACCGCCGCCGGCATCACCGACAGCGTGCTGACCTTCTGCCAGGCCGCCCAGGACACCGTGGTGGTGGTCTGCGACGAGCCGGCCTCGATCACCGACGCCTACGCGCTGATCAAGGTGCTCTCGCGCGAACGCGGCGTGGACCGCCTGCAGATCATCGCCAACATGGTGCGCGACCCCAACGAGGGCCGCCTGCTGTACGACAAGCTGTCGCGGGTCTGCGAAAAATTCCTCGGCGACGTGTCGCTGAACTACCTCGGCCACGTGCCGCAGGACGACTGGTTGCGCCTGTCGGTGCAGCGCCAGCAACCGGTCATCAAGGCCTACCCCGCCAGTCCGTCGGCGCAGGCCATTGCAGAAATCGCTCGCCGTACCTCGCGCTGGCAGGCCCCCACCGTGCCGCGCGGCAATGTCGAGTTCTTCGTCGAACGCATCATCCAACGGGGAGTGGCCGCATGAGCACCGCTACCGCAACCACGGCCAGCGCGCAGTACCGCGCCGTGCAGCGCAACAACGCCAACGACATCGTCACCCAGCATGCCGACCTGGTGCGCCGCATCGCCCACCATCTGGCCGCGCGCCTGCCGGCGAGCGTGGAAGTGGACGATCTGATCCAGGCCGGCATGATCGGCCTGATCGAAGCCTCGCGCAGTTACGACTCCGAACAGGGCGCCTCGTTCGAGACCTACGCCTCGATCCGCATCCGCGGCTCGATGATCGACGAGATCCGGCGGGGTGACTGGGTGCCGCGCTCGGTGCACCGCCGCGCACGCGACGCTGCCGCCGCCGTGCGCAAGATCGAACAGCACACCGGTCGCGCCGCCGCCGCCACCGAAGTGGCCGCCGCGATGGAGATGCCGCTGCCCGACTACCTGCGTCTGATGGAAGATGCCGCCCGCGGCCAGGTGCTGAGCCTGGAGTCGCGGATCGAGGATCACGGCGAGCTGGACACCACCGCCAAGGGCGGCCCCAATCCGCAGCAGATGATGGAGCGTGGCGAATTCGGCCGCGAGCTGGGCAAGGCCATCGGCCAGTTGCCCGAGCGCGAGCAGCTGGTGCTGTCGCTGTACTACGAACAGGAATTGAACCTGAAAGAAATCGGCGCCGTGCTCGGTGTCAGCGAATCGCGCGTCTGCCAGATCCATGGCCAGGCGGTGGTGCGTCTGCGCGGCCGCCTCAAGGTCTTCGAACTGGCCGATGCCGGTGTCGAAATTGACGAATGATTTTTTCGCGCATTTTTTAGTGTTAGGAGCTTGATGTGAACAAGAACATGCGGATTTTGATCGTGGACGACTTCTCGACGATGCGACGTATCGTCAAGAATCTGTTGGGCGATCTGGGCTTCACCAATACCGCAGAGGCCGAAGACGGCAACAGCGCATTGGCGGCGTTGCGGGCGGGCCCGTTCGATTTCGTGGTCACCGACTGGAACATGCCCGGCATGACCGGCATCGACCTGCTGCGCAACATCCGCGCCGACGCCAAGCTCAAGCACCTGCCGGTGATGATGGTGACCGCCGAAGCCAAGCGCGAGCAGATCATCGAAGCGGCCCAGTGCGGCGTGAACGGCTACATCATCAAGCCGTTCACCGCACAGACGCTGGAAGAGAAGCTGGGCAAGGTGTTCGAACGTCTGGCGGCGACCGCCTGATGAACGCCACCGTGGAAGCCGATGCCGAACGTGCCGCCCTGATCGAGCGCCTGCAGCACGCGCTCGATGCACTGGAAAGCGGTGACCAGGTCGCCTGGCGGCGCGAGGTGGACCACCTCGCCGCGCTGCGCACGCGCCCGATGATGCAGAGCCTGAGCCGGCTCGCGCGCGAACTCGGGCAGGCGCTGGGCGAGTTGCCCACCGTGCCCGAGGAAGCCGGCGAACTGGACGATGCCTGCTCGCGCCTGGACCACGTGGTGGAAATGACCGAGAAGGCCAGCCATCGCACGCTGGACCTGGTCGAGGAATGCCGCGAGCTGGCCAACCAGCTGCGCGACGGTGGCCTGAACCAGGACCAGGGCGCGCTGATGGACAAGATGCGCCATAACCTGACCGAGCTGTCGCTGGCGCAGAGCTACCAGGACCTGAGCGGCCAGATCATCCGTCGCGTGGCCGGGATCGTGCGGCGCGTGCACGAGGGCTTCGGTGCACTCGGCCTGCCGCCGAAGAATCCCGAGCCGAAGAAAGACGACGGCGGTCTTGCCGGTCCTGCAGTCAAGGGCCTGGACCGTCACGCGGTGTCGCAAGACGACGCCGACGACCTGCTGTCCGGATTGGGGCTGTAACCATGAGTGCTGTTCCAGACGATATTGCTGCCGATTTCATTGTCGAGGCCCAGGAGATCCTGGATCGCCTCGGCGAACAGCTGGTGTCGCTGGAACAGGCACCGGACGAAGCCGACCAGCTCAACGCGGTGTTCCGCGGCTTCCACACGCTCAAGGGCGGCGCCGGCTTCCTGGCGATCAAGCCGATGGTCGAGCTCTGCCACGCCGCCGAGGAAACCCTGGGCATGGCGCGCTCCGGCCAGGCGGTGTTGCAGGCGCATCACTTCGATGCCGCGCAGCAGTCGCTGGATTATCTGCAGGCCATGCTGGATGCGATGGGCTCGGGCGAAACCGTGCCGCACGCGCCGGCCTCGCTGATTGCGCAGTTCGATGCCAAGAGCGGCCCGCCGGCGGTCAAGGCCGCGCCCAAGGCCGCTGCCGCAGCACCCGCACACGATGACGCACACGGCGCTGCTGCGCCTGGCGCCAAGGCCGCGCCCAAGGCGGCGGCCAAGGCGGCCGACGCCGAGCAGACCGTGCGCGTGGACACCAAGCGCCTGGACGCCATCGTCAACCTGATCGGCGAACTGGTGCTGTCGCGCAACCGCCTCAAGACCCTGCGTACCCGCCTGCGCGACGAAGAACTCGACCGCGCGGTCAGCACGCTAGACATCGCCACCGCGCGCCTGCAGACCGCGGTGATGCGTACCCGCATGCAGCCGGTGAGTAAGGTGTTCGCGCGCTTTCCCAAGGTGGCCCGCGATGTCGCGCGCACGCTGTCCAAGGAAGTGGAACTGGAACTGATCGGCGCCGAGACGGAACTGGACCGCAACTTGGTCGAAGCCCTGGCCGACCCGCTGGTGCACCTGGTGCGCAACGCGATCGACCACGGCATCGAATCGCCGGCCCTGCGCGAAGCCACCGGCAAGCCGCGCAGTGGTCACGTGCGTCTGTCTGCGCAGCAGGAAGGCGACTACGTCAGTATCGAGATCCAGGACGACGGCGCCGGCATCGACCCCGAACGCCTGCGCGAGATCGCCCGCAACAAGGGCCTGATCGACGCCGAAGCCGCCGCCCGCCTGAGCACCGACGAGTGCCTGCACCTGATCTTCATGCCGGGCTTTTCCACCAAGGCCGAAGTCACCGACATCTCCGGCCGCGGCGTGGGCATGGACGTGGTGCAATCGCGCATCCGCGAACTCAGCGGACAGATCCAGATCCAGTCCGAACTGGGCCGCGGCAGCCGCTTCATGATCCGCGTGCCGCTGACCCTGGCGATCCTGCCCACGCTGCTGGTGCAGGCCGGCGAAGCGGTCTACGCCTTGCCACTGGCGCGCGTGGTCGAGGTGCTGCACGCCCCGCAGACCTCGCTGGGCTGGTTCGACGGCCGCGCCGTGCTGGACCGCCGCTCGCACACCCTGCCGCTGATCGACCTGCGCCGCTGGCTGGGCGTGCCTGCCGAACAACCGCCGCTATTGACGGTGGTGCTGCTGCAGGCCGGCGAAACCCGCTTCGGCCTGGTGGTGGACCAGGTCCGCGGCCGCGAGGAAGTGGTGATCAAGCCCCTGCCCCGTGCCCTGCGCGGCCTGCCCGGATACGCCGGCGCCACCCTGATCGGCGACGGCCGCATGGCGCTGATTCTGGATGTGGATGGATTGCGCTCCAGCGATCATTGAGGTTGGGGATTCGGGATTCGGGATTGGGAGAATCGGGAATCGGGAATCGGGAATCGGGAATCGGGAATCGGCAAGACGATCCTGGTTGCCTGATCTAATGACAACGGCCGCGTACTGCGGCCGTTGTCGTTTCACTAGCAGTATCGCTGCCGATTTACGCCGCTACGCGCGCGGACATGGGCGCGATGGTTTGGCGACGGCCAGGCTGCCGTGGAAGTGAACCTGGAACCGTTATTTCCCGTTGTGCGCTGGTGTGGCTGCGACGCTAGTGGCATCCGGCACCGAGGTCAATCGCAAGGCTTATGGCAGCCGCCACATCATCGCCGCACGCTGCGCGCCTTGGCCGGCACCTCCACCGGCGGCAACACCTCCATCAACAACTGCCCCGCGCTGGCGGTGATGCGCAGCTTGGTGCCGATGGCGAAGCCCAGCTGTTCCAGCCATAGGCCGCTAAGGCGGACGTGGGGCACGTGCTGGTCGCCGGCGTGGTCGTGGGCGCCGGGGTAATGGGTGTAGCTGACGGTGCATTGGCGCGGGCGGCGGGCGCGGCGGGGTGCGCGTAGCGTGCCGGGACCTTGCGGGGAGGCGTCCGGGTCGGGTGGCAGCATCGGTGGCAGCTTGGTGCGGTCGGGTTCCACAACAACCCACTGCACCCGCTTGGGTGGCGCGGGGCGCGCACGCGTGCGGGTGGGCCGTGCGCTGGCAGATGCCGTGGGTGGGCGGCGGCGTGTCATGGCGCCTCCGGGTGGTGGCAGGTGATGGTTGCAGCGACGTACTGCTGCAATGGCACAGCCCTGCGTGCCGACAGGCGGCGCGAGGTGTGCGGCAATACACCGAGCTGGCGACTCAGCGGATGCGCGGTATGGTCTCTCGCCTGCTCAATAGCTGTGCTTGCGTCGAGCCTGCGCAGCACATCGCCCATATCCCACCGCAGGCGGTGAGCGGAAGCTGGCAACAGATCAACCGGCACAAATGCCGGCATGGATGGTGCGGTAGACATGGCAACGCCCTCCTGGAACAACCCAAGAACCGCCGCCAACGGCGACGGGATGTCGGGAGGTTCGAAACCGCACGTAGCCGGCGGGCATATTCCCCTTGCGGGTGTTGTATTAGCCGCCCTCCCGACACAGGCATTGCGTCGGCTTGTACCTGCAGGATGCAGGCACAAAAAACCCACCGGTTTGACGGAGGTGGGTACCGCTACGTGAGGAGTTTCGACGCTCCTTGGGACTAGATTGCAAGTACACGGTCTGGCGTGTCAATACACGCTGGCGGGTCTCGCGCGGCTGTGTGCGCCGCTGGCGCAGTTCCATACGGGCAACGCAAACTGAACCTGGAACCGTTATTTCCGCCCCTTGGCTGTCAACCCGAATATGTGTGAACATCAGACTCTCTGGGAAGAGCATGGCTTGGTAGATGGATCCGCAGAAACAGAAAGAGGAGTTCCAGTACGCCTACGTTTGCGCGCTTGCGGCGCAGGCTGGCCTAAATAGGGGCGATTTCCGAGTTGACGACGACAGCATCGACATAACCTTCCAAACAAAAGGTGACTTCGGTCCGGGCAGGATGCGGAGCCCAATGATTCAAGTCCAGTTAAAATGCTCTTCTCAGGAATTGATAGTAAATGATGCAATTAAGTTCCCGTTGAAGATAAAAAACTACAATGACCTGCGTGGCGATGATGTGGTGGTGCCGCGCTATCTCGCTGTATTGCTAGTGCCTGATGATTTTCAAGAATGGATAAAGAATAATGACGATCACATCGTATTATTCAATTCTTGCCATTGGATTTCGTTACGAGATCATGCTCCGACTGACAACCAGACATCTGTCACCGTGGATATACCACTGGTGCAGCGTCTAACTAGCACAGCGCTCTGGCAGATGATGGACCGTGCGAGCATGGGTGAGTCGTTGTGATTGGAAACGACAATCGTGCTCGGACGGACATGCTCGTATCCATCGAGCAGATACATGCTTATCTACAGTCGAGGCAATGGTTCGAAGACGGTAAGATTCGGAGCGTAGCGACAATATGGCATAGACGTAATGACCTAGACGCAGAAGTGGTTCTCCCGTTTCCGTATGTTAAAGATCTTAAGCAGCGACTACGCGATGCGCTGACGGCCATTGCATCATTTGAAAAGCGTCCTGTTTTCGATGTGATTAGTGACGTAAAGCGCCTCATCTCTAATGTCATCACCATTAGGGTCATTCATGCGGACACGCAGGACGGGACTATCCCAATCAACGATGGTGTGTTGCTTATATCAAAAGCTAAAGATTTGCTGGCTGCCGCTGCGCAGGCCGTGTACGCCAATCGTCGGCATTTCTCCGGACCCACCTCTAAAGATGCTCGCGGCTACCTGGACTCTCTCCTTCTCGGGCAAACAGAGATTGGAAGCTACGTAGTCAATGTAATTGCGCCTAATCAGGAGAACTTCCCGCTCGATCAGTCTGATGCCGCTATTCCAATTGCGGATTCTGTTGGTTTGGGTCAAGCCATCACATCCAAGCTCGTAGCTGGGTTAGACGCACTTTCGGCAGCGAGCGTGAGATACGAAGATATGGGCGAGATTAAAGTGTTCGACGCAGCAGTTTCATCAGGTGCAAGTGCAAATCTTTGTGATGCTTTACTCGGCTTTAGTGGTGAAAAAAACAATCGAGCTTTTGAGGTAATTGTCACGGCATCATCTGGTCCGATGTTTGAAAGCGAACCCCGCAAATTCAATTTTGAAGAGCGGCAAGTGCAAATTCTGAAGAAGGCATCGGACTACTACAAAGATGACTACGTCTTACAAGACAGAATATTGACTGGTCATATCACAAAACTCGTTCGTCAAAAAGGCGAAACTGAGGGGGTCATAACCTTGGATGCTACGGTCAGCGATATGGATCGTAAGATCCGTGTCTCACTGATGGGTGATGATTACCATTTGGCAGTTATTGCTCATGACAAAGGGCAAATGGTTAAGGTTCAAGGGGACGTGCACATAAAGGCGAGGACTGCAGAGCTTTTAATGCCAAAAAACTTTGGTGTAATTTGGATGGAAGATCTACTTTCGAAGTAACGGTTCCAGGTTCACTTCCACTGCAGCCCGGCCGCCGCCGAACCATCGCGCCCATACCGCCACGCGGTAGGCATGGGCGCGATACGTTGGCGCTAGAACTTGTAGGTCAGCCCGAGGTACGCCAGCCGGCCTGCGTATCCGCCGGTATAGAAGCGTGCGCGGGTGTCCTCGCCCAGGTGCGAGCGGGACTCCTGCTTGGTCAGGTTCAGCACCGAGGCGGTGAGACTGAGCGCCGGGGTGATGTTGTACGCCGCGTTCAGATCGATCTGGTAGTACGGCTCCTCAAAGACGTTCAACCCGTTGACCAGGCCTTGCACCAGTTCGCCGCGACGGTTGTACGAGGCGCGCAGCAGCAGGCTGTCGGTCTCGTAGAACCCGGTGAGGTTGGTCTGGTTTCTGGCGCTGCCCGGCATGGAGGTCTTGCCGACCTCGGTGCCGTCCTCCAGCCGCACCGCCGCCTTGCTGGCATCGTTGTAGGTGTAGTTGAACTGCACACCAAGACCGAATGGCAGCGTGTGCTGCGCGTAGAGCTCCACACCCTGCGAGACCGCGTCCTGGCCGCCGGCCTGGGTGCTGTAGTTCTGAAACCTCAGGGTCAGGTCGACTTCCTTGAGTGAATCTGAGCCCGTTCTTTTGAGTGACCGCTTAGGGTCGGGAGCTGCCCTACTCCCGATAAACATCCCTAATTCTAGTACTGGATAGCAGTTCCCCTACCCTACCGAGAAGCCCCGTAGCGGAGCGTCGATCGGCCCACCGAGCGCTAGCAGACGCTCCATTGCGTGGTCGTCGCCGGTATGGCGCGAACCAGCATCCGATCGGCAAGGGCCCGGACGGGGCGATGCCGCCCGGGCAGTGGCGTTACCTGCTGGTCGGCGAGAAGTTCTGAGCTCCGCGCGTCTTTCGCCACTGGATCCACGCGATCGCGGCGACGAAGAAGACGCTGCACAGGTAACTGCCTTCCGGCCCTTGCGCGCCACCGGTCAGAGCGTCGAGGCCTTGCGGGCGTAGCGCCACCAGCAGCGCCGGCAAGTGCGCATCGATGCCGGTGACGGGCAGTTCGAAGCCGGTCGCGAGCAACCAGTTCCACCCCGCGTGCCAGCCCATCACGCCCCAGATATTGCCGGTCCGCAGCGCCCAGGCGCAGGCGAACAGCGAGAACAGGAACGTGCCGAGCATGACCAGGGGCGGCTGGTGCGGACTGAAATGCAGGAAGCAGAAAACGAGCGACACCAGCAGCACTGCCACCGCGACATTGGTCTTGCGCGCCACCACCGACAGCATCCAGCCGCGGAAGATGACTTCCTCCACGCTCGCCTGGAACATGAAACTCAAGAGCAGCAGACTGATGTGCAGCAGACTGACGGGCGACCGCCAGGCCTGCCCCAAGCCCGCCGCCTGCATGCCGCCAGCCATCCAGATCGCGACTACGACCAGCGCGACCGTGCCGAATCCAACGGCCAGTCCGCGAAGGAAGGTTTTCAGCGGCGCCGGACCGGTCAGCCCGATACTCGCCAGCGAGCGCCCTTCGACGAAGCGTACCCAGACGAGCACGGCCGCCAGCGTCGGCGCGAAGCCGATCCACAACAGCGCATACAAGCCAGCGAGGCCGATCGGATCGCCGTGCGGCGTCGACCAATGCTGCGACTGCATCCACCCGTCCAGCGCGATCGCTGGTGCCGCGTTGAACAGGATCATCAGGATCGGCGTCACCCAGGCCCAGGGCAGCCAGCCGCGGGCTGGATCGGGCGAATACAGGGCAACGGGGGTCATGCGGGGCTCCAGGTCGACGTGATCGCCGCTGCAAGTTGCCATCCGCGCGGGGGCGTGGCAATCCGTTTGCGACCAAGCCACAGAAGCCGCCGATGAATCACCCCGATCGCCGACGAAATGGCGCTGCGTCGTCGCCCGTGGTGTCGAAATAACGGGTCGAAATAACAGGCCCAGGTCCACTTCTTTTCAGCAAGGCCCGACTAGATCGCCGCATCGCTCGACGGTTTGACCGCGGTGCGGCAGCCAGCGTCGGCGTGGCCAGCGACGGCACCGGGGACAGGGAGAGCATTCGCACCAGCAAAGACCTCATGCGATGAGATCCTGCGGTGAACGACCGCGCACACGCGACGATGTCGTCGCGGACAGCGAACACTGCAGTCCGGCCGTCACCGAACCATCGCGCCCATACCGCCACGCGGCAGGCATGGGCGCGACACGTTGGCGCTAGAACTTGTAGGTCAGCCCGAGGTACGCCAGCCGGCCTGCGTATCCGCCGGTGTAGAAGCGGGCGCGGGTGTCCTCGCCCAGGTGCGAGCGGGACTCCTGCTTGGTCAGGTTCAGCACCGAGGCGGTGAGGCTGAGCGCCGGGGTGATGTTGTACGCCGCGTTCAGATCGATCTGGTAGTACGGCTCCTCAAAGACGTTCAACCCGTTGACCAGGCCCTGCACCAGCTCGCCGCGACGGTTGTACGAGGCGCGCAGCAGCAGGCTGTCGGTCTCGTAGAACACGGTGAGGTTGGTCTGGTTTCTGGCGCTGCCCGGCATGGAGGTCTTGCCGGCCTCGGTGCCATCCTCCAGCCGCACCGCCGCCTTGCTGGCATCGTTGTAGGTGTAGTTGAACTGCACACCAAGACCGAATGGCAACGTGTGCTGCGCGTAGAGCTCCACACCCTGCGAGACCGCGTCCTGGCCGCCGGCCTGGGTGCTGTAGTTCTGCACGGTGACCGGTTGCCCGTCGACCATCATGTTCACGTCGCTGATGACGTCGACCGCAAAGTTCTCCACGTTTTTGCGGAACAGTCCCACACCTGCCACCGAGCCCGGCTGGAAATACCATTCCAGCCCCAGGTCGAACTGGTTGGCCTTGTACGGCTCCAGGTTCTTGTTGCTGCCCGAGCCGTACCAGCCCTGCTCGCTGGCACCGCCGGTCAGGCGCCGGTCGGCCACGTACTCGGGACTGTAGAACTCCAGGCTGCCGGGCGCAGCGATGTCGTTGTAGCTGGGACGTGCGATCACCTTGGCGGCTGCCGCGCGCAGCAGCAGGTTCTCGGTCAGGTCGTAAGCCAGATTGAAACTCGGCAGCACGTCGGTGTAGTTGCGGTCCAGCCCGCTGACCACGAACGACTCGGTGCGTTGCACGCTGTCGGACAAACGCCAGTAGCCTTCGGTCCCGCAATAGGTGTCGGCCGGGGCGCCGCTGGGCATGGCGGCGCCCTGCTGGCAGGCCAGCGGATTGCCGTCGGCGCCATCGAAGAAGTAGTCGTTGTAGGCGGTCACCTTGTCGGTGGAATCGGCACGCTGGCCGGTGCGCGCCACCCGCACGCCGACGTTGCCACGCAGTCGCTCGGTGTGGAAGTTGAGTTGCAGGTAGGTGGAATAGATCTCCTCGTCGACGTTGTAGACGAAGTTGTCTTCGCTGCGGGTCTGCATCGCGCCGTAGGTCTGGTTCAAGTAGCCGATGTAGCCCGGGAAGTTGATCGCCGGGAACGCGCTGGCGTTGACGCCACCGGCCAGGTTGTCCTGCGCGAACAGCAGGCCCGGCGAGAACTGGGTGGCGATGGCATTGCAGCGCCCGTTCCAGTAGCGGTTGTCGTAGTCGCCCGGATCGGTGCCCGGGCACACCCAGTAGTTGTTGCCGGTACTGCGGTGGATGCCGCCGTCGCGACGCTTGAGGCCGAACTGCAGCGAGTCGACGACCTCGCCATCGAAATGCCAGGTGGTATCGATCTGCGCGTACTGCTGCTGATTGGTGTTACGGGTCCAGGACGAGCCGGTCGAGCCCAGGTCGACCTGCAGGATGCCGTCGCGCAGGTTCTGCATCAGCTGCGGCGAGAATGTCATGCTCGGTGTGCCGGTCAGGTCCCAGGCGCTGGCGAAGTTGCCGTTGCTCCAGCTGCCGTCGGCGTTCTGCAGGCGCGGTTTGATCGGCAGGGAGAACTGTAGCTCCGGCCCGCCCTTGGCCCAGGTGCGGCCGACCTTGAATGCCACGTCCACCTGCTCGCCACGCCATTCGCCGCCCAGGTCCACCGTCTGCGACTGCGATTTCTCGATGTTGTAGCTGCCGGTGATCTGCGGCGTCGGCACGGTGCAATCGTCCGAGCCCCAGCCGCCCGGCGGCAGGCCGGCCGCGGCGGCCTGCGCCTCGCTGCAATAATAGGTCTTGCCCGGACGCAGGCTGTAGGCGGCGCCAGTGACGATGGTGCCGCTGGGATCGAACTGCAGCCCGTCGAGCAGACGGCCGCCGCGCCAGTTGCCGTCGCCGTTATAGCGGGCAATGTTCCACTCCGGAATCTTGATGGTATTGGTCTGCGAGTCCTGCGACAGGTCGAAGCGGAAGTAGTTCGCGGTCAGCGTCAGGTCGTCGGTCGGCTTGAACTGCAAGGTCAGTTGCCCACCCTTGCGCTCGCGCTCCTCGCGTTTGGCGTCCAGGCTGACCGCCGTCGGCATCATGAAACCGGTGGAGTAATTGCCGTCCTGGTTCCAGAAACCGGTACCGCCCCACCAGTTGGCGTTGAAGTCCGACGGATTTCCATTCACGTCGACCGCCGGGCCGACTTCGTCGCGGCCGTACCACTGCCAGCTCTCGGTACTGGCATTGAGCGTGCGAGCGGTGCGCTTCTGCTGCGTGTAGCCCACGAAGACACCGAAGCGGTTGTCCTTGTCGTGCCACGAGTACGAACCGGAGAACTGGCCGTCGGTCTTCTTGCTGGTATCCGACCAGGTGCCCTCGGCCGAGACGAAGCCGGAATGTGGCTCCAGTTCCAGCGGGCGCCGCGTCTGCAGGATCACCGTGCCGCCGATGCCGCCTTCGTCGATGCGTGCTTCCGGGGTCTTGTACAGCTCCGCGCTGCCCAGCAGGTTCGACGGCAGCAGCGTGTAGTTGAACGAGCGCGTCGGGTCGCCGTTGGATTCGGCGGTGGCGATGTAGTTGCCGTTCAATTCGGTCAGCACCAGCTCCGAGGACAGGCCGCGCACACTGACGTTCTTGCCTTCGCCGCCGTCGCGGCTGATGACCACGCCGGGCACGCGCTGCAGCGCATCGGCCACGTTCTTGTCGGGGAACTTGCCCACGTCCTCGGCGGTGATCACATCGACCACGGCGTTGGCGTTGCGCTTCTGCTCCAGGCTTTTTTCGATCGCGTAGCGGTAGCCGGTCACCGTCACCGCATCCAGGTCCGTGGCCTGCACGTCGGCCTGGCCGGTGGGCGCCCGCGTGACGCCGGCCTGCTGGGCGGCAGCGGTGGTAGAGGCGGCGCTCGCGAACAAGACGATGGCGATACCGGCGGACAGCGTGCTGCGGTTGCGTGCGAATGGCATGCAGTTCATTTCGATCATGCTCTCCCAATAGTGATTGGCTTCGGCCGATTCCTGTCGATCCAACGATCCGCCAAGAACGCTGCGCGAAGTGACACAAAAATATCCGGCGCCGTTGCGCCCCCCTCCTCTTGCGTCCGCTTCCACGCAGATGCAATTAGATCGTTCTAATACCGTGGAAAGCTAAGTAGCACAGCCCATGCGGCAGCGCATTCTGCCCCGCAACAGGCCCGCGGCATTGCAGGGCATCCACGATGGCCGGCCGGCCCGCCACGCTTGCACGCGGCATGGCACGGCCTGCCGCGTTGCCGGCTGCAGCAGCGTGATCGCTGCAAGCAATGCATCCTTGCCCGCAACCGGACGCAAGCGCTTTGCCAACGCGCCAGCACACACCTTGTTTGAAACCGAGCTCAGCAAGAGACTGGATCGACGTGAGGGCATCGCCTGCCACACGCCGCTTGGCGGCCATCGCCAACGCGATCGCCACACCGAACATGCGCGCGCTTGTTGCCTGCGTACACGCGCAAGGACGGCGGGGCCTGCTGCGGCATTGATGACACGCCTTGGTCGGAAGCGCATGCGCCGAAGACCTGTCAACCCTGCATCGCCGCCAGCGTGGAAGCGGCCCATGCCGCAAAACGACAACTTTCTGGCGCATCGACCGAGTGCGTCTATCAAGTCCGCCGGGCTCGCGCCGATATCGCTTCCATGGACAGACTCAGCATCATCGGACTGGTGCTCGCGATCGTGGCGATCGTGGGCGGCAGCGTGTTGAAAGGCGCCGGCATTTCGTCGCTGTGGTCGCCGGCTGCCTTCGTGATCGTGATCGTCGGTACCGTGGCGGCGATCCTGCTGCACACCTCGCCGGCAGTTTTCCGGCGCGCCTTCAAGATCCTGCGCTGGGTGATCCAGCCGCCGGCCAGCGACCGCCCGCAGTTGCTGGCGCGCATCGTCGAATGGAGCAACATCGCCCGCCGCCAGGGCCTGCTGGGCCTGGAAGACCAGCTCCCGCGCCAGGACGACGCGTTCCTGCGCAAGGGCCTGCAGATGCTGGTCGATGGCGTGGAGCCCGAATCCATGCGGCACATGCTCGAGATCGAAATGGACAACCAGGAGCGTCAGGATCTTGCCGCGGCCAAGGTGTTCGAAGGCATGGGCATCTATGCGCCCACGCTGGGCATCATCGGCGCCGTGCTGGGGCTGATGGCGGTGATGAAGAACCTGGCCGACCCGGCCATGCTCGGCCATGGCATCGCCGCGGCGTTCACCGCCACCATCTACGGCATCGCCTCGGCCAATCTGCTGTTCCTGCCGGTCGCCGCCAAGCTCAAGAGCGTCATCCACTGCAGCACCAACGAGCGCGAAATGGCGATCGAAGGCCTGATCGCGATCGCCCAGGGCGAGAACCCGCGCAACATCGAGTCGAAATTGGCCGGATACTTGCATTAGTCCCGTCATGGCCCGCCGTCGCAAACATCACGAAGACCATGGCAACCACGAAGCGTGGGCGATTCCGTATGCCGATCTGATGACGCTGCTGCTGGCGTTCTTCGTGGTGATGTACGCAATCTCCTCGCTCAACGAGGGCAAGTACAAGGTCATGGCGCAGGCGCTGACCACCGCTTTCGGCGGCTCGTCCACTGCCGCCAGCCCGGTGCAGATCGGCAAGACCCAGACCCTGGGCGCCGATTACGACCGCCCCTCGGTGATCAAGGCCGGCGCCCCGATGGCCGCCTCCAGCGGACCGACCGACCCTACCCTGCTGCCGTCGATGGCCGCACAGATGCGCATGCCGGTGTCGCTGCGCAACCAGGCGCAGCTGGCGCGCGCGCAGCGGCAGATGGACGCGGTGGCCCAGCAGCTGAGCAAGACGCTGGCGCCGCTGATCGAGCAGAAACTCATCACCATCCGCCGCAACGACCTGTGGATCGAGGTGGAGATCAACAGCGACATCCTGTTCGGCACCGGCTCGGCCTCGCTGGCCGGCAGCGCCCGCGGCACCCTGTCGGCGCTGGCCGCGGTGCTGCGCGATGCGCCCAATGGCGTGCGCGTGGAGGGGTATACCGACAACCAGCCGATCGCCACCGCACAGTTCCCCTCCAACTGGGAGCTGTCGGCCGCGCGCGCCGCCAGCGTGGTGCACCTGTTTGCCGACGACGGCGTGGCCCCGCAACGATTGGCGATGGTGGGCTATGGAGAATTCCGCGCACGTGCCGATAACAGCACTGAGGCGGGACGGAATGCGAACCGGCGTGTGGTGTTGATCATCCTCGCTGACTCGGCTGGCTCACTCGCACCCGATCCGCCATCGCAGATGCATGCGACCGCCGCCGGGGCGCCCAAGCTTCCCAAGTCTGACGGCGGCCAAACGGCCGTCACCACCGAAAGCGGCACAAGTTCCGTCCCCGCCGTAATTCAAGGAGTGCAGTGAGATGCGTATCTGGGCAATCGCCAACCAAAAGGGCGGCGTCGGCAAGACCACCACGACGCTGGCATTGGGTCGCGGCCTGGCCGCGCTCGGCCACCGGGTATTGTTGATCGACCTCGATCCGCACTCCTCCCTCACCCGCGCGTTCGGTGTGGCGATCGACCCGCCGCCGCGCGGTGTGCTGGACCTGTTCGGCACCCCGCCGAGCGACCTGGCCAGCCTGGCCCATGAAAGCGCCATCCCCGGCCTGTCCTACGTGTGCGCACAAGCCGCACTGGCCACGCTGGAACGCCGCAGCGCCAACCAGCCCGGCCTGGGCCTGGCGCTGCAGAACGCGATGACCCGGCACGCCGGCCAGCACGACTACATCCTGCTCGACTGCCCGCCCACGCTCGGCCTGCTGATGATCAACGCACTGGCCGCCTGCGACCGCGTGGTGGTGCCGACCCAGGCCGAGCCGCTGGCGCTGCATGGCCTGGCCAGCATGGTGCGGACTGCCGACATGGTGCAGCGCTCGCGTCGCCGCGCGCTGCCGGTGTCGATCCTGCCGACCCTGTTCGACCGTCGCACCCGTGCCGGCACCGAGACACTCAAGGAGATGCAGGACACCTATGGCGCCGTCGTCTGGGAAGACGCGGTGCCGGTGGATACCCGAATCTGCAATGCCGCCGCACTGACCGTTCCCGCCACCGGCGGCGACTACCAGGGCCGCGGCCTGTCCGCCTATCGCCGCGCGCTGGAATGGGTGCTGGCCGATGACGCGATGCGTATGGAGCAAGCTGCATGAGCAACCACACCGCCAACGGTGAGCTGGACGATTATCTGGAAGGCCTGTTGCACGATGCCGGCGTCGAGATCCCCGCTGCCACCGCTGCCGCCCCTGCTGCCAGCGAAACTCCGGCGCCTGCGGACGCAGACGTTGCGCTGGCCGAGCCGCCGGTGCAGGCTGCCGCGGCTCCCGAAGCGGCCGCCGTGTCGGAAGCGGCTACCGCCCACGCGGTTGCAGCGGTGGCGAGCGCCGACGCGATCGCTGCAGACTTTCTCGCAGAAATGGACGCCGACCCGGCCTTCGGGGCGCCGGTGGCTGCTGCGCCCAGCGCCGCGGACATCGCTGCAGACTTCCTGGCCGAAATGGATGCCGACCCGGCCTTCGGGCCGCCGGTGGTCGCTGCACCCAGCGCCGCGGATATCGCTGCAGACTTCCTGGCCGAAATGGATGCCGACCCGGCCTTCGGGCCGCCGGTGATCGCCGCGCCCAGCGCCGCGGACATCGCTGCCGATTTCCTCGCCGAAATGGATGCCGACCCGGCTTTCGGGCCGCCGGTGGTTGCCGCGCCCAGCGCCGCGGATATCGCTGCCGATTTCCTCGCCGAAATGGATGCCGACCCGGCCTTTGCCACCGCTGCACCCAGCCCGTTCATGAGCACCGCCGACCTGATGGCCGAAATGGACGCCGACCCGGCGTTTGCCACCGCTGCCGCCGGCGCGGACCTGCTGGCGGCCGATCTGCTGTCGGAGATGGATGCCGACCCGGCCTTTGCCGATGCCGCACCTGCCCCGCCGGCACCGGCGCGGCCTGCACCGGCACCGATGCAGGCACCGCACCGCGCGCCGCCGTCGCCGATCTATCCGCAAGGCCTGCAGGCGCTGCTGGCGCCCGGCCAGGCCGAGCACATCCAGGCCGAGCGGCGCGCCAGCGAACGCAGTACGCGCTGGCTGCGCCTGCGCTGCGGCGAGCAGACCTATGCGCTGGAATTGCTCAAGGTGCAGGAAGTGGTGCTGCCGGTGCCGCTGCTGCCGCTGCGCGGCACCGCCAGCGCAATGCTCGGCATCATGAACCTGCGTGGCCAGGTGGTGCCGGTGATCGACCTGGGCATGCACCTGGGTTCGGCACCGATCGACATGGATCTGCAGACGCGTGTGGTGGTGCTGGAAGAAAACGGCGAAACCATGGGCCTGCGCGTGTCGGCGGTGGAGGATGTGACCAGCCTGACCGATCAACAGATCGAGCCGCCGGACAACGCCCGCCTGTGCCGCATTTCCAACAACCTGTTCCGCGGCGTCGCGCGGCTGGGCCATCAACCGATGATCCTGCTCGATGCCAGCCATCTGCTGCATTGATCCAGCGCGCAGCTGACGCGCACCTGCACGCGCAACGATTCAGCGTTAAAGCTTTCCCGCCCCCCGCCGTTAGTACGCATAGAACCATCCGTTCGGAGCAACAATGAGCACAGTGACATTGGGTGAGGATCTCGGCATCGAGACCAGCGCCGACCTCAAGCAGAAGCTTGCCGCGTTCCTGACCCAGGACGGCGACCTGGTGCTCAATGCCGGCGACGTCCGGCGCATCCATACCGCCAGCGTGCAGTTGCTCTGCGCCTTTGTGCAGAGCCGCCGCCAGGCGGGCTTGCATACCGAATTCGATGGCTGCAACGACACTTTTAGAGATGCGGCCCGTCTGCTCGGCGTCACCGACGCGCTCGGACTTTCCGCATCCAATGACAACCTGAAATCTGTGGAGAACGCCGCATGAGCGCACGTATCTTGGTGGTGGACGATTCGGCGTCAATGCGCCAGATGGTCTCTTTCGCCCTCACCTCTGCCGGCTTTGCCGTCGAAGAAGCCGAGGACGGCGCCGTTGCGCTGGGCCGCGCGAAGGGCCAACGCTTCAATGCGGTGGTGACCGACGTGAACATGCCCAACATGGACGGCATCTCGCTGATCCGCGAGCTGCGCCAGCTGCCGGACTACAAGTTCACCCCGATGCTGATGCTCACCACCGAGTCGGCGGCCGACAAGAAGTCCGAAGGCAAGGCCGCCGGTGCTACCGGCTGGCTGGTCAAGCCGTTCAATCCGGAACAGCTGATCGCCACCGTCCAGAAAGTTCTGGGTTAATCCTTACTCGCTTCACCATCGGATCTCACGCCCATGAGCATGGACCTGCAACGTTTCCACGCCACCTTTTTCGAGGAAAGCCGCGAAGGGCTGGACGCGATGGAGGCCGGGCTGTTGTCCCTTGAAGAGGGCAACCGCGACCCGGAAATCATCAACTCGGTGTTCCGCGCCGCGCACTCGATCAAGGGCGGCGCGGCCACCTTCGGTTTCGAAGCCGTCGCCGGCCTGACCCACGTGCTGGAGACGCTGCTGGACGAGCTGCGCTCCAACAAGCGCCAGCTCGAACCCAATGCGGTCGATGCCATGCTTGGCTCGGTCGACGTGCTGCGCGCCCTGCTGCGCGAAGCCGAACACGGCACCCCGGCCGACCCGGCCGCGGTCAAGGCCGTGCATACCCGTTTGAACGCCGTGCTGGCCGGCGAAGCGCCGACCGCCGCGGCGGTCGCCAAGCCGAAGGAAGAAGAACCCGAGGCCTGGCATATCGGGTTCACCCCGGCGCCGTCGCTGTTCATGAGCGGCAACGACCCGCTGCGCATCATCCGTGAGCTCGAGCACCTGGGCCCGCTGCAGATTGCCGCACGCCTGGAGCGCATGCCGGGCTTTGAGAACATCGACCCGCTGGAAGCCTACCTGGCCTGGGATCTGGGCCTGATCGGCAAGATTCCGCGCAGCAAGATCGAAGACACCTTCGCCTGGGTGGTGGACGATTGCGAGCTGGACATCCGCCCGATGGCGGTGCCCGGCCCGCCGCCGAGCCTGGCCGTCGAAGCCACTGTCGCGGCGCCGGTCGCTGTCGCTGCGGCACCTGCCGCTGCTGCCGAACCTGCGGCCGCTGCTGCTGCCACGCCGGCCAAGGCCGCCGCTGCCGAAGCAGAAACCTCGATCCGCGTCAGCGTCGACAAGGTCGATGCATTGATCAATCTGGTCGGCGAGCTGGTCATCACCCAGGCCATGCTCAAGCAGGTCTCCACCGGCCTGGATCCGGCGCATGCCGAACAGCTGTTCGCCGGCCTGGATCTGCTCGAACGCAATACCCGCGATCTGCAGGAGGCGGTCATCGGCGTGCGCATGCTGCCGGTGGATGCGGTGTTCCGCCGCTTCCCGCGCCTGGTCCGCGACCTCTCCAGCCGCCTCGGCAAGCAGGTGCGCCTGCGCACCATCGGCGAAGGCACCGAGTTGGACAAGGGCCTGATCGAAAAGATTGCCGATCCGTTGGTGCACCTGGTGCGCAACTCGATCGACCACGGTCTGGAAATGCCCGATGCGCGTCGCGCCTCCGGCAAGGACGAGACCGGCACGATTACCCTGGCGGCCTCGCATCAGGGTGGCCATATCGTGATCGAAGTCAGCGACGACGGCCGTGGCCTCAATCGCGCCAAGATCCTGGAAAAAGCGGCCGAACGCGGCATCGCCGTGCCGGACAACCCGACCGATGCGCAGGTGTGGGATCTGATCTTCGCACCGGGCTTCTCCACTGCCGATGCCGTCACCGACCTGTCCGGCCGTGGCGTCGGCATGGACGTGGTCCGCCGCAATATCCAGGGCCTGGGTGGCGAAGTGCAGCTGGAAAGCAATGCTGGCAGCGGTACCCGCGTGCTGATCCGTCTGCCGCTGACTCTGGCCATCCTCGACGGCATGACCGTGTCGGTGGCCGGCGAAACCCTGATCCTGCCGCTGGCCTATGTGCTCGAAGCCCTGCAGCCGGCACCGGAAGACATCCGCTCGATGGCCGGCGACGGCCGGGTGCTGCGGGTGCGCGGCGAATACCTGCCGATCCTGTCGCTCACCGATTACTACGGCTTCGGCGGGCAGCAGTCCTCGCAGGAACCGCTGGTGGTGGTGGTCGAAGGCGATGGCCAGAAGATCGCGCTGGAAGTGGACGAACTGCTCGGCCAGCAACAGGTGGTGGTCAAGAACATCGAGAACAACTACCGCCGCATCCCGGGCGTGTCCGGCGCCACCATCCTGGGCGATGGCCGGGTCTCGCTGATCGTGGACATCGGTGGGCTGGTGCGCTCGCTTCGCGTGCCGCAGGCCGCCTGAGTCAGTACAACAACTGCGGCACGGACGCCGCATCGCAACACCTGCAACACATCCAACACCATGGTGCGATGTTTCCGGCGGTCTGGGGCCCGCCGGCAGCGCCGAACCCGCGCGGCAGGGCACGACCCGCGGGGTGTCCTGGCCCGCGGCCATGTCCGACTCAGCGACCGTCCTGGCGCGTCTGCCCGCTTGCAGACGCCAACGCTGCCCATTGATCTCTGTACGCACGAGATGACTTCGATGAACTGGTTCCGCAATCTCGCCGTTGCCCGCAAGCTCGCCGTTGCCTTTTCCATTACCGTCCTGATCACGCTCAGCCTCGGCGTATTCGCGCTGACACGCATGCAATCCAGTGCGCATCTGCTGCGCGAGATCGGCTATACCTGGGCACCGGCGGTGCAACAGCTCAGCGAAATGCGCGCGCTGCTTGGCGAATTCCGCACCTACGAGCTCGCGCAACTTGCGCACGCAGACGATCCGAAGGCGGTGCAGAACTACTTCGAGCGCATGGACAAGGCCCGCAGCGAGGTCGAGATCGCGCAGACTGCGTATGCCAGGACCACGCAGCCGGGCAAGGAGGCCGAGCTGTACGAGGCGGTCAAGCAGAAGCTCGCCGACTACTACAAGGCCAACGCGGCGCTTGGCGCAGCCGTGCGTGCCGGCGACCTGGTCACCGCCAACACCGTGTCCGACGAGCAGTCGCGCCCCGCACGTCGGGATCTGTTCGCCAAGCTGGTGGAGCTGACCAAGTTCAATACCGCGCAGATGAATGCCGAAATCGCCATGGCCGAAGCGGCGTATCAAACCTCGGTGCGCATCATGCTCGCAGCGATGACGCTGGCGGTGCTGCTGGCCGCGTCCGCAGGCTGGTTCATCGCCCGCAGCATCGCCGGGCCGCTCGGTCGCGCCACGCGGGTGGCCGGCGCCATCGCCCAAGGCAAGCTGGATAACGCCATCCATGTCGACAGCCGCGACGAAGCGGGCCAGCTGCTGCGCAGCATGCAGGACATGCAGCGACAACTGCAGGCAGTGTTGGCGGCGCAATCGGAAATGGCGCAACGCCACGAGGCCGGCGAGATCAGCTACCGCATGGATCAAAGCGCATTTCCGGGCGATTACGGCACCATGGTGCACGACACCAACAGTCTGGTCGGCTCGCATATCGCGGTGAAGATGAAGCTGGCGCAGATCATGTCGCGCTATGCAGTCGGCGATCTGAGCCAGGACATGGACCGCCTGCCCGGCGAAAAAGCCGTGCTCAGTCAGACCATGGATACGGTCAAGCACAACCTGTCGGCGATGAACAGCGAGATCAGGCTGCTCGCACAGGCCGCTGCAAACGGCGACTTCAGCGTGCGCGGCGATGCGCAGCGTTTCCAGTACGATTTCCACGCGATGGTGGACAGCCTCAATCAGCTGATGGCCACCGCCGATGCCAACCTGCGCTCCCTGTCGACGCTGTTGCAGGCGATTGCCGCCGGCGACCTGACCGCACGCATGCACGGCCAGTTCAACGGCGTCTTCGCGCAGATGCGCGACGATGCCAACGCCACCACCGAGCAACTGGCCAGCATCGTCGGGCGCATCCAGCAGGCCGCCGGCTCGATCAATTCGGCCGCCAGCGACATCGCCGCCGGCAACCAGGACCTGTCGCAGCGCACCGAGCAGCAAGCGGCAAACCTGGAAGAAACCGCCGCCTCGATGGAGGAGCTCACCTCCACCGTGCGGCAGAACGCCGAGCATGCGCGCCAGGCCAACCAGCTGGCGATCGGCGCCGCCGCAGTGGCCTCGCAAGGCGGCAGCGTGGTCGCACAGGTGGTCACCACCATGTCCGGGATCGAGGTGTCTTCCAAGAAGATCGCCGACATCATCAGCGTCATCGACGGTATCGCCTTCCAGACCAATATCCTGGCCTTGAACGCGGCGGTGGAGGCGGCGCGTGCCGGCGAACAGGGGCGCGGGTTCGCCGTGGTCGCCTCGGAAGTACGCACGCTGGCGCAGCGCTCGGCCGGTGCGGCCAAGGAAATCAAGCAACTGATCGACGATTCGGTCGGCAAGGTGGCGCAGGGCTCGGCCTTGGTGGATCAGGCCGGCAAGACCATGGCCGACATCGTGTCTTCGGTGCAGCGCGTGACCGACATCATGGGCGAAATCTCCGCCGCCTCGCAGGAGCAGTCGGCCGGGATCGAACAGGTCAACCTGACCGTCACCCAGATGGACGAGGCCACCCAGCAGAACGCGGCACTGGTGGAGGAAGCCACCGCCGCTGCGCGTACGATGGAAGCACAGGCTGGCCAGCTGTCCGATGCGGTGGCGATCTTCAAGATCCAGCCGCATGCTGCGCTGTCGCCGGCAAGTCGCCAACCCGCCCCGCGGCATCTGGCCGTGGTTTAAGCCAAACGAGGCTGCCTTCGTCCCCTTCCCAGGGGCTGCACGCCACTGTCGTGCGCGGGAACAGGCAACCGCGCTGTCGGGTCTGGCACCTCTACATCGACACCCGCAACGCCCCGATCCTGTCGGGGCGTCTTGCCATCCGGCAGCGACTCACAGACGGACCACACCACCCCCGCGATCGCCAGGAACTGCTGCCGTTGGTCGAAAGGTGATCAAGCACAAGCTTCGGCGGCCGATACCAGGAGCAATGGGGGCTGCCTGGCCCGCGCTACGTCCGAGGAAGTCCGCATGCCTACCGTCAACTCACCACGCTCTGCCCGCCAGATGCTGGGCTCGGTGTTCGCCGTCGCGCTGCTGGCTGCCAGCGTCTCGTTGCCGCCGTCCTTCGCAGCGCCGGCCGCGCCGGTTTCGGTCCTGCTGGACAACGTGCCGATGAGCGCGCTGCAGTCGCTGGCCATCGACCTGGTGCAGTTGCGCGACGACCAGCGGGCGCAGCTTGCCGCAGCGCACGACCCCGCCCGCATCGAGGCCTACGACGAGCGCCTGGGTCAGCTGCGTCAACGCATTGCACGGCATGCGGGCTACTTCCAGGCCAGCGCGCCGCAGGGCGAACAGGCGCGCCAGTTCGCGCTGGTGCAGCAGCAGTTGGGCCAGTACCTGGCGCAACATCGGCAGGCCAACCGCGCCCTGCACGAGGGCGACCTGCAAGACGCGCAGGCCCTGTCGCTGGGCCATGCCGGCGACACGCGCCATGTGCTGTGGACCGAACTGCAGGCCCTGCAGCAATCGGTCGCCAGCGTGCGCACCACGCAACGCAACTGAGCATTGTCCGCACTGCGACCGGGTGGTCGCGGCGGCGCTGCAGCCTTCCCGGTTAGCTAGCCCGGCGCTGCGCCAAACCACGCGGCCTGGCGTGCAGCTGCGCGTGTGCCGCGTTCTGCCCGGCTGATCCCGGTGCCGCCTGCCCTGCCCGCACGGTTGCGCGCTGCCGCCGCGCAGCGCCGGCAACCGGGTCAGGCGCGCTCGGCGTGCGGCCACAGCCGCAAACACGCTGAAAAACCGCCATCAGACCGGCTATCGCGCGGCACTCAACCTTTTGGGGATCAGGTCGCTATTCGACTTATCCCGGTCACATTCCTTTGCTGGATACCTACCATGACCTTCAAGACCACGATTGCAAACACGCTGGCCAACGTTCCGCTCAAGCGCAAGTTCCTGGCGCAGACCGCGCTGGTGGCGCTGGGCATCATCGCGCTGGCGGTGATCGCCGCCCGCATGCAATACGTGGATCTCACCGATACGCGCCGCGATGGGCTCAAGAGCCAGATCGAGATGGCGATTGCGGTGGTCAACGGCTACGCCGAGCGCGCCGAGAAGGGCGAGATGGACGTGGACAGCGCCAAGAAAGCCGCGCTGCATACCTTGTCCACCATGCGCGCACGCGGCGGCGTGGATTACATCTACGTCACCGACCAGACGCCGGTGATGCTGATGCACCCCATCCGCCCGGATCTCAACGGCAAGCCGCTCAACGATGTGCTGAGCCCGGACGGCAAGCGGATTTTCCCGGCCTTCGTCACTGCGGCGCAGGCCGGCGGCGGCTACGTCGATTACGCCTGGGCCAAGCCCGGCGAAAAGGAGCCGGTGCAGAAGACCTCGTACGCCGCGCTGTACAAGCCGTGGGGCTGGGTGATCGGCACCGGCGTGTATCTGGACGACACCCAGTCGCAGGCGCTGGCCTTCACCGGCGTCGTCACCCTGGCCGGCGGCGTGCTGGTGCTGCTCAACCTGCTGGTGGGCTGGCTGATCGGTAATTCGATCCTGGAGCCGGTCTCGCGTGCGCTCGCCGCCATCAAGGGCGTGGCGCGTGGCGACCTGAGCGTGCGCACCGCACAGCACGGCAGCGACGAAATCGGCCAGATGCTCAAGGCCACCGACGACATGGTGCACACGCTGGAGCGCTTCTCCGCGCAGACCAAGGTGATGGTGCACATGCACGCCGGCGATGACGTCAGCCACCGCATGCCCACCGATTTCCCCGGTGTCTACGGCGAGCTGGCCGGCGGCATCAATACGATGATCTTCGAACACCTGGACGCCATCATCGATGCGATCGGCATCCTCAACGAATATGCGCAAGGCGACCTGTCGCGCGACGCCGCGCGCCTGCCGGGCACGCGTGCGGTGCTGCACGAAGCGATGGATGCGGCCAAGGCCAGCCTGCTGGCGATCAACACCGAGATCAAGCGCCTGGCCCAGGCCGCGGCCAATGGCGACTTCAGCCAGCGCGGCGATGCCACGCGCTTCAAGCACGACTCGGCGCGCATGATCAACGACCTCAACGCGATGATGGAAGTCAGCGACCGCAACCTGGGCAAGTTGTCCGAGCTGCTGGCCGCGCTGGCCGAGGGCGACCTCACCGCGCGCATGGACGGTCAGTTCCACGGCGTGTTCGCACGCATGCGCGATGACGCCAACACCACGGCCACGCAGCTGGCCGGCATCGTCGGGCGCATCCAGCAGGCCGCCGGTGCCATCACCGGGTCGGCCAGCGAGATCGCCGCCGGCAACAACGACCTGTCGCAGCGTACCGAGCAGCAGGCTGCCAACCTGGAAGAAACCGCCGCCTCGATGGAGGAGCTCACCGCCACCGTCAAGCAGAATGCCGAGCACGCACGCCAGGCCAACCAGCTGGCGATCGGCGCCGCCTCGGTGGCCTCGCAGGGCGGCCAGGTGGTCAGCCAGGTGGTGGACACCATGTCCGGCATCCAGACCTCGTCCAGGAAGATCGCCGAGATCATCTCGGTCATCGACGGCATCGCCTTCCAGACCAACATCCTGGCCTTGAACGCAGCGGTGGAAGCGGCGCGTGCCGGCGAACAGGGCCGCGGCTTTGCGGTGGTCGCCAGCGAAGTGCGCACGCTGGCGCAACGCTCGGCCGGCGCGGCCAAGGAGATCAAGCACCTGATCGACGATTCGGTCGGCAAGGTGGCGCAGGGTTCGGCGCTGGTGGATCAGGCCGGCAAGACCATGGCCGACATCGTGTCCTCGGTGCAGCGGGTGACCGACATCATGAGCGAGATCTCCGCCGCCTCGCAGGAACAATCGGCCGGTATCGAGCAGGTCAACCTCACCGTCACCCAGATGGACGAGAGCACCCAGCAGAACGCCGCGCTGGTGGAAGAAGCCACCGCCGCCGCCAACGCCATGCAGCAGCAAGCGCAGCAGCTTGATGAAGCGGTGTCCAGCTTCCGGGTGAGCGTTGCCTCGCCCGCACAGCGCGGCAGCAGCCGCAGTGCCGCGCGCGCGGAGGCCTTGCGCGTCGCCAGCTGACGACCGCCCGATCGCTCCCGCACCACCTCCCTCACTTCGAAGCCACGCCCATGCCCTCGTCCCCCACGCAATCCCGCTCCGGCGGCAGTCTGGCGTACCGCCTGATGCTCGGCACCGCCGTCGCTGCGTTGCTGTGCTTCGGCCTCACTGCGGCGATCAGCTACTGGCAAAGCAGTCGCGCACTGATCGCCTCGGCACAGACCACGATGCAGAACGCCGCACGCTATCAGGCCGAACAGATCGGCAGCGAGCTGGGGCAGGCGTTCACCACCGGCCAGTCGGTCGCCAGCGCCTTGCTGGCGCAGCGTGCGCATGGCGGGGTGAGCCGCGAGGCGGCGTCGGCGATCGTGCACGACCAGTTGCAAAACCATCCCGAATGGGTGGGCATGGGCACGTTGTGGGAGCCGCAGGCCTTCGACGGCAAGGATGGCGACTATGTCGATGCCGAGGGTCACGACAACACCGGCCGTTTCATGACCTACTGGGCCCACAACGGCCAGTCACTGATCCGCGAACCCCTGGTCGGTTACGAAAAACCCGGCGACGGCGACTGGAACCTCAAACCGCGCGAGCTGGGCCGGCAGATCGTGGCCGGCCCCTACGATTACCAGATCGGCGGCAAGCCGGTGCTGATGACCACCTTGTCCACGCCCATCATGGACCAGGGCAAGTATGTGGGCGTGGTATCGGTGGATTTCGCCCTGGCCGCGTTGCAGAAGCGCCTGAGCGGCTTGCGTCCGATGGACGACGGCTACGTCGAGCTGATCTCGCCCGCCGGGGTGATTCTGGCCTCGCGCGACGCTGCGCGGATCGGCAAGCCGGCCGACGGCGCCGACTATCGCACGATGCTGGCGGCCACCAGGGCCGGCAAGGACTATCTGGACTTCACGCCGGATGCCGCCGGTACCGTCAGCGCCTATGTGCCGTTGCAGATCGGCCAGGCGCAGGAGCGTTTTGCGCTGGGCGTGGTGGTGCCGTATGCGGCGATCATGCAGCAGGCACATCGGCTGTTGTGGACCATTCTGGCGGTCGGCCTGGGCTCGGCGCTGGTGCTCAGCCTGGCGCTGTTCGTACTGTTGCGGCGTCAGGTGGTGGGTCCGCTGGACGCCGCTGCCAAGGTGGCCGATGCGATTGCCTCCGGCAAGCTGGACAACCAGATTGCCGCGCAGCGCCAGGACGAAGTGGGCCGCCTGATGGGCGCCATGCAGCGCATGCAGACCGACCTGCGCCAGCGCATTGAACGCGACGCACAGATCGCCAACGAAAACCTGCGCATCCGCACCGCGCTGGAACATTCGGAAATGGAAGTGCTGCTGGCCGACGAGCAGCACACTGCCGTGTTCATCACCGAGGCACTGCACACCTCGTTCAAATGCGGCGAAGCGGCGTTTCATGCCAAGGGCCAGCAGGGCTTCAGCGCCGATGCGGTGGTCGGCAAACCGCTGGACTACGTGTTCGGCACCGATGCCGAGGGCAAGGCGCGGTTGCAGCGCCTGCAGCAACTGCAGTCCACCACGCTGGAGCGCTACACCTTCGGCCCGGTGACGCTGGATCTGACCATGACCCCGCTCTACGCCGCCGACGGCCATCGCAGCGGCAGCATGCTGCTGTGGCGCAATGTCAGTGCCGAAGTCAGCACGCAGGCAGAGGTCGCCGCGCTGGTGCAGTCGGCGCTGATGGGCGACTTCGGCCAGCGTCTTGCGCTGGACGACAAGCGCGGCTTCTATCTGGAGTTCGGCCGTCAGCTCAACGGCTTGCTGGAAACCACCTCGCAAGGCCTCGAGCGTATTTCCCGCCTGCTCAGCGCGCTGGCCGAGGGCGACCTCACCGTGCGCATGGACGGGCAGTTCCAGGGCGTGTTCGCACGCATGCGCGACGATGCCAATGCCACCGTGGCGCAACTCACCGGCATCGTCTCGGGCATCCAGACCTCGGCCACGCAGATCAACGCAGCCGCCAGCGAGATCGCCGCCGGCAACAGCGACCTGTCGCAACGCACCGAACAACAGGCCGCCAACCTGGAAGAAACCGCCGCCTCGATGGAAGAGCTGACCTCCACCGTCAAGCAGAACGCCGAGCACGCACGCCAGGCCAACCAGCTGGCGATCGGCGCGGCCGATGTCGCCTCGCATGGCGGCGCGGTGGTGGCGCAGGTGGTCACCACCATGTCGGGCATCGAGGTCTCGTCGAAGAAGATCGCCGAGATCATCTCGGTCATCGACGGCATCGCGTTCCAGACCAATATCCTGGCCTTGAACGCGGCGGTGGAAGCGGCGCGCGCCGGCGAACAGGGCCGCGGCTTTGCGGTGGTCGCCTCCGAGGTACGTACCCTGGCGCAGCGTTCGGCCGGCGCGGCCAAGGAGATCAAGCACCTGATCGACGATTCGGTCGGCAAGGTGGCGCAGGGCTCGTCGCTGGTGCAGCAGGCCGGCACCACCATGGCCGAGATCGTCGCCAGCGTGCAGCGCGTCACCGACATCATGGGCGAGATCTCCGCCGCCTCGCAGGAGCAATCCAGCGGCATCGAGCAGGTCAACCTGACCGTGACCCAGATGGACGAGGCCACCCAGCAAAACGCGGCATTGGTGGAAGAAGCCACTGCCGCTGCACGCGCGATGGAAGAACAGGCCGGCCAGCTGACCGAGGCGGTGGCGGTATTCAAGCTCAGCCATGCCGGCAGGCCGGCGGCGATTGCCCCTGCCGCCAGACCGGTGGTCAGCGCGGTTGCGCCATCCACACGGGCGCCGACCGACAAGAAGCGTGCGGCGGTACCGCCGCGTCCCCCTACCCGCAAGTCGCCCGGCAGTGTCGCCGGCAACGACAGCCAGTGGCAGGATTTCTGAGTGCGGCGTCGGCAGCTGCGCACGCGCGCAGTTGCCGACACAGGATGAAGCACATCCACATCGTCCTATCGCGGACCTGACACTCGACCGCGTTCCCCTGCCCGGCTCCGGCCATCGGCCACGCTTAAAGATTCAGCCGCCGTTGCCGTTAGCGAGGAAGACATCGACTGCCTGCGCCCCCACCGTAGCAGCCGGTCCAGCAGCGCATGTGCCCGGTCGCCAGACTCGCGCATGCGCCCGGAGATTCGCGCGTTCCAGGGGTTGCCATGAAGCCATGCCTTGTTGCCAGCTGTATTGTGCTGTGTTGCGTCGTCGGCCATGCCCGCGCCGAAGATCTGATCGCCACCGACCGTCCTGATTTCGTCGAGTCCAGCCTCACCGTCGGCGACCGCCGGCTGCAGGTGGAAACCAGCGTCGCCTGGGAGCGCGATGCCTCGGTCGACGGATATTCCACGCCCACGCTGTTTCGCTACGGCCTCGGCCAGAGCTGGGAACTGCGGCTGGAAACCGACGGTTGGCAGCGCATCGACGCACCCGGCGAGGCCAAGGTGAGCGGCATGTCCGATGTGGCGCTCGGGGTCAAGCACCATCTTGCCGGGTCCGACGACGGCAAGGCCTCGCTGGCCTGGCTGCTGCATGTGGACCTGCCCAGCGGCGCCCGCGCCCTGCGTGGGCACGGTGCACGGCCATCGTTGCGGCTGGTGGCCGAATGGGAGCTCAGCGACAGCCTCTCCGCAGGGGTAATGCCCGGCGTGGTGTGGGACGACGATGGGCAAGGCAACCGCTACACCGCCGGCATCTTCGGTGCGGTGCTGGGCAAGGCCTGGAACGAGCGCGTGCGCTCCTTCGTGGAAGTGGCATTGCCGCAGGTCGCCAACAGCGAGGACGGCGGCACCGTGGCACTGCTCGACGTCGGCTCGGCCTGGCTGCTGAGCAACGACGTGCAACTGGATGCGGTGTACAGCCGCGGCCTCAACGATCGCTCACCGGATCACGCGCTCGGCGTGGGTCTGTCTTTCCGCTTCTGAAACAGGCCGCACAATGAAAATCATGCATATGCTGGGGATCCTGGTGCTGGTGGCAGCGTTGGCGCTGCTCGCGCTGGGCGGCGTCGGCTACAACGGCCAGCGCGGCCTGCTCGACGCGATCGCCGCACAGGTCATCTCCTCCGATGCGCTGCGCAACCACATGCAGGCCGACATGATGCACGACGCCCTGCGCGGCGACGTCACAGCCGCCCTGCTGGCCGCCTCGCGCCAGGACGCCGCCGCGATCGCAGAAGCACGCAGCGCACTGGGCGAACACGCCACGGAGTTTCGTCAGGCGCTGCAGGCCAACCGCAAACTGCCGCTGGACCCGGCACTGCGCAGCGATCTGGACGCGGCGGCACCGGCATTGCAGGCCTATATCGGCGCGGCCGACCAGGTCATGACCCTGGCCGAGACGCAGGCCGACAGCGGCGCGGCCTACGCCGACTTCACCGCCAAGTTTGCCCAGCTGGAAACCCGCATGGGCGCGATCAGCGAGCGCATCCTGGCCTTGAACAAGGCCAATCGGCTCAAGGCCGAACAGGACAGCCACCGGGTGATGTGGCAGCAAGGCGGCGCGGTGGTGCTCGCTTTCGTCTGCCTGGCACTGGCCGCCGGCTGGATCCTGCGCTCGGTGTTCGGCCTGCTCGGCGGCGAGCCGCAGCTGGCCATGAGCGCTGCGCAGCACATCGCCGAAGGTCGCCTGGACCAGCCCATTCCGGTGGCCGCACATCACACGCGCAGCCTGATGGCCGCACTGGCGCGCATGCAGCGCGACCTGCGCGAACGCCTGGAGCGCGAGCGCAGCATCGCTGCGGAAAACCTGCGCATCCGCACCGCGCTCGACAACGCCTCCACCGGCATGTACATCGCCGACCCGGACCTGACCATCATCTACGCCAACACCGCGCTGCGGACCTTGCTGCAGACCTATGCCGACGACATCCATGCCTGCGCGCCGGCGTTCGACCGCTCCAGCAACCTGATCGGCCAATCGGTGTCCATGCTGGAAGTGGGCAATGCGCAGGATGCGGAGATCTATCAACGCCTGGATCGCCAGGATTCGGCGCAACGCCAGGTGCAGTACCGCGCGGCATGCATCACCCAGGATGTCTCGGCGATCCGCGACTCGGCCGGTGCGCACCTGGGCTTTGTCTGCGAATGGCGCGACCGCACCGCCGAGGCACGCGTGGAAATCGACGTGGCCGATGTGGTGCGCAGCGCCGCGGCCGGCGACCTGTCCAAGCGTATCGACAGCGCCGGCAAGCAAGGCTTCTTCCTGCAGCTGGCGCAACAGCTCAACGCACTGCTCGATGCCAACGCGGTCAGCATCGCCGAGGTCTCGCGCCTGCTCAGCGCACTGGCCGATGGCGACCTGAGCGCGCGCATGCAGGGTGATTTCCACGGCGTGTTTGCCCGCATGCGCGACGACGCCAACACCACCGCCGAGCAGCTGGCACTGGTGATCGGACGCATCCAGCAAGCCGCCGGCAGCATCCACACCGCTTCCAGCGAGATCGCCGCCGGCAACAACGACCTGTCGCAGCGCACCGAACAACAGGCCGCCAATCTGGAAGAAACTGCCGCCTCGATGGAGGAGCTGACCTCCACCGTCAAGCAGAATGCCGAAAGCGCGCGCCAGGCCAACCAGCTGGTGATCGGCGCGGCCGGCGTCGCCTCCCAAGGCGGTGCGGTGGTGGCCAAGGTGGTCACCACCATGTCCGGCATCGAGGTCTCGTCGAAGAAGATCGCCGAGATCATCAGCGTCATCGACGGCATCGCCTTCCAGACCAATATCCTGGCCCTGAATGCAGCAGTGGAGGCGGCGCGTGCCGGCGAACAGGGGCGCGGCTTTGCGGTGGTCGCCTCGGAAGTACGCACGCTGGCGCAGCGCTCGGCCGGCGCCGCCAAGGAGATCAAGCACCTGATCGACGACTCGGTGAGCAAGGTCGCCGAAGGCTCGGTGCTGGTGCAGCAGGCCGGCACCACCATGGCCGACATCGTGGCCAGCGTGCAGCGTGTCACCGACATCATGGGCGAGATCGCCGCCGCCTCGCAGGAGCAGTCGGCCGGCATCGAGCAGGTCAACCTCACCATCACCCAGATGGACGAGGCCACCCAGCAGAACGCTGCGCTGGTGGAAGAAGCCACCGCCGCCGCGCGCACCATGGAAGACCAGGCCGGCCAGCTGGCCCAGGCGGTGTCGCGCTTCACCCTTGCCGATGCGCCGGCACCGATGGCGGCAGCGCCGGCGGCCACGGCGGCAGTGGCTGCGCCCAAGCGCGGCCCCGGCGCAGCGGCTGCACGCAAGCCGGCAACTACGCCGGTGCTTGCCAGCGGCAACGACGGGCAGTGGCAGGACTTCTGAGCCACGCGTGCAGGCGGCCCAAGCCTGGGCCGCACCCGCGCAGCGGCCGCGCCACCGGCGTGCCGCCCTGCCCGCCACGGCAGCGTTGCCAACGGCCTGATTGCGGCATCCGCGGGCCGGCCACGGCACCGTTCATCCTTCAAAGATAAAGAATCATGCCGGGCAGCCGCTAGCGTGCTGGAGAGCGTTCCTGCGCAATGCCCCGGAGTTACTGATGAACAAGTTCAACGATTGGCCGATCCGCCGCAAACTGATGTTTGCCTTTTGCCTGAGTGCCGTGTTGACCGCCCTGCTTGGTGGGCTCGGTTTTTCGCGCATGCAGCAGATGCAGCGGCAGACCACCCTGATCAACCAGGACGTGGTGCCGGTGCTGAGCCGTCTATCTGAGCTGCGTGGCTTTGCCGGCGAATTCCGCGTCTATGAAGTGGGCCAGTTCGTCAATCTGGACGATCCGGAACGCTATGCGATGTTCTTCAAACGCATGGACGAGATCCAGGCCAAGTACGTCGAAACGCAAAAGCTGCTGGACGCCAAGATCGGTGCCGGCTCGCCGCTGCAGGCCGAATACGCGAAGCTGAGCGATGCCAGCACGCGTTACTTTGCCGCCAACCAGCAGCTGCGCAAGCTCTATGCAGAACCCGACCGCGCTGCGGCGATGGAATTTTCGCGCAAGCAGTCCGGCGAGATCCGCAAGGAACTGTTCGCCTCGGTCGACAAGCTGTATGCACAGCAATCCAAGGCCCTGAGCGACATGGTCGCGGCCAGCGACGCCTCTTTCAAGCTGACCAGCGCGGTATTGCTGATCGGCACGCTGCTGATGGCGGCGCTGTCGGTAACCTTCGGCTGGCTGATCGCACGCAGCATCACCAATCCGCTGTCCAAGGCGCTGGGCGCCATCAAGGCGGTCTCGCGTGGCGATCTGAGCGTGCAGGTCAGCAAGACCAGCAAGGACGAAATCGGCCAGATGCTCGACGCCACCGGCAGCATGACGCAGATGCTGCGCCGCTTCAGCGACGAAACCGCGCGCATGTCGCACCTGCACGCGGCAGAAGACATCACCCACCGCATGCCGGAGGATTTCCCCGGCGTGTACGGCACCCTGGCCACTGGCATCAACACGATGATCTTCGAGCATCTGGATGCCATCACCGATGCGGTGCGCATCCTCAACCAGTACGCACAGGGCGATTTGACCCAGGACGCACGCCGTCTGCCGGCCAGCCGCGCCATCCTGCATGAGGCCATGGATGCCGCCAAGGCCAGCCTGTTGTCGATCAACACCGAGATCAAGCAGCTGGCGCAGGCCGCAGCGGCCGGCGATTTCAGCGCACGCGGCGACGCGGCGCGCTTCAAGTACGACTTCGCGGTGATGGTGGCGGACCTGAACTCGATGATGGAGGTCAGCGACCGCAATCTGGGCAAGCTGTCGCAGCTGCTCGGCGCCGTGGCCGAAGGCGACCTGACCGCACGCATGGACGGCGAATTCCACGGCGTGTTCGCGCGCCTGCGCGACGATGCCAATGCCACCACCCAGCGCCTGACCGACATCGTCGGGCGCATCAAGCACTCCACCCTGGCAATCAACACCGCCGCTGGCGAAATCGCCGCCGGCAACCAAGACCTGTCGCAGCGCACCGAACAGCAGGCCGCCAACCTGGAAGAAACCGCTGCCTCGATGGAAGAGCTCACCTCCACCGTCAAGCAGAATGCCGAGCACGCACGCCAGGCCAACCAGCTGGCGATCGGGGCGGCCGATGTCGCCTCGCATGGCGGCAGCGTGGTCGGCCAGGTGGTCACCACCATGTCCGGTATCCAGACCTCGTCCAAGAAGATCGCCGAGATCATCTCGGTGATCGACGGTATCGCCTTCCAGACCAACATCCTGGCCTTGAATGCGGCGGTGGAAGCGGCGCGTGCCGGTGAACAGGGCCGCGGCTTTGCGGTGGTCGCCAGCGAAGTGCGCACGCTGGCGCAGCGTTCGGCCGGCGCCGCCAAGGAAATCAAGAGCCTGATCGACGACTCGGTCAGCAAGGTGGCCGAAGGCTCGGCACTGGTGAACCAGGCCGGCACCACCATGAGCGAGATCGTCTCCTCGGTGCAGCGCGTCACCGACATCATGAGCGAGATCTCCGCCGCCTCGCAGGAACAGTCGGCCGGCATCGAGCAGGTCAACCAGACCGTCACCCACATGGACGAAGCCACCCAGCAAAACGCCGCGCTGGTGGAAGAAGCCACCGCCGCCGCGCGTTCGATGGAAGAACAGGCGCAGCAGCTCACCGAAGCGGTGGCCCTGTTCCGCCTGTCGGCCGAACTGGAAGCGGTGACGCGTGCCACACCGGTGGTGCGCCAGATCGCTGCCAAGCGGCCCGCTGCCGCCAGCGCAGCGGCGACCAAGCCGCCGGTCGCCAGGCCCGCTGCACGCGCCGCAGTGGCGCTGGCACCGTCCAACGAGTCGGATTGGGCCGAGTTCTAGGAAACGCCGCAGCGGCCGCGCACTGGCCGCTGTAAAAGATACAAGCCGCGCTCCTGGGAGCGCGGCTTTTTTATTGCCGCATCGCTTTTGAAAAGACACATCAACCCGCTAGGCGATAAAACAGCTTTAAAATAAACTTTTACTTATGTAGCAATATTCAAACTGTCGAGTTCGGCATTATTTCCACTGGTAGCGATTACAAAAACCAATTAACCCCATCTCTGGCGACTTATATTCTTCACAAGCCTGACCGGGTTATATATTTTTTTGATATCGAGGTATTCAGCACTGCGATCGCGCGCCGTTACTGCGCATAGCGACATGTCACGCAAAATACGGGCTGGCATTATCCGGTCGCTCCCATCCATCGCATAACGCCTTCCAGGATCTGTCATGACTGCACTTCTCCAACGCTACAACGTCGGACCTCGACTGGCGGCGGCTTTTGCTGTCCTGATCGTTTTATCCGGCCTTATTGCCTTTATCGGTTACCGCGGCCTGACTTCCGCGCGCGCGCTGGTGGACCAGCTGGTGCATCAGAACATGGAGAAGATCCGCCTCTCCCACGCCATGATGAATGCCAATTCCGTCATTGCGATGCAGATCCGTAACGTGGTGCTGCCCACCAGCAATGAAGATAATGTCAAGTTTATCGAGCTCATCCAGGCGGCGCGCGCCGACTACTCCAAGGCACGCGAAGCGCTGTATGCGACTCCACCGTCTGACCAGGGACGTGAGATCCGCGCAGAAATCGATCGCCGGCGCGCCGTGGTCAAGACACTGAACGACAAGGTCATGGATCTGGTCATGACCGGCCACAGCGACGAGGCGCTGCCCTTGCTGCTGACCCAGGCCGCGCCGGCGATGCAGCAATGGCAGGACAAGATCGCCGAAAACATCGCCCTGCAGGACAAGCTGGCTGGTGAGGCCTCTGCGGTCGCACTGCAATCCATGGACGACTCGCGCAAGCTGCTGGTCGGCGGCTCGCTGCTGGTGGTGCTGCTGAGCGGCGTGCTGGGCGTGCTGATCACCCGCAGCCTCACCCAGCCGCTGAGCCGGGCCACCCGCGCAGCCGAATCGATTGCCGGCGGCAAACTGGATAACGACGTCGACACCCAATTCAACGACGAAAGCGGCCGCCTGCTCAAGGCGATGAGCAAGATGCAGCTGCAGCTGCGTAACCTGCTCGCCGCGCAGACCGATATGGCCAAGCGCCACGACGATGGCCAGATCAGCTTCCGCATCGATGCCGCTGCCTTCCCCGGCGAGTACGGCCGCATGGCGCACGACACCAACTCGTTGGTGGGCTCGCACATTGCGGTGAAGATGCGGCTGGCGCAGATCATGGGCCGCTACGCGATCGGCGACCTGTCCGAGGATATGGAAAAACTGCCCGGCGAAAAGGCCGTGCTCAGCGAGACCATGGCGCAGGTCAAGGTCAATCTCGGTGCAATGAACACCGAGATCAAGCACCTGGCATTGTCGGCGGCCAACGGCGACTTCAGCGCCCGCGGCGATGCCGAGCGCTTCCAGTACGACTTCCGCCTGATGGTGGAAAGCCTCAACAACCTGATGTCCACCGCCGACGGCAACCTGCAGTCGCTCTCCACCCTGCTGCAGTCCATCGCCGCCGGCGACCTCACCGCACGCATGAGCGGCGACTTCCGCGGCGTGTTCGCGCAGATGCGTGACGACGCCAATGCCACCGCCACGCAGCTGGCCGAGATCGTCAGCGGCATCAAGGCCTCGGCGGTGTCGATCAAGGGCGCTGCCAGCGAGATCGCGGCCGGCAACCAGGATCTGTCGCAGCGCACCGAGCAGCAGGCCGCCAATCTGGAAGAAACCGCCGCCTCGATGGAAGAGCTCACCTCCACCGTCAAGCAGAACGCCGAGAGCGCACGGCAAGCCAACCAACTCGCCATCGGCGCGGCCGGCGTGGCCTCGCAGGGCGGCGAGATCGTCAGCAAGGTGGTGGAGACCATGAGCGGCATCGAAGCCTCGTCCAAGAAGATCGCCGACATCATCTCGGTCATCGACGGCATCTCGTTCCAGACCAACATCCTGGCCTTGAACGCGGCGGTGGAAGCCGCCCGCGCCGGCGAGCAGGGACGCGGCTTTGCCGTGGTCGCCTCGGAAGTGCGCACGCTGGCGCAGCGCTCTTCCGCGGCGGCCAGGGAGATCAAGGGGCTGATCGACGACTCGGTGCAGCGTGTCTCCGAAGGGTCGGTGCTGGTGCACAGCGCCGGCAAGACCATGGGCGAGATCGTGTCCAGCGTGCAGCGGGTCACCGACATCATGGGCGAGATCTCCGCTGCCTCGCAGGAGCAGTCCTCCGGCATCGAGCAGGTCAACCAGACCGTCACCCAGATGGACGAGGCCACCCAGCAGAACGCCGCGCTGGTGGAAGAAGCCACCGCCGCCGCACGTGCGCTGGAAGACCAGGCCACCCAGCTCACCGACGCGGTGGCGGTGTTCAAGACCGATGCCGCCCATGCCCTCGCGGCGGTGCGCACCGCCGCGCCGCGGCCGGTGGTGACTCCCGCGCTGAAGGCCAAGGTGGTCGCGGCCGGACGCACCGCCGCGTCCAAGCCGCGTGCCGTGGTCACCGCGCCAAGCAACGACGCCAGCTGGCAGGAGTTCTGAGCCAAGCGAGCACAACATTCTGAATGGAGCCGGTCGGCATCGATGCCGACCGGCTCAAGGCATAACTGTTATGGGCCGATAGGCTGCGTACGCCTACGAGAATCTTCCATGACCACTTCGCCCGCGCTGTCGCCGCAGACCGCCCCACCCTCTCACCAGCGCTGGAGCAGCCGCTGGGATGATCTGGCGATCGCCAAGAAACTCGGCATGATCGGCATCCTGGCCTTGGCCGGCCTGGTCATTCCGGTACTGCTGTACAGCGGCAAGCTCAACGAAAGTGTGGCCATCAGCAGCAACGAGTTGCGTAGCTATGCGCCGCTTGGGCAGATGCTGGGCCTGATCACCGACCTGCACGCCGCCCACGTCGACAGCGGTGACGCCGCTGCAGCCGCGGCCGCGCGCGCCGATCGCGATCTGCAACACCTGCTGGCCACCACCGCCACGATGCCGGGCTTCGAACGCAGCCAGAAGGCCTTGCTGGGCCTGCAGCAGCGCCACGTCGGCAGCGCCGCGGCAGACGGCTACGCCGCGATCAGCGAGCAGGCATTTGCTGCGCTCGACGCCTTGCGCGACGACAGCCAGCTGGTCTATACCCCCTATATCGAGAGCTACCACCTGGTGGTGGCCACCCTGATCTACAGCCCCGATGCCACCGAATCGCTGACCCGCCTGGATGCGGCCAGCGATCCGTCGCAGGCGGCCGACAGCCGCGCCATGCTGCGCGAACAGCTCGGCCAGTTGGCTCGCAGCCATGTGCGCTTCCGGCATGAGCTGGACAAGGCGATGGGCCTGCTGGAACAACCCGACCCCGCCCTGGCCGATGCCGCCAGGACCGAAACCACGCGTGCAACCGCGGCGCTGGCCGCACTCGGCACCGCGCTGGACGGCAGCGATGCCAACGCCGACACCCAGTGGAACGCTGCGCTCGACGATCTCGGCCAAGCCATGCAGGCGCTCAGCAGCGTCTCGCTGCAGGCCCTGCAGCGCCAGTCCGAACGCCACCTGGCCGATGCCCGCAACGCGATGTGGCAGGCCATCGCCGGGTTGTCGCTGCTGGCGGTGCTGATCGCAGCGCTGGGCTGGTACACCTTGTCGCGGCTGACCCGCAATGTGCGCCGCGCCGCTGTGGTGGCCGCCAATATCGCGCAAGGCCAGCTCGGCGAGCGCATCGCCGCGCCCAGCCGCGATGAAACCGGCCAACTGCTCGACAACATGCGCCGGATGCAGGAGCAGCTGCAGCGGGTGCTGGCCGCGCAGAGCGAGATGGCCCAGCGCCACGACGCCGGCCAAATCAGTTATCGCATGGACGCCGAGACCTTCCCGGGCGCGTACGCCACCATGGTGCGCGACACCAACGCGCTGGTCGGCTCGCATATCGCGGTGAAGATGAAACTCGCCCAGATCATGTCGCGTTATGCCATCGGCGACCTGAGCCAGGACATGGACCGCCTGCCCGGCGAAAAAGCCGTGTTCAGCGACACCATGGACGCGGTCAAGCGCAACCTGTCTGCGATGAACAGCGAGATCAAGCTGCTGGCGCAGGCTGCGGCCAACGGCGATTTCAGCGTGCGTGGCGATACCCAGCGCTTCCAGCACGACTTCCTGGCCATGGTGGAAAGTCTCAACCAGCTGATGGCCACCGCCGATGGCAATCTGGGCGCGCTATCCAGCGTGCTGCGGGCCATCGCCGCCGGCGACCTCACCACCCGCATGCATGGTGACTTCCACGGCGTATTCGCGCAGATGCGCGACGATGCCAATGCCACCGTGGTGCAACTGGCCGATATCGTCGAACGCATCCAGCAGTCCACCGACGCGATCAACGATGCCGCCAGCGAGATTGCCGCCGGCAACCAGGACCTGTCGCAGCGCACCGAGCAGCAGGCCGCCAACCTGGAAGAAACCGCCGCCTCGATGGAGGAACTCACCTCCACCGTGCGCAACAACGCCGAGCATGCGCGGCGCGCCAACCAGCTGGTGGTCGGTGCCGCCGCGGTGGCCGCGCAAGGTGGCACGGTGGTCGGCGAAGTCGTCGGCACCATGGCCGGCATCCAGGCCGCCTCGCGCAAGATCGCCGACATCATCTCGGTCATCGACGGCATCGCGTTCCAGACCAATATCCTGGCCCTGAATGCAGCAGTGGAGGCGGCGCGTGCCGGCGAACAGGGGCGCGGCTTTGCGGTGGTCGCCAGCGAAGTACGCACGCTGGCGCAGCGCTCGGCCGGCGCGGCCAAGGAAATCAAGCAGCTGATCGACGATTCGGTGAACCGGGTCGAGCAAGGCAACGTGCTGGTCAGCCAGGCCGGCCGCACCATGCAGGACATCGTCGATTCGGTGCACGGCGTCACCGAGATCATGCACGAGATCAGCGAAGCCTCGCAGCAGCAGTCGCAGGGTATCGAACAGGTCGGCCAGACCATCGCGCAGATGGACCAGTCCACCCAGCAGAACGCCGCGCTGGTGGAAGAAGCCACCGCCGCCGCGCGTGCGATGGAAGCACAGGCGCAGCAGTTGCGCGATGCGGTGTCGGTGTTCCAACTGCACGGCCTCGCCAGGCCGGCCAGGCTCGTGCGCGCCGCGTGACGCGGTCGCATGCGGATGTGCGTGGCGCGCGCCGCGCGGTCTGTTGCACACCTGCGGGCCGGCGCACGGGGCCCTCGTGCAACGTGACAGCCCCTGTTCCGTAAGAAAGCGCTGCATCCGATCCAAACCAATGCAGCGGCATGAGATCGCCGCTGCCGCGTCAACACGGCGCAGGGCACGTTCGATGCCTGGCGCAGGCAAAGCCCTGCTTCTACGCGCGGGTGCGACAAGGTCGCATCGCCGGGTGGATTGCTACATCCGCCGGTGTCTTGCACCCGGCCATGCTCGCGCCTGGCGTCTCGCATCGCGCCCGATGGGGTGAGACAGATGTGAATCCGCCGATGCGGGCAGGCGCGTTGATAGCGCTCCCATCAGCATTTTTCGGCCGTTTGTGCACATGCGCGTCACTTCGGTGACGGCCACCCATACGCAGCGGGGCTGACCCGTTCAGTGCCATAGCCGCTGGCCGTTACCTACAACGGCACGCCTACCTGCCTTGCAATCGCCCGGGCCGCGCTACGGCCCGGGCGATGGATCGGCTGGATGCCTGCCTGCTGCGCCGTCACTGCGCATCGCCCACGCGTCAACCCGACGCGTCTTGTTCCTTCTTGTCCCACTGCCTTGAGACCCCAAATGATCGCTCTTCTTCAACGGTACAACGTCGGCAAGCGCCTGAGCTTCGCCTTCGGCACGCTGATCCTGTTGTCGTGCGCACTTGTCGCCGCCGGCCTGCATACATTGGCGCAGGCCCGCGATCGCATGGACACGGTGGTCAACCGCAACATCACGATCATGCAGTACGCTCAGGACATGACCAACGCCACCTCGGTCATCGCCGTGCAGTTGCGCAACATCGTGTTGCCGACCTCGCAAGAAGACAATCTGCGCTTCTACGCCATCATCAAGAACCAGCTGAAGAGCTACGAAGACACGCGCCGCAAGCTGTATGCGTTTTCGGCCTCGCCCCAGGCCACCCAGATCCGCGAGCGGATCGACCTTGCCAGTGAGCAGGCCCGCGAGACCAGGGACACCGTCGTGCAGCTGGGCCTGACCGGCAAGGCTGATGAGGCACTCAAGCTGTTGCTGGAAAAGGCCGCACCGGGCACGCAGCAATGGCAGGATGCGTTGACGGAGTATTCGGATCTGCAGCGTCAGCGCACCCAGGAAGCCTATGTGGCCACGACGGCAGAAATGGCCCGCGGCCGTGCGCTGTTGATCGGCGGCGGCGTGGCGGTGGTGCTGTTCAGTACCCTGCTCGGCTTCTTGATCACCCGCAGCCTGGTGCGCCCGTTGACCCAGGCCACCCGCGCCGCCGAAGCGATCGCCAACGGCAATCTCGACAACGACGTACGCACGCAGTCCAACGACGAAACCGGCCGCCTGTTGCAGGCCATGGATCGCATGCAGGGCCAGGTGCGCAACCTCATCAGCGCGCAGCTGGACATGGCCAAGCGACACGATGACGGCCAGATCAGCTTCCGCATGGATGCCAGCGCCTTCCCGGGCGACTTCGGCCGCATGGCCAAGGACACCAACGAGCTGGTCGCCGCGCACATCAAGGTCAAGATGCAGACCATCCACCTGGTGGAGCGCTATGCGATCGGTGACCTGAGCGAAGACATGCCGCAGCTGCCGGGCGAAAAAGCCGCCATCACCACGGCAATGAATCAGGTCAAATTGAACCTGTCGACGATGAACGCCGAGATCAAGCAGCTGGCACAGGCCGCCGCCAACGGCGACTTCACCGCGCGTGGCAATGCCGAGCAGTTCCAGTTCGACTTCCGCATCATGGTGGAAAGCCTCAACACCTTGATGGCCACCGCCGACGGCAACCTGCAGTCGTTGTCCGGCCTGCTGCAGTCGATCGCCGCCGGTGATCTCACCGCACGCATGAGTGGCCAGTACCAGGGCGTGTTTGCACAGATGCGCGACGACGCCAACGCCACCGCCGAACAGCTGGCCGGCATCGTGGGCCGCATCCAGACCGCTGCCGACGCGATCGGCCTGGCCTCGGGCGAAATCGCTTCCGGCAACCAGGATCTGTCGCAGCGCACCGAGCAGCAGGCCGCCAACCTGGAAGAAACCGCCGCCTCGATGGAAGAGCTCACCTCCACCGTCAAGCAGAATGCCGAACACGCCAGCCAGGCCAACCAGCTCGCCATCGGCGCGGCCGCAGTGGCGTCGCAGGGCGGCGATGTGGTGGCCAAGGTGGTCACCACCATGTCCGACATCCAGAGCTCGTCGAAGAAGATCGCCGAGATCATCAGCGTGATCGACGGCATCGCGTTCCAGACCAATATCCTGGCCTTGAATGCCGCGGTGGAAGCGGCGCGTGCCGGCGAACAGGGGCGCGGTTTCGCCGTGGTCGCCAGCGAAGTGCGGACACTGGCACAGCGCTCGGCCGGTGCGGCCAAGGAGATCAAGCACCTGATCGACGACTCGGTCGACAAGGTCACCCAGGGGGCCACCCTGGTCGACCAGGCCGGCACCACCATGGCCGAAATCGTTGCCAGCGTGCAGCGCGTCACCAACATCATGGGCGAGATTTCCTCTGCGTCGCAGGAGCAGTACTCCGGCATCGAGCAGGTCAACCAGACCGTGACCCAGATGGACGAAACCACCCAGCAGAATGCCGCGCTGGTGGAAGAAGCCACCGCCGCCGCACGGGCAATGGAAGAACAGGCCCAGCAGCTCACCGAAGCGGTCGCCGTGTTCAAGGTTGCCGAACACGCACCGGTGGCGCGCCAGTTGTCGGCCATTGCCAATGCGCCCGCCAATGCCCGCAGCACACCGCGCCCGATCGCCCGCGCCAGCACGGCCGCGCCCGTGCGCCGCAGCACCGCGGGTGCATCGGCAACGGCAAACGACGTGGGCGACTGGCAGGAGTTCTAAACCGCCAACAGGTGCTGTCAGCACATCGACAGCAGTGCACGCCAGTTGTTGCAACCGGCGTGCACGGTGCGCGGGATACATATGCTCGACACCACGCTCGAGCACGCGGCCGTGCAGTTCCGCATCCGCAGCAAGGTCACAACGGCACCGCACAGGCGGTGCCGTTTTGCGTTGTGCGCGCCATGCCAACTGTCCGCAGGCCCGCATACACCGCGTCCGGCGTGAAAACGCACTTCACATCGCGCACCCCGGGCTCTATCGCGCTGCCTCCAAAACCGCGTTCAACGCGTGTTTTCTAGGGAAATTCCCGACACACCCCCACCAATTCCCTACCCCTTGTACACATGGCCGTCACGTGCCTGAGACCCGGCTTTACCGGCCAGCCCGGCCTGCCTCAATACAGCAGTTCTAACGCCGTTATCTGACCGACGCATCACACAAGGCATGACGTGCGACGCACTGCTCCAGCAGTGCATCGCATGCCAGTCCACCTAACGGCACATTCGCTCAGGTCACCCAATGAATTCCTTTCTGCACCGCTTCAACGTCGGCAAGCGCCTCTCCCTGGCTTTCGGCGTGCTGATCCTTCTGTCCTGCGCGCTGGTGGCCGCCGGCCTGTACACGCTCAGCCAGGCGCGTGAGCGCCTGGACACCATCGTCAACCGCAACATGGCGATGATCCAGTACGCCACCGACATGCTGGACGCCAATGCCACCATCTCGTTGAACCTGCGCAACATCGTGCTGCCGACCACTGCCGAGCAGAATCGCCAGTTCGGCGACGTGATCGACGCCCAGCGCATCCGCTACAAGGAACTGCGCGAGAAACTCTACGCGTTCCCCGCCGACGCGCACGACCAGCAATTGCGCAACGCGCTGGATTCGACCCGCGAGCAGGCGCTGGCGCATAACCAGCAGGTGCGCGAACTGGGCACGGCCGGCAAGGTCGACCAGGCCATGCCGATCCTGCTTGAACGCGCCGCGCCGGCCACCCAGCGCTGGCAGGATGCGATCCGCACCTACTCGGACGCACAGCGCAAGAGCAGTCAGCTGGCCTACGACCAGGCCAATGCCTCGATGGCGCGTGGCCGCAGCATGCTGGTCGGCGGCGGCCTGGCCGTGGTGCTGCTGAGCGCCCTGCTGGCCTGGACGATCACGCGCAGCCTCACCGGCCCGTTGAACCGCGCCACCCGCGCCGCCGAAGCGATCGCCGACGGCCGGCTCGATAACCAAGTGCACAGCGAGGCCAGCGACGAAACCGGCCGCCTGCTGCAGGCAATGGACAAGATGCAGTCGCAGGTGCGTAACCTGATCACCGCGCAGCTGGACATGGCCAAGCGCCACGACAACGGCCAGATCAGCTTCCGCATGGATGCCGACGCATTCCCGGGCGACTACGGCCGCATGGCCGGCGATACCAACGCACTGGTCGACAGCCACGTGCAGGTGACGCTGCGTCTGGCGCAGATCATGGGCCGCTACGCCATCGGCGACCTCAGCGAGGACATGGACGCGCTGCCCGGCGAAAAGGCCAGGCTGACCGACACCATGGCGCAGGTGAAAACCAACCTGGCGGCGATGAATCAGCAGATCAAGCAGCTGGCCCAGTCCGCTGCCGACGGCAACTTCGGTGCACGCGGCGATGCGGCGCAGTTCCAGTTCGATTTCCGCGTCATGGTCGAGAGCCTCAACCAGTTGATGGCTACCGCCGACGGCAGCCTGCAGTCGCTGTCGGGCATCCTGCGCGCGATTGCGGCGGGCGACCTGACCGCGCGCATGGACGGCGAGTTCAAGGGCGTGTTTGCACAGATGCGCGACGACGCCAACGCCACCGCGACCCAGTTGTCCGGCATCGTCGGGCACATCCAGCACTCGGCCACCTCGATCAACGCCGCCGCCAGCGAGATCGCAGCCGGCAACCAGGATCTGTCGCAGCGCACCGAGCAGCAGGCCGCCAACCTGGAGGAAACCGCCGCCTCCATGGAGGAACTCACCTCCACCGTGCGCCAGAACGCCGAAAGCGCACGCCAAGCCAATCAACTCGCCATCGGCGCCGCCAGCGTGGCCTCGCAGGGCGGCGAGGTGGTCAGCAGGGTGGTCGACACCATGAGCGGCATCGAGGCCTCGTCCAAGCGCATTGCCGACATCATCAGCGTCATCGACGGCATCTCGTTCCAGACCAACATCCTGGCCCTGAATGCAGCAGTGGAAGCAGCGCGTGCCGGCGACCAGGGCCGCGGCTTTGCGGTGGTCGCCTCCGAGGTGCGCACCCTGGCACAGCGTTCGTCGGCGGCGGCCAAGGAGATCAAGAGCCTGATCGACGACTCCGTGCAGCGGGTGGCCGACGGTTCGCAGCTGGTGGACCAGGCCGGCAAGACCATGGCCGAGATCGTGGCCAGCGTGCAGCGTGTCACCAACATCATGGGCGAGATCTCCGCCGCCTCGCAGGAACAGTCGGCCGGCATCGAGCAGGTCAACCAGACCGTCACCCACATGGACGAAGCCACCCAGCAGAACGCCGCGCTGGTGGAAGAAGCCACCGCCGCCGCCCGCGCGATGGAAGAACAGGCCCAGCAACTCACCGAGGCGGTGGCCGTGTTCAAGATCGTCGAGCAGGGCCCGGCCGCACGTCAGCCCGCGTCGATGGTCGCTGCGCCGGTCAACGCACGCTTTGCCGCCCGCCCGGCTGCCCGTGCCGGCAGCAACGCGGCCCCGCGCCGCAGCAACACCGGCAAGACGACGGTGGCAGCCACCGCCGATCCGAGCGACTGGCAGGAGTTCTGAGCCCCACCGCAACGCGTCACACCCGCAGTCTCCAGAAATACCATTCGAGCGCAGTTTGATTCGGTGACGAATCTTGAGGGTCGCTTCCTGGCGAGGGAAGCGGCCCTTTTTTTGTTCCGGGCATCTGTGGCCATCCGCCAGCGGGCGTCAGGCCACGCATCATGTGACGCGCCATACTTCATCAAAAACTAACAACTGCCACATCGCTGGAGCCGCCCAATTAGGCAAGCGAACTGGACAATTGTGCGGATTTCGACACAAACCATCAATTAATTGCATAAACGGCCGCTATCGACTTCACGCATCCGTAACGCCCTCCCCCGGGCAAGGTCGATTCCTCATGCACTCCTTCAACCGCCTGTCCGTCGGCACCCGGCTGTCCGCGCTGCTGACCGTGGTGATCGCGCTCTCCCTCGGCCTGCTGGCCCTGACCATCTACCGCCAGTCCGCCGACGACATCGAATCCCAGGTCAAGGCCGAGCTGCGCTCCAGCACCCGGTTGATGCAGCAGTCGGTGGCGATGTACGACGTCACCCTGACCGAGGGCACCCAGCGCCTGGGCAGCGTGTTCGAGACCATACTCCCCAGCGGCGAGCGCACTCTCGACACCGCCAGCACCGTCGCCATCGGCGCGCAGCAGACGCCGTCGCTGCGTGCCGGCAAGCAGGCACTGAATCTCAACTTCGACGCCGTGGATCGCTTCGCGCAGACCGCCGGCGGGGTCGCCACGATCTTTGCGCGCACCGGTGACGACTTCGTGCGCATCACCACCTCGCTGCGCAACAAGCAGAACGAGCGCGTGATCGGCACCCTGCTCGACCGCAAGGGCAAGGCCTACGCCGCGTTGTCGCAAGGCAAGGCCTTCACCGGCCAGGCGCAGCTGTTCGGCGAGCAGTACATGACCCATTACCAGCCGCTGCGCAATGCCGCTGGCGAGGTGATCGGCGCACTGTTCGTCGGGCGCAACTACACCCAGGGCCTGGCCGCGCTGAAGGCGCAGGTCAGCACCACCAAGCTGGGCCAGGACGGTTATTTCCTCATCGTCGACATGGCGCCGGGCGAGCACCAGGGCCAGGTCATCGCCGCACCGCCGGGCACACCGGCCACGCTGGCGGCGCTGGTGCCGACCGAGCAGCAATCGCTGCTGCAGTCGGTGCTGGACGGCAAGCAGCCCAGCGCCAACCTGCAGTTGCGCGATGCCCAGGGCAACGCCCAGGCCTTCGAAGTCACCGCCCAGCGCTACGCGCCGTGGCAGTGGGCGGTGATCGGCACCCAGCCGCGCAGTGCCATCGACGGCCCGCTGGACGAGCTGATGGGCAGCATGCTGCTGTTCTCGCTGGTGGTGCTGGGCCTGTGCATCGCAGTGGTCTTCATCGCCGCGCGCAAGATGGTCACCCGCCCGCTGCTGGCGGTGGAACGCGTGCTCGGCGATGTGGCTGCCGGGCGCCTGGACAACCCGATCGAGATCGACCGCCAAGACGAACTCGGTCGCCTGCTGCTCAACGCGCGCGCCATGCGCGACGACCTGCGCGCGCGGCTGCAACGCGATCAGCTGATCGCCAGCGAAGCGCTGCGCGTGCGCACCGCGCTGGACGATGTCAGCACCAACGTGATGATCGCCGATGCCGATCGCCGCATCATCTACGTCAACCGCCCGCTGCAACGCATGCTCAAGAGCGTGCAGGACGAACTGCGCCGCGACCTGCCCAACTTCGATGCCGATGCGCTGATCGATGCCAGCATCGACCAGTTCCATCGCAAGCCCGAGCACCAGGCACGCATGCTCGACCAGCTCACCGGCACGCACACCGCGCAGATCCATGTCGGCGGCCGCACCATGCGGCTGGTGGTCAACCCGGTGCTGGGCGCGGCCGGCGAGCGCATGGGCTTTGTGGTCGAGTGGGCCGACCGCACCCAGGAAGTCCAGGTGGAACAGGAGGTCGCACGTATCGTGCAGGCCGCCGCCGCCGGCGACCTGAGCGAGCGCGTCGGCCTGGAAGGCAAGCAGGGCTTCCTGTTGCTGCTCGCCCAGCAACTCAACGCGCTGCTGGACAACAATGCGGACGGGCTGTCGCGCGTGTCCGCCCTGCTCTCTGCGTTGTCGCAGGGCGATCTGACCGCGCGCATGGATGGCGACCTGCAAGGCGTGTTCGCCACCATCCGCGACGACGCCAATGCCACCGCCGACCAGCTGGCCGGCATCGTGCGCCGGATCAAGGACTCCTCGCTGGCGATCAACTCGGCCGCCACCGAGATCGCCACCGGCAATGGCGACCTGTCGCGTCGCACCGAACAGCAGGCCGCGGCCCTGGAAGAAACCGCCGCCTCGATGGAAGAGCTCACCGCCACCGTCAAGCAGAATGCCGACAACGCCGACCAGGCAAACCGCCTGGTGCTGGACGCCGCCGGCGTGGCGGCCCAGGGCGGCGATGTGGTCGGCCGCGTGGTCACCACCATGGCCGACATCGACACCTCGTCCAAGAAGATCGCCGAGATCATCGGCGTCATCGACGGCATCGCCTTCCAGACCAATATCCTGGCCTTGAACGCGGCAGTGGAAGCCGCACGCGCCGGCGAACAGGGCCGCGGCTTCGCCGTGGTCGCCTCGGAAGTACGTACGCTCGCACAGCGTTCGGCCGGCGCAGCCAAGGAGATCAAGCACCTGATCCAGGACTCGGTCACCCGCATCGGCAACGGTGCCGCACTGGCGTCCGAAGCCGGCAGCACCATGCAGCAGGTGGTCAGCTCGGTGCAGCGCGTCACCGACATCATGAGCGAGATCACCAGCGCCTCGCGCGAGCAGGCCGCCGGCATCACCCAGGTCAACCAGACCGTCACCCAGATGGACGAAAGCACCCAGCAGAACGCCGCCCTGGTGGAAGAAGCCACCGCGGCTGCACGCGCGATGGAAGACCAGGCCGCGCAACTGGTGGATGCAGTGGCTGTGTTCCGCCTGGAACAGCAGGACCAACTGAACACCTTGCTGGCCAACGCGCGCCACGCCTACATCTGATGCGGCAAACGACGACAGCGCGCCCATCGAATATGTAAGTCGAGGGCGCGATGCCCTCGCCGCTTGCGGGACAGGCCATCAATCCGTCAGTGGAGACTGCGCCTCGTCGTTGAGGCGCGAATCAAAAGCCCGTTGAGTCGAGTGCGCGGTGCCCTCACCGCTCGCGGGACACGCCGTGAATCCGTCCATGGAGGCTCCTTGGCGGCATCCATGCCGCCAAGGGTCCCGCAACCGGCAAGGACACCGCGCCAGGGAGTTAGTCGGCCGCTTTCTTGAAAGCGTATTGTTTGGCTTGCGAATGGAAAATGGTCAGAGATTGATCGAACGCTTAGTGATCCGACCAGCACATGTCATGCATCGCTTCCCCTATGCATACCGACCATCTCAACTGGTTCTTGCCCGCTCACCGTCGCGGGACCTTACGCGGCATGGATGCCGCGTAAGAGCCTACACGGACGTACTTGCGGCGTGTCCTGCGATGGTGGGCGGGCAAGGGCCCTGCAGCCAGCCCGCAGATCACCCGCTCTGCGACTTATATATCTGCACTACCCAAGTCCATCGAAACACGGCAACTAAAAAAGAGGCCTGGAACCCTGCACACAGACCATTTCCACTGGTCCCTGTCCGCCCACCGTCGCGGGACCTTTCGCGGCATGGATGCCGCGCCAGCGCCTAGATGGATGTACTTACAGCGTGTTCTGCGATGGCGGGCGGGCAAGGGCCCTGCAGCCAAGCGGCAGCACCACGCGCTCTACACTTGATCCATGTGCACTATTCAGCCGCTGGGAACACAACGCCCAAAGCAACCAAGGCTTCACGCAATAGTTTTTGTCAGCCGCTCTTAAAGATTTCGCTTTGCCGCCGATATCAAGGCGACGCCGGGACAACCGTTCCGGCGGCTTCCCGCATCTACTGTGCCTGTGCCCATGTCCCAAGGCGATACCTCAGAGCTGGACCACGACGCCGACCACCTCGCCGAAGGTGACGAGCGCTATCTGCTGCGCAACAAACGGCAGATCCGTGGCCTGCTACGTCAGTTGCTCGACCAGCGCGCCATCGTGACCATGCATGTCGCCGGGCGCGACATGGCCGTGCCCACCGCCGTGCTCGAGGTGGACGAAGACGACGACTGCGTGATTCTGGACGGCAGCCATAACGAGGCCTCCAACCGCGCCATCCAGGACGCCAAGTACCTGCTGTGCTACGCACAACTGGAACGGGTCAATATCCGCTTCCGCCTGGAAACGCCCGAGCGGCTGGAGCGCGACATCCACGTCGCCTTCCGCGCCGAGCTGCCCGAGGCGATGTATCACCTGCAGCGTCGCGAGTCGTACCGACTGGAAACGCCGATCACCGACTCGCCCGTCTGCATCATTCGCCAGGACGAGGCACAGGGCGGCAATCTCAACCTGCAGCTGCGCGTGATCGATATCAGCAGCGGCGGCCTGGCGGTCTCGCTCACCGATGGCATGCCTCTGCTCGAACCGCAGCGCACCTACCGCAATTGCACGCTGCAACTGCCCGACACCGCTCCGATCACCCTGCCGCTGACGGTGTGCAGCCAGTACAAGCAGACCCTGCCCAACGGGAGCGAAGGTTTCCGTGTCGGCATGCAGTTCAGCGACCTGCCGCGCGGTGCCGACGAGACCATCCAGCGCTATATCTTCCGGGTCGACCGCCAGCGCAATGCGCGCAAGAGCGGCGTGTTCTGAACCCACCCGCACCAGCCACGGCGCACGGCTAAAGTTGCCCTGCGCTGCGCCGATGTTGCTAGGGCAATCCTCATCCGCATGCTTTTCCTATAGCTGCAATCCGACACTCAGCCGCAACGCCCGGAGTTTCCATGAACGACAAAAGCACGACCACCGGCACCGGTGGTGAATTCCTCAGCTTCGCCCTGGGCGAAGAACACTACGGCGTGGACATCCTGAAGGTGCAGGAAATCCGCGGCTACGATTCGGTCACCCGCCTGCCCGACGCACCCGATTACATCAAGGGTGTGATCAATCTGCGCGGCACCATCGTGCCGGTGATCGACCTGCGCCTGAAGCTGCGCCTGAAAGAAGCGCGCTACGACGCCTTCACCGTGATGATCGTGCTCAACGTCGAAGACCGCGTCGTCGGCATCGTGGTGGACAGCGTCTCGGACGTGATTCCGCTCAACGACGACCAGATCCGCCCCACCCCCGAATTCGGCGCCTCGGTCGACACCCGCTTCATCTCGGGCATCGGTACCCAGGACGATCGCATGCTGATCCTGCTGGATATCGAGACCCTGCTGGACAGCACCGAGCTCGGTCAGCAGCAACTGGCCGAAGAAGCGGCCTGATTCAGACCATCTGGTGTCGGGAGCTTCCCGACACGAGACGCACAACGAAGTTGAAGTGAGATAGAAATCACATTTTTCGGATTCAAGTTGAACGGCGGCTAGCCGATAGCTGAATAGAAGCCCGCGTACACAAACGGGTCACCGTTCGACTTTTGATTCTGGAGAATCCCTATGAAGTTCCTGCTCTCGCTCCTCCCCGTCGCTGCTCTCGTGATTGTTGCTCCCACGCTGTCGGCTCAGTCGCAGGAAATGATTCCGCCGGAAATGGCGACCCGTTTCGTCGGCAAGGACGGCATGGTGTGCGGCAAGGTCGAAAAGGCCAAGTACGCCCAGAGCTCGGAAGGTGAACCCACCTTCCTGTACATGGGCGGCATGTTCCCGCGTCACACCTTCTCGGCCCGCATCGACGGCGCCAACCGCGGCAAGTTCAGCTTTGCCCCGGAAAGCCTGGAAGGCAAGGACGTCTGTGTGCTCGGCAAGATCCAGCGCGACAGCTCGCGTGCCGAAATCGAAGTCAGCTCGCCGGCCAGCCTGAAGCTGGCCACCATCAAGTAATCGCCCCGCAGATCGCCACGCCCTCGTGCGTGGCGATCTGCCGTTTGCGGTTATGCGCACTGACTTCTATCGGGGAATCGTGTCAATGCAATGGATCAACAATCTCAAACTGATGCCCAAGCTGATGCTGGCGTTCGGCATCGTGCTGCTGATCATGCTGGTGCAGGGCATCATCGCCTATGCGGGCCTGGCGTCGCTCAATAACGTCACCCGCGACCTGGCCGGCAACACCATGTCCAGCGTGCGCGAAGCAGGCGACTTGCGCGGCATGCTCGGCGAATATCGAAATGCGGCCTATCAAAATCTGGTGCGCGCCAGCGACTCGGTCAAGCAGGAAGCCAAGGTCCGCGCCAAGCGGCTCCATGGTGAAATCGATGCCACGATCAAGGGCTATCCCCGCCTGATCGAGAGCCCGCAGCAGAAGAAGCTGTTTGACGTGTTCGTGGCCGACTGGAAGAAGGCAGCCGCGTCCTACGCCAGCGTCGACGAAATGATCGAGCTCAATCTGCCCGACGATGCCGTCGACACCTTTGTCGGCGAGACCCGCACCCTGCACAACAAGGCCAAGGATTCGCTGGCCGCATTGATCGTCGAAGACAACAAGTTGGCGCAGGCCGCCAAGAGCAAGGCCGAAAAGGTCCATGCCACCTCGGTATCGCTGACCGTGATGGTGCTGTTGATCGGCATCGCCGGTGGCCTGGGCCTGGCATTCCTGTTCGCACGCTCCATCGTCAAGAGCATGCGCGGCGCCGTGTCCACCGCCACCGAAATCGCCAGCGGCAAGCTCGATGGCCAGATCAATGTGCAGGGCCAGGACGAAGTGGGCGAACTGATGCGCTCCATGCACCGCATGCAGCGCGACCTGAAGGAACGCATCGAACGCGATCAGAAGATCGCCGACGAAAACCTGCGTATCCGCACCGCGCTGGACGAATCGTCCACCGGCACCTTCATCACCAATGCCGATCGCACCATCATCTACGCCAACGAGGCGTTCATGAAGATTGTGACGCATTACGAAGGCAGCATCCGCCTGGCATCGTCCGACTTCGATGCGAACAAGATCATCGGCCAGCACATCAGCTATCTCGGCATGCCCGAATCGACCGTGCGCAAGGCCATCGCAGCACTGGAACGCGACGGCATCACCAGCTTCGAAGAGCGCTATGGCGAGTTCGTGGTGACCCAGACCGTCACCTCGATCAAGAACGAGCACGGCGAAAGCACCGGCGAGGTCTGCGAGTGGCGCGACCGCACCATCGAAGTCCAGGTCGAAGAAGAAGTCGCCCGCATCGTGCGTGCCGCCGCCAGCGGCGACATGAGCGGCCGGGTGGAAACCGACGGCAAGCAGGGCTTCTTCCTGCAGCTGGCCCAGCAGCTCAACGGCCTGCTGGATGCCAATGCCGGCAGCCTGGAGCAGATCTCGGCATTGCTGTCGGCGCTGTCGCGCGGTGACCTGACCGTGCGCATGCATGGCGAATTCAGCGGCGTGTTCGCGCAGATGCGCGACGATGCCAATGCCACCGCCGAGCAGCTGGCCGACATCGTCGGGCGCATCAAGGTCTCGTCCACAGCGATCAACTCGGCGGCCGGCGAGATCGCCTCCGGCAACAGCGATCTGTCGCATCGTACCGAGCAGCAGGCCGCCAATCTGGAAGAAACCGCCGCCTCGATGGAGGAGCTCACCTCCACCGTCCGGCAGAACGCCGAAAGCGCCCGTCAGGCCAACCAGCTGGCCATCGGCGCCACCGGCGTGGCCTCGCAGGGCGGCGAGGTGGTCTCGCAGGTGGTCACCACCATGTCGGGCATCGAAGCCTCGTCCAAGAAGATCGCCGACATCATCTCGGTGATCGACGGCATCGCGTTCCAGACCAACATCCTGGCCCTGAACGCGGCGGTGGAAGCCGCCCGTGCCGGCGAACAGGGTCGCGGCTTTGCCGTGGTCGCCTCGGAAGTGCGTACGCTGGCACAGCGCTCGGCCGGTGCCGCCAAGGAGATCAAGGGCTTGATCGACGACTCCGTGCACAAGGTGGCCGAGGGCTCGGCCCTGGTACGCAAGGCCGGTGCAACCATGGCCGAGATCGTGGCCAGCGTGCAGCGCGTGACCGACATCATGGGCGAGATCTCTGCCGCCTCGCAGGAACAGTCGACCGGCATCGAGCAGGTCAACCAGACCATCACCCAGATGGACGAGACCACCCAGCAGAACGCCGCCCTGGTGGAAGAAGCCACTGCGGCCGCACGCTCGATGGAAGAACAGGCCGGCCACCTGGCCGAAGCGGTGTCGGTGTTCAAGCTGGACGAGCCGGCCGCCCCGGCCGCGCGCGTACGCCCGGTCGCCTCGCGCCCGGTCGCGGTGAAGTCCGCAGCCAAGGCGGCGACACGTGAAGCCACCCCATCGCGCCCGGCCAAGCCGCAGGCCGCGCTGGCCGACGGTAACTGGCAGGAGTTCTAAGCCGCTGCTGTCTCCCCACAAAGCCCCGGCACTGCCGGGGCTTTGTGTATCTGCCCCCGGCGCAGCGCGCACTGCCCTGCCGCCGGCTGCGATCGCACCGCCCGCGCAGCGCCGTGCACCGCCAGCGGACCCGGCTGTCTGCAATGCACGATTGGTGCTTCAGTTGCATGACCACATGGCCGATATCCAGTCATAGCTAACGACGCGTATGGATATGACGACCACCTTGACTCCCGCTTCAGACACACGCGAATTTGATTTTGGCGACCGCGATTTCAAGCGCGTCTGCGACCTGATCTATCAGCGTGTCGGCATCGCCCTGGCTCCGGCCAAGCGCGACATGGTGTATGGCCGGTTGTCGCGTCGTCTTCGCGTGCTCGGCCTGCGCTCCTTCCGCGACTACCTGGACCAGCTGGAAGCAGGCAACGACGAGGAGGAATGGCAGGCGTTCACCAACGCGCTGACCACCAACCTGACCTCGTTCTTCCGCGAGCCGCACCACTTCGACAAGCTGCGCGAAGAACTGCAAAAGCGCGCCTCGCAGGCGCCGTTGAAGATCTGGTCGTGCGCGGCCTCCACCGGCGAAGAGCCCTACTCCATCGCCATCACCGCCTGCGAAGCCTTCGGCACCTTGACCCCGCCGGTCAGCATCGTCGCCACCGACGTCGACACCCAGGTGCTGGAGACCGCCTCGCGCGGCGTCTACGCCATCGACCGCGTCGCCTCGCTGGACGCATCGATCAAGCGCAAGTACTTCCAGCGCGGCAGCGGCCCCAACGAAGGCAAGTGCCGGGTGATCCCGGCATTGCGCCAGCTCATCGAATACCGCCAACTGAACCTGCTGGCACCGCGTTACGACGTGGGCGGCCCGTATGCGGCGTTATTCTGCCGCAACGTGATGATCTACTTCGACAAACCGACCCAGCGCGGCATCCTGTCGCGGCTGGTCAGCCACATGGGCGACGACGGTCTGCTCTACACCGGGCATTCGGAGAACTACCTGCACGCGGCCGATCTGATCCAGCCGTGCGGGCGCACGCTGTATCGGCGCAGCCCGCGCGCGGGAGCGTCTGCATGAGTACCGCCGTGCAGGTCGACGATGTCATGCGCTATCGCGATTCGCGGTTCCAGACCATCACCGCCAAGCTGTTGCCCACCCAGTACCTGGTGGTCGACGACGACACCGCGTTGACGACCACCTTGGGATCGTGCGTTGCCGCCTGCCTGCGCGACCCGGTCCTGAAGATCGGCGGCATGAATCACTTCCTGTTGCCGGAAGGACAGGTCGGCGATGGCGCACCCGCGCGTTACGGCAGTTATGCGATGGAGTTGCTGATCAACGACATGCTCAAGCGCGGCGCGCATCGCAAACGCATCGAAGCCAAGGTCTTCGGCGGCGCCAACGTGCTCAAGGGCTTCACCAGCAACCCGGTCGGCACCCGCAACGCCGAGTTCGTGCGCCAGTACCTGCAGGCCGAACACATTCCCATCATTGCCGAAGATCTGTGCGGCATCCATCCGCGCAAGGTGTGGTTCTTCCCGACGACCGGACGCGTGGTCGTGCAGCGCTTGCCGCATGCACACGAAGCCGAAGTCGCCGCCACCGAATCGGCCGTGCGCGCCCGTCTGTCCAAAGCACCGGTTACCGGTGGAGTGGAGTTGTTCGAATGACGCTGGAAACCCCTGTGCGTGTATTGATCGTCGACGACTCGGCGGTCGTACGCCAGATGCTGACCGAAATCCTCTCGCGCGATGCCGGCATCGAGGTGATCGGCTCGGCCGCCGACCCGATCCTGGCGCGCGAAAAGATCAAACGCCTCAATCCGGACGTGATCACGCTGGATGTGGAAATGCCGCGCATGGACGGCCTGGTGTTTCTGGAAAACCTGATGCGCCTGCGCCCCACCCCGGTGGTGATGATTTCGTCGCTGACCGAGCGCGGCGCCGACACCACCTTGCAGGCCTTGTCGCTGGGTGCGGTGGATTTCGTCTCCAAGCCCAAGATCGACGTCGCACGCGGGCTGGAAGGCTACGCGGAAGAAATCGTCAGCAAGGTCAAGATGGCCTCCAAGGCCAGGGTCAGCGCGCTCAATCGTCCCAGCGCGCCCAAGGTCACCCTGGACATGCAGTCCGCACCGGTTCCCGGCAGCGCGCTGCGCTTCCGCACCACCGACCGCCTGATCGCCATCGGCGCCTCGGCCGGCGGCACCGAAGCCCTGCGCGTGGTGCTCGAACACATGCCCGCCGATGCCCCGGCGGTGGTGATGACCCAGCATCTGCCGGCCAGCTTCAGCACCGCCTTCGCCGAACGCCTCAATCGCCACTCGGCGATGTCGGTGCGCGAGGCCAGCGATGGCGAGGCGATCCTGCCGGGTCACGCCTACCTGCCGCCGGGCGGCCAGCACCTGCGCATCATCCGCGACGGTGCGCGCTGGCGCTGCCGCATCGACGACGGCCCGCCGGTCAATCGCCACAAGCCGGCGGTGGACGTGCTGTTCCGCTCCGTCGCCGCCAACGCCGGCCCGAACGCGGTCGGCGCCATCCTCACCGGCATGGGCGACGACGGTGCACGCGGCCTGCTGGAAATGTTGCAGGCCGGTGCGCCCACGCTGGTGCAGGACGAAGCCAGCAGCGTGGTGTGGGGCATGCCCGGCGCCGCCTACAAGCTCGGTGCCGCGCAGGAAGTGGTGCCGCTGAGCCGCGTTGCCGAGCGCCTGATCGCGCTGTCGGCACAGGCGCGTTGATCCGGCATGACCGTTCGTCCCCCGCATCCAGCTGAACAGGCGGCGGTTCCCGGCGTCGCGGTAACCGCATCGCTGGCGACGGCGGAGACACCGGCAGATCACGCGCCCCTCCCCAGGACGTTCAAGGTCGGCCCGATCACCGCTGGCGTGAGCAGGCCGGACGAACATCCCGATGCCACGCGCTCGCGCCTGCTGGCCGAAGCGCTGGACGGCAGCAGCAGTGCGATCCTGATCTGCGATCTGCAATCGCGCCTGCTCTACGCCAACGACGGCTTCCAGCGCATGTTCGGCTATACCGAAGCCGAACTGGTCGGCAAGCGTCCCTCGGACGTGCTGACCCGCGCGCAAAGCGACCAGGACGAGGTGGCGCGCATCCGCGACCGCGCCGATGCGTTGCAGCAGACCCAGGCCGACCTGCTGGTATACCGCAAGGACGGCACGCCGCTGTGGATTTCGCTCAACTTCAATCCGATCTACGACGCCAGGCATCTGCCGTCGCATTACGTGGCGGTGCTGACCGACATCACCGACACCAAGATGCATGAGGTGCTGCAGCACCGCGTGCTCGAGGCGCTGGTGCAGGAACGGCCGCTGATCGAGGTGATGACGCTGATCTGCACCGAGGTCGAGCGCATCGCACCGGACGTGCTGGCCACGGTCATGAGCGCGGACAACCAGGGCTGCCTGCATTCGCTGGCCGCACCCAGCCTGCCGCCGGAATATGCCGATGCGGTCAACGGACTGAAGATCGCGCCGGGTGCAGGCGCCTGCGGTACGGCCGCCTGGCGCGGCCGCCCGGTGATGGTGGAAGACATCGCCACCGACCCGCTGTTTGCGCAATTCCGCGAACTGCTGCTGCCGATGGGTCTGCGCGCGTGCTGGAGCACACCGATCCGCTCCAACAGCGCACGCGTGCTGGGTACCTTCGCGTTGTACTACCGCAAGGCGCAGCGTGCCGATGCCTGGCACGTACGCCTCACCGATCTGTGCCAGCAGTTGTGCACGCTGGCGCTGGAACGCGAACAGATCCGCCAGCGCGTGCATCAACTGGCGTTCTACGATGCGCTGACCGGCCTGCCCAACCGCATCATGTTCAGCGCACGCGCCGAGCAAGCCCTGACACAGGCCGAATACGCCGGCGAACCGGCCACGTTGATGTTCATCAACATCGACCGCTTCAAGTTGATCAACGACAGCCAGGGCCATGCCGCCGGCGATGGCCTGTTGCGCGACATCGCCTTGCGCATCGGCGAACAGCTGACCGCCACCGCCATGCTGGCGCGCCTGGCCGGCGACGAATTCGCGCTCGCGCTGCCGCAATGCAGTGCCGAGCAGGCCAGTGCCGCCGCAGAACGCGTGCTGGGCACCATCGCCAGGCCGTTGCCGGTCGGGCACATGACCGTGCATCCGTCGGCCAGTATCGGCGTGGCGATGTTTCCCGAAGATGGGCGCGACATCAACATCCTGCTGCGGCATGCCGATCTGGCCATGAACCGCGCCAAGCAGGAAGGCGGTGGACGGTTCCGTTTCTTCAGTTCCGACATGAACCGCATGGCGCAGGAACGCGTTGCGCTGGAAGCGGAGCTGCGCCAGGCGATCGACCGCGATCAACTGCAGTTGCACTACCAACCGCAGTTGCACAGCGCCGCACCGCACGCGCTATACGGCGTGGAAGCGCTGTTGCGCTGGAATCATCCGCAGATGGGCGCCATTTCGCCGGCGCGGTTCCTGCCCGTGGCCGAAGAGCAAGGCATGATGCCGCAGCTCAACGACTGGGTGCTGCGCAGTGCCTGCCGGCAGATCGCCGATTGGCGCAAGCGTGGCGTGCCGGTGTCGCGCGTGTCGGTGAACCTGTCGGCGAGCAGCTTCGAAAGCCCGCGCATGCTCAGCGACCTGTTGCGCCTGATCGCCGACATGGGCGCGCAGCCCTCCGACCTCACGCTGGAAATGACCGAGAGCGTGATGCTCTCCGGGCAACCCGGCGTCCTGGAAAACCTGCACGCCATCCGCGAAGCCGGCATCTCGTTGTCGCTGGACGACTTCGGCACCGGCTACTCCAGCCTGAGCCACCTGCATCGCCTGCCGATCGACGAGCTCAAGCTGGACATGAGCTTCGTGCGCGACATCGAACACAGCGAAGACGCCCGCGCCCTCACCACCTCGGTGCTGCGCATCGGCGAGCATCTGCGCAAGCACGTGGTTGCCGAAGGCGTGGAAAACGAAGCCCAACGCCTGTTCCTCGCCGACCTCGGCTGCGAAGTGCTGCAGGGCTATCTGTTTTCGCGGCCATTGCCGGCGGCGGCACTGGAAGCCTGGCTGGGTGCGCAGTCTTAGAGCGGCTCACGACAACCATGTCGTGGTTTGTCAGGCTGTTCTCATAGCGTTTTTACGCACGCATCAGCAAGTCGAAGCAAATTGCCAGAAGGCAAAGCATCTGATCTGGTGGTTCTGTGCAGGGCCCTTGCCCGCCCACCCTCGCAGGACACGCCGCAGGTAAGTCCTTGTAGGCGCTTACGCGGCATCCATGCCGCGTAAGGTCCCGCGACGGTGAGCGGGCAAAGACCAAGTGAGGTGGTCGGTGCTAATGGTTGCAAGCAGCGCCAACTGAGGTGGCCGGTGCTCATGCTTGCAAGCAACGCATGGTGTCGTTCTGATCGCCAGATCAGCGGCACATCATGAGAGCGATGCCTGTGCCTGACTGTTGTCTTCAAGCGCGCACCTTTGCATCCGCGTCGAATCCGATGCCACGGTGCGCTTCAACCAACCCAGCAATTGCGCAGTGACGAAGGCCGGATTCTCCAGCGATGCGATGTGCCCAGCATCGGGAATCAGCTCGTAGTCGCACCCGATCACCTCGGCCATCAGCCACAGCTCTTCGGGCGGGCGCGGAATATCGTCTGCGCCACCGAGCAGGAAGGTGCTGGCCGGATCCAGCGCGGCCATCGCCTCCAGGCGATCCGCGCGCCCGAAGATCAGCCGGCCCAGCGGCACGATGGAGGTGCGCAACTGCTCGGCCGACAGCGCCGCCAGACGCTGCGCAAACGCAGCCGGCAGCGCGGAATTCAGATCGATGCCGGGGCGGAAAAAGATCGGCACGATCGCCTCGATCAACTCAGGCGTCACCTGCCCGGCCGCTTCGATCGCATCGAGCAGACCGAAATAACGCGTTTGCGTGGCTTGCGGCTCGGCACCCAGGAAGGTATCCATCAGCACCAGGCTGCGCACGCGCTGCGGTGCCAGCAGCGCCAGCTCGGCGCCCCACATGCCGCCGACCGACAGGCCGACCACCGCGCATTGCGGCAGTTCCAGCGCATCCAGCAGCAGCAGCATCTGCCTGGCAAGATCGCCAACCGTCTGCGTGCCCGCTGGCAGCGCTGCCGATTGCCCGTGCCCCCACAACTCGGGAACGATGACCCGATAGTGCTGCGAAAGCGCCTGGATCTGCGGCTCCCACATGGCCGCGTCCCAGAGATAACTGTGGCCAAGCAACACCGGAAACCCTTGACCGTATTGTGCGTAATGCAGCGTTTGACCAGCGATCGTGCAAGTAGGCATTGGAGATCAATCAGAGCGATGGGAGCGGCGCCACTCTAGACCTGCCGACTTCAGATTTTTGTTGCAATGCGACAGACGAGTTAACTGCGATTGCCTTAACTCCCGACATTGCGCAGCCAAAACGAAGTCATCGCCCGAATAACGAAAAACGCCCGGCATCGCCGGGCGTTTTTCGAACAGGTGATCAACCAACTGGATCAGGCAGCAACGGTATCGGCCACGTCCTGATATTCCTGGATCTGATCGAAGTTCATGTAGCGGTAGATCTGATCGCCACTGGTCTTGATCACGCCCACATCGGCCATGTACTCGTCCTTGGTCGGGATACGGCCCAGACGCGAGCAGATCGCCGCCAGTTCCGCCGAACCCAGGTACACGTTGGTATTGCGGCCCAGACGATTCGGGAAGTTACGCGTGGAGGTGGAGAACACCGTGGCGCCCTCGCGTGCCTGCGCCTGGTTGCCCATGCACAGCGAGCAGCCCGGCATTTCCATGCGTGCACCGGCCGCGCCGAAGGTACCGTAATGGCCTTCCTTGGTCAGCTCGGAGGCGTCCATCTTGGTCGGCGGTGCAACCCACAGACGGGTCGGGATATCGCGCTTGCCTTCCAGCAACTTGGCAGCGGCACGGAAGTGACCGATGTTGGTCATGCACGAACCGATGAACACCTCGTCGATCGCCGCACCGGCCACTTCGGACAGCGTCTTGACGTCGTCCGGGTCGTTCGGGCACGCCACGATCGGCTCGTGGATGTCGGCCAGGTCGATCTCGATGACGGCGGCGTACTCGGCGTCGGCATCGGGCTGCAGCAGCTGCGGATCGGCCAGCCACTCTTCCATCTTCTTGATGCGGCGGCCCAGCGTGCGCGCATCGGCATAGCCTTCGGCAATCATCCAGCGCAGCAGGGTGATGTTGCTGGTCAGGTATTCGATGATCGGCGCCTTGTCCAGGTGCACGGTGCAACCGGCCGCCGAACGCTCGGCCGAGGCGTCGGACAGCTCGAACGCCTGTTCCACCTTCAGGTTCGGCAGGCCTTCGATTTCCAGGATGCGGCCGGAGAAGATGTTCTTCTTGCCCTGCTTGGCCACGGTCAGCAGACCGTCCTTGATCGCGTACAGCGGGATCGCATTGACCAGGTCACGCAGGGTCACGCCCGGCTGCATCTCACCCTTGAAGCGCACCAGCACGCTCTCGGGCATGTCCAGCGGCATCACTCCGGTGGCGGCGGCGAAGGCCACCAGGCCGGAGCCGGCCGGGAACGAAATGCCGATCGGGAAACGCGTGTGCGAGTCGCCACCGGTACCGACGGTGTCGGGCAGCAGCATGCGATTGAGCCAGCTGTGGATCACGCCATCGCCCGGACGCAGCGACACGCCGCCTCGGGTGGAGATGAACTCCGGCAAGGTGTGGTGGGTCTTGACGTCGACCGGCTTCGGATACGCGGCGGTGTGGCAGAACGACTGCATCACCAGGTCGGCCGAGAAGCCCAGGCAAGCCAGGTCCTTGAGCTCGTCGCGGGTCATCGGGCCAGTGGTGTCCTGCGAGCCCACCGAGGTCATCTTCGGCTCGCAATAGGTGCCCGGGCGCATGCCCTGGCCTTCCGGCAAGCCGCAGGCGCGGCCGACCATCTTCTGCGCCAGCGAGAAGCCCTTGCCGGTGTCCGGCGGGTCCATCGGCAGGCGGAACAGGTCAGAGGCCGGCAGGCCCAGGAACTCGCGCGCCTTGGCGGTCAGGCCGCGGCCGACGATCAGCGGAATGCGGCCACCGGCGCGCACTTCGTCGAACAGCACGTCCGACTTCATCGCGAACTCGGCGATCACCTGCCCGTTCTTCAGCGCCTTGCCGTCATACGGACGCAGCTCGACCACATCGCCGTGCTCCATCTGCGACACGTCCAGCTCGATCGGCAACGCGCCGGCGTCTTCCATCGTGTTGTAGAAGATCGGGGCGATCTTGCTGCCCAGGCACACGCCGCCGAAGCGCTTGTTCGGAATGAACGGAATGTCCTCGCCGGTCCACCACAGCACCGAGTTGGTCGCCGACTTGCGCGAGGAACCGGTACCGACCACATCGCCCACGTAGGCAACCAGATGGCCCTTGTCCTTGAGATCGGCGATGGCCTGGATCGGGCCGCGCTTGCCGTCTTCTTCCGGCTCGAAGGCCGCGCCGTCGCGCTTGTTCTTCAGCATCGCCAGCGCGTGCAGCGGGATGTCCGGGCGGGTGGTCGCATCCGGGGCCGGCGACAGGTCGTCGGTGTTGGTCTCGCCCGGCACCTTGAACACGGTGACGGTCATGCTCTGCGGCACTTCCGGCTTGCTGGTGAACCATTCGGCATCGGCCCAGCTCTGCAGCACGGCCTTGGCATGCGCGTTACCGGCTTCGGCCTTTTCCTGCACGTCGTGGAAGGCGTCGAACACCAGCAAGGTGTGCTTGAGCGCTTCGGCGGCGGTGGCGCCCAGCTCGGTGTTGTCGAGCAGGTCGATCAGCGGCTGGATGTTGTAGCCACCCAGCATGGTGCCGAGCAGCTCGGTTGCACGCGTCGGGCTGATCAGCGCGGTTTTCTCGGTGCCGAAGGCCACCGCAGCCAGGTACGAAGCCTTGACCTTGGCGGCATCATCCACGCCAGCCGGCACGCGCTGGCTGAGCAGCTCGACCAGGAATTCTTCTTCGCCCGCCGGCGGAGCCTTCAGCAGCTCGATGACCTCGGCGGTCTGCTGCGCGGTCAGCGGCAGCGGCGGGATACCGAGCGCGGCGCGCTCTGCAACGTGGTGGCGGTAGGCTTCCAACATGCGGATTCTCCGAAAGACAACAGTGAATGTGTAGACGCGAAACGTGGATCAGCTTGCGGGTTTGGGAACAACGATCTTCAAACCCTTGAAGTAGTCGCGGAAAAAGCCCTCGTCGCGGGTGATCAACCCGTCGCACTGGAGCAGCGCGTGGGCGCCGATCAGGAAATCGGCCACCACCCGCTCGCGTTTGCCGCCGCGCGCGCGGAAGCGCTTGTTCATATGGCCGGCGCGCACCGCCGCCGCTTCCTGGGTGGCTTCGTAACGCACCCCGATCGAGGCCAGGGTTTCCATCAGGTCGACCTGGGTATCGAGCATGGCCAGCACCTCGGCCACCACTGCATCGCAGACCACCACCTCGTCGCGCGCCAGCGCATCGCCGATGCAGATCTCCGACACCTCGCCGTAGACCGCATCGCCGACCAGGATGTCCAGCAGCACCGATGAATCCAGGGCGATCATGGGTCGAACGGATCCCCGGGGGCGCGGCCGCGGATGGCGCGCATCGCCTCGTCGGTGCTGGTCAGCCCGTCGACCAGCTTGAACTTGCCGCGCACCTTGCGCAGCGCCTCGCTGACGTCCTTGCGCAGGATGATGCGCCCGCCGTCGAGCTCGATCTTGAGTGTGGTGCCCTTGGTCAGGCCCAGGGCATCGCGCACGGCCTTGGGCAGCGTGATCTGTCCGCGTTCGGCAACTGTGGCTTCCATGGAGGTGGCCCCGGCAGAAAGTATGCGCCGATTTTACATACTTGACTTGTCGTACTCAAGGCCACATACCCTGTCTTGCAACCGAACGTACACACTGAATTGGTCACACTGTTCCAAACAGACCTACAGCCTGCAGCCATAGGAGTGATGCATGAGCGATTCCTTTTCCACCCGCACCTCGCTTGAGGTCCACGGCAAGCGCTACGAGTACTACAGCCTGCCGAAGCTGGGCGAGCGCTTCGATATCGGCCATCTGCCCTATTCGATGAAGATCCTGCTGGAGAACCTGCTCCGGCACGAGGACGGCGGTGTCACCGTCGGCAAGGACCATATCGAAGCGGTCGCCAAGTGGGACCCCACCGCCGAGCCCGATATCGAAATCGCCTTCATGCCCGCCCGCGTGGTGCTGCAGGACTTCACCGGCGTGCCATGCGTGGTCGACCTGGCCGCGATGCGCGATGCCGTGGTCAAGCTCGGCGGCAACGCCGACCAGATCAACCCGCAGATCCCCTCCGAACTGGTTATCGACCACTCGGTGCAGGTGGACGTGTTCGGCTCGGCCGATGCGCTCGACCTCAACGGCAAGATCGAATTCCAGCGCAACCAGGAACGCTACGGCTTCCTGCGCTGGGGCCAGAAGGCATTCGAAAACTTCAAGGTGGTGCCACCCAACACCGGTATCGTCCACCAGGTGAACCTGGAGAATCTGGCGCGCGTGGTGATGAGCGCGGACAAGGACGGAACACAGATCGCCTACCCGGACACCGTGTTCGGCACCGACAGCCATACCACCATGATCAACGGCATCGGCGTGCTGGGCTGGGGCGTGGGCGGGATCGAGGCCGAGGCCGCGATGCTGGGGCAGCCCTCGTCGATGCTGATCCCGCAGGTGGTCGGCTTCAAGCTCAGCGGCAAGCTGCCCGAAGGCGCCACCGCCACCGATCTGGTGCTCACCGTCACCCAGATGCTGCGCAAGGCCGGCGTGGTCGGCAAGTTCGTCGAGTTCTACGGCGAAGGCCTGCAGCATCTGCCGCTGGCCGACCGCGCCACCATCGGCAACATGGCACCGGAGTATGGTGCCACCTGCGGCATCTTCCCGGTCGACGACGAATCGCTGACCTATTTGCGCCTGTCCGGCCGCAGCGAGGAGCAGATCGCGCTGGTCGAGGCCTATGCCAAGGCGCAGGGCCTGTGGCACGACGCCAACACCCCGCCGGCGCAGTACAGCGCCACGCTGGAGCTGGACATGGGCGAGGTCAAGCCCTCGCTGGCCGGCCCCAAGCGCCCGCAGGACCGCGTGCTGCTGGAAGACATGCAGTCCAACTTCCGCGAGAGCCTCAAGCCGTTCGTGGATGCGCGCAGCAAGCGCCTGACCGACATCAAGCAGGAAGACCGGCTGAAGAACGAAGGCGGCGGCGGCACTGCGGTCGGCGCCAAGGCAGCGCAGGCCGAGAGTTCCACCGACAGCGGTGCCGGCTGGCAGCTGCGCGACGGCTCGGTGGTGATCGCCGCGATCACCTCGTGCACCAACACCTCCAACCCGGCAGTGATGCTGGGCGCCGGCCTGCTCGCGCGTAACGCGGCGGCCAAGGGGCTGAAGGCGCAGCCATGGGTGAAGACCTCGCTCGGGCCGGGCTCACGCGTGGTCACCGATTACCTGAGCAAGGCCGGTGTGCTCGCCGATCTGGAAACGCTCGGTTTCTACGTGGTCGGCTACGGCTGCACCACCTGCATCGGCAACTCCGGCCCGCTGCCGGACGATGTGTCTGCAGCGATCGCCAAGGACGACCTGGTGGTGTCTTCGGTGTTGTCGGGCAACCGCAACTTCGAAGGCCGCGTGCATCCCGAAGTGAAGATGAACTACCTCGCCTCGCCGCCGCTGGTGGTGGCGTATGCGATCGCCGGTACCACCGACATCAACCTCACCACCGATCCGCTCGGCACCGGTAGCGACGGGCAGCCGGTGTATCTGCGCGACATCTGGCCGAGCAACAAGGAAATCGGCGACACCATCGCCGCCACCGTCGGCCCGGAGATGTTCAAGCAGAACTACGCCGACGTGTTCAAGGGCGACAGCCGCTGGAACACCATCGCCTCCCCGGATGGTGCCCTGTACGAATGGGACGCGACCTCGACCTACATCAAGAACCCGCCCTACTTCGACGGCATGACCATGCAGGTCGGCCACGTCGAGGACGTGCACGGTGCGCGCATCATGGGCCTGTTCGGCGACTCGATCACCACCGACCACATCTCGCCGGCCGGCAACATCAAGAAGGATTCGCCGGCGGGCCGTTTCCTGCAGGAGCGCGGCGTGCAACCGGCCGACTTCAACAGCTACGGCAGCCGCCGCGGCAATGACGACGTGATGGTGCGCGGTACCTTCGCCAACATCCGCATCAAGAACCTGATGTTCGGCGGCGAAGAAGGCGGTAACACGCTGTACTACGGCAAGGACGGCGCGGCGCCGGAAAAACTGGCGATCTACGATGCGGCAGTGAAGTACAAGGCCGACGGCGTGCCGCTGGTGGTGCTGGCCGGCAAGGAATACGGCACCGGCTCCTCGCGCGACTGGGCGGCCAAGGGCACCAACCTGCTCGGCGTCAAGGCGGTGATCGCCGAGAGCTTCGAGCGTATCCATCGCTCCAACCTGGTCGGCATGGGCGTGCTGCCGCTGCAGTTCCTGGAGAACGAAAACGCGCAGACGCTGGGCCTGGATGGTTCCGAAGTGCTGGACATCACCGGCCTGCAGGACGGCGCCAGCCGCCGTGCCACCGTGGATGCCAGAAAGTCCGACGGCAGCGTCAAGCAGTTCCAGGTCAAGGTGCTGCTGCTGACGCCCAAGGAAGTGGAGTACTTCAAGCACGGCGGCCTGCTGCAGTACGTGCTGCGCCAACTGGCCGCACGCAAGGCAGCCTGATCGCAAGGCGCGCTGCGCCATCAGCTCGACGACACTCCCGCCGCCTGGCGGGAGTGTCGTTTTGGGTGGCCAGAACTCGCCAACGCCGGGACGGTGAACCGTCGTCGGAGGCAGCAAGACGCTGCACGCGACGCAGCGCAACGGGCGAGATACCTTGCCACCAGACACCGGCCGCGCTCGCCTGACGATGCGCACACCGGAATCGCCGTGCTCAGCGCCCCGCGGGCTCCCATTGCGCGTGCGTCAGCTGCCAGTCGCCGTCCTGCAGGCGCCAGCCGGTGGTCACCTGATAGGTCTGTGCCTGCTCGGGCAGCCAGCGTCCGCTGCCACCGGTCAGCAGCGCGGTGAAGCGCACGCGCGCGGTGTCGTCGCGCAGCTGCACCTCCACCGGCCCCAGGGTCACGCCGATGCGGCGGTTGCCCAGCATCTGCAGTTGCATCAGTCGCCGCAGCCCGGCTGCGTCCAGTCCTTGTTCGCCGACAAAGTCCTCGGCCACCGGCGCCATCGCCGCGCCAATCTGCCGCGCCTCGATCGCCTGATGCATCGCTTCCAGTGTTGCGCGTAGCCGTTGCTCCGGTGCGGCACGCGTGCAACCGCTCAAGGCCACGACCAAAATCGCGACCAGCCCGACCCGCCACCACGCTTGAATGCTGCTCTGCATCACGCTTCGCCTTTTCCATCCATGACGGTATGCTGCCCGCTGTTGTAGTGCCGTGGAACACACCGCGTCACGTACCGAATACCCTGGAGGGGGGCAGATGAATCAGGCACGTCCTTGGTTGCAAAGTTATCCGGCCGGCGTTGCCGCCGAGATCGATCTGGAGCAGTTCCGTACCGTGGCCGAGGTGTTCGCCACCTCGGTCAAGCGGTTTGCCGACCGCCCCGCGTATCACAGCTTCGGCAAGACCATCACCTATCGCGAAGCTGATCAGCTGGTCGAACAATTCGCCGCCTATCTGCTTGGCGAACTGCAGTTGAAGAAGGGCGACCGCGTCGCCCTGATGATGCCCAACTGCCTGCAGTATCCGGTCGCCACCTTTGGCATCCTGCGTGCCGGCCTGACCGTGGTCAACGTCAATCCGCTGTACACCCCGCGCGAGCTGAAGCATCAGCTGATCGACTCCGGCGCCAGCGTGCTGGTGGTGATCGACAACTTCGGCACCACTGTGCAGCAGGTCATCGCCGACACCCCGGTCAAGCAGGTGATCACCACCGGGCTGGGCGACATGCTCGGCTTCCCGAAAGCGGCGCTGGTCAATTTCGTCGTCAAGTACGTCAAGAAGCTGGTGCCCGATTACCGCATCAATGGCGCGATCCGTTTCCGCGACGCACTGGCGCTGGGCCGCAAGCACAGCGTGCCGACCTTGCAGATCGAGCCCGACGACATCGCCTTCCTGCAGTACACCGGCGGCACCACCGGCGTGGCCAAGGGCGCGATGCTCACCCACCGCAATCTGGTGGCCAACATGCAGCAGGCCCATCAGTGGCTTGCCGGCACCGGCAAGCTGGAAGAAGGCGCCGAGGTGGTGATCACCGCGCTGCCGCTGTACCACATCTTCGCATTGACGGCCAACGGCCTGGTCTTCATGAAGATCGGCGGCTGCAATCACCTGATCAGCAATCCGCGCGACATGCCCGGCTTCGTCAAGGAACTGAAGAAGACCCGCTTCACCGCCTTCACCGGGGTCAACACGCTGTTCAACGGCCTGCTCAATACCCCCGGCTTCGATCAGGTGGATTTCTCCTCGCTCAAGATGACCCTGGGCGGCGGCATGGCGGTGCAACGTTCGGTCGCCGAACGCTGGAAAAAAGTCACCGGCCTGACCCTGGTCGAGGCCTACGGCCTGACCGAAACCTCGCCGGCCGCGTGCATCAACCCGATGGACCTGAAGGACTACAACGGCTCGATCGGCCTGCCGATTCCGTCCACCGATGCCTGCATCAAGGACGACGCCGGCGCGGCGCTGCCATTGGGCGAGATCGGCGAGCTGTGCATCAAGGGCCCGCAGGTGATGAAGGGCTACTGGAAGAAGCCCGAAGAAACCGCCAAGGTCATGGATGCCGACGGCTGGCTGCATACCGGCGATATCGCGCGGATGGACGAACAGGGCTTCGTCTACATCGTCGACCGCAAGAAGGACATGATCCTGGTGTCCGGCTTCAACGTGTATCCGAACGAGATCGAGGACGTGATTGCCGAGATGCCCGGCGTGCTGGAAGTGGCCGCCGTCGGCGTACCGGACGAGAAGTCCGGCGAGATCGTCAAGGCCGTCATCGTGAAGAAAGACCCTGCCCTGACCGCCGACGCCGTCAAGGCGCACTGCCGCGCCAACCTGACCGGCTACAAGCAGCCGCGAGTGATCGAGTTCCGCAAGGAACTGCCGAAAACCAACGTCGGCAAAATCCTGCGCCGCGAATTGCGGGATGCGCCCAAGGGCTAATCCACCTACGCCAGCGCAGATCGACAGCCACCCGGCTGTCATCCAACGCCCGCACTGCCGCCAGGCTTGCGGGCGTTTGTTTTTGCACGCTTCGGACGGAACGTTCGTTTCGGACGGCCAGCGTGACGACGCGCGCGCCGGAATAAGGGCCGATTTGCACTTGGTTATCTGCGCCGTTCCGATGCATGGAAATACCATGCGTTTTTAAAGCTCATGACAGTCCCCCAGGGAGTACTTCGGTGAACCCGGAACGCAGAATCACGGAACACATAATTTCAAGAATGTGCAATTCACAATAAACTACTTTTGCTTGCGGAAATTCACTGAAAGATTCAGGTCATAGGGCTCACCGGATAGAAAGGAAGCCCTCTGCGTTCATGGAGATAGTGCCGGTGTAGCATCGATTCGGAGTGGATCGCACGCGCCCGCCGGCGTTCACTCTCCCACTGCGGGCTTTTCCAGGATCACGCCCATGAACACGATTGAAAAGATTTCCCTCGGTCGTCCCCACTCCACCATTCGGGTCGATTCTTCGGCTGCTGACGGCACCCACTGGTTGTTCATGCATGCCGATGCGCCTTTTGGCATACGTCCCTGCTGCAGTCCTGAGTTACTGGAAGACATCTGGGATGTCATGGGCTCCATCACCCGCGCCCCGCATGAGCGACGCAGCGGGGAACTGCGCCATTTCGTACTCGCCTCCGACGCGGACGCCTTCAATCTCGGTGGCGATCTGGACCTGTTCGCACGCTTGATCCGCGAACAGAATCGCGAGCAACTCATGCGGTATGCGATTCGCTGCGTGGAAGGCGTCCATCACCTGCATACCGGCTTCGGTGGGGACGTGCGCAGCATTGCGCTGCTGCAGGGCGATGCATTGGGAGGCGGGCTGGAGATGGCCCTGGCCTGCCATACCATCGTGGCCGAGGAAGGCATCGGCATGGGACTGCCCGAGGTCCTGTTCGGCCTGTTTCCGGGCATGGGCGCGTATTCCTTCCTGTGCCGCCGCGTTTCGCCCCATCTGGCGGAAAAAATCATTCTCGATGGACGCATTTACAGCAGCGAAGAAATGCATGCGATGGGGATCGTGGACGTACTCGTACCGAAGGGCCAAGGCGTGGTTGCCACAGAAACGCTGATTCGCCAGCAAAAGCGCATCTCCCACTCCTATCTGGCGATGAACGCCGCACGCAACCTCGCGCAGGCGGTGCCTTACGAGGAATTGCTGCGCATCACCGAAGTCTGGGTAGACACGGCCCTGGCACTCAGTGAGAAATCACTGCGCACGATGGACCGTTTGGTCAAAGCACAGAACCGCCGCGCAGGCGCGGGTGTCGCCTGATTTTGGTGGATCCAATACTGGGGGAATCAGGCCCGGCCTATTGCCGGGCTTCGCTTACCCACGGTCGCCATTCCCGCTGACGCCTCCGTCGGACTTATTTTGAGCACGCTGGGCGAGCGCCTCGCGCCCAAGCTTCAAACCATTCTTCAGCTGCTCCAGTCTTTGACTCCATTCTGCTCGCAGCTGCGCTTCCGGCAGGCGCATCAACTCACCGCCCTGTTCGGCCAACATCACCAGCCCGAGATTGCTGGAAACACCTTTGACCGCGTGAGCATGCTCGCGTAGACGTGCCCAGTCTCCGTCCGCCGCCGCCTTACCGAGCTGGACAACACATGCCGCAGCATCGCTGAGACATTGTTGAATGAACTCGCGTTCGAACTCATTTCCCATCCCCAGTTCCGCCAGCTCGTCGAGCACGGCAGGATCGAGGACTGCGCCGCTTGGCGCCGCGCTACGGGTACCAATGCTCAGATCGGTCTGACGCAGCTTCTGGTTGACCGCGATTTCGGCCAGCGTATCCAGCAACTTGATCGCCGCCACCGGCTTGGCCAGGAATGCATAGGCGCCCGCTTGTTCGCAGCTGCGAATCGACTCGGGGGTGACATCAGCGCTCAATACCACGATCGGGGTTCCCGGCTTACCACCGGCCTGCATGACCCTCAGCTGCTTCAGCATGTCCAGACCGCTGACACCAGGCATATGCAGGTCGACGATGGCCGCGTCGTAGTCGGCTTCGGCCAACGCATCCAGAACGGCTTCGCCGCCATCAACACAGGTGACGCGATGCCCTGCTTTTTGCAGCAGCCGCTGCAGCACGAGGCGATTTGCCAGATGGTCGTCTGCCACCAGGATCTGCATGCTACGCACGCGGGCACGGTGACGTAGGAACGGATCGGCAAACGCAATCACGTTGCCCGGTATGGTGGTGGACTCCGTCTCATGCAGCACAGGCGACGGAGTTGCTGCAGGCTTGGCGGTCGCCAGGCCGAACGGCAGTTCAAACCAGAACAAGCTGCCGCCTTCGGGATTTTCCTCAAACCCGATCGCGCCACCCATCGACTGCACCAGCCCCCTGGCGATCGTCGTTCCGAGACCGCTGCCTTCGAAGCGGCGCGCCAGTCCGGTGTCCGCCTGTTCGAACGCCTCGAACAAACGCGGACGCATGTCGACCGGCACACCGATCCCGGTATCGAGCACTTCAAAACGGAGCAGCACACCAGCGCGGCCACTGGCCTCGGTGGCCGCCACCTTCAACTGGACACTGCCGTGGTCGGTGAACTTGACCGCATTGCCGACCAGATTGAGCAGGATCTGCTGCAGATGTCCCGCATCCCCGTGCACGCGGGGAGGGACATCTGCAGCGATAGTTGCCTGATAACGCAAGCCCTTGGCCTTGGCCTGCGGCTCCAGGATCAGACCGATTGCCTGCAAGGTGTCATGCACTGCAAAGTCGGACGCGTTGATCCGCAGCTTGCCAGCTTCGATGGCCGAGATGTCCAGCACCTCCTCCACCAGCGCCAGCAGACTGCGTGTGGAGGCTTGAATGGTTTTCAGGCATTCGCGCTGCTCATCGTCCAGACGCGTCGTTGCCAATACCTCGGTCATTCCGGACAGACCGTTCAGCGGTGTCCGAAACTCGTGACTCATGTTGGCCAGAAAGCGGCTCTTGGCCTCGCTGGCGCGGCGCGCCTCGGCGGTTGCACGGGTCAACTGCCGCAGCAGACTGGAGAAATACAGCGGAACGGCGGCCAGACCAACCGCAAGCCCGACCCCAAGGCGCTGGTTGCGTTGCCAGTATTCGGTCATCGACAGCGTCGTGGAAAAGCTCACCACCGCCATTGCCACCGCAAGATACAGATAGCGGTTGCCGTAGCGCAGGCCATTACCGACGGTGACCCACATCACCACGACATAGACCCAGGCCAGCGGCTCGCCCATCTGGATCATGCCGGCCGCCATCAACCCGTAATCGGCCAGCATGCCCAGGATGCGACGCGCATCCGAGCGGTCGGGTCGCCACAGCAGCCATCCGAACAACGCCAGGCCAAGCCCGAGGCCTGTCAGCACGATGACCAAGACACCGGTGTGCTGGTGCAGCGGCAAACTGTGCCGGACACTCGGCACGAGGACATACGACAGGATCAGGCTGATCAGAACGATGCGGACGATCGCCTGGCCATGTTCGCTGTCAGGTCGATTCATCAACCGCTGCCGGATCCTTCCGAACGGATTCATAGCCTTACACCCCGGGTCGTGCCGATGCGGTCGAGAATTCGCCGCAGATCTGGTCCAGCTGCGCGCGGCCGCGCAGCAGCGCATCCACACAGCGTGGGTCGAACAGGCGGCCGCGTTGTGCGTAGAGATAAGCCAGCGCGGCGTCCATGGTCCAGGCCTCCTTGTACGGGCGCGGCGACAACAGTGCGTCGAAGACGTCGGCCACCGCCACGATGCGCGCTTCCAGCGGAATCGCCTCGCCCACCAGTCCATCCGGATAGCCGGTGCCGTCATAGCGCTCGTGGTGACGCAGCGCGATCAGGGCGCCGACCTGGATGAAGCGGTTCTGGCTGCCGCTGAGCAGCTCGTAGCCGATCCGCGGATGCCGCTTCATGATGCTCATCTCGTCGTCGGTGAGCTTGCCCGGCTTGAGCAGCACCGCATCGGGAATGGCGATCTTGCCCATGTCGTGCAGCGGTGCGGCCATCTCGATGATGCGCACTTCTTCTTCCGACAAGCCGAGCTGCTCGGCGATCAGGCCGGCCACGTGCGACATGCGCTCCAGGAAGGCGCTGGTGCCCGAGTCGCGGTACTCGATGGCACGCGCCAGCCGCGACAGCGTCTCGCGTTCGCGCTCCTCTACCTCGTTCATGCTGGCCAGCAGACGCTGCTCCAGCGACAGTGCGCGTTGCTTGACGCTTTCGCTCTGCTGACGCAGCTGCAGCAAATTGGCGCAGCGCGCACGCAGTTCGCGCGGGCGGATCGGCTTGACCAGGAAATCGATCACGCCCGCTTCCAGCGCCGCCTGGCGGATCGGCTCGTCGCCGACGATGGTGATCAGGATGATCGGAATATCGCGATGGCTGGGCAGCCGGCGCAGACGCCGGGCGAACTCCAGCCCATCCATGCCGGGCATGCGGTAGTCGAGCAGCAACAGATCAACCCGTCCGGCCTCGCACCACGCCAGCGCGTCGAGCGGGTCACCGAAATCGTAGACTTTCAACTCCGGTGCGATGTCCTCGATGACGTGGCGCAGCATCGTCCGCGCAGACATCTGGTCATCGACAATGACGATGTTCAATCCCAGATCCGCCTTTTCCGACCAGCTTCCCGATGGATCCGCCGACGATACGCCGGCAAGATTACCCAAAACATCCTGCATAGCCGTTGCTCCTCTATCCCGAGAACGGAAAAGCGATGACGCCGGCCGCTGTGCCGACTCCCCCGACGATACGCCATTCGGGGCTCCGCTCTAGCATATGCAGTATCTGTGCCGTCGGCACGCCGACGGCACAAAAAAGATCAGGCTTCCGGACGCATGTACGGGAACAGCAGCACATCGCGGATCGAGGTGCTGCCGGTCAGCAGCATCACCAGCCGGTCGATACCGATGCCCAGGCCGCCGGTCGGCGCCATGCCGTACTCCAACGCACGGATGTAATCGGCGTCGTAATGCATCGCTTCGTCGTCTCCACCGTCCTTGGCCTGCACCTGCGCCTGGAAGCGCGCGGCCTGGTCTTCCGGGTCGTTGAGCTCGGAGAAGCCATTGGCGAGCTCCTTGCCGTTGATGAACAGCTCGAAGCGGTCGGTGTACCCCGGCTCGGTGTCGCTGGAACGCGCCAGCGGCGACACCTCGACCGGGTGGTCGGTGATGAAGGTCGGCTGCACCAGGGTGTGTTCCACGGTGGCCTCGAAGATTTCCAGCAGCAACTTGCCCCAGCCGTAGGACGGCTTGACCTTGATCTTCAGCCGCTCGCAATGGCGCAGCAGCGCATCGCGATCGGTGCAATCGGCCGCGCTGATCTCCGGATTGTGGTGACGAACGGCCTCATCCATGCGCCAGCGCCGGAAAGCCGGCGCCAGATCGATGGCGGCGCCGTCCCAGTTCACCTGGGCGGTGCCCAGCACCGACTGCGCGGTGTCGCGGATCACCTGCTCGGTCAGGTCCATGATCTCGTGGTACGTGGCATAGGCCTCGTAGAGCTCGAGCATGGTGAACTCGGGGTTGTGCCGGGTCGACACGCCCTCGTTGCGGAAATTGCGGTTGATCTCGTAGACCCGCTCCAGCCCACCGACCACCAGCCGCTTGAGGTACAGCTCCGGCGCCACGCGCAGGTACAGGTCCAGATCCAGCGCGTTGTGGTGGGTGGTGAACGGCTTGGCGGTGGCGCCACCGGGGATGTAATGCATCATCGGCGTTTCCACTTCCAGGAAGCGGCGCGTATCCAGCCAGGCGCGGATCGCGCGGATGATCCTGGAGCGCTTGATGAAGACCTCGCGCGCCTCCGGGGTGACGATCAGATCGACGTAGCGCTGGCGATAGCGCTGCTCCACGTCCGACAGGCCGTGCCACTTGTCCGGCAACGGACGCAGCGACTTGGTCAGCAGGCGCAACGCACTGGCCTTGACCGACAGCTCGCCGGTCTTGGTGCGGGTCAGCCCGCCCTCCACCGCCACGATGTCGCCGACATCCCAGCCCTTGAACGCGGCATAGGCATCGCCCAGCACATTGCCCTGCAGGAACAGCTGCACGCGCCCGGACTCGTCCTGGATCTGCGCAAAGCTGGCCTTGCCCATCACCCGCTTGGCCATCAGGCGGCCGGCCATCCTGACCGTACGGCCGCTTGCTTCCAGTGCCTCGGAGGTCCAGGTGTCGGCATCGGCAAATTCGGCCTGCAGATCGCCGGCGAAGTGTTCGCGCACGAAATCGTTGGGATAGGCGATGCCCTGGCCGCGCAACGCGCCCAGTTTCGCGCGACGCTCGGCGATGAGGCTGTTCTCGTCGGCGGGGATCTGCGGCGCGGGGGTCTGCTCGGTCATGGCGGGAATCGGTCTGCGATAGGTCGGGCGCGTGCCCGGTGGAGAATGCGGAACCGGGCTGGCCGGTTCCTGCGTTTTACGGTGTATCGGTGACAACTGCACGGCGCAACGGGACTGCGTGGCGATGTACAGGCTGCGTGGCGCTGCACATGTCGCAGCGTCCGCGAAAAAAGACGTCGCTGCGCGGCGGGCGCGGCGAGGTCTTGCTGCGGTCAGGCATCCAGGCGCTTGGAGCCTGCCGCCAGACCGGCCTTGAGGCTGGCCTCGACGAATTCGTCCAGGTCGCCGTCCAGCACTTTCTGCGTGTCGCTGCGTTCGATGCCGGTGCGCAGATCCTTGATGCGGCTCTGGTCGAGCACGTAGTTGCGGATCTGGCTGCCCCAGCCGATGTCGGACTTGGTGGCTTCCAGCGCGTCGCGCTCGACGTTGCGCTTCTGCACTTCCAGCTCATACAACTTGGCGGCCAGCATCTTCATCGCGTTGTCGCGGTTCTGGTGCTGGCTGCGGCCGGTCTGGCAGGCGACCACGGTATTGGTCGGAATATGCGTGATGCGCACCGCCGATTCGGTCTTGTTGACGTGCTGGCCACCGGCGCCCGATGAGCGATACACGTCGGTGCGCAGATCGGCCGGGTTGATGTCGATCTCGATGTTGTCGTCCACTTCCGGCGACACGAACACCGAGGTGAAGCTGGTATGCCGGCGGTTGTCCGAATCGAACGGCGACTTGCGCACCAGCCGGTGCACGCCGATCTCGGTCTTCAGCCAGCCATAGGCGTACTCGCCCTCGATGCGGATCGTGGCCGACTTGATGCCCGCCACTTCGCCGCCTGACACTTCCATCAGCTCGGTCTTCCAGCCGCGCGACTCGGCCCAGCGCAGGTACATGCGCAACAGGATCTCGGCCCAGTCCTGCGCCTCGGTGCCGCCAGCGCCGGCCTGGATGTCGACGAACGCGTTGGCGCCGTCCATCTGGCCGGAGAACATGCGCTGGAATTCCAGCTTCTCGACATGGGTCTGGTACTTGTCCAGATCGGCGATCACCGCCACCGCGGTGTCCTCGTCCTGCTCGCTTTCGGCCAGTTCCAGCAGATCGGCCGCATCGCTCAGCCCGGCCAGCACATCGGCGATGCCGATGACGGTCTTTTCCAGCAGCGAGCGCTCGCGGCCCAGGGCCTGCGCGCGCTCGGCGTCGTTCCACACATCGGGGCTCTCAAGCTCCCGGCTGACTTCTTCTAGACGCTCTTTCTTGACGTCGTAGTCAAAGATACCCCCTGAGCGAGAGCACGCGATCGTTGAGATCGGTGATGCGCTGGCGGATCGGATTGGTTTCGATCATGACGGACTTCCGGCAAACAAGCTGGCTAGTTTAGCAAGCGGGCGACGGTGGCGGAACGCGGTGGGCATGCTGTTCAGCCCGGCACAGCCGGGACCGCTGGCGCCTCGGCATGTCCGGCGGCGCGCCGCAGCGGCGCCAGGTAACGACGGCTGCAGGGCAGCTGGCCATTGCCGGACAGGTGCACGCGCGCCTCGCCTGCGTCCAGCGGTTCGATCGACACCACGCAGCCCAGGTTGACGATGTAGCTGCGATGGATTCGCACAAACACGGCCGGATCGAGTCTGGCCTCGATCGCGGCCATCGTGCTGCGCAGTGGGTAATCATGGCCGCGTACATGCAGGTTGACGTAGTTGCCCGACGCCTGGACCCATTCGATGTCGGCAGTGGCGACCAGGAAGTCGCGCCCCAGCTTGCGCACCAGAAAGCGTTCCGGACGGTCCAGCGGCTCGACCGGCGGGCCTTCGTCCGGCGCGGCCAGCAGCCGCACCTCGCCCTGCAGGCGGCGCAGCAAAAACCGGTAGCCATGCATGCACGCAACGATGATCGCGAAAGTACGCACGTCCTTGAGGTACTCGTAGAACAATTCCTGCGGCCACGCTCCAAAATCATAATGTTCGCCCAGCAGCCGATAGGTCAGCATGCGCAGGCCGACCATCGTGACGACATGCACCACCGAGACCGCCACGCTGACCAACAGATACCAGGGTAGCCGGCGCCGCCAGGTATCCAGATGTAACGGCAGCTTCCGCGTGAACCAGGCGATGACGGGGACGAGCATCAGCAGCCAGACCAAGCCGCTGGACATCTCCCACACCCAGGGTTCCCAGCTCTGGATCGGCAGCCCGGCGCGCCGGCGATCCATCAACTCGGTAACGGCGTTGCCACTGGCGTTGACCACCACCACCATCAGCCAAAACAACATGCCTGCGCTGCGCTGCCAAGGCAGAAAGCGCTCCAGGATCGTGCGTGCCGGGTCGGTACTCATCCCCATATTCTAGGCTGGCGGCGCCGATCGTCACCCCACGGCGGAACCCATTCGTCCCTGAAGATCCCTGTTTCGTCCCTTCCCGCTGGTCGCCCGCTGCGTCATCTCGCGTAGTTGGGGCATATCATCCTTGGTGCAGGGCGGCCAATGCAAAGGCGTCACGATCTGGACTGGCTGCGCGTCATCGCCTTCGGCCTATTGGTGCTTTATCACGTCGGCATGTATTACGTGACCTGGGACTGGCACGTCAAAAGTTCCTCGACCCACCTGATGCTGGAGCCGGTCATGCTGCTCAGCAGCCCGTGGCGGATGTCGCTGCTGTTCCTGATTTCCGGTGTCGCCACCGCCTTCATGCTGAACAACAAGCCCGAGGGCTTGCTGTACCGACGTTCGCGTCAGCTGCTACTGCCGCTGCTGTTCGGTATGGCCGTGATCGTGCCACCACAGTCCTACTATCAAGTCGTCGAACAATTGCCCGGCGGCTACCGCCAGGGCTATCTGGCGTTTTATGCCAAGTATCTGAGCGCCTACCAAGGGTTTTGTGGAGCCGATGGCGACTGCCTGCGCCTGCCCACCTGGAATCACCTGTGGTTTTTGCCCTACCTGTGGGCGTACACCCTGGTGGTGTGGCTGCTCTGGCGCCTGCTTCCTGCGCCAGCGAAGGTGCGTCTGCGCGCATGGGCTGCGCGCCCGCTCCAGGGCTGGGGTGCGTTGCTGGTACCGCTGACGCTACTGGCGGTCGCACGGCTGGTGCTGGTGGCTCGCTTCCAGCAAACCAACTGGCTGTTTGATGACTGGTACAACCACGCGCAGTACCTGCTGGTCTTCCTGATCGGGGTGCTGATCGCGCCAATAGCCAGCATCTGGGAATCGTTACAGCGCCTGCGCTGGGTGGCACTGCTGCTGGCCTCTTGCAGCTATGCGCTGATGATCCACACCTGGTACTTCTCCATCTATGACGATGCGCACCCGGCACCCACCGCCCTGCGCCTGCTCTTGCGTGCCGTGTGGGCGGTAGAACAATGGTGCGCGATCGCCGCCATCCTGGGCTTCGCCTATCGTTTCCGTCATGCCGATGGTGCCGTGCTGCGCTATCTCACTGCTGCAGTGTTTCCGGTATATGTCCTGCACCAGACGATCATCGTGGTACTGGCGCATTCCCTGAAGCCATTGGCGCTGCCGCAGCTAGCCGAGAGTGCGACGCTGATCGTCGCAACCGCTGTGCTGTGCTTGGCCAGCTATGAGGTCATTCGCAAGCAGCGCTGGCTGCGGCCGCTATTTGGCCTGCCGACGTTACCGGCGCCGCGCGCCGCAATTCCAATAAAGGGTGAAACTGAGGTCTAGCAATGTCAGACCTGGCTTCTGACTCGGGAATGCAGCCGCGCATCTTCGACAAAACCGCCCGCTTGCCGTCCCCGGTTCGTCCCTGTGGGACTGCAACTGGTCACTCGGGGACGGCATTGCCGCCCTTGTCGCAGCTGCTTGGGGCCTGCGTTGCCGAGGATGCGGGCATGCCTCCTGCCGACACCACCATGACCGAACGCCGTCACGATATCGATGCCTTGCGCGTCTTCGCCTTCGCACTGCTGATCCTCTACCACGCGGGCATGGCCTATGTGGCCGACTGGGATTTCCACCTCAAGAGCGTGCACACCGCGCAGTGGCTGCAATGGCCGATGATCGTGCTCAACCGCTGGCGGATGCCGCTGCTGTTCATGATCTCCGGCATCGCGATCGGGCTGGCGCGGCCGCAGGCCAGGCCCTGGCGCTTCGCCTTGCAGCGCTGCGGGCGATTGCTGCCGCCGCTGTTGTTCGGCATGTTCGTGGTGGTCGCGGTGCAGGCCTATTGCCAGGGCGTGAGCAACGGCAAGGTCAGCCCGGGCTTCGGCAGCTTCCTGTTGCGCTACTGGCAGGTGCGGCCATGGCCGGCCGGCAGTTTCGATGGCTGGCAGCACGGCATCACCTGGAACCATCTGTGGTATCTGGCCTATCTGCTGCCCTACACCATCGCCTTGATGGCGCTGGTGTCGCTGACCCGACCGCTGCGGTTGGCCGCGTGGCCGCGCTTACCCGCTGCGCTGGCGGTGCCGGCACTGCTGCTGTTGCCGATCCTGTGGGAAGCGTTCTGCGTGCTGTGGGTGATGCCGCGGCATCCGCCCACCCACGCGCTGTTTGGCGACTGGTTCGTGCACGCCGAATCGTTCCCGCTCTTCGTCCTGGGGTATCTGTTGGCACGCCGCGAGCGTTTCTGGCAGCTGGCCGTACAACTGCGCTGGCTCACCTTGGGCACCGCACTGGTGGCGATCGGCACCGAACTGGGCATTCGCTATGCCAGCATCCAGGGGCAGACTGCGCAACTGGGTGCACCGCTGGCCGCGCTGCCGTGGGAGGCGATCGAACACGGCGCACGGGCTGCCTACACCTGGCTGGCGCTGCTGACGATTCTTGGCTGGGCAAGGCTTCGATTGAATCGCCCGTTCCCCTGGCTGCCGTACTGCACGGAGGCGGTGTTCCCGTGGTACATCCTGCACCAGAGCCTGATCATCGTGACGCTGTACTGGCTGATGCCCCTGCATCTGAATGCCTGGCTGGAGCCGGCGCTGGTGATCGCCGCCACCGTGACCGGCTGCCTGGCGTTGCATGAGTTTGCGATCCGCCGGGTGCGCTGGTTGCGTCCCTTGTTCGGATTGCGTGCACGCAGGCCGCGCATGGCGGGCAAGACCGACAGCGCGCCGGTGCCGTCATGAAAATGTTGCACAGACGTGTGCCGCTTCGGCATGCGACGCACTGGACGGCCCGTCGGCAGCAACGCAAGATGCGCGCCGGACACGCTCTTTCGAAGACACCATGCGCCCTACCCTGTTCGCCGCCACCTTGTTGCTCGCGCCTGCCGCCGCCCTTGCCGATGCGCCGGTCGGCATCGCCTTCGAGCACCAGGACTGGACCATCGCCTGCGACAACACCCGCACCTGCCGCGCCGCTGGCTATCAGCCGGATGACGACGGCAGCACGCCGGTGTCGGTCTTGCTGACGCGCAAGGCCGGTGCGGGGCAGCAGGTCACTGCTGAGTTGATGCTGGGCCAGTACGACGAGGTCAAGATGCCGGCATCGCTCACCTTGCGCATCGACCAGCGCGACCTGGGCAAGCTGGCATTGAATCGCGACAGCGGCACTGCACCGCTGACCAGCGCGCAGGTGACCGCACTGCTGGCCGCACTGACCCGCAGCAGCAAGATCGTGGCGCTCGGCAACGATGGTCGCCGCTGGCAGCTGTCCGACCGCGGCGCCGCAGCGGTGCTGCTGAAGATGGACGAGTTCCAGGGCCGGCTGGGCACGCGCGGCGCCCTGTTGCGCAAGGGCGATCGCGACGAGGCTGCAGTGCTGCCGGCTGTGCCCGCACCGCAGGTGCGAGCGGTCAAACTCGCAGCAACGCAAGCAGCCGATGCGCGCCTGGGCACGCTGCCGGCGTTGTACCAAGCGCTGCGTGCCAGCTTGCCGGCCGATGAGGAATGCAAGGGGCTGCAGGCTGGCGATGCAGCCGAGCCGCTGTCGGTCACCCGGCTCAGCGGCGACAAACTGCTGGTCTCGACCGACTGCTGGATGGGCGCCTACAACATCGGCACCGGTTTCTGGGTCATCAATGCACGTCCGCCGTTCGCGCCGACGTTGGTGACCACGCACGCCAGCGATATCGACGGCTCCACCATCCTTGCATCGCAGAAGGGACGCGGCCTGGGCGACTGCTACAGCGAGTCCAGCTGGACCTGGGACGGCCGCCGTTTCGTGCCGACCTCCGAATCCACCTCGGGCCTGTGCAGATTGGTCGCCGCTGGCGGCGCGTGGGAATTGCCGACCTTGGTGACCGAGGTCAAGAAGGCGCCCTGACCGGGGCGAGGTCGTGCGAGCGCAGGTCTGCTTGCAGCACTGTCTTGCAAGACGCCTTGAGCGACGAACCAAACCACCTTGCCGCCATCAGGCATGCGCCACTTGCGGCATGTACCACCACGTACATGCCGGCTGTGGGTGCGCCGCCCCGTGTAGAGCGGTTGATGTGAAGCCTGGCTGCAGGGCCGCGCTGTCGCCCCTACCGAAGCCCGCGGTTGACAGCCGCGCGCTCAGCCCGTGACTGTCGCCGGCTCGCAGTGCTCGACGATCAACTGCACCGCGGTGCCGCCGCGATAGTCGTCGCTGACCAGGCGGTACGCCAGCCGCACCATACGTGCCGGCTCGCTGCCGCGCCAGCCGTTGAAGTGGATGGCGTTGAGCGGTTCGGCACGGCCGGCGCAGCGCAGCGTGAGCTTGAGATGGCGTTCCTTGAGCAGGCGCCATTGCAGCACTTCGAACTGACCATCGAACAGCGGCTCGGGAAAGCCCTGCCCCCACGGCCCGGCCACGCGTAGCGCCTCTGCATGCAGGTGATCGAGTTCGTGCGCGGCCAGTTCGCCATCGCTGTGCAACTCGGCATGCAGCAGTGAGGCGTCGACCATCGCCTGCACTTGGCGCTGGAATGCCTGTTCGAAGGTCGCCAGCGCGGCATGCTCCAGACTCAGCCCGGCGGCCATCGCATGCCCGCCGAACTTCTGGATCAGGCCCGGGTGGCGCGCATCCACTGCCGCCAGCACATCGCGGATATGCAGGCCGGGGATCGAACGTGCCGAACCACGCAGCTGACTGCTGCCCGGCTCGGCCGGCGCCAATGCAATCACCGGGCGATGCAGGCGGTCCTTGAGCTTGGAGGCGACCAGGCCGATCACGCCCGGGTGCCAGTCGGCATCGAACAGGCACGCGGCGATCGGCAACGCGCCATCGGCATCCAGCACCACCTTGGTGACGGCCTGCTCGGCATCGTCGGTCATCAACTGCTGCACCGCGCGGCGCTCGGCGTTGATCTCTTCCAGTGTGCCGGCGATCTCGCGCGCCCGGTTCCAGTCCTCGCTGAGCAGCAGCTCGATGCCCAGCGCCATGTCTTCCAGCCGGCCGGCTGCGTTGAGACGCGGGCCCAACGCAAATCCGATATCGCTGGCGCTCAGACGCGCCACGTCGCGGCCGCTGGCATCGATCAAGGCGCGCAGGCCGATGCAACCCTTGCCCTCGCGCAGGCGGCGCAGGCCGGCCGACACCAGCGCACGGTTGTTGGTGTCCAGCGGCACCAGATCGGCGACGGTGCCGACTGCCACCAGGTCCAGCAATACCGACAGATCCGGCTCGGCGCGTTCGGCGAAGGCGCCGCGCGCGCGCAGCACGCCGCGCAAGGCCATCAGCACATAGAAGATCACTCCGACCCCGGCCAGGGATTTGCTCGGGAAGCGATCGTTGGCCAGATTCGGATCGACGATCGCATCGGCCGGCGGCAATACCTCGCCAGGCAGGTGATGGTCGGTGACCAGCACCGTCCAGCCACGCGCCTTGGCCGAAGACACGCCGGCGTGGCAGGCGATGCCGTGATCGACCGTGACCAGCAGATCCGGCTGCAATGCGGCCAGTTCCTCCACCAGGGCCGGCGACAGGCCGTAGCCATGCACCATGCGATTGGGTACCGCGTGATGCACATCCAGCGCGCCGAGCATGCGCAAGCCACGCACGCCGACCGCACAGGCGGTGGCGCCATCGCAGTCGAAATCGCCCACCACCAGGATGCGCCGTTGCCGGGCGATCGCATCGGCCAGCAACTCGGCGGCCACGTCACTGTTGTGCAGCAACTGCGGCGACAGCAACTGACCCAGGCGCGGGTGCGCGCCGTGGGTATCGGTGACGCCGCGCGCGGCATAGATGCGGCGCAGCAGCGGCAACATGGCATCGGGCCAGCTGCCGGCCTGCCCGGGCGGGCGCCGGACGATCCGCGGGGTGGAGGTCATTGCGCCAGCTGTACGCGCGGTTTGCGCCAGAAACGCCAGCGTTGCGCATGCGTCAGCGACACGGTTTCGCCATCCTGGAAATCCAGCACCAGCCGATCCAGTTCGCCACGTGCCATCGCCGCCAGCAAGGGCGCCACCGCATCGTCGCTGAACTGCTGCAGCGAGCGCAGATGGCGCAGGTCCACCAACGCATCCACGCGTTGTTCGCCCTGCGCATCGGCACCGGCCGACAGCGCTAGCGCACGCAGCAGCGATTCGCGGCTGCGTACCTGACGGTGCGGCGAGCTCACCGCATGTGGCAGCACGCCGCCGCCCCAGAACCACAGCGAATTGATCGCCGGTTTGCCGCTGGCCACGCGGCCCTCGTTCCAGGGGTGCTGATGCAGCAGCACCTGCGCCTCGGTCAGCAAGGCGCGCCAGCGCCGGCCGATCTCGCCGGCCGGCAGATGCTCGAACAGGTCGTCGCCGATCGCCAGATCCGGTGGCGCAAATTCCGGCAATTTGGCATCCGGCGACAGCCGCAGGTACCAGCGCGCAGGCGTGGGCGCATCCAGCAGGAAGCCGGCATCGCCAAACATCGGCTTGAGGATGGGCAGCAACACCGCCAGGTCCTCGGCCGTGGGACCGAGCGCCTCGCCGTAGCCCATCAAGCGCGCGCCCTGCATATCCGGCACCACATAGGCCGGATCGGCACGCACCCAGGTCGCACCGGCCGCATCGCCGGCATCGAGCTGGCGGGTCAACGCGGCCACCGGCCAGTGCGCAGGCGTCAGCGTGAAGTGGCGCTGCAGCTGCGCCACTTCGCCGGGCTCGGCACCGTGCTGGTCGGCACGCGCCAGCGCACGCGCCACCGGCGTGTCGCCCAGTTCACCGGGCAGACGACGTTTTTCCGGCAGCAGCAGCGTGGCGGTGGTCATCAGGCGGTGGCGTCGTTCAATCCCGGCCCGTCAGTCCAGATAGGCAACGCTGACCACTTCGTACTCGCGCTGGCCGGCCGGCGCATCGATGGTGACCGAGTCGCCTTCCAGCTTGCCGATCAACGCACGCGCCAGCGGCGAGGAGATCGCGATCATGCCCAGCTTGATGTCCGCTTCCAGATCGCCAACGATCTGGTAGCGCTTTTCTTCGTCGGTCTCGGTGTCGGCCAGCGTCACCGTGGCACCGAATACGATCTTGGTGCCGGCCGACAGCTTGGTGATATCGATGATCTCGGCATGCGAGAGCTCACCTTCCAGCTGCTTGATGCGGCCTTCGATGAAGCTCTGCTGCTCGCGCGCGGCGTGGTATTCGGCGTTTTCCTTCAGATCGCCGTGCGCGCGCGCTTCGGCGATCGCGTTGATCACCGCCGGACGCTTGACCGACTTCAGCTGGTCCAGCTCTTCGCGCAGACGCTGCGCGCCCTTTGCCGTCATGGGTGCTCTCATGCTTCCAGCTCCTTGTGCAGTTCCTGCAGCGACCACACAGGGCCGGTGCCGCGGAATTCCAGCGAATGCACCAGCGCCTTGGCGCCGGCAACGGTGGTCGAATATGTCACGCGATGCTGCAACGCTTCACGCCGGATCGAGAACGAGTCGGAGATGGCGGCGCGACCTTCGGTGGTGTTGACGATATACACGATCTCGCCGTTCTTGATCGAATCGACGATATGCGGGCGCCCTTCGGCGACCTTGTTGACGATCTCGCAGCTCAGCCCGTTCTGCTGCAGCCAGGCACCGGTACCGCGCGTGGCGACCAGCGTATAGCCACGCTCCACCAGCGCCTGCGCCACCGGCAACACGCGCTGCTTGTCCGGATCGCGCACCGACACGAACGCCTTGCCCACCGGCGGGGCCTTGATGCCGCCGGCCTCCTGCGCGCGTGCAAACGCGGCGCTGAAGCTGCGGCCCACGCCCATCACCTCACCGGTGGAGCGCATCTCCGGCCCGAGGATCGGGTCCACGCCCTGGAACTTGGCGAACGGGAAGATCGCCTCCTTCACCGAGTAATAACCCGGCACGATTTCCTTGGTGGCGCCCTGCTCGGCCAGCGTCTTGCCGGCCATGCAGCGCGCGGCGATCTTGGCCAGCGGCATGCCGATCGCCTTGGACACGAACGGCACGGTGCGCGAGGCACGCGGGTTCACTTCCAGCAGGAACACCACATCGTCGCCGGCCTCGTTCACCTGCACCGCGAACTGGGTATTCATCAGGCCGACCACGTTCAGGCCTTCGGCCAGCATCACCACCTGACGGCGCAGCTCGGCCTGGGTCTTGGGCGAGAGCGAGTACGGGGGCAGCGAGCAGGACGAATCGCCCGAATGCACGCCGGCCTCTTCGATGTGTTCCATCAGCCCGCCGATCAGCACGTTGCCGTCCTTGTCGGCAATGATGTCCACGTCCACTTCCACCGCGTTGTCGAGGAAGCGGTCCAGCAGCACCGGCGAATCGTTGGAGACCTTGACCGCGTCACGCACATAGCGCGCCAGGTCGGATTCGCCGTAGACGATTTCCATCGCGCGGCCGCCCAGCACGTAGCTCGGGCGCACCACCAGCGGATAGCCGATCTCGCGCGCCAGCACCAGGGCTTCCTCGGCATTGCGGGCAATGCGGTTCGGCGGCTGCTTCAGGCCCAGCTTGTCGACCAGTTGCTGGAACCGCTCGCGGTCTTCGGCCAGATCGATCGAATCGGGCGAGGTGCCGATCACCGGCACGCCGTTGGCTTCCAGCGCGCGCGCCAGCTTCAGCGGGGTCTGGCCGCCGTACTGCACGATCACGCCCTTGGGTTTTTCCAGCTCGACGATTTCCAGCACGTCTTCCAGCGTCAGCGGCTCGAAGTACAGACGGTCGGAAGTGTCGTAGTCGGTGGAAACGGTCTCCGGGTTGCAGTTGACCATGATGGTCTCGTAGCCGTCATCGCGCAGCGCCAGCGCCGCATGCACGCAGCAGTAGTCGAACTCGATGCCCTGGCCGATGCGGTTGGGGCCACCGCCCAGGATCATGATCTTGTCGCGGTCGGTCGGCAGCGCCTCGCACTCGTCCTCGTAGGTCGAATACAGATACGCGGTGCTGGTGGCGAATTCGGCGGCGCAGGAATCCACGCGCTTGTAGACCGGGCGCACCTTGAGCGCGCGACGCAGCGTGCGCACCGATTCTTCGTTGGTGCCGGTCAGCTCGGCCAGGCGCGCGTCGGAGAAACCGGCGCGCTTGAGCGTGCGCAGACGCGCCGCATCCAGTGCCGGCATGCCGTCGTCGGCCAGTTGCTGTTCGTGGCTGATCAGTTCTTCGATCTGATCCAGGAACCACGGGTCGATGAACGACAGCGCGTAGACATCGGCCACGCTCATGCCGGCGCGGAACGCATCGGCGACATAGAACAGACGCTCCGGGCCCGGTGCCTTGAGCTCGCGCTTGAGCGCGGCGATATCGTCTTCGCTGCTCAGATCCAGGCCGGTCGGGTCCAGCCCGATCTTGCCGGTCTCCAGGCCACGCAGCGCCTTCTGCAGCGATTCCTGGAAGGTGCGGCCCATCGCCATCACCTCGCCCACCGACTTCATCTGGGTGGTCAGGCGCGCATCGGCCTGCGGGAACTTTTCAAACGCAAAGCGCGGGATCTTGGTGACCACGTAGTCGATCGACGGCTCGAACGAGGCCGGGGTCAGGCCACCGGTGATCTCGTTCTTCAATTCGTCCAGCGTGTAGCCCACCGCCAGCTTGGCGGCGACCTTGGCGATCGGGAAACCGGTGGCCTTGGACGCCAGCGCCGAGGAGCGCGACACACGCGGGTTCATCTCGATCACCACCACCCGGCCGGTGGTCGGGCTGATGCCGAACTGCACGTTGGAGCCGCCGGTATCCACACCGATCTTGCGCAGCACTGCGATCGAGGCATCGCGCAGGCGCTGGTATTCCTTGTCGGTCAGCGTCTGCGCCGGCGCCACGGTGATCGAGTCGCCGGTATGCACGCCCATCGGATCGAGGTTTTCGATCGCGCAGACGATGATGCAGTTGTCCGCAGTGTCGCGGACCACTTCCATCTCGAATTCCTTCCAGCCCAGCACCGATTCTTCCACCAGCACCTCGGTGGTCGGCGACAGTTCCAGGCCACGGCCGACGATCTCGATCAGCTCTTCGCGGTTGTAGGCGATGCCGCCGCCGCTGCCGCCCAGGGTGAAGCTGGGACGGATGATGGTCGGGTAGCCGACCCGGGTCTGGATATCCAACGCCTCTTCCAGCGTGTGCGCCACTTCGGCGCGCGGGCAATCCAGGCCGATCTCGCCCATCGCCACGCGGAACAGCTCGCGGTCTTCGGCCATGCGGATGGCTTCGCGCTTGGCGCCGATCAGCTCGACGTTGTACTTCTCCAGCACGCCGTGGTCGGCCAGATCCAGCGCGCAGTTCAGCGCGGTCTGCCCGCCCATGGTCGGCAGCAGGGCATCGGGCTTTTCCTTGGCGATGATCTTCTCGACCGTCTGCCAGTTGATCGGCTCGATGTACACCGCATCGGCCATGTCCGGGTCGGTCATGATCGTGGCCGGATTGCTGTTGACCAGCACCACGCGATAGCCCTCGTCGCGCAGCGCCTTGCACGCCTGCGCGCCGGAGTAATCGAACTCGCAGGCCTGGCCGATGACGATCGGGCCGGCGCCGATGATCAGAATGGTTTTTAGGTCGGTGCGCTTTGGCATTTCTTTACTCGATTAGGAACATGCGGCAAGCCGCAGGTGCGGAAGAGTGGCCGCGGCGATCGCATCGCGACGCGGCGTGATAGTGCATCGGCTCGGCAGAGCCGAATGCCGGGTTCATCCGGCAGATCCATAGCCGAGGGCGCGCAGGGTGTGCTGAAGCCATTGATACAGCCCGAAGGACGCGGCAAAGCTGCCCAGGATCAGCAGCCAGCCGATCCCGGAGGTCTTGCCCCAACGGCGTACCTTGTCCGGGTCGGTGTTCTGCATGCGGTGGTGAAAAGATCCCCCTCCAACCACATAGCCGACACCGAAAACGAAGCACATCGGCACCAGCAAGGCCAGCTTCATGCCGCCGTGCAGCGTGATCGACTGTGCGCCAGCGCGTGCCTGCTCCAGCGGCATCCACACGCCCCAATACGTCAGCGCAACGCCCATCAGCACGATCAGCACACCCATCAAACGAGCGCTCATGCGCGCTTGGCATCCTTGGCCATCAACTCCACGAACCGGTCGAACAACGGCCCCACATCGCGCGGCCCCGGCGAGGCTTCCGGATGGCCCTGGAACGAGAACGCCGGTGCGTCGGTCAACGCGATGCCCTGATTGGTGCCATCGAACAGCGACCGATGGGTCACCCGCACATTGGCCGGCAGCGTGCTTTCGTCGACCGCAAAGCCATGGTTCTGCGAGGTGATCATCACCCGTCCCCCGTCCAGATCCTGCACCGGATGGTTGGCGCCGTGATGGCCGGTGGTCATCTTGACCGTGCTGGCGCCGGCGGCCAGCGCCAGCAGCTGATGGCCCAGACAGATGCCGAAGGTGGGCACCTGCCTGGCGATCAATTCCTGGATGGCGCTGATGGCGTAATCGCAGGGTTCCGGATCGCCCGGGCCGTTGGACAGGAACACGCCGTCCGGATTCATCGCCAGCACCTCGGCCACCGGCGTGCGTGCCGGCACCACGGTGACGTCGCAGCCACGGTCGGCCAGCATGCGCAGGATGTTGAGCTTGACGCCGTAATCGTAAGCAACAACCTTGTGCTTCAGCTCGGCGCGCACGAAGGTGTCGGAATTCAGATCCAGCGAGCCTTCCTGCCAGCTGTAGCTGGTCTCGGTGGAAACCACCTTGGCCAGGTCCATGCCCTTCAGCCCGGGGAAGCTGCGCGCGGCTTCCAGCGCCTTGGCGACATCGATCTCGCCGGCCATCAGTGCGCCGTTCTGGGCGCCCTTCTGCCGCAGCAGGCGGGTCAGCTTGCGGGTGTCGATGCCGGAAATGGCCACCACACCGCGGGCCTGCAGCCACTCCGGCAGTGCGACTTCGCTGCGCCAGCTGCTGGGGCGACGCGGCACGTCGCGCACGATTAGGCCGGCGGCCCAGATCTTGCTGGCCTCGTCATCCTGATCGGTAAAGCCGGTGTTGCCGATATGCGGATAGGTCAGCGTGACCATCTGGCGGGCGTAGGAGGGATCGGTCAGGACTTCCTGGTAACCGGTCATGGCGGTGTTGAACACCACTTCGCCGACGGAAAGCCCGTTGGCGCCTACGGATTCGCCCTCGAACACGGTGCCGTCTTCGAGGACAAGGATTGCGGGTTGGGTCACGTGGGGGTCTCGCTCTGGCTGCCTGGGACTCCGATGCGCTTCCGGCCAAATTCCGGTTGCAGCAAAGCGCGGACGCGGTGCTGAGGACCGGTCCGACGCTGGTTCGGGCAAGCGAGAATTGTAAAGGCAAGTGCCCCGGCATGCCAGCCTGGAGAACACCGGTCGCCGCAGTGCCACCGCAATGGCGGGATGAATGCGCCACCGCGATCACTCGCCATTCATGCGCGGCGACGCGCCGGCTTACAGCACCAGATCGCGCACGCGATAGCTGCCGGCCGGCTTGCCGAGCAGCCGCTTGGCCGCATGCAGGGCGCCACGCGCAAAGATGTCGCGGTTGGTGGCGCGGTGCACCAGCTCCACCCGCTCGCCCAGCCCGGTGAACTGCACCGTGTGTTCGCCGACGATGTCGCCGGCGCGCAGGCTGGCAAAGCGCGGCTGCGCGCCGCTGCCGGTGGCCGCCTCCCCCAGCGTCAGTGCGGTTCCGGAGGGTGCGTCCTGCTTGTGCACGTGATGCGCCTCGATGATGTCGCAATCCCAGCCCGGCAGGCTGCCGGCGGCACGCTCCACCAGTTCGGTCAGCACCGCAACGCCCAGGCTGAAGTTGGACGCCCACACCAACGGGATCTGTTGCGCGGCCTCCAGCAACGCGGCGCGCTGCGCCTCATCCAGACCGGTGGTGCCGGACACCAGCGGTTTGCCGCGCTGCGCGCACAGCGCCAGGATCGGTGCAAAGCCCTGCGGCAGGCTGAAGTCGATTGCCACATCGAAGGCCGGCGCACCGCCGAGTTCGCTGGCGGCAAAGAACGGCACGCCGTCCACCACGCGCTGCGACGGCGAGCGCCCCACCACCGCACCGACGACGTGCAGCGCCTCGTCTTCGGCAGCCAGGCGCAGCAACGCCTTGCCCATCCGCCCGGAGGCGCCGTGGATCAGAACTTTCACAGGAGACGGTGTCATGGCGGCAGGCCTAGCTGGGCGATGGGGTTGTACAAGATAGCTGGGAATCGGGAATCGGGAATCGTAAAAGCTGGGATTGGGGAGTCGGGATTGGGGAGTCGTTAAAGCCGGGAATCGGGATCAGGGACTCGTGAGAGCGGATGCGGGTGTGCGCGTTTTACGTGCTGTGGCGCTTTGGCTTGGTGGCGTCCGTGGGGTGCGCGTGGTGGTTGGCATACAACGTCGCGAGCGGCCATGGGTTGGTAAGGGCTGCGCCACTGCACGTTGGCAAGGACGATGAGGACGCATGGCATACGGCCATCATGGCGGCGCTTGGAAGGTGGCGTTTGCCGACTTCGTGACCGCGATTCCCCAATCCCGACTCCCGAATCTCAGCCCTGCAGCTAGCGCGGCTGCGGCCTTTGATCGCGCGCGATGGTGTTGGCGGCTCTCAGTCGCCTGCGCCGTGCAGGCGTTTGCTCCAGCTCTCTATTTCGCGGCGTTGCAGGCGGCGTTGGAACAGCGCCTGCCATGACGGCACCAGCGGCAGTTGCAGCACCTCGGTGATGGCGGCGACATCGACATCGCGCGCATACAGCAGCTGTTGCAGGCGCAACAGCGTCCATTGCGGATGCGGTCGCTGCTGCAGTGTCAGCGTATCGCCGGCCGCAACGTCGCCGGGCTGCAGCACGCGGTAATACCAGCCGGTGCGGCCGGTGTCCTGCACGCGGCGCGCCATGTCGCGCAGGCCGAAACGGTCGGACAGCTTCCAGCATGGCTGACGCAGCTGCGACACTTCCACCACTGCCGTACCCAACGCAAAGCGATCGCCCAGGCAGACCTCGGCTTCGGTAAGGCCGAGGCTGCTCAGGTTCTCGCCGAATGCGCCGGCCGTCTCCAGCAACGCATGTGCACCGAGCTCGGTCCGCCAGGCGGCGTAGTGATCGCGTGGATAATGGTGGATCGCCTTGTCCGGCCCGCCATGCACACGCCGGTCGCCCTGCTCGTCGCCGTGCAGACCGTCGGGACCGACGTGCACCCTGCCGTCCACCGCCCGCTTGTCGATCGCGCTGCGGCTACCGGGCCGGGTGAAGTCGCGTGCGATGCCGATCGCAACGCTGTCGATGGTGATCGCGAGCGCAGGCGCCTGCAAGCCAGCGGTCTGCGTGCTCATGCGCCCTGCCCGGGCAATTCGGCCAGCGCCTCGCGCAGCACCTCGCCCAGGACCTGGATGCCGGCGTCGATCCTGTCGCCGGGCACAGTGACAAACGACAGCCGCAAGGTATTGACCTGCGGCAAGGTGGCGTAGAACGGCGCGCCCGGCACGAACGCCACATTGCGCGCGATCGCACGCGCCAGCAGCGTGGTGCCATCCAGCCCGGGCGGCAGGGTCACCCACAGGAACATGCCGCCTTCGGGGCGATTCCATTGCACCTGGGGCGGGAAATGCCGATCCAGTGCCTCCAGCATCAGGCTGCATTGACGCGCATACAGCGCGCGGATCTGCGGGATATGCGTGTCCAGGAAATCGTCCTGCAACGTCTGGTGGACCACGCGCTGGGTGAACGAGGGCGTATGCAGATCGGCCGCCTGCTTCGCCTGGATCAGCTTGCCCAGCACCGCTTCGGGCGCGACCACGTAGCCCAGCCGCAACCCGGGCGCAAGCACCTTGGAGAACGAGCCCATGTAGATCACGCCCTCCGGGTTGAGCGACAGCAGGCTCGGCAGCGGCTGGCCGCTGTAATACAGCTCGCCATACGGGTCGTCTTCGACGATCGGCACGCCCGCCTCCGCCGCCCGCGCCACCAGGGCCTGACGGCGCGCCAGCGGCAGCCGGCGACCGGTGGGGTTCTGGAAGTTCGGCAGGCAATACAGAAAGCGCGCATCGGCCAGCACTGCAGGATCCAGCGCGTCCACCACCACTCCGTCCTCGTCCGAGGGCATGCCGACAAAGCTCGGCTGGAACAGCGAGAACGCCTGCAGCGCGCCCAGGTAGCTTGGCGTTTCCACCAGCACCTTGCTGCCTTCGTCGATGAAGACCTTGCCGAGCAGGTCCAAGCCCTGCTGCGAGCCGGTGGTGATCAACACCTGGCTGGGCCGGATGCTGGCGCCGTCGCAGCTCAGGCGTGTGGCCACCCATTCGCGCAGCGGCGCATAGCCTTCGGTGGGGCCGTATTGCAGCGCGGCCTGCGGCGCATCGCGCAGCACCTGATCGCTGGCCGCGCGCATGCGCTCCACCGGAAAGGTGGCCGGCGACGGCAGCCCGCCGGCGAAGGAAATCACCTCCGGCCGCTCGGTCACCTTGAGGATTTCGCGAATCGCCGAACTGGTCAGCGCCTGCGCACGTCGGGAGATCTGGAAAGAGGTCGTCATTGCGCAAGCATAGCGAAGGCCCACGGCCGACGCGCTGTGCACTGCAGCGTCGACGACGCAACCCGCCCAGTGGCGGTATCGCCGCTGCGCCGACCATCGCCACGCGTCACGACACACGCCTGGGTCGCGGTGGCGCTACCGAAGAACTGCGGTGTGTCAGTGACGACGTGGCGGGGCCGGCCCGCAGCTGTCGCAGCCACCGCAGGCTGCGGCGTTCTGCGCGGCCGGCGGCGCCACGCGGCGGCCCAGCGCCCGCATCCACGCAGGCCGCCCATCGCGCAGCAGGCCGATCGCCACTGCGCCACGCAGACGCCGCAGCGTGCCGGGAAATTGCTTCTTCATCACCACCCACAGGCTGAGCAACACCGCCAGCGCGATGACCAGGTATTGCAGCGTAAGCGACAGATCCACTTCAGCCGGCTCCCAGCAGCACGGCCAGCTGGTAGGTCACCAGCGAGGCCAGGTAAGCCAGCGCGAACAGGTACACCGCGCTGACCGTCATCTGCTTCCACGAGTTGGTTTCGCGCTTGATCGTGGCCAGTGTGGAGATGCACATCGGCGCGTAGATGTACCAGACCAGCAGCGACAGCGCGGTGGCCAGCGACCAGCCATCGCTGATCAGCGGCGACAAGGCCTGCGCGGCAGCATCGTCGTCGGCCGCCGACAGCGCGTACACGGTCGCCAGCGAGGCCACCGCCACTTCGCGCGCGGCCAGGCCGGGGATCAGCGCGATGCAGATCTGCCAGTTGAAGCCCAGCGGCGCGAAGAAGATCGCCATCGCATGGCCGATGCGCCCGGCGAAGCTGTAATCGATCGCCGGCAAGGTGGCGTCGGCCGGCGCGGCCGGGAACGACAGCAGGAACCACAGCAGGATGGTCAGGGCCAGAATGATGCCGCCGACGCGCTTGAGGAAGATCAGCGCACGCTCCCACAGCCCCAGCGCCAGGTCGGGCAGATGCGGCAGGCGGTACGACGGCAGTTCCAGCATCAGTGGATGCTCGCTCTTGTCGCGGCGCCACTTCTTCATCGTCCACGACACCAGCAGCGCACTGACGATGGCCGCGGCATACAACCCGAACAGGATCAGGCCCTGCTGGTTGAAGATGCCCCACACGGTCTTCTGCGGGATGAAGGCGCCGATCAGCAAGGCATACACCGGCAGGCGCGCCGAACACGTCATCAATGGCGCGACCATGATGGTGGCGAGCCGGTCGCGCGGGTCCTGGATGCTGCGGGTGGACATGATGCCCGGCACCGCACAGGCAAAGCTCGACAGCAACGGGATGAACGAGCGCCCGGACAAGCCGGCGGCAGACATCATGCGGTCGAGCAGGAAGGCCGCGCGCGGCAGGTAGCCGGACTCCTCCAGCGCCAGGATGAAGGCGAACAGGATCAGGATCTGCGGCAGGAAGATCACCACCCCGCCCAGGCCGGCGATGATGCCGTCCTTGAGCAGGCTGTTGAGCGGTCCTTCCGGCAAGGTGGCGCCGACCCACTCGCCCAGTGCCGAGGTGCCGCCGTCGATCAGGTCCATCACCGGCGTGGCCCAGGCATACACCGCCTGGAAGATCAGGAACATCACCACCGCCAGCGTGACCAGCCCCCAGAGCGGGTGCAGCAGCCAGCGGTCCAGCGCATCGTCCACGCGCGAGGTGCGGGTCGGCATGCTGACGGCCGCACTCAGGATCTGCCGCACCTGGGCGTGATAGTTGCCATCGGCCGGCGGCGCGGCGCTGGGGGCGACCAGGCGTGCGGCCTGCGTATCGAGCCGCTCGACCAGCGCCTTGGCGCCGCCGCGGCGTACCGCCACCGTTTCCACCACCGGCACCCCGAGCGCCTGTTCCAGCGCCGGCAGGTCGATGACGATGCCGCGCCGCTGCGCGGCGTCGACCATATTCAAGGCCACGATCATCGGCCGGCCCAGCTCGCGCAACTCCAGCGCAAAGCGCAGGTGCAGGCGCAGGTTGGTCGCATCCATCACGCAGACCAGCACGTCCGGTGCTGGTTCGCCGGGATAGAAGCCACGGCACAGGTCGCGGGTGATCGCCTCGTCCAGGCTGGCCGGCTGCAGGCTGTAGGCGCCGGGCAGATCCAGCACCGCGAAGTCGCGCCCGGATGGCGCACGGAACTGCCCTTCCTTGCGTTCGACGGTGACGCCGGTGTAGTTGGCGACCTTCTGCCGGCTGCCGGTCAGCTGATTGAATAGCGCGGTCTTGCCGCTGTTGGGATTGCCCACCAGCGCCAGCCGCAACGGGACGCTCGCCGCGCTCATGCCTGTGCTCCGTCGACGCGTACCTGCACGCGTGCGGCCTCGCTGCGGCGCAGGGCGAACCGGGTGTAACCGACCTGTACCAGCAGCGGTTCGCGCCCGACCGGCCCGGTCGCCAGCACCGTGACTTCTTCGCCGGCGACAAACCCCAGTTCGCGCAGACGCCGGGCGATCGTGTCGTTGGGGAGGCGATCCTCCACGGAATCCACGATGGCGGCGCGATGCAAGGGCATGTCGGACAGCGTCACAAAGACGGCCTGATTGTTAGGAATGGTTCTCAATTCTAGCATCGACGCACCGCGTCATGGCTCAGCCGACCCGTGCCGCTATCATGGTTCGCATCCCATTCATGGACGTTGACGCAATGCAGGACACCGGCTTGATCGTGGAGGACCAGGGAGCGGTCCGCACGTTGCGACTGCACCGCCCGGCGGTGCACAACGCCTTCGATGCGACCTTGATCGGCGCGCTCACCGACGCCTTGCAGCAGGCCGGCCGGGCAGCGCAGATCCGCGTCGTCGTGATCACCGGTGCCGGCGCTGCGTTCTCTGCGGGCGCCGACCTGAACTGGATGCGCGGCATGGCCGGTGCCAGCGAGGCCGACAACGCGGCCGATGCGCTCGCCCTGGCGCGCCTGATGCGCACGCTGGACGAACTGCCCAAGCCGACCATCGCGCGCGTCAACGGCGCGGCATTCGGCGGCGGCGTGGGCCTGGTGGCGTGCTGCGATATCGCCATCGGCTGCACCGAGGCGCGCTTCGGCCTGACCGAGAGCAAGCTCGGCCTGCTGCCGGCGGTGATTTCACCGTATGTGATTGCAGCGATCGGCGCGCGCCAGGCACGGCGCTGGTTCGCCACTGCCGAGATCTTCGACGCGGCCACCGCGCAGCTGCTGGGCCTGTTGCATCAACTGGTGGCCGCCGACCAACTGGATATCGCGGTGGAGCGCCAGGTCCGCCTGTTGCTGGCGGCAGCGCCATTGGCCGCGGCCAGCGCCAAGGCGCTGGTACGCGCGGTGCTGCCGCCGATCGACCGTGACGCCATCGACGCTGCCAATGCCGCGTGGATCGCGCGCCTGCGCGTTTCCCCGGAAGGTCAGGAAGGCCTGGGCGCCTTCCTCGACAAGCGCAGCCCGGCCTGGGTGCCGGAGGGCGCGGCGTGAGCGACTTCGTCCGCATTGTCGAGGTCGGCCCGCGCGATGGCCTGCAGAACGAAGCGATGCCGATCGCCACCGCCGACAAGATCGCCTTGATCGATCAACTCTCCGCGACCGGGCTGCGCAGCATCGAGGCGACCAGCTTCGTCAGCCCGCGCTGGGTGCCGCAGTTGGCCGATGCGGCCGAGGTGTTTGCCGGCATCACCCAGGCGCCGGGTATCGCCTATCCGGTGCTGGTGCCGAACCTGCAGGGCTATGCGCGCGCACGCGCCGCCGGCGCACAGGAGGTGGCGGTGTTCACGGCGGCGTCGGAGGCCTTCAATCGCACCAATACCAACGCCGGCATCGACGAATCGATCGCGCGCTTTCGGCCGATCCTGGAACAGGCCGCGCTCGACGGCGTGCGCGTGCGTGGTTATGTCTCCACCGTGCTGGGCTGCCCGTATCAGGGCGAGGTGCCGGTGGCCGACGTGGTCGGTGTCGCGCAACGGCTGTACGCACTGGGCTGCTACGAGATTTCGCTGGGCGACACCATCGGCGTCGGCACCCCGGCCAAGGCACGCCAGATGCTGGCGGCGGTGGCGCAGGCGGTCCCGATGCCGGCATTGGCCGTGCACTTCCACGACACCTACGGCCAGGCGCTGGCCAACATCGCCGCCTGCCTGGAGCAAGGCGTGCGCGTGGTCGATGCGGCGGTGTCCGGTGCCGGCGGCTGCCCCTACGCCAAGGGCGCCAGCGGCAATGTGGCCAGCGAAGACGTGGTGTATCTGCTGCATGGGCTGGGCATGTCGACCGGCATCGACCTGCCTGCCCTCGCCCGTACCGGCCGCTGGCTGGCGCAGTTGCTGGGCCGCGAGACCGGCAGCAAGGTTGGCAAGGCCTTGGCGGCGGCCGGCTGAGATTTCAGTCCCGCACGCTGCCACGCCCGCGCATCTTCCAGGGCGGTCACACGGACGCTTCGGCTAGAATCGCCGGCTGCGTCGTCACCCGTTCGCCTGCCGGCATCCACCGGCTTCCAGGATTTCCAAGGAACCACCGCATGCAGCCTTCTTCTGTTCTTGCCATCGTCACCGGCGGCGTTTCCGGCCTGGGCCTGGCCGTGGCGCAGCGCATCGTGGCCGACGGCGGCAAGGTCGCCCTGTTCGACGTCAACGCCGACAAGGCCGAGGCGGCGCTGGCGCTGCTCGGTGACGGCAACGCGCAGTATTTCGCCACCGACGTCACCGACGAGGCGCAGGTCGCCGCCAACGTGGCGCAGGCCGCGAAGGCGCTGGGCGGGCTCAACCTGGCGGTGAACTGCGCCGGCATCCTGGGCTCGGGCCGCGTGCTCGGCAAGGAAGCGCCGATGCCGCTGGCGACCTTCCGCACCACCGTGCTGGTCAACCTGGTTGGCAGCTTCAATGTCGCCAAGGCCGCGGCCGACGTGATGCAGCACAACAGCGCCGGCGACGACGGCGAGCGCGGCGTGATCATCAACACCGCGTCGGTGGCCGCCTACGAAGGCCAGATCGGCCAGGCCGCCTATGCCGCCAGCAAGGGGGGTGTGGTCGGCATGACCTTGCCGATGGCGCGCGAGCTGGCCCGCTTCGGCATCCGCGTGATGACGATCGCACCGGGCGTGTTCTGGACCCCGATGGTGGACGGCATGCCCGAGGCGGTGCAGCAATCGCTGGCCGCGGCGATCCCGTTCCCCTCGCGTCTGGGCCAACCCGACGAATACGCCGACACCGTCGCCTTCATCCTGCGCAATCGCTACCTCAACGGCGACGTGATTCGCCTGGACGGCGGCGTGCGGTTGGCGCCCAAGTAGCAGGGATTGGTGCGTCGGGATTGGGGATTCGTAACAGCACTACTGCCCTGCCCGCCCGCTCCAGTCCTGCTTTGCCAATCCCTCATCCCAAATCACCAATCCCTGACTCATTCCATGAAAGCTAACGACATCAAGAAAGGCAACGTCGTCGAATACAACGGCGGCATCTACCAGATCCGCGACATCGAGCGCAGCTCGCCGCAGGGCCGCGGTGGCAACGTGCGCTTCCGCTTCATCATGTACAGCGTGCCCGGTGGCGCCAAGCTGGACGCCAGCTTCGACGCCGACGACAACCTGCCGGAAGTGGAGTTGCTGCGTCGCCTGTCGACATTTTCGTACAAGGATGGCGAGGCGTTCGTGTTCATGGACGACGAGGACTTCACTCCCTACACGCTGGATGCGGACGTGATCGGCACCGATGCCGGCTACATCATCGACGGGCTGACCGGCATCTACGTGCAGGTGATCGACGACCAGCCGGTGGCCGTGCAACTGCCGCAGACGGTGACGCTGGAAGTGGTCGAAACCCCGCCTGAGCTCAAGGGCGGCACCGCCACCAAGCGGCCCAAGCCGGCCAAGCTCAACACCGGCCTGGAAATCATGGTGCCCGAGTACATCACCAACGGTGAGCGCGTGCTGGTCAACACCACCACCGGCGAATTTGCGGGCCGTGCCGACTGATGCGCAAGCTGGTCGTTGTGGTGACGCTGGGGCTGCTGGGCGCCTGCACGGCGCAACCAGCGCCGGCGCCGACAGCCACGCCCGCACCTGCGCCGGTGGCCTGCACCGATGCCAAGGTGGACGAGGAGTGGCTGCAACATCCGCCCGGCCTGTGCGGCATGCCGGAGGACGTACGCACGCTGGTGGAGGATTACGACACCTGCGAGCACTTCGCGGGCGAGGACCCGTACGACGCCGATCGTCGCCACGAGATCGAAGTGGCGATCGCGCAATTCTGCACGCCGGCACCAGCACGGCTTGCAAAGCTGATGCAGCAGTACCGCAACAACGCGCAGGTCAGCGACTGGCTGCGCAAGTATTCGGTGCAGGCGGATCTGCAACCGGCTGGCTGAGGTACGCCGGCTGGTGTGACAGGTGCCAGCTGGTGCAATGCGTCGTCCCTGGCCGGAGCACCGGGAACTGGGACTTACCGCTGCAGGCGTTTGTCGTCGGCCGCATCACCGCGCGCTAGCTCGCGCAGGCGTGCGCGCAGGCGCTGCACATTCGCCTCGCCCTGCTCCAATCCAGTGCGGACGTCGGCCGGCAGTTGCTGCCGCCCCAGCGCCTGTAGCTGTTTCCAGCCGTCGACCAGTACGCCGGTTTCCTGCGCCACGCGCGCGCTCAGGTCCTGCCGCTCGTCTGCTTGCGGCAGTCCGTAGCCGGCGCTGCCCAACAGCGTAGCCGGATGACTGAGCCGGGACTGCCGCGCGAACAGCGACTGCAGCTGACCCTGCACCGAGTCACGCCCGGCCGCGCCGGGTGTCAGCAGGCGCTTGAGCGCATCGCGTGCCAGCAACTCCTGGCGGCGCAACGCGGCCTGTTCCAGCAACAACGCTGCAGCGGTCTCGCGCAGACCGCCGCGGTCGAACCACTGCGCACGCGCGTCCGCGCGCGCGTCCAGCCATTGCTCCACGCTGGTCTGCGGCACCGGCAGGCCGCGGCGGATCACCTCGAACATGGTCTGGTAATGCGCTGCCGCCGACTCAAAGTAATAGCCCTGGCGAATCGCCTGCGCAGGGTCGTCCAGCACCTGCATGTCGGCGATGCCGGCGCGCTGCAAGCGCTGCCTCACGCCGCGCGGGGTGATCGACGACAGCCCGGCCGTGGCAAGTCGCGGCACGCCGTCGTGCAGGAGCTTGAAGGTCTCCACCGCGCAGTTGTTGCCGATGAAGTAGTAGCGCCCGTCGTAACTCCAATGCACCTGCGCGGCGCGTGCGAGCAGCGCGGCGATCTCCCCCGGCGCCAGTGTCAGCGGCACCGACGACAGCGCGCGTAGCTCCACCTTGGTGTATTCGTCCACGACCTGATTCAACGGCAATACGAACAGCCGCGAGGGATACGAACCGGTCAGCCCGCGCCAGCTGGAAATCTGCACATCGCCGACGAAGGCGCGGAACGACAGCACGCGGTGATACTGCAGATCCAGACGGCAATCGGGACCGGGCGCGCGGCCAGGGGCACAGATCACCAGACGCAGCATGCTGTGGCCCCAGCGGCTCATCGGCTGCGCATTGCCCTCGGCCAGTAGATAGTCCACCGCGTATACACGCGCTGGATCCAGTGCCAGCAGCGACATCGCGCCGGCATCGTTGTCGGCCTGCAGGTACGGCAGCGTCGTCTCGCAATGCGTTGCATCGGGCATGCCACCGACCTGCTCGGCGAACCAGGCCGCCAGCGCCGGACGCCGGCAGTGATAATCGGCATCGAGCACGTAGTGTTCGAGATTCACCGCGACGAATTCGGCTGGGCTGCGCCGCTCGTAATCGTCGGGGCTGCGATCGCTGAACCGGTTTGCGCCACGCCCGATCCGCCAGGGACGCACCTGCCAGCCGGCCAGATCGCGCAGCCGCGGGTCGCGCGACAGGCCGCCGTGCGCACCGCGGTCCAGCACATGCGCCAGCTCATGTACCACGGCGGCCATTGCGGCGCGCGTGGCCGGTGCCTCGGGGTCGGTCTGCGTGGCCGTCGCCTGCGCGCTCCAGGCATCCAACAGCGCACGATCGAGCAGGATGCGCCGGCCGATCGCGCGGCCGTGCACGTGTGCCGGCAAATCCGTGCGCCATTGCAGCTGGATCGGTGCGTCGATGCGCTGCATCCAGGCAGGCGGCAGACGCTGCGCCACCTGTTCCACCAATGCGTGTGTGGTGTCGATCTGCGCCGCAGACAGGCCCTGCGGATCGACATCGATGCGTAATTCGGCCTGCGCCGCCGGTGCGATCGCTGCGGCCAGCCACAGCCACCAGCACCGGCGAGGAGAACTCACTGGGCCAGGATGGACTGCGCCAGTTCCAGGTCGCTGGACAGCCGCGCCGCATCGCTACGGCTGCGCAACTGCAGCAGCGCCGCTTCCAGCCGCGCGCCGCGGATCGCGCCATCGCTGGCGACGAAGCCGGCGGCATCTTCGCGTGCGTCGGCCACCACCTTGTCGTCGCCGGAACTGCTGCCGGAGGAATTGGACGACCCGGCCGACGATGCACCCGCCGAGGTTCCGGCCAGGCTGGATGCGAAGGCCGCCAGCGGCAGCAGCGTCAAAGCGCAAAACACGAGGGAGCGCATCATTGGCGTATCGATTCCATGTGAAGGTGGTGAAAGACTAACCGGCACGCGTGGCGGCAGGCGCGTCGTCCATCTCGAACAGCTTGCCGGGATTCAGCAAAAGATGAGGATCGAGCACATATTTGATCCCGCGCATCAAGGCGATCTCCTCGGCCGAGCGCGTGCTCCACAGATAGGCCTTCTTGACCAGGCCGATGCCATGTTCGGCAGAGATGCTGCCGCCAAAACGCTGCAAGGCCTGCGCCAGCAACTTGGTCACCTGATCGCAGGCCGCCACGAAATCGGCCTGGCTGGTCCCATCGGGCTTGAGCACGTTGATATGCAGGTTGCCGTCGCCGATATGGCCGAACCACACCACATCGAAATGCGGATACGCATCGTGCAGCAACGCCTGGGTTTCGGCCAGGAACGCCGGCATCGCCGAGATGCGCACCGACACGTCGTTCTTGTACGGCGTGTAGCGCGCCAGCGCTTCGGTGATGCCTTCGCGCAGCCGCCACAGTTGCGCGGCCTGCGCGTCGCTCTGGCTGATCACCCCGTCGCTGACCCAACCCTGCTCCATGCAGGTCTCGAATGCCGCCATCGCTGCGGCTTCCTGCGCCTCGTCGCCGGCAGCGAATTCGGTGACCACGTAATACGGATGCACCTGCGCAAACGGTGCCTGCGCGCCGTGCGCCAGCACGTGTTCGAGCGCGCGGTCGGTGAAGAATTCGAACGCCTCCAGCCGCAGCTGCGCGCGGAACGCGGCAAACACCTGCATCAGCACCTCGAACGAAGGCAGTGCCAGCAGCATCACGTTGCTGGGCGGCGGCGGGTCGGTCAATCGCAATGTCGCTTCGACCACCACGCCAAGCGTGCCCTCGGAGCCGATCATCAAATGGCGGAAATCGTAGCCGCTGGAATTCTTCACCAGCGCGTTGTTGAGCTCCAGCAGTTCGCCGGCACCGGTGACCACCTTCAGGCCGGCGACCCAGTCGCGGGTATTGCCGTAGCGAATCACGCGGATGCCGCCGGCATTGGTGGCGATGTTGCCGCCGATCGAGCACGAACCGCGCGCGGCGAAATCCACCGGATACACCAGCCCATGCTCGCGCGCGGCGTTGTGCACCGCTTCCAGCGGCATGCCGGCCTGGACGGTGAGCGTGCGATCCACCGCATTGAACTCCAGCGGCTTGTTCAGGCGCTCCAGGCTCAGCACCAGCTCGCCGTTGGCAGCCACCGCACCGCCGGACAAGCCGGTGCGCCCGCCCGAAGGCACCACCGCAACCGCGTTCGCATTGGCCCAGCGCAGCACCGCCTGCACCTCGTCCACCGCACCAGGCAAGGCGATCGCCAGCGGGTTGGGCGTCCAGCGCCGCGTCCAGTCGCGGCCGTAGTGTTCCAGGTCGGCCGGCTCGGTCTTCAAACGCAACGAGGGCACGGCCTGTTGCAACGAAAGGATGCGGGGATCGGTCATGGCACACGGCGCTGCAGTAGGAACCGCACAGCGTGCCAGTGCGCGCCGGCCTCGTCCAGTTGCACGACATGGCGCCGCCGCGGCGTTGGATTCAGCTGAAACCGTTGCACCGCAAGGACTTTGCCTGCGCAAACACTGCGTTGCGGGCGCCCCATCACGCGGCCCATCTGGCATAGTTGCCGACCCGATTGCTGCAATGCGCTCCCCCCATGTCGCCGAAGAGAACCTCGTTTCCCAAGCAGGACATCCGCGTCCTGTTGCTGGAAGGCATCAGCCAGACGGCCGTGGATGTGTTCCGCGCCGCCGGTTATTCGCAGATCGAACTGCACGCCAAGTCGTTGCCGGAAGACGAGCTCATCGCGCGCATCGCCGAGGCGCATATCGTCGGCATCCGCTCGCGCACGCAGTTGAGCGCCGAGGTGCTGGCGCATGCCAAGCGGCTGATCGCAGTGGGCTGCTTCTGCATCGGCACCAACCAGGTCGATCTGGACGCGGCCGAGCTGACCGGCATCCCGGTGTTCAACGCGCCCTACTCCAACACCCGCAGCGTGGCCGAGCTGGTCATCGCCGAGGCGATCCTGCTGTTGCGCGGCATCCCGCAGAAGAACGCCGAGTGCCATCGCGGCGGGTGGTCCAAGTCGGCCGCCGGCAGCCACGAAACGCGCGGCAAGGTGCTGGGCATCGTCGGTTACGGGCATATCGGCACCCAGGTCGGCGTGCTGGCCGAGTCGCTTGGCATGCAGGTGATCTTCCACGACATCGAAACCAAGCTGTCGCTGGGCAACGCGCGCGCGGCGATCGATCTGGACGACCTGCTGGCACGCGCGGACGTGGTGACCCTGCATGTGCCGGAGACGCCGTCGACCAAGGACATGATCGGCGCGGCGGAAATCGCGCGCATGAAGCACGGCGCGCATCTGATCAATGCCTCGCGCGGCACCGTGATCGACATCGACGCACTGGACGCGGCGCTGAGCTCGGGCCAGATCGGCGGCGCGGCGGTGGACGTGTTCCCGATCGAGCCCAAGGGCAATGGCGATGCGTTCGAATCAAAGTTGACCGCACACGACAACGTGATCCTGACCCCGCACGTGGGTGGCAGCACGCTGGAAGCGCAGGACAATATCGGCGTCGAAGTGGCCGCCAAGCTGGTGCGCTACAGCGACAACGGCAGCACGCTGTCGGCGGTGAACTTCCCCGAGGTCACCCTGCCCGAGCACCCCGACAGCCTGCGTCTGCTGCATATCCACCGCAATGTGCCCGGCGTGCTGTCCAAGATTAACGAACTGTTCTCGCGCCACAACGTCAACATCGACGGCCAGTTCCTGCGCACCGATCCCAAGGTGGGCTACGTGGTGATCGACGTCAGCGCCAGCGAGGCGCAGGCCACCGCGTTGAAGGAAGGCCTGGCCTTGATCGAAGGGACCTTGCGAACGCGCATTCTGTACTGAGCGGACTTTGTACCGAGGTGATTCCTTCTCCCAACGGGAGAAGGTGGCCCGAGGGGCCGGATAAGGGGCGCTGCGGCCAACTTCGACGCGTCTGCCATGGCAAACGCGTCGCCACGCGCCAGTAAGGGCGACTCGTAAACTGGCAGCCGATGCCTGGCGGTACTCACCCCAACCCCCGCTCCGCGCCCCGGCCCGCGCTTGCGGCGCGGGCGCTCCCAGGCACGCGCGCCCATGGCGCAAGCTGTGCCTGCTCGTCTCGACGGGAGAGGGGCTTTCGCAGACCTGAGCACGAAACAACGTCTCATCACTCACCCACTGCTTCCAAGGCCATGACAGCGAATGGCCGAGGCAGCAGCGTGGGCGGGGATTGGCGGAGAGCGGCACACGGATGTGCCGCGGCGGCGAGTCAGACAGGATGTCTGACCGAGCCGAGCAGCCGATCGCCGGCCGCGCTGCTGCCGCCCACCGAAGCCGGCAACTAACAAGCGCAGTGCCCGCGCTTGCGGCGCGAGCGCCAGTGGCACGCAAGCAGCGCCTTATTACCCCGACGAAAGGGGCGCTAAGAAGCTGCTCAATGCGCGCGCGCCACCCACTTCTCCGCCATGCGCCGCATCGACGGATCCAGCTGCGGATCGGCAAGCAGTTCGGCGACCGGGCGCCACGCCAGGGCCAGCGATTCCTCGCTGACTTCGAATGCCTCGTCCGCTCCCGCCACCACCACATAGCGCGCATCGTAATGCCAGTGCCCGGCCACCTCGCCGCGCGCGGGAATCCAGTGCCGATCCAGGTCGAAGATGGCCGCGTCAGCCAGGCGCAAGCCGGTCAATCCGGACTCCTCCTGCGCCTCGCGCAAGGCCACCTGCGCCAGGTCGCGGTCGCCGTCGGCGTGCCCGCCCAGCTGCAGCCAGCGTTGCAGCTTGCGGTGATGGGTCAGCAACGTGCGCGTGCCATCGGCGCTGACCACCCACGCCGAGCCGGTGAAATGACCTTCGACACGCTCGCGCAGGAACGGGTTGGTGGCATCGTCCAGCAGCTGAGCGAACTGCTCGGCCAGCTCCGCTTCGTCCGGCCAGCGTGCGCGGTAGTCGGCCAATCGCTGTTGCAGGGTTGCATCCACCATCTGTCGTTCCCGGTCGCCCGTTGCGGGCCAGGCGGCCATTATCGCCATTCATGCTGCGTACGCGCTTGTCGTGAGCGTGTAGCTTTGGCAAGGTAGGCCGCTTGCCTGTCCCACCGGGACGCGGCGCACCACCTTCGCCCAGGCGCGCGCGCCTTAGTTGCCACTTAGGGATGTACCGAATGCTGAAGTCTCTGTTGAGGGTCAAACCGATCGAGCCCGCTGGACATGTCGACGGGGGCGAACCGGTCGAAGGCAGCCTGCAAGGCGAAGCCACCCTGCAACGCACCCTGACCGCCAAGCACCTGATCATGTTGGGGATCGGTGCGGTGATCGGCGCCGGCATCTTCGTGTTGACCGGCCAGGCCGCTGCCAACCATGCCGGCCCGGCGGTGATGCTGTCGTTCGTATTCGCCGGCATCGCCTGTGCGTTCGCCGGCCTGTGCTACGCGGAGTTCGCGGCGATGATGCCGGTCTCCGGCAGCGCCTACTCGTATTCATATGCCACCCTCGGCGAGGGCATCGCCTGGTTCATCGGCTGGTGCCTGGTGCTGGAATACCTGTTCGCCGGCTCCAGCGTTGCGGTCGGCTGGTCCGCCTACCTGATCAGTTTCCTGACCGGCACGCTTGGATTGCCTTTCCCGGCCGAGCTGGCCGGCGCGCCACTGGCCTGGGACGGCCACAACTTTGTCAGCTCCGGCAACCTCATCAACCTGCCGGCCGTGCTGATCGTGGCTGCGGTGAGCATGCTGTGCTACGTGGGCGTCACCCAGTCGGCGTTCGCCAACGCCATCGTGGTGGCGATCAAGGTGGTGGTGATCTGCCTGTTCGTCGGCTTCGGTATCGCCTACATCGACCCGGCCAACTGGCATCCCTTCATCCCGGAGAACACCGGGCCGGGCCAGTTCGGCTGGGACGGCGTGTTCCGCGCCGCCTCCATCGTGTTCTTCTCGTATATCGGCTTTGACGCGGTCTCCACCTCCGCTGGCGAGACCAAGGATCCGCAGAAGAACATGCCGATCGGCATTCTGGTGTCGCTGGCGGTCTGCACCGTCATCTACATCATCGTCTGCGCGGTGCTGACCGGCCTGCTGCCCTATACCCAGCTCGGCACCGCCAAGCCGGTAGCCACCGCACTGGAAGCGCACCCGCAGCTGACCTGGCTCAAGACCGCGGTGGAGATCGGCGCGATCGCCGGCCTGTCCTCGGTGGTGCTGGTGATGCTGATGGCGCAGCCGCGCATCTTCTACACCATGGCCAAGGATGGGTTGATGCCCCGACTGTTCGGCAAGGTGCATCCGAAGTTCCATACCCCCTATGTCGGGACGATCTTCGTCGGCGTGGTCGCGGCGTTGCTGGCAGGGTTGATCCCGCTCAGCGTGCTGGGCGAACTGGTGTCGATGGGCACCCTGCTCGCCTTTGCCACCGTGTGCGCCGGGGTGATGGTGCTGCGTTTCACCAAGCCGGATCTGCCGCGCCCGTTCCGGGTGCCGCTGGCGATGCTGATCTGTCCGCTGGGCGCGCTGGCCTGCCTGTTCCTGTTCTTCCAGGCGTTCCAGGAACACTGGAAGGTGTTCGTGGGCTGGACCATGATCGGCCTGGTCATCTATTTCGGTTATGGCATTCGCCATAGCCGGCTGGCCCGCAAGGTTTGATTGCGAGTCCCTCGCAAGAGCCCGCACATCCGTGTGCGGGGATTTAACGACACGAGTCCTTCGCAACAGCCCGCACATCCGTGTGCGGGGATTTGACGACACGAGTCCCTCGCAACAGCCCGCACATCTCGCACACGCCCGCACCGCCATGTGCAGGGATTCAACAGGAACCGCTGCATGTTCAAGCAACTCTGGGCCACCAAGCACCCGCACGCCAGCCACGAGGCGGCCGACGGGCTGGGCCTACAACGCGCACTCGGGCCGTGGGGGCTGACCGCCCTGGGCATCGGGGCGGTGATCGGCGGCGGCATCTTCGTCATCACCGGCCAAGCCGCGGCCGACCACGCCGGCCCGGCGATCATGCTGTCGTTCGTGCTGGCAGCGGTGTGCTGCGCGTTCTGCGCAATGGCCTACGCCGAGTTCGCGGCGATGGTGCCAGTGTCCGGCAGCGCCTACACCTATACCTACGCCACCTTCGGCGAACTGGCGGCCTGGTTCATCGGCTGGATGCTGGTGCTGGAGTACGGCGTCTCCGCCTCGGCGGTAGCGGTCAGCTGGACCGGCTATTTCCTCAGCCTGCTGGAGCATTTCAACATCCACCTGCCGGCCGCCCTGGTCAGCGCGCCACTGGACGGCAAGCTGCAGCGCACCGGCGCGATCGCCAACCTGCCTGCCGCCGGTATCGTGCTGCTGCTGACCTGGCTGTGCTACGTGGGCATCCGCAAGTCGTCGGCGATGAACATGGCGATGGTGATCCTCAAGACCGGGCTGATCCTGCTGGTGATCGCGGTGGGCTGGAAGTACGTGGATACCGCCAACTGGCACCCGTTCATTCCGGCCAACGAAGGTCCGGGCAAATACGGCATGGAAGGCGTGCTGCGCGGCGCGGCGATGGTGTTCTTCGCCTATATCGGCTTCGAGGCGGTGTCGGTGGCGGCACAGGAATCGCACCGCCCGCAACGCGACCTGCCGATCGGCATGATCCTGTCGCTGGTCATCTGCACCGTGCTCTACATCGCCATGGCGGCGGTGATGACCGGCCTGGTGCCCTACACCCTGCTCGGCACCGACGAGCCGGTGGTGACCGCGGTGGCGGCGCATCCGCAGCTGGCCTGGTTGCGCGTGGTGGTGGAAGTCGGCGCGCTGATCGGGCTGTCGTCGGTGGTGCTGGTGATGATCATCGGCCAGCCGCGCATCTTCATGATCATCGCGCGCGACGGGCTGCTGCCGTCGATCTTCACCCGCATCCATCCCAAGTACCGCACCCCGCACGTCAATACCGTGATCACCGGCGTGGGCATCGCCCTGCTGGCAGCGGTGTTCCCGCTGGATGTGCTGGGCGAGCTGACCTCGATGGGCACGCTGATCGCGTTCGCCGCGGTGTGCGCCGGCGTGCTGATCCTGCGCCGTACCCACCCGGAACTGCCGCGTCCGTTCCGCATGCCGGTGGCCTGGCTGATCTGCAGCGCCGGCGTGTTGAGCTGCCTGGCCCTGCTGTCGGCGATGACCCTGCACAACTGGATGCTGATGGGGGTGTGGACGCTGGTCGGGCTGGTGGTCTATTTCGGCTACGGCTATCGCCACAGCCGTCTGCGCGACGGTCGCTGAGTACACCAGTGGGTTAACGCCTGCGCACCGGTCGTCCATGGCGGAGCGATGATTCGGGCCTTCGCTGCAGGGGGCTGATCTGTAGCTTGGTTGGTGGGCACTGATCTGCGGCTTGGCTGCTGGGCCCTTGCCCGCCCACCCTCGCAGGACACGCCGCAAGTACGTCCCTGTAGGCTCTTACGCGGCATCCATGCCGCGTAAGGTCCCGCGAGGGTGGGCGGGCAAGGACCAACCGGGATGATCGGTGTGCACAGTTGAAGAGCAGTAACCGCCGTGCGTAGTGCGCTTTGTTCGACACTGATGCGCCGGCTCGAGGTGCGACACGGGGGCGACAAGCGGCTTTTCATACGACCACCGACCAGCTTCCTGGTGCGGTGCCCTCGCCGGTTGCGGGACCCTTGGCGGCATGGATGCCGCCAAGGAGCCTCCATGGACGGATTCACGGCGTGTCCCGCAAGTGGTGAGGGCACCGCGCTCCCGACCAGCTAGGCATTTGACCTCTGCCAGGCGCGCGCTCCTCACGTTTAGTAGGCCGATCTGGGTACGGGCCTGACAGGAACAAACCCTGCTGCGCTGCACCTGACCGTAATCCGGCGGGGCAGTAGAATAGGTGCATGAATGCGACCACTGCCCCCCTGCCCTATAGCGCCGCGCGTCTGCACGAGCTGGCGCACCTGCTGATCGGCAATATCCGCGAGCTGGCCCAGGCCGGCTGGACGCCGGCCACCAGCAGCAATTTCTCCCATCGCCTGGACGAACAGCATGCGGCGATCACCGTGTCCGGCCGCGACAAGGGCCGCCTGGTCGAAGAAGACATCATGGTGGTGGACTTCGATGGCCTGGCGGTTGGCCGTCCGTTACGCCCGTCTGCGGAAACGCTGCTGCACACCCAGCTGTATCGCCGCTTCCCCGAGATCGGCTGCGTGCTGCACACGCATTCGCCGGTGCAGACCATTGCCTCGCGACTGTACGCCGGCAGCGGCATGATCCGGCTGGAGGGCTATGAGCTGTTGAAAGCCTTCGAAGGCAACACCACACATGAAACGGCAGTGGACGTGCCGGTGTTTGCCAATACGCAGGACATGCAGGTGCTGGCCGCGCAGGTCGAGGCCCTGCTGGACAAACAGAGCCTGTGGGGGTATCTCATCGAAGGACACGGTCTGTATGCCTGGGGCCGCAACATGGCCGAGGCGCGCCGTCACCTGGAGGCCTTCGAATTCCTGCTGCATTGCGAACTCGAACTGCTGAAGCTGCGCGGGCCGCGCTGAGTCCTCGCCACCTCCCCCCTTCCTTGTGAGCCAGATCGCCATGAGCCGACTTCGCATCTACAACGATTCCGATCCCAACCTGCCGCAGCTCGATAGCCGCGACGGCGAGCAGATTGCCGCCGAGCTGAGCAAGATCGGCGTGACCTTCGAGCGCTGGAAGGCCAATCAGCCGATCGAGCCGGGCGCATCACCCGAGCAGGTGATGGCAGCCTACCGCGAGGATATCGAGCGGCTCAGCGCCGAGCGGGGGCTGAAGACCGTCGATGTGGTCAGCATCGCGCCGGACAATCCCAAGCGCGAGGAAATGCGCGCCAAGTTCCTCGACGAGCACTTCCACAAGGAAGACGAGGTGCGCTTCTTCGTCGCCGGCTCGGGCCAGTTCACGCTGCACGTGGACAACAAGGTCTACGAGATCGAATGCGTGAAGGACGACCTGATCGCCGTGCCCGACAGCACCCTGCACTGGTTCGACATGGGGCCGCAGCCGCACTTCGTGGCGATCCGCTTCTTCACCGAGCCCGATGGCTGGGTCGGCCACTTCACCGGCACCGAAATCGCCCAACAATTCCCCCGCTACGCCCCCGAGAAACCTCCAAAGGCCAGCTGACGATGACACGACCGCAAGCGATCCTCACCGATATCGAAGGCACCACCAGCAGCATCTCGTTCGTCAAGGACGTGTTGTTTCCGTATGCGCGCCGCGCCATGCCGGCTTACGTGCAGGAGCACGGCGGTCACCCGCAGGTGCGGCACTGGCTCAACCAGGTGGCCGACGAGATCGGCGAGGACGTGCCGGACGAAGTCCTGGTCAGCACCCTGCAGACCTGGATCGACGAGGATCGCAAGCACACCGCCCTCAAGGCGCTGCAGGGAATGATCTGGAGCGACGGCTACAAGACCGCCGACTTCACCGCGCACATCTATGCCGATGCGGCGATCCAGCTGCAGGCCTGGCATGCGGCCGGCATTCCGCTGTACGTGTATTCGTCCGGCTCGGTGCCGGCGCAGAAGCTGTTCTTTGCCCATAGCGATGCCGGCGACCTGAGCGCGCTGGTCACCGACTGGTTCGATACCGAAGTCGGCCCCAAGCGCGAGAGCGCCAGCTACCGCCGCATCGCCGAACGCATCGGCGTGCCGCCGGGCGAAATCCTGTTCCTGTCGGACGTGATCGAAGAGCTGGACGCCGCCAAGCGTGCCGGCATGCGTACCGCGTTGCTGGATCGTCGCGAGGATTACCCGACCCCACGCTCGGCCGACGAGATCGGCAGCCACCAGCGCGTGGAAAGTTTCACCGAGCTGGCGCTGTAAGCGCGATCGGCAAGCCCGCTGCGCTCATCCTCGGGTGAGCGCAGTCGTTACTCCGCGTTGCATGCGCTCCTGATGCATTGCGGTTCAAGCGCGCCGTGTGCACCCGCCTGACGGCAGGCCCGCGGCGCTGTTGCAGGCGTGGCTCAGCCGACCTTGCCGATGCGCAGTGGCGAGACTTGGCAGGCCTGCTGCAGGCAACGTGTTCTGCAAGGTGTGCTTGAAGCGGATCGATGGACGTTGTGCAACGTCATGGCCTGCGTTGCGATCACTGCGCCCAGGCGCTCCACCCGTCCTCCCAGACCTCGGCGTTTGTCATGTCGCTGCATTCCCCCTTTGGACCGAACGCCTTGCTGCGGCGACTCTCCTTGTTGATCGTCATCGTGGCCTTGATGGCCGGCTGTCATCCCGATGCCGGTGCCGCACTGCCCAAGCAGGCGGCGGCAGGCAAGGATGAGGTCGACCCGGTCGACCAGGCGGCGCTTGCGCAGGCATTGAACGCGCTGCAGCCACAGCGTCCTGGGGTGACCGACCTGTATGTGGTCGGCTTCGCCGGCGATGCCAGCGACGATGTGTTTCGCAACGAGACGCTCTACCTCAGGCAACTGTTCGAACAACGCTTCGATGCGCGCGGCCGCGTGGTGACGCTGGTCAACAACCCCGACAATCTGGGCGAGCGGCCGTACGCACCGCTGGCGACCTACGACAACCTGTACGACACGCTCGCCGCAATCGGCAAGCGCATGGATCGCAAGGAAGACGCGCTGCTGCTGTTCGTCACCACCCATGGCACCGAAGACCACACGCTGTACGTGCAGGTGGACCAGAACGAGGAAGACTTCATCAGCCCGCAGGATCTGCGCCAGGCCCTGGACGATGCCGGCATCGGCAATCGCATCATCGTGCTGTCGGCGTGCTACTCGGGCGGCTTCATTCCGGCGCTGCGTTCGCCGGACACGCTGATCCTCACCGCCGCGCGCGCGGACCGACCCTCGTTCGGCTGCGGCAACACCTCCAATGCAACCTACTTCGGCCAGGCCTGGCTGATCGATGCGATGAACCGCAGCGACGACCCGCTGGCCGCGTTCGATATGGCCAGGACGGCGATCACTGCGCGTGAGAAGCAGGAAGGCGAACTGCCGTCGTTGCCGCAGCAATCGCTCGGCAAGCGCATCGCGCCGGTGCTGGCACGCTGGCGTGCAGGGCTACAGGCAGGCGCGGCCGTAGCCTACCCGTATCCTCCGCTGGAGACCGCCCCGGACGCCGGGCAGGACCAGGATCCGGAATCCGATCCTGATAGCAGGTCGCTGGACGACCCGACCAAGGTCAAGGTGCCGGCCGCACCGGCCAGCCTGCGCAAACCGTCGCCCGTGCCGGCACCCGAGACGCCATGAAGATTGCCACGCGCTGAGACTAATTCTCATTTCGTCAGCGCTGGCGCAGCCTCGCTACACTCGCCCGGCCAGCCAGCTCACGCCAGCCAGCATCGATCCCCGCCAGCGCGCCATCGCCTGCCAGCCCGGATCCCAAAACGCCTCCCTCGTGGAGGCGTTTGTGTTTCCGGCGATAGGGTTCAAGCGTCGAACGAACCAACAACCAAACACCGTAGGAGCGCATTGATGCGCGACGGGCTCCACGCCAGAACCCCCGCCCCACACACGCCTCCTCTTCAGGGATCGGCGCGCTGCAAGCGATACACCGTGCGTGCGCTGTACTGCCCGGTCGGCAGCGATGCGCGTACATCCACCGCGTGCTCGCCTACTTCCAGCGTGGTCGGCAACGCACCACGCCATAGATGCGTGGACGGCGTGGCCTCGGGCGAGCGGTCGTAGCCGCGCAATTGCTCGGCCGCATCGTCGCCCACGTTCTCGGCCAGCAGGCGCGGATCGGCGCGCTCCACCCGCTTCATCGGTTGCCATGCGCCATTGTCGATGCGCATCTCGACGAGGGTGTCGTCCTGGCCCATGAAGACATTGGCGTAGATCCCCCAGGCCGCATACGCACCCTGGCGCAGCACCTTGGGCGCGTGCAGCAGCAGTTGCGCATCATCGACCGAACGCGCGACGTGATAGGCCAGCGTGTAGTCGCCGCCGGGCGCGACCCGCAGCACCGCGTACCCGTTCGGCGTGCCGTCGCTCATCGTCGCGTCGGGAATGCCGTCGGCATCCTTGGCACCGGACCAGAACGCCCCGCAGGCCGCGCCGACGTTGTATTCGTGCAGCGGGCGGGCGCCCTGCCAACCTTCGTCGGCGCCGTGATCGACCTGTCGCTGGGTATGACTGTGTGCGCTGAGCACCAGCACATGCGGAAAATCCTTCAACAAGGCGAACAGGCGGCGACGATCGGCATGCCGAAAGGTCTCCTGCCCCGGCGCCGCGTCGAACAACGGAATATGCATGCCCAGCACCAGCAGCCGCTCGCGCGGCAGCTGCGCCAGATAGGCCTGCAGGAACGCGAACTGATCCTCGCGCAGGCCGCCCACATAGGCCGGTTTGCCGCCTGGCGTATAGATCACATCGTCCAGGAACACGAAGCTGGCGTTGGCCTCTTCCACTGCATAGGTGTCCGGGCCGTAGACGGCACGCCAGCTGTCGAGCGAATGCGCATCGTCGCCCGCGTCGACGTTGAGATCGTGATTGCCCGGCACATGGAACCACGGCACCCCCAATTGGGTGGTGACCTTGTTCAAGGCCGGGTACAGGCTCAGATCGTCGCTGACGATATCGCCCAGCGTGGTGCCCAGCCTGGCCGAGGTCTTGCCGACGATCGGTGCCACGATATCGCGCTGGTAGTAGCCCACGTCGGTCAGGCTGGCGGTCTGGCTGTCGGCAAACACCAGCATCTGGAAGCCTTCCTTGCCGGCACTGGCGCGCGGGGTCAGCGCAAAATCCCAGTGCTGCGTATTGCGCCCGGTTGCGGCGATGCCTGGATACTTGCGCTTGGCCGAGCCCTTGGGCGCGTAGTGACGCCAGAAACCCGGCAGTCCGTCGGCGGCTGGCACGAAGCTGCGCTCGCCCGGTTTGATCACGAACACAGTCTGCTCGTCGCGCACCGGCAGGCGATAGCGGCCTTGCGCGTCGGTACGTACCAGCTGCTCGCCGTTGGAGACCACTACACCGGCAATGCCCGGCTCATCGGCACTGCGCCCGGCACGCCCGTCGCGTTCTTCGTAGACGGTGCCATCGACCACGGCATCGCGCGCGTACGCGCTTCCCGCGAGCACACCCAGGGCCAACAGAGCGAAGCGAAGCTGCATGCGTTTTCCCGCGCGAAGATCAGCGGAAATTGTACCCGCCCTCGCCAGGCGCACGGCGCGAAAGACACGCCGACACGTGCCCCGTAGGAGCGCACCCGGGCGCGACGGGCCTTACCGATAACGCCCGTCGCGCCCGGGTGCGCTCCTACATGACTACGTTACTTGTGCCGCGACTCCAATAGCGCCACCGCATCGCCCAGGCCCAGGCCGCGCGCACGCAGCAGCACGATCAGGTGATACAGCAGGTCGGCCGACTCGCCGAGCAACTCGGCATCGCCCTGCACCACGCCGGCCAGCGCGGTTTCCACGCCTTCCTCGCCCACCTTCTGCGCGATGCGGCGGATGCCCTGCTCGAACAGCTTGGTGGTGTAGCTTCCGTGCGGGCGCTCCTGCTCGCGCGTGGCGATCAAGGCGTCCAGGCTGCCGAGGAACTGGCCGGGCGCGCCCGGAAAGCAGCTGGTGCGGCCCAGATGGCAGGTCGGCCCGTGCGGGCGCGCCTGCACCAACAGCGTGTCGGCGTCGCAATCGGTCTCGATCGACACCACCCGCAACACGTTGCCCGAGCTCTCGCCCTTGGTCCACAGGCGCTGCTTGCTGCGGCTGAAGAAGGTCACTTCGCCACGCTGCTGCGTCACCGCCAGCGCTTCGGCGTTCATGTAGCCCAGCATCAACACGCGCAGGTTGTCGGCGTCCTGTACGACTACCGGCAACAGGCCCTCGCCCTTGCTCCAGTCCAGCGCGGCGAGCGCGTCGCTCGCTGTCATCTCGTTACTGCCCATCACGTACCTCGATCTGTTGCGCGCGCAGGAATTGCTTGAGTGCCGGGATCGGAATCGCGCCGCTGTGAAACACGCTTGCCGCCAGCGCGCCATCGACATCGGCCTGGTCGAACACGTCGGCAAAATGCTGCATCTCGCCAGCACCGCCGGAGGCGATCAACGGCACGTGGCAGAGCGCGCGCACCTGACGCAGTTGTGCAATGTCGTAACCACGCCGCACGCCGTCGTTGTCCATGCAGTTGAGCACGATCTCGCCCGCACCCAGGCGCTGCGCTTCGGCCACCCAGTCCAGCGTGCGCATCGGCAAGGCCTGGGTCTTGCTCGGGTCGCCGGTATAGCGACGCACCCTCCACTGCCCATCGTCCTCACGAATCGAGTCGACACCGACCACCACGCATTGCACGCCGAAGGCATCGGCCAGCTCGGAGATCAACTGCGGCCTGCCAAGCGCCGGCGAGTTGATCGAAATCTTGTCGGCACCGGCATGCAGCACCGCGCGCGCGGTTTCCACATTACCGATGCCGCCGGCCACGCAGAACGGGATATCGATCAGCCGCGCCACCCGCTCGACCCAGGTGTAGTCGACCGAGCGCCCTTCCGGGCTGGCACCGATGTCGTAGAACACCAGTTCGTCTGCGCCCTGCTCGCGGTAGCGCAGCGCCAGTTCGACGATGTCGCCCATGTCGATGTGGTCGCGGAACTTGACGCCCTTGACCACGCGCCCGTCGCGCACGTCCAGGCACGGAATGATACGGCGGCTCAGCATGCCAGTGCCTCCTTCAACGCCAGATGCCCTTCCAGCAAGGCCTTGCCGAGCACGATGCCGGCGCAGCCGGCAGCCTTGGCGGCCGCGACATCGGCCAGGTTGCGCGCACCACCGGACACCTGCACCTGCAACTGCGGCGCCAGCGTGCGCAGGTGCGCGTACAAATCCATGTTCGGGCCGGACAGCATGCCGTCGCGCGCGATGTCGGTGCAAAGCAGATGCTGCAGGCCGGCCTGCGCGTAACGTACGGCCAACTGATCCAGCGTGGCCTCGGCGGGCTCGGTCCAGCCGTGCACCGGCAACTGCCATATGCCGTCGGCGTCCTGGCGCGTGTCCAGCGCGATGGTCAACCGATCGGCGCCAAATTCCTGCAGCCATTCGATAACGCTGTCGGCCTGGCGCACCGCCAACGAGCCGATCACCACGCGTGCGGCGCCGGCATCGAGGATGCGCGCCACGTCCTCGCGTGAGCGCACGCCACCACCGGTCTGCACCCGCAAGCCGGTGGCACGTGCGATCTCGCCCAGTGTGCTGGCCAGGGTGTAACCACCGGCCTTTGCCGCATCCAGATCGACCAGATGCATCCACTGCGCGCCGGCATCGGCAAACGCCTGCGCGCGCGGCAGCACATCGTCGCCGTACTGCGTCTCGCGTGCGTAGTCGCCTTGCAGCAGGCGCACCACGCGGCCGTTGCGGATATCCAGGGCCGGGTAAACGGTGAAACTCATGGGAAGCTCATCTCAAGAAAATTGCGCAGGATGCGTGCACCGGTTTCGGCCGAACGCTCGGGGTGGAACTGCGCGCCGCAGCGCAGGCCTTGCTGCACCACCGCCGTGAACAGACCGCCGTGATCGCAGGCGGCCACGGTGTCGGCCGTCACCGGCGCGGCATAACCATGCACGAAATACGCACTGGCACGCTCCGGCAGGCCGTCCAGCAGCGCGGACGCGCGCATCGGCACCAGCTGATTCCAACCCATATGCGGTACGCGAATGCCGAGCGCCGGCGTCATGTGACGCACGATGCCCGGCAGCAAGCCTAGGCAATCGACATCGCCTTCTTCGGAATATTCGAACAGCAACTGCATCCCTAAGCAGATGCCGATCAGCGGCACCTGCAGTTGTCGCAACGGCTCAACCAGGCCCTGTGCGCGCAGGCGCGACATCGCTTCGGGCGCAGCGCCGACGCCAGGCAGGATCACCCGCTGCGCGCCCTGCAACCCGGCTGCATCGCGTACCAGCCGCGCTTCCACGCCCAGCCGCTCCAACGCGTAGCGCACCGAGCCCAGGTTGGCGCCGCCGGCATCGATCAACGCGACATCGGTCATAGCGCACCCTTGGTGGTGGGCAACGCGGTGCCTTCGCGACGGATAGCCTGGCGCAACGCACGTGCCAGGGCCTTGAAGCAGGCTTCGACCTTGTGGTGATCGTTCTCACCGCGCACGCTCAGGTGCAGGTTCAAACCCGAGGCGTCGCAGATCGACCGGAAGAAATGCGGCACCAGTTCGGTCGGCATGTCGCCCACGCGCTCGCGTTTGAACTCGCCGTCGAACACGAAGTACGGCCGGCCACTGAAATCCAGCGCGGCACTGGCGATGGTTTCGTCCATCGGCAGCGTGAAGCCATGCTGCGCGGTGTCACCGGCCACGCGCCACGGGCTGTCGTCGGGATCGAAGCCGTAACGGCCGATGCCGCGCTTGTCGCCCAGCGCTTCGCGCAAGGCTTGGCCCAGCGCCAGACCGGTGTCTTCGATGGTGTGGTGCTCGTCGATGTGCAGGTCACCTTCGGCGCGGATGTCCAGCGCAAAACCGCCGTGCTTGCCGATCTGTTCCAGCATGTGATCGAAGAACGGCAGGCCGGTGGCGGTCTTCGGCTCGGCCACACGGTCCAGATCCAGTTCGACGCGGATCTTGGTTTCCTTGGTGTTGCGTTGAACCACCGCACGCCTTGGCGCATCGGCCAGCTCGTGCGCGATGCCGGGCCAGTCCCACTCGCCACCGAACTCGTCGGTGCGCAACTGGAAGCCACGGATATTGAGGTTCTGCGCGAACTGGATGTCGGTGATGCGGTCGCCCACCATTGCCGAGCGTGCCCAGTCGATCGTGCGATCCTGCAGGTAAGGCACCATCAGGCCGACGCCGGGTTTGCGTGTGGGCGCGTTGTCGGCCGGCCAGCTGCAGTCGATCAACACCTCGCGGAACACGATGCCCTGGCTGGCGAAGATCTGCAGCATCAGGTTGTTGGGGCCATCGAAGGACGCGCGCGGATAGCTGTCGCTGCCCAGCCCGTCCTGGTTGCTGACGATGACGAACTGATAGCCGGCATCGCGCAACTTGAGCATCGCCGGAATCACGTTGTCGACCAGGCGCAGTTTTTCGTAGGCGTCGATCTGGTAATCGGCCGGCTCGGTGATCAGTGTGCCGTCGCGGTCGACGAAAAGAATCGGGGTCATGCGGCGGCCTCCTGCTTGCGTTGCAGCGCGCTCAGCACGCGCTCGTTCTGTTCGGGCGTGCCCAGGGTGATGCGCAGCGCGTCGGACAGCTGCGCAACCGCGCGTTGGTCGCGTACCACCACACCGGCCTCCAGCAGCGCCTGGAATGCCGCTTCGGCATCGTCGAAGCGCACCAGCAAGAAGTTGCCCTGCGAGGGATACACCTGACGCACACCGGCAAGCTGCTCGAGCGCCTGGTGCACGCGCGTGCGCTCGCTGCGCACCTCGGCGATGCGCCGACGCGTGACCTCCAGCGCAGGCGCCGACAAGGCCTGCTCGGCCATTGCCGCGCACGGCGTCGGCACCGGGTACGGCGCCTGGCAGCGCCGCAGCAGGGCGATCAGCTCGGCGTTGGCGATCAGGCTGCCGATGCGCGCCGCTGCCAGCGCATGCGCCTTGGACAGCGTGCGCAACACCGCCAGATTGTCGTAGCGCGCAAGCAGGCTCACAGCCGATGGCACATCGGAGAATTCGCCGTAGGCCTCGTCGACCACCACCAGCGCCTTGCCCTGCAGGGCCTGCACGGCGGTTTCGATCGCGTCCAGGGCGATCGCCGAGCCCGCCGGGTTGGACGGCGAACACAGGAACACCAGCTTGGCCTGCGAGGCCAGCGCTGCCGCGACGATCGCCGGAATATCCGCATGGAAACCCGCAGGCCCGTCCACCAGCGGCACCTCGACCAGGGGTGCGTTCTGCAGGCGTGCGCACACCGCGTACATGCCGAACACCGGCGGCGTCACCACCACCGCATCGCGCCCGGGGGCGCACAGGCCGCGCACCAGCAGATCGATCGCCTCGTCGCTGCCGCGGCCGATCAACAGCTGCTCGGGCGTGCAGCCGTACAGCGCCGACAGTGCGCTGCGCAAGCCCTTTGGCTGCGGATCCGGGTAGCGCCGCGTGCTTGCGCCGGGGTCGGCCGGATTGCCCCAGGCCGACTCGTTGGCGTTGAGCCACACATCGCCCTGCACGGCGCTGGTGCGTGCCGACGAATAGCCGGCGAACGCACGGAGGTCCTCGCGCACCAGATCCAGAATCGATGACGTGCTCATGCTGCCACTCCCATGCGCAATGCCACTGCATTGGCGTGCGCATCCAGGCCTTCGGCGCGCGCCAGAATCAGCGCGCATGCGCCGATGCCGTCGATGCCGGCCTTGCTGGCGGCCTGCACGCTGACCATGTTCTGGAAGCTGGCCACGCTCACGCCGCTGTAGGCGCGCGCCGCGCCGCTGGTCGGCAACACATGGTTGGTGCCGCTGCAGTAATCGCCCAACGCTTCGGGCGTGTAATCGCCGAGGAATACCGAGCCGGCCGCTTCGACCTGGCTCAGCCACGCACGCGGCTCGCGCAGCGCAAGAATCAAATGCTCAGGTGCGTAGCGGTTGCTGATCGCAAACGCCTCGTCCAGGGTCTGCACCTTGATCAGGCGCGATTGCGCCAGCGCCTGGCGTGCGATCCCGGCGCGCGATAGTTGCGCCAATTGGGCATCGAGCTCCACCTGCACCGCCGCGATCAGCGCATCGCTGTCGGACAGCAGCAGCACCTGCGAGTCCGGGCCGTGTTCGGCCTGCGACAGCAGATCGGCGGCAACGAAGGCCGGCTGCGCACCGGCATCGGCGATCACCAGCACTTCGGACGGACCGGCCGGCATGTCGATCGCCGCCGCGCCGGACTGCGCCACCTGCTGCTTGGCCTCGGTGACGAAGCTGTTGCCCGGGCCGAACAGCTTGTCGCAACTCGGAACCGATTCGCTGCCATACGCCATTGCCGCAATCGCCTGCGCACCGCCGAGCTTGAACACCCGGCGCACGCCGGTCAGCTGCGCGGCGACCAGCACTGCCGGATCCACGCTGCCGTCCTTGCGCGGCGGCGTGCACAACACCACCTCGCGGCATCCGGCCAGACGTGCCGGCACGCCCAGCATCAACGCAGTCGACGGCAACGGCGCACTGCCGGCCGGCACGTACAAGCCGACCCGGCCGATCGGCCGCACGATCTTTTCGCACACCACGCCCGGCGCGGTTTCCACCGCATAGCCGTCGCTCATGCCGGCGCGGTGGAAGGTGTCGATGCGCGCCACCGCATCCTGCATGGCCTGACGCAGTTCCGGCGCCACGGCCGCTTCGGCGGCGGCAAATTCGGCCTCGCTCACGGCAAAGCTGTCCAGCGCCACGCCATCGAAACGCGCGGTGATCTCGCGCAAGGCGGTATCGCCGCGTGCACGCACATCGGCAATCAATGCAGCCACCGCGTCGCGCGTCTGTGTAGCCACGGTCTGCACCGGGCGGGTCAATGCCTGCGTCCGTGCAGCGGCGTCCAGTTGCGACCAATCGAGAATATTCATGCCAGCGAGCGCTCCACCGTCAACACCATCAGACCTTGCGCACCTGCGCGTTCGAGTTCTTCCAAGCGTTGCCAAGTCACCGCGCCATGACACATGGTCTGCAGGCGCAACGCGCCATTGCCATCGTCGGGCAACTGCACCAGCGGCTCTGCATCGGGCAGCAGACGGCGCAGCGCATCCACGTTGCCGTGTTCAGCGCGGAACATCAGCAGCTTGCTGTCGCGCAGCTTGAGCACGCCGTCCATGCGCCGCAGCAGCATCGCCAGCAGCGCGGCGCGTGCGTCGGCCGGCTCTCGCACCGCACCGGCCAGCACTGCTTCGCTCTCCATCACCAGCTCGACCGGCTTGAGCTGGTTGGCGGCCAGGGTGGCGCCGCTGGAAACCAGATCGCAAATCAAATCGGCGGTGCCCAGGCGCGGGGCGATCTCCACCGAGCCGGACAGCTCCACCACCGCCGCGTCGATACCCTGGCGCTCCAGCCAGTCGGCCAGGATTGACGGGTAGCTGGTGGCGATGCGCTTGCCGGCCAGTTGCGCCACGCCCTGCCAGTCCCACTCTTCCGGCACCGCGAGCATCAACCGGCACTGGCCGAAACCGACTCCGCGCACCGCGTGATACGCGGCCGGCAGGCCGTTGCGGCGTCGCTCGGATGCCTGCTCTTCGAGTTCGTTCTGGCCGACGATGCCCAGATCGCAGACGCCATCGGCGATCAGGCCGGGGATGTCGTCATCGCGCACCAGCAGCAGGTCCACCGGCAGCGATTCGCCGTAGCAGAACAGCTTGTCGCGGCTCTGCCGCCAGCTCAGCCCGCAGGCCGCCAGCAGGCTGCGCGCCGGTTCGGCCAGGCGGCCGCTCTTCTGGATGGCGATACGCAACCGGTCACGTGCCGGTGCTGCCGTGGAAGCACTCATCTTGTTCTCTCAGTGGGATTCGACAGGGCGCGACGATTGCTCGCGCAGGGCCTCGGCATAGCCGCCGGCGCCATGTTCCAGGGTGCGCGCAACGCGCCCGATGGTGGTCACGCTGACCTGGGTCAGCTCGTGGATTTCGCGATACGGCACGCCCTTGATCAACAAGGGCACCACTCGCCAGCGGTCGGACATGGCCTCTAGCTCGGCGGGCGTGCACAGGTCGCGCAGAAAGGCCTCGACCGCACCGGGCTCCTTCAGGCACGCCAGCGCATCGGCCAGCATCTTGAGGGAGGCGGCGGCATCGGCACTTTCACGGGGGGCAGGTCGTTGTTTCATTGCGTTAATGTAATAGCGTGTTAGCACATTAACGCAAAGCAGCCGGGTTGTCACCGCCTTCCAGACTTACAGTTCAGGAAACGAGACAGGGGCCCTGCGCTGATGCAGCGCAGAACCGGGCATTTTTCTAGTGGTGTCGGACGAAGCGCGCTCCAGACGTACCCGTGCCGGGCGAGACCAAGCTGTACAGAATCGGCTCTGAACTACGCGGCAGGGCCTACGACTTCTTTAATCAGCGCGCCACAAGATGTGATCGGCAACGGCACCGAGTTTTAGCGGTGCGAGCGGGGCGTTGTCGATCTTCCAGCGATGGCAAATGACCAGCAACTGCTCAACCGTATCAACATCTACCGGGGCAGTCAGGCGAAGATGCAGGACACGCCCACTGCCCTCAACATCACGAAAAGCAGGCAAGTCATAAAGCCAATTGAAGAAACGCTCCTCGTCCTCCCTCGCAAAGAAGAGCGGTCCTTCAAGCTGAACTTCGACGATTTCTCGCGTCACTTAAGATGAACGCCCCCGGCCACCAGCATCGCCCTGGCCTGCTCCAGCTCCACCAGCAAGGTGCTGGCCAGCTCGTCGCGGGCCACATCGAACTGCTGCTCGCGCACCAGGTCCTTGACCGCCACCACCCCGCGCGCCAGCTCGTCGTCGCCGGCCAGCACCACGAAGCGGATGCCCGCGCGTGCGGCGTACTGGAACTGCTTGCCGATCTTCTTCGGCTCCATCTGCACTTCGGTATTGATGCCGCCGATGCGCAGCCGGCGCGCGATATCCAGCGCATCGTCCAGGCGCGACTCGTCCATCAGCGCCACCATCGCGTGCACGCTGCTCTCGGCGATGCCCTGGATCAGGCCGGCCTCGCGCAGCTGCCAGAACAGCCGGGTCAGGCCGATCGAGATGCCAACGCCGGGCAACTTGGACTTGGTGTAGTGGCTGGCCAGGCTTTCGTAACGGCCGCCGGAGCAGATCGAGCCGATCTGCGGGTGGTCGGTCAGCGTGGTCTCGTAGACCGTGCCGGTGTAGTAGTCCAGCCCGCGCGCGATCGAGAAGTTCAGGCAGTACGCGCTCTCGGGCACGCCCAGCGCCTTGACCAGTTCCAGCACCTCGCGCAGCTCGGCGATGCCCTCGCCTAGCGTCGCGCTCGCAGCGACCGAGGCCTCCAGCGCGTGCAGCTGTGCCAGCGCATCGGCATGCCCGTTCGAGCGCACCGCCACGAAGGCCAGGATCTTGTCGACCTGCGCGGCGGCGATGCCGAAGCCTTCGCCCACCAGCGTGTCGCGCACGTAGTCGGCGCCGCGCTTGTCGATCTTGTCGACCTCGCGCAACACCGCCAGCTGCAGCTCGCCCTCGGCCACGCCCAGGCTTTCGAAGAAGCCGCGCAGCAGCTTGCGGTTGTTCAACTGCACCTTGAACGCGCCGATGCCCAGCTCGGCGAACACCGCGTGGATCACCGCCAGCACTTCGGCGTCGTAGCGGATGCTCAACGCATCCTTGCCGATCACGTCGATGTCGCACTGGTAGAACTCGCGGAACCGCCCGCGCTGGGCACGCTCGCCGCGATACACGCGCTGCATCTGGTAGCGGCGGAACGGGAAGCTCAAGTCGTGCTCGTGCTCGGCCACGTAGCGGGCCAGCGGCACGGTCAGGTCGAAACGCAGTGCCAGCTCCGGCAGGCCGCCCTCGCCGCCCTCGTCTGCCGCCGCGGCGGCATTGGCCAGCGCGCCGGTGGACTGCACGAAGTAGACCTGGCGCTCGGTCTCGCCGCCGGACTTGGTCAGCAACACATCGGACAGCTCGAACACCGGGGTTTCGACCGGCAGGAACCCGAACCGCTCGTAGTTGCGGCGGATGACGTCCAGCATGCGCTGGAACGCGATCTGCTCGCGCGGCAGCAATTCCATGATGCCGGGCGGCGTACGGGGCTTGATCACGAGCGAAACTCCTGCAGGGCAATGTGGCGAACGCGCAATTCTACCGGCTGCCGGCCGCGCTGACCGCATGGCGTATCATTCACACGCATTCCAGCAGTGCGTGACTCATGTACCGGCAGCTTCCAGACCCCAGCACGACCTGCCCGGCGCCCGGCGCGGCCACGCGCACCGATGCGCGCGGTTCCGACTGCGCACAGTGTGCGGTCCGCGGCCGGGCCATCTGCGCGGCGCTGTCGCCGCAGGAAATGGACGCACTCGACCAGGCCACCAGCGCCCAGTCCTACGCGCCCGGCAGCACCCTGGTGCGCGCCGGCGACACCCGCCACCACGTCTATACGCTGACCTCCGGTGCGCTGCGCATGGTGCGCACGCTGGCCGACGGCCGCCGCCAGGTCACCGGCTTCGTGCTGCCGGGCGATTACGTGGGGCTGACCGAAACACCGCAGCACCGCCACGATATCGAAGCCATCATCGACAGCCGGGTCTGCCGCACGCCGCTGGCGCAGATGCGCCAGTTGCGCGAGCGCTACCCGCAGCTGGAACGCAAGCTGCTGCAGCGTGCCAGCATGGAGCTGGCCGCCGCGCAGGACACCGGCCTGCTGCTGGCGCGCCTGCAACCGGGCGAACGGCTGGCGCATTTCCTGCTGCGACTGGCCGCCCGCTCCACCCAGCCCGGCGCCAGCGGCGACACCGTCGCCCTGCCGATGAGCCGCAGCGATATCGCCGACCACCTCGGGCTGACCGTGGAAACGGTGAGCCGCACCTTCACTAAGCTGCGGCAACAGCAACTGATCGCGCTGCCGCAGCTGCATCTGGTGCAGATCCTGGATTACGCGGCGCTGCGCAGCCTGGCGGGCGATACCGTCTGAGACGCGACGGCCAGCAGGACCGATGCGACCAGCGAGCGCACGCACCCATAGGCGCAAGCGGTGCGGAGGTTGGCATCATCAAACGCGGGATTCCTGCGCGCCCGTCCGCACCAGATCACCGGCGACGCTTTGTGCCTCGCACAGCAGGTAAGCATCGCCGCGTGACTGACCCGCAGATTGGAATGCGATGCCAGCACTTCAGGCCGCTCGCGCGATCGTTACAGCCCGCGCCGCCGACAACGACTCAGCGACCGCCCACAGTCGCACTCGCCACCGCCGCACCGCAGCCGCCACCCAGTAGCCGCGATTGCCGCAGCCAGGCCCGGTCCGGGTAGTAGGCGAACACGAAGGCGCCTTCACGCAGGGTATCGATCAACTGTTTGGCCACCGCCGGACGCACCGCCGGGCAACCCAGGCTGCGGCCAAGCCGGCCCTGCGTACGGATCACCGCCTCGCTGACATAGGGCGCGCCATGGATCACGATCGCGCGGTCGCGCGCATGGTCGTTGAAGCCAGGCTCCAGGCCCTTCAGCCGTAACGAATAGCCGTTGTGGCCGGTGTACGACTCCTGCGCGGTGAACGCACCCAGGCTGGACTGGAAGCTGCCGTCGTCGTTGGAAAACTTGGCCGCCAGGTTGTTGCCGGTATTGCGCCCGTGCGCCACCCATTCCTGGAACAGCAGCCGCTGCCGCTCCAGATCGAACACCCACAACCGGCGCTCGGTCGACGGCCGGCTGTAGTCGATGACGCTGAGCACGCGTTCGGCGCCCACCTGCTGGCGCTGCCGCGCGCATTGCAGCGCCTCGGCCGCCAGGGCCAGCACCTGGCGATCCAGCGACGGCGCCTGCCGCGCCAATGCATCGACCAGACCGATACGCGGTGCGCCCAGCCCCGGCAACGGTGCGGCGGAGATGGCATCGGCCGCACTGGCCGTTCCAGCCGCTGCCCACCCGCACAACGCGGCGGCAACGGCGATCACTCGATAAGACATGCAACGACCCACATCGGACGCGGCGCCGTGGCGGAACCGCACCCCCTACAAATAGCCGCATGTGCGGCACTTTCCAACCCCGGCAGGCTGAACGCGTTCGGTCAGGCCGCATCCGCAAGCAGGCGCTGCCGGAACGCCGCGTAGTCCGGCGCCAGCGTTTCGGCATGCGCAGGACGCTGCAGCAGCGCGGCCAGTGCCGGCGGCACCTCCACCTCACGCCCGATCAGCGGCTCGACCACGCCCTCGAACTTGGCCGGATGTGCGGTGGCCGCCACCGCCCAGTCGCCGGTGCCGCCCTCGGCCCCTTCTGCGCGCAGCTGCTCCAGCACATGCACGGCGGTGGCGGTATGCGGGCAATGCACTTCGCCATAGCGCGCAAAGCGCTGCTGCACGGTGTGGCGGATCGCGGCATCGTCCACCGAGAGCGCACGGAAGGCCTCGCGCAGCGCCGCATCGTCGCCCTGGTAGAGCCAGCGCAGCCGTTCGAAGTTGCTCGGCGCACCCACGTCCATCGCATTGGCCAGCGTGGCGATGCTGGGCTGCGGCGCGTAATCGTCGCCGGCAAAATAATCCGGCAACACATGATTGGCATTGGACGCCAACGCGATACGGCCCAGCGGCACACCGAGCGCGCGCGCCAGGATCGCCGCCAGCCCGTTGCCCAGGTTGCCGGTGGGCACCACCAGATTCAGCGCCGCCCCCGCCCCGGCATGGTGCTGCAGGGCGGCGTGCGCGTAATAGCTCATCTGCGGCAGCAAGCGGCCCAGGCTGATGCTGTTGGCCGAACTCAGCGGCAGCTGCGCCTGTAGGTCGGCATCGTTCAAGGCCTGCTTGACCATCGCCTGGCAATCGTCGAACGAGCCGGCCACGCGCAGGGCGTGGATGTTGTCGCCGAAGCAGCCCAGCTGATGCGCCTGGCGCGGCGACACGCGCCCGTCCGGATACAGCACCACCACGCGCAGACCCGGCTGGCGGTGGAATGCCGCGGCCACGGCAGCGCCGGTGTCGCCGGAGGTGGCAACCAGGATGGTGAGCGGGCGGTCTTCGGCACGGCGCAGGCGGGTCAGGCAGGCGGCAAGAAAGCGCGCGCCGAAATCCTTGAACGCGGCGGTCGGGCCATGGAACAGCTCCAGCGCGTAATCGCCGGGCGTGCCCAGGGCCACCAGCGGCGCCGGGAAGTCGAACGCTTCGGCACAGATGGCCGGCAGCTCGGCCGCCAGCGCATCGCCGTCGAAGAACGGCCGCAGCAACGTGGCGGCGGTGTCGGCCAACGTGGTGCCGGCCGTCAGCGTGCGTGCCGGTGGCAGGGTCTGCGGCACGTACAGGCCGCCATCGGGCGCCAGGCCGGCGGCAATCGCCTGGCTCAGGCTTGCGGCAGGCGCGTTGCCACGGGTGGAGAGGAAGTTCATGGTGACGACTCCAGACAAGACGAAGACGGGGCGTTGCCCGTGAATGAGAAGGCCGGACACTGCGGCATGGCCTCGCCGCGTGGCGGCGGCGCCCGGCAAGGGCGGCGCAGCGCTATGCTGCGCGCACCTTCCAGTGGAGCCGGCAGATGATCAAGGTCAGCGTGATGTACCCGTACCGCGAAGGCGCCCGCTTCGACCATGCCTACTACCGCGACTCGCACATGCCGCTGGTGAGCGCGCGGATGGGCGCGGCCTGCCTGCGCTATACGGTGGACAAGGGCATCAGCGGCGGCGAGCCGGGCAGCCCGCCGGCCTTCATCGGCATGTGCCATATCTTCTGCGAATCGGTGGAGGCCTTCGGCGCCAGCTTCGGGCCGCATGCCGAGGAGATCCTGGCCGATATCGCCAACTACACCGATCTTGCGCCGGTGATGCAGATCAGTGAGGTCGTGGTCGGTTGAAGCATGTCCTGCGCGCTGCCAAGCCTGCCTGCCGTGCGCGGGCGATCGATCAACGACGACATCCGCGCGATGGCTCATGCGAGCAACCGCGCGGCCGGGCTGGCGATCGGAGACACCCAGTGCTGGCTGTCCAGGCCAACGCCTGCGAAGGCGGCCTTGACCGATGCGGCGGCAGCGTCGGCGGCCGTGCGCGATGCGAACCAGGCGAACACACTGGGGCCGGCGCCGGAGATGCTGGCGCCCAAGGCATCGTGATCCAGCGCGGCCTGCTTGGCAGCGGCAAAGCCGGCGATCAACGGCGCGCGGCGTGGTTCGACCAGCACATCGCGCAGGCCCGCACGCACCAGCCCCGCATCGCCGGCATGGCAGCCGGCCAGTACCAAGGCCAGGTTGGTGCTCTGCGCGACGAACTCGCGCAGCTGATAGTCGCCGGCCAGGGCTTCGCGCGCGCGGCGCGTTTCCAATACCGCATCCGGATGCACCAGCAGGCTGTGCCACGCCGCCGGCACGCTGATCGGCACCAGACGCTCCAGCGTGCACAGCACCAGGCCGCCCAAAAACAACGGGCCAAGATTGTCGCCGTGGCGGCTACCGCTGGCCACCGCCTCGCCATCGAGTGCGTGCTGATACAGCTGCTCGTTACTCAGCGGCGCGTCCAGCAGCGCGTTGGCGGCAACCAACGCCGCTACGCATGACGCTGCAGAGCCGCCCATGCCCGAACTCAAGGCGATGCCTTTGTCGATTTCGATTTCAAAGCCGAACGGCAGCGACAACGCCGCGCGCAACGACATCAATGCCGCACCCGCCGTGTTGCGTTCGGCATCCAGCGGCAAGGCCACGGTGGTGCCGCGGATGGCGGCGATGCGCACCAGTGGCGCATCGATGCGCCGCACCGTGACGGTGTCGCCGACGCCGTCGATGGGATAGCCGAGCAGATCGAATCCCACCGCCACATTCGCCACCGAGGCCGGTGCAAAGGCGCGTGCCTGGCCAAGCTCGCGCGCAGCAATCGCCACCCGTTGCATCTCCGCGGACTGGTCTGCAACCGCATGATTCACAAGCGTGCCCCCTCGCCCGCCGCCACCCGCAGCAGATCGGCAAACACGCCGGCCGCGGTGACTTCCGGCCCCGCACCAGGCCCCTGCACCACCAGCGGATTCTCGCAATAACGACGCGTGGTGAACTGCACCACGTTGTCGGTCAGGCGCAAGTTGGCGAACGCGTGATCGGCCGGTAGTTCGACCAGGCCGACGCTCGGTGCGCGATCCGGCGGCAGCTGCGCGACATAGCGCAGCACATTGCCGCGTGCACGTGCGTCGGCCAGGCGCTGCGCGAATGTGGCATCCACCTCATGCAGGCGCGCCATGAAATCGTCCACGCTGGCCTGACGCAGTGCTTCAGGCACCAGGCTCTCGACCTGCACATCTTCCAGGCTGATCGCGCGCCCTGCTTCGCGCGCCAGGATCACCAGTTTGCGCGCCACATCCACGCCGGACAGATCGTCGCGTGGATCCGGTTCGGTATAGCCCATGCCGCGCGCCTGCGTCACCAGCTCGGCGAACGGCACGCTGCCGTCGTACTTGTTGAACAGCCAGGCCAACGTGCCGGAAAAGATGCCCTCGATCGAGGTCACCGCATCGCCGGTATCGACCAGATCGCGCAGCGTGGTGATCACCGGCAAGCCGGCGCCCACGGTGGCTTCGTAACGGAAGCGCGCGCCGCTGGCATCGGCCGCCGCACGAATCGCCTGATACCGCTGCAACGGACCGGAGCCGGCCTGTTTGTTCGGCGTCACCACATGGATGCCGGCAGCCAACCAGTCCGCGTAGCGATCGGCCACTTCCGCGCTGCCGCTGCAATCGATGATCACCGTATGCGGCAGATGCGCGGACAACAGGTGCGTGGTGAAACGCTCCAGATCGGTCGCGGTGGCTGCAGAGGCGAAGGCATCGCGCCAGTTGCCGACCAGGCCGCGCTCGTCCAGCAGCATGCGGCCGCGCGAGACCACTGCGCGCAGGCGCAGATCCAGGTTGGCCTTGCCCAGCAACTGCGGCTGCGCAATGCGCAACTGGTCCAGCAACGCCGCACCCACGTTACCCGGGCCGATCACGCCCACCGAGAACGTCTGCGGCGACAACCAGAAGCCGGCGTGCGCCGCACGCAAGGCCTTGGTCGCGTGCGCCGCGTCGATGGCCACCGAGATGTTGCGCTCCGACGAGCCCTGCGCGATCGCCAGGATATTGACCTGTGCACGCCCCAGCGACTCGAACAACCGCGCCGCCACACCCGGCTGGCCGGCCATGCCATCGCCCACTGCAGCGAGCACACTGATGCCGGTGGTCAGCTGCACGCGCTGCACCTGACCGACCGTGAGTTCATGCGCAAACGCCTGCAGCAAGGCATTGCGTGCGCGCTCGGACTCGTGCTGCTTGACCACGCAACAGATCGAATGCTCGGACGAACCCTGCGAGATCATCACCACCGACACCTGCGCCGTGCGCAGCGCCGCGAACACGCGCTCGGCGGTGCCCGGCACGCCGATCAAGCCGGTGCCTTCCAGGTTGAGCACGGCCAGGTCGGGGCTGAGCGTCAGCCCCTTGATCGGCCCGCTCACCGCGCTGCTGGCGGTGATGCGCGTGCCCGGATGTTCCGGCTGGAAGGTGTTGCGGATGATGATCGGCAAGCCGCGCTCGATCGCCGGCGACATGGTCTGCGGGTGCACCACCTTGGCGCCGAAATAGGCCAGCTCGCAGGCCTCGTCGTAGCTCAGCGTTTCCAGTTGCACCGCTTCGGGCACCACGCGCGGGTCGGCCGACAGTACGCCGTCCACGTCGGTCCAGATATGCAGCTCATCGGCATCGAACAAGGCCGCGAAGATCGCGCCGGAATAATCGCTGCCATTGCGCCCCAACGTGGTGATGCGATCGGCGCGGTCGCGCGCAACGAAGCCGGTGATCACCACGCGTGTCTGCGGATGCGCCTGGCGCCAGGTCGCAAGCCGCTGCGCGCTGGTGTCCCAGTCCACATCGACACCGAGTTCGCCGCGATTGACCACCAGCACGTCACGCGCATCCAGCACCGCACAATCCTCGCCAAGCGCGCGGAAATGGTCGCCCAGCAACTGCGCCGAATACACCTCGCCCAGGCCTTGCACGCGGTCGAGCACCTCGCGCGGCAACTCACCGATCACCGCCAATGCACCGAGGATCTGCGACAGATGCTCGAAGCGCTCGTCCAGCCACTCCACCGTCGGCCCGGAATGCTCGCCCAGCAGGGCCACCGCCGCACCGCGATGGCGCGCCCGTGTCTCATGCCAGCGCTCGCGCCATTCGGGGCGGTTCTGCGCGGCCAGTTCTGCCAGCGCGATCAAGGCATCGGTCACCCCCTTCATCGCCGACACCACGGTGACCTGCACCGACTCGTCGCGTGCCAGCAACAACTGCGCCACATGCCGGTAGCGCTCGGCATCGGCCACCGACGTGCCGCCGAATTTGTGCACGACGGTGCGTGCGGAAGATGCGGCAACAGCGGCGGGTTCGAGCAAAACAACAGGCGATGACATCGACAGACCTCGTTAGGGAGGCCCCGTCCGCATCAGATGAGGGAGGAAAGCCCCCGCATCCTGATCCGGGTGCGGGGCCGTTGTTTTCGGAAGTTACGCGAAGACGACGGGCCGCACCGGGCGAATGGTGACGGTGGTAATGGTGGTGGTAATGCCGGCCACGCCCGCACCCGGCCGCAGCTGCGGCTGACAGGTAAGCGAAGCGTTGGCGCAGGCGTTATGCATGTACGCAAAAGACATCACCGGGCCGAGGCCTGTCAAGCGCTGTGTATCAAACCAGCCTTGCGCAACGCGGCGCCTATACAGAAAGCCTTGCGGGACAAAGATTTAAGCAAGGCAGTCCCAAACGATTAATTGCTATGGAAACTTTTTATGCGCCGGACCAAGCGGTGCTTGCGCAGCATCCCATAGTGAGACCTGGTGCTAGACGACGTCGGATCCGGCTGATGCGAGTAGCCGCCGCGCACCCTTCTCGCGCCAAACGCAGAGGTGCATCAGCCACTTTTGACCCATATAGCCCTTAGCCAAGCACCTGCCTATTGAGCTGCCACACCGCATAGTTCAACGCCGCCGCAAAACTCACCCACAGCAGATACGGAACCAGCAACCACGCAGCAACCCGCTGCCACTTGGCGAACGCTACGATCGTCAGCACCAACGCCACCCACAGCGCCACAATATCGACAAACGCCCAAGCACCCATGTGCCAGGCAAAGAACAACCAGCTCCACAACCCGTTCAACCCCAACTGCAGCACGAACAGACCCAGCGCCCCACGCGCACTGCTCCATCCGCCGCGGCGCCAGACCAGCCACACCGATATCGCCATCATCCCGTACAGCACAGTCCACACCGGCCCGAATAACCATCCCGGCGGTGCCCAGTCCGGCCGCTGCAAGCCGGCGTAGAAGCTCGCCGCTTGGATCGATGCCGCCGCTCCCAGGGCCGCGACCAGATAGCACAGCACCAACCACCCCAGGAGTCCCAACCATCGCGATTTACTTATCATGTCGCCATCCAATCTGATTACAACCAACTTTTAAAAAAGCCGTTCACCGCAACACAAATTTCTACACCTCCGCAGCGGCAAATTCCGACCCGATAAATTCGGATACACAATTGAAACGTCAACACCCAATTAAAGCTTCGGCCTTTTAGCAAGCCACCTGAAATCCCGATCTTTACATGGGAAATTAATTCAGACAGCCCGCCAACCACTTAACCAAAAAACAACTAAACAACCATTCCGACGCAGATTTGAAGAAACCATTCTCGCAAAAATCCAATTGCACGTTTAGTTAAAAATTATATTTACTTAATTGCGATGATGGGATAGTCGTACTGGGTTGCCCAACGCCGAACTTCATCGCGCTGCACCCTGTCCAGCCTGTTCAGTGAGCCTTTCCACACACATACGGTTACGCCAGTGATCAACATAGCCCGCTTGTGGTCGTTGATTCGACACTTAAATGTGACAAAAGTCACATCTAAAGCGGACTGATCCGATGAAGATCGCGTTAAATTCGTGATGACGTAGGCTTTACGTGGGCATACGCAGTATCGCCAGTCGTCATACGCCTGGACCGCTAATGCACTGCCTTTTCCCCCAGCTTCTGCAACCACGTGCGTCGCGGCCGTCCTGACCGCACGGGCGCACTCACTCCTCTGCTCAGCCTCGCTTTGATTGCCGCATGTGTGCCCCAGGCGCACGGTGGTGAAGTGCGGCCGAACGGGGTGACTGATGCCTCCACCGCCCTCACTCCCATGCAGCAGGCTGAGCAGTTGCGCGGCCAGCAGCGCCATGCGGATGCCTTGGCCATCTATGAACGTGTACTTCGTGCGAACCCACGGGACCGTGGCGCCTATGCCATGCGTGCGATCACGCTGAGCGACCTCGGCAGCGCACAGCTCGCAGCAGAGGCCGTGTGGCGGCATCCGGACTGGTTCTCGCAGCAGGAGCGCGAGCGCATCGAAAACGATCGTGTCGCCCGCATGATCGGGTGGGCCAGCGCCGAACCCATCGACACCGCACACCGCTATGCCGAGACCGACCAGGCCCTGGTCAATGTCGCCCGCATCGAACGCGAATCACCGCCGACGCTGACGTGGGAAGCCACGCGGCTGCGCGTCGATAGCCTGGTCGCGCTCAACCAGCGGCAGCGCCATCGCGACGTCGTGGCCAACTACCAGGCGTTGAAGGCGGAAGGTATCGAGGTTCCCGCCTATGTACTGCCGACGGTCGGCGATTCGCTGATGGGCCTGCGTCGCCCGGCCGAGGCCGAAGCCGTGCTCCGGCAGGCCCTTCAGCACAATCCCGACGACTTCAATACACAGCTGCTGCTGGGCTACGCTTTGCTCGAGCAGGAACGCTTCGACCTGGCGATGCCGCTGTTTGAAAAACTCGCGGCCACGCAGGCGCCGTGGCCGCGCCGCAACGGCGCCAGCAGCGGCTACGAAAACTGGGATCGCTTCAGCGCAGACATTGCCCTGGCCACCGCACGCTCGGCGGCCAACCACAATCGCGACGCAGACGCCCTGTTGCGCGAATGCGTAGCCATCGGCCCCGACAACGCAGAGCTGCAGGCGGCACTGGCCTCGATCGAATTCCGTCGCGGGCACCCGAGCGCCGCGCTGCAACGCAATGCGATGGCCTTGACGCTGGATCCGCACCAGAAACAGGCGCGCAGTGGCGTGGTCGAAGCGCAGCGCGATCTGGATCGCCTGGATCTGGCCGCAGCGACCTTTGCGCCGCTGCGCAAGGAATATCCGGATGACGCCGGCCTGCAGCGGCTTGGCGCCTCGCTGGAACGCCAGCGCGGCTGGCAGGTACATCTCAGCCATGCGCGCGGCCGCAGCGACAACGACACCCTGACCAACAGCACCTCGCCGCTCGGCAACGACTTCGGCAGCACGCTGCTGGAAGCCGAATCGCCGCTGCTCGGCGAGCGCTGGCGCGTGGGATTGCGTGCACGCGACGATTGGGCCGATTTCCAGGACACGCGCGTACGTTATCGCAGCTTCTGGCTGGGCACGCACTACCGCTACGACCGCCTGGATGTCAGCGCCTACGGCGGACGGGCGCTCGACGAATTCGACCGCGACGGCACCGCCTGGGCGCTGGATGCCGGCTGGCGGTTTTCCGATGCCTGGTACGGCAGCCTGGCCTGGCGCACACGCGATCCGGACGCCTCATTACAAGCACGCCGTTTCGGCATCACCGGCGACAGCATCGGCGCCGCCCTGCGCTGGACACCCAACGACGAAAGCCGTTGGGAACTGCAGGCACGCCAGCTGCGCTACAGCGACGGCAATCGGCGCGATCAGCTGGATCTGTCCGGCAGCCAGCGCCTGTGGGCCAGCCCGCACGTGCTGCTCGATGGCCTGTTCGCCGCTTCGGCCGGACGCGCAGAAGACGACCGCGCCGTCAATTACTTCAATCCGCGCCGCAACTCTGCGGTGGCCGCTGGCGTGCGCATCGATCAGATCGGCTGGCGTCGCTACGACTACGCCTTCCGGCAACGGCTGGAGGTCACGGTCGGGCCGACCTATCAGTCCGGCTTCGGCAGCCAGTGGGTGCCCAGCGCGGCGTATCGACACCTGTGGTCGCTGGGCGACGGCAGTGCGCTGAGCTACGGCGTGAGCTGGTCGCGCCCGGTCTACGACGGTCAGCGCGAACAACAACTTGGATTCGACCTGGATTTCCGATGGGGAGGTACGCCTTGATCCGCCTGCCGCTGTTGCTGGTTGCCTTGCTGCTGATGACGTTCGCGTCGTCGGCGCAGGCGGGCCTGCTGGTGCTCAGCTACCACGATGTTCGCGACGACGTCGCCGCCAAGGGCGATCCCGATCGTTATGCGGTGTCCACCAGCAACTTCGCCGCGCATCTGGACTGGCTGCGCTCGCACGCCTATCACCCGGTGAGTGTGCAGCAGGTCCTGGATGCACGTGCCGGCAGGCGCGCCCTGCCCTCCAGGCCGGTGCTACTGACCTTCGACGATGGCTTGCGCAGCGTCTACACGCGTGTGTTCCCCTTATTGCAGGCCTATGGCTATCCCGCGCTGGTCGCACCGGTCACCAGCTGGGTCGAATTGCCGGCCGACCAGGTGGTGCCCTACGGCCATCGCGATTTCACCCACGATGATTTCGTCACCTGGGCGCAACTGCGCGAAATGCAGGACAGCGGCCTGATCGAAATCGGTTCGCACAGCGACGATCTGCACAAAGGTATCCCCGGCAATCCATTCGGCAATCAGACCCCGGCAGCGGTCACCCGTCGTTGGGAAGCGGGCAAGGGCTATGAGAGCGAAGCGGATTATCGCCAGCGCATCCAGACCGATCTACGCCATAGCCGCGACGCCATCGTGGCGCATCTGGGCAAACCGCCGCGCGCCATGGTGTGGCCGTATGCCGCCTACAACCGCGCCAGCAACGCCATTGCCGCGCAACTGGGCATGACGCTCAGCTTCGACCTGGAAGGCCGTTCGCACGAAGCCGATATCGGCCAGCAGGGCCGCGACCGCGTGGACGGGCAATCGCTGGCCAGCCTCGGCCGCCTCTTGCTGTTCAACAACCCCGATGTGCGCGACCTGGCCGGCGAACTGCGACGCGATCTGTCGCGCGATGGCCTGCGTGCGATCCAGATCGATCTGGATTACGTCTACGACCCGGACCCGGCGCAGCTGGCACGCAATCTCGACATCCTGGTCCAGCGCGTCAAGGACATCGGCCCCAGCCATGTGTTCCTGCAGGCCTTCGCCGACCCGGATGGCGATGGCGCAGCCGATGCGCTGTACTTTCCCAACCGGCATCTGCCGATGCGTGCGGATCTGTTCGGGCGTGTGGCCTGGCAGCTGCGCACCCGTGCAGGGGTGCGCGTGTTTGCCTGGTTGCCGGTGCTGGGCTTCCGTCTCCCCGACGCGCAGCAGCAGGCGGCGCTGCAGATTCGCGGCAACGACCCGAAGGATGTGCCGCGCCTGGACCCGGGCAATCCGCGCACGCATCAGCTGGTCGCCGACATCTACGAAGACCTGGCTGCCAACACCTACTTCGAAGGCCTGTTGTTTCACGACGATGCCTATCTGCGCGACGACGAGTTGCCTGCCTACGGCAATGGCGATCCTGCCACGCGCACGCAGCAGCTGATCGGCTTCACCCAGGAGCTGAAAGCAGCCGCCGAACGCTGGCGCCCCAAGCTGGTGACCGTGCGCAACCTGTTCGCGCAGCCAGTGCTGGAGCCGCATAGCGAAGCCTGGTTCGCGCAGCGCCTGGATGCGTTTGCTTCGGCCTACGACTACACCGCACTGATGGCGATGCCGTACATGGAGCAAGCCAACGACCCGCAGCAGTGGCTGCAGCAGCTGGCGCAGCGTGTCGGCCAGCATCCGCATGGTTTCGAGAACACCATTTTCGAACTGCAGACCGTGGATTGGCGCACCGGCAAGCCCCTGCCGGAGGGTGTGCTGCTCGAACACAGCAAGTTGCTCCTGGCTGCGGGCGTGCGCCACCTGGCGTACTACCCCGACGATTTCATCGGCGGCCACCCGTCTCTTCCCGAAGCGCGCGAGGCCATGTCGGCTCGGCAATTCCCATATATCGAGCGGTAACCGATGACGACCAGCCTCCTGTTAGGCGCCCTGTTCAACTTCGCGTTTTTCTATCCCATCATCATGGCGTTCTTCTGGATGATCGGAGGCACGTACTACTACCTGCGACGCGAGCGCGGCACACCGGGTCCCTCGTCGCCGCCACCGTTGGCTAGCGAGCCGTTCGTGTCGTTGCTGGTGCCCTGCTACAACGAGGCCAAGCATGTCGGCGAAACCATCGCCGCGATGAGTGCGCAGAACTACCCGGACTTCGAGATCATCGCCATCAACGATGGCAGCAGCGACAACACCGCCCAAGCGCTCGACGACCTCACCCACCAGCATCCGCGCCTGCGCGTGGTGCATCTGGAGCAGAACCACGGCAAGGCCAACGCACTGCGCGTCGGCACGCTGGCGTCGCGCTCGGACTATCTGGTGTGCGTGGATGCCGACGCCATCCTGGACCCGAATGCCACCCGCTGGATGGTCGGCCACCTGATCTCCGGCCCGCGCGTCGGCGGCGTCACCGGCAACCCGCGGGTGCGTAACCGCACCACGCTGATGGGCCGCATGCAGGTGGGCGAGTTCTCCGCCATCGTCGGATTGATCAAGCGTGCGCAGCGTGTTTACGGGCGGCTGTTCACCGTGTCGGGCGTGATCTGCGCGTTCCGGCGGTCGGCGCTGCATCACGTCGGCTTCTGGTCCGACAACATGGTCACCGAAGACATCGACATCTCCTGGCGTCTGCAGCTCGACGACTGGGATATCCGTTACGAGCCCAATGCGCTGTGCTGGATCCTGATGCCGGAGACCTTCCGCGGCCTGTGGATGCAGCGCCTGCGCTGGGCGCGCGGTGGTGTGGAAGTGTTGCTGAGCCATGGCCGCCGCGTGCTGTCCTGGCGCAGCCGACGCATGTGGGGCGTGCTGCTGGAATACGCGCTCAGCCTGGCCTGGGCCTACACGATGCTCTTCATCATCGTGCTGTGGCTGCTCGGCAAGGTCATCCCGCTGCCGCCTGCGCTGTACGTCGACACCATCCTGCCGCGTTGGCATGGCCTGGTGCTGGCGGTGGTGTGCCTGATGCAGTTCGCCACCAGTCTGGTGATCGAACGCCGCTACGAAAAAGGCCTGGCGCGCCAGTTCTTCTGGGTGATCTGGTATCCGGTCGCCTTCTGGATGATCGGCATGCTCACTGCCGTCATCGCCTTCCCCCGTGCCCTGCTCGCGCGCCGCAGCAAACGCGCCCGCTGGAAAAGCCCCGACCGAGGAATCCAATGACACCGCCCATCATCAACCTGCCGCAACGCCTCGGCCGCTCGCGCCGCCTCGCCTACGGCGCCGCCACCGCTGGCGCCTGGATGGTCTACTTCTATCTGTGGGCACCCCTGGCAACGCTGATCGCCTGGTTCTTCGGCCTGCGCAGCGCCTACACGGAGCTGTATCTCAAGCACAACGCGCTGGATCCGTTCGCACTGGGCGCCCTGCCGGTAATCGCCCTGATGAGCGCCATCACCACCGTCGGCTGGGCCGAGTACAACCGCATCCGCTTCGCCAAGGCCGATCAACGCAAACGCCGCCGCACCGTACTCGAACCGGAAGTCGATCAACGCCTGGGCGTCCCCGAGCAACTCGGCAGCCTGCTGCGCCATAGCCGCATCTCATCGGTGGCGATGGATAAGTTTGCAAGGCCGGTGGGAGTGCGAGTGGTGCGGCATGGGTGAATGTGTTATCGACGAAGCTGGCGCGCCGACGATATGCTCGAACACTCCGTAGTTGAACGTTCTCGCAGGATTATATTGTGCTGATGAACACGCTCAGGCCGCATACTCTGTGGTCCCCATTGGGGATCTAAGCAGGAAGCCAGCGCTCTGCAAGTGATCTCGCTCATGATGAAGTAACTACCGCAGCGGGATCGCCTTGAACCCAAGCAATACGCTGGATACCGTCCGTGACCACTAAGAACTGGACGAGATCGTCGCGGACCGGACAAAATCAGGGAAAAACGAGAGTTCTTCTAAGACGCTACGCTAGGTCGGCAGTATGCCAACCATTCTCCTGCCTCCTCATCTTCCACAGAGACACAATGTCGGCTTGGTTCAGCGATATTCGGAGCGAACTGCTGTCTGAGGTCACCTTGATCGACTACGTGACACTTTCTGCGCCTAAACAGCGCGGGGCGATGTGAATCTAAGGTGATAGTAGAAATCTTAGCTGGTAATGCCCACTACGGCACCGGAGAGAAATACTGTGCGCAGCCAATATCTGGCAGTAATGAAACTTCGGTGAGCATTTGAAAGCTTTCAGGCCTTCTCCGTGATATAGAACTTATGCTCGCGATCGAGAAATACCACATAGAAGGTATTGGTACAGAACCTTTGCTTGGTTTTAATGTGTTCAATCCCTTTTTTATCAGTGGGAACGACAAAGCCAACCAGCCTTATTTTTTGCTCGAGCCTGAAGCGTCCCCATCGCACGTCATGAGGAACACTTTGGGGATGCTTAAACTCTGATCGCAGCGGGAAGTCATTGTAAAACGTAAGCAGCCGCAACCCCCAGCCCTCTCGTTTTCCCAATCCGACAATGATCTTTCCGAATACATCTGAAGCTTCCGAAGCAGCTTACTGAGCCCCTTTACACCCCAGTCGCCCCAATCCTGACCAGGTGAGTCAGGTACAAAATAATGGAAATTGAATTTACATCTTGATGTGAGGCAATCATCCTTCGAAGCGAGCTCATTCCTGGGTAACTCCTCAAGGAATAAATCCTTACGCGCATTGCCAAACTTACTCATACACGCGGCACCCCTCCAATCTTGCCAGCATCATAGATCGGTGCCACGGGACGATCATTCCTAACTAGATCGCCTGCAACCTCGTCGAGGCGATAACCAAAACTCTCATTGTCTCGCTTGCTTACGATGAGAGTTCTGTATTTCCCGGCAATGTCCAGAACATCTGATTGGTGCGTCGTAAAAACAAGCTGAGCACCGTGCGGATTAGACTTTGAACAAGTAAAAAGCTGCAACAGCTTAGGAACGATCTTTGGATGCAAGTGTAAATCGAATTCATCAGCGAGTAGAACTCCGCCTGAGCGCATCGTTTGCTTTATTTTTGAAAGCTTATGAACAAGCGCCCTTGTCCCGCTGGACTCTGTATGCCAAGTGATCGCATTCTCGGGCGCTCCATGCACAAAAAATGGAACATACCTTTTCTTATCCTTCTCAGGATAAATAGGGTCAGGATCTTTGAACTCGTAGACAACAAACTGAGTGATTCCGGCATCAACTTCTTTCAAAAAACCTTCTACAAACTCTCGCCTATCCGGATCGGCATACAGCTCTTTAGCTACATCTGAAAGTGAAGCTTCCTCATACATCAAACCTGAAAAGGCCACGTTGCCGTTGATGTTTGAAAAGAAACCAAAAAGTCCATCCAGTTCGGAAAAATCATACTGACGTGCGGTCGCTATCACCGATACATTACTGCGCAGTTTCATAACATCAAGGAGCGACCAATCGGAGATACTTGAAACGATCCGATCACCTTCACGCCTCAGGAGCGACGTCTTCTTCTTAACCTTCCGGAAAATTTCTTCGCTTACGACCTTTCTATCCGTCATTGCCGCTTCATAGATGTAGCGGACGCCACTCACCTCGAAGTCGACAAAAAACTCGACAGGATCTTCGGAACGGAAATAAGAAGCTATCGGTATCGCAGCATTTGGCTTGGCATCGAAGGATGCTGTGGCAAACGCCCCTAAGAACGACAACGCTCGCAGAACTGTCGTTTTCCCTGCCGCATTCGCGCCCTTGACACACATTATGGTGCTAATGGATAGGCCGTTCGATATCGTTTTCGGGCAATTAGCTCCGAGTTCGAAAGAGACAGTCATCCCCTCACGGAAGCCGTAGTAGTTTCTGAACCCGAATTCCCGCAGCATCAGCACATCTCAAGCACGGCAAAAACCAAGTATCAGTCGAATTTGACGGATGGTCAATTTTTGAAGCCATGCGCAAAGGTGCAGTGAGGCAGGAGGCACTTTGCCAACTGTGTCAAAGAAACGCCTAAGTTGACTGAGGTAAAGCAAGCGGCCCAACCTAGGCGGCGCGTAACTAATCGATCATGGTGACCCCGGCCCGATTCGAACGGGCGACCTTCCCCTTAGGAGGGGGACGCTCTATCCAGCTGAGCTACGGGGCCAAGGTGGGCATTGTCGCACGATCGTTGCGATTGCCAAGCCGGCGGGTGGTCGGCGGAGCCTGCTAAAATCGGCGGCTACCGTGTCGTGGGGGGCCGCTGGCCGCCACGCGACCGTCCCGACCTTTGGAGATCCCATGTCCGCTGACCTGCTCAAGGCGCTCGACCTCGCCGCGTCCAATTCCGGTACCTATCTTGGCGAGGCGACCTGGTCGCAGGCCACCGGCGCCGGGGTGCTGCAGCCGCTCAATCCGACCACCAACGCGGTGATCGCCGAGGTGCAGGCCACCACGCCGGAAGACTACGAGCTGATCGTCCAGCGTGCACAGGCCGCCTTCAAGGTGTGGCGGACCACGCCTGCGCCGCGCCGTGGCGAAGCCGTTCGCCTGTGTGGCGAGGCGCTGCGTGCGCACAAGGATGCGCTGGGCTCGCTGGTGGCGCTGGAAATGGGCAAGAGCAAGCCCGAGGGCGACGGCGAAGTACAGGAGATGATCGACATCGCCGACTTCGCAGTCGGCCAGAGCCGCATGCTGTACGGCTACACCATGCACTCGGAGCGGCCGGGCCACCGCATGTACGAGCAGTACCAGCCGCTGGGCCTGGTCGGCATCATCAGCGCGTTCAACTTCCCGGTGGCGGTGTGGGCGTGGAATGCGTTCCTGGCGGCCATCTGCGGCGATATCTGCATCTGGAAGCCGTCCAACAAGACCCCGCTGACCGCGATCGCGACGATGAAGATCTGCAATGCGGCATTGAAGGACGCCGGCTTCCCGGACATCTTCTTCCTGATCAACGATGCCGGCACGGCGCTGTCGCAGAAGTTGGTGGAAGACACCCGCATCCCGCTGATCAGCTTCACCGGTTCGACCCAGATCGGTCGCGTGGTGGCGGAAAAGGTCGCGCACCGCCTGGGCCGTTGCCTGCTGGAGCTGGGCGGCAACAACGCCATCATCCTGGACGAGACCGCCGACCTGAAGCTGGCCATCCCGGGCATCGTGTTCGGCGCGGTGGGCACCGCCGGGCAGCGCTGCACCACCACGCGCCGCCTGATCGTGCACGCATCCATCTACGACAACGTGCTGGCCACGCTGGTCAAGGCGTACAAGCAGCTCGACAGCAAGATCGGCGACCCGACCGACCCGGCAAACCTGATGGGCCCGCTCAACAGCCAGGGCGCGGTGGAGCAGTTCCTGGCCTCGATCGCCAAGGCCAAGGCCGCTGGCGGCACGGTCGAAGTGGGCGGCACCGCGATCGATCGCCCCGGCAATTTCGTGCTGCCGGCCATCGTCACCGGGCTGCAGAACAGCGACGCGGTGGTGCAGCACGAGACCTTCGCGCCGATCCTGTACGTGATGAAGTACAGCACGCTGGACGAGGCGATCGAACTGCAGAACGGTGTGCCGCAGGGCCTGTCGTCGTCGATCTTCACCCAGAACCTGAAGGCGGCCGAGAAGTTCCTGTCGGCGGCCGGCAGCGACTGCGGCATCGCCAACGTCAACATCGGCACCTCCGGTGCGGAGATCGGCGGCGCGTTCGGCGGCGAAAAGGAGACCGGCGGTGGCCGCGAATCCGGTTCGGATGCGTGGAAGGTCTATATGCGTCGTCAGACCAATACGATCAACTACTCCGACTCGCTGCCGCTGGCGCAGGGCATCAAGTTCGATCTTTGATCGAGGTGCAGCGCGCCGGGCATCGAGCCGGCGCGCTGTCGCACGCGTACCGGAGCATGGCTGCCACGTTGCGCCTGCGCACGGCTCGGCCAATCAGCGGCGGCCTGGTGCCTGGATCATTTGCAGTGAGTCACGCTGTTGCGCACGACCTCGGTGCTCAACGTTTCATCGGCCGCTAGTCCCGATGTCGGGCACGGCCAGAGATGCAGCCTCGCCCATTCCGGTCAAAACCGGCCCCGCACCGCGTCTGGCCGCAGACGGCACGCCATTCGGGCGGCGGCTCTGGGATAATCGGCCCACGCCAGCCGTCGGCTGCCGCCACTTCAGGAGTTCATGATGAACGTCGTCGTTCGACAGACCAGTGCCATGGCCATCGTCAGCCTGGTCTCGGGCATTCTCGGCTGGACGCTGATCCCGTTCCTCGGCAGCCTCTGCGCCATCATCACCGGCCACCTGGCGCGCGGCGAAATCCGCCGCAACCCGCAGGGACTGGACGGCGACGGGCTGGCCATCGGCGGGCTGATTCTTGGCTGGTTGGCGGTTGCGCTCTGGGTGACAGGGGTGGCGATCTTCATCCTGTTCTTCGGCGGCCTGGCCTGGCTTGCGGCCGCCAACAGTTGAGCATGGCCGCGCCCTCCTCCGCCCAACGCTTCAACGACCGCGTCGCTGCCTATGTGCGCTACCGGCCGAGCTATCCGCCGCAGCTGCTGCGCTGGCTGCACGAAGAGCTGGGCCTGACGCCGGCCACCGCGGTGGCCGATATCGGTGCCGGCACCGGCATCTCCAGCCGGCTGTTTCTGGAGGCCGGTTATCCGGTCACGGCGGTGGAACCCAACCCGGCCATGCGCGCAGCCGCGCAGCAGTGGCTGGCGGAGTTCCCCAAGTTCCGCGCGGTCGACGGCACCGCCGAGGCCACCGGGCTGGTCGATGCCAGCGTCGGCTTGGTGTCCGCGGCGCAGGCCTTTCACTGGTTCGACGTGCAGGCGGTGCGTGCCGAGTGGGCGCGCATCCTGCAGCCCGGCGGGCTGGCGGTGATCTACTGGAACAGCCGCGAGCTGGACACCACCGACTTCCTGCGCGGCTACGAGCAACTGCTGCTGGACTACGGCACCGACTATTCGGCCGTGGCCGAACGCTATCAGGACGATGCCACCATGCAGGCGTGGTTCGGCGAAGGCTTCCGCGCGATGGCACGCTTTCCGAATGTGCAACGGCTGGACTTCGATGCCTTACGCGGCCGGCTGTTGTCTTCGTCGTATGCCCCGCTCGCGCATGACCCACGCCATGTCCCGATGCTCGCCGCACTGCGCACGCTGTTCGATGTGCATGCACGCGACGGGCTGATCGACTTCCAATACCAGACCCGGGTGTTCGCCGGGGGATTGAACTGACCCGCATGTATTCGCTTGCCCGCCCCTTGCTGTTTTCCCTCGATGCCGAGCGCGCCCACGCGCTGGCATTGCGCTCCATCGATGTCGCCTACCGCACCGGCACCACGCCGCTGCTGGCCAAGCGCCCGGTGCCGCTGCCGACGCCGGCCTTCGGTCTGATGTTTCCCAACCCGGTCGGGCTCGGTGCCGGCCTGGACAAGAACGGCGAGCACATCGATGCACTGCTTGCGCTGGGTTTCGGCTTCGTCGAGATCGGCACGGTGACGCCGCGGCCGCAGGAAGGCAATCCCAAGCCGCGCATGTTCCGCTTGCCGGAATACCAGGCGGTGATCAACCGCATGGGCTTCAACAACCTGGGCGTGGACGTGCTGGTGGCCAACGTGCAACGCGCGCGCCGGCGCGGCGGCCTGCTCGGCATCAACATCGGCAAGAACAAGGACACGCCCAACGAGGAAGCCACCAGCGACTACCGCTATTGCATGGAGCGCGTCTACCCGCTGGCCGACTACATCACCGTTAACATTTCTTCGCCCAACACTGCCGGCTTGCGCGAGCTGCAGGAAGAACAGGCGCTGCGCCGGCTGATCGCCGATCTGCGCGACACCCAGGAAGCCCTGGCCGCGCAACACGGCAAGCGCGTGCCGATGCTGGTGAAGGTGGCGCCGGATCTCAACGATCGCGACATCGATGCGGCCGCGCGCGTGCTGGCCGATCTGGCGGTGGATGGTGTGATCGCCACCAACACCACGGTGACGCGCACCCTGATCGCCAACCATCCGCTGGCTGCCGAGGCCGGCGGCCTGTCGGGCGCGCCGCTGCTGGGGCAATCCACGCTGGTGCTGCGCCGCCTGCGCGCGCGTCTGCCCGAGTCGATCCCGTTGATCGGCGTGGGCGGCATCAACTCCGGTGCGGATGCGGTGGCCAAGATGGCGGCCGGCGCGACGCTGGTGCAGTGCTACAGCGGCCTGGTCTATCGCGGGCCGCCGCTGATCGGCGAATGCGTGGACGCGATCCGTCGCCGCCGCGAAGCGCCCAGCGGTGGTGCGGTGTCGCCGCTATGAGCGCTGCAGCGCAGGCCGGCTGGCGCTTGAGCGAACACGCGCCCCTGCGCGCGCTCAATACCTTTCATGTCGATGCCACGGCGCGCTGGTTGCTGAGCATCCACGCACCCGATGCCTTGCCGCAGGCGCTGGCAGCGCCGGAGATCGCCGGGCAAGCGCTGCTGGTGCTGGGCAGCGGCAGCAACGTGCTGCTGGCCGGCGACCCGCCGGGCTGCGTGCTGTGTTTCGAAAACCGCGACGTCGCCATCATCGCGCACCATGCCGACCACGCCATCGTGCGCGCCGGTGCCGGCGTCAACTGGCACGCGCTGGTGCTGTATTCGCTGCAGCAAGGCTTGTCGGGGCTGGAGAATCTGGCCTTGATTCCCGGCACCGTCGGCGCCTGCCCGATCCAGAACATCGGCGCATACGGCGCCCAGGTGGGCGACTTCATCCATGTGGTGGACGCCTTCGATCTGCATGCCCAGCAGTTCGTGCGGCTGACCGCGGCCGAGTGCGCCTTTGCCTATCGCGACAGCGTGTTCAAGCAGCAGCCGGAGCGTTATCTGATCGTCGCGGTGGAATTCAATCTGCCGCTGCTGCACGAGTTGCGGCTGGACTACGCCGGTATCCGCGAGGAGCTGGCCAGCATGGGCGCCGACCTGGCCGGTGCCGCCGATGTGGCGCAGGCGGTGATCAACATCCGTCGGCGCAAACTGCCGGACCCGGATGTGCTCGGCAATGCCGGCAGCTTCTTCAAGAATCCCTTGCTGCCCAGCGAGCAGATTGCCGCGCTGCAGGCCACCTTTGCCGATATGCCGGTCTACCCTGGCGAACAGCCCGGCCAGGGCAAGTTGTCGGCGGCCTGGTTGATCGAGCAGTGCGGCTGGAAGGGCCGGCGCGAAGGCGATGCCGGAGTGTCGCCGGATCACGCCCTGGTGCTGGTCAATTACGGCACCGCCAGCGGTGCGCAGCTGCTGGACTTTGCACGGCGCATCGCCGAATCGGTGCGCGAGCGTTACTCGGTGATCCTGGAGCCGGAGCCGCGCATCATCGGAGCGCATTGGTGACTGCGCAGCAGGCATCACGACGTGCTGCGCTGTGGATGCTCACCAGTACCTTCGCCTTCGGCCTGATGGCCATCTGCATCCGGCTGGCATCGGGCACGATCGCCACCACCGAGATCGCGTTCTTTCGCAATGCGTTCGGGCTGTTGGCCCTGTTGCCGCTGATCCTGCGCGCCGGCAAGGCGCCGCGCACGCGGCAATTGCCGCAGTACCTGGCACGCACCCTGATCGGCCTGGCCTCGATGCTGTGCGGGTTCTGGGCGATCGGCCACCTGCCGTTGTCGCAGGCGATCTCGCTGTCGTATTCCACCCCGTTGTTCGTCACCGTGCTGGCCGTGGTGTGGCTGCACGAACAGGTGCGCCTGCGCCGCTGGCTGGCGGTGGCAGCCGGATTCATCGGCGTATTGGTGATCCTGCGGCCGGGCTCGTCCACCTTTACGCCCGGCCTGCTGATTGCGCTGCTGGCAGCGGTGATCAGCGCCGTGGTGGCGATCCAGATCAAGCAGCTCTCGCGCAGCGACGACTCGGACACCGTGGTGTTCTACACCTATGTGTTCTGGGTGCCGATGTCGCTGATTCCGGCACTGTTTCAGTGGATCTGGCCGCAGGGCATCGACTGGCTCTGGCTGGCGGCGACCGGCATCTTCGGCACCGCCGGCCAGCTGTTCTGGACGCGCGCGCTCAAGCTTGGCGAAGTCTCCGCACTGCAGCCGATCAGCTTCATGCAGCTGCCGCTGGTGGCGCTGCTGGGCTGGTGGCTGTTCGGCGAGGCGATCGAACACCATACCCTGATCGGTGCGGCCATCATCATCTGCGCCAATGTCTACATCGCCCATCGTGAAAGCGTGCTGGCACGTCGTGCCGCCACGCACGCACCGCTGGAAGGCGCAAAACCGGGCGAGTGATCGAGCGTCTGCGAGCGGCCTGACCGGCCTGCGCGGTGGCGTGGCGACGATGCCGACGTACACTGCGCTGGTACGCGCCCCCCGGGCATTGAAGGGGCGATGCGCACGCACTTCGTTGACTGTTCCAAGGTGAGGTCGGCATGCCGATTCCAAGCAAAACCATCGGCCTGATCGGCGGCATGAGCTGGGAATCCACCCTGCCCTATTACCGCATCATCAACCAGCGGGTGCGCCTGGCCTGCGGCGGCCTGCATTCGGCCAGGCTGTTGCTGTACAGCGTCAATTTCCATGAGATCGAGCGCCTGCAACACGCCGGCGACTGGGACGGCGCAGGCCAGGCAATGGCGGCAGCGGCGCGCGCGCTGCATGCCGGCGGTGCCGACTTCCTGGTGCTGTGCACCAACACCATGCATTGCGTTGCCGATGCGATCACCTCCGCAACGCCGCTGCCATTGCTGCATATCGCCGATGCTACCGCCGATGCGTTGATTGCCGCGGGCGTCACCCGGGTCGGGCTGCTCGGCACGCGTTTCACCATGGAACAGCCGTTCTATCGCGAGCGCCTGGCTGGGCGTGGCCTGCAGGTGCTGGTACCGCCGGCCGACGCGCGCGCGCAACTGCATCGGGTGATCTACGACGAACTCTGCCAGGGCATCATCCGGCCGGAGTCGCGCGGCTATTTCCGCCAGGTCATGGCCGACCTCGGCCAGGAGGGTGCGCAAGCGATCATCCTGGGCTGCACCGAGATTTCGCTGCTGGTGGACAGCAGCGATGCGCAGCTGCCGTTGTTCGACACCACCGCACTGCATGCCGAAGCGGCGGCGCACGCAAGTGTGCGCGACTGATCGGCACCGAAGGCGCAGCCAGCGCGCCTTTCCCGAAGTGCATGCGCCTGGCCGTGGCGGGCAAGCGTGCAAGCTGCGCGTTGCCGCAGCAATAGCACGGATGACTCATACCTCACTGCTCCAGCACGCGCATGCGCGCGGGCACCTGCCACAGGATGTCATGCCTTGAAGACCCCTTCCGCAACAGGCGCTGCACCCACAAGCCAGCTCACACGCGGCGACTACAAGACGCTGGCCCTGTCCGCGCTGGGCGGCGCGCTGGAATTCTACGACTTCATCATCTTCATCTTCTTCGCGACGGTGCTGGGAGAGCTGTTCTTTCCGCCGGGCATACCGGACTGGATGCGGCAGTTGCAGACTTTCGGCATCTTTGCTGCCGGCTACCTGATCCGTCCGCTGGGCGGGATCGTGATGGCGCACTTCGGCGACCTGCTCGGTCGCAAGCGCATGTTCGCGCTCAGCATCGGATTGATGGCCTTGCCGACGCTGGCCATCGGCGTGCTGCCGACCTACGCGCAGATCGGCCTGGCCGCCCCGCTCCTGCTGCTGACGATGCGGTTGCTGCAGGGCGCAGCCATCGGCGGCGAAGTTCCCAGTGCATGGGTCTTCGTCGCAGAACACGTGCCTGCGCAACGCAGGGGACTGGCTTGCGGAACACTGACTGCCGGCCTGGCCGCCGGGGTGTTGCTCGGTTCGCTCAGCGCCGGGGCGATCAATCGCGCCTTCACGCCGCAGGAAATCGCCGACTATGCCTGGCGCCTGCCGTTTTTGGCCGGCGGCCTCTTCGGCCTGCTTTCCGTGTATCTGCGGCGCTGGCTGCACGAAACACCGGTGTTCGCCGAGCTGATGGCGATGCGTGCCGTCGCGCGCGAAACGCCGCTCAAGCTGGTGCTGCGCGATCATCCACGCAGTGTGGCGCAGTCGTTGTGGCTGACCTGGATGGTGGCCGCCGGGGTGCTGGTGGTGTCGTTGATGACACCGACGCTGTTGCAGAGCGCGTACCACTACCCGGCAGCGGTCGCCTTGCAGGCCAACCTGCTCGCGGTCCTGCTGCAGGCGATCGGCTCGATCGTGGCCGGCGCCTTGTCCGATCGCTACGGCAATGGACGCGTGCTGCTTGCCGGCAGCGTGTTCCTGGGCGCCAGCGCCTGGCTGTTCTATCGCCTGGCCGGTGATCCGCAGTTGCTGTTCCCGCTATACGCCCTGCTGGGCGCGGCACTCGGCGTCCTGGGGGCGGTTCCGCGCGTCATGGTCGAAGCGTTCCCGCCAGTGGTGCGCCTGTCCGGCGTATCGTTCGCCTACAACCTGGGCTATGCGGTATTCGGTGGCCTGACCCCGCTGGTGGTGGTGATGTTGCTCAAGCAGCACCCGATGGGCCCGGCGTATTACATGATTCTGCTGGCCGCAATCGGCAGCGTGATCGGGCTGCAGTTGTGGCGCCGGGAGCGCGTACGTCGTTACTGAGTCAAGGCAGTACCTGTCTGCGCCACGCTCGGCACCCGCATTTTTCGCCCACCACCTTCGACGTCGCGCGGCCGTGCCCTCAGGCCGAGGTGAGATGGCGACGCCAATGCGGCCGCCGTGCGCCGCGAAACATCACCAGATACAGCCCGACCACCCATACCAGCGCAGCAGACCAGCCGCCCAGGACGTCGGAGGGATAATGCACGCCCAGGTAGATCCGCGACACGCCGACCAGCACCGCGAACAGGCTGGCGGCAGTGGTCACCGGCCAGCGCCAGCGCGTGTTCCAGGCCAGCGCGATGACCACCGCAGCGAGCGTCATCGAGCCCATCGCATGCCCGCTGGGAAAGCTGAAAGTGCTTTCCGGGGCGATCGATTCCCACAGGCTCGGGCGGTCGCGCTGGAACACCTGCTTGGCGCCCATGTTCAACAAGGCCGAGCCGCCAAAGCCGAGTGCGGCAAAGGTTCCCTCGCGCCAGCGCCGCAACATCAGCAACACCAGCACGATGGCGATATCGGCCGGGATCACCCCGTACTGGTAGCCGATCTTGGAGACCACCCCAAAAAACGCATCCAGCCCCGGCGTGGCGATGCTGCGCATGCTCCACAGCAGGGGTTCGTCGAAATAGAAATTTTCCAGCTCGTGGACTTCGTCGGCCAGGTCGACGAACAAGCCCAACGGCAGCAGCACGCCGGCAAACAGCAACGCCATGCGCCACGCATTGCTGCGCAGCCATCCCCTGAAACCGGCCGGCGATTCAGCCGGCGCGGCGGACATAGGTACGTTCGACGTACTGATCGATCAGATCGATGAACTCGTAGGCGATGTTTTCGCCACGCAAGGTGACGCTTTTTTCGCCATCGATGAACACCGGTGCCGACGGCGCCTCGCCGGTGCCCGGCAACGAAATGCCGATGTTGGCGTGGCGCGATTCGCCCGGCCCGTTGACCACGCAGCCCATCACCGCCAGGGTCATGTTTTCCGCGCCGGGGTTGCTGATCTTCCACTCCGGCATCTTGGCGCGCACATGGTTCTGCACCACGCCGGCCAGTTCCTGGAAGAACTCGGAGGTGGTGCGGCCGCAGCCCGGGCAGGCCGTGACCATCGGCGTGAAGGCGCGCTGGCCGGTGGTCTGCAGCAGCTCCTGTGCGACGATCACTTCCTGGGTGCGCGACTGGCCAGGTTCCGGCGTCAGTGAGATGCGGATGGTGTCGCCGATGCCTTCCTGCAGCAGCACGCTCAGCGCGGCGGCGGAGGCCACGATGCCCTTGCTGCCGATGCCGGCCTCGGTCAGACCCAGATGCAGCGCAAAGTCGCAGCGGCTCGCCATGTCGCGATACACCGCAATCAGCTCCTGCACACCGGATACCTTGGCCGACAGGATGATGCGCTCGCGCGCCAGCCCCAGTTCCACCGCGCGCTCGGCCGAATCCACTGCCGAACGGATCAAGGCCTCGCGCAGCACGCGGCCGGCATCCCAGGGGGTGTCGCGTTGCGAGTTCTCGTCCATCAGCTGCGCAGCCAGCGACTGGTCCAGCGAGCCCCAGTTGGCGCCGATGCGCACCGGTTTGTCGTACTTGATCGCGAACTCGATCAGCTGCGCGAACTGCAGATCCTTCTTCTTGCCGAAGCCGACATTGCCCGGATTGATGCGGTACTTGGCCAGCGCTTCGGCGCAGGCCGGCTCGGCGGCGAGCAACTGGTGACCGTTGTAATGGAAATCGCCGATCAACGGCACCTCGATCCCCATCATGCGCAGCTTGTCGACGATGCGCGGAATGGCCGCAGCCGACTCGGCGTTGTTGACGGTCAGGCGCACCATTTCCGAGCCGGCGCGCCACAGGTCGGCCACCTGCTTGACGCTGCCGGCGATGTCGGCGGTATCGGTATTGGTCATCGACTGGACGACCACCGGGTGGCCGCCGCCCACAGTCACGCTGCCGATCTTGACGGCCTGGGTGATGCGGCGCGGCCAGGCGGTGGCGTCGGCGGGAGGGGTTGGGCGAGTCACGGCATCGTACATCGCGGTATTTTAGCCTGTCATCGGTCCGCTCACAGCTGAAGCGCTGCGCAGGCCGTCTTCCGGGCCGATGCGACGGTTTGTCGCAGGCCGCCACGCCCCCGAGCGCATAGCATTGCCGTGATGAATTCCTCAGACGCCTCCTTCCTGCGGACCCTGTGCAGCCTGCGCTGGCTGGCCACCGCCGGCCAGGCCGCCACCATCCTGGTCGCCACCGGCCTGATGGGCCTGGACCTGCCGCAGCAACCCTTGTGGGCCGGCGTGGCCGCACTGGCGGTGTTCAACCTGTATGCGCAATTGCGGGTGGCCCACCGTGGCGCGGTCAGCCCGGCCACCGAGTTCGGCCACATCCTGGTCGATGTCACCGTGCTGACCTGGATGGTGGGCTGGAGCGGCGGCATCGCCAACCCGTTCGGCTCGCTGTTCCTGGTGCTGATCGCACTGGCCGCGCTGGCCCTGCCGCTGGGCTGGGCGATGGCCGTGGCGGCGTCCTGTGTGGCCGGCTATGTGATCAGTGCGGCGTTCGGCCTGCCGCTGCCCTACGGCAGCTTCGACCCGCTCAGCCTGCACATGTGGGGCATGGCCGCCAACTTCCTGCTGTCGACGGTGGTGGTGCTGGCCTTCGCCACCCGGCTGGCCTTGTCGATGCGCGAACGCGAGCGCGAGATCTCCACGCTGCGCGAGCGCTTTGCGCGTAACGAGGGCATCGTCGCGCTGGCCACGCACGCGGCCTCGGTGGCGCATGAACTCAACACGCCACTGGCGACGATGACCCTGCTAGTCGACGACATCGCCGACCAATGCGACCAGGGCGAATTGCGCGAGGATCTGGACACCCTGCGCGAGCTGCTGGTGCAGTGTCACGAGCGCGTGCTGGCGCTGGCCGCACCGGCCGACAACGGCCACCTCAGCCGCGAAGTGGCGGTCAAGGACGTGCTGGAACAATGGCGGCTGGTGCGCCCGACCATCGAGCTGCGCCGCAACGACGATGCACCGATGCGCCTGCTGCTGCAGCCCGGCGTCAGCCATCTGCTGATGGTGCTGCTCAACAATGCGGCCGATGCCGGCGAACGTGCCGGCCGGCCGCAGATCGATCTCACCCTGCGCGTGGAGCAGGACCATCTCAGCGGCGAAGTCCGAGACTATGGTCCGGGCTTCGACACCTCGCAGGCCATGCTGCCGGGCACATTGTTCAACAGCGGCAAGCACGACGGCATGGGCGTCGGGCTGGCGCTCTCGCACGCCACCGTCGAGCGGCTGCAGGGCGAATTGTGGATGCTGCCCGCCGAAGGCAGCGGCGCCCGCGTCGGTTTCCGTCTGCCGCTCTCCGAACACGAGGCACTCGCATGACAAGCACTCCCCTGCGTACCGGCCTGCTGGTCGACGACGACACCCTGTACCTGCGCACGCTGCAGCGCAGCCTCGCCCGCCGCGGCGTGGAAACCCTGACCGCCACCGACGCGGTCAGTGCCCTGTCGACCGCGCGCAGCGCCTTGCCCGATTTCGCCTTGATCGATCTCAAGCTCGGCCACGATTCCGGCCTGAGCCTGATCCAGCCGCTGCGCGAGATCCGCGCCGACATGCGCATCCTGCTGGTCACCGGCTACGCGAGCATCGCCACTGCGGTAGAGGCGATCAAGCTCGGCGCCGACGACTACCTGCCCAAGCCGGCCAATATCCCGACCATCATGCGGGCGCTGGGCGAAGAGGACGACGAGCTGCCGGAGCCGGACGAAGAAGAAACCGCGCGGGAAATGATGACACCGCTCAGCCGCCTGCAGTGGGAGCACATCCAGCAGGCGCTGCACGAAACCGGCGGCAATGTCTCCGCCGCCGCACGCCTGCTCGGCATGCACCGCCGCTCGCTGCAGCGCAAGCTGACCAAGCGGCCAAGCCCGGGGCCGTTACGCGAGCCCGGGCGCTGAGACCTCACATCGAGACGTTGAACCGTGGCGTTTTTCAGGCGCTACGCGAGGCTTGATTCCGTTCAGCCATGGCGCTGTTTTGGGCGCGGTCCGATACATAGCTCAAACGCTCGGTGAGTCGAGAGCACGGTGCCCTCGCCGCTTGTAGGACACGCCGTGCATCCGTCCATGGAGGCTCCTTGGCGGCATCCATGCCGCCAAGGGTCCAGCAACCGGCAAGGACACCGCGCCAGAGAGTTGATCGGCTGTTTTCTTGAGAAGCGTGTTGCTCGGATTGCGGCAGCAGCTGCGACGTTTGCAGCTTGCGTGTTGAAAGCCCGTTTGCTGCTCGGCTTGCGACGCGAAAATGGTCAGAGGTTGATCGACCGCTTAGTGATCCGACCGGTGCACGTCCTGCGTCGCTTCCACTATGACACCGACCATCTCGACTGGTCCTTGCCCGCTCACCGTCGCGGGACCTTACGCGGCATGGATGCCGCGTAAGAGCCTACAAGGACGTACTTGCGGCGTGTCCTGCGATGGTGGGCGGGCAAGGGCCCTGCAGGAAGCTCACAGCATCGAGAGCGCGGCGAGGACACCACACCGGTTGCCGGCTGTTTTGTTGAACACCATGCACACCGACCATCTCGACTGGTCCTTGTCCGCCCACCGTCGCGGGACCTTACGCGGCATGGATGCCGCGTAAGAGCCTACAAGGATGTACTTGTGGCGTGTCCTGCGATGGTGGGCGGGCAAGGGCCCTGCAGCAAAATCACAGCGTCGAGAACACGGCGAGGACACCGCACCGGTTGCCGGCTGTTTTGTTGAAAACCATGCACACCGACCATCTCGACTGGTCCTTGCCCGCCCACGGTCGCGGGACCTTACGCGGCATGGATGCCGCGTAAGAGCCTACAAGGATGTACTTGCGGCGTGTCCCGCGATGGTGGGCGGGCAAGGGCCCTGCAGAAAACTCGCAAGTCGGAAGCTCTGCAAGCGACCCATCCACGCATCCCGAAAAAAACCAGAGACGCTGACCGCAGGGCATCACTCTCACCGTGGCCCGAACACGCTCGCCCTGCGCGAGGTCGCGGTGATGCCATCGGCGCCCAGGATCAGGTTGCGCCCCCAGCTGCTGAGGCGCGTGGCGTTCCAGCCGATTGCGATATCCAGCGATTGCGTGCTGCTGTCGTTGCCCGACCACGACCAGCCCAGATAGCCGACGTTGTAGTCGCGGGCGCGGCGCATGATCGCTGCCTCGTCCACGTGCGCGCCGCGATGGTCTCCACCGAACTCGCCGATCACCAGCGCCAGCTTTTTATCGCGGAAGGCGCGCAGATAATTGTTGACCGTCGCATCGCTGCCGAACACTTCGTACATGTGCACGCTGAAGATCAGGTTGCGGCGGCTGTCGCGCGCCAGCAACGCGGCAGCGTTGTCGCGCATGTAGAACTTCCAGTCCTGGCCCCAGTTCGGCGCATCCACCATCAGTGCGTGAGTCAGTCCTGCCTTGCGCAATGCGGCGATTGCGGTTGCATGGCCGTTGACCCATTCGCTGGCGCTCAACTGATTGCCGAACGGCTCGTTGCCGATGTTGATGATGACCTGGTCTTCGTTGCCGATCAGCGCCTTGCGGATGCTGGTCCAGTACGCAGTAGCGTGGGCGAGGCCAGCGGCAGCGCCGTCTTCGCCATAGCCGGTGGTGTCGTGCACTTCCAGCACCGCGATCAGGCCCAGGCTCTTGCAACGCGCGATGATGCGCGACACCTCGGCCTCCGGCGTGCGGTTCCAGCGATAACCGGAACTGAGCACCACGCGCACGCTATTGGCGCCGGTGGCAGCGATGGCGGCCAGGGCCGCGTCGGTGCGGCTCGCGTACCAGGCATGCGGCAGATTGACGCCACGCAGGACCACGGTGTTGCCATTGGACTCACGCAGTTGTGTGCCGGACACCGACAGCCCCGCGTGCGCGGCAGACGACACTGCCAGGCCTGCAACGACCAGCAGCATGCGGTGGGCAAAACGAGACAACGGTGATTTCACGATCGATTTTTCCAGACAGAGGGGAGGAGGACGAGCGATGGCAGCACTCACAGTGCGCGTGAACACTGTGTCAATTTGACGTGCCAGCCGACGCAACCCCTGTCACATATCGAACAAGCGCCGAAACAAGTGCGCTGAACGATTACGTTGTGGGGGACAAGGCAGGCGCACCCTCAGTCATCGGCGAGGGGGCGGCAATGTTTAGCGGTCGTGCGCCAGCGCCGACCACGACGCCGCACGTTTGCTTACATCACGCATGACGCGTGAGTCAGAGCGACCGTCGACCTGGCGCGTAGGCCGCCTGGTCATGCTGTGGCCTGATGCCATCGCACCGCTGTTGTCCCTGCAGCGGCGTTGGCGCAGCCATCGCGCGGCAATGCCGCCTCAACTGAACGCCACCTAGCAGCGTCGATCAAGGGATTACGCTTCAGGCCGATAGAAGCACATGCAATCCGTGCTTGCTCCTGCCAATTCCCCTCTTCCGCCCGTGGTCGACGAGTCGACCCGGTTGTCCGTCCTGCGTGGCCTGTGCCTGCTGGACTCGCCGCCGGACCCGGTGTTCGAGACCATCGCCGCCATGGCCGCCCGCAACCTGGGCGCAGAAATCGCGCTGGTGTCGCTGGTGGACGAGCATCGTCAGTGGTTCAAGGCCCGCATCGGCCTGGAACCGCAGGAAACGCCGCGCGACCAGGCGTTCTGCGCGCATGCGATCCGCGCCCCCGAGGTGATGGTGGTGCCCGACGCGCAACTGGATCCGCGCTTTTGCGACAACCCGCTGGTGCTGGGACCGCCGTTCATCCGTTTCTACGCCGGCGCGCCGCTGACGCTGCGCGACGGCCACCGCATCGGCACCTTGTGCGTGATCGGGACCAGCCCGCGCCCGGGCCTGGATGCCGAAGCGATCACCCAGCTGGAAGGCCTGCGCGACCTGGCGGTGCTGCGGGTGGAAAACCTGCGCAGCACCACCTACCGCGACGGACCGACCGGGCTGCCCAATCGGTCGCGCTTTGCCGAAGACCTGGATGCCTGGCTGTCGCAACGCGACAGCGCGCCGGCCACCACCGCGGTGGCGGTCGACATCTGCGGCAGCGATTACTTCCGCGACATGGTCAAGGCGCTGGGCTGGGACTACGCCGACGGTTATGTGGCGATCGCGCAGCGTCGGCTGGCGGCCTATCTGCCTACCGGCACCGCGCTGTATCGGCTGGACCCGACCACCTTCGGTTTTCTGGCCCAGGCCGAAACGCAGCGTCTGTCCGCGCTGTGCACCAAGGTCTCCAAGGCCTTTGCCGAAACGCTGGAACATCAGGGCATTCCGCATACCGCAGTGGCCTCGATCGGCGCGGTATCGCTGCAGACCAGCTATGGCGCGGCCGACACCATCCGCTCGCTGACCACCTCGGTAGACATCTCGCGCGAACGCGGCGTGCCGTGGAGCATGTACGAGCGCAAGCACGACGTGGCCCAGCGCAATACCTTCCGCCTGCTGGCTTCCCTGCCCGCCGCGCTGGACAGCGCCAGCCAGCTGCGCCTGCACTACCAGCCGCGCGTGGACCTGCACGATCACCGCTGCGTCGGAGTGGAGGCGCTGCTGCGCTGGCAGCATCCGATGATCGGCCCGGTGATGCCCGCCGACTTCGTGCCGATGGCCGAAAAAACCGCGTTGATCAACCGCATTACCGCCTGGGTCATCGACAACGGCATCGCCCAGGCCGCGCGCTGGCAGCAACAGGGCCTGGATTTCAACCTGGCCCTGAACGTGTCGGCCGCCGATCTGGACCGGCCCGGATTCGTCGGCCTGCTGCGGCGTGGCCTGGAGCGCCACAACCTGGATCCGCGCCGGCTGGAGATCGAATTCACCGAAAGCGCGATGATCCGCCACCCCGAGCATCTGGCCGAGCAATTGGCGGCCATCGCGGCGCTGGGCGTGCATATCGCCATCGACGACTTCGGCACCGGCTACAGCAATTTCAGCTATCTCAAGCAGCTGCCGGCCAGCTCGTTGAAGATCGATCAATCCTTCATCCGCTCATTGCCGGACAACCGCACCGACCGCACCCTGGTGCCGGCGATGATCCAGCTCGGCCACAGCCTGGGCCAGCGCGTGGTCGCCGAAGGCATCGAGTCGGCGGAGGCCTACGCGCAGCTGCGCACCTGGGGCTGCGACGAAGGTCAGGGCTACTGGATCGCCAAGCCGATGCCGGCGGCCGCACTGGAAACCTGGCTGCAGACGCCGTGGCATGAGCAGCTGGAAGCGCCGGTCAATCTGCTCGCCGCAAGCCTGGCCGCGGCGCGGGTGTAAGCGGAAGCAGCACAGCAGCCAAAACGCACGCGGCGCGACACCTGAGTGTCGCGCCGCGTGCGCACAACCAATTTCAGCGGACTGGCTGGGCGATTACCAGAACACCGCATACAGCGCGACCAGGATCACCACCACCCCGATCGCACCGACCTTGAAGCCCAGCGTAGTGCCGTAGGCCACATCGTCGGTACGGATCAGGTCGCGCGCCTGGGTGGGCGCGGTCATCAACGACACCAGCACTGCCAGCACCAGCGCCGCCACGAACACCACGCCGATGCGGTCCATGAACGGCAGTTCCGGCCAGGCGAACTTGAGCGCGAACGACAGCACCACCGAGCCGATCGCCGCGGTCAGTGCGCCGGCCTCGTTGGCGCGCTTCCAGAACAGGCCAAGCATGAAGATCACCACCACGCCAGGCGTGAAGAAGCCGGTGAATTCCTGGATGAACTGGAAGCCCTGATCGAAGTTGCCCAGCAGCGGCCGCGCGGTCAGGATGCCGATCACCACCGCCACGATGGCCACGATGCGACCCACGCGCACCAGCTGCTTCTGCTCGGTCTGCGGGCGGAACTTGGCGTAGAAATCCAGGGTGAAGATCGTCGCCACCGAGTTGATCTTGGAGGCCAGCGAGGCCACGATCGCCGCCACCAGCGCCGCGAACACCAGGCCCAGGATGCCGGTCGGCAACAGCTGCATCATGGTCGGATAGGCCTGGTCGGGCTTGGCCAGGTCCGGCGCCAGCACCACCGCGGCAATGCCCGGCACCACGATCACCAACGGCATCAGCAGTTTCAGGAACGCGGCGAACACCATGCCCTTCTGCGCCTCGCCGATGTTCTTGGCCGCCAGCGCGCGCTGGATGATGTACTGGTTGAAACCCCAGTAACTGATGTTCATCACCCACAGACCGCCCAGCAGCACGCTCAGGCCGGGCAGGTCCTTGTAGAACGGGTTGTCCTTGCTCAGGATCATGTGGAAGTGCTCGGGGTGCGCATTCCACAGGTGCTTGAAGCCGGCCAGCACGCCGGCACCGTCGCCGATCCGTGCCAGGGTCAGCCCGGCCACCAGCAGGCCGCCCAGCACCAGCAGCGTGACCTGCACGATGTCGGTCAAGGCCACCGCTTTAAGACCGCCGTACAGCTGGTAGACCAGCGCGAACACGCCGATCAACGCCAGTGCCAGGGTCTGGTCCATGCCGGTGACCTGGCTGACCGCGATCGACCCCAGCCACAGGATCGAGGTGAGATTGACGAACACGTACAGCAGCAGCCAGAACACCGCCATCAGCGTGCGGATCCACTTGCCGTACCGCTGTTCCAGGAACTGCGGCATGGTGTAGATGCCGTTGCGCAGAAAGATCGGCAAGAAGAACTTGCCGACGATCAGCAGCGTCAGCGCCGCCATCCACTCGTAGGAGGCGATCGCCAGCCCGATCGCGTAGCCGGAACCGGCCATGCCGATGATCTGCTCGGCCGAGATGTTCGCGGCGATCAGCGAGGCGCCGATCGCCCACCACGGCAACGACTTGCTGGCCAGGAAGTAATCCTCGGCGCTCTTGCTGTGACCTGCCTTCTCGCGCGAGACCCACTGCGCGAGCACGAAGATGCCGGTCAGATAGACCAGCACAATCACGATATCCAACGTCGCCAAACCCACTGCACTCTCCTGTCTGGCTCTGGGCCGAGCGTCGTGGACCGGACAGGTCTGCAGACTGCCGCCGCCCGCACTGCGTGCGTGGCAGCAGCGCGGCGAACCGCAGCTGCAGGCCATCCCGGCCGATCGACGCGCGCGTCCCGCGGCGGCTGATGACACCACCGCTGAGGGTGGCCGCTTTGACACGTCGCCGGGGCCGGCGACGCATGTATGAGGTTGTTACCTGGGCATACCCGCAAGCGCGCCTGCGGGTGTGCTGCTTACTTGACCGGGCAGTCGAGCGTGACTTCGGCCTCGTTGAGTGCGCCCAGCGCGATCTTCGACACCGACAGGTCCAGCGCCGCAGCGCTTTCGATGCTGGCGACCTGGGTCAGCTTGGTCACATCCGCACCGGCCACCGCGAAGCACTTCAAGGGCACGCCGACCACCTTCCACTGGCCCTGCGGCAGCGCGGCCAGGGTCTTCTGCGCATCGACGCGGCCGCCGCACTTGTCGCCACAGCCCACGCCCAGCCATACCGGCGCGGTCACCGCGCTGTCGCGGCGCACGGTCAGCTGCAACTGCACATCGCCGTTGCTCTCACGCGAGACATCGACCGGCTTGCCGGACACCAGCAACACACTGGAGGCCTTGGCACCGGACCAGACCAGACGCCGCGCATCTTCCTGCGCCTTGTGATCGACTGCGGTCATCTTCAGGCTGCCATCGGACAGACCCACCGGCAGCGTGGTGGCCGGCATGTTGGCCTGGCCGGCATTGGACAGCTGCATCGCAATGCCCAGCGCCGGCTTGCCGCGCACGAAGTACACGCCACCCACCGACTGCTCGCCGGACACGCCCGATTCCTCCGGCAAAGCAGCCAGGTCGCCCTTGTCGGCGTAGGTCAGGCCGAAGCCGAACTTGAACTGCGGGTCGTAATCCTTCTGCCCGACGTTGTTGGCGAACTGCACCGCGGTCTTGGGCCAGGAGAAGCTCAGCTTGCCCTTGAAGTCGTTCTGTACCGTGCCATCGGCCTTGCGCAGCAGCACGTCGGCAATGCCCTCGCCTTCCGAACCCGGCAACCAGGCGGCGACGAATGCGTCGGCGGCGTTGATGTACTGGTTCATCCACAACGGACGCCCGCTCAGGAACACCGCCACCACCGGGATGCCTTCGGCCTTGAGCTTCTTGATCAGCGCCAGCTCGCTCTCGTCGCCCGGCTTGTACAGCAGGGTGGCGATGTCGCCCTGGAACTCGGCGTACGGGTTCTCACCGAACACCACCACCGCCACGTCGGGCTTGGTCTTGTACGCACCATCGACTGCCAGCTCCGCCTTGCCGCCGGCGGCCTTGATCTGCTTGTCCAGGCCTTCCCAGATGGTGTTGCCATTGGGGTAGTCGCTGCGCTTGGTGCCGGTGCCCTGCCAGTTCAGCGTCCAGCCGCCGGACTGCTTGCCCATGTCGTTGGCACCATCGCCCAGCACCAGTACGCGCTTTTTTGGATCCAGCGGCAGGATGCCGGCCTGGTTCTTGAGCAGCACCAGCGACTCGCGCACCGCCTGGCGGGCGATCGCGCGGTGTTCCGGCGCGCCGAGCAATTCGTACTTGCCGCCGAGCGGGCGCTTGGACGGCTTGCCGGCTTCGAACAAGCCCAGGCGCAGCTTGACGCGCAGGATCCGGCGCACCGCATCGTCCAGGCGCTCGGCCGAGATCTGGCCCGACTTCACTGCCGCCAGTTCGGTCTCGTAGATGCCCTTCCAGCTGTCGGAGGCCATCGCCATGTCGACGCCGGCAATGAACGAGGCCGGGCAGTTTTCGTTGGTGCAGCCCTTGACCTGGCCGTGGCCATTCCAGTCGCCGACCACGAAACCGCCGAAGTTCATGCGGCCCTTGAGCACGTCGGTCAGCATGACCTTGTTGCCGTGCATCTTCTCGCCGTTGAAGCTGTTGAACGAGGCCATCACCGTCTGCGCACCGGCCGCGATCGCCGGCGGGTAACCGGCCGCGTGGATATCGCGCATGGTGGCTTCGGACACCTTGGTGTCGCCCTGGTCCTTGCCGTCGGTGGTGCCGCCGTCGCCGACGAAATGCTTCACCGAGGAAATCACGTGGCTGCCGTCGAGGAACTGCGGGGTGCCCGGCACGCCCTGCACGCCTTCGACCATCTTGCCGGCGAAGCTGGCCACCACCTCCGGCGACTCGGAATAGCCTTCGTAGCTGCGGCCCCAGCGGTCGTCCTGCGGCACCGCCACGGTCGGCGCGAAGGTCCACTCCATGCCGGTGACGCGGGTTTCGGCGGCGGTGACTTCGCCGATCTGCTTGATCAGCTCCGGGTTGCGCGTGGCGCCCAGGCCGATGTTGTGCGGGAACAGCGTGGCGCCGACGATGTTGCTCTGGCCGTGCACCGCATCGATGCCGAAGATGATCGGAATCGCGTTGCCGCCCTTTGAGGTGTCCATCGACGCTTCATAGAAGGCGTCGGCCAGCTTCAACCATTCGGCCGGGCTGGCGTCGTACTTGCCGCCTGGATCGGAATTGCCGCCGGCCAGCACCGAGCCGATGCGGTACTTGCGCACATCGTCCGGGGTCATGCTGGCGATGTCGCCCTGGATGGTCTGCGCGACCTTCTCTTCGACGCTCATCTTGGCCATCACATCGGTGATGCGCTGCTCCAGGGCCTGGTCCTGGGCGAACGGCCACTTCGGCGACGGCCACTGGTCGGGATGGATCGTGGTGGACGCCTCGGCAGGTGCGGCGGCCGGTGCGGTCTTGCTCGCCTCGGCAGCGGTGTCCTTGCCTTGGCAGGCGGCCAGCATCAGCACCGCTGCGGCGGTGGCCAGAGAGAGGGCACGACGCGCCACGGGCGCGGCGGTACGACGAAGCAGCTTGTCCAATATCCAGGTCTCCAGGTGGTTCTCCCCACGGCGATGCGTGACGCCGCAGGCCATTAGGCGGCGTACGCTTGCGTGATTCCCCTACCCTGTCAACAACACGCGCTTGTATGCCAAACGCCGGCCAACTTATTGGCCCGGGCTATAGGCTTGGAATACCGGCAGCACCTGTCAAACCACGGCAAAGCGCCGAATCCGGCGTGGCGCTTGATTTTTCGCGGCGGCGCAGTTTGCTGCAATGCACCACTGTCCGCGATCACTATTGCGCAGCTCCTGTCACCTGCACGCGCGTTGCTGGGTTCGCTTGCTGCACCGTGTACGAACGCCCGCCAACGGGTGAGCTCGCCGTCAAACAACTGTCATACCCCGGGCCTAGCGTGACCGGCTTGCCGATGCGCCACCGGCCATCGTTGATCGTCGTCTTTGCCTGGAGTTTCGATGTCTGCCTCCCCCGATCCCGCCCGCCGCCGCCTGATGCAGTTGCTGGCGTCCGTCCCGCTGTTGCCGCTGGGCAGCGCCAGTGCCGCCGCCCTGCAACACCTCGGCGGCGCGGCACTGGCCGCGCACCCGTTGCGGCCGTCGGACAACCCGACCCAGCTGGTGTCGGCCACCTTCCATGGCATGCCCGCACCCAGCCTGGCCACCCCCGCGGCGATGGCCACCACCACGGTGGGGTCGGCGCTGACGGTGGCGCGCAGCGACGGCAGTACCCAGCGTTATGCGCTTGCGTACCACCCCTTCTTCGTCACCGGCGACCAGGTGCCCGACGGCAAGGGCGGCACCGTGCTGGCCGGTGGCTATTACGACATCCAGCATCGGCCGATCATCGACCGCTCCAAACCCGGTGCCGAACGCCCGTTCTTTTCCGATTGCCCGGACGGCTCCTCGCTGCTGACCCTGCCCGATGCCAAGGTGCCCGGGGTCAAGGGCAACCACGTGTTTGCGGTGGTGCAGTTCGAATACACCACCCGCGACCAGGCCGGCAACGACACCAACCGCCACCTGCCCGCGCCGATCGCGGTGCTTACGCTGGATCAGGACCCGGCCACCGGCAAGCTGTCGCTGGTGAAATACCACAACGTCGACACCGCGCCGGTGCATGGGCTGTGGACCACCTGCGGCGCCAGCCTGTCGCCGTGGAATACCCACCTGTCCAGCGAAGAGTACGAACCCGACGCCACCGCGCTGGCCGGCAACACCCAGTTCCGCAGCTACAGCACGCATCTGTACGGCGACCCGGAAAAAGCCAATCCGTATCACTACGGCCACCTGCCCGAAATCACCGTGCACCCGGACGGTACCGGGAGCGTGCGCAAGCACTACTGCCTGGGCCGCATCTCGCACGAGCTGGTGCAGGTGATGCCCGACCAGCGCACCGTGCTGATGGGCGACGACGCCACCAATGGCGGTCTTTTCATGTTCATCGCCGACCGCAAGGCGGACCTGTCGGCCGGCACCTTGTACGTGGGCAAGTGGCAGCAGACCTCGGGCGTGGGCCCGGGTGCGGCCACGTTGCGCTGGATCAAGCTCGGCCACGCCACCAGCGCCGAGATCCAGGCCATGGCCGACCGCCTGACCGCTGCCGACATCCTCGACGTGCATCTGAGCGACCCGGGCGATGGCTCGTTTACCAAGATCCCGTTCAACGGCACCTTCAACTGGATCCGCATCAAGCCGGGCATGGAGAAGGCGGCGACTTATCTGGAAACCCATCGCTACGCGGCACTGGCCGGCGGCAGCCTGGGCTTCACCAAGCTCGAAGGCACTACCGTCAACGCGCGCGACAAGATCGCCTACATGGCGATGTCCTACATCGTCACCAGCATGCGCAACGGCTCGGGCGACGTGAAGGTGGAAGGCCCGGATGCGGGTGCGGTGTACGCCCTGAGTCTGCGTGGCGGCCAGCGCGACAACCACGGCGCGCCGATCCACAGCGACTGGGTGCCGATCGACATGGCCGCACCGGCCGCACTCACCGGCCACGATCTGGCCAAGGCCGACGCGCTGGGCAACCTCGCCGACCCGGAACGGCTGGCCAACCCGGACAACCTCAAGTTCTCCGAAGCGCTGCGCACCTTGTTCATTGGCGAAGACAGTAGCCTGCACGTGAACAATTTCCTGTGGGCCTACAACGTGGACAGCGGCACGCTGACGCGGGTGCTGTCGGTGCCGGCCGGCGCCGAATCCACCGGCCTGCATGCGGTCGACCAGATCCACGGCTGGACCTACGTGATGAGCAATTTCCAGCATCCCGGCGACTGGGAAAGCCCGCTGCACGACACCGTCAAGGCCACGCTGGATCCGCTGATCCGCGCCAACTACAAGAACCGTTTCGGCGCGGCGGTGGGCTACCTCACCGGCGACCCGGTGGCGGTGAAGCTGGGCAAGGCGTAAGCGCCGCCGTTGCAGTTGCAGCGCTGCGTGACGCTGCAGCCGACACGTGCCACGTGGCGTTCTCGCTGCTGTCGCAAGGCCAGTAGGAGCGCACCTGGGCGCGAAGAGCTTTCCCGGTATGGCCTGTCGGGCCCGGGTGCGCTCCTACGGGTGAGACTCACACGTGCAGCATGGCGTTCCCGCTGCTGTCGCAAGGCCGGTAGGAGCGCACCTGGGCGCGAGGAGCTTTATCGGTATGGCCTGTCGCGCCCCGGTGCGCTCCTACGGGTGAGGCCGACGCGTGCAGCGTGGCGTTCTCCCTGCTGTCGCAAGGCCAGTAGGAGCGCACCTGGGCGCGAGGAGCTTTGCCGGTATGCCTGTCGCCCAGGTGCGCTCCTACGGGTGAGGCCGACGCGTGCAGCTTGGCGTTATCGCTGCTGTCGCAATGCCGGTAGGAGCACACCTGGGCGCGAGAAGCGGATCAGACCGCAAGTGCCTGAGCGCGGTCAGGACTGCCGCAACTCCAGCGCCGCCATCACGATGGGCTTGGCCCAATCGGGAACCTGCGCCAGTTCTTCGGGCGTTTGCGGGTATTGCAGGCCATTGCGGTCCAGTTCCAGCACCAGCAGCGGCGCGACCTGCCCGGTCGCGTCGGCAGGCGCGCTGTTGTCGTAGACATGCAGCACCGACAGGTGCGGCAACAGCGCGATCAGATTGGCACGCGAGGCATCGTAACGCTCGCGGATCTTGTGCTCGGGGATGGCATGCCCGCCTGCGGCCACGCGCGCCGCCACACGTGCGATATGCAGCTCGACGCTCGACAGGCCGCAGAACCAGACCGCCACCGTGTGCGTCGCGCAGGCCTGCCGCAGCAGGCGCGGGATGGTGGTCGCGCCCAGAGTGGTTTCGAACGCATAGTCGTGGCCGGCGTCCATGGCCTGACGCAGCCGCCGAACGCCTTCCTGCCAGGCTTGTGCATTGGCGTCTTCGGGTGACCAGTCCTGTTCCACAAGGTCCCGGGTGAACGCATCCGGGTTGAACCAGGTGGCGCCGTCTTCCCGCAGCAGGCTGCCCAGCAGCGAACTCTTGCCGGCGCCGTTGACGCCGGCCAGCACCAGAATGTTCCCCACGATTTACAGCGACGGCCCCAGCGCGATCTTGCTGCCCCGGCGTGCCGGCTTGCCGATCACCTGGGCCAGGCCTGCGCCGTCGGTCACCGCCGCAAGATGCGCATCGAACCTGGCCTGCAGTGCCTGCAGCGACTGCGCGCGCGTCGAGGCGGCCGTCGCTGCACTCGCCTGGCTGACCAGCCGGCGGTATTCCTCCGCGTCCACCACCACCGCCTCGGGGTGATTGTGGTTGGTGATGACCACCGCGCCATGCGAGCGCACCTTGCGCATCAGGTTGGGCCAGCCCTTCACCTTGATGTCGGCAGCGGGGGATTTTTCGAGCTCGGGCAGATCCTGGAGGCGAGACATGGGACGGTCCTGCGCGCTGTGGTGGCCCCAGCCTACTCCCAACGTCCCATTTTGGGAAATTTGGCTATTTGGCCCAAATTTATTGCCACGCAGGAACTCCAGAAACAGAACGGGGCCCGCAGGCCCCGTCGTCTGACACCATCGATGCGCGACAGGCTCAGCCGCGCAGCTTGGCCAGCAGCTCGCGCGTCACCGGGTCGGCCACGTCGGCCGACTCGCCCTTCAGCGCCGGCAGCAACTGGCTGGCCAGCTGCTTGCCCAGCTCCACGCCGAACTGGTCAAACGCGTTGATGCCCCACATCACCGATTGCACGTAGACGCTGTGCTCGTACATCGAGATCAGCGCACCTAGCGCCTGCGGGGTCAGCGCATCGAGCAGGATCACTGTGCTCGGGCGGCCGCCCGGATAGCTGCGGTGCGGATCGCTGCTGTCCTGGCCGTTGGCCAACGCTTCGGTCTGCGCCAGCACGTTGGCCATCAGCGCGACGTGGTTCTCCGCATACGGATCGTCGTTGTGCACGGTGCCGATGAAATCGGCCGGCACCACGCTGGTGCCCTGGTGCAGCGCCTGGAAGAAGCTGTGCTGCACATCGGTACCCGCACCGCCCCACCACACCGACACGGTGTCGCTGTCCACTGCAGAACCGTCGAGCTTGACCCGCTTGCCCAGGCTTTCCATCACCAGCTGCTGCAGATAGGCCGGCAGCAGGGCCAAGCGCTGGTCGTAGGTCATCACCGCATGCGTGGCGCTGCCGAGCAGGTTGCGGTTCCACACCGCGGTCAGGCCGTGCAGCACGGCGACGTTTTCTTCCAGTGGCGTGTCGAGCACATGCGCGTCGAACTGCGCAGCGCCTTCCAGCAATTGTTCGAAACGCTCGAAGCCGATCGCCAGCGCGATCGGGAAACCTACCGCCGACCACAGCGAATAACGCCCACCGACCCAGTCCCACATCGGCAGCACGCGGCTCGGTGCGATGTCGAAGGCCTTGGCAGCGCGCTCGGGATTGGCACTCACCGCGTACAGGCGCTCGCTGCCGCCCAGCCAGGCGTGCAGGATGCTGCCGTTGAGCAGCGTTTCCTGGGTACCGAAGGTCTTGGAAATCAGGATGCCGGCGGTGTGGGCCGGGTCCAGCGTGGCCAGCGTGCGCTGCATCGCCGCGCCATCGACGTTGGAGACGAAATGCACGCGGAAACGCGCGCCCGACGGCGTCCGCAAGGCATCGGCCACCAGCCGCGGCCCCAGGTCCGAACCGCCGATGCCGACGCTGACGATATCGGTGACGTCGGTGGCTTCCAGCTGCTGGATCAGCGCGCCCATGCGTTGGCGGACTTCCGCGGCGGTGGCATACGCTTCGGAGGCCACCGGCGCATCGGTCAGGTCGCCGCGCAATGCGGTGTGCAATGCAGCGCGCTGTTCGGTGACATTGACCTGCTCGCCGCGGAACAGGCGCTCGAACGCGCCGGCCAGGTCACGCTCGCGCGCGATGGCGAACAAGGCATCCAGCGCGGCGCGGTCGTACTTCTGCCGCGCGAAATTGAAATACAACGGACCGACCTGCCTGGCGTATTGCGTCGGCCGTTGCGGCTCGGCGGCAAGCAATGCGGGGATGGCAGCGCCGCGCAGGCGCTGGGCGTGGGCGTGAAGCGCGTCGAATCCGTTGGTATGTGTCATGCGGCCTGCGTGGGGATGCTGTGGTTGGTGTGGGTGATCGTGTTGCTGCCGTCCACATATACCAGATTGGGCTTGAAGGTCTCGGCTTCGGCTTCGCTCATGCTGGCGAAGGCGGCCACGATGATCAGGTCGCCGACCTGCACGTGACGCGCGGCGCCGCCGTTGAGCGAAATGATGCCGCTGCCTTCGTCGGCACGGATGGCATAGGTGCTGAAACGCGCACCGTTGGTGACGTCCCAGATATGCACCTGTTCGAACTCACGGATGCCGGTGGCTTCCAGCAGCAGGCCGTCGATGGCGATCGAGCCTTCGTAATTGAGCTCGGAATGGGTGACGGTGGCGCGGTGAATCTTGGCTTTCAGCAGGGACAGGTGCATGACGGGCAACGGCAAAGGAAAGCCGGCATTTTAGCGGAAAGCGCCGATGTCCACCGGCCTGCCGCGCAACCGGTGGTGAGGGCTTCAGGCCGGCACCGGACAAACGCGCCTGTGCGCAGGATCGCAGGCGTCGCCGGTCGCGGCCTGACGCAGCGCCTGCAGCGGTATCAGACCGCTCAGAATTCCAGGTTGTCGATCAGCCGCGTGCTGCCCAGACGGGCGGCGATCAGGGCCACGCGCGCGCCGGCATGGCTGTCGCCCGGTTCGCTCAGGTCGGACAGCCGCACCACCGAGTAATCGACGCGGAAACCGGCCTGTTCCAGCGCCTGGGTGGCGGCGTCCTCGACCTGCGCACGCGGCGTACCGGCGGCGTAGCTATCGCGCATCTGCAGCAGCACCTTGCGGATCTGGGTCGAGCGCGGGCGCTCGTCGGCGGTCAGATACTGGTTGCGCGAGCTCATCGCCAGGCCGTCGGCCTCGCGCACGATGCTGCCGCCCAGGATCTCGATCGGAAACGCCAGGTCGGCCACCATCTGGCGGATCACCGCCAGCTGCTGATAGTCCTTCTTGCCGAAAGCGGCAACGTCCGGCTGCACCTGGTTGAACAGCCGCGCCACCACCGTGCACACGCCATCGAAATGCCCCGGCCGGCACACCCCTTCCAGCACGTCGCTGACGCCCGGCGCGTGGATCGGTGTGGCCAGTGCGGTGCCGAGCGGATACATGGTGTCCACGTCAGGCAGCCACAGTGCATCGCAACCGGCGTCTTCCAGGCCGCGCAGGTCGGCCTCGGGCGTGCGCGGGTAACGTGCGAAGTCTTCGTTGGGGCCGAACTGGGTCGGGTTGACGAACACGCTCGACACCACGCGGTCGGCGTACTGGCGCGCCAGCATCACCAGCGAATAGTGGCCGGCGTGCAGGTTGCCCATGGTCGGCACCAGCGCCACGCGCAGGCCCTCGCGCTTCCAGCCGGTGACCAGTGCGCGCAGGGTGGAAAGATCGGTCAGGGTCTGGATCATGCGGCGTACGCGTGCGCTGCGTCGGGGAAGCTGCCGTCGCGCACGGCCTGCGCGTAAGCGCGCACCGCGCCCGCCACCGAGCCGCCTTCGGCGAGGAAATCCTTGACGAACTTGGGCCGGCGGTGGCCGCTGTCCAGGCCCAGCATGTCGTGCATCACCAGCACCTGGCCATCGCAGCCGGGGCCGGCGCCGATGCCGATGGTGGGCACGCCGAGCGCGGCGCTGATCTGGGTGGCGATTGGCGTGGGCACGCATTCCAGCACGACCAGGCTGGCACCGGCATCGACCACGGCCTGCGCGTCGCGGCGCAACTGTTCGCCGGCTTCGCCGCGCCCCTGCACCGTGTAACCGCCGAAACGCAGCACCGATTGCGGGGTCAGCCCCAGATGCGAGCAGACCGGGATCTCGCGCTCGACCAGATAGCGGATCACCTCGAGCTTGTGCCCGGCGCCCTCGATCTTGACCATCTCCGCGCCAGCCTGCAGCAGTTGGGTGGCAGCGTCCAGTGCGCGCTCGGGCGTGGCATCGGCCTGGAACGACAGATCGGCCACCAGCAACGCCCGCTCCAGCACCCTGGCCACTGCGGCGGTGTGGTAGACCATGTCGGCGGTGGTCACCGGCAAGGTCGAATCGTGCCCCTGCACCACCATGCCCAGCGAATCGCCAACCAGGATCAGGTCGACGCCGTTGGCATCGAAGGTCCGCGCAAAGCCGGCGTCGTAGGCGGTCAACATGACCAGTTTTCGACCCTCGCGCTTGGCCTGCGCCAAGGCGGGCACGGTCCAGGGCTTGCTGTCGGTATGGCTGCTCATGAAGTCATTACGTGGGGTGATAAGCCGGCCATTATCTACCCAATCGGCTCCAGCCCGCAGACATCGATGGCCTGCAGGGCGTGTCGCACTGTTCCATGGCCCGGAATGATCGCCTCCGGAGCGAGCTCGGACAGCGGCAGCAGCGCAAAGGCGCGCGCCTGCAGATGCGGGTGCGGGACCTGCAGGCGTGGCAGGTCGATCACCTGATCGGCGTACAGCAGCAGATCCAGGTCCAGCGTGCGCGGGCCCCAGCGCTCGCCGTCGATACGCTGCCGGCCGAAGGCCTGCTCGATGCCGAGCAAGGCCTCCAGCAGTTGCAATGGCGCCAGCGCAGTACGCAGCTGCGCCACCGCATTGATGAAATCGGGCTGGTCTTCGCGGCCCCAGGCCGGCGTGCGATACAGGCGCGAGGCGGCAATCAGGGTGGATTGCGGCAGCTCGCCCAGTGCGGCGATGGCCGCGCGCACGCTGGCCTCGGCCGGACCCAGGTTGGCGCCCAGGCCGACAAAGGCGGTGTGCACGCCCTACTCGCCTGCCGGTGCGCCGGTGCGACGACGGCGGCGGCGCCGCTTGCGCGGTGCACCTTCCTCGCCTTCGTGATCGGCCTGCGCGGTTTCGATCGCATCGACCAGTTCCTGGCCGGAGGACTTCTGCGCCTCACGCCAGAACTCCACATCGGCGGCGTGATCGGCCGAGGCGAACTGGCGCAACACCAGGAAATCGAACGCGGCGCGGAAACGCGGGTGCGACAAGGTGCGGAACACGCGCTTGCGCTGACGCGAGGAGAAGCGCGTCTGCAGCAGCCAGATTTCCTGCATCGGCAGCGAGAAACGGCGCGGCAGCGCCACGCGCTCGAGCTGATGCAGGGTGACCCGGTCGGCGGCGCGACGCTGCGCGTCTTCCGGCTGCACGCCCTGCGCCTGCAGACCCATCAAGGTGCGGCAGAACGCCGGCCAGAGCAGCAGGGCGAACAGGAACGCCGGCGACACCGGCTCGTCGTTGGCCACGCGCGCATCGGTATTGCGCAGGCCTTCCAGCACCATGGCGCGCAATGCGCCACTGCGGTTGGAGCGCAATGCGGCCGCACTCTCCGGGAACAGCGCACCGAGCAGGCCGTAACGCTCCAGCCCCTCGAAACTGGCCACACCGTGTCCGGACAGGAACAGCTTGAGGATCTCTTCGAACAAGCGCGCCGGCGCGGCCTCGGACAACAGACCGGCCAGGCGCGGGATGGGTTCTGCGGTGCCGGCTTCGATATCGAAGTTCAGCTTGGCCGCCAGACGCACCGCGCGCAGCATGCGCACTGGATCTTCCTGGTAGCGCAGCTCCGGGTCGCCGATCAGCTTCATCAGGCGTGCCTGCACGTCCTCGAAGCCGCCGCAGTAGTCGCGTACCGAGAAATCCTCGATCGCGTAGTACAGCGCGTTGCAGGTGAAGTCGCGACGGATCGCATCGTCTTCGATGGTGCCGTAGACGTTGTCGCGCACCAGCCGGCCGTTATCCAGTTCGCGGTCGCCGCTGCCATCGTCGATGTTGGCGCGGAACGTGGCCACTTCGATGATCTCGCGGCCGAACACCACATGCGCCAGGCGAAAGCGGCGGCCGATCAGGCGACAGTTGCGGAACAGCGCCTTGACTTCTTCCGGCGTGGCGCTGGTGGCCACGTCGAAATCCTTGGGATGGCCGCCGACCAGCAGGTCGCGGACGGCGCCGCCGACCAGGTAGGCACCAAAGCCCGATTCGCGCAGGCGGTACAGCACGCGCAGCGCGTTGGGGCTGATGTCCTTGCGCGAGATGGTGTGCTGATCGCGTGGGATGACGCGCAGCGTGAACGGAGATGTAACTGAGGGTTCGATGATGGCGCTTCCGTCTTGTGTTGCAGGATTGCCCAACGGGTTTTAGCGCACTATACTAGCGCGCTGCACAAGACGCACCAAACGCTCCCTTCGTCTAATGGTTAGGACGTGGCCCTCTCAAGGCTAAAACAGGGGTTCGAGTCCCCTAGGGAGCACCACCGTCGTCTGACTGCAGAACACGCCAAGACCCCGCATTGCGGGGTTTTTGCGTTATTGGGCATGGGTGGTTGCCGCTGGTCGGGTGGATGCGCCTCGATCCCGCCCAGGGTCAGAGAAGCGCAGCTCCCATGGCAACGCCATCGATCCAAGGTGCTGAGATGCGCCGACTGGCTGAGGCTGGTTACGGCGCCGGGCGCTGCGGGTTGCGCCTTGCCGCCGATCGCGCACTTCAGTCCTGCGGCTGCACGTCGTGCAACCTGGCGTGGGCGCATGGGCGTGGCTCTTGCCGATCACCCCAATAAAAAAATCATGTAAGGCCCAATCAACACATAGGCCTGCGCGACCGCGCGTCCGCATCGCCGCAGCGTGCGATCAATCTCGCATTCGCGCGCAGCAACGGCAGATCGACGTGGATGTTTGCATTGCATGGCAACTCCTCACTCGGCGAAGGAAGGAAACGCATCGGCATCGGCACTACTGTCGGTTTCGGCGGTGGCGTCATGGGCATGCAGACTTTCCAGATGGCGCACCGCCACATGGAAGACGGCATGGCGCTCGGCCAGCACCTTGCGCAACCGCCGCGCGGCATCTTCGACATACATCAGGTTGGCGCCATTCAAGCGGGCAAACGCCTGCTCGTCGATGCGCCGTACCGCCGCCTGCACCGGCGTCGCCAGCGCCTGTTCGCACAGGCCGACCAGCTCGCGGATGTCCAAGCGCTGCGCGCATGCGCTCAGCTCCACGCGCACCCGTGCCACGCTGCGCTGGCTATGCGGCGTGGCGTACGAACCGTTGTGTTGCAGCCATTGCGCAACCTCTGCGAGCGGTAACGCATCGCGCCCTTGGTGCTGCTGCAAAAACGCATCGCTCAGCAACTGGCGCGACAAGGCCGCCGAACAGGGACAGGTGGAGGCATACAGCACATCGACCTGCAACTGGATCTCGGTGTGGCCTGCCCTGGATTGCGCATCGATGCGCACCGGATAGGCGCGCCAACCGCTCAGTCCTTCGCTGCGCAGCGCCGGCATCCGCAGCATCAACTCGAAGTTCAGCGCCAGCCGCGCCGCACGGCTGCCGCAATCGGCATGACTGTCGATCATCGCCTGCAGCAGCTGCGACACCATCGCCGGCGACACTGGCTGCTCCAGATGCCGATCCAGCAGGCGGTACAAGCGCGACATGTGGATGCCCTTGAGTTCGGGGCGCGGCAGATCCACCTGCACGCTGGCACGCGCGGCCACGCTGCCGCCGGGCCCGGCATCGGCCAGCCGCAGCGGCACGGCGATGTCCTGCATGCCGACCCAGCGCAGCGGCGCGCTCAGTGGGGAAGGTTCGGTAACGGCAACATCGGGCAGCGTGGCGGACATCGAAAGCTCGTAGAAGGAGATGAGGGCAATCGCGCCTCAGGCGCGACCGGGAAACATCTGGAAGTAATCGTCGATACCGGCATGCAGCATGTGCGCCAGTTCGTCCTGATGCGTATCGCCGCACAGCCGCCGGCAATCGTCGCGATTGCTCATGAAGCCGGTTTCCACCAGCAGCGACGGAATGTCCGGCGACTTCAACACGGCAAAGCCGGCCTGCCCGACCTGGTCCTGATGCAGCCGCGTCACCTGCTGCAGCCGCCCGAGCATCACCTTGCCGAACGCCACGCTGCTGGCGATGGTGCCGCTCAGCGACAGGTCGGCCAGCACCTGCGACAACACCGGGTTGCTTGGCACCCGCAGACGGCGCGTACTGTCGCCCATGTCGTCGGCGGCGTTTTCGCTGTCGGCGATCCAGCGCGCCAATGCAGAGCTGGCGCCGTTCTGCGACAAGGCAAACACCGACGCGCCGCGCGCCTGGCTGCTGGGCGCAGCATCGGCATGGATGGACACGAACAGATCGGCATTGCGGCGATGGGCGATCAACACCCGCTCGTGCAACGCCACGAAGCGATCGTCGCTGCGGATCATGGTCGGCCGGTAACGCGGATCGGCCGCCAGGCGCTGGTGCAGCCGCCCCGCGACCGCCATGGCCACATGCTTCTCGTAGCGCGCATCGGCACTAACCGCGCCGGGATCCTTGCCGCCGTGACCGGCGTCGATGGCGACCACATAGGGATGCAGCCGCGAGCGCGTGGGCGCAGCCGCCGCAACGGTCGGCTCGGTCGGATCGGCTGCGGACAATGACGCAGTGCCGGGCACAGCAGCAAGATCGACCACCAGTGCACCATCCTCCCAGCGCGCCGTGGCTGTCAGCGGCTGCGCCAGATCGAGCACCACGCGCAGCCCATCGCCGTGCGAGCCGCTACGGATGGCGACGACCGCGAGATCGTCAGGCAATGGATCGATCTGCGGTGGTTGCGTCGAAACGCCCGGCAGGTCGATGACCAAGCGCGCTGGATTGGACAGGCTGAAGCTGCGGTAGGCGACCTGCGTACTCAATGCGAGCCGAAGTCGCAGTCCCGCGCCCTGACGCTGCAGATTGCAACTGCGCAGCAGCGGCTGCGGCTGCGCGTGGACCAGGTGCGGCGACAGCACCAAGGCGGCACTGACGGCGTGCAACACCTCCCGCCGCCTCATCGAGCCAACCCCGGAGGATCGACGTGGCCACCGCGCCACTTCGAGCACGGACGGTTCGGCATGGTGACCAGGCAAACGACACTCTGCGGCAAGGAACGCGACACGGCGTGACCGGACGAACGATGGATGAAGTGTTATAAAGTAACAATTGTTGCGCAAAATCAAGCCCGCCGTGCCCCGCCACTGCCCTCACGTTCACTTTTACCGAAGAGCGCCACGATGTCCCTCGCCATCCCCGACAGCTATACCGCCTGGCGCCACTGCATCGAAGTCGACTGCGCCCAGCCACTGACCGCCCCTTTCATCACCCAACGAATCGCCAGCCTGCGCGATCTGAGCGACCACCACACCCAGCAGTTCTTGCGTCGTTGGGGCGAATCTCATCACCGGCGAGTGATTGGATGGTTTGAACGTGCCGGTGGCGAACTCGAGCCGAGCCGCTAAATAGCGCGCGCGCTCCAGCACTGCACATCACGCCTGACCGGATAGGTCCAGGTAACAGCGGATGCGGTCGACTGTTCCTCGCTGATCTGCGGACGGTATGCCGCAGCGATTTTCTGCGACAAACAATCAACAAAATCTGCCATTCAACACGTAACGTATAAGCGCCTGAATCGCAGGCGGAGTTGCCCCATGCAGGGGGAAGGCAAAATCATGAAGAACGCAAAAACCTGGCCTATGGCTTTTTGTTTAATCGTCGGACTCTTCGCATCGAGCGCGGCGATGGCTGATTGCTGTCCCAGTGGCGGCATCGGCGCGCCCGCCGTCGGGCTTGGCGATAGCAATCCCAAGGCAGCCAACCTCGCTATGGACTCCTCGCTTGCCATCTACGAGTTCCATCGTGATGGCGTGACATATTTGCAAATCAACGACGTCACCGGTGTGGTCCACGCTGTCGTCGCCCGGGTGGATGACGCTCTATGGACCCTACCAATGGGCAAGGATGTGGATCGCGTTGTATTGCCTAAGAAAAATAAAATCTCCTCAGCTCCAAGCCTGAGCGAGCTGACTGCAAACGATGCAGCCCAGCTCAATCAAGCCCAACTTGTCTATAAGACAAGAAACTTCACAGTGCTCACACGGCGCGGAGCAACTGGGGATCAGTGGATCGTGTCTCCCTGACCAGTACGGGATTGGCTTCAGCCACCAGGAATGTCAGAACCAATGCATGGCGGCGATGAAACATGCCGCCATGCGCTTTCAATCTTGCTTTCAGTTCTGCTTCTACGTCATTCGAGTCGCGCCGTACCGCGTCAACCGATGAGGAATCAGCAATAACACGCACTGCAACACCACGCGTCTCCCTCGCTATCCATGCACGCACCTGGATGAAATGCCTACCAGCCGGAGGCAGAATCTCGACGCAATTGAGCACACTGCGATAGGCACTTAACTGTAGCTCCAAAGACAGGCTCCTACAGTCGCCACGAAACACACATTGGAACTTGGAAGCGCAGAAGCGCTCAAGCGCCGGCGAACATAGCGCTTGATACAACCCATGCGTTTCTATTTCCAACGGATACAATGCAGCCACATATTGCTGCAACAGCTGCGATTCGATAACACCCACTCGTGTCATCTCCATCGCAACCGAATGCTGCCCTTTTGCTCTCAAATCGGCCACCACATCTTTGCGCATCCGATTGATCTGCACATTGATGTCGGAGTATTCAAGCACGCGATTGCGCAACAGGCGCTCGGCGCTGGCGTAACTTGCGCGACCAAAGGTATAAATATCATCCTTCGACTGATTCGATATACCGCCGCGGGCAGGCTCACGCAGACGGGCGTTGAAGACAAACAGAATCGTCGTCACAAACGCATAAAGCAGTTGGATATTGAAAACAGCCTGATCAAAGAACCCGAGCTGATACACCTTAGGCATCGAGAACTCAAGCGCAAAGCTTGCCAACAGCGCCCCTAAGGCATTCCCTCTCCACCCATGCCTGAAAGTCAGTACCACCATCGGTACGAGCATCGCGACCATCAAAACGTTTCGAATCGATGGATCATTCAGGACACTAAGAGTGAAGAAGAAGCTGAGGACAACAACCACAGCGACACCAACATCCCGCGGAAAACTGGAACGCACAGGGCTCTCATTCCAATTGGCCCACAACATTACCGGCAACAACAGGGTGAGCACGCCGAGATAGCTGCCCGCCCCATATCGCAACAGCAGGTCTATTACAGGGTAGATCGGCGGCCCACCGAGCAGCCCATTCAATAACAGGCTGCATAACGCATTCCAAAGCGCTAGCGCGAGAGCCGCGGGGACAAGCCACTGCTCCCGCTTGACGATGTAAGGAGCGCGGTAACGCAGTAGTCCAATCGCACAGGCGATCAAGGGCGCGTGCAATAGGGGGCTCAAATACGACCAGAGCGGGCTGAACCCCTGAAGCTCGCCCAAAGGAATCCGCAGGAACAACATCGCTGCGGCGTCCCCCGCCAACAGAAACGGCCACTCCCGATAAGGTCGATAGAGCAAGGTAACAACCCGCAAACCAACTGGTAGGTACCACTGATCAAGGGAAAAACGCCAAAGCATCAGAAACACCAGGCAGTAGCACACGCTGATCAGCATGCCCCTGACAAGCTCTTTAGCTACCGCCATACCACCACTCCTTGGTTCCACGATTCGCCCTAGTCTGGAGGGAAACTGCCTGGTGGAGTATAGCGGTGGCGCACAATTTGCAAAAAGAGCCGGTGCCCTCCCAGGCGGTTATCGCCGTTGAAGACGCGCATTGCACTTTAGTGGTGCGTTGGGCCACATGGGAATCAGGTCGCCTGACACAGCACAGGCCGGAGCAGCAGGCAGTCACGAGACGACGCATGCACCCAATCCAGCCCGACGATGATAGCCAGCGCGATTGGGGCGTCTGCAGCGATGCAGGCATGCGAGACATCGGCAAGGTCCCGGCAAGACCATTAACGAACAAGGCCGCGCAGTGCGCGGCCTTGTTCGTCTTCCATGCCGATATCCGCATAACGGGGAGATCAGCCCTCCATCTGCTCCAGCTCCTTGCCCTTGGTCTCGTAGACGTACTTGAGCACGAAGAACACCGAGATGAAGGCGGCGACGGTGTAGATGCCGTACGCGCCGGCCAGGCCGATGCTGCCGAGCAGGATCGGGAAGCTGACGGTGATGGCGAAGTTGGAGGTCCACTGCGCGGCGCCGGCAATGGCCAGGCCCGAGCCGCGGATCTGGTTCGGGAACATCTCGCCCAGCATCACCCACATCACCGGGCCCCACGAGGCATTGAAGAACACCACGTAGACGTTGGCGGCCACCAGCGCGAGCATGCCCATGGCATCGGACATGGCGAGCTTGCCGTTGGGGTCCAGCGAGGCGGTGGCGAAGGCATAGGTCACCAGGGCCAGCGAGACCGCCATGCCGGCCGAGCCGATCCACAGCAACGGCTTGCGGCCGATCTTGTCGACCAGCATCACCGTGACCAGGCAGGCGCCGATGCTCAGGCCGCCGGAGAGCACGTTGATCAGCAGTGCGTCCTGCTCGGAGAAGCCCACCGCCTGCCACAGCACCGCGCCGTAATAGAACACCACGTTGATGCCGACCAGTTGCTGGAACACCGCCAGGCCCACGCCGATCCAGACGATCGGGCGGATCTTGCCGGTGGCCTTGTTGATGAGGTCGGAGAACTTGGGCTTGTGCTGGTCGGCCGACATCGAGGCCGAGATCTCGGCCAGCTTGGTCTGCGCGGCGGCGTTGCCGTATAGCCGCTTCAACACCACCAGCGCCTGCTCGCGGCGGCCCTTGACCACCAGGTAGCGCGGGCTTTCCGGGATGACCAGCAACAGCAACAGGAACAGCAGCGAGGGAACCGCCTGCATCCAGAACATCCAGCGCCAGGCGGCCTGCCCGGCCCATAGCGGCTCGGTGGAGGCACCGGCGGCGTTGGCCAGCAGGTAGTTGCTCAGGAATGCGCAAAACAGCCCGCTGATGATGGCGATCTGCTGCATCGTGGCGAGCCGGCCGCGATAGCGCGCGGAGGCGACCTCGGCGATGTAGGCCGGCGAGATGACGCTGGCGGCGCCCACCGCAAAGCCGCCCATCACACGAGCGAAGATGAAGAAGCCGGAACTGTGCGAGGCACCGGCGCCAATGGCCGAGAGCAGGAACAGTGCCGCCGAAATGATCAGGACCGCGCGGCGGCCCCAGCGGTCGGCCAGACGGCCGGCAAAGAAGGCGCCGATGGCGCAGCCCAGCAGCATCGAGGCGACTTCGAACCCGGTCTCGGCGGCACTGGAATTGAAGGTCTGCTTCAGGCCGTCGACAGTGCCGTTGATCACACCGCTATCGAAACCGAACAAAAAACCGCCGATCGTGGCTACGCAACTGATCAAGACGATAAAACGGGTGTTCTCACCGGCATCGGGGGCGCCGTTTACGGAGACACTGGACATGGATTCACCTGGAAGCATGCAAGGGAGCGGCCACAGGGGCGGCCGACATCGGCCGGCGACGCGCAGTGCGCCGCCGGCCACGGGACATCAACGGGTCAGATACTGGTTGATCAGGTTCTCGTAGGCTTCCTGACGGCCGCTGAGCTGCTTGGGTTCGTTGCCGGCGGCGTACTTGGCCAGATCCACCAGCGTGCTGCTGCCGTTGGCGAAGTCCGCGCCCGCGCCGCTGTCGAAGCTGGCGTAGCGCTCGGCGCGCCACTGCTCCAGCGGCGAGGAGGTCAGCAGCGCATTAGCCACTTCCAGCCCGCGTGCGAACGCGTCCATGCCGCCGATATGCGCCAGGAACAGATCCTGCGGGTCGGACGACTCGCGGCGCACCTTGGCATCGAAGTTCAGCCCGCCCGGTGCCAGCCCGCCCTGACGCAGCACCACCAGCATCGCGCCGACGGTGTCGTACAGGTCGGTCGGGAACTGGTCGGTATCCCAGCCGTTCTGCGGGTTGCCGCGGTTGGCATCGATGCTGCCGAGCAGGCCAGCGTCGGATGCCACCTGCAGGTCGTGCTCGAAGCTGTGGCCCGACAGCGTGGCGTGGTTGGCTTCGATGTTCAGCTTGAAGTCCTGGTCCAGGCCGTGCTGACGCAGGAAGCCGATCACCGTGGCGCTGTCGAAGTCGTACTGGTGCTTCATCGGCTCCATCGGCTTGGGCTCGATCAGGAAGTTGCCGGTGAAGCCGATCGCGCGGCCGTAGTCGCGTGCCAGGGTCAAGAAGCGCGCCATGTTGTCCTGCTCGCGCTTCATCTGGGTGTTGTGCAGGCAGGCATAGCCTTCGCGGCCGCCCCAGAACACGTAGTTCTCGCCGCCCAGCTCGACGGTGGCATCAATCGCGGCCTTGACCTGCACCGCCGCACGCGCGACGACATTGAAGTCCGGATTGGTCGACGCACCATTCATGTAGCGCGGGTGCGAGAACAGGTTGGCGGTGCCCCACAACAGCTTGACGCCGGTATCGGCCTGGCGCTGCTTGGCGATGCCGACCATGTGCTTGAGGTTGCTCTGGTACTCGCCGATGTCGTCGGCATCGGGCGACAGATCGATGTCGTGGAAGCAGTAGTACGGCACGCCGAGCTTGGTGAAGAACTCGAACGCGGCATCGGCCTTGGCTTCGGCGCGGTTCAACGCGGTGTTGCCGATATCCCACGGGTACGCGCGCGTGCCCGGGCCGAACGGATCGGCGCCGTTGCCGCAGAAGCTGTGCCAGTAGGCCACGGCAAAGCGCAGATGCTCGGCCATGGTCTTGTCGCCGACCTGCTTGTTGGCGTCGTAGACCTTGAACGCCAGCGGGTTGTCCGAGTCGCGGCCTTCGAAGCCGATCTTGCCGATACCGGGGAAATATTCCTTGGCGCCGATGTAGACGGTGTTGCTCATGGGGTGGAATGTCCTTGCTGCTGGGGGAGTTGTAGAAAGCGTGTCGATCAGCCGGCGTAAAGCGGGCTGACCACATGCAGGTGCTTGAGGAAGTGCTGGTAGTGCTGCTGATACTGGGCCACGCGCTGCGGATCCGGGCGCGCCGACAGGCTGTCGTCGACCTGCAGATGCTCCAGCACCACATCCGACAACGCGTGCGTAGCGCCGTCATCGCGATCACAGGCCCACAAGGCCTGCAGCGCGGCACCGAAGGCAGCGCCTTCGGGCTGGGTCGGCACCACGACCTGCAGGTTGAAGATATCGGCCACCATCTGCCGCCATTGCGCGCTCTTGCTGCCGCCGCCGGTGAGCAGGATGGTGTCGAACTGCAGACCTGCGGCAACGAATGCATCGAAGCCGTTGCGCAGGCTATAGGTCGCCCCTTCCATCGCGGCGCGGTAGAAATGCGCCGGGGTGGTGTTGTGCAGGTCCATGCCGAACAGGCAGCCGCGGGCGGCCGGCAAGTCCGGGGTGCGCTCGCCGTTGAAGAACGGCAGCAGCACCAGCCCATCGGCGCCCGGCGTGGTACTCGCGATCAAGGCGTCGGTCTGCTCGCGGGTGATCGAGAACATGCGCATCACCGCCTCGGTGGCGACGGTGCAGTTCATGGTGCAGATCAGCGGCAGCCAGCCGCCGCTGGACGAACAGAACGCGGCCCAGCGTGCCTCGTCGTCCACCACCGGGTGGTCGGCGTAGGCGAACAAGGTGCCCGAGGTACCCAGGCTCATGGTCAGGCGCCCCGGCACCACGTTGCCGGTGCCGATGGCGGCCATCATGTTGTCGCCGCCGCCGGTGGTGACACGCACGCCGGCCGGCAGATTCAAGGCATCGGCGGCTGCGTCGGACAAGGCATAGACCGCGCCGGTCTCCACCAGCGGCGGCAGTGCCTCGCGCAGGTCGCGCTGCGCATCCACCGCGCCGAGCATGCGCTCGGACCACTGCCGCGTGCGCACGTCCAGCCAGCCGGTGCCGGAGGCATCGCCGACTTCGGCAAAGCGCTCGCCGGTGAGCCAGAAGTTCACGTAGTCGTGCGGCAGCATCACCGTGGTCATCGCCGCATACGCCTCGGGGCGATGCTTGCGCGTCCACGGCAGCTTGGAGGCGGTGTAGCCGGCCATGATCGGATTGCCGGCGGTGGCCACGCTGCCTGCGGCGCCGCCCACCGCATCCATGATTTCCTCGCATTCCAGTGCGGTGCTGGTATCGCACCACAGCTTCACCGGTGCGGTGACGCTGCCATCGGCGGCCACCGGCACGAAACCGTGCTGCTGGCCGGAGACCGAGATGCCACGCACCTGCGCACGCTGCTCGCCATCGAGCTGCGCGAAGCAATGCACGATGCCGTCGATCCACCACTGCGCCTGTTGCTCGCGGGTGCCGTCGTCGCGGCTGATCAGTTCCATCGGCGCGGCGATCGTGGCGACCACGGCGCGCTCCTGTGGGTCGTAGGCCACTAGCTTGACGCTCTGCGTGCCCACATCCAATCCTACGTACAAGCTCATTGCGTCACCAATCGGTTGTTGTTGAGGCCCACCTGCCGGGTGCGGCCGGCACCCAGTTCCAGGTCCAGGGTCTGCCCTGCGTAAGACAGTTGATAGCGCCCGCCCCGCTCGCTGTGCACGCGTGCCTGCTGCAGGCGGCCGCCCTCCCACTGCAGGTCCACGCTGGCACCGCCGCGCACGCGCAATCCACGCACACTGCCGCGCGGCCATGCCTTGGGCAAGGCAGGCAGCAGGAACACGCTGCCGCCCCAGCTTTGCAGCAGCATTTCGGTGATGCCGGCGGTGCCGCCGAAGTTGCCGTCGATCTGGAACGGCGGATGCGCGTCGAACAGATTCGGGTAGGTGCGCTCGGGCGAGATCAGCAGTTGCAGGATGCGGTAGGCATGCTCGCCATCGGCCAGCCGTGCCCACAGATTCAGCCGCCAGCCGATGCCCCAGCCGGTGGCGTTGTCGCCGCGCGTTTCCAGCGTGCGCTTGGCTGCGGCGGCAAGCTCGGGCGTATCGCGCAGATTGATCTGGCTCGAAGGATGCAAGGCATAAAGATGCGAGACGTGGCGGTGATGGATCTCCGGCGCCTGCATGTCCCAGTCCTGTTGCCACTCCTGCAATTGCCCCGCCTTGCCGATGCGGTTGGGCGGCAACTGCTCGCGCAGGGTGCTCAGTTGTTGCGCGAAGGCGTCGTCGACCTTGAGCAGCTTGCTCATCGCGATGCATTGGGCGAACAGATCGCGCAGCAGCTGCGCATCCATGGTGGGGCCGGCACACAGCGCGGCGTTGAACGGATGCTGGTTTTCCGGCGACATCGACGGGTTGGTCACCATCGCGCCAGTCTGCGGATCGCGCACCAGCGTGGCGACGAAGAACTCCGCCGCGCCCTTGAACAAAGGGTAGATCCTGCCCAGATAGGCACGGTCGCGGCCGTAATCCCAGCGATCCCATAGCTGCTGCAACAGCCAGACGCCACCCATCGGCCACAGGCTCCACTTGGCGCCATCGATCGGCCCGGCCTGGCGCCACAGATCGGTGTTGTTGTGCACCACCCAACCCGGTGCGTCGTACATCGCACGTGCGGTGTGCGCGCCGGTCTTGGCCAGATCGAACAACATGGATTCCAGCGGTTCGACGCACTCGTGCAGCGCGTTGGCCTCGCTGGGCCAGTAGTTCATCTCGGTGTTGATGTTGATGGTGTACTTGCTTTCCCACGGCGGCTGCATCAGGTCGTTCCAGATGCCCTGCAGATTGGCCGGCTGGGTGCCGGGCCGCGAGCTGCAGATCAGCAGATAACGGCCGAACTGGTGATACAACGCGGCCAGCGCCGGGTCGTTGCCCTGCGCAAAACGCTGCACGCGCTCGTCGGTGGGCAGTGCCGCCGCCTCGCTAGTGCCCAGATCGATCGCCACGCGCCGGAACAGCCGCTGGTGATCGGCCAGATGCGCACGCAGCAGTGCGGCATAGTCCAGCTTGCCGGCCTTCTGCATGCTTGCTGCGGTCAATGCCAACGGATCGCCATCGACTGCATCAAAGCGTTGGTAGCTGGTGGCGGCGGTGAGCAGCAGCACCACTTCATCGGCGGCCTCGATGCGCAGGCGGTCACGCAGCCCGCTGAGCGTGCCGCCCTTGACCTGCGGCAGCACGCGCAAGGCAAAACGCAGCTTGCCGTCGATGCCCGCGAAGCTGCCGTTGCGGCCGCTGAACAGCAGCCCGTCCTGCTCCACCGTGACCGCGCCGGTCTGCGGGCTGTCGATGCCCACGCGCAAGGAAATCGCGCGTGGCCGATCGCAGGACAGGCGCACTACGATGCATTGCGACTGCGCCGACACGAACACTTCGCGCTTGTGCACAGCACCGCCGGAGCGGAACGTGGTGGTGGCGACGCCGGTATCCAGATCGAGCTGGCGGCGATACTCGCTGATGCCGTCGGCACGATCGAAATCCAGCAACAGATCGCCCAGCGGTTGATACGGCATCTGCTTGAGCGGACGCGAGAGCATCTTCGCGTCGGCCAGGGTTTCGGCTTCGGCATAGCGCCCGGCAAACACGAGCGCGCGCACCTGTGGCAAGGCCGCCAGCGCGTCGGGGCTGGTGGCATCGTACGGGCCACCTGCGTACAGCGTGTCCTCGTTGAGTTGCAGGCGCTCGTGGGCAATGCCGCCCCACACCATCGCGCCCAGCCGGCCGTTGCCGACCGGCAGCGCCTGCACCCACTCGTTGGCCGGTTCGCGGTACCACAGCTGCAAGGCATCGCCCGCAGCAACGGCAGGCAGCGATTGCTCGCCGGCAGCCTTGGCCGGCGCAGCAATGGCGGACGCAGCCGGCGCAGCGCCCAGCGCCGCGAGTGCGGCACCGGTTGCCTTGCAGACTTCCCTGCGGGTCAGCACGTGCACCACCGTGCTGCATGACCGGACCTGCACGCCCGAGCCTTGCGGCGATCCGGCATCTGCGCACTCACTGACTGACAACGAGTTGCGATCATCGACGACGCGCTTTGCCGGACGCAATCTTGCGCTGCAACACGCTGACCGGATTGCCGTCGTACTGGATGCTGGCATCGGTCCTGGGCTCCAGCGCACCGGCGTCCTCGCGCGGGCCGTCGACGAAGCGCACGTTGACGGTGCGCTTGGCCTGCATGCCGGTCCAGCTGCCTTCGCGCTTGCCGATGCTCAGCTCGCCCTTGGCCTGGTTCCAGCTCAGCGGAATGCGGCTGAACTCGCCCTTCTCATAGCCGTAGCCCTTGCCGTCGTCCTCATATAGCGAGAACTGGCCGTCGGCACCGGTGTAGACCACCACGGTGAGCGGCGCATCCGGCTTCTGATCCACGTATTCCTGCACCGGGCCGGTCGGCACGATGGAACCGGCGCGCACGAACAACGGCATGCGCTCGATCGGCGCGGCCGCTTCGATGCTCTGGCCGCCTTCGTAACGCTTGCCGGTGGCGAAATCCAGCCAGCTGCTGCCGGCCGGCAGATAGACCTGACGCGAGGTGGCGCCGAAGCGGGTCACCGGTGCGACCAGGAAGGCCGGGCCGAACAGGTACTGGTCGTTGATGTCGCGGACCTTGGGGTCGTTCGGGAAGTCCATCATCATGCCGCGCATGATCACGCCATCGCGCTGATAGGTGTCGCCGGCCAGGCTGTAGATGTACGGCAGCAACGCGTAACGCAGGCGGTTGTAGTACGCCATGCTGTCGTAGAACGGCGTGCCTTCCGGGGCGATGTTCCAGATCTCGCGGTACGGGAACTGGCCGTGCGAGCGGAAGATCGGCACGAATGCGCCGAACTGGAACCAGCGCGTGTTGAGTTCGCGCCATTCCGGCAGGTGTGCCGGGTCCTGGTTCTCGTAGCGCTTCTCCACCGCAAAGCCGCCGATGTCGAAGGTCCAGTTGGGCAGGCCCGACAGCGCCATGTTGACGCCACCGGAGATCTGGTCGCGCATGTCGTCCCAGCGCGAGACGATGTCGCCGCTCCACACTGCCACCGCATTGCGCTGGGTGCCGGCGTAGCCCTTGCGCGAGAGGATGAACACGCGCTTGTCGTCGGCCGCACGGTCGCCCACGTACACGCCATGGGTGTGCGGCAACGGGTAGGAGTTGAAGTATTCGGTGGACGAGCCCAGCGCGTTGGGCGTGGTGCGCGCCTTGCGCTCGCCGATGTCCAGGTTGGAATGCACGTCCGGTTCGTCGGCGTCCATCCACCACGCATCGAAGCCCTTGCTGTTGAGCTTTTCGTTGACCTGGCGCCAGTAGATCGCCTGCGCCTTTTCCGAATACGGATCGTAGAACGAGTTCTTGTAGCCCTTGCCGATCCAGTCCAGCTCACCCACTTCCACGTTGCGCTTGAACATGAAACCGGCCGCGTCCAGTTCCTTGTAGTTGGCGGTGGTGGGATAGAACTTGGGCCAGATCGAAATCATGATCTGCGCATGCATATCGTGCACGGCCTTGACCATGCCGTCCGGATCGGGGAAGTGCTGCGGGTCGAAATCGTGCGAGCCCCAGGCGTTCTCGGGCCAGTACGACCAATCCAGCACGATGTTGTCCAGCGACAGCTTGCGCTTGCGGTATTCGGCCACCGCGCCGACCAACTCGTCCTGGCTCTTGTAACGCTCGCGGCTCTGCCAGAAGCCGTAGGCCCACTTGGGCAGCATCACCGACTTGCCGGTCAGCTCGCGGTAGCCGGCCACGGCCTGATCGTAGGAATCGGCGGAGACGAAGTAGTAGTCGATCATCTGGCCGGCTTCGGACCACAGCGACAGGTCCTTCGCTTCGGCGGCCGGCAGCGGGTCGCGGTGCAGCAGCGCGATGTAGCTGGGGTCGATCAGGTCCCACTCGACCTTGACGGTGTGGCGCGTGCCCGGCTCCAGATCCAGCTTGAACTCGTGATTCCACGGGTTCCAGTTCTGGCGCCAGCGATCGACGACCAGCTTGCCGTCCACGTACAGCTTGGCGTACTCGCTCGAATACAGCGAGAAGGTGTGCTCGCCACCGGTGAGCGCTTCGATCTCGCCCTCCCAGGTGACCTGCATGCGGCTGTCCTTGTCCTTGGTGATCGCCTTCTTCGGATACTTGGTCAGGTCGCTGAGGTACTGGTAGTTCACCTCGCTCTCGCGACGCTCGACGATCTGCTTGCCGTTGATCGCATAACGCGCGGTCAACGCACCGGCCTTGCCCTTGGCGTCATACAACTTCAGCGTCTTGGGCAGCGGCTGCAGGCCGCGCGGGTCGCCCAGGCGGCTGATCGAGTTGTTGTCCCACAGCAGGCCGTAGTTGCGGCTGGACACCAGGTACGGCACCGCCATGTCGATATTGTTCTGCTGCAACTCGATGTTGCGGCCCTTCTGGTTCATCCAGCCCTGCTGGTGCTGGCCGAAGCCGTACAGGGCTTCGTCGTCGGGCGACTGGAAGCGCTGACGCACGCTCAGGTACTGCTTGCCCTCCACTTTCAGCGGCGCAAAGCTGCGCCCGCCGGCAACCTCCGACAACACCGGCTTGCCATTGGCATCGGCGAAGCTGACATGGCCATCGACGGTGGACACGGTGGCGGTGATCTTGCCGGTCTTTAGCTGCACGCTGTCGCCCTGCTCGGCCAGCTGGAAGTTGCCATCGCCCTGCACCGGGACGCGCATCAGGCTGGGGCTGCGCGCGAAGTCGCCGTCCGGGTCGGCACTGACGCGGATGATGCCGGCATCGACCACCTGCAGACGCACCGGTGCGGCGCCCTTGGCGCTCGGCACCACGGTGACGCCATCGGCGGCCTTGCGCACTTCCTGCGCGTGCGCGGCATTGGCCAGCAAGGCCAGCGACAACGCCAGGCACTGCGCAAGCGGTGTACGTCGGGTGGCAGGCGCATGGCCGGCGGAACGGTTGATGGTTTGCATGTTCACTCCCTTGGAATTACGAAACGCTGCCGCGGGGGCGGCAACGCATGGGTTCATTGCGTTCGACCTGGAAGCCGGCGTGCTGCGCAGCGATCTGGCTGCGCAGCAAGTGGCCGTGCAGGTTTACTTGTAGGTGGCCAGCTTGATCTTCAGCAGCTGCGGCGCGCTGGAAAAATTGACGCCGTAATCGGTCTGGTCGCCGTTCCAGTTGCGCTCGAACTTCCAGTCGCTGCCGTCGTAGACGCCTTCCTCGACGCGGTCGTAGAGCATGTTGGCGGTCGCCTCGCTGGCCGGATGCAGGGTCACGCGCACGTGGTAGCCGGTGACCAGGAATTCGTCAGGGCCGAGCTCGGCGATCAAGGCCGCACCGATCGGCTCGGGGTTGCCCGGCGGCTCGCCCTTGAACCAGAACTGCGGCACGCCGTAGGTGATGGTGGCGCCCCAACGTTCGTTGAGCTGCAGCTCCTGCACCGCCTGGCCGGGTTCTTCGGCAGTGCCGTGCAGCTTGCCTTCGGACGCGGCCTTGGCGAACGGACGCATGCCGCGCTTGACCAGCTCGAAACCCAGCGCGAACGGGGCCAGGGTGTCTGCGTTGACGTGCTTGGCGCCCAGCGGATAGTTGGAATAACGCGTGTAGTCCATGCCGAACGCCGACCAGCCGATGCCGTCGTGGCCCAGCGCGGGGAACAGATAGCGCGCGTATTCCGGGCGGTTGCCGGTTTCGGCGACGAACAGCGCATTGTCCGGGCGGGCGTAGCGCTCCAGCACCGTGGTGTAGGTGCGGTACTCGGGCATGTAGATGTCCGGTGCCAGCAGGTCGATATGCGGGCCGGCGGCCTTCCACACATCCAGCACGTTGTCGGTGGGGCCGCCGCTGGCGTACTGGCCGGGCTGGCCGGGATTGAACGGGCCACGCAGCGCGGCGTTGACGTACATCGGCAGCGGGTATTCGGCCTTGCCGGCTTCGGCCACCTGGTCGATGTAGCGACCGATCGACCAGGCATGGAAGATCTCGTCCGCATCGGCACCGAACACCTGTGCCCAGCTGCCCGGCTGCTTGTTCAAGCGCTTGAGCAGCTCTTCCGGCACCGGGCCGTCGAACAGCTTCTGCGCCATCGGCGAGAAGTCGCGCACGCTGCCGTAGGTGCCCGGCTCGTTCTCGGGCTGGATCATGATCACGGTGTGCTGCGGATCGACCTGCTTCAGGTGCTGCATGAAGGCGACAAAGGCCTTGCGGTCGGCATCCAGGGTGGCCTGCGCATGCGGCGACAGCGACCCGATCGCCTTGCCCTCGCGCGTCACCACGCGTGGGAAGCGCTGGTTGTCGGTCTTGACCCAATGCGGCGCATACGCCGGGCCGTTGTTCTTCCAGGTCGCAAACCACAGCAGCACCAGCCGCACCTTGTGCTCGCGTGCCTGCGTGAGCAGCGTATCGACGAAGGAGAAATCGAACTTGCCTTCTTCCGGCTCGACCTGCTCCCAGGCGATCGGCACCTGCACGGTATTGGGGCCCAGCACCTGCATTGCCGGCCACACCTTGTCCATCACGCCGGGATAGTTGCTGGAGTTGTTGACCTGCGCGCCCAGGATCAGGAATGGCGCGCCATCGACCATCAACGCGTGCTTGCCGTCCTTGCTGACGAACTGCGGCATCGGCGTCTGCGCAGCCGGCGCCGCTGCCGTGGCAGGCGCGGTCGCTGCGCTACCGGCAGTCGGTGCGACTGCGGCCGGTTTGGCTTTGTCGTCCTGCTCGCCGGATTGGCACGCCGCCAGGGCCAGCGTCAGCGCGGACAGCAGCAGCGGACGCAGGTAACGGCGTGCAGGGGAAGGAGCGATCACACGTGCAACGGGGGAATGCATGGACATAAGACTCCGTGTCACCAGGTATCGGTGCGGAAGGGGGAAACGGGAAGCTGTTCGCGATTGACCAGGTTGGCGTCGTCCGGGTTTTCGCTCCAGCCGTAGCGCACCGCGACCGGTGCAGCCACCGCGTCGCTGCGCACGATCACGCGATCGCCCTCGATGCGTGCGGTGGCCGGATGGAAGTGTTTGTCGGCACCGGCGACGCGGAAGCCCTGCACTTCGCCACCATTACGCACCTGCAAGGCACTGCCTTGCAGATCGAAACTCAGCATTGCCTGACCATCGACAAAGCGCGCCTGCTTGAACACCGGCGCGCTGTACACCAGGGTTTCGCCGTACGCCACATGACGTGCAGCAATCGCAAGGCGATGGCCGACATCGCGCTTGTTGGTGGGATGGATATCGGCGGGGTTGCCGATATCGATGATCACCGCCTGCCCGGTCGCCGGCAGCGCCAGCGTCTTGGACTGCGACTCGCGCAACAGTGCCCACGGACTCAGCTCGCCCTTGTCGCCGCCGGCCTTGAAGTTGGCCAGCTGCACCCACAGGAACGGCAGCGTCTTTTCCCCGCGTTCGGCGCGCCATTGCTGAATCATCGCGGCGAACTGTTCACGGTACTTCACCGCGCCGGTGTCGCTGGCATTGGTTTCGCCCTGGTACCAGATCACGCCCTTGACCGGAAACGGCTGCAGCGGATGGATCATCTGGTTGTACAGCAGCGTGGGCAGCTGATTCTTGTTGTCGACCAGCGACACGCGCACGGCGGCGGGGCGGAACTTCCAGCCGCCCAACGCGCGTTTGGCACCGGCGCTGGTCTGCACGAAGCGCTGCTCGTCCGGGCCATGCATGCCGCCACCGCCACTGAGATCTTCCACCCGCACCGCGATGTGGTTGACCCCTGCATGCAAGGCCGAGGCCGGCACGGTGTAGACGCGCGGCAGGTTCCACTGCTTTTCGGTCGTGCCGACCTGCTGGCCATTGACGTAGGTGATGTCCGAGTCGTCGATCTGTCCCACGCCCAACGTGATGCCGGCCTTGGCTTCGGCAGCGCTCAGGGTGACCGTGGTGCGATACCAGGCGATCCCATCCATGCCGTCATAGCCGCTGGATTCCCACTGCTGGGTGGTCGGGATGCTGTCCCAGTCGCTGTCGTCGAATGTCGCTTCGCGCCACTGCGGCATCTCGCCATCCACCTTGGGCCAGCGCGCGATGCGCTTGCCGGTGGCCGCCTGCGCAGCGGCATCGCGCTGCTTGATCGCCTCGATCGCGCCCTGGTTCTGCCCGGCATCCAGGCCCAGCGAGGTCGCATCCATCCAGGCCTCGATCGCGCTGCCGCCCCAGGTGCTGTTGACGATGCCGATCGGCACGCCGGTGCTGGCGCGTAGCTCCTTGGCGAAGAAATAACCGACTGCGGTGAACTCGCCGGCGTTGTCCGGTGTGGTGGGCTTCCAGTCGCCGCCGGTCAGGCGCGCTTCCGGCTGCAGCGACCACGACTTGGGCACCTTGAAGTGCCGCAACTGCGGGTCGTTGGCCGCCGCCACCGCCTGCGGGCCATCGCTGGCCTGCGCCAGCGGCCACTCCATGTTCGATTGACCGCTGGCCAGCCACACATCGCCGACCAGCACATCGCGCACCTGCAACTCGCCGCCGTCGCCCTGCACGCTCAGCACATAGGGGCCGCCGGCCTTGTGTGCGGGCAGGCTGACCTTCCACTGGCCTTTGGCATCGGCCTTGGCGGTGGCCCGCTTGCCGTCGAAGCTGACCGTGATGACGGCATGGGGCGTGGCCCAGCCCCACACCGGCATCGCCTGGTCGCGCTGCAGCACCGCGCCATCGGCGAACAACAACGGCAGGCTCGGTTGCGCCAATGCGGCAGGGCTGGCCAGCACCAGGCCCAACAGGCAGCCACGACGGATGAGGGAAACAGTCATGCAGTGATCTCCAGGGTCGGCGCGGCCACTCGGCGCGCAGCGATGCGACGGCGCATGCCGCCGTACACGGTAAGACAGCGCGACGACGCGCACAGGGACGCAGCGCTCATCGTGGATCGCCGTAGAAGATGCCACGCCCGCCGGTGGCGAAGTACACGCGCCCGGGGAGGCGCGGGTCGCCGGTGACGCTGTAAGGCTTGCCGAACTGGTGCGCGTCGTCGTTGATGCGCAACCACCGCGCGCCTTCATCGTCGGAGCGGAACACACCGTCCACGCCATCCACGCGGCCGGCCAGATACAGCGCCGGCGGTGCGCCATCGTGCAATGCCTTGCCGATGCCCAGCGAACGCGCCTCATCCGGCCTGGACAAGGTCTGCAAACGCCCGTCCTGCCAGCGCATCACGCCCAGCGCAGGGCTGGCCAGATATGCCACCCCCGCCCGCCACGGATCCGGGCGCAGCTGCGGGCGCGCCCGTTCGTCACGCGCCGGGTTGCCGGCCTGGGCACCGGTGTCGCGAAAGCTCGCTGCACCATCGCCGCTCTCGTACAAGCGCCCGCTGGCGGTATCCACTGCGTACCAGCGCCGCGCATCGACGCGATCGGCCACCGCCACTGCGGTCTCGGGCAGCCCCTGCACCCGCTGCCAGTGCTTGCCAAAATCGGTGGTGCGCCAGCTGCCGCCTTTCTCGGGCGCCCACACCACATGGGATGCATCGGCGGCGATGGCGATGTTGCCGGCGCCCTGCCCGGCTGGCGGCTCGCTGGCGAACGCCGTCCACTGCGTACCGCCATCGCGCGAGTACAGCGCGCGGATCTCGTTGTTGCGGCGATCGCGCACGGTGCCGCTGCGCACCACCCATTGCGCGGCCTGCCCGGCGGCATCGATGCTCTCGCCATTGGTCAGGCGCGGGCCGGCGTACTGCAGCTGCGCACGCTCCAGATCGTCATGCCGGAAGCCGTCGATATCGCCCAGCGCACTGAGCAGATGCGCGCCCTGCATCGGGCTGAGCAGATCCAGCGGCACGGTCTCTTCCAGCCCACGATCCTGGAACCACCACTGCAACGGCCGCTGCTGCCTGGCGAAATCCTGCAGGTTGCGCGAAGCCCAGATGCCGTAGCCGGTGACGAACAGCGCGTGGTTGCTGTCGAACGGATCGATCGCCAGCGCACCCATCCAGTGTGGCGTGGCCTGCGCGGTCCACGGCGCTGCGCTGTGATCGAACTGCGCGCCCGCCAGCAACGGCGTCCAGCTGCGCCCGCCGTCCACGCTGCGGAATAGCTCATCGCGCGGGCTACGACGGCGGAAGGTGCTGGCCAGCAGCACCTGCGGCTGTTGCGGATCCACCGCCACCGCGCCCCAGCCGAAACCATCGCCGCCGGCCGGCTGCGCGATCGGGCTGATCTCGCTCCAGCGCCCCTGCGCCGGGGTGTATTTCCACAGCGCACCGCCGGCCATCAGGTCCGGCCCGGGCTGGTCGCCGTAGCTCAGGTACCACTGCCCATCGCTGCCGCCGGCCATATGACTGGGACGCAGGCCCTTGGGCTGCCCGGCCACCGCCGACCAGCTGCGACCGGCGTCGTCGGAAACATACAGACTGGTCTGCGCGGTGGACACGCCGACATAGATGCGCGGGGTCGGGCGGCCGGCATGGCCGCTGGCGGCATCGAAGACGACAAAGGCGATGCCCACCGCCTGCTCGCGTCCGACATGATTGCGCGCCGTCGCGCCCGCCATTGCCTCGGCGGGAAATGCATCCACCCGCGCCCAGTGCGCGCCGCGATCGTCGCTGCGCCACAGCCCTGCATCGCGTGAGCCCAGCAACAGCACACGGCCATCGTGCGGGTCCACCGCCAGCCGTTCGCCATTGGCACGGCCCAATTGATTGCCGCCGAGTTTGAACGGCAACTCGGCACGCTCGAAACTGCGGCCGCGGTCGAACGAGCGCAGCACCGCGGCATTGCCGGCGCGCTCGTGCATGTAGGTGCCCGCAGCCAGATACAGCGCCTGCGGGTCGGCAGGATCGACCGCGGACGCATCGATCCCCATCAGGTTCCAGTCGTCGGCGCCCAGCCAGTCGGTCAGCGCCACCCACTGCTGCGCGCGCGCATCCCAGCGGTACGCACCACCGACATCGGTGCGTGCATACGCAAGGTCGCGCTCGGCGGGATGAAACAGCACACCGGTGACGAATCCGCCACCGCCGATGGCGACGCTGCGCCATTGGTAAGGCCCCTGGGACGCCGGATCGGCGGCCTGCAGCGGCAGGATCGAAAGCGACAACAGCACCAGCAGTGCCAGCCATACACGGACCGGCCACATCGCTGCGGTAACGCGGCGCACAGTAGGCGGATCGATCACAGCGATCATTCCTCCGGCTCCTCTTGCGATCGACGGCCTGCCGTCGATAGGAAAAACACCGGCCCGACGGGCTGCCTGCACAGCTCGCCGGACCGGAGACGCACTTCCTACGGCGCGTTCTACAGGCTGGCCCGCAATGTCAGGCCATACCGACGATCGTTGATCACGAAGTCACGGTAGCGCGACTCGGTGCCCAGATAGCTTTCGCGACGGGTATCGAGCAGATTCACGCCATCGAGCGAAATCGACCACACATCATTGATGTTGAAACGCAGCGAGGCATCCAGCTGGCCGAAGCCCTTGTTGTAGACCGGAAGGTTGCCGGTGCCGTTGCCCGCGGTGGTCACCAGCCAGTCGCTGCGCCAGTTGTAGGCCACACGGCCCTGGAAGCGCGAGGTTTCGTAGCTGAGGATCGCGTTGTAGCTGTTCTTGGACAGGCCTTCCAGCGGCACGGTCAGCGCCTGGCCGTTGGTGTCGGTGGCGGTGGGGCTCGGCGCCTCGCTGTCGACATAGGTGTAGTTGGTCTGCAGGCCGAAGCCGCTCAGCCAGCCCGGCAGGAAGTCGAAGAACTGCGTATAGCCCAGTTCCGCACCGCGGATCTTGCCGGCATCGCCGTTGACCGGACGGGTGATCTGCCAGACCTGGCCGTCGTAGACCTCGTTGAAGACGGCATTGGCGATGAAGCCTTCGACCTTCTTGTAGAACAAGGTGCCGTACATCATCGAGCCCTGGCCGAAGTACCACTCCAGCGCGGTGTCGAACTGGTCGGCCTTGACCGCTTCCAGACTCGGGTTACCCGCGGTACCGGTGAAGGTCGAGGCACCATTGGAGGTGCCGGTGCTCAGGCTCAGGTTTGGGTTGAGCCGGTCGAAGGTGGGACGGGAGATGCCGCGCGAGGCCGCAAAACGCCACTGCAGCTGATCGCTCAGCATCCAGCGCAGGTTCAAGCTGGGCAGCACGTCGGTATAGGTCTGCTGCGCATCCACCGGGATCAGTCCGCCGCCTTCGCTGTCGGTTCCGGTGCGCACGCCCTGCGAGCCCACCTCGGTGCGCACCACGCGCACGCCGATGTTGCCGTCGAACGGAATCGAGTCGCTGTCCACGCCGAAGCGCAGCACGCCATAGGCCGCGTAGGTCTTCTCGTTCTGCGTATTGATGTTGTTGGGCGCAAATTCCAGCGGGCTGGCGCCGAAGGTGGCCAGGGTCTGCTCGTAGTTGGCCACTGCCGAGTCGGCAGCCGTCAGCGTGCGGCCGAAGGTGCTGCTCTCACCGCGGAAGAAGTCGGTGATCGGGTTGGTCACCAGGCCGATGGTCGGGTACTGCGAGAACGGCGTACCCGAGCAATCGTTGATGCACATGAAACGGTAGATATTGCCCTTGGTCTCGGCATCGCGGTCGGTGTAACGCACACCGGCCTTGAAGCTGCGCACGAAGTCGCTGTCGAAGGCCAGGTCCATGTCGGCGCGCCAGGCGAACTCGGTGCCCTTGTTGTCGTCCTTGTTGTCCAGGTGCCAGCGCCAGCCGTCGTAGTTGTTGGCATCGGCCAGATAGCCTTCCGCGCCGCTGGCATCGGTCACCGACAGGCGCGGCAGATCGCCACGGAAGTCGACGTTGAACTGCGGGCTGGTGTCCTGCCCGGTGGCGACGATGTAGCGCGTGCCCTTGGTGGTGGCATCGACGTACTGGAAGTCGGTGCTCAGGGTCAGCTTCTCGTTGACCGTCCACTTGGCGCCCAGCGAGTAATCGGTGGTCACCGAATGCCGCTCGGTCAGGCTGGTGTTGGATTCGGTCGGCACGTTCTGGAACGAGCCATTGACGAACTCGTTGCGGTCGTTGACCTGGATGCCCGGCAAGCCCTGCATCGGGTTGGCGCCGGTCAGGGCGAAGAACGAATAGTCGTGCCAGCTGAAGTCGTAATCCGAACGCAGCACCTGCGTGTAGACCTCGACCGAATCGTTCGGACGCCACTGCATTGCGAACGCACCGGTCTTGCGCTCGCGCTCGCCGATGGTGGTGTTGATGCCGGCGCCGTGCGGCACCGACACGCCCTGGCCTTCATAGCCCGGCAGATCGGTCTGCGTGTACCACGGCTCGATCGAGATGGTGTCCTGGCGGAACGGGCTCTTCTGCTGCGAGTAATTCACCAGCAGGCCGATCTCGCCGATGCCGGTCTGCCAGCGATCGCTGAACAGGCCCGAGAACGCCGGCTTGCCGTCGTCGGCCAGGTCGTAATAGTTGTACTGGACGCTGCCGGCGATCTTGCGGCCGTCGTAGTCGAACGGCAGGCGCGTGCGCAGGTCGACGGTGCCGCCCAGGCCACCTTCGATCATGTCGGCCGAGGGATTCTTGTACACGTTGACGCCGCCGAGCAGTTCGGCCGACACGTCCTCGAAGCTCAGGCCACGGCCATCGTTGGCGGTGAAGATGTCACGGCCATTGAGTTCGGTGCGCACCTGGGTCAGGCCGCGGATGGCGATCGAGCTGCCTTCGCCGTAGTTGCGCGAGATCTGGATACCGGAGATGCGCTGCAGCGCCTCGGCGACGTTGTTGTCGGGCAGCTTGCCGATGTCTTCGGCAACGATGGAATCGACGATCTGCTCGGCATTCTGCTTGACCAGCTGCGCCTTGGTGACGCTGCTGCGCGTGCCGGTGACCTGCACCGTGTCGAGCTGCTGGGTGGTGGCGTCCTGAGCCGGGGTGGCTGTGGTGGTCGCGTCCTGCGCGTAGGCCTGCGTGCTCAACAGCGTGGCCACACTGAGGGCCATCACGGAGCGGCGGAAATCACGGATCGAACGCTGACCCACAGTCCGGCCTGCCGGAATGTGGCGATGTTGCACTGACATGGTGCTCCCTCCCAGGACGCATGTACTTCTAATTTTTAGCGGGCCGGTGCGCGAACGCCCTGCCCGTCGTTGGTGCTGGCCCGCATCCGCCCACGACCGGAAGGCCGGGCGGTGCGATGCGTGGTAATCCTGACGAGGCTTACCTAGCGGCTGCGGCCGGAGCATAGGGCGGCGCTGTCGTGCCACACCAATGAAATATTCCTGGAAAGCTATTCGTAAAAACTATAGCAACGCCAACAAACCCGCCGGGTATGGCATTGCGGATCCGGACGGCCGGAGCGGCCAAAGCGGGCTCAAGTCTGCGAGCCCGCGCACGGCAGTTCCGTGATGGCCCGCGCTTACCAGTTCATGCGCAGCACCAGCGAATAGCGCCGGTCGTTGACGAACGAGGAGCGCGTATACAGACGCGGATCCACCTCGCCGCCTTCGTACGAGGTCGGCCCCATCAGCACCTTGGTCACCGTGTTGGTCAGGTTGTTGGCCTGCACGCCCAGTTGCAGATGCTCGTTGAAGCGGTAGAAGAACGAGCCGTCGAGCTGGCCGTAGTCGTCGGCCCAGGTCGGCAGACGGGTGGACGCATCGCTGGTGGTCAGCAGGTAGCGCGAGCGCCAGTTGTAGGCCAGACGCAACGACAACGGGCCCTTCTCGTAGATACCGGCCAGGTTGTAGCTGCGCCGCGACAGGCCTTCCAGTGGCAGCTCGACACCGGTGACGGTGGTATTGGTGTACGGGTCGGTGGCGGTGTTGGCGCCGCCCTGGCTGTCGACGAAGGTGAAGTTGGCGTTGACGCCGAACCCGCTCAGCCAGCCCGGCAACTGGTCGAAGAACTGGGTGTAACCCAGCTCCGCGCCGCGGATGGTGCCCTCCTCCATGTTGTACGGGCGCGTCACCAGCCAGGGGCGGTTGTCGTAGATCTCGCTGCGGGTCTGGGTGGAGAAGTAATCCTTGACCTTCTTGTAGAACAGCGTGGCGTACAGCATGTCGCTGGTGTCGAAATACCACTCCAACGCAGTGTCGAACTGGTTGGCCACCATCGGCTTGAGGTTCGGGTTGCCGGCGGTGCCGACAAAATCGGTCGCCTGGCCGGCGTCGTTGGTTTCCACGTTGAGCAACACATACGGCTGCAGCTGGGTGTAGTCCGGGCGCGCCATCGCCTTGGAGGCGGCAAAGCGCCACTGCAGGCTGTCGGTGAAGCGCAGCCGCAGGTTCAGGCTGGGCAGCACGTTGGTATAGCTGCCCTGGGAGTTGTTCTCGAAGTACTGCCCGGTATAGCGCGCCTGCAGTTCCGGTGAGACATTGAGGCCGGCCAGGTTCTGGAACTGGCCGAAGCCTTCGGCCTGGGTCTTGGTCTGCACCACGCGGATGCCGATGTTGCCGTCCACCGGCACGCCCCAGGCCTCGTCGTTGCCGAAGTACAGCGCCGCGTAGGCGGCCTGGGTGCGTTCGTGCTGGCGGTTGGTGTCCTGCGGCTGATAGGTGTCCGGCGCCCAGCCGTAGCCGCGCAGCGCCACGATCTGCTGGATCATCTGCGAGGCGGAGCGGTAGTTGTTGACCAGGCTGCTGTTGGGCACCACCAGCGTGGTCGGCACGTTCACCCCGCCGCGAAAGAAGTCGGAGAAGGTGAACAACGACGACTGGTCGGTCATGAACTCGGACATATTCGCCAGGCCGTTGCTGGTGCCCGGAATGGCGGCCCAGTTGTCGGAGATCACGCCCCAGTTATAACCCGAATTCTTGTTGATCTGATTGCGGTCGGTAGCGCGCATGCCGAAGCGCGCAAAGCGCAACCAGCTGCTGTCATCGAAGGTGTATTCCAGGTCCACGCGCGTGGACAGCTGCCGCCCGCGGTTCTTGCCCAGGTGATCCATCGCCGCCGCCCAGAAGTAGTTGGACGGGTCCTGGGTAAAGCCCGGGTTGGCGATCTGCACGCTGGGATATTTGCCCGACACGTCGTACGACAGGCCCGGCAGATAGGTCGCACTGAACACGGTGAAATCCAGCTGTTCGTTCTCCGACTCCACCAGCTGCATATCGCCCTTGATCTGCAGGTTGTCGTTGAAGAAATGGCTGAAGCCCACCGACATGTCGGTGGTGGTGGTGCGCTGTTCGGAATAGCGGTTGTCGGTATTGAAGCGCACACCATCGCCGGTGAGCACCCCGCGCCAGGAGCTGGATACCGGCGAGCCGCGCAGGAAGGCGCCGCGATCGTCGTAGTCGAAGGTGGTGCCCGGTGCCGGCGTGATGCTGTTGTTGCTGTCGTTGAAGAACGCGGCGCGCTCCTGCCAGTTCATCTCGTAGCGCGAGCGCAGGAACTGCGCATAGATCTCGGTGGCGTCGCTGGGCTTCCACTGGAACGCCGCCGCGATCCCGTCGCGCTTGCGCTCGAAATCCAGCTGACGCCAGTTCACCCCGCCCGGCACGAACACTTCGCTGCGCCCGCTGCCGGCCAGCACGGCCTCATCGGTCCGCCGCACGTACGGCTCCACCTGGATGCCGTCCGAGCGCGTGGCCAGCTCCGAATGCGCGACATCGATCATGAAGCCCATTTCGCCGATGCCTGTGTTCCAGCGGTCGCTGAACAGGAACGAGGCCGACGGCTTGTACTTCTTGCTCATGTCGCCGTAGTTGTAATCGACATTGCCGCCGACGATCCGGCCCGGATTGTCGAACGGCATGCGCGTACGCAGATTGACCGTGCCGCCCAGCCCGCCTTCGATGATTTCCGCCGAGGGGTTCTTGTAGACGTCCACACCGGCCATCAACTCGGCCGGCACGTCTTCGAAGCTCAGCCCGCGGCCGCTGGCGGCGCTGAAGATGTCGCGCCCATTGAGTTCGCCGCGCACCTGGGTCAGGCCGCGGATCATCACCCCGCTGCCTTCGGCGGAGAAATGGTCCGGATCGCTGCGTGCGGCGAAGTGATCGATGGTCACGCCGCTGACGCGCTGCAGGGTTTCGGTGACGCTGCGGTCGGGCAAGGCGCCGATGTCTTCGGCACTGACCGAATCCACGATCTGGCTGGCATCGCGCTTGATCACCTGCGACTTGATCAGGCTGGCGCGCACGCCGCGCACTTCCACCGTGTCCAGATCCACCGCGCTGCTGCCGCCATTGGCGCTGGAGGCGGCCTGCGACGACTGCGCCTGTTGCGCATAGACGGGGGCGGCGAGCAGCAACCCGATGCTGACGGCCATGGCCGAATGACGCAAACGCGGGGTACGACGTGCGTACACGCCCGTCCCTGCCGAGGCATGGCTTGAAAACTTGTACATCTGAATCCCTCCCAGGACGCAAGACGACTGAAGACTGGTTGTCGCGGCGCCGCGACGCGGCCCGCGTGATCACGGCGGAGCCGGCACGGACGCCTGCCCCTCCCTCTATCTGACGGTTTGCCCGCAGATCACCTGCCCGACTTCACGTGCGCTTCAGCGTGCGATCTGGCTCACAGATATAGGCGCGTGGTCTAGCGCCAGCCAATGAAAAATTCACAGCCTGGTATGCCGTGCCGGAATACAAATGGAAGAGCCCGCTTAACCAGTGGATTCCGGCCCGCGCAGACCGGGGTACAGACGCCGCGCGGTGGTGCGCAGCGCCTGCAGAATGCGCTCGGCCCCGGGCGGCAGGATGTAATCGCGCCGCCGGATGATGCCGAACGACTCCATGCGGACGCCCAGCTCGATCGGCAGCACGGTCAGCAGCTTGGCCTGGATCAGCGGCGCCACCGACTCCACCGGCAAGGCGGTCAGCATGTCGGTGCCACGCAACAGCGTGGAGGTCACCGGCAGCGACGAGGTCTCGATTGCGTTGGTCGGCGTCTGCACGCCGTGCTCCATGAACATCGAATCCAGCCGCGCGCGCAGCACGCTGTCGGCCGGCGGCAGGATCCAGCCATGCCGCACCAGATCCGCATGCTGCAGGCCGGTCCGACTGGCCAGCGGGTGGCCGGCACGCGCGATCACCGAATGCGGCTCGTCGGCCAGCGGCTCGAACTCCAGCTCGCCCACGCCTTCGGGCCCCAGGATGCGGCCGATCACGATGTCCAACTGGCCGTCCAGCAACTTGGCCACCAGCGGGCGGCTGTAATCCATTTCCACCCGCACCAGGATGTCGGGGAACTCGCGCTTGACCTCGGCGATCGCCTGCGGCACCAGGTTGGTGCCCGGATTGACCACGGTGCCGATCGAGGCCTGGCCCATGCGCCCGGCGCGCAGCGCGGCGATCTCCTCCTGCGCCCGGCCGATCTCCGACATCGCCGCGCGCGCACGCCGGATCAGCACATGGCCGTACCAGGTGGGCTCCACCCCGCGGGCATGCCGCTCGAACAGTTTCACCCCCAGCATGTCTTCCATTTCCGCCAGCAGCTTGGAAGCGGCCGGTTGGGTCATGCTGGCAGCCTCGGCCGCGCGCAGCACCGAGCGTTGTTCGTGCAGATGCAGCAGCAGCAGGAGCTGGCGCGTCTTGAGGCGGGCAGCGTTGAACCAGGGAGTGCCGGAATTTGCCATGGGGTATCGCCACGCAGCTGTATTCGTAGGAGGAATAGAATATGCCGAAAATTTCATTTGCAGCACATATCTCCCCGCGCGAGGCTATCGAACGCCGCAGCAGGAGCCCCTACCTCCCGGGCGCGGCCAGAACAGACGTGACCCATCTTCCACAGGATGGCAACACGCACGCCATGATTGCGGAGGTGGACGACGATGACGGCAACTTGCCGGCCAATTGCAGGCCGTTGGAGTGCGCACGCAAGTGCCGCAGCCAACTCGTCTCGGCTGCCTGCCGCCCTCCGCGCGCTGCTATGCAGCGCTGCAACTTCCCCCGACGCTGGCGCCCATCCGGGCGCCGACGGCCGCTTTCCGCTCTATCGCGAGTAACACGATGACCTCAGACACCACCGCCAGCCTGTTCGCCTTGCCGCTGATCGCCATCCTGCGTGGCATCACGCCGGAAGAAACGCTCGACCATGTCGGTGCACTGATCGACGCCGGCTTCGACGCGATCGAGATCCCGCTCAATTCGCCGCGCTGGGCCGAGAGCATCGCCCTGGCCCAGCAGACCTACGGCGAGCGCGCCTGGATCGGCGCCGGCACCGTGCTGCGCAACGACGATGTCGACACCCTGGCCGAGATCGGTGCGCGCTTCATCGTCACCCCGAATACGCGCCCGTCGCTGATCCGCCATGCGGTGTCGCGCGGGCTCACCGTGGTCGCCGGTTTCGCCACCGCCAGCGAGGCGTTCGACGCCATCGATGCCGGCGCCACGATCCTGAAGCTGTTCCCGGCAGCCACCTATGGCGCCGCGCATGTGCGCGCGCTGCGCTCGGTGCTGCCCAAGCACATTCCGGTCTACGTGGTCGGCGGCGTCAGCCCGCAGACCCTTGCCGGCTTCCTTGCCCAGGGCGCCGCCGGTGCCGGCATCGGTGGCGAACTGTACAAACCCGCGCAATCGCTCGAAACGACCCAGACGCATGCACGCGCCTTCGTGCAGGCCTACCAGGAACTGCAAGGATGAAGATCACCCGCCTCACCACCTACCACGCCGCACCGCGCTGGCTGTTCCTCAAGGTCGAAACCGACGAGGGCATCACCGGCTGGGGAGAGCCGGTCATCGAAGGCCGCGCGCGCTCGGTGGAAGCCGCCGTGCACGAACTGGCCGGCTACGTCATCGGCAAGGATCCGGCGCGCATCAACGACCTGTGGCAGACCATGTACCGCGCCGGTTTCTACCGTGGCGGCGCCATCCTGATGAGCGCCATCGCCGGTATCGACCAGGCCTTGTGGGACATCAAGGGCAAGGCCCTGGGCGTGCCGGTGTACGAGCTGCTGGGCGGGCTGGTGCGCGATCGCATGAAGACCTATCGCTGGGTCGGCGGCGACCGCCCGGGCGCGATCATCCAGCAGATCACCGACTACCGTGCGCTGGGCTTTGACACCTTCAAGTTCAACGGCACCGAGGAAATGAAGCTGATCGACAGCGCGCGCGCCGTCGATGCCGCCGTGGTCAAGGTCGCCGAGATCCGCGAGACCTTCGGCAACAGCATCGATTTCGGCATCGACTTCCACGGCCGCGTCGGCGCGCCGATGGCCAAGGCGCTGCTGCGCGAGCTGGAGCCGTTCAAGCCGCTGTTCGTCGAAGAACCGGTGCTGGCCGAGCAGGCCGAGTACTACCCGCGCCTGGCCGCGAGCACCTCGATTCCGCTGGCGGCCGGCGAGCGCATGTTCTCGCGCTTCGAATTCAAGAACGTGCTGTGCGCCGGCGGTATCGGCATGGTGCAGCCGGACCTGTCGCATGCCGGCGGCATCACCGAGTGCGTCAAGATCGCTGCGATGGCCGAAGCCTACGATGTCGGCTTCGCCCCGCACTGCCCGCTCGGGCCGATCGCGCTGGCCGCCTGCCTGCACGTGGACTTCGTTTCGCACAACGCGGTGCTGCAGGAACAGAGCATCGGCATCCACTACAACGAAGGCGCCGACCTGCTCGATTACGTCATCAATAAAGACGATTTTCAGTGTGTCGATGGCAGTATCGCCGCGCTGCCCAAGCCCGGGCTCAGTGTGGAGATCGACGAAGACATGCTCAAGCGCGCAAACGAAAATCCGCCGGACTGGCGCAACCCGGTCTGGCGTCACAGCGATGGCAGCATCGCCGAATGGTGAGCACGCCCGAACACACCGCCGTGCTGGCGGTAGACAGCCGCTGCACGCATGGCGAAGGCGTGCTGTGGTGCGAGCAACGTGAAGCGCTGTACTGGGTGGACATCAGCGAGAAGCGGCTGTGGCGGCATCATCCGCACAGCGCACACACGCAGTACTGGACGCTGCCGGACCGCCCCGGTTGCCTCGGCCTGATGGACGACGGCCGCGTGATGATCGCGCTGGCCAAGTCGGTCTGCATCGCCGACCCCGACAACGCCGACGCCGACACGCTGCCGCTCGAGCACCTGGCCGATATCGAAGCCGACAACCCGCATACGCGCAGCAACGACGGCCGCGCCGACCGCAACGGCAACCTCGTGTTCGGCACCATGGACGAGCACGACCACAAGGCCGCACGCGGCGCGATGTACCAGTTTTCGCTGCGCCACGGCCTGCGTGCGTTGCCGCTGCCGGGCGTGTCGATCCCCAACTCGATCTGCTTCAGCCCCGACGGCCGCACGCTCTATTACTGCGACTCGCTGCGCCCGCAGATCCTGTGCTGCGATTACGACGCCGACACTGCGCAGACCAGCAACGTGCGCGTGTTCACCACGCTGGATCGCGACGATGCCGAGCCGGACGGCTCCATCATCGACAGCGAAGGCCATCTGTGGAATGCGCAATGGCGCGCCTGGCGCGTGGTGCGTTATCGCCCCGACGGCAGCATCGAGCGCATCGTGCAGTTGCCGGTCAAACACCCCACCTGCAGCGCCCTTGGCGGCGCCGCGCTGGACCGCCTGCACGTGATCAGCTCGCGCCTGGACCATAGCGCCGAAGAACTGGCGCGCACGCCGGAAGCCGGCGGTCTGTACGTCTGCGACGTGCCGATCAAGGGCCTGCCCGAGAGCCGGGTGATCAGCGCATGATCGCCATCGACTGGGGCACCAGCAGCCTGCGTGGCTACCTGCTCGCTGCCGACGGCACGGTGCTGGAGCAACGCCGCGGCAGCGACGGCATCCTGGCCTGCCAGGGCCGCTTCGCCGAGGTGCTGAGCACGCTGATCGACGGCTGGGATGGCCCGCTGCTGCTGTCGGGCATGATCGGCAGCCGCAATGGCTGGGTCGAACAGGCCTATCTGCCCTGCCCGGCCGATACCGCCGCCCTGGCGCAGGCGATGCGCAGCTACACCGACCTGCTGCCCGGGCGCACGCTGTGGTTCGTCCCCGGCGTAAGCACCGGCGAGCAGCACGGCGTGCCCGATGTCATGCGTGGCGAGGAAACCCAGCTGGTCGGCCTGATCGCCGCACTCGGCGACGGCGAGCACGTCGCCTGCCTGCCCGGCACCCACAGCAAATGGGCGCAGATCGCGCACGGCCAGCTGACCGGTTTCGCCACCGTCATGACCGGCGAGCTGTATGCGGTGCTGCGCCAGCACAGCATCCTGGGCAAGCTGATGCAGGACGATCCTGCGGACCTGGACACCGACGCCTTCGCGCAAGGCGTCGACCGCAGCGCCGCGCCCGGTGGCCTCAGCCACCACCTGTTCGGCGCCCGCACGCTGGGCCTGTTCGACCGCCTCGCCGCCACCGCGCTGCCGTCCTACCTCTCGGGCCTGCTGATCGGCCACGAACTGCGCGAGCAGCGCGGCAGTCACGCCACCGTGCACCTGGTCGGCAGCCCCGGCCTGGCGCAGCGCTACGCGCTGGCGCTGGCGCAGTTGGGCGTGCGGACGCAGCTGCATCGGGAAGATCTGGCTGCCACGGGATTGTTCGCACTGGCCAGGCAGCGCGGGCTGGCCTGACCGGAGACGGTCAGGACCGCGCCGAGCGGCCAGGGCTGGAGGCCGACAAATCCCGGCCAACCCCACACCGGCCACCGGACTGCTTTAGAATTGACAGGCTAAACGCCGGATTCCGCCATGCCTTTTGTTGTCACCGAAAACTGCATCAAGTGCAAATACACCGACTGTGTCGAGGTCTGTCCGGTGGATTGCTTCCATGTCGGCCCGAATTTCCTGGTCATCGACCCGGATGAGTGCATCGACTGCACGCTGTGCGAGCCGGAATGCCCGGCCAATGCGATCTACCCGGAAGACGACGTCCCGGCAGGTCAGGAAGGCTTCGTCGCGCTCAACGCCGAGCTGGCCAAGGCCTGGCCGGTGCTGACCGTGCGCCAGGAGCCGCTGCCCGATGCCGCCGAGTGGGACGGCAAGCCGAACAAGTTGCCGCTGCTGCAACGCTAAAACAGCGCCTGGCAGCATCCAGCCGGCGACAACGCAGCGATAAAGCGATACCACGCACCAGAACGCAAAACGGGCGCCCGAAGCGCCCGTTCTGCTGTCTGCAGTTGCTGCAGCGGCCTCAGCCGCCCAGCTTGCCCTTCAACGCCGTGATGACCGCCACCGGCGCTGCCGCAGTGGCCGGCATGCCGCGCGGATCCACCGCCGACACATAGCTGCCGGCTTCGACCTTCACCACGCGCACCAGGAAGCTGGAGCCTTCGTAGCTGACGTCGTAGGAACCGAGCATCTGCGCCTTGCTGGCGATGGTCAGGCCGGGAATGTCGGCCAGCGCCGCGCCAACCTTGGCGAACACCTCGTCGCGCTCGCCCGGCAAGGTGAAACCGCTGTTGGCGCTGGCGGACGGTGGCGCCGAAGTGTTCTGCTGCGCGCTCGATGCCAGCGTCGGCACCTTCATCGCACCGGAGGTGTCGGGCAGGTTCAGATCCGGCGGCACTTCCAGCGGACGGGCTTCCGGGGCCAGCGCGTAGTCACCGCGTGCGCCCTTGTGGAACCAGCTGCAACCGCTCGTGGCGGCGACGGTGGCGGTCGCCAGCAACGCGAGCGAGAGCACGCGGACGGGGGAAACGGAATGACGCATCGATAAATCTCCTGGGTCAGGCCGCGAGCATTTCGCGGCTGGAAAGCGCTTCCAACGCAACAGCGTCGGCGGCAAGGCGGTCGGCGGCAGGCTGGTGCGCCGCAGAAAGGGGCAGTAACGGCAGGCGCAGGCCGTGCCCGATCCCGGCGCGCTGCAGCAGCGCCTTGACCGGGATGGGATTGGATTCGATCCCGCAGAAACTGTGGTACTCGCTCAGGCGTGCGTCCCACGTGGTGGCCGCCTCGCGCTGACCATCGCGGGCCAGATCGCACAGCCGCCGGTACGCCGACGGCAACGCGTTGGACGCCACCGAAATCAGCCCGTCGGCACCGGACAGCATCGCCTGCGCGGCGCTGCCATCGTCACCGCTGAGCACGACGAAGGACTCGCTGCGCAGCGCCACCAGCGCGGCGACGCGCTCCGGCTCGCTGCGCGCTTCCTTGATACCGACGATATTCGGATGGCCGACCAGTGCGGCAACCGTCTCCGGCAACAGATCGCATCCGGTGCGGCCGGGCACGTTGTACAGCACCACCGGCAGCCCGCCGTTGTCGGCAACCGCCTGGAAATGTGCCTGCAGCCCGGCCTGGGTCGGACGCACGTACGGCGGCGTCACCACCAGCGCGTACTGCGCACCCAACGCCGCGGCGCGGCGCGTCTGCGCAATGGTCTTGGCGGTGCCCGCCAGGCCGGTACCGGCCAGCACCGGCACGCGGCCGGCCACCTGCGCGACGGCGGCGCGCAACAAGGTGTCGTACTCCTCGTCGCTCAATGCCGCGGCCTCGCCGGTGGAACCGGCGACGACGATTCCCTGCACGCCGCCGTGCAGTTGCTGTTCCAGCAACCGCCGCCAGGCATCCAGGTCGAGTGCGCCGTCCGGACCGAAAGGGGTCGCCAGCGCGGTGATGATGCCGGAAAGGGACAAGATTCTGCTGCTCTTACGTGACAGGAAAGGCCCGCGCGCACGCGGGTTGTGGCCGCCTGCATGTTACTTGCGGCGCGAAACCACGGGCAAGTATGCTGGTCACCGCCAGGGCGCCTGCCCGGGCGGCCATTCAGCCTGATGCAATGCCGGAAGCCCCTTTGACCGACTCGACTCCCCGGCCTTCGCCGACCGAAAACCACCTCCTGATCAACGCCTATACGACGCATCCGGAGTCCCCCCTGTTGCCCGTCACCCGCCGCATCGCCGACAGCGGCTGCAATCTCGTGGACGCCCGCCTGGCCACGGTGGGGCGCGATGTCTCGGTCACCGCCCTGGCCACCGGCTCCTGGGATTCGGTCGCCAAGCTCGAAGCGATGCTGACCCGGCTCGAGCGCGAGGAAGGCCTGAAGCTGGTGTGGTACCGCACCGGCCCCAAGCAGACCCAGTCCAACCTGCTGCCCTACATCGTCGAAGTCATCGCCGCCGACAAGCCGGGCATCCTGTTCCAGCTGGCCGATTTCTTCGACCGCCAGGGCATCACCATCGAGAACCTGCAGAGCACGCGCTACCGCGCCATGCAGACCGGCGCGGAGATGTTCTCGGCGCAGGTGACCATCGGCGTGCCGGCCAACATGCACATCGCCGCGTTGCGCGATGATTTCCTGGAATTCTGTGATCACCTCAATCTCGACGCGATCATGGACCCGATGAAGTTCTGAGGCAGACGTTCCGATGGCCATTGCCCTTTCCGCCCTGAAACAGATGTTCGAGCACATCCGCTCCGAGACCGACTGGAATCTCGACGGGCCGTTGCGCTGGGAATATTTCTTCGCCGACCCGGCGCAGCAACCGCTGCAACACCTCGCCGAGCAACTGACCCGGGACGGCTATCGGGTCATCGATATCTTCCTGGGCGAACGCGACGAAGACGATGGCGACGACGAAGAGTCCTATTTCCTGCACGTGGACAAGCTGGAACAGCACACCATCGAGTCGCTGAATCAGCGCAATGCGCAGTTCGATGTGCTTGCCAAACGTTTCCACGTGGCTGCTTATGATGGGATGGACGTCGGCCCGGCTTGACCGCGCCGTACGCCCCTCCACTTAGGGCTGAGCAACGATGACCGACGCTGTATTCGAACTACCCGCTGCAAGCTTCGACCTGCCACTGTCGCTGTCCGGCGGCACCAGTACCACGCTGCGCGGCTACGCCGGCAAATGGGTGGTGCTGTACTTCTACCCGAAGGACAGCACGCCCGGCTGCACCACCGAGGGCCTGGATTTCAACGCGCTGCTGCCGCAGTTCACCCAGGCCGGCGCGGTCGTGCTGGGCGTTTCGCGCGACTCGGTGAAGTCGCACGACAATTTCTGCGCCAAGCAGGGATTTACCTTCCCGCTGGTCAGCGATGGCGACGAGGCCCTGTGCCGCGCCTTCGATGTGATCAAGGAAAAGAACATGTACGGCAAGCAGGTGCTCGGCATCGAGCGCAGCACCTTCCTGCTGTCGCCCGAAGGGGTGGTGGTGCAGGCCTGGCGCAAGGTCAAGGTCGCCGGCCACGCCGACGCCGTGCTGGCCGCGTTGAAGGCGCACGCCAGACAGTGACGCCCCCTGGTTTCCCGTGTCCTCCATCACCCTGCCCTGCAGGCGTGATGGCTCGCCCCTGCTCCATCACTTGGAAGACCCAATGACCCGAGGCAAGCGCATCTACGTGCTGGACACCAACGTGCTGATGCACGATCCCACCGCGCTGTTCAAATTCGAGGAACACGACGTGTTCCTGCCGATGCAGGTGATCGAGGAACTCGACAACGCCAAGAAGGGCACGTCCGAAGTCAGCCGCAATGCGCGCCAGGTCAGCCGCTTCCTGGACGAACTGCTGGAGAACACGAATGCCGAGCAGATCCAGGCCGGCATCCTGCTCAGCCATCCGCAGGGTATCCAGCTCAAGGGCCAGGCGGCGATCGGCCGGCTGTATTTCCAGATCCATCCGATCGACCCGGGCCGCACCTTCGGCGCGATGATCCCGGACAACAAGATCCTGGCGTCGGTGCTGGCGCTGTGCGAGGAGCATCCGGATGTGCCGGTCATTCTGGTGTCCAAGGACATCAACCTGCGCATCAAGGCCTACATCAGCGGCCTGAATGCGGAGGACTACCAGAACGATCGCGCGCTGGACGATTTCAGCCTGCTGTTCACCGGCGCCATCGAGCTGCCGGAAAACTTCTGGGAAAAGCACAATCAGGACCTGCGCAGCTGGAACGAGCGTGGTCGCACCCATTACGAGATCGTGCTGGCCGAGGACGAAGACTGGTATCCGAACCAGTACCTGTACCTGCCGGGCGAGGACGAAGTGGAGCTGCGCGTGGCCAAGGTCGGCGGCGGCAAGGCCACGCTGTGCCTGGTCGACGATTTCCGCAGCGGCCAGCATGCGGTCTGGGGCATCGTGGCGCGCAACCGCGAGCAGAACTTCGCGCTCAATGCCTTGATGGATCCGGAAATCGACTTCGTCACCCTGCTCGGCACCGCCGGTACCGGCAAGACCCTGCTCGCCCTGGCCGCCGGCCTGGCGCAGACGATGGATCAGCAGCGTTACCGCGAAATCATCATGACCCGCGCCACCGTCAGCGTCGGCGAAGACATCGGCTTCCTGCCCGGCACCGAGGAAGAAAAGATGACGCCGTGGATGGGCGCACTGACCGACAACCTGGAAGTGCTCACCCACAACCAGGACGGCGGCGCCTGGGGGCGTGCGGCCACCAACGACCTGCTCGCCAGCCGCATCAAGATCCGCTCGATGAACTTCATGCGCGGGCGTACCTTCCTGTCGCGCTACCTGATCCTGGACGAGGCGCAGAACCTCACTCCCAAGCAGATGAAGACACTGATCACCCGTGCCGGCCCCGGCACCAAGATCGTGTGCCTGGGCAACGTCGAACAGATCGACACGCCCTACCTCACCGAAACCACCTCTGGCCTGACCTATGCGGTGGATCGCTTCAAGGCCTGGCCGCACAGCGCGCATATCACGCTGCGGCGCGGCGAGCGTTCGCGTCTGGCCGACTTCGCCTCGGAGGTGCTGTGATGCACAGGCTGCGCGGCGCGGCGGCACTCGCCGTGATGGCACTGGCCGGCTGCGCGACCGCGCCGCCGCCAGCGAGCGTGCCGACCAACCTCAAGAACGGGCAGTCCTGGGTCATCACCCGCCAGGGCATCGCCGAGCAGGTGCTGGACACCTGCTCGCGCGACAGCCCGGCGCGGCATTCGGGCCAGGTCACCGGCTACTGGACACCGAGCCAGCAGCAGATCGAACAGCTCGAATCCAGGCAGGATGCCTTGACGCCGACCATCCCCGAGCCGCGCGATTTCGATCGCCAGTACGTGGGCGTGGTGGTCCAGGGCCAGCAGCTGATCTACATCAACGCCTTCAAACTCCCGAACGATCCGCCGGTGAAACCGGCCAAGGAAGCGATCCGGGTGTGCGATGGCGGTAGCGCCTTCTGGGGGGCGCTGTACGATCCGCAAACCGGCGCGTTCTCGCAGATCGCCGTCAACGGTACGCCCTGACCCGCGATGGGCCTGCTGCTGCCGCGCTGGGTCTGGATCGGCGCGGTGGCGTTATCGGGCGTGGCCGGCATGGTCAACGTGGTCGGCTACCTGGGCTCCGAGCATCAGGTGGTGAGCCACCTCACCGGCACCACCAGCCTGCTCGGCGTGGCCCTGGTGCAGAACAGCGCACCGGAGATCGGCTTTCTCTGGGGCATCCTGATCGCCTTCTGCGCAGGCGCCATGCTCAGCGGTCTGATCATCCAGGACGATGTCTTGCGGCTGGGACAGCGCTACGGCGCGGCGCTGCTGCTCGAAGCGTTGCTGCTGCTGGCCGCAATCCCACTGTTCAAGCTGCACCATGTCGGCGGCGCGTTGGTCGCCGCAGGCGCCTGCGGCCTGCAGAACGCCATGGCCACCACCCTCAGCGGCGCCGCAGTCCGCACCACCCATCTGAGCGGCATGTTCACCGACCTGGGCATCGGCCTGGGGCATCTGCTGCGCGGGCGCCCGCTGCAGGTGCGCCGGCTCACGCTGAGCGGGCTGATCATCGGCGGCTTTCTCGGCGGCAGCATGCTCGGCACCTGGCTGTTCCAGCGCTGGCACTACGACGCGCTCTACCTGCCAGCCAGCCTGACCGGAGTGACCGGTGCAGGCTACGTTGGCTACCTGCAGTGGCGTCGCTGGCGCACGCGCTGATCCGCACATCCGCCAGACAGCAGTGCAGAATCCCCCCCATGACCACGTCCAGCACGCTGTCCGCCCTGACCATCGCCGGCTCCGATTCCGGCGGTGGTGCCGGCATCCAGGCCGACCTCAAGACCTTCGCCGCGCACCGCGTGCACGGCTTGTCGGCGATCGCCGCATTGACCGCGCAGAACACCCGCGCCGTCACTGCCGTGCATATCCCCCCGGTCGCGTTTCTGCGGGCGCAGATCGATGCCTGCTTTGCGGACTTCGAAATTCAGGCAGTCAAGCTCGGCATGCTCGCCAACGCCGAGGTCATCCATTGCGTGGCCGATCTGCTCGAAACCCATCGCCCACCGTTCGTGGTGCTCGACCCGGTGATGGTGTCCACCAGTGGCGCCCGCCTGCTCGAAGACGCCGCGCTGGAGGCCCTGCGCGCGCGTCTACTGCCGCTGGCCACGCTGATCACACCGAATACGCCCGAAGCCGAACTGCTGACCGGCCGCCGCATCGACGATGCCGACGCCGCCGAGCATGCCACCGCCGCCCTGCTCGAACTCGGCGCCAACGCGGTACTGCTCAAGGGCGGTCACCTGCACGAGGGCGCGCGGGTGATCGACCGCTTCGATGACGGTGTCACCCAGGACGTGTTCATGCATCCGCGCCTGCAGGTCGATGCGCATGGCACCGGCTGCAGCCTGTCGGCGGCCATTGCCGCGCAGCTGTGCCAGGGCCTGTCCCTGCTCAACGCCTGCGAAGCGGCCATCGACTACATCGCGCGCGCCATCCGCCTTGGCCACAGCCCCGGTAACAGCGAGGTGCTGGTGCTGGACCATTTCGGCGCCGCGCCCAGCCCATGAGCGTGCAGGCCAGCACGCTCGCCGTGACCGCAGCGGATGGACATGCCTGGCAGGTGCTGCGCCACGCACCGGCGCGGCCGATCGCCAGCCTGCTGTGGCTGCCGGCACTGGGCGTTGCCGCCCGGCACTACCAGCCGTTCGCGCACGCCCTGGCGAGCGCCGGCATTGCGGTGTATCTGCACGAGTGGCGCGGCAACGGCAGCAGCACCCTGCGCCCCTCGCGCGAGCACGACTGGGGCTATCGCACGCTGCTTGCCGACGATATCCCTGCCAGCCGCGCGCTGCTCGACCTGCATGACCCGCAACTGCCGTGCGTGCTGGGCGGTCATAGCCTGGGCGGCCAACTGGCTTGCTGCCATGCCGCGCTGCAGCCGGCACGGATTGCGCAGCTGTGGCTGGTCGCCAGCGGCTCGCCGTACTGGCGCAATTTTCCGGTGCCGATGCGCTACGGCCTGCCGCTGATCTTCCGGCTGCTGCCATGGCTGGCACGCACACAAGGCGTGCTGCACGGGCGAAGGCTCGGTTTCGGCGGCACCGAGGCGCGCAGCCTGATCGCCGATTGGGCGCAGGTCGGTCGCAGCAATCGCTATCGTGCGGCAGGCACATCGTGGGATCTCGAGCAGGCGTTGGGCCAACTCGACATGCCGATCAGCGCAGTGACCTTCGCACGCGACCGCTTCGGCCCGCCCGGCGCCTTGCAGGCCTTGCTGCAGAAAATGCCGCAGGCACGTGCCGAACGTGTTGCCTTGGACGATGCGCAACTGGGCGCGCGCAGCGATCACTTCGCATGGATGAAGACGCCTGCCGCCGTGGCCGCCGCGCTGCGCCGGTGTCTTGGCGATGAGGGTAGCGACAATCGAATGTCACAAAGGGATTGACGAGGACTCCGGGCATCCGCATAATTCCGCTCCTGACGACGCGCCCGTAGCTCAGTTGGATAGAGTACCTGGCTACGAACCAGGCGGTCGGGAGTTCGAATCTCTCCGGGCGCACCATCTTCAGAACAATAAGAGACAGCCTTCAACCGCTGTCTTTTTAGTTACAAGGGTCCGATCGCATTGCGACGGATCTGCAAGTTGGAAATGCAAGTCAAAACAAGATAATGCGCCCGTAGCTCAGTTGGATAGAGTACCTGGCTACGAACCAGGCGGTCGGGAGTTCGAATCTCTCCGGGCGCACCAATCTTGAAGAAAACGACCAGCTTGCTGGTCTTTTTTTTGCCTGTCGTTCGAGCGCATGGCGTGGCCGCGCTGTTACCACGCAGCGAACGCGACGCAGCAACTGCCAAAGACCAGCACGCCCGCCGCAGGACATCGCGTCACTGCGGTCAGGCCATTGCGCCCAGCACATCATCGGTACGGGCAACCACCGCCACCGGCAGCAGCGAGGTCACCGGATGCCCGGCGTCGCGCCATGCATCCAGCCCACCCAGCAACGGCCGCACGTCGCCATATCCGCGCTCGCGCATCCGGCCGGCCAACCACGCCGCCGACACCTCGTCCGGACACGCGCAATAAATCACCACGCTGCGATCGCGCGGCACGCTGGCCAGGATCTGCGCAAGCTGACGCTCGTCGGCAAACACCGCGCCGGGAATCGTGTACGGCTGCAGATCGCGATGGCCCGGCGCACGGATGTCCAGCACCGTCGGCCGTAGCGCTTCGTCGCCATCGAGCAGCGGCACCAGCTCGTCTACCGCGATACGTGCGTGCTCCAGCGAGCGCAGCAAGGCATGCCGCCGCCACCAACGCCAGCCGACATAGCAGGCCAGCAACGCGGCCAGCACGACCACCGCACCGGAGCCCAGATCCGACAGCAACGCGAGCACGTCCTGCACCTGATGCGCGAACAGCGCGCCCAGGCTCAGCCCGACGAACGCCCACAGCGACGCACCCAGGGCGTCGTAGCGCAGGAATGCCGCCGGGCGCACCCGCATCGCACCGGCCATCGGCACCGAGACCATCGACAGACCGGGCACGAATTTGGCCACCGCCAATACCCGCACACCCCAGCGCGAGAAGAACCGCTCGGTCTTCTTCATGCAGGTATCGCGCGACAGCGACAGCCGGCACAGCGACTGCAGGGTGCGATTGCCGAAACGGCGGCCGGCCAGATACCAGGCCAGGTCACCGAGCAGACTTGCCAGCACCGACACAGCCAACGCCAGCAATCCGGCCAGCCAGGCGTCACTGCCGCCCTGCAGCGCGTAGCCGGCACCGACCAGCACCAGGGTCGGCAGCGCCGGCACCGGCAGGCCCAGCGACAACGCCAGCACGTTGGCAAAGACCAGCGCCAATCCGTACTGTTCGATCAAGCCTTGCATGCGGCGACCCTGCGCGACGGCGAGGGCCCATTATCCGCCCTTCCTCACGCACGCGGCTGCCCGGCGGCGACGGAACGATACGTTTCGGCAAGCGACTGCAACCAGCCATCGAACAGTCCATCGCGGCGCAGTGCGCGCCGCCACCAGCCCAATGCCTCGCCCTCCTCGCCCGGCCGCCACGCCAGGTAGAAGGTTTCATCAGGTTTACGGGTCTCCACCTGCAGCGCGCACAGCCGGCCGTCCTGCAGCGCGCCGCGCGCATACGGCTCGGGCAGAAAACCGTAACCGGCGCCGGCCAGCTGCAGCTGCAGCTTGGCCTGCATGTCCGGCACGGTGAGCACATCGCGCGCGGAGAGCAGGCCGACCGTGCGTGGCAGCAGACGCCGCGCCGAATCCGCCACTGCGATCGCACGGTGCTCGGCCAGCTCGGCCGCGCCCAGCAGGCCGGCGCCCGCCAGCGGATGCGTGGAGGCCACCGCGAACACGAAGCCCAGCGTGCCGATCGCCTCGGCCACATAGCCACCACCGCTCGGCCCCTCGCCCGCCGCCACGATCAGGTCCACGCGCCGATCCAGCAACGCCTCCCAGCTGCCGGACAAGGATTCGCTCACCACGCGCAGGCGGGTGCTGTCGGCCACCGTGTAGAAGTCCAGGATCTGCGCCTGCAGCAAGGCCACCGGCAGGATCGCATCCAGACCGATCGCAAAGTCCGACTCCCAGCCCGACGCCACCCGCCGGACCCGCACCTCCAGCTCCTGCGCGGCCCGCAGCAGCTGCCGCCCCTCGCGCAGCAGTTCGCGCCCGGCCTGGGTCGGTGTCGCCTTCGGCCCGACCCGCTCGAACAGCTGCACGCCCAGATCGTCCTCCAGCTTGGAGACCGTGTAGGAAATCGTCGACGGCACCTTGAACAACACCTTGGCCGCGGCCGCGAACGAGCCGCGGCGGTCGATCGCATCCAGAATCTGCAGTGCTTCCAGGCTGATCTTCATTGTTCGATTTTTTCGATGGTAGCGACCAAATCTACTCGCTTTTTGGCGCCGGCGCGGAGGTAGAGACTAGCCACCAAGCCGCCGGGACACCGACTCATTCCCTGGCGACACCAACCCTTTCAAGGAGAAGCAGCATGTTGAATGTCCGCAAGAGCGAAACCCGTGGCCGCGCCGAACATGGCTGGCTGTCCTCGCGCCATACCTTCTCCTTCGCCAGTTACCACGACCCGCGCCACATGGGCATCGGCCCGCTGCGGGTGATCAACGAAGACAAGGTGACTCCGGGCGAAGGCTTCGGCACCCATGCCCACCGCGACATGGAGATCATTTCCTACGTGCTGGGTGGCGCACTGGAGCACAAGGACAGCATGGGCACCGGCTCGGTCCTGCACTACGGCGATGTGCAGCGCATGAGCGCCGGCAGCGGCGTCACCCACAGCGAGTTCAATCACTCCGCCAGCGAACCGGTGCACTTCCTGCAGATCTGGGTGATGCCCGAGCGCAGCGGCATCGAGCCCAGCTACGAGGAGAAACATTTCGATGCCGACAGCAAGCGCAACCAGCTGCGCCTGATCGCCTCGCCCGGCGGTGAGCACGGCTCGCTGCGCCTGCACCAGGACGCGCGCCTGTATGCCTCGATCCTCGATGGCGAGGTGCGTCTGCAGCAGCCACTGGCCGAGGGCCGCATCGGCTACGTACAGGTGGCGCGCGGCAGCCTGAGCGTCAATGGCCAGGCGCTGTCGGCCGGTGATGCGTTGCAGATCACCGACGAGCCGGAGATCGTGCTGGCCGATGCACGCGATGCGGAAGTGCTGGTGTTCGATCTGCCGAGGTAAGCGCCACCAGCTAAGCGCACGGCGTGCCGCAGACCAGGCGGCACGCCGCGCACTGGGGATCGGCCGATATCAAAAAGCCCGCTTCCGGCGGGCTTTTTTGTGCTCACTCACCTCTGCTTGCAGGGCAGCTGCGACGACGCAGCGCATCGACAATCCCGCGCAGCACTCTGCGCGGGATCATGCCGCCTGCGGCTTGGCAGGCCTGACAAGCGACTTGCTCGCGGGTTCGCTGCGCACGGCAGCCGCCTCCGCCGCGCCATCGCTGTCGCCATTGACCAGCGCAAACAGCGCATCGGCATCGGCTTCCAGCACACGCGCCGAGCGCGCCAGATCGTCGACCATCTGCGCCTGGTCGCGCGCCTGCACACCGATCGATTGCAGCGCGGTGTTGGCGGTGGAAATGTCCCGCGCCTGCTCCTGACTGGCAGCGGCAATCTGCTCCACGGTCGCGGTGACCCGCAGCACCGAGCTGACCATGTCCTGCATCACCGCCCCGGCCTGCTCGGCCAGGCGCGAACCATCGCCCACCTGGTCGGCTGCATTGTCGATCAAGCCGCGAATTTCCTTCGCCGAGACACTGCAGCGCTGCGCCAGGCTGCGCACCTCGGTCGCCACCACGGCAAATCCACGCCCCTGCTCGCCAGCGTGTGCCGCTTCCACGGCCGCATTCAAGGCCAGGATATTGGTCTGGAACGCGATGCCGTCGATCACCTCGATGATCTGGCCGATACGATCGGTAGCCGAGCGTATGCCGGCCGTGGTCTTGACCATGTCGGCGATGACGGTAGCGCCGCGTCGGGCAACATCGGCCGATGCCTCCGCCATGCGCTGCGCCGAGCCGGCACTGTCGGAATTGCTGCGTACGGTCTCTGCCAGCTGATCAATGGTTGTCGAGGTCTGCGCCACGGCTGCCGACTGCGTTGACGAGCGGCTCACCAGGTCCTGGTTGCTGACCGAAATATGGTGCGCCTCGCGCTGCACGTTCTGCGCAATGCTCATGGTCTGCTGCATCAACTGACGCATGCGCTCGGCCGAGCGCACCTGATCGGTGACATCGGTGGCGTACTTGACCACCTTGTACGGACGACCGGACACATCCAGGATCGGGTTATAGGACGCCTGGATCCACACCGGACTGCCGTCCTTGCGCAGCCGACGGTAGCGGCCCGCATCGAATTGCCCACGCGCCAGCTTCGCCCAGAAGTGCCGATAGTCTTCGGAGGCGCCGTAGTTTGCGTCCACGAAGATGCGGTGATGCTGGCCGATCGCCTCCTCGGCGGAGTACCCCAAAATGGCCAGGAAGTTGTCGTTGGCACTCAACACGTGCCCTTCCAGATCGAACTCGATCACGCCCATCACCTTGTCGATGGCCTGGATGCGACCATCGGCGTCGGCCGAATCGATCACCTGACGGGTCACGTCGGTGGCGTACTTGACCACCTTGTACGGCCGCCCGTGCTCGTCGAGCACCGGGTTGTAGGACGCCTGGATCCACACCTCGCTGCCGTCCTTGTTGAGGCGCTTGTAGCGCCCCGCGTCGAACGCGCCGCGTCCCAGCTTCTCCCAGAACGCGCGATAGGCCGCCGACTGACGCGTTTGCGCGTCCACGAACATGCCATGGTGCTTGCCGCGAATCTCATCGAGCCGGTAGCCCATCACCGCAAGGAAATTCTCGTTGGCATCGAGCACCGTGCCATCCAGCGAAAACTCGATGACCGCCATGACCTTGTCGATCGCATCGATGCGGCCTTCGAAGTCGGCGGTCTGGCGGACCTGCGTGGTGATGTCGGTGGCGTACTTGACCACCCGATAGGCCTTGCCTGCACGATCCAGCAACGGATTGTAGGAAGCGTTGATCCATACCTCGCGCCCGTTCTTGTCCAGCCGGCAGAATCGCCCGGCGTTGAAGTCGCCACGACGCAGCGCCTGCCAGAACTGCTGATAGCTTTCGCTGTCGCGGTCGCTGGGGGTCACGAACATGCGGTGATGCTGACCGACGACTTCGTCGAGCCGGTAGCCCATCAGCGACAGGAAATTCTGGTTCGCATGCAGGATGCGGCCATCAAGATCGAACTCGATCACCGCCATCACCCGGTCCACCGCATCGGCCTTGTGCTGCAGCCCACGGCTCCGGGAAGAAAACAGGCGTCCAAGCAGAGGCGGTAGGCGCATCGGGGTGAGATCCGAGAGAGGTGTCACAGCCTTAGCGACCCGTGCCCGGCTTACTTGAATCGCCGCCTGCAGCGCGTTCGTGGCAATTCAGATGCTGCGGCCGGCACAGCCACCAGCGTGGCGCCAGCGATGCCACTGCAGACCGTCACTGACCTGCCGGCACAAATGAAAACGCCCGCAAATCAGGGATTTGCGGGCGTTTGAAACACTGGCGGAGCGAGAGGGATTCGAACCCTCGATAGAGCTTTTGACCCTATACTCCCTTAGCAGGGGAGCCCCTTCAGCCGCTCGGGCATCGCTCCAGTTTTTGCGTCCTGCCGCGGTGTCCGTTGCAGGCCGCGAAGAATACCGGGTAAGAGGGGCTAACGTAAACCCTTTATGACGATCAATTCGAAGAATCGTCGCCTTGATGCGCACCGGAAGCGACCGGCTCATCCCCACGCTGGATCCGCTGATAGATTTCCTCGCGGTGTACAGCAACATCTTTCGGTGCGGTGATGCCGATACGCACCTGATTACCCTTGACGCCGAGTACGGTCACAGTGACCGAGTCGCCGATCATCAAGGTTTCGCCTACCCGGCGAGTGAGGATCAACATTTTGCAAATCTCCTGGGACCGGTGGGTTTCCCACCAGCATCGGCGGCCGACTGACGAGGCGCGCCCTAGGTAAAGGGAATAGACCGGAAATGGTAGCGGGACACCCTGCCAAGCAGCAAGGCATACCAGGACAAGTGTTCAGCCCAAGTGTTGCTTGACCCAGGAGGGCACGCCTTCCAGCGCGGTCGCAAGGGCGGGACCATCCTCGCCACCACCCTGGGCGAGATCCGGACGACCACCGCCCTTGCCCCCGATCTGACTGGCGATATGGCCGAGGAGTTCCCCCGCCTTCACCTTGCCAGTTGGGCTGCCGTTCACGCCGGCAACGAGCGCAACCTTGCCGGCAGCCGCGCCTGCCAACACGATGACCGAATCGCCCAGCTGCTGCTTGAGGCGATCCATCGCATCGCGCAACGCCTTGGCATCGAAGCCCTCCAGACGCACGGCGACCACCTTGACGCCTGCCACATCGACCGCGCTGGAACCCAGGTCTGCAGTTGCGCCGGAGGCCAGCTTGGCCTTGAGCGACTCCAGCTCACGCTCAAGCCGCTTCTGCCGTTCGGTGAGCGCGCGAACCTTGTCGACCACCTCGGTGGCATTGCCGCCGAGCAGGCTGGCCGCCTCAAGCAGACGTCGTTCCTCATCGGCGACATGGTCCAGCGCGCCCTGCCCGGTCACCGCCTCGATGCGACGCACACCCGAGGACACACCGCCCTCGGAGGTGATCTTGAACAAGCCGATGTCGCCGGTGCGGGTGACATGGGTGCCGCCGCAGAGCTCGGTGGAATAACCGCCCATCTTCAGCACACGCACGTTCTCGCCGTACTTTTCGCCGAACAGCGCCATCGCGCCGAAATCCAGCGCCTCCTGCATGGCCATGTTGTGCACTTCCACGCTGTGGTTGGTGCGCACCTCGGCGTTGACCTTGCGTTCGATCACGGCGAGCTCTTCGGGCGTGATCGGCTGGAAGTGCGAGAAGTCGAACCGCAAGCGGTCCGGTGCAACCAGCGAACCCTTCTGCTGCACGTGGGTGCCCAGCACCTCGCGCAGGGCCGCATGCAGCAGATGCGTGGCCGAGTGGTTGAGGATGGTCTTGCCGCGACGCTGCACGTCGATGCCGCCTGCCAGCACATCGCCCAATGCCAGCGCACCCTCGGTGATGCGCCCGACATGGCCATGGAACTGACCGGCAAACTTCTGGGTGTCAGTGATCTCGATGGAGACATCGCTACCGCTCAGCTGGCCGCTATCGCCGACTTGACCACCGGACTCGGCATAGAACGGCGTGCGGTCGGTGAACACGATGACCTCGTCGCCGGCTTCCGCGCGTTCAACTGGACGGCCCTGCTTGAGTAACGCCACGACCTTGAGTGCATCGGCATCGTAGGCCTCGTAGCCCAGAAACACCGTCGGCGACATGGTGGCGACCAGATCGGCCGGCAATGCGACGCCGCCACCGAACTTGCCGGCGGCACGCGCGGTCTCGCGCTGACGCTCCATGGCGAACTCGAAGCCCTCCATGTCCACGCGCAAGCCGCGCTCGCGTGCGATGTCGGAGGTCAGATCGACCGGGAACCCGTAGGTATCGAAAAGGCGGAACGCATCGGCGCCGGGAATCACTTCCTGCGAGCGCGCAGCAACGTCGTCGAAGATCTTCATGCCGGCGTCCAGCGTCTCGGCAAAACGCTCTTCTTCGGCCAGCAGTGCGCGCGCGACGGTCTCCCGCGCGACCACCAGTTCGGGATAGGCCTCGCCCATCAGCTCGACCAGGGTCGGCACCATCTTGCTGAAGAACGGCTGGCGTACCCCCAGCATCCAGCCGTGGCGCAGCGCACGCCGGATGATCCGGCGCAGCACATAGCCGCGGCCTTCGTTGGACGGCAGCACACCGTCGACGATCAGGAACGAACAGGCGCGGATGTGATCGGCGATCACCCGCAGCGACTTGTTCTCCAGATCGGTGACGCCGGTCAGCGCGCTGGCCTTGCCGATCAAGGCCTGGAACAGATCGATCTCGTAGTTGGTATGCACGTGCTGCAGGATCGCAGCCAGGCGCTCCAGGCCCATGCCGGTATCCACGCACGGGGCCGGCAACGGCACCAGGGTGCCGTCGGGCTGGCGATCGAACTGCATGAACACCAGGTTCCAGATCTCGATGAAGCGGTCGCCATCCTCATCCGGGGAGCCCGGGGGGCCACCGGCGATGTGGTCGCCATGATCAAAGAAGATCTCGGTGCAGGGGCCGCACGGGCCGGTATCGGCCATCTGCCAGAAGTTGTCCGACGCGTACGGCGCACCCTTGTTGTCGCCGATGCGCACGATGCGGCTTTCCGGAATGCCGATCATGTCGCGCCACAGCGCGAAGGCTTCTTCGTCGGTGTGATAGACGGTGACCAGCAACCGCTCCGCCGGCAGCTTCCAGACCTGGGTCAGCAGCTCCCAGGCCCAGCTGATGGCGTCCTTCTTGAAGTAATCGCCGAACGACCAGTTGCCCAGCATCTCGAAGAAGGTGTGATGGCGCGCGGTGTAGCCCACCGAATCCAGATCGTTGTGCTTGCCGCCGGCACGCAGGCAGCGCTGTACGTCGGCCGCGCGCACGTAGCTACGCTTCTCCGCGCCGAGGAAGACGTCCTTGAACTGGACCATGCCGGAGTTGGTGAACAGCAAGGTCGGGTCGTTGCCCGGCACCAGCGGCGCGGATGGCACGATGGTGTGGCCCTTCCCCTCGAAGAACGCGAGGAAGTCACTACGGATCTGGGAAGTGCTGAATTTGGCGGATGCGTTCATGTGCTGGCATTGGGCGGGCGGCAGTCCCGGTCACCCAATGAGATGTGGGCGCAGATGAGCGGAACAACCTGAAACCACGAAGGGTAGCAGGCCTGACGCCCTCAGTCCTCAAGGTCGAAGCGCGTAGCGCTGCGAATGCTGTTGCCATCGAAACCACGCCGTGCCAGCAGATCCGCGGCCTTGCGCCGCTGCGGGAGGTCGGTAGGCCCTTCCTCGCCGAAGCGACGGCGGATCAGGTCGCGCGCGTTTTCGGTCCAGTCGCCCTCAAACGTCGCCATTGCGGCGCTGATGGCATCGCTGTCCAGGCCGTGGGTTCCGAGCTCGGCGCGAATATGCAGTGGACCGTAGCCCGAACCTGCACGATTGCGTACGACCGAGGCCGCAAAACGGGTGTCGTCCTGCCACCCCTCCTCAGCCAGGCGCTCCACGGCCGCCTGTGCAGCGTCCGGCTCGATACCGCGTGCCAGCAGCTTGCGATTCAATTCCTTGCGCGAATGCTCACGCCGCACCAGCAATCCCAGTGCGCGTTGTACCGGCGTCTGCTCCTTGAAGCGGCGTCCCCGCTTTGGCGCGGGCTGTTGCTCGTCCATCGTGGGTGTCCCGAGTACCAAAACCACACAGCATCAATGCGCCGTTCGTGGCGCCTGCCCTCCTGGCCTTCAATAGATCTACCGCGGGAAGCGACGGCACTGACTCCGCCGTCCCCGCGATAGAAGACCTGCCACAGCCGTCAGTGCTGCCGTTCTGCCATCAGGCGGACGCGGCCGGTAGGCAGAACCGGGGTGGCCCCACGCGGACGTCCCGGTTCGCGCTGCTGCCGAGACACCTGCCTGATGACGGCTGGGCTCGCACTGCCTGGCTGCTGTTATTCCTTCTCGACGTCGTCGCCGGCTTCGCGCGGCGCTTCAGCCGGCTGGAACTTCTCACGCAGCTCGGCTTCCAGCCGCACTGCAACCTGCGGGTTGTCGCGCAGATAGCCACGCGCGTTGTCCTTGCCCTGCCCGATGCGTTCTTCGCCGTAGCTGTACCAGGCGCCGGCCTTCTCGACCAGCTTGGCTTCCACGCCCATGTCGATCAGCTCACCCTCGCGGCTGATGCCTTCGCCGTAGAGGATTTCGGTCACGACCTGCTTGAACGGAGGCGCCAGCTTGTTCTTGACCACCTTGATCTTGGTCTGGTTGCCGATGATTTCGTCGCCCTTCTTGATCGCGCCGATACGACGGATATCCAGACGGACCGATGCGTAGAACTTCAGCGCGTTGCCGCCGGTGGTCACTTCCGGGCTCTGGCCCGGCATCATCACGCCGATCTTGTGGCGCAGCTGGTTGATGAAGACCACCAGCGTGTTGGAACGCTTGATATTGCCGGTCAGCTTGCGCAGCGCCTGGCTCATCAGGCGGGCCTGCAGACCCGGCAGCTGGTCACCCATTTCGCCTTCGATTTCCGCCTTCGGAGTCAGCGCGGCGACCGAGTCGACCACCACGATGTCCACCGAACCGGAACGCACCAGCATGTCGGCGATTTCCAGCGCCTGCTCGCCGGTATCCGGCTGCGACAGCAGCAGGTCGTCGACATTGACGCCCAGCTTGGCGGCGTAGATCGGGTCCAACGCATGCTCGGCGTCGATGAAGGCAGCGGTGCCGCCCTTCTTCTGGCATTCGGCAATCGCCTGCAGGGTCAGGGTGGTCTTGCCCGACGATTCCGGACCATAGATCTCCACCACGCGGCCCTTGGGCAGGCCGCCGATCCCCAGTGCGATGTCCAACATCAGCGAGCCGGTCGGAATGACTTCGACGGCCTCGATCACACGGTCGCCCATGCGCATCACCGAGCCCTTGCCGAATTGCTTCTCGATCTGGCTCAGTGCGGCGGAAAGGGCGCGCTTCTTGTTCTCATCCATCTGGGTGATCCTTGTCAGTGATTTCGGTGTAGGGCGAATGTAACGGCGGTGTATCGCACAGGCTGAGACTGGCTGCGACACACTCAGATTAGGGAGGCGGCCATGGCGATGGCAGCGGGAAATCCTGCGGCACCGGCTCGGGATAACGCCAGTGAGGCCATCGGCGCAGTACTCAACGATTCGGCCTCAACAGCCCGCAGTACAGGCCCTCGATCGCGAAATCCTGATCCGGCAACACTTCGATCGGCGCGTAGTCCGGGTTGCGCGGCAGCAGGCGGATGCGGTCCTTGCCGATCTTCAACAGCTTGACCGTGATCTCCTCATCGATGCGCGCCACCACGATCTGCCCCGAACGCGCGTCGCGGGTGCGGTGCACTCCGATCAGGTCGCCGTTGAAAATGCCTTCGTCGCGCATCGAGTCACCCTGCACCTTGAGCAGATAGTCCGGCGACGGCGAGAAGAACACCCGGTCCAGCACCACGAAGTCGTCCGAGCCGATATCCGCGCCGATCGGCAGGCCTGCCGCCACGCGTCCCAGCACCGGCAGGCGCAGCACATCATCGCGCACCGGCTCGTTTGCAGCGGCAGGCGCGGTACGCGACTGGGCGCCCTGCCCGGCCAGACGGATGCCGCGGGCCTGGCCGGGGACGCGACGGATCGCACCGGCCTGCTCCAATGCCTCCAGATGGTATTGCGCGCCGCGCACACCCTTGAAGCCGAAGGCGCGCGCGATCTCGGTCTGCGAGGGCGGTACGCCGTCGGCATCGATGCGCTCGGCGATCAAGGCCAGGATTGCTTGCTGGGTATCGGTCAGGTCCATGGTTAGTAGTATTACTACTAACTGGCGCCTGCGCAATAGCCGTGTCGTACGCTACGCACGGGTCAGCCACCGGAGTCGGCACGCGTGCCGCGTCTAGCGTCGGCTGCGCCAGATGGAGAACAGGATCCAGACGCCGCACAGGGCTGCACCGATGAACCCGCCGACGCCCAACGCGAGCAGCCAGCGGCTGGCACTGCCCCCGACACTGTTCATGACGATCGACGAGCCGATCACCAGCGCGGCAGTCACGATCCCCATGGTGAGCCGGTTGGCCGCGCGATCGACCTGCTCGCCGAACTCGCGCAATGCACGCGTTTCGATCTGCAGTTGCAGCTTGCCGCGCCGCGCGGCCTGCAGCAGCCGTTTGAGGTCGCGCGGCAGATCGCCGATCAGGTCGATCGCGCCGGTCACGGTGCGACGGCTGCGCCGCAGCATTGCGCTGGGCGCATAACGCTGCAGCACCACGCGTTCGAGATACGGGCGCGCCTCGGTGGCCATGTCGAAATCCGGATCGAGCTGGCGTCCCATGCCTTCGAGCGTCAGAAACGCCTTGATCATCAACGCCAGATCCGACGGCAGGGTCAGCCCGTGATCACGCAGGATCGAGGTCACATCGCCCAGCATCGCGCCGATGCGCAGCTCCTTCAGCGGCACCCCGCGGTACTCGTCGACGAAGGCACCGATATCCTGCTGCAGCCGCGACTCATCGATTTCCAGGCTGGTACCGGCCCATTCCAGCAGTACGTCGATGACCGCTTCGGCGTCGTAGCTGACCATGCCATGCAGCAATTGTGCGACCTGGAAGCGGCGCTGCTCGGAAACGCGTCCGACCATGCCGAAATCGATGACGGCGATGCGCCCGTCGCGCAGATAGAAAATGTTGCCCGGATGCGGGTCGGCGTGAAAGCAGCCATCCTGCAGCACCATCTTCAACACGATCCCGGCGCCAGTGCGTGCGAGCGCCTTGCGGTCCAGGCCGGCCGCATCCACGGCGACCAGATCCCGCCCCGGGATGCCGTCGATGAATTCCTGCACGTTGAGCGATTCGCAGGTCCACTGCCAATAGACAGACGGCACCACCACCTGGGGGTCGTTGACGAAATTGGCTGCGATGCGCTCGGCATTGCGGCACTCGGCGGCGAAATCGAGTTCACGCCGCAGGGAGACGGTGAACTGCTGCACCACCTCGGCGGGGCGATAGCGCTTGAGATCGGGGGCACGCGTTTCCACGATTTCCGCCAGGCGCGCCAACAGGCGCAGATCCGCATCGATGACATCGCCAATGCCGGGGCGGCGGATCTTCCATACCACCGGCGTGCCATCGGCCAGCCAGGCGCGATGCGTCTGCGCCAGCGATGCCGCAGCCAGAGGCTGTTCGTCCAGGCGTGCGAACACGCTTTCCGGCTCCGCGCCCAGGGCTGCGACCAGTTGCGGGCGGATCTGTTCGAACGGCAGCGCAGGCACCGCGTTCTGCAGCTCACTCAGCTCCTCGATCCACTCCGGCGGCAGCAGGTCCACACGCGTGGCCAGCACCTGCCCCAGCTTGACGAAGGTCGGCCCGAGTTCCTCGAGCGCGCGCCGCACCCGCGTCGCGGCGGACATGCGCAGGCGGCCCTCGGCGTTATGCCAGTGCAGCAGCTTGCCGGCACGTTCGAGCACGTCGGCAAGCCCGATGCGCCGCACCACATCGCCGAATCCGTAACGGATCAGCACCGCGGCGATTTCCTGCAGCCGCCCCAGGTCCCGAACGGTACCGAGCGCTTCCCACATCAGCACACCGCCTGCGATCGCGCTGCGGCAACAGGACAAATGGCGTTAACGTGCATCGCTGCATGTGTGCCGTCGCTGCGCGCACCCATTGAGCATGCACGACCACGCGCAACCGCCAGGGCGGCATGATCGCTTGCGCACACGATGGCGCACCGAGCGGCCGCCTCCGGCATCGGTTGCCTGCAGGATGCGCGCAGGCCATCGGGCAACACCGGGACATCGCCAGCAAATCGGCACGGTACGGACAAAAACAACGCATGAGCAAACAGCGGAAGCATCGGCACGCGGGTTGAAGACGGGACCTTGTTTGTAGCCGATCTGCACCAGCCTGTCGCGTCATGGACGTTTGCCGGCTTAGCCGAGGTTGCGCCTACGCTTGCATCCTGGTGGCTTGGCAATGGCGTACCCAGGTCTTCGAGCCTTCATCCCGTAAGCGCAAGGTCACCCCATACGTGCGCGGCGCGCCTAGACAATCACGACTGCCGGGCAGCAGCGGATCGCGACCAAACGCAGCATCCGTGTAGCTGAGCCCGCCCTGCCGCATCGGGCCTGGAATGACGCCCTGCCGCAGCAGTTCGGTATCGATGCCGCGCGACACCTCGCTGGGAATGGCACCCACCAGAAGCTGGTTGCGAGGAAATGACTGCGCTGAAAGTCGCTGAAGTCCTGGTAGAACAGCGCGGCATTGAGCAGACGGTTGTCACCTAGCCAGCTGGCCCTGGCGCCGAGCTCGTAGCGATCGACGGATTCGCCGGAATTAGAGCAGTGCGCTCAAGCCCTGCAGCGCGGCAACCACGGTCTGACGCCGCACTGCATCGCGATCACCAGCGAACTGGAACAACTGCGCAGTGGCATAGCCGCCGCGCCGCTTCCAGCCGATCCATACCGTGCCGACCGGCTTGTCCTCACTGCCGCCACCCGGGCCGGCGATGCCGGTCACCGCCACCGCGATGCTCGCACCGGAATTGACCAGCGCGCCCGACACCATTTCGATCACCGTTTCGCGGCTGACCGCACCATGCACTTCCAGCGTCTGCGGCCGCACGCCCAGCAAGGCCTGCTTGGCCTCGTAGCTGTAGGCGGCCATGCCGCAATCGAACCAGTGCGAGGACCCCGCCACATCGGTGACTGCCTTGGCGATCCAGCCACCGGTGCAGCTCTCGGCAGTGACCAGGCGCTCGCGCGCGGCAAGCAGCTGCTGACCGAGGCGTTCGGCCAGCTGCTGCAATTCGGAATCGGCGGACATGGACATGGGCACGGCGCATGAAGAAGCAACCGACGTTTTAGCCGAATTCGCCGCGCCTGTCTGCGCTGGCGCCCAATCCGCGCCAGCGACGACGTGGCCAGGGTTCAGTGGCCGTGTGCAGCCGATGGCAGCGGGCATCGGCTGCGCTGGTAACCGGATCGCAAGGATATCGGCGGCTGGCGGACATTCTCACGCCTGCACGACTGCTGCAGACACGCATTCGGTCACCCCAGCAACAGAACCCACCGTCACCCAGCGCGATCGCCACACCGCCGGCAGATATCGGCCTGCCCCGACAACGGCGATCTGCACGGCTGGCACAAGCCGACCGTGCAGCGCCACTCACGACTCCCAGTCTTCGCGACGATCGGGCAGCATCGCCCGCAGTGGCGCACCGTCGTCGCCGGCAGCCAGGCGCTCGGCCTCGACCATCGGCAGGTCGACCTCCAGCAACCAGCCGTCCTCGTCGGACTGCTCGCCGCGCACCACTTCCAGTTGATGCAACTTCGAGCGCAGACGGCCGGCCGACGGCGGCAACCGCAGTTGCCCGGTCACATGGCGCAGGTCCAGTCGCTGCCCGAGCGCATGCTGCAATTCCTGCAGCCCGCGTCCGTCGCGCGCGGAGACCCACACGCGCTCACGCCGCGCCTGGTCGGGAACGCCGTCCTGCGCATCGTGACGCACCTGCGCGCCTTCGATCTTGTCGATCTTGTTGAATACCAGCAGCTGCGGCAGATCGCCCGCACCTACCGCATGCAACACCTCATCGACCTGCTGGATGCGTTCCTCGCGCAGCGGGTCGGCCGCATCGACGATATGCAACAGCAGATCGGCGTCGCGCGCCTCGGACAAGGTCGAACGGAATGCGGCGACCAGTTGGTGCGGCAGGTCGCGCACGAAGCCGACCGTGTCGGCCAGGATCGCACTGCCGCCCGGCAGCGCGATGCGGCGCACGGTGGGATCGAGCGTGGCGAACAACTGGTCGGCCACGTAGGCCTCCGCACCGGTCAAGGCGTTGAACAGCGTGGATTTGCCGGCATTGGTGTAACCGACCAACGCAATCCGCGGCAGTTCGCTGCGCATGCGCGCACGCCGCATCTGGGTGCGCTGCACCTCGACCTTTTCCAGCCGCTGCTGCAACTGCTCCACCCGCTTCTGCAGCAGGCGACGGTCGGTTTCCAGCTGGGTTTCGCCAGGGCCGCGCAGGCCGATCGAGCCGCCGCGCTGACGTTCCAGGTGGGTCCAGCCGCGTACCAGCCGGGTGGCCATATGCCGCAACTGCGCCAGCTCCACCTGCAGCTTGCCCTCGTGGCTGCGTGCCCGTTGCGCGAAGATGTCCAGGATCAGGCCGGTGCGGTCGATCACGCGCCGCTCCAGATAGCGCTCCAGATTGCGCTCCTGGCCGGGCGACAAGGTGTGATTGACCAACACCAGATCCGCACCGGTGGCCTCGGCGGCGGCCTTGATCTCTTCCAGCTTGCCGCTGCCGATCAAGGTCGACGGGTTCGGTTTGTCGATGCGCGCGGTGAGCGTGGCCGCCACCGTGGCGCCCGCCGACTTGGCAAGGTCGGCGAACTCCTCCAGCACATCCTCTTCGGCAGGCCCACCGGAGTGGGTCTGAATCAACAACGCGTGTTCACCCTTGCGTGAGCGATCAAACACGCACTACTCCATTACTGCTCGACGTCGTCATCTTCCGCCTGGTTGCCTTCATTGGATTGCACATACCCACCACCTGGTCCCACGCGCACATTGCGCGCCGGCACGACCGTGGAGATGGCGTGCTTGTAGACCATCTGACTCACGGTATTGCGCAGCAGGACCACGAACTGGTCGAACGACTCGATCGTGCCCTGCAGCTTGATGCCGTTGACCAGATACACAGAAACCGGCACCCGCTCGCGCCGCAGCGCGTTGAGGAATGGGTCCTGTAAAGATTGCCCCTTAGCCATCGAAAACTCCTCTTCATTATTGTTCTTATAGTCCCGGTCGACACCTGCCATCCCCAGCCGGCCCCGGAAACGGGATGTTACACGCCTGAAGCCTGCCGTACAGCGGGACGTTGGCCGAGGAAGCCGACAAGTGCACTTTCCAATCGTTGGCGGTCATGCTCCGGGTCGAACCAGCGCGCGTCGAGCTCGCCACGCAGCCAGGTGAGCTGCCTCTTGGCCAGTTGACGGGTGGCCTGCACCGCCTTGTCGCGAAAGTCGGCCAGGCGACCGGCCCCATCCAGGTACTCCCAAGCCTGGCGATACCCCACCGCGCGCACTGCGGGCAGATCCAGCGGCGCGGAGACTGCACGCAGTTGCGGCAGTGCCCGCAGACGTTCCACCTCGGCCAGGAAGTCCTGTGCCAGCATCGTGTCCAGGCGCTGTTCGATGCGTGCATGCAGCACTGCGCGCTCGCGCGGCGCCAGCACCACCTTCAGCACCCGCACCGGCAAACGGGGACCCGACGGCAGCGCCTGCCAGTAGCTGATCGGCCTGCCGCTGATGCGGTAGACCTCCAGGGCGCGCTGGATCCGCTGCGGATCGGTGGTATGGATCCGCGCCGCCGCGACCGGGTCGACGTTCGCCAGTTGTGCGTGCATCCGCGCCCAGCCAAGTTCCCCGGCTTCGGCTGCGATTGCCGCGCGCACCGCCGGATCGGCCTCGGGCAACTGCGACAGCCCTTCCAGCAAGGCGCGGAAGTACAGCCCGGTGCCGCCGGCCAGGATCGGCAGCTTGCCGCGCGCCACGATCTGCTCGATCGCCTGCCGCGCATCGCTGGCGAATTCCGCCGCCGAATAGATCTGCCAGGGCTCGCGCAGATCGATCAAGTGATGCGGCACTGCCGCGCGCATCGCCGCATCCGGCTTGGCCGCGCCGATGTCCAGGCCGCGATACACCAGCGCCGAATCGACACTGACGATCTCGCCGTTCCAGCGCTGCGCGGCGTCCAGTGCCAGCGCGGTCTTGCCGCTGGCGGTCGGCCCCATCAGCGCAATCGCCAGCGGGCGGCGGTCGGCCGGCATCAGTCCTCGTCCGGCCAGCGAATGCTCGGTGCCGCAGGCGCGCTCACGCGCGGCAGCGGAATCGCCGTCATCGCGCTCCACACCTTCAGGGCATCCACGGTGGCGGCCACATCATGCACCCGCAGCAACATCGCGCCGTGTTGGGCGGCGATCAGATGCGCGGCGACCGAGCCGTATACGCGCTCTGCGGCGAGCTGGTGCCCGGTCAACTCACCGATGCTGCGCTTGCGCGACAGCCCCGCCAGCACCGGCAGACCGAACTCCTGCAGGCGCTGCAACTGCGCCAGCACGGTCAGATTGTGCGTGGTGGTCTTGTCGAAGCCGAACCCCGGGTCGAGGATCAAGCGGCGCTTGTCGATCCCGGCCATTTCGGCCGCGAAGATGCGCTCGGCCAGGAAGCGATGCACCTCGGCCACCACGTCGTCATAGTGCGGCGCGTCCTGCATCGCATGCGGCGCGCTGCGTGCATGCATCAACACCACCGGCACCCGCAATTCGGCTGCCGCATCCAGCGCCCCCGGCGAGCGCAGCGCATGCACGTCGTTGATCATGCCGGCGCCGGCCGCGACCGCCGCGCGCATCACCTCCGGCTTGTAGGTATCCACGCTGATCGGAACAGTGGTCTGCTGCGCCAATGCCTGGATCACCGGGACCACGCGCTGCAGCTCTTCCTCCAGCGATACCGGCGTGGCACCGGGGCGGGTGGATTCGCCACCGATATCCAGCACCGCAGCGCCCTGCTCGACCAGCCTCAAACCATGCGCGATGGCGGCGTCGCAGCTGGCGTGCTGGCCGCCGTCGGAAAACGAATCCGGCGTGACATTGACGATTCCCATCACCTGCGGCGCATCCAGTCGCAGCGCGCGACCGGCGCAATCCAGCTTGAGGGCAGTATCGAACATCGGTGGTGTCTCCTTGGATGGTTGCGATCAGCGCCGCCGGGGCGAGGTGTCGCTACAACGCATCAAGGCCGGGAATCGCTTCCCGGCCTTGATGGATGCTGCTGCAGCTGACCGATGCGTTGGTTACAGCTGCTCGGCCGGCCCGGCGATCGGCGGCAACGGACGCGGGCTGCCCTTGTCGTTGTTGTTGCCACCGTCCTTGTCGGACTTGCCCCAACCCGCCGGCGGCGGCGGCTCGCGGCCTTCCATGATGGCGTCGATCTGCGGCACGTCGATGGTCTCGTACTGCAGCAGCAGCTGCGACATCGCGTGCAGCTTGTCCAGGTTCTCGGTGAGGATGGCCTTGGTCTTGCTGTAAGCCTTGTCCAGGATCGAGCGCACCACTTCGTCGATCTTGCGCGCGGTCTCGTCCGACACGTTCTTGTGCTGGGTGACCGAACGCCCCAGGAACACCTCGTCTTCCTCCTCGCCGTAGGCCACCGGGCCGAGCTCGTCGGACAGGCCCCACTTGGTGACCATGTTGCGCGCCATCTTGGTCGCACGCTCGATGTCGTTGGACGCGCCGGTGGTGACCTTGTCGCCGCCGAAGATGAGCTCTTCGGCAACGCGGCCGCCGTACAGCGAGCACAGCTGCGACTCGATCGCCACGCGGTTCATCGAGTAACGGTCGCCTTCCGGCAGATACATCGTCACGCCCAGGGCGCGACCACGCGGAATGATCGTGACCTTGTAGACCGGGTCATGCTCGGGCACCAGACGACCGACGATGGCGTGACCTGCCTCGTGGTACGCGGTGAGCGTCTTCTCGTCCTCGCTCATGGCCATCGAGCGACGCTCGGCACCCATCAGGATCTTGTCGCGGGCACGGTCGAAGTGGTCCATGCGGACTTCCTTCTCGCTGCCGCGTGCGGCAAACAACGCCGCCTCGTTGCACAGGTTGGCCAAATCGGCACCGGAGAAGCCCGGCGTACCGCGTGCGATGACCATCGGCACCACGTCGTCGGCCAGCGGCAGCTTGCGCATGTGCACACGCAGGATCTGCTCGCGCCCCTTGACGTCCGGCAGGCCGACCACGACCTGGCGGTCGAAACGGCCTGGACGCAGCAGCGCCGGATCCAGCACGTCGGGACGGTTGGTCGCCGCGATCACGATCACGCCTTCGCCGCCTTCGAAACCGTCCATCTCGACCAGCAACTGGTTCAGGGTCTGCTCGCGCTCGTCGTGCCCGCCGCCCAGACCGGCGCCGCGATGACGGCCCACCGCATCGATTTCGTCGATGAAGATGATGCATGGCGCATGCTTCTTGGCCTGCTCGAACATGTCGCGCACGCGGCTGGCACCCACGCCGACAAACATTTCCACGAAGTCCGAGCCCGAGATGCTGAAGAACGGCACCTTGGCCTCGCCGGCGATGGCCTTGGCGAGCAGCGTCTTGCCGGTACCGGGCGGGCCGACCATCAACACGCCGCGCGGGATCTTGCCGCCCAGCTTGGTGAACTTGGTCGGGTCGCGCAGGAAGTCGACCAGCTCGCCGACTTCTTCCTTGGCCTCGTCGCAGCCGGCGACGTCGGCGAAGGTGATCTTGACCTGGTCCTCGCCCTGCAGCTTGGCGCGCGACTTGCCGAAGCTCATTGCGCCCTTGGCGCCACCGCCACCGCCCTGCATCTGGCGCATGATGAACAGCCAGAAGCCGATGATCAGGATGACCGGCAGGAAATTGAGCACCAACGACCAGAAGCCGGGCCCGGTGGAGGGCTTCTGGCGGGTCATTTCGATGTTCTTGCTATACAGCACGTCGACCAGCTTGTCGTCGCGCGGACCGTAGACGGTGGCTTCGCTGCCGTCGGTGCGCTTGAAGCGGATCGCATTGACCGCTAGGTTGGTCTCGTCGGTGTAGTCCACCGACTTCACGCGGCCCGAGTCCACTTCCTTCAGGAACTGGGTGTAGGTGATCGAGTCGGGGCCGACACCGCCCGCCATCCGCGGCGAGAAGCTCTGGAAGACGACCATCAGCACAACCGCGACGACCACCCACAGCAGCAGATTCTTGGTCAAGTCGTTCATCCTCATTGGCTCCGGTGCCCTCTACTCTTCAAATTCTTGAAACACGGTGGTCATTGGCAGCTTACTTGATCTGGGCACGCTTGCCCTGACCGAGCGCATAAACTTCCGGGGAGCGCTTGCGCGAGGCCGCCGGCTTGCGAATCGTCACCTTGTCATAGCGGCGGCGAAGCTCACGAATGTAATCGTCGGACCCGACACCCTGGAACAGCTTGATCAGGAACGCCCCGCCCGGTTTGAGGTGGGTATCGGCAAATTCCATCGCCAGTTCCGCCAGGTGCATCATCCGCGGTTGGTCGACCGCATCCATGCCACTCTTATTGGGGGCCATATCGGACAGCACAAGGTCCACCGGCACATCGCCCAGCATCGCCTCGAATTCCGATAGGACGGTTTGCTCCCTGAAGTCGCCGTGAAGGAACTCCACGCCGGCCAGCGGCGGCATCTCCAGGATATCCAGCGCCACCACCCGGCCGCTGTCGCCCATGGACTTGCGCACCTGTTGCGACCAACCGCCTGGCGCCGCGCCCAGGTCGACCACCACCATGCCCGGCTTGAGCAGGCGGTCGCGCTGGAGCAGTTCTTCCAGCTTGTAGGCCGCACGCGAGCGCATGCCTTCGGCCTGCGCCTTCTTGACGAACGGATCGGCGAAGTGTTCCTTGAGCCAGCGCTGGCTGCTTTTACTACGGGAAGGCATCGGCAAAGGGGTCTGAACGGGTCGCCATGATACCCTGAACACCCTTTGCTGCCCTTTGATCCTGCATGTCCATTGTTCTCACCTCCGCCCAGAACCGTTTCCTGCGCGGCCAGGCCCACGATCTCAAGGCACTGCTGCAAACCGGCGGCAAAGGGGTCACGCCGGCATTTCTGGCCGAACTCGAGGAAGTGCTCGAGCGCCACGAACTGATCAAGGTGAAGGTGACATCGGAGGATCGCGAGGCCCGTGACGCCATGATTGCCGAACTGACCGAGCAGACCGGCAGCGCGCTGGTGCAGCGGATCGGCCATGTCGCCATCCTGTACCGCCCCAGCAAGGAAAAGCGTCAGATCGTGCTGCCGCGCGGCTGACCCGACGAGTTCGACATGCCCTTAAGCCAGGAACACCCCGACTACACCTATGCGCTGCGCGCGGCCGATGGCCGCCACGCCAAGGTGAACGATCAGATTCTGCAGCGCAGCTTCATCCTGATGCCCGACGAGCTGGTGGAAGGCTGGCCGGTCTCCGGCCTGGAACAGCTCCAGGTCGCGCATATGGACGCGGTGCTGGCGCTCGCCCCGGCGGTGATCCTGCTCGGCACCGGCGAGCGGCAGCAGTTCCCGAAGACGGACGTGCTGGCAGCCTGCCTGACCCGCGGCATCGGCCTGGAAGCGATGACCAATGCGGCCGCGGCACGCACCTACAACGTGCTGGCCAGCGAAGGCCGCCGGGTGGCACTGGCGATGATTCTGGAAGGCCGGGATTAGGGAGTCGGGATTGGGGATTCGCAACTGCGGGCTGAAGCAGATGTCGCTCTCATGCCAACAGCAGTAGCGCCACCTCAAGCGAGCTCAGGCCGGTAGAACGCACCTTCCAAGTAGCACCATCGGCCCAGCGCCGTTGCCGTTGCGAATCCCAAATCCCGAATCCCGAATCACTTCTTAGGCAGATACAGCAGCGGATCCACCGGCTTGCCGTTGTAGCGGATCTCGAAGTGCAGCATGTCGCGGGCCGCGCCGCTGCGGCCCATCTCGGCGATCTGCTGGCCGGCCTTGACGCTCTGGCCTTCGTTGAGCAGGCGCTTGCGGTTGTGTCCGTAGGCGGACAGCCACTGGTCGTTGTGCTTGATGATGATCAGCTCGCCGTAGCCGACCAGGCCGGCGCCGGAGTACACCACCACGCCATCGGCCGCGGCACGCACCGCCTGCCCGCTGGCACCGGCGATGTCCACGCCCTGCTTGGTGGTCTCGCCGCTGACGAAGGTGCCGACCACCACGCCGTCGGCTGGCCAGCGCCACGGAAATCCGCTACTGACCGGTGCTGCGATCGGGGCACTCGGGCGCGGCGGAACCACCGTGCCGGCGCTGGCCGCGCCACCGCCCGGCCTGCTGGCTCCGGGCGGATAGAGCTTGAGGGTCTGGCCGGGATAGATGGTGTTCGGCGAGGACAGGCCATTCCAGGCCGCCAGGTCCGGCGCGGTGATGTTGGTCCGACGCGAGATGGCGTATAGCGTGTCGCCGCGCTGCACGGTGACGGTCGCACCCGGGCGCGGCACCGACGGACGCGGCGCCGCGGACGGACGCGCGGACGCCGAACCGCCGCCGGCTCCGGGTGAACGCACCACCGTGGCGCTGCTGCAGGCGCCCAGCCCGACGGCGACTGCGAGCAGGACTGCTGTCTTACGTACCGAGTTCATCTGCAACTTGCTCATCCGTTGGTTGTCTTCCACACCAGCCAGCCTGCTCCCACCGCCAGGACGGCCATGGCCACCCAGCCCAGCGGCTCGATCCAGCGATGCAGCGCGGCCTCGGCACGCGCCCCACCCAGCCGGATCGCGCCGGCCACCAGATACACGCGCTTGCCGCGCCCCACCAGCATGCTGGCAATGAAGGGCAGGATCGGCACGCCGACCACGCCCGAGGCCCAGGTAAAGATCTTCAACGGGATCGGGGTAAAGCCCACCAGCACCAGCGCCCAGAAGGCCTTCCACGGCGAATCGGCGACCAGCGTGCGCAACGTCTCGATCTGCGCCTGGATCTTGGCGCTCCAGCCCAGCCATTCGATCAGCGGCTGCAAGGCGGCGAAGGCGAAATGGCCCAGCAGATAACCGACCAGCGCGCCGCAGACCGAGCCGATCAGGCTCAAGGTGGCGAACCACAGGGCGCGCCTGGGTTCGGCCAGCGACATCGGCGCCAGCATCACCTCCGGCGGTACCGGGAAGATGAAGCCCTCCACGAAACTGAGGCCGGTCAGCAGCGCCGGAGCGCGGCGATTGCGCGACCAGCGAATGGCCACGTCGTACAACGGCCCGAAGATCTTCATCGAAAAACTCTCATGGATTCAATCCAGCATGCCCGACAACAGCGGGACGAACGTGACCGGCGCCAGAACCTGCTGCTCGATCGCGCCGTCGGCAGCGCGCGTGAGTTGCACCAGTGACTGCGACGAGGCGCCACCGACCGGCGCGACCAGCCGCCCGCCGACCGCCAGCTGATCGACCAGCGCGTCGACCAGCGCCGGGGCGGCGGCGGTGACCACGATGGCATCGTAGGGGCCATGTTCGGGCCAGCCGATGCGGCCGTCGTCGTGCTTGCTGCGCACGTTCATGCCCAGATGGCGGAAGCGCTTGCGCGCCTGCCGCAGCAGGTCGCCGATGCGCTCGACGGTGTACACCTCCAGCCCCAGCGCGGCGAGGATCGCGCCCTGGTAGCCGGAGCCGGTGCCCACTTCGAGCACTTTGGTCGGGCCAACCTGCAGCACCGCCTCGGTCATGCGTGCGACCACCCAGGGCTGCGAGATGGTCTGGCCGTGGCCGATCGGCAAGGCGGTGTCTTCATAGGCACGCGAGGCCAGCGCTTCGTCGATGAACAGATGGCGCGGCACGGTGCGCACCGCGTTGAGCGTGGCCTCGTCCTGGATACCGGCCTCGCGCAGGCGCTCGACCAGCCGGTCGCGCACGCGTTGCGAGGTCATGCCGATCCCGACCGATTCCGGTTGCAGCCGCAGCCTCGGCGTCATGCCGGCGTATCCAGCGCGGCGGTCAGGCCGCCCACCCAGCCGGCCACCGTCTCCAGCGCCTGATAGCGGGTCAGGTCGACATGGATCGGGGTGATCGAGATATGCCCGGTGCGCACGGCATGGAAGTCGGTGCCGGCGCCAGCGTCCTGCTCCGGCCCGGCCGGGCCGATCCAGTACACGGTGCGGCCGCGCGGGTCGCGCTGCGGCACGCAGGGCTCGGACCGGTGGCGGTTGCCCAGCCGGGTGACCTCGAAACCGAGCACCTCCGACCAGGCCAGGTCCGGCACGTTGACGTTGAGGATGGTATCGGCGGGCAACGGGTCGGACTTCAGCCGTGCCACGATCTCCACCGCGGCGCGCGCGGCGGTTTCGTAGTGATGCGCTTCGTGATTGTGCGTCACCAGCGAGACCGCCACCGCCGGCAGGCCGAGGAAGCGGCCTTCCATCGCGGCGGACACGGTGCCCGAATAAATCACGTCGTCGCCGAGATTGGCCGAGTTGTTGATGCCGGAGACCACGATATCCGGGTCGTAATCGAGCATGCCGGTCAGCGCCAGATGCACGCAGTCGGTCGGCGTGCCGGCAACCGCGCAGGTCTGCGCGTCGATGCGGCGGGTGCGGATCGGCACATCCAGCGTCAGCGAGTTGCTGGCGCCGGAACGGTCGCGGTCGGGCGCGACCACCATCACTTCATGACCGGCATGGCGCAGCGCCTCGGCCAAAATCTGGATGCCGGGGGCGTCGACACCGTCGTCGTTGCTAACCAGTACGCGCATGGGACTCCTCGGAAAACCGGGTCATGATACCGGATGCGTCCGCGCCCTTCGCGCTTGATCTTCGCTTGCGCCTGAGGTTGGGCAGGTTAGGCTGTGAGCATGTCGCATCCTGAAGACGAAGACGACGGCGCGCTGTTCCGCGCAGCGATCGGCGCGGTGAAGCCGATTCGTGAAGTCGCCCCACCGGCCAATGCCAAGCCGCGCCCCAAGCCGCGCGCACGCATGGCCGAGCGCGACGATGCGGAAGCGCACACCGAATTCGCGCGTCTGCTGCGCGACAGTGCGCCGCTGGAGGCGGGCGATACCGCCAGCTACCGGCGCGAGAATCTTCCCACCCGATTGTTTCAGCGGCTCAAGCGCGGTCAATTCTCGATCCAGGACGAACTGGACCTGCATGGCGCCACCGCCGCGCAGGCCGCATCCCTGCTGCGGCAGTTCCTGCTGGAAGCGCATGCGCACGACCATGGCTGCGTGCGCATCATCCACGGCAAGGGGCTGCAGTCGGACAACGGCGCGCCGGTGTTGAAAAACCTGATGGATCGCCTGCTGCGTCAGCGCAACGATGTGCTGGCGTTTCATTCCGCGCCGGCCACGCAAGGTGGCACCGGAGCATTGCTGGTGTTGCTGGCACGGCGTTAGCGCCGATTGGGCGATGGGTCGCCGATGCAGGCATGCGCTTGCGCAAAGGACGCGTTGATGGGCAGGCCTGTCGCGGCCAGGTCCGCTCCTACGGCGGTGACGTGTTTGCCGGGCAGCCGACGACCACTGGATAGGCCTAGGCGTCGGAACGCGTGCCGGCGTTGAGACGGCCGGCGTCGCTGACTTCGCCGAGTTCCCACAGCACCGCGGTGGCGTAGCAGCCCGGCGGCAGCGCGAATGCGATCTGCAGGCTGTCCGCATCCAGCCAGCGATACTCCAGCTGTTGCGGACGCAAGCGCAGTGCGCGGCGCTCCTGCTTCAAGCCCGCGGCCTCCAGGCCTTGCCGCAGCACCTCCGATTGCGGATCGGACAACGCGCCCTGCTCCACCGCCGCGGCCTGCGCGGTCGAACGCAGCTCGCCGGCGCCCCACAACGGCCCGCTGGGATGGATATCGAAGCGCGCCAGGCGCTCTGCCAGTACATCGGTGAACGGCTCGGGGCCGAACACGCTGCGCGAGCCATCCAGCATCCACGCCTCGCCATCCAGCGCGGTGTCCCAGCTGCCCTGCTCCACGCGAGCGGTGAGCACCCGATTGAACAACGCCGAGCGCGCCGCCGACAGCAGCATCGAGCGTTGGTCGTTGCGCAGCCGCCGCCGGGATGCCGGCGCCGCCGACAAGGTGCCGTCGGCATTGGACACGTAACCGAACATCGCCAGCGCGGAGGCCACGTTGCCGCCATCGCGGCCGAAGCGCTGTTCGCCAAACCAGTTCGGGATACCGCGCGCGGCGATCGCCTGCAGGCGCTGTTCGATCGCCGCACGCTCGCCGTGCACCTGGCGCAACGTCAACACGAAACGATTGCCCAGCAGTGCGCCGCGTTGCAGCTTGCGGTTGTGCCAGGTACTGGCGATGACCTGCATCTCATCGTCGTCGAGCGCGGCGAGCTCCGGCGCGATGCGCTTGGGCAGATGCACGCTGAAGCGCTGCGTGGTCACCGCATGGCGGTCCTTCAGCCCGGCGTAGCTGACGCCCATCTCGGCGATTCCGGCCCACTGCGCGAGTTTCTTCGCGATATAGGCGGTGTTCTGCCCACGCTTGCGGATGGTGAGCAACAGGTGCTCGCCCTCGCCGGTTGGCTCGAAGGCAGGCAGCTCATCGACCTGAAAATCTTCGGGCGTGCTGCGCATTGCCGCGCCGAGGACCGCAGCGCCATGCGCGCGCGGCAGAACAGAGGTGTCGCTCATGCTGTGATTTACCTTCGCGCCGACAGGTCGTGCGCTATGTGCCGAATGCCTCGGCGCGGTGGTGTCGCGGTGCGACGCCAAGACGAGCCCGGCGCAGGTAACCGCGATCTGGAGCGGCTGGAACAGCTGGGCCGGCAGTGGCCGGATGCGTGGACGGCAGGCTCAGCACTGCAGGGTATGCGGGATGATCGCCATGCCCGGCACCTTCCATGCCACCGACGGTGCGCAGGTGTCTGTGAGCCGCGGTCAGCCGGCGATCCTGCCGAGCAAGACTGCCGCTTGCGCAGCGATGCCCTCGCTGCGGCCGGTGAAGCCGAGTTTTTCGCTGGTGGTGGCCTTGACGCTGACTGCATCGAGTTCGATCGCCAGCAGGCCGGCGATGCGTTCGCGCATCGCCAGTGCATGCGGGCCGATCTTGGGACGCTCGCAGATCACGGTGACATCGGCATTGCCGACCCGCCAGCCACGCTCGCGCAGCAAGTGATCGCAATGCTGCAGGAACTGCGCGCTGTCGGCGTCCTTCCAGCGCGCGTCGGACGGCGGAAAGTGCTGACCGATATCGCCCAGCGCCAGCGCGCCCAGCATCGCATCGCATAGCGCGTGCAGCACCACGTCGCCATCGCTGTGCGCGAGCACGCCATGGCTGTGCGCGACGCGCACGCCGCCCAGCATCACGTGGTCGCCCGCACCGAACGCGTGCACGTCGTAGCCCTGACCGATTCGAAAATTGAAAGACATGGTAATCCGTGGTGATTAGGGAGCGTCGGCGTCGTGGTGGGCACCAGCGGACAGCGCATCGGTGTGGCCAACGACCGCCCCGGCGCGCGGGTCGGTTGCAGGCGACTGGGCATCCACTGCAACACCGCGGCGCGCCAGTTCGAATTCGAAGCGCGCCAGATCCGTTGGCGTGGTCACCTTGAAGTTGTCTTCGGCACCTTCCACCAGCAACGGGCGCAATCCCAGCCGCTCCATCGCCATCGCCTCGTCGGTCACGTCCACCCCGGCCGCCGACGCCTCGGTGAGGCCGCGGATCAGTTGATGGCGACGGAACAGCTGCGGGGTCAGTGCGCGCCACAGCCGCTCGCGTGGCTCGGTGGCATCGATGCCGCCATCGTCGCCAGCCCGCTTGAGCGTGTCGCGCACCGGCGCAGCCAGGATCGCGCCAACCGGATCGCCGCGGCCGATTTCCAGCAGACGCTCCAGATCGGCCAGCGCCAGATTGGGCCGCGCGGCATCGTGCACCAGCACAAAGTCATCGGCCCGCACGCTCTCCGGCAGGGCAAGCAATCCGGCCAGTACCGATGCCGCACGTGTCCCGCCGCCGACGCAGGTCAGCACCGGCTTGCCCTGCACCGAGGTCCAGCCCGGCCAATCCGCATCGTCGGGCGCGATGGCCACCACGATGCCGGCCACCACCGGATGCGCGGCAAGCGCCGCCAGCGTGTAGGCCATCAGCGGTTGCCCGGCAGCGCACAGATATTGCTTGGGGGTCTGCCCACCAAAACGCGTGCCGCGCCCGGCGGCCGGCACGATCGCCCAGATCGAACCGGTCATGGCTGTTCCGCCGGAGCGTCAGGCTCGACGGGCGCAGCGGACGGCGCGGCCACTGCGGGCGGCAGCGGCGGTGCATCCTCGACCACGCGATAGAACGTCTCGCCCGGTTTGATCATGCCCAGTTCGCTGCGCGCGCGCTCTTCGATTGCCGCCTCGCCGTCCTTCAAATCCTTCACCTCTGCTGCCAACGCCTGGTTGCGTTGGCGCAGACCTTCGTTGTCCTGTGTCTGATGCGCGACCTGGGCTTCCAGCATCATCACTTCGCCGGAATTCCCAGGCCCGAACCAGAAGCGGTACTGCAGCCAAGCCAGCAGCACCGCCAGCACCAGCAGTAGCCAGCGCCAGTTGCGCACGGCTTAGCGCTTGAGCGAAACGAACGCGTCGCGGCCGGCGTAACGCGCGCCGGAGCCCAGCGCCTGCTCGATGCGCAGCAACTGGTTGTACTTGGCGACGCGGTCGCTGCGGCACAGCGAGCCGGTCTTGATCTGCGTGGCGGTGGTGGCCACGGCGATGTCGGCGATGGTGGTGTCTTCGGTTTCGCCCGAGCGGTGCGAGACGATCGAGGCATAGTTGGCCGCATGCGCCATCGCAATGGCTTCCAGCGTCTCGGTCAGCGTGCCGATCTGGTTGACCTTGATCAGGATCGCGTTGGCGGTGCCCGAGTCGATGCCCTGCTTGAAGATCTTCGGGTTGGTGACGAACAGATCGTCGCCGACCAGCTGCACCTTCTTGCCGACGCGGTCGGTGAGCAGCTTCCAGCCGGCCCAGTCGTCCTCGGCCAGGCCGTCTTCGATGCTGATGATCGGGTACTGCGCGACCCAGTCGGCCAGGAAGTCGACGAACTGCTCGCTGGTCAGGCGCTTGTTCTCGCCGACCAGGTTGTACTTGCCGTTGTCGTAGAACTCGCTGGACGCCACGTCCAGGCCCAGCAGCACGTCTTCGCCGGCGGTGTAGCCGGCCTTGCCGATCGCCTCGAGGATGGTGTCCAGCGCTTCGACGTTGCTGCGGAAGTCCGGCGCAAAGCCGCCTTCGTCGCCCACCGCCGTGCTCAGGCCGTGGCCCTTGAGCACCGACTTGAGCGCGTGGAAGATTTCGGTGCCGGCACGCAGCGCTTCGGAGAACGAGCTGCAGCCGACCGGCAGCACCATGAACTCCTGGAAGTCGACGTTGTTGTCGGCATGCGCGCCGCCGTTGATGATGTTCATCATCGGCACCGGCAGTGCCACATCGGACTCGGTGATGGTGGACAGGTACTGCCACAGCGGCTGCTTGCGCGAGGCGGCCACCGCATGCGCGGCGGCCAAAGAAACCCCCAGCAGCGCGTTCGCGCCCAGGCGGCCCTTGTTCTCGGTGCCGTCCAGGTCGATCAGGCGGCGGTCCAGACCCTGCTGGTCGGCCGCGTCAAAGCCCTTGAGCGTCTCGGCGATGGTGCCGTTGACGTTCTGCACCGCATGCAGCACGCCCTTGCCCAGGTAGCGGGTCTTGTCGCCATCGCGCAGTTCCACCGCTTCCTTGGTGCCGGTCGAGGCGCCCGAGGGCACGGCAGCGCGGCCGAACGAGCCGTCGTCCAGCGTGACTTCGGCCTCCAGCGTGGGGTTGCCGCGGGAGTCGAGGATTTCGCGGGCGAGGATCTTGGCGATAGTGGTCATAGGTCGATCGGTTACCAGTAAGGGGGAAGTACACCGGAAACAAGCTGCGGGATTATCGCCGCACACCGGCACATTGCCAAATCGCGTGACGCTGCCGCACGCAACAGGCCGGCAAGCATGCCGCTAGGCCATCAAGCCAAGCAGCGGTAGCCCAGACAGCAGCAGCAAGACCGACAGCGACACCAACGCAAAGATCGCTGCGCCGGATTGGCGAGCCAGCCGCAACGCCAGCGGGCCGGCGATCAGGCAACTTGTGATCGCCACCGCGGCCAGCAGCAGCGTGACCAGCATTGGCACCCGCGTGGCCTGCATGGCATGGTCGCCGTCACCCGGCATGCCGATGCTGGCAGCGACCAGAAACACCATCGCGGCCATGCACGCCCACGCGGCGATCGATGCGACCAGCGCGATCCAGCCCCAGGGCCAGTGGCGCCACTGCCGACGCTGGCGCTGCGACGCGGCCAGCGCCCAGGCATCGGAACTCATGCGAAGCGCGCGAACCCGTGCTTCTTGGTGACGGCATCCAGCTCCATCAGGGTCTCGAGCAGCTCTTCCATGCGGTCCAGCGGCCAGGCGTTGGGGCCATCCGACAAGGCCTTGGACGGGTCCGGATGGGTTTCGGCAAACAGGCCGGAAATGCCCACCGCCACCGCCGCGCGCGCCAGCACCGGCACGAATTCGCGCTGGCCGCCGGAACTGCTGCCCTGCCCGCCCGGCAACTGCACCGAATGGGTGGCATCGAACACCACCGGGCAGCCGGTGTCGCGCATCACGCTCAGCGAGCGCATGTCGCTGACCAGATTGTTGTAGCCGAACGAGGCGCCACGCTCGCAGACCATGATCTGCTCGTTGCCGGTCGACTTGGCCTTGTCGACCACCGGCTTCATGTCCCACGGCGCCAGGAACTGGCCCTTCTTGATGTTGACCGGCTTGCCGGCGGCGCAGACGTTCTTGATGAAATCGGTCTGGCGCACCAGGAAGGCCGGGGTCTGCAGCACGTCGACGACTGCGGCGACCTCGTTCATCGGGGTGTATTCGTGCACGTCGGTCAGCACCGGCACGCCGATCTGCTGTTTCACCGCCTCCAGCACCTTCAGGCCCTCTTCCAGGCCCGGACCGCGGAAGCTGGTGCCGGAGGTGCGGTTGGCCTTGTCGAAGCTCGACTTGAAGATGAAGTTGATCCCCAGCTTGCCGGTGATCTCCTTGAGCTTGCCGGCCACGTCGAGCTGCAGCTGCATCGACTCGATCACGCAGGGGCCGGCGATCAGGAACAACGGCTGATCCAGGCCAACGTCAAAGTCACACAGTTTCATCAGGTCACCTATTGATTAAAGCCCCTCTCCCGTCGGGAGAGGGGCTGGTGTGCGGGTACGGTTGCGAAGCGCTGCTGAAGTGCGATGGTTTGCCCTGGCTGACGCGTGGCGACGCGTTCGTCATGGCTGCCATCTTCCGGTGCGTTGCGACGCCCCTCATCCGGCGCTGCGCGCCAGCTTCTCCCGACGGGAGAAGGAGCGGCTCAGGCACGCGCTTCCTTCAACAACTTCCCGCCCGCCTTCTTCTCGCGCGCAGCGCGCACGAAACCGATGAACAGCGGATGCCCGTCGCGCGGGGTGGACAGGAATTCCGGATGCGCCTGGCAGGCCAGGAACCACGGGTGCGCATCGCGCGGCAGCTCCACCATCTCTACCAGCGTGTCGTCCATCGACTTGCCGGAGATCACCAGGCCGGCGTCTTCCAGCTGGGTGCGGTAGCGGTTGTTGAACTCGTAGCGGTGGCGGTGACGCTCGGCGACCACGTCCTTGCCGTACACCTCGCGCGCCAGCGTGCCCGGCTTGAGCCGCTGCTCCTGCAGACCCAGCCGCATGGTGCCGCCCAGGTCGGACTTCTCGTCGCGCTTTTCCACTTCGCCGGTGGCGGTGCGCCATTCGGTGATCAGGCCGATCACCGGGTGTGGCGACTGGCGGTCGTTCTCGGTGCTGTTGGCTGCATCCAGATCTGCCACGTGGCGGGCATAGTCTACCACCGCCGCCTGCATGCCGTAGCAGATGCCGAAGTACGGCACCTTGTGCTCGCGCGCATATTTGGAGGTGAGCACCTTGCCTTCGAAACCACGGTCGCCGAAGCCGCCCGGCACCAGGATGCCGTCGATATCCTGCAGCGCAGCCATGTCACTACCTTCCAGATCCTGCGCTTCCAGCCACTTCAGGTTGACCTTGGTGCGCTGGCGCAGACCTCCGTGGCGCAGCGCTTCGGCCACCGACTTGTAGGCGTCCTGGTGGTCGACGTACTTGCCGACCACCGCAATGGTGACCTCGTCCAGCGGGTGCTTGACCGCATCCACCACCGCAGCCCATTCGGACAGGTCGGGCGCGGCCACCTTGTCGCGCAGCTTGAACTGATCGATGACCAGTTCGTCCAGGCCCTGGCGACGCAGCTCCAGCGGCATGCCGTACAGCACATCGATATCGGGGCAGCTGATCACCGCGCGCTCGGAGACGTTGGTGAACAACGCGATCTTGCGGCGCTCCGAATCCGGTACCGCCTGCTCGGAACGGCACAGCAGCACGTCTGGCTGGATACCGATCGAACGAAGCTCCTTGACCGAATGCTGGGTCGGCTTGGTCTTCAACTCACCGGCGGCGGCGATGTACGGCACCAGGGTGAGGTGCATGAACATGGCCTTTTCAGCACCACGTTCGGTGCGCACCTGGCGAATCGCTTCCAGGAATGGCAGCGACTCGATATCGCCAACGGTGCCGCCGATCTCGATCAGCGCCACGTCGAACCCGGCGGTGGCCTCGTCGATGCAACGGCGGATCTCGTCGGTGATATGCGGGATCACCTGCACGGTGGCGCCCAGGTAATCGCCGCGACGCTCCTTGCGGATCACGTTCTCGTAGATCCGGCCGGTGGTGACCGAGTTCTTGCGCGACAGCCGCGTGCGCACGTAGCGCTCGTAGTGACCCAGATCCAGGTCGGTCTCGGCGCCGTCGTCGGTGACGTAGACCTCGCCATGCTGGAACGGGCTCATCGTGCCCGGGTCCACATTGATGTACGGGTCCAGCTTCATCATCGTGACCTTCAGGCCACGCGCTTCCAGAATGGAGGCAAGCGAAGCGGCGGCAATGCCCTTGCCTAGCGAGGACACTACGCCGCCGGTAACAAAAATCAGGGGGGTCATGGGGCTTGAAGCCTCCCGGAAAGCCATAGTTTAGCGGGTGACGGGCGAATGCCCAAGGGTTGCGTGACGATCATGTCGTCACAGCGGCGAAAAACGTGCTGCGCCTGGCGCGCAAATGCAGACGCCCCGACCAAGGCCGGGGCGTCCGTGTGGCGTTATGCCGTCGCGCGATGGAATCAGCGCGCCGGCTTTTCTTCTTCCTCTTCCTCGCGCGTGGCGGCGTCGGCCTTGGGCTTGTGTGCCGCAGCAGCGGCGCGGCGCTCGGCCTTGCGCTCGGCTTCGGTCTTGGCCTTGGCGTCATCGGCCTTCTGCGCGCTGGCGCCGGCGCCCTGCCCGGTCTGCTGAGGAGCGGCCTGGGCCATGGCAGGAAGCGCGGCTACTGCGGCAGCACCGAGGGTGAGCATCAGGATGTGCTTGAACTTCATGGTGTCCTCCGGGTTCGGTGACATCCTCAGGTGGGGACGTTTGGTTCCGAATCCAACGCCAGGGTATCCAGCCGCACCCCGCCCTGCACTGAACGCCTGTCGCGTGCAAAAAATCGGCCCAACCCCCACACTTGCGCGTCGTTTCACGTGCCAACGAGATGCATGAACACCCGTTATAACGCCGCCGATATTGAAGTGCTGTCGGGCCTGGACCCGGTCAAACGCCGCCCTGGCATGTATACCGACACTGCGCGCCCGAACCATCTGGCGCAGGAAGTGATCGACAACTCAGTCGACGAGGCGCTGGCCGGTCACGCCAGGCAGGTCGAAGTGACCCTGTACAAGGACGGCAGCTGCGAGGTGTCCGACGACGGCCGCGGCATGCCGGTGGACATGCACCCGGAAGAAAAGATTCCCGGTGTCGAGCTGATCCTGACCCGGCTGCATGCCGGCGGCAAGTTCAGCAACCGCAACTACACCTTCTCCGGCGGCCTGCATGGCGTGGGCGTGAGCGTGGTCAATGCGCTGTCGACCAAGGTCGAGCTGTTCATCAAGCGCGAAGGCAGCGAACACCGCATGGAGTTCCGCGACGGCCACGCCGCCTCCAAGCTGGAAGTGGTCGGCACCGTCGGCAAGAAGAATACCGGCACGCGCCTGCGCTTCTGGGCCGATCCGAAGTACTTCGACACGCCCAAGTTCAACGTGCGCGCGTTGCGTCATCTGCTGCGCGCCAAGGCGGTGCTGTGCCCGGGCCTGACCGTGAAGCTGCACGACGAGGCCACCGGCGAGCAGGACAGCTGGTACTTCGAGAACGGCCTGCGCGACTACCTCAAGGGCGAGATGGCCGCGCACGAGATGCTGCCGGCCGACCTGTTCGTGGGCAGCCTGAAGAAGGACACCGAAATCGTCGACTGGGCAGCGGCCTGGGTACCGGAAGGCGAACTGGTGCAGGAAAGCTACGTCAACCTGATCCCGACCGCGCAGCACGGCACCCACGTCAACGGCCTGCGTTCGGGCCTGACCGATGCGTTGCGCGAGTTTTGCGACTTCCGCAACCTGCTGCCGCGCGGGGTCAAGCTGGCGCCGGAAGACGTATGGGACCGGGTCACCTTCGTGCTCAGCCTGAAGATGACCGACCCGCAGTTCTCCGGGCAGACCAAGGAACGCCTGTCCTCGCGCCAGGCCGCCGGCTTCATCGAAGGCGCCGCGCACGATGCCTTCAGCCTGTATCTGAATCAGAACGTGGAGATCGGCGAGAAGATCGCGCAGATCGCCATCGACCGCGCCAGTGCGCGCCTGAAGACCGAAAAGCAGATTGTCCGCAAGAAGGTCACCCAGGGCCCGGCCCTGCCCGGCAAGCTGGCCGACTGCATCAGCCAGGATCTGTCGCGTACCGAACTGTTCCTGGTCGAGGGCGACTCGGCCGGCGGCTCGGCCAAGCAGGCCCGCGACAAGGACTTCCAGGCGATCCTGCCGCTGCGCGGCAAGATCCTCAACACCTGGGAAGTGGCATCGGGCAGCGTGCTTGCCTCCGAGGAAGTGCACAACCTGGCGATCGCGATCGGCTGCGACCCGGGCAAGGACGACATCACCGGGCTGCGTTACGGCAAGGTAGTGATCCTGGCCGATGCGGACTCCGACGGCCTGCATATCGCCACCTTGCTGACCGCGCTGTTCCTGCAGCATTTCCCGGCGCTGGTCGCGGCCGGCCACGTATTCGTGGCGATGCCGCCGCTGTTCCGCGTGGACGTGGGCAAGCAGGTGTTCTACGCGCTGGACGAAGAGGAAAAGACCACGCTGCTGGACAAGATCGCGCGCGAGAAGCTCAAGGGCCAGGTCAGCGTCACCCGCTTCAAGGGCCTGGGCGAGATGAATCCGCAACAGCTGCGCGAATCGACCATCCACCCGGATACGCGTCGCCTGGTGCAGCTGACCATCGACGATGGCGAACAGACCCGCTCGCTGATGGACATGCTGCTGGCGAAAAAGCGCGCCGGCGATCGCAAGCAGTGGCTGGAGACCAAGGGCGATCTGGCGTCGCTGGAGGTTTGAGTTCGCTGAAAGTCTGAAAACACCAAGCAGCGAAAGCTTCGCCCCCCAGCGGGGCGAGAAGGCACTGCGTGCGCAGGTCTCTTCGAGCGCCCGCGCTGCCAGCCCGGGCCGGGGGTGCGAAGCGGAAGTTGGGGTGAGGGTGAAGCCGATCCCCACCCTTCGGCTCAGACGGCTGCCTGCAGCGGCACATGCTGCTTCTAGCCAGGCAGGCCACGTCGGCCAACGCGACACACATGCCTTTGTGCACATCCATCCGACGCCATCGGCGGCCTAGCATCGTCGCTCCCTGCCGAATCTCCGATGCTCATGCCCTGCTTCCTCCGTGCCAGCCTGCTGGCCTGCGTCCTGCTCAGCGGAACCGCGCTGGCCGACGCGCCCGACAAGAACGCTGCAAAAACCGACACCAAGGCCGATACCGCCGTCGCCAAACCCGCGCCACTGCCGGCCGATGCCAGCGTGCGGCAAAGCACCCGCATGGGTGGGCGCACGCTGAGTTACACCGCAACCGTCGGCACTCTGCCGGTGCGCGATGCGCAGGGCAAGACCACCGGCGAGGTGGTGTTCACCGCCTACACCGTCGATGGCAAGGACCGCCCGGTGACCTTCGCGCTGAATGGCGGCCCCGGTGCGTCGTCGGTGTATCTGAACATGGGCGCGATCGGACCCAAGGTGGTCGGTTTCGGCGCCGAAGGCGACAGCGCCTCCGCGCCGGCGGCGCTGCGCGATAACCCCGGCACCTGGCTGGACTTCACCGACCTGGTGTTCATCGACCCGGTCGGCACCGGCTTCAGCCGCGCCCTGATCGGCGACGACGAGGCCAAGAAACAGTTCTACAACCCGCAGGCCGACGTGGAATATCTCTCGCGTGTGGTCTACGACTGGCTGCTGAAGAACCGCCGCCTGCAGGCACGCAAGTACCTGGTCGGCGAAAGCTACGGCGGCTTCCGCGGCCCGCGCATCACCCAGTACCTGCAGACCCGGTTGGGCGTGGCGATGAACGGCGTGGTGCTGGTGTCGCCGTATCTCAATCCCACCCTCGACGACAACAGCGATGTGTCGCCGCTGGCCTGGATGATGACGCTGCCCTCGATCGCCGCCGCACACCTGGAACGCCAGGGCCAGCTCAGCGACACGGCGATGCGCCAGGTGATCGATTACACCCGCGGCGACTACGCGGTGGCGCTGATGAAGGGCCGTACCGACCCGCAGGCGACCGAGGCGATGCTGCAGCAAGTCACCCGCATGACCGGGCTGGACGCGACCTATGTGCGCCGCTCCGGCGGGCGCCTGGAAACCCAGGCCTACCTGCGCGAGGTATTCCGCGACAAGGGCGAGCTGGGCAGCCGCTACGACGCCAACGTGACCGCGTTCGACCCCTTCCCCAACGATCCCGAGCAGCGCGCCAACGACCCGCTGCTGGACAGCATCATCGCGCCGACCACCACCGCGATGGTGGACTTCGTCACCCGCGTGGTTGGCTGGAAGGTCGATGCGCGTTATCAGGCGCTCAATTACGACGTCAACACGCTATGGGACTGGAACGACGAACTGCGCAAGGGCGCGGTCACCCAGCTGCGCCAGTCGGTGGCGATCGACCCCAAGCTGCGCGTATTGATCGCGCATGGCTGGAACGACCTCTCCTGCCCGTTCATGGGCTCGGTGCTGACGGTGGACCAGATGCCGACGATGGGCAGCGACCCCAAGCGCGTGCAGGTGCGCGAATATCCCGGCGGCCACATGTTCTACAACCGCGCCGACAGCCAGGCCGCGTTCCGCAACGACGTCAAGACGATGTACGAAACCCGCTGAGCACCACCATCGCCGGCCGCACACGCGGCGGGCGATGCATTACGCCAGCCGCAAGTAAATGCGCAACTAGCCGCGCTGCCACCAAGCAGCGCAATCCCCTTACCCCCGTTAATCCGGAGCGGCAAGCGCTGTCGGACGCTGATCAGCCGCACATATCAGGCAGCGCATCAGCTGCTACGAATCCCGAATCCCGAATCACCATTCCCGATTCCCCATTCCCGATTCCCGATTCCCGATTCACAACGCCCCAGCCCGAACAGCCTCCACATTCCACCCCAGCCACTCGTAAACCCGATAGCGCGCAATGCCCAGGTACTCGTGCAAGGCGACATCGGCCACGGTGAAGTTATAGCTCTGCGGCAACCACGCCCAGGACGCGGTCAACCAGTCCGAGCGCACCGGCGTGGCGTCGATGCCGAAGTGGCGGAAGTACAGCTCGGCACGCCGCAGATGTGTGGCCGAGGACACCAGCACGACCCGCTCGGGGCGGTACTGGCGCAGTAAGGGCTGACTGAACTGCGCGTTCTGCCAGGTGTTCATGCTGGACGGCTCCATGATCAGATCGGCCTGCGCGATGCCCAGCCCGATCAGCACCTTTCGATACACCACCGCCTCGGACAGGCCCAGCCCGCGCGCGTCGCCGCCACTGATCTCGATCTTGCAGTCGCCGCCATGCGCACGGCACTGCCGGTACAGCCGCGCCGACTCGACGATGCGGCCATAGGCGAACATGTTGGCCTCGGCGGTGGCGTCGGGGCCATCCGGCCGCACCGTGCCCGCGCCCAGCAGCACGATCATGTTGCGCGCGCGCCAGTCGTTGAAATCGTTGACGCCGGTCTGCTGCAGCCCGTGCAGCATCCAGCTCGCCAACGGGCCGCAGCCCACCAGCAGCAGCAACGCCAATGTGGCCGCCGCCAGCGCACGCGCGCTGCGCGGCCAGCGCCGGCGGCCGATCAGCCAGGACAGCAAGAACAGCACGCACACCAGCGCAAGCATCATCGGCGCGTTTCCTCAGGCAGGACGCGTTGGCACATCAGGGTCGAACAGGGGGCCTGTAGGGCACGCCGCGGTTGGCGCGCATGCTCGCCCACCGAGGTGACCACAGCGCGACATCGCTCAGGTCCAGCCGAACCATTCGAAGCAGCGCAGGATCAGATACGCCACTCCGCCGGCGGCCGGGATGGTCAGAATCCAGGCCCAGACGATGCGCTCGATCACGCCCAGCCGCAGCGAGCGCGGGTTCTTGGCAAAGCCCACACCCATGATCGCGGTGGAAATGCTGTGCGTGGTGGACACCGGCATGCCGAAGTGCGCGGCCACGGTCAGCACGGTGGCCGAGCTGGTTTCTGCGGCAAAGCCGTGGATGGGATGCAGCTTGACCATCTTGTGGCCGAGCGTCTTGATGATCTTCCAGCCGCCCGAGGCGGTGCCGGCGGCCATCACCACCGCACAGGTCAGCACGATACACATCGGAATACCGGCGCCCGCAGCCAGGCCGGTGCCCGGATGCAGGAACGACAGCCAGCTCGGCAGATCGTCCAGCGCACCGGCCGACTGCGCGCCGATCAGGGTCATGGCGATGATGCCCATGGTCTTCTGCGCGTCGTTATGGCCGTGGGCATAGCCCATGTAGGCGGCCGAGGCGATCTGCGCCTTGCCGAAGAACGCATTGACCCAGCGCGGACGCGCCAGCCGCCCGATCGGCCCGCCCAGCCGGGCCATGCCGGCGATGATCGCCCACAGCAGCAGCATCACCACGATACCGAGCAGGAAGCCGGCGATCGGCGAGGTGATCATCGGCACGAACACCTTCCACAACAGGCCCTTGTTCTTGGCCCAGTTGCCGATGTTTTCGGACCAGATCAAGGCGTTCCAGTTGTTGTGCGCGGCCGCCAGGCCGGCGCCGCACAGCCCGCCGATCAAGGCGTGCGAGGACGACGACGGCAGGCCCTTCCACCAGGTGATCAGGTTCCAGATGATGCCGCCCAGCAGCGCGCACAGGATCACTTGCGGGGTGACTTCGACCACCTCGGTGTTGAGCAGGCCGGAGGCGATCGTCAATGCCACTGCGGTGCCGGTGAGCGCGCCGATCAGGTTCATGCCGGCGGCCAGCATCACCGCCCAGCCCGGCGACAGCACCTTGGTGGCGACCACCGTGGCGATGGAGTTGGCGGTGTCGTGGAAGCCGTTGATGAACTCGAACACCAACGCCGCCAGGATCACCACCATAACTAGGGTAAGCACGCGGCGACCTCAGCTGTTCTTCAATACGATCTGGTACACCACCACCCCTGCCTCGCGGCAACGGTCGATGGCCTTCTCCAGAATCTCGAAGAATTCCTTGAGCAGGAACATCTGCAGCGTGTCCAGGCGACCGGAATAGATGTCGCGGTACAGCTCGAGCATCAGCCGGTCGGCCTCGTTTTCCAGCATGCGCAGCTTGTCGTTGAGCGCGGTCATGCGATCGATGTTCATCTGCGGCAGGTCGGCCACCATCTCCACCACCACCGCGGCGGCCTGCTCCAGCATCGCCGCGCGCGGGGCGAAGTCGATGTGCTCCAGATGCTTGGTGGCCAGCGAGTAGCGGTCGGCGAACTTCTCGACCTGCTTGGGAATCTTGTACAGCGCCGAGCCCAGCGCTTCGATGTCCTCGCGCTCGATCGGGGTCATGAAGCTGTCCACCAGCGCCTGGCCGATCTTGTCCGAGGCGGCGCGTTCGCGCAGGCGGGCCAGCTTGAAGGCGTCCAGCGCGGGTTGGCGGTCGGACGTGCGCATCATGGCGTGCAAGGCCTTGGTGCTGTCGTAGGCGGCCTGCGCCGCTTCGTTCAGAAGCGCATAGAACTGCTTGCCGGAGCCGAAGATGGTCTGCAACGAGAACATGGGTGGAAAACTTCCTGCCGTCGAGGGAGAGACGGACGCCAAGCGCGAATTATGACCGTTCCATGACCTGTCTGGGTATCTCGGCGGCGTAGGCGGCCTTCACATCGGCATTTCCCGGCTCGAACCACCCTGTGGTTTGCTAACATGCTCCCGCGCCCTCGGGTGCACCCTATGGAAGACGACCCTATATTCCCCCGTTGCCGCCCCGCCCCCGTGCGCGCCGGCCAACCCAGTGCTCGCCCGCCCTCCCCTTCACTGACCGGGGAAGACGCCCGTGGTTGAGTTTCTGATCGTCATCGCGCTGATCCTGTTGAACGGCTTCTTCGCGATGTCGGAAATGTCCCTGATGACCTCGCGCAAGAGCCGGCTGAAGCAGATGGCCGGCTCCAGCAAGCGCGCCGCCCGCGCCCTGGCGCTGGCCGAAAGCCCGGAAAACTTCCTGTCCACGGTGCAGATCGGCATCACCCTGATCGGCATCCTCACCGGCGTGTTCGGTGGCGAGGCGATCGGCGAGGCCATCAGCAGCTGGCTGCAGGGGCTGTTCCCGGCGCTGTCGGCCTCGTTCGAGCTGGTCGGCAAGCCGCGCCCGTATTCGGTGGTGATCGGCAGCACGCTGGCGGTGGCCCTGATCACCTTCCTGACGCTGATCTTCGGCGAGCTGGTGCCCAAGCGGCTGGCGCTGCGCAACTCCGAGGACATCGCCGGGGTGGTCGCGGTGCCGATGGCGTGGCTGGCAAAGATCGCCGCGCCCGGCGTGTGGGTGCTGGCGCGCTCGACCCGGCTGGTGCTGCGCATGCTCGGCATGGGCAAGGACGAATCGGCATCGGTGACCGAAGAGGAGATCCGCATGCTGGTGGCCGAAAGCCACGAGGCCGGCGTGATCGATGCGCACGAGCGCGACATGATGAACCGCGTGATGCGACTGGGCGACCGCACCGCCGACAGCCTGATGACGCCACGCAACCGCATCGCCTGGCTGGATGCCAACGCCGAGCCGGAACGCAATCTGCTGGTGATGCGCGAACACGAATTCTCGCGTTATCCGGTCTACCGCGGCAGCGACCAGGACATCGCCGGGGTGCTGGAGGTCAAGTCGCTGGTCACGCGCATGGACGGACACGGCGCGCAGCTGTTCCAGGCGCTGCGCGACACCTTGTTCGTGTCTGAATCCACGCATGCGATGAAGCTGCTGGAGATCTTCCGCGAAGAACAGCAGTCGATGGCGCTGGTGGTGGACGAATACGGCGAAATCCGTGGGCTGGTGACCATCAGCGACCTGATGGGCGCGGTGGTCGGCCGCCTGCAGGCGGTGGAAAACACCGACGAGGATGCGCTGGTGGTCACGCGCGCCGACGGCTCGCTGCTGATCGACGGCTCATTGCCGGTGGAGGAACTGCGCGAAGTGCTGGGCGCCGAACTGCCGGAGGCCGACGAAGGCGACTACCACACGCTCGCCGGCCTGTGCATCTACTACTTCGGGCGCATTCCGCAGGCGGGCGAATTCTTCGATTGGGCCGGCTGGCGCATCGAGATCGTCGATCTGGATGGCGCACGCGTGGACAAGCTGCTGCTGAGCCGCGTCAGCGACGAGGGCAGCGATGACATCGTCGGATAACCGCGTCCCGCCATCGGATGGAGCGGACGGCGCGCAGATGCGCTATCGCAACGAAGGCATCCGTAGCCTGCTGGCGGCCTTCAGCGAGGGCGATCCGGAGCATGTGCTGCGGGTGCGCGAGATCCTGGCCGATCTGCAGCAGAGCGCATTCGGGGTATTCCTGTTCCTGGCGATCCTGCCGTCGTTCATTCCGATTCCCGGCCTGGCCGGCGGCATCAGTGGCCCGCTGACGGTATTGATCGGGCTGCAGATGATGTGCTGCCTGCGCAAGCCATGGGTGCCGCGTTTCATCGGCGATCGCGGGCCTCGCCGCAGTACCAGCCAGCGTTTCGTCGCACGGCTTGCGCCGACGTTGCAGCGCCTGGACCGGCTGCTCAAGCCGCGCCTGCACGGCATGCTGGACCGGATGCCGGCGCAGATGGTCACCGGCGTGCTGCTGGTGCTGGTCGGCATCCTGCTGACGCTGCCGATTCCATTCACCAACTACATCTTCGGGCTGATCCTGCTGCTGTTTGCGCTGGCCCTGCTCGAGCGCGACGGCGCATTGCTGCTGGTGGGCTGGGCCGCTGCGCTGATCTCGGTGGCGGTGTTCGGCGTCACCTCGGATCAGTTGCTGGACCTGATCCGCGGTTGGTGGCCGGCCGCCTGGCGCTGAGCACGCGACGGCCGGCGCACCTGGAGCGCAGTTACTTCAGATCGACCACGCGGTTGTCCGACAGGCTGCCGGTATCGTCGGTCACGGCCGTCATCACGAAATACAGTGCCTTGCCGAGCAGCCCGCTCGGGCCATCCCAGTACTCGGCCGATTCGGCGCGCACATGGATCAGGCGCAGGTTCGGGTCGTCCTTGCCACCTGGGAAGAACACCTTCATCGCCGGCGACCACAGCTGCTCGATCTTGGCGCGGTCATCGACCACGCGTGCGGTACCGGCGACCGAGACGTAGCTGTTCTTCGAGGCCGAGGCATAGGCCACGTTGACGCGCGGATCGGCGGCAATTTCGGCCACCTTCGGGCTGTCGGCGGCGGTGGCGAACCACAGGTCGCCATCGAATTCGACTTCCTGCGTTCCCAACGGCCGGCTCACCAACTTGCCGTCGGCCGAGACGGTCGTGAACATCGCGATGTCCACGCCGCGGATCAATTCCGCCAACTGCTTGATGCTCTCGCTGCGTTCCTGAAATTGCATGCTGGTGTTCCCAATGGAGGTGCATGCATCTGAGCGGATCGCCGCGCAAAGCGACGTGAATCACACAGGAGTCACGTCCAGCTCGCGGCAGGCCATGGCGGCGATTTCGAACGAACGCAAACGCGCGGCATGGTCGTAGATGTTGGCGGTGAACAGCAGTTCGTCCGGGGTGTGGCGCTCGATGAACTCGGCCACGCCCCGCGCGATCTGCTCGGCATCGCCCAGCACCGTGCATGCCAACGCACGCTCCACGCCGGCACGCTCGTGCGGCTGCCAGAAGCTGTCGATATCGTCGATCGGCGCGGGAATCTTGCCCGGCTTGCCGCGGCGCAGGTTGACGAAGCTCTGCTGCTGGGTGGTGAACAGGCGGCGTGCCTGCGCTTCGGTCTCTGCAGCCACCACATTTAAGGCCAGCATCACGTGCGGCTTGGCCAACTGCGCGGACGGACGGAACTCGCGGCGGTAGATCGCCACCGCCTCGTCCATCGCATCGGGCGCAAAATGCGAGGCGAACGCGAACGACAAGCCCATCGCCGCGGCCAGCCGCGCACTGAACAGGCTGGAACCCAGCAGCCACACCGGCACGTCGAGACCACCCCCCGGCACCGCCTGCACCAGTTGCCCCGGCACCACCGGCGCGAAGTAGCGCAACAGCTCGGCCACGTCCTGCGGGAAATGGTCGGCGCTGTCGAAATAGCGACGCAGGGCGCGCGCGGTCGGCTGGTCGGTGCCGGGCGCACGGCCCAGGCCCAGGTCGATGCGCTGCGGATACAGCGAGGCCAGCGTGCCGAACTGTTCGGCCACCTGCAGCGGCGCATGGTTGGGCAGCATGATGCCGCCGGCGCCGACGCGGATGGTCTTGGTGCCGCCGGCGACATGGCCGATCAGCACCGCGGTGGCGGCGCTGGCGATGCCCGGCATGTTGTGGTGCTCGGCCAGCCAGTAACGCTGGTAGCCCCAGCGCTCGGCGTGCTGGGCCAGATCGAGCATGTTGGCGAAGGCGTGGGTGGTGTCGCTGCCTTCGCAGACCGGCGCCAGGTCGAGCACGGAAATGGGCGTCATCGGATGACTCCGGGGAATGAGTGATGTGCAAGAGATGGGGCTGGCCAGGCGGCTTTGCCACCTGCCCAGGTGGCGCTGGGGGGATTACAGCATTCCAGTGGTCAAACAACGGGAGGATCTGCAGCTGGGCACTGCCCCGCTCCGTGCCCGGGCCCGCGCCTTGTTGGACGGGTGCTGCAATGCAGGGCGACGATGGCGCGCAAGCCACACATTCGCCGCGGAGGGAGGGATATCAGGCCATGCGCGATGGCTGTGGGGTGTCTTGCGCTCGCCGGATCGCCTGCGAATGCAGTTGCCTGACCGCGAAGCGCGGGCGCCGGGTAACAGGGCTGCTGGCTATGATGAACACCGCACTGGCAGCGCCTGCATGACGATGGCTTCGACCGCTTCGCTCGACCCCGCTTCCGCCACCCTGCACATCGCCGCGCGGATCGACCGGCTGCCGGCCAGCGCCACGCTGTGGCGGCTGGTCGGCCTGCTCGCGCTGGGTGGATTTTTCGAGTTGTACGACCTGTTCCAGACCGCCTACATCAGCCCCGGGCTGATCCGCGACGGCATCTTCGCCAGCGCTGCCGATGGCGCGTTCGGCATGTCCGACCAGGCCGCGTTCGCGGCGGCGACATTTCTGGGCCTGTTCGTCGGCGCCGCCCTGTTGAGTCCGTTCGCCGACCGCTTCGGGCGCCGTCCGGTGTTCACCTTCGCCCTGATCTGGTACACCGCCGCGACCGTGGCGATGGGCCTGCAGCACACCGCCACCGGGGTCATCGTGCTGCGCTTGGTGGTCGGGATCGGCCTGGGCATCGAGCTGGTCACCATCGACACCTATCTGTCCGAACTGGTGCCGCGGCATATGCGCAGTGCGGCGTTCGCATTTGCGTTCTTCGTGCAGTTTCTGGCGGTGCCTGCGGTAGCGCTGACTGCCTGGCTGCTGGTGCCGCATGCACCGCTGGGGGTGAGCGGCTGGCGCTGGGTGGTGCTGCTGAGCGGGGTGTTTGCGCTGGCGATCTGGTGGCTGCGCAGCCGGTTGCCGGAATCTGCCCGCTGGCTGGCGGCGCAGGGACGCCATGCCGAAGCCGATGCGGTCTTGACCCAGCTCGAAACGCGCTGCGTGCGCGATCTGGGTGCGCCCCTGGCCGCACCGCAGGTGGCCGCCCCCTCGCCGGCCGGCGACATGCAGACCGCGATGTTGTGGCGTGCGCCGTATCGCGGGCGCATCGGCATGCTGGTGGTATTCCATATCTTTCAGGCGATCGGCTTCTTCGGCTTCGGCAACTGGTTGCCGGCATTGATCTCGGCGCAAGGCACCGGCGTGACCAGGAGCCTGGCCTATTCCTTTGCGATCTCGCTGGCCTACCCGCTGGCGCCGCTGCTGTTGCTGCGCTTTGCGCAGCGCTGGGAGAACAAATGGCAGATCACCACATCGGCCCTGGGCGCAGTGCTGTTCGGCGTGCTGTTTTCGCTGCAGCATCAGGCGATCGGCATGGTGCTGTGCGGGGCGATGATCGCGTTCTGCAATGCCTGGATGAGCTTTGCCTATCACGGCTATCAGGCCGAGCTGTTCCCCACCGGCTTGCGCGCGCGCGCAGTGGGCTTTTGCTATTCCTTCAGCCGTCTTTCCACGGCGGTGAGCAGCGTGCTGATCGGTTGGCTGCTCGCCCAGGTCGGCAGCCAGGGCGTGCTGGCCTTTATCGTGATCAGCATGTCGATCGTGGCCAGCGTGATTGCGCTATTGGGCCCGCGCACGCGCAATCGGGCGCTGGAAGAGATTGCCGGCTGATCGCGCTGCCGACGCGAGTACGCCATCTGCCATCACGCGTCTGAGCGTGCAACCGCATCGGCGTGGGCAGCGGTCTGCGCCGCCACTGCGGTGCCCAAGGCAACCGTGCGATCGGCCACTGCGGCCAGGCTGGTGCGATGCGAGACCACCACCAGCACGGTCTGCGGCAGGCGTTGCCGCAGCATGCACAACACCTGCTGTTCGGCCTCGGCATCCAGTGCGCTGGTGGCCTCGTCCAGCACCGCCAGGGTCGGCTTGCGCAACAGCACCTGCGCCAGCAGCAGGCGCTGCGCTTCGCCACCGGACAGGCGCCCATCCGGGCCGTTGATCGGGGTATCCAATCCCTGCCCGGCGCGCTGCAGACGCGCGCCCAGGCCGACGTCGGCCAGCACCTGCCACATGCGTGCATCGCTGGTGCCGGGCAATGCCCAGTCCAGACAGGCGCGGACCGTGCGCTGCCACGGCCGCACCCCCTGGCCGAGGTAGGCGCCATGCCGCACCAGGGCGCGATACGCGGCAAAATCCAGCCGGCGCCCGGCCATGTGCGCGGTGAACTGTGCAGGCGGGGTCTGACCCGAGAGCACGTCCATCAGACTGCTCTTGCCGATGCCGGAGGGACCGACGACCAAGGTCAGCTCGCCGGGCAGCAACAGCAGCGGATCGAGAGCGAGCCTGGGCAACGGCGGTGCCAGGCCGATGTGTTCGAGATGCAGGGCTGCCGGCAACGGTTGTGCCGGTGCGGCCGACACCGGTGGACGCGTTGTGCCCAGCGCCACATAGCGCCACCACAGCTGCAACGCCGGCCAGGCCGAGCGCAGTTGCTGCACGCTCTGCCGGGTGCTGACCAGATACGGCAGTAGGCGCCCGAGCAGCAGGCTGACGGTGATCAACGCAGCGCGGTCCGCGCCCTGCCACAGGTTGGCCAGCACCAGGATGCCGGCGATGGCAGCCACTGCGGTGGCCTCGAGCATCAGCCGGCTGCCCGCCACCAGCGCCTGCTGCTGCGCATAGCCCTGCCCCAACCGAGCGGAAATGCGCTCGTAATCGCGGGTTTCCAGCGCTTCGCGCTGAAACGAACGCACATGCCGCAGGCGACGCGGGAAATCTTCGCTCAGCCAGAACAGCTGCGTCATGTCGGCCACGTAATCGCGGCTGATGCGCGCCTGGGTGTCGCTGCTGGAGATGCGCAAGCCCAGCCACGCCAGTGCCAGCAGCAACGGCGTCGCCATCAGCAACGCGGGGGCGATCATGACCGCGATGCAGATGCTCACCAAAGCTGTCATGCCGGCCACTAGCAGCTGCAAGGCCGCACTGAAGCCCTGGGTGGCGATCTCGATATTGTAGGTCAGCACATTGGCGATTTCCGCCGAGCTGGCACCGGACAGCGCCGGCAGCGGCGCATCGATCAGCGCCGCATGCACGCGCTGCCGCAACCCGATCGCGTAGCGGCTGGTCAGCCGTGCGGCCAGCCGTGCGCCATGCCAGCGCAGTGCGGCAAACACCAGGCTGACACCGGCAAACAGCGCCACCTGCATTGCCAGACCAGCCGGTAACGCCAGCGCGTAGCCGGCCAGGCGGACGGCATGACCAGGCTGCACCAGCGGCACCAGGCTGACCGCGACAAGGCTGCCGGCCAGTGCGGCCAGCAGCGACAAGCCGACATAGAGTGCGATGGTCGAGACATCCGCCGGCACCAGCGTGCCGACGAAATCGCGCCACAGCGCACGCATGGGTTTGCGATCTGCAGTAGCGCGTATCTCAGTCACGCCTGACGCTCACTGTGGAATACGGCATGGCGTCGGCCCGGCAGGGGACGCACCGCTGCCGCGCTGCCGGCGCGCTCACCGCAACACCTGCAGCAGCGCGTCCAGCGCGGCCTGCGGGTGCGCCCCGCGGCGCAGGGTGAACATGCCGATGCGCTGTACCTGTTGGATAAAGCGCTGCCAGCCCGGTTGCCCGGCCGCATACGGTTGATCATTTGCGAGGCAAGCGGCGATGCGTTCGGCGGGCATTGCCAGCAATGGCTGCGCGGGATCGCTCGCCGGCGTTGCCGACAGCATCACCACTGCACACAGTTGCAAGGGCGCGCGCGCCAGCTGCGCACGGCCGTGGCGGATGTCGATCTCGAACTTTTCCACACCGCTGCGGCGGCGGATGGTTGGCGAGGCGCTGATCCACGCGCGGGTGTCCGCATCGACCAGGCCCAGCGCGTCGGCGCGCAGATGCAGGAAATTGGCAACGCCGGTGGTGAGCAGACTCTCCGGCGCCACGAACACGCCGTCTTCGGCGATGAAATCCAGGCCATGCAGCAGGCTGTGCAGCGCCAGGGTCGATTTGCCGGCGCCACTGGCGCCGAGCAACAGCACACAGCCTCCCTGCCGGCCCACGCAGGCGCCATGCAACGGCACCAGGCCCATGCCGCGTGCCGCCAGCAGGAACACCGAAAATTCGATCAGCTCATAACGCACGTGATAGGCGTGGGCGAGCATGTCGTCGGAAACCACCAGCATGGCGCGGCGCGCGGGCACCGACAACATCAGGTAATTGCAGGCATCCATGACGCCGCACAGCAATCCGCCGCTGGCATGGGTGCGCACCGGTGGCGGCGCTGCGCTCGAAGACGCGTGACCACGTGCCACCAGATCCAGCGTGATATGGAATTCCGGCGCACCCGGCAGGCGATGCGCGGGCAGGCCGGCGTAGGCAAGGTCCACCAATGCCAGCAGCGCCTCGCTGTCGCTTTCGAAGTGGAACAGTGCGCCGAGGATCTGCCGGCGCACGCACTGCCGACGCGGCCGATGTTCGCCGAACGGATCTGCTGCCACTGCCGCCGCATCCGGCGCGCCAGTGCGTGCGTCATCGCCCACCGGCATCAATTGCGCCAACGCAGCCGACTGCGGCATGCCCTTCCACCCATTGCATCGATCAGCCGGTGTGTGCCGAACGGCACCAGAAAGGTTGCCGCATCCACATCGGCACGCGTGCCCAATGCACGCCAACGACGGCATGCCGATCGGCGCAACCAAAGCCACCTGCATCCGCACCTACTGCCGAGCCGAATGCCGGTGCCTGCGCACGCCGCCGCTGCGCGCACCTGGCGACAGAACGAGAGCCTTGTGCAGATGCTAAAGATCCAGGTCAGTCATTCGTATTTCCTGCGTTACGACCCCAAGCAATGGGAGCGCGGCAAGCCGTATCCACCGCTGGCAACGCTGCAGGTCGCGGCATTGCTGCGCGAGCGTGGCCATGCACTGAGCCTGTTCGACGCGATGCTGGCCGACGACGTGCAGGACTACACCGGCGCCTTGCACGCTGCGCAGCCGGACCTGGTGGTGTTCTACGAAGACAACTTCAACTTCCTCACCAAGATGTGCCTGAGCCGCATGCGCGAGGCGGCCTGTCAGATGATTGGGCAAGCGCTCGCGGCCGGCTGCCGCGTGCTGGTCGCCGGCTCCGATGCATCCGACAACCCAGATGTGTTTCTGGCTGCCGGCGCGCACGCGGTGTTGATCGGCGAAGGCATTGCACCACTGCTCGAACTGGTGGCGCGCGTCGAACAAGATCCCATCATCGATACAGACGCCTGGCTCGCGGGCGTTGCACGTATCGCCGTCAGCCCAGCTGCTGCAGCACACGTGCATCGTGGCGCACAACCGCCGGACGCGCGCCTGAGCGGCCTGCCGGCCTGGGACCTGGTCGACATGCCGCGCTATCAGCGTTTCTGGCGGCAACGGCACGGCTATTTCAGCCTCAACATGGCCGCCTCGCGCGGTTGCCCGTTCCGCTGCAACTGGTGCGCCAAACCGATCTGGGGCAATCACTACAAGCGCCGCGATGCGGAAGACGTGGCTGCCGAAATGATCCATCTCAAGCGCAGCTTCCAGCCCGATCACCTCTGGATGGCCGATGACATCTTCGGCTTCCATATCGAGTGGGTGGAAACCTTTGCGCAGCGCCTGAGCGACGCCGATGGCGCGATCCCGTTCACCATCCAGACCCGCGCCGACCTGGCCAGCGAGCGTATGGCCGCTGCGCTGGCACGCGCCGGCTGCGCCGAGGCCTGGCTGGGTGCCGAAAGCGGTAGCCAGCGCATCCTGGACAAAATGACCAAGGGCACCGAGGTTGGCGAGGTCATCGCCGCACGCCGGCGCCTGGGTGCGCACGGGATCCGCGTGGGATTCTTCATTCAACTCGGCTACCTGGGCGAAGAACTCGAAGACATCCTGGCCACGCGCGCACTGGTGACGCAGGCCAAGCCGGACATCATCGGCGTCAGCGTGTCCTATCCGCTGCCCGGCACCAAGTTCTACGAGGAAGTGAAAAACCAGCTGGGCGGCAAGACCCATTGGCAGGACAGCGACGACCTGGCGATGATGTTCCATGGTGCGTACGACTCGGAGTTCTACCGCAGCGTGCGCGATCTGCTGCATACGCAGGTGGACCTGCAACAGGCGCGCGCCACGCTGGGCGCCGATGCGTTTGCACAGGCCTCGGACACGCTGGAAGCGCGCTGGTCCGCCTTGATCGCCAGCGAACGGCAACATCGCACCGCGCCGCTTGCCGGCGCTGCCGAACGCCAACCGCGCCAGTTGGCCAGCGTGCTGGTCGGCTGACGCGCAACCCGCCGACCTCACTTCCCGACATCACGTTGCCTTTCTCGGAATCTCCGCCGCATGCAGCCTTCCCTTCGCACCATCAAGCACGGCCTGCAGACGGCCACCGAACGGCTGGCCCGGGAATTGGCGCAGCCCGGCGAGGCGGTGCCGCAGTGGGACCGGCTGCAATGGCAGCTGGCCGCGGCCGCGGCGGCCGCGCATGGGGTGTCGCCGCTGCTGCAACGCCGTTCGCTGTGGCAGGACGCCGACTGGACCGCGTTCCTGCACGAGCAACGTAGCCATGTCGAAGACCGCCATCGGCGCATCGCGCTGCTGCTGACGCGCATCGACGCGGCGGCGCGTGCGGCGGGCATCGCCCTGGTCGGTCTCAAGGGCACCGCCTTGCATCGGCTCGGCGTCTATCTGCCCGGCGATCGCCCGATGGCCGATATCGACCTGCTGGTGGCGCCGGAGGATGCGCCCGTGGCGGCGGCACTGTTGTGCGAGCTTGGCTACGTGGCCTCCTTCGAACAATGGAAGCACCAGGTGTTCAAGCCGCTGCAGGGCGAGGCGGTTGCGGGACTGGGCGAGCATCGCGATGCGCCGATCAATCTCGAGCTGCATACCCGCATCCAGGAACGCCTGCCGCTGAGCAGCGTGGACATCACCGCGCGCATCCTGCCGGAGCGTCCGCAGCCGGGATTGAACCCCTACCCGTCGGTCGGCGCGCTGATGTGCCATCTGCTGCTGCATGCGGCCGGCGGCATCTGCCAGCGCAGCATCCGCCTGATGCATCTGCATGACCTGGCATTGCTGGCCACGCGCATGGGCCTGCGCGACTGGGAACAGTTGTGGGACGACCCGGCCATGGCACCGTGGTGGGCGTTGCCGCCGCTGCTGCTGTTGCAACGCTATTACCGCAGCGTGGTGCCGCCGGCGGTGATGGCGCGGCTGCAGGCCGATTGCCCGCGCCTGCTGCGCATGCGTGCGGCCCGCCAGACCCTGACCACCGCCTCGTGTTCCAACCTGTGGTTGTCGGCCCTGCCCGGCATCGAATGGTCACGCTCGCTGGGCGAAGCGCGGCAGTACCTGCGCAACCGGGTGGTGCCGTCGGCCGAGAGCCGCAAGGAACGTGCCGACATGCTGCAGACCCAGTTGTGGCTTCAGGACCAGCCATGGGTGCGGCAGACCCAGCTGCGCCGGGTGATGACGCGCCTGACCCGGCCGGTGCCGCGCACCGACATGCTGTATGTGGTGCGTGCAGCGCTGGACGGCTATCTGCAGCCAGTCTGAGCGCGGCTGACAACGCTGCTGCGCTCACTGCCGCACCGGCGCGGCCGATGCCCGGAGGCGGCAGGTATCAGCCGCACAGTCCGATTCCGGGCGCGCCGTCCGCATCCATCCATCGGCCGATCGCGACGTCTTGTTGGTGATTCCAGGACTGCAGCAGGCGTGCACAGGCTGCCGCTTTTCAGCCGATCGCCCTTGCGAGGATGTCACCAGGTTCGGCCTGGCAGCCTCGTTGCTGCACCGCGCGTATTGCATGGCAGCCGATGCAGGCTGCGTCCCCTGCGAGCGCAGTCAGCGCAGCGGACGCGCCTCGCACAGTTGCCGATACAGCTGCTCGAACAACCGCGTGGTCAACGCCGCGTCCTCGCGTACCGCACGGCATTGCGCTGCCCAGGCCAGGCGCAGGCGCAACTCGTCGTCGGCCAGGACCTGGCGGACGGCTTCTGCCAGCCCGGCCCAGTCGCCCGGCGGTACCGCGAGCGCACACACCGGTGCCCACTCGACCAGATGCCCGACTGCGGTACCGACGGTGGGCACGCCGGCGACCGCCGCTTCCAGCAGCACCAGCGGGCCGGCTTCGTGCAAGGACGACAGCACCAGCAGGTCGGCCGTCTGCATGATCGGGCGCAACTCGCGCTGGGTCTTGAAACCGAGAAAACGCACCTGCCCGCCCAGGTCCAGCTGGTGCACCAGGCGCTGCATGGCGCCTTCCAGCGTATCGACGCCGACCATGTCCAGGGTAAAGGCGACACCGGCGCGTTTGAGCGCCGCCATTGCCTGCAGCAAGGTGGTCTGGTCCTTGACCGGATTGAGGCTGGCCACATGCAGCAAGCGGGCGATGCCGCCGCTGCGTGCACGTGGCGCGGCCGGCGGCCAGGCCCGCAGATCTACGCCCAGCGGCACCCGCTGCGCGTGGATGCCGAGCGCCGTCAGCGACTCGAGGATGGGCGCGCTGGCCGCAGTGACGCGGTCGGCCAGGCGCAGGATCACCGCTTCGCGTAAACGCCCGCGCCAGCGCTGCCGGCCGCCGTAGCCGATGCCACGCAACGCGACCAGCTCGCCACCGGCGATATGCACCACGCTTGGACGACGCAACAGCCTTGCCGCGGCGACCGCGATCAGACTGCAATAGCCGGAAAAGATCGCCTGGATCACATCGAAGGGAGCACGCCGGTGTTCACTGGCAATGGCGGCGATCGCGCGCGTGCGGGTGCGCCTGGCGCCGATGTTGTGCACGGTGGCGCCGCGCAATGCCCAGGTACCGGGCAGCGGCTCCTGGTGCAGCACGAACACATGCACCTGGTGATGGCGCGCCAGCCATTCGATCAGGGTCAGGAACACCGGGATCACGCGGACCTCGCCGCTGCGGTCCACGCCGCCCGGGACCACCAGGGCCAGTTTCATGCGCCCCGCCCTGGCGCGGCCAGCAACCGGGTGTACGCATGCTTCCAGCGTTTCCCCACTGCGGCAAACGACAGCCGTGCATCGAAATGCGCGCGCACCTGTGCGCGGTCGGGGCGTTGCCGGAAGAGCCGCAACAGCAGTTCCGCCAGGGCCGAGGCATCGCCCACCGGCCACAACGCGCCGACTGCGCCGCCATCGCTGAGCGCACGAAAGGCCGGGATATCGGTCAAGAGCGGCAAGGTGCCGCAGGCATAGGCTTCCACAGCCGCGTAACCGCAGCTCTCCGCATGGCTGGCGGAGACGAACAGGTCGCAGGCACGCAACAGCGTTTCCACGCGCGCATGCGGCACCTTGCCCAGTAGCTGCACGCAGCGCGCCAGCGACGGATCGGCGCGCAGGCGTTGCTGCACCTGCTCCAGCAACGGCGCCTGGTCGAACACGCACCACAGCCGCAGGCCCGGCAACACGCGTGCGGCCAGGGCGACGGCATCGAGCACGCACAGCGGATCCTTGGCCGCGCTCAGATGCCCGACCCACAACACGCAGGGGTCGCCATGCAGGCGGGTGTGCTCGCGTGCCTGCAGGCGATCGCCCGGCGAGCAGCGGCTGCTCGATTCGGGAATCGCAAACAGCTGCGTCCTGGCCTTGAACAGGCGCGCCTGTGCGAACGGCTGCGCCATGTCTAGCGAGGTGAACGCGATCCCGGCGGCGGCAGCGTAGCGACGCCGCCACACACTCCGGGCCCACCAGCGCGGCGGGCGGTTGGCGTGATCCTGCAGCAGGATCGGCGTATGCGGCAGCAGGCGGGCGAGACGGCGTGCATCGCCGGCAAATTCCAGACCGTGGACGTGGACCACATCGGCGCCGATCTCGCGCAGCATCGCCGCAAGCAGCGCTGCGCGCTGTGCACTGCCGCGCGCACCCAGCTCGACGAAACGGTAGTCCACGCCCTGGCGGGTGAGCCGCAGGTTCAGTGCAGAGGCCTGGACCACCGCCACGCGCACCCCGGCGCTGGCGACGGCCTCGGCGATATCGGCCAGCGATGGCCATTGCGCGAACACCTGCTCCGCCGTCAGGCCGGCCGGCGTCGGCACCAGGTTGAGTTGTGCCACCCGCAAGCTCATCACAGCGACCGCGCCCGGATTGCACGGCCTGCAAGCGCGATCGGGCCACGTGCCGCGCACCGCGCGGCGCGCAAACGGCAAGGCTTGCCCGCGGCCGAGGTGCTGCAGGCACATGCCAGCATGGCCGCCACGGCGCTCACGCAATGCGCCGCAGCCGCAACACCAGCGCGACCGGCACCTGCAGCGCGGCCTGATCGAACCGTGCACCGGGCGCGATGTCGGCCGGGTCCAGCATCGGCTCGGCCACTGCTTCGATCTCCATTCCCAGCGCCGCACAGGCCGCATGCCAATGGCTGTAGAGATGTTGCGTATGCCGCACCGCGTACTGCCGGCCATCGGCCTTGAAGTCGCGCCGCCAGCCCAGCGCATGCCCGATCGGATGCACGTCGCTGCACAGCACGATGCCGCCGACGCGGGTGACCCGATGCAGTTCTTCCAGCGCCGGCCATAGCCGCTGCAGATGGCCGACCACCAGGCCGCAGACGCTGAGATCGGCCACTGCATCGCCCAGTGGCAGTTGCTCCAGGCTGCCCTGTTGCAGGTGCATGCGCGCCGCTGGCCAGTGCTGCGACAGCTCGGCGTGCGCACGCTGCAGCATCTGCGGCGACAGATCCACGCCGGTGACCTGCAGCGCGCCGCGCCGCAAGGCATGCAGCATGTAGCGGCCACTGCCGCAGCCGGCGTCCAGCACGTGCTGGCCCTGCAACACGCTCGGCATCAGCGCGAGCATGGCGCGCTCCTCGGCCAGCATCACCGGATTGTGCGCATGCGGCGGATACGCCTGCGCCCACAGCGCATACGCCGCTGCCGGCTCCAGCGTCGGCACTGTGCTCACGACAGCGCACCGCTGGCGGCCATGGTCACGCCGGGCCGGTGCGCAGCCTGCGCCAGGCGCTGCAGGCCCGGTTCCAGTGCCAGCACTGCCGGATCGGCCAGCGTGGCGTCGAGCAGCTTGGGGCGGCCATCCAGCAGTACCGGCACGGTCTGGACGCCTGCAGCGTCGAACCAGCCGGCAAAATCCGGGTCGGCGATACGCGGGACGCCATCGCGTATCACCGCGCGCAGGTCGCTGCGTGCGCAGCCCACCACGCTGTCGGCCGGGTCGCCACCGCGGTCGCGCACGATCACCAGATCCGCCTCCGCCCCTGGCGCCAGGCGTCCACGCGTGGCCATGCGCAGGATGCGCGCCGATTGATGGGTGACCAGGCCGAGCAACAGATCCGCGGCCAAGCCGCTGCTGGCGGCGATGCGCAGTTCTTCCAGCAGATCGCGCGAACCGCTGACGCGCGAATCGTTGCCCAACGCGAGCCGGCCCGCCATGCACAGGCGCCAGGGGTCGAGCGTGCGACCCAGCAGCGCAAGATTGCTCGACGGGCACCACACCACCGCCGCGCCGCGTGCGATCACCTGCTCGATATCGTACTCGCCCATGCCCACGCCGTGGATCAGCACGCTGTTGGAGGCCAGGCAACCGAGCCGATCCAGTTCGTCCAGTTCGGCGGCCGCCACCGCGTCGGTGCCTTCGGCCAGGTGGATCATCCAGGGATGCTCGGGCGAGGTAGCGGCAAAGCTGCCCTGCACCGGTGGGCCATAGCCGGTCCATCCCAGTGCATAGCTCCAGCCGAACTCGCGCAGCAGGCCAACCGGAAAGCTGGCCTCGTCCAGGGTGGCGTGCCACGGGTCGTGCTGCGCCACGCAGGTGACGCCGGCCAGCAGATTCTTCAGTCCACCGTGACGCAGACGCACCGCCTTGGGCACGCGCAGGGCCGCGGCCACCTCGGGATGCTGGAAATGCGCCTGGAATGCCTCGATCCACGCATAGCTGTTGGGAAACGCCGCGCCCTGCGGCAGCGGCGGCACGCAGTTGACCTGCAGATGATCGTGCGCATTGATCAGGCCGGGCGCTAGCACATGCCCCTGCAGGTCCAGCCGCAGGCTGCGCGTGCCAAGCGTGCCGCCGAAGCGCCCTGCACGGATGGTCAGCGGCGCGCGCGAGGGGCCGGCCAGGGTGATCGAGCGCGCGCCCTGCAGACAGACATCGGCCATGGACATCGGCGTCTCCACTCAGCGCTTGCGCATCACGATCAGGAAGTGGTCGCCCATGTCGCGCAGCAACGGCAGGCCGCCCAGCCGGTCGTCGCACTGCCCCAGGCGCGCGGACAGGCGCGGATGCCGTTCGCAAAAATCCACCAGGTACGGCGGCGGCAGGAACAGGCTCAACGCGCAATAGCGGTCCAGGACGAAGTGCTTGGCGAAGGCGCGGTAGAACTCGCGCGGCAGGTGGTACCAGGTCCAGATGGTGTGGCCGTTCATGCCCACCGCGGTGACCCCGCGCGCGGCGCGCACCGCGGCGCGTTTGAACCGCCCGCGCACGCCGTAATGGCCAATTTCCCAGGGGCAGATGCGCCCGATCACCGAGAACACCAGGCAGCCATCGGCGCGCAGCAGACGCGCGCATTCGGCCGCCACCGCCGGCAGATCCGGCGCGCAGTTGAGCGGGCCGAAGTTGGAATACATGCCGTCGAAGCTGCCCTGCAGCTGGTCGAGCTGCTGGATGCCGACATGGGCCGCGCTCAGGCGCTCTTGCAGGCCCTGCGCTGCCGCGCGATGGCGGGTGCGCTCGACCATCGCCGGCGACCAGTCGGTGGCCAGCACGTGGTAACCGCGACGTGCGAATTCGCCGGCATCCAGGCCGGTACCGCAGCCCAGGTCCACCAGATGCGAGCCCACCGGCAGCTCGGCCGCGACAGTGTCCCACAACGTGCTGCGCATGCGCTGGATCAGCGCGTTGTTGCCGCGTGGGCCGTCGTAGTCGGGCGCAACGCTGTCGAACGCGCGTTGCGTCTCCAGCAAGCGCTCAGGGGCCACCGTGCCACCGCGCGCCGCATGCTCATTGACCACCGACATGCGCAGCCTCCCACACCGATCCAGCTGTTCTCACGACACTCTCCAGGCGCGACACCGCCAACGCGGCATCGCTTGATTGACCGGTGAGTGCCTCGCGCAGGCGGTTTGGTTGCAGCGTGGGCAGCCTTGCGCACGTGCTGCACGGCGCTGCGCAGATCAGCCGGCAGCGCGCGGGGTGGCCACCGCGCGGCGCCGCCATGCATTGCGCAACACCGCCGCCAGCACCGCCAGCCCCGCCCCGCCGAGCAGGCCGGCGGCCCAGGCGGTGACGGCATTGGGAAACGCCTGCTGCTCGGGCACGTACAACGGCCACGCCAGCGAGGTCTGATAGGTGTAACGCGTGGTCAGGCGGGCAATCAGATCGTCGCGTTCGCTCCTCAATGCGCGCACGGTGGTGTTGCTGTCGGTCAACAGCACGCCTGCCAGAACCTGGGCCGGCGTGGCCGCGGCGGCGCCCTGCCCGGCCTGCACCTGCTGCTGCAACCGATCGCGGTTGCGGATTGCCGCGCGTAGATCGTCGGTGAGGCCTTGCAGGCGTGTACGCGCCAGTGCGAGCGCCACGGCATTGGTGTCACCGTGCAGGCCCTGCAAGGCGCTCACCGTCGCCATCGCCAGCTTGCGTGCCTGCGCCGACGATTCGCCCCGGATGGTCACCCCGATCAGATTGGCATACGGGTCCGGGTCCGGCTTGAGGCTGCCGCGGTACAGCTGCGCAGCGCGGCTTTTCAGCGGCACGCCGGCCTGGCGCAGCACCGCATCCTGGAACAGCCGCGTCTTCATGCGGTCGATCACGCGCTGGAACGGTTCGACCTTGGGGTCGCGCCCGGCCGGCGTGGGGCCGATCTCGCCGACCTGGATCCAGGCGGTGGCCTCCCACTGCGGCCGGGCCAGGCGGGTGAAGGCCAAGGTCAGTGCTAGCACCACCAGCAGTGCGGCCAGCGCCCAGCGCCATTCGCGGCGCAGGATGCGCCACAGGTCGATCAGATAGATATCGTCGTGTTGAGTCATGGTGCACCGGCTCTGGAACAGGGTGAAGCGGAGCGGCCGCGCATTACGCAGCAGCGGTGGGTACGGCATTGCGGACAGGCAACAGCACCGTGCAGGCATGCAACACCAGGCACAGCGCGACGAAGCCGAAATTGGTCCAGGTGAAGGCCTGCGGCGCAAATGGCGACATCAGGCAGGCATAGGCGATGCGCAGGAAGATCAGCACATGGAAGATCGACAGCGAGCGGTTGAGCAGTCGCACGCTCCACACCAGCCCTGCATACAACGCCAGCAGCGCCAGCAACGCACCCGGCGCCCCCCAGGCCATCAGGAACGGAAAGAATTCGGTCCCCACATTGATGTTGGGCGCATCCAGCGGGATGCTGGTGCCGGCAGTGGCGATCGAGCCACTGAACGGCACCAGCTGATTGACCAGGAAACTGGCGTTGACATAGCCCTTGGCCAGGATCGCGCCAAAGTTGTACGGCCCGGCGCTGATGTACAGCAGCAACCACTGCACACCCTGCGGCATGGCGCGATACAAGGCACTGAACGGCAGGGCCACGGTAGCCAGCGAGCCGGAACGCAGTGCGCCGAGGATGGAAAACACCCCGCCACCGGCCAGCACCAGCAGGCCGATGGTCTTCCACGGCAGGCGACGTGCCGGATCGCGGCGCAACAGCATCACCAGCACGAACGAAAACAGCCCCGCAAAGATGCGGTTGCGGTCGATCACCACGATCGGAAACACGAATCCCAGCGTCAGCATCGCCGCGCGCAGCCCGCGATGGCGCACGCACAGCAGCGCGATCGGCGGCAGGATCCAGCACATGTTGGAGATGTGCCGCACATGCGCGCGCAGCGGGCTCAAGGTGGCATACGAAGACGGATCGCTGAATAGCGGAATCGGAAACAGCGCCACATCCACGATGCAGAACAGCGTCACCACCGCCGCCAGCGTCATCACCAGGAACGCATCACGGGTGCCGGCGTAACGGTAGGCGCGAAAGCGCTCCACCGCAGGCAACTGCACGCGCAGCACGGCGTCCAGTACACAGGTCGCGGCGGCGGCGGCGGCCAGCAGCGCGATGCCGTCCGCGTAGTCGCCAGGCAAGCTGTAGGTCAGCAGCGTCAGCGCGCAACTGAACAGCATCGGCAGTGCCAGATAGGTCGCCGGCCGGCGTAGCAGCGTGCTCATGCCGGTTTCACTGTGCTGCGCGCCTGCCTGGGCCACCACCTGGCCGGCAGCGACATCCAGGCATAGGCGAGCAGATGCCCGATCACCCGGTGCGGCCGGCGCTGCAGGAACGCCACCTTTGCGGCGATGTAGTGCGACTGCGCGTGCAGCAAGCTGCGCTCGGGCGCATCGAACAATTCCGCACAGCGCCGTGCCACCTGACGCGACTCGCTCAGGTTGGCGATGCGCGCGCGCACGTCCACGGTCTTACTGAGGTTGTGGCCATGCAACCGGTACGCGCACACCGGCACGTCGACAAAGCCCAGCGCATCACGCGCGGCCAGGCGCAGGAAGAAATCCCAGTCTTCGATCCGCAGCGACTCGTCCCAGCCGGCGCGCGCATCGAAGGCACTGCGGCGCAGCAGCGCCACCGCGCCGCCGACCGCCCACTGCTGGATCACCGCGCGGCGGATGCCGGATGCGGAGCGGTACAGGTCCACATCCACCCGATGCAGGTCGCGCATGGCGCTGCCGTGCAGCAGCTGCCCATGCTGGTCGACCACACAGGCATCGCCGATCACCGCCAGTTTCTGCGGATGCGCACGCAGGTAGCGCACCTGTGCATCCAGCCCGCCGGCCAGCAGATAATCATCGCTTGCGCCCAGCCGCAGGTATTCGCCGCGCGCACGTAGCGCCAGCTCGTTGAGTGTGGCCGCCACCCCGCGATTGGCACGCTGCACGAACTGCACCGGCAGCCGGTGGCCATGGCTGGCGATCCACTGCGCAATCTTCTCGCCGGTCGCATCGCTGGAACCATCGTCGATGATGACCAGTTCCTTGCACGGGTACGGGTCCTCCAGCACGCTGTCCAGACAGCGTTGCACGAAGCGTTCGTGGTTGAAGGCCGGGATCAGCACCGATACCAGCGGCCAGCGTGCACGCCCGACCGGTTGGGTGGAGTCGCTCATGCCGGCTGCACCAGATAGCGCCGCACCACCACGATGTTGAACAGCAGATACAGCACGTAGTTGGCGAGGAAGGCATACATCGCGCCGATCAGCCCCCATTGCGCGGTGAACAGATACACCAGCGCCAGGTAGCTGGCGGCAAACACGCATTCGGAGATCACGAACAGACGCGTCATCGCCTTAGCCAGCATCACGTACGACAGCACGAAGGCGGCGATCTTGATCACATCGCCCAGCAGCTGCGGAGCGTACAGCGGCGTGGCCTGGGCAAACCGGGCGTCGAACAACAGCCAGGTCAGCCAATCGCGACACAGGTAGACGCCCAGCGCCATCACGATCACCGCCGGCAACATATGGCGATACGCGGCGCGCAGCTCGCGCCCGAGCGCTACACGCTCCTGCAGCGATGCCAACTTGGGCAGGTAATACACGTTGATCGCGGTCGTGAAGAACAGCAGATACGCGTCCGACACCCGGCTCACCGCCTGCCAGTACCCCACCTGCTGCCAGCCGAACTGCAGCGCCAGATGGTCGCGCACCAGCATGGCCACCAGCTGCGGCACCAGCGTGGAGGTCAGCGTCATCACCGAGAACGTCGCCAGCCTGCGCGTCATCTGCGCATCGAAGCGCATGCGCAACATCTCGCGTCGAAAATAACCGCTGCGCCGCAGCGCCGGCACGCCGGCCAGCAACCACAGCACCTGACCCAGTACCAGCGCCAGCAAGGCGCCCTGCAGCTGTGCCCGGCTAGACAGCCATGCCACCAGTGCCGTGCTCAGCACCGCACCGCTGACCTGCACGAATGCCAGGCGGCGCACATCCATGAAGCCGTTGATCACCGCCAGGATGTAGTTGACCAGTGCGATGCCCAGCTGCGCCACCGCCGCCACGCAGATCAGCGGCCGGTACGCCGCATCGCCGAGCAGGCGCTCGGCGATGGCACCACTGAACAGTAACGCCAGCACCGCCATCACGCAGGCCGCGCAGAATGCGTACCACAGCGCCGCGCTGAGCAGACGTGCCAGCGCAGCGGCGTCGTCGCGGTACTCGGCCACGTACTTGACGATGCCGGCACTGATGCCGCCGCCTGCCAGCACCGCCAGCACCGACATCAGATTGAGGAACTGGCCCAGCCGGCCGACCCCTTGCGGGCCGGCGTAGACCGCCACCAGCTTCACCACCACCAGCGCGGCCAGCAGCTTGGCCAGCGTCGCAACGCCGGTGTAGGCGCTGCTGCGCACGACATTCATGCGGGAGCGCCAAACGACTGGCATGCGGCAATCACGCGCGCAACCGACGCATCGTCCAGCGCCGGCCCCATCGGCAGGCTCAGCACTTCACGGTGAAGCCGCTCGCTCACCGGCAGGCAGGCATCGCCCAAGGTGGTGTAGGCCGGCTGCCGGTGAGGCGGCACCGGGTAATGGATCTGGGTATGGATGCCCGAGCGCAGCAGATGCGCCTGCAAGGCATCGCGCTGGACGCTGCGCACCACGAACAGATGCCAGACGTGCTGCGCTTCGGCCACCACCGTCGGCAAGGTGATCAGGGGGTTGTCGATGCCGTGCAGGTAGCGCTGCGCCACCGCGCGGCGGCGGGCGATCTCATCGTCCAGATAGCCCAGCTTGACCCGCAGGAACGCCGCCTGCATCTCGTCCAGCCGCGAATTCACACCCTGGCAGAGGTGGTGATACTTCACCTGCGAACCGTAATTGCGCAGCGCGCGGATGCGCTCGGCCAGGCGCGCATCCGAGGTCACCACTGCGCCGCCGTCGCCGAGTGCGCCCAGGTTCTTGGTCGGGAAAAAACTGAACGCCGCCGCATCGCCGAAGGCGCCGGCACGTCGTCCGTTCGCACTGGCACCATGCGCCTGCGCGGCATCTTCGATCAGCAGCAACCCGTAGCGATGCGCCAGCGTCTGTAGCGCCGCCACATCCACCAACTGCCCGTACAGATGCACCGCCATGATGGCGCGCGTGCGCGGGCCGATCGCCTTCTCCACGCTGGCCGGGTCGATGTTGAAGGTCGCAGGGTCCGGCTCCACCGGCACCAGTACCAGGTGGTTCTGGCTGATCGCAAGAAAGCTGGCAATGAAGGTATTGGCGGGCACGATGATTTCGTCGCCCTCGCGCAATACGCCCAGCTCGCGATAGCCGCGCAGGATCAGCGACAACGCATCCAGCCCGTTGCCCACACCCACCGTCTGCGCAGCGCCGCAGTAGCTGGCGAATTCTTCCTCGAAGGCGGCCAGCTCCTGCCCAAGCACATACCAGCCGGCATCGATCACCCGCGCCGCAGCGACCTTCAGCTCCTCCGCATACCGCGCATTGACCGCGCGCAAATCCAAGAACGGCACATCCATTACAGCATCCACCGATAAAAATCCTGTACCACGGCGCGTGCGCCGAAACGTTCCTTTTGTTCGACCAGACCGTCGTTGAGCACCTGGCCGGCCTGCTCGGTCGAGATACCGAAGCTGAAGTAATGGCGCTGCGCATACACATGGGTGATCAGCTCGGCCAGCAGCAGGCTCAGCGCATCCAGCTGGCGACCGCGCGCGGACACCGCCAGATACTGGGTGTGCACGCTGCGGCCGAAATCCAGCACCAGCGCTGCCGCCAACAGCTCCCCTTCGGCTCGCGCCTCATGCAGCACGATCTGCTGCGGAAACCGGTGTTGCAGCAATTGCAGCTCGTCCAGCCGATGGGTCGGCGCCACGTGGTGGCGCTGCAACACCTCGGTCAGCAGGGCATGAAATTCATCGAGTCGGGTGCTGGCCTGGATCTGCATACCGGCCTTGCGCGCCTTGCCCAGCGAGCGTCGACGTTCGGCGCTGAACGCAAATGGCTCGCGCAACGCGATCGCCGAGGACAGATCGCGCCGGTACAGCTGCGCGCCCACGCGATACAGGGCATACAGGTCTTCTTCGGCCGGATATGCGTGAAAGATATGCGGCACCGGCTTGTACACAAGCTCGCGCACCCCACGCACGCGATAGTGCGCGGCGATCTGTTCGAACACCTGCAAGGTCGCACCCGCGCGCAGGGCCGTGGACGACAGCAGGCCCGCATAGGTCAGGCCGGCGTGGCTGCTGACACAGTCGCCCTCCACATTCGCCGGCAGCACCGCCACCACCTCGCCACCGCGTTCGATCAGCAACGATGCGTCCACGAAGCGGTCGGCGTGATAGTCCATGTAGCCGCGCCGATGCAACACATTGCCATTGCGCGAGGACGCCACCAGGGCATCCCAGGCAGGCGCATCGCCGGGCAGATACGGCCTAACCGAAAACATGGCGCCCCTGCAGGTCCGGCGGCAACGCTGCATCGGCCAGGCCGAAGCCGGCCTGGCCCATCGCATTGCCGTTGTAGAACATCAACACCCGATCATGCTGCTGGATCAAGGCCGGGTAACAGAGTGTTTGCGCATCCCAGCCCTGCTCGGACAGCTGCAGCCCCAGCTGGCTGTCATCGCGCTGCCACTGCACACCATCGCGACTGGAAGCGAAACCCGGGAAATAACCGCCGTGCGTATCGCCGCGGGTGAAATACATCAGATAGCGATCGCCCAGGCGATACACGCGCGGACGGCCGATACGGTATTCGTCGTCCTGCGGGCGCAGGCACACCACATCGTCGGCAGGGATATGGCGCAGATCGTCGGTCTCCGCATAGCGGATGTGGTAGCGCGGATACGGCTGGCCTCCAATGCTTTCCCAATCGTCGCCCACCGCGTACCACAGCCGCCACCGCCCCTCCTCGAAACGTGCCGAATGCACCGCGGCAATCGTGCTGCGCCCGGGCGCGCGATCCAGCAGCGGGGTGTCCTGCAAGCGCTGGAAACGCTCGCCGCCGTCGCGGGACAGCGCAAGTCCGGTGAAGGCCAGGAACTTGGCCTTGGCCACGCGCTGGAAGCCGACATAGAACATGTACAGCCCATCCGGCCCGGCCACCACATCGCCAAGAATCATGCCGTTGTCGTCGAAACAGCCAGCGCGGCCGATGTCCAGCACCGGCTGCCGGCTGACACCGACGATCTGCGTCGGTGCGTCGGCGCGTACGTCCACATAACCGATCCGGCTCACGCCCTGCGCATCGCGAAAGCCCGCATAGACACGCAGCACCTGCGCCGACAACCGGTAGGGCGTCGGCGTCAGCGCGGCGTGCTGCATCCAGCCGCCCACACCATCGCGTGCGACGTCGAACACCAGGCCGCGCTTGGTCCAGGCAAACATGCTCACAGCTCCACGTCGAAGCTGGATCTGCCGGCCACCGCGCGCGCCGGCGAGCCAACGTAGACACGCTCGACATCGGTATGCCGGGTCACCAGCGCACCGGCGCCGATGATGTTATCGGCGGCGATGCGCACCTTGTCGCTGAGCGTGACGTTGACACCGATGAAGCTGCCGCGCCCGATCTCGCAATAGCCGGAAATCACCGCATGCGAGGCGATGAAGACATTGTCCTGCACCACCGTGCGGTGGCCGATATGGTTGCCGCTCCACAGGATGCAGTTGTCGCCGATCCGGGTGAATGGCTGGATCACGTTGCCTTCGAACAGGAAACAGTTGGCGCCGATCTGCGCATTGCGCCAGACGAACGCACGCGAGCTGACATAGCTGGCGCAGCGATAGCCACGCCGCAACATGTCCTGGAAAAAGCGCGTCCGCAGGCGATTGAGCTGCGTGGCCGGGATGGCGACGAAGACCTCGTACTGTTCGGGCGGATAGCGCTGTTCGAGCTCCTCGTAGGCCACCACCGGCAACTCGGCCAGCGTGGGCCGCAGCAGGAAGTCGCGCTCCACGCTGAAGGCCACCACGGTGTAGTCGCTGTCGTGCTGAAAATACTCGCAGGCGATCTGCGCAAATTCGCCTGCGCCCACGATCACTAGGGGCTTGTGCACGCTCATGCTTCCAGCCTGCGTGCATCCAGACCGCTGCCAGCGCGCACTTCGCTGAGGAACTGGTCGTAATCGAGAATGTAGTCGGCGGGATCGTAGAACTGGTCGGCCAGCACCATCAGCACGCAGTCGGGGCTGAAGCGATGCAGGTCGCGCCACACCATGCGGCCGAGCAGCAGGCCCTGCGATGGATCGTCCAGCACCACTTCCTGCTGGCCGTGGCCGTCGCCCTGATCCAGCAGGATCGTCACCGAGCCATGCAATGCCACCGCCAGCTGGTTGAGCCGACGGTGTGCATGCTGTCCACGATGGACGCCGTTGCGGGTGCCGAACAGGTAATACACACGACGTATCTCGAACGGGACATTGCGCTGCTGCTCCAACGAGATGAGCAGCCCGCGATCGTCGCCGTGGGTATGCAACTGGATGCGTTCGATGGCCATGATCGGAAGGGCGTAACCGCTGACTGCACGTAGTGCGACATGCCTGAGTGCGCCGGCATGCGCGAAAGGTTGCGCGGCGTCACGGCGCTGCGAACCCAGGTGCGCGCAAGCGCAGTCGCTGCGACCACCCCCGTGCCAAGGCACGTCATCCGCGTACGGCGATGCAACCTTTCAGCGGCCGCACCGCACATATCGCTGCACGTTCACGTGGCCGCAGCTCGGCCGGCGTGGGGAGCCAGGCCTGGCAGCGCACCGCGCACTGCCGGATCCAACGACACCAGCGCAGGACACCGATCGATGAGTTCATCCCCCCACGCGCCCGATGCGGTTGCAGCCGACAGTGCCACTGCGCTGCCGGAGCAGGCCGCACTGCCGGCGCGCGTCATTCCGCTGCCCAGACCGATGCGCGTATTGCATTGGCTGACGGTGTTCTGCCTGGCCATGGCGGCCGCGCTGATCCTGCTGCGCGCCGAGCTGGAAGGACGCGCACTGCGGCAGTGGCTGATGGAAGGCCATCGCCACTTCGGTTTGATGGTGCTGCTGCTGTTCGTCCTGCGGGTGGGCCTGCGCATCCGCCTGCGCGCGTTGCCGCCCGGCCCGCCATCGCCGCTGCCGATGCGGCTGGCTGCAGGCGCCACCCACCTCGCGCTGTACGGCTTGATGCTCGCCCTGCCGCTGATCGGCTGGTCGTTGAGCAATGCCTACGCCAAACCGGTCTATCTGTTCGGACTGACGCTGCCGAACCTGGTTGCGCCGGACGAAGACCTGGCCGACACCCTGAGCACCTGGCACTTGAATGCCGCCTGGGTATTGCTGGCCTTGGTGATCGCGCATATCGGCGCCGCCCTCTGGCATCACCTGGTGTTGCGCGATGGCCTGCTGCACCGCGTGCTGCCGGGAACACGCCGATGAGCTCCGCCGTGTTGCCCGCTGTCCCCCGCTCCCGCAGCGCCGACCCCCGTACCGTCGAACAAGGACTTTCCATGCCTACTCCCCAGCCCGCTCCGCGTCGCACCACTGCCACGCGCACCGCTTCCCTGACCTCCTTGTTGTGCGTGTCCGGCCCGTTGCTGCTGCTGGCCAGCACCCAGGCGCAGGCGATTCCCTCCTTCGCACGCCAGACCGGTTCGTCGTGCGCGGACTGCCATGTCGGCTCCTATGGACCGTCGCTCACCCCGTACGGCATGCGCTTCAAGCTCGGCGGCTTCACCGATACCGACGGCAACGGCACCAAGATCCCGGCCTCCGGCCAGGTCACCTGGACCCGGCGCAATCCCAGCCGCGGCGACAGCAGCGCACGCATCAACGAAGCGGACCTGTATCTGGCCGGACGGGTCAACGACCACGTCGGCGGTTACTCCAAGATCCGCTCCAACAACGGCGGCAACGACACCTTCAACACCCAGCTCGACGATGTGGATCTGCGCTTTGTCAGCAAGCCGTTCCAGCTGGCCGGCAAGGACGCGATGGTCGGCGTCAGCATCAACAACAATCCCGGCGTGTCCGACCCGATCCAGGTGCTGCCCAATGCATCGACGTTGAGCCCGGTGTCCAACGCCGGCTCGGCCAGCATGCTCAGTTCGTCCTCGCTCTCCAACCGCGTGATCGGCGCCACCGTGTACGGCCTGTTCGACCGCAACTGGTACGGCGAAGTCGGCAGCTACAGCGCGCTGTCCACCGACGCGCAGGACCACCTGGGCTGGAACCCCAACGGCGACCCGGGCAAGCTCAGCGACACCGGCTATGCGCGCCTTGCCTACATGAAGGACATGAAGCGGCAGTTCTTCTCCGCCGGCCTGACCGCCATGACCACGCGCCGCCAGCGGCTGCGCAGCGGCGGCCCCAGCGATGACCTCACCGACCTGGGCTACGACCTGACCTATCAGTTCCTCGGCACCCGCGAGCACGTGCTGTCGCTGGCCTACGTCAACATCTACGAGCGCCGCAAATACGGCAGCCCGCTGCTGCCGACCGACCCGAGCATGTCCCCGCGCGACCGCGGCAGCGTGCGCGACCAGAACATCAGCATGAACTACGCGTTCAAGCAGACCTACGGCGTGCTGGCGGCGCATCTGATCAACAGCGGCTCGTTCGATGTGGCGCGCTATCAGCCCTACGGCATCCCCGACACCACCGCCAATCTGATCCTGCTGTACTGGACCCCGTTCGGCAAGGAAGGCACCTACACCACCAATGCCAACGTGCGGTTCGCGGCCACCTGGTTCCGCTTCGACAAGTTCAACGGCAGCACCAGCAATGTGTTCGGTGGCGGCATTCCGATCACCAACCCGCGCGATCTCGACAGCTTCGCGCTGTCGGTCAATGTCTCGTTCTGATCCCCCGCACGCGTAAGGACCCCCATGAAGTCATTCCACCAGACCCTGTTGTGCGCCCCGCTGGCCGGCCTGCTGCTGGCCGGCGCCCTGCTTGCCCCGCCTGCGCACGCAGCCGACGGCAAAGGCGTTTTCATGACCGAATGCGCCGAATGCCACAGCGCCGCCCAGGGCAAGAACAAGAAGGGCCCGTCGATGTTCGGCGTGGCCGGGCGCCCGGCCGCCAGCCTGGCCGACTACAGCAATTACTCCGATGCGCTCAAGGCCAGCAAGTGGCAGTGGACGCCTGCCCAGCTCAAGACCTATCTGTCGCAGTCCTCCTCCAAGGCCTTGCCGGGCACCAAGATGAAGTACGAAGGCCTGGAAGATCAAAAGGAACTCGACGCGCTGATCGCCTACCTCAACACCCTGCACTGATCGACACCGGCGCGCTGCCGGTTGGCATCCGGAAGCGCGCTCGCCGGCGCATACCGGCACAGGTGCGCGTTGCCTGTGCCGGTTCCTTCGCGTATACGGACGGAACAACCGCCGTCGCAGCGGTCTCGTCTTGCGTGATGGGTCACTATCGCGCCCCTGTTCCATGTAGACGCTTACCCCATTGCCGAATGCCTTGACTGCCAGGCCCTACCCGCTCCGGACGCGACGCAGCTGCGCCTGCGACGGGCAGCCGTGGCTCGCGAGCGGCCACGGGGCGGGCCGGCGACGCTGCCACACGCCCCGGGGCATGCCGCACTGCCGGCATGCTCAGGCCGCACGCCGACGCGCCGCGTTGCGCCACTGCCTGCTGCTGGCCCTGGTGTTGGGCCCGGGCAATGCCATCGCCGGCACGGTCGGTGGCGCGGTGGCGCTGACCTCGCAGTTGATCGACCGCGGCATCTCGATCGCGCCCAACAAGGCCACCCTGCAGACCGCCGGCTACTGGCTGCCCGCACCGGGCTGGTCGATGTCGGCGTCGGTCGCGCTGCAATCGCCCTCGCTGAGCAGGCCGGTGGCGGTGACCGCCCAGGCCGCACGCGCCTGGATGCTGGGCGACCGCTGGCAGATGCAGGCCAGCGCGCTGTATTACGGCTACCCGACCAATCAGGCCACGCGCACCTTCGACCGCCAGGAGGCCAGCCTGGCCTGGTCCTATCGCGACGTGCTGACCTTCTCGGTGTCGACCTTCAATTTCCCACGTGCCGACCAGTCGCCGTGGAATGTCGCCATCGACGTCACCGCCAATGTCCCGCTGCGCGACGACCTCAGCCTGACAGTCGGCGCCGGTTCGTCACGTTTCCCGGCGATGGCCTACGGCGCCGCGCGGTCCGGCCGCTATCAGTATGGGCAATTCGGCCTGCGCTGGAGTCGGGACCGATGGACGCTGAAGCTGGAACGCATCGTCACCAGCGACAACACCCCACGCCTGCAGGGCGGCCCCGGCGAAACGCCCTGGCTGAGTACCGCGTCGGTCACCTTCTGATCCCCACGCAACCTTTTGCCCGCCCGCGGGCACTGACATGCGTCCTAAGCCGTGCCTGCCTCGATGAATGATTCCGACACCCTGGGTGATGCCACCGATCGCATGCTGCTGCGCCGCATGGCGGCGGGCGATCGCGCCGCGTTGTCCACCATGTACACCAGCTATCACGGCCGGCTGTGCCGCTTCCTGTCGCGCCTGACCCGGCGCCCGGACATCATCGAAGAAGCCATCAACGACTGTTTCTGGATCGCCTGGCAGAAGGCCGGCGACTTCCGCGGAGATTCGCAGGTTTCGACCTGGATCATGGGCATCGCCTATCGCTGCGGCCTCAAATGCCTGCGCCAGCACGACGGCGAGGCCATCGACGATACAGCGGTGGTGGAAGACCACGCCCCCAGCGCCGACGACAACAACGACCGCGAGCTGCGCGACTGGCTCGACAAGGGCATGGAACGGCTGTCGCCGGATCAGCGCCTGGTGATCGAACTGGTCTACGGCATCGGCCACAAGCTGGAAGAAGTCGCCGAAATCATGCAGTGCCCGGTAGGCACCATCAAGGCCCGGCTGTTCCATGCGCGGGTCAAATTACGCAATGTGCTGCCCGGTCTGGCCGGCGGCGCCCCCTATACGGAGACCATGCAATGAAGACGTTTTTCATCGCGCCTGGCAAGGAATGCTCGCACGCCTGGGAACTGATGCCCGCGGTCCTGCTCGACAGCGCCACCGAGGAAGAGAACACCTGGCTGATCGCGCACGTGGCCAAGTGCGCCTCGTGCAGTGCCGAGTTCGCCCAGCAGAACCGCCTGCGCCAGGCGCTGGCGCTGCCGTCGGCGGTGAAGCTGGACGCCAACGCCGGCCTGCAGCGCCTGCTCGGTCGCCTGGATGCGCCGGAGCAGGCCAGCGCGCCCGCGCCACCGGCAGCGCGCCGCTCCGGTAGCTGGACGGTGCGCGCCCTGGCGGCCGCAGCGCTGGTGCAGGCGATCGGCCTGGGCGTCATGGGCGTCAGGCTGGCCACGCCTGCGCCCTCGCACGACTACCGCACGCTCAGCAGCGCCACCGCCCAGCCGGTGCCGCAAGGCGCCATCCGGGTGGTGCCGGACGCCAAGATGACCGTGGCCGACTGGGACCGCCTGCTGCATGCACAGCAGTTGCAGGTGATCGGCGGGCCCAACGAGATGGGCGCCTACACGGTGGTGCCGGCCCAGCCGCAACCGCCGGCCCAGCCGCAGCAGACCGTGCAGCAGTTGCGCGCCAACCCGGGCATCCGCATGGCCGAGATCGTGTCCGCACCATGAAGCGCCTGCTCGCCATCGGCATCATCGCCGCCTGCATCGGCCTTGGCCCGCAGGCCGCCGCGCAGGAGCCGGCGCAGGCCGCCGCCAGCGCCAGCACGCCACCGGCGGCCGATGCGCACACGCCCGACAGCAGCCGCGACATCCTGCTGGCGGTGGCCAATCCGCTCAGCGCACCGCCGGCCCGCGCCGGGTCCAGCCTGATCGGCTACGCCTCCAGCTATTACGGCGCCGGTCAGAAGGCCGCCGTGCGCATGGAAGCACTCAAGCAGCGCTACAAGCTGCGCGAAGTCTCCGGCTGGCCGATCACCTCGCTGGGCCTGTATTGCGCCGTGCTGCAGCCACCGCCGGGGGTGTCGCGCGACGAACTGGTCAGCGCGCTGGCCGACGACGACGGCGTGGAGCTGGTGCAACCGGTGCAGGATTTCTCGGTGTTTTCCGCCGACGCATCGGAAAAGACCACCGCGCTCTCCGGCTACAACGACCCCTATGTGGATCTGCAGCGCGGCTTCATCGCCACCGATGCGGCCAGCGCGCAGACCGTCACCCAGGGCCGCGGCGTGGTGGTGGCGGTGGTCGACACCGGCGTGGACACCACGCATGCCGACCTGAAGGCGCGCATCCGCGACGTGCACGACCTGGTCGACGATTCGCCGGTGATGACCAGCAGCGACTCGCACGGCACCGAGGTGGCCGGCATCATCGCCGCCGGCAGCAACAACCATCAAGGCATCGTCGGCATGGCGCCCAAGGCCATGCTGAGCATCTACAAGGCCTGCTGGTATGCGCCCACGGTCGGCGCCACCGCACGCTGCAACACCTTCACCCTGGCCAAGGCGCTGGCGGCGATCAACAACAGCTCCGCGCGCGTGATCAACCTGAGCCTGGGCGGCCCGGCCGACCCGCTGCTGAGCAAGATGCTGCAGCACCTGGTGCAGCAGGGCCGCATCGTGGTCGCCGCGATGCCGCCCAACGGCCGGCTGGACGGTTTTCCCAACGATGTGCCGGGCGTGCTGGTGGTACGCAGCAGCAGCCCCACCGCGGCCATGCCCGGCGTGCTCAGCGCCCCCGGCAAGGACATCCTGACCACCCAGCCGAACGGCCGCTACGACTTCACCTCCGGCTCGTCGATGGCCACCGCGCATGTCAGCGGCGTGGTCGCGTTGCTGTTGTCGCTGTCGCCGTCGCTGGACGCCACCGCATTGCGCGAGCTGATGCAGCGCACCAGCAAGCTCTCCGACGGCCAGTTGCAGGTCAACGCCGGTGCCGCCGTGCAGGCGCTGGCGCCTCCCGCCAGACATTCCAACTGACGACACCGGCATGGCCAAGTGGATTCCCTTGTGGCTGCACAGACTGAGCTCGCCGCCGACCTTCTATCGCGTGGCCGGACGCGTGCGTCCGTGGGCATTGGGCCTGGCGCTGTTGCTTGGTGCGGTGGCCGCCTACGGCGGGCTGGTGCTGGCGCCGCCGGATTACCAGCAGCACGATGCCTACCGCATCATCTTCATCCACGTACCCAGCGCCTGGATGAGCCTGTTCATCTACGCGGCGATGGGCGTATCCGCGTTCATCGCACTGGTCTGGCGGATCAAGCTGGCCGAGGTGGTGACCATGGCCTCGGCGCCGATCGGCGCGGCCTTCACCTTCATCACCTTGTGCACCGGCTCGCTGTGGGGCAAGCCGATGTGGGGCACCTGGTGGACCTGGGATGCGCGGCTGACCTCCGAGTTGCTGCTGCTGTTCCTGTATCTGGGCGTGCTCGGCCTGTACCACGCGGTGGAAGACCGCCGCCAGGCGATGCGTGCGGCCGGCTTGCTGGCATTGGTGGGCCTGGTGAATCTGCCGATCGTGCATTACTCGGTGGTGTGGTGGAACACGCTGCACCAGGGCTCTACCGTGCGCCTGCTCGGCCCCTCCACGATGAGCGCGGACATGCTGTGGCCGCTGCTGACGATGATGCTGGCGACCAAGTGCTATTACCTGGCCAGCCTGTTCGGCCGCGTGCGCGTGGACCTGCTCGCCCTGGAAAGCGGCAAGGACTGGGCGCGCCGCATCGTGCTGACGGAGCGCACCGCATGACGACCCTGCTGGCGATGGGCGGTTACGGGCAATACGTGTGGACCGCATACGCGCTGTTCGTGCTGGTGCTGCTGGCCGACCTGGCATCGCCATGGTTGCGTCGCCACCGCCTGCCGCGCGAGCTGCGCGGCCAGCTGCAACGGCAAACGCCGCGGCGCACGCGCGAATTGTCGGCAACAGCGCCGCTGGAGCGTGACGCCCCATGAACGCCACCCGCAAGCAACGCCTGTGGCTGGTGATCGGCGCACTCGCCGCTGCGGCATTGGCGGTCACGCTGATCGTGCTCGCGCTGCAGCGGAACATGAGCTACCTGTTCACGCCCAGCCAGGTGCATGCCGGCGAGGCGGCCGGCTACCGGCAATTCCGCCTCGGCGGCATGGTCAAGGCCGGCTCGATCCAGCGCGCCACCGACAGTCTCACCGTCCACTTCACCGTGATCGACAGGCATGCCGCGACGCAGGTCGAGTACACCGGCATTCTTCCCGACCTGTTCCGCGACAACCAGTCGGTGATCGCCAACGGGCGCATGCAGGGCGGGCGCTTCGTCGCCAACGAAGTGCTGGCCAAGCACGACGAAACCTATATGCCGAAGGAACTGAAGGACGCGATGGCCGAAGGCCATGTCGGCAAGCCGATTCCCGCCGCCGCGGTGCCGCTGCCTGCGCCGCGCTGATGCGGCGCGCAGCTTGTTCCTTCCCTCAATGATGCCTCTTCGCTGCACGATGCGATTCGCCCATGACACCTGAACTCGGCCAGATCGCCCTGATCCTGGCGTTACTGCTTTCGCTTGCCCAGGGCGTACTGCCACTGATCGGCGCCTGGCGCGGCAGTGGCGCGTTGATGGGCGTTGCGCGGCCGGCCGCGGTCGGTCAGGCGCTGTTCGTGTGGATGGCGTTCGGCCTGCTCGCCTGGTCGCTGCTGTCGCTGGATTTTTCGGTGCGCTATGTCGCCGACAACGCCAACATCGCCCTGCCCTGGTACTACCGCTTTGCCGCGGTGTGGGGCGCGCACGAAGGCTCGTTGCTGCTGTGGATCGCAATCCTGTCGAGCTGGACGCTGTTGCTGGCCGCCTTCAGCCGGCATCTGCCGCAGCATTTTGCCGCGCGCGTGCTGGCGGTGCTGGGGCTGGTGTCGGTGGGCTTTCTGGCCTTCATCCTGCTGACTTCCAATCCGTTCGCGCGACTGTCGCCGATTCCGCTGGATGGCAACGAACTCAATCCGGTGCTGCAGGACCCGGGCATGACCTTCCACCCGCCGGTGCTGTACACCGGCTATGTCGGCTTCTCGGTGGCGTTCGCGTTTGCGGTGGCGGCCTTGCTGGGTGGCGAACTGGAACAGGCCTGGGTGCGCTGGGCGCGACCGTGGACCAATGTGGCCTGGGCCTGCCTCACCGCCGGTATCGTCGCCGGCAGTTGGTGGGCGTACGCGGAACTGGGCTGGGGCGGCTGGTGGTTCTGGGACCCGGTGGAAAACGCCAGCTTCATGCCGTGGCTGGTCGGCACCGCGCTGATCCACACCCAGGCGGTCACCGAAAAACGCGGCAGCCTGCGCGCCTGGACCATCCTGCTGTCGATCCTGGCGTTCTCGCTGTCGTTGCTGGGCACCTTCCTGGTGCGCTCGGGCGTGCTGACCTCGGTGCATGCGTTCGCCGCCGATCCGCGCCGCGGCCTGTACATCCTGATCTTTTTAATCGCGGTGGTCGGCGGCTCGTTGCTGCTGTACGCGCTGCGCGCGCCCCGGATCGCCAGCGGCAAACCGTTCGCCGCCGCCTCGCGCGAGACCGCCATCCTGATCGGCAACCTGCTGCTCACCGTGGCGGCGGCGATGGTGTTGCTGGGCACCTTGTTTCCGCTGGTGGCCGATGCCTTCGGCCTGGGCAAGGTGTCGGTGGGGCCGCCCTACTTCGGCTTGCTGTTCCCGCTGCTGATGTTGCCGGTGATGCTGTTGCTGCCGTTCGGCCCCTATCTGCGCTGGGGCAAGGCCGAGGCGGCGCCGTTGCAGGCACTGGGCACGCGCGCCGGCATCGCCGCGGTCGCCTGTGCGCTGGTCGGCAGCCTGTTTGCCGAGGGCCAGCCCAGGGCGATCGCCGGGATCGGCGTTGCCGCATGGGTGGCGGCCGGCACCGCGCTGTACATGTACAAGCGCTGGCGCGAGATGCCGCGCGGCCGGCGGTTTCCGGCGGAAATGGCCGGCATGCTGCTCGCGCACGCGGGCGTGGCGGTGTTCGTGGCCGGCGTGCTGGTGTCGGAAAGCCTGTCGGTCGAACGCGACGTGCGGCTGTCGCCCGGGCAGACCGCCGAGATCGCCGGTTACGCCTTCCGCTTCGACGGCGTGCAACTGATCGACGGGCCGAACTGGAAGGCCGAACAAGGCAGCGTGCAGGTCAGCCGCGATGGCCAGTTGATCGCGCAACTGCATCCGCAAAAACGCCTGTACAGCAGCGAGCGCATCCAGACCGAATCGGCGATCGACCCCGGTATCACCCGCGATCTGTATGTCGCGCTCGGCGAGCCGCTGGACGACCAACACATCGAATACGACTGGACGCTGCGGCTGTACTACAAACCCTTCATCCGCTGGATCTGGGCCGGCGGCCTGCTGATGGTGCTGGGCGGCTTCGTCAGCGCCTGCGCCCGCCGGTTCCGTGCGCCGGCGCTCGCCAAGACGGCGGCGACGGCACCCGCACACCGCACCAGTGTCACCGCGCAGGAATCGCACGCATGAACCGTCTGCTGCCCTTGCTGGGTTTTCTGTTGCTGGCGGCGCTGTTCGGCTTCGGCATCTACTGGACGATGCAGCACAACCCGCGCGATGTGCCCTCGCCGTTGATCGGCAAGCCGGCACCGGCGTTCTCGCTGCCGCGGCTGGATCGGCCCGAGCAACGCGTCAGCCGCGACCAGCTGCTGGGCAAGCCCTATGTCCTCAACGTGTTCGGCAGCTGGTGCGCCGAATGCGTGCACGAACATCCGGTGCTGATGGCGCAGGCCAGCCGGCTCGGGGTGGCGTTGATCGGCTATAACTACAAGGACGCGCAAGCCGACGCCACGGCCTGGCTTGCGCAGTACGGCAATCCGTATACGTTGGTGATTGCCGACGAAGCCGGCCAGACCGCGATCGATTTCGGTGTCTACGGTGCGCCGGAGAGTTTCCTGATCGATGCGCAAGGCGTGATCCGCTACAAGCACATCGGCGTGCTCACGCCCGCGGTCATCCACGACGAGCTGCTGCCCGCCATCGCCGCACTGCCCCAGGGCACGCGGTGATGGCGGCGCGCCGGGTTTGGCGCTGGTACTGGCGCATGCAGGGCCGGCAACTGCGTGTGCTGCTGGTGCTGTTGCTGGGCGTGCTGCTTGCACCGCCGCTGGCGGCGCAGGCGGTGGACCCGCTGCCGTTCAAGAACCGCAGCGACGAAGCGCGTTATCAGCGCCTGACCGCGCAGTTGCGCTGCCTGGTGTGCCAGAACGAGAACCTGGCCGACTCCAATGCCGAGCTTGCGCGCGATCTGCGCCACCAGGTGTTCGCGCAGTTGCAGGCCGGCAGGAGCGATGCGCAGATCAAGCAGTACATGGTCGATCGCTATTCGGACTTCGTGCTGTACGACCCGCCGGTCAAGCGCGGCACCTGGCTGCTGTGGTTCGGTCCGTTGCTGCTGCTGGGTGCCGGTGCGGGCGTGGTGATCCACACCGTGCGCAAACGTGCGCGCGCCGGCACGCCGGTGGCGCCGCAACCGGAGGAAGAATGGTGATGACCGGTTTCTATGTCGCAAGCGCCGCGCTGGTGGTCGTCGCCTTGCTGTTGTTGCTGGTGCCGTTGCTGCGTCAGCCAACGCGCAAGGGCAATGCACGCTACAGCCTGCCGATTGTGCTGGTGCTCGGCTTGCCGATCGCCACGGCCGGCTTGTATCGGCTGGTCGGCGCGCCGGATGCGATCGCACGGCGTGTCTACGCGACGGCGCAACCGACAGACGCGCCTGCCGTCGCCGCGGGTGAGCAAGCCCGGGCCGCAGAGGCCAACGCCGACGTTGCGCAGGAGCAGGCGCTGGAGTCGTGGATGCAGCAAGCCAGGACCCACGAGCAGGACAACCGCCCCGCCGATGCGCGTGAGGCCTATGCGCAAGCGCTCAAAATCGCGCCGGATCTCAGCGCCGCCATCGTCGGCTGGGTGGCCGCGGACATGGCCACGCGCAGCGATTTCGCCATCGACGCCAACTCACGCAGCCGCCTGCAACAGGTGGTCGCACGCGAGCCGGACCATCAGCGCGGCCTGTGGCTGCTGGGCATCAGCGACTTTCAGCAGCAGGACTACCGCGCTGCCAGCGAGCACTGGCGGCATCTGCATGGCTTGCTCGACGCCGGCTCGCCGATGCAGAAGGCGGTGGCCGACAAGATCGCCGTGGCCGAGTCGCTGGCCAGCGCGCGGCAATTCGGGCGCGCAGCGCCCTGACGCCAACCTTGGACTGCACCCGCCTTCAAGGACACCACCACACCAGCCGATGGCAGCACCGTCGTGGTGTCAGGCGCGATTGACCGCGCACCCCGATCAGGCCGACGGCCCCAACACCTCGTGCAGCTTTCCGCTGAACTCGCCCAGCGTAAACGGCTTGGCGATCATGCTCATGCCGTCGGCAAGAAACTCGCCGCGATCGCGCGCGGTTTCCGCATAGCCGGTCATGAAGATCACCGGCAGATCCCGCCGCGACTGCCGCGCGATCTCCGCCAACTGGCGCCCGTTGAGCCCGGGCAGGCCCACGTCGGTCACCAGCAGATCGATGCGCCGTTGCGAGGCCAGGATCGGCAGCGCCGCATCGGCGTCGGCCACCACATCGGCCTCATAGCCCAATTCATTGAGCAGTTCGGTGACCAGCAGCCGCACCTGTTCGTCGTCTTCCACCACCAGCACCTGCTGGCCGCGTCCGGACACCACGGCACCGGCTTGCGGTTGCGGCGACAGCGCCTGCGGATGGAGACCGGCGGGCAGGTACAGGCTTACCGTGGTGCCCCTGCCCAGCTCAGACTCCACCCACACCTGCCCGTTGGACTGCTGCATGAAGCCGTAGATCATCGACATGCCCAGGCCGGTGCCCTGCCCGATCGGCTTGGTGGTGTAGAACGGTTCGAACACACGCTCCAGCACGTCGGCCGGCATACCCGCGCCGCTGTCGGTCACCGACACCACCACGTAATTGCCCGGCGCCAGCGTCACCCCGCGCCCGAGTTCCAGCGGCTGCGCTTGGACCTGCAACTGCCGGGTGGCGATGCGCAGCTGCCCGCCATCGGGCATCGCATCGCGGGCATTGATCGCCAGGTTGAGCAGCGCGCTTTCCAGCTGGTTTTCGTCGACATACGCCTGCGGCAGGTCGGCCTGCAGATCGGTTTCCAGATGCACCGATTCGCCCAGCGTGCGCGCCAGCAATTCCTGCAGCGATACCACCAGGTCGTTCAGATGCAGATGCCGCGCTTCCAGCGATTGCCGGCGCGAGAACGCCAGCAGCCGTTGCGTCAGTGCGGCCGCGCGCAGGGCCGAGGCCGACGCCACATCCAGAAAGCGGCCCAGCCCTTCGGTGCGGCCCTGGTCGATGCGCAGGCGCGCCAGATCCAGCGCCGACAGGATGCCGGTCAGCATGTTGTTGAAGTCGTGTGCGATGCCGCCGGTGAGCTGGCCCACCGCCTCCATCTTCTGCGCCTGGCGCAATGCCGCTTCGCTGGACTCGCGTGCCAGCATCTGCTGCTGCAGCTCGGCGGTGCGTTCGGCCACCTTGACCTCGAGCAGGCTGGCCTGCTGCTGGATCGATTCCAGCGCCAGCGCGCGCGCGGTGATGTCAGTGGCAAACACATGAAAGCCGTCCACCTGGCCGTCCGCATCCAGGCGCGGCATGTAGCGGATCTCCGCATCGCGCCGGCGTCCGTCGGCGTGCGGCCAACTGGCCTCCACCGTCAACGCCTGCCCGGCCAGTGCGGCCTCGATCCAGGCGCGGCGCTGCTGCACCATCGCCGGTCCCACCACATCCACCATGGACCGCCCGATCACCTCGGCAGGCGGGATGCCGATCCAGTCTTCATACGAGCGGTTGGCGAAGCGGTACACCAGATCCTTGTCGATGAAGGCAATCAGCACCGGCAGTGCGTCGGTGACGCGACGCAGCTCGGCCTCGCTCGACATCAGGGCCGTCTTGCTTTCGGCCAACTGCGCCATCTGGTCGCGAATCACGAACTGCTTCTGGCGCGAGCGCAACGCAGTGGAGATCGCGCTCAACAACGACGACGAGCTCAGCGGCCGTTCCAGCTCGATGACGTTGGTCACTTCCGCCGGCAGCGTGGCCTGGCGCCCGTTGTGGCTGCCGCGCGGCGCACGCAGCAGCACGAACGGAATATCCGACCAGGCGGCCTGGCTCTGCAGGGCATGCGAGAACTGACGCAGATCCCCGCCCACCGCTTCCTCGGTCAACACCACCACGCCGGAGGCATCGAGCAGGTCGTCCGCCAGCGCAGCCAGCGACCCATACACCCGGCGCGTCAGTCCGCGCTGACCGACGATGCCGGCAATGCTCTCCGCATCGCGGCCGAACGGCGCGATGATGTGGACGATGGACCCATCCGGGTCACAGGTAGTCAAGTGGACGATCCAGCAACGGCGTGTCGTCCCCAACAAAATGCGGAGTACCGGTCAGCACGCCGTGGAATTTCTCCAGCGGCTCGCTCAGATGGATACCGCCCGTCCCGATGCGCAACTCGCGGATCGAATCCTCATGCGCGCCACTGCGGTTCTTGATCACCGACACGGCCTTGCGGATGCGCCCCTGAGCCTCGAAGAAGCGGAACAGGATGACGGTGTCGGCCATGTAGGAGATATTGAGGTTGCCGGTGGACATGGTGCCGACCAGGCCGTGCTGCGGATTGACCAGGAACGTGGTCACGCCGCTCTGGTTGAGGTAGGACAGCAGCTCGTGCATCTGCAGCATCAGCTGCTTTTCCTGCGGCATCGAGGTGAGATAGCCGTTGAGGCTGTCGATCACCAGCACGCGGCAGTTGCGCTGTTCCACGCTGGCGCGCACCGCCCAGGCGAACTCGCCCGGGGTCAGCTCGGCCGGATCCATCTGATGCAGTTCCAGCAGGCCCGCGTCCAGATACTTGCGCAGATCCATGCCCAGGCTCTCGGCACGCGTCAGCAAGGTGCCGGTGCGCTCGTCGAATTCCAGGATGCAGCAATGCTCGCCGCGCTCGCAGGCAGCGGTCACGTATTGCAGCGCGATATTGGTCTTGCCCGAACCGGCAGGCCCGGTCAGCAGGGTGCTGGTACCGCGCAGCGGCCCCCCGTGCAGCAGCGCATCGACACGCGCCACGCCACTGGACACCGCATCGCCGATGAACGGCACATGGTGATCGGAGGCGATCAGCCGCGGAAAGATCCGCATGCCGCCGGTGGTGATGGTGATGTCGTGGTAGCCGGCGATGAAATCCACGCCGCGCAACTTCTGCACCTGCATGCGCCGCCGCGCCGCGCCGAAATCCAGCGTCATGCGTTCCAGCGAAATCACCCCATGGCACAGGCTGTGCAGATGCGCATCGCGTTCGCCGTTCTCGCCGGTGAGGTCATCGACCAGGAACACGGTGATGTTGCGCGGCGCAAAGAACTGCTTGAGCGCCAGCACCTGACGCCGGTAGCGCAGCGAATCCTGCGCCAGCAGGCGCAACTCGGACAACGAGTCGAACACCACACGCGTCGGCTTGACCCGGTCCACTTCGGCCTGGATCAGCTTGATGGTGCCGTCCAGCTCCATTTCCCACGGATGCAGGATGGACTGCTGGCGTCCATCGCCCAGAAACGCTTCGGCCGATGCCAGCTCGAAGATATGCAGCGCCTCCAGCGACCAGTTGTGCGAGGCGGCCACTTCGTTGAGCTCGTCGATGGTCTCCGACAAGGTCACGTACAGGCAGCTCTCGCCCTTGGCCGCGCCATCGAGCAGGAACTGCAGCGACGCGGTGGTCTTGCCCGAGCCCGGCTGGCCCTCCAGCAGGTACAGGCGGTTGGGCGGCAGGCCGCCGCGCAGGATGGTGTCAAGCCCCGTCGTACCAGTCGTAATGCGGTTTGCGATCATCGGCTTCAGATTTTCCATAGGTTTAAATTTATCACGGGCGCATCACTGACCGCTGCGCACCACTGAATCGATCAGCTTGCTTGGCGCGAGCTGAGCCCCCGCGATATCGGTAGCGTGCTGTGACCTGCGCCGCGCTTTATGACAGTTCCGACACGTTCGTCACGCGCGTGGGCCTAGCGTTGCACCTGAAGTGCATCGCATGGTTGCGATCGCTCGAGGACTGCGGTGAACCACGCATCATGTAACGCCCGTATCTTGCTGGTCGAAGACGACGATGCCATTCGTGCGATGACCGCAGATATCCTGGGTGACGAGGGCTACCAGGTCATCGCGTCGCCAGACGCCGAGCAGGCGCTGGAGCAGCTCAACCAGGCGCGTCCGTTCGATCTGCTGCTGTCCGATATCTGCCTGCCCGGTATGAACGGGCGCGACCTCGCCGACAATGCGCGCCGTCTGTATCCCGCCCTGCCCATCGTGTTCATGACCGGCTATGCCGGGTCCATCGCCAAGCGTGCGGATTTTCTCGATACCGGCATGCGTCTGTTGACCAAGCCGTTTTCGTTGCGCGACCTGCTGGGCATCGTGCAGACCGCGCTGTAAGCAACCCCGACCCAATCATCGCCAAGCCTGCACGCAGGCCTCAGTGCGATTTGCGTTCCAGCAACTGCGCCACGCGACGTTCCAGGTCCACGGCCAGAAACGGCTTGGTCAGCACCTCCATGCCGTCCTCCAGTTGCCCGGCGCCCACCGCCGCGGTTGCCGCGTAGCCGGTGACGAACAGCACCGGCAGCGTCGGCCGCGACTGCCGCCCCGCGTCGGCGACCTGACGTCCGTTCAATCCGCCGGTTAGGCCGACGTCGGTCACCAGCAGATCGATCGTCTCCTGCGAGCGCAGGCGCTCCACTGCGGCGCTGCCTTCGGCGGTCTCGATGACGCGGTAGCCCGCTTCGCTCAGCACTTCGGACATCAGCACGCGGATCGCGGTTTCGTCTTCCACCAGCAGTACCGTGCAGCTTGGCGCGGTGGAACGCAGCGGTTGCTCGGTCGCCGGCACTGCCTCGTCCTGCGCCAGCACACCATCGAAGCGCGGCAGGTACAGCGCCATGGTGGTGCCGACGCCCACCTCCGAATCGATGCGCACGTGGCCGCCAGACTGGCGGGTGAATCCGTAGATCATCGACAAGCCCAGACCGGTGCCCTGCCCGATCGGCTTGGTGGTGAAGAACGGCTCGAACACCTTGGACATCACATCGGCGCTCATGCCGGTGCCGGTGTCCTGCACGCTCAGGCACACGTACTCGCCGATCGGCAGGTCCAGCTGCTGGGCGGCGCCGGCGTCCAGCACCCGGTTGGCGACGGCGATGGTGAGCTCGCCGCCATCGGGCATCGCGTCGCGCGCGTTGATGCACAGGTTCAATAGCGCGTTTTCCAGCTGCGGCGCATCCACCAGCACCTTCCACGGGTCGGCTGCAGGGCGCAGCTGCAAGGCGATCGAAGGCCCCAGCGTGCGCGCGATGATGTCGTGCATGCCCTGCACCAGTGCCTGCACCTCCAGCGCGGTCGGCGCCAGGGTCTGCCGGCGCGAAAACGCCAGCAGCCGCTGGGTCAGTGCGGTGGCGCGCGCGGCGCTGGACTGCGCCATTTCCACATAGCGCTCCAGGCGGTCGTACTTGCCCTGTTCGATGCGCGTCTGCAACAGCTCCAGACCGACGCTGATCGCCGTCAGCAGATTGTTGAAGTCGTGCGCCAGCCCGCCGGTCAGCTGGCCGACCGCCTCCATCTTCTGGCTCTGGCGCAGCTTTTCCTCGGCCAGCAGCAGCGCCGCGCTGCGTTCGCGCACGCGCTCTTCCAGCGTTTCGGTCAGTTGGCGCAGCTGCTGTTCGGCCAGCCGCTTGTCGGTGATGTCGGCCGCGGTGCCGAACCACTCCACGATCTGCTCGCGCTCGTCCAGCAAGGGGATCGCGCGCATCAGGGTCCAACCCACCCGCTGATCGGCATCCAGCACGCGGTATTCCACGTCCAGCCCGGTCTTGTTGACGATCGAATGCGCAATGGCCTCGGCCAGCCGCGCGCGATCGTCCGGGTGCACCATCTCCTGCTGCCAGTTCAAGCTTGCCGAGAGCGCATCGCTCAGCGCCCCCTCGCCAACCAGCTGGCGAAGCTCGCGCCAGTCGGCGCTGGCCGAGAAGATCGACTGCGAGGACGCGCGCACCAGCGCATCCAGCCGGCGCTCGCTCTCGCGCAGGGCTTCGCTGGCCAGCCGCTCGGCGGTGCGGTCGCGCAACACCTTGACAAAGCCGATCGCCGCACCGGTTTCGTCGCGCAGCACCATCAGCGACCCGTTCGCCCAGAAACGCTGGCCGGACTTGCGTACATGCCAGCGCTCGTCCATGCCGCTGCCGCTTTCCAGCGCCGCCGCCGCCTCGATCAGGATCTGCCGGCGCTCCACATCTTCCGGGGTGAAGGTGCGCTCCAGGTTCTGGCCCAGCATCTCGGCCTCGCTCCAGCCCAGAATGCGCTGCGCGCCCTCGTTCCAGGACGTGACCAGGCCGTGCAGGTCGGTGGCGATGATCGCGTAGTCCATCACGCTGTCCAGGATCTGCCGGTTGCGCACTTCCGCCTCGCGCACCGCGCGTTCCAGGCCGATGCGGTCGGTGATGTCCAGGCCCTGCACGAAGATGCCGGAGACGGTGCCATCGGCACCGGCGATCGGCTGGTAGACCAGATCCAGCAGGCGTCGCTCCACCGGGCCGCCCGGCGCAGCCTGCACGTTATAGGCCAGCGCATTCGCCGCATAGGCACGCCCGGACTGATACACCTCGTCCAGGCGATGCAGATGCCCCTGCTCGACCAGATCCGGCAGGGCCTCGGCCAGCGGCTTGCCGATCACGTCGCGGTGCCCGATCAATCGCGAATAGCACGGGTTGGCGAACTCCACCCGATGCTGCGGACCGCTCAGAAACGCCATGAACATCGGCGCCTGCTCGAACAACCGGATCAGCCGCTCGTGCTCATCGGCAAGCCGGTTTTGCGCCACCTTGCGGTCGGTGACTTCGTTGGTGACGCAGAACGCGCCGCCCACACGCCCATCGTCCAGATAGATCGGCGAGAACGAGAATGTCCACCAGGTGTCTTCCGGCGTGCCGTAGCGGTTCATACCGATCGGCACTTCCTCGAAGCGCGAGGCGCGCCCCGCGAACGCGGCCTCGATCGGCGCACGTACCGCCTCCCAGGCATCGGCCCACAATTCCCGCAGCGGCGCACCCAGCGCATGCGGCTGCCGCGGCCCAAGGATCGGCGTATAGGCATCGTTGTAGAAAAAGGTCAGCGCATCGCCCCACACCACATACATGCTTTCCGGCGAGCTGAGCATCAGGCTGACCGCATTGCGCAGCGGCGACGGCCACTGCGTGGTCGGCCCCAGCGGTGTTGCGGCCCAGTCGTAGGCGCGCACGGCCTGCGCCATGGCGCTGTCGCCATACGGAAACGGCGCGCTCACGTGGTGCCCAGGCGCGCTGCCGCCCGGCGGCAGTCGTCATGCGGACAATGCGCAACGCGGTGCGCGGACGGCTTACCAATCACCCAAACAAGCATCTTTGACGAACCATTGAAGAAGAACCAGGATCAAACGCCGCGCAGCGCCGGCTGGCAGGAACGGAACGGGCCGAGATGCCGGCCGGACCTGCCAGCGCCATCCGGCGTTGCCGGTGGCGCCCTGCAAGGCGTGCAGCGCCCGCCTACGTTACAACACTCAGGTGACGATGCCTGCCGACTGCGCGCCGGCCCCACCATGGCGTGTTGGCGCGGCAGCCGGCATGGGTGCCGCGCCGCGGCGCGCCGGCGATGCCCGGCGGTGCGCGTGCCCGGATAAAATCGCGAAATGGCCCAACGGCGTGGCACGATGACGCAAATGCAGGATCGCGATGCACTCATTCACCCGCTGGCTGCGGTGGCCCCGGGGTATCTGGCCAACCATGCTGCACGGGTCTTCAACCGTCTGGTGGATGCGCAACTGCGCCCGCATGGGATGTCGCTGGCACTGCTCGGGCCGATCATGCTGCTGTCCTGGAAAGGGCCGATGCTGCAACGCGACCTGGTGATCGACTCGGCGGTGAAGCAGCCGGCAATGGTGGCCCTGCTGGACAAGCTGGAGGGCCTGCAGCTGATCGAGCGCGCCCCGGCGCCGCAGGACCGCCGCGCCGCAGTGGTCTCGCTCACGTCGCGCGGGCGCAAGATCGCCGAGATCGGCGGCAAGATACTGATCGATCTCAATGCCGATGCGCTGAAGGACTTCTCCCCCGAGGAGGCGCAGCAGACTGTTGCATTCATGCAGCGCCTGATCGCCAACCTGGAGCAGCGCGACCAGGACATGTAATATCACTCCTGATATTTCTTCTTTCGGGTGATCTGTCATGCCGCGTCGCATCCTCATCACCGGCGCAAGCGTCGCCGGCAACACCGTGGCCTGGGCGCTCGCCCGGCAGGGATTCGACGTCAGCGTCGTCGAGCAGGCCGCGCAGTTTCGCGATGGCGGCCAGAACATCGACGTGCGCGGGGTCGGCCGCGAGGTCCTGCAGCGCATGGGCCTGGAGCAGGCCGCACTCGATCACGGCACCGGTGAGGAAGGCACCGCCTGGGTCGACGACCACGGCCATGCGGTGGCGACCTTCAAGACCGACGACATCGATGGCGATGGCCCGACCGCAGAGCTGGAAATCCTGCGCGGCGACCTCGCCCGCCTGCTCTACGACGCCGCCCGCCAGACGGCCGAGTACCGGTTCGGCGACCGCATCGCCAGCATCGACGACGACGGCGAGGCTGCCACCGTCCGCTTCCAGAGCGGACGCAGCGAGCGCTTCGATGCCGTCATCGTCGCCGAAGGCGTCGGCTCGGCCACACGCGAGCTGGTGTTTCCCGGCGAGAACGACCCGCGCTGGATGGATCTGACCATTGCCTACTTCACCATCGCACGCACCGCCGACGACGACCGCCTGTGGCGCTGGTATCACACCACCGGCGGGCGCAGCATCTCGTTGCGCCCGGACCAGCACGGCACCACGCGCGCGATGCTGTCGCTGCAGAAAGCCCCCGAGGGCGAGCAGGACTGGGACGTGGCGACCCAGAAGGCCTATCTGCGCGAACGCTTCGCCGACGCCGGCTGGCAGGCTGCGCGGGTGCTGGACGGCATGGACACCACCGACGATTTCTACTTCGATGCCTTGCGGCAGGTGCGCATGCCGCGCTGGCACGCCGGCCGCGTCGTGCTGACCGGCGACGCCGCCTGGTGCGCAACCCCGCTGGCCGGCATCGGCGCCACTCTTGCGGTCACCGGCGGCTACGTGCTGGCCAACGAGATCGCACGTGCCGCGACGCTGGAACAGGCCTTCGCCGCCTACGCCGACGCCATGCGGCCGATGGTGGAACAGGGCCAGGGCGTGCCGAAGATCGGCCCGCGCCTGATGAATCCGCACAGCCGGCTCGGCATCCAGCTGCTGCACGGCGCATTGAAATTCGCCAGCCAACCCAGCATCCAGAACATTGCCGCCAAGCTGATGACGCCGTCGATGAAGGCGCCGGATCTGTCGCGCTATGACTGAGGCCGCCTGGATGGCGGCCGTGCTGCGGTGGCGGCACGATGCATGCTGATCGACGCCCGCCATCGGCCGCAGCACCGGCGCCGCGGCCGTCTCCACGCCTCGGTCATTTGCCGTGCCTGAATCCGCTTCTGCCCCGGCGCTGACCGGCACCAAAGCGCTGCGCTGCGGCCGCGACCGCTGGCTTGCGTCCTGATCGCCATGGCCTGACGGCATTGCGACGCCAACCGTGGATGAATCCTGCCACCGCAGGCGGTTTCATTTCCGCTGACGCAGGCCGATAACGAACAGGTCGAGACATCCTTCGTGCAGCGGCAACGCTGCCGACCCCATCGGTGTCCCGGGCGCATCGCCTCCCAGCTGTTGCTGGGATTCTCCCCCGCTCTTCCGCTCGCCGGATCACCGATCAAACTCCCTATGTCCCTGCTTTCGAATCTGCGCATCGGTCAGCGCCTGGCCCTCGGCTTCCTCGCGATCATTGTCCTGATGGTGATCCTCACCGTCGTCGGCATCCAGCGCGTGCGCAGCATCGACCAGCAGCTCACCGCCATCAACGAAGTGAACAGCGTCAAGCAACGCTATGCGATCAATTTCCGCGGCAGCGTGCACGACCGCGCGATCGCCCTGCGCGATGTCGTGCTGCTGGACGACCCAGTAGAGCGGCACACGGCAGAGCAATCGATCGACAAGCTCGCCGCGGACTACGCCCGCTCCGCCAAGCCGCTGGACGACATGATCGCGGCCTCCACGGACGCGGAAGAAAAGGCCATCCTCCAGCGGATCAAGGCCATCGAGCAGCGCACCATGCCGTTGATCGCGCAGGTGCGCGCGTTCCGCGATGGCGCCGACAAGCCGCATGCCGAACAACGCCTGCTGCAGCAGGCGCGCCCCGCCTTCGTCGCCTGGCTGGCCAGCATCAACGCCTTCATCGACCTGCAGGAAGCCAAGAACCGCGCGGCCGCCAAGGACGCGGTGACCACCGCGCGCGGCTTTGCAATGCTGATGGTGGTCTCCACCGTCATCGCCTTGCTGCTGGGCGCCACCATTGCGTGGTTGCTGACCCGCAGCGTGGTGCTGCCCTTGCGCCAATCGCTGCGGTTGGCCGAGCGCATCAACGACGGCGACCTGCGCAGCCAGGACCTGCCCACCAGCAAGGACGAATCCGGCCAGTTGCTGCGCGCCATGCAACAGATGCAGCGCCGCCTGCAGGATGTGATCTCCGCCCAACGCAACATGGCGGCCCGCCACGATGCCGGCGAGATCAGCTACCGCACCGACGCCCAGCAGTTCCCCGGCGAATACGGGCACATGGTGCAGGACACCAACGCCCTGGTACATGCGCACGTGCAGACCCAGCTGCGCATGACCGAGGTCATGGGCAGCTATGCCATCGGCGACCTGGCTCCCGAAATCGAACAATACCCTGGCGAAAAGGCCGCCATCACCGCCACCATGCAGCAGGTCAAGCAGAACCTGCGCGCCATCAACGCGCAGATCCAGCAGCTGACCCAGGCTGCCTGCGCCGGCAACTTCGCGTTGCGCGGCCAGCCTGAGAAGTTCGAGCACGACTTCCGCCTGATGGTCGAAAACCTCAACACCATGATGGCCACCTCCGATACCAACCTGGCCAGGTTTTCCGACCTGCTGCGGTGCATCGCCGATGGCGACCTGACCGTGCGCATGACCGGCAACTTCCACGGCGTGTTCGCCTCCATGCGCGACGATGCCAACAGCACCGTGCATCGCCTCACCGACATCGTCACGCATATCCAGACCACCTCCAACAGCATCGGTTTTGCCGCCGAAGACATCGCCAGCGGCAACCAGGAACTGTCCCGCCGCAGCGAACAACAGGCCGCCAGCCTGGAAGAAACCGCCGCCTCGATGGAAGAGCTGACCTCCACCGTCAAGCAGAATGCCGAGCACGCCGGCCGTGCCAATCAGCTCGCGCTGGGCGCCGCCGCCATTGCCTCGGAAGGACGCGACGTGGTTGGCCAGGTCATCGAACAGATGTCCGGCATCGAAGCCTCGTCCAGGCGCATCGCCGACATCATCTCGGTCATCGACGGCATCGCCTTCCAGACCAATATCCTCGCGCTCAATGCCGCCGTCGAGGCCGCACGCGCCGGTGAACAAGGCCGCGGTTTTGCCGTGGTGGCCTCGGAAGTGCGCACCCTCTCGCACCGCTCATCGGACGCCGCCAAGGAGATCAAACGCCTGATCGACGACTCCGTGCAACGCGTCGCCGACGGTGCAACGCTGGTGCACAAGGCCGGCACCACCATGGGCGAGGTCGTCACCAGCGTCCAGCATGTCACCGACATCATGGGCCACATCTCCGCCGCCTCGCAGGAACAGGCCGGCGGCATCGAACAGGTCAACCTGACCATCGCCCAGATGGACGAAACCACCCAGCAGAACGTCAGCCTGGTCGAAGCCGCGAGCACGGCGGCCCGTTCGCTGGAAGCGCATTCGACCCAGCTGACGCAGGCGGTCGAGGTGTTCAAGGTCAATGCCTCGGTGATCTGACTGGCCGGGTAGCGCGATCCTTAGTGACTGGCCGTGTTACTGCCTGCGCCCGCGCAATGCTGACACTTGCGCGAGCGCATCACGGCGAAATGACGCTGCATCGCATTGATGTGGTTGCTACATCCGCACAGTGCACCGAAGACACCAGCTTGCATCTCCACAACACACGGGCATGATTGCCGCCATGGAACGTCTACGCCCCTTCCGCACGCTGGTGCTTGCAACGCTTCTGGTCGCCTGGCTTGCCGCGTGCGCGGCAGCTGGGTCCATCACCAGCCAGCCCATCGAAGGCCCGGTACGGCTGGGAGAAATCGCGGCGGTCGATGGCCCCAAGGTTCGTCCCGACCGCGTCATCGAAGACAGCCGTTGCCCGGCCGAGGTGCAATGCGTCGTGGCGGGCCGGTTGATCGTCAGGGCAACCGTGCTCGGTGGCGGCTGGTCCAAACAGATCGATCTCACACTTGGCGTCCCGGTGCCTGTGGCCGATGGCCAGTTGACGTTGGTCGCCGCCACTGCCCCACCAGCAGACTCGGCAACGGCCTCCACGTCGGACATGCGCTTCACCTTTCGCTTTCAGGGTGGCCGTTGATCAAAGTGCTTCAGACCCGGGGCGATGCAGCACGGACGCGAGGCCCTGCAGGCGCCCACACGTCATCCAGCGCTGCTCGTAGCCGTTGAACCGAGGCGTACGCGTGTTCTTGCGTTGCAAAGCTCGAGAATCTCATGAGCAAACCGCCCGACGATGAGGGCCGGATTCGCCACCTGCTCAATGCCTGAAGTGGCAGTCCGTGTGCTTGGGCGGCCTGCGCCAGCAGCGCATCGAGTTGGACAGCCTGGCCGGGTGGCGGGTGAGTCCGCATTTCAGCGAACGTGAGCGCGTGGCCCTGGGGTGGACCGAGTCATTGACAGATATTGCAAACAGCCGAGCCCCTGACGATGACTTTGCTCTTCTGAAAGCCCATTTCAGTGACGCCGAGATCGCTGACCTGAGCTTTGCCATCGCGCTGATGGCTGCATTCAATCGTTTGGCGATTGGCATGCGTCAGTAAGCTCCAGCACGTCAATGCAGACTGCCCGCCCTGTCTCGCAACGCTGATAGCCGCCAAGGCTCAGAACAGGAGCTTGACGGCCGGCTAGCGTACGGCGCCAGCACACTGCACTGCTGGCGACTGCTCATTGTTGCCTTCGCTGATCCAGGCGCGGCGTATGACTACGCTACGCACTCGATGGCCAGGTGCTGTGCATCGAGCGGGATGGCAAGCGCTGCCTTGCAGTAGCCCAGGCTAGGATTGCCCTCTGGCCTGGGGAAAACAGCGCTCCATTCGATCCGTCCACGCTGCCAACTGCTCAAGCGTATACGCCTCGATCGGCTTTGCCATTGTCGAGGAGGCCTTGTGTTGCGAAACGGTCGCAACCAAGGAGGAGGAAAGGCGATCCCAACAGCGCATGAGCAGCACCGGGGATGGATGCGAAGCAACCAGGGCCTCAAGCACCGCGCCCTGAGCCACCCTTGCTGCCTGCAGGTCGCTCAAGGCATCCACAACCGCTGTCATCCATTGTTCGTTCAACTGCTCCATACCTTTCAACAACGCTGTGGGAAGCGCATAGCGTATCCGGATCCACATGTCCTTGGTGGTGCGTTTTGCCAGTCGGCGCGAACACAGCTGAACAAGCAAGGTGATGCCGAGTTCAAGCAGAGCGTTTGTATGACAGACGTCAGTGGTCACCATTAGCCAACGCAGTTTCTGTAACGAAGAACCATCGCTTGAAGAGATACATGCCAGGACTAAACCACGCTGGCTTGTCGATAATCGATGCCAGCCGACGTTGAGCGCGGCAGTCAATGCTGAAGCTGTGATCAGGCAACTGAAGCCACATGGCAAAGGCACCAAGGACGTCGTCACTTCGGAGCTATTTGCAGTCCAAGCTGAAACGAATCCCCAGCCACCACGCCACCAGAAAATGAAAAGAGAGCGTGGAGTAGCTGCCAACTGAAACGCTGTGCTGATGCAGACCTTGCTTGAACCCAATGCAAACCCATCAGTGATGAATGTTGAAATCAGCCGCTGCCAGCAGCGTCTTCACCGCACACGGCGACATCGGCCGGCCCTACTTCAATGTGCGGATCACGGTCGAGCGCCTGAAACAGCGCATGTCTGTCCCTCGTCGCAGTCAGCAACCCATGCCCTCTGGCACAGGACGCTTGTCGCTCCCGTGGTTACCGTTCGAGGACCTACTCGATCCTTCGTCCAGCATGTTTCAACAAGGCTCATCAAGCGCACATCTCCACCCGGGCATCCCTGCACTGGGACATCCTCTGGCACGCATCGCAGCGATCGCAGTCATCCTCGCACTGGCGCACTACCGCTGGGTGCAGTTTCCCTGGCGGATGCCGCTTGTCGGCATTCTAGGGATTGCCTTGGTCTGGCTGGAAACGCGCTCGCTGAGTGCCTGCGGATTAAAGCCTCAGCCGTCTCGCGCCTTGCTCGGCTGGACGCTGCTGCTGCTCGCGCTGGTCATCGGCGTCATCAATCCGTTCGTGCAACCGCTGATCGATGCGCTGACCGGCACCAAAGCCGACTACAGCGGCTACGGCGCACTGCTTGGCAACGTCAACGCGGCAGCCCACCTGGCAGGCGGCGCCTGGCTCAGCGCGGCGCTTGGCGAGGAACTGGTCTTCCGTGCGTTCCTGATGCACCACCTCGATCACCTGCTGAGCCGCCATCGTGGCGGACGCGTGATGGCGGCACTGGCAGGGGGAGCCCTGTTTGGCGCGATGCACCTGACCCAAGGCATCTCGGGGGTGTTGCTGACCGGGCTTGTCGGCGCGTTGTTCGGCTATGTCTATCTGCGATCACGACGCAACCTCTGGGCGATGATCCTGGCGCATGGCTTGATCGATACCTGGGGCATTGCGACGCTGTATCTGGGTTGGTATTAGCAGACACCCACCAGGATCCGCTTGCTTCGGTGCCTCACTGCCAGCAAATCCTTGGCCCGTCATCCGTAGATGCTGGACGATAGCGCCTTGTCTTTCTCTACGAGCATTGTCAGACATGACAACCGATAGCCTGCTCTCGATCGTTCAAGCGCAGCTGGACGCCTACAACGCCAAGGATATCGACGCCTTGCTGGCCACCTATGCTGACGATGCCGAGCATTACACCTTGCACGGACCACAGCTGGCCAAGGGGCATGCCATGCTTCGCGAGCGGTTTCTGGCCCGCTTTCAGGAGCCGGACCTGCATGCGCAGCTGTTGTCGCGGACCGTGGTCGGCAACATCGTCGCCGACGCGGAGCGCATCACCCGCAACTTTCCAGACGGGATCGGCCTTGTTGAGATGCTATGCATCTACGAGGTGATCGACGGAAAAATCCAGAGAGCCTCATTCGCGACGGGCGCACGCATCGACACCGCACCTGCCCGATGAAACATTTCAGGCGATCGGTCTAGACCGGGCGCCTTTTCAGGCCGAGCGTAGAAAAGCCATCGAGCGCATTCTGGTTTCCAGTGCACCGCCCTGCTTCCCGGTATTACCGGGTCACAGGGTGGCACCGGCTGCACGCGTTATGCAGCCAATGCGAGCTTCGTCTTGCCGGAGGCGCTGCGTGAGCTGTTGGCAACACTCTCCACCAACGCAGTCGCCTGATCCTCAAGTGCGCGGGCCGACGATGCCATGGTGTCAACAAGAGCGGAGTTTTGCTGGGTCGCTGCATCCATCTGCGAGATGGTTTGATTGATCTGCTCGATGCCAGCGCTCTGCTCGTGACTGGCCGCGGCAATGCCGCTCATGATGTCGTTGACCTGCCGCACCGAGGAAAGCAGTTCTTCCATGGCCTTTCCCGCCACGTTGACCTGCTCCGCGCCCTGACCCACCTTCGCACCCGAATCGGCGATCAGGTCGCGGATCTCCTTGGCCGCCATGGTGCAGCGCTGCGCGAGGCTGCGCACCTCGGACGCAACGACCGCAAAGCCACGTCCCTGCTCGCCAGCCCGCGCCGCTTCCACGGCCGCGTTCAAGGCAAGGATATTGGTCTGGAACGCGATGCCATCGATGACGGTGATGATTTCGCCGATCTTCCGCGACGACGCCTGGATTGCCGCCATGGTGCTGACGACACCATTGACCAGCTCACCGCCATGCAACGCGGTCTCTGCGGCCTTGCTCGCCAGCGAATTGGCCTGACGCGCACCTTCGGCGTTCTTGCGAACGATGCTGGTCATCTCCTCCATGGAGCTTGCAGTCTCCTCGAGCGCCGCCGCCTGCTGCTCCGTGCGCCGCGACAGGTCATCGTTGCTGCGCACGATGTCACCTGCCGCACTGCTGAGCGTATTTGCCACCTCGCCCAGCTGACGCCCGGCTTCCACGTCCATCAATGCTCCAACCGCGCGCAACGGCGTGCCATCGGCAGCGCGCTTGGTCAGGCCGCGTGCGCGGAACCAGCGGTACTGGCCGTTCTTGAGCTGCAGGCGATACTCGATATCGAAGTTGGTGCGGCCACTACGGTCGTTCAAATGCGCCGCGAACGCGTTCAAAGAACGCTCCTTGTCTTCCGGGTGCAGCCGTGACGCCCAGCTATCGAGCACGTTGGGGAAGTCCTGCTCGGACTCGAAGCCGAGCAGATGGCGGAACTGCTGCGACCACCAGAATTCGTTGTTCGGATTGATCGGGTCACCCGCGATCACGCTCATGTCCCACAAGCCGTCGCTGAGCATCTGCGAGCCGAGCTCGAAGCGCGTCAGCGTGATGTCGAGGAACTGCTCGCGCTCGCGACGCTCGGTGATGTCGGTGAGCGAACCCGCCACACGGAGCGGCAAGCCCTGCGCATCGCGCTCGGTAGTGCCAAATGCGCGGAACCAGCGATATTCGCCGGACTTCAGACGCAGGCGGTTTTCCACGTCGTAAGGGGTTCGACCGCTGCGATCGGCAAGGTGCGCCGCAAAGGCATCCAGCGTCGGCTGCTTGTCATCCGGGTGCAGGCATGCGACCCAGCTGTCCAGGACATTGGGAAAATCCTGTTCAGAGGCAAAGCCCAGCAGCCGGCGCATCTGCGGCGACCACCACACCGGGCTGTCGGGGTGGCTGGGATCGCCGGCGATGACGCCAATATCCCAGAGCCCGTCGGTCGTACCACTGGCGACCAGCTCGAAACGGCCCTCCAGATGGCGCAACGCGGTCGTCGCGTCTTCCGCCTGGGCCTTGGCCAGATCACGCTCCTGCTGGGCCGCATACAAACGCTCGGCCATTTTCTTGAGCAGCAGAGCCGATCCGTTATTGGGCCACTGCGCACTGCCACCTTTCAACGTGGCATCAACCGCCTTGGTCAGTGCGTCCACCTTGTGGCTGTCGGAGAAAAACATAGCGGCCTCTGCTGCTTGCGTTGGGGATGCGTCCCTAGCGGCAGCGATCGGTCGTTCTTGATGGTCCTTTCCCGATCCATCACTCTGGGTGAGTCGAGCATTCAGCTAGACAGCAGCAGTCCCGGTGGATCGAGTCCGCTGTCTGCTAGTCCTCGCCAAACGCAGCGGCGGTCACCCTGGCATGCCACGCGAGTCGACGCAGTCGCTCAACGACTGATCAAAATCCTCGCCTGGCAGCTGCGATCCAGGGGCACTCCGGCCCCCCGGATACAGGCGTGCTGCACGACACGTGCACGCAGCAGGAGCAGCTAGACGCCAGTCGGCTCGTGGATCGGGCAGCGATTGAACTCGGAGCGGAATCGGCGCGAGGCTGCCATCACGATACGGCGCGCCCGGTTGATGGCGCCCAGCGGCCGGTGCGCGGCCAAGGCATGCCACGGCGAGAAGGCGATGCGGTCTTCCAGCTGCTGCGAGTTCTCTCCGTCCCAACCGGCCTGGCGCTCGACCACCACGCGCGCGACTGCCACAAAGGGGCTGATGGATTGCGGCCATTCTATCGACGCATCCTCGACCGGCATCTTTTCCACGTCCCGGCACAGCTGCACGCGCAGCTCCCACTCGGCCGGGCTATCCAGGGTGCTGATGGCGTGATGAACGGCCTCGCGCTGCGCATCCGGGGAGTCGCCAACTTCCTGCCCATCGAGTTCAACGAGATTGCTGGATATCGGCGCAAGCGAGAACTTGGCGATGTAACGCCCGTAGAGATACGGCACCTGCGAGAAAAACGTCTCGCCCAGCGGATGAACCTGCGGCTGTCCGCCCATCTGCTTGATGCTGCCGCTTCCCCCGCCGATCTTTTCAAGCGTGTGCTCGACACCCCGAAGCACTTTTGAAAGCGCCGCCTTGGCGCCTGGCGCCTTTTCCGTGGTCGTCGCCAGCACGCGGAAGTTACGCAAGAAACCGTCGGGACCGGGGGTGGTGAAGGAAGGGCCATTGACCATCAAGAAATCCTGGCTGTGCTTCTCGTCTCCGCCCTCGACGCGCTCGCCGCTGACGCCCAACACCTTCAAGGCCAGGGCACGCGGAGTCGACACAGCATCGCTCAGTTGTTCTGCAGGTGGCGATGACAGGCGGATGTAAGCATCGTATTGCCCAGGCCCTGCGAACAGGCCTTGTCGCAGCTCTTCGGGCAGATCGTTGAATACGCTGAGCCTGGCGGTGAACAGGCCCTGCCCTTTCGCATGGACTGCGCGGTGCGCATGCCCTTCCTTTTCAGCCACGGTCGTTGCCATGTCGACGAACAGCGCTTCCAGCGAACGAATGGTTTCCTGCTCACTGACGCTGGGCGTTTCCAGATCGGGGCGATATTCGACGGGCGCGTTCATGGGGTTCCTGGCTTTATGGCTGGTCAGGCCAATGTGCTACACCCGCTGTTTACGCTCCGTCGAAGCCGTAGGCAGCCACTTGTCGAGGGCCATACGCCTACTCTGGCCTGCCCTTGCAATGGCAATGGCTAATAGACGGGCGATGCAGCCTACGCCCGGCATTCCTTTCGCTTTTCTGGTCGAAGCTGCCGCTTCGTTGGAGAAACGCGCGGCAGTCCTCGCAGGCGGCTGATCTTGCTCATTTCATGAACAATTTATAGCCAGGCCACGCCCATGATGTTTTTCCTCGTTCGCTGCCGCAAGGCCTAACTCCCATCAGCACACCAACACACAGTAATCACCGTTTGAAAGACGGCGGTGTTGTCGCACTGGCAGCCTGCACCTGCACCGAGGTCAGGGCACTCGCTCAAACGACACCATATCGCGTTGACCATGCAAGAGCAGCGAAAGCACGGCGCTGCCATCCGGACCCATCTGCATCCTGGCTTGGCTGTCGCTGAGCCCCCGGCAGTAGCCTCTATCGTTGGCACCGATCCAGGCGGTCAAAGCACCTGCCTCATGCCCGGCATAGCGCAATTCCACTTGGCAGTCCCGAGGAGCGCCATAGCGCAGGCGACCGACCACATCACCCGGCCGGACCGCCGTCGCCACCAGGTCCAGCTGCGCCGACGTCAGGCCGTTTGAGCGCCAGCGCCCTGCTTCGGTCAACGCTGCATCGGCCTTCTGGTCCAGGGCAATGACAAGCGGCGCCTCGCGACCCAGCAGCGTGAGCTGAATGCCTGATGCCATCCCATCCCCTGCCTGGAGCTGGGCACGCCCGCCGGAGAGCGCATCGCAGAACTTGCCACCATTGCGCGACTGCAGCGCGTAATCGTCTGCTTGCGCACGCAGCTCCAGTGCGCAATTGAACGGGGGCCCGAATCGCAGCTCCGCACCCTGCATGCCATCGGCTCCTGCTGCACGCGCTCTCAGAACGACATAAACCGGCCCGGTGCCGCCGCGGGTGGACAGGATTCCGCGCCAATCCCCAGGCGGAATGCTGTCAGCCGCAGCAGCCGGTGCTGCAGGCAGCACCAGGCAAAGCGGAAGCGCCAAAATCATGCGAAAGATGCGACGCAGACGATGATGTCGAGCAGACATTGGAAGCCCCCATGGCCAATTTGACCGAATGAAAAGGCCGTCCCGGCGCTACCCAGCAACGGCCGCAGCGCTCGCGGGGACGGCGAGCAGATGATGGCCATAAATCAGCTGCTGCGCCGAGACAGACGGCAGAGATTTGCACACGCGTTGGCCATATCGGTTGGCGGCTGCCCCGCGCCTGATTCATACGATGGGCATGAACGTCGCTGATCGCCGCCCGGCGATCGGATGACACACACTTCAAGCCCCAACACACGCGAGCAGGCATCAACACACCGCAGTGCCATGAAGAAACCCTCCGGCTGTCCACGGCTCGACAACTCAGTGACCGCGATGACGAACGGACCGCGGGGCCAAGTACCGGACAGGAGATGGGACGAATCGGCGGGTCTTGAAAAAAGCGGGCGCCTTTGTGCTCTGCAGCGACATATGGCGGAGAGAGTGGGATCGGATCACGTCCGACTTAACCCATTCAATCTGTTGCAGAAAGCGTGCTCGGCAGGTTTCCTGTCAATGTTTCCTCGATCATAACGCCGGGCTTGACTCGATTGCTAGCGCCCGCTTGCCTGTGAGGTGGATCGACGCTGGCACCGCTCCTCTGCGTAAACTGGACCGAAGCCAAATCACCACCGAGTCAAGGATGAGCCGTCCCTATCTTTCCAGCTCCATCGATCAGCTCGAGGAACTGTTTTCCACTTCCCAGAATGCCTCCCCGGTATTGCTCGCCATTGCGACCGAACTAGGGTTTAGAAGAACTGCACGGGCAAAAGAGTTGGAGGTCGAGGTGATGCAGACCTTGGCTCGCTTGAGCCCGGAAGCTGAGCAAGAACGTCCTGCACCACCATCGCAGGCCGAAGGTTTCACCGGAGATAGGGACAGGCTCTGGTCTCCACCCGTGGCTCCGCCTGACTCAGCACACCGCCCCAAAATTTATGCCAATCGCCCCAAGGATGTGCTTGCTGCGTGGTCTGCACTGGAGGTGCTGTCACTGCAGACGTATGACCGCCCTACCGACCTGGCGAAGGGGGACCGAGCCATTGTTTCTATCAGCGATGGCCGCCTGCCTTGGGACAGAGGGCCTGCGAGCTCGCGCCCCAGGCAGAAGATTTATTTCCACATCGTTTTGGCAACCATTCCTGCCGCGCCCGCTTTCGCTGCATTGATCGACCGCTTCAAAGACTCCCGTCTTGAACGCCCGAGCGTTAAAGGTGACGTTGTTCTTGCCTCGTTGCTTGTGGACAAGGAAGGAATCCTTGCTGGAGAGGCACCCATCTCGCTGTCCGCGTTCGGATGGGGCTTGCCTGTCGCCCTGGGAGGGTCGCTCAAGGATCTGGCTGCCTGGACCCAACAAGAACCGCGGCTGATCGAAGGCCTCACCAAGCAGTTGGGCGTTTCATCAACAGAGACCCCAGTTCCACTGACGTGGGAAGCGCTACAACGCGCCTCTTCCTGGCTGGTAGACACCCTTGGGTTATCCGGACACCAAGTAAGCGGCCCGACATTCGCTGTCGCCCATTACCTCTACTACACGTTGCGGATTGTTCCAGATCCGCTTCTTCTCAATAGCTTTTACCTGCGCGACTTGGCCAAGGCACGAGAGATCGCCAACAAGGGCGAACTCCCCAAAGCGTTGTCTCTCTATCTGGGCAGCCAGAAGCCAGCAGCACGACGGGACTTATTGAAAGACGATGCCGCCCTGGAAGCTTCGTTGGCTCCAGCCGATGTGCCGCTGGGTCGATGGCCCACCCCTGCATCGCATACCCCTGCCCTGTTACAGCAGGCTGCTGTCAACTCGGCGGGGCGTTTGTCCGGAGGCCCCGGGATTTTAGGCGTCAATGGCCCACCTGGGACGGGAAAAAGCACCCTGCTGCGTGACATTGTGGCGGATTTGCTGACTCGCCGAGCCACAGCCATGTGCGCGTTCACCGACCCGACCCAAGCTTTTAAAGTCGGTTGGACAAAGAGGGCCAAGGGAGAGACCCAGGAGCTTCACGCGCTGGATGCCAGCTTGCGGGGATTCGAGATGATCGTTGCCAGCTCGAACAACAAGGCCGTCGAGAACGTCAGTGCAGAAATGCCATCGATGCAAGCGATTCCCGGCGACTCCCTCCTGCGCTATTTCGCGCCGTTGGCTTCTGATCTATTGGACCGCGAGGCATGGGGGTTGATGACAGCGGTCCTCGGCAATGCATCCAATCGGTCTGCGTTCCGAAAGAAATTTTGGGGAGACTCGCCACGCTCCCTTGAACGCTACCTCAAACAGGTCAGCGGCATCGCACCGCGTGAAGACGGGTCTCCCGAGGGCCTGGCCGAACTTTGCAGTGCGCCATCTACTCCAAAGGAAGCCCAAGACCGCTGGGAGCGTGCTCGAAAGCATTTCAAGCAACTCTCCAGTGCGTGCTCCACGCGGTTGTCTCAACTGGAAAGCTTGCGACGCGCCTTGATCCAACTACCCAAGCTGCGGGAAGACGAGAAGGAAAAACGCCAACAACATCTGGAGGCATCCAGTCATGCCAACCAGGCACAGTCGCTGCTTGCTGCCTTGGTTAGAGATACACAATTCGCAACTTTGGCGCTGCAGCAGTGTGAGACCGCGCTGTCCTATCATGCGCAAAAACGACCGAGTTTTTTCAGTCTAAAGCGTCTTTTTGGTGTCCAGTCCGCCAAATCTTGGGAGGTCAGGCACGGGCCTCTCAAACATCAGGCTGACATCGCAAGGACGGCGAAGGGCGTCGCTGTAGAAGCCCAATCCAACGCAGATGGTTTGGCCCAGATCGCTGGTCAGCAAGCAGCGATTGCTTCACAGGAACTCGAAAAGGCCTGCAAGAAACGCGAAGCGACGGAGCAGCAGTGCCGCGAGGTGCAGATCGGCGCTGGAGCTCAAGTGCTGGACGAGCATTTCCTTTCACTGCCGCACGAGCAGAAGCAGCTGGCCGTGCCCTGGCTGGACAGCGAGCTACAGAAGCTTCGAATGGAGGTCTTTGAAGCAGCCATGGAAGTGCATCGGGCCTTCATCGACGCAGCAGCAAAGCCCCTTCTCCATAACATCAACGCCTTGGTCGGAGGAAACTTCAACATTCCACCAGACCGACAGCACTTGAGCGGACATCTATGGAGCAGTTTGTTCCTGGTCGTGCCGGTCATTTCAACAACGTTTGCTTCCGTCGAGCGAATGTTGGGACGTCTTCCCCAGGAGACCTTTGGCTGGCTGCTGGTGGATGAAGCAGGGCAAGCGACGCCGCAAGCAGTCGTAGGTGCCCTGCTTCGATGTCAGCGAGCAGTGGTCGTGGGCGATCCGCAGCAAGTTGAGCCAGTCGTTCCGCTGCCTGACGTGCTGACTGCTGCCGTCCTTCGCGAGTTTGATGCCGACCCTGACAAATTCGGAGCCCCAAATGCGTCGGTTCAAACCTTGGCCGACGAGGCTGGCGACTATTGCGCCACGTTCGATACGGCCGGTGGATTCCGGACGGTGGGATCCCCCCTGCTCGTCCACCGTCGGTGTGCGTCGCCGATGTTCGAGATTTCCAACACAATTGCTTATGGCGGGTTGATGGTCCAGGCAAAGCCCCCTAAGAGCTCGAGCATTCGAGATGTCTTGGGCAACTCCCATTGGATAGACGTGCTTGGAAGTGCGAGAGACAAGTTCTCACCGGAGGAAGGCCAGCAGCTGTTGCTTTTTCTCAGGACGTTGAGAAACAACGCGGTTCTCCCTGATCTCTACATCGTCACGCCCTTTGTCGCCGTTCAAGATGGCCTTCGAGAGCTGGTGAAGCAGGACGGCGTCTTGCAAGGCTGGGTGGAAAATGCCTCCAAGTGGCCATCCGAGCGGATTGGCACCGTCCACACTGTCCAAGGAAGAGAGGCGGAGGCCGTCATCATCGTTCTAGGGGCCCCGGACCCTGGCCAAAATGGCGCCCGGCAATGGGCCGGTTCGACGCCGAACCTGCTCAACGTCGCAGTCACCCGAGCCAAGGAAGCCGTTTACGTGATTGGTAATCGCTCACTTTGGTCAGCCGCTGGGAAATTTAGTGCGCTGAATCTAAAGCTACGTTGAGCAACGATAGGATGGTATTCGCAACGCTTTCAGGATCAGACAAAACAAGGGGGAAGGTATGGGGACACGGACAGGCTTGGAAGGATTCATCCGCGCAGCTGGACGAGCTGCGGCAAGCGCTGAGAGGGAACGCAAGCGGCAGGAGCGCATGCGTCAAACGCATTTTAGGCAATTGGAGCGCCATGCTCGCATGGCTGCGGCACAGCAAGTCCGCGATCAACGTGCGTTCGACCGTGAACAAAAAGAATCGGCCAAGCGAGCCAAAGCGGAATACCTCGATGACCGCCAGGGAGAGGTGGATGACCTCAACGCAGAGCTTGCCGACCGCATGGAGGACTTGCGTGGAATCCTTGCCCATACGCTGTCTCATGACGACACCATCGACTTTGCAAGCCTTCGGCATGTCGAGCCTTTTGAACGGTTCGAGACACCAAAGGATCTGCAACCTGCTCGCCCTCCCGAGATGCAGCCAGTTCCGCTCCCCACGGGCATCTATCAATTCATTCCGGGTGCCTCTGGTCGCCATGCCGCAGCTGTAGCAAAAGCAACAGCGGCGCATAGGCTCGTGCTGAACGATTTTGAAGAAAAAGAAAGAGCCAAAAGCAATCGTGTTGCCGGACTGAAGGCCAAATACGAAAAGGAACGAGCAGTCTACGAAGCCGATGTCAAACGTCGCGACGCCGAGATAGATGCTCTCCAATCGGCCTACATGGCACACGATGCAGATGCGATCGTGGCCTATAACGAGATGGTTTTGACACGCTCAGAATATCCGTCCGAGGGCTTCCCTCAGGTCTTCAAACTTGCTTATGGCGAAGACTCGTCCGAGCTTGTCATCGAATACGATTTGCCAGAAATATCAATGATTCCTGTAGATGCTGAATACCGCTACGTTAAGACGAAGGATCTCATTGAATCCAAGCCCCGTAAGCCAGCGGAGATCAAAGCGCTCTATCAAGACATCATTGCTTCGATTGCGCTTCGAACCCTGCACGAGGTGTTTGAGGCAGATCAAGCAAACGCCTTATCGCTGGTCACCTTCAACGGCTTGATCGACACCCACGATCCCGCCAGCGGCCGCGAGTTGCGAGTTCCTGTGGTTTCAGTTCGCACAACAAAGGTAGCGTTTCTGGAACTCCGACTGGAACGTGTAGAGAAGATCCCGTGCCTCCGAAACTTAGGCGCCCAGGTCTCTAATCGTCCAGACGAGCTCCAGGCAATCAAACCCATCATCGACTTCGACATGGTGGACAAGCGGTTCATCGAGCAGGGGGATGTGCTCTCCTCGCTCGAATCGCGACCAAATCTGCTGGACCTGACTCCAGGGGATTTTGAGGTGCTGGTGGCGAATCTTTTTACGAAGATGGGCCTCGACACAAAGCTCACCCGCAGCTCCCGCGATGGGGGGGTGGATGCAGTTGCCTTCGATACTCGACCGGTGCTCGGTGGGAAGGTAGTTATCCAAGCAAAACGTTATCGCGACACAGTCGGGATTAGTGCTGTTCGGGATCTCTATGGAACTATGCAAAACGAGGGGGCGAGCAAAGGCATCTTGGTGTGCACCAGTGGCTATGGGCCAGACGCCTTCAACTTTGTCAAAAACAAGCCTCTGGAACTCATAGACGGCGGTGGATTGCTCTATTTGCTACGTGAGCATACCGGTATGGATGCTCGGATTGCTTCCTAGGGACGCGCAAACATGAGCAACTCAAACCTCCCGCACGAATCCCGCGTGGCTGTATTGGTCGACTGCGACAACGTGCCGACCGACATCGTCGAGCACGCGTTGCTCATGGTCGCCCAGTTCGGCCGGGTCGTGCTGCGCCGTGGGTATGGCAACCACAACACCCTCGCTAGCAAGTGGCAGGAAGTCCTGGTCCGCCAGGCGTTCACCCCGTGCCTTCAATACCAATACGCCTCCGGCAAGAACACGGCCGACATCGCTTTGGCGCTCGACGCCTTGGAGGCGTTGTTCGATCACCGAGCCGACACCTTCTGCCTGGTCACCAGCGACTCGGACTTTTCTTACCTTTGCCGCAAGCTCCGGGAGCGTGGAGCGACGGTCTTCATCGTGGGCGAGCCCAAGACCCCGGATGCTTTGCGCAACGCCTGCGACCAGTTCTTCGAATGGGACCGGAAGGCCAAGGAAGCGGCAGCACCCGAAGTCCAGGGCAATGAACTTCCTGTCCTGAAATCGGAGGCGGCGAAAGAAGAAGCGCCCCGTGCTGAAGCCAAGCCGCTACCCAAGCGCCGCCCTCGGTTCTTGGTTGAAGCCGTCACCCTGCTGACGGGAGACACCTCTGAAGGCAAGGTTGGATTGGGAGCACTGGGCCAATACCTCAAACGCACTGACCCGTCCTTCTCACCCAACCTCTATGGCCATTCGGGGTTGCTCAATATGGTCAAAACCTACGACCTGCTGACCACGCAACGGGAGGAGACCGGCGGCTGGTCGGTCAGTATCGCGCACAAGCCAGAACCCGCCGATACGGCGTGATTGCTCCCGCTGCCTCAGCGGACCATGTGCTTCTACAAACGACAAATCGGGGACGCCGACCCAGTTGAAATCTTTCCTATTCGTCAAATGGCATAACTGCCATCGAATTTCTTCGCGTATTCAAATTTGTGAAATGCAGCCACAAGCGAGCTCTTGCGTAAGCACCGTTTCTTGGTTGGATGAGGGCTTACCCAACACAGGAGCACCCATGCACCACCAAACGCAAATCCAAGTCGCCAGTCGCTTGCTCGGCCACCTCCTCCAGCAACACACCACACGCCTTCCCCCTAACCAAGTCGAGGACATCCAATACTCACTGGATTTGGCCGCCGAGCTGCTGAGGCTCGGCGGGCCAGGGCCAGCCAGTCAAACCCAGGTCTCAGCCATGGCACCTTCTCAACCCATCCTGGTCAAACGAGCGGCCGTTGATCGCAGCATCGTGCCGACCATGCCGGCGTCCGTCGAAGAATGGCGGGAGACGCGCAAGAAGAACAAGGAAAAGGACAATGTCCCCCGCCCCAAGGAGCCCATTGGGATTGAACGCATAGACCTGCGCCCTCGCCCCCGGCATTAAGGCCAATGAAGAAAGCCCCGCAGATGCGGGGCTTTCGATATCCATCAGGGCCGCGGGCGCCGGCTTGTTGGTCGTGGCGCTGGCGTCGGCGTTGGGGAGGGCTTGGGCAAAGCAGGAGCAGCGTCGATAGATGCAACAGAGCCATAAACGATTTCAGGCTTTGGACTTGCGAGCATCGCTTCGCTCCACTGTTCCACCTGAGCGGCGCGGTTCTCAATCTCGTTCTCGTCGTCGTTCCACTGCTGCTCTGAGACGGCTGCCTGAGCTGCCCCCAGTTCAGCTGTGCGCTTCTCCAAGACGGCCAACCGCCTTCCCCGCCGCTTTTCCCATTCTTGAGAGGCCCACTCGCCATCGGGACGAGGGTGGTCGCCGTTGAACTGCTCCCACGCCTGTTCGGCCAGGTGGAAGAGCTTCTCGGCACGACCCAAGGAGCTGGTCCGCTGGGCAAACTTGAGCACGCTCCGTTTCAGACGGCCGAGTCGTTCAACCAGGCCGTTGAGCCACCTGCGCAAATCGATACTTTCGAGAAGGGTAGACGCATGCGCGGTCCATTGCCCCACCAAGCGCTGGGTGGCGGTCAACGCCAGGTCGGGCCGGGTCGAGAAGATCTCCGCCAGGTCCCGAGCCGCCTCACCGACAAGCTCACTGATAGGGCGTAGCGGTCGCACCTGGGTATCTTCCGCACGCCGGCCTAAAGCATCAGAGAGGCGCATGCCACGGAGCCCATGGATTTCCAACCCGGGCACAGCGGTTTGAAGGTCGTTCGTGGAGCCAACCCGGCGTCGACGGTCGCGCTGCGCTTGGTCGTGGCTATGGCCAATAGAGTTTGGAATTGCCCTGCCCTCCTGCTCGGCTTGAGCGAGCAACTGTTCAAAGGCTTCCTCGTTCTCTCGAATGATGCGCGCGTTCTCGGCGGCACGGTCGGTCATGACGCCTTTGCGCGCCAATGCCGTGGCTGTCTTGCCCACGTGTTTCGTGGGCTGCCGGGACAGCACCATGGCTTCGGCCCAGTCGCCGCGAGCCAGGGCGTCTTCAGCCTGGACTTCAAGGCGGCGATGGTCGACCCGGGCATCGATGCCGGCAGCGGCCAAGTGCTCGTTGATGGTGGATGCAATGGTTTGGCGGATCCACTCGATCTCAATCTTCCCCGACGCTCCGCCGTCCAGCTCCCTCGTTTTCTCGGTAAAGCCTTCGGGGGCCAGCCTGCGCGTGGTGGCGAGAAGGTGAACGTGATGGTTCAGACCGTCACGGGAGCCCGGCGAGTGGATGCTGGCTTGCACAGCAAATCCGTAGCGGGCGACCAGGGCTTGGCCGATGGCCGTGGCGAGCACGGACCGCTGCTCGTCGTTGAGCTCGTGGGGCAAGGCGACCTCGAACTCGCGTGCCACCACCGAATTCTTGCGGTTTTCCGCCGCCTCGGCCTTTTGCCAGAGCTCGGCCGGGACAAGGGCCCACGCCGGCGCATCCTGGGGAGCAAGGCATTCGGACGCCACCACTCCACCGCGGCGGCGGTAGTCGTGGCGCTGGCCAGTGAGGTGATCGATAAGTAGCAGGCCAGCCCGATAAGCGGCTGCGGCCACAGCAGAGTCGCCGCGGGAACGACTAAAAACTTTGACGCGAGAGTGGTAGATGGCCATGCAGAGCTCCAGATGAGGTTGCTCTCTTTATGCCGTGGCTTTTGGTTTGCGCAAGCGCGGAGCGCTTGGGGGTCCGGGGGCGTAGCACCTGGCGCGCGCTATGTCGCAGACATTGCATCAGTGCGCTCTTGCTTCTTTCTTTTACGCACTGTTTTTCAGCATCGAACAACTTTTGAGTGCTGGCAATTTTCGAACCCGCATAAACTTGACTAGGTGCTTTTCCGTGATTGACTCAAAGACGGAATCATTGGAGAAACGCATGACTGCCACAAGCCACTACCACGACCGCATTGCCCGAGCCACAAAGCAGTTAGCCCAACTGCAAGCGAAGGAGCTTTTAGCCAACCAGCGCACGGAGTTGAAGGCCAAGCAAACCGCGAGGCGAGAAAAAGCGAAGCGGCGGCAGAATGTGGCCGACTTGGTCTTCTCAGTTGACGCCCATGTGCTGGACGACGACGAGTTAGCAGGAGCGTTGCTCCAACACCTGGACGCCCGCAAAGAACCCAGTGTCAGGCAAGCCGCTCGTTTGCGAGGTGCCGCGCGAGCCGCATTACCAAGCACTTAAAGGGCTCACGATCTGGCAATTCAAGAAACGGGAGACGACGGTGGGAAAAAGGCGGACGGCACAGCGCCGCCCTCTTCCCGCAAACGCTGTGCTCCTCAATCGGCTGTCAGTGTTTTGCTCACCTTGTTCGTTGCCAAGTCGACGGCCGAAAGGCTCAGATCCTCGTTAAGGACATACGCCTTCTTTAGGTCCTTGCTGAAGACAATGGCCTGCCTTGGGGCTTTGAAGCCCGAAATCGTTCCAGTCACTTTCAGCGTCTGCGTGTCGATGACCGACAAGGTATTGTCCGCCATGTTCCCCGAATACACGTGCTTGCCATCGGGCGTGAGCGCTGCGCCGTAAGGGTCCTTCCCCACGGCAATAGTGGTGGTGATCGAACGCTTGGCCGTGTCGACCACAGCCACGGTGTTGCTGCCGCTGTTGGCGGCATACAGCGTTTTGCCGTCCGACGATATGGAAATCGCCCGCAGTTTGTTGAAGCCGGTGATTTCGCCTTGAATCGTATTGGTCTTTGTGTCCAGCAAGCTGATCTTGTCGCCCTTAAAATTGGTGACGTAAGCCGTTGCACCATCTGGGCTGATACGGATGCCCTGGCGAGGCTGCGAGAAGCCAGTCACTACCGCCACCGGGCGATCGCTGTTCAAGTCGAACACCGAAACCGTGCTGGCCGCTTCGTTGTTGACATACAAAAAGCGTCCATCCTTGCTGAGCGTAGTGCCGAAGGCCCCGGCACCCAACGGAAGGTCGGCAACCGTTTTAAGCGTCTGACTATCGATTTTGCGCACCACGCCCAAGCTGCTATCGGAGACGTAAAAGAACGCGCCGTTCGGTGAGAACACGATGTTTCGGGGCGTGACGTAACCCGATAAAACCCGCTTGGACTTTCCCGCCTTGAGGTCATACACCACGATTTCCGGGCGCTGACTGTAGGACACCACGGCCGTCGCCTCATCCGGGCTGACAGCAAGCGAGTTGTTGCGGATATCGCCGTCAAAGGTCCACCGTTCCTCGGCCGCTTGGGTGCCCAGCGATACAGCCATCGCGCCGCCGAAAACCAAGCCGACAATCGTTTTTTGTAACAGGTTCATCGCATCCTCCGGTTCTGCGCGACTGCGCGCGTGATCGTTCTCATCGCAGCAATCTGCTGGACCTCACTACTCTGGCCCATGGCAACGAAGAAGGAAAACAAATTATTCCTGTTTCACCGACCTATTTTTTAGGTATCTTCTTTTTGGGGTCTCGCCCCATTTCCAGGCACTGTTCCCAAGCCCCGGCCAACCCCTGAGAGATGAACTTGTCGCGGTGCTTGACCAAGTAGAACTGACGGGCCAACGAGGGAAGCACGCCCTCAAGGGCCACCAGTCGCCCGGAAGACAGCAAGTCGCTCACCACCCAACGGGAGAGGCAACTGACGCCGATTCCCTGGACTAGCGTGTTTTTGATGGCCTCGGAACTGCCGATCTGCTGCGTGTTGGCCAGGTCGCTTAGATAGCGCAACAGAAGCGCCTCGACTTCTTCCCGGGTGCCAGACCCTTGCTCTCGCAGCAGCCAGTCGGCCCGGCGCAGGTCCGCCTTGGTGACTTTCGAGGCCTTGGCCAGCGGATGCTGGGCCCCCGCGACGATCAGCAGTTCGTCCGTCAACCAGGGCTCGGCATGAAGTTCCGGAAGATGAGAAGGGCCTTCCAGGAGCCCCATGTCGAGTTGGAAGTCGGCGACCTTTCGCGCAATCGCGGCGTTGTTGGCCACGTCGGCGTCCACGTGAATGTGGGGGAACGACTTGCGCAAATCGGCAAGCAAACGGGGCAAGACGTAGTTGCCGATGGTCGTGCTGCAGCCGATCCGTAGCCGCACCGGACGGCCGGAAGCGCCGGGGCGGTAGCTGGTTTCAATCTGGCGTGCGCCGTCGAGCAGTTGCCGTGCCTGCGGCAGCAGGCGTTCGCCTTCGGCATTGAGCAGCAACCGCTTGCCGACTCGGTCGAACAACCGCGTTTCCAGCACGCTCTCCAACTCGTTGAGCGCAGCGCTCGTGGCCGACTGCGAAAGCGCCACCGCGGCGCCGCCGCCAGTGGTGCTGCCATGCTCGGCCACGGCGCAAAAGATTTGGAGCTGACGGAGGCTGACCTTCATTTCAATCCACCAAACAGGTAACTCTTACCAAGATTACCCGTTTTACAGATATTGGAAGCCGCCCTAGACTCTACCCGTTCCCAACACCCCGCTGCGAGGCTGCTGCAATGAGCGAAAGCAAACTGATGGCCATCATGGGCGGGCACCGGCCCCTGGCCGCTCTTTCCAACCCTCGCGAGGCCATCCGGCAGTTCACGCCGAACTGGTTTGCCGCGACCATGGGCACCGGCATCCTGGCGCTGGCCTTGGGCCAACTTCCCTTCCCGTCCCCGTGGGCCAAGGCCCTTGGCGAAGCATTGTGGTGCTTCAACATCGGGCTCTTCATTTTGTTCAGCACGCTCTACGCCAGCCGTTGGCTGCTGTTTTTCAACGAGGCCAAGCAGATCTTTGGCCATTCCACCGTTTCCATGTTCTTTGGGACCATTCCCATGGGGCTGGCCACCATCATCAACGGCTTGCTTCTTTACGGCCTGCCTAGGTGGGGAGCGGATGTGCTCCCGTTGGCAGAGACGCTCTGGTGGGTCGATGTGGCCATGTCGTTGGCCTGCGGGGTGCTGATCCCCTTCATGATGTTCACGCGCCAACAGCACAGCATCGACCAGATGACCGCCGTTTGGCTGTTGCCGGTGGTGGCGGCCGAGGTCGCGGCCGCAAGTGGTGGGCTGCTGGCTCCCCACCTCACGGACGCCGCAAGCCAATACCATGTGCTGATCACCAGCTACGTGCTGTGGGCATACTCGGTGCCGGTGGCCTTGAGCATCTTGGTTATCTTGTTGTTGCGCATGGCGCTGCACAAGTTGCCGCACGAAAGCATGGCCGCGTCCAGTTGGCTGTCGCTGGGCCCCATCGGAACCGGCGCACTGGGGATGCTGGTGCTGGGCACGGATGCCCCTGCCATCCTGGCTGCCCAAGGCCTCGAGTCGGCAGGAAGCATGGCGGCGGGATTTGGCCTCATCAGCGGGTTGTTGTTTTGGGGATTGGGATTGTGGTGGATGGTGCTGGCCATGCTCATCACCGTGCGCTACCTCCGAAACGGCATCCCGTTCAACCTCGGCTGGTGGGGATTCACCTTCCCGCTGGGCGTGTATGCGGTGACGACATTGCGCCTCGGGGCCACGCTTCACCTGAGCTTCTTCGAAGTTCTGGGCACGGCGCTGGTCGTGTTGTTGGCCGTCATGTGGGCCATCGTCTTTGCCAAGACACTGGCCGGCGCTTACCGGGGAAACCTGTTCGTTTCTCCCTGCATCGCTTCGCTCAATAAGGGGAGTTGATTCACCCTTCGCGTGGGGCAGCGGGAGCGGTCTGAAGCGAGCGCTTGGCTTCGCTCAGGACGGACAAGATGCGCTTGGTAACCTCGGGGCTGGTGCAGACCGACAGCGGGCTTGGGTGAGGCATGCCGAAGAGGGCCAACAGAGGGAAGCTCTCTCTGACACTGGGCATGCACTGCTGGGCGACTCGCCCCGCAAAGACGATGGCGTGAAGCCTTGGAAGGCGGGAAAGCACGTCCAGGAGCATCACCACCCCTTCCTGTAGATCTGCCTTCCTAAGTGGTTTCTTGGTCTCACCTGCCGATGGCAGCCATGGCACCGCGTTCCAAAGGATGGTCTCGTTGCGCGGCAATGCCACCTGTTCGAGGAAGTGTTTCAAGTTTTTCTGCGCAGGAACCGGGTTGTCTCGCGACACAAAGCGCGGCGTGGCGGCATGGCGAGCGGGGCTTTCCAGCAACACCATCATCCGAGCCCTTTCACCCCCATCCAGCGGGTCGAAAAACGGCAGCGCTCGACCACGCTGGCATTGGCCTCGGACCCACTGGTTGAGGCTTCGGACGTGAGCACTGTCGACCAGCGTAGAACGGTCTAAGGTGGAATCAGGCATACAAAAGTGGAGTGACCGATTTCATAGCGCCGTTTTGGTATCGCTCAAATGCACTTCCTCGTTTTCCATCGGACATGCCATGCCGAAGAGCGACATCAGGGCCCACCCATGGTCATTCGTGGCCCTTGCTCCTGCTGGACGTTTTGCTGCTGCGTCTGCTCCATCGCCTGCTGGCGGACCTGGGTCTGCTGAATGGCCTCGGCTTGCTGAAGGTTCTGTTGCGCCGGTTCTTGCGCGGCTTGGCGGCCATCGACATGGGCATGAAACATTGGCGCGACTCCCATCCCATGCGGCGCGTAGACCGCAAAGACGTTGTGCGCCCCGTCCTTGCCCAGCCCGCCCGTGACCTTGTCGACCCGCTGCAGCAACGGGTCGTCCACCTGCTGCTTGTAAAGCGCAGCCGAGACGTTCCTGGTTTCCTCGTCGTTCCAGTTCCCCGTGCCGCGAACCCAGGAGTGGATCTGCTGATAGGTCGAGTGGTCCGGGTGCGAAGGGTTGTCGGCCAGCAACAGACCAGGAGCCGCCTTCTCCTGCGCCGGCTCAGCCTCCTGCTCCTTGCTGCGCCCTGGCCCGGTCACCGACACCGCGCCCAGCGTCGGCACGTGCGCCATGGCCGGCTGGCCCAGCTCGGCCTTGGCCTGGCGTAGCTCCTCAGCGGTCGTCAACGCGACCTGGTGGGCCACCCCGTCGGCGCCGACCTGGAAGTGCGCAATGGGACTGTCGTAGCCGTATTGCCCCTGCTCGTTCGGTTTCAGCTGCTGCATCGTCGGACCAGTCAGGCCTTCGGCCTGCTTGGTGCGCTGGGTGGCCAGCTCCACCGCCTGAAGGTTGTTCTCTTGAGCGTTGAGGTCCACGCCTGCGGCCCGGTAGCGATGCAGGAGCTCGTTGTGCTCCATCTGCGCCGGCGTGGGCGCTGGGCGAGCCTCAATGGCCGCTACGGTTTCCTGGGCGCGCTCCAGCGAGGGCTGGCGCATCTGATTCGTCAGCTCCAGTTCCACCGCCAGGTTGCCGGTGGCCACTCCGTCCTTGCCCGCCCATTGCCCAGCCTCGTTGCGCTGGTAGAGCTGGCCGTTATGGCCCTGGACCTGGTCGGGCTTGGCCCGGGCGCTCTCCACGGCTTCCGGCACTGCAACCCCGTAGTCCTGCCCACGCTGCGCGGCATGGCTTTCCAGGTAGGCCTGGGCGATGGCCTCGCGACCAGTGGAAATGTTGTTCTCAATCCGAGCCAAGGATTCCTGGTTCAAACGCTGCGCCTGCGCCGGGGTAGCGGCCTGAGGCTCGTAAACACCGTGGTCGTTGGGCCCCGCCACGCCGGTCTTGACCTGGCGTTCCCAGGACTCGGTAGTCGGATTGCGCTGCCAGTTCTGGTTGTCCAGTCCCGTCTGGTCGCCAGGCTTGGCCGGGAGATTGAACGGATCCTGCGGCGGCGGTGCCTTGCCCAGCGCCAACTCGGCTGCTTTGGCGTTCGCCACCGCACCCAGTTCCTGGGACTTGGCGTAGCTGGCTCCAACCGGAGCCTGACTGGGAGTGTCTCGTCCATCTGCCCCGCGCTCGAAAGCGCCCTGGCGCTGCCAATCCCGGCCATTGAACTGCCACTCCACGCCCGCCTTGTCGGTCTGGTGGTAGATGGCGCGGTTGTCCAGCAGATCGGCGCCTTTGTCGAAGGCCTTGCTCATCAGGACCGCGTCGCCAACCACCAAGGCCGCAGGCACAAAGCCTCCGCTGCTGCCCAGCGCCGCTGCCGTGGACGCACCACCAGCCCAGCCGCCCGCGTTGCGCGCAATGGCGTGCTGAACCTCTGACTGCGCCGCTGTGGTGTTGCCCTGCTCCATCAGCGCGGACGCCGTGCGCGCGGTCATGACCGCATCCGTGCCCGTAGTCAAAAGTCCGCCCGCGCGCGTCAGGCCCCGAGCAGAGGCCTCGCCCATCAACAGCTGCATGGCGACATCACCGCGCTGCCCGCGCGGCACACGGAGGTTTTGTGCGGCTTCCTCTCCCAGGGTTTGCTCGACCACCAGGATGCCGCGCTCGGACATCACCACGCGGCCATCATGATGCGCATTAGCAATCGCCTGCGAGAGACCGTTCCGCTGGAGGTCCACATTGCCACCGCGGGTTAGCGCTTGCGTAGATCCTTGGAGGTGTTGAAGGGTGGCAAGCACACGCGGCTCGCTCTGTGTCACCACACCCCACTGGCGATTTAGCGGGCTGGCTTGGCCATGTGCATCCACCTGACCAGCATGGAGTTTGTCGTAGCCGTTTGGGTCTTGGAAAAATGCCTTGGTTTGGGCGCGCGCCTGATCGATCGTCTGCCCCAATCCCGTGTTGGTGCGAAGGTCGCCATTGATAAGCGCCACCTGCACGTTGTCGCCGAGCCGATGGACCTTCGCCGCTACCCTGTCCAGCGCTTCGGGGTCGCCCGCCAATGCAGCACGTCCATCCTTGGATCGTTCCAACCGGGCAAGACTATCCTCCAAGCCTAGGCGGTAATCACGTATAGGGCCGCCACTATGGGGCGAAACGCCGAGTGCATGAGCAAGAACCTTGTCGTTCGGCATGTTGATCAGGTTCGAACCCGCGTCCATCTCAAAGCGCCCAGTATCCGCCAGCGCTTTCAACAGGCGGCTATGCCCCAGGGTTTGTTGCTCGATGCCGTGGTGCCCTTGGAAAAGGGGACTTTTGTTGGGCATGGTGCAGATTCCTTCCTTGTCGCGCCTGAAGGCAGTCAGATGTCCGATGCGTCGATGAAAGAGATGCCACTTACCCCGGGGTCTTCAGGTATTCCAGCGCTCTGAACGGCCTCTTTGAAAGACCGGTCACAAACGACAAAGGAGTTGAACGGCGTCAGAAACACGTGCGCACCATCCAAGACCTCACGCCTGAAGACCAAACTGGCTCCTCCACCCAGGGAATAGAACTTCCCGTTGACGAAATCCTCGTCGATCTCGATCTTCAGCCTTGAGGCTTCTTCGTCCAGGGCATCCACTTCGCGGACCACGTCGCAAAGGAAGTGCTTTGGCCCTTTTGACCCATCCACAAGGCGGGTATCGCACTCAACGAATGCAAATGCCTCCGGGTCAACGGCAACCATGACTTGCTGGAGCCGTTCCGAGACCAACCAATACCCGCTGAAGCCTCCTTCCAAGTCCCGTGGCATGGGCCCCTGGGCAGGATCAAACAAGAGCCGTGGCGCTTCACTCAAGGGAGGGAATCCGCCGTCTTCGGGTCGAAGGATGAGGCGAGGTGGAGTGAGCAACGCTCGGACGTTTTCAAAGACCGCACCCCGGAACGGCCTATCGCTCTCGAGGTCGGGCCCAAATATAAAAAACTCTTCAGCCTCTGGCTGATTGGTCATCGTCGATTCCATGCGTTGCGCTCCATCTCTTTTGCGTTGCGCCATCTCTCGGAAGAGCTTACCTGCTTTGGAGTTTGCTCGGTGCGCACCGATCCCGCGCTTCCACAACTATTAGCATCAACGTTTGCCGGCTGCCATCCGGTCTCCAAATCGCCGGCAGCACGGCTGTGCCCCAACGGCCAGAATAGCCAGGCGATGGCCACCGATCAGCCTTGCCCCGATTCACTGCCGTGGCCGACATCAATCTCCTCTACGACGGCAATCTCGCTCACCAGCCAGCTGTATGCATCGCTGAGCGCATCGGCGATGTCTTCTTCGCTCTCGCATTCGACCGTGGCTTCCATCGGCAACGCGGGACGCTTGCCATCGGTTTCCCACACAATGCCTTGCACGTGAAACGCTCTCATTTCCTGCTCCTTGGACGTGCATCTGCCTTGGCAGTCTAGCTTCGGCAGACCGCACAGGTGAAGGAGGGCTATGCTACCTGCTGGCAGGCTTACGGCGCCGCCGACTTCGCTGTGCTCCGGATTCTCGCTTGTGCTGTGATGAGAGAGCACGATTCAAGAGGACCGGTGCCCTATAAGGGAAAGCAGAATTCCAACAATCAATCAGCAACCCTACAATGTAGGAACTGGGACAGCATCTGGAGGATGCAATGCCGACCGATAATGAAACTGAAGAGCATTGGCGTTGCTGGCAATCGTTCTCCCTTGAAGCTTATACGCGTTTTCAGACGGCCCTTGAGCGACACAGGGACCGGCATCCAAGCCTTACCTCTTACGATATCGTTCAAAAGGTCAACGAAACAAAAGGAACCTTCGCCTGGTTTTGGGGAGCTTCCAGCGAAGTCCAAGAGAGCATCAACTTACTCAATGCTTGGGGAATTCGTATTCACGAGTGGTCAGCCTGGAACAACGTTGTTTCGAACTATCAGGAGGAGGAGCGCAAATGGGAAATTCTTAATCACTTTTTGGAACCGATCGCTTTCTATTGCATGCTTCAGCCCAGCAGCTTCGCAGACCGTCTAGCTTTGACCGCAGAAAATCTTATCCATCAAGCCAACCAATTTGTTTCCCCAGAAGAGCCTGACCGGCTTGTGCAGGACGATCGCCCTGGGAAACCATTGCGAAGATCAGATAGGCGAAAACAGCTGGGCAAGTTGGGAGAGCGCTGGACAAAATTTTCGGATTTCCAGCGAAATCTGCACCTTCTGGATGGGGATGAATACTCCGGTCTGACGAGCAATTTCCGTGACCTAGCTGCACACTCCTTCTCCCCTCGCCTACTTCTCGGCCAAATTTCACGCTCGATTCGCTCAATCGTCCCCTTTCCCGAGATGGCTAGGCAGGATGACGGAACCTACCTTGAAGTCGAGCACCCTACGAAAACGGCAGTGAGTTATGCCATGATTTGCCAAGAGCCACTTTCTCTTGAAGAGACACATGATGCCAACCTAGCTGAATATCAAAGAGCAAAGTTGGCGATGGAAGCTCTAATCGCTCTCACATATGAGTTATGCAATGCAATAGATCAAAGATAAAAAATTCAAAAGCAATTCCCGACTTCAATTAAATAAAAATTGAATACCTCACACCGCCCTGCATGACAACATGCTCACTAGATATTAAATCATAGCCGCTCACTGTATGGGCCCAACACGTGGCCATCAATGCCCCACCCAAAGCTTGCGCTTTACATAAATCTTAACGGCGTCTGACACGCTCTCTCCAAGCACGATCGACTAATTCTGGATTGATGGCTGCCTTCAGAACCCGAAGTGCGTTATCCGAGTAACGAGGATGCTTTTGGGAGCCGAACTCAAAAACCATAACATTCGCTGGATCCTCATCCACACGTAGTAGATCTCGCACCGCCTTGGCCTTGCTGTTAGTCAAACCAAGCTTATCCGCAAGAGCACTAGGGCTTAAGTGATACTTCCTTTGAAGATCCACCTCGCGGATAGCGGCTGCCCCCTCAGGATCGTCACCAGACACATAACGAATTCCAGGAGCATCTGGGGCCTTGGTGATTCGAACACGAATAGTGGGACCCTCACCTGCAACATCGGTTGCCAATGTCATCAGGCGCGGAAATACCTGTTCCACCGGCGTCCCGCCCTTGATTGCCTCTTCGATTCGATCCAAGTCTCGTCTTGACACCGAAACCTCTTCGCTCACGTGTGCTTCCATCGCCAATAAGGCAGTGATTCGCCCTCTCGCCTCATCACGAGCACGGCGGCCCGGGGCTAACAGCTCTCTAATTTGAGCGTACTCCCGATTAACCAACATGATGAAATCGGGAATGGGCTGCGTCGAAAGCGGAAGAACTCGCAAAGGAAGGTGATCAGCAAGAGAGTCATCGAAGTGAAGAGAAAGAATTTCATCCAACGTTGTAATAAGTGCTCGCGAATTGATATAAAGCGCGTCCTCAGGAACAACGATCATCCAGTGTTGAGCTTGATCTCTCATAGCATCAATAACCCGAATAGACCCTGCTTGAGCTACGGTTAGCCAACCTTTTGACAGCCCGATTTTCAAAGATCTCTCAAGCCCGATAGATGTCCCCTTTTCTTTGTCAAATACATCCTCTTCTTTTTGAACTAAAAGCGCTTTCGTAAGCATCTCGCTAGCATGTTGCAGCAGCAGCAAGATTACCTCGGGGCGACCAACATCATCGTGACTATTAAAGGCTTCAAGTCCTCGGCGCAATGAGGCCAAAGACTTGGATTTCAGTGTTCTAGCTTCCCGCTTAAGCTTCATCGCCTTCTCCTTTGAAGTTAAAGGGTAGCAAAGAGGGGGCGGGCTATGCCCACCCCCTTGCGGCCAGGCTGGTGTGCTGCCGGCCACCGATGACCAGGTGGTCGAGGACTCGGATGTCCAGCAGACCCAAGGCCTGCTCCAGGCGCTTCGTGACTTTGCGGTCGGCTTCGCTGGGCTCCGGATTCCCGCTCGGATGGTTGTGGAAGAGGATGACGGCGACGGCGTTGAGGTCCAGGGCACGCTTTGCTACGACTCGCGGGTGGACATCGCACCCGTCGATGGTGCCGCTGAAGAGGTGCTCGGTGGCCAAGATGTGGTGCTTGGTGTCGAGGAAGATGCATCCGAAGACCTCACGCGGCAGGTGGGCGCAGCGGGCGACCAGGTAGCTGCCGGCTTGCTCCGGGCTGTGGATGCGGCCTTGGCGTTGAAGGCGCTGCTCCAGGATGGTCGCGGCGGCGAGTAAAATACCCTCCTCGTCCATCTGGAGTTGGTATTGAGCCTTCAGGTCTTGGGTGCGCTTCATCGGTTCTTCTCCACCAGCGCGTTGTGCGCCTCGTGGGAACCGGCAGGCGAAGCGTTCGGCTCGACCGCACCCGGGAGCGAGCACCGTTAGGCGCACAGCGGAGGGCCGCAACAGAGCGCCAGCGCCGAGAAGGAGGCCTGTCCTTGCGGTCGGGACAGCGAAGCCAAGATTCCCTTCAAGAGGCCCAGCGCATTGTGGAGAAAACACCATGCATGCCAACAAGGCTTACGGGCCAAACGGCGTGCGGATTGACGAGGCGACTGACGTTGTCAGCAGGCTATGGCTGGGTTTTGCAGCCATTGATGAAGCCACTACGTAGCTTTGCTTGCTTGCCTTACGCACGCATCACTGCGCACGAGAAGCACGCAACCATCGGGATGGCCTTGGCAACACTCATGAACTCAGACTTGGTTTTCGGTGTTTTCCAGTCCGTGCCAGGACAAGATTTCCTCGGCCTGACGGCCGACGAACTGTGCGTCTTCGCTCGTCGCTGCCTTGCTCTCGATGGCGGCGGCCATGACTGTAAAAGCTCGCCAAAAGTGGCGGCGATCAGGACTCGACGCCCGCAATGTCGGAACGGCTGCATCCAGGCGTTCGAGGTGGATGCGCAACTCGGCTCTGTCCATAACCCCAAGTATCGGCAATGCTGTCGCATCGCCTGAGACACACGGTCAGCCCCTCTTCAAGTCGCCAGTTGACATGCCAGGTGGCGCTCTGCTTCAACCAGCTTTCTAACGTCTTGGGAGGGCTTTCGCCATTCCGTTTTGTTCCGTGGTTCATATACAGGACTAAGCCGGAGGTATGCTGAGCCAACGGGCAAACTCAGATGCGCGGCCCCTAACAGGGACTGAGAGATTAAGGTTAAACAGGTAGGTGACGTAGGTGCTTATTGAGCATCCATCCAATGAAGAACCTTCCTTCCTCATCGACTGACTGCACGCGTCGCCACTTCCCTGCCGCCTCCAGAACTTGGACTTCATCTCCCTTCACTAAATGACCAGTTACGGGTCCTGACCAATGGTCGCGAATCGGCGCGCGTCCGACGGCCACTTCATAACTCTGTTCGAGCTGCTGTAGCGCGAGCGACGCGCGCATGACTTTGAGCAATTCAACTGAGCTTTGATGGTGCTCCAAACCTTGAGCCATCTCGGCCTGATGCTGTTGGCGAATAAGTGACACCAATTCCGCGTGATCCTCGTCGTTGCCCTGCTCTGTGTAAAGGAAGCAGGCGAACGGAAGCAATAAGGCATAGGCATTCCAGCGTTCGGAAGGAGTAACCCCAAGCCTCTGCAAGCACTTGAGGAAAGAAAGAAGCCACGACACGATCCAAGCACTGTCACCCTCTGCTGCAACGGCAACATCACTGGCCACAGCATCAGGTTGCTCAAGACCTTCGGCTTCCTCAACTTCCTCAAGGAAGCGACGGATGCCCTCCTGAACTCGCTCGCTAGGCAGCTCTTGGAGCCAGGTCTGGAACGTAGGCGACTGCGCCACTTGATGGACCATGCTCAACCGGTCTTGAATCTCTTGCGCGACCAAAAGTACAGGACTTTTGGCTACATTCACTCTTCGCTGAAGTTCAATGGCCACATCGCCCACCATCGACAGCCGGCTCTGCCAGACCTGCGCGTTGCGGGCCAATTGTTGGATGCCGACGGACAAGACCTCGAACACGGGGGCCCATACCTCGGTGGCTTCCTGAAGCGCGGCTGCGCCAACCTGGGCAACACGGGCCAGCTCATAAGCCGGCCCCGTGGCCGCGAGGGCATCCACCGAGCGCAACCGGGAAGCGTGTTCCAAGGCTGTAGTAGCTTCCCAATGTCGTGTTACTGATCGTCGGGCCGAGTGATCCGCAGCGTGAGCTGCCTCAACGAGGGACTCGCTCCCCAGCCACAGGCGCAGTCTCTGCCGATTCGAGCTCTTCTGCAGCGCAGCGACCAATCGATCTACAGCTGGCCGGTCTTGGCAACTTGACATTGCCTCCGGTTCAACCAACGTCTTTTTGTCCTCGCCATCAGGTTCATTTTCAACGTTCGTAGTCACAGTGCCGTTCTTTAAAGGTAAGTCCACATACTATTAAACTAACGGTGCTAAGCGTGCTTGACGATGAAGTTGCCTATCGGCGTGCGCCCATCGACGACGGGGAACTTAAGCGGTTTGAAGGGGTGCTATCCCAATTGTGGCGCCGGGAAGGCGGGCTCAACGCCCCCGAAGGCGTGACTGTCATTCAGGAGAGGTGATGCGCGATCGGATAGAGCTTTGGAAGCGCGTCTACGACACCGACGACAATGCCATATCCAAAGCGTTGTCGAAGCTTGCGTGGGACTTGACCGCGTTCACTTGCGTGGTGGAAATAGTACGACAGGCGCCCGATGGCGAGGATGGGAAGCAGCTCAATGGGATGGTGCTGGAGATGCTCGTCTCGGGCTTCTGGAGCAGCACCATGCAAGGCGTTCGGCGACTGGCCGAGCGGGATACCATCCACGGTCAACGTGGGGTGTGCTCCATTGGTGGCCTGCTACTGGACGCGAAAGCGGTCCGGCAGCGCATCACCCGTCGGGTATTCGTCGAGGACATCGCCAGCCTCGGCTACAACTATGCGGCCATTGAAGAGCAGTATCGGCAGTTTCTGCGCGCCCAAGCACCAGGCCAAGCTCACTGGGTTCCTCGGGACTATCACTACGAACCCTCGGCCCAACGGCACGCCGTTTTCGACTGGCTGAGCGGGACCACGCCCGGCACGTCCACCCCCGATGATTTGATTCGAGAAGAGGTGTTTGACACGCTGGAGCGCCGCCTAGCGCGCCTGGACGGCGTAGTGGAACACGTCAACGTGGAAATCGCTCACGCGGCCACCGAGTTCAGCCGCACCGGTCGAGCGCTCCAGCAGTGGAACCTGGACGACGCCAAAGGTGCCATCAAGGAGTTGGCCCAGATCGCGCAGCTGGTGGGCGAGTGGTTTTGCTTCAGCGGCATCGGCAGCGTTCTTCCCCACCCCCAGTTTGACCAGTTCGCACACTTGGACCAGCCCCTATTCAATGGGGACAGGCAGCAACTCCAAACAACGTGGGACGCTCTGGAGCAAGAAATCCGGCAATGGCACGACGTGGACCCGCGGGCGCTTTAGTATGCTGGGCCTCATAGACGGCAACAACTTCTACGTCAGCTGCGAGCGAGTGTCCGAACCCGCGGGCTATGTCCGCCCGGGCGATTTGTTCGCCCAAGTGGACCACGCTCCAAAGCCTTGATGGACATCATGGACCGCGCGAACACCCAGTTCGGTCGCGGCTCAATGGCCATTGCGTCGTCCGCCAAGCGGGTGCGCGGGGGCGAGCAACGCAGGTAGGTGTGGGCCATGAACCAGACAGCGTTGTCACCGGCTTACACTACAAGGTGAGATCAGCTTGTCCGGGTGCGTTAGTGCCGGATACGATCGAGTCACTGGTCCAATGCAGGCCCTGCGGGTCCGTCTAAACTCCCCTTCAAGAACAGCCACAAAGAGTTTGTATGACAAAATCTAGGAAGGATGAGCTCAACGAATGGCAGTGGCCACACCGCCCGACGAATGAGGTCGAGTTCGACGCCATGATGACGTCACTCGACAGTCGACTCTCGGCGAAGGGCATCGAACCGCACCGTCGCGGGATGATGGCTTCCCTGCAGGTGTCCTGGACGTTGAAGTTGGATGGAACTCCGATCCTTGGCGGACCGACGGACAGGGGTCCGCCTTTCTCCCCCCGTGATCTTCTTGCTCGTGTTCACGCATGGTATTCCGATCACTACGGCGATGCGATGAAGGTCGACTTTTCACCTGGAACCTTTCTTGTGGTTGTCAACGCCAACCTTTGGAGGATTCGCCTTCCGATGATCATGGGTGAAGGAGTGGTCGTGGTTGATCGAGATCTTTCAAAGGTCCAACAGAATACTGTCGGCAGAGGTCCAGCAATCCACAACGCATTGTCTTCGGTAGAAGGTCTGACTCAACCAATGGCAAACAAGTTGACAGACCGAGAACTCGTCTTCTTCCATCGGGCCTTTGTGCACGGATGGCAAGCCATCATGACTTTTGATTCTCTCCGCGGCCATCCGCTCTTCGCCCATGCGAAAGCAGATTTTAGGCACAGCGTCGAAGCCATCTCAAGCGGGCGAGAGTATGGGAAAGCTCGATGGGAGGCCGCCCAGTGCGCGGAAAAGTTACTGAAGGGCTTCCTTGCCCGGGCTGGACAGGCATACCCGACGAACGCCGGGAAGGGTCACGATCACGTCCACCTTGGCAAACTCTTGGATGAAAAACTCGGAATCCACGTAGACGAGCGGATTCTGTCCACCCTCAAGACTTCACCAGCTGTTCGATACGGCGAAGAAGCCAGCTCTCTGAGCCAGGCGATGGATTCGCATAGCGCTCTGTTGGCGCTGCTCAGAATTCTGGGTTCGCATGATTCCGTTCAGAACGATCACGCGGACACAGGGACGGAGAAGTAGCGTTGCAGATCACTTCCTTCAGCAACTGCTGCACCTGACGACAATCTCCTGCGCCTTCGCGTTCCTGGCCGCTTCTAGCTCGTCCCGCGTCATTACGATCACACTTCCCATCTCACCCCCTGTTGTTAGCAAAAACCACCAATAGATCCCCTCGACATAGTAGCCGAAGGCTGAGTGCCGGCAACTATATTATCGCCTTGGAAGCAATGCTCCCGGTCAAGCGTCTCTCTGGCTGGGACATGCCGCGCTAAATCGCCCCAAGAGCAACGGCTCGTTCACCGTGCAGGAGATTTCACACAAGTGGTTTGCCTGCTCCTCGAAACTCACAGCCAAGGCATCGTAATACCAGTGCGATCCGCACGCAGGTAGTCCAGCACCGCGCCCTCGAAGTGGTCCATGTTAGTTAACTCCCGTTTTTGGCTGCTTTATCTACCGAGATAATACTAACATTTGAGCGAGCATTCAGGAATGGTACACCTTAAAAACTAACATAAGGGCTGTTTTAGTTAGCCTATTTGCATTAAACAGTACAATAATGCCAGGGCAAATCACTCAAAAATATTTCGCCAACCAGTTCTAAATCATTGAATTACATGGATCTGCCGGGTTGGAACCGGACATAATAATTTTGGCGCAAGTCCATGTGGCACCGTTGCGGTAGAGTTTGCTTCAGGAAAAGAAAAAAATTGCCCGTTTTGATTGACGAATTTCCGGGCTGTTTTATCACTACTTCCATTGAAACAATGGAAGCAAGCAATGTCCTCTATCGTCCAGCAACAGCTCCGCGATTACATCACCTCCCCGTTTGGGCTCCTACAAATCAAGGATGTCCATGTCGGCAACGTCCGGGCCTCCGAAATCAACATTACGGGTCGCGAAGCCGCCATCCACGCCCTGGAGCTCTTTGACCGCGCGGATGAGCGCTCCCGTAGAGTGCGCCTCAGTAAGAATCGGACGCTCTACCCCGAGCCCCTACCCCTCTGCTCTCCTGCTCGACTGCTGTCGGTCGAGATCTCGGACTACCTCGGCCATCGCGAGCGGTGCTGCCTGGCAAAGGAAACCGTCGACGACACGGCTCGCACGCTGAAGCTCCTACGGATTGCCTGTGGTGACGTTCCTGTCTCGCGCATCGACCACGCTCACATCTACAAGCTTTGGGACCTGATGCGTTGGGCACCCCCGCTCTTGCTGTCCGACCTTAAGTATCGGGACTACACGTTCGAGCAGGCGGTTGCCCGTGGCAAAGAACTTGGCGTGACGCCGCCCGCTCCCGCCACGCTGGAGAAGCACCGGCGGTTCCTGGTGACCTTCTTCAGCAATCTAGTAAAAGCCAAGGCGATTCCCATATCGCCAATGGATGCGTTCCCGAAAATCAAGAAAGACCTGGTCGTGGACACGAACAAGCCCCAGCGCTTGTTCGACGAGGAAGAGCTTCAGCGCATCTTTTCACCCAAGACGTTCCCGGCCTGGGCCAAGAAGTATCCGCATCGGTGGTGGCTGCCCATGATCTCGCTCTACACGGGCGCACGCATCAACGAGCTCGCTCAATTGAAGGTCGCGGACATCGTTGAGGAGGCCAAGGTCTGGTGTATCCGCATCCAAAAAACGGTCGACGCCGATCTCAGGCATAAGGATCGAGACAGGAGCCGTCAAAGCCTAAAGGGCAAAGCAGCAGTTCGCACCCTGCCCATCCCGAAACCATTGCTGGATGCTGGTTTCCTGGATTTCATTGAGGACATCAAGGCTACTGGCCATCCCAGACTCTTTCCGCATCTGTCTGCGGGCGTGAACCGGGAAACGGGTGAGACCAATGCGCGCTACAGCCAAGGCGCGGTGAACCAGTTCAGCAGCTACATGAAGACCTTGGGCTTCGGAAAGGGGATCGGCGCTCACACCTTCCGCCACACGCTTGCCACCGAGCTTCACCACAAGAACGTGTCCGACCAAGACATCGCCCTCATTACCGGCCATTCGCTGCGGAAGAACGTGCCCGTCTTGCATGACGCGTATTTCCACAAGAAGCCCAAGCTTGCTCGGGCCACGCAGATCAGAATTCTGGGGAAATACAAGCCGCCGGTTGAGCTGCCCAAGTATCGCCGAGGACAGTTCGCCGAACAGTTGTCGGATCCCCGCAAGTTCTACCCCTGACCGCACCTTGCTTTGATATCGCGACTTGCGATCTTGCTGCCGCGTCATCGCCGCAGCAAGGTCACTTGTTTCGACCATCCGTTGCTAAGCAACTGAAAACGGATGCCAGCGACCAAGTAGCGGGCTCAAACCTCAACGCCCTTCTCCACCCTTCCTTCTCCACCCTTCCTTCTCCACCCTTTCGGAATTCAATCATGAGCATCACCAGCACGCCTACTGCCGAACATCTGTCCTCTCTCCTCAATCAACGCCTACCTGGCAAAGTAACCTTTCGAACACCTCGCAGCACCGCAAGCACAGCATTTGTTATGAATGCCGAATCTCACCGCCAACGCCCGCAGCGTCTTGCTGAGAGCGACCTAGCGACGATTTTCGCATCTCCAGCCTACGATCAATGGGCAGCCAACGAACCGCTGCTTTTTTGGGCCCCCTTGCTCGGACTCTACATGGGTGTCCGGGCATCGGAGGCGGCTGCGCTGTCTATCGACGACATCATCGAACCCGCCGGGCTGATGTGCATCGTGCTCAAGAATCGAGCTGCGCCGGAATCGGAAAGCGCCACTGCCTCCAAATACCGAACTCGACAGAGGCATAACACAGGGTCGATTCCGGTGCCGAAAGTGTTGCTTGATGCCGGGTTTCCGGACTACGTCGCAGCCATCAAAAACAAGGACGGGCGGGAACTCTTTCCCACCAGCCAGAGGGAGCGAACAGCCGACACAGCCGCATGGCTTAGGAGCAAGTTCGCTCGATACTTGCGCTCTCATGGCATCGAAAAAAGCGGATTCTCCGCGCTACGCCAGACCTTCGGGGAGCGCTTGATGGATGCTGACATCAGCTGGGCTGATAAAAGGGAGTTGGCCCGAGCGTCAGAGCGCCACTTCCCGGCTTTTACGTGGTTCTTTTACCCAAGTTGTCGGATGAAGCGCCTAAAAAAATCGCTGAATAAGATCTCCTGTGGTGGGCTGACCTTGCCACGCTTTATGGGCGACCAGGTGCTTGTGCGCACGCATGGGGCTGCCCGTTACAGGTGACTCCCCCGCCTCTCCGCTACGGCAACGAGAATGTGGAGGTCGGCCACCAGCCTCCTGGCGATGCTCAATTAGCCGGCCGAGATGGACTCTAGGATCAAAATTTGGTTGGACTTTGCTGGCATTCCTATTGCCGTCTTGTCCGAAGTCTAGAGGCCAGTGCCCTGAATCCTCGGAACGCCTTCGGATCCTTTCGCCATCAGGTCCTTGAGGCTTTCCTGGTCAAAAAGTGGAAGATGGGTCGCGGGTCCAAGTAAGGCGCCAAACGCATGGCGCTCTCCTGACAGGCTCTTGCTGACTACTCCGCGAATGACTGCCCCATCGCCTCCGAGAATCGGACTACCACTCATCTTGCCAGGGATCCTCGCGTCGAACTCAAAACACGGGCCGGGCGTAGACACAGAGCGCGTCTGAGCATTGTCCAGATGGACAGCTGTGGTCGTGCCAACCGAGACGTATAGGTCTTGGCTAAACTGGCCCAACACGACTGCACCATCCACATAGCGAACCGGGATATCGTCCATCTCCGCATAGCCAATCGCAAACACCTGTTCCGACACTTCTACAGGCCTGAGTGAAAGGTTCAGGGGCTGATACGCCCCACCTGGATGCGGCAAAAGCCGGCATATAGCCACATCGGTGTCAAAATCCACCCGATCCCGTTCGTGGAAGAGCGGACTTTCCTTCCAGCCTCCCCAGAACCTACTGGACTGAAATGGGGCGAACCGGACAGCGCTTGGACCGTAGCTCGTAGACGGCAAGGGAAAGAGAACTCCCATCTGAATATTACCGTCAAAACGGACTGCTCCATTTTCATTGATAGCACCGCCATAACCAGAATCTTCTGGGTCTAGGAGCACATGGGCTGCCGTCATGACCAAGCCGGATGCACTGATCACGAAAGCAGTTCCAATGACTCGAAGAAAAGAAGCTCCGGCAACAAGGGCAACAACAGGAACAATGCTTTGTTTAAGAAAGCTGTTGGTAGAACCCGTAGACTCAACAAGCTGCCCGAAGCTAAAACTCCTATGAGTCGTCGGAAACTCGAACCGGTTCGCTATCCAAAAATAGTCCTCCCCATATCCCTGCGCAGGCAAGAGCTTTAAAGGACGCAACTGAGCGATCTTCCACTCGCCTACCGAGCTCTTCTCCCAAAGCGTCTTCAGAATCTCCACGCCCGGCTCGACTGACATTGAGCATCACTCTGAGCCAACAGGCATGACAACGTTTCCGCCCATAGAAAAAGTCATTTCAAACACCTTTTCCCCCGTCCCCTGGACCACGCAGGCTGCTCGCTCCAGACTCCCCATTGGCACGTTTTGTTCAAAATATTTAATGAACATCTTCATGACTTCAAAAACAGCTGCGGGCGTTGGTTTGGTTCCAGGCATGTCAACAATAAGATGACTACTTCTTAGAATACCTTCGCCAACTGCCTTATAATCGAAGTTTATTTGATACACAACTTTTGCTCCCGCCTTATTTGCAGATTCCATATGCCTACCCACAAGTTCCTTTGAGAACATCGGGCTTGCTGCCTTTTGAGAAATTTCTTGCGCTACCAAAGCAGAGAAAAGCGCCAAGGCATGGGCTTCTTGCTGCCGCTCTGGCCGCCATGCGCCCTTACGGCGAACATTGTTGTGAAAGTAGATTCCGCGCTGTTCAACCAGATGATCTATCAATCCATCAACACTATCTGGCAACGACAGCAGTTCTGATAGCTTATTGATTCGAGCAACATCAAAGCTCTTAAGATGCTCGAATGCTTGATGCACCATATTCTTGAATTCAACATCTGCCTTGAGAACGCTCTTAAGGGCGACGGTTTTGAAATGCCCGCCACCATATAACGCCTCAATCAATAGAAAATAGTATCTAAATGAGTCTATGTATCGCTTCTCACCCATTGCATGGCGAGCACTTGATACTAAAGTGGCTTCAAAGCGGGGCCCGGAGGTCCCTTCGGCGCAAAAAATAGCTCGACTCAATAAATCGAAGAGAATTGGAAGATTAGGGACGTGCCTTCCCGACTTGAATGACTTAACTTCTATTTTTCCATCTTCTTCCGGCGTCTCCGCCTCGTAGAATGCCTCAACTTCGTCCATCTCGAGTGCAATATCAAAGTAGCAACTGAGGAAAGCCATTGCATCGACGAGCTGCACTCGAATAAATTCAACATTATGATCTTCATTCACCAAACGGAAATTTCCTCCCGGCTCTTGCACTAATTTAGGCGCCAAGTTTACCGGCTGGCCGGAAAAAACAACCTCCAGCGCCACGGCGATTCCTGCCTCTTCGCGAACTCGGCATACCCCTGCTTGAAATGGGATTTCCCAATGGTCGGGGATGATGATCCGGCGGGTGAAAGGAATGACGTATCGGGCGCGCATTCGGAATCACTTATGGTTAAGAGGATTCACTTCTTTTCGAGCTTTTCCTTGACCAATGTGACAACTTGAGCTCGTTCGTCACGTGACAATTCGGAAAGCGCCAACACCACCTCTGCGGTCGCTTCATCTTCCGCCACCAAGTAGGCCATAGGCACTCCAAGTGTCTCGGCCAGCTTCCCTAGCCCATCCAGGTCAATGCCACTGGTCTCGTTCTCATAGCGATTGACCCGGCTGCTGGCCAACTTCTTATCAAGCCCCATCAGCACCCCCAAAGCCCGCTGGCTTGGGATGCCTTGCAGTTCCCGAGCCTGTTTCAGGCGGGCAGCAAAGAGAGCTCGGGGGGAAGCCTTCGGCACGTGAACGAATGTTGAAAAGTTGGCCGGACAGCATGACTTGCTCCTCCACTGCATGGCAGACTCTTCATGAAATGTAGCACCCTCCACCAACACACGGGGATTTCATGAAGACCGCGAGGATTGCAGGCGCAGCCCTGCTCGCATTGACTGTGGCCAGCGCCGCTCAGGCCCAGGACGCACAAGAACAGAGGCCTGGCTTCTTCCGTCAGCTGGGCAAAGGCTTGGCAGACACCGGCAAGCAGATGGTGGGTATCAGGCCGCAGATCGCTGGCAAGGCCAGCGGTCAGGGGAATAGCTCGATCTATACGCCCATCAGCGGCGCCGGGAAGCTGCCTAACCTCTTCAAGGGCGACAACCACCAGCAGGCCCAGCTCGGGAAGCTGGAGTGGCCTCGGGTGGCGCTGACCTTCACCGAGTGGGGGGCATCCCTGCCCTGCTGGACGGTGGAGGCCCGCATCTGGACTGGCCCCAACGCGCCGAGCGTCGAGACCTTCCAGGCCTGCGCCAACGCTCCGCTGACCGAGACCGACGACCTGGGCGAGACGGCAGAGCTCAATACCTCTGCTCTCTGGAAAGGCCGGGATGTCCTCAACGGCATCCGTGTGCTGCCCAGCAAGCCCAACACGGGCGCCCAGCGCTCCAACGGCCCCAACCCTCCGGCCCAGCCGTTTGTCGTCAATGTGAGCCGGCCCGGCGTGGCTGACCGCGCCGTCGATGTCGCCCTGCGCGTGGCATGGGTCTCGGGATTCATCCAGACCGCAGATCTGCATCCCGGACCGTCGGGGATGCTGACGCCCTTCAAAGACACCAGGCTCTGGATTGCTGCCTTCAGGCCCGACGGGAACCGCGACAAGTAGTAGGTCCCGGCTTGGCCCGCCTTCCCCGTCACCATCCCTCAAAAAAGGAACGACATGAAAAACGCATGGATTGGCCTGGTCGCGTTGACCATGGCCTTGGGCCTGACCGCCTGCGGCGGCAAGCCCTCATCTGACAATGCCAAGGAAGCTTTTATCCGACTGCTGAAAGACAGCGGCGCCGGCCAAGTCACCGACGTCCAGAACTTCGAACTCACTGGCTGCGTTGAAGCCGAAGGAGCCGAGGGCTACCGCTGCGACACGCGCGGCCAGGCCGTGCTCAACATCGAGGGCCGGCAGGTGCCCATCCCGGTCAGTAAGAATCTTCGCTATGCGAAGGCCGACGGCACGTGGAGGGCCTACGCCAAATGAAGACCCGACCCGATTCGATGGCAGGAACGTCCGCTGGCACCGTGGGTGGCTTCCTCGAAGACGGCGCCATGCGCGCTGCCCCTAAAAATGTGACCACCCCGCACAACCGATTCTTCTGGTGGTTCTCGCTGAGCCTGCTCTTCCTGGGACCGTTCGGCTTCATCGTCGGGCCGCTCATGGCTCGACGAGGATTGCGAAAGGCAGAGCACCTCTACGCTTTCGAGGCTCACATGGCCCGCCAGCGTGATCGTGGCTTCAGCTGGTGGCAGTGGTGGGTCATGACCCCGCTGACCGTCATGGGCGCCTTTTGGGTCACTTCGGTGCTGAGCGGCCTCCCGATGGTTCTGTTTGTGCTCTATGCGCAACTGACGCGCTAGACAGCAGGACTACTCGAGAATGCGACGGTGGCCTGCTGCGGCGCCCCAGCCGCCGCAATCAGCGTCCATCAAGGACAAGGCACGCCCAAAGTGAAGCAAGCACCCTGTCCTGGCTGCGACTCCACATCGACGAAGCCGTTGGCCCGACGCATCGTGCCGTAGACCTGAGAGAGACCCAGACCCGTCCCTTTCCCGGGTGGCTTGGTGGTGAAGTAGGCTTCAAACAGCCGTCCCAGCACCTCTGGCGCGATGCCTTGCCCCGTATCGTGAACCTTCACAAGCACATAGCGGCCAGGCGAATGGGATGCGCCGTCGGGCACACGCCCGATGGAACAACTCTCCGTAGAAATGGTGATGGTGCCTGCATCGCCGCACGCATCCCGGGCGTTCACCACCAGGTTCATGATGGCCCGTTCCAAGCTGTGCAGATCCACCATAGCCAGGGGGAGGTTGGATTCCGCTCGGAAGTCGATCGTGATGCCGAGACCCACGGCTTGGTTCAGCAGCGGCAGCATCCCCTGCACGACCCGGCCGACGTCAACATTCTCTGGCAGATAAGGGTGCTGCCGGGCAAAGCCGAGCAGCCGCTGCGACATGGTCGCCCCTTGCTGCAACGCGCTTTCTGCCATGCCCAAAAGCTTGCGGTTCTTATCGTCGATACCCTGGCTTAGAAGCACCATCTCCACCGCGCCGGAGGCCGCCTGCAGCACGTTGTTGAAGTCGTGCACCATGCCGGCCAACAGCTGACCAATCGCGTCCCTTTTCTGGGCCTGCTCTGCGATTGCCTCGGCCATACGCTGGGCGGCCTTTGCAATATTGAGCTCCCCCTCTAGCTGCTGTGCCCGCTGGTTGGCATGGCCCAACTTCTCATCAATGGCATCGGCCAGCTCGGCGTGGGCCAAGGCTAGTTCAGGCTGACTGCTCAAGCTCTCATTGAGCGTGCGCAGCGCCACTTCAGCCTGGCGGCGCTCGGTTACGTCTCGATTGACGGCCAGGACGGCCTCGATTTCCCCGTCGGCATTGGTTAGTGGACTGGTAGAAACCAGCCAGAACCGGCGCTCACCGCTGGGAGTTGTGCAGGCCGCATCGAACTGCCGCCGTTCCCCACGAGAAGCTGCGGAGATTGCCTCTTCGACGGTGTCGCGGACCTCTTCAGGCCATAGAGACGACCACTGTTGCCCCAGCACACGCTCCGCATTCTCCACAGCGATCCGCGCGACTCCGTGGGAGTTCACAAAACGCACCTTGCCGTCGAGAGCAATTTCTTTGATGGAGTCCGGAGACAGCTCAACGATCTGTCGGTAGCGGTCTTGAGAGGGAAGCATCTGGATCATTCAGTGGGGGCAGTTCGGCAATCACGCGCATTTTGCACTGTAGGGGCCAGTGTCGATAGCTAGATCCGCGACCAGACGACCCCCATGGCTTCTCTTGCTGAATGCGTCATCCTAATTGTCGATGACGATGAACTTACTCGTGAGCTGGCGGAAATACTGCTGACCGAACACGGCTATTGCGTGGTAACCGCAGGGGATGCAAGCCAGGCACTGGACCGGCTTGCCGATCATCCTGAGATAGGCTTGATCTTCACGGACTTGCAAATGCCGGGTGCCATGGACGGGAAGGAGATGCTCCACCACCTCCGATTGGACGGATGCAACCTTCCTGCCATTCTCACCTCGGGCATTGGCTACATTCCTGGCGACTTGCCCAGTCGAACAAAATTTCTAAGCAAGCCCTACAAACGCGCTCATTTGGTCAACCGCATCCAGGAATCGCTGGCGGCCTGATTGGACCCTGGACGCGATTATCCGTCGCATCTGTCTTGCAACAAGGGCTGGACCATGGCAAGACGGGCGCTGAGCGCCTTGCGACTCAGTGGCCCCCTCCGTCAGCGCGAGATGGCCCATCGTTCCGCAGTGGAGGTTCCACAGCATAGCGCCATTCTCTGTCAGAAACGTCCTACGCCTTGGTAAAAAGTGGCGGTGGCCGAGTCACGAGCGTCCACAAGATTTGGATTTCTCGCCAGCACTTTTTGACTAGCCGGTAATAGAGCTTCGGCGCTTACCGATAGGTCTTGGCGAGTGGGAGCACGTCAAGAGCATCCACCGTGCCCCTGCCTTATTGCGTTGGTTTGGCTAGAAACCCACGATTGGCGGGCGTGCGGCCTGACATGGCGAGGACTAGGCCCCACGCTCGGGTGGACAGCGCTGCTGGTGCTCTTCGTCACCGCGATCATCACACCGTTTTTCCAGCCGCTGATCGACTACCTCACTGGCACCAAGACGGATTACAGCGCCTACGGCGCGCTTCGCAATAACGCACCAGCAGCCATGCAGCTGATTGGGTATGCATGGATCAGCGCCGTCATCGGGGAGGAGCTGGTGTTCCGAGCGTTTCTGATCCACCAGCTTGAAGCGTTGTTCGACCGCGTTGGCCTAGGCCGCATCGGAGCGGCTGTCGCGGGCAGAGTTGTGTTCGGCGCCATGCACGCGAGTCAAGGCGTTTCGGGAGTTCTACTGACGGGCCTTGTTGGGGCAGTTTTTGGCTATGCATACCTGCGCTCAAACCGAAACTTGTGGGCGCTCATCTTGGCGCACGGGTTGGTGGATACATGGGGCGTCACAACGCTCTACCTTCGTCCAGAACTTCGAACTGACCGGCTGCACCAAGGCCGAGGACGCCGACGGCTACCGCTGCGATACCCGTGGCCAAGTGACCCTGGAAATCGCCGGCAGGCAGGTTCCCGTCCCCGTCAGCAAAAATCTCCGCTATGCGAAGGCCGACGGCACGTGGAGGGCCTACGCCAATGAAGACCGAATCGAATTCGATGGTTGGAACGGCAGTCGGCGCCGTGGGAGGGCTTGGCGGGGACGGCGCACTGCGCGCTGCCCCCCAAAAAGGTGACCACGCCGCACAACCGGTTCTTCTGGTGGTTCTCGCTGAGCCTGCTCTTCCTGGGCCCGTTCGGTTTCATTGTTGGGCCACTCATGGCTCGACGGGGTCTGCGGAAAGCCGAGCGGCTCTACCCGTCGGAAGCACGGGTTGCCCAAGCGCGGGATACCGACTTCGCTTGGTGGCAGTGGTGGGTGATGACCTCGCTGACCGTAGTGGGAGCTTTCTGGGTCAGCTCGATGCTCAGCGGACGTCCCATGGTGCTGCTCGTGTTGTGGCTTCAGTTGACCAGCTGAAGATCTTGCTCCTGCCTGACAGCACAAAACTCAAACATGGAGGAGTCGCTCAATACGCCAGTCACCGAGAGGAATCAGCTCTGGAAACTGCGAGGCCGGCATCACTGCGGGCCTCTTCGTATTGGGTCGAGAAAACCGCCATGAAATACTATGATTTTGGGCGCTCGCGATATCTCTTTTCAAATTGAGACCTCAGCTCCCCAATACCCGCACCAATGCACTTTTCGTCCTTGCAAGGCCTAATCAGAGGCAACCCACTGGAGAAGGCCCATTCCAGGGGGTCTCCATCATAAGGAGGCAGCAAAATTGTCAGATCGCAGGACCCATCAGACTTTAGCTTGACTTGAATTCGATCCCAAGAATCGTTTTGCCACGCCACCCCTTGTTCAAATTCCAACAACTCCAGCGCATCTGAAGGCCCACTTTTGCATCCATTGGGCTCGAGAACAATCACCTTAGATGCAGGCTTGGATCTCCCTCGCATAGACCAGACCCTGTCATGAACGGAGTCGTTAGCCAACTGTCGGTTTATTTCGTAAGCCCCTTCGGCAATGCACCATGCTGACAAACGAATCTCGCACCGTGAGGGAGGCGCAGCTGGCGCCTGGGTTCTAGGCGAAGCGGTTACAAAACCGCTTCCAAGAAGTCCGACCATGCCTGCAATAAGTGATAATTTGTTCACTAACAACCTCCGTTCGCCGCGCTTACGCCCTTATCGCAGGAGTTTACATTGGTCTTGGCATTGATGATCTCTCCAAGGCTCTGAGAATTTGCCGGCTGGCCAGAAAGATCCTTCATCACATTAGCTGGACCTGCGACATCGGCCGGAAGCACATTTCCATTAGCGTCAACCCCGCCCGCATATTGATCCCCTGCGCCGCCGGCATGGCCAAGTTCGTGCGATATCGTTAAAGTTGTTGCCGCATCTGCTCCACCGGCACCAGCGGTCACTTTGTTACTGCCGATAGCGTTAATTTGGGAACGTCCACTTTTAGTGACACCAGCCGTATCAGGCACGACGTTAACGACGTTGACGCCTTTCCCCCCTGTTGTTTGATAAACACCTTGCGCAGTCATTGTGACCTTGACGCCATTTACAGTGACGGTCCCAGAGAAATCTTGAGCAATCTGTGCATTGACGGAGGCAGCCGTGAAATTGGATGTTGGCACGCCAGTCATCGTCCATGGAACTGTAAAGGTCACTCGATCGGGCGCTGACCAGAAAAGTCTACCGTCTCGCCCATCCGGGTCAGTGAACCGATACGGATTGTTGTTTGCATACCAGTAGCGATTGAAGTTAGCCGCCAATACCGAGTCCGCGGCCACCGGATCCACGCTCAAGAAACGGCACTTAACCTGATGGGCGTGTTCAGTGCTTTCGTACTGGTAAGCGGGTTACCGATGTCCTGTTCGCCTGGGGGGGCGACATTGACAGATAGAAATAACATGGGAGTATCAGTTCATGAAATGAGGATAAAGCATGAAAAACATGGGGAAATTTGATTTAGGTCAAGTGACAGATTTGCTGAAGGCAGTCGCAGAGCCACGCTTTCTCATACCGATTTTTGCGTTCAGTCCCTTCGCAACTCTTATTTGGGTCTGGCTTCGTTTTTCGTAGCCACTGCTGCGGCGGCAGCATCGTTTACTTGCTTTTGCCCGCCTATTACGAATTCCAACCAGCAGTAAGCTAGGCCAGCGCAAACCACCACTAGCATGAAACTTGGGAGTAGCCAATTGCGTCCACCCAATGACTTGCCATTATCCTCACGAACCCTTATCAAAAAAAGGAAGAATGAAAGCATAAACGCAAATGGAACCATCATTGCTACAGCGAGATCAATGACAACTTCTTTGTATGCAAAAAATGCGATTAAGCCCAAACTTCCGACACCAATCGAGGATAAATAGCAGACAATTTCGGCACTAAGAACCTTCCCAACTTTGCCCTGCCCTTCTATTCCCGCCCGCCTCTCGGAGAAGTAGACTCCCGCACCGCCAATGATGGCTGCTAAGAGGGGTGAAATGTAAGACAAATATTCTGCGACACCACCCTTTACGAAGAAAACTGCTGTCGCCACAGTCAATATTCCTGAAAGAACAAAAAGATAGGAAAAAAAGACTGGCGTCCAGCCATTTTTCTTTTCTACACCTTTAGGATCCGGGACCTGCTCAAGCTTTGCAATGCGCGTCTTTAGCTCATTCAATTCGACCTGAATATCTATTACTTCTTTGCGAGAGCATCTACCGCTAATAGCACTCCAATTCGTCATCGCCCTTAGGAGCTCACTCAAGAAAACAAAGGCACTCAAGATCAGCCTCCACATGGTGATTTTGCTTGCAACTCAAGACTTACATCGTGAGTTTCCTGCCAGACCCAAAGGCCAGCGATTGCGCTTAATCCAGGCGAATGCGCCCCGATACCTTGCAGCTTTTCCCGGACGGTGAAATCGCGGCTGTAAGTCGAATGGTGCTCATCATCGAGCTCGTGGCCGACGATCTGCGCGCGAAGTTCCGACACCACGCCAACTCCCTGGAGCTCTTGGATGAACGTTTTTCGCAGTGAGTGAAAGCCGCGTTTAGCCGGCTCCCAGCCCTTCCCCACCTCAGCCAGGTGACGACTGAAGGCCTTGGTGATCCAGTTGCCCTGCCCGTTGACTGCCGTGGCCTTAGCTGCCGGGAACAGCCTCGTTTCACCGACCCTGCGCTTCCCATCGACCCAATTCAGGAAGCCCATCTTAAGAAGCTCGGGATGGAGCGGCACCGTTCGAAGGCTCACCTCAGTCTTTACTTTCTGATGCTCGCCTTCATTCGAGATACGAATGCAAGGGATGCCGTCCTCCTCGAACACGTCCTTGACGAGGAGCTGGCCGACCTCCGATGCCCTCGCACCGGTGTAGAGCCCGATAAAGGAAGCCCAACGGCCTGACTCAGACATCTTGACAAGCGCCTCTGGTGCGAAAAGCGCCTGTATCTGGGCGCGGTCGTATGCCTTGAAGCCAAGCTTTTTCCGAGCCCTCTTCTCGCGCTGTGAGTAGCTCACGTGACCGGAGGCAGGGTTGTCGCCCCTAGGGTAATGGCCTGACGCCATAGCCCATTCGAAGAACCCACCCTTGCCGCCGATGTAGCTTTGCTTGTTGGTGAGCGTCGGCGTTGAAGCGCCCTTCTCCCGCATGTCTTGATACCAGCGGGCCAAATCCGACCGGGTGATGGCATGGACCTTCATCGTCGGCCCCAGGAACGCCACCAACGCCTCGATGGCCGTCTTCTTGATCGTGTAGGTCTTGGGCAGCGTCGAGGATTTGAGCGTCGCCAGAAAGGCATCACGGGCTTTGCCCAAAGTCATGGTTTCGATGGCCGGCGCAGAGGCTTGCCTACTTGGGCCAGCATGCGGTGAGCCAAAAATGGTTGGCGCGGCAACCGGGCGGGCTCTAGCCTGCAAGGCAGCGCCGGCCATCGCTTCCAGTTCCATCAGCTGCCGATACAGTTTCAAGTCCTTCGGGCTGTCGATCTGCCACTGCTCAGTGACGCTGCCGTCAGGAGCACGCGTCCGATTCAACGTGAGCTCTTGAAGATTCTCGGCGCTCGTCAGTCGAGCAATGAGCAGATCCGCGTCCGACTTGCTGAGCTTGGCCACGCGTTGATCCTTCAACTGTGCGAAGAGCCGAGCATAGCCCGCCCCCAGCACGACCGCACGCACGTGAGCCTGCGCCAAGTCCTTCGTTTGCAGGGAGCGTTTGATAAGCCGGCAGCCCATCACGGTTTGCAAACCGATGGGCACACGTTGGACGAACGACCAGCGGCCGGTGGAGGACCGGCTCAAATGATGAGGGATGCGCATGCGAGTTTTTCCTCTGCATGCTTCCTGCCTCCAATCAATTCACCTAAAAAATTAGTGATTAAAATCAATAACTTAGACGTGACTGGCGGAGAGAGTGGGATTCGAACCCACGGAAGGTTTGACCCTTCGCCGGTTTTCAAGACCGGTGCCTTAAACCGCTCGGCCATCTCTCCGATGCTGCTTTGCGTGACCGCCGAGGGCGTCGTGTGATCACGCTTGCGCCACGCGCGATGCGGGTGACGTATGTCGATGGACGCGGCAGTGAGCGGCGCCATCGACCCGGGATTGCTCCCGGGCGCGCATTCTCGCATGCCCGGACGCGCTTTGCTAAGCGCTGCGTCTTGCCGAGCTGCCAGGCTTTGCAAAGGGGTTCCGCTTGCCAGGTACGCAGCGTTCCCGACGACGCGGCCTTGCCAGGCCGCGCAGCGCTGATGTGCCGACGTCGACAACCAAAACGTCGACGACTAGGCACAGCGCTTGGCCGGCTTCAGCCACGAACAGGCACGGCGCTCAGCCGGCTTCCGCCACGGCCAGGCGCGGTGCGGTCGCGGCCGCACGCTTGAGCTTTTCGGCCAGCTCGGCGCAGTTGCCGCCGCAATCCAGGCGCGAACGTTCGATTTCCTGCGGCAGGTGCTCGGCCAGGAAGTCGATGAACACCCGCACCGCCGGCAGCAGGCCGCGGCGCGAGGCGAACACTGCGTGGCAGATGCCTTGCGGGAGCGACCAGTGCGGCAGTACCACTTCCAGCTCGCCGCTGCGCACTGCCTGGGCGCACACGGTTTCCGGCAGCATGGTGATGCCGAAGCCATCGCGCGCCATCGACTGCAGCAGCGGGAAATCGAAGCCGGCCAGACGCGGCTGCAGGTCCACGCGGCGCATCTCGCCGTTGGGGCCGTGCAGTTCCCAGCGCTGGTGCGCTTCGTCTTCGCTGGTGCTCATGGTGGTGTGGTTGGCCAGCTCGCTCGGGTCCTTGGGACGCCCGGCGCGGTCCAGGTATTTGGGGCTGGCCACCAGCAACTCCTGCACCTGGCCAAAGCTGCGCATCACCAGGCTGCCGTCGTCGTCCAGGCGCGATCGCACGCGCAGCGCGATGTCGTAGCCCTCGTTGATGACGTCGACGCGGCGATTGCTGATGTTGAGCTGCAGCCGCACCTTGGGGTACTTGGCCAGGAATTCCGGCAACAGCTTGGGCAGCTGGATCTGCGCCAGCGAGACCGGAACGCTCACACGTACAAGACCGCGCGGCTCGGCACTGAGACGATCCACCACCTCGCGCGCGGCCTGGGCTTCGGCCAGCATGGTCTGCGCGTGCCGATGCACGCTGGTGCCGACGTCGGTGACCGCAAAGCGGCGGGTGGAGCGCTGCAGCAGGCGCACACCAAGATCCGTTTCGAGCTGGCTGATACGGCGGCTCAGGCGCGACTTGGGGATCCCGAGCGCACGCTCGGCCGCGGCGAAGCCGCCGTGGTCCACCACCATCGCGAAGTAGTACAGGTCATTCAGGTCGTGCATGGCGCAGGCATCCATGGATAGAACGATAAGTGACATTTAATCACCTTTATTCCAGCAGAGCAACGACCTGATACATCAGAAATGTAGTTCCTTGCAGCCAGACCATCGAACTCTTGCGCACGGAGCTTCATCTTTTTCTACCAAGGCAACGCCCAGCACCCGGCACAGATGTCGGCAGGTAGCGCTCGCTAGATCCACCGGGGTCTTCCAGGCGCCGCAGCAGGCCGTGCACCATGCAAATGCAAACGGGGCCAGTGACGGCCCCGTTCTTGATCAATATGTTTAACAACTCCGCCACCGCAACTTGGGTAGCTGAGCGGCCGCGCCAGCAACGGCGCTCAACAAGGCTGACGAGCGAGCCGGAGCTGGCAGTCGCCAGCCGCCAGCCGCCAGCCGCCAGCCGCCAGCCGCCAGTCGAGGCTGCCTGCCCGCCCGACATCGAGCATGAAGATGCACGCCCATTCCAGGCATCGGCCGCGCCCGCCTGGATGCTGCGCAGCCGGTGCCTCGGCCGCTCTTATCCGATCCGCTCGAGCCCGCCCATATACGGACGCAGCACCTCGGGCACATCGATCGAGCCGTCGGCGTTTTGGTAGTTCTCCATCACCGCGATCATCGCGCGGCCCACGGCGGTGCCGGAGCCGTTGAGCGTGTGCAGCAGCTCCGGCTTGCCGCTGGCCGGGTTACGCCAGCGCGCCTGCATGCGCCGCGCCTGGAAATCGCCGCAGTTCGAGCACGACGAAATCTCGCGATAGGTGTCCTGCGACGGCAGCCACACCTCCAGATCGTAGGTCTTGATCGCCGAGAAGCCCATGTCGCCGGTGCACAGCAGCACCTTGCGATACGGCAGGCCGAGTTTTTCCAGCACCACTTCGGCGCAGCGGGTCATGCGCTGATGCTCGGCATCGCTGTGTTCCGGTGCGCAGGCGGTGACCAGTTCGACTTTTTCGAACTGGTGCTGGCGGATCATGCCGCGCGTGTCGCGGCCACCGCTGCCGGCTTCGGCGCGGAAGCACATCGAATGCGCGGTCATGCGCAATGGCAGACGCTCGGCATCGACGATTTCGTCGCGCACGATATTGGTCAGCGGCACTTCCGAGGTGGGGATCAGATAGCGGCGCGACTCGCCCACTTCGGTCTGAAACAGGTCGTCCTCGAATTTGGGCAGTTGCCCGGTGCCGCGCATCGATTCGGCATTGACCAGTAGCGGCACGTTGGTTTCTTCATAGCCATGCTCGCCGACATGCAGGTCGAGCATGAATTGCGCCAGCGCGCGGTGCAGCCGCGCGACCGGCCCGCGCAGCACAGTGAAACGCGCACCCGACAGCTTGGCGGCAGTCTCGCCGTCCAACCAGCCGTGCGGTGCACCGAGTTCCACATGGTCTTTGACCGGGAAGTCGAACTGGCGCGGCGTGCCCCAGCGCGACTGCTCGACATTCTCGCTCTCGTCCTTGCCCTGCGGCACGTCGTCGGCCGGCAGATTGGGCAGGCCCAGCGCGATGGTCTCCAGCTTGGCGCGAATCACCTCCAACGCGTCTTCGGAGGCCTTGAGCTCATCGCCGAAACCGGCCACTTCGGCCATCAGCGCAGTGACATCCTCGCCCTTGGCCTTGGCCTGCCCGATCGCCTTGGACTTGGAGTTGCGCTGACTCTGCAGCTCCTGCGTACGCACCTGGATGCGCTTGCGCTCGCTTTCCAGCGACTCCAGTTCCGCAGTGTCCAGGGAGAAACTGCGCGTGCTGCGCAGGCGCTCGGCAAGGTCGGCGGGATGTTGGCGAAGCAGGGCCGGATCTAGCATCGGGAGTCTGTGTGTCGGTAGGAAGCGCGAGATTATCGCCTGTTCCGTCACCTGCTGCGATCGATTCACCGCCGCTATGCCAGAATTGGCCCGATCCTTCAGGTGAGCCCTATGCCCGCGCCCCGCCCTGCGTCTGATCGGCAGATTGTCCTGCGACTGCCCCGCCACACCCTGAAAATTGCCGGTATCGCCTTCGTTGCCGGCCTGCTGCTGTTCCTGCTGGTGTGGGCCACCGGCCGCAAGGACGACTTCTATAAGGCCTCGCCGGCGCAACCGGCTGCAGGTGCGCAGGCCGACGACAACATCCAGCCGCTGCCCGCGCCGCTGCCGGCCCAGGACGGCGCCAGTGACATGCCGCAGGCCAAGCCACCGGAAGAAACCCCGACACTGGTGGAAACTGCGCCACCAGCCCCGCCCGCGCCGACGCCCTTGCCGGAGGACGCGGTTCCCGGCGCGCCGGGCGCCGCACCGGCAAACGCCGCGGCGGCTGCAGGCGGAGATCGCCCGGTGCCGATGCAGGGCCAGATGCCGCCGCCGCGCTACCCCGCGGCTGCCCTGCGTCGCGGCGATGCCGGCGATGTGGTGGTGCGGGTGGACGTGGACGCGGCGGGCAATCCGGGCGGGGTGACGCTGGTGCAACGCAGCGGCTCGCGCGATCTGGACCGCGCCGCGATGGAAGCGGTGCGTCACTGGCGCTTCCATCCGGCGCAGCGCAACGGCCAGCCGATTGCCGGCAGTCTGGATATCCCGTTCGAGTTCAAGCCGGCGCAGTAAGCCCCGCCGATACGGCGCGTCGTGCGCACCGCACACGACGGCGGCCAGACTGCCGCAATCGACGAACACCACTGCGCGTTAACCGGACAAGGCGGGGCGAACCAGACCCTGACTCGGCTTGACCAAGCTGAATGTCTACCGCCGTTTAAACCTTCCCGAGCGCCCTGCCTTAGCTGGCCCTCAGGCAAGGCCGACCAGACTGGTCACGTCATCCCAAAGATGCGCCAGGAGGCCGGCCATGTCCTTCATCTCCAATCCTTCGTCACACCCTACCCAGGCACTGCCGCAGCGCCCCGTGCATGCGCAAGACCGTGCGGGCGACGACGCGGCCGACGGCGCCTCGCCATGGCTGTGGGCGACCCTGCTGGCGTTGCTGGTGGTGGTGCCGACCTGGTGGTGGGCCCGCCATAGCGATGAATCGTTTGCGACCGACACGCGCCCCGCGCCTGCGGCCAGTCGCCAGATCCTGCCGACCTCGGAGGGTCCGCGTGCGATGACCATGATCGCGCACCAACCCGCGCGCGCGGCGATCAGCACCCAAGAAGCGATTCCGCTGCCGGGCAATGCGGTGCCGAGCTACCCGTCGGACATTGCGCAGGCCGGGATCGCAGGCAGCCGCACCGCGCGACTGCAGCTGGACGTGCAAGGCCGGGTGAGCGATGTGAGCATCGTCGATCGCAGCGGCAGCAATGACCCGCGCCTGGATGCAGCGGTGATGGACAGCTTGCGTCAGTGGCGTTTCGAGCCAGCCAGCCGCGATGGCCACGCCGTCGTCAGCAGCGTGCAGGTGCCGGTGGAGTTCACCGCCGAGCACTGAGCGGGATCATCAACCAAGTCGGATCGCAGTGGCGCCGTGCTGGCTGTAATGCGGTATCCAAGCGTCGACTGACAGGCGTTACGACGCCTTTGGTCGACCGCTCCTCATCCGAAGAGCAGTCCTCAACCAGCAAGAGAACTGCCCGTCTTTCCTACCGAAGCCGTTTCATTACTCAGGCCGTTTCAAGCCCGAAACCGGCGCCCCGCGCCAGGCTGTCGAAGCCCGGGAACGAGGTTGCGACATTGGCCACGTCATTGACCCGCACGCTGCCGGTGGACAGCTGCCCGGCAATGGCAAACGCCATCGCGATGCGGTGGTCGCCGTGGCTTTCGATCACGCCGCTGCCGATGCTGCCGCCGTGAATGGTGGCACCATCCGGGGTTTCGTCCACTCGCACGCCCAGCGCGCGCAGCCCGGTGGCCATGGCTGCAAGGCGGTCGGACTCCTTGACCCGCAGTTCGGCAGCGCCGGTGACCACCGTCTGCCCGGTTGCCGCAGCGGCGGCCACGAACAGCGCCGGGAATTCGTCGATCATGTCCGGCACCAGCGCTTCGGGAATCTGCGCGCCCTGCAGCGGCGCATAGCGCACGCGCAGATCCGCCACCGGCTCGCCGCCATGTTCGGCATGACGTTCTTCGGCGATATTCGCGCCCATCAGCCGCAGTGCCGCCAGCAACCCGGTGCGACGTGGATTCAGGCCCACCGCACGCAGCAGCACGTCCGAACCGGGAATGATGCTGGCTGCCACGATGAAGAACGCCGCCGACGAGAAATCGGCAGGCACCGCGATATCGGTGGCGCGCAGACGCTGACCACCGCGTAGCCGCGCCTTGCCGGGCGAGAAATCGATTTCCACACCAAACGCAGACAACATGCGCTCGGTGTAATCGCGGGTGGGATGCGGCTCGCTGACCGACGTCTCTCCCTGCGCATACAGGCCTGCCAGCAACACCGCGGATTTGACCTGCGCACTGGCCACCGGCGAGACGAAGTCAATGCCATGCAAGGCCTGACCACCATGCACACGCAGCGGCGGGGTGCCGTCGTCCTCGGTGTCGATGCGCGCGCCCATCTGTGCCAGCGGGCCGGTCACGCGCCGCATCGGGCGCTTGGACAGCGACGCATCGCCGACCAACTCGCTATCGAAACGCTGCGCGGCCAGCAGGCCGGCAAGCAGACGCATGCCGGTGCCGGCGTTGCCACAGTCCAGCGCCTGGCTGGGCGGCTGCAGGCCATCCACGCCGACGCCGTGCACGATGCGCTGCGACGCCGACGGCGTGTCGATGCGCACACCGAGCTGGGCGAAAATGGCCGCGGTAGAGCGCGTGTCTTCGCCTTCGAGAAAGCCGTCGATCTGCGAGACGCCATCGGCCAGCGCGGCGAACATCACCGCGCGGTGCGAGACCGACTTGTCGCCGGGAATGGTCAGGCTGCCCTGCAATGCGCTGCCCTGCCGGGCGATCCAGTGGTGCGTGCTGCTGCTCATGCGTGTGATCCGATTGCTGCGGCATCGCCCTGTGCGGCGATGCGCGTTGAAGAGTGTCGTGGCGCTGCCGTCACCTCGGCCGGTGACGGCGCGCCTGTCAGGACGGCGCTGGCGTGACGCCCGGCGCTCAGGGAATGGCGACCGGGTACGAGCCCAGCACCTTGATCTGCGCCGAGTGCGCTTCCAGTTCGGCCAGCGCCTGCTTCATCGCCTCGTCTTCCACGTGGCCGGCGAGGTCGATGAAGAAGCCGTATTCCCACTTGGCCTGGTGCGAGGGACGCGACTCAATGCGGTTCATGCTGATGCCATGCCGCGCGAACGGGCTGAGCACGTCGAACAACGCACCCGGCTTGTCGTGGATGAACACCAGCACCGAGGTGCGGTCATGCCCGGAGGTGGGGAAGATCTGCCGGCCGATCACCAGAAAACGCGTGGTGTTGTCGTCGTCGTCTTCGATCGACTTCATGATGACTTTCTTCAAGCCATACACATGCGCGGCGCTCTCGCCGCCGATCGCCGCGGCGTCCTCGGCATTGCGGGCGCGGCGTGCGCCTTCGGCATTGCTGGAGACGGCGATCTTCTCGACCTTGGGCAGGTGCGAACGCAGCCAACCGGCGGTCTGCGCAAACGACTGCGAATGCGCGTAGATGCGCTCGATGTCTTCCAGCCGGCCGTTGCGCGAGAGCAGGTACTGGTGCACGCGCAGTTCGACTTCGCCGCAGATTTTCAGGTTGGAGGTCAGGAACATGTCGAGGGTGACCTGGATGGTGCCCTGGCCGGAATTTTCCACCGGCACCACGCCGAAATCGGCATTGCCGGCTTCCACTTCCTGGAACACTTCCTCGATGGTTGCCATCGGCAGGCCAACTGCCGAACGGCCGAAGTGCTTGAGCACCGCCTGCTGGCTGAAGGTGCCTTCCGGGCCGAGATAGCCGATCTTCAACGGCTCCTGCTGGGCCAGGCACGCGGACATGATTTCGCGGTACACGTGCACCAGCACTTCATCGCTGAGCGGGCCTTCGTTGCGGTCCACCACCATGCGCAGTACCTGCGCCTCGCGCTCGGGCCGGTAGTAATCCACCGCTGCGGCGAGCTTGCCCTTGGCCTTGCCGACCTGATGGGCGAAGTTGGCGCGTTCGGCGATCAACGCCTGGATGGTGCGGTCGATCTCGTCGATCTTGGCGCGCACGTCGGCCAGCACCGGCGCAGCGGTGGCCGGCTTGATCGCGCGCTTGTCTGAGGCGTTGGCCGTGGACTTGGCGGCGGACTTGCCTGCCGGTTTGGTCTTGCCGCCGGTGGCGGCACTGGGCTTGCTGGACTTGGGAGCCATCGCTCGGCATTCCTTGAAATTGCGGCGCATGCGCCTGCGCGGCATGCGCCGCGGTCGAATGAAAGACTCAGCCGTGACGCTGCTGGAAGTCGTGCATGAAGCTCGCCAGCGCCTGCGCGCCCGCCACCGGCATCGCGTTGTAGAGCGAGGCGCGAATGCCGCCGACCGCCTTGTGCCCCTTCAGCGCCAGCAGACCGGCTGCCTTGGATTCGCTGACGAACAACGCATCCAGCTGCTCGTCGGCCAGAAAGAACGGGATGTTCATGCGCGAACGCACCGCCGGCTTGACCAGGTTGCGATAGAACCCGCCGGAACCATCGATCGCGCCATACACCAACGCTGCCTTCTCGGCGTTGCGGCGGGCGAATTCGTCCACCCCGCCCTGCTCCAGCATCCACTTCACGGTGAGTCCGAGCAGATACCAGTTCCAGGTCGGTGGCGTGTTGAGCATCGAATCGCGGGCGGCATGCGAGGCGTAGTTGAAGATGTCCGCGCGCGGCTGGCCGGCGCGTTCGAGCAGGTCGCGCCGCACGATCAGCACCGAGATGCCGACCGGGCCCAGATTCTTCTGCGCGCCGGCATAGATCAGCCCGTAGCGCGACACATCCAGCGGCTCGGAGGCGATCGACGAACTGAAATCGGCAAACAGCGGCAAGGTACCCACTGCCGGGGTGTCGCGGAACTCGACGCCGTGGATGGTTTCGTTGGCGGTGATGTGCACGTAGGCCGAGTGCGGCGACAAGGTCCAGCTGGCCACCGGCGGAATGTCGGTGAAGCCGCCCGCCTGGCCGTCTGCGGCAATGCGCGCATCCACATAGGTGGACGCCTGCTTGATCGCGGTCTTGCCCCAGTGGCCGGTGATCACGTAGTCGGCGGCCTGGCCGGGTGCGGCGAAATTCAGCGGCAGCAGCGCCTGGATGGTGGTGGCGCCACCGGCAGTGAACAGCACCGCGTAATCGTCGGGAATCGACAACAGGGTGCGCAGATCGGCTTCGGCCGCGGCCGCCACGGCCATGAAATCGGCGCTGCGGTGGCTGATTTCCACGATCGAGGCGCCGACGCCGTTCCACTCGACCATCTCTTCCTGCGCCTGGCGCAGGACCGATTCCGGCAATGTCGCAGGGCCGGCACTGAAATTGAACGCGCGTGTCATGGCACACCTTGGCGAGCTAGCCTTCTAGTATGCCGCAGCGCACCGGCCTTGGCAGCGTTGCAGAAAAGTTGCATGTGCATCCTTCTCACCCATGGCGACGTATGGTTTGCGTAGGCCATCGGCAGCGTCATCACCATGGTCCGGTATTCTCATCAGCAGCCACTGTCAGGAGCGAGCCATGTCCCTTCGCGATGTCTTGAAGACGCCGTCCAGCGAGATCACCGATGAGGCCGTCTACCGCGACCGACGCCGGCTGCTGCAGCTGTTTGCGCTGACCCCGGCGCTGGGCGTGGCCGGCTGCGCCGAGGCCGATCCGCCGCCTCCGCCCAAGACCGTGGTGACCCCGGCGCAGGCGCGCAGCGGCTTCCGTACCGCCGAGGAACTGACCCGGCTGGAAGACGTCACCAGCTACAACAACTTCTACGAGTTCGGCACCGACAAGACCGACCCGTCCAAGGCCGCCAAGACCCTGAAGCTGTCGCCGTGGTCGGTGAAGGTCAGCGGCGAATGCGAAAAGCCCGGCAGTCTGTCGCTGGACGAGTTGCTCAAGGGCATCAGCGCGGAGGAACGCATCTACCGGCTGCGCTGTGTGGAAGGCTGGTCGATGGTGATCCCGTGGACGGGCGTGCCGCTCGGCGAGGTGCTCAAGCGCTTCGCACCGACCTCCAAGGCCAAGTACGTGGCATTCACCACGCTGGCCGATCCGCAGCAGATGCCGGGCGTGCGCTACCGCTCGATCAACTGGCCGTACCGCGAGGGCCTGCGCATCGACGAAGCGATGCATCCACTGACCCTGCTGGCCACCGGCCTGTATGGCAAGCCGCTGCCGCAGCAGAACGGCGCGCCGCTGCGGCTGGTGGTGCCGTGGAAGTACGGCTTCAAAAGCATCAAGTCGATCGTGGAAATCCGCTTTGTCGAGAAGATGCCCGAAACCGCGTGGCACGATCTGCAGCCGTCCGAGTACGGCTTCTTTTCCAACGTCAATCCGGCGGTGGATCACCCACGCTGGAGCCAGAAGACCGAGCGCCGGATCGCTGGCACCGCGAGCAAGTTGTTCGCCGAGCGCATCGCGACCAAGCCGTTCAACGGCTATGCGGACCAGGTCGCCTCGCTGTACGCGGGGATGGACCTGAAGAAGTGGTTTTAGGCAGTGATGTCCCCCGCGTAGGAGCGCACCCGGGCGCGACGGGCGTTACCAGGAATGCCCGTCGCGCCCGGGTGCGCTCCTACGATGCATGTTGATGCCCGCGCGGCATCGCTTCCTTCATCGAGATCGCATGGCCAAGACCTCCGCATCCCTGATCGCCGCCAAGACCCTGGTGCATGTCGCCGCGCTGACCCCGATCGCCTTGCTCGGCTGGCAGTTCTGGCAGGTATGGCAAACCGGCAGCGATGCGCTGGGCGCCGATCCGGTGGCCGAAATCGAGCACCGCACCGGGCTGTGGGCGCTGCGCTTCCTGTTGATCACCCTGGCGATCACGCCGCTGCGCCAGCTCACCGGCCAGGCGACGCTGATCCGATTCCGGCGCATGCTCGGGCTGTACGCATTCTTCTACGCCAGCGTGCATCTGGCGGCCTACCTGAGCCTGGATCTGCGCGGCTTCTGGACGCAGATCTTCGAGGAGATCCTCAAGCGCCCCTACATCACGGTCGGCTTTGCGGCATGGCTGCTGCTGGTGCCGCTGGCGATCACCTCCACCCAGGGCTGGATGCGGCGGCTCAAGCGCAACTGGGGCCGCCTGCACATGCTGATCTACCCGATCGGCTTGCTGGCGGTACTGCATTTCTGGTGGCTGGTGAAATCCGACATCCGCGAACCGGCGCTATATGCCGGCATTCTGGCGGTGCTGTTGGGCTGGCGGATCTGGAAGAAACTCAGCGCGCGCCGAACCACAGCAAGGCGCTCAACGCCGCCGCCAGCAACACCGCGCTGAGCAGCAGCCACGGCCAGCGCGCCACTTTGACAGGCGCACGTGCCGGTTCGCCGGGCGCGCGTGGTGGCGGCAACGGCTCCGACTCGGGAAGGTCCCAGGTGGTGCCGTGATGGGTGCGCGGCACCTCCACGACAAAGCGATGGCGGGCATCGAACACCACCTGGTCGCCAGCCTGCAGCCAGCCGTCGCGCACCTGCACGCCGTTGATCCAGCTGCCTTCTTCCGAACCCAGGTCGCGGATCAGCACACGGTCGCCGTGACGTTCCAGGCGCGCGTGCTGCGCGGCGAAGGCCGGGTCGTCGATGACGATGTCCGCAGCCGGGTCGCTGCCGACCAGGCGTGAGCGGTCCAGCGTGAAGCTGCGCCCGTGATGGCGGCCGCCCAGCCCGCGCAACAGCAGGCAGACCTCGCTCAGGCCGGCATCGTCGTCTGCAACGTCGTTGGCCGGCGCGCTCGATGGCGCACTGCGCAGGAGCATCTCCACGCCGTCGGCGTAGATCGCATCGCCGGGGCGCAACAGCGCCATGCGCCGCACCGGACGTCCGTTGACATGGATGCCGCGGATCCCGTTGGCCACCTGCAGCCACAGCCCGCGCTGGTCCAGGCAGAACTGCGCCAACAGCAGCGCCCCCTGCGCATCGGCAACCACCCGCACACTGCCGGAGGCATGGCGGACGATCCGGTGGACGCCGGGCTTGAGGGAATGATCCGGCTGCTGCCGGTGGGTGAAATGAACTTGCAGATCGCGCACCCGCCGCAGCCTAGCAGGTTTGCCCCGCGCCGCGGCCAACAATGTGACCGGCGTCCGGCCGACGCAGGTACGGCACCGAGGTGCGTCGCTGCTCGGCCACACGCGCGCCGCACTTGGAGCCTGGCCCGCGTATGCGCACAATGCACGCTTCTTTCGTCTTCCCCATGGAACCCATGTCCAGCATCGATATCCGCCACGACCATGCCTTGCCGCCGGCCCAGGCCCGCGCAGCGATCGACGCGGCGGCGCGCAAGTTGACCGATCGCTATGGCGTCGCCTCGCATTGGGAAGGCGATACCTTGCGCATCGCGCGGGCCGGCGTGGATGGGGCGATCACCCTGCTGCCGCAGCAGGTACATGTCACCGCCGAGCTCGGCTTCCTGTTGTCGGCGATGCAGCCGATGGTGGAATCGGAGATCCGTCGCCTGCTGGCCGAAAAACTCGTCTGAGCCGCAGTGTCGCTGGTCCGGGCCTGATCGCCCGGCCATGCCCTGACCGCACCGGTGCTTCAGCGACAAGTCACCCGCGCGGCCCATTGCAGGCGGATGCTCTGGACGTGTTTCACCTGCTCGATGCAGTGCCGGGACTAGGGTGAAGGCAACGTCACTTTGGCAACCCACAGGAGCATTCCATGACGACCGGATACGATCAGAACGGCAAGCGCGACGATGCCGCGCACGGCTTCCAGGCGCAGGCAGAACAGATTTCGCGCCGGCTCGGCGAATCGGCACAGACGGTGTGGCTAGCCGGGCTCGGTGCGCTGGGAAGGGTGCAGAGCGAGGGTGGCAAGTTGTTCGATTCGCTGGTGCGCGAAGGCGCAGCCTACGAGCGCAGCGGCCAGCGCAAGGCGGCCGAAAGCGTCGATGAGCTGCGCGAAGAGGTGGAAACCCAGTTCGAACAGGCACGCGACACTGCCGTGCGCGGCTGGGACAAGCTGGGCAAGGCCTTCGACGAACGCGTCAAGGGCGTGCTGCGCACGCTCAACATTCCCGAGCAGGACGAACTGGAAAACCTGCGCCGCGAGGTGGAATCGCTCAAGGCCCAGGTGCGCGCCAATACCGCCGCGACCAAGCGCGCCAACCGCACCGCCAATCAGGACGCGCAGGCCGCCAGCAGCGACACCACCGGCTCGACCAGCGGCAACTCCAGTCCTGGCAGCGCTGCGTTCGATGGTGAATAAGCCGGCCCGACAATGTTGCAAAGCAGCATGATTTTTTAGACAATCGGGAAGGACCCGCCAGTCCTGTAATACGAAGTCCGTTTGCTCCCCTCCCCTCACGGCTTCGGACTGGCGGGTCTTTCGCTATCTGGATCACGGTGCGTGGTATCGCCGCTCGCGATCCATTGACGAATCTGCGGCGAAAGATTCTTCTAGGCGTACCGCTTCGTCATACGTTCCATACCTTCGCTTGATGCTCATGCCTTCCTGGATTGTGGCGCTTGTGGCTTCCCTGCTGCTCTGGCTGGGAGTGTGTGCGTATGTGTGGCTGGTGCGCCGCCGTGCCAACGAAACCAGCGAGGGCGTGCGTGCGTTGGCGGCGATGCACTGGCGCGACTTTTCCGCCGTGGTGCAGCGCGTGCTGCAGGAGCAACGCGGCTGGCAACCCACCCAGGTGCCGCAGGACGGCCTGCCGACGGCCGACTTCATGATGCAGACCGAGCACGGCACGCGCCTGGTGGCCTGCAAGCACGGGCGCGGCTACCGCATCGGCGTGGCAGCGGTGAACGAGCTGGGGGCGATGGCGCGGCTGGCCGGCGCGGGCGGCGGCGTGATGGTGACCGAGGGCCGCATGGAACGCGAAGGCCTGGCGGCCGCCGAGAAGCAGTCCATCGAAGTGCTGGATGGCGTGCGCCTGTGGCCCTTGCTCAAACCGTATCTGCCGGGCGATGTGGAAACCGGCGTGGTCGGCATGGCGCGCCGTCGCGCGATCCGTCACAGCCTTATTGCCGGTGCAGCGCTGGCGACCCTGGCGCTGGTCGCGGTGCTGGCCTTGCAACCGGTGCAGCCACCTGCGCCTGCGCAGCAGGCAGCGGTGGTGGCCGCCCCAGGCGCTGCCGCAGCGGTCGCCGCAACACCCCCACAGCAGGGCACAAGCTCGCCGCAGGCCGCGCCGCCATCAGCGGCGCCGCCTGCATCGACGCCACTGGCAGGCGATGCCGAACCGGATGCGGCAACCATGCAGGGCTATCAGCGCGAGGTGTCCAAGGCGCTGGCACAGACGCCCGGCCTGGTGCGCGGCATCTGGATCACCCAGGCAACGCTGGCGGTGGATCGCTCGGTTGACGATGCGGCGGCGTGGCCGTTGATCTGCCGCGAACTGCAGCGCTATCCCTACCTGCGCACCGTGCGCGTGCAACTCAATCCACGCCCCGGCGTGGACGAAGCGGTGCGCTGGCGGCAGTGCACGACGATCTGATTCATGCATCGCCCCATGCGCCTGCGCGCGAGGCTTGAGGCTCAGCGCATTCCCGGTGCGAACCGTGCCACCAGGTCGTAGGATCCGCCCAGGAACAGCTGACGCACATAGGTGACCGGCTGGTCTCCGCGCCAGGTGTGGCGATCGATGACCAGACAGGCCGCGCCATCGTCCACCTGCAGGCGTTCGGCTTGCGCGGCGTCCGCACTGACGGCACTGATGCGGTGTTCGGCGCGCGTCCACGGCACGTTGCGCAACAACCAACTGCCCGGCGCCACGTCGGTGAACGGCTGCAGCAATGCCTCGGGCACGGTGGTGATGTCGATCACCCGCTGCTCCAGCGCGAACGGACTGCCGTCTGCCAGGTGCACGCTTTCCAGCGCCAGCACCTTGCCGCTGCTGCCCAGGGCCCGCTCCTGCGGCACGCGCAGGCGCGGGCTGCGCAGTCGGCGCGACAACAGCGCGAACCGGTAGAGGTGGCCGCGCGCGGTCATCTCCACTTCGATGTCGGGGATCGACAACGCGACCTGCTCCAGATGCGGATGCGGGCGCGCCACGAACGAGCCGGTGCGGCGCCGGCGTTCGATCATGCCGGCATCGGCAAGCAGGCCGAGTACCTTGTTCACGGTCATGCGCGAACAGCCGTATTGCGCCATCAGCTCGTGCTCGGGCGGCACCCGGTGACCGGGCGGCCAGTCGCCACTGTGGATGCGGCGTTCCAGATCCTGCCGGATGCGTTGATGCAGGGTGCCGGGCGCGGCGGTGGGGGTGGCGGTCAAAACAGGTCTCCGGTCAGACCCGCATTGTGCGCGCATCCACTCATCTGCTCAGCAGCGATCGCAGAACCCCGGCAAAACGCGCGGCAATCCGCGCGCGATCCACATGGCGCCCGTCGCGCACCACCGGTTGCCCGGCGCGCCAGACGGTGCGCACCGCACCGCCGCGCGCGGCGAACAGCCAACTGTCCAGCAGCGCGTCGTCGTTGCGCGCCAGCAGCGCCGGATGCGTCGGGTCCAGTTCGAGCAGATCGGCCGATGCGCCGACCCGGATGCCGCTGCGCGCAGTGCCCAGGGCCTGCGCCGCACCCTCGCCCGCCTGCTCGAACAACCAACGCCCGCTGGAGGCGCCCGCCTGCGCCAGCACATTGCGTGCCTGCAGCTGCAGACGCTGGCCGTATTCGAGCAGGCGCAGTTCTTCGGCCGCGTCGATCAACACATTCGAATCCGAGCCGACACCAAAGCGCCCGCCCGCAGCGGCAAATGCCTGCATCGGGAACAGGCCGTCGCCCAGATTCGCCTCGGTAATCGGGCACAGCCCGACCACCGCGCCGCTGCCGACGATACCCTGCAGCTCGCTCGCGTCCACATGCGTGGCATGCACCAGGCACCAGCGCGCATCCACCGGCGTGTTGGCCAGCAGCCACTGCAGCGGGCGCTGGCCGGACCAGGCCAGGCAGGCCTGGACCTCGCGCTGCTGCTCGGCGATATGGATATGGATCGGGCCATCGGTGAGCGGCACCAACGCCGCCAACTGCTCCGGCGTGACCGCGCGCAGGCTGTGTGGCGCCAGCCCGAGCACGCCATCCGGCAATGGTTTCAGGCTGCCCTTGCAGTCGTCCAGCAACCGCGCGAAACCGTCGAGGTCGTGGATCAAACGACGCTGCGCTGCGCTGGGCGCGACGCCACCGAAATCCGCATGCGCATAGAACACCGGCAACAGCGTCAGCCCGATGCCGGTGTTGGCGGCGGCAGCAGCGATGCGCCCGGACATTTCGCCGGCCTGCGCATACGCCGCGCCACCGGGGCTGTGGTGCAGGTAATGGAATTCGCCGACGCGGGTGAAGCCGCTTTCGAGCATTTCCACATAGGCCTGTTCGGCGATCGCCTGCAGGCTGTCCGGATCGAGTCGGTCGACGAAGCGGTACATCAACTCGCGCCAGCTCCAGAAACTGTCGCCGCTGCGCCCGCCCACTTCGGTCAGCCCGGCCATGCCGCGCTGGAATGCGTGGCTATGCAGGTTGCCCAGCCCGGGCAGCAGCCGCTCGACCCGGCTGTCGCCGGCAGCGGGTGCGGTGCCGGGCTGCACCAAGGCGATGCGCCCCTGCGCCAGCGTGATCCGCACGTCGCCCGCCCAGCCATCGGGCAGGAGAGCCCGCGCCGCCCACAACGCCTGCACCTGTTGGTCTGCCACTGGACACCCTCGATTGCCGGTTCTATTGTATATACATATCAGACACCACGAGCCTGCGCCATGCATTGCGACGTCCTCTGGCACAACGCACAGCTGATGACCCTGGACGCAGCCGATGGTGGCCTGGGCATCGTGGACGATGGCGTTCTGGCCTGCCAGGACGGCCGCATCACCTACGCCGGCCCGGCCGCGCAGGCCCCGGCGCTGACGCCGTACGTTGCGCACGATTGCCGGCGCCGCTGGATCAGCCCCGGCCTGATCGATTGCCATACCCATCTGGTGTATGCAGGCAATCGCGCCAACGAATTCGAGCAACGCCTGCGCGGTGCCAGTTATGCCGAGATTGCCGCAGCCGGCGGTGGCATCGTGGCCACGGTGCGCGCCACCCGCGCTGCCGACGACGCAGCGCTGCTGGCCGCCAGCCTGCCGCGCCTGGACGCCATGCTCGCCGAAGGCGTGACCACGCTGGAAATCAAATCCGGCTACGGGCTGACGCTGGAGGACGAAACCAAGCAGCTGCGCGTGGCACGCCAGCTCGCGGCACTGCGCAAGGTCGAAGTGGTGCCGACCTTCCTCGGTGCGCATGCGGTGCCGCCGGGCGGCGATGCGCAGAGCTATATCGACGCCGTCTGCACGCAGATGATTCCGGCGATCGCCGCGCAAGGGCTTGCCGAGGCGGTGGACGTGTTCTGCGAGCATCTGGCGTTCTCGCCCGCGCAGGCCGAACAGGTCTTCCGTGCCGCGCAGGCACATGGCCTGGACATCAAGATCCATGCCGAGCAACTGAGCAATCAGCATGGCGCGCAACTGGCCGCACGCCATGGCGCGTTGTCGGCCGATCACATCGAATACCTGGATGACGCCGGCATTGCCGCAATGGCCGGCGCCGGCACCGTCGCGGTGCTGTTGCCGGGCGCGTTCTATTTCACCCGCGACACCCAGCTGCCACCGATCGCGGCGTTGCGCGCCGCCGGCGTGCCGCTGGCCCTGGCCACCGACTGCAACCCGGGCACCTCGCCGCTGACCAGCCCACTGCTGGCGATGAACATGGCCGCCACGCTGTTCCGCATGACCGTGGACGAGTGCATCGCCGGGTTCACCCGCGAAGCCGCACGCGCACTCGGGCGCGGCGAGCGACTGGGCCGGCTGCGCGCCGGCCTGCACTGCGACCTGGCGATCTGGGACATCGATGCGCCGGCCGACCTGGTCTACCGCATGGGCTTCAACCCTCTTCATGCCCGCGTCTGGCGCGGGCATTCCTGCTGAATCCGGAGTCGTCATGAGTGCTTCTATTGTCTTGCAGCCCGGCCAGGTCACGCTGGCGCAGTGGCGTGCGCTGTATCGCGGCGCCGACGTCGTGCTGGACGACGCTTGCGCGGCCGCGGTCCTGCGCAGCGCGCAGACGGTGGAGGCCATCGTGGCGCGCGGCGAGCCGGTGTATGGCGTCAATACCGGCTTCGGCAAGCTGGCCAGCGTGCGCATCGAGCGCGAGGACCTGCAGACCCTGCAGCGCAATATCGTGCTCTCGCACGCCGCCGGGGTCGGCGAGCCCACGCCGGTGCCGGTGGTGCGGCTGATGATGGCGCTCAAGCTCACCAGCCTGGCCCAGGGTGCCTCGGGCGTGCAGCCGCAGACGCTGGCGTTGCTGGACGCGATGCTGCGCCAGGGCATCACGCCGGTGGTGCCGTGCCAGGGCTCGGTCGGTGCCTCCGGCGATCTGGCACCGCTGTCGCACCTGGCCGCGGTGATGATCGGCGTCGGCGAAGCCTTCGTCGGCGGGCAACGCCTGCCTGCCGCCGACGCTCTGGCGCAAGCGCAGCTGCAGCCACGCGTGCTGGGCGCCAAGGAAGGCCTGGCGCTGCTCAACGGCACCCAGTTCTCCACCGCCTGCGCCTTGGCCGGCCTGTTCGAGATCGAAACCGTGCTGCAGGCCGCGTTGGTCACCGGCGCGCTGTCGGTGGAAGCGGCCAAGGGCTCGGACACGCCGTTCGATGCGCGCATCCATGCCTTGCGTGGCCAACCGGGGCAGATCGCCACCGCTGCCGCGCTGCGCGCGCTGATGGCCGATTCGAGCATCCGCGAATCGCACCGGCTCGGCGATGTGCGTGTGCAGGATCCGTACTGCCTGCGCTGCCAGCCGCAGGTGATGGGCGCGGCGCTGGACATCATGCGTCAGGCCGCACGCACGTTGGAGATCGAGGCCAATGGCGTCTCGGATAACCCGCTGGTGTTCAGCGATACCGGCGAGGCGTTGTCCGGCGGCAACTTCCACGCCGAGCCGGTGGCCTTCGCGGCCGACATGCTGGCGATGGCGGTCTGCGAAATCGGCTCGATCAGCGAACGCCGCACCGCGATGCTGGTTGACCCGGCCTTGTCGGGCCTGCCGGCGTTCCTCACCCCGCGCCCGGGCCTGAATTCCGGCTTCATGATTCCGCAGGTCACCGCTGCGGCCCTGGTGTCGGAAAACAAGCAGCGTGCGTATCCGGCCAGTGTCGATTCGATCCCGACCTCGGCCAATCAGGAAGATCATGTGTCGATGGCCGCGCATGGCGCGCGGCGTCTGCTGGCGATGACCGAGAACGCCGCGCACGTGATCGGCATCGAATTGCTGGCGGCCGTGCAAGGCTGCGACTTCCATGCGCCGCTGCGCTCCAGCGCCGCGCTGGAAGCCGCGCGCGCCCTGCTGCGCGCGCAGGTGCCGACCCTGCAGGACGACCGCTATTTCCATCCCGACATGCTGGCGGCCAGTGCGTTGGTGCGTTCGGGCGCGCTCGCGCAGGCGGTCGCCATCGCCTTGCCAGGCGTGGAGCAGCACGCATGACGCGCCACCTCGCAGCCGCTGGAATGAGCTCGGCAGCGTGGTGTCCGCGCGTGCAAGGTCTCGCGTCACTGCCGAGCGCGCATCTGCGCGACGAACATGCACTGCGGCCGATACGCGCGCGCGGACTGCTTGCGCGTCAGGCCGTGGTGCGCGCCGGCCGGATGCAGGCACGACATCGTCGCGTCCTGACGATCGCACCAGCACAAGGCGCACCGCGATGAGTGCCCTGCCCTGGCTCGAGATCCACCGCGGCGATGCGCCGCTGATCCTCAGCTTCCCGCATACCGGCACCGAGCTGCCCGAGGAGATGGTCGACCAGTTCGTCTCGCCCTGGTTGGCACGCCGCGATGCCGATTGGTGGGTGCATCAGCTGTACGACTTCGCGCAATCGCTCGGCGCCACCACCGTGCGCACCGCGATCTCGCGCTCGGTGATCGACGTCAACCGCGATCCCAGCGGAGCGTCCCTGTACCCGGGCCAGAACACCACCGGCCTGTGCCCGCTGACCACCTTCGACAACCAGCCGCTGTATGCCGACGGCGCAGAACCCGACCAAGCGCAGATCGCCCGGCGCCGCACGCAGTGGTTCGACCCCTATCACGCTGCGCTCGCTGCCGAGATCGCGCGCCTGCGCACGCAGCACGCCAGCATCGTGGTCTACGACGCGCATTCGATCCGCTCGCATATTCCGCATCTGTTCGATGGCGAGCTGCCGCAGTTCAACATCGGCAGCAACGACGACCGCAGTTGCGATCCGGCCCTGGCCGATGCCGTGGAGCAGCTATGCCGCAGCAGCGGCTCGAGCACCGTGCGCAACGGGCGCTTCAAGGGCGGCTGGATCACACGCCACTATGCGCAGCCAGGGCATGGCGTGCATACGCTGCAGATGGAGCTGGCGTGCCGCGGCTACATGCGCGAGCCGGACACCATCACCCCGCAGAACTGGCCCACGCCCTGGCTCCCCGCGCATGCGGTCGCACTACGCGCAGTGCTGCGTCACGTGCTGCTGGCCTGCCTGCAGTTTGCCAATACCACCGCTCACTCCTCCGCCACCACGCCGCCTGCGGCGCACCGTTGATTGCAAGGAAACCGGCATGACCCGTCACGATGCAACCCGCGTCATCCGCGCCGCCACCGGCACCACGCTTACCGCAAAAAGCTGGCTCACCGAAGCGCCGCTGCGCATGCTGATGAACAACCTGGACCCGGACGTGGCCGAGCGTCCGCAGGAACTGGTGGTCTATGGCGGGATCGGCCGCGCCGCGCGCGACTGGGAATCCTTCGATGGGATCGTCGCCGCGCTGACGCGCCTGGACGACGACCAGACCCTGCTGGTGCAGTCCGGCAAGCCGGTCGGGGTGTTCCGCACGCATGCCGATGCGCCGCGCGTGCTGATCGCCAACTCCAACCTGGTGCCGCGCTGGGCCAGCTGGGAGCATTTCAACGAACTCGATCGCAAGGGTCTGGCGATGTACGGCCAGATGACCGCCGGCAGCTGGATCTACATCGGCGCGCAAGGCATCGTGCAAGGCACCTACGAAACCTTCGTGGAAATGGGCCGCCAGCATTACGGCGGCAGCCTGGCCGGCAAGTGGCTGTTCACCGGTGGCCTGGGCGGCATGGGCGGCGCGCAGCCGCTGGCCGCGGTGATGGCCGGCGCCTCGTGCCTGGCGGTGGAATGCCGCCGTTCCAGCATCGACATGCGCCTGCGCACCGGCTACCTGGACACCTGGACCGACGACCTGGACGAAGCGCTGCGCCTGATCGAGGAATCGTGCACGGCGAAGAAGCCGCTGTCGGTCGGCCTGCTCGGCAATGTCGCAGACGTGCTGGACGAGCTGCTGCTACGCGGGGTCAAGCCGGACCTGCTGACCGACCAGACCTCCGCGCACGACCCGATCAACGGCTACCTGCCGCAGGGCTGGACGGTGGAGGAATGGGACGCGAAACGCGTGAGCGCGCCGAAGGCGGTGGAAGCGGCCGCGCGCGACTCGATGGCCAACCACATCCGCGCCATGCTCACCTTCCACGCACTCGGCGTGCCCACCGTGGATTACGGCAACAACCTGCGCCAGATGGCGCTGGAGGCCGGCGTCGACAATGCGTTCGACTTCCCCGGCTTCGTGCCCGCCTATATCCGGCCGCTGTTCTGCCGTGGCATCGGCCCGTTCCGCTGGGTCGCGCTCAGTGGCGATCCGGACGACATCGCCAAGACCGATGCCAAGGTCAAGGAGCTCATTCCCGACGATGCGCATCTGCACCGCTGGCTGGACATGGCTGCCGAAAAGATTGCCTTCCAGGGCCTGCCTGCGCGGATCTGCTGGGTCGGTCTGGGCGACCGCCATCGGCTCGGCCTGGCCTTCAATGCGATGGTGCGCAGCGGTGAATTGAAGGCGCCGGTGGTGATCGGCCGCGATCATCTGGATTCGGGCAGCGTCGCCTCGCCCAACCGCGAAACCGAAGCCATGGCCGACGGTTCGGATGCGGTCTCCGACTGGCCGCTGCTCAACGCCTTGCTCAACACCGCGTCCGGCGCGACCTGGGTGTCGCTGCATCACGGCGGCGGCGTCGGCATGGGCTTCTCGCAGCACGCCGGCATGGTCATCGTCTGCGACGGCAGCGAGGCAGCCGACAGACGCCTGGAGCGCGTGCTCTGGAACGACCCGGCCACCGGCGTGATGCGCCACGCCGATGCCGGCTACGCCATCGCCACCGACTGCGCGAAGCAAAAAGGCCTGGATTTGCCGGGCATTCTCGGCTGAGGATTCTCGGCCCCGGCTGTTTCGCCGACCGCGTGCACGCCGTATGTGGTCGGCATGCAGCACGCGGAGATCACCGGTTGTGAGCGCACCATCCGCAGCAGGCGACGACGATCCGCCGCGTTCTGCCGGCGGCTTCCAGCTCCATCACGGTCTACTTGCAGGCCGATGCAGCAGCGGCCAGCAATGCGCTGTCATCGAGCACCGGTGCCGCCCCGCTTGCTGGATAGGCGGCTGCGATCGCCTTCGCCGCGCGATCGGCGTCCGCCTGGATGTACCACTGCGACGACGGCGGCAGCGAACGCCCGCGCACCGCCTGCTCGAAGCGATACTGTCCCCAGTAGATCGCCAACGGCTCTTCCAGCGCGTTGAGCGGGTTACGCAAGGTGGCCGCACCCGGACACAGCCGCACGAAGTTGGCAGCGAGCATGCGTTTGCGCGCCGATGGCTGCCCCGCAGACAGGTAGTGACTCAATTCATGCAACACGATCGGCGCCCAGTCCATCGAGGCCGTGCCGGTACGCGCATCATGCTGCGAATACAGCAGCATCGTGCGTCCGCGCACCTTGGCCTGGGTGGTGTCCGGCTCCGGCCACCAGACGAATGTTGCCTGGAATACCGCAGGCTCCGGCACTGCAAAGAACGCCCGCATCTGCGCTGCCAACCGCGAGACGGCGGGCTTGGACAGTTCCTCGCCCAGCTCGCGCGCCTGTTGCTCGAAACGCGGTGCAACGGCGACCAGGTGCCTGGCGCGCGGAACGAAGCGGGCAAAATACGCGCGTAACATCGCCTGGTCGTCTGCCGACTGCTCGGCAATGGCGGCGTCCGCTGAGGCCTCGAATCCCGCATTCCCGAGGAAATGCCGGGAGAAAGGATCTACCTCACGGGTGGCATCTGGCGCAAACACACGGTCGAGCACCTCCGGATCGTCGTCCTTTGCCAGCCCCGAGGTGCGCCGACGGAAATCTGCGTAGGCCACAAGCGCTGCACGATCGGCCGGGTCCAGCCCGCCATGGGTTTCGAAATAGCTGCGATACACGGGCGCCGTATAGCCCGGCAACCAGTCCGACAGGTTATCCAGCAGGTTGAACAGGTCCGTGGCCTCGCTGTAATCCACCTGCACGGGTGCCGATGACGGCATGGCCGGCGCGGCCTGCACGGTGGCACACATCACGACCCAGATCAGTCCGGCTGAGCGGACGCGCCGCAGCGTTGGCGGCCAGCGATCGATCCATCTGCGCATTCAAGGCTCCGGGCTGGCGGGTGCGCTGATTCGAGCATGCCGGGATACCGCCCGCCACGTGCCTTTGGTCAGGGGGCGCGACAGCTTCCGGCGTCGGGTTGCAAGCGAGGACATCGTTGCCCATCACATTCTCGGCGATTGCCCTCAAGTCCGCCGCGTGCAGGCCGACAAGGTATGCAACGTTTCGAGGACTCTCCATGGGCATCTTGATCTACCTGGTGCCTGCATTCGCGCTCTGGGCGCTGATTGCCACCGTGCTGGCGTTCGTGCGTGGCCGGCAGCTGCGCGCCGAATCCGGCCAGCTCGCCAGCACCCAGGACAGCCTTGCCCGCTACCAGGCCGCGCTCTCGCAGGCGAAGGCGCGTGCGGCCGCCAGCGTGCTGGAGCTGGAATCGCTGCAGCGCAGCTACACCGTCCTCAAGCAATCGCTGGAGCAGCAGGAACAGACGGCCGCCGAACAGGCGCCGGCTGCCGACAGCCAGGTGATTCCGATGGTGATGGTGCAGCGGCTGGATATCGCCAACGAGATCGGCACGTTGTTCGCGCACGTCGCACGGGTGGCACGCAGCCTGCGCCGCTACAGCGCCTACAGCCGCGGCCACACCGCGCCGGAACCGGCCACCGCCCGTTACGACCTGCATTGGCTGGCCGATTGCCTGCACAGCTTCGACCAGATCGGCTATGCCCTGTTGCGCGGCAACGTCGCGGCGCTGATCACCGCCTGCCAGGACCTGTTGTCGATGTACGACCACTATCTGAAGGACGGGTCCGGCTACAACAGCCGCGACACCTTCCAGCGGCTGAGCAGCGATGTGCCGCTGTCGGATGCCACCGATGCCATCCGCTCGATCATCGTCAAGGCGACGCTGGCGCAGGATGTGCGTGATGCGGTGATTGAGGATGCGGTTGCGGCTAACGTTGGGTGAGTTGGGAATCGGGAATCGGGAATCGGGAATCGGGAATCGGGAATCGGGAATCGGGAATCGGGAATCGTAAGAGCGTGGGTGCGGGGTTCTGTTGGGTCAACAGGTAGATGCATGCTGTTTGACCGCTTCCCGATGCAGCGAGTGCTGTGATGCGATTGCCCATAAAAAAAGCGCACCGCTTGGGGTGCGCTTTTTCGTTTCAGGCCTCGGGAATGGCCGGCTTGCCTTGGTTGGCGAGCTTGGTCCCTGCCTGCGTCATGGTGCCTGCTGCGGCAGCGCGTAGGCCACCACGGCATCGCCTGCGGGCGTTTCCATGAAGTGGTGGCCGCCGGCCATGATCACCAGATACTCGCGGCCGTTGTAGGCGTAGACCATCGGGTTGGCCTGGCCGCCGGCCGGCAGCTTGGCGTGCCACAGCTCCTTGCCGGTGGACAGATCGATGGCGCGGATCAGGTCGTCGGTTGCGGCGGCAATGAAAATCAAGCCACTGGCCGTCACCACCGAACCGCCGTTGTTGGGCGTGCCAATCTCGATCGGCAGACCAGAGCGGATGCCGAACGGACCATTGCCGCGTGCGCTGCCGAACGGGCGGTCCCAAAGGGTCTTGCCGCTGGCCAGATCGATCGCACGGATGCCGCCATATGGCGGCTGCTTGCACAGCAGCTTGGTGAACGGCAGACGCCAGCCGGCGTTGACGTTGATCGCATACGGCGTACCGGCCTGCGGATCGCCCGCGCCTTCTGCGCCACCGGCATCGCCGCGCACTTCATCGCGCGGTGCCCAGCCCAGTTTGTCGGCCTTGGCGCGCGGCACCAGCAGGTTGTAGTTGGGCATGTCGTTGTAGTTGGCCACGATCACGCCGCGCTGCGGATCCACCGACACGCTGCCCCAGTCCGAACCACCGTTGTAGCCGGGGTATTCGATCGAATGGCGGTCGGCTTCCGGCGGCGTGTAGATGCCCTTGTAGCTGGCCTTGCGGAACTGGATACGGCAGACCAGCTGATCGATCGGCGTCATCCCCCACATGTCGCGCTCGGTCAGATCCGGCTTGCGCAGCGTGTGGTACAGCGAAAACGGCTGCGTCTTGGCACGCATCTGCGGCTCCACGCCACCGCCTGGCACTGCGCGTTCTTCCACGCCCACCAGCGGCTTGCCGGTACGCCGATCCAGCACGTACAACTCGCCCTGCTTGCTCGGCAACAACACCGCCGGCACGTTGACGCCGTCCTTGGGGAAGTCGATCAGGCTCGGCTGCGAGCCCAGGTCGTAATCCCACGCATCGATATGCGTGGTCTGGAAATTCCACACCGGCTTGCCGGTGGTGACATCCAGCGCCACCAGCGAGGTCGCGTAGCGATTCTCCTGCGGCGTGCGCGAGCTGCTCCAGTAATCGGCGGTGGAGTTGCCCATCGGCAGATACACATAGCCCAGCTGTTCGTCGGCCGCGGCGGTGGTCCACATGTTCGGCGTGCCACGCGTCCAGGTCTGGCCCGGCGGCGGTGCGCCGTTCCAGTCCGGATGGGTCATGTCCCAGGCCCAGCGCAATTGGCCGGTCACCGCATCGAAACCTTCGATCACACCGGACGGCTCGTAACGCTTCTGCCCGTCCAGCACCTGATGGCCGGTGACCACCACCCCGCGCACGATGGCGGGCGGCGAATTGATCGACACATAGCCCGGCGGCGTCTGCCCCATGCCGACGGTGATGTCGACCTGGCCGTTGTTGCCGAAATCCGTGCACGGCTTGCCGCTACGCGCATCCAGCGCGATCAGGCGGCCATCCAGCGTGCCTTCGATGATGCGCGTGCGGCACAGCGGCGCCCCCTCCGCTGCCACTGCTGCGGCGGCGTCGTTGGCTGCCACCGGCACCTGGTAGTACGACACACCGCGGCAGGCGGCCGTATACGGAATCGCCTCGTCCTTGACCTTGGGATCGTAACGCCAACGCTCCTTGCCACTGGCGGCATCCAGCGCGATCACCTGATTGCGCGCAGTACACAGATACAGGCTGTCGCCCACCTTCAGCGGCGTGGTTTCCGCACCCCAGCGCTTGCTCGGCAGGTCGCCGGTGTGGAAGACCCAGGCCTGCTTCAATTGCGCAACGTTGTCGCGGTTGATCTGCTGCAACGGCGAATAGCGCTGCCCGGCCTGGCTGCGTCCATACGCGGCCCAGTCGTCGTCGGCAGGCGCATTGCCCGGCTGCCCGTCGGCGGCGGCCGGCGCTGCAGACGCGCTGCGCTTGACCAGGCTAGCGGCCATGCCGGCGGCGTGTGCCAGCGCACCATCGGCCTCGGTCACCCCAAACGGCACGAACGCCAGCGCGAAGGCCACCACGAACACCGCTGCCAGAACGCCGGCCACGCTGCGCGACACCGCACGCGACACCGGGCGCTCCAGCTTCGGCAGCAGCAGTGCCAGCACGAACGCCAGGCCGACGATCAAGCCCAGCCGCGGTACCCAACGCCAGTAATCGCTGCCCGATTCCCACCACGTCCACGGCAACGTCGCCGCCACCACTGCGGCAAACCACCACGCGCCCGCATTGCGACCGCGAAACAGCAATACGCCGGCGATCAGCAAGGCCGCGCCCGCAGGCGCGTAATACCAGGAGCCGCCCAGCGCGGCCAGCCACACGCCGCCGGCCAGCAGCACGGCGCCCAGCACTCCAATCACGCCTCCCAACGTCGCCAGCGCCCAGTGGCCGCGACGGGAAGGACGATGCAATGTCGTCATCAGTTGTTCCTCTTCGATCTGCGGCGACGCAACGCCGCCGCACCACCCCCAACCTTCGACCCGCCGCGGTGAAAAAACCGCGTTCTTTGCGAACGCCGTCGAAAAACACTGCGTTGCAGATGTCACCGCGTGCAATAAAAAACGCCGGCTGTGCGCCGGCGTTTTTCTTCAGCTGCGTTGCTCGCCTGCTGCGATCACGCTTCGGTCGGTGGCAGGTCGCCCGTGCTTGCTGCCGGTGCAACCGCTGCATCGTCCAGCACATCCTCTGCCTCATCCAGCGAGGCATCCAGGCGTTCGACCGCCTGCAGCTTTTCGCCCTTGGACAAGCGGATCAAGGTCACGCCCTGGGTATTGCGACCCACGCGCGAGATCTCCGAACCGCGGGTGCGCACCAGCGTACCGCCATCGGAAATCAGCAGCACTTCGTCGGTGGCGCCCAGCAGCACCGCACGCACCAGCTTGCCGTTGCGCTCGGTGGTCTGGATGCCGATCACGCCCTGCGTACCGCGGCCCTTGCGCGGGTACTCGGTCAGCGGGGTGCGCTTGCCGTAGCCGTTCTCGGTGGCGGTGAGGATGTAGGCCATGTCGTCGCTCTCGGCGACGTCGATCACTTCCGCCTCGACACCGTCCGTGCTCTCCACCACGTCCTCGACACCCTCGTCCTCGACATCGCCTTCGATGCCGCCGGCGCGCTCGGCCACGATCAGGCTGACCACTTCTTCGCCCTTGGTCAGACGGATGCCGCGCACGCCGGTGGCGGTACGGCCCATCGAACGCACGGTGGATTCGCCAAAGCGCACGGTCTTGCCGTTGGAGGCGAACAGCAACACGTCGCGGTCGCCATCGGTCAAGGCCACACCGACCAGCGCATCACCCTCGTCGAGGTTGATCGCGATCTTGCCGCGTGCCAGCCGGAACGCGAATTCGCTCAGCGGGGTCTTCTTGACCGTGCCGTTGCGCGTGGCAAAGAACACATAGCGGTTGTCAGCGTATTCGCGCACCGGCAGCACCGCCTGCACACGCTCGCCGGGTTCCAGCGGAATCCAGTTGATGATCGGACGGCCACGCGCATTGGAGCCGGCCTCCGGCAACTGGTACACCGGCAGCCAGAACACCTTGCCGCTGCTGGTGAAGGTCAGCAGCGTGTCGTGCGTATTGACTAGCCACAGCTGGTCGATGAAATCCTCTTCCTTGGTCGCCGCCGCCGACCGGCCACGGCCACCACGGCGCTGCGCACGATACGCGCTCACCGGCTGGCGCTTGGCATAGCCGGCATGCGAGAGCGTCACCACCACGTCTTCCGGCGAAATCAGGTCCAGGATGTCCAGATCTTCTTCGCTGTGACGGATCTCGGTGCGGCGTTCGTCGCCGTACTCCTCGCGGATGTTGATCAGCTCGTCGCGGATCACCTGCAGCAGCACGTCCGGGTTTTCCAGGATGCGGATCAGGCCCTGGATGACCTCGAGCAACTGCTTGTACTCGTCGGTCAGCTTTTCCTGCTCCAACCCGGTCAGGCGATGCAGGCGCATTTCCAGGATCTGCGAGGCCTGCACTTCACTGAGCTGATAGAAGCCGTTGGCCAGGCCCACGCCCGGGGCCAGATCTTCCGGCTTGGAGGCTTCGGCACCGGCGGCGCCCAGCAGCGCACCGACCAGACCCGGTTCCCAGGTCTTGGCCAGCATGCGCTCGCGCGCTTCCTGCGGGTTGGCCGAGGTCTTGATCAGCTCGATCATCTCGTCGATGTTGGCCAACGCGACGGTCAGGCCTTCCAGCACGTGCGCACGCGCACGCGCCTTGCGCAGTTCAAAGATGGTGCGGCGGGTGACCACTTCGCGGCGGTGGCGGATGAACGCCTGCAGCATCTGCTTGAGGTTCATCAACTGCGGGCGGCCGTCGATCAGCGCCACCATGTTGATACCGAACACCGACTCCATCTGGGTCTGCTGATACAGGTTGTTGAGCACAACCTCGGCCGACTCGCCGCGCTTGACCTCGATGTAGATGCGCATGCCGTCCTTGTCGGACTCGTCGCGCAGCTCGCTGATGCCTTCGAGCTTCTTTTCCTTGACCAGCTCGGCGATCTTCTCGATCAGCCGCGCCTTGTTCACCTGATACGGAATCTCGGTGACGATGATCGCTTCGCGGCCGTTGTCGGCCACTTCCACATCGGCCTTGGCGCGCATGCGCACGCGGCCACGGCCGGTGCGGTAACCGGCAGCGATGCCGGCGGTGCCGTTGATGATGCCGGCGGTGGGGAAATCCGGGCCGGGGATGTATTCCATCAGGCCTTCGACATCCAGCTCCGGCGTGTCGATCAAGGCGATGCAGGCGTTGATCGCCTCGGTCAGATTGTGCGGCGGGATATTGGTGGCCATGCCCACCGCGATACCGGCCGAGCCGTTGACCAGCAGGCTCGGGAACCGGGTCGGCATGACCGTCGGTTCCTGTTCCTTCTCGTCGTAATTGGGCTGGAAATCGACGGTTTCCTTGTCGATGTCGGCCATCAGCTCATGCGCCAGCCGCGACATGCGCGACTCGGTGTAACGCATCGCCGCGGCGGAGTCGCCATCGACCGAACCGAAGTTACCCTGGCCGTCCACCATCATGTAGCGCAGCGAGAATGGCTGCGCCATGCGCACCAGCGTGTCGTACACCGACTGGTCGCCGTGCGGGTGGTATTTACCGATGACGTCGCCGACGATACGCGCCGACTTGAAGTAGGCCTTGTTGCTGTGTGCACCCAGCTCGTGCATGGCGTACAGGACGCGACGGTGCACGGGTTTGAGGCCATCACGGGCATCGGGGAGTGCGCGGCCCACGATCACGCTCATCGCGTAATCGAGATAGCTCTTGCGCATCTCGTCTTCCAGATTGACCTGGATGATTTCCTTGGCGGTTTCTGCCATTCGGGTTCCGTAAGTGAGGTGGCGGGCGAGCCGGAAAGCCGCGTCGGGGGCGCCCTGACAACAGGCTGCCGACCCCACGCTCCCGCCGATCGATTCAAGCCCCGGATTGTATCACGAAGGGGCACCACGATGCCGCCGGTTTACCGGCCAGAAACAAGCACTTGCAGGATTTTGGCGGGGCGATGCGGCGATAGTGCGCCGCACTGGCCTCAGCCGCCGAACGCCGCCTGCATGCGCGCCAGGTCCGGCTGCGCGATCACCCCGCGTTCGGTGACGATCGCATCGATCAGGCTGCCGGGGGTGACATCGAACACCGGGTTCCAGGCGTTGATGCCATCGGCCACCGTGCGCACGCCGCCGACCCCGAACAATTCGCCCGGATCGCGCTGCTCGATCTCGATCTGATCGCCGCTGGCGGTGTCCATGTCCACCGTGGACGACGGTGCCACCACCATGAACTTGACGCCGTGGTGGCGCGCGGCGATCGCCAGCTGATAGGTGCCGATCTTGTTGGCGGTATCGCCGTTGGCGCAGATGCGGTCGGCGCCGACGATGACCCACTGCACCAGCCCGGACTTCATCAGATGCGCAGCGGCCGAATCGGCGATCAGGGTCGCGTCGATGCCATCCTGCTGCAGCTCCCACACGGTCAGGCGCGCGCCCTGCAACCACGGCCGGGTCTCGCCGGCAAACACCTTGGCGATGCGCTGCTGCGCCATGCCGGCACGGATCACGCCCAGCGCGGTGCCGAAGCCGGCGGTGGCCAGCGAACCGGTATTGCAATGGGTCAGCACGCCGCTGCCGGTCTCGATCAACGACGCACCCAGCGCGCCCATATGCCGGTTGGCCGCCAGGTCTTCGTCGGCGATGGCCTGCGCCTCGCGCGCGATCACCTCGCGCCAGTCGGCGCCGGCAGCGCCCAGCACGCGACGCATGCGCATCAGCGCCCAAGCCAGGTTGACCGCGGTCGGACGCGCGGCATTGAGCCGCAACAGCGCCGGTTCGAGCTTCTGCAGGGCCGCACTGCCGTCGTCGGCAACGATGTCGCGCGCGGCCAGCACCACGCCCCACCCGGCCGCAATGCCGATCGCGGGCGCGCCGCGTACGGCCAGCGAATGGATCGCCTCGGCCACGGCATCGCTGGTGTCGCAACGCACATGCTCGACCACGAAGGGCAGCTTGCGCTGGTCGAGCAGTTCCAGGGCATCGCCCGTCCACAGCAGCGGGCGGATATGGTCGTAGCGGGCGTAATCGATATGGGCGCTGTCGTTCATCCGGACATTGTAAAGCGCGCGGGCAGCCCAGTCAGTGGCCGCAGCGCTCGGCCCGCCGGCGATGCCGCAAACCGAACTGGTCAAGTGCGCGGTGCCCGCACCGCGCCAGAACGTTGGCCGGCCGCTTCTTGCAAACCTACACGGAAGTATTTGCGGCGTGTCCCGCGATGGTGGGCAGGCAAAGGTCCCGCAGCCAGGCCGCGGATCGCCCGCTCCACGCCTGATGCATCCGCACCCCGTTCAATCACATCTCAGGACAACCGAAAGCTTGAGCGTCTCAGTCGACGATGAACTCGGCGCGGCAGCCGTCGTTGACCCACACGCCGTCGCGGCTCCAGCCCCAGGTCTGGCCTTCCACGCATTCCTTCTTGGAGATCTGCCGGCCCACACGCACCTGGCGCTCCACCGAGATCCCGCAGGTGCGGCGTGCGCCCTTCTTCGATTCGCAGGTCACCATGCGTGGCATGGCCACGAACCCGGAACCGTCCTCGGCAGCGACCTCGAATTCGCCATCGCAGCCGCGCGAGACCCAGATTTCGTTACGGCGCGCACCCCAGCTGCGGCCTTCCTTGCACGGCCACACCGAGCGCTGGCGCAGCAGGCGCACAGGCGCACCACGCAGCACCACCGGGCATACCACCTTGCCGCCGTTGGAATCGCAGCGCACCACGCGGCGCATCTGCGGAGCGCTCAGCGCCCGTGCGGTCGCAAACTCTGCACGGCAGCCCTGTTCGACCCAGACGCCACCGCGTTCGATGTCCCACTCGCTGCCACGGATGCAACTGGTCTCGGACAGCTGGCGTACCAGCTGGACGCCGTGCTCGGTATCCATCGCACAATGCACGCGCGCCATGTCCTTGGACTCGCAGCGCACCACGCCGGCGGCGCGATCCGCTGCACGCGCATCGGCCAGCATCAGCAGCGGCAAGCACCACAAACCGCATAAGCTGATCAGCCACTTCATGCCGACAATCCTCACCCAAACACACTCTGCGCCGCGCCCCCGTGGACGCCACGATGAGAGCATCATCGATGTGAAGATAGCAATACGGTGGCGATGACAGCGGGATGGCAACGGGCGCGCGCCCGGTGCCGCGCAGACACTGGGTACCGCCGTGGGTCAGGCGCGGGCGAAGGCGAAGGCCAGCACATCGGCAATCTGCGTGGTGCCACGCATGGCCATCAACAGCCGGTCCACACCGACCGCCACCCCCGCGCAATCGGGCAGTTGCGACAACACCGTCAGCAGCCGCTCATCCACCGGCAGCTGCGGCAATCCGCGCGCCGCACGCACCGCGTTGTCGCGCATGAAACGCGCCCGCTGCTCCTGCGCATCGTTGAGCTCGTGGTACCCGTTGGCGACCTCGTAGGCGCCCAGATACAGCTCGAAGCGCTCAGCCACCGGCGGCTCGTCGGGGCGGATGCGCGCCAACGCGCACTGGCTGGCAGGCCAGTCGTGCACCACGGTCAGCGTGTCGCTGGCAAAGCCCGGCTGGAGGCGATGGGTCATCAGCAGATCCAGCCAGTCGTCGCGGGTCAGGCCATCCGGATCGATGGCGATGTCGTGTAGCGGTGCGCGCAGCGTTTCGATCGGATCGCGCAACGGGTCGATGCCCAGCGCCTGCACGAACAGCGCGCGATAGCTCAGCACCTGCACCTGCGCCTGGCGCCCGACCAGCGCAAGCGCGCGGCGCACCAACTCAACGGTCTCCTGCGCCAGGGCGCGATCGTCCCAACCCACTCGGTACCACTCGAGCATGCTGAACTCGGGATTGTGGCGGCCGCCGGCCTCGCCATTGCGGAACACCCGCCCCAGCTCGTAGCAATCGCCCACCCCGGCCGCCAGCAGCCGCTTGAGCGGATATTCCGGCGAGGTGCGCAACCAGCGCACCGGCGCGCCGGCATCGACATGGCCGCTGAAGCGCGTGCTGAAACTGTCGATATTCGGCTCGGTGTTGCCGGCCTCCGACAGCACCGGCGTCTCCACTTCCAGCACGTCGCGCTCGGCGAAGAAATCGCGGATCAGCGCGTTGAGCCGCGCGCGCAACCGCAACGCGTCCAGATCGACCTGCATCGCAGTCATGGTTGCTGGCCGTGCTCGCCGAGGAAGGCCAGCAAGCGCGCCTCGTCCCAGATCTCCACGCCCAACGACTGCGCCTTGTCCAGCTTGGACCCGGCCTCTTCGCCGGCCACCAGAAACGCGGTTTTCTTGGAGACGCTGCCGGCGACCTTGGCACCCAGCGCTTCCAGCCGTTGCTTGGCCGCATCGCGGGTGAGCGCGGCCAGGGTCCCGGTGATCACCACGGTCTGGCCGTCGAGCGGGCCGGCTTGCAGCGCGTCGGCGTCGGGCAGACGCGACAGCACCGTTTCCATCGCCTGCTGCGCAGCGCTTGCCAAGGCCGCATTTTCCGGCCGCTCCAGCCATTGCAGCAGCGACGCCACCACCGGCGCGGGAACGCCGGCCTGCAACAAGGCATCGGACCCGGCGCTGCGCAGCGCATCGAAGGAGGCCACCGCGGCAGCCAGCTGCTGCGCACGCACCGGCGTCACCTTGGGGATATCCATGTCCTGCAGCACGCTGGCAAAGCTCAGCGCCTCGCGCAGTTTAGGTGATGGCGGATGCGCATCGCCGATGCGCACGCCACGTTGCAGCAGGTCGTCGATGGCCTGCTGATTGCCGGGCTGGTCGAAGAAGTGCCCGAGCGAGCGCGCCACCTCGCCACCGATGTCGGGCACGCGCTTGAACAGCGGCCACGGCAGATGGCGGATCAACTCCAGATCGCCGAACCACGCCGACAAGGCCTTGGCGGTGCTCTCGCCGACATGCTCGATGCCGAGCGCAAACAGGAAACGCTCCAGCGTGGTATCGCGCGATTGCTCGATCGCCTCGATCAGGTTTTCCGCCCATTTGGTGGCGATCTTCTTGCGGTTCCAGTCGAACGCCGGCAGCCCGGCGCGCAACAGATCCGCCTGCCAGGTGTGCGGCGCCTCGCGCTCGCCGGCCAGGTCCACACCGATGCCGACCACGGTGTTTTCCAGCTGGCCGTACGCACCGCTGGCCAGATGCTCGCGCGCCTCGCGCAGGAACGCGTGCGGGCTTTCGGCAGTGCTGATCATGCGCAATTGCAGCAGCTGGTCCACGTTGAGCAGATACAGATCGGCCACGCCCTGCACCACGCCGCTGTCGACCAGCACCTCGATGAATTTTTCGCCCAGGCCATCGACATCCATCGCGCGGCGCGAGACGAAATGCCGGAACGCTTCCTTGCGCTGCGCCGGGCAGGTCAGCTCGCCGGAGCAGCGCCACACCGCCTCGCCTTCCTCGCGCACGATCTCCGACCCGCAGACCGGGCATTGCGTGGGCATCTGCCATGGCTGGGTGCCGGGCGGCCGTTGCTCGGCAACCACGCCGGCCACTTCGGGAATCACATCGCCGGCACGCCGCACGATCACCGTATCGCCCACGCGCACATCCAGCCGCGCGATCTGGTCGGCGTTGTGCAGCGTGGCGTTGGTGACGATCACCCCGGCCACGTGCACCGGCTTGAGCCGCGCCACCGGCGTGGCCGCACCGGTACGGCCGATCTGGATCTCGATCGCCTCCACCGTGGTGGACTGCTCCTGTGCCGGGAACTTGTGCGCGATCGCCCAGCGTGGCGCACGCGAGACAAATCCCATCTCGCGCTGCCCGGCCAGATCGTCGAGCTTGTAGACCACGCCATCGATATCGAACGGCAAGCCGTCGCGCGCCTCACCGATGCGTTGGTAGTACGCCAACAGGCCGTCGCTACCCTGCACCACCTCGACCAGGGCGCTGACCGGGAAACCCCATGCGCGCAACTGCGCCAGGATCGCCGAATGCGTCTGCGGCAACGCACCTTCACTCACTTCGCCCACGCCATACGCAAAGAAACTCAGCGGGCGCTGCGCCGTGATGCGCGCATCCAACTGACGCAGCGAGCCGGCAGCGCCATTGCGCGGATTGGCCAGCACCTTGCCGCCCTGCAGGCGCATCTGCGCGTTGTAGGTCTCGAAGGCGGCGCGCGGCATGTACACCTCGCCGCGCACCTCCAGTACCTGCGGCCAGCCTTCGCCACGCAGGCGCAGCGGAATCGCCTTGACGGTGCGCAGATTGGCGCTGACATCCTCACCGGTGGCGCCGTCGCCCCGCGTTGCGCCCTGCACGAACTCGCCGTTTTCGTAGCGCAGGCTGATCGCCAGGCCATCGAGCTTGGGCTCGGCCGAGAACAGCGGCTGCTTCACCTCCAGCCGCTCGCTGATACGCCGTACGAACTCGGTCACTTCCTCGTCGCTGAAGGCATTGCCCAACGACAGCATCGGCAGGACATGCCGCACCTCGGCAAAGCGCGACGCGGCCAGGTGGCCGACGCGCTGGGTCGGTGAATCGGCGCTGGCCAGCTCCGGGTGCGCCGCCTCCAGGGCCTCAAGTTCACGCATCAGGCGGTCGTAGTCGACGTCGGCCATCTGCGGCTCGTCGAGCACGTGATAGCGGTAGTTGGCGTCCTCGATACGATGACGCAGGGCGTCGATGCGCTGAGCGGGATCCGGGCTGACAGTCATACGATCGCTGGGCTGGCTCTGGGCCGCCCATTCTAACGGGCCATGCCGGTGTGCAAGTGCTGCCGGACCGCCGACCAAATCGCGCGACAGCGAGCCCGGCAGCGATTTCCCGATAGGCAGACAGGCACAAACCCGCTAGCGTGGCGCCCTCTTTGCCTGCTCGCCTGGAGCTCACCGTGCCGTTGCCCGTTTCGCGCCGTTCGTTTCTCAACCTTGCCAGCGTTGGCGTGGCGATCTCCGCACTGGGCCTGGCACCGGCAGCCGAGGCAGCCCGCAAGCGTGCGGCTGCGCCGGCCAAGCCCGGTGTGGCGCCGGCAGCGGGCGCGGTGTTTCTCAATCTCAACGAACATCCGCTCGGCCCCTCGCCCGCCGCAGTGGACGCGGCAACGCGCTCGCTGGCACGTGCAGGCCGCTATCAGTTCGAGATGGAGCAGGACCTGCGCAACCTGATGACCGGCGAGCTGCAACTGCCCGGCGACCATCTGGCGTTCTTTCCCGGCTCCAGGGACGCGCTGCTGCGTGCCGGCAGCCTGTTCACCTCGGCACGTGCCGGGCTGGTGGTGGCCGACCCGAGCTTCGACCCGATCATCGACAGCGCCACCGCCCGCGGCGTGCCGGTACGCAAGGTGCCGCTGCGGGCCGATGGCGCGCACGACGTCAAGGCGATGGCCAAGGCCGACCCGTCCGCCGGCCTGATCTACCTGTGCAACCCCGGCAACGCCAGCGGCGCCATCACCCCGCGCGCCGACATCGAGTGGCTGCTAGCCAACAAGCCGGCTAGCGCAGTGCTGGTGGTCGACGAGGCGTATATCCACTACAGCAACGAGCCGTCCATGGCGGACCTGGTGCGTCAGCGCCAGGACCTGATCGTGCTGCGCAGCTTCTCCAAGCTCTACGGCATGGCCGGCCTGCGCCTGGGCGCCGCGCTGGCGCCGCCGGGGCTGCAGACCAAGCTCGCCAGCCTGGGCAGCAACCCGTTGTCGGTACCGGCAATGGCCGCCGGCATCGCCAGCCTGCGCGACCCGCAGCTGGTGCAGACCCGCCGCGCGGAGAACGCCCGCGTGCGCGACGACACCATCGCCTGGCTCAAGAGCAAGGGCTACACCTGCCTGCCCACGCAGGCCAATTGCCTCCTGCTCGACGTCAAGCGCGACGCTGGCGTGTTCGCCGATTCGATGCAGAAACAGGGCGTCATCGTCGGCCGCAGCTGGCCGATCTGGCCCAAGCGCGTGCGCGTGAGCGTCGGCACCGAGGCGGAGATGCTGCGCTTTCGCGAGGCGTTTACCAAGGCCAAGCGCTGATCGCCAAGCACAGAGTGGCCATCCCTTCCCCTCTCGGGAGAAGGTGCCCCGAAAGGGCGGCTGAGGGTGCGCCTCGGAGATCTACCAACACCTGCAATGACAAACGCGTCGCCACGCGCCGGCAGACCTGGATCACCGACTGCTGCACTGCTTCGCCTCCGCACCCTCACCCCTCTCCCGCCGGAGAGGGGCTTTGATTTCCTATCGCGTGGGAGTTGGAAGCGGCGCGGCAGCATTCGGACGCAGCACGCGCCGGATCCACACGTAGCTGAGCGCAAACGTCAGCGCCATCGACACCGCAATCCACACCAGGAGCTGGCGCAGTATCGGCGGACCCTGAAAGATGCGTGCGTAGTAGCTGGCATCCAACAGCGCGATCGCATGCGGCAGGAAGACAGTGACGATGGGCGTTGGCACTGGCGCAACCAGCAGCGTCACCGCAGCGGCAAACCCGATCGAGCTCCATTGCGCGCGATGTGGGCTTGTCGACGCGCCTTTGCGCAAACGCAGCGCAATCCGCGACACCATCCATAGCAGCGGTGCGGCCAGGATGGCCCACACCGCCAGCAACATCAGCACCGCCAGCGCGCCCTGCAAGCTCCACATCGTTCACCTCACGCTAGAACGCGTCCTGCGGCAGGTCGCGACTCAGACTGCGTATGGATGACTCGCGGTCGGGATGGCTCGCGGTCAATGGCTCGTAATCACTGACTCAGCGACGCTCGATCACCAGCGGTGCGCAATCACCACCCACGCACATCACCAGCAGCGCGCACTTAAAAGCAATACGCACTCACCAGCGCGGCGACTTGGTCAGCGGCGGTGCCTGGTGCTGGCGATCGTAGGCGCGCAGTTCGTCGCGGATATGCGCCACGCGCTGGCGGCCCAGCGCATTGCGGCTGTCGTCCAGCACCACGCCGTCGAGCAGTTCGGCCATGCGCTGCACGGTCGGCAGCATCTTTTCCCAGGCATCCAGCGCGGTCATCGGCGCCGGCAAGGTGAGGAAGAACGCAATCGCCGGGGTCTGCATCTCGCGGATGTTGGCCATGTCGAAGCTGCCGGGCTTGAGGATGCTGGCCATGCTGAAGATCGGCCCGCGCTCCGGGTGCCCCTCCACCAGACGGTGGAAGACATTCATGTGACCGAACACCAGCCCGGTCTTCTCCGCAGCGACCACCACATCTTCGCCGCGCAGCACCTGGCCGGCCTTGGCGGCCACGAACAGCGAGACGATCTTGTCGAAATCCTGGTTAGGCCGCTTGCCGACATCGTTGCCGCCGGCCGCATCGGCATCGTCCAGGTTCAGTTCGCTTTGCTCGGCGCCTTCATTGCGCTCGAACGGGTCGCCGTCCACGCCAGGCTCGCTGGAGATCACCGGCTCGCGGCGCTCGCGCGGCTGCCCGTCGTCCTTGTCGACCCGGCGCCCTTGTGGCGATTTTTTCGGGCGACCAAACAGGAAGATGGCCGCGACCAGCAGCAGTCCAGCGATCAGGATCCCGATCCGGATCATGGCCATGTCGGACATTCAGCGTGCCTCCGCATAAGAGTGACAGGTGTCGATATTCCGACAAGCATGGCACGTCATGCCGCACCCGCCAAACGTGCGGCCTCTTCCAGGTCCACGCTGACCAGGCGACTGACGCCCGGCTCGCGCATGGTTACACCGGAGAGCTGGCGCGCAGCCTCCATCGTCGCCTTGTTGTGGCTGACGAACAGGAACTGCACCTTCTCGCTCATTTCCCGCACCATGTTGGCCAGGCGGCCGACATTGGCTTCGTCCAGCGGCGCGTCCACCTCGTCGAGCAGGCAGAACGGCGCGGGATTGAGCTGGAAGATCGCAAACACCAGCGCCACCGCGGTCATCGCCTTCTCGCCACCGGACAGCAGCGAGATGCTGGACACGCGCTTGCCCGGCGGGCGCGCCATGATGGTCACGCCGGTGTCGAGCAGGTCTTCGCCGGTGAGCTCCAGATACGCGTGGCCACCGCCGAACAGGCGCGGATACAGCGCCTGCACGCCGGAATTGACCCGGTCGAAGGTGTCCTTGAAGCGGCCGCGGGTTTCGCGGTCGATCTTGCGGATCGCCTCTTCCAGCGTCTCCAGTGCGGTGTTGAGATCCAGATTCTGCGCGTCCAGATATTCCGAACGCTGCGCCGCTTCGCCGTACTCCTGGATCGCGGCCAGGTTGACCGGTTCCAGCCGCCGCATGCGGCCGTCGATCTGGCCGACCGCCGCCTCCCACTCGGCCACGTTCGCGGCTTCCGGCAACCCATTGACGACGTCCTCGAGCACGAAGCCGGCTTTCACCACGGCGGCCTCCAGTTGCTCTGCGCTGAGCACCAGCGCCTGCTGATCGAGCCTGCGCTGGGAGATGCGCTCGCGCTGGGCCAGCGCCTGTTCGTCGCGCTGCTGGCGGGTCTGCTCATAGCTGCGCAGCTCGCCATCGATGCTCTCGAGCATGGTGCGCGCTTCGCTCAGCACGCGCTCGGTGCGCACACGCTCGCTCAACGCGGCCTGGTGCTCGTGCTCCAGCGTTTCCACCGGCGAGTCGCCGTCGCTGAGCTGGGCGACCAGGTCCTCCAGGCGCGTATCGAGCTGGCCGCGCTGGCTGTCCATGCGTTCCAGCGTCTGGCTCAGGGAGGTGATCTGGGTGCGTTGCGATTCCAGCGTCAGCGCCAATGCATGCATCGCATCGCGCACGCCACGTGCGGCATCGCGGGCCTGATCGCGCGCATCGGTGAGCTGACGGCGTTCGTTCTCCAGCGCCTCGCGAGTGCCTTGCAGGTCGCCCATCAGGGTCACCGCGTCTTCGAGCTTGGCGCGTGCCTCGCGTGCCTGCTCGCGGCTGGTGTCCAGTGTTTCCAGCAGCTGCGACAATTCGTTTTCGATGCGTTCGATGCGCGTGCGCGCGGCATCGACCTTGCCCTGCTGGCTCTGCAGCTGGCCGGCCAGCTCGGACACGCTGCGGTGCGCCATGTACAACTGGCGCTGCGCATCTTCGCGTTGCTGCTCGGCCGCCAGCAGTTGCTCGCGGAAGCTGCCCAGGCGCTGCTCGAGTTCGGCCTCGCGCTCCTGCAGCGTTTCGATCTGCGCACGCAGCTCCTGAATCTCGCGCTCGCGCAGCAAGGCGCCCTGCTTGGCGGCACCGGAGCGCGACACCCGCACCCAGCCCTCGCCCAGCCGCTCGCCGCTGCGGGTGATGACCGAATCGCCTTCGGGCAGGCTGCGCTGCAGCGTGCGCGCGGCCTCCAGATCCTCGGCCGCGTGCAGGCGCGCGAGCAGGCGACGGATCGCGATCGGCCCCTGCACCTTGGCCGCCAGCGAGGTCGGCGCGAAGCTGGCGTTGTCGCTGGCACCGGACACCAGCGCGATGCGGCCCTCGCCCAATTCGCCCAGCGCATCGACCAGTTGTTCCGGCGCATCCACCAGCACGCCTTCGATCAACTGCCCCAACGCGCCTTCCACCGCGTTTTCCCAGCCGCTTTCGACCGTGATGCGCTCGCCGACACGTGCGGCAGAATCCAGCCCGCGCGACTTCAGCCACGCCACTGCGGCGCCCTGCTCCTGGCCGAGTGCGGCCTGCTGCAGGGTTTCCAGCGACGACAGCCGACCACGCGCGGCCTGCGCCTGCTTGCGCACGTCGGCCAGTTCGCCCTGGCTGGCGCGCTGTTGTTCCTGCAGCCCGCCGAGCGCGTGCTTGCGCGCTTCGACCTGCTCGGTCAGCCCGTCCAGCGAGGTCTTCTGGGTTTCGTGGCGCAGCTCGATCTGCTCGAACGCCTCGGCCAGCGCATCCAGGTCCAGCCCGGCGCGCTCGTTGACCAGCGCTTCGCGGCGACGCTCGGCCTCCAGCGACTGGCGATCGAGATAATCGACGCGCGTGCGCTCCACTTCGCCGGCACGCGAGGCTTCGCCGGTGTCGCGGTTATGGGTTTCCCAGCGCTGCTGCCAGTCGGCCAGACGCGCCTCGGCCTCGCGTAGCGACTCCTGGCGGAATTCGTGGTCCTCGCGCAGCTGTTCCAGTTGCGGTTCGGCAGCGTCCACCGCCTCGCGCAATACCGCCAGCCTGGCCGAATCGCCGCTGATGTGCTGGGTCAGCTCCTGCAACTGGCTCTGCGCCTCGTCACGCGCCTTGTGCAGGCGATGCGAGAGTTCGCGCTGGTGCTGGATCTGCTGCTCGATGCGCGCCAGCGCGCCACCGACCTGATAGACATCGGCCTGCGCCTTGGCCACCGCTTCGGCGGCTTCCTCGCGACGCGCGCGCCCGGTTTCGATCCGTGCCTCGGCATCGCGCTGTTCGGCGATCAATTGCTGCAGCCGGGTCTCTTCCTGATTCAGTTTTTCGCGCAGGCCCTGCAGCCGGCCATCCAGGCCGCGGTATTCCAGCGCCTTCCACTCGGCGTCCTTGATCCGGCGCTCTTCCTGCAGGGCCTGATACTGCTCGGCCTGGCGCGCCTGGCGCTGCAGATGCGCCAGCTGCTTGGTGATCTCTTCGCGCAGGTCGCCCAGGCGATCCAGGTTCTCGCGGGTATGCCGGATGCGCGTTTCGGTTTCCTTGCGGCGCTCCTTGTACTTGGAAATGCCGGCGGCTTCTTCCAGATACACGCGCAGGTCTTCCGGGCGCGCCTCGATGATCTGGCTGATCATGCCCTGCTCGATGATCGAGTAGCTGCGCGGCCCCAGGCCTGTGCCCAGGAACAGGTCGGTGATGTCGCGGCGCCGGCACTTGGTGCCGTTGAGGTAGTAGGCGCTGTTGCCGTCGCGGCTGACCAGGCGCTTGACCGAGATCTCGTTGAACGAGGCGAACTCGCCGCTGATGGTGTGATCGGAATTGTCGAAGATCAGCTCCACCGTCGCCTGCGACACCGGCTTGCGCGCCGAGGAGCCGGAGAAGATCACGTCGGTCAGCGAGTCGCCACGCAGGCGGCTGGCCGAACTTTCGCCCATCACCCAGCGCACCGCATCGATGATGTTGGACTTGCCGCAGCCGTTGGGACCGACGATACCGGTCATGTTGGTGGGCAGGTGCAACGTGGTCGGGTCGACGAACGACTTGAAACCGGACAGTTTGATCGTGGACAGGCGCATGGGACTGAAGGTTCCGGGCACCGCACGGGCGAGGCCGGCAGGCGCTTTTTCCTGTGAAGCCGCCCCTAAGCCCTTGATCCACAAGATCTATGGGCCGTGGAACCGGCAATGGAGCATGAGTATAGCGGGCCTGGCATCGCTGGCGTGGCCGCAGAAAGACGAAGGGCGCCTAACCAGGCGCCCTTCGGGTACAGCGTGCAGCGTGGATCAGGCGTCGGATTCGACGATGACCTTGACCGAGGTTTCCACATCGGCGTGCAGGTGCAGCACAACGTCGTACTCGCCGACATTGCGGAATGCGCCTTCGCCCAGGATCACTTCGCTCTTTTCCAGCGGCAGGCCGGCGGCGGTGAACGCCTCGGCGATGTCGCGCGGGCCGACCGAGCCGTACAGCTTGCCTTCGGTCGACGCATGCGCGCCGATGGTGACGCTGGCGCCTTCGAACTTGCCGGCGCGGCTCTGTGCATCGGCCAGGATGGTGTTGGCCTTGGCTTCGTAATCGGCACGCTTGGCTTCAAACGCTTCGACGTTGGCAGCGGTGGCCGGAACGGCCTTGCCCTGCGGCACGAGGAAGTTGCGGCCGTAACCCGGCTTGACGCTGACCTTGTCGCCCAGGCCGCCGAGATTGGTCACTTTCTGCAGAAGAATCAGATCCATGGTGGTGCTCCGTTATTCGTTAGCGCCGGCACTTTGGCCGACGCAACGTTTGCTGTCCGAAAAGACGGGATTCGGGAATCGGGATTTGGGAATCGCAACAGCACGATCAACACCGCATCTCGAATGACCGGCCTCTATATTTATTACCCGCACATGGATGTGCGGGCTTTTGTGAGGGACTCACATACAACCGTGCGGGCTTTTGTGAGGAACTCACATCAACGACTCGGATTAAACGTCGTGATTGTCCGTGTACGGGATCAGCGCCAGGAAACGCGAGCGCTTGACGGCCGTGGCCAGCTGACGCTGGTACTTGGACTTGGTACCGGTCACGCGGCTCGGCACGATCTTGCCGTTCTCGGTGAGGTACTGACGCAGGGTGTTGAGATCCTTGTAATCGATCTCTTTCACGCCCTCGGCGGTGAACTTGCAGAACTTGCGACGACGGAAGAACTTGGACATGACAGCGCTCCTTAAGCGGCTTCGGCGTTGTCGCCGTCGGTATCGGTGGCGGCAGGTGCAGCATCGCCCTCATCGTCATCACGACGACGACGCTCGCTACGCTCGGGCTTGTCGCCCTTCTCGTCCTTGCTCTTCATGATCAGCGACTGCTCGGTGTCCGGGCCATCGCGCTTGACGACCAGGTGACGCAGCACCGCATCGTTGAAGCGGAAGCTTTCCACCAGCTCGCTCAGCACGGCCTGGTCGACTTCGATGTTGAGCAGCACGTAGTGCGCCTTCACCAGGTTCTGGATCGGGTAGGCCAGCTGACGGCGGCCCCAGTCTTCCAGACGGTGGATGGTGCCGTTACCGCCCTCGATCAGCGACTTGTAGCGCTCGATCATGGCCGGGACCTGCTCGCTCTGATCCGGGTGGACCAGGAACACGACTTCGTAATGACGACTCATGTTGTATTACCTTTCGGATGTGGCCACGTGGGCCGGACAGCTCCCCGGTAACCCGCGCAAGGCGGCCGGTGGAGCAAGGATCCCCACCCGGAACCGGGCAGGAAGCAGGAAAGTATGGCAGTTCAAGCGCTTAGCCGCAACTGGGCCGAGCCAGCGGCTGAGCCTAGGAACGTAACATCTACGTGGTGACTGCTTAAGCCCCTCTCCCGCCGGGGCGATAAGGCACCGCTTGCGCGCCACTGGCGCGCGTGCCTTGGAACGCCCGCGCCGCAGGCGCGGGCCGGGGCGCGGGGGTTGGGGTGAGGGTCCGCTGCGAAGCCACTGGTGACGTCTAACCGCGCGAGGCTTCGCCCCGTACCCTCATCCGCCCTTCGGGCACCTTCGCCCGGTGGGAGAAGGAATAGCGCGCACCAGCGAGCTCAGCGATGCTCGGCTTCGGTCGTGAAACTTTCCCCGCAGCCGCACTCGGCAGTCGCGTTGGGATTGCGGAAGGTGAAGGTCTCGCTCAGGCCGTGCTTGCCGAAATCGATGCAGGTGCCGTCAACCAGCGGCAGGCTGACCGGGTCGACGAAGATGCGCACGCCCTCCTGCTCGAACACCGCGTCGTCGTCGCGTTTCTCGCGCGCCAAGTCGGTGACATGGCCCCAGCCCGAGCAACCGGTCTTGGTCACGCCAAAGCGCAGACCCAGCGTCCCCGGGGTCTGCTGCACGAAACGCTGCACGCGCTCCAGCGCGGCGGGGGTGAGGCTGATGGCCATGGGGGGTGCTCCGGAAACGATGGTGGCAAGTATAGCGAGGCTGCAATTACCGGGGCTGCAGCCGCTGCGACGCCGTGTTCCCCAGATGGGGCCATGTCCGGCCTTGGACAAGCGCAACCATCCGCAAGCGGTTCAGATGCTCGCGCCGGCGCGCCCGCAGCCAGTAAACTCGCAGACCATTCAAAGTCGCTACGGCGAGGACAAGTCATGACGGTGGTCAGCGTTGAACATGCGCTTGCGGGAAAACTCCCGGAAGGCGGCGAAGTCACGGTACGGGGGTGGGTGCGCACGCTGCGCGGATCTGCCGGACTGGCCTTCATCAACGTGACCGATGGCTCCTGCTTCGCTCCGATCCAGGTGGTGGCCAACGACACCCTGCCCAACTTTGACGAGATCAAGCGCCTGACCAGCGGTTGCTCGTTGATCGCCAAGGGCGTGCTAGTGAAGTCGCAGGGCAAGGGTCAGTCGTTCGAGATCCAGGCCAGCGGCGTGGAGATCGTCGGCTGGGTCGAAGACCCGCTGACCTACCCGATCCAGCCCAAGCCGATGTCGCCGGAGTTCCTGCGCGAAGTGGCGCACCTGCGCCCGCGCACCAACCTGTTCGGCGCAGTCACCCGCATCCGCAACTGCCTGGCGCAGGCGGTGCACCGCTTCTTCCACCAGAACGGCTTCAACTGGATCAGCACCCCGATCATCACCACCTCCGACGCCGAAGGCGCCGGGCAGATGTTCCGCGTCTCCACGCTGGACATGGTCAACCTGCCGCGCGATGCCAGCGGCGCGGTGGATTTCAGCCGCGACTTCTTCGGCAAGGAAACCTTCCTGACCGTGTCCGGCCAGCTCAACGTGGAGGCCTACTGCCTGGCGCTGAGCAAGGTCTACACCTTCGGCCCGACCTTCCGCGCCGAGAACAGCCACACCACGCGCCATCTGGCCGAATTCTGGATGATCGAGCCGGAAATCGCCTTTGCCGATCTGGCCGAAGACGCGCGCCTGGCCGAGCAGTTCCTCAAGTACCTGTTCCGCGCGGTGCTCGATGAGCGTGGCGACGATCTGGCATTCCTGGCCGAGCGCGTGGACAAGAACGCGATCGCCAAACTGGAAGCCTTCATCAATGCCCCGTTCGAGCAGATCGACTACACCGAGGCGGTGAAGCTGCTGCAGAACTCGGGCAAGAAATTCGACTTCCCGGTCGAATGGGGCCTGGACCTGCAGACCGAGCACGAGCGCTGGCTGACCGAAGAGCATATCGGCCGCCCGGTGGTGGTGACCAACTACCCCGAGCACATCAAGGCGTTCTACATGCGCCTGAACGATGACGGCAAGACCGTCGCGGCGATGGACGTGCTGGCGCCGGGCATCGGCGAGATCATCGGCGGCAGCCAGCGCGAAGAGCGCCTGGATGTGCTGGATGCACGCATGGCGCAATTCGGCCTGGACCAGGAGCACTACAGCTGGTACCGCGATTTCCGCCGCTACGGCTCGGTGCCGCATGCCGGCTTCGGCTTGGGCTTCGAGCGCCTGGTGGTGTACGTGTGCGGGCTGAGCAATATCCGCGACGCCATCCCCTACCCGCGCGCGCCGGGCAGCGCCGAGTTCTGATGTGAGCCTGCTGGCCGCCGCCACGCTGCAGTTGCTGGCCTTCGCGGCGGCGTTGCCGGGCGCCGACATCGCCGGCGTGCGCGGCGTCCGACTGGCGCAGCGGGCAGCCGCACATCCCGGTGCAAGCGCCTGGTGGCAGGGTGACACGGCACGCAGGGCGATCATCCACGCCGTGCGTCCTTTATGGTGGACCATCACTGCGCTGGTGATCGGCGCAGCACTTCCCCAACTCGCACTGATGCTGGCGGGCACATGACCCTGTTCTTCGCGCTGTGTTTTGTCGGTGTGGCCGTTGCCGGCCTCACCGCCTTGCTGATCTTCTGGCCGCTGACGCTGGTGCACCTGCGCGACCGACATCCAGAGGCGTTGGCCAGCTTCGGCGAACCGGCCTTCATCAGTCCTGCGGCGCTGCGCTGGTTGCTGGCGCGGCGCTACCGCAGCCATCGCGACGGTGCGCTGTCCGGCCTGGCCACGCCGGCCTGGCTGTCGCTGCTGACCATCTTCTTCGGCCTGGGCATGGCAGCCCTGCTCGGCCTGCTTTCCAAGGTAATGCCATGAATACACCGCAAGACACCGCACATGACGACCACGATTCGTGGTGGCTGGCCACGATCGGCCGCACGCTGATCTGGGCGCGCCTGCGCGTGAAGCAGGCCGGTACCGCCGAAGTCCTGGACAGCGACGGCAAGATCCTGCCTTACGACAGCGAAGACAGCGCCCGCGCGGCCTTGTTCGATGCCGAATTCGTCGCGCTCGACGGGCTGGACGAAGAAGACGCGCTGATGCGCGGCTTCTCGCTCGATGAGGTCTCGCCGCCGCGTGGCGACGACGATGCGGACCTGCGCGAACGCATGGTGCTGACCCTGGGCGGTCGCGCCTGACATGTACGCCCCACGCGCGTTCGCGCAGACCGATCTGGCCTTGCTGGACTGGCTGATCGCGCGCGACCCGTTCGTCACCCTGATCAGCCACGGCGAGGACGGACAGCCGGCGATCTCGCATCTGCCGGTGCTGTACCGACGCGATGCGCACTCCGTGGTCATCGAAGGCCACTGGGCGCGCCCCAATTCGCAGGCGCGCAGCCCCGGCGACGCGGTCCTCGTGGTGCAGGGCCCGCATGCCTATGTGTCGCCCAGCTGGTATCCGGACAAGGAAGCGGCCGCACGCGTGCCGACCTGGAACTACGCCGTGGCGCATCTGCATGGACGCTGCGAGCAGGTGAGCGATGAGGCGGCGCTGGGCGAGCTGATCGGCCGCATGAGCACGCACTTCGAACAACGCGTCGGCAGCGACTGGCTGTTCGAGATGGAGCGCGACAACCACCGCCGCCAGTTGCGCGGCCTGGTCGGCTTCCGCTTCGTTCCCAGCCGCATCGAGCTGACCTTCAAGCTCAGCCAGAACCATCCGGCCGCTAATGTGGCGGCTGTGAGCGATGCATTGCAGCAACAGGCATCGGCCGACTCCCGCGAGGTGGCGTCGCTGATGCGCGATGCCCTGCTTGTACGCGACCGCGCGGTCTGAGCGGCGCGGCACACCCCCGATTTCTGCAACACCGCTTCTCGCTCATCTATCGATCACACACTGCCCTCCTTCCTCTGGAATACTGCGCGCATGAACGAGCTCAACCATTTGCTTGAAAACAACCGTGCCTGGTCCGAGCGCATCCGCCGCGAGGACCCGGAATTCTTCTCCAAGCTGTCCACCCAGCAGACGCCCGAGTACCTGTGGATCGGATGCTCGGACTCGCGCGTGCCGGCCAACCAGATCATCGACATGGCCCCGGGCGAGGTGTTCGTCCACCGCAATATCGCCAACGTGGTGGTGCATACCGACCTGAACTGCCTGTCGGTGATCCAGTTCGCCGTCGACGTGCTCAAGGTCAAGCACATCCTGGTGGTCGGCCATTACGGCTGCGGCGGCGTGTTCGCCAGCCTGACCCAGAAGCGCATGGGCCTGGTCGACAACTGGATCCGCCATGTCACCGATGTGGCCGACAAGCACGAGGCCTGCCTGCACGACGCGGGCGACCTGCCGGTGCAGCACGCGCGCCTGTGCGAGCTCAACGTGCTCGAACAGGTGGTCAATGTCTGCCGCACCACCATCGTGCGCGACGCCTGGGACCGCGGCCAGGCACTGCAGGTGCATGGCTGGGTCTACAGCCTGCGCGACGGACGTGCGCACGACCTGGGCATGTCGATCGACCGCCCGGAGCTGCTGCAGGAACGCTACGACGCCGCACTGGCGCGCATCCAGGCCGATCACGCCGAACGCTGAGCCGCACCCGCACGCCATCCAGCCGCGGCGCCCATCGGCGCCGTCGGTTGGCTATGCTGGACGTCTTCTTTGCCGAGGAACGTCGATGCTGGTCCCGCCGATCAACCTGCAAGCCTGGATCGAGCAACACCGCCACCTGCTCAAGCCACCGGTGGGCAACAAATGCATCCAGCAGGACGGCTTCATCATCATGATCGTCGGTGGGCCGAATGCGCGCACCGACTATCACTACGACGAAGGCCCGGAGTGGTTCTTCCAGCTCGAAGGCGAGATGGTGCTGAAGGTGCAGGACGAAGGCGTGGCACGCGACATCCCGATCCGCGCCGGCGAGATCTTCCTGCTGCCGCCGAAGGTGCCGCATTCGCCGCAACGCGCGGCCGGCTCGATCGGCCTGGTGATCGAACGCGAGCGCTTGCCCAACGAGCAGGACGGCCTGCAGTGGTATTGCCCGCAGTGCAATCACAAACTGTACGAGGCGATGTTTCCGCTGCAGGACATCGAAACCGATTTTCCGCCGGTGTTCGATCATTTCTACCGTTCGCTCGCGCTGCGCACCTGCAGCCAGTGCGGACATCTGCACCCTGCGCCGGAGCGCTATGCCACTGTCGAGGCATGAGTGGACGATGGCCGAGCCAATTCCAGGCACGCGTCGCACAGGTCTTCGAGCGCATTCGCTCGGCGGTGGCCATCGGCGCTCCGCCGCGCCCTCGCAATGCCGCGCAACGCAATGACGATGCAGCTGTGCGCAGCGCGCCGTGTGTCGAGCGTGTGCACGCGCCGCAGCTGCGCTGTGCGCCCGCGTTGAACCCCATGCCATGCTGCGCACGCTGATCGACCTCAAGCCGCGCGACGTGCCATTGCGCGTAGCGTTGCGCAACACCGCCGCGGTGGTGCTGCCGCTGGCGGTCGGTGTGGCCAGCGGGCACGTCGCCGCCGGTCTGGCCGTGTGTACCGGCGCGCTCAACACCATGTTCACCGACCAGCCCGGCCCGTACCGTGCGCGCCTGCAGCGCATGCTGATGGCCGCGCTGGCAGCAGGCCTGGCCGCGTTGCTCGGCATCTGGGTCGGCCACAACACGCCGGCATTGGTGATCGCCGGGTTGCTGCTCGGTCTTGGCGGCGGCTTGCTGGTGGCACTTGGCCCGGTGGCAGCGCGGGTGGGGCTGACCAGCATGATCCTGCTGGTGGTCAGCGCCGACATGCGCCTGCCGGTGCAGCAGGCCGCGGGCGTGGCGGCATTGATCTTCGCCGGCGGCCTGCTCCAGGTAGTGCTGGCACTGGCGGCCTGGCCATTGCAACGCTATCGCCCGGAGCGCTTCGCGCTGGCCGACCTGATGCGTCAACTGGCCGGCATCGCACGCCAGCGTCCGGAAGCCAGCGCCCCGCCACCGGCCACCCAGGAAGTGCTCGATGCGATGGTGATGCTGCATGGCGAGCATCGCTCGCGCGCGATCGCCGTACAGAGCTTCCGCATCATCGCCGAGCTGTGCGAGCGCGTACGGCTCGAGCTGCTGTCGCTGGCGGATGTCGATACCCGCCTGACCGACTCGCAGGCGCGCCCGGCGATCGAGCGCGTGCTCGAACGCAGCGCCATCGTGCTGGAACAGCTCGCGCATGCGATGACGGTGGGCGAAGACCCGCTCGCCGCCAATGCCTCGATGACCGGTTTCGACGATCTGGTCGCCGCACTGGCGCAGTTCCAGCACGACAACGCCGATACCCGCGAGCGCCGGCTGGTGCGCGTGGCGGTGGCGCGCGCGCAAGGCCTGGGCGGCCAGCTGCGCGCCCTGATCCGCAACGCGCATTGGGCCAGCAGCCGTGGCGAGATCCAGGCGCAGCTGGCCGAAGCGCGCCTGCCGGCGGCACTCAGGCCCGCGGCTACCTGGGCCACGCTGCGCGCGAACCTGGATCTGTCCTCGGTGGCGTTCCGGCATGCCTTGCGCTGCGGCGTGTGCCTGGCGCTGGCGATCGCCTTCCAGCGCTGGCAGCAGATCCCGCACGGCTTCTGGATTCCGATGACCACCGCCATCGTGCTCAAGCCGGATTTCGGCGGCACTTTCAGCTTCGGCGCCTTGCGCGTGGCCGGCACCTTCGTCGGCCTGCTGGTGGCGACCTTGCTGGCGCACCTGGCGATGGACGGCGCCAGCGTCCGCCTGGCGTTGCTGGCGCTGTTCTGCCTGGGCTTCCGCCTGCTGACGCAGGTGAATTACGGCATCGGCGTGGCGTTTCTGACCGGCATGCTGGTGCTGCTGCTGTCCTTCGAAGGCGTGGCACCGGGCGAGGCCATCGGTGCGCGTCTGCAGGCCACGGTCGCCGGCAGTGCATGGGCGTTGATCGCCTACGCGGTGTGGCCCACGCGCGAGCGTCGGCATATCCGCGCCTCGCTGGCGCAGCTGCTGAGCGCCTATCGCGATCATCTGCGCAATCTGCTGCTCGGCAGGATGGACGATCTGGGCGACACCCGCGCTGCCGCACGCGTGGCGCGCACCAACGCGCAGGCCTCGATTGAACGCCTGCGCGGCGAGCCACGCAGCCGGCGCAATCTGCACGAGCTCAAACTCGCCGAATCCTTGCTGGCCAACGGCAACCGGCTGATCCGCGCCACCCTGTCGCTGGAGGCGGTACTGCGCGACGGCCATCCCCTGCCTGCGCTGGAAGCGCTGCCCGCCTTCGCGCAACAGGCCGACCAGGCATTGTCCGAGCTGATCGCCTGCCTGGTCGACGGCGGCATTCCCGCCGCAGCCACCCTGCGCGGCGCCGAGCGCCAGCTGTCCGATGCATTGACAGCCCTGCCCGACGGCTCGCCCGCCACCGCCGCACTGGCCGACACCATCGACCGCATCACCGACAGCATCGGCACCTTGACGCATCTACTGCGCCCTGCCCGGCCAGCCTCGACCACCGCTGCAGCCGAGGCGGCGGCCGCGCATGACGGCGCACACGGTGCCGGCGGGTAAACTGCGTCACTGACCTGCGTTGCGAGCCGTGATCATGACCGACCTGCTGTCCCGCGCCCATGCCGTTGCCCTGGACGTCGCCGACCCGCTGCGCCACCTGCGCGATGACTTCGTGTTCCCGCAGCATGCCGGCCAGGACCAGACCTATTTCGTCGGCAATTCGCTGGGCCTGCAGCCGCGCGGCGCGCGCGCGATGGTGGCCGAAGTGCTCGACCAGTGGGGTGCGCTCGCGGTGGAAGGCCACTTCACCGGTCCCACCCAGTGGCTGACCTATCACCAGCTGGTGCGCGATGGCCTGGCGCGCGTGGTCGGCGCGCAGCCCGGCGAAGTGGTCGCGATGAACACGCTGAGCGTCAACCTGCATCTGATGATGGCCAGCTTCTACCGGCCCACGCCCGAGCGGGGCGCCATCCTGATCGAAGCCGGCGCGTTCCCGTCCGACCGCCATGCGGTGGAATCGCAACTGCGCCTGCATGGGCTGGATCCGGCCACGCAGCTGATCGAAGTGGAAGCCGACCAACCCAATGGCACGGTATCGATGGCGGCGATCGCCGATGCCATCGCACGGCACGGTCCGCGGCTGGCGCTGGTGCTGTGGCCCGGCATCCAGTACCGCACCGGCCAGGCCTTCGAGCTGGGAGAAATCGCGCGGCTGGCACGCGCGCAGGGCGCGATGGTGGGTTTCGACCTGGCGCATGCGGTCGGCAATATCGCGTTGACGCTGCACGACGACGGCGCGGATTTCGCGGTGTGGTGCCACTACAAATATCTCAACGCCGGCCCCGGCGCGGTGGGTGGCTGTTTCGTGCACGCACGCCATGCCAACAGCGACCTGCCGCGCATGGCCGGTTGGTGGGGACATGAGCAGCAGAGCCGCTTCCGCATGGAGCCGCAGTTCGTGCCCTCGCCTGGCGCCGAAGGCTGGCAGCTGAGCAATCCGCCGGTGCTGGCGCTGGCGCCGCTGCGTGCGTCGCTGGAGCTGTTCGATCAGGCCGGCATGCCGGCGCTGCGTGCCAAGTCCGAACAACTCACCGGGCACCTGGAACAGCTGATCCACGCCCGCGTGCCGCAGGTGCTGCAGATCGTCACCCCGGCCGCGCCGGCGCAACGCGGCTGCCAGCTGTCGTTGCGGGTGGCCGGTGGCCGCGCGCAGGGGCGCTCGCTGTTCGAGTACCTGCAGTCGGCCGGCGTGCTCGGCGACTGGCGCGAGCCAGACGTGATCCGCATCGCGCCGGTGCCGCTGTACAACCGCTTCAGCGATCTGCATCGGTTGGTCGAACAGGTGGAAACCTGGGCCAGCGCCTGAGCACGCACGGCACAGACCGTGCCATCGACCAGATCGGTGCGTGGGCCGGAACCGGCACACGCGCACGTACACTCCGAACCCGCACCTGGCTGATCGCGGCGGGTGCCGTTGCCAGCCATCCCCGTTCTCCCCCTTCGCCGGCACTTGCGTCCGGCCGCTGCCGGATACCGCATTGAGCGCAGTCTCTCCCCGTTCCCTGACTTTGATCGGCGCTGGCCTGGCCGGTTGCCTGCTGGCCATCCTGTTGTCGCGTCGCGGCTGGCAGGTCACCGTCTACGAGCGCCGCGGCGATCCGCGCATCAAGGGCTACGAGTCCGGCCGCTCGATCAACCTGGCGCTGGCCGAGCGCGGCCGCCATGCGCTGCGCCAGGCCGGTGCCGAAGACGCGGTGATGGCCAAGGCGGTGATGATGCGCGGGCGCATGGTGCATCCGTTGATCGGCGAACCGCAGCTGCAACGCTACGGGCGCGACGACAGCGAAGTGATCTGGTCGATCCACCGCGCCGCGTTGAACGTCGCACTGCTGGATCTGGCTGAACGCGCCGGCGCACGCGTGCATTTCTATCGCCGCCTGCACACGGTGGACTTCGATGCCGGCTATGCGCGCTTCATCGACGACCGCGACGACCAGCCGCACGAAATCCACTTCCAGAGCCTGATCGGCAGCGATGGCGCCGGCTCAGCGCTACGCGCGGCGATGCAGCGCAAGTCGCCGCTGGGCGAGCGCACCGAATTCCTCGATCACTCCTACAAGGAGCTGGAAATTCCGCCGTTGCCCGGTGGCGGTTTCCGCATCGAAGGCAATGCGCTGCACATCTGGCCGCGCGGGCGCTACATGTGCATCGCGCTGCCCAACGACGGCGGCACCTTCACCGTCACGCTATTCCTGCCCAACGCCGGCGAGCCCAGCTTTGCCACCACGCGTACCGGCGACGAAGCGCTGGCCCTGTTTGCGCGTGATTTTCCCGATGCCCTGCCGCTGATCCCGCAGCTCAAGGAGCACTGGGAAGAACATCCGCCCGGCCTGCTCGGCACCCTCACCCTGGACCGCTGGCATCTGGGCGGCCGCGCACTGCTGATCGGCGACGCCGCGCACGCGATGGTGCCGTTCCACGGCCAGGGCATGAACTGCGCGTTCGAAGATTGCGTGGCGCTGGCAGAGCAGCTGGATGCGCACGAGGATCTGGAAACTGCGTTTGCCGCGTTCCAGGCCGCACGCCATGACGACGCCGCAGCGATCCAGCAGATGGCGCTGGAGAATTACCTGGAGATGCGCGACCGCGTCGACGATCCCGATTTCCTGCTGCAACGTGCGCTCGAACAGCAATTGCAGGCGCGCTGGCCCACCCGTTTCGTGCCGCATTACACGATGGTGACCTTCCTGCGCACGCGCTACTCGATCGCCCTGGCGCGCAGCGAGATCCAGCGCCAGATCCTGGTCGAGGCCACGCGCGGGCACAGCGACCTGTCGCGCATCGACTGGGCCGCGCTGGAAGCGGTCGTGCATGCGCGCCTGCAGCCGCTGGAAGGCGCGCACTGATCCACCCGCACAGGCCGGCGTCAGCAGGCGTAGGTGCGGATAAGAGATACTAGGCAGCACTGGCGGCGCCCTGCGCAGTGCGCCGCGGATCTGGATTTCATACGGCATGCCTGACAGCTTTCTCTTCTACGACCTGGAAACCTTCGGCCAGGATCCACGCCGCACGCGCATCGCACAGTTCGCCGCGGTGCGTACCGATGCGCAACTGCGCGTGATCGAAGAGCCGATCAGTTTCTACGTGCAACCGGCCGACGATCTGCTGCCCTCGCCGTACGCGACCATGGTCACCGGTATCACCCCGCAACACGCACTGCGCGAAGGCGTGAGCGAGGCCGAAGCGTTCGCGCGCATCTCCGAACAGATGAGCCGGCCGCAGACCTGCACGCTGGGCTACAACTCGATCCGCTTCGACGACGAGTTCGTGCGCTGCGGGCTGTTCCGCAATTTCTACGACCCGTACGAGCGCGAGTGGCGCGGCGGCAATTCGCGCTGGGACCTGCTCGACGTGTTGCGGCTGGTGCATGCGCTGCGCCCTGACGGCATCGTCTGGCCGCAGCGCGAAGACGGCGCCACCTCGTTCAAGCTCGAACACCTGGCCGATGCCAACGCAGTGCGCGAAGGCGACGCGCACGAGGCGCTGTCGGACGTGTACGCCACCATCGGCATGGCGCGCAGGTTCCAGCAGCATCAACCCAAGTTGTGGGACTACGCGCTGCGCCTGCGCGACAAGCGCTTTGCGGCGACGCTGCTGGACGTCATCGCGATGCAGCCGGTGCTGCATATCTCGCAGCGCTATCCCGCCTCGCGCATGTGCGCCGCCGCGGTGCTGCCGTTGACGCGCCATCCGCGCATCGACAGCCGCGTGATCGTGTTCGATCTGGATGGCGACCCTGAAGTGCTGTTGCGCCTGAGCCCGGACGAGATTGCCGACCGGCTGTATATCCGCGCCGCCGACCTGCCCGAAGGCGAGCAGCGCATTCCGCTCAAGGAAGTGCACTTGAACAAGTCGCCGGCGCTGGTGGCCTGGCAGCATCTGCGCGCAGCGGATTTCCAGCGCCTGGGCATCGACCACGACGCGGTGCTGGCCAAGGCTGCACGCCTGCGCGAGCTCGGCCCTGAGCTGGCCGAAAAAGTGCGCCAGGTGTACGGCAACGAGCGCGCTGCGGCGCCGGCGGTCAACGATGCCGATGCCTCGCTCTACGATGGCTTCCTGGCCGAAGGCGACAAGCGCCTGCTGGCGCAGGTGCGCGCCAGTGCGCCGGCCGAACTGGGCGCGCTGGAGTCGCGCTTTCGCGACCCGCGCCTGGTCGAGTTGCTGTTCCGCTACCGCGCGCGCAACTGGCCGCAGACGCTGTCGTTCGAAGAGCAGGAACGCTGGAACGTCTACCGTCGTCAGCGCCTGCTCGACGACCGTGGCCTGGGCGAGCTCACGCTCGATCAGTTCCATGCGCAGATCGCGGATTTACGGCTTGCTCACCCCGACGATGCTACCAAGCAGTCCCTGCTCGATCAGCTCGCCGCCTGGGGTTTGGACCTCCAACGCACGCTATGACCACCTATTTTTCCGACGCCAGTTTCAAGTTCCTGCGCGCACTGGCGCGCCACAACGACAAGACCTGGTTCAACGACCACCGGCATCAGTACGAGGCGCATGTGCGCCAGCCGTTCCTGCAGCTCATCACCGACCTGCAGCCGGCCCTGGCCGAGGTCAGCGAGCACTATCGCGCCGATCCCAAGACCCAGGGCGGTTCGCTGTTTCGCATCTACCGCGATGCGCGTTTTTCCAACGACAAGTCGCCGTATAAGAACTGGCAGGGCGCGCGCCTGTTCCATGAGCGCCGCCGCCAGGTGCCGGCGCCGTCGTTCTACATCCATCTGCAGCCGGGCGAAAGCTTCGTCGGTGCCGGGCTGTGGCATCCGGAGCCGGACACCCAGCGCAAGCTGCGCCAGTTCATTTTCGACAATCCCGCCAACTGGAAAGCGGCCGCCTACGAACCCAGACTGCGCCGCAAGTTCGCGCTGGACGACAGCGAGAAACTGGTGCGCGCACCGCGCGGCTTTCCCAACGAGTTCGAGTTCATCGACGATCTCAAGCACCGCAACTGGGCGTACCTGCGTCATCTCGACGATGCCGTCATGACCGGCCCGCGCCTGCGCCAGACCATCGAGGCCGACCTGGTGGTGCTGGCGCCGTTCGTCGATTACCTGTGCGCTGCGCTGGATCTGGAATTTTGATGGATCGCGCGGCGCCGACGGCCATCGACGCGGCGCCGGCGGTCAGCACACCGAAGCGATCTCTCGCTGCGCGGCGCTGTGCATCGCTGCGTCTTGCACCAACCACCGCGATGGACTGCACACCATGAACAAACGCTGGTTGCTGTTGCCCGTACTGGCCGTGCTGCTGCTTGTCAGCTATGTGGTTGCAGGCCCGTACTTGGCCATTCGCGGCATCAGCCAAGCCGTCGCCAATCGCGACGCGTCGCAGCTGGAACGCCATGTGGATTTCCCCAGCCTGCGGGTCAACCTCAAGGCGCAGCTGGACGATTACCTGGTCCGTCAGGCCGGCAGCCGCATGCAATCGAGCCTGCTCGGCGGGTTCGCCCTGCAGCTCGCCAGCGGTATCAGCGGTGCCGGCGTGGACACGCTGGTGACGCCGCTGGGCATCGGCGCGCTGCTGCAAGGCCATAGCGTGTGGAATCGCGTCACCGGCGACACCGTCAGCCCGGACACCTATGCGGCGCCCGCGCCGGCGCGTCCGCTGCAAGGCGCCGAGCAGCGCTTCGAATCCACCCGCCGCTTCACCGCCACCACCCGCACCGCGACCGGAGCGCCGGTGGTGTTCGTGCTGACCCGGCAAGGGCTGCGCTGGCGGCTGACCGATATCCAGCTGCCGCTGGCAGATGCAGAAACTCCGCCGCCCCCATGACCGCGCACCTGCGGCGCTGTTGAAGTGTTCTCCTTCGCAGGCTGACGCCACGCGCCGGACAGCGGCTTACGAAAACCGCCAGGCCCGCTCCATCCACGCTGCCTGCAGCCGCAGCATCGACGGCCGCAGCTGCCGGCGCGCCGGCCACGGCAACGTCGCCAGCGCCTGCTCCGCAGTGCCCGGCGTGCGTTTGCCGTTCCAGGCATACAGCAACTGGTTGCGCGGATCCGGCTCGGGCAACAGCAGCAGCCGCCCATCGAATACCTCGCGCAGCGTGGCCAGATGCCCGGCCAGCGGCACCTGGAACAGGTTCAGCGCCAGCACGCCGCCGGGCGTCAGCGCAGCGCGGCAAGCGGCGTAGAACTCGGGCGTGCACAACGCCGGTGGGATGCCATCGGCATCGTAGGCATCCAGCAGCAACAGGTCGTAGCGCCCGGTACGCGTACCGATCCACTGCGCACCGTCGCCATGCGTAACCTCAAGCCGCGCATCGTCGCGCGGCACGCCAAACGCATCGCGCAACGCCAGCACCTGCGCATCGGCGTCCACCGCCTCGATGCGCGTGCTGTGCAGATAGCGGTGGCAGAACTTGGCCTGCGCGCCGCCGCCGAAGCCGATCAGACCGATGCGTTCGGGCCGCGGCTGCAGCCACAGCGCCGCCAGCATGCCGCGCGTATATGGCAGCATCAGCCGGTACGGTGCCCAGCGCGACATGCGGGTCTGCACGGTGTCGTCGGCGAAGTACAACTCCAGCTGGCGCCAGCTGGAGCGCAGCGCGGCGCGTCCAGCCGGCTTCGGTGCCTCGCTCACCTGCCCGGCGGATCGTTGGCCACGCCATGCGGTACGTGGCCGGCCGCCACGTGCTGGTGCTGGCGCGCACTGTCGATGTTGTGCTGCGAATCGTCGAAGAAGATGTCCGCGCCAAACGCCTCCAGGAACGGCCCCTTGTGCCGCCCACCGAGGAACAGCGCCTCGTCCAGACGCACGCCCCACTCGCGCAGGGTGCGGATCACCCGTTCGTGCGCCGGCGCCGAGCGCGCGGTGACCAGCGCGGTGCGGATCGGCGAGGCCTCGCCCGGCGGGAATGCCGCCTGCAGCGCATGCAGCGCCGACAGGAAATTGCGGAACGGCCCGACCGACAACGGCTCGCGCGCACGTTCGCGCTCGTGGCGCCCGAATGCCTCCACGCCCTGCTCGCGCGAGATGCGTTCGCTCTCGTCGCCGAAGATCACCGCATCGCCGTCGAAGGCGATGCGCAGTTGGGTCGACAGGCGGCTTTCGTCGTTGTCCACGATCGCCGCGGCGGCCTCGGCGCGTTCGCCCGGCGCGCGCGGCATGATGGTCGCCGCCGCAATGCCATGGGTCAGCGCACGCCGTACCGACTCCGGGTTGGCCGACAGGAACAGGTCGGTGCCGAACGGCTTCACGTACGGCCAGGTCGGCTGACCCGAGGTAAAGGTCGCCCGCACGATGCCCAGGTTGTAGTGCTGGATCGAATTGAAGATGCGCAGCCCGGTGTCGGCGGAATTGCGCGACAGCAGGATCACTTCCACACGCGGGGTTTCTTCGGGCACATCGTGGTTGAGCGCCAGCAGCTTGCGCACCACCGGAAAGGCCACGCCCGGCTCCAGGATGTCGTCCTCATGCTCGCGCTGGAACGCCGAATACGCCTCCACGCCATCGGCCTCGAACAGCGCGTGGCCTTCTTCGAGATCGAACAGCGCGCGCGAGGTCACTGCGACGGTCAGGAGTCTTGGGGAGTTATCGGTCATTGGGGCGGGGATTCGGGAGTGGGGATTGGGGATTGGTTTAAAGCAGGAACTGGATCGGGATTTGATCGCCCATCTGCGCAGCATCGTAGCGCGTGCGCGCGTTCTAAAGACGACGTAGCACGCTGCTGCCGTTGCCAATCCCGAATCCCCACTCCCCAATCCCCGCTCCTCAAACCGCAAACTGTTCGCTGAAGATGCGTTCTTCCAGATTGTGTTCGGGATCGAACAGCAGCGTCACCTGGCGCTGGGTGGATTCGCGGATGGTCACTTCGACCACGTCGCGGATTTCGTGCGAGTCGGCGGTGACGCTGACCGGGCGCTTGTACGGGTCCAGCACGCGGAAGCACACTTCGGTGTCGGCCTTGAGGATCGCGCCACGCCAGCGGCGCGGGCGATACGGGGCGATCGGGGTCAGTGCCAGCGTGTGCGAGCCCAGCGGCAGGATCGGCCCGTGCGCGGAATAGTTGTAGGCGGTGCTGCCGGCTGGCGTGGCGACCATGACACCGTCGCCGATCAGCTCGGCGATGCGGGTCTGGCCATTGAGATCCACGCTCAGGTGCGCGGCCTGGCGGGTCTGGCGCAGCAGCGAGACCTCGTTGTAGGCCAGCGACACCGTGCTGGCACCGGACTCGGTCTGCACCTGCATTTCCAGCGGGCGCAGGTGCGCCGGTTCGGCACGTTGCAGACGCGCGAGCAGGTCGTCCTCGTCGTCGCGGTACTGGTTCATCAAAAACCCGACCGAGCCCAGCTTCATGCCGAACACCGGCTTGCTGGCAGCGCCGTGCCGGTGCAGGGTCTGCAGCATGAAGCCGTCCCCGCCCAGTGCGCAGACGATGTCGGCGCTGTCCAGCGCGTGATCGCCATAGCGCTGCACAAGACGCGCGCGCGCGGTCACCGCCGGCTCGGCGTGACTGGCGAGAAAGGCAATCCGGGGTGGTGCGGTCATCGTTGACTCCAGAGCATGCGAATCAGCATACCGCAGCGCTGTGGTGGGCTTGTTGGCTAGCCGCCCCTCCCTCGCCTGCGCGGACGCGCCTGCGTCTGCGCGATCGGGATCGGGCGCCACCGGTGACACGGCGCACGTCAGCGCAACGGGCGCGGCAATCCCGCGCGCGCCCTGCGCGTACTGCCCGGCCAGACGTCACCGGGCCACTTCCTCAGGCGGTCAACCGCCAGGCGCGATGGATGCGCGCATGCCGCTCGAAATCCGGGTCGATGGTGCGCGGGCTGATTTCCTCGCACTGCGCAAACTCGGCCACCAGTTCCTCGTCCAGCTTGAAGCGGCGGAAGTTGTTGGAGAAATACAGCACCCCACCCGGCGCCAGGCGCGCCACTGCCGCGCGTAACAGCCGCACATGCTCGCGCTGGATGTCGAAGTCTTCGGCGCGTGCGGAGTTGGAGAAGGTCGGCGGGTCGCAGAAGATCACGTCGAAATGCGCGCGCTCGGCTTCCAGCCAGGCCAGCGCGTCGGCCTGCACCAGCTTGTGCTTGCTGCCGGCCTGGCCGTTCAGGGCCAGGTTGTCGGCGCACCACTGCAGATAGGTACCGGACAGGTCCACGCTGGTGGTCGAGCTCGCGCCGGCCACCGCCGCTTCCACGCTGGCCACGCCGGTGTAGCAGAACAGGTTGAGGAAGCGCCGCCCCTTCGATTGCGTGGCCATGGTGCCGCGCAACGGGCGATGATCCAGGAACAGGCCGGTGTCCAGGTAATCGAACAGATTCACCCGCAGCAGCGCGCCATGCTCGCGCACGTTGATGAACTCGTTGCGCTGCTCGAAGCGGCCGTACTTGCTGCCGCCCTTGCCGCGCTCGCGCGATTTGAGCGCCACGCGTTCGCCCGGCACCTCGAACACCTCGCGTGCGGCGGCCAGCAGTTCGCCCAGACGGCGGCGCACGTCGGCTTCCGGAATCGTCGCCGGCGCCGCGTATTCCTGCACATGCAGAAACACGCGGCGATCGCCATCGGCTTGCTGGTACACGTCGATGGCGGCCGAGTATTCCGGCAGATCGGCGTCGTAGACGCGGAAGCATTCGATGCCTTCGCGTGCGCGCCACTTCTTGAACTTCTGCAGGTTCTTGCGCAGGCGGTTGGCGACCATCTGCGCGCCTTCGCTGAGCGCGGTCGGCGCCGCCAGCGGGGTGCGCCGCGGCACCGCGATCGGGTCGCAGACGATCAACGCGCACTCGATCGCGCCATTGAACAGCTGGTATTTCTTGCCCGCGCGCAGGCCGGTGGCATACGCCAGCTCGGCGTTGCCGCACAGCAGGCTGGCCCGCCATTGCGGCACGGCGCGCTGCAGGGTATCGCCCAGGCGGCGATACAGCGCCGCATCGGCGGCCAGACGTTCGTCGTAGGGCGGATTGCACACCACTACGCCGGTGGCCTGCGGCGGGGTCTGCAGGTCGCCCACCTCGCGCACGCCGAACCAGATCGCCTCGGCCACGCCGGCCACTTGCGCATTTTCTTTCGCGGCGCGGATCGCATGCGGGTCCATGTCGCTGCCGTGGATCACCTGCCGGAGCGCGGCGCGGCCAAGACTGTCGCGCTCGCGCGCTTCGCCCACCAGTTGCTGCCAGCCCTCGCGATCGAAGCCGCGCCAGCGGCTGGGGAGATCGCTGCCATAGCGCTGCAGGCCGGGCGCCACGTCAGCGGCCATCAGCGCGCCTTCGATCAGCAGGGTGCCGCTGCCGCACATCGGATCCAGCAGGCCGCCGCCATCGGCGTAGGCGCGCGGCCAACCGGCGCGCAGCAACACCGCCGCGGCCAGATTCTCCTTGAGCGGCGCATCGTTCTGCGCCATGCGCCAACCGCGCCGGTGCAGCGGGCCGCCGCCCAGATCCACCGAAATGGTGGCGCGGCCCTTGCGCAGCGACAGGTTCAAACGCAGATCCGGGCTGTCCACGTCCACCGACGGACGTTCCAGGCCCTGCCGACGCATGGTGTCGACCACCGCGTCCTTGATCCGCTGCGCCGCGTAACGGGCGTGCGTGATCGCGGTACCGGAGACATGCGCGTCCACCGACAGCGTGTGGCCGACGGACAGGTGCTCGTCCCACGGCAATTCGGCCACCCCGGCATACAGCGCGTCCTCGTCCGGGCAATCGAATTCGCTCAGCGGCCACAACACGCGGCTGGCCAGGCGCGACCACAGCACGGCGCGCTGCGCATCGCGCAGGTCACCTTCGACGTTGACGCCGGAGATGGTGGCGGTGGCCTTGCTGGCACCGAGCGACAGCAGCTCGTCGGCAAGCAGGTATTCCAGGCCCTTGGCACAGGATGCGAAGAATTTCACGTAGGCAGGTATCGATGGGGACGCTGGCCGTGGGGGCGAGCGTGGGAGCAGGACGCTGGGCCGGCGCCCGGGAGGGCAAAGCCGTGGCCGCCGCGGGCGGGGCGCAAATGGTCGGCCATCGGAGCCGGCTTTACCAGCCCGCCGGCCGGATCGCCCACCGCGCGGTTCACCACGGCGCCAGCCGCCACTGCGGCTGCGCAGTCTCCAGGCGCTGCCGCAGGCCCAGCCGCTGCAGGAAGGCGGCATCGTGCGAGGCGACGATCAGCGCCCCCTGGTAGCTGCGCAGCAGCGCCTCGATCGCTTCCACCGCGGCCAGGTCCAGGTGGTTGGTCGGCTCGTCCAGCAACAGCAGTTGCGCCGGCTGCGCCCGGTACAGCGCACATGCCAGCGCCGCTTTGAGCCGTTGGCCGCCGCTGAGCTGGCCGGTGGGCAGGTCGGCACGCTGTTGGTCCAGGCCCAGCAGCGCCAGGCGCAGCCGCTGCGCGTGTGCTGGCGCGTCCGGAGCTGCATCCTGCAGCTGCGCAGCGGCCGAGCGCGCCGGATCCAGCAGCCCCAGGTGCTGATCCAGGTACGCCACCGGCACATGCACCTGGCAACGCCCCGCGCTGGGTTGCAGGCGCCCGGCCAGCAGCTGCAGCAACGACGACTTGCCGCTGCCATTGGGGCCGACCAGGCCGATCCGCGGCTGCCCATGCAGCAGCAGGCCCACCCGCCGCCCGCCCAGCCGTCCGTCGGCCAGCTCCACCTGCTGCAGCGTGGCAAGCTGCCGCGATGCACCGGCGGGCGATGTCGGCGCCAGGAGCGCGATCGTGGGGTCGTCCTGCACCAGCGCTGCGGCCTGCACCACCGCCTCGCTCAGCCGCGCCTGTTCGGCCTGGCGTTGCTGTTGCAGCCGCCCCGCGCTGAGCTCGCTGCGCTGCTTCTGCGCGCCGAGCAGGATCGCGGCCTGGTTGGCCTGCCCTGCGGCACGCGCGCCGCGTGCCTGGCGTTGCTGTTGACGCTGCTGCTGTTCGCGCAGCGCCTGCTCACCGCGTGAACGCGCCTGTTTGCGCTGGGCCAGCAACGTGCTGGCCGCCTGCTGTTCGATGGCGCGCTGCTGCGCATAGAACGTGTAATTGCCGCCATAACTGCGCAGCCCCTGCGCGGACAATTCAACAATGCGCTGCATCGCATCGAGCAGGTCGCGGTCGTGGCTGATCACCAGCAAGCCACCGCTCCACGCCAGTAACTGATCCATCAGCCGCTGCCGTTGCGGGCCATCCAGGTGATTGCTGGGCTCGTCCAGAATCAACAGGTCCGGCCGGGCCAGAAACGCACCGGCTAGTGCCACGCGCGTCGCTTCGCCGCCACTGAGCTGCGCGGCCGGTGCACGCGGATCGCGCCCACCCAGGCCTTGCCGTTCGAGTTCTGCGGCAAATTGCGCATGGGCGGTCCAGCGCTCGCCGACCAGTTCAAAATCGGCGGGCGCAACGCTGTCGGCGGCGATACGGTCCAGCGCATCCAGCAGCGGCGCGACGCCGGCCAGTTCGGCAATGCTCTGCCCCGGCGCCACGCGCACGCGCTGCGGCAGGTAATGCACGCTGCCGTTGCGCACGTAACGCCCTGCGCTGGGCAGCACCTCGCCGGCCAGCAGGCGCGCAAGCACGCTCTTGCCCACGCCATTGCGCCCGACCAGGCCGGTGGCGCGTTGGTCGATGTGGATGGACAGATCGGAAAATAGCGGGCTGCCATCGGGCAGCACATACGCAACGCTTTCCAGCGTCAGCGACGGACAGGTCATACGGGTCTCCATTGCATGCCAGCACACGCACCGATCCAGCCGGACCGGCAGCGGGTAAGGCCGTCATCACGACGGCGGCATCAATGGCGCATTGGACCAATCCTCAGACAGTGGGCAATGCGGCAAAGTGTAGGTCAGCCTGCGAGCCAGGCCAAATCGCAGGCGTGGCCGCGGTCAAGCCCAGCATGGCGAGCACCGGCGTTCATGGCGTTTCACGCTCCTGCAGGCCAGCACCTCGCCGACCTCCAGGCGCCCCCGGAAACCGCGGCGAGCGCTCGCCGGTACGCAATTGCCGGGATTCGGCGTCCCTGCGTCCTCAATCCCGCGAAAACCGTCCCCTGCCGACCCAGTGCCTGGCGTGGATCACGCCAAGCGGTCGCCAGCAGCTGGACTCAACCCAGCCCGAAGGCCGGGTGATAGGCGACATCGGCCAGCGGCAGCAGACGGTCGCCGAACGCCAGCGCCTGCAGCTCGGACGCCGGCACGCCGGGCAACACCAGCCCCGGTTCCACCGCAAAGCCCAGACGTCGGAAAAAGGCCGGCTCGCCCAATGCCAGGCAACCGGCGGCGCCACGCTCGCGCAAGCTGCCCAGCGCCGCCTGCACCAGGCGCGTGCCCAGTCCCTGGCGCTGATGCCCCGGCCCGATCGCCAGCGGCCCCAACGCATACCAGCCGGGCGAATCGTCCGACAGCGACACCGGCGATACCGCCAGGTGCCCGACCACATACCCGTCGTGGTCGGCCACCAGCGACAGCGCCAGCGCGCCGTCGTTGCGCAAGGCGGCGATCACGTGCTGCTCGTCGTGGCGGCTATGTTCGTCGCGCATGAACGCGACCATCGTCAGCAGTTCGATCGCCGCAGCATCGCCATCGCTGGCTTCGCGAATCAGCACGTTCATCGCAGGCCCCGCAGCCCGCTCGTCTTCAGACCATTGCGCATCACAGGCTCTGCAACAGTTCGGCGAAGGCACGCGCCGACGCATCCACATGCGACGCCAGCCGGTGTTCGTCGTCGACCAGCAGCAAGCGCGCATGCCGCGCCTGCGCCCAGGCGATCACCTCGCCGGCCGGAATCAATTCATCGCGCCAGGCATGCACGATGGAAATCGGCACGCGCGCCGCATCCAGTGCCGGCAACGGCCCCATCCGGGTCGGCGGCACCATCAGGAACAGTCCGCGCGTGGGCACCTGCAACGACACCTGCGCAGCGATGTACGAGCCCAGGCTGGAGCCGACCAGCACCAGCGGGCCCTTGTCGGCCGCCGCCCGCGCGATCTCCAGCAGGCGTTGCAGCCGGCCCTGCACGTCGCCGAGCGAACTGACATCGCGGCGTGCGTCCAGATCGGTGTAGTCCGGGCGCTCGTGGGTCCAGCCCAGCTGCCCGGCGACATCGGCCAGGGCGGTGACCTTCAGCGCATCCGGGCCGCTCTCGAAGCCGTGCGACAGGATGCAGTGACCGCGGCTCATAGCGCCTGCACCGTATCGCCGATGCGCAGCACGCCGCCACGCAGGATGCGCGCGCACAAGCCGCCATGGCCGCGCATGGCGTTATAGCCACCCGCGCCCAGCGCATCTTCCATGCGCGAGCACGGATCGCAGGGGTCGGTGCCTTCCAGCTCGACATCGCCGATGCGGAAGCGCCGCCCCTTCAAGGCGATCAGCGGGATGCCGGACACCACCAGGTTGCGGCGCAAGGTGGCCGGCGCAATCGCGGGGTGGCCGGCCAGCGCTGCGATCACCGGCAGATGCTCGGCCTGGATCAGGGTCACGCCGCGCTTGCCGCTGCCGCCCTTGTAGCGGTCGCCGACCAGGCCGATACCGGTGGTGGCCTGCGCCGCGTCCACCTCAATCATGTCCACATCGCGCGCCGGGCGCACGCCGATCCAGGTCACCTGGCCGGTCTGCGGCAGGGTTGCCATCAATTTGCCCAAAGGGCTGTCGGGATTCAAAGCCATCGTCGAATGCTAGCATCCGCCCCATGTCCGATGCCGTCCTGCCGTCGCCACCGATCACCTACGCGCCGTTGTCCTACGAATCGCGGCTGGCGCGACGCGCGCTCACGCAGATCGACATGGTGGTCATCCATTGCACCGAATTGCCCGACATGGCGATGGCGCGCGAATACGGCGAACGCGTGCTCTACGACAGCGGCACCGGCAACAGTGGGCATTACTACATCGACCGCAACGGCAGCATCCAGCAATACGTTGCGCTGGAGCGCGTCGCCCACCACGTGCGCGGCCACAACCCGCATACGCTGGGCATCGAACTGGTCAACAGCGGCCGTTATCCGCACTGGCTGGACTCGCGCCATCAGTGCATGAACGAACCGTACCCGCAGGTGCAGATCAACGCGCTGATCACGCTGCTGCAATGGCTGCAACAACAGTTGCCGTCGGTACGCCGGATTGCCGGCCACCAGGCACTGGACACCACCCAGGAAGCGGCCAGCGACGACCCGTCGCGCAAGATCCAGCGCAAGCTCGATCCCGGCCCGCTGTTTCCGTGGCCGCAGATCGAAGCGGCGGTCAGCTGGTCGCATGCACCGCGCTAGCAGCGGTGCCCCCATCGAAACAGCATTCTGCCTTCGCTGGTACAGCGCTCAACGCTCGGCTGCGCGGTAGGTCTTCTCGCCCGCATTCACCGCAAGATCCAGGCGATTTTCCGGCGATGCGATCGGGCAGACCACATGCGGCGTCAACGCGCAGGGCGGATTTTCGGCCAGATTGAAGTCGAGCACGAGCCGGCCATCGTGTGGCGGCGCGGTGTAGAGATAACGCGCGCCGCCATAACTTTCCTTGCCGCTGGTGCGATCGGCGAACAGGAAGAACAGGCCCTCCCCGTCGTCGCTGACGATCGGCTGCAAGCGGTACTCCTGGCCATTGCGCGAGAACACCGCCTCGCCCGGTATCTCGACGGTAAGCGGCGTGCCGATCGACGTCAGCAGCGTGGTCGTGCGCGGGGTGGGATACGCCTGCCAGCGCGCCAGGATGCGCCAGTGCGGATCGGTCGGAAAATATTCCAGCCCGGCGAAATGGCTCAGCAACGGCGCTGCCGGGTCACGGAAACGCCAGCCGAACAAGCTGCCGGTCTGCACCAGATAGAACTGCCGCCCGTCCACATCGAGGCGATCGCCCCGCTGCCCTGCGCGCTCCGGCTCCAGGCGGACGCGATCGACGCGCTGCCCGTTCAAGTACACCGGTACATGTGCGGCGGCGTCGAAGTGCACGCGGCCGTCGCCATCCAGCGTCAGCTGCCCCAGCTGCGCAGGACCGGCCGGCAATACCAGATCGCTGCGCGGATCGCTGCCCACCTGGTAACGGCCTGCGCGCACACGCCCGGAGCCGGTGTAGCTCAGCCAACCGTCGGGCGCGCGCAAGCGCTGCAAGCGCTCGGCGCGTGCACGTTCGAGTTCGACCTGATACACCGCATGGCGGTCGCTCTGTCCGCGACCGGCAATGCGCGCACCGTTGGCGTCGGCGGTCGATCCCGCCGAACAGGCCGCCATCGACAGCATCGCGACGCACAGCGCGCCGACCTGCAACTGCAACCGCATGAGTCACCCAGCACTGCGAGAAACTGCGCTCCGCGCAGCGAACCTGCGTCCCCACAGGTCACCGTTCCTGCCGCCATTGTGCCTGCAATCAGGGGCCGGTCGCGACCGGGCGTGTCGCATCCTGCAACCAACCGCTCCAGGAGCCGGCGTAAACGCGCGCGCCCGACAAGCCGGCCACTTCCAGCGCCAGCAGCAGATGGCAGGCGGTCACGCCCGAGCCGCACATCACCACTGCCTGCTCGGGGCGATACGCGCCCAGCAGCGCAGACAACTCGCTGCGCAGTTCCTCGGCCGGCTTGAAGCGACCATCGCGCAGGCTCACACCCAGCGGACGACTCACCGCACCGGGCACATGCCCGGCCACCGGATCGACCGGCTCCACCTCGCCGCGAAAACGCTCGGCGGCGCGTGCATCCAGCAACCAGCCCGGCGCCTGATCCAGCCGCGCCAGGATCTGCCCGGCCTCGACCACGGCATCGCCATCGAAGCTGCCCGGGTATGCCGCGCCATCATGCAGTGCAGGCGGCTCGGTGCTTTCCGGCAACCCCGCCGCGCGCCAGGCGGCCAGCCCGCCATCGAGCACCGCCACGCGGCGATGCCCCAACAACCGCAGCATCCACCATGCCCGCGCCGCGGCCATGCTGCCGTCGGCAGCGTCGTAGATCACCACCTGGCTATCCGGGTCGATCCCCCACTCGCCCAGCCGCCTGGCGAATGCCGCGCTGGTCGGCAGCGGATGCCGCCCTTGCGCAGGCTGCGACAGATCGGCCAGATCCTCGTCGAGATCGGCGTAATGCGCGCCTGGCAGATGCCCCTGTGCATAGGCCTTGCGCGCTGCATCCCGGTCCGGCGCAGTCGGTGGCGCAGCGCGCGCGTCCAGCAGTCGCAACTGCGGATGCGGCAATGCCGCGGCCAGCGTGGCGCTGTCGACCAGCGTGGTCCAGTGGAGTTCCGCACTCATGCAACCTGCTCCAGACGACGACGAAGATTGAGGAGAATGGCCGCGGTGGCGCCCCAGATGCGGTGGCCCGGCCAGTCGTATTCCAGCACGCGGCGTGGCCTGCCGCGAAACTCCAGCTCCACGCTGCGCAGATTGTCCGGGTCCATCAGATAGGCCAACGGCACCTCGAACACCTCGGCCACTTCATCCGGCTGCGGCACCGCCACGAACGCCGGGTCGATCACCGCCACCACCGGGATGACGCGAAACCCGCTCACGGTCAGAAACGGATCCAGATATCCCAGCGCATGCACCTGGCCGGCGCCGAGCGCGATTTCCTCGCAGCTCTCGCGCAAGGCCGCAGCGGCCGCATCCGCATCCGACGGCTCGACCCGGCCACCGGGAAAACTGACCTGTCCGGCATGGTGACGCAGGCTGTCGGTGCGCCGGGTCAGCAGCACCATGGTGCCCTGCGCGCGCGGCACCAGACCGCACAGCACTGCGGCCTCGGCAGACGCGCCGCCTTCGGTCAGGTCGATCAATTCGGCATGATTCCAGCCCGGCCCGTCGGGCGCGGTGTCCAGCGCATACAGCGCACGCTGCAGCTGCGCGCATTCGGGCAGCCGCGCGGCCAACGCGCGCGCGGGCAGAACCGTGTGCAGATACTCCTGACGTTCGCCGTCGCTCATGCTCATCCAGCGTGCAATTTCATCCAGGCTGCGCAGGCAGCCGACACAGTGCGCCTGCGCGTCCAACGAACATACACCGATACACGGGCTGGGCAGGCCACTGCGGTTCGAATCCGTGTCGCTCATCGCTGGCTCCCGCCGCACCGCATCCTCACGCCGTCCGTCCATCCTGTCGCGCATCCGGCGGACCCAAACGACAACGCCGGCCTGGTGGCCGGCGTTGTCACAGCAACAGCAAACGCAATTACTTGACGCTGACCAGCTTGATCTCGAACTGCACGGCCACGTTCGGCGGGAACGGGGTACGCGGGTCGGCACCGTAGGCCTTCTCCGGCGGCAGGGTCACTTCCCACTTCGAGCCGGCCGGCATCTGCAGCAGCGTGTCGCGCATGGCCTGCATTTCGACTTCGCTGACCTTGATGGCCGGGATCTGCTGCGCCGGACGGGCCTTCTCGCGGTCGCCGAACGGGAACGGACCGGCCACTTCCAGCTGCACGGTGCTGGCCTGGGTCGGCTTGGCGCCCTTGCCGGCTTCGATCACGCGGTACTGCACGCCGCTCGGCAGCGTCTGCACGCCAGCGGTGCCCTTGTTCTTGGCCAGGAACTGGTCGCTCTTGGTCTTGTTGGCAGCAGCGGCCTTGTCGTATTCGGCCTTGGCCTGCTGGGCACGGCCCTGCTCACGCTTCTGGAACGCTTCGACAGCCGGCTTCAGCTGGTCGGCGGTGATCGCCGGCTGCTTCTTGGCATAGGCGTCCTGCAGACCCTTTACCACCGAGTTGATGTCGAGCTGCTCACCGCGGCCGGTGAGTTCGGCAAGGTTGTTGCCGTAGTCATAGCCGAAGTAGTAGCTCAACTTGCCCTTCTCGGACGTCGTGTCCTGGGCCAGTGCATTGCCCGTCAGGGCCAGGGCCGCCACAGCGACCGCGATAGAACGCAACTTCATCAAACAATTCTCCAGGGTGGTGGCACAGGACGGGTCTGCCGCCTGAGATGACGCGCTAGGATAGCGGCCGCGATAGCGAACCGCTACTTATCACGAAAGCTATGACCAGCAAGGCTTTCGGAAGTTCCGCATTTACTAATTTTTTACGTTCGTAAGGATTTCCATGTCCAATCACGTCATTCTGATCGCCGACCACGCCAGTGTACGGACGATCACGGTCAATCGACCGGACAAACTGAACGCCTTGAACCAGGAAACGCTGCAGGCGCTGGATCACGCCTTCGCCGAGGCAGCGAGCGCGGACGACATCCGCGTGGTGATACTGACCGGTGCCGGCCCCAAGGCGTTTGTCGCCGGCGCGGACATCGCCGAAATGCGCGATCTGTCGGCGATGCAGGGCCGCGAGTTCTCGCTGCTCGGCCAGCAGCTGATGCGCCGGATCGAGCGCATGCCCAAGCCGGTGATCGCCATGGTCAATGGCTTTGCACTCGGCGGCGGGCTGGAGCTGGCGATGGCCTGCCATCTGCGCATCGCCGCATCCAGCGCGCGTCTTGGGCAGCCGGAAATCAATCTTGGCCTGATCCCCGGCTTCGGCGGCACACAACGGCTGTTGCGTCTGACCGGGCGAGCGGCAGCGCTGGAACTGTGCCTGCTCGGCCTGCCGATCGATGCTGCGCGCGCGTTCCAGTTGGGTCTGGTCAATCGCGTGGTCGAGCCGGAGGTATTGCAGGACGAAACCCTCGCCCTGGCACAACGCCTGGCCGCCGCCGCACCGCTCGCGCTGCGCGGCATCCTGGATGCGGTGGTGTTCGGTGGCGAATGCGCCATCGAAGAAGGCCTGCAGCTGGAAACCGCGCAATTTGCACTGTTGTTCGCCAGCGACGACATGCGCGAAGGCACCGGCGCCTTTCTCGAAAAACGCCCCGCGCACTTTCTCAACCGCTGATCGGCCTGCCATGACGTTCGACCCCACACCGGCACCACGTCCACTGGCCCTGCAGCTGTTCGACTGCGTCCACGCCGACGATCTCGATCGTGCGTTGGCACTGGGCCTGATGGAGTACCGGCCCGATCCACGCGACGACCTGCTCGATCCGGCCTGCCCGCAACTGAGCGCGGTGCTGCTGGCCGCACAACAACGGCTACGCGATGCCTGGGCAGCACGCGACCGCTACCGTGCACGCGCCGCGCGCCTGCAACGTCGCGCTGCCGAACGCGATGCACGCCGGACGCCGGCAGCGGCGCCCAGCCAACCGGCGGCCGCCGCACTACCGCCGCTGGCTGCGGCCATCCTGGCGCGCGCCAAGGCCAAGGCCGCTGGTGGAGCACAGCCATGAACGCGATCCACGTCACCGCGCCGGCACGGCGCGGCAACAACATGCGCAAGCCCGAAATACAGGAGATGTTCGCGCGCCTGCGCGAGCTCAATCCGCACCCGACCACCGAACTGGAATACACCACGCCGTTCGAGTTGCTGATCGCGGTGCTGCTGTCGGCACAAGCCACCGATGTCGGCGTCAATAAGGCCACCCGCAAGCTGTACCCGGTGGCCAATACCCCGCGCGACATTCTCGATCTGGGCGAAGAAGGCCTGAAGCGCTACATCGCCACGATTGGCCTGTTCAACGCCAAGGCCAAGAACGTCATTGCCACCTGCAGGATCCTGCTGGAGCAATACGGCGGCGAGGTGCCGCACGATCGCGCTGCACTGGAGGCCTTACCCGGCGTCGGCCGCAAGACCGCCAACGTCGTGCTCAACACCGCGTTCGGCGAGCCCACCATGGCGGTGGATACGCATATCTTCCGCGTCGCCAACCGCACCGGTCTTGCACCGGGCAAGGACGTGCGCGTGGTCGAGGACAAGCTGGTCAAGGTCATTCCGGCCGAATTCCTGCACGACGCACACCACTGGCTCATCCTGCATGGCCGCTACGTCTGCAAGGCACGCAAACCCGATTGCCCAGGCTGCGTGATCCACGACCTGTGCCGCTACCGCGACAAGACCCCCGCACCCGCCGAAAGGCCGACAACACCGAAGGGATGACGCGGTCTGACTCAACCTGGCTGACACGATCTAGCGAAACCGTCGTAATAACTGTGCAGCATCCAGCCAGGCGCCAGGCTTCTCGTATCGGCAACGCCGTTCCCGGCTTTTGCAAATCCCAAATCCCGACTCCCTAATCCCCGCCCAAAAAAAATCGCGACCGGGATGATGCGTCTTGCGGCGCCATGCATCACCCGGTCACGATAGATGTCACCCGGCGCGAGCGCCGGGTGTTTGCAGCAGGTCTACGCCGCCTTGGCTTGCTCCACGCGCTGTTCGACCAGCGCGCTTTCCACCGTCGGCTGGCCTTCCACGCGTCGATCCAGCTCGTTCCAGTCCACCACCAGCTCGCAGCCGCGCGAGGCCGCGTTCCGGCTCCAGTCGCGCAGCAACTCGATACAGGCGTGGTCGACGTGATGCAGCTTGGCCACGTCCAGGTGCAGTGCGGTGTTCGGCGGCACGCTTTCCAGCGTACGCGCCATCGCCGGCACCTTCAGGAACGTCGCCGAACCCTGCAGGGTCAGATGCATCTCGTCCTTCTTGTGCTCGTGCTCACGCACGTCCACCTTCAGGCGCGAAGAATGCAGGGCCAGACGGAACAACGACAGGCCGAAGCCGATCAGCACGCCGGTCAGCAGGTCGGTCGCCACGATCGCGAAGGTGGTCGCCAGGTAGATCGCCGCGGTGCCACGACCATAGGTCGCCAGCTCCTTGACCTGCCCGATCTTGATCATCTTCACGCCCGTGTAGACCAGGATGCCGGCCAGACACGCCACCGGCGTCATCCGCAACAGCCACGGCAGCAGCATCGCGAACACCAGCAACCAGCCGCCATGCAGCACCGTGGACATGCGCGTGGCCGCACCTGCCTGCACATTGGCTGCGCTACGCACGATCACGCCGGTCATCGGCAATGCGCCCAGGAAGCCGCACAACATATTGCCCACACCCTGCGCCGCCAGCTCACGATCGTACTGCGTACGCGCACCCTGATGCATGCGATCCACCGCCGCCGCCGACAGCAAGGTCTCTGCGCTGGCGATGAAGGCAAAGGTCACCGCCGACACCAGCAACGTCGCATTGAACACGCCGAAGATGTCCGCGACGCTGGGGATGCTGATCGCCGAGAACAGATTGGTCGGCACGTCGACCTTGTTGACGTTCAGGCCCTGCAACTGCACCGTCGCCGTGACCACCACCACCGCGATCAACGCACCCGGCAAAAAGCGCAGACGCTGCGGGCGCAGCTTGTCCCAGGCCAGGATGATGCCGATGGTGGCCAGACCCACGAACAACGCGGTGCGGCCGGTTCCTTCGCTGATCGCCTGCCACACCACCGCCGGCAATGCAGCGAAGTTTTCCAGACCGCGCGCCTTGGGAGCGGCGTCCATCAGCACATGCGCCTGCGAGGCCACGATCAGGATGCCGATGCCCGACAACATGCCGGCCACCACGGCCGGCGACGTCATCCGGAACCACACGCCTGCGCGGCACAGGCCGGCAATCAACTGAATCGCACCGGCCAGCAGGATCACCGGACCCAGGGCGGCAACGCCATGCTCGCGAACCAGCTCGAACACCAACACAGCCAGGCCGGCGGCCGGTCCGCTCACCTGCAGAGGAGAGCCCGCCAGGAAGCCGACGACCAGCCCACCGATGATGCCGGTGATCAGACCTGCGGCCGGCGGCATGCCGGAAGCGATCGCAATGCCCATACACAACGGGAGCGCGACGAGGAAGACCACGACAGACGACAACAAATCACGTCCGAACAGTCCCTGGCGGAAATATCCGCCGATACCTGATGTGTTCATGATGTGCTCCGTCAGGCGAGTTCAGCGCGCACGACTTGCTGCAGTCGCGGACGTGGGGTGGCTTCGGGGGTGTTGTCCGCCAACAACGGACGGAAGCCACCCTTCTCGGCATCGAAGGCGCGGATCTCGCCATGGGCGATGTCATAGATCCAGCCATGGATGCGCAAGGTGCCGGCCGCCAGACGCGCGGCGACCACCGGCTGCGTCCGCAGATGGTCCAGCTGCGAGACCACGTTCTCTTCGGTCATGCAGCTCAGCGCTTCCTGGCTGTGCGGATCGTGTCCGTGATGGGCAGTGACGTGACGCGCTGCATCGGTGTGCTTGAGCCAGGCCGCCACGGACGGCACGTCTTCCAGCGATTCCGGCTTGAGCACCGCCTTCATTGCGCCGCAGTCGGTATGACCGCAGATCACGATGTGCCGCACGCCCAGCACGGCGATGGCGTATTCGATCGCCGCAACCACGCCGCTGACGTGCTGGGAGTAAGGCGGCACCACATTGCCGATGTTGCGATAGACGAACAGTTCGCCCGGCTGTGCGGAGAAGATCAGCTCCGGCATGACACGCGAATCGGCGCAGGTGATGAACAACGTATGCGGACTCTGGCCACCGGCCAGCTCCTGAAAGCGCGCACTCTGGCGCGGATACACTTCCTTACGGAAATGACGAAAACCTTCTAGCAAACTTTCCATGGGAGATACCTCTAGGCAACGGATGGCTCTCCGCGGCGCGAACCGCGAAGTGCAAAGACGAACAAGTCAAAGGAATCCGGTGCGCTGCACCGGTTGACGCGACTAACGGAGGATCAGGCGCGCACTGCGTTGGGAGGACGCAGTTGCGGGATCAGGTCGCGTTTTTGAGTTGCCGGCGCGTAATGCGCGTACCAAGAGGGGAAATAACGTGCGACCACCGGCCATGCCTGGGAGAGCAAGGGGATATCGTCTGCAGAATGGGTATCGACCTGGGTCTGTGCGTCCCCGTCGCCCTGCAGATCATCGGCTGCATCACGTTCTTCGCCAGCGTCCGCCATTACCGCCACGCCGTCGCCCACAAGCGCATCGTGGATGCGGCTGTGCGCATCGGCCGCCGACCACGCAGTAAGCGCGAGCAGGCAGACCAACAGCAACTGGAGGAATCGAGGAAACATGGCCTCGAAACTAACAATTTAGAACGCGCCTGTGCAAGTGGTGCGACGCACAAAGCGCTTGATACGCCGCAGTTCCACTTAGTTGGTTCAGGTCGCAATAAGCTTGAGCTCGCTGAAACGGTGAACTGCGCCACTGTCACATCTGTCATACGACGTGGCCTGTTCAGACTCATGACACACACTGACAAAAAACAAACACGCGTAAATCTTTGTCTTTGTTGACAAAAATCAGATTGCAACGCGATCTGAAGTTGTCACATTAACGCAACTTTCACGCCATAGCCTGCGTTCACTTTCTCAGGTCGCAAGGCACATATGAAACTTTCTCCCACCCTGCTTGGCTCCGCCCTGCTGCTGGCGCTGGCCGCACCCGCCGCGCACGCCGAAATCGCCATCGACGTGATCGGCGGCTCGGAGATGTCGCTCGAAGGCCTGGTCCAGGCCGACGGCAACTGGTTCCACAACGACGTGCAGGACCTCAATGGCCCGATCGGTGCCAATGGCGACAATTCCGAATTCAGCATCCGCCGTGCCGAGCTGGTGCTCAAGGGCAAGGGCCCGGGCAATTTCGAATGGGTGGCCGGTTACGACCCCAGCGTGCTGAAGGAAGTCACCATCCGCGGCACCACCATCCGCAGCACCGGGCGTTTCCTCGACAACAACATCAAGTACAAGTTCGCCGGCAACGCCAACAACTACCTGCAGGTCGGCCAGTTCAAGCAGCCCAACAGCCTGGAAGAGCTGTCCAGCACCAAGAACAACGACTTCGTCTCCAAGGCCGCAGTGACCAACACCTACGGCATCTCGCGCCGGCTGGGCGTGGCCTACGGCATGGGCGACAACGACTGGAGCATCACCGCCAGTGCGTTCGGCCGCGAACTGACCCGCAACCAGGCACACGGCAGCGGCTACGGCGCGCGCGGCACCTGGGCGCCGATCAACGAGAGCGGCAACGTGCTGCACTTCGGTCTGAGCTACCTGGGTTATGACACCGACGACGACACCCTGCGCCTGCGCGCACGCCCGGACGCCGACCTGACCACGGTGCGCCTGATCGACAGCGGCGCCATCACCAACGTGGACCGCGTGGGTGTGGCCGGCGCCGAGGCGATGTGGATCACCGGCCCGTTCAAGCTGCAGAGCGAGTTCTTCCAGGAAAACGCCAAGCGCATCGGCAACAACGCCAACGATTACAAGAGTGACGGCTGGTACGTCAGCGGCGTCTGGAACATCACCGGCGAGACCTGGGGCTACAAGGCCGGCGTGCCGACCACCCCGCTGCCGAACGCGCCGGCCTCGGGGATGTGGCAGCTGGCGGTGCGCTACGACACCCTGGACCTCAACGACGGCCATCTGGTCTCCAACGGCACCACCCCGTTCGTGGACGGCGTGCTGGGCGGCAAGATGGACGTGTGGACGGTCGGTGCCAACTGGTACTGGCGCTCCAACTTCAAGTTCGCACTCGACTACGCGAAGGTGGAAAGCACCCGTTACAACAGCGCCACGCGTGGCCTGGTCGACGACAACCCGTCGATCATCGAGGCACGTGCGCAGTTCTATTGGTAAGTGCGCGCTGGATCGGCTGCCGTGCTGCGCTCCCGTGAGCGTGCCACGGCGGCAACCGGCCTGATCCCACCCGGCAACGCGCCCCGCCGCAACGCCGTCATCTGCATGTCATCTCCCGGACATCGCGCCGTCATGCCCCTGCCCTGCAATGGCACGACCGCGGGACGTCCTCATCCCTTCGCTACAGGAGCTGTTCCGTGATCCACTCTCTGAAGACCCGTCTGGCCGTCGGCGTGCTCACCGCCTCGCTGGCCTTGTGCGCCCAGGCCGCCGATGTCACCGGCGCCGGTGCGTCGTTCATCTACCCGGTGATGTCCAAGTGGTCGGCCGACTACAACGCGGCCACCAAGAAGCAGGTCAACTACCAATCGATCGGTTCGGGCGGCGGCATCGCCCAGATCAAGGCAGCCAGCGTGGATTTCGGCTCGTCCGATGCGCCGCTCAAGCCGGAAGAACTGGCCGCGGCCGGCCTGGCGCAATTTCCGTCGGTGATCGGCGGCGTGGTGCCGGTGGTCAACGTGCCCGGCGTGGCGGCAGGCGCGCTGAAGCTGGACGGCAAGACCCTGGGCGACATTTTCCTGGGCAAGGTCAGCACCTGGAACGACCCGGCGATCGCCGCGCTCAACCCGGGCGTCAAGCTGCCCGACGGCAAGATCACCGTGGTGCATCGCTCCGACGGTTCGGGCACCAGCTTCAACTTCACCAACTACCTGTCCAAGGTCAACCCGGACTGGAAGGGCAAGGTCGGCGAAGGCACCGCGGTGCAGTGGCCGACCGGCATCGGCGGCAAGGGCAACGAGGGCGTGGCCGCGTACGTGAAGCAGATCAAGGGCGGCATCGGCTACGTCGAGCTGTCGTATGCGCTGCAGAACAAGATGGCCTACACCGCGATGAAGAACGCCGCCGGCAAGTTCGTGCAGCCGTCCGACGAGACCTTTGCCGCCGCCGCCAACAGCGCCGACTGGGGCAACAGCAAGGACTTCTACCTGGTGATGACCAATGCCTCCGGTGACAATGCCTGGCCGATCACCGCCACCAACTTCATCCTGGTGCAGAAGAAGCCCAAGAATCCGGCCGGCCTCAAGAACACGCTGGAGTTCTTCCGCTGGGTCTACAGCAAGGGCGATGCGCAGGCCAAGCAGCTGGACTACGTGCCGCTGCCGGACAGCCTGGTGACCCAGATCGAAGGCTACTGGGCCAAGAACCTGCCCAAGTAACGCCAGCCACAGCGACAGGAACGACGCCGTCTCTCTCCCCGGCGTCGGCACCGGGACGCGGCCCCCACGGGGTCGCGTCTTTTTTGTGATGCCTTCTCCAAAAGGCACTGTCATGCACGTGTAACAAAAACATCATTTCATAGCGTGGTCTGCCGGGTCCCCCGGCCAACCCAGCCTCGGAGCTTCCATGAAACTGCAGTCGGCCAGCCTGACCGCCCTGTCCCTCACCATCGCCCTCGCCCTGGCCGCCTGCTCGCCCGGCAAGGATGCGCAGTCCGGCGACACCGCCAAGGGTGCCACCGCCGCAGGTGCCACCGCTGGCGACAGCAAGAGCGCCGAGATCTCCGGCGCCGGTGCATCCTTCATCTATCCGCTGGTCTCCAAGTGGTCGGCCGACTACAACGCCGCCACCGGCAACAAGGTGAACTACCAGTCGATCGGCTCCGGCGGCGGTATCGCGCAGATCAAGGCCGGCACGGTGGACTTCGGTTCGACCGACAAGCCGCTGGACAGCGCCGAACTGCAGCAGGCCGGCCTGGGCCAGTTCCCGTCGGCGATCGGCGGCGTGGTGCCGGTGGTGAACCTGGAAGGCATCGCACCGGGCAAGCTGCGCCTGACCGGCGCGCTGCTGGGCGACATCTTCCTGGGCAAGGTCACGATGTGGAACGACGCGGCGATCGTCGCGGCCAATCCGGGCGTGACGCTGCCGGCGACCAAGATCAACCTGGTGCATCGCTCCGATGGTTCGGGCACCACCTTCAACTTCTCCAACTACCTGTCCAAGGTCAGCCCGGAGTGGAAGAGCAAGGTCGGCGAAGGCACCTCGGTGCAGTGGCCAGGTGGCGTCGGCGGCAAGGGCAACGAAGGCGTGGCCTCGTACGTGCAGCAGATCAAGGGTTCGATCGGTTATGTCGAACTGGCCTACGCCCTGCAGAACAAGATGCCCTACGCCTCGCTGCAGAATGCGGCCGGCCAGTGGGTGGAGCCGAATGCAGAAAGCTTCGCCGCCGCTGCCGCCAGCGCCGACTGGGCCAACGCCAAGGATTTCAACCTGGTGATCACCAACGCACCGGGCGAGAAGGCCTGGCCGATCACCGCGACCAACTTCATGCTGATGCACAAGCAGCCCAAGGATGCGGCGCGCAGCAAGGCCACGCTGGACTTCTTCAAGTGGGCGCTGGACAACGGCCAGGCTCAGGCCAGCGAACTGCATTACGTGCCGCTGCCGCCGGAACTGGTCAAGCAGATCCAGGCCTACTGGGCCAGCGAGTTCAAGTGATGCCCTGCACCCGCTGTCATGGCGGGTTGCGCTGCGGTGAGGTGCCTGCGGGCGCCTCGCCGTTCCTGCTGTCTCACGCTCCCGCCAGTGCGCGGGTGACGAGTCCAATCGAATGAATGCCACCGCCATTCCCGAAGCGATGACCGCCCCGCGCGGCCGCGACCTGCGCGATGCACGTGCCGATCGCCTGTTCAAGCTTGCGCTGGCCGCCACGGTCGTCTTCGTCCTGTTGGCGCTCGGCAGCGCCGCGCTGTCGATGCTGTGGGGCGGGCGCCATGCCTTGCAGATGCAGGGCCTGAGCTTTTTCTATTCCGCCGACTGGAATCCGGTGGAAAACAAATACGGCGCGCTGGCGCCGATCTACGGCACCCTGGTCACCGCATTGATTGCGATGGTGATTGCGGTGCCGGTGAGTTTCGGTATCGCGTTCTTCCTCACCGAGGTGGCGCCGCGCTGGCTGCGCGGCCCGGTCGGCACCGCCATCGAACTGCTGGCCGGCATCCCGTCGATCATCTACGGCATGTGGGGCCTGTTCGTGCTGGTGCCGGTGATGACCGAGCACGTGACGCCCTGGCTCAACGATCACCTGGGCACGCTGCCGTTGATCGGCCCGTTGTTCCAGGGCCCGCCGTTGGGAATCGGGTTGCTGACCGCAGGCTTCGTGCTGGCGATCATGGTGATTCCGTTCATCTCCTCGGTGATGCGCGAGGTGTTCCTGACCGTGCCGACGCGCCTGAAGGAATCGGCGTATGCGCTGGGGTCGACCAAATGGGAAGTCAGCTGGGACATCGTGCTGCCCTATACCCGCTCTGCGGTGATCGGTGGCGTGTTCCTGGGCCTGGGCCGTGCGCTGGGCGAAACCATGGCAGTGGCGTTCGTGGTCGGCAACACGGTGCGGCTGTCGCCGTCGCTGCTGGAGCCCGGCACCACCATCGCCGCGCTGATCGCCAATGACTTCGGCGAGGCCACCGAAACCTATCGCTCGGCATTGCTGCTACTGGGCTTTGTCTTGTTCATCGTGACCTTCATCGTGCTGGCGATTGCGCGCTTCATGCTGATGCAGCTGTCGCGTCGGGAGGGCAACTGATGTCCTCGGTCTCGCAATCGCTGTACAACCGCCGCCGCGTGACCAACGCGATCGCACTGTTGCTGTCCTGCGTCACCGCGGTGTTCGGCCTGTTCTTCCTGGCCTGGATCCTGTGGACCTTGTTGTCCAAGGGCGTGCCGGGCATCGACGTCAACCTGTTTACCAAGATGACACCGCCGCCGATGCAGGAAGGCGGCCTGCTCAATGCCTTCTTCGGCAGTGCGGTGATGTGCGGCCTGGCGCTGGCGATCGGCACGCCACTGGGCATTGCCGCCGGCACCTGGCTGGCCGAATACGGCAATGCACGCAAGGCCGGGTTGGTGGTGCGCTTCGTCAACGACATCTTGTTGTCGGCACCGTCGATCGTGCTGGGGTTGTTCGTCTACACGCTGTACGTGATGCAGACCGGCGGGCGCTTCTCCGCATTTGCCGGCGCGCTGTCGCTGGCCTTCATCGTGCTGCCGGTGGTGGTGCGCACCACCGACGAAATGCTGCGCCTGGTACCGGCGCAGATGCGCGAAGCGGCGTTGTCGCTGGGCATCCCGCAGTGGAAGGTCACCGTGCAGGTGCTGTATCGCGCCGCCTCGGCCGGCATCCTCACCGGCATCCTGCTGGCCCTGGCCCGCATCAGCGGCGAGACCGCGCCGTTGCTGTTCACCGCCTTCGGCAATCAGTACTGGAACAGCAACGTGTTCCAGCCGATGGCCAGCGTGCCGGTGATCATGAATCAGTTCGCCGGCAGCCCGTACGAGACCTGGCAGACCCTGGCCTGGTCCGGCGCGCTGGTGCTGACCGTGTTCGTGCTGCTGGTGAGCCTGGGCGCGCGCGCCCTGCTATTGCGCAACAAGATTTCCAATGACTGACCTCTCCCTCCGGACACCCGACATGAACGATCTCCAAAACGCCATGCCGATGCATCGCATCGCCGTTCCGGCCGCCAAGGGAGCACCGGCCGCGCAGGCGCCGGTGAAAGTGGCCGCACGCAATCTGGACTTCTATTACGACAAGTACCACGCGCTCAAGGGCATCAACATCGAGATTCCGGAAAAGCGCGTCACTGCGCTGATCGGGCCGTCGGGCTGCGGCAAGTCCACCCTGCTGCGCATCTTCAACCGCATCTATGCGCTGTATCCGAAGATGGAAGCGCGCGGCGAAGTGCTGCTGGACAACGAAAACATCCTGTCGCCGAAGTACCCGATGAACCGGCTGCGCAGCAAGGTCGGCATGGTGTTCCAGAAGCCGGTGCCGTTCCCGATGACGATCTTCGAAAACGTCGCCTACGGCATCCGCCACCACGAAAAACTGTCCAAGGCCGACATGCAGAACCGGGTCGAGCAGGCGCTGCGCCAGGGCGCGCTGTGGGACGAGGTCAAGGACAAGCTGGGGCAAAGCGCGCTGGGCCTGTCCGGCGGCCAGCAGCAGCGGCTGTGCATCGCACGCGCGGTGGCGCTGCGCCCGGACGTGCTGCTGCTGGACGAACCGACCTCGGCACTGGATCCGATTTCCACCAGCCGTATCGAGCAACTGGTGGAAGAGCTCAAGCGCGAATACACCATCGTGATCGTGACCCACAACATGCAGCAGGCGGCGCGTGTCTCCGACTACACCGCCTTCATGTACCTGGGCGACCTGATCGAGCATGACCGCACCGAAACGATTTTCTCCCAGCCGTCCAAGCAGCAGACCGAGGACTACATCACCGGCCGTTTCGGTTGATATAAGGCGGGCCATCGCAACGCCGCATTGACGCAGCTCCGCCGCACTGCCCGGCACGACATTTGCATCACCCGCGATGTCGCCAGGGTTACGGCGGACATCCACCACCGCCACGAATCGAGATCACGATGAACCAGCACCTCAACGACCATATCGTCAAAAGCTACGACGAGGAGCAGCACCGTCTTGTCGCCGAGATCGTGCGCATGGGCGACACGGCGGTGGCGCAGCTGGAAGCCGCACTGGATGTGGTGGAGCGTCGCGACGACAACGCCGCGCATCGCATCGTGGTCAACGACGAGGCGATCGATGCGCTGGAGCATGCGATCAGCCACGACGTGATGCGGCTGGCGTTGCGTGGGCCGATGGCGCGCGACCTGCGCGAGATCCTGGCCGGCCTGCGCATTCCGGCCGATATCGAACGCATTGGCGATTACGCGGCCAATGTCGCCAAGCGCTCGATCGCGCTCAATTCCGCACCGCCGCTGCCGCAGACGGTGGGCCTGCGTGCGCTCGGCCAGATGGCCGCCGATGCCGTGCGCGAAGCGGTGCAGGCATACCGCAACAAGGATGCCGATGCGGCCATCCGCGTACGCGACGAAGATGCACGCCTGGATGCGCAATACACCGCGCTGTTCCGCGAACTGCTGACCTACATGATGGAAGACCCGCGCAACATCACTCCCTGCACGCACCTGCTGTTCATGGCCAAGAACCTGGAGCGCATCGGCGACCACGCCACCAACATCGCCGAGAACGTGTGGTTCCTGGTCCACGGCGAACAGCCGCTGCCGCCGCGCCTGAAGCGCGACGACACCAGCACCACCGGCGTCATCTGATTGCAACAAGTGCCGGCGGCATCTGCCGGCACAGGTCGCAACGCCTTATTTCATTACGTATTCAGCTCCAAATGCCTACGGTGAACTCGCACAGGCTGTTCCTGTGACGCAGGAGTAGGCAGATGAAACGCATCATCGGATCCCTCATGGTTGTATCGCTGCTCACGTCCGGCGCAGCGTTCGCCACGCCGCAGCAGCATGACGACCGCGACCGCAGCGCGCAGCACCACGACGCGCATGGTCCGGACCGCCGCGACGATCATCGCGACGACAGACACGATGACAAGCGCGACCACCGCCCCAGCGCGCACAACGACGACCACCGCAACGATCGTCGCGGCCCGCCGTATCGGCGTGGCGAGCGCCTGGCACCGGACCACCGCGGCATACGGGTGACCGACTACCACAAGCATCACTTGAACACGCCGCAGCGCGGGCACGAGTGGCGCCGCGTGGACAACAACTACGTGCTGATTGCGGTGGCCACCGGGCTGATCGCAAGCGTGGTCGCCGCCCGCTGACGCCAGCGGTGTAGCACAGCTTCCGGGCCCGATCCGTGGCAACACGGGTCGGGCTTTTGTTTGACGGATCGCCGCTCAGTACACGCGGGCAGGCCGCCAGCTGCCACGATCGAGCCGGCCGTGCGACCTGCTAGGCTATGCCGATGAACGAACCGGTCGACCTGCAGCCTGCCCCCTCCTTCCTGCCCATGTCGCGGCGCTTCCGCGGCTATCTGCCCGTGGTGGTGGATGTGGAAACGGGAGGTTTCGACTGGAACAAGCACGCCCTGCTGGAAATTGCCTGCGTGCCGATCGAAATGGATGCCGACGGGCGGTTCTTCCCCGGCGACACCGCCAGTGCCCATCTGGTGCCCGCGCCAGGACTGGAGATCGACCCGAAGTCGCTGGAGATCACCGGCATCGTGCTCGACCACCCGTTCCGCTTTGCCAAGCAGGAAAAGGACGCGCTGGACCATGTGTTCGCGCCGGTGCGTGCGGCAGTGAAGAAATACGGCTGCCAGCGCGCGATCCTGGTCGGCCATAACGCGCATTTCGACCTGAACTTCCTCAACGCCGCGGTTGCGCGCGTGGGCCACAAACGCAACCCGTTCCATCCTTTCAGCGTGTTCGACACCGTGACCCTGGCCGGCGTGGCCTACGGGCAGACCGTGCTGGCGCGCGCGGCAAAAGCCGCAGGCCTGGAATGGAATGCCGCCGATGCGCATAGCGCGGTCTACGACACCGAGCAGACCGCGCGACTGTTCTGCACGATCGCCAATGCCTGGCCGGGGCCTGTTTGAGCGGGGATTGGGCATTGGGGATTGGGGATTCGCAAAGGCACGCTGCCTGACGCGTCCCTTCTGCTGAGCCACGATGCGCCGCACGCAATGGCACAGCCAGTCGGTGGGTTCTAAAGCAGATCAACACACTGCCCTTGCCAATCCCCAATCCCCAATCCCAGCACCTAACCCACACAGATGCGATCGCGCCCCGCGCTCTTGGCCTGGTACAGCGCCTGATCGGCGCGCTGCATCAGCGATGAGCCGGTGTCGTCGTCGCGCAACTGGGCCACGCCGGCACTGAAGGTCACCTGCAGGCCTTCCACGCCGCCCCAGCCTTGGCGCGCGTGGAACAGCGCGCGGATGCGCTGGCACAGCGCCTGTGCATCCTCCAGCGTCGTGTCGGCCAGCAGCAGGGCGAACTCTTCGCCGCCCAGGCGTGCCGGCAGGTCCGACGCGCGCGCGGCGGCGGTCAGCAGCACACCGACTTCATGCAATACCGCATCGCCACTGGCGTGCGAATAGTGGTCGTTGATGCGCTTGAAATGATCGATATCCAGAATCGCCAGCACCAACGGCCGCCCGCTGCGGCGTGCGCGGCTGATGTCGCGCGCCAGCGCCTCGTCGAAATGCCGGCGGTTGGGCAGCCCGGTCAGGGCGTCCTCGTGCGCCTGGCGCTCAAAGACATCCGACTTGATGCGCAGCCGTGTCAGCAGCTCGCTCTTTTCCTGGTTGGCCTGCAGCAAACGCTGCGCCTGCAGTTGCAGATCTTCGGTGCGTTTGCGCACCAGTTCGGCCAGGCGTGCGTTATGGCTCTTGTAGCGGCGTAGCAGGAACCGATACACCAGCGCCAGCAATAAAATCGCACCCAGTACCGCGGCAAGACGCACGTCCTGGCGCTGCCACCACAGCGGCAGCACCTCGAACGCCCACACCGCCTCGTGCGGACTCCAGGCACCGCCCGGGTGACGGGCCGCCACATGCAGACGGTAGCGCCCCGGCGGCAGGCCGATGAATTCCACGCTGCGTTGCCGGCCACGCTCGGTCCAGTCGCTGTCCAGGCCTTCCAGGCGCGTGCGGTACTCGATCCGCTCCGGCAGCAGAAAGCTCATGCCGACGTAGGACACGTTCAGGCGATGCCCGCCCGGCAGGCGTGCCTGCTGCCGCCATGTCAGCGGACGTGCGTCCTGCTGCACGCTTTCGATCACCGCCGGCGGCGCGCGCCGCTCGCGAAAGCGCTGCAGGCGCGCCGGGTCGACCGTGCTCACGCCGCCGGCGGTGACCACCCAGATCGAGCCATCGGCACGCGCGATCATGCTCGGCCCGGAGCTGCCGTTGGCCTGCGCGTTGCCCATGCCGTCGATCTCGCCATAGCGTTCGATGACCAGCCGGCCGCGTCCATCGGCAACCGCGTCGAGCAGGGTGAGTTGCGTGCGCAGCACGCCGCGATTGCTGCTGATCCAGGCGTTGCCGAACCGGTCGCCGACCAGCTGGAACACCGTATCGACCGGAATGCCCTGCTCCAGCCCCACGCGTGCGAGCCTGCCGTTGCGCACCCGGTACAGGCCGCGATCGGTCGAGATCCAGACAGCGTCACCGATGCGCTGAAAACCGAACACGCTCCGCGCGCCGCCCAGCGCTTCCAGATTCAATTGCTGCAGTTTTCCGGCGCGCAGTACCGCCGCGCCGTCGACCGAGCCGATCCACAGCGCACCATCGATGCTGGCCAGCGCGGTCACCACGCCATCGGGCAGGCCGTCGACCGCCAGGGGCGCCCGCTTGCCGTTCACCAGCTTCACCACGCCGCGCTGCGTGGCCAGCCACACCACGCCGGAGTCGTCGATCACGATGGCGCGGATATGCCCGCTGGGAATGCCCTCGGCGTCGCCGTAATGCCGCAGCAGGCGTCCGTCGTGCAGCACGAAGACGCCATCGGCATACGTGCCCACCCACAGATCGCCGTGCCGATCCAGCGCCAGGCTGAGCACCGAAAGCTTGCGCCCGGATGGCGTGGCCACCGCCACCGGCACGATGCGTCCGTCCGGCAGCATGCGATCCAGGCCGGCGGTGCTGGCGATCCACAGGCTGCCGTCGCGGTCTTCCAGCACCGCGCGGGCGTAGTCGCCGCTCAGCCCATCGCGTTGGCTGTAACTGCTGAACAGGGTTTCGCGCAGCCGAAACAGCCCGCCGTTGGCGCCGACCCAGATGCTGCCTTCGGCATCCTCGCGCAGGCTGACGATGCGCCCGGTCGGCAGGCTGCGACCAGCCGGCAGATGCTCCACTCCATGACTGCCGATGCGCAGCAGCCCCTGATTTTCGCTGCCCAGCCACAGGTCGCCATGGTGGTCCTGCAGCATCGCGGTGAAATGGCCCTGCCCAGGCACCCGCCGTACCAGCTCGGCAGTCTCGCCCCGCAGCCGATACAGCTGCTCGCCGGCGACAACCCACAGCGTGCCGTCCGGCGCGCGGTATGGCCACGCCAGCCCGGGTGGCAGGCCGAACGCGGCCGGGGCGCGATGCATGCGTCCGTCCGGTTCGCGATAGATCAGGCCGTCCAGCGTGCCGATCAGCAGCCGGCCCTGGTCGTCGAACGCCATGCGCGGAAAGCTGCTCTGCAGCGGCACGCCATCGCGCGGCGGAAAATACTCGAAGCGCCCATCCGGCCACAGGCAGCCCAGCCCGTGGCCCTCGAACAGCAACCACATGCGACCGCGCGCATCCATGGTCATTGCATGGATCAGCGCCTGCGGCCACTGTCCCTGCCGCTGCCAGTGCCGCCACTGCCCGTCGCTGCCGTGACGCACCAGATTGCCGCGCGCATCGCTGAGCCACAGCGCCCCGTCGTGGTCGACGTACAAGGCGCCGACGCCGTTGTCGGGCAGGCCGGGACGCGTGCTGCGGTCGATGATGCCGAATTCCAGCCCGTTGTAACGCACCAGGCCTTCCCAGGTGGCGAACCACAGGTAGCCATCGCGGGTCTGGGCGATATCGCGCAAGGAGTTGTGCGGCAGGCCGTTACGCGAGCTCCAGCTGTCGATCGCGTAGTCGCGCAGTGGCGCCGTGCCGGCCGGTGCAGCCAGTGCCGCGAGCGAGCACAGCGCCAGCAGCATGCAGACAACGGCACCGAGCCAGCGCTGCGGCCGCTTGTCTCCCCGTGCCGACGCCTTGGCATCGCATCCGTTCTCGCCCGTCGACCAGGCCCCCGCCCCATCTCTCATCAGACATAACACGCCGTTCGCTGGCGATATGGTAGGCAAAAACGGGCACGCGCGCCGGTCAATCGTCGTACGCCTTGGTCAACGTCATGCGCGGCGGGCCACCTGTGCGCCCGGCACTGCAGCTGCAAGCGCACCGGCGCCATTGTTTGCGCAGATCGGCTGCTGCGTGGGTGCGCGGATCGAACCGCGCCGCACGCGCGATCTCGCCATGCAGATCGACCTGCGCGGTTCGCCATCGGCACGCACGTGCGATGCGGAGTGGTTGGCAACACAGGGCGAACAGTCGCCAGCTGGATGCGGACGACGTGCAGCAAGCGCAGTGCACGGTGGTGCGTGCCGAGTCGGGGCATCGGCCGCGCCCGCGCCCACCTGGCGGTGAGCGCAGTCGTTTCGGTCGCCGCTTCAGGCGCCCAGGCGCTGGCGTACCGCTTCGAACAGGGTCACGCCGGCGGCCACCGACACGTTGAGGCTTTCGATATCGCCCGGCATCGGGATCTTGACCAGACCATCGCAGTGCTCGCGGGTGAGACGACGCAGGCCGTCGGCCTCGCCACCGAGCACCAGCCCGACGTTGCCGCGCAGGTCCACGCTGTACAGCGACGCCTCGGCTTCACCGGCCAGGCCATACAGCCACACGCCCTGCTTCTGCAGATCGCGCAGGCAACGCGCCAGATTGGTCACCGCGACCACCGGAATACGGTCGGCCGCACCGGCCGAGGTCTTGCGCACGGTCGCGTTGACCGTGGCCGACTTGTCCTTGGGAATGACCACCGCAGTGACGCCGGCCGCCGCCGCGCTGCGCAGGCATGCACCGAGATTGTGCGGGTCCTGCACGCCATCGAGGATCAGCAGCAAGGCACGTCCCTCGGCGGCGGTCACCAGTGCTTCGAGCTCGTTTTCGGCCCACAGCCGCGCTGCGGCATAACGCGCGACCACGCCCTGGTGGCGCACCTGCCCACCGACGCCATCGAGTGCCTGGGTGTTGACCCGGCGCACGTCGATGCCCTTGCGGCGGGCCTGCTCTTCGATCTCGATCAGGCGCGGATTCTTGCTGCCGGCCTCGATCAAGACCTCGCGCACGTTGTCGGCGTCGTTCTCGACGGACGAGGCGACGGCGTTGACGCCGACGATCCACTGATTCTGCTTGCTGCTCATTGCGCCGGATACGAAGAGATAAAGGGGAATGGTAGGGCCTGCGGCCTGCCACGTCACGGCCGGAGCGCAGACGGCGCTGGCGGCAAGGAGATCGCGGTGCTCCTGGGCCACGGCCAGAACTTCAGCACGCTGTACGGCCGATTGCGGGGATCGAAGATGGCGCTCGCCCCGTTGTGATGGTGCCGGCACCTGCACGCACCCCGCTGTCGCGCGCCCCTGCGGTAGGCACTCACGCCTGCGGGCGCGGACTCACACTGGCCACTGCGCGGTATCGTGATCCGGGTGCTGCCTTGACACCACATCGGCCAGAAACGCCAATGCGGCGACATCGTCCTCGGTGGTGCGCGCCGGTAGATCGGCCAATGCATCGACGAACGGCAGCTTGCGCTCCACCCCGTACTGGATTGCCGGAGGCAGCTGCTCGGGCGTATCGAACGCACCGGCAGCAATCGCCAGGCCGTCGGGCGCTTCATAGGTCAGCGGCGTTCCACATTCGGCGCAGAAGCCACGCAACACCATCGATGAAGAGGCGAAGCGCTTCGGCTCGCCGCGTGTCCAGCTGAACTCGACACCGCGCACCGAAACCAACGGCGCGTAGTAGGCACCGAAGGCTTTTTGACACATGCGGCAATGGCAGATCGAGGCGTCCGTCAGCCTGCCGCGCACGTGGAAACGCACGGCACCGCACTGGCAGCCACCGCTGTACTCGATTGCTGCGTCCATCGTCGCCTCAAGCCTTGAAAGTGGGCACCCAGCGCGCGTTGCGAGCGTCTGCCCGCAACGACCTGCCGCTCATATCCGGCGGTCCGTATACATCGCGAGCCGCCGCCGGACGGCGGCTTGTGATCCTGCAGACGCGCTTAGTACTGTTTTTTCTTGCGCTTGGCCGGCTGAGCGCTCGGCGGCGGCGGCGGTTCGGGCGAATCGCCGCGATCCTCGGCCAGGCGGAAGTCGATCTTGCGCTCTTCCATGCTGGCCTTCAGCACCAGCACCCGCACCGGATCGCCCAGACGGAACGTGCGGCCACGGCGCTCGCCACTGAGCGTCTTGCGGATCGGATCGAACTGGTAATAGTCCTGCGGCAGCTGGGTGACATGCACCAGGCCGTTGACCTTGGACTGGGTCAACTCCACGAACAGGCCGAACCCGGTCACGCCGCTGATCACGCCATCGAACTGGCCGCCGACATGCTTTTCCATCCACGCGGCGCGATACCGCTCGTCGACTTCGCGTTCGGCTTCGTCGGCACGCCGACCACGCTCGGAACACTGCAGCGACAAGGCCGCCATCTGACGCGGGGTATAGATGTATTTTTCCGGGCTGGCACCGGTCAGGGCGTGCTTGATCGCGCGGTGCACCAGCAGGTCCGGGTAACGCCGGATCGGCGAGGTGAAGTGCGCATACGCCTCCAGCGCCAGACCGAAGTGACCGTTGTTGTCCGGCGAATACACCGCCAGGCTCTGGCTGCGCAGCAGCACCGACTCCAGCAGCGCCGCGTCGGGGCGCGCGCGCACTTTCTTCAGCAACTTGGTGTAGTCACCGGGGCGCACCTTGCTCCATGCCGGTAGGCTCAGCTGGAATTCCTTGAGGAACTCCAGCAGGTCTTCGTACTTGCTCTCCGGCGGCCGCTCGTGCACGCGGTACGGCGCCGGCACATGCATGCTCAGCAGGTAACGCGCGGCCTCGACGTTGGCGGCGATCATGCATTCTTCGATCAGCTTGTGCGCATCGTTGCGCACCAGCATGCCGGCCTGGGTGACTTCGCCGGTGTTGTCGAGCACGAAGCGCACTTCGGAGGTTTCGAACTCGATCGCGCCACGCTGCGTGCGCGCCTTGGACAGCACGTTGTACAGCTGGTGCAGGCGCTGCACCTGCGGCAGCAACGGGCCGATGAAGGCCTTGGTGTCGGCGTCGTCTTCGCCCACCGCCTTCCAGACCTGGTTATAGGTCAGGCGCGCATGCGAGTTCATCACCGCTTCGTAGAAACGCGAACCGGTGACTTCGCCGTCGCGCCCCACCTGCATATCGCAGACGAAGCACATGCGGTCGACCTTGGGCATCAGCGAGCAGATGCCGTTGGACAGCGTCTCCGGCAGCATCGGCACCACGAAACCCGGGAAATACACCGAGGTGGCACGCTTTTGTGCTTCATCGTCCAGCGGCGTGCCCGGACGCACATAGTTGGACACGTCGGCGATCGCCACCACCAGACGGAAACCGTCGACATTGGGCTCGCAATACACCGCGTCGTCGAAATCCTTGGCGTCTTCGCCGTCGATGGTGACCAGCGGCATCTGCCGCAGATCCACGCGCCCGCCGATCATCTGCGGCTCGACCACCAACGGCACTGCCGCGGCCTCGTCCAGCACTTCCTGCGGAAATTCGTGCGGCAGCTCATGGCCGTGGATGGCCATCTCCACCACCAGCGACGGGGTGAGCTTGTCACCGAGCACCGCGATGATCTTGCCGATCGCCGGGCGCCGCGCATCCGGCGGCGCGATCAGTTCGCACACCACCAACTGCCCTTCGCGCGCCTCGCCGATACCGTCAGGTGCGATCTGCACGTTGCGTTGCACGCGCTTGTCGTCCGGGTCGACATAGGCCACGCCATGCTCGTAGAAGAAGCGTCCGAGCATGCGCGACATACGGCGTTCGAGCACGCGGGCGATCGCACCTTCGCGACGGCCGCGGCGGTCAATGCCGGTGACGTTGGCCAGCGCACGATCGCCGTGCATGACCTTGCGCATTTCATAAGGCGGCAGGAACAGGTCGTCGCCACCCTCGTCCGGCTTGAGGAAACCGAAGCCTTCCGGATTGGCGATCACCACGCCGGCGATCAGGCTGGTCTGCTGCACCGGCGCGTAGCCGCCGCGACGGTTCTGCACCAGCTGCGCTTCGCGCACCATCGCTGCAAGGCGCTTGCTCAGCGCGTCGATGCGGTCGCTGAGATTGAGTTGTTCGGCGATTTCCTCGGCGGTCTGCGGGCCATCGCAGGCGTCGAGCAACTGCAGGATGGCCTCGCGGCTGGCGATCGGCTCGGCGTAGCGCAGTGCCTCGCGGTCGGCATGCGGGTCCTTGAACTCCGCCGCCGGGGCGGGCGCTTCGGTCGGCGCCTGCTGGAAGCGTTCCGGCGGCGGCGCCGGCGGACCGCTCTTGCGCGGATGCGGTGCGCGTGGTGCCGGCGGCGTGGGCAGCGCGGGCGCTACCGGCAGCTCTGGCGAGGCGTTGGCGGCCTTGTCGGCAGCGCGTTTGTTGGCGGACTTGGTCGACGCACCGGCGGCGGCGCGGACCAGGAAGTCCGGCATCCAGCCCGGCAACTTCTGTTTTTCGGCGGTGGTGGACTCGCCCGGGCTGGTGGACTTGCGGCGACTGGGCCGATCGGAATCTGGGGTGTTTTTCTTTGTCATTGCTTACATGGTACCCCTTGCGGCCGCGCCATGGGCGGCACGCCTCGCCCGGCCGGTCGCAATTGCCGGCCACCAGGCATTGACAAGCCCGCCGGGAGTCTGCAAAATTCGCGGCTCACCTGCCCAGGTGGCGGAATTGGTAGACGCACTAGCTTCAGGTGCTAGCGGGGGCAACTTCGTGGAGGTTCGAGTCCTCTTCTGGGCACCAGTTTAAAAAGACCTCCGAGCGATCGGGGGTCTTCTGGTTTCTGGGGTCCGAAAAGTTCTGACGGTGGCCGTGCGCCTGCGTTGCCGGCCGATGGCAGCCCGCTATTGATCGGCGGCCGGCGCTTCATTCCGCTCACGCCATGACGCAGCAACCGTGCAACCGGATAGCCTGCTGCGCGACAGCAGCGCCCTCTTCGAGGCCACTGCCCCGACTCCGCAGCGCAGGACGGCTTATGGCGTTGCCGTGATGCCCGCCTCGCGCAGCGCCGTGGCCCAGATCGCATACCCGGTCTCACTGGGATGGGTGCCGTCGGGCATCAGCGCCTCGGGCAAGGTCCCGTCCGGCTGCAGCATCCGAGGCCCGATGTCGACCAGACGCACGGACCGATCCTTGCCATAACGCGCGGCCAGCAGCCGATTGGTCTCGGCAATGGGCGCGCGCTGCGCATCCCCGGCATGGCGGCCGCGCGGCATGATCGCCATCAGGATCAGCTGACTCCTGGGCAAACGGCGACGCACCTCGCTCACCACCGCCTCCACACCCTGCGCGGTCTCGGCCGGCGTGGAGGCGCGCGCTTGCGCGGTGCCGGTGAGGTTGTTGGTGCCGATATGCAGCACCACCCAGCGCGGATCCAGGCCGTCGAGCTCGCCCTGGCGGATGCGCCACAGCACGTTCTGGGTGCGGTCCCAGCCAAAGCCCAGATTCAGCACCGGGACCCTGCCGTACAACCAGCTCCAGGACTCGGGGCCACTGACACGCGTGGCCTGCGGCGGGCCGGCCCAGAAGTGCGTGATCGAATCGCCGATCACCACCACCTCGGGCTTGAGCGTTCGCGCTGCGGCCAGCGCCGCATGGTGACGCGCATACCAGTCGTAGGAGTCCTGCTCCAGCCGGTCGACCGGAATCAGCGAGGTCGCAAAATCGCGGCCCAGCGCGGCAACCGGCTTGACCGGCGCCTCGCCCAGCAGGCGCGCCAGGGTCGGCTCGATCGCCTCGGCCAGCATGCGCTGGCCTTGCGTGTCCGGATGCAGGGCAGCGGCCGGCGGACGGAAACGGGTGTCGTAAAACAGCTCGGTGCGCAGCTTGCCGTCGCGCTGGAAGATCGACCCCACATCCAGATAGGTCACGCGTGGATTGTCGCCATAGCGCACCGCCAGGCCCTGGTTGATCTGCGCGTCGCGGCGCGACTTCTCGCCGGAGATGTCGCTGGGCAGCACACCCACCAGCAAGATCTGGGTGCGCGGCAACTTCTGTTCGATCGCCGCCACCACCGCATCGATACCGAGCTGGGCCTGCTCCGCGGTCTGGCCGAGGTGGCCGGTGTTGTTGGTACCGATCAATACCAGCGCGACCTTGGGCTGCAGGCCATCGACCTCGCCATTGGCCAGCCGCCACAGCACGTTCTCGGTGCCATCGCCGCTGAAGCCCAGATTGAGCGCGCCACGGCTGCCGTAGAAGGTTTGCCAGGTCGGCTGAAAATCCTCGTCCGGCGCCTTGGCTTTTTCGTAGTTCTGGGTGATCGAATCGCCGATCAACAACAGCGGCGTGTCGGCGTGCTGCTTCACCTGCTCCAGCACCTGCGCATGCCGCTGCGCCCACCAGGCTTCCTGCAGGCGGTCGGTGGGCACGATCGAGGGCGGCGGCGTTTGCGCACTTGCCGCAGCGCAGACCAGCAACAGCCCCCAACACACAAGCACCGGAACACGGGCGGACAACGAAAGGCGGGAAAACACAGCGTGCAAGGACCGGGGCATGCGCGCACCAGAGGCCAGAGAAGCTGCGATTGTGATCCGCGCGCGCCGCGCGCGACAAGGTCGGGCGCAACCATGTGCGATGTACGGCGCTTCTGTGATATCTGACCGCTCACGTTTGCGCAAGCGCGCTCCTACATAGTGCGAGGCAATCGCCAGCGTCACGGTGCCGGATCGACTGCTGCGCAGCTCGGGCCGATGGTGTCGACCGCGGCGTACTGCCGGATCAGGCCCTTCAGCGCAAGCCGGTCTCGCCACGCGCGATCACCAGGCGCTGGATTTCCGAGGTGCCCTCGTAGATTTCGGTGATCTTGGCGTCGCGGAAGTAACGCTCCAGCGGCATTTCCTTCGAATAGCCCATGCCGCCGTGGATCTGCACAGCCTGATGGGTGATCCACATCGCCGCCTCCGAGGCGGTGAGCTTGGCCACGGCCGCTTCGGTGCCGAACTTCTGGCCCTGCCCCTTCAACCAGGCCGCGCGCAGCGTCAGCAGCAGCGCTGCATCCAGCTTGCACTTCATGTCGGCGATCTTGGCCTGGGTCATCTGGAAGGTGCCGATGGCCGCACCGAAGGCTTTGCGCTCCTTAACGTAGGCCAGGGTCGCTTCATAGGCCGCACGCGCGATGCCGACCGCCTGCGACGCGATGCCGATGCGCCCGGCGTCGAGCACGCTCATCGCGGTCTTGAAGCCCTCGCCTTCCACGCCCAGCACTTCGTCGGGCTGGGCAATGTAATCGGCAAATTCGATCTCGCAGGTGGCCGAGGCACGGATGCCGAGCTTGGGCTCGGTCTTGCCGCGATGGAAGCCGGCGCGATCGGCGTCGACCATGAAAGCGGTGATGCCGCGCGAGCCCTTGTCCGGCTCGGTCACCGCAAACAACACGATGTACTTGGCGACCGGGCCGGAGGTGATCCAGCTCTTCTTGCCGTTGATCACAAAGCTGCCATCGGCCTGCTTGACCGCGCGGCAGCGCATCGCCGAGGCATCCGAACCGGACTGCGGCTCAGTCAGTGCGAACGCGCCGATCTGCGCGCCTTCGGCGATCGCGCGCACGTACAGCTGTTTCTGCGCCTCGCTGCCGTTCTTCAGGATGCCGGTGCAAAACAGCGAGTTGTTGACCGACACGATGGTGGAATGCGCGCCGTCGGCGGCGGCGATCTCGATCATTGCCAGCGCATAGCTGATCGGGTCCATGCCGGCGCCACCGTACTCGGCCGGCACCTCGATGCCCATCAGGCCGTTTTCGCCGAGCAGGCGGATGTTCTCCAGCGGGAACTCGCCGCTGCGATCGAACTGCTCCGCGCTGGGGGCGATCTTTTCCTGGGCGATGCGGCGGGCCACATCCTGGATCATCAATTGTTCTTCGGTAAAGCTGAAATCCACGTCGCACCCCTCCAGGCCTAGGCTGAGCGCCCATTGTAGCTCCAACCATTCGCATGCGTATGTAGTTGACCCCACACCCTGCCCGACCGAAAATATCTCCATATCGCGATATAGAGATATTCATGGATCTGGAAGACTGGTCGGCGCGCCTGAAGGTATTTGCCGACGCCACCCGCGTCCGCCTGCTGACCTTGCTGGAGCAGGAAGAACTCACCGTGGCCGAGCTGTCGGCGATCACCCGCCTGGCCCAACCGCGCGTGTCCACGCACCTGGCCAAGCTCAAGGAAGCCGGGCTGGTGCGCGACCGCCGCGCCGGCGTGTCGGCTTACTACCGTTTCGACGAGGTGTCGCTGGATCCGGCGCAGCGCGCCCTGTGGCTGGCATTGAGCACCGGCAGCGACGATCCGCTACTGCGTCAGGACGCCGAGCGCGTGGCGGCAGTGCTGGCCAACCGCGCCGCCGACCAGAACTGGGCCGATTCGGTGGCCGGCGACATGGAACGACACTACTCCCCGGGGCGCACCTGGGAGGCGCTGGCGCGCACCGCCCTGCCTCTGCTGGAAACCGGCGACGTGCTCGACATCGCCTCCGGCGACGGCGTGCTGGCCGAGCTGGTGGCACCACATGCCACCCGCTACATCTGCATCGACACCAGCGCACGCGTGGTCGCCGCCGCCAGCGAGCGCCTGCGCAAGCTGCGCAATGTGGAAGTGCGCGAGGGTGACATGCATGCGCTGCCGTTTCCCGATGCCAGCTTCGACCTGGTGGTGCTGATGCATGCGCTCACCTACGCAGCCAAGCCGGCGCAGGCAGTGGCCGAATCCGCGCGCGTGCTGCGCCCCGGCGGTCGCCTGCTGCTGTGCAGCCTGGCCAAGCACGAACACCGTGCCGCGGTGCATGCCTATGGCCACGTCAATCTTGGCTTTGCTGCCAAGGAACTGCGCAGGTTTGCCGAGAAAGCCGGGCTGGACGTGTCCAGCCTGGAGACGGTGACGCGCGAGAAGCGCCCGCCGCATTTCGAGGTGATTTCATTGATTGCGGTGAAGCCGGGAATTGGGAATCGGGAATCGGGAATCGTTGAAAGCAAAGGCGCTGCTTCGCGGAGAGCTGAATCATGACGCAGGTATCCAATCCCCAAGCTCCAATCCCGTTTGCACTGCCCTGGCTGCATCCCGAACGCGCCGCCAGACTCACTGCCGCGCTCGCCGAACGCATCCTCATCATCGATGGCGCGATGGGCACGATGATCCAGCGCCACGATCTGCAGGAGCGCGACTACCGCGGCAGCCGCTTTGCCGACGGTTACGACAGCGCGCAGGTGCACGTACATGGCCCGGGCTGCGATCACGCACACGCGCCGGAAGGCCACGACCTGAAAGGCAACAACGACCTGCTGTTGCTGTCGCGCCCGGAGATCATCGCCGGCATCCATCGCGCCTATCTGGACGCCGGTGCCGACCTGCTGGAAACCAATACCTTCAACGCCACCTCGGTGAGCCAGGCCGACTATCACCTGGAACATCTGGTCTACGAATTGAACAAGGCCGGCGCGCAGGTCGCGCGCGCCTGCTGCGACGAAGTCGAGGCGCTGACCCCGCATAAACCGCGCTTCGTGATCGGCGTGCTCGGCCCCACCAGCCGCACCGCCTCGATCAGCCCGGACGTCAACGACCCCGGCTACCGCAACACCAGCTTCGATGCCTTGCGCGACACCTATCGTGAGGCCATCGACGGTTTGATCGACGGCGGTGCCGACACGCTGATGGTGGAAACCATCTTCGACACGCTCAACGCCAAGGCCGCGCTGTATGCCATCGAGGAAGTGTTCGAAGCGCGCGGCGGGCGCCTGCCGGTGATGATCTCCGGCACCATCACCGATGCCTCCGGACGCACCTTGTCCGGCCAGACAGCCGAGGCGTTCTACGCCTCGGTCGCGCACGGACGGCCGCTGTCGGTGGGCCTGAACTGCGCGCTCGGTGCCAAGGACCTGCGCCCGCACGTGGAAACGCTGGCGCAGATTGCCGACGCCTATGTCAGCGCGCATCCCAATGCCGGCCTGCCGAATGCCTTCGGCGAGTACGACGAAACCCCGGAAGAAATGGCCGAAACCTTGCGCGAATTTGCGCAGGCCGGCCTGCTCAATCTGGTCGGCGGCTGCTGCGGCACCTCGCCGGATCACATCCGTGCGATCGCCCAAGCGGTCGCCGACCTGCCGCCGCGGCAATTGCCTGGCGCGCAGGAGCTGGCAGCGTGATGCAGAGCGATGACACTCATCCGTCCTTCGGGCACCTTCATCCGCATGCGGGGGAAGCAGGCGTGCAGCGCCGGATGAGTGCAGACGACTGCGTCCCGTCACTTCCTTTTCCGATCCGGGCTAGCAACGCGGCCGCCCTTCTTCAGAGCATCGCATGAGCACTCCCCGCCACACCCGCCTATCCGGCCTGGAACCGCTGGTCATCACCCCGGACCTGTTGTTCGTCAACGTGGGCGAGCGCACCAACGTCACCGGCAGCGCGCAGTTCCGCAAGCTGATCAAGGAAGAGCGCTACGAAGAGGCGGTGGAGGTGGCGCGCCAGCAGGTCGCCAACGGTGCGCAGATCCTCGACGTCAACATGGACGAGGGCCTGATCGATTCGGAAAAGGCGATGACGCGCTTTCTCAACCTGATCATGTCCGAGCCGGATATCGCGCGCATTCCGGTGATGGTGGATTCGTCCAAGTGGAGCGTGATCGAAGCCGGCCTGAAGTGCCTGCAAGGCAAGAGCGTAGTCAACTCGATCTCGCTCAAGGAAGGCGAGGCGCTGTTCATCGAACAGGCGCGCAAGGTGCTGCGCTATGGCGCTGCCGCGGTGGTGATGGCCTTCGACGAAGTGGGCCAGGCCGATACCTGCGCGCGCAAGGTCGAGATCTGCACGCGCGCCTACAAGGTGCTGACCGAGCAGGTGGGCTTTCCGCCGGAAGACATCATCTTCGACCCGAACATCTTTGCCGTGGCCACCGGCATCGAGGAGCACGACAACTACGCGGTGGACTTCATCGAAGCCACCCGGCAGATCAAACGCACGCTGCCGCACTGCCATGTTTCCGGCGGCGTTTCCAACGTGTCGTTCTCGTTTCGCGGCAACGAGATGGTGCGCCAGGCGATCCACTCGGTGTTCCTGTTCCATGCGATCAAGGCCGGCATGGACATGGGCATCGTCAACGCCGGCGGCATGCCGATCTACGACGAGCTCGACCCGGAACTGCGCGAACGCGTGGAGGATGTGGTCCTCAATCGCCGCAAGGACGGCACCGAACGCTTGCTCGAAATTGCAGAGCGCTATAAAGGCAGCAAGGGCGCGGCGAAAGTCGAAGACCTGGCCTGGCGCGAGAAGCCGGTGCGTGCGCGGCTGGCGCATGCGCTGGTGCACGGCATCGACGCATTCGTGGAAACCGATACCGAGGAAGCGCGCCAGCAGTCCACCCGCCCGCTGGACGTGATCGAAGGCCCGCTGATGGACGGCATGAACGTGGTCGGCGACCTGTTCGGCGCCGGCAAGATGTTCCTGCCGCAGGTGGTCAAGTCCGCGCGTGTGATGAAGAAGGCGGTGGCGTACCTGCTGCCCTTCATCGAAGCGGAAAAGCTGCGGACCGGTGATGTCGGCAAGTCCAACGGCAAGATCATCATGGCCACCGTCAAGGGCGATGTGCACGACATCGGCAAGAACATCGTCGGCGTGGTGCTGGCATGCAACAACTTCGACGTGGTGGACCTGGGCGTGATGGTGTCGGCGCAGGTGATACTGGACCGTGCGCGCGCAGAGAATGCGGACCTGATCGGCTTGTCCGGCCTGATCACGCCGTCGCTGGAAGAGATGTCGCATGTCGCACGCGAGATGCAGCGACAAGGCTTCGAGATTCCGCTGTTGATCGGTGGCGCCACCACCTCACGCGCACACACCGCCTTGAAGATCGACCCGCATTACACCGCCCCCACCGTGTGGGTGAAGGACGCCTCGCGCGCGGTGGGCGTTGCGCAATCGCTGATCTCGCGCGACCTGCGCCAGGCCTTCGTTGCCGCCAACGATGCCGACTACGCAGAGATCCGCGCCCGCCATCGCAACCGCGGCGACGCCAAACGCCTGGTGTCGCTGGAAAAGGCACGCGCACAGCGTTTCGATGGTGATTGGGGCACCTACACACCGCCCGCCCCGCGTCAGCCCGGCCTGCACGTGTTCGACGACTATCCGCTGCAGGAGTTGATCGAGCTGATCGACTGGACCCCGTTCTTCCAGGCCTGGGAGCTGGCCGGCAAGTTCCCGGCGATCCTCAGCGACGAGGTGGTCGGCACCCAGGCCAGCGAGTTGTACCGCGATGCACGCAAGATGCTGCGCACCATCGTCGCCGAAAAATGGCTGACCGCGAAGGCGGTGTTCGGGCTGTGGCCGGCAAACAGTGTGGGCGATGACGTGGAAGTGGTGCTGACAGACCACCGGGATTCGGCAAACGGGATTGGAGATTCGCAGCAGCCCGGCCAATCCCAAATCCCGAATGCCCAATCCCGGCAGCTCTTGCACTTCTTACGCCAACAAGTCGACAAACCCGTCGACCGCCCCGACTTCTGCCTGGCCGATTTCATCGCGCCCAAGAGCAGCGGCAAGCAGGACTGGATCGGCGCGTTTGCGGTCACCGCCGGCATCGGCATCGAGCCGCATGTGGCGCGGTTCGAAGCCGCGCATGACGACTACAATTCGATTCTGCTCAAGGCCCTGGCCGACCGTCTGGCCGAGGCGCTGGCCGAGCGCCTGCATCAACGCGTGCGCACCGAATTCTGGGGCTATGTGGAGGATGAGACGCTGGACAACGAGGCGCTGATCGCCGAGCGCTATCGCGGCATTCGCCCGGCACCGGGGTATCCCGCCTGCCCCGAGCACAGCGAAAAGCGCACCCTGTTCGACCTGCTCGATGCCGAGCGTCATACCACGATGACGCTGACCGAAAGTTTCGCGATGCTGCCCACCGCAGCGGTCTCCGGCTACTACTTCAGCCATCCCAAGAGCCAGTACTTCGTGGTCGGGCGCCTGGGCAAGGAACAGGTGGCCGACTACGCCAGGCGCAAGGGCATCACCGTGGCATTGGCAGAACGTTGGCTGGCATCGAATCTGGATTACGACCCGGAATAAGCACAGCCGCAGACCACAGACATCGCAGGAGCGCACCCGGGCGCGACGAGGCTTTACCGGTAAATCCGCATCGCGCCTGGGTGCGCTCCTACGCGGCGCCGACGCATTGCGCGGCGGCGCCCTTGATCACGCCAGCATCAAGCAGCCGGCCGCAACACGTTCAAGACCTCGTAGCAGGCGCCCATGGTGTGGTAATCGGTCTTGCCGGCGGGGCTCTTTTCGTCGCTGTACTTGCGGTTGTCCGCGTCCAGAATGCGGTACCACGCACCATAGCGATGGTCGATCATGTGCTCCCAGGAATACGCCCAGAGCTTGTCGTACCACTGCCAATAGCGCGGCTCGCCGCTGCGCTGCGCCAGCAACGCCGCCGCCGCCAGCGATTCGGCCTGCACCCAGAAATACTTGTCGTCGTCGCAAACCTTGCCGTCCGGGTCGAAGCCGTAATACAGCCCGCCACGCTGCGCATCCCAGGAGCGCTCCACTGCCACATCGAACAGGTGTTGCGCGGTCGGCAACAACCAGTCGGTCGGTGCGTAGCGATCCAGCAGCATCAGCAGCTTGGCCCATTCGGTCTGATGGCCCGGCTGGAAACCCCAGGGGCGGAACAGGTGCTTGGGATTGTCGCGGTTGTAGTCCCAGTCGATATTCCATTGCAGATCGTAGTGTTCCCACACCAGACCGTCGGCCTTGGCCGCCTGGCGCCGGGTCATGGTGTCGGCCAGCGACAGCGCACGGTCCAGGTAGCGTTGCTCGCCACTGGCTTCGTACGCGGCGATCATCGCCTCGCACATGTGCATGTTGGCGTTCTGGCCGCGGTAGCTGGTGAAGTTGAATTGCGCATCGGCCTCGTCGCGGTACAGGCCGAATTCCGGCTCCCAGAAGTGCTTTTCCAGCAGCTGCCAGGTCTCGTCCATCCATGCGCGCGCCTCATAGACACCCGCCTTCAGGCCGCACGAATACGCCAGCAGCACGAAGGCCACGCCGTAGCAGTGATTCATGTCGTCTTCGACCACGCCGTCACGCAATGTCCATGCGTAACCGCCGGTGGCCGGATTGCGATGCACGTTGCGCAGATAGTCCAGGCCGTGACGCACCGCCTGCAGGTACTGCGCATCGCCGAATTCGCGATACGCCATCGCATAGTTGAAGACGAAGCGCGTGCTGCTGACCAGATGCCGATGCCCGGCATCGTAGATCGAACCATCGTCGCGGAAATACTGGAAAAACCCGCCCGCCGGGTCGATCGCGCGCGGGTGGTAGAACGCCATGGTGTCGGCGATATGCTGACGCAGCACATCGGCCGAACGGAAATCGGGTGCGGGGCTCGCAGGCAAACGGCTCATGATTGTTCCTGGATCAGGGAATGGACTTCATCGACGCTCGGCATGGCCGCAAACGCGCCCTTGCGCGTCACCGCGAGCGCGCCGACCGCCGCGGCAAAGCGGATCACCTCGGTGATCGCAGCGGCATCGCCGGACAGCTGCTCCAGCGTGGATGCACGCGTCGCCAGCTGAAACAGCAAGCCACCGACGAACGCATCGCCCGCTGCCGTGCTGTCGCGCACCTGCACGCGGAAGGCCGGCACCTGACCCGAATCGGTGCGTGTCTGCCAGTGCACCGGGCCACCACCGTCGGTGACCAGCAACCAGCTGGCCTGGCCCTGCCAGAGCTTGCGGGTGACCGCGCTGGCGTCGCCATCGAGCGTGCCGGCCAGGTAATCGAGTTCTTCGCGCGAGAGCTTGACCACATCGGCCAGCGCCAACGCCTCCCACAGCAGTGCAGCCGGGTCCACATCCTGCGGCCACAGCATCGGGCGCAGGTTGAGATCCAGGCTGACGATGGCGCCATCGGCGCGTGCGCGGCGCATGCCGTCCAGCGTGCATTGCGCGATCGCCGGCTCGGTCATGCTGTTGGAACACACATGCAGCACGGCAGCCTGCGTGAAGCCGTCCGCGGCGAAATGCTCCGGCCGGAACAGCAGATCCGCCGCAGGCGGACGGTAGAAACTGAAACTGCGTTCGCCGGCTTCATCCAGTGCAACAAAAGCCAGCGCAGTCTTGGCCTCATCGGTGCGCACGATGCCATCGGTGGCGACACCGGCCTGCTGCAGGCTCTGCAGCAAAAAATCGCCGAACATGTCGCGCCCCAGCATGCCGACGAAATGCGCTGCGCCACCCAGGCGCGCCACCGCGACCGCGACATTGGCCGGCGCACCGCCGGCGTATTGCGCAAACGTGCGCGCCTCATCCGGACCCGCCTGCGGCAGTGCCAGCATGTCGATCAAGGCCTCGCCAAAACACACCACCCGGTTCTTCAAGGCACTCATGCGCGCGCCTCCGCCAGTGGGCCGCGCAGACGCGAGCCCCAGATGCCGTAGAACACGATGTAGAGATAGCACACCAGCGGCAGCACGAACGACTCGTGCAGACCGATGCTGTCGGCCAGCAGGCCCTGCAGATACGGCACGATGGCGCCGCCGACGATGGCCATGATCAACAGGCTCGAGGCGCGGCCGGTCAGCGGGCCAAGCCGCTCGATGCCCAGCGTAAAGATGGTCGGGAACATGATCGAATTGAACAGGCCGATCGCCACCAGCGCATACACCGCCAGCATGCCGCCGCTGGCCATGGTCAGGCCCAGCAGCAGTGCGTTGATCCCGGCGAACACCGACAACAGCACGCGCGGCGACAACTTGGCCAGCAAGGCCGAACCGATGAAACGGCCGATCATCGCCAGCGTCCAGTACGCCGACACGTAGTGGGTCGCTTCGCGTTCGGTGAACCCGCCGATCTGCGGCAACGAGAAATAGTTGACCATCAGGCTGCCGATTGCCACTTCCGCACCGACATAGAAAAAGATCGCCAACACACCAAAGCGCACATGCGGATGCGCCAGCGCATCCAGCAGCGAATGCCTGCTTTCATCCTTCTGCGCGCCCACATCGGTCAGGGCCGGCAGACGGAACAGGAACACGAAGATCGCCAGCAGAAACAGCACGATGCCCAGACCGATGTACGGCCCCTGCACGGCCTGCGCTTCCTGCACGCGATAGGCCAGTTGCTCGGCTTCCGGCAGCACCTTGAGCTGGTCGCCGCTCATGACGGTGTTGGACAGGATCAGCCAGCCACCGAACAGCGGCGCGATCGCAGTACCCAGCGAATTGAGCGCCTGCGCCAGGGTCAAGCGGCTGGACGCACTGCGCTCCGGGCCCAGCAGCGCGACATACGGGTTGGCCGCCACCTGCAGGATGGTGATGCCGGTGGCCAGCACGAACAACGCGCCGAGAAATGCGCCATAGACGCGCAATTCCGCCGCAGGCCAGAAGCCCAGCGCACCGACCGCGGCAACCGCCAGCCCGGCCACGATGCCTTGCTTGTAGCCAAGCCTGGCCACCAGCCAACCGGCCGGCAGCGACATCAGGAAGTACGCGCCGAAGAAGGTGAACTGCACCAGCATCGCCTGCGCGAAGTTGAGCTCGAACACCGCCTTCAGATGCGGGATCAGGATGTCGTTGAGGCAGGTGAGAAAGCCCCACATGAAGAAGATCGTGGTGACGACCGACAACGCAACGCCGTTGTTGACGGGCGCCTTGTTGCCGCTAGGCACTGTGGACTGCGTGGAAAGGGAAACCATAGGAATTGCCTGGTCAGCGGCCTGAGGCCTTGGTGGGGGAATGGGCGGGGGAATCGCTGGGGGAGTAAAGCGGAATCACGGAGCTCAACGCGCTGGCGCTGCTGGCGCGGATCTTCAATTCGACTGCGGCGGTCAGACGCTGCGATGCAAGGGCGGGACTCCCGATACGCTGCAACACCAGTTGCGCAGCCTGGCGCCCGCGCGCGCGCGGATCTGCGGCCAGCGTGGTCAGCGCGGGCGTGAACAACGCGGCTTCGGCGATATCGTCGAAGCCGGTCACCGCGAAATCGCGCCCCGGCACGATGCCATGCATCGCCAGTGCGGCCATCAGGCCCAACGCGACGCTATCGTTGTAGCAGACCGCCGCAGTTGCGCGATCGTGCTCGGCGCTGTCCAACATGCGACCGGCGCACAGCGCAGCATCCTGTCGATTCGGTGCGGATTCAACGTAATGCACGGCCAGACCGGCGTCGGCCATCGCGCGCGCGTAACCGGCACGGCGTTGCCGGCAGGAACTGGATTCGGCATGACCACCGAAGAACACGATGCGCCGGTGGCCTTGCGCAATCAGATGCGCGCAGGCAAGCAACGCGCCCTGCTCGTTGTCCAGCGCCAGCAGATCCCAGCCCGCGCCCTCCACTTCGCGGTTGAACAACACCACGTTGTGTTGTCGTCCCAGCACCTGGGTCAGCGCCTGTGCCTGGCTGCCTTCGGCCGGCGACAGGATGATGCCGGCAGGGGTGTGCTCCATCAACGAGGTCAGCACCGCCTGCTGGCGCTGCGTCGATTCGCCGGTGCTGCCGAGCAGGGTCACATAACCCGCCGCGCCCAGCGCTTCGTCCACGCCTGCGGCGAATTCGGCAAAGAACGGATTGGACAGATCGTTGATGACCAGCGCGATGCTGGATGAGGTGCGGCAGCGCAGATTGGCCGCAGCACGGTTGTAGACGTAGTGCTGCCGATCCAGTTCGGCCTCCACGCGCGCGCGCGTGGTCGCATGCACCAGCGGGCTGCCGCGCAGCACCAACGACACCGTCGCGCGCGATACGCCGATGGCACTGGCGATATCGCGCAGGGTCACCGGCCCGCGTCCGCTGCGGCGCGCGTCGCCATCCTCCGAAGCGGAGGGCGCCGGTTTGGCACGCGTCACGTTGCCGACCTTGCAATGGGAAAAGTGCGCATGCATCTGGCGTCGATTGGATCGATCCAATTAGGCCTTTTCCACGCACTCAATGCATGCGGCAGTGCAACATGGACAGCGGCCGCGACGCTGCCGCCGCCTTCCATCTTGCCATCACTGAAAGGCAATCGACAGGCCGATCCCGCCCTGCCAGTCCGGGCTCTCGGAGGTCAGCCCGCGCAGCACCGAGACATCCAGCTGCATCGCATGCGGCAACTGCCAGGCACCGCCGGCGCCGGCCACGCGCGAATGCTCGCCGCCGGTATCGAAGCCTGCCTCGACATAACTGCTGAAACGCTCACCGGAAAAGAACGTGTAGTTGGGCGAGAAGGTCCAGGTATGCCCGTCGCTGTCGCGCGCATAGTTGACGTATAGCGCCAGTGCGCGCTGCTGGGCCAGATCCCAGGACGCGGTCACGCCCAGTTCGCGCGCGTAGCCATCGCTGAAGGCAGCGCTGCCGGTCGGCACGCTGTAGCTGCCGAGCGCGGCCCAATGAAAGCTGTCCGACTGCGACGGCAATGCCACCTTCAGACCGATATGGCTATCGCCTCCGCCGCGCACATGCGCACCGCCACCGTGCTGCCAGTTGTAGCTGTCGCTGCCGACCTGCAGTTCCACGTTCTGGAACAGGCCCAGGCGCAGCACTGTATCGGCGGTGTACTGGGTGATTCGCTGCCCGTCGCTGCGATCGGTACTCGCATCCGGCAGACCCTGCTCCCAGGCGAACACGCCGGGCTGCAGCACTTCGGCGGCAAACGGAATGCCGGGACGGTCAAACGCAGGGGCATCCTCCGTCTGCGCAGCGGCCTGCCCACTCATCCCGCATAACGCAAACATGGCAGCGGCCAACACCGTGGCGCGCGTCGCCTGCAAACCCGAAGCGCCACGCGCGGTGGAGGCAACCGACGCAACGGCACGGGACTTCAACACGTTCGACAACAAGGACATACGCGGCACCATCGGCAGAAGTGGGCAGCGACGCAGTGGGCACCATGCCCGGCTGCGTCGACAATAACGCGGCGATGGTGCCGCGCGCGCCGTGACCGGCCCGTGTATCGCCAGCGGCACGTCAACCTTTCCTGAGCAGCCGGTCCTTTATTGAGCCACCGGTGCCGACGCCGGCAAGCCACGCAGATGCGCCGCGAAACCCGGCAGCAGCACACGGTTGCCATACCCGCTCAAGTGGTCGGCATCGAAGAACAGCGGCCGGCCCTGCTGTGTCGGCGCGCACACCTGCGCATCGCACAGCGACGGCAGCGGGTCCCAGATGCTGGCGCCCCCTAGCCCGGATGCGATGCGACGCAATCCATCAAGTGCCGGCGCGCGATAGTCTTCCATCGCCTTGCGCTCGATCTGCATGCCGTTGGCGCAGATCGCATTGCCACGATTGAACCAGTCCGAACATCGGTAAGGCGGTGCCCTGAGCACCGGTTTGGGCGCTTCGAACACAATCAGAACGCCCCGCGCCTGCACCGGTGCCAGCAATGCGATCGTCGCCGCCACCGTCGCATCGCGCTCGCGCTGTGCCGGCTCGCTCTGCAGCGTGGCGATATTGCCGTGCAGGTCGAACAACACGTCCTGCTCGGCCAGCCGCGGCACCCGCAAACCAGGCAGGAACAGCACATCGCCCGCACGCGCCCTGCCCGCCACGTCCTCCAGCGCCGGTCGCAGGAACGCGTCGCAACCTGCGCCCTGACCACCCGGCTGCATCGATGCGACCGCACACCCGGCCACGCCATACATGCGCACGCTGCCGCCTTCCAGCAACGGAAAACGCCGCAGCATTTCGTTGTAGGCCAGCGCATGCGAATCGCCGATCACAAAGACCTGGCGCTGGCTGGCCGCAGGACGCGAACACTTCCCGCGCGCGAAGATGCGCACCGGCTGACCGCCCACCGATGCGTTGCTGGCGATCAGGCGGCAGTCCGGCAGCTCCTTGCGCAAGCCGCGCGCATACGCATACCAATCCAGCGGGTGGCGGCTGACCACACTCAACGAGGTATACGGCGTCGACTTGATCACTGCCGATTGCACGCCGAAGGCCAGCACCAACGCAGCGAGGCCGGCCATCACCACGCGCACGTTCGACCAGCCACCCATACGCCGATTGCGCCAAGGCAGTTCCACCCAGCGATACGACGCCGCCGCGCAAACGACCGTCAGCACCAGCGCCAGCAGCTTGGCCGCCACCGCATCCAGCCCGATCGTCCAGCGCAGCAGCACCAGCACAGGCCAGTGCCACAGATACAACGAATACGAGATGCGCCCGATCGTCACCACCGGCCTGGCGGACAACACGCGCCCGATCCAGCCCTCGCTGTGCCGATGCAGCAACGCCAACACCACCAGCGTGCCAACCGCCGGCCACAGGCCATCGCTCCAGGGCGAATGCCCAGGCCGCGCATTCCACAGTCCGTTGCCGATGCCTGCCAAGGCCAACAGCAACAGAATTGCGCGCAACGGTGCAGGCAGGCCGATGCCTGCTGCGAACACACGCTGCCCGTCGCGGCGGCGCAGCAGTGCCATCAGCTGAAACAACACCACGCCGGCACCCAGTTGCCAAAAGCGTGCGGTGGTCAGATAGAACGAAGTGACCTCGTGTCCCGGCACCTGCGTGCGCTGCCAGGCATAGCCCAGCGAGGCCGCGCTGGCGAGCGCGAACAGGCCCAGCGACCAGGCACGTCCGGCACCGCCACGCATCCAGGCCAGGAACATCCACGGAAACAGCAGATAGAACTGTTCCTCCACGCCCAGCGACCAGGTCTGCGTATACGGATTGAACTCGGCACGCGGAGAAAAATAATCCTGGCCGACGCTGGCCAACACCCAGTTGCTCAGCCCGAACAAGGCCATGCGCCCGGTCTTGGTGCTGGCTTCGCTCAGCCACGACTCGGGAATGAACAAGGTCGAAAACAGCGCGGTGACCAGCACGCAGACCAGCAAGGCCGGTGCGATACGCCGCAAGCGGCGCGCATAAAACCGCGCCAACTCGGCGGCCACCGCAATGCGCGGTAATCGATCGACCGACGCACTGACCACAAACCCCGAGATAACGAAAAATATATCGACGCCGGTGAAGCCACCGGGCAACCAGCTGGCGTCCAGGTGATAGGCGATGACCGACAGCACCGCCAATGCACGCAATCCGTCGATATGCGCGAAGTAAGCATTCCCTGTCGCCGAGCGCGTCATCCTGATCCTCGAAGTTTCGTCACTTGCACACAAGCGGCCGCCCCTCATCGCGAACGGCCGACCGGCGCACTCTAAAACGCATACGGGCCGCCATGCAGGAAAACTAGATCTCCCGCCTTGACGCATCGACCGCATCCACTTGGCGGCCACGCAATCGGGTTGACCACCACTCAACAGATGGGCACCCATCAGGTGCCCATGTGCCAACGCAAACCTATCTACGCAGCCTTACCAGACCAGGTCGTCGGGCACCTGGTACTGGGGATCGGCATACGGGTCTTCGCCTGCCGGCGCATTCGGGTCCACCTTCAGTGCCACCGACGGTGCGAATACCGCTTCGGCGTCGGCCAGTACTTCGGCAGTCACCAATAGATAACGACCGTTGAGCTGCAGCACGCCGAGCTCGCCGGCGTTGAGCGCCTTGAGCTGATCGGCAGTCACGTAGATACGCTTGATCTTGCCGCCATAGGGGAAATGCCGGGCGATATCCGCATCGACATGATTGAGCCCCTTGTCCTTGAGCAGTTCTTCGAGCTTGGCCTTGGCTTCGCGACGCAGGCGTGCTTCTTCCTGTTTCAGCCGCTCGGCTTCGATGCGCTCGTCCTTCTCGCGTTGCGCGCGGATCGCATAGGCCTTGGCCAGGTCGATGTCCTCACGCGTGCGTGCCGGCCTGGGTCCGCGGCGGTCGGCCGTGGACTGCGGCGGACGTTGCGATCCTGCCGGCTTGCCATCGTTGCGACGCTCCGGCCTGCCGTCGTGTTTGCGCTCGCCCTTGCCGTCAGTCACCGCAGCGGCATGCGGCCGCTGCGGTCCCCTGCCCTGGCCACCCGGCTTGTTGCCGCCGGGCGCGGGCCTGCCACCGTGGCCATGTTGACGCGCGGCAGGCCGTGCGTCGGGTTTGCGTTCGGGCTTGGGTGCGGACTTGAAGCCCAACCCAAGCAACTGGTCACGTAAGGTATCGCTCATGGCGGTGGCAATCTGCAATCAATAATGCGGAGGCGGCGGTTCATCCGCTGCGTCGGCAAACAACGTGGAGCGCACCTTGCCCAAATCCTCGAGCAGGTGGCGGATCAGTTCGGCATTGCGGGCGCCCGTCAAACGGGCGTCCGCAAGTGCTTCACTCAGTTCATTGAGCGCCTGCTCCTGAAAGGACAGGCGCGTTTCCAGTTCAACCAACCGCGCGTCCAGTTCCTGGTCGCGCGGCGAGAGTTGCTCATGCATGCAACGAACGGCCTCGTCCGATGGCGTAGTAGGCCAGACCTGCGGCTTCGATTTCCTGCGGGTCGTAAAGGTTGCGGCCGTCGAACACCACGTCGTCCTTCAAGGCCTGCTTGATCTTGCCGAAATCCGGGCTGCGGAACTGCTTCCACTCGGTGACCACGACCAGGGCGTCGGCGCCTTCCAGTGCGGCAAATGCCTCGTCGCAGAAGGTCAGATCGTCGCGCTCGCCGAAGATGCGCTTGGCTTCATGGGTCGCTTCCGGGTCGTAGGCACGCACGGTGGCACCGGCTTCCCACAACTGCTCCATCAGACGGCGGCTGGACGCGGCACGCATGTCGTCGGTATTGGGCTTGAACGCCAGGCCCCACACCGCGAAGGTCTTGCCGGCAATGCTGCCGGTGCCTTCGGCGCCGTAATGCCGCTGCACCAGTTCGAACAGGTGCCCCTTCTGCGCATTGTTGACGCTTTCCACCGCGTTGAGCAGGGTCGGCTCCATGCCGTACTGTTCGGCGGTCTTGGCCAGTGCCTGCACATCCTTCGGGAAGCACGAGCCGCCATAACCGGCGCCGGGATAGATGAAGTGCCAGCCGATGCGCGGATCCGAGCCGATCCCGTTACGCACGTGCTCGACGTCCGCACCGACGCGCTCGGCAATATTGGCGATCTCGTTCATGAAACTGATCTTGGTCGCCAGCATTGCGTTGGCCGCGTACTTGGTCAGCTCGGCCGAACGCACGTCCATCTCCACGATGCGGTCGCGGTTGCGGTTGAACGGCGCATACAGACGACGCATGCGGGCAATGGCCGCCGGCTTCTTGGCGCCGATCACGATGCGATCCGGACGCATGCAGTCGGCCACGGCGTCGCCTTCCTTGAGGAACTCGGGGTTGGAGACCACATCGAACTCATGGTCCACGCCGCGTGCGTCCAGCTCTTCCTGGATCGCCACGCGCACCTTGTCGGCGGTGCCGACCGGCACGGTGGACTTGTTGACGACCACCGAGGGGCCATCGATATGGTGACCGACGGTACGCGCAACCGCCAGCACGTACTGCAGGTCGGCACTGCCATCCTCGTCCGGCGGCGTGCCCACGGCGATGAAGGTGATTTCGCCGTGCGCAATCGCCTCGGCCGCATCGGTGGTGAAGCGCAACCGGCCAGAGGCGTGGTTGGCTTTCACCATCGGCTCCAGGCCGGGTTCATAGATGGGAATCACCCCACGATTGAGACCATCAACTTTCGCCTGGTCGATATCCACGCAGATGACGTGATGACCTACTTCCGCCAGACAGGTACCGGTGACAAGACCAACATAGCCGGTACCAAAGATCGCAACTCGCATGGGTGGGGGTACTCCTGTGGGGGATCAGGGAAGGATACCCATCAGTTCGACATCGAACGTCAACGTTGCGTCTGGTCCGATCGGCCCCCCCTGCGTGCCGTTCGGGCCATAGGCCAAGTTGGATGGAATCCAGAAACGGTATTTCGAACCGACCGGCATCAACGCGACGCCCTCGGTCCAACCTGCAATGACTTGATTCAGACCGAATTCGGCCGGCTGGCCGCGCTGGTAGGAGCTGTCGAACACCTGACCGTTGAGCAGCTTGCCTTCATAGTTCACGCGCACCGTGTTGGTGGGCATCGGACGCTCGCCGCTGCCCTGGCGCAGCACCATGTACTGCAGGCCCGACGCGGTGGTGATCACGCCCTTCTCGGTCTTGTTCTTGGCGAGGAAGGCATTGCCTTCCTCGCGATTCTTGGCACCGGCAGCACCCTGCTTGGCAGAGGCGAACGCCTGCATGGTGGCAGCGGCTTCCTGCTGGGTCAGACGCGTGGTGCCCTTGGCGAACACGGTGCGCACCGCTTCCATCAGGATCGACAGGTCGATCTCGTCCTTGATGCCGGCCAGCGACGGACCGACCGCGCGATCGCCCAGCATCAGGCCGACATTTTCCTTGGACGGCGCGGCCGGCGCGCTACCCGGCGCCATGCCAGGAACCTGCTGGCCGTTACGCGCCGCCAGCGCCGTGCGCAGTGCGGTGTCGGTGGCCTGGGTCTGCTCGTCGGACAACAGCGGCTTGCCGCCCTTGAATGCATTCTCGATGGCGCGTTGCAGTGCGCTCACATCGATGTCCTGGGCAATCGGCTCGAACGAACGTGCCACGTCCATACCGATGGCGTAGCTGACGTTGTCGCGCGTGCTCTTCTCAGACGATGCATTCAAAACTGGCTTCTCCTTGGTGGCCGCTGCGGCCGGTTGCTGCGACATCGCCGGCATCGATGCCGACAGTGCCACCATCAGTAGCGACGCCGCCGCGCCGCGCTTTCCCATCTTCATTCGATGCACTTCCCGAAAGTGAAAAGACACGCCGACGCCGGCGCTGAATGCGCATTGTCGCATGTGCGCGTGGCCTTGCGAGCGCCGTGCTCAGCGCGACGGCGCGTTGAGCTCGCGTTCGATTGCCGCCAGCACGCTCGGATCGTCCGGTTTGATCTTGCTGGGGAACTGCGCCACCACCCGTCCATTGCGCCCGATCAGATACTTGTGGAAGTTCCAGCCCGGCGCCACACCCGTGGCCTGGGTCAGGCGCTGATACAGCGGCGTGGCCTGTGCACCCAGCACATGCACCTTCTCAAACATCGGGAACTTGACGCCATAGGTCAGCGTGCAGAATTCCTGGATCTGCTTCTCAGATCCGGGTTCCTGCCCCTGGAAATCGTTGGACGGAAAGCCCAGCACCGAAAAACCGCGGCTGCCGAAGCGCTGGTTGAGCGCCTCCAGCCCTTCGTACTGCGGGGTGTAGCCGCACTTGCTGGCGGTATTGACCACCATCAGGACCTTGCCGCCGTAGGTACGGTTCAGGTTGATTGGCGCCTTGCCGGCCAGCGGCCGGTAATCCAGATCCAGCACCGGCGCGCCGGCGGCCAGCGCCGAGACGGAGAAAAAGCCAGCGAATACAACGACCAGCAGACGCTTGAGCAACATGAGCGATCCCTTTCGATAGGTCCGGGCCACCCGCCGACGCGGGGTGCCATCAGTTGGGTATGACAGGCAGTTGACTGCCTGCGTGTCGGTGTTATAGTTGAATACAACACCAGTCATCCAACGCAGGGGAAAGCATGAACAGCACACGCTTCACGCGACCAGCTCCATTGCTGCTGTTCGGCAGCGCCCTGTTCGCCATTGGTTGCCTGGGAGCCGCTTCCAGTCAGGTCACGGAGTCCGGCGCCGATTATGGCGTGTCGGAGGCGGTTACGGAAAACGCGACAACTCCCCCCGAGGCGCGCACCCGGCCCAGCCGGCACCTGCGCGCTTCGCTGTCGATGCCCTATTTCTCCTTCGCGCAGGTTCTGCGCCCACGGAGCTGACCATGAACGACATCCAATGGAGCGACGGCGCTCCCATCTACCGCCAACTCAAGGAACGGGTGATTGCCATGATGCTCGATGGAATCCTCAAGCCTGGCGACGCCCTGCCCTCGGTACGGCAGGTGGCGGCCGACTACCAACTCAATCCCATCACCGTCTCGCGCGCCTACCAGGAACTGGCCGACGAGAACCTGGTGGAGAAACGCCGCGGCTTGGGCATGTTCATGACACCAGAGGCCGCGCAGAAATTGCGCGGCAGCGAGCGCGAGCGTTTCCTGAATGAAGAATGGCCCGCAGTGCTGGAACGCATCCAGCGCCTGGGACTGTCCATCGACGATCTGTTGCCACAGGGAAAAACACCATGACCGCCGTCTCCTCCGACCATGTGGTCGACGCACGTGGCCTGCGCAAGGCTTACAAGCATCGGCTCGCGCTGGACAACACCAGCTTCACCATCGCCGCCGGGCGCATCGTCGGCCTGATCGGCCCCAACGGCGCCGGCAAGACCACTGCGCTCAAGGCGGTGCTGGGGCTGACCGATTTCGATGGCGACCTGAGCGTGCTCGGCATGGATCCGCGCACCCAGCGCAACGCACTGATGAACGAGGTCTGCTTCATCGCCGACGTGGCGGTACTGCCGCGCTGGCTGCGGGTCGGCGAGGCGATCGACTTCGTCGCCGGCGTGCACCCGCGCTTCGATCGCGCCAAGTGCGAGCGCTTCCTGGCCAATACGCAGCTCAACCGCAAGTCGCGGGTGCGCGAGTTGTCCAAGGGCATGATCGTGCAGCTGCACCTGGCGCTGGTGATGGCCATCGATGCCCGCATCCTGGTGCTGGACGAGCCGACCCTGGGCCTGGACATCCTGTATCGCAAGCAGTTCTACCAACGCCTGCTGGAAGACTACTTCGACGAGCAGAAGACCATCATCGTCACCACCCATCAGGTCGAAGAGATCGAACACATCCTCACCGATGTGATGTTCATCCGCGACGGCCGCATCGTGCTGACCGCCGACATGGAAAACGTGGCCGAGCGATACACCGAAGTGCTGGTGGGTGCCGAGCATCTCGACGCCGCCAGAGGCCTGCAGCCGATCGACGAGCGCAGCCTCCCGTTTGGCAAGACCGTGATGCTGTTCGATGGCGTGCCGAAAGCGCAGCTCGCCCGTTTTGGCGAAACCCGCAATCCCGGCCTTGCCGACCTGTTCGTTGCGGTCATGAAGGGGACCTACGCATGAATGCACTCACCCACCAAGCTTCTCCCGCACGCACGTTCGGCTGGCTGCTCAAACGCGAGTACTGGGAACACCGCGGCGGTTTCGTCTGGGCACAGATCATCACCGGTGGCATCGCGGTGTTCTTCGCGCTGCTGGGCGCGGTGATCGGCGCGATCAGCGCGCGTCGCAACATGATCGGCGACAGCATCACGATGGACGATCTGGCCGAATACACGCGCACCCTGGGCCAGGTCGGCGACGGCCTGCTGCTCGGCGGCATCGGCATCGCCTCGGTGGTCCTGGCGTTCGTGGTGTTCTTCTATTCGCTGGGCAGCCTGTACGACGACCGCCGCGACCGCAGCGTGCTGTTCTGGAAATCGCTGCCGGTGTCCGATGTGCAGACGGTGCTGTCCAAGGCCGCCTGGGCGCTGCTGCTGGCGCCGCTGATTTCCATCGTGATCGGCGTGCTGGTCGGCCTGGCACTGTGGCTGATCGCCATCGTGGGCGCCTCGATCGCCGGCGTCCCCAGCCCCTGGGCCCTGGCGACCCATTCGCACCCGTTCGCGTTGCTGTGGCTGTTGCTGAAGACCGTGCCGATGAGTCTGCTGTGGGCGTTGCCGACGGTGGGCTGGCTGATGTTCTGCTCGGCCTGGGCCACCAGCAAGCCGTTCCTGTGGGCGGTGCTGTTCCCGCTGCTGGCCTGCGTGATGCTGAGCATCCTCTCGGCGATGCCGGGTATCTCGCTGCCGATCGGCTGGATCTGGTACATCGTCGGCTACCGCGGCCTGCTCAGCGCCCTGCCCGGCACCTGGTCGCCGCGCGCGGTCAGCGGCAACCTCGACAGCAGCGCGATGCAGAACCCCAGCGATCTGGTGCAGTGGGCGCTGCAGCACACCGACAGCGCACGGGTCTACGGCAATCCGGACATCTGGATCGGCGCTGCAATCGGCGTTGCCCTGATCGCCGCCTCCATCTACCTGCGCCGTCGGCGCTCCGAAGCCTGAAGGACATCCCATGCGTCGTCTGCTGAGTCTGGCCATCCTGTTCGCCGTGCCCGGCGCTGCGTTTGCCGAGGAGCAATGCAAGTTCTCCGAACCGCGCAGCCTGGAGTTGAAACTGAGCGGAGTGAAGTCGGTGCTGTTCGAGGTCGGCTCCAACGACCTGCATCTGGACGCCGCGCCGGGCAACGGCGGGCGTTTGGGCGGCCGCGCCTGCGCCGCCAGGGCCGAGCTGCTCAAGGGCCTGACCGTCACCCAGAAGCGGGTGGGCGACAAGCTGGTGGTGACGCTGGCCGACGACCGCCCGCTGCGCATCTCCATCGGCGACAGCTACTCGTACCTGGACCTGCGCGGCAGCGTGCCGGACACGCTGCTGGTGCAGTTCGACGTGGGCTCCGGTGACGCCGAGATCAGCGGCGCTGCGGCCGTGAGTGCCGATGTCGGTTCCGGCGACATGGCCATCCGCCGCACCAGGGGCCGGGTCACCGCCAAGGTCGGTTCCGGCGATATCGAACTGGAAGAGATGGGGTCGCTGCGCGTGCTGGCGGTCGGCTCGGGCGATCTCAAGGCCAGGCAGGTGCATGGCGCAGCAGAGGTCGGCAAGGTCGGTTCGGGCGACGTCAAGCTGCGCGGCGTGGCAGGCAACGTCAAGTTCGGCACGATCGGCTCAGGCGATGTCGACATCGACGATGTGCAAGGCGATGTCGGCGTGGAAGCGGTCAACTCCGGCGCCCTGAGCGTGCACAAGGTACGCGGCGACGTCAGCGTCGCGCGCAAGGGCAGCGGCGATATCGACGTCAGCGATGTGGCCGGCACCACCCGCGTGCCGACCGACAACTGACCATTGCATTGACCATTCAAGAGGGGGACGGCTGATGAAACTGTTGATTTGTGCGGTACTGGTGGGCGCGCTGCTGGTCGGCTGCGGCAAGTCCGAACCCACGGTCGTGGTGTCGGGCAAGACCAACGCGAACGGGGTGATCTTCAACGGCAAGAGCCTGACGCTCCACCGCGACGGCCTGCCCGCGGCCACCATCGGCGCGGATGGCGCGCTCAGCATCGCCGGCAAGCCGGTGAGCCTGAACGATGCGCAGCGCCAGGCGATGCGCGGCTTCTACGTGCAGATCCAGGGCGTCGCCGATAAAGGCATCGACATCGGCACGCAGGGCGCGGCCTTCGGTGCGCATGCCGCCGGCGAAGCGCTCAAGGGTGTGCTCAGCGGCAATACCGACCAGATCGGCGACAAGATCGAAGCGCAGGCCGAAACCTTCAAACACACTGCGATGCAGATCTGCGATCAGCTGGCCAAGCTGCGCAACGCGCAGGACGCCGCCGCGCAACTGGTGCCGGCATTCGCGCCGTACTCGACCCTCAGCCAGCACGATGTCGACGACTGCCGCAAGTAAGCGCGGCCTTGATCGCCGCTGCGCCCACATCGACGGGCGCAGCGGCTGACCGGAAACCGGATGGATCGTCACACCGATTGCTGCGCGCACGCCAGGCACCCAACATCGGCCTGCGACATCTTGTCAGCCGCGCCATGTGCCGCAGGCACCGATCGGCTGGCCGGAGCGGGATTACACTAGTACGCTCCCCCTGAATCCGGCGACCCCATGAACAAGTTGGTGATGCTCTGCATGGCGCTCCTGCTATGCGCCCTGACCGCCTGCGGCGACCAGTCGTCGCGGCGCGCCGAACGCGGCAAGCCGCGCGTTGCCATCACCACCCAGTCGGTGATGATCCGCCGCCCACCGGCCGCAAATGCGGAAATCACCCCGGACGGCACGCTGAAGATCGACGATATCGCGCTGCCGCAGAAAGAGCCGACGCGCGCCAAGTTGCAACTGCTGTTCGGGCACCTGCAGATGCTGCGCCAGCAGGCCGTCAACGAGGCTGGCGCGGACCCGGAATACAAGTCGATCAAGCTGATGGCCACGCCGGAGATCCAGAAGCTCAGCGGCGAATTGCTCGATGAAATCCCGTCGCTGCAGCCGTATCGCGAAAGCTTCGGCAACGTGCAGGCCGAGCGGCACTGAGTCCTGGCGACGCCGCGGATTCGCGCAAACCCATGTAGGAGCGCACCTGGGCGCGACGGGGCGTTGTCGATAAAGCCCCATCGCGCCCAGGTGCGCTCCTACGCACGCACGCTACGGTGGTCAGCCACCGCCGCCCGTGCTGCCGGCCTGGATGCCACCGCGGGTCAGCGCAGCCGGATCCAGCAAACGGCGCAGATCCGCCTCGCTGAGTCCGCTGTCTTCCAGCGCCACGTCCAGCACCGGGCGCTGTTCCTTGTAGGCACGCTTGGCGATCGCCGCGGCCTTCTCGTAGCCGATGATCGGGTTGAGCGCGGTGACCAGGATCGGATTGCGGTCCAGTGCCTCGCGCACGCGCTCCTGGCGCACCTTCAACCCGGCAATCGCGCTATCGGCCAGCAGCCGCGCCACATTGCCCAGCAAGTTGATCGAATCCAGCAGGTTGTAGGCGATCAACGGCAGCGTCACGTTCAACTGGAAGTTGCCGGTCTGCCCGGCCACGGTGATCGCGGTGTGGTGGCCGATCACCTGTGCGCAGGCCATCACGGTGGCTTCGGGAATCACCGGGTTGACCTTGCCCGGCATGATCGAACTGCCCGGCTGCAGCGCCGGCAACTCGATCTCGCCCAGCCCGGCCAGGGGGCCTGCATTCATCCAGCGCAGGTCGTTGGCGATCTTGATCAATGCCACCGCCAGCGCATTGAGCTGACCGGACAGCTCCACTGCATCGTCCTGCGCAGCCAGGCCCTCGAACTTGTTGTCCGCACTCTCGAACTTGAACTTGCTCAGGCCCGACAAGGCCTTGGCCACCTTGCCGCCAAAGCGCGGATCGGCATTGATGCCGGTGCCGATCGCAGTACCGCCCAGCGGCAGCCGGCGCAGGCGCTTGAGGGCATCGTCGATACGCTCCTGCGCCGAACTCAGCTGCGCCGACCATGCACCGAATTCCTGGCCGAAGGTCAGCGGCATCGCATCCATCAGATGCGTGCGCCCGGTCTTGACGACCTTGTCCAGCCCCTTGCCGCGCTTGTCGATGGTCTTGCGCAGATGCTTGAGCGCCGGCTGCAGGTGCTCCTGCACCGCCAGCAACGCCGACACCCGGATCGCGGTGGGCACCACGTCGTTGGAACTCTGCCCGAGATTGACGTGATCGTTGGGATGCACCGCGTCCTTGCCGGCGCGCGTGGCCAGCGTGGCGATCACCTCGTTGGCATTCATGTTGGACGAGGTGCCCGAGCCGGTCTGGTAGACGTCGATCGGAAACTGCGCGTCATACGTGCCGTCGGCGACCTGCAGTGCTGCGTCCTGCACGGCCTTGCCGATCGACTTGGGCAGCAGGCCGAGTTCGGCATTGACGCTAGCAGCAGCGGCCTTGATCAGCCCCAGCGCGCGGATGAAGCCGCGCGGCATCGGCTGGCCGGACACCGGGAAATTCTGCACGGCACGCTGGGTCTGCGCGCCCCACAAGGCATCGGCGGGCACCTGCAGCTCACCCATGCTGTCGTGTTCGGTCCTGAAACGTTCGCTCATCTGCACTCTCCGCACATGGTTGGTTTGTGGTGATGGATGGCTGGCAGCGGGCGTGCCCACGCTGGCGAGGCTGTTTACGATACTCGCTCGCGGCGTTGCGACCGTGTCGTCGCAAGCCGTGGGCTAGACTGCCCAATGATCCATACGAGGTACCACGCCGCCATGGGCGACGACCCTGATTGTAGAAACGCATCGTTTGCGTCTTGCTTGCTTGCACACTGCCCCGGCACTTGCGCGCAGCGGCTGACAGGCAGCGTCAACGCTGTTACGCGACAAGGGGGCCGACGCCATGTTGGGTAACGTGCTGCTGTTGTTCGTCGCACTGCTGCTGGTGCTGTTGAACGGCTTCTTCGTCGCCGCCGAGTTCGCGCTGGTCAAGCTGCGCCACACGCAGGCGGTGGGCCTGGCGCAGAACAACGGTTGGCGTGGGCGGTTGTTGCTCGGGGTACATGCGCATCTGGATGCCTACCTGTCGGCGTGCCAGCTCGGCATCACCCTGGCCTCGCTCGGCCTGGGCTGGGTCGGCGAGCCGGCCTTCGCGCATCTGCTGCAGCCGTTGTTCGACACCGCCGGCCTGTCGCCGGAAGCGGCACAGTTCACCGCACTGGCGATCGCCTTCAGCCTGATTTCGTTCCTGCACATCGTGCTGGGCGAACTGGCGCCCAAGACCATGGCGATCCGCCGCCCGGAGCGGATGTCGCTGTGGACCGCCGCGCCGCTCTACGTGTTCTATTGGCTGATGTACCCGGCGATCTGGGTGCTCAACACCAGCGCCAACCGCCTGCTGCGGGTGCTGGGCTGGGGCGATGTGGAGCACCAGTCGCATCGCTATTCGCGCGAGGAGCTGATGCTGATCGTCGGCCGCCAGGATCCCAACGCCGCCACGCCCGATCACGGGCTGGCCCTGATGAGCCACGCCCTGGAACTGCCCGACCTGGTCGCCGGCGACCTGATGCGCCCGCGCGAGCACCTGCGCAGCCTGCGCGAAGGCATGACGCTGGAATCGGTGCTGGCCGAGTTCAGCGAGTCGCGCTACAGCCGCTACCCGTGGTTCGACGCCGATGGCGAGCAGGTGCTGGGCATCCTGCATACCAAGGATCTGCTGGTGGCGATGGCACGCAGCCAGGATCTGGACGATCTGCGCCCGTTGCTACGCCCGCCCACCCTGCTGACCCTGGAAACCCCGATCCCCAGCGCGCTGGAGCAGTTCCGCACCGGCACCACCCATCTGGCGCTGTGCGTGGAGGAGGAGGGCCGCATCCTGGGCTTTTTCACCCTGGAAGACCTGCTGGAAGTGGTGGTCGGCGAGATCGAGGACGAGCACCGCCACGTGGTGCGCGATGCCCCGATCCGCAGCCAGGACGGCTCGCTGCTGGTGGCCGGCAGCACCTCGATCTTCCGCCTGGAACGTCTGCTGGGCCAGGACCTGAGCGCGCCGGACCACGTCAATTCGGTCGGCGGGCTGATCGTGCACCGTTTGCAGCGGCTGCCCGAAGAAGGCGAAACCCTGGAGCTGGACGGCCACGCACTGACGGTGCGGCGTATGGCCGGGCACCGGATCCAGGCCATCACGGTGCGGCCGATCGGCGAAGCCGGCGCCGGGGCGGCGTAGAATACGCACCCCCGCCAGCCTCCCAGTGCCCTGCCCATGTCGGATTCCGCCCTGCTCGCCCTGTCCCCGCTCGACGGCCGCTACGCTTCCAAAGTGGATGCGCTGCGCCCGATCTTCTCCGAATACGGCCTGATCAGGGCGCGGGTCAAGGTCGAGATCGAATGGCTGCTGGCGCTGGCCGCCGAACCGGGCATCGCCGAGCTGGCGCCGTTCTCGGCCGCCGCCACCCAGACCCTGCGCCGCCTGGCCGACGACTTCAGCGTCGGCGATGCCGCGCGGGTCAAGCAGATCGAGCGCACCACCAACCACGACGTCAAGGCGGTGGAATACTTCATCAAGGAACAGCTCAAGGACGATGCCGAGCTGGGCCCGGCGCTGGAATTCGTGCATTTCGCCTGCACCAGCGAGGACATCAACAACCTCAGCTATGGCCTGATGCTGGAACAGGCGCGCCGCGAGGTGCTGCTGCCCACGCTGGACGGCATCACCGCCAGCCTGCGCACCCTCGCCCATGCCCAGGCCGGCCAGCCGATGCTGTCGCGCACGCATGGCCAGACCGCCTCGCCCACCACGCTGGGCAAGGAAATCGCCAATGTGGTCGCGCGCCTGGAGCGGCAGCGCAAGCAGATCGCCGCGGTCGAACTCACCGGCAAGATCAACGGCGCGGTCGGCAACTACAACGCGCACCTGGTGTCGTACCCGGAGCTGGACTGGGCCGCGTTCGCGCAGCGCTTCGTCGAAAGCCTGGGCCTGGTGTTCAACCCCTACACCACCCAGATCGAGCCGCACGACAACGTGGCCGAAATCGGCGACGCCAGCCGCCGCGTGAACACCATCCTGATCGACCTGTCGCGCGACATCTGGGGCTACATCTCGCTGGGCTACTTCAAGCAGAAGCTCAAGGAAGGCGAAGTCGGCTCCTCGACCATGCCGCACAAGGTCAACCCGATCGACTTCGAAAATGCCGAAGGCAACTTCGGTATCGCCAATGCGTTGTTCGAACATTTTTCCGCCAAGCTGCCGATCAGCCGCTGGCAGCGCGACCTCACCGACTCCACCGTGCTGCGCGCGCTCGGCACCGCGTTCGGCCATACCCAGGTCGCGCTGGATTCGCTGGCCAAGGGCCTGGGCAAGCTGACCGTCAATCCGCAGCGCCTGGATGCCGATCTGGATGCGGCCTGGGAAGTACTGGCCGAAGCCGTGCAGACGGTGATGCGTCGCCACGGCCTGCCCAACCCCTACGAGCAGCTCAAGGCGCTGACCCGCGGCCAGGGCATCACTGCCGCGTCCATGCAGGCCTTTGTCGAGAGCCTGCAGTTGCCGGAGCAGGACAAGCAGCGGCTGCGGGCGCTGACGCCGGGTGCGTACACCGGGCTGGCCGAACAGCTGGCGCGCGCGATCTAAGCAGCGGTATCCATCCACCGGTATCACGCCCTTGTATCCAGCTGTCAGGAGTATTGCCATGGCATTGCGCGCGCTGCTGTCTGTCTCCCTGCTTGCGTCGGTGGCCTGCGGATTGCTGGCCTGCGGGAAGCAGGCCACTCCCGACTCGCAGCCCGACGCCCCCGCTGCCGCGCCGCACGCGCCGGCCGGCGTGGCGGCCGCAGCGGTGCCGCCGGTTCCGTCAGTTCCGAGCATGGACGGCGCCACCCAGGTCGCCAGCAATAGCGAGCGGCCGACACTGATGGTCACCTCGACCAGCGGCACGGTCAGCTGCGACGGCCATAACGTCGACCTGACCGGACAGAACGCCAATCTGGTCCTCAAGGGTGACTGCGGCACGATCGCAGTGCTGGGCCAGCATGCGATCGTGCAGATCGAGCGCGCCGAGGCAGTGCGCATGGTCGGCAACGATGCCCAGGTCACCCTCGCCGGCGATGCCAGCACCATCGAACTGTTCAGCCGCACCTCCACGCTCAAGGCCGGCCGCATCGGCACGCTGCTGGTGCCGGGCGACGACAACCAGGTACAGGCGCAGGCGATCGCCTCCGCCACGCTGCACGGCCGCGGCAACCGCATCACCCAGCAATCCGGCACTGCGATGGTCAACGACTACGGCAGCAACAACCAGATCTCCACCCGCTGATCTGCTGACACCGAGACACTCAGCTGCATCCCCGGCCGTGCATGGCCCGGACGCGCACCGCAACCTCACCGCGACACCCGCATGCAAGGCAGCGCATGGCGGGCTGGGCGACAATAAGCCACCTCGCCGGCCGCACCGCGCCGGCCCTCCAGTCGGACCCGTGACACCATGAAAAAGACCCCCGCAAAAAAGATCGCCGCCAGGAAAGGCGCGCCACTGGCCTTCGAGATCCATGCCACCCGCGACCAGCCGCTGGGCATGCCGGTCGAGCGCTTCCTGCGCAACTACTGGCACAAGCACCCGCTGCTGATCCGCAACGCGTTTGCGGACTTCCAGTCCCCGCTGCAGCCCGAAGACCTGGCCGGCCTGGCCTGCGAAGACGGCGTGCTGGCACGCCTGATCAGCCACGACCGCGCCACCGACGACTGGAACGTGCGCACCGGCCCGTTCCAGGAAACCGACTTCCCCGGCCTGCCCGACCATGACTGGACCCTGCTGGTGCAGGACGTGGACAAGTGGGACGCCGACGTCCGCGCGCTGCTGGAACAGTTCCGCTTCCTGCCGCGCTGGCGCATCGACGACATCATGATCAGCTTCGCCGCCACCGGCGGCTCGGTCGGCGCACACGTCGACCATTACGACGTGTTCCTGCTGCAGGGCCAGGGCCACCGCCGCTGGCAGATCGACGCACGCGCGCAGCAGGGCCGCAAGGCCGCGCCGCTGGCGTTCCGCGACGATGTCGAGCTCAAGCTGCTGCGCGACTTCAAGCCCACCCACGACTGGGTGCTGGGCCCGGGCGACATGCTGTACCTGCCGCCGCTGGTGCCGCATCACGGCGTGGCCGAAGACGCCTGCCTGACCTTTTCCATCGGCACCCGCGCGCCGTCCTCGGCCGAGCTGATCGGCGACTACCTGGACACCTTGATCGCCGATGCCGACGAGGCCGTGCGCTATCACGACGAAGACCTCAAGGTGCCGGCCGATCCGTACGAGATCGACGTCACCGCGATGAACCGCGTGGTCGAAGCGCTCAACGCGCTGCGCATGAACGATCCGGATCGCCTGGGCGACTGGTTCGGCCGCTTCATGACCACCTACCGCGCCTCCGGCGACGTGGTGCCGGCACCCGAACCGATTCCCCGCGAGGCGGTCGAGCAGGCGCTGGAAGAAGGCGTGCTGCTGCACCGTCACCCCTGGTCGCGGCTGGCCTGGCGGCGCGCCAAGCGTGGCGCCACCCTGTTCTGCAGCGGCCTGGAATTCGCGCTGTCGGCCAAGGATGCCGCACGTCTGGCCGCAGCCGAAGAGATCGACGGCACGCTGTATGCGCAGCTGTCCAACCGTGGCCGCGAGGTGGTGCTGGAGCTGCTGGCGCAGGGCCATTACCAGCGCGCCCACGAGGACGCGGAGGACGACATTGAGGACATCGACGACGACCAGGGCCACGTCCTGAGCCTGTCGGGCGACCATGACGATGCCGACGCCGGGGCCGACACGCCGGACGCGGATGACGAGATCGACGCCGAGGCCGACGTCGAGCAGGTCGCCGATGCCGCGGACGGCCCGGCCCAGGCTGAGGAGGCCGAACAAGGCGAGGATGCCGACCAGGACGACGACAGCGGGCTGGCCGACGACGACGCGGCATCGGACGCTGGCGACGACGACGGGTCCGACCAGCGCGCATGAGTTCCCACGCCGGGCTGCAGATCGTTTCGCTGGATGCGGCGTCCGACGCCGCAACCCTGCGTGCGCTGCGCCTGGCCTGCGGCACCGGCAGCACCGAGGACAGCGCTGCCGACTGGGACGCCCTGGACCCGCTCAGCCTGCACCTGGCGCTGCGCAGCGAGGATGGCCAGTTGATCGGCTCGGTGCGGCTGACGGCGGATCGGCGCATCGACCGGCTCGGCGTGCTGCCGGGCTGGCGCCGCCGCGGCCTGGCCGAGCGGTTGCTCGCAGCCGCCGTCGCCACCGCACAACAACGCGGCTGGCCCGGCCTGCAAACCCGTGTGAACACAGACGCCGAGGCCGTGTTTGCACGCCTGGGCTTCCTGCCGGACACGTCTTCCGACCGGCACCCCGCTAGCGCGGCAACGGCGGGCGATCGCCCGGGTGGGCCGCTGCACCGCCGTCTCGACGGCCCGATGGCGGTGGACGACCTGCGCGCGGCCCTGGCCGCCACCACCGGCCTGCTGTGCGCCGCACGCCGCCAGGTGCTGATCTATACGCGGGCACTGGATCCGCCGCTGTTCGACAACCCCGCAGTGCTCGATGCGCTGCGCCGCTTTGCCACCGCCCGCCACGACAAGCGCGTGCAGGTGCTGGTGCAGGACACCGCCGCCGCGGGCACCAACAGCAGCGCGATGCTGCGGCTGGCCCAGCGCCTGCCCAGCGTGTTCCGCTTCCGTGCGGTCAGCGATCCGGTCGATGCCAGCTATGCGTCGGCCTATGTGGTGGGCGATGACGCCTACTACTTTCGTCCAACAGGCCATCGCTTCGACGATGGCGAAACCTGGCTGTCGGGCGCGGCGCGCAGCCGCCAGCTGGAGCGCGAATTCGCGCAGATATGGGAGCGCAGCGCGCTTTGGAACGAACCGCGCGCACTCGGCATCTGAGACCGCAGCGCCCTTCGCACATAGGCGCCAGGCGGTTGCACCTACCCGTCCGGTCAGCTGGCAGACGCCCCCTCACTAGCGCAAGGGGGTATAATTTTTCGAGATTTGAGACCGACCGACAGGGCATCTCGCCCCGCCGCTTCCGCACAATCATCCCCACAGCAGACCCGACTTACCATCGTGGATAATCTCCTAAAGCAGTTCGCACAGTCATCGCAGCTCGCCGGCGGCAACGCCGCCTATATCGAGGATCTGTACGAGCAGTACCTCGTCGCCCCGGACAGTGTTGACCCGAAGTGGAAGAGCTATTTCGATGGCTTCAAGGGTCGCGATGCCGGTGATGTGCCGCACTCGGCGGCCATTGCCCATATCCTCACCGCCTCCAAGCAGGCTGCCAACGCCGGCACCGGCGCCGCGGCCAGTGACGAGCGCGAGCGCAACGTCGGCCGCCTGATCACCGCCTACCGTGCGCGTGGTCACCTCGGCGCGCAGCTCGATCCGCTCGGCCTGACCCCGCCGGTCAACCCGCCCGACCTGGACCTGCCGTTCCACAGCCTGTCGCAGGCGGATCTGGACAGCGAGTTCAGCACCGGCGGCGTCGGCGGCCAGCCGCGCATGAAGCTGAAGGACCTGCTGGCCCGCCTGAAGGCGACCTACGCCAGCACCATCGGCGCAGAGTTCATGCACATCCAGGAATTCGACCAGCGCCAGTGGATCTACAAGCGCCTGGAAGATGCCGGCGGCAAGATCGCCGGCGACGCGGCCAGCCGCAAGCGCACGCTGGAGCGGCTCACCGCCGCCGAAGGCCTGGAGCGCTACCTGCACACCAAGTACGTCGGCCAGAAGCGCTTCTCGCTGGAAGGCGGCGACGCGCTGATCCCGATGATGGACGAGATCATTCGCCAGTCCGGCAACGATCAGGTCAAGGACATCGTGATCGGCATGGCCCACCGCGGCCGCCTCAACGTGCTGGTCAATACGCTGGGCAAGAACCCGCGCAAGCTGTTCGACGAGTTCGAAGGCAAGTTCGAGCACGCCCACGACGACCGCGCCCACACCGGCGACGTCAAGTACCACATGGGCTTCTCGGCCGACATCGCGGTCGGTGGCGACAAGCAGGTGCATCTGGCGCTTGCCTTCAACCCCTCGCATCTGGAAATCGTCGACCCGGTCGTGGTCGGCAGCGTGCGTTCGCGTCAGGAGCGCTTCGGCGATGCCGAGCGCAAGAGCGTGCTGCCGATCCTGATCCACGGCGATGCCGCATTCGCCGGCCAGGGCGTGGTGATGGAACTGTTCCAGATGTCGCAGGCGCGCGGCTTCGCCGTCGGTGGCACCGTGCACATCGTGGTCAACAACCAGATCGGCTTCACCACCAGCGCCCGCGACGACGCCCGTTCCACGCTGTACTGCACCGACGTGGCCAAGATGATCGGCGCGCCGGTCTTCCACGTGAACGGCGACGACCCGGACGCGGTGATGTTCGTGTCCAAGCTGGCCTATGAATTCCGCCAGCAGTTCAAGAAGGACGTGGTCATCGACCTGGTTTGCTACCGCCGTTGGGGCCATAACGAGGCCGACGAACCGGCAGCGACCCAGCCGGTGATGTACCAGACCATCCGCAAGCACAAGACCACCCGCGAGCTGTACGCCGCCAAGCTGGAAAGCGACGGCGTGCTGAGCGCCGACGAGGCCAAGGCGCTGGTCGATGGTTACCGCAACAAGCTCGATTCGGGCGAATACACCACCGAACTGGCGACGCGCAAGCCGGACGAATTCGCCATCGACTGGTCCAAGTATCTGGTCGGCACCGCTGCCGATCCGGTCGACACCCGCGTCAAGCGCGAGCAGCTGGACCGTCTGGCCAAGCTGATCACCACGATTCCGGAAGGCGTCGAGCTGCATGCGCGCGTCGGCAAGATCTACGACGACCGCGTCAAGATGGCCGCCGGCGAACAGGCCGGCGACTGGGGCTTTGCCGAAAATCTGGCCTATGCCACCTTGCTGGCCGAAGGCCACAAGCTGCGCCTGGTCGGCCAGGACGCCGGTCGCGGCACGTTCTTCCACCGTCACGCGATCCTGCATGACCAGAAGACCGACAGCTATCACCTGCCGCTGCGCCAGCTGGTGCAGAACCCCGAAGACGCCACCATCATCGACTCGCTGCTCAGCGAAGAAGCGGTGATGGGCTTCGAATACGGCTACTCCACCACCGACCCGAATGCGCTGTGCATCTGGGAAGCGCAGTTCGGCGACTTCGCCAACGGCGCGCAGGTGGTGATCGACCAGTTCATCGCCGCTGGCGAAGCCAAGTGGGGCCGCATCGCGGGCCTGTCGCTGTTCCTGCCGCACGGCTATGAAGGCCAGGGCCCGGAGCACAGCTCCGCGCGTCTGGAGCGCTTTCTGCAGCTGTGCGCGCTGGAGAACATGCTGGTCTGCGTGCCGACCACCCCGGCGCAGTGCTTCCACATGATCCGCCGCCAGATGCGCATGACCACCCGCAAGCCGCTGGTGGTGATGACGCCCAAGTCGTTGCTGCGCCACAAGCTGGCGGTATCGAGCCTGGAAGAACTGGCCGAGGGCGAGTTCCAGCATCTGATTCCCGACGCCAAGGCCGATGCCGGCAAGGTCAAGCGCGTGGTGCTGTGCTCGGGCAAGGTCTATTACGACCTGCTCGAAGACCAGACCAAGCGTGGCCAGGACGACGTCGCCATCCTGCGCGTGGAGCAGCTGTATCCGTTCCCGCGTGCGCAGCTGGCCGCCGAGCTCAAGGCCTATGCCAACGCCACCGACGTGGTGTGGTGCCAGGAAGAACCGCAGAACCAGGGTGCGTGGTACCAGATCCGCCACCACCTGAACTTCTGCCTGACCAGCGGCCAGAGCCTGCATTACGCCGGCCGTGCCCGTTCGCCCTCGCCTGCCGCCGGCCATATGGCCGACCACATCGTCGAACAGCAGAAGCTGGTCGCCGATGCGCTCCTCAATCCGTTCAACGACCAAGTCGCTGAATAACTCACCTTCCCCAAAGAACGAAAACCCTAGGACGCTCCCCGAATGGCCACCGAAGTCAAAGTTCCGGTACTGCCCGAATCCGTTTCCGACGCCACCATCGCCAGCTGGCACAAGAAGGCCGGTGAAGCGGTCAAGCGCGACGAGAATCTGGTCGACCTGGAAACCGACAAGGTCGTGTTGGAAGTTCCTTCGCCGGTCGACGGCGTGCTGAAGGAAATCAAGTTCGAAGCCGGCAGCACCGTCACCAGCAACCAGATCCTGGCGATCATCGAAGAAGGCGCCGTGGCTGCGGCCGCACCGGCCGACGAGAAGAAGGCCGAGGCACCGGCGCCTGCCGCTGCTGCCCCGGCCGCCGCCCCAGCCCCGGCTGCTGCCGCTGCGCCTGCCGCTGCATCCAAGTCGGCTGCCGATGCGCTGCCGCCGGGTGCGCGTTTTTCCGCGATCACCCAGGGCGTGGATCCGGCCCAGGTCGAAGGCACCGGCCGTCGTGGCGCGGTGACCAAGGAAGACATCGTCAACTTCGCCAAGGCTGGCGGCGTGGGCAAGGCATCCGGGGCCCGTCCGGAAGAGCGCGTGCCGATGACCCGCGTGCGCAAGACCATCGCCAAGCGCCTGATGGAGTCCAAGAACTCCACTGCGATGCTGACCACCTTCAACGAGGTCAACCTCGCCAAGGTCTCGGCCGCACGCAAGGAGCTGCAGGACGAGTTCCAGAAGGCGCATGGCATCAAGCTCGGTTTCATGAGCTTCTTCGTCAAGGCCGCCGCCAACGCGCTGCAGCGCTTCCCGCTGGTCAATGCCTCGATCGACGGCGACGACATCATCTATCACGGCTACAGCGACATCTCGATCGCGGTGTCGACCGAGAAGGGCCTGGTCACGCCGGTGCTGCGTAACGTCGAGCGCCAGTCGTTTGCCGACGTCGAACAGGGCATTGCCGACTACGCCGCCAAGGCCCGCGCCGGCAAGCTGGGCCTGGACGATCTGCAGGGTGGCACCTTCACGATCACCAACGGCGGCACCTTCGGCTCGCTGCTGTCGACCCCGATCATCAACCCGCCGCAGAGCGCCATCCTGGGCATGCACGCGATCAAGGAGCGTCCGATCGCCGAGAACGGCCAGGTCGTGATCGCCCCGATGATGTATCTGGCGCTGTCCTACGACCACCGCATCATCGACGGCAAGGACTCGGTGCAGTTCCTGGTCGACATCAAGAATCAGCTGGAAAACCCGGGCCGGATGTTGTTCGGTCTGTGATGAAAGCCGGGATTGGGGAGTCGGGATTGGGGATTGGCGAGAGCCGCCCTTTCCCGAGCATCCCGCTTTTACGAATCCCCAATCCCCAATTCCCAATCTCGTGAGCGAAGAATGAGCGAACAAGAACAATTCGACGTCGTCGTCATCGGTGCCGGTCCGGCCGGTTATCACGCTGCGATTCGCGCGGCCCAGCTGGGCATGAAGGTCGCCTGCATCGACGCGGCTATCGGTAAGGATGGCAAGCCGGCGCTGGGCGGTACCTGCCTGCGCGTGGGCTGCATTCCGTCCAAGGCGCTGCTGGATTCCTCGCGCCAGTTCTGGAACATGGGCCACCTGTTCGGCGACCACGGCATCAGCTTCAACGACGCCAAGATGGACGTGCCCACCATGATCGGCCGCAAGGACAAGATCGTGAAGCAGTTCACCGGCGGCATCGCGATGCTGTTCAAGGCGAACAAGATCACCCCGTACTACGGCTTCGGCCAGCTGCTGCCGGGCAACATCGTCAAGGTCGCACAGCACGAAGGCGGCGAGATCGAACTCAAGGGCACCAACGTGATCCTTGCGGCCGGCTCGGAATCGATCGAGCTGCCGTTCGCCAAGTTCGACGGCGACACCATCGTCGACAACGTCGGCGGCCTGGACTTCACCGCCGTGCCCAAGCGCCTGGCCGTGATCGGCGCCGGCGTGATCGGCCTGGAACTGGGCAGCGTGTGGAAGCGCCTGGGCGCCGAGGTCACCATCCTCGAAGCGCTGCCGGATTTCCTGGCGCTGGCCGATGCCGAAGTGGCCAAGACCGCGCTGAAGGAATTCAAGAAGCAGGGCCTGGACATCAAGCTGGGCGCCAAGGTCAGCAAGACCGAGATCACCGGCAGCGGCGATGCCAAGCAGGTGGTGCTCAGCTACACCGACAGCGCCGGCGAGCAGACCCTGACCGTGGACAAGCTGCTGGTGGCCGTGGGCCGCAAGGCCGCCACCAAGAACCTGCTGGCTGACGGCACCGGCGTCAAGGTGACCGACCGCGGCCAGATCGAGGTCGATGGCCATTGCCATACCGGCGTCGACGGCGTGTGGGCCATCGGCGACTGCGTGCGCGGCCCGATGCTGGCGCACAAGGGCTTCGAGGAAGGCATCGCGGTCGCCGAGCTGATCGCCGGCCTGCCCGGCCACGTCAACTTCGACACCATTCCGTGGGTCATCTACACCGAGCCGGAGATTGCCTGGGTCGGCAAGACCGAGCAGCAGTTGAAGGCCGAAGGCGTCGCCTACAAGGCCGGCAGCTTCCCGTTCGCGGCGATCGGCCGTGCCGTGGCCATGGGCGAGCCGGCCGGCTTCGTCAAGGTCATCGCCGATGCCGAAACCGACCGCGTGCTGGGCATGCACCTGGTTGGTGTGGGCGTCTCCGAGCTGGTCCACGAGGGCGTGCTGACGATGGAATTCAACGGCTCGGCCGACGACCTGGCACGCATCTGCCACGCCCACCCGACGCTGTCCGAAGCGATCCACGATGCCGCGATGGCAGTGAGCAAGCGCGCGATTCATAAGGCCAACTGACCGGGATTGGTGGATTCGGGATTGGGGATTCGCAACTGCGGCTCTCCGTCCCGGCCCTCTCCGGCAATGACATGGCGCCGGGTGAAAACCCGGCGTTATGTTTTTCAAGCCATGCAAGAACTCAAACAATTCAGCGCGCCCCCTGCCGATGGCATCACCTGCAATCAGCAGCGCTGCCTCGCTTTTACCAATCCCCAATCCCAACTCCCGAATCCCATGAAAAGCATCTGCGTCTACTGCGGTTCCAATGCCGGCAACAAACCCGCCTACGCCGAGCGCGCCACTGCGCTGGGCCAGCGCATCGCCGAGCAGGGCCTGCGGCTGGTGTATGGCGGCGGCAATGTCGGGCTGATGGGCACCGTGGCCAATGCGGTGCTGGCGGCTGGTGGCGAGGTGACCGGGGTGATTCCGCAGCAGCTGGCCGATTGGGAAGTGGCGCACCGTGGGCTGACCACGCTGGAAATCGTTGGCTCCATGCATGAGCGCAAGATGCGCATGTTCGAGCTGTCCGATGCCTTCGTCGCCCTGCCCGGCGGCTTCGGCACCATGGAAGAGATCTTCGAGATGCTCACCTGGCGCCAGCTCGGCATCGGCAACAAGCCCTGTGCGTTCCTGGATATCGAAGGGTTTTATGCACCGCTGATCGGCATGATCGATCGCATGGTGGAAGAGCGCTTCCTGCATCCGGACCAGCGCAGCGACCTGTGGTACGGCGCCGATATCGAACAGATGCTGGAGTGGATGCAGCACTACACGCCGGCGCAGGCCTCCAAGTGGATCGACGAGAAGCGCCGCTCCACGCTGGTGTGATGCGGGGCGACGCCCGCTCCCTGCCCTATCGCGGGCCATGCCCGGCGTCATGGTCGGGCATGCGCAACAGCAAGCGCGCTGCGGCGCTATAGTCATACGTCAGCTGCGTGGAAGTAGCCACGCACCGGGCCATGTCCCACTTATGCGGCCATCGCTCAGGCGCGATGCCGCACCCGGCGGCTGCCGTGTCACGCACCGCGTCACGTTGTTCACCAGGTCGACAGATCAACGACAGCACCCTGGCGTAACCGCCTAGGAGCCACGGCGCTCATTGCACATCCCCCGTCGCAACGCACCGCCCAACCCCCTGCCGATCTGCAAGCTTGCAACGGCAGTCACGATGGCTGCGGCGTCGGGCGCGAGCGGCTCGCATAGAATGGCGACGATGCTCGATACCCTCGCCGCTGACGCGCACCACAGCCTGGACATCAAGCACAGTCGCTTTCTGGCCAATGCTGCGGCACTGGACTCTCCCGCGCAGGCGCTGGAGATCGTGCAGCGCGTGTCCGTTGCCGATGCCACCCACAACTGCTGGGCCTACCGATTCGGGCAGGACTACCGTTCCAGCGACGATGGCGAGCCCAGCGGCACCGCCGGGCGGCCGATTCTCGCGGCCATCGATGGCCAGGGCTACGACCGCGTGGTGGTGGTGGTCACACGCTGGTATGGCGGCATCAAGCTCGGTGCCGGTGGGCTGGTGCGTGCCTACGGCGGCGCCGCGGCCGAATGCCTGCGACTGGCGGCGCGACAGCCATTGATTGCGTTGTCGCTGCTCGACCTGCAATGCCGGTTCGACGACCTGGGCCTGGTGCATGCTGCCTTGAGCGCCTTCCACGCCGACAAGCTGGACGAGCACTTCGACGCGCAGGGCGCGGCACTACGCGTGCAACTGCCGGCCGATCAGCTGGCCGGCTTGAAAACGCGCCTTTGCGACGCCACTCGCAACCGTGTCCATCTCTCATCACCGGAAGCCGCATGAACCAGCCAGCCGCCGCCAGGCCCAACCCGTTGCGGAAGCTTGGCAGCCTGCGCACCCTGTGGCCGTTCGTGCAGCGCCAGCGTGGCCTGTTCGCCGCCTGGCTGATTGCACTGGCCATTTCCTCGGCCGCCACGTTGAGCCTGCCGGCGGCGGTCAAGCAGATGATCGACCATGGTTTCTCCGGCGGCTCGCAGATCAACCACGCCTTCGCGCTGTTGTTCGCGGTGGCGGTGGTGCTGGCGGTGGCAACGGCCGCGCGCTTCTATTTCGTCGCGTTGCTGGGCGAAAAAGTGGTGGCCGATTTGCGCGGCCGCCTGTATGCGCATCTGATCGGGCTGGACGCCGGCTTCCATGATCGCAGCCGCAGCGGCGAGCTGGTGTCGCGCCTGTCGGCCGACAGCGAGCTGCTGCGCGGGGTGATCGGCACCACCATGTCGGTGGCGTTGCGCAGCTCGGTCACGGTGATCGGCAGCATGGTGATGTTGTTCGTGACCAGCCCGCGGCTGGCCGGCTTCACCTTGATCGGCATTCCGCTGGCGGTGCTGCCGATCGTGCTGGGCGCACGCCGCCTGCAGAAGATCTCGCGCGCCAGCCAGGACCGCGTCGCCGACGCCAACACGCTGGCAGCCGAAACGCTGGGCGCGGTGCGCACCGTGCAGGCGCATGCGCGCGAGCGCTACGAGAGCCAGCGGTTCAGCCAGGCCCTGTTCGCCGCGATCGATACCGCACGGCTGCGCATCCGCACCCAGGCCACCGTGACGGCGGTGGCGATCATGCTGATCTTCGGCGCCATCGTCGGTGTGCTGTGGCTGGGCGCGCACGATGTCATCGCCGGACGCATGACCCCCGGCACGCTGGGACAGTTCGTGTTGTACGCGCTGATCGGCGGCGGCTCGGTCGGTGCCTTGGCCGAGGTCTGGAACGAGTTGCAGCGCGCGGCCGGCGGCATGGGCCGGGTCGGCGAATTACTTGACGAGCAGCCGGCGATCGTCGCCCCGGCCACGCCGCAGGCCTTGCCGCAGCCACTGCGCGGCGCGATCCATTTCGATCAGGTGGTGTTCCATTATCCGCAGCGCCCCGATGCGCCGGCGCTGGATGGCTTCGACCTGCATGTCCATCCGGGCGAAACCGTGGCGCTGGTCGGGCCCTCCGGCGCCGGCAAGAGCACGGTGCTGGCGATGTTGCTGCGCTTCCACGACCCGGTCAGTGGCAGGCTGCGTATCGACGAGGTGGACCTGCGCGATACCGACCCGGTGCTGCTGCGCGAACGCATCGCCCTGGTGCCGCAGCAACCCACGCTGTTTGCCGCCAGTGCCGCCGACAACATCCGCTATGGTCGCCTGGACGCCAGCGATGCGGAGGTGCAAGCCGCCGCCGCGGCCGCCGAAGCCGACAGTTTCATCCGCGCCCTGCCGCAGGGCTACGCCAGCGAACTCGGCGAACGCGGCACGCGCCTGTCCGGCGGCCAGCAGCAACGGGTGGCGATCGCGCGCGCCTTGCTCAAGGACGCGCCGATCCTGCTGCTGGACGAGGCCACCAGCGCGCTGGATGCGCAGAGCGAGCGCGCCGTGCAGCAGGCGCTGGACCGGTTGATGGAAGGCCGCACCACACTGGTCATCGCCCATCGCCTGGCCACCGTACTCAAGGCCGACCGCATCGTGGTGATGGATGCCGGCCGCATCGTCGCGCAGGGCACGCACGCGCAGTTGATCGCCGAAGGCGGCCTGTACGCGGAGCTGGCGCGGCTGCAGTTCATCGATCAATGACGCCTGGGTGACACCGGCGTGTGCTGTCATGCCAGCGTGTCCGCGGCAGCGGCCCGGGCCGATCCTGCGCCCCCACGCGCCCCCACCTGACGACGTCACGCATGCCCCGCCCCAGAACCACCATTCGCCAACTCAGTTATTTCGTCGCGCTCGCCGACACCGGCAGCTTCACCCGCGCCGCCGAGCAGATGGGCGTGTCGCAACCCTCGCTGTCGCAGCAGATCCGTGCGCTGGAAACCATCGTCGGCGCCGCGCTGTTCGAACGTGGCGTGCCGGCCATCCTGACGCCGTTGGGGCGCGACCTGCTCGAGCGCGCGCGCAGCATCCTGCTGGACGTCGCCGATCTGGAAGAGGTCCGCGCCACCTCGGCCGACACCTTGATCGGCACCATCCGGCTGGGCGTGTCGCCCACGCTGGGCGCCTACCTGATGCCGAGCCTGGTGGCGCGCCTGCACCGCGAACATCCGGCACTGCGCGTACACGTGCGCGAAGGCCTGCCGACCGCGCTGGCCAGCGGCCTGGCCAGCGGCGTGCACGACCTGATCCTGGCGCAATTGCCGGTGGCCGGGCGCGGCCTGCACAGCGAGCGGCTGTTCCGCGAACCGCTGCACGTGACCATGGCCGCCGATCATCCCTTGCGGGCCAAGACCTGCATCACGCCGGCCGATCTGCGCGGCGCCAACCTGCTCACCTTGATGCCAGAGTACCGCCTGGCCGAACAGGTGGCGGCGATCGCCATGGACGTCGGTGCCAATGTGCTGCGCGATTACGAAGGCACCAGCCTGGATGCGATCCGCCAGATGGCCGGGATGGGCATGGGTCTTGCACTGCTGCCAGACCTGTATGTGCGCCAGGAAATCCGCGAGGGCGACGATGTCGTGGTCCGGCCGATCAAAGGCGGACGCTACTATAGGGAGATCGGGCTGTTGTGGCGGCAGGGCGCAGGACGCGCGCCGGCCTTCGGCCTGATCGCCGATCTTCTGCGTGCGGTGGCCGCATAGGAAAATCCTATGCCTCGAATAAGTGCTGCGGCCTTGTTCGCCAGCTGCAACTCGTCAATGCTTCATTGAACTCATCAACGGAAATCGAATGGCGGGCAAGCAGATCGGATGGCGGGAAGCGGGAGCCTGGCTGGCGGAAATCGTTGGGCCGGACATGCCCTATGTGCGCCTGGCCATGGTGTACGGAGTCGCGATCAGCCTGCTGTCGCTGGCCACGCCGATCTCGGTGCAGTTGCTGATCAACAGCGTGGCCAATACCGCGCTGGCGGCGCCGCTGTGGACCCTGTCGAGCCTGTTGCTGGGCCTGTTGCTGCTGGTCGCCGGCCTGAGCGCGATGCGGGTGTGGATCATGGCGCTGTTCGAGCGCCGGCTGTTCGCACGCGTGGTGTCGGAAATCACCGTGCGCGCGGTGCATGCGCAGAATCCATTCTTCGCCGACCAGAACCGCGGCGACATGTTCAACCGCTACTTCGATCTGGTGGTGGTGCAGAAAGCGGTGCCGAGCCTGGCCATCGGCGCCTTCACCATCGTGCTGCAGTCGGCGGTCGGGCTGATACTCACCAGCTTCTACCACCCGTTCTTCCTGGGCTTCAACGCCCTGCTGCTGCTGGTCATCTTCGGCATCTGGATGATCTGGTCGCGCGGGTCGATCCGCACCGCGGTCGACCTGAGCCATGCCAAGCACGAGGCCGCGCGCTGGCTGGAAAGTGTCGGCGGCTCCAACGGCTTCTATAAATCCAGCCGCCACCTCAACTTTGCGATGGACCGCTCCGAGTCCGTCACCGCCGCCTATGTCGACCGGCATCGGCGCCACTTCCGTTACAGCTTCACCCAGACGGTGGCGTTCCTGCTGGTCTACGCGATCGCCAGCGCGGCGCTGCTGGCGCTGGGCGGCAACCTGATCCTGCGGGGCGAGCTGTCGATCGGCCAGCTGGTGGCAGCCGAGCTGATCCTCAGCGCGGTCTTCTACGGCATCTCGCAACTCGGTGCGTACCTGGACGCGTTCTACGACCTGGTGGCCAGCTCCGAGGAACTGTCGCTGCTGTTCGCCATCCCGCAGGAACGCGCGGTCGTGGCACCCGGCAAGACGCCCGGCAACAGCGCGGTGCGCCTGGACGGGGTGGTGATCGACGGCGCGCGTTTCGATTTTTCGCTGGCTGCCGGCGAGCAGTTGGTGACGATCGCCGATGGCGGCGCGGAGCGGCTGCTGGCGATGATCCTCAAGCGCCATGTGGTCCCCGATCGCGGGCTGGTCATGGTGGGCGGTGCGGACCTGGCCACCTTCGACATGTATCTGCTGCGCTCGGAAGTGACGGTGCTCGACCGGCCGACCATTGTCGAGGTCACCATCCGCGAATATCTGGCGCTGGCGTCGGCCGATGTGAACTCCGAAGCGATGCTGGAGGCGATCGATGCGGTGGGCTTGCGCACCCGTATCGCCGCGCTGCCGCAGGGCCTGGACACGCGGCTGGCCGCCTCCGGCTACCCGCTGTGGATCGGTGAAGTGATGGCCTTGAAGCTGGCCAATGCGCTGCTGGTGCGCCCGCGCGTGCTGATGCTGTCGCAGCTGTACGACCTGATTCCCGCCGACCGCCTGGCCGGCGTGCTGCGACGCCTGAAGGCGGCCGGCACCACGGTGCTGCTGTGCACCGGGCGGCCGGAAGACATCACCCTGGATGGCTGGTTCCACCTGCAGCCCGAGCGACAGCAGCGCTTTGCCACCCGCGCCGAACTGGTCGCCTCCACGCAGGAGGCAAACGATGCAGCACGCTACTGATCGCAACGCGCACTTCCCCACCCTGGCGGCGATGCGCCCACCGAGCATTGCCAAGGCGCTGGCCTGGATGCTGCTGATCGGCATTGTCATTGCCAGCGCGATCCTGGCGCTGGCGCCGTGGGTGCAGACCGCCAGCGGCAAGGGCCAGGTGGTGGCGCTGGATCCGGGCGACCGCCAGCAGCAGGTCACCGCCTTCGTGCCCGGCCGGGTCGAGCGCTGGTATGTGCACGACGGCCAGCATGTCTCGCGCGGCGATCCGATCGCGCGTGTCGGCGACCTGGACCCGGATCTGCTCGCCCGCCTGGCCAGCGAGCGGGCCCAGGTGCAGGCGGAAATCACCGCGATCCAGCAATCGCGCGCGGTTGCCAGCATCGATGTGGCGCGCAGCAGGCAATTGCTCGCCGAGGGGCTGGCCGGCCGCCGCGACTTCGAGCTGACCCAGATCAAGGTCGCCGAGGCCGATGCCAAGCTGGCCGAATCGCGCGCCAAGTTGACCCGCATCGACATCCAGTTGAACCGCCAGTCGGCGCAGCTGGTGCGTGCACCGCGCGATGGCCGCGTGCAGCAGCTCAACGCCGCCAGCGGCAGTGCGATGGTCTCGCCCGGCACGGTGCTGGCGGTGATCGCGCCGGAGCGGGTGGAGCGTGCGGTCGAGTTGTATATCGACGGCCGCGACGTGCCGCTGATCCGCCCCGGCCGCCCGGTGCGGCTGGAGTTCGAAGGCTGGCCGGCGATCCAGTTCAGCGGCTGGCCGTCGGTGGCGCACGGCATGTTCGATGGCCGCGTGCGCGCCATCGACCCCAATGCCGCGCCCGACGGCCTGTTCCGCATCCTGGTCGAACCGCAGCCGGGCAAGCCGGCGTGGCCGGCGCAGGAATTCGCCCGCCAGGGCGGCAAGGTGCGCGGCTGGGTACAGGGCGAAACGGTGAAGGTGGGCTACGAACTGTGGCGCCAGCTCAACAATTTCCCGCTGGAGTTTGGCCGCCGTCCGGCAGCGACGACGACGCAGGATGAGGGCAAGGCCAAGGCGGCGCCCAAGGCCGAAGACGACGAGACCGGCAAGAAATGATCCGCCGTCTTGTCGTCCTGCTGATCGCGCTCGCACCGGGCGTGGGCGCCGCCCAGACCACCCCGCTGACGCTGGACGAAGTGCTGCGCTCCTCCGCACGCGCTTCCCCGCAGATCGTCGAAGCGCTGGCCAAGGTCCGCCAGGCCGAAGGCAAGGGCATCTCGGCCGATGGTGCGTTTGATACCGTGTTCGATCTCGACGGCCGTTCGCGCGAGGCCGGCTACTACGACGGCAGCACGATCGAAAGCACCGTCAAGCGTCCCTTCGATGACAACGGCGGCTACTACTACGGCGGTTACCGCTCCTCGCGCGGCGCGTTCCCGGTGTACGAAGACAAGTCCTACACCGACCGCGGCGGCGAAGTGAAAGTCGGCGCGCTGTATGCGTTGCTGCGCGACCGCGTGGTCGACGAACGCCGCACCCGCCGCAGCGTTGCCGGTGGCGATATCGATGTCGCCCAGTACGAAGCGCAAATGGTCGCCATCGGCGTGCAACGCCGCGCGGTGGATGCCTACCAGAGCTGGGTCGCGGCCGGCCTGAAGCTGCGCGCGTACAACGAGCTGCTGCAGCTGGCCGAGCAGCGCCGCAATGCGATCTCCCGGCAGGTGACGCTGGGCGCGCGGCCCACCATCCTGCTGACCGAGAACGACCAGAACCTGGTCCGCCGGCGCGCCCTGGTGGTGCGCTCGGAGCAGGACTTCGCCAACGCCGCCAATGCCTTGTCGCTGTACCTGCGCGACGATGCCGGCATGCCGTTGATCGTCTCCACCGAGCGCCTGCCGGCCGATACGTCGGCGCTGGAAGGTCTGGCCGGTGCCAGCAGGATCACCGCGCCGGTGGAGCGCCCCGATTACCGCGCGGTGCTGACCCGGATCGACCAAGCCACCGCGCGGCTGATGCTGGCGCAGAACGATCTCAAACCACGCCTGGACGTCACCTTCGAGGTCAGCAAGGATCTGGGGGCGCCCGGTGTGGGCGGCCCGAACCGCTCGCCGACCGATGCGATCATCGGCTTCCGCTTCAGCGTGCCGCTGGAAAACCGCACCGCCAAGGGAAAGGTCGCCGAGGCACGCGCCGAGATCGAGGCGCTGGATCAGCGCAGCCGCTACCTGCGCGACCAGATCACCGTGGAGGTTGAATCGATCGTCATCTCGCTCACCGCTGCCGAGCGGCTGGCCAAGATCGCCGACGAAGAACGCAGCCTGGCCGACCGCCTGGCCGTGGCCGAGCGCCGCCGCTTCGAACTGGGCTCGGGCGACTTCTTCCTGGTCAATCAGCGCGAAGAAACCGCCAACGATGCCCGCGTGCGCCTGATCGATGCGCAGGCGCGCATTGCCTCGGCGCGTGCCGAGCTGGCAGCGGCAACGGCCGACCGGGACGCATTGCATCTGAGCCGTTGAGCAAGCTGCCTGCTGGCTCCCGAGCGGTGCCGCAGTGCGCAATGACGCCCGGGTAACACCTGCCTGCGCATGCTCGCCTGCACCGGCCCGGCGCCGGGCGTGCGGTCCCTGGCGGCTCGCACTGCGACCCTGAAATCCTTCGGAGGTGCGTATGTCTTTCCGGCAATTTCCCGCAATCGGTGCAGATGGCGAGTCCTACGTCATCATCGAATTCCGCGACGAGCTCGAATCCCGCAACGGGCCGCAACCACGCACGCAAGCGCATACCGCGCCACGCTACGAACTGCCCGATGGCCGCCGCCTGCAACGGCAGGGCCAGCGCTTCATCACCGCTGGTGGCGAGCTGCGCCTGTCGACGCCCTGAAATAGCACTGGTCATTTTTTGACCAACCTGTCTGTAGCCGTTGCCGCGCAAAGGCTGCGCGCAGTTATCCACATGCTTGCGCAGGTTTCATCCACACCCTGTGTGGATGAAACCGGTCTGCCTTATCCGGCATTGCGCCCAATGACAATCACCCTCGCCCTTGGCGGCGACGCATGCGGTGTCACTCGGCCAGCACATGATCGGTGCCTGATATCTGCACCCTGCTGCGGCCATCGACAGCGGGCAAGCCCACGGTCGCCCCGCACTGCTGCTACCCGTTGCGGTCGGAACGCTCCAGCACCCGTCCGATGCCGCTGCGGTCGATTTCGCTGGCCGCCTGCGCCAGCGCGGCGCGATCGCTGCCCGGCTCGAACCCGATGCGGAAATGCAGCTCGCCCACCGGCGTGCGCGAGGAGTGGATCGACGACAGGTTCACCCCATGCTGCTCGAACACATGCAGCAACGCACGCAACGACCCGGGCTGGTCTTCCGGCAGATACACGCTCAGGGTCAGCAGTTCGGTGAGGTCGGCCAGCAGGTAGCCCACGCGCTCATAGGTGTAGTTGCCGGCCGCGAGCGATTCGCCCTGCAGCGCCTGCGCGTTGTCGTCCAGGAACCGGGCGCGAAACTGCGCGCGCGCCGCATCGTCACCTCGCGCGACCAGGGCGCGCAGCTCCTGCAGTTGCAGCAACAGCCGATCGAGCATCTCGCCGACGTAGGGGTTGCCGAACTGGATGTCTTCGTAGATCGCCGGATTGAGCGAGAGGATGCGTGCGATCACCGCGGTATCCAGCTCGAACGAGGCCGAGCGATACGGCATCAGCGCGCGCAGCTCGCCGAGCAGCGGCGCGTAGTCGCGCAAGGTGCCGGCCTGCGCCAGATGGGTGGCGTGCACCATTGCCTGCACCAGCGCCATCACGCGGTCGTGGTGCTCGGGCGTGGCGTACACGCACTCGGCCTGCAACGCGGTACACAGCGCCTGTACCCACGTGGACCAGTGCTGCAGGCGTGCCTGGCAGACCACCATCACCCGACCTTTCAAGGTGGGCGATTTGGGCGGTGCGGTCATCGGATGCAGGCCGACGACCTCGGCCGGCGAGGCCAGCATCGCGGCCACCGGTGCCTGCTTGATCGAGGTGACATCCATCCACAACTGCGACGCGGCACGCGGGCCGGCAAGCGCCACATAGCGCTCGATCAAGCCGGCGGTGTGGCGGATCGGTGCAGAAAAAATCAGCACGTCCGCACGCTGCGCCAACGTGGCTTCATCGATGTCGCCATCAACGGCCGGATCGAAGCCGATCACCTCCAGCCGCATGCGCGTGCGCAGGAACTGCGCCAGCCAGCGTCCGTAGGCGCCGGCGATGCCGACGATGCCGACCACCGGCTGCGCCATCACGCCAAGCGCTCGACGGCAAAGCGCGGTGCGGCCGCGAGTGCGGCCGGCGCGGCGGCCAGCACATCGAACTCTTCGAAGCCTGCAGCCAGGGTCGCTTCCAGCGCGCTGTGCACGCCGCTGAGCGCGTGCCCCACCGCCTGCTCGAACGGCACCTCGCGCAGCAGCAAACCGATCAGCAAGGCCATCAGCACATCGCCGGTGCCGGCCACATCCACCGGCAGATGCGGCGTGGCCCATCGATACACCGCCGTGTCGCTGACCGCCAGGGTCACCAGCTCACCGGCCGCACCGGCCACGCTGTGCGCAAGCACCCATTGCGGGCCGCGCGCCAGCAATGCGCGCGCGGCGACGATGGCATCGTCCTGCTGCAGGCTCGGCAAACCGGTCAGGCGCCCGAGCTCGAACGCATTCGGCGTCACCAGCCAGGCATGCGGCAACAGCCGCTCGGCGAAGACGCGCTCCAGTCCAGGCTCGACATACGGGCCGGTGTGCGTGTCGCCGATCACCGGATCCAGGCAATACCGCAGCTGCGGCGCCTGCGGCAGGGTTTGCTCGAGCCATTCTGCGAATGCCTCGCCATTGGTCAGGCTGCCGAAGTAGCCGGAGACCAGCATGCGCGCACGCTGCGGCAGGCCGCGCTCGGTGGCACCCAGCAACAGGTCAGCCAACCAGTCGGCCGGCAGGATGCGGCCGCGCAAGGTGGCGTAGAACGGCGCGTTGCTCAGCAGCGTGGTGGGCACTTCCGCCACCCGCAGGCCCAGCGCACGCAACGGCGGCACCGCCGCGCTGTTGCCGGCATGGCCGTAGACCAGTTGCGATTGCACCGAGATCACATCGATCGGCGAAGGACCATCCGGGCGCTGGCGGCGACCGTGGACGAGGTGACTGTCGGGGGCATTGTTCATCGCCGCATTTTACGCCAGCGCCACCGCGCGCCCGGCGTCGATCGATGCGCCCACCGTCCGCTCGCCGCTGCGCACTCCGCCGCCAGGCTGGTCTATGCGCCGGCGGCAGTCGCTATCGCCCTTACCTCTGCGGGCTCCCGCCGCACAAACGCAAATGCCGGCCCCTGGGGCCGGCATTGATAGGGAGAACCTCGCTCAGCCGTGCAACTCTCCGGGCATTTGGAAGCGGGCATCCGCTCCCACGAATCCCGAATCGCCACACTGGCGCACCATCCCTGCAGGCCCGGTCACGCCGCCCTTACGATTCCCCAATCCCGATTCCCGACTCCCGGCCTCAGGACGTCATCCGATCCCAGAAGCCCTTGACGCCATCGATGAACGTGGCCGACTTGGGCGAATGCTTGCGGGCATCCTCACCGGTGAACGTGGCCTCGAACTGCTGCAGCAACGCGCGCTGGTCGGCGGTCAGATTCACCGGCGTTTCGACCACCACGCGGCAATACAGATCGCCTTCGGTACGGCTACGCACCGAGCGCACACCCTTGCCGCGCAACCGGAACAGCTTGCCGGTCTGGGTTTCGGCCGGAATGCGGATTTCCGCCTCGCCGCCCAGGGTCGCCACACGCACGGTGTCGCCGAGCGCCGCCTGCGAGATGCGGATCGGCACTTCGCAATGCAGGTCGTCGCCGTCGCGCTGGAAGATCGCATGCTCGCGCACGCGCACCTCCACATACAGGTCGCCCGGCGGCGTGCCAGCCGGACCGGCCTCGCCCTCGCCTGCCAGACGGATGCGGTCGCCGGTATCCACACCGGCAGGCACCTTGATCGACAGCACCTTGTCTTCTTCCACGCGACCGGCGCCGTGGCAGGTCTTGCACGGATTCTGGATCAGCGTGCCGCGCCCGTCGCAATGCGGGCAGCTCTGCTGCATGGCGAAGATGCCGCGCTGGATGCGTACCTGGCCGCGTCCGTGGCAGGTCCCGCACACTTCCACCTTGCCGTCTTCCGAACCGCTGCCGTGGCAGGGCTCGCACTCGATCAGGGTCGGGATCTCGATGCGGCGCTCGATGCCGGCGACGGCTTCTTCCAGATCCAGTTCCAACACGTAACCGACGTCGGCGCCACGTCGCGCAGCGCGCGGACCGGCGGCGCCACCGCCGAAAATATTGCCGAAGATATCGCCAAAGATATCTCCCATGTCCGGGCCACCCGGCCCACCACCACCGCCCATGCCGTGCTCGAACGCAGCGTGGCCATGCGCATCGTAGGCACGACGCTTGTTGCCGTCCGACAACACTTCATAGGCTTCCTTGCACTCCTTGAACATCGCCTCGGCAGCAGCGTCGCCTGGATTGCGGTCCGGGTGGTGCTTCATCGCACAGCGCCGATACGCCTTCTTCAGCTCCTCGTCGCTGGCGCCACGGGCAACGCCCAGCACTTCGTAGTAATCGCGTTTGCTCATAAGCCGGTATTGGGGATTCGTGATTTGAGATTCGTTGAAACGCAAAAGCGGACAGCATGCGCTGGTCCGCCTTGGCGACGCGACGCGTAAAGGATATCGGGATGGGGATCGGCACCTTTAGCGGCTGCCAATCCCCACTCCCGACTCCCTAATCACGGCTTACTTCTTGTCGTCCTTGACCTCGGTGAACTCGGCGTCCACCACGTCGTCGGCGGCCTTGGAGGCCTGCGCGTTGCCGCTGGCCGCATCGGCGTTGCCGCCCTGCTCTGCCGCGGCGGCGGCGGCGTACAGCGACTGGCCGGCTTCTTCCAGGGTCTTGCTGCGGGCTTCGATCTGCGCCTTGTCGTCGCTCTTCATGGCGGTTTCCAGATCCGACAGCGCCGCTTCCACCTTGCCGATCACATCGCCACCGACCTTGCTGCCATGCTCGGTGATCGCAGTGCGGGTGGCGTGGATCAGGCCATCGGCCTGGTTACGGGCCTGCACCAGTTCCTGGAACTTCTTGTCTTCCTCGCGGTTGGCTTCCGCGTCGGCGACCATGCGCTGGATCTCTTCGTCCGACAGACCCGAACCGGCCTTGATCTCGACCTTCTGTTCCTTGTTGGTCTTCTTGTCCTTGGCCGACACGTGCAGGATGCCGTTGGCGTCGATGTCGAAGGACACTTCCACCTGCGGCATGCCGCGCGGCGCCGGCTCGATGCCGGACAGGTCGAACTTGGCCAGCGACTTGTTGAAGCGGGCCTGCTCGCGCTCACCCTGCAGCACGTGCACGGTCACGGCCGACTGGTTGTCCTCGGCGGTGGAGAAGGTCTGCGAGGCCTTGGTCGGGATGGTGGTGTTCTTTTCGATGATCTTGGTGAACACGCCGCCCATGGTTTCGATACCTAGCGACAGCGGGGTCACGTCCAGCAGCAGCACGTCCTTGACGTCGCCGGCCAGCACGCCGCCCTGGATCGCAGCGCCCACGGCCACGGCTTCATCCGGGTTGACGTCCTTGCGCGGTTCCTTGCCGAAGAAATCGGCAACCGCCTGCTGCACCTTCGGCATGCGGGTCTGACCGCCGACCAGGATCACTTCGTTGATGTCGCTGGCGCGCAGGCCGGCATCGTTCAACGCGGTGCGGCATGGCTCGATCGACTTCTTGACCAGGTCTTCCACCAGCGCTTCGAGCTTGGCACGGGTCAGCTTGATGTTGAGGTGCTTCGGGCCCGAGGCATCGGCGGTGACGTACGGCAGGTTCACTTCGGTCTGCTGGCTGGTCGACAGCTCGATCTTGGCGCGCTCTGCGGCATCCTTCAGGCGCTGCAGTGCCAACGGATCCTTGCGCAGATCGATGCCCTGATCCTTGTTGAATTCGTCGACCAGGTACTCGATGACGCGGTTGTCGAAGTCTTCGCCGCCCAGGAAGGTGTCGCCGTTGGTGGCCAGCACTTCGAACTGCTTCTCGCCATCGACTTCAGCAATTTCGATGATCGACACGTCGAAGGTACCGCCGCCCAGGTCGTACACGGCGATCTTGCGGTCGCCGCCGTTCTTGTCCAAGCCATAGGCCAGGGCGGCCGCGGTCGGCTCGTTGATGATGCGCTTGACGTCCAGACCGGCGATGCGGCCGGCGTCCTTGGTGGCCTGACGCTGGCTGTCGTTGAAGTACGCCGGCACCGTGATCACGGCCTCGGTAACCTTCTCGCCCAGGAAGTCCTCGGCGGTCTTCTTCATCTTTTCCAGCACGCGCGCAGAGATTTCCTGCGGCGCCATGCGCTTGCCATCGCTGGTCTGCACCCAGGCATCGCCGTTGTCGTGGGCAAGAATGCCGTACGGCACGTGCGAGATGTCCTTCTGCACTTCGGCGTCGGTGAACTTGCGGCCAATCAGGCGCTTCACCGCGTAGAAGGTGTTCTTCGGGTTGGTCACCGCCTGGCGCTTGGCCGAGGCACCGACCAGCACTTCGCCGTCCTTGGTGTAGGCGACGATCGAAGGCGTGGTGCGGTCGCCCTCGGAATTTTCGATGACGCGGGCCTTGCCGCCGTCCATGATCGACACGCACGAGTTCGTGGTGCCGAGGTCAATACCAATGATCTTGCCCATGGATACGCTCCTGATGATTCTGTAGCTGTGTCCGGCGACGCCGGGTCTGGCTGAGATGTGGGGGTGGTGCGCAGGTGTTCAAGCCACCTGCACGAATCTGCGTTTCGCGCATGCGCCCGGCAGTTCAGCCGGGCGCTGCGGTTCAGTCGTGCTTGGCCACGACCACCAGGGCCGGGCGCAGCAGACGCTCGTTGAGCAGATAGCCTTTCTGGAACACCTGCACCACGTGGCCCGGGGCGATGCCCTCGGCCTCGCCCTGGCTGATCGCCTGGTGCTGGTCCGGGTTGAACGGCTGGCCGACCGGGTCGAGCAGGGTCAGGCCGTTGTCAGCCGCGACCTTGAGCAACTGCTTGTAGGTCATGTCCAGGCCATCGCGCAGCGGGCTGGGTTCGGTGCCGGCCGCGGTCAGGCCGGCGTCCAGGCTGTCGAACACCGGCAGCAGCTCGCCCAGCAACTTCTCGTTGGCGAACTTGCGCGCGTTCTCGACGTCGCGGGCGATGCGCTTGCGCTGGTTTTCCAGATCGGCCCGCTCGCGCAGGGCATCGGCCTTGACCAGCGCGATCTCGCTGCGCAGCGACTCGATCTCGGCCTTGAGCGGATCGGTCTCGGGTGGGTTCTGGGACAGGTCTTCGGAGTCGAATTCGGGGTGGTCTTGGTTCATGTGCAGTTCCCGGGCAAGCGGAACGCCCGCCCCAACGTCACCCCGTATGTGGGCGCGCGCGCGCGTTTCAAGCAAAACGATCGTATCGATCGCTGCCGCTTATCGCGTGCCGGGCGGTTCCATGGCCGCGCCCAGCACCTGGGCGGCGGTCTGCACCAGCGGAATCACCCGGTCGTAGGCCATGCGTTTGGGCCCGATCACGCCCAGCACGCCCAGCACCTGGCCATTGGCGGCATACGGCGCGGTGACCAGCGAGACATCGTCCAGCGACAGCATGCCGGTCTCTTCGCCGATGAAGATGCGCACGCCCGGCGCCTGGATGGTGCGTTCGAGCAGCTGCAGGATCTCGCGCTTGCTGGCGAAGGCCTCGAACAGCTCGCGCAACCGGTCCAGGTCCGACAGGTCCTGCACGCCCATCAGGCGGGTCTGCCCGGCCATCACCATGTCGTCGGCGTCGGCAGGCACCAGCGCCTCGCTGGCCAGATCCACGCTGTGCGCCAGCAGCTGCTCCATCTCGTTCTTGGCCATGCGCAGCTCGCGCAGCAGCGAGGCGCGGATGTCCGACAGCGCGCGCCCGGCAAATTGCGCATTGAGGTAATTGGCCACCCGCTCCAGCTCGGCCGGCTCGTAGGCCCGGCGCGGCTCGATCACCCGGTTCTGCACCTCGTTGTCGGCAAACACCAGGATCGCTAGCACCCGGCGCGCGTCCAGCGCCACAAAGTCGATATGCCGGAACGCGAACTGCTCGCGCCGCGGCGCACTGACCACGCCGACGAAATGGCTCATCGCCGACAGCATCTGCGAGGCGCTGCCCAGCAGCGACTGGGTGCCGTTGCCGCTGGCAAGCTCCGCGCGCAGGCGGCGCACTTCTTCCTCGCCGGGCGGCTGCATCTGCACCAGGCTGTCGACGAACACCCGGTAACCGTGCGCGGTGGGCACCCGCCCGGCCGAGGTATGCGGAGAGCTGAGCAGCCCCACATCCTCCAGATCGGCCAGGATGTTGCGGATGGTGGCCGGGCTGACGTCCAGCCCCGCATGCTGGGCCAGCGTCTTGGAGCCCACCGGCTCGCCATCGCGGATGTAGCGGGCAATCAGCGTCCGCAGCAATTGGCGTGCGCGGGGATCGAGCGTTGGGGACTGTGACGCGCGCATGGGATCATCCGGTGAGACTGGGCATAGATAATGTCTGGCCCTGCGGTTGGCAAGCGTCTTATTCCCTGCCCGCCGCTCCCACCCTAAGCTTCCCCAAAGCGTTCACACTCGATCCCATGCTCAGACACCTCTCCATCAAGGATTTCGCCGTCGTCCGCGCCACCGAACTGGAATTCGGGCCAGGCATGACCGTGGTTTCCGGCGAAACCGGCGCCGGCAAGTCGCTGATGGTGGACGCGCTAGGCTTCCTGTCCGGGCTGCGCGCCGACAGCGGCGTGGTCCGCCACGGTGCCGACCGCGCCGAACTGTCGGCCGAATTCCAGCTGCCGGCCCAGCACCCGGGCCTGACCTGGCTGTCGGACAACGAGCTCGACGACGACGCGCAATGCCAGCTGCGCCGGATCATCCGTGCCGATGGCGGCTCGCGTGCCTGGATCAACGGCCGCCCGGTGACCTCTTCGCAACTGGCGGAGCTGGCCTCGCGGCTGGTGGAGATTCACGGCCAGCACGAACACCAGGCCCTGATGGCCCGCCACAGCCAGCTCGCCCTGCTCGACGCCTACGCCCGCAACGGCGCGCAGCGCGAGCAGGTGCGCCAGGCCAGCCAGCGCTGGCAGGCCCTGCTGGACGAACGCGATGCGCTGTCCGCGCAGGGCGATGTCTCCGACCGCATCGGCTTTCTGGAACACCAGCTCAGCGAACTGGAACGCGAGGACCTGGACCCGGCCGCGATCGCCGCGCTGGACGTCAATCATCGCCGCCAGGCGCACGCCACCGCATTGATCGGCGCCTGCGACAGCGTGGCCCTGCAGCTCAATGGCGACGACGGCGCCTCCGCGCTGGGCCTGCTGCAGGACAGCCGCCATGACCTGGCGCGCGTGGCCGAGCACGAGCCGCGCCTGGGCGAGGTCGATGCACTGCTGGACAGCGCGGTCATCCAGATCGAGGAGGCGCTGGCCCTGCTCGACCGCGTGCGCGACGACCTGGAGGCCGATCCGGCCCAGTTCGAGGCGATGGAGCGCCGGCTCGGCCGCCTGCACGATCTGGCCCGCAAGCACCGCGTCACCCCGGACGAACTGGCCGCCCAGCGCGACCGCATGAGCCTGGAAGTGGAGAGCCTGCGCGGCGCCGACGAGCGCCTGCAGCAGCTGGACAAGCATATCGAGGCGGCGATCGGCGTCTGGCGCAGCGCGGCCAGCAGCCTCAGCGCCAGCCGCACCACCGCTGCCGAGGCCTTGTCGGCCGCCACCACCACGCTGATCGGCGAGCTGGGCATGGGCGGCGGGCAGTTCCTGATCCAGCTGCAGCCCCAGGACACCCTGCGCCCGGACCCCAACGGCGCCGAGCGGGTGGAATTCCTGGTCGCCGCCAACGCCGGGCAGCCACCGCGCGCATTGCGCAAGGTCGCCTCCGGCGGCGAGCTGTCACGGATTTCGCTGGCGATCGAGGTCGCCGCGCTCGGGCTGGACAGCGTGCCGACCATGGTCTTCGACGAAGTGGATTCAGGCATCGGCGGCGCGGTGGCCGACATCGTCGGGCAAAAGCTGCGCGCCCTGGGCGAAGAGCGCCAGGTGCTGTGCGTGACCCACTTGCCGCAGGTGGCCGCCAAGGGCCACGCGCACTATCGGGTCAGCAAGGCGCCGGTGGACGGCATGACCCAGAGCGCGGTCGAACTGCTCGGCCCGCAGGCGCGCCAGGAAGAGCTGGCGCGCATGCTGGGCGGGGTGGAAGTCAGCAAGGAAGCCCGCGCGGCGGCACGCAAGCTGCTGCAGAGCGCCTGAGCCGCCGGGCGCTGTCTCGGCCGCCATCGGGGTTGCCCAGGCAGCCGATGGCGGCAAACGCACAAGGCGGCCGAAGCCGCCTTGTCGTTACCGCGATGCCACCAGCTTGCCGTCAGCGCGGACGCTTCTTGCGCACGTACAGCACCAGCGAGTGCTCTTCCAGCTCGTAGCCATGCTGGGCGGCGATCTGCCGCTGCAAGGCCTCGATCTCTTCGCTCTCGAACTCGATCACGTGGCCGGTATCCACGTCCACCATATGGTCGTGATGGCCGCCGCGATCCAGCTCATAGACCGCCTGGCCGCCTTCGAAATTGTGCTTCAGCACCAGACCGGCGGCCTCGAACTGGGTCAGCACCCGATACACCGTGGCCAGACCGATTTCGTCGCCATGGTCGAGCAGCTGCCGGTAGATGTCTTCTGCGCTGAGGTGGTGCTGGTTGCTCTTCTGCTCGAGCAACTCCAGGATCCGCATCCGCGGGTGGGTCACCTTGAGCCCGACTTTGCGCAGGTCGTGGGTTTCCATATGTTCTCCGTTCATTGGCGATTTAGCGCCAGCTGCCATCAAACGGGTCGCGGCGACCGGCGGGAGTGTATCATCGGCGTGATTTCCTCAGCACTTAATCCCCGATGCGTAATCTCCTGCTGGTCGCCGCCGTTGCTCTTTCCACCGCTGGCTGCGGCATCATCTACAAGCAGCCGATCTACCAGGGCAATCTGATCAAACAGAATGCCGTGGAGCAACTGCAGGTAGGCCAGAGCAAGCAGCAGGTTAGCGCGTTGCTGGGTACCCCCTCGATCCCCGATCCATTCCATTCGCAGCGCTGGGACTACACCTCCACCCAGCGCGTGGACCGTCTGGCGCGCACCGAGATCAAGAACTTCACCGTGTTCTTCGAAAACGAGCAGGTCGTTCGCTGGGAAGGCGATTATTTCCCCTCGCAGGACGAGCAGCTGGCCAAGTCGGCACCCAAGCAGTTCGGTCGCAATCTGGCCCGCGACAAGAAAAAGCAGCGCGGCCGTTGATGCGCTCGGTCGCGCACTGCGCGATCGCCTGAGTGTCGCCGCACCAGAAAACGCATCCGTTTGAACGGATGCGTTTTTTATTTGCCTGGTCGCAGAGACGTGTTGGGTCAGGAACTGCAGCGCTGATCTGGATATCGACATCCGCGGTTTTCCGTCAGCCGTCTTGCGGCGACATGCGCCTGTTCAAGCTACCGGCTGCGCTCGCTTATCCAGATCGCTCAACAGAAGAGCTCACTGTTGCGCACAGCGCACATACGTCGCAGTGCCGGCCCACAGCTATCCGTTGGGACCGGCCTTTTTGCTTGGTCCGGCACGGCGACGCCGTGCCTCCTTCGGGTCCAGCAGCAGCGGCCTGAGCAATTCGACCCGGTCGCCGTCACGCAGCACCTGATCCGCGCGTGCAATCAGCCCATGGATCGCCTGCGCGGCAGGCGGTCGATCCGATGCCAGACCGGAGGCGGCAATCGCCTCGGCGACGGTGGCGCCCTCGGCCAGCTCCAGCGATACCGAACTGCAGCGGTCCGGCCAGGCCAGCACGACGTCGACCCGCATGCTCAGACGTCGCCGCGATCGGCGACCCGCACGAAATCGTTGACCATGCGGTCGGCCAGGCCTTGAAAGCCCAGCGCCAGCGCCGGACCCAACAGCCGCGAGCTGGTTTCCACCTCCAGGGTCAGGCTGACCTTGCAGGCGTTCTCGCCCAGCGACTGAAACTCCCACAGGCCTTCCAGGCGCTTGAACGGCCCGTCGCGCAGATGCATGACGATGCGCTGCGGACGTTCGAGCACGTTTTCGGTGGTGAACCAGGTGCGGAACGACCCCAACCCCAGATCCAGCCGCGCCACGATATGCGCCTGGTCCTGTTCAAGCACCTGCGCAGCATCGCACCAGCCGAAACGGCGCGGATAGGCGGCAACATCATTGACCAGATCGAACATGCGGGTGGCGCTGTGTTCGACCAGGGCGCTGCGACGGATGGTAGGCATTCGCTAACTTGTGAAAGACAGAAGATCGTTTGATGACGCCGAATCGGCGACAATGGCGGCATGAGCAAGAAACCAGCCAAGGATAAAGCAAACGGCGCGACGGCCACGAAAACCATCGCGCTGAACAAGCGTGCGCGCCATGAATACCACCTGGAAGAGCGCTACGAAGCCGGCCTGGCCCTGCAGGGCTGGGAGGTCAAGGCGATCCGCGCGGGCCGCGCTAACATCATCGATGGCTACGCCTATGTGCGCTCCGGCGAGATCTTCCTGATCGGCGCGCAGATCACCCCGCTGATCCAGGCCTCCAGCCACACCGTGCCGGTGGAACGCCGCGACCGCAAGCTGCTGCTGCACCGCCGGGAAATCGACAAGGTGCTGAGCAGCGTCGAACGCGACGGCTACACCCTGGTGCCGACAGCGCTGTACTGGAGCAACAACAAGGTCAAGCTGGAAATCGCGCTGGCCAAGGGCAAGCAGAACCACGACAAGCGCGACGCCGCCAAGGACCGTGACTGGCAACGCGACAAGCAGCGCGTGATGCGGCGGCATAACCGGGATGCGTGAGTAGCCGGGATTGGGGATTCGGCATTGGGGATTGGTAACGGCAAATCCATTCGCAGCAGGCGTTTGCATGGCTCTCGGCCCCGGCGAGCAACGCGGCGCGTAGAACCCATGCTCTTGCGAATCCCCAATTCCTAATCCCGAATCACGTCGCTCCAAGCATCCGCATCAAATTCGGCACTCCCCTGCCCTGCACATAGCGATCGCGTTGCAGGTCGGTGCTGGTGTCCAGCATCAGCTGCTTGACCCGATCCGGGAAGCCGATGAACTCGCGGCGGGCGGAGAGGAAGCCGGCCAGCACGCCGGAGACGTGCGGTGCGGCCATGCTGGTGCCGCTCATCTCCACCATCAGGCTGGCCGGATCTTTCGGGTCGAAATCGTAATAGGCCGACAGGATCTTTTCACCCGGCGCCACGACATCCGGCTTGCCGCGCCCATCGGCGGTCGGTCCGCGCGACGAAAAATACGACACGCCGTAATTGTGCGGGCTGCTCTTGTGCACCGAGCCGACCACGATGGCGTCTTCCAGATTGCCCGGGTCGCTGATCGACAGATCCATGTTGGCCGGATATGCATCGCCGTCGTTGCGCATCAACCAGGCCAGGCCTTCGTTGCCGGCGGCCACCACCACTAGCACGCCTTGCCGCCATAGCCGCCGCAACTCATTGCACAGCGGCGTAAAACCGCAGCCGTAGCTCTCCGGATCGAAGTAACCGCCCAGGCTCAGATTGACGCCATGGATGACCAGCTCGCCGGCGCGCTCGTTGATCGCTGCCACCTGCTGCAACGCCTTGATCATCCAGGAATCACGGCCGTTGCCGGCATCGTCCAGCACTTTGAACCCGTACAGCTGGGTGTCCGGCGCCATGCCGGCAAACTCCAGCGGTTTGCCCGGGTTGCCCTGCGCGTCGGGAACCACTGCGCGGCTATGGCCGGCGATGATCCCGGCGATATGCGTGCCGTGCCCGTGACGATCCAGCCGAGCGAAGGCATCGCCGTCGGCGCGCGTCAATCGCCTGGCTGCACCCCGCCGCGTGCAATCCCATTGCGCGACCACCGTGTCGCGCTCCCCCTTTGCGAAGAAATGCGGGTGACTGGCTGCGATACCGGTGTCCAGCACCGCCCAGCCGATCTGTTGCCCGCGCGCGCGATACGCGGTGCGCGCCGCATCGGCATGCAGGACGTTGCCGGACACGTTGATCAACGCGCGCTTGCCGGCATCGCGCCACACGCGCCGGAATCCCAGCGCGCGGTAGCGGTCCTGCAGCGATTCGATCTCGAACCGCGTCAGCCGCGCCGACACGAACCGCTGCAAGCCATCTTCCAGCTCGATCGCCTCGTCCAGCGCATCGCCGCTCAAGCCGGTGGTCGCTGCAGCCGTCTGGCGCAACTGCGCCAACAGCAGCGCACGCGTGGCGGCCGGGTCGTCGCCCAGCAACCGGCGATCCAGCTCGATCAGCACTTCGTGCCGATACTCGGCGCCATGTGCTTCCAGCTGCTCGCTGAGATCCTTGATCAGCACCGCATTGGAGACCGGTTGGTCGAAGCCGACGCCCACCGCTTCGCGCACCGCCGCGCGCACCTGCGGAATCGACAGATAGCCCGAGCCCGAATGCGCGTTGTGCTGCCAGTCCGGATTCAGGCGCGCGCCCGCGAGGTTTTCGAAACGCCCCTTGGCGTTGGCGATATCGTCGCCGAGATCCGGATCCAGCGCGATCGGGTCGCGCGTGTCGGCCACGTTGATCCAGCGCCGTACGCACGCGGGAAACGGCAGCTTGCGTGTGCCGGTCCAGCGCTTGAACATGCTGCGCACCTGCGGCAGGCCCAAGGGCGAGCCCAGGGTCAGGAACAGGCTGACCTCGCACTCGGCCGCCTGGAGCTGACGCAGCACGTCAAAGGCGATCATCGAGCCCTGGCTGTGCGCCACCACCACAAACGGCCCGCCACCCGAACGCAACCGCTGCGTCAGGCTCTCGCGCATCAGCGCCGCACGCTCGGGCACGAAGAACAAATCGTGCACGTCCTGCAGCAGCGCGGCGGAGATCAGCCGCAGCAGCACGCGGTTGATCGCATCGATCGGACCTTTGGCCTGCACCTGGCCCGCCGCCGGCATCGCGGGCGCGGCATCCAGTTCGTCCAGCAAGCGGTGCAGATCGACACGCTCTTGCTCGCTCTGCGCCAAGGCATCGGCGAGCAGATGCAGATCCTGCTCGCCTGGCACCAGCCCAAGCGTGCTCAAGGCGCGCTGCACGCTCTGATTGAGCGCCGGGCCGACATCGCGTGCGTCGCAGTTACCGGGTTCGGCAACCGGATAGCGCTCGCGATTGACCCAGTACGCCAGGCGCGTGCGCTCGCCCATCGGCCGCCCGAACAAGGCCTTGTCCCACTGACAGCGCAGCACCTCGGCCGGCGGCTTGTTGCCGATGCCATGGATGTAGATCACAGTGCGCGCCTTGCCCTGCACGCGCGTCAGTACGGTGTCCTGCGCCTGCTGCTGCGCAGCCTTGGCTGCGCGTCGAGGCCTGGGGGTGTCGACGCCCGATGCGCGTTTGCGGGGCGTGCTGCGTGCCTGCCGTGGACCTGGGGGCTTGCCTGTCGCCATCGTTTGGCTCCTTGATTACCAGACTTTTCCGTCCGATAGGACTGAAGCAACTGTAAGCGCTGCACGTCTCACCACTTGTGACAGGGCGCTCCGATCCCTACACTGATCAGGTCAGCGTTTTGATGCTTTCCCCGGGGGTGCACTGGTTTCGACGGGGGTCGCGAAGTCGCTTGGCGCATGCCGAGGGGGCAGCTTTCCTCGTTAATCCAGCAGCAAACTTTTAGTTGCCAACGATGACAACTACGGTTCGGACTTCGCTATCGCCGCTTAATTGGCTTTAGTTGTAGTTCTACAGCCGCCTTAGGCGAACCCCCGAACCTACTTGTGCCCGTGCTCGTAGGTGTAGGGTCATTATCACGGAACCATCGGTAGTGGCTGCCTGTCAGCTACCGGTTAGATAAAGCAGGCTGGTTTCCAGGTGCGCTTTGCCAACCGTGCTGCCTGGGAATGAGATCCAACGGAGGGCTAAGCATGTAGTGCTGGGGATGGAGTGCTTCCGGACGGCGGTTCGATTCCGCCCACCTCCACCAAACAACGGTCCTAAGACGACCGACTAAGGCCGGGACTCCTCGATGCAGAGGGCTTCCGGCCTTTTTCATGGGCGATACCCTGCCGTGGTGACGCATGATCGGCAGCGACATCGCGCTGACAGAATGTCGCATCGCGTCTCGCCCGACAGCCCCTGCATCGCAGACGTCGGCGGGCTTACCTGCTGAGTCAATTAGTGACGTGGGCGGTCTGTTCGGTGCATTCGGTGGATGCGGTTGCGACGACGCTGTCCGCGTCATGCGCCGGCACTGCATCGCCACGCAGTTGATCGAATAGCGCGAGCAGTTCAGTGGCTTCCTGCTGCAGCAGGGCCAGGGCACTTTTGTTGAGCTCTTGCATGTCGCTTCCGTCCAAGACGCTCCCCAGCGTTGTTCAGGGCTGGAAGCAAACCGTATGCCAGCTGGTGCGGTGCCGGCGTGGTCGATGCGACCGGGCACGCATGCCGCTTACGCGGACTCGAGCTGCCGCTGCGCTTCGGCATGCATCGCTTCCAGCGTCACCATGCCGGCAACCCGGGCGGCGGCCATGGCACTGCGGTGGTCGGGAAACGTGGCAGACAGGGCGCTGCCCGCTAGGTCGCCGGCGCTGGCCCCAATCTGGGCGATCTGCCAGTCGGCGACCCAGCCGCGGCTGGGGCCATCGCCCCGGGCAGCGCGACAGGTCAATCGATAGCTACCAAGGAAAATGACCACTCTGTTGCCCGGCTCGGTGACGAGCATGAAGGATACCGTCGTGCCGGCGCCGGAGCGACCTCAAGCCCGTCCCGCAGCTGACTGACAAGCGAAGTGGAGCATGGGCACGCGACTTGCATCAGCCTCAACCAGACAATCGATGTCAGGGGAACACGGTGTTAACCAGGAACGCAAAACGTCACGCCGCCGGCGCCTTGTTGCTTGGCGGGGTGATCTTCGTCCTGATCGGGGTGGGCGGTTATTTCACCACGCAGCGCTCGCTGGCCGATGCCGGCTGGGTGACGCATACGCAGGAAGTGATCGCCAGCATCGACGAGATCCAGGCCGGGATGCTGTCGGCAGAGTCGTCGGTGCGTGGCTATGTCCTGACCGACAATGAAGCGTTTCTCGGGGTGTACGCCGATGCGATCGGGCGGCTTCCCGAGCGCATCGTGCGGCTGGATGCCCTGGTGCAGGACAACCCGGTGCAGCGGCGCAACGTCGTGGCGCTCGGACGCCTGGTGGACATGCGCCTGGTCCAGATCAATGACCTGTTGCACAGCTATCGCAAGCAGGGCCTGGATGGCGCGCGCGCCTCGATCGCACGCGGCGTGTTCCAGACCTCGTCGTCGCTGCGCCGCCAGGTGCAGACCATGACGGAACTGGAGCGCCAGCAACTGGTGAAGCGTACCGACACCAATGCGCGCAGCGCGCAATGGGTGCTGTGGGTGACGGTGGTCGGGATTTTCAGCGGCTTGCTGGTGATGTTGCTGGCCTACCGGTTGCTGTCGCGCGAACTGGAACGGCGCGTGCTCGCCGAAGACGCGGCCAGCACGACCAGCGAACGCCTGATCGAATCGTTCGCCACGCTCGAACGCACGTCGGCCGGGCTGGAGGCGCTGGCACGTTACTCGGGCCTGCTGCAGAACTGCCGCAATGCCGAGGAAGCGCTGGAAATCACCGCCCGCACGATCGCTCCGCTGATCCCGGGCGCGGCCGGCGCGGTCTATTTGCTGCGCGCCTCGCGCGATCGTGCCGAACAGGTGGTGGCCTGGGGCACGATGGCCGACGACGACAGCGCCAGCATCGCCCCGGATACGTGCTGGGCCTTGCGCCGCGACCGCACGCATGTGGTGGAAGACGCCAGCCAGGGCATGCTCTGCCAACACATCGGCGCCAATCTTCCGGCGCATGCGAGCACCGCCTGCATCCCGCTATCGGCTCAAGGCACGCAACTGGGGATGCTGGCGCTACGCAGCGAGGATCCGCGCGATCTGGCCTCGTTGACCGTGGCCGAGGCCGCAGCCGAACAACTATCGCTGGCGTTGCACAACCTGCGCCTGCGCGAGACGCTGCGCCAGCAATCCATTCGCGATCCGTTGACCGGTCTGTACAACCGCCGTTATCTCGAAGAAGCGCTCAATCACGAACTGGCGCGCTGCACGCGGCGGGCCCTCCCCTTGTCGGTGCTGATGCTGGACGTGGACCACTTCAAGCAGTTCAACGATCTGCACGGCCACAGCGGCGGCGACCGCGTGCTGGCGGCGATCGGCGAATTCCTGCTGGCGCAGACGCGCGGCGAAGACATCTGCTGCCGCTATGGCGGCGAGGAGTTGACGATCATCCTGCCGGAAGTGGATCTGGCGACCGCCTGCAGGATGGCCGAGAAGCTGCGTGCCGGCATCGAAACGCTGCAGGTGATGGCCGATGGCGTGTCGTTGCCGAAGGTCAGCGCCTCGTTCGGTGCGGCCAGCTTTCCCCAACATGCGGGCAATATGGCGCAGTTGCTGCGTCGCGCGGACGAGGCGCTGTACCGCGCCAAGCAGGCCGGACGCAATCAGGTAGTGAGTGCGGGCACCGCAGCCGCAGGCTGAGACATGCCGTTATCAGATTGGACCTGCGTCTGCGGGCATACCGACGCGCCACGCGCGCCCGCAATGCAGGCATTGCACTGACCGCGCACAGCGGGCATCAAGCGCAACTGCGCCCATCCGCATCGGTTGGAATCAGGCCGGCACCCGCCAGCATGTTGTCGACGCGGGTCCGCACATAGGCCGCGTCCTCGGCCGCGGCACTGCTGAGCACGGCCTGGGCACGCGCCTGAAAATCGAGATAGTCGAAATCCGCGTCTTCATCGGCCGATAGCTGCGGCAGTTCGTCCTGCAGCGCGTCCAGGCGCATGTCGAGTTCTTCGCGTGTGGGCATGGCAGACTCCGACGGCAAAGACGCTACGGTTGCGGCACGGCCGTCAAGGATGTGCGAAGCCCGACCCGGCAACGCTTCATTTTCCGGCCCGCTGCCGCGGCGCGTGCACGCTCAACTTTCGCAAGGCTCCGCCGATAATGATGCCGACTCCTATAGAACCTTCCCTGTGATCCTCCACCTGCGGCGGGATTTCCGCCTCGGCATCGTCAAGATGCTGGGGCCGATCACCGCGCTGTTGCTTTGCCTCTATGCGGTGTACCTGGCCATTACCGGTCAGGCGCTGGCCTGCCTGATCACCGCATCGCTCGGTGTGCTTGCGATATGGCGTGGCTGGAAGATGCGCGATGCAGAGCGCACCGGCGCTGGCGGCGTGTGGCTGGCCTCGATCAATGTGGGCGGCTGTCTGGTGGCCTGCTGGAGCGGCGGCGATGGCGCCCTGCCCTGGCTGTTTCCAGTGCTGGCCACCAATTACTTCCTGTGCGGCCCGCAACGCGCCGTGCTGCTGAGCCTGCCGCTGCTGGCGGCGCTGCTGCTGTTGCCGGGCCTGATCGTCAGCCCCGGCCAGGGCGTGTCGACGGTCGTGGTGACGCTGGTGACGCTGGCGGTGGGGTATGCGTTCTCGCTGCGCATGCAGGACGACCGCGTGCATCTGGAAGAGCTGGCCTCGCTGGATGCGCTGACCGGCCTGCCCAACCGGCGCATGCTCGAGCGTGCGCTCACCCATCAGATCGACCGACGCCAGCCGAATGAACGGCTCAACAGCCTAATCATCCTGGATCTGGACCATTTCAAGGAGGTCAATGATCTCTACGGGCACGCCGCAGGCGACGCCGCGTTGTCGGATCTGGCCACCATCCTGCGCTTCGAAGTGCGCGAGCCACACCAGGTGTTCCGCTTCGGCGGCGAAGAATTCGTGGTGCTGTTGCGTGCCGGCTCCCTGCAGGAACTGGAAGCGGCCACCGAGCGCCTGCGCAAGGTGATCCGCAACGGGCTGCGTGGCCCCGGCGGGCGGATCACGGTGTCGCTGGGCGCGGCCCGCCATGACGGCGAAACGCATTGGCAGGACTGGTTTTCGCGTGCCGATGCGGCGCTGTATCTGGCCAAGAACGGCGGCCGCGACAGCGTGCGGGTGGCCGACTGAGCGCAGCCCTCGTGTGATCAGCTGGTCGGCAGGCATGCCGACCGTCGCCCGGAATCCAGCCGCCGTATCGGCCGATGAGGCGTTGGCGCAGCCGGGTCCCTGCAGGGCGACCTGACGGCCGCCCTGCAGGCCTGCCTTACCGATTGAGCACGGCCACCGGTGCCGCAGGTGCTTCGCCCTGCTTCCAGCCGCCCAGCGCCTTGTACACACCGACCACCCCGACATTCACCGCGGCCTCGGCCTGCGCCAACGCATCGTCGGCGGCCAGCTGGGTGCGTTGCGCGTCCAGCAGGGTCAGGAAGTCTTCCGAACCCTCGCGGTAGCGGATCTGCGCCAGTTGTTCGGCACGCCGCGCCGCATTGGCCTGCTCCACCACGATCGCCAGGCGCGCCTGCTGGCGACCGTAACCGATCAAGGCGTTCTCGGTGTCTTCCAGCGCCAGCAACACGGTCTGCTGGTATTGCGCCAAGGCACCGTCGGCCTGCGCCTTGCTGGCACGCAGGCGGGCACGCACGGTGCCGAAGTCGAATGCCGCCCAGCTGATCGACGGGGTGATCGACCAGGCCTTGCCGCTGCCCTCGGTCAGCCTGGCCGCGTCGCCGGACAGGAAGCCGACAAAGCCGCTGACGCTGATGCGCGGGAACAGATCCGCGGTGGCCACGCCGACCTGCGCGGTGGCCGCTGCCAGGCGACGTTCGGCGCTGCGCACGTCCGGGCGCTGACGCAGCAATCCGGCGGTATCGCCCAAGGGCAACGCACGTGCGAACGCGGGCGTGGTGCGCGCTACCAGGGTGGCGTCCAGGGCGTTGGGCGCCTGGCCGAGCAGCACCGCCAGGCGATGGCGGTACTGCGCCTCGGCGGTTTCCAGCAACGGAATGTCCGCCTCGATCGCCTTCAGGCGCGCCAGGCTGCTCTGCACATCCAGTTCGCTGCCGGCGCCCAGGTCCCAACGCGTCTGCGTCAGCCGCTGGGTGTCGTGCAGGTTGGTCAGCGTGCGCTTGGACACCTCCAGCTGCTTTTGCGTGCCGCGCAACTCGAAGTAGTTGCGCGCCACTTCGGCAGCGACGGTGACCTGCACGTCGAGCAGGCCGGCCTGCTCGGCTTCCAGATCCGCACGCGCCGCTTCCGAGGCGCGCCGCTGGCGGCCGAACAGGTCCAGCTCCCAGGCCGCATCCAGACCCAGGGTGGTCTGCTCGGTGAGGAAGCGCTGGTTGCCGGCAACCACCTGCTGTTGTTCGCGTCGATCGAAGCTGCCCTGCGCAGTGATGTGCGGGGCCTGGTCGAGGCGACGCTCGACGAACACCGCGCGTGCCTGCTTGACGCGCGACACGGCGATGCGCAGATCGTGGTTGGCGAACAAGGCATCGCGCACCAGTTGTTCCAGCACCGGGTCGTCGAACTGCGACCACCAGTTACCGACCGGTGATTCGCTGCTGAAGGCCGCATCCTGCGCACCCTGCAAGGTCACCGCGGCCGGCGGGTCGGGCCGGTAATCCGGCCCCACCGCGCAGCCGCTGAGCACCAGCGCAGCCAGTGCCACGCTCAGAAAGGTTCTTACCATGGCAACACTTCTCCCAGATGCGTAAAGCTGCCGGTGGCGCCGTGCGCGTCGAGCAATGCCATTTGCACGCTGCTGTGCGCGCCCTGCTCCACCTCGATCTCGCCGCCGCCACCGTTCATGTCGGTTTTGACGTAGCCCGGATGCACGGTGTTGACCTTGATGGCGGTGTCGCGCAGCTCATGGGCCAGGTGCACCGTCCAGCTGTTGACCGCGCTCTTGGAGGCGTCGTAGGCGGGAATCTTGAAGTCGTAGATCGGCGAACCGGGCTGGGTGTGCAGGGTCAGCGAGCCGAGCATGCTGGACACATTGACGATGCGCCCGGCCAGCGAGCGACGCAGCAGCGGCAGGAACGCCTTGGTGACGCTGACGACCGCGAACAGGTTGGTGTCGAAGGTGCGCTTCCACACCTCCAGGCTCTGCTGCGACGGCGTGCGCTGCATGTCCTCGATCATGATGCCGGCGTTGTTGATCAGGATGTCCAGGTGGCCATGACGCTGCTCCACCGTGCCGACCGCCGCAGCGATGCTGATGTCGTCGTTGACGTCGAGCTGGATGGCCTCCACCGGCAGGCCTTCGGCCTGCAGCTTGAGTGCGGCGGCGACGGCATCGTCGCGCTTGCGCCCGGCCAGCAGCGTATGCACGCCGGCCTGGGCCAGTTGCCGAACGGTTTCCAGGCCGATGCCGCGGGTGGCGCCGGTGACCAATGCGATCTTGTGGTTGCTCATTTCAATGTCCTTGTACTGCGAATGGGGATTGGGGACGACGCACTCACGCCTTGACGTGATCGTGCGCAACGGCGGCCGGTGCAGCGGGTTCGCGACGGGTGACCCACTTGCGCAGCGCCACGTAGAACACCGGGGTCAGGAACAGGCCGAACAAGGTCACACCGAGCATGCCGGCGAACACGGTGATACCGGTGACCGAGCGCACTTCGGCGCCGGCGCCATGCCCGAACACCAGCGGCACGGTGCCGGCGATGAAGGCGATGGAGGTCATCACGATCGGACGCAGACGCAGGCGGCAGGCTTCGAGCGCGGCCTCGACGATGCCCTTGCCGTGCATTTCGAGTTCGCGGGCGAACTCCACGATCAGGATCGCGTTCTTGCACGCCAGGCCCATCAGCACCACCAACCCCACCTGCACGAACACGTTGTTGTCGCCGCCGGTGAGCCACACGCCGAACAAGGCCGACAGCAAGGTCATCGGCACGATCAGGATCACCGCCAGCGGCAGCGTCCAGCTCTCGTACAACGCAGCCAGCACCAGGAACGCCAGCAACACCGCCATCGGGAACACGATCAGCGCCGAGTTGCCCTGGGTGGACTGCTGATAGCTCAGGTCGGTCCACTCGATGTTCATGCCGTTGGGCAACACCTTGGGCGCCATGCCGGACAGCGTCTGCATCGCCTGGGTGGAGGAGAGCACGCGCGGGTCCGCTTCGCCGATCAGGTCGGCGGCCGGGTAGCCGTTGTAGCGGATCACCGGATCCGGGCCGTAGGTCTGGCCCAGCGTGACCATGCTGCCGATCGGCACCATCTGCCCGCGATCGTTGCGGGTGCGCAGGTTGGCGATGTCTTCGACACTGTCGCGGAACTGTCCATCGGCCTGGGCGATCACCTGATAGGTGCGACCGAAGCGATTGAAGTCGTTGATGTAGGACGAACCCAGATAGGTCTGCAAGGTGTCGAACAGGTTGGTCAGCGGCACGCCCTGCGCCTTGGCCTTGTCGCGATCGACCTTGGCGTCGAGCTGCGGCACATTGGCCTGATACGTGCCGATCGGGAACTGCATGCCCGGCGTCTGCGAGATCGCACCGGACATCGCATTGACCGCACTCTGCAACTGGCCATAGCCCAGGCCGGCGCGGTCCTGGATGTACAGCGAGTAGCCCGAGCCCTGCCCCAGGCCCAGGATCGGCGGCGGCATGAACGCAAACGCAAAACCCTGCTGGATCTGGCTGATGCGGGCGTTGATCTCCGCATTGATCTGCGCCGCAGTGCGGCTGCGCTGGCTGAACGGCTTGAGCGTCAGGAACACCGTGCCGGTATTGGGCGTGTTGGTGAACTGCAGCGGGTTCAGGCCCGGGAACGCAATCGCGTGGTCCACGCCTTCGGTCTGCAGCGCGATCTGGGTGATCTGACGGATCACTTCGTTGGTGCGTTCCAGCGAGGCGCCTTCCGGCAACTTGGTACCGGCAATCAGGTACAGCTTGTCCTGGGTCGGAATGAAGCCACCCGGCACCACCTTGAACATGAAGCCGGTGACCACCAGCAGCAGCACATACACCGCGAACACCGCGCCACGCTTGCCCAGGGTGCGCGAGACCGCGCCCTGGTACTTGTGCGAACTGCTGTTGAAGAAGCGATTGAACGGACGGAACAACCAGCCGAACAAGCGATCGATCAACCGCGACGGGCCATCCTTCGGTGCGTCATGCGGCTTGAGCAGCATGGCGGCCAGTGCCGGCGACAAGGTCAGCGAATTGATCGCCGAAATCACCGTGGAAATGGCGATGGTCACCGCGAACTGCTTGTAGAACTGGCCGGTCACGCCCGACAGGAACGCCATCGGCACGAACACCGCGCACAGCACCAGCGCGATGGCGATGATCGGCCCGGACACCTCCCGCATCGCCTGGTGCGCCGCGGCCAACGGAGCCAGACCTTCTTCGATGTTGCGCTCGACGTTTTCCACCACCACGATCGCATCGTCGACCACGATGCCGATCGCCAGCACCAGGCCGAACAGGCTCAGCGTGTTGATCGAAAAACCCAGCAGGTAGAGCGCGGCGAACGTACCGACCACCGACACCGGCACCGCCAGCAACGGAATGATCGAGGCGCGCCAGGTCTGCAGGAACAGGATCACCACCAGCACCACCAGCAGCACCGCTTCCAGCAGCGTGTGCACCACCGCGCTGATCGAGTCGCGCACGAACACGGTCGGGTCGTACGCAGCCGACCACGCCATGTCCTGCGGGAACTGCTTTTCCAGCTCGGCCATCTTGGCGCGCACCGCATCGGACAATTCGATCGCGTTGGCACCCGGCGACTGGAACACGCCCATGCCGACCGCGTTCTTGTTGTCCAGCTGCGAGCGCAGGGTGTAGTTGCCCGCACCCAGTTCCAGACGCGCCACATCCGACAGGCGCACGATCTCGCCGCTGTTGCCGCTGCGGATCACGATGTTGCCGAACTCTTCTTCGGTGGTCAGGCGGCCCTGCGCATTGATCGACAGCAGGAAGTCGCTCTTGTTGGGCATCGGCTCGGCACCGAGCTGGCCGGCGGAAACCTGCACGTTCTGCTCGCGGATGGCCGCCACAACGTCGCTGGCGGTCAGCCCGCGCGCGGCGACCTTGTCCGGATCCAGCCAGATGCGCATGGCGTAATCGCCGGCACCGAAGATCTGGATCTGGCCCACGCCCGGCAGGCGCGACAGTTCGTCCTTGACCTTCAAGGTGGCGTAGTTGCTCAGGTACAGCGAGTCGTACTTGCCCTTGGGCGAGGTCAGATGCACGACCATGGTCAGCGTTGGCGACTGCTTCTGCGTGGTCACGCCCTGGCGCCGTACGTCCTCGGGCAGACGCGCCTGCGCCTGACTGACGCGGTTCTGCACCTGCACCTGCGCCTGGTCCGGATCGGTGCCCGGCTTGAAGGTCACGGTGACCACCAGCACGCCATCGGAGCCGGCGACCGACTTCATGTACATCATGTCTTCCACGCCGTTGATGGCTTCCTCAAGCGGCGTGGCGACGGTCTCGGCGATGACCTTGGGATTGGCGCCCGGATACACCGCACGCACCTGCACGCTCGGCGGTACCACTTCCGGGTACTCGCTGATGGGCAGCAGCGGCATGGCGATCAGGCCGGCAGCGAAGATGATGATCGACAGCACCGCGGCAAAGATCGGCCGGTCGATGAAAAAACGGGAAAAGTCCATTGGGGTGGTCCTGAAAGAGGTTGCCGCCGGATGGCGGCGCGGCACAGCGGCCCCGGACCGGCCTTGTTTCAAGGCCGGTGGTCACGGGTGCGATGCAGCGATGAATCAGTTCGACGCGGTGCGCTTGTCCGGTGCGGTGGCCATGGCCACGGTCTTGGCATCGACCGGCATGCCGGGCATGAAGATCTTCTGCACGCCATCGACCACCACGCGGTCGCCGGCGGCCAGTCCCTTGCGCACGATGCGCAGGCCGTCGGCATTGCGGCCCAGCTCGATGTCGCGCCGTTGCGCCTTGCCGTCCTTGTCGACCACGTACACGTACTTGCGGTCCTGATCGGTCAGCACGGCCTTTTCGTCGACCAGCATGGCCTTGAACTGGCCGCTGCCCAGCAACTGCACGTGTGCATACAGGCCCGGCGTGAACTGGCGCTGCGCGTTGTCCAGCACCGCGCGCACGCGGATGGTGCCGGTGCTGCGGGTCACCTGGTTATCCAGGAAATCCACACGCCCGGTGTGCGGAAAGCCCTGCTCGCCGACCAGGCCGATGCGCACCGGCAACTCGCCGCCGCGCGCATCCGGACGCTCGCCGTTGCGGGCCATCTGCGAATAACGCAGGAAGGTGCCTTCGTCGGCATCGAAGTACACGAACACCTTGTCCAGCGACACCAGCGTGGTCAGCACGCTGGCGCTGTCGCTGGCGGTGACCAGATTGCCGGCGGTGACCATCGCACGCCCGGCGCGGCCATCGATCGGCGCACGCACGCGGGTCCAGTCCAGGTTGAGCTTGGCGGTATCCAGCGCGGCCTGCGCGGCCAACAGATCGGCGTCGGCCTGATCGGCGGCAGCGCGGCGCTGCTCCCAGGTCTCGGTCGAAATGGCCTGCTGGTCCGACAATTTGCGGGCGCGTGCCGCTTCGCTGCGGGCAAGCGTGGACTGCGTGCGTGCACGCACCAGCGCCGCGTTGGCGCGCGCGAATTCGGCACGGTAGCTGCGGTCGTCGATGCTGAAGAGCACATCGCCCTTCTTCACTTCGGCGCCTTCGACGTAGTTGACCTTGTCGATGTAGCCGGACACGCGCGGACGCAGCTCGACGCTTTCCACCGGCTCGATGCGGCCGCTGAATTCGTCCCACTGGCTGATCTCCTTCAGCAACACCGGGGCGACGCTGACGCTGGGCGGCGGCGGCGCGCCGGTCTCGGCAGCCTTGCTGCCGCAACCGGCCAGCACAACCGCGAGTACGGCGCCCGTCAATACAGTACGCAAGGGAAAACGGAACGGGGTGGCGTTCGGGGTCATGGGGAAATCTCTCGGGTGGGGATGGGAAAATGCAGACCGGCGAGCCGGTCGGCCGAAGGAGCGGCGTGCAGGCGACGGCTGACGGTCACGATGGCTTGCCCGGGCTGGCCAGGCCCGGCGATCAGTGAAACTGCGGCACGGCCGACATCCACGGCGCGGATCCATTCCGGACACGCGTCCTTGGCGCGGCCCGGCGTACACACCGGCTGCTCGACCGACAGCAGGTGCACGCGGACGCCGAGCGGCTTGGCTTCCTCGTGCAGGACCTGGGCGAGCATGCGGGTGGCGGCAGCAGCAATCGAGGTATCGCCGTGCGCGGCCCAGGCACGCAGCGCGCAGGGGCTGCCCAGCAACAGGTAGCGGCCACCGCCCTCGGCCTCGGCCAGCAGCGGCAGCAGATGCCGCGCGGCCGCCAGGTGCGGCAGCACATCGCGCTCGATGCGGCGACGCAGCGCAGTGACCGGGCGGTCCAGCAGGCGGCCGGCCTTGAGCGGGCTGCCCACGCTGGCGATCACCGCCGCCAGCGGACGCGGGCGCTGGGCCAGTTCGCCGGCCAGCGCCTGCGCCGAAGCGTCGTCGGCGACCGAGCCCTGCAAGGTTTCCAGCAGCGGTGTATTGCCATGCTGCGCGCGCAGCGCGTCGAGCTTGGCGGCGTCGCGTCCAATCACCAGCACCGGCATCCGGGCATCGAGCAAGGCGGCGACGATACCGGCGCCGACATTGCCCGCGCCGCCAATGACGGCCGTCTCGGATTGGACCATCCCGGTCATGGGACTTTCACTCCCGACATCGGGACAATTCCGCGCTGCGCCAGACGCGCCGACAGTCCAGTCCGCTGTGTCGGCGCGCCGCCGGCCTGACGCCGGGGCGATGCCGAAAAAGCGCGCGAAACGCCGGTACGCGGGCTTCTCGCCGTGGAAACCACTGGATCGAAGGCACCTTCGATGGCGCTACGCGATGTCGACGACAAGCCGAAAACATTGCACAACCACATGGCCGTGCTCCTGCATGGAGGGGATGCCGCATAAGTTAGGCCCCAAACCAGCACTTGATTAGTCCGGATTTAGGGGAATAATCGTCCCGTAAGCGGTCTAATCCCTCCTGACCCCCGGAAGGCAGTCCCCATGACTCACGATCTCAACGACACCCTGATCTTCGTCAAGGTGGTCGAACAAGGCAGCTTCATCGCCGCCGCCAATGCGCTTGGCCTGCCCAAGACCACCGTCAGCCGCAAGGTGCAGGAACTGGAAACCCGCCTGGGTGCCCGCCTGCTGCACCGGACCACGCGCCGCATCGGCCTGACCGAAGCCGGCTCGGTCTATCACGAACATTGCCAGCGCATCGCACGCGAACTGGAAGAAGCCGAGAGCGCCGTCGGGCAATTGCAGTCCGGCCCGCGTGGCTGGCTGCGCTTCACCGTGCCCTACTCGCTGGGCATCACCTGGATCGCGCCGTTGCTGGGCGAGTTCCATGCGCAATACCCGGAAATCCAGCTGGACATGCATCTGGGCAACGAGAAGCTGGACCTGATCGGCGGCGAAGCCGATCTGGCACTGCGCGTCGGCGCGCTGCCCGATTCCAATCTGGTGGCGCGCAAGCTCGGCAGCCTGCGCACGCAGGTCTTCGCCAGCCCGTCCTACATCGAGCGCTATGGCGAGCCGCTGCATCCGGACGAGCTGCAGTTCCATCGCACGCTGGCGCTGCGCAAGAACCGCAACGTGCACAACAACCGCTTTTTCTGGTCGCTCAGCGACGGCAGCGATGTGCGCGATTTCCCGGTCAATCCGTTGATGGTGGCCAACGATCCGGCTGCGCTCAATGGCGCGGTGTTATGCGGCGAAGGCTTGCTGTTGACCGGCGATGTGATGGCCAAGCCCTTCGTGCAATCGGGTCTGGTGCGCCGGGTGCTCGCGGGTTGGACCGGGCCGGAGGTGGACTTCAACGCGGTGTTCGCCGGCGGCCGCCTGGTCTCGCCGAAAGTGCGCGCCTTCGTGGACTTCCTGGTGACGCGGATGAACTTCGATGCGGACTACATGATGGCGCAATGCCCCGCGCGTCTGGCCGCGCAAAAGGCCGACAACGATGCAAAGATCGAGGTCGGCGCAGACGCGGAACTGCGTGCAGAAGGCAAGCGCATCCTGGAAAACGTCACGGCGTAGTCCGCACTCGAATAGTCGCCTAACGGAGCACCCTCTTCCCCCCTCGGGACAAGGTGCCCGAAGGGCGATGGGGAGACGTTGCCCGTACAAGCGAAAACGTCCCGGCGGCTACAAATCTCGAATCCCGAATCCCGAATTTCTGCAGGGGTGTCGGTTCCATCCGGCGCAGGTACTGCTTGTCGCGGCGAATCACCGACACCGCTATCGACCGATGCAATCTTGAAGCGACCGAACGCGCGAGCTTTAGCGTGGTCTGGAGATCCGAAGCTGCGTTGGTCAACGCCTAGCGATACGTCTAGCTGCAAGTCAAAAGACCAGTCGGTCGAGTGCGCGGTGCCCTCACCGCTTGCGGGACACGCCGTGAATCCGTCCATGGAGGCTCCTCGGCGGCATCCATGCCGCCGAGGGTCCCGCAACCGGCAAGGACACCGCACCAGAGAGTTGGTCGGCTGCTTTTTTAAAGAGTGTTGCTCGGCTTGCGATAGCAGATGCGACGTTTGTAGCTTGCGTGTTGAAAGTCCGTTTGTTGCTCGGTTTGCGACGGGAAAATGGCGAGAGGTTGATCGAACACTTAGTGCTCCGAGCAACCTACGGCTTGCCTTGCTTGCAACCACGCACACCGACCATCCCGACAGGTCCTTGCCCGCCCACCGTCGCGGGACCTTACGCGGCATGGATGCCGCGTAAGAGCCTACACGGACGTACTTGCGGCGTGTCCCGCGAGGGTGGGCGGGCAAGGACCCTGCAGAAAACCCTCAGATCGGCAGCTTTGCACCTGATGCGCCTGATCAGAAAATTCGCAGCGCAAAAAAACAGGCCGCTTTCGCGGCCTGTCTTGCTTACCCATCGCGGCTCGTCAATCGACTCGCCACGATTCAGTGCGGCAGACTCAACGCATGCCCGTGTTGTTCCCGGCACCCTCCGAGCGCAGCGGGATCAGGCGGATTTCGACGCGGCGGTTCTGTGCGCGGCCGGCATCGGTGCTGTTGTCGGCGATCGGGTAACGCTTGCCGGCGCCCATGGTTTCCATGCGCTCACGCTGCACGCCTTGTGCGGTCAGATATTGCGCGACCGCGCCGGCGCGTTCTTCGGACAGACGCTGGTTGACCGCGTCGCTGCCGACGCTGTCGGTGTGACCGACCACTTCCACCATGGTCTGGTTGTACTCGCGCAGTGTGGACGCCACGCCATTGAGCGCGCTGTAGAACTGCGGCTTCAACGCAGACTTGCCGAAGTCGAAGGTAATGCCGTCGGGCAGGTTCAGGGTGATGTTGTCGCCCTGGCGCTGCACTTCGATCCCGGTGTTGGCGGTGCGCTCACGCAGTGCGCGCTCCTGGCGATCCTGGTACTGGCCAACCGCCGCGCCACTGAGCGCGCCGATGCCGGCGCCGACCATCGCATGCTGACGACGCTCGGTGGCGCTGTCGCCGGTCAGCAGACCAGCGGCCACGCCGATCGCGGTGCCGATCAGCGCGTTGCGGCCGGTGCGGTTCTGCTGTTGGGTCTGCTCGCCGTACTGGTCGCGCTGCACATACGAGCCGCCGGTGGCGCAGGCGGACAACGCAATGGCGCTGGCCAGGGCAACGGCAAGGCTCTTGGTGGCTGCTGGGGACATGGTGTTCTCCTGTGGCCGGACCATCCGGCATTCAATCGTGTCGGCGAGGATAAACAGGCCAACGCGACTGGCGCATGATGAAACCGACCTCCGATCGCGCTTAGCTAGTGCTGCATTCAGGAAACCGTTTTCTGCTTGGGCAGCAACATGCATACGCGTAGCCCATTCGCTGAAATGCGAAACAAGCGTCGCAGCGCGTGCCTGCAACGCGTCAGCCTTGCAGAAGAAAACACGCAGAAGCGAGCATCAGCTGACCACGCAATCAGGAGGTTGCTCGCCCTGCCGCGCGCCTAGCCGCGCGTTTTTGCATACGCCGCCAGCGCCGCATCGCGGCCTTCGGCCAGGCCGATAATCGGCGTGCGCGGATACTCCGGTGCCAGACGCGCCAGCGACAACGGATGCAGCCACGGCGCGAAGCGTTCCTTGACCGCAAGCTTGCCGAGCTCAGGTACCCAGCGCGTGATGTAGGCGGCCTGCGGATCGAACTTCTCCGCCTGCGTGACCGGATTGAACACACGGAAATACGGCGCCGCATCGGCGCCGGTACCGGCCACCCATTGCCAGCCCAGGGTGTTGTTGGCCAGGTCCGCATCCACCAGGGTGTCCCAGAACCAGCGCGCGCCTTCGATCCAGTGCACGCGCAGATGCTTGCACAACAGGCTCGCCACGATCATGCGCACGCGGTTGTGCATCCAGCCGGTGTGCCAGAGCTGGCGCATGCCGGCATCGACGATCGGAATGCCGGTGCGGCCCCGCTGCCAGGCCTGCAATGCGACCGGGTCCAGCTTGGCCCAGTCAAAGCCTTCGAAGCGCGGGTTGAGATTCTGGTTGGTGGTGTCGGGAAAATGGTGCAGCAAGTGATACGCAAAATCGCGCCAGCCAAGCTGGCGGATGTAGCCGTCGATCTCGGCACCGTTGCGTGCATTGCGATTGGCTTCCAGCGTGCTGGCGATCCGCCACGGCGCAATCTCGCCGAAATGCAGATGCGGCGACAACTGCGAGGTGCCGACCCGGTCGGGCCGGTCGCGGTTGTCGCGATACCCGGACAGCGCGCCATCGATGAAGATTTCCAGCATCTCGTGCGCGCCGGCCTCGCCGGGCTGCCAGTGCTCCCAGAAGCCTCGGTCCCAGTCCAGCGCCGGCAGCAGCCCCAGCGTGTCCAGCGCAGCGCTCTTCAATTGCGCAGGCAACGGCGGCAGGCTGCGCGGTGCCGGCACGGCAGCCGGCAATTGCAGCTGCGTAAGCGCATTGCGCCAGAACGGGGTGAACACCTTGTAGGGGCCGCCCTGCTGCGTCGTCAACTGCCATGGTTCGACCATCAGTGCGGAGTTGCAGCTCTGCACTTCGATCCCGCGCTCGCGCAGGCTGCGCTTGATCTGCGCATCGCGCGGCTGCGTGGCCGGCTCGTACTTGCGGTTCCAGTACACCGCCACCGCCTTGGTCTGCGCGATCACCTCATCCAGCACCTGCGCGCTGTCACCGGCGCGCAGCACCAGACCGCTGCCGAGTGCGCGCAAGGCCGCATCCAGCGCCGCGAGCGAGCGATGCCGCCAGCTCCGCGAGGCGGCGCCAGGCGTCCACTCGCCCTCTTCGTGCGGCGCATCGATATACAGCGGAATCGGCTGGTGCCCTGCATCCAGCGCAGCCTGCAAGGCCGGGTTGTCCTGCAGGCGCAGATCGCGACGGAACCAGACGATGGCGTAGGACATACAAGCTCGGCAGCGGCGATGAGGCGCGCAGCATAAGCCAGCAGATGCAAGGATGGCGCGATGCCGCAGCGACGGATTGTCGCCCGGCATCACGCAGGAGATTTATTCGAAACTGCCCACCGAATCGTGGGCCAGATTGTCGAACCGTGTGTATTCGCCGAAGAACTTGAGCTTGCACGACCCGGTCGGTCCACCGCGGTGCTTGCCGATGATGATCTCGGCCAGGCCCTTGTCCGGCGAATTTTCCTTGTTGTAGTAGTCATCGCGATAGATGAACACGATCATGTCCGCGTCCTGCTCGATCGCGCCGGATTCGCGCAAGTCGGCCATCACCGGGCGCTTGTCGGTACGTGTTTCCAGCGAGCGGTTGAGCTGCGACAACGCAATCACCGGCACGTTGAGCTCCTTGGCAAGGCCCTTGAGCGAACGCGAGATTTCCGAAATTTCGGTCGCGCGGTTTTCGCTGTTACCCGGTACCGACATCAGCTGCAGGTAGTCGATGACGATCAGGCCCAGGTCGTGCTCGCGCTTGAGTCGGCGGCACTTGGAGCGCAGCACTTCCGGCGACACGCCCGGCGTGTCGTCGATGAAGATCTTGGTTTCCTTCAGCATCTTGATCGCGCCGGTCACGCGCGCCCAGTCCTCGTCTTCCAGCGCGCCGGTACGCAGGCGTTGCGCATTGATGCGGCCATTGGACGAGATCAGGCGCATCGCCAGCTGCGATGCCGACATTTCCATCGAGAATACCGCCACGCCCTTCTTGGATTTGATCGCAGCATATTCGGCGATATTCAGCGCGAACGTGGTCTTGCCCATTGCCGGACGCGCGGCCAGGATGATCAGGTCGGTCGGCTGCAGGCCGGAAGTCATCGCATCGAAATCGTTGTAGCCGGTCGGCAGGCCGGTGATGTTGCCGCCGTTTTCGAAACGGCTGCGCAATTCCTCAAAGGCGTCCTTCAGCGCGCCCGGCATCGCCACGAAGTCGGTGCGCCCGCGCGCGCCGGCCTCGGCGATCTTGAACACCGCCTTTTCCGCCGACGACAGCAACTCCACGCTGTCGCGCCCCTCCGGCTGGAAGCCGTCGTTGACGATGGTGGTGCCCACTTCGATCAGCTGCCGCAACACCGCCTTGTCACGCACGATCTCCGCGTATGCGGCGATATTGGCTGCCGAAGGCGTGGTGCTGGCCAGCTCGATCAGGTAGGCGCCATCGCCGACCTGCTCCAGCTTGCCCTGCGATTCGAACCACTCGCCCAGGGTCACCGCATCGAAGGGGCGGTCCTTCTCGTTCAGTTCGCGAATCGCACGGTAGATCAGCCGGTGATCGCGGCGGTAAAAGTCGTTTTCGGTCAGCTGGTCATTGACCCGGTCGAACGCATCCGGTGCCAGCATCAACCCGCCGAGCACGGCCTGCTCGGCCTCGACCGAATGCGGCGGTACCCGCAACTGGTCAAGCCGCGGCTCGGGACGATCGTAATCGTCGTCGTCGCGATCGCGATTGCGCTTGGAACGGAAACCAGGACGAGCGGACATGGACAAACAGACCTGACGCGAGGGAGACGAGGGCAGGAAGCATAGTCATCGGCGGCGCCGACGACCATGCACAACTCTGTGGATAACTGGTGGACAGCCGGTGCATCACCGTTCTACGCGACCGCTGTCGCAACCGCCGAGACGCTTGCTGCGCCGGGGTTTGCACCGCGTCACCGATGCCAGTTGGCGGCTGTCTCCAGGCCCAACGCCGCTGTGGTCAACTCAACGCTTGGACTGTTCGACCAGGCCCAGGAAGGCGTCGACGAAGCCCTGCAGGAACTTGCGGCTGTCGGCGTTGGCGACCTGGTCGTCGGCGCCGAACAGGCCGTCCTTGTACTGCAGGAAGACTTCCGGTTGGCCGAGCACCCGCATGTCCAGATACGACAGCACATTGCGCAGGTGCTGCTGCGCGGTGGCGGTGCCGATCGCCCCGACCGAGATGCCGACCACGGCGGCCGGCTTGCCCACAAACGCGCTGTCACCGTAGGGGCGCGAGCCGGTATCGAGGGCGTTCTTGAGCACGCCGGGAATCGAGCGGTTGTACTCCGGGGTGACGAACAGCACCGCGTCAGCCGACCGGATCTGTTGCTTCAGCCGCGTGCCCTCTGCCGGGTAATCGCCATCGTGGTCCTGGTTGTACAGCGGGATGTCGCCGATCTCCACATACTCGAACACGGCCTTGTCGCCAGCCAGATGCTCCAGCGCATGCGCCAGTTGGCGGTTGTAGGACGCGGCACGCAGGCTGCCGACCAGCACGGCGATGGTGATCTTGCTCATGGGGAACGCTCCATTGGGGGAATCAGCGCCCGACTCTAGTCAGCCTGGCGCTCAGACCCGGTGAAGCGCGGCTGCCTCAGCGGCCGATCGCGGCGCGTTGGGCGCGCCAATGCACCTGCCAGGCCTGGAACATCAGCACCGTCCACAGATGCGTATGCCATTTGCGCTCGCCGCCGTTGAAGTCCCTCCACAGCCCGGCCACGGTGTCGGCGGCGAACACGCCGTCGCGCTCGAGCGTGGCGTGCGCCAGCAGATCGTCGGCCCAGCCGTGCAGGTCGCCACGCAACCAGGCACTGACCGGCGCACCGAAGCCGCGCTTGCCGCGGTAGACCATCGGGTCGGGCAGATAGCGGCACAGCACGCGCTTGAGCAGGTACTTGCTGACCCCGTCGCGGTACTTCAGCGACAGCGGCAGCGACCAGGCGAACTCGGCCACCCGCCAGTCCAGCAACGGTGCGCGCGCTTCCAGCCCCACCGCCATGGTGGTGCGGTCCACCTTGCACAGCAGATCGTCGGGCAGATAGGCGGCAAAGTCGGCCAGCATCATCGCGTCGGCCGGCGTGCCGGAACCGTGCAGCGGGTCGGCCAGGCTGTAGAAACTGTCGGGCTCGGTCGCGCCCAGCACCACCGCGGCCGGATCGCGCCAGCGCGAGATGCGGTTGCGGTAGATGTCGCCGATGCCGCGTGCGCCGGCCTCGGCCACCAGCGCGGCCAGGCCGCCGGTGCGCGAAGACTCGCCGTTGCGGCGCGCCGCCAGCGCCATCAAGCGCCGCAGCGGCCCCGGCACCAGCCCATGCATGCGCCAGTTGCGCAGCGCACGCTGGTAACGGCCGTAGCCGAAGAACAACTCGTCGCCGCCATCGCCGGACAGCGCCACCGTCACCCCGCCGCGCGCCAGCCGTGCGACCAGCGCGGTCGGCACCTGCGAAGCATCGGCGAAGGGCTCGTCGAACATGTCCGGCAGGGTCGGCACCACCGCCAGCGCGTCGGCGCCGCTGACATACAGCTCGGTGTGGTCGGTGTGCAGATGCGTGGCCACTTCGCGCGCCAGCGGCGCTTCGTCGTGATGCGAACCTTCGAAGCCGATGCTGAAGGTATGCACCGGCTGGGCGCTCTGCGCCTGCATCATCGCGGTGACGATCGACGAATCGGTGCCGCCGGACAGGAACACGCCCACCGGCACGTCGGCCACCATGCGCAGCGCCACCGCATCGCGCAGCACGGCGTCGAGCTGTTCCTCGGCCTGTGCATCGCTGCCGGTGAACGGCGCCGCCAGCGCGCGCTGCATCGCCTCGCGCGCGTTCCAGAACGGCTGCTGCGCCTGGTCCGGCCGATGCGCCGCCGCGCCGGCCGCCACCATCTGCGCATCCAGCCGCAGCACCCGCCCGGGCATCAACTTGAAGGTGCGCTCGTGGATGCAGGCCGGCGCCGGGATGTAGCCCAGCCGCAGCAGCAAGGTCAGCGCATTGCGATCGACCCCGTTATCGAAGTCCGGATGCTGCCACAGCGCCTTGAGTTCGGAGCCGAACACCAGGGTGTCGCCGGCCCAGCCGTAGTACAGCGGCTTCTTGCCGACGCGGTCGCGGGCCAAATACAGGCAGTTGTCGCGCTCGTCCCACAACGCCAGCGCGAACATGCCGTTGCAGCGGGTCAGGGTGTCGTCCAGCCCCCACTCCACCACCGCCGCCAGCAGCACTTCGGTATCGGAATGACCGCGGAAGCGGTGCCCGAGTGCGGACAGCGCCGCGCGCAGCTGCGCGAAGTTGTAGATCTCGCCGTTGTAGGCCAGCACATACCGGCCATCGGCCGAGCGCATCGGCTGATGGCCCAGCGGAGACAGATCCAGGATGCTCAAGCGTTGATGCGCCAGCGCCACGCCGGCCTGCGCATCGCACCAGGTGCCGGCATCGTCGGGGCCGCGATGACGCAAGGCCGCGCCCATCGGCCGCACCAGCGCATCGAGTTGTTCGCCATGCATGCGTGGCGAGGCCAGCAGCAGTCCAGCCAATCCGCACATCGTCAGTGCTCCTGCCGGCAGCGCATGCCGCTCATGCCGTCACCGCGCCGGGCGCAGGCGCCGGCATTGCGATAAAACCGGGTACTGCCTGCACGCGCTGCAGCCAGGCACCGATCGCCGGCCAGCGCTCCAGATCGAAGCCGCCGTCCTCGGCGCAATGGGTGTAGGCAAACAGCGCGATATCGGCGATGCCGTAGTCGCTGCCGGTAAACCAGCGGTGCTGCTGCAGATGCTGCTCCATCACGGCCAGCGCCTGCTCGCCGCGGGCGCGCAGCTGCGGCAGTTCGGCGCGGCGCGCGGCATCGCGCGGCGTCCACAGGCTGATGAACCGCGCCACCGCGACATACGGCTCATGGCTGTATTGCTCGAAGAACATCCAGCTCAAGGCCTGCGCGCGCTGCCACGCGTCGGTGGGCAGATACGGGGTGCCTTCGGCCAGCCAGAACAGGATCGCGTTGGATTCGGTCAGCACGCGGCCGTCGTCGCGCTCCACCATCGGCACCTTGCCGTTGGGATTCTTGGCCAGATACGCGGGCGTGCGGGTTTCGCCGGCGACGCTGTCGACCTCGACCCAGTGATAGCGGCTGCCCAGTTGCTCCAGCAGCAGGCGCACCTTGTAGCAGTTGCCGGAACTGGACATGCCATGGACGGTCAACGGGGGACGCACGGTCGACATCAAGCTGGCTCCGCGGCAGCAACGAGGGGCTGGCAGTGTCACAGCCCCGGGGGCCTTTGCAAAGCCCTGCACCGATTCTGCTGCAAGGCGTGGCCGCGGTTGCGTGCGCTGCCGGTAGCGCGGCTCAGCGCATCACCACCAGCGCCACCGGCACACCCAGCACGGCGACCAGCATGCCCAGCACCGACAACGTCAATGCCAGCGCACCAAAGGCCCGCGCGCGTGCGCAGCCGGTCGCACCGGCAACCGCCTGGACCGCAGCGATCGACCACCACAGCCCGCCTAGCAGCAACATCAGCACCGCCATGGTCACCTGCGCCAGCCCGGCCGGATCATGCACACCGGTTCCGAACAGGACGATATCGCCGCCAACCGCGGCCAGTGCCGCCAGCAAGCAGACCAGCCATGGCAAGGCACTGCCCAGCAGCGCCGGCAGCAACACCGCAAACTCTGCAGTGCCGCCCATCCAGCGCAGCATCCACTGCAACAGCACGCAGCCCACCAGCGCAATGGCCAGCATGATCGCCACGGCGATGGCGTGCACCCACAACGGCTGCGGAGACACCCACATCCAGCTCGAGAGCACCAGGATCAGGCCGAACACGCACCACGCGCTCCAGCGCGCGCCGGCCTGCGTGTGCAGGCGCTGCGCAACGGTGTGCGGATCGAACAGCATCCCGCCCAAGCCACCGCCGCGCCACCAGGCCAGGCATGCCAGCACCAGCACGATCAGCGCCAGCAGCGCGGCCAGCGGATAGACGAAGACGTGCATCTCCATCGGCTGTCTGCGCGGCTGCGGCTTGAGGTCGTGATTGAAGTACAGCAGGTCGCGGGCACGCTCCATGTCGGCGGCTGCACGCTTCACGCCGCTGGCGGGAATGCGGTCGGACAGCCGTTGCCATTCGCCGACGATGACGATGCGTCCTTCGTGCGTGGAGACCGTGCGCGAGAACCGGAACCACGGGTTGGCGACCACCTGCGTATCGGCTTGCACCCGCACCGCCGGGTCGACCCGCACCCGCACCGTTTGCCGCGCCAGCCGCGGGCCGCCCAGCGCCAGCGGGCTCTTGCGCGCCGCCGTAGGCAGGGCGTCCATCCATTCGCCGAGCTGGAACAGCGGAAAGCCCAGCTCGTCGCCCTCGTCGGTCGGCCACTCCAGGCGGTAGGCCTCGTGCGTGCGCACGTTCAACACATCGGCCGCGTCGATCGTCGGCACGCCGACCTGCGTCAGCGCGGTGTAGTACTGCTGCATGAATTCCAGATAGTGCTCGCCGACCGCCTGCGCACCGTTGTCGTCGAAGCTGGTCGCCACGCGCTCGCCGCGTCCCTGGCGATACGTGGTGTCCACGGTGAAGGTCGCCACGCGCTGCGGCTTGCGCAGCGAGATCACGACCTCCTCGTCCACCTCGACCTGCGGCAGCGTCGGCATCGGCGATGGCACCGCCACCAGATCGCGCTGCCCGGCCACGACCGGCAGGCCGCGCACGAACGGCAACGGCCGGCGTTGCGCCAGCGGGCCCTCTTCGCGGTCGCGCGTGGCATCCACCCATACCTCGCCCTGCGGCAGGTGCGCGCGTACCACCACGTGGTCGAACGCGTAGGGGCTGGGCAAGCGCAGATCCAGCCCGTGGCCCTTGTCGCTGCTGACCAGCACCGGCTCGGCGCGGATGCCGGCCAGCTGCAGCAGCGCGATCAACAGCGTCGCCTTGTCCTTGCAGTCGCCGTAGCGATTGCGCAGCGTCACTTCCGGCGTATGCGGCGCGTGGGAGTTCTCGCCCATGTCCAGGCCGACGTAGCGGATCTCGCCCTGCACGAAGGCCACTGCACGCAGCAGTGCACCCTGCGGGTCGTCGCGGCGCAGCTGCAGGTTCTGCACCATCCCGTCGGCAACGCGCGCGTCCTTGAACGCGTGCGGATACAACTGCGCTGCCCATGCCGCCACTGCCGCCCAGTTGCCGGCAGTGGAGACTTCGATCCTGCCATACGGATCGACATCCTCCGGGGTGTCCTTTTCTTCCTGCACGGCGGGCAGGTCGCGTGCGGCGATGTCCAGTGTCGCCACATCGCCGGTGCGGCTGACGTTGCGGCTGAAGCCGGGCGCAGTCACCCGCCACTGCAATCCCATGTCGGCCGGATGCCGCACCCGCACCCGGCGCTCGCCCAGCGCTACGCCGTAGCGCGCATCGAACACGTCGTAATAGCCCTTGCCGAACACCGGATTGCTGCCGGTGATGGTCACGCCGTAATCGACCCGGTCGCCCACGCGTAGGTCCGGCAAGGTGATCGACAGCGTCAGCGCGCCATCGATCAGACCGTCTTCCAGTCCGCTTTCGCGGCGCAACCGCGCGTAGTGCGCCTGTTTGCGCATGTCGATACGCTTGCCGTCGCGCCAGACCTCCAGGCTGTTGAGCGCCAGCTGCTGGTACTGCGGCTGGTAATCGATGGAGATCTGCCCGGCCTCGTCCAGACTTTTCGCACGCTGCACGGTGTAACTGAGGCGGCGATACGCCTGCGGCGCCGCGCCGGTCAGATCGACCTGGTCGGATACCAGCTCATAGCGCAGCCCGCTGGCACCGGGCACCTTGTCGGGCACCGCATCGGCGATGACCCAGTCCGGTGGCGGCGCCATGCGCGGCGCCTCGCTGGCCTGTGCCGGTGCGATCACGCTCGCCACCACCGCCAGCACGCAACTCATCCAGAACACGCCACGCAGGCGTCGCCTCCCATCCCTGTCGATCAACACCCACTCCTCGTCAAAACGCATTGAGTCCCGTCAGCGCACGCCCGACCACCAACTGATGCACGGTCTCGGTCCCCTCGTAGGTGATCACCGATTCCAGGTTCAGCGCATGCCGGATCGCCACATGTTCGGTGGTGATGCCGGCCGCGCCCAGCAGATCGCGGCACTCGCGCGCCACATCCAGGGCCATGCGGCAATTATTCCACTTTGCCAGCGAGATCTGTTCCGGCCGCAGCTGGCCGGCCTGCTTCAGCCGCCCGAGCTGCAGCGCCAGCAGCTGCGCGGTGGAAATCCGCCGCGCCATGTCGGCCAGCTTGATCTGCGCGCTCTGCGTGGCCGCCAGCGGCCGGCCGAACAGGATGCGCTGCCCGCTGTAGGCCAGCGCCTCGCGCAGACAGGCCACCGCCGCGCCGATCGCGCCCCAGGCGATGCCGTAGCGCGCCTGATTGAGACACCCCAGCGGCGCCTTCAGACCGGCCGCGTTCGGCAGGCGCATCTGCTCCGGCACGTAGACGTTGTCCAGGAACAAGCCCGAGGTCACCGATGCGCGCAGGCTCATCTTGTGCGCGATGTCCTGCGCACTGAAGCCGGCGCTGCCGGTCTCCACCAGAAAGCCGCACACGCCGTCATCGGTATGCGCCCAGACGATCGCCAGGCCGGCAATGCTGCCATTGGTGATCCACATCTTGGCCCCGTTCAAGCGCCAGCCGTCGCCCTGCCGTACCGCGCGCGTGGTCATCGCGGCCGGATCCGAGCCGCCCTGTGCTTCGCTCAGCCCGAAACAGCCGATCAGACGGCCGGCGGCCATCTCCGGCAACCAGCGCTGGCGCTGCTCGTCGCTGCCGTAGGCATGGATCGGGTACATGCACAGCGAGGACTGCACGCTGACGAAGCTGCGCAGGCCGCTGTCGCCGCGCTCCAGTTCCTGGCAGATCAATCCGTACGCCACCGCGCCCAGGCCCGCGCCGCCATCGCGGACCGGCAGGCTGGCGCCCAGCAGGCCGAGCTCCGCCAGTTCCGGTACCCATTCGCGCGGAAAGCGCCCTGCATCGAAGGCATCGCCGATCGCCGGCAGCACCCGCGTATCGGTGAAGCGCGCCACCGCATCCTGCACTGCCCGCTCTTCGTCGGTCAGCAGCGCACGCACATCGAACAGATCATCGGGGCGCACCGGCATGTCGGCTTCCACTCCAGGAGAAGTGGCGATTATCAGCCAGTTGCCGGCCGAACATGGCGGCGACCTGTTCAGCGCACGGACGTCGTCACCAGCGCCTGAAAACGAAAAGAGCCGGCAATGCCGGCTCCTTTCCTGCCAACCAGCGATCCTGGGCGGATCGCTGCCAGCGGTTTATTGACGCGTGCTGCCCGCATCCACACGAACGCCCCTGTCACCGGCGGTCGAAGCGGTCTGGGTCACCAGCTGACCGTCGACCACCGGCAGGCGATCGCTGGCCGGCTTGTCGTTCATGCGCACGGTCTTCTCGAAACCGTCGTAGCGGTAGGTCACGTCGTAGGCCACCACGTTGTCGGCATCGCCCAGCGAGATGCGCTCGCCCGGCTTGCTGTCCATGCGCATGGTGCCGGTGGTGCCGTCGGCATTGCGGTAGGTCACGTCATAGCCGACCACGCGCGAGGACTGCGAATTGGCATTTTCGGTATGGCACTGGCGCTCGGTGCGATCCACCACGCGGCCGCCGACATGATTGCGGTCCACGCGATTACCGACCATGCCGCCACCGACCGCACCGGCCACCGTGGCCAGCTTGCGGCCGTTGCCGCCGCCGACCTGGTTGCCGAGCAGACCGCCGATCACCGCACCGGCGACGGTGCCGCCGACGTTGCCATCGCGCTCGGGCAGACGTTCCTGCACCACCACGTCGCGGCAGACTTCGCGCGGCGAGGAACTGGTGGTGGTTTCGCGGATGGCAGCGCTGTTGACGACCTGAGCATACTGCGGCTCGCGCTCGGTGATCGGGGCGACCTTGACCACGTCGGCATATTCCAGACCACGCGGTGCCGGCTCGCCGTTGGCGACGAAATCGCCGGACGACGGGCGATTGTTCATGAAGGCGGCCGTGGCCACGCCTCCAACCAGCAACGCACCAGCAGCGACCAGTATAGTTGTCGTATTGCTCTTCATGATCCAGCTCCGTGCGGACACGCCGCGTTGTTGACGGCGTGATTCCAGCACGCGAACCCTGAACAAAAACGCCCTCGCTCATGAACGCCGCAGTTAAGTTCAGCTAGCGGTTATTTCATGCACTTCTAACAGCCGGAGCATCCGCATGCGCAATCCCGTCACCTCGCGCGCCCTGGAGTGGGCCAGCACCCTGCGCTACCCCACCTTGTTCAAGCTGGCGGCGGCGCTGTTTCTGGTCGACCTGGTGATGCCCGATCCGATCCCGTTCCTGGACGAGCTGCTGTTCGGCCTGACCACGCTGCTGCTCGCCAACTGGAAGACCCGCAAGGCACCGCTGCCCGCGCCGGTGCGCCGCGATTGATGCAGCTGGTCGATAGTCACTGCCATCTGGATGCCGGCGAGTTCGACCACGACCGCGCCGCGGTGATCGCACGCGCGCGGGCGGCCGGTGTCGTACAGCAGGTGATCCCGGCGATCACCGCCGCCAGCTGGCCGGCGCTGCGCTCCGTCTGCACCCAGGCCCCCGGGTTGCACCCCGCCTACGGGCTGCACCCGATCTTTCTCGATCAGCACCGCCCCGAGCATCTGGAGCTGCTGGCTGAGTGGATCGAGCGCGAGCGGCCCTGCGCCATCGGCGAGTGCGGGCTGGACTTCTATCTGGACGGGCTGGACGCGCAGACGCAGCGCGATTATTTCGACGGGCAACTGCAGCTGGCCAAGCGCTTCGAGCTGCCGCTGATCGTGCATGCGCGGCGCGCCACCGAAGAAGTCATCGCCCGCATCAAGGCCGTGGGCGGCCTGCGTGGTGTGGTGCACAGCTTTGCCGGCAGCCCAGAACAGGCGCAGCAATTGTGGAAGCTGGATTTTATGATCGGCCTGGGCGGCCCGGTGACCTACCCGCGTGCCAATCGCCTGCGCGGCCTGGCTGCAACGATGCCGCTGGACTGGCTACTGCTGGAAACCGATGCGCCGGATCAGCCCGACGCCAGCATCCGCGGCCAACGCAACGAGCCGGCCTACCTGCCCACGGTGCTGGACTGCATCGCACGGCTACGCGGCGAGGCGGCCGAGCACATCGCCGCGCAGACCACCGCCAACGCGCGGCGGTTGTTCGGGTTGCCGGGCTGATTACACTGCCCGTTGCCGCATGACGCGGCAACGCGCGCACTCACCCCGCCGAGGCAGCCTCGGCAACAGGTCTGGCAGCAGCGACCTTCGGCTTGAGCAACATCTCCAGCGCCTTACCCACCGCGACAAACGCAAAGGTGCCGGTGATATGCGTGGCTGCGCCCAGCCCGGCTCCGCAATCCAGCTTGAGCGTGGCGTCGGCATCCAGCTGCGGACGGATGCCGCAGACGCTGCCATCGGCCTGCGGGTATTTGACGTTCTCCAGCGAGTACACCGCCGGCACGCCGAAATAGCGCTGCGGATTCTTGGGGAAGTTGAACTCGCTGCGCAGCTTCTTGCGGATCAGCGCCAGCATCGCGTCGTGTTCGGTGCGCGAGACATCGCGTACCCGCACCAGGGTGGGATCGGTGCGCCCGCCAGCGGCGCCCACGGTGAGAAGCGGCAGCTTGCGTCGACGGCACCAGGCGATGGTTTCCACCTTCACCCGGAAGCTGTCGCAGGCATCGATCACCAGGTCGAACGTATCGCCGAGCAGCTGTTCGATATTGCCGGCGGTGAGGAACGACTCCACCGCATCGGCTTCGATTTCCGGGTTGATCGCCAGGCAGCGTTCGGCCATCGCGCGCGCCTTGTTGCGTCCGTACTGCCCGGCCAGCGCCGGCAGTTGCCGGTTGGTGTTGGACACGCACAGGTCGTCGGCATCGATCAGGCGGATGTGGCCAACGCCGGTACGCGCCAGTGCCTCGACCACCCACGAGCCCACGCCGCCCATCCCCACCACCGCCACGCGGCAGGCGGCCAGCCGCTCCACCGTGCCGACTCCGTACAGCCGGTCGATACCGGCAAAGCGTTCACGCCATTGTGCTTTCATCGGCCTATTTTACGCGCGCCGCTCAGCGCGCGCCCATCGACCTATTGAAGCCCGCGTCCACCGGAGTTCCGTCCATGCCCGCCCCACCCACCGAACAATCGCGCGCATCCCGCTATGCCTTCCTGCTGGTGCTGGGCATCCTGATCGGGCTGGTGTGCACGGTGATGGTGGCGCGCGTACTGCAGGCCAGACGCAACCCGGTGCCGGACAGCCTGATGCAGGTGATGGCTTACCAAGTGCGCGCCCTGCAAGCCGATACCGATGGTGGCTGCAACTCCACACGCCAGCGAGCGCGACTGCAATCGTTGCGCCTGCTTGCCGGCGAACTGGAGCCGGCCTTCCCGGACATCGGCGAGGACCGCCGCTTCGGCGAGCATGCCAGCGCCCTGCGCACCTTCCTGGACCAGGCACAGCGCACGCCGCCAGCGGATTGCGCCGCGCTTGCCGCACTCAGGCCACAGATCAATGACGCCTGCGAGGCCTGTCATCGCGACTTCCGCTGACCCGCCATCGCACCGCCGCATCCATGCGCACGGCGGCGGCGGTGAACAGGACGCTCGGGTTTCGTTAAGCCTGGAGTGATCCAGTTGGCAGACCGTTCACCCTGACCAACCCAGGATGACGTCGCCGCGGCCCTGACCGCTTTTTCGAACCACCCCGGAGAGACCTCATGAAGACCCGACTGCTCGTCATTGGCCTGGCTGCAACCGCGACGCTGGTTGGCTGCGCCACCTCCCAGCCCCAGTACGGCAGCTACCGCGGCGACCGCGGCTACGACCAGGGCTATTCGCAGCCGCAGGCACGCTGCGTGGATTGCGGGATCGTGACCCGCATCGATGAAGTCGGCCCGACCCGCAGCGCTCCCACCGGCACCGGTGCGGTGCTCGGCGGCATCGTCGGCGCGGTGGCCGGTCGCCAGATCTCCAAGGAGACCGGTGGCAGCAAGGGCAACAAGAACGTCTCGGCCGTGGCCGGTGCCGCCGCCGGCGCGCTGGCGGGCAATGCGATCCAGAACAACGTCACCAGCGACAGCTTCGATGTGCAGGTGCGCATGGACGACGGCCGCGTGATCGTGGTGAACCAGCGCGATCTGGCTGGCGTGCGCGAAAACGCCTATGTGCGCGTGGTCAACGGAAAGGTCGTGCTGCGCTGATCGGCGCGCTTACCAGTAGCAGTCAGGAAAACCACTGCGCTCACCGCTAGGACCGCGCAGTCGGTGCCCGGAATCGACATGCATCCACGTGTACTTCGATTTCTTCGTGCCGCCTGACCACTGCTCGCTACGTTCGATTCGCCAGTGTTGGCGAATGACAGAAAGGCCCGGCGACGGGCCTTTCTGCTGTCTGCACGATGGCCGCGGTGTTGCGCCGCGCTCAGACCACCTGCACCGCATCGGCCTGCAGGCCCTTCTGTCCCTGCACCACGGTGAAGCTGACCTTCTGGCCTTCCTTGAGACTCTTGAAGCCCTGGATCTGGATCGCACGGAAGTGGACGAAGACGTCCTCGCCGTTTTCGCGACTGATGAAGCCAAAACCCTTGGCATCGTTGAACCACTTCACGACACCATTCTCGCGTTCGATATTGGACATCTCGACTGACTCCCTACGACACTGTGATGGACTGACGGTGGTGGCTGTGATTGCAAGGAGGAAGCGAGGTACAAGGATGTAGCGGATCGAACGATCTACCGCATCAGGCCACGATTCACGGTGACCGTTGCAAACAGCAGCGCTGGCAACTTAACCCGCACCAAACGAATTTTCAAGCACCTCTTGCGCAATTTTGTCAAGCCTGAAACAGGACATTTTTAAACATCATGGACATCACCGTCGTCTACTACATCCTGGCTGGCGTGCTGGTCCTGATCGGCCTTGCCGGGGTCGTCCTGCCGGCGCTGCCAGGCCTGCCACTGGTGTTCGCGGGACTGCTGGTGGCGGCCTGGGCCGATGGCTTTGCCCACGTCGGTTGGGTGGCGCTGGTGATCCTGGGCCTGATGACGGCGTTGTCGTTTGCGATCGACTTCCTCGCCACCGTGTATGGCGCCCAGCGGGTCGGTGCCAGCAAGGCGGCACTGTGGGGCTCGGTGATCGGCTCGGTCGTCGGCATCTTCTTCATGCCGATCGGCTTGTTCGTCGGGCCGTTCGCCGGCGCGTGGCTCGGCGAGTATTGGCAGACCCGCAAATCCGACCAGGCCACCAAGGTCGGCTTCGGCACCTGGCTGGGCATCGTGTTCGGCACCGCGACCAAGCTGGCACTGGGCCTGTGCATGCTGGGCGTGTTCGCCATCGCCTGGTTTTTCTAGCGGATTTCCAGCGTTCACCGAGGCTGATTGTGTCGGTTGATCGCCTGGACGATGACGGCCCAGCCGCCCACACGGTCGCAGACAGCAGCCGATTGCAGGCATCGCCCGGATGTTATGCCACCGTGTACACACCGCGTATGCAGGCGCGACCGTTAAGCTTCGCATCTGACGCGCCTGCCTGGCGCCTTTATTCGGCCAGACTGCCCATGTCCAAGCACCGCACCCGTCCCTTGATGCTGATTGCCCTGGCGGCGGCGCCATTGGCGCACGCACAGGAAATCGCCCCCACCCCCGCCTCGCCGCAGGCCTGCACCTCCGTCACCTCGGACGCAGCACGCCTGGCCTGCTACGACCAGGCGCTGGGCTATACCCCGCAGCTGACCGCCGAGGCCGATGCCGCCGCGCAGATCGCCAAGCAGAAAGAGTCCAAACCGCAGGACGAACGCGCCATCAGCCGCGTCGGCGACTTCTTCCGTGCCGACGGCCAGGATCAGCCCAAGGCCGAGGCGGTCGCCAACGCTGGCCGCGGTTCGTTGCTGGACCGCCGCTGGGAGCTGGCCAAGGACTCCAAGCTGGGCACCTTCCAGTTGCGCGGCTACAAGCCGGTCTACCTGCTGCCGGCATTCTGGACCAGCGACTCCAACCGCACCCCGCAGTCGCCGAACCCGGCCAACTCGGTGTCCACCCCGCAGCAACTGGACAGCACCGAACTGAAGTTCCAGCTCAGCTTCAAGACCAAGGTGGTCGAGGATCTGTTCGGCGACAACGGCGACATCTGGATGGGCTACACCCAGAGCTCGCGCTGGCAGGCCTACAACACCGATGCCTCGCGCCCGTTCCGCGAAACCAATTACGAGCCGGAAGCGATGCTGGTGTTCCGCAACAACTACAGCCTGTTCGGCTGGAAGGGCCGCATGAGCGGCATCAGCATCAACCACATGTCCAACGGCCGCGAAGATCCGCTGTCGCGCTCCTGGAACCGGGTCATCCTCAACATCGGGCTGGATCGCGAGAACTGGGCACTGACGCTGCGCCCGTGGTTCCGCATCAAGGAAGACCGCGCCGACGACAATAATCCCGATATCGAGGATTACATGGGCCGTGGCGACGCCACCCTGGTCTACAACAAGGACGGGCATGAAGTGGCGTTGATTGCGCGGCATTCGCTGCGCGGCGGCGACCGCTCGCATGGCTCGGTGCAGCTGGATTACGGCTTCCCGATCACCAACCTGCTGCGCGGCCACGTGCAGGTGTTCGACGGCTACGGCGAAAGCCTGATCGACTACAACCACAAGGCCACCTACATCGGCCTGGGCGTGTCGTTGCTGGAGTGGTTCTAAGCACATCGCACCGCTGCGCTGAGCAACGTCGAGACCATTGAAAAAGCCGGCATGCGCGCATGCCGGCTTTTTTGCGTCCGGATTGCAGGCCTGGAGCGGTAGAGGTGGCAGGCAGTCGTCAGCTCGGCGCGCAGGAATTGCAGCGCATGCATGGCATGCAGGTTCCGGACACGGCCCACGCCTGCCTGGCGGTGAAAGCAGCAGCTTGATAGCCGCTTCTGGTTCCGCAGCGCTGACGATCACGCTGCCCCGCGCATATATAGGCTGCTCCGCACCCTCCGCACATATAAAAAAGACAGCGCAGGAGATCATCCTGCGCTGTCTTCATGAAACGGTTTTGGCAGCGATCAGACGTCGAAGAAATCGACCTTGCCGTCCTTCAAGGTGTAGTACGCACCGACGACGCGGACATTGCCCGCGCGCAGCGGTTCGAGCAGCGCCGGCTCGGACGCGCCGCGCAGGCGGTCGACGGTGCGCTTGACGTTGGCCTTGACCGAGGCCGCCAGCAGGTCGTCGCCGCCCTTGCTCTTGGCGGTCAGCACGGCCGGGACGATCGGCTCGATCATCGCGCCGATTGCGCCTGGGAAGAATGCGTTCTTTTCCACCACCGACACCGCCGCGGCGACCGCGCCACAGCTCTCGTGGCCCATCACCACCACCAGCGGCACGCCAAGCTGGCTGACCGCGTATTCGATCGAGCCCAATGCCGTGGTGTCGACGGTATTGCCGGCATTGCGGACGATGAACATCTCGCCCAGGCCGCGCCCGAACAGCAGCTCCGGCGGCACGCGCGAATCCGAGCACGACACCAGAATCACGAACGGGGTCTGCCCCAGCGCCAGTTCCAGACGGCGCTTGCTGTCGGAAATGACCTTCTTGGGGCGGTTTTCCACGAAGGCAGCGTTGCCGTCACGCAGCACCTGCAATGCCTGCTCGGCGTTGAGATCGGTCTTCTTCGACGGCGCCGCGCCTGCGGCGAACGGCAGTGACGCGGCGGCGGCCGCGATCGGCGCACAACAGGCACATTGCAGCAGTTTTCGACGGGATGCGGAATGCGACATGGACGAGCCCCTGCTCTCTGGTTGTGGCGCGATCGTACACCGCGGCAGGCGCGGCACCACGGCGTGGCTGGAGCTTATGTCGACACGATTTCGCAGCCCGCGCCCCCCGGGTTCAGGTCCAGTCCGTCAGCCCCTCGCGGCGATAGGTTTCCTGAAATGCCGGGCGGGCTTTCATTCGCTCCGCATGCGCCTGCAAGGCCGGCCAGCTATCGCTGGGACGGGGCATGTTGCGCGACCAACGCATCATCATGGTCAGCATGAAATCGGCCGCCGACAGGGTCTGCCCGAGCAGATACGGGCCGTTGGCCTGCAGGTGCGTATCGACCCGGGCCCAGGCCGCCTCCAGTCTGGCGCGCGCCTGGGATTGCGCGGCTTCGGCGTGCGCGGCGCCGGCCGGCTCGTCCGGATAGAACCAGGCCCGGTACGCCGGCTGCAAGGTGTTGGCGCAGAAGAACATCCACTGGTAGTACGCCGCACGCTCGGGAGTGCCGAGCGGCGGTGCCAGCCCGGCCTGCGGATGCAGGTCGGCCAGATGCAGCACGATCGCGGCCGCCTCGGTCAGCACGTGTCCGTCGAGCACCAGCGTCGGCACCACGCCGGCCGGATTGAGCACCAGATACTGCGGCGATTTCTGTTCGGCACGTTCGAAATCCAGCGGATGCAGTACGTGCGGTACGTCGAGTTCGATCAGCAGCCAATGCACGACCAGGGCTGCGGTGCTGGGGGTGTGGTACAGCGTGGCGCTCATACGGGTTCCTGAGTCGGTTGGTGCAGGCGAGCTTGCGTGGTTCACAGCGATTGTCCTCGCCCTGGTGGATGCCATCGAAGACCCGCGCGGGGGCAGTTGGCCCGCTGCGACGGATTCCGTACATCGTCGCAGCGGTTTCAGCGCGGCGCCACCGCGGCGCTGCACCTGCGCTCGCCGGCCCGGTCGGCGCGGCATTGCCTGGCACTCTGGTTGCACTGCGCGATGCAACAGCCCGCCACTGCGGGCGCGCTGGCTGGTGCCCTTATTCCACCACCACCGGAATCTTGCCGATGCGCGACTGCCATTGCCGCGGGCCGGTCTTGTGCACCGATTCGCCGGTGGAATCCACCGCCACGGTGACCGGCATGTCCTTGACCTCGAATTCGTAGATCGCTTCCATGCCCAGGTCTTCGAATGCCAGCACGCGTGCGGCCTTGATCGCCTTGGACACCAGGTACGCCGAGCCGCCGACCGCCATCAGATACACGGCCTTGTTGTCGCGAATCGCCTCGATCGCCGCATCGCCGCGCTCGGACTTGCCGACCATGCCCAGCAGGCCGGTCTGCTCCAGCATCTGGCGGGTGAACTTGTCCATGCGCGTGGCGGTGGTCGGGCCGGCCGGGCCGACCACCTCATCGCGCACCGGGTCGACCGGGCCGACGTAGTAGATGAAGCGGTTGGTGAAGTCGACCGGCAAGGTTTCGCCCTTGTTGAGCATGTCGATCATGCGCTTGTGCGCTGCGTCGCGGCCGGTCAGCAGCTTGCCGTTGAGCAGCACCACCTCGCCCGGCTTGAAACTGGCGACCTCTTCCTTGGTGATGGTGTCCAGGTTGACCCGGCGCGCATTGGTCGGGTTGTAGGTGAGCTTGGGCCAGTCTTCCAGCGACGGCGGGTCCAGCATCACCGGGCCGCTGCCATCCAGGGTGAAGTGCGCATGGCGGGTGGCCGCGCAGTTGGGAATCAGCGCCACCGGCAGGTTGGCGGCGTGGGTCGGGTAATCCTTGACCTTGATGTCCAGCACCGTGGTCAGGCCGCCCAGGCCCTGCGCGCCAATGCCGAGCGCGTTGACCTTTTCGTAGAGTTCCAGCCGCAGCTCTTCGGCGCGATTGGAGGCGCCGCGCGCCTGCAGGTCGACGATGTCGATCGGCTCCATCAGCGCTTCCTTGGCCAGCAGCATGGCCTTTTCGGCAGTGCCGCCGATGCCGATGCCGAGCATGCCCGGCGGGCACCAGCCGGCGCCCATGGTCGGCACGGTCTTGAGCACCCAGTCGACGATGGAGTCGGACGGGTTGAGCATGGCGAACTTGCTCTTGGCCTCCGAACCGCCGCCCTTGGCCGCGACGATCACTTCGACATGGTGGCCAGGCACGATCTTGGTGTTGACCACCGCCGGCGTGTTGTCGCGGGTGTTGGTGCGCTTGCCGGCCGGATCGGCCAGCACGCTGGCGCGCAGCTTGTTGTCGGGGTGGTTGTAGGCGCGGCGCACGCCTTCGTTGACCATGTCTTCCACGCCCATCGTGGCGTCGTCCCAGCGCACCTGCATGCCGATCTCCAGGAACACGGTGACGATGCCGGTGTCCTGGCAGATCGGGCGATGGCCTTCGGCGCACATGCGCGAGTTGATCAGGATCTGCGCGATGGCGTCCTTGGCCGCCGGCGACTCTTCGCGCTCGTAGGCAGCGGACAGGTTCCTGATGTAGTCGACCGGGTGGTAGTAGCTGATGTACTGCAACGCGTCGGCGACGGACTGGATGAGGTCTTCCTGCTTGATCGAGGTCACGGCTGGCTCTACGGCTGGCGGGGGCAATCCGGCCATTTTAGTCGAAACTCCCGGCGTGTCCGGGCGTCGCGTCAATCGAGGCGATTGATCGGGCCTGCAATCGCGCGCGGGGACTGCCCCGCGGTACGGGCACGCTACAGGCCATCGACCGTGCTGCCTTGCACGCGTGCAGTCGGCAGCGCACGCAGTCCGCCGTAGGCGCGGCGCACCACCAACACCCCGCGCCGACGCGTGGCGCTGCACACTAAGGGGATGTCAGCCTCCCGTTCCGGCGCCCCTGCGCCTGCCGCTCCCCGTACCGGCCCCACCCTGCGCGAGCGCCTGGATGCGCTGCGCAACCTGCCGCCGTTCCTGCGCCAGATCTGGCAGACCAGCCGCTGGCTGAGCGCCAGCAGCATTGGCCTGCGCGTGTTGCGCGCGCTGATGCCGGTGGCCTCGTTATATATCGGCAAACTGATCATCGACGAGGCCATCCACCTGGTCGGTCAACCGCCGGCCTTCGACTCACTGACGCAGGCGCTGGGCAGCGGCCGGCTGAACCGGCTGCTGGAATTGCTGGCGCTGGAACTGGCCCTGGCGATCGGCTCGGACCTGCTCGGCCGGCTGGTCGGCTACGCCGATGCCTTGTTGTCGGAGCTGTTCAACAACGCCGCCAGCGTGCGCCTGATGGAGCATGCCGCGCAGCTGGATCTGGAGGACTTCGAAGACCCCGACCGGCAGGACAAGCTGGATCGCGCGCGGCGCCAGACCATGAACCGCATGAACCTGATGAGCCAGCTGTTCGGCCAGGTGCAGGACGCCATCACCGTGGTCAGCCTGGCGGTGGGCCTGGTGGTGTACGCGCCATGGTTGATCCTGCTGCTGGCGATCGCGCTGATCCCGGCCTTCATCGGCGAGGCGCATTTCAATGCGCTGGGCTATTCGCTCAACTTTCAGTGGACACCGGAGCGGCGCCAGCTCGACTACCTGCGCCAGGTCGGCGCGAGCGTCGAGACCGCCAAGGAAGTCAAGATCCTCAACCTGCACCGCTTCCTGATCGCGCGCTATCGCCGTCTGGCCGACAAGTTCTTCCAGGCTAACCGCGCACTGGCGCGCAAGCGCGCGTTGTGGGGCGCATTGCTGGCCGCGCTGGGCACCTTGGGCTACTACATGGCCTATGGCTACATCGCCTGGCGCACCGTGCGCGGCGATTTCAGCATCGGCGATCTGACCTTCCTGGCCGGCAGTTTCCTGCGCCTACGCCAGTTGCTCGAAGGCCTGCTGATCGGGTTCTCGCAGGTCGCCGGCCAGGCCTTGTATCTGGACGATCTGTATTCGTTCTTCAACATCGTGCCGGAGATCCGCTCGCGCCCCAACGCGCTGCTGGTGCCGCGACCGATCCGCCAGGGCTTCGTGTTCGAGGACGTGGGCTTCCGCTACCCCGACGCCGAGCAGTGGACGGTGCGGCATCTGGATTTCGAGCTGCGTGCCGGCGAAGTGCTGGCGCTGGTTGGCGAAAACGGCGCCGGCAAGACCACCCTGGTCAAGCTGCTGGCGCGGCTGTACGACCCGGACGAGGGCCGCATCCTGCTCGATGGCCGCGACCTGCGCGACTACGACCTGGACGATGTGCGCGCCAACCTGGGCGTGATCTTTCAGGACTTCGTGCGCTATCACCTGAGCGTGGGCGAGAACATCGGTGTCGGCCAGGTCGATGCGATGGACGATGCGCCACGCATCCGCGCCGCTGCGCAGCGTGCGATGGCCGGCGAGCTGATCGATAGCCTGCCCGATGGCTACGACCAACTGGTCGGGCGCCGCTTCAAGAACAGCGTGGACCTGTCCGGCGGGCAGTGGCAGAAGATCGCCATCGCCCGCGCCTACATGCGCGATGCGCAGCTGATGATCCTGGACGAACCCACCGCCGCCCTGGATGCGCGCAGCGAGTTCGAGGTGTTCCAGCGCTTCAAGGAGCTGTCGGACAACCGCACCGCGGTGCTGATCTCGCACCGCTTCTCCAGCGTGCGCATGGCCGACCGCATCCTGGTGCTGGCCGCGGGCCGCATCGAGGCCAACGGCACCCATGCCGAACTGATGACCCAGGGCGGGCGCTATGCGGAGCTGTTCGAGTTGCAGGCGGCGGGGTATCGGTGAGGCGGGGATTGGGGAGTCGGGATTGGGGATTCGCAAGAGCAGATCCTGGGTCCTGGACGCATCGGGCTCGCGGATGAGCCGGCAGCTCTTACCAATCCCCAATCCCGACTCCCCAATCCCGGCACCCAAATGAGAGCCCCTCTCATTTGGCCGGCTTGAGGTAGAATTGCCGGGTACTCTTCCCACGACACTTACCGGTATGTCTTCCGCTTTCGGCGCCGAAACGGTGCTTGAGGTCCGTCACTGGACCGATGCCTACTTCAGCTTCACCACCACCCGCGATGCCGGTTTCCGCTTCGAGAACGGGCAGTTCGTGATGATCGGTCTGGAGACCGAAACGCGCCCGCTGCTGCGTGCGTACTCGATCGCCAGCGCCAATTGGGAAGAACATCTGGAGTTCTTCAGCATCAAGGTGCCGGACGGCCCGCTGACCTCGCGGCTGCAGCACATCCAGCCGGGCGACAAGGTGCTGGTCGGCAAGAAACCCACCGGGACGCTGCTGATCAGCGACCTGCACCCGGGCCGCAACCTGTACCTGCTGGGCACCGGTACCGGCCTGGCGCCGTGGTTGTCGGTGATCAAGGACCCGGAAACCTACGAGCGTTTCGACAAGGTGATCCTGACCCAGGGCGTGCGCTTCGTGCAGGATCTGGCCTATCGCGACTACTTCGAGCGCGAGCTGCCGCAGCACGAATTCCTCGGCGACATCCTGCGCGAGAAGTTGCTGTACTACCCGGCGGTGACGCGTGAGGCGTTCGCCAACCAGGGCCGCCTGACCGAGCTGATGGCCGATGGCCGCATGCAGCAGACGCTCGGGTTGCCGCCGCTGGATCCGGCCAACGACCGCTTCATGATCTGCGGCAGCCCGCAGATGCTGGCCGACCTGCGCAGCTTGCTGGATGCACGTGGCTTCCAGACCTCGCCGCGCATCGGCACGCCGGGGCATTACGTGTTCGAGCGCGCCTTCGTCGAGAAGTGATGCGGCGCGCGTGAGACGTCAGCGCGATGCGGCGTTTACGCAGACCGCGACGCCGGCATGCACTATCGTAGGAGCGCACCCGGGCGCGATGAAGCGTTCCCGGGAATGCCTCGTCGCGCCCAGGTGCGCTCCTACGATTCAACTAACGCGCGCTCGATGTCCGCAGCCAGCGCTTCCGGTTTGGTGGTCGGGGCGTAACGCTCCAGCACCGTGCCATCGCGGCCGACCAGGAACTTGGTGAAATTCCACTTGATCGCCTCCGATCCCAGCACGCCGCGCTGTTCGCGCTTGAGCCATTGCCACAGCGGATGCGCGCCGCTGCCATTGACCTCGACCTTCTCGGCCAGCGGAAAATCCACCGCGTAATCGAGCGAGCAGAACTGGCGGATCTGCGCGGCATCGCCCGGCTCCTGATGACCGAACTGATCGCAGGGAAACCCGATCACCACCAGACCACGCTCGCGATAGCGCTGCCACAGCGCCTGCAGGCCTGCGTATTGCGGGGTAAAGCCGCATTTGGAAGCGACATTGACCACCAGCACCACCTTGCCGGCGTAATCGCGCATCGAGCGGGGCCGGCCTTCCAGGTCGGTGAATGCGAACGTGGAGATATCGCTCATGGCTGCCCTGAAGTGTGCGAGGTGGGCAGCGTAACCCAGCAGCCGGCAGCGTCGCATCGCGGTCGCCGAGCGCGTCATCCGGAAGAGGCGTTTTTCAACGCATGCGTCGCCGCAGCCATCTGACCCTTCCCGCTGGTCCCGACCGTTGCCGGCCGCTGCCACGGCGCGCTACCGGCCAGCATCCGCCAGGCGGACCGATCGAGACCTCGCTGCCCGCCGAGCAGCCGGAATGCAGCCGGGTGGGACACGCCGCACCGTAGACAGGCAGCGCCCGCCCGGCGGCGGCACGCGCATGGTGTCATCGGTCGTGTGCCCACAAGACCAGCGCCGCTCGTGCCCGCCTGATGGCATCGTAATGACCGTGCAGCCATGCCTTTTGTCACACGCCTGTCCGGCCCGGCTGGGGTAGCCTCGGCGGTTCGCACTTTGGAGCCATCCTCTTGACCACCCGTCTCGCTTTTGCCCTGGCCGCCTCCCTGGGACTTGCCATGCCGTCCTACAGCATCGCCGCACCCGCCACCACGCAGGCCGCCACCCAAGCCAACCCCTTCTTTGCCGACAGCACGCTGCCGCTGCACTACCCGCAGTTCGACAAGATCAAGGACAGCGATTTCGCACCCGCCTTCGACGCCGGCATGACCGAGCAGTTGAAGGAAGTGGAAAAGATCGCCAACCAGAAGGCCAAGCCGAGCTTCGACAACACCCTGCTCGCGCTGGAAAAAAGCGGCGCCACGCTGGATCGCGCCACCACGGTGTTCTTCAACCTGGTCGGTGCCGACACCAACGACGCGCGCAAGAAACTGCAGGCCGACTATTCGGCGAAGTTCGCCGCGCACCGCGATGCGATCTCGCTCCATGGCAAGCTGTTCGCGCGTATCCAGACCCTGTACGACCAACGCAGCAAGCTGGGCCTGGACGCCCAGGGCGTGCGCCTGGTCGAGAAGTACTACAGCGATTTCGTACGCGACGGCGCCAAGCTCTCCGATGCCGACAAGACCACGCTCAAGGCGATGAATGCCGAGCTGGCCAACCTGGGCACCACCTTCAGCCAGAACGTGCTGGCGGAAGTGAATGCCGCCGCCGTTGTCGTCGATGACGTCAAGCAGCTCGATGGCCTGTCCGAAGAGCAGATTGCCGCTGCCGCCGAAGCCGCCAAGGCGCGCAAGCTCGACGGCAAGTACGTGATCGCGCTGCTCAACACCACCGGCCAGCCGCCGCTGACGCAGCTGAAGAATCGCGAACTGCGTAAGAAGATCTACGACGCCTCGGTGTCGCGTGGCAGCCACGGTGGCCAGTACGACAACACCGCACTGGTGGCGCGCATCATGAAGCTGCGTGCCGACAAGGCAAAGCTGCTCGGCTTCCCGACCTACGCTGCCTATTCGCTGGAAAACCAGACCGCCAAGACACCGGAGGCGGTCAACGCGATGCTGGGCAAGCTGGCGCCGGCGGCGGTGGCCAATGCCAAGCGCGAGGCGGCCGATCTGCAGGCGATGATCGACAAGGAGCAGAAGGCCGCGCGCAAGCCGACGTTCAAGCTCGAAGCCTGGGACTGGGCCTACTACAGCGAGAAGGTGCGCCAGGCCAAGTACAACTTCGACGAATCTCAGCTCAAGCCGTACTTCGAGCTGAAGAACGTGCTGGAAAACGGCGTGTTCTATGCGGCCAATCAGGAATACGGCCTGACCTTCAAGCAGCGCACCGACCTGCCGACCTACCGCGACGACATCACCGTCTATGACGTGTTCGACGCCGACGGCAAGCAGCTGGCGATCTTCATCGCCGACATGTATGCACGCGAATCCAAGCGCGGCGGTGCCTGGATGAACTCCTACGTGTCGCAGTCGGCGCTGACCGGTTTCAAGCCGGTGGTCGCCAATCACCTCAACATCCCCAAGCCGCCGGCCGGCCAGCCGACGCTGCTGACCTGGGACGAGGTGACCACCATGTTCCATGAGTTCGGCCATGCGCTGCACGGCATGTTCTCGGACGTCAAATACCCGTATTTCTCCGGCACCAGCGTGCCGCGCGACTTCGTCGAGTTCCCCTCGCAGGTCAACGAGATGTGGGCCGACGAGCCGTCGATCCTGAAGAACTACGCCAAGCATTACCAGAACGGCACGCCGATGCCGCAGGCGCTGCTGGACAAGGTGATTGCCGCCTCCAAGTTCAACCAGGGCTTTGCCACCACCGAGTATCTGGGTGCGGCCATGCTCGATCAGAACTGGCACCAGATCAGCGCCAGCCAGGTGCCCGACGCAGCAGGCGTGATGGCATTCGAAGCCAAGGCCCTGCAGCAGGACGGCATCGCCTACGCGCCGGTGCCGCCGCGCTACAAGACCCCGTATTTCAGCCACATCATGGGCGGTTACGCGGCCGGCTACTACGCCTACATCTGGTCGGAAGTGCTCGACGCCAACACCCAGCAGTGGTTCAAGCAGCACGGCGGGCTGAGCCGCGCCAACGGCGATCGCTTCCGTCAGACCCTGCTCTCGCGCGGCGGCAGCGTCGATGCGATGGAACTGTTCCAGAACTTTGCCGGCCATGCGCCGCAGATCGAGCCCCTGCTCGAGAAGCGCGGCCTGAGTGCGCAAGGTGGCGATGGCGCCACGCCGGAAGCGCCGCAGTCCAAGCCGTAATCGCACTGCGTTGAAACCAAGACGCCGCCCGGAGCGATCCGGGCGGCGTTTTTGATGGTCGCGATGAAGCGGGCTGCGCGAGCCGCAGACGCTGTGCTCAGAGCTCGACCGAATCCACGCCGTCGAGCAATTTCCTCAACAGCTTTTCCAGCCGCACCTGCTCGGCATCACTGATGCTGGAGGTTTCTGCATTGAGCAGCGTGCAGGCGTCGGGAAGCAGGCTGTTGATCAACGCCAGGCCTGCCGGCTGCAAGGTCAGCATGATCTTGCGCCGATCGTCCGGGCTGCTGCCACGCGCGATCAGGCCCTTCTCGCACAACTGGTCGGTGAGCCGGGTGATGTTGGCCGGCTTTTCGCTGGCGGCTTCGGCCACTTCGGTGGGCGTGATCGCCTGCTCCGGGGTGCCGTAGAGCATCATCAGAATCTCGTATTCCGGCGGGCTGATGCCGTATGGCTTCAACCGCGCGCACCCCTGCGTATGCAGTCGCTTGTAGAGGTGCTTGATCAGCCGCACCAGGACGGCCGGTTCACGCGGAAACGCCGGATAGCGCACACAGGTGTGGTCCACGCGACTTGCGGTTGGATCGAAACTACTCATATCACCCGTTTGCTTACATTACTGAATGGCCAAGCCATTCAATCACATCATCTGTGGGGTGACACCTCAGCGTGCGAAGAGATGTACATATTCCGGCGCGACCGAGGCCAACACTGTCGAGGCAGCGACCTCGGCCGTTTGCGTCCCATCCGAATACGGCCCCACCTGATATGGCGGAAACACGAACCGAAGCGCGGTGATCTGCCCTGCCGGATTGAGCACCGGTACGAACTGGGCAAAGTTGTCGACCTGCGCGGCAGTGCCTTCGGCAATCATGCGATCGGCAGAGGCCAGCTGCTCGGCCTGTTCTTCGACCGGCACACGATCGGCCTCCACGCGCTGGCTGGCGGCGTTGTGCAATTGCACGGCCACCTCGCGCCCGATCCTTTCCCAGCCTGCCGGATCCGGAATCAAGGCCTGCGCGGTCAATTGCTTGCGCTCCTTGACCAGCCAGACGAAGCGCGCCACCAACGGCTCGCCATGTGCACCACCGGTATAGCGGCTGCCGTCGGCGGATACGACGATCAGGTCCGGTGTCCGCAACACGGTCTCGAACGCCAGCGACAACTCGTAGGGTGCGGCCGGCTTGTCGTTGCCGAGCCCGGAGACCGCTTCCATGAGCTCGGTACGTGCTGCCTGCGCATAGCTGCGGATCAGTGAGGTCAGCTCGGGAAACGCGTCCAGCCCGCGCGGATAACTGATACCCACCATATAGGCGGGCGCGTGCTCGATCACATCCTCCAGCGGGCCGCTTTGCACCAGCACGGGCTCGGCCGGCGGTGCCGCGGCGGCGGCGGCGTCAGCTGCCGGCTGTGCCGATTCGGCCGTCGTCGGCTCGCGCTGCGTACATCCTGCCAACACGGCCAGCACCAGCAAGCCCCGGACTGCGTTCACTCCTGACAACCGCCCCATTCCCACCTGCTCCCCATCGATACATCTGCAAAGACACGCTGCCGGCGATCAGGCCAGCAGATCCTGAAACTGTTGGTGCCGCCGGACATACGCCTCGGCATAACTGCAGGCAGGCACGACCTTGTAGCCCTGCTGGCGCGCATGCGCCAAGGCAGCCTCGACCAGCACTGCGGCAATGCCGCGTCCACCGATCGCGTCGGGCACATGCGTATGCGTGATGGTCATGCGCTCACCTTCCAGACGGTATGCCAGTTCGGCATGCTGTCCATCGGTGTCTACGCTGAAGCGCTGCTGCGTGGAATCGTGGTCTGCCTGCACTGTCGCTGCCTCCATGGTGGTCTGCACGAGGCAGTGACGATGGCGAGCAGTGTGACCAGCGCGGCGCCGCGCCTGCGTGAAAATGAATCGATGCTGTGACCGCCCGCGCAGCCTGCCGAACTGGCACTTAAGTTCGCTCGCGCCGCGCCGATAGCTCAACCGAAGGCGCCCGTTGCAAGCCGGGCCGGCGCGACTGCTGACGCCTTCGCCTTATCTACGAGGAGTCACCGCATGCACAACGATTCGGCAGGACACGGCGCAGACAGCGATAGCTCGCTGCTGGAAGGCCTGTTCCAGTTCGCCATCAAGGGCGACACCCACAACCCCGACTTCGCGCAGCTCAACGACACGGTGTACCAGCGCCTGCAGCAGGCCTACGGGTCGGTGCCCACCGGCAGCGTCGCTGGCGACCAGAACCGCGACGCGGCCTGAGCCGGCATCGCATCACTCGCCAGGACCGCTCGCGCACTCGCCGCGATGGTCCTGGTCCGGTCGCCCGAGGCGACCTGCCCATCCCGACACCTTTGACCTAACCGCGCGTGCCACCGGCGGCCGGCGGTCGGTTTGCCAACCGGTCAGCCAAAACGCGGATGGGACAGCTGCTCCAGGAATACCTGCAGCACGCGCGGCTCCATGATCAGCATGAACATCACGCCGAACGCGGCACCGGCCAGGTGCGCGCTGTGGTTGATGCGATCGCCGCCGCGGCGGTCCATCCACAGGCTGTAGCCGACATAGAACACCGCGTAGATGATCGCCGGCGCCGGAATGAACAGCACCAGGATGATGGTCCACGGCTGCAGCAGGATGAAGGCGAACAACACCGCCGACACCGCGCCGGAGGCGCCCAGGCTGAGATAGTTCGGGTTCTTCTGGTTCTTCAGATAGCTGGGCAGGATCGAGACCACCAGCGCCGCCAGATAGAACAGCGGATAGGTCAGCACGCTGCCGGTCAGCTGGGTCATCACGTTTTCGATCACCCGGCCGAAGAAGAACAGCGTGATCATGTTGAAGACCAGGTGGCCCAGGTCGGCATGGATGAAACCGTAGGTGACCAGGCGGTCGTACTGCTTGTGCTTGTCCAGCGCCGGCGGCCACAGGATCAGGCGGTCGGCCAGCTTGCGGTTGTTGAACGCCATCCACGAGACGATGCCGGTGATGGCGATCAGGATCAGGGTAATCATGCGGACCTCAGGCAGAACGGTAATTGTCGACCATGCGATACCCGCGCGCGTACAGGCCGAAGGCCAGTGCCGCCAGGAACGCGAAGGCCGCGAAGAAGAACATCAAAAATGCCGCTTCGCTGAGCCCAGTATCGGCGATGTGGGAGGTCACCGTGGCGTTGCGCACTGCCACGTTCGACAGCAGCACCCATAGATTGCCCACCGTGGTGGTCAGATACCAGAAGCTCATCACCACGCCCTTCATCGACGGCGGCGCCTGGCTGTAGGCGAACTCGATCCCGGTGGCCGACACCAGCACCTCGCCGAAGGTCAGCAGCGCATAGGGCAGGATCTGCCAGGCGATATGCATCGGCTCGCCGCCGTCCATGCTGATCTGGATGGCACCGACCGCGATCCAGGCCAAGCCGCCGAAGGCGATGCCGCAGGTCATGCGGCGCAGCGCGGTGGGCTCCCAGCCGCCACGCCGCAGCAGCGGGTACAGCACCAGATTGTTGAACGGGATCAGCAGCATCACCAGCAGCGGATTGAGCGCCTGCATCTGCGAGGCGGTGAACCAGGCCGGCATCGTCATCTCGCGCCCCTGCAGGACCCAGGTCGAGGCCTTCTGGTCGAACAGCGAAAAGAACGGCGTCACCAGCGCAAAGATCACCAGCACCCGCAGCAGCGCGCGCACGCCTTCGACCGCGGTATCGGGATGGATGCCGCGCGCGCGCTCCAGCTGCCACCAGGTGCCGCCGCCGATGCCGGCCAGCAACAGCACCAGCGCCATGCACAGGCAGATGACGATGCCGAGCTGGTCGACCAGCGCAAAGCAGGCCAGCGCCAGCAGCACCGAGACCACTGCAAGCATCAGGCCCGGACGGCCCTGCCCCGGCGCCTGTGTCAGCAATGCGGTGCGCACCACCGCACCGAAGCCGTGCGGGTCCTTCGGCGGCAACGGCACCCGCACATAGCGCCTGCGGCCCAGCCAGAACACCAGCGTGGCCACGAACATCAGGATGCCGGGAATGCCAAATGCCCACGCCGGGCCCAGGTTCTTCAGCGCCAGCGGGATCAACAACGAGGCGAACAACGAGCCGAAGTTGATGATCCAGTAGAAGCCGTCGAACACCACCCTGGCCAGGTGCTTGTTGGACTGGTCGAACTGGTCGCCCATGAACGAGGCCACCAGCGGCTTGATGCCGCCCGCCCCCAGCGCGATCAGGCCCAGCCCGAGGAAGAAGCCGTTGCGGCTGCCTTCGAACAGCGCCAGGCAGGCATGCCCGGCGCAATACACCAGGCTGAACCACAGAATGGTGTTGTATTTGCCGAAGAAGCGATCGGCCAGCCAACCGCCGAGCAACGGGAAGAAAAACACCCCGATCATGAAGCTGTGCAGGATGTGCTTGGCCTCCGCCTCGCGGCCGGGTCCGCTGACCTCCTGCAGCAGCAGCGAGGTGATCAGGAACTGCACCAGGATGTTGCGCATCCCGTAGAAGCTGAAACGCTCGCAGGCTTCGTTGCCGATGATGAAGGGAATCTGGCGCGGCAGCCGCGCACCGGCAGTCGGGCCCGGCAAGGTGGAAGTGGTCAATGGCAGTCCGGTCGAGCAGAAAACACGCGCTATCGTACCGGCGGCCGCCGGTTGGCCGCCATCGCGACCATGGGATAAGGCCTTGGATGCGCGCTGCATGCATCGACGCCGCTGCGCTCGTTGCCACCGTTGCGGTGCGCCTGACACGTCGTCCGGCCCAGGCGTGCCAAAAAAACCTGTCGGTACGCCGCAACCACGCCGATCACACGCAAGTCATGACGCAGTGCAGATTGGCCTGCTGCGCCGGCTCGGCTACATTGCAAACGTTTTCCTGGAACACTGGACCGCTGGATGCCCCGCTTCACCCGCCTGGCCCTGAGCCTGTTGCTGCTGACCACCGCCCCTGCCGCACTGGCCGCCGAGCCGCTGACCACCCAGGCCGAGCGCAGCGGGTTTGCGCAAACCGGACGCTACGATGAAGTCATCGCGCTCTGCGATGCCTTTGCGCAGCGCTACCCGCGGGCGGTGCGCTGCATCGAGTTCGGTACCACCCCGGAAGGCCGGCCGATGAAGGCGCTGATCGTCTCCACCAGCGGCGCACTGGATGCCGACAGCGCTGCGCAGCGCAAGTTGCCGGTGGTGCTGGTGCAAGGCGGCATCCATGCCGGCGAGATCGACGGCAAGGACGCGGGCTTTCTGGCCCTGCGCGAATTGCTGGACGGCAAAACCGGCAAAGGTGTGCTCGACAAACTGGTCTGGGTGTTCGTGCCGGTGTTCAACGTCGACGGCCACGAGCGCTTCGGCGCCTGGAACCGGCCCAATCAACGTGGCCCCGAGCAGATGGGCTGGCGCACCACCGCGCAGAACCTCAATCTCAATCGCGACTACCTCAAGGCCGACGCGCCGGAAATGCAGGCGATGCTGCGACTGGTGCAGCAGTGGGATCCGTTGATGTACGTGGACCTGCACGTCACCGATGGTGCCAAGTTCGAGCACGACGTATCGGTGCAGGTGGAGCCCGTGCACGCCGGCGATGCCACGCTGCAACGCGACGGCACGCGCTGGCGCGATGCGGTGATTGCCGACCTGTCCAGACAGGGCTCGCTGCCGCTGCCGTATTACCCCTCGTTCGTGCACGAGGACGACCCGACCTCGGGTTTTGCCGACGACGTGTCGCCGCCGCGGTTTTCGCATGGCTATTTCCTGCTGCGCAACCGCTTCGGCATGCTGGTGGAAACGCACTCGTGGAAGACCTACCCGGTGCGCGTACGCGTCACCCGCAACGCCATCGTGTCGGTGCTGCAGCAGGCCGCGCGCAACGGCGCCCGCTGGCGCGCCGATGCGCTGGCGGCCGATCAGCGCGCCACCAGGCTGGCCGGCGAGATGGAGCCGTTGAGCTTCGCTGCCGGCCCGGCCGCACGCACCGTGGCCTTCCGTGGTTACGCCTACACGCGGACGCCCTCGCCGATTTCCGGCGCGTTGATGACGCGCTACGACGAGACCAGGCCACAACTCTGGAAGGTGCCGTTACGCGATCAGATCAAGCCGGACGTGGTGGTCGATGCGCCACGTGGCGGCTACCTGGTGCCTGCCGCGCAAGCGGCGCTGGTGGCGGAGAAACTGCGCCTGCACGGCATCGCCTTCGACACCATCGCCACCACTGCCGCCCATCCGGTGCAGAGCTTCCGTGCCGACAAGGCAACCTTTGCCGCGCGCTCCAACGAAGGACACCAGAACCTGGAGATCACCGGGCAATGGCGCGATGAAACCCGCACCGTGCCGGCCGGCTCCTTGTTCGTGCCGATCGCCCAGGCCAGGTCGCGCCTGGTGATGGCGATGCTGGAACCGCAGGCGCCGGATTCGCTGCTGCAGTGGGGCCTGTTCAACACCGCATTCGAGCGCAAGGAATACATGGAGGACTACGTCGCCGAAGAGGTCGCGCGCGACATGCTCGAGCGCGACCCGGCAGTGAAGGCGCAATTCGAACAGCGTCTGGCCAGCGATGCGGCCTTCGCGGCCGACCCGAAGGCACGCCTGGAATTCTTCGCGCGCCTGCACTCCTCCTGGGACGAGCGCTACCGCCTGTATCCGGTACTCCGCACGGCACAGACGCAGTTCTGAGCCGGCACCCGCTTCCGGCAAGCACCTGATTCGGCGCGCACGCGCGCCTTTCGAACCCGGGCACCGCGGTGCCCTCCCTGATTGCAACCGCACCACAAGGACCACCGTGCCACATCTCGATATGAAACCGTTTACACAGTCCAGTCCACGCCGTCTTGCGCTGGCCATCGCCCTTGGCGTCAGTACCGCGTCTGCCGCCCCGCTCGGCGCACAGACCGCCGCCGCAGCGCAGCCGTGGATGGACACCGCGCTGACCGCGGACCAGCGCGCCGACCGTCTGCTCGCGCAGATGAGCGAGGACGAAAAATTCCAGATGCTGCGCAGCTACTTCGGCCTGGGCACCGACAAGATTCCCAAGCCCGAGGGCGCGCTGGGCTCGGCCGGCTATGTCCCCGGCGTCCCACGGCTGGGCATCCCGGCGCAGCAACTGGCCGATGCCGGCGTGGGCGTGACCAATCCCGGCGGTATCCGCAAGGGCGACTTCGCCACCGCGATGCCGTCCGGCCCCTCGACCGCGTCGAGCTGGAATCCACAGCTGGCCTATGCCGGCGGCAAGACCATGGGCCGTGAATCCTGGCAGCAGGGCTTCAATGTGCTGCTGGCTGGCAGCGTCAACCTGCAGCGCGACCCGCGCAACGGACGCAATTTCGAATATGCCGGCGAAGACCCGCTGCTGGCCGGCACCATGGTCGGCGAGTCGATCCGCGGCGTGCAGAGCGAGCACGTGCTGTCGACGATGAAGCACTACGCGCTCAACGACATGGAGACGCGACGCAATTTCCACAGCGCCGAGATCGGCGAGCAGGCGATGCACGAATCGGACCTGCTGGCGTTCGAGATCGCCTTGAAGATCGGCGACCCGGCCTCGGTGATGTGCTCCTACAACAAGATCAACGGCATCTACGGCTGCGAGCACGATTACCTGCTCAACCAGGTGCTCAAGCAGGAATGGAAATACCCCGGCTACGTGATGTCCGACTGGGGCGGCGTGCACAGCGGCTCCAAGGCGGCCCTGGCCGGACTGGATCAGCAATCGGCTGGCGAAGTGTTCGATGCGGCGGTGTTCTTCGACGCGCCGTTGCGCATGGCGGTGTCGGCCGGCGTGGTGCCGCGCGCGCGCTTTGACGACATGGTCAAGCGCGTGCTGCGCAGCCTGTTCGCGCATGGCGCGTTCGATCATCCCACCCAGCGCCAGCCGATCGATGGCAAGGCCGGGCAGCTGTCCGCGCAGCATGTTGCCGAGGAAGGCAGCGTGCTGCTGCGTAACGAGCACGCCACCTTGCCGCTATCCAAGGAGGTGCGCCGCATCGCGGTGATCGGTGGGTATGCCGACAAGGGCGTGATGTCCGGCGGCGGTTCCTCGCGTGTGGACTACACCATCAACGGTGGCAACGCCGTACCCGGCCTCAACCCGACCACCTGGCCCGGCCCGGTGATCATCCATCCGTCCTCGCCGCTGCAGGCACTACGCGCCGCGTTGCCGAACGTGCAGATCGATTATGTCGACGGCAAGGACCGCGCTGCCGCGGCACGCACGGCCAAGGCCGCCGATGTGGCGATCGTGTTCGCCACCCAATGGTCGGCCGAATCGGTGGACCTGCCGGACATGCAATTGCCCGACAACCAGGATGCCTTGATCGAGGCGGTGGCCAAGGCCAACCCCAAGACCACCGTGGTGCTGGAAACCAACGGCCCGGTGCGCATGCCCTGGGCCGAGCGCGTGCCGGCGGTATTGCAGGCGTGGTATCCCGGCATCGGCGGCGGTGAGGCGATCGCCAACCTGCTGACCGGCGCGGTGAACCCTTCCGGCCATCTGCCGGTGACCTGGCCGGTGGACGAATCGCAGCTGCCGCGTCCCTCGATCCCGGGCCTGGGCTTCAAGCCGGCCAAGCCGGGCGAAGACAGCATCGACTACGCCATCGAAGGCGCCAACGTTGGCTACAAGTGGTTTGCCGCGCGCAAGCTGACCCCGCGCTATCCATTCGGCCATGGCCTGTCGTACACGCAGTTCCGCATGGGCGGGCTGCGCGTGGAAGCCAACGGCAGCCAGCTCACGGCGAACTTCGAGGTGGAAAACATCGGCCAGCGCGAAGGCGCCGCCGTGCCGCAGCTCTACGTCACCCTGCCCGACGGCCACGCCACCCCGCTGCGCTTAATCGGCTGGCAGAAGCTCACGCTCAAGCCTGGCGAAAAGCGCGTCGTGCAGGTGATCGCCGAACCCAAGACGCTGGCCGACTTCGATGCCAAGGCGCGTCATTGGACGATTGCCGCCGGCACCTATCGCGTGCAGCTGGCGCGTTCGGCAGGCGAACCGGTGCAGAGTGCGGAGGTCAGCTTGCAGGCGGCGCAGCTGCCGTAATCCGGTGTGGTGGCGGGCATGCAGTGGGCATGTCCGCCACGCTGTCTTCTCCCGTCGCCGGCAGGCACCGGCCACCACGAAAAATTTGTGCCGGATGCGTTGACAGCGTCGCGCGCAACTTGCACAATTCGCGTCCTGAGTCGCCCAGGTGGCGGAATTGGTAGACGCACTAGCTTCAGGTGCTAGCGGGGGCAACTTCGTGGAGGTTCGAGTCCTCTCCTGGGCACCACGACTCACGGTAGATCGTAAAAAACCCCGCTCTGGCGGGGTTTTTTGCGTCTGGGCCATACGATTGCACGATGGTGTGCGGCATCGGTGATGTCTGCAGATCGGCAGCGTCGCAAGGGCGCGGCGTCAGTGACTTTCGACACGCGACCACCTGTTGCCGCTGTGGCGACCATGCGCAACGCCTCCACGACGGCAGCACGCCCCATGCGCATCCTCCTCTGGCTTGCCCTGCTGCCGGCCGTTGTCAGTCCGCATGCACGGGCACAGCAGACCGACAAACACGATGCCCCGCGCCATCGCGCGCAGGTGTCTTCGCAGCAATGCGGTCTGGGCACGCCGTTCAACGTGCTCGCCGACAGCGGCGGCATCTGGCTTTACCGCGACAGCGATTGGCCACGCGAAATTTTCTTCGACGGCGGCGAACTGAGCATTGACCACAAGCTGCAGCAGACCAGCACGGCCGATGCACGACGCCTGGGGGAGATGGAACAGCGCACCCGCGCACTGATGCCGCAGGTTGCCGGCATTGCCTATCAGGTGATCGACCTCAGTTACGACGCACTCGGCGGTGTCATCGAGGTCATGACCGGCAGTGCGCTCAACGCCCGCAAGATCGAACGGCTGCGCAAACGCGCACGCGCGTACGTCGACGGCACCCTGGGCAAGGGGCGTTGGGAGCAGAAGGCCTTCGACGGCAACTTCGCAAACTACGTCGAACACGAAGCCGAGCAATTCAAGGGCAGCATCGCGCGCCACATGCTCTGGCAGATCGTCACCGGGCGTTCGGACGGAATCGACAAACGCGCCCAACAGATGGAGGGCCAACTGGATGCAAGGCTGGATGCCCAGGCGTCCACCATCGAGGCCAGCGCCAACGCGCTGTGCACCCAGGTGCAGGCACTGCGTCAGTTAGAGGACGCGCTCGAGTTCCGTTACCAGGGCAAGCGGCTGCAACTGCTCGCACCCCTGCAGGACGACACGCCGCGCCATGACACCGAACATGCCGAACCGAAGTCCGACAACGGCGACGCACCACCGAACCGCGCAGTCGGGCTGCAACCAGCAACAAACAGCTGAGGCCTCACGCCCTCGGTCGAATCATTGTCTCCCGGGCGGGGCGGGCATGTCCTTGATACCCTGCCGGATGGCGCTCGAACGGGCGAGATCTCCGCTTGCCTCATACGCCTCGGCAAGGCTGTCCAGCGCATTGCGGGACGCCGGAAACAGCAACACATTGAGCGCGAACACACGAATCGCCGCATCTGCGCCGGTCGAAGCCGCAGCGCCCTCACCGCTCCAAACGGTTCGTTGGTTGCTTCAAAAAGCACTACGCACACCGACCATCCCGACTGGCTCTTGCCCGCCCACCGTCGCGGGACCTTACGCGGCATCGATGCCGCGTAAGCGCCTACACGGACGTACTTGCGGCGTGTCCTGCGAGGGTGGGCGGGCAAGGGCCCTGCAGCCAAGTCGCAGATCACCCGCTCTGCACTCCACCGGCATGAGGTCGTTGTCTTAGCCGATGTTAGAGCGGCCAAGCGCCTTGTGACTCGCGCTCAATGCCCGCCCGCCGCCGCCGCGCCGCCCGCACCTGCGCCGAACGGCGGCTTGGCCAGCCACAGGAAGAAGATGATCGCCAGGAAGGTCCAGCCGAGCAGGTAGAAGATGTCGTTGAAGCCCATCTGCGAGGCCTGGTGGTTGATCATGTTGTTGAGCGAGGCTGCGCCGCGTTGCAGGTCGCCCTGCCCCATCGCGGTGACCTGCTCCTGCATGCCCGGGGTGTACACCGAGATGTGTTCGGTGATGTGCGCGTGGTGCACCTGGGTGCGGCGTGCCCACAGATAGGTGGTCAACGATGCGGCAAAGCTACCGCCCAGGGTACGCAGGAAGGTGGCCAGGCCGGAACCTGCCGCGATCTCGCGACCATCCAGGTCCGAGAGCAGAATCTGCAGCACCGGCATGAAGAACAAGGCCACACCTACGCCCATCACCAGCTGCACGGTGGCCACATGGCTGAAGTCCACCTGCAGGTTGAAGTTGGAGCGCAGGAAGCTGGTGAACGACAGGAAGATAAAGGCGACGGTGGCGAGCATGCGCAGGTCGAAACGCAGCGCGTACTTGCCCACGAATGGCGTCATCAGCACCGGCAGGATGCCGATCGGCGCGGTGGCAAGGCCGGCCCAGATCGCGGTGTAGCCCATGTCGCGTTGCAGCCATTGCGGAATCAGCAGGCTCACGCTGAAAAACGCCGCATAGGCCACCACCATCGCCAGCGTGCCGGCGCGGAAGTTGCGATGCCGGAACAGCTTGAGATCGACGATGGGATCCTTGTCGGTGAGTTCCCAGATCACGAACACCACCAGCGCTACGGCAGCGACGCAAGCCAGCACCACGATCTTGTCGGAAGAGAACCAGTCCTCGTCGTTGCCCAGGTCCAGCACCAGCTGCAGCGCACCGACGCCGACCACCAGCAGGATCAAGCCGATGTAGTCCATGCGCGGCTTTTCCAGCTGCTCGGGGCGATGGCGCAACTGCGAACCCACAATACTGCTGGCGATGATGCCCAACGGCACATTGATCAGGAAGATCCATTCCCAGCTGTAGTTGTCGGTGATCCAGCCGCCCAGGATCGGACCGGCGATCGGTGCCACCACGGTGATCATCGCCAACAGGGCGAGCGCCTGCCCGCGTTTTTCGCGCGGGTAGATCGACACCAGCAGGCTCTGGGTGATCGGGTACATCGGCCCGGCAACAAACCCCTGCAGCGCGCGCGACACCACCAGCATGCCCATGCTCTGGGCCAGGCCGCACAGCAATGAGGCCACGGTAAAGGCCAGCGTCGACCACACGAACAACTTGGTCTCACCGAAGCGGCGGCTCAGCCAGCCGGTCAGCGGCAGGGCGATCGCGGTGCTGACCGCGAACGAGGTGATGACCCAGGTGGCCTGCTGCGAGCTGGCGCCGAGATTGCCGGCGATGGTCGGCAACGAGACGTTGGCGATCGTGGTGTCCAGCACCTGCATGAACGAGGCCATCGCCAGGCCCACGGTGCACAGCGCCACGCTCGCCGGACGAAAGCCGGCGGCGGGCGCAGGTGCCGAGGGACCGCCTGGCGCGGTGGGAGCTTGCGAAGACATGCTGGCTTAGCCCGCCTTGGACGCAGCCTGCGCAGGCAGGTTGTCCTGGATGATGCGTTGGATGTCCGCGTCGGCGGCCTGCAACTGCTGCGCATACACGTCGGTGGAGAACACCGCGCCATTGGCGAACTTGGTCGGCAGCACGCTGCCCTGCTGGTCGTGCAGGTTGACGTCGACCTTCATCGACAAACCGATGCGCAGCGGATTGCCGGCCAGTTGCTTGGCATCGACCGCAATGCGCACCGGCACGCGCTGCACGATCTTGATCCAGTTGCCGCTGGCGTTTTGCGCCGGCAACAGCGAGAACGCGCTGCCGGTGCCCAGGCCCAGGCTTTCGATGCGGCCGGTGTAGTCCACGCCGCCGCCGTACAGATCCGAATGCAGTTCCACTTCCTGGCCCAGGCGCATGTGCTTGAGCTGGGTTTCCTTGAAGTTGGCTTCCACCCACACCTGCTCCAGCGGCACCACTGCCATCAGCACGCTACCGGGCTGCACACGCTGGCCCAGCTGCGCCGAACGACGCGCCACGTAGCCGGACACCGGCGCGATCACACCGGTGCGCGCATGGTTGAGATAGGCCTGACGCAGCTGCGCGGCGGCAGTCTGCACGTCCGGCTGGTTGGCCACCGCACTGTCGTCCACCAGCGCGCGGTTGCGTTCGAAGCTCTCGCGCGAACCGCTCACCGCCGCTTCGGCCGCGGCCAGTTCCTCGCGGGCATGCGCCAGTTCTTCGTTGGAGATCGCGCCGCTGGCGGCCAGATCCTTGCGGCGTGCGAAGTCAGCACGTGCGCTGCGCAGACTCACCTCGCGCGAGGACAGTTCGGCCTGCGCGCCTTCCACGCTGCGGTACAGACCACGCACCTGGCGCACGGTCTTGGCCAGATTGGCCTCGGCCTGCTGCAATGCGACTGCGGTGTCGGCCGGGTCCAGCTGTACCAGCAACTGGCCGCGCTCCACGCGCATGCCGTCTTCGGCGCCAATGCTGACCACGGTGCCGCCGACCATCGGGGTGATCTGCACCTGATTGCCCTGCACGTAGGCGTCGTCGGTGTCCTCGTGCCAGCGGCCGACCAGGAAGTACCACACCACAAGACCGATGATCGCCAGGATCACCACAATGGCCACGATGCGCAGCGCCGCACGGCGCTTGCTGGGCGCGGCCGGCGCAGGTTGGGAAGAAGTTGGAGTCGTCTGGCTCATCGTCGCTGTCTCAGGAATTCGGTTGTGCGGAAGTGGTCGCGGCGTGTGCGGTATCGCGCGCAGGTTCCGGCGTGAATCCGCCGCCCAGGGCACGCTGCAACCTCACCGAGGCCAACAGTTGTTGCGATTGCAGGCTGGCCATGCGCTGGCGTGCGAGCAGCAATTGCTCCTGCACGCTGAGCACTTCCAGGTAGCTGCCGATGCCGGCGCGGTAGCGCTGCTGCGCCAGTTCGAAGGCGGCGGTCACGGTCTGCACGGCGTCGTCCTGCGCGCGCGCACGCTGCTCCAGCGAACGCACGGCGTTGACCTGGTCGGCTACCTCGCGCAGGGCGTCGATCACCTTCTGGTTGTAATCAGCCACCGCCAGGTCGTATTGCGCATCGCTGCCGGCCAGATTGGCGCGCAGCTTGCCGCCATCGAAGATCGGCAGGCTCAGCGCCGGCGCAACCACGCCGAACACCGAGGCGCTTTCCAGCAACTGGCCGACATCGCGATTCACCACACCGCCCAGCGCCGTGATGTTGAAACTGGGGTAGAAGCGGGTCTTGGCGGCGGCGATATCCTGATCGGCGGCCTCCACGCGCCAGCGCGCGGCGACCACGTCGGGGCGGCGGCCCAGCAGGTCGGCAGGCAGGTTGCTCGGCAGCTGCGTGGCGATGGCCGCCCCCAGCGTCGGGCGCGCGATCTCCAGCCCGCGATCCGGGCCCTGCCCGGCCAGCGCGGCCAGTGCGTTGCGGGCCTCGTCGATCTGCTGCTGCGCGGACTGCAGCTGCTGCTGCGCCGACGGTACGCGGGCCTGCGCCTGGCGCACCTGCAGATCGCTGTCGATGCCGGCGCCGCGGCGTTGCCGGGTGAGCTCCAGGGTCTTCTGCACGCGGGTCAACTCATCGTTGGCCACGTCGTGCAGGCGCCATGCGTAGTCGAGCTGCGCATAGGCTTCGGCGATCGCCGCCGACAGGTTCAGGCGTGCCGCCTGTGCGTCCACCTCGGCCGCATGCGCCTGGTCCACCGCCGCTTCCCAGGTGGCGCGCTTGCCGCCCCACAGGTCCACACCATAGCGGAAGTCCAGCACCAGTTGGCCGTTGCCGCCGAACTTGCCGCCGCGCTCATCGCCCACCATCGATTCGGGCAACTGCACGCCCGCATAGCCACCGGACACCGACAGGCTGGGGCCGCGATCGGCCTGCGCGCTACCGATGCGTGCCTGCGCCTGACGCAGGCGCGCATCGGCCGCCGCCAGGCTGGGACTGTGCTGCAGGCCTTCGGCAATCAGCACGTTCAATTGCGCATCGCCCAGGGCGCGCCACCAGTCGCTGGCCGGCCAGGCGGCCGGGCTCAGGTTGGCCTGCGCGAGGGTGCGCTCGGCATGCACTGCGCCCGGCTCCAGCATGGTGCCCTGCGGGGCAAGCCCGCGGCTGCTGGCGCAGGCGGCCAGCGCCAGCGTCAGCGCAGTGAGGACGAGCGGCCGCGCAAGCTGCGTGGACCGCAGGCGCAGTATCTGGATCGGGGAACTAGCAGCGTTCATGAGTTGAGTGCATCGCGGACACGGATGAGAAGAGAGGTGAGTTGCTCGCGCTCGGGCGGGGCCAGATCGCGCAAGCCATGCTCGATGGCGCGCTCGCCGCGCAGCTTCAGGCGCTCCCACAGCGCCACGCCCTGTTCGGTCATGACGATCTGCAGCGCGCGCCGGTCCTGCGCGTGTGGCTCGCGTCGCACCGCACCGAGCGCTTCGAGCTTGTCGAGCAGGCGGGTGACCGCGCTCGGGGTCTGGTCCAGCGCCAGCGCCAGTTCGTTGGCCGTGCAGGGCGAGCGCACCGCCAGGATCTTCAGGCCGACGTAGTGGCTGAAGCCGAAGTCCGGCAGCTCGCCCTTCATTTCGGCATCGAGCTGACGCATCAGCGCATCGCGCACCTGGCGCAACAGCAGGCCGAACGACGGCGAGGCGGTGGAGAGGTCATTCATGGCGGGCTATTTTCTTCCGAAAAATATATTTGTCAACGCAAATATTTCTAACGGGATTAAACCGCCAGCAAGGATCGTCACCTTACGCGCCTGTGGCGCTGGCCTGGTAATACAATTGCGCCAATGACTGTCGAAAATCCGCCAACCACACGCGATGCCCTGCCGCCCGGCGTGCGCGACAGCTTCGAGTGGGCCGACGGACCGGAGGTGATCGCGTTCCTGGCCGACCTGCGCGCGGTATGGGCGCCGGAGACGGTTCGGCATGCGCATGTCCGCGGGCAGCTGATGTATGTGGAGCACGGCGTGCTGACGGTGCACACCGAGCAGGGAACCCTGTCGCTGCCGCCGGGCTGCGCCGGCTGGATGCCGCCCGGCCAGCAGCACACCGTGGAACTGGCCGGGCCGCTGCGCGGCTGGGGCGTGGTGGTCCGGCCGGACGCCTGCGCCGCGTTGCCCGCGCAAGGCGGGGTGATCCGCCTGACCGGGCTCGCCCGCGAGGTGATCATGCGCGCGGCCGACTGGCCACTGGGCCAGCCGCTCGACCCCGCCCGGCAACGCCTGGCCGCGGTGCTGCTGGACGAACTGCACCAGGTGCAGATCGACCACCTGCACCTGCCGATGCCGGCCGACCGGCGGCTGCTGCGCATCGCCCGGCAGTTGCTCGATACCCCGGCCGACCCGCGCCCGCTGGACGCCTGGGCCGACTGGGGCGGGCTGTCGGCGCGCAGCCTGAGCCGGCATTTCCGCAGCGAGACCGGGCTGAGTTTCGCGCAGTGGCGGCAGCAGGCGCGGCTGGCAGAGGCGCTGCGGCGGCTCAGCCAGGGCAGCCCGGTCGCCCAGGTCGCCGACCAGCTCGGATACAGCAGCCCCAGCGCCTTCGTCAGTGTGTTCCACCGCCATTTCGGCGCCCCACCCACGCGTTATCTGGCCGGCACGCATGCGCGCGGCTTGGCATCCCCCGCCGCATCCGGATAATCGGCGCTCTTCGAGCTCGCGCCACGGCGCGGGCTCCTCTTTCGTAGGACCTGGCTTTACATGACCGATCTGACCCGCCCCACCTTCCACGGCTTCGAGCAGCTGCCGCTGCGCGACTACGCCGAACGCGCCTATCTCGACTATTCGATGTACGTGGTGCTCGACCGCGCCCTGCCGTTCCTGGGTGACGGCCTGAAGCCGGTGCAGCGGCGCATCATCTTCGCGATGAGCGAGCTGGGCCTGAATGCCGCTGCCAAGCCGAAGAAATCCGCGCGCACCGTGGGCGATGTGATCGGTAAGTACCATCCGCACGGCGACAGCGCCTGCTACGAAGCACTGGTGCTGATGGCGCAGCCGTTCTCGTATCGCTACCCGCTGATCGAGGGCCAGGGCAACTTCGGCTCCACCGACGACCCCAAGTCGTTCGCGGCGATGCGCTACACCGAATCCAAGCTGACCCCGATCGCCGAGGTACTGCTGGGCGAAATTGGCCAGGGCACCACCGATTGGGCGCCCAACTTCGACGGCACCCTGGAAGAGCCGACCTGGCTGCCGGCGCGCCTGCCGCACCTGCTGCTCAACGGCACCACCGGCATCGCGGTGGGCATGGCCACCGACGTGCCGCCGCATAACCTCAACGAGATCGTCAGCGCGCTGCTGCGCCTGCTCGACAACCCCGATGCCACGGTCGCCGAGCTGTGCGAACACGTGCTCGGCCCGGACTACCCGACCACCGCCGAGATCATCACCCCGGCGGCCGATCTGCGCGCAATCTACGAGACCGGCCACGGCAGCGTGCGCGCACGCGCCACCTACAAGAAAGAACACGCCAACATCGTCATCGATGCGTTGCCGTACCAGGTCTCGCCGTCCAAGGTGATCGAGCAGATCGCCCAGCAGATGCGCGCCAAGAAGCTGCCATGGCTGGAAGACATCCGCGACGAGTCCGACCACACCAGCCCGGTGCGGGTGGTGCTGGTGCCCCGCTCCAACCGTGTCGATGCCGAGCAGCTGATGGGGCACCTGTTCGTCACCACCGACCTTGAGCGCAGCTACCGCGTCAATCTCAACGTGATCGGCCTGGATGGCCGCCCGCAGGTCAAGAACCTCAGGCATTTGCTGAGCGAGTGGCTGAGCTTCCGCAGCGACACCGTCACTCGCCGCCTCAACCATCGCCTGCAGAAGGTCGAGCGCCGCCTGCACCTGTTGGAAGGCTTGCTGATCGCCTTCCTCAACCTGGACGAAGTGATTCGCATCGTCCGCAGCGAGGACGAACCCAAGCCGGTGTTGATCGCGCGCTTCGCGCTCAGCGAGGAACAGGCCGAATACATCCTGGAAACCAAGCTGCGCCAGCTGGCGCGCCTGGAAGAAATGAAGATCCGCGGCGAGCAGGAAGCACTGGCCAAGGAACGCGCGCAGATCCTGGCCATCCTGGAAAGCAAGACCAAGCTGAAGAAGTTGATCAAGGACGAGCTGACCGCCGACGCCAAGAAGTTCGGCGACGCACGTCGCTCGCCGCTGGTGCAGCGTGGCGCCGCGCAGGCGATCGACGAAACCGAGATGGTCGCCAGCGAACCGATGACCGTGGTGCTGTCGGAGAAGGGCTGGGTACGCGCGGCCAAGGGCCACGAGGTCGACCCGGCCGGCATGTCCTACCGCGAAGGCGACAGCCTGCTGGCGGCGGTGCGCAGCCGCAGCACCCATCAGGTGGCGTTCCTGGATTCGGAAGGCCGCGCCTATTCGACCGCGGTGCATACCCTGCCCTCGGCACGCGGCAATGGCGAACCGTTGACCGGACGTTTCTCGCCGGCCTCGGGCGCGGCGTTCCAGGTCATGGCCAGCGCCGACAACGCCACCCGCTTCGTGCTGGCGTCATCGCACGGCTATGGCTTCGTCACCCGCTTCGAAAACCTCACCGGCCGCAACAAGGCCGGCAAGGCGATGCTCAACCTGACCACCGGCGCGCATGTGCTGACGCCTGCGCAGGTGACCAACCCGCAGAGCGACCGCATCGTCGCCGTCACCAGTGCCGGCAATCTGCTGGCGGTGACCGCCAGCGATGTGCCCGAGCTGGACAAGGGCAAAGGCAACAAGATCATCGACATCCCCAAGGCCAAGCTCGGCACCGAGCGCGTGGTCGCGGTGGTGGCGGTGGCTCCGGGCAACACGCTGCTGGTGCGCAGCGGTGCACGCACCATGAGCCTGTCGTTCAAGGATCTGGATAGCTATGTGGGCGCGCGTGCGAGTCGCGGTGCATTGCTGCCGCGAGGGTGGCAAAAGGTGGACGGGCTGGAAGTGCAGTAACGGCTGTTCACCGACGTGGCGCGCAGCGGCGCGTTCGACGCTGCCGCTGCCTCGATTTACTGAGGCGCGGCAGAAGGTCGACGGGCTGGAGTGCAGTAACGGTGATTCGCTGACGCGCCGCGCGATGGCGCGCTGGCCGTGCGGTCTTGAGCGACCCACAAAACTACCGCCAGCTGGACGCTGCCGGCGTTACGGCATCGCGCCCTCGGCCAGGTTGGCTTGCAACGGCGAGGCTACGCTGAGGCTCAAGCTCTGCATTGCCTTGAGAGGTAATCGAACGGTGCGGATGCGTCGGCTGTAGAGCGAGAGATCTGCGGCCTTGCTGCAGGGCCCTTGTCCGCCCGCCATCGCAGGACACGCCGCAAGTACATCCCTGTAGGCTCTTACGCGGCATCCATGCCGCGTAAGGTCCCGCGACAGTGGGCGGACAAGGACCGGTCGAGATGGTCGGTATGGGTGGTTGCGAGCGCGGCGTGCGTGGTTGTGCGCAGTGCATGTCGCGCGGCGGTGCGGTGTGAGCGGTTCCTTTCGATCTGCAGTGTCAGTGCCATTGGCTGCATCACGGCACTCGTCAACGCAAACTAACAAGACAACATCATGGACACAGATTTCTGGCTGCAGCGTTGGCAGAACGGTCAGACCGGCTTCCATCAGGACCAGGTGATGCCGTTGCTGCAAAAGCACTGGCCGGCGTTGCAGTTGCCGCAGGCTGCCCGCGTGCTGGTGCCGTTATGCGGCAAGACGCTGGACCTGCACTGGTTGGCCGCACAAGGCCATCGCGTGCTGGGCGTGGAGATATCGCCGCTGGCGGTGACGCAATTCTTCGCTGATGCCGGCCTGCAACCGCAGCGCCACAGCAGCCGCGCGGGCGAGCACTTTATCGCCGGCCCGATCGAAATCATCTGCGGCGACGCGTTTGCACTGGAGCCAAGCGTGCTGGCCGATTGCAGCGCCGTCTACGACCGCGCCGCATTGATCGCCCTGCCGGCCGGCTTGCGCCAGCAGTATCTGCACACCACGTACGCGCGCCTGCCTGCGGGATGCCGCGGGCTGTTGATCACCCTGGAATACCCGCAGGCCGAAAAGGCCGGGCCGCCGTTTTCGGTGGACGCTGACGCGGTGCACGCACTGTTCGACACGCAATGGCGGGTGCAGCCACTGGAACGCCGCGACATCCTCGATCAGGAGCCGCGCTTCCGTGCCGATGGCGTCACCGCCCTGTCGACCGGCGTCTATCGTCTGCAACGCAACTGACGGTCGCGGGCGAACTTTGTCATCGGCGATCGCTGCCGACGCCCCAGTCGGGCGACGCAGGCGTTGCACAGGCAGCGCAGCGCGCGCCGATCAGGACCGCGCGGCGTTGCGCCACGCAATGATGGTTCGCACAACAGCGCAAGGCGCCGAGCAACACCGCCGCAGACCGCCGGCAGCTGACGCAGACCACGCAGCAAGGCAACGCACCGGGCGGCACCTGCCGATTGCAAAACCTGCGCTGCGCCTGTTCGGCGGCTGCGCAGCGCCCAGTCACCGGGCTCAGCCGGCGACGTGGCCCTTGTCGATCTTCGAGGTCTGGTACAGCTCCAGGCCGATCCGCTTGATCAGGCCAAGCTGCTGCTCCAGCCACCAGGCGTGGTCTTCTTCGGTGTCCTGCAGCTGCTTGAGCAGGATGTCGCGGCTGACGTAATCGCCGTGCTCTTCGCACAGCTTCATGCCGGCGGCGAGATTGGCGCGCACTTCGTATTCCACCACCAGATCGCGCTCGAGCATCTCCACCACGGTCTTGCCTGGCGCAAACTCGGCCGGCCGCATGTCCGGGTCGCCTTCCAGGAACAGGATGCGCCGCAGCAGCGCATCAGCGTGCTCGGTCTCCTCTTCCATTTCGTGGTTGATGCGCTCGTACAGCGCCATCAGGCCCTGGTCCTCGTAACGGCGCGAGTGCAGGAAATACTGGTCGCGTGCCGCCAGTTCGCCGCGCAGCAGCTGCTTGAGGTAGTCGACGACTTCGGGATGGCCTTTCATGATGTGCTCCAGCGACGCAATGCGCGCATGGTGCCCTAAGCCGCGGCGCAATGATCTAATCGGAATCACTTTCAGTTGCGCTTGCGGCCAGACCCGCCATGGTCATGAGCGGCCGCCACACTGTGACCGAACTCAAGGACTCGACAATGCGCAAATGGCTGGGCCGGCTGCTGCTGGCAATCGTGGTGTTGATCGTGGCGGCCGTGCTGGCCGTGTATCTGCTGATGCGTGGCAGTCTGCCGCAGCTGGATGGCAACAGCGCATTGCAGGGCCTGGCGGCACCGGTCAGCGTGCAACGCGACCGGCGTGGTGTGGTCACCATCGATGCGGCCAGCCAGGTCGATGCCATGCGCGCACTCGGCTATGTGCACGCGCAGGAGCGCTACTTCGAGATGGACCTGATGCGCCGCGCACCGGCCGGCGAGTTGTCCGAGCTGTTCGGCGCCGCAGCGCTGGACCTGGACAAACGCAATCGCGTGCACCGGCTGCGCGCCCGCGTGCATGCCAGCCTGGATGTCGCCGCCGGCAGCCAGCGCGCCGCGCTGCTGGCCTATACCGAGGGCGTCAATGCCGGGCTGGCTGCACTGCGCGTGCGCCCTTGGCCGTACCTGTTGCTGCGGCAGACACCGCGCGCGTGGACGCTGGACGACTCCATCCTCACCGGCATGGCGATGTATGCCGACCTGCAGGACAACGACAACCAGACCGAACTGGCTGCCGCCCGCATCCGTGCGGTGGTGCCGGCGGCGCTGGCGGCATTGCTCGACCATCAAGGCTCCAGCTGGGATGCGCCGCTGTTCGGCCCCGCGCAAGGCGACGCCGTGCTGCCCGACGCCGCCACGCTGGATCTGCGCCGCCTGCCGCATCCAGCCGCCACCGCAGGCGCCGAGCCGCCGACGCCGGGCAGCAACAACTTCGCCGTGGACGGCAGCCTCACCAGCGACGGCCGCGCCATCGTCGCCGACGACATGCACCTGGGCCTGCGCGCGCCCAACATCTGGTTCCGCGCACGCCTGCGTTACCCGGACACCAGTGCGCCCGACGGCAAGGTGGACGTCACCGGTTTCACCCTGCCCGGCTTGCCAGCGGTGGTGGTCGGCAGCAACGGGCATGTGGCCTGGGCCTTTACCAACAGCTACATCGACACCGCCGACTTTGCGCGGATTGCGCCGGCCACGCCGGGTCATCCGCAAGCGCTCACCACCCATATCGAGACCATTCGCGTGGCCGGCGCCGCGCCGGTGCGCTTTGCGGTGCGCGAAAGCGCCTGGGGCCCGGTCCTGCACGACAACGCCGATGGCAGCCTGCTCGCGCTACGCTGGGCCGCGCAGCTGCCCGGCGCGATCCGGCTGGACTTTGCGCAGATGAGTACGGCGGCCGACGTGCAGGCCGCCTTTGCAGTGGCCGATCGCTCGGGCATTCCGGCACAGAACCTGTTGCTGGCCGATCGCAGCGGGCGCATCGCCTGGCGCTTGATCGGTGCGCGCCCGGTACGCAATGCCGGCTGTGGCCCGAGCGGCATCGCCGAACTGGCAAGCTCGGCGCAGGGTGCGGACGCGGCATCGCCTTCGGTTGCGGCAACGGCGGCATCGGCGCAGGGCGGCTGCCTGCCCTGGCCGGTGCGCAGCGACGCTGCCCCCGCCCTGATCGATCCTCCCTCGCACCGGCTCTGGACCGCCAACAGCCGCGTCGTCGATGCGCAGCAGTTGGCCACGCTCGGCAATGCCGGCTACGACCTGGGTGCGCGTGCGCAGCAGATCCGCGACGACTTGTTCGCCAGGCAACGTTTCAACGAGCTGGACCTGCTCGCCATCCAGCTCGACGATCGCGCCGTGCTGCTCACGCGGTGGTGGCAGTTGTTGCGCAGCGTGGTCGAGCACAGCAAGGACCCGGCCTTGCAGCAGATCGAAGCCGCCACCCGGCAGTGGGATGGGCACGCATCCACCCGCTCGGCCAGCTATCGCATCGTGCGCGGCTTTCGCGGCATGACCATCGACGCAGTGGAAGCCGGCCTGCTGGCGCCGGCAAAAGCCGCGCTTGGCAAGGACTTCCTGCCGCCGCGTCGCGCGCAGCTGGAAGGCATCGTCTGGCCGTTGCTGCAGCAGCGCCCGGCGCATCTGCTGCCGCCCGCCTATGCAAACTGGGATCAGCTGCTTGCCGAGGCTGCACGCAAGGCGCAGACGGATCTCGCTGCGCAGGACGGCGCCTTGAGCGAACGCACCTGGGGCGAACGTAACACCGCCACCATCTGTCACCCGATCGCGCGGGCATTGCCTGCGCTTGCCAAGCGCTGGCTGTGCATGCCGCCCGACCAACTGCCAGGCGATCGCGACATGCCGCGCGTGCAAGGCCCGGCCTTCGGCGCCTCCGAACGCATGGTGGTGTCGCCCGGCCACGAACAGGACGGCATCGTGCACATGCCGGGCGGCCAGAGCGGACACCCCTTGTCGCCGTTCTGGGGCGCAGGCCACGACGACTGGGTGCACGGCCGGCCGACCCCGTTCCTGCCGACCGCAACCCGCTACACGCTGCAGTTGCAGCCGAAATAGGCGTGGTCATTGCTGTCTCGTCTGTCGATACAGGTTTCGACAGTCGTTGGGGGCTGGACGAACGCAAAATCGGTGTCTGCGTTCTGCAGATCGCACCCCGCACCTTGCACCTGGCACATCTGGATAACCAAGTATCCGCAACCACGCCCGGCCACCGATCTGCCCAATCAAGCGAGCACAACATGCTAAGATGCATTTGATAACCATTCCCATTAGTGACCAATGCGCCCCACGCTCCTTGTCACCGCGCTCGCCGCTGTCTTGGCTTTGCCCTCGCCCCGCGCCTTCGCCCAACAACACACCAGCACCTCGGCAGCCGTCACCGACCTCGATGGCGTCGACGTCGTCGGCCGTGCGCAGACGCTGTACAAATCCGACGACGCCGCGGTGGCCACACGCACCGATACGCCGTTGTCGCTGGTGCCGCAGTCAGTGCAGGTGCTGCCGCGCGAACTGATCGACGACCAGGCCGCGCGCCAGATCACCGATCTGTATCGCAGCATCAGCGGCATCAGTTTCTTCAGCTATGCCGGCGTCACCCTGCGCGGATTCCGCCAGGAAAACGTGCTCTACGACGGATTGCGTGGCGATCCGTATGCCGGCTTCTCGGTGCCGCAGCTGTTCAATATCGAACGCGTGGAAGTGCTCAAGGGCCCGGCCGGTGCGTTGTACGGCGGCGGCGAACCCGGTGGCGTCATCAATTACGTCACCCGCAAGCCCGGCCATCAGGCCGCGCGTCGGGTCGAGCTGCAGGTGGGCAATCAATCCTTCGGGGCGGCCTCGTTCGAGGCCACCGGGCCGGCACGCGAAGACGGACGCATTCGCTACCGCATCGGCGCCTATGCCGATGGCGAGGATGGCTTTCGCCGCAACACCGATAGCCAGAGCCAGATCGGCGATGCGTCGGTGGCGTTCGACATCGGCCAGACCGGCGAGCTCACGCTGCAGTACACCGACATCACCCAGAACCTGGGCGGCAATCGCCTGCGCGGCGTGCCGGTGGACGACGACGGCAACTTCCTCACCGACCGTCGCTGGAACCACAACGAGCCCACCGATTTCCTCGACATGCGCGCCAAGGTGGCGTTCGCGCAGTACCGCTTTGCGCCGTCGGATGCATGGGATGTGGATATGGCGATGCGCTGGTTCAAGAACGACGAGCATCAGATCTATCACGAGCCGATGGGCCTGATCGACCGCGATGGCGACGGCACCGCCGAATGGATGACGCGGCAGCTGCGCAACCAGTTCCGCGACAACGATGCGATCTCCAGCAACGTCAACGCGGTGTTCCGCACCCGCATCGGCGCGATCGAGCACAAGCTGCTGATGGGCGCGGACTACTATCGGCTAGATGCGGATTTCCGCGCGCAAACCGCCAACACCGCAGACACTGGCCGCGTGCGTGGGCCGGTGCCGGGCATCGACCTGTTCAACCCGGTATACGGCCGCAGCGGCTTCTACGACTACGGCCTGGACAGCCTGCCCTGGCGCGCCACCAGTACACGCAGCCAGCGCTATGGCGCGTACCTGCAGGACGAACTCACGCTCACGCCGCGCTGGTTTGCGATGGCCGGACTGCGTTGGGACGGCTTCAAGGACGACAACCGTCTGGACGGCTCGCGTGTCACCGGCAACGATCTCAGCTGGCGTGTGGGCAGCACCTTCGTGCTGCGCGATGGCATCAATGCGTACGCGAGTTATGCCAGCGGCTTCCTGCCGCAGGATGCGGCCAATCAGGACAGCAGCGTCGGCGGGCCGTTCGATCCCGAACGCAGCACACAGTGGGAAGTGGGCCTGAAGACCGCGCTCAACGATGGCGGGCTGACGCTCAACACCGCGCTGTATCGCATCGAACGCAGCAATATCGTGCAGGCCAACGGCAGTATCGTCGATGGCGTCAATCAGCTCTCCGCGCTCGGTCTGGTACGCAGCGAAGGCCTGGAAGTGGATCTGCTGGCCGACCTCACCGAACGCTGGGTGCTCAACCTGACGTACGCCTACAACGATGCACGCGTGCTCGATGCGGGCACCAACGGCATCACCAATGCATCCGGCGACCGCTTCGCCAATGCACCGCGCAACACCTTCGGTCTGTGGACGCGTTACGACCTGCCGGCCTGGAACTCGGCAATTGCCTTCGGTGCCGACTACGTGGGCGAGCGGGTCAGCCTGGAAGGCCAGCGCGTCAAGCCGTACGCCATCTTCGACATCAGCTGGCAAACGCAGTGGGATGCCTGGAAACTGCAGGTCAACGTCAAGAACCTGTTCGACAAGGTCTATGCCGCCAGCGGGTTCACCGAACGCACCGGGCACTTTCCTGGCGAACCGCGCCGTATCTACGCGCAGCTGGCCTACAGTTTTTAAGTGTGGCGAACGGGCGCCTGCCCAGGCCTTGGGCGATGCTGCAACTGTGACCTTCGTCGACCATAGCGGCCGCCGCAAGCACAGTTGCGGCCTCGACTACGGCAGTGCAATGAACCTGCGCCGAATCAGGCAGGCCGGAATCAGCCAGACTTTAACGTCCGGTGGGACACACTAGAGGCCGTCGCGATCTGCAACGTGTTTGCGCACGATCGCCCTCCTCCCCCCACTGACCGGAATCCGCATGCCTCAGCTTGCCCGCTCCGTTTCCGCCCTGTTGCCCCTGCTCGTTGCCACTGCCTGCTCGGCAGCGCCGCCCGCCAAATCCGGCCCACCGGATGCGCCGGTCGCCGCCTGTACTGCCAAGGTGCGCCCCGGGCAGGATCTGCAGAAAGCCATCGACAAGCTTCCGCAAAGTGATACGCCCGCGGTGTTGTGCCTGGAAAAAGGCGAATTTCCGCTCAACGGCCTGGTCTCGATCCACCGCGGCAATCTCGTCTTGCGCGGCAAGGGCCCGACCACGGTGCTGCGCATGGCCGATGGCGTGCAGCAACCGGCGCTGGTGGTCGGCGACTACGAAAACCAGCAGCCGACCGGCGTGATCCGCAACGTCAGCATCGAAGACATGCAGATCGTCGCCAGCACCGGCGACAAGGAGTTCATGCCCGAGCGTCCGTACCTGAGCAATAGCGCGGTGGTCGTGCGTTCCGGCCAGGGCATTCGGCTGGCCGGCCTGCAGGTCAACAAGTGCCGCAGTGCCTGCCTGCTGAGCGAGTACGACACCCGCGAGATCACCATCGAAAACAACGATGTGTCCGGCGCGATCTGGGATGGCGTGTCGTTCAATCGCACCGCCAAGGTCACCATGGTCAACAACTACATCCATGACAACGTGGCTGCAGGCCTGACCACCGAGCATCTGGAAGACAGCGAGATCCGCAACAACCGCTTCGAGCGCAACGGCAGCCAGGGCATTTATCTGTCCGACGCGCGCCGCAACCGCTTCAGCAACAATCAGTTCGACGGCAACAAGGTCGCCGGCGTGTTCCTGGCCTGCGCCATCCGCTATCGCACGCCGGAAATCCTGTGCTGGGACAACAGCATGAGCCAGGACAACGTGTTCGAGAACAACCGCTTCTCCAATACGCCGTTCACCTACACCATCGGTGTGGACCGCGCTGCCAACTGCACGGCGGCCGACTTCAAGCCGAACCTGTGGCGCAACAACCAAGCCGACGTGGCCGGCGTGGATATCGAGCCGCAACGCTACGGATACTGCGTGCGCCACGAGTGATCGCAGCAGCGGCCGGCAGCGCGTGAGCGCATGCCGGCCGCTGGAGTTTCAACTTCGATGCAGCAGCGTTACGACGCCAAGGCCTGTTCGTGCACGCCGGCAATCGCACGGCCGGACGGGTCGGCCATCGCGGCGAAACTGGCATCCCAGGCGATCGCGGTCGGCGACGAACACGCGATCGACTTGCCGCCCGGCACCGTCTCCGCAGCCGCCTGGCTGGGGAAGAACTGCTCGAACAGCGTGCGATAGAAATAGGCTTCCTTGGTCTGCGGCGGATTGACCGGAAAGCGCTTGGAGGCGGCAGCCAGTTCGCGGTCGCTGACATGCGCGGCGGCGTGCGCCTTGAGTCCATCGATCCAGCCATAGCCCACACCATCGCTGAACTGCTCTTTCTGCCGCCACAGGATCGATTCGGGCAGATAGCCGGCAAACGCTTCGCGCAACACGCCCTTTTCCATCCGCGTGGCGCCGCTGCTGGTCTTGTCGATCATCTTGAAACTGGCGTCCATGCGCATGGCCACATCCAGGAACTCGCGATCCAGGAACGGCACGCGTGGCTCCACGCCCCAGGCCATCATCGACTTGTTGGCGCGCAGGCAATCGTAGTTGTTGAGCGCATCCAGCTTGCGTACCAGTTCCTCGTGGAATTCGCGTGCGTTGGGTGCCTTGTGGAAATATAGGTAGCCACCGAAGATTTCGTCGCTGCCTTCGCCCGACAGCACCATCTTCACGCCCATCGCCTTGATGCGTCGCGCCAGCAGGAACATCGGCGTGGACGCGCGAATGGTGGTGACGTCGTAAGTCTCGATATGGCGGATGACCTCCGGCAGCGCATCCAGGCCCTCCTCGAAGCTGTACTCGAAGCCGTGATGCACGGTGCCCAGTGCGGCGGCGGCGACTTCGGCCGCGGCCAGGTCCGGCGAGCCTTTCAAGCCGATCGCGAACGAATGCAGGCGCGGCCACCAGGCTTCGGTGGTGTCGTTCTCCTCGATGCGATGGCGTGCGTAGCGTGCCGCCACCGCGGCGACCAGCGACGAATCCAGCCCGCCGGACAGCAGCACGCCGTACGGCACATCGGTCATCAACTGGCGGTGCACCGCGCGCTCGAAGGCCTCGCGCAATTCCTGCAACTGCACCTGCACGCCTTCCACCTCGGCGTATTCGCGCCAGGAGCGCTCGTAGTAGCGACTCAGTGCGCCGGTGGCGCTGTCGTACCAATGGCCGGGCGGGAACTGCGCCGCATCGGCGCAATCGTCCACCAGCGATTTCAGTTCGGAAGCCACCCGCAAGCGGCCTTCGCGGTCGTGGCCCCAATACAGCGGCACCACGCCGATCGGGTCGCGCGCGATGAGCACCCGCCCGGCCGCCTTGTCCCATAGCGCGAACGCAAAGATGCCATTGAGGCGGTTGAGGTAGGAGGCCGGCGCATCCTCGCGGTACAGCGCATTGATCACCTCGCAATCGGAGCCGGTCTGGAAGGCGTATGGCTGCACCAGCTCCTGCTTGAGCTCGCGATGGTTGTAAATCTCGCCATTCACCGCGAGCGCAAGCGCGCCATCTTCGGACAACAAGGGCTGCGAGCCGCCAGCCGGGTCGACGATGGCCAGGCGCTCGTGCACCAGGATCGCACCGGCGTCGACATACACACCGCTCCAGTCCGGGCCACGGTGACGCTGCCGCTGCGAACATTCCAGCGCCTGCCGGCGCAATGCCTGCAGATCGTCACCGGGTTGCAGACCGAAAATACCGAAGATGGAACACATGGAAACACTCCTGGATGAAACTGCGGGGGTTGGCGGCCGGTGGCAAGCGTGCTGCACGAGAATGACACCCATAAAAAAACCCGCATCGGCCGATGCGGGTTCTCTGATTCCTGGGCGTGTGGTTTTACTTCGCCTAGTCGCAGACCCGCATCGGCCGCGCACGATTGTTCGCGCGCAGAGTGTTGCGGTTGGCGTTATTGACGAGGTTGGGCAGGAGCGATGACATGACTCGACCGTATCCCGCTTTCGACGGCGGCGCAACTGTTGCGATGGCAACCAAGCCCGGCATCGCAGACCACGCCGCGGTCGCACCGACGTATTGCGAGGATAATGACCGCCCCAACAATCGGCAGTAATGGAATGACCCCACGCATCGGACGCATGCCGCCCCTGGCCCTGTTGCTTGCAGTGTTGCTGCAGGCCTGCAGCAGCGCCCCTCCGCGCACCGATCCAGTCTATCTGCAACAGCTGGAACAACACGCGGTCGATGGCAGTTTCGATAGCGCGTGGAATGCGGCCGAACGCCTGGAGGCACGCAACGACTCGCGCGCCATCCACTGGTACGAACGTGCCGCTGCGATCGCCCCGTGGACGTTCCGCAACACCCGCGCCGAACTGGCGCTGGGACGGATCTGGGCAAGCGGGACGCTCTTCCATCCCGACAGCCCGTACATCGACCAGCGCGTCGCATTACGTGCGTCGCCGCGCAAGGGCGAGCACTGGTACCTGGCAGCGGCCATGCATGGAAACCCGTATGCCATCGCCGAGCTCGCCAAGTTTCACCGCGACCGTGGGGAGGCGGCTGCGGCGTTGCGCTGGGATCTGCGTGCGACGATCTATGAGCGCTCCGCATCAGGATCGTCGGGGCTTCCCGCCGCCATCGCGCCAAGCGGAGGTGCATTGCACCCGCTGGTACGCGACATCCAGCGCCGCGCCCGCAACGGCGATGCCGAGGCGCAGGTCGATCTTGGCGCGCTCCATGAAAAAGGAATGGGTGGCGTGGACAGAGACGGTACGGAGGCGCTGCGCTGGTACCGGCGCGCGGCGGACCAGGGCAATGTGTATGGTCAGTATTTCTCCGGTCTGCTGCTCGGACGCGGCAGCAGCGGCGTGACGCGCGACGTGGAGACGGCGGAAACCTGGTTTGCCAAGGCGTCCGCACAGACGTTCTATATCGCGGACGAATCGCATTGGCGCGAGGCGATCAAACCGCCGTTCTGGACGTTCGACTAGCCCCCCGAGCCTTGTGCCTCCATGCCACCTGGCAATGCAATGCAATGCAATGCAATGCAATGCAAGCGAGATGCTGCTGCAATCCAGAAGATCTAGTGCAGCTTGGCGATGCCCGCGTCGCGCAGCAGCATCGGCGTGCCGCAGGTGAACGCATGCCGTGCGCTGGCTGCGTAGTGTGCAAACCAGCGCGTGGCATGGGCATATCCTGGCAACTCAGACCAGCAGGCGTTCGATCAGCGTGCGGTACAACGCCGGCAGCGCTTCCAGGTCGGCCACGCGCACGTGCTCGTCGACCTGGTGGATGCTGGCGTTGACCGGGCCGACTTCGATGCATTGCGCACCCAGCGGCGCGATGAAGCGCGCATCGGAGGTGCCGCCGCCGGTGCTTTCTTCCGGCGGTGCGCCGGCGAACTGGCCCAGCACCTCGCGTGCGACGCTGCGCAGGCGGCCTTCCGGGGTGTAGAACGGCTCGCCGCTGCGATGCCAGCGCAGCGCATAGTCCAGCCCGTGGCGATCCAGCAATGCGGTGATTTCCGCTTCCAGCCGCGGCGCGTCCCACAGCGGGGTGTAGCGCAGATTGAAGGCCACCTGCAGCTCGCCCGGAATCACGTTATTGGCGCCGGTGCCGGCATGGATGTTCGACACCTGCAGGCTGGTCGGCGGAAAACTCTCGAAACCCTCGTCCCACTGCCGCGCCACCAGCTCGGCCAAGGCCGGCGCGGCCAGATGGATCGGATTGCGCGCCTTGTGCGGATACGCCACATGCCCCTGCACGCCTTTCACCGTCAGCGTGCCGGACAGACTGCCGCGACGGCCCACGCGCAGCAGGTCGCCCAGCCGTTCGGTGGACGACGGCTCGCCGGTGATGCACCAGTCGATCGCCTGCCCGCGCGCACGGAACAGGTCGGCCACGCGCCGCACGCCGTCGATGGCATCGCCTTCTTCATCGGAGGTCAGCAACACCGCCAGCGTGCCGGCATGCTGCGGATGGGCGGCGACGAACTGTTCGGCAGCGATCGCGAAGGCGGCCACGCTGCCCTTCATGTCGGCCGTGCCGCGCCCGTACAGCACACCATCGCGGATCTGCGGATCGAACGGATCGCTGGTCCAGGCCTCGCGCGGACCCGGCGGCACCACATCGGTGTGGCCAAGCAGCACCAGCACCGGCGCACCGCTGCCATGCGTGGCCCACAGATTGTCGACCTGGCCCAGGCGCAAATGCTCGCAAGCGAATCCGGCAGCCTCCAGGCGTTGCGCAAGCAGCACCTGGCAGCCGGCGTCGTCCGGTGTCACCGAGGCGCGTGCGATCAGCTCGCAGGTCAGTTGCAGTACGTCGCTGGTCATGCTCGTCCTTCCGATAAAAAATGTTACAGCTGGGCCGCGGGCATCAGCAGGTCGCCTGCCGTCCCCGCGCCCGCCCCGCACAGGCCTGTACGAACCGATGACGCGGTGGCGCCATCAGGCGATGTTGAAGCGCGCCTTGAACCCGTTGTCGGAGAAGCCCTGGCTGAGCGCGCCATCGTCGCTCACCACCACCGGGCGGCGGATCAATTGCGGGTATTCGCGCAGCAGCAGCTTCCATTCGGCGTCCGAACCCGGCGTCTTCTTGTTGTCGGGCAACTGGCGCCAGGTGGTCGAGGACTTGTTGATCAAGGCCTCGAATCCGCCGGCCTGGCCGGCCCAATCCACCAATGTCTCCGGCGCGGGCGTGTGCTCGCGGTAATCGACGAAGCTGTAGGCCACGCCGAAGCGGTCCAGCCACTTGGTCGCCTTCTTGCAGGTGTCGCAGTTCTTCAATCCGTAGAGCGTGGTCATGTCGTCGCCTTTTCGACTCCGCGGCGCGCGCTTGCACGCGCCAACAGGGTGGTTACCAGTTGATCGTGTTCCTGCCCCTGGGCGGGCAGGAACACCACATCGGCACGTGTGCCGTGGAATTTCAGCGCCATCCGCCGTGGCGGAATCAGCCATGCGGCATCGACCGAGCGCAGCTCGGCCAGGTCCACACGCTGCGATCGTCCTTGCTGCACGATCTCCAGCGCATCGCCCGCATCGCGGACCTGTGCCCAGCGGCTGGATGCCCATGCCAGACGCAGGGTCATCAGCACCATCAGCGCAGGCGCCAGCCACCGCAGGACCTCCAGCTGCTGCGGCACGCCATCGCGCGCCAGCGAGCCGGCCACGTAGAGCGCCACCCATCCCAACCACAGGGCCGGGATGCCCCAACGCACCCAGACACTGAGCGGCCGCGACAGCATGGTGCCGCGTGCAGGCTGCGCAGTGCTCAATCGGCCAGGCCGCGCAGCAACTCGTTGACGCTGGTCTTGCTGCGCGTCTTGGCATCCACCTGCTTGACGATCACCGCGCAATACAGCGAGTGCGAGCCATCTTTCGACGGCAGCTGGCCGGACACCACCACGCTGTAAGGCGGCACGTAGCCGTAGGAAATCTCGCCGGTGGCGCGGTTGTAGATGCGTGTGCTCTGGCCGATGAACACGCCCATGCCGATTACGCTGTGGTGCCCGATGACCACGCCTTCGACCACTTCCGACCGCGCACCGATGAAGCAATGATCCTCGATGATGGTCGGGCTGGCCTGCAGCGGTTCGAGCACGCCGCCGATGCCGGCGCCGCCGGACAGATGGCAATGCGCGCCGATCTGCGCACACGACCCCACCGTGGCCCAGGTATCGACCATGGTGCCTTCGCCTACATACGCGCCGATATTGGTGAAGCTCGGCATCAGCACCACGTCCTTGCCGAAGTAGCTGCCGCGCCGCGCCACCGCACCCGGCACCACGCGCACGCCGGCCTTGCGGAACTCGGCTTCGCCAAAGCCGGCAAAACGCGACTCCACCTTGTCCCAGAACGGTGCCGGCTGCGCGTCGATCACGGCCATCTCGTTGACGCGGAAATACAGCAGCACGGCCTTCTTCAACCACTCGTTGACGCTCCAGCCGCCCTGCCCGTCCGGTTCGGCGACGCGGAACTCACCAGTCTCCAGGCCGTCGATGACGCGGGTGACGATGGCGCGGGTGGAGCCGTCGATCTCGTCGACGGTCAGGCTGGCGCGGCGCTCGAAGGCGCTTTCGATGCCGAACTTGAGCTCGTCACTGCCCACCGGCGTTGCAGCGCCGCGCACGGTCTTTTCGGCGATCGGCAGTTTCTTCGCAGCTGCAGCCTTCTTGGCGGCCGGTGCGGACACCACGCTGGCCGGCTGCTTGGCCACGCGCGGGACCGCACTGGTCGTCGGCTTGGTCGCGCTTTTCCTGGTGACCTGCTTGGTAACGCTTTTGCTGGCGGCCACCGGCTTAGCAGCCGCCGCGGTGGCCTTGCGCTTGTCGACGGCCGGCGCCGGGGGCGCCTTGCCGCTCTTGCTCGGCGCGCGCTTGGGCGCTGCGCCGGTGGGGGTCGCGCCCTGCTTGCGCGCGGTCTTCTTGCTGGTGGCCATGGGGGGTCTCCGAACGGACTACTCAGGTGGGATCGAGGCAGGCGCACAGCGCATCGCGCAGCGCCTGCCGGGCGGATTCGGGCAACGGGCGGTCGTGCTCGTCGGTGATCTGGAACTGGTCTTCGGCGCGCTCGCCGAAGGTGGCAATGCGCGCATCGTGCACACGCAGGTGTTGCAGGCGCAGCACATTGGCCACATCGGCCAGCAAGCCGGGGCGATCGGGCGCGACCAGACTGATGCGGGTGCGGCGACCACCGGCGCTTTCGCTGAATTCCACGCGCGGCGCAAAGCGGAAGTGGCGCAGCTGGCGCGGCACCGCACGCCGCGAGGGACGCACCTTGTGCAGGTCGCCGGCCAGCACCTGGCGCAAGGCCGCGGCCAGGCGCTGCGGGTCGCCATCGGCGGAACTGTCCTGCGGCAGCACCTCGAACACGTCGAAGATCGCATCGTGCGGCGCATCCAGCACGCGGGCGCGATGGATGCCATACCCCTTGCGATCCAGCGTGGCGACGATCGCGGAGAACAAACCGTCGCGATCGGGCGAATACACGAACACTTCCAGCGCGTCGTTGTCCGGTACCGCGCGCCGCGCCTTGACCAGGGTCTGGCCGATCTGCACCTCGATCAGCGACACCGCCTGCCAGGCCAGTTGCTCGGGACGGAAGCGCAGGAAGTTTTCATCCGGCATGCCGGCGAACTGGCGGTCGATGGTGGCATCGTCGTGGCCTTGCGCCTGCATCAGCGCGCGGGCGGACTCGCGCGCTTCGCGCAGGCGCTCTTCGCGCGGCGGCGGATGCTCCAGGCCCTCGCGCAGTGCGCGCCGCGCGGCGAAATACAGGTCGGCCAGCAGCCGGTCCTTCCACGCGTTCCACAGCTTGGGGCTGGTGCCGGCGATATCGGCGCAGGTCAGCAGGTACAGGTAATCCAGGCGCTCGCGCGTGCCGACCAGGGTGGCGAAACGGTGGATCACCTCCGGGTCGGAGATGTCCTGCTTCTGCGCGGTCACCGACATGCGCAGATGCTGTTCGACCAGCCAGGCCACCAACGCGGTATCGCCTTCGCTGAGCCGGTGCGCCTGGCAGAACGCGCGCGCATCCACCGCGCCCAGCTCGGAATGATCGCCGCCGCGGCCCTTGGCGATGTCGTGAAACAGGCCGGCCAGCAGCAGCAATTCCGGCTTGCGCAGGCGCGGCCAGACTTCATGGGTGATCGAAAAACGCTCGTCGGCGCGACCGGCGGCAAACAGCGAGATGTTCCGCAGCACCATCAAGGTGTGCTGGTCCACCGTGTAGACATGGAACAGGTCGAACTGCATGCGCCCGGACACGCTGGCGAATGCCGGAATCCACTGGCCCAGCACGCCCAAACGCGCCATGCGGTTGAGCGACTCCACCGCCCGCGGGCCGCGCAGCAGCGCCATGAAGCGGTCGCGCGCGGTCGCATCGGCGACGTCGTAGGCCGGCAACTCGCGCAGCACCTCGGCCAGCGCGCGCGCCGTCAGCGAATGCAGCCCGCGTACCTCGCGATGCGCCGCCCACTGCGCAAACAGCGCAAAGACCTGCAGCACGTCGCCGGCCGGCCAGTCCTCTGCATCCGCAGCCAGATAGCCGCGGCGCAGACTGAAGCCCTCGCCCAGCGGCTCCGGCACCGCCTCGCCGTCGAACTGTTCTTCGAAGCGCTGCAGCAAGCGGTCGCTGATGCGGCGGATCAATGCAGCGCTGCGGTAGAAGCGCTGCATCATCTTTTCCACGCCCAGGCTTTCCGGGTCGTCGGCAAAGCCCAGCCGCTCGGCAAGCGTCTTCTGGTAATCGAACCCCAACCGCTCTTCCGGCCGGTTGGCCACCAGGTGCAGGCCGAAGCGCAAGCGCGCCAGCTCCTCGCGCTCGCGCCGCAGCGCTACGGCCTCGTCGAAACCGACATGGCCGAGCCCGACCAGCGCCTCCAGATCCTTGACCCCGAACGCGCGCAGCGCCATCCAGCCCAGCGTCTGCAGGTCGCGCAGGCCGCCGGGGCCGTCCTTGATGTCCGGCTCCAGATTGTCGGCGGTATCGCCGAAGCGCTGATGCCGCGCCAGCAGCTCTTCGCGCTTGGCCTGAAAGAATTCGCGCGCCGGCCACACCAGTTGCGGCGAGATCGCTGCCGCCAGCGCAGCGCGCGCCTGGCTACCGGCAACCAGCGGGCGCGACTCGATCAAGGCGGTCAGCACCGTCTGATCGGCCGCCGCGGCGGTGCACTGCGCCGGCGAGCGCACCGCGTGGCTGATCGGCAGGCCCACATCCCACAGCAAGGCGAACAGCCGCGCCAGGGCCTGCTCGTGCTGTTGCTGCACGCCGGTCTCGCCCAGTACCAGCACATCCACATCCGAGCGCGGGAACAGTTCGCCGCGCCCGTAACCGCCGACTGCATGCAGCGACAGCCCGGCGTCGGCCGGAATGCAGCGCGTCCACGCATTGCGCATCAATTGATCGACCGCGCGGGCGCGCAAGGCCACCAGGCGCTCGATCGGCTCGCCCTGGTCGAAGCGCTTGCACAGGCGCATGTCGGCATGCACCAGCAGCGGGCGCGCTTGCGCGGCCCACTCGGCATCGCCGGCGACACCCGGGTCGGGTCGGTCCGCCGGCGTGGCCGTCATACCGGAGCGGGAGCGTTCGGCGACAGCGTCAGCACATCCACGCCGTCTTCGGTCACCGCGACCATGTGTTCCCACTGCGCGGACAACTTGCGGTCCTTGGTCACCACGGTCCAGCCGTCCGGCAGGGTCTTATGGTGGTAGGTGCCTTCGTTGATCATCGGTTCGATGGTGAAGGTCATGCCGGGCTTGAGCACCAGGCCTTCGCCGGGGCGGCCGTAATGCATTACCTGCGGCTCGTCGTGGTAGACCTTGCCAATGCCATGGCCGCAGTAATCGCGCACCACGCTGAAGCGCTCGGCTTCGGCAAATTTCTGGATCGCGTGGCCGACATCGCCCAGCGTTGCACCCGGCTTGACCGCACGGATGCCGCGCCACATCGCCTCGTAGGTGGTTTCCACCAGCCGCTTGGCCATCACCGACGGCGTGCCCACGTAATACATGCGGCTGGTGTCGCCATGCCAGCCGTCCTTGATGACGGTGACGTCGATATTGACTATGTCGCCGTCCTTCAGGACCTTGGCCGCGCTCGGGATGCCGTGACAGATCACGTTGTTGACCGAGGTGCATACGCTCTTGGGAAAGCCGCTGTAGCCGACGTTGGCAGGAATGGTGCCCTGCACGTTGACGATGTGGTCGTGGCAGATGCGGTCCAGCTCGGCCGTGGTCACGCCCGCCTGCACGTACGGCGCCACGACATCGAGCACCTCGGCGGCCAGGCGGCCGGCGACGCGCATCAGTTCGATTTCTTCTTTGGTTTTCAGATTGACGCTCATGGCAGCGATTATCGCCGATTCGGGCTGAATCTGAACGACCCGCGCGGTTGTTTTTCATGCCGCAGCCGATCAAGCGCCCAGACGGACCGGGCAGCAGGAATCTGGCGGCACCGCGCATTCATGTGTGACGCACTACCGCGCGCGTCAAAAACTCAATGAACGGGGTCATCCGAGAGACATCGCAATTTCGGGAAAACTCTGAGGATAAACAGCGAGATAGCCAAATCATTCAGGGTAATCTTTGGCACAGCTGATGCATTGGAGGCAGGGCGACGAGTCGTCGCGTTACCAATGACCAGACCGGTCAAGGAGATGTCCATGCGTACTGTCCGCCCTGTCCTGCTGTCCCTTGGCCTGCTCTCGACCATTGGCGTTGCCACTGCAGCAGATACCACCACATTCAACGTCAAGATCGCCGTCACCAAGGCCTGCACCATCACCGCCGCCTCGGCGACGGACGTCGACTTCGGCTCGGTGTTGTCCACCTCCACCGCCAATGCCGACGCCAACGGCAGCGTGACCGCGCAGTGCACCGCACTGACCCCGTACAACATCGCGTTGAGCGCGGGCAGCAATGCTGGCACCGCCAACGACGTCACCACCCGCCGCATGAAGAACACCGATGCGCTGGTCACCACCAACAACTTCATCGCCTACCAGCTGTACCAGGATCTGGGCCGCAGCACGGTATGGGGCAGCACCACCGGCACCAATACGCTGAGCCGCACCGCCACCGGCATCAACCAGGTCTATCCGGTCTACGGCCGCGTGACCAACCCGTCGGCCAACAATCCCGCGACCGGTACCTACCAAGACACCATCACCGCCACGATCGTCTACTGAGCGCGCGCATGCCACTGCACCACCGCCTGTCGTACCGGATGCCGGCCTGGCTGGTCACGGCCGGATTGAGCCTGACGCTGGCGCTTGGCAGCGGCGTGCCGCTGCAGCCGGCCCATGCGGCCAGCCTGCAGCTGGCGCCGACCTCGCTGACGCTGAGCGCACAGCAGTCCGCCGACGGGCTCTGGCTGAGCAACAGCGGCAGCGCGCCGGTGCAGGTGCAGACCCGCGCCTATCGCTGGACCCAACGTGACGGCAAGGACCAGCTCGACCCGACCCAGGAACTGCTGATCAGCCCGCCGATGCGCACGCTGGCCGCCGGCGAGCGCCAGCTGATTCGGGTGATTCGCGCCGGGCCCGCGCCGACCAGCGAGGAAGTCTGCTACCGCATCATCGTCGATGAATTGCCCAACGCCGATGCGGATCGCAAGGGCATGCAGTTCGTGTTGCGCTACTCGGTGCCGATCTTCCTGCTGCCGCCGGGCAAGACCGAATCCACGCCGACCTTGAGCACGCAGGTGATTGCCGGCAGCGACGGCAATGCGCAGATCCAGATCAGCAACACCGGCAATGGGCACGCCCAGGTCGCCGACCTGCAGCACCGGGTCGATGGCACGACCAAGACGGCATTGAACGGGCTGGTGGGTTATGTCCTGCCCGGCCAGACCATGCGCTGGTCGCTGGGGGCACCGCTGGCCCAGTTCGGCCGCGGCACCATCATCGCAAGGATCAATGGTGAGGCGGACGAACGCACCTTGTTGGCCGCGCCAGCAGCGCCGTGATGCGGGCCGGCTGGCGATGACGCTGCTTGCGACCGCCACCTGCCTGGCACACGCCGCCTCCGGCGATCTGGCCGACATGGCGCCACTGTCCGATCAGGCGCCGCAGAACGTGGCGGCCCTGCCGCAGACGCTGTACCTGGATGTCAGCCTCAACCAGGCCGAGCGCGGCCTGGCACCGTTCGAACTGGTGGACGGCCACCTGCGCGGCTCCGTCGACACGCTGCGCAAGCTGGGCTTCCTCCTGGCCGACCGCCCCGCCAGCGAGCTGGTCGATCTGGATCGCCTGCCCGACGTGGAGGTGCGCTACGACGCTGCGCTGCAACGGCTTGTGTTGCAGGTGCCGCTGGCGCAGCTGTCGCTCTCCACCACGGTACTCAAGGCCGAACAGGTCGCACCGCCCAGCGCCACTGCCTCGCCGGGCATGCTGCTCAATTACGACTTCTATGCCACGCGCAATGCCGGGGCCAGCAGCGTGTCGCTGGCCACCGAAGTGCGCGGCTTCGGCATCGGCCGCGGCATGGTCGACACCACCGCGGTGTTCCTGGCCTACGACCGCCCGCAGGACCAGCGCTGGCGCAGCGAAGCGGTGCGCCTGGACAGCGCCTGGCAGATGGATTTCCCCGACAGCGCCACCAGCCTGACGGTCGGCGACTTCTACAGCGGCTTTGTCGACTGGAGCCGCTCGATCCGCCTGGGCGGGATACAGATCGGCCGCAATTACGCCCTGCAGCCGTACCGCGTGCTCACCCCCACACCAAGCTTCCTGGGCGAGGCGGTGGTGCCGTCGACGGTGGAGCTCTACGTCGACGGGCTGCGCCAGTACAGCGGCCAGGTGCCGGCCGGCCCGTTCCAGCTGGCCGCGCAACCCGGCATCAGCGGCACCGGGCAGGCGCAGATCGTGGTGACCGATGCGTTCGGCCAGGTGCGCCGGCTAGGCTTCGCCTTCTATGGCACGCCGCAACTGCTGGCGCGCGGCATTTCCGAGTGGTCGGCCGGCATCGGCCATCTGCGCCAGGACTACGGCGTGCGCTCGTTTTCCTACGAGTCGCGCACGGTCGCCAGCGCCACGCTGCGCAAGGGCCTGCGCGATGACTTCACCATCGAAGCGCATACCGAGGCCGGCGGCGGCGTGGTCAATGCCGGTGCCGGCGGCGTGTGGCTGCTCGGCGCAGGCGGCGTGGTCAACGCGGCCTACGCGCATAGCCGGATGGATGCGCTGCGCGGCGGGCAGTACGTGCTGGGGTATGCCTGGAACAACCGTCGTTTCAACTTCACTGCCGGCACCCAGCGCACCCACGGCGACTATCGCGACCTGGGCGCACTGCAGGGCGCGTTGCCGGCGCGCATCAGCGACCGCGCGGTGTTCGGCGTCAACGTCAATCCGATCGGCTCGCTGGGCACCAGCTATGTGCGGCTGAGCTATCCGCAAGGCGACACCTCGCGGTATGCGAGCCTGTTCTGGTCGCGCAGTTTCGGGCGCAACTGGGCGGCCAATCTGTCCGGCAACCAGAACCTGGATGTGCGCAGCGACCGTAGCCTGTACCTGTCGCTGTCGACCACGTTCGGCGAGTTGCGCCAGGCCAGCGCCTCGATGCAACGCAACGGCAACCGCACCGGATTCGTGGCCGATCTGAGCCAGCCGCTGCCCGGCGACGGCGACCTGGGCGGGATCGGCTGGCGCCTGCAGGGGCGTGCCGGCGACGATGCCAACGGCGGCCTGGCCGAGCTGGGGTGGTTGAACCGCATCGGCCGCTACAACCTCGGCGTCGCCAACCAGGATGGCGCCAACTTCGGCTATGCCAGCGCCAGCGGCAGCCTGGTGTGGATGAACGGCCGCGGCTTTGCCGCGCGCGATATCCAGGATGCCTTCGCGGTGGTCTCCACCGACGGCCAGCCCGGCATTCCGGTGCGGCTGGAGAATCGCCTGATCGGCGTCACCGATGCGCGCGGGATGCTGCTGGTCACCCCGCTGCAGTCGTGGCAGCGCAACCAGCTGTCCATCGACACATTGAATCTGCCGGCGGACCTGCGCGTGGACCGCGTCGATACTGCGGTGACACCGCGCCAGCAGTCCGGGGTGGCGGTGCGCTTCGGCATCACCCAGGTGCGCGCGGCCATGATCGTGCTGCACGACGCCCAGGGCGTGCCGTTGCCGGTCGGCAGCGTGGTGCAACGCGAGGGCAACGCCGAACGCGTGGTGGTCGGCTACGACGGCGAAACCTATCTGGACAATCTGCAGATCGACAACCGCATCCTGGTGGAGCTGCCGGATGGCCGCTGCAGCGCGCGCTTCACCTACCCGATCAACCCCGGCGGCATCCCGCGGGTCGGCCCGCTGCCCTGCGTTCTCGAGCAGCAAACCCCATGAGCCTGCCCGCACTGTGGCGCCTGGTCGTTGCGCTGGCGATCGCAACGTTGTGGCTTGCCCCCTGCCAGGGCGCGCACGCGGACACCACCTGCAGCGTCACCCTCGGTACCCCGCTGGCGTTCGGCAACGTGGCGGCCAACGGCACCACCGATGCGGTGGCAACGCTCAACGTCTCCTGCGCGACCGCAGCGCTCAGCGTGCTCGGCTATGCCCAGGTGAGTCTGTGCCTGGACCTCGGGCCGGGCAGCGCCAGCAACGGGCTGTACGCGCCACGCCGTATGCTCAACCCCACCAGCGATAGCCTGGACTTCCAGATCTACAGCGAGGCCACGCGGACCCAGGTCTGGGGCGCCACCGGGTCGACGACGCCCTCGCCGCGCCTGGTGACACTGTCCTACGGTGTTCCGGTGGTCACCGGCGGCTCGCAGACGGCCAGCATTACCCTGTACGGGCGCATTCCGGCCAACCAGACGCTGTCGGTCGGAACCCACACCAGCAGCTTCGGCGGTGCCGACACCGTGCTGCGCTACTCCTACAACGAAAGCGTCATCGGTATGCCGCCGGCGCCGAGCAGTTGCACGGCCGGCGGCAGCGGTGCCAAGACCGCCAGCAACGCCTTTCCGTTCACGGCCTCGGCCAACGTGCCGGCACGCTGCAGTACCTACGTCACCACCGACCTGGATTTCGGCAGCATCGCCGGCACCATCGATACCGCCATCGACCGCACCTCCACCATCAGCCTGTCATGCACCAACCGCACTGCCTGGAATATCGGGCTGGGCGATGGCATCAATGCCGCCGGCAACGTCCGGCGCATGCGCCACGCCAGCAGTGCCAACTACATCGCCTATGAACTGTATCGGGACGCCGGCCGCGGCAACCGCTGGGGCACCAGCATCGGCGTCGATACGCTCAGCGGCACCGGCAACGGAGTCGCGCAGACGGTGACCGTCTATGGCCGCGCGCCGGCACCGCAACAGCCCATCGCGGGTGCCTACAACGACACGGTGACCGTCTCGATCACTTACTGACAGTTAATAAAGTTCGCATTGGGGGCGTCGCTATTTGTTACGTCTCCAATGCAAACGATTGCCTTCATGACGCTGGTCACTTTGTTGAAGCGCCTGACGCTGGTCGCCCTCGTCTGCAGCGCGAGCTCTACCGCGGCCAACGCGGCCACCGCTCCGGGCCCGGAAAACTTCACCCTGCACATCGGCCTGCGTCTGCTCAGCGGCTGCGAACTGCGCACTGCGCCGCCGCGCGCCAGCTGCTCCAGGGGCACGCCGATGGCGATCGCCCCGCCGGCCGGCAGCGCCGACACCCCAACCGCCGCCAGCACCGGGCAGGATGCCAGCGCACTCGCCGGGCCAACGCCTGCCGGCAACGCGCCCATCACCACGATCGCGTTCTGACCATGGCCGCGTCCCGCTCCTGTTGCGGCCTGCTGGCGTTGGCGTTGGCCGGCCTGGCCATCGGTGGCAGCGCCGTTGCCGCCGAGATCGCCATCGCCCCGACCACCGCCCGCATTCCCGCCGACAGCGACCAGACCACCGTCTGGCTCTACAACCAGGCAGCCCTGCCATGGCGCGCCGAAGCCAAACTCTACCGCTGGCGCCAGGACGGCGACCGCGAACTGCTTGAACCGGCCACCGCCGCCACCGTCAGCCCGGCGCAATTCGAAATTCCTCCGCAAGGCCGGCAATTGCTGCGGGTGATCCGCCTGGGCCCCAGCCCGGTGCAGAGCGAAGACAGCTACCGCCTGGTAGTGACCCAGCATGCCTCCGGTAGCGACACCGCACTGCTGCGTTATTCCACGCCGGTGTTCGCCCTGCCAAGCCAGCCCGGCGACCTGCGCCCGCTGCTGCAGGCCAGCCTGTCCGGCCAGGGCAGCGGCCGCGCGCTGAAAATCCATAACGCCGGGCTCGGCCATGCCCGGCTGGCCGACCTGGCCTACATCGATGCCGGCGGCACCCGCCGCAGCATCCGCGACGACCTTGCCGGCTATGTGCTTCCCGGCCAGACCCGCCAATGGTCGCTGCCCGCCAACGTGGCCGCCGGCAATGGCCGCTTCGTGGCGCGGATCAACAGCGATATCGAAACGACGCTGGCGCTGGAGCCGTGAGCTCTGGGGATTGGGAATTCGGGATTGGGGGTTGGGGATTCGGTACAGCGCATCGCGGTAGCTGATCCTTCGTGGGCGTGTGGACGCGCACGGAGCTAAGCTTGCCCGATTCCCGATTCCCGATTCCCGATTCCCGATTCCCCACTCCCCACTCCCCAATCCCGACTCGCCAATTGCGCCCGCCCGCTCAGCCGGCTATACTCCGCCGGCTGTTTTGCGTCTCTTGCGCATTGCGTCGTTCACGTCGGACGTCATCGACGAATTCACACCTGCTGCCACCATCCGTGCCGGGGTGCCCCCGCAAGGGGTTCGTCACGGAGGCGACAGGGAAGCCCAACCCCGGAATCGTTTGTGCGCATCCTTTCGCAAGGGCCCGCACATCCATGTGCGGACTCTTCAAAGTCCAGTCCGCGCACGTAGATTCCGCTATCAGGAGTTACTTCAATGCCCCAAGTCACCATGCGTCAGATGCTGGAAGCCGGCGTCCATTTCGGTCACCAGACCCGCTACTGGAACCCCAAGATGGCGCCGTACATCTTCGGCGCGCGCGGCAAGATTCACATCATCAACCTCGAGAAGACCGTTCCGCTCTTCAATGACGCGATGAACTTCCTCTCCTCGATCGCGCAGAAGCGCGGCACCGTGCTGTTCCTGGGCACCAAGCGCAGCGCGCGCGAGTCCATCAAGGAAGAAGCCGAGCGTTGCGGCATGCCGTTCATGACCCAGCGCTGGCTGGGCGGCACGCTGACCAACTTCCGTACCGTCAAGCAGTCGGTTGCCCGCCTGAAGGAACTGGAGTCGGCCGAGACCGACGGCACCTTCGACAAGCTGGTCAAGCACGAAGTGCTGGGCCTGCGTCGCGAGCGCGAGAAGCTGGACGCCTCGCTGGGCGGCATCAAGGAAATGAACCGCCTGCCCGACGCGATCTTCGTGATCGACATCGGCCATGAAGACATCGCCATCAAGGAAGCCAAGAAGCTCGGCATCCCGGTGATCGCAGTGGTCGACACCAACTACGACCCGGCCCTGGTCGACTACGCCATCCCGGGCAACGACGACGCCATCCGTGCCGTGCAGCTGTATGCACGTGCCGCCGCCGACGCCGTGCTGGAAGGCAAGGCTGCTGCGCCGAACTCCGCTTCGGTCCGCGAAGAAGAGTTCTCGGCCGAATCCGCCGACGAAGGCAAGGGCCGTCGCGCTCCGGCCAAGAAGGGCGACAAGAAGGCTGACGCACCGGCCGACGCTGCCGCTCCGGCTGCCGAGTAATCGGCCTGCAATGCGGCCGCACCATGCTGTGCGGCCGCAGCCCCGACGGGCCCAGCGCGGCCCGTCGCCGAGGCCACTGAACATTTCTACGGGGGCGGCCGGCCTGGCTGCGCCGTCTCCTACTGGCGGAACCCTCCGCCGCACGCATTCGTCCATATGAGGTAATTCCATGGAAATCACTGCTTCCCTGGTCAAGGAACTGCGCGAGCGCACCGGCGCCGGCATGATGGAGTGCAAGAAGGCACTCGTCGAAAACGCAGGCGACATTGACGCCGCTGCCGAATGGCTGCGCAAGTCGGGTCTGGCCAAGGCCGACAAGAAGGCTGACCGCGTTGCCGCCGAAGGCCGCATCGCCACCGCACAGGCCGGCGGCAAGGCCGTGTTGGTCGAAGTCAACTCCGAGACCGACTTCGTCGCCAAGGACGAGAACTTCCTGGCCTTCACCGAGACCGTGGCCACCGCCGCGCTGAACTCGGATGCCGCCGATGCCGAAGCGCTCAAGAGCGTCAAGCTCGACAGCGGCGAGACCATCGAAGAGCGTCGCGCCGCAGTCATCGCCAAGGTCGGCGAGAACCTGCAGGTGCGTCGCCTGGTCCGCATCGACAGCGCCAACAACGTCGCGGCCTATGTGCACGGCGGCCGCATCGGCGTGCTGGTCGAGCTGAAGGGTGGCGACATCGAGCTGGCACGCGGCATCGCCATGCACATCGCCGCGATGAACCCGCCGCACGTCAAGGCCTCCGATGTCCCGGCCGAGTTCGTGGCCAAGGAAAAGGAAATCGAACTGGCCAAGATGTCCGAGAAGGACAAGGCCAAGCCGGCCGAGATCCTGGAAAAGATCATCAGCGGCAAGATCAGCAAGATCGTCAACGAAGTGACCCTGTACGGCCAGCCGTACGTGCTGAACACCGACCAGACTGTCGAGCAGGCCGTCAAGGCTGCCGGTGCCGAAGTGGTCGGCTTCCAGCGCCTGGCCGTTGGCGAGGGCATCGAGAAGGTGGTGGAAGACTACGCCGCCGAAGTGATGAAGCAGGCCGGCCTGGCCTGATCCTCGCCACTGCGTAGAGAAAGCCGCGGCCTGCCGCGGCTTTTTTTTTGGGCCCGACACTGTCGCGCAGGCCCATGAAAGCGCGAAGCTGAAGCGAACGCATCCGCCGGGCCCGCGACCGGCCTCAACTCTACAGATGTCGTGGCGGTTGCCGCTAGAACTGGATGCCGACCAGGCTTTTCCGCCCCTATCGCGCGTTGCCGCGCGGCGACGGCGGAGCATGGCGTGCCCCATTAACGAGCGCAGCGGTATGCTTGCGCCCACCGTCGGCGATGACCCATGCAACCAGATCTACAGGCCGCCCTGCACTACTGCCGCAACCTGCCATCGCCCCCGGGCGTTGCGCTACGCGTCATCGAGCTGGCGCAGGACCCCGACGTGGACATGACCACCACGGCCAACGTCATCGGCATGGACATGGCCCTGAGCGCGCGCATGCTGCGGGTTGCCAATTCGCCGCTGTACGCCAGCCGCCGCCGCATCGACAACCTCGGCCAGGCACTGACCATGCTCGGCCTCAACGCGACCCTGAGCCTGGCGCTGGGGTTTTCGATGGTGCACGGTGTACGCAGTACTTTCACCGCGCATCCGCTGCATGAGCGCATCTGGCGCCGCGCCGGCCTGTGCGCGCTGGCCAGCCGCATCCTCGGCCAGGCCTACGGCATCCGCAAACCCGAAGAACTCATGCTGGCCGGCCTGTTGCAGGACATCGGCAAGCTCGCCCTGCTGCAGGGCGCGCCCGAGCTGTATGCGCCGCTGCTGGAACAGGCGCCCGACAACGCCGTGCTGATCGAGACCGAACGTGCGCATCTGGGCGCCACCCATGCCGAAGTCGGCGCCTGGCTCGCGCATCAATGGCAACTGCCGCCGTACCTGCAGAACGCCATCGCGCAGAGCGAGGAAGAGCCCGCCAGTCTGGAGCCGTTCATGGCCTGTGTCGCGCTGTCCGGACGCCTGGCGGACATCTGGCTGTCGGCCAGTGCCGTGGCCGCCACCGAGCACGCGCAGCGCCAGGCGCAGGACGTGCTGGAACTGGATGCCGAACGCTTCGAAAAGGTGATCGAACGCATCGCCGAGTCGCTGCCCGAACTGGAAGCCCTGTTCGACATCCGCGTGCCGCAGCCCGAGCACATCCAGATGATCTTCGAGCAGGCCCGCGAGCTGGCGATGCTGCGCAGCCTGCGCGAGCTGCAGGACGTGGCCGAAGCGCGCCGGCATGCCGACGAATCGGAAAACCGCATGCGCCATCTTGCCGAACAGGCCAGCCGCGATGCATTGACCGGCGTGTTCAACCGCCACCAGCTCGGCACCGCGCTCGCGCACGAGTTCGAGCTGGCATCGCGCCAGAACTGGCCGCTGTCGATCGCCTTCATCGATCTGGACGACTTCAAGCGCGTCAACGATGCGCATGGCCATCTGGTCGGCGACGAGGTGCTGCGCAACTTCGCGCAGACGCTGCAGCGCATGGTGCGCACCAGCGACCTGGTCGCCCGCTATGGCGGCGAGGAATTCCTGGTGATCCTGCCCAACACCGCAGCCGAGGCGGCGTTGATGGTGGTCGAGCGCATCCTGGCCGAGACCGCACGCACGCCGATGGCGCAACTGCAGGGCGGCCCGCTGCACATCACCTTCTCGGCGGGACTGGCCACCCACGGCGGTGGCGACCGGCAGTTCGAGAGCATCGAGCATCTGCTGCAGGCCGCCGACAGCACGCTGTATCGCTCCAAACATCGCGGCCGCAACCGTGTCACCGCCTACGATGCGACCGACATGCCGACGCCGCAACCTCCGCGCGCGCACTGAGCAACGCATCACGGCATCGCCAACTACCGAATTTTTACCACGCCCGGTGACAGGCTTCCGCTAGACTTGCCGGCGTTTGCCGATCCCCCACACCGAGGTCTCCCCCATGTCTGAACTTGCCTATCGCCGCATTCTTCTCAAACTTTCCGGGGAGGCGCTGATGGGGGACGGGGATTACGGCATCGATCCCAAGGTCATCAACCGCCTCGCCCATGAAGTGATCGAAGCTCAGCAGGCCGGTGCGCAGGTCGCGCTGGTGATCGGCGGCGGCAACATCTTCCGCGGCGCCGGCCTGGCCGCCAGCGGCATGGACCGCGTCACCGGCGACCACATGGGCATGCTGGCCACCGTGATCAACGCGCTGGCGATGCAGGACGCGCTGGAAAAGCTCGGCGCCAAGGTGCGCGTGATGAGCGCGATCAAGATCAACGATGTCTGCGAGGACTTCATCCGCCGCCGCGCGATCCGCCATCTGGAAAAGGGCCGCATCGCGATCTTCGCCGCCGGCACAGGCAACCCGTTCTTCACCACCGACTCGGGCGCGGCGCTGCGCGCGATCGAGATCGGTGCCGACCTGCTGCTCAAGGCAACCAAGGTCGACGGCGTGTACGACAAGGACCCGAAGAAGCATTCTGACGCAGTGCGTTACGACAGCCTGACCTACGACCAGGTCATCCTGCAGGGCCTGGAAGTGATGGACACCGCCGCCTTCGCGCTGGCGCGCGACAGCGACCTGCCGCTGCGCATCTTCGGCATGAGCGAGCCCGGGGTGCTGCTGCGCATCCTGCATGGCGAGCAGATCGGCACGTTGGTGCAGGGTCGGAGTTGAGGCCGGGAGTGGGGAATCGGGATTCGGGAATCGCAAAGGCGCGGTCCCGGAGACTGCGCTGACGCCTGACCGATGGCGATGCCGGGCGTGGAGTGGCACCCCAGGTGAACCGGCTGCGCAGGACTCTGCCGGCCGGCAAGTCTCAAAACGCAGTCCCGGCTATAATCTCCGGATTCAGCTCCACACGGATTCCGGCGATGCTCAACCAGATCAAACAAGACGCGCAGACGCGCATGACCAAGAGCATCGATGCTCTGCGCCATTCCCTGACCACCGTGCGCACCGGCCGCGCCTCTCCGGCGCTGCTGGACGGCATCAAGGTCAAGGCTTACGGCACCGACACCCCCCTCAACCAGGTCGCCAGCATCAGTGTCTCCGAAGGCCGCTCGCTGGTCATCAGCCTGTTCGACAAGGGAATGATCAAGGACGTGGAAAAGGCGATTTACGCCTCGGATCTGGGCCTGACCCCGACCGTGGTCGGCACCGTGATCCGTCTGAACCTGCCGCCGCTGACCGAGGAGCGCCGCAAGGAGCTCAGCAAGGCCGTGCATGGCGAGGGCGAAGACAGCAAGGTGGCCATCCGCAACATCCGTCGCGACGCCAATCAGCAGGTCAAGGACCTGCTCAAGGACAAGGCGGTCACCGAGGACGAGGCACGCAGCGCCGAAGACGACATCCAGAAGCTCACCGACAAGGCCATCAAGGATGTGGATGAGGTCGTCAAGGCCAAGGAACAGGAACTGATGACGGTCTGATCGTGGCATCGCCTGCCATGCATCCAGCACCTTCCGCTGCCGCCGTGCCGCGCCACATTGCCATCATCATGGATGGCAACGGGCGTTGGGCGCAGCGTCGGCGGCGTCCGCGCATGATCGGTCATCGCGCCGGCGCGCGTGCGGTCAATCGCACCATCGATTTCTGCCTGGAAAAAGGCGTCTCGGCGCTCACCCTGTTCGCGTTTTCCAGTGAAAACTGGGGCCGTCCGCAGGAGGAAGTCGATGCACTGATGAAGCTGTTCCTGCACGCGCTCGATCGCGAGGTCGACGAACTGCAGCGGCGCGGCGTGCAGGTGCGCTTCATCGGCGATCGCAGCCGTTTCGCTACGCCGCTGCGCGAACGCATGGCCGCCGCCGAGCGCGCCACCGCCGCCAATGCGCGGCTGGTGCTGAGCATCGCCGCCAGCTATGGCGGCCGCCAGGACATTGCGCTGGCCGCGCGGGCATTGGCCGAAGAAGTGGCCGCCGGCCGCCTGCAGCCGCAGCAGATCGACGAAGCGCTGCTGGCCAGCCGCGTCGCGCTGGCCGATCTGCCGGCGCCGGACCTGTTCATCCGTACCGGCGGCGACACCCGCATCAGCAATTTCCTGCTGTGGCAGCTGGCTTATACCGAACTGTGGTTCACCGAAACCCTGTGGCCGGAGTTCGATGCCGGCGTACTGCAGCAGGCACTGGATGACTATGCCGGGCGCGAACGTCGCTTCGGCCTGACCAGCGCCCAGATCGCCGACAAGGCGACGGAGAGCTCCTCCGCATGACCAAGACCCGCGTGATTGCCGCGCTGATCATGGCGCCGCTCGCCATCTGCGCGATCGTGCTGCTGCCCACGCAATGGCTAGCGGCGCTGGCGGCGGTCCTGTTCCTGACCGGCCTGTGGGAGTGGCTCAAGCTCTCCGGCATCGACGACAGCCTGCCGCGTACCGTGCTGCTGATGCTCAATCTGCTGCTGATGGTGCTGATGGTGTGGGCCTCGGCCGGCTCCATGGTGCTGTTCCAGATCGCCGCCCTGGTGGGGGTGGTCTGGTGGCTGCTGGCGCTGCTATGGCTGCGCTTTTTCACCTTCGGTGCCGATCACGGCAACGGCCAAGCGCGCGCGCTCAAGCTCGCCGCTGGCACCCTGGCGGTCCTGCCGGCCTGGGCCGCGCTGGTGCTGCTGCACGCCAACCCGGACAAGGGCAACCTGTGGCTGCTGACCGCGCTGACCATGGTGTGGGCGGCCGATTCGGGCGCCTATTTCGCCGGCCGCGCGTTCGGAAAGCACAAGCTGGCGCCGCGGGTCAGCCCCAACAAGACCATCGAAGGCCTGCTCGGCGGCATGGTCGCCGGCATCGTGGTCGCCTGCGCATTCGGCTGGCTGGCCGGGCTGACCCTGGCGCACGTGCCGCAGCTGGTGCTGGTCTCGGCGGTGGCGGTGCTGGCCTCGGTGCTGGGCGATCTGTTCGAGAGCCTGCTCAAGCGCCACGCCGGCGCCAAGGACTCGGGTGCGGTGATTCCGGGCCATGGCGGCGTGCTGGATCGTATCGACGGCGTGCTCGCCGCCCTGCCGGTGTTCGCACTCGGCAAGGAAATTCTCGGATTCTAGGCATGGCTGGCTCCCCTCTCCGTCAGGTCGCCGTGTTCGGCGCTACCGGCTCGATCGGTGCGTCGGCACTGGATGTGATCGCCCGTCATCCGCAGCGGCTGCGCGCCAGCGTGCTGTCGGCCGGCAGCAAGGTCAACGAGCTGCTGGCGCTCTGCGTCACCCATCGCCCTGCGCATGCGGTGATCGCCGACCCATCCCTGTATCCGGCACTGCGCGACGGTCTGCGCGCGGCCGGATTGGCCACCCAGGCGCACGCCGGCTCCGACGCCCTGGACGCGCTGGCTACCAGCGATGCCTGCGACACCGTGGTCGCGGCGATCGTGGGAGCGGCCGGCCTGCCCTCCACGCTGGCCGCGGCCCGCGCCGGCAAGCGCCTGCTGCTGGCCAACAAGGAATCGCTGGTACTGGCCGGCGAGCTGCTGACCCGCACCGCGGCGGCGGCCGGCGCCGAGATCATCCCGATCGACAGCGAACACAGCGCGATCTTCCAGTGCCTGCGCTCCTGCGACGCCAGTCGCGGCGTGCGCCGGGTGATCCTGACCGCGTCCGGCGGGCCGTTCCGCGGCTGGGACCGCGCCGCGCTGAGCGCTGTCACCCCCGCGCAGGCGGTCGCCCATCCCAAATGGTCGATGGGGCCGAAGATCTCGGTGGATTCGGCGACGCTGATGAACAAGGGCCTGGAAGTGATCGAAGCGCATCACCTGTTCGGCCTGCCCGGTGCGCAGATCGATGTGCTGGTGCACCCGCAGAGCCTGGTGCACTCGCTGGTGGAATTCGTCGACGGTTCCACCCTGGCCCAGCTCGGCCTGCCGGACATGCGCACCACGCTGGCGGTCGGCCTGGCGTGGCCGGAGCGGGTCGAGTCCGGGGTTGCCGGGCTGGACCTGCTGACCCAGGGGCGGCTGGATTTCGAGGCGCCGGACACCGCCGCATTCCCATGCCTGCGCCTAGCCTGGGAGGCGCTGGAGGCCGGTGGAACCGCGCCTGCGGTCCTGAACGCGGCCAATGAAGTGGCTGTTTCAGCGTTTCTTCAGGGCCAGGTGGGTTTCCTAGCGATTCCCGCGTTGGTCGAACACACACTGACAACGCTCCCACGGCACAATGCCGACTCCCTCGACACCCTGCTTTCTGCCGATGCGCAAGCGCGGCAGATCACCGAACGCGCCCTCGCCCATCACCGCCTTCATGCCTGATCGATTTACGCAGACGAGTTGCATCCATGGGTGATTTCATCGGTTCGGTCTGGTGGATGATCGTCAGCCTGGGCGTGTTGGTGACCTTCCACGAATTCGGCCACTTCTGGGTCGCGCGCCGCTGCGGCGTCAAGGTGCTGCGCTTTTCGGTGGGCTTCGGCAAACCCCTGTGGATGCGGCGCGACCGTCACGGCACCGAGTTCGTGGTGGCGGCCATCCCGCTGGGCGGCTATGTCAGGATGCTCGACGAGCGCGAAGGCGACGTGCATCCGGCCGAGCAGGACCAGGCCTTCAACCGCAAGACGGTATGGCAGCGCATCGCCATCGTGGCGGCCGGCCCGATCGCCAACCTGCTGCTGTGCATGGCGATGTTGTGGGCGATGTTCGTGGTCGGCAAACAGGATTACTCGGCCACCGTCGGCCGTGCCGATGGCCTGGCCGCCGAAGCCGGCCTGACCCCGGGCGAGCGCATCGTGCGCATCGATGGGCGCGATGTCAGCAGCTGGAGCGATGCCAGCATGCAGCTCACCACCGCGGCGATGGACAAGCGCGATATCCGCGTGCTGACCGCCACCGACGGCGCCGACAACCGCGAGCACACGCTGCGGCTGTCGCAGCTGCCGGCCGGCTTTGACGAGCGCCGCGTGGCCTCGCTGGCCGGCATCGGCTGGCAGTTCATGCTGCAGCCGCCGGTGGTGGGCCAGGTGGTCGCCGGCTCCGCGGCGCAGGGGCTGCTGCAGCCGGGCGACCGCATCGTGGCCATCGACGGCCAGCCGATCCGCTCGGCCGACGAGATTCCGGCCCAGCTGCAGGCACTGGGCGCGAAGGGCGGTACCGGCATGATCGAGGTCGCGCGCGGCGAAGACCGGCTGGCGCTGGAAATCGCCCCGCGCCGGTCGCCGCAGGGTCAGTGGCTGCTGGGCGTGGGATTTGCGGCAGCGCAGGCGCCGGCCTACGACAGCCGCCAGCAGTACGGCGTGTTCGCCGCGGTGCCGGCGGCGATCCGTGAAACCGGCCGGATGACCGCCGATTCGCTGGGCATGATGAAGCGCATGCTGACCGGCCAGGCCTCGGTCAAGAACATCTCAGGACCGGTCACGATCGCGCGCGCGGCCAACGCCTCGGCCGAACGCGGGCTCGACTGGTTCCTGTATTTCCTCGGATTGCTGTCGCTCAGCCTGGCGATCATCAACCTGATGCCGATCCCGATCTTGGACGGTGGGCATCTGCTGTATTACCTTATCGAGTTGGTCAAGGGCAGCCCGATCAGCGAACGGGCCATGATTGCCGGGCAATATGTCGGCCTGGCGGTCCTGGCCGGGCTGATGGGACTGGCGTTCTACAACGACATCCTCGGCCTGGTTCCACGATGAAGCTGCTCCACTCTTTCCGCCTGTTGTCGTCGTCATACGTCGGCATCCAGCAACACCCGAAATCGACTCCAACCGGATGTGACATGACGCGTCTTCCCACTCGCCGCCTGCTTGCCCTCGCTCTTGCCGCCGGCCTCAGCCTGCCAGTCGTTGCCCTGGCCGCAGAGCCGTTCGTTGCCAGCGACATCCGCGTCGACGGCCTGCAGCGCATCGCCTCCGGCACCGTGTTCACCTATCTGCCGGTGAACCGCGGCGACACCGTGGACGATGCCAAGGTCGCCGACTCGATCCGTGCGCTGTACCGCACCGGCTTCTTCGAGGACGTGCAGCTGGATCGCCAGGGCAACATCCTGGTGATCACCGTGAAGGAGCGTCCGGCGATCAACAAGCTCACCGTGACTGGCAACAAGGACATCAAGTCCGAGGAGCTGCTCAAGGGCCTGGGCGACATCGGCCTGACCGAAGGCGGCACCTTTGATCGCCTGAGCCTGGACCGCGTGACCCAGGAACTGACCCGCCAGTACAACAACCGCGGCAAGTACAACGTCGAGATCACCCCGACGGTGAGCCCGCTGGACCGTAACCGCGTGGATGTGGCGATCGCGATCAAGGAAGGCAAGGCGGCCAAGATCCGCCACGTCAACCTGATCGGCACCGAAAAGTTCGCCAACGAGGACATCCTGGAGAACTGGGAGTCCAAGGAGCACAACTGGGCCTCGTGGTACCGCCGCGACGACCAGTACTCCAAGGAAAAGATGTCCGGCGACCTGGAGAAGCTCAACTCCTGGTACCTGGACCGCGGCTACGTGGACTTCAGCATCGACTCCACCCAGGTGTCGATCAGCCCCGACAAGCGCGACATGTTCGTCAGCGCCGGCGTCACCGAGGGCGAGCAGTACAAGATTTCCGAGATCAAGGTCACCGGCGACACCGTGCTGCCGCAGGCGGACATCGAGCGTCTGGTCATCCCCAAGGCCGGCGACATCTTCTCGCGTGCGCTGCTGGAGTACACCTCCGATGCGATCACCAACACGCTGAGCAACGTCGGTTACGCGTTCGCCAAGGTCAACCCGATCCCCACCCCCAACCGCGAGGACCGCACCGTTGCGGTGAACCTGCAGGTGGTGCCGGGCCCGCGCGTGACCGTGCGCCGCATCCTGTACAAGGGCAATAGCCGCACCTCCGATGAGGTGTTGCGCCGCGAAATGCGCCAGTTCGAAAATACCTGGTACTCGCAGGCGGCGATCGACCGTTCCAAGATCCGTCTGCAGCGCCTGGGCTACTTCGAGAGCGTGGACGTGGAAACGCCGGCGGTGCCGGGCAGCAACGACCAGGTCGACGTGGTCTACAACGTCAAGGAAACCACCTCCGGCAGCTTCGTGTTCGGCCTGGGTTATTCGCAGAGCTTCGGTGTGACCACCTCGGTGCAGTTGTCGCAGAACAACTTCCTGGGCGGCGGCAACCGGGTGGCGGTGGAAGCCTCGCGCAGCAGCTACCAGCAGCGCTACGCGTTCTCCTATACCAACCCGTTCTTTACCGACGACGGCGTGTCGCTGGGCTACAACCTGTCGTGGCGCTCGCTGGACTACTCGGACTTCAACACCGCGCAGTACAACAGCAAGAATGGCTCGGCGCAGGTGGTGTTCGGCGTGCCGATCACCGAGAACGACACCATCTCCGCGATGGTCGGCGTCGACAGCAACCAGATCAACACGTTCCCGACCCAAACCCCGCAGGCGATCATCGACTACATCGATGCGGTCGGCACGCGCACCTTCCATGCCTGGCGCACCGAGCTGGGCTGGGCACGCGACACTCGCAACGACTTCTTCATGCCGACCCGCGGCATGTACCAGCGCGTCGGCCTGGAGACCACCCTGCCCGGCTCCACGATCGAGTACTACAAGTTCAACTACCAGATCTCCAATTACTGGCCGATCATCCCGGCGATCGTGTTGAACACCCGCTTCGAGCTGGGCTACGGCGACAGCTATGGCAACGACAGCTCACGCGACGTGTGTGGCGTCGTTGCCAATAACGCTTACACGGAACAGGCTTGCGACGGTAACAACCGGCTTCGCACCATCACCGCCACCGGCCTGCCGTTCTACGAGAACTTCTACGCCGGCGGTACCAATTCGGTACGCGGCTTCGAAGACAACACGCTGGGTCCACGTTCGGAACGCACGGCGAGTTACACACGCGGCCAGCCGCTGGGTGGTTCGTTCAAGACCGTCGGTTCGGTGGAAATGTATTTCCCCAAGCTGTTCGACAGCCCGTCGGCACGCGTATCGGCCTTCTTCGACTTCGGTAACGTCTACGACGGCGTGGACAACTTCAAGGCCAACGAGCTGCGTGCGTCCACCGGCGTGGCGCTGTTGTGGCGCGCACCGGTCGGCCCCATCTCGATCAGCTACGCGTTCCCGCTGAAGAAGGAAGACAACGACGAGATCGAACGTCTGCAGTTCACCTTCGGCGGCCAGTTCTAACAGCCAACGGCAACAAAAAGGCGGCCCGCGCGTGCGGGCCGCCCGTGTATCGCAGGTGGGGTGTCGGCCGGTCAGAACCAGCTGTCGAACCAGGTGGATACGGTGTTGGACAGGCAGCTGGCGATGTCGCCGGCAGGCAGGCTGAGACACTGCAGCTGCTGCTCACCGATCGCCTTGCCCTGCTCGATATCGAAGGATTGGGCCGATGCACTCGCGACCGCGCCCATCATGACCAGACCACCAAGGATGGAAAGAACGGTTTTCATATGCTTGCTCCTGGATTCGCCGCTTGATTGCGACAAGACCCTAGATACGCAGGCTTTGTTGGGAACTGTTTAATGGTGTTTTTTACCCGTTAAAGCGGCGCTCCCACATTTACAAGAGGTTCACCCCGATGCGCTTGACCGCCAGTGCAATTGCCGAACAATTTGGGTTGACCGTCGTTGGCGATGGCGCCGTCGAAGTCAGTGGCGTCGCCACCCTGGCGCATGCCGGCGCCGGACAACTGAGCTTTTTGTCCAATCCGCGCTACCGGCCGCAACTGGGCCAGAGCCAGGCGGCCGTGGTGGTCCTGCGCGCCGACGATGCGGCGGATGCACGCGGCACCGCGCTGGTCGCAAAGGATCCCTATACCGCCTTTGCCAAGATCGCGGCCTTGTTCGACGTGGCGCCGGTGCGCGAACCGGGGATCCACCCTTCCGCGGTGATCGATCCCAGCGCACAGGTTTCGCCGAACGCCCACGTCGGCCCGTTCGTCAGCATCGGTGCGCGCAGCCGCGTGGGCGATGGCTGCGTGATCGGCACCGGCAGCATCATCGGCGAAGACTGCGTGGTCGAGGACGGCAGCGAGCTGCTCGCCCGCGTCACCCTGGTCACCCGGGTGCGCCTGGGCAAGCGCGTGCGTATCCATCCCGGTGCGGTGATCGGTGCCGACGGCTTCGGCCTGGCGATGGATGCCGGGCACTGGATCAAGGTCCCGCAACTGGGCGGCGTGGTGATCGGCGACGACTGCGAGATCGGCGCCAACACCTGCATCGACCGCGGCGCACTGGAAGACACCGTGCTGGAAGAAGACGTGCGCGTGGATAACCTGGTGCAGATCGCGCACAACTGCCACATCGGCGCGCATAGCGCCATCGCCGGCTGTACCGGGATCGCCGGCAGCGCCAAGATCGGTCGTTACTGCCTGCTCGGCGGGCATGTCGGCGTGGTCGGGCATCTGGAGATCTGCGACAAGGTGGTGATCACCGGCAAGTCGGTAGTGCGCAATTCCATCCATGAGCCGGGCGAGTATTCGTCCGGCACCCCTCTCACCGACAATCGCACGTGGCGCAAGAATGCCGCGCGCTTCAAACAACTCGATGTGCTGGCAAGGCGCATCCTGGCTGTGGGCAAGGAGAAAGAATGAGTCACCCCACTTACGAGCTGCCGATCGACGTCAACCAGATCCAGACGCTGATCCCGCACCGCTATCCGTTCCTGCTGATCGACCGGGTCATCGAGCTCGACCTGGATGCCAAGCGCATCGTCGGGCAGAAGAACGTCAGCATCAACGAGCCATTTTTCCAGGGCCATTTTCCCACCCGCCCGGTGATGCCCGGCGTGCTGATCATCGAGGCACTGGCGCAGGCCGGTGGCGTGATGACCCAGCTCGGCCTGGGACGCGACGCGCTGTCCAAGCTGTTCTACATGGTCAAGGTCGACAACGCCCGCTTCAACAAGCAGGTGGTGCCGGGCGACGTGCTGATGCTGGAAGTGCAGATGAAGCGCCTGATCCGCAACATGGGATGCTATTACGGCGAGGCCAAGGTCAACGGCGAAGTCGTGGCCAGTGCCGAAGTCATGTGCGCCGGCGCCAAGGAATAACCGTTTTGGAGGTGAGACACGATGCGTGATCAAGCACCCTTGATTCATCCCACCGCCGTCATCGATCCGTCGGCGCAACTGGCCAGCGATGTGCGCGTGGGTGCGTTTTCGCTGATCGGCGCCGATGTGCAGATCGATGCGGGCACCGAGGTGGGGCCGCATTGCTCGATCCACGGCCCGACCCGGATCGGCCGCAACAACCGCTTCATCGGCCACGCCGCGATCGGCGGCGAACCGCAGGACAAGAAGTACGCCGGTGAGCGCACCGAGCTGGTGATCGGCGACGGCAACGTGATCCGCGAATTCGTCACCATCAATCGCGGCACTGGCGGCGGTGGCGGCATCACCGTGGTCGGCGACGACAACTGGATGCTGGCCTACACCCACGTGGCGCACGACTGCCATGTCGGCAACCACTGCGTGTTCTCCAACAACACCACGCTGGCCGGCCATGTCACCGTGGGCGACTACGTGATCATCAGCGGCTTTGCCGGCGCGCATCAGTTCTGCCGGATCGGCGCGCACGCCTTCCTGGGCATGGGCGCGCTGACCAACGGCGACGTGCCGCCGTTCACCATGGTCGGCAGCGAATCGCTGGGCCGCCCGCGCGGCATCAACAGCGAAGGGCTCAAGCGGCGCGGCTTCGATGCCGAGCGCATCACTGCGATCAAGCGCGCCTACCGCACGCTATACGTCGCCGGCCTGCCGCTGGCCGAAGCCAAACTGCAACTGGCCGAACAGGCCAAGAGCAGCGAAGACGTGCGCGGACTACTCGAGTTCATCGAGGCGGCGGAAAGGCCGTTGTTGCGATGACGGGAATCGGGAATCGGGAATCGGGAATCGATGCAGGCGCGCATGCAGACGCGTCTGCCGCCGGCCCATCGTCAGCACTTCCGATTCCCCATTCCCCACTCCCGATTCCCAGCGCGCAAACGCGCGCCCCGCGCATCGCGCTGATCGCCGGCGAAGCCTCCGGCGACATCCTGGGTGCGGGCCTGATCGAACAGCTGCGGCGCCGCTATCCGGGCGCTGAATTCGTCGGCATCGGTGGCGATGCAATGCGTGGTGCCGGCTGCCAGACCTGGTTCGATGCCAGCGAACTGGCGGTGATGGGGCTGACCGAAGTGCTGCAGCATCTGCCGCGGCTGTTGAAGCTGCGCCGGGCCTTCCGCGAGCGGGTGCTGGCGTGGAAGCCGGACGTGTTCATCGGCATCGACGCACCCGATTTCAATCTGTCGGTCGAGCGCTGGCTCAAGCAGCGCGGCGTGCGCACCGTGCATTACGTCAGCCCGTCGGTCTGGGCCTGGCGCGAGAAGCGTGCGGAAAAGATCGGCGCCAGCGCCGACCTGGTGCTGTGCCTGTTTCCGATGGAACCGCCGATCTATGCCAGGCACGGCATCGATGCGCGCTTTGTCGGCCACCCGATGGCCGACGACATCGCCTACCAGGCCGATCGCGCAGCCGCGCGCGCCAATCTGGGCCTGTCCGCGTCCAGCACGGTGCTGGCGGTGTTGCCCGGCAGCCGGCATGGCGAAATCAGCAAGCTCGGCGATACCTTCTTCCAGGCGGCCTGGCTGGTGTCCGAGCACCTGCCCAACCTGCACGTGCTGGTTCCCGCGGCCAACCCCGGCTGCAAGCAGCTGCTGGCCGAACAATTGTCGCGGTCGTCGCTGCCGGTGCTGCGTTCGCACCTGCTCGATGGCCAGGCGCGCACCGCGATGCTGGCCGCCGACGTGGTGCTGCTGGCGTCGGGCACCGCCACGCTGGAGGCGATGCTGGTCAAGCGCCCGATGGTGGTCGGCTACAAGGTCGCCCCGCTCACCTACCGCATCGTCAGGACGCTGGGCCTGCTCAAAGTCAACCGCTACGCGCTGCCCAACATCCTGGCCAACGACGATCTCGCCCCCGAGCTGATGCAGGACGACTGCACCCCGGAACGGCTGTGCGTGGCCCTGCTGGACTGGTTCAAGCACCCGGAAAAGGTCGCCGCCCTGCAACCGCGCTATCTCGCCCTGCACGCCGAACTGCGCCGCGACGCATCGGCACGCGCGGCCGATGCGGTGGCTGGGCTGCTGATGCAGCCGGAATCGGGAATCGGGAGTCGGGAATCGGCAGGAGCCGGGTTGTGAAGCGCTTAACTTCCCACGGTGCCGTTCTCGTTCCGACGGCGCAGGACGCGCTTTTTCACGATTCCCCAGTCCCGATTCCCGATTCGCGTTTGATTGCCGGTGTCGACGAAGCGGGCCGCGGCCCGCTTGCCGGGCCGGTGGCGGTGGCGGCGGTGGTGTTCGACCCGAGCAAGCCGCGCATCAACGGGCTGGACGATTCCAAGCAGCTGAGCGCGCAGCGGCGCGAGCAGTTGTATGCGCGCATCGTCGAGCGGGCGCTGGCGTGGTCGGTGGTGCTGATCGACAGCGAGGAGATCGACCGCATCAACATCTACCAGGCGACCATGCTGGGCATGCGGCGTGCGGTGGAGGGCGTGGCGCATGTGGCCGGGTTTGCGCGCATCGACGGCAACCGGGTGCCCAAGGGCCTGCCCTGCCCGGCCGAGGCCTTGATCGGCGGCGATGCGCTCGATCGCGCCATCATGGCCGCCTCGATCGTGGCCAAGGTCACCCGCGACCGCCTGATGCACGCCCTGCACGCCCAGCATCCGGAATACCGCTTCGACCAGCACAAGGGCTACGCCACGCCGGTGCATCTGGCCGCGCTGCGCAGCCACGGACCCTGCCCGCAGCACCGCCGCAGCTTCGCCCCGGTGCGGCGTGCGTTGGGCATCGAGGCGACGCAGTCGCCGTGGGACGTGCCCTGCGCGGCCCCGGCCGATGACCTGCTGCTGGCCGACTGACCGACCGCCCTCCAGGTGAACCTGGAACGGTAATGGCGTCCTCCCATCGCTTGACGCGCATGCCGCCGCTGCGGCCATGGCCTGGAGCGTCGCGTCCCGTACACGCAGCCCCGCACGCCTGCCGATCCGCGCAATCGCCACCGTCGCGCTGCGCGCAGCTAGCCAAAGCCTGAATCGGCCGCACCGCCCAGCCCCCGTGGCAGCTGGCCGCGGCCCTGCGCCGGCGCTGTCAAGCCTTGTTCGACCCGACCACGCTCGCTACCCTGACCACGCATTATTCCGGTCTCGCATGTCCACTTCCCGCTTCGTCCATCTGCACGTCCACACCGAGTTCTCGCTGGCGGATTCCACCATCCGTGTGCCCGAGAAACCGGATCAGGCTGACCCGAAAAAGGCCAAGCAGGCCAACCTGCTGAGCCGCGCGGTCGAACTCGACATGCCCGCGCTGGCAGTCACCGACCTCAACAACCTGTTCGCGCTGGTCAAGTTCTACAAGGCCGCCGAAGGCGTGGGCATCAAGCCGATCGCCGGCGCCGACGTGATGATCGCCACCCCGGACATGACGCCCTGGCGCATGACCCTGCTGTGCCGGGACCGCGAAGGCTACCTGAGCCTGTCGCGCCTGCTGACCCGCGCCTGGATGGAAGGCCACCGCCCCGAAGGCGGCGTGGCGATCCACCCGGAGTGGCTGCAGAGCGGCCACGCCAACCTGTTCGCCCTGGCCGGGCGCGACAGCCTGGCCGGGCGCCTGTTCGGCGAGGGCCGCGCCGACCTGGCCGAGCAGCAACTGGCCGACTGGCAGCGCGTGTTCGGCGATGGCCTGCACCTGGAACTGACCCGCACCGGGCGCGAGGGCGAGGAACGCTTCAACCAGTTCGCGCTGCATGCGGCCGGTGTGCGCGGCCTGCCGGTGGTGGCCAGCAACGATGTGCGCTTCCTGTACGCCAGCGACTTCAATGCCCACGAGGCGCGGGTGTGCATTTCCTCCGGCCGCGTGCTCGACGATCCCAAACGTCCGCGCGAGTACAGCGACCAGCAGTACCTGAAGTCCGGCGACGAAATGGCCGCGCTGTTCGCCGACGTGCCCGACGCGATCGACAACACGCTGGCGCTGGCACAGCGCTGCAACATCGAGATGCGCCTGGGTACCTACTTCCTGCCCGCCTACCCGGTGCCGGAAGACGAGACGCTGGACAGCTGGATCCGCAGCCAGTCGCGCGCGGGCCTGGCCGCACGCCTGGAAAAGAACCCGATCGCGCCCGGCAAGACCCGCCAGGACTATGTCGACCGGCTGGAATTCGAGCTGGACACCATCATCAAGATGGGCTTTCCCGGCTACTTCCTGATCGTGGCCGACTTCATCCAGTGGGGCAAGAACCAGGGCATTCCGATCGGCCCGGGCCGCGGTTCCGGTGCCGGCTCGCTGGTGGCCTGGGCGCTGCAGATCACCGATCTGGATCCGCTGCCGTACAACCTGCTGTTCGAGCGCTTCCTCAACCCGGAACGCGTGTCGATGCCCGACTTCGACATCGACTTCTGCATGGATCGCCGCGACGAGGTGATCGACTACGTGGCGCGCAAGTACGGCCGCGACCGGGTCAGCCAGATCATCACCTACGGCACCATGGCGGCCAAGGCGGTGGTGCGCGACGCCGGGCGCGTGCTCGGCTTCAGCTACGGTCTGGTCGACAGCGTCGCCAAGCTGATCCCCAACATCCTGGGCATCACGCTCAAGGATGCGATGGGCGAAGGCAAGGACTCGGAGATGGCCTCGCCGGACCTGATCCAGCGCTATCAGGTCGAGGACGACGTGCGCGACCTGATGGATCTGGCCCGTCAGCTCGAGGACCTCACCCGCAACGCCGGCAAGCACGCCGGCGGCGTGGTGATCGCGCCCGAGCCGCTCTCCGAGTTCTGCCCGCTGTTCGCCGAACACGACCAAGACGGACGCGGCAAGAACCAGGTCACCCAGTTCGACAAGGACGACGTCGAAGCGGTCGGCCTGGTCAAGTTCGACTTCCTCGGCCTGCGCACGCTGACCATCATCGATTGGGCGGTCAAGGCGATCAACGTGCGCCACGCACGCGCCGGCATCGACCCGGTCGACATCAGCGCCATTCCGCTCGACGATGCCCCCACCTACAAGGGCGTATTCGCCTCGGGCAATACCGGCGCGGTGTTCCAGTTCGAATCCTCGGGCATGCGCCGCCTGCTCAAGGACGCGCGCCCGGACCGTTTCGAAGACCTGATCGCGCTGGTGTCGCTGTACCGCCCCGGCCCGATGGACCTGATCCCGGACTTCAACGCGCGCAAGCACGGCCAGCAGGAGATCGTCTACCCGGATCCGCGCACCGAAGTCATCCTCAAGGACACCTACGGCATCATGGTGTACCAGGAGCAGGTGATGCAGATGGCGCAGATCGTCGGCGATTATTCGCTGGGCGGCGCCGACCTGCTGCGCCGCGCGATGGGCAAGAAGGTGCCGGCCGAAATGGCCAAGCACCGCGAGATCTTCCGCGAAGGCGCGGCCAAGGGCGGAGTGAGCGCGGCCAAGGCCGACGAAATCTTCGACCTGATGGAGAAGTTCGCCGGCTACGGCTTCAACAAATCGCACGCCGCCGCCTACGCGCTGGTCAGCTACCAGACCGCATGGCTGAAACGGCATTACCCGGCCGAATTCATGGCCGCGACGCTGTCCTCGGACATGGACAACACCGACAAGGTGGTGGGCTTTCTCGATGAGGTGCGCAATCTTGGCCTGACCGTCAAGCCGCCGCGCGTCAACGAGTCGGCCTACATGTTCGAGGCCGCCAGCCCGGACACCATCCAGTACGGCCTGGGCGCGATCAAGGGCGTCGGCCAGGGCGCCTGCGAGGCGATCGTCGAAGAACGTCAGCGCGGCGGCCCCTACACCACCCTGCTGGATTTCTGCACGCGCGTAGGCACCGCCAAGCTCAACCGGCGCACGCTGGAAGCGATGATCAACGCCGGCGCGATGGACGGGCTGGGCAAGAACCGCGCCTCGCTGATGCTGCAGCTGCCGGAAGTGGTCAAGGCCACCGAGCAGTTGGCGCGCGAACGCGCCTCGGGCCAGAACTCGCTGTTCGGCGGGCCGGACCCGAGCGCGCCGGCGCTGCGTCTGGACCTGCCCGAAAGCAAGGAATGGCCGCTGGGCCAGTTGCTCACCGGCGAGCGCGAAACGCTGGGCTTCTATCTCAGCGGTCACCCGTTCGACCCGCACCGCGACGAAGTGCGCGAGCTGGTCGGCTGCGACCTGGGCGCGCTGGAGAAGATCCTCGCCTCGCAACAACGCGGCGGTGGCGGCGGTGGCGATGGCGAAAAGCGCGCCTGGCGCCCGGAAGTCAGCGCGATCCTGGCCGGCCAGGTGATCGGCGTGCGGCGCAAGGGCGACAGCCAGGTGTTCGTGCAGCTCGAAGACGGCCGTGGCCGGGTCGAATGCAGCGCGTTCTCCGATGCGATGGCCGAGTTCGGGCATCTGCTTACCCGCGACCGCATCCTGATCGTCAAGGGCGGCCTGCGCGAGGACGAATTCAACGGCGGCTACAGCCTGCGCATCCGCCAATGCTGGGACTACGAGCAGATCTGCGCCGACCACGCACAGCGCCTGTCGCTGCGCCTGGACCTGCGCGAGAAACAGGCCTGGAAGCGCATCGACGCGCTGCTGGCCAAGCACCGCCCCGGCAAGACGCCCCTGCGCCTGGACTTGCTGCTGCGCGCCCCGACCGGCGGCGTGGCCGGCATGCTCGACCTCAACGGCAGCCACTCGGTGCGGATCGACCAGCAGCTGATGGACAACCTGCGCGCCGACCCCGCGGTGCGGACCTTGAAGATCAAGTACAGCCCTCCATGGGCTTGATGGGCGGGGATTGGGCATTCGGGATTCGGGGTTGGCAACAGCAACCCGGACGCAGCAGCGCCGCTGTTGCCAATCCCGAATCCCCACTCCCGAATCCCTGCCGTGCATCCGAACGGCCCCGTACGGGTCGAAGGCAGCGCTTCAGCTACACTCCCCGCCTTACGTCGACGACACCACTGCATGAATCCTAACTACCTCGACTTCGAGCAACCCATCGCCGATCTGGAAGCAAAGATCCAGGAACTGCGCAAGGCCAGCACCGGTCCTGCAGTCAACGTGGACACCGAGGTGCGTGCGCTGCGCGACAAGCTGCGCGTGCGTACCGCACAGATCTTCCGCGACCTGTCGGCCTGGCAGGTCTCGCAGCTGGCGCGCCATCCGCAGCGCCCGTACACGCTGGACTACATCAACACCATCTGCGACGAATTCCAGGAACTGGCCGGCGACCGCGCCTATGCCGACGACAAGGCGATCGTCGGTGGCCTGGGCCGTATCGATGGCCGCGCAGTGGTGATCATCGGCCACCAGAAGGGCCGCGACACCAAGAGCAAGGTCGCCCGCAATTTCGGCATGCCGCGCCCGGAGGGCTACCGCAAGGCGCTGCGCCTGATGAAGCTGGCCGAGCGTTTCCGCCTGCCGTTGCTGACCTTCATCGACACCCCGGGCGCCTATCCGGGCATCGGCGCCGAAGAGCGCGGCCAGTCCGAAGCGATCGCGCGCAACCTGCTGGAGATGGCCGAACTGAAGATCCCGGTGATCTGCACCGTGATCGGCGAAGGCGGCTCCGGCGGCGCGCTGGCGATCGGCGTGGGCGACCGCACCTTGATGCTGGAATACGGCACCTATTCGGTGATTTCGCCCGAAGGCTGCGCCTCGATCCTGTGGAAGGACGCGGCCAAGGCCAAGGACGCGGCCGAGCAGCTCGGCTTGACCGCCAAGCGCCTGAAAGGCCTGGGCCTGGTCGACAAAGTGATCCGCGAACCCACCGGCGGCGCGCATCGTAATCCCGAGCAGATGGGCAAGCGCCTCAAGGCGGTGCTGCTCAACGAGCTGGAAGCGCTGGAAAAGCTGCCGGTCGAGGGCCTGCTGCAGCGTCGTTACGAGCGCCTGCGCAGCTACGGCGCCTACGAAGGCAACTGATCGGAGGTCTGCCGGGGCGATGGTGCTGCACGCAGCATTGCCAGCCAGCAAGACGATTGCCCACCATGGAAGGACCTGTTCGGATATGAGCCCGCTACTTCTGCTGTCGCTGGTCTTGCAGGCCGCCTGCTGCGTACATGTGGTGCGCAGCGGCCGCCCGCTGTACTGGATCTTCATCCTGCTGGCGTTTTCGTTACTGGCGGTCCTGGTCTACGTGTGCGTGGCGGTGATCCCGGACCTGCGCAACGACCCGACGGCGCGCCGTGGCCTGCGCAAGGTGCGTCAGCGCATCGATCCGCAACGCGAACAACGCGACGCATCGCGCCAGCTGGATGTGGCCGACACTCCCGAGAATCGCCGTCGCCTCGCGCAGACGCTGCTGGAACAGGGCGACTACGCGCGTGCCGCCGAGCTGTATCAGGGCGCGCTGCGCGGCATTTACCAGGACGATCCGGACCTGATGCTGGGCCTGGCCAAGGCCCAGTACGGGCTGGGCCAGGCCGCAGACACGCGCAAGACGCTGGACGCGTTGATCGCGGCCAATCCGAATTTCCGTTCGCACGACGGGCACCTGCTGTACGCGCGCGCAGTCGAAGACAGCGGCAGCATCGACGAGGCGCTGCACGAATACGAGACGCTTGCGCAAGGCTATCCGGGCGAAGAAGCACGCGTGCGTTATGCGCAGCTGTTGTTGCGCGCCGCGCGCCCGCAAGACGCCAGGGCCGTCTTCGAGCAGGTGCTGCGCCACGCAGCCGCCTCCCCCAAGCATTACCAGCGCGAGCAGCGCGCCTGGATCGACCTGGCGCGCAAGGGGCTGAGCGAGCTCGGCGCCCAGGCGTGATCTCCGCCTGACGCGATACTCAAGCGGTGAAACACGGATGGTGAGAGCACCGTGTTCCCAGAAGACTGGTACGCAACGATAGAGTGCCGCGATGCCCAGAAAGCCTGGGATAGCGGCAAGCCTGAAGGCCCGGATCGATCACCTGCTGCAATCGTCGATGCAGCCGCTTCGCAATGGCGCCCTGGCGGAATCCCTCGACCATCCGCGCCACATCACCGCCGTGCTGCGCGAACACGCCAGCGACGACCGGCGCATCCGGCAAGCGCATGCACTGCCGGGGTGTTGTGTCAGAACGGCTTGGCCAGCACCAGCCAGATCACCCCGACCAGCAAGACCACCGGGACTTCATTGAACAGCCGCAATGCGCGGCCGCTGGGCAGGCTGCGGCCCTGATCCACGCCCTTCAACCAGCGCCCGGCCACGATGTAATGCGCCAGGATCAAGGCCACCGCAAACAGTTTTGCGTGCAGCCAGCCACCGGCCACCATCGTCGGAAAATCCGGAATCACCCGATAGCCCTGCCACAGCACCGCGCCCAGCAGCAGCGCCAGCCCCAGCATGCTGTGGCCGAATTTGTAGAGGCGGCGCCCCATCAGCACCAGGCGCGTGCGCACCGCAGGCTCGGCACCGGCTTCGGCGATATTGACCAGGATGCGTGGCAGGTAGAACACCGCCGCCATCCATGCAGTGACGAACAACAGATGGAAGGTCTTAATCCACAGGTACAGGGTCATGTGCTGGCTTCGCTGGCTGGCGTAGGATGGCCCGCATTTTCACCTATCCGCTGACGCGAAAGCACCTGACGTCCATGTCCGAACCCGACGACAAGCAGTACGACGCCCACTATTTCCGCCGCTGGTACCGGGATGCCGGGCTGGCCGACCCTGCGCGTCTGCGACGCAAGGTCGCACTGGCGGTGAGCCAAGCCGAGTACTACCTGGAGCGCCCGATCCGCAGCGTGCTGGATATCGGCTGCGGCGAGGCGGCCTGGCGCGCGCCATTGCTGGCGTTACGCCCCAAGCTAAGTTATCTGGGCTTCGACAGCAGCGCCTATGTGGTGCAGCGTTACGGACGCAGCCGGCAGATCCACCCTGCCCGCTTCGGCGATTTCGCCTGGCTGCGCCCGTGCGCGCCGGTGGATCTGCTGATCTGCTCGGACGTGCTGCATTACGTGCCCACGCGCGAGTTCAACCACGGCCTGCCGGGGTTGGCCGAGATGTGCGCGGGCGTGGCATTTCTGGAAACCTTCGCCGAAGAGGATGCCTTCGAAGGCGACCACGATGGTTTTCAGGCGCGGCCGGCGCGCTGGTATCGGCGCCGCTTCGCCAGCGTGGGGTTTGCTGCACTCGGCTCGCACTGCTGGTTGTCGCCGCAGTTGGCCGATGAGGCGGCTGCGCTGGAGCGCGGCTGAGCAGGACGCTGGCCGGTTGAGGCACGCGTGGCGAGTGGCTTCGCCGCGTCCCCTCACCCCACCCCCTCTCCCGCAGGAGAGGAGCTTTAGTTCACGCATCCCTCCTCGCACGCTGAGCGGCTTCATTTCCTTCTCCCGCCGGGAGAAGGTGCCCCGCAGGGGCGGATGAGGGTGCGTGCGAAGCCTGGTGGAGATCGAGCGCTGATGAGGGTTGAGTGCACTGGGCTTTGCCGCGCACCTCACCCATCCCTGCCCTGCAGGAAAGAAGACGCGTCCAGCAGACATAGCGTTCTGCGACGAACGCGCGCTTTCGGCTCGCGCAGCCATCCGAAGAATTACCACTAACGGCACACCAAATCGCGGCAAATCAGGCCGCTAACGCCTGCCATAAATCGTATGACAGCCTCTACCGTCCGCAGCCCCATTAAGGTGCAAATGCGCCAAAGGGGGTATGCTGCGCGGCAGCAAAGAGCCGCACGGATGGGTGGAATGCTTTATCAACTGCACGAGCTGACCCGCAATCTGCTAGCCCCTTGGGTACACCAGGCCCAGGCGAACGCCAAGATGTTCTCCGACCCCGACAGTCTGTGGGCCTCGCTCCCGGGCGCCGAACGCATGGCGGCCAGCAATGAGCTGTTCCATCGCTTGGGCAAGGAATACGAAAAGCCGGCCTGGGCGCTCGACGATGTCGAGGTCGACGGCCATTCGTTGCCGATCATCGAACGCGAGGTGCTGAGCAAGCCGTTCTGCCGTCTGCTGCGCTTCAAGCGTTTCAGCGACCATGTCGAGCTGATCGGCACGATGAAGCAGCAGCCGGCCGTGCTGGTGGTGGCGCCCTTGTCCGGCCACCACGCCACCCTGTTGCGCGACACCGTGCGCACCCTGCTGCGCAACCACAAGGTCTATGTCACCGACTGGGTCGATGCGCGCATGGTGCCGCTGGAAGCCGGCGCCTTCCGGCTCGAGGACTACATCAGCTACATCCAGGAGTTCATCCGTCACATCGGCGCCGAGCGCCTGCATGTGGTGAGCGTGTGTCAGCCCACCGTGCCGGTGCTCGCGGCGGTGTCGCTGATGGCCACCAACGACGAACCCACGCCGCGCTCGCTGGTGATGATGGGCGGGCCGATCGATGCGCGCCGCAGCCCGACCCAGGTCAACAACCTGGCCACCGAAAATGGTATCGAGTGGTTCCAGAACAACCTGATCCACACCGTGCCGTTCCCGTATCCGGGCCACGGCCGGCAGGTGTATCCGGGTTTCCTGCAGCATGCCGGCTTCCTGTCGATGAACCCCAACCGGCACGTGATGTCGCATTGGGATTTCTACACCGATCTGGTCAAGGGCGACCTGCAGGACGCGCAGGCGCACCGGCAGTTCTACGACGAATACAACGCCGTGCTCGACATGCCGGCCGAGTATTACCTGGACACCATCCGCGTGGTGTTCCAGGACTTCCTGCTGCCGCAGGGCAAGTGGAAAGTGGATGGCCAGCTGGTCAAGCCGTCGGCGATCCGCAATACCGCACTGCTCAGCATCGAGGGCGAACTGGACGATATCGCCGGCCTTGGTCAGACCGAAGCGGTGCACGATCTGTGCACCGGGATCGACGCGGCGCATCGTCGTCATCTGGTGGTGGAAGGTGCCGGTCACTACGGCATCTTCAGCGGCCGTCGCTGGCGCGAAGTGGTGTACCCGCAGGTGCGCGAATTCATCGCTCGCTACGATGCCGACCCGGTCGGCAGCCGCGACCCCGCCACCGTCACCCCGATCCGCAAGCGCGGCAAGCGCGCCTGATCGGCCGACAAAAACGCCCCTTGATCGAGACCGATCAAGGGGCGTTTTTTTATGCGCGGATTTTTGGTTCGCGTAAAGACAGCGCACAGCGTGGCAAGGTGCGTGGCGCCCGCACAAGACAGTTTGCCGGTCGCTTTATTGAAACTGCTTGCCACCACACACACCGACCATCTTCGATGGTCCTTGCCTGCTCACCGTCACGGAACCTTACGCGGCACGGATGCCGCGTAAGAGCCTACACGGACGTACTTGCGGCGTGTCCTGCGATGGTGGGCGGGCAAGGGCCTGCAGCCAAGCTGCAGATCAAACGCTACGCAGCTAACACCAGGCCTTCGCGCAGCAACGTCGGTCGAGTGCAGTCAAACGCTCGGTTCGTCGAGCGCGCGGTGCCCTCGCCGCTCGCGGGACACGCCGTGAATCCGTCCCTGGAGGCTCCTCAGCGGCATCCATGCCGCTGAGGGTCCCGCAACCGGCGAGCACACCGCACCAGAGAGCTGGTCGGTTGCTTTGTTTAAAACCATGCACACCGACCATCTCCACTGGTCCTTGCCCGCTCACCGTCGCGGGACCTTACGCGGCATGGATGCCGCGTAAGAGCCTACAAGGATGTACTTGCGGCGTGTCCTGCGAGGGTGGGCGGGCAAGGGCCCTGCTGCCAAGCCACAGAGCAGCCGCCCTGCGACCGCTCCATCCGCACTGTCCAACCACGTACACGACTACGGGACTTCAAGTCGTTGCGTCTTTCAGACCTTTCACTACAGACCACGTGACACTGCAGCGATCGCAGCCGCGTGCCGCGTGCCGCACAACCGGCAACCGGCAACCGGCAACCGGCAATCACACGGTGCACTCAGCCTTCACCGCTCTTGACCAGCAGGTGCTTGGCGAACATGCCGTGCAGCTTGCCGAAGGCGCGTGCCAGGTGCAGCGTGACGAACAGCAGCAGCACGCCCACGACGAACAACGGCAGCGTCAGCCAAGCGCTGGTGACATCCACGCCATCCCAGGTCAGCACCGCCGTGTTGTCGAACAGCAGCACCAGCGGTGAAGCGGCCAGGCCCAGCGCCAACGACAACAAGGTGGTGAACACGCTGAAGTAGACGATGCCCAGCGGCAGCATCAGCAGGAAGTACAGCATCGTGCTCCAGGTACGCGCATCGGTGAATATCGCGCCGATGCGTTGCAGCCAGCCACCTTGCGGCCCCGGATGGGCGGGACGACGCGGCATGCGCACGCCCAGCAGCGTCTCCACCACGCGGCCTTCCACCAGCGACAGCACCCGCACCGATCCGAAGAACAGCACCAGCAACGGCACGCCGATGATCAGGATCATCAAGCCGGCCGACAGACTCGCGCCGGTGATCACCCAGGTGAAATAGAACACGCCGGTGACCAACGACAACAACATGTAGAACAGCGCGCCGTAGCTGCGTGGATCGGCAGCCACGCCGAAGAACCTGCCGAACCATGTGCTGCGTCTGCGCGGCAGCGGCGGGCGCAGTGCACGTGTCACCGTCACTTCGGTTTCGCGATAGATCTCGGCCACTTCATCCGGCGCACCGTAGCTGCCTGCCACGCCGGCGATCACCTCCGCTTCGCTCTTGCCGGCCTGCTCGGCCAGTTCGGCGCGTAAGTACTCTTCGGCGTCGTAGAGCGCGTCCTGGATCATCGCCGGGTCCGCGCCGGCCAGGGCCTGGCGCAATTGCGCCAGGTAATCGGGAATGGTGGTCGGCAACGGGCGTGCCTGCGCAATGGTCGTCATGAGTGGGTCCCCTCCAGCACTGAGTCAACGGAATCGCGGGTGGCGCGCCAGGCGGCGGTCCAGTCGCGCAGGCAATCACGCCCGGTTTGGGTGATGCGGTAATAGCGCCGCGGTGGGCCGGACGCCGACGGCTCGACATGGCTTTGCAGCAACCCTGCCCCCTCCAGATTGCGCAGCACCGGATATAACGCGCTCTGCTTGCCGCTCAGCACGCCGTCCAGCCGCTCCATGCGCTTGGCGATCAGATAGCCGTACAGCGGCTCCTCGGCCTGCGCCAGCACCGCCAGCAAGGCCAGCGACACCGTGCCGGCACTCAGCTCTTTCTGAAATTTCCGCAGGTAGGCATCGGGTTCGCTCATCGGCCATCTCCGCTAGGTCGAAGGCAATGCTATTGCGAAGTTGGGTATAGTGGATGTGCCGGTAGTCATGAGGCGGGGATTGGGGATTGGGGATTGGAGATTCGCAGAGCATTCCGGCCGAGAATTTCCTTGCGTTGACTCAAGCGGACTGAAGAAGAACTGACGCATCACTTGCACGCCTGCTTTTGCAAATCCCCAATCACGACTCCCCAATCCCCGCTCATGTGCTTAGAACCATTGGGTTACTCCCTTTGCGGCAGCGCTCCACTACAGTCAGTGCCCACTGAGCCGATACCACTCGCTCAGACGACTCACTTTTTTCGATAGGGCGACACGATGCGACTAGCACGCTTGGCACAGCCGGCCATGGCTGAAACTTCCTTTGGTGCCACCCGGCGCCTGTGCTTGGCGATCGGGTTGTCTCTGCCGGGACTGGGGTTTGCGCAGGCGCAGACCGCGCCGGTCAACGCCGAGCAGACCCAGCCGGAGCCTGCAAAGGCTGCGCCCGCCGCTCCGGCAGCGCCCGCTGCCGCGAAGGGTTATCCGCTGGAAGCGCAGGGTTGGGGCGCCAAGCAGGGCGGCAACATGTGGCAGGTGCGTTGGGCCGAAGACTGGTCGTATCTGAAGGATCCGTCCAAGCGCAAGAGTCCGTTCGATCCGCTCAAGTACATTCCGTTCAATGACTCGGGCGATGTGTATGTCTCGCTCAGCAATGAATTGCGCGTGCGCAGCAACACCATCACCAATCCCGGTTTGATTCCCGGCAGCCATTCGCAGCAGCAGTATCTGTTGCGCGCGTTCTTCGGCGCCGACTTCCATGTCGGCGAGCATTTCCGTCTGTATACGGAACTGGCGCACGGCAGCCTGGATGGACGCAACGAAGGCACCAAGACCGGCACGCAGGAAAACAACGCTATCCTGCAGCAGGTGTTCTTCGATGTGAAAGGACGCGTCAAAGATGCCGACCTCGGCCTGCGAGTCGGTCGTCAGGTGTTTGTCGATGGCCCCACCACGCTGATGGCATTGCGCGACAACACCGATATTTTTGTGACCTTCAACGGTGTGCGCGCCTGGGCGATCGGCGAAAAGACCCGTGTGGACCTGTTCGATTTCAACTTCAACCTCGATGGCACCGAGGGCCTGGGCGACGATCGCATCGACCGCTCGCGGCACTTCCGCGGCGTGGTCGGCGGCTATCGCATGCCGACCGCCAAGCCGATGTACCTGGAGCCGTTCTTCTACCAGTTCCGCAACGACAATCAGGTCTGGGGCCGGCAGACTGCCGAAGAAAACCGCAACTATTACGGCCTGCGCCTGTGGGGCAATGTGGGCAAGCTGCGCACCGACTCGTTCGTGACCGTGCAGCGCGGCAGCTACGGCGGGCGCGATCTGCGTGCCTACATGGCCAGCACCTCCAATGCCTGGACGCTGAGCGAATCGGGCTGGAAACCGCGCCTGGGCTTCCATAGCGAAATCGCTTCCGGCGGCGGTGGCACCTCCGGCACCGGCACGCTGCGCAACAACAACTTCCTGTACGGCAATACGATCTACTTCAGCTGGGCGACGTTCTTCGGCCCGGTCAACCTGGTCACCGCCGCGCCCACGTTCACCTTCTCGCCCACTTCCAAGATCACCGTGAACCTGGAATGGGAAACCCTGTGGCGGCAGACCACCAGCGATGCGATCTACAACAACCAGGCACGCGCCTACGCCCGCACGCAGAACACCGGCGAGCGCCGTATCGGCACCATGCCGCGCATCAACGCCACCTGGAACATCGACCCGAACTGGTCGGTGACCTTCCGCGCCGAACACCTGATGGCCGGGCCTGCGCTCGAAAAGGCCGGTTACGGCGATTCGACCTTCGTGATGGGCTGGTTGAATTTCCGGTTCTAAGCCCGCGCTACGAGCGGCGCGTTGCGTTGCGCAGCGCGCTCTTGCGCGTCCATACGAGCAGGCGGAAGAAAGCTGGTGTTGATCGCAACGCTGCACGCTTTCGCTATAACAGATAGCGGCACTGCCAACTTGGCGTATTAGCCTTCCTACGCAGCACGCACGACGATGCGCTGCCAGCAGATGCATCGGCAGCCCAACGCGGGGCCGAGGTGGATCACATGCATCCGCCACACCCGTCCGCTGGCCTTCAATGCTTAGGGCGCCTGGTTCTTCGGGGCCGCTGCCGCCCCGGACTGATGCGCCATCCGGCTGCCTGCGAGCGGCCACAGATCTTCCATGACACCGTCTTCAGGCCTGGCGTATTGACGCAGCTGCATGCTCAGGCCGTCCGCAGCGGGCTGCAGCGGGCGCGCTTGCCCGCGCAGCGATGGTGGCAAGCCGGCAAGGCGCTGCTCGAGTGTCTGCGCATCACCAGGGTGATCGCGTAACCACAGCACGGCCGATAACGCGCGCAGTGCAGCGGCAGTGTCTTGCCGTTTGTGCTGGTAATTTGCATAGTCAGGGCGTGCCAGACCCGCCAACAGACACCCCACTGCATTGGCAACGCAACCCATCGAGATGGTGTCAGGCACTGGAATCAGTGCCTGCGGCACCGCTTGATCCTGCGCCAGCACGGCCCGTACCGGCGCGCTGCATGCCCAGGTATAGGTCGGAGCCATCAGCGCATGAGTGCGTTCCTGGTCGAGTAGATGCAGCGACAATCGATCGTCCCAGGACAGATCGGTTGCCTGGCCGTTGTTGTGGCTGGCTTCCTGAAATATCGAAAGCGCCATCCTTGATTCGCCGTGCAATGCGTCGCACAGCGAGATCTCATCGACCGCAAGCGGCGCAAATGCGGCCAGGCAGTGCGCAGGCAACGGATGCTGCGCCGGCAACTCGGACAGCATGTCGGCAAGCAGGTGCGCATTGGTGCGCAGCATCGCCGCGCCAAGCATCGGCATGAGCAGATTGTCGCCGCTGCGCAGCAGTACGCGTGCAACCTGCGCATCGGTGCAGACACCCACCAGCGCCTGTGTGGTGCGCCCTTGCACAAAGTCCAGCGCGTTGCTGGTCATCGACACATTGAACCGAGGCAGTGGCGGCAACGGCGCAGTGGCAGAAGGCGGGAACGGGCTTCGGTAATCGGCGTAACCGGCCAGATCGCGCAGTTTGAACAACAACGGTATCTGGGTAGCCAGCGCATCGGCATAGGCTTGCGGCTGCTGACGCACGCGGTCCAGGCACCCGGAGTGGCGCGTGCATGGCGCCGGCGCTGTGGCCGGCCAATCCGGGTGGCGCGGATAGCGCGTGGCCGCACTCTGCAGCTGCATGCCTGCCGGCAAGCGCGCGAACCGCTGCACATCCTGCGCAACCAGCGCATTCCGCTGCGCATCGGGTACCGCGTACCCCAACGACCATAGCGCGGCGAACATATTGGGCCCACGCAGCGGCGGCTGCGGTTGACGCAGTTGCGCCAACGCCTGGCGCTGCGCGTCAGGAATCGGCCAGCGCGCGGAGATCGCGTACAGGGCCACCAGCAGGGCGACCAGGATGCATAGCCCCAGCAGGGCCGACTTGAGGAATTTGGCGAGCATGCGGGGGCAACCGTCCGTGGATGAGCTGTGTCATCTTAGAGCGGCCCGGACAGAGCCGCGAGTGGCATACGCCGATGCGCACTTGCCGTCTCCCCGGCGAACAAGGCGCACCGCGCGCCTGCACCGGACGCGGCCGAATGCCTACAATGCGCGTATGTCCGAATCCCCCACTCCGCCCACCCGCCCTTCCCTGCAACGCGTCTTTCTGACCGGTTTGCTCACCCTGCTACCGGTCTGGTTGACCTGGGTGGTGGTGAAGTTCGTGTTCTCGCTGTTGTCGGGCATCAGCAGCCCGTGGGTGGTGCCGTTGTCCGAACGCATCGCTGCCTCGTTCCCCGACTATCTGGGCTGGATCAAGGCGCTGTGGGTGCAGAACACCATCGCGCTGATCGCCACCGTGGGCGCGATCCTGTTTGTCGGCATCCTGAGCCGGCGGGTGATCGGCCAGCGCCTGCTGCGCTGGTTCGAGGCGATCATGCGGCGCATCCCGCTGGCCAGCGTGGTGTACGACAGCGCGCGCAAATTGCTCGACATCCTGCAGACCCAGCCCGGCAGCACCCAGCGCGTCGTGCTGATCGACTTCCCGCACCGGGACATGAAGTCGGTCGGTCTGGTCACGCGGGTGATCAAGGAACAGGGCACCGGCCGCGAGCTGGCAGCGGTGTACGTGCCGACCACGCCCAACCCGACCTCCGGCTATCTGGAGATCGTGCCGGTGGAGCTGCTCACGCCCACCGACTGGAGCGTGGACCAGGCGATGAGCTTCATCATCTCCGGCGGCGCAGTGGCGCCCGAATCGGTTCCCTTTACCCGTACCGCGGATCGCTAAAGCCATGACACAGGTGCGCACCCTCGACGATCGTGCGGTTCGCCTGTTCATTGCGCTCGCCGCGTTCTTCTGCGTCAACGCGGCATTGGCCGAGTTCATCGGGGTCAAGATCTTCGCGCTGGAAGACACCCTCGGCATCGCGCCGTTGAACTGGAACCTGTTCGGCCAGACCGGCTCGCTCAGCTTCACCGCCGGCACCTTGCTGTGGCCGGTGGTGTTCATCATGACCGACACCATCAACGAGTTCTTCGGCAGCCGCGGGGTGCGTTTCATCTCGTGGGTGGCGGTGGCGCTGATCGGCTACGGCTTCGTGTTCGCGTTCGCCGCCATCGCACTGGCGCCGGCGGCTTGGTGGGTCACGGCGGCACAGAGCCAGGGCGTGCCCGACTACCAGGCCGCCTTTGCAGCGGTCTTCGGCCAGGGGCTGTGGACGATCGGCGGCTCGCTGGTGGCCTTCCTGTTCGGCCAGTTGATCGATGTGTCGGTGTTCCATCGCATCCGCCGCGCCACCGGCGAAAAGCACGTGTGGCTGCGCGCCACCGGCTCCACGGCGGTGTCGCAGTTGGTGGACAGCTTCGTGGTGATCTACATCGCCTTCGTGCTCGGCCCGCAGCATTGGTCCACGGACCAGTTCCTGGCGGTGAGCACCCTCAACTACGTCTACAAGATGGGCTTTGCGATCGCACTGATCCCGCTGCTGTATCTGGCGCGCCGCGCCATCGGCGCATACCTGGGCGCCGAGCGCGCCGAGCAACTGCGCGAAGAAGCCGCCGCCGGCTGACAACGCAAAAACCTGCCGGCCGCAGCGCTGCCAGGCGAGGACCCGCATCCGTGGCGTTGGCTCGCACTCGGCCTCATCGGTCCGGCATGTCGCCTGCCTGACGACCGCTGGCTGCGTTTACCGATCATGCAACGCCCGCAGCGACCGCCCATCGAAATTTTGTTCAATCCGTCGCCGCGCTCGCTGGCCATGCTGTTGCGCCCCGCTATGGATTCCGCGCCATGGACCATCTTGTCGCAATGGCCAGCTTCGCGCTGGTGTGCTCGATTTCGCCCGGGCCGGTCAACCTGGTCGCGCTGAGCACCGGCGCCAGCGCCGGCGCGCGTGCGGGGCACCGCCATGTGATCGGCGCCACCGTCGGCTTCGTCGCGCTGCTGTTGCTGGTGGGCATGGGACTGCAGCAGGTGCTGCTACGCTGGCCGCTGCTCGGCCGTGCATTGCATCTGGCCGGGGTGGCGTTTCTGCTCTACATGGCCTGGCGCCTGCTGCGCGACGATGGCGTCATCCAGACCGACGGGACGCGCCCGGCGGCCTCGTTCTGGACCGGTGCGGCGATGCAATGGCTCAACCCCAAGGCCTGGCTGGCGGCGACCTCCGGCGTTGCCCTGTATGCGACCGCAGGCACCACGCAGCTGGCGGGTTTTGCGGCGTTGTATGCGCTGATCTGCTATCCCTCGCTGGGGTGCTGGTTGCTGGCCGGCGCCGTGCTGCGGCGGCATGTGCAGGTACCAAGGCAGCTGCGGCGGTTGAACCGGGTGCTGGCGGCGCTGCTGGTGCTGAGCGCGGTCTATCTGTTGCTGGAATGGGGCACGGCATTGCGGTAACGCCCCGGCGTCACCGCCCAGGCACGTTTGAAGCTGCGCTGCAGATGCGCCTGGTCGGCGTAGCCATGCGCGTAGGCGACCTCGGCAATGTCACCGCCGCGCCGCAAGGCCTCGCGCGCACGCTGGAAACGGCAATCCAGCAGATACGCATGCGGGGTCAGCCCGTGCGCCTGACGGAAGCCGCGAATCAAGCGCGGCGCCGGCATCCCCGCCAGCGTGCACAGCTCGCGCAGCGAGACCGCACGCGCATGATGGGTCTGCAGATACTCGGCCACCCGCTGCATCGGCCCGGTATCGACCGCAAGCGCACGACTGATCGGCTCCACATGCAGATGCAGCCGCGCCACGAACGCGATCAACGCACTCTCGCGTGCCAGCGCATCGGCGTTGCCATCGGTCAACACGGCATGCATGCGCTCGAACGCGGCATAGGCAGCCGGGGTCTGGCACAGCGGCGCTGCCAGCATGTGCACATCCGCATTGGCGGCCAGGCCGAGTGCGCGTTGTTGTTCGCGCAGCCACGCCACGTCCAGATACAGCATGCGGAACGACCAGTCCTGCTGCTGATCCGGATTGCAGGCATGCACATCGCCAGGGTTGATCAGGGTCAGCGACCGCGCACCCACCTGCGCTTGCATGCGTCCATTGCGATAGCGCGCCAGCCCGCGATCGATCGCGCCCACCGACCATTGCTCATGCGTATGCGCGGCATAACACAGGCTGCGGCTGTTGATCACCTGGCGCAGTTCGACGAAGGGCAATGCCGGATCGCGCCAGAAGCCCTGCCCGCCCTGCACGGGCAGCTGCGTCCCGCATGTCGATTCATCCCTTGGCATGTGCACAAGCCTATCGCACTGCAACATGCCTGCGTGCTGCAGGCGTGCGCAGCGGGCTTCATGAATTCCAGGCGCCCCCCGTGTGCCGCATGGGTGGCCGGAACGGTGCGGATCGGGCAAGCTCCCCGCTCGCTTGTTCCCGGAGCCGGTAATGCCCCTCAGCTTTTCCCGCCTGCTGTCCCTGGCCCTGGCCGCCGTGCTAAGCCTGTCAGTGGCAGCGCCCGCCGACGCGGCCAAGAAGAAAACCGGCAAGGCACAGACCACGCAAACCCGCGCCAAGGCGAGCAAGGGCAAGAAGACCGTCAAGCCGGCGGCCAAGACCACCAAGGCCGCCAGGGGTGGCAAGGCCGCCAAGCCCAGGCCGCGTGCCGTGGCCGCACCGGTGGTGCTGACCAAGGCGCAGCAGCTCAATTTGCTCTACGACCAGTACTGGGATGCCTCGCTCAAGCTCAACCCGCTGCAGGCCACCTTCCAGGGCGAGACCCGCTACAACGACCAGTTGCCCAACTTCCTGTCGCCGGCGTTCCGGCAGCAGTCGCACGACTTCACCGTGCTGTGGCTGGGCAAGGCCGAGGCGCTGGGGCCAGACGGGCTGAGCGGGCAGGACCTGCTGAGCTACCAGATCTTCGTGCGCGATGCGCGCAGCGCACTGGCGGCCGAGCAGTTCCCCAGCTGGATGCTGCCGATCAATCAGTTCTACAACATCGCCAGCATCGCGGTGGTGCTGGGCTCGGGCACCGGCGCGCAGCCGTTCAAGACGGTCAAGGACTACGACAACTGGTCGCGGCGCGCGGTGGGCATCCCGGAGCTGTTCGACCAGGCCATCACCAACATGCGGGCGGGCATGCAGGCCGGCGTGGTGCAGCCGAAGGTATTGATGCAGAAGGTGCTGCCGCAGCTGGACGCGATCATCGCGCGCAATGCCGAAGACAGCCTGTTCTGGGGTCCGGTGCGCAACCTGCCGGCAGACATGCCCGAGGCCGACAAGCAGCGCATCACCGCCGAGTACAAGCGGCTGATCGAAGTGCGGATCATGCCGGCGTACCGGGCATTGCGCGGCTTCATCGCCACCGAGTACCTGCCGGCCTGCCGCGACACCGACGGCCTGACCGCGCTGCCCAATGGCGCGGCCTGGTACGCCTACGACGTGCGCCAGAGCACCACCTCCGAGCTGACCCCGGAGCAGATCCATCAGATCGGGCTGGACGAGGTCGCGCGCCTGCAGGCAGAGATCGCCACGCTGGCCAAGCAGGTCAGGTTCCGCGGCAACCTGCCCAAGTTCTACAAGTTCATGCAGACCGACAGGCGCTTTGCGTTCCGCAGCGAAACCGAACTGCTGAGCTACTACCGCGGCCTGCAGGGACGCGTACAGGCCGCGGTGCCGCGCCTGTTCAATGTGCAGGGCATGCCGGCGCTGGAAGTGCGCGTGGTGGAACCGCAGCGTGCGCAGTCGGCCGCCAGCGGCTCGTACATGCGTCCCAGCGGCGACGGCAGCACACCGGGCGTGTTCTACGTCAACACCTCCGACCTGGACACGCGCCGGACCTGGGAGACCGAGAGCCTGTATCTGCACGAGGCCATCCCCGGCCACCATTTCCAGCTCGGGCTGCAGCAGCAGCTGACCGACCTGCCCAAGTTCCGCCGCCTGGGCGGCGAGACCGCCTATATCGAGGGCTGGGGGCTGTATGCCGAATCGCTGGGCCGCGAACTGGGCCTGTACCAGGACCCGTACAACTACTACGGCTATCTGCAGAATGCGTTGTGGCGTGCGATTCGCCTAGTCACCGACACCGGCCTGCACAGCAAGGGCTGGACCCGCACCCAGGCGATCGACTACATGCTCAACAACTCGGCCATGACCCGGACCGATGCCGAGGCCGAGGCGGACCGCTACATGGCCATCCCCGGTCAGGCGCTGGCCTACAAGGTCGGCGAGATGAAGATCGCGCAGTTGCGCGAGCAGGCGCAACGCGAACTGGGCCCGCGCTTCGATGTGCGCGCCTTCCACACCGAAGTGCTCAAGGACGGCTCGGTGCCGCTGGATATCCTGCAGGACAAGATCCAGCGCTGGATCGCCACGCAGAAGGGCTGAGGCAGCTCAGCCCGCCACCCGCGCACGCGCCAGCGCGGCGATGTCGCGCGGTGTGGTGCGGCAGCAACCGCCGATCAGCCGCGCACCGGCCGCCAGCCACTGCGCATGCTGGTCGGCCAGGGTGCAGGCGGTCGTGCTGCCGGTATGCCACTGTTTTGCGCCGGCATCGTAGTGCTCGCCGGAATTGGGGTACACCACCAGCGGCAGCGCCGTCAGCGCGGACAATGTCTGCAACGCGGCGGTGACCTGCTCCAGCGCGATGCAGTTGATGCCCACCGCGATCACCTGCGCACACGCATCCAGCGCGGGTACGACCTGCGCCAGCGCGGTGCCATCGCTCAAATGTGCCGCATCGCGCAGGGTGAACGAGAACCACGCGTGCAGCTGCGGGAACTCCTCCAGCAGCAGGCGCAGCGCGACGATCTCGTTGGCCGACGGCAGCGTCTCGCAAGCCAGCACATCCACCCCCGCCTCAGCCAACGCGGCGATGCGCGGGCGATGGAAGTCCATCAGTTGCGCCAGCGGCAGGGCGTAATCGCCGCGGTATTCCGAGCCATCGGCCAGGTAGGCGCCATACGGCCCGACCGACCCGGCCACCCATAACGGCGCGTCCTGCGGTTGCGCCTGCAGATGATCGGCACGCGCCTGTGCGGCCAGGGCCACGCTGCGTGCGATCAGCGCCTGCGATTGCGCCAGGTCCAGCCCGCGCGCGGCAAAGCCCAGCGGCGTGGCCTGGTAGCTGGCGGTGATGGCGCACTGCGCGCCGGCAGCGAAATAGTCGCGATGCACCTGGTAGATCAGCTCCGGCTGCTCCATCAGCACGCGCGCCGACCACAGCGCATCGTTGAGATCGCAGCCGCGCTGCTCCAGTTCGGTGGCGAGCGCGCCATCCAGCAGCACGTAGCCGTGCTGCTGCAGCGCCTGGCTGAACGGCGCACCGGCACGCGGCTGGCGCGGAAGAATCGTCATGCGGGTTGCCTCCTGCTCGCAAGCCATTGGGTGAGTGCATAGGCGCCATAGCACAGCGCCACGAACGGGATGCCGCACCACAGCGCAATGCGCTGCTGCGGATCGAATGCCAGGCCGATGCAGGCCAGCAGACAGAGTGCAAAGCCCAGCAGCGGCGTCCACGGATACCACGGTGCGCGATAGGCCAGGCTCTCCGGCGCGATGCCATCGCGCAGCAACTGGCGCCGGAACCGGTAGTGCGAGGCGCAGATGCTCAGCCACACCACCACCACCGCAAAGCCGGACACCGCCGAAATCGCCACGAACACGGTATCGGCCGCATAGACACCGGTGAGCAGCGCCAACAGGCCGCCCAGCATGCTCAGTATCAGGGCCGGCAACGGGATGCCGCGCCGGGTCAGGCCAGCGAGCCGCGCCGGCAGCGTGCCCTCGTTGGCCAGCGACCACAGCATGCGCGCGGCCGCATACAGGCCGGAATTGGCCGCCGACAGGATCGCCGTCAGGATCACCGCATTCAATACATCGGCCGCATACGGGATGCCCAGCAACTCGAACGCGCGCACGAACGGGCTGGTGTCCACCGCCGCCTGCTCGGCCGGCAGCAACGCGGCCAGCACCAGCACGGTGCCGACGAACAACACCACCAGCCGCACCAGCGTGGTACGGATTGCCAGCGGAATCGCACGCGCCGGCTGCGCGGCTTCGCCAGCGGCCACACCGATCAACTCGGTGCCGGAAAAGGCGAAGTTCACCGCCACCATCGTCATCAGGATCGGCAGCGTGCCTTGCGCAAACCAGCCGTCGGCGCGCAGGTGGCGCAATCCGGGTGCCGGCGACCCATCGGCCAACGGCAGCACGCCGATCACCGCCGCGCCGCCAAGCACGATGAACAGCGCGATCGTGATCACCTTGATCAGCGAGAACCAGAATTCGCCTTCGGCAAACCAGCGCGCCGACACCGTGTTCAGGCCGAAGATCAGCGCGCAGAACAGCAGGCACCACGGCCATGCCGGTGTGTGCGGGAACCAGTACTGCATGCAGAACGCCGCCGCAGTCAGGCTCGAGCCCAGCGCCACCGTCCAGGTCAGCCAGTACAACCACGCCACCACGTACCCGGTGGCCGGGCCGAGATAACGCGCGGCATACACATGAAAGGCGCCGGTCTGCGGCATCGCCACCGCCAGCTCGCCCAGGCACTGCATCACCAGATACACCACCAGCGCGCCGATCAGATAGGCGATCACCGTGCCGAGCGCGCCGGTGCTGGCGATGATGTAGCCGGTATTGAAGAACAGGCCGGTGCCGATCACGCCCCCCAGCGACAACATCACCAGGTGGCGCACCTGCATGCTGCGCTGGAATTGCGGTGCGGCGGTGGACGGCGGCTCGGGCATCGGCGTGTCTGATCGGTGGCAACGCATCCTGCCATGCGCGGCCAGGCGAGCACAGCCATGCGATGGCAAGCTGTGACGGTGCACCAGCGTGCAACGGCCCGCGGGTATGCTTGCGTACTGTTCACCTGGAAGGTCGCCATGCCGCACGCCCTGCAACCACCCATGCATGCGAAGACGTCTCGCTCGACCAGCGCGGCGGTGCCCGCACGCGCACCACGTGACACCGCCGCTGCGCGCAACGCACCAGCGCTCGCCGACAGTCTGGGCGCGTCGCAGCCGATCGCGCAGCGCTTGCGAGGTGCCGCATGAAGCTTGCCGGCATCCACCATGTGGCGATCATCGCTGGCGACTACGCGGTGTCCAAACGGTTCTACTGCGACATCCTGGGCCTGCGCGTGCTCGATGAGCATTACCGGCAGGCGCGCGATTCCTGGAAGCTGGACCTGGCACTGCCCGACGGCGGCCAGATCGAGCTGTTCTCGTTTCCCGCCGCACCGCTGCGTCCCAGCCGCCCGGAAGCACGCGGCCTGCGCCATCTCGCCTTCCGCGTCGAGGATCTGGACGCGGCCGTGGCGCATCTCACTGCGCATGGCGTGGTCACCGAAGACATCCGCATCGACGAGTACACCGGCCGCCGCTTCACCTTCTTCGCCGACCCGGATGACCTGCCGCTGGAGTTGTACGAAGTGGGTTGAGCGCAGCATCCCCTGCGGGTTCGGTCACATCCGCCGCACGGTCATGTCGAGCAGGCGTAGTCGATCGTCTCTGTGACTTTCGGCGCATGCGGCACTGCGGTCACGCCGTGAAGATCAGGCCACCCAGGACACAGGACCCGTCCATGCTGCAGATCCGTGCGCTGTCCAAGACCTACGCCAACGGCGTGCATGCGCTGCAAGGCGTCACGCTCGACATCCCGCGCGGCATGTTCGGCTTGCTGGGGCCAAACGGCGCCGGCAAGTCGTCGCTGATGCGCACGCTGGCCACGCTGCAGGAACCCGACTCGGGTAGCGTCAGCCTGACCGACGCCGATGGCAGCAGCATCGACGTACTTGCCGACAAGGACGCATTGCGGCGCCGGCTGGGCTATCTACCGCAGGATTTCGGGGTGTACCCGAAGGTGAGCGCGCTGGACATGCTCGATCACTTCGCCGTGCTCAAGGGGCTTACCGATCGCGGCCAACGCAAGGAGGTGGTCGAGCGACTATTGCAGCAGGTCAACCTGTGGGACGCGCGCAAGCGCAAGCTCGGCACCTATTCCGGCGGCATGCGGCAACGCTTCGGCATTGCGCAGGCGCTGCTGGGCAATCCGCAACTGGTCATCGTCGACGAGCCCACCGCCGGGCTGGATCCGGAGGAGCGCAATCGTTTTCTCAATCTGCTGGCCGAAATCGGCGAAAACGTGGTGGTGATCCTGTCCACCCATATCGTCGAAGACGTCACCGACCTGTGCCCGACGATGGCCATCATGAACAAGGGCCAGGTGCTGCTGAGTGGGCGGCCCGCCGATGCGATCGACATGCTGCATCAGCAGGTCTGGCGCAAACAGGTCAGCAAGCAGGCATTGCCCGATTACGAGGCGCGCTTCACCGTGCTGTCCACGCGCCTGATTGCCGGCCACCCGGTGATCCACGTGTTCAGTGCCGACTGCCCGGAGCCGGGGTTCGAACAGGTCGCTCCCGATCTTGAGGATGTCTATTTCCAGCGCCTGCGCAAGCAAGCGCTGGCCGCCTGACGGAGCGCGGCGATGATCATGGCGTTCCTGCGCTTCGAGCTGCGCGAACAACTGCGTTCGCCCTTGCTGTGGCTGCTGGCCGCGCTGTACGCGTTGCTGGCGTTTGCCGCGCTGTCCAGCGATGCGGTGCAGATCGGCGGCGGCATCGGCAACGTGCTGCGCAATGCGCCTACGGTGATCGCCACGCTGCTGGGGCTTTTCAGCCTGCTTGGCCTGCTGGTGATCACCCTGTTCGTCAGCAATGCCCTGCTGCGCGACTCTGACCTGGGCACTGCCGAGCTGGTGTTTTCCACACCGATACGGCGGCGCGACTACCTGCTCGGCCGCATCGGTGCTGCACTGATCGCCGGCATGCTGATGTATGTGGTGATCGCGCTGGGCATGTTCGCCGCGCAGTTCATGCCGTGGATCGATCAGGCGCGGCTTGGGCCGGTCGCGGTGCTGCCCTATCTGTGGTCGCTGCTGGTGCTGGTGCTGCCCAACCTGCTGTTCACCACCGCGCTGCTGGCGGTACTGGCGGTGACCACGCGCAGCATCCTGTGGGTCTACATCGGCGTGATCGTGTTCTTCGTGCTTTACGGCGTGAGCCGTGCGCTGATGGCCGACCTGGACAATGTGTGGATTGCCACGCTGGCCGACCCGCTCGGCATTCGCGCGCTATCGCAGACGCTGCGCTACTGGTCGGTGGAGCAGCGCAACCACCAGCTACCGCCGCTGACCGGCTACCTGCTCGCCAATCGCGCGGTGTGGCTGGGCATGAGCGGTGTGTTGTTTGCCGCTACGTTCGCGCTGTTCCGTACCGAGCGCAGCGGGACGCGGCGGCGCCGTGGTGTGGCGTCGGTTACGCCCGCTGATGCACCTCCCGCCAGCGCGCGCGTCGGCACGACACGCCTGACGGTCACCCCGCGCTTCGGCGCGGCCACTGCATGGCGGCAACTGCTGCGCCAGATCCGCTTCGACACGCTGGGCGTGCTGCGCAGCGCGCCGTTCGTGGTGCTGCTGATGCTGGGCCTGGCCAACTTCATTCCGACCGCGCTGTTCAAAGCGCGCTATTACGGCACTGCCGTGCTGCCGGTGACCTCGTTGATGCTGGAGGCGCTGCAGAACAGCTACAGCTTTCTGCTGATCATCGTGGTGCTGTTCTATGCCGGCGAGCTGGTGTGGAAGGAGCGCAGCAACCGCATCGACGGCATCACCGACGCGATGCCGGTCCCCGATTGGGTGCCGCTGCTCGGCAAGTTCGTCGCCTTGCTGGCGGTGATCGCCAGCTTCCAGGCCGCCGGTGCGTTGACCTCGATCGCGCTGCAGCTGGGCCGTGGCTATACCAGCATCGAGCCGCTGCTGTATCTCAAGACGCTGGCGCTGGGCTCGGTGCTGTACGTGCTGATGGGCGGCATGGCGCTGGCGCTGCAGGTGCTGAGCAACAACAAGTTCGTCGGCTATGCGCTGCTGATGCTGGTGTTGATCGGGCAATCGGTGCTGTCGATGCTCGACTACACCCAGAACCTCTACACCTTTGGCGGCTGGCCCAACGCGCCGTATTCGGACATGAACGGCTACGGGCACTTCCTGCCCGGCCAGTTGTGGTTCCAGGGCTATTGGGGCGTGTTCCTGCTGGCGCTGCTCCTGCTGTCCTCGGCGTTCTGGCCGCGCGGCGTGGGCCATGACCTGCGCCAGCGCGTGCGGCTGGCGTTACGGCGCCTGCGCAGCCCGACCGGTGCGGCCCTGGCGATCACCCTGCTCGGCTTCGCGGCGATCGGCGGCTGGCTGTACTGGAACACCAACGTCTACAACAGCTTCCTGTCGCCGGAACAACAGCTGGACCTGCAGGCACGCTACGAGCGCGATTACCGCAAGTACAAGGATCTGCCGCAGCCGCGCATCGTCGCCGTCGACAACCACGTCGACCTACATCCGGAAACCCAGTCGGTCGTGGTCGATGCCACCTGGACGGTGCGCAACACCCACCCCACACCGATCAGCGAAGTGCACATCGGCATGCAGGGCCGCACTGGCGACCGCAGCCTGGTCAAGGTGGATCTGGGCGGGCAGACGCTGACCACGCACGACATCCCGGCCGGCTATCGCATCTATCGCCTGCAGACACCGCTGCAACCCGGGCAGGAGCGCGTGTTCCGCTTCCGCGTGGACCAGCATCCGCATGGCCTCACCGCCGAGCAGGCGCAGACCGAACTGGTCGCCAACGGCAGCTTCTTCAACACCACCCGGCTGCCCTGGTTCGGCTACAACACGCAGGCCGAGATCAGCGACCGCAACGAGCGCCGCAAGCGCGGCCTGGGCGAACCCACCCGCATGCCCAAGCTCGAAGACCAGGCCGCGCGCGCCAACACCTACGTCAGCAACGATGCCGACTGGCTCGCTTTTGCCAGCACCGTCTGCACTGCGCCGGACCAGATCGCGCTGGCGCCGGGCTATCTGCAACAGGAATTCCAACGCAATGGCAGGCGCTGCTTCCGCTACGTGATGGATCGCCCCATGCTCAATTTCTATGCCTACCTGTCGGCACGCTGGGAAGTGCGCAAGGCGCGTTACAAGAACATCCCGATCGAGATCTATTACGACCCAAAGCATCCGTACAACGTGCAGCGCATGATCGAGAGTGTGCAGAAATCGCTGGCCTATTACGAAGCCAACTTCAGCCCGTATCAGCATCATCAGGTGCGCATCATCGAGTTCCCCGGCTACGCGCGGTTTGCGCAGTCGTTCGCCAATACCATTCCCTACTCCGAGTCGATCGGCTTCATCGCCGACCTGCGCGACAAGAACGACATCGACTACGTGTTCTATGTCACCGCGCACGAAGTGGCGCACCAGTGGTGGGCGCACCAGGTGATCGGTGCGAACGTGCAGGGCGCCACCCTGCTGTCCGAATCGCTGGCGCAGTATTCGGCGTTGATGGTGATGGAGCGCGAGTACGGACGCGCGCATATGCGCCGTTTCCTCCGCTACGAGCTGGATCGCTACCTGGAAGGCCGTGGTGGCGAAACCATCGAGGAGTTGCCGCTGTATCGGGTGGAGGATCAGCAATACATCCACTACCGCAAGGGCTCGCTGGCGTTCTATCGGCTGCGCGAGGACATCGGTGAGCAGGCGCTCAATCGCGCATTGCAGCGCTTTCTGGCGGCCAAGGCCTTTCAACAACCGCCCTACACCACCTCGGCCGAGTTGCTGCAGGCCATTCGCGCCGAAGCACGCCCGGACCAGCAAGGGCTGATCACCGACCTGTTCGAGAAGATCACCTTCTACGACAACCGCGTGGTCAGCGCGCAGGCACGCAAGCGCCCCGATGGCCGCTTCGAGGTGACCGTGCAAGCGCAGGCGGCCAAGCTGCAGGCCGATGGCAAGGGCAAGGAGCATGCAGTGCCGCTGGACGACTGGATCGAAGTGGCGATCTACGGCGCTCCGGCCGGCAAGGACGCACAAGCGCCGGTGCTGGCCTTGCAACGGCAGTACGTCACCAGCGCCGCGCCCAGTTTCAGCATGACCGTGGACCGCCTGCCGGTCGAAGCCGGCTTCGATCCGGACAACAAGCTGATCGACCGCGTGCCGGCGGACAACCGCAGGCAGGTGACGCTGCAGTAGCCGAATGAACGCATTCCGCAGCGCGTCTTTCCGCCACCATACCCCACGGTATACATTCCGGTCAGGCCGTCGACGGCGGCCATAGCAATCCCTGGGAGGGGACACATGCGCAAGACCTTCAAGACCCTGATGCTGGCACTGCCGCTGGCCGCCGCCTCGCTGCTGGCCCAGGCCGCCGATTCGCCGGTGGGCCGCTGGAAGACCATCGACGACGAGACCGGCAAGCCCAAGTCGGTGGTGCAGATCGAACAGCTCGGCAACGGCACGCTGAGCGGCAAGGTGGTCGACATCCTGCAGTCCAACCACGGGCCCAACCCGACCTGCGACAAGTGCGATGGCGCGCTCAAGGGCAAGCCGATCAAGGGCATGACCATCCTGTGGGGCCTCAAGCCGGACGGCACCGCGGTGTGGAGCGGCGGCTCGGTGCTCGACCCGGCCAAGGGCAAGACCTACAAGGCCAAGGTCACCCTGACCGATGGCGGCAAGAAGCTGCAGATGCGCGGCTATGTGGGCATCGAGGCGTTGGGCCGGACCCAGACCTGGATTCGCGAATAGCCGGGAATCGGGAATCGGGATTGGGGAATCGGTAAGAGCAGGCGCCCGTGAGGGCGCCTTTTTTGTGCGCTTCCATCCTGACGCTACATGCGTGGCCAAACACCGGCGCGCCTTGACAACACGGCCGCATGACCCTGCTTTGACCGATTCCCCAATCCCGATTCCCGATTCCCAGCTCCAATCCCGGCTCCCGACTAATGCGATAATCGGCTGTCCCCCGCATTACGCCTGCCATGACCCGCACCGCACTCGTCACCACCGCCCTGCCCTACGCCAACGGGCCGCTGCATCTTGGCCATCTGGTCGGCTATATCCAGGCTGACATCTGGGTGCGCGCGCGCCGGCTGCGCGGCGACAAGACCTGGTTCGTCTGCGCCGACGACACCCACGGCACGCCGATCATGCTCGCCGCCGAAAAGGCCGGGGTCACCCCGGAAGCCTTCATCGCCAACATCCAGGCCAGCCATGAGCGCGATTTCGCCGCGTTCGGGGTGACCTTCGATCATTACGATTCGACCAATTCGCCGGTCAATCGCGCGCTCACCGAGGCCTTCTACACCAGGCTGGAGGCCGCCGGTCACATCAGCCGGCGCTCGGTGGCGCAGTTCTACGACCCGGCCAAGGGTATGTTCCTGCCGGATCGCTACATCAAGGGCATCTGCCCCAACTGCGGCAGCGCCGACCAGTACGGCGACAACTGCGAGGTCTGCGGCGCCACCTACGCGCCGACCGAGCTGAAGGAGCCCAGGTCGGTGATCTCCGGCGCCACGCCCGAACTGCGCGACTCGGAGCATTTCTTCTTCGAAGTGGGCCATTTCGACGGATTTTTGCGCGAGTGGCTGGCCGGCGATGTGGCGCTGCCCGGGGTCAAGGCCAAGCTCAAGGAATGGCTGGATACCGAAGGCGGCCTGCGCGCCTGGGACATCTCGCGCGATGCGCCGTATTTCGGTTTCCAGATTCCCGGCCAGCCGGGCAAGTATTTCTACGTGTGGCTGGACGCGCCGATCGGCTACCTGTGCAGCTTCAAGACGCTGTGCGCGCAGATGGGCGAGGATTTCCAAGCGCATCTGGTCGCCGGCACGCAGACCGAGCTGCATCACTTCATCGGCAAGGACATCGTCAATTTCCATGGCCTGTTCTGGCCGGCGGTGCTGCACGGCACCGGCCATCGCGCGCCGACCCGGCTGCACGTCAACGGCTACCTCACCGTGGACGGCGCCAAGATGTCCAAGTCGCGCGGCACCTTCGTGATGGCGCGGACCTTCCTGGACGTGGGCCTGGAACCGGAGGCGCTGCGCTACTACTTCGCGGCCAAGTCGTCCGGCGGCGTGGACGACCTGGACCTCAACCTGGGCGATTTCATCGCGCGGGTGAATGCGGATCTGGTCGGCAAGTTCGTCAACCTGGCCAGCCGCTGCGCCGGCTTCATCGGCAAGCGCTTCGACGGCAAGCTGGCCGACGCCCTGCCCGACCCGGCACAGTACGACCGCTTCGTCGCCGCGCTGGCGCCGATCCGCGAGGCCTACGAGCGCAACGATGCGGCCAGCGCGATCCGCCAGACCATGGCGCTGGCCGACGAGGCCAACAAGTACATCGACGACACCAAGCCGTGGGTGATCGCCAAGCAGGACGGCGCCGATGCGCAACTGCAATCGGTATGCACGCAGGGCCTGAACCTGTTCCGGATCCTGGTGGCCGCGCTCAAGCCGATCCTGCCGCGCACCTGTGCAGAGGCCGAAGCCTTCCTGTCGGCACCGATGACCAGCTGGGAAGACGTCGCCCGCCCGCTGACCACCCACGTGATCCAGCCCTACACCGCCCTGTTCACCCGTATCGACCCCAAACTGATCGACGCCATGACCGACGCTTCAAAAGACACCATGGCCGCACCTGCGGCACCCGCTGTCACTACCGCCAAGCCCGCCCCGTCCAAGGCCGAGACGACGCCGGCGGCCGTTGCCAATCCCCAATCCCCGATCGCCACTCCCAGCCTCATCGGCATCGACGATTTCGCCAAGCTCGACCTGCGCATCGGCAAGGTGCTGGTGTGCGAATTCGTGGAAGGCTCGGACAAGCTGCTGCGCTTCGAACTGGATGCCGGCGAACTGGGCAAGCGCCAGATCTTCTCGGGCATCCGCGCCAGCTATGGCGAACCGGAAGCGCTGGTCGGCCGCAGCGTTGTGTTCATCGCCAACCTGGCCCCGCGCAAGATGCGCTTCGGCATCAGCGAAGGCATGATCCTGTCGGCCGGCTTCGACGGCGGCGCGCTGGCACTGCTGGACGCCGATGGTGGTGCGCAGCCGGGGATGCCGGTGCGGTGAGGCGGGATTGGGGGGCGGGATTGGGGAATCGGGATTCGGGATTCGTAAAAGCCTGAGCTGATTGTTGAGGGAGACCTGACACGCGCGCCTGGCCCGACCCCTCATCCGCCCCTGCGGGGCACCTTCTCCCGAGGGGAGAAGGAACAGACACCACGCTTCCAACCAATCCCCACTCCCAACTCCCCAATCCCCGCCCCCATGCACCTGGCCCTGTTCGACTTCGACCACACCATCACCACCTGCGACAGCTATGCGCGCTTCCTGCGCAAGGTGGCGACGCCTGCGCAGCTGGCGACGGCGAAATGGCAGGCCGGTCCCTGGGTGTTCGGCTATCGGGTCGGGCTGGTCTCTGCACACGCCTTGCGTGCGCGCGTCACGCGTCTGGTCTTCAGTGGTCGCTCGCTGGACGAGATGGCCGCCCATGGGGCTGACCATGCACGCAACGCATTGCCCGGAATGTTGCGCGCCGAGATGCTGCGACGCATCGACTGGCATCAAGCACAGGGGCATGAAGTCGTGCTGGTGTCGGCATCGCTGGACCTGTATCTGCAGCCGTGGTGCGCCCAGCATGGCCTGTCGTTGATCTGCAACAAGCTGGAACACCACGCCGGCGTGCTGAGCGGGCGCTATGCAGACGGCGATTGCGGCCCGCACAAGGCTGCGCAGATCCGCCTGCGCTACGACCTGTCGCACTACGCATGCGTGCATGCCTACGGCGACAGCCGCGAGGACAAGCCGATGCTGACGCTGGCGCAGCAGCGCTGGTATCGCGGCAACCTGCTGCACTGACATGCACATCGCAACGCCCGCCTCATCGCCCGATCTGGTCGAACGCCTCGACCGCCTGCTGCCGCAGACCCAGTGCGGCCAGTGCGGCTACGACGGCTGTCGCCCGTATGCGCACGCCATGGCCAACGGCCAGGCCGATGTCGATCACTGCCCGCCCGGCGGCGACGCCGGGGCACGCGCGTTGGCGCACGTGCTGCAGCGTCCTGCACGCCCGTACGACCGCAGCCGTGGCAGCCACACGCCGCCGCAGGTGGCCTGGATCGTGGAGGCCGACTGCATCGGCTGCACCAAATGCATCCAGGCCTGCCCGGTGGACGCCATCGTCGGCGGCGCCAAGCACATGCATACGGTGATCGCCGCCCTGTGCACCGGTTGCGAGCTGTGCCTGCCGGCCTGCCCGGTGGACTGCATCGCGCTGCACCCAGGCAGCTGAGCGGCTGGCGAGGCGGCATGCCGCGTCAAACGCAACGCCTGCCAGCGTTGCGCGCATCTCACCGCGACGCGATCCCTGACCAACGGCACCGGCCGCCAACGACGCCCTGTTTGTCAGGAACGTCCTGACGCGTCCGCCGCATCCGTGCTGCGGATGCGCTCGTATTGGTAGGCACTCCCATCGAGGAATCCGCCGATGCGCCCACTCGCCGCCGCCCTTGCCGCGCTCGCCACCGTCTGCCGGCCGATTCCGCCGTTGTTGCTGCTGGTGCTGGGCGGCCTGCCGCTGAGTGCGGCTGCGGTCACCCGCGTGGATGGCGATGCCTTCGATGGCGACAGCGGCGCGCTGCGCTATCGCGAGTCGCACTGGCTGCTCGACGATGGCGGGCGCGTGGTGCTGTATCGCTGCCCGGACGGGCGCCCGTTTGCGCGCAAGCAGGTCGATGGCGGCGGCAGCTCGCCCGACTTCAGCCTGATCGACGGCCGCGATGGCTATCGCCAGGGCGTGCGGCAACGCAACGGCGTGCGCGAGATGTTCCAGCAGGAGCCCGGCAAGGCCGAGCAGCGCACGCCACTGCCAGCCGACGACGGCCCACGCGTGATCGATGCCGGCTTCGATGCCTACCTGCGCAACAACTGGGAGGCGCTCGCCAGCGCGCCGCAACGCGTGGACTTCGTGCTGCCCAGCCTGCAACGCCAGCTGGCGTTCCGTGTCGAGCGTATCGGCGATACCGGCGGCGAGCGGCGGTTTCGCTTGAGCCTGGATGCCTGGTACGGCGCGGCCGTGCCCTCGCTCGAAGTGCGTTATGCCATCGCCGACAAGCGTCTGCTGCAGTTCCGTGGCGTGGGCAACCTGCGCGACGCGCGTGGCCGCTATCCGCACGTACGCATCGTTTTCCCGGACACCGCTGCGCGTGCCGTCGGCGCCGATGAACTGCGCCAGGCGCGCGAGCAGCCGCTGGCCAAGAGCTGCAGCGCCCCGTGAACCAGACACCTGCCATCTTCACGTTCGACCACACGCGGTTGCGTACAACGGCCCGGTTACTTCTTCCCCATACAGGACCATCGCCATGGCCAAGGCCTACCTCTGGATCAACGCAGTGCTCTACGTCGTCCTGGCAATCTGGTGCACGCTCTCGCCGGCCAAGACCGCCAATGCCGTGGGTTACACCCAGCTCTCGCCGGCCGGGCAATCGGAATACCTGGTCATCTATGGCGGCTTGCAGCTGGGCATGGCGTTCCTGTTCGGCTACTTCGCCTGGATCGATCAACCGCGCACCGGCCTGCTGGTCGCACTCGCGTTCTACGTGCCGATCGTGCTGTTCCGCAGCGTCTCGCTGGCGCGCCTGTGGCCGGTCTCCGCACCCACGGTGGCATTGGCAGGCGTCGAGATCCTGCTGCTGCTCGCGGCAGTGCTGCTGTGGTTTCAGCGCAAGTGAAGGACAGCGTCAGCACAGTCCGGTAGCATCGCCCCCACCTCAGACAACGCCCGACCGCATGAGTGCCATCCCTGGCCACGACGACGATGAAACCGGACGACTGCTGACCGCAACCGCGGGCGGCGACCGGCATGCCTTCGAAGCGCTCTACCGGCAGACCTCGCCGAAACTGTTCGGGGTCTGCCTGCGCATGATCCCGCAACGTGCCGAAGCCGAAGAGGTGCTGCAGGACGTGTTCACGCTGATCTGGCACAAGGCCGGGCAGTTCGATCCCGCCCGTGCACGGGGGCTAACGTGGCTGGCGATGATCGCGCGCAACAAGGCCATCGACCATCTGCGCGCCAATGCGCCGCAACGCCGCAATGTGGCGCTGGACGATGCCGGTGAACTGCGCGCCGGCGATGCCTCGCCGCTGGAGCGCACCGAGCGCGCCAGCACGCGTCGCCGCATCGACCATTGCCTGGCCGAGCTGGAGCCGCCGCGCAGCGAATTGATCCGCACCGCGTTCTTCGATGGCATTACCTACGAAGAACTTGCCGCGCGCACCGACACACCGATCGGCACGGTCAAGAGCTGGATCCGCCGCGGCCTGGCCAAACTCAAGGCATGTCTGGAACGATGAGCACGCCCTTTCCCATTGACCAGGAACCGCCGCGCGACGTGCTGGCCGGCGAATACGTGCTGGGCCTGCTCAGTGCCGACCAGCGCCTGGCTGCCGAACAACGCGTCGCCACCGACGGCCAGTTCGCCCAGGCGGTCACGCAGTGGCAGGAACATCTGGCGCCGTTGCTGGACGAGATCGCCGCAGTGACGCCGCCCGGCCAGGTCTGGGCACGCATCCGCCAGACGCTGGGCTTCGATACGCCGTTGCATGCGGTGGCCTCCGCGCCATCGGCAACGCCGCCGATAGGCACGCCAAAGCCAGCGGTGTGGAACAGCGTGCGGTTCTGGCGCTGGGCAAGCGCCGCTGGCCTGGCCACTGCCGCGGTCTGCGTGCTGGCGCTGCTGAACCTGCGCACGCCGCCGGCAGCGGTGCAGCCGCCGCCGGGCACCGGCACGGTGGTACAGACACCGGTGACGCCGCCTGCAACCACCACCGCACCGGCGACCGGCATCGCGATGACCTCCACGCTGGCCACCGAAGACGGCCGCCCGGGCTATGTCGCCTTGATGGATGCCGACAAGCACACCATCACGGTGACGCCGCTGGATCGCACCGCCACCGCCGACAAGGTGCCCGAGCTGTGGCTGATCACCCCGGACGGCAAGGCCCATTCGATGGGTACCTTCGACGACCAGCGGGCACGCCGCGCGCAGATTCCCGAGCAGCTGATGCCCATGCTCAGCAACGAAGCCATCCTGGCCGTCACGCTGGAGCCGCCAGGCGGCGCACCGGGCGGCATTGCCACCGGGACCGTGGTGGCCAAGGGCGGCATCAGCACACTGGCAATGGCGCCCTGATCCGGCGCGCCTGACGCCGCCTGCGACCACGTCGCAGGCGGTGGCTTTCAGGCAACAGCCTCATCCGCCTCGACCCTGGCGTGCGCCGTTGAATGTGTGCGCAATTGCGCGATTCGTTCGCACCGGCACGCCAAGCGCGCGCACGCATGCGACGATCAAACCGGCTGGTGCATCTGTTTGCCGGCGGCGTCCGTAAAGGGTCACGACTACACACGGAGAACCACGCGTGCCGAGTACTGGCTTTGACCCACATGCCGCGCCGCCGCAGCCTGCCGACGCCCGCCGTCTCGGGTGGCTCGCAGCACGCACCGGCAGCCTGCGTCGTTGGGTGGATTCGCAAACCGACGAGCCGCTGGACGAGGCACGCGCAGACCGCATCGACTGGCTGCGTGCCCTGCCCTTCATCGCGCTGCACCTGGCCTGCCTGGCCGTGTTCTGGGTCGGTGCGTCCTGGTTCGCGGTCGGCATGGCAGTGGCCTTGTACGCGCTACGCATGTTCGCGCTGACCGGGTTCTATCACCGCTACTTCTCGCACCGCGCGTTCAAGACCTCGCGCGTGCTGCAGTTCGTGTTTGCGGCCATCGGCGCCACCTGCGTGCAGCGCGGGCCGCTGTGGTGGGCCGCGCATCATCGCAACCATCACCGCCATACCGACACCGGCCGCGATCCGCATTCGCCGGCGCAGCACGGCTTCTGGTGGAGCCACACCGGCTGGTTCCTGACCCCGCGCAACTTCCGTACCGATTGGGAGGTCATCCCCGACCTGCGTCGCTTTGCCGAGCTGCGCTTTTTGGACCGCTTCGACATCGTGATGCCGGTGCTGCTGGCGACCGGGCTGTACCTGCTCGGCGACTGGCTGGCGGTTGCCGCGCCCGCGTTGAAGACCACCGGTGCGCAGCTGCTGGTGTGGGGCTTTGTGATCTCCACCGTGGCCTTGTTCCATGCCACCTTCACCATCAATTCGCTGGCGCACCGCTTCGGCAGCCGGCGCTTCGACACCCGCGACGACAGCCGCAACAACTGGCTGCTGGCATTGCTCACCTTCGGCGAAGGCTGGCACAACAACCACCACTTCTTTCCCGGCTCCGCGCGCCAGGGGCTGCGCTGGTGGGAGTACGACGTCACCTGGTACGGGCTCACCGCGATGTCGTGGGTGGGCCTGGTGTGGGACCTCAAGCCGATGCCGAAATCGCTCACCCAACGTGCCGAGCGGGTGAGCCGATGAACGAGGGCAGGATTGCCGTGGTCGGCAGCGGAATCGCCGGCCTGGGCGCAGCGTGGCTGTTGTCGCGCCGCTACGAGGTCACCTTGTTCGAGGCCGCCGATTATCTGGGCGGGCATACGCATACCCACGACATCCAGCTGGACGGCCAGCGCTATGCGGTGGACAGCGGCTTCATCGTGTTCAACCCGCAGCACTATCCGCTGCTCACGCGCATGTTCGCCGAGCTGGACGTGGCCGCGCAGCCGACCACGATGAGCTTCTCGGTGCACGATGCGCGCAGCGGGCTCGAATACAACGCCGGCAGCCTGGGCGGGCTGTTCTGCCAGCGCAGCAACCTGCTGAGCCCGCGCTTCTGGGGCATGCTGGCCGACCTGCGCCGCTTCTACCGGCAGGCACCGGCGGTGCTGCACAGCGAGGAGCGCTTCAGCACGCTGGGCGCGTATCTGCAGCGGCATGGGTACTCGGACGCGTTTCGCGACCAGCATCTGGTGCCGATGGCCTCGGCGTTGTGGTCATCGCCCTCGCAACGCATCCTCGAATTCCCGATGGGCCAGCTGATCGGCTTCATGGCCAATCACCACATGCTGCAGCTCAGCGGGCGTCCGCAATGGCAGGTGGTGCGCGGCGGCTCCAACAGCTACGTGCGCGCGCTGCGTCGGCGCTGGCAGGTGCTCGAGCGCCTGTCCACGCCGGTGCATGCGATCCGGCGCGCGCCCAACGGCGTGGTGCTCAGCTCCCTGCGTGGCGAGGAGCACTTCGACAACGTGGTGCTGGCGTGCCATGCCGACGATGCCCTGGCCTTGCTCAGCGATGCCACAGCGGCCGAGCAGCAGATCCTGGGCGGCATCACCTACCAGGACAACGACACCGTCCTGCACACCGACGCCAGCGTGCTGCCGCGCGACCGCCGCGCCTGGGCAGCGTGGAATGCGCATGTGCCGGCCGACCCGCAGGCGCCTTGCACGGTCAGTTACTGGATGAACGCCCTGCAGTCGATCAAAGCGCCGCAGCCGTTCATCGTCAGTCTCAATCGCGACCACGACATCGCTCCGGACAAGGTGCTGCGGCGCATGCGCTACCGCCACCCGGTACAGAACGCCGCCGCGCTCGCCGCGCAGACGCGCAAGGCCGAGATCCAGGGCCTGCAGCACACCTGGTTTGCCGGCGCGGCATGGGGCTTCGGCTTCCATGAGGACGGCCTGCGCAGCGGCGTGGACGTGGCCCGTGGCCTGGGAGTGGACTGGTGATGCAGCTGCTGCGCGAAGCCAGCCCCGATGCGGTACCGCTGCCTCCGGGCGAGGACAGCGGTGCCGGCAGCGTGGCGGGCACACTGCGCAGCGCGATCTACACCGGCTGGGTGCGGCACCGTCGGTTTGCGCCCAGAGCGCTGGCGTTCCGCTACCGGCTGTTCCTGATGTACCTGGATCTGTCCGAGCTCGATGCGGTGTTTGCGCGGCGTTGGCTGTGGTCGGTAGGGCGCGCCAACTTGGCGCAGTTCCGGCGCAGCGATTATCTCGGCGATCCAAACGTTCCTCTGGACCAGGCCGTGCGCGATTGCGTGCAGACCCAGACCGGCGAGCGCCCCGATGGCGCGATCCGTCTGCTCACGCATCTGCGCTACTTCGGCCATGTGTTCAATCCGGTCAGCTTCTACTACTGCTTCGATCGCCACGGTGGCCTGCGCTGGATCGTTGCGGAAATCACCAATACGCCCTGGCAGCAGCGCCACACCTACGTGCTGCCGGTCGCGCAGGCGCGCACGCATCGCGACGTGCATGCCTGGCGCTTCGACAAGCGCTTTCACGTCTCGCCGTTCATGGGCATGCAGCATCAGTACGACTGGCGTTTCAGCGTGCCGGATGCGCAATTACGCGTGCATATGCAGGTGCTGGATGCACCCGGCGGCGATACGCCGGCCGCTCATCCTGACGCCGGTGGCGCAGGCAGCGAGCGCGGCACGCGCCGCTTCGATGCCACCCTGGTCCTGCAACGCCAGCCGCTCAACGCACGCACCCTGGCGCGCACGCTGCTGGCCTACCCCTTGATGACCGTGCAGGTGGTGCTGGCCATCCACTGGCAGGCCCTGCGCCTGTGGCTGCGCGGCAACCCCGTCCACGATCACCCTCATCCGCCTGTGCGAGAACCTCGATGAACGCCACGTCCCTGCCCGACACCGCTGCGCCGCGCGCGGCTTCCTGGACGGACCGCCTGTTGCGCAAGCGCCTGCTGGCCACGCTCGGCGAGCTGCGCGATGGACAGTTGCAGCTGCACGAAGCCGATGGCGTCACCACCCTCGGCAACGCCAGTGGTGCGGATGCGCTGCAGATGCAGTTGCGCGTCATCGACCCCGGCTTCTATCGCCAGGCCGCGCTCAACGGCAGCGTCGGTGCCGGCGAGTCGTACATGGACGGGCAATGGCAGTGCGACGATCTGGTCGCGTTGATGCGCCTGCTGCTGCGCAATCGCGAGCGCCTGGATGCGATGGAGACCGGTACCGCGCGACTGGGCGGCTGGGCGATGCGCAGCCTGCATGCATTCGCACGCAATACCCGCAGCGGCAGCCGGCGCAACATCGCCGCGCACTACGATCTGGGCAACCCGTTGTTCCGCCTGTTCCTGGACGAGAACCTGATGTATTCCTCGGCGATCTTCGTCGAGGGCGAAGAAGCCCAGGGCGAGGCCGCACTGGAGCGCGCAGCCACACGCAAGCTCGAACGCATCTGCCAGAAGCTGCGGCTCGGCCCGCAACACCATGTGGTGGAAATCGGCACCGGTTGGGGCGGCTTTGCGCTGCACGCCGCACGCGAGCATGGCTGCCGCGTCACCACCACCACCATCTCGCGCGAGCAGTTCGAACTGGCGACCCAGCGCATCGCCGCGGCCGGCCTGAGCGACCGGGTCAGCGTGTTGTTGCGCGACTATCGCGATCTGGACGGGCGCTACGACCGGGTGGTGTCGATCGAGATGATCGAGGCGATCGGCCATCAGTATCTGGACACCTACTTCGCCAAGGTCGGCAGCCTGCTGGCCGACGATGGCGAGGCGCTGATCCAGGCCATCACCATCGAAGACCATCGCTATGCGCAGGCGTTGCGCTCGGTGGACTTCATCAAGCGGCACATCTTCCCCGGCAGCTTCATTCCGTCGGTGGCGGCGATGACCGGCGCGATCGCACGCGCCAGCAACCTGCGCCTGTTCAACCTGGAAGACATCGGACCGAGCTATGCGTTGACGCTGCGCGCCTGGCGGCAGCGCTTCATGGCGCAGCTGCCGCAGGTGCGCGCGCTCGGCTACGACGAGCGTTTCATCCGCATGTGGGAGTTCTATCTGGCCTATTGCGAAGCCGGTTTCCTGGAACGCTCGATCGGCGATGTACATCTATGGCTGAGCAAGCCGGGCGCACGCCCGCCGCAGTTCGTGCCCGGCCTTCCCGTTGACGCATGAAGCAGCTCGGCAACTATCTGGGCCTGCAGGTGCTGTGGCTGGTGGCCGTCAGCGCCGCTGCGCATGCGCGCATCTGGCCCACCCTGCTGGTGCTGGCGCTGTTCGCGCTGTATCAGCTGTGGCCGTCGCGGCGTGCGCCGGGCGATCTGCAATTGCTGGTCGCCGCGCTGTCGCTGGGCTTGCTGCTGGACACCACGCTGGCCGCCGCAGGCTGGGTGCGTTATGCCGCACCGTGGCCGGGCACCTCGCTGGCGCCGGCTTGGATCCTGGCGTTGTGGCTGGGCTTTGCACTCACGCTCAATCATTCGCTGGCGTCGGTGATGCAGCGGCCGTGGCTGGCGGTGCTGCTGGGCGCGATCTTCGGGCCGTTTTCGTACTGGTTGGCGCAACGCAGCTGGCAGGCAGTGCAATTCCAGCCGCCGCAGCTGCATGCGGCGGTCGCGGTCGGCATCGGCTGGTGCGTGGCCTGCGGTCTGTTGTCGCTGTATGCACGCCGCCTCGCGCGACCATCGCCTGAACACCTGAGGGGAGAACTGCAATGAATGCCTGGCCGCTGCTGCATGTGGGCGTGTTTGCGAGCGTGGTGATGGTGATCGGCTGGCTGTGGCAACGCCGCAGCGGCAATGCCGGCCCGGTCGACGTGCTGTGGGCCGCGTGCCTGGCGGTGGCGGCGCCGTATTGCGCGTGGATGTCCGATGGCGCGCTGCTGCCGCGCGTGCTGGTCGGCGTGCTCGGCGGTGTCTGGGGCGCGCGCCTGGCGTTGCATCTGGGCGTGCGCGTGTTCGGCGACCCGCACGAAGATGGCCGTTATCGCGCCCTGCGCGAGCACTGGAACGGCGACCAACGCAAATTCCTGGGCTTCTTCCTGGCGCAGGCGGTGGTCGTGGTGCTGTTTTGTGTGCCGTTTCTGGCCGCTGCCAGCAACCCGACTCCGGCCTGGAGTGTATGGAGCACGCTGGCGATTGCGGTGTGGTTGATCGCGGTCGGTGGCGAAGCCCTGGCCGACCGCCAGCTGTCTGCGCACAAAGCCAACCCGGCAAATCGCGGCGTCACCTGCCGTAGCGGATTGTGGCGGTATTCGCGCCATCCCAACTACTTCTTCGAGTTCGTGCACTGGTTCGCCTATCTGGCGCTGGCCGTCGGTGCCGGGCCGTGGCCGCTTGCCCTGGCTGCGCTCGGGCCGGTGGTGATGTTCGTATTCCTGTATCGCTTCACCGGCATTCCCTACACCGAGCAGCAGGCGCTGCGCTCGCGTGGTGAGGACTACGCGCAATACCAGCGCAGCACCAGCGCGTTTTTCCCACTTCCCCCTTCGTCCTGAGTCGCCTGGAGAGTCGTATGTCCACTGTCACCATCCCGCCCTCCTCGCTGCCCGAAGAATCCTTCGCCACCCGGCTGGCCGAATCCGGCGTGCTCCCCGACGCCGCACTGCGTTACGGCATCCGCCGGCTGTGTGCGCAACGTCTGCGCGATGAGCGTACCGGCGGTGCCGACGCCAGCGGCGAGCGCCAACGCGCCTTCATCGACAGCCTGCGTGCCAGCGCCATCGCGATCGAAACCGATGCCGCCAATCGCCAGCACTACGAATTGCCGCCGCAGTTCTTCACCCTGTGCCTGGGCCGCCGGCTCAAGTACAGCAGCTGCTACTGGGACGCCACCACGCCGGATCTGGATGCGGCCGAAGAACGCATGCTGGCGCTGTACGGTGAGCGCGCCGAACTGGCCGATGGCCAACGCATTCTGGAGCTGGGCTGCGGTTGGGGCTCGCTGACCTTGTGGATGGCCGAGCGCTATCCCGGCGCCACCATCACCGCGGTGTCCAACTCGCGTCCGCAGCGCGCGCACATCCTGGAGCAGTGCCGGGTGCGCGGATTGAGCAACGTGCAAGTCATCACCGCCGACGTCAACGCGCTGGCGCTGCCGCCGGGCAACTTCGACCGCGTGGTGTCGGTGGAGATGTTCGAGCACATGCGCAACTACCGCGAGCTGCTGGCGCGCGTCGGCAGCTGGCTGGCGCCAGGTGGCAAGCTGTTCGTGCATATCTTCTGCCACCGCGACCTGGCCTACCCGTTCGAAGTGGCCGGCGAAGACAACTGGATGGGACGGCATTTCTTCACCGGCGGGCTGATGCCGGCGGCCGATACCCTGCTGCATTTCCAGCAGGACGTGGTCATCGAACAGCGCTGGGTGCTGTCGGGCGAGCATTACGAAAAAACCGCCAACGCCTGGCTGGAAAACCAGGACCGCCACCGCGAGCAGATCATGCCGCTACTGCGGCAGACCTATGGCGACGATGCGCAGCGCTGGTGGCAGCGCTGGCGGATGTTCTGGCTGGCCTGCGCCGAGCTGTTCGGTTACGACCAGGGCCGCGAATGGGGCGTGGCGCATTACCGCTTCGTCAAACGCTGATCGCGCACGCGCGCGCGTCGAAACGACGAGGCGCACCACAGCAGTGAAGCGCGACATGTCGGCGTTTCACTCGATGGTGCGCCGGCAAACGCGCTGACGATCCTGCCTAGCAAACGTGTGAGCGGTTCTTCGCCGCTGTCGTCCACCAACGCTGCGCTGCATGTCCGAGCGCATACGCGCAGATGACGCGGCGTCGGCGCGCAATCGAGCCGCGCGCCGCGCTGCGATCAGCTCGCCGCAGCGGTGATCACGATTTCCACCTTCCATTCCGGCCGCGCCAGTCTGGCTTCGACCGTGGCCCGCGCCGGGGTGAAGCCGTGCGGCACCCATTCGTCCCAGGCCTTGTTCATGCCGTCGAAATCGGCGATGTCGGCCAGGAAGATTTCCGCACGCAGGATCTTGGTCTTATCGCTGGCCGCCTGCGCGAGCAACTTGTCGATTTCACCCAGCACCTGGCGGGTCTGCCCGGTGATGTCTTGGCTGGTGTCTTCGGCAATCTGGCCGGCCAGGTAGCACACGCCGCCATGGACGGTCATTTCCGACATCCGCGGACCCGCATCGAATCGCTGCAGCATTTCAGACTTCCTACGGTTGATTGACCCGGGCATTGTCCCGCGAATGCGGCAAACGTGCAGCCCCGGCGCGCACGTGCTGCGCCAACCACGCGCCGACCCGCACCATCCAGGCCACGATCAACACGATGGCGCTCTTCTGGCTGATGCCCAGCGGCGCGCCGGTGACCGTGACGTGGAACAGCAACACCGCAAATGCGCACAGCCCCAGGCCGAACGCGGCGACGAAGTGGCGTTGCCACATCCGGTCGCGGCGGAAGTACCAGGACTGCAGCAATACCGCCGCGATCACGCACAGAAACGTCATGTCGGCCGAGAGCAGGTGCACCGGCACGGCCGCGTCGGGCGCCAGCTCCGGCATCCAGCTATCGCCGATCGACACCATGCACAGGCCCACCGCCGCCGCCCAGAACAGCCCCACCACGGCGCGGCTGCGCGCGGGCGGTGCAAGTGCCGCATGCAGGCCCAACGCCATCCACGCCATCGCCGCAGCCAGCACGCAATAGGCTGTGCGCAGCAGCAGACCGTAGGCACCGTGCAGATACGCGCTCAGCTGTGCGTCGATCCAGTCCAGATCGCGGCGCAGCCATTGCAGCAGCAGGATCAAGGCGATGAAGGCCAGGCCCATGCAGGCGGCGACTGCGCCGGCCTGCCCGGCCCAGCGTGGCGGGCAGGCCGGCCCGGGTGGCATCACAGTGCCGCTGTTGTGTTGATCTTCCATCAGCAGCCTGTCTGTGTTGCAACGGTCATCGTGTCCATGTCGGTCTCCTGCGGCACGCGGGCGCGGCGATGCCCTATGATGCGCGCGGCCGTCCTGAGCCGACACCTGTCGGCGCGACCGAACCCTGCGTTCACCTCATTCGGCATCCGTGCGATCACCCTGCATGTACCTTGACACCGACCGTCCCATGCAGAGCAACCGCCCGCGCGGCACGCACCGTGCATGTGCCCTTCTTCCCCTTCAGCAGATCCCGTTTCCCTCATGACGGATACCTCCGTGTCTTCCCAAGCGCCGGCCAGCGGGTGGCGCCGCGCCTTGCCGGTGATCATCAGCCTGGCAATCCTGGCAATGGCGCTGCACGCGCTGTCGGGGCAATTCACCGACCATGGCTATCGGCAGATCCGCCAGGCCTTCCGCGCCCTGGGTGCCGGCCAGATCGCGCTCACCCTGTTGCTGGGCTTGAGCAGCTACGCCTGCCTGGTGGGCTTTGACTGGGTCGGGCTCAAGCGCACCGGCAAGCGGCTGCATCCGGCGCGCGTAGGCATCACCGCCTTCATGGCGCATGCGGTGGGGCAGACGCTGGGCTTTGCCGCCCTCACCGGCGGCGCGGTCCGCCTGCGCGGCTATGGCAGCGTCGGGCTGACCCTGGCCGAGATCGGCCAGGTGGTGCTGATGAGCACGCTGGGCTTCGTCTTCGGCGCCTGGGTGTTGCTTGGCCTGGCGCTGCTGCTGGAACCGGAAGCGGCTGCACGTGCCTTGCCGATCACCGCAGAAGGCATCCGCATCGCCGGCATCGCCTTGCTGGTCGGCTACGTCGCGATGCTGGGGCTGGTCGGCGGACAGGGCCGCGAATTCGGGATCCGCAGTCATCGCTTCTGGCTGCCCGACCGCACCACGGTGCTGGGCGTGACCGCGCTGAGCGTGGTCGAGCTGGGCCTGGCGGCCGCCGCGTTCTACGTGCTGCTGCCGCCGGACCCGGGTACCGGCTACTTCGGGTTTATCGGCATCTGGCTGGTGGCGGTGGTCGCCGGGCTGATCTCCACGGTGCCGGCCGGCCTGGGCGTGTTCGAGTGGAGCCTGCTCAAGCTGCTTCCGCATGTCACCCCCGCCGCGGTGCTGGCGGCCGCGCTGGCCTACCGGGTCACCTACTACATCGTGCCGCTGCTGATCTCGGTGGCGATGGCGGCAGCCTCCGGCCTGGGCGCACCGGTGCGCGCCAGCGCCAGCACCGCACGCACGGTATGGAAGGCCTTGCGCCCGTGGTTGCCGCAGATCCTGGCGTTGGCGGTGTTTGCAGTGGGTGCCGCGCTGGTCATCGACGGCACCTTGCCCACCCCACGCGCGCGCCAGGAAGTGGCGCCGCTGCCGCTGATCGAGACCTCGCACCTGCTGGTCAGCCTGGGCGGCATGGTGCTGCTGCTGATCGGCCAGGGCCTGCAACGCCGCAGCCATGCGGCCTGGGTGCTGGCGCTGGGCGTGTGCATCCTGCTGCCGCCGCTGTCGCTGTTGCGCGGCAGCCATATCTCGGTGTCGTTGTCGGCGGCACTGGCCGCAGTGGCGCTGTGGGCGGCACGCCGCGAGTTCTACCGCCAGGGCGCGCTGCTGGACGAAGCCTGGTCGTGGCGCTGGCTGAGCAACCTCGGCCTGGTGCTGGTGGCCACGTTCTGGCTGCTGTTCTTCGTCTACAGCCACGTCGAATACAGCAACGACCTGTGGTGGGAATTCGCCACCTCGGCCAATGCACCGCGTGCGCTGCGCGCGGCGCTGATCCTGTGCGTGGGCGTGATCGTGTTCGGCATGGCGCGCCTGCTGCGTGGCGGCCGCCGCCCGATGCCGTCCGCCGATGCGCAGACCCTGCAGACGCTGGCGCCGATCCTGGCCATCAGCACCGACACCCAGGCCTGCCTGGCGCTGACCGGCGACAAGGCCTTCCTGCTCGACGAGCAGGGCCGCGGGTTTGTGATGATGCAGCGTTACGGTGGCTCGCTGATCTCGATGGGCGACCCGGTCGGCCCACCGGAGGTCGCGCGCGCCCTGATCTGGCGCTTCCGCGAGGAGGCCGACCATATGGGCCTGCGCCCGGTGTTCTACCAGGTCGGCGAAAAATACTGGCAGACCTATCTCGACATGGGCCTGACCCTGGTCAAACTGGGCGAAGAGGCGATCGTGCCGCTGGAAGGCTTCACCCTGGAAGGCCGCGACCGCGCCGATCTGCGCCAGGCCTGGAACCGCGGCAAGCGCGGCGGCCTGAGCTTCCGCATGCTGCAGCCCGAACAGGTGGACGCGGTACTGCCGCGCCTGTCCGAAGTGTCCGAACAATGGCTGGAAGAAAAGTCCGGCGAAGAAAAAGGCTTCTCGCTGGGCAGCTTCGATGCGGACTACCTGCGCCGCTTCCCGGTGGCAGTGGCCGAGGCGGAAGGCGAAATCGTGGCCTTCGCCAATGTGTGGTGGGCGCCGGCCGGCGGCGAGTTGTCGGTGGACCTGATGCGGCACAGCGCACAGGCACCCAAGGGCACGATGGATTTCCTGTTCATCGAGTTGTTCCTGTGGGGGCAAGCCAACGGCTATACGCGCTTCTCGCTGGGCATGGCGCCGTTGTCGGGCCTGGCCGAGCATCGCCTGGCCGGCCGCTGGAATCGCTTCGCAAGCCTGGTCGCACGTCATGGCGAGCGCTTCTATGGCTTCAGCGGCCTGCGCCGCTTCAAGTCGAAGTTTGCCCCGACCTGGCGCCCGCGTTATCTGGTCGCGCCCGGCGGCATGCATCTGCCGGCGGCACTGTTGGATGTCACCCGATTGATCTCGGCGGATCCGGGCCGGCAGGAGTAAGGCCGCTCGATACCTGCGGTTTTACGCGAATGCCTCGCTCTGCTGCGGGCGCTTGCACGTGTGCCTGAAGGCATTGCTTGCCGATCAGCAGTGGCAATGCTGGGCGCGTGGTGCCGCGTCCGGGGGCGGGACCGTGTGGCGACATGGATGTCGCCACCGAGCCTGCATGGATGGATTCACGGCGTGTCCCGACACTGGATGCGGCGCCGCGCCGCCGACCGACTCCGCACACCGATCAATCTTGCGCACGACACCTGGCGTTCCACGCGAATGCGTCGGTCTGCTGCGGGCGCTTGCACGCGTACCGGCGTGGGACACGCCGCAAGTACGTCCATATAGGCTCTGGCGCGGCATCCATGCCGCTCAAGGTCCCACACCGCCACGCGCGCAAGCACCACCAGTTGGTGTCGGTTGCGGAAAGAAATGCGAAGGGCGTGTTGGCGCTGCAGATCCTTCGGAACGTCACCACTTTTTGGCGCCATGACAGCAGGTAGATGGCTTGCCGATTACATCGGCCACGAAGTCCGCAGGCATCAACACGTGCTTGAAGCATTGCTTGCCGATCAGCAGTGGCAACGCTGGAAGCGTGGTGCCGCGTCCGGGGGCGGGACCGTGTGGTGACATGGATGTCGCCACCGAGCCTCCAGGATGGATTCACGGCGTGTCCCGACACTGGATGCGGCGCCGCGCCGCCGACCGACTCCGCACACCGATCAATCTTGCGCACGACACCTGGCGTTCCACGCGAATGCTTCGGTCTACTGCGGGCGCTTGCACGCGTACCGGCGTGGGACACGCCGCAAGTACGTCCATGCAGGCTCTGGCGCGGCATCCATGCCGCTCAAGGTCCCACGCCGGCACCCGCGCAAGTACCACCGGTTGTTGTCGGTTGCGGAAAGAAATGCCGGGGCCTGCTTGGCTGCAGGGGCCGAACCGAACGGTGACGACCGGGTTGTTGACCTGGTTCGGCCTGGAGTTGGACCGAACCAGGTCAGACATGCCGCGCTCGCTTACGGCTTCGACAGCGCGTGCAGCTGCTCCATGATCACCTTGGCCAGGGTCGCGTAATCGCCCTTGAAGTGGTGATCACCCGGCAGCGCGACCCGCTTGGCGGCCTGTGCCGGCAGGCTTGGGCAGAGCGCGTCCTGATCGTCCTGGCCGTAGATGCACACGGTGGTGCCGGCGGGCAGCCGCTGCACTTCCGGCGCGATCGGCAGGCCTTCGTCGTCCGAGCCCAGCCAGTTGCTGACGTGGAATTCGTAATCGGCCAGCTTGCCCACCGACAACAGCGCGGTCATGCGCAGGTTCTGCTTGGTCTGCGCCGGCAGCTTGTTGATCGCGGCCGGCAACACGTCCGCGCCCTGCGAGAAGCCGATCAGCACCACCCGCTGACGTTGCCAGCGCTGCGCATAGAAACGCGCGATGCGATCCAGATCGGTGGCAAAGCCCTGCGGTGTGCGCTCGGTCCAGAAGTAACGCAGCGAATCCAGTCCGACCACCGGAATGCCTTGCGCGGCCAGGGCATCGGCTACCTCTTCGTCCAGACCCGCCCAGCCACCGTCGCCGGAGACGAAGATCACGAAGGTGTCGTCGTCGCTGTCGCCATCGGGCTTGGCCGGCAGCTCCACCACCGGCAGGTCTTCCAGCCCGCCCGGTGGCGGCGGCAGCGCCACGCCCTTCTGCTCGCCCAGCGAACGTGCCGCCGCGCGCAGGCCCGGCAGGATGTCGCCCTGCGCCGAACGCGTGAACGTGCGCGCCTGCGGCACCTGCTTGAGGAAGCCGTCTTCGGCCGCGGCCGGGCAACGCTTGTCCTGGCTGCCGGCAAGCACCCAGGGAATCTGCAGCGGCACCGGCAGCAGCGTGTTGCTGCCCGGACGCACGCCCGGCTGGCAGATCGCCTGGTCGGACACCGTCGCCGGGCAGAGCCCGTCGGTCAGCACGCCAGCCAGCACATGCGGCTTGGCTTGCGCCGCGATCGCATAGGCCAGCGCAGCCCCCTCGCCGTCGCCGACCAGCAGCGGCAGGCGGTAGGTGGGGATGTGGTAGAAGGCCTGCACGTAGCGCGAGAAATTTTCCACATCGCCGACCGAGAACGCGCAGGTACCGCCGGCCTTGCGCAGCACCGCGTAAAGATGCGCGGTATCCACCATCGCCACCATCGCGCCATCGGCACGCAGGCTTTCCGCCTGGGTCTGGCGCTTGACGTTGTTGCCGGTGCCGGTCAGCCAGATCACCACGCGCTGCGGCTCGCCCTCGGGCATCAGCACCGGCACCTGCTCGAAGCGGCCGTGGCTCACTGGCTGCGTGGTCTGCGCAGCCGCCATGCCCGATAGCGTCAACACCGCCGCGCCGCAGAGCGCGCTCCACATCTCAAGTCGTCGCATGTCGCACCATCGGGAAAAGTGGTTCAAAGATAATCGCTCCAGGCGGCCACGCGAAGCGCGGCGCTTCGCTTATCGCGCATGTGCTCGCTGGCGATCTTCCCAGGCGGCCAAGGCCTGCCGGTAGCGCGCCAGGTCGTCCGCGTACAGATCGTGCACGCACAACGGGCAACCGCTTTCGCAGCACTCGTTGGGCGCAGGCGGCTCGGGTGGCTGCGGGCGTGGATCGTGATCGGAAGCTGCGCGGTCGTGCATGCGCGCATTGTAGCGTGCGCCGTGGCTGCGCCTGGATGAACCACGGCGCGCAGCGTGCCAGGTCAGCGCCCCAGTCGCCGGCGCAGATTGGCCCGCGCCGCGGCGTCGCAGCGCGCATGGAAGTAGTCGCTCAGGAAGATGCGCGGACGCTCGAGCAGGCCGGCCAGAAAGCGCCTGCGGTTGAGCCGGAACAGCAGGCTGGGGACATGCCCGCGGTACTCGGCGGCAATGCCCTCGTCATACGCATCGAACACCGCTGCCGGTGCGGCCAGGATCGCCATGTCGCAGTCCAGGAACAACGCCGCCTCGGCGTCCACATCCGCTGGCTGCAGTTGTCCGTGGCGTGCGGTGAGCAGAATCAGGCGCTGCACGCGCTGCAGATCCACCGATGCCTGCGGCCACCAGCGCGGGATGCAGTCCACCGCCCAGTTGGCGGATTCCGCCTCGTTGTCGCTGCGCCCGGGCTGATACACCGCATCGTGAAACAGTACCGCCAGCCAGACCTCGACCGGCTGCTGCCAACCCGGCCCGGCGGCGACCTCGGCGTAGTGCTGCAGCAGCGCACGCACATGGCCGAAGTGGTGATAGGCGCGCGGTGGCGTGGCATAGGCCTGTTCGAGCGCGGCCAGGTGCTCGGGCTGCAGTGGCAGTGGTGTGGTGGTGGCATCCATGCACGCAGGCTACCGCTGTACGCATCTGCCTGCACATCAGCGCAGCGCCCACTGCCCTTCGATCTGGTAACGCGACTGGCCCAGGAAGCTGCGCACCAGCGCGAACTCGCGCACCGTCCACGCCAGCGCATCGCAGCGCCGTTGCGGCAATGACTGGTTGCAATACAGCAGCGTCATATGCGGCGTGTACTGCGCGTCGCCGGCAATGCCCGCATGCGCCAGCTGCCGGCCCAGCGCGCCCTGCAGCTCGTACAGCCCGCGCACCTTGTCTTCGCCACGCAACACGCATGGCAGCTGCGAGCGCCGGCCGCCGAAGGTGCCGACCCGATCGAACTCCACCTCGAACGCGTCCAACACCACGCGCTCGGCTGCCTGACTGGCGCGGCTCACCAGCGAAGGCGGCAAGCCGCCAGCGTAATCGCCCAGATGATGCAGGGTCACATGCAAGCGCTCGCGCGCCAGCGGCTTGCCATCGACATGACCATTGTGCAGCAGCCCATCGGCGATCGCCGCAGCGCGTTGGGCGGTGACCGCATCGGCCATCACCGCAAAGAACAGGCGCTCGGTAGTCTTCTCCTCACCGAGGCCAAGCGACAACTGCGCCTCGGCTGAGGACAGGTACAGAAACTGCTGTTGCATGGGCTGATTCCACGACCGCGTACGCGGACCTGCCGGGAAGAAGGGCGGCGGATACTAGCAGACCAGATGCATGTGTGACACGCATTCAACGCCAACGCAAAAACGTGGAACGCGTGCAATGCGTGGAACAACAACCGCACAGCACTGACCACGCGCGACATAAAAAGAAACGGGCAGCTTGCGCTGCCCGTTTCCGCCTTTATCGGTTCACTCCGCAAGCTGCGTCACCTGGATGCGCCTGGGTCACGCACGCAGCTTACGCGGCGTTCTTCATCGCATGCTTGCGGTTACGCATCACGTCATGACATGCGCGCACTTCCGGCAGCAGACGCAGTGCGGCGTCGCGTGCGGCGGCCGGGGTATCCTGGTCGGCGATGGTCTCGTCGAATGCCTTCAACAGGCGATCTTCGGACTCTTCCAGCTCGGCAACGTAGCCGTACTTGGTATCGCCCAGCGTAGCGCGCACCTTGCCGTAGAACTGCTGCATGCTGCCGACCATGGTGCCGCTGGTTTCCGGCTTGCCGCCGACCGATGCAACCACACTGCTCAGATTGCTGACGATGTCGGACTTCACACCGGCGATGCGGCGGAACAGCGTTGCAAGTTCCGCATCACCCACCTTGGCAGCCGCTTCTTCGTAGAAGTCCTTGCCGTCGCGGGAAATGGCGATGAGGTCGTTGAGGCTATGCTCGGTCTTGCTCTGAATGCTCATGTGTCGCTCCTGGTTGCGATGGGCCAGCGCTGCGCGGTTGGTGGATGCGTCTGCGCTGGCTTTCGGGGATGAGGCAATCGATGTGCTGATTGCATGCCTTGGCGTTGTGTACGGCCTTAGATTGGCGGGACACACATAATCGACATGTGAGTGATGTGGTGATTGTCCTCACGCGATCATGCAGGCAATGAATGGCGATTCATCGATGCCAAGAGCAGGTCAAACCTACCTTGGCTGCCGGCTCGCCCACATATTGTCGACCAGGTTGGGATAGGGGCGACCGGCCTCCTCGGCGCGCTGCTTGGCAGCGGCTTTTTGGCTTGCGGTCAGCGGCGTGGAGGCGGATTTACCCTTGGGCTTGCCGCGCTTCCAGGGCGGTGGCATGTGTTCGGTCATGGCGCTGTACGGTCCGCTTGCAGTGAAGCGTGCAGTCTCGACGTGCGCTCGTGAGTTGGCCGTGGATATGGCCTTGCGTCCTGCACGGACCAACGTCGCGGCCAGCACGCCATCTGCCAGCTCTGCCACTCATCACTCCAACTGCAGCAGGCAGTGCAGGCCGGCAGCGCCTCAGCAGCTCGCCAGCGGCGCGCGCTGGCGGCGCTCCTGCCAGACCGCCAGCGCATACACCAGCAAGCCGCCCAGCGCAGTGGCCGCGCCCACGTAGCCGGTCGAGGTCCAGCCCCACCCGGCGGTGATCGCCATGCCGCCCAGCCACGGGCCCAGCGCATTGGCGGTATTGAATGCGGCATGGTTGGATGCCGCTGCCAGGGTCTGCGCCTCCGCGGCCACATCCATCAGACGCGTCTGCAGTGCAGGTGCCAGTGCGCCCATGGTGCCGACCGCCACGATGGACACGAAGACCCACAGGCCCGACTGCGCAGCCAACGGAAAGGTCAGCATCACCACCACCGACCACATCAGCAATACCGGCACCGCGCGGAACTGCATGCGGTCGAACAGCCAGCCGCCCAGGACGCTGCCGAGCACGCCGCCGACCCCGAATGCCACCATCGCCAGCGGGATCCGCGCCGGCTCCACGCCGGTCACCGCGGTCAGGGTGGGCGCCAGATAACTGAAGACGCAGAACATGCCGGAAAAACCCACCGCGCCGATCGCCAGGGCCAGCCATACCTGCGGCTGATTGAACGCGCGCAGCTCACGCAGCGGCTGTTGCCGCGGCTCGTCCGGCGCGGGCGGCAGGCGCGCCGCCACTGCCGCAACCGTGCACAGCGCAAGCACCGACACCGCCGCGTAGGCCCACCGCCAACTCACGATCTGACCCAGCCAGGTCGCCAACGGATTGCCGACCAGCAAGGCAATGCTCAGGCCCAGCAATACCCGGCCCACCGCAGTGGCGCGTTGGTTGGGCGGGCTGATCGACGCGGCCACCAATGAAGCAACGCCGAAGTACGCGCCATGCGGCAAACCAGCGATGAAACGGCACAGCAACATCGTGTGATAGCTCGGCGCCAAGGCGCTGGCGAGATTGCCCAGCGCGTAGAACACCATCAGCAACAGCAACAAGGTGCGCCGCGGCCAGCGCGCGCCAATGATCGCCAGCAACGGCGCACCGACCACCACACCCAGCGCATAGGCGCTGATCACGTGGCCGACCTGCGGCTCGCTGATCTGCAGGCCCTGCGCAATCTGGGTCATCAGGCCCATGGTGGAGAATTCGCTGATGCCGATCGCAAAGCCGCCCATCGCCAACGCAAACAGGATCAGCACGTAGTCGCGCCGTGATACGGGCGGCGTCGAAAGATCGGTATCGGACATGCCCGACTCCAGGATGACGGGGCAGCGTATTATTGTGCAACGCAGCAATCAACGGAAGCGCGGCGCCTGCTGCAGCGCCAGGCCCCGGCACGTCACAGTCTGGCCGCTTTCGACGCGCCAGGAGACGCAGTGTCCTATCGCTATCGCTCGAATCGGCGCTGCTTCGCCACCATCGCTAGGGGGCACTCGCGATCGGCGCGGTGTCGCGCCTGGCGCGTGATCCACACCCAATTGGTTGCTGATGTCCAAATCCACCGAGTCCCCGTTGTTTTCCGCCGTGCGCCTGGGCGCACTGGATCTTGCCAACCGCGTGATCATGGCGCCGCTGACGCGCAATCGCGCCGTCGCCGGGCAGGTGCCCTCGCCGCTCGCCGCCGAGTACTACGGCCAACGCGCCAGTGCCGGCCTGATCGTGGCCGAAGGCACGCAGATCAGCCCGCTGGGTCAGGGCTACCTGGATACGCCCGGCATCCACACCGCCGAGCAGGTCCAGGGCTGGCGTGCGGTCACCGATGAAGTGCATCGCCGTGGCGGCAAGATCGTGCTGCAGCTGTGGCATGTGGGCCGCGTCTCGCACACCAGCGTGCTGCCGCCGGGCGAATCGCCGGTGGCGCCCAGCGCCATCCGCGCCGAAGGCAAGACCTACACCAAGGACGGCTTCCAGGACGTCTCCGAGCCGCGCGCGCTGGCGCTGGACGAAATCCCCGCCCTGATCGAGGACTACCGCATCGCCGCGCGCAACGCCATCGATGCCGGCTTCGACGGCGTGGAAGTGCATGCGGCCAACGGCTACCTGCTCGACCAGTTCCTGCGTGACGGCTCCAACCAGCGCACCGACGCATACGGCGGCGACATCGAAAATCGCACCCGCCTGCTGACCGAAGTGGTGCAGGCGATCGCCGACGAGATCGGCGCCGAACGCACCGGTGTGCGGCTGTCGCCGGTCACGCCGGTATACGGCATGCATGACTCCGATCCGCAGCCGCTGTTCGAACGTGCGGTGGAGCGTCTCAACCTGATCGGCGGGCTGGCCTTCGTGCACGTGATCGAAGGCGCAACCGGCGGTGCGCGTGACAACGTCGCCTTCGACTATGCCGCGCTGCGCGCAAAGTTCGACGGCGCCTGGATCGCCAACAACAGCTACGACAAGGCGCTGTCCGACCACGCCATCCACAGCGGTTACGCCGATGCGATCGCCTTTGGCCGGCCGTTCATCGCCAACCCGGATCTGGTGCGTCGCCTGCGCGAGAACGCCCCGTTGGCCGAGCTCGACCAGGCCACCCTGTACGGCGGTGGTGCCAAGGGCTACACCGACTACCCCGCCCTGCCGAACTGAGCGCGGCTGCAAGACGCCTGCGCTCACCGCCAGGCAGGCGCGACCGATGTCCGGAATCGGGATGTACCACGCGTACATTCCGGTTGCTGCGCGCCGTCCGCGCTCACCTGACGATTGATCGTTAGATTTTGTCAGTCGCTCCAGGTCTCGCCGACACAGCGGCTGCGCTCGGCATCAAGCGAGCGCAGCTGCCGTATCGGATCGACCGGTCCGCACGCGCACGTTGGACCTGGGCACGTCGCCGGCCCGGTATTTCGTGCAAGCGCGATACGCATCCCTTGCCCGATCGCCCGCGCAATGCGGCGGTCCTCGTGCATCTGCCAAGTCAATCGTTGAACCGGCGCGCAAGGCCAGGCGCTTGTGCGTGTGTTCGCCCCAGGCTCGGCGAATACGCAAACGCGTACACCGCACGCCCCCTCGCAACGCGGATGCCTTCGCAACGTAACCCTCCCGGTAGCGACCACATGACGCGTACACCCGGCCCCGCTAGGATCGTGCCGACACTGCTCTCTGGAATCCCGATGCGGCCCCTGCTCACTGCCATTGTTTTTTGCACGCTGCTGTTCTGCGGGCCAGCGCTTGCGGTGCCGTTCTGGGGCGCGCGCCAGTCCAGCCCTGCCGAAACGGCGCCGGCCGACCTCAAGCCGGGCGAATGGATCTGGGGCGGCGTCAGCAAGGGCTGGGGGCCAATGGCGGTGATCGTCAGCCTCACCGAGCAACGCGCGTATGCGTATCGCAACGGCATCCTGATCGGCGTTTCCACCATCAGCTCCGGCAAGCCCGGGCACGAGACACCGACCGGTGTGTTCACCATCCTGCAGAAGGACAAGGACCACCGCTCCAACCTCTACAACGCCGCGCCCATGCCCTATCAGCAACGCCTGACCTGGGACGGCGTGGCCCTGCACGCAGGCGGCCTGCCCGGTTACCCGGAATCGCATGGCTGCGTGCATCTGCCGTCGGAATTCGCACGGCTGCTGTTCGACAATTCCAACATGGGCATGGTGGTGGTGGTCGCGCAGGCCGGCGTGGATGCGGACGCGGTGGTGCATCCCCGTGCACTCAGCCCGATCGACCCGACCACCGGTGCGCAGCGGGCATTGCTGCCGCTGCCCAACGGCCAGAGTTTTGCATGGCAGCCGGCGCTGGCACCCACCGGCCCCATCTCGATGCTGGTCAGCAGCAGCGATCAGCAACTGGTGGTGTATCGCAACGGCGTGGAAATCGGACGCGCGCAAGTGGCATTGCGCGCGCAGACCGGCGCCGCGCCCCTGGGCACGCAGGCGTTCATCGTCGGCCAGGGCTTCCTGCCTGGCGAAGTGCCCGGCTTGCCCGGTCAACGCATGCCCAACTGGATGCGCATCGGCATCCCCGGCAGCAGTGCCGCGGCAGGACAGGCCCTGGATGCCGACACCATCGCGCGGCTGCAGGTGCCGCCGGCATTCCTGGCCGGCCTGCTGCCGCTGCTGACGCCTGGTGTGGTGCTGGTGGCCACCGACCAACGCATCCTTCCCGAAACCACCGGCGGCAAGTTGCAGGTGCTGGATTCGGATCCGCCCGAGGCGCCCTGAGCGCAGGCTGCGCTGCGTTATTGCGGCAGCAAAGTGAAAGACGCGCGTGAGGTTGCGCGCGCACATGCGTGCAGCCCGGCATCGGCATGCACTCGTATGCGCTGGCGGTGCCGAGCGCTGGCGGCCCGCCCGGTGTTGTTGAGCGCCGCGACCCGACGCGCGTTGCTGCGATTGTCAGCGCGACCTGCTTGGCAGATGATGCGGACATCCCTCATTGCCAAGGATGTGCGTGATGCGTTTACTCACTGCGGTCCTGCTCGGCAGCACGCTATTCGGTTACGCGTCCTCCACCGCAGCGGCCGAGCCGCTTCGCCCTGCCGCACCGAACGCCGAGTGCCTGGATGCGCGCAAGGTGACGGAGCTGCATCAAGCCGATCCGCGCACGCTGGCAGTGGCCGAACAGGGCGGGCGGCTGTTCCGCATCAGCCTGGCGCAGGACTGCCCGCAACTGGCCGCACAAGCCGATGCAAGCCTGCTGGCGGCGCACGGCTGGGTCTGCAACGGTGCGCCGGCATACGTGCGCTCGGGCCAGCAGCACTGCGCGGTCAGCCAGATCGCCACGCTGAGTGCGCGCGAATACGCCAGTGCGGCACGGCAACGCGACAGCGGCATCCCGACCCTGGACGGGGTCAGCGTGCGCGAAGCGCGCCGGCGCAATTTCGCCGGTTCGTCCAGCTACTGCTTCAATCCCAGCATGCTGCGTTCGTGGTCGGAAGACGGCCAGGGCCTGGTGGTGGAAGTCTCGCCACGTCACCCCGGCACGCATCGCCACTACCGCGTCGAACTGATGGACAGCTGCCGCGAACTCAGTGGCGCGCCGCCGATCCGCTTCGTCTCCGGCATGGGCCTGAATGCGATCTGCGGCAATCCCGGCGACAAGGTCGATGTGCTCGACGAAATGGCACTTGCCGGCGCGGCTGCCGGATCCGGCCAGCAGGGCGACCTGAGCACCACGCGTGGCAGCCTGGCCGCGCGGATGCGCCAGAGTTGCACGGTGGCGGCGGTGTATCCGCGCGATTGAGCACGCCGCAACGCAGGAGCGCGCTTGCGTGCGATGAGGCGGTATCGATACCGCTTCATCGCGCGCAAGCGCGCTCCTACACACGCTGCAGGCTGTGCTGCTGGCTCCGCAACAGCCTCAGGCCTTGCGCAGGAAACAGGTCTTCAGCACCAGGCCCTTGATCTTTTCCGAATTGCCTTCGATGTGCTCGGCATCGTCCTCGACCAGGCGGATGTTGCGGATCAGCGTGCCCTGCTTGAGCGGAATCGACGAGCCCTTGACCTTCAGGTCCTTGATCACCGTCACCGTGTCGCCGGCCTGCAGCAGGTTGCCGTTGCTGTCGCGCACCACCGTCGCAGTCGCGGCGGACTCGCCCGCGCTCCATTCGAAGCCGCAGTCTGCGCAAATCAGCAACGCGCCATCGGCATAGGTATTGTCCAGGCCACATTGCGGGCAGGCGGGAACGGGAGACATGCGATTCCTAGGTTCAAAACGGGCGTGGATTGTAGCGCCCCGGCCGCGCGATCACGTCTCCGGCACGGCGCCGGCGCGATAGTGCGGCGCTTGTCGAATGCCCTGCAGGTCACACGTGCCCAACCCATCGCTTCCCCAAGCCCCCGGCGCTGCGCCAGGATCCACCGCGCCTACGGTTGGCGAACCGGGCACGGCTAAAAAAACCGGCTCGCATCTGGTCGTCTACGTCGCGCTGGCCGGCAACCTTGCCATCGCGATCGCAAAATTCATCGCCGCAGGCATTTCGGGCAGCTCGGCGATGCTCAGCGAAGGCGTGCACTCGCTGGTGGACACCGTCAACGAAGTGTTGCTGCTGTACGGCCTGCGCCGCGCCGCGCAGGCCCCCTCGCCGACCCATCCGTTCGGCTACGGGCGTGAGCTGTACTTCTGGAGTTTCATCGTCGCGCTACTGGTCTTCGCGATGGGCGCAGGCGTGTCGCTGTACGAGGGCATCGTGCATCTGCGCAATCCCGAGCCGGCCAAGAGCCATCTGCTCGCCTACATCGTGCTCGGCGTGTCGATCGTGTTCGAAGGCATTTCCTGGGTGGTGGCGCTGCGCGAATTCCGCGCCAAGAAGGGCCGCATGGGCTATTTCCAGGCATTCCGGCAGAGCAAGGACCCCAGCACGTTCACCGTGCTGCTCGAAGACAGCGCCGCCTTGATCGGCCTGTTCATGGCGGTGCTGGGCCTGGCCGGCGCGCAGCTGCTGGACATGCCCGAACTCGATGGCATCGCCTCGATCGGCATCGCCTGCGTGCTGGCCTTCACCGCATTCCTGTTGGCGCGCGAAACCAAGGGCCTGCTGATCGGCGAACCCGCGCATGCGCACGTCACCGAATCGCTGCTGCGCATTGCCGCCAGCGATGCGGATGTGCGGGCCGCCAACGGCGTATTGACCATGCAGATGGGGCCGAACCAGGTGGTCGCCGCGTTGAGCGCCGAGTTCGAAGACAGCCGCACCACGCCACAGATCGAAGCCTGCGTCGGGCGCATCGAAGCGGCCGCCAAGCGTCAGCACCCCGAGCTCACCGCGCTGTTCATCAAGCCGCAGACACCGGAAACCTGGCACGCACGCCGCGCCCAGATCGAACGTGGCGCCGAGAAGGATTAGCGCACGGCAGGCCGTGGAATGCGTGCATCGCCACGCGGCCAAACGCCGCACGTGACGCGCATCGATCGGCTCATCTTCGCACCGACGCATCGCGCAGAAAGCAGTTGCATCGCAGCGGTGACATCGTCACCACCAAGCTGATCCTCGCCCTAACCGCAGCCCCGGCTGCGGTTGCATCATCCGGGTCGATTGCCTACGGTAGGCGGGCACCACCTCTTGGCGTCGTGAGTCAGCCGACGCATCCCACTCGATCACAAGTCATGGAGGTTTCCGATGGAAATCAGCCAGGGTCGCGTTGCGACCATTCATTACACCCTTTCCGACGACAGCGGCCAAGTCCTGGACCGTTCGACGCCGGACGCGCCATTGAGCTACCTGCACGGCGCCGGCAACATCGTGCCCGGGCTGGAACAGGCACTGGACGGCAAGCGCGTCGGCGAGACACTCACTGCCGATGTCGTGCCCGAGCAAGGCTATGGTCCGCGCCACGAGCAGTTGATCCAGCAGGTGCCGCGCGAGGCATTCCCGACCGATGTCGAGGTCGTGCCGGGTGTGCAGTTCGAGGCGCGCACCCAGCAGGGCCCGGTGCTGGTCACCGTCACCGAGGTGGGCCCGGAGCAGGTCACCGTCGACGGCAACCATCCGCTGGCCGGGCAGACCCTGCATTTCGCGGTCGAAGTCATCGAGGTGCGCGAAGCCACCACCGAAGAACTGAACGAAGGCCAGGTCGCCAGCGTCGCGGCCTGATCGGGTGTGCCGCGTGCCTGTGGGCATGCGGCAGTTCGGCTGCTGCGACGTCCGAACGCAGCGCGACGGGCGTCGCCGGCAGCAGAAGTAGTAAAGTGCGCGGCCCGCTCCCAGGCCCGCTTGCATGAAACTCGGCATCGACTTCGGTACCAGCAACTCCGCCGCCGCGGCGATCGTCGATGGTCAGGTGGTCCCGGTGCGCTTCGGCGAGGCCCTGCAGTTCCGCACCACGGTGTATTTCCCCGAGACCATGCGCGACCCGGACGATTTCAGCCTGACCCCGGCGCTGGAATACGAGGTCGAACGGCTGATCGACTCCGGCCGTCGCGATGCCGCCGCGGCAGGCCGCACGTCCAGCAACGACAGCCTGCGCCGCGACGCGATCCGCATCGTGCGCCGCCAGTGGATGGAAGAGCAGGTGCGCGAGCCGCGCAGCTCCGCCGCCCTGCTGCAGAACGCGGTCTATGGCGACGAAGCGCTGGATGCGTATTTCCTGGAAGGCGAAGGCAGCCTGGTGCAGAGCCCCAAATCGATGTTGGGCTACAACCTGCATCCGCGTGCGCGCCAGACCATCACCGGCATCGCCACGCACGTGCTGGAACACATCCGGCTCACCGCCTCGCGCCAGTTCGACATCAACATCCGCAGCGCCACGCTGGGCCGCCCAGTGCAGTTCCGCAGTTCCATCGGCGAGGCCGGCAACGCGCAGGCGCTGGAGATTCTGCAGACCGCCGCCATCGCGGCCGGCTTCGACAGCGTGGATTTCCTCGAAGAACCCGCAGCGGCCGCGATGCATTACCACGTCAGCCACGACAGCCGTCACGACACCGTGGTGGTGGACATCGGCGGCGGCACCACCGACATCGCCCATGCCAGCGTCGGCGGCAGCGCCGCGCCGCAGGTGCACCGCGCCTGGGGCATCGCGCGCGGCGGTACCGATATCGATCTGGCGCTGAGTCTGGCCGCCTACATGCCGCTGTTCGGCCGCGGCATCACCCGCGTGCCCACCCACCATTACGTGGAAGCGGCGATGGTGCAGGACATGACCCGCCAGCGCGAATTCCGCCTGCACAAGTACCAGGACGTCCCCGCCCCGTTCGACAAGCGCCTGCAGGCGCTGCAGGACACCGGCAACACCGCGCGCCTGTACCGCGGCGTGGAAGCCTGCAAGATCGCGCTCAGCGAGCGCGACCGGCACCAGGCCGGGCTGGACTTCATCGAACGCGGGCTGGAAGTAGAGGTGCAGGCAAGCGCGCTGGTTGCGTCCGCTTCCAGCTACCTGGGCGAACTGGAAGGCCTGCTTGCACAGGTCCGTGCCGACCTGGACGCGCCGCCGGCCACGCTGTTCCTCACCGGCGGCATGTCGCGTGCCGGCTATATCCGCGACACGGTGGCTGCCGCGTTCCCGGAATCGCGCCTGGTGCAGGGCGATCCGTCCTTCGGCGTGGTGCAGGGCCTGGCCTGGGCGGCGGCCCGCCAGGCCCGTCCGTCGGACGGTTAAGGCAACGCGGACGCTTATCCGTTATAATGCACGGTTGCTGCATACCGCTTAGCCGGCTTGTCAGCAAGGCACGCTTGCCGTGCTGCCGCGATTGCGCACCGAACGCGACCGCACCTCTCGACACCGCTTCCGCGCGCGCCACCCTAGCCGCACGCGGTGTCATCGCACTTCCCCGCTACAGGAGGCCACATGGCACGTCCCGCGACCAAGCAGAAATCCCAGCCCAGCATCGCTCGCAGCGAAGGCAAGTCGCAGCCGCTCAGTCGTGAGCGCATCGCTGCCGACATCGCCGCGTTCCGCAAGACCGGCGGCCGGATCGAAGTGCTCACCACCAACTTCGGCCCTGCGCGTAACGATGGCGACAAGATCGCCTAAGCGTCACCCGCAAACCGAAGCGTTGTACCGACGTGCCACCGCAAGGTGGCACGTTCGTTTCCGGCCACAGTTGGCGCAGCCGCTCAGTTGCCGTAATCGATGCGCACCGACCCGGAATGCGACTCGAGCTTGATGTCGCCATTGCCGGCCCCCAGCCGGGTTCTCAGGCTCTTGCCCGGGCCGTACTCCGGCCGCTCCACCTGCCCGGCCACCGAACGGATGTCGCCGCTGAACACCTCCACCTGCAGCGCTGCCGACACGTTGCGCGGCACGCCCAGGCTGATGGTGCCACTGACGCTCTCCGCAGCGATGCTGCCGCCCGGCGCCAGACCGGTCACCGTCAGCGCCGTTGCGCCGGACACGCTCTCGGCGCGCAGCTGCGATACCTGCCCCGCGCCGACCCGGATCTGGCCGGAAACGGACTCGACCGACACTACGCCGCTGGCGCCGGCCGGCGCATCGATCTGCCCGCTGACCGTGCCCAGGCTCAGCCGTGCGCTGGCCACCGTGCTGCGCAGCGCGCCGCTGACGGTTTCCAGTTGCGCTTCCCTGGCGCGTCCGGCTGCGACCACGTTGCCGCTGACCGACTTGAGCTGCAACCGCGCCAGATCGACCTGATCGACATCCACCGAGGCACTCACCGCCTCCACCTCCAGCAGCGCCGCGCGCGGAACCCGCAGCTCCAGTTGGGCCCCCCTGCTGTTGCGGTTGTTACGCGGGTAGATCACCTCGAACTGCAGCCGGTCCGGGCTTTCATCCACCTCCAGGCGCTGCCCTTCGCCCAGGGTGCCGGTCAGCGCCACGTCGTCGCGGTCCCAGCCGCGCACGCGGATCTGCCCGGCGATGTTGTCCAGCTCCACGCGCCCGCCGCGCGTCAGCGGATGGCTCTGCTTCACGGTGGTCTGCGCTGCCGCCGGCAGTGCGCAAAACGCAAGCAGCAACAACACGGATAGATGGGCGTAACGCATGGGCATGCTCCTCAGCTTGGAAAGGACGTCTCGCCCTGCGCGGCAAGACGGGTCAGTTGCAGGCGCTTGGCATAGGTGCGTTGCAGCTGCGACAACAGGAATGCAGAGCGCGGACTCTGCGCGATGGCGTGGTGGATGGCCTGTGCACTCTGGTCCAGCTCGGCCAGCGCCGGGCGCAGATCGGCCGGCACCTGCTGCACCGGCACTGCGTCGATGGCCTGCTGGTATTGCCCGGCCATTGCCTGCGCCTGCGCCACCAGGCCAGGGCGCGCCGACGCTGGCGCTGGCGCCTGCGTCGAGCGATCGAGCCCTGGCACGATCGCCACCACGGCCAGCGCAGCAGCAAGCGCCACACCGAACGCGGGCCAGGCCCAGGCACGCTGGCGGCGCGGCTGCAGCGCAACCACGTTGGTGTGCGGCGTCAGTGCGGGCGCGATGCGCTCCCAGAGCTGTGCCGGTGGCTGACGTTGTTGCGGCAACGCACGCAGACGCGCGGACAACGCGGCATCATCGGTTGCGTGCGGATCAAGCGGATCGTGATTCATGCAATGTCTCCCAGCCGCACGCGCAGCAGGCCGCGCGCGCGATGCAGTTGCGCCTTGGAACTGCCGACCGCCATCTGCAGTTCGTCGGCAATTTCCTGATGTTTCCAGCCTTCGATGTCGTGCAACACCAGTACCGCGCGTGCGCGCGGCGGCAGCGTCTCCAGCGCGCGCTCCAGATCCATCTGGGTGGCCTGGCAAGCTGCGACACCTGGAATGGCAGCGAGGATCTCGCCATCGGCATCGTCCACCATCTGATCGCCCGCAGCCGAACGCGCACGCAGCTCCATCAGGGCCGTATTGACGGCCAGCCGGTGCAGCCAGGTGCCCAGCGCGCTCTGGAAGCGGAATTGCGGCAAGGCCTTCCACGCGGCAATGAAGGTCTCCTGCAGCACATCGTCGGCACGTGCCGCATTGCCCCCGCATAGCCGCCACACCACCGCATACAGGCGCGGCGCATGACGGCGGTAGATGGCCTCGTAGGCGGTGCGATCACCGCCTGCAGCGGCACGCGCCAGCGCCGCGTCATCGCGTCCGGCCGGACCGTCACAAGCTGAGGCATCGATGGGCATGGAGGTGTCGAGCATATCCACTTCGATGCGCCGGGCAGCACAAAGGTTTAAACCGCGCCCAGGTTTTTTCGAGCACGGTTCCAGTCGCGACCGACCAGCCTACTGCGCCGCCGCCCGGCGGGCGCGGCCGGTGGTCTGAATCGGCATGGCCCCGTGGTGCCACTTCGGTTCAGAGCGTGCCGTCCTTACCCACCTGACGACTGCTCGCTTCCTTTTTTGCCGTTCTAAACCCTTTCGCCGTTCGCCGCATCCAAGCCTGCGATGGCGCAATCCTGCGCCGCATCGTTTGCCGGGAGCATGGCCGTTGGCCGCTCCAGGCGCAGGCCCCCTGATCGGACGTTGCCATGCCACATGTTCTCGGAATACTGCTGAGCCTGTGCTCCACCCAGTGCCCGGCCCCGCTGCCGATGGATGCAGTGCAGCTCACGCTGACGCCTGCGCGCCTGCAGGCCTGCCTGCTGCACCTGCCGTCGATGCGGCTGTCATGCGTCGAGCTGAACTCACCGGCGCACTGGTTGCCGGTACGCCGCGCCGAGCAGCTGTGGCGGCGTGTTGTCGCATTGTCCGCGCATGGCCGCAGTTCTATGCGTTGACCGGTTGCAGCGTCATCATGGATTCGGTCGCTGCTGTATCGCCGTGTTGGCCTCCATCGATGCGCATGGCAACGAGCGTCCCGGGCACGTACAGCTATGGTGCCGCAATCCATCGCAGCACCCTTGACTCAAGCTCGCTGCCGCCACCGCTGAGCGCGCGTTCACCCCGCGCACCGGCTGCGCAATGACGCCCCCGTTACAATGGGCGTTCTCTGTGAACCTGCACGATCCGATGTCCGCGTCCGACGCTTTGCCCACCATGATCCGTAGCCTGCTGCCGCACTGGAATCCGCAGTGGCTGACCGTGGCAGTGCTGACGGTCCAGATCGTGCTGATCCTCGCCGTTGCCGCGCTGGTTCGGTTACTGCTGCGGCAAGTGCTACGCCGCCTGTGTACGCGCTACAGCCTGCCGGCGGAAATGATGATCGGCATCCGTCGCGTGGGCAGCTTCGTCATCTCCGTCACCGCGGTGCTGACGGTACTGAACGTGCTGGGCGTCTCCAGCGGCACCTTGTGGACCGCGTTCACCGGATTCGCGGCGGTCGGTGCCGTGGCGTTCTTCGCGGCATGGAGCGTGCTGTCCAATATCTTTTGCACCTTCCTGATCATCACCACGCGCCCGTTCCGCCTACACGACCACATCGAGCTGCTGGAAGGCGGCGACAAGCCCGGCCTGAAGGGCCGGGTGATCGACATCAACGTCATTTACACGACCCTGGAAGAAACCGGCGACCACGCCGGCAGCGTACTGCAGGTTCCCAACAGCCTGTTCTTCCAGCGCACCACGCGCCGTTGGCGCGAGACCAGCCACTTCAACGCCAACTGAGGGCGTCTGAAAAGACGTAGTGAGCCGTTATCGGGTGACTCGGTCGGCGCGTCGCAAGGACACGACGTGCGAATGTCGCATGTAGGGTCAAAGCGAAGGCCGCAGCCGCCTGGCGGCAAGCGCAGTCGTTTGCCGGTTGCCCTGAAGCCGCGTGGCAATCAACGCAGCTGGCTGTCCTTGCTGCCACGACGGTTGTAGCCACCTTGCGCCGCCTGCTCCTGGTCGTGCGCCTGCTGACAGTTCACGCACAGGTGCACGCCCGGCACTGCCTTGCGGCGCGCCTCGGGGATGGGCGTATCGCACTCCTCGCAGTGAGTCAGGCTCGGACCCTGATGCAGCTGGCTCCGCGCGCGCTTGATCGCATCCTCGACGGTCGCATCGATCTGGTCCTGCACCGCCCCATCACCTGCCCATCCGGTCGCCATGTTCGCCTCGGCTTGTCTGCTCAGAACTCAAATATGGGCATGCGCCCGGGCAAATCCAAGCCGGGCGTGCACAGCGCGCTCAAATCAGGTGCTTTAGCATCCGCCCATTCGCACTCTTCGAGGAAGTCGCAATGGAACAACACGTCCACCCGTTCTCCGAATTATTCGCCCAGTTGGGCCTGCCGTCGGATGAGGTCAGCATCCGCAGCTTCATCGACGAACACTCTCCGCTGCCAGGCGACATGCGCCTGGAGGAAGCGCCCTTCTGGACACCGGCGCAGGCGCAGCTGCTGCGTGAAGAGCGCCTCGACGATGCCGACTGGATCGTGACCATCGATCAACTCAATATCGCCTTGCACACCACTGCCGAAGACACTGGCGTCTGATCCGCGCGAGGACGCAGCGAGTGCCCTGCGCTAGACCTCGCTCGCGGCCGGCTTGTCGTTTTGTTGGTTGATTAGCTTGCAGGAATAAAAAAAAGGAGCGGCCACTGGCCGCTCCTTTGCACTCCGGGCGATGTAGCCGGCATGCGAACCGCATGCCGATGCACGCCTCGGGCGTCAGGTCACCTTTTTGGCGATCGTCATGCCGAGCACGAACAGCACGATGGCGATGATGATGCCGGCCCAGAACAGGAACTTGGCAATCCCCATTGCAGCGCCCGCCATGCCGCCAAACCCGAGCGCACCGGCAATCAGTCCGATGATGGCGAAAATAATGGCCCACTTGATCATGTTTGTTGTCTCCTCATCCGGCACGGTGCCGTGTTCAGTCGTGTGCTTGCGCAGTGGTGCCGCAAAACATGCGCTGCACGCTACGCATCCGGATGTGCCGCATTCGTGAATACGCCTGACACATGACGCCACATTCGCGGGTGCAGATTCGCCAGCAGCGCCTGCATCGGCGATCATGCGCAGCTCGCAGCAATCGATTGGCATGGACACTCTTCGCTATCTCGCCGGTTACTCGCCCGCCGTCCTGGATCAGGTGCGCGAGCTGATCGCGCAGGACAAGCTCGCCCTGGTGCTGGCACGCCGCTACCCGGATCGCCACAGCATCCGCACCGACCGGCAGTTGTACGACTACGTCAAGGCCATGAAGGAGCGCTACATGCGCTCCTCGCCCACCCTGCACAAGGCGCTCTACGACAACCATCTGCAGGTGGTGAAGCATGCGCTTGGCACGCATACGGCGATCTCGCGCGTCCACGGCAGCCGGCTCAAGGCCAGCCGCGAGATCCGCATCGCCTCGATCTTTCGCGATGCGCCCGAACCGTTCCTGCAGATGATCGTCGCCCACGAGCTGGCGCATCTGAAGGAGGCCGATCACAACAAGGCCTTCTACCAGCTGTGCAACCACATGAGCCCGGACTACCACCAACTGGAGTTCGACCTGCGCCTGTATCTGACCCACCTGGCGCTGTCCACGGACGCCTGATCGCGCACCGGCTAGACGAGGCAGCCCATCGCTGCGACCACCGGTCCATGGCCACCGGTCCATGGCCACCGGTCGCCCGCCGGGGACGCACGACCTGCATTGATCTCGGCGAGACCGCCATCGACCTACGCGGGCCGCAGCGGCGCCCGCCTGGGATCAGGCACGACAGGGTTGCCGGCCTCTCCTAGAATGCCTCCATGCAGGCACCGTCCCTCCAGCAGCTCACCCAGGCCGCACAGACCGCCCAACCCGCGGCAATGACGGCGCTGGCACATGCATTGGTGCGTACCGGGCAGCCCGAGCAGGCGCTGGCGTGGTACACGCGCAGTGCGGCCGCAGGCGATGCCGGCGCGCAGATCGAAGCCGGCCGCATGCTGGCCTACGGTGTGGGTTGCGAGGTGGACCTGGCCCGTGCGCAGGAGCACTGGCAACACGCCGAGCGCCAGGATGTTGCGGCAGCGCGCTATCTGTTGGCGACCGTGGCCATCACCGACGCCCCGTTGATGCTCGACACACAGGCGCAATCCCGCTTGCATGCAGCGGCCGCAGCCAACTACCCGCCTGCGCTGCGCGCGCTGGCCATCCAGCACGGCCGGATCGATCACCCCGCGCAGCAACGCAGCTGCGTTGCCTTGCTGGAGCGCGCCGCCGCAGCCGGTGACGCACTGGCTGCCGCGCTACTGGCCGAGCGCCTGCTACGTGGCGAAGGCGTCCGGCCGCAACCCGACGCCGCGGCGCAGCTGCTGCGGCAATTGCAGCCGCTGGGTATCGCCGCGGCGCCTGCCGTGCAGATCACACCGCCAGATCCGCTCGTCGACGATCCGCGCATCCGTTTCGCTGCCCGACATGTCGCAACGCGCCGCCACGATGCGCCCATGATCGAAGAAGTCTGCGGCGTGCTGTCTGCCGACGAGTGCCGCATGTTGATGTTGCTGGCGCGGCCGCACCTGCGCGCCTCCGAGGTGGTCGACCCCGACGATGCGCGCACGCGCCGCGCGCCGATCCGCACCAGCCGCGGCGCCACCCTGGACCCCATCCTCGAAGACTTTGCCGCGCGTGCGGCGCAGGCGCGCGTGGCGGCCTGCGCGCAGCTGCCGCTGACCCATGCCGAAGCGCTGTCGGTGCTGTGCTACGCGCCGGGTGAGCAGTACCGCGCGCATCGCGACTACCTGCCGCCCGGCACGATCGCCGCCGACCGCCCCACTGCCGGCAATCGCCTGCGCACCGCCTGCGTCTACCTCAACGACGTCGACGCGGGTGGCGATACCCACTTCCCGGTCGCGGGCGTGCGCGTGCGTCCACGTGCCGGGTCGGTGGTGTGCTTCGACAATCTGCATGCCGATGGCCGCCCCGACCCCGACTCGCTGCACGCCGGTCTGCCGGTCAGCGCGGGGAGCAAATGGCTGGGAACGCTGTGGTTCCGGCAGCAGCGCTACCGGCATTGGTGAACAGATTCATACACTAGCCCCCGCCGACGTGGTTTAAAATGTTGCAGCGCGACGTGATCGGACAGGGTCTGCAGACGTCGCGTTTTTGTTTCCCATTGCACGGGTTCCGGCCCGGCCTCAGGGAAGGCACATCACGCAGCCCCGCGGAGCCTTCGATGCTTTTCGAAACCCTCGACACCACCGGCCACGAGCAGGTGATTTTCTGTCACAACCGCGACGCCGGCCTGAAAGCGATCATCGCGTTGCACAGCACCCGTCTCGGGCCCGCGCTGGGTGGCGTACGCATGCGCCCCTACCCCAACAGCGAGGCGGCGCTGGACGATGCGCTGCGGCTCAGCCGCACCATGACCTACAAGAACGCGCTGGCGGGATTGAATGTCGGCGGCGGCAAGGCGGTGATCATCGGCGACCCCAAAAGCGACAAGAGCGAGGCGCTGTTCCGCGCATTCGGCCGTTTTGTCGACACCCTGGGCGGGCGCTACATCACCTCCGAAGACGTCGGCACCGACGTCAACGACATGGAACAGATCTATCTGGAGAGCGAGTACGTCACCGGCGTGCACCAGGTGCATCGCGGCTCTGGCGATCCGGCCCCGTTCACCGCCTACGGTGCATTGCAGGCGTTGATGGCCTCGCTCAATCGCAGGCTCGGCCACGAGGAAGTCGGCAAGACCAGCATCGCGATCCAGGGCCTGGGCCATATCGGCATGGAGCTGGTGAAGCTGCTCAAGGAACGCGGCGCCAAACTCTATGTGGCCGATCTGAACCCGGCGCTGGTGGATCGCGCGGTGGCCGAATACGGTGCCGAAGCGGTCAGCATCGAGGAGATCTACCAGGTGCCGGCCGATGTATTCGCACCCTGCGCGCTGGAAGGGGCAATCAACGAAGACACGTTGCCGCGATTGAAGGCCAAGATCATCTGCGGCACTGCCAACAACCAGCTCGCCAGCGCCGCCATCGGCGAAGAGCTGCACAGGCGCGGCATCCTGTATGCGCCCGATTACGTGGTCAATGCCGGTGGCGTAATGAACGTGTCGCTGGAGATCGACGGCTACAACCGCGAACGCGCGATGCGCCTGATCCGCAGCATCTATCACAACCTGGAAAAGGTCTTCGACCTGTCCTCCCGCCTGGGTGTCGCGCCGCAGCAGGCGGCCGACCAGATTGCCGAGGCGCGTATCGAGGCCATCAGCAAGCTCAAACTGCCGCTGGGCCGCACCGCACCGCGCTTCCTGCACAAGCTGCGCGGCGAGTGACCCACCTGTCCCGGCATCTTGCCTGGACAGATGAACCACCGATCAGGCGCGCCGATCAGAAATCGGCGCTGTAACGCAGGCTCAGCGCGCGATCGTCCCCGCGCTCGCCCACCCGCTGGTCGTAGCCGAAACGCAACTGGCTCTGCGGCCCCAACGGCGCGGCCGCGGTGATGCCGAACAGACCACCCGAGCGCGCCGGCTGCATGCCGCGCAACGGCGCCCATGCGTTCACGCCGATGAAGCTGGCATCCAGCGTCAGGCCTTCGCTGCTCAACGCCTGCTGCCATTCGGCATAACCGCCGAGCTGCACGCCGCGCCAGCGATAGGACGAACGCACGCCGGCCAGCACCTGGGTGCGCGAGGAGGTGCTGGCATCGGCACGCAAGCCGAAGCCGTCGCCACCGCTTTCGCGGAATCCCTCGCTGCGCAGACGCACATAATCCAGCCCCATGTAGGGCGTCAGGCTGGCGCGCGCGCCACCCAGGCGATACCCGGTTTCCAGGTTGCCGCTGAGGTAACTGCCGCTGTAGTCGCTGAAGGCACTGCTGCGGTCTTCGCCCAACTGCAGGCTGCGCTCGATCTGCCGGTTGACGTTGCCGAAACCCAACTGACTCAGCGTGTACGCCGACCCCAGCGTGGTACCCCAGTACAACTGCCCCTGCACCTGCCGATCGCGCCCGCGTGCACCGTCCAGATCGCCCAGGCTGTTGGAGCGCGTTTCGCCGAAGGCAAAGCCAGTGACTGCGCCCGACGCCAGGCGCAGGTCGTTGCCCATCATCCAGCCGGAGGTGGCGAATCCTGCGGTGGTCACGCCACCCTCGCCCGGCCCACCGAGCGCGCGTTGCCAGACGCCCAGCATGCGCGGCTGCTGCGACAATCCATCAAAATGCGAGGCCAACGCACGCCGCCCCAGATCGATGGTGTCGAAGGTCATCGCTGCCGACTCGGCATGCGCACGCCCGGACAGACTGCGCAGCGAATCGGCGGCAGCCTTGGCATCCGGCGACTGCTGCAACGCCGCTGCGGCGCGGATGAACCCGCTGCTGATGCCGCCAGTGCCCTGCAGTTGCTGCGCATCCACCTGCTGGAACGCCTGCTCGACGCGGATTGCCGAATCCATCGCTGCCGTGCCGATGATGCCCAGCGTTGCCGCAACCGCAGTGACATCCATGCGCCGCAACGTCAGGTACGCGTTATTGCTGTCGTATGTCAGATTTGCATCGAGGAAGGTCACTGCCGGCCCGCTGCTAAGCGAATCGAATCTGCCTTGTAGCGCGTCAGTGGCTTGCAGCAAGGTGTAGGTGTTGTTGTCGATCACGTAATCGCGCCGACCGAGTACCTGCAGATCGCCCGCAATTGTCGCGATCCCCGCAACATTCAAACGGTCGCCGACATTCAAGGCCAGACGGCCGTTGCTGGCCTGGGTGTAATTGCCAGTGATGGAAAGCGTTGCGCTGTTGACCTGCAGTGTGCCTGCGTTGTTCACCATTTCACCGACCCTGCCTGCACCGATCAGCCTCGCGCCATTGGCGATGCCAACGCGCGCACTCTGCAGACTGGCTGTCTGCAAGGTGCCACCGAGCACCTGCGTGTCGCCATCAAACGTATTGGCTTGGCTGCTTAATACCAAGGTGCCGGTCCCGCGCTTGGTCAGGCCACCTGTACCGCTGATGTCGTTGGCCCAGGTCGAACGCAAGGTGTTGACGGTGACATCCACCGTGCCCCAATCGAAACGTGCCGGCCCCAGCACTGCCTTGCCGACGTTGAGCAAGCCGTGGCCAAATACCGGATCGACGCCGGGAGTACCCAGATCGGTGGCGGTTCCCAGCAGGGTCTGGCGCACCAGATCATTGTTGAAATAAGGAAATGCTTCCCACACCAGCGCGGCTGCACCGGACACCAGCGGCGCGGCAAACGAGGTGCCGCTGCCGTAGAGATAGCGGATATTGCTGGCGGTTGAATCGGGGTCAAGGAACATCGACGTGCCCGGCGCAGCCAAGCAATAGTTCATCGCCGCACCGCACCAATTAGAGTACGACGCCAGTTGCGTCGGATTGGCGGTATCCAGCGCAGCGACGACCAGCCAGCCGCGCTCCAGATCGGCGGCCGGCAGCGTGCCGTTCGGGCCCAGCTGGCTGGGCAAAGACGCAGTGTCAGACGGTTCCGGTCTGGATTCGTTACCCGACGCGAACACCACCAGCCCATCGTTGCCGATGACGAACGGCCGGTATTCCTGCGCAATCTGGTTGGTGACTGCCGGGTCGTTCCAATACAGGCCGCCCCAGGAATTGTTCATGATGCGCACGCCGGCGCTGATCAGATCGGCATGCACCGGACCCAGACCAAGCGGGCCGTCGACCTCGTTGCCTTCGCCGCTGCCGTCATCGTCCGGCGCTTCGTCGCTGATGATGCGTGCCGACACCAGGCCGGCGCCGCTGGCGATGCCGCCCGGCCACTGGCCCACTGCGCGCCCGGCTGCCAGCTGCGCGACCACCGTGCCGTGGCCCACCACGTCGCCCGCAGCGACGTTGTTCGTGCGCGGATCCACATAGATGAAGCTGTTGCTGACCCGCCCCTGCAAGGCCGGATGATTGGTATTGATGCCGGTATCGATCACGCCGATGCGATAGCCCGCACCGGTGAAACCCAATGCCTGCGCAGCGCGTGCGTTGGTCAGCGCCAGATGCGCGTCGAATGCGGGTTCCGGGGTCGTCGGCGGTGCCACCACCGGCGGCGGAGGTGGTGGCGGTGGCGGTGAAGCCGGCGGCGGTGGCGGCGGTGGCGACGTCGGTGGCGGTGCCGTCGGTGTACTCGGACGGATACCACCGCCCCCACCACCGCCGCCACACGCGGTCAACGCCACGGCCAACGCCGAGGCCAGGACAGTCCTGGCGACGTCTGTCTTGTTCATTTGATGCTCTCCCCGAACCCATTCCATGGATGGGGCCCAATCCCGGGCCCGAACGCCGTCTTTATACTGCATCCTCACACGGCTGTCGCAGCTGATTGCGTAGCGCAATGTCGCAGCGCCGGGAGCGTGCTGGCGCTAACCGATCATGAGGCAGATAATCGTTTCACTTTAAACGGTATCTCCTTTATGTCCGACATCGTCATCGTTGCTGCCAAACGCACTGCCATCGGCTCGTTCCTTGGTCAATTCAACGGTGTGCCGGCGCCGACGCTCGCCGCCACTGCGATCCGTGGCGCGCTGGCGCAGTCCGGCGTCGCGCCGGCCGACATTTCAGAAGTCATCGTTGGCTGCGTGCTGCCGGCCAACCTGGGCCAGGCGCCCGCACGTCAGGCGGCGATTGCCGCAGGCATCCCCACCTCCACCGGCGCCACCACCATCAACAAGGTGTGCGGCTCGGGCATGAAGGCGATCATGTTCGGACACGATCTGATCAAGGCAGGCTCGGCCAGCATCGTGGTCGCCGGCGGCATGGAGTCGATGAGCAATGCGCCGCATCTGCTGCCCAATTCGCGCACCGGCAACCGCTACGGCAACTTCCAGGCGGTCGACCACATGGCCTGGGATGGTCTGACCAACCCTTACGACGGCCAGGCGATGGGCGTGTTCGGCGAGGCCACCGCCGAGAAGTTTGGTTTCAGCCGCGCCGATCAGGATGCGTTTGCGATCGCCTCGGTCGAACGCGCGCAGGCTGCCCAGCGCAGCGGCGCGTTCGCCGATGAAATCGTTCCGGTCACCGTGGCCACACGCAAGGGCGAGGTGGTCGTCGACAGCGACGAGCAACCTGGCAAATCCGACATCGCCAAGATCCCGACCCTGAAGCCGGCCTTCAAGAAGGACGGCAGCGTCACCGCCGCCAGCTCGTCGAGCATCTCCGATGGCGCGGCGATCACCGTGCTGATGGGCGCAGACGAGGCGCAGCGCCGTGGCATCGCACCGTTGGCGCGCATCGTGGGGCATGTCACCCACTCGCAGGAACCTGAGTGGTTCACCACTGCGCCGGTCGCTGCCATCCAGAAGTTGATCGGCAAGATCGGCTGGCAACTGGACGAGGTGGATCTGTTCGAAATCAACGAAGCATTCGCCGTGGTGGCGATGACGCCGATCGCCGAGCTGGGCATTTCGCACGACAAGGTCAACGTCAACGGCGGTGCCTGCGCTTTGGGGCATCCGATCGGCGCATCCGGTGCCCGCCTGGTGGTGACATTGGTGAATGCGTTGCGCACGCGCGGTGGCAAGCGCGGAATCGCGACCCTGTGCATCGGCGGCGGCGAGGCGACTGCCATCGCTATCGAATTGATTTAATTGTTTTTAACGGCGATTTTGCAAAACTGAATGCGCGCACGCTTGACACTGGTCTTTGGACCGTCATCATGTCGGGGGCGCGCAATAGCGCGTTGCCTAATCTAACGACGAGGATTGAAACAATGACCATTAACAAGCTGCTGATCGCAATGGCTCTGGGCCTGGCCCTGACCGCTTGCTCGAAGCCGGAACAGGCTCAGGACGCTGCTGCTTCGGCTAACGAAGCTGCTGCCGACGCTCAGACCGCTGCTGACCAGGCTGCTGCCTCGGGCTCGCAGTCGGCTGACGCCGCTCAGGCTGCTGCCAACACCGCCGCTGCTTCGGCTGACACCGCTGCTGACGCTGCCCAGGCTGCTTCCGGCGCCGCCACCGACGCTGCTGCTGAGCAGGCTGCCGACGCTGCCAAGACGGCTGAGAACACCGCCGAAGCTGCTAAGGACACCGCCGAAGAAGCCAAGAAGTAATCACTTCTTAGCTCCAAGCGAGTTCGGAAAAAGCCGCTGGTTTCCAGCGGCTTTTTCTTTGCCCGCGATTTATAGGCGCCTGGCCAGCGTTGCCGTTCCTGCACCGGAGCGGCTCCCTGTCGCGACGTGCACGGTGCATGCCGCCCGTTGGCTGAATGGCCGGCCGCGCATTGACGCCGGCTGCATCGGCCCGTGCATAAGCTCGCTCTTCCAACACCGGAACAGGAACAGGACCACCCATGAAGACGATCCGCATGCTGTCGCTGAGCGCCATCGCCGCTCTCACCCTCGCCGCTTGCCAGGGCCCTGACGCCGAGCAGGCGCAACGCGATGCTGCCTCCGCTGCCAAGCACGCCGCAGCCGCGACCGAACAAGCTGCCGATCGCGCCGCCGTGCAGGCCAAGGCCGCCACCGCCGATGCACGCGTGGCTGCACGCGAACTGGCCGCCGATGCGAGCCGCGCAACTGCCAATGCCGCAGACGCCACTGCCGACAAGACCCGCGAGATGGCCAACAAGGCCGAGCAGAACGCCGACAAGCACGACGCCGAACATCCGCAGCATTGATTGATCGTGTGACCGTATCAGCAGTTTGCGAACGCGCCGGCCAAATTGGGCCGGCGCGCTTGTTTCCCGCCAACGGCGACCTCGTGTTGTCGAGGCTGGCAGGCTAGCATTCGTCCATGCCCTCCTCTTTTACTGCGCGCCGCCGCAACCAGCTGGCGCTGGCATTCTCTGCCCTGATCTTCATCGCCATCGGTATCGGCATCTTTGTCGGTGCCCGCCGCTCGTTGGCCGATGCAGCACTCGTCTCGCATACGCATGAAGTGATTGGCCGGGTCGACGAGATCCAGGCGCGCGTGCTGGATGCCGAATCGGCGCAGCGCGGCTTTCTGCTCACCGGCAACGATGCCTATCTGCTCGACTATCAGACCAGCGTCGAGCGCCTGCCGATCCTGCTCGACAACCTGCGTCGCCTGATTGCCGACAATCCCGACCAGGTGCAGCACCTGGACACCTTGCAGCGACTGGTGGAAACGCGCCTGCAGCAGATCCAGCACGTGCTCGACGTGTACGCGCAGCAGGGCCTGGAGCCGGCCCGCGCGGGCATCCGGCAGACCGCCTTCCGCACCACCAGCGCGATCCGCGAGCAGGCGCTGACCATGGTGCAACGCGAGCAGGAGCTGCTGACCCAGCGCGCCGAAAGCAGCCGGCAGAGTGCGGCCTTGCTGCTGGTGCTGGCACTGGCCGGCATCCCGTTCGGGCTGGCGGTGGTCGGTACCGTCTATGCCTTGCTGATGCGCGAACTGCGGCATCGCTCGCAGGCCGAGAAACTGGCAGCGCAGGCGAATCGCGAGTTGGGCGACAGCGTCGTTGCGCTGCAACGCAGTACCGCCGATCTCAATCTGCTCAGCCGCTATACCGGCCTATTGCAAAGCTGCATCAGCGCAGAAGAGGCGCTGATGGTGAGCAGCCGCACCCTGGCCAGCCTGCTGCCGGGCGTTGCCGGAAGCGTGTATCTGCTGCGTGCCTCGCAGGATCGCGCCGAGGCGATCAGCCATTGGGGCGAGCCGCTGGTGCACAGCGCGCCACATCTGCTGCCTGAAGAGTGCTGGGCGCTGCGCCGTGGACAACCGCACATCGTCGACGACCTGGGCCGGGATGCGCTGTGCGCGCATATCGGTACGCCCGAGCCCGGCAGCGCCGTCACCACCGCCTGCCTGCCGATGTCCGCGCAAGGCACCCAGCTCGGCTTCCTGTTCCTGTCTTCGCCGGGTCCGGGGCCGATGCCCCGCCTGGAAATCGCCGAGGCGGCCGCCGAACAGCTGTCGCTGGCGCTGAGCAATCTGCGCCTGCGCGAATCGCTGCGCCGGCAGTCGATTCGCGACCCGCTGACCGGACTGTACAACCGCCGCTATCTGGAAGAATCGCTCAGCCACGAACTGGCGCGCTGCGCACGCCGCGGCCTGCCGTTGTCGGTGCTGATGCTGGACGTGGACCACTTCAAGCAATTCAACGACAGCCAGGGCCACGCCGGCGGCGATCTGCTGCTGGCGGCGCTGGGCGAGTTGCTGCTGACCCGGCTGCGTGCCGAAGACGTCGCCTGCCGCTACGGCGGCGAAGAGTTCACGGTCATTCTTCCAGAGGCCGATGGCGTCGAGGGGCTGCGCGTAGCCGAGGACATTCGCGGCCATATCGCGGCCCTGGCAGTCAGCGACGGCCCGCGCTCGTTGCCGCGGGTGACGGCCTCGATCGGCGTGGCCAGCTTCCCGGTCGATGGCGAACTGGGGGCCAGCCTGATCCAGAAGGCCGATGCGGCCCTGTATGTCGCCAAGCACGGCGGTCGTAACCGGGTCGAGCGGCATGGCGCCGCCACGCCCGCAGTGGACTGAGCACGCGCGCCATCGGTGCTGGTTTGCGTAACCCGTCACACAAAAGATCGGTCCGCGCGGCGATAGTCGGTCTTGACCCCCGAGCGAGACAGTCCGATGTCGATGTGGCGCGATCAAGGTCCCAACAAGAAAGACGGAGTTCCCGCAGCCCCTGAGGTCCCGGCTGCCGATGGGCGGCTGTTCACCGCCGAGGCCAGCCCGGCACCGCCAGTGCCCGCCGCCGCGCCACCGAGCGCCGCACCCGCCGCGGCCACACCGCAGCGCCAGAGCGAGGCCAAGGAATCGCTGATCGCCGCCGACATCAGCATCGAAGGCAAGATCGAGGGCGCCGGTCACGTGCGTCTGGCCGGCCGCTTCAAGGGCGATGTGAACGTCAAGGGCGATCTGACCATCGAGCGCGGCGCCAAGCTCAACGGCGGCGTGCGCGCCAACAAGGTGATCATCGCCGGAGAGCTGGAGGGCAATATCGAATCGGCCGCGCAGGTGGAGCTGCAGACCTCCGGCGTGCTGGTCGGCGACGTCAAGGCCGGCAGCCTGACCGTGGCCTCGGGTGCGCGCATGCGCGGCCAGGCCGATTTCGGCTGGGGCGAGGACACCGGCAAACCGGTCGTTACGGCCAAGCCGGTCGTCAGCGGAGACAGCGACGCCACATGAGTGCGCCCCGCCCGGGCACGCCCGGTGCCACGCGCAGCTGCCCGCACTGCAAGGCGACGATCCTGGAAAGCGCCAGCGTCTGCCCTGCGTGCAGGCACCACCTGCGCTTCGACTCGGCGGCGGCGCAGCACGCACAGCCGGCACCGATCGTGCCGCTCAAGGTCGACGGCACCATTCGCCATCCCGCCGATGGCGATCCATGGGAATACACCGTGGTGGTGGTGGTGCGTAACGGCAAGGGCGAGGAGATTCGGCGCCAGGTCGTGGATGTCGGCGCAATGCAGGGCGGCGAGGAGCGCGGCTTTACGCTGGCGGTGGAGGCGACTGCGGTGCGTTCGCCTGGGCGGCGGTCGCGGCATTAGCGGTTGGGGCGGGGAGTCGGGAGTCGGGAGTCGGGGCGGATGATGCGGGCCAGCGCCTACGTGGGTGTTCGATTTTCGAGTGCTGACTGATTATTCGATACGCAATGGTGCGAGCTGGCGGCGGGCATGCTGCATTGACGGCCAGCTCACGCCACGCCAGGCGCTTGCTCGAGTCGATGGCCTTGCCTTGATCGCGCACTGGCTCGACTAGCGATTGCGATCTGCAGGCCTTGCCGCAGTGGTGCGTCGATGCGTGCCATTCCCATTCTCAGGATCTGCACACCGGCTTGGCCAGAGTTGCCGCATGCGCAACGGCAACGGACAACTTGGCGATCTGGTGGTGCTTGGCCCCGAAGGCCTGTATTGCCCGCAGGGCGACTTCCATATCGATCCCTGGCGGCCGGTGCCACGTGCGGTGATCACGCATGGGCATGGCGACCACGCACGCAGCGGCATGGGCGAATACCACTGCACGCACGAAAGCTTGCCGATCCTGCAGTGGCGCCTGGGCGAGCAGGTCTATCACACGCATGCCGACGGCGAAGCCTTCGAGCTGGGACGCGCGCGGGTGTCGCTGCATCCGGCCGGGCATGTGCTCGGCTCGGCGCAGGTGCGCATCGAGGTGGATGGCGAAGTCTGGGTTGCATCGGGCGACTACAAGCGCCAGCACGATCCCACCTGCAAACCGTTCGAAGTGGTGCCCTGCGACACCTTCATCACCGAGGCGACCTTCGGGCTGCCGGTGTATCGCTGGCCGGATACCGCCGATGTCGCGGCCGACATCGTCGCCTGGCGCCACGAATGCGCCGAGCGCGGCGAGGCCGCCATTCTGTATTGCTATGCCTTGGGCAAGGCGCAACGCGTGCTGGCCGAATTGCGCGCCTGGGATACGCAACCGGCCTTGCTGCATGGCGCGATCGCGGTGGGCGTGGAGGTGTATCGCCAGGCCGGCATCCCGATGCTGGATACCCAACCGGTCAGCGAACATGCGCGTGGCGCCGACTACGCCGGGCAACTGGTTCTGGCGCCGCCATCGGCGGCCGGCAGCGCCTGGATCCGTCGCTTCCGGCATGCGCAACAGGGTTTCGCATCTGGCTGGATGCGCATTCGCGGCAATCGCCGTCGGCGCAATTACGACCGCGGTTTTGTGGTGTCCGATCATGCCGACTGGCCGGACCTGCTGCGCACCATCGAAGACACCGGCGCACGGCGGGTGATCGCCACCCACGGCAACACCGATGCCTTGATCCAGCACCTGCTGGAACGCGGCGTCGCTGCTGAAGCCTTCCGTACCGATTTCGGAGCCGAGGAATGAACCCCTTGCCTGCACGTCGTTATGCGCGCGCGCGCCCACGGATCCGTTTGACCGGCGCACTCGCGTTCCGTCGCCACGCACTGGCGTTTCGCGTGCACCGCGCATTGCCGGCGGCGGTGATCGGGCCGCCACGGCCTTACCGGCGCCCGCGCTGTCTGGGCGCATTTACGCGGCGCGCGCTGGAACTGCGTGCTGCCGACAACCGCACCAAGCTGCAGGGCCCGGCGTGAAGCGATTTGCCGCGTTGTACCGCACCCTGGATCGCAGCACCGGCACGCTCGACAAGCGTGCAGCCTTGGTCGCGTATTTCCGCAGTGCGCCACCGTTCGATGCGGCGTGGGCGCTGTACCTGCTGGCCGGTGGCAAGGTGGCCAGCACGCGCATGCGCATCGCCAGCAGCGGCGAACTGCGCGAATGGATCACCGACACCGCCGGCATCGCCGACTGGCTGGTGGCCGACAGCTACGACCATGTCGGCGATCTGGCCGAGACCCTGGCCTTGTTGCTGGACGACCCGATCACCGAGGCGGCCGATCTGCCGCTGGCCGAGTGGATCGAACAGCGGTTGCTGCCGATAGCCAACCAGGACGTGGAAGTGCGCAAGGCCTGCATCGTGCAGGCGTGGCGCAGCCTGGCCTTCGACGAGCGCCTGGTGTTCAACAAACTGCTCACCGGCGCCCTGCGCGTGGGGGTGTCGCAGCGACTGGTGCAGCAGGCGCTGGCGGAGATGTCCGGGATAGAGATCGCGCGCATTGCACAGCGCATGCTCGGCAGCTGGCGGCCGCATCCGGGCTATCTGGCCACCCTGCTGACCGCCGAGGAACTGCCCGGCGATCGGCAGCAGCCCTACCCGTTCTTTCTCGCCTCGCCACTCGAAGCCGAGGTCGAGACGCTGGGCGCGCTCGATGACTGGTTGCTGGAATGGAAATGGGACGGCATTCGCCTGCAGCTGATCCGGCGCGCTGGCGAAGCGGCGTTGTGGTCGCGTGGCGAGGAACGCCTGGATGGCCGTTTCCCGGAGATCGAACAGGCCGCGCTGCAGTTGCCCGACGGCACGGTCATCGATGGCGAATTGCTGGCCTGGCAACCGGAGCAGCCCTTGCCGATGCCGTTCACCGCTTTGCAGACGCGCATCCAGCGGCTCAAGCCCGGGCCGAAGACATTGGCGGCGGCGCCGGCGCGCGTGGTCGCTTACGACTTGCTCGAACTCGATGGCGAGGATTTGCGCGAGCGCCCCTTGCAGGAGCGTCGCGCATTGCTGGAAGGCGTGCTGAGCACGCTCGCCGACCCGCGCATCGTCGCCTCGCCGCTGGTGCAGGCCGGCGACTGGCAGGCGGCCGCGCAGCTGCGCCTGGATGCGCGCGAGCGCGGCGTGGAAGGGCTGATGCTCAAGCGCGCCAGCTCCAGCTACCAGTCCGGCCGCCGCCGCGGCGACTGGTGGAAATGGAAGATCGACCCGCTCACCATCGATGCGGTGCTGCTGTACGCGCAGGCCGGACATGGCCGCCGCAGCACGCTGTATACCGACTACACCTTCGGGCTGTGGCACGAGGGCCAGCTGGTGCCGATCGCCAAGGCCTACTCGGGGCTGGACGACAAGGAGATCCTGCAACTGGATCGCTGGATCCGCGCAAACACCACCGAACGCTTCGGCCCGGTGCGTGCGGTCACCGCGCATCATGTCTTCGAACTGGGGTTCGAAGCGGTCAACCGCAGCGCGCGGCACAAGTCCGGCATTGCGGTGCGTTTCCCGCGCATCCTGCGCTGGCGACAGGACAAGCCGATGCGCGAGGCAGATCACCTGAGCAGCCTGCAGGCGCTGGCACGGTGAGTGTTGCGGCGCAGACGCGCGGCACGCCCTTGCAGCAATGGCGTGCCTGGTTCGCGCAGCGCGGTTGGGCGCCGTTGCCGTTTCAACGCGATGTGTGGAAGCGCTATCTCGCGGGCGAGTCCGGCTTGCTGCATACCCCCACCGGCAGCGGCAAGACGCTGGCAGCCTTCGGTGGGCCGCTGCTGGAGGCCTTGTCCACGCGTGGACGCAAGCCGGCGAGCAAGCCCGCCACGGCCGCGCGACGCCAACAGCAACGCACGCTGCAGGTGCTGTGGATCACGCCCCTGCGCGCACTCGCCGCCGATACCGCACGCGCGCTGCGCGAGCCGGTGGAGGCCCTGGGAGTGGATTGGCAGGTGGGCCTGCGTACCGGCGATGCCAGCGCGCGCGACAAGCGGCTGGCGCGCAGCGGCAAGCTCGATGTGCTGGTCACCACGCCCGAATCGCTGGCCTTGCTGTTGTCGTATCCCGACACCGCGCCGCAGCTGTCGGCGCTGCGCTGCGTGATCGTCGACGAATGGCATGAGCTGCTCGGCAACAAGCGTGGCGTGCTGCTGCAACTGTGCCTGGCGCGGCTGCGCGGCTGGGCGCCGCAGCTGCGCATCTGGGGCCTGTCGGCAACGCTGGGCAACCTGGCGCAGGCACGCGACGTGCTGTTGCCGCATCGCCCCGATGCCGCGCTGGTGTCGGGCGTCAAACCCCGCGCGATGACCCTGGAGACGCTGCTGCCCGACAGCGGCGAGCGCTTTCCGTGGGCCGGGCATCTGGGCCTGGCGCAGCTGGCGCGCGTGCTGCAGAAGATCATGCAGCAGCGCACCAGCCTGGTGTTCACCAATACGCGCGCCCAGGCCGAGTTGTGGCATCAGGCCTTGAGTGCGGTGTGGCCGGACGATCTGGCCACGCTCGCGTTGCATCACGGCTCGCTGGACCCGTCCTTGCGCGCGGCGGCCGAGCAAGGCCTGCGCGACGGCAGCCTGCGTTGCGTGGTCGCCACCTCCAGCCTGGACCTGGGCGTGGATTTCCCGGCTGTCGATCAGGTGCTGCAGGTCGGCAGCCCCAAGGGCATTGCGCGCCTGCTGCAACGTGCCGGCCGCGCGCGCCACCGTCCGGGCGAATCCGGGCATGTGGTGTGCGTGCCCTCGCATGCGCTGGAACTGGTGGAATACGCCGCCGCGCGGCGCGCCATCGTGCATGGCCAGATCGAGGCACGGCCGCCGCCGCGCCTGTCGCTGGACGTGTTGGCGCAGCACTGCGTGACCCTGGCATTGGGCGGCGGTTTTCAGGCCGATGCCTTGTTCGAGCAGGTGCGCGGCACCGATGCGTTTGCGGCACTGGATCACGCCACCTGGCAGGCGGTACTGGACTTCATCGTGCAGGGCGGCAGTGCGCTGGCGCATTACCCCGATTTCCACAAGGTCGTGCGCGACGAAGAAGGCGTGTACCGGGTCATCGACCGGCGCGTCGCGCTGCGGCACCGCCTGTCCATCGGCACGATCACCAGCGACGGCAGCGTGCGCGTGCAGTTCCTGCGCGGCGGCCGCCTGGGCGCGGTGGAAGAGCAGTTCGTCGGCCGCCTGCGCCGTGGCGATCGGTTTCAGTTTGCCGGCCGTTTGCTGGAGCTGGTGCGGCTGGAAGACATGACCGCCTACGTGCGCGTGGCCAAGGGTGGCAGCGGCGTGGTGCCCAAATGGATGGGCGGGCGCATGCCGTTGTCCTCGGCCCTGGGGCGCGAGGTCGAAGCGGTGTTTGCCGATCCCAGCGACGCGCCGGAAATGCAGGCGCTGGCGCCGTTGCTGCGCCTGCAGGCCTCGCTGTCCTCGCTGCCCGGCCCGGACCATTTGGTGGTGGAAAGCATCAAGGCGCGCGATGGCCGGCACGTGTTCGTGTATCCGTTCGCTGGCCGCCAGGTCAACGAAGGGCTGGCCGCGTTGCTGGCAGCGCGCTGGGGCAGGCGTCAGCGCAATACCTTCAGCTTTGCTGCCAACGATTACGGATTCGTGCTGTCGCCGGCGCAGGATGTGGAACTCGATGCGGGCGTCCTGCAGGCGCTGCTGTCGCCGGAGGGTTTGTTTGCCGATCTGCGCGACAGCCTCAACCTAGGCGAACTGGCACGCCGCCAGTTCCGCGAGATCGCGCGCGTGGCCGGCTTGCTGTCGCCATCGCTGCCTGGCCGTGCACCACGCAGCCTGCGGCAGCTGCAGGCCTCCAGCGGATTGCTGTACGACGTGTTGCAACGTTTCGACCCCGATCACCTGCTGCTTGCCCAGGCCGAGCGCGAAGTGTTCGAAGGTCAGCTCGAACTGGCGCGGCTTGCGCATGCACTGGAAGATTGCGCGCGGCGCGAACTGCGCCTGTGCAAACCGCGCAGCCTCACCCCACTGTCGTTTCCGTTATGGGCCGAACGCGTGCGCGGCCAACTGAGTACCGAAGACTGGAAGGCCCGCGTGTTGCGCGCTGCCGAACAACTGGAGCGTAAACATGGGCGATAGCGTGCAACTGCAGCTGGCCGGCGAAACAGTGGAACTGCTGGGCGAACGCGCGCTGTATCGACCGGCGCAACGCGCCTTGCTGATCGCCGACCTGCATCTGGGCAAGGCCGATGTGTTCCGTCGCGCCGGCATCGGAATGCCGGCCGGCGGCACCGCGCACGATCTGGAGCGGCTGGATGCGCTGCTGCAACAGCGCACGGTGGACGCATTATGGATCCTCGGCGACCTGCTGCACGGCCCCGTACCGCGCGCGGCCTGGCATCGCCGCTGGAGCGCATGGCGCGAGCGCCATTGCGCGTTGCGCGTGATCGCCATCCGCGGCAATCACGACCGCGCATTGGCGGGCGCCGACCTGCATATCGAAGCGGCCGGCGAACAGGTAGAAGATGGCCCCTTCGTGCTGCGCCACGATCCGCTGCCGCATCCGACCGGGCATGTGCTGTGCGGGCACCTGCATCCGCTGGCTGCGCTGCCCGGCATGTCGCGTCGCTGGCCGGCGTTCTGGTTGCGCGAGCGCGTCACCATCCTGCCGGCGTTCTCGCATTTCACCGCGGGCATCGTGCCAACGCTGGTCGAAGGCGAGCGCCTGGTCGCCTGCGTGGAAGACGATGCGCTGGCATTGCCGGTGCGTTAGCGGGCGCGGCACTGCGTAGGCCGCCGCTTCTTCTATGCGGCCGCTTCGGCCTTGTCGACGGCAACACGCGGCACCGGTTGCGCCAACGCGTCCACAAAGTCCGGCGCCAGTGCCAGCTTGCCGAACCAGCCGTGCTGGGTGCCGCTGAGCACCCGCAGCATATGCCCGCGTCCGCCGGGCACGCGTCCCATCGGGCGCAGCAGCAGATCGCGCCCGTGCGCCCAGAGATCGCGTTCGGACTGGAACAACGGTGTCAGCCAACGGCTCCAGCGGTGATAGATCGCCACATGCGCCTGGCGCTCGCGCTGATAATGCTGCAAGGCCGCATCCAGATCGGCGCCGACCCGCAAGGCATCGCGCAGCGCCAACGCATCCAGCAGCGCCATGTTGACGCCCTGCCCCAGCTGCGGACTCATCGCATGCGCGGCATCGCCGGCCAGCACGAAGCGGCCGCGATGCCAGCGCGTGACCACCGCATCGCGATAACTCGCACGCGCCAATGCGCCATGCACTTGCACGGTTTCCAGACGCGCATATGCATCCGGCCACATCTGCGCAATCTCCTGCCGCCATGCGGCAATGCCGCGCTGTTCCCACGCGGCAAAATCGCTGCACGGCAGGCTCCAGAAAAAACTCAGCCGCGGGGTGGCGTCGCCCGGGCGCGTGCCCACCGGCAGCAGGCCGATCATCTTGCGCGCGCCGACATAGCGCTGGCGCAACTCATCGACGAACGGCCAGTCCTCGCGTGGCAGCAAGCACCACAACGCACCCCACGGATACACCCGATCCAGCCGCGTGCCCTGCGCCTGCGCGCGCAAGCTCGACGCAGAACCATCGGCGGCGATGATCAGATCGTAGGGGCCATGCCAGTGCCCGCGCTGGTCCTGCACGCGCGCGCCGTCGTGATCGATCGCGGTGATCCGGGTATCCACATGCAGCTGCGCGTGCTCCGGCCAGGCCTCGCGCAACAGCGTAAACAAGGCGCCGCGCTGCATCCCCAGGCCCATCAGCCGCGCATCCAGATCGCGGTACTGCATGTCCATCACCGCGCGTCCGCACGGCGTTTCGCCATACAGCCGGCGCACCGGTGCGCCATGCGCGAGCGCCTGTGGCAGCAGGCCCATCTTCCACAGCACCTGCAACCCGCTGGGCTGCAGCAGGAAGCCCGCTCCCACCGGCCCTGGCGTGGCGGCACGTTCGAACACGTCCAGCCGGTGGCCGTCGGCGCCCAGCAGCACCGCCAGTGCCTGCCCCGCCGTTCCATAACCCACTACCGCAATGCGCAATGCTCGCTGCATGTCCTTTGCTCCCTGGACGGCACCGACCCCGCATGGGCCGATGCAAAAAAAACCCCGCCGTGGCGGGGTTCTTCAACCGCACAATCGAGTCACATCACTCGACCGGCGTGATGTTCGAAGCCTGGGCACCCTTGGGGCCCTGGGTCACGTCATAACTGACGCGCTGGCCTTCCTGCAGGCTGCGGAAGCCCTTGGAGTTGATCGCGGAGAAGTGCGCGAAGACATCGGCGCTGCCGTCCTCCGGTGAGATGAAGCCAAATCCCTTGGCGTCGTTGAACCACTTGACGGTACCGTTCGGCATGGTGATGCGAGACCTTTGCAATAATTAATGGGTGGTGTACGGCGATGCGTACGCGCCGAGTATGCAAAGCTTATGCCCCGATGACAATCACCCGCGTGCAAGTTCGCCGATCAGCTCCGGCAATCCGGACGAGGCGGCATCGACGTTGGCCAACACCTCCGCCATGGTGATTTCCTGCGCGTCGCCACAGCCGGCCGCCCAGTTGGCCACGATCGCCAAACATGCATATTCCAGGCCTTTTTCGCGTGCCAGAGCCGCTTCGGGCATGCCGGTCATGCCGACCAGATCGCAGCCGTCGCGACGCATGCGGGCGATCTCTGCAATCGTTTCCAGTCGCGGTCCCTGGGTTGCGCCGTAACATCCGCCGGCGACCATCGTGACGCCGGTCACCTTGGCGGCGGCGATGACCTTGCTGCGGAACATCGGCGAATACGGATGGCCGAAATCCACGTGCTGCACCTCGCTGCCCGGCTCCTCGCAGAAGGTGGACACGCGGCCCCAGGTGTAATCGATCAGCTGATCCGGGCACGCCAGCACGCGTGGGCCGAACTGCTCGGTGATGCCGCCGACGGTATTGAGCGCCAGCACCCGCGCAGCACCGATTTGCTGCAGCGCAGCGATGTTTGCGCGGTAATTCACCTTGTGCGGCGGCAGCGAATGGCCTTCGCCATGACGCGCCAGGAATGCCACGCGGTGGCCCAGCAACATGCCCACGCGGATCGGGCCGGAGGGCGCGCCATACGGTGTTTCGATGTCGTGCGTCTGCACCTGATCCAGCTGTGCGAGCTTGTAGACGCCGGTGCCGCCGATGACGGCCAATGCGATGGAAGTGGAGGACACAAGCAACCTCTGCAACGAAGGACAGAATGGTGACGCGCAGCCCTGCGCGCCGGGCTGCCCGCAGCGACGCGGGCAAACTGGGGCAGTTACTGCTTCATCGCGTAGATGGCGGGAATGCCGCGCAGCTGCTCGTTGACGTCCATGCCGAAGCCGAACACGTAACGGTCTGCCACTTCCACGCCGACGTAGTCGGCGGCCACACCAGGCACGCAACGGTCGTGACGCTTGACGGTCAACACCGCCACGCGCACGTCGGTGGCGCCCTGCTCCAGGCACCACTGGCGCACGCCCTGCAGCGTGTAGCCCTCGTCGAGGATGTCGTCGACCAGGATCACCCGGCGACCGAACAGCGCAGTGGCCGGACGGTGCTTCCACACCAGCTCGCCGCCGGTGGTTTCGCCGCGGTAACGGGTGGCATGCAGGTAATCGAACTGCAGGTCCTGGCCGCGTGCGCCCAGCTCCAGCGCCAGCTGCCCGGAGAACGGCAACGCGCCGTGCATGATGGTGAGATATACCGGCACTTCGCCGGCATAGTCGCGCGCGATCGCGTCGGCAATGCTGGCGACAGCCGCATCGATGGCAGGGCGGTCGACCAGCAGATCGGCTTGGGCCAGGGCCTGGGAAATGGTGAGCGTGGACATCAGGCAGTTGTTCCGAAAGAGGCGGAAAGGGGAGTGGTGAATGAGGCGTCGGAGCCGGCGAGCAGGCCATCCCAGCCCAGCGCGCCGCGGCCGATCAGGCCGATCAATGCTGCGGTGTTGAGGCTGCGGCCCTGCACGGCCTGCAGCGATTCGTCGACCAGTTCCGGGTGGCAGACCAGCACCACGTCGCAACCGGCATCCAGATGCGCATGCACCCGGCCGGCCACGCCGCCGGCGCTGAACGAGGCAGCCATGCCGATGTCGTCGGAGAACACCACGCCGCGAAAGCCCAGTTGCCCGCGCAGGATCTGCTCGATCCAGCGCGGCGAATAGCCGGCCGGTTCCGGGGCGACCTGCGGGTAGACCACGTGCGCCATCATCACCGCGTCGGCACCGGCCTCGATGCCGGCCATAAACGGCAGCAGATCTTCGGCCAACAGGACCTCCAGCGGACGCGGGTCGCTGGCATGGTCGACGTGGGTGTCTTCCAGCACGGTGCCGTGGCCGGGGAAATGCTTGAGCGTGGCGGCCATGCCGGCACCGTGCAGCGCCTGCACATAGGCGCGGGTGAAGCTGGCCACGATCTGCGGATCATCGCTGAAGGCACGATCGCCGATGGCCCGGTTGCCACGGCCCAGATCCACCACCGGCGCGAAGCTCAGGTCCACGCCGCTGGCACGCACTTCGCTGGCCATCAGCTGCGCATGCGCGCGCGCCGCGGCGAGCGCGGCCTCGGGGTCCTGCGCATACTGCGCGCCGAAGCTCTGCAGCGGCGCCAGGGCGCTGTAGCCGTCGCGAAAGCGCTGTACGCGCCCGCCTTCCTGGTCCACGCAGATCAGCACCGGGCGCGGTGCGGCCGCGCGGATGGACGCGGACAGCTCGGCCACCTGCGTGCGCGAGGCGAAGTTGCGCTTGAACAGCACCACACCGGCGACCGCGTCGTGCTGCAGCCAGTCGCGTTCCTGCGCGCTGAGTTCGGTACCGGCAACGCCGATCAGAAGCATGTTGGGGGACTCCCGGGCCAGGCGCCACGTTGGCGCAGCGCGGCATTGTCGCAGATGCGCGTTGCAGCGTCAGATCGCGCATTCAGGCAGGCCCGTGCTTCCGGCCGTCTCGGCCCTGCCGCTGCCCTTCGATTGCAGCTCAGAGCACCTCCAGATTCGCCCGCCAGTGCGCGGCCTGCGCCTGCACCTGCTCCAGTACCTCCGGTGCCATGGCGTCGAGCTGCCGGTAGGGCAGCGCCAGGCGCTCGTTGGCGCCCAGCAGCGTGCGCTGCCGCGCCAGGAAATCCCAGTACAGCGCGTTGTACGGACAGGCCTGCGGGCCCACCCGCACCTTGCGCTGATAGCGGCAGCCACCGCAGTAATCGCTCATGCGGTCGATGTAGGCCGCGCCGCTGATGTACGGCTTGCTGCCGAGCAGGCCGCCGTCGGCGAACTGGCTCATGCCGACCGTATTGGGCAGCTCCACCCACTCGAATGCATCGATGTAGATGCCCAGGTACCAGCGATGCAGGGCCTGCGGGTCCAGCCCTGCCAGCAGCGCGAAATTGCCGATCACCATCAGCCGCTGGATGTGGTGCGCATGCGCGTTGGTCAGCGAATTGCCGATCGCATCGGCCAGGCAGCGCATGCCGATCTGCCCATCCCAGAACCAGTGCGGCAGCGGCGCATGCTGGTCGAGCCGATTGGACAGCGCGTAACCGGGCATCTGCGACCAATACACGCCGCGCACGTACTCGCGCCAGCCCAGGATCTGGCGGATGAAGCCTTCCACCGATGCCAGCGGCGCATGCCCGTCATGCACGGCCGCCTCCGCGCGCGCGATCACCTCGCGCGGATGCAGCAGCTTGACGTTGAGCGCGAACGACAGCAGCGAATGGAACAGCCGCGGGCTGCGCGTGCTCATCGCATCTTCGTAGCGACCGAAGTGCGGCAACGCATGCGTCATGAAGGCATCCAGGTGCTGCAAGGCTTCGTCGCGGTCCAGCGGCCACGGCAGCGCATCGGCATTCGGCGCGCCGAAGCTACGGACCCCGGCCGCCTCGATGACGCTCCACAGCGCGCGGTGATCGTGCGCGGCGCGCCACTCCTGCGGTGCGGGCGGATCGCCTGGCCATGGCGCACGGTTGTCGTGATCGAAATTCCAGCGTCCGCCTTCCGGCTCGCCTGCGGCATCGAGCAGGATCCGGTGCCGGCGGCGCATCTTTCGATAGAACACTTCCATGCGCCATTGGCCGCCAGCGCGAAAACACCCGGCCACCTCATCGCGCTCGGTCAGGAAATGTTCGCTGTCGACCATGCGCGTGGCGAACGGCTGCCGCGCGCACCAGTGCTGCAATGCTTCGTCCAGCCGCCATTCGTCCGGCGCCTGATACTCCAGCTGGCTGGCGCGGTAATGCGCCATCAACGCGTCCAGATTGGCGGGAATCGATTGCCGATTACTGGGATTGTCGATGGCCACGTAACGCACCCGATGACCGGCCTGCCGCAGACGCGCGGCAAACGCACGCATCGCCGCGAAGATCGCCAGGATCTTCTGCGCGTGGTGCAGCACGTAGTCGGTTTCCTCGCGCACTTCCATCAGCACGTAGACCACGCCCGCATCGGTGGCATCGAACCAGCTGTGTTGCGGGTTGAGCTGATCGCCCAGGACCAGGCGCAGCGTGTGTGCGGCTGGCTGCGGGTGACGCTCGGCTGCGGTCGCCTCAGGATTGCTCATCTATGCCGGACGCGTGCACGCGCACAAAGCGTCGCAACGATCGAGGTCGCACGCGCGCGCGCACTGCATAGCGGCACGTGGTCTGTCATGCCTGCGCGGCCCGTTTGCGTTGGCGAACGGCCTGGCGTGCAGACGCGCTCTGCATCGACACGCCAGCGCATATCTCCCGCCGCGCATGCCACCGCATCACTCCTGCCCACTGCAGGCGGCATCGCCGGCACACACACGCGCAGCCAAGGCCACACCGCTCTGCCAGGCCCCTTCGACCTTGCCACCGGCCAACCAGTCGCCGCAGATGCCGATGCTCAACGGCGCATCCCAGGCACAGCCGATCTGCAAGGCAGGCTCAGTGCTGGCCACCGTCCAGCGATACGCATCGCAGGACTGCGGCAGGGGCAGGCCGAGCGCGGCCAACGCGGGCAACACGCTGGCAGTCACCGTTTCAGGCGTTGCGCCCAGATGCGCCCGACTCCAGTCGGCAGTGGCATGCAGCAGCCAGGTTTCCATGCCATCCCTGCCCGGCTTGCTGGCGTTGCGTGCCACCCAGCGCAACGGACCGGCGTTGACGAACAATGCGTCGTACCCGGGGTCGACCGGCATATCGAAACGCAGCACCACCGCCCAGGCCGGCTGCATCCGTGCGTTGGCGGCCGTCGTCGCCAGCGTGGGCGCGCTGTCCGCCAGCAATGCAGCTGCAAGCGGTGCCGGTACCGCCAGCAATACGGTGTCGAAGCGGCAGTTGCGTGTCGTTCGGTCTTCTGTCACCTCCAGTTGCCAGGTGTCGCCACTGCGCTGCAGCGATCGCACAGAGGCGCCCAACCGAACATTCAGGGACGCCGCCAGCGCACGCGCCGGTGCGCCCATGTCCGGCACGCCGACAAAGCGCGTCAACCCGCCCTGCGACGCACGCAGGTGGGTGCCATCCCAACTGGCGACGCGCGCAGGCCAGACCGCCGCAACGCCGCGCGCGATCCATGCCTCCACCACCGCGGCAAACGCCGGGTCGCGGGCGGTGAAATACTGCGCGCCATGATCGCACTGCCAGCCAGCGCCGCCACAGCTGCGCATGCGTCCGCCGGGCAGGTCGCCCTGCTCGAACAACGTCACAGCCAACCCCGAAGCCTGCAGCCGTTGCGCGCAGGCAAGCCCTGCCAGCCCGGCGCCGATCACCGCAACCGTCCTCGATGGAGTGGGCCGCGTCATCTCGTCAGCGGCAGGCCGTTGCCACACGCCGCCGGCCGTTCACACCGCGCAGCCGTCCGGCCCGCAGGCATCGGGACCACCGATTGGCGCCGATTCGGCGGCCAGCTGCAACAGTGCCTGCGCAAAGCTCTCCGGCGGCTGCGCACCCTGGATCAGGCTGCGTCCATCGATGACGAAACTGGGCACCGCACGGATTCCCAGCGCAGCGGCCTGCGCCAGTTGCGCCTCGACGGCAACGACGCCTTCGTCGGAGTCCAGCAGCGCGCGCACGCGGGCCTCGTCCAGACCGCCAGCGGCCCCGGCAGTCACCAGCGTTGCGGTCGCGCCGACGTCTTGGCCTTCGGCAAAATGCGCATGGAACAAGGCTTCGATCACAGCCTGGACATCGCCCTCGCGGCTGGCCAGCCAGATCAGCCGATGCGCGCGCAACGTGCTGACCTGCACCTGCCCACGCCCGAAATCGAACGGCAGGCCTTCGGCGCGCGCAGTGGCCTGGGTCTGCGCCAGCATCTGCTCCACGCGCGCAGCACCGCCGAACTTTTGCGCCAGCGCATCACGCAGCGGGGTCGGCTCCAGGCCAGCATCTGGGTCCAGCTGGAAGGCGTGGTAATGGATGTCCAGCGCCGGTGCCTGCGCACCGAGTGCGGCCACCGCCTGCTCGAAACGGCGCTTGCCGATCCAGCACCAGGGGCAGACTACGTCAGACCAGATATCGATGCGCATGGGCGGGGATTGGAGATTCGTCATCGGGATTCGCAAAGCATAAACCCAATACCAAGGAAGAGATTGGGGGTGTCGCGCCGCAATCAGCCCAAGTCCAATGCATCGCGTTAGCTTTTACGAATCCCGAATGCCCAATCCCGAATCCCGACCTACAAATCCCCGCTCCAGTGCTTGAACGGGTGCGAGGCCAGGGCCAGGTTGTAATAGCGCACATCGTCGGTGACTTCGGCGCCGATCCACTCGGGTTTGGCGAAGGCCTCCTCGGCATCGCCGAGTTCGATTTCGGCCACCACCAGCCCGGCGTTGTCGCCGAGGAATTCGTCCACTTCCCACACATGCCCCTGGTACTGGACCAGGTGCCGGCGCTTGTCGATCAGACCGCCGACACACAGCGCCAGCAGCGCACGCGCCTCGACCACCGGAATCGGATATTCGAACTCCTGCCGGGTATGCCCCACCTCACGCGATTTCAGATTGAGAAACGCGCCCTCGCCCTGGATGCGCACCCGTACCGACGCGTTCTGCGCACCGCTGCGCATCGCCGCCTGGTCGTTGATATAGCCCTGCGCCATCGGGATCACCGCATGCGCGGCACTGCGCCAGCCCTCGCCGGTGACCAGGAATTTGCGTTCGATTTCGATGGGCATGGGATTTTGGGGATTAGAGATTCGGGATTGGGGATTGGTCACAGCGGCTAACTGGCGGGCTTAGGAAATGCGCTCCTGCGAATCCCCAATGCCCAATCCCCAATCACCGCCTCTCGAACACCGCGATGCTCTCCACATGCGCGGTATGCGGAAACATGTCCATCGCGCCAGCGGCCTTGAGCGTGAAGCCCTGCTCGTTGACCAGGTAACCGGCGTCGCGCGCCAGCGAGCCGGGGTGGCAGCTCACATAGACGATGCGCTCGAATTTTTTCAGCGGCAGCTGCTGCAACACTTCCAGCGCACCCGAGCGCGGCGGGTCCAGCAGCAGCTTGTCGAAGCCCTGCCGCATCCACGCCGCGTTGCGCTGGTCCTGGGTCAGGTCGGCCGCATGGAACTGCGCATTGGTCAGACCGTTGCGCTGCGCGTTGTCCCGGGCGCGTGCCACCAGCCCGGCATCGCCCTCCACGCCGACCACTTCGCGCACACCGCGCGCCAGCGGCAGGGTGAAATTGCCCAGCCCGCAGAACAGGTCCAGCACGCGGTCGTCCGGCCCGGCGTCGAGCAGCGCCAGCGCATGCGCGATCATCTTCTGGTTGAGCGAGGCGTTGACCTGGATGAAATCCAGCGGCCGGAACGCCAGCTCCACATCCCACTGCGGCAGGCGGAACGACAGCGGCACCTCCTGCGGCCATAGCGGATGCACGCTCTCCACGCCACCGGGCTGCAGGAAGATCGCAAAGCCGTGCGCCTGGGCGAACGCGGTCAGCGCCTGCAGGTCGCGCTCGCTGAGCGGCTGCAGATGGCGGATGGTCAACACCACCGCCTCGTCGCCGGCAATGAATTCGATCTGCGGGATGTCGCGCTTGCCATCCAGGCCTTCGACCAGCGCCGCCAGCTGCGGAATCTTCTCGCCGATCTGCGGGATCACCGTGTAGCAGACCGACAGATCGGCCACGAAGCGCGGATCCAGCTCACGAAAGCCGACCAGGGTCTTGTCCTTCTTTTCAACGCGACGGACCGAAAAGCGTCCCTTGCGCCGATAGCCCCAGTTATCGCCGACCAGTGCCGGCAGGATCGCCTGTGGGGTGACGTGGCCGATGCGCTCCAGGTTGTCCATCAGCACGCGCTGCTTGGCCACGATCTGCTGCGACTCGTCCAGATGCTGCAGCACGCAGCCGGCGCAGACGCCGAAATGCGGGCAGCGCGGGGTCACCCGCTGCGGCGATGCCTCCAGCACCTCCACCGTCCTGGCCTCGTCGAAATGCCGGCTGCGCGCGGTGGGTTCGGCCCGCACCAGCTCACCGGGCAAGGCGCCACTGATGAAGGTGACCTTGCCGCCCTCGCCGTCGCGGCGGGCCACGCCGCGTCCGTCGTGGCTGAGGTCGGTGATCGCGGTCTGGAACGGAGTACGGTCGAAGCGGTTTCGGGTTCTGGCCACGTGGCGACGAGCTGCGGGCAAAAAGGGTGCGTATTGTCGCAGATGCGACCGATCCCGGCCGCTTCGCGCGGTGGAACAATTGTCGCGCCCCGCAAACACAGGCACACTTCCGCTGCACGCGGCTGCTAGGACGCGGCATCGCTGACAAGGAGGCAGCATGAACATGGCGACACGCCAGGAACCCCAACCACGCCTCTTGCTGGTAGAGGACGACCCGATCAGCCGTGGCTTTCTGCAGGCGGTGCTGGAAGGTCTTCCCGCCCATGTGGATTGTGCAGACTCGCTGTCGTCGGCACTGGACCGTGCGCGCGAGCGTCGCCACGACCTGTGGCTGATCGACGTCAATCTTCCCGATGGCACCGGCAGCGGCCTGCTGCGCGCACTGCGCCTGCTGCACCCGGACGTGCCTGCACTGGCCCATACCGCGGACACCAGCATGGTCATGCAACGCAGCCTGCAGTCCGATGGCTTTCTGGAACTACTGGTGAAGCCACTGACCTCCGAGCGGCTGCTGCAGGCGGTGCGTCGCGGACTGGCGCGCGGCCGCTACAGCGTGGCGCCGGTGGGCGTGGTCGACATTGCCGCCAGCGATTGGGACGAAGCGGCCGCGCTCAGCGCGCTCAACGGCCAGCAACACCATCTCAACGCGCTGCGCGAATTGTTCTTGGCCGAGTTGCCGGGCACCCGCGACGCGGTGGATTCGGCCTTGCAGGTCAGCGACGATCAGGCACTGCGCAGCCATCTGCATCGGCTGCAGGCCAGCTGCGGTTTTGTCGGCGCGGCACGGCTTGCCGGCGCAGTGCGCCTGCTGCGCGGCGACCCGCATTCCAGCACGGCGCAGACCCAGTTCCATGCGGCGGTGGCTGCACTGCTGCACTGAAGGAGGACTGCAGCGGTGTCCCTGGGCCCGGCGCAGCGTTAGCGATGGACAGGTGACATCGGGCACCCCGCGTGCGCAGCGAGTTCGCCTGGACCCCAACGCGTAGTCGACCACCACTCGCCAGATTGGTTACCCGCTTTGCGCGCCTCAACGCCGCCGCGCCAGATCCTCGAGCATCTCCCAGGATTTGAGCCCGCGTCCACTCAGGTGATGCAGCAGCACGCCCCGCATGCTGCGACGCAGGCCCGGCATGTCGTCGACCGCCGGCATGACGTCCTGGCCCAGCGCCAGCAGCGCCGCACCGGTGACGGTGTCGCGCCGGTCCTGCGCCATCGCCTCGCTCAGTACGCGCAGCGCGCCCTCCTGCGGATCGAGCCGGTAACGCGCCGCCGGGTCGATCGGCTGACCGTCGCGGTCGTGCTGCAGATCGAACGCAAAGCCCAGGCCATCGAGCACATCGCGCTCGAACTGGCGCAGCCCCCAGGCCAGCGGCAGGCCGGATGCCAGATGCGCACGCGCCTGCGCATAGCAATCGAACAACTCTGGCACCGGGTCGTTGCGCGGCGCCAGGCGCAGCAGCAGTTCACTGATGTAGAAGCCGGCCAGCATGGATTCGCCCGCCAGGCGGGGGGCGGTGTCCAGCGCCTCGGCCTGACGCAGCTGGGCCAGTTCGCCGCGTTGCACCGCAGTGAATTGGATCAACTGCAGTGGCTGCAGCGCGGCCCGCAAGGCCTGCTTGCGAGGTCCGTGCACCCCACGCGCCAATAGCCCGACCCGGCCATGCTGCTCGGTCAGCACTTCCACCAGCAGGCTGGTCTCGCGCCAGGCCCGCACATGCAGGATGAAACCGCGTTCGTGTTCGATCAGCATGGTCTGTTATGCGGCAAGGAGCGCGATTGCAGGACACAAGAGCGGCCAGCAGCGATGTCCGCCGTGAGCCGCTGCCGGCAGCGCAGTTGGTCGCAACCGTCGACGGCAGCCGCCGCAATGGCCAGGCGCCATCCGGTGCATCGGGACATCGCTTGCATTGCAGCCCCATGTCCGTGCCGGTGCCGGCGACCGCATCGACAGGCTGTCAGCACGTTATCAGCACTGCACTGGCACTGGCGCCAGCCAGGGCCTCACTCGTATCCGAACGCCTTCAATGCCGCTTCGTCGTCCGACCAGCCTTCGCGCACGCGCACCCAGGTCTCCAGGAATACCTTGGCCCCGAACAGTCGCTCCATCTGCAGGCGCGCCTTGCCGCCGATGTCCTTCAGGCGGGTACCGCCCTTGCCGATCACGATCGCCTTCTGGCCTTCGCGCTCGACCCAGATCACCGCGCCGATGCGCAGCAGCGCGCCATCTTCGGCAAAGCGTTCGATCTCCACCGTGGTGGCATACGGCAGTTCTTCGCCGAGCTGACGCATCAACTGCTCACGCACCAGTTCCCCGGCCAGAAAACGCTGGCTGCGGTCGGTGATCTCGTCCTCGCCGAACATCGCTTCGGCCTCCGGCACCAGCTTGAGCAGGTCGCCGACCAGCGCCTCTAGGCCCTTGCGCTTGAGCGCGGACACCGGATGCACCGCAGCGAAGGTGCGGCCTTCGCTGACCTGGGCCAGGAACGGGAACAGCGCGGTCTTGTCCTTGAGCCGGTCGACCTTGTTGACCACCAGCACCACCGGCACTCCGGCGTCGCTCAGGACCTTGAAGGCCAGGGTGTCTTCGTCGTCCCAGCGGCCGGCTTCGATCACCAGCACTGCCGCGTCCACGCCTTCCAGCGAGCCGCGCGCGGCGCGGTTCATCACCCGGTTCATGGCGCGCTTCTGCTCGCGATGCAGTCCGGGCGTGTCGACCAGCACCAGCTGCCCTTCGGGAAAGGTGGCAATGCCCAGCAACCGATGGCGCGTGGTCTGCGGCCGGTTGGACACGATGCTGACCTTGGCGCCAACCAGGGCGTTGGTCAGGGTGGACTTGCCGACATTGGGCCGGCCGATCACCGCAACGCTGCCGCTACGGTGGGGGGAAGAGGTTTCGCTCACGTGTTGGAATCCAGCTGTGCGATGACAAGGGTGGCCGCCTGTTGCTCGGCGAGGCGACGCGAGCTGCCCTGGCCTTCGGCGCGGGCGACGGGCTGTTCCAGGATGCAGGCGACGTGGAACTGCTTGGCATGTTCGTCGCCGCTTTCGCTGATCAGCGCGTAGGTGGGCAACGGCAGCTGCCGCGCCTGCAGCCATTCCTGCAGCCGGGTCTTGGGGTCTTTCTCGGCCTTGCCCACCGGCAGCGCCGCCAGCGAGGGCTCGAACCACGGCAGCACCACCGCGCGGCAGCGTTCGAAGCCGCAGTCCAGATAGATCGCCGCGACGATCGCCTCGACCGCGTCGGCCAGGATCGAATCGCGTCGATGACCGCCGGATTTCAGCTCGCCCGGCCCCAGCGTCAGCCGCTCGCCCAGATTGAGGGTGCGGCCGATCACCGCCAGCGCCCCTTCGCGTACGAGTTCGGCACGCGCGCGGGTCAATGCACCTTCGTCGGCCTTGGGCCAGCGCTGGTAGAGCGCTTCGGCGACCAGCAGGTTGACGATGCCGTCGCCGAGAAATTCCAGTCGTTCGTTATGCGGTGTCCCGGCGCTGCGGTGTCGCAGCGCCTGGGCGAGCAATCCCGGATCGGCAAACGCATGTCCGATCGGATCGCCGCGCTGGAAAGTCCTATTCGCCACCACGTCCCGTCATGTCCTGGGACGTCTCGAATTTACCGACGACATCCAGATTGCCGATCAATTCGCGGCGAACTTCGTAATTGACCTTCATGCGCCAGCCACCATCGACGCGCTCGAACTTGACATCCTCTTTCTTGACGTTTTCCGAGTAGTTGATGTACAGCCGACGAAAGAACAGATCCTGCAACTTGGACGGATCCATGTTGGCGCTGTCGGGTTCCTTGGCCAGGCCTTTCATGGCCGTGCGCACCGAATAGTATTCCTGGTACATCGGAAACAGTTTCATTCCGATGTACAGCGCGAACCCCACCACCGCCAGCACCACCACGAACGACGTCAACGTCATACCGCTCTGCTTGCGCTTCATTGTGCTTCCCCCGGCACGCCGTGCGTGCATTACTGGATTCCGGTCCCGATCCGCGACGGATCGAAACTCCCCTTGCAGAACCACCCTTCGCAATTGAGCCAGATCAGGAACGCCTTGCCGCGCAAGTTGGCTTCCGGCAGGAAGTGCGTCTGGGTCCAGAACCGGCTGTCTTCACTGTTGTCGCGATTATCCCCCATCACGAAATAGCTGTCCGCCGGCACGGTCCAGTCACCCTGCCCGGCCGGCATGTTGCGATCGACCCACTCCAGCACCGTGTGGGTGCGGCCCGGCAAATCCTCGACCAGCAAGGTGGTGCCGGTCATCTCGGCGCCCTTGCCCTTGCCGATGTATTCGCCCTTGACCGTGTAGCGCATCGGCTTGTCGTTGATGTACAGCGTATCGCCGTGGAAGCCGATCTTGTCGCCCGGCAGACCCACCACGCGCTTGATCCAGTTCTGGTCCGGCGCATGCGGCGGCTTGAACACGACCACGTCGCCGCGCTTGGGCTCGCCGGTCGGGATGAATTTGGTATTGGTGATCGGCAGACGGAAACCGTAAGCGAACTTGTTGACCAGGATGAAATCGCCGATCAGCAGATTGGGCATCATCGAACTGGACGGAATCTTGTACGGCTCGGCCACGAAGCTGCGCAGGATCAACACCACCGCCAGCACCGGAAAGAAGGCGCGCGAGTAGTCGATGATCGCCGGCTCGCTGTCCAGCAGACCGGCGCGTGCCGCGCGGCGCTTGGCCAGGAACAGCTTGTCCAGCAGCCAGATGAAGCCGGTGCCCAGCGTCAACACAACCAGGGCGATTTCAAACCATTTCATTGATGTTCCTTCGGAACGGGATTTGGGATTGGAGATTGGGGATTCGCAAAGATGACGGGCTGGCAAGTCGCTGCCAATCCCCAATCACGACTCCCGAATCCCTGCTACTTATCCATCTGCAAGACAGCCAGGAAGGCTTCCTGCGGAATCTCCACGCGGCCGACCTGCTTCATGCGCTTCTTGCCTTCCTTCTGCTTTTCGAGCAGCTTCTTCTTGCGCGAAACGTCGCCACCATAGCACTTGGCCAACACGTTCTTGCGCATCGCCTTGACCGTGGAGCGCGAGATGATTTGCGAGCCCACGGCGGCCTGGATCGCCACGTCGAACATCTGCCGCGGGATCAGATCCTTCATCTTTTCGCACAGTTCGCGGCCGCGTCGGTCGGCGTAGCTGCGGTGCACGATGATCGACAGCGCATCGACCTTGTCGCCATTGATCAGCGTATCCACGCGCACGAACGGGCCGGCATCGAAACGCAGGAAGTGGTAATCCAGCGAGGCGTAACCGCGCGAGACCGACTTGAGCTTGTCGAAGAAATCCAGCACCACTTCGGCCATCGGCAACTCGTAGCTGATCTGCACCTGGCTGCCCAGGTAGTTGATGCCGATCTGGGTGCCGCGCTTTTCCTCGCACAAGGTGATGATGTTGCCGACGTAATCGGGCGGGGTGAGGATGTTGGCGCGGATGATCGGCTCGCGGATCTCTTCCACGTTATTGAGCGGCGGCAGCTTGGATGGATTGTCCATCGGGATGATGCTGCCGTCGGTCTTGAGCACCTCGTAGACCACGGTCGGCGCGGTCGAGATCAGGTTGAGGTTGTACTCGCGCTCCAGCCGCTCCTGCACGATCTCCATGTGCAGCATGCCCAGGAAGCCGCAGCGGAAGCCAAAGCCCATCGCTTCGGAGCTTTCCGGCTCGAAGCGCAGCGCCGCATCGTTCAGGCGCAGCTTGTCCAGCGCCTCGCGCAGATCCGGGTAATCCTCCGCATCGACCGGAAACAGGCCGGCGAACACGCGCGGCTGCATTTCCTGGAAACCGGGCAGCGCATGCGGCGCCGGGTCGGCCGCCAGGGTCAGCGTGTCGCCGACCGGTGCGCCGTGCACGTCCTTGATCGAGGCGTTGATCCAGCCCACTTCGCCGGCACCCAGCGCGGCGAGCTCCTTGCGCTTGGGCGTGAACACGCCGACCTTGTCGACCAGATGGGTGCGGCCGGTGGACATCACCAGGATCTTGCTGCCCGGCTTGATCTCGCCCTGCATCACGCGCACCAGCGACACCACGCCCAGGTAGTTGTCGAACCAGGAGTCGATGATCAGCGCCTGCAGCTTGTCGGTGTCGCGGGGCTTGGGCGGCGGAATCCGCTGCACGATCGCTTCCAGCACCAGATCGATGTTCAGACCGGTCTTGGCGCTGACCGCCACCGCGTCTTCGGCGTCGATGCCGATCACCGCTTCGATCTCGGCCTTGGCCCGCTCGATGTCGGCGGTCGGCAGGTCGATCTTGTTGAGCACCGGCACCACTTCCAGGCCCTGCTCCACCGCGGTGTAGCAGTTGGCGACCGACTGCGCTTCCACGCCCTGGGCCGCATCCACCACCAGCAGCGCGCCTTCGCAGGCGGCCAGCGAGCGGCTGACCTCGTAGGAGAAGTCCACATGCCCGGGGGTGTCGATGAAGTTCAGGTGGTAGACCTGCCCGTCCTTGGCCGTATACGGCAAGGACACCGACTGCGCCTTGATGGTGATGCCGCGTTCGCGCTCGATCGGGTTGGAGTCCAGGACCTGGGCCTCCATCTCGCGCGCCTGCAGGCCGCCGCACAGCTGGATGATCCGGTCGGCCAGGGTGGATTTACCGTGGTCGACGTGGGCGATGATGGAGAAGTTGCGGATATTCCGCATTGAATCAGAGGACATTGAGGTGGGCGCCGGCGGTGCCGTCGTCAGGGTAACGCAGCATTATCGCACGCTTTGGAGCCGGGATTTGGGAGTCGGGATTGGGGATTCGAAAAGGCAGAACAAGAGCAGGCACCCGCGAACAGGAGCCTGCTTTTGCCAATCCCGAATCACCAATGACGAATCCCGGCTTCCCTCAGCCGCCGGCCTTCAAGGCCACATAGCTGGTCGCCTTGCCGTCGGTGACCAGCAGCATGACCACGTCGCCCTTCTTGTAGCTGGACAGGGCGCGGTTGAGGTCGGCGACGCTGCCGACCTTGGTGCGGCCGACGCGGGCGATGACCAGGCCCGGCGACAGCGGCGGTTGGGTGCTGCGTGCTGCCGCGCCGGTCACCGAGGCGATGCGCACTCCCTCGCCGGCCTCCAGGCCCAGGCGGCTGCGCTCGGCAGCGGTGAGATCGGCGACCTGCAGGCCGAGCAGTTCCACGCTGGCCGGGGCGCTGGGCTTGGCGTCTTCGGCCGCGGTACGCGGGGCGGCGTTGCCGGCGGGGTTGTCCAGCGTCGTCAGGGTGACGGCCACCTTGCGCGGCTTGCCATCACGCAACACGTCCAGGTTGACCTTGGTGCCCGGCGCCATCAGGCCGATCATCGGCGGCAGATCGCTGGCGACATCGATCGGCTTGCCGTTGACGGCGCGGATCACATCGCCCACCTCGATTCCGGCCTTGGCGGCGGGGCTGCCGGGCGGAATGTCGTTGACCAGCGCGCCGCGCGTATCCGGCAGGCCCAGGCCCTGCGCCTTGAGCGAGTCGATCGGGCCAACCGCCACGCCCAGCATGCCGCGGCTTACATGGCCGGTGGCCTTGATCTGCTCGGCAGCGCTGAAGGCCAGGTCGATCGGGATCGCAAAACTGATGCCCATGTAGCCGCCCGACGCGGAGAAGATCTGCGAATTGATGCCGACCACCTCGCCGCGCGTGTTGAGCAAGGGGCCGCCGGAGTTGCCCTGGTTGATTGCCACGTCGGTCTGGATAAAGGGCACGTAGCGCTGGTCCGCATACGGATTGCTGCGCCCGGTGGCACTGACGATGCCGGCGGTGACCGAGTGATCCAGACCGAACGGCGAGCCGATCGCCACCACCCACTGGCCCGGCTTGAGCGTGTTGGAATCGCCCAGGCGTACCGTCGGCAGGCCCTTGGCCTCGATCTTGAGCAGCGCCACGTCGAACTGCTCGTCGCTGCCGACCACCTTGGCCTTGAACTCGCGGCGGTCGGTCAGCTTGACGGTGACCTCGCTGGCGCCATCGACCACATGGTGATTGGTCAGCACATAGCCGTCGGCGGAAATGATGAAGCCCGAGCCCATCGACTTGCCGGCGATGCCGCCATCGTCATCGCCGCCCTGGCCCGGCCCCTGCCGCGGCCCGCCCGGCATCTGGAAATCCGGCCCGAAGAAGCGGCGGAAGAATTCCGGCATCTGCTCGTCGCCGGGCATCGCGCCGCCGTCCTGCCCACCGCGCCGCTGGCGCGCCATGGCGTCCTTGCGGGTGATGGTGGTTTCGATATTGACCACACCCGGGCCGACCTGCTCGACCAGATTGGTGAAGTCCGGCAAGCCGGCCACCAGCTGCGGAGCCGGGGTGGCGCTGCGGTTGGCGGCAATCGGAACAACATCCTTGGCCGTGGGCGCGGACTGCTGCGCGCAGGCGGCCAGCGGCAGGGTCATGGCGATCAGGCCGAACATCTGGGTGCGAATGCGATGGTTCATCAGGTTGCCTCCGATGGCAGGGCGACAGGGGCCAAAGCCCCTGCCACTGCAGGGGTCCGGCACGATAACGGGAGGGAGGGCGCCGAACGGATGAAGATCGGCGGCGACATCAATCCTGCGGCGGCTGCACCGGCAGCGGCCGGTTGGGCGCGGGGCTGGCAACACCCTGCGGCGCAGGCTCGAACGGATAGAACGCGGTGCCCTGTCCGCCTTGGCGGAAGCTGGCATTGAGCGGACTTTCACCGGCACCGGACAGCGCCGCGCGCGGCCATGGGCGTGCCTGCAAGGTGGTATCCGGATGCGTGAACGGATTCGATGGCGCTGCAGCACTGGCCGTGGCCGTGGCCGTCGTCGACGCGGGAGCAGCGGACGCCAGCATGCGGGTTGGCGCCTGCTGCTGACGCGAAGCGACGCTGCGGGCGACCTGCTGGTTGCGTGTGGCCGCGCCACGGCGCGTGGATGCCAGCGCGGCGGCCGGCACCGCTGCGGCCAGCGCGGCCACCTCATCGGGAGCGGCCGGGCCGGGCTGGGCCGGAGCCTTCGGTGCTGCGGGCGTGGCGGGGGCCGGCGTGGCCGCCGGCAGCTGCGCCGTCGTGGCGAACACCGGGACCTGCTCGGCCGGCGGCACGGTCTCGGGCAGGCGCTCGCGCGCCATGAACAGGGCGATTGCAGCGACTGATGCCGCGATCGCTGCGCCACCACCCCAGCGCCAGCGCGTGGCCGGACGCGTGGATGGCTGCGCCTGCGGCACGGGCTCGTCGGCAATGGCGCTGCGCACGCGCGCGGCAAAATCCAGCGGTGCCGGCGCGCTGGCCGCGCCGCGCAGCACATCACCGCACAGCTGCCAACGCTCGTGGCAGCCGGCCAGTTCCTCGTCGTGGGCTAGGCGGCGCAGCAGGAAGCGCGACTCGTCGGCGCTCAATTCGCCATCCACCAGCGCAGACAGCTGCTGGCGGTAGTGACGCTCGAACTTGTCGGTGGTGGACATGGCAGGGTTATGGCTCATACACGGTGTCGCTCACGGGTGGCGCTTTCGGTCTCCAACAGAGGCCGCAGCTCGATGTCGATGGCCTCGCGCGCCCGGAAGATCCGCGAGCGCACCGTTCCGATCGGGCAATCCATCTTTCGCGCGATTTCGTCGTAGCTCAGCCCCTCCACCTCGCGCAGGGTGATGGCCGACCGAAGTTCTTCCGGTAGGGCTTGGACCGCACGCATCACCGTTTGTTCCAGCTCCTGTCGCATCAATTCGCGCTCCGGAGTGTCGGTATCGCGCAGGCGGGTGGCACCATCGAACTGTTCGGCATCGCTGATCTCGATATCGTCGGTGGGCGGACGGCGGTTGTGCGCAACCAGATGGTTCTTGGCAGTGTTGACGGCAATGCGGTGCAACCAGGTATAGAACTGCGAGTCGCCGCGGAAACTGTTGATCGCGCGGTAGGCGCGCACAAACGTATCCTGGGCCACGTCCTGGCACTCGCTCCAGTCGGCGATGTAGCGCCCGATCAACGCAACGATGCGGTGCTGGTATTTGCGCACCAGCACATCGAACGCTGCGCTCTCGCCGCGCTGCACACGCCGGACCAGTTCCAGGTCCAGCTCCTGAGGTGTATCGACTTCGGCCATGTCGGGCCGCACTCCTGTCAGCCCACCGAAGTCGGGCAATGAGACAACCATTGAAAAGAAAAGTTCATACCGATCCGGACGATCGTCACGCATCAGACTAGCTGCACCGATGCGCCACTGGCGACGCCTCGCACGAGGCGCGCGCCGCCCTGCCGACAGGTATGGGTATTTGACGTGAAGGAAACAACCTCTGGATGATAACGACCTTTCCTTATATCTCCGGACGGCCAGACGCATGCTTCCAGGTTTCGACGGGCTCCGATTCAGCCATTGGCAGGCCGACCTGCGCGAGGACGGCGTGGTGGTGCTCAGCCTTGATCGTCAGGGCGCACCGGTCAACGCGTTTTCGCAGGAGGTGCTGCTCGAACTGGGCGCGCTGGTCGAACGTCTGGCGCTGGACCCGCCCAAGGGCGTGGTGCTGCGCTCGGGCAAGCCCAATGGCTTCATCGCCGGCGCCGACCTGAAGGAATTCCAGGAATTCGACCGCAAGGGCACCGTCAACGATGCGATCCATCGCGGCCAGAGCGTCTTCCAGAAGCTGGCCGAACTGCCCTGCCCCACGGTGGCGGCGATCCATGGCTTCTGCATGGGCGGCGGCACCGAGATTGCGCTGGCCTGCCGGTATCGCGTGGCCTCCGACGATGCCGGCACGCGCATCGGCCTGCCGGAAACCAAGCTCGGCATCTTCCCCGGCTGGGGCGGCAGCGCCCGCTTGCCGCGCCTGATCGGTGCGCCGGCGGCGATGGACCTGATGCTGACCGGTCGCACCGTCGCGGCCAAGGCCGCCCGCGCGATGGGCCTGGTCGACAAGGTCGCCGCGCCCGCGGTGCTGGTCGATGTCGCCGCCGCACTGGCGCTCACCGGCAGCAAACGCCCGTTCAAGCAGCGCGCCACCGCGTGGGCCACCAACACCTTGCTCGCGCGCAAGCTGCTGGCGCCACAGATGCGCAAGCAGGTCGCACGCAAGGCGCGCAAGGAGCATTACCCGGCGCCCTACGCCTTGATCAACGTGTGGGAACGCGCCGGCGGCAGCGGCATCCAGGCGCGCCTGGCGGCCGAGCGCAAGGCGGTGATCAAGCTCGCCAGCACGCCGACCGCGCGCAACCTGATCCGCATCTTCTTTCTCACCGAGCGCCTGAAGGCGCTGGGCGGCAAGGATGCCGGCGCTGCGGCGCTGGCTCCGATCCGCCATGTGCATGTGGTCGGCGCCGGCGTGATGGGCGGCGATATCGCGGCCTGGGCGGCGTACAAGGGCTTCGAGGTAACGCTGCAGGATCGCGAGCAGCGCTTCATCGATACGGCGCTGGGCCGCGGCGGCGAGTTGTTCGCCAAGCGCGTCAAGGACGAGGCCAAGCGGCCGGCGGTGGCGGCGCGCCTGCGTGGCGACCTGGCCGGCGCGGGCGTGGCGCAGGCGGACCTGGTGATCGAAGCGATCATCGAGAACCCGCAGGCCAAGCGCGAGCTGTATCAGTCCATCGAGCCGCAGCTCAAGCCCGATGCCTTGCTGACCACCAACACCTCGTCGATTCCGTTGACCGAGCTCCGCGGGCATATCCAGCGCCCGGCGCAGTTTGCCGGCCTGCACTACTTCAATCCGGTATCGATGATGCCGCTGGTGGAAATTGTGCAGCACGACGGGCTGGATCCGGCCAACGTCGCGCGCCTGGCGGCATTCTGCAAGGCGCTGGACAAGTTCCCGGTACCGGTGGCCGGCACGCCGGGCTTCCTGGTCAATCGCGTGCTGTTCCCGTACCTGCTCGAAGCGGCCACCGCCTATGCCGAAGGCGTACCGGGCCCGGTGCTAGACAAGACCGCGGTGAAGTTCGGCATGCCGATGGGGCCGATCGAACTGATCGACACGGTGGGGCTGGACGTTGCCGCCGGCGTGGGCGCAGAGCTCGCACCGTTCCTGCACCTGCCGATTCCGGCGGCGCTGGCCACTGTAGAGCCGGGCAAGCGCGGCAAGAAGGACGGCCAGGGCCTGTACAAGTGGGAGAACGGGCGCGCGGTCAAGCCCGAGGTCGCCAGCGGCTACGAGGCGCCGGCAGACCTGGAAGATCGCCTGATCCTGCCGCTGCTCAACGAAGCGGTCGCCTGCCTGCACGACGGCGTGGTGGCCGACGCGGATCTGCTCGACGCCGGCGTGATCTTCGGCACCGGCTTTGCCCCGTTCCGCGGTGGCCCGATCCAGCACATCCGCAGTGTCGGCGCCGACGCCTTGCTGGCACGTCTGCAAGCACTGCAGGCGCGCTATGGCGAGCGTTTCGCGCCGCGCCCGGGCTGGCAGTCGCCGTTGCTGCGTGAACCGGTGGAGTGAGCCGTCGACGCTGTCCTCGACGTCGATCAGCCACGCAAGCGGGGGGCGATCGGCGACTGGGGTGATCCGCAGGTTGCAGCGCGGCGAGCCATCGACACACGCTGTCGCAGGCAACAAACAACAACGGCGAGCCAAGGCTCGCCGTTGTTTTTACCAGCTTGCAAAGTCACTCAGAAACGCAGACCCACACTGGTGAAGAAGTAACGGCCCGCCTGGTCGTAACCGGCGAGCGAGTTGCCGTTGAAGGTCAGGCTGCCGCCCACCAGCGGCGGCTCCTTGTCGGCGATGTTGTTGATGCCCAAGGTCCAGGTGACGTAATCGCCCAACTGCATCGAACCGGACAGGTCGAAGTAGTTGTACGCCGACACCTTGTTGTCCTGGTTCACCAGGCGTACGTCGGTTGTGCCACGGGTGCCGTCGGTGTTCTGGTAATCCAGCTCACCGATATAACGCCAGCGCAACCCGACGGTGTAGCGATCGAAGCTGTAGCGCGTGCTCAGCACATGCCGCCATTCGGCACTGTTGCAGGCCACGTTGACCACGCCCGCGCAGTCGTAGGTCACTTCCTGCACCCCCGGAACCGGCTCGTACTCCTGCTTGATGGCGTAGCTGCCCATCATCGAGGCGGTCAGGCGCCCGGGGCCAACGCTCCAGGCATACGATGCGGTCAGATCCACGCCCTGGAAATGCAGCGAACCAAAATTATCCTGGGAATTGAGGATCAGACCGGACACGTCCGGGTCGCTACCGCGGAACAGATCGCCCGTTGTGGCATTGCGGCGCACGCGGCTGCAGATATCCGCATTACCGGTCACGCCGCATGCGGTGAGGATGTTGGACGAGCCGATGCTGCGGATCGCGTCGTCGATCTTGATGTCGTAGTAATCCACGCTCAGATCGAGCCCCTTGATCGGGCTGGCGGCAAAACCGACGGTCCAGGTGTTGGCCGTTTCCGGCTGCAATGTCGTATTGCCGCCGCCGATTTCGTTGTACTGGCCGGCCGGGTTGGCTGCAACGCGGCCGTATTGCGCCGCAGTCACACCGGTGTTGGCGCACTGGGCCTGGGTGAAGACCGGATTGGCACCGGCGCACGGGTCGCTACCGCTCCATAGCGCGATCGTATTTTCGTTATACAGCTCGGTCACGTTCGGAGCGCGGATCGCACGGTTCCAGCCGGCGCGCAGGTGGTACTTGCCATCGACGAATGTTGCACCCAGACCGGCCTTGTAGGTACTCACGCCACCGGAGGTGTCGTAGTCCGAGTAGCGATAGCCAAGCTGCATGTCGAGGTGATCCAGGCTACCGGCCTGCGCCACCAGCGGCACCGCGCCTTCGAGGAACAGTTCCTTGACGCCGATGTCGCCGGACACATTGGAGGTCGGGCCACCCAGGCCGGTGAAGTTGCCGGTCTGCATGTTGCTGTCGGCCACCCGCTTGAAGGTCTCGTTGCGGGTCTCGACACCACCGACCAGACTGATCGGATTATCGCCGGCCCACGGCAGGCTGTAGCCGAAATTGCCGGTCACATAGGCGTTGAACACGCGCATCGAGGTTTCGTAGTTGACGATACCCACGCCCTGCAATGCCTCTGCCTCTGCTGCGGTGACACTGTCGGTCCACACGCTGTAGGGCACGCAACCATCGAACGAACCAGGCTGGCAGCCTAGCAGTGCATCGCGGACGCGCGTGGTCACGAAGTCGTTCCTGTTTTCCGACTTGGTGGTGCTGCGGTTGTAGGTGAACGAGGCGTCGTACGACCAGTTGTCGTTGATGTCGCCCTGGGCGCCGGTGGTGATGCTGAAACTGTTGGTATCCGAGTCGGTGATGCGCGGGCCGCCTTCGACGTTGCGCTTGGCCACGTAGACGGTGAACTCGTCGTCGGTAATGCCCACATCGTTGCACAGGCTGCCGATCACCGAGGTGGCGCAGTTGACGTTGAGGTCGGTGAAAAACGCACCCGACGGCGCGATCTGGGTCGAACTCTTGCGGTTGACGAACAAGGTTTCGAGATAGGGCTTGAAGTGCTCGTTGACCTCGTACTTGATGTTGGTGCCGGCCGTGTAGCGCGTGTCCGGACGCTGGTAGTAATTCAACGGCGCGAAGTTGTAGAGGTTCGGGGATGCGACCTGCGACCAGGTGCCGCCGGCTGAAGGCTGCACGTAGAACGCGCCAGCCGACGGAGCGACGACATAGAAGTTGGCCGGATCTGCGGTGGCAGAGCCGCCGCAGGCGGTGCCGCGGTTGCTCAATGCGCATGCGGAGTAATCGCGCTGGCCCTGCAGCAGTGGATCGTTTTCGCGCCAGGTGGCCCATGCGGTGGCATGCCCCGCCTCGCCGAAGCTGCCGCCGATGGCCAAATCCACATTGCGGGAGATGCCGTCGAAACCGGAGTTTCCAGTCGGATAATCGTAACCGGCGTCGTCCATCAGACCGCGCATCAAGGTGTTGCCGTTGTCGTGCTGGTAGGCGTTGTAGCCCATGTCGACACTGACACCTTCGAACTCGTCGTCGAGCACGAAATTGACCACGCCGGCGACGGCATCGGAGCCGTACACCGCCGAGGCGCCGCCGGTCAGGATGTCCACGCGGCGCACCAGCGCTGCCGGAATGATGCTGATGTCCGGACTCTCGCCGATGCCTTTGGGAATGCGCCTGCCGTTGACCAGGGTCAAGGTGCGCTGCGCGCCCAATCCACGCAGATCGACGGTCGCATACCCCTGCGAGCCATTGTTGGCGAAGTTGTCGAAGCTCGCCGAGAGCTGCGGGTACTGGTTGATCAGATCTTCGACCTTGGTCGAGCCGGTGTACTGGAATTCTTCCTTGTTGATCTCTGCCACCGGACTGGAGGCAGTCATCGTCTGGCTCTTGATGCGCGTACCGGTGACACTGATCGCGTCCAGGCTCTTGAGTTCCGTCGAGGGCTGCTCCTGCGCCATCACGGTTCCCGACAGGGCAAATGCGGCAGCGCCAACCGTGAGCGATACCCGGATGGCGTCGCGCAGCTTGGTGGTCTTCAATCTCATCTCTCTCTCCGAGAAGTTCGAACGGGTGAGCGCGACGCACTGCATCGGCATCTGAGGCAATGCCGGCACGTGCTGCGACGTTGTTGGCAAGCGCATCAAACTGCGCTTCCACACTGGCGAACGGCCGGACGAAAGAGCGCCCGAAAAACGTTGCCAACCCGATGTTAAGACCACGTTGAGGAGAATTAAAGCGCCATTCAGAAACGCTCCGAATCGGTGCGACGAATCCCCAAAACAGTGCGGAAGTCAGGGAAAAGTGGCCCTTTGCCGCCGGTGTCTGATGTAGGGCTCGATGCCGCCACGTGTGTTGCTCGTCGCTCGCAAGCCGGCGGCGCGCTCACTCGGAGGACTGGACCGGTGGATCGGCCAGCGCCAATCGCTACACCACTTCGACGCCGGGCACGATCACGCCAGCTGCCTGAAGTCGCGTCAACACTGGCAGCAGTCCGTCCAGATGCCGCCGAGAGCTATGCACCGAGCGTTGATGGACATCGCCACGCACCTGCGCCGCGCTCGCAGTCACGAACGGCACATGCTCCAGTTCGGCGATGGTGTCACTGCGCGCCAGCCCGCACCAGCTCAGCACCCGCGTGATCTGTTGGTCGGTGTCGCGCACCAACTCTTCGTAGTGCACGTCGAGAATGCTACCGGGCAGCACCGCATGCCAGTGCCGCATGGTCTGCTGGTAGGCCAGGTAGTAATCCGCGAGCTCATCGAGCGCATACGAGAACGGATAGGCGTTGTAGAACAACGTCTTGTACATCGCATAACAGGTGTCCAGCGGATCGCGCACCAGATGGATGATGCGTGCGCGTGGCAGCGCGGCGGCAATCATGCCGCAATACAGGTAATTGACCGGCAGCTTGTCGATGAACACCGGATGGTCGTGCACCAGCTCACGGGCGCCGCGCAGATACTCCTGCCCAAGCGCCGCGAAATCGATCTGCAGCGATGCCTGGGCGGCGGTCAGTTCGGGATTGGTCGACAGTACGCCGGAGGTCGCACTGCCGAGCAACGCTCCGAAATCCATCAGCTCTCCGGCCGAGCGTGCACCGCCGCGCTGGATCAGCAGGCGCTCCAGCAAAGTGGTGCCGGAGCGTGGCAAACCGACGATGAAGATCGCCCCCTCGCCCGCATGACCGGGCTGCAGTGCGCGCAAGGCAGCCGGGTCGTACGCCTCGCGCACCTGGGCGATATGCGCACACTCGGCAGCAACGTCGTATTGCAAAGTCTTGCGTTTGCAGGCCGCTGCGGCGGTCAATGTCTCGAACGACTCCGCATGCTGGCCCAGGTCCTCCAGCTCCTTGCTCAGGGCGTACAGGCCGGCCGCTCTAGCGGATGGTTCCGATAGCGTGGTCAAGCGGTGACGCAGATCGTCCAGATGGTTGTGCTGCCCGGTCTGACGCCGGAGCGTGGCGCGCAGGTACAAGGCATCGCCCGTGCCGGGCGCCAGCTGCAATAGCCGCTCCAGGGTGCGCTCAGCCGCATCGAATTCGCCACCAAAGAACTGCATGGTGGCGAGGTCGTACAGCAAGCCGGGCTGTTCTCCCAGCAATGTCATCGCATGCCGGTACGCATCACGGGCGGCCGCCACCTCGTGGCAGCCGCTGTACAGCGCGCCGATCCGCCACCATGCAGCGCCGTCGGCGGCGGCCAGCGCCTGTGCCTGGCCGGCGACAATCCGGGCCTCGCGGCGGCGACGCAGCTGCAGCAGCAAACTGGCGTGTTTGATCAATAGCGGGAGCGGTGACGTTGCAACCGCCGCAGCCTGTGCAATGCGGTCGGCTGCGGCCTGCGGATCGCCGTTGGCCAACCGGGCTTCGCTGGCAAGCTCCAGCAGATGCGCATTGCCTGGCTGCTCTGCGCAGGCGCGGTCGGCGAACACGGCTGCCTCGGCATAACGTCCCTGACGCAGCAGTTGATACCCGTTGTGCAACAGTGCGCGCAGCTGTCTCTCAGTCATTCGTTTCCTTCTGTTTGTTGCGATGCCGTCGGCGGCCTGGCTAGTCGATGCGGCGGGCACGTAGTGCCACACCGGCAGCGGTGACCAGCATGTAGCTTCCCATTGCGGCCTTGCGGATCACCACGATCTCGCCCTCGGCCAGCGGTCCGCGACTGGTCGCTTCCGTCAGCGCCCAACGCTGGCGACTGTCCAGCGACACGATGCGCGTACCGTCTGGCTGATACGCCACTGCAAGCACCTTCGCGGTGAGTTGCGCAGGCGCTGACTGCTGCGCGCCTGTCGCTGCCGAGGCCTGTTGGCTGCTGCGGCCGAATGCCCTGACTGCCCTGTCCGCCTCCGCCGCCCGCACCGCCTGCGTTGGCGGGAAGCTGGCGTCATAGCAGGCCAGCCGCGGCAAGGGATCGAGTACTGCGGCGCAGCGATGCGTCGGCACGTCCTGCGCCGATGCCGCCCAGGCGCAGCTCAACACCGTCAGCCCCAACACCACTCGCTTGTGCATGCGCGCATCTTCACTCGTCGATTGCAGCAGAGCATACAAGGCAAGCGGCGAGTGCAGGAAAGACCGCTCATCACCGTCCGGCCGCGGGACGATTGAACGCACCGCTGGCGCCGCCTAAGCTGCAGTTCTCCCACCCGCTGCAAGAATGCCTGGAAAACGCCTTGGACCCGTCCTTGCAGCACGCCGCACGCTTACTGCAACAAGGCCATCTGGCGCAGGCGATCGCCGCTTATCGCCGCATCCTGCAAGCGCAGCCCCGCTGCGCCGATGCCTGGTACAACCTGGGATATCTGCTGCGCCAGACCGGCGAGGCATCCGCCGCACTGGACGCTTATGCGCAGGCATTGCAATGCGGTGCCGCACTGCCGGAACAGATCCACCTCAATCGCGCCGCGTTGCTGAGTGACCATCTTCATCAGGAGGCCGCAGCGCTGAAGGAACTCGATCTGGCACTGCAGTGCCGGCCGGACTACGCCCCGGCCTTGCTCAATCTGGGCAACCTGCAGGAAGAGCTGGGCGCACGCGACCAGGCGGTCGCCGCCTATCGCCGGCTGCTCGCCAATCCTCCTGTCGATGCCCAGACACGGGCGCTGCAGCTGCAAGCCACCGCACGCCTGCTGCACCTGGATCCTCCCACGCATGCGCAGGACACACGCCTGCTCGCACTTGCGCAAGCAGGCTCGGTCGCGGGGCAGGATCCTGCGTTGACGGCCACGCTGCTGCATGCAGTGGCCCATGCCTACGACCGCCTCAGCCTGCACAACCAGGCATTCGCTGCGGCCAGTGCCGCCAACCGGCATGGTCATGCACATGCGCGGCGCTACGACCCGATCCGCACACAGCAGCAGTTCGACAGCATCGCTGCGGTATTTGCCGATGCAAGCGACGCGCCCCAGCCACCGCCCATGGATGCTGTCGGCGACGCGGTGCCGGCACTGTTTATCTGCGGCATGTTCCGCTCCGGCTCCACCTTGATCGAACAGGCCTTGTCGCGCCACTCGTGCATTGCCGCCGGGGGCGAACTGGATGCGCTGCCGCGACTGGTTGCACAGTCGCTGTCGCCATTCCCGCAAGCCGCGCAGCATCTGTCCTCGCACACGCTGGCGCAGCTGGCCGCGGCCTATCGTCAACGCGTGGCTGCGGCCATTCCCCGGCATGCGCAACTGCGTTACATCACCGACAAGCGCCCCGACAACTTTCTGCTGATCGGGCTGATCAAGCAGCTGTTTCCGGCGGCCAGGATCGTGCACACACGTCGTCACCCGCTGGACAACGGGCTGTCGATCTTCATGCAGCAGCTCAATCCACAACGCTTTGACTATGCGGGCCGGCTGGAGGACATCGGGCATTTCTATGCCGCCTACCAGCGACTGATGGCGCATTGGCTGTCGCTGTATCCGGACAGCATCCACACGTTCGACTATGACGCGTTCGTCGCCGCGCCGGAACGCAGCCTGCGTGCACTGCTGGACTTTTTGCAGTTGCCCTGGGAACCGGATTGCCTGGATTTCCACAAGGCGCCTGGAGCCGTCAGGACAGCCAGCTACTGGCAGGTGCGCCAGCCCCTGCATGGCGATGCGTCCGGACGCTGGAAGCCCTACGCGACCCAGCTCGCTCCGTTGCGCGCCACGCTTGCCCGGTTCGGCATCACGCCTGCGGACTGAACCGGCCGACTACCGGCACCACCTCATCCCGCACGGTGGCGCGCGATCGCCGTCTCCATGGCATTGACCATCTGCCGCTCCTCCTGGCTCAGCAGCGGGTTCCAGACATCGAAGATCAGCACCGCACGCAGCTGCGCGCTCGCGTTGCGCGCCTCATGTTCGATCGAGTCGTCAAACACCAGCACCTTGCCGACCTCCCACTGCCGCCAGTCGTAACCGACCCGGAAGCTGCAGCCCTCGGGCACGATCAACGGAAGATGCGCCACCAGACGTGCGTTGGTCTCACCATGGTGCGGCGGAATGACCGTCTGCGGCGCAAGCACCGAAAACATCGCGTTGGGGCACACGCCGTCGATCTGCGCCGCATCGACCAATGCCAACGCGGCGGCGGTTGTCGGGCACTGCCGCAGATGTTCATCCACCGGCTGTCCATGTGCCCACAACGGATAGGAACTCCATGCCGGCGAATGGTTGAGGTCCTTCCACTGGTTGACCGGCTGGTCCGGCGCGTAGGCGATGTAGGGCGCAAAGCCGCCCTTGTCCTCGTGCATGACGGCGCGCAGTTCCTGCGCGATCGCTTCGGTCTGACGCTGTACTGCAGCGATCCAGGGAAACGCGTCCGGCGGGTGAAACGGCAGGGCTGGCAGTCGCGGGATGTACAAGCGGTTGGATTGGGAATGGAACGGGCGACTGCGCCCGCATGCGATCGCGGCCGCTTCCGCCCAGCGTCCTGCGAGTGCGGCGTCCAAAGCGATGCCAGGAGCGTCCAGGACGGCGCGCAATTGCGCCTCCAACTCAAGCGTGTCCTGCTCCACTGCCTGCGTGGCCAGGGCCAGCTTGCGACGCAATACCGCCGGCCATTGCGGCTCTGGCGGCGCGACCTTCAGCGCATCGCGATAGACACTAGCGGCGGCGCGCGGACGGCCGCGTGCCTGCAGGAATGCGGCCTTTGCCAGCAGCCCGGGCAGGAAGTACGCATCCAGCGCCAGCGCCGCGCTGATGGCCTGCCATTCGCCATCCACATCGCCTTGCGCCTGCTTCACCACCGCAATGGTCAGCACGATCATCGGATCGCCCGGGCTGCTTGCGCGTGCGCCTGCCAGGTATTCCAGCGCCGCCGTTGCATCGCCGCGCTGGTAGGCGTGCACGCCCAGGCTGTACAAGGCCTGCGGGTGCGTCGGCGCCAACTGGCGCACCTGTGTCCACAATTGCTCGGCCTGTTGCCATTGCCCCGCCGATGCTGCCGCGCCCGCCTCGGCGATCAGCGCGGCGATGCGTTCGTTGCGTTGTTCGATCTGTACCGCCATCGCGCCGCCGGCCTCGCAGTCTTCCCCGGCTCGATCATACGGCCTGGGCGGCAGCCAGGAAGCAGGACGGTTCTCCCCTGGATCGGACCCGATGACCTGGCTGGGCGCTGCTCCAGGCAACGCCATGCCACCGCCGATCAGACAACAAGCCCACTGGCGGCGTGGTCCGCGTCAGTGCGCGTGGCCGCCATGCGAATGCGCGTGACCACGGTGATCGTCATGCGCGGAGCCTTGCCCGACCGGCGCCGCGCCACACGGCTCGGTGCCGCAGTCGCCACTCTCCACCTGCAGGGTGACGTGGGTGATCTCGAAACGCGCGTACAGCAGCTCGGCGAGGGCGTCGCGCAGGCGGTCGCGGTCGGTGGTTTCGCTGACCACCACGTGTGCGGTGAGTGCGGGCGTGCTGGAGGCCAGTGCCCAGACATGCAGGTCGTGCACGTCTTCGACGCCGGGGTAGCTGCTCAGCGCCTGCTGCACCTGCGGCAGATCGATGCCTTTGGGCACGCCTTCCAGCAGCACGTTGATCGCCTCGCGCAGCAGCACCCAGGTGCGCGGCAGCACCCACAAGCCGATCAGCACGGCCAGCACCGGGTCGATCCATTGCCAGCCGGTCCAGCGGATCAGCAACGCGCCGATGATCACCGCCACCGAGCCAAGCATGTCGCTCCAGACTTCCAGGTAGGCCCCCTTGACGTTGAGGCTCTCGCCGCTGCCGGCGTGCAGCAGCTTCATGGCGATCAGATTGATCACCAGGCCGAAGCCGGCGATCAGCAGCATGCCGCTGGAGGAAATATCCTGCGGTGCGCGGAAGCGCTGCGCGGCCTCCCACAGAATGTAGGCGCCGACTGCGAACAACAGCGCGCCGTTTGCCAGCGCGCCGAGCGCTTCCAGCCGCACATAGCCATAGGTGCGGCGCGCATCGGCAGGACGACGGCTCAGGCGCACGGCAAGCAGGGCGATCATCAGGCCGACGGTGTCGGTGGCCATATGTGCGGCGTCGGACAGCAGCGCCAGGCTGTTGGTGATGAACGCACCGATGACTTCCGCCAGCAGGAACGTGGCGGTCAGTCCTAGCGCCCACCACAGCGGTGTCTCGTGGCGGATGTCGCTGGGTGCGTGGTTGTGGTCGTGTCCCATGGATGCGGTGGCCTCGTGCAATGCGCGCACCTTAGGCGCACGCGATGGCGGAGACTATTACACCCGGGCGTGATGACATCACATCACGCGAGCGCGGCGCCGCACCTTGTTGCCCAGGCCGGATAGCGACTTGGGGCGGCCAACAGAACCTCTCGAACGCCGCAGCGATGGCGGCAACGTGTCGGCAACCCCCGCTTTCGTTAGCGGGTGGAGTGATGTCGTATTGGCAGTGACGTTGCTCGATAGAAAGAAGCCGATCAGACCGCACCTCGTCGGACGGCTGCGCTGCATGCACCGCCTGCCCCTGCTTGCAACCGTGCGTACCGACCATCGTGACTGGTCCTTGCCCGCCCACCGTCGCGGGACCTTACGCGGCATGGATGCCGCGTAAGCGCCTACACGGACGTACTTGCGGCGTGTCCCGCGACGGTGGGCGGGCAAGGGCCTGCAGCAAAACCACAGCGTCGAGTGCGCGGTGGCCTCACCGCATCAGACAGTTTGCTGGCTGTGTTATTGAAAAAACCATGCACACCGATCAACTTGACTGGCCCTTGCCCGCCCACCGTCGCGGGACCTTACGCGGCAAGGATGCCGCGTAAGAGCCTACAGGGACGTACTTGCGGCGTGTCCCGCGATGGCGGGCGGGCAAGGGCCCTGCAGCAAAACCACAGCGTCGAGTGCGCGGTGCCCTCACCGCGTCAGACAGTTTGCTGGCTGTGTTATTGAAAAAAAAGCATGCACACCGATCAACTCGACTGGTCCTTGCCCGCCCACCGTCGCGGGACCTTACGCGGCAAGGATGCCGCGTAAGAGCCTACATGGACGTACTTGCGGCGTGTCCCGCGATGGTGGGCGGGCAAGGGCCCTGCAGCCAAGCCGCAGATCATTCGCTCTACCGCCGATGCCCCAGTTCGATCAACTCTCCAGACAGAGACGAATCACCACTCCAGCCGCACCTACTTGACGGTCGGCGTAGACACTTTTGCTCGCAGCTTCAAACCTTGGCCACCAGCTTGATCACGCTGGAAAAATCCAGCGCACCGTTGCCGGCCTGGCTGTTCATCGCGTACAAATTGCGTGCCAGCTCGCCGAGCGGAATCGACACGCCCGCCTGCACTGCGGATTCGGCGACCAGCCCCAGGTCCTTGAGCATCAGATCGTTGCCGAAGCCGCCGCTGTAACCGCGCGATGCCGGCGCGCTGGGCAACACGCCCGGCCACGGATTGCACACTTCGGTGGCCCAGCTGCGCCCGGTGCTGACCGCCATCATCTGCGACAGCACCGCCGGGTCCAGCCCCTGCGCAACGCCGAGCGCCAGCGCCTCGCCGGTGGCGGCCATGATCACGCCCAGCGCCATGTTGTTGCACAGTTTGGCGACCTGGCCGGCGCCGTTGTCGCCGACGTGGAAGATGTTCTTGCCCATTGCCTGCAACACCGGCCGCGCGCGCTCCAATACCTGCGCGGCGCCGCCGACGATAAACGTCAGGCTGCCTGCCGCCGCACCCGCCGTCCCGCCGGAGACCGGCGCATCCAGCACCGCCAGGCCACGCGCCTGCGCCTCGGCGGCGAGCTTGCGTGCGCTGGCGGGTGCGATGGTGCTGCAGTCGATCACCAGGGTACCTTCGGGAATCTGCGCCAGAATCCCGGCCTCGCCCAGGTACAGCGCTTCGACATGGCGGCTGGCCGGCAGCATCGAGATCACGATCTCGGCGTCGGCCAGGGTGTCGTGTGCGGAGCTGGCGGCATGCGCGCCGGCAGCGACTGCCGCGTCCAGCGCAGCGGGCACCAGATCGAACACCCGCAGCTGGTGCCCGGCCTTGCTCAGGTTGGCGACCATCGGCCCGCCCATATTGCCCAGGCCGATAAAGGCGATCTTGCTCATGGTGTGGTTTTCCAGGGTTGGGCGGCCATCACCGATTGGCGCGGCCGTTGAATGGTGTGCCCGGCCGCAGCGCAGTGCGGCAAACGGGCGCAGTGGCGTTCCTCGGCCCTGCACTGCGGATGCGGCTCATTGTCCGCATCCGCCAAGACCGTTCGCAGCGGCGTGTCAGCGACTCAACCTGCACCAAGATCGGCAAGCGGATGCCGTGCAGGCTGCCAGGGTGATTGCAGGAATGCCGCCGCCCATTGCGCGTCGGCCTGTTCGAGCGCGGCAGGCTGCCACCGCGGCGTGCGGTCCTTGTCGATCAACAGCGCGCGAATGCCTTCGGCGAAGTCGCCATGCGCGGCGGCATGCAGCGCCACCACGTACTCGGTGCGAAAGGTGTCGGCCAGCGTGCCGGTGCCCGGGTGACGTTGCAGCTCCCAGGCCAGGCGGGCCGAGCCGGGGGCGCCGGCTGCCAGCGTTGCACGCGCGGCCTGCAGCCAGGCATCTTCGCTTTGCAGTGCCAGGATTGCGGCGACCACCTCCTGCAGCGTCTGGCCTGCCACCAATTGCGCGATCAGCGCCGCATGCACCTGCAACGGGCCCGGCTCCAGCGGTTGCGCAATCCCGTGCAGGAATGCGCCGAGCTGGGCGCGATCCTCGCTGGCATCGCCTGTCCAGGCATGCGCGTCCAGGGCGTCCAGCACTGCCGCGTATTGCGCATGCTCCAGGCGCACATCCGCAAGCCCGGCATAAATGGCATCGCTGGCGTCCAGCGGCGCGCCGGTCAGTGCCAGGAACAATCCGGCGCCGTGCGGCACGCGGCGCAACAACCAGCTGCCACCCACGTCGGGAAACAGGCCGACACTGATCTCCGGCATCGCCAGCCGCGAGCGCTCGGTGACCACGCGATGGCTGGCGCCGGACATCAGGCCGATACCGCCGCCCATGACGATGCCGTGGCCCCAGCACAGCAGCGGCTTCGGGTAGGTGTGGATGCGATGATCGAGCCGATATTCCTCTTCGAAGAACGCAGCGGCGTGCGCATTGCCCTGCGGTTGCGCGCGACGTTGCTGCGCATCCGGCACCGCCTCGCGATGCGCGCGCATGCTCTGGTACAGACCATGCAGATCGCCACCCGCGCACAACGCCTTCTCGCCTGCGCCACGCAGCACCACGCAGGCAATCTGGGTATCGTCGGCCCAGATGCGCAACTGTGCATCCAGCAGGCGCGTCATCTGCAGGGACAGGCCGTTGAGCGTCCTGGGCGCATTCAAGGTGGCGATACCGATGCGATGCCCGTCGGCGCAATCGCGTTGTTCGAACAACACCGGGGCTTCTTCGGGGAGGCTCACATCCAGCATCAGCCATTGCTCCACTGCGGCGCGCGCTTCTCGAGAAAGGCCGCCACTCCCTCGGCCTGATCCGCCTGCTCGAACAGGTCGACGAAGGCTTCGCGCTCTGCCACCAGCGCGGCGGCATGCGTGCCGTGGCGGGTGGACTGCACCAGGCGCTTGCACGCTGCAACGCTGACCGGACTCTGCTTGCCGGCGCGCTGTGCCCAGGCGATGGCCAGGGCGCGCGACTCGCCCGTGCCCACCACCTCTTCCACCAGGCCGATACGGTGCGCGGTGGCGGCATCCAGACGCTCGCCGAGCAGGATCATGCGCTTGGCCCAGCCCTCGCCGACCAGGCGCGGCAGGTTCTGGGTGCCGCCGGCGCACGGCAACAAGCCGACGCTGGCTTCCGGCAAGGCCAGCTGCGCGTGCTGCTCGGCAATGCGCAGGTCGCAGGCCAGCGCGCACTCCAGGCCACCGCCCATCGCATAGCCGTTGATGGCGGCGATCGACACGCCGCGAAACGCGCTCAAGGCCTCGAAGGCTTCGCCGAAGCGACGCGCGGCCTCCCGTGCAGCAGCCTTGTCGCCATCGGCAAACTGCTTGAGATCGGCGCCGGCACTGAAGAACTTCTCGCCGTCGCCAGTGATCACCAGCGCGTAGATGCTGCGGTCCGCATCCAGCGCGCGGACCAGATCGCGCAAGGCTGCAAGGCTGTGCACGGTCCAGGTGTTGGCCGGCGGATTGCACAAGGTGACGATGGCAACATGGCCGTCGCGTTCGACATGTAAACCGGTATGCGTGCGTGTTACCCAATCGCTCATCGCAGTTCCTCCTCGCCGTTGAGCAGGTGGCGCGCAATGATCATGCGCATCACCTCGTTGGTGCCTTCCAGGATGCGGTGCACGCGGCTGTCGCGCAGCAGGCGCTCGATCGGATATTCGCGGATATAGCCGTAGCCGCCGTGGATCTGCAAGGCATCGTCGCAGATCGCAAAGCCGGCGTCGGTGGCGAAGCGCTTGGCCATCGCGCACCACACGGTGGCATCGTGGCTGCCGGCATCGAGCTTGCGCGCAGCGGTGTGCACCATCTGCCGCGCGGCCACCAGTTGCGTGGCCATGTCGGCCAGTTTGAACTGCAGTGCCTGGAAATCGGCCAGCTTCTTGCCGAACTGCCGGCGCTCGCCCATGTAGCGGCGGGCGGCGTCCAGCGCGCCTTGCGCCGCTCCCAACGAACAGGCGGCGATATTGATGCGGCCGCCATCCAGTGCCTTCATCGCCATCTTGAAGCCCTCGCCTTCCTTGCCCAACAGATTGCCGGCCGGAATGCGCACGTTCTCGAAGCTCACCCCGCGGGTGGGCTGGCTGTTCCAGCCCATCTTCTCTTCCTTGCGGCCGTAGCTGATGCCGGGCGCATCGGCGGGCACCACGAAGGCGCTGATGCCGCGCGCGCCGTCGTCGCCGGTGCGCGCCATCACCACCAGCACATCGGTGGCGCCCGCGCCGGAAATGAAGGCCTTGCTGCCGTTGAGCACGTAGCTGTCGCCGTCGCGCTGTGCACGCGTCTTGAGCGAGGCCGCGTCCGAGCCGGCACCCGGCTCGGTGAGGCAGTACGAACCCAGCTTGGCGCCGCTGGTCATCGCCTCGCCCCACTGCGCGCGCACCGCGTCGTTGCCGTAGCTGGCGATCAACCAGGTGGCCATGTTGTGGATGCTGATGAACGCCGAGGTGGATGGATCGACCGTGGCCAGTTCCTCGAACACCACCGCGGCATCCAGCCGGCGCATGCCCAGGCCGCCCACGCCCTCATCGGTGTACAGCCCGCAGAACCCCAGCTCGGCCGCCTTGGCGATCGCCTCGCGCGGGAAGTGGCTTTCCGCATCCCAGTGCGCGGCGTGCGGTGCGAGTTCCTTGTCGGCAAAGTCGCGCGCGGCAGCGCGGAAGGCTTCCTGCTCGTCATTCAAATCGGCTGTATTGGCGTATAGCTGGATGGCTGCATTCATGGCGATCGTGTCACTTGAGGGAGATGGTGGTGTTGACGCCGTGGCCCAGCGTTTCGTCGTCGAACCAGCGCGCGGTCACGGTCTTGGTCTGGGTGTAGAACATCACCACCTGCTTGCCGTACGGGCCCAGGTCGCCGAGCTTTGAGGCACGCGACCCGGTGAACGAGAACAGCGGCACCGGCACCGGGATCGGCACGTTGATGCCGACCTGGCCCACGTCGATGTCTTCCTGGAAACGCCGCGCCGCCGCGCCGGACTGGGTGAACAAGGCGGTGCCATTGCCATTGGGGTTGGCATTGACCAGGGCGATGGCCTCGTCCAGCGTGGCCGCCTCCAGGATCACCAGCACCGGGCCGAAGATTTCCTCGTCGTAGATGCGCATGCCCGGCCGCACGCCGGAGAAGATCGTCGGGCCGACGAAGTTGCCCTGCTCGAAGCCCGGCACGCTGGGCGCGCGCCCATCCAGTTCCAGTGTGGCGCCCTGCTCGACGCCGGAGGCGATCAAGCCTTCCACACGCTCGCGCGCCGCGCAGGAGATCAGCGGCCCGACCTCGGTGCCCGGCGCATTGCCTGCGCCCAGGGTCAGGCCCCTGGCCTTGGCCACCAGCGCCGGAATCCATTGCCGCGCCTCGCCCACCAGCACCAGCGTGGACGCCGCCATGCAGCGCTGGCCGGCCGCACCGAAGGCGGCGCCGACCATCGCATTGAGCGTCTGCTCCTGATTGGCGTCCGGCAGCACCACGGCATGATTTTTCGCACCCATCATGCATTGCACGCGCTTGCCTGCCAGCGAGGCGCGCCGATAGACGTGCGTGCCGACCCTGGTCGACCCGACAAACGACAGCGCCTTGATATCCGGGTGGTCGCACAACGCGTTGACCACGTCTTCGCCGCCGTGCACGACATTGAGCACGCCCTTGGGAATGCCCGCCTCCAGCGCCAATTCCACCAGCCGCATGGTCACCATCGGGTCCTGCTCGGATGGCTTGAGCACGAAGGTGTTGCCGGTGGCGATGGCCATCGGAAACATCCACAACGGAATCATTGCCGGGAAGTTGAACGGGGTGATGCCCGCGCACACGCCCAGCGGCTGCAGCAGGCTATAGGTGTCCACGCCGTTGGCAACGTTGTTGGCCAACTCGCCCAACTGCAGGTTGCCGATCGCCGCGGCGTGTTCCACCACTTCCAGCCCGCGGAACACATCGCCTTCGGCATCGGCCAGGGTCTTGCCCTGCTCGGCGCTGAGCAGCGCGGCCAGCTCGGGCATGTGCTCGCGGATCAGCTGCTGGTATTTGAGGAAGATGCGCGCACGCGTGCCGATCGGGGTCTTGCGCCAGCTCACGAAGGCCTGGCTGGCCGCCGCCACCGCCGCGGCCACTTCGCCGGTGGTGGCGAACGGCACCTGTGCCAGCACCGACTGATCGGCCGGGTTGACCACGTCCTGCCAGTGGGTGCTGGCGGAGGTGACGAACTGGCCGTCGATCAACAGGGAAACGCGCGGGACGGAATCACTCATTGCAGGGTCGCTCGCAGAAGGTCGCTACGGATGCTTCGCATTGTTCGCACCGGGACCTGGCATTCCCAGCCCGAGACTGCTTAATCGCGCTAAGCTGCCGCCACTATTTTGCGAATCTTGCGAATGCCGCAGTCGTCCCTCCCGCTCCGCCACCAGCTCGGCCTGCGCCTGCAGCGGCTGCGCCAGCGCCACGGCCTGACCCAGGCGGAGCTGGCACGCCGGCTCGGGCTGTCGCCGAGCTACCTCAACCAGATCGAGCGCAACCAGCGCCCCCTGACCCTGGCAATCCAGCAGCGGCTCAAGGCCACCCTGGGCGATCTGGACGGCCTGCTCGACCTGGACGACCCCGCCGCGCTGGTCGAGCCGCTGGACGAATCGCTGCGCAGCCTGGGCCACAGCCTCTCGGCCGCCGAACTGCGCGTGCTCACCGGCAACCTGCCGCAGGTGGCCCAGGCCCTGCTGGACCTGCACCGCGCCCACCAGCACCTGCTCGAGCGCACCGCCGCACTGGAAATACAGATCGGCGCCGACCACGCCGCACTGCCCTCGCTGTCGCCGGGCGAGCAGGTGCGCGATTACTTCAACCGCGCGCACAACTATCTGCCGGAACTGGATGAGCGCGCCGAGGCGCTGTATGCCGAACTCGGCCTGACCTCGGACAACCTGCCGCTGCGGCTGCGCCAACGCCTGGCCGATCGCCACGGCCTGCTGGTGCAGGACGCGCCCGATCTGCACAGCGACAAGCGCAGTGTGGATACGCAGGCGCGCGTGCTGTGGCTGCCCGCGCATCTGCGCCCTGGCCAGCAGGCCTTCCAGATGGCCGCGCAACTGGCCTTGCTGGAATGCGCGCCCTTGCTCGACGCACGCATCGCCGATGCCGGCTTCGAAGATGCCGAGCGTATCGCGTTGTCGCGGATCGGGCTGTCGAACTATTTCGCCGGCGCGCTGGTGATGCCGTATGGCCAATTCCTGCGCAGCGCCCAGCGCTCGCGCTACGACATCGAATGGCTGGCCGATCGCTTCGGCGTCGGCTTCGAGGCGGTCTGCCACCGGCTCAGCACCTTGCAGCGGCGCGGTGCGGCCGGGCTGCCGATCTTCTTCATGCGGGTCGATCGTGCCGGCAACGTGTCCAAGCGGCACTCGGCCACCGACTTCCACTTCTCGCATGTCGGCGGCGCCTGCCCGCTGTGGATCGTCTATGAGGCCTTCAACCAGCCCGACCGCATCCTGACCCAGATCGCACGCATGCCCGATGGCCGGCGCTACTTCTGGCTGGCGCGCCAGGTCAGCAGCGGCGCGCCCGGCTACGGCCGCCCGCGCAAGACTTTCGCGTTGGCGATGGGCTGCGACCTGCGCCATGCCGATCAACTGGTGTATGCGCGCGGCTGGGATCTGGACGCGGTGGACGATGCGGTGCCGATCGGCCCCGGCTGCCTGACCTGCGAACGCAACGACTGCATGCAGCGCGCCTTTCCGGCATTGCCCAGGTTATCTGCCCACCCGCGCTAGTGCAGAACCCTGGTCCGTCGCGCCTACCAGGCAACCTTGGTCCGCGGTACAGGCCACGCACACCGCAACTGTGACCGGGCAGACGCTACCGCTGCACTGCAGCATTCCAACGCGAGATAGCTCCCGCAAAATGCTTCATTGGAATGGAATGACTTGCGCTTCTACCCTGAAGCGGACACATGCAGGACAGGGGGACGTCAAGGCGATCGACCATCGTCGCAGCGTCACGCAAACGATCAATCAGCTCCACACCGCAGCAACCGCCATGCCCGCGTTGGACACGCCAACGCGCAGCCGCGCCACAGCGCCGCACCAGCGGCCACTATTTCATTCGGTAACTTTGTCCTGGGAGGGATCAAACGATGCCCGTTCACCACACCGGCCACCCGGCCAGCCGGCGCATGCGCCTGCGCCGCACCCCCGTGCGCGACGTTCTCTGCACCACCATCGCCTGCGTGCTGGCCACCGCGTTCAGTGCGCACGCACAGGACAGCGCGCCTGCCGCGCCGCCGGCCACTGATGCCACCACCACGGCTGCGCCGCCGGTCACGCTCGACAACATCACCGTGATCGGCCAGCGCGCCAGCCTGAATCAGGCGGTGCAGGCCAAGCAGATGTCCGATCACGTCATGGAAGTGATCTCCGCCGACAACATGGGCCAGATGCCCAATGTCACCGTCGCCGAAGCGCTGGTGCGCCTGCCCGGCGTCAACGGTACCCGCGACCGCGGCAACGAGAGCCTGGCGACCGTGCGTGGCCTTGGCCCGCGCATGACCATGGGCACCGTCAACGGGCGCGAAATCGCCTCCTCCGAACCCAATCGCGCCGTACGCTGGGAAGTGTTTCCCACCGAGATCGTCTCCACCGTCAAGGTCTACAAGACCCAGTCGGCGGACCTGGTCGCCGGCGGCCTTGCCGCGACGGTGGACATCTCCACCATCAGCCCGCTGGACTACACCGGCCCGGGCTTTGTCGGCACCGCCGGCCCGGTGTTCTACGACCACGCCAAGGACGTGGACGGCTACTCCCCCTGGGGCAGCCGCTTCGGTGCCAGCTGGGTGCACCAGATCAACGACAACCTCGCGGTTGCGCTGGGTGCCACCTACCAGAAACAGAAGAACTCCAACTCCTCGATCGGCAGCTGGGGCTATACCGATGCCATCACCTCGCGTGATGTGGACGGCGACGGCCGCGTGGACCCGACCCCGTGGGGTGCGGCCGACCAGCTCAAGCTCACCGAGCAGACCCGCACCGGTGCGATGGGCACGGTGCAATGGCGCTCGGGCAACTTCGAGTTGAAGTTCGACGGCCTGTATTCGCGTATCGAGATCGACGAGGACCAGTTGCAGAACTGGTTCAACGGTCTGGCCTACAGCACCTTCTCGACCGGCGCCAATCCGTACACCACGCCAGGCTCGTCCTACACCATCGTCGATGGCGACGTGGTGGCCGGCACGCTGGCCAACTCGAACCTGCAGGTCGACCATGTGGTCAGTCACTACAACGAGGTCAAGACGCTCACTGCCGGCGGCCTCAACGCCAAGTGGAGCGGCGATGTGTGGACGCTGGGCAGCGACCTGTCGTTCTCGCAGGCCAAGCGCGACAACACCTGGCAGGCGGTGCGCTTCGGCAGCAACCCGGACACTGTCTCGTTCGATTTCCGCCGCAGCGTCACCCCCACCATCAGCACCAGCTCGGACACGCCCGAGTGGGGCATTGCCGGCCAGACCGAGCCGCAGGGGCTGCGCGACAAGATCGCCGCGCTGGCGCTCAACGCCAGCCGCCCGGTCGATGCCGCGGCGTTCACCTCACTGGAATTCGGCGCACGCGCCGCGCGCCGCGAGAAGCAGAACCGCCGCTTCATCAGCAACCAGTCCGGTTACGACCAGCCGATCTCGGCGTACCAGGGCCTGATCTATCCGGTCACCATGCCGGACTTGAACGTGCCCACGCTGACCGGCGGCAACATGGATGCCATCGCCCAGATCGGCTTCGGCGGTTTCGACCCGGCTACGCTCGACGAGCAGTTGCTCGACCACTGGAACGTCAAGGAAGACGTGCGCGAAGCCTTCGCCAAGGCGGTGTTCAGCTCGCAGCTGTTCGGCACCGATGTCACCGGCAACATCGGCGTGCGCCTGGTCAACACCAAGACCACCAGCGACGGCTTCGATTCGGTCGGCACCACCGTGCAGGCCAGCAGCGACAGCAAGGAATATACCGACGTGTTGCCCAGCGCCACCGTCAACTTCCTGATCGACGATCAACGCATCCTGCGCTTTGCGGTGGCCAAGGTCATCGCACGTCCGCCGCTGGACGAGTTGCGCACCGGCCGGCGCCTGGACGACCCCAACGTCACCGTCGGCCAGCTCACCGGCAGCGGCGGCAACCCGCAGCTGGATCCATTCAAGGCCACCCAGGTCGACCTGTCCTACGAGTGGTACTTCCACAAGGAAGCGCTGGCGGCGATTGCGGTGTATCGCAAGGAAGTGGATTCCAGCATCGGCTACCGCACCGACCGCGAAGTGATCAACGGCCTGGATTACCTGGTCAGTGCGCCGTTCAATGGCGGCGGCGGGCATATCAACGGTGTGGAACTCACCTTCCAGACGCCGTTCTACTTCATCCCGCACATGGAAAACTTCGGCGTCTATTCCAACTTCTCGCTGGTCGATTCCAACCTCAAGGAATTCTCGCCGGAAGACAACCCGCTGCCGCTGAGCGGGCTGGCACGCAAGACCGGCACCTTCGACCTGTGGTACAGCAACGGCAGCTTCGAAGCGCGCGTGGGTTACAAGTACCACAGCCCCTACACCGTGGTGTACGGCTGGAATGCGGCGCGGCTGGCACGGCTGCAGAGCGAAGGCACGGTGGATCTGAGCCTGAACTGGCAGTACAGCAAGCAGCTCGGTTTCCGCTTCCAGGCCGGCAACCTCACCAACGAACCGCTGCGCGCCTACACCGACAACAAGCCCAACCGTCTGGCCAACCAGGACGACGGCGGCTATCAGGTGTTCGGCCGTCGCTACGCGCTGGAAGCGACCTACAAGTTCTAAAGCACCGCTGACACCGCTGTTGCACGCCTGCTCCACCACTGCGCGCGGTGTGCGCAATCGCCTGCGTCACTGACGTTGTGATTGCGCGCACCGCCCGCACGACGGCACCGCCGCATGCGGCAGGTCACCCGCTCCGCGTTTCATCTGTCGAGGAATTGCATGCGCTCCACACGCCGCCTCTGGACGCCCGCGCTGCTCGCGCTGGCCATCTCCACCTTCGCACACGCCGCCCCGGCCCCCGCCACGCTGTATCTGGGCGCGGACCTGTCCTACGTCAACGAGATGGAGGAATGCGGTGTGCAATACCGCGAGAACGGCGTGGTCAAGGACCCGTTCGAACTGTTCCATGCGCACGGCGCCAATCTGGTGCGCGTGCGGTTGTGGAACGATGCCCGCTGGACCCGCTACAGCGACCTGTCCGACGTCAAGAAGACCATCGCACGCGCACGCGCGCAAGGCATGCAGGTGCTGCTGGACCTGCACTATTCCGACGACTGGGCCGACGGCGAAAAACAGCTGATTCCCAAGGCCTGGGCCAGCATCACCGATACCGATGAACTGGCACGCACGCTGTACGGCTTCACCTATGACACGCTCAGCGCGCTCGACCGTGCCGGCCTGATGCCGGAGCTGGTGCAGGTGGGCAACGAAAGCAATTCCGATCTGATGGACAGCAAGCCGTGGGACAAAAAGCGCCCCATCGACTGGCAGCGCAACGCCAAGCTGTTCAACGCCGGCATCAAGGCGGTACGCGATATCGGCGCACGCTCGGCGATCAAGCCGCGGGTGATGCTGCATATCGCCCAGCCGGAGAATGTGGAACCGTGGTTTGCCGCCGCGACCAAGGCCGGCGTCACCGACTACGATCTGATCGGCATCAGCTACTACCGCAAGTGGTCGACCCAGTCGATGGCCGAGCTGGGCAAGACCATCAAGCGCCTGCGCGGCCGTTTTGATGCCGACGTGGTGGTGGTGGAAACTGCCTATCCGTGGACGCTGGACTCCGGCGACACCTCGCACAATCTGCTCGGCCAAGACTCGCTGATTCCCGGCTACCCGGCCACGCCGCAGGGCCAGCTCCGCTACATGGTCGATCTCACCCAGGTGGTGATCGACACCGGCGGCGCCGGCGTCGTGTACTGGGAGCCGGCATGGACCAGCAGCAGCTGCAAGACACGCTGGGGCACCGGCTCGTCGTGGGAAAACGCCAGCTTCTTCGACTTCAAGCACGCCAATGAAGTGCTGCCGGCGATCGACTTCATGCGCCACCCGTATACCGGCGTACCTGCAACGACAAGCAAGCCTGCTGCGGGCACGTCAGGCAACGCTGCGGATACCGACAAGAGGACCCAGCCATGACCGGCATCAATCGCCGCGAGCTGCTGCGCGGCATGCTCGCCAGTGGCGTAAGCGCCGCACTCCCGGTCGGTACGGCCGGTGCGTTGCTGCCCAGCATTGCCGCTGCAGCACCAGCTGCAGGTAACACCGCCACGCCGCTTGCCGCGTTCGGCGATGCAGCCCTGGCACCGCGCGAACGGCTGCTGTTCGACTTCGGCTGGCGCTTCCATCTGGGCCATGCCAGCGACCCAGCGCGCGACTTCGAGTTCGGTACCTTCCAGCGCAGCTTCGCCAAGGCCGGCAAGGACACCGCCACCGCCGCGCAACTCGCCTTCGACGACAGTGGCTGGGAACTGCTGGATCTGCCGCACGACTGGGCCGTCACCCTGCCCTTCCGGCAGGAACCGATCTCGGCCACCATCACCGAGGAAGATCCGGCCGCCGCGCACGGCTACAAACCGCTGGGCACGAGCTTTCCGGAAACCAGCGTGGGCTGGTATCGCCGCGTGCTGCAGATTCCCGCAGACGATCTGGGCAAGCGCATCAGCCTGGTGTTCGACGGCGTGTTCCGCGACTGCATCGTGTTCTGCAATGGCCACATCGTCGGGCGCAACGCAAGCGGCTATTGCGGCTTCGAGGTCGACCTCAGCGAGGTGCTCGACTACGGCAAGCCCAACCTGATTGCGGTGCGTGTGGATGCCACGCTGGGCGAAGGCTGGTTCTACGAAGGCGCCGGCATCTATCGCCATCTGTGGCTGCACAAGACCGACCCGCTGCATCTGCCGCAGGACGGCGTGTTCGTGCGCAGCACGCTGCAAGGCGCCACCGCCACCGCGCAGCTCTCCACCGAGGTGCGCAACGACGGCAGCACCCCGCGCCAGTGCACGGTGCAGGCGCGCGTGACCGCGCCGGATGGACGCGTCGTCGCACAGGCAGCCAGCGCCGCGGTCACTGTTGCACCCGGCCAGGTGCACCTCGTCGAACAGACCCTGCCACTCGGCGAAGCGGCGCTATGGTCGATCGACACCCCGCAGCTCTACCGCCTGACCACCAGCGTGCACAGCGATGGCAAGGCGGTGGATGCGCTGGTCACCCCGTTCGGCGTGCGCACGGCCGTCTTCGATGCACAACGCGGCTTCCTGTTGAACGGCACGCCGCTCAAGCTGCACGGCACCAACAATCACCAGGACCACGCCGGCGTCGGCACCGCCATCCCCGACAGCCTGCACGAATGGCGCCTGCGCCAGCTCAAGTCGATGGGCTGCAACGCGTACCGCAGCTCGCACAATCCGGCCACGCCCGAACTGCTCGCGCTGTGCGACCGGCTCGGCATGTTCGTGATCGAGGAAACCCGCCGCATGTCCACCGACCCCGAAGCCATGGGCGAGCTGGAGACGATGGTGCGGCGCGGGCGCAATCATCCCAGCGTGATCCTGTGGTCGCTCGGCAACGAAGAGCCGCAGCAGGTCACCGAGCGCGGCGCGCGCATCGTCAGCCGCATGCAGCAACGCGTGCGCCAGCTCGATCCCACCCGCCCCACCACCTTCGCCATGGACAAGGGCTTTGGCGATGGCGTCGGCCAGGTCGTGGATGTGGTCGGCTTCAACTACCGCACCAGCCAGATGGATGGCTTCCACGCGCAATATCCGCACATTCCGATCTACGGCAGCGAAACCGGCAGCACGGTGTCGGTGCGTGGCAACTACCGGCGCGACGATGCGCGCGGCTACACCCGCGCCTACGACACCGACCACCCATGGTGGGCCAGCACCGCCGAAGCCTGGTGGAGCTATGTCGCGCAGCGCCCGTATATCGCTGGCGGCTTCATCTGGACCGGCTTCGATTACCGCGGCGAACCCACGCCCTACAACCGCTGGCCGAATGTCGCCTCGCAGTTCGGCGTGCTCGACAGCTGCGGGTTTCCCAAGGACAACTACTGGTACTACCGCGCGCAATGGACCAGCGAACCGGTGCTGCATCTGTTCCCGCACTGGAACTGGGACGGCCTGCTGCAGCCCGATGACAAGGGCCGCGTCCAGGTCTGGTGCCACAGCAATCTCGAAGCGGTGGAACTGCTGGTCAACGGCGTCAGCCAGGGCCTGCAGCAGGTGCCGGCCTACGGCCATGTCGAATGGCGCGTGGCCTACGCACCGGGCATGATCGAGGCACGCGGCTATCGCGGCGGCAACCTGGTGCTCAGCGAACGCCGCGAGACGGCCGGCAAGCCGGTAGCGATCCGCCTGAGCTGCGACCGCAATGCAGTGCGCGCCGATGCCGAAGACGTGGCGGTGGTCAAGGTGGAGATCGTCGATGCGCAGGGCCACCTGGTGCCGACCGCCGACAACCTGGTGCAGTTCGCGCTGCGCGGCCCTGCGCGGTTGATCGGCGTAGGCAACGGCGACCCCGCCAGCCATGAGGACGACAAGGCGCCGCAACGCAAGGCCTTCAATGGACTGTGTGCGGCCCTGCTGCAGAGCACGCGCAGCGCCGGCAGCATCGTCTTGCAGGCCACCGCACCCGGCCTTGCCGCTGCCACCCTGCGCCTGGATGCCGACAAGGCCAAACTGCGCGCATCGGTGGCCTGACGCAGGCCGTAGCAGCGGCTACAGTGATTATCAGGAACCATGTCAGCACCAACCCACCGCAGGACTGGGAGCCATGACCGGCTCCCGGCACAGTCAGTCGCCTGCGCCCGCGTGCGCAGGCGACAGGCAGTGGCGACACCCGCCCGGCCCACCGCCGCTAGGTCGCGCGACTGGACCGCTGGCGGGCGGGTTCAGGCATCCGTGCTCCCTGCATCCGGCGCACGCGGAAAGTAGCGGCTGAGCTTTTCTTCCCACGCCTGGAACTGCTCAAGCGTGTAGGCATCCATCGGCCGTGGATCGGCGGCGACCGCCTTTTTCTGCGCCACATACGCGATGCGCTGGGACGACAGCTCGTCCCACGCCTTGCGCAGCATCACCGGATCGGGATGCGAGACCATCATCGCTTCCAGCAGCGTGGCCTGCGCCACGCGTGCGGCCAGCAGGTCGCTGAGCGCCTCGGTCACGGCCTGCATCCACTCTTGCTGTTTCTGTTCCATACCCAACCGATCGCTTGTCCCATGCGCCGCGCACCATAGCGCGCCATCCGGAACGGCGGTGTGCAAGCCCGGTTCGAGATTCAGGTCACCACGTGATGCGAACACATGATTGCTCTCTGCATCGCTTCGCCTGAGCCATCTCATGCCCGCGACACTGCATCACCGCAACGATGTGCTCCCGCGCAGCGCAGGCGGCGCGGGAGCACAAGCCTCATCGCAAGCGCGAGAACGCACCGATACCCGCGATCGCCAACCGGTCGGCGGGCACCGCCGTCTCCGCGAACGACAGCCGCAGGTAGCGGATCTGGCGGACCTCGGGGAAATTCAGGCGCTGGGTCGAGAGCGCATAAGCGATATTGGACAGCTCGCCGGCGCCAGCCGGCTGCCAGTGCTGCCCATCTTCGCTGGTTTCAGCGCGATAGCCCCTAGGCGGCGCCGCACCGTTCATCACCGTGCGCGAAGGCGTGAGGCTGAAGCCGGCAACCTGACGCAGCGCACCAAGGTCGATGGTCGCTTGTACGGGATGGCCCGGCGTGGGAGCGGGCGTGATCCAGATCGTGCTGGCATCGTCGTCGAGCAACGTGTCCGCCCCTGGCGCGCTGGCCTCGACGATTCGCCAGCCGGCGGTGGACAGCACGTCTGGCGCGTTCGCGGTCGGCCGCGCGACCGGCACGGGCGCAACGGCGCGGAACAGCGCGAATTCGCTGATCGCCGGGCACACCGGCGCCTCCAGCACGACCAGGCGCACCCGGCGTGCGGCGACCGGGCGGTCAAGCCGCACGATGCGCTGTGCACCGATGCACTGCGCTTCGGCCAGCCGCCGCCACTGCCCATCGACCTCGGCTTCGATCGCGAAGCGGGTGACGCGCACGCCCAGCGGCAGATACTCGCGCAGCCGGATCAGGTCGAAGCTGTGCACCGCCGACAACTCCAGCGTCAGCGTCGGCGTGGTGACCTCGTTCGGCGTGGACCAGTAGCTGTCCGGCTGGCGGTCGAGGACGCGCGCCGGCTCGAACCCGGGGCCACGCGATGCGCTGGCACTGGCCTTGGCACCCTTGGTCAGATCAATGGCGAAGCTGGCGCGGATCGCGTCGCCGAAACTCTGCAGCACCGCCACATCGTGGTCGGGGATGCGGCCGCGTCGGTCGGGCGGAAGATTGAGATTCATGTTGGTGCCGCGCGCGACCGAGGTGTCGAAATAGCGCACCAGATTCTCCGGGCTGCGTACCTTGCCGTCTTCATCGGCATGGTAGAACCAGCCAGGGCGGATCGAGGTGTTGGTTTCGGCCGGCCACCACAGCGCCCCGCCGCGCACGCCGGAATTGCCGTTTTCCTGGGTATACGGGGCATTGGGCATGGTTGGCCAGCTCGGATCACCAGCGATACCGTCCTCGTTGCCGCCCCAGCGGATATCGGCGCCGAGCGGGTCGAAGGTGCAGGCCATCGGCTGGTGCCGATGCACCAGCTCGATCATCCGTGGCCAGTTGTAGTAAGCGGGCGCATCGATCTTGCGCGATTCGCGCGCTCCACCGTAGTAGCCGTCGCCGCCATTGGCGCCGTCGAACCAGAACTCGAACAGGTCGCCATAGCCTGTGCAGAGTTCGACGATCTGCTTGCGGAAATAGTCGAGATAGCCGGGACGCCCATACTCGGCATGATTGCGATCCCAGGGAGAGAGATAGATGCCGAACGCCAGGCCAGCGCGACGGCACGCCGCCGCCATCTCGCCGACGATGTCACCCTTGCCGTTCTTGTAGGGCGAGTTCCGGATGCAATGCTCGGTCAGGCGCGTCGGCCAAAGACAAAACCCATCGTGATGCTTGGCCGTGAAAATGAGCCCTTTCAGATTGCCGGCCTTGGCAGCAGCAACAATTTGATCGGCTGAAAAATCGCTGGGATCGAATTTGCGCGGATCCTCGTCGCCGTAGCCCCATTCCTTGTCGGTGAAGGTGTTCATCGCAAAATGCACGAAAGCGTATTGCTCCCACCGATGCCAGCGCAGCTGTCGCGCGCTGGGCACCGCACCCCACGGCGCGGGGCTGCTGGCGCGTGATGTTTGCGCGATGCGGGCTGCCGAGGCACTGAAGCTGGCGGCGGCCACCACACCCGTGGCAAGAAAGGTACGACGATCGATCATTAGCGCCTCCGACTTTGCACAAGTTTCGATCTTAGCTTTTCCCAAGGCGAAAGAGTCCCAAAACAACAGGCGGTTCGTGCAATGCACCGCGCACACGCGGCCTTTGCGCGGCGAGCGCCGAACAGCGTGCCAAGCAAAGCCGGGCATGCGTCGTTTGACGGCTGATGGCCGCGCCGCACGCTGCGTTGTTGGGGCTCGCATGGCTGCATCTTGCGTACGCGAAGCGCGTTCCGCGAACAGAACGCACAATGGCTGGCCGACGACAACCAGCAAGGACTGCGCGACAGCGTCGGCGCACCAACACCTGCCAAGTTTTGTCATCAACATTGACCGTCGAGGTCTCATCTTGGCTGGTACTGACTTGCGGCAAGTCCACAGGTCATGATGTAGCGGCACGTGCCCGAGCTGACCGAGCCACACGCTCAGGGATCAGGCCGCCCAGCCGGCAGCCGTGCGCACTAGCGACGCTGTCGCAGATTCATCCGCGACAGCGCCGGTATGCGTTGAGCGATCCGGCAATGGAAGTCTGAAGGCGCCGGCCCGATGGCCAATCGCCCACCGGGACCCAGGGCCGGCACCCTCTCGACCGCCAGCGCAAGGATTTGTCGGTGGGTGGGCTTAAACTTGCATCCGCGCCGACGTGAGACGGCTCCTGGTTCCGTCGCAACATCCTGTGCCCTTCCAACGCTTTGTCCGTTTCGTCGCAACATCGATTGATCTCGTTTGGAGGGTCGTCGCAACAGCCTCGCAACAAATCACCGTTACTCGCCGCTGGCGACCCTGATTGACCGCCACATCCCGGAAGAACATTTCTTGCAAAGCACTGATACAAAAGAAAAAACCAAGAACACCAACGGGGCTGTAGAGCACACCCCGCTGATGAAGCAATTCTTCGCCGCCAAGTCGGACTACCCCGACCTGCTGCTGTTCTTCCGCATGGGCGATTTCTACGAGCTGTTCTACGACGATGCGCGCAAGGCTGCGCGGCTGCTCGACATCACCCTGACCCAGCGCGGCAGCTCCGGCGGTGCGCCGATCCCGATGGCGGGCGTGCCCGTGCATGCCTACGAGGGCTATCTGGCGCGGCTGGTGGCGTTGGGCGAGTCGGTGGCGATCTGCGAGCAGATCGGCGACCCGGCGCTGGCCAAGGGCCTGGTCGAGCGCAAGGTGGTGCGCATCGTCACCCCCGGCACGGTCACCGACGAGGCGCTGCTGGACGAGCGCCGCGACACCTTGCTGATGGCGATCTCGCGCAGCAAGCAAGGCTACGGCCTGGCCTGGGCCGATCTGGCCGGCGGGCGTTTTCTGGTCAACGAAGTGGACAGCGTGGACGCGCTGGAAGCGGAAATTGCACGCCTGGAACCGGCCGAGCTGCTGGTGCCCGACGAAGACAACTGGCCGGAGTTCCTGCGCGGCCGCGTCGGCGTGCGGCGGCGGCCACCGTGGTTGTTCGACGCCGACAGCGGCCGGCGCCAGTTGCTGGCGTTCTTCAAGTTGCACGACCTGTCCGGCTTCGGCATCGACGACAAGCCCTGCGCTACGGCCGCCGCTGGCGCGCTGCTGGGCTATGTCGAGGAAACCCAGAAACAGCGGCTGCCGCATCTGACCTCCATCGCAATGGAAGTAGCCAGCGAAGCGATCTCGATGAACGCGGCCACGCGCCGGCATCTGGAGCTGGACACGCGCGTCGATGGCGACACCCGCAACACCTTGCTCGGGGTGCTGGACAGCACGGTCACGCCGATGGGCGGGCGCCTGCTGCGACGTTGGCTGCACCGCCCGCTGCGCCTGCGCGAGGTGCTGGTGCAGCGCCACCACGCGGTCGGCACGCTGATCGACAGCGGCGCCGATGCCGACGTGCGCGAGGCCTTCCGCGCGCTGGGCGATCTGGAACGCATCCTCACCCGCGTGGCGCTGCGCTCGGCGCGCCCGCGCGATTTTTCCACCTTGCGCGATGGCCTGGCGCTGTTGCCGAAGGTGCGTACGATCCTCGCACCACTGGATTCGCCGCGCCTGCAGACGCTGCATGCCGAACTCGGCGAGCACGATGCCACCGCGCACCTGTTGATCAGCGCGGTGGCGGAACAACCGCCGCTCAAGCTCAGCGACGGTGGCGTGATCGCCACCGGCTACGACGCCGATCTGGATGAGTTGCGCCGCCTGTCCACCAATGCCGATCAATTCCTGATCGACCTGGAACAGCGCGAACGCGCCAGCAGCGGCATCGCCACGCTCAAGGTCGGCTACAACCGCGTGCATGGCTATTACATCGAGATCAGCAAGGGCCAGGCCGAGAAGGCCCCGCTGCACTACAGCCGCCGGCAGACGCTGACCAACGCCGAGCGCTACATCACCGAAGAACTCAAGAGCTTCGAGGACAAGGTGCTGTCGGCGCGCGAGCGCTCGTTGTCGCGCGAAAAACTGCTGTATGAAGGCCTGCTCGATGCACTCGGCAGCGAGCTGGAAGGTCTCAAGCGTTGCGCGAGTGCATTGAGCGAACTGGATGTGCTGGCCGCCTTCGCCGAGCGCGCGCAGGCGCTGGACTGGGCGCAGCCGGAACTGGACAGTGCCCCCTGCCTGCGTATCGAACGCGGCCGCCACCCGGTGGTGGAAGCGGTGCGCGACCAGCCGTTCGAACCCAACGATCTGGAGCTGCATGCCGACCGCCGCATGCTGGTCATCACCGGCCCGAACATGGGCGGTAAATCGACCTACATGCGCCAGAACGCCCTGATCGTGCTGCTGGCGCACATCGGCAGCTATGTGCCGGCCAGCCGCGCGGTGATCGGGCCCATCGACCGCATCCTCACCCGCATCGGCGCGGGCGACGATCTGGCGCGCGGGCAGTCCACCTTCATGGTGGAAATGGCCGAAACCAGCTACATCCTGCATCACGCCACGCCGCAATCGCTGGTGCTGATGGACGAGATCGGCCGCGGCACCTCCACCTACGATGGCCTGGCGCTGGCCGATGCCGTCGCACGCCATCTGGCGCATACCAACCGCTGTTACACGCTGTTTGCCACGCATTACTTCGAGCTCACCGCGCTGGCCGACGAGTCGCATGCCGGCGGTGCCAGCGGCATCGCCAACGTGCATCTGGACGCGGTCGAACACGGCGAGCGCCTGGTGTTCATGCATGCGGTCAAGGACGGCCCGGCCAATCGCAGCTTCGGCCTGCAGGTGGCCGCGCTCGCCGGCTTGCCCAAGGCCGCCGTGACCCAGGCGCGTCATCGCCTGGCCGAACTGGAACAACGCGGCGGCGAAAGCCATGTCGCACAGATGGCGCCGGCCGCATTGGACGCCCCGCAACAGTTCGGCCTGTTCACCGCGCCCTCGTCCGCTGCGCAGGAAGCGCTGCAGGCGCTGGACCCGGACGAACTCACGCCCAAGCAGGCGCTGGAAGCCTTGTATCGGTTGAAGGCGTTGCTTTGAGTGCGGGGATTCGGGAATCGGGAATCGTAAGAGCGTAGTTGCCTGGCTCTAATGCTTTGCGGGGTTGGTCAACACGTTGCCGTGTTGTTGTCGGATGAAGTGGCTTGACTGCCACTGTGCGGCATCGCTGCCCTCGCCCTGCAGTGCGACGCGTGCCGTGTTGCTCTGCTGCCGCGACGGGCGCACGCTGCGGCAATGTTTTGTCCAATTGGAGACACCCATGACCACGTCCGCCTCGTTGACCGATCAACTCGCCGCGCAGTTGCAAGGCCCGCAGTTGCAGCAGCTCGCCAGCCGGCTCGGCATTGCGCCCGAGCAGGCGCAATCGGCGGTGCAGACCGCGCTGCCGCTGTTGATGGGCGCCCTGGGCCGTAACAGCCAGCAGGCCGGCGGCACCGATGCGTTGCTGGGTGCCTTGCAGCGCGATCATGCCGGCAGCCCGGACATCGGCAGCCTGCTCGGTACGTTGCTGGGCGGCTCGGCCAGCGGTGCGCAAGGCAATGGCGCCGGCATCGTGGGGCATCTGTTCGGCGACAGGGCGCCGCAGGCTGCCGCCGGTCTGGGCCAGGCCACCGGCCTGGAAACCGGCAAGGCCAATCAACTGCTGCAGTTGCTGGCACCCATCGTGATGGCGTATCTGGCCAAGCGCTTCCTCGGCGGCAATGCCGCTGCCAGCAGCCAGCTCGGCCCGGCCCTGGCGCAGGAACAGCAGCGCGCCAGCAGCGACACCGGGATCAACGGCTTGCTGGGCAGCGTGCTGGATCAGGACGGCGACGGGAAGCTTGGACTGGGCGATGTCATGAAGCTCGGCGGCAGCCTGTTCGGCAAGCGCTGAGATCGCAGCAACAGGTCGGTTCTGCACCGGCGTGCCATCCATAGCGTCTCGCTATCGATATGGTTGAATAATTCGAATTCCCCAACCGATCGATGCTGCTTATCGTGTGCGCACGCCACCACGATGAGTCCGCCTGATGCGTCTGTCTGCCAGTCACAGTCTGCATATCGACCTATACCGGCGCCTGCAGGCAGGCGCTAGCATCGGCACACCCGGCGACCATTCTCGATAACCCCACGGCCGCATCTGCGCCTTCGATCGATGACCACCGCTGACGCATTGCCCACCGTTTTGATTCCACCAGCACGTGTCCGCAGTTTCGGCACACAGCTCCCCAAGTGCTCACGCACACAGGTATTGCCATGACAACCGAAGCAAAGTGCCCTTTCAACCACGCCGTCGTCGGTACCGGAACCACCAACCGCGATTGGTGGCCCAAGCAGTTGCGCGTGGACCTGCTCAGCCAGCATTCGAGCAAGTCCAACCCGCTGGGCCAGACCTTCAACTATGCCGAGGCGTTCAAGCGCATCGATCTGGCCGCGCTCAAGCAGGAACTGCGTGCGCTGATGACCGACTCGCAGGACTGGTGGCCGGCCGACTTCGGCCATTACGGGCCGCTGTTCGTTCGCATGGCCTGGCATAGCGCCGGCACCTACCGCATCGGCGACGGACGTGGCGGCGGCGGTCGCGGCCAGCAGCGCTTCGCACCGCTCAATAGCTGGCCGGACAATGTCAGCCTGGACAAGGCGCGCCGCCTGCTGTGGCCGATCAAGCAGAAGTACGGCCAGGCGATCTCCTGGGCCGACCTAATGATCCTCACCGGCAACGTCGCGCTGGAAAGCATGGGCTTCAAGACCTTCGGCTTTGCCGGTGGCCGCGAAGATACCTGGGAACCGGATCAGGACCTGTACTGGGGCCGCGAAACCAAGTGGCTGGGTGGCGACGAGCGCTATTCGCGTGGTTCGCCCGGCGTGGACGAAGCGCACGGCGTGCTGGTGAAGGACGACGACAGCGAAGTGCCGCACACTCGCGATCTGGAGAACCCGCTGGCCGCCGTGCAGATGGGCCTGATCTACGTCAATCCGGAAGGCCCGGACGGCAAGCCCGACCCGGTCGCCGCCGCGCGCGACATCCGCGACACCTTCGCACGCATGGCGATGAACGACGAAGAGACCGTGGCGCTGATCGCCGGCGGCCACACCTTCGGCAAGACCCACGGCGCCGGCCCGGCCGACAACGTTGGTGCCGAGCCGGAAGCCGGCGAGCTGGAGAGCCAGGGCCTGGGCTGGCACAACCGCTACGGCAGCGGCAAGGGTGCCGACACCATCACCAGCGGCCTCGAAGTCACCTGGACCACCACCCCGGCGCAGTGGAGCAACGACTTCTTCGACCATCTGTTCAAGTTCGAGTGGGAACTGAGCAAGAGCCCGGCCGGCGCGCACCAGTGGGTGGCCAAGAATGCCGACGCCATCATTCCCGACGCGCACGATGCAGCGAAGAAGCATCGGCCGACCATGCTGACCACCGATCTGGCGCTGCGTTTCGACCCGGCCTATGAGGCCATCTCGCGTCGCTTCCACGAACACCCCGACCAGTTCGCTGACGCCTTCGCCCGCGCCTGGTTCAAGCTCACCCATCGCGACATGGGCCCGCGCTCGCGTTACCTGGGGACCGAGGTGCCGAGCGAAGAACTGCTGTGGCAGGACCCGGTGCCGGCCGTCGACCACCCGCTGGTCGATGCGCAGGACGCCGCCGCCCTCAAGCAGACCATCCTCGACTCGGGCCTGAGCGTGGCGCAGCTGGTGTCCACCGCGTGGGCGTCGGCATCGACGTTCCGCGGCTCGGACAAGCGTGGCGGCGCCAACGGCGCACGCATCCGTCTGGCACCGCAGAAGGATTGGCAGGCCAACCAGCCCGAACAGCTTGCACAGGTGCTGGGCACGCTGGAGCGCATCCGGGCCGACTTCAACGGTGCGCAGGCGGGCGGCAAGCAGATCTCGCTGGCCGACCTGATCGTGCTGGCCGGTAATGCCGCGGTCGAACGTGCCGCACAGGCCGCTGGTCACAGCGTCACCGTGCCGTTCGCACCCGGCCGCACCGATGCCTCGCAGGAGCAGACCGATGTCGAATCGTTCGCGGTGCTGGAACCGGTGGCCGATGGCTTCCGCAACTACGCCAAGCAACGCTACGCAGTGCCTGCGGAGGCATTGCTGATCGACAAGGCACAGCTGCTGACGCTGACCGCGCCCGAGTTGACCGTGCTGGTCGGTGGCCTGCGCGTGCTCGGCGCCAATGTCGGCGACTCCAGCCACGGCGTGTTCACCACCCGCCCCGGCGTGCTGAGCAACGACTTCTTCGCCAACCTGCTCGACATGCGCACCGAGTGGAAAGCCACCTCCGAATCGAAGGAGGTCTACGAAGGCCGCGACCGCAGCACCGGTGAAGCCAAGTGGACCGGCACGCGCGTGGATCTGGTGTTCGGCTCCAACTCGATCCTGCGTGCGGTGGCCGAGGTCTATGCCAGTGCCGACGCACAGGAGAAGTTCGTCCAGGACTTCGTCGCCGCCTGGACCAAGGTGATGCAGCTGGATCGTTTCGATCTGGCGTGAGTTGCAAGGCGCACGCCCTCGTGCGTGCGCCTGCAGCGGTATTGAAATACACGCAAGAGATCGACTCGGCACGGAAGACGTCGGTGGAGCGGCGGGTCTGCGGTTTGGCTGCAAGGCCCTTGCCCGCCCACCATCGCGGGACACGCCGCAAGTACGTCCTTGTAGGCTCTTACGCGGCATCCATGCCGCGTAAGGTCCCGCGACGGTGAGCGGGCAAGGACCCGTCGAGATGGTCGGTGTGCATGGTTGAGAGCAGAGCATCACGAACGGCGCTTCCCCCGCGATGGAGAAGCGCCGTTTTTATTGATTGAACAACATGACGGATGCCAAGGCGTTTCTTGTTTCCGTCAGTCGATTCGCAGCGAATAGCCCGCGCAGTGCTACAACGCGTCGATATCGCCCAGCGCGTTGATCAGCCGGCGTGCGCGCTTGTCCGGCTTGCCCTCGGGTGCGCGATAGCCGGTACGTTCGGCGGCGCGCTGCAGCCGCCATTGCGCCCGCGCCTCACGTGAGGCATCGCTTTCCACGTACAGCGTCTGTGCGACCGGAGCGGGGCCGCGCACATCGCTCAGCGCGGCAACGGTGACTTCGAAGATTTCGCCGCCACGGTCGATGCGCAACTGTTCGCCGCTGCGCAGCGTGCGCGAGGGCTTGGGCCGCTGGCCGGCGACGTCCACCTTGCCGTTGTCCACCGCCGTCTTGGCCAGGCTGCGCGTCTTGAAGAAGCGCGCCGCCCACAGCCAGACATCCAGCCTGACCGTCGTCGCTTGTTCCACCAGTTGAGTCATCGCGTTGTGCTTGCCGTCGGATCCAATGGGCTGCGGGCCGCTGCCGTGATCGCCACTGTATCGGCGCGGCGCAACGGGCTGCGTTGAGCGGGAAATATCTGGGCGAGCCCGCTGTAACTCAAGCGTGGCTGCCGTCCAAGTACAGCCTTCCTTCCACACGCTGGCTGACTCATACAGACTGATCCGCACAGCGTGCGTCGTGTCATCGGCCTGGCGACAGCACGCCTCACACCTGCCAATGCTAGTGTTCGCAGCTTATGCACCACGGCGCGCCTGCGATGCCCAAATCCGCTGTCCTGACCGAAGGCCCGATCGGCAAGAATCTGCTGCTGTTTGCGATGCCGATCCTTGCCGGGAACATCGCGCAATCGCTCAATGGCTCGATCAATGCGATCTGGGTGGGCCGCTACCTCGGCGAGGCAGCACTGACTGCGGCGGCCAATGCCAACAGCATCATGTTCTTCCTGATCGGCTCGGTGTTCGGCATCGGCATGGCCTCGACCATCCTGATCGGCCAGGCGATGGGTGCGCGCGACATCGCGCAGGCGCGCAAGGTCATGGGCACCAGTGCCAGTTTCTTCGGCGGGCTGTCGGCGCTGATCGCGGTGCTGGGCTGGTTTCTGGCCCCGCATCTGTTGACCGCCATGGGCACGCCACCGGCGTCTCAGACACTGGCCGAGGAGTACCTGCGGGTGATCTTCCTGGCGATGCCGCTGATCTATGTGTTTGCGTTCCTGTCGGCGGCACTGCGCGGTACCGGCGATGCCCGCACGCCGTTCCGCTTCTTGCTGGTGTCGGTGGTGCTGGACATCGTGTTCAACCCGCTGCTGATCTTCGGCCTGGGCCCGTTCCCGGCGCTGGGCATCGCCGGCGCGGCCTGGGCCACCTTGCTGGCGCAGGCGGTGGCACTGGGCGGTTTGCTGCTGTATCTGCGCAGCAAACGCCATGTGCTGTGGCTGGGCCGCGCCGATCTGCACCTGTTCCGCATCGCGCCGACGATCCTGCGCGCGCTCATCGTCAAAGGCGTGCCGATGGGCCTGCAGATGGTGCTGATTTCGCTGGCCATGATCGCGATGATGACGCTGGTGAACGGCTTCGGCACCGACACCGCAGCCGCCTACGGCGCCGCGTTGCAGCTGTGGACCTATGTGCAGATGCCGGCGATGGCGCTGGGCGCGGCATGTTCGACGATGGCCGCGCAGAACGTGGGCGCGGGATTGTGGACGCGCGTGGATGCGACCGCACGCACCGGCATCGCGGCCAACTTCCTGATGACCGGCGTGCTGATCGGGCTGCTGATCGTGTTCGATCGCTGGACGCTGGCGCTGTTCCTGCCGACCGACAGCCCGACACTGGAGGTCGCGCGGCATCTCAACCACATCGGAATCTGGTCGTTCCTGCTGTTCGGCGTGAGCTTTGTGGTTTCCGGCGTGGTGCGGGCCACCGGTGCGGTGATCCCGCCGCTGCTGATCCTGGCATTCGGTCTGTGGGGCGTGCGCGTGCCGCTGGCAAACGCCTTGATTCCGCATCTGGGAGCCGATGGCATCTGGTGGAGTCTTCCGATCAGTTCGCTGTGTTCGATGCTGCTGTCGCTGGCGTATTACCGCTGGGGCGGCTGGCGCAAGGCACGCATGCTGACCACGCCGGCAGATCCTGCCGAACTGGCCGCCGCCGCAGAAGTGCCGGCACATCCGGCCTCGCCGGTCGCCGATACCGCGCCGATCGCAGGCGCGCCACAGCCCCGCCGGCACTGACATCGGCTGGCACCAGGCGGCACGCTGCCACACCGGCCGACATCACGCGAAAGCAGGAGCCAGACGCTGTATTGAAATGATCAAGACAGCGCGCAGGGATTTCTTGAGTGATCGGCCCAGCCGACCGACGCCACCGCTCGCCGAGTGGCGACGAAAGACATTCCGCCCCACTGCGCAGCAGCCGCGCTCATGTGTAAACCGATGAGCATCGCGTACGCACAACCGGCGAATCCCCAATCCCGATTCCCCAATCCCCACAACGCAAACGGCCGCCCGAAGGCGGCCGTCTGGCAACAGCAGGACCAGCCTGCCAGTGACTTACTCAGCCTTGGCAGCAGCCTGGCGAGCGGCCTTGGCCTGTGCAGCGGCGGCCAGATCTTCCTTGATGCGGGCAGCCTTGCCTTCCAGACCACGCAGGTAGTACAGCTTGCCGGCGCGCACCTTACCGCGACGCTTCACTTCGACCGAGTCGATGATGGCGCTGTGGGTCTGGAACACGCGCTCGACGCCGAAGCCGTGCGAGATCTTGCGCACGGTGAACGCGGAGTTCAGGCCGGCGTTCTTGGTACCGATCACGACGCCCTCATAGGCCTGCACGCGCTCGCGGTTGCCTTCCTTCACCTTGACGTTCACCACGACGGTGTCGCCCTGGTTGAACTCGGGAAGCTTGCGCTGAATCTGGGCGGCTTCGAAGTCAGCCAGGATGGTCTTGTTGAGTTTGCTCATGATGGGCACCGCGTGTCTGGTGATATTGGACCGGCAGTCGCCGCACGGCGATTGCTCGAGGTTCGTAGGAGGGCCAGACGCAAGGCTGGCCAGCAAGCCGCATATTGTACCCCAATCGATAATGCAAGAGCTAGGGGTGGAGCCCTTATTTCTCGTCGCCCGGGGCGAGTTCGCGGCGAAACTCGTCCAGCAGACGGCGATCGTTCTTGTCCAACCCGGCTTCATCGAGCAAGTCCGGGCGACGCAACCAGGTCCGGCCCAGCGACTGCTGCCGACGCCAGCGCGCAATTGCAGCGTGATTGCCCGAGCGCAATACCTCCGGCACATCGCCCCAGTCATGGGTCGATGGATGGCTGTAGTGCGGGCAGTCGAGCAGGCCTTGCGGGCCTTCGAAACTGTCCTGGGCTGCGGATTCGGCGTCGTTCAACACACCCTCCTGCAACCGCGTCACCACATCCACCAGCACCGCCGCGCCAAGCTCGCCACCGGACAACACGTAGTCGCCGATGGAGATTTCCATATCCACCGCCTGCGCCAGAAAGCGCTCGTCCACGCCTTCGTAGCGCCCGCACAGCAACACCATGCGTGGCAACTGCGCCAGCTCGCGAGCGAGCGGCTGGGTGAGAGGCCGCCCCTGCGGGCTGAGATAGATCACCGGCGCCGGACGCGCGTCTGCCGCTTGCACCGCGTCCAGACAGGCCCGCAACGGCTCGATCAACATCACCATGCCGGGCCCGCCGCCGAACGGACGATCGTCCACCCGGCGGTAATTGCCCTGCGCATGCTCGCGTGGATTCCAGCCCTGCAATTCCAGCAAGCCACGCTCCTGCGCCCGCCCGACCACACCGAACGCCGCGCATTGCGCGATGAACTCGGGGAACAGGCTGATGACGTCGATGCGCACTGGGGAATCGGAAGTGGGAATGGGGAAAGCAATAGCGGAGCGGCGCGATGCGCCATTCCGGTCAGAAATCCGGATCCCAGTCCACCACGATCAGGTTGGCTTCGAAGTCGACCGACTTGACGAAATCCGGCAGCACGAACGGCACCAGCCGCTCGCGATCGCCGCGCACCACCATCACGTCGTTGGAGCCGGTGGAAAACAGGTGCGACACCGTGCCGAGCTTGACGCCTTCGACGGTTTCCACCTGCAGCTCTTCCAGATCCACCCAGTAATATTCATCGGGCTTGGGTGGCGGCAGCACGCTGCGCGCGACGTAAATCTCGGTTCCGTGCATGGCCTCGACGGTGTCGCGGTCGGTGACGTCGGGGAACACCGCAATCAGATTCTTGCCCTGATCGCGCCCACGTACGCCGCTCACGACTGATTCCTGCCCCGAGGGCGTCCGCACGATCCACGGCTGATACCGGAAGATCGCACTGCGCGGCTCGGTCCAGGATTCGAGCTTGAGCTCGCCCTTGACACCAAAAGCGCCGACAATCCTGCCTAACAGGATGCGGCGCTCGGTCGGCTTCATCTGCGTCGACTCTGGGCCAGGCGCTGGCGCCCGGCCCTCCAGGATCAGGCCGCAGCGGCCTGGGACTTGGATGCTTCGCGATACAGGTTGCGCACCTTGTCGGTCAGCTGAGCGCCCTGGCCGACCCAATGGTCGACGCGAGCAACGTCCAGCACGACGCGCGGTTCTGCGCCCTGCGCAACCGGGTTGTAGTAACCCAGACGCTCGATGTTGCGGCCGTCGCGCGCGCTGCGCACGTCGGTCACGATGATGTGGTAGAACGGACGCTTCTTGGCGCCGCCGCGGGTCAGTCGAATCTTGACCATGGTGTCGTTTTCCTGAGTTGCCCAGTCGCCAGAGTGGCGCGGTAAGCCGACGATTATAGCGGGCTCCGGCAGCGAAGCCAAGTCACCCCGGAATCGCCCAGATCCCCTGCCAGGGCTGGGTCTGCAGGGCCTGTTCCAGCAATGGCAGCTGCGCGGCCTGCGCCGGCCACGACGCCGCGCCGGCTTGCACGATCGCCTGCTGGCCGCGCGCGTTGCAGCTGAAGGCGCCATCGAAGCTGCCCAGCTCGCTCAGCACGACCGGGCGAAACTCCTGCTGGATACCGAGCGTCTGCAAGCCGGCCTGCAGCAGACGCTGCTGGGTGCCGGGCAGCGCCGGCCCTTGCGGCCACACCACCCTGCCCTGCTGCCACACGCCCAGATTCCAGAAGGCGCCTTCCAGCAGATGCTCCTGCGCGTCGACCAGCAATGCATCGTCGTAGCCGGCCGCCATGGCCTGGCGACGCAGGTGCAGCAGCGCGAAGGTGCCGACATGTTTGTGCTGGGCCTGCTCGCGCACATGACGGACCGGCTGCACGCGCAGCGCGGTGGTTGGCATCCAGGCTGCGGGCGCGATGGAGATCAGCACATCGAGTGCAAGCTGACGCGATGGATCGCGCAGGTCGAAATCCTGCGCAAACACGGTGATGCGCACGCTGGCGTCCTCGCAGTTCGCAGCCGACAACGCAGCGCGCAACTGGGCGCGCAGGGATGCCTCATCGATCGATGCACCGAACAGGGCAGCGCCGTCGTATTGCAGCCGCTGCAGATGCAGGTCCAACCCGCGTACCGCTCCGCCGCGCACCTGCAGCGTGGTGAAGTGGCCGTAATTGACCAATGCGGCCGCGCCCAACTGCTGCGCTGTCGCCACTGCGCCGTTGCAGAAGATCAGCGGCACAACAGCGCCTGTGCTTCAGCCCACCACTGGGTTAGCAATTGCGCGGCAGGCTGGGCAGGTGCCATCCAGGCCGATTGCCCGGCCCAGGCCTGCATGGCGTCCAGACGGTTGTCGCGCGCGGCGGCCTGACGCATCGGTGCGGTCAGCGCGCGCTGCACCGGATACGGCGCCGGCACCGGCGCCTCGGCCGCAATGGCAGCACGCACATAGTGCGTGGCGAGCGCACGCCCCAGCCGGCCGGAAAATGCACGGGTCGGCTGGGTCTGTTCCGGCTCGGCCTGGGCCAGCGCGTCCGCCCAGGCACTGGGCAGCGCCGCCTCGGGCGTGCGCAGCAGGCCGGTACCGATCTGCACGGCGCTCGCACCCAGCGTCAGCGCCGCGGCAATGCCGCGCGCATCGGCGATGCCGCCTGCGGCGATCACCGGAAGATCCAGGTGATCGACCAATCGTGGCAACAAGGCGAACAACCCGGTCATCTGCCGCTCGGCGCGACCGGCATCGAATGCACCACGATGCCCACCGGCCTCGGCGCCCTGCGCAACCACCGCATCGGCACCGGCCGCCTGGGCCGCACGCGCTTCGTCCAGCGTGGTGGCGCAGGCGAACCAGGCGATGCCGGCGCTTTTCAGCCGCGCAACCTGATCGGGCCGAAACACGCCCATGATCGATGAGGCGACGGCGGGCCGTGCGGCGAGCAAGGCGTCGAACTGGGCATCGAAGTCGGCCGGTGTTGCGTCGCCCGCATCCTCGGGAACCGGCGGCCCCCACTGCGACACAAACGCACGCACGCGCGCCTCTGCCGCGGCGTCGCGCACAGGGGCCGGATCGGGAATCCACAGATTGACCTGGGCGGGCCCGGCGCTCGCGCCGCGAAACGCCGCCATCCACGCCACGATGTCTTGCGGTTGCGACAACACCGCACCCATCGCGCCCATGCCGCCGGCCTCGGCAACCGCCGCCGACAACGGCACCGGGCAGGCACCGGCCATGGGGCTGAGCAGGATGGGAAGGCCTAAACCAAAACGCTGCTGGAAGGCGTCGATCTGCGAAAACGAACCCATCGTGCGCGGCCTGAAGTGATGACGCGTTGTGCGCGAGTTCAACGCCACGCGTGCCTGTCGAAGGACTTACCGCGCGCGTCGCCGATTGAAACTCAACGGAACGGCATGCCGCCGCGGCCGCCCATGGCGCCCATCATGCCTTTCATGTTGCGCATCAGGCCCTTCATGCCGCCGCCGGCCAGCTTGCCCATCATCTTTTCCATCTGCTGGTACTGCTTCATCAGCTTGTTGACGTCGGCCGGCTGCATGCCGGAGCCGCGGGCAATGCGGGCGCGGCGCGAGCCGTTGAGCAGGGCCGGGTTGCGGCGCTCCTTCTTGGTCATCGAGTTGATGATCGCGATCATGCGCGGCACTTCCTTGCCGGTGACCTGCTGCTTGACGTTGTCCGGGATCTGGCCCATGCCCGGCAGCTTGTCCATCAGCCCATGGATGCCGCCCATGTTCTGCATCTGCTCGAGCTGTTCCTTCATGTCGTTGAGGTCGAACTTCTTGCCCTTGGCGACCTTGGCGGCGAGCTTGGCGGCCTTTTCCTGGTCGACGCTGTGCTCGACCTGTTCCACCAGCGACAGCACGTCGCCCATGTCCAGGATGCGGCTGGCGACGCGGTCGGGATGGAACACGTCCAGGCCGTCGGTCTTTTCGCCGGTACCGACGAACTTGATCGGCTTGCCGGTAATGTAGCGCACGCTCAGCGCGGCGCCGCCACGGGCGTCGCCGTCGGTCTTGGTCAGCACCACGCCGGTCAGCGGCAGCGCCTCACCGAAGGCCTTGGCGGTGTTGGCCGCGTCCTGGCCGGTCATCGCATCGACCACGAACAGGGTTTCGGTCGGGTTGACCGCGGCGTGCAGCGCCTTGATCTCCTCCATCATCGCCGCATCGATGGCCAGGCGGCCGGCGGTATCGACCAGCAGCACGTCGGCGAACGACTTGCGCGCATCGCTGATGGCGGCGCGCACGATGTCGACCGGCTTCTGCGAGGCGTCGGACGGGAAGAACAACACGCCGACCTGCTCGGCCAGGGTCTTGAGCTGCTCGATCGCGGCCGGACGGTAGACGTCGGCCGAGACCACCATGACCTTCTTCTTGCGCTTTTCCTTCAGGTGCTTGGCGAGCTTGCCGACCGTGGTGGTCTTGCCCGCGCCCTGCAGGCCGGCCATCAGGATGATCGCCGGCGCCGGCACGTTGAGGTTGAGATCGGTGGCGGCCGCGCCCATCACGGCGGTCAACTCGTCGCGAACGATCTTGATCAGCGCCTGGCCAGGGGTCAGCGACTTGAGCACCTCCTGACCGACCGCGCGCACCTTGATGCGCTCGATCAGCGCCTGCACCACCGGCAGCGCCACGTCGGCTTCGAGCAACGCGATGCGCACTTCACGGGTGGCTTCGCGGATGTTCTCCTCGGTCAGGCGGCCGCGGCCGCGCAGGCGCTCCATGGTGCCGGAGAGACGTTGGGTAAGGGACTCGAACATGCGCAAGGGACCGCGTGAGGGGAAACGGGCGTCGATTATAGCGGCACCGGCCAGCCGGCCGCCCCGGCCGCCCCGGCGGCCGCCAGCGCCCGACCGGCAAAGCCAGATCAGCGAGCAGCCTCACCAACGCGCACGGCCAACCAGCGCAGCAGCGCCAGGACAGGAACGGCAACTGCGGTGCCAGCAGGTAGCCCCTGCCCGCTCGCGCTCCGCCCCCAGCACGCCAGCCCACCTCCAGCCCCGCAGCTCGCAACTGCTTTCCCCGATTCCCGATTCCCGATTCCCGATTCCCGATTCCCGATTCCCGAATCCCGAATCCCAGCCCCCCCAATATGCGAAACTTCCACGATGACAATCGTTCTCATCGCGTTCGCCTTGTATCTGCTGGCCACGGCACTGCTCACCCGCTCGGTGCTGCGCGATGGCAACCAGGCGCCTGCCCGCTGGCTGATCCCGGCACTGGCGGCCGTGGCGCTGCACGCCGGGTACCACGTGCTGGTAGCACTGCGCACAGCCGGCGGGCCGGACATGCATTTCTTCGCGGCGCTATCGCTGTGCGGCCTGGGCATGGCCGCGCTGACGGCGGTGTTCGGCGCGCGCGGGCGCATGGCGGCGGTGGGCGTGGTGGTGTTCCCGCTGTCGGCAATCCTGCTGGCCTGCTATCACGCTTACGGCCACGAACCGAGCTCGGATCTGGGCTGGCGGCTGGAACTGCACGCGTGGATGGCGCTGCTGGCCTACGCCACGTTGGGCATCGCCGCGTTGCTGGCGATCATGCTGTGGCTGCAGGAGCGCGCCCTGCGCCGGCGCGACTTCCACACCTGGCTGCGCGCGCTGCCGCCGTTGACCGAGCTGGAGACGCTGCTGTTCCGCACGATCACCGTCGGCTTCGTGCTGTTGAGCCTGACCCTGCTGACCGGCCTGCTGTTCGTGCAGGACTTCCTGGCGCAGCGGCTGCTGCACAAGACCGTACTCAGCATCCTGTCGTGGATCGTGTTCGGTGCGCTGCTGATCGGGCGCTGGCGCAATGGCTGGCGCGGCACCAAGGCGGTGCACTGGACGCTGACCGCGATGGCGCTGCTGGTGTTGTCGTTCTTCGGCAGCAAGTTCGTGATCGAACTGGTGCTGGGGCCGCGCTGATCGCGTTGGCTCCAGGCCCGTCCTGGCCCCGCCGTCGCCACGCCACCCGCGCTCAGGCGTCCAGCGCAGCGCTCACCGCCGCCCACGGCTGATCCGGCCCCGGGCTGGCAAAGTGATAGGCGATGCGGCGGCGGTAGACCTGCCCGGGCCGCAGGATCGTCGACGGGAAATTGGGGTGGTTGGGCGCGTCCGGGTAGTCCTGCGGCTCCAGGCAGACGCCGCGGCCGAGTCCGGGATGGTGGTCGTCCAGATGCTGGCCTTCGTAGAGTTGCACCGCCGGTGCGTCGCTGCTGATGCGCAGCGCCACGCCACTGTGCGGCGAGTACAACTCGGCAACGCAATCGGCCCCGGCGGCCAGCACCAGGCATTGGTCGTAGCCCTTGCCGAGCACCACCTGCGGGTGCGACGGATCGCTTTTGTCGGCCAACGCCGCAGCATGGCGGAAATCGAACGGCGTGCCGGCGACCGAGGCGATTTCGCCGGTCGGAATCGATTCGGCATCCACCGGCAGATAGCGATCGGCCGGCACCCGCAGCACCTGCAGCGCGGCGCGCCGATGCGGGTCGCCGGATAGGTTGAAGTACGGGTGATGGGTGAGGTTCAACGCGGTGGCGGCATCGCATTGCGCCTCGAAGTCCAGCTGCAGGCTGCGTCCGCGCAATTGCAGCCGCGCCCGCACCTGCAGATTGCCGGGATAGCCTTCTTCGCCATCGGGCGAGTCGTAACCGAGCAGTACCTGATCCGGTGCCTGCTCCAGCACGCTCCACACGCGCCGACCGAAGCCGCGCAGGCCGCCGTGCAACTGGTTGCGCCCTTCGTTGGCCGCCAGCGTGTGGGTGACCCCATCCAGCGTGTAGCGCGCGCCGGCGATGCGGTTGCCGAAGCGGCCGACCAGGATATTGAGGCTGTCGCCATCGGCGGCGTAGGCCGGCAGATCCGGCAATGCCAGCAGCAGCGGCACCACCCCATGCTCGGTGGTCAGCCGCAGCGCATGCAGGATGCCGCCGTAGGTGAGTACCTCCGCCTCCAGCCCGGCAGTGCTGCGCAGCGTGAGCGCGTGGACTTCGACACCGTCTGGCAACTGCCCGAACACTCGCTGCATGGATCGTCCTGCCGATACTGGAAGCTGGCGAGCATAGCGGGGGAGCGCGGTCGCCGACCATGCCCCGGCGCACATCCTGGCGTGCGATGCGGTGGCGATGTCGGCGAGACCTGCGCCAGCCCTGGCTGATTGATCGTGATGCAGCGACAAGCAGACATCGCAGGCACTAGGCTAGCGAAGCGCCCGCCTCGCAGCGGCGTGTGACCACCTCGATCGATCAGCACAGGAGCGCCAAGCCGATGCAGTGGATTTCCCTCGCTTTGCGAATCTCACCGGGACGGCTGTTGCAGGCTGTCGTTGGCGCGGCCTTGCTCGCCAGCGCGCTCGCCGCCCCTGCGGCCGAGGTCAAGGTGACCGGCACGCTGCGCGTGGACCAGCCCGGTGCGCAGGTGTCGCGGCAGCTGTTCGGCCAGTTCGCCGAGCATCTGGGCACCGGCATCTACGGCGGGGTGTGGGTCGGCGAGGACTCGGCGATTGCCAATACGCGCGGCTATCGCAACGATGTGCTGGCAGCGTTGAAGGCGATTGCAGTGCCCAACATCCGCTGGCCCGGCGGCTGTTTTGCCGACGAATACCACTGGCGCGATGGCGTCGGTGCGCCGGCCAAGCGCCCGGTCAGTGTCAACACGCACTGGGGCGGCGTGGAAGAGTCCAACCGCTTCGGCACGCACGAGTTCATGGACTTCACCGAGCTGCTCGGCACCCAGGCCTATATCGCCGGCAATGTGGGCAATGCGGCGCCGGACGAGATCGCGCAGTGGGCCGAATACATGACGGCGCCGACCCGCTCGAGCCTGGCCAACGAACGCCGCGCCAATGGCCGCGATGCACCGTGGCAGGTGCCCTACTTCGGCGTGGGCAACGAGCTGTGGGGCTGCGGCGGCAACATGCGCGTGGAATACGCGGCCGACGTCTATCGGCGCTACCAGACCTTCGTCAAGGCGCCGGCCAATCAGAAGATCCTCAAGATCGCGCCCGGCCCCAACAACGACGATTACCACTGGACCGAGGTGATGATGCGCGAGGCCGGCACGCTGATGGACGGCCTGAGCCTGCATTACTACACCGTGCCAGGTGGCTGGCCACCGCGCGCCTCCTCCACCGACTTCGACGAAGCCGCCTGGATCGACACCCTGTCGCGCACGCTGGTGATGGACGAGCTGATCCGCAAACACAGCGCGATCATGGACCGCTACGACCCGGGCAAAAAGGTCGCGCTGGTGGTGGACGAATGGGGCACCTGGTACGCCGGGCTGCCGGATGCGAACCCGGGCTTCCTGCATCAACAGAACACGCTGCGCGATGCACTGGCGGCGTCGTTGAACATCGACATCTTCAGCGCACATGCCGAACGCGTGCGCATGGCCAATATCGCGCAGATGGTCAATGTGCTGCAGGCGATGATCCTCACCGACGGCGACAAGATGGTGCTGACACCTACCTACCACGTGTTCGCGCTGTACAAGCCCTACCAGGACGCCACCCAGCTGCCGTTGCAACTAAGTACACCCGAGTATCGCCATGGCGATGTCCACGTACCCGCAGTGCACGGCTCGGCGGTCAAGGCCAGGGATGGACACGTCTATATCGCCCTGACCAATCTGGATGCGACGTCGGCCGCGAGCGTCAGTGTGCAGGTGGATGGCCTGACGTCGCGCGGGGTGACCGGACAGATTCTGACCGGGCCGGCGATCACTGCGCACAACACTTTCGCCCAGCCACATGCGGTGGAACCCAAGGCGTTCAAGGGGGCACGCATGCAAGGCAACGCAGTGACTATCGCGCTGCCGGCGCGCTCGGTTGTGATGCTCAAGCTGGAGTGAGCGATGGCGGCGGCAGCATCAACTGACGCCTTAGTCGTTGGTCGAGAACGACGACTGCGCAAACTGCGTCTTCAGCGTCGTTCGCTCTCAAGCAACCCGGCATGCATCAGGCATCAGCACGTCACGCCCGCGTGCGCCCTGTCGAACAGCGCACGGACCAGGCGCTCTCCAGATGTCAGATGCTGGCTACACCCCGGTCGCTGCATGGGCCGGCGCCGGCGCGGGCTCGGCAGTACGCCATTGCACCGGCAGGCGTTCGAGCACGTGCTCCATGAAGGCGCGCACCTTCGGGGTGAAGTCGCGGCGGTCGGCGACGCAGAGGTAGATCCGCAGCGGCTCCGGTAATGCCTGGGCGGTGCTGCCGAGATCGGAGACAAACAGCGGCTGCAGCTCGCCGCGCTGCAGGTAAGGTTGCACGACATAGGCGGCCAGCCGCGCGATACCGCCGCCGGCCGCGGCCATGGTGGCGAGCGCATCGATATCGTCGCTGACCATTGCCTTGCCCAGTTCCGGCTGGAAGCGCACGCCATTGCGCACGAAATTCCACGGCAGGCAGCGCCCGTCGACCGGGTAACGCAGCAGCAGGCAATTGTGATACTTCAAGTCGTCCGCACCCTGCGGCGTCCCGCAGCGCGCCAGATACTCAGGCGCTGCGCACACCACCAGCGGCACCTGGGCGATGCAGCGTGCGACCAGGCCGTCTTCCAGCTGCGCTTCGATGCGCAGGCTGACATCCACGCTTTCCTGCGCGTGCTGCACCGCCCGGTCGGTGCACAGCAGCTCGATCTCCAGCTGCGGGTACTGCTGACGCAGGGCCGGCAGCATAGGGGCGAGCACGTGCCGCGCGAAGGCCGCGGTGCTGGCCACCCGCAAGCGCCCCGCCGGCGCCTGCTGCGGCCCGGCCACCGACTGGCGCGCGCGCTCCAGGTCGCGCTCCAGCTGCCGCACCTGCTCGAAGTACAGCGTGCCGCGCTCGGTCAGCGCCAGGCTGCGCGTGGTCCGGTGCAGCAGACGCACGCCCAGGTGCTGCTCCAGCCGCGCGATGTTCTGGCTGACCGCAGCCGCGCTGATCCCCAGCAACTTGGCGCCTCCGGCAATGCTGCCGGCATCGACAGTACTGACAAAGCTACGGATGGACTGAAGAATGTTCATTGGTCAGGCGAGTATTACCAAACGATTCGTAAGTTTTTCTTACGTAAGCCGCAAGGCTACGCGATCTACCCCGCCCGCGGTGGCGTCTCTACAGTGCTGCCCATCACGCCGATCCGCGGCAACCGAGGCCACTGCATGTCGTCATCTCCCCCCTCCTCCCCATTGCTGCGCCCGCGCTGGAAACTCGGCGTGCGCACCACCCCGTTCGTGTTCGCGTTCTATATGGCCGCGATCATGGCCTTGCTGATGTGCCTGGTGATCACCGGCGCCAATACCGGCCTTGCCCCCGGCTACCTGTGGCGCGTGCTGGACGCTTACCGCATTGCGATGCCCACCGCGTTCTGCTGCGTGCTGGTGGTGCGACCGCTGGTGATACGGCTGGTGGCCTGGACGGTGCACGCCGGGCATTGAGTCAGGCGTATGCGGCATGCGCGAAATGCTGCCGCGGGCAATCATGCTGATGCATCCGCAAGGCCATCGATGTGCCGCAGCACGCGGCTTGCCTGCCACGTTGGCATCCCCTGCGCCGTAGCCGCTCCAGCGCCTGCCAACGCGTGCATGCGTTGGCGCTCGAAGCATCTGTCGGCTTGAACGCATTGAGCTGGACGCCGCAGATGCGGTCGCGCCCGCAACGAAACATCCGCAGCCAGCTGCTGCCACGCAGCATCCGGCGCATGTAGTCTGCGACCACCGTCATGCCAATGATGGATTATTCCGGAATGAACACCACGGAACTGAAACGCGCTGCACAATTGCTTTGACACTGAAGTAGCCGCTGCGCAGCGTCACTTCTCCATGGACGTCGGTCCACTTTTTGGAGACGCACGCAATGAACACGCTACGCAGTGTCGCTGTGCAGTTCGCCCTGCTGTGCGCAGTGGCGATGACACCAGGCGCGCACGCGCAAACCCTGGTCTGGGAAGACAACTTCAATGGCCCCGGCATCGATGGCAACAAGTGGACCTATGACGTCGGCAACGGCTGCCAGATCGGCCTGTGCGGCTGGGGCAATGGCGAGATGCAGTACTACACCAGCCGCGCCGAAAACGCGCGCATCGATAACGGCCGGCTGGTGATCGAAGCACGGCGCGAAGCGTTCCAGGGCATGCCGTTTACCTCGGCGCGTCTCAAGACCGAAGGCCGCATGCACTTCAAATACGGCACGCTGGAGGCGCGCATCAAGACGCCGGTGGTGGGCAACGGGCTATGGCCGGCGTACTGGATGCTGGGCACCATCGGCGTGTGGCCAGGTCGCGGCGAGATCGACCTGATGGAAGCCGGCATGGTTGCGGCGATCGCCAATGGCACCGCCAATCGCCGTATCGGTGCCGCGGTGCACTGGGACTACAACGGCCAGCAGGCCGACTACGACACCAGCTACACCAGCCCGGTGGATCTGCATGCCGACTTCCATGTGTACCGCATGACCTGGGACCCGCAGTTCATCCGCGTGTCGATCGACGGCCAGCAGTACTTCGAGTTTGCGATCTCCAATATCGAAGGCGCCTCGCTGCACGAATTCCATCAGCAGCAGTATCTGCTGCTCAATCTCGCCGTGGGCGGCACCTATACCGGCATCACCTCGCCTGCGGCGGTGACCGCGCCGTTGCCGGGCAGGATGGAGATCGATTACATCCGCCTGTATCAAAACCCCTGTTCGCAACTGTATGTGGGTGCGCAACACGCGGCGCCTGCCGGACGCTTCGGCGTGTTCACCGAACAGGCCGATACCAGCGGGCGACTCAACTTCGGCCAGGATGCCGAACTGTATCTGTGGAACAACCTCACCCCGATTGCGCAGGCGCCGTTCGAAGGCAGTAACGTGATGGCCTACCGCGCCAACGCCGGTGCCTGGTATGGCCTGGGCATCCAGACCGACTATCGCAACATGGCCGCCTATGCCGGCGGCGCGCTGAAGCTGCACCTGAAAACCACCACGCCATCGACCTTCAAGATCGGCATCAACACCAGCTTTGGCGACAGCTGGGTGGATTTTGTCGCGGGCGGCAATCAGTACGGCCTGGTGCGCGATGGCGCCTGGCACGAGGTGAGCATTCCCTTCAGTGCGTTCTACGACCTGGATCTGCAGGCGGTCAAACAGATGTTCATGCTGGTGGCCGATCCGCCGGCTGCGCCAGTGGAGATCGCCATCGACAAGGTGTATTACCAGAGCCGTTGAGCAGCGCAGGCGCAGGACGCTCGGTCACGGCCCCTGCAGCGCAGGACACCCGCAGCCAACGCTCAGGCGTTGGTTGCCACGCCTTTCAACACATCGATCAGTTGACGCAGGCGATACGGTTTGGGCAGGAAATCCACCTGCGCCGGCAGCGGCGGCAATTGCGCCTTTGCAAACCCCGAGGCCAGGATCACCCGCGCCTGCGGCAGCAGCTGCGCCACGTGTTCGCTCAGTTCGATGCCCGACATGCCGTTGGGCATGCGGATGTCGCTGAAGACCACATCGTAGGGGCCGTTCTCGCGCAGCATGCGCAAGGCGCTGTGGCCGTCGTCGGCGGTTTCGACGGTGATGCCTGCGTCGCGCAGCGCCTCGCCGATCAGTTCGCGCAATTCCTGCTGATCTTCCACCATCAACAGACGCAGGGATTCAGTCATGCTCAGCCTCCTCGATGGCCGGGAGAAACAGGGTAACGGTGGTGCCGCGGCCAGGCGCAGTGTCCAGCTCGACAAAGCCACCGGATTGGGACGCAAAGCCGTATACCTGGCTCAATCCCAGGCCCGAACCCTTGCCCACGTCCTTGGTGGTGAAAAACGGCTCACTGGCGCATTGCGCCACGTGTGCCGACATGCCGGGGCCATCATCGCGTACGGCAATGCTGACGTAAGCGCGCGGCCGGCCATGCGGATCGGATGGCGCAGCACGCTGCTGCAGCGCCGTTTCCAGCACGATGGTGCCGCCGCCCGGCATGGCATCGCAGCTGTTGAACACCAGATTGAGCAAGGCCGCCTCAAGTTGGCCAGGGTCCACGCGGATATCGGGCAACTGTTCGGCGAACGCCAGCGACAGCACGATCCCGGCCGGACAGGCACGCCGCAGCAGCTCCAGCGAGCGCGTCACCACCGCGTTGGCGCCGTGGCGTTCGGGAATCAGGCGCTGCCCGCGCGCAAAGGCGAGCAACTGGCGCGTCAGCAAGGTGCCCCGATCGACTGCCGTCTGCGCCGCGTCCACCAGCATGCGCGTACGCGCGTCGTCGCCGGCACGCAGCGCGATCAGGTCCAGGCTGGTTACCATCACGGTCAGCAGGTTATTGAAATCGTGCGCCATGCCGAGCGTCAGGCGACCCAGCGCGTCCACCTTCTGCGACTGCAGCAGGGCATGCTGCGCATGCTGCAACAGCTGCTGCGCCTGGTGCCGCTGGTCGATGTCGCAGGTGACCTTGGCAAACCCCACCAGCACACCGAATTCCAGCACCGGCTCGATCGCCACGCTTGCCCAGAAGCGGCTGCCGTCCTTGCGCACCCGCCAGCCTTCGGTGGCAAAACGCCCCTCGCGTCTGGCGGTGTCCAGATTGCGGGCAGGTTCGCCGCCCTGCGCATCCTCCGGCAGATAGAAGCGCGAAAAATGCGAGCCAATGATCTCGGCGGTGGTGTAACCCTTGATGCGCTCGCCGCCGGGATTCCAGCTGCACACGTGGCCGCCCGTATCGAGCATGTAGATCGCGTAATCGGACACGCTCTGCACCAACAGCTGGCACTGCCGGCTGTCGTGAGAAAGCGGCCCCGCACTGTCGACGGCCGTTTCCGCATCCATCACGCAACTTTCCCCCGGAAAAGCGCGCGACCATAGTGACGAGTGCGTGAAGGCTGCGTGCAAGCCGACCCGGCTGCAGAGCGTCAAAATCCCGGCGATTTGCGCGTGAAAGTTATCGGCTACCATGACCGCCCTCCCCGTCCGGTCCGCGCCTTTATGCAGAACATCTCGACCACACGCGACCGCTGGGTGTGGGTGATCGCGGGGGCCCTGATGGCCGGAACGCTCGGCGTGGAATTGGTCACGCCGCTCGGCTATGCGGTGTGGCTGACCTATTTCGTCGCGGTAGGCGTGACGGTCTTCCAGAATCGCGTGCAGGTGCCCCTGGTGGTCGCCGCGCTCTCGTGCGTGCTGCTGGCCGTCGGTTTTCAGCTGGCGCCATCCAGTACCAGTTCGAGTTTTTCCTCGATCAACCGCAGCATCGGCGGGGTGTCGTTCCTGGCGATGGCGCTGGTGGTGATGCAGGCGATCCGCGCGCGCCGCCAGGCCGAACTGGCGCTGTGGCTGCAGCAGGCCGAAAACACCGTCGAAGCCAGTTTGCGCGGCGATCACAGCCCGGACGATCTGGCCAATGCCGCCGTGCGCGCGCTGTGCGACACGCTGGATGCGCAGGTCGGCGCGCTGTATCGCATCGAGGGCGAGCGCCTGCGTCTGACCGGCGGCGCCGCGCTGCCGGCCGATGTGTCCAGGACATTGCCGACCGATGCCGGCCAGCTCGGCGAGGCCTTGCGTAGCGGCACGGTGCGCCGGGTGCGCGGCGTGGAAGCCGGACATCTGCAGATCGCCTCGGGCCTGGGCCGCAGCGCCTGCCAGGAACTGCTGCTGGCACCGGTCATCGCCGATGGGCGGGTGATCGGCATCCTCGAGCTGGGCCGCGCCGCTGCGCCGGGCACTGCCCGCACGCGCGAGGAAGAACTCCTCACGCGCTGCGGCGAGAACATCGGCCTGGCCTTGCGCACGGCATTGCTGCGCGCGCAGCTGGTGGCCCTGCTGGAAGAAACCCAGCGCCAAAGCGAGGAACTGCAGACCCAGCAGGAAGAGCTGCGCGTGGCCAACGAGGAGCTGGAGGAACAAAGCCGCAGCCTGCAGCAATCGCAGAGCGACCTGGAACTGCAGCAGGCCGAGCTGGAACAGACCAACGTGCAGCTGGAAGAGCGCACCCAGGCGCTGGAAGCGCAGAAGCAGGCCTTGCTGATCGCGCAGAACCAGCTGGTGCGCAACAGCAACGAACTTTCTACCGCCTCGCGCTACAAATCCGAGTTCCTGGCCAACATGTCGCACGAGCTGCGCACGCCGCTCAACAGCGCATTGATCCTGGCCAAGCTGCTGTCGGACAACAAGGACGGCACACTCAGCCCCGAGCAGGTGAAATACGCGCAGGCGATCCTGTCGTCCAACAACGATCTGCTGGCGTTGATCAACGACATTCTCGACCTGTCCAAGATCGAGGCCGGGCATGTGGAACTGGCCGACGAAACCGTCGCCACCAGTTCGGTGCTGCAGCGCCTGCGCGAAACCTTCGAGCCGCTGGCGCGCCAGAAAGGCCTGGCGTTGCAGCTGGCTGCCGAATCCGATGCACCGACGCAACTGGTCGTCGACAGCCAGCGCCTGCAGCAGATCCTCAAGAACCTGCTGGCCAACGCGATCAAGTTCACCGAGCACGGCAGCGTCAGCCTGTCGATCCAGGCGCACACGCCGGGCCGGGTGCTGTTCAAGGTCAACGACACCGGCATCGGCATCGCGCACGAACAGACCGAGATCATCTTCGAAGCGTTCCGTCAGGCCGATGGCAGCACGCGCCGTCGCTACGGCGGCACCGGCTTGGGCCTGTCAATCTCGCGCGACTTGGCCCAGCGCATGGGCGGCAGCATCCGCGTGGACAGCCAGCCCGGACGCGGCAGCTGTTTCACGCTGGAATTGCCGATCGACGGCGCGCCAGCCGAGCCGGTCACCGCAGCGCAGGCCAACGCGGGCACGATGGCGATCGGCGCCGCGCCATCGTTGCAATCCGCCAGCGGCATGGCCATGGCCTCGCGCCTCGATGGGCGTGCAACGGGTGCGTCCACGGGGATGCCGCTGCCGATTCCGGCAGCCGCCGCCCCGCCGCTGCAGCGCGCCGACGATGATCGCGACCAACGTACCCGCCCCGGCCGACTGATCCTGGCGGTGGAGGACGAAGCACGCTTTGCACAGGCGCTGGTCGACCTGGCACACGAGCTGGACTTCGATTGCGTGGTGGCGCCCAGCGCCGAAGAAGCGCTGCGCCTGGCCGCCGAACTGCGCCCCAGCGGCATCCTGCTCGACATCGGCCTGCCGGATGCGTCCGGCCTGAGCGTGCTCGAACGCCTCAAGCGCGATCCGGCCACGCGCCATATTCCGGTGCATGTGGTGTCCGCGCTGGAGCGCAGCCAGATTGCGCTGGAACTGGGCGCGGTGGGCTATCTGATCAAGCCGGCCACGCGCGAGCTGCTGGCGGGCGCGATCCGTCAACTGGAAGACACCAATGCACGCGCGGTGCGCCGCCTGCTGATCGTCGAAGACGACAGCGCGCTGCGTGCGAATCTGCAATTGCTGCTGGCGCGCGATCAGCTGGAGATCATCGCAGTGGGCAGCATCGCCGAAGCGATGCAGCAGCTGGCCGGCTCAACCTTCGATTGCATGGTCACCGATCTGGCGCTACCCGACGGCAGCGGCTACGACCTGCTCGAGCGCATGGCCGGCAACGACGCAGTCGCGTTTCCGCCGGTCATCGTCTACACCGGGCGCGCGCTCACCCGCGACGAGGAACAACGCCTGCGCCGCTATTCCAAGAGCATCATCATCAAGGGCGTGCGCTCGCCCGAACGCCTGCTCGATGAGGTGACGTTGTTCCTGCACAGCGTGGAAGCCTCGCTGCCCAGCGACCAGCAACGCCTGCTGCGCGAAGCGCGCCGCCGCGACGCGGTGCTGGACGGCGCCACCGTGCTGCTGGCCGAGGACGACGTGCGCAACATCTTTGCGCTCTCCAGCGTGCTCGAGCCGCTCGGCGTGACGCTGCAGATCGCCCGCAACGGCCGCGAGGCGCTGGAACATCTGGCCAAGCACGAGGTGGACCTGGTGCTGATGGACATCATGATGCCGGAGATGGACGGCCTGACCGCGATGCGCCAGATCCGCGCCAATCGCCAGTGGCAGGATCTGCCGATCATCGCGCTGACCGCCAAGGCCATGGCCGACGATCGCGAACGCTGTCTGGAGGCCGGTGCCAACGACTACATCGCCAAGCCCATCGACGTGGACAAGCTGGTGTCGCTGTGCCGGGTGTGGTGCTCGCGGCAATGAACGCGGTGGAGCTGTTCGACCTGGAGCTGCGGGTGCTGCTGGAAGCGGTCTACCAGCGCTACCACTACGACTTCCGTGATTACGCGGTGTCGTCGCTGCGCCGGCGCATGCGCCACGCAATGGCACGCCTGGAGTGCGCCCGCGTGGCCGATCTGCAGCACCGCCTGCTGCACGAACCGGACACCTTTGCGCAGGCGATGCAGTTCTTCACCGTGCAGGTGTCGGAGATGTTCCGCGACCCGGCCTACTTCCGCGTACTGCGCGAGCATGCGGTGCCGGTCTTGCGCACCTATCCATCGATCAAGCTGTGGGTGGCCGGCTGCAGCACCGGCGAGGAAGTCTGGTCGCTGGCGATCCTGTTGCACGAAGAAGGCCTGCTGGAAAAGGCGGTGATCTACGCCACCGACATCAATCCCGAAGCACTGGGCATGGCCGAGGCCGGCGCCTTCGGCATCGACCGCATCGCGCAGTTCAGCCGCAATTACCTGGACGCCGGCGGCCGCGGCTCGCTCTCGGACTACTACACCACCGCCTACGATGGCGCGGTGTTCGACCGCCGGTTGAAGCGCAATATCGTCTTCGCCGACCACAGCCTGGCCACCGATACGGTGTTCTCCGAAGTACACCTGGTGTCGTGCCGCAACGTGCTGATCTATTTCAACCGCAGCCTGCAGGACCGTGCCGTGGGCCTGTTCCACGATGCATTGGTGCACCGTGGGTTCCTGGGCCTGGGCAGCAAGGAGTCGCTGCAGTTCGGTGCGCATGCGCAGGCGTTCGAAACCGTGGCGCGCGAGCAGCGCCTGTTCCGCAAGGCGGCTGCATGAACGCAATGCACGCGGCGGCGCAGTTCGACGCGATGGTGATCGGTGCCTCGGCCGGCGGCGTCATGGCCCTGCAGGCGCTGTTGTCCAGCCTGCCCGCGGACCTGCCGATGCCGGTGCTGGTGGTATTGCACCTGCCACGCGACCGCACCAGCCACCTTGCCGAGCTGATGGATGCACGCTGCGCCTTGCCGGTGCGCGAGGCCGAAGACAAGCAGCCGCTGCTTGCCGGCAGCGTGACCATCGCCCCACCCGACTACCATCTGCTGGTGGAAACGCGCGACAGCCTGGCGTTGTCGATGGATGCACCGGTGCTGTTCTCGCGCCCGGCGATCGACCCGCTGTTCGAATCGGCGGCCGACGTCTTCGGGCAGCGCCTGCTGGCGATCCTGCTCACCGGCGCCAGCAGCGACGGCAGCGCCGGCGTGGCGGCGGTGCGCGCAGTCGGTGGCACCGCCTGGATCCAGCGCCCCGACGATGCCGCCTCACCGCTGATGCCCGCCTCCGCTCTCGCCTATGCTGGCGCCGATGCGGTGCTCACCCTGCAGGCGATCTGCAGCCGACTGGAAGACTTTCACCCATGAATCTCACCGCGACCGGCTTGGCTGCGCACAGCAATGGCGACGAGCCCGCCAAGCTGCTGATCGTCGACGACGTGCCGCAGAACCTGGTGGCGATGGAAGCGCTGCTGCAGCGCGACGGCCTCCAGGTGCTGTGTGCCGCGTCCGGCGCGCAGGCGCTGGAGCTGCTGCTCGAACACGATGTGGCGCTGGCGCTGCTGGATGTGCACATGCCGGAAATGGACGGTTTTTCGCTGGCCGAACTGATGCGCGGCTCGCAGCGCAGCCGGCATGTGCCGATCATTTTCCTGACCGCATCGCCGAACGATCCGATGCGCGCCTTCCAGGGCTACGAAACCGGCGCGGTGGATTTCCTGCACAAGCCGATCGAGCCGCACGTGATCCTGAGCAAGGTCAATGTGTTCATCGAGTTGTACCAGCAGCGGCGCCTGCTCAAGGCACGCAACGCCTCGCTGGAACGCGCGCTTACGCTCAACGAAACCATGATGGCCGTGCTCACCCACGACCTGCGTACGCCGCTGTCGGTGATCTTGCTGTGCGCCGACAAGCTCAGCCTGGACGTGGAGGCCGATGGATCGGCCGCACGCACGCTCGATCACCTGGAAAACAGCGCGCGGCGGATGGCGCGGATGGTCGAGCAGCTGCTGGATTTCTCGCGCCTGCGCAGCGACGGGCTGTCGATGCAGTTCGGCCCCTGCAATCTGGGCGAAGTCACCCATAGCGTGGTGGGCGAAGTGGCGCAGGCCAACCCGCACACGCCGATCGACCTGCGTACCGAAGGCGATCTGGACGGCGATGGCGACGGCGATCGCCTGGCCCAGGTCGTGTCCAACCTGGTCGGCAATGCGGTGCTGCATGGCGGCAGCCAGCCGGTGCGGGTGCATCTGGACGGACGCGAACGCGACACGCTGCGGCTGTCGGTGCGCAATGTCGGGCGCATCCCGGACAGCCTGATGCCGCGCCTGTTCGAGCCGTTCAAGGCCAGCTTCCATGCCAGCCAGGGCCTGGGGCTGGGCCTGTTCATCGCAGACCAGTTCGTCAAGGCGCACGGCGGCACGCTGCAGGCGCGCAACGAAGACGGCGACGTGGTGTTTGAAGCCGTGCTGCGGCGACACAACCTGGCCGCGTAGTCGCGGCCATGCGGCGGCCGGGCAGCACGCCGGGCTGCCGCCACAGCGCACCCGGCAAGGCGTAAGGGGTGATCGAAACCCATGCAATCCCGATGCTGGCGGCCTGTCGCAACCCCAGCCCATCGTGACAACATAATCCCTCTGACTAACTCATCCAGCACGCCTCACGCAGCGCGCGGCGCATGCGGTCCGACAACGGAAGCCGGCACGAAGACGGTTTGCATCGTCATGCGGGCGCGACCAGTGCCCGCATGACGGATGCGCCGTATGCTCGTACTCCACGCCCCGTCCCGGCGCAGCGTTCCAGCCTGTTTCGATCGCACCAGCATCTGTCGTCATCATCCGGCGCACGCCGTGCGCCATGTCCGAGGAGGTGGTCATGTCGTATGTGGATGGATTTGCACTCGCGGTACCCACGGCCAACAAGGCCGCGTTTCTGGAACATGCCCGCATGGGCGATGCCATCATCATCGAATACGGCGCGCTGCGCGTGGTGGAGTGCTGGGGCGATGACGTCCAGCATGGACAACTGACCGACTTCCACCGCGCGGTCGCTGCCGGCGAGGACGAAACCGTGGTGTTTTCGTGGATCGAATGGCCGGACAAGGCGACCCGCGATGCGGGCATGCGCAAGATGATGGACGACCCGCGCATGGACCCGTCGGTCAACCCGATGCCGTTCGATGGCAAGCGACTGATCTACGGCGGCTTCGTTCCGATCCTGAGCCTGGGGCAATCGGGCTGAGCACTGCAGCACGCGTGCGCCAGCTTGTGGCATGAGCGCCGCACACCCGGTGTTGCGGCAGTGGCCGACGGCACCGGGTCTTCGGCGTTGGCCGTTACACTGGTCGCATGCAGCCGCGCTCGCCGCCCACGATGCGCGGGCGCAGCGACTGTATTGCCTGCCACCGGAGACCACCGCATGACCGACGCACCGCTTTTAATCGCCTGCCCGAGCTGCGCTGCGATGAACCGTGTTGCAGCTGCGCGTCTGCGCGATGCACCCAACTGCGGCAGTTGCCACAAGCCTTTGTTCCTGGGCACGCCGGTGGCGCTGTCGGAGGCCGATTTCGATAAGCATGCGGTGCGTAGCGCGCTGCCGTTGGTAGTGGATTTCTGGGCGCCGTGGTGCGGGCCGTGCCTGAGCATGGCGCCGCAGTTTGCCGCAGCCGCGGCACTGCTCGAACCGCAGGTCCGGCTGGCGAAGGTCGATACCGATCTGCATCCGGCGCTGGGCACGCGCTTCGGCATCCGCAGCATCCCGACCTTGCTGGTCATCCGCGGCGGCAGTGAGCTGGGCCGTCACTCCGGCGCGGTGAGCAGCGCGCAGATCGTCAGCTGGGTGCAGTCGGTGTTGCGCAGCCGTTGACACAAAAAAACCCGCTGCATGATGCACGCAGCGGGTCTGTTCTACGTTCTACGATCGGCATCACTGCGGCACACGCGCAGTGATGCAGTCGATCGATCAAGCACCGGGAGCGGCTGACCAGAGCACTGTGCAGCCGCTGGCGACTTTTCAGTCGCTCTTACTGCCAGTTGACGTTGACCGACACACCCACCACGCGCGGCTCGTTGTACACCGCCGCCATGTAGTTCTCGATCACGCCCTTGACGTTCTTCTCGTTGGTGATGTTGCGCGCAAACGCCGCCACCTCCCACGCGCCATAGCCGCCGGTGTAACCGAGCTTGAGGCCGCCTTCGAAATTGCCGTTGGCGCGGAACTCGGTGGAGTCGTACAGCACGAAGCTGGTTTCGCCCTGCTTGTTCCAGTCGGTGGAGACGAAGAAGGCGCCATCGTTGCCCACCGGAATGTCGTAGCGCGCGGCCAGGTTGAGGTTGTACTTGGGCGCGTTGGGCAGCGGGTTGCCGTCGATCTGCGCAAAGGTGTTGGCACCGACGCGGATGGTCGGGTCGTTGACCGTGCACACCACCACGCCGTTGAGCGCACAGGCCTGCGCGTAGACGCGATCGTCGTGGATTTCGCTATGCAACAGGCTCAGGCCGGCGGTCAGCGACAGGTTGGAGATCGGGCGCCAGTCCAGATCCGCCTCCAGGCCGTAGGCCTTGGCCTTGTCGGCATTGAACAGCACGCCGTTGCCGTCCGAGTCGTTGCCGTTGAGCTGGATGTCGTCCACCGTATAGGTGAAGCCGCTGACGTTCAGACGCAGGCGGTTGTCGAACAGGCTGCTCTTGATGCCGGCTTCCCACGACAGGATGGTTTCCGAATCGGCGGTGGTGAAATCCGAATTGAACACCGCGCTGCGGCCCTGGATGGTCGGGCCGCGGAAACCGCGTGCCACGCGCGCATAGACGCTCAGCTCGGGATTGATTTCATACATCGCGCTGAGATCCCAGCTGGGCTGGGTATCGGACATGCGCACGTCGCGACGGCCGCGATAGGTCACCGCACCGGCGGCGGTATCGGCGGTCTTGAGCAGGCGGGTTTCCTTGCTGTCCTTGGTCTGGCGCAGACCGGCAGTCAGGGTGAGCGCGTCGGTGGCCTTGTAGCTGAGCTGCCCGAACCCGGCCCAGGAGGTATTGGTGTTGCGCAGGCGCACCCAGTTGTTGGGGTTGCGCGCGGCGGTCTGCAGGAAATACGCCCGCTGATAGAAATCGGTGGTATCGCGCCCGTCGAAGTAGAACGCGCCCACCTGCCATTGCAGAGCGTCGTCGCCTTCGCTGGCCAGACGCAGTTCCTGGGTGTACTGGTCCAGGTCGCGGATCTGCCCCATCGACTGGCCGAAGCCGTTCGGCACGCCGTTGACCGGGTAGTTGGCAGCTGCGCCGCCATCGGTGTCGCCACGGCTATAGCCGGAGGTGGTTTCGTAGGCGGTGATGGAGGTCAGCGACACGCCGCCGAAATCGTAGATCGCCTTGATCGAGCCGCCGTCGGTCTGATACGCCTGCGGGTTGTCGTGCGCCTCGTCGTAGGCCACGCGATCGCGCGGCACGTCGACCTTGTCGCTGCCGCGCGTGACCGCATTGCGCAGGAACAACGTGGAGGTGCCGTCGTAGTCGCGGGTATGCACCGAGCCCAGCAGCGAGAACGCGTCGTTGGGCTTGAGCAGCAACTGCAGGCGCGCATTGCGGTCGTTGTAGCCGCCCATTGCATCCTTGCGCGGGGTACGCGTGCCATCGGCGCTACTGCCGGCAAAGGTATTGTCCACCCAGTCGTCGCGGTGCTGGTACAGGGCCGACACGCGGAACGACAGCACGTCGTTGATCGGCCCACCGAAGCCGCCATCCAGCGACACGGTGTTGTAGCTGCCGTAGCTGGCATCGACGCGGCCGGTGTAGGTATCGCCGGGTTTGATGGTGTCGAACTTGACGATGCCGGCGGTGGTGTTGCGGCCGAACAAGGTGCCCTGCGGGCCGCGCAGCACTTCGACCTGGTCCACGTCGTAGACCGGGTTGGACTTGAGCACCACGTGTTCCAGCACCACGTCGTCCTGGATGATGGACACCGGCTGCGAAGCGCCGAGGTAGAAATCGATATTGCCCAGGCCACGGATATAGAAGCGCGGGAAGATGCGCCCGGTGGTGGTTTCGGCATAGAAGCCCGGCACGCGGCCGGACAGCGCCAGCAGCGTGTCGTCGCCACCGGCGGTGAACTCGCGCATCGCCGCGCCCTGCACCACGCCCACCGACACCGGCACTTCCTGCAGGTTCTGCTCGCGGTGTTCGGCAGTGACGGTGACCGTATCCAGCGCGGTCGGGCTGCCCTCACCCTCACGCGTCGGCGCCTGCTGCGCAGAGGCAGCGGCGGCCAGCGAGGCAAGCAGCAGGCCGGCGCAGGCACGCGCCAGCGGCGTGCGCTGCAAGGCGGCGCGACGGCGTGCGGGTGCGTGCGTGGTGGCGGACGTCAGGGACGCGGAGACAGACGAGTACAACGACATGCGAGATGATCCTTGGGTAGGTGACGCGAGGGGTGACACGGAGGCAAACGTGGCGATCAACATGACTGCGCGGCGATCAGGCGGGCACGGCCGGTACTTGGAATCGGCACGTCGCACTCGTACACGCCGGTTCCTCCCCCACCGTCCGCACCCACCTGACCCCTGCTCGCCACGTGTTGTTGGCCACTCCAGCGTCCGTCGGCACCAGGAATGCTGGCCGACGACGCAAGGTGGCGCCGCGCGCACGATATGTCAGCAATGTTGCAGCTCTATGGCAAGCGTGGCGTTGCGCACATGGCCGCCGTTGCAGAGCCATGCCGCGGCGCGCGCCAGGCATTTCGAAACGGCATGCCTGCGCTGGCCGCGTGCTGTCATGCTGGCGCCATGCGAACGCGCTCAGCGGAGAGGAACAGAGCTTGAAACGACTTGGATGGATGGCGGGCGTACTGGCCGCAGTGAGTTGTCAGCTGGCGCAGGCCGGCAGCGCGGTGATCAGCCGGATCGACTACCAGGGCGATGACGGCGGCCCGATACCGACCGCGGCACAGTACCGCAACCCCGTCGTGGCCGGTTTCCATCCTGACCCGTCGGCGGTCCGCGTCGGCGACGACTTCTATCTGGTCAACTCCAGCTTCGGCTATTTCCCCGGCCTGCCGGTGTTCAAGAGCCGCGATCTGGTGCACTGGACGCAGATCGGCAACGCGATCGATCGCCCCGATCAGATCAAATACGGCAACGACGAACTCACCCGCGGCCTGTTCGCCGCCAGCATCAGCCACCACGACGGCACCTTCTACATCGCAAACACCTGTTTCTACTGCGATGGCGGCAATTTCCTGATCACCGCCAAGGACCCGGCCGGGCCCTGGTCGGACCCGATCTGGCTGGATGCCAAGGGCATCGACCCATCGCTGTTCTTCGACGACGACGGCAGCGCCTGGCTGGTCAACAACGATGTGCCGGCCGGCAAGCTGCGTTACGACGGGCACCGCGCGATCTGGCTGCAGCGGCTGGATCTGGCCAGCATGAAACTGGTCGGCACGCGCCAGGTACTGGTGGATGCGGGCTTCCAGCCGGCCAGCAACCCCGAGCATATCGAAGGCCCGCACCTGTTCCGTCGCGATGGCTATTACTACCTGACCGCAGCCGAGGGCGGCACCGGCGAGCAGCATGCACAGATGATCTACCGCAGCCGCCAGATCGCCGGGCCCTACCAGCCCTGGAGCGGCAATCCGGTGCTGACCCAGCGCGATCTGGACCCCAGCCGCAGCGCGCCGATCACCTCCGCAGGCCACGCGCAATTGGTCGAATTGCAGGACGGCTCCTGGTGGGCGGTATTCCTGGCCACCCGCCCGTATCAAGGCAACCACTACACCCTGGGTCGCGAAACCTTCCTGCTGCCGGTGCAATGGCGCGACGGCTGGCCGGTGATACTGCCGCACGGCACGGCAGTGCCTGCGGTCGCCACGCGCCCGCCGCTACCGGCAGGCACGCAGGACGCACCCACCAGCGGGCCGATGCAGTGGAGCGAGCATTTCCAGGACGCACGCGTGCCGATGCAATGGATGACCATCCATCCGCCAACGACGCCGTGGTATGTCACCGGCCCGCAGGGTCTGCGCATCACGCCCTCGAGCGTGGCGCTGGGCGATATCGGCCGCGGGCAGCCGGCGTATCTGGGCCACCGTCTGCAGCATCACCACGCCACGCTGGCGGCGACCGTCGATGGCAGCACGCTGGTAGCGGGCGAACAGGCGGGGCTGGCGATCGTCGCCAGGGAAACGCATTACCTGGCCTTACTGCTGGTGCGCGAGGATGCCGGCATGTCGGTGGTGCTGTCGCGCCGCGCCGGGACGCAGGAGCCAGGCAGTGGCACCGTGCTGGCGCGCGCGCCGCTGGCCGATGCAACCCAACCGGTCACGCTGCGCTTCGCCCTGGATGGCGCACGCGTGCATGTGGATTACGCAGTCGGCAGCGGCCAGTGGCAGACGCTGCTGGAACAGGGCGATGCCCGCATGCTCAGCACCGACAGCGCCGGCGGTTTCCTGGGTGCCACGTTCGGCCCGTACGCGTACGCGCAGTGAGCGCACGCACGCCAACGACACGCCGGTGCTGCCGGCGCACTGCACAGGCATCCACTGCAGCCAGGCGCGTGCAACACGGCGTGTCAGGCACAGGCGGCGCACACCTGAAACACACGCAGCTGGACGCTGGTTTGGACGCGCTCAACGCCTGAGGCGTCGCGGCACATCGCTATCGGTATCGTTGCGCGGCAGGCAGGCACCGACAGGCGGCGCCTACGCGTGTAAACCGCATCAGGCGCGAGCGGCGATCACGCTGCTATCGAGCATCTGCCCGACCATGTTGAGCAGATCGTTGAGGCTGAAAGGCTTGGGCAGCAGCGCCATGCCGTCGGCCAGGAACTCCTGGCGGGTGGCGGCGTTTTCGGCGTAGCCGGTGATGAACAGGATCGGCAGGCCCGGCCGCAGCGCGCGCGCCACGTCGGCCATGTCGCGCCCGTTCATGCCGGGCAGGCCGACGTCGGACACCACCAGATCGATCTCCACCCCGGCACGCAACTGATCCAGCGCGCCGTTGGCATCATCGGCTTCCACCACGTGGTAGCCGGCATCGCTGAGCACCTCGCTGACCATCATGCGCACCACATCGGTGTCGTCCACCAGCAAGATACGCTCGCTGCGTGTACGGGGCGAACTCGGTGCCGGTGCCGGCGGCACTGCGCTGGCAGTAAGCCCGCGCGGCAGCAGCAAGGCCACCGTGGTTCCGCGGCCCACGGTGCTGGTGATGCGTGCGGTGCCGCCGGACTGGCGCGCAAAGCCATAGGTCATCGACAAGCCCAGGCCGGTGCCCTCGCCGATCGGCTTGGTGGTGAAGAACGGCTCGAAGACCTGATTGAGGATGGCCGGCTCGATGCCGCTGCCGTTGTCGATTACGTTCAGCACCACGTAATCGCCATCGTCCAGTTCCGGATCGCCTTGCGCGGTGTAGGCCGCGCTCTGGATGCGGATGGTGCCCCGGCCCTTCAAGGCATCACGTGCGTTGATCACCAGGTTGAGCACCACGTTTTCGAGCTGGTTGGCATCGGCCACCGCCACCAGTGGCGTGTCGGCCAACTCCAGCTCCAGCACGATGTTCTCGCCGATCGAGCGGTGCAGCATGTCTTCCAGCGAACGCACGCGTGTGTTGATGTCGAAGGCCTGCGCATCCAGCGATTGCTTGCGCGCGAAGGCGAGCATGCGCTGGGTCAGTGCGGCGGCGCGATGCGCCGAGCCGGTGGCGATCTCGGCCAGCCGCGGCACCCGCTCGATGCGGTTGGACTCGACCGCCAGCTGGATCATGTCCAGGCCGGAAATGATGCTGGTCAGCAGATTGTTGAAGTCGTGCGCGATACCGCCGGTGAGCTTGCCCAGCGCCTCCATCTTCTGCGCCTGCAGCAACTGGATTTCGGTGCGCTGGCGCTCGGCGATCTGGTGGGCCAGCTCGGTGGTGGCGGTATCCAGCTCCTGGCGCTGCTCACGCTCGCGCAGGCGCTGTTCGGTGACGTCCTCGACCAGCAGCAGACCCAGATCCGGTTCGCGATACGGCGACACGCGCCACTCGGTTTCGCGCACCTTGCCCTCGCGCAGGATCGACAAGGCACCGCTCCAGCGCTCGCGTTGCGCCAGTGCGTTGGTCAGCGCCTGCACGGTGGCGGCCTGGTCCACGCCGGGTACGGCAAGCGCCTCGCCGGGCGTGACGGTACCGATCAGGCGCTGGAACGCCGCGTTGGCCTCATGCGTGTGCAAGCTCGCATCGACCACCGCAATCGGTGCACTGATGTGCTCGAAGATCTCGCGGAAGCGTGCCTCGCTGATGCGCAAGGCGTCTTCGGCCTGGCGCGCGCGCAGCAGGGTGCGCAGCGTGGCGACCAGCACGCTGGGGTCGACCGGGTGAATCAGGTAGGCGTCGGCACCGGCCTCCAGGCCGGTGATCATGTCGCCGGTGGCGATCGACGCGGCCGACACGTGCACCACCGGCAGCAACGCGGTGCGCGGCTCGGCGCGCAGCGTGCGCACGATGTCAAAGCCGCTCATGTCCGGCAGATTGACGTCCAGCACCACCGCAGAGAATGCCTGCTCGGCCAGTTTGGCCAGGCCGTCGGTGCCGGTGCCGGCTTCTTCGACCACGAACTGATGGTGTTCGAGCACGCGGCGCACCGAATAACGCGTCACCGCGTTATCGTCGACGACCAGAATGTGTGGCTTACTGCCCAAGTGCATCCTCCGCTGCCAGCGTGACCGGCAGCACCACGAAAAATTCCGAGCCCTGCCCGACCACGCTGTTGATCCCCACCGTGCCGCCCAGCAACTCGGCAAACCGCTTGCAGATCGACAGCCCCAGACCGGTGCCGGTGAGGCGTTTCTGCAACGGCGAATCCACCTGTACAAAATCCTCGAACAAGGCGTCGTGAAGCTCGGCCGGAATGCCGATGCCGGTGTCCTGCACGCCGAAGCGCACATGGGTCTCGCCTTCCAGCTGCGCGAATACGCGCACATGGCCTTGCGGGGTGAACTTGAGTGCGTTGGAAATGAAGTTGCGCAGGATCTGCGCCAGTTTCTTGTCGTCGGTATAGAGCATCGGCAGCACCGGCGGGTCTTCGAAAATCAAGGTGGTGCTGCCGGCATCGGTGAGCGGGCGGAACATGCCGCGCAAGGCCGCAAACAGGTCCATCAGGTCGAACCAGCCCGGCGAGATGGTGATGCGCCCGGCCTCGATCTTGGCCAGATCCAGCAGGTCGTCGACCATCTCGGTGAGCTCGCGCGCCGAGGCGCTGACAAAGCGCACCTGCTTGGACTGCTCGGCAGTCAGCGGCCCGTCCATGCCGTCTTCCAGCAGCCGCGTGATGCTCAGGATCGAGCTGAGCGGGGTGCGGAACTCATGGCTCATGTACGACAGGAAGCGGCTCTTGAGCTCGGACACATCGCGCAGCTGTTCGGCCTGCTGATCCAGCTCGGCATACAGCGCCAGCACGCCCTGGTTGGTCTCTTCCAGCTCTTCGCGCAGGGCCTGGTTCTGCCGCCGCAGCGCATCCAGTTCGGCCAGCGGATCGAGCGCCGGTGTCTCACCGGAAGCATTCATTGCAGGCCTCCCAGCCGCATGACAAATACGCCGCAATCGTCGCGGCCACGCGTGTAATCGCGCAACAGCACCGCCGCAATCAGGCGCGGATGGCGCGACAGCAGGCCCGGGTGATCGCGCAGGTTCCAGCGCGATTGCAGGCCATCGCTGTGCATGACCAGCAGCTTGCCGGCGGCGTCCGGGAAATCGAACGGCTGCGCCTTGCGGAACTGCACCCCGACGATGCCCGGATGCGACGGCATGCCACGCACGCCGTCGCCATCGCACAGCGAGGCGACGATATTGCCCACCCCGGCAAAGCGCACCCGGCCGGTGCTGCTGTCGAACTGCATCACCGCGGCCGCGCCGCCGCGGGTAGCCGACATACCGGCATGCAGCTGCGCGATGCGCTCGCCGGGTTCGCCGCGGGCCGTGGCTGCAGCGCGCGCGCCGGCGTCGGCGGCTTCGGCGGCGCCCGGACCGTGGCCCAGGCCATCGATCACGGTGACAGTCGCCCGCTGCTCGCCGATCGCCAGATGCCAGGCATCGCCGCACACCGTTTCGTTGTGCAGCGGCAGGCGGATGGCGCCGTACGGCAGGTCCAGCTCGGCGCGTTGCTGCGCAAACAACCGTGCCATCACCACCGCACCCTTGGCATCGGAATACGCATCCAGCACCTGCGCCTGGCGCTGGATCGCACCCAGCCCGGTGCCCGGCGTCCCGGCCGTGGAATAGCCATCGCGCAGGCCGTCCACGAGTGCGAACCCGGGGCCGCCGTCGATGGCGCAGATCTCCACGCCCATGCCCTGGGCAGTGGCGACCGTGGACAACTGCAGCACGCCGCCACGTCCATGCTTGACCATATTGGTGGCAAGCTCGGTGGCCACCAGCGCCACGCGCCCGCAGGCGGCCTCATCGAAACCCAGCGCCTGAGCCAGCACCGCCGTCTCGCGGCGCGCCTGCCCGACCTGGCTGGTTTCGTCGACGCGAAACGCGCGCGTAACCTCGCCGGCGAGCATCACTTCCATTTGGTGATGGTGATCCGCGTGCCCTTGCCGGCTGCGGTGTCCAGCACGAAATCATCCACCAGCCGACGGCTGCCGGACAGGCCCAGCCCCAGCCCGCTGCCGGAGGTCCAGCCATCGGTGAGCGCCAGATCCAGGTCGGGAATGCCGGGGCCCTCGTCGCGGAAGGTCAGCTGCACGCCCTTGCGGATGCCGCTTTCCACCAGGGCCCAATCCATGTCGCCGCCGCCGCCGTAGATCACGGTGTTGCGGGCCAGCTCGCTGGCTGCGGTGACCAGCTTGGTCTGGTCGACCAGACGCAGGCCGCACTGCACCACCAGCTTGCGTACCGTCTGCCGGGCCAGCACCACATCCTGTTCGGTGCGCACCGGTTGCGAACCGGTGGTCATGAAGCGTGATCGGGTTGCTGCAACAGGCGCATGCCGCGTTCGACATTGAGCGCGGTGCGCACCGACGGCAGGGTCAGGCCCAGCTCGACCAGCGTGATCGCCACGGCCGGCTGCATGCCCACCACCACGGTCCTGGCATCCATGATCGCCGCCAAGCCGGAGATGGTGCTGATCATGCGGCCGATGAAGGAGTCGACGATGTCCAGTGCGGAAATGTCGATCAGCACGCCGCGCGCGGAGGTGGCGCTGATCTTTTCCGACAGGTCTTCCTGCAGCGTCATCGCCAGTTGGTCGTGCATGTCCACCTGGATGGTGACCAGCAGCAGGTCGCCCATCCGCAGGATCGGGATGCGCTCCATGTCAGCCCGCCTTGCCCACGGTCACGCCGATGCGCTTGAGCGCCAGCGCCAGCGCGTCGGACAGGTTGGCCTTGGTGACGATGCCCTGCAGGTCCAGGCCCAGGTGCACGATCGTCTGAGCGATCTGCGGGCGCACCCCGCTGATGATGGCGTCGGCGCCCATCAGGCGGATCGCAGTGACGGTCTTGAGCAGGTGCTGCGCGACCAGCGTGTCCACGGTGGGCACGCCGGTGATGTCGATGATGGCGATTTCCGAGCCGGTATCGACGATGCGCTGCAGCAGCGACTCCATCACCACCTGGGTGCGCTGCGAATCCAGCGTGCCGATCATCGGCAGTGCCAGCACGCCCTCCCACAGCTTGACCACCGGGGTGGACAGCTCCAGCATTTCTTCCTGCTGGCGCACGATGATGTCTTCGCGGGTCTTCTGGAACGCCTTGACGGTGTATAGGCCCAGACGGTCCAGCAGCTCGGACAGCGCCCACAGCTGCTGGCCCAGATCCTCCGGCGCATCGGCATACTCGCGCTGCATCAGCGCAAACAGTACCCGCTTGAGCGAGAAGATGAAGTTGGCGGTTTCTTGCGAATCGAAGCCACGGGTGGCGCGGTCGCGCGACAGGTTTTCCAGGAAACGACGCACCTCGCTCCAGTCGGCGCTATCCAGGCTGCTGCCGCCGTCCTTCAGGGAAGCGACCAGCAGATGCAAAAAGTCCGCGCTCTGGGTTTCGACGTCCTGCCGGGAAATACGTCCATCGCTGCCCAGGCTGGAGCTCAGCCATGCAGCCAACAACGCCGTTTCCTGGCCCCGAATCGCATCGATCGAGCGCTGCTGCAATGCCACCATGAGATCACCCGCCGAGAGTAGAAGAGAGAAGGCTGGGCATGCGGGACGATGGCGCCCCCTGACTGGCGCGGCGCCCCCACGCCGAAGCGCAGCAGAATAAAGCAATTCAGTTTCGGCAACCAGCAACGAACCTGTAGCGGTCAGAGGAAGGTCCAGACAGAGTTTGACATTGCGGCGCACGCGGTGAACGTGAGCGCGACCACGCCTGGAAAGATGCGATAACTGCCGTCCCGTTCCCTTGCCATAGGCGCGACGATTGCAGGCGCGACGGCCGCCGGTTGGCGTCCACCGCCGGCTCGGCCGTGCGTGCAGCCGCCGACCGCTACGCAACGGTGGTCATGGTTTTGCGGGCGGAGCGCGTCTGACGCCGCCCCATACCTGTCGGAAGCGCGCATCCCATGCCAGCGGACGCGCCCGCTGCGCCGGCTGGCCCGCTTGTCCACAACCGGCACCGCATGCAACGCGCTGTGCCACCGGCAGAGTGTCTGCGCGGCGGCCGGGCGTGTTCTGATCGCAGCCTGCTTTTCTCAGGTGGTCGCTCTCCATGTCATCGCTGTTCTCTCCCTATCAACTCAAGGACGTCACCCTGCGCAACCGCATCGCGGTGCCGCCCATGTGCCAGTACACCGCCGTCGACGGCCTCAGCAACACGTGGCATCAGGTGCACTACGCCAGCATGGCGCGCGGCGGTGCGGGCCTGGTCATCGTCGAGGCCACCGGCGTGTCGCCGGAAGGACGCATCACCCCCGGGTGCCTGGGCCTGTGGAACGACGCCCAGGCCGAGGGACTGGCGCGCATCGCGGCATCGATCAGCGCTGCCGGCGCGGTGCCGGGCATCCAGATCGGCCACGCCGGCCGCAAGGCCAGTGCCAACCTGCCGTGGGAAGGCGACGACCACATCCCCGACGGCGACCCGCGCGGCTGGGACACCATCTCGCCCTCGGCCATCGCCTTCGGCGGCGGCCTGCCCAAAGTGCCGCGTGAGATGACGCTGGACGACATCGCCCGCGTGCGCGGCGATTTTGTCGCTGCCGCACAGCGCGCGCGCGATGCCGGCTTCCAGTGGCTGGAGCTGCATTTCGCCCACGGCTATCTGGCGCAGAGCTTCTTCTCGGTACACGCCAATCAACGCCAGGATCACTACGGCGGCACGGCCGACAACCGCGCGCGCTTCCTGCTGGAAACGCTGCAGGCCGTGCGTGCGGTCTGGCCGGAACAGCTGCCGCTCACCGCGCGCTTTGGCGTGATCGAATTCGATGGCCGCGACGAAGAGACCCTGCAGGAAGCCATCGCACTGACGCGCAACTTCAGGCAAGGCGGCCTGGATCTGCTCAACGTCAGCATCGGCTTCAGCACCCCGACTGCGCAGATTCCGTGGGGACCGGCCTTGCTGGCGCCTTACGCCGAACGCGTCAGCCGCGAGGCGCAGCTGCCGGTTGCCTCGTCCTGGAACATCGACGATCCGCTGGAAGCCGACCGCGTCGTCGCCGCCGGACAGATGGAGCTGGTGATGGTCGGCCGCGCGCACCTGGCCAACCCGCACTGGCCGTATCACGCCGCACTGGCCCTGGGCGAAGAACGCCCGTCCTGGGTACTGCCGCCCTCGTACGCGCACTGGCTGGAGCGCTACGGCAAGCGCAGCTGATCGGACAGCTGCGATGCACTGCGAGATAGCCGTACAGGCGAATGCTCAGGTCTGCTGCGGGCGCTTACACCGGGTTTCCAGGGATGGATTCCCGGCGTGTCCCGACACTGCATGCGGCGCCGCGCCGCCGACCAGCTCCGCAGACCTGGCAATCTTGTGCAAGACCTCTGCCGGTTCCATGCGAATGCTGCGGTCTGCCGAGGGCGCTTGCACGCGTACCGGCGTGGGACACGCCGCAAGTACGTCCTTGTAGGCTCTGGCGCGGCATCCATGCCGCTCAAGGTCCCACGCCGGTACGCGCGCAAGCAACACCGGTTGTTGTCGGTTGCTGAAAGAAATGCGGAGGGCCTGTTGGGCCGTAGGTGCTTCGGCGTGTCGCCATCGCTGACGATGTGGCAGCGGATAGATGGCTTGCCGATTTGCATTGGCCACAGACTGCATAGGCAGCCGCACGTGCTTTGAAAGCATTGCTTGCCGATCAGCGGTGGCAATGTTGGGAGCGCGGTGTCGCGTCCGGGGGCGGGACCGTGTGGCGACATGGATGTCGCCACCGAGCCTCCAGGGACGGATTCACGGCGTGTCCCGACACTGGATGCGGCGCCGCGCCGCCGACCGACTCCGCACACCGATCAATCTTGCGCACGACATCCACCGGTTCTTCGCGAATGCCTCGGTCTGCCGAGGGAGCTTGCACGCGTACCAGCGTAGGACACGCCGCAAGTACGTCCGTGTAGGCTCTGGCGCGAGATCCATGCCGCGCAAGGTCCCACGCCGGCAACCGCGCAAGCACCACCGATTGCTATCGGTTGCGGAAAGAAATGCGAACAGCCAGATGGGCTGCACGTTCTTCCGAGCATCACCATTCCTGACGACAGGCCAGCAGTTGGCACGCAACCACGCATGCCAATCCCGAATGCCCAATCCCCAATCCCCAATCCCGGCGGCGGCCGCGTCAGCAGCTAATGCGCGACGAGCTTGATCGCCGCCCTACAGCCCGTAACGCTCCACTGCGTCCAGATGCGGGCGCGGGTCCTGGTCGCAGGCCTCGGCCAGGCGCAGCCAGCACATCGGGTGCGCCCACTGCGCGGTCGTGGCCAGCAGGACGCGATGCAGTTCCAGCGGTGCCGCCGCTTCCGGCAGCGCCACGGTGAACAGCACGCCCGGCAGACCCGTGCTCGCATCTTCCGGGTCGAACGCCTCCGCGTGTTCCGGATCGACCACGCGATAGTCGTCGCGGCTATGCAGCCACAGTTTCCAGCCACGCGCTTCGATGTCCTCGCGCAAGGCCTCGATCGCCTGCTCGCCGGGATGCACGCCATCCACCAGCCAGCTGCTGCCGTAACCGCCCGCCTCCAGCACATGCACCTGCGCATAGGTCGGCACGAAACGCTCGCGCTCGGCCTCGTCCTCCGGCGGCGGATACAGCAGTTCGGCATCGAACACCACCCAGTCGCCGACATGCTGGCGCCGGTGCGCCGGTGCATTTTCGACGATACGCGCGGTGACCGGGCCGGTGCGCCGCGCGTAGTACTCGGCTGCCTCGCCGTCATCCACGCAGCGCACGATCACCCAACCCCAGGTTTCTTCGACCACGCCACTGGTGCTGCTCAACTCCATGCCGAGCGCCAGCGCCGAGGCGCGCACTGCGTCCCACTGCTGCGCCGCGCTGGCCGCGGTCATGTGATCCCAATGCGCGGAGCGTGGTTCTTCCATCAACTCGGTCAGCTGTCGATACACCTCGGTGGCATCGGCGAAGCGGCCGGTATTGAGATACATGCGCCCCAGCAAGCCGCGCGCACCGTGCGAGCCGGGCGACAGTTCCAGCAACGCGGTGCAGGCCTGCTCCAGTGCCGGCCAATCGGCCAGCCGCTGGGCCAGCTGCGCCTCGCACCACAGCGCCGCCACCGGCACCAGCGGGCGATACAGCTGCGCCAGCCGGCGCAGGCCGGCCTCGTCGCCACGGCCCAGCAGCAGATTCATCAGCCGGAAGGTCGGGCTGGTTTCGCGATCGGCATGCCGCTGCACGAAGGCCCACAGCAGCGCGATCGCCTCGTCGTCGGCCGCACACGCGCTCAATGCCGACGCCGTGGTGTCCACCAACTCGGCATCGTCGGGTCGCTCGGCCACTGCCTGCAGCAACCACTGCGCTTCGCGCTCGGGGTTACGCGCCACGTCTTCGCCCTGCGCATCCAGCCATGCCAGCAACTGCTCGGCGGGGACCGGCGCCGGCTCGCCCGCCGGTGCGGTTTCGATGCGCACGGCCAGCCCGTCCAGCAGTTGCGTGGCGCCACGGTCCTGGCGCAACTTGGGCACGTGCGCACGCGCAAGCGCCAGATGGCGGCGCGCAGTCCACACCGCGCCACGCTGCAAGGCCAGCCCGATCGCCATCTCGGCCGCCTCGATCAGGATGCGATGCGCACCGACCTGCGCGTAATGATCGAGCATCACCTGCAGGCGGCTGCCCAGATCCCAGGTATTGCGCTCGGGTTGGCGCGATACCAGCACCACCACCGCACGCAACCAGTGCAGGCGATAGCGCGGCGCGACCTCGCGCCACGGCAGAAACGCTTCCAGCGCTTCGTCGTCGCGATTCAACATTGCCAAGGCGCGGGCTTTCTGCAAACGCCGCGGCTGACTGCAGTTAGCCCACTCCGCCCCCTCGCGCGCAGCCTCGCGTTCGCGCTGCTCGATCAGTGCCAGCGCGTCTTCCGCGCGGCCCAGCGAGAGCAGGATCGAAATGCGCATGTCCGGCACGCCGTCGTAGATCTGCCCGCCATGCGCAACAATGGTCTGCGACTGCTGCTCCAGATAACTCAGCGCCGCCTCGCCGCGTCCGTCGTCGAGCAAGGCATCGGCTTTTTCGCAGCTCAGGCACTGGTAGCACGACCAGCTCGGATCGATGCGGCCCAGCGTTTCCTCGCACACCTCGATGCGCTCTTCCACCCAGCCCGGACCGTCGATATTGGCGTAGCACGCGGCCAGATCCTGGGTCACGCACACCGACTGCGGGCACTCAACTGCATCAGGGCGGTGCGCGCGTTCGAACAGCGTCACCGCATCGCTCAGCGCACGCTCGCCCTCGCACAGGTTGCCGACCCGGTTGCGCATTTCCCAATGCCCGACGAACACCTCCAGCCACGGATTGGCCAGCGTCTTGCCCAGCGCACGCGCCTCGGGCAACAGCGCTTCGGCACGTTCGATCTGCAGGTCGCAGATATGGTCGGTCAGGCGCGTCAGCAGTTGCGCATTCTGCGGCTGCCCGGCTTCGCCCAGATCGTCCTGCAGCTTCTCCACCCAGTTCCAGATTTCCATCGTGTTGCTCCTTCGATGCGGCGCTCAGCGTGCCAGCAATTGGGTCACGGCCTCGGCAAGATCGCCGAAGGCCCGATTCAGATCCGATCCGCCCGATGCGTTGGCACCGGGCTGCGGCTGGGTGCGCCCCTGCGCCGACACGATCACCTTCAGTGAGCGCAGCAGCCGTGCCGCCACCGCCGCCTGCGGATTGCCGGCACGCTGCGCCGCCAGCAGCGCCTGCAACGCCGGGTTGTCGAGATTCAGGTAGAGCCGCTGGGTCTGCCGTGCTTCGATCCCCGCAGTGAACTGCCGGGCCAGCCGCAGCGCAGCGGTGGACACGCGCTTGTCGTTCTCGTCCTGCTCCAGGCGGCGTTTCAGTTCGGCCTCGCGGTCGGGCACCACCACCAACGGCAATGCCTCGGGGCTGAAACGCGCCGGCACCAGCGCTTCGCCATCGCCCAGATGCTGTTCCAGCCAGGCCAGTTCGTCGGCCGGCAGCGTGTCCAGCTGGAACAACTGCCGGTTGCCCTGCTCGGTGCCCAGCTCGACCAGGCGCACGCCCTTGGCCTGCGTCCAGCGGCGCAGGAACGGCACCACCGCATAGCGATTTCCGTAGGCTACCGGCACGCCCATCGCGCGGAACAGCATTTCTTCGAAACCGCTGTCGCTGTCCAGGATCACGTGCACCGCACCACGCGCCGGCAATTGCTGCGCCGGCAGGTCGCCCTGCGAGGTCGGCACCCGCACGTGTTCCATCAGCAACTCGAACAGACGCTCGTCGCACAGCGCCGCGCCCAGCAATGCCTCGTTGTGCCGCAGCAGGATGCGCCGCCAGGCCTCCGGCTGCTGACGCGCCACATCGGCCAGGCCCTGCACCAGCGCCTCGGACAGGGCATGCTGCACGGCCGCGTAGGTGGCATCGCGCTGCAGGTCTTCGCGGCTGGCGGTGGGCGTCAAGCGGTTGGATTCGATCACGCCCCCGATAAAGCCCGCCCACGGCGGCAGCAGTTCGCGCGCGTTGTCGTCCAGCAGCATGCCGCGCAGGAACACCGACAGATTGCGGTTGTCGCTGGTGCCGTAGGTGGCTCCGTCCTGCACCCACAGCAGGCCGACCGCATCGCTGCCCTCCTCCGCGCGCACCGGCATGCAGCACAAGGGTTCGAAGTTGCGCTCGAAACGTGCAGCAAACTCGCGTTGGCGCCGCCAGGCCTGCACCGGATGCAACGGCACCGCATCGTGCATGCGCCACGGCGGCGGCTCGGGGTTGATCGCCTGGGTATCGGAGCCGATCCAGATCGGCTCGCGCAGCAGCGCGCAATAGCGCGACAGGATCTCGCGCAGCCGTGCTTCCTGGGCCAACGACAGATAGTCCTGGTGCAGTTCCAGCACCACTTCCGTCCCGACCTGCGCACGCGCCGGGATCGGGCTCACCGTGTATTGCTCGGCATTGCTGGAGATATAGCAATGCCCCAGCGTCGGGCTCTGGTAGGAGGTGGTGCGCACGGTGACGCGGCGCGCCAGCACGAAGGCCGACAGAAAGCCCAGCCCGAACATGCCGATCAGGCCGCTGTCCTCATGCCCGCCCTGACGCAGGCCACGCGTATACCCCACGCCGACCGTGGCCAGGTAATCGTGGATCTCCTGCTGGGTCAGCCCGGCGCCGGTATCGATGATGCGCACGATGCCCTGGGCAGCGTCGGCATGCACTTCGATGCGCGATTCGCCTTGCCAGTCGGGTTGTTCCAGCCGGCGACGCAGGATCGAGTCGTGCGCGTTCTGCACCAGCTCGCGCAGCGCGACCACCGGCGTGGAATACAGATGCTTGCTGAGGACGGACATCAGTCCGTTGAGATCGACGCCTGCACGGCGGATCTGGGAGGCGTCCGTCGCCTCGGAGGTGTGATCTTGCATGATCGTTCGTCGTTTCCTTGGCGGCCACGCCCATCCTCGGACGCGCCTTCCTGGGTGGCAGTGCGAGCCGAACAGGATAGCCGCAAGCCACGCCGTACGCACGTGCGCCGCACTCTCACGGCTTCCAATGGCTGGCCGGCCGTTCGGTCGCCACTGCAGCATGCGCTTCGGAAACGACACGCCACGGCCTGCATCGACGCCCGGCCGTGGCGCGCAACGACCTAGCGCTGCAGGGTTTCCATCGGCGCCTCATTGAAGTGCTGGCGATAGCCCTTGGCCAGCGCCGAGCGGCTGCCCACGCCCCAGCGGCTCGCCGCCTGCAGCACGCTGCCGCAGCCGCCTTCGGCCAGCAGTTCGTCGCGAATGCTCTGCATCCGGTAACGACGCAACACCTGGGTCGGCGACAGCCCGGTAGCGGACTTGAAGGCCTGCTGCAAGGCGCGCCCGGTGACGCCGATCTGCGCGGCCACCTCGTTGATCGACAGATCCGAGCGGTGCGCATTGGTGATCATGTAGGCGTAGGCGCGCCGGTACTTGGCCGGCAGCCGCGCGGAGATGTCGTCGCTGACATGCGCCGGCGTGCCGCTTTCCAGCAGCCGCGGCGCCTGCACCTCGCTGCGCAGGCACTGCACCGCTCCCAGCGCATAGCGGTTGTACAGCAGCAGTGCCTGCTCGGTCTTGCCCAGCGCCTGGCTGATCTTGGCCTGGCAATACTCGAACTCCAGATTCCAGCGTGGCGCGTGGTGCCGGCCGGCACCGGCCAGGGCACGCTCTGCCAGATCGGCGCGCCCCACAGCCAATGCGGCAAGCGCCAGCTCCACCTGCGCATCCTGCCGGGCGCAGGGCGGGCAACCGGTGGCGGCGGCCGGCAGCGCATCGATCTGCGCATCGAAACCGAAGGTGTCGCCACCGGCGATGCGCAGCAGATTGCGCACGTGGCGCATGCGCTGTGCGAGCACCGGCATGCTCTCGGCCAGGTCGGCGATGCAGGCGCGCAGCTCGTTGGGCTCGAACGCGTGCGCCGCATCCTCCTGGCGCAGCGTGGCCTGCCAGAACACGTGGTCGCTCATCCGGTCGGCGCGCCGGATGCGCAACTGCGCAATCATGTCCAGGCGCAGCGCAGTGGCGATGCGCAGCCACTCGGTTGCACCGCCGTCCAGGTCCGCCAGCACGTCGTTGGCACGCTCAAGGGTCTGCAGCGCCAGCGTGCTCTGGCCCAGATGGAAGTGGGTCAGCGCCTTGCCCAGCAGACTCTCACCACACAGGCAGGCCGGTGTCTCGCGGTCCATCGCCAGCTGCGCAAAGCAGTTCAGTGCAGCGCTCAGGCGGCGCTGGCTCAGCATCAACCAGGCGGTATTGCGGCAGGACAGCAACCGCAGTTGGCGCTGGTGCCCGCGCATCGCCTTCAAGGCGTGGCGGTAGGCATCTTCGGCCTCCTCCTGGTATTCGAGGATCAACAAGGCATCGCCGCTGGCGCCGAGCAGGCCGACTTCGTCGTCGGCGCCATCCGCGGCGGCCTGGCCGTCACGGCGTTGTTGAAGATGTTGCAGACCTTGCGGCCAGGCACCAACCAGCATCCTGCTTGTATAGGTAGGAAGACGGTCTGCGTACGACAACGCAGAGATCGCCGCGAAGTAGGTTGAAAGGATCATGCCGGGCTCTCTCATAGGGGGATGAGCAAAAACAACAATGCGCCGGTCTGGCTGGCGCAACCGATTGTATGCAGCGGATCCAATGGAATTTCTCACTCCAAGGCACTAAGAAAATCAAAAAACCTCACTCTGTCTCCTGCCAACCCAGTTATGCGGCATGCAGATAAAGGGCACTTTTTGCATACCGCCGGCGCTGTCGTGCATAGGACATTGCACGCCATGCGAAACCGTATTGAAGACAGGACGACAGCCGGAGAAGATTGGCAGGGCCAACCAAATCCCATGCCTTGCGTCGGCTTCACTGATGTCCCGGCATGACGTTGCAATGGCCGCATGCGCGGTACTTCAGTAAATGAAAGATGCGCGTCAAACGATGGCCGCGCCGTTGTGCTGCATCGGCGGATCGCTCAGATATTCCATGTGCGCTGCAAGCACATGCAAATCGCAATACCGTGGTATAGACCTGGACGCGCAATGGAATGGACTCCGCGACCGCGCCCGTTGTCTCGCCGCGTCGACCGACTGCGCGTTGCGCAATGTCGGAATTTTGTTAGTTACTGACGACGCATGCCCTGGATGTAAGAGCTGCTTTACGCCTAGATGAGCGTACGTTAAAGCCGGCCTACCCAAAGCCGAAGAAAAGTACGCAGCAGTGAAACTTTCTGCCTCGGCAATGGTACATACCATTCGTCCGACCCTAGGTCGGATCCTCCGGCAGCCAAAGGCGATGGCGATGCACTTATCTCTACATGTGGGTTTTGTATTGGCGCCTGCTGTCCGCAACAGGCATCCGACGTACGCCTGGTACGTGTGCAGACATGGGAAGGCCGGCTGATGCACGGCAACCTTCCCGGCAAGCACGGATCGGCTTTCCTGTTGACGCAGGACGCGCGTCTGGCATCGCAGGTCAACGCGAGCCTCGCACCGCTGGCCCCGAGTTTTGCGGTGTTTTCCGATGAACTCGAACTTCTGCGCTCGCTGCGGCATTCCCCTTGCGAGCTGTTGATCTTCGATGCGACCTGCGTCGCGTCGGACGACAGCTCATTGCTGGCCTGGCAACGCTGCCACAGCGGCCATCCCACGCCGCTGATCGTGCTGGGGCGTTTCGACTGTGCCCACGACATCCTGTCCTGGTACCGCGCTGGCGCACACGATGTACTCGCCCTTCCCTTCAATTCCCACGAGCTGCATGTGCGCGCAGCATTGGCGCTGTCGCCGGTGGCCGAGGCGTGCCCCGAGAGCCAACAGCTGAGTGTGGGCCCCTACCAGCTGATCCGCGACGAAAATACCGTATACCTGCACGGCAAGCCGATCGTGTTGACCGCACGCGAGTTCTCGATCGCTTGGCTGCTGTTTTCCAGCCCCGGCGTGTGTTTCCGCCGCTGCCAGTTGGCCAAGGCGGTGTGGGGTAGCCACACCGAGTTCACCGACCGCACGATGGAGCAACACATCTACAAGCTGCGCAAGAAGCTGCAGCTGTGCAATCACAGCGGCGTGGTGCGCATCAGAACCGTGTATTCGCATGGGTACAAGCTGGAACTTGCCCTGCAGGACAAGGACGCACCGACGCCCGGCAAGGTCGTCAGCCCCAGCACCGGCCATCATGCTGCGGCTTGTTGACCGTTGCGGCCCTGCAAGAGCGAAGCGCGGCGACTTGCGCTTGCTATCTGCTACCGGCGCCTGCATGGCAGTGAATCGGCCGTTGCCATGCGTTGATCTGGTCAGGCATTAACTGGCAGAGCTTGTTCGCCGGCTCCATGTTGAGTGGAAACGCACCCAGTTAATAGTTCAATAATGTATTGAATATACAAATAGAGCTTGGCGCATTGCCGGTCGACTGCTTCCTACACCCTGGCAGGACGTCCAAGTTTTTGCCGGCAGTTGAAGAACGCATCAATCGAGCCGAATCCGGCACTCAAACGCACGCGTGTTGTTGGTCAGCCTGCGCCAACCGTACATCTCCAGAAACGACAATGGCGCGGAGAAGTCTCCGCGCCATTGTTCGATCAGGCCTTGCACCTGGTTACTGCTTGGGATTCTCGCCGTACTCGTTCGGGCCGGGCGTGCCTTCCAGGCACATGAAGACCAGCACGATGAAGCCGCCCACATAAGGCACCAGGCTGATCAGATAGAACCAGCCCGACTTGCCCTGGTCGTGCAAGCGACGCACGGTCACTGCAATGCTCGGCACAATCAATGCCAGCACCACGATCCCCATGACGGCAGCGACCAGCCACGCCAGTGCACCAGGACCGTTCTCGCCGCCCGTCAGTGCAGCCGCGATGCCGAACAGGCCGCCCAACACCAGCAGGACGATCGCCTGCAGCAGCATGAACATCCAATATTCCTTGCGGCGCGAGCGGCCATTGAAGTCGGCGTAGCGCTTGAGTGGCAACAACATCCATTCCATCGTGTTTTCTCCTGATAACGCGCAGTGAGCGCTGTCCGTGATCCGGTGCACAGTGCAACGGGCCGCGCATGTTGCCATAGCCGCTCTGCGCTGAAAACGTTTTCTTATCGACGAATGGCGGATCGCGACCTGCTGGCCGACGGACGGTCACCTGAGCTGGGGGCGGCCAGCCCGAAACTTCATTGATGTCATTCCGGCATGGCGCAGGCGGCAATGTCGCCCACTGCACGGGGTGCGGGGTCAGCTCATCGCGTGCAGAGCGACGCCCCTAAGACAGTCGCTCCCCCTACCGCACCGGTATCACTCGGCGGCCGCTTCCAGCGCCTGGCTCAGCCGCTCCACCGCGACGATCTCCATGCCCTTGATGCTGGTGGTCTTGGGCGCGTTGGCCTTGGGCACGATCGCGCGCTTGAAGCCGTGGGTGGCGGCCTCTTTCAGACGGTCCTCGCCGTTGGGCACCGGCCGGATCTCGCCGGACAGCCCCACCTCGCCAAAGGCGATGGTCTTCTCGGACAGCGGCCGGTCACGCAGCGAGGACAGCACTGCCAGCAGCACCGGCAGATCGGCAGCGGTTTCCTGCACACGGATGCCGCCGACCACATTGACGAACACGTCCTGGTCGCCCACCACGATGCCGCCATGGCGGTGCAGCACCGCCAGCAGCATCGCCAGCCGGTTCTGCTCCAGACCCACTGCCACGCGCCGCGGATTGGACAGCGGCGAGGCGTCCACCAGCGCCTGCACCTCCACCATCAGCGGCCGGGTGCCTTCGCGGGTAACCATCACGCAGCTGCCCGGTTGCTGGGTGCTGCCACCGGACAGGAAGATCGCCGACGGGTTGGAGACCTCCTTGAGGCCCTTCTCGCCCATCGCGAACACGCCCAGCTCGTTGACCGCACCGAAGCGGTTCTTGAACGCGCGCAACAGCCGGAACCGGCTCCCGCTCTCGCCTTCGAAGTACAGCACCGCATCGACCATATGCTCGAGCACGCGCGGGCCGGCGATGCCGCCTTCCTTGGTCACATGGCCGACCAGAAACACCGCGGTGCCGGTCTCCTTGGCATAACGCACCAGCCGCGCCGCACTCTCGCGTACCTGGCTGACCGAGCCCGGCGCTGCGGTCAGCGATTCGGTCCACAGCGTCTGTACCGAGTCGGCCACGATCAGCTTCGGCCGCGCCACGCTGGCATGCTGCAGGATGTTTTCGATGCCGGTTTCGGCCAGCGCGTTCAGGCCCTCCAACGGCAGATCCAGCCGCACCGCGCGCCCGGCCACCTGTGCCAGCGATTCCTCGCCGGTGACGTACAGCACCGGCAGCGTGCTGGCCATGCTCGCTAGCGCCTGCAGCAACAGCGTCGACTTGCCGATGCCGGGGTCGCCACCGATCAGCACCACCGCGCCTTCGACCAGGCCGCCGCCCAGCACCCGATCGAACTCGCCAATGCCGGTGGACACGCGCGCCTGCTCGGACTGCTGCACGTCCTTGAGCGCGGTGATCTTGGGCGCCTCGGCCTTGCCGGCCCAGCCGCTACGCCGCGATGCCGCAGGCGAGGCCTTGCCGCCGGGCGTGGCGCTTTCGAGCACGATCTCGCTGAGCGTGTTCCACACCCCGCACTCGGTGCATTGCCCCTGCCACTTGTTGTATTCGGCGCCGCACTCGCCGCAGACATAGGCCGTTTTCGCCTTCGCCATCGTCAGTTAACCAATCGCTTCTGGAGCGACAGGATAGTCGGCGTCGGTCTCAGGATGCGCGACGCTGGCTCGGGATTCGGGATTCGGGATTCGGGATTCGGGAATCGGGAATCGGGAATCGGGAATCGGCCAGGCTGCGGCGGCGCTGGAATGGATGCAACCGCGCATTCCTGCTGCTGCGTTTTCACTCGGACATCGATGGCGCCGAGCGTTTGGCTGGCGCGCTGTCTTCTGGTCGGTCGGCATCGATACCGACCAGAACCAGCGTCTGGAGCCGCATGATCGATCGCAGCCGGTCATGCAGCTCCAGGTCTTGCCATTGCCCGCTTCAACGGCTGCGAGCGGGCGGCTGCCACTCAGCGCGGCTTGTACAACTCGCTCAGGCGATCCGGCTTGCCGGGGATGCGTTCCAGATGCGGATACAGCAGGCCGCCGTGGTAATCGATGCGCACGGTGTCGTAGCGGTCCAGGCGCTTGACCAGCAGTTCGATCGGCGCGGTGGTGCCCTTGGCCGCCTTGATCGCGTCCTTGATCACCTCACTGCTGAAGGCGCGGCCGTTGACCGCCACGATGGTGTTGCCGGCGATCAGGCCGGCATTGAAGGCCGGGCCGTCCCACAGCACATCGCCGATATCGCCTGAGGCCTTCAGGGACACGCCAAGCGAATAGGTCAGGCTGGCGTCCTTGTCGTCGCTCTCGTCGGCCTTGGTGGCCAGGTTCGGCTCCTCGTTATAGACCAGCTTCCAGCCGTTGGCTTCGATACCGCCGTTCAAGGAGCCATGCCCGTCCATGCGGCTGCGCAACAGGCTCGCCCAGTCGTAGGCGGCGATGCCATTGAGCGTGGCGACGATGTCGTCGAAGGTGTACGGGTTGACGTCCCAGTCGCCGTTCTTCATGCCGAAGAAGGCCTTGCCGAAATCGTCGATGGAACGCTTGTTGTTGGTCAGCGCGCGCAGCTTGCTGTCCACTTCCAGCCACATCATCTGGCCGCCGGAGTAATAGTCTTCGGCCATCTGATAGCTACGGTAGGCCTTGGGCCGGCGCATCGACATGGTCGGGTCGTTGGTGGTGTCCTGCACGGTGCGCCAGGCCATGCCGGGGCGACCGCGCTCGTAGTTCGCCGCCACGCCGGCCAGCATCTCGCGCGCCTGATCCTGCGTCCACAGGCCCGAACGCGCTGCCATCACTTCGCCCCAGAACTGGGTCTGGCCTTCGTACAGCCACAGCAGGCTGTCGCCCATCGGCACGTTGAAGTTGGGCGTGGCCAGGTCGGCGCCACGGCGGTACTTGCCGTTCCAGGAATGGTTGAACTCGTGCGCGAGCAGGTCGCGGCCGGTCCAGCTCTTGTCCCACTCGGTGAAGTAGGTCGGCACGCCGCTGTTTTCGCTGGAGCGATGATGCTCCAGGCCGATGCCGCCCAACTTCTTGGTCAGCGCCAGCAGGAATTCGTAGTGGTCGAAATGCCGCGCGCCGTAGAGCTTGTCCATCTGCTGCACCAGCGACGCATGCGCCTTGATCTGCTCGGGCTTGGCCTCCAGCGACTTGGCTTCGTCGGCGAACACGTTGAGGTAGACCGGCTGCTTGCCGCCGCTCAGCTCCACGCGCTTGTAGTACTTGCCGGCGAACATCGGCGAGTCGACCAGATCGTCGAAGTCGATCGGCTTGAAGGTCACCGTGTCGCCAACCCGGCGGTCGGTCTCCAGCGCCGTGGCATAGCTCCAGCCGGCTGGCAATGTGACGCTGGCCTGGGCCTTGATGTTGCGTGCGAAGACGCCGGCCGGATACAGCGCCGTGGTGTTCCACTGCAGGTTGAGCATCTCCGGAGTCATCATCACCCGGCCCTGGTTGGGGGCCTGCGGCGAGAGGAACTTGAACTCGGCCACCAGCTCGCTGGCGCCCTGCGGCACGTCTACGGTGAAGGCGTACACATCGAACTGGTCGCGCTTCCACGGCACCACCTTGCCATCGACCTTGATCACCAGACCGGCGAGCTTGTCGATCGGCCCGGTCGGCGAGTGATTGCCGGGAATCCACTGCGGATACAGCAGCGTCATCGGGCCCGGCCGGGCCGGCATGCTGGTTTTGACCTTGAAGATGCGATGGGCCAGATCGGTGGCATCGACGTCGATCTTCAAGGTGCCGTCGAACGGCACGTCCTGCGGCGCGGCAGTTTGTGCGGCCGCAGGCAACGACAGTGCCGCCAGCAACGACACGGACAACAAGGTGGGGATCTTCATCGCAACTCCGCAGGGACCTGGAACAGGCAAGCCCACGATGCTAAGCGCCTGCCCGCGCTTCCCCGTATGCCATAGGTCATGCTGCGCAGCGATTCACACACAAAAAAGCCGCCGGTGACCCGGCGGCTTTTTGTCCAGCATGCTTGGATCCGGCGTGCCGTAATCCGGCACAGCGCCGTCTCAATGCATCATGTTGACGTTCATGTTGTGCAGCACCCACAGCGAGCCGACGATCACGATGCCGATGATCAGCAGCGAGAACAGGCCCACCTGCACGTTGGAGCGCTGCTCGGGCGAGCGATCCATGTGCAGGAAGTACACCATGTGCACCAGCATCTGCACCGCCGCCATCAGCGAGATCACGATGACGGTGACGCCCTTGGAGAACGCCCCGCTCATCACCATCGCAAACGGGATGACGGTGAGGATCACGGCCATCACAAAGCCGATCAGGTAGGACTTCAGGCCGCCGGCATGTGCGTCGGCAGCGGTTTCATGCGCGTGGTGATTGGCCATTACAGCGCTCCCAGCAGGTAGACGACGGTGAACACACCGATCCAGATGATGTCCAGGAAATGCCAGAACAGGCTCAGGCAGGCCAGACGCGTGCTGTTGCGCGGGGTCAGGCCGTTCTTGGAGATCTGGATCACCAGCACTGCCATCCACAACAGACCGGAGGCCACGTGCAGGCCGTGCGTGCCCACCAGGGTGAAGAAGGCCGACAGGAACGCGCTGCGCCCCGGACCCGCCCCTTCATGGATCAGGTGGTTGAACTCCCACACTTCCATGCACAGGAAGCCGATACCCAGCAGTGCGGTGACGCCCAGCCAGGCGTACAGCCCGGTCATGCTGCGCTTGTGCGCGGAGATCATCGCAACGCCGAAGCTCAGGCTGCTGAACAACAGCAGGAAGGTTTCCACCAGCACGAACTTCAGGTCGAACAGCTCCTTGGCGGTCGGTCCATCCACCGTGGCGCCCGAGAGCACCGCATAGGTGGCGAACAGGCCGGCGAACAGCAGGCAGTCGCTCATCAGGTAGACCCAGAACCCGAAGACGGTGTTGCCACCGGCGTCGTGATGTTCGTGGTCGTCGTGGCCGCCCGCGTGGGCGGCGTGGTCAAGCGTGGTCGAGGAAGACATGGTCATACCACCTTCGCGGCCTGCGCCGCATGTTGCTGTTCGAGCAGGGCAAAGCGCGCGTTTTCGATGCGCTCCACTTCGTCGGCCGGCACCCAGTAATCGATGTCGTCATCGAAGGTGCGCGCAATGAAGCTGCCGATCATGCCGACCAGGCCGATGATGGCCAGCCACCAGATGTGCCAGATCAGACCGAAGCCCATCAGCACGCTGAAGGCACCGATATACACGCCTGCCCCGGTGTTGCGCGGCATGTGGATCGCCTCGTACTTGGACGGACGCACCCAGCCCTTGCCGTTCTGCTTGTCGGCCCAGAACTGATCGCGGTCGTCGATGTGCGGCAGCACGGCGAAGTTGTAGAACGGCGGCGGCGAGGAGGTGGCCCACTCCAGCGTACGGCCATCCCACGGATCGCCCGTGTAGTCCATGTGCTCCTTGCGCTTCCACACGCTGTAACCGATCTGCACCAGGTTCAGGAAGATACCCAGGCCGATGATCGCAGCACCGGCCGCAGCGACGTACAGCCACGGCGCCCACTCGGGGTGGTTGTAGGTGTTCATGCGACGGGTCATGCCCATGAAGCCGAGCACGTACAGCGGCATGAAGGCCACGAAGAAGCCGATGATCCAGCACCAGAACGAGGCCTTGCCGATCTTCTCGTTGAGCTTGAAGCCGAACGCCTTCGGAAACCAGTAGGTCAGGCCGGCCAGGTAGCCGAACACCACGCCGCCGATGATCACGTTATGGAAGTGCGCGATCAGGAACAGGCTGTTGTGCAGCACGAAGTCCACGGCCGGAATCGCCAGCATCACGCCGGTCATGCCGCCGATGGTGAAGGTGATGATGAAGCCGATCGTCCACAGCACCGGCGAGGTCATGTGCACACGACCGCGGAACATGGTGAACAGCCAGTTGAAGATCTTCACGCCGGTCGGGATCGAGATGATCATCGTCGTGATGCCGAAGAAGGCATTGACGTTGGCACCCGAACCCATGGTGAAGAAGTGGTGCAACCACACCACGAACGACAGCACGCCGATGCACGAGGTGGCGTAGACCATCGAGGTGTAGCCGAACAGGCGCTTGCGGCTGTAGGTCGCGATCAGCTCGGAGAAGATGCCGAACGCCGGCAGGATCAGGATATAGACTTCCGGGTGACCCCAGATCCAGATCAGGTTGACGTACATCATGGCGTTGCCGCCACCGTCGTTGGTGAAGAAGTGCGTGCCCAGGTAACGGTCGGCACCCAGCAGCGCCAGCGCCACGGTCAGGATCGGGAATGCGGCGATGATCAGGATGTTGGTGATCAGCGCGGTCCAGGTGAAGATCGGCATGCGCATCAGGGTCATGCCCGGTGCGCGCATCCGCATGATCGTCACGAAGAAGTTGATGCCGGTCAGCAAGGTGCCCAGGCCTGAGACCTGCAACGCCCAGATGTAGTAGTCGACACCTACGCCCGGACTGTATTCCAGCCCCGACAACGGCGGGTAGGCCAGCCAGCCGGTCTGCGCGAATTCGCCGACACCCAGCGAGATGTTGATCAGCGCCGCACCGGCCACGAACAGCCAGAAGCTCAGCGAGTTCAGGAACGGGAACGCCACGTCGCGTGCGCCGATCTGCAGCGGCACGATCAGGTTCAACAGGCCGGTCATGAACGGCATGGCCATGAAGAAGATCATGATCACGCCGTGCGCGGTGAAGATCTGGTCGTAGTGATGCGGCGGCAGCACACCTTCGCCGCCGTTACCCGCCAGCGCCTGCTGGGTGCGCATCATCGCCGCATCGGCGAAGCCGCGCAGCAACATGACCAGCGCCACGATGATGTACATCACACCGATGCGCTTGTGATCCACCGAGGTGAACCACTCCTTCCACAGGTAGCCCCACAGCTTGTACTTGGTGATGGCGCCCGCGATGAGCAGGCCGAGCAGGCCGGCACCACCGAGTGCGACCATGATGATCGGCTCGTGGTACGGAACCGCCTCGATCGTAAGTTTGCCTAGCATCACTTGTCTCCAGAAGTGCACATGGCAACCGGCTCTGCAGCCGCTGCCTGATGGTCGCCATGGCCTTTGTTATGGCCCGGACCATTCATGTATTTGTCGACGAGCGAGCGGAACATGCCGTCCTGCACCGACGAGTAGTAGGTGACCGGATACTGTTCCTTGTCGTTGCGATTGGCGGCCAGCACCTGGTACTCGGCGGCGTTCAACGCGGTCGGCGATGCCTTGACCTTGGCCACCCACGCATCGAAGCCGGCCTGATCGACCGCATGCGCCTTGAAGCTCATCTTCGAGAAGCCGTGACCGCTGTAGTTGGTCGACAGGCCGAAGTATTCGCCCGGCTCGTTGGCCACCAGGTGCAGCTTGGTTTCCATGCCGGCCATCGCGTAGATCATCGTGCCCAGGTGCGGGATGAAGAACGAGTTCATCACCGTATCGGAGGTGATCTTGAAGTTCAGCGGCGTATGCACCGGGAACGCGATCTCGTTGACCGTGGCGATGTTCTGGTCCGGGTAGATGAACATCCACTTCCAGTCCAGCGACACCGCTTCGATGGTGATCGGCTTGACGTCCGAATCCAGCGGACGGTACGGGTCCAGCGCATGCGAGGAGCGCCAGGTCAGCACCGCCAGCACCAGGATGATCACGCACGGAATCGACCACACCACCACTTCGATGGCGGTGGAGTGCGACCAGTCCGGCTCGTAGCGCGCCTTCGTGTTGGACGCGCGGTATTTCCACGCGAACGCAATCGTCATCACGATCACCGGGATGACCACGATCAGCATCAGCACGACCGAGGTGATCAGCAGCTGCTTCTCGTCGTGGCCGATCTGGCCTTTCGGATTGAGAATGGCCGAGTTGCAGCCTGCCAACAGCAGGAACGGCAGCATCAGGCCTGGACGAAGTACACGCCCGAGATGTTTCAACGGAATCATCGGTCGATCCAAGTGCGAAGGAACGCCAGCCTCGTTCGTCGTATCCATGTGGACTCGTCCTGACGGCGCGCTTCCCGGGAGAAGGCAGCCACGCAGACCGAAGACACGAGTTAGCTCCCTGATTTTAGACTTTGCTGCACCTGCACGAAACCCATCGGCAATGATCTGCCGCAATTAATGCGCGCAAAACTGTGCGACATGTTGTCGCAGCGCTGCGCAGGGCGGCCAAGATGCGGTTGCGGCCATCGATTGCGGCCTGCGTGATGTGCGGCGTATATGGCGGCGCAGCGCCGGGATGTGCGTGATCGGCCCAAAACGCAACTGGGCCGACCCATGGTCGACCCAGTGCTGAAGCGATGGTGCCGGAAATAGGAATCGAACCTACGACCTACGCATTACGAATGCGCCGCTCTACCAACTGAGCTATTCCGGCGAGCCGTGAATTGTAGGAGCGGAGCCGGTGCCGGGTCAATCGCCACCAGGCGGAGGACGGCATGTCCGGCGCCGGACGCGGGCTGTGGCTGGCCGGTATGGCCACCTGCAGCGGTGAGGCACACCAACTTGCTGCAGGCAGTCGACGCCGGCTCAGCCAGTCCTGCGTGCCCGGCGTCAGCTGACCAGACGCAACCGCAGTTCCTTGGGCAGCGCGAACACCATCGATTCCGGCTCGCCTTCCAGTTCGGACACACCCTCGGCGCCCAGCTCGCGCAACCGCGCCAGCACACCATCGACCAGCACCTGCGGCGCGGAGGCGCCAGCGGTCAGGCCGATGTGCTGCTTGCCGACGATCCAGGCCGGGTCGATCTCGCCGGCGTTGTCGATCAGGTAGGACTCCACCCCGTCGCGCCGGGCCAGCTCGCTGAGTCGATTGGAATTGGAGCTGTTGGGCGAACCGACCACCAGCACCAGATCGCACTGGCGCGCAAGATCGCGTACCGCGTCCTGGCGGTTCTGGGTGGCGTAGCAGATGTCGTCGTGGCGCGGCCCCTGCATCGCCGGGAAGCGCGCACGCAGGGCCTCGATGATGCCCATGGTGTCGTCCACCGATAGCGTGGTCTGGGTGGTGTAGGCAAGGTTCTCCGGCTGGCGGATCTGCAACGTGGCAACCTGCTCGATGTCCTCGACCAGATAGATCGTGCCCGGGCCACGCTCGCGGCTCCACTGCCCCATCGTGCCTTCCACTTCCGGATGCCCGGCGTGGCCGATCAGCACCACGTCGCGGCCGGCCCGGCAATGCCGCGCCACCTCGAAATGCACCTTGGTCACCAGCGGGCAGGTCGCGTCGAACACCTTGAGCCCGCGGCGCTCGGCCTCCTGACGCACCGCCTGCGAGACGCCGTGTGCGCTGAAGATCACCGTGGCGTTGTCGGGCACCTCGTCCAGTTCCTCGACGAAGACCGCGCCGCGCTGTTTGAGGTCGTCGACCACGAAACGGTTGTGTACCACTTCATGGCGCACATAGATCGGCGCGCCCAGCGTTTCGATCGCACGCTTGACGATCTCGATCGCACGGTCGACGCCGGCACAGAAACCACGGGGATTGGCGAGCAGGACGTCCATGGCAGGCATTCTACGGGAATGGGGACTGGAGGATGGGACCGGGCGGCGCCGGTGCGCCGCGACTTCAGCGTCGATTCCCGATTTCCGACTTCTGCTTGCCGGCCGTGTCGAACAGACCGAATACCGCAATCCCGATGGCGCCGCCCACGATTGCCGAGTCGGCGATGTTGAACGCCGGCCAGGTATGGGTGCCGATGTACCACTGGATGAAATCGACCACGTGGCCGTGCATCAGGCGGTCGATCACGTTGCCGATCGCCCCGCCGATCACCAGCGCATACGGCAGCGCGCTGCGCCACTGCCCACGCGCGGTGCGCGACAGCCAGAACGCCAGCAGGCCGCTGATGCCCACCGCCAACGCGGTGAAGAACCACAGCTGCCAGCCGCCGGCATCGCTCAGGAAGCTGAAGGCCGCGCCGGTATTGTAGGTGCGGTACCAGTTCCAGAAGCCGTCGATCACCGGCACCGGGGTGTATTCGGGCAGGCTGGACAGCACCCAGGCCTTGCTCCACTGGTCCAGCCCGACCACGAGTGCCGACAGCAGCAGCCAGATCAGGGCGGAGGGTTTGGGGCGTTGACTCATGTCGGAAGGTCGCAGTTGGTGGTGACTTCTCCGACGCCGGAGAAGATGCCTGGATGGCGATAGGTGACGGCGGTGGCAGATGAAGCTGACGAAAGCTGGATGACAGGCAGGCAAGGATGGCATGGGCACCGGAGCCGGCTACCCTGCCCCGCCGTGCCGCATGCGCCACGCTTCAGCAAGGGCATGCATGCAGCGCCGGGGCACTCGTCATCCGGCACCAGCGCCTGCCCATGATGCCGCGACAGAGGCGCACGCCAGCCCGTACGGGGTCTCGATAACGCATGGCAGGACCTGCCCGCCACGCGCCTTCACGCACCCCCGTCAGAACCAGCGGCGTTGCTCGCCGGGGCCTTCGATATTGCTGACGCAGCGGCTGCACAGTTCCGGGTGACGCGGATCGCTGCCCACGCTGGCCTGGTGGTGCCAGCAACGCACGCACTTGGCCTTGCTGGTCGGCTGCGCGCTGACGAAGATGTCGTCGGTGCTGGCCGCGGTCACGGTCACATCGCCACTGATGAACAGGAAGCGCAGCTCGTCGGCCAGCGGCTGCCAGCGCGCGGCGGTCTGCGCATCGGCGGCCACGGTGATCTCCGCTTCCAGCGCCGCGCCGATCGCCCCGTTGGCACGCATCGGCTCCAGCACCTTGGCCACCTGCTCGCGCAAGGCCAGCAGCCTGTCGACATCGGCACTGCTCAGCGCGGCATCGGCCGGCAACGGCGCCAGGCCGTCGTACCAGGTGGCGAACAACACGTTGTCGACCCGCTTGCCCGGCAGGTAGCCCCACAGTTCCTCGGCAGTGAAGCTCAGCACCGGCGCGATCCAGCGCACGAACGCCTCGGCCACGTGATACATCGCGCTCTGCGCCGAGCGGCGGCCGCGTGCATCCTCGGCCATCGTGTACAGGCGGTCCTTGGTCACGTCCAGATACAGCGAGCCCAGGTCGACGCTGCAGAAATTCAGCAGCGCCTGCACGATTTCGGCAAAGTCGTAGCGCGCATACGCGGCAACGATCTTTTCCTGCAATTCGTGCGCGCGGTGCACGATCCAGCGGTCCAGCAGCACCATGTCGTCCAGCGCCACCAGGTGCTGCAGCGGATCGAAGCCGTGCAGGTTGCCGAGCAAAAAGCGCGCGGTATTGCGCAGGCGGCGATACGCATCGGCGTTGCGCTTGAGGATCTCCTGCGACAGCGACATCTCGTTGCTGTAATCGGCCGAGGCGATCCACAGGCGCAGGATGTCCGCGCCCAGGGTCTTCATGATGTCCTGCGGCTCGATGCCGTTGCCCAGGGACTTGGACATCTTGCGGCCGTGCTCGTCCACGGTGAAGCCGTGGGTCAGGCACTGCTTGTACGGCGCCGCCTTGTCCATTGCCACGCCGGTCAGCAGCGAGGACTGGAACCAGCCACGGTGCTGGTCGGAGCCTTCCAGGTACAGGTCGGCCGGCTTGGGCAGGCCGCGGTCCACCAGCACCGCCTCGTGGGTCACGCCGGAGTCGAACCACACATCCAGGATGTCGGTGATCTTGTCGTAATCGGCCGCCTCGTCGCCCAGCAGTTCGGCCGCATCCAGCGTGTACCACACGTCCACGCCGCCCAGTTCCACCCGGTCGGCGACCTGGCGCAGCAACTCGGTGCTGCGCGGATGCGGCTCGCCGGTTTCGCGATGCACGAACAAGGCGATCGGCACGCCCCAGGTGCGCTGGCGCGAGATGGTCCAGTCCGGACGACCGTCGACCATGCCGGCGATTCGCGCCTGGCCCCAGGACGGATACCAGTGCACGTTGTCGATGGCCTTGAGCGCATCGGCGCGCAGGTTGGCCTGCTCCATCGAGATGAACCACTGCGGCGTGGCACGGAACGCGATCGGCGTCTTGTGCCGCCAGCAATGCGGATAGCTGTGCTCCATCTTGCTGGCCGCCAGCAACACGCCGGTATCGCGCAGCCCCTCGATGATGATGTCGTTGGCCTTCCAGATGTGCAGCCCGGCCAGCACGGTGTCGCCCAGCGGCGGCGTCGACGGCAGGTACACGCCGCGCCCGTCCACCGGGTTGATCTGCGCAGCGCCGTAACGCTCGAGCAGGCCGTACTGCTTGGAGACCTGGTAGTCCTCCTGGCCATGGCCCGGTGCGGTATGCACCGCGCCGGTACCGTCCTCGGCCGACACGTGGTCGCCCAGCAGCAGCGGAATCTCGCGCTCGGCATAGAACGGGTGGTTCAGCAGCATCTGCTCCAGCGCCGCGCCCTTGGCATGGCCGTGCACCACCACCGTGTCCACGCCATAGCGCGACAGCGCCTTGCCGGCTAGGGCCTCGGCCACCACTAACCAGCGCGGCTGGCCGCGATCGGCCGGGCCTTCGACCAGCACGTAGTCCAGTTCCGCGCCCAGGCTCACCGCCAGCGACGCCGGCAGTGTCCACGGCGTGGTGGTCCAGATCGGCACCGCCACGCCCACGCCCGCCGGCAGGCTGGCGCCGAACGCGGCAGCGACAGCCGCCGGGTCGCGCGCCGGATAGGCGATGTCCACCGTCGGCGACACCTTGTCGGCGTATTCGATCTCGGCCTCGGCCAGCGCCGAGCCGCAGTCGAAGCACCAGTGCACCGGCTTCACGCCACGGGTCAGATGGCCGTTGTCGACCACCTTGGCCAGCGCGCGGATCTCGTTGGCTTCGAAGCGGAAATCCAGCGTCTTGTACGGGTTGTCCCAATCGCCGATCACGCCCAGGCGCTTGAAATCGCGGCGCTGCAGATCGATCTGCTCGGTGGCGTACTCGCGGCACTTCTGGCGGAACTCGGCGGCGTCGAGCTTGACGCCGACCTTGCCGTACTTTTTCTCGATCGCGATCTCGATCGGCAGGCCGTGGCAATCCCAGCCCGGGATGTAGGGCGCATCGAAGCCAGCCAGATACTTCGACTTGACGATGATGTCCTTGAGGATCTTGTTGACCGCATGGCCCAGATGGATCTGGCCATTGGCATACGGCGGGCCGTCGTGCAGCACGAACAGCGGGCGCCCTGCCGCATTGGCGCGTAGTTGCGCGTACAGCCCCTCGCGCTCCCAGCGGTCCAGCATCGCCGGCTCGCGCTTGGGCAGGTCGCCACGCATCGGGAATTCCGTCGCGGGCAGATGGAGAGTGGCTTTGTAGTCTTGGGTCACAGGTCTCTACCGTTGCGCTGGATTTTTAATAAGTCCGCACATGGATGTGCGGGCTCTTGCGAGGGACTCGCATCATAGGCGGGCTGTTGCGAGGAACTCGCATGTGTTGCAGAAACTGCGTGCCTGTCCAACACCGCACGCGCCTGCTCGGCATCTCGATGCATCTGCACCGTCAGCGCGTCCAGGCCGTCGAACTTCTCTTCGTCGCGCAGCTTGGCGACGAATTCGACCTCGATATGCCGGCCATACAGATCGCCCTGGAAATCGAACAGATGCGCTTCCAGCAGCGGCTCCACGCCGGCCACGGTCGGGCGCGTGCCAAAGCTCGAGACCGACGGCCACGGCCGCTCGGCTACGCCATGCACCCAGGTCGCATAAATGCCCGACAGCGCCGGCGTGCGCGGGAAACGCAGATTGGCGGTGGGATAGCCGAGGGTGCGGCCGAGCTGCTTGCCGCGCACCACCCGCCCGCCGATGGCATACGGACGGCCAAGCAATTGCCCGGCGTGCGCGAACTCGCCCGCGCCCAGCAGCTCTCGGATGCGCGTGGCCGAGATGCGCTCGCCGTGCAGGTGCACCGGCGCGATTTCGCCCGCTGCAAAGCCGTAGTGCGCACCAAGCGAGCGCAGCAGGCCGATATCGCCGCCACGCCGATGGCCGAAACGGAACTCCGGGCCGATCCAGACCTCTTTGGCGCACAGCCGGCCGACCAGGGCCAGGCGCACGAAGTCTTCGGCACTCATCGCCGACAGGCGACCGTCGAAACGGATCATGCCCACGCTGTCGGCACCGAAGCCGTGCAGCCCTTCGATCTTGGCGCGGGCCAGGGTCAGCCGCGGCGGCGGCGCGGCCGGGGCGAAAAACTCGCGCGGCAGCGGCTCGAAGCTCACCGCCACCGCCGGCCCCCCCAGCGCGCGCGCGCGCGCGACTGCGTGCTGCACCAATGCCCGATGCCCCAGGTGCAGGCCATCGAAGGCGCCGATGCAGACCACGCTTCCGTGCGGGAACAGCGTCCCGCCCTCGACGTCTCTAAACAGCCTGCTCATTCCTCGATCCAAACAGATGCCGGCCTGCCGGCCGACCCTCGTTGATGCATAACCCGCAAGTATAGCCGTGCCTGTCAATCCGCATGGGCGCGGCCCCGGGCGGGCCTGTGCTGCCGCGTCCCGGAAGCGGGCAGACGATTGCGCGCCTTCCCGGCCCGGGATTGGCCCCGCCCACCGTGCATGACGGCTGGCTCTGCACCCACTCGGCCAGCTCGGCGGACGACTAGCCCTCGCGCAGATGCCGCGGCCGCAATCCCAGCGCCACTTGCGCCACCAGGTAGGTCGCCCCACCGCTGCCGACCAGCACCACCAGCCAGCCGATGCGATCCCACTTGTCCATCACGGTGAACGATGGCAGCCACCACAGCAGGCCCAACAGCACCGCCACCATCGCCGCGCATGCCAGCAGCAGGCGCAGCGCATAGCCAGCCCAACCCGGCCGGCGCTGGTACACGCCGGACTTGCCCAGCCAGTACCACAGCAAACCCAGGTTGAGATAACTGGACAGTGCGCTGGCGATGCCCAGCGCCAGATGCAGGCCCGGCTGCTTGCCCAGCGCCTGCATCACGCCCTGCGCCTTGAGCTCGGGCGGCACCATGATCTGGTAGACCACCGCCAGCAACGCGAAGTTGAACACCATGTTGGCGATCAACGCCGCCACACCGGCACGCACCGGAGTGCGGGTGTCCTGACGGGCGTAGAAGGCCGGCAACAACACCTTGAGCATGGCGTACGCCGGCAGGCCGAAGCTCAGGCCGTAGACCGACATCGCGGTCATGCGCGTATCGAAGGCGGTGAACTGGCGGTACTGGAACAAGGTCGCCACCAGCGGCTCGGCCAGCAGCAGCAGGCCGAGCATCGCCGGCATCGCGATCAGCAGCGTGGTGCGGAACCCCCAGTCCAGCGCGCCGGAGAACGCGCTGCGGTCGGTCTTGACGTGATGGCGCGCCAGCGCCGGCAGGATGACCGTGCCCAGCGCCACCCCGAACACGCCCAGCGGCAGTTCCAGAAACCGGTCGGCCAGCGACAGCCACGACTGCGAGCCGTCGGCCAGCCGCGCGGCGATCACCGTGTCCAGCATCAGGTTGATCTGCGCGATCGACGAACCGAACAGGGTCGGAATCATCAGGGTCAGCACCTTGCGCACATCCGGGTGCGTCCAGCCCCAGCGCGGCAGCGTCAGCAGATCGATGCCCTTCAGGGCCGGCAGCTGAAACAGCAACTGCAGCGCCCCGGCCACCAGCACCGCCCAGCCCAGCGCCAGGATCGGCACGTCCAGCCGCGGCGCCAGCCACAGCGCGCCGGCGATCATGCACAGGTTGAGGATCACCGGCGTCAGTGCCGGAATCGCAAACCGCTGGAAGCTGTTGAGCGCCCCGCCCGCCAGCGCGGTCAACGAGACGAACAACAGAAACGGAAACGTCAGCCGCAACAAATCGACCAGCAGGCCGTATTTATCCGGATCGGTGGACGCGCCATCGGAAAACACCGACGCCAGCTGCGGGGTGAAGATCAGCCCCAGCGCGGTGATCAGCAGCAACATGCCGCCGAGCGTGCCGGACACCCGCGACATCAGCTCGCGCAGGTCGGTATGCGGGCGGGTCTCCTTGACCTCGGTGAACACCGGCACGAAGGCGGTGGCGAACGAGCCCTCGGCGAATAGCCGACGCAGGAAATTGGGGATTCGGAACGCCACCCAGAACGCGTCGGTGACCGCATTGGCGCCGAAGGTGGTGGAGATCGCCTGGTCGCGGATCAGGCCCAACACCCGCGACACCATGGTCATACTGCTGAATGAGAGCAGGCCTCTTAACATGCCGGGCTTGCTCACGCTGCATCCCTCTTGACAACTGACTTGACGTACATAACTAAGCCCATCATACTTTCCCGCTTGCTTTTTCCACTACACCGATTTTTCAGGAACCCACCACCGTGGCCAATATCAAGTCCGCCAAGAAGCGCGCCAAGCAGACCGTCGTGCGCAATGAGCGCAACACGGGCCAGCGTTCGATGCTGCGCACCGCCGTCAAGAAGGTGATCAAGGCCCTTGACGCCAACGATGCTGCAGGCGCCGAAGCTGCTTTCGCCGTTGCCCAGCCCATCCTCGACCGTTTCAGCGCCCGTGGCCTGATTCACAAGAACAAGGCTGCGCGTCACAAGAGCCGCCTGACCGCTCGCATCAAGGCCATCAAGGCCGCGTAAGCGAGCCGTGCTGGCATCACCGCAGGCCTGGCTTGCGGTGGCATAGAAAAACCCGGCCTTGGCCGGGTTTTTTGTGTGCCTGCGCATGCGCTCAGCCGGCATTGCGTGCCTCGAGCTCGTCCTCGCGCTGACGGTCGAAGAACGCCATGATGTCCTTCATGATCGGGAAGGTGCCATCGCGGCCCAGCGCCGAGACCAGATACCACGGCGCGGCCCAGCCGAGTTCGGCCACGATCGTCTCGGCCGCAGCGCGGGCCTCGTCCTCGAACATCAGGTCGGCCTTGTTGAGCACCAGCCAGCGCGGCTTCTTCAGCAACTCCGGATCATGGCGCTCCAGCTCGCGTTCGATGGTGCGCACCTGATCCACCGGCGACGCCTCCACCCCACCATCCATCGGCGAAATGTCCACCAGATGCAGCAGCAGACGGGTGCGCTGCAGATGGCGCAGGAACTGCGTGCCCAGCCCGGCACCGTCGGCCGCGCCCTCGATCAGGCCCGGCACGTCGGCGATGACGAAGCTGCGGTATGCCTCGACACTGACCACGCCCAGATTCGGGTACAGGGTGGTGAACGGGTAATCGGCCACCTTCGGGGTTGCCGAGGACACCGCGCGGATCAGGGTGCTCTTGCCCGCATTGGGAAAGCCCAGCAAGCCGACGTCGGCCAGCAGCTTCAGCTCCAGCTTGAGCAACCGCTCCTCGCCCTCTTCACCGGTGGTGGACTGGCGCGGCGCGCGATTGACCGAGCTCTTGAAATGCATGTTGCCCAGGCCGCCCTTGCCGCCCTTGGCCACCAGCAGGCGATCGCCATGCTGGGTCAGGTCGCCGATGACTTCGTCGGTCTGCACGTTCATCACCACGGTGCCGACCGGCACCACGATGATGCGGTCTTCGCCGCCCTTGCCGTAGGCCTGGCGGCCCATGCCGTTTTCGCCGCGCTGCGCCTTGAAGGTGCGCTCATGCCGGAAGTCGACCAGCGTATTGACGTTCTCGTCGGCCACGATCCACACGCTGCCGCCGTTACCGCCGTCGCCGCCATCGGGCCCACCAAGCGGGATGAACTTCTCGCGGCGAAAGCCGACACAGCCATTGCCGCCATTGCCGGCACTGACCAGGATTTCTGCTTCGTCGACTAACTTCATGAGATTTGGGATTCGTAATTTGGGATTGGTAACACCACCGCAGGACGCCGCAAGGCGGCCGCGGAAGCAGCAGGAAGCAGCGGTATCGGAACTCTCGAAATCCGCCGTTGCGAATCCCCAATCCCGAATCCCCACTCCCGGCCGTCAAACGAAAAACCCCGCAAAAGCGGGGCTTTCCGTCTCGTCCGCCAGGCAGCGATGCCTGACGGACTGGCCTGCATGGAGCGGGCGATTACGCCTCGGCAACCACGCTGACGGTGCGACGCTTCTTCGGGCCCTTGGTGGAAAACTCCACCTTGCCGTCGACCAGCGCGAACAGGGTGTGGTCACGGCCGAGGCCGACGCCGGCGCCCGGATGGAACTGGGTGCCACGCTGACGCACGATGATGTTGCCGGCATCGATGGCCTGGCCACCGAAGATCTTCACACCCAGGTACTTCGGGTTGGAATCGCGACCGTTGCGCGAGGAACCTACGCCTTTTTTGTGTGCCATGACTGGTTCTCCTTACTTCTTATCGCCACCGGCGATGCCGGTGATCTCGATTTCGGTGTAGTGCTGACGGTGTCCCTGACGCTTCATGTGGTGCTTGCGGCGACGGAACTTGATGATGCGCACCTTGTCGGCGCGGCCATGGGCCACGACCTTGGCGGTGACCGAGGCGCCCTTCAGCGCATCGCCCAGCTTGATGCCATCGCTATCGCCCAGCATCAGGACGGTGTCGAACTTGATCTCGTTGCCAGCTTCGACATCGAGCTTTTCCACGCGGAGCGTTTCACCCTGCGCGACGCGGTATTGCTTACCGCCGGTTACCAGAACTGCGTACATGACCAGGTTTTCCTCTGTAGTTATTATGGTCGCACTGACGTGCCCTAGGGCAGACAGGAGCGGGATTGTACGGGCTGGCGGGGTTTGGGGTCAACCTGCCGGCCAGCCGGCCATGGCCCCGCCCGATCCACCCGTGCAACGCATCATCCGGCCGCCACAGGCGCCCGGTCAGACTGGCATTTGGGGCAATTGCCCTCACCTAGGTCGGCGGGTAGGCTGATCGACTGCCACTCATTCCTGCTGAGCACGCTCGCACCACTGCCGGTTCGCCGGCCCGACATCGGATCCCCCATGGCGATGGATTTCATCCGCATCCGCGGCGCGCGGACGCACAACCTCAAGAACATCGACCTCGACCTGCCTCGCGACAAACTGATCGTGATCACCGGCCTGTCCGGCTCGGGCAAGTCGTCGTTGGCGTTCGACACCATCTATGCAGAAGGCCAGCGCCGCTACGTCGAGTCGCTGTCGGCGTATGCGCGCCAGTTCCTCAGCGTGATGGAAAAGCCGGACCTGGACCACATCGAAGGCCTGTCCCCGGCGATTTCGATCGAACAGAAGTCGACCTCGCACAACCCGCGTTCCACGGTCGGCACGATCACCGAGATCTACGATTACCTGCGCCTGCTGTACGCGCGCGTCGGTCAGCCGCGCTGCCCGGACCACGGCTTCCCGCTAGAGGCGCAGACCGTCAGCCAGATGGTCGACCACATGCTCACGCAGGACCAGGAGCAGCGTTACATGCTGCTGGCGCCGGTGATCCGCGAGCGCAAGGGCGAGCATGCGCAGGTGTTCGAGCAGCTGCGCGCGCAGGGCTTTGTGCGCGTGCGCGTGGATGGCGAGCTATACGAGATCGACGCGGTGCCGCCGCTGGCGCTGCGCCAGAAGCACACCATTGAGGCGGTGATCGACCGCTTCCGTCCGCGCGAAGACATCAAGCAACGGCTGGCGGAAAGTTTCGAGACTGCGCTCAAGCTCGGCGAAGGCATGGTCGCGGTGCAGTCGCTGGACGACCCGGCCGCGGCGCCGCACCTGTTCTCGTCCAAGTACAGCTGCCCGGTCTGCGATTACTCGCTGCCGGAGCTGGAACCGCGGCTGTTTTCGTTCAACGCACCGGTGGGCGCCTGCCCGAGCTGCGATGGCCTGGGCGTGGCCGAGTTCTTCGACCCGGATCGCGTCGTGGTGCATCCGGAGCTGTCGCTGTCGGCCGGCGCGGTGCGCGGCTGGGATCGGCGCAATGCCTATTATTTCCAGCTGATCGCCTCGCTGGCCAAGCACTACAAGTTCGACGTGGACGCGGTGTGGAACACGCTGCCAGCCAAGGTGCGCCAGGCGGTGCTGTTCGGCAGCGGCGATGAGGTGATCAGTTTCACCTACTTCACCGATGCGGGCGGGCGCACCACGCGCAAGCACCGCTTCGAGGGCATCCTGCCGAACCTGGAACGCCGCTACCGCGAAACCGAATCGCCGGCCGTGCGCGAAGAGCTGACCAAGTACGTCAGCCAGCAGCCCTGCCCGGCCTGCAACGGCACGCGCCTGAACCGTGCCGCGCGCAACGTGTTCGTCGCCGACCGCCCGCTGCCCGAGCTGGTGGTGCTGCCGGTCAACGAGGCACTGAGCTTTTTCCGCGGCTTGTCGCTGCCGGGTTGGCGTGGCGAGATCGCCAGCAAGATCGTCAAGGAGATCGGCGAGCGGCTGGGCTTCCTGGTCGATGTGGGCCTGGATTACCTGACCCTGGAACGCAAGGCCGATACCTTGTCCGGTGGCGAGGCGCAGCGCATCCGGCTGGCCAGCCAGATCGGCGCCGGCCTGGTCGGGGTGATGTATGTGCTGGACGAGCCGTCGATCGGCCTGCATCAGCGCGACAACGAACGCCTGCTGGGCACGCTGACGCGGCTGCGCGATCTGGGCAATACCGTGATCGTCGTCGAGCATGACGAAGACGCGATCCGCCTGGCCGATTACGTGCTGGACATCGGCCCCGGCGCCGGCGTGCACGGTGGCGAAATCTGCGCGCAGGGCACGCTGCAGGACATCCTGGATGCGCCCGGCTCGCTGACCGGCCAGTACCTGTCGGGCAAGCGCCGCATCGAGATTCCCAAGCAGCGCCACAAGCCCAACCCGAAGATGATGCTGCATCTGCGCGGGGCGACCGGCAACAACCTGAAGAATGTCGACCTGGATATTCCGGCCGGCCTGTTGACCTGCATCACCGGCGTGTCCGGCTCGGGCAAGTCCACGCTGATCAACGACACCTTGTTCTCGCTGGCGGCCAACGAGATCAACGGCGCCTCGCATCCGGTGGCCGCGCATCGCGAGGTGGAGAATCTGGATCTGTTCGATAAGGTCGTGGATATCGACCAGTCGCCGATCGGGCGCACGCCGCGTTCCAATCCAGCCACCTATACCGGCATGTTCACGCCGTTGCGCGAGTTGTTCGCGCAGGTGCCGGAAGCGCGTGCGCGCGGCTATTCGCCGGGCCGTTTCAGCTTCAACGTGCGCGGCGGCCGCTGCGAGGCCTGCCAGGGCGATGGCCTGATCAAGGTGGAGATGCACTTCCTGCCCGACGTCTACGTGCCCTGCGATGTCTGCCACGGCAAGCGCTACAACCGCGAGACGCTGGAGATCCGCTACAAGGGCTTCAACATCAGCGACGTGCTGCAGATGACCGTCGAGGACGCGCTGCGGCTGTTCGAGCCGGTGCCGTCGATCGCACGCAAGCTGGAAACGCTGGTGGATGTGGGCCTGAGTTACATCAAGCTGGGCCAGAGCGCGACCACGCTGTCCGGCGGCGAGGCGCAGCGCGTCAAGTTGTCCAAGGAGCTGTCGCGCCGCGATACCGGACGCACCCTGTACATCCTCGACGAGCCGACCACCGGCCTGCACTTCCATGACATCGAAGCGCTGCTCGGCGTGCTGCACAAGCTGCGCGACGAGGGCAACACGGTGGTGGTGATCGAACACAATCTGGACGTGATCAAGACCGCCGACTGGATCGTGGATCTGGGCCCGGAAGGCGGCCATCGCGGCGGCAGCATCCTGGTCTCCGGAACGCCGGAAGATGTGGCTGCGCACAAGGCGTCCTACACCGGGCAGTTCCTGGCCAAGATGCTGCCGTCGGTGAAGGCGCGCGAGACCCGGCCGGCGGCCATGGCCAACAAGCCCGATGCGCGCCCGCCACGCAAGATCAAACCGGAGAAGGTGGCGAAAGTCGCCAAGTCCGCCACCAAGAAAACCGCAAAGAAGAAGGCAAGCTGATGAGCGAAGAGCACAAGGTGTTGGCACGCATCCCGATCAGCGTGCGCTGGCGCGACATGGACAGCATGGGCCATGTCAACAACGCCAAGTACATTTCGTACCTGGAGGAAGCGCGCGTGCGCTGGATGCTGGGCGTTGAAGGCGTGGCGATGACCGACCGCATCGCGCCGGTGGTCGCGGCCACCAACGTCAACTACAAGCGCCCGCTGATATGGCCGAACGACATCCTGGTGGAACTGTTCGTCGAGCGCCTGGGCAGCAGCAGCATCACCATCGGCCACCGCATCCTCGACCAGAAGGACGAGGGCGTGCTGTATTCCGATGGCAACGTGGTGGTGGTGTGGATCGATACGCAGACCGGCAAGAGCGCATCGCTGCCGGACGCGGTACGCGCCGCCAGCAGCTGAGATTTGCCAGTTGCGCGTTGGCTCTCCAGCGCCATAAGACGACGGCGGCTCTTCCGGGAGCCGCCGTTGTTGTTTGCAGCGCTCCTGTCATGCCGCTGCGCGATACCACCGACAGGCCGCGCGATCGAGACCGACACCGTGAAGTGGCAGCCTGCTCGCCACCACGCATCGCGTTTGATCGGCAACATCGCGCAGTGGGCTCGGCAAACACTGCAGGACCCAGACTCCGCTCAGCCGCACACTGCGCGCGTTTACGAACCCGGCGCGCGCTTGCGCGCCTGCAGCGTGGTCTTGACCTCGCGGCCATCCTGCAAGGTAAAGGTCACCGGCACCTGCGCGCCTTCCTGCAGCGGCGCACGCGCTTCCATCAGCATCAGATGCAGGCCGCCCGGTGCAAGCGGCACCGACTTACCGGCCGGCAATGCCAGCTCCGGCACCGCGCGCATGCGGCTGACACCGTTGGTTTGCGTGGTCTCGTGGATGGACACATCGGCAAACGCACTGCTCTTGGCCGCGGTGACCTTCGACGGCTGCGCACAGCCATTGTGGAACTGCCCGAAGCCCGCTGCCATGCCCATGCCACCGGGTGGCGGAATGCGGATCCAGCCGCCCTTGAACTCGGGCAGGCACTGCGCGCCAGCGCCTGCACTTGCCAGCATCACCCAAGCACCGAGCACGCGTGCGTACATGCGCTGCCTGCTTCGACTGCCGTCTATCATGACCCAACCTCCAGGAGCCCCGAATGAGCATCCAGATCTTAGACCATGGCCGTCTTCGCGAAATCCGTCTGGCGCGCCCGCCGGTCAATGCACTGGACAGCGCGCTGTGCCAGGCCCTGAGCGTTGCGGTGCAGCAGGCCGGCGAGGAGACCGACGGCATCGTGCTGTCGGGCAGCGAGCGGATCTTTTCCGGTGGCATGGACGTGCCGCACCTGCTGGCGCATGGCACCGACCGCGCCGCATTGCTGGCCAGCTGGACGGCCTTCTTCGAGGCCGCGCAGGCGCTGGCCAACAGCCGCGTGCCGGTGGTCGCGGCCATCGGCGGGCATGCGCCGGCCGGCGGCTGCGTGCTGGCGCTGTGCTGCGACTACCGGGTGATGGCACGCAGCGCCGATACCGCCAAACCATATGCGATCGGCTTGAACGAGGTGCAGGTAGGCCTGGCTGCGCCGGAAGGCATCCAGCGCCTGCTGCGCCGCGTGGTCGGCGCGCACCGCGCCGAGCGCCTGCTGATCTCCGGGCAGCTGCTGCCGGCCGAGCAGGCGGTCACGATCGGCCTGGTCGACGAACTGGTCGATGGCGAATTGGTCACCGCCCGCGCGGTAGCCTGGCTGCAGGACCTGCAGCAGCTGCCGCGCCAGCCGATGCTGACCACGCGCGCGATTGCGCGCGCCGATCTGCGCGCGGCACTGGCGCCGGAGCTGATCCAGCTGGAGCGCTTCATCGACGGCTGGTACGCGCCGGATGCGCAGGCCGCCCTGCACGGCCTGGTGGCGCGGCTGCAGAAGGCCTGAAGGCGCTCCCGCACGGCGCGCAGGGGGCGGCCCGCTATAATCGCGGTCCGTCGCACGCCCAGGCCAGCCCCTTGTCCGCCACTGCCGAACCCGTCGTCTCCGAACTGATCAGCCTGCTGTCGCTGGAGCGCCTGGAAGACAACCTGTTCCGCGGCCAAAGCCGCGACATCGGCACCAAGTACGTGTTCGGCGGACAGGTGCTGGGCCAGGCGTTGGCCGCCGCGCAGGCCACCGTGGACAACGGCCGCCAGGCGCACTCCCTGCATGCCTATTTCCTGCGCGCCGGCAATATCGACCACCCGATCGTCTACGACGTCGACCGCACCCGCGATGGCGGCAGTTTTTCGGTGCGCCGGGTCACCGCGATCCAGCATGGCAAGGTGATCTTCTTCTGCGCGGCCTCGTTCCAGCAGCGCGAAGACGGCGCCGAACACCAGTCCGCGATGCCGGTGGTGCCGCCGCCCGAAGACATCGAACCCACCCCGCCGCTGGCAGCGGAGGTGCTGGAGAAACTGCCTGCCAAGGTGCAGCGCTGGCTGTCGCGTGGCGGCCCGTTCGAGTTTCGCCATGTGTTTCCGCGCGACGAACTCAAGCCGCCCAAGCGCCCGCCCTTCCAGCAGATGTGGCTGCGCCTGAGCGACCCGGTCGGCGACGACGTCGGCCTGCACCAGGCCTTGCTGGCCTATGCCTCGGATTTTCAGCTGCTGGGCACCTCCACCTTTCCGCATGGCATCAGCTACTACACGCCGAACGTGCAGATGGCCTCGCTCGATCACGCGCTGTGGTTCCACCGCCCGTTCCGCACCGACGACTGGCTGCTGTATTCGCTCGACAGCCCCACCGCACAGGGCTCGCGCGGCCTGGCGCGCGGGCAGTTCTTCACCCGCGATGGCGTACTGGTCGCCAGCACCACCCAGGAAGGCCTGATCCGGGTGGTGCCCGACGGCAGCGCGATCGCGGTGCCGGCAAACGACTCGCCATGTTGATCGCTGCACCGCGTTCGTCGCGCGCAGGCATGCTGATGGCCGCCTGCACCTTCCGGCCTGGATCGACGTCCTTGCCGCTCCTTTCTTTCAGCTTGAGCAAGCGCATTCGCAGCGCGCCCTGCTCGGCAATTGCTGGCACCCCTTAAGCATGCGCAAGATCTTCAGCAGTCAACGTATCGAAACCGCCGAAGGCGTGGCCGATCTCCTGCGCAACGCCGGTATCGACGTGCGCATGAGCAACGGCCGCTCCTACGAGAGCAAGCGCAGCGGCCAGTTCAGCTATCTCGAACAGGGCAACGCCCAGGCCTACCCCACGGTGTGGATCGTGCACGCCGACGACCAGCCGCGCGCCCGCGATCTGCTGCGCGACGCACGCCTGCTCGACACCACCCGCCGCGACCTGCCGAATGTGGAGTACACCTTCCGCGACGGCGAAAACGGCTCGAGCACCAATGCGCGCAGCTGGGCCTGGCGCATCCGGCTGGTGCTGCTGCTGGTGATCGGCGCGGTCGCCATGTTCGTGGTGCTGCGCCATCGCAATGCCCCGGATGCGGCCAGGCCAGTGGCACCGCCGGCCGCGCAGCCAGCGCCCGCCACCACCGCACCGCCCGCCGCAGAGGACGACGAAGTGCGTGTACGGATCCAGCCGGCGCGCTGAGCGCAGTCACCCGGCGCTGCGCCAGGCGCCACCGCCATCACCTCGGTCACATCCGCTGCTCGCCTGCGTCATGCTGGGACCAGGACATGGATTGCGCCGATGCACACCGACACGCTGGACCTGATGTTGCAACGCGAATTGCCGGTCGCCGCCGCCGGCTGCCAGCAGGCCTACGGCCGCATCGTGCGCGCCTGCCAGAACACGGTGACCGCCATCGCACTGGCGATCACCCGCGATATCGCCGCCAGCGAAGACATCGCCCAGGAGGCCTTCCTGCGCGCCTGGCAGCGGCTGGCGCAATTGCATCAGCCGGCCAGCTTCCTGCCGTGGCTGCGGCAGATCACCCGCAACCTGGCGCGCGACTGGCTGCGCGCCAACCGGCATCGCGCGCTCAGCGGCGAAGCGGCGGACCTGGCGATCGCGATGGCCGCCGACCCGGCCCCCTCGCCCGCCGACCAGTTGCTGCAGGTGGAAGAAGAGATCGCCGCGCTCGACATCATTTCTGCATTGCCCGAAGAAAGCCGCGAGACGCTGCTGCTGTTTTATCGCGAAGGCCAGAGTTCGCGGCAGGTTGCCTCGCTGCTCGGCCTGAGCGATGCGGCCGTGCGCAAGCGCCTGTCGCGGGCACGTGCCAGCGTGCGCGGCGAGCTGCTGCGCCGGTTCGGCGAGTTCGCCCGTGCCAGCGCGCCCAGCGTGGCCTTTGCCACCGCGGTGACCTCGGCAACCCTGCTTGCCGCGCCGGGGACGGCGAGCGCGGCCATCGTGCTGACCGGCATGGGGGGCGCGGGCAAATTAGGCGTGAGCGGGCTGACCGGCTCGGCCCTGGGCGGGGGTAGCGCCGCCGGTGCGCTAAGCCTCTGGCTCGGCCTGCCGTCGCTGTTCGCCGCCGGCGCCGTGCTGGTTGCCGGCGTCGGCACGTACTGGTCGTGCTGGTATCTGCTGCGCTTTGCGCAGACCGCCGCCGAAGCAGCGGCGATTCGTCGTTTCCTGCACATTACCACGCTGACGTCGGTGCTGGTGGTGGGCAGCACGCTGCTGCTCAAACGCCTGGATGCCGGCGCATGGACGTCGCTGCTGTTGCTGGGCGCAGGCATGGCGGTGCTCAACTACCAATCCATCCGGGTGCTGCCACGCGTCATGCGCCCGATGCTGGAACGCGATGCGCAACGGCGCGGCACCACGCGGGCACCGCTGCTGTATCGCTGCATGTTCAGCCCGGCCGCGATGCTGCTGAGCACGGCGGCGGTCATGCTGCCCATCGTGCGGCACTACATGAAGCTGGGGATGCTCTGATCCCGGCGTGGCGCCATCGCCGCATGCGGCAAGTGCGGCCACTCCAGTCAACAAAAACGGCCTCCTGCTTGCGCGGGAGGCCGTTGGTCGATCGGCGCCTTGTTGCGTGTTGCGGTTTACATGCTGCGTGTGACGTCAGTGCTGCCCCGGTCGCAGCACTGCGACCGGGTAAGCGACTGGATGAACTCAGTTGCCCGCGGCAGGCTTGGCCGGCATCGGACGCTTGCCGTGATCGCCATGCTCGCCCTGACCCCAGCGGCCATGCTCGCCACGCTGCTTGGATGCGGCATCGAACTCGGCCTTGCTCAGCTTGCCGTCCTTGTCGGTATCGGCCTTGGCAAACCACGCATCGCGATGCTGCTGCATGCGCAGCTCACGGTCGGCGCGATCGACAAAGCCGTCCTTGTTGATGTCCATCTCATCGAAGCGCCCGGCGAACTTGGGGTCGACCTTGGCTTCTTCGCGGCTGATGCGGCCGTCCTTGTTGGTGTCGAGCTTGCTCAGCCATTCGCCGCGTCCACCGCGCCCCGGGCCGCGATGATGCGGGCGCTCGTCGCGCGACAGCTTGCCGTCCTTGTTGGTGTCCAGCGTGTCGAACTGTGCGGCCAGCCTGGGGTCGGCGGCGGCTTCGCTGCGATCGATCACGCCATCGCCGTTCTTGTCGAGTTTGGCAGGACGCGGCGCATCGCCGGCTGCGGGCGGAGCGGCGAACACCGCGCCGGTGGACAGGGCAGCCAGCACGGCCAGTGCGAAAAACGGTTTGCGAGACGTCATGAGAAACTCCTGGAATGTGGGAACCACACGCGGCACCTGCATGGGCCGCATCGCGTGGGTGGCGCATCCGGATCCACCGTGCGCTGCCACCAACACCCACATCAACGAGCCATCGGCGTGCGCGTTGACGCGGCAACCGGGCGTATTCATCCGGCGGACAGTCGCCGCCGTTGCGACGCGCAGGCGCTATCCTGACGCCATGGCCATCCACGCCGACACCCATGACGACCTGCGCCTGTTCCAGACCGGCGAGCATGCCTGTGGCTACTGGTCCGAGCGCCGTGCGCGCGACCTGGTGCTGGATCCACACGACCCGCGTCTGGGTGCGATCTATCCGCAGGCCTTGGCATGGGGATTCCGTCGCTCCGGTGATCTGGTCTACCGGCCGCATTGCGAACGTTGCCGCGCCTGCGTGCCGGTGCGCATCGCGGTGGATGCGTTCCGGCCCGATCGCAGCCAGCGCCGCTGCCTGGCGCGCAACCAGGACCTGGTGGTGCGCGTGGTTGCTGCCGAGCGCACCGACGAACAACTCGCGTTGTACCGGCAGTACCTCAAGCACCGCCATCCCGGCGGCGGCATGGACGAGCATGGCGCCACCGAATTCGACCAGTTCCTGATCGGCGGCTGGTCGCATGGACGCTTCCTGGAAATCCGCGAACCGGCGGTGGCGCATGCGCCTGGGCGGCTGCTCGCCGTTGCGGTCACCGATGTCACCGAGCATGCGTTGTCGGCGGTCTATACGTTTTACGCACCGGATGCCACTGCGCGCAGCCTGGGCACCTTTGCGATCCTGCAGCAGATCCAGTGGGCGCAACGCGAGCGCCGCGCGCATGTGTATCTGGGCTATTGGATCGACGGCCATGCCAAGATGAACTACAAGCGCCGCTTCAGCGCGCTGGAGGCCTACGACGGCCGCCAATGGCGCGGGCTTCCTGCCGCTGCACCGGAAGGGTGAACCCCGCCGGGACGACATCGGGCTGTCGTCTTGCACATGCGAGAATATCGCGATGATCAGACCTCTCTTACTGCTTGCGCTGACCGCGCTCTGCGCCGCCTGCGCCCATCAGGCGACCTCTCCGGAGACAAGCGCCAAGGCAACTGCCGCCTCCGCGCCGGCCCAGCTGCGCATCGCGACCTACAACACCTCGCTGTATTCGGATCAGGCCGGCGGCCTGGTGCGCGAACTGCAGGGCGACAGCGCGCATGCGCGCAAGATCGCCGCGGTGCTGCAGCGGGTGCGTCCGGATCTGGTGCTGCTCAACGAGTTCGACTTCGACCCCGAGCACCGCGCCGCCGATCTGTTTCAGCAGCGCTATCTGCAGGTCGCCCAGCCGGGCGGCGGCGCAGCGTTGCGCTACCCGTATCGCTACCTGGCCCCGGTCAATACCGGCGTGCCGAGCGGCCTGGATCTGGACAACAACGGCAGCGTCGGTGGCGATGGCCGCACCCGCGGCAACGATGCCTGGGGTTACGGATTGCATCCCGGCCAGTACGGCATGCTGGTGCTGTCGCGCTACCCGATCGACACGCAGGCGGTGCGCAGTTTCCAGTTGCTGAAATGGAGCGCGCTGCCGGGTGCGCTGCGCCCGACCGACCCGTCCAGCAAACAAGCGTTCTATCGCGACGCGATCTGGGCGCAACTGCGGCTGTCGTCCAAATCGCATTGGGACGTGCCGGTGCGCACGCCGCTCGGTGTGGTGCACGCGCTGGTCTCGCACCCCACCCCGCCGGTGTTCGATGGCGCCGAGAAGCGTAACGTCGCCCGCAACCACGACGAGCTGCGGCTGTGGCGCGAGTATCTGGACAATCCCAAGGACGCCAGCTGGCTGTGCGACGACCAGGGCCGCTGCGGCGGGCTGCCCGCCGATGCGCGCTTCGTCATTCTCGGCGACCTCAATAACGACCCGGTCGACGGCGCCGGCCGGCACGATGCGATCCGCGCCTTGATCACGCACCCGCGGGTGCTGCAGTACCCCACGCCGCACAGTGCAGGCGGCCCGGAAAAAACCGCCGCATACGCCGCGCAAGGCATTGCCCATGCGGGCGACCCGCACCAGGTCACCGGCGACTTCGGGCCGCAGGCGGGCACGATGCGGCTGGACTACGTGCTGCCTTCGCGCCAGTTCACCCTGGTCGGCAGCGGCATCTTCTGGCCCGCCAGCGCCACGCCGGAAGCGGCGATCGCCGATGGCAGCGATCATCATGCGGTTTGGGTGGATGTGGCTGGGGCGCAGTGATTCGGCAACGGTGATTCGGGATTGAGGATTTGACGCGTCGGGTGGTTGCTTGTGTCGTGGCGCGATTGCGGCTGGTTGCCGCAACCGCGCCATGACCCGCGCAGCGCTCAGTCCAGCTGGATCTGCACTGCCTCTGCGGCTACCCGCGCCTTCGCGCGCGCGGCGTCGATGCTGTCGGCACGCGCCAGCGTGACGCCGACGCGGCGGTGACCGTCCACGCGCGGCTTGCCGAACAGGCGCAGCGCGGTGTCCGGGTCGCGCAAGGCCTGCGCGACATTGTCGAAGACCGGCACGCCGTGACCGTGCGCCAGCAGCGCGCACGAGGCCGAGGAGCCGCTCTGACGGATCACGCCGCCGTTTTCCGCACCGACCGGCAGGCCGAGAATCGCGCGCGCGTGCAGGGCGAATTCGCTCAGCTCCTGCGAGACCAGCGTGACCAGGCCGGTGTCGTGCGGGCGTGGCGAGACCTCGCTGAACCACACCTCGTCGCCCTTGACGAACAATTCCACGCCGAACAGGCCCAGACCACCCAGGTCGTCGGTGATGGCCTGCGCGATCTGCTGCGAGCGCTGCAAGGCGGCCGCTGACATCGGCTGCGGCTGCCAGCTCTCGCGGTAGTCGCCGTCCTTCTGCCAATGCCCGATCGGGTCGCAGAACGAGGTACCGCCGGCATGCCGCACGGTCAGCAAGGTGATCTCGTAATCGAAGTCGATGAAGCCCTCGACGATGCAGCGGCCGGCACCGGCACGTCCGCCGGTCTGCGCGTAGTCCCAGGCCGCCTCGATGTCCGCCTCGCTACGCAGGGTGCTCTGGCCCTTGCCCGAGGACGACATCACCGGCTTGACCACGCACGGCAGGCCCACCGCGGCGATCGCCTCGCGATACTCGGCAGCCGTGTCGACGAAGCGATACGGCGAGGTCGGCAGGCCCAGCGTTTCGGCAGCCAGGCGACGGATGCCCTCGCGGTCCATGGTCAGGCGTGCGGCGCGCGCGGTCGGGATGACCCGCTGGCCCTGCTCGCGCTCCAGCGCGAGCAGCGTTTCGGTATGGATCGCCTCGATCTCCGGCACGATCAGATGCGGCTGCTCCCGGGCGATCAGCGCGCGCAGCGCCTGGGGATCGAGCATGTCCAGCACGTGCGAACGGTGCGCGACCTGCATCGCCGGCGCGTTGGCATAGCGATCGGCGGCGATCACTTCCACCCCGAAGCGCTGCAATTCGATCGCCACTTCCTTGCCCAGCTCGCCCGAGCCCAGCAACAACACGCGGGTGGCGGAAGGCGACAACGGCGTGCCGAGAGTAGTCATGAGCGCAGTCCAGATCGGGAGGGGGCCGCCATTCTAACGGGCCGTCACCATAGCCGCCGACCGCACGACTTGCAGCGACTGATATCACTTTGATATCTTTTTTGAACTCCCCAAGGACACCCACCTCATGAAAGAGAAGCCGATCAGCTCACTGCCGGGCATCCCGGTCATCCTCGCCGCTGGCGCCGCGTTCGCGGGCGCCGCCTGGTTCATTCTCACGACCCTGGCGGCCGGCAGCCCGACTCCAGGCGGGCTGCTGATTGCGCTGCTGGTGGTGGCGGCGGGCATCTTCATGCTGGCCGGCCTGTACACGCTGGAGCCGAACCAGGCGGCGGTGCTGAGCCTGTTCGGCAAGTACGTCGGCACGGTCAAGGACCCGGGCCTGCGCTGGAACAGCCCCTTTTATGCCAAGCGCCGGGTCAGCCAGCGCGTGCGCAACTTCGAGAGCGGCCGGCTCAAGGTCAACGAACTGGACGGCAGCCCGATCGAGATCGCCGCGGTCATCGTGTGGCAGGTGCTGGACGCTTCCGAGGCGGTCTACAACGTCGACGATTACGAAAGCTTCGTGCATATCCAGTCCGAAGCGGCGCTGCGCGCGATGGCCACCAGCTACCCGTACGACCAGCACGAAGACGATCAGATCTCGCTGCGCAGCCATCCGGCCGAAATCAGCGAACAGCTCAAGCGCCATCTGGACGAGCGCCTGACCCAGGCCGGCGTGGACGTGATCGAAGCGCGCATCAGCCACCTGGCCTACGCGCCGGAAATCGCCCAGGCCATGCTGCAACGCCAGCAGGCCAATGCGGTGATCGCCGCACGCACGCGCATCGTCGCCGGTGCGGTGGGCATGGTCGAAATGGCGCTGGCCGAGCTGCAGAAAAATGGCGTGGTGCAGCTGGACGAAGAGCGCAAGGCGCACATGGTCAGCAACCTGCTCACCGTGTTGTGTTCTGATCGTGGCACCCAACCGGTGGTCAACGCCGGCTCGCTGTATTGAGGTGATGCAATGAATGTCATGGTGCCGTTGGTCGTCGCGCTTTCCGGCTTGCCTGCATTGGCAATCGCCGCCTCCATCGGTGCGGACGACGACGACCGCGCGCGCGGCCTGGGGCTGCGCTGGGCCCTGATCAGCCTGGTCATCCTGATCGGTGCTGCCTGCCTGTACTGGGCCGGCGACAACCGCGCCGGCATCTATGCGGTGGTGATCGGCATGCTCGTCGGTGTGAATGTGTTGATCGTGTCGATGGTGATGCACCTGCGCCGCCACAGCGGCCGCCAGGAGCGCGAGTGAGCGAGAAGAAGGCCTACCCGCTGCGCATCAACGCCGACGTGCTGGCCGCCGCGCAGCGCTGGGCCGACGACGAACTGCGCAGCCTCAACGCGCAGATCGAATACGTGCTGCGCGATGCGCTACGCAAGGCCGGGCGCCTGCCGAAGCCGCAGGGCGACAAGGACGCCGATGCTTGAAAGTAAGCCCGGTTGAGAACAAGCACAGACGTGAGTGATCGTCAGAACGGATCAGCTTCCGCTCGCATGCATCCGCCCCGCCGCTGCTCAACGGAGCATCTCTATCGGCGCACGCCAGCATTCGCGCCGCTCCGGACTGGCAGCCCTCACGTGGCACCCGCTAAGCTGCGGCGATGCGCAACTCCCCACGCTTTCTGTTCAACACCTCCGACATCGAACTGTGGCCGGCAGACCTGCTGCGTGCGCGCGGCAATGCGGATGCACGCGTGCTGGCGCAGGCCGACTGGCTGCTGCGGCGCAAGCGCGACGGACGCTACCTGGCCGCGCATCTGCCGCAGGGCGTGATGCCGTTGATCCCGCGACTGGCGTACGAGCCGGGGCTGGACGAGGCACTGGCGCTGCTGGAACTGCCAGGCGGGCGTGCATCGGACCGTACGAACACGCTGTTGCCGGTCAGCGGCGTGCAGCAGCGGCTGGCGCAACTGGAAATCGACGTGGAGGCGTATCCACGGCAGACCGGGCTGAGCCTGGTGGCCGAACCTGCTGCCCTGCACTTTGCCGGACGCGATCGTTTTGCACGGCCGTTGTGGCTCAGCGCCGGCGCAAGCCGTGCATGGCGGCAGATGCAGGCCGACGCTGCACGCGCTGGCGTGCTGCTGGATGCGTTGTCCGGGTATCGCAGCCACGATTACCAACTGGCGATCTTCGAACGCAAGCTGGCGCGCGGCCTGACGGTGCCGCAGATCCTGGAGGTCAACACCGCGCCCGGCTTCAGCGAACACCACAGCGGCGATGCACTGGATATCGGCACGCCCGGCGAGCCGCCGGTGGAAGAATCCTTCGAGACCACGCCGGCCTTCGCGTGGCTGCGCGACAACGCGGATCGCTTTGGCTACCGGCTGAGTTATCCGCGCGACAATCCCTACGGCATCATCTACGAGCCCTGGCATTGGCGTTGGTCGGCGGCGTAATGCGCGCGGCAAGCCGCACGCACCGCACTGCAACGCCCTACTCCTGCGAGCGCGGCGTCGGCACTTTGGCTGCCACGCTGAAGTCGGCGATCTTCCATAGATAAAACGCGGCGTAGCTGCGGTACGGGGCCCAGCGTTCGCCGCGGATGGCCAGTTCCTTCGGCGTGGGCATCTGTTCCTGCCTGTCCACGCGCTGGGCGCCCTTGCGCACGCCCAGGTCATCGACGGGCAGCAGATCCGGGCGCCCCAGGCGGAACATCAGCATCATCTCCACCGTCCAGCGGCCGATGCCGCGCACCGGGATCAGCGCCTGCACAATCGCTTCCTCGTCCATGAAGGCGAGCCTGCGCAGGGAGGGAATCTCGCCGTCGCGCTCGCGGCGCGCCAGATCGCGCAGCGCCAGCGACTTGTTGCCGGACACGCCACACGCGCGCAGTGCCGCGTCGTCGATGCGACCGAGCGTGTCTGCATGCAGGCGCGGCGCACCGATGGCCGCCTCCACCCGCGCCACGATCGTCGATGCGGCCTTGCCGCTGAGTTGCTGGAACAGGATCGCGCGCGCCAACGCGTCCACCGGATCGAACGGCTTGCGCCAACCCGGCTGCGCGGCGATCGGGCCGATGCGCTTCATCCACGCGCCCAGCGCGCGATCGCGCCGGGTCAGGTGCGCGAAGGCGGCCTCCACATCGAATCCGCGGGCATGGCGCGGCATGCTCAGCGCCTCAACGCGCCGATCGCCAGCATCGCCCAGCCCAGCATCAGGCTGACGCCGCCCACCGGTGCAAGGCTGGTGGGCCAGTGCAGCAGCGCGCCGCCGACCAGGCTGCCGGCAAACAGCAGCGTGCCGAGCAACAGCAGATACAGGCCGAGCCGGCCAAGCGCGCGCGTTTCGGTGGCGCCGAGTACCGTCAGCACGGCACCGTGGCCAAACGCATACAGCGCTGCCAGTTGCAGCCGCGATTGCACCAGCGCATCGGCTACCCCGTGCGAGGCATAGGCCGACAGGCCCACCGCGCTGGCGGCCAGCAAGGCGCCGCAAAACGCCAGCAGCGACGGATGTTTCTTGCGACGTTCGAGCAGTGACATAAAGGCGATTCCATTGCAGCGCCGTGGCGCAAAAAAAAACGCGCCGCAGGACTGCGGCGCGTTTTCGTCTGGATCAGATCATCGTGGTGAGACGATTACTTGATGGCCCAGTAGACGTCGTAGGTACCGTCCTGCGTAAACGACTTGTCCACGCCGCCCTTCCACGACTCGTACGGACGCTCGGTCACGTCGTTGCCGTTGGTGGCAGCCCAGGCACGCAGGGAGCTACGCACTGCGTCCAGGCCGGCCATGTGGCCTGCGTAGGTCGCAAACGCGGAACGGTGTGCCTTGGTGCGCTCGTACTTGACCGGTGCTTCCGACGGGATGTTGACCTTCAACTCCTCGCCCGCTGCAGCAACCGGGGTTGCATCCACAGGTGCGGCAGCCGCGGCGTCATCCTTCTTGGCATCGGCCTTGGCGGTGTCGGCCTTGGCATCGGTCTTCGGCGCGCCACCGGCACGCTTGCGGACCGGCTGCACGACGTCGAACGCGTACTTGTCGCTAGCGAAGTCGGTGGTCACGATGCGGACCGGACCAGCAGCCTCGAGGCCGTTGGCGTCCATCACGCGCTTGATCCACTCCTGGTTGTCCTTGATCGACTTCTTGATCGTCTCGTTGTCACGATCGATGTTGCCCGCGTTGACGACCAGCAGGTCCTCGGCCGGCACATCGACGAGCTTGAGATCGCTCAACACCGGCTTGCCGTCGAGCTGGGCGCGGTAGTCGAAATTCGGCACGGTCGCCAGCGCGGTCGCCAGACGCGACAGACCCAGCTTCAGGTCATCGCCCACGTGGCGGCTGACATACAGGCCGGCATAACGACCGAACAGGTTCCAGCCGTACTTGACGCTGTAGTCCTGGGTGATCTTGACGTTCTTGTTGTTCTTGCCGGTTGGCGCAAGGGTGAAGTTGGTGACTTTGTCGTAGCCCTTGGTGGGATCGTCGATCGAAATCTCAACACGCTCGTTCTTGACGCTGTTGGTGATCTCCCAGCTGCCGTCGCCGATATAGCCTTCGGTGGAGCTGTATTCGACGCGTGCACCCTTGCCCTCGTTCGGGCCTACCAGCTTCAGCTGGATCTTCGGGTCACGCAGCACAAGCGGGTTCCAATCCTTGAAACGACGGAAGCTGTTCACGGTGTCGTAAACAATCGTCATCCTGCGGTTGGTCTCAACACTCTCGGACATCTGCCGCTCCGAGGGCAACACCAAGCCCACCACGACAAACAAGCCAGCCACGATCCCCAAGGCGATCAGGAACTCGATAATACGGGTCATTCAGGAGGTCTCCGGGGCCGATCCCACGGCCGGGTTGAGTGAAGCGAAGCCGCCATCCTAGCAGGCTTCGAGAAAGATGTTCAGTTGTGCGACGGGTAGCGCGGTCTTGCGGTGTCATCCACCACGCAACCGCGCAGCCCATGAGTGCGCAACCCCAACCTGCACAAGGGTTTGGTCAGATTGCGCGCAGCTATCATGCACATCGCGCGATGCCTGTGTGTGATGCGATTGCCGCCGGCGCCACGTTCTGCCTCCCGGCCGCGTGCGTGATCAGGTCGGAAACGACCAGACCACCCCGCCGGGTGCCCTGGCGTACGCGCAGCGTCGCGCACGCGTGGCCGCCATGCCGCACGCCGCGCCGCCTGCGCTGCCGATCAGACCAATTGCAGCTCGAAGGCCTTCAGCACCGCGCGGGTGCGGTCGCGCACGCCGAGCTTGGACAGGATGTTGGAGACGTGATTCTTGATGGTGCCCTCGGCCACGCCCAGCGAATTGGCGATCTCCTTGTTGGAGAAGCCGCTGGCCATCAGCCGCAGGATCTCGGTCTCGCGGTCGGTCAGCGGATCGGGCCGGTCCAGGCTGACGAACTCGTTGCGCATGTGCTCCAGGCCCGACAGCAGGCGCTGGGTCACCGCCGGCTGCACCAGCGAGCCGCCGTCGGCCACGGTGCGGATCGCGCCGACCAGTTGTTCCAGCGAGACGTCCTTGAGCAGGTAGCCCTTGGCGCCGGCCTTCAACCCGGCCAGCACCAGCTGGTCGTCGTCGAAGGTGGTCAGGATGATGGTCGGCGGCAGCGTGCCGTTGCGCGAGAGCATCTGCAGCGCCTCCAGGCCGGACATCACCGGCATGCGCATGTCCATCAGCACCACATCGGGCTGGACCTGCGGGATCTGCTCAACCGCCTGCTTGCCGTCCGAGGCCTCGGCCACCACCTCGATGCCGTTATCCAGCGCCAGCAGCGAGCGGATGCCCTGGCGTACCAGGGTTTGGTCGTCGACCAGGCACACACGGATCATCAGAACACTCCTTGAGTCACGGCCGCAGGCATCAGTGCCGGCGCGCCTGGGACGGAGATGCGCAGGCCGAAGCCGTCACCCCGCCGGGTTTGAATCTCGAGCTGCCCACCATACTGGTTCAGCCGCTCGCGCATGCCGCGCAGCCCGTTGCCGGGCGCCACCGTGTCGGCGCCGTGGCCATCGTCGCGCGCGTCGATCAACACGGTGTCGGCATCGCGCCGCACCTGGATCCACAGGTTGCGCGCACCGGCATGGCGCACTGCATTGGTGATGATTTCCTGGGTACAGCGCAGCAGCACGTGGGCGCGCTCGGGGTCGTCCAGGGTCAGCGGCTGGGCGATGTCCAGGTGGATGTCCAGCGACGGCACCTGGGTCACCAGCGGGCGCAGGGCCGCTTCCAGGTCGATCGCGCCGCTGTCGCGCAGGTGGCTGACCGCTTCGCGCACGTCGGTGAGCAGCAGCTTGGCCAGCGTATGCGCCTGGCGCACGTGCTCCTGGGCCTGGCCGTCGGTGATGTGGCCGGCCACTTCCAGGTTCAGGCTCAGCGCGGTGAGGTGGTGGCCGAGCAGGTCGTGCAGCTCGCGCGAGATGCGGGTGCGCTCGTTGACGCGGGCGCTTTCGGCCAGCAGCGCGCGGGTGGCGCGCAGCTCGGCATTGAGCCGGCGCTGTTCTTCGCGGGCATCGGTCTGCTGGCGCGCGACCAGGCTGGTCACGAAGATGAACATCGAAAAGCCGCCGTACAGCAGCGACTGCATCAGCGCGGCGAACAGGGTGAAGTCCGGGCGCAGGTAATAGAACACTGGCAGCACCGCCAGCTGGCTGAGCACCAGCCAGGCCACGCCGATGCGCAGCGGCAGCAGCCAGGGGATCACCCCGGCCGCCACCATCATCAGGATGCTGCCCAGCCCGGTCCCGCTCAGATAGCTGACCGCCAGCGCGAAGATGGTCAGCAGCAGCAGGATCAGCCGGTCGTACCAATGCGCATGGCCGCCGCTGCTCAGGCCGCGGGTCAGCCAGAAGTAGCTGGCGCCGAAGCCGACGAAGAACGCCGACATCAGCAGGCCTTCGGCCACGCTGCGGTGGTCGCCCTCTTCGGCCGCCGGCCAGTAGGTGTACACCAAGGGCATGGCGATCATCGCCCAGGTGAACAGGCCGGCGAAGCGCAGGACGCGCGTATGACTGAGGTATCCCAACATGCAGGCATCTTAGGCGCTCGCCGGGCGGCTGCCCTCTTGCCGGAAGTCATGCATGCGTGTGGCACGGCACGCCGGCCCTGGCAGCAGGAGCTGCCGGCATCGGCATGCTGCAGTCGGTTCTCATGCCTGGCTGGCAGCATACGGCGGGTCGCCGCTTCAGGCCACGCATGCAATAATCCGACGCAGATCCGATTTCGGGTCGAGAGCGTTACCCCACGGAGTCCCAATGTCGATCGTTATCCGCGACGTGCGCGAGCACGAGCTCGATTCCGTCCTGGCCCTGAACAACAATGCCGGACTGGCAATCCTGCCGCTGGATTCAACCAAGCTGCAACGTTTCTACGAGCAGGCCGAATATTTCCGCGTCGCCGAGCGCGACGGCAACCTGGCCGGGTTCCTGGTCGGGTTCGGTAGCGGCAGTGCGCATGACAGCAGCAATTTCGCCTGGTTCCGGGACCGTTACCCGGAATTCTTCTATATCGACCGCATCGTGGTCGCCAGCCGCCGTCGCGGCGGTGGCGTCGGGCGTGCGTTCTACGCCGATGTGCAGAGCTACACCGAGTTGCGCTACCCGCAACTGGCCTGCGAGGTGTTCCTGGACCATGGCGCCGATGCGGCGCTGCTGTTCCATGGCAGCTTCGGCTTCCGCGAGGTCGGCCAGAACACCATGGCCGATGTCGAGGTGCGCGCCAGCATGCTGATGAAAGACATGTGCAGCTATCCGTGGGTCAAGGAGACCTATGCCGGCAAGTTGCCCGACCACCTGCCGTGGGTCGGCCGGCCGCGTCATGCCGCCGCCACCGACAACCCGTCGATGGGGAGCTGAGGCGTGGCGAGCGTGAATGTGGATTTTGAACAGGCCGGCGAACTGAAGATCGGCCAGGTGGGCATTGCCAACCTGCGCGTGCGCACGCTGGACGTGCCGCGCCTGGTGCGCGAGATGCGCGAGCGCGTGACCCGCGCGCCGAAGTTGTTCGGACGCGCGGCGGTGATCCTGGATTTCGGCGGCTTGTCGCAGGTACCGGACCTGGCCACGGCCAAGGCGCTGCTGGACGGACTGCGCGATGCCGGCGTGTTGCCGGTGGCACTGGCCTACGGCACCAGCGAGATCGACCTGCTCTCGCAGCAGCTCGGCGTACCGCTGCTGGCCAAGTTCCGTGCGCAATACGAGCCGACCGCGGTGAGCCCGCCGCCGCCCCCGCCACCACCGGCGCGTGCCGAACCCGCAGCGCCCGCCGCGCGGCCGGCGCCTGGGCGCATGCAACGCAACGCGGTGCGCTCGGGCCAGCAGCTGTATGCGGAGAACTGCGACCTGACTGTGCTCAGTACGGTCGGTGCCGGGGCGGAGGTCATCGCCGACGGCAGCATCCATATCTACGGTACCCTGCGTGGCCGCGCGTTGGCCGGCGCCCAGGGCAACCCTGACGCGCGCATCTTCTGCCGCGACTTCCACGCCGAACTGGTTGCCATCGCTGGCCACTACAAGGTGCTGGACGATGTTCCCATGGACCTGCGTGGCAAGGCCGTCCAGGTCTGGCTGGAGCAGGATCAGATCAAGATCGCTGCGCTGGACTGACGCAGCCCAACCACAGAAATATTCGGAGAAATCCTTTGGCTGAAATCATCGTAGTCACCTCCGGCAAGGGCGGCGTTGGCAAGACCACCACCAGCGCGAGCCTGGCCTGCGGGCTGGCACGGCGCGGCAAGAAGGTCGCCGTCATCGACTTCGACGTCGGTCTGCGCAACCTGGACCTGATCATGGGCTGCGAGCGGCGCGTGGTGTACGACTTCGTCAACGTCGTGCATGGCGAAGCCACGCTCAAGCAGTCGCTGATCAAGGACAAGCGCTTCGACAACCTGTACGTGCTGGCTGCCTCGCAGACCCGCGACAAGGACGCGCTGACCCAGGAAGGCGTGGAGAAGGTGCTCAAGGACCTGGCCGCCGACGGCTTCGACTACATCGTCTGCGATTCGCCGGCCGGCATCGAGAAAGGCGCGTTCCTGGCGATGTATTTCGCCGACCGTGCGGTGGTGGTGGTCAATCCGGAAGTTTCCTCGGTCCGCGACTCGGACCGCATCATCGGCCTGCTCGATTCCAAGACCCGCAAGGCCGAGCAAGGCCAGACCGTGCCGGCCTTCCTGCTGCTGACCCGCTACAGCCCGGGCCGCGTGGAAGGCGGCGAGATGCTCAGCATCACCGACGTGGAGGAAGTGCTGGGGCTGAAGGCCATCGGCGTGATTCCCGAATCCGGCGATGTGCTCAACGCCTCCAACAAGGGCGAGCCGGTGATCCTGGATGCCGAGTCCCCGGCCGGCCAGGCCTACGACGACGCGGTCGCCCGCATCATGGGCGAAGAGCGCCCGATGCGATTCATATCCGTGGAGAAGAAAGGCTTCTTCAGCAAGCTGTTCGGAGGGTAAGCATGGGCCTGCTCGATTTTCTCAAGAGCAAGAAGAACACCGCCGAGACGGCCAAGAACCGCCTGCAGATCATCATTGCGCAAGAGCGCAACCACCGCGGCGGGCCGGATTACCTGCCGCTGCTGCAGCGCGAATTGCTGGAAGTGATCAAGAAGTACGTCAACATCGACGCCGATGCGGTGCGGGTTGATCTGGTCAAGGATGGCGAGCATGACGTGCTCGATATTTCGGTTGCCTTGCCCGAAGACGGCGACAAGTAAGCGTCCCCTGCGGCACCGTGTTTGCACGGTGCCGCCTTGACGGCCCGAACCGACCGCGAGCCCTTGCGTGTGACCATCGACTCTTCCTCCAGCGCCGAGCCAGCCAGCGTGTTGTGCGTGGGCGATATCGGCCTGGACGCGCCGGCCGCGCTGCTCGCCCGCTATGGCCTGCGCCTGCATCGCGTGGAAGCCGGCGCGCCGATCCCCGGCAGTTTCTGGGGCGAACCGGAAGCCGGCATCATCGGCTGCGATGTCTATGTGCGTGATGACACGCCGGTGCATTCGCTGTTGCACGAGGCCGGGCACCTGATCGTCCTGCCGGCCGACAAACGCGCGGCTGTGCATACCGACGCCACCGATTCGGTGGATGAGGAAGACGCCACCTGTTATCTGCAGATCCTGCTGGCCGAGCAATTGCCGGGCGTGGGCAGCGCGCGCCTGATGACCGACATGGACACCTGGGGCTACACCTACCGGCTGGGATCCACGCGCGCCTGGTTCGAGCAGGACGCAGAAAATGCGCGCAGCTGGTTGAGCGCGCGCGGTTTGCTGCCGGCCTGAGTGCCCGCGCCGTGGTCGAGGGGCGTTGCGCTGGATGCGGCTCTCGAGATCAGTCGATGCGTCCACTCAACGCAGTGGCTGCCACGCCGTAGTAAACGGCCGTCGGGCGCTGGCAGATGCCGCACACGCGGCGTGTGCGCGACCACGTGCGATGTCACCGCCTGCGTGACTGCCCCATCAGCCCTTCGCTGTCGCGGCCAATGCCCCGGACAGGTCCAGCGTCGCCACCGTGCCCTGCCCGGCATTGGAATCCAGGTTCAGATGCCAGCCCAGATGCTCGCAGAGCCGCCCGATCAATTCCAGCCCGATGCCGTTGCCCTGGCGTGCGTTGCCGCGCGCCAGGCGCGCGTAGATCGCGCTGATCTCCTCCGGCGTCATGCCGTGGCCCGGGTCGGCAATGCGCACCACACCTGGTGCCGATAGCGAGACGCGGATGATGCCGCGGTCGCTGTTCTCGATCGCGTTGCGCAACAGATTGCCGATGGCGGTCTGCACGATCGCCACCGGTGCGGTGAGGCTGCATGGCGGAAGCGGGTCGGTGAGTACCTGCAGGTCCTTGTCGGCGAGCAGATGCGCGTGGTCGGCGACGATCTCCGGCAGCAACTGGTCCAGACGCAGCGTATCGCTGCTGCGCGTCAGCCGGCCGGGGTCCTTGGCCAGCACCAGCAACAAGGTGATCAACTGCTCCACCGCGGCGCTGGTCTGGGCGATGCGCTCCAGCTGGTGGCGCACCGCCGGTGGTGTGCCGGCTTGCTCCAGCGCCAGTTCGGCGGCGTTGCCGATCACCGCCAGCGGGGTGCGCAACTCGTGGCTGGCACTGTCGATGAAGGCGCGTTCGCGTTCGACGAACTGGCCGTTGCGATCGAGATAGTCGTTGAGCGCATCGGCAATCACGTACAGCTCGGCGCTGCCCTGCGGGCCAACAGCAATGCGTTGCGCACGCCGCTCCGGACGCAGCGCGCCGATGTCGCGCGCCAGCTCCACCAGCGGGCGCACCAGCCGCGCCATCGCATAAGTCCCCATCAGCAAGGTGATGCCGATCAGCGCGACGCCTGCCGCCAGCATCCAGCGGGTGATGAACTGCTCCAGCGCCTCGAAGTCGGTGATATCCAGCACCAGCGCCAGGCGCCCGGCATGCGGCGTGTCGCGCACCATCACCGCGCTCTGGCGGCCGGCGATTTCCAGCTCGTCGTGCAGGCCGGGATGCAGCGTGCGCAACACCGGCGGCACTGCCGCGCTGCCGTCGACGCGATACAGCCGCAGGGTGTCCGAGTCCTGCCAGCGGTAATCCGGATTCTGCGCACTGCGATCCAGGATGCTGTCCAGCTCCGAATTCAGCAACGAGCGCCACACGCCGTGTTCTGCGCGCTCGTGCAGATACTGCGCGGTGCCGAACACCGCCAGCACCATCAACAACGTGTAGCCGAACAACCACACCAGCACGCGGCGGCCCAACGGGCGCTGCCTAAGCATCGCTGCACTCGCCCGCAGCCGGATCGCCGGCACCTTCCAGCGGCGCCAGGCGATAGCCCAGCCGCGGCAGGGTGTGGATCAGTTTCTGCGCGAACGGGCCGTCCACGCTGCGGCGCAACTCGTAGATATGCGAGCGCAGCATGTCGCCATCGGGCGGATCGTCGCCCCATAGCGATTGCTCCAGCCGCTGGCGGGTGACCGCGGCGGGGCTGGCCTGCATCAGCACTTCCAGCAGCTTGCGGCAGGCCGGATACAGGTGCAGCACCTGGCCGGCGCGGGTGGCTTCCAGCGTGGACAGGTCCAGACGCAGATCGGCCACCTGCAGCAACTTGCCGCGTCGGCGCCCATGCGCACGCGCAAGCAGGGCTTCGATGCGGACCTCCAGTTCCGGCAGCGCGAACGGCTTGGTCAGATAGTCGTCGGCACCGGCACGGAAACCGGCGATCTTGTCGGGCAGCTCGTCGCGGGCGGTGAGCATGATCACCGGCAGCTCGGACTGGTGCTGCTCGCGCAGGCGGCGCAGCACTTCCGGGCCGTCCATGCGCGGCATCATCCAGTCCAGCACCAGCACGTCGTACTGCTGGGTGGTGGCCAGATGCAGGCCGGTGATGCCGTCGGGCGCCGCGTCCAGGGTGTGCCCGCGCGCTTCGAAATAGTCGAACAGGTTGGCAACCATGTTGCGGTTGTCTTCGATGACCAGCAGCCGCATGAGCGCGTTTCCAGGGCGGCCCGGCAGGGACGATGTGCGCATCCTAACCGAGCCTGGCCGAACACAGCCGCTCTGGATGGCTCCGACAAAATTCCGACCTGCTTGCCGGATAGTGTGGCGCCCTACCGATCGGGGCGTGCGCGTGTCGCCTGCCATCTCCGCCGCCACTTCCCGCCAGCGTGCACTGCTTGTCGCCGTGTTGCTGATCGTCGTCAGCCTGCTGGCCGGGCTGGGCCTGCGCCAGCCCAACCCGCCGGACGAGCCGCGCTTTGTGCTGGCCGCACGCAGCATGGTCGCGACCGGTCAGTGGCTATTGCCGCACCGGGGCAGCGAGCTGTACGCCGAAAAGCCACCGGTCTTCATGTGGTTGCAGGCAGCCAGCTACGAGCTGGTGCCGCACTGGCCGGTCGCGTTCCTGCTGCCGCCGCTGCTGGCTGCGCTCGCCACGTTGTGGCTGACCTGGGACATCGCGCGGCGGTTGTGGAACCGACGCGTGGCGCGGCATGCGGTGCTGGGGTTGTTTGCGGTGCTGCAGTTCGGCCTGATGGCCAAGCGTGCGCAGATCGACATGGTGCTGGTGGCGCTGACCACGCTGTCGTTGTGGGGGATGCTGCGGCATCTGCTGCGTGGGCCGGACTGGCGCGCATGGACGCTGGGACTGTTCGCCGCCGGCGTGGGCACGGTGACCAAGGGTGTGGGCTTTCTGCCCTTGCTGCTGTTGCTGCCGTGGATGGCGCTGCCGCGCAGGCACTGGCGCGTGCTGCCGGCACGCGCACAGGCCGGGCGCAGCTGGTTGCTGGTGCTGCCTGCGTTCCTGGCGGGGACCGCGGTGTGGCTTGGTCCGCTGGGCATCGCGTTGTGGCAAAGCAACGACCCGGCGCTGCATGCCTACGCGCACGAGTTGTTGTTCAAGCAGACCGGTACCCGTTATGCGCACGCCTGGCATCATGTCAAGCCGGCCTGGTACTACCTGCAGGTGATCGCCACGCTGTGGTTGCCCGGCTGCCTGGTGCTGCCCTGGTTGCTGCCGGCCTGGTGGCGACGGCTGCGACGCGGCGACCCGCGCTATCTGTTGCTGCTTGCCTGGAGCGTGTTGGTGCTGGTGTTTTTCAGCGCCAGCCCGGGCAAGCGCGAGGTCTACATCTTTCCGATGCTGCCGGCCCTGTGCATCGCCGCCGCACCGCTTCTGGCCGGGCTGCTGCGCAAACGTGGCGTCCGCGTGTTGCTGACCGGCTACTTGCTGCTGCTCGCGCTGGCCGCTCTTGCATTGGGCAGCGGTATCGCACTGCATCTGCACTGGGCGGAAAACACCGCCCTGCAGCGCGGGATGGAGTTGGCCTCGCTGCGATCGGTGGGTCTCTGGTTGATCGGGCTGGGCGTGGTCGGCCTGGCGACAATTGCATGGTCGCGTGGCAAGCGCACCGGCACCGCGGTGGTGGTGGTGACCGCCGCACTATGGAGCGTGTACGGCCTGGGCTTGATGCCGGCACTGGACCCTTACAGTTCTGCCGCCCGCTTGATGCAGCGCGTGGGACAGCGCATCGGCCCGGAGGCCGAGCTCGGCATGCTGGCCTGGCGCGAGCAGAACATGCTGCAGGCGGATCGACCGGTCACCGACTTCGGCTTCAAGGCGAGTTGGCAGCAGCAGTGGGCCAAGGCCGGTCCATGGCTTGCACACGCACCTGAGCGTCGTTGGCTGTTCGTCCTCAAGCAGGCGGTACCGGCGTGCATCGATCCGGCGCAACGGATCGATATTGGCGAGTCCAACCGCAATCAATGGCAGTTAATACACGGCACGGCATGGCATGTCGACTGCATCTCACGAATATCCGATGAAAAGGAGATAAGTGCGGATTCCGACGCGGATTGATATACCCGATAAACGTTAACGTTCGCGCAACTCGGGTCCGACCACTTTCCGACATGCCGCTTTCGAAGATGCAGGGTAATGACGACCAGCCCGATTCTTCGATGACCACGCTTCCCATTTACGCGCCGAGATCAGCGCGCTCTTTCGCATTGCTGCAGACGCGATTTCTTGCTCTGCACCTGTGGCTTCCGCTGGCATGCGTGGCACTGCTCAGTGCGCTATTGATGAACCTCGGCGGTGACCAATGGATTGCCGATGCGCTGTATCGACTGGAAGGCGGACACTGGCTACTGAAAGACCACTGGTTTACCAGCGACCTCGTCCATCGCATTGGAAAGTGGTTGAGCACGGCTACAGCCATCGGTGTATTGGTGCTGGCTGTGCTTGCTTGGTGCAACCAACGTCTGCGCGCAATGCGCTGGCCATTGACATATCTCGCGACCTCAATCGCCTTGTCGACGTCGCTTGTTTCCTTGCTCAAGTCGTGGACGGCGATGGATTGCCCATGGGATTTAAGCCGTTATGGCGGCACCCATCCAATGATCGGGCTATTCGAATCGCGCAACGGCATTGCTGCGTCCGGTTGTTTCCCTGCAGGCCACGCCAGTGCCGGTTATGCGTGGGTGGCTTTGTATTTCTGTGCGCTAGCACTGCGTCCTGCGTGGCGTGTTCCTGCATTGTGGCTGGGCATCGCGGCAGGCTTGTTATTCGGGATTGCGCAGCAATTACGCGGCGCGCATTTTCTGTCGCACGACCTGTGGTCGCTGGCGGTGTGTTGGGGAACTGCACTTGCACTGTACTGCGTGATGCTGGCTCGACCGCATCGCGCCAATGATGTGGTGTTGCAATCGGGGGATGCAGCATGAGTACCTATCTACCGCAATCGCCTGGGCTCAAGCGCCTGCGCGCACTGAGCTGGACGACGCGACCGACGGTCTCGACCGAAACCTTGGTGTTGTTGTCGAGTCTGTTCTTCGCACTGGTGTGCAACCAGCTGTTCTGGCACACGGCCATGGCCACGCATCCGGGCAGTCTCGGGTTTGCCATCTCGTTGATGGCCTTGCTGGTGGCCGTGCATGCGTTATTGCTGGGCCTGCTGGTGTGGCGCTGGAACGCCAAGCCGCTGTTGACGCTGCTGCTGTTCACCACCGCGCTGGCTGCGCACTACATGGACAGCTACAACGTCTACCTGGATGCGGACATGCTGCGCAATGTGCTGCATACCGACCACAAGGAATCGCGCGAACTGCTCACGCCCGGCTTGATCCTGCCGCTGCTGTGCTACTTCCTGATTCCGGCCACGCTGTTGTGGCGCACGCGCCTGCAAGCACGCAGCATCGGCAGATCACTGGCAATCCGCGCCGGCTTCTTGCTGGTGGTGGCAGTGGTCGGCGCGGCCGGCGCGATGCTGTCGTCGCAGGACGTCTCGGCGTTGATGCGCAATCACCGCGAGGTACGTTACCTGGCCACGCCGATCAACTACATCGTGGCACTGCGGCAGAACCTCAAATCCGATTCGCCGATCAAGCATGCGCCCAAGCAACCGGTCGAACACGACGCCATGGCCACACCACGTGCACCCGGAAGCCGTCCGCGCCTGCTGCTGGTGGTGCTGGGCGAAACCGCACGTGCGCAGAACTGGGGCCTCAACGGCTATGCGCGCCAGACCACGCCCGAGCTGGCGCAGGCCGGAGTGATCAATTTCCCTGACATGCATTCCTGCGGCACCAGCACCGAGGTCTCGGTGCCATGCATGTTCTCGCCGTTCGGCCGCCGCGATTACAACGAGGACACGATCCGCGGCCACCAGTCGCTGCTGCATGTGCTCGAACACGCCGGCATTTCCACGCTGTGGCGCGACAACCAGTCCGGCTGCAAGGGCGTCTGCGATGGCCTGGACATCCAGAAGCTGGACGATGCCACCACGCCAGGGCTGTGCGCCGATGGCCGTTGCATGGACGAGATCCTGCTGAGCGACCTGGCTGCGCAAGTCCGCGCAAAGCCCGGCGACCGCGTGGTGGTGCTACATCAACTCGGCAGCCACGGGCCGAGTTACTTCGAGCGCTACCCGGCACAGTTCGAGCGCTTCAAGCCGGTGTGCAAGACCGCCGACCTGGGCAGTTGCAGCCGCCAGAACATCGTCAACGCCTACGACAATTCCATCACCTATACCGATCACTTCCTCAACCAGGCCATCCACACGCTGCGCGGGCTGCAGGACTACGACACCGCGATGATCTACCTCTCCGATCACGGCGAATCGCTGGGTGAAAAAGGCCTCTACCTGCATGGCGTGCCATACGCGATCGCGCCCAAGGAACAGACCCACGTGCCGATGGTGATGTGGTTCTCGCCGGAGTTCGCACGTGACCGCGGCCTGGACGAAACCTGCCTGCGCCACCGTGCCGGCCAGTACACCGATCAGGACGCGCTGTTTCCGTCGGTGCTCGGTCTGATGCAGGTCAAGACCAGCGCCTATGCGCGCGAGCGCGATCTGTTCGCGCAATGCACGGGATAAATGCAGCTGGATTTCTTCAAGCATGGCTTATCGAAGGCACGGTGCCCTAGCCGCTCGCGCGACACGCCGTGAATCCTCCCGTGGAGGTTCCTTGGCGGCATCCATGCCGGCAAGGACACCGCGCCAGTAAGTTGGTCGGCTTCTTTTTTGAAGACTTGCTGCGCAACTTGCGATGGAAAGATTTTCGGACGCACGACACTCCGAACAACGCGCATCAGGCACTGCTCTTACCGTGCACACCGACTATCTCGACGGGCCCTTGCCCGCCCACCGTCGCGGGACCTTACGCGGCATGGATGCCGCGTAAGCGCCTACACGGACGTACTTGCGGCGTGTCCCGCGATGGTGGGCGGGCGAGGGCCTTGCAGCCAAGCGGCAGATCATCCGCTCTGCAACTGATCCGCCTGCACCGCTCCATCAACCCAATGCCACCGGTCCCCCAGTCTTGAAGCAGCTGGCAGTACATGGCGGGCAAACAGGTAACGGCCGTGCCCGCCTGCGATGAGCACGCCAATGTGGCACTTGCTCTGACGAGCACAGATGGATTTGCAGCCCACCCAAGTCGCGTACACCGTGACAGCGCTTGCGGTGAACCCCGACGCGCTCTAGCCTGCGTCGGACTTCACCGCAAGGACCACCCGTGAATCCTCGTTTGTTGTGGCTGGCACTGGCCGTGGCCGCCGGCACCCTGTCGTTGTCGGCCTGCCGTCAGGACGCGGCGGCACCCGCCAAGCCCGCTGCCGCCAAAGCCGCGCCGGAGGAAAGCGCCGACCAGTTCGTCGCGCGTATCGGCGCCGAGTACAAGGCCGCTTACCCGGAACTCACCGCCGCGCAGTGGTTGTCTTCGACCTACATCAACGGTGACTCGCAACTGCTGGCCGCCAAGGCCAACGAACGCTCGCTGGCGCAACTGGACCGCTGGATCGAACAATCCAAGCAGTATGCAGGCACCCCGATGTCGGCCGACAGCGCGCGTGCATTGCAACTGCTGAAATTGATGAGCGCCCTGCCCGCCCCACGCGACCCGGCCAAGCTGGCAGAGCTCACCCGGATCGCCGCCAAGATGGAAGGCGATTATGGTGCGGCCAGTTATTGCGTGGGCGATGGCGAACAACGCCGCTGCCGCCAGCTTGGCGAGCTGGAACAGGTGCTGGCCAGCAGCCGTGATTACGCCGAACAGCTGGATGCCTGGCAGGGCTGGCATGGCACTGCAGTCCCGATGCGCAAGGACTACCAGCGCTTTGTCGAGCTCGCCAACGAGGGCGCGCGCGGGCTGGGCTTTGCCGATGTCGGCGTGCTGTGGCGCAGCGGTTACGACATGCCGCCAGCGCAACTGGCCAGCGAGACCGACCGTCTCTGGGACCAGGTCAAGCCGCTATACGCACAACTGCAGTGCTATGCGCGCGGCAAGCTCGATACGCAGTACGGCAAGGACAAGGGCGAGCTCGCCGGCGGCATGTTGCCGGCGCATCTGATGGGCAATATGTGGCAGCAGGACTGGAGCAATCTGTGGGACCTGCTGCAGCCGTACCCGGGTGCCGGCGACCTGGACATCACCGCTGCGCTGGAAAAACAGTACCAGGGCAACCTGAGTGCGGTGCTGGCACGCACCACCGGCACCGAAGGCGGCAGTGGCGCACGCTTCCAGGCCGAGCGCGAAGCGCAGCTGCGCACTGCAAAACAGATGACCGAACGTGCGCAGGATTTCTACACCTCGCTCGGCATGCCCAAGCTTCCCGACACCTATTGGCAGCGTTCGCAGTTCATCAAACCGCTGGACCGCGACGTGGTCTGCCATGCCAGCGCATGGGACATGAACATGGGCGGCGAAGCGACCCAGAACATCGGTGCGGACGTGCGCACCAAGATGTGCATCAAGCCGACCGAAGAAGATTTCACCACCATCTATCACGAGCTTGGGCACATTTATTACGACCTGGCCTACAACCCGCTGCCGCCACTGTTCCAGAACGGCGCCAACGACGGCTTCCACGAAGCGATCGGCGACACCATCGTGCTGGCCATGACGCCCAGGTATCTGCAGTCGATCGGCATGGTCGGCGAACAGCAAACCAGCCGCGAGGCGCTGCTCAATTCGCAGATGCGCATGGCGCTGAGCAAGGTTGCCTTCCTGCCGTTCGGGCTGATGATCGACCGCTGGCGCTGGGGCGTGTTCGACGGCTCGATCCCCCCCGAGCGTTACAACCAGGCCTGGTGGGAACTGAAAGCCAGGTATCAGGGCGTTGCACCGGCGAGCCCACGCGGCGAAGAGTTCTTCGACGCCGGCGCCAAGTACCATGTGCCCGGCAACACGCCGTACACCCGGTATTTTCTTGCGCACATCCTGCAGTTCCAGTTCTACAAGGGCCTGTGCGAAGCCGCCGGCCATCAAGGCCCGTTGTACGAGTGCAGTTTCTACGGCAACAAGGACGCCGGGCAGAAGTTCTGGTCGATGCTGCAACGGGGTTCCAGCCAACCCTGGCAGACCACGCTGAAGGAACTTACCGGCAACGACCGCCTGGATGCCGGCCCGATGCTGGAATATTTCGCGCCGATGAACGAGTGGCTGAAGCAGCAGAACCAGGGAAAATTGTGCGGCTGGCAGGCGAACGCACCCGCGGCCGCCAGCACTACGCCTGTGCCTGCCGTAACGCACTGACGCACGCGCTCCCTGCGGCATGCGGCGGCCCTCACCCTGGCCGCCGCATAACGTTGATTTGATAAACGCACAAAACGCCGGCGATATACTGCGCGCCCGCTGCACCGGCGCAGCATGCAGGATGCATCCAGTGAACAACACCTCCACCGGCCCGGACCCGCGCGACGCGGACCGCAACAAGCAGTTCATCGACGACGCAAACGACCGCGCATTCGACCCGATCTACAGCAGCAAGAGCAGCGACTACGCGCTGGAAGTGGGCGGCAGCAACATCGAGCTCAGCCCAGAAGATCAGACGGTCAAGTATTCCCATACCAGCGAGCAGAGCAGCGGCCGTCCGACGCAGCCGCTGGGCGAGAACAGCCTGCGCAGCAGCCGCTCGCTCGGCCTGGGCAAGCTCAGCGACGCCGAAGCGAAGACCACCACCTTCAACCTCGAGGCCGATGCCAACACCGGCCAGCAGCAACGCCTGCAGACCAAGCTCGGCGACAGCAAGCTGAGCATCGAGACCAGCACCAGTGCCGGGCAGCGCATGCGTTACGCACTGACGCTGCCCGGTGCCGACCAGCCTGCAGAGGCGGCCACCCGCGTCAATCCGCTGCAGCCGGAGAGCCTGCCGATCGGCGCGCGCGCGGTGATGGACGCGCAGACCTACACCCAGCGCGATGCCTCGGCGAGCCTGCAACACCTCACCATGCAAAGCGAGATCACCGAAGCCAGCGGCCGCAGCTACCTGATCGAGCGCGTGGACGAGCGCCACGTGCGTGTGGTGACCGGACCCAACGCAGCCATCGAGGCAGTCAACGCCGTTGGCCTGAAGGTGGGACCGGCGCAGGCCCTGCTCGGGCGCGCCGACGCCCTGGGCCAGTCGCGTGTGGAGAGCGCGCAATTCGACCTGGCCGATCCGCGTGCGCGCGCAGCCATGGGCGCGTTCATACGCGAGGGCAAGATGGCACCGGGCGTGCCCGGCGTCGATGAGCTACAGACGGTGGAGCGGATCAGTTTCAGCTCGCAGCAGCGTCTGCAGCTGGAATTGGGCCCGCTCAGTGCCGATGTGGCCGGCAACCGGAATCAGGGCAGCCAGGTGCGCATCAGCACACCGGGCCAGGACGGCTACACCGTGGTACAGCAGCTGCAATACGGCGGCAACGTGCCGCTGACGATCGTGCGCCAGTACGACGGCAACGACACCGAACGCGTGCAGGAACGCAGCTACCGCTTCGAGATCGATGGCGATGTCGCCGCGCCGGGGCTGCTGCAACGCCTGGGCGGGCGCAACGAGGCCAGCGAGGAAAAGGCGATTGCACAGAATCTCAACAGCGCGCTGAGCGGCGACATGGCGGGCACCGGTGCGATTGCGCCAGGGCAGAAGACCACGCTGGCCTTCAGCGAGGCGCAGATGCAGGCGCTGATGCAGCAGACCCAGGCCAGCGTCGAAGCCGGCAGGATCGGCGGCAGCTCGCTGACGGCGCTGGTCGGCGACCGCAACGCCGCAGCGCAGTCACCCGAACGCTTCGCGATCGCGATGGCGCGCAATGTGGGCGGCGAGCCGTATCCGTTCGTCGAGCGGCTGCAGCGCATCGCCGACGGCGCCGATGGGGCATACGACGGCCGGTTGCAGCGCATCGATGCCGAGGCGCTTCCGCGCCAGGCTGCTGCGGAAACCGCGGCGGCGGATCCGCGCAATCCGGCCAGTCCGGACCATGCGCTGCTGACCCAATGCACCGCAGCGGTGGAGCAGCTGGAAGCCGCGCGCGGCCGCGTACCCGATGCGGACAGTGAGCGCCTGGCAGCCGGCGCGCTGGTGGCCGCACGCGAGCACGGGCTGCAGCGCGTCGACCACGTGGTGCTCGGCCGCGACCCGGCACAGGGCTTCGTGGTCCAGGGAGCGCTGGATTCGCCGGCGCACCTGCGCGGACCCTTCGATGCCCAGGCCGCGCAGCAGACGCCGGTGGACCACAGCCTGCAGCGTGCGCAGGCCGTGGGCGCCGAGCAGGATCGCAACGCCGCCGCGCAGGAACAGGCGCAGCAACAGGACGTCCAGCGACAGGCTCCGGCGCGCTGATCCAGCGCGCCGGCTGATCCGCAGCCAAGCCCTGGCGGAGGTCAGCACCGAACACGGCCCGCTGACGCGGAATGGGCCGTGTCCGGAGCCGGTCTCGCCGACACCGCTGCGTTATGACCTCAGTTGGTGCGCGCGGGCACCAGCTTCTGCGCGAACTCGATCCGGAACGCCTCGAAATCCCTGCCGTCGGCGGCCGCCTCGGCATACGCCGCGTCCTTGAGCGCGTCCGAATAGGTCAGCCGCACCGGCGTGCCCTGCCGCTCGTGCAGCTCGGCCGCGCGCATGATCAGGGCTAGCACCTGGGCGGCGCTGGTGCTTTCGCCGGCAATGCGGCCGTCCATGCCCAGCACCCATTCGCCGTCGCGGCGGACGATGCCGGCCAGTAGCGTGCGTTGCTGGTCGCGCAGTTCGGCATGCGGCTCGATCGGCGAAACCGGCGCGGGATTGGCGGCGGCCTGGTTGCGCTGGCGCTCGGCGGCGCGCTTGCGGGCGTCGCGGCGCAGCTTGGAATCGGTGGACATGCAGGCTCCTGTGAGGTCAGAGATGGTCGGCCGGCTCCAGAGGCACAGCCTCCTCGGCCTGGCGGCGGCGCAGACGGCGGCCGCTGCGGCGTTCCCAGCGCCAGAATAGCCAGCCCAGCAGGAAAAAACCGGTCATGCCGATCGCCAGATGGCGCGGGTGTTCACTCAGCAGCGGCGACAGCACCCCGGCCACCAGCGTATTGGTCATCAGCTGGGTGAAGGCCTGCAGTGAGGAGGCCAGGCCGCGCTGGTGCGGGTACATGTCCAGCACCGCCAGCGCCAGGATCGGGAAGATCAGCGCCATGCCCACGCCGGCCAGGAAGATCGGCAGCACCGCCCAGGGCAGCGCGATCTGCGCCGCCGTCATGGTGTAGCCCAGGTTCGCCAGCGCCGCCACGCCGCAGCAGATGAAGCCGATGCGGATCTGCCGCACCGGGTCCATGCTGCCGGCCATGCGCCCGGACAGGAACGAGCCCAGGGTCATGCCGCCGATGGTGGGAATGAACAGCCAGGCGAAGTCGCCCTCGCCCAGGTGCAGGTGGCGCATGATCAGCACCGGCGCCGAGGCGATGTACAAAAAGATGCCGGCGAAGTTGAACGCACCGGCCGCCGCCAGCCGCTGAAAACGCGGGTTGAAGCCGATCCGCACGTAGTCGTGCATCAGGCGGCGCAGCTGCAGCGGCGTGCGCGCCTCCGGCGGGTGGGTCTCCGGCAGCCAGGTCAGCGTGGCCACCAGCAGCACCAGCCCGAACGCCACCAGGAACCAGAAGATCAGCGGCCAGCCGGCACCGCTGAGCAGGATCCAGCCGCCGATGATCGGCGCGATCGCCGGGGCGATGCCGAAGATCATCGACACCTGGCTCATCAGCCGTTGCGCGTCCGCCCCCTGGAACAGGTCGCGGATCACCGCCCGCCCGACGATCATGCCCACCCCGGCCGACAGCCCCTGCAGTGCGCGGAACGCCAGCAGGGTGGGCAGGTCCTGCGACAGCGCGCAGCCCACCGAGCCGGCGATGAACAGCACCAGCCCGCCCAGGATCACCCGCTTGCGGCCCCAGGCATCGGACAGCGGGCCGTGCGCGATGCTCATCAGCCCGTAGGCGAGCAGATAGACGCTGATGGTCTGCTGGATCGCCACCTCGTCCACCGCCAGGCTGCGGCTGAGCCGCGAGAACGCCGGGAAGATGGTGTCGATGGAAAACGGGCCGAACATCGCCAACCCGGCGAGCAGCAGCGCCATGCGACGGGTGGAAGGCGTGGTGGGGGTCATGCAGGGATCCGAAACGTGGTGCATCGGGGGGACGCACGCCGGCGCCGCCCTGGGGACGGCGTCGGGATGAGCACAAGGGCGTCGATGATAGGCGCTCGCCGTTGCAAGGTTAAGCAAACCCGAGCGCATGGCCTGCCGCGTGCGCTCCGGCGCGTGCGCACGCAGGCTATAATCGGTCGGCAACACGGTGGGAGAAGCGGCACTGCCGCTGCCGAAGGCGCAACAGCCCGTAATCGCTCAGGCCCGATACCATCCGCAGTACAACTCTGGAGAGACCGGCCGATGCCGGCGCCGAAGGGGCACGGAACGCAGGCAGGCCCAGCGCCATGCCGCGTTCTTAAACTCTCAGGCAAAAGGACAGAGGGGCGCGAGGAAGACTGTCGCTGCGACAGGAGGTGATGCGCTGCGCGCGTCACGCCGGTCCGGTGGCCGTCGACCATTCGTCTGCCCCCTGCCCCGGATGCCCGCCATGTCCCAGACCACGTCTTCCTTGCGCGACCTCGAACACCACAGTGCGTTCGTCGAACGCCATATCGGCCCCAACGACGCAGAAATCGCACAGATGCTGGAGGTGGTCGGCCACGCCTCGCTGGATGCGATGACCGATGCGATCGTGCCCGGCAACATCAAGTCGCCAGCGGCGCTGGCGCTGCCCGAGGCGATCACCGAAGAAGAGGCGCTGGCCAAGATCCGCGCCATCGCCAGCAAGAACCAGGTGCAGCGCAGCTTCATCGGCCAGGGCTATTACGGCACCCATACGCCCAAGGTGATCCTGCGCAACATCCTGGAAAACCCGGCCTGGTACACCGCCTACACGCCCTACCAGGCCGAGATTTCGCAGGGCCGGATGGAAGCGCTGATCAACTTCCAGACCCTGTGCGCCGACCTCACCGGCATGCAGATCGCCAACGCCTCGCTGCTGGACGAAGCCACTGCCGCGGCCGAAGCGATGACGCTGGCCAAGCGTTCGGCCAAGTCGAAGTCGGACACCTTCTTCGTGCACGACGCGGTGCACCCGCAGACGCTGGAACTGCTGCGCACCCGCGCCGAGCCGCTGGGCATCGTGCTGCGCGTCGGCACGCCGGAAGAAGCCTTGCAGGCCGAATGCTTCGGCGTGCTGCTGCAGTACCCGGACAGCTTCGGGCATATCGGCGATCACGCCGCGCTGGCCGATGCGGTGCACGCACAAGGCAGCCTGGTCGCGGTGGCCACCGACCTGCTGGCGCTGACCCTGATCGCCGCGCCCGGCGAATGGGGCGCGGACATCGTGGTCGGCAATTCGCAGCGCTTCGGCGTGCCGTTCGGCTTCGGCGGCCCGCATGCGGCATTCATGGCCTGCCGCGATGCCTACAAGCGCTCGATGCCGGGCCGCTTGATCGGCGTGTCGATCGATGCCGCCGGCAACCCGGCCTATCGCCTCACCCTGCAGACGCGCGAGCAACATATCCGCCGCGAGAAGGCCACCTCCAACATCTGCACCGCGCAGGTGCTGCTGGCCGTAATGGCCTCGATGTACGCGGTCTACCACGGCCCCGAGGGCCTGACCCGCATCGCGCGGCGCACGCATCGCCTTGCCGCGATCCTGGCCGCCGCCCTGCGCAGTGCCGGTGTCACCGTGGGCGAGCAGTTCTTCGACACCCTGCACGTCAAGGCGATCGATGCCGACGCCATCCACGCCAAGGCCCGCGCCGCCGGCATCAACCTGCGCGCGATCGACAGCGAAGCGGTCGGCATCAGCCTGGATGAAACCAGCACGCGCGCCGATGTGGTTGCACTGGCCGCGTTGTTCGGCGCGCAGGCGGATGTGGACGCGCTCGATGCCGCCACTGCCGACGCATTGCCGCAGGGCCTGCTGCGCAGCAGCGCGTTCCTGACACACCCGGTATTCAATACCCACCACAGCGAGCACGAACTGCTGCGCTACATGCGCTCGCTGGCCGACAAGGACCTGGCGATGGATCGCACCATGATCCCGCTGGGCAGCTGCACGATGAAGCTCAACGCCACTGCCGAAATGATCCCGGTGACCTGGCCCGAGTTCGGCGCGATCCATCCGCTGGCCCCGGCCGAGCAGTCGGCCGGCTACGCGCAGCTGATCGAGGAGCTGGAAGCGATGCTGGTCGAATGCACCGGCTACGACGCGGTCAGCCTGCAGCCCAACTCCGGCGCGCAGGGCGAGTACGCCGGCCTGCTGGCGATCCGTGCCTATCACCGCGCGCGCGGTGAAGCGCATCGCGACATCTGCCTGATTCCCGAATCCGCCCACGGCACCAACCCGGCCTCGGCGCAGATGTGCGGCATGACCGTGGTCGTGACCAAGTGCGATGCCAACGGCAATGTCGATGTCGACGACATCCGCGCCAAGGCGGAAAAGTACTCCGAGCGCCTGGCCGCGTTGATGATCACCTACCCGTCCACGCACGGCGTGTTCGAAGAGGATGTGGTGGCGATCTGCGAAGCGGTGCATGCGCATGGCGGCCAGGTCTACACCGACGGCGCCAACATGAATGCCCTGGTCGGCGTGGCCAAGCCCGGCAAGTGGGGCTCGGACGTGTCGCACCTGAACCTGCACAAGACCTTCTGCATTCCGCATGGCGGCGGCGGCCCGGGTGTGGGCCCGTGCGCGGTGAAGTCGCATCTGGCGCCATACCTGCCTCGTGCCGGCATCCATGCCGGCGAAGGTCAAACTGCCGCCATCCATGGCGGCGGACTCAACTCCGAAAGCGGGAGTGGACACTCCTCGCGCATCGGCGGCATGGTCAGCGCGGCGGCCTACGGCTCGGCCTCGATCCTGCCGATCAGCTGGATGTACGTGACCATGATGGGCAGCGGCGGCCTGCGCAAGGCGACCCAGGTGGCCCTGCTCAATGCCAACTACATCGCCAAGCGCTTGGCGCCGCACTACAAGACGCTGTACACCGGCCGCAACGGCCTGGTGGCGCACGAGTGCATCCTCGACATCCGCCCGCTGGAAAAGACCAGCGGTATCGGTGCCGAAGACATCGCCAAGCGCCTGATCGACTTCGGCTTCCACGCGCCGACGCTGAGCTTCCCGGTCGCCGGCACCTTGATGGTGGAGCCGACCGAAAGCGAATCGCAGCACGAACTGGACCGCTTCATCGACGCGATGATCCAGATCCGCGAAGAGATCCGCGCCATCGAAGACGGCCGCCTGGACCGCGACGACAACCCGCTCAAGCACGCCCCGCACACCGCCACCCAGGTGTCGGCCAGCGAGTGGACCCACGCCTACCCGCGCGAACTGGCCGCCTTCCCGCTGCCCAGCCTCAAGCAGCAGAAGTACTGGCCGCCGGTGGCGCGCGTGGACAACGTCTACGGCGACAAGAACGTGATGTGTGCCTGCATCCCGGTGGATGCGTACAAGGACGACGTGGAGGCGTAAGCGCCACCACCAGGTAAAAATGCGAAACCCAGCCGGTCACACGGCTGGGTTTTTTGTTGCCGTGCCGGGACAGGCAGGCGCTGCCGCCACCACAGGTTTTGCGTTTGTCACAGCCAGGGCGATAGCCAGCTCTTCATGGGCAGCGATGAAAGATTGACCTCCGGCGCGTGCTGCGCTCATCGCACCGCACTCGACCGGGCGCCAGCGACGCCATCTGCCCGTCGCAGGCGGATGCATCAACACTTCATGCAGGACGACTGCGCCAGTAGGTACACATGCGCCGCAGGCAGCGATACCCGCTCACTCCCCAGCAACACGTGTACCCGGCCATCTCGTGCCGGTGTCCTACCAACCACACGTTTGCCTGCCCTACACGTGCGGTGGAGATGATGGCGGACGTCCTCACGCACACGGCAGACCTGCGCATGCTTCAGCTGAAACACTTCGGCATCCTCCTGCTGGCGGCCTGCACGCTGGCCGCGTGCGCGCCACGCCGCCCTGGCGAGGTGCCGGCGCTGGTGCACGCTGCCGATGCGCAGGCCGAGGTGGTGCAGACCGATGCCGGCGCAGTCCGCGGTGTTGCCGGCGCGCAGGGGCGGGTGTTCTTGGGCGTGCCGTTCGCCGCGCCGCCGGTGGGCGCATTGCGCTTTCGCGCGCCGCAGGCGGCGCCAGCCTGGAAGGGGGTCCGCGATGCCACCCAGGCCGGCCCGGCGTGCCTGCCGCGTTATCGCTTCGGGCAGAAGCAGGTGTCCGAGGATTGCCTCACCCTCAACGTCTATGCGCCACCCGGCCCTGCGCCGGCGCATCCGCGCGCAGTGATGGTGTGGATCTACGGTGGCGCGCTGGAGCTGGGCAGCAATGTCGACTACGACCTGAGTGCATTGGCCGCGCGGCAGAACGTCATCGTGGTGGCGCCCAATTACCGGTTGGGGGTGTTCGGTTTCTTCGCGCATCCGGCGCTGCGTGGCGAGGGCGAAGGCGCATATGCATTGCTCGATCAACAGGCTGCGTTGCGTTGGGTCAGGCGCAACATCGCCGCCTTCGGCGGCGATGCGCACAACGTCACCGTGTTCGGTGAATCGGCCGGTGCCTGGAGCATCTGCTATCAACTGGCCGCACCGGGCGCGGCCGGTCTGTTCCAACGCGCAATCCTGCAGAGCGGCAGTTGCCTGGCCAGCGATTCCAGCCTGCCGCGTGCCGAAGCCGAGCGCGGCGGTGTGCGTATGGCGCAGACGCTTGGCTGCGAGCGCTCAGGCGATGTTGCCGCGTGCCTGCGCGCATTGCCTGCCGACAGCGTGGCCGACGCAAAACCGCAGCGACGTGGCCTGACCGGCAGCGATGCCTGGGCGCCGATGTCCGGCGGCGAGGTGTTGCCGTTGCCGCCCGCCAAGGCGATCGCCAACCTGCAACATGCGCAGGTGCCGGTGCTGATCGGCACCAACCGCAACGAAGGGCGGCTGTTTGCGCAGTTGCTGTCCTACATCGGCAAGCTCAACCTGCGCAGCGGTTATGAGGCACGCCTCAAGCGCATGCATGCCGACCCTAGCGCGATCATGGCGCGCTACGCGGACGTTGCCGCGCAATCGCGCTGGGATGCATTTGCCGACATCGTCACCGATGGCGGATTCGCCTGCCCGACACGTAGGCTGGGCCAGGCCTTGCACACCCGCGCGCCGGTGTATGCGTACGAATTCGACGACCCGCAGGCGCCTTACGGCCTGTTGCGCCTGCCGTTCTCGCATCCGCTGGGCGCGTATCACGCGTCCGAACTGGTGTACCTGTTGCAGCGTCCGTGGGTACTCAGTGGCGAGCCGGCGTTCACGCCGGCGCAGCAGGCCTTCGCCAATACGCTGCAGGATTACTGGGGCGCGTTTGCGCGCACCGGCGATCCGAACGGGGCTGGCCGTCCGCAGTGGCCGCGCTTCGATGGCGACGCTCCGTTGACGCTGTCGCCCGGCAGGATCGGCGCAACGCCCGACTTCGCGCAACGGCATCGCTGCACGTTCTGGGATGCACAGGCAACGCTGACGCCACCACACGCGACCACAACGCCGGCACAGTCACCCTCGCATTGATCGCATCATCAGGAGCCACCCATGTCCGTTTCCACCTCATCCCCCTGCCCCACGGTGCGCCTGCGCAACGGACGCAGCGTGCCGGCACTCGGGCTCGGCTCGTGGAATCTGGGCCAGGGACGACACCCGCCGCAGCAGGAGATCGATGCGCTGCAGACAGGCCAGCAATTGGGCATGCGCCTGATCGACACCGCCGAGATGTATGGCAATGGACGGTCGGAGCAATTGATCGGCCAGGCCATGGACAGCGCGCAGCGGCCTTATCTGGTGTCGAAGGTGCTGCCGAGCAATGCCAGCGCGCGCGGCATCGCGCGTGCCTGCGAGGCCAGCCTGCAGCGGCTTGGCGTGCGCACGCTGGATCTGTATCTGCTGCACTGGCGCGGTGGCAGCGAGCTGCGCGAAGTGGTCGATGCCTTCGAGGCCTTGCGCGATGCCGGCAAGATCCGCGACTGGGGCGTATCGAATTTCGATGTGGAGGACATGCAGGAGCTGTGGGAGATCGAGGGCGGGCAGCATTGCCTGGTCAATCAGGTGCTGTATCACGCCGGTAGCCGCGGCATCGAGTTCGATCTGCTGCCGTGGTGCGCACAGCACGAGGTGACGGTGATGGCGTATTCGCCGCTTGGCAGCCGCGCATTGCTGGATAACCCGGTACTGCACGCGATCGGCGAGCGACGCGGCGTGGCCGCAACTGCGGTAGCGCTGGCATGGGCGATCCGCAGCGGCCAGGTCATTGCCATTCCCGAATCGGGAACGCCCGCGCATGTGCGCGCGAATGCAGCGGCGTGCACGCTGCACCTGGACGCGCAGGACCTTGCCGAACTGGACCGTGCGTTCCCGCCACCGACGCGCAAGCAGCCGCTGGATCTGCTGTAGTCGGCATGTAACGGTCGCGTTCGCTGCATGCGCTTGCAGACCGTGCATCGGTGTATTGCGTGACAGACGCATCAGGCAGCTGCGATCCAGCGCAAGCTTTCGGCTGCATGTGAGTATTCGTTCGCATGCAGACACGTGCACTTAACAGCGCCCCTCCCAGGCTCAGTGGATCAGCCCGCATCTCAAGCCCGCCAGAGTGGAGTCCCATGCCCAAGTCCCCCAGCAAGTCCGCGCAACTTCCGTCCACCGCTGCTGTCAGCGCAACTCCCGAAACGTTGCGCGGCACGGGCGATGAATTGCATCAGAAGGCCGGCGGCACCCATCCGCAGCTGACCACCAACCAGGGCATTCCGGTTGGCGACAACCAGAACTCGCTGCGCGCAACGCCGCGCGGGCCGACGTTGCTGGAAGACTTCATCCTGCGCGAGAAGATCACCCACTTCGATCACGAGCGCATTCCCGAGCGCATCGTGCACGCACGCGGTAGCGCGGCGCATGGCTATTTCGAGCTGACCAAGTCGTTGAGCCAGTACACCACTGCCAAGATCTTCACGGAAGTCGGCGAAAAGACGCCGTTGTTCACGCGTTTTTCCACCGTCGCCGGTGGTGCCGGCTCGGTGGACACGCCGCGCGACGTGCGCGGGTTTGCGGTGAAGTTCTACACCAAGGAAGGCAACTGGGATCTGGTGGGTAACAACATCCCGGTGTTCTTCATCCAGGATTCGATGAAGTTCCCGGACCTGATCCACGCGGTGAAGATGGAGCCGGACCGCGGTTTCCCGCAGGCTGCCAGTGCGCACGACACCTTCTGGGACTTCATCTCGCTGAGCCCCGAATCGATGCACATGATCATGTGGGCGATGAGCGACCGCACCATTCCGCGCTCGCTGCGCATGATCGAAGGCTTCGGCATCCACAGCTTCCGTTTCCTCAATGAAAAGGGCGACAGCACCTTCGTCAAGTTCCATTGGCGCCCCAAGCTCGGCCTGCAGTCCACGATCTGGGACGAGGCGGTGAAGATTGCGGGCGCCGACCAGGACTTCCATCGTCGCGATCTGTTCGAATCGATCCAGAGCGGCGACTTCCCCGAGTGGGAGCTGGGGGTGCAGCTGTTCACCGAGGCGGAAGCCGATGCATTCCCGTTCGATCACCTGGATTCGACCAAGGTCATTCCGGAAGAACTGGTGCCGCTGCAGATCGTCGGCCGCATGGTGCTGGACCGCTGGCCGGACAACTTCTTTGCAGAGACCGAGCAGGTCGCGTACTGCCCGGCCAACATCGTGCCCGGCATCGACTTCAGCAACGATCCGCTGCTGCAGGGCCGCCTGTTCTCGTATCTGGATACGCAACTGAGCCGCCTGGGTGGGCCGAACTTCCACCAGATCCCGGTCAATGCGCCCAAGTGCCCGTTCGCCAACAACCAGCGCGACGGCCATATGCAGATGGGCGTCCCCAAGGGCCGTGTCGCCTACGAACCCAGCTCATTGCAGGCCGATGCACCGCGTGAGGCGCTGCGTGGATTCCCCAGCCATGCGACACCGGCCGAAGACGGCGCCAAGGGCCGCGTACGCGCAGCAAGTTTTGCCGATCACTACAGCCAGGCACGCATGTTCTTCCGCAGCCAGACCGCACCGGAACAGGCGCATATGGCATCGGCGCTGGTGTTCGAGTTGTCCAAGGTGGAGACCGCGCACGTGCGCGAAGCCATCGTCGGTCACCTGCGTCACATCGACCCGACGCTGGCACAGCGTGTGGCCGATGGCATGGGCATGACCACGTTGCCGCCGGCACCGCCGGCTGCGGTCGCACCGACCGACATGCCGCTGTCGCCTGCCTTGCAGCTGATCGGCAAGATGAAGGACACCTTGCAGGGCCGCACGGTCGGCATCCTGATTCACGACGGCTCCGATGCAGCGACGATCAAGGCGGTGCGCAAGGCCGCCGAAGCCGCCGGTGCCACGGTCAAGATCGTTGCGCCGAAACTGGGCGGCGCCAAGCTCAGCGACGGCAAGCAACTGGCTGCCGATGGTCAATTGGCCGGCACACCCTCGGTGGTATTCGATGCAGTGGCAGTGGTGTTGTCGTCGGAAGCTGCCAAGGCGCTGACACGCGAATCGGCGGCGCTGGATTTTGTCAGCAATGCGTGGGCGCATCTGAAGGCAATCGCCTTCGACGATGGCGCGCAGCTGCTGCTGAAGGCCGGCAATGTCGGTAAGGACGCGGGTGTGATCGCGGCGGCAGATACCAAGGCATTCATCACTGCCGCCAAGACCCGCCAGTGGGCACGCGAACCGAAGGTGCGCATGCTGGCGTAACCGCATCCGCATGGGCTGCACAGGCTTGGGCGCGAACGACTTCTACGTCGTTTGCGCCCAAGTCGTTTATGCGGGTAGCAACTCATCTTAAGCAGTAGATCAACGCGTCCTGTGCAACGGCCGGCCTTAAGCCATTCTTTTGGCCGCGTCTACTAAACAATGCTGCGACTTGGAATCCTGGCTGTCTTTATGTCGTTGCGCGGTTGTGTCTTTGGGGTGTGGGCGCGCGCGGCCAGGTCGGCAGTAGGGCGGCGGGCTGCGGTTTGGCTGCGAGGCCCTTGCCCGCCCACCGTCGCAGGACACGCCGCAAGTACGTCCGTGTAGGCTCTTACGCGGCATCCATGCCGCGTAAGGTCCCGCGACGGTGAGCGGGCAAGGACCGTCGAGAGGGTCGGTGTGCACGGTCGCAAGCAAGAGCATGAAGTGCGCTGGGCGGATTGCTCTGGGTCCGACCACCTATTGAAGAATCTCCGTTGCAAGCGGAGTAGCCGACAGGCTTTCAACACGTGACCTACCAACTTCTCTTCCGCCCAGGCTGAGCAACAAGCTTTCAGGAAAACAGCCGACCAACTGTCTGGTGCGGTGCCCTCGCCGCTTGCGGGACCGTGTGGCGGCATGGATGCCGCCACCGAGCCTCCACGGACGGATTCACGGCGTGTCCCGCAAGCGGTGAGGGCACCGCGCACTCGACTCACCAGGCTTTTGACTGCATCTACCAAACGAGGATGCAACCCGGAATCCCGCTGGATTCACGCAGTGCTCGGCAAGCAGCAAGGGAGCCACGTGCTCAGCTAACTCAGCTACTGAGCAGTCGTCTTGCTCAGGCGCGCTAAGCCGGTTCGGCAGGAAACTGCGCCGCGTTCGCCAGCGCGCGGTACTCGCGTGGCGTCATGCCGACCGCCAGCTTGAACTGCCGTGCGAAGGCGCTCTGATCGCTGAAACCGCAGGCATGCCCGATTTCGGTGAGGCTCTTGTTTCCGTGCAGCAGATGCATCGCCATCTGCAGGCGTAGCTTGGCCAGCACCTGTTGCGGGGTGAGTTGAAACACCTTGCGGAACGAGCGTTGCAGCTTGGACATCGAAAACCCGGTGATCTCCACCAGCGCCTGCATGCGCACGTTCTGCGCGTAGTTGGCGTTGAGGTACGCCAGCGCGAGCCGCAGTTTTTCGTACTGCGATTCGTGCCCGTCCTGCGGCCCCAGATCGCGCGAGATGCCGATGATGCCCTGCACCTTGCCGTCGACCAGCAGCGGACGTTTGCAGGTCAGGCACCAGCCCGGTTCGCGGTTGGCGAACAGATGCAGTTCCAGCAGGTTGTCGATCACTTCCCCGGCCAGCACCTGCTCGTCCTGATTGGCGTAGTTTGCACCCAGCCCGCTGGGATAGACCTCGGCAACGCGCTTGCCGATCAATTCCTTGCGCGATTTCAGGCCCAGGCGCCGCAGCATGGTCTGGTTGACGTGGGTATAGCGGCCCTCGCGATCCTTGACGAAGAACAGCACGTCCGGCACCGCATCGAACAACGCTTCCAGATCGGCAGGATCGATGCTCTTCATGGAGGTCATGCGGGACTGGACTCGGGATCAGGAAAGACGCAGCTGGCGCTGACGCGCCACCGATGCAGGCCGCAGCGCATGCAGCGCCATGATACGCCGCGCGCCCCAGACGCCGGCGCACTGGCTCAGCGCGGGTTGTCGGCCACCTTGGACGCGGCCGGCGCAGCCTTGCTGTCCACCGCCGCAGCGGTGGGGTTGCCGATGCGATCCAGCGGAACCTGCTGCGCGCGCCAGCCACTGACCACCGCCGCGCCGGACTGCGAGCCGACCTGCACCTGCAGGCGGGCACTGCCGCCGGGTGCGATGAACTCGACGGCGCAATCGCCGGCGGCCATGCAGCTGTCAGCGGCGAGCGGATCCACCAGCTGCCAGCCCTGCTCCATCACCGCCTGCGCAAACGCGCGGTAGCCCATGCCGGACTTCAGCGTGGCCGGCAGTGGCACGGCCGGATCGCTGGCCACCGCATCGGTGCCAACTGCGGCAGTCGCAGACACGGGCGCGCGCGCAGGCACGGCGGCGGGCCGCGATGCGGCATTCAGGGCAGGACTACAGACGAGGGCGAGCGCCCATAATGAGGGGCGGAACAAGGTGCGCATGCAAACGGTCCTTGCGATCCTGGCAGGGAGCTGAGGAAGTTAAAGAATCGCTATTTTGACATGGCTTGCGTGCACTGCGGCACTGCTGGCTCATGCTGGCATTCAGCCAGATGCGGCGATCCAGGCCCTCTCCGCGCGCCGCAAGCGGACTCATCCAGGCGTGGACGCTGCCAGCACGCAACACCGTACCTGCGAACATCGTCTGACGGGCGAAGCGCGATTGCGCAGACCTCGGGTCGAACGCCCGACCAACCCCGGCATGCCGGCAGAGTCGCCATCTCCGCAAGCGCGTTGCATCATTGCGGTTTGATCGTGGAGTACCCGATGCCCGACACCACCTCCCCCGCCTATGCGGTCGGCCAGCTCTGGCGCTGCCGCGGGCGCACCGCAACCGAGACCCCGCTGCTGCTGATCAACCAGATCGATATGCATCCCCACGGCGGCCAGATCCTGCACGTGAGCATCAGCGACATCCAGGTACGTCACGCAGGATTGCCCGATGGGATCCTGGACGCGCTGCCGCACATCCCGGTGATCGCGCAGACCCTGGAGCGCAGCGCTGCCGAACACGTCGGCACTGCCGCGCCCAATCAGGATTACCTGCCGGGTTACGCAGAATGGAAGGCCGCCTTCGATGCCGGCAATGCCGGCTCGTTCGGCATCGCAGTGGCGGAGATCCTGCAGATCGTCGAAGGCCAGTTGGCCAAACGCGATCAGCTGCCGAACTGAGCAAACCGAACAACCCTGCGACCCGCATCAAAGGCCGAGGTCTCACGCGTCATCGCCGCACCAACCGGCACGCCGCTCCAGGCGGCGTGCCGGTCGCGACCTCATTGGCCGATATGCTGCTTCAGCCAGCTGTTGACGGTGTCGTGCCACAGCACGCTGTTGTCCGGCTTGAGTACCCAGTGATTCTCGTCCGGGAAGTACAGGAACTTGGAATCGATACCCTTGCGCTGCAGCGCGGTGAACGCGGCCAGACCCTGCTCGACCGGGATGCGGAAATCCTGCTGGCCGTGGATGACCAGCATCGGCACCTTCCACTTGTCCACGTGCAGCACCGGGTTGAACTTCTCGTAGCCGGCCGGGTTCTGCCACGGCGTGCCGCCGTTTTCCCATTCGCTGAACCACAGTTCCTCGGTGGCGTAGCCCATGGTGCGGTTGTCGAACACGCCGTCGTGGTCGACCAGGCACTTCCATGGCTGATTCCAGTTGCCGGCCATCCAATAGACCATGTAGCCGCCATAGCTGGCACCTAGCGCGCAGGCCTTGTCGCCATTGAGGAAGCCATACTGCTTCTGCGCGGCGGTCCAGCCCTTCTGCAGGTCTTCCAGCGGGCGGTCGCCCCAATGCTGGCTGATCGCATCGGTGAATTCCTGGCCGTAGCCGGTGGAGCCGTGGAAGTCGATCATCACCACCGCATAGCCCTGGCCGGCGTAGGTCTGCGGATTCCAGCGGTTGCTCCAGCCGTTGCCGAAGCTGCCCTGCGGCCCGCCGTGGATCAGGAATGCCACCGGGTAGGTCTTGCCTTCCTGGTAGTTGTACGGCTTGACCACATAGCCGTGCACGGTGTCGTTGTTCCAGCCCTTGAACTGGAACTGCTCGTAATCGCCGAACTGCACCTCCGGCAGCAACTCGCCGGCGCTCTGGGTGATCGCACGCAGACCCTGACCCTGCACGTCGCTCACAAAGACCTGGTCGCCGCTCTTGAGCGAGTTGCGGGTGAACGCCAGCGTGTTGCCGGCCAGGGTTGGCGCATGCACGCTGCCCTCGCCCACCAGCTTGGTCGCCTGGCCGCTGGCGATGTCGATCTTGAACAACGGATGCTCGCCGAGGTCGTCGGCGCTGGTGTAGAGGCTGGCGCCATCGGCGCTCAAGACGATCTCGCCGGCCGAGCGGTCCCACTTGGGGGCGATCTCGCGGCTCTTGCCGGTGGCCACGTCCATCGCCATCAGGCCGAAGCGGTCGGCTTCGAAACCGGGGCGCTTCATCGCGCGGTAGTACAGCGTCTTGCCGTCGCTGCTGAACACCGGGCCGGCATCCCAGGCCGGGTTGGACGCGGTCAGATTGACCGGCGCGGCCTTGCCGGCCGCATCCAGGCGGTACAGGTCGAAGTTGGTCTGCCACGGCTCGTCGTTGCCGGTGGGCTTGACGCCGGCGGTTGCCTTCTTGCCGGTTTCCGGCCCATGCGGCTGCGGCACGCGCACGCTGGCCACCACACTGCCGCCGTCGGGCGACCAGGCGTAATCTTCGTTGCCGCCGAACGGCTTGGAGGGCGCATCGCCGGCCAGCGTGGCGCTGATCGCCGAGGCACCGGCCACGGCCTTGCCGCCGGCAGCCGGCAGGTCGGCGACGAACAAGGTGTTGCGGCGGCCATCGTTCCAGGTATCCCAATGCCGCACGAACAACTGGTCATAGACCACGCCGCTGGCCTTGGCGCTCTTGAGGTTGGCGAGCTTGCTCTTGGTGCAACCCAGGTCCGAGCCGCAGTCCTGTAACACGCCGGCACTGAAGGCGATGCGCTTGCCGTCGGGCGAGAGCTTGTAGCTGTCCACATCCACCGCAAAGGCGGTCAACTGCTGCGGCGCGCCGCCGGCCAGCGGCTGCGCGTACAGCTGCTGTGTACCGGACTTACTGCTGAGGAAGTACACCGTCTTGCCGTCCGGCGACAGCGCCGGGCTGTTGACGTTCCAGCCGTCGGGAGTGAGCCGCCTGGGCGGCGCGGCATCGCGAGTACGCAGATTGCGCGTCCACAGGCCGGTGGCCGGCTTGCCGTTGCTGCTCTTGGCCTGCCGCTTGGCGAACACCAGCACGCTGCCGTCGGGGCTGAGCGTGGGCGAAGACACCCGGTCCAGCGCGACCATGTCGCGCACATCGAATCCGCGCGCAGCGGCAAGACTTGGCAAGGCGGTCAACAGACACAGGGGCAGCACGGCGTAACGAAGCTTCATCGAGAGTTCCTGCAACGGCAAAACGTCGATGGTAGGCGTTGCTGCGCCGCACGCGCAAAGGCACAAGGTCATGCACCCGCAGGCGCCGCACGTGGCTGCCCTGCAAGGCGCCGAATGCGCGCAGCGCGCAGTGCGCCGTGCGGCAACGGCGCGCCACGCTGTGGGCACGCACTCAGAACGTGAGTTTGGCCTGCAGCCCGACCACCACTGCGTTGCGCGTGTGGGTATAGGCGTAGGTCCCGGGGTTGACGATGTATTGCAGGTCCGGGCGCAACATCAGCCACGGCGTGATCTGCGCGCTGTAGGCGAGCTCGTAGAGCTCTTCGGCAGCGCTCAGCCCGGCCAGTGGCGAATCGGCCGCCACGCCGGCATCGATCAGTTCTGCGCGGCGTGCATCGAGCAGCCGATGATTGATCCTGCCGGCCACATAGCCGAGTGCGATGCGGTCCTGCGTGCGTGTGCCGATGCCCTGGTACACCCCGCCAACCGAATACCACCGTGTCATCAGCGCACTGTCGTGGTCGCTGGCCATGTACTGGGCGAATCCGGTCAGGCCAATGCTGGGGTCCGCTCCCGGGGTGAACAGTTTCTGTTCGACCAGCAGATAGGCGCCGTCGCGGCCGGTGCTGCGGCTGGTATCCAGCCCACGCCTGGGTACCGACGAGGAGTCGTAATAGCCGCCGAACTTGTACACGCCCGGGTAGCGCGCGGCGGCCGGCTTCCAGGTAAATTCGAGCGGGAAGATCGCGCCGGTGGTGCCGCTGGCGAACGGCTCGAACGCGTAGGTGTCGCGGGCACCGAAGCCCAGATTCGGGTTGACCTGAAACCAGCCGGCATGCAGGTTGAGCTGCGGGGTCAGCTGCTGCGCGCCTTCGATGCCCCAGCGCGCGGCCGGATAGTTGTACCAGCCGCTATTGGCCGAAAACGCCAGCGGATGCGCGCAGAACGCGGCATTGACGAAGTTCACCAGCAACGTATGCGAGGCGAACTGGTTGCCCATCGCATAGAAGCCCAGTTTCAGATACGTCCTGCCCTGGTTGAAGCTGCGGTCGTAGCTGAACTCGCTCAGGCGGGTGTACTGGCCTCCGTACACTTCCTGGATGGGGAAGCGATTGCCGACCAGGTCGGCGGAGGTACTGCGGCCGCGGCGGTCGTTGATGGTGACGTGCAGGCTGCCACCGCCCCAGCCGGCGAGCTTGGCCATGTCCAGATCCACGCCCACCCGCAATTGCTGCGCATAGCGCGCGCTGGTGTTTTCGTAGCCGCCGTCCACCACGCCAAACGTCTCGGACACGTAGTCGCCGCGGACGCTCACGCCTTGCTCGGCCCAGGCGGACCGGCGCCCACCCCAGTCGCCGGTCAGCGTGGTATCGCCCGCGGCGACTGCGGTGGCCGGCAGTGCCAGCAACAAGGCGTAGCCCAGCGCACTGCGGCGCGGGAGGAAAGACAGACGATGCATCGTGGTTCTCTGATCGGGGCAGCGTGCACGGCCATCGGTGGAGATGCATGGCGGTGTGCCAAAGCGCCGCTGCGGTAACGGGAGCGTTGGCCGGGATGTGCGAGACACCCGGCCGTCGGGTTGCAGCCAACAGCGGCTGACGTGAGTGCGCAGCGGTCAGCCGGGCACGCGCGAGGTTTCTCGGCCGCTCCGTGACCACGCCGACGCAGCTGGCGACGTGGTCACGGGGGTGGGGGCGGTGTCAGTGCGCGTCAGGCAAGCTGTAGGCGATCACGCCATCGCCCCGATCGGGCGACTGCCGCGCACCACCGGCACTGATCACCACGTACTGCTTGCCGGTCTTGTGCGAGACGTAGGTCATCGGCCCGCCCTGACTGCCGACCGGCAAGCGGCCCTTCCAGAGTTCCTTGCCGGTGGCACTGTCGAACGCGCGCAGGTAGTAGTCCTGGGTACCGGCGATGAACACGAGCCCGCCCTGGGTGGACAGCGTGCCGCCCAGCGTGGGCATGCCGATCGGGATCGGCAGATGCATCTTGACGCCGAATGGGCCGGTGTCCTGCACCGTCCCCACCGGCACCTGCCAGGCGATGCTGCGCGTCTTGAGGTCGATCGCGCTGAGCGTGCCGTACGGCGGCGCCTGGCACGGAATGCCCAGCGCCGACAGGAAGCGGTTCTTGTTGACCGCATACGGCGTGCCCTTCAGCGGCACGGCGCCCATGCCGGTATTGACGGCCTCGCCACCACCGGCCGCCTCGGCCTTGCGGGTGTCGGCAGGAATCATCTGCACCCACAAGCCCAGGCGCATATCGTTGGCGAAGATGACGTCATGCACCGGGTCGGTCGACAGGCCTCCCCAGTTCATGCCGCCCAGCGAGCCGGGGAAACTCAGCGAGACATCGGTGCCCGGCGCGGTGTACAGGCCTTCATAACGCATCTGCTTGAACGCGATGCGGCACAGCATCTGGTCGATCGCAGTGGCACCCCACATGTCCGATTCGGTCAGGTGCTTGGTGCCGATCTGCGGCATGCCGACCGACAGCGGCTGGGTCGGCGCGTACTGCTCGTGCGCAATATCCGAGCCTTTCACCGGTACTTCCCTGACCTCGGTCAGCGGTTTGCCGGTGGCGCGGTCGAGCACGTAGATCTGCCCGGCCTTGGTGCCGATGACCACCGCCGGGGTGTGGCTGCCGTCCGGGTTGGGGAAGTCGATCAGGCTGGGCTGCATCGGCAGGTCGAAGTCCCACAGATCGTTGTGCACGGTCTGGTAAACCCATTTCTCCGCACCGGTGGTGGCATCCAGCGCCAGCACCGAGGCGCCGTACCGGTGATCGAGCGCGGTGCGCTCGGCGCCGTACAGATCGGTCGACGGCCCGCCCAGCGGCAGGAACACGGTGTTCATCGCCGCGTCGTAGGACATCGGTGCCCATACGTTCGGCGTGCTGCGCACATAGCTGCTGCCGGCGGCCGGCGCCTGGCGGTCGTGCGGATTGCCCGGGTCGAAGGCCCAGCGCTGCGCGCCGGTGACCACATCGAAGCCGCGCACCACGCCACCAGGCATGTCGGTCTGCACGTTGTCGGCCACGCGTCCGCCCACCACCACGGTGGTGCCGGCCACCAGTGGCGGCGAGGTCAGCTGGTAGAACGGATCCGGCGCAGCGCCCAGGCCGGCCTTGAGATCGACCTGACCGTTGCTGCCGAAGCCCTGGCAGAACGCGCCGGTGTCCGCATCCACCGCGATCAGGCGACCATCGATGGTGTTGGTGAACAGGCGGCGACGGCAGTTGGCGTCCTGCGCCACCGTCACTGCGGCGATCGGCGAGGGGTTGGCCACGCTCGGCGTCGGCAACGCAGCGTCGGCGTCGAAGTAGCCCAGGCCACGGCAGCGCTGCCAGACCGACGAGGTCGCATTGATCTCGCGCCGCCACAGCTGCTTGCCGGTGCTGGCGTCGAGCGCAATCAGATTGTTGTGCGGCGTGCACAGGAACACCTTCTCGCCCACCTGCAGCGGGGTCAGCTGGTCTTCGGCACCGTTGCCGTCGCTGTTGGCGATCTCGCCGGTGTGGTAGGTCCAGGCGACCTGCAGCCGGTCGACGTTGCTGCGATTGATCTGGTCCAGCGCAGCGAAGCGGCTGCCGCCATCGGTATTGCCGTAGGCCGACCAGTCTTGTTGCACGCTTCCAGGCGGCACCGCCGTCATGCCCGGCCCCGTGTTACCTGCGACCGGCGGATGCGGCACGAACATGCCGCCGATCCCGGCCACTACCGCCAGCGCCAGCACCGTCGCCACGCCATAGGCCGTGCGCCCGGTCGGCAACGCCCGGCTGCGCCGCAGCGCTGGCCAGGCCAGTGCCACCAGCACGGCGAACGCCGCAGGCAGGATCAGCCGCGAGACCAGCGGCCAGAACTCCAGCCCCGCATCCCACAGCGCCCACACCAGCGTCAGCGCAAAGGCGACGCCGTACACCAGCGCACCGGCCGGCCGACGCAGCACGATCAGCACACCGGCCACGACGGTCGCCAGGCCCATCAGCAGGAAGTACCAGCTGCCGCCCAGGCTGGCCAACCTCGCGCCACCCAGCAGAAAGATCATCCCCACCAGCGCGATCAGCATGCCCAGCACCAGCAGCAATGCCCGGCCCGGGACCGGCAACTTCGATTTCGTTTCCACGTTGCAACACCTCGATCAGGAGATTCCGCCCTGCACTGCGCCCGGCATTCCGATCTGGATGCTGCAAGGTGCCCGCACGACGGCCAGTAGAGGCAGCATCACTGCCCACTTTCTGTCACTCCCCTCCCCGGCCCGCGTACCTCTGGCGAGACCGGCACCGGCATGCCCGGCAGACTGACGACATAGTGTCGCACCGCACCGGGCAGTTATTACATATCTGAAGCGGTTGCCTGCGGAACACTGCAGTCCGCACAGGCGCGGACCGCAGCGGCGTTTTGTATGCGCAGCACGCGCTGCGCATGTCAGAAGCGGTGCGACATGCCCACATACACCTGCGCGTCCGGGGTGCGGTCGTTGAGGCCGAAGTTGGCGCCCACATCCAGCTGCAGCAGCGGATTGAGCAGATACGCAGCGGCGATGTCGGCCGAATACTGCTCGATGGTCTGCGCCGGATCGCGGTTGATCGAGGACCACACTTCCACCGCCATCGACAACTTCGAGGTGAGCGGATGCGCCAGGTTGATCGCATTGATCAGCGCAACATGCTTGCCGCTGCCATCGCTGTCGGCCAACCAATCCACCTCGGGCCCGAAGGTCAGCGAGAAGCTGTTGGGCAGCGCGAAATTGATCGGCAATGCGACGCCGCCTTCCCACTCGTCGTTGCCCAGGCCGGTGCGCGCGGTCGGTGCCTTGACGAACGGCAGCAACGCCACGCTGGCGGTGTCGCTTTCGTAGAAACGCGCCTTCATGCGCAGAAAGATATCGCCGCCACCGCTCAGGCTGCTGCGCGCACCGGTGGCACGGTCGGTGGTCTTGACCTGCAGCTGCGGGGCCCAGTTGAGTTGCAGATCGATGCGGTCGCTGACGCCGTATTTGAGCGTGGGGTTGGTGAAATACGCCGTTTCGACCCGGGTGCCGGGCTGGCTGTCGCGGGTGTAGCTGCCGATGTCGGTTTCCAGCTGCCAGGCGCCGGTTGGCACGGTGCAGGTGGAATTGGCCTTGGTCGGGCGATCGGTACACAGCGCCGCGTCGGTGGCCTCCTGTGCCTGTGCCTGCAGCGCAAGGCTGCACAGCACACCGGCCAAAGCGATGCTCAACAAGGGGGCACGGCGTGCGCGGGTGGAACGATGGGAGTTAGCAGCAGTCAGCATTGCAGTGGTTTCCATGGCAAGACGCTGGCCAGATCGCGTGAACGGCCAGCAGTGGGAGGGGGAATGCGCGTGGATGTCGAACGACTGCATGGCCGCTGGAGGGCGGCGTGTTGCCAATCGATCTTATAGGCGTCGGCAGGTCCGAAAACGCCGTCGGTGACAAAAGCGGCCTCAACAGTGTGCGGATGTCGCACAGCGTGATGCGAGTCGCTTTTCCACACCCATCATTTATGGGGGTCAGGCGGTGCGATGACCTGCGCCGTGGCGCGTCACCGGGATCGATCGAGGCATGCGGTCGCCGTGGTGCACCCATCGGTGCGGGAGACGGCACGATACGGAGCAGCCGCATAAAGTCGCTATGCACGAGGCCTGGGTGGGGCGTAAAGCCGGCGCAAAGGCGCTGCGATGGTGCAGACGCGATGGCCTGAGCCTTGTGCGTGCATTGCGCGATCGGCAAACGCTTGATGCGTTGGCGCGGTGCAGCTGCTCTCGTCGTGTCAGCCGATTGGCCAGATGCGCCAATGACGTTGCCCTGCACCGGCAAGGCAGGTCCGCTCACGGTGGCAATGCACGAGCTTGCAGGGATGTTCGAACTGGATATGACGCTATGCGGTCGCAGCGACGATTTGGTGCCCCGTGTCTTACCGGCATGCTGCTGCACTCGCGCGTTCGGCAGCAGGGCCGCATTCGAACCGCGCCTGCTGCGATGCAATCAGAACAGCGGCAATCCGGTTTCAATGCCATAACGAAAAACGGACACGCATCCAGCGATGCGTGTCCGTTCAGAGGCAGCGCGCAGGCGCATGCCTTGGTGAAGCGTCACCCTCAGGCGGTCTGTTCGCCGCGCTTGCCGACGCGGTACAGCAGCCAGCCGACCAGGGCGAGGATCGCCAGGCCGAACCATTGGTTGAGCTGAAAACCTCCAGGCAATGCCAATACATCCTTGTTATTCGTGATTACGATCGGCAGCGCAATGCCGATACCCATCAACGCCTCGCCGGTGATCAGGCCGGCGGCGAACAGCACGCCCGGGCGATGCACGCGGTCGCGGCCATCTTCGTCGTCGGCGCGGATCTTGTGGAAGCGCTCCACCAGATGCGCGATCAGGCCGCCGAGGAAGATCGGCACCATCAGCTCCAACGGCAGATAGATACCGATCGCCGCCGCCAGCACCGGCACGCGGAAGCGCTTGCCGGTTTTCTTCAACCACTCATCCACAGCGATGATCACCGCTCCCACACCTGCACCGATAGCGATGATGGCCCATGGCAATTGCCCCCCGAACAACCCTTTTGCCACCGATGCCATCAACATCGCCTGCGGTGCCGGCAGTGTCTTGGAGCCAATACCGTAAGCCTCAGCAAGTAAATTGAGCACGGGCGCCATGATCAGCGCGCACGAGAATGCGCCAATAGCCAGCATCAATTGCTGCTTCCAAGGTGTCGCCCCAACCAGATAACCGGTCTTGAGATCCTGCAGGTTGTCGCCGCCCACCGCTGCCGCGCAGCACACCACCGCGCCGATCATGATCGCCGCCACCGCACCCAACGGCGCCGCGCCGATGCCGACCGGCACCAGACCATCCTTGCCGAGCAACAGCACCAGCACCGCCGAGGCGAACAGGATGGTGGAAATGGTGATGCCCGAGACCGGGTTGTTGGACGAGCCGATCAAGCCGGCCAGATAGCCGGACACCGACACGAACAGAAAGCCGGCCACGATCATGATGATGGTCATAGGGATCGACACGTGCCACTGCTGCACGATCGCCTGGTACAGGCCCAGCAACGGCAAGGTGCACAGCACCAGTGCCGCCAGCATCCACTTCATCGGCAGGTCGCGCTCGGTCTCGGCGACCACACCGCCACCGCTCTTGCGCGCGGCGGCAAAGCCGCTCTTGACGCCGGACAACAGCGACTTGCGCAGCGAGAACAGCGTCCATACGCCGCCGATCAGCATCGCGCCGACACCCAGGTAACGGATCTTCGCGCCCCAGATGCCGAATGCCGCATCGGCCGCCGGCGCACCGACCAGGCTCTGCGCCAGGGCCGGGTCGCTGCCCATGAAGAACTGCTGATACAGCGGAATGGCGATATGCCAGGACAGGATCGACCCGGACAGCACCACGATGCCGACATTCAGGCCGACGATGTAGCCCACCCCCAGCAGCGCCGGCGACAGGTTGGTGCCCAGATAGCCGACCAGCCGGCTGCTGCCCAGATAGGTGGCCTGCGCCCAGGTATCCGGGATCACCCGCAGGCCGCTGGCCGCACCCAGCTTGACCAGCGCGCCGATCGCACCGGACATCGCCAGGATCTTCAGGCCCGGGCCGGGGTTTTCACCGGCCTTGAGCACCTCGGCCGCCGCCTTGCCTTCGGGGAACGGCAGCGGGTCTTCGACGATCATCGAACGCCGCAACGGCACCGAGAACAGCACCCCGAGCAAGCCACCCATGCCGGCGATGCCGAGCACCCACCAGTATTTGAAGTCAGGCCAATAGCCCATGATCACCAACGCAGGGATGGTGAAGATCACCCCGGCGGCGATCGACGAACCGGCCGAGGCACCGGTCTGGACGATGTTGTTTTCCAGAATGGTGCCACCGCCGAGCAGGCGCAGCACGCCCATCGAGACGACCGCAGCCGGAATGGCGGTGGCGATGGTCAGGCCAGCAAACAGGCCGAGATAGGCGTTGGCGGCCGAAAGCACCACCGCCAGCACGATGGCCAGCACGACGGCGCGGAAGGTGAGCTGGCGCGGCTGCGCGTCATGGCTCATGGGCAGTTCCCCTGTGGCAAAAAATCCGGACCACGCTAGCGCCTACACGGGGTTCCGTCCAGCTGCGCCGCGGCGTGACACTGTGCCTGCTGTGGCGGCTGGAATGCCCGGGGATGTAGCGACGGGGACAACAGGCGTGTACCAGCGTGTGTCGGCGACTGCATCGCGCATGCGGATCGCAAGCGTATGAGGTCGCACGGTGTGGAGGTGGCGGACACTGCTGCATGGCATGCAGACCAGCGGCATACGGCGTCAGGGTGCGGCGATGCGGTCTTCCGGCTCGTCGACCGACGGAGGCGCCATGAGCGACGCGCGCCATGGCCGATAGGTGACAACGAGCGATGGACTCGTCATCACGCCCATCGCTCGTACCGGCGGTCGCCTGCCGCCCGTGCTGGCGGGACAGTGCGCTGGTGAGGGGCACGGATGAGGCCGCGCGCCCGTAAGGGCCGACTGGTCTGCTGCTGCAGCGGCGGGCACGCGTTGCCGTTACATCGCTATCGCCGTGAGCACTGGACGCTGCCGTTTTTCCTGCATGTCAGGGATCTGCTGCCGGCGATGGTGCGTCAGCGTCAGCGGCTGCGCCGACGCTGGCGGCGTCGGCGCGGCTGTCCGATCAATGCAGCAGTTCGGCAAACGCGCGGTCGGCCTCGATCACGTCCGGCAATGCGGCGAACAAGGCATCCAGATCCACGGTGTCCATCAACGGACCGCGCACCGCGTCCAACGCCGCCGGCGTGGCGCCACCATGTGCACGCAGCGCGTCGGACACCTGCACCGCCTGGGCGACCAGCAGCGGCATCCGCGCACCTTCCGGGGCAGCGGCCGGGCGGACCTGATAGGCGATCGCTTCCTGGATGACGACAGGCAGCTGCCAGCGACGTACCAGCTCGGCGCCGACTTCCGGGTAGCCGAAGCCCAGCTGCAGGGTTTCTTCGGCGGCATGGCCGGCCGATGAGCTGTCGTGATTGATGCGGCTGGCGTAATCCGGCGCGCCGGACTGGATCAGCAGCTCGCCGATGTTGTGCATCATGCCGCAGGTAAAGGCGGTTTCCGGATCCACGCCGTGCTGGCGCGCCAGCAGGCGGCAGATGCCGGCCACCTCGAAACTGTGCCGCCAGAACGCCTTCAGATCGAAGCCCGGCCCGGCGCGGAACGCGCCGGTCATCGCCGAGGCCAGCACCAGGGTGCGCAGCGTGTTGAAGCCCAGCCGCATGGCCGCGTCTTCCACGCTGGTGGAGTCGCGCAGGCCGTGGAAGCGCGCCGAATTGGCAAGCCGCAGCACCTTGGCGGCGATCACCGGATCGCGCTCGATGGTGTGCGCCAGCACATCGATGCTGGTTGCCGGATCGTCGAACCGGGCAATCAGGTCCTGCGCCACCTCGGGCACGGTGGGCAAGGTGTGCAACTGGTCGAACAACGCCTCCAACTTCATGATCGCCTCGTGGATGAAAGGTAAGCCAGCGCGGCCGCGCCGGCCTGCATGGTGTAGCACAGACCGGTTGGATGACGATGCCCCGCCACGGCGGCTATTCACCCGCGCTTTTGCGTCATCGCCTTGCGGCGGGCTGCCCCGCCGGTCGCGTAGCGACGGCCATCATGGACAGCGTGGTCGACAAGATCCCGATATGCGTGCGTCGACACCACTACTTGGCCTTGGCACCATCCAGGGACTTGGCCAGAAACGCCAGCAACTGCGTATAGAACGCACGCCGATGCGGCTCGGTATAGAACCCGTGGCCTTCGGTGTCGTAGTACAAGGTTTCCACCGGCGCTCCGGCCTGGCGCAATGCCGCCTCCATGCGCTTGCTGTGCTGGATCGGCGCGCGCTCGTCCTCACCACCGGCCGCCAGGAACACCGGAACCTTGATCTGCTTGGCCAGATGGACCGGCGAGCGTGCGGCCAGGGTTGCCGGATCGCCCAGCCATTGCTTCAGATAGTTTTCGCCTGAGCCGCGCTTCTGGATGTCGCCGCTGGTGAACATCATCGGCAGGTCGTAGACGCCGACATAGCCGGCCGCGCAGGCATACAACCCCGGTTCCTTGGCTGCCCCCATCAGGGCTGCATACGCACCATAACTTGCACCAAAGATGCAGATCCTGCGCGCATCTGCATAGCCCTGCGTCACCGCCCAGCGCGTGGCGTCGGTGACGTCATCCTGCATGGTGCCGCCCCACTGGCGCGCGCCGGCATGCTGGAAAGCGCGACCGTAATTGCCGGAACCACGGAAATTGATCTGCAGCACCGCATAGCCGGCCTGCGCCAGCAACTGCGCGTCGTCGTCGAACTGCCAGCTGTCGAAGATCTCGAACGGGCCGCCATGCGGCATCACCACCATCGGCAGGTTGTTCGCCGTGCCGGTGCGCGGCAGCGTGAGGTAGCCATGCAACGGCACGCCATCGCGTGCCTGCAGCGCGATGGGCTGCACGGTCGCGGTGCGCTCGGGATCGAACCAGTCGCGTCGGCTGATCACGTGCTGGGCTTTTTTCTCCCGCGTATCGAACACATAGAAATCGCCAGGGTTGCTGCCCGAATCGACCTGCAACATGACGTAGCGGCCATCGCTGGTACTGGAGGTGATACGCACAGCATTACCGGCGAAGGCGGCCTCCAGGCTGTGATACATCCGCGCCTCGGGGCCCTGCTCGTCGAAAAAGCGGCTGCGCGGACGGTCAGCCATGAAAATGGCACCCACCGGGATCGTGGTGCCGTTGCGATAGATGACGTCCAGTGGATCGGCCACTGCGTCACGCAGCAACTGTTCACGGCGATTGGCCTGGATGTCCCAAGCCACGATCGCATCGGGGCCATCGGCAGCCTGCACGCGCAGGTAGGCAATGCGCTCGTCCTGCGAAAAGCCCAGTGGGGTTTCGATGCGGCCGCTGGCCTGTTCGTCGTTGAGCAGCGTCCACTCGGTTCCACCGCCAACGCGGTAATACAGCTTGCTGACATTGTCCGATCCTGCGCCCTGCGCAAAACGCACCTCGCCATGGTGGTCGGTGGTGAAGCTGGCGCGCTGAATCGGGGCACGCGCCAGCGGAAGACGCCGACCTGTGTTGACGTCGAGCTTTTCTGCGCGCGTGTACGGGTCCTGCCCTGACAACGGCCAGATGCCGACGACCACGTTGCGATCGTCGTCGGGCAAGGTATCGGTGAGGAATGCGGCAACTGCTTCGGTTTTCTTGACCTTGATGTTGGTGCCAAGCCCGGTGCCTCGAGCACGATAGCCCACCAGCAACTCGACACCAGTGCCATCGGCATTGATGGCATACAGCTCGCCGGTCGGCAACGGCTTGTCGAGCAGACCGTATTTCTGTGCGATGGAGATCAACACACGCGTCTCGCTGACCCAGGCAAAGTCGCTCACATACGTGTTCTTCTCCAGCACAAAAGTCGCGCCCATGCTGTTGTCCGAACGCCGCACGATCGCCAGGGCGGTCTTGTCTTCCATCGGCACGGTAGCGGCGAAAAACGCGCCGCTGGGCGATAGCTTGATATCGGCAAACTTGTCTTTTTTGATATAGGCGCCAACATCCACCTGCGCTGCGGCATTGCCGGCAGCCATCAGCAACCCCAAGGCCGCAATGAAAATCCTTTTCCGCACGTACTGCTCCATATCGTGTGCAAACTGAGCGCGAAATTTACCAGCAATCGCAGACCAGACAAAGTTTCAATGAAAATCGCGCGAGGGCAGCTGCATTTCGCCGAGCAGGTCGCTGAGGTCGTGCAGATCGCCGGCGATGAGATGCTCCACGCCGTCCACGCGCTCCCAGCGGCCGCGGACGGCCAGCAGGCGCGATTCCAGCAGTGCGCGGCGGCGGCGCAGCGCCAGGTGCGACCAGACGATGACGTTGATCATGCCGTGCTCGTCTTCCAGGGTGACGAAGATGGTGCCCTTGGCGGTGGCCGGGCGCTGGCGCTGGGTGACCAGGCCGGCGACATGCACGCCGCTGCCATGACGGCGGCCCTGCAGGTCGCGCAGGCCGAGGATGCGCCGCTGCCGCATCTGCGGTCGCAGCAGCGCCATCGGATGCTGGCGCAGACTCAGGCCGACCGAGCGATAGTCGGCCAGGATCTCCTCGCCTGCGCGCGGTGCCGCAAACTCCACCGGGCGTTCCTGCGGGCTGCCCGGCAGCAGCGGCCGACGCGCTTCCACGCCGGCCATCGCCCAGCGCGCGGCGTTGCGGTTGCCCACCATGCCCTGCAAGGCGCCGGCTTCGGCCAATGCCAGGCGCGCCTTTTCGTCGAGTGCGGCGCGCAGGCATAGATCGCCGATATCGGCGAAGGCCCGCTGCGCGCGTGCGGCGACAATGCGGTTGGCCACCACTTCCGATAACCCGGCGATCTGGCGCATGCCCAGACGGATCGCCGGTTGTTCGCCGGGGTCTTGGTCGCTGCGCCAGGGCCGGCCACCGACCAGCGTGTTGTCCCAGACGCTGTGCAGCACATCCACCGGCAACACCTCCACGCGCGCACGCTCGGGACTGCCGCGGCGCGCGTCTTGCACGATCTGGCTGGCCGAATAGAAGCCCATCGGCTGCGCGTTGAGCAGCCCGCAGGCGAAGGCCGCCGGCTCGTGGCGCTTGAGCCAGCAGCTGGCGTAGACAAGCTTGGCGAACGAGGCGGCGTGGCTTTGCGGGAAACCGTAGGAACCGAAGCCCTTGATCTGCTCGAAGATCTGGTCGATGAAGGTGGAGGCGTAGCCTTTGCCTTCCATCAGCGCGCGAATCCGGATCCGATGCGATTCCATATCACCACCGCGGCGCCAGGCCGCCATCGAACGGCGTAGCTTGTCGGCCTCGTCAGGGTCGTAGCCGGCGTGTATCACCAACTCCATGACCTGCTCCTGGAACAGCGGAATCCCCAGCGTCGGCCCGAGAATCTTCTCCACGCCTTCGGAGGGATAGCTGATCAGGCTCTTGTCTTTGCGGCGTTGCAGGTACGGATGCACCATGTCGCCCTGGATCGGGCCAGGTCGCACGATCGCCACTTCGATCACCAGGTCGTAGAACTCTGCCGGTTTGAGCCTCGGCAGCATCGCCATCTGCGCACGCGACTCGATCTGGAACACGCCAACCGTATCGGCGCGCTGGATCATCTTGTAGGTAGCCGCATCCTCATCCGGCAACGTCGCCAACTCGTACTTGCGACCCCGATGGCCACGCACTAGGTCCAGCGTCTTGCGGATGCAGGTCAGCATGCCCAGCGCCAGGCAATCGACCTTGAGCAGCTTCATGGTTTCCAGATCGTCCTTGTCCCACTGGATGATGGTGCGGTCGGCCATCGCGGCGTTTTCCACCGGCACCAGCAGCGACAGGGGTTGGTCGGAGATGACGAATCCGCCGACATGCTGCGACAGATGGCGTGGGTGATCGCGCAGTTGCTCGGTCACCGCAAGAATCTTGTTGATCAGTGGATTGGCCAGATCGAACCCGGCCTCTTCGATGCGCTGTTCCATCGGCGTTTCGCCATTGCCCCAGCCATAGCAATTGGCCAGCAACGCGATCTGGTCCGGCGGCAGGCCGAACGCCTTGGCCACATCGCGCACGGCGCTCTTGCCGCGATAGCAGATCACCGTCGCCGCCAATGCCGCGCGTTCGCGGCCGTACTTGTTGTAGACATATTGCAGCACTTCTTCGCGCCGTTCGTGTTCGAAATCGACGTCGATGTCAGGTGGCTCGTTGCGCGCCTTGGATAAGAAGCGCGAGATCAGCAAGCGCGTCTTGAGTGGGTCCACGGAGGTGATGCTCAGCGCGTAGCACACTGCCGAATTGGCTGAAGAACCGCGCCCCTGACACAAAATTTGCTTGGAACGCGCGAACCGCACCACGTCCTGCACAGTAAGAAAGAAAGCCTCATACTTTTTGTATGCGATCAGCTCCAATTCTTTTTCGATGTCATCGCGTATCTTTTCCGGCACACCATTCGGCCACCGCTCACGCATCCCCTCTTCGGTGAGCTGTCGCAGATAACTCGCCGGCGTATGCCCTTGCGGCACCAGTTCGCGCGGATAGGTGTATTCAAGCCTGGAGATATCGAAGCTGCAGCGCTGCGCCAGGTCCACCGCGGCCTGCAACAGCGCATCCGGATAGATGTTGCCCAAGGCACGCCGCGTGCGCAGATGGCGCTCGCCGTTGCGGAACAGGTGCGCGCCGCACTCGGCCAACGGCAAGCCGTGGCGGATGGCGGTCAGGGTGTCCTGCACGATGCGCTCGCGCCGCTGCGCCATATGCACATCGCCGCTGGCCAGAGCGGTCATGCCCAGTTGCTGCGCCAGCAGCTGCAGGGCGAGCAACCGCGCCGCATCGTCCTGTTCGCGGTGCAGTTCCACCGCCAGGAATGCACGCTCGCCGAACACCTGCTGCAGCCAGGCGCCCTGCTCGGCCTGCGGCTGCGCCCCGGGTAACCACAGCGCGAACACGCCCGGTTCCACCGCGCGAAACTGCGCCTCCACCTCGGCACGCCCGAGCCGGTACGCACCCTTGCCCGCCGCACGCCGCGCGGTGGTGATCAGCGCGCACAACTGCGGATAGCCATGCGCGTTTTCCACCAGCAGCACGAAGCGGGTGCCATCGACCAGGGTGAATTCGCTGCCGACGATCAGGCGCACGCCGGTGGCGCGCGAGGCTTCCAGGCCGCGCACGATGCCGGCCAGCGAGCACTCGTCGGTGATCGCCAGGGCGCTGTAGCCGCAGTGGTGCGCGCGCATGAACAATTGTTCGGCGCTGGAGGCACCGCGCAGGAACGAAAAATCCGACAGGCAGTGCAGCTCGGCATAGGCAGGCAGCCCATCGGCGACCATGGCATGGGCGATGTCGTCGTTTGCCGCGCGCAACCGCGCGGCGACCGTCCAGGCGCGCGGCATGCGCCCACCGGGCGTATCGCGGTCCACGCCGTCGACGGCGTCATCCCAGCTCATGCGCGCACCTCTTCGACATCGCGCTGCCGCCACACATGCGCTGCAGATCGACGCTCTGCGTTTGCCTCTTCGGTCCCGTGCATCGGACGCGTGCGGCACCGCTGCGATGACCAGCCCCGCAGGCAACGCTCTGATGCTGCAAGGGCACGCAACCGATCATGCGAACCACCCGTGCAGCATCCAGCCATCGACACGGCCAGGAGCGGCGAACGCCCAGCCACGCCGGCCGCGCGCGGTTTCCACCACGTAGTAATCGCGGCGCGCCTCGTCGTCGTCCCACCAGCCGCTTTCCAGCCGCTCCGGGCCGGAGATGATGCGCAGCTGCGTTTCGTGCAGGGGCACTGGCTGCGGCAACAGCCAGGTCGGGCGCGGCGGACGCGGCGGTGCATGGGCTTCGCGCACTGCATCGCCAATGGCGCGCCGCCAGGCACGTTCCGGGCGCGGGTCGTCGGCCGGCAGCACGCGATACACCGCCTCATCGCCCAGCCGCGCGCGCAGGCGCTCGCGCAGCTGCGGCCACTCCACCGATTGCTGCGCACGTTGATCGAACAGATCGCGCATGGCCGGCACGAACGGTGGCAGCTGCCGCGCCAGCAGGCGCATCGCCACTACCGGGCGTGGAATCTCCACCCGCTCCAGCCGGTTACGCGCAAGCTCGAACAACAGCGTCGGCGCGCGCTCCGGGGTCAGCAAGCCGATCTCGACATCGGTGGCACCTTCTTCGTGTTCCAGCCGCAGCAGGAACCGTTGCACGCCGCCGTCGCGGATGGACAGGTAGGTGCACAGGTCGCCGATCAGGCGGCGCAGCGGGAACAGCAGCGCCGGATGCATTTCCACCTCGTAGCCGAGCTCCACACGCTGGTCGAAGTGGTCCGGTGGCGCGTAGCACTCCAGGGGGTCGTCGACCTGGCCGTAGAGGCGGTCCAGATGCTCGAGCAGGCCCGCACCGAACCGCCGGCGCAGCCCATCGCGCGGCAACGCACGCACCGCCGCCAGCGTGCGCACGCCCATGTGTTGCAGGCGCTCGCCGGCATCGCCCGGCAACGCGGCGCGGCGTACCGGTACCTTGTCCAGCGTGGCGTGCAAGGCCGGCAACTGCGTCACCACCATGCCATCGCGCAGACCGGCCAGCACGCGCGCGGCGCGCGGCGTAGGTGCCAGTGCAAGCCGGTGCCGGAAGCCCAAGGCCTGCAGTTCATCGCGCAGGCGGCGCTCGAAACGCGGCCATGGACCGAACAACCGAAAACTGGCACCGGCCTCCAGCACGATGGCACGCGACCATTGCTGGCTCACCAACGAACTGTGCCGGTACGCCCACGCCGCAAGAAACCGCTGCGTACGCGCTTCAGCCTGGGCCTCGTAATCGATGGTGCGTACATGGGACATCAGCGCATGCGCCGCCGACAGCCGCATGCCGGCTTTCAGGCCGGCGGCGGACGCCGCTGCATTGACCGAGTGCAGGCTGCGCAACTGCGCCGGCCCTTCCACCAACGCCAGCGGTGCGTCCGGCTCTTCCAGACGCCGGAGGACGGCGTCCAGCGCCAGCTGCGGCAGCAAGATGCAGGCCCACAACATGCGCGCGCCTCAATGCGCCAGCCGCAACGGCTGCGACGGGACCTGCCCGCCGCGGCACTTGCGTACCTGCCAGGCATCGCGCTCGGGCAGGAATTCCAGCCGTAACGCCGCCGGCGATGCGTTGACCGCATGCTTGCGATCGCGCAACGCGAACGCGCAGCAGTTGCCGCTGTCGGCGGCGACCTGCAGCCGCCGCAATGCGCGTGCATCGCCGGTCTGCGGCCAGCCCAGCACCGCCGCGCATGCGCCACTGCGCAGGCATTGCTCGAACGCCCACAAGGCGTCGCGCGGCTCGGCCTGCACCACTTCCAGATGTTCCAGCACTACCCCGCCCGCCTGCCAGGCCGGCGCGTAGGGAATGAACGGCGGCGCCACCAGCACCACCCGGCTGCTGGCGCCAGTCATGCGCGCCAGCGTGGGCAACAACAAGGCGATCTCGCCCACGCCGTGCGCGGGCAGCAGCAACTCGGTCAGTGCCCGCCGCGGCCAGCCGCCATCGGGCAGCAGCGCATCCAGTGCCGCATGCCCGGTGGATTCGCCGCCATGGGCGATGGCGGTGCCACGACCCGCGCGCCACACCGTGCGTGCGGCCAGTAGGGCGTCCAGCGGCAGCGCCACTGCCGCGTTGCCGTCCTGCCTGATGCGCGCGGGCTCCTGGCTCATCTCAACCCTGCCGGATCAGACCGCAGTACAGTCCTTCGATCGCGAAGTCGGCATCGGCCGCCACCACGATCGGCGCATGCGCGCGGTTGCGCGGCAACAGGCGGATGCGTTCGGCACCGCGCTCCAGCCGCTTGATGGTGATTTCGCCATCCACCCGCGCCACCACGATCTGCCCATCGCGCGCCTCGCTGCTGCGATGCACGCCGACCAGATCACCGTCCAGGATGCCGTCGTCGATCATCGAATCGCCCTGCACCTGCAGCAGATAGTCCGGACGCAAGGAGAACAGCGTGCGGTCCAGCCACAACTGCCGGTCCAGGCCGATATCCGCCCCGATCGGCACACCGGCCGCCACCCGGCCCAGCACCGGCAAGGCCAGCAAGGCATCGCGCGCGGCCCCGCCCGGCATGCGGATGCCACGTTTCTGATTGGGCAGCAGCTCGATCAACCCGGCCTCGGCCAGCGCCTGCACGTGCTTTTGCGCGGCATTGCGCGAGGCGAACCCGAACGCCTGCGCAATCTCGGCCAGGCTGGGGGATACCCCTGCACGGGCCTGTTCCTGCAGGAAAGCCAGCACCGCCTGACGCTTGGGGGAGAGAGATTCCATGGGAGTGCAACGGCCGGACGGGACAAGGTGTACATTTGTACACCTGTCGGTCGCAGCAGGCGAGATCGGCCCATGCAGGTTGCTGAGCCGCTTCAGCCAGGACGGGCTTGTGATCGGCTGGAAACGGAGTTATAACTTACGTACTAACGAGGGCGTCGACCATGAAGCTCAAGATCACCTCCATCGGCAATTCCGCTGGCGTCATCCTGCCCAAGGAACTGCTCGCCCGCCTGCGCCTGGGTAAGGGCGACGAACTCTATGCACTGGAAACGCCCGACGGCATCAAGCTGACCGCGTTCGACCCGACCCTGGCCGCGCAGATGGATGTGGCCGAGCAGGTGATGCGCGAGGACCGTCAGGTGCTGAACAAGCTGGCCAAATGAACACGCGCATGGTCGTATGGATCACGCGCGCGCTTGCCCTGGCCATCCACGAACGTCAATTGAGCGAACACGGTGGCGCTGCTGGCATCCGCGATGAGGCCTTGCTGGACTCGGCCCTGGCCCGTCCACAGCAGCTTTTTTCTTATGGCGATCCTCCGCCCGATCTGGTGCAGTTGACCGCCAGCCTGGCCTACGGGCTGGCGCGCAATCACCCGTTTGTGGATGGCAACAAGCGTACCGCCCATGTCTGCTACCGCGTTTTTCTCGTGCTCAATGGTGCCGAGCTCATCGCCTCGCAGGAAGAGAAGTATGTCGCCATGATGGGATTGGCCGATGGCGCATGGGGCGAAGCGGAGTTTGCCCAATGGTTGCGTCCACGGGTGCGTTTGCGTGCCGATACGCATGTGCACGAACCCCGCGGGCATTACGGTTGATGCATTGCGTCGCCCCGCCGACGAATTATCGTGGAGCATCAGCAATTGCGCAGGAGACCTACGTTCTGATCCGCACAACGTTGCGGCTGCACGGATGTTTCAACGCACCGCCAGATTCAATGCTGCGTGGATTGCCGCTTTAACAGAGAGGCCATCCATGGCGTGCGTCGCTGCTTTACAGCTCACGCCGCAGACTGCGAGGGGTCTGAGTGGCTGCTAGTCCGCAATGCCCTCAGTCCTTCGCATACACCACCCCCAGCTTGTCGATCTCCTCACCCGCGCGACCGGTGAAACCGGCGATATGCCAGCCGCTGGGAGCGCTCAGCGTGTAGCTCTCGCTGGTCGGGCTGCCTACCTGCACGCTGCGGCCTTTGTTGGTGCGCAGGCTCAGCGAGAACAGGCGGGTGCGGTTGTTGTACTTGCCCACGGTGAAGGTGGCCGAGGACAGCGTTTCGTTGGCACCCAGCGACAGTGTGGTCGCCTGCCCACCGCTGCCGCCATGCGCGAGCAGCTTGCCGCTGTCCAGGATCACGCCGACGCCATCCAGGCGCGCACCGCCGCGCAGGGTCACGCCACTGAGCGGACGCACGCCAGGGTTGCCGGCCAGATCGTTGAACGGAACGCCATGCGGACCACCGAACTGGTCGCTGGTGCGCAATCGGTCGCCCACGGCCCATCCGAATTGCGCATGCAGCGGGTAGTGGTCGGACAGCGGCTTGCCGGCGCTGTCATAGAAGCCGCCGCCATCGAGCTGGTAACGGTTGGCCACCAAGGTCAATTGCGGCGCATCGCGGTACAGGATCTTGTCGACCACTTCGCAGCTATTGGTGGGCGGCGTGCCGCACAACAGCGGTGCGGCGCCGGCCGCCGGTGCTGCGCCCTTGATCAGCTCCACCCACGGATCGGTCAAACCGTTGGAGGCGATCAACTCGCGGATGTTGTCGTCGCTGCGGGTGTAGCGCGTATTGGAATCCATCATCACCAGCACCGCATTGCCGGCCGACCAGGTCTGGATGAACTGCGAGAGTTGGCCGATATTGACGCGACGTGCGGACAGGTCGCCCGCTTCGACCCCGGCATTGGGATGCGCATTGTAGACGTCCAGCAACACGCCGTCGGCCAGGCGCACGCGCATGTAACTGAAACCCTTCGGGGTCAGGCAGTCGGTGCCGTTGCACTGGTTCCACTTGACCCGGGTGAAGTCGTTGAAGGGATAGTTGCTGAGCGTGTTGAGCCCGTCGCCGAACGCGGCACCGCCGCTGGTGGCAGTACGGTAGGGATGCGCGTCGCCGGCGTACAGCGTGGCGTGGTAGTTGAAGTCTTCCTGCACGTTGACCAGCCCGTAAGGCGCCAGTTTCGGTGCGAGCAGTGCGGTGTTGGTGGCCGGCGTTCCGCTGGACAGGCCTTCGGGCAGGCCGGCGACGTTGTAGGTCAACACGTCGAGTACGCCGACGTCCGTTTGCGCCTGGGCGATGCCTGCGCAGGCAAGACCGAGAGTGATTGCGAGACTGACGAGAGTACGTCGCTGGTGGAGCATAAATCGCCTCTTGCAGTGGTGAGAAACAGCGGCTGGCACGGTGGCCAGGGAAACGGCGCCGATGCGCCGATGCAACCACACGCGCCGGTCGCGGCCGGCGCGCGCGGCGTCATTCGCTCAGGTAATGCGGGTCGATCGCGGCGTCGATCAATGTCGCCAAGGTTGGCAGCGGGCAGTCGTACTCCGGGGTGGCGCTGCTGCAGCCGGGAATGAACACCGGCGATGACGGCGGCGGCGCCTGCGGTGTCAGTGCGCGGCGTTCGCGCAGTTGCGCCAGTGTCTGCGCGGTGTAGCGCAGGCGGATCACCCGCTGCCCATCGGCACGCCGCCAGCGCTCGAAGACCAAGGCGCCGCCAGGCACGGTCTGGTCGGGTTGGTAACCAGGCAATTGCCAATGCAGATCGAACATGCCGGCCAGCAAGGTCAGCGTGCCGTCGTGACCGGACAGCACCACCAGCCGTGCATCGCCACCGATCGGCGTGGCCTGCGGTGGATGGCGATTGCCACTGGCGACACTGCCTTGCTGCAGTGTCGCCAGCAGCCGCGCCGCCAGCGGCGTACTGGCCATGCGCGCCACCGTCGGCGCACGCAGGCGCAGCGCAAACTCGGCCTGATGCGGGGCAAACGCGCGCAGCAGACTGGCCTCGTCCACGCCTTGCCATCCCAACGCGGCAAAGTCCTGTCCGTCGGCCCAGCCCATCAACAGGCTTTCGCTGATGCCGGAAGCTGCCGGTGCCGGGCCTTCGACACCGGCGATTCCGTCGTGGGCGGCGCCCATGCCTGCGGGCACCGCATCCAGACGTTGCTTGCCGGCACCGGCCTGCGCCGGGCACGGCCGCTGCGCGCATTGCAGCAACAGTTGCTGCAAGCTGTCGATAGCATCGCGTTGCGCCGCATTCCAGGCGACCACATCGCCGCCGACGCGGCCGGCAATGGCCGCGCGCATCAATGCCGCCGCAGCGGGTTGTCGCAATGCCGGCGCGCCGTCGAACAGTGGATCGGACGCGTCATCGGCCACGTGGTGCACCGTGTTCGTACACCCCGGGGTGAGCGTGCTTGCCAACGCACGCGCCGAGGCGATGGTGCGCTGGGTGAGATTGGCCCAGTAGTAGACGTTGGCGCAGCCATCGTCATCGAACAGACCCAACGGCATGTAACGGGCGCGGTAGTAGGCACCGAATAATGCCTCCAGACGCGCACCGTTTGCGGTCAGGTGGCCGGCCGGCACATCGAAGCGGGGCCAGGGACGCACGGAATAGCGACCCAGTTGTTCCGGGCTGGACATCGCCGCACGCACGCCGTGGCGCTTGAGGATGACGACTTTTTCAAGCGTCTCCGACGTGGTGGCGGCAGGCGCTACCGGCGTAGCCAGGCCGGCCACGATCAAGACAAAAAAACCGATACAGCTACGAAGCAGTAATGACATGAGTGGTCTCAACACGTGATGCAGCTGTTGCACACCGCGATACGAGGCGATGTGCGGCTGGCAACAGCGCCATAGCCGAAGCCATGGCCCTTGCAGATGGCGCCTTGCAGCAAGGCGCCCGGTGGCGGCATTGGCTGCCGCCAACAAACTGGATCGGCGATCACGACGGCTGCGCTCGTCGCAAGGCCTCCGTGGCGGCATGTCACCCGCAAGCGCAGCGCCCCCGATGCACACCGCACGTCGCTGGCAACTGCCCGTCAGGTCTCCAGCCCTTGTCAAAAGCGCGCGCGCAACCCCAGCGACCAGGTGCGGCCGTAGTCGGTATAGCCGCCGAACAAGTGATCGCCAACGAACTGGCGCTGCACTTCGCCGGTGAGATTGATCGCGTTGACGAACACCGAGAGCGTGTCGTTGACCTTGTAGGCGACATTGGCATCCAGGCTGCCGAACCGGTCGCTGTTGAGCGTGGCCACATTGGCGGTACCCACCGCGTTGAGGATGTCGTCGCTCCAGCTGTAGCTGACGCGCGCCATCAACGGCCCCTTCTCGTAAAACAGCACGGCGTTGTAGGTGTTCCTGGCCACGCCTTCCAGGCTGTCGGTGAAGCTGCCGGTGCCGTCGTGATAGGTCGCCTTGCTGTCGGTCCAGGTGTAGTTGAGCTGCATGCCCAGGCCGTCCAGCGGCGACGGCAGGCCGCTGAAGACCTGCTGATACGCCACTTCCGCGCCTTGCACCATCGCCTTGCTGCCGTTGGTCTTGGACGACAGCAGATAGGTCTGGCCTTGGTAGACCAGGTTGGACATCTGGGTCTGGATGAAGCTGGAGATGTCCTTGTAGAACAGACCGCCGGTCAGTGCCGAGGTGCCGTCGATGTACCACTCGAAAGTCAGGTCGTACTGCCACGCTTCGAAGGGCTGCAGCGCTGGGTTGCCGCCGCTGGCGGTGAGGCGTTCGCCACTGGAATTGAAGGTCAGCTTGGACGACAGATCGGTAAGGTCCGGGCGCGTGATCACCTTGGCCGCGGAAGTCCGCAGCACCATGTCCTCGCGCACATCCCAGGCCGCGTTGAACGAAGGCAGCACATTGGTATAGCTGCGCTCGAAATGCACCGGCTGTGCGCTGCCGTTGACATCGGCATGGCCATCGGTGGCCTGCTCGGTGCGCACCACGCGCGCGCCGACATTACCGCGCAGTTCGCGGCCCGCCAGCTGGGTGGCGAAGTTGCTCATCGCGTACGCCGAGGCGATCTTTTCCTGCACCTCGTAGGAATTCTGCAGGTCGGCGCTGTTGTGCGTGTTGCTCAGATCGGCGCTGGTCGGCCAATTGCCCCAGAACGCGGATTCGATCGGCGCCAGCCATTGCCGCGGCAGGTTGCCGTTGGCGTCCGACAGCATGTCGCCCACCGGCAACGCGGTGAAATAGCTGCCCGGGAAACGTACCCCGGCAATGCTGTTGAGCAGCAGGTCGGCGCGATCGTAGGTGCGCGAGCGCTGGCGGTACTTGGCGCCCACCTTGAAGTCGCGAAAGAAGCTGCCGTCGAGTGTGCGCCTGGCATCGAACTGCAGCGCGTCTTCCTTGTCGCGCGCATCGATCTCGCGCCATTCCAGCCGGCGTCCTGCCACGGTGGCCGGGTTGGTCGGATCGAAGCCGTTGGTGAAGCTCCAGTCCGGTACGTTGTCGCCGTCGGCTTGCGGCATGTCCACGCGCATCGCCAGGTTGGTGCCGCTGCGCAGACGGGTGCGCCGGATCGGATCGGAGTCGTAGCTGTGCGCCTGCGAGTGGAACGCCACTGCGCCCAGTGTCCACTGGTCGCCGCTCCAGGTGCTGGACAGGCGTGCACTGCGATTGTCGTCGGTGATGCCGGAGGTCTCGCGCGAGATCTGCACCTGGCCGTTGCGATAATCGAAGCCGGTGATACCGCCGTTTTGCACCCGCAGATTGCTCAGCTTGGCCAGGCTGTCGAAGCCCACGCCCATGCTGTATTCGTCGTAATGCACGGTTTGCCTGGCGTAGAGCAGATCCAGATTGGTCTCCCACGCCGCGCTGGGCTTCCATTGCAGCGAGGCCGCCACGCCGGTGCGCTCGCGCTCCTCCAGCTCCAGTGTCGGGCGCAGGCCGGTGGGAACGTAATTGGCACCGGGCACGCCCGGCACGCCGTTGCGGTAATAGTCCCAGCTCACCTCGTTGACGCGGTCCTGGCGCAAGGTGCGTTGCGCATATGCACCGGAGATCAGCATGCCGAAGGTACCCTCGGCATTGACCCAGTTGAACAGCCCGGAGACGCGCGGATCGTTGGCCTGGGTGCGCTGGGCCTGGCTGGATTCCAGCGATACGTTGGTCAGCGTCTTGCCCAGCTCCAGCGGGCGGAACGTGCGCACGTTGACGATGCCGCCGATGGCGCCTTCGTCCAGGTCGGCGGTGGGGCTCTTGATCACGTCCAGCCCGGAGACCAGTTCGGCCGGCAGCGTGTCGTAGCGGAACTGCCGCCCGGTCTGGCCGGAGGTGCGCACGTTCTCATTGACCGCCATGGTCTGGCCGTTGAGCGTGGTGACCTGGAAATTCGGGCCCAGGCCGCGCACGCGCACGTACACGCCTTCGCCGCGGTCGCGCACGATCGACACGCCCGGCACGCGCTGTAGCGCCTCGGCCACGTTCTGCGCCGGCAGCTTGCCGATGTCTTCGGCGGCGATCACATCCACCACGCTGTCGGCATAGCGTTTCTGGCGCAACGCGGCGCTGAGGCTGCCGGCGTAACTGCCGAGCACCTGGATGCTGTCCAGTTCCTGCACCGGCGCGTCTGCACGCGGCACCGGTGCCGTGGCGACTGCGGCCGTTGCCGGAGCCGCTGGCGGCAGGCCGGGCGCCGGCTCGGCGGTTTCGATCGTCACCGTGGTCGCATCGAGATAGCGGTAGCGCAGGCCGGTACCGTCGAGCAATTGCTGCAGGGCCTGCTCGGGTGCGACGCCGGCCGCGGTGGCGCGGGTCTGCGGGTTGCCGGCCACGCCGGCGGCATAGACAAACTGCAGCCCAGTCTGGCGCGACAGCGCATTGAGCGCGCGCGCCAGTGGCTGGGCCGGAATCGCCTCGACCGCGACGGTGGCAGCAGCCGTCTGGGCGCCAGCGGTGCCGGCGTGCAGGGCAAGAGCGATCGAAAGAAACAACGTACGGCGCATCGTGAAATCCAGTAGGGGAGGAAGCAATGCGCAACACCACCCGCCACGCGGGAATGCTGCGTTGTACCTGGACTACGAGCATCGACAGCGACGATCGGGCACCGTTTTTTGATGAATTTTCTGTGACATCTGCGCAGGCACCGAACGGTGCGGGCACGACGCACGGCATCTGCATCGCGGTGCGCCTTGCGTGCACGAGGACGTGAGGTCTTGCATGTGCGCGGACGCAGCCGCAGACGGCCATCGGTACGCACGCGGCGCCATGGCATCGGCAACCTCATCCACTGCGCGCAGGACCAATGCAGATGCGATACGCGCGCTATCCGACATGCGCACGCGCTGCACGCATCACGGCGTCGTGCAGCGCCGTGGCTATCGCGTCGCCGTTCCCTGCGCAGGCCGGCTGCTCACGCGCAGCATCCCCGGCGCGCTGACCACGCGCAGGTTCGGCTGGCCATCCAGGAAGGCACGCAGCGCGGCGAGATCGTCACCGCGCAGATTACCGGTGAGCCGCAGCGCACCGGCGGCAGCATCGTCGATCGACAAACGCGTGCGGTTGAGACGATTGAAGTCTTCGGCCACCGTGGCCAGCGGCGCGTCGCGGAACACGATGCGCCGCTGCCGCCAGGCATGCATGGCGGCCACCTCTTCGCTGGCCAGTTCGATCTTGCCGGTAGCCGCATCGATCCGTGCGCTCTGCCCTGCCCCCAGGTTGGCGAGCATCGGCTGTCCATCGCGCGCGTCGCGCCAGACATGGACACGGCCCTCGGCGACCTCGATGCGTGCCTGGTGTTGATACAGGGCGATATCGAAGGTGGTGCCGATATCCTCGACACGTAGATGGCCTGCATGCACCTGCAACGGGCGCCGATCCGGCGCGACCACGAAGCTGGCCTGGCCACGCAGCAGCTGCAGGTGGCGGCTCCACGGCGTCATGGTGGCACGCAGGCTGCTTTGCCCATTCAAATGCACCACGCTGCGGTCGGCCAACTGCACGCTGCGCTGCTCGCCGTGCGCGGTGGCGTAGGTCTGCGTGCGTGGCCAGGCCCAGCCGGTCAGGATCGCCACGCCGCACAGCGCCGCGGCCAGGCCCATGCGCCAGCTGCGCATGCGTGCCCTGGGTTGGCCTTCGCTGCGGCGCGGCCGGGCAGCGGGTTGCAGTGCTGGCTGAACTTGTGACCGCAGCGGCAGCGCGATCACGTTGGGCGGCGTGGCATCGCCACTCTTGCGCCGGTCGGCAGCAAGCAGGGCATCCACGTCCAGATCCATGCCGCGCATGGCATCGCCCAGATCGCCGACCACACGCAGCACCGCCATGTATTCGCGTACATGCAACGGCGATGCGGTCAGCCATTGCAGAAAGCCGGCCTGTTGCGTCGCATCCAGCGCCTGCATGCGTTGCAGCGCATGCCAGTGCGCGGCTTCACCGACAACGCTGCGGCTCGGTAACACCGGCTTGCTCACCAGCTGTCCCCGCTGTCGGCGACCGCCCGTCTGCAGGCCGACAAGCCACGCACCACATGCTTCTTGACCATATGCGCAGACACCCCCATACGCTCGGCGATCTGCTTGTAGCTGAGCCCGTCGCGGTACTGCATCACCAATACCGCGCAGGTGCGCTCCGGCAACGTGGCCAGCAGGGCCTGCAGGCGTTGCTGGCGCTGCTGCCGGTGCGCGGCGTCTTCCACGTCGTCGCCTGCGGCCAGCAGCTGCGAAAACTGTTCCATCTCGTCGATGCGCAGTGGCGCCTGCTTGCGTCGCGCGGCCTGCTCGCGCGCCAGGTTCAGCGCCACCGTGTACAGATACGCCTCGGGATTGGCGATCGCCTCGCCCTGATCCTGATGCGCACGCAATAGCCGCAGATAGGTTTCCTGCACCAGGTCTTCGGCATCCTCGTTGGCGCCGCGACGCACGAAAAAGCCGCGCAGCACCGACCCGTGCTGGGTGAATACCTGCGTCCAGGCGCGGGTGGCGTTGGCTTTCATGCGGGCGCGTTCCCCTGTGCGCTGGGCCGGCTAGCCTGGCCACTGCAGGTGACACCACGATGACGCACCGACGATGGCAGCGGCCTGCGATCAAGCGATGTCATGCGCAGCAACGCCGCCATGTTCCGCGCATGACCACGCTCAGGGTTCACGCACGCGTGAAAGAGACCTCACTCTCCTACACCACACCTTGACCACGCAGGCATCAAGGTGAGGGTCCTCCTCTCAGCCATCGCCACGGGGTTCGCATGAATGCCACACCCGCCACTGCCACGCATCTGGCGCCGGCCACCGCCACTGCTGCGCCCACCTACCCGGTCAACCTGCGCATCAATGGTCAGCCTTACCACTTGCAGCTCGAAGCCTGGGTCAGCCTGCTCGATCTATTGCGCGACCGGCTCGACCTCACCGGCACCAAGAAAGGCTGCGACCACGGCCAATGCGGCGCCTGCACGGTGCTGGTCGATGGGCGCCGCATCAACAGCTGCCTGACGCTTGCGGTCATGCAGGACGGCGCCGAGATCACCACCGTCGAAGGCCTGGCCGAGGGCGAACAGCTGCATCCGCTGCAGCGTGCCTTCATCGAGAACGATGCCTTCCAGTGCGGCTACTGCACGCCCGGGCAGTTGTGCTCGGCAGTGGGCCTGATCAATGAAGGCAAGGCGCACGACCGCGACCAGGTGCGCGAGTTGATGAGCGGCAATCTGTGCCGCTGCGGTGCCTACCCGCAGATCACCGATGCGGTGATGCAGGTCATGGGCAAGCCCAGCGACAGCAGCGAGAGCGCCGCCACGCCGTGGACGCCAGGGACGGTGCCGGCATGATTCCGCTTACCTATACGCGCGCGGACAGCGTCGATGCGGCGCTGACTGCCCTGTCGGTGCGCGGCAGCGACCCGCACCCGGTGCCCGCCGAAGCCCCGGTGCGCCTGATCGCCGGCGGCACCAATCTCACCGACCTGATGAAGCTGCAATTGATGCGGCCGGGCAGCCTGGTCGATATCAATCGCCTGCCGCTGGACAGCATCAGTGCGCTCCCCGAAGGCGGCCTGCGCCTGGGCGCACTCGCACGCAATGCCGACACCGCCTATCACCCGGACGTGGAAACGCGGTATCCCTTGCTGAGCGCGGCGATCCTGGCCGGCGCCTCGCCACAGATCCGCAATATGGCCAGCAACGGCGGCAACCTGCTGCAGCGCACGCGTTGCCTGTATTTCTACGACCACGCCACCCCGTGCAACAAGCGCGCGCCCGGCACCGGCTGCTCGGCGATCGGCGGGCTCACCACCTATAACGCCATCCTCGGCGCCAGCGCGCAGTGCATTGCCACGCACCCGTCGGACATGTGCGTCGCGCTGGCTGCGCTGGATGCGGTGGTGCATGTGCAAGGCCCCAACGGCGAGCGCGACATCCCGTTCGCACAGTTCCACCGCCTGCCCGGCGAGCACCCGGAGCTCGACAGCACCCTGGCCCCGGACGAGTTGATCGTGCATATCGACCTGCCCGATGCACAGCGCTTCGTCGCGCACAGCGCCTACCTGAAGATCCGCGAGCGCCTGTCGTATGCATTCGCGCTGGTGTCGGTGGCGGCGGCGCTGGACCTGGCCGAGGACGGCAGCATCCGCGAGGTGCGCGTGGCCCTGGGCGGCGTGGCGCACAAGCCCTGGCGCAACCCCGACGCCGAAGCGCAGCTGGTGGGCAAACCGGCCACGGCCGAGAGCTTCGGCAGCCTGGCCGATGCCTTGCTGCAGGGTGCGCAACCGCAAGGCAACAACGCCTTCAAGCTGCCGCTGGCACGCCGCGCGATCGTGCGTGCCCTGGACGTCGCCCGCGAGGGCACCATCGACAACCGCGGGCGAACCAGCGCGCTGGAGGAAGCGCCATGAACGCACGCAGCACCGATCTACCCGACAACGACCTGAGCCCACCGGTTGCCGACAGCGGCACCGGCTATCGCCCCACCGGCACCGGCGTCACCCGCATCGACGGGCGTGCCAAGGTCACCGGCCAGGCACGTTATGCCGCCGAATGGCCGGTGGCGGATCTGGCCTATGGTGTGGTGGTCAACAGCAGCATCGCCAAGGGCGAGATCGTCGCCTTCCATCTTGATGCCGCGCGTGCGGTGCCGGGCGTGCTGGAGATCGTCACCCATGAGAACCGCCCGCATATGCGCGGCATGGATGTGTTCTACAAGGACATGACCGCACCGGCCGGTTCGCCGTTCCGGCCTCTTTACGACAACAAGATCCTGTACAGCGGCCAGCCGATCGCCCTGGTGGTGGCCGACACTTTTGAAGCGGCGCGCCACGCGGCCCACCTGGTGGAGGTGGAACTGCTGCAGGATCCGCACGATACCAACCTGATGACCAACCTGGACCGCGCGCACAAGCCCAAGGCCATGAAGGCCGGTTTCTCGCCGCCGCCCAAGGACAAGGGCGAGCCGGACACCGCCTTTGCCAATGCCGCTGTCCAGGTGCAGGCCGACTACTACAGCGGCGTGGAGCACCACAATCCGATGGAGCTGTTTGCCTCCACGGTGATCCGCGATGCCGATGGCCACTTCACCATCTACGACAAGACCCAGGGCTCGCAGAACAGCCGTTGGTACGTCTCGCATGTATTCGGCCTGAGCAAGCGCAAGGTCACCGTGCGCAATCCGTACGTGGGCGGCGCCTTCGGCTCCGGGCTGCGCCCGCAGTATCAGTTGCCGCTGGCGGTGATGGCGTCGATCCTGCTGGACCGCTCGGTGCGCGTGGTGCTGACGCGGCAACAGATGTTCACCTTCGGCCATCGCCCGGAGACATTGCAGCGGCTCAAGCTCGGCGCCGACCGCGACGGCAGCTTGCGTGCGATCTGGCACGAGGCCATTGCCGAGACATCGCGCATCGAGGATTACGTCGAGGTGGTGGTCAACTGGAGTGGGCAGCTGTATGCCTGCGACAACGTGCATCTGGGCTACAACCTGGTGAGCCTGGACCAGTTCAGCCCGATGGACATGCGCGCACCCGGCGCCGCACACGGCGTGCATGCGCTGGAAGTGGCGATGGACGAGCTGTCCTATGAGCTGGGCATGGATCCGCTGGCGCTGCGCCTGAAGAACTATGCCGAGGTCAACCCGGCCGACGACAAGCCCTACTCCACCAAGGCGCTGCGCGCGTGCTACCAGCAAGGTGCCGAACGCTTCGGCTGGGCGCAGCGTCCGCTGCAGCCGCGCGCGCGCAAGGAAGGCAACGAGTGGGTTGGCTGGGGCATGGCCACCGGGCAATGGGATGCGATGCAGATGTTTGCGCGCGCGCATGCGGTGCTGCACGCCGATGGCCGGCTGGTGGTGAGCAGCGCAGCCAGCGATATCGGCACCGGCACCTATACGGTGATGGCGATGATCGCGGCCGAAGCACTGGGCCTGCCGCTGGAACAGGTCACCTTCCAACTCGGCGATTCGACTCTGCCGGTCGCACCGATCGAAGGCGGCTCGTCGCATGTGACCACGGTGGGCTCGGCGGTGGATGGCGTGTGCGCGAAGCTGCGCGCGCGGTTGCTGCGCCTGGCACAGGCGTTGCCGAACTCGCGCTTTGGCAAGGCCAAGCTGGACGAGGTGGTGTTTGCCGATGGCACGCTGGCATTGCGCGCCGATGCCGGCACCACCATTGCCTTGACCGAATTGTTGCGTGCAGCAGAACTGGAACAGATCGAAGACAAGTTCCTGCTGCTGCCCAATGTGCTCAAGCAACGCAAGTACACCCGTGCCACCCACGGCGCAGTGTTCGTGGAAGTGCGGGTGGATGAAGAGCTGGGCACGGTCCGCGTCACCCGCGTGGTCAGCGCGGTTGCAGCCGGGCGCATTCTCAACCCGATCACCGCGCGCAGCCAGATCGTTGGCGGCGTGGTCTGGGGCATCGGCCAGGCGCTGCACGAACACACCCAGTCCGATCACCGCTTCGGCCGTTTCATGAATCACGATTTTGCGATGTATCACGTCTCGGCCAATGCCGACATCCACGACATCGATGTGATCTTCGCCGACGAGGACGACCGCATCGTCAGCAGCCTGGGTGCGAAAGGCGTGGGCGAAATCGGCCTGGTCGGTGTTTCGGCAGCGATCTGCAATGCGATCTTCCATGCCACCGGCAAGCGCATCCGCAGCACCCCGATGACGCCGGACAAGGTGATGGCGGACTGAGGCCTGCACTTGCAGGTGCCTACGCCCTATCAGGTAGAGCGATCTGCCTGAGGGCGGACGCGCCTGCAGCGTGTTTCGCTGCAGCGTCCGCGGCGACCGCAGGCGCGACACTCAGATCAGCCGCGTGTCGGTGGTGCCGAACCGGCGCAGACGGTGCGTCCAGCTGATTAGTGGATGTGTCTTTCGGAGGATCCAGCGTCAGCGGCACGAAAGTGCCGCCGGCAGTGGACGCAGCGCGTCCAACAATCCACCCCATGCACTCAGGTGCGCGTGGCCGCCAGAAAATGCGCGCGGTCCTGCTGGGTGCGGCGGCGGATCTCTGCCAGTGCATCGTTCTCGGTCGCTTCCAGCATGGATTCGAACAGACGCTGGAAGTGGTTGCGCATGGCCGTGCGTGCCGCGACCGGGTCGCGTTGCTGCAGGGCCTGCAGGATGGCGGTGTGTTCGTCCACGCGGGTGGCGCCGTCGTCGTGGCAGACCCGCGCATACACCTCGCGCACGCGCGGCAATTCGTTGCGCATGCGCCAGATCAGCTGCACGCAGTGCGCTACCACCGGGTTGCCGCTAATCCGCGCGATCGCCAGGTGGAAGGCGCGGTCGTAGTCGGCAGCGGCCGCATCGCTGAGCCCCGGTGCGGACAGCGCCTGGATCATACCGTTCAATTCATCCAGCTCCGCATCGGTGATGTGGCTGGCGGCCAATGCGGCCGCCTCCGCCTCGATCACCGCGCGCGCGGCAGTCAGCTCGAACGCGCTGACATCCGGCAATGCGCCCTCGTCCGAGGCCAGGCGTGGCTTGACGTACACGCCCGAGCCGATCTTGATCACGATGCGGCCCTGCGCTTCCAGCGCGATCTCGGCCTCGCGCACGGTGACGCGACTGACGCCGAAGCGCTCGGCCAACTCGCGCTCGCCCGGCAGGCGCGAGCCGACCGGGAATTCGCCCGTGTCGATCAGCGCGCGGATCTTGGCGGCAACGGAGTGGTACAGGCGGTTTTCGGACATCGGCGACTCAAACCCTCAGGGTGATCGGCCCGGCACACGGGTGCCGGACAGGTGGGCGACGCTAGAACCGGTAGCGCACCCCCAAATAATAACGTCGCCCGTAAGTGTTGTACTCACGGAAGCTGCCGGGCACCGGCATGTCGGAGATCCGCGGCTCGTTGGTCAGGTTGGAAGCCTCCAGCGACACCGACAGCTGCGCATTGACGCGGTAGCTGGCACGCAGGTCCAGGGTGCCGCTGTCGCGTACGTAGCGGTTCTGCGCCGGGGCGCCGACGAACTTCTGGAAATACTCGGAGCGGTACTTGTAGATGGCCTGCAGGTCGACCGCGCCGATGGCGTAATACAGCTGGCCGGAGAACACGTGCCGCGACAGGCCGAAGATATTGGCAGGCGCGACGATGCCGCTGCTCACCAGGCCGGTTGCCGGGTCGACCTGGTCGCCCAGGCGCAGATCCTGGGTCTTGTAGTTGGAATCGGCGTAGTTGTAGCTCAGCTTGACGCCCAGGCCGTCGAACGGCGCCGGCAGGTAGGAGAAGCGGTGGGTGCCGGTCAGCTCCAGCCCGGTGAGATCGCTCTTTTGCCGGGTGGTGACGTCCTGCACCACCGGCACCACCACCGCGGTGCCGTCGATGACGAAGCGCTCATCCACCACCGTGGGCACCGCGCCACCGGTGAACTGCTTGTAGTACACCGCGGCGCTGAGCAGGGAGTCGGCATTGGGATACCACTCCAGCGACACGTCCGCATTGGACGACAGCAGCGGCTGCGTGCGCGGGTTGCCGGTGGCGGTGATGCTGCCGATCGCCTCGCCGACGGTAGCGAATTCGGTCCCCGGTTCCAGGATGAAGGTGCGCCCGGCAGACAGTGCGACCAGATCCGGGCGCGCCATGGCCCGGTACAGCCCGAAGCGCAGCTGGGTCTGCTCGGTAAGGCCGATGTTGGCGTTGAAGCTGGGCAGGAACACGCGGTTTGACGCGCGCACCGTCTGCGCGGCGAAGCGCCCGGTTTCCACCAGCTGGATGGTGCCGTCGGGGTTGTCGACCACGTCCAGCTCGCCGCGCAACCCCACCGAGCTGACGTCGGTGCGCACCCAGCGCACGCCCAGGTTGCCGTCCAGCGGCAGCCCGAACAACGTGCTGGCGAATTCGCCCATCACATACAGCGCGCGGGTCTTTTCTTTTACGTCGGAGTCGGCGGTGCCGCGCGGGTCGGCATTGCGGCCGGTGTCGTCCACGCCGGTGATGGCGCTGAACAAGCAGCGGCTGTCGAAGGTGGCCCACTGCTGGATGGTGTTGCCGCTGGCGCTGGAGAGGAAATCCTCCTGCGGGAACGGTTGCCGGCAGGCCAGGTTGGCGGCGCGGATCGTGGCCGGATCGGTGACGTTGCGTTCGACGCGGTCGTCCAGGTCGCGGTAGGTCGCCTCGGACAGGCGCACGCCGCCCTTGATGGAGGTGAGCAGCCCGCTCTCCGGGGTGAAGGCGCCATCGAAGCGCCAGGCCCGGATGGTGTGCTCGCGGCGCAACTCATCGCGCCGCGCGCGCGCAGCGGCACTGAAATTGTCCGGGTTGTTCAGGTCGAACGCGGGATCGACCACGATCCCCGGCACATCGCCGGCATAGGTGTAGGTGTAGTCCACGCGTTGCCCGTTGATCCCGGGCACGCGGTTGCCGTTGATGTCGGTGGCATTGGAGCGCAGCCGCATCAGGCGGTCGATCTCGCTGCGCTCGGTGCGCGAATACGACAGGTCGGTGGACAGCATCCAGGCCGCGTTCGGTCGCCATTCCACGCGTAGCCCGCCACCGCGGTACTGCTCGTCGCGCACCTTGTAGTCGGTGGAGGATTCCACCGTGCTGCTGCCGGTATGGCCGAGCAAGGCGCCGTTGTCGCCCACCTGGCGGTTGTTGAGGTTGCGCAGGGTCTCGGAGAAGTTCAGCTCGGCGCGGTCTTCGGTCACGGTGCGCTGCGAATCCTGGTAATCCAGGGCCACCTCCAGGCCGTCGAAGGGCCGCCATTGCAGCGCGGCGAAGGCCGCGTCGCGTTGATCGTGCTCGCTGATCTGGCGGTACACGCGGCTGCCGGGCGCCAGGTAATACGGCGTCCCCGCCTGCACCTGCGCCGGGGTCACGGCGGTGCAGTTGCGGGTGGCACCCACCACCTCGTTGGCGTTGCAGGCCGTCCAGGTGGAGCTGCTGCTCATCACCTCTTCCGGGTTGGTGCCTTCCAGCCGCTGCAGGCCGAGCGAGACCCCCAGCTTGCCGGCCCCGCGCAGATCGAACTGGTCCAGGTAGCTGACGGTGCCGCGCCAGCCCACGCCATCGGCATCGCGCAACTTGCTGTCGCCATCGGCATAGGTCGCCCGCCCGTCCAGTTGCACGCGGCGCTTGCCGAATTCCAGCGGCCGCACGGTCTGCATGTTGACCGTGCCGGCGATGCCACCTTCGACGAAGTCGGCGCGCTGGGTCTTGTAGATCGCCACGGTGTTGATGAGTTCGGAGGGGAACTGGTTGAAGTTCACCGAGCGGTCGCCGCTGCCGTTGCTGGCCTCGCGCCCATTGAAGGTGGCCGAGCCCAGGAACGGCCCCAGGCCACGGATGGAGATCTCCGACGCGCCGCCCTTCTCGCGGTGCGTGGCCGCACCAGTGATGGTCTCGATCGCCTCGCCGATCGACAGCGCCGGCAGGTCGCCGATGTCCTCGGCCGACAGCACGTCGGCCACCACCGTCTGCTCGCGCTTGCTGTCGATGGACGACTGGATCGAGCTGCGGATGCCGATGACCTTGACCTGGTCCAGCGTGGTGGGCGCTTGCTCCGGTGCCTGCTGGGCGGCATCGCTTTGCTGGGCCAGGGCTGCCTGCGCGCTAGTCAGTGCAACCGCAGTCAGCAGCGCCTGGGCCAGGGTATTTCGAATAATTGGTCTACGCGATTGGACTAGTTTCAGATACCGCACAATTCCTCCTCCCAAAGGACGCTCGAGACCGAGCGAAGTGGAGACTCCACGCGGATCAACACCAAGTCAATCATTTCTTAGATTTATCCAGCGAGCCACCTAACTAGGCCAGTTTCGCGGATTTTTTTTGTGCATGTGCAGCATGACATCGAGGTAATCACAGGCTTCAATACAGACCAACTGGACTATCGTTTTGGTTGACGAACCAGTTTGCACTGTTACCCTCGGCCATCACCGACGCGCCAGCGTCCAGGAGCATCCCGATGCGATCCCCCGTCTCCCTTGCCTGCCTGTTGCTGCTGTGTGCGCCCGCCTGGGTCCGCTCGGCCCAGGCCACCTCGTACCTGGTGCACGACCAGAGCGAGTACGCCGTGGCGGCGGCCGCGCTGCGTGCCGGCGATCGCATCGTGCTGGCCGATGGGCAGTGGCGGGATTTCGCCATCGTGCTGCGCGGGCAAGGCACTGCCGAGCAGCCGATCACCCTCACCGCGCAAACGCCGGGCAAGGTGATCATCAGCGGCACCTCCGACCTGCACATGGCCGGCACCTACCTGGTGGTGTCGGACCTGGTGTTCCGCGACGGCCATAGCCCCGGCGATGCGGTGCTGTCGTACCGCATCTCCAGCAAGGAACGCGCGCGCAACAGCCGCATCACCGGGGTGGTGGTGGATGGCTTCAGCAAGCCCACCCGCAGCGACTCGGACAACTGGGTGGCGCTGTACGACAGCGACAACCGCTTCGACCACAACCATCTGGTCGGCAAGACCAATGCCGGCCCCACCCTGGTGGTGGTGCGCGACGCCACCCAGGGCCTGGACAATCGCCATCGCATCGACCACAACTGGTTCGGGCCACGCCCCAACCTGGGCGCCAATGGCGGCGAGACGCTACGCATCGGCACCAGCAGCGATGCCGACAGCGCCTCCAACTCGGTGGTGGACAACAACTGGTTCGAAGGCTGCGACGGCGAGGTGGAGGTGGTCTCCAACAAGTCCGGCGGCAACACCTACCGTGGCAATGTGTTCAAGCAATCGCGCGGCGCGCTGGTGCTGCGGCATGGCGATGGCAACCTGGTCGAGCGCAACGTGTTCTTCGGCGACGGCAAGGCCAACACCGGCGGCATCCGCGTGATCAACCGCAAGCAGACCGTGCGCCACAACTACCTGGAAAACCTGGCCGGCGATGGCTATTCGTCGGCGCTGAGCATCATGTACGGGGTGCCCAACTCGCCTGCCAACCGCTACGTGCAGGTGGACCAGGCGCGCATCGAGCGCAACACCTTCGTGACCGTCAACCAGTTGTACTTCGGTGCCGGCATGGATGCCGAGCGCACCGCCGCGCCGATCAACAGCCGCTTTGCCGGCAACCTGATCGTGGCCGCCAGCGACCCGGTGCGCGTGCTGGGCGATCTGTCCGGCATTGCCTTCACCAGCAACCTGCAAAGCCCGCTGGCCTCCACCCGCCTGCCCGGCGGCGTCAACAGCCGCCAGGTGACGATGACCCGCGCCAGCACCGGCTTGCTGGTCGCCGACAACGCCACTGGCGTCGGCGCCGACCCGGCGCTGAGCTACATCGCGCGCGCGCAGGTGGGCGTGAGCTGGTACCCCAAGCAGGCAGCGCAGGCAGTCACCGACAGCGGCCGCCGCACCCGCGTGCGGCCGGGGCAGTCCAGCCTGACCGACGCCGTAGCGCAGGCCGGCCCCGGCGACCGCCTGCAACTTGACGCAGGCCGCTACCAGGTCGATGACATCCTCGACGTGGACCGGCCGCTGACGCTGGAAGGCCCGCAACGCGGCCGCGCGCGCATCCGCTTTTCGCAGCCGGCGCTGTTCCAGATCGCGCCCGGCGGCTCGCTCAGCCTGGCCCGGCTCGAGATCGATGGCCGCGCCGCACCCGCGCAGCCGGGCAATGCGGTGATCCGCACCGCACCCGGCACAGCGGTGGCGCAGTACCAGCTCACCTTGCGCGACACGCACCTGCATCATCTGGACGCGCAACCCGGCTTCGATGTGATCGCACTCGGCAAGGGCAGCCTGGCCGACAACATCCTGCTGGACCGGCTGCTGGTCGAGGACGTCTCCGGCAGCGTGCTGTCCGCGCACGCCGAGACCGACGACCGCGGCACCTACAACGTCGAACAGGTGACGGTGCGGCAGTCGCAGTTCCACCGTGTCGCCGGGCCGGTGCTGGACCTGTATCGCGGCGGCCGCGATGAAAGCACCTTCGGCCCGGTGCTGCAGGTGAGCGACTCGCACTTCACGCAGGTCGGCCGCAACACAGGTGCGTCGCTGCGCCTGCATGGCGTGCAGCGCATTGCGCTGCGCAATAACCGCTTCGCCGACAGCGCCGCGATCCTGGCGCAGCACACCACCGGCACACCTCACCTCATCGCCAGCGGCAATCAGTTCGTCGGCACCCCGGCCTTGCACGCCGACGCAGCGGAGCCCCTGCTATGACCCGTTCCACCCGCCTGTTGCTGCTGGTCCTGGTTGGCGCCGGCAGTGCCCTGCCCTGCAGCGCCGCCCCGTCAGCCGCGGCCGAACAAGCAGCGCAGCCGCAACCGCGCGCCACCGACGCCGCGCCGGTGCTGGTCACCGCCCAGCAATGGCGCGAGATGGCCAGCGCCGGCGCCAGGCTGCCGGTGTTCGCCCGCGAACAGGCACGCGCAGAAGCCAGCGTGCGCGCGGCGATGCGCGCCGGGGTGGAGGTGCCGGTGCCCAGCGATCCCGGCGGCGGCGCCAGCCACGAGCAGCACAAACGCAACTACCAGGCCATCCAGGCCGCCGGTGCGCTGTACCGGCTCACCGGCGATCGCGCCTATGCCGACTATGCGCGCGACGTGCTGCTGGCCTACGCACGCCTGTATCCCACGCTGGGCGCACACCCGGCCGGGCGCGGCCAGGTGCCGGGGCGGCTGTTCTGGCAGTCCTTGAACGACTCGGTGTGGCTGGTCTACGCAAGCCAGGGCTACGACGCCATCCGCGACACGCTCAGCGCGCAGGACCGCGCCACCATCGACCGCGACGTGTTCGCGCGCATGGCGCACTTCCTGTGCGACGAAAGCGCCGACAACTTCGACAAGATCCACAACCACGCCACCTGGGCGGTGGCCGCGGTCGGCATGACCGGTTATGTGCTGCGCGACCAGGCGCTGGTGGACAAGGCACTGCGCGGCAGCAAGCGCGATGGCAAGGCAGGCTTCCTGGCGCAGGTGGACCAGCTGTTCTCGCCGGACGGCTACTACGCCGAAGGCCCGTACTACCAACGCTATGCCCTGGCGCCGTTCGTGCTGTTCGCCAATGCGATCGAGCGCAACCAGCCGCAGCAGCACATCTTCCAGCGCCGCGACGGCGTGCTACTCAAGGCCGTAAACAGCCTGGTGCAGAGCAGCTACGGCGGTTATTTCTTCCCGATCAACGATGCCATCCTCGACAAGGGCCTGGACACCGAAGAACTGGTGGCCGGCATCGGCATCGCCTACGCGCAGACCCACGACGCGCAGCTGCTGTCCATCGCGCAACGCCAGCGCCGCGTGCTGCTCACCCCCGAAGGCCTGGCCGTGGCCACCGCGCTCGCGCAAGGCCGCGCCCAACCGTTCGCCTTCGGCAGCGTGTTGCTGCGCGATGGCGCACAGGGCGACCAGGGCGCGCTGGCGATCCTGCGCAGCGGCGGCGAAGACGGCCAGACGCTGGTGATGAAGAACACCTCGCAAGGCATGGGCCACGGCCACTTCGACAAGCTGAACTGGCTGTTCTACGACAACGGCCAGCGCGTTGTCACCGACTACGGCGCGGCGCGTTTCCTGAATGTGGAAGCCAAGGCCGGCGGCATCTATCTGCCGGAAAACATCAGCTGGGCCAAGCAGACCGTTGCGCACAACACGCTGGTGGTGAACGAGACCAGCCACTTCAACGGCGACTGGAAGGTAGGCGAGCAACACGCGCCGACGCAGCTGCTGTTCGCCAGCACTGCCGACACCCAGATCGTGTCGGCGCGCATGCAGCAGGCCTACGACGGGGTCAGCTTCACCCGCACCCAGGCGCTGCTGTCGCACCCGCAGCTGTCCCTGCCGGTGGTGGTCGACCTGCTGCGCGTCAACGCCAGCGCTCCGGCACGTTACGACCTGCCGCTGCACTTCAACGGGCAGATCATGCAGGTCGGCTTCACCGCAGAGCGCGCACTGACGCAACGCCCGGTGCTGGGCAAGGCCAACGGCTATCAGCACCTGTGGGTGGACGCCTCCAGCGATGCGAGCACCGACACGCGCAGCCTGAGCTGGCTGCTCGCCGGCCGCTTCTACAGCTACCGCTTCGGCAGCAGCGCGCCGGCGCGTGCCCTGCTGGTGGAGAGCGGAGCCAACGACCCGAACTTCAACCTGCGCCGCGAACCGGCGCTGATCCAGCGCGTCGATGGGCAGGCCAATGTCAGCTTCTTCGGCGTGCTGGAACCGCATGGCGAATACAACGGCACCGCCGAATACGTGCACGGCGCCAATAGCCGCATCCGCGCCATCGAGCGCGTGCGCGGCGACGATGCCGAGGTGATCGTGCTCACCCTGGTCGGCGGCCAGCGTATCGCGCTGGCGGTGGCCGACGACGCCGATGCACAACGCAGCCACCAGGTACAGGCTGCCGGTCAGCGCTACAGCTGGCGCGGCGGCTACGCGCGCTTCGATCGCACTGCAGGTGCGCAATGAGCACCGCCCGCACGCGCCCCGCGGGCAAGCGCTCGGCGGTGCGCTGGCTGATCGTGGCGCTGATCGCCGTGGCCACGGTGATCAACTACATCGACCGCAACGCGCTGGCGGTGATGTGGCCGGCGATCTCGCGCGACATCGGCGCCACCAAGGAAGACTACGCGCTGCTGGTCACCATCTTCATGCTGTTCTATGCCGCCGGGCAGTTCGTGTTCGGGCGGCTGTTCGACATCATCGGCACCCGGCTCGGCTTTGCCCTGTCCATCGCGGTGTGGTCGATCTCCATCGCGCTGCATGCGGTCACCCACTCCATCATGGCGTTCTCGGTGGTGCGCGCGCTGCTGGGCATCAGCGAAGCCGGCGCCTGGCCGGGCGCGGTCAAGGCCAATGCGGAATGGTTTCCCGCGCGCGAGCGTGCGTTGGCGCAGGGCATCTTCAATGCCGGCGCCTCCATCGGCGCGATCGTCTCGGCACCGCTGATCGCGCTGCTGTTCCTGTCGTTCGGCTGGAAGGGCACGTTCGTGCTGATCGGCGTGCTCGGCATGCTGTGGTTGCTGCCGTGGCTGGTGATCTACCGCGCCGGACCGGACCGGCATCCCTGGGTCGACGCGGCCGAACGTGCGTTGATCCTGGATGCGCCCGACGCCGGCAGCGCGCCGCCGCCGGCCTACCTGCCCACGCTGCGCCAGCTGATGTCGCACCGGCAAAGCTGGGGGATCGTGCTGGCGCGGTTCTTCCTGGACCCGATCTGGTGGCTGTTCGTGTCGTGGCTGCCGATCTACCTGGCCGAGACCTTCCACTTCGACATCAAGCAGATCGGCGCATTCGCCTGGGTGCCGTTCGTCGGTGCGATGCTGGGCAGCCTGTGCGGCGGCTGGCTGTCCGGGCGCCTGATCGCGGCCGGCTGGAGCGTGGACCGCGCGCGCAAATGGACCATCACCCTGGGCGGGGCCATCATGGTGCCGGCGCTGCTGGGCGCCGTGCAGGCCGCCGACCCGCGCATGGCGGTGCTGACGATTGCCGCCGTGCTGTTCGGCTTCCAGATCGCCATCGGCAATATCCAGACCCTGCCCGGCGATCTGTTCGCCGGCAAATCGGTCGGCTCGCTGGCCGGCATCGGCGGCATGGCCGCGGTGGCCGGCACCTTGATCACCACCTGGCTGGTCCCGGTGATGACCGCAACCTCGTACGCACCGATGTTCATTCTGGTCGCCGCGCTGGTGCCGGCCTCGCTGGCCGCGCTGTGGCTGGTCACCGGCCGCATCCACCGACTCGACGCAGCGGGCACCTGAGCGTGCCCGCTGCCTACCCCGCTTTCCCCACACCAACAGGACACACCCGCATGCACTTCCACGACAAGGTCGCCATCGTCACCGGCGGTGGCCGCGATATCGGCCGCGCCATCTCGCTCAAGCTGGCCGCGGCCGGCGCCAAGGTCTGCATCAACTACGCCAACGATGACGCCAGCGCGCGCGACACCCTGGCACAGCTGCAGGCCGCCGGCGGCCAGGGCATCCTGCACCGCGCCGACGTCACCGATGCCACCGCCGTGGCCGGCCTGCTGACCGCCACGCGCACCGCCTTCGGCCAGCACATCGACGTGCTGATCAACGTGGCCGGCGGCATGCTGGCGCGCAAGCCGCTGGCCGACATCGACGAGGCCTTCTTCCATCAGGTGATGGACCTCAACCTCAAATCGGTCTACCTGACCACCCAGGCGGTGGCGCCGCATATGCGCGAAGGCGGCGCGATCGTCAATTTCGCCTCGCTTGCCGGGCGCGATGGCGGCGGGCCGGGCGCGGCCATCTATGCCACCGCCAAGGCGGCGGTGATGACCTTCTCGCGTGCGATGGCCAAGGAACTGGGCCCGCGCGGCATCCGCGTCAACGCATTGTGCTGCGGCATGATCTCCACCCGCTTCCATGACGACTTCACCAAGCCGGAAGTGCGTGCCTTCGTCGCCAATGCCACCCCGCTGCGGCGCGAAGGCCGCCCGGAGGAAGCCGCCGATGCGGCGTTGTACCTGGCCTCGGATGCGGCCAGCTTCATCAATGGCGCCAACCTGGACGTCAACGGCGGCGTGTTCTTTTCCTGACCGACAAAGGAGTCCTGCGCATGCGCTGGCGATGGATGATGACTGCGACACTGAGTGTGGTGCTGGCAGGCCCGGCCACGGCGCACCCCGCGCCACGCTGGGTGCCGGCCTGGATCGCTTCCGCAACGCCGGACCGGCTCGACGGCGGTACCGACACGCCGCTGCAATTTGCCGATGAAACGGTGCGCCAGGACATGCGCCTGGGCAGTGCGGCAGTGGCCCTGCGCGTGCGCATCAGCAACGAGCTGGGCACCGCACCGCTGACCATCGCTGCGGGCACCGCGCGCCTGCTCGGCGGCGGCGGGGACGCGCAACCGCTGCGCTTCGACGGGCGCGCCAGCGTGACGGTGCCGCCCGGTGGCGTGCTGCTCAGCGACCCGGTGCCGCTGCGTGCACCGGCATTGGGCGAGGTGGCGGTCAGCCTGTATTTCCCCACGCCGGCGCGCCCGGCGGTACGCCGCACGGCCGTGCGGGTAGTCAAGGGCCAGGCCGAGGTGCCGGACAGCAAGGCGTTGGCGTATCGCCAGAACGTCATCTCCGCCCTTTACGTGCAAGCGCCGCACCCACGCCAGACGGTGGTGGTGGCGCTGGGCGATTCGATCACCGAAGGCGCCACCGCCACACGCGGCGCCAATGGCGATTGGCCGGCCCTGCTGGCCAGGCGGCTGGAGCAGCGTTGCCCCGGCAGCGTGGTGGTGCTCAACGCCGGCATCAGCGGCAACAAGCTGCTCGACGACGGCCGCAGCCCCAGCGCGCTGGCGCGGCTGGATCGCGACGTGCTGGCACTGCCCGGCGTGGACCAGGTGATCCTGTTCGAAGGCATCAACGACATCCGCCACAGCGGTCCGCCGGATGCGATTGCCGGCCGCAATGCCGCCGACATGGTGCTGGGATATCGCCAGATCGTGACCCGGCTGCAGCAACACGGCATCGCCGTGATCGGCGCCACGCTGACCCCGTTCGGCAACTCCGACCGCTACGAACCGGTGGCGGCGGCCACGCGCCAGACGCTCAACGGCTTCATCCGCGACGGGCAGGCATTCGATGCGGTGATCGACTTCGACGCCGCGCTGCGCGACCCGGCCAGGCCGGAGTGGCTACCCGCCGCGCTGACCCGCGACTTCCTGCATCCCAACGATGCCGGTTACCAGCGCATGGCCGAGTCGGTGGACCTGTCGTTGTTCTGCAAGGCCCGCTAATCCGCGGGTCGCCACGCAGTGAAGCGCATGCGCCAGGCTGGCTGCCACGCTGGTGCGGCGGCACCGCCGGCATGCACGCCGGCCTGCCGGCGCGCTAGCGCTTTTTCAGGATGCTGATCTCCCCGGAGGTCTCCAGGATCGCCATGTCGATATCGGCATCGTCGCGGCAATCGGCCTTGCGTTTTGCCACTTCGAAATCGGCGTAGCTGACGTTGTGGCGGACCAGTTCCTTCCAGTAAATCTCACCGCCACGCGCCAGCAGCGCCGGGGTGCCCTGTACCCAGGTATCGATCCGCCGGCTGCGCGCGGTGGCCATGCCCACCAGCCAGTTCAACACCAGCAAGGTGGCCGCCAGGATCATGCCGCCCAGCAGCGAGACGTCCTTGCCGATCAACGAGTTCTGCACCGCGGTTCCCAGCAGCACGATGAGCAGCACGTCGAACGGCGTGGATTGGCCAAGCGCGCGCTTGCCGGTCAGGCGCGTCAGCAGCAGGACCACGGTATAGACCGCTACCGCACGCAGCACGAACTCCCACCACGGCATGTCCAGGTGCATCATTTCGTAAAAGCGCACGCGTGTTTCCACGTCCAGCATCGTGTGTCCTGACCGCCGTTGATCGATGGCGCACGCTAGTGCGGAAACGGTGAAGGCGCCGTGCTGTCGCCATCGTTGCCGAGACCGCCCGCCCGGCACCCATCGTGCAGCGCATCACGGCTTTTCGCTGGCGATCCGTTAGCGTCTGGCCTGGACAGACGGGGATGGCGGGCATGCGGAAAGGGATCACGCGTCGCGGGTTGCTGCTGGGCACCGCTTCGGCAGCGGTGTTGGCACAGGTACCGGTGGGAGTTGCGCTGCCGCGTCGTGCGGCCGCGGCGCCGGCCTTTATCGATGCCTTGATCGCACGCATGAGCGTGGAAGAAAAAGCCGGCCAGCTGACGCTGTCCGGTTCGGCGCAGCAGACCGATGCGGCCGCGGCGGCCAATCCAATCAATACCGTGCCCACGGCCGAGGGCCAGCTTGCCGCCGCGCGTGCCGGGCGGGTGGGCGGCATCTTCAATGGCTCCAATGTGCTGTGGCATCAGCAACTGCAGCAGGCCGCGCTGCAGAGCCGCCTGCAGATTCCGCTGCTGTTTGCCGCCGATGTGATCCACGGGTTCACCACGGTGTTTCCGGTGCCGCTGGCCGAGGCCGCCAGCTTCGAGCCGGCGCTGGCGCAACGCACCGCGCGGGCGGCCGCACTGGAGGCCAGTGCGGTCGGCATCGACTGGACCTTCGCGCCGATGGTGGATATCGCGCGCGATGCGCGCTGGGGGCGCGGCGTGGAAGGCAGCGGCGAAGACGTGCTGCTCGGCCGGCGTTTTGCGCAGGCCCGCGTGCGCGGCTTCCAGGGCGAGGGCCTGGATCATGCCGACGCACTCGCGGCCTGCCCCAAGCATTTCGCGGCCTATGGGGCCGCCGAGGCGGGGCTGGACTACAACACCGTCGACATCTCCGAGCGCAGCCTGCGCGAGGTCTATTTCCCACCGTTCCAGGCTGCCTTCGATGCCGGCGCAGTGACCACGATGGTGGCCTTCAACGAGATCGCCGGCATCCCTGCCACCGCCAATCGCTGGTTGCTGGGCGAGGTATTGCGCGGCGAGTGGGACTACCGCGGCCTGGTGGTGTCCGACTACACCGGCGATCTGGAATTGATCGGGCACGGGTTTGCCAGCGATGCGCGCGAGGCGACCAGGCTGGCGTTCCTGGCCGGTGTGGACATCAGCATGCAGAGCGGGCTGTACCTGCAGCATCTGCCGGCGCTGGTGGCCGCCGGCGACGTGACGATGGCGCAGCTGGATGCCTCGGTGCGGCGCGTGCTGCAGTTCAAGGCCGAGCTTGGATTGTTCGACAATCCGTTCCTGCGCATCGTGCCGGCACGCGCGCAGGCGCGGCAGCGGCGCCCGGACAGCCTGGCACTGGCGCGCGAGGCGGCGCGCAAATCCATCGTGCTGCTCAAGAACGATGGCGAGCTGCTGCCGCTCAAGACGCAGGGGCAACGCATCGCGCTGATCGGGCCGATGGCACGCAACTGGACCGACAGCGCCGGCCCGTGGACGCTGTTCGGCGGCGACGACAGCGGCAACGACCTGGCCACCGCAGTGCGCGCACGGCTGGGCAACCCGGACGGCCTGCAGGTGGTGGAAGGCTGCGACTTCGAACATGGCCTGCCCGGCGGCGTGCAGGCGGCCGTCACCGCAGCGGCGTCCGCGGATGTGGCAGTGCTGGCGATCGGCGAGCCGATGCGCTACTCCGGCGAAGCGCAGTCGCGCAGCGAGATCGTCATTCCCGCCGTGCAGCAAGCGCTGCTGGCTGCGGTGGCAGCCACCGGCACGCCGGTGGTGGTGGTGCTCAGCAACGGCCGTGCGCTGGTGATCGATGGCCCGGCGCTCAAGGCGCCGGCGATCCTGGTCGGCTGGTTCCTGGGCTCGGCATCGGGCGCCGCGCTGGCGGACATCCTGTTTGGCGCGCACGGTCCGTCCGGGCGCCTGCCGGTGAGTTTTCCGCACACCGCCGGGCAGGTGCCCTATAGCTATGCGCACAAGCCCAGCGGCCGTGCCGACCCGCGCCCGGATGCCTTGCAACCGTTCAAGACCCGCTACCGCACCGCGCCCAATGCCGCGTTGTTTCCGTTCGGGCACGGCCTGACCTATGGCCGCATCGAATACGGCGAGCTGCGCTTGAGCGATGCACGCATGGCGGCGACCGGCAGCCTGCGCATCAGCGCGCGCATCCACAACCGCGGCACGCGCGATGCCGAGGAAGTGGCGCAGCTCTACATCCGCGACCGCAGCGCCAGCATCACCCGCCCGGTGCGCGAGCTGAAGGACTTCCGCAAGCTGGCGGTGCCGGCGGGCGGCAGCGCGGTGGTGGAGTTCGTGCTGCGCCGTGAGGACCTGCTGTTTATCGGCCAGGCATTGAAGCCGACGGTAGAGCCTGGCGTATTCGATCTCTGGGTAGCGCCCTCTGCAGAGGCCGAGGGCGTGTCTGCAAGTTTTGAATTGATGGGCTGAGCGCCAGTCGCAATCGGAATGGCTCAGCTCAGGGGATGGATATGGGGCGTGTCTCGCTCACACAGAGGGCATCGCGCCCAGGTTGGCTCGGGAACACATCACCATTGCGCTGACGCTCACGCTCTCGGTCGCCTTGAGAGGGGATTGGGTCTTGAGGGGGATTGGACGGTGCGTCTGCCCCGGTTTACAGCGGACGATCTGCGGGTTTGCTGTGGGGTCCTTGCCCGCCTACCCTCGCGGGACACGCCGCAAGTACGTCCTTGTAGGCGCTTACGCGGCATCCATGCCGCGTAAGGTCCCGCGACGGCAGGCGGGCAAGAACCCGTCGGGTTGGTCGGTGTGCGTGGTTAGGAGCAGTGATGCCGTGCCGTGCCCTGCAATGCGATGCGATGGAGACGCAGTGCGGTCTGATTAGCGTTCTTCGACGCGAGCAACTCGCTGCCATGCCGACATCGATTCACGCGTCATCGAAGGCGCGTCTGGGCAACACGTTGACGCAATCGCTACAACCTTCGAAAGATTTGTCAGCCGATCGTATTTCCACGCAACACCTCTGCAAGGAACGGCGCAGTGCGGCTGCCACGCTGCCGCGCAACCGCCTCCGGCGCACCCGCCGCCACGACAGCACCACCCGCGCCGCCCGCGCCCGGGCCCATGTCCAGCACCCAGTCGCTACTGGCAGCCACGCGCATGTCGTGTTCGACCACGATCACCGTATTGCCCGCCTCCACCAGGCCTTGCAGCTGACGCATCAAGGTATCCACGTCGGCCGGATGCAGGCCGGTGGTCGGCTCGTCCAGCACGTACACGGTGTCGCGCCGCTGCGCGCGTTGCAGCTCGGTGGCCAGCTTGATGCGCTGCGCCTCGCCGCCGGACAGCTCGGTGGCCGGCTGGCCGAGCCGCAGATAGCCCAGCCCCACTTCGCGCAATACCTGCAACGGGCGCAGCACGCTGGGGTCGTCGGCAAAGAAGCTGGCGGCCTGGTCCACGGTTAGCGCCAGCACCTGCGCGATGTTGTGACCCCGCAGCGCGATCTCCAGGGTCTTGGCGTTGTAGCGCGCGCCGTGGCAGCTGGGGCATGGCGCGTACACGCTGGGCATGAACAGCAATTCCACATGCACCGAGCCCTCGCCCTCGCAGGTGGCGCAGCGGCCCTTGGCGACGTTGAACGAAAACTGCCCCGGGTCGTAACGGCGGCGGCGCGCGGCTGGTGTGGCGGCGAACAACTTGCGCACCGGATCGAACAGGCCGGTGTAGGTGGCCAAGTTCGAACGTGGCGTGCGGCCGATCGGTTTCTGGTCCACCCGCACCAGGCGGCGCACCTGGTCGAGCCCGCCGACGATCGCACCACCCAGCGGCACCTGCGTGCCGCGCTCCAGCGGGTCCAGCGCTTCGTCTTCCTCTGCCTGGGTTTGTCCAAGATGGGCGGCCAGCAGTTCCACCAATGCCTGGCTCACCAGCGACGACTTGCCCGAGCCGGACACACCGGTCACGGTGGTGAATACCCCCAGCGGCAGGTCCACATCCAGCTCGCGCACATTGTTGCGGGTGATGCCGCGCAGCTGCAGCCAGCCGGTGGCCGCACGCGCATGACTGTGCACCTGCGGCGGAGTGCCGAACAGGTAACGCCGCGTGGACGAGGCCTCCACCTGCTCCAGTCCCGCGGGCGAGCCGCTGTACAGCACCTGCCCGCCGTGCACGCCGGCAGCCGGGCCGACGTCGACGATCCAGTCGGCGTGGCGGATCACATCCACCTCGTGTTCGACCACGAATACCGAATTGCCGGCGGCCTTGAGCTGATCCAGCGCGCCCAGCAAGGCCTGCGCATCGGCCGGATGCAGGCCCGCCGATGGCTCGTCCATCACATACACCACGCCGAACAACTGCGAGCGGATCTGCGTGGCCAGCCGCAGCCGTTGCAGCTCGCCCGGCGACAGCGTCGGCGTGCTGCGCTCCAGGCTGAGATAGCCCAGGCCCAGCGCCTGCACCACCTCGATCCGCGCGCGCAGGTCGGCGGCGATGCGTTGCGCGGCGATCGCCTGCTCGGGATGCGTGTCGGCCTGCTTGCGCCTGTCGTTGCGCTTGCCACCGGCACCTTCCGCAGCCGGGCGCAGCAGGTCGGCCACCTCGTCCAGCGGCCGCCGCGACAGCTCGCCGACATCCAGGCCGGCGAAGGTCACCGACAGCGCCTCGCGCCGAAGCCGTTTGCCGTCGCACTGCGGGCACTGCGTGCTGATCAGGTACTGCGCCACGCGCTTTTTCATCTGCGCGCTCTGCGTGGTGGCAAAGGTGTGCAGCACATAGCGCCGCGCGCTGGTGAAGGTGCCCATGTAGCTGGGCTCCTCCTTGCGGCGCAGCGCGCGCCGGGCCTCGTCCAGGCTGTAGCCGGCGTACACCGGCACCACCGGTTGCTCGTCGGTGTAGAGGATCCAGTCGCGGGTTTTCTTCGGCAGCTTGTGCCACGGCAGGTCGACGTCGTGGCCCAGCGTGGTGAGGATGTCGCGCTGGTTCTGGCCATGCCAGGCACCGGGCCAGGCGGCAACCGCGCGATCGCGGATGCTCAGCGTGGGATCCAGCACCATGGTCGCCTCGGTCGCATCGTAGATCCGCCCCAGGCCATGGCAGGTGGGGCAGGCCCCGGCCGGGGTATTGGGCGAAAAGCCGTCGGCGTAGATGATGTCCTGCCCCGGCGGGTAGCTGCCCGCACGCGAATACAGCATGCGCAGGGAGTTGGAGATGGTGGTGACGCTGCCCACCGACGAGCGCGCACTCGGCGCGCCGCGCGCCTGCTGCAAGGCCACCGCCGGCGGCAGGCCTTCGATGGAATCCACTTCCGGCACGCCGACCTGGTCGATCAGGCGCCGCGCATACGGCGAGATCGAATCCAGGTAACGCCGCTGCGCTTCGGCAAACACGGTACCGAACGCCAGCGACGACTTGCCCGAGCCGGACACCCCGGTGAACACCACCAGCGCATCGCGCGGGATGTCCACGTCCACGTTCTTGAGGTTGTGCTCGCGCGCACCGCGCACGCGCACCAGGCCGGAGGAAGACGATGCTGCGCTGGACATGAGTGACACACCGACATTCGACAATGCACCAGCCTACCGCGTGCCGCATACAGCCGGTGTCAGTGTTGACGGCGAGTCCTGCGGCGCTTCAATCAAGCAACTCGCTGATCGCCCTGGAATGCATCGGTCGAAGGCGCGGTGCCCTCACCGCTCGCTGGCTATGCCGTAAACCCGTTCGTGGGGGCTAGATGGCGGCATCCATGCCACCACACGGTCCCGCAATCGGCGAGGACACCGCACCAGACAGTTGCCGGCTGCTTTGTTGAAAACCATGCGCGCCGGCCAACTCAACTGGTCCTTGTCCGCCCACCGTCGCGGGACCTTACGCGGCATGGATGCCGCGTAAGAGCCTACAGGGACGTACTTGCGGCGTGTACCGCGACGGTGGGCGGGCAAGGGCCCCGCAGCCAATTCACAAACCAGCCGCTCTACAACGCAATCACCCCAGCGCGTGCGCCGGCACCGGCTGCTCGCCGGTCTCCGCCAGCGCCTGCATGCGCGCCACCACACCACTGAACAGCCGTGCAGTCGCCGCGCCACGCGTGCGGAAGATCTCCTCAAGCTCGCCGTAGTACCACAACGTGCCGGCGCGCCCTGCGGTGAATACGTTGAAGATGTCCTGGCCCACGTCCGGGTTTTCCAGGTCCTGCACGATGGTGCGCGCGTTATAGAGCTTGTCGCAGCCGGACACCAGCAAGGCGCGCTCGGGCGTGTTGCGCAGGTGCTCCAGGTAGGCCAGCTTGCGCTCGCGCCAGTCGCGTTTGCGCGCGCTGGCGGTGTTGTCCACCTCGGCCTTGTCTTCGGCGGTGGCATCGGTGCACGCCATCACGATGTCGGCCACCGCATCGCCGAACTGCGCGCGGATCGAGGCCTCATGACCGCCGCCGCAGTCTTCCACCACATCGTGCAGCAGCCCGGCGATGGCCTGCTCTTCGTCGCCGCCGCATTCCAGCACCAGCGTGGACACGCCCAGCAAATGGCTCAGATACGGAATCTGCGTGCCCTTGCGCACCTGCCCGGCATGGGCAATGCGCGCGTAATCCACGGCCAGGGCGTAACGTTCGGTGAGAGCGGTCATGGGGCGTCCGATGCGGGGAATGGCGCATTATCGCCGAGCCCGGCGACGCCCCAGGTGAGGATGGCGCGAGGATGCGTGTGCAGACTCAATGACGCGCTGTTGCGGCCGATACCGCTAGGCTACCTCCACGCCGCACGATTGCTCAGCCATGCCCACGCTCCCCGTTTGCAACGCCTGCCGCGACGGCCAGGACTTTCCCACCGCCATCACCATGGCGTTCCAGCCGATCGTGGACGTGTCCACCCGCAGCATCTATGCCGGCGAGGCGCTGGTGCGCGGCGTCAACGGCGAATCGGCCGGCAGCATCCTGGCCGCCGTGGATGAGCGCAACCGCTACGCCTTCGACCAGGCCTGCCGCATCAAGGCGATCGAATGCGCCGCGCAGATCGCGCTGCCGGCCCTGTTGTCGATCAACTTCATGCCCAACGCGGTCTACAACCCCGAACACTGCCTGCGCGCCACGCTCTCGGCCACCGCGCAGTACGGCTGGCCGCTGGACGCCATCATCTTCGAGGTCAGCGAACAGGAACACCTGGCCGAGCCGGCGCATCTGCTCGACATCATGCGCACCTACCAGGCGCGCGGCCTGAAGACCGCCATCGACGACTTCGGCGCCGGCTATTCCGGCCTTGGCCTGCTGGCCGACTTCCAGCCGGACCTGCTCAAGCTGGATATCGCCCTGGTGCGCGGCATCGACGCCGACCGCAGCCGCCAGGCCATCGTCCGCCACACCACCCGCATGTGCGAAGAACTCGGCATCGCCGTCATTGCCGAAGGCATCGAACACCCGGACGAATACCGCACCCTGCGCGACATGGGCATCCACCTGCAGCAAGGCTATCTGTTCGCCCGCCCAACAATCGGCGAGCTACCGCAGGTGCACTGGCCGGAGTAAGTGGGCGCCACGAAACAAGCGAACCGCCTCCCTCAGCAGACTTGCCATCGCCCCACACAGAATCCCTGCCCGACCAAATCAAACAGCACGCAAGCCGCTTTTACGATTCCCGATTCCCCAATCCCGATTCCCAGCGGCGCCCAGCACCCCCATCCACACCCCGCCAAACCACCGCGCCGCCTCACACATACCGCGGTATCGGCCCCAGCTGCGGCGTCTGGTCCGGCAACTCCACTTCCACCTCGTCCACATAGCACCATCCCCAGCCTTCGGGCGGGTCGTAGCCTTCGATGATGGGATGGCTTGTGGCGTGATAGTGCGCCGTGGCGTGCTTATGCGGCGAATCATCGCAGCACCCCACATGGCCGCAGCTGCGGCACAGGCGCAGATGCACCCAGGTGCTGTCGATAGCCAGACAGTCTTCGCAGCCACGTGCGCTGGGCGTGACCTCGCTGATCTGCGCGGTATGTGTGCACTGGTCGCTCATGAGGTGGTGGACTCCTGTGAGGCACTGACAAGTTCGGATGCCGGCACCGGGTTGGCCTGGTGTGCCAGGTATTGATGGATCTGCGCGACGACCGCCGCGCCCTCGCCCACCGCCGCGGCCACGCGCTTGACCGAGCCGGCCCGCACATCGCCGATGGCGAACACGCCGGGGCGGTTGGTTTCCAGCGGCAGACAGGCCGGCACGCCATCGCCGCGTGCGTTGCCGGTGACGACGAAGCCACGCGCATCGGTCTCCACGCACTGCTGCAGCCAGCCGGTGTTGGGGTCGGCGCCGACGAACAGGAACAGGTGCCGCAATTCCACCCGCGTGGTCTGGCCATCGGCGCGCGTGCGCAATACCGCCGCCTGCAGGCCGCGCTCCGGGTCGCCTTCCAGCGCTGACACTTCGGTGCCGGTATGCAGCTGCACGTTCGGCAGCACGGCGATGCGGTCGATCAGATATTGCGACATCGACGATTCCAGCCCTTCGCCGCGAATGATCAGGTGCAGTTCCTTCACCCGCGGTGCCAGAAACGCCACGGCCTGACCGGCGGAATTGCCGCCGCCCACCAGCGCCACCACGCCGCCCTCGCACAGCCGCGCTTCCACCGGCGAGGCCCAGTACGACACGCCATGGCCTTCGAAACGCTCCAGCCCGTCGATCTCCGGGCGCCGGTAACGCGCCCCGGAGGCAACCACCACGGTGCTGGCCAGCAGCTGCTTGCCGTCGGCCAGATCCAGCTTCAGCGCACCGTCGTCGCGCCCGCATTCCAGCGTGCCGGCCTCGATCGGAATCGCCAGCTCGGCGCCGAATTTCAGCGCCTGGTTATAGGCGCGCCCGGCCAGCGCCTGGCCGGAAATGCCGGTCGGAAAGCCCAGATAGTTTTCGATGCGTGCCGAGGCGCCGGCCTGGCCGCCGATGGCGCGCTGGTCCAGCACCAGCACCGACAGGCCTTCGGAGGCCGCATACACCGCCGTCGCCAGACCGGCCGGGCCGGCGCCGACGATGGCCACGTCGTAGCGCTTGTCCGGGTCGATGTCCGGCGTCATGCCCAGGCAGTGCGCCGCTTCGGCATCGCTGGGCTGGCGCAGCACCCGCCCGCTCGGGCATACCATCACCGGCAGTTCCTGCTCCTGGATGCCGAAGCGCTGCACCAACGCGCGGCCTTCCTCGTCGGAGGCATCGATCACCGTGTTCGGGTAACCGTTGCGGGTCAGAAAGCCCTGCAAACGGGTCAGATGCGGATCGTCCGGCTCACCGATCAACACCGAGCCGGAGGCATCGCCTTCGATCAGGCCGACGCGGCGCAGGATCAACGCACGCATCACCACCTCGCCCACTTCGGCCGAGCTGATCATCAGCGCGCGCAGATGCGCGGTGTCGAACGGCAGCGCCAGGCAGCCCTGCGGCCCGGCACGCCCACCGGCGAGTGACGCGCGCCCGGCCAGCTGACTGACCTCGCCGGTGAACTGGCCGGGCGTCTGCAAGGTGATGGGCTTTTCATTGCCCAGCCCGTCGCGCCGCACCACTTCGATGGCGCCTTCCAGCACCACCCACACCGGCGCGTGCGCATCGCCCACGTCGAAGACGAGCTCGCCCGCATCGAAACGCTGCGCCGGCCCGCTGGCAAACCGCCGCGTGATCGCCAATTGGCCCGAGTCCAGCTCGGGAAACATCTGATGGTGGCGGGTATCGGCCAGGGACATGGAGTGGCGACGCTGAGGGGGGAGTACATGCAAGCATGGCCAGCCGTGAGGGTGATGGCAATCACCCGAAAGGGCCATGCAGTGCGCGACAGAGCGCATGCACGAGCAGCACCGGCGCGCGCACCAGTGCGGCGTTTGCGCAGGCAAAACACCTCACGCGGCTGCCAGCGGTACCGCACGCTCACCAGCGGTGATCGGCACAATCAACCGCAACCGTACGCGCAGAAGGTTGCCGACGTAGCTGCTGCGCTGGCGGCCAAGCGAACACGGCACTGGGCCCGCAGTTGGTACGCGGCACTCGTGTGATCCCGTCGCTCCTGTTGCCCGGGAGACTCCGGCTTGCTCCGCACCGTACCGACGAAGCCACACCACGCCTTGTCAGCCACGCTACGCTTGTACCGGCTCCCAGTGCGGCCCGTGCTGCCCGGCGGCCATGCGCTCAGCCGGGCGCACGCGAAACACCACGCTGATGCGCTCGCCCACCGCACGTGCGGTCTTGGCGATGCCGTGCTCGTGGCTCAGTTGCGAGGCATGGCTCATCGCCAGCAGGCTGCCGGGCGCCAGCTCCACACCGATCGCACGCGTATTGCCGTCCTTTGCGCGCAGTTGCATCCGCCGCGTCGCACCCAGCGACACCAATGCGATCGGATGCGGCGCCAGCAACGTCTGCAGCTTGTCGTGATGCATCGCCACGCTGTCGCGGCCATCGCGATACAGATTCAGGCCCACCGCGTTGTACGGCGCGGGCAACACGGCCTGCACCGCATCGAGCAGCGCCTGCAACGGCAGCCCGGGCGGCAGCGGTGCGTCCAGCCGATACGATGCCAGCAGGCGCGGCACCTCCACCACACGGTCGTACATCTCGCGGCGCTGGCTGCGCCAGTCGGTCGCCTGGCGCAACGCGGCAAAGCACTGCTGCGCCACGGCAGGCGCCAGCAGCTGCGGCCAGTAGCGCACGCCGCCCTGCGTATCGTGCAGCAGCTGCACGGGCGCGGTGGGAGTATCGAACAGATCCATCGGGGTGATATGCGGACGGTTTGTACGATTTCAGCAGCCTGCCGTTGCGATTGCCCGCTGCCGAAGCCCCGCATTCGCATGCTCTCTCGCAGTTGCTGGCATTGCGCTCGTTCCGTGCAGAAAGGCGACCAACCTGCGCATCCGCTGTCTCCTGCGCGCAACGCCGGCAACCTCTCAAAGACAGGCACACGCATCACCGCGGCCAACCGCGCACGGGTTAGCGAGCTCAACGATGCAGGCATGGACGTCATGCGATCAGGCCCGACAGCTGTGCTACGGTCCGGCGCTGCATCCGCCTGGAACCGTTCGCATGCAGCATCGCTCAATCGCCTTCTCTCCCCTGCGTTGGCTGGCGCTGCTTGCCGCCTGCGTCAGCTTTGCCGGCAATGCGGCGCCACGTGGGGACGACGCGGGTTTCAGCGCGGTCGACCCGTTGATCGGCACCGGTGGCGAAGGCCACACCTATCCCGGCGCCACGCTGCCGTTCGGCATGGTGCAGCTGAGCCCGGATACGCAGATCAAGCCACGCAAGGAAGCCTATGGCTGGGCCGCCGGTTACCGGCATGGCGACACCACGATTGTCGGCTTTTCGCACACGCACTTTTCCGGCTCCGGGCATTCGGACCTGGGCGATGTGCTGCTGATGCCGCAGACCGGCCAGATCAAACTCGAACGCGGCGACGCCGCCACGCCGGGTAGCGGCTACACCGCGCAGTTCGACCATGCCAGCGAGCAGGCGCAACCCGGCTATTACGCGGTGACCTTGAAAGACCGCAACATCCGCGCCGAACTCACCGCCAGTGCGCGTGTGGGTGTGCATCGCTACACCTTCCCCAAGGGCACGCCGGCGCATGTGCTGGTGGACCTGCGCACCAGCCTGTACGACTACCCCGGCAAGGTGCAGTGGTCGCGGCTGCGCGTACGCGGCGATGGCACCGTGACCGGCTTTCGCGAAACCCGCGGCTGGGCACCCGGCCGCCAGCTGTATTTCGCCATGCGCTTTTCGCGCCCGCTCACCGCCACCCAATTGCACGACACCGAGCAGGACGTCCCATACAAGGGCTTTCCGCCGCCAGGCGAGAAGAACCCCGCGCAGCGCGCACAGATCGAAGGCCGGCAGCTGGTCGGCGTGTTCGACGTCGCCAACGATGGCACGCCGCTGGTGGTCAAGGTTGCGCTGTCGCCGGTCAGCGAGGCCGGCGCCATCGCCAATCTCGATGCGGAAGTGCCCGATTTCGATTTCGACCGCGTGCGCGCCGATGCGCGCGCGCAATGGACACAGGCGCTGTCGGCGATCGACGCGCAAGGCACGCCGCAACAACGCACCCAGCTCTACACCGCGCTGTATCACACCCTGCTCGGCCCCACCCTGTTCATGGACAGCGATGGCCAGTACCGCGGGCCGGACAATGCCGTGCATCAGGCGCGTGGCTGGACCAACTACTCCACCTTCTCGCTCTGGGACACCTACCGCGCCCTGCATCCGCTGCTGACCCTGGTGCAGCCGCCGCAACGCAGCAGCGACATGGTCAATTCCTTGCTCGCCTCACGCCGCGAGAGCGCCTACGGCATCCTGCCCGTCTGGGCGTTCCACGGCCTGGAAACCTGGTGCATGATCGGCTACCACGCCGTGCCGGTGATTGCCGATGCCTACATGAAAGGCATCGGCGGCTTCGATGCCAACGAAGCGCTCGATGCCATGGTCGCCAGCGCCAACTACGGCCCCTACGACGGTATCGCGCAGTACCGCGAGCTGGGCTACGTGCCCATCGACGAAGAAGGCGAAGCGGCCTCCAAGACGCTGGAATACGCCTTCGACGACTGGACCATCGCGCGCATGGCCGACAAGCTTGGCAAGCCCGCCATCGCCGCAGAATTCAGCAAGCGCGCCGGCAACTGGAAACACGCCTTCGATCCCGCTACAGGCTACATGCGTGCACGCACGCGTGCCGGCAACTTCCGCGAACCATTCGATCCATCCACTAGCGGCTACGGCAGCGACTACACCGAAGGCAATGCCTGGCAATACTCCTGGTATGTGCCGCAGGACGTCGCCGGGCTTGCCGCCGCACATGGCGGCGGCGACAAACTGCTGGCGCGCCTGGATGCGGTGTTCGATGCCAAGGTCGACCCCAAGGTGTTCGCGCATATGGAAGACATCACCGGCCTGATCGGCTGGTACGCGCACGGCAACGAACCCAGCCACCACGTCGCCTATCTGTACGCCTACGCCGGCCAGCCCTGGCGCACCCAGGCACGGCTGACCCAGATCATGGACACCCAGTATCACGCCGGTCCAGAGGGCCTGGCCGGCAACGACGACCTCGGCCAGATGTCGGCCTGGTACGTGTTCACCACGCTGGGCTTCTATCCGGTGGCACCGGGCAGCAACCAGTACATCATCGGCCGCCCGTTCCTGCCGCGCGCCACGCTCAAGCTGCCCAATGGCAAGCGCTTCAGCGTGATTGCCGATGGCCTGAGCAAGGCGCGCAGCTACGTCGGCAGCGTCACCCTCAACGGCCAGCCGCTGACCCGCGCCTACCTCACGCACGAAGAAATCCAGGCCGGCGGCGAGTTGCGCTTCCGCATGCAGGCCACGCCGAACACGCAATGGGCCACCGATCCGGCGCAGCGGCCGTATTCGATGTCGACGCAGACGCGCTGAGTCAGTAGTGGATGCCCATGCGTAGCCCGCAGGCATCACGCTCCACCACCGCCGGCAGGCTGCCGGCGGTACCTGCGGCAATGCGCTGCGCGCTCCAGCAGGCCACCAGGGCATCGAGCACATCGTCCGGCTTGGCCAGCGCACGCGGCACGCGCTCCAGCAACGCGGCCACCTGCCTGGCGCCATAGAATTGGCCCAGCAAGGCGGCGCGCTGTTGGTGGCCCGCATTGCTCTTCTTGCCTGCCGCCAGGCCGTGCCCGCCGGCGAGCACGGCGAACGACACTTCCGGGTGCACTTCGAACACGCGCTCCGCCCACGCCGGATCGGCGCGCAAGGCATCGTCCCAGGCGCGAATCTTCGACAGCAGCGCAAACGACTGCACGCCAAAGCCACGCTGCCCGTCGTGGTCCAGCACCCGATGCAACGCAGACGCTTCCACCTGCGTGGGTGCATGCAGCATGCCGCGCAATGGCGCGGCAAAGATGCTGCATGCGCGGCGCCCACCCACAAAACGCCGCGCCTGCACATCCGCAGCGCGGGGCGCGTGCTCGCTCAGACCGATCGGAATGTCCACGCCCAGCACAGCGACGTCCCCCAACGCGCTCGCCACCGCGGCCACCGTGGGGTAGCCGGCAAACTGCAATCCATCGCCGGCCTGCCACACCGCCAGCCAGCCGCTGCCGGCGCCATCGATCCCTACACACTGCATTGCGGTCCTCCCGGTCGTGGCCTGCGTGTACGGCGCAGTAGCACCGCACGCGCGCCATCTGCGTGGCGCGTTCACATCATGCACAACATTCGTTCACCCGCACGCATCGCCGTGGTTTCCAGACTGCTCCGCATCGGCCGCAGCACGCTGCGGCCCTGCCATCCCCCACTGCAGGAGCCAGCGCATGTCCAGCACCAAGAACCAGTACGAAATGCAGAACCCGCTCACCCAGTTTCCGCAGCCCAAGTTCCCCGAGCAGACCCAGGAAGCACCGGGCACCATCCATGCATTGCAGCCAAGGGCCGACCACGGCGAGCAGAGCTACCAGGGCTTCGGCCGCCTGAAGGGCCGCAAGGCGCTGATCACCGGCGCCGACTCGGGCATTGGCCGCGCCACTGCAATCGCCTATGCGCGCGAAGGCGCGGACATCGTGCTGAACTACCTGCCGGAAGAAGAGCAGGACGCTGCGGAGGTGGTGAAGTTGATCGAGGCCGAAGGCCGCAAGGCGATCAGCATCCCTGGTGATCTCAAGGATGAGGCTTTCTGCAACCAGTTGGTCGAACGCGCGGTCAAGGAGCTCGGTGGGCTGGATCTGCTGGTCAATATCGCCGGCAAGCAGACTGCAGTGAAAGACATCGCCGACATCACCACCGAGCAGTTCGACTCCACCTACAAGACCAACGTGTACGCGATGTTCTGGCTGTGCAAGGCGGCCATCCCGCACCTGCCGCCGGGCGCATCCATCATCAACACCGGCTCGATCCAGTCCTACCAGCCCTCGCCGACGCTGCTGGACTACGCGTCCACCAAGGCGGCCATCGTCAACTTCACCAAGGGCCTGGCTCAGCAGGTCGCCGAGAAGGGCATCCGCGTCAACGCCGTCGCCCCGGGCCCGGTGTGGACCCCGCTGCAACCCAGCGGTGGCCAGCCGCCGGAAAAGATTCCCGAGTTCGGCTCGGAAACCCCGCTCAAGCGTGCCGGCCAGCCGGTGGAGATGGCGCCGCTGTATGTGATCCTGGCCTCGCAGGAGTCCAGCTATGTGACGGGCGAAGTATTCGGCGCGACCGGCGGCTTGCTGCTGTCGTAAGCAAGCTGAAAGCGCGTTTTTTCGCGTAATGCCACTAGAACCCTGCCGATCGCTGCACGCGCAGCGGTCCGCAGGGTTTTCTTCAATGGCGCTTTTGGTAGTGGCGGCAGTCTCGAATGCTGGTGCATCAGCACCACCGAACCGCAAGGTAGTTCGACCAGCTACGCAAAGACGGCTTCGATCATGCGAAGCCCCCCTTCTCCCGCCGGGAGAAGCTGCCCCAAGGGCGGATGAGGGTAAGCAACCCCAACAATGCTCCGCCCACGGCCCGCGCTTATTGCGTCATCACCACCGTCTGGATTGCATGCGCCGGGATCTCCAGCTCACTCGATGCGTCGCCTACATACAGGTTGTAACGAATCGCCACATCGCTGGCATTCATCACCACCGTCGCCAGGCTGCCATCGGTGTTGAGAAAGGACGTCGTTGCCAGATTGCTGCGGCTGCTGGCCGCGCTCACCCGCCGCGCACCGGGGCGGATGAACTTGGAAAAGTGGCCGATATACCAATAGCTCGGCGTGTAGATCACTTCGCCGGTGCGCGTGTCGGCATGCACCGGCGCAAAGCAGTAATTGCCCACGTGGTTCGGCCCGCCGTGCTGGTCGAGCAGGATGTTCCAGTCGGTCCAGCCCACCGCACCGTGATTAAGATCGTTGATGATGGCGGTGCCATAGCGCTCGCCGTTGGGCCAGTACTGCAACCTTGCCGGGTCGAACTTTTCCACCGCCGCTTCGGTCAGCAAGAGCGGCTTGTCCGGGTACGCCTGCGCCACCGCCGCCACGTTCTCCACCATCGGCGCGAACCCGGCCCAGGTCTCGTACCAGTGGAAGCCCATGCCCCAGGCATACCTGGCCGCTTCCGGATCGTCGAAGATCACGTGCGCGCGGTGCAGCATCATGTCGCGGTTGTGGTCCCACACGATGATCTTGCGGTCGCCATAGCCGGCGTGCTCCATCGTCGGACCGAGGTGGTTCTTCAAAAAGTCGCGCTCTTCCTCGGCGGAAAACACCATCGACTCCCAGGTCTGCAACGCCATCGGCTCGTTCTGCAGGCTGATGCCCCAGATCGGGATGCCGGCCTTTTCGTAGGCCGCAATAAAGCGCGTGTAGTAGGTGGCCCAGGCCTGCGCATACGCGGGCAGCAACTTGCCGCCCTTGAGCATGTTATTGCTGTCTTTCATGAAGGCCGGCGCGCTCCACGGGCTGGCGAATGTCGTCAACTTGCCGCCGGCCGCCGCAATGGCCTGGCGCAGCATCGGGATGCGATAACGCTGATCGTGCCTGACCGAAAAGCTCTTCAGCGCCGCATCGCCGTCCTTGATGTAGGTGTAGCTGCCGCTGCTGAAATCCGAACTGTGGATGGTGGTGCGCGCCAGCGTATAGCCGATGCCCTTTTGCGGGTCGTAGTAGGCAGTGAGCAATGCGCGCTGCGCAGGCTTGGGTAGCCTGGCGAAGGTCTCGGCACTGGCATCGGTGATCGCCCCGCCGATGCCCAGCACCTCCTGGAAGCGCCGCTGCGGATTGACGAAGATGGAGTTCTCCTTCTCGGTCAACGCATGCCCGGCCCTGGGCGCATCGACAGTGCTGACACGCATCTGCTGCGTGGCGCCTTGGGCGGAGGTGTAAACGCGTAGTGCGCCGGCGGGTGCTGCTGGCGGAGCAGCAGCATCCGCAACTGCAGCTTCCACCGCCTTCGATGCGGGCGTGGATGCAGATGCCGTCGATGCCGGCACCGGAATCGGCGTTGTTGCTGCTGATGCTGATGCCGATGCTGTTGCTGTTGTTGCTACAGAGGCCAACACCGTTTCAGTCGCAGCGCCCCAAACTCCCAGAACCCCCACCATCGACCACGCAATCGTTCGCTTCACCGTACACCCTCCCAGGTTGGTGACCAAGCCTAACCGACCAACGCGGCGCACCATCGCGCAACAAACGAGCGCAACCATGCATCCTTCATCGCCGGACCTTCCCTTCTCCCCTCGGGAGAAGGTGGCCCGAAGGTCCGGATGCGGATACGTCTGCTCAGAGTGCAACCCGCCCCTGCAATCAAGGCAACAACCTAAACCCCAACTGGAAAGACAGCCCCACGCCTTCAGCAAACGCACCTTCACCCCAGCCCCTCTCCCGCTGGAGAGGGGCTTCTGGTCCGCGCGCGGCATCAACGCGACGAGCATTGATCAGCGGCGTGCCAACCGATTCAAAATCGCAGGCACTTCCAACCCTAGTTCGCGCGCCAAAAATCCCACCGGCCCAATCCGCTTGGCCAACTGCCTGCCCGCCGCCGCATGCACAAACACGCCCCATAACGCAGCGGTCAACGCATCGCAGCCGCGCGCGGCAAACCCGGCAATCAACCCGGCCAGCACATCGCCAGACCCGGACGTGCCCAACCCGGACGCGCCCCCGCGATGCATCCACACCACTCCATCCGGGCCGGCAATAAAACTGTCCGCGCCCTTGACGATCACCACGCTGCGCAGCTTCTGCGCAAACTTCAGCGCGTACGCGCCCGGCGCCGCTTCCACCGCCGCCTTGTCGTCGCCGGCCAGGGTCGCCATCTCGCCCGCATGCGGCGTCAATACGAAGGGCCGCCCGATCGGCGCCCGCAGGCCACGCGACAATGCACCGGCATCCAGCACCAAGGTGCACACCGCCTGCTCGGCGGCACGCCTGACCATCGCCGTGGTGGTGGCCGACGACGCCATCCCCGGCCCGATCACTGCCGCATCGCAGGCCGCCATCGCCCCGTCCAGCGCGCGATGCCCACGCACGATCTCACCCTGCCCGTTTTGCGCCAACCCCAGCACCAGCGCCTCCGGCACCGCCAAGGCCATGCCCGGCGCAACACTGGCGGCGGTGGCGATCTGCAGCTTGCCCGCACCGGTGCGCAGCGCGGCCTCGCCGGCCAGCAGCACCGCACCGGGCACGCGCATCGAGCCGCCCACGATCAACACGCGCCCGCGCTGCTCCTTGTCGCCACCCGGGGCCGGCAACGGCATCGACCGCAAGGCAGCCGCGGTGAGCGAGCGCACGCGCGGGGTGGCCATCAGCGCGCCCCGGCCGGGCGGTCGGACTCGGTGGTCACCGGCTCGTCGGCCAGCTCGGGCGGCACGAACTTGGTACGCAGCAACTCCAGCGATTGCCCATCGGCCGCAGCCGCGTATTCGGTGACGCCACAATTGGGTACATCTCCCTCGCGGTCGATGCCCAGGATGGTGGCCTCGTCCATCCGCTCGATCAGGTAGCGGAAGCAATTGACGATCACCTGATGCCCCACGATCAGCACCCGCGCGCCCACATGGTTGCGCTGCAGGTCACCCACCACCCCGCGCAGGCGGAAGATCACATCGCACCAGCTCTCGCCACCGGGCGGGCGAAAGTAGAACTTGCCCACCAGCTTGCGCTGCTCGGCCAGCTCCGGAAAGGACGCAAGAATGCCGGCCGTGGTGTAACGGTCGAGCACGCCGAATTCCTTCTCGCGCAAACGCTCGTCCACGCTGACCGAATCGGCCGGCTGCCCCAGCGCACGCGCCACCGCAGCGGCGGTCTGGCGCGCACGCACGTAGGTGGAACTCAGGATCAGCGTCGGGCGCTCGTGCTCGGGCAAACCGGCCATCCACGCCCCCAACGCCTCGGCCTGGCGCTCGCCCAGCGCCGACAACGGCACATCCGCATCGCGGTGCTCCAGGTCGATCAAGGCCGAGCCGTTGGACTCGGCCACATCGCGCGCCACGTTGCCCGCGCTTTGCCCATGCCGCACCACCCACAACCGCGCCGGCCACTGCGCCGAGACACCGGCTACCGCACTGTTCTCACTCACATGCTTCTCCTGCACAACGTCGACCTCACGTGTCGCACAGCCGCCGTGAAAACATGGTCGACCAGCGCATCTGTGACCGGTGTTTCAATACGCACGCGCATGCATGACTGATGGCACGGCAACAAGCGAACGCAACGGATGGGTAACGCCGCGCCGGTATACTGCAGCCCCCCGACACCCTGCTGCCCATGTCCAACGTCCTGTTGCTGCGCACGGCAAAAGAGCGCGAAGAACTGCTGCTGGAAGAGGTCCTGGACGCCACCGAGCAGTGCATCGACGTCATCGGCCTGAGCGCCACCAGCTTCGAACTGATCGCCGAGCGCGCCAAGGTCAGCTGTGGCAGCCTGCTGCAACGTTTCGAAGACAAGGACGCGCTGGTGCGCGCATTGCTCGAGCGCAACTACATGCGCGCCATCCGCCAGATGTGGCTGGTGGAACGCCCGGCTAACGTGCACGTGGTGGATTTCATCGCCGGCCTGCTCGAAGAATGGCTGCTGCAGGAAATCAACATCAAGCGCACCCGCATCGACCTGGAACTGCACCTGGCCACCCTGCGCGACCCAGTGCTGGCCGCCTTCATGCGCCGGCAGAGCGCATCGCTGATCGAACACCTCAGTGCCCTGCTCAAACGCCTGCTGCGCGGCCACGCCGACCCGGCCAGCAGCGAACAGGAATTCCAGGCCCGCGTCTTCGCCGTCGCCGCCATGTGCGGCGGCCTACACAGCGTGATGACCAGCGGCATGGAGCTCAACCGCATGCATCTGCAGCTGATCCTGCGCGAGAGTCTGTCGGGGATTTTGAAGTCTGCGCCGGTGTGATCGGCCGCTTCATTCGGCGTAGTAAGTGGGCAATTGCACAGCTGATGCTGTGCGCCTGTGCCGGCTACAGTATTTCGATCAGATAAGATCCAGCTTCATACCAAGGAAGGATGTCGCATGCGAAATCGAATCACACCCAAGGTGGCTCTGCTGCTGACGCTGCTCCTGGCGTTTGCGTTTACCAGCACTCCTGCACTGGCCACAAGTACGGTGGTCACCTTTCGAAGCGCTGACAACACATACGAAGTCGAACTGTATGTCGGTGGTGGAAGCAAGGAAAACGACGGCATTGCCGGCGCCATGATTCGCTGGCCCGGCTATGCACACAGGGACCTGCCTTTCACCGGTGTGAAATACCACATGGATAAGGAACACACCCGCGCAGGCGCCAAATTCGTCAATCCAGGTGATCCTAAATATCCCCCATCTTTTACCGTCGAGATAGAGGGCAGAAGTGGTCGCCTGACTGTTGGCAAGCGCGTTATTCCAGGCAATGCGTCCTGGATCGTGGGCCCTTATGCCTACCCGTAGCGACTCGGCAAACAATAGACATCCATCGCAGGGGCGAACGATGAAAACACACATGCGCAGTTTATGGACCAGTCTGATCTTGTTGATCGCCCTGCTGACAAGTACGTCCGCTGCCGCCACCGGCGATGTCCTGTCGTTTGAAACAGATACCGCTGGCTACAGCTTTCTGGTCTATAGCGGAGGCGATCCTGATGGCATCGGCGGCCTGGTCATGACCTGGCCGGACATTGCATCACGCGGGCTTCCATCGGAAAGCACGCAGTGGTACTTCAAGCCAACTGCCAACCACATGCGCATCGTTTTCACCAACACCGGACGCACCGACTTGCCGCCGTCGTTCACGCTTGAAATCATGGGCAAGCGAGGCACGCTCAAGTTCGACAATCGCACGATCAAAGGCAAAGCATATTGGTATACCGGCTCACTGGCGGAATACTGATCGCCTTTCCCGGATAACAGCGCACTGCAGATACAGCTGGCCGACACTGAGGTGCAGCGTTCCAGCCGATCAGCGTTACCGGCAGCGATCACATCGCCATGGGCGGCGATGGTCAGCAACTGTTCCAGCGCATCCACCTGCTCCGCTTGAGGCCGAAGGCAAACGCACCGTCTACATATCGGCCATTGCCTGTTTCCGTGTGCGCGGCAAGGCCGTTGCTAATCGGCTCTTGCAGCCTCCCCTGCGTCGGTGGCGTTGTCAGTAGCATCGGGCCCAAGGTGCGCGGGCCACTGCACCTGCGCCATTGCCTGCGTCACTTGCTCGGCCAGCAGTTCAAGGCAGAACGCCAACTCGTCCATGCAGATGGCAGGCTGTCGCGCCTGCTCTTCCGCTGGTGTGCGCGGCTGCGCCAAACGCGCCAGAAAGCGCATGTGGTCGCGCAGCTGCTGCAAGCGGTACTGCGCGCCTTCTGGCAGGTAGTAGCCTGGGTGTGACTGCACATCGCGTACAACGTCCGACATGGCCTGCTCCTCATTCCATGGAATCAGCCCGCCCGCCACAAGGCGACGGACGGGAAGTCGGGAGGCTCGAAACCGCTTACAGCCGGCGGGCGTATTCCCCTTGCGGGTGTTGTATTAGCCGCCCTCCCGACGCAGAGCATCACGTCGGTTGCGCCTACAAAGTTTGCAGGCACAAAAAACCCACCGGTTTGTCGGAGGTGGGTACCGCTGTAAGCGGAGTTTCGAGGCTCCGGAGCCCGATATTGCAGCCAACGGCACAACCAGTCAAGCGGCCTAAATTAGCAGAGCTCACCTGAATTAATTTAGCCGCGAGTCGTACATATCTCCCAATTCGTTATTTTGTAGAGCCGCGAACATGCACCGCTGCCATTACTCACGCTAGCCCCACGCAATAAGCGATTTATTGAAAGAGCTGTTGTGATCACCCATTAACGCCAGCAGTGACGCGCACAGACTGCTTTATACGGGTGCGAATCTGTTGATAGATCGGAATATCTTCCTTCGCCTCAAGCGTGACGGCTAGCCCGTACGGAATAGCGGCATCAAGATGTTCAGTCGCGTCCTTCTTGCAGATAACCCGGATTCGTAGTGTCTCGCCATCTTCGAAAGCTTGGATCTGTTTCTTTCCTTCAAGCACTTCATGTTGCACGGTGCCACGTTCAACCTGATTGTGGTCTCCATCCTGCCGGTCCAGCTTTAGGACTTGGCTAGACCAACCTCCGCCACCAGGCTCTAGCATGAGTTTTGCTTCCCGAAGGTTACGATGATCAGGATTGATCGGCGTCAGCCACGCCAAGGTTATAACTAACCGCCGCCAGACCTTCTGAGATGAAAATCCGACAGGGATAGGAAAAGCGTACTCATGCACTTCGCTATCCCGAATTTCTCCACAACCTAGGACTGTTGCTCGCTGGGCCGTGCAGGTAAGCACACGATCCATATCTACTGCACCATAACCAAGGTAGCGCGTGGTTACCTGCTTGAACCTACTCGAGTTACGTACGTTTTTAAGTGCTTGCTCGATATGCTGCTTACCAGTTTCATCTTGCTTGGCACCATGAACTAGTAACGCCTTCAACAACACAGACATCAGCGCTTCGGGAATATCCTCGCTCTCGTCAGTGCGAAGCCTGTCCAACATGTCGTATAGGCGCACAGCGCCACGTGTTGCCAACGCAGTCGCATTACTGGTGCCACGCGAGAACGCTTCATTGTTCAGCACGCCCTGGCTTCTACTATCCAGCGCTACTTTCTGACCTGGAGCGGCGATGGATTTATCAATGCCATATAATGATGATCTAGCTAGCAAAGGAGCATTGTAGAGCTGCCTGCCTCCCGGCATTAAGATATCCGGCTTAATGGAACGACGGAAACCGAAACCTAGGCGTGTAACAGGGCTCAACAAGGCTTGAGAAGGCAACACATCGAGCCGCTGCCCAAACTGTAGATAACCTTCACCTGAATCATCAACGTGAGCAGCACCTACTGTGATGGCATTGATAGCCTCAGCTGGCGAAAGCAGACGCCGGGAGGACAGATTAAGTGACACCGCCTTGATGGCGGTCTTTATTTTTTCGTCGTCAGAAATTGCTAAGAATTGCTGATGATTTAGCCCGAGATCAATCTCCTCGCAATAATTTCCAGCACTGACGCAGAACAGCACACGATACCGATAAGCCAACCAATCAAGCAGCCTTGCCCATGGACTGGGTGCATGGATGAATTCTCTTGCAGCATCACCAAGGGAGATATTAATTACTTTAATTCCGGGCGCTTGAGGAGGCAAAGCTCCAGCACCTTCGAACATACGCCGAACGGCTATGTAGATACGGTCTTCAAAAAATACTTCGTCAGGCATATGCTCATCATTGTCACGACTCCGAGGATCGGGCTGCATTACCGGAATGCAATACAACTTACGACTCAGCGGCACGGACTCCTGATTACTTCGATCTCCATGAATAATCAAGGACGCCATAGCGGTACCATGCTTCCGCTCGCCGGGTTGGTAGGTAGCTTCCAAGCCAAAAACATCATCTACCACTAGACGGCCTTTCAGAGCCTCATGCAGTTGAAGTGGAGCGCCATCGAGAAGCGCAGCGACTGGTGGAAGATCACTGAGACTCTGAGGAAAAATGGCAGGCTCGCCTTCTCCATCTCCCGATTCTGCAAGGCTCTGCCCGGTGGGTCGGAAATACATGATGCCGGCAAATTTGAATAGCTGGATGTCGGTGTCTGCGTCTGCAGCCATTTGATCCAGCAGCGACCGAATCGCGCGAGCAGGCAACTCAGCTTTAACTGCATGAAACGCAATTTCCGGCATATCAATAAATTCAGAAATAACTCTACCGCCTAAGGACTCGAGAAGAGATCGAGTGACAACTTCATTAGCTCGCCGCTTCCGCTCATTTTTTCGATAAAAGAGCTCGACCTGGAAGGTGATTTTTTGGTCAGGATTAATAGGATCAAGGAGATCATGCCACCGGCCAATCATTCCTGTCTCGACAAGTGTTTCCTCGACACCCCAACGGCGCAGAACATTCAATTGCTCAAAGACCGCCTTCCATTTAGTCTTTCCATGGGGAAACTCATTTTTTTCTTTCCACCGTCCCCAGAGCGCGAGAACCTCCTGCATACCGGCCACGGTACTCACGGTCAAAAAAATTCGCCCACTCAGTGGCTTAACCTTTCGTTCACCAGCATCATCTGCATCATAGAAGTGTTCATCATTGGGCTCCAGATCATCTAGCTCGGTCTCTCCCAGCCATTCCAGTCCAGCCGCCTCGACTGCCTGTTTGAAGTCATCAAGACGTCCAATAATTTCTATGACCAATACCATTTCAGGCTCTAATCCAGCTAGTGCGCCCGTCAGACTTGCCTGATAACTTGCAAACTCCTGCTCTAGCTGTCCGATTTGATTACCAATGCGGACCACCTGCGCACTATGTCCGGGCAAACTCTGCTTACCCAGTGGAAAACCCCTCCCCTTTTCTGGCTGAATTATTCGTTTGTCAGGAAAAACTAGCAGCGGCAAGTATTCAGCAGGCATACCATCTCCTTGTGCCTTATTCGTCTAGCGCCTCTTTTAATGCCTCTTTATTAATTGGTTTCAAACGTTGCTTCCATTGCTCCAGTTTAGAAAATACAATAGCCTTGGCATTATCCACCTTACGATCCATTACTGCTCGCCTGACTACCCCAAGGCAAAACTCTTCCGCCTCTGAAAAGCTCAACCCTAGGAGCCGCTTTGCAATAGTCTCAGCCGCCCAGCCAAAATTGACGCTACTGCGCTCACTAACAGAGGCAACGAACGCAGTCAACTGGGCTCGCGTTGGAACTGGCAGTTCCAGCCGAACCTGGAAACGGCGCCAAACAGCCCTATCTAGCAGTTCTGGATGATTACTTGCCGCAACCACAACGACATAGTCTGGAAGATCATCGAGTTGAAGTAACAAAGAGCTCACGACGCGCTTGATCTCGCCGGTCTCATGAGTGTCGCCACGCTCTTTACCCAGTGTTTCGAATTCGTCGAAGAACAGCACACAACGCCGAGTCCGGGCGTAATCGAGTAAGGCCTTCAATCGAACAGAAGTCTCACCCAGATAACTTCCAATTAACGATTCATAACGCACAACAATCAGCGGAACCATCAATTCAAAGGCCAGAGCTTCGGCGACAGATGTCTTACCGTTTCCCGGCGAACCAGCCAGTAGAACTCGATGTCTTGGACTTAAGCCGTGAGCATGAAGTAACTCTGCGCGATGCTGCTCCTCGACAAGTTCTCGCAATTGCTCACGAACGCTATTGGCAAGCATCAAGCTTTCTAGTGAGCGTTCTGGCGTCAATTCAGCAACCAGATCCTTCTGCGCAACACCTGCGTTCTGCGTTTGGCGCGTAGCATGCGTAGATTGTTGAAAGAGTGCGGCTTGATGAGAGGACGCTCGTAATGCTTTCTCCAAGCGATCAGCTAGGATTCTGTGCCCCTTGCTTCGCTCTTCCTGAATCAAAGCCTCGGTCGATTTTCGAAAAAATGGTTGATCGCCGCTACTGGCAGCTTTTACTAGCGCGACCAAGGTATCAGCCTGAGCCATAATATTTACCTTGACGAAGTGTTTAAGTGGCACAGGCGCACCGATGAAGCGTATGTCATGCCATCACAAATGTAATGCGTGGTCGACCCAAGGCCACGGAAGAGATGCGGATTTCATACCAAGCCTTGTGCGTTGCAAGTGCAACGCATCATCGCAAGCGGGCGGCGGTGCTTCAAGGTTTTCCTTGCAGACCTAAGCCGAGGATGTCGCAGCTACGCTGATGCAATGGTGCGTAGGCGCTGAAGCACGACGCTTGCGCGCTCCGGTTCGGCGACCAATCCCGGCAACGCGTTCACAAACGCCGGGTTATCCACTAACCCCACAAACACGTCGGCGACCCAATGCCGAAGGTCTGCATGCTCCACGGCAAACTCTTCCACCAGCTCGGCCCGGCCATCGACGACATTGAGGACGTCCTCCAGGTCGTGACTGGAAAGGAAGTCACTGTTGCCTCGGGTAACGAAGGCTTCGAGCTTGGTAGCCACGAATGCTGTGGCTGTCACCAAGCGGATGGACAGGCGATCGCTCAAGGCCACCACTTGGGCCGTCTCTACAGCATGGGCGTACCAGCGGTTGGAGAAGCCAAGCACGCCGGCATCCACCGGCATCAGGTCGAAGAGGACGCCCGACGCTTCGTGTACCCAGCGGCAGACGACGCCGCTCTGCATCTCGCGCGCAAAGCCCTGCGACTCCACACGCGCCTCGATACCGCGGAACCGGGACCAATCAAGATTGACTACCGCATCGACGTCATAGGTGGCGCGGACGTTTTCAGCCAATGGATCGGATACCAGCAGGCCAACAACTGCTCCACCGAGGAAGACTACGTGTTCGCAAAGCTCGCCCAATGCATTCGCAATCACAAGCAGGTGCGGCAAATTAGGATCGTCAGAGCGCATCGCCAAGCCTCAGCAATTGTTTGAGATAGCTTGCTGCCAGCGTGCGCTCGCGGGCACGCCCGCTGCGTAGGGCGTCCTGCAGCGCCAGAAGTTGGTGCAAGGCAGGGTCGGCCAGCGCAGCGTTGGGCGCACCTGCCGACAACGGCGACAAGCTGGGGCCTTTGGCCGTGCCCTGCGCGCTTGGCCACACCGGTGCATCTCCTGGGGAGCTGGAAATGGCAGTGGACAGTGGGGGCACGCCGAAGGCCGTAGGAATGCCACGCCTTAGCGGCCCGATGACGGCAGGAAAGGCGTAACGCACGCCGTGGACCGCAAACTCGTGCAGCGCCGTGCGCACCGTCTCCCACTCGCCGCGACTTTTTTCCAGCGCCAAGCCGGATGCCACCGCGCGCTTGACGCTGCGATGCACCTGAGAAGGGCTCATGCCCAGCGCTTCTCCAAGGGATGCATACGTCCAGACCTGGCCCGCCTGGGCGACCTGCTTGTACAGCACCACTAGATCCTGTGGCTTCAGTTCCACAGCCGAACCCACCTTATTCCATATTCCGGAATATGGAATATCCAGCGGGCGAGCTGTTTTTGCAAGCAGTCTTCGCTAAGCGCTCTGACTAAACGAGGGTCTACCGCTCAACGGCGAAAGCCAGACACGCTCACCCAATTCCCCGTAGCGCCACCCGAAGCGCCTCCCCCGCCAAGCGCGCACTCGCCAGCAGACGCTCCAGGCTCTGCCCATGCCGGGCGCTGGCGGACAGCCCGGCCATGGTGGTGCTGACGAAATCCGCCAGCCGGTCGGCGTCGTGCGGGCGCTGCTTGGCGATGTGGGAGCGGATCAACTCCTGGGCGGCGACATGAAAACCGCACGCCGCCTCGCGCGCCTGCGCGTCGTTGCTGCGCGTGCCTTCCAGCACCAGGCAGCCGGTGGCGGCGGGGTCTGCGGCGTAGCAGCGCGCGGCCTGCTCTAGTACGTCGGCCAGTGCGTCGGCCAGCGGGCGGGCGGTGTCCAGGATCTGTGGCAACGGGATGGCCCCGGTCTGCGCGTAGCGGTCGAGGATGCGCGCATACAGGCCGGCCTTGCTGCCGAAGGCGGCGTAGAAACTGGGCGGGTTGATGCCCAGTGCCTGGGTGAGGTCGGCCACGCTCAGTGCGTCGTAGCCGCGCGCATGAAACAGCTGCTGCGCGGTGGCGACCGCTTGGTCCGGGTCGAATGCCCGCGGCCGGCCGCGGGCTCGGGGGGTTTCTGTAGTCATAGTTACAAAATCCTTGACGGCAGGCGAAAACTATTATGTATTACTCGCTACATTAATTGCGAGGTGATGCATGTCAGCGTTCAAAGACAAGTCGGTATTGGTGCTCGGTGGCAGCCGGGGGATTGGGGCCGCCATCGTGCGGCGCTTCGTGGCCGAGGGCGCACGGGTGACGTTTACCTATGCCGGCTCTGCCGAGGCGGCGCAGCGCCTGGCCGGTGACACCGGCAGCACCGCGGTGCTGGCCGACAGCGCCGACCGCGATGCGGTCATCGCCACGGTACGCCGCAGCGGGCCGCTGGATGTGCTGGTGGTCAATTCCGGCATTGCGTTGTTCGGCGATGCGCTGGATCAGGATCCGGACGCGGTGGACCGGCTGTTCCGCATCAACGTGCACGCGCCCTACCATGCCGCCGTGGAGGCAGCGCGGCAGATGCCGCCCGGCGGGCGGATCATCGTGATCGGCTCGGTCAACGGCGACCGCATGCCGCTACCCGGCATGGCGTCCTACGCGCTGAGCAAATCCGCGCTGCAAGGGCTGGCGCGCGGGCTGGCCCGCGACTTCGGGCCGCGCGGCATCACCATCAACGTGGTGCAACCGGGCCCGATCGATACCGATGCCAACCCGGAAAACGGGCCGATGAAAGACCTGATGCACAGCTTCATGGCGATCAAACGCCACGGCCGTGCCGACGAAGTGGCCGGCATGGTGGCCTGGCTGGCCGGCCCGGAAGCGAGCTTTGTCACCGGGGCGATGCATACGATCGATGGTGCATTTGGAGCATGACGCGGCGACGTCTGCCTTGGCTACGGCGATGAGGGAACAACGGGCATCACGGCCCCGCAAAGCCCGCCTCACGTTGCGAGCGAACGGCCAGCACAAACACCGTGTCGATCTGCGCGACATGACAGTACAGCGCCAGATTGCCGTGCGCGCCGTGACCGATCACCAGTTCGCGCTTGTCGCCGCCGGCCGGTCAGCCGATCAGCGGATTGGTTTCCAGCACATCGATTGCCGCAATGACCTCGTGCAGGCGTGCTGCGACATGTGCGGCCTCATGGCGCTGGAGCTGGTCGAAGATCCGCTCAAGATCCTGTGCAACCTCCGGTGCCAGCGCGATACGCGCCTTGCTATCGGGCTAGTTCGGGCCGTGGGCCGCTTTGCCGGCTCGCCGGCCATGCGCTTTTCCAGATGGCCACGCATGTCGTCCCAGGCGATGGTCTTCCCGGACGCCACGATGCCGGCGTCACGCTGCTCGGCAACCTCGCTCCCACCTCTAGGTGACTGCCGGCGCGGCAAAGAAAAAGCCCGGCAAGACCGGGCTGTTTCCTGTGCTGCGATAACCGCAACACTCAGCGCTTGCGCGCCTTCAACCACGCCTTGATCTGCGGCAGCGAGGCCGCCCGCAGCTTCACCCGCGTCTGGATCGTGTTGATGGCGTTGTCTGCGGCCTGCCTCGAGGTCGGCGCGATGTACTGCTCGGCATACGCCTTGATCCGGTCGGCGGTGGCAAGCTTGGCCGAGTCCATGCCCAGGCCGGGGTAGTAGCGGGCACGCGAGGTGGAATCCACCAGGGTGTCCACCTGCGTGCGATGCGCCACCGCGAAGTCGAAGGCAAGCTCCGGGTGCCGGGAAGCGACCCGGTCGATCATGCTCGCACCGGTGGTGGCGCCCGGCTCGGCTGTCAACGCCAGTTCCAGCGCGCGCCTGGCCAGCGCCTCGTCGTTAGGCATGGAGAGGAAGTCGTAATAGGTGTCGCGCACCATCGACGAGGTTTCCTGCCTGGCCGAGGCATGCAAGGCGTCCCAGGTGGCGGCGTCGGCATTGTGCGCAACCGCGCCCAGCACGCTGTCGCGCAGCTCCGGCGACAGCGAGGCGGGGTTGGCCTGAAAGGCGGCAAAGCGCCGGCGCGCCTCGGCGATCACGGCGGCATCGCCCATGTCGCTGAGGGTGGCGACCAGGCGGGTACGCAACTGCTGGATCTGCGCCGAATCGCCATCGCGGTTGTCCCAGCCCAGCGTTGCGAATTCGGCCGACAGCCGCGGCACGGCATAGGCACGCCACGTGGCGCGCGCAGCCGGGTCGCGCTCGAAGCTGCCATCCACATCGTCGTAGATGCTGGCCACCATGTCCCAGACATCGGGCGATGCGCCTGCCGCCACCTGGGCGGTGAGATCCAGCACGTCGGCCTGCGCCTGCATGCCGGCACCGGCCAGTGCATTTGTATCGTTCAACACGCCCACCTGGTCCACCACCGGTAGCGCGGCAAACCTGGTGGTCAGCGCCTTGAACTGCGCGGGCGCATACCAGGTGCGGAAGTAGCCCTTTTGCCCGGCATTGACCACCACCGGTGCGTCGCAGCCGGGCACCTGCACCTGCGCCGTGCCGTCTACCAGCACGCGCACTGGCGCGCCATTGCCGCTGCGCAGGACCACCGGCACATGCCAGCGCAACGGCTGCTTGTCGGGGCGGTCCAGCGTGAACTCGCCCTGCTCCAGCGTCACCGCGGTCTGGCCGCCGACGCAGCGGCTGCTGGCCTTGATCAACGGCACGCCCGGCTGCAGCGTGAAGTCGTGCGCCACCTGGGTGAATTGCTTGCCCGGGGCCACCGCGTCGATCTGCTGCCACAGCTGGTCGGTCACCGCGTTGCCGTACTGGTGTTGCTTGATGTAGCTGCGCACGCCGGTGCGCCAGCGATCGGAGCCGACGTAGTCTTCCAGCATGGCAATCACCGCCTCGCCCTTCTGGTAGGTGATGGCGTCGAAGGCCTGGCTGGCCTGCTCCACGGTGGCCACGTGCTGCACCACCGGGTGGGTGGTTGCATACGCATCGCGCCGCATCGCCGCGCGGCTCTTCAGCGCCGGGCCGGTCTTGTCGATATCCCATTCCGGATGCAGTTTTGCCGTGGTGCGCGCTTCCATCCAGTTGGCGAAGCCTTCGTTGAGCCACAGGTCGTCCCACCACGCCATGGTCACCAGGTTGCCGAACCACTGGTGCGCGATCTCATGCGCGGCGACGGTGAACACGCCTTGCTTGGTGTCGATGTTGGCCACCGCCGGATCCAGCAACAACGAGTATTCGAAGGTGAAGATCGCGCCCCAGTTTTCCATGGCGCTGAAGAACTGGCTGCGCCCGGGCGCGGCGATGTTGTCCAGCTTGGGCAGCGGGTACGGGATGCCGAAGTAGGCGTTGTATTCGTGCAGCACGTCGCGGCCGGATTCCAGCGCGAACTGCGCCTGGTCCACCTTGCCCTTCTGCGCGATCACGCCGATCTCGGTGCCGTTGTCGGCGGTGACGGTGGCACGTTCGAAATCGCCCACGCTGACGAACAGCAGGTACGTGGACATCTTGGGCGAGGTCTGGAACGCGATGCGGGTGCGCCCGTTTGCGCCCGGCCTGGACGAGGCCACCGGCATGTTGCTCACCGCCATCTGCCCGGCCGGCGCATTGATCGCCAGGTCGAAGGTGGCCTTGAAGTTGGGCTCGTCCCAGGAGGGAATGAAGCGGCGCGCATCGGAGTTTTCGAACTGGGTGAACAACGCACGGCGCGCACCTTGCGCGGTGGTGTAATCCAGCGCGAACAAGCCGTTGGCCTGCGTGTTGATCACGCCGCTGTAGTCGATGGACAGCACGTACTCGCCCACTGCCAGCGGCTTGTCGAACGCGAACGTGGCGGTCTGCGCCTCGGCATCGGTGCTGACCTTGGCAGCTCGCGGCTTGCCGCCTTTTTGCGTGAGCGTGCCGCGCGCCAAGCTCAGGTTGGCCGCCTGCAACACGATGCGGTCGGTGGCCTGCAGCACGCTGACGTCGATGGCGACCTTGCCGTCGAACGTCATCTTGTCGGCGTGCGGCGTGATCTCCACCGCGTAATGCGTGGGCTTGGCCGTACGCGGCAACTGGGTGGTGATGGACGAGGCGGCGGCGCTCGTCGGCGCGGGCGCGGCGGCGAGCACGCAGGCAGCCGGACTTGTACCGACCAGGGCCAGTGCGATGGCGGTCACCAGGGGAAGACGCATGGGAAATTCTCGATGTGGGCGAAGTGGGCAGGCAAGCGGCGCCAGGCCGCGGATGATCCGCCGGAACAGTGCCCGCAGGCACCGCCGGAAGTCATGGCAAATCTCAGCAATCCTCAAATGCCAACGGCCCGGACAAGCCGGGCCGTTGGACGATGCCGCGTCTGGCGTCAGCCGATCAGGCGAACGGATCCTGCAGCACCATCGTGTGGTCACGATCCGGGCCGGTGGAGACGATCGAGATCGGGCAGCCGGCCAGTTCTTCCAGCGCGCGCAGGTAGGCACGCGCGGCCACCGGCAGCTTGTCCCACTCGGTGATGCCGTGGGTGTTTTCGGTCCAGCCCGGGAACTCCAGGTACACCGGGGTGCACTCTTCCCAGCCCTGCGCGTCCAGCGGGGCGTATTCGGTACGCTTGCCGCGGTATTCGTAGGCGATGCAAACCTTGAGCTTTTCCATGCCGTCGAGCACGTCGAGCTTGGTGATGCACAGGCCGGAGATGCCGTTGATGGCCACCGCACGCTTGAGCGCGACGATGTCCATCCAGCCGCAGCGGCGCGGGCGGCCGGTGGAGGCACCGTATTCGGCACCGCGGTCGCGGATGCCCTGGCCCACTTCATCGTCCAGCTCGGTCGGGAACGGGCCGCCACCCACGCGGGTGGCGTAGGCCTTAGCGATGCCCAGCACGTAGTCGATCGCATCGGCGCCCACGCCGGTGCCGGCCAGTGCGCCGCCGACGGTGGTGTTGGAGCTGGTGACGTACGGATAGGTGCCGTGGTCGATGTCCAGCAACGCGCCCTGCGCGCCTTCGAATAGCACGCGCTTACCCTGCTTGCGCAGGTCGTGCAGGATGCCGGCCACGTCCGACTTCATCGGCTGCACGTAGTCGCCGAAGGCCAGCGCTTCGTCGAAGGTCTTCTGGAAGTCCACCGCTTCCACGCCCAGGTACTTGGTCAGCACGAAGTTGTGGTAATCCAGCGCGGTGCGCAGCAGCTCTTCCAGCTGCGGCGGGTAATGCAGGTCGGCGATGCGGATACCGCGGCGGGCGACCTTGTCTTCGTACGCCGGGCCGATACCGCGGCCGGTGGTGCCGATGGCCTTGCCGCCGGCGGCCTTCTCGCGCGCCTGATCCAGGGCGATGTGGTACGGCATGATCAACGGCGCGGCCGGGGAGATCTTCAGGCGCGAGCGCACTTCCACGCCGGCACCTTCCAGCTCGCTGATTTCCTTGATCAGCGCGGCCGGGGAGATCACCACGCCATTGCCAATCAGGCACAGCGCGTCGTCGCGCAGGATGCCGGACGGAATCAGATGCAAGACGGTCTTCTTGCCGTTGATGACGAGCGTGTGGCCGGCATTGTGGCCACCCTGGAAGCGGACCACCGCACCGATCTCTTCGGTAAGCAGATCGACGATCTTGCCTTTGCCTTCATCGCCCCACTGGGCACCGAGCACGACAACTGACTGACCCATGACGGGTGAACTCCTGAGTTTTGCTGCGGCCATCGGGGCCGCGGGATGGGACCGGTTCACGGCTGGCGGCGCCACCTGGCGCGCGGCTCCATCGGGGAGCGTTGCAGCGGCGCGTGAAGCCCTGACACGGAAAAAGCCGAACGAGGTGCCCTGTGTGAGCGTGCCCGGCCGGCTTTTGTGCATTATCCGGGTTTCCGGTGACGTGCACTACCCCTGGCGGCCGGCGGACCGGGGGCTGGTCAGATTGCGGCTGGCCGTTGGTTGCGCGGTGCTCCGAGCGCTGCGGGCCCCTAGCCTGGGGTATCGCCGTAGCGACAATCCCAATGGCTGGTAGGAGCGCACCAGGGCGCGACCGGCATTCCCGGTAACGCCGTCGCGCCCAGGTGCGCTCCTACGCTGCCCGTTGCGGTCGGAATGGACCACCCACTCAGTGACGCACGATCCACAGTGCAATCGCGCCCAGCACCAGCGTCACACCACCAATCACACGCAATTGCGCGGTGGGCAGACTGAACAGTTGCTCGACCATGCGCTTCCAGGCGGTGGGCGCGGCAAACAGCAGCAGGCCTTCGATGACGGCGATCAGGCATAACGCGGACAGAAACTCATGCATCAGCAACACCAGGACAGCGTGGGGAACTGCAGTGTGCCGCGTCAGCGCCCTCCACGCGCCCCGCGTAGGAGCGCACCCGGGCGCGACGGGCATTCCCGGTAAAGCCAGTCGCGCCCGGGTGCGCTCCTACGCGGCAACGTGGCGAGCCTAGTCAAACCGGCAGACCACCCAAAGCACCATCGCCCGATCCACGACAGGCAACCCCCGACAAACCCACCCGTAGGAGCGCACCCGGGCGCGACAGGCATTCCCGATAAAGCCGGTCGCGCCCAGGTGCGCTCCTACGCGGCGGCGCGCGGCAAACGGTGGGCATGCAGGCCTTGCTCGCGGCTCGACGCTCAGAGCCAGATTGCGTCCCAGAACGGATAATCACCGACGTGGGTGACCAGCCCGGCCCGGAGCGGATTGGCGATGAGGTAACGCGCGGCTGCGTGCAGGTCGTCGTCTTTGCGCAACGCGTGGTCATGGTAGCTGCGGCTCCAGACCGGTGCGTGATGCTGCCGCTGATCGTTCACCGAACGCGCTACGCACGCTTTCATACGGGACACGGCGTCGGCCAACGCGGTGACGCTCCCCAGCTGCAACAGCCAATGTGCGTGATCCGGCATCAACACCCAGGCCAGCAGCCTGGCATCGCAAGGCGTTGCTGCGGTGAATGCCCGGCAGGCGGTTGCTGCAAGCAAAAAATCTGCGAATACGGCGCGACGCTGCCATGTCGTGGTGGTCAATAGGTACACGCTGTTGGGCGAAGACTGCCTGCCGCGGCGCAGCGCGCGATGCCCTGGGGAGTCGATGTTGGCCATACCGCGATGCTGACGGCCTTGGACCACGCGGGATATCGGCGGTTGCCGCGTTCTGCGCTAGGGGGAATCCATATGGCGACTGGCTATCAACGGCAATCAGCGGGGTCCGCCGATAGGGCCCGTCGCGCCCGGGTGCGCTCCTACCGGGCCGAGTCTGGTCAACACGACGGGAGAGGCGCTCCAGGCAGCTGCGGATTCCGGACATACCCGTCAGCATCACAGTGCACGAAGCGCCGTGCGCCCGATCCATCGGCTGACGCACGCCCTGCGTAGGAGCGCACCTGGGCGCGATTACCTTACCGGGCATGCCAGTCGCGCCCAGGTGCGCTCCTACCGGGCCGAGTCTGGACAACACGACGTGACAAGCGCTCCAGGCAGCTGCGGATTACGGACATACCCATGGGCATCACAGTGCACGAAGCGCCATGCGCCCGATCCATCGGCCGACGCGCGCCATGCGTAGGAGCGCACCTGGGCGCGATTGCCTTACCGGGCATGCCCGTCGCGCCCGGGTGCGCTCCTACGGTGGGGGGCGCGGCAGCGAGAGGCACATACGACAACGCCCGCATTCCGCGGGCGTTGTCGATTCAGCGCAGAGCGATCAACGATCGCTCTTGAGGTATTGCAGGAACGGGTCGTTCTTGTCCAGCACCACCACGCCGTTGCCGTCGGTCATGGAGCCGCGGTACGCCTCCAGGCTGCGGTAGAACGCGTAGAACGACGGATCCTTGGCACCGGCCTGGCCGTAGATGCGGGCGGCGTCGGCATCCCCTTCGCCGCGCAGCTTCTGCGCATCGCGCTCGGCGTCGGCCACGATCACGGTGGACTCGCGGTCGGCCTGGGCGCGGATGGTCAGGGCCTGCTCCTCGCCTTCGGCGCGCAGCTTGCTGGCTTCCTGCTTGCGCTGGGCGCGCATGCGCTCGTAGACGTCGGTGATCACCTGGCTGTCGGTCGGCAGGTCGATCTGCTTGATGCGCAGGTCGGTGATCTGCATACCCAGGCCCTTGATCGCGCCGTTGATGCCCTTGAGCTGGTTGGCGATCAACTCGCTGCGGTCGCCGGAGACCAGCTGCTGCAGGGTGCGCGAGTTGATCTGGTTGCGCAGCGAATCGGTGATGATCGGGGCCAGGCGCGAATTGGCGACCGACTCCTCACCACCGGTGGCGCGATAGAACGCCCGCACATCGGAGATGTAGCCGATGGCGAAGAAGTCTACGCTGACGTCTTTCTGCTCGGCGGTGAAGTAGCGCGCCGGGGCGGTGTCCAGCACCTGGAAGCGGCGGTCAAACACGCGCACCGACTCCACCACCGGGATCTTGAAGTGCAGGCCGGGCTTGAGGTCGGCACGCACCACACGGCCCAGGTTGAGCACCATGGCGGTCTGGTCCTCGCGGACCACGAACACCGAGCCCATCAGGGTCAGCAACACGGCGACGATCAGGCCGATGACTAGCGAATTCTTCATTATTCGGTTCCCTCACGGCCGGTCGGGCGCGGGCCGCGCTCCGGATTGCGGATGCCCTCGCTGCCGCCACTGGTTTGCGGCGGATTCAACAGCACATCCTGCGGCACCATCGACGGCATGCTGCCGTTGCCCGCAGTGCCGCTGTTGCTGGCGGACTTGCTGGCGTCGGCCGGCAGCGGCACATAGATGACCTGGCGGCCATCGCTGCCGATCACTTTGCGGTTCTCCGACAGCACCTTCTGCACGGTTTCCAGCCACAGGCGCTTGCGCGTGACCTCGGGGGCGTTGGCGTACTGCTCCTGCAACAGCGTGAAGCGATCGGCGTCGCCCTCGGCCTTGGAGATCACCGCCTGCTTGTAGCCTTCGGCGCCGGTCCGGGTGCGCGCACCCTGGCCGCGTGCCTCGGGCACCACCTTGGCGGCGTAGGCCTGGGCCTCGTTGATCAGGCGCTCACGCACCTGCTGGGCGCCGTTGACCTCGTCGAAGGCCGGCTTCACTTCTTCCGGCGGACGCGCGTCCGGCAGGGTCACACCGGTAACGGACAGACCCGTGTTGTAAGCATCCAGTGCCGCCTGCAGGCGGTCCTTGGAGGCGATGGCCAGCGGGCCGCGATTGTTGAGCACGGTATTGAGGTCGGAACGACCCACCTGCTCACGCACGGCGCTTTGCGCGGCCTGCTCCAGCACCAGGTCGGCATTGCGCGAACCGAACAGGTATTTGCGCGGGTCGCTGATCTGGTACTGCACGTTGAGCGAGACGTTGACGATGTTCTCGTCGCGGGTCAGCACCGGCACCTGGTTGCTGAAGGTCTTGATCTCGGTGGCGTTGACCTTGCGCACCGACTCGACCGGCCAGGGCAGCTTGAAGTTGGGGCCGGGCTGCAGGATGCGCGAGAACTGGCCGAAGCGCAGCACCACGCCACGCTGCTGCTCGCCGATGAGCTGGAAGCTGGAGAACAGCACCATCAGCACCACCGCGACCAAGATCCAGCGCCCCACGCCGCCATCGAACAGCTCCTTCAACGGGGCGGGCAGATTGCCCCAGCCACCACCGTTGCCACCACCGCGCGGGCCCCAGGACCTGCGACGGTTGGGGTCCGGGCCGTCTCCGCCCTTGTTGCCGGGTGTGTTCCAGGCCATGCACGCTCCATGATCGAGGGGCTGTGCGGGCCAGTCCCGCAGTGCCGCCGTGTTGTGTGATTCGATGATTCTACTAGATGGGGCAGACCGACCGTTTTGAAAGGCCCCGATTGGCGCATCCCGGTTTAGCCGCTGGGGTGGATCGGGCGGGGGAAATCGGACGATGGCAGGGCGTGGACCGGTCGGGGCACGTGTCGACGCGATCCTTGGGGGCCGGAGAGAGGCTGGCGTGCTGGCCCGGGCTGTTGGGGAGTCAGGCAAGGCCGGAGGGTGAACGCCCTTCGATGCGCGTTGCTGCCGGTGGCCGCGAGATGCGCGCGGGCGCGCGGCGCCAACCGGTCTACCGATTCCACGCTGCGCGAAGCTGGATCAAGCAGGCCTTCGTCGATCGCGCCAGCCGCGGTCAGCGCCGGCTTATCGCACTGCGGAGCGAAACCGCGCCCCGGTCGTACCTCGCCGGCGCGCTTAGACGGTCGGCGGTTCGTCTTTCTGGTTGAACACGCGCTCCATCACTTCCAGCAACTCGTCTTCGGAGAACGGCTTGGTGATGTAGGCGCGTGCGCCCTGGCGCATGCCCCACATGCGATCGGTGTCCTGGTCCTTGGTGGTTACCAGGATCACCGGGATGTGCTGGGTGGTCGGCTCGCGCTTGAGCGTGCGCGTGGCCTGGAAGCCGTTGAGGTTGGGCATCACCACATCCATCAGCACCAGATCCGGCAACGAGGACTTGGCCGCTTCCACGCCGGCGGCACCATCGGTTGCGGTGATGGTTTCGTGCCCCAGCTTCTCGACGATGCGCTGAATCCCCAGCAGCTGCGACGGCGAGTCGTCGACGATCAGAATGCGTGCCATGTGTTTCCCCTAGTATGCGCGGCGAGTGTAGTGCGCCGGCCGCGCTTTCGGTAGCTGGGCCAGGCGGTGCGCCCGGCGATGCTGTTGCGAGGCGTTGATCCGGTGACGCGTTGCTGTTGTGCTGTGCAACGCGTACTACGTTGCACAGGGGGCAACTGGATTCAACAACGCCGCAGAAGGTCGTTCACCGCTGCATCGCGTGCATGCTGCCCTGCCCTCAATCCCTCACCACAGGAGAGGCAATTGCTCCCTTCTCCCATCGGGAGAAGGTGGCGCAAAGCGCCAGATGAGGGGACGGCGGAGATCCAACGCCGCAGATTGACGTTCACCGGCGCACTACTCGCCTGCCGAACCCCCACCCCAATCCCTCCACAAAGAGGGCGATTGCTCCCTTCTCCCATCAAGAGAAGGTGGCGCATAGCGCCGGATGAGGGGACGGCGGCGATTCAACCGCGCAGATCGACGTTCACTGGCACACCACCTGCCTGCCGAACCCTCACCCATTTCCCGCTCGACCCACGCGGCCTACACCGATTCGCCGAACGCCTTGGCCAGGTTGCGGTAGGCCTTCTTCTGCGCATCGTCGGTGGGGGCCGGGGCCAGGATTTCCAGCTCCACGATCTGGTCGCCCGGCGTGGTGCCTGGCAGGCCGCGGCCGCGCAGGCGCAGCTTGCGCCCGGCGTCCGAGTCGGCCGGCACCTTCAACTCCACCGACCCGCCCAGGGTCGGCACGCTGATGGTGGTGCCCAGTGCCGCCTGCCAGGGCATGACCTGCAGGGTGTACAGGATGTTGCGCCCGTCCACCTCGAACTGCGGGTGCGCGGCGTATTCGATCTCCAGCAGCAGGTTGCCGCCGCCGTTGCCCTGCCCGCTCAGGCGGATCACCTGGCCGGGCTGCACGCCCTTGGGCACGCGCACATCCAGCTGCTTGCCGTTGATGGTGATGCGCACGCTGTCGCCCGCATACACCGCTTCCAACGGCACTGCCAGCTTGGCGCGGGTGTCGCCGCGCGCCTGCGGACCCGCGCCTGCACCAGGGCCGGCGCCCGGACCACGCGGACGGCCGCCGCGCTGGCCGGCGAACAGGCTTTCGAAGAAATCGCTGAAGCCGCCACCGGCGCCGCCGTTGCCGAACACTTCCTCGTAGTCGTAGCCCTGCCCACCGCCGTAGCTGGGCGGGGCCTGGAACTCGTCGCCCGGGCGGAAGCCCTGCGCCTTGAGCTGGTCGTAGGCCTTGCGCTTGGCCGGGTCACGCAGCGCCTCGTACGCTTCGTTGATCGCCTTGAACTTGTCTTCGGCGCCGGCCTCCTTGCTGACGTCGGGGTGGTACTTGCGCGCCAGCCGGCGGTAGGCGGTCTTGATCTCCGCATCGCCCGCGCTGGGCTCCACGCCCAGCGTTGCGTAGTAATCCTTGAATTCCATCTAATCACCTCTGAAAAAAACGGCCCGCAGCCGAGGCCACGAGCCAGTCATATCGCAGCCGGGCGGGCAACCGCACCTATTCTACGGTGCGGTTGCCGCCGGGAAGCGAAGCATGCCGCTCCGCTCCAGGTTTTGCTGCCTTACTGCACCGTATTGCCGGCCGGGTCCTGGCCGTTGCCGACCTGGATGCGGCGCGGGGTGGCCGCCGGGCGCTTGGGGATGCGGATTTCCAGCACACCGTTGTGCCCGGTCGCGGTGATGCCGTCGGGGTCGGCGCTGTCAGGCAGCGCGAAGCGGCGGTGGAAGCTGCCGTAGCGGCGCTCGATGCGCGAGAAGCGCTCGGTCTCGGTGCTGGACTCGCCCTTACGCTCGCCCTTGATCGACAGGATGCCCTTGTCCATCTGCACCTCGATCTGGCCAGGGTCGATGCCCGGCAGGTCGGCATACAGCACGAAGTGGTTGTCCTCTTCCTTGATGTCCACGCGCGGCACCCACTGCGCGGTCACTACCGCCGATTCGTCGGTGTCGCCGTTCTGCTCGAAGAAGCGGTCGAACACGTGCTTGATCTCGTTTTGCAGCGCATGGGTGGGCCACTGGGGATAACGAACGATGTTCATTGCGAGCCTCCAAAAGGTTGGGTGAGGGGCCGGCTGCCGCGGCGCGCGCCGTTGCGCCGGCCATGTGCGTCAGATAGGCGTGCCGCTGCGGATTTCAAGCGCGTTGACGCGCTTTTCCCTCGCCCCTTTCTAGACTTCGTTCAGCCGCAGGAGCCCCGCCCCATGACCATCCACGTTGGTGACCGCATTCCCGAAGTCGTGCTCAAACGCCTGCGCGAGGGCATCGAGGCGGTGGACACCCACAGCCTGTTCGCCGGCCGCAAGGTGCTGCTGTTCGCGGTGCCGGGCGCCTTTACCCCGACCTGCTCGGCCAAGCACCTGCCGGGCTATGTGGAGCACTTCGACGCATTCCGCAAACGCGGCATCGAGGTGCTGTGCACCGCGGTCAACGACCCGTTCGTGATGCAGGCCTGGGGCCGCAGCCAGCTGATCCCCGACGGCCTGCACCTGCTGCCCGACGGCAACGCCGAACTGGCCCGCGCACTGGGCCTGGAGATCGACGCCAGCGGCTCGGGCATGGGCCTGCGCTCGCGCCGCTACGCACTGTATGCCGACGACGCCGTGGTCAAGGCCTTGTTCGTCGAAGAACCCGGCGAATTCAAGGTGTCCGCCGCCGATTACGTACTGCAGCACCTGCCCGATTGATGCATTGATTCCCCCCAACCACTCAGAAGGAAACCGGCCAGCCATGTCTAACCAGCCAGCCAAGCAACTCCCCGACGGCATCACCGATACCGCCACCTTGCGCAGCCGCGCACGCCAGAGCATCGAAGACGGTGCCATCACCGAGAGCTACCACGCCGACCGCGAGGCGGTGATCGAGCTGCTCAACACCGCACTGGCCACCGAATACGTGTGCACCCTGCGGTATTACCGCCACTACTTCATGGCCAAGGGCATGCTTGCCGACGCGGTCAAGGGCGAGTTCCTGGAGCATGCGCAGCAGGAACAGGCGCACGCACACAGGCTCGCCGAGCGCATCGTGCAGCTGGGCGGCGAACCGGACCTCAATCCGGACACGCTGACCAAGCGCTCGCATGCCGAATACAAGGAAGGCAGCGACCTGCGCGACATGGTCAAGGAAAACCTGATCGCCGAGCGCATCGCCATCGACAGCTACCGCGAGATGATCGATTTCATCGGCGACAAGGACACCACCACCAAGCGCATCCTGGAAGACATCCTGGCCCAGGAAGAAGAGCACGCCGACGAGTTCGCCGACCTGCTGGAAGGCTGGATCGGCGAGTGAGCCGAGTGACTGCAATGCAGCGATGCGTTGCGAGCGATGATCGGTATCGACATTCACGGTGACGTTGAAAGTTGAAATCGACTCGATGATTTAAGCAAACAGGGCGCCTCGAGCGCCCTGTCTGTTTTCTATGCCGCAGGATGCTGTGTGGTTGCCTGCGGCGGTAGGAGCGCACCCGGGCGCGACGTGGCATTCCCGGTAACGCCCAGTCGCGCCCAGGTGCGCTCCTACGGGTGTTTGCACTGGTCGGAAGCAGCACGTGCGCGGTCAGCGCAATACGCGAAAGCGCAGCTGCGTCCAGGCACCGTCGCTGGCCATTGCGGTGAGCGTATGCGTGCCTACCTCGGCAAATTCGCGCTGAAATCCCTGGCGTCCGTTGGTCTGTGCGATCCAGCGGCCATCCAGCAACCAGTCGATGCGCGCGTCGCTGCCCAGGGCACGCAGCTGCAGGCGCACCGGACGCGAGGTGGCATTGGCACGCGCCAGCGTGGCGCGATCGCTCAGCCCGTCGATACGCAGCACGCCGCCACCGGTCATGCGCCCATCGGGCAGACAGTCCGCCGCAAGTGGCGGCAGTTGCGCAGCATTGCGCTCGGCTGTACTGAGCCAGGGCGAGACCAATGCCGGCCAGCGCGCCACTGCATGCGGCACGCGCTCATGCGCCTGGCTGCATTCCTGCGATAGCCGCTGGCCACTGCGCGCATCCACATCGAAATGCAGCTGACCGCTTTGCCATAGCCGCGCATCGCGCTCGGCAAAGGTGGGCGGTACTGCGCCATCGAGCACGTAGGCGTCGGCACGGCGTGCGCATTGCGCCGGTGGTGTCTGATCGGCGGCGCCGCCGAGCGGCCAGCAGATATCCAGCGCCTGCACGGTGGCTGGCATCGGCACCGGCGCGCTATCGCCGGCGCTGCGCGGCAAGGCATCGATGACTTCGAACATCAGCGGCAACGCGGTGACGGCGCCGTACTGGCCCGGCAGCGGCGTACCGTCCGGACGCCCCACCCACACCCCGACCGTGTAGCGACGCGTGCCGCCGATCGCCCAGGCATCGCGGTAGCCGTAGCTGGTGCCGGTCTTCCAGGCCACGCCCGGGCGCGTGGCGGTGTCGAAGGTGCCGCTGCCGTACCCGGGCCGCGGATTGCTTTGCAGGATCTCGCGCACGATCCAGGCCGCACCCGGCGACATCAGCCGACGTTCGATGCGCGGATCGTCCGGCGTATAGCGCACGCGCCCGGCGATGCCGCCACGATTGAGCGCCGCAAATGCACAGACCAGTTCCTGCAATTGCGCGCCGGTACCGCCCAGTATCAACGCCAGATTGGGCACGCTGCCGTGCGCAAAGCGCAGCTCGATCCCGGCATTGGACAGCCGCGCAGCAAACCGTGCCGGGCCGATCCGGTCGAGCAGGTCCACCGCCGGCACGTTCAGCGACAACCGCAACGCCGTTGCCGCGCTCACCGGCCCATTGAAGGCCGCATCGAAATTGCCGGGCCGGTAGCTGCCAAAACTCTGCGGCGCATCCACCAACAGGCTTTCGGAGTGGATCAACCCATCGTCCAGCGCCATGCCGTACAGGAACGGTTTGAGCGTGGAACCGGGCGAGCGCCAGGCCTGCACCATGTCCACATGCCCCAGCCGCTTGCGATCGCCGAAGCTGGCCGAGCCCACGTATGCGCGCGCTTCCATGGTGGCGTTGTCCACCACCAGCAATGCCGCAGAGGTGCGCTCGGGCAGCTGCGAAAAGTATGTGGTGACGCGTTCTTCCAGGGTGCGCTGCAGCTCCACATCCAGCGTGGTCACGATGCGTGCCGCGCGCGGTTGCGCACTGTGCAACCGCTGCGCGAGCAGCGCCGCATGCAACGGCGGTTTGAGCGAACGCGTCACCACCGGCTCGATCCGCGCATCGTCCACCTGCGCGCGCGACCACACGCCCAGCTCCACCATGCGATCGAGCACCTTGTCGCGCGCGCGTTGCGCGGCCTCGGGATGGCGATCCGGGCGCAGGCGGCTGGGCGATTGCGGCAATACCGCCAGCAGCGCAGCCTCGGCCTGCGACAAGGCCCTGGCCGGCTTGCCCAGGTACGCCCAGCTGGCCGCTTCCACGCCTTCGATGGTGCCGCCATAGGGCGCGCGCTCCAGATACAGCGTCAGAATCTCGCGCTTGCTCAGGTGCGCTTCCAGCTGCAGCGCGCGCAGCAGCTGCTTGGCCTTGCCCCACGGCGTGCGCGTATGCGGGTCGAGGATGCGCGCCACCTGCATGGTCAGCGTCGAACCGCCGGAGACGATGCGCCCCTGCCCGATCCATTGCCCGCCGGCACGCAGCAGGCCCCACGGATTGACCCCGGGATGGCGCCAGAACCAGCGGTCCTCGTAATTGAGCAGCGCCTGCAGATACAGCGGCGACACACTCTGCGGGCTGGCCGGATAACGCCACACCCCGTTGCGGTCGGCGAACGCGCGCAGCGGCGTGCCATCGCGTGCCACCACCAGCGTGGAGGTGTCCCGTGATCTGGGCAGTGGCAGTGGGAAGGCCAGGTCCAGCAGCAACACCGCAGACAACAGGGCCACGGCGCTCCAGCGTAGCCCCGTCAACCAGCGCCGGCCACGCCGGGCAACACCCTCCTTGCCAGCGACGCGTTCCTGCGTCTGGTCGATCCTTGCCTGCGCGTGCTGCTGCTGCTCATCCATCCTGCCAAGGATGCAGGGCAAAACGCATTTCGGCCACCATCGCGCGCGGCAAGCTGCGGCGTTGAGCGATCAACGTGACTGCACGCTCCTGCTTGCGCGACGACTGGTGCGCTAGCCCACCACGTCCACGTGCGGCGAGCGACGCGGCCTTACGAACAGCCGCAGCAGCCCCATCGCCAGGAATACCGCAGACAGGCGCAACGCAATGCCGAGCCAGCCGCTGGCCGCCGAATCGGAGACCGCAAAGACCGTCCAGGCCGCGTTGAGCGAGACATGCAACACCCAGCCGCTCCAGATCGTGTAGCCATCCTGCGCGTCCACGATGGCAAACAGCAGCGCACCGATACCGGTAATGGCGAAGATCAGCAACGCCTCGCCACCTCCACCGCCGGCCCCGAGCCAATGCACACCGCCAAACACAACCGCCTGCACCAGCGCCGCGACTGCCGGACGCCAGGCCAGCGCACGGCAGGCAAAGACGAAACCGAAACCGCGAAACACGATTTCTTCCGCTAGCGGAAACAGCAGCGCCAACCAGAGCAGGCCAAGCAGATCGTCGGTGCCGACCGAGCTGGACTGCGTCCACAGCCCCAGCCAACACGGCAGTGTGGCCAGCAACGTCAGCGCCGGGCCGCGTAAGCCGTTCCAACGCAACCCCAGACGCGCCGCGAGCTCGCCTGGCATGCCAGGACGCAGCAACGCCGCTGCGACGAGCACGAGCACTACGCTGAGCAGATTGTCGAGAATCCCACCGCCGTAAGGCACCGGAATTTTCGGGATTGGAAAACCAAGGGCCTTGGCCACATCACGCACCTGCAGCGCGACCAGCAGCACCAACAACCAGACGACATGCGGCGTGAGTCGGCGCAGGGATGTATCGAGCGGCATGCAGACGCCCTTGCGTGCAAACGAACGCTGACTATAACGGCAACACCACCGCCGCAGTTCCACGGATCACATTGCGCGGCGACATCCGCTCCCGTCGCAGGCCAGCTGCATGCGATGATGCAACGCGACGCTCACCGCTGCTCCAGCGACGCGCGATAGCGCAGCAAGGCTTCCGGCGCATCGGTCTGGATGATCGACACGCCTTCGCGGTACAGGCGGCCCCACACCTTGTCAGGATCGCGCGCGGCATCGGCGTCGCCGCCGTACCCGGCGATGAAGCCTTCCCACAGCGAGTTGACCATCAGCCGCACCTTGTGTGCCTTGCTCACTGCAACCAACGCCGGCAATTGCGCTGCTGGCATCTTGGGCAGCTCGAACGCGACCGGATGCGCGTTGCGTGTCTGCGCAGTGGCGATCGCGGCCAGGTCGGCAGTGCCATGGGCGTTGATCAGGATCGGGAAGAAATACACCTTGTCGAACGGCAGCATCGCCGCCAGCGGCGGCGTGGCGATACCGGCTTCGGCCTTGACGATCACCTGGTGCTGCATGCCGGCACGGGCAACCGCATCGACCACCTGCACGTAGATCGCATCCTTGACGTCCAGGTTGAGCAGGATGTGGCCCTTGGACCTGGCCAGCATCTGCTCGAGCGTGACCACGCGTTGGTCGGTCAGCGGCGCCTGCGCGCCACCTTCGTCGCTGCGCAGCCGCAATTTTTGCAGGTCGGCCAAGGTCAGCTCGGACAGCTTGCCGGTGCCGTCGGTGGTGCGGTCCACGGTGGCGTCGTGCAGCATCACCAGTGTGCCGTCGGCGGCGCGCCGCACATCGGTCTCCATCACGTCGGCACCGATGGCGATGCAGCGCTCCAGCGCGGCCAGCGAGTTCTCCGGTGCGCTGTCCTTGAACCCATGCTCCGGTGCCGGCGCGTGGCAACCGCGATGAGCCACCACCACGATGCCGCCGGCAGGATTGGTCAGCCGGGCCTGGATTGCGGCCACGCCGGTGGGCGCCGCGCTCGCATGGGTGGCCAGTGCCGCGCACAGCATGGCCGCGACGGTGGCGGCAGTACGTAAGGTCATCGAACAACTCCGCTTGAAGGGATTAACAGAACTATTGCGTGTCGGTCAGGTAGGCGCGGCGGGTACTCAGCATGGCGCCCTGCCAGGTGCACATCCTGATTTCCACGCACCGCGCGCACCTACCCGAGCTCTGCTCGCCATGCCAGCTTCGCCGCGCCTAGAACGTCGGCGTAAAGCGCAGACCGAACCAATACGTCGTAGGCACCGAATAGCTGTCCTTGAGCAGGTTCTGCCCCGGGCCGGTCACGCTGGTGATGCGGCTATGGGTGAGGTTGCTGACCTGGCCGATCAGGCTGAGCTGTTTGCTGATCGCATAGGTCGCGGTGAAATCCAGCTGCGAACGCGGCGACCAATACAGGTCCTGCCAGTCGATATTGCTGACGATGGCACGCAAGGCCTTGCCCTGACGATTGTAGGCCGCGCGCAGCTCCAGCCCGCCGCTGTTGTAGAACAGCGTGGCATTGGCGGTGTAGTCGGGCTGCCCGACCAGGTTGTCGAGCTTGCGCTCGCGCTGGCTCACATTGCTGCCGCTGCCAACGCTGTAGGGCACATCCAGGCTGCCATCGAGCACCGCAAAGTTTGCACTGAAACCGACCCCACTCAGCCACGGTGCGATCGGCGCCAAGGTGTTGACGATGCCGTTGAACTCCACCCCGCGGATACGCGCCTTGGCGGCATTGGCCGGCGTGCTGATCAGCGCGTTGGCGTAAGTGGTGCCGTCGAAGGTGAAGCTGTCGGTGCGCGACAGCGTAAAGATCTCGTCCTGGATGCGCTTGTCGAACACGGCCGTGGACGCGAACGCGTCGAAATCGCCGGGCAGGCGCCATTCCAGCGACAGATCCAGGTTATTGGACACGCGCGGCTTGATGTCCGGGTTGCCGATGGTGACGGTGACGCCTTGCGCATTCGGGTTGCCGGCATCGGCCGTGTTGACGAAGCCGATCGAGGTGCGCGCCGCATACGCATCGTATGGCGGGCGGCCGAGCGTACGGCTTGCGCCGGCGCGCAGGTCCAATGCATCTGTCAGGTGGTAGGTCATGATGGCCGAGGGCAGCAGATAGTGGTAATCGGCACTGGTCGGGTTATCGACATACACATAGCGGTTGGTCGCGGCATCCAGCTGCCGCTGGCGGCCGACCGTATCGAGCCTGGTACTGTCGAAATGCAGACCGCCCTGCACATTGAAACGCTCGCTGCGATAGCTGATCAGGCCATAGCTGCCGAAGGTCTTTTCGGTATGGGTGAAGTTGTCCTGATTGCTGAAGGCCTGCTGGTCGGTGCTGTTGAACGCGCTCAACGGCGTTGCAGCCAATGCGCGATTGGCCTTGTCTGGATCGATGGTGATCAGGTTCAGGCCGGCGTAGCGCATCGGCGCCCGGCCGGTACCCGCCACATCGGCCAGGCCAAACGCCGGCGCACTGGTATTGGGCTGATATTCGACGCGATAGATGTCGTAGGACGGTTTGTCGGTGGTGTACGACACGCCCGCGGCAAAGCCGATGCCCTGATCGCTCTCGCCTTGGTTGAAACCGTAATCCAGCCGGCCGGTGAGGATGCGATCGGCCGCGGTGCGTTTGTAGTCCGGGCGCCAGTACGACAGGCTGTAGTTGCCCAGATCGTTGTAGGCCTGCGGCGACACCCCGAAGCGCTGATCGAAGCCGGAGGTGTCGTAATTGAATGCGTAGTTGGGCGTGGCATTGATGGTCACACCGCTGCCGGTCTGGCCCACCGGTACCGCTGCGGCGCGGGTGATGCCGGTAGCGTACTTGATCATGCGGATCGGCTCGTCGTAGGTCGCATCCGACCACGCGCCGCGCGCGGAAAACTGTTGCCGATCGGTGGGCCGCCAGATCGTGCCCAGCTGCGCGACCTTGGTGCGTGTGGTGACGATCTGGTTCGAGTAACCCACCTCGATGTCGCCGCCGGGGTAGCTGCCGGAGCTGGCGGTCTGATTGAATACCTGGCCACGGTTGCGCGGGTCGATGATGACCTCGTTGCGCTCCATGTTGTCCTTGAAATAGTAGTAGCCGGCCGTTGCATAGGCTTCCAGCGCGGCACTGGGATGCACTTCGAACTTGCCGGTGACGCCATAGCGGTCGCGCTGGTTCTGGACGTACCAGTACTTGTCCTGCTGCGGCACCGCCCAGCCATTGCCGAGATTGGCGCCGGTCTGCAGCACGCCGTTGTTGTCGTAGAACCCGTAATGCACCGTGTCGGTGGTCATATGGGTTTCGGTATAGCTGCTCAGCGTCTGGTAGTTGGCCGACAGGGTGACCCCGTATTGCTGCTCGCTGCCGAAGGTGCGGCTGCCGGTGGCGTTCAGGCGATAGCCGGGGTCGTCCTGATCGCGCGGCTTGCCGACATCGTTGGCGTGGCCCAGCGCCGCTTCGGCGCTGAAGAAGGGCTTGCCGCCGTTTTCGAAGGCGCTGCGCGTCTTGAGGTTGATCGCCCCGCCCGTTGCATTGGGGTCCAGGTCGGGCGTGAAGGTCTTGACCACCTGCAACTCGCTGACCATCGATGCCGGCAGCAGGTCCAGACGCACGCCGCGGGTGATCGAGCCGAGCGTGCCGTTCGGCGTGCCGGGCGAGGCAATGGTCAGCCCGTCGATGGTGACGTTGTTGTAGGACGGGCCCAGGCCCCGCAGTACCGGTGTAGCGGCCTCGTCGCGCGGATGCTCGTTGTCGGTGGCCGGCAATACCGACAGGCCGGGCACGCGGCGCAGCGCTTCGACGATGGTGCTGTCGGGCAAGGCGCGCACATCGGTGGCGCTGATCACATCGGTGATATTGGTTGCCGCGCGCTTGCTTTCCACCGCGGCAGCATTGGCACGGCGCACGCCGGTGACCTGCATGGCATCGAGGGTCTGCACGCCGGTTTTGGTGGTGGCCGATGCGTCGCTAGTGGATGCCTCGCCTTGTGCCGATGTAGGGGATGCAGGGGATGCAGGGTCTATGGAATCAGCGGATGCATCTACTGGCAATGGAGAACGTTGCCTTGCAGTCGCAACTTCAGCCTCAGGCGTGGATGCCTCGTCATTATTAGCTGTAGGTGCAGCTGTAGTTGTAGCTGCGCTCGCTGATGCGCCCGCGGTCGCGGTCATGGCCGCAGCAGACATTTGAGCAGAGACGTCGGCTGCAATAGCCGCCCACTCGTTGGCGCATGCCTGCGAGGCTGGCGAACACGCCGCAATGGCAACGGCGAGAACGGACAAGTGCAAACGGTACGAATCGGAGCGCTGCATGGAATCCCGAGATCGCGCAGCGGGAATGCCGCGCCTGTGAGAAAGCACGCCACCGTAGCCAGCAAAAATGACCCCTGCATGTCGCTGGCATCGCATCGAAAAGACAGTGCGCAGCGATGTCGCCGTAAGCGAAGAAGCGCTGGCGTAGGAGCGCGCCTGCGCGCGATGAGGCTTTCCCGGTGACGCCCAATCGCGCGCAAGCGCGCTCCTACGGCAGCCAGATTGCATCCCAGAATGGATAGTCGCCGACCCGCTCGACCAGTCCGGTGCGTAGCGGGTTGGCGATAAGGTAACGAGCCACGGTGCGCAGATCGTCTTTCCCAACGATCCTTGCGTGTCGCTTACATCGCATCGAAAAGACAGTGCGCAGCGATGCCGCCGTAAACGAAGAAGCGCTGGCGTAGGAGCGCGCTTGCGCGCGATGGGGCGTTACCGGTAACGCCCCATCGCGCGCGAGCGCGCTCCTACCTTGTTGTCCTACGGCTGCACCACCGTCATCGTCGCTGGCGTGCTGCGCCCCACGCCGCGCAGCTCGGGGCGGTACATGTCTTCCACCAACGATGGCGGCACCGTGTAAGTGCCCGGGGTGACTGCGCGCACCAGGTAATACAACTGCGCCTTGCTGCCCGAGGACAGCGCCAGCGCGGCCACGTAACGGTCGTCGCGGAACTCTTCGTGCTTGACGTCGGCGGCGCTGGAACGCTCGCTGATGCCGATGCCGTCCACCACCACATCGGCCCACTGCTTGGCATCGCCGAGATTGAAGTTCTCGATCTCCAGGCCGGCCGGCAGCAGGTCGGTCAGTAGCGCGTCCGGCATGTCGCTGTTGGCGGTGATGGTGACGCGCACGATCAGCGCTTCGCCTTCCTTCAATGCACGCGGGGTCCAGGGTTTACCGTCGGTGGTGTACCAGCTGCGCTCCACGCTGAGGTTGCGCGTGTCCGGCTCCGGCGCGCTGCGCGGGATGCCGGCCACTTCCAGGCTGGCGTACATCGGTGCCTCGCCCTGCGGTGCGAACTGCACGCCGCGCGCCAGGGCGGCGCTGTCGAAACTGTGCCCGAACAGGCGTACCGGCGCAATCTCCTGCGTCTCGCCGCCAACAGTCAAGGTACCGGACACCTGCTTGCCCTGCCCGACCATCAAGGCCTTGCCCAAGCGCGCCAGCGCCACCTGCTCCTGCGTGCTCAGCCACAGCCAGCCGGTGGCGCGGCGTGCATCCAGCGCCCGGCCCAATGCCACTGCGCGGGTGTCGTACTCGGGCTTGGACAAGCCACGCTCGTGCAGCAACGCCATCATCAAGGCATCGTCGCGGATCGCGCTGCCGTAATCGGCGAAGTACGGCGGACGCTCGCTGCTGTCCTTGGCAAAACCCGCCTTGATCGCCGCCTGCCCACGCTTGGTGTCGCCCTGCAGCGACAATGCCGCGCCCAGATGCACCAGCGACAAGCCGGTCAATGCCTTGTCGCGCTGGTTGTCGTACAACGCGCGCAGCGTGCCCAGCGGCGCGCGGTTGACGCGTGCCAGCACATAGCCGGACCAGGCCTGGTTGGCGAACTTCAGGCTATCGCGGCGGTCCTGCCCGTAGAACTCGTTGCCACCGGACAGCAGGTCCTCGCTGAGTCGATTGAGCGCCTTCTGCAGCACGTTGTCGGGCACCGCAAAGCCGGCATCCTTGGCGTCGAGCAGGAACTCGGCGATGTACGGGGTCAGGCCCGGATTGACGTAACCGTCGTCGCCCCACATCGAAAAATGCCCGCTGGCGATCTGCATCGAGGCCAGGCGACCGAATGCGCCTTCCATGCGCTCGCGGCGCTTGGCCGCCTCCAGCCCCTTGGTGCCCAGCGTCCTGGCGGTGGCATCGTCGAGCAAGAGTGCGGCATAGCCCTTGCTGGTGGTCTGCTCGGCGCAGCCATACGGATAGTCCAACGCACCCTGCAGGGCGCTGGCGAACGGAATCGGCGGCAGCGGGCTGACCACCATGCGCGCGGTCACCGAGCCGGCCATCAGGCCATCGGCAAAGCCGCTGTCCAGGGTGATCGGCGCCAGCGGATCGAGCACGCGCGTCTGCGCACGCAATACCTGCGGCCAGCCGGCACGCACCGGCAGGTCGTAACTGCGGTCGGCCTTGAAGCCGTTGCCGTCTACACGCACGCGCACCTTGGCCACGCTATAGCCTTCGGTGGCGCTCAGCGGGAAGCTCAGCGTCTGCTTGGCATCCACACCAAGCTTGACGCTGCGCGCCGCCTCGGCGATGGCCAGCGGGCCGATCCCGTCCACGCGCACATTGAACTCGCCCGGCTTGCCGGTGAAGTTCTGCACATCCAGCGTCACCGTGCTGCGGTCGCCCGGTGCCATCACGCGCGGCATGCTGGCCTCGGCCAGGATCGGGGCGCGCACCACGGTTTCCACCGCGTGGTTGCCGAACCGCGTATCCGAATACACCAACGCCGACACCCGCAGCGTGCCGTTGAAATCCGGCACCGGCAGTTGCACGCGCGCATTGCCCTTGGCATCGAGCTTCACCGAGCCGGAGAACAGGTCCACGGTCTGCACGCGCGCGGTCGGGCGCTTGGCCTGCGGCAAGGCTTCCAGCGCCATGTCGCCGCCGAACTTGAGCTTGCCGCTGGCGCCTTCGAAGCTCTCGATCACGCGGCCATAGATGTCGTAGGCATCGGTGCCCAGACGACGCTGCGCGAAGAACTGCGCGTTGGCATCGGGCACCGGGAAGCGGGTGATGTTGAGGATGCCCACGTCCACTGCCGAGATGGTCACGTGCGCCGCCTTGCCGGCCAGCTCGGGCACGCTCACCGTCACCGGCAACGCCTGCTCGGGGCGCATCTGCTTGGGCGCAGCCAGGCCCACTGCCACGCGTCGCGCCTTGCGGTCCATCGGCACATACGCCACGCCCACCGCGCGCGCCGGGGTGATCTTGCTCGGCGCACTGCCGCCGCGGAACACCAACGCGGTGACGTAGACATCGTGGCGTTCCCACGCGTCGGTCACCGGGATTTCGAAGCTGCTGCCCGGCTTGACGTCGATGTCCTGCACGTACAGCAGCTTGTCGCTTTCCACCAGCAGCACGCCCTTGCCGGCATGCGGCGGGGTCAGCGTGACGGTGAGCGTGTCGCCGGCGCGATAGGCAGTCTTGTCCAAGGCCAGCTTGACCTTGTCCGGGCGCGCGTCCAGGCCGCGGTTTTCGTCGTTCCAGCTCCAGCCGGCGCGGAACGGGTAGCGCGTGGTCAGCCCGGTGGACGGGTCGAACACGTCCAGGCGGTACTCGCCCCACTCCACCGGGACCTCGAGCTTGGCGTTGCCGCTGGCGATGTCGAGCGTGCGCGTGTCCTTGTTCTCGAAGCGGCGGGTGAAGTCGTAATCCCAGTGGTCGTCGGTGTAGTTCCAGTGGTAGTCGCGCAGCTCGCGCACCAGCGTGGCCTTCAGGCCCTTGGCCGGTTGCGGCTTGCCATCGGCATCCACGCGGGTGATTTCGAAGCGCGCGGTGCCGTTGGCGTCGGTGCCGTCCTTGTCGTCGAACAGGGGGCGTACGCCGACCAGCGCCTTGGCCGGCCACAGCACGCGCTTGACGCTGCGGGTGACGGTACGCCCGCCGGTCTCGTACACACTGCCCGAGACCACCGCCGCAATCGTGCTGACCGGCTTGGCTTCGGCAGGCAGCGCGATGTCTTCGCGCAACACGCCATCGCTGCCGAACTCGGTGTCGATCACGTCCTTGGCGTCGCGCGGCAGCTCCAGCGTGGGGTCGCCGAAGAACCAGCCCGGCAAGGACTCGAGCGGATGCTGCTCGACGCTGACCGCAAGCTTGGCGGTGAAACGGTTGCCATCGGCCGGCGCGCCATACAGGTACGCGGCATTGGCGACCAGCGTGAACGGCTGGCCGGCGCTCAGGGTCTTTTGGGTGCTGTCCAGATCCAGCTTCATGCGCTCGGGCAGGAACTCTTCCACGCGCACGGTCATGCCCTGCACGGCGTCCTTGCTGGCCGGATCGGTGCGGAATTCCACCTGCCAGCGGCCGGTCGGCGCATCGGCCGGAATCTGCTGGCTGAACTCGAAATAGCCCTGCTCGCCCGGCTGCAGCTTGGTCTCGCGGAAGGTCTTGCCGTCCGGCTGCTTGAGGCGCAGGAACACCGGTTGCGGCTTGGTCGGCTTGCCGTCGTTGTCGCGCAGGATCGCCGACACGCGCATGGTCTCGCCAGGGCGATACAGGTCGCGGCCGGCCCAGGCGAACACGTCGAACCAGGCACTCTCGCGCCCGGCCACCGCAAATTCGCTCAGGTCCAGCGCCGGTTGGTTGAACGGCAGCACCGAGATATCGGTCTTGCTGCGCGCCACCAGCACGTGGCCGGCATCGAGCGTGTAGTTGAGCAGCGCATTGCCGTTGCCGTCGGTGGCACCCTTGAGGAACAGCTCGCCCTTGGCATCGAGGACGCGCACTTCCACGTTCTTGATCGGCTCGCCGCTCTGCAGCGAGGCGGTGTGCACGAACAGCTTGTCCTTGTAGGCGCGCGTGTGCAGGCCGATGTCGCTGACGGTAAAGAAGGCGGTATCGAAGCCATTGTCGAAACTGCCGGCACGCTTCATCACCGCAAAGTACAGGCCCGGTTCCTGCAGCTCCTTGATGTCCTGCGTGGGCAGGTAGGTCAGCACGCGCTCGTTCTGCTTGCCGCCGAGAATGAAACGATTGACGTAGACCGGGTCGGCCAGCTTGGACAACGGCTGCTTGTCGTTATATTCGCTCTCCAGCTCCCAGCTGCCGCGACGACCGCCGCGCTGGAACTGCTGGAAGAACGCCGGCAGCGACTTCTCGCGCACGCGCAGGAACTCCACGTCCACTTCCGGCACGTTGACCGACACCACCGGCAGACCGCGGCTCTCGCGTGCCGGCAGCACGCTGCCTTGCGAAGCGAACCCGGCCACTGGCTTGAGCGCGCCGGTGTAGACCTTCTGCTTGAGCGGCTTGCCCAGGCGGCTGCCATCGGCGGCCAGCAGGTTGGCGTCGACCAGCACGGTGTAGTCCTTGGCCGCTTCCACGTACGGGTAGCGCAGCGTCTTGCCGTCGTCGGACAGGGTCCAGCTGCTGTCGCCGGTGCCGACTTTTTCCTCGAAACGCACCAGCGCATCGAAGTCCTGCGTGCCCACCAACGGCCGCGAGAATTCCAGCGCCAGCGACAGGCCGTCGCTGGTCTGGTCGGGATAGGCGCGCGCCAGCGCGAAACCGGTGATGGCCTGCTTGTCGGCCTTGATCGCCTCGCCGCTGGCGGCAGGCAGCTGGCCGCTTTCGTTGCGCTTGCACGCCACCGCGCCGATCGCCACGCCCAGCAAGACCACCCACAGCAACATGCGCCGCGTACCCGACCGCTTCATCCCTGATTCCCGGCTGTCCATTCGCACTACCCCATGACTGAGGACGCAAGTATAGCGATGCCGTTCACTTCACCGATGGCGGCATGGGGCGACGCAAGGACTTGCCGATGGGCGGCGATGATGCGCCATCGGGCCAGCGCTGCGACGGCACCGGCGCGCCCGACCAGTGGTGAGCGCAATGGTTTGACACCAGTCCATGGCAGGCCGCTGAGTTGCGGCTTGGCTGCAGGGCCCTTGCCCGCCCACCCTCGCAGGACACGCCGCAAGTACGTCCATGTAGGCTCTTACGCGGCATCCATGCCGCGTAAGGTCCCGCGACGGTGGGCGGGCAAGGACCAGTCGAGATGGTCGGTGTGCAGGGGCGCACACAGGGCATGGCGTGCATTGTTCGGAGGATGGTGCGTCGAACAAACGTTCCATCACAAGCAGAGCAACTAGCAGGCGTTCAACCAAGCAACCGACGCATTTTCTGGTGCGGTGTCCTCGCCGATTGCGGGACCGTGTGGCGGCATGGATGCCGCCACCGAGCCTACAAGGATGTACTTGCGGCGTGTCCCGCGAGCGGTGAGGGCACCGCGCACACGACCAACCAGGCTTTTGACTGCATCCCAAAGTACGGCCAATAAAACCACTGCGCTCGCCACCAAGCCGGCGCTCACCACATCTTGATAGCCACTCCTAGCGCAACTGCAGCACCGTGCGCATGTACAGGTCGATCAACGCCGGCTTGTCCGCGCGCAGGCAGGCCTGCACGTTCGGCGTGCCTGCGCCTTCGCGGGTGTAGCCCTGCGCATCGACGTCCAGATGCAGCGGCGTGGTCGGGCACAGGTCGGGGCGCAGCAGCCAGGCCACCGGCACTGCGTCGAACAGGGTCGGCGTGGCGCTGGCCCAGGGCTGGTCGGTATTGCGCCACTGGTAATACAGCTGGGTGAGCGCATCGGTGAGCCCATCGCCATGTGCAAACAAGGCGATGCGCTCGGGTTCTTCCAGCGTGATCTGGGTGGCGTCCAAGGGCAGCAACACGATCGGCACGCCGGCCGCGAACACCCGCTGCGCCGCCGGCACATCGGCCAGGATGTTGTACTCCGGCGCCGGCGCGCTGGCCGGACGATAGGCCGACTTGCCATAGCCGACGCGTACCGACCCGCCCATCGCCACGATACGCTTGAGCTTGGCAAAGCCGGCCGGGTCGCGCTGCTGCGCCACTGCGGCGTCGGTCATCGGCCCCAATACCAGCAAGGTCACCTTGCCAGGGTGCAGGCGCGCCTGCTGCAGGATCATCGCCGCCGCATCCGGCAGCTTGCCGGGCAACTGTCCCCTGGCGGCCCAGCGCGCCTGGCTGAAGGGGATCGCGCTGGTGGTGCGTGCGCCCACCGCCAACGGAATCTCGCTGCGCCCGGCCTGCTGCAACAGGCGCTGCAGCAACTGCGCACGCACGCTGGTGTCGCCCCAGGCCGATGCGATGCCCAGCACATGCAGCTGCGGGCTACGCAGCAACAGCCCGAGCGCAAACGCATCGTCGATGTCGTCGCCGATATCGGTGGAGACCACCAGCAACTCGGGGGACGTCGACGTCGATGTGGGCGTTGGCTGCGCTGCAGTGGCGGCAGGCGTCTGCGCCCATGCCACTGCCGACGCACACCACAGCCCCAGCATCCACCACATGTTTCGCCATCTCCGCTGCATGCATCCACTCCTGCGACCATAAAAAAACCGCCGGCATGTTGGCCGGCGGTTCGATAGTGCTACACCACGACGCCGATCAGAAGTTGGCGCGGAACTGCGCACCGACGATGCGCGGGTCGTTGATGAAGCCGGTGAGGTTGTTGAAGTCGATCGCACCGGTCACGCGGATCTGGTTGGTGCAGTTGCGGCAGAACACCGACAACTCATACGTGCCCGCGCCCCAGTTGTAGCCGATCTTGGCGCCGCCCTCGACCAGCGGCTGGCCGGTGAACTCCTTGGAGTCGTACAGGAAGAAGTTCACTTCGCTGCGGTAGGACCAGTCGGTGTAGAAGAACAGCTCGCCGTCGTTGCCCATCGGGATGCCGTAACGCAGGGTGGCGTTGGCCATCCACTTGGCAGCCTGCGGCAGGTCGTTGCCGTCGATGATGGCATTGCCGGCCGCATTGAGCGGGTCGGTCACGGTGCAGGTGCGGCACACGCCCACCGACAGGGTCGGGTCGTCGATGCGGGTCCAGTTGTAGGCGCCGCCGGCGGTGACGCGCAGGTTCTGGGTGAGCAGCGCTTCGAAGTCGAACTCGGCGCCGCGCGCCTTGGTCTTGTCGGCGTTGAGCAGGCGCACGTCGTTGGAGACGCCGCCCACTGCGGTGAGCTGCTGGTTCTTGACGCGGAAATCGTAGATGTCAAAGCTCAGACGCGCGCGGTTGTCGAACAGGTCGGACTTGATGCCGATCTCGAACGAATCCACCGTCTCCGGCTCGGCCACGGTCAGCGGCGCGGTGCCCGAGGGCACGCCGAAGCTGGCGCCGCGGAAACCGCGTGCGGCACGGGCGTACACGTTGACGTCATCGTTGATGGCGAAGGTGGCCGCCAGATCGCCGGTGACCTTGGAGTTGTCGGTCTCGCCGCTGGACGGCTCGACCAGCGTGACGCGGTCCAGCGCCAGCACGTCGAAGGTCTTCTTGTCGTAGGTGTAGCGGATGCCGGCGCGCAGGTTCAGGCGATCGGTGGCCGCGTAGTTCAACGAGCCGAACGCTGCCCACGAGGTATTGCGCTGACGGGTCAATTGGTAGCTGGCCAGATCGCCGCCGCTGAAGGTGTTGTAGGTGTAGTTTTCGCCTTCCACGTCGTCGTGGAAGTAGTACAGGCCGGCCTGCCAGTTGAGCGGGCCTTCGTATTGCGATTCGGCACGCAGTTCCTGGCTGTACTGGTCCAGGCTCTTGATGCCGCCGGCGGTTTCCACCGGGAACGGAATCACGCCCGGGCCGGACGGCGGTGCGAACACCGCGCCGAAGCCGCCGTCGATATCGCCGCGGCTGTAGTACTTGCCGATGCCTTCGTAGGCAGTGATCGAGTGCAGCGCGATGTCGCCCAGGTCCCAGGTCAGATTGGCGCTGCCGCCGTAGGTCTGCAGTTCCTGGTTGTTGGCGCCGTCGATGAAGGACTTCTCTTCGTCGAAGCCGTCCACCAGCTGGTTGGTGCCGGGCTGAATGATGTTGGCGCGGAACAAGCGCGCGGTGCCGTCCAGGTGACGCGCATGCGCGTTGAACAAGGCGCTGAAATCGTCGCTGGCCTGATACAGCAGCTGCAGGCGCACGGCCGAGTCGGTATAGCCTTCCAGATCGCGGCCATCGCGGTTTTCCACCCAGTCGTCGCGGCGCTGGCCCAGCGTGGACAGACGCGCCGCCCAATGGTCGCCCATGGCGATGCTCAGGCCGCTTTCCAGGGTCATGGTGCCGTAGGTGCCGTAGGACAGGCTGGCGTAGCCGTCATTGGCGCCGATGGCCGGCTTGACCGAGTTGAACTTGACCACGCCGGCCGGCGTGTTGCGGCCGAACAGCGTGCCCTGCGGGCCGCGCAGCACTTCCAGGCCTTCCAGATCGAAGATCGGGAAGCCCTTCAGGAATGCGTTTTCCTGCACCACGTCGTCATAGATCAGCGACACCGGCTGCGAGGCATAGGTGTTGAAGTCGGTGTTGCCGTAGCCGCGGATGTACACGCGCGGGAATACACGGCCGTTGGACGACTCGATGTTGAGGCTGGGCGCCTTGCCCGCGAGCACGCGGATATCCGAGCCGCTGGTGGAGATGGCATCCAGGAATTCCGGACGCAGCACCGATGCCGAGACCGGTACGTCCTTGGAATCTTCCGAGCGGCGCTCGACCGTGACCTTGACCGCGTCCAGGCGCACGACACCGTCGTCGCCGGGCGCCTGCTGGGCAGCGGCATGAAGCGGGAGAAGGGAAGCAACGGCAACGGCGAGCGCGCTGATCTTGAGCGACCGGCTGGCGGACATGGGAAGACTCCGAATTCGGTTGGCGGAGCGGCCTGATCTGCATGCCGCGTTGCAACAGAATTAACACGATTTACACAAATTTGGCAGAGCGCGTGCGAAAAAGTTTTCCGAATTCGAAAAGGCGTTCGAATTAATGCAACACGCGCATGCAATTTGTACGTTGGGGCCTGCCCGGTCTCAGCGGGCGATCAGCCGACCCCGGCGTCATCGAACGGCACCCGCACCCAGCCTTCCATCAGCACCCGCGCACTGCGGCTCATCAGTGCCTTGGTCACCTGCCACTGGCCATCCACCAGCTGCGCCTCGGCGCCGACGCGCAAGGTTCCGGAGGGATGCCCGAAACGCACCGCAGAACGCGCCGCGCCGCCCGCTGCCAGATTGACCAGGGTGCCGGGCACGGCGGCCGCGGTGCCGATCGCCACCGCGGCGGTGCCCATCATGGCGTGATGCAACTTGCCCATCGACATCGCGCGCACCAGCAGATCGAGCTCGGCAGCGTGCACCGGTTTGCCGCTGGAGGCGGTGTAATCGGCCGGCGGCGCCACGAACGCCACCTTCGGCGTGTGCTGCCGCGTCGCTGCGTCTTCCACCTTCGCAATCAAGCCCATCCGCACCGCGCCGTGCGCACGCAGGGTCTCGAACATCGTCAATGCACGCGGGTCGCCATTGATCGCTTCCTGCAGCTCGGTACCGGTATAGCCCAGGTCGCGCGCGTTGACGAAGATGGTCGGGATGCCGGCATTGATCAGCGTTGCGGCGATCGTGCCCAGGCCGGGAATCTCCAGCTGATCGATCAGCTGGCCGGTGGGGAACATCGCCCCGCCCTCGCCTTCGGCATCGTCGGCCGGGTCGAGAAATTCCAGCTGCACTTCGGCGGCAGGAAAGGTCACCCCATCCAGTTCGAAGTCGCCGGTTTCCTGCACCTGGCCATCGGTCATCGGCACATGCGCCACGATGGTCTTGCCGATATTGGCCTGCCAGATCCGCACCGTTGCCACGCCGTCGCGCGGCACCCGCGCGGCATCGACCAGGCCATTGGCGATCGCAAACGGCCCCACCGCCGCCGACAGGTTGCCGCAGTTGCCGCTCCAGTCCACGAACGCGCTGTCGATGGACACCTGCCCGAACAGGTAGTCCACATCGTGCCCGGCACGCGTGCTGGCCGACACGATCACGCTCTTGCTGGTGCTGGAGGTCGCCCCACCCATGCCATCGATCTGCTTGCCATACGGATCGGGGCTGCCGACCACCCGCAGCAACAACGCATCGCGCGCAGGCCCGGGCTGCTGCGCGGCAGCGGGTAGATCCTGCAGGCGAAAGAACACGCCCTTGCTGGTGCCGCCACGCATGTAGGTGGCCGGGATGCGGAGTTGGGGGAGCGGGGTCATGGGAGGGCCGGGATTGGGGATTGGAGAATGGGGATTGGGTGGCAGACCCACGGCAGGGGCCATGGACGCTAGTGCGCTTGCGGTACTGATGTCGCTTTCAACAAATCTCGATTCCCGACTCCCGATTCCCGGCTCTCAAGAAAATCCTGCGCAAACCGTTGCAGCACGCCGCCCGCCTCGTAGATGGACACTTCCTCGGCGGTGTCCAGGCGGCAGGTGACCGGCACCTGCACCTGCTCGCCGTTGCGCCGATGGATCGACAGCGTCAGCGTGGCGCCCGGCGTGCGCTCGCCGACCACATCGAAGGTTTCGCTGCCATCGATGCCCAGCGTCTTGCGGTCGGTGCCCGGCTTAAACTCCAGCGGTAACACGCCCATGCCGATCAGGTTGGTGCGGTGAATCCGCTCGAAGCCTTCGGCCACGATCACCTCCACCCCGGCCAGACGCACGCCCTTGGCAGCCCAGTCGCGCGAGGAGCCCTGCCCGTAATCGGCACCGGCAATGATGATCAGCGGCTGCTTGCGCATCATGTAGGTTTCGATCGCCTCCCACATGCGCAGTACCTGCCCTTCCGGTTCCAGCCGCGTCAGCGAACCGGCGGTGACCTGTCCATCGATCACCGCCATTTCGTTGACCAGCTTGGGGTTGGCGAAGGTGGCGCGCTGCGCGGTAAGGTGATCGCCGCGATGGGTGGCGTAGGAATTGAAGTCTTCCTCCGGCACGCCCATCTGCGCCAGGTATTCGCCTGCCGCGCTGCCGGCCAGGATCGCATTCGACGGCGACAGATGGTCGGTGGTGATGTTGTCGCCCAGCACCGCCAACGGGCGCAGGCCCTGCAAACTGCGTGCACCGGCAAGCGCGCCTTCCCAGTACGGCGGGCGCCGGATGTAGGTGCTGGCCGGCCGCCAGTCGTACAACGGGCTCACCTGGATGCCCTGCCCCACGCTGCGCTTGAACATCGGGTCGTAGACGCTGCGGAAGTGCTCCGGCTTGACGCTGCGCGCCACCACCGCATCGATCTCCGCATCGCTCGGCCACAGGTCCTTGAGCGTCACCGGCACGCCATCGGCATCGATGCCCAGCACATCCTTTTCGATATCGAAGCGCACCGTGCCGGCGATGGCATAGGCAATCACCAACGGCGGCGATGCCAGAAACGCCTGCTTCGCATACGGATGGATGCGCCCGTCGAAATTACGGTTGCCCGACAACACCGCGGTGGCATACAGATCGCGTTCGATGATCTCCTGCTGGATCGCAGGGTCCAGCGCGCCGCTCATGCCATTACAGGTGGTGCAGGCAAACGCGACGATGCCGAAACCCAATTGTTCCAGCTCGCCCAGCAACCCGGCCTCTTCCAGGTACAACTGCACCGCCTTGGAGCCCGGCGCCAGCGAACTTTTCACCCAGGGCTTGCGCGTCAATCCGCGTGCATTCGCATTGCGCGCCAGCAAGCCCGCGGCAATGACATTGCGCGGGTTGGAGGTATTGGTGCACGAGGTGATTGCCGCGATGATCACCGCGCCATCGGGCATCTGGCCCGATACTTCCTCCCAGACGCCGGCAATGCCGCGCTCGGCCAGCTCGCTGGTGGCCACGCGCTTGTGCGGATTGGACGGCCCGGCCATGTTGCGCACCACGCTCGACAGGTCGAACTGCAGCACACGCTCATACTGCGCTGTGACCAGGTCATCCGCCCACAGGCCGGTGTGGCGTGCGTAGGTCTCCACCAAGGCGATCTGTGCGTCCTCGCGCCCGGTCAGGCGCAGGTAATCCAGCGTCTGCTGGTCGATATAGAACATCGCCGCAGTGGCACCGAACTCCGGCGTCATGTTGGAGATGGTTGCGCGATCGCCGATGGTCAGCGCGCTGGCGCCGGCCCCATAGAACTCCAGATAGGCACCGACCACACGTTGCTGACGCAGGAACTCGGTCAGGGCCAGCACGATGTCGGTGGCGGTGATGCCGGGCGCCGGCCGGCCCAGCAGTTCCACACCGATGATGTCGGGCAGGCGCATCCACGAGGCGCGCCCCAGCATCACGTTTTCCGCTTCCAGCCCGCCCACGCCCACCGCGATCACACCCAGCGCATCCACATGCGGGGTGTGGCTGTCGGTGCCTACGCAGGTATCCGGGAACGCCACACCGTCGAGCGTGTAGATCACCGGCGACATCTTCTCCAGATTGATCTGATGCATGATCCCGTTGCCCGGCGGAATCACTTCCATGTTTTCGAATGCGCGCTTGGTCCATTCGATGAAGTGGAAGCGGTCGGCGTTGCGGCGATCTTCCACGCTGCGATTCTTGGCGAAGGCCTGCTTGTCGAAACCGGCGTATTCCACCGCCAGCGAGTGATCTACGATCAACTGCACCGGCACCACCGGGTTGACCTGCGCCGGGTCGCCACCCTGCTCGGCGATCGCATCGCGCAGCCCGGCCAGGTCGACCAGCGCAGTCTGCCCCAGGATGTCGTGACAGACCACACGCGCCGGAAACCACGGAAAATCCAGGTCGCGCCTGCGCTCGATCAGCTGGCGCAGGTAGGCCTCCAGCATCTGCGGTTCGGCGCGCCGCACCAGATTCTCCGCATGCACACGTGCGGTGTACGGCAGCGTTGCATAGGCGCCGGGTTGCAGCGCATCCACGGCGGCGCGTGCATCGAAGTAGTCCAACGAGGTGCCCGGCAAGGGCTTGCGGTACTGGCTGTTCATGGCTGGCGATATCGAAGCGGGCGGGGGTATTTTGGGATTTGGGATTTGGGATTTGGGATTTGGGATTTGGGATTTGGGATTTGGGATTTGGGATTTGGGATTCGGGATTCGGGATTCGGGATTCGGGATTCGGGATTCGGGATTCGGGAATCGGGAATCGGGAATCGGGAATCGGGAATCGGATTCAGGATTTCCGGCGTGTAGGGGGATTGCCATCTCTCGTTGCGGTTGCCATCGTCTGATCGCCTTCGTTGAACGAAGGCGATCGTGATGGATCAAGCCAACCGCTGGCGCGTCCTCAGGAGCGTTGATCCAGCGGTACGAAGACCTGATCTTCCGGGCCGGTGTAATTGGCCGAGGGACGAATGATCTTGCCGTCCATGCGCTGCTCGACGATGTGCGCGCTCCACCCGGCAGTTCGCGCCAGCACGAACAGCGGCGTAAACATCGCCGTCGGCACGCCCATCATGTGGTAGCTGACCGCACTGAACCAATCCAGGTTGGGGAACATCTTCTTGATGTCCCACATCACCGTCTCCAGGCGCTCGGCGATGTCGTACATCTTGCGGCTGCCCTGCTCGTCAGAGAGTTCGCGCGCCACCTCCTTGATCACCTTGTTGCGCGGATCGGACACGGTGTAGACCGGGTGCCCGAAGCCGATCACCACTTCCTTGCGTTCCACACGCGCCTTGATGTCGGCCTCGGCCTCGTCCGGGGTGTCGTAGCGTTTCTGCACCTCGAAGGCCACCTCGTTGGCGCCACCATGCTTGGGGCCGCGCAATGCGCCGATGCCGCCGGCGATGGCGCTGTACATGTCGCTGCCGGTGCCGGCGATCACCCGGCTTGCAAACGTGGACGCGTTGAACTCGTGTTCGGCGTACAGGATCAGGCTGGTGTGCATCGCACGCACCCACGAGTCCTTCGGCGCAAACCCGTGCAGCAGATGCAGGAAGTGCCCGCCGATCGAGTCGTCGTCGGTTTCCACCTCGATGCGCTTGCCGTTGTGGCTGTAGTGGTACCAGTACAGCAGCATCGATCCCAGCGAGGCCATCAGCTTGTCGGCGATATCGCGCGCGCCAGGATGATTGTGATCGTCCTTCTCCGGCTGCAGGCAACCCAGCACCGACACCCCGGTGCGCATCACGTCCATCGGATGCGCCGACGGCGGCAGCTGCTCCAGTGCGGTTTTCACTGCCGCCGGCACGCCGCGCAGCGAACGCAGCTTGGCCTTGTAGCCGCGCAGTTCGCCGTTGTTGGGCAGCTTGCCGTGCACCAGCAGGTAGGCAATTTCCTCGAACTCGCTGGTGGTGGCCAGATCCAGGATGTCGTAGCCACGGTAATGCAGATCGTTGCCGCTGCGGCCCACCGTGCACAGCGCGGTGTTGCCTGCAGCAGTGCCGGACAGTGCGACGGATTTTTTCGGCTTGAAGCCGGGATTGACGGTGTCGTTCATGCGATGCGCTCCCAAACGGTGTCGTGTTGCGGTGTCACGGATGAAGTTGCGGAACCTGCACGCAGCAAGGCACGATCATGCGCCTTTGCGTGCAAACAACGCGTCCAGGCGCTGCTCGTAGCCGTGGTAGCCGATGCGCTCGTACAGCTCTTCGCGCGTCTGCATGGTGTCCAGCACGGCCTGCTGATGGCCGTCGCGCCGAATCGCGGTATAGACCGCCTCGGCCGCCTTGTTGGCCGCACGGAATGCCGACAGCGGAAACAGCTGGATCGCCACACCGGCCTGCGCAAGCTGGTCGCGCGTGAACAGCGGTGTCTTGCCGAATTCGGTGATGTTGGCCAGCACCGGCACGCCCACTGCATCGACAAAACGCTTGTAGGTGTCCAGGTCGTACGCGGCTTCGGCAAAGATGCCGTCGGCACCGGCTTCCACGCAGGCGATCGCACGTTCGATCGCCGCATCCACGCCTTCCATCTGGATCGCATCGGTGCGCGCAATCAGGAAGAACGCCGCATCGGTCTTGGCATCGGCCGCCGCTTTGACCCGGTCGACCATTTCGGCCTGGCTGACGATCTCCTTGCCCGGCCGATGCCCGCAACGCTTGGCGCCGACCTGGTCCTCGATATGGCAGCCGGCTGCGCCCGCCTTGATCAGCGACTTGATGGTGCGCTCGATATTGAACGCGCTCGGCCCGAAGCCGGTGTCCACATCCACCAGCAGCGGCAGCTCGCAGACATCGGTGATGCGGCGCACGTCGATCAGCACGTCTTCCAGCGTATTGATGCCCAGGTCCGGCAGCCCCAGCGAACCGGCCGCTACACCGCCGCCAGACAGGTAGATGGCCTGGTAGCCGGCACGCTGCGCCAGCAGCGCATGGTTGGCATTGATCGCACCGATCACCTGCAGCGGCGATTCGGCAGCCAGCGCAGCGCGGAAGCGCATGCCGGCGGAAGCGGTGGGTGAGGACGTCATGGCGATTCCAGGGTTGGGATACGGGATTAGGCGCAAATGGCATGCCAACGCCAAGTCATTGATTCGATTTGGCCAGAACGACACACATGTTGCAAACCTGCAACGCAACGAGCAGCATGCAACATCCTTGCAACGTGGCACCAACGATGCGCAGCCCCAGGTTTACCGAGCCGATGGAGCCCTCTCCACCGGTCATCTGGACCGTCAGCGTCTCTCGCCTGACCGGCCTGCTGGCCGACGTCATCCCCGAGTTCGACCAGCGCGCGCGCATCGAGCAGGTCAACCTCGGTTTTGCCGAGGCGGTGGAGGTCATCGGCCAGCGCCTGCGCCGCGAGCGCTGCGACGTACTGGTCGCCGGTGGCTCCAATGCCGCCTATCTGCGTAGCCGGCTCGCACTGCCACTGGCGCCGATCCAGGCCACCGGGTTCGATCTGATGGAAGCGCTGGCGCGCGCACGCCGCATCGCACCGCGCATTGGCGTGGTCACCCATGCCACCGACGTTCCCTCGTTCCGCGCCTTCCAGGACAGCTTCGACCTCGACATCGAGCACCGCCGCTTCGTCACCGCCGAAGACGCGCGCGACTGCATTGCCGACCTGCGCGCCAGCGGCATCCAGGTCATCGTCGGCACCGGCATGGCGATCGATTTCGCCGAGCAGGCCGGTCTGCCCGGCGTGCTGCTGTATTCGGCAGATTCGGTCCGCCTGGCGCTCGAACACGCCATCGCGCTGGGTACCGCCCCCGGTAACGAGCGCGGCGGCAGCCGCACCGGCACGCGCCGGGTGCGGCGCACCGACGCATTACTTGGCGAAGACGCCGCAATCGCGCATGTGCGCGAGCTGGTGCAGCTGTACGCCCCGCATCCGGGCACCATATTGATCAGCGGCGAGACCGGCACCGGCAAGGAACTGGTCGCGCGCCAGTTGCATGCCGGCAGCCGACGACGCGGCCGTTTCGTCGCCATCAACTGCGGCGCCATCAGCGAATCGCTGCTGGAAGCGGAATTGTTCGGCTACAGCGACGGCGCCTTTACCGGCGCACGCCGCGGCGGCCATGTCGGCCTGATCGAAGCCGCGCAGGACGGCACGCTGTTTCTCGACGAGATCGGCGAACTGCCGATGCCGCTGCAGACACGCCTGTTGCGCGTGCTGGAAGAGCGCGAAGTGCTGCGTGTCGGCGCCACACTGCCGGTCGCCGTCGACGTACGCGTCATCGCCGCCAGCCTGCAGCCATTGCAGGCCCTGGTCGAACAGGGGCGCTTCCGCCGCGACCTTTTTTATCGCCTGGCGGCGTTACGCATCGCCCTGCCGCCGCTACGTCATCGCCCCCACGAGATCGCCTTGTTGCTGGCACATTACTTCCAGCAACTCGGCGCGCTGCCGTCGCCATTGTCTCCAGCAGCGCTGCAGCGGCTGCAACAGCACACCTGGCCGGGCAACGTGCGCGAACTACGCAACCTGGTCGAACGCCTGTGCATCCATTGGAAGGCCCAACCGCACGACAGCCTGGACCTGGATCAATTGCAACGCTGGGCACCCGAGTTGTTCGACATGCGCATTGACGGCAACGTGGCGCCCCCCGAACACAGCGATCTTGCAACCTCGCGCATGCAACTCACTGCCGCAGCGGTCCGCGCAGCGCTCGATCGCGCAAACGGCAATCGCGCCCTCGCCGCCCAGGCGCTCGGCGTCTCGCGCACGACGTTGTGGCGCTGGATGCAGGCGCACGCGTCGGCATCGCCTGCTTGAGATGCAGCTGCGGGCGAGCGCGCAGCGATCACTTGACCCGTGTGTATTCGGTATCGCCCGTGCTCAGGTGCCCGGTCGCCTGGTCGATCGCGTAGTTGACCGTGCCATCGGCGTTGGATACCTGCAGCACGCCCTTGTTCAAGATCGCCGGATGATTCCTGGTCTTGACGCCACCGCCCAGCAGCTCCGGCGTGGTGTCGCGAATGATGAAGCTCTCGCCGTTGTGCTCGATGCTGAGCACGTTCTTCTCCGACTTCATGTTGACCCACTTGCCCACGTACTGCTCGCCCACGTCACGGGCACAGCCCGCCAGCAGCATCATTGCAACCAGAGCACTTCCAAGCAGCGCCTTCATCGCCACTCCTTCTTCAACGCGGGGGATTGCAGGATGGCGATTCGTTCCCGAGCCTGCAACAAGCAGGCACAACCGGATGAACACGGCTGTCAGCGACTTGAACAAATCACTGAATCAACAGGCCATGCACTCGACTCGCACGGATGTCGGCGACAACGACGATTCGACGGCATCGGCCACGTCCATACCAGCACTTCAACCGAGCCAGGTGCCCAGGCTTTGCAGGACACTGCAGGACAACAAAAAAGCCGGCCCATGGCCGGCTCTTCTTCTCGCGCTGAAACCCTTGCTGTTGCTGGGTTTCGATGGTGGGCGGTACAAGGTTCGAACTTGTGACCCTTGCCGTGTGAAGGCAATGCTCTACCGCTGAGCTAACCGCCCGATGACGCGAGCCGCACATTATAGGGCAGCTGCGGCGATCGTCAACAGGTTCATCCACTGCGATGATGATGCGGTCGAAAACGCCGCGTTCCGGTGACCGGGCGCGGCATCCGCGCTAGCTGGCAGCGATGACGCGGCGTTCGATTCGGCGCCGTTCAAACGCCCGACGCGCAGCTTCGATGCCCCGCGTCCAACACGACGGCGATCACGCGCACCCGCACACTGCCTCACATCGTATGCGTCGGCTTGTCCGAGGTCGTCAGGCCCGCCAGCAACATCTCGATCTTGTTGCGCACGCCCTCGCCTTCCGGGCCATCCGGGAACTGTACGCCGATGCCGGCGGCGCGGTTGCCCTGCGCGCCGGCCGGGGTGGTCCAGACCACCTTGCCGGCCACCGGCAGGCGTTCGCTGGAGTCCGGCAGGGTCAGCAGCAGGAAGACTTCGTCGCCGAGCATGTAGCGCTTGGGCGTGGGTACGAAGATGCCGCCGCCTTTCACGAACGGCATGTAGGCGCTGTAGAGCGCCGGCTTGTCCTTCAACGCCAGCGACAAAATGCCCTGGCGTGCATTCATTGCACTCATCGAGTTCCCCTAGAACGTGCCGGACGCTCTCCCTCGCGCCAGGCCAGCAACAATTCCGTCACCGCCAGATCGGCGCGGACGGTGGTGCGCAGCAGGTCGCGGGTGCGATTGGCAGCGTCGAACCAGGTCGCCAGCTTGTGCAACCGCGATGGATCGGTCAAGCCGGCCGATGCCTGTGCCAGCGCAAGGTCTGCCGCGTGGCGCAGACGTTGGTCGGCCTGGCCGTCGTTGGTCCAGCGCTGCGCGATATCCACTGCGCTGGCGCGCCCGGCGGCGATCTGCTCCAGGTCCTGCGCCACCGCACGGCGCACCGCCAGGCCGTCCTCGCGCAGCCACTGCGCCGCAAGCCCCGGATGACCGCGTGCGGCATCCAGCGCTTCCTGTGCAGCCCGTTCGTCGACACCTTGCGACAGCAGCCAGGCCAGCGCCTCGTGCGCGGGCGGCAGCTTGAATTCCAGACGCTGGCAGCGGCTGCGGATGGTCGCCGGCAGGCGCGCCGGCTGCGCGCTGATCAACCACAGGTAGCGCCCCGGCGAGGGTTCTTCCAGCGTCTTGAGCAAGGCGTTGCAGGCGGCGCGATTGATCGCATCGGCCGGGTCGACGATCACGATCTGGGCAATGCCGTATTGCGGGGTCAGCGAGAGCTTTTGCGAAATTTCGCGTACCTGCTCGATCACGATCTCGGTGCGCAGCTTGTCGCCGGTGCGGTTGGGAATGAACGAGATCAGCTGCAGGTCCGGGTGGGTTCCGGCCGCGATCAGCTGCCGGCTGCGCTGCGCCAGCGCCGGGTCCGGCGAACTGGCCAGCACATGCTCGGCCAGCGCCAGCGCCACCGCACGCTTGCCCAGACCATCCGGCCCGCAGATCAGCAGGCCGTGCCCGAGCCGGCCGGCGTCCAGTGCCGCCAGCGCCTGGTCGTAGGCGCGCTGCTGCCAGGGTGAAAACGCAGTGGTCATGGAGTGGACTCCGGTTGCGGCAGGCGACGGCGCTGCAGGTAACGCGCCACCGCGGCATTGTGTTCGGCCAGGGTGGCCGAGAACGCATGCGCGCCGGTGCCATCGCCGACCGCCACGAAGTACAGGGCGTTCCCCGGCGCCGGACGCACCGCCGCCAGCAAGGCCTCACGGCCGGGCATGGCGATCGGCGTCGGGGTCAGGCCGGTACGCGTGTAGGTGTTGTACGGCGTATCGGTGGTCAGATCGCGGCGGCGGATATTGCCGTCGTAACTGCTGCCGATGCCGTAGATCACGGTGGGGTCGGTCTGCAGCTTCATGCCCAACTGCAGGCGGCGCAGGAACACGCCGGCAATCAACGGGCGCTCCGAGCCCAGCGCGGTTTCCTTTTCGATGATCGAGGCCAGGATCAAGGCCTGTTCCGGCGAGCCGAGCGGCAGATCCGGCGCACGCTGCTCCCAGGCCTGCGCCAGCGCCTTGTCCATGGCCAGGTGGGCACGCTTGAGCACGTCCAGATCGCTGTCGCCGCGCTGGTAGAGATAGGTTTCCGGCAGGAAGCGCCCTTCCGGGTGCTGGTTGGCGAACCCCAGCCGCGCCATCAACGCCGCATCGTCCAGCGCAGCGATGGATTGCTGCAGCGGCGTGGCGGTGGCGATCGCGGCGCGCAGCTGGCGGAAGTTCCAGCCTTCCACGATGGTGAAGCGGTACTGGATCACCCGGCCCTGGCGCATGCGTTCGAGCAGCTCGCGCGGCGACAGCGCCGGCGCCAGCGCGTATTCGCCCACCTTGAGCTTGCCGGCCGCATCGACCTGGCGCGCGAGCAACTGCCATTCCAGATCGGTGCCCTGCGCCACGCCGGCGGCGCGCAATTTGCGCAACGTGGCCTTGAGCGAATCGCCGGGCGCAATCACCACGCTGGGCGCGCTCGCGCTCACCGGTGTCTCGGCAAAGTGCAGGTAATGCCGCCACGCCACCAGCCCCGCAATCGCCAGCAGCGCCACGAGCAACAGGGCCGTGCCCAGCACAGCCAGACATCCACGTTTGCCAGTCACCGCCACACGCACCTCGTCATTGCCCCAGCGCCGCGCAGGATACCGCGCGCCGGTGATGTCCCGTTGAAGCGCTCATGCCTGGTCGAAGGCGCGCAGCACGCCGCGCGCCTTGGCGCGGGTCTCGTCCAGTTCGCGCTGCGGGTCCGAATCCACCACGATCCCGGCGCCGGTGCGGAAATGCACCTGCTCCCCGGCCACCTCGGCGGTGCGGATCAGGATATTCAGATCCATGTCGCCGTCGCGATTGAGCCAGCCGAATGCGCCGGTATAGGCGCCCCGCGCGGTGCGTTCGAGCTCGGCGATAATCTGCATGCAGCGCACCTTCGGGCAACCGGTGATGGTGCCGCCGGGAAACACCGCGGCGATCGCCTCGCCCGGAGTGACGTCGGCGCGCAGACGGCCGCGTACATTGCTGACGATGTGGTGCACGTGCGCGTAGCTTTCCACGCCCATCAGCTCGTCCACCTCCACCGTGCCGGGCGCGCAGATGCGTCCCAGGTCGTTGCGCTCCAGGTCGATCAGCATGACGTGCTCGGCGCGCTCCTTCGGATGGCCGACCAGCTCGCGGATGCGTGCGGCATCGTCGTCGCCAACAAAGCGCGCACGGGTACCGGCGATCGGGCGCGTCTGCACCACATCGCCCTGCACCGACACCAGCCGCTCCGGCGAGGAACTCACCACCGCGCGTCCTGCCGCAACAAACAGGCCGGCAAACGGCGCGGGATTGGCCGCGCGCAGGCGCGCATGCAACGCCGCCGGATCGACCGCCGCAGCGAACCTCGCATGCCAGGCGCGCGAGATATTGGCCTGGAACACATCGCCGGCGCGCAGATAATCGAGCACGCGCTCCACTGCATCGGTGAAGCGCTCCGGCGCGTCCTCATCGACAGCCAGCGGCCCGACCCAGCCGGGCAATGGTGGCAATGCGGCGCAGGCGGCGATGTCCTCGACGATGCGGGTCAGCAGATCCTCGCGGCCCGGCTCGGCCAGCGCGATGCAGCGGCCTTGTACCCGGTCGCGCAGCACCGCGGCGGGCGCACGCAAGGCCAGTGCGCTCGGCAGGCCATCGCTGCGCGTGGGCAACTGCAGAATCGGTTCGACCTGCGCGGCCAGTTCGTAGTCCAGCAATACCGCCCAGCCGCCGCGAAACGGCCAGGGGCTGGTCGCATCGTGCGGCACGCGCTCGGCCTGCCAGGCCGCATCCAATGCCTGCAGAAAGCCGCCGTCCAGCACGCGTCCATCGCCGTCGCGCGTGCGCCCATCGGCATCCAGCCGCAGGCGTGCGCCGTCTGCAAGCAGCAGCACATCCCAGCGACCGTGCGCGGTGCCGGAGGCGGTGGATTCGAGCAGTGCCGGATACCGCTGCGGCGCCAGCCGATGCAGCGCCAGCAGGTCGATGTCGGCGTGCAGGGGTCTGGTGAGCGTCATCGGCCGGTTGGGCGTGGGGTGCTAAGAGGCGCCGCCCTGCGAGAGAGGCAGGGCACACATGGAGAGAAGGATCAGCTCGCGGAGCGACGTTCGGCCGCGTACACGCGCCCTGCCCGACCGCCGTAACCTGCGTGCGGCGTGTACCGCGAAGCATTGTTCGCGGTACACCAACGCCGGGACGTCAGACGCGCTTGAACACCAGCGTGCCGTTGGTGCCGCCAAAGCCGAAGCCGTTGGACATCACCGCATCCACCTGCACCTCGCGCGCCACGTTCGGCACGTAATCCAGGTCGCAGCCTTCGCTGGGCTCTTCCAGATTGATGGTCGGCGGAATGATGCCGGTATGCAGCGCCATCACCGAGAAGATCGCTTCCACGCCGCCGGCCGCGCCGAGCAGGTGGCCGGTCATCGACTTGGTCGAGCTGACCATGGTCTTGTAGGCGTGGTCGCCCAGCGCGCGCTTCATCGCCAGGGTTTCGGCCAGATCGCCCAGCGGCGTGGAGGTGCCGTGCGCGTTGAGGTAGCCGATCTGCTCGGGATTGAGCTTGGCATCACGCATCGCCGCGGCCATGCTGCGCGCCGCGCCCTCGCCGTCTTCGCTGGGTGCAGTCATGTGGAAGGCGTCGGAGCTGGCGCCGAAGCCGACCAGTTCTGCATAGATGCGTGCGCCACGCGCCTTGGCGTGTTCGTACTCTTCCAGCACCAGCACGCCGGCACCGTCGCCCAGCACGAAGCCATCGCGCTGCTTGTCCCACGGACGCGAGGCGCCGGTCGGGTCGTCGTTGCGGGTGGACATGGCCTTCATCGCGCAGAAGCCGCCCACCGAACTCGGCGAGGAGCCGCGCTCGGCGCCGCCGGCCAGCATCACATCGGCGTCGCCATGCTGGATCATGCGCATCGCGGTGCCGATCGAATGGTTGGAGGTGGCGCAGGCCGATACGGCCGAGAAGGTCGGGCCTTTCAGGCCCTTGATCAGGCTCACCTGGCCCGGCAGCATGTTGATGATGGTGCTGGGCACATAGAACGGCGAAATCTTGCGCGCGCCGCCCTCATGGAATTTGATGGTCTGCTCTTCGATACCGAGCAGCCCGCCGATGCCGGAGCCGAGAATGGCGCCAACGCGTTCGGCATTGCTTTCGTCGATTTCCAGGCCGGAGTCGTCTAGCGCCATGAACGAGGCACCGACACCGTAATGGATGAACGAATCCATCTTCTTGACGTCCTTGGCGGACACAAAAAGCGTGGGGTCGAAATTCTTGATCTCGCCGGCGATCTTGGTGGTGAACTGCGAGGCATCGATCTGCGTGATCGGGCCGATGCCTGAGCGCCCGTGGATGATTCCATCCCAGCTGGTGGCCAGATCATTGCCCAGCGGCGACACCATGCCCATGCCGGTAACGACAACACGACGACTCATTGCAGATCTCCTCACCACGGAACGGACGGTGCTTGCAGTTTGCGGATGACGCTTGAAAAACACAGGGCCGCATCAGCGGCCCCATGGAATGTCTGACGCAGCAGCGGCTTGACGCACGCCACCGCCGTCAGGAACAACGCATCAGCTCTTGACGTGAGCCTTGACGTAGTCGATCGCCTGCTGGACCGAGGTGATCTTCTCAGCCTCTTCGTCCGGGATCTCGCACTCGAACTCTTCTTCCAGCGCCATCACCAGCTCGACGGTGTCCAGCGAGTCGGCACCCAGGTCATCGACGAACGATGCGCTGGTGGTGACTTCCTCTTCCTTGACGCCGAGTTGTTCGACGACGATTTTCTTGACGCGTTCTTCGATGGTGCTCATTGGGGATATCGCTCCAGATGGAGTAGTGGTGGTACGAAAAAAACGCCATCGGGCTGCGATGGCCGCGTTGGATAGTGTAGTGGAAGCGACCGAGCCTTGCATTGCATCACAAGTCCCGGCCGATCAGCCACTTAGCGCCTCCCGGCGCCGCACGCTCACGGCATGTACATGCCGCCGTTGACGTGCAGGGTCTCACCGGTGATGTAACCGGCGCTCGGGCCGGCCAGGAATGCCACCGCGTTGGCGATGTCGTCCGGCGCGCCCAGATGCCCGAGCGCGATCTGCTGCAGCAGGGCGGCCTTGGCCTCCTCGGGCAGCGCCTTGGTCATGTCGGTATCGATGAAGCCGGGCGCCACCACATTCACGGTGACCCCGCGCGAGCCGATTTCCTTGGCCAGCGACTTGGAGAACGCGATGATGCCGGCCTTGGCCGCAGCGTAGTTGGTCTGGCCGGGGTTGCCGGTCACGCCCACCACCGAGGCGATGTTGACGATGCGGCCCTTGCGCGCCTTCATCATGCCGCGCATCACTGCCTTGGAGGTGCGGAACACGCTGGTCAGGTTGGTGTCGATGATCGCCTGCCAGTCGTCGTCCTTCATCCGCATCAACAGGTTGTCGCGGGTGATGCCGGCGTTGTTGACCAGGATCGAGATCGCGCCGAATTCCTTGCCGATCGCATCGATCAGGCCATCGACCGCCGCAGCGTCGGTGACGTTGAGCTCGCGGCCGTGGCCGCCCTGGGCAGCCAGGCGCGCGCCGATCGCCGCAGCGCCGGAGGCCGAGGTCGCGGTGCCGATCACGGTGGCGCCCTGGGCGGCCAGCGTATCGGCGATGGCCGCGCCGATGCCGCGACTGGCACCGGTGACGAGGGCGATCTCGCCCTGCAGAGGCTTGCTCATGAATGCTGTTCCTCGAGTGGGGAGCTCGCGACCGCAGCCGCGAACGGTGAGGGCTGCCGGCAGCGCCGGCAGGTGCGTCGAATCAGTGCGTCCACGCCTCGAGCGCGCCGGCGTAATCGCCAGGCGTGGCCAGCGGACGGGCGTCCAGGCTCTTGTCGATGCGCTTGATCAGCCCGCTCAGCACCTTGCCGGGGCCGCATTCGGCGACCCGGGTGATGCCCTGGGCGGCCAGCGCCTGCACGCAGCCGGTCCACTGCACCGGCAGGTACAGCTGCTCGGCCAGCGCCTGGCGGATCGCATCGCTGCCGGTGTGCACGCGCGCATCGACGTTCTGCACCACCGGAATCTGCGGCGCGTGCCAGCTCAGTCCGGCCATCGCTTCGGCGAGCTGGTTGGCGGCATCGCGCATCAACGGGGTATGCGAGGGCACGCTCACCGCCAGTTTGACCGCCTTGCGCACGCCGCGCTCGGCCAGCAGGGCCAGCGCGCGATCCACCGCCGCCGCATCGCCGCCGATCACGATCTGACCGGGCGAGTTGAAATTGGCCGGCACCACCACCTGGCTGCCGGCCGCCTCGGCACAGACCTCCAGCACCAGCGCATCCTCGGCGCCCAGCACAGCCGCCATCGCGCCGACACCGGCCGGCGCGGCGGCCTGCATGAACTGGCCGCGCAGCCGCACCAGGTGCGCGCCGTCGTGCAGCGACAGCGCGCCGGCAGCGACCAGCGCGGTGTATTCGCCCAGGCTGTGCCCGGCCAGGACCGCCGGGCGCTGCCCGCGCTGCGCATTCCACAGCCGCCACACCGCCACGCCAGCGGCCAGCAAGGCCGGCTGGGTGTACTCGGTGCGGTTGAGCATCTCTTCCGGGCCGCCCTGGGACAGCGCCCACAGGTCGACGCCGGCGCCTTCGGAGGCTTCGGCGAAGGTTTCGCGGATCTGCGGATGCAGCTCGGACAGTTCGGCCAGCATGCCCAGGGACTGCGAGCCCTGGCCGGGGAACACGAAGGCGAGAGTGGATTCGGTCACGCGTTGCTGCCTACAAAAATCGAGCCGGGATGATACGTGCGAAATCGCCCCGGCGTCTGTACTGCCGCGTATGCAAGGCCCGTCCGGCGCGACCGCCGGCACACTTACAGCAAGGCGTTGAGCAAGTCCATTTCGCCATCGGCGAGCCAGTCCACGCACATCACCAGTACCAGCACCACGGCCAGGGAGGTCGCCGCGTGGATGGCCAGGATGGCGCGCGCCAGCGCCCCGGCCGAGCGCCCCAGGCGACCGGTGAGCTGCGCAAACCGCTGCAGGCGCCCGGTCACCACGTGCGCATGCGCCGCCACCGCCGGGCCGGCCGCATCGAAGGCGCCCGTCATCAACCGCTGCAGCACCTCGCGGCGGCCGCGGTAGTACCTGGCCACGCCGTAGCCGAACACCAGCCAGTCGCGCGCCTGGGCCTGAGCCAGGTCCATCACTTCCAGCGGGTCTTCTTCGAAATCGATGAAGCCGACCGCCTGCCCGTCGAAGGTCATGTTGCGCGGAAGCGGCTGGCCGAAATACGCGCCATCGCGATGGGCAGCGGCAATGGCCGCTACCGCCAGCGCGATCAGGCGGTCGCGCTCGGGCGCGTCGGCCTCGCGCAGGCAGCTGGCAAAGGAACGGCCGTTGTCGCTGAGCACCAGGGCCGCCTGCCCGCAACCGACCACGCGCGGCACATTCACCGCCTGCGCCTGCAGTTCGCCGAGCCGGCGCGCTTCCAGATCGCGCGCGGCATCGCCACCACGGTGCGGCGGTGGGCGCAAGGCGTCCAGGCCCCAGCGGCGGGCGACGAAGTTGAGTGCTCCGAGCGAGACCGCCCGGCTGTCGCGGCGGTACTGCTTCAGCCAGACGCGCTGTCCGGCGATGACGATGGGTTCTGCCATAACGGGTCCGTCCCTGACGCTGTCAGGCATCGCCGGCGGACGCGGCGCTGCCTGCGGAACTCAGTAGCGCAGCAGCGCCGAGCCCCAGGTAAATCCACCACCGAACGCTTCCAGCAGCAGCAATTGACCCCGCTGCACGCGGCCGGAGCGGACCGCTTCGTCCAGTGCCAGCGGCACCGAGGCCGAGGAGGTATTGCCGTGGCGATCCACGGTGACGACCACCTGCTCCATCGGCAGATCCAGCCGCTTGGCGGTGGCTTCGATGATGCGCAGGTTGGCCTGGTGCGGAATCAGCCAGTCCAGGTCGTGTTTGTCGTAGCCATTGGCGGCCAGGGTCTCGTCGACCACCGAATCCAGCGCCTTGACCGCGTACTTGAACACGTCGTTGCCCTTCATCAGCAACGCGCCGCCGCCGTTCTTGCCTTCGCCGAAGCCCACCGACACGCCGACCGGATCCCACAGCAGCTCTTTCTTGCTGCCATCGGCATGCAGATGGGTGCTGAGGATGCCGGTGTCTTCGTCGGCCTTGAGCACGACCGCGCCAGCGCCATCGCCGAACAGCACGCAGGTGGTGCGGTCGGTCCAGTCGACGATGCGGGTCAGGGTTTCGGCGCCCACCACCAGCACGGTCTTGGCATCGCCGCTGCGCACGAACTTGTCGGCCACGCTGAGCGCATAGACAAAGCCCGAGCAGGCGGCGTTGACGTCCATCGCGCCACACCCGACATTGCCCAGCCGCGCCTGCAACAGGCAGGCAGTGGACGGGAAGATCAGGTCCGGAGTGGTGGTGCCGACGACGATCAGGTCGAGCTCGTCGGCGGTGACGCCGGCCGCTTCCATCGCCTTCAGCGAGGCGAAATACGCCAGGTCGCTGGTGGTCTGGTCGTCGGCGACGATGTGACGCTCACGGATACCAGTGCGCGAGAAGATCCATTCATCGCTGGTGTCGACGATCTTGGACATGTCGTCGTTGGTCAACACCTTTTCGGGCAAATAGCTACCCGTGCCCGCGATCCTGGAATAGATCCGCTTGCTCATACTGTTCCCTGTTGCAAGAGCCGCGGTGGTCGGCGGCTCCGGAAGAAGCGAGGGTCACCCGGCAGCGTCGAACGCGCCGGGTGCCACGAATCAATCTTCTTGGACGGCCGACGACTTGGTCGCAATCACCTTCTTGCCACGGTAGTAACCGTCAGCGGTGATGTGGTGGCGCAGATGGATCTCGCCGCTGGTCGGATCGGTCGACAGCTGCTTGGCGGTCAGGGCATCGTGCGAACGACGCTGGCCGCGACGCGACGGGGTAACTCGGGATTTCTGCACAGCCATGGGATTGCTCCAACTTAAGTTCGATAACTTGTCTGTCGAGTCGAACAGGACGCTTCACGCCCGCGCCGACCTGTCTTTCCGCCCTTCACAGCGGCGGTTACTGTTTTTTGAACGCTGCCAGCGCCGCGAACGGACTGGCCTTGTCTTGCTCTTCCTGGGTCGGAACCCACTCGGCCTCGACGGCTTCGCTACCCGGCGCCATCGGCACCACCGGTATCGACAGCACCAGTTCGTCCTCGACCAGATCCGCGGCCCGCAGCATGCCATCTTCCGGCACCAGCAAGGCCTCGTACTCGGCCGGCAACGCAGCTTCGTCGGCTTCGTCACGGATCAAACCAAGACGCTGTCTGATTTGCACCGGATACAGAAAACGCTGCAGGCTGCGCTGGCAGGCCAGCGGAAGCTCGACATCGACACTGAGTTCGACATAGGCGACCTTCAACAGGTCGTCATGATCGAACTGGAGCGAATAGACACACTCGCCCTCGGTATCGACCAAGCTCCCTTGCAGGCGGGTCATCGCAGAGAGCGGGATGCGGCCATCGAAGCGCCTGCGCGCTACGACCATCCGCCAAGCATCCAGCATTTCGGGTACGTTCGCGGACATAAGCCGCAGAATGTTAAAGACCCGCCGACGCCCTGTCAAATACCCCTATTCACGCGCCTCGCAAGGCGCCAACGCTGGCAGACTTCCCTGCCCGTCCTGTGCAGCGCCCCATGATGCCACGCCTGATTCTTGCCTCCACCTCTGTCTATCGACGCGAGCTGCTCGGCCGGCTGCGCCTGGAGTTCAGCACCGCCCGGCCGGAGGTCGACGAGCAGGCGCAGCCTGGGGAGCGCCCGGACGCGCTGGCCAGCCGGCTGGCTGCCGAAAAGGCAGCAGCGGTGGCTGTGCAGGCGCCCGACGCCTGGGTGATCGGTTCGGACCAGGTCGCCGACCTGGACGGCCTGGCCCTGGGCAAACCAGGCACGCTGGAGCGGGCGCATGCGCAGCTGACCGCGATGTCCGGCCGCGTGGTGCGCTTCCATACGGCAGTGAGTCTGGTCGGCCCTGGCCGCACTGCGCACGCGCTGGACCTGACCGAGGTGCAGCTGCGCCCGCTGATGCCCGCCGAAATCGACCGCTACCTGGCCGCCGAGCCGGCGCTGGATTGCGCCGGCAGCTTCAAGTGCGAGGGCTTCGGGATCAGCCTGTTCGACGCCATTCGCTCGCAAGACCCCACTGCCCTGGTCGGTCTGCCGCTGATCGCGCTGGCACGGCTGCTGCGGCAGGCGGGGTTCGAGATCCCATAAGAATTGCCATGCGGCCAAGAGTGAAGACCGCGCACGCACAGAAAAGATCGGGCACAAGCAAAACTCCCCAATCTCGAATCTCGAATCTCGAATCTCGAATCTCGAATCTCGAATCTCGAATCTCGAATCTCGAATCTCGAATCCCCAATCCCCAATCCCTGCACCCAGGCACGCAGCCCTAACCGGGCCGAGTCAACTCACAGAACTGATACGGATAATCAGCCTGCCCCACATGCGAGGACAGCGTGCGGCAGCGCGCAGGGTCCAGCGTCAGCCCGTACGCGGCCAGGCGCTGCTGCGCGGCCTCGCGCACGGCACGGTCGGCGGCGGCGATGTCCAGCGCCCTGCCCTTGGCAACGTGGAGCACGCAGCGGCCCGGCTGCGATGCATCCAGTTCGGCACGCAGTCCGCGCGCGATCAACCAGCGCAGGCGCGTGCATTGCGGTTGCACGCTCCAGCCCAGTTGCTGCGCCCAGCGATTCATCCGGTCGATCCGCAGCTGCTGCTTGTCGCGCGCCGCGCCCAGCACGGCGTAGAGCTGCGGCCGCTCGGCAATCAGCGTGCGCACGCGCTGCCGGTACTGGTCGGTCTCGGCGATATTCGTCGCCACACCGATATAACGCGCCTGCCGCGGAAGCAGCGACACCCGCCAGGATTGCGGCTCGTCGCCGACCAGCAACACCGTGGAGGCGGCAGGTTCGCCCATCGCCGGCTGCTGTACCTGGAAGCTGTCGCGTGCCCAGGCTTCATGCCCCCAATCCTTCCACCCAACCACCGCAACCAGGGCGCATAGCCCGATCAACCAGGCCGCCTTGCGATCGGCGCGTGCGGCAAATGCGTGCCCGCACACGATCCAGAGCACCAACGGCGCAAGCAGCTCCAGCACCACCAGATAGCGATGGATGCTGAAAATGGCCTGCCACAGCGCGTACGCAACGCCGAAGAACACCAGCAGGACCACGGCCGAGCGATCCAGCCCGACCTGCCGCACCGGCCGACGCAGCAACCCGCGCCCTGCAGCGACCAGCGTCACCGCATACAGCACCGCCCAACCGGCCTGCACCAGACCGAGATCGCCGATCCGCTGCGGCTTGAAGGTAAACAGCAGCGGCCAGATCAGCTGCTCGCCGAGATTGCGCGGCAACCACCGCACATCGGCGATCGACACCGGCTGCGCCAGCGGCGATTTGAAGACTCCGTTGAACTGCGGAAACAGCGGATTGCCCAGGTGCTGCCAGACCTGCCAATACCAGGGCCCGGCCACCAGCACCAACACCAGCGCCGCAACGCCGGAAAGCACACCAAGGCCCAGCACGCGGGAGCGCAGGCGCCCGCCATCGCACAGGACCGCCGGCACCAGCGCCAACGCGTAGAGCGCATTGGTGAGCTTGAGCGAGACGGCCAGGCCGATCAGTGCGCCGGCGATGGCCCATCGATGCACCGCATGCGCGCCCTGCCGCGCCCGCGCCTGCGCCGACAACACCAGCGCCAGCGCCGCCAGCACCGGGATCGCGCTGGCGGTGTCGCCCATGGTGCCGCCGAGCTCGGACAGAAACACCGCGCTGCACATGCCGGCCACTGCAAGCAGCGGTGCCCACTGCGCGCGCCGCGTTTGCCCGGCCAATACGCGCCATGCCACTGCCGCCACCGGAACGAACACCAGCGCATGCAAGCCGCCCAGCAGCAGCCCGGCCACCGGCCCGGGAAGCTGCAGCATCAGCCAGGCATGCAGCACATCGAGCAATGGGCTGAAGTAACTCTGCATCTGCGCCGGCGCCAGATCCACGCCCAGCCGGTCGTGCGCCCAGGCATCGCCGATATAGAGGTGGTAGTTGCGCAGGTCCCAGTTGGCGTCCTGGCCCAGCCCAAGCGAGAGCAGCGCACCCAGCAGCACGACCGCCGTCACCGCCGCGGCGATCTGGCGTGGTGAATGAAAGCCGAAATGGCGATCGGCCCAGCCCAACAGCCGCTGTCGCCGACCCACCGGCGTCGATGTCGCGATGGCTGCCATCAGCGGGCGGCTCCAGGTGCACGCGCAGCGACAACAGTGGCGACGCCCGGCTCGGCCAGATACGCCAGATGCTTGGCCTCGACGCGTCCGCGCGTGACCGTATCCAGGATCAGCCCGCACGCCAGCAACAGGAAACCCAGCAGCATCAGCGCCACGCACAGGATCGCCGTGGGAAACCGCGGCACCAGCCCGGTCTGGAAATAGGTTTCGAACAACGGAATCGCCAGCACGATCGACAACGTGGCGCTAAGCACAAAGCCGATGGAGAAGAACAACAACGGCCGCTCGGCCTTGAACAACTTGGCGATGGTGGTGAGGATGCGCCAGCCATCGCGCCAGGTATTCAACTTGCTTTGCGAGCCCTCCGGGCGCACACCGTAGGCGGTTTCGACCTCGGCCACCGGCATGCGCAGCTGCAATGCGTGCACGGCCAGTTCGGTTTCGGTTTCGAATCCCTGCGCATGCGCAGCGAAGGATTTGACGTAGCGCCGCGAGAACACCCGATAGCCGGACAGCATGTCGTCGAAACTGCGTCCGAACAGTAGCCCCGCGCACCGCGTCAGCAACACGTTGCCGACGCGATGACCGGGCCGATACGCAGCCTGCTGCTGATCGCGGCGCGCGCCGACCACCATGTCCAGGCCTTCGTCGATCAGCTTGCGCACCAGCGCCGGTGCGGCGGCCGCATCGTAAGTCGCATCGCCATCGACCAGCACATAGATGTCCGCTTCCACATCGGCAAATCCACGCCGCACCACATTGCCCTTGCCCTGCAGCGCCACGCGGCACACCTGCGCGCCTGCCGCTGCGGCGATCGTCGCGGTGGCATCGCTGGAATTGTTGTCCAGCACATGGATCGCCGCGCCCGGCAGGGCAGCGGCAAACGCAGTGACCACCGTGGCGACCGTCGCCGCCTCGTTATGGCAGGGCACCAGCACGGCGATTCGGATCCCGGGCAAAGGCACGGGAGGGGCAACAGTCATGGCGTCGGTCATTGCGTGATCTAAGGTGCGGAAACGGTGATGGGCTGTTCCCACCAGTCCTCGACGCTGCCGTCGTGGCCATGCAGGCGCAGTCCCAGCCAATGCGTGCCCGGCGGCAGCGCATGCGTGTCGAAGGTGGCGTTGAAACCGACGTTGGGGTGCTGCGGGTCGGTGGAGATCTTCCAGTAGGGGCGCACATCCAGCCGCGCGCCGTACTCGGCCTGCGCGACCGGGCGCCCGTCCAGCAGCAGTTCCACCTGCGACAGCCCGACGCCGTCCTTGAATGCCCAGCCGCGCACCTGTACCTGCCCGGACACGCGCACGTCCGGCAGCGGCGTGTCGATCCAGGCCATCGCCGGGGCGATGCACGGCCCGGGCTGGCGTTGCGCCGGCAGCGCGAAAAGCAGGAAGCGCTGGTAGCCGTGATCGGTGGACACAACCGTGGGCGGCGGCAGCGGCCCGACCATCTCGCAGATGTCGTGATAGCGCTTCAACAGGTCGCGGTAGCGCTGATCGCTGGGCGAGAGCACCAGCAGCCGCGGCCCGGTGCGCGTGCCGTCGCTGAGCAGCCCCCACTGCTGCAACTGCGCGCTGCGTCCGTGCTTGTCGTTCAACTCCGCGCGCAGCACTTCCACGTTGGCATCGTGCAGTTGAAAGCCCAGCTCGGCACCGACCTTGAAGTTTTCCGCCAGCACGCGCGTGCCCGGCGGCATCTGCGCGAGCCGGAGCTCGACCGCGCGCGCCAGATCCTTCCACCCGGCAAAGTTGCGCGGATAGTATTTTTCGCCGGCCGCATGCGCGCGAATCGAGGGCACCGACACGGCCAGGTAATAGCCGTACGCACCCAGGGTGCCGAGCAGCGCAATCGCCCAGGCCGCGCGACGCAGCGTATGCGGCCAACGCATCAGGATCACCGGCACCGCCACCAGCAAGGCCAGGTAGCCCGGCAGCGGCCAGTGGAAGCTGATCCGCTCGGCATCGCTGAAGAAGCCGAGCACGAAGATCGCCACGGTCGAAATCCCGCCCAGCAGGCCGAAATACCGCCATTGCGCACGCGAACCGCCACCGGCGCGCGTGCCGGCCAGGCCGACCTTGAGCATCGCCCAGGCCAGCAGCGGGGTCACCAGCACCGCCTGTATCAGCAAGAACCACAGCCCGGTGATCTGAAAGCGCCAGGGATGCCGGTCGACCAGCTGGAAGCGCAGCCCGGCCTCGTCATGCTCGGTATTCCAGAACAGCAGCGGCAGCCAGCTCACCGCACCCACCGTCAGCGCCATCCAGATGCGCGGGTCGCGCATGACCGCGCGCCCCTGCGGAATGCACAGCAGCGCGATGCAGCCCACCCCGATCACCCCGGCAAAGCGGTAATGACTGAGCGCGCCGATCACCAGGCCGATGGCGAGCTCGAGCGCACTGGTGGCATCGACCTCGCGCAGCAGCCGCGCGCCGGCATCCATGCACAGCACCGCCGCCAGCGCCATCGGCACATCCGGCACCGCCAGAATGCCAAGCGTGGCCGACAACGGCATCAGCAGGGTCAGGCTGCCGGCCTGCCAGCCCAGCGTGGAGCCGAACCAGCGCGTGGCGATATGCGCGATCAACCAGGGAATCAGCGCGGCAATGGCCAGAAACGGCAGGCGCAGCGCCAGCAGATGATGCCCGCCCAGTTCCACGCCCAGCCGCGCCAGCCAGGCGGTCATGCCCGGCAGATCCGAATACGCGGCGGCCAGATGCTGGCCTTCCTGCCAGTAGAACGCCTCGTCGACGAACAGCGGCAGCCGCGCGGCGATCAACAGCTTGACGGCCGTCGCCAGTGTCCACAGGATCACGAAGGTGCGATGTGCGCGTTGGTCCCCTTGCATTGCCCTGTGCACTCTTCTTCCACCTACGGAATTGTGATGTCGACACCGCTGCGTTCCACGGAAATGCTAACCGATGCGCTGCGCCAATCGCTGCGGCGCGCACAAGACCAGGTCAATTCACTGCTGCTGGGCAAGGCGCAGGAAGTGCGCCTGGCGTTCGTGGCACTGCTGTCCGGCGGACATCTGCTGATCGAAGACCTGCCCGGCCTGGGCAAGACCACCCTCGCCCACGCAATGGCCTCCAGCCTGGGGCTGGGCTTCCAGCGCGTGCAGTTCACCTCCGACCTACTGCCGGCAGACGTGCTGGGCGTGTCGGTCTACGACGCCGCCTCGCGCCAGTTCCAGTTCCATCCAGGCCCGGTGTTCACCAACGTGCTGCTGGCCGACGAAATCAATCGCGCCCCGCCGCGTACGCAAAGCTCGCTGCTGGAGGCCATGGCCGAACAGCAGGTCACGCTCGACGGCGTCACCCATGCGTTGCCGGAGCCGTTCTTCGTGATCGCCACGCAGAACCCGGTCGATCTGTCCGGCACCTTTCCGCTGCCGGACTCGCAACTGGATCGCTTCCTGCTGCGGCTCAGCCTGGGCTACCCCAGCGCCGACGCCGAGCGCGCGTTGCTGTCGGGCGTGGATCGACGCGAGCTGATCGCCCAGGCCGCACCGCAGCTCAGCGACGCCGACGTGGTGGCGCTGCGCACGGTGGTGGGCCAGATCCATACCAGCGATGCGCTGATCGGCTATGTGCAGGCCTTGCTGCTGCGCAGCCGCCAGCACGCCGGGGTGCGCGTGGGGCTGTCGCCGCGCGCCGGCATCGCGCTGCTGCGCGCGGCCAAGGCCTACGCGCTGCTGCTCGGGCGCGAGCACGTGCTGCCGGAAGACGTGCAGGCGTTGTTCGTGGCGGTGGCCGGGCACCGGCTGGTGCCGGAAGCCGAATCCTCGTCCGGGCCGGCGCTGGCCAAGGCGCTGCTGCACAGCGTGCCGGTGGACTGACCCCAGGTGCGTGCGCACGTGCGCGGCATCGGTCGCCGACTCAGCCTGCTGGCGCGTCCGCGGGGCGCGGAGGCCTTGCCGATCGTGCTGGATCGGCGGCGCATCTACGTGCTGCCGACGCGCTTCGGGCTGTTCGTCACCGCCTTGCTGCTGGCGATGCTGCTGGGCGCCTTGAACTACAACAACAACCCGGCCCTGCTGCTGGCGCTGTTGCTGGCCACCGCCGGGATTGCCAGCAGCATCATGGCGCACCTGCAGTTGTCGGCACTGCGCGTCGAGGCGGTGTCGGCCGAACCGGTGGTCGCCGGCGAACCGTTGCGCATGCGGGTGTCGCTGGCACGTCGCGACAGCCGCGCACGGCGTGGGCTGCGCCTGGATCACCTGGACAGCAGCGGCTTCTGTGCGTTGCTCGAGCACGACATGGCCGAGGTCGACCTGCCGGTGCCCACCGAGCGGCGCGGCTGGCAGGACATCGAACGCATCCGCCTGTCCAGCACCCAGCCACTGGGGTTGGTGCGCGCCTGGTCGTGGGTCTGGCCGGAGACACCGCTGCTGGCCTATCCCAGGCCCGAGGAACAGGGGCCGGCATTGCCCGAGGGCGCCGGATCGCCCAACCAGACCCGCCTGCACCCGCAAGGCGAGGAACTGCACCAACTGCGCCCGTATCGCGCCGGCGATGCGCCACGCACGATTTCCTGGAAGCACTCGGCACGCCGCGACAGCCTGCTGGTGCGCGAATACGAGCAGCCGCTGGGCATCGAAGTCACGCTGGACTGGCGCACGCTCAACGCGTTGCCGTACGAGCGCCGCATCGCGCGGCTTGCCCGCTGGGTCAACCTGGCCGAGCGCGACGGGCGGCGCTACCGCTTGCTGTTGCCGGGCCAACCGCCGCTGGGGCCTGCACAAGGTCCGGCCCACCATCACCTGTGTCTGCGCGCCCTGGCCCTGCTTCCCCATGACTGAGCCGTCCGTCCCGATCACCCAGGCCAGCCGCGCCTGGGTGCTGGTCACCAGCTGGCTGGCGCTGGCACCGTTGCTGTTGCAGCTGCCTGGCCCGCTCGCCGGCACCATTGCCGTGGCCGCCGTGCTGGTCGGGGTGCTGAGCTGGCGCGGCACCGTGATTGCACCGGTGCGGCTGTTGCTGGTGGTGGCGATGCTGGGTGCGGTGTATTGGCAGATCGGCATGCGCTTCGGTCGCGACACCGGCTGCGCGGTGCTGGCCGCGATGCTGGCGATCAAGGCCTCCGAGCTGCGCACCTTGCGCGATGCGCGCAGCCTGCTCGGCTTTGCGTTGTTCGCCCCGTTCGCGGCGTTTCTGCTCGACCAGGGGCCGGCGACGATGGGGCTGGCGCTGCTGGCGGTGGTGAGCGCGCTGCTGAGCATGCAGCGGCTGGCCGACGAGGAACACCGCACCGCCACGCCTGCGCTGCGGATGCAGTTGCGCGGCATCGGCAAGCTGGTCGCCATCGGCGTGCCGCTGGCCCTGGCCACGTTCTGGCTGCTGCCGCGCCTGAGCTCGCCGCTGTGGGGCGTGCCCGAGCGCGCGCTGTCACGGCCCGGCCTGTCGGACAACATGTCGCCGGGCGAATGGATCGACCTGATGGCCGACGACAGCCCGGCGCTGCGCGTGCAGTTCACCGGCAACGCGCCACCGCCGCAGCAACGCTACTGGCGCGGGCCGGTGATGTGGGACTTCGATGGCCGGACCTGGCAGCGCGCGCGCTGGACCGGCCGCGGCCAACCCGCCTCGGTCACCGCCGGGCCGCAGCGCTATCGCTATCGCCTGGACTACGAGCCCACCGATCGTCGCCAGCTGGTGTCGCTGGACCTGCCCACGCAGGCGGTGGCCAATGCCGAGCTGTCACCCGACTACGAACTGTTCGCGCAGCGGCCATTGAGTGCGTTGACCCGCTGGGAGCTGCAATCGGCGCCACCGGCACGCTTCGACACCGACCTGCCCGACCAGTTGCGCAAGCGCGCCCTCGCCCTGCCGCCGGGCTTCAATCCACGTACGCTCGCGCTGGCACGGCAATGGCGCGCGGAAGCCGGCAGCAACGACGATGCCGTGGTGCAGCGCGCGCTGCAGTGGATCACCCGCGACTTCGCCTACACCCTGGATACCCCCCTGCTGGGCCGCAACAGCGTCGACGAATTCCTGTTCCAGCAGAAGGCCGGGTTCTGCGAGCACTTCAGCTCTTCGTTCGTGGTGCTGATGCGAGCGGCCGGCATCCCGGCGCGCGTGGTCACCGGGTATGCCGGCGGCACCTACAACGGCTTTGGCAATTACTGGGTGGTGCGGCGCATGGATGCGCATGCCTGGACCGAAGTCTGGCTGGCCGGGCGCGGCTGGGTACGCGTGGACCCCACCGCGGCGGTGGCGCCGGAACGCATCTACGACACGCTGGAAGACCGCGTGCAGGTCGGCGCGGGCGACAATTTCGCCCAGCTCGGCATGTGGGCCAGCCTGGGCCAGGTCAGCGACCTGCTGCGCCGCGGCTGGAACGATCTGGTGCTGTCCTTCGACGCCGACCGCCAGCAACGGCTGCTGCAACCCTTCGGCATCGATCGCCTGGACAGCTCGCAGCTGGCCGCCATCTTCGGCGTGTTTGCGGTCAGCGCGCTGGCGTGGATGGGCTGGCTGCTGGCGCGCGGCGAGCGTGAACGCGACCCGCTGCTGCGCGCCTGGCATCGCCTGGGCCGTCGCTACGGCAAGCTCGGCCTGGCCCGCGAACCGCACGAACCGGCCATTGCCTGGGCGCAACGTGTCGCCCGTTCACACCCGAATCCGGCATTGTTGGCACTCAGCCAACGTTTCGCTGCCGCGCGCTACGCTGGCGCTGATTCGGACAGCGCCTCACTCCTCAAAGATCTGCAGCAGCATCGCCCGCGAACCGGAGCTTCCTCATGAGTACCCGCTTTCTTCTTCCCATTGTCGCCGTGCTCGGGCTCGCCGCCTGCGCGACCGCGCCCAAGCCGCTGCAGGGTCAGTTCCCTACGGTCAGTCCGAGCGATTCCACCGCCAGCGCCCAGGTCGGCACGTCGGTGCGCTGGGGCGGCAAGATCATCCAGACCAAGCCCGGGCAGGGCCAGACCTGCTTCGAGCTGATCTCGCGTCCGCTCAATGCCAGTGGCCGTCCGGACCGCAACGCCGTGGACGCCAGCGATGGCCGCTTCCTGGCTTGCCGCTCGGGCTTTTACGACCCGGCCGTGTTCGAGCCCGGCCGCGAAGTGACCTTCATCGGCAAGATCGAAGGCTACGAAACCACCAAGATCGGCGAGTACGACTACAAGCTGCCAAAGGTGAATGCCGACGTGGTCTACCTGTGGCCGGTCGTGCGCGAGGTGGATGTGGTGCCGGCCTACCCGTACGGCCCGTGGGGCGACCCGTGGGGCCCGCGCTGGGGCGGCGGCTGGGGCTGGGGCCGCGGCTGGTGGTAATCGACCGCTGAGTCAGTGACACGCAAAAACGCCGCTCGCAGGGAGCGGCGTTTTTGCTTATGCGATACGGCTGCTCGAACAGGCGCTGATGCGCTCGATCGTGTAACCAGGTCAGGGCGTGCCGAACCGTCCCAGCGGCGCGCCGGCCAGCAGATGCAGATGAATGTGGAACACCGTCTGGCCGGCATGCTCGCGGCAGTTCATCACGATGCGATAGCCGTCCTGCGCCAGCCCCTGCTCGCGTGCATACGACGCTGCAGCGAGTGCGAGCCTGCCCACCAACAGCGCCTGCTCCGGCGGCACATCGTCCAGCGTGGGAATCGCATGCTGCTTGGGAATAAACAGCACATGCACCGGCGCCTGCGGTGCGATGTCCTGAAAGCCCAGCACCTCGTCGTCTTCATAGACGATGTTGGCCGGGATTTCGCGACGAATGATCTTGCCGAAGATGGTGTCGGTCATGGGTGGGGATTGGGGATTGGTCATGAGGGATTGGCAAGAGCTTACCGCGCGCTTGTGATGTTTTGCTTTTGCCAATCCCCAATCCCGCCTCCCCAATCCCCGCCCTCAAAGCACCTCACCCCGGGTGCCAAAGGCATGCGACAAGGTGCCGCGATCGACGTATTCCAGCTCGCCGCCCAACGGCATGCCCTGCGCGAGCCGGCTCGGGCGCACCGCATGCTGGCGGGCAAGCTGCGCCAGGTAATGCGCGGTCGCCTCGCCTTCCACGGTGGCATTGGTGGCGATGATCATCTCGGTGACCTCACCGGTGGCCAGACGCTCGCCGAGCCGGTCCAGGCCCAGCTCGCGCGGGCCGATGCCGTCCAGCGGCGACAGCCGGCCCTGCAGGATGAAGTACAGCCCACGGTAGCCGGTGGCGTGTTCGATCGCCAGGCGATCGGCCGGCGATTCCACCACGCACAGCTGCTGCCGGTCGCGGCTGCTGCTGGCACAGATCGCGCAGATCTCCGCCTCGGTGAAGTCGCGGCATTGCACGCAATGGCCGACCTTTTCCACCGCATTGGCCAGCGCCGCAGCCAGGCGGCGGCCACCCTCGCGCTCGCGTTCGAGCACGTGGTAGGCCATGCGCTGGGCCGATTTCTGGCCCACACCCGGCAATACCCGGAAGGCCTCGATCAGTTGTTCGAGAAGAGAGGACATTGGGTGGCCGGGATTGGGAATTGGAGATTTGGGATTCGCAAATGCAGAAGCGGATCTCGCTTCCAGCCAATCCCCAATCCCGACTCCCGAATCCCCTCGCTCAGAACGGCAACTTCATGCCCGGCGGCAGCTGCATGCCGGCAGTGGCCGAGCCCATGCGGTCCTTGGATTCGGCGTCGATCTTGTTGGAGGCGTCGTTGAAGGCGGCGGCGATCAGGTCCTCGGCCATTTCCTGGTCAGAGAGGATGCTCGGGTCGATGCGGACCTTGCGGCACTCCTTGGCGCCGGTCAGCGTCACGCTGACCATGCCGCCGCCGGCGGTGCCGGTGACTTCCAGCTTGGCCAGTTCTTCCTGGGCGCGCTGCAGGTTTTCCTGCATCTTCTGCGCCTGCTGCATCAATTGGGCAATGTTCCCACGCATGTGTCGTTACTCGTCGTAAGGGCGGATGGAATCGGGGACGACGCGCGCGCCTTGCTGCTGAATCAGCTGCTGCACGTTCGGGTCGTTCATGAACGCTGTTTCGGCCGCGCTCTGGCGCTCGCCTTTCTGGCGACTGGCCCGCTCGTGCAGGGTCTCGACATCGGCGTTGCCGGTCTCGATGACGATGCGCGGCGTATTTCCCAACTCGGGCGCGAGTGCCTGCGCAAGGTTGGCGATGGAACGCTCGGAATTGAGGTATTCGAAGCCCGGTGCCAGCGCCAGGCGCAACACGCCGTCGCGATGGCCGATGAAGGCGGCATTGGCGGCGAGCTGTCGCGAGGGGCCATTCAAGCCGCTGCGGGTGACCAGATCCAGCCATTGCTCGGCGTCGGCGATGTGGCCGTTGTCGAGCAGGGGCGACGGATCGGTTGCCGATGCCGATGCCGATGCCGATGCCGGTGCCGGTGCCGGTGCCGATATGGAGGGTGCGGCAACCGATGGCCTCGACATCACCGCCGCTGCAGATGCAGGCACCTCAGCCGCTGCGGCAACTGCCATCGCCGCTTCGGGCGCAGCCGCAGCGGGCAACGCCGTATCGCCTGCTGCGGGTGGCGCCATTGCCGCCTCCGGCGCCAGCACGGGCGCCGCCGCAGTGACGGGGGCAGTGTTGGCACGCACCGGCGCATCGTCCATCGCCCAGGGCGGCGTGTCGTCGCTGCGCGTGGGAGCTGTCGATGGGCGGCTATCGGTCGATGCCTGCGCAGCGGGCAGCACCACGACAGGCGCGGGCGCAGCAGCGACCGGCGCCGGCGCGGCGACCGCAGCCACGGCAGCAGGCGCGGCCTCCAGGTCGGCCGGTTTCGCCACCGCTGCGGGTGCTGGTGCGGCTGCCACCGGCGCGGCGGCCTGCACGCCAGTTGCCGCAGAACGCGCATGACCGCCGGCGCTGGCACCACGTCCATCGTCGCTGCCGCCAGCCGGCACTGCCGCCGCTGGGCGGAAGGCCAGCATGCGCAGCACCGCCATCTCGAAACCGGCGCGCGGACTCGGCGCCAGATACAGATCGCGACGGCCATTGAGCGCCATCTGGTACCACAGCTGCACCACTTCCGGCCGCAGCTGCGCGGCATAGGCAGTCGGGTCGATGCCATCGCCGACGAATGCCACCGACGGCACCAACTGCTGCACCTGGATGCGGTGCAAGGCCTCGGCCAGCGCCTCCAGCACGCCGCTCCAGTCGGGCGAGAACTCGGCCAGCGCGGCGACCACCTGCATCAGGCGCGCGCCATCGCCGTCGGCCAGCGACTGCAGCATCGCGCCGACCTGGGTGCGATCGACCGTGCCGAGCATGGTACGCACCACGTCCTCGCGCAGCGCGCCGCCGGCATAGGCAATGGCCTGATCGAGCAGCGACAGACCGTCGCGCAGCGAGCCGTCGGCGGCCTTGGACAGCTGCACGATCGCCGATGGATCCGATTCGATCTGCTCGGCGGCCAGGATCCGGGTCATTTGGCCCTGGATCTGGTCTTCGTCCAGCCGCTTGAGATTGAACTGCAGGCAGCGCGACAGCACGGTCACCGGCAGCTTCTGCGGGTCGGTGGTGGCCAGCAGGAACTTCACGTGCTCGGGCGGCTCTTCCAGCGTCTTCAGCAGCGCATTGAACGCCGCCTTGGAGAGCATGTGCACTTCGTCGATCAGATAGACCTTGAACTTGCCGCGCGAGGGCATGTACTGGGCGTTCTCGATCACCTCGCGCACATCGTCCACACCGGTGTTGGACGCGGCGTCGATTTCCAGCAGGTCGATGTAGCGGCCGGCGTCGATATCCAGGCAGGCCGGGCACTGGCCGCACGGATCGGCACTGGTGCCGGTCTCGCAGTTCAGCGATTTGGCGAAAATGCGCGCGATTGTGGTCTTGCCCACGCCGCGGGTGCCGGTGAACAGGAATGCGTGGTGCACACGCCCACTGTCGAGCGCGTTACTGAGCGCGCGGACCACGTGTTCCTGGCCTACGAGTTCGGCAAAACGCTTCGGGCGCCACTTGCGGGCGAGAACAAGATAAGACATCGGGCAACCAGCTTCCTCTGAACCGATATTGTGCCACGGCACGTCAAGTGGATCGTTCAGCGGCCGTGCGCCCCGGCGTCGCCACCCACCGGAGGACTGCCGGACAGCGTCGGGGGCCGGCCAGACACCTGCGCTGGCACCGTCACGCCCGACCGGCAGATCCTTTACCTTGTTAATGGCGCCCGTGGCGGCTAGAATCCCGCTCCTGCCGACGACCTGGTCGCACGGCAGGTACGGAGAGGTGTCCGAGTGGTTGAAGGAGCACGCCTGGAAAGTGTGTAAGCGTCTAAACCGCGCTTCGGGGGTTCGAATCCCCCTCTCTCCGCCAGTTTCATGATCCTGCAATGCGATTGCATGGATCCAGGGTCACGCCAGTGACCCACGTCTTATGGTGGCCCCGTCGGTCCCTCGCGACGCTAGATCGAAAATCCCGCCAGGGCCGGAAGGCAGCAACGGTATCGATTGATGCGGGCGCCGAGGTCAACCGGCGGGGACACCACCCCAACCCAGACTGATGGCGCATCGACAGATGCCGCACGCATTCGGCGCGTAATGCTGACGGTGTGAAGCCGCCACTGCGACGCGGCACTTTGCGGCCATGCTCAAGGCTGGCCAGTGATTTGCACCGGCTGCAGCGATGGCTCGGAAATATGCGCAGCGTCAGGCACTTTCCGGCGCGCTCAACCGGCGGACACCAACTGATCTCTTGATGTTCCCGCAGCGCCTGACCTGCAAGACGCGCTACTGCGTCTGCGACTCCGGATGCAGCCAGCCGGCATCGCCTTCCAGGTAATGTTCGTGCTTCCAGATCGGCACGCGCGCCTTGACCTCGTCGATGATGAAGCGGCAGGCATCGAATGCGGCGCCGCGATGCGCCGCGCTGACGCCGACCCATACCGCCATGTCGCCGATGCGCAGCTCGCCCACGCGGTGCACGCAGTAGGCGTTGACGATGGCAAACCGACCCATTGCCTCGTCGAGCACGCGCTGGCCTTCGGCCTGCGCCAGTGCGGCGTAGGCCTCGTAACGCAGCCCGGCCACGCTGCGGCCCTCATTGTGGTCGCGTACCCAGCCTTCGAAACTGGCGAATGCGCCGGCATGCGGGTGCTCCAGCGCAGCGCGCAAGCTGTCGACCGGCAAAGGCACCTCGGAAAGCGCAAAGAGGGCGGAAGTCTGCTCGCTCATACTCAACCTCCCGACACCGGCGGAATAAACACGATTTCACTGCCATCGCGCACGCCGTCCTCCCAGCGCGCAAACGCGCCATCCACCGCCACGCGCAGCTGCGCCGGCGTCCAGCGCAGGCCATGGCGCGTATCGAGTTCGGCATATAGCGCGCGCAGGTCCTGCGCCTGCGATTGCACCTGCTCGCTGGCAATGCCTGCTGCCTCACGCAGGCTGGCGAAATACAGCACTGTCACTGTCGTGCTCATTGGCTTGCTCCGATATCGCGCTTGCCACCACGTTTGGACACCAACCTGGTCGGGCCGATGCTCATGCTGTGCGACAACGCCTTGCACATGTCGTAGACCGTCAGGGCCGCCACGCTGGCGCCGGTGAGCGCTTCCATTTCCACACCGGTGCGATGCACGCAGCGCACCGTGCAACGGATGTCCAGCAGCTGCTCGCCCGCCCAGTCGATCTCGAACCGGCAGGCATCGATCGGCAACGGATGGCAGAACGGAATCAACTCGTGCGTGCGTTTGACCGCCATGGTGCCGGCGATCACCGCGGTTTCCACGATGCCGCCCTTGGCGCTGCGCAAGCCGTTGGCGCGCAACTGCGCGGCGACGGCGGCCGGAAAACGCACCCGGCTTTGCGCGGTGGCGCTGCGCGCGGTGACCGCCTTGTCCGAGACATCCACCATCGTGGGCAGTCCGGAATCGTCCAGGTGGGTCAGGCGTGCGGAACGGGATTTTGCAGGCATGGGAAACGACACGATGACAGGCGCTCAGGATGCGACATTCTCGGTGAACGGGGCGCCTGGATGGAACAGCAGTGCCTTACCCGCCGATCAGGAACATCTCCACCGGCTTGCCACGGCGCGGTGTCGATGCGCGCACCTCGCTGTAGCGGTCGCCACGCACGCTCCAGCGCGCACGCAGATGCTCGGACAATCCATGCTCACCCTCGGCCAGGGCCGGCTTGAGGTCATGGCCCTGGCTGGCGAACAGGCAGGTGTACAACTGCCCGTCGGCCGACACGCGTGCGCGCTGGCAGTCGCCGCAGAACGGCACGCTGACCGAACTGACAAAACCCACCTCGCCGGCGCCATCGGCAAATGCATGCCGCTGCGCCACTTCGCCGGTGTAATTGGCATCCAGCGGCAGCAATGGCCAGCGCGCGTGGATGCGCGCGTGCAGTTGCGCCGAAGTCACCACCGCATCGGCGGTCCAGCCATTGCAACTGCCCACATCCATGAACTCGATGAAGCGCAGCACATGGCCGCTGCCACGGAAGTGCTCCACCAGGGGCAGCACCTGATCTTCGTTGACGCCACGCTGCACCACGCAGTTGATCTTCAGGCGCTGGAAGCCGGCCTGCTCGGCAGCGGCGATACCGGCCAGCACCTGCGCGATCTCGCCACGGTTGCCACTCATGCGTCTGAACAGCTCCGGATCCAGCGCGTCCATGCTGACGGTAATCCGGCGCAGCCCGGCCTGGCGCAGCGCCACCGCCTGACGGGCGAGCAAGGTGCCGTTGGTGGTCAGCGCCAGATCCTCGATGCCCTCGATCGTGGTCAGGCGCGCAATCAGGCTGGGCAGATCGCGACGCAACAGTGGCTCGCCACCGGTCAGGCGTACCTTGGTGACGCCGACCGAGACGAAGGCACGCACCAGCGTTTCCAGCTGATCGAAGCTCAGGCGCTGCTGCGCATCGAATCCGTAGTCGTCGGGCACGCGATCGGCCGGCATGCAGTAACCGCAGCGGAAATTGCAGGCCTCGATGACCGACAGGCGCAGGTCGCGCAGCGGCCGGCCATAGCGGTCCTGCATCGGCGCGGCGGTCAGGTTCGGCAACAGCAGGGCGCCCATCAGGGCACCATGGCGGCAGTCGGCTCCGCCAGCGGCAGATGTTGACCAGGCACGGCCACGCGATGACCGCGTGCGCGGAGCACGTCGCCGTCGGCGTCGCTGGCGTAGTGGTACAGCAGCATGCGGTTCAACAGGTCCTGCGGGTATTCCCGCTCCAAATCGTCCACCCCAGTATGCGACGGGTTGCCGTGAACGCCGCAGTCATGCGCGATGAGCTCGCTGTCATCGGCATAACGGGCCATCATTTCCGGGATCGGCCGGGTGTCGCCACTCCAGACCAGCGCCCCCTTCAGCCGCAGCCCGTAGGCGGTCTCCGGCCAGTGGTGGCGCGCCGGGAACACTTCCAGCCGCACCCCGTCGTGCCAGAACGCGTCGCCGACCGGCACCAGCTGGAAGGCATCCCAGAAGTTCGCGCCGCCCTCGGCCAGCACGTTGGGGTAGTCGGCGATCCGCCGCTGCAGCAACGGCACCACCGGCGCCGGCACGTACAGGCGCGTGCGCCCGCGGCGTTGGGAGAAATAACTGTCCACGAACAGCCGTTCCAGCCCGCCGACGTGGTCCAGGTGCACATGGGTGATGAAGACCGCCTGCGGCAGATGACCGTACTGTGCCTGGTAGGTAGTCAGCCCTTCGCTGCCGCAATCGATGGTCAGCCACGGCGCGCCGGCGCGCTCGATGGTGGCCATCGGCGAACCGAGCGCCACCGCCGACGCATTGCCGACCCCTTGCACCCGCAATGCCCAGTTCATCAGTAGCCCCGGCCCCAGGCCAGTTCGTAGGCGCGGTGCAGGCGCTCGTAATCCTTGTCGACCTCTTCGCGGCTGCGGTTGCCGCGCAATTTCAGCAGCGAGCGATGCAGGCGCTTGAGATTGCGTTCGCGCCAGCGCGTGGCCGGAATGCGCAACACGCCGCGGTCGAAATCGATCAACCAGCCATGCCCGCCGGCATCGAACAGGATGTTGTGCGCGTTGAGATCGGCATGATCCAGGCCGGCGCGATGAAAGCGCGCGATCAGCCGCCCGGTTTCTTCCCATGGCGCACCGCGCCCGGCGACCTGCGCATGATCGGCGAGCGAGCGCACGTTCTCCAGGCGCTCCATCAACAAGGCAGCGCGATAGCTCAGCCCCTCGCGCAGATAACAGGCCGCCAACGGGCGCGGCACCGGCAACTTGCGCTTGAGCAGTTCGCGCATCAGTCGGAACTCGGCAAAGCTGCGCGTGCGCCCGGCGCCTTTCCACAGATAGTGATCGCGACTCACGCGCGCGGCCATGCCGCCGCGCAGGTACTGCCGCAACACGCTGTGACCGAACGGCGCATCCACGAACCACGCCCCACCCCGCCCGCCTTCATCGACCGGCCGTGCCCTGTCGCCCCAGCGTTGCGGCGAAAACAGCCCGGCATCGGCTTGCCGCAGCCGTTCGCGGTCGAACAGAATGGCGCCATAGCCGCGGCCTTCGCGGTACGGCGCCAGCGCTTCAGTGGCGTCGAAAGAAACCATCTATCGAGTCTAACAACACCATGGCTTCTACGCCCGCTTCGTTATGCCTGCTGCGCCTGTCCGCCCTGGGTGACGTCACCCATGTGGTGCCGCTGGTGCGCACCCTGCAGGCGGGATTTCCGGCAAGCCAGCTGCATTGGATCATCGACAAGGCCGGGCTGAAATTGCTCGACGGCCTGCCCGGCGTGCAGTTCCATGCCTACGACAAGCGCACCGGCGTGGCCGGCATGCGCGCGCTCCGCCGCTCGCTGGCGCCATTGGGTCGCTTCGATGCGCTGCTGCAGATGCAGGTGGCCTTGCGCGCCAATGTGCTGTCGGCCTTCGTACCGGCGCAGCGGCGGATCGGCTATGACCGCAGCCGTTCCAAGGACCTGCACGGCCTGTTCGTCAACGAGCGCATCGCCGACCGCCCCGGCATCCACGTGCTCGACGCCATCGGCAGCTTCGCGCAGCCACTCGGCCTGACCCAGACCCAGGTGCGCTGGGACTTGCCGGTTCCCGACGAGGCGCATCGCTGGGCACGCGCGCAATGGGACGACGATGGCCGCCCGGTGCTGATGATTTCGCCGTGCTCCAGCCACGCACGCCGCAACTGGTATCCCGACCGCCATGCCGCGCTGGCCGACCACGCTGCAGCGCAAGGCTGGCGGGTCGTGCTGTGCGGCGGCCGCAGCGAGCTGGAACGCAGCACCGCCGATGCCATCGTCGCAGCCGCGCGCACGCCGTTGCTGGACCTGGTCGGCAAGGACACGCTCAAACAACTCCCCGCCCTGCTCGCCCGCGCAGAGCTGGTGGTCACCCCCGATTCCGGGCCGATGCACATCGCCAACGCGATGGGCACCAAGGTGCTCGGCCTGCATGCGGCCAGCAACCCGCTGCGCAGCGGCCCTTACTCGGACGTGCGCTATTGCGTAGACCGTTACGACGCGGCCGCCCGCAAATACCTGGGCAAGCCGGCCGACCAGCTGAAATGGGGCACCAAGATCGAGTTCGACGAGGTGATGGCGCTGATCACCGTGGACGATGCGATCGCCGCATTCGAGCGTTATCGCAGCGATCATCCGCGCTGAGAATCGGCGTCGGATCGTCGCTCGAACAGGCGTTCAATCGTTGCGCAGCTGCGCGCTGCGCCGCGGTGCAGACGCCCAGGACAGCCGGGAAGCACGAGCCAAACACCGCCGGCTCACGTCCGCGGCAGCCAATCACCGCGGTGCCGGCCGACTCGAAGTGTGGCGGCGCACCAGAAAGCCCCGCGCACCCACCGACCACCACGTGTATCGGCTACGCAGACCTGCGGTCAGCGGCTCTCAGACACCACTAGCGCGGTAGTCCTGATACGACTTCTCTTCCACGTACGACGAACCCAGCGCCAGGTTGATCTCTTTCTTGATGCGCGCGCGTTCGTCGTTTTCGATATAGACGCTGCGCGCCAGCTGCACGAAGCTGTCGTCGAAGGTCTGCGACTGCTCCTTGAGCCGGATGTCGTCCTCGATCACCCACAGCCGCTCGTTGACGGCCTTGAGCGCCGCACGCAGACGCACGATGTCGTGGCCGGCGGCCGGATGCGCCATCCAGCTGGTCTCCAGCGCGGACAGCTCGCTGCGCACGTTGGCCAGCTTGACGGGGTCGCTCATGCGCTCGGACTTGATCTGCAGGATCGCGATCTTGTCGAGCAGCTCACCAAAGGACACGGGCACCAGGATCTCGGACATGACAGGCCTCCAACGGATATCGGGCGGATTGTAGCCAGCACAGCAGCGCGCGGCGGCGACACATAAACAAAAGCCCCCTTGCGGGGGCTGATGCGAATCTGGCGGAGAGGGGGGATTCACTCGGCACTTCGTGCCTTCGCCCTGCGGGCGGCTTCGCCGTGCAGACAGCGCTGCTGTCTGTCGAACCCGGGGCTTCTCACCCCCCAATGCCGCCGGCGAAACTCACGCGGCACTGGCACAACTGCTCGCCTCAATCTGGCGGAGAGGGGGGGATTCGAACCCCCGAGGCGCTATAAACGCCTGCCTGATTTCGAGTCAGGTACATTCAACCGCTCTGCCACCTCTCCAGATGGTCCCCAGTGTCCCGGGGCCGTGCATCATACGGGCACCGGCGCCCAGCCACAAGCGGCCCGAGCCGGCATCGCCGGCACGATCGAAGGTCCGGGCGTGAACCCGCCCTGCGGCACCCGCGATCGGCGTGTTGCTGCGGGCCGGCTGCCCCGCGATGATGGTCACGCACCTCCTTCCTTGGCGACCCGCCCCCATGCTCGAATTCGGACACCTTACCCATGTCGGCCTGCGCCGTGACCTCAACGAGGACACGTACTACGGCGACAGCGAGCTGGGGCTGTGGCTGGTGGCCGATGGCATGGGTGGGCATGCCTGTGGCGAGGTGGCCAGCGCCCTGGCACGCGAAACCATCGTGCGCGAGGTGCGCGCCGGCACCCCGCTGGCCCAGGCGGTACGCATCGCCGACGAAGAGATCATCAAGACCTCGCGTCGCTGCAACGACACCTTGCCGATGGGCACCACCGTCGTCGCCGCGCGCGTGCTGGGCCAGCGCTTCGAAGTGGCCTGGGTCGGCGACAGCCGCGCATATCTGTGGCGCGACGGCCGGCTGGCGCAGCTGAGCCAGGACCATAGCTATGTGCAGGAACTGATCGCCCAGGGCACGCTAACCAGCGAACAGGCGCGCGCGCATCCGCATCGCAATGTGGTGACCCAGGCGCTGGGCGTCACCGATCCGGTCCACCTCAATGTCGCCACCATGCAGGGTGAGCTCAAATCCGGCATGCAACTGCTGCTGTGCAGCGACGGTCTCACCGAAGAAGTCGACGATGCCGCGATCGCCGCGACTCTGTCGCAGGCCGATTGCAGCGCGCAGGAATGTGTCGAATGCCTGGTCGCCGCCGCACTCGATGGCGGCGGCTCGGACAACATCACTGCGATCCTGGTGCGCAGCTACTGAAAGCGGCCAACAAGACCTAACGAGCGCCCGGCTGGCGGTGAGCGCAGAATTTCGTTGGTCGCATATGGTTGGATGCAGACAAACGCTTGGTCGGTCCAGGGTACGGTGTCCTCACCGCCTGCGAACCACGCCGTCAATCTAGCCCTGAAGACTCGCTTGCAGCATCCAGGCCGCCCAGGGTCCCGGAACCGACAAGAGCGCTGCACCAGAGCAGGAGTCGGCTGCCTGGTTAAATACCATGCACATCGACCATCTCGACGGGTCCTTGCCCGCCCACCGTCGCGAGACCTTACGCGGCATGGATGCAGCGTAAGAGCCTACACGGACGTACTTGCGGCGTGTCCCGCGATGGTGGGTGGGCAAGGGCCCTGCAGCCAGGCCGCAGATCACCGGCCTACAGCCAAGAGCAAGCTCATCGCGCTCCGCAATAGACCGGATTGAAGTAGCTGTTAGCCGCGCAAAGCACGGGCATCGAACCCGCACGGCAGCCATCATGTGCGCGCTACTCACGCCCAGAATCGCCAGGCTTCAGCGGCGCACTGCACCCCCCACTACATCGCCGCCCCGCGCGACAGCCGGACACCCGTTGCCGACAGCCGCACTACCCGGCAGCAGCCACCTCTTCAACCGGCGCATCCCACAACGCGCGTCCGGCCTTCTTGCGCAGGTAAGCCAAGCGCGCCTCGTGCGCCTGCGACTCCGACGCGGTCACCACCACCCGTGCGCGCGGCAACAGCAACGCCGGATCGAAGGTGATCATGCCCTCCCCATGCTCGCTGCGCTGGCCGGCATCGGCGCTGGCAAAGCCAATTTCTTCCTGGCCCGAGGTCAGCGCGATGTACACATCGGCCAGGATCTGCGCATCGAGCAAGGCGCCATGCAACTGGCGATGCGAGTTGTCCACGCCCAGGCGCTTGCACAAGGCATCCAGCGAGTTGCGCTGCCCCGGATAGCGCTCGCGCGCCATCATCAGGGTATCCACTACGGTGGCGCGATCGACGATACGGCCGTAGTTGTCGCCCAGCAGCGACAGCTCGTTGTCCAGGAAGCCCAGATCGAACGCGGCGTTGTGGATGATCAGCTCCGCGCCGTCGATGTAGGCCAGGAACTCCTCGACCACATCGGCGAACAGCGGCTTGTCGGCCAGGAACTCCAGGGTCAACCCGGTCACTTCCTGCGCACCCGGTTCGAAATCGCAATCGGGCTTCAGGTAGCGATGGAAGTTGTTGCCGCTCGGACGCCGCTCCAGCAGCTCCACCGCACCGATTTCGACGACGCGGTTGCCCTTGCGCCATTCCAGGCCGGTGGTTTCGGTATCGAGAATGATCTGACGCATGAATCCTCTTGCTGATTGCTTACGCGGTTGCGCTGCCACCGCGCTGGGCGATGGCCTGACTGCGGGCGAGCACGTCGACGCGCTCGTTGTCCGGGTCACCATTGTGGCCTTTCACCCAGCGCCAATCGATGCTGTGGCGTTGCGTGGCTGCATGCAGGCGCTCCCACAGTTCACGGTTCTTGACCGGGTCGCCGCCGGCGGTTTTCCAACCGCGGCGCACCCAGCCGGACATCCACTCGGTAATGCCCTGGCGTACGTATTGCGAGTCGGTATGCAGCACGATCTGGCATGGCTCGGTGAGCGTTTCCAGCGCCATGATTGCCGCCATCAACTCCATGCGGTTGTTGGTGGATGTGGCTTCGCCGCCGGACAATTCCTTCTCGCGGCCGTTGTAACGCAACAGGGCCGCCCAACCGCCCGGCCCGGGATTGCCGAGGCAGGAGCCGTCGGTATGCACTTCAATGGATTTCATCAGCTTCTGGTGTTTGGAAAGTGGTCGGTCGTCAGATCGTGGCTACAGGCTGCGGCCAGCGCGAGGGCATCGCGATCGGGGTCGGCCCGATCGAAGCGGCGGCGCGCTTTTCCACTTCGAGCAGATACACCGCGCGCCAGGGTGCGCGATCGGTGCCGGTAACGCCACGCCCGGTGCGCCAGATCGGCCCCAGGTAGCGCTCGGTCTCCACGCATTGCAGCCCCGCACGCTGCGCCAGCAGCCGCCAGCGATCCGGCCGCAGCGCCACCGGACCGCGCCGCGCCCAGCGAAAGCGGTACGGGCTCAGCGGATTGAGCGTGAACAGCCATAGCCGCCCGCCCGGCATCAGCAACCGCTCGCATTCGGCCAGGAATTCCGCCGCGCCGCCCACCACCGCATGCTGCACCACGATGGCCTGCAGGCTTTCGGTCGGCAACGGAAACGGCATGGCGCAACGCGCATCGCCCGCAAAGCGGCCAGCGCTGCGAGTCAGCCGCAGCCCGCGCCCTTGCAGCAGCTCGCGCGGCGGCAGCTCGGGCGTCGGCGTCAGCCACAACCAGGGCTGCGAGGGACGCGTTTGCAACGCCGCAAGCGCCAATTTGCGCTCCAGCAGGAGCAGGCTGCGCCCTGCACCTGTTTCAAACCAGGATGAGACGCCAGCTTGACGGGAGAATGGCGTGGCAGGCATGGTCCCAATTCTATGCGACTGACCGCCCTGCCCGCATTCGACGACAACTACATCTGGGCGCTGGTCGCCAGCGATGGCCGCGCAGTCATCGTCGATCCGGGCCAAGCCGAGCCGGTGTTCGCCGCCGCAGAGCGCGAAGGCTTCAGCCCCAGCGCCGTCCTGCTGACCCACCACCATGCCGACCACATTGGCGGCGTGGCAGCGCTGCAGCAGCGTTGGCCGGACCTTGCACTGTACGGTCCGGCCGACCAACGCATCCCGGCAGATGCCCACCGGGTGGGCCAGGGTGATCGCTTGAGCCTGCTTGGCAACAGCTTCGATGTGCTGGAAGTGCCCGGCCATACCAGCAGCCATATCGCCTTCGTCACCGAACGCCATCTGTTCAGCGGTGATACCCTGTTCAGCCTAGGCTGTGGGCGGATGTTCGAAGGTACCGCTCCTCAGATGTTCGACGCGTTGCAGCGCCTGGCCTCCCTGCCTGGCGAAACACTCGTGTGTTGCGGCCATGAATACACCTTGGCCAATGCGGTCTTTGCGCTGCACGTCGATCCCACCAACGCTGCCTTGCAGCGCCGTCAACAGGAAGCCCAGGCCATGCGTCATGCAGCCCGTCCTACCCTGCCGATTTCGCTCAAGAGTGAACTGGCCACCAATCCGTTCTTACGCACCAGCAGTCCCGAAATCCGCGCTGCGGTGGCATCTCGCGCAGGTGGGGCAATTTCCTCTGAAGTTGACGTTTTCGCCGAACTTCGGCGCTGGAAAGACGAATTTCGCGCATGAGGCGCCTGCTTCTGGCAGTGCTGACCGCATCAGCGGTCATCGCACCCGCAGCCGCATCGTCCAACGACGCAAGCCGCTCCAAACCCGCAGAGAGCTCGATCGCCCAGACCGCCACACCCCAGGTGCGCAACGGTCGGGAGATCTTTTCGTCGTTCCTGGACGGTCGCGCCGATCCAGGCTGCGACAGCGAACATAGCGATACCCGCTGGGAACAACATTTCTCGCGCGCGCCGGCCCGTCTGGCAGACGACGCACAGGATGTCTTGCCGCTGTTCGGCTACGTGGTCGATGAATTGCGCGAAGCCGACATGCCGACCGAATTTGCGCTGATTCCGTTCGTCGAGAGCGGTTATCGCCCGGGCGCCCGCAACGGCAGTGGCCCCGCCGGCCTCTGGCAGTTCATCGCTACCACTGCGCGCAACCACCATGTGCCGGTTGGCGCGCAATACGACGGACGCCTCTCGGCAGTGGACTCCACCACGGCGGCGGTGCGTTATCTCAAGACGCTGTATGGCATGTTCGGCGGCGATTGGCGCCTGGCGCTGATGGCCTACAACGCGGGCGAGTATCGCGTGCTGCAGGCCATGCGCACGGCCGGCATGAACGCGCAGAACGCTCGCCCGTCCGAATTGCCCGGCATGTCCAAGGTCACCTACGAGTACGTGGAAAAGCTGCACGCGCTGGCCTGTGTGCTGGACCATGCGCAGCAGCAGGGCAATCTGCTGACCTCGCTCGATCGCCCGGTACCGGTACTCACCGAACATGCATTGCCGGCCGGCACCAGCCTCAACGCCTTTGCCGGACAACGTGACATCGAGCCGCAGTTACTGGCCCGGCTGAATCCGGCGCTGGCCAGCGCCCGCGCCGCGCCGCGCGGCGTGCACGTGCTCGCCCCGATCGCACCTGTGCAGCCAGGTGCGACAGGCGCCGTGGTCGCATCTGCCGACACGGGCAGCACTGCGGACAACAGCGCTGCCACTCCCACGGTCGTTGCCGCCGCGACGACGGATGCCTCCAGGCCACAGGCGCGCACCACGCATACGGTCCGCAACGGCGAATCCGCCTGGGCCATCGCACGCCGCTACGGCGTGACCGTCACGACACTGCTGACCAGCAATGGCCTGGACAAGCGTGCCGTGCTGAAGCCCGGCATGGTGTTGTCGTTCGAAGACACACCCTGACCTAAGCCGCCTGCGTCCGGCGCCGTTCCGGCGCCGCTGACACCACAGCGGCATGCTTTTCGTCGACCTTGCACGGGGAAGTTGAGCGCCGCGCTGCGCAGGAGTAGGTCGGCTGCGAAGAGAGCGCCTGACACTTACCTTTTGCGTGCGCTGCTTGCGACGCCGTATGGAATCGGAAACGGGCGTACTCGCAGCCGATTGGCCCGCTATCGTTGCAAGCCGACCGACATCGCAGTTGATCGAGCGCGCTTGCAGCGTCTGCCGCCAACCGACAGGCAGCCACCCGTAGGCGCACCAAACGCGCAACCCGACACTGGCTTTTCTGGCCTGGCAGATTGGCTCGGCAGATCAGCACGTTGAATGACGCACGTCTTCGCAACCGCACGCCTGCAATCCTGACGCGCGAAATCCGCAACCCCGGCAGACCTATCCCAAACGGATGGCAATACGCACGACGTCAGATCAGTTGCGGCGGGCCATCGCAGTGTCTTAGCCAGTTGCTGCGGGAATCCAGTGCCTGGTCCACGCAACCACAGACTCGCCGCAGCGCCAGCGGCGGGATACCCCACACGAACACTGGCACCTGCGCACAACGGCATCGGCCAAAGAAAAAGCCCGGTTCCCCGGGCTCTTTCTCCACCAGTCGAACAGCAGCGGTTACAGCTGCGCCTCTTCGATCTGGATCTTGTAGCGCTTGCGCATTTCCTTGACGTACGCCTGCGCCGCATTGTTGCCGTCGATCTGGCTCAGCTGCTCGCGCAGCATGGTCTGCTGCTCGGCCGGCATCTGCTTCAGGTCGCCCGGGGTCGCCTTGCTGATGACAAACACCGCAAAGCGCCCGCCATCCAGCTCCACCTTGCCCACCGACGGCTTGCCGTCGGTCGGACGCGGCGCGCTGAAGATGGCGCGGTTTGCCGCCGGCGTCGGAATCGGCGCGGTGCGCGGCAAGCCCGGGATCGGCTGCACCTGCAACTTCTCGCTGGCGGCCAGCGCCTGCAGGGTCTCGCCTTTCTGCACACGTGCCAGCAACGCGTCGGCAGCCGCTGCGGCGGCCTTCTCGGTGCGGTCCGCGCGGACGGCGGCGATCACCTTCTCGCGCACCTTGTCCAACGGCAGGGCCGCCTCGGCGGTGTGGTTGGTCACACGCAACACCACGCTGTGGTTCGGACCGATGGTGATCGGATCGCTCACCGTGCCGTCCTGCACCAGCGTTTCGGAGAATGCCGAACGCAGCACCGCCGGATTGGCCGCAATACCGCTCGCATCGGCGCGCGAGAACGGACCCAGCGTCTGCACCGGCAGACCGACCTGCTTGGCTGCCGGCTCCAGCGCGGTGGGATTCTTGTAGACCTGATCCACCAGCTTGCCGCTCACATCCGTAAATGCCTTGTCGGCATCGGCCTTGAGCTGCTCGGCGGCAAGCTGATCGCGCACCTGCTCGAACGACTTGCCCTGGCCGCCCTTGACCTCGCGCAGCTGGATCACGTGGTAACCGAACTCGCTCTTGATCGGGCCGACCACCTCGCCAGCCTTCATCGAGAACAAGGCATCTTCAAACGGCTTGACCATCGTGCCCTTCTCGACCCAGCCAAGATCGCCACCAGCGCCCTTGGAACCAGGGTCTTGCGAATTGGCTTTGGCCAACGTGGCAAAATCGGCGCCGGGCTGCTTGGCTTCCGCAGCCAGCTTGGCCGCTTTCTCCTCGGCGGCTTTCTGCGCGGCAGGATCGCTACCGGCGGTGATCAGGATGTGCGACGCCAGACGCTGATCAGGCTCGACAAAACGCGCCTTCTCTTCGTCGTAGCGCTTGCGCAGCGTCGCCTCGTCAGCGGCGGTTGCCGGCGGCAACTTGGCGGCATCGAGTTCGACATACTCGATCGTCACCGTCTCCGGCTGACGGAAATCCTGGGTATGCCCGTCGTACCACTGCTTGATCTGTGCATCGCTGACCGGCGCCGTATCGGCGGCCGGTGGCGGCAGCATGGCCAGCTGCACGTCACGCGTTTCGCCCATCAGCTTGAGCAAGCGCTCGAACTCGGCCTTGGTCGCAAAGCCCGACTCGGCAATCGCCTGCGGAATCACCGACTGCTGCAGGCTGTCGCGCACCAACGCATCGAACTGCGCCGGCGTGCGCGGCGGCGTGCCCTGCGCAAGTGCAGCGCGGTACTGGTCGGGACTGAATTTGCCGTCGACCTGGAATGCCTGAATGCCGGCGATGTAATCGCGCACCGTCGCATCGCCGATCACGATGCCGGCATCTTCGGCACCCAGACGCACGACTTGCTCGTCGACCAACTGGTCGAGCACCTGCAATTTGTTTTCGCGGGATTCGAACGTGCGCGGATCGAAATTCTCGCCCTGGCGCTGCCGCTCCTGCATGCGCGCCTGCTCGAAGCGGGCGCGGAAATCCTGCGTACTGATTTCATGGTGCTGCCACAGCAGCGAAACCGGCCACCACGACGGCGCCGATTTCCACCATGTCGGCGGTGCCTGCACCTTGGCCACGTTATTGGCGCCAATGCCGCCAAGATAGCTGTTGTCGATGACGAACAGGAACGGAATCATCAGCAACCCCAGGATGGCGGTAGCGATCCAGCCTGACGTCTTGTCGCGAAGTTTCTGCAGCATTGGCAAATCACGGCCTGTGGGCGAGCCGCGCAGTGTAACGCGCCTGACGCCGGGCACCCAGCCCAATCCCGCACCGCACCGGATCCGACATGGCTTTCGGCGCGCAATTGCCGCCATAGCGGCCAAAAAAAAGCCCCCGGCACGGAGCCGAGGGCTTTGTATAACTGGCGGAGCGGACGGGACTCGAACCCGCGACCTCCGGCGTGACAGGCCAGCATTCTAACCAGCTGAACTACCGCTCCGCTTTAAACTTGGACTGCTGCTTCTCCACCATTTCCGCAATGCGAATCCGGTGGAGAAAACGAAGCCCCCAATCGCTCAGGGGCTTCGGTATAACTGGCGGAGCGGACGGGACTCGAACCCGCGACCTCCGGCGTGACAGGCCAGCATTCTAACCAGCTGAACTACCGCTCCGCGCTTGAAACATTTGCCTGGTGCTTAATGGTGGGTGCTGAGGGTTTCGAACCCCCGACCCTCTCCGTGTAAGGGAGACGCTCTACCGCTGAGCTAAGCACCCTAGCGAGTCGATTAGTTTACTGCATCCTTCAGGGCTTTGCCAGCCTTGAATGCAGGATTCTTCGAAGCAGCGATCTTGATGCTGTCGCCGGTCTTCGGATTGCGGCCGGTACGCTCAGCGCGCGCGCGGACCTGGAAGGTGCCGAAGCCGACGAGGGTGACGGCATCGCCCTTCTTCAGCGCCTTGGTGATTTCGCTCACAACCGCGTCAACAGCGCGGCCGGCCTCAGCCTTGGAGATGTCAGCGGCAGCGGCAACGCCATCGATCAATTCGGTTTTATTCATTCTTGAAACTCCCTTTGCGGCAGATGCCGCGGAATCGACAATCGGCGCTCTTGCCGTTAGCGAAGAACCCGACACAAGTGGTATCGCATGACGCATCACAATTTGCCGCGCCCACGAGTCGTGCATTTATACCAGCGCCCCCAACCGCACGCAAGCCAAAACCCAATAACGACGCGGGTTTTGGCTTGTTTTGCCTGGGTTTAGACAAGCGGTTTTAGTGCTTGACGCGAGTACCGGGAGTAGTGCGCGACTTGCCGCGGACCGCAACCCGCGAAGCCGTCTTGCGGGCCTTTTCCTTGCCCGCCTTCTTCGGTGCCAACGGACGTTCCAACGCGAGATCCAGCACTTCGTCGATCCACTTGACCGGCACGATCTTCAGATCGCGCGTGACGTTGGCCGGGATGTCGGCAAGATCCTTGCGATTCTCGTCGGGGATCAACACGGTGCGGATGCCACCGCGCAACGCTGCCAGCAACTTTTCTTTCAGGCCGCCAATCGCCGACACGCGACCACGCAAGGTGATCTCGCCGGTCATCGCCACATCGGCGCGGATCGGCACCTTGGTCAACACCGACACCAGCGAGGTCACCATCGCGATACCGGCGCTCGGGCCATCCTTCGGTGTCGCGCCATCGGGCACATGCACGTGCACGTCCTGCTTCTGCAGGAAATCCACGTCGATGCCGAGTCGCTCGGCGCGCGAACGCACCACCGACAAGGCGGCCGATGCCGATTCCTTCATGACGTTGCCAAGCTGACCGGTCAGGATCAGGTTGCCTTTGCCCGGCACCAGCGTGGACTCGACCTGCAGCAGCTCGCCGCCGACTTCGGTCCAGGCCAGGCCGGTGACCAGGCCGATTTCGTTCTCTTCTTCGGCACGGCCGAAATCGAAGCGACGCACGCCCAGATACTTGTCGAGATTCTTCGCGTTGACCGTGACCAGGGCCTTGGGCTTGCCCTTCTTGGCGACCACCTTCTTGGCATCCGGCTGCGGGCCGGCAAGCGCGATCTCCTTGACCACCTTGCGGCAGATCTTGGCCACTTCGCGCTCGAGGTTACGCACGCCCGATTCGCGCGTGTAGTAACGCACGATGTCCTGGATCGCATCGCTGCCGATCTCGATCTCTTCCGGCTTCAGGCCGTTGGCCTTGATCTGCTTGGGCACCAGGTAACGCATGGCGATGTTGAGCTTCTCATCCTCGGTGTAGCCGGGGATGCGGATGACTTCCATGCGATCCAGCAACGGACCGGGAATGTTGAGCGAGTTGGAGGTAGCGACGAACATCACCTCCGACAGGTCCAGGTCCACTTCCAGGTAGTGGTCGTTGAAGGAGTTGTTCTGCTCCGGATCGAGCACCTCCAGCAGCGCCGAGGACGGGTCGCCACGGAAGTCCATCGACATCTTGTCGATCTCGTCCAACAGGAACAGCGGATTCTTGCTGCCGACCTTGTTGAGGTTCTGCACCAGGCGGCCGGGCATCGAACCGACATAGGTCCGGCGATGGCCACGGATCTCGGCCTCGTCGCGGATACCGCCCAGGCTCATGCGCACGAACTTTCGGTTGGTCGCCTTGGCGATCGATTGCCCGAGCGAGGTCTTGCCCACGCCCGGCGGCCCGACCAGGCACAGGATCGGCCCCTTCATCTGCTTCACGCGCGACTGCACGGCCAGGTACTCGAGGATGCGTTCCTTGACCTTGTCCAGGCCGTAGTGATCGGCGTCCAGGGTGTCCTCTGCGACCTTCAGGTCCTTGCGGACCTTGGTGCGCTTCTTCCACGGCACGCCCAGCAGCCAGTCCAGATAGTTGCGCACCACGGCCGCTTCGGCCGACATCGGCGACATCTGCTTGAGCTTGTTGAGCTCGGCCTTGGCCTTGGTCTCGACCGGCTTGGGCATGCCCGCCTCGGCGATCTTGCGCGCCAGCTCCTCCAGCTCGCCCGGCGCATCGTCCAGATCGCCCAGCTCCTTCTGGATCGCCTTCATCTGCTCGTTGAGGTAGTACTCGCGCTGGCTCTTTTCCATCTGCGACTTGACGCGGCCGCGGATGCGCTTTTCCAGCTGCTGCACGTCGATCTCGCCGTCCACCAGCCCGACCAGCAGCTCCAGCCGCTCGCCGATCTCGGTGATTTCCAGCAGGCGCTGCTTGTCGGCCAGGCGCACGCCAATGTGCGCGGCGATGGTGTCGGCCAGACGCCCCGGCTCGTCGATGCCGGCCAGGGTCTGCAGCAGCTCCGGCGGCAGCTTGCGGTTGGTCTTGACGTACTGCTCGAACAGCGACATCAGCGAACGCGCGATGGCTTCCACTTCGCGCGGCTCACGCGCGTCGCTGGCTTCGATCTCGATGCCCTGGCCCTGCAATGCGCCATCCAGCTCGACGACCTTGTCGACGGTGACCCGTGACAGACCTTCGACCAGCACCTTGATGGTGCCGTCGGGCAACTTGAGCAGCTGCAGCACCTGCGCGAGCGTGCCGACGGTATAGAGGTCGCTGGCGGTCGGGTCGTCGGTTTCGGCCGACTTCTGCGCAACCAGCAGGATGCGCTTGTCCGCCTCCATGGCTTTTTCCAGCGCGCGCATCGACTTGTCACGGCCGACGAACAGCGGAATCACCATGTGCGGAAACACCACCACGTCGCGCAGCGGCAACACCGGCAGATCGAGAACTTCTGGTTGGGACTGGGCCATGGGGCGCTCCGCAGGAATGGGGGTTTTGGGGCGTAAAAAAAGCCGATGGCCCCGTTATGGGGCCATCGGCCAGGTGTTGCAAGTAGCGTTCGGAAACCCTTTATCCGCGAGCGAGGCCGGGGCCCGGCGCGACGGCATCCAGGCCTCAGTCGCCGGACGCGGCCTTGGCGGGCGCCGGTTGCGCCTGGTAGATCAGATACGGCTCGGATTTGTGCTCGATCACCGACTCGTCCACCACCACCTTGCTGACATTTTCCTGCGAGGGCAGCTCGTACATCGTGTCCAGCAGCACCGATTCGACGATGGTGCGCAGACCACGCGCGCCGGTCTTGCGCTTGAGCGCCTTCTTGGCGATCGCCGACAGCGCGTCGGGGCGGAACTCCAGCTCCACGCCTTCCATGTCGAACAGCTTCTTGAACTGCTTGGTGATGGCGTTCTTGGGCTCGGTCAGGATCTTGATCAGCGCCGGCTCGTCCAGTTCCTCGAGCGTGGCGACCACCGGCAGGCGGCCGACGAACTCGGGGATCAGGCCAAACTTGATCAGATCTTCCGGCTCGACCTCGGCCAGGATCTTGCCGACTTCCTGCTTGCGCTCACTGCTCTTGACCTTGGCACCAAAGCCGATGCCGCCAGCGTCGTTGGAACGCTGCTGGATCACCTTGTCCAGCCCGGCGAACGCGCCGCCGCAGATGAACAGGATGTTCTTGGTGTCGACCTGCAGGAATTCCTGCTGCGGATGCTTGCGACCGCCCTGCGGCGGCACCGAAGCCACCGTGCCTTCGATCAGCTTCAGCAGCGCCTGCTGCACGCCTTCGCCGGACACGTCGCGGGTAATCGACGGGTTCTCGCTCTTGCGCGAGATCTTGTCGATTTCGTCGATGTAGACGATGCCCTGCTGGGCCTTCTCGACGTCGTAGTCGCACTTCTGCAGCAGCTTCTGGATGATGTTTTCCACGTCCTCACCGACATAGCCGGCTTCGGTCAGCGTGGTGGCATCGGCGATCGTGAACGGCACATTGAGCAGGCGCGCCAGCGTTTCGGCCAGCAGCGTCTTGCCCGAGCCGGTCGGACCGACCAGCAGGATGTTGGATTTCGCCAGCTCGACGTCATCGTTCTTGCTGCGGCTCTCGATACGCTTGTAGTGGTTGTACACCGCCACGGCGAGCGTGCGCTTGGCGCGCAACTGCCCGATCACGTATTGATCCAGCACCTCGAGAATCTCGCGCGGCTTGGGCAGACTGGAGCGTGCCGACTGCGCCTTCTCTTCGAGTTCCTCGCGGATGATGTCGTTGCACAGCTCAACGCACTCATCGCAGATGAATACGCTGGGACCGGCAATCAGCTTGCGGACTTCATGCTGACTCTTACCGCAGAACGAGCAGTAGAGAATCTTGTTGCTGTCGCCGGAACGACCTTGGCGGTCTTCGCTCATGCTTCTGTTACCCAGTTACCCCACCCGATGCACGGGGGTTCGATTTCGAGAATAGCACAGGGTCGGGAGGACATCCGCCCAGCCCGACCCTGCCGGTTTTTCCTGCAATTTCAGCAATCTGGCGATCAAGACGGCTGGATCGACTCTTCCGGACGGCGTTCCAGCACCTGGTCAACCAGGCCATAGGCCTGCGCATCGACCGCACTCTTGAAGTTGTCGCGCTCGGTATCGCGCGCAATCGTCTCCAGGGATTGGCCGGTGTGCTTGGCCAGGATCTCATTCAGACGCGAACGCAGGGTCAGGATCTCACGCGCATGGATGTCGATATCAGTGGCCTGGCCCTGGAAGCCGCCCAGCGGCTGGTGGATCATCACGCGCGAGTTCGGCAGCGCATAGCGCTTGCCGGCCGCACCCGATGCCAGCAACAGCGCGCCCATCGAGGCGGCCTGGCCGACGCAGATGGTGCTCACGTCCGGCTTGATGTACTGCATGGTGTCGTAGATCGCCATGCCGGCGGTGACCACGCCGCCGGGCGAATTGATGTAGATGCTGATGTCCTTTTCCGGGTTGTCCGCTTCCAGGAACAGCAGCTGGGCCACGATCACGTTGGCCATGTGGTCGTCGATCGGACCGACCAGGAAGATCAGACGCTCCTTCAGCAGACGCGAGTAGATGTCATACGCACGCTCGCCGCGGCTGGTCTGTTCGACCACCATCGGCACCAGGTTCAGGGCTTTGGTCACAATGCTCATCAGTCTTCCTGTAGTGGCAGCAGCTTGCGCCGATGCCCGGGTTTGACATCCGCATCCCAGCCATCGGGATGCGGGTTGGTGTCACGCGGTCGCTTACCTTAGACCCGAATGGCGTCCTGGAACGACAGCGACTGCTCGGTGTGCTGGGCGCGCTCGGCGATCCAGTCGATCACCTGCTCTTCCATGACACGGCTCTGCAGTCCACTCATCAGTTGGGGGTCGTTGCGGTACATCTCAATGACCTGCTCCGGCTCTTCGTAGGTCGAGGCGATCAGACGCAGCGTTTCGCTGACGCGCTTGGATTCCAGGCGCAGCTCGTTGCGACGGGCCACCTCGCCCACCAGCAGACCGACCAGCACGCGCTTGGCAGCCGCGTCCATGAAACCCTGGTGGGCATCGGCCGGAATCTCGCCCGGGTTGCGGCCGCTGCGGCGGACCTGCTCGACCTGCTGCGCCAGCATCGAACGGGCTTCGTTCTCGACCAGGCGCGGCGGCATTTCCACGTGCGCATAGGCGGCGATCAGCTGCTCGCCCACTTCGCGACGCAGGCGGTTCATCAGCGCGCCCTTGAGCTCGCGCTCCAGGTTGGTGCGGATGTCGGCGCGGAACTGCTCGGCATCGCCACTCTTCACGCCGAAGCTCTTGATGAACTCCTTGTCCACCACCGGCAGCACCGGCTCGGAGACCTCGACCGCCTTGACGTGCACCTGCACGGTCTTGCCGGCCAGCTGCGGCACGCGCCACTCGGCCGGGAAGTCGATGGTCAGGGTCTTGTCTTCGCCCTTGGCCAGGCCTTCCAGGCCCTTTTCGATCTGGTCGAACATCACGCCCGAGCCCAGCACGCTGCTGCCGGTTTCCACGCCTTCGGCGGGCAGACGCTCGTCGCCGGCCTGCGACCAGGTCTCCAGCGCCACCAGGTCACCGACCTGCGCGCCGCGCTCGACCGGGTTCCAGGTGCGGCGCTGCAGACGCAGGTTCTCGATCATCTGATCGATGTCGGCATCGGTCACTTCGGCGGTATGACGCACCACCGACAGCTTGGCCACGTCGATATCGCCGAAATCCGGCACCACTTCGAAGGTGGCGACGAAGTCGAAATCGCTCTCGCCCTGGTCGATACGCGGGTTGCCGGCCAGACGCAGCGAATGCTCGCGCACCGCCGAATCGAAGGTCTCACGCAGCAGGCCTTCCATCGCCTCGGCACGCACCTGCTGACCGAAGCGCTGCTCGATGACCTTGGTGGGTACCTTGCCCGGGCGGAAACCCTTGATGCGCGTGGTCCGCGCAAGTTCGCGCAGGCGGCCACCGACATGCGTCTCCAGGCGCTCCTGCGGCAGGGTGAAGGTCAGGCGGCGTTCCAGATTGCCGGTGGATTCGATCGATGCTTGCATGTTGACTCCTGCCACCGACTGCACAAGCGTCGGCACGAGATGGAAGATGCGGGTTGACGGATGGCGAGAAAGCCGCCGAGCCTTGTAGTTTCGCCGATAACGGCGGCCGCTGCCAGCGGAATACGCGTCACTGCGCCGCGCAATGGAAAGCCCCCAGGCCTGCGGCGGGAAGCGGCCGGAACACGCACGGCCGCACTGCATTGGTGCGAAAGGGGGGACTCGAACCCCCACGCCTTGCGGCGTCAGAACCTAAATCTGGTGCGTCTACCAATTCCGCCACTTTCGCGATGCTGCCAGCCCGGCCATTGTTGCAGGGATGCCGGGAAAGAAAAAGCATCGCGAGGGCGATGCGGCTGGTAGAAACAGGAGCCGGCTTGCGTGCCTGCCGCCCGCACGGGCAGCACGATGCAAGGCGGCCCTGAATCCGACACACTAAAGGTAAATGCATTCATCATGCCACCCGGCCCAGCGGCGTACCTTCCGCCCCGCTAGCGCTGGGTAAAGCCTAGGTTCGCTAAAATTCCGTTAACACCAGTAGAGGCAGTCATCGCGATGAGAGATCGGTATCGGCAGATCGTGGCCCTGTCCCGCGACTGCATCAAGGAGATCGACCTCGATGGGCGGATTACGGCCATCAACGTCAATGGCCTGACCGAGCTTGGCGCCAGTCATCAGGATCAACTGATCGCGCGGAAGTGGCGCGACCTGTGGCCAGCGGAGGCAGCCGGGCTGGTGGATGCGGCCATCGCCGGCTCCCGTGCCGGTTCGATCCAGGAATTCGAGGCCGCCGGCGTGAACTTCGCCGGCGTGCGCCAGATCTGGCAGGTCGTCACCAGCCCGCTGTTCGATGCGCTTGGCAAGGTCGAAGCAATCCTGGCAGTGAGCAGGAACATTTCCGACCGCCGTGCGCTGGAGACCGCGTTTCGCACACTGGATTCGACCCTGGCCGCAGAGCGCGCGTTTTCCAGCGGCGTGCTGCGCCTGGCGCGCGCGCGCGAACATTCGCTGTCGAGCGAACTGCACAGCCTGCGCGACCTGCAAGAGCGCATCGAAGGCGATCTGGACATTGCGCGCGCCGCACAGAGCGCTGCCGAAAAGATTTCCGAGCAGGCGCAAAAGGGCGAAGCGGTAGGACAACTGCTGGCCGGCGTGGTGCACGATTTGAACAACGTGCTGCAGGCGGCAACCTCGGCCATCGAACTGGTGGTACAGCGCGCCAGGATCGATGCGCACGATGCCAAGCTGTTGAGCGTGGCCGACGCGGCGCTTCAACATGGCTCGGTCATGGCACAGCGCCTGGTCGGGTTTTCGCGGCAATATCCGTACAGCCCGGAATCGGTGGACCTGGCGGCCTTGACCGAACAGCTCGGCCCCCTGCTCGAACAGGTGATCGGCGCGGATCTGCAATTGCAGCTGCGCACCACCGAAGGTGGATGCTGCGCAATGGTCGATCGCCACACGGTGGAACGCGCCATCTTGAACCTGGTGATCAACTCCCGCGATGCCTGCCAGGGTGGCGGCGTCATTCGCGTGGAGACCGGCGACGCCGTGGTCGCTGAAGAACAGGCCAGCCTGGCCAGGCCGGCCGGGCGCTACGTCACCATCGCCGTGGCCGACAACGGGCATGGCATGGATGCGCACGTGCAGGCGCACCTGTTCGAAGCGTATTTCACCACCAAGGATGCCGACAAAGGCGCGGGCCTGGGACTGGCGCAGGTGTACAGCGCAGTCCGTCAGGCAGGTGGCTTTGTGGAAGTGACATCGGCGCCCGGCCAGGGCGCGCGCTTTACGCTGGCGTTCCCACGCATGCAGCAGAGCGCGGCGCCGGCGCCCGCCGCATCGCCGTAAGCGGCCACGGCTGCAGTTGCCCATCGCCGATCCGGCGTAGCGCATCGCTTCGGGGCGTCAGCGCCATCCAGGGCAGCAAAGAACCTCTTCCTGCGCGTGCCGATGGACGTTGCCTGGCGGCCCCCGTCACCTCGCGCGAGGCGACACTGCCAGGCGCGACCACATCAGCCAGACAAGCACGGCGCAGGCACCACCTGCCGCCAGACCACACTGCAGCAGCGTCAGCATGACCGTGCGGTCGGACATCATCGACCAGCCGCCGATGATCGCCAGCAGCAGCACGATCACCCCGGTCGAGAGCAGACCGCTCAACGCACCGATGCCAACGTGGACCAGCAGGTTGGGCCGGCGCCCACGGTACCGCCAGGCACAGATGCGCGCACACAGCCATCCCGCCGCGGCGCAGGCAATGACCGGCAACACCAGGCCGTAGGACCAGGCAACGATCAACAACGCGGTCAGCAGGTCGAACTGGGTCAACAGCACCAGGCCCAGCAGCCCGCCGAGCGGAGGACCGACGATCGCGAAGACGCCAACCTGGCCCAGAATCGAATGCCGCAATGCTCCGGACACAGGAGGCCTCATGTGCGCTCGCTCGACCGGGCAGCGACGACCGGTGGCGATTGCGCACCTGACACAAGCCAGACATCGTGCCCGGCCGAGATCGGCACTGCGCTGCTGCGGCCGCCGACCGAGACGACAGCGAAGCTGCAGCCGATTCCTTGCGTCATCTTTTCCTCAGCACAAAAAGAAAAGCACCTAGGCGGATGCCTAAGTGCTTTTGTTTGGTGGGCCGTCAAGGATTCGAACCTTGGACCTATTGATTAAGAGTCAACTGCTCTACCAACTGAGCTAACGGCCCTGAAACTGGTCGCACATTGTATGCGCGTTTTTGCGTCGTTGCAACACCCCGCGATGCATCGGGTCCAACTTTTCCTGCAATCAGTGGGGTGGCTGAGGGGACTCGAACCCCCGACATCTGGAATCACAATCCAGTACTCTAACCAGCTGAGCTACAGCCACCACTGAAACCTACTTCCTACCGCACCGCCGATGGCGCGCCCGACAGGACTCGAACCTGTAACCGCCGGCTTAGAAGGCCGGTGCTCTATCCGGTTGAGCTACGGGCGCCCGGACCGAACTTCGCATTCCCACGCCGTCAAGAGCTCGGAATGGTCGGGGTAGAGGGATTCGAACCCCCGACATCCTGCTCCCAAAGCAGGCGCGCTACCAGACTGCGCTATACCCCGGCGGGACCTTTCAATCCCGAAGGCTGGAAAGGTCGGCTATTTTGGGAATGATTGGCCTTGCTGTCAATCACTCTGTGTAAATCGGACGATCCGGTATCCTCGCGGCATCGCTCGCCAAGTCGGCAGGCATCTACATTTCATGGAGAACACGCATGCGTAGCGGCAATCCCGCCCTTCGGGAATCCACCTTCCTCGACCTCGGTTCCGGCTCGGTAGTCACCCGCGATGGTCAGGCGATGACGCTCAACGGCACCGTCAACAAGACCGGCCTGCTGTTGCTGATGGCAGTGGTCACCGCCGCCTTCGCCTGGTCGCAGTCGATCGGGGCCGATGGCGCTCCGTTGCCTGCCGCGCGGCTGTACATGATCGCCGGCGCGATCGGCGGGCTGGTGTTCGCGCTGGCGACCAGCTTCAAGCCGACCTGGGCCCCAGTCACTGCGCCGCTGTACGCGCTGGTGGAAGGCTTCTTCCTGGGCTCGATCTCGGCAGTCTACGAGGCGCGTTTCAACGGCATCGTGTTCCAGGCGGTCCTGCTGACCTTCGGCACCATGTTCGCGCTGCTGTTTGCCTATCGCAGCGGCATGATCAAGGCCACCGAGAACTTCAAGCTGGGCGTGGTGGCAGCCACCGGCGGCATTGCGCTGGTGTATCTGGCGACCATCGTGCTGGGCCTGTTCGGCGTGCGCATCCCCTTCATCCACGACTCGGGCCTGATCGGCATCGGCTTCAGCCTGTTCGTGGTGGTGGTGGCTGCACTGAACCTGGTGCTGGACTTCGACTTCATCGAAAGCGGTGTCGAACAGGGCGCTCCCAAGCACATGGAGTGGTATGGCGCGTTCGGCCTGATGGTGACGCTGGTGTGGCTGTACATCGAGTTCCTGCGCCTGCTGTCGAAGCTGCAGTCGCGGAATTGAGTGGGGAATCGAGCGTCGGGATTGGGGATTCGTAAGAGCGACTCCCCAAATCCCTGGACTCAACGCAAAAAAAAGGGCGCCTGGGCGCCCTTTTTTTGCTGTCGCCGTGTCGCTCAGAGGCGGCTGGCGATGGCCTTGGCGAAGCCCATGGTGTTGCCGGTGCCGCCCAGGTCGGGGGTCAGCGAATCCTTGGCTTCCAGGGTGGCCACGATCGCTTCGCGCAGGCGCTCGGCGTTCTGCGGCTGACCGATGTGGTCCAGCATCTGCGCGGCACCCAGCAGCAGCGCGCACGGGTTGGCCTTGCCCTGCCCTGCGATATCCGGCGCCGAGCCGTGCACGGCCTCGAAGATTGCCGCGTCCACACCGATGTTGGCGCCCGGGGCCAGGCCCAGGCCGCCGACCAGACCGGCGCACAGGTCGGAGATGATGTCGCCGAACAGGTTGGTGGTCACGATGATGTCGAACTGCTCAGGACGCATCACCAGCTGCATGCAGGTGTTGTCGACGATCATTTCCTGGAATTCGATTTCCGGGTACTGCGTGGCCACATCGCGTGCCACCTTCAGGAACAGGCCCGAGGTCGACTTGATGATGTTGGCCTTGTGCACCGCGGTGACCTTCTTGCGGCCGGTGGCGCGCGCCAGGTCGAAGGCGTAGCGCACGATGCGCTCGGAGCCCTTGCGGGTGACGCGGGCGCCGGAGAACGCGGTCTCGCCGTCCTCGGACACGGTCTGGCCTTCGCTCAGGTAGGCGCCTTCGGTGTTCTCACGCACCGTGATCAGGTCCACGCCATCGGCGAAACGCGACTTGGTGTTGGGGAACGACTTGGCCGGACGCACGTTGGCGTACAGGTCGAACTTGCGACGCATGGCGACGTTGATCGAGCTGAAGCCCTCGCCGACCGGGGTGGTCAGCGGGCTTTTCAGGGCCACCTTGTTCTTGGTGATCGAGGCCAGGGTGGACTCGGGCAGCAGATCGCCATGCTTTTCCAGCGCGACCAGGCCAGCGTCGGCGTACTCGTAGGTCAGGCCAGCCTGCAGCGCGTCGAGCACGAACAGCGTGGCATCCATGATCTCCGGGCCGATACCGTCGCCGCGGATGACCGTGATTGTCTGCGTCATAACGTTGGGTTTCCGAACTTGAAGGGGGGAGCGCCAGCCGCAATACCCGGCAGAGCGGCGCAAGGAGGTTTCACAGGCAATTATGCCCGATGCCGGTGAAGGCGCCCAAACCGACCTTGGTCTAAGAGCCCCGGATGCGCGCAGCAGCCATTCGGTGCAGCGAATGGCCGCAGAAACGGCCGCGTGTACCACCGCCTGCAGGCACAACTTCGGTGCAGCTGCCTGAAAGCACCTGCCGTCCCAGCCAGCGGCCGGTGCCCAAATCGGACCACCTCAACGCAAGGCCGCCAACAACAGGCGGCACGCGCCCTCGCCCGCCGTTACGAATCCCGAATCCCGAATCACCACTCCCGCCCCAATCACCCGTGCGCGTGCTGCTCCGGTGCCGGGGCGCCGCCGTCGAGCTGGTCGAGGAAGTCCACCGCGCGACGCAGATGCGGGATGACGATGGAGCCGCCGACCACCAGGCCGACCGAGAAGGTTTCGAAGAATTCCTCACGGGTCACGCCAGCCTCCTTGCACTGGGCGACGTGGTAGCTGATGCAGTCGTCGCAGCGCAGCACCATCGAGGCGACCAGGCCGAGCAGTTCCTTGGTCTTCACGTCCAGCGCGCCCGCCTGGTAGGTCTGGGTGTCCAGCGCGAAGAACCGGCGCACCACCTGGTTGGGCTCGGCCAGGATGCGCTGGTTCATGCGCTGGCGGAATTCGGTGAACTCGCGCAGCCGGTCGTCGCTGCCGCTGCCGGTCTCGCTCATGCCTGGCCGCCTGTGTTGCCGGCCAGCAAGGGCTCGAGCTTGCCGGCCCGGTGCATCGCCATCATGTCGTCGTAGCCGCCCACATGGACGTCGCCGACGAAGATCTGCGGCACGCTGGTGCGCTTGGCCAGCGCAACCATCTTGTTGCGCTCGGCCGGGTCCAGGTCGATGCGCACCTCGGTCCAGGTCCGGCCCTTGCTCTTGAGGAAGTTCTTGGCCGCCACGCAGTACGGGCAGATCGCGGAGGAATACAGGGTGATCTGCGGGCCGCTGGCCGCATCCTGCACGTTGGTGTCTTGGCTCACGGGAAACTCCGTGGTTGGTCTGAGGTCTGACAATGGTACCGGGCGACTGGAATTTCCATGTCGTCACCGCAACACTGTGGATTAACCGATGATTCACGCCATCGCGCCGTGCTGCCCGCATGCTCCGCGCACCACCTGGGAGTTCCACTTGCGCCTGCTACCGCTCGCCACCGCCCTCACGCTGGCCGTTGCCATCGGGGTGGCACCCGCGCAGGAAAACCGCCTGCCCGACATCGGCTCGTCTGCCGGCGAGCTGCTGACCCCGGCGCGCCAGGCCGAGTACGGCAAAATGATGCTGGCCGAGTTGCGCAATTACGACTACGTGCTGGACGACCCGCTGATCACCGACTGGCTGCAGACCATGGGCACCCGGCTCGGCGCCAACAGCGACCAGCCGCAGCAGCCGTTTACGTTTTTCATGCTGCGCGACCGCCAGATCAACGCCTTCGCCACGCTGGGCGGCTATATCGCGGTCAATGCCGGGCTGGTGTTGACCGCAGAGCGCGAGGACGAGGTGGCCGCGGTGCTGTCGCACGAAATCGCCCACGTCACCCAGCAGCATGTGCTGCGCGGGGTGGAACGGGCGCAGCGCGACCAGATCCCGATCCTGCTCGGCATGCTGGCGGCGGTGGTCGCCGCGCAACAGGCCGGCGGCAATTCCAAGGGCGATGCCACCATGGCCGGCATCACCAGTGCGATGGGGCTGATGCAGCAGCGCCAGATCGACTACACCCGCTCCAACGAATCCGAGGCCGACCGGCTGGGCATCCGCACGCTGGTGCGCAGCGGCTACGACGTGGATGCGATGGCCGGCTTCTTCGAGCGCATGTCGGTGGCGATGCGCGCCAACGAAGGCGGCTACAGCGCGCCGGACTTTCTGCAGACCCACCCGGTCACGGTCACCCGCATCAGCGAGGCCAAGGCGCGCGCCGAGCAGATGAAGAAGAACACCGTGGTGCTGACCACCTCGGTGCCGGGCGGCACGCGCCAGGAACGGGTGGACCCGGCCGACCCGTCGCTGTCCGAACCGCTGAGCCGCAACGGCAACGCACTGCTGCCGTATGCGCTGCGGCTGCCGGTGGATGCGCTGAGCCGCAGCGGCGACCAGCAGAACTTCGACTGGGCCAAGGAACGCCTGCGCGTGCTCAGCGCCACCACGCCGGATGCGGCCATCCGCGAATACGAGACCCTGCGCCGCAGTGCCAAGCACGGCCTGACCGATGCGCAGCGCTACGGGCTGGCGCTGGCACGCCTGCGCAACAGCGGCGGCCGGCCCGGCGAGCCGGTGGCCGAACTGACCAGCCTGCTGGAAACGCACCCGGACAACCTGTGGCTGACGCTGGGGCTGAGCGAGGCGCAGGCGCGGGTGGGCCAGCGCGAGGTGGCCAATGCGCGTTTCGACGCGCTGCTCAAGCAACTGCCGAACAACCGCGCGGTGGCGCTGACCTATGCCGGCGCGCTCAACGAGCAGGCCAGCAAGGAGTCCGGCCAGCGCGCGCGCCAGGTGCTGGAGCCGCTCCTGCATCGCAGCAGCGAAGATCCCCTGTTGCAACAGACCTACGCGCGCGCCTGCGAGCTGTCCGGCGACCATCTGCGCGCCAGCGAGGCCTATGCCGAAGCTGCGTACTTGAACGGACGCCCGGAACAGGCGCTGATCCAGCTGGAAGCGCTGAAGAAGAAAGATCTCGACTATGTGACACGGGCGCGGGTGGATGCACGCATCGCGGCGATCACGCCGACCGTGCTGGAGCTGCGCCGGCAAGGCATCCGCGACCCGGATCTGTCGACGCGCTAGCGCATGTGACGGTTGGCGCAGCGGTCATTCGGGCACGTGCCGACGGGTTCAGCACCGCGCCTACCAGCGGTACAGGCCGCTTCGGCCGCGGCGGCTGTCGTCAGGCATGTCACATTAGAGTCACAAAACCGTAGTCTACTGGCGATCAACCAAAGCCAGACGGTAAGCCCCGCGTGCAAAAACGCATTCTGATCGTCGACGACGAACCCGCGATCCGCGACATGGTGGCGTTCGCGCTGCGCAAAGGCGAGTTCGAACCCATCCATGCCGGCGATGCCCGCGAGGCGCAGACCGCCATCGCCGACCGCGTACCGGACCTGATCCTGCTGGACTGGATGTTGCCAGGCACCAGCGGGCTGGATCTGGCGCGGCGCTGGCGCAAGGAACAGCTGACCCGCGAGATTCCGATCATCATGCTGACCGCGCGCGGCGAAGAGAACGACCGCGTCGGTGGCCTGGAAGCCGGGGTCGACGATTACGTGGTCAAGCCGTTCTCGGCGCGCGAGCTGCTGGCGCGCATCCGTGCGGTGATGCGCCGCACCCGCGAGGACGACGAGGACGGCAGCGTGGCGGTGGGCCGGCTGCGCATCGACGGCGCCGCGCACCGGGTGTTTGCCGGCGACGCACCGGTGCCGATCGGCCCGACAGAATACCGCCTGCTGCACTTTTTCATGACACATCCCGAGCGCGTGTATACCCGCACCCAGCTGCTGGATCATGTCTGGGGCGGCAGCGTGTATGTGGAAGAACGCACCATCGACGTGCACATCCGCCGCCTGCGCAAGACGCTGGAACCGTTCGGCCTGGAAAACATGGTGCAGACCGTGCGTGGCTCGGGCTACCGTTTCTCTTCGGCAACCTAGTGCTTGCCGCACAGCCGGTCGGCCCTGACGCTGGGCTGGCTCGCACGCCCACCTGACGCTCCGTGGTAACGCCTTCCATGCCTCAACATATCCGTTCCGCCTGGCTCAAGACGCTCGGCACTCTCGCGCTGTTGTTGGGCGCTGCCGTGCTGGTCGGCGTGCTGATCGAGCATGTGTGGATGGCGTTGACGCTGACCGCGCTGGGGGTGCTGGCCTGGCATTACTGGCGGCTGCGTCAGGTGCTGCAGCGCCTGACCGCGCGCCAGCGTGCCGAGCCCGCCGCCGGGATCGGCGCCTGGAACGAGCTGGATCGCCTGCTCTATCGCAGCCAGGCCGAAATGCGCGCGCGCAAGCGTCGCCTGATCGAGATGCTGCGCACCTACCGCGCCGCCGCGCAGGCGCTGCCGGATGCGGTGGTGGTGGTGGATCGCAACAGCCAGCGCGTGCAGTGGTTCAACCGGGCCGCGGGCGGACTGCTGGGGCTGCATCATCCGGGCGACATGGGCGTGTCGGTGGTGGAGCGGTTGCAGCCGTTGCCGCTGGCGCACTGGCTGGCGGCCGGCCGCAATGCCGAACCCATGCTCGACGCCGCCTCGCCGGTGGACCCGGACCTGCGCCTGAACCTGCGCCTGATCCCCTATTCCGACGATTACTGGCTGCTGGTGGCACGCGATGTCAGCAAGCTGCTGCGGCTGGAGCAGGTGCGCCGCGACTTCGTGGCCAACGTCTCGCACGAGTTGCGTACGCCATTGACGGTGGTGCACGGCTATCTGGACATGCTCGACCCGGAAGACTTTCCCGATTCGGGCCCGATGCTGGCCGAGATGCGCAAGCAGTCGCAGCGCATGGCGCAACTGGTCGAAGACCTGCTGACGCTGTCGCGGCTGGAATCGCAGGAAGAACTCGGCGAGGAACACGTGGCGATGGCGCCGATGCTGTCGACGCTGCGGCGCGAGGCCGAAGCGCACAGCCAGGGTCGCCACACCGTGGAGGTGTTCGACGAGGCCGGCGTGGACCTGCTCGGCTCCAACAAGGAATTGCATAGCGCCTTCTCCAACCTGGTCACCAATGCGGTGCGCTACACGCCCGGCGGCGGCACGGTGACGATCCGCTTCGTGCGCGAAGGCGATGGCGCGGCCCTGGCGGTGCGCGACACCGGCTACGGCATTCCCGCCTCGCATCTGCCGCGCATCACCGAGCGCTTCTATCGCGTCTCCAGCAGCCGCTCGCGCGAGAGTGGCGGCACCGGGCTGGGACTGTCGATCGTCAAGCACATCCTGGGACTGCACCAGGCGCGTCTGGAAATCGAAAGCGAAGTCGGACGCGGGAGCGAATTCTCATGCCATTTTGTCGCTGCGCGCGTCGTGCAGCGCGATCAGTCCCTGCCACTGTCACGTTCGGCGTGATATGTAAGAGGTGCGCGCCGCACCGCGGTGCGATGCACGCGCGCACGACGCGCTACATCGCCTGCGCTGCCTCTGGCGCGCTGCCACGCCGCACACCATCTCCGTCTTGATGACCGATTCCAATGGGCCACGCCAAAGAACTGCACGACGTCACACCTTCCGAGGACATCGCCACCGATCCGTTGCGCGATCCGGCGCTGTACATCAACCGGGAACTGTCGCAGCTGGACTTCAATTTCCGGGTGCTGGCACAGGCGTTGGACGAGCAGGTGCCATTGCTGGAACGGCTGCGGTTCCTGTGCATTTCCTGCACCAACCTGGATGAATTCTTCGAGATCCGCGCCGCCACCGTGCGGCATGCGCAGGAGTTCGGCCTGCCGCCGGCGCCGGATGGCCTGAGCCCGACCGCCATCCTCAACGCGGTGCACGACCGCGCCGCCAAGCTGGTCGAACAGCAGTACCACGCGTGGAATGAAGTGCTGCGCCCGGCGATGGAAGATGCCGGCGTGGCCGTGCTCAGCCGCACGGCCTGGACCTCGCGTCAGAAGCGCTGGCTGCGGGCGTACTTCCGCAACGAGATCATGCCGGTGCTGTCGCCGCTGGGGCTGGACCCGGCGCATCCGTTTCCGAAGATCCTCAACAAGACCTTGAACATCGTGGTGGTGCTGGAGGGCCAGGACGCATTCGGGCGCGCCGGTCATCTGGCCATCGTGCGTGCGCCGCGCTCGTTGCCGCGCATCATCCAGCTGCCGGCGAGCCTGTCGCCGGAGGGCGCGCAGAGCTTCGTGTTCCTGTCCTCGGTGCTGTCCGAGTTCGTCGACGAGCTGTTCCCCGGCATGCAGGTCAAGGGCTCGTATCAGTTCCGCGTCACCCGCAACTCCGAACTGGTGGTGGACGAGGAAGAGGTCGAGAACCTGGCGCTGGCCTTGCGCGACGAGCTGGTCACCCGCGGCTATCGCCCGGCGGTGCGCCTGGAGATCGCGCACGACTGCCCGGCGCCGATCATGCGCACCCTGCTGCAGAACTTCGGCCTGAACGAAAACGCGGTGTACCGCATCGTCGGGCCGGTCAACCTGAGCCGCGTCACCCAGGTCTACGATCTGGTGCAGCGCCCCGAACTGAAGTATCCGTTGTTCAATCCGCGCACCCTGCGCGACAACGACGGCATCTTCGAGATCGTCAGCAAGGGCGATGTGCTGCTGCATCACCCCTTCGATGCGTTCACCGCGGTGCTGGACGTGATCCGCCAGGCCGCGGTCGACCCGAACGTGCTGGCGATCAAGCAGACGCTGTACCGCACCGGCAAGGACTCGCTGATCGTCGATGCGCTGATCCTGGCCGCGCGCAACGGCAAGGACGTCACCGTGGTGGTGGAGCTGCGCGCGCGTTTCGACGAAGAGGCCAACCTGGGCCTGGCCGACAAGCTGCAGGAAGCCGGCGTGCAGGTGGTGTACGGCGTGGTCGGCTTCAAGACGCACGCCAAGATGCTGCTGATCGTGCGCCGCGAGGGACGCAAGCTCAAACGCTATGTGCATCTGGGCACCGGCAATTACCACAGCGGCACCGCGCGCCTGTACACCGACATCAGCCTGATCACTGCGGATGTGGAAATCGGCAACGATGTGCACATGCTGTTCCAGCAGTTGTCCGGGCTGGCCCCGCGCATGAAGCTGGAGCAGTTGCTGCAGTCGCCCTTCACCCTGCACGCCGGCGTGTTGAAGCGGATCGAGCGCGAAACGCGGCTGGCCCGCAACGGCCGCCCGGGCCGCATCATCGCCAAGATGAATGCCCTCAACGAGCCGCAGGTCGTGCGTGCGCTGTATACCGCCTCGCAAGCCGGTGTGCAGATCGACCTGATCGTGCGCGGCGCCTGCACGCTGCGCCCGGGCGTTCCCGGCGTGTCCGACAATATCCGCGTGCGCTCTATCGTGGGGCGTTTTCTGGAACATAGCCGCGTGTACTGGTTCGGCAACGATGGCGCGGCAGAGTTGTATTGCGCCAGCGCCGATTGGCTGGAGCGCAACCTGCTGCGGCGCGTGGAGACCTGCTTCCCGATCCTGGACCCGGATCTGGCCAAGCGCGTCTACCGCGAAGTGCTGCAGAACTACCTGGACGACAACGTCAACGCCTGGGAGCTGGATGCCGACGGCGTCTATCACAAACGCCTACCAGGCCCTGGCGAGCCGGCCCATTCGGCGCAGATGACCTTGCTCGAGCGGATCTGAAAGCGGCGCGGGCGTGGCCCCTCACGGGGCCAACGGCCCATCGGCTACCATGCGCCCATGCCAATGCCCTCCCCCACGATCCCGCCCCTGCGCGATGGCGATTTCCTCGCCGCCATCGACTTAGGATCCAACAGCTTCCACATGGTCATTGCGCGCTACCTGATGGGTCAGCTGCGCGTGGTCGATCGTCTGCGCGAAACCGTGCGCATGGCCGACGGCCTGGATGGCAAGGGTGGCCTCTCCAACGAAGCGCGCCAGCGCGCGCTCGAATGCCTGGCGCGCTTCGGCCAGCGCATCCGGGAAGTGCCGTCGTTGCGCGTGCGCGCGCTGGCCACCAACACGGTGCGTCAGCTGCGCTCGCCGCAGGCGTTCCTGATGCCGGCCGAAACCGCGCTCGGGCATGCGATCGAAGTGGTCAGCGGACGCGAGGAAGCGCGCCTGATCTATCTCGGCGTTGCGCATGCGCAACCGCCCAAGCCCGATCAACGCCGGCTGGTGATCGACATCGGCGGCGGCTCGACCGAGTTCATCATCGGCCGCGGATTCCAGACCCTGGAACGCGAGTCCCTGCAGGCCGGCTGCATCGCCAGCACGCGCCGCTTCTTTCCCGGCGGCAAGCTGTCGAAGAAGAAATGGAAGGATGCGCTGACCGAGATCGGCACCGAATTCCAGCAGTTCGCCAATCAGTACAAGGCGCTGGGCTGGCACGAGGCGATCGGCTCGTCCGGCACGCACAAGGCCATCGGCGAGATCTGTGCGGCGATGAAGCTCACCAAGGGCGCAATCACCGCCGAGGCGCTGCCGGCGCTGCGCGATGAACTGCTCAAGGCCAAGCGCATCGAGGACATCCAGTTGCCTGGCCTGGCCGCCGAACGCCGGCCAATCATCGCCGGCGGCATCCTGGTGCTGGAAGCGGCGTTCCAGGCCCTGGGGCTGGAGAAGCTGATGGTCAGCAAGGCGGCGATGCGCGAAGGCATCCTCTACGACATGCTCGGCCGCGGCGGCGAGAACGACCCGCGCGACAGCTCGGTGGCCTCGCTGGTGCAACGCTACGGCATCGACGAAGTGCAGGCGCAGCGCGTGGAAGCCACGGCCTGCCGGCTGTTCGACCAGGTCTGCGAATCCTGGCAGCTGGATGGCGACGACGCGCAGGTGTTGCGCCGTGCTGCGCGCCTGCACGAGCTGGGCCTGATCATCGCGCACAGCCAGTATCACGTGCACGGCAGCTACATCCTGGAGCACTCGGACATCGCCGGTTTCTCGCGCCAGGAGCAGCAGGTGCTGGCATCACTGGTGCGCACGCACCGGCGCAACGTGCCCAAGACCGCGTTCGATGCGCTGCCGGACCGCCTGCTGCTGCCGACCCGGCGCAAGGCCGCGCTGCTACGGCTGGCGGTGCTGCTGCACCGCGCACATGAATCGGACCCGATTCCGACCCTGGAACTCACCGCCGATGACACCCGCCTGTCGTTGATCCTGTCGCAAAGCTGGATCGACTCGCGCCCGCTGCTGCGCGCCGACCTGATCGGCGAAGTCGAGAGCATGGCCGGGCTGGGGATCGCGTTCAAACCGTTTGTGACCTGAGGCCTGCGGCCTCAGGCGGGATTTGGGATTCGGGATTCGGGATTCGTTGACCGCGGCACGTGATGCATTGCGTACTCGCCCAGATGCGCGAAGACCGCTTCTGCGAATCTCCAATCCCGAATTCCTAATCCCGTCGCACTTGTCACCGCCGCGACTTATCCGCGCAACATCCATGCCATCGCCCTCCCGGAAGCTAGCGAAAACCGGAGAACGGGCATGCGCTACGCGATCGTTACCGAAACCTATCCCCCCGAAGTCAACGGTGTTGCGCTGACCGTGCACGGGCTGGAAACCGGCCTGTGCGCACGCGGACACCAGGTGGACGTGGTGCGTCCACGGCAGAACGGCGATACCGATGCGGCCACCGCCCTGCTGGTGCGCGGCGCGGCGCTGCCGCGCTACCCGGGACTGAAATTCGGATTGCCGGCAACCCAACGCCTCGTTCGTCATTGGCAAATCACGCAACCGGATGCGGTCTATGTGGCCACGGAAGGCCCGTTGGGCTGGTCGGCGATGCGTGCCGCACGCCGGCTCGGCATTCCGGTCGCCACCGGCTTCCATACCCGGTTTGACGAGTACCTGCCCGACTACGGTGCCGCCTGGCTGCAGGGCACTGCGCTGCGCTGGATGCGCCGCTTCCACAATCAGGCCGAGGCGACCCTGGTACCCACGCGCGAGCTGCAGCAGTTCCTGCGCGACGGCGGCTTCCAGCGCGTGCAGTTGCTGGCACGCGCGGTGGACAGCCAGCAGTTCGATCCGGCCCGGCGCGATCCGGCCTTGCGTGCCGAATGGGGCATCGAGGGCGAAGGCTTCGCCGCGATCTATGTCGGACGCATCGCCAACGAAAAGAATCTGCCGCTGGCGATTCGCGCCTTCCGCAAGCTGCAGCAGATCCGCCCGAAGGCGCGCTTCGTCTGGGTGGGCGATGGCCCGGCACGCGAAAAAATCGCGCACGAGAATCCGGACTTCATCTTCTGCGGCATCCAGCGCGGCGAGGCGCTTGCGCGCCACTTCGCCAGCGGCGATCTGTTCCTGTTCCCCAGCCGCAGCGAGACCTTCGGCAACGTGACCCTGGAGGCGATGGCCAGTGGTGTGGCCACCGTGGCCTTCGACTACGGCGCCGCACGCGAGTATCTGCGCAGCGGCCACAGCGGTGCGGCAGTGGAGAACGACGAGGCGTTCATCCAGGCGGCCGTCGCACTCACCAACGACGATGCGCTGCGCCAGCGCCAGGGTGCGGCGGCCGCACAGGCGATGAAGAAACTGCATCCGGACAACGTGGTCTCCGACTTCGAGGCCTTGCTGATGGGCATCACTGCGGCACGGGGGCGTTATGTCGGCAACGCGGCTTGAACTTCTGCGCGGTCACGAAGCGCGCTGGTGCCGGCGCGCCAACCACTGGTGCCGTCGCCACCCGGTGCGGCGCGCATTCGCCACCATCAGCCGGCTCGGCGATGGGGTGTTCTGGTACAGCCTGATGGGCTTGCTGGTGCTGCTCGACGGCATGGACGGCGTGCGTGCATCCGCGCACATGGCCGCCACCGGCGTGCTCGCGCTGACCTTGTACAAATCACTCAAGCGCTGGACGCGTCGGCCACGCCCGTATGCGGCCGATGTGCGCATCCGCGCCTGGGTGGCGCCGCTGGACGAGTTCAGTTTTCCGTCCGGCCACACCTTGCACGCGGTGTCCTTCAGCATCGTGGCACTGGCCTACTACCCGTGGCTGGCGCCCCTGCTGGTGCCGTTCTCGGCCGGCGTGGCGCTGTCGCGCGTGGTGCTGGGCCTGCACTATCCCAGCGATGTCCTCGCTGCCACCGCGATCGGCGTGCTGCTGGCCAGCCTGTCGCTGTGGGGATTGCCGGTGTTGCTCGGCTGAGGATTGAGCGCTGTCATCGCGACATCTGCCCTACAAGGCCAGCGATCCTCTCTTGCCGCAGCCAGCCGTTCACCCGGCACTCGCTCGGCGATGCAACGCTCCACCGATTCCCGATTCCCGATTCCCGATTCCCCATTCCCGATTCCCGTGCCGCGCTCCCGCCGTACAATGGCGCGATGACGACCCTGTTCATTTCCGACCTGCATCTGGATCCGGCCCGGCCGGCGATCACCGAGCTGTTTCTGGACTTCCTGCGCACGCAGGTGCCCGGTAGCGACGCGCTCTACATCCTTGGCGATCTGTTCGAAGCCTGGATCGGCGATGACACGCCATCGACCGCTGCCGATGCGGTGGCCGTGGCGCTGCATGCGGTGGCCGATAGCGGAGTGCCGGTGTTCTTCATGCCGGGCAACCGCGACTTCCTGGTTGGCGAGGCGTATGCGCAACGCGCGGGCTTCCGCATCCTGCCCGACCCCAGTGTGGTCGATTTGTACGGACACCCGACCTTGCTGATGCATGGCGATTTGCTGTGCACCGACGACACCGCCTACCAGGCGTTCCGTGCGCAGACGCGCGATCCGGTCTTTCAGGCGCAGTTCCTGGCGCAGCCGCTCGCCGCGCGGGTGGCCTTCGCGCAGCAGGCGCGCGCTGCCAGCCAGGCGCGTCATGCAGAACTCAAGCAGGGCGACCAATCGCGCTTCGAGACCGTCACCGATGTCACCCCGGCCGAGGTGGAGGCTACCTTCGTGCGGTATGGCCTGGACCGCCTGATCCATGGTCACACCCATCGCCCTGCAATCCACACCCTGCAGGCCGGTGGCCAGACCTGCACGCGCATCGTGCTGGGCGACTGGTACGAACAAGGCTCGATATTGCATGTGGATGCCGACGGCGTGTCGCTGGAGCAGCTGACGCTTCAACGTGGCTGACAGCAAGTAGCGAGCGGCCAGCTCGACGCAGGCCGCTCGCCCGGAACCCTTTTGCAAGCGACATACCGCGATGGGCACATGGAGGCGAGCGCCGTGGTTTCGAACTCAGGCCTGCGCACGCTCGGTGTGCTGCTCATCCGTACTGGAATGCAGATAGATGCGTCGACGCGCTGTCGGCACGCCTGATCGCGCCAGCCTGCTGATACGCAACCGCACGGTCCCTGCAGTCTCCAGAAGCCTCACTGCATGCTGCGCGCATGTTCGGCGTAGTCGACAAAGTCGGCGTTGACTATGTCGTACCAGAGCACCGTACCATCGGCCTGCACGCGGAAACGATCGCGCACCGGGTTGGTCTGCGGATCGCCGGGGCACTCGTTGCCATGCCGCTCGCGCACTGCGAAGTCGAACGCATCCGCTGAGGGCTCAGCGTCGTCTTCGTCGACGATGCTGATGCAGTTGTCCGGATAGAAATGGTCGTTCTGCAGGCGGGTTTCCAGCACATCCAGCGCGCGGGCGCGGGCATCGTTGGCGGTCGTGGCTGCCGGCGCGGACACCGCCGGTTTGGGTGGCGCAGGGGCCGGGTCGGCAGGTTGCTGTTTGCAGCCGGCAACTGCCAGCGCGACCAGGCACAGCGCCGCATAACGCAGGGACTTGGACATGGGTGCTCCGCTCCGCAGGACACGCCGGCAGCTGCCGGCAGTGCCTCTAGTCTGCGCGATCGCTGCGCCTGCGTGTAGCGGCAAAGGCCCGGCACCTGCGTGCCGGGCCCGACGACGGAACGATCGGCTTTGTCCTCAGCGGAAGCCGGCGATGGTGGCCTTGGTGTTGACCAGCACGCGCTGGTTGTCGGCGGTGCTGGCGTTGCCCATGGGCACGCCGTTGTAGCTGATGTTGGGGTTGGACCAGTAGTTCAGGCGCGGGCAGCTGCTGCTGCAGTCGTAGGCCATGATGGTGCGCCAGCTGTTGCCGTAGCGATAACCGTGCCCATAGGCATATGGCGAGGTGCTGGGGTCGTTGGTGGCGTCGTGACGGGCGCTCTGCAGATGGCCAATTTCATGCGCGAAGCTGTAATAGCCGGTGGCGCAGTCCCAGTACACCGAAGCAAACGCAGTCGCTGCGGTGGAGCCGATGCCCGATGCCAGGCCGCAGTAGCTGCTGTTGTTCAATACGATCACGCCCACATCGGCGGTGTAGGTGTTGCGGCTGGTGTGGATGCTGTCCATGTAACCGTCGTTGGTTACGCGGAAGCGCTGCAGGTCGGTAGTGAAATTGCCGGTTTCGCTGTAGCTGGTGGTCTCGTAACGCGCCAGCTGCAAGGTGATGCCGACATTGCTATTGATGTAGCCCTGGTTGGCCTCGGCCACTGCCAGTTGCACCAGCGACTGCATGTTGCCGCCGTAGGCGGTCACCGCCTGATTGGTGGCCACTACTAGCACGCGGATGGTCGCCGGGCTGCCCGACGATGCGGCGGCCGCGGTGACGCGCCCGTCGCTGGGCATGTCGATCTTCGGCAGCAGGCTGTATTCGGCAGGGTGTTCCTGCGGCAGGCGGCTTTCTTCCACCTGCACCAGCACGTGGCGGCCATCGGCGAGCGGCCGCAGCCGATACAGCTTGCCGGCGTAGCGGATGGTGCCGGTGACGGTATCGCCGCTGCGTACCAGGATGGCCGAGTTCAGCGGATCCACACCCGACAGCGTGCGGGCACGGGTGCCGGCGCGCGGGCCGAGATTGCCGTACCACACGCTATCGCCGCCTTCCAGCGCATCGACCTTGGCCTGGGTGGCGGTGACGGTCTGGCCATCCAGCTGCAGTTCCAGCAGTTTTTCCGAGGCGGTGACGGCACCGGCGTCAAGCTGGACCACCTGCGCGTTGGCGGTGGACGGTGCGCTGAGCAGGCGCTGCAACGAGGGTTCGGCAGTGGCAGTAGCGCTTGCGCTGCGGCTCAACGCAGGGCCGGATTGATACAGCGGCGTGCCGGCAGCGGCAGCCGAACCGGCCAGACACATGGCGATCAGACCCACCGTGGTGCACATCGACTTCGACTTCATCGTCTCTCTCTCCTTAGACATGGAAGTAACAGATGTGAAACACCGGGCCCCTGTCCCCGGGACGCCATTAAGGCGCGTCGGTCCGTGCCGATTGCAAGTTGTTACAAAAGAAAATTACGGTTTTGTGATGTCTGCCGTTGAATGGATGCGATTCCGGCAGCTGTGCGGGAGGACCCAGCGCACAGTCCGGTGATCGAACGCGCGTTGCCGCGCAGATGGCGTGTTGCGCTTGGCGGTAGCTAGGCGCGGGGCACGATGTCATGACGAAGGGATGCGATGCGCATCGCCCCAGTGCGCTGCGATCGTTCTGCCGCGCAATGCGCTCGGTACTTCATGAGCGAGGCTGCAAACGCGCATCACCCAGCGTGGAACCGGTGCGAGCCAATTCAATCTGCTCCGCAAATGGCGATCAACAGATCGCGCACTGCAGCCCGCCCACACATTCACCACCAGCGGCTCAGCCGGCCTGCTCCACCAGATCGGCCAGTTCGTCCTCATCGAAGCCGGCAAGCAGCCGCGCCTGCAGATTGAACGGGCCATGCAGGTAACCGCCGGCGTACTCGTGCAGCAGCGCCTTGAAGCGCGCGCGCGGCTCGATGCCGGCCTGCGCGCAATACCAGCGGTACCAGCGCGAGCCGGCCGCCACATGCGCCACTTCTTCGCGCAGGATGGTGTCCAGCACCTCGGCAGTGGCGGTATCGCCGAGCGAGCGCAGCTTGACGATCATCGCCGGTGTCACATCCAGCCCGCGCGCTTCCAGCACGCGCGGCACCAGCGCCATGCGTGCCAGGCCGTCATGTGCGGTTTTCTCGCACATTTCCCACAGGCCGTTGTGCGCGGCGAAGTCGCCGTAGTCGTGGTCGTGGTCGTGCAATCGCGCGCGCAGCAGCATGAAGTGGCGCGATTCGTCGTCGGCCACGCCAACCCAGTCGGCATAGAACGCCGCCGGCAACCCACGGAAGCGATACACCGCATCCCAGGCCAGGTCGATGGCGTTGAGCTCGATATGCGCGATGGCGTGGATAAAGGCGGCGCGGCCTTCCGGGTTGCCCAGCCCGCGCCGCGGCACCTCGCGCGGATGCACCAGCACCGGCCTTGCAGGTCGGCCAGGCATGCGGATCGGCTCCGGAGGCGCCGCCTGCGGCGGTGGCAACGGCAACGCACCGGCGCGGAACGCGGCCGCATGTCGCTGCGTCAACGCGACCTTCTCCAGCGGATCGGCCGCTTGCAGGCAGGCATGTGCGGCTTGCAGAAGATCCATCGTGTCCATCACTCCGTCGTTGCGGTAGCCGCCAGATCGACAACTGGCGCTTCGATCTGCAGCGGCGATCGAGATCCCTACGCAGCCGTCGCAGGTGCGATCTGCGTACAACCAGCGGCTGGCGCCACTATCGAACCAGCGCAGCGCACCCGCCTGTCGATCGGCAGCAATCAAATCGCGCGATCGCCACGCAGGTACTCCTGCGTGGCACTGCGGCTCTAGGCCACGTCTGGGTAGCGCCGAGCTGCAGCGCTACCGCACTGCCTCACGCGCGGCGACGCTTCTTGGCATCGTCCGAGCGCAATTGCTGGATGCGTTCGAAATAGCCCGGTTCGATGCCGGTGATGTACTCGCCGTTGAAGCACGAGGAATCGAACTGCTGGATGTCCGGGTTGCCTTCGCGCACGGCCACTTCCAGGTCTTCCAGATCCTGGTAGATCAGCCAGTCGCAGCCCAAAAATTCCTGGATTTCCAGCTCGCTGCGGCCATGCGCGATGAGTTCTTCGGCCGCCGGCATGTCGATGCCGTAGATATTGGGGTAACGCACCGGCGGCGCGGCCGAGGCCAGATACACCTTGCGCGCACCGGCATCGCGCGCCATCTGCACGATCTGCCGGCTGGTGGTGCCGCGCACGATCGAATCGTCGACCAGCAGCACCACGCGGTTGCGGAACTCCAGGTGGATCGGATTGAGCTTGCGCCGCACCGATTTCTGCCGCTCGCCCTGCCCCGGCATGATGAAGGTCCGGCCCACGTAGCGATTCTTGACGAAGCCCTCGCGGTACTTCACCCCGAGCACGTTGGACATCTCCAGCGCCACATCGCGCGAGGTGTCCGGGATCGGGATGATGGTGTCGATATCGTGGTCCGGGCGCAGCCGCAGGATCTTCTCGCCCAGCTTCAGGCCCATGCGCATGCGCGCCTTGTGCACCGAGATGTTGTCGATCATCGAGTCGGGACGCGCGAAGTACACGTACTCGAAGATGCACGGCGCGTTGACGGTTGGCGCAGCGCAGACTTCCGAAAACAGCTCGCCGCGCGCGGTGATCACCATCGCCTCGCCGGGGCGCACGTCGCGCACGCGCTGGTAGCCGAGGATGTCCAGCGCGGCCGATTCGGAGGAAACGATGTATTCGGTGCCTTCGGCATGCTCGCGCTTGCCCAGCACCAGCGGACGGATGCCATGCGGGTCGCGGAAGGCCACCAGGCCCAGGCCCAGCACCACGCTGACCACCGCATAGCCGCCCTTGCAACGGCGATGCACGCCGGCCACCGCGCGGATCGCCGCTTCCGGGGTCAGCATGCGCTGCGCGTCCAGCTCGTAGGCGAACACGTTCAGCAGCACTTCGCTGTCCGAATCGGTGTTGATGTTGCGGCGGTCGGCTTCGAACACCTGCTGGCGCAAGGCCTCGGTGTTGATCAGGTTGCCGTTGTGCGCCAGCGCGATACCGTAGGGCGAGTTGACGTAGAACGGCTGCGCCTCGTCCATGCCTTCCGAGCCTGCGGTCGGGTAGCGGCAATGCGCGATGCCGACCCGGCCTTCCAGCACTGCCATCTTCTTTTCGTCGAAGACGTCGCGTACCAGCCCGTTGGCCTTTTGCACACGCAGGCGCGTGCCGTCTGCGGTGGCGATGCCTGCGGCGTCCTGCCCACGATGCTGCAGGACGGTCAGGCCGTCATAGAGCTGCCCGGCGACGTTCTGGTTGCCGACAATACCGACGATGCCACACATGGTGCGCGTTCTCCGCTACGGCTTGCGCCGTTACTGTGAAGGGGGCCGTGCCTGGCCTTGGGACTCGACCCGAGCCGGGTCGCTTTCTCCGCCGCGAACCTGCGCCGGATCGATATTGGCCGGCATCGCCTGCGCCGGATCGCGTCCGTCGCTGGCAGCTTTGCCGGGTTGCCCGAGCGCACGCGTGATGGTGTCGCTCAGACCGGACCCGGACAGCGCCTTGCCCAGGTCCGTATTATCGCCTGCCGAGGGCAACTTCCCCAACTCCGTTGGCAAGTTGCCGAGTTCCATTGATGGCATGTCCATGGATGGCATCCGCCAGGCCGGCAGTTGCGCCCGCATCCAGCTCGCGCCCGGCGACAGCATCGGCATCAGCATCGACTGGCGCCAGGACGGCTCGCGCGGCAGCGGCGTGAAGCTCATCAGCAGCACCAGCACGCTGGCCAGAAAACCGCCGCGCACCAGACCCAGGCCGAACCCGAGCATGCGGTCCATCCCGCCCAGGCGCACCGCATCCACCCCGGCACGGATCACCATGCCGATCACCGCCACGGTGATCAGCACGCCGACGAACACCATCGCGTAGCCGCCAAACGATTCGGTGGCCGACGGATGCTTGCCGTCGGCGATCCAGCGTGCAGCCGGGCCGCCGAACTGGAATGTCGCCCAGCCGGCCAGCAACCACGACAGCGTGCCGACCACGATGGCGACAAACCCGCGCAGCAGGCCCAACAGGGCCGACACCAGGATGATGACGCCCAGCACCATGTCGATCATTGCCCACTTCTCCGCGCGGCGCGTGCGCCGCTGGTCCAACCTGGCTCGGTGTTCATTGCGCTCCCCTCCATGGGTGTGAGGCGATCAGGAAATCCGCTCGCCGCTGGCGATACCACGCAAGCGGCGATCGGGCGGGCTGCGGACGAGCCGCACTGCGCGTAGCGAACCAACCGTCATGCCGATCTCCGGCATGTACCGCGCCCGCCGGTTGGCGGCGCAGTCGTTTACGGATGCGGACGCACCATGCCGGAAATGCCGACCTTGGCCGCCACCTGCGCACGCAACTGTTCGGCATCGCCACGGTTGGCCACCGGGCCGACCCGCACGCGGTTGAGCGCGCCCTTGTCGGTCCGCACCTGTTCGACGAAGGCACTGAAACCGGCGGCGCGCACGCGGTCGCGCAAGGCGTCGGCGTCTTCGGCGCGCCCGAAGGCGCCCAGCTGCACCGCAAAGCCGACCGAACTGGCCGCAGGGGCTGCCGGCGCGGCGGGCGCCGCGACGACCGGCTTGGTCGGCTCGGGCTTGGCCGGCTCCGTTTTCGCCACCTCCGGCTTGGCCGGAGCGGGCTTGGGCGCTTCGGCCGGCTTGGGCGCGGCGGCCACCGGCTTGGCCGGCTCTGGCGGCAGGCTTTCGGTCTTGGTCGGTGCGGCGGTGCTGGCGGCGGCCACGCTGCTGCTGGGTTTTGCGGCCGGGGCCGGTGCCGGCGTCGGTGTGCTGGCTGCAGGCGCTGGCGCGGCGGCGTTGGCATCCAGCGTCACCACCTGGGCGTTGACGTCGCTGCGCACCTTTACCGCCTGCAGGCGCGCCGATTCGGCCTGCGCCTGGTCGACATACGGCCCCACGCGCACGCGCCAGGCCGGGCGGCCGTTGATCTGGGTCTTTTCGCTGAAGCCGGGCAGCTGCGCCTGCTTGAGCCGCGCCAGCACCGCGTCGGCGTCGGCGCTGGTGGCGTAGGCGCCGAAGTTGACCGCGTAGTTGCCGGCCGCCACCTCAGGCGCCGACGGCGCGCTGGACGGGTTGGCCAGATCGGCCGCGTCCGGGTTGTCCTGCACCGCAGCCGGCGCCGAGGCGGCGCCGCGCATGCCCAGCGCGCCACCGGCAGGCGCATCGCCCGGGGTGACCAGCGGCAATTCGCGGGTTTCGAACTGGCCATTGGCCGGTGCGGCAGGCGCCTCCAGCGGCACATCGGCCACGCCGCTCGACGGCGCAGGGCCCTTGACCAGCATCGGCAGGAAGATCACGGCAAGCGCCACCAGAACGATGGCGCCAATCAGTCGCTGTTTCAGAGCAGTATCCACGTAGAGAGACGAGAGGCGGCGTGGCGGGGTGCCGCGGCGATTATAAGGCCGCAGCCGGGCTACCGACCCGAGTGGACTGAACGAAGTGCGCTTAGGGCGTCGGCAACGGTATGAAACGAGCCGAACACCAGCACCCGATCGCCCGGTGAGGCCTGCGCCAGCACCGCGCGCAGTGCGCCCGCCACATCGCCATGGCAGGCCGCCTGCGCTGCGGCACTGCCCTGCAGACGGGCCTGCAAGGCCTGCGCCGACTGCCCCCGCGCACCGTCCAGCCCGGCCAGGGCCCAATGGTCGACCTGCGCGGCCACCGCCTCCACCACGCCCAGCACATCCTTGTCCGCCAATGCGGCGTAGATCGCATGGGTGCTGCCGGTGTGCGCCTGCGCGCCCAGCGCATTGGCCAGTGCGCGCGCGGCCTGCGGGTTGTGGCCGACATCCAGCAGCACCTGCACGCCATCGATGTCGCTGCGCTGCAGGCGCCCGGCCACCCGTGCATTGGCAATGCCCTGCGCCCAGGCGGCATCGGGCAGTTCCACCGGCAAGGCCTGCAACGCGGCGATCGCCGCGGCCGCGTTGGCCAGTTGCACCGGCGCCTGCAAGGCCGGCATCGGCAGCTCCAGGGTCACCGCGACATCGCGCCAGCGCCACTGCGGCGCGTCGGAGTGCTGCGCCTCGATCGGCTCGAAGAAATAGTCGCTGCCGGCGCGGATCGCATTGGCGCCCAACTGGTAGGCCCGCCGCAACACGCTCGACGGCGGGTCGATTTCGCCCAGCACCACCGGCTTCCAGGCGCGGATGATGCCGGCCTTCTCGGTGCCGATCGTCTCGCGGTCTTCGCCCAGCCAATCGGTGTGATCGATATCCACGGTGGTAATCACCGCCACATCCGAATCAATGATGTTGACCGCGTCCAGGCGCCCGCCCAGGCCGATTTCCAGCACCGCCAGGTCCAGCCCGGAGCGCTGCAGCAGCCACAGCGCCGCCAGCGTGCCGTATTCGAAATACGTCAGCGCGGTCTGGCCACGCGCCGCTTCGACGGCGGCAAAGGCGTCCACCAGTTGCGCGTCGCCGGCCTCGTTGCCGTCGATGCGCACGCGCTCGTTGTAGCGCAGCAGATGCGGCGAGGTGTAGGTGCCCACCTTCCAGCCGGCGGCCTGCGCGATCGCCTCGATAAAGGCCACGGTGGAGCCTTTGCCATTGGTGCCGCCTACGACAATGACATGCCTGGCTGGCGCTTCAATCTGCAACCGCGCAGCGACCTCGCGCACGCGCTCCAGGCCCATGGCGATGTTCTGCGGATGCTGCTGCTCGATGTAGGCGAGCCAGTCGGAGAGGGAGTCGGTTGCGTTCACGGTCAGGGCTGCGCGAGAAGAACCGCATTATCGCCGTTTGCCGGCGCGCAGCGCATATCACCAGGCACGCCGGCAGATCGCGCACCGTCGCATGGGCCGACAGGGTGCGCGCGCCTCAGCCAGCAACTGGAGGAGCGCTGTCGCCCGCAGTCAGGGGACATCGGAAATGGACGCAATGCGCATGCCCAACACGGAGCGTTGACCGCGCAACAGCACCGAGACGCGCTGCTCGGGATGACGCCGATATTGCGCTTCGTCGATGCACAGATGGCCCGGAAAACGATGCGCGAGCGGCCCGCCACTCAACCGGTATTTGCACGCTCGCGCGCCGGGCATGGCGGCGGTCTGCATGACATGCGTCTCTTCGAAATCGACACCGGCAATGCGGGTGTAGACCCAGGGCCCACCTCTGGCCAGCACCAGCCAGCACAGCAATCCCAAGAGCGGCGGCGCCAGGCAGAGCGCCAGCACGGTGTTGAACAGCTGCTTGCCAACGACCGCCTTCCACCCGCCGATGCGATAGGCCGGCGCGACGATCGATACCGTCAGACCGCTTCCCAGCAGCAACATCGGCGCTATCCAGGCCCGACCGGACAGGAAAGGCGCAGGAATGAAGTCGGAGAACGCTCCCAGCGCCAACAGGCCGGACACGCTGCCAAAAACAGCGTAGCGAAGCGCCCTGGGCCACCTGGCAATTGTGCCGATATCACAGGCCACGATCTCATCCAGCGTCCGTGCCGGGCGTTGTCTTACAGCGCCCGATGCTTGGCTTCACCAAAAAACGGCGTGTGGTGCGCGCAGTCGTTGAGCCGCACCACTTCCAGGTGATCCACGTCCTCGCCTTCGAGCAGGTTGAGCGTGGTCGGTGCCTGGCGGAAGGTCCACAGCCGGGACAGCGGCAGGCCCAGGATCTTGCACAGGATCACGCGGTTGACCGCATCGTGCGCGACCACCAGCAAGGTATCGGCCGCGCCCAGGCCTTCGGCCGCGCGCGCCAGGCCGCGCCAGCTGCGGTCCAGCACCTGCCGCAGGGACTCGCCGCCGGGCATCAGCACGGTATCGGGCTCGTCGCGCCAGGCGCGCAGACGTGCCGGATCCTTGTCGTTGATCTCGCTGGCCAGTAGGCCTTCCCATTCGCCGTGGGCGATTTCCTGCAGGTCTGCATCGGTCTGCAGCAGGCTTTCGCGGTTGCTGCCCAGCGCCAGCCTGGCGGTGGCCTGCGCACGCGACAGCGGCGATGCCACCGCGCGGGTGATCTCCAACGATTGCAGACGCGCGCCGAGGGCGGCGGCCTGGCCTTCGCCGACCGGCGACAGCGGAATATCGATCTGGCCCTGGTAACGGCCTTCGGCGTTCCACGGCGTCTCGCCGTGACGGGCAAGCAGGATGCGCATGCGCGAGAGATTCCTTGGGGAAGGGGCCGGCTCGCCGCAGCGAAACGGGAGCGCATGATAACCCCTCCCGCTGCGGTGCCGGCCGCCCGCGTCAGCGCATGTCGAGTTCCTGCAACAGCTGCGGTGCCGGAGCGGCTTCCGGCATGACCCATGGCAAATACCGGCTATCCACGGCGATCGTGCGGGTCATCGCCGGATCGAAGATCCCGTTGCAGCCCACCGACGCTGGGTTGCCGTCGAGGCCAGAACAACCCGCCTCCCCTGCGCGTCCATCACCGGTGCGCCCCCGGCGCCGGCTCAGGCGCGCCCGAATGCCGGATCGCTGCGGCTGGGCCTGCCGGTTTCCAGATGCCCGGCCAGGCGGCGGCGGAATGCCGCGCCCGGCTGTTCCAGCACCACGTCGTACCAGTGATCACTGGCAGCAAGCGCCAGACGCACGGTCTGGCGCTGACCTGCAGCCAGGTGCAGCGAGCGCGCGGTCGGGTCTGCGTAGTCCAGCGCGCGCAGTTGCAGCGTGCACGGCTGCTGCCCGGCATTGCCGATGTCCAGCACCAGCACCTCGCCGTCTTGCCGCGCCTCCAACCATGGCGCAGCCGATTGCGTCCCGGACGCAGCGAGGTCGCCGGCGAATTCGCGCAGGAAGCCATTGGGTCCATGCACGCTCAGCGCATAGCCGCCGTTGTGCGCAGCGCCGACCGGCACATCGTCGAGGCGGGTGCCGGGCAACACGGTGTAGTACCACGGGCCGCCGCTCGCAGCGCTGGTGTAGACGTTGAACGCGGCTGCCGCAGCGCCGCTGTTGACGAACTGCAGCTGCACGCCGCCGTCGCCCTGCTCGCGCGCATGCACCTGCAAGGCATACGGCAACGCGCGCGCCGGACGTTGTCCCGGCTCCTGCCGCGGCATGCTGGCCTGGGCCGGCGGCACCGGTAGCGGCTTGTTGCGCACCGCGGCGGTGCGCGCGCGGTAGTCGTCGACCGACGGCAATGCGCTGAGTGCCGAATCGTCCGGCTTGCGGAAATCGAACACGCTGGTCAGATCGCCGCTGACCGCGCGACGCCACGGGCTGATGTTCGGCTCGGCCACACCAAAGCGGCGTTCCAGCAAGCGCAGCACCGAGGTGTGATCGAACACCTGCGAATTGACCCAGCCGCCGCGCGTCCAGGGCGAGATCACCAGCATCGGCACGCGGATACCCAGCCCCATCGGCACGCCCTCGTACACCTCCCCGCGCGTCTCGACATTGCTGCGCCCCATGCGCGCATCCAAAGCCGGCAGCGCTGCGGGCACGTGATCAAAGAAGCCGTCGTTCTCGTCGTAGTTGATGATCAGCGCGGTCTTCGCCCACACCTGCGGATTGGCGGTGAGCGCATCGATCAGGCGCGCCACCAGCGATTCGCCATAGGCCGGCGGCGCTTCCGGATGCTCGCAGTACGCGGTGGGCGGCACGATCCAGGACACCTGCGGCAAGCGATCGGCCTGCACGTCGGCGGCGATTGCAGCGATCAGATGCTCGGCCTGCGTGGTGGCGGCATTGTCTGCAGTGGACCCGGGCACGCAGGCACGTGCGCGTCGATAGCGTTCGTCGCTTGGGTGCAGATCGCGGTAGTGCGAAAAATACGCCAGCGAGTTGCAGCCGAAGTTGTCGTACTCCTGGTACACGCGCCAGTCCACACCTGCGGCCTGCAGGCGCTGCGCATAGGTGGTCCAGTCCATCGCCGCATAACCGGGCTTGTCGCGCGCCATGTCGGCAGTCCAGTTGCCGTCGTCGGCATTGGTCACCGCCTGCGCGCCGAGATTGCCCACGCTCGGGCCGCTGGTGCCGGTGAACAGGTACATGCGATTGGGATTGGTCGGCCCGTGCAACGAACAGAAATAGCCATCGCAAATGGTGAACGCATCGGCCAGTGCGTGGTAGTACGGGATGTCGTGACGCTGGAAATATCCCATCGTCAATTCGCCCTTGTACGGCACCCAGGCGTCGTACTCGGCCCAGCGCGCCGGGTCCTGCCCGTGGCCGGCTTTCCACGAGTGATCCAGGCTCTTGATCAACGGTGCGCAGGTGTCTTGCGAATCGAAGGCGAACGGCAGCAGGCGACGACCATCGGCGGCCGGCTGGCTCCATACCGGGTGACCGTCGCGCAGCTGCAACGGACGCGGATCGCCGAAGCCGCGCACGCCGCGCAGCGCACCGAAGTAATGATCGAAGGAGCGGTTTTCCTGCATCAAGATCACCACGTGTTCGATGTCGCGCAGCGTGCCGGTGCGCGAGTTGGCCGGCAGCGCGAGTGCGCGGCCGATCGAGGACGGCATGGCGCCGGCGGCGGTCAGCGCGGCGACGCGCTTGAGGAAATCGCGGCGCGAGGGGGAGGACGTCATGGCTACGGAACCTGCAGGAAATACGTGTACGTCGCCGCGCAGTGCGGCTGGGTACGACACGTATAGCGGGCAAGCACGACAGTTTTGCGACAGCCACCGTCATCAATGTTTCATACGTCGTTGACACCCTGCGTCGCGAAACGCCGGTCCTGCACCGCGCGTTGCCCTCAGCCGTGCTCGAACAGGATTCCCCCATGACTTCCGCTCGCCGTTTTCATGTCACTCCGCTGGCGCTTGCCCTGGCCGCGCTGCTCCCCGCCATCGCCTCTGCTGCCACACCGGCGGCCGATCCGATTGCCGGTGCAAATGCGCCGGTAGCCGATGCCCCGGCCAGCGTTGCCGATGCCGCCACCAACGCCACCCAGCTGGATGCGATCAACGTGGTGTCGCAAGGCAGCACCCGCCAGGTCCAGCGCATCAGCCGGCAGGACATCGAGCAGCTGACCCCGGGCAGCAGCGCCTTCAAGGCAGTGGAAAAACTGCCGGGCGTGCAGTTCCAGTCGGCCGATCCGTTCGGCACCTACGAGTGGTCCTCGCAGGTCACCCTGCACGGCTTCGATCAGAGCCGGCTGGGTTACACGCTCGATGGCATTCCGCTCGGCAACATGAGCTACGGCGTCACCAACGGCCTGCACATCACCCGCGCCATCATTTCGGAAAACCTCGGCTCGGTGGAAATCGCGCAAGGCGCCGGTGCGCTGGGCACTGCGTCCAACACCAACCTTGGCGGCACCATGCAGTTCTACTCCGCCGACCCGCAGAGCACGCCGGGCCTGCGCCTGGTGCAGACGGTCGGCAGCGATGCCACGCGCCGCACCTTCGTGCGCGGCGACACCGGCGATCGCAACGGCTTGTCGGCGTACCTGTCCTATGCCAATGCCAGCACCGACAAATGGAAGGGCTTCGGCGACCAGCAGTCCGAGCAGGCCAACCTCAAGACCGTCTACCAGTGGGGCGACGGCAACCGTCTGAGCCTGTTCGTGGATACCTCGCGGCGCAAGGAATACGACTACATGGACCTGTCGTTGACCAGCCAGCGCGCACTGGGCTGGGACTACGACTACCTGCAGCCGGATTGGGCCACCGCCGTGCAGATGGCGCGTGCGTATCAGAACACCGGGGCCACCAGCGGCGTGGCCAACGGCTATCCGCAATCGCTGGCCGGGCTGCCGGACGATTACAGCTGGCTCGATGCCAGCTACTACGCTGGTGGCGGCCTGCGCCGCGACAACCTGGCCGGGCTGTCGGGCACGTTCGTGTTCGGCGGCGCCACCCTGGATGCCACCGGCTACTACCACGGCAATCGTGGCGAAGGTCAGTGGGTGACGCCGTATGTACGCACCTCTGCGCAGGTGCCGCTGTCAATGCGCACCACCGACTACGGGCTGGATCGTTTCGGCGGCACCAGCGCCTTGAAATGGGCGTGGGGCAACCACGATGTGGAAGTGGGCCTGTGGGCGGAAAACGCACGCACCACGCAGCAGCGCAACTACTTCGCGCTCGGCAATGAAGGCTATACCTCGCTGTACAACGTGTATGAAGCGCAGACCCCATTCCGTCGCGATTTCCTGCAGCGCTACACCACCCAGACCCGCATGCTGTACCTGCAGGACACCGTGCGCCTGCTCGACGATCGGCTGACCCTCAACTACGGCGCGAAGGCGCTCAGCACCACCACGCGCGCGCAATCGCTGGTGCCGACCACCGCACTGGCACAGGGCCGCATCCGCGCCGAAGACAACTTCCTGCCGCAGGTCGGCGTGAACTACAAGCTGGACGAGCGCCAGGACCTGTACGCCTCCTACAGCAAGAACATCGCCGCGTTCGGCTTCACTCCGTTCGGCACCTCGCAGGCGGCCTTTGACCGCAGCCGTTCCACGCTGGAACCGGAGGAATCACAGACCGTGCAGGTGGGTTACCGCGTGCAGGATGCGCAGTTCCAGCTGTCGGCCGATGCCTACTTCACCAAGTTCTCCAACCGCTTGTTGACCACCTCGCCGTGTACCGCCGTGCAGACCTGCGCGGCGATCCTGAGCAACGTCGGCGCCGTGCATAGCGCGGGTGCCGATCTGGCCTTGATGTGGCGCCCGGTGGAGGGCCTGAGCTGGTTGAACTCGCTGTCGTGGAACCGCTCGCGCTACCAGGACGATTACCTCAACAACGGCGTGGTCGCCACCTCCGGCAAGGACGTGGTTGGTATCCCCGCGTTGATGTTCTCCTCCAGCGCCAGCTACCAGCTCGGCAACCTGCGCCTGGATCTGGACGGCAAGTACGTCGACAAGCGCTACATCACCTTCCTCAACGATTCGCAGGTGCCCTCGTACTGGCTGTTCAATGCCGGCGCGCGCTACGACTTCGGTCGCGTGGGCGGGGTGGCCGATGTGGCGTTGGCGCTCAACATCACCAACCTCACCGACAAGCGCTATTTCGCCAGCACCGGCACCAACGGCTATGTCGCCTCCGATCCGGATGGCTACAACCAGACCATGGTGGTCGGCGCACCGCGGCAGTACTTCATGAGTCTGGATGTGAAGTTCTGAGTCTTCTCGCCCTTCCCCTCGGGCGAGAAGACACGGCTTGCGCACCCAGGCGCGCGTGCTTTGGAGCGTCCCGCCGCGGGTGCGGGCAGGGGCGCGGAGCGGAGGCGTTGAGGGTGAGAGTGAGGGTGACGCCGATCATTCACCCTGGCGACGCGTGGCGACGCGCCTGCCATCGCAGGCGGCGACAGATCTCTGAGGCGCCCCTTCATCCGGCGCTGCGCGCCACCTTCTCCCGAGGGGAAACGGACGGCACCGGCCCTACCCCGCCATGAACCGGGTCAGCCGACATCACTCACTTCCCGCACCGCCGCATGGCCCCGACCTCGCGCCGCATATAATCGCCGTCTTACTTTCACTCAGCAGGTCCCGCCAGATGGCGCAGACGATGAAGGCGCTGGTCAAGCGCGAAGCAAACAAGGGCATCTGGCTGGAACAGGTCGCCGTTCCCAGCCCCGGCCCCAACGAGGTGCTGATCAAGCTGGAAAAGACCGCAATCTGCGGCACCGACCTGCATATCTACCTATGGGACGAGTGGAGCCAGCGCACCATCAAGCCCGGCCTGACCATCGGCCATGAGTTCGTCGGCCGCGTGGCCGAGCTCGGTTCGGCGGTGACCGGCTACCAGGTCGGCCAACGCGTGTCGGCCGAAGGCCACATCGTCTGCGGACATTGCCGCAACTGCCGTGGCGGCCGCCCGCACCTGTGCCCCAACACGGTCGGCATCGGCGTCAATGTCAACGGCGCCTTCGCCGAGTACATGGTGATGCCGGCCAGCAACCTGTGGCCGATCCCCGACCAGATTCCCTCGGAGCTGGCCGCGTTCTTCGACCCTTACGGCAACGCCGCGCACTGCGCGCTGGAATTCGATGTGATCGGCGAGGACGTGCTGATCACCGGCGCCGGACCGATCGGCATCATTGCCGCCGGCATCTGCAAGCACATTGGTGCGCGCAACGTGGTGGTCACCGACGTCAACGACTTCCGCCTCAAGCTGGCGGCCGACATGGGCGCCACGCGCGTGGTCAACGTGTCCAAGACCTCGCTCAAGGAGGTCATGGCCGACCTGCACATGGAAGGCTTCGACGTGGGCCTGGAAATGAGCGGCAACCCGCGCGCCTTCAACGACATGCTCGATTGCATGTACCACGGCGGCAAGATCGCCATGCTCGGCATCATGCCGCGCGGCGCCGGTTGCGACTGGGACAAGATCATTTTCAAGGGCCTCACCGTGCAGGGCATCTACGGCCGCAAGATGTACGAGACCTGGTACAAGATGACGCAACTGGTGTTGTCGGGTTTCCCGCTACACAAGGTGCTGACCCACCAATTGCCGATCGACGATTTCCAGAAGGGCTTCGACCTGATGGAAGAAGGCAAGGCCGGCAAGGTCGTGTTGAGCTGGAACTGATCGGCCAATACGCTTCAACGCAAAAGGCGCCGCAAGGCGCCTTTTGCATGTCCATCTTCAGAGCACTGGCTACGCAGCAGGCAAAACTCACTGGTTGAGGGCGCGGCGCCTTTGCCGCTCGCGGGACACGCGGTGAATTCATCCATGCAGGCGCCTTGGCGGCATCCATCCATGCTGCCAAGGGTTCCGCAACCGGCAAGGACACCGCACCAGAGAAATAGTCTGTGACCGCATAAGAAAACGCTTCGCCCAACCTACATTGGATATTGAGCCTGCACACCATTGTCGAACAGCGCGCACCAAGCACTGCTCCTACCGTGCGCACCGACCATCTCGACTGGTCCTTGCCCGCTCACCGTCGCGGGACCTTACGCGGCATGGATGCCGCGTAAGAGCCTACAGGGACGTCCTTGCGGCGTGTCCTGCGAGGGTGGACGGGCAAGGGCCCTGCAGCCACGCAGCAGATCAGCCGCTCCGCAAGTGATCCATCCACACGATGCATCGCTCAAAGACAAAACAAACGAGATTTGAGCCTCGGTGTCCTTCAAATTTAGACACTGAAGAACCCGGGCATCAACTCTTGTTGCCGCCCACCACTACCACTGCACGGCCGAGTCGTTAGAGCCGCCGTTCAAGCGATTGCCATCACGGCATCACGGCCAGGTGACCGTCGCAGTCGCAACCAGATGGTTCTGCGAATTCTGCCGACCGAAGCCGAATTCCGCCGCCTCGCTGGTGTCGTAGTAGCCAACGCTCAGGCCCAGCGGACCGAAGGCCTTGCCGACATTCACGCCGAAGTCGTTGTAGTCGTGGTCCACCTGACTCAGCGACGAGGTATAGACGCTGTGCCCCGCATGCGCGCCGAAGGTGAAGTCGTAGGGTAGCGACCAGTTGGCATCCAGCGCGTAGTAGTAGCCATCGGTCTTGGTGCCGTAGAGATCGTTGGTGTAGGCAACGGTGAGGCTATAGGTTTTCAGAAACGTGGTCTTGGTGATCAACTCGGCGTAATTGGACGCGCCCGCTCCCAGATACTGGTAGCGATTGACCATCACATCGAAATTGAAATTGGTGCCCAGATCGGTGTTGTAGCCGACAAAGCCATCCACTTCCCAATCCGGATCGCCGGCGCCGTAGTCGACGTTGGACGTCCAGGTGCCGATGTACAGGCCGAATGGTGTCTTGTAGGTGAGTCCGGCCTGGAAGGCGGGCTCTTCATTGGTCTGCGAAATACCGCGGAACAGATAGTCACTGGTCACCGCAAAGGTGCCGCTGAAGGGAGAAGCGGGGGCTTCTTCGTCCTGCGCCTGTGCCAACGGCACCACACCGAGCAACAGCAACGACAGACAACACGCGAGCGAGGACGGCTTCATGGACATCTCCTGGAACGATGGGCGGTCGGATTGCGCAAGGCGGGCCTGCCATGACTTCTTAGTCCAACTGTCATTGCAGCGCAACATACACGTCGCGCTCGCTTGACCCAGCGCACACGCTCGAGCGCAGATGACGCTGGTCAGCGTTCTGTCTCATCGACCGCCGGCGCGGAATCTTGATGGGCCGGGAGTGGAGATTGGGAGTTAGGAATTCGCAACAGCAATGCGCACCGCTGCCGACCACTAGTTCCAATTCCCTATTCCCGATTCACCATTCCTGGCTGGCGCCAGCCAGCCCAAATCAGACCGGAAACACACCGTAATGCCGCGCGGCCAGCCGCAGCTGTTGCCCGGGCTGAAAGCTGCCCGCCGATGCCGGCAGCTCCACTTCCACCTCGTTGCCTGCCGGCTCCAGCGTTGCACGCAGACGCAGACGCGCCCCGCTGCGCTGGGACCAGGCCACCGTGGCCGGCCAGCCGGCATCGTCCGGCACCAGATCTTCCGGCCGCACGTAAACCTCTACCGGGCCGGCCGCCAGCGCGGCATTCGCCGCCGGCAAGGCATGCCCGGCGACTTGAATCTGGCCTTGCGCCAGCACGCCGGGAATACGGTTCACCGCTCCCACGAAGGAGTACACGAACGGCGAGGCCGGCTTGTCGTAGATCATCGCCGGCGTGTCGAGCTGCTCGATGCGGCCACGGTTGAGGATCGCCACCCGGTCGGCCAACTCCAGCGCTTCTTCCTGATCGTGGGTGACGAACACCGTGGTCAGGCCGGTCCGTTCGTGCAGCTCGCGCAGCCAGCGGCGCAGATCGCGGCGCACCTGCGCATCCAGCGCACCGAACGGCTCGTCCAGCAGCAGCACGCGAGGCTCGATCGCCAACGCACGCGCCAGCGCCACACGCTGCCGCTGGCCGCCGGACAGCTGGGTGGGGTAGCGCTGCTCCAGGCCCTGCAACTGCACCAGCGCCAGCAGCTCCTCCACCCGTGCGCGGATACGCGCTTCGGCCCAGCGCTCGTTGCCGCGCCGCACCCGCAGGCCGAAGGCGATGTTCTCGAACACGTCCATATGCTTGAACAGCGCGTAGTGCTGGAACACGAAGCCGACCCGGCGCGACTGCACGCTCATGCGTGTGGCGTCTTCGTCGCCGAACAGCACCTGCCCGCCATCGGCATGCTCCAGCCCGGCCATGATCCGCAGCAGGGTGGTCTTGCCCGAACCGGACGGGCCCAGCAAGGCCAGCAACTCGCCCTGGCGCACGTCCAGGGTAATGTCGTCCAGCGCGGTGAACGTATCGAACTGCTTGCGCAGGCGGTGGATGCGGATGCCCATGTTCACCTCAATGTCGGTGGTTGGCGGCGAGCGAATCGCCGTGCCGCCATTCCAGGTACGTCTTCAGCGCCAGCGTCAGCAGCGCGGTCAGTGCCAGCAACGAGGCACACGCGAACGCGGCGCTATAGGCGTATTCGTTGTAGAGAATTTCCACATGCAGGGGCAGCGTGTTGGTGCGCCCGCGGATATGCCCGGACACCACCGACACCGCACCGAACTCACCCATCGCACGCGCTGCGCACAGCAACACGCCGTACAGCAGGCCCCAGCGGATGTTCGGCAGGGTCACCCGCCAGAACATCTGCCAGCCGTTCGCGCCCAGGCTCAAGGCGGCCAGTTCTTCATCGCTGCCCTGCTGCTCCATCAACGGCATCAGCTCGCGCGCGATGAAAGGAAAGGTGACGAAGGTCGTCGCCAGCACGATGCCGGGCAACGCAAACACGATGCGCGGCAACTGGATCAGCAACTCGCCAAAAAACGGCAACTGCAGTCGCCAGCCTTCGTCGATCAACGGCCACGCCCAGCCGCTGCGGCCGAAAATGAGCACGAAGATCAGGCCCGCCACCACCGGTGACACCGAGAACGGCAGGTCGATCAGGCTGATCAGCAAGCGCTTGCCGGGGAATTGGTGCTTGCTGACAGCCCACGCCGCCGCCACGCCGAACACCAGGTTCAGCGGCACCACGATGGCAGTGACGATCAGGGTCAGCTTGATCGCCGACAATGCATCCGGGTCGACGATCGCGCGCAGAAAGGTCTCCCAGCCGCCGCGCAGCGCCTCGGCAAACACCAGCACCAGCGGCAGCAGCAGGAACGCCAGCAGGAACAGCAGCGCCCCCGCAATCATCAACCACTGCACCCAACGCGGCTCGTTGGTGGCCGAGTCGGTGATGCGGCGGGCCTGTTCGGTCATTTGGCGGGTGTGCAACATGGCAGGCAGCGGCGAAACAGCATCGTTCATGCAGTCCTCCGTTGATAGCGCAGCAGGCGTGCCTGCAGCGTATTGACCACCAGCAGGATCACGAACGACAGCAGCAGCATCGCCGCGGCAATCGCGGTGGCGCCGGCATAGTCGAATTCCTCCAGCCGGATGGTGATCAGCAGCGGCGCGATCTCGGTCGAATTGGGCAGGTTGCCGGCGATGAAGATCACCGAGCCGTACTCACCCACACCACGCGCGAAGGCCAGCGCAAACCCGGTCAGGACTGCCGGCCAGAGCCCAGGCAGCACCACTCGCCACACTGTCTGCCAGCGCGATGCGCCCAGCGTGGCCGCGGCCGCTTCCAGCTCGCGCTCGCTCTCGGCCAGCACCGGCTGCACCACCCGTACCACGAACGGCAACCCGACGAACACCAGCGCCAGCACGATGCCCAACTGCGTGTAGGCCACCTTGATGCCGATCGCCTCCAGCCAGCGCCCGACCCAGCCGTTGCCGCCGTACAACGCGGTCAGCGCGATGCCGGCCACCGCGGTCGGCAATGCGAACGGCAGGTCGATCACCGCATCGAACAGGCGCTTGCCTGGAAAGTTGTAGCGCACGAACACCCAGGCCACCCAGGTGCCCATCACCGCATTGAAGGCGCCGGCCGCGAACGCGGTGCCGAAGCTCACCCGCAGCGCCGACAGCACGCGCGGCTCGCTCCACACCCGCCACAGCCCATCCCAGCCCAGCCCGCTGGTCTTGATGAAGATGCCCAGCAGCGGGATCAGCACGATCAGTCCCAGCCAGGTCAGCGTGATTCCAAGACTCAAGCCCAGCCCCGGCATCACGCGTCGGCGCGGTGACGGCGCTGGGTGGGGTGCAACCGACATCGGCATCGCCTATTTTTTTGCCTGGATCTGATCGAACACGCCACCGTCGGCGAAGTGTTCCTGCTGCGCCTTGTCCCACGACCCGAACGCGTCCTGGATGGTTACCAGCTTGATGTCCGGGAACCGTGCCAGGTCGGCAGGGTCGGCAAATTCCGGATGGCGCGGCCGATAGAAATGCTTGGCCGCCAGCTTCTGCCCTTCCGGCGCATACAGGTAACGCAGATAGGCCTCGGCCACCTCGCGGGTGCCGTGCTTGTCGACATTCTTGTCGACCAGCGCCACCGACGGCTCGGCCAGGATCGACAGCTTGGGCACCACGATCTCGAACTTGTCCTTGCCCAGCTCTTCGCGCGCCAGCAGCGCCTCGTTTTCCCAGGCCAGCAGCACATCGCCGATGCCACGCTGCACGAACGTGGTGGTGGCGCCGCGCGCACCGGTATCGAGCACCGGCACGTTGCGGAACAGCGCCTGCATGTAGCGCAAGATGCGCTCGCGGTCGCCCTTGAAGATATGGTCGGCGTAGGCCCAGGCGGCCAGGTAATTCCAGCGCGCGCCACCGGAGGTCTTGGGGTTGGGCGTCACCACCGCCACGCCGGAGCGCAGCAGGTCCGGCCAATCGTGGATGTTCTTCGGGTTGCCCTTGCGCACCAGGAACACGATCGTCGAGGTGTACGGCGCGCTGTTGTCGGGCAGGCGCTTTTCCCAGTCACTGTCGATCAGCTTGGCCTTCTCGGCGATCGCATCGACGTCGTAGGCCAGCGCCAGCGTGACCACATCGGCCTCGATGCCGTCGATCACCGCCCTTGCCTGTTTGCCGGAGCCGCCATGCGAGGTCTCCACCGTGACGGTGTCCTGCGGATGCTGCTGCTTCCACTGCGCGGCGAAGGCGCTGTTGTAGTCGCGGTAGAACTCGCGGGTGGGGTCGTAACTGACATTGAGCAGGCCGATGTCGCGCGCGCCAGCCGGGCCGGCCAGGACCAGCAGGCTGCACAACACGGTCGCCATAAGACGGAAGCGGGGGTGGGTCACAGCAATCTCCAAACCGTTGGGGCGCAGCTGAACAGCAAGCATGCCATGCTGCGCAGCGGCACGCAGGCGGTGAAATGACATCAAGGCCGCACCTTATGCCGATTTTGCATGACGTAGTGGTATGCCACCGTGATCGTTAAAATCATGCGTCTCTTGCCACTGCGACCGCCATGACCAACGCTCCTGCTGCGCTGACCGCCCATTACGCCGCCGAACTGGAAACCATCCAGTCCCAGGGCCTGTTCAAGTCCGAGCGCATCATCACCGGCCCGCAGTCGGCGCGGATCACCCTGGCCGATGGCCGCAGCGTGCTCAACTTCTGCGCCAACAACTATCTGGGCCTGGCCGACCACCCGGACATCATCCAGGCCGCCAAGGACGCGCTGGATACGCACGGCTTCGGCATGGCCTCGGTGCGCTTCATCTGTGGCACCCAGGACCTGCACAAGCAGCTCGAGCGCACCATCGCCGATTTCTTCGGCACCGAGGACACCATCCTCTACGCCGCCTGTTTCGATGCCAACGGCGGCCTGTTCGAACCGCTGCTCGGCGAAGCGGACGCGATCATTTCCGACGCGCTCAACCACGCCTCCATCATCGACGGCGTGCGCCTGTGCAAGGCCAAGCGCTTCCGCTACGCCAACTGCGACATGGCCGATCTGGAAGCGCAGCTGCAGGCCGCCGATGCGGCCGGCTGCAAGACCAAGCTGATCACCAGCGACGGCGTGTTCTCGATGGACGGCTTCATCGCCCCGCTGGACGAGATCACCGCCCTCGCCCGCAAATACAACGCGCTGGTGCATATCGACGAATGCCATGCCACCGGCTTTCTCGGCGCCAGCGGCCGCGGCTCGGCCGAGGTCAAGGGCGTGCTGGACCAGATCGACATCATCACCGGCACGCTGGGCAAGGCGATGGGCGGCGCCCTGGGCGGCTTCACCACCGCCAAGCGCGAAGTCATCGAACTGCTGCGCCAGCGCTCGCGCCCATACCTGTTTTCCAACTCGCTGCCGCCGCATGTGGTGGCTGCCGGCATCAAGGCCTTCCAGATGCTGGAAGCCGCCGGCGAGCTGCGCACGCAGCTGGTCGACAACACCCGCTACTTCCGCGAGCGCATGACCGCTGCCGGCTTCGACCTCAAGCCGGGCGTGCACCCGATCAGCCCGGTAATGCTCTACGACGCGCCGCTGGCGCAAAAATTCGCCGAGCGGCTGCTGGAAGAAGGCATCTACGCGATCGGCTTCTTCTTCCCGGTGGTGCCCAAGGGCCAGGCGCGTATCCGCACCCAGATCAGCGCCGCGCACACCCGCGAGCAGCTGGATCAGGCGATCGACGCGTTCATCAAGATCGGCCGCGAACTGGACGTCATCCAGCACTGATGCGCTCGGTGCTGCGCCAACGGCTGCTGCTCGCGGCGCAGACCGATACCCAGGCGCAGCTGTTGGATGGCAACTGGGAAACCCGCTGCCTACATTGCCGTCGGCGCCTGCAACTGCGCGCCGATGGCGAACCGCTCGGGCACACCACGCTGGAACACGTGGTCCCGCAGGCCTGGTTCGGCCGTCGCGCGGCGGCGGCCCTGTGTGCGCTGGTCGGCGACGATGCCAATGCAGCGCGCAATCTCGCCCTGGCCTGTGCCGGCTGCAATCATGCCAAGGGCCGACGCCACGATGCCAACGGTGCCGGCGACGCCCGCGCCGTCGAGGTGGTGAGCGCCTTGCTCAGCGCGCGTCTGGCGCGCTGGCGGGAGCCGCCGTCAGCGCACTGACTTCCGCTGGGCTGAGCATCCGCCACGCACCCTTGCCCAGCTCGCCCATCGCCAGCGAGCCGATCGCCACCCGCACCAACCGAAGCACGCCGATCTCCACCGCGGCCAACAAGCGGCGGATCTGCCGATTGCGGCCTTCGTCCAGCACGATCTCCAGCCACGCATTGCGCTCGCCTTCGCGCAGCACGCCGACCCGCTTGGCGCGCAGCAGTACGCCCTCGCCGTCCGGATCGGGATCGACCACGCCGGCCTGCAGCTGCGCCAGTTGCGCAGCGCTCGGGCGGCAATCGATCTGCACATGATAGGTCTTGTCCGGCCCGGTCATCGGGTCGGTCACCGTGGCGGCCCATTGCGGATCGTTGCTGAAGAGCAGCAGGCCTTCGCTGGCCTTGTCCAGGCGCCCGACCGGGGCGATCCACGGCAAGCCGGCACCATCAAAGCAGCGATACACCGTGTCCCTGCCCTGCTCGTCGCGCGCGGTGGTGACCACGCCACGCGGCTTGTTGAGCATCAGGTAGCAACGCGCCGGGCCGGCCAATGGCTGTCCGTCGACGCAGATGGTGGAGTGCTGATCAGCGCGGATCGGATATTCGGGATCGCGTATTACGCGCGCGGCCACGCTGACCCGCCCGTCGGCGACCCAGCGCGCCGCTTCGGTACGCGAACACACGCCCAGTTTGGACAGCACGCGCGCCAGCCCGTGGCGTGGCGCGGTGGTCGCAGTGGTCGTACCGGAGGCGCGCGATGCGCCCGCCGGACCACGCGTGCGCTGCCGGGACGTCGCCGGCGCAGGCCGCCGGGTCATGCCGTCCCGACCGCGTTGCTTACTTGTTTTCGACCGACTTGGCGTCGGCCGCAGGCGTTGCGGTTGCGGCAGCAGCCGGAGCCGGCGCAGCCACCGGGCGTGCCTTGACCACACGCACGCCGCGCGCCTTCATCCAGGCATCGAATTCTTCGGCGGTCATGCGCTTGCCGTTCTGGCTCATGTCAAAGCGCCACGGCGTGTTGTCGAACGCGGTGGTGGCCTTGTAGGCGGCCGGATCGTTCGGATTGACGGTGCCGCCGGGCGGAATGACCTTGGCCAGATCCTGGCAGCCTTCCACGCGCAGACGCAGCAGCACGCGGTCCACCGACTGCTCGGTGGTGTAAGGCTGTGCCAGCACGCCGGTGGGCATGCCCAGCTGCACGCTACGGGTGTAGAACTCGGCGGCCGCCGGCGCAATGACGGTGGCGGGCAACGGCAGCGGCTGGGACACCGTGCTGCCGGCGCAGTTCGGAGCGGCGTAGGCGGCGGGAATCAAGGCGAGACAAAGCAATCCAGCCGTAGCGGTACGCAGCATCGGGTTCTTCCAATTATGAGTGTGGTGTTGACGCGGCGAGTGTAGGCAGCGATGAACGCCGTTTCAACCGGAAACGTGCCTGGATGGCAACGCAGACAGGATTTGCACCGTCCAGGCGCAGGTTTCGCGGTCCCCACAAAGACAAAACCCGGCGCAAGGCCGGGTTTTGTATGCAACAGCTAGCGGTCCAATTAGTTCTGGACGTTCAGCTCGGTACGACGGTTCTTCGCACGGCCTTCCGGATTGTCGGAACCATCCGGGTTGGTGTTCGGAGCAATCGGACGGCTCTCGCCGTAGCCGATCGGACCAACCAGACGCGACGCATCAACGCCGTTCTTGGTCAGGTAGTCGTACACGGTGGTCGCACGACGCTCGGACAGCTTCTGGTTGTACTCGTCGGTACCCTTCGAGTCGGTGTGACCAGCAACCTCAACCTTCAGGTCGGGGTAACGCTTCAGGATCTCGGTCGCTTCGCTCAGGATCGAGACGGCGTCCGGACGCAGGGTCGACTTGTTGAAGTCGAAGTTCACGCCCTTCAGATCGATCGACACAGGCACCGGGCAACCGTCCGGACCGATGGTCTGGCCAGGCTGCGAAGCCGGGCACTTGTCGTCGCAGTTGTTGACGCCGTCACCGTCGTCATCCAGGTCTGCGCAGCTCGGAGCAACCGGAGCCGGAGCCGGCGGCGGAGCGGTCGACGGAGCCGGTCCCAACGGGATCACGACGCCGACCGAAGCCAGCACGTCGCCGAACCAGTCTTCCTGCGGAGCAGCAACGCTCTGGTCGTTGAAGTCAGCGCGGTAGGCCAACTCGGCACGCACGGCGACGCGCTTGTCGAAGGTGGTCTGCAGACCGACACCAGCCTTGGCGGCAAAGTTGCCGTCCTTCTGCTGGCCCGGCGAAACCGGGTTCGGGGTCGCGTCGAATTCTTCTTCCGAACGCTGGTAGCCCAGACCGAACAGCAGGTAGGGGTTCCAGCCGCGGCCTTCCTGGATGAAGTGGCGACGCAGGTCGAACGAGATGCCGTACTGGCTCCAGTTCTGATCCTGGTTGGCATCGAAGTTCGGGTTCTGATAGTTCAGCTCGCCGTCGATCGACCAGTTCGGGCTGACGAACTTGCCCAGACCCAGGGTGACGAACGGGGCATCATTGGTCAGACGATCGCTGTCCTGGAAGTTGAAGCCAGCGCTACCGGTCAGGTACCAACGGTCATCGAACTCCTGCGCGGAAGCAGCCTGGGCAACCGCCAGACCGCCGAGCAACGCGGCAGTGAGAATTTTCTTGTTCATGTGTATACAGCTCCTTCTTTGGGAGATAAAACCGATAGAGGCGTTGTTCTTGGTAAAGATGCTCGTCACATCCAGAGCCATCGGGGCGCAGATTAAGCCGGCTTCAGTGAAGATCGCGTTAACGGTCATATAACATGTGAAAGCAATCACCAGGGCCGGCGATCCCTTTCAATACTACGTATACAGTTTCATGAAGGGAAGGACCGCGCACTCAGTTTGCACATTCGACCTGCATGAACCGCAGCCCAATTAAGCCAGTTGAATACGCTGGCGGATCCACCTTTCCGGCGGGCTGCACAGTGATGCGAAAACCACATTGGTGAACGCCAGGCCCCGTCCGAGCTGAATTGTGGGGTCAGTGGTTGCGGCGCGACAGCTTCACAACGCACCCTGAACTCCCCACATGGAGCGACCCGATGAAAGCTGTCGTCATCACCCGTCATCTTCCAATCGACGATCCCGCCGCACTGCTTGACATGGAACTTCCGGCCCCGTCGGCTCCTTCGGGGTATGACTTATTGGTTCGCGTCGAGGCGATCTCGGTCAATCCGGTCGACACCAAGGTGCGTGCACCCAAGCCACAGACGCTGGATGCGCCGAAGATCCTGGGCTACGACGCGGCCGGCGTCGTCGAAGCGGTAGGCCCCGAGGTCACCGCGTTCGCGGTCGGCGACGAGGTGTATTACGCGGGCGACATCGGCCGACCGGGCAGCAATGCGCAATACCAATTGGTCGATGCGCGCATCGCCGGCTGCAAGCCCACCTCGCTCAGCTTCGCCCAGGCCGCGGCTCTGCCGCTGACCACGTTGACCGCCTGGGAGCTGCTGTTCCAGCGCATGCCGTTCTCTTTCGACGGCGCGCGCAATCGCGGCAAGCACGTGTTGATCATCGGTGGCGCGGGCGGCGTGGGCTCGATCGCGATCCAGCTGGCGCGACATGCCGGCTTCAGCGTGATCGCCACCGCCTCGCGGCCGGAAACCATCGAATGGGTGCGACAGATGGGCGCCCAGCATGTGATCGACCATCACCAACCGCTGCAGCCGCAGTTGCAGGCCTTGGGAATGCAGAGCGTGGACGCCGCACTCAACCTGGCCGACACCGACCGCTACTGGGAGCAACTGGGCGAGATCCTGGCACCGCAGGGGCATGTGGGCTTGATCGTGGAGCCGCGCGGCCCGCTGTCGATCGGCGATCCCTACAAAGCCAAGTGCATCGGCATCCACTGGGAGCTGATGTTCACCCGTGCCCGCTACGCAACCGAGGACATGGTCGAGCAACACCGCATCCTCAACCGTGCCGCCAGCTTGATCGATGCGGGCGAATTGCGCACCACCCATACCGAAACGCTGTCGCCGATCAATGCGCAGCAATTGCGCGAGGCGCACCGACGGCTGGAAAGCGGCAGCACGATCGGCAAGCTGGTACTGGCGGGTTGGTGATCGCCGTTACCGCTTGAGTCCGGCTGCCGCAGCGGGCACGGGCCGTTGGCTTGCAGAGGAAGAAGGCAGCACGGCCCCAGCGCGCGCACGTGACCCAGCGGCAAGGCGGGAGGGCACCCTGATCGTGCGGTCCGCCTCGCTGCTGGGGCGCAGGCCCGATCGCAGAGCCGTTTCCTGTAATGCGAGGCGATCTGTTCCGCGGCAGCGGCGCGGGCGGATCAGCCCCGCTCGACAGAGACTCGCCCCCGCGACCCGCGCGGCGCTGGAGCGCGGCCGCCCAGCTGACAGCACTGATCAAGAAGTCGGCAAGTGCGGCTCGAGTCTCAGCCAGCCAGCGGGCCAGCAGGGGCGTCTTCTTCGCGCCATTGGTTGCGCTTGGCAGACATGGGCGCCTCCACTGAGATACGGCCCGATGTGCAGGCCAACCGTACCGCCCTCCCCTCCGAAACCGCCGATTGCGCCGTACAGGCGGGTCAAGACTTGCCGCCAGGCCCGTTTGCCTGCATCGTGCGCACTCCGTACGCCAGCGTATCCACACCATGTCGCCCGCCACCGGCCCGTCCGTCTCGTCCTACCCGCACCTGTTCGCACCGCTCGATCTGGGATTCACGCAACTGCGCAACCGCGTCCTGATGGGCTCGATGCACACCGGTCTGGAAGACCGGGCGCGCGATTTCCCCAAACTGGCCGCGTATTTCGCCGAGCGCGCTGCCGGCGGGGTCGGCTTGATCGTCACCGGCGGCTTTTCGCCGAACGTGGTGGGCTGGCTCAAGCCGTTCGGCGGCAAGCTGTCGTGGCCGTGGGAGGTGCGCCCGCATCGTCAGGTCACCCGGGCGGTGCATGCGCACGGGGCGAAGATCTGCCTGCAGCTGCTGCATGCCGGGCGCTACGCCTATCACCCCCTGTCGGTGGCACCGTCCAGGCTCAAGGCGCCGATCAACCCGTTCACCCCACGCGCGCTATCGGCACGTGCGGTGGATCGTCAGGTCGCCGCCTACGCGCGTGCGGCGCGGCTGGCCCGCGACGCCGGCTACGACGGCGTGGAGGTGATGGGATCGGAAGGCTATCTGATCAACGAATTCACCGCTGCGCGCACCAACCAGCGCAACGATGCCTGGGGTGGCGATGCGACCAAGCGCATGCGCTTTGCGGTGGAGATCGTGCGACGCATCCGCGAGGCGTGCGGGCCGGACTTCATCATCATCTACCGGCTGTCGCTGGTGGACCTGGTCGAAGGCGGCAACCAGTGGCAGGACATCCTGACGCAGGCGCAGGCGATCGAAGCGGCGGGCGCGACCATCATCAATTCCGGTATCGGCTGGCACGAGGCACGCATCCCGACCATCGCCACCTCGGTACCGCGCGCCGCATTTGCCGGTGTGACCGCCAAGCTCAAGCCGCACCTGCGTATTCCGGTGGTGGCCACCAACCGCATCAACATGCCCGAAGTGGCCGAGCGCATCCTGGCCGACGGCGCCGCCGACATGGTGTCGCTGGCGCGCCCGCTGCTGGCCGACCCGCAGTGGGCCAACAAGGCACGCACCGGCCAGTCGCACGCCATCAATACCTGCATCGCCTGCAATCAGGCCTGCCTGGATCATGTGTTCGACAACAAGCTGGCGAGCTGCCTGGTCAACCCGCGCGCAGCGCACGAAACCGAACTGATCTACGCACCGACACCCAATCCCAGGCGTATTGCGGTGGTCGGTGCCGGCCCGGCCGGCCTGGCCTGCGCGACGGTGGCCGCCGAGCGCGGCCATCGCGTCACCTTGTTCGATGCGGGCGATGCAATCGGTGGGCAATTCAATGTCGCCAGGCGCATCCCGGGCAAGGAAGAATTCAACGAGACGCTGCGCTACTTCGGCCACCGCATCGATGCGACCGGGGTGCAGCTGCGCCTGAATACCCGGGTCGAAGCGGCAGACCTGAAAGACTTCGACGAGATTGTGCTGGCCACCGGCATCGAGCCGCGCAAGGTGGACTTCCCCGGCGCCGATCACCCGATGGTCGTGAGCTATCTGGACGTGGTGCTGGGCCGCCATGTCGCTGCCAACAAGGTCGCGATCATCGGGGCCGGCGGGATTGGCTTCGATGTCGGCGAATTTCTCGTGCACACAGGGCCATCGCCGTCGCTGGACCCTGCACGCTGGATGGCCGAATGGGGCGTGGACCCCAGCTTCGAAACGGCTGGGGCATTGGCCAGGCCGCAACCCGAGCACCCGGCCCGCCAGGTCTGGCTGCTGCAGCGCAGCCCCGGCAGACCCGGCGCGCGCCTGGGCAAGACCACCGGCTGGATCCACCGCGCCACGCTCAAGGCCAAGGGGGTCAAGATGCTGGGCGGCGTGGAATATCTGGGCGTGGACGACGCCGGACTGCGGATCCGCGTGGACGGCGCCGAACAAGTGCTCGATGTCGGCACGGTAGTAGTCTGCGCCGGGCAGGAACCGCGCCGCGACCTGCTGGCCGCGCTGCAGGCCAACGGGCAGCAACCGCATCTGATCGGCGGTGCGGATGTCGCCGCCGAACTGGACGCCAAGCGTGCGATCGATCAGGCCTGCCGACTGGCGGCGAAGTTGTAACACGCGTTGCCGCAATGCGCTGAACGTCACAGCAGCCTGAGCGCGATACCCGCACCAACCTCTTTGCGAGCGTCATGGAGCGGGGCTGGCGCGACGTCAACGCCGGTGGCGGCGGTGATGAAGCGATGACCGGTTCACCCATGAGATGCCGGCGCCGGAATCCATATGCGCCGGATCGATGCAGGCGCTAACGCTGCCATCGACCTGGCGCCCAACCCCGTGAGCGCCGCTGATCGGTGCAGCGCAGTCCATTCTTTTTCCTGTCGCAGCTCGGCGATAAACCGGGCATGCCCGCGACGCCGACTACATCGCTGCATCGCATCCACTTCCCGCCGATGTCCGCCTGATCAGCGTATTGCTGCTCAGCCTGCCCTTCCGCGCCGCTTATGCAGTCGGCGACGTCGCACAGAACACCTTGCTGGGATTGGGCCACTGGTCCTGGCGTGGCACGCGCGGCGTCAGTGCGCTGCGTCCGATCGGCAGCGGGCTGGCCGCGCTCTTGGTCAGCGCCGCGATCAGCCTGGTTCTGAAGGCGGCACGCCTGCCGCCGCGTCGACTGCGTTGATGGTGGTCGCTTTGGTCAGCAGTATTGCCGTGCTGTCGGCATGGTGGTTACGCAACGCATTGCAGCCTTACGCGCATACGGCTGCCACGACTGCATCGCCACTAGCTGCGCTGAAGTGGCGGCGCGATCAGTTGCTGCCCTTGGCGGTCATCGCAGCACTGGCCCTGACATTGCCGACGCTCACCAAATTGGCTCCGTATCTGGCGCAGTTGCGTACCGGCTCGTCTGCTCGTCTGCTCGTCTGCATGTCTGCATGTCTGCATGTCTGCATGAGATTGTTTCGCACCATGTTGAACTTGATGCGTGTGATTCAACACGCCTGATGCGTTCGAACATGTGCACTGCGAATAGCAACAGCGTTAGCAAGCGCGCACTGCGATTGCCGCATGGCCAACGCCGCTGTGCCACCGATACCGTCGAAGGAATCGTGATCGATGATTTTGACGATCTCGGCTGCATATCGTCGCAGCCACTACAAGCCGTTTAAAATTCCGCTGACGCATTTGTGCACGATGCATATGCAAGCCTGGCGCGCGACTTGGTGATGCGATGCGAGGGCCAATACCGTCGTGGCGCTTCGTGTTCACTCGCCACCATCAACGCGCATCGAGCACCTCGGACGCCTCCTCTAGTGATTACAACACCGCGTTCTACGATGCACATGCGAGCGCTCGATGCATGATCCGGACAGCATCAAGCACCATGCACTGAAAGCTCCTTTATGCACCCCGCGTTCGCATCTCGACACATCCCCGCTGCAGTAGGAAGCGGCGATACGCAAGCACATCCCTCAGTGACGATGACGTGTAGCGCAGACTGCAGATGGCATTGCATGCATAGCCTAAGTGCAACGCATTGCACGTCTCGAGCCATTGCGCAGGCGCAACAGCGCACGCGCACCGTATCGAGATCTGTTGCGGCATCCACTGTCGCCAGCGCGATGCGACGCACACGACGGATGCGTCGCGCTGGTGTCATCGAACCAAGCCGCAGACGCAGCAAGCAATCACACCCGTCAACCCCGCCTATTCAGCCGCGATTCTGTGATCGACGCCTACCTTGCGCCAACTTTTTGACCCGCCGCATTTGGCGGGCACCTCCGGTAGATCTTCTTTCGCCGGAGACCGGGCGACCCGTGGCAGGTCGCCTCCCCATGACGCCAAGCCCTCTGTACTGGTGCATCCACCTTGGATGCTCTGCGGATCGGCCCATACGGAGCAAGGAGTTATATGAAACTGGTTTGGATACTTTGGCTGTCGCAGTTGTTGCCGCAGCCGGCTGCAGATTCGTTGTGCTTGAGCACCACCGTGTACCTGGAAGCGCGTGATCAGACCTTGCGCGGCCAGCAAGCCGTCGCCGAAGTTGCGTTGCGTCGGCTGGACAGCGGCTTGTGGGGCGACTCGATGTGTCAGGTGGTCACTGCACGCAAGCAGTTCGCGCCCACCATCGTGGCTCCGGGGACGCAGCTGAAAAACGACGATGCCTGGAACAAGGCGCTGGATGTGGCACTGGCTGCAGAGCGCAACTGGGCGCTGCCGGTGGGGCAACGCAAGGAAATCGTGCCGGGCGCCAGTCACTTTGCCGCAAGCGCGATCGCAAGCCCGAGCTGGCGTAATGCCTATCAGGTGGCCACCATCGGCGACCACACGTTCTATCGCGTACAGAAGCTGCGCCCGCGCACCGCATCCTGACGCTGCCCACGCACTCACGCGTTGCCGCTAAGCTTGCGTCTTCGTTCTTGTGCGGAAATTCTCATGAAGCTGTACACCAAGCCGGGCGCATGTTCGCTGGCAGATCACATCGTGCTGCGCTGGTCGGGGCTGCCCTTCGATCTGCAGGTGGTCGACGCCGCCACGATGAAATCCCCCGAATATCTGCGCCTCAACCCGGCCGGTGCTGTGCCGCTGTTGGTCGTCGACGACTGGGCACTGACCCAGAACGCCGCCATCCTCAACTACATCGCCGACATTGCGCCGCTCACCGGTCTATCCGGCGATGGCACCGCGCGCAGCCGCGCAGAGATCAATCGCTGGATCGCCTTCGCCAATGCGGATGTGCATCCGGCCTTCAAGCCGATCTTCGGCAGCACCGCCTATCTGCAGGACGACGCGCTGATTGCGCGCAGCCATGACGACGCACGCAGCAAGCTGCGCAGCTTGTACGAACGTGTCGACACGCATCTGCAGGGACGCAACTGGCTGGCAGGCGACACCCACACCGGCGCCGATGCGTATCTGTTCGTAACGCTGCGATGGGCGCAGAAGGTGGGCGTGGACCTCAGTGGCCTAAGCGCGGTAGATGCATTCGTGCAGCGCATGCTGGACGATGCCGATGTGCAGGCCGCACTGCAGGCCGAAGGCCTGGCCTGAGCCGGGAGCATCGCACAAGCGCCACATAAAAAACGCCGGGCATTGCCCGGCGTTTTCGTTACAACAGCAAGGCGAGAAACTCAGCCCAGCAGATGCGACACGCCGCTGCGCTCTTCTTCCAGCTCGGCCAGGGTCTTGTCGATGTACTTCTGGCTGAAGTCGTCGATCGGCAGATCCTTGACCAGGGTGTACTCGCCGTTGGCGGTGGTCACCGGGAAGCCGAAGATCACGCCTTCCGGGATGCCGTAGGAGCCGTCGGACGGCACGCCCATCGTCACCCACTTGCCGTTGCTGCCCAGCACCCAGTCACGCACGTGATCGATGGCTGCGTTGGCGGCCGACGCAGCCGAGGACAGGCCGCGCGCTTCGATGATCGCGGCGCCGCGCTTGCCCACGGTCGGGATGAAGGTGGACGCGTTCCATTCCTGGTCGTTGATCGCATCGCCGATGGACGCGCCATCGGCGGTGGCGAAACGGTAATCCGGGTACATGGTCGGGCTGTGGTTGCCCCAGACCACCAGCTTCTCGATGCCGCCGACCGGCTTGCCGAGCTTCTGCGACAGCTGGCTGAGCGCACGGTTGTGGTCCAGACGCAGCATGGCGGTGAAATTCTTCGGGTTCAGATCCGGCGCCGACTTCATCGCGATGTACGCATTGGTGTTGGCCGGGTTACCGACCACCAGCACCTTGACGTCACGCTTGGCGACCTTGTTCAACGCCGCGCCCTGCGCGGTGAAGATCTTGGCGTTTTCCAGCAGCAGGTCCTTGCGCTCCATGCCCGGGCCGCGCGGACGCGCACCGACCAGCAGGGCGACGTCGATGTCCTTGAACGCCACTTCGGCGTCGTCGGTGCCGACCACACCGGCCAGCAGCGGGAATGCGCAGTCTTCCAGCTCCATGATCACGCCCTTGAGCGCGGCCTGGGCCTTTTCATTGGACAGTTCCAGCAATTGCAGGATCACCGGCTGATCCTTGCCCAGCATTTCGCCGGAGGCGATGCGGAACAGCAGGGCATAGCCGATCTGGCCGGCAGCGCCGGTCACGGCAACACGAACAGGTGCTTTCATGGGGAGTTTCCTCTGCTAAAAAACATGGGTGGAGGTGCACGCTGGCGTGGCGCAGGGCCTGGCGGCGCGCAGTGACAGACGAACGGCCGCACCGGGCGGCCGTTCGGGGGAAAGACATCAGGCGGCGAGGATCTTGTTCCACTCCGCGACACGGTCGGCCTTGGCGGCCAGCACGGCGTCGGTATCGCCTTCGATCGTCACCTTGTTGATCACATCGCCCTGGGCGACGGCATCGACCACGTCCAGGCCCTGGGTGACCTTGCCGAACACGGTGTGCTTGCCGTCCAGCCACGGGGTGGCGGTGTGGGTGATGAAGAACTGGCTGCCGTTGGTGTTGGGGCCGGCATTGGCCATGGACAGCACGCCGCGCTCGTGGCCGACGCCGTTGTTGGCTTCATCCTCGAAACGGTAGCCCGGACCGCCGCGGCCGGAGCCTTCCGGGCAGCCGCCCTGGATCATGAAGTCGGCGATGACGCGGTGGAAGCTCAGGCCGTCGTAGAAGCCGCGCTGGACCAGGTTGACGAAGTTGGCAACGGTCAACGGGGCCTTGTCGGCGAACAGCTCGACCGCGATCGGGCCGCGGGTGGTGTCGAAATGGGCAATCAGGGACATGGAAATCCTTGCAGGTTTCAGGGTGTATGACAGCCCATTAGAATACACCCGGGCGTGCAGGCGGCCGTGCAGGTTGGACCATCGTCGGGGGTGTCCGGGCTAGCTGAATGGGCGTTTTGGACCGCTCGGCGGCCGAACGCAACGGCACGGCAACGAAACCGCTATAATGTCGGGCTTACCTCATCTCAAGACTGGCGCCAGACAGGGGCCCTTTCCGCATGTCTATCGAAAAACTCCGCAATATCGCCATCGTCGCGCACGTTGACCATGGCAAGACCACCCTCGTCGACTGCCTGCTGAAGCAGTCCGGCACCCTGTCCGAACGCACCGTGCTGGCTGAGCGCGTGATGGACAGCAACGACCAGGAAAAGGAGCGTGGCATCACGATCCTGGCCAAGAACACGGCCATCACCTGGAACGGCAACCGCATCAACATCGTCGACACCCCGGGACACGCCGACTTCGGTGGCGAAGTCGAGCGCGTGCTGTCGATGGTGGACTCGGTGCTGATCCTGGTCGATGCGATGGACGGCCCGATGCCGCAGACCCGCTTCGTCACCCAGAAGGCGTTCGCGATGGGCTTCAAGCCGATCGTCGTGGTCAACAAGATCGACCGTCCCGGCGCACGCCCGGACTGGGTCATCGACCAGGTGTTCGACCTGTTCGACAAGCTCGGCGCAACCGACGAGCAGCTGGACTTCCCGATCGTCTACACCTCCGCCCTGAACGGCTACGCCAGCCTGGATTCGAGCGTGCGCGACGGCGACATGACCCCGCTGTACGAAGCGATCATGCAGCACGTGTCGGCACCGGACGTGGATCCGGACGGCCCGTTCCAGATGCGCATCAGTCAGCTCGACTACAACAACTTCGTCGGCGTGATCGGCATCGGCCGCATCCAGCGCGGCGTGCTGAAGAAGAACATGCCGGTCAGCGTGATCGACCGCGAAGGCAAGAAGCGCCAGGGCAAGGTGCTGCAGGTGCTGGGCTTCCTCGGCCTGGAGCGCATCGAGCAGGACACCGCCGAGGCCGGCGACATCGTCGCCATCTCCGGCGTGGCCGAGCTGACCATTTCCGACACCGTGTGTGCGCTCGACGCCCCGGAAGCGCTGCCGGCGCTGACCGTGGACGAGCCCACCATCTCGATGACCTTCCAGGTCAACAACTCGCCGTTCGCCGGCAACAAGGACCTGTCCGGCGGCAAGTTCCTGACCAGCCGCCAGCTGCGCGACCGTCTGGACCGCGAGAAGGTGCACAACGTGGCACTGAAGGTCGAGGAAGGCTCCGACGCCGACAAGTTCCTGGTCTCCGGCCGTGGCGAACTGCACCTGTCGGTGCTGATCGAGAACATGCGTCGTGAAGGCTACGAGCTGGCCGTGTCGCGCCCGGAGGTCATCATCAAGGAAATCGACGGCAAGCAGATGGAGCCGATCGAACAGCTGGTGGTGGACATTGAAGAACAGCACCAGGGCGGCGTGATGGAAAAGCTGGGCACCCGCAAGGGCCAGCTGAAGAACATGGAGCCGGACGGCAAGGGCCGCGTGCGCCTGGATTACATGATCCCGGCGCGTGGCCTGATCGGTTTCCAGAACGAGTTCCGCACCCTGACCCAGGGCTCGGGCCTGCTGTTCCACGTGTTCGACCATTACGGTCCGAAGGAACAGGGCGCGATCGCCAAGCGTCAGAACGGCGTGATGATTGCCAACGCAGCGGGCGCCACCCCGGCCTATGCACTGGGGCCGTTGGAAGAGCGTGGCCGCCTGTTCGCTGCCGAAGGCGACAACGTGTATGAAGGTCAGCTGGTCGGTATCCACTCCAAGGACAACGACCTGACCGTCAACGCGATCAAGACCAAGCCGCTGACCAACATGCGCGCCTCGGGCAAGGACGATGCGATCAAGCTGACCCCGGCGATCAAGTACACGCTGGAGCAGGCACTGGACTTCATCGAGGACGACGAGCTGGTGGAAGTCACCCCGAAGGAAATCCGCCTGCGCAAGAAGTTCCTCACCGAAAGCGACCGCAAGCGCGCTGGCCGTTCCGGCTAAACACGGGACGTCCATCTTCGTGAGCAACACGCCCTACAGCCCGGATCCGCGTGCGCATCCGGGGCTGCATGTGATCGCCTTGCTAGAGGCGGTCAAGGGGACGCTTGCGCTGTTGGCGGCGACGGGCCTGGAAATTCTGGGCCCGCTCCCGCTGCAGAACGCGGTCAGCACACTGATCCGCCGCTTCAACCTGGATCCCGACCACGGCGCACTGCCGTCGTTGCTCAAGACCATCAGTCCCGACGCCGTCCATCTGGCTGCTGCCGCAATGCTGGCCTATGGCCTGTTGCACGTGGTGGAAGCCTGGGGTCTGTGGCGTGCCAAGGCCTGGGCGTCACTGCTGGGCTGCCTGTCGGCGGCCATCTACCTGCCTTTCGATATCTACGCCATCGTCCGCCATCCCGGCTGGACCGCCTGGGGCGTGCTAGCGATCAATCTGATCGTGGTCGGCGTGCTGGCACGCGATCTGATCAAGCGCCGGCGCCGCTGAGCCCCCCCTGCCCGTCTGCGGGCATGTCATACACATTGTCACCCCGCCGCAGCGCCGTTAGCCTGCGAATAGTCCCCGGGGAACACCGCCAATGCGATCCACCACCTTGTCCTTCGCGCTGCTGCTTGCGCTGTGCGGCTGTGCGCATACCGAAAGCCTGACCCCGGTCGGTGCCAACGCAGCCACTGCCAGGCAAGACGATCTGATCGACGCCGACATCGTCGGCCTGCAGGCACGCATGGCGTCCGGCACGATCAGCAGCCTGGACCTGACCCGCGCGTACCTGCAGCGTATCGCCACCATCGATCGCGCCGGGCCCACTCTCAATTCGGTGATCGAACTCAACCCGCAGGCCGAAGCCGACGCTCGTGCATTGGACGCCGAACGCCGCGCTGGCCATGTGCGCGGGCCTCTGCATGGCATTCCGGTACTGCTCAAGGACAACATCGATGCGCTGCCGATGGTTAACAGCGCCGGCTCGCTGGCATTGGCCGATTTCAGGCCCGGCCGCGATGCGTTTCTGGTGCAGCGCCTGCGCGCCGCTGGCGCGGTGATCCTGGGCAAGACCAACCTGAGCGAGTGGGCCAACTTCCGCTCCACCAAGTCCAGCTCCGGCTGGAGCGCACGCGGCGGGCTGACCCGCAATCCGTACGCGCTGGATCGCAATCCCTGCGGCTCCAGTGCCGGCACCGGCGCGGCGATCGCCGCCAGCCTGGCCACGGTCGGCATCGGCACCGAAACCGACGGCAGCATCACCTGCCCGGCCTCGGTGAACGGCCTGGTCGGGCTCAAACCGACCGTGGGCCTGGTCAGCCGCGACGGCATCATTCCGATCTCGGCCTCCCAGGACACCGCCGGCCCGATGACGCGCAGCGTCGCCGATGCGGCGGCGGTGCTGCAGGCGATTGCCGCGCCCGACCCGCAGGATCCGGCCGCGCGCACTGCACCGACGTCCACACCGGACTATCTGGCGCATCTCAGACCCGATGGCCTGCGCGGCGCCCGCCTGGGCCTGCTGCGCAATCCCTTGCGCGAAGATCCGGCCATTGCCGCCACGCTGGAGCGCGCCGTGCAGACGCTGCGCGCCGCCGGCGCCACCGTGATCGAAACCAGCCTGGCAACCGAGGGCCAGTGGGATGCCGCCGAGCAAACGGTCTTGTTGGTCGAGTTCAAGGCCGGCCTGAACGCGTATCTGCGCAGCCACGCCGCGCCGGTGTCGAGCCTGGAGCAATTGATCGCCTTCAATCGCAGCCACGCGCAGCGCGAGATGCCCTACTTCGGACAGGAGCTGTTCGAGCAAGCGCAGGCCGCGGCCGGACTGGACGATGCCGCGTATCTCACGGCCCGCGCCACTGCCAAACGGCTGGCCGGGCCGGACGGCATCGACGCCGCGCTGCAGGCCAATCGCCTGGACGCGCTGATCGTGCCGACCACCGGTGCTGCCTGGGTCACCGACCTGGTCAAGGGCGATACCTTTCCCGGAGCCGGCTATGGTGCGGCTGCGGTGGCCGGTTATCCCAGTCTGAGCGTGCCCATGGGGCAAACCCAGGGCCTGCCGCTGGGCTTGTTGTTCATGGGCAGTGCCTGGAGCGAGCCGCGCCTGATCGAACTGGCCTACGCCTACGAACAACGCAGCAAGGCGCGTGTTGCGCCCCGCTATGCGCCGACTGCGCCCAGCGGACCGGCGGCCGCGCCTGCAGCTACACCGTAGTCGCAGGCTCGCCGTCTTCGGCACCGGGCGAGCGTACGCTCTCCTGGGCGATGGGCGCGGCGGCACGCAGGGGGGGCTTTTCCTGCGCGGCGATTTCGGCGCGGATCCTGGGCAGTGCGTACGGGTGCTCGCGGGTCAGGAAGTCGATCATGCGCTCGCGGCTGATGCAGCGCAGATCGAACGCATCGCCGGAATTGCGCGCGCTCACCAGCAGGCGCACCTGGATCGTGCTTTCGCTGGTCTCGGTCACCTGGGTCACGCACACGCGCCCATCCCACAACGGCTCGCTCTTGCAGATGCGCTCCAGCTCGGCACGCACCGCCGAGATCGGGGTGCGGTAGTCCAGCCACAGGAATGCGGTACCGAGCAGGTCGGCGCTGCTGCGCGTCCAGTTCTGGAACGGGTGCTCGATCCACCAGGTCAACGGCACCACCATGCGCCGCTCGTCCCAGATCCGCACCACCACATACGAGCTGCCGATCTCCTCGATGCGGCCCCATTCGCCTTCCACGATCACCACATCGTCCAGCCGGATCGGCTGGGTCAGGGCGATCTGCAAACCGGCGATCAGGTTGCCGAACACCGGCTTGGCCGCGATACCGGCTACCAGGCCGATGATGCCGGCCGAGGCCAGCAGCGTCTTGCCGATCTGGCGCACCTGCGGAAAGGTCAGCAGCACCACCGAGATGCCGAGCAGGATCACCGCGCCCATCACCACCCGGCTCAGCACGCGTGTCTGGGTCTGGATGCGCCGTGCGGTGAGGTTGTCGGACACCTCGATCGGGTTGCTGCGCAGGATCGCCATCTCGCCGGCGGCGACCGCGCGCACCAACAGCCAGGTCACGCAGCCGACGATGCCGACGTGCAGCAGATGCTGCATTGCCGCCAGCCCCTTGCCGGATAGCGGCGTCGCTTCGGTGGCGACGCCCAGAAACAGCAGCGGCAGAATGAAGGCAGCCGGCAGCGTGACCACGCGGATGATGCGTGCACGGCGATAGTCGCGGCCCTGCATGCGGCGAAACAGCCACAGCATCAGCGACCAGGTGACGATGCCCGCCAGCAGCGCGGCACCAAGCGGGATTGCGTATTCGCGGATGACGTTCCAATCGGCAGTCAAACCGTTCCTCCTGTGGGGGAAAAGAGGGATGGCTGCAGCATCATGCCGCACGCGGCATGAGCATCACGTCATGCGTACGGTGACATCACGCGCCCAGCGGCTGCGACGCCACCTGCTGTTGCTTGCGCACGATCGCCATTGCGATTTCCAGCGACTGCTCGTAGTTCAGCCGCGGATCCACGCTGGAGCGGTAGGCGCGTTCCAGATCGCGCTCGGTCAACTCGCGCGCGCCACCGGTGCATTCGGTGACGTCTTCGCCGGTCAGTTCCAGATGCACCCCGCCCAGCCGCGTCCCGGCGGCCGCATGCAGATCGAACGACAACTCGACCTCGCTGCGGATATTGTCGAAACGCCGTGTTTTATAGCCATTTCCGGTGCTTTCGGTATTGCCGTGCATCGCATCGCACACCCACAACACCCGACGCCCATCGCGCTTGACCGCCTCCAGCAGCGGCGGCAACTTCTCGGCGATCTGCGCCGCGCCCATGCGATGGATGAAGCTCAGGCGGCCGGGTTCGTCTTCGGGATTGAGCACGTCGATCAGACGCAACAGCTGATCCGGCTGCACCGACGGCCCTACCTTGATCGCGATCGGATTACGCACGCCACGCAGGTATTCCACATGCGCGCCATCCAGCGCGGCGGTACGCATGCCGATCCACGGGTAATGCGTGCTCAGGTTGAACCAGCCCCACTGGCGCGGCACCTGCCGGGTCAGGCCTTCCTCGTACGGCAGCAACAGCGCCTCGTGCGAGGTGTAGAAGTCGATGCGATTGAGGTTGTAGACCTCCGCGCCGGACAAGGTCTCCATAAAGCGCACCGCATCGCCGATCGATGCCACCATCTTCTGGTAGTCCGCCGCCAGCGGCGAATACCCCACCCAGTCCAGATTCCAGTATTCGGGATGGTGCAAGTCGGCAAAGCCGCCGTCGATCAGGGCGCGTACGAAATTCATCGTCATCGCCGAGCGCGAATGCGCGGTGATCATGCGCTGCGGATCCGGCACGCGCGCCGCTTCGGTGAAGGCTGGCGCGTTGATCACATCGCCGCGGTAGCTCGGCAAGGTCACCCCGTCGCGGGTTTCGGTATCGGCCGAGCGCGGCTTGGCGTACTGCCCGGCAAAGCGCCCTACCCGCACCACCGGCAGGTGCAGGCCATGCACCAGCACCAGGCTCATTTGCAGCAGCACCTTCAGGCGATTGGAGATCGTGCCCGATTCGCAATCGCTGAAGTTCTCGGCGCAATCGCCGCCCTGCAGCAGGAAGCGCTTGCCTTCCTGCGCCTCCGCCAGCTGGCGCTTGAGCGCAAAGATTTCCCAGGAGGTCACCAGCGGCGGCAGCTGCCGCAACTCGCCCAGCGTGTGTTCCAACGCAACGGCGTCCGGGTAGACCGGCATCTGCAACGCCGGACGCTGCCGCCAGCTCTGCGGCGACCACTGCTCTGCCTGGTTGACGGACGAATGAGGGGAAGCGGACATCGTGAACTCCAGAAATCTCGGGCGCCGGCCAGCGCCGGAACGAAACGATCAGAACAATTTGCGCGGACCACGCTGCCTGAAGCCGGCGTACAGCGCCCACAGCGCCAGGCCCACGAACCACAGCATGCTCCACATCGGCATGCTCAGGCCCAGAAAGCGCCAATCGATATTGCCGCAGTCGCCGGTGCCGGTCAGCACGGTGCGGAACACTTCGAACGGCCCCATCGTCTCGCTCAGGAAACTCAACGGCGGCCCGCACGAGGACATCATGTCCTTGGGCCGGATCTGCACCCAGACATGCCGCGCCGCGATGCCCATGCCGACGCCGGCAGCGATGAAGCTCAGCACGCCATAGAGCTTGCGCGTGCCCGCCGCGCGCGGCCCATGCAACGCGCCCAGCAGAAACAACAGCGCCAGCGCCGCAAACGCGATCCGCTGGAAGATGCATAGCGGGCATGGCTCCAGCCCAAGATGCAGCTGCACATAGATCGCGTAGGCAAGCAATCCTGCGCAGGCAAGAAAGCCCAGCAAGAACTGCGCCCGGAAACCCCAACGAAATGGATTCATCGCTACCGCTTGCCTAGGATCGAATGCCCGATTATCAGCCATCGCTGCCGCGGTGACCACGGATGCCTGCATCGGGCAGGTCGCCCGGCAGCAGGCCCGGTGCAGCCATGCATGTCGCCAGTCATGTGTCGGCCTGCAGACCCTCGACACCGCCCGTAGACGGCCGCCTTTGCGGCGGTGAGCTTGATCCTGGTTGAGCCATGCACATCGCTGCGCTGTTGCCGAAACACCCATACCAAGACCGACCGCCATGGTCCGGCACAGGCAATAAAAAAGCCCGGCGCTAGCCGGGCTTTTCGAGAATCTTTGCGAAGGGCGAACCGATTACTCGGCCACTTCCTCGGCGACGACCGGACGGTCGACCAGCTCGACATACGCCATCGGCGCATTGTCACCGGCACGGAAGCCGGCCTTCAGGATGCGCAGGTAGCCGCCGGGACGGGTCGCGTAACGCGGGCCCAGTTCGACGAACAGCTTGCCCACTGCTTCCTTGTCGCGCAGGCGAGCGAACGCCAGACGACGATTGGCAACGCCATCGACCTTGCCGATGGTGATCAGCGGCTCGGCGACGCGACGCAGTTCCTTTGCCTTCGGCAAGGTGGTCTTGATCAGCTCGTGCTTGAACAGCGACGCGGCCATATTGCGGAACATGGCTTCGCGGTGCGCGCTGGTACGGTTGAATTTACGACCGGATTTCTGGTGACGCATGAGTGTGATTTCCTAAGGAATGTTGAGACTGCTTGAGAGACGCTGTCGCCATCCTGGCGCTGTTGAATGGACTGCGGTTGGTCCGAGCCGGCCGTCCTTTGACCGGATGTCACCGCGGGCTTTGGCCCGTCGATGTAAAAAAACAGCATGGGCGCCCGAAGACGCCCATGCGGTGATGCATTAACCAAGCATGCCGTGCTGGGCGACACCGGCCGGCGGCCAGTTCTCCAGCTTCATGCCCAGTGCAAGGCCGCGCTGTGCCAGCACTTCCTTGATTTCGGTCAGCGACTTCTTGCCGAGGTTCGGGGTCTTGAGCAGCTCCACTTCGGTCTTCTGGATCAGATCACCGATGTAGTAGATGCTCTCGGCCTTCAGGCAGTTGGCCGAACGCACGGTCAGCTCGAGGTCGTCGATCGGGCGCAGCAGCACCGGATCCACGCCGCTGGCAGCCGGCTTGGCCGCACCGCGATCGCGGTGGGTGAAATCGCCGAACACCGATAGCTGATCGCTGAGGATGTCGGCGGCGGTGCGCACGGCTTCCTCGGCATCGATCGTGCCGTTGGTTTCGATATCGATCACCAGCTTGTCGAGGTCGGTGCGCTGTTCAACGCGCGCAGCTTCCACGGCATAGGCAACGCGACGCACCGGCGAGAACGACGCATCCAGCATCAGACGACCGATGGTGCGGGTCTCTTCGTCCGGACGACGACGCGCGGCAGCCGGCTGATAGCCGAAACCACGCTCGATCTTCAGGCGCATGTTCAGCGCCGTGTCCTTGGTCAGGTGGCAGATCACGTGGTCGCCGTTGATGATCTCGACGTTGTGATCGGTCCTGATGTCGGCCGCAGTGACCGTGCCCGGACCCTGCTTGGACAACGACAGCGTCGCGCTGTCGCCACTATGCATACGAATCGCCACGTCTTTCAGGTTGAGCAGGACGTCAAGCACGTCTTCCTGCAGCCCTTCGACCGTGGTGTACTCGTGCAGCACGCCGTCGATCTCGACCTCGGTGATCGCAAAACCCGGGATCGACGACAACAGCACACGACGCAGGGCATTGCCCAGCGTGTGCCCGTAACCGCGCTCCAAGGGCTCGATCACGACCTTTGCGCGATTGTCGGTAAGACGTTCGATCTGCGGACCACGGGGGCGCAGAACCTGGTTGGCGGTAACCGTCATGTTGCGGGGTCTCCTGCGAACCTCCGGCGGTGCGGGAGGCTCTCCAATGTGAATTACTTCGAATACAACTCGACGATCAGCGCTTCGTTGATATCCGAAGGCAGGTCAGCGCGATCCGGAACGGCTTTGAACACGCCGCTGAACTTCTTCGAATCGACTTCGACCCACGACGGCGTCATGTCGTGCTGCTCAGCCACGGTCAGGGCTTCCTGCACGCGAAGCTGCTTCTGTGCCTTTTCCGACAGCGTGATCGCATCGCCAGCCTTGATCTGGTACGAAGCCAGATTCACCGACTTGCCATTGACCAGCACGCCACGGTGCGACACCAGCTGGCGCGCGGCCGGACGGGTGACGGCAAAGCCCATGCGGTAGCAGACGTTGTCCAGACGGGTTTCCAGCAACTGCAGCAGGTTCTCGCCGGTGTTGCCCTTCTTGGTCGAGGCCTTCTTGTAGTAGTTGCGGAACTGACGCTCCAGCAAACCGTAAATGCGCTTGACCTTCTGCTTTTCGCGCAGCTGGGTGGCATAGTCGGAGAGCTTGCCTTTGCGAGCCGCGCCGTGTTGGCCGGGCTTCTGCTCAAGCTTGCACTTGGAGTCCAGCGCGCGCGCCGGGCTCTTGAGGGAAAGATCGACGCCTTCGCGGCGGGCGAGCTTACAGGTAGGACCGATATAACGAGCCATTTCTTATCGCTCCCTTTAGACGCGACGCTTCTTCGGCGGACGGCACCCGTTGTGCGGGATTGGCGTCACGTCGATGATGTTGGTGATCTTGTAGCCCACGTTGTTCAACGAACGCACGGCCGACTCACGGCCCGGACCCGGACCCTTGATACGCACTTCCAGCGACTTCACGCCGTAGTCGAGCGCAGCGCGGCCAGCCTTTTCGGCGGCAACCTGAGCAGCGAACGGGGTCGACTTGCGCGAACCACGGAAACCGGCGCCGCCGGACGTGGCCCACGACAGTGCATTGCCCTGGCGATCGGTGATGGTGACGATGGTGTTGTTGAACGAAGCGTGGACGTGAGCGACGCCGTCAGTGATGACGCGCTTGATCTTCTTCTTCGTTTTCTTTTCTGCTGGCTTTGCCATGATCTATCCCTTACTTCCTGATCGCCTTGCGCGGACCCTTGCGGGTGCGGGCGTTGGTACGGGTGCGCTGACCACGCAGCGGGAGACCACGGCGATGACGCAGACCGCGATAGCAGCCCAGGTCCATCAGTCGCTTGATCGCGATACCGATTTCGCGGCGCAGGTCGCCTTCGACGACATACTTGCCGACCTCGGCGCGCAGGCGCTCGATTTCGGGTTCGGACAGATCACGAATCTTCGTGGTCGAGGTAACGCCTGCGGATTCGCAGAGCTTCTTCGAACGGGTACGGCCGATGCCGTAGATGCTTTGCAACCCGACCCAGACGTGCTTCTGGGCTGGCAGGTTGACGCCTGCAATACGCGCCATGACGCGATTCTCCAACTGAGTGATGGCCCGACGGCGCCCAGGCGCCATCCGGCAGGATGGATCAAAAGTGAACTCGGAATTGTAGCAAGGCCTCGGATTGCTTTGAAGCCCGTGGAACCAAAAGTTCCATGGACCCGGCGTGGGGAGTGTGCCCTCGCTCCGGCGCCGGACGATGTTGATCCAGAAAACTTCTCCGAATCGCCTGTACTACTCCCGCACAGGACCACCTCGTCACACCCGCGCGCGAGACGTCGCGCGAGCCGCCCTTCTGATCGGAAGATCGTGGCCCGGGAACCAGGCCGTCTTCACGCAATGAAGATCTAGTGTACCACTTAACTGCGCGCCAGACCGCCGCGCGAGCCACCCTTGAGGTTGGCCTTCTTCAGCAGGCTCTCATACTGATGCGACATCAGATGGGCCTGGATCTGCGCGATGAAGTCCATCACCACCACCACGGCGATCAGCAACGACGTACCACCGAAGTGGAACGAGGTACCCAGCTGGGTGCGCATGATTTCAGGCAGCAGGCAGACGATCACCAGGTACAACGAACCCGCTGCGGTCAGGCGCGTCAGCACGCCGTCCACATAGTCAGCCGTCGCCTTGCCCGGACGGATACCGGGAATCAGTGCGCCCGACTTCTTGAGGTTGTCGGCGGTTTCCTGAGAGTTGAACACCAGCGCGGTATAGAAGAACGCGAAACCGATGATCAGTGCGGCGAACACCAGCATGTGCACCGGCTCGCCGGGCCCGAGCGCATTGGCGATCTTCTGCAGCCACGAACCCACACCGCTGCCAGACGCCGCCTGACCCGACCACATGGACAACGTGGCCGGGAAGGCCAGGATGCTGGAGGCGAAGATCGGCGGAATCACGCCTGCCATGTTGAGCTTCAACGGCAGGAACGAGGTCTGGTTCATGTACGCATTGCGGCCGCCCTGGCGGCGTGCGTAATTGACTGTGATACGCCGCTGCCCGCGCTCGACGAACACCACGAACAGCGTGAACGCCAGAATGGTGATGACGATCAGCAGCAGCGAGATGAAGCTCAGATTGCCTTCGCGGAAGGCCTCGACGGTCTGGATCGCCGCCGACGGAAGGCCTGCAACGATGCCGGCAAAGATGATCAGCGACACGCCGTTACCGATGCCACGCTCGGTGACCTGCTCGCCCACCCACATCAGGAAGATGGTGCCGGCAGTCAGCGCAATCACTGCGGTGAGCACAAAGCCCATGCCCGGCGCGTACACCACCGGAGCGCCACCAGGCGCGGTCTGGTTCTGCAGTGCCAGCGCGATACTGCCGCCCTGCACCACCGCCAACAACACCGCACCGATGCGCGAATACTGGGTGATCTTGCGTCGGCCGGATTCGCCTTCCTTCTGCATCGCCTTGAGGGCGGGAAAGATGTGCGTGGCCAACTGGATCACGATCGATGCCGAGATATACGGCATCACGTTCAACGCAAAAATACTGAAACGGTGCAGGGCGCCGCCCGAGAACATGTTGAACATGTCCACGATGCCGCCGCCCTGCGCCTGCATCAACGAAAGCATGGCATCGGGATTCACGCCCGGCACCGGCACATAGCAGCCGATGCGATAGACGATCAATGCCCCGAGGACGAACAGTAGCCGCTGGCGAAGTTCCGTGAACTTGCCGAGCCCGCCACCGAGGTTACCAATGCCAGCCTGCGCCATCTGCCGATTACTCCTCTACGCTGCCGCCGGCAGCTTCGATTGCTGCCTTGGCGCCCGCACTTGCGGCGACACCCTTCAGCACGAACTTCTTGCTCAGCTCGCCCTTCAGCACGATCTTCGCCTTCTTGGCGCGGCTCGGGACCAGATTGGCCGCACGCAGCGCTGCAAAGTCGATCTTACCGGCTTCCAGCTTGTCCAGCTGGTAGGACAACACTTCGGCACTGTCACGCGCCATCTTGGAACGGAAGCCGATCTTCGGCAGACGGCGCTGCATCGGCGTCTGGCCGCCTTCGAAGCCGGCCTTGATCTTGCCGCCGCCCTTGCGAGCGAACGAACCCTTGTGGCCGCGGCCGCAGGTCTTGCCGAGGCCGGAGCCGATGCCGCGACCGACGCGGGTGCGCTCGGTACGGGCGCCGTCGGCGGGCTTGAGGTCATTGAGATGCAAAGTCATGGGATTAGTCCTCAACCTTGACGAGGTAGTGAACGGTATTGATCAGACCGCGAACCTGCGGGCTGTCCTTCAGTTCACGCACATCGTTGAGCTTATTCAGGCCCAACGCACGCACCGACAGGCGGTGACGCGACTGGGTTCCACGCAGGCCACGCACCAGGCGCACCTTCACGGTCTTGTTGGTGTCCTTAGCCATGGTTGAGCTCCTCCACCTTCTTGCCGCGCTTGGCCGCAACACGGGCCGGCGACTGCACTTCCGACAGACCCTTCAGGGTTGCACGGACCAGGTTGATCGGATTACGCGAACCAACCGCCTTGGCCAGCACGTTCTTGACGCCGACCGCTTCCAGCACGGCGCGCATGGCACCGCCGGCGATGACGCCCGTACCTTCCGACGCCGGCTGCATGTAGACGCGTGCTGCGCCATGGCCGGACTTGACGGCATGCCACAAGGTACCGTTGTTCAGATCCACAGTCGCCAGGTTCTTGCGCGCCTGCTCCATCGACTTCTGGATGGCGACCGGCACTTCGCGCGCCTTGCCATAACCGAAACCGACCTTGCCCAGACCATCGCCGACCACGGTCAACGCGGTGAAGGTGAACTGGCGACCGCCCTTGACCGTCTTGCTGACGCGATTGACCGCGACCAGCTTTTCGATCATGCCATCGTCGACTTTCTCTTCGCGGTTACGGTCGCGATCACGACCCCGCGGTGCACGTTCTTCTGCCATCTTGATTCCTTGATTGATTGGGTATGTACGGCTCGAAGCCGCTTATGGTTGTGAAGTCACGCTGTGTTCCCGGCACCGTTGCAAAAGAACGGGACGGTCCGGCATCTCCCCTGCCGGCGGTAACGCGGATGTGGCCGATGGCCACATCCGCAGCAGTGCTTAGAACTGCAGGCCGCCTTCGCGAGCTGCGTCGGCCAGCGCCTTGATACGGCCATGGTAGCGATAGCCCGAGCGGTCGAATGCGACCTTCTCGATGCCCGCAGCCTTGGCGCGCTCGGCGATCAGCTTGCCGACCTTGACGGCCGCATCGCTGTTCTTGCCGTTCTTCAGACCTTCCTTGACGTCGGCCTGCAGGGTGTTCGCCGCAGCGATCACCTTGGAGCCATCGGCGGTGAAGACCTGCGCATACAGATGCTGGCCGGTGCGCAGCACCGACAGGCGAGCGACGCCCAGTTCACGGATGTGCGAACGGGTGGACTTTGCGCGACGCAGACGGGCGATGTTCTTGTTGATGCTCATGATATTTATCCTACGGAAGCTGAAGGGAAAGCGCGCTCCTATCAAAAGTCCGCACAGGGATGTGCGGGCTCTTGCGAGGGACTCGCCATTAAGCCTTCTTGGCTTCCTTGCGAATGATGACTTCACCGGCGTACTTCACACCCTTGCCCTTGTAGGGCTCCGGCGGACGGAAACCGCGAATCTTGGCGGCAACTTCGCCGACGCGCTGCTTGTCGGCGCCCTGGACCACGATTTCGGTCTGGGTCGGGGTCGACAGCGTGATGCCTTCCGGCGCCACGAACACCAGCGGGTGCGAGAAGCCGAGCGCCAGGCTCAGGTCCTTGCCCTGCATGGCGGCACGGTAACCGACGCCCACCAGCTCGAGCTTGCGCTCGAAGCCTTCGGACACGCCCTTGACCATATTGGCAAGGATGGCGCGCACGGTGCCGGTGATGGCGATCTGCGACGGCTCGTTGGCCGACAGCGTGGCAACGTCGCCGTCAACGGCGATTTCGACGCCAACCGGCTTCGGCAGGGTCAGGGTGCCCTTCGGGCCCTTGACGCTGACCAGCTCGGGCTGGACCTTGAGTTCAACACCCTTCGGAAGGGAGACAGGCTTCTTGGCTACACGGGACATGATCGATTCCTTCCCTTAGGCCACGAAGCACAGGACTTCACCACCAACGCCGGCTTCGCGAGCCTGCGCATCGGTCATGATGCCCTTCGACGTGGAAATGATGGCGATACCCAGGCCACCCAGGACCTTGGGCAGCTCGGTCTTGCCGCGGTACTGGCGCAGACCCGAGCGCGAGAAACGCTTCAGGGTCTCGATGACCGGACGGCCTTCGAAATACTTCAGCACGATTTCCAGCTCCGACTTGTTGTTCTCGGTCGCTGTCACGCGCAGGTCGGTGATGTAACCCTCGTCCTTCAGGACCTGGGCGATCGCGACCTTGATCTTGGACGACGGCAATTTCACCGTCTGCTTACCAACCGCGGCCGCATTCTTGATGCGTACCAGCAGGTCGGCGATGGGATCAGTCATGCTCATATGAGTACCTTTGAGTGCACCGATATCCGCTTTCGCGAAAATCTTGTGTTTTCCTGGGGATGGGCCAGGACCCTTTACGCCATGCCAGGCCCGTGCGGGCAAGACAGAAGCGGAAGTATACGACAAAAGAGCCCGACTTGCGTCGGACTCCCATGTTGAACAGAACCATCCTGCTCAAGCCGGCCGCGAGCGACCGGCAATGCTGTTACCAGCTTGCCTTGCGCAGGCCAGGAACGTCGCCGTTCATGGTGGCCTTGCGCAGCATGTTGCGACCCAGACCGAACTTGCGGTAGACACCGCGCGGACGACCGGACAACTCGCAACGGTTGCGGTGGCGGCTCGGCGACGAATCGCGCGGCAGCTTCTGCAACTTGGTCGACGCGTCGATCTTCTCTTCGTAGGACGCATCCTGACTGGAGAGGATCTTCTTCAGCGCATCACGCTTGCCGGCGAATTTCTTCGCCAGCTTTGCACGCTTGATGTCGCGGTGGATCATGGAGGTCTTTGCCATTTCGGATGTCCTCGACGGTCAGTTACGGAACGGGAACTTGAACGCTGCCAGCAGCGCCTTCGCTTCCGCATCCGTCTTGGCGGTGGTGGTGATGGCGATATCCATACCGCGGATCGCGTCGACGGCGTCGAAGTCGATTTCCGGGAAGATGATCTGTTCCTTCACACCCATGTTGAAGTTGCCACGACCGTCAAAGGAGCGACCCGAAACACCACGGAAGTCGCGCACGCGCGGCAGCGAGATGTTGATCAGACGATCCAGAAACTCGTACATCTTGGCGCGACGCAACGTGGTCTTGCAGCCGATCGGCCAACCGTCACGAATCTTGAACGATGCGACCGAAACGCGCGACTTGGTGACCACCGGCTTCTGACCGGAGATCTTGGACATGTCGGCGACCGCATTTTCCAGAATCTTCTTGTTGGTAGCCGCCTCGCCCACGCCCATGTTGAGCGTGACCTTGACCAGCTTCGGCACTTCCATCGGATTGGTGTAGCCGAATTCCTTCATCAGGGCCGGCACCACGTTTTCCTTGTAAAACTTTTCGAGACGAGTGTTCATGATCGCATTCCTCAGGCGTCGAGCGCCTCACCGCTGGAGCGGAACACACGCAATTTGCGTCCATCCTCCAGCACCTTGAAGCCAACGCGCTCGCCCTTGCCCGTTGCCGGGTTGACGATATTGACGTTGGAGATATGGATCGACGCTTCACGCTCGACCACGCCGCCGGCGACACCCGCCTGCGGGTTCGGCTTGGTGTGGCGCTTGATGACGTTGGCATTGGAGACGATCACGCGATCGCCATCCACACGCACAACTTCACCCTGCTTACCCTTGTCCTTGCCGGTGTTGATGACGACCTGGTCGCCCTTCTTGATACGGTTAGCCATGTATATGTCCTCCGCTCACAGCACTTCGGGAGCGAGCGAGACGATCTTCATGAACTTCTCGGAACGCAGCTCGCGCGTCACCGGCCCGAAGATGCGGGTCCCGATCGGCTCCTGCTTATTGTTCAACAGCACAGCGGCGTTGCCATCGAAGCGGATCAGCGAACCGTCGGGACGGCGCACACCCTTGCGGGTACGCACCACGACGGCGTCGTAGACTTCGCCCTTCTTGACCTTACCGCGCGGAATGGCGTCCTTGACGGTCACCTTGATGATGTCGCCAATGTGTGCGTAACGGCGCTTGGAGCCGCCCAGCACCTTGATGCACATCACTTCCTTGGCACCCGAATTGTCGGCGACATCGAGGTAGCTCTGCATCTGGATCATGATTCAGATCTCCCTTATTCGGCCGAACGGGTGACGATTTCGACCACCCGCCAGTTCTTGGTCTTGGACATTGGAGCAATCTCGGTCACACGCACGACATCGCCTTCGTTGCAGGCATTGTCGGCGTCGTGTGCGTGGAGCTTGGACGAGCGCTTGATGTACTTACCGTACAACGGGTGCTTGACCTGGCGCTCCACCAACACGGTGACCGTCTTGTCCATCTTGTTGCTGACGACACGGCCTTCGACCGTGCGCAGCGCTTGCTTTTCGTTGTTGTCGCTCATCGCGGCCGTCCTTACTTGGTGCTGCCGAGCAGGTACTTGACGCGAGCAATCTCGCGGCGCACCCGGCGGGTATCGTGGGTCTTCGGCAGCTGGCCGGTGACCTGCTGCATACGGAGCGAGAACTGCTCCTTACGCAGATCGGTCAGGTGGGCCTTCAGTTCGTCAGCCGACTTCTCGCGGAGTTGTTTGATATCCATCAGCGCACCGTCCGGGTCACGAAAGTGGTGGTCACCGACAATTTCGCGGCGGCAAGGCGGAACGCCTCACGTGCGATATCCTCGGGAATACCCTCGATTTCATAGATCATGCGGCCCGGCTGAATCTGCGCGACCCAGTACTCCACGTTGCCCTTACCGGAGCCCATGCGGACTTCGATCGGCTTCTTGGTGATCGGCTTGTCGGGGAACACACGAATCCACATCTTGCCGCCCTTCTTGACGTGGCGGCTGATCGTACGACGTGCTGCTTCAATCTGACGCGCGGTCAGCTGACCGTGCGCGGTTGCCTTGAGGCCGTACTCGCCGAAGCTGACGGCGTTTCCGCTCCATGCCAGGCCGTCGTTACGGCCCTTGTGCATCTTGCGATATTTGGTTCGCTTGGGTTGCAACATTGCCGTTACCTCGCTTCACGAGCCGGGCGCGAAGGACGGTCACCACGGTCGCCGCGATCGTTACGATCGTTGCGCGGGCTGTCGTCCTGCTTCTCCTGGCCAACCTGGGAGAAGTCGAAGACCTCACCCTTATAGATCCAGACCTTGATGCCGATGATGCCGTACGTCGTGGACGCCTCGGCAAAACCGTAATCGATGTCGGCACGTAGCGTGTGCAGCGGCACGCGGCCTTCGCGGTACCACTCCGAACGGGCAATTTCTGCACCGTTGAGGCGGCCAGCCACATTGACCTTGATGCCCAGGGCACCCAAGCGCATCGCGTTGCCGACCGAGCGCTTCATTGCGCGGCGGAACATGATGCGACGCTCAAGCTGCTGCGCGATCGACTCGGCGACCAGCTGCGCATCCAGCTCCGGCTTGCGCACTTCGGTGACGTTGATGTGGGCAGGAACACCCATCATCGCGCTCACTTCCTTACGCAGCTTTTCGATGTCCTCGCCACGCTTGCCGATCACCACGCCCGGACGGGCGGTGTGGATCGTCACGCGGGCGGTTTTGGCAGGGCGCTCGATCAAGATCTTGCTGATACCTGCCTGCGCGAGCTTCTTGCGCAGCATTTCACGCACTTTCAGGTCGGCTGCCAGGTAGGCGGCGAAGTCGGCCTTGCTTGCGTACCACTTGGAATTCCAGTCCTTGGCGATGCCAAGGCGAATTCCAGTCGGATGAACTTTATGACCCATGGTCTTTTCCTTTCCGCTTACTTGGCGGCGCCGACAATCACAGTGATGTGACTGGTGCGCTTGAGGATGCGGGTACCGCGGCCTTTCGCCCGCGCCATGAAACGCTTCAGGGAGGGACCCTCATCAACCATGATGGTCTTGACCTTCAGCTCGTCGACATCCGCGCCCTGATTGTTCTCGGCATTGGCAATAGCCGACTCCACAACCTTCTTGATCAGGTGCGCAGCCTTCTTGTCCGAGAACTTCAGCAGATTGACCGCACGTTCGGCGGACAGTCCACGCACCTGGTCAGCGACCAGGCGGGCCTTCTGCGGGGAGATGCGCGCGGTGCGCAGGATTGCTTTCGCTTCCATCGTCATCTCTCCTTACCTGCTCGACTTCTTGTCGCCACCGTGACCCTTGAAGGTCCGGGTGACGGCAAATTCGCCGAGCTTGTGGCCGACCATATTCTCGTTGACGAGCACCGGAATGTGGTTCTTGCCGTTATGCACGGCGATGGTGATGCCTACCATTTCCGGCAGGATCATCGAACGGCGCGACCAGGTCTTGATCGGCTTCTTGCTACCCGCAGCGGACTCCACCTTCTTTGCAAGGTGGTGATCGACGAACGGGCCCTTCTTAAGTGAACGTGCCATGGTCGATTAGCCCCTACGATCGCGGACGATGAATTGCTGGGTGCGCTTGTTCTTGCGCGTCTTGTAACCCTTGGTCGGAACACCCCACGGGGTGACCGGATGCGGATTACCCTGGCCAGCCTTGGCCTCACCACCACCGTGCGGGTGATCGACCGGGTTCATGGCCGCACCGCGAACGGTCGGGCGAACACCGCGCCAGCGCTTGGCGCCAGCCTTGCCCAGCTTCTCGAGGTTGTGCTCGTCGTTGCCGACTTCGCCGATGGTGGCGCGGCACTCGACCGGCACCTTGCGCATTTCGCCCGAGCGCAGACGCAGCGTGGCATAGATGCCTTCGCGAGCGACCAGCTGGACGGCTGCACCGGCAGCACGTGCGATCTGAGCGCCCTTACCCGGCTTCAGCTCGATACCGTGGACCGTCGTACCGACCGGGATGTTGCGCAGCGGCAGCGTATTGCCGGTCTTGATCGGTGCGTTGGCACCGGCAATGACCTGATCGCCAGCCTTCAGGCCCTTGGGGGCGATGATGTAGCGACGCTCGCCGTCGACGTAGCACAGCAGGGCGATATGAGCGGTACGGTTCGGATCGTATTCGATCCGCTCCACACGCGCCGGAATGCCTTCCTTGTTGCGCTTGAAGTCGATGATGCGGTAGTGCTGCTTATGACCACCACCGACGTGACGCACGGTGATGCGGCCATGGTGGTTACGACCACCGGACTTGCTCTGCGAGTCGAGCAGCGCCGCGTGCGGTGCGCCCTTGTGCAGATCGGGGGTGACCACGCGCACGGCGGAACGACGGCCGGGAGAGGTGGGTTTGAACTTCATCAATGGCATGGGATGGACCTCAGGCCTTGGCCGTTACGTCGATGGACTGACCATCAACCAGGCGGACGTACGCCTTGCGCCAATTGCCACGGCTGCCAGCACGGTTACGGAAGGACTTGCTCTTGCCCTTGACGTTGACCACGTTGACCGCTTTGACCTTGACGTCGAACAGCTGCTCAACCGCGGCCTTTACATCGGCCTTGGTGGCTTCGTTCGAAACTTCGAAGACATACTGGTTGGAGATTTCCTGCAGGCGCGCGGTCTTTTCGGAGACTCGCGGAGCACGCAGCACGCTGAAGATTTTTTCGTTGCTGCTCATGCCAGCCACTCCTCGACCTTCTTGACCGCATCGGCGGTGATCACGACCGTATCGGCCCCGACCAGAGCGACCGGATCCAGACCCTGCACATCACGCACCTGCACATACGGCAGATTGCGGGCGGACAGATACAGGTGCTCGGACGCTTCCTCGGTGACGATCAGCGGGCGCTTGCCCACGTCCAGTCCCTTCAGCTTCTCGATCAGACCCTGGGTCTTGGTGGTTTCGACGTCGAACGCATCGACGATCATCAGGCGACCCTGGCGATTAAGCTCAGAGAAGATCGCGCAGATGGCCGCACGGTACATCTTGCGGTTGACTTTCTGTTCGAAGCTGCGCGGCTTGGCCGCAAAGGTCACGCCGCCGCCGATGAAGATCGGAGCCGTCAGCGCGCCATGACGCGCACCGCCGCCCTTCTGCTTCTTCGACTTCTTGGTCGTGCCCGCAACTTCCGAACGCGTCTTCTGAGCCTTGGTACCAGCGCGGCCGGCATTGCGATAAGCGACGACGACCTGGTGAACCAGATCTTCGCTGAATTCGCGACCGAACACGGCATCGGAGACCGAGACCTTGTTGTTGCTACCCGTGATAACGAGTTCCATCGTCATCTCTCCTTATGCCTTGCTCGCCGGACGGACGATCACGTCGCCACCAGCTGCGCCAGGCACGGCGCCGCGGATAGCAATCAGACCACGCTCGACGTCGACCTTGACCACTTCCAGGTTCTGCGTGCTTTGCTGCACGGCGCCCATGTGGCCCGACATCTTCTTACCCGGGAAAACGCGACCCGGGGTCTGGCGCTGACCCAACGAACCCGGCGCGCGATGCGACAGCGAGTTACCGTGAGTTGCATCGCCCATACGGAAGTTGTAGCGCTTGATGGTGCCCTGGAAACCCTTACCCTTGGTGACGCCCTGGACGTCGACCTTCTGGCCGACCTCGAAGATGTCCGCCTTGATTTCGCCGCCGACGGCGAAATCGCCGAGCTGCGCATCTTCAACGCGGAATTCCCACAAGCCGCGACCCGCTTCCACCTTCGCCTTGGCGAAGTGACCAGCGGCCGGCTTGTTGACCAGTGCGGCGCGACGCGCGCCAACGGTAATCTGCACTGCGCTGTAACCGTCGGTTTCAACGGTCTTGATCTGCGCGATGCGGTTCGGAGTTGCTTCGATCAGCGTAACCGGCACCGAGCGGCCATCTTCAGTGAAGACGCGGCTCATGCCAGCCTTGCGGCCCACGAAGCCCAACGAATATTTCTTCGTCATGGTCGTAGTCCTCAGGTCAACTTGATCTGTACGTCGACGCCAGCCGCGAGTTCGAGCTTCATCAGCGCGTCCACGGTCTTGTCGTTCGGGTCGACGATATCGAGCACACGCTTGTGCGTGCGGGTTTCGTACTGGTCACGCGCATCCTTGTCGGCATGCGGGGATACGAGGATGGTGTAACGTTCGATCTTGGTCGGCAACGGGATCGGGCCACGCACTTGCGCGCCGGTCCGCTTAGCCGTTTCGACGATCTCGCTGGCCGAACGGTCGATCAAACGATGATCGAACGCCTTCAACCGAATCCGGATCTTTTGTTCCGACATGACGGAAGCTTCCTTCGTTAAAAGAGCGACGGGCAAGGCCTCTGGGATACCTGCCCCGATATTCCTGACGTAGATGAAATCGCCGCGCATCCTGCTAGCGAGGGCATTTCCTCCGCCCAAAAACTGAGGCAGACCGGTAAACCGGCCTGCCCAGACGGAAAAGTATAGTGCGCAACAAGAGCACGGTCAACAACATGTGAGTTGTTGAGTGCTCCATGCAACGCGACCTTCCCGGTCTGGCGAACACGAGCGGCATCCTGCCGTTCTTTTCGCTGTAACTCAGCGCCCTACCCAGGGACACCGAGCCGCGCATTATAGCGGCGTGATTGTGGTCGCGCAAGCACCCTGCCCTATAAGGACGTCTGCGAGCCCTGGCCCCGGACCAAAAAAAGGGCCGGCTTGCGCCGACCCTCCTTCTTGCAGATCCAGCGACTAAAGCCGCAGGATTGCAGGCACTTACTTGATGATCTTGGCAACCACACCGGCGCCGACGGTACGACCGCCTTCACGGATGGCGAAGCGCAGACCTTCGTCCATCGCGACCGGGTTGATCAGGGTCACGACCATCTTCACGTTGTCGCCCGGCATCACCATCTCCACGCCTTCCGGCAGCTGGCAGGCGCCAGTGATGTCGGTGGTGCGGAAGTAGAACTGCGGACGATAGCCCTTGAAGAACGGGGTATGACGGCCACCCTCGTCCTTGGACAGCACGTAGACTTCGGCTTCGAACTCGGTGTGCGGCTTGATCGAACCCGGCTTGCACAGCACCTGGCCACGCTCGACGTCGTCACGCTTGGTGCCGCGCAGCAGCAGACCGGCGTTGTCGCCTGCCTGACCCTGGTCCAGCAGCTTGCGGAACATTTCCACGCCGGTGACGGTGGTCTTCTGGGTGTCGCGGATGCCGACGATTTCGATTTCGTCGCCAACCTTGATGATGCCGCGCTCGATACGACCGGTCACCACGGTGCCGCGGCCGGAGATCGAGAACACGTCTTCGACCGGCATCAGGAACGGACGGTCGACGTCGCGGGTCGGCTCCGGAATGAACGAATCCAGCGCCTCGACCAGCTTCAGGATCGCCGGCACGCCGATGTCGCTCTGGTCGCCGTCCAGCGCCAGACGCGCCGAACCGTGGATGATCGGGGTGTCATCGCCCGGGAAGTCGTACTTGCTGAGCAGCTCGCGCACTTCCATCTCGACCAGCTCGAGCAGCTCGGCGTCGTCGACCATGTCGGCCTTGTTCAGGAACACTACGATGTGCGGCACGCCGACCTGACGCGAGAGCAGGATGTGCTCGCGGGTCTGCGGCATCGGGCCGTCAGCAGCCGAACACACCAGGATCGCGCCATCCATCTGCGCTGCACCGGTGATCATGTTCTTGACGTAGTCGGCGTGGCCGGGGCAATCGACGTGCGCGTAGTGACGGGTCGGGGACTCGTATTCGACGTGGGCGGTCGAAATCGTGATGCCGCGCGCCTTCTCTTCCGGCGCCGCGTCGATCGCATCGTACGCCTTGAACTCGCCACCGAAACGCTCAGCACCGATCTTGGTCAGCGCGGCTGTCAACGTGGTCTTGCCATGGTCAACGTGACCGATGGTGCCGACGTTCACGTGCGGCTTGGTGCGCTCAAATTTAGCTTTTGCCATGACTAACTACCTCTAATTGAAAAATTTGTGAGAAGCGGCTGAGCGAACTCAGCCCTTCTTGGTGACGGCGTCGGCGATGTTGGCCGGTGCCTCTTCGTAGTGGTCGAATTCCATCGAGAACGTCGCGCGCCCCTGGCTCATCGAGCGCAGCGAGGTCGCGTAGCCGAACATTTCACCGAGCGGAATCATCGCGTTGATGATCTTGCCCGACGGGCTGTCGTCCTGACCCTGCAGCACGCCACGACGACGGCTCACGTCGCCCATCACGTCACCCAGGTAATCCTCCGGGCTGACGATTTCGACCTTCATGATCGGCTCCAGCAACACCGGGCTGGCTTTCGCAAAGCCCTGCTTGAACGCCATCGACGCGGCCAGCTTGAACGCCATTTCTGAAGAGTCGACGTCGTGGTACGAGCCGAACACCAGCTTGACCTTCACGCCCACCACCGGGAAGCCAGCGATCGGACCACTGGTGATCGTCTCGCGCAGACCCTTTTCGACCGAGGGGATGAATTCCTTCGGAATGATGCCGCCGGTGATGTCATTGATGAAGAGGAAATCGTCCTTGACGTTGTCGCTCTTGCGATCTTCCTCGGTCATCGGCGACAGCTCGATCACCACGTGACCGTACTGACCCTTACCACCGGACTGCTTGGCGTGCTTGTAGTCGGACTTGACGTCGGACTTGCGGATGGTTTCGCGATAGGCCACCTGCGGCTTGCCGACGTTGGCCTCGACGTTGAACTCGCGACGCATACGGTCGACGATGATGTCCAGGTGCAACTCGCCCATGCCCGAGATGATGGTCTGGCCGGATTCTTCGTCGGTCTTGACGCGGAACGAGGGATCTTCCTGCGCCAGACGGCCCAGGGCCATACCCATCTTTTCCTGGTCCGACTTGGTCTTGGGCTCCACCGCCATCGAGATCACCGGCTCCGGGAACACCATGCGCTCCAGGGTGATGACCTTGTCCTGCGCACACAGCGTGTCGCCGGTGGTGACGTCCTTCAGACCCACGGCAGCGGCGATGTCACCAGCACGCACTTCCTTGATCTCTTCGCGATTGTTGGAGTGCATCTGCAGGATGCGGCCCACGCGCTCTTTCTTCGACTTGACCGGGTTGTAGACCTGGTCGCCGGAGTTCAACGTGCCCGAGTAGACACGGAAGAACGTCAGCGAGCCCACGAACGGGTCGGTCATGATCTTGAACGCCAACGCCGAGAACGGCGCGGTATCGGTGGCCGGACGAGTGTCTTCCTTCTCGTCCTCATCGATACCCTGGACCGGCGGACGGTCGGCCGGCGACGGCAACAGGTGCACGACGCCGTCGAGCATGGCCTGCACGCCCTTGTTCTTGAACGCCGAGCCGCAGAACACCGGCACGATTTCGACCTTCAGGGTGCGCTCGCGCAGACCCACCAGGATCTCTTCTTCGCTCAGGTCGCCTTCGTTGAGGTACTTGTCCATCAGGTCTTCGCTGGCTTCTGCAGCCGCCTCGACCATGAACGAACGCGCCTCGGTCGCGATCTCGACCAGATCGGCCGGGATGTCACGGTATTCGAAGGTGGTGCCCTGCGATGCGGTATCCCAATGGATCGCCTTCATCTTGAGCAGGTCGACCACGCCCTCGAAGCCGTCTTCGGCGCCGATCGGCACCTGCATCGGCACGGCGTAGGCACCCAGACGGGCCTTCAGCTGCTCGACGACCTTGTCAAAGTTGGCACCTGTACGGTCCATCTTGTTGACGAAGGCCATGCGCGGCACGGAGTACTTGTTGGCCTGGCGCCACACGGTCTCGGACTGCGGCTGCACGCCACCGACGGCGCACAGCACGAACACCGCACCGTCGAGCACGCGCAAGGAGCGCTCCACTTCGATGGTGAAGTCAACGTGCCCGGGGGTGTCGATGATGTTGAAGCGGTGCTGCGGCATGGACTTGTCCATGCCCGACCAGAACGCGGTGGTCGCAGCGGAGGTGATGGTGATACCACGCTCCTGCTCCTGCTCCATCCAGTCCATCACTGCAGCGCCGTCATGGACTTCGCCGATCTTGTGACTGACACCGGTGTAGAACAGGATGCGCTCGGAAGTGGTGGTCTTGCCGGCATCGATGTGGGCCATGATGCCGAAGTTGCGGTAACGCTCGATAGGGGTGGTGCGGGCCACGGGGAGCCTCTCAATTTCTTGGATTTCGGATGGCCGAACGCCGCCTTTCGGCGGCCTTCGGATTGGATGCGACGCGTAACGCGTCGCAAACAGCACTCAGATGGTGCTGAAGGGCCCCGTTACCAAGGCCCACGAGGTCACCAGCGGTAATGTGCGAACGCCTTGTTCGCCTCCGCCATACGGTGCGTCTCTTCGCGCTTCTTGATCGCGCCGCCGCGGCTTTCCGAGGCGTCCAACAGTTCTGCAGCCAGCTTGCGCGGCATGGTGTTCTCGCCACGCTTGCGCGCGGAGTCGATCAACCAGCGCATTGCCAGCGCCATGCGACGGGAGGAGCGCACTTCGACGGGCACCTGATAGGTAGCACCACCGACGCGACGCGATTTAACTTCGACAGCCGGGGCCACGTTGTCCAGTGCTTTCTGCACCAGCTCGACGGCATTCGGATTCTTTTCGCCAATGACGTCCATCGCGCCATAGACAATTTTCTCAGCAACCGACTTCTTGCCACTTTGCATCACCATATTGATGAAGCGGGCAATGGTTTCGCTGCCATGCTTTGGATCAGGCAGGACGGTGCGCTGCGGAGTAGAACCTTTACGGGACATTGGAGTGTTTCCTTAGCTCTTCGGGCGCTTGGCGCCGTACTTGGAACGACCTTGACGGCGCTTTGCGACGCCGGCGGCGTCCAGCGAACCACGGACGGTGTGATAACGCACACCGGGAAGATCCTTGACGCGGCCACCACGAATCAGGACCACGGAGTGCTCCTGCAGGTTGTGGCCTTCACCACCGATGTAGCTGATGACCTCTTCCTGGTTCGTCAGGCGCACTTTGGCAACCTTACGCAGGGCCGAGTTCGGCTTCTTCGGGGTAGTGGTATAGACGCGTGTGCAGACGCCACGGCGCTGCGGACACTTGTCCAGTGCCGGGGAGGCACTCTTGTAGGTGGTCGCTTGCCGAGGCTTGCGGACCAGCTGATTGATCGTCGTCATCAGTTGATTCTTCTGATTGAGAGGCCGAGACGGCCTTGCACGAAAACAAAGGCAGGCCGAAAAACGGCCCGCCGAGACAGGGAAGTATAGCTGGCAGGACGAAACTCCGTCAACTTCACGGAATTCTAACCCTGCTGGCCCATCCAAGGCCGGAAAACGGAGGGCCTCCTGCCCTCCTTTTCGCTTGGCTTACGGCGGTCTTGCGACCGCCGTCGGAGCGCTTACTCCTCGTCCGCGCCAGCGTCGGCCACAGCTGCGACCGGTTCGGCCACCGCCGGCTTGCCGGACAGCGTTTCCATTTCCGAGTCGGTCAGACCCGACGACTTGCGACGTCCGGCGTGATACGCCAGGCCGGTACCGGCCGGGATCAGACGACCCACGATCACGTTTTCCTTCAGACCGCGCAGGTTGTCGCGGGTGCCGCGCACGGCAGCCTCGGTCAACACGCGGGTGGTCTCCTGGAACGAGGCCGCCGAGATGAACGACTCGGTGGCCAGCGAGGCCTTGGTGATACCCAGCAGCACCGGATCGTACTTGGCCGGCAGTTCGTTGCGCTTGACCAGGCGTGCATTTTCCTCGATGACGCGCTGGCGCTCGACCTGCTCGCCGTTGAGGAACTTGCTGGTGCCCTGGTCGACGATCTCGACCTTGCGCAGCATCTGGCGCGTGATCACCTCGATGTGCTTGTCGTTGATCTTCACGCCCTGCAGGCGGTACACGTCCTGGATTTCCTTGACCAGGTACGCAGCCAGCGGCTCGACACCCAGCAGACGCAGGATGTCCTGCGGGCTCGGCTCGCCGTCCACCACGGTCTCGCCCTTGGTCACATGCTCGCCTTCGAACACGATGATCTGGCGGTACTTCGGGATCAGCTCTTCGTGTTCCGACCCGTCGGTGTCCTTGATGATCAGGCGCTGCTTGCCCTTGGTGTCCTTACCGAAGCTGATGATGCCCGAGCGCTCGGCCAGGATCGCAGGATCCTTCGGCTTGCGTGCTTCGAACAGGTCGGCAACGCGCGGCAGACCACCGGTGATGTCGCGGGTCTTGGACGCTTCCTGCGGGATCTTGGCAACCACGTCGCCCACGCCGACGGCGGCGCCGTCCTGCAGGTTGACAATGGAGCGCGGCGGCAACAGGTACTGGGCCGGCAGATCCGTATTCGGGATCGTCAGGTCGTTGCCCTTGCCATCGACGATGCGCACGATCGGGCGCAGTTCCTTGGCATGTGCACCGCGACGCTTCGGGTCGGTGATTTCGCGCGAGGCCAGACCGGTCAGTTCGTCGGTCTTCTCGATGACGGTGACGCCGTCGACGAAGTCGATGAAGCGGATGAAGCCGGCCACTTCCGACACGATCGGGTGGTTATGCGGATCCCAGTTCGCCACGCTCTGTCCGGCCTTGACCGCATCACCGTCCTTGGCGGTGATGGTGGCGCCGTACGGCAGCTTGTAACGCTCGCGCTCGCGGCCGTGGCCGTCGAGCACGGACAGTTCGCCCGAACGCGAGACAGCGACCAACGCGCCGCTGGCGTGCGCCACCGACTTGAGGTTGTTGAACTTCACCGAACCGGTGGTCTTGACGGTGATGTTGTCCACTGCCGCCGCACGCGATGCCGCACCACCGATGTGGAACGTACGCATGGTCAGCTGGGTACCCGGCTCGCCGATCGACTGGGCGGCGATGACGCCGACCGCTTCACCGATGTTGACCTGGTGACCGCGTGCAAGATCGCGACCGTAGCAACGTGCGCACACACCGAACGAGGACTCGCAGCTGATGGTCGAACGCACCTTCACCGACTGCACGCTGGCGTCTTCCAGCTTGGCAACCCAGGCTTCATCCAGCAGCGTGTTGCGGGTGACGATCGGCTCTTCGTCGTTGCCCGGCAGGTAGACGTCCTCGGCCACCACACGGCCCAGCACGCGCTCCCTCAACGGCTCCACCACGTCGCCGCCTTCCACGATCGGGGTCATGATCAACCCTTCGGTGGTGCCGCAATCGACTTCGGTGATCACCACGTCCTGCGCCACGTCGACCAGACGACGGGTCAGGTAACCCGAGTTCGCGGTCTTGAGCGCGGTATCGGCCAGACCCTTACGGGCACCGTGGGTGGAGTTGAAGTACTCCTGCACGTTCAGGCCTTCGCGGAAGTTCGCCTTGATCGGCGTCTCGATGATCGAGCCATCCGGACGCGCCATCAGGCCGCGCATGCCGGCCAGCTGACGGATCTGCGCCTGGCTACCACGCGCACCGGAGTCGGCCATGATGTACAGCGAGTTCATCGACTTCTGGTCGATGGTCTCGCCCTTGGCGTTTTCGACCTTCTCGGTACCGATGGTGTCCATCATCGCCTTGGCGATGCGCTCGCTGGTACGCGACCAGATGTCCACGACCTTGTTGTAGCGCTCGCCGGCGGTGACCAGACCAGACTGATACTGCTCCTGGATTTCCAGCACTTCGGCTTCGGCCTCGGTGAGGATGCCCTTCTTCTCGTCCGGGATCAGCATGTCGTCGATACCGATCGACACGCCTGCGCGGGTTGCGTAGGCATAGCCGGTGTACATCAGCTTGTCGGCGAACACGACGGTGTCCTTCAAGCCCAGCAGACGGTAGCTGGAGTTGATCAGACGCGAGATGTTCTTCTTGGTCATCTCGGTGTTGGCCAGCTGGAACGGCAGGCCTTCGGGCAGGATTTCGCTCAGCAACGCCCGACCGACCGTGGTGTCCACGATCGAGGTGCCGCTGCTGCGCTTGCCGTCGGCTTCCACGTCCACCTGGGTGATGCGGACCTTGACCTTGGCGTGCAGTTCCACCACGCGGTTGTCGTAGGCGCGTTTCACTTCGCTGGTGTTGGCGAACACCATGCCCTCGCCCTTCTTGTTCTCCAGGGCGCGGCTCATGTAGTACAGGCCCAACACCACGTCCTGCGACGGCACGATGATCGGCTCGCCGTTGGCCGGCGACAGGATGTTGTTGGTGGACATCATCAGCGCACGCGCTTCCAGCTGGGCTTCCAGCGAGAGCGGCACGTGGACGGCCATCTGGTCACCGTCGAAGTCGGCGTTGAATGCAGTACACACCAGCGGATGCAGCTGGATGGCCTTGCCTTCGATCAACACCGGTTCGAACGCCTGGATGCCCAGACGGTGCAGGGTCGGCGCACGGTTCAGCAGCACCGGATGCTCGCGGATCACCTCTTCCAGGATGTCCCAGACTTCGGCTTCTTCGCGCTCGACCAGCTTCTTGGCCGCCTTGATGGTGGTGGCCAGGCCGCGACGCTGCAGCTTGGCGAACACGAACGGCTTGAACAGCTCCAGCGCCATCTTCTTCGGCAGGCCGCACTGGTGCAGCTTGAGGTACGGACCGACGGTGATGACCGAACGGCCGGAGTAGTCCACGCGCTTGCCGAGCAGGTTCTGACGGAACCGGCCCTGCTTGCCCTTGATCATGTCGGCCAGCGACTTCAGCGGACGCTTGTTGGTGCCGGTGATGGCACGGCCGCGACGGCCGTTGTCCAGCAGCGCATCGACCGATTCCTGCAGCATGCGCTTCTCGTTGCGCACGATGATGTCCGGCGCATTGAGCTCAAGCAGACGACGCAGACGGTTGTTGCGGTTGATCACGCGGCGGTACAGATCGTTCAGATCCGAGGTCGCGAAGCGGCCACCATCCAGCGGCACCAGCGGACGCAGGTCCGGCGGCAGCACCGGCAGCACGGTCATGACCATCCACTCCGGACGGTTGCCCGATTCCAGGAAGGCTTCGATCAGCTTGATGCGCTTGGTGAGGCGCTTGAGCTTGGTTTCCGAACCGGTGCTGGCGATTTCCTCGCGCAGGCGGGTCATTTCCGACTGCAGGTCGATCGTGCGCAGCAGCTCGTACACGGCCTCGGCGCCCATGGCGGCGTCGAAGTCGTCGTTGTACTCCTGGCGTGCGGTCAGGTACTGCTCTTCGGTCAGCAGCTGGCGGCGCTCGAGCGGGGTCAGGCCCGGCTCGGTGACCACGTAGGCTTCGAAGTACAGCACGCGCTCGATGTCACGCAGGGTCATGTCCAGCATCAGGCCGATGCGCGAGGGCAGCGACTTGAGGAACCAGATGTGCGCGACCGGCGAGGCCAGGTCGATGTGACCCATGCGCTCGCGACGCACCTTGGCCAGGGTGACTTCGGTGCCGCACTTTTCGCAGACCACACCGCGGTGCTTCATGCGCTTGTACTTGCCGCACAGGCACTCGTAGTCCTTGATCGGTCCGAAGATGGCGGCGCAGAACAGGCCGTCACGCTCGGGCTTGAAGGTACGGTAGTTGATGGTTTCGGGCTTCTTCACTTCGCCGTAGGACCACGAACGGATCAGGTCAGGCGATGCCAGCGCGATCTTGATCGCGTCGAAATCCAGCGTCTGGCGCTGTTGATTGAAGAGGTTGAGCAGGTCTTTCATTTGATATCTCCGGGTCGGAGGAATTTCGTAGCTGAGATGAAACCGAGGGCCTTACGTTCCGGATCCCGGCGCCGCATCGCGGCGCCGGGATCCAGCTCGATCACTCTTCCAGTTCCATGTTGATCGCCAGCGAGCGGATTTCCTTCACCAACACGTTGAAGGATTCCGGCATGCCCGCGACCATCTCGTGCTCACCATCGACGATGTTCTTGTACATCTGGTTGCGGCCCTGCACGTCGTCGGACTTCACCGTCAGCATTTCCTGCAGGGTGTAGGCCGCGCCGTAGGCTTCCAGCGCCCAGACTTCCATCTCACCGAAGCGCTGACCACCGAACTGCGCCTTGCCGCCCAGCGGCTGCTGGGTGACGAGCGAGTACGGACCGGTCGAGCGTGCATGCATCTTGTCGTCGACCAGGTGGTTCAACTTCAGGTAGTGCATGTAGCCGACCGTGGTCTTGCGATCGAACGCTTCGCCGGTACGACCGTCGTACAACTGGGTCTGACCGCTCTGCGGCAGTTCGGCCAGTTCCAGCATGCGCTTGATCTCCGCTTCGCTGGCACCGTCGAACACCGGGGTGGCCATCGGCACGCCATCGACCAGGTTCTTGCCCAGGTTGAGCAACTCCTCATCGCTGAACTGCGACAGGTCCACGCGCTGTGCATTGATCGCGCTGTCGTGGTTGTAGATGTCGTCCAGGAACTTGCGCAGTTCGCTGACCGCGGCCTGGGCTTCCAGCATGCGCTGGATCTTGCGACCCAGGCCCTTGGCGGCCCAGCCCAGATGCACTTCCAGAATCTGGCCGATGTTCATACGCGACGGCACGCCGAGCGGGTTCAGCACGATGTCGACCGGCTCGCCGGTGGCCATGTACGGCATGTCCTCGACCGGCACGACGTTGGAGACCACACCCTTGTTGCCGTGGCGGCCTGCCATCTTGTCGCCCGGCTGGATGCGGCGCTTCACTGCCAGGAACACCTTGACCATCTTCAGCACGCCCGGTGCGAGGTCGTCGCCCTGGGTGATCTTGCCGCGCTTGTCGGCGAAGCGTGCCTCGAATTCCTTTTCGTGCGCCTGGATCTGCTTCTGCGCACGCTCGATGGCATCGGCAGCGTCTTCGTCCTTCATGCGCAGCTGGAACCAGTCGGACTTCTTCAGCCCGTCCAGATACGCGTCGGTGACGTTGTCGCCCTTCTTCAGGTTCGGACCGCCGTTGGCGACCTTGCCCACGATCTGCGAGCGCAGACGTGCGTAGATGGCCGCTTCCAGGATGCGGAACTGGTCGTCGAAGTCCTTCTTGACGCGCTTGATTTCGGACTCTTCGATCTGACGCGCACGCTTGTCCTTCTCGATGCCGTCGCGGGTGAAGACCTGCACGTCGATGACGGTGCCGTCCATGCCCGGGGGCACGCGCAGCGAGCTGTCCTTCACGTCGGACGCCTTCTCACCGAAGATCGCACGCAGCAGCTTTTCTTCCGGAGTCAGCTGGCTCTCGCCCTTCGGCGTGACCTTGCCGACCATGATGTCGCCGGCGCGCACTTCCGCACCGATGTACACCACGCCGCTCTCATCCAGACGGTTCAGGGCCTGCTCGGACACGTTCGGGATGTCGGCGGAAATTTCCTCCGGCCCCAGCTTGGTGTCGCGCGCAACGCAGGTCAGTTCTTCGATGTGGATCGTGGTGTAACGATCTTCTTCCACCACGCGCTCGGAGAGCAGGATGGAGTCTTCGAAGTTGTAGCCGTTCCACGGCATGAACGCGATCAGCATGTTCTGACCCAGCGCCAGCTCACCAATGTCGGTGGACGGGCCGTCGGCCAGCACGTCGCCGCGTGCGATCACGTCACCCACGTTCACCAGCGGACGCTGGTTGATGCAGGTGTTCTGGTTGGAGCGGGTGTACTTGATCAGGTTGTAGATATCCACGCCGGCATCGGTGCCGCCGCCGATTTCTGCCTCGTTGACCTTGACCACGATGCGGGCCGCGTCGATCTGCTCGATCACGCCACCACGCAAGGCATTGACGGTCACACCCGAGTCGCGCGCAACCGCACGCTCGATACCGGTACCGACCAACGGCTTCTGCGAACGCAGCGTCGGCACGGCCTGGCGCTGCATGTTGGCGCCCATCAGTGCGCGGTTGGCGTCGTCGTGCTCCAGGAACGGCACCAGCGCCGCGGCGACCGACACGGTCTGCATCGGCGAGACGTCCATGAAGTGCACTTCGGCCGGCGGCTTGAGCAGCGACTCGCCCTGGAACCGGCACGGCACGAACTGCTCGGTGAGCATGTTCTTGGCGTCGGTCAGCGCGTTCGCCTGGGCGATCACGTACTCGTTTTCCTCGATCGCCGACAGGTACTCGACGTCGTCGGAGACCTTGCCGTCCAGCACCTTGCGGTACGGCGTCTCGAGGAAGCCGTACTGGTTGGTGCGGGCGAACACGGCCAGCGAGTTGATCAGGCCGATGTTCGGGCCTTCCGGGGTTTCGATGGTGCAGACGCGGCCGTAATGGGTCGGATGCACGTCGCGCACTTCGAAGCCGGCGCGCTCGCGGGTCAGGCCGCCCGGGCCCAGCGCGGAGACGCGACGCTTGTGCGTGACTTCCGACAGCGGGTTGTTCTGATCCATGAACTGCGACAGCTGCGAGGAACCGAAGAATTCCTTGATCGCCGCAGCCACCGGCTTGGCGTTGATCAGTTCCTGCGGGGTCAGGCCCTCGGACTCGGCCATCGACAGGCGTTCCTTGACCGCGCGCTCGACGCGGACCAGGCCCACGCGGAACACGTTCTCGGCCATTTCGCCGACCGAACGCACGCGACGGTTGCCCAGGTGATCGATGTCATCGACCACGCCGCGACCGTTGCGGATCTCGGTGAGCACCTTGATCACTTCCAGGATGTCGGAGGTGTCGGTGTGCTCGGCGACCAGACGCTTGGATTCTTCGTCATTGCGCTCGGCAAAGTACTTCTTGTCGTACAGCACCGACTCGCCCAGCACGTCCTTACGGCCGACGCGACGGTTGAACTTCATGCGGCCGACCGTGGACAGGTCGTAGCGCTCGAAGGTGAAGAACAGGTTGTGGAACAGGTTCTGTGCGGCTTCCTTGGTCGGCGGCTCGCCCGGACGCATCATGCGATAGATCTCGACCAGCGCTTCGAGCTGGGTCTTGGTCGGATCGATCCGCAGGGTGTTGGACAGGTACGGACCGCGGTCCAGATCGTTCACCCACAGGGTGCCGACCGCATCGACGCCGGCCTTGCGGAACGCTGCCAGCTGGTCTTCGGTGATCTCGTCGTTGGCATTGGCCAGCAGTTCGCCGGTGGAGCCATCGACCACGTCGTGCGACAGGATACGGGTGAGCAGATAGTCGTCCGGCACGGCCAGCGCGGCGACGCCGGCGGCTTCGAGCTGCTTGACGTGACGGGCGGTGATGCGCTTGCCCGCTTCCACGATGACCTTGTCGCCATCGGCCAGGTCGAAGTTCAGCGTTTCGCCACGCAGACGCTCCGGCACCAGCTCCAGCTGCACGCCTTCGTCCGGATTGATGTGGAACGTATTGATCTCGAAGAACTCGGCCAGCATCTCTTCGTTGCTGTAGCCGAGCGCGCGCAGCAGGATCGACACCGGCAGCTTGCGGCGACGGTCGATACGGGTGAACAGCGCGTCCTTCGGGTCGAACTCGAAGTCCAGCCAGGAACCGCGGTACGGAATGATGCGGGCGCTGTACAGCAGCTTGCCCGAGCTGTGGGTCTTGCCACGGTCGTGGTCGAAGAACACACCCGGTGAGCGGTGCAGCTGCGAGACGATGACGCGCTCGGTGCCGTTGACGATGAAGGTACCGTTGTCGGTCATCAGCGGGATTTCGCCCAGATAGACCTCCTGCTCCTTCACGTACTTGATGGCCTTGGTCGACGACTCGCGGTCGTAGATCACAAGGCGCACGGTCACGCGCAGCGGCGCGCCATAGCTCATGCCACGCTGACGGCATTCACGCTCGTCAAACACCGGCTGACCCAACTTATAGCCCACGTATTCCAGCGCGGCATTGCCGCTGTAGCTGGAAATCGGGAACACCGACTTCAATGCCGCGTGCAGACCGAGGTCCTTACGCTTGTTCGGCTCCACGTCTTCCTGCAGGAATTCGCGGTAGGAATCGACCTGGATGGCAAGCAGGAACGGCACTTCGAGAATCGAGCGCTGCTTGCCGAAGTCCTTGCGGATACGCTTTTTTTCGGTGAACGAATAAGACGTCATGAGTCTTCACCCTAGGCTGCGGGGGCCGCGTCGCGGCGGCCCTGAAATAACAAAATTGTCAGTTGGAAGTCGCTGGTATTGCCGGCACCAGCACGCCTTCTCCCGCTACTTCCAACTACCAACTCGGTGAAGCGGGGATTGGGAATCGCGTGATTGGGGATGCGCGAAGATTGCCTTCGAATCCCGAATTCCGCCTCTCAAATCCCGGCTTTCCATCAACGGCCAAAGGCCGGGAGCTTTACGCTCCCAGCCTTCAGTGCATCACCGTGAAACGCTGGCGATGCAAGGGACTGCTTACTTGATTTCGACAGTCGCGCCAGCTTCGGTCAGTTCCTTCTTGATCTTCTCGGCTTCGTCCTTCGACGCGCCTTCCTTCAGCATGCCACCGGCTTCGGTCAGATCCTTGGCTTCCTTCAGACCCAGGCCGGTCACGGCGCGGACGGCCTTGATGACGCCGACCTTGTTGGCGCCGCAGTTGGTCAGCACCACGTTAAACTCGGTCTGCTCTTCGACCACGGCAGCCGGGCCAGCTGCAGCAGCAGCGACCGGAGCGGCGGCGGAGACGCCGAACTTTTCTTCGATGGCCTTGACCAGCTCCATCACTTCCATCAGGGACTTCTCGGCGATGGCGTCGACGATCTGTTCGTTGGTAAGGGACATTGTGATTACCTTTAAATGATTTTCTGGATTGGGGTTCTAGCGAACGCTAGGACATCAAGCTTCGGCAGTCTCGGCGACCGGCGCGGCGGCTTCGTCGCCACCACCCTGCTTGTCGCCCACGGCCTTGACGGCACGGGCAAACATGGCAGCCGGTTCGGACAGCACGCGGGCCAGCATGGCCAGGGCCTGATCGCGGGTCGGCAGCGAAGCCAACACGTCGACGTGGCCAGCCGGGAACAGTTCCCCGCCGATGGACACGACCTTGGCCTGCAACTTGTCGTTGCCCTTGGCGAATTCCTTGATCAGGCGACCGGCAGCGCCGGGCTCCTCCATCGAAAACGCATACAGCAAAGGACCGACCAGCTTGTCAGCGACGACAGCGAAATCAGTACCTTCAACGGCGCGCGCAGCCAGGGTGTTCTTGACAACTTTCAAGAACACGCCGGTTTCGCGGGCCTGCTTGCGCATCGCGGTCATCTGGGAGACCGTGATGCCAGCGTATTCGGCGGCGATCAAGGAGTGAGCCTTGGCGGCGATGTCTGCCAGCTCGGCGACTACTTCTTGCTTCTGAGACAGATTGAGAGCCATTGCACTCCTCCGTTAAAGCCGGGATTCGGGATTAGCGATTCGGGATTCGCGAGAGCTGATGAAGCCGCTTCTGCCAATCCCCAATGCCGAATCTCCAATCCCAGCTTCAAACTACTCCGCTCGCGGCTCCTGCCGGTTGCGGTCCAGGGCAGCCTCCTTCCTGGAAGCCGGGAACATCGACCGATGTTCCTTTGGTGGCCGTTCTAGACCTGGAGTGGGCTCGATCCGGGATGTCCCAGACGCGCGTAAACCAGAAAGCTCCAGAAGGGCGACACCATCTACGCCGGCCGGCTCTTGCGAACCTGATTAAGCGATCCCGCTGCATCGACGGCGACTCCTTGCCAAAGCGAGCATCCATGCCCGTCGTCGATCTGCGCTGACCGCGCCTGCGGTCTTTGACGGCTACCGCCGGACATGCCGGCGATCGCCTTCAAAATGTCCGTTACCCCAAAGGAGGGAACGGACTCCCAGCACACGGTGACCCGGGCCGGAAAAACGATGCTGTACTACACAGACGGGTCAGGCCCATGACAGGCCCGACCCCTCAACTCACTTCAGCGCAAGGCTGGACTGGTCGACCGTCACGCCAGGGCCCATCGTCGAGCTGACCGACACCTTCTGCAGGTAGGTCCCCTTCGAGGTAGCCGGCTTGGCCTTGATCAGGTCCAGCAACAGCGCCTGCAGGTTCGACTTCAGCGCTTCGTCATCGAAGCTGGCCTTGCCGATGGTGCAGTGGATGATGCCGGCCTTGTCGGTGCGGTAACGCACCTGACCCGACTTGGCATTCTTGACCGCTTCGCCCGGATTGGCCGACACGGTGCCGACCTTCGGGTTGGGCATCAGGCCGCGCGGGCCCAGCAGGGTGCCGAGCTTACCGACGACGCGCATCGCGTCCGGGGTGGCGATGACCACGTCGTAGCTCAGATCGCCGGCCTGCATCTTCTCGGCCAGGTCGTCCATGCCCACCGCCTCGGCACCAGCGGCCAGGGCTTCGTCAGCCTTGGCACCGGCCGGCGCGAACACCGCAACGCGCACGCTCTTGCCGGTACCGGCCGGCAGCACGGTCGAACCGCGCACCTGCTGGTCGGACTTCTTGGCGTCAACGCCCAGGCGCACGGCAACGTCGATCGACTCGACGAACTTGGCCTTGGTCACGGTCTTCAGGATCTTGATTGCGTCTTCGAAGGCATAGGTCTTGCCCGGAACGACAGCGGCCGCAATGGCCTTAACGCGCTTGCTCTGTGCCATGTCTTAGCCCTCCACCGTCAAACCCATGCTGCGGGCAGAACCCGCAATCGTGCGTACTGCCGCTTCCAGCTCGGCTGCCGTCAGATCGGCTTCCTTGACCTTGGCGATCTCTTCCAGCTGCTTGCGCGTCACCTTGCCCACCTTGTCGGTGTTGGGGCGCTTGGAGCCGGAGCTCACACCTGCAGCCTTCTTGAGCAGCACGCTGGCCGGGGTGCTCTTGGTGATGAAGGTGAAGGTACGGTCGGAGTACGCGGTGATGACCACCGGCGTCGGCAGACCCGGCTCCAGCTTGGACGTCGCTGCGTTGAACGCCTTGCAGAATTCCATGATGTTCAGACCGCGCTGACCCAGGGCAGGGCCGACCGGCGGCGCAGGATTGGCCTGGCCGGCCTTGACCTGCAACTTGATGTAAGCAGTTATCTTCTTTGCCATTTCAATACTCTCCGGGTGCTAGCGCCTTGACTGCAGGCTCCCCATCGGACCGGGAAATCACGTGTCCCGGCTTCACGTTTTTGACCACACGCAGATGGCTGCCATGCGGCAGCCATTGGTTCCCGGCGGTTCGCTAGGTCAGCGAGCCGCGCACTATAGCAGCATTCAAGTCGAGCGCCTAGACGGCGCCCGGCCGGTGTCAGCCCTTCTCGACCTGACCGAACTCGAGCTCGACCGGCGTGGAGCGACCGAAGATGAGCACGGCAACCCGCAGCCTGCTCTTCTCGTAATTGACCTCTTCCACAACGCCATTGAAGTCGTTGAACGGACCGTCGGTGACGCGCACCATCTGACCCGGCTCGAACAACACCTTCGGACGCGGCTTCTCGACACCGTCCTGCACACGCTGCAGGATCGCATCGGCCTCTTCGTCGCGAATCGGCAGCGGACGGTCGGCAGTGCCGCCAATGAACCCCATCACCTTGGAAGTTTCCTTCACCAAGTGCCAGCTTTCATTGTCGATGCGCGGGATACCGGCCTCTTCGTGGGTCTCGATCTGCACCAGCACGTAGCCGGGGAAGAACTTGCGCTCGGACCGACGCTTCTGGCCGGCACGCATTTCGATGACCTCTTCGGTCGGCACCAAGACGTCGCCAAAACGGTCTTCCATCTCGGCACGGGCGATACGGTCACGCAATGCCTGCGCAACAGATTTTTCGAAGCCTGAATAGGCGTGAACGACATACCAACGCTTCACTGCTTGATTCTCCTCAACGAGCCAGGAACCACTGCGTGAGCTTCTGGATGACAAAGTCGAAGCCGCCCAACAGCAAACTCAGAATGATCACAACGACAATCACGACCCAAGTGGTGCGGATGGCTTCCTGACGCGTCGGCCAGACCACCTTGCGCAACTCGAACCTGGATTCGGACATGAATTCACGGGTTTCCCGGCCCTTGCCGGTTCCCAAAAACACGAATGCGCCGGCCACCAGCCCCACGATCACTGCCAGCGCACGCAACTGCGGCGTCCAGGCACCAAACTGGGTGGCGCGCTCGGGCGCAGAAAACCAGAACCACACAAACAACCCCGCGATCACCAGGAGCGCGGAGATGACGTATTTCACGATATCAGCGCTGGCAGCAGACGCGCTTTTGGAAGGCTCGATTTTGCTATTCATCCGGCTCTAGTTACCGATCTGACCCGAATCGCTGGGCCGGAAAGAGGAGTGGCACGCCAGGAGGGACTCGAACCCCCAACCTGCGGTTTTGGAGACCGCTGCTCTGCCAATTGAGCTACTGGCGTATGTACTCGTTTACCGCAAACCCTAAGACAACGAAGGCGGACCGCGGTTCAGCCGGCCCGCCATTCGTTTGGCACCAGCCGCCGCGAGGCGACTGGATGCAGGCACTTACTTGATGATCTTGGCAACCACGCCGGCGCCGACGGTACGACCGCCTTCACGGATGGCGAAGCGCAGACCTTCGTCCATCGCGACCGGGTTGATCAGGGTCACGACCATCTTCACGTTGTCGCCCGGCATCACCATCTCCACGCCTTCCGGCAGCTGGCAAGCGCCAGTGATGTCGGTGGTGCGGAAGTAGAACTGCGGACGGTAGCCCTTGAAGAACGGGGTATGACGGCCACCCTCGTCCTTGGACAGCACGTAGACTTCGGCTTCGAACTCGGTGTGCGGCTTGATCGAGCCCGGCTTGCACAGCACCTGGCCGCGCTCGACGTCGTCACGCTTGGTGCCGCGCAGCAGCAGACCGGCGTTGTCGCCTGCCTGACCCTGGTCGAGCAGCTTGCGGAACATTTCCACGCCGGTGACGGTGGTCTTCTGGGTGTCGCGGATGCCGACGATTTCGATTTCGTCGCCGACCTTGATGATGCCGCGCTCGATACGACCGGTCACCACGGTGCCGCGGCCGGAGATCGAGAACACATCTTCGACCGGCATCAGGAACGGACGGTCGACGTCACGGGTCGGCTCCGGAATGAACGAATCCAGCGCCTCGACCAGCTTCAGGATCGCCGGCACGCCGATGTCGCTCTGGTCGCCGTCCAGCGCCAGACGCGCCGAACCGTGGATGATCGGGGTGTCATCGCCCGGGAAGTCGTACTTGCTGAGCAGCTCGCGCACTTCCATCTCGACCAGCTCGAGCAGCTCGGCGTCGTCGACCATGTCGGCCTTGTTCAGGAAAACCACGATGTGCGGCACGCCAACCTGACGCGAGAGCAGGATGTGCTCGCGGGTCTGCGGCATCGGGCCGTCAGCAGCCGAACACACCAGGATCGCGCCGTCCATCTGCGCCGCACCGGTGATCATGTTCTTGACGTAGTCGGCGTGGCCGGGGCAATCGACGTGCGCGTAGTGACGGGTCGGGGACTCGTATTCGACGTGGGCGGTCGAAATCGTGATGCCGCGCGCCTTCTCTTCCGGCGCCGCGTCGATCGCGTCGTACGCCTTGAACTCGCCACCGAAACGCTCAGCACCGATCTTGGTCAGCGCGGCTGTCAACGTGGTCTTGCCATGGTCGACGTGACCGATGGTGCCGACGTTCACGTGCGGCTTGGTGCGCTCAAATTTAGCTTTTGCCATGGGTGCGTGTCTCGGTAATCGTTTGGAGTTGAAGACGATTGAGTAGTGGTGCTCACGAAAGGAATCGAACCTTCGACCTCCTCCTTACCAAGGAGGTGCTCTACCGACTGAGCTACGTGAGCGAGTTTTGTATTATGCCATGCATTTGCGTTCAATGGAGCGGGAGACGGGAATCGAACCCGCACCATCAGCTTGGAAGGCTGAGGTTCTACCGTTGAACTACTCCCGCGCCGGGAACTGCATGCCACAACATGAAACTGGTGGAGGGAGGTGGATTCGAACCACCGAAGGCGTAAGCCAGCAGATTTACAGTCTGCCCCCGTTGGCCGCTTGGGTATCCCTCCAGCTTTTACTACCGGACCGGTGCGCGATGAGGCGAATTCGGTTCGGGGTGAAGCAGCCCGTTATTTTGCTGTGGGATGCATGCGGTGTCAACAAAAATTTTGAGCAGATCGTCAGTGCCGAAGACGCGCGACCATCGGGGTCGCGCGCAACCGGTCAGACGTTGAAGCGGAAGTGCAGCACATCGCCTTCCTGCACGCGGTATTCCTTGCCTTCCAGACGCAGGCGCCCCGCATCGCGCGCACCGGCTTCGCCGCGGTGCTTGATGAAGTCGTCGAAGCCGATCGTCTCGGCGCGGATGAAGCCCTTCTCGAAATCGGTATGGATCACCGCTGCCGCCTGCGGCGCGGTCGAGCCAGCCCTGACCGTCCACGCACGCACTTCCTTGACGCCGGCGGTGAAGTAGGTCTGCAAGCCAAGTAGCTTGTAGGCGGCACGGATGACGCGATTCAGACCCGGCTCGTCCAGACCCAGGTCGGCCAGGAAGGTGTCGCGGTCCTCGTCGTCGAGCTGCGACAGCTCTTCCTCGATCGCCGCCGAGACCGGTACCACTTCCGCACCTTCGGCCAACGCATGCCGACGCACCGCGTCCAGGTGCGGATTGTTCTCGAAACCGTCCTCAAGCACATTGGCGATGTACATCACCGGCTTGAGCGTCAACAGGAACAGATCGCGCACCAGCGCCTTTTCATCGTCGTCCAGGCCGGCTGCACGCCCCGCCTTGCCATCGGACAGCGCGGCCTGCAACTTGGCCAGCACCGGCTTGCGCGCCGCAGCATCCTTGTCGCCACCCTTGGCGCTGCGCTCGGCACGGTTGAGCGCCTTTTCCACGCTGTCCAGATCGGCCAATGCCAGTTCGGTATCGATGGTTTCGATATCGCTGATCGGGTCGACCTTGTTGTTCACATGGATGACGTCGTCGTTTTCAAAGCAACGCACCACGTGGGTGATCGCATCGACTTCGCGGATATGCGCCAGGAACTTGTTACCCAGCCCTTCGCCGCTTGCCGCACCCGCCACCAAGCCGGCGATATCGACGAACTCGACCGCGGTCGGAATCAGTTTCTGCGGCTTGACGATCTCAGCCAGTTGATTGAGGCGCGGATCCGGCACCGGCACGATGCCGACGTTCGGCTCGATGGTGCAGAACGGAAAATTGGCCGCAGCGATGCCCGCCTTGGTCAGCGCATTGAACAGGGTCGACTTGCCGACGTTGGGCAGGCCGACGATGCCGCATTTGATACCCATGGGTTTTCCAGTGAATGGAGAATCGGGAATCGAGAATGGCAAGAGCAACGCTCCTCCCATTCCCGATTCCCCATTCTCTATTTTTCCGTATGCAGGCGCTTCATCGCCTCGTTGAAATTACCTTGCAGTGCCAGCGGCAGGACATCGATGGCCGCGTCCACCGCAGCGCCGATTGCCGCGTCGTCGTCGCGCCCTGCCCGTCCCAGCACCCAAGGCACCACGCGGTCCTTGTGGCCGGGATGGCCGATGCCGATCCGCAAGCGATGGAATTTACCGTGCCCCAGCAGGCGAATGGTGTCGCGCAGGCCATTCTGGCCGCCGTGACCGCCATCGAACTTGAGCCGCGCGATGCCCGGCGCAAGATCCAGTTCGTCGTGTGCAACGAGCAGTTGCTCCGGCTCGATCTTCCAGAACCGCAACGCGGCGGTGATCGATTTTCCGCTGAGATTCATGAAGGTGGCCGGCTTGAGCAGCCAGACCGATTGCCCGGCGATCTCGACCTTTGCGGTCTCGCCGAACAACTTGGCGTCCAGCCCCCAGCGCACGCCATGGCGTTCGACGAGGGCATCGACGAAACGAAACCCGGCGTTGTGCCGGGTTTGCGCGTGTTCCGGACCGGGATTCCCGAGTCCGACAATCAGGCGGAGTGCAGACATGCCAGTGACCGCAGCCGATCCCGCGCAGCGCGAGGAATCGGCCGACGGCTTACTTGGTCTCGGCGCCTTCGCTGCCTTCTTCACCGGCAGCGTCTTCTTCCTCGATCCGCACGTGCTTGGCAGCAACCACCGCCACGTCGTGCTCCTTGCCCAGCTTCAGTTCCGGAATTTCCACGCCGGCCGGCAGCTTGATCTCGGACAAGTGGATCACATTGCCCACTTCCAGGGCACCGAGGTCCACTTCGATGAACTCCGGCAGATCCTTCGGCAGGCAGACCACCTGAACTTCGTTGAGTTCATGGGTCACGACCACTTCGCTGGACTTACCGGCCGGCGAGGCCGCTTCGTTGATGAAGTGCAGCGGCACGGCGGCGCTGAGCTTCTCGTTGGCGCTGACGCGCTGGAAGTCGATGTGGATGATCAGCTGCTTGAACGGATGGCGCTGCATGTCACGCAGCAGCACCTGCTGCACGTCGCCATTGAGGTTCAGGTCGAGGATCGACGAGTAGAACCACTCGTTCTGCTGGGCAAGCCAGATCTGCTCGTGGTTGAGCTGGATGCTGACCGGCTCGAGTTCGCCACCGTAAACGATGGCCGGAATGACGCCAGCGTGACGTAGGCGGCGGCTCGCACCCTTCCCCTCGTTCGCGCGGCGCTCGACCTTGATTTCGTGAGTCTTTGCCATGTTGTTTCACTACCTAGATTGGAATACCGCCTCGCGGCGATGAAGCGTCTCACCCGCGACCAGGCGAGACGTGGTACCGGCACCCGGAACTCCGGGCACCGAATGCGGCATCAGTCGACGTAGAGCGAACTCACCGACTCGCCGAAGGCGATGCGGCGAATGGTCTCGGCCAGCAGTTCGGCCACGCTCAGCTGACGAATCTTGGCGCAGGTGCGCGCAGCTTCGTTCAGCGGAATCGTGTCGGTGACCACCAGCTCGTCGAGCTGCGAATTGTTGATGTTGTCCACTGCCGGGCCGGACAGCACCGGGTGGGTGATGTAGGCCACCACCTTGAGCGCGCCGCGCTGCTTCAACGCTGCGGCGGCGGCACACAGGGTACCGGCGGTGTCGACCAGATCGTCGACCAGCACGCAGGTCTTGCCCTGCACATCGCCGATGATGTTCATCACCGTGGCGACGTTGGCGCGCGGACGGCGCTTGTCGATGATGGCCAGATCCGCATCGTCCAGGCGCTTGGCGACGGCGCGCGCGCGCACCACGCCGCCCACGTCCGGCGATACCACGATCAGGTTGTCGGTGCCGTAGGCGCGCCAGATGTCGGCCAGCAGCAGCGGCGAGGCATAGACGTTATCGACCGGCACGTCGAAGAAGCCCTGGATCTGGTCGGCGTGCAGATCGACCGTCAACACGCGGTCGGCCTCCATTGCGCAGATCATCTTGGCGGCGACCTTGGCGGTGATCGGCACGCGCGAGGAGCGCATGCGGCGGTCCTGGCGCGAGTAGCCGAAGTACGGGATGACCGCGGTCACCGACGCGGCGCTGGCGCGCTTGAGCGCGTCGATCAGCACCAGCAACTCCATCAGGTTTTCCGCGCTCGGCGCGCAGGTCGGCTGGATCACGAACACTTCCTGCCGGCGCACGCTTTCTTCGATCTCGACCTGCACCTCGCCATCGGAGAAGCGCGTGACCAGCGCCTTGCCCATGCGGACGCCGAGCTCCTTGCAGATGCTCAGGGCAAGCGGCTTGTTGGCATTGCCGGAGAACACCAGCAGGTTACGTTGGTCTTGCATGGGATCTCTCGGGCGGCGGCAAAGAGCGTGCGGGCGATGATGGAGCTGGACAAAGCCGACCAAATGCCGGGCTTTTCGTTGAATCCCCGCACATGGATGTGCGGGCTGTTGCAGAGGGACCTGCATCAACAACTGGCAGGGGCGGTAGGATTCGAACCTACGAATGCCAGGATCAAAACCTGGTGCCTTGGGCCTCTTGGCGACGCCCCTGCATCAAACCTGTCTCGCGTCCAGCGCGTCGAGCAGTGGCGAGTGCGCTGCACCTTCCACGACCCACGCCCTCAGGTTGTCCGGCAACTGCGCCATGGCCTGCTCTGCAGCAGCGCGCGTGGCGAATTCGACGAAACACCCGCTCCCCGACCCGGTCAAACGCGGCGTCCCGATCCTGGACAGCGCCTGGAACACTGCCTCGATGGCGGGTTCACGGCGCCGCAGGACCGGCTCGAACGCATTGTCGAGCAGGGAACCCGAAGCGAAGTCCGCTATTTTCACGGGCGCAGCATCCCGCGTCAATTCCCGTGATTGAAATAAGACCGGGGTGGGCACGTGAATTCCCGGATCGACCAGCACGTAGGACGCCGCCGGGAGACCGATCGGGGTCAGTCGCTCGCCGACACCCTCGGCCCAGGCATTGTGACCGCGCACGAACACCGGCACGTCGGCGCCCAGTCGCAGCCCCAACTCGGCCAGCGTCTGGACCGGCAAGCCCAGGCCCCACAAGGCATTCAGCGCGACCAGCACGGTGGCGGCATCTGACGAGCCGCCGCCAAAGCCGCCGCCGGCGGGGATGCGCTTGTCGACCCGGATGTCGGCGCCGGCCTGCGTGCCCGCGCTGGATTGCAGCAGGCGCGCGGCCCGGATGACCAGGTCATCGTCTTCCGCCACACCGGGCAGGCTGTCGCCGATGCGTCGGATCAGCCCGTCGTTGCGCACACGAAGATGAATGGTGTCCCCCCAGTCCAGCAGCCGGAACACGGTCTGCAGCAGGTGGTAGCCATCGGCGCGGCGCCCGACAATCTGCAGGAACAGGTTGAGCTTGGCCGGCGCAGGCCACGCCGACCAGCCCGTCTCCACCGCGGACATCAGGGCGATACCGTCCATTGATCGACCAGCAGGCGCACCTTGGCCTCGCCGTTGCGGGCTTCGATGCGCTGCGGCAGCTCGGGTTGCCCGGCGCCGGCCGGCGCCCAGGCGAGAAAGTCGATCGTCCAGCCATCCTGCTGCACGGTACGCGGCCGCCCGGCCGCATCCAGATCGGCGCGTTCGGCACCGGCGTCGGCGATGCGCAGCGCGCGCACCCAGTCCGGCATCTGGTTGACCGGGATGGTCCACCCGGTCGCTTCCAGCAGCACCTGCTCGGCATCCGGACCGCTGCGCGGGCCACCTTCCAGCCCTTCCAGGCGTCCGGCGCCGCTGGCGGTGTCGCCAGTGAGCACCCAGCTCTGCCGGGTTACCGGCGCACTGAGCTGCACGCGATACTGCGCACCGTCCTGCTGCCAGTCGATGCGGCCACTACCACCATTGCTGCCCTTGCTGATCGCCACCCGGCCCTGGAACGACCAGGCCGGATGCGCCTGCAGCCAGGCCTGGCGTGCAGCTTCGGCCTGCCGCGCACCCTCGGAAACCTGCGCGACCACTGCGGCGCCACCGCCCTGCCCGCGCGGCACGCTGACGCAGGCCGACAGCCCGACCAGCACCAGCCCGCTCAGGGCCAGTGTTCGGATCGTCCCGCTCATAGTCCGAATTTTTCCACGGCGCGTTGCAGCGCGCGGTTGTCCGGATCCAGACGCCGCGCCTCATCGAAGTAGCGCCGTGCCTCCTCCTGCTTGCCGCTGACCCATAGCACCTCGCCCACGTGCGCGGCGATTTCCGGGTCCTTGACCAGCGCCCAAGCGCGGCGCAGCTGCACCAGGGCTTCCTTGGTGCGACCCATGCGATACAGCACCCAGCCGTAGCTGTCGACGATGGCCGGGTTGTCCGGGTCGGCGGTGCGGGCGCGGTCGATCAGCGCCAGCGCTTCCTTGTAGCGGGTGGTGCGGTCGGCCAGGGTGTAGCCCAGCGCGTTCAGCGCCGCCACGTTTTCCGGTTCGGCCACCAGGATCTTGCGCAGGTCGGCCTCGGCACGCGCGACATCGTCGCGGCGCTCCCAGGCCAGGCCGCGGGCGTACAGCAGCGCGCCGTCGTCCGGATAGGCGGCCAGGCCGCGCTCGAAGGCATCCAGTTCGCCCGCTGCATCGTCGGCGCGCTGGTGCAGCTCGGCTTCGAGCACATAGGCGTCGCGACGCGCGTCGTCGTCGGCGCTGGCATCGCTCTGCAATGCGCGCGCTTCGGCGAGCGCCTCGGGCTTGCGGCCCAGCTCGTACAGGGCGCTGGCGGCGCGCAGGCGCGCCTCGCTCAGCTGCGGGCCGCCGGGCACGCCGCGATACCACTCCACCGCCTCGTCGTAGCGCTTGAGGAATTCGGCGATCTTGCCGAGCAGCAGGCGGCGGTCAGGGTCGGGCTTGGCGGCATTGCTCTTGAGCTCGCCGTACAGCGCCTCGAGCGCAGTGCGATCCTTTTCCTTGGCCAGCATGGAGGCACGCAGCCCGTAGGTCTGGGTGTCCTGCGGCCCGGTCGACAACACCCGTGCGGCGGCTTCGGTCTGCCCCATGGCGTCGTAGGCAAACGCCAGCGCGCCACGCAGCTCGGAATCCTTGACCGCCTGCGGCTCGACATTCTTCAGCAGTGCCAGCGCTTCGTCGTTCTTGCCTTCCTGCTGCAGCTGGGTGGCGTGCAACAAGGCCACGCGCGGCTCTTCGGGGAAGCGGCGCACCACTTCGTCGACGATGCGCTTGGCCAGCGCCGGGCGCTCCATGCGCAGGGCGAGCCGGCCGAATTCCTGCCAGGCTTCGATCTGATTGGGGATGGCGCCGGCCTTGACCAGGTCCTCGAGCACGTCAGCGGAGGCTTCCGGCTCGCGCCCGCCATTGGCCAGGGCGATCAGGGCGAAGCGCCAGCCGCGCGGGTCTGGCTCCTTGAGCAGGCCGAGCAGATCACGGCGGGCGGTACGCAGGTCGTTGCGGCGCAACGCCAGCGAGGCTTCGGTACTGCGCATGGACATCGACGAGGGTGCGCGGGAGCGCCACAGCGCCAGGGCCTCGATCGCACGCGGGTCGTCGTTGGCCAGCATCGCGATGCGGGCGGCGCGTTCGGCCAGCCCGGCGTCGCCGGCCTCGGCCTTGGCGGCGTCCAGGTAGGCGCGGGCGGCATCGTCCAACTGCCCGGCCTGCAAGGCGAATTCGCCGGCGAGCACCGGCTCCAGCGAGGTGGCGCCGGCGCGACCGGGCGGCGGCGCGGGCGGTGCTTTCTTGGGTGCTGCAGTGGCGCTGGCGGAGACTGCGACCAGCAAAAGAACACACAGGATGCGAATCGGTACAGGCATCGGGGGCAACCGGGCCGTAAAATGGGGCCCTGAATGGCCGCCAGCTTATCGCAAGCAACTGAACAATGACGTTGTGGGTGCTCGGACTGAATCACCAGACCGCACCTGTGGACCTGCGCGAACGCGCGGCGTTCGCAGGTGACGCGTTGCCGCGCGCGCTCGAATCCCTGCGCGCGTTGCCGCAGGTACGCGAGGCCGCGCTGCTGTCCACCTGCAACCGCACCGAGCTGTATGCGATGTCCGACGACCCGCACAGCCTGGTGAGCTGGCTGGAAACCCATGCGCCGGGCTTGAGTGGTTACCTCTATCAGCATCAGGAGGAAGCGGCGGTGCGCCACCTGTTCCGCGTCGCCACCGGGCTGGACTCGATGGTGCTGGGCGAGCCGCAGATCCTGGGCCAGGTGAAGGATGCCTGGGCAGTGGCCCGTGCACATGGCGCGCTGGGTAGCGGGCTGGACCGCCTGTTTCAGCAGACCTTCTCGGTCGCCAAGCGGGCGCGCACCGATACCCGCGTCGGTGCCAATCCGGTGTCGGTGGCCTCCACCGCGGTGCGATTGGCGCAGGAATCCTTCGCGCGGCTCAACGAATCCACCGTGCTGCTGATCGGCGCGGGCGAAACCATCGAGCTGGCGGCCAAGCATCTGAGCGAAGGCCGCGTGCGCCGCTTGTTGATCGCCAATCGCACGCTTGCGCATGCGCAGACGCTGGCCAGCCAGCACGGCGGTTACGCCCTGCCGCTGACCGATCTGGACCGCCATCTGGCCGAAGCCGACGTGGTGTTCTCGGCCACTGCCGCGCGCGAGCCGATCGTGACGCGGGTGCAGGTGGAACAGGCACTGCGCGCGCGCAAGCGCAAGCCGATGCTGCTGTTCGACCTGGCGGTGCCGCGCGACATTGAAGCCTCGGTGGCCGAACTCGGCGACGCCTACCTGTACACGGTGGACGACCTGGAACGCGCGGTGGAAGACAACCGCCGCGGCCGCCGTGAAGCCGCCGACCAGGCCGAAGCCATCATCGACCTGCAGGTGGCTCGCTATGTCGAGACCTTGCAGGCCAACGCGCGCCAGGCGCCGCTCAAGCGCTTGCGCGCGTTCGGCGACAGCACCCGCGACGAACTGCTGGCCAAGGCGCGCCAGCAATTGCACAACGGCAAGCCGGCCGACGAAGTACTGGAACAGCTGGCGCATGCGCTGACCAACCGGCTGCTGCATCCGCCCACCGCCGCGCTGCGCGATGCCGCGCTCAACAACGACCTGGACTTGACCAACGCGGCCGACCGGCTGTTCCCGGAAAAGCCGGGTTATCGACATCCCCCTGTAGCCACCCCGATCGTGAGGACCGATGACGCCGACCCTGCGCCGTAAGCTCGAAGCGCTGGCCGAGCGCCGCGAAGAACTGCAGCACCTGCTCTCCGACCCCGATGTGGTCAACAACAACGACAGGTTCCGCGCGCTGTCGCGCGAACTGTCGCAGCTGGAGCCGGTGGCCGTGGCCCTGGAAGACGAAGCGCGCGCCAAGGCCGACCTGAGCGCGGCCGAAGCGATGCGCAACGATCCGGAGATGCGCGAGCTGGCCGAAGAGGAGATCGCCGCCGCACAGACGCGCCTGGAAGAACTGGATGCGCAACTGGCCTTGCTGCTGGTGCCGCGCGACCCGCGCGACGACGGCAACCTGTTCCTGGAAGTACGCGCCGGTACCGGCGGCGACGAGGCGGCGATCTTTGCCGGCGACCTGTTCCGCATGTATGCGCGTTATGCCGAGCGCCAGGGCTGGAAGGTGGAAATCGAATCCGACAGCCCCGGCGAGCACGGCGGCTACAAGGAAGTGGTGGCACGGGTGGTCGGACGCGGCGCATATTCGCGGCTGAAATTCGAATCCGGCACCCATCGTGTGCAGCGCGTGCCGGCGACCGAGTCGCAGGGCCGCATCCACACCTCGGCGGCGACGGTGGCGATCATTCCCGAAGCCGACGATGTGGAAGAGATCGTGATCAACCCGGCCGACCTGAAGGTGGACACCTTCCGCTCGTCCGGTGCCGGCGGCCAGCACGTCAACAAGACCGAGTCGGCGATCCGCATCACCCATGTGCCCAGTGGCGTGGTGGTGGAATGCCAGACCGAACGCAGCCAGCACGCCAACCGCGACAAGGCGATGAAGCGGCTGAAGGCGCAATTGGTGGAAGCCGAACGCAGCAAGGCGGCCGCCGCTGAAGCGCAGACGCGCAAGTTGCAGGTCGGCAGCGGCGACCGCAGCCAGCGCATCCGCACCTACAGCTTCCCGCAGGGCCGCATCACCGACCACCGCGTGGAAGGCCTGACGCTGTACGACCTGCCCAACATCATCGAAGGCGATCTGGATGCACTGATCGCACGACTGCTGCACGAGCATCAGGCCGACGAACTGGCACGGTTGAGCGACAGCCCGTGAGTGCGCAGGTCCCGCGCGAGCTGCTGCAGCTGCGCGAGGCGGTGCGACGCCAGCCGGGCGACTTCATCGCCTGGCTGATGCTGGCCGATGCCGAGCTCGGCATGGGCGCAATCGTTGCAGGCGAGGCCGCGGTGCAACGCGCGCTTGCACTGCAGCCGGGCCATCCGGAAGCGGTGGCGCGGCTTGGCCGGGTGCGCTGGACACAGCAACGGCATGCCGACGCGGCAGCGTTGTTGCAGCAGGCATCGGACCTGGTGCCGCAACATCCGGGCATCGCGCTGTGGCTGGGGCATGCATTGGAAGATGCAGGCCAGGCCGAAGCTGCCGCGGCCGCGTATACGCGTGCGCACCAGTTGCTGCCCGATGAGCCGTATATCGCTGCGCAACTGCTCAACTGGCGACGCCGCCTGTGCGACTGGCGTGAGCTGGATGCGCTCGCTGCGCAGGTGCGCAGTGCCGTGGCGCAGGGCGCTGCCGCGGTGGAACCGTTCGCCTTCCTGAGCGAGGACGCCAGCGCTGCCGAACAGCTGGCATGTGCACGGACACGCGCGCAGGCAGTCGCTGCGATGTTGCGCCCGTTACCGCCGACTGCAATGCGCAGCCAGGGCGGGTTGCGGCTCGGCTTCGTTTCCAACGGGTTTGGTGCGCACCCCACCGGCTTGCTGACGGTCGCGCTGTTCGAAGCGCTGAAGCGCCGGCAGCCGGCGCTGCAACTGCATCTGTTCGCCACCAGCCATGACGACCGCAGCGAGATCCGCGCGCGCCTGGCGCAAGCGACCACGCTGCACGATGTCACCGCGCTCGGGCACCTGGCCACCGCGCAGCACATCCGCGACCAGGGCATCGATCTGCTGTTCGACCTGCGCGGGTGGGGCGGTGGCGGGCGCCCGGAAGTGTTCGCACTGCGGCCGGCGCCGCTGCAACTCAACTGGCTGGCATATCCGGGCACGTCGGGCGCGCCGTGGATGGACTATGTGCTGGGCGATGCGTTTGCGCTGCCGCCGTCGCTGGAGCCGTTCTACCGCGAGCGCGTGCTGCGCCTGAACGGTGCGTTTCAGCCGTCGGACACCTCGCGCGTGGTCGCCGAGCCGCCGTCGCGGGCGCAGTGCGGTTTGCCCGAGCATGGCGTAGTGCTGTGCTGCTTCAACAACAGCTACAAGCTCAATCCCCGCAGCATGGCGCGCATGCTGGCGGTGTTGCGTGCGGTGCCGGGCAGCGTGCTGTGGCTGTTGTCCGGACCGGGCGAGGCCGATGCACGCCTGCGTGCGGTGGCGCAGACGCAAGGCGTGGCTGCGCAGCGCCTGGTGTTCATGCCGAAGCTGCCGCACGCGCAGTATCTGGCGCGCTACCGGCATGCGGACCTGTTCCTGGATACGCATCCGTACAACGCGCATACCACCGCATCGGATGCCTTATGGGCCGGTTGCCCGGTGTTGACCACGCCCGGCGAGACATTTGCCGCGCGCGTGGCCGGCAGCCTGAATCATCATCTGGGCCTGGATGAGATGAATGTGGCCGATGACGCTGCGTTCGTTGCCAAGGCGGTGGCGTTGGCGACTGACCCAGCGGCGTTGAGTGCGTTGCGTGCGCGGGTGGCGGAGCGTCGGCGCGAGTCGGGCGTGTTCGATATGGATGGGTTTGCCGACGGGTTCGCGGACCTGATGCAAGCACTCGCGCGCCAACATGGTTGGTTGGGTGACTAGCGGGCTGCTTGCCTTTTCAAGGTCGATGGCTGTCCTCCGCTGTACCCCATCCCAACCCGCGCGTCCGTGCCCCGGCCCGCGCTTGCGGCGCGGGCGCTCCAAGGCACGCGCGCCCAGCTGTCCCTCCTCGTCCCTGCGGGAGAGGTGCTTGAAAGCGTCATTGAGTTTCTTCGAGACCTTTTCAGGTCATGGAAACAACGTGCAGAGCGGCAGCGTGGCCGGGGATTGGCGGAGAGCGGCACACGGATGTGCCGCGGCGGCGAGTCAGACAGGATGTCTGCCGAGCCGAGGAGCCGATCCCCGGCCGCGCTGCCGCCCTCACCGAAGCGACTACCGACAGGCATCTTGCTTCGCCGTACCCTCACCCCACCCCCTCCTCCCGGTGGGAGACCGGCGTCCAATCTTGCCGCGTGGGCGCTCGGCGGAACGCACACCAGTGGCGCGCAAGCTGCGCCTTCTCGCCCGCAGGGAGAGCGATTGGTCGATTTGCCACGAACTGTCAGTTGCTAATTGCCAGTGTCAGCGAACCCCGCTGGCAATCAATGTTGTGCGGCTTCACGCCGTGGTGCTGTACCCGGTCGTTCCAGCTCGCTAGGCTTGGGGCATGCCTTCCAATCCCGACTTCATTCCCTTGCACCTGTGCGTGCTGACGGTGTCCGACAGCCGCACGCTGGCCGATGATCGCTCCGGCGACTATCTGGTCGATGCCCTCACTCACGACGGTCACGTGCTGCACGAGCGCGCCCTGTGTCCGGACGATCGCTACCGCATGCGCGCGATCGTCTCTGCGTGGATCGCCGATGCGCAGGTCGACGGCATCCTGATCACTGGCGGCACCGGCTTTACCGGCCGTGACAGCACGCCGGAGGCGATCACCCCGTTGCTGGACAAGACCATGCCCGGTTTCGGCGAGTTGTTCCGCGCGGTCAGTGTCGACGAAATCGGCACCTCCTCACTGCAGTCGCGCGCGTTTGCGGGGCTGGCCAATCACAGTTTCGTGTTCTGCCTGCCCGGCTCCACCTCGGCCTGCCGCACGGCCTGGGAAAAGATCGTGCGTGCGCAGCTGGATGCGCGGACCAAGCCCTGCAATCTGGCGACACTGCGTCCACGTCTGGGCGAATAGCCTGCGCGCTCCATCGCTGTTGGAACGCGCATGTCGCACCTGAAACGCAAGGCCTACAAGAAGTTGCTGGCACCGCTGCAGCTGGAACTGGTCAACATGGCGCGCTGGCTGCGGCATACCAACCAGCGCGCGCTGGTACTGGTGGAAGGCCGCGACACCGCCGGCAAAGGCGGTGTGATCCAGGCCATCGCCAGCCATCTGAACCCGCGCCAGTGCCGGGTGGTGGCGTTGCCGACACCCAACGATCGCGAAAGCACGCAATGGTATTTCCAGCGCTATGTGGCGCACCTGCCAGCGGCCGGCGAGTTGGTGCTGATGGATCGCAGCTGGTACAACCGCGCCGGCGTGGAACGGGTGATGGGCTATTGCACCGACGCGCAATACGACGCGTTCCTGGAGCAGGCGCCGCGCTTCGAACAACTGCTGGTCGACGACGGCATCCTGTTGTTCAAGTACTGGCTGTGCGTGGATCAGGCCGAGCAGGAACAGCGCTTTGCCGAACGCCAGGAAGATCCGCTCAAGGGCTGGAAGCTGTCGCCGGTGGACCTGCAGTCACGCAGCAAGTACGAGGCCTACACCGCCGCGCGTGAGCGCATGCTCGAGGTGACGCATACGCCGGACGCGCCGTGGACGCTGGTGGATTTCAACGACCAGAAGCGCGGCCGGTTGAGCCTGATCCGCAATCTGCTGGATCGGCTCCCGGACACCGCGGTGCCCGATGACACGCTGCAGCTGCCGCCACTGGACGGCAAGCCGCACAAGGAACGTTACGGCGTGCTGGAACCGATCGACGATTACGCCGGCCAGTCCTGAGAGATCTCGTCGCTGGCCGCGGTGGCGCGCGGCAAGGGATACAGGCCGGCCTGGCGTTCGGCCTGCTCGGCCTGCAGCACCAGCTGGCTCAGGCGCTGACTGAACAGCTGCATGAAACCGCGGTGCAGCGGGCGCATTGCTTCGATGTAGTCGACGTCGTCGGCCTGCGCACCGAGCGGGCTGCAGGACGACAGCAGCACTTCGTCCAGGCGTAGCGCGCTGTCGGGCAGACGCACCAGCGCGGCGCGGCGCAACCAGTCGCGCATGCCCTGGCGGTACTCGGCGGCCAGGATGTAGGCCACTTCGACCTGGTCTAGGTCCACATCCGGATTCCACGCCAGCACCTGGATGACCTGCGAGCGCTCGTCCAGCATGCGGCTCTCGGCAACCAGACCGTGCAATTGCTGCAGCAGACGCCACTGGACGCCGGCGGCCTCGCGCTGCGGGGCCGGCATGGTCTCGATCGCCAGCGCCAGGCGGCGTGCGAACAGTGCCGGCACTTCGGCCAGGACGATCGGGCCGGCATCGGCGCCAAGCAGGAAACGTTCGGTGCGCAGCGTGGCGGTGTCGGGCAGGTAGCCGTCCTGCAGCGGGCGCATCACGCCGTGGTCGAGCAGCGACAGCACCACGTCCAGCCAATAGCGACGCTCCTGTTGCAGCGCGCGGTTGGCGGTGGCGTTCTGCCAGGCCGGACGGAGATCGTCCAGACGCGCGATGCAGGCCTGGGCATCGAGGGTGTCCCAGGGCGCGCGGGTGGCGTCGTTGGGATCGAAATTCTCCACGTTGAGCATGCCGCCGCCGAAACGGTGCCAGGCTGCGCCGCGCTGGGTGCCGGCGGGATCCGGCCTGGAGACCGACAGCGGCACCGCGGGGGCCGGGCGCAACAGGGCTGCGTAGGCGTCGGCCCAGGAATCGGGCAGACGCGCCGACAGCGGATAGCTGGCAGCGGACGCGCCCAGGCCGTGACGTGCGAGCTTCAGGCTCCACAGCACCGCAGCGATCACGATGCCGCCGAAGATCCAGGCCAGCAGCCAGCTGGTGGCCGCCTGCCCCGGCTGCAGCACGCGGGTCTGCGGCTGCAGAAACAGCAGCCAGCCACTGCCCGACAGGACGCCCAGGTACAGCCATGGCGCCAGCTGCGCCAGGCGACGGTTGCGGGTAGGCAGTTCCTGCCCGTCGGTGTGATCTTGAGATGGAGCGGCCATATATTCCCCCTGCACGCCTGATCGCGCTGACAAGGTTATCGGCGACGCATCGCAAGTCTGTTGGCCTGCTCGACTGGCAGCGACTCAGCCAGTTACAAATTCTTCAGTCGGCGGCGGCGCGCAGGGCGTGCGGGTCACCGCCGCGACCCTGGCCGCCGGCGGGCCTTGCCATAACCAGGATTCCAGCGCATCCAGCGCGACGGCGGGCCCGGCAGCGACCACCTCCACACTGCCGTCGGGCTGGTTGCGCGCATGCCCACGCAGGCCCAGCGCAACCGCACGCTCGCGGGTGGAGGCGCGGAACCACACGCCCTGCACCACGCCGGTGACGGTAAAGCGCGCCGCCTGCATCAGCCGGCCTTGCCGGTGATGCCCACCGCCGTCTCGATGTCGCGTGCAGTCACCGGGCCGAGGAACTGCTTGGCCACCTTGCCGTCCGGCCCGATCAGATACGTCATCGGCAAGCCGCGCGGCGTGGCGAAGTCCTGCGGCGGCTGGTACGGGTCGAGGATGGCGATCGGGTATGACACCGGGTGGTCCTTCAGGAACGCCTGCATATCGGCGCTGCTGATGTCTTCATAGGCCAGGCCCACCACTTCGACGGTGTCGCGCATGGTGTGCAGCGCCGACAGCTCGGGCATTTCCTTCAGGCACGGCGCGCACCAGGTGGCCCAGAAATTGACCACCACCCACTTGCCGCGATGCGCGGCCAGGTCGTAGGCCTCGCCGGTCACGGTCGGCAGCGACAGCTTGGGCATCTCGGCGGTCTGCTGCACCACCGAGGTGTCGGTTGGGCTGGCCGGGTCGGCGGGAGCGGCCGGCTTTTGCGGCGTCTGTGCGGTGGTCGCCGGCGCTGCACCGCCAGCGGCGGGCGTGCCCTCGCCGGTGGGCTTGCAGGCGGTCAGCAGCAACAGCGGCAACAGCAGCGCACAGGCGCCGCGCACAAGGCGCACGGTCATGGGAGGTCTCCGGGAAGGTGGGTGTAGAGGTCGCCGACCGGTTGCGCCAGCACGCTGCGCAAGGGTTGGCGCAGTTGTTCAAGCGCAGCGGCAGCGGCCTGGCCGTAGGCATCGTCGCGGCACGGCAGGGGGCGGTCTTCGATCGGCACGCGCAGCTGGCAGCTTTCGTAGAGTTCGGCCAGCGGCACCACGTCCAGGTCGCGCGCCAGCAGCCATTGGCCGCGCTCGTCGCGGCGCAACAGGCGGATGCGTTTGAGTTCGCACAGCAACTCCTGCATCAGCGTGTCGGTGAGCATCGGCTCCAGCGCCAGGATGCGGTCTTCATCCAGGCCGTTGCCGTGGATGCGTGCCTGGCGGAAGCGGCCGAGCAGGCGCAGCAGGCCATAGATCTCGAAACCCGGCGGCAGCCGCATCGCTTCGGGCTGGTAGCGGAATGCCGCCATCGAGGAGGCCAGCGAGGCGCCCAGCAGCACCGAGACCCAGCTCAGGTAGATCCACAACAGCAGGATCGGCAGCGCCGACAGCGCACCGTAAATGCGCTGGTAGGTCTGGAAATTGCCCAGATAGAAGCCGAAGCCCCATTTGACGATTTCCATCAGGATCACCGCCAGCAACGCGCCCGGCAGCGCATGCCGCAGGCGTACCCCATGCTGCGGCACCACGCGGTAGATCAGCACGATGCAGACGAATTCCACCGCCATCGGCGCCAGCCGCCAGGCGAATTCGGCCAGCCACTGGCCTTCGGTGGTGCGGAACAGCGGCAGCGCGAACACGTAGGCGGCCATCGCCATCGAGGCGGCGGCCAGCATCGTGCCCAGGGTCAGCACCGTCCAGTAGATCAGGAAGCGTGTCACCTTCGGCCGTGCGGCGGCCACCCGCCAGATGCTGTTGAAGGTCTGCTCGATGCTATGCAGGGTAATCAGCAGCGAGGCCACCAGCGCGACCATACCGGCCACGGTGAACTTGCCCAGATCCTCCAGCGAACGATTGAGGTAGTTCTGCACCGAGCGCGCCGCACCGGGCACGAAGTTGTTGAAGATGAAGTCGGTCAGCGCGTCCTTCCACTCGTTGAAGGCCGGGAACGCCGACAGCACCCCGAACACCACGATCGCCAGCGGCACCAGCGCAAATACCGTGGTGTAGGCGAGCGAGGCGGCCGCCTGGAACAGGCGGTCATCGAGAAAGCGGCGCCATAGGAAGCGCCCGAAGCTGACCGTCCGCGCGCGGTCGCGCAGCCGTTCTTTCCATTGGTGGATTTTGTTCACGCGCAACATCGCGCAAGGGTACCCGATGCGCCGTCATCGCGGCCTTGCCGCAACTGCGGCGTGCAGGCAGGCGGTGGCTTGGCCGATACTGCGGCAACTCACACAGGCGGTAGATGCGCGATGGCGGAGATTCTGGTGCTGTATTACAGCCGTGGCGGTTCGGTGGCGCGGCTGGCGCGGCAGATCGCGCGCGGCATCGGCGAAGTGCCGGGCATGGGCGCGCGGCTGCGCACGGTACCGCCGGTGGCGGCGGTGACCCAAACCAGCGCCCCGCCGGTGCCGGACGAGGGCGCGCCGTACGTGGACAAGGCCGATCTGGCCGAATGCAGCGGCTTGCTGCTGGGCAGCCCGACCCGCTTCGGCAACATGGCCGCGCCGATGAAGCATTTCCTCGACGGCCTGGGCGCCGAGTGGGCCAGCGGCACCCTGGCCGGCAAGCCGGCAGGCGTGTTCACTTCCACCGCCTCGATGCACGGCGGCCAGGAATCCACCTTGCTGTCGATGCACCTGCCGCTGCTGCACCACGGCTGCCTGATCGTCGGCATCCCGTTCACCGAGCCGGCGCTCAGCCATACCACCAGCGGCGGCACGCCCTATGGCGCCAGCCATGTCTCCGGCGCCGGCGGCGACCCGCAACCGAGCGAGGACGAAGCGCTGCTGGCGCGTGCGCTGGGTCGCCGGGTGGCCGATATCGCCCGGCGCCTGGCCAGCCCATGAGCGTGCGTGCCACGCACTGGCTGCTGACTGCCGCGCTGATCGCGCTGACGGTGCTGTTCGTGAGCTGGTTTCACGACGACCGCCACCGCACCGCGGCGCTGCTGGTGTTCGCACTGCCGCCAGCGCTGATGGCCGCGCTGGCGCTGCGCAGCGCACGTGCGCGTTTCTGGGCCGGCGTGTTCGCGCTGGGCTGGTTCAGTCACGGCGTGATGGCCGCCTGGAGCCAGCCGCAGGCACGTGGGCTGGCCTGGCTGGAAGTACTGCTGGCCCTGCTGGTGGTGGCATTGGTGGGCGGCCCCGGCATGGCGGCGCGCTTCGGCCGCAAGCGCCCTCCACGTTGACCCGCTTGGGCAGCACCCGCGCCGGGGTCGTATCATGACGGCCCTCGCGCGGCCTGCACCGCGCCCGTTTGAAGGACCCGCAGCAATGGAAGACCTCCTGATCGTCACCACCGGTGGCACGATCGACAAGATCTACTTCGACGACAAATCGGACTACCAGATCGGCGACCCGCAGATCGGCCAGATCCTCAAGGAGCTGGGCGTGACCTTCCGCTTCTCGGTGATTCCGATCATCCGCAAGGATTCGCTGCACATCACCGATGCCGACCGCGAACTGGTGCGCGCCACCATCGCCGCCCAGCCGACCCGCCACGTGCTGATCACCCACGGCACCGACTCGATGGTGGAAACCGGCAAGGTGCTGCAGTCGATCGCAGACAAGACCATCGTGATGACCGGCGCGCTCAATCCGGCGCGCTTTCGCGGCTCCGATGCCGAGTTCAACATCGGCTGCGCGGTCGGCGCGGTGCAGTCGCTGCCGGCGGGCGTGTACATCGCCATGAACGGGCGCATCTGGAATCCGGAAAAGGTGCGCAAGAACGTCGCCGCCAACCGCTTCGAATCGCTCTGACGCCATGAGCAAGGCCACCCGCGCGACCAAGGCATTGGATGCCGCCGGCGTGGCCTATGTGTTGCACCCCTACGCCTACCAGGCCGATGCCGACGCGAAGGGCGTGCAGGCGGCGAACGCCCTGGGACTGGCGCCGCACACGGTGCTGAAAACATTGATGGCCTGGGTCGACGACCAGGCGGTGTGCGTGGTGATCCCGTGCGATCGCCGGGTGTCGCTGAAGAAACTGGCCAGTGCCTGCAACGGCAAGTCGGCGCGCATCATGGAGGTGGCCGATGCCGAGCGTCGCACCGGCTACAAGGTCGGCGGCATCAGCCCGCTGGGGCAGCAACGCCAGGCGCCGGTCCTGATCGAAGCCAGTGCACTGGATGCCCCGTCGCTGTGGATCAACGCCGGGCAACGCGGCTTGCTGCTGGAATTGCCGGGCGATGGCATCGTTGCCGCATTGAAGGCGCGGCCCTGCAGTGTTTGCGACTAGCCGCGGCGAGACACCGCGCCGCGTGGCCGGCTGACGCAAGCCGGCATCTGGAAATCCAAAGGTGGCTCCGGTTCGCGGCAGCGATCACGCACCTCCGCTGCGGCGTGATGGGTTCGCCGGCGTCACATGGCCGATGCAAGATCACGCCCCAAGGAAGACCGAAGTCCTGCACCCCACCGGCGCAGGACTCCGGGCACGCTCAGTACGTGGCCACCAGCGTGACCGCCGAAAACGCCAGCGTGGCCTTGAGCCGCACGTAATACACCCCTGGCGCGGGCGCGCTCAGCGTGCAGCTGTCGGCATTGCCCACCACCGCAGTGCGGCAGTTGTAGGCGGTATCGCTCGGCAATGCACCGGCACGCAGCGACAGATCGGCATTGCCGCTGCCACCGCTGAGCGCCACCCGCAGGCTGCGCGTGCCTGCGGGCACGTTGACCTGGTAATACAGCGAGCCACCGGTGGCTGCAGCCAGGCCGTTGCGTGCTGCATTGCTGGTCAGAGTGGTCGAGGCGATCACCGCAGCCACCGCACCATCGGCGTTGACCAACCCTGCCCCACACCCCTGCGGACACGCCACCGGCAATGCACGCGCCGTGCTCTTGAGCATCGCTTCGACGCTGGCCGCACTGAGCGGATTGAGCGCCACCGACTGCATCAATGCCACCACGCCAGCCACATGCGGCGCCGCCATCGAGGTGCCGCTGTAGACCGCGTAACCTGGGGTGCCCACCGCCGCGCTGCCGCTGTTGAGCGTGGACAGAATCGCCTGCCCCGGCGCGGCGATATCCACGCCCTGGCCGAAGTTGGAAAAGCTGGCCTTGGCCCCGGCCGAGGTGGTCGCCGCCACCGCGATCACATTCGGGCAATTGGCCGGCACGCTTTTGGATACGTCGATATTGCTGTTGCCGGCAGCCACCACCACGCTGGTGCCGCGCGACACCACGCTGGCGATCGCATTGCTCAAGGTGGTGGAACAGGAACCGATGCCGCCCAGCGACAGGTTGATCACCCTGGCCGGGGTCGGATTGGCCGGCACGCCGGACACCGTGCCGCCGGAGGCCCACACGATCGCATCGGCGATGTCGGACAGGTAGCCGCCGCAACGGCCCAGCACGCGCACCGGCAGCACCTTTGCATTGAACGCCACGCCCGCGGTGCCGGCGCCATTGTTGGCGGCGGCCGCGACGATGCCGGCCACATGGGTGCCATGCCAGCTGGAACTGGACGCGCTTGCGCCGCTGCCGCACTCGTTGGCCGCGGCCCAGTCGCCCGGATCGGCGGCATCGGTGTCGCGCGCGTTGCCGTCGCGGGCAATGAAGGCATCGCTGATGAAGTCATAGCCGGCCAGCACATTGGCCGACAGCTCCGGATGCGCGGTCACGCCGGTATCGATCACCGCCACCACCGCGCCCTTGCCGGTGGCCTTGTCCCAGGCCGGGCGCACGTTGATGCCGGCGCTGGTGGTCCCCAGCGCCCATTGCTCGGACAGGCGGCTGTCGTTGGGCACCAGCATCGGGCGCAGCAGCATGTCCACTTCCACCCGCTTGACCGCCGGGTCGGCCGCCAGACGACGCATCAGGGTTTCCGCATCGACCCGGTCCAGCGCGCGATCGGCCACCAGCAATTGCGGCCCGACCCCGAGCCAGCGCGACGACGACAGGCCGAGCGCCCGCCCGCGCCGCGCCGGCACCGCACGGGCGATCTCGCGCAACGAGCCACTCAGGCGCCCACGGTTGCCGGCGCTGCTGTCCTTGTAGCTGACGATGAAACGCTGATGGGCCGATGCCGACCCCAGCCCCTGCAGGCTGACGTCGCCAGCGAATGCAGGCGCAGTGCCGCATAGCAGTGCACAGGCCAGCGCGACATGGCGCAGCCCCTTGAACGGTAAATAACGCATGGATCGACCCCTCCCAAGGATGTCGTGGTGCAGACCGGGGTGCGCGGATGCGCACCTGGTGGTGGGGCGCGCCGACTGGCGTCGTTGCCGACCTGCCCAGGCTATCGACCGCCCAGACACGGACCTGAGCCTGGTGCACCGGCAAGACCGAGCAAGCCACAGCGCCGGTTAAGCCAGTTGCGGCGCTGACCAGCTGCCGGAGCCATGCCGCCCCGCTCGTGCGCCGCCGCAAACGGCACTGCCCCGCATCGGCGGGGCAGTGGGAGATGTCCGACCTGACACGGTCGGGCGCATCACGCAGGACGACACGGTGCCAACGGCACGGCCGCTGGCACCGCGAGGCGTCTTACGGGGTCTGGCTGACCGCACCGGCCGCGTTGACGATGCCGGCACCGCAGCCGCCCGAGCAGGCGCCCGGCAGCGGACGCGCGGTGTTCTTCAACAACGTTTCCACCGCCGCCGGAGTCAGCGGACGGCTGGCCGCCGACTGCACCAGCGCCACCACGCCGGCCACGTGCGGTGCCGCCATCGACGTACCGTTGTAGGAGGCGTAGCTGGCGCTGCCCGGGGTGGTGGTGCCGCTGTTGAGCGTGGACAGGATCGCCGAGCCCGGGCCGGAAATGTCGATGGTGCTGCCGAAGTTGGAGAAGCTCGAACGCGCACCGGCCGAGGTAATCGACGCCACCGAGATCACGTTGGCGCAGCTGGCCGGGGTGAAGTTGGCCACGTTGGCATTGCTGTTGCCGGCCGCCACCACCACCGTGGTGCCGCGCGATACCGCGCCATTGATGGCGTTCTGGTAGGTGCTCGAGCAGGTGCCGTTGCCGCCCAGCGACATGTTGATCACTTCGGCCGGATTGGCATTGGCCGGCACGCCGGAGACGGTGCCGCCGGATGCCCACACGATTGCGTCGGCAATGTCGGAGGTGGTGCCGCCGCACAGGCCCAGCGCACGCACCGGCACGATGCGCGCATTGAATGCGGTCCCCGCCACGCCGGTGCTGTTGTTGGTGACCGCGGCAATGGTGCCGGCCACATGGGTGCCGTGCCAGCTGGAGTTGGCCGCTGCCACGCCGGAGCCGCATTGGTTGGCTGCGCGCCAGTCGCCCTGGTCGGCCGGGTTGTTGTCGCGGCCATTGTTGTCACGCGCACGCGCCGCGTCGCTGATGAAGTCGTAGCCCGGCAGTACGTTGGCGTTGAGGTCCGGGTGGCTGGTGATGCCGGTGTCGATCACTGCCACCACCACGCCGGTGCCGGTAGCGGTATCCCAGGCCGGACGCACGTTGATGCTCGAGGCGGTGGTGCCGAAGCCCCACTGCTCGGACAGACGGGTGTCGTTGGGGGTCAGCGTCGGGTACATGATCTGATCGACTTCCACGTACTCCACGCTCGGGTCGGCGGCGATCCGGCGCATCAGCGTCTCGGCCTCGGCACGGTCCAGGCCACGGTCAGTCTTGAGCACCTCCGACCCCAGCGCGGTGCGACGCACGTGATTCAGGCCCAGCGCACGGCCGGCGCGTGCCGGCACGGCGGTGGCGACCGAATTGAGCGATGCGCGCAGCGAGGTCGGGCTCACCGCGGCGCTGGAACCGTCCCTGTACTTGACGATGAAGCGGTCCAGGGTGGGCTGCGAATCCAGCCCGGAAAGATTGACCTGACCAGCAAACGCCGGCACTGCCAGCAGCGAAGTCAGCGCGGACACACCTAGAACCACCAGCGCGCGCGTGGGCGCACGACGTTGCGACACATTGGACATCGATCGTTCCTTAATTGAGAGGTACCGCAATTGCGGCGAGATGGCCGAACCGGCTCCACGTGCTGCGGATCGGGTCAGGCAGTGCACGGGCGCGGGCGCCCGGCGAGACGACTGACCGATGTCCATTCCGGTCGAGCGGCAACACACAGCCGGCGCCTGCCGATGCGGCAGACGTGGCAATAGGTCGCTGATGGGGTGCAGCGGATTGGATCGGCACTGCCTGGCCGGGGCCAGGCAGTGCCGACGTGCCTCAGTAGCTGGCGCGCAAGGTCACGCCGGAGAACGTGCTGTACGCCTTGAGGCGCACGTAGTAAGTGCCAGACGGCGCGCTGATGCTGCAGGTCTCGGCATTGCCGCTGCGGTACGGACGGCAGGTGTAGGTGGTGTCGGTCGGCGCACTGCCGGCACGCACGTACAGGTCTGCATCGCCGCTGCCGCCGCTGATCGCCACGGTCAGCGTGCCGCTACCGGCCGGCACTGCGATGGTGTAGTTCAGTTCCGCACCCGTGGCTGCGCCCAGTCCGGTGACCGGCGTGCCGTTGGTCAGGGTGTTGCCGGTACCTCCACCGCCGCCGCCATTGCTACCACTGATGGCGGCAGTCACCGCCGCATCGGCATTGACGATGCCGGCGCCGCAGCCGCCCGAGCAGGCGCCCGGCAGCGCACGTGCGGTGTTCTTCAACAGGGTTTCCACGGCGGCCGGGGTGAGTGCGCTCGGCGCGACCGACTGCACCAGCGCGACCACGCCGGCCACATGCGGCGCCGCCATCGAGGTGCCGTTGTAGGACGCGTAGCTGGCGCTGCCCGGGGTGGTGGTGCCGCTGTTGAGCGTGGACAGGATCGCCGAGCCCGGCGCCGACACGTCGATCCCGGTGCCGAAGTTGGAATAGCTGGCCTTGGCGCCGGCCGAGGTGGTGGCTGCCACCGCGATCACGTTGGCGCAGTTGGCCGGCAGCGAACCGGACACGTTGGCAGAATCGTTGCCTGCCGCCACCACCACCGTGGTGCCGCGCGAGACCGCACCGCTGATCGCATTCTGCATGGTGGTCGAGCAGGTACCGCCGCCGCCGAGCGACATGTTGATCACTTCGGCCGGATTGGCGTTGGCCGGCACGCCGCTGACGCTGCCGCCGGAGGCCCAGATGATGGCGTCGGCGATATCCGACAGCGAGCCGCCGCACTTGCCGAGTACGCGCACCGGCACGACCTTGGCGTTGTAGGCGGTCCCCGCCACGCCGGTGGTGTTGTTGGTCACTGCGGCCACCGTGCCGGCCACATGGGTGCCATGCCAGCTGGAGTTGGCGGCGGGAATACCGGAGCCGCATTCATTGGCGGCGTACCAGTCGCCTTCGTCGGCGGGATTGCTGTCGCGCCCGTTACCATCGCGCGCCGTGGCGGCATCGCTGATGAAGTCGTAGCCCGGCAGGATGTTGGCGTTGAGATCGGCATGGGTGGTGATGCCGGTGTCGATCACCGCCACCACCACATTGGCGCCGGTGGCCTTGTCCCAGGCCGGGCGGATATTGAGGCCGGCATTGGTGGTGCCGAAGGCCCACTGCTCGGACAGACGGGTGTCGTTCGGGGTCAGCGTGGCGTGCAGGATCTGGTCGACTTCCACGCTCTGCACGTTGGGGTCGGAGGCCAGCTGGCGCATCAGGGTCTCGGCTTCGGCACGGTCGAGTGCACGGTCCGCCTTGACCAGCTCCGGTCCCAGCGCCAGGCGGCGCACCGAGTTCAGGCCCAACGCCTTGCCGGCCTTGGCCGGAACAGCGCGCGCGGCGGTGCGCAGCGAGGTGCTCAGCGCGGTTGGACTGGCCAGCGCGGTGCTGCCGTCCTTATAGGTCACGATGAATTTCTGGTGGGTTTGGGCGGTGGCCAGGCCATCCAGATACACCTCGCCGGCAAAGGCCGGGGTTGCCAGCAACAACGAGGTCAGCGCAGCTGCGCTCAGGATGGTCAGTGCGCGGGGGCGCTTGCGGAAAGACTCGTTCGACATCGAATTCCCTTCTAGATCAAAGAGAACCGCCGTAGCGGTGGTAGCCGGTGCCGCCTTCCATAGGTCAGCACCGAGGTCCCGGACCGATCCCCTGTTATCGATCCGTTCAGCGAACCTACCGCACTACAACCAGACTGGACAATAAGAAGTTCGCACTTTCGAAAAATTAAATATCAGATTTGTGACACCGTACGGCACCGTTCAGCCAGTTGACGACATATCCGGACAGGAATTGGCACACACCTGCTGCGTTGCCCCAAAAAAAAGGCCCCTGCGCGACCGCGCAGAGGCCTTCTTTGACGCGATGCGCTGGCTCAGGACAGACGCACCAGCCAACCGTGGCGGTCCGGGACGCGCCCGTACTGGATGTCGGTCAACTCCTGGCGCAGCGACATGGTCACCTCGCCGGCCGGTGCGGAAAGATCGCCGACCGCAAAGCCATCGCCTTTCAGCTCGCCGATCGGGGTGACCACGGCAGCGGTGCCGCAGGCGAACACCTCGGTGATCTCGCCCGACGCCACGCCCTGCTTCCACTCGTCGATGGCGACCTTGCGCTCGATCACCTGCATGCCGCGATCACGTGCCAGTTGCAGGATGCTGTCGCGGGTGATGCCTTCCAGGATGCTGCCGGACAGTTCCGGCGTCACCAGCGTGCCGTCCTTGTAGACCAGGAACACGTTCATGCCGCCCAGTTCTTCGATGTACTTGCCTTCCACCGGGTCCAGGAACAGCACCTGCGAGCAGCCTTGCGCATAGGCCTTCTGCTGCGGCAGCAGCGAGGCGGCATAGTTGCCGCCGCACTTGGCCGCACCGGTGCCGCCCTTGGCCGCACGTGCGTACTCGGTGGACAACCAGATCGACACCGGTGCCACGCCCTTGGCGAAATACGGACCGGCGGGACTTGCGATGACGTAGTACGAGGCCTTGTGCGCCGCACGCACGCCCAGGAACGCCTCGTCGGCAATCATGAACGGGCGGAAGTACAGGCTGGTTTCCGGGGCCGACGGCACCCAGCTCGCATCCACCGCCACCAGCTGGCGCAGCGATTCGACGAACAGGTCCACCGGCAGTTCCGGCAGCGCCAGCCGCCGCGCCGAGCGCTGCAGCCGCTCGCCATTGGCCTGCGGGCGGAAGGTCCAGATCGAGCCGTCGGCATGCCGGTAGGCCTTGATGCCTTCGAAGATTTCCTGGCCGTAATGCAGCACCGAGGCGGCCGGATCCAGCTGCAGCGGGCCATACGCGCGTACCTGCGCGTCGTGCCAACCGAGCTCGTTGGTCCAGGAAATGGCGACCATGTGGTCGGTGAAATGCAGCCCGAAGCCGGGCGCGGCCAGGATCACGGACAGCTCGTCGGCACTGCGCGGCGACGGGGAACGGGTGGAAGCGAAGGACACGGACACCGGAAGATTCCTGTATGGCGGGCGAAAGGACGCGGCGCCACCTCTTGGACATGGCGCCTGACGGTCAGAGCATGCCGGTCTCGAGACGGGCTGCTTCGGACATCATATGCCGGCCCCACGGCGGGTCGAAGACCAGCTCGACGTCGGCCTCGGCAATGGTCGGAATCATCTCCACCTTGCTGCGCACGTCGTCGACCAGGATCTCGCCCATGCCGCAACCGGGCGCGGTAAGGGTCATCTTGACGTCCACCCGGCGCTGATCGTCTTCCTCGCGATGGCTGACCACCGCCTCGTAGACCAAACCCAGATCGACGATGTTGAACGGGATCTCGGGGTCAAAGCAGGTGCGCAGCTGCTGCCACACCAGTGCCTCCACCTCTTCGTCGCTGGCATCGGCGGGCAATTCCAGCCCCGGCGGGGCCTCCTTGCCGATCGCATCGCCATCCTTGCCGGCAATGCGGAACAGGTTGCCTTCGACAAAGACCGTGTAGCTGCCACCCAGCGCCTGGGTGATATAGCCGTAACTGCCTGCGGGCAGGGTCACCGAATCGCCCTGCGGCACCATGACGGCATCGCAATCGCGTTCGAACTGGACGGGTTCGCTGCTACGGGAGTACATGGGCTGGATATGGGGCCGCGGCGGATGCGCGCAAGTCCGCCATTCTAGCCGACCACGGCAAGGCCGCTGCCGTTGCGGGATGGAGCCGGCGACGACGCTGCATTCCATCGGCGCGTCCATCACCGCGCAAAGTACAGCGCGCGCTTTATCATGTGCGCACTGTCAGGAGCTCCAATGCCGCCTACCACCGCGTCCGCCAGAACCGCCCACTGGCTCTGGCCCCCGCTCCTGCTGCTGGGATGCGTCACCGCCCTGATCGCCTGGATGCTCATCGCGCTCGCGCTGGGCAACCAGGCCGGCTGGATGGCGGTGCTGGTGGCGCTGGAAATCGTCTGGATGCTGCGCCTGGGCACGCTGGGCGCCGGTCCCTTGCGCATCGGCATCGCGGTCGTGGCGACCGCGCTGATCATCGTCGGCGCCAACTGGGGCATCGCCTCGGCGCAGCTGGGTGGCGCACTGGGCCTGGACCCGTGGACCTCGGCACAGAAGATGGGCACCGGGCTGGCCTGGACCCTGCTGCAACTGGCCAACAACGGTTTCGACCTGCTGTGCTATGCCGCCGCGCTGGTCCTGGCGTGGTGGGCGGCGCGCTGAGTCGGACGCGTTCGCAACGGCTGCCACTCGGCATCCGTTGAAGCTGATGCTTCATGTACACAGCGCAAGTCACGCCGCTCCTGCTTAGCGCTGGCGCTTTATTTTCCTGACGCAGCGATATCCAGGGAGCTGTGCGGCTTAGCGGCGGGGTCCTTGCCCGCCCACCATCGCAGGACACGCCGCAAGTACGTCCTTGTAGGCTCTTACGCGGCTTCCATGCCGCGTAAGGTCCCGCGACGGTGAGCGGACAAGGACCAGTCGAGATAGTCGGTGTACATGGTTTTCGACAGAGCAACCGGTAACCGGTGCGGTGTCCTCGCCGCGCCCTCGACGCTGCGAGTTTGCTGCAGGGCCCTTGCCGGCCCACCATCGCAGGACACGCCGCAAGTACGTCCATGTAGGCTCTTACGCGGCATCCATGCCGCGTAAGGTCCCGCGACGATGGGCCGGCAAGGACCTGTCGAGATGGTCGGTGGTTTGGTTGCAAGCAAAGCATGGTGTGTGTTGTTCGGATCACCGTGCGTTCGATCGGCTTTCCAGCGCAAACCGGGTAACGGCAGCGGCTCAACAAAGCAACCTGCAAACGTTTCAGCGTCCCAACGCAAGACTTGCAATCGCAACAGGCAGCTTTTCATTCGACCACCGACCAACTTCCTGGTGCGGTGTCCTTGCCGGTTGCGGGACCCTTGGCGGCATGGATGCCGCCAAGGAGCCTCCACGGACGGATTCACGGCGTGTCCCGCAAGCGGTGAGGGCACCGCGCACTCGAAGAGCCGAGCGTTTGACTGTCACTAAGCACTGCTGTGACTCAAAAGCTCGGTGGCTTGTTTCGGGCTGGCTGATAAGACTGGCCGGATGGTGCGGATAGAGCGTTCGTGAAGCAGCCGATCTGCGGCTCAGCTGCAAGGAACTGGCAGCGAGAACACCGCCCCCTCGACCAAGTGGCTTCGCAAATTCATCCGCCAAGTCAGCCGCACGACGCCTCAGTGCCCGCCCCCGTCCAGCGCCTTCAGCTCGCTGACCAGCGCGCCGGCCGCTTCCGCGCCATCGCCGTACAGCATGCGGGTGTTGTCGGCGTAGAACAGCGCATTCTCGATGCCGGCAAAGCCGGTGCCCTTGCCGCGCTTGATCACTACCGTGTTCTTCGAATTGACCACGTCCAGGATCGGCATGCCGTAGATCGGGCTGGCCGGATCGGTCCTGGCCACCGGGTTGACCACGTCGTTGGCGCCGATCACCAGCGACACGTCGGTGCTGGCGAACTCGGGGTTGATGTCGTCCATGTCGGCGATCAGGTCGTAGGGCACGCCGGCTTCGGCCAGCAGCACGTTCATGTGCCCGGGCATGCGCCCGGCGACCGGGTGGATTGCGAACTTCACCTTGACCCCGCGCGCGATCAGCCGCTGCGCCAGCTCCCAGATCTTGTGCTGCGCCTGTGCCACCGCCATGCCGTAGCCGGGCACGATCACCACCCGCTCGGCGAACGCCATCATCGCCGCCACGTCGCCGGCCTCGATCGGCTTCTGCGCCCCGGCGATCTCCTGTGCCTGCCCGCCGCCGCCGAAGTTGGAAAACAGCACGCCGCTGATCGGCCGGTTCATCGCCTTGGCCATCAGGCGCGTCAGCAGGATGCCCGCCGCGCCGACCGTCATGCCGGCGATGATCAGCGCCTCGTTGCCCAGCACATAGCCTTCGAAAGCCACCGCCAGGCCGGTGAATGCGTTGTACAGCGAGATCACCACCGGCATGTCGGCACCGCCGATCGGCAGCGTCATCAACACACCCAGCGCCAGCGCCACCACGAAGAAGGCGATGATCGCCAGCGGCTGCAGGCTGCTGGCCGCCCAGATGCCGAGCACCAGCACCGCCAGTGCCACCAGCAGATTGAAGGCCTGCTGGCCCGCAAAGGTCACCCGACGGTCGAGCCGGCCATCCAGCTTGGCCCAGGCCACGATCGACCCGGACAGCGACACTGCGCCGATCCCCGAGCCCACCACCGCCAGCACCACCGTGGTGGTGTCCGGCCGCCGCGCCGCCAGTTCGGCGATCGCCTGGGCGCTCCAGTGGGTGGTGTCGCGGTTGGCGAAGAAGGCAAAGCGCAGCAACTCCACCGCCCCGATCGCCGCCGCCGAGCCGCCGCCCATGCCGTTGTACAAGGCCACCATCTGCGGCATGTCGGTGATGGCGACCTTCCTGGCCGACCACCACGCCACCCCGGTTCCGATCGCCAGCGCGGCCAGGATCAGCGGCACGTTATGCAGCTCGGGCAGGAAGAATGTCGCCACCGTGGCGATCAGCATGCCCAGCCCGGCCCAGCGGATGCCGCTGCGCGCGGTCAGCGGCGACGCCATGCGCTGCAGCCCGAGCAGGAACAAGGTCGCCGCGACCAGATAGCTGGACTTCACCAGCCATGCCAGCAGCTCGGCAGTGGAGACGTTCATGGCGCGTCCCCGCCCGACGGCTTCTTGCTGGACTTGAACATATCCAGCATCCGCTCGGTCACCACGTAACCACCGGCCGCATTGCCCGCACCCAGCATCACTGCGACAAATCCCAGCGCCTTTTCCAGCGTGGTATCGGCATGCCCCAGCACCACCATCGCACCGATCAGCACGATGCCGTGGATGAAGTTGGAGCCGGACATCAGCGGGGTATGCAGGATCACCGGCACCCGCGAGATGATCACGTGGCCGGCGATGGCCGCCAGCATGAAGATGTACAGCGCTACGAATCCGTCGCTCATCGTCGTTCGCTCCACTGGCCGGTGCGGCCCGCCGATCATACCCACGCCGTGCGCGCCCGGGCGCGTGTCAACCGAATCGGCACTCGCTCGTTGACGTCGTATCGTCTCCGCGGAAGCTACGCTGTGCTGGTGGGAACCCCTTTCGATCCGCAACCTGCCGCACCGGCCGCCACCGTGCCGGCTTCGCTGGACGCCTTCCTGGCCGGCATCGGCCCGCGTGCGTTCCGCTTTGCCGAGGCCGGCCTGCGTCACCGCGAAGATGCGCTGGACGCCGTGCAGGACGCCATGGTGAAGCTACTCGGCTACCGCGAGCGCCCGGCCACCGAATGGACGCCGCTGTTCTGGAGCATCCTGCGCAGCCGCATCATCGACCTGCAGCGCAGGCGCAGCTTCCGCCTGAAGTTCTGGGCGCCGGCCGAGCGCGCCGACGACGAAGGCACCATCGACTGGGCCGACCCCGGCACCGGCCCGGTGGACGAACAACAGCATCAACAGGCCTACCAACGGCTGGTCGAGGCCTTGCGCAACCTGCCGGCGCGCCAGCGCGAAGCGTTCACGCTGCGCGTGCTGGAAGACCTGGACGTGGCCACCACCGCCAAGGCGATGGGCTGCTCGGAAGGCTCGGTCAAAACCCACCTGTCGCGTGCGCGCGACGCGTTGCAAAAACAGTTCGAGGATTTCCTGTGAACCGCTCCCACGACCCGGCCCAGCTGGATGCGCACCTGCGCCAGCTGCATGCCTCCGCACTGACCAGCCTGCCGCCGCAGACCCTGGCGCGCCTGCGCCAGGCCCGTCATGCGGCCGCTCCCACGCGCGCCCGGCGCGGCTACTGGTTGCTGGCGACCGCGTGTTCCGGCCTGCTGGCGGTCGGCATCGGCCTGCAGTTGCGTCCAGGCGAGCGCGCCTCGCCGGACCGCGCCCCGACCCAGGTGGTCGCCGGCACCACCACCGATACCGACGACATGCTGACCCAGAACCCGGACCTGTACGTCTGGCTGGGGTCCAATACCGCCCTGGCCATGGAATAACCACGATGACCCGCACCACCCGCCTGTTGTTGACCCTGCTGCTGTGCGCCGCGCCCTGCGCGTCCCTGCTGGCTCAGGCCCATTCCCCCGGACCGCCGGGACCGCCACCGCCGGATGGCCCCGGCCCGCGAGGACCCGGACCGCGCGAGGCAGACACGCCGATGCCCGAGTGGGACAAGCTCACCCAGCAGCAGCGGCAGGTGCTGATCGATGCGCTGCGCGAACGCTGGAACGATGTGCCGGAAGAGCGCCCGCGCATGTACCGCCACGCGCGCCGCTGGCTGGACATGACCCCGGAGCAGCGCAAACAGGCCAAGGCCGGCATGGACCGCTTCCGCAACATGAGCCCGGAGCAACGCCGCGAGGCCAAGGCCTTGTTCGAACGCATGCGCACGCTCAACCAGCAACAACGCAATGAGCTGCAGCAACGCTGGCAAAAGATGAGCCCGGCCGAACGCAGCACCTGGTTGCGCGAGCATCCGCCCACCGACGATTGACGCAGCGCTGCAGCGGCAAGCGCAACCCGTCAGCGCACCGGTGCATCCCAGTCACGCGCGGCCACCTTAGGAGCGCGCTGGCGCGCGATGGAGCATTACAGATAAGCGCCATCGCGCGACGGAGCGTTACCGATAAAACGCCATCGCGCGCCAGCGCGCTCCTACCCGCCAACGCGCAAGGCGCATGGGCTCGGCAGGGCTACGCAGTCGCTGGCGCCGACCAGCGTGTCTTGGCCAGCAGTTCGTCGTCCCAGTCGAACGACAGCGCGCCATCCTTGATCAGCAATGCGGCGAACGCATAGACATTACGCGCGAACATCTCGCTGGCGTGCACCGCGCCCTGGCTGGCCAGGTTGAGCGGGCCGGCGATCACCACGCCGTTGCGCTCATAGGTGTCGCCGGGCCGGGTGGCGGCGCAATTGCCGCCGGTTTCCGCGGCCAGATCGACGATCACGCTGCCGGCGCGCATGCCGTGCAGCATCTCCATGCTCAGGATCTTCGGCGCCGGCCGGCCGGGCACGGCGGCGGTGCAGACCACCACGTCCACGCTCTTGAGGTGTTCGGCCAGCCGGCGTTGCTGTTCGGCGCGTTCGTCGTCGGTGAGCTGGCGCGCATAACCGCCCTCGCCGGCCGCGCTCACGCCCAAATCCAGGAAGCGCGCACCCAGCGAGGCGATCTGCTCGCGCGTTTCCGGGCGTACGTCGAAGCCTTCGACCTGCGCGCCCAACCGTTTGGCAGTGGCGATCGCCTGCAGCCCGGCCACGCCCGCACCGGTCACCAACACCTTGCACGGGCGCATGGTGCCGGCGGCGGTGGTCAGCATCGGAAAGAAGCGCGGCGCCAGCTGCGCGGCGATCAGCACGGCCTTGTAGCCGGCCATACCGGCCTGCGAACTCAAGACATCCATCGATTGGGCACGTGTGGTGCGCGGCAGGCGCTCCAGCGGAAACGCAACCAGCGCAGCGTTGGCAATCGCCTGCGCACGTGCCGGGTCGGCGTCCGGCGCCAGCATGCCGATCAGCACGGCGTGGGGCCTGCATTGCTGCAGCAGTTCGGTGGGCGGTGCCTGCACGCTCAGCAGCACTTCGGCCTGCGCCAGCGTGTCTGCCGTGGCGAGCTGCGCCCCGGCCTGCAGATACGCGGCGTCGGCCATGCTACTGGCACAGCCGGCGCCTGGCTCGATCCACACGCTGGCGCCGAGCGCGACCAGTTTCCTGACCGTTTCCGGCGTGGCGGCGACGCGGCGCTCGCCTGCCGCGCGTTCTTTCAGCACCAGCACCTGCACAGCCATGGCTTGCTCCGCTCGCGCGCCTGTCGTCGCGGCGATGCTAGCAGAGCGCGGCAGCCACGCTCAGGGCGTCAGCAAGGCCGGCAGCATCGGGGCGAGCAACTGCTCGGGCGGCGCCAGCGCCACCGCTTCGGTGCGGTGGTCGATGGCCAGACACGCATAACCATGTGCCGCGCTCCAGGCCAGCAGCACCCGTTGATGCAGCAGGTGCGCATCCGGCGCACTGCCGTGCCGGGCCAGCCAGGCCGCATGCAGGGCATCGCGCAGGCAGGCCATTGCCGCATCGGTGGCCGCCAGCAGGCGCGGCAGGCTGCGTCGCTGCGGCTCCAGGCTCTGCATCAGGCGAAACTGCTGCGGGTAGGCGATGGCGAACCGGATATAGCCCAGGCCGCCGCCCAGCAGTGGGTCGACCTCGCGCTGGGCCTGCACGATCCACTCGACCATGCGTTCGTACCCGTCTGCGACCAGTTCCACCACCAGGCCTTCCAGCGAGCCGAAGTGATGTGCCGGTGCGGCATGCGAAACGCCCGCACGGCGGGCGCACTCGCGCAGGCTCAGCCCGCGCGGACCCGATTCGCCGACGATCTCCCAGGCCGCGCGGCGCAGGGCGGCGGGCAGATCGCCGTGGTGATACGTCGCTGACCTGGGCGCGTGGGACATGGCGGCTTCGCAAATCGGGATGTCATTGGAGCAGGGAATCTTGACGCTGACAAGATTGGCGGTGCAGACTCGCCCCGCATCTTGCCAGCGTCAAGATCGGCGCCGGATGCAGCCCCTCCCCAGCGAGTTTTTTCATGGCCAAGGCATTCTCCCGCTGGCGCATGCGCCTGACCCGCACGCTGTTCGGGTCGGCCAGCCGCCTGGCTCCCGGGCCGACCGGCCGCCTGCTGGCGCGCCGCTTCGTGACGCCGGATGCAGCATCACGCCGGCACGCCGCATCCACCCTGGCCACGCTGTCCGACGTGGGCCGCGACAGCCTGTCCATCGATGGCATCGACATCGCGGTGTATGTCTGGGGCGACCCGGCGCAGCAACCGTATGTGCTGCTCTCCCACGGCTGGTCCAGCTATGGCCTGCGCTTTGCCGCCTGGGTGCCACGGCTGCAGGCGCTGGGCTATGCGGTGGTGGCCTTCGACCAGGCCGGGCACGGATTGAGCGGTGGGCGCATCAGCTACATGCCGCACTTTGTCGAGGTGCTGCGCCGGATCGGGCGGCGCTTCGGCCGGCCGGCGGCCTTCATCGGTCATTCGCTGGGTTCGGCATCGGTCGTGTTCGCCGATGAAGCGGCTTGGCAGCCGGCGCGCTACGTGCTGATCGCGCCATTGCTGGCCCCGGCCGAGACCGCACGCCGCCAGTTCCGCGCCTTTGGCATCGCGGCCAAGACCTTCGTTCCGTTCGAGAACCTGCTGCATGCGATCACCGGCAAACGCTTTGCCGATTTCGATGCGTCCCCGCATCTGCCGCGTTTCCAGCGCCCGGCCCTGATCATCCATGACCGCCGCGACCGCGAGACACCCTGGGACGAAGGCGCGCGTTTTGCGGCGCTGTGGCCGCAAGCGCAATTGCTGACCACCGAAGGCCTGGGACACAACCGCATGGTCGACCATGCCTCGGTCATCGAAGCGGCGCTGGACTTTATCGGCCCGGCGCGGGCCTGAGCGTACCGCGATGCGGCAAGCGCATCGCGCGGTACCCGCTAGTGCACGGTGCTGTTGTGCAACGGATCCAGGCGGTCGATGACGCCCTGCATGGCGCTGTCGAAGGCGCCGTCGTTGATGTGCTCGCGCAGCCTGCCCAGGCGCACCATCACCGCCAGCTCCTCCGGCGAGGCGACGCAGAAGCGTACGCCGCGGCGATTGACGAACAGCAGCCGCTGCGAGATCGGGCTCACCCACGACAGCTTGCCCGCCTGCACCTTGCCGTCCTTGTCGACGAAATCCAGCCAGGTGCCGATATCCATCGCACGGAAACGCTCGGCATCGGCGCTGTCGATGCTCTGCGCCACCGCCTCGGCCCCCAGCACCACGCTGACGCTTTCGGCAGCCGGCGGCGGCAGGTTGACCTGCGGCAGCTCCGGCAAGGCCTTTTCCAGCTCCGGGCGCGCTTCGGCGATGGCCTGCAAGGTGTCGTGCAATGCGGTGATCGCCACCACCACCGCGTCGCCATGCAGGCCGACGCTGGCAAATACGCGATGCAGGGCCGGCTGCCAGACCTGCAGCCACGGCTTGCCGACGATGTGGCGACGTGCCTCGGCCAGTTCTTCCAGCACGCCATCGGCCAGGGCCAGTGCCTCGACGGTGCCCGGACCTTCCTCACCGTCGCGCAGGATCGCCATGGTCAGATGGTGCAGCCACGGCTGACGCAGGAAATCCTCCACGGCCCTGGGCAGCGGCGTGCCGGCCTGCGTGCGCTGTTCTAGCTCCGACAGCGCGCGGCTGCGTGCCAGCTCGAGCTTTTCCTGGCCGCGCTGGGTTTCGGTGGCGCGCCGCTCGGCAATTTCCACCCGGCGCCGGTGCTGCGACAGGAAATCGCGGAATTCCTCTTCCAGGGTCAGGAAGATCGCCAGGTTCTCGTTGAATTCGGCCACCAGGCGGTCGACGATTTCCTCGACCTTGCCCATCAGCACACGCTCGGCAGCGCTGTCGCCGGTGTTGCCTTCGCAGGCCTCGGCCAGCGAATTGAGCAGGCGCCGCGCGGGATGGGTCTTCTGCACGAACATCTTGCGATCCAGCAGCGCAACCTTGACGAAGGGCACCACCAGCCGGCCGATCATTTCGCGCGAGCGGTTTTCCAGATCGCGCTCGTCCAGCATCACGTCGAACAGCATGCCGACCAGGTCGATCGCATCCTCGTCCATCGGGTCCAGGCGCGCGGTCGCCGGGTCCACGCCCAGCCGCGTGGCGCTGGACAGCACTTCGTTCTTCAGCCGCTGCGCCAGCGACTCGGTGTCGTCGCCGATGGCTGCCTGCAGCGTCGCGCTCGGCGTGGCCTGCAGCAGCGACAGCACCGACATCATCTCGCGCTGGCTCAGCGGGCGTTGCTGGCCTACCGCCACCGATGCGGCAGAGGCGGTGTTGTCGCGCACGCTGCGGGTCTGCTGCAGCAGTTCGTGCAACGCTTCCAGCAACATGCCCTGGCTGCCGCCAGGGTGATCGGCCTCACCGCCATCCATGCCGCCGGCAGCGCCGCCACCGGCCTGGCCACGCTGGGCGGCGGCCTGCATGCGGCCGCGGCTGTGCGCCCAGCGGTCCAGGAAGCGGTTGGCCCAGGCCGGTGCGTACTGGTCGCTCTGGTCGTCGCCGCCGATGTCGGCAGCCGCGCCCTGGGCCTCGGCCTGGGCGCGCTCCTCGGGCGTGTCGCCGCGTGGCTGCACGCGCGGCGGCGGGCGCTTGGGCTGGGAAATTTCCGGCATGACGCCAGCCTTGGCCAGCGTCTCGTCCAGGCGCGCATACAGCTTGCCGATCGGCTCGGCCAGGTCGCGCTCGCACAGCTTGATCAGTACCAGGCGCACTTCCGGCGCCAGGTCGCAGGTGGCGAAGGCTTCGTGGATCGCCACGCCCAGATGCTCCGGACCGAGCGGGTTGGTGTCGGCCACCAGTTCCAGGCCGCCGGCGATCCAGCCCAGGCGGCGGTCCACCCGCGCCAGCACCTGCTTGAAGTCGCGCAGCAGCACCGTGGCCAGGTTGCGCACCGCCAACCGCGATTCGAGCACGTGTTCGGGCACCAGACTCAGCGGGCCGGTGCCGATGTCGCCTGCCAGGACCACCTCGGCCGACAGCGGCTCGCCCAGCAACAACGCCTGCCAGCCGTCGTCCAGCTGCTGGCGGAACCGCGTGGCCACTTCGTCGCGCTTGCGGCGCAACTCGCGCATGCCGTCGAGAAACAACAACTGCGATGTGCCCGCGGATTCGGCGCGATCGAACAGCACATCATCAAAGTGTGCGACTGCAGCGGCAAAAACCTGCGCGAGTGCGGGCACGAACACGGCGTGCGCCTGTTCGAGCAAGCGTTGGTCACGGCCCGGATGTCCCGACGGACTGGGCTGAAAAGTCATGCGCAAAGGCTCCCCGCCCCTGCAGGCGTGAAAATATTCAAACGAAAGAAAACAGACGCGGCCCCAAATTCCGCCACCGCATGGTAGGCGTTTCGCTCGTTTGTTAAGTGTGACGCAATTCGCACTTTAGTCGTGACCGCCCAGGGTTTGCGTGTCAGTCGGACATCCTAGCGTGCATCGCTGCGGTGGCGCTTGCCAGCGCGTATTAACCGCCTGCGGGGGTTAAGCCTTCAGCATGTGCGGCCGGTCCAGCGCATCGACGACATCCTGCATCGCGCTGTAGAACGCGTCCTCGTCGCGATGCAGACGCAGGCGGTCCAGCCACACCATCATCGCCAGTTCCTCCGGCGAGGACACGCACAGCCGCCCGCCGCGCCGGTTGACGAACATCAGCCGCCCGGAAATCGGGCTGATCCAGGACAACCTGCCGGCCTGCACACGGCCGTGCCGGTCGACGAACTCCAGGCAGGTGCCGAGCGCCATGCCGCGGAAGAAATCGGCGGTGACACGATCGAATTCCACCTGCGCGGTGGCATCCAGCATCGGCGTCAGCGGCTCGCCGACCGGCTCGGCCGGACCGGGGCTGGGGCGCAGCGCGCTCAAGGTCGGCGCAAACAGGGCGGGATCCGGCGCTCCCGCAGCCGGCACCGATGGCGTGGACAGCAGCGCGCGCTGCAGTTCCTGCAGGGCCAGCTCGGCGTCGCGTTGCGCCAGGCCGGCCAGCGCGAAAGCCTGCAGCAGCTGCGCACGCTGCGGCTCCAGCGCGGTGCCGCCAGGCGCAGCACCCAGTTGCGCCAACACCGCATCGCCCAGGGCCACGGCCGCGTCCAAGGCCGGGCCGGTGCCGTCGCCACGCAACGCCACCTGTTGCACATACGGCTGCCAGACGCGGCCAAGGAAATGCTCGACCAGCGGCGGCAGCGGCCCGCGCGCCAGGCGCTCTGACAGCGCCTGCGCGGCCGTGCTGCGTGCGGCTTCGCGGCGTTCTTCGGCGCGCTGCAATTCGCTGGCGCGGCGCTCGGCGATTTCCACCCGGCGCCGATACTGTTCGTAACTGGCGCCGAACTCGGCTTCCAGCGTCAAAAACAGCCCCGGATGCTCGTCGAAATCGCGCACCACCGTGTCGATCACCGCCTGCACCTGGCCGAGCAAGGCCTGCTCTGCCGCGGTTTCGCCGGCATTGCCATCGCAGGCGTCGACCAACAGGTTGAGCAGGCGGCGTGCGGGATGGCCGTCGCGCACGAACAGGTGGCCGTCCAGCATCGCCAGCTTGGCCAACGGCACCAGCAACTGGCCGAGCAGGCTGCGCTGCGCATCCGACAGATGGCTCTGCACCAGGATCGCGGCGAACAACAAGGCCACCAGATCCAGCGCGTCCTCGTCGTCGGGGTTGAGGCAGGTGGTGGCCGGATCCACCCCAAGCGCGGCGGCGGCGCGCCCGACCTGCTGCCGCAGGCCACATGCCAGGCCCGAATCGGTGCCGTCGATGGCATCGAAGCCGGCCGCAGGCATGGTCTGCAGCAGCGACAGCGCCGACACCACCTCGCGCGGCGACAGCAGGCGCTGCCCGGCAGGTGCGGGTGTGTCGCCATCGGGTTCGCGTTGGCGGCGTGCATGCTGCAGCAAATGGTGCAGGCCGGCCGGCAACAGCTCGCGGCCGCTGCGCAGATGCACGTCGATCGCCTCGACGCCGGCCAACGCGCCCTGCCCGCCCGACCAGTCGGCGAAGAAGCGTGCGATCCAGTCCGGCGTCTCGGCGGCCTGCTCGCCGGCGCCTTCGTCCTGGCGCGGAATGCCGCGCCGCCGGCTGCGCGGCTGCGGCAACTCGCGCAAGCGCGCCACCTGCGCCAGCGCCTGTTCCAGCGCGCCGTAGCGCTGGCCGACGCGTTCCATCAGGTGCTGCTCGCAGACCTTGATCACCGCCAGATGCGCCTTGGGCGCCAGCGTCACCCCCTGAAAGGCCTCGTACAGGGCCACGCCCAGATGCTCCGGCCCGAACGGATTGCTGTCGCCATCGATACGCAGCCCGCCGGCAATGAAGCCGAGATAGCGATTGAGCCGCATCAGCTCCGTGCGCCACTGGTGCTGCAGCGCGCCGGCCAGGTTGCGCACCGCCAGGCGCACCTCCAGGTCCTGCTCGGGCAGCAGGGTCAGCCCGGCCGCACCGCGTCCCAGGCTGCGATCGGCCGACAACGGCCGCCCGGATTCCAGCCCCTGCCAGGCCTTGGCCAGATGCCCGCGGAAACGCGCGGTGATCGGCTCGCGCTGCTGCCGCACCGCCTGGATTGCCTCCAGGAAGTCGTTCTGGGCCGGGCCGGCGTCGGCCGCCAGCTGGAACAGTGCCTCGGCCAATGTGTCCTGGAATTGGACAAACGCATCGGCCAGCGGCACCAGCACGATCTCGCGTACCTGGTCGAGCAGCTGCGAATTGCGGCTGGGGAGCACGGGGGTGGATACGAACTGGGTCATCGGGCGGCGCACAGGACGAACATGGAAGGGATGTCACGACCGGGCCGGCATCGGCCCGCCGCCCATGATGCGGCGGGCGTTGGGAAGGGCCCGTCTATAATTGCCCGCATCCTCGCCTCGACCCGGAATTATGCACGCACCGTATTCGCTCCAGGCGCTGGACGCGCGCCGCTCGGTCCCCTCCAAACAGCTGGGCGAACCCGGCCCGGATGAAGACACCCTGCTGCGCATGCTCACCTCGGCAGTGCGCGTGCCCGACCACGGCAAGCTGGTGCCGTTCCGTTTCTTGCGCATCAGCGGCGATGCCCGCCAGGCACTGGGCGATTTCCTGGCCGAGCGCAGCCTGGCCGCCGACCCGCTGGCGCCGCCCGCCGCGGTCGAAAAAGACCGCAACCGTTTCAACGATGCGCCGCTGGTGATCGTGGTGATCGCCGCGCTGCGCCCCGGGCACAAGGTGCCCGAGCAGGAACAGCTGCTCACCGCCGGCTGCGTGTGTTTTGCGCTGCTGCAGGCCGCGCAGGCGCATGGCTTCGGTGCGCAGTGGCTGACCGCATGGATGGCCTACGACCCGGCGGTGACCGGCTATCTGGGCCTGGAGCAGAACGAGCGCATCGCCGGTTTCATCCATATCGGCACCCCGCGCCTGCAGGTGCCAGAGCGCGAACGCCCGGACCCGCGTGCGCTGCTGCGCGACTGGACCCCGTGACCACGCACACCCCCATGCTTGCAGGCGCGCCGCCGTCGATCAGCCGACCGACCCCGCTGTATCTGGTCGATGCCAGCCTGTACGTGTTCCGCGCCTGGCATTCGATCCCGGACGAATTCCAGGATGCGCAAGGCTGGCCGACCAATGCCGTGCACGGCTTTGCGCGCTTCCTGCTCGACCTGCTCGAACGCGAGGATCCGCAGCACATCACCATCGCCTTCGACGAGGCGCTGGACAGCTGTTTTCGGCATGCGCTCTACCCGGCCTACAAGGGCAATCGCACTCCGGCACCGGATGCGTTGCGGCGTCAGTTCGCGCATTGCAAGGCGCTGTGCGCGGCATTGGGCCTGAGCGTGCTGGCGCACCGCGATTACGAGGCCGACGACCTGATCGGCAGCGCCTTGCACAGCGTGCGTGCGCACGGCCTGCGCGGGGTGATCGTGTCGGCCGACAAGGATCTGTCGCAGCTGCTGCTCGAGCACGACGAGCAGTGGGATTACGCGCGCAACCTGCGTTGGGGCATGGACGGGGTCAAGGCGCGCCACGGCGTGCACGCCCATCAGATCGCCGACTACCTGGCGCTGTGCGGCGATGCGATCGACAACATTCCCGGCGTCACCGGCATCGGCGCCAAATCGGCGGCGGTCCTGCTGGCGCATTTCGGCAGCCTGGATGCCTTGCTGGAGCGTATCGACGAGATCCCGTTCCTGCGCCTGCGCGGCGCGGCGCAGATGGCCGCGCGCCTGCGCGAGCAACGCGAGCACGCGCTGCTGTGGCGTCAGCTCACCACCATCGCACTTGACGCGCCGCTGGCGCTGACCGATGCCGGTTTCACGCGCGCGCCAGCCGATACCGACATGCTGGGCGGCTTGTGCGAGAGCCTGCGCTTCGGCCCGCTCACCCGGCGCCGGTTGCTGGCCGCCTGCGGCGGCGCGCCGGCACCGCGCACTCCCGTTTCCCTGGAAAAAGGCCTGCATCCATGAACCGACACGACACCCTGCCCACCGTGGTCTACGAAGGCAAGTACCAGCGCATGGTCGTGCGCGGCACCTGGGAATATTCCGAACGCGTGCACGCCGGCGGCCTGGCCGCGATCATCGTGGCGGTGACCCCGGATGATGCAATGTTGTTCGTCGAACAGTTCCGCGTGCCGCTGCAGGCCCGCACCATCGAAATGCCGGCCGGCCTGGTCGGCGACGTGCATGCCGACGAGTCGATCGAGCTGTCGGCCATTCGCGAACTGGAAGAAGAAACCGGCTGGACCGCCGAGCACGCCGAAGTGCTGATGATCGGCCCGACCTCTGCCGGCGCCAGCAGCGAGAAGATCGCCTTCGTGCGCGCCACTGGGCTGCGCAAGGTCGGCGCCGGCGGCGGCGATGCCAGCGAAGACATCACCGTGCACGAGATCCCGCGCGCGCAGGTCGGCGCCTGGCTGGTGCAGAAGATGGCCGAGGGCTATCAGATGGATCCCAAGCTGTGGGCCGGGCTGTATCTGGTCGATCACGCACTGGACGGCACCCCGCGTGGCTGAAGCGACCGCTGCCCGCCTGCTCGGCGCCGACGATCCCGCACCGTTCAGCGTGCACAACCCGCAGGCCGCCTCGCCGTGGCTGCTGATCGCCGACCACGCCGGTCAGCGCGTGCCGGCGCGGCTGGCCAATCTGGGCCTGCCGCAGCAGGAACTGGACCGCCATATCGGCTGGGATATCGGCATTGCCGAGGTCACCCGCCTGCTGGCCGATGCGCTGGATGCGGTCGCCATCGCGCAGACCTATTCGCGCCTGGTGATCGACTGCAATCGCCCGCATGGTTCGGCCACGCTGATGCCCGAGGTCAGCGACGGCACCTCGGTTCCGGGCAACCTGCAGCTGTCGGCCGACGATCGGCAGCAGCGCATCGATGCGATCTTTGCGCCATACCACGCGCGCATTGCGGCGGAACTGGATGCACGCGCACAGCGCGGGCAACCCACCGTGCTGGTGTCGATGCACAGCTTCACGCCGATCATGGCCGGCAATGCGCGGCCCTGGCATGCCGGCGTGCTGTACAACCGCGACACGCGGCTGGCGCACCGCCTGCTGCAGGCCTTGCGCGACGAGCCGGATCTGGTGGTTGGCGACAACCAGCCCTACGCGGTCAGCGACACCAGCGACTATGCGATTCCGGTCTACGGCGAAGGCCGCGGACTGCTGCATGTGGAGCTGGAACTGCGCCAGGATTTGATCGCCGATGCCGCTGGGCAACAGGCGTGGGCACAACGCCTGGCACGCATCCTGCCGCCGCTGGCGCAGGCGCTGCTGCCGAACTGAAACCAGCAGTCACCGTAGGAGCGCGCTTGCGCGCGATGGGGCGTTATCGGTAATGCCTCATCGCGCGCAAGCGCGCTCCTACGGAGCATGCGGCGGCCGCGCTGATCCGCAGCCTCGGTGACGACGGTTGCCTCGTAGGAGCGCACCCGGGCGCGACAGGCCGTCCCGTTACCCTACGTCGCGCCCGGGTGCGCTCCTACCGCTGGCGCGCGAGCGCTGCTGCAGCTTCCCGTGCACGCTCGCGGTTGCGCTCAGGCGAACCCGTCGGTGGCGCGCACCAGCGCATCGACATTTTCCGGCTCGAAGGCCGAATGCCCCGATGCCGGGCTGACCTGCAGCTGCGCCTTCGGCCAGACCTTGTGCAGGTCCCAGGCGCTTTGCATCGGGCACACCACGTCGTAACGCCCCTGCACGATAACGCCAGGGATGTCGGCGATGCGGTGCGCGTCACGCAGCAGCTGGTCTTCGACCTCGAAGAAACCGCCGTTGACGAAGTAGTGGTTCTCGATGCGCGCGAACGCCAGGGCGAAGTGCGCGTCCTCGTGTCCGGTGACGAAGTCGGCGTCCACATGCAGGAAGCTGGTGGCACCTTCCCACACGCTCCACGCCTTGGCCGCGGCCAGACGCGTGGCTTCGTCGTCGCTGGTCAGGCGGCGATGGAAGGCGGAGATCAGATCGGCGCGCTCCACCATTGGAATCGCGTTGACGTAATGCTCCCAGGCATCCGGGAACAGCCGGCTGGCGCCCTGCTGATAGAACCATTCCAGCTCGAAACGGCGCAGCAGGAAGATGCCGCGCAGCACCAGCTCGGTGACCTGCTGCGGATGGGTCTGCGCATAGGCCAGCGCCAGGGTCGAGCCCCAGCTGCCACCGAACACCTGCCAGCGTGCGATGCCCAGGTGTTCGCGCAGGCGCTCGATGTCGGCGACCAGGTCCCAGGTGGTGTTGTTCACCAGATCGGCATGCGGGGTGGAACGGCCTGCGCCGCGCTGGTCGAACAGCACGATGCGGTATTTGGCCGGGTCATGGAAGCGCCGCATCTTGTCGTTGCAACCGCCGCCGGGGCCGCCGTGCAGCATCACCACCGGCTTGCCCTGCGGATTGCCGCACTGTTCGAAATACAGCGTGTGGCGGTCGTCGACCTGGAGGGTGCCGTGGTCGTACGGCGTGATCTCGGGATAGAGCGTGCGCATGCGTCGGTCCTGCGGGAAACCGCTAGTGTATCGGCACCCGGTCTGCACACGCGGGCGCCCCATGCGATCGAGCCAGGGCGGGCGCACGGCGAAGCGCGAAGGCGTGAAGGCGTGAAGCGACGGAGCAAGCCTCCTGCATGCAGCGCCGGACGGGCGCGGTAGGTGCCCGGAATCGGCATGTCCTATTTCAGCTCTGAGCGCCAAACGCCCCGACCTGGCGACCGCTCCGTGGCTGCGCTAGCCCACAGCGGGCGACCAGCGCCCCGACGTCACCCGGTCACGCTGCTCCAGGTCCTGATGCGTGGCCACCGCGTCGAACCCACGCGCCTGCAGCAGTCCGGCCACAGCCGCGCCCTGGTCCCGGCCGTGTTCGAGCAGCAGCCAGCCGCCCGGCAGCAGATGCGCAGGCGCATCGGCGACGATCAGGCGGATGTCGTCCAGGCCATCGGGGCCGGAAGCCAGCGCACTGGCCGGCTCGTAGCGCAGGTCGCCTTCGCCCAGATGCGGATCCTGCGCGGCGATATACGGCGGGTTGCTGGCGATCAGGTCGAAGCGCTCGCCGGCCAGCGGCGCAAACCAGTTGCCCTGCCGGCATTCGACATTGCGCAAGCGGTGGCTGCCGGCATTGCGCCGGGCAACCGCCAGCGCCGCCGCGCTGGCATCGGTGGCGATCACCTGTGCCTGCGGCCGCTCGCTGGCGATGGCCAGCGCGATCGCGCCGCTGCCGGTACCCAGATCGGCAACGCGGCGGCCTGGCCGGGCGTCCAGTCGCTCAAGTGCCAGCTCGACCAGCACCTCGGTGTCGGCGCGCGGGATCAGCGTGGCGGTGGAGACCGCCAGATCCAGCGTCCAGAACCCACGCGTGCCGGTCAGGTAGGCCACCGGTTCACCGGCCTGGCGCCGCTGCACCAATGCCGCGAATGCCTGCGCGACCGACGGCTCGACCGGATCGCGGCCATGCGCTATCAGCCAGGCGCGGTCGCGGCCCAGCGCGTGCAGCAGCAGCGGCTCGGCATCGCTGCGCTCGATCCGCTCGACCGCACGCCGCAGCAACTGCTCGGCGGCAAGACCGGCTGGGTCCTCACTCATACGGATCATTCACTCATGCGCAACATCGGCTGACCATTATCGGAGATGGAATCGGCCCCTGCAGCGGCAGACGCCGTCTGCAAACTCGATAGCCACAGCCTATCTATACAATTCCATCAATCGATTTGAGAAATCTATCGATCCTGCCTACCATGGCGACTGTTCCATCCCCCGCCCCCTTCATCGCACGAGGAAACTCAATGTCTCTTATCAACACTCAGGTCCAGCCGTTCAAGGCGAATGCGTACCACAACGGCAACTTCATCGAAGTCACCGAGGCCAGCCTGAAGGGCAAGTGGTCGGTGCTGATCTTCATGCCGGCCGCCTTCACCTTCAACTGCCCGACCGAAGTGGAAGACGCCGCCGACAACTATGCCGCGTTCCAGAAGGCAGGCGCCGAGGTCTACATCGTCACCACCGATACGCACTTCTCGCACAAGGTGTGGCACGAAACCTCGCCGGCCGTGGGCAAGGCGCAGTTCCCGCTGATCGGCGATCCGACCCACAAGCTGACCCGCGCGTTCGGCGTGCACATCGAAGAAGAAGGCCTGGCCCTGCGCGGCACCTTCATCATCAACCCGGAAGGCGTGATCAAGACCCTCGAGATCCACGACAACGCGATCGCCCGCGACGTCACCGAGACGCTGCGCAAGCTGACCGCTGCTCAGTTCGTCGCCAACAACCCCGGCCAGGTCTGCCCGGCCAAGTGGAAGGAAGGCGCCAAGACCCTGGCTCCGTCGCTGGACCTGGTCGGCAAGATCTAAACCGACTGACACCTCCGGCCTGTGGTTGAGGCCGGAGCATCTCCGGCCCAGCACTGGGCCGGGGGTGAACCGGAGCCGGTGCCGGGCTGCCCGCCAGCCATCGCCAGCACGCATTCCCGACATCGCGCCGGCTGCGGTTCATCCCCTTCCTCCCCGGCGATCTGCCTCAGCGCAGCGACGCCACGCCCTCCCCTTGCCCATTCCCAGGAGTTCTCCATGTTGGATGCCAACCTCAAGACCCAGCTGACCGCCTACCTGGAACGGGTTACCCGTCCGATCCAGATCAATGCCTCGATCGACGAAAGCGCCGGCTCGCGCGAAATGCTCGACCTGCTCGAGGATCTGGTGCTGCTGTCGGACAAGATCAGCCTGGATATCCACCGCGATGACAACCAGCGCAAGCCCTCGTTCGCGCTGACCACGCCGGGCCAGGACATCTCGCTGCGCTTTGCCGGCCTGCCGATGGGCCACGAGTTCACCTCGCTGGTGCTGGCGCTGCTGCAGGTGGGCGGTCACCCGTCCAAGGCCGCCGCCGAGCTGATCGAGCAGGTGCAGCACCTGGATGGCGACTACCAGTTCGAAACCTATTTCTCGCTGTCGTGCCAGAACTGCCCGGACGTGGTGCAGGCGCTGAATCTTGCCGCCGTGCTCAACCCGCGCATCAAGCACGTGGCCATCGACGGTGCGTGGTTCCAGGACGAGGTCGAAACCCGCCAGATCATGTCGGTGCCCACCGTCTACTTGAACGGCGAGCTGTTCGACCAGGGCCGCATGACGCTGGAGCAGATCGTCGCCAAGCTCGACACCAACGCGGCCAAGCGCGACGCCGCCAAGATCGCCGCCAAGGACGCCTTCGAGGTGCTGGTGGTCGGCGGTGGCCCGGCCGGTTCGGCAGCAGCTGTCTACGCCGCGCGCAAGGGCATCCGCACCGGCGTGGCGGCAGAGCGTTTTGGTGGCCAGGTACTGGACACCATGTCGATCGAAAACTTCATCTCGGTGCCGGAAACCGAAGGCCCGAAGATGGCCGCCGCGCTGGAGCAGCATGTGCGCCAGTACGACGTGGACATCATGAACCTGCAGCGCGCCGAGCAGCTGATTCCGGCCGGTGCCGATGGCCTGATCGAGATCAAGCTGGCCAATGGCGCCTCGCTCCAGAGCAAGACCGTGATCCTGTCCACCGGCGCGCGCTGGAGGCAGATGAACGTGCCAGGCGAAGAGCAATACAAGAACAAGGGCGTGGCCTATTGCCCGCATTGCGATGGCCCGCTGTTCAAGGGCAAGCGCGTGGCGGTGATCGGCGGCGGCAATTCGGGCGTCGAGGCCGCGATCGATCTGGCCGGTATCGTGGCGCATGTCACGCTGGTGGAGTTCGACGACAAGCTGCGCGCCGACGAAGTGCTGCAACGCAAGCTGCGCAGCCTGCACAACGTGCGCATCATCACCAGCGCGCAGACCACCGAAGTGCTGGGCGATGGCCAGAAGGTCACCGGCCTGGTCTACAAGGACCGCACCGGCGGCGACATCCAGCACGTGGATCTGGAAGGCGTGTTCGTGCAGATCGGCCTGCTGCCCAACACCGAATTCCTCAAGGGCTCGGTGGCGTTGTCGCCACGCGGCGAGATCATCGTCGACGACCGTGGCCAGACCAATGTTCCGGGCGTATTCGCTGCCGGCGACGCCACCACGGTGCCGTACAAGCAGATCGTGATCGCAATGGGCGAAGGTTCCAAGGCTGCGTTGAGCGCGTTCGATTACCTGATCCGCTCCAGTGCACCGGTCAGCGCCGACAACGTCGCCCAGGCAGCATAAGCGCACTCAAGCCAGCGCCCGGCCAGCCCGGGCGCTAAGCTCCAGTCGTACCCCGTCACCGCAATGAGGGCTGCTGCACATGAATCTGCGTGACCTGAAATATCTGGTCGCCCTGGCCGACCACAAGCATTTCGGCCGTGCTGCGACGGCCTGCTTTGTCAGTCAACCGACGCTGTCCACACAGATCAAGAAACTCGAAGACGAACTCGGCGTGCCGCTGGTGGAACGTGCGCCGCGCAAGGTGATGCTGACCCCGGCCGGCCGCGAAGCGGCGATGCGCGCACGCGGCATCGTGGCCGAAGTGGAACAGATGAAGGAAGCCGCGCGGCGCAGCCAGGATCCGGAAGCCGGCACCGTGCGGCTGGGCATCTTTCCCACCCTGGCGCCGTATCTGTTGCCGCATGTGGTGCCGCGGATCCGCGAGCGGTTCCCGCGCCTGGAACTGCTGCTGATCGAGGAAAAAAGCGATCAGCTGGTGCACCAGCTGCGCGAAGGCCGTCTGGATGCGGCGCTGCTCGCACTGCCGTTGCAGGATGAGCAGCTGCATGCCGAATTCCTGTTCGAGGAACCCTTCGTGCTGGCCGTGCCGGAAGGCCATCCGCTGTCGCGCCACGACAGCATGACGCTGGACGATCTGTCCGAGCAGCGGCTTTTGCTGCTGGAAGATGGCCACTGCCTGCGTGAGCAGGCGCTGGATGTCTGCCATCTTGCCGGCGCGCTGGAAAAATCCGAATTCCAGGCCACCAGCCTGGAGACGCTGCGCCAGATGGTGGCTGCCAATGTCGGTGTGACCTTGCTGCCACTGCTGGCGGTCAAACCACCGGTCGCGCGCTCGGAGAACATCCGCCTGATCCGTTTCCGCGAAGACAAGCAGCCCAGCCGCCGCATCGCCATGGCCTGGCGCCGCAGCTCGGCCATGACCGCGTTCCTGGAACAGCTGGCGCAGTTGTTCAAGGAGCTGCCGGAGAGCCTGTTCACGCTGGACCAGCCGGCGACCGGGCCTAAGGCGGTTGCGGCCTGAGGATTCGGGAATCGGGAATCGGGAATCGGGAATCGGGAATCGGGAATCGGGAATCGGGAATCGGGAATCGGGAATCGCAAGATCGTTTCATGTCTGCGGTTGCTTGGCGGGATGTTTTTTCACCTGTTCTCGGACATAAGCGACGCGCAAGCGTCGTTTTTTGTTTGGTGGGTGGTTACGACGCGATGTCTCTGGACGCACATGGCGGTTGTGGTGTCATTGGCACGTGGTGGACTCCCACGAGGCACTTCAAGTCAGTCGCTGGGTGATGGCAGATGGCACGCACCTGGGCGCTGCAGCGCTGCCTGCCTGATGCGCTGGCCACGGCCCGTTCCTCTCGGTGCCGCGCCTGCCGTACCTGACATCTGCCGTGGATTGCGCCATCTCGCCATGCATTGCGATCGGGCAGCGGCGCCCTCATCTGGGCAGTGAGGTTTGCCATGTTGGCGGGCCGTCATCGTCAAGGAGATTGCCATGACTTCGCAGCACCACAGCGGCTTGCCGCCGTCCATCCTGGTTTCCAGCCATGACCTCGCCCGGCTCGAGGCCCTGCTCGATTCCCCCGCTTTCAACAAGCACCCGGCCGCCACTGCGCTGAGTGACGAACTGGGCCGTGCACGCGTCGTGCCGCCCGACCAGATTCCCGGCGATGTCGTCACCATGCACTCCCGCATCGATTGCGAAGATGAGCTGCATGGCGAACGACATACGCTCACCCTTGTGTATCCGCACGAGGCCGATGTGCAGCACGGCCGCATCTCGGTGCTGGCGCCGGTCGGCAGTGCGCTGCTCGGCCTGTCGGTCGGTCAGAGCATCGACTGGCGTACGCCCGACGGGCGCGACCTGCGTCTGCGTGTCAGCGCCGTGCACGATCAGCATGCCCTGGCCGGCGCCTGACTTCACACGCCAGGCGCGCTACCGTAGCGCGCTGCGTCCTATCCACGACCCGTTCCACGATTCGAGAGAACCCGCATGACTGCTCCCTCCAAGCTTGCCCAGTTGCGTGACCTGTCCGTCGTCGTTGCCGACACCGGCGACTACGACGCCATCAAGCGCCTGAAGCCGGTCGACTGCACCACCAATCCCACCCTGGTCAAAAAGGCATTGGATCTGCCGGTGTATGCCGACCTGATCGAGCGCGAACTGGCCTGGGGCCGCGAACACGGCGGCGAAGACCGCACCAGCACCGTCAACGAAGTGGCCGACCGCCTCACTATCGGCGTCGGCGTCAGGCTGGCCGAGCTGGTCCCCGGCCGCGTCTCCACCGAGGTCGATGCCGACCTGGCGCACGACACCGAGGCGACCATCGCCAAGGCGCGCAAGTTCATCGCGATGTACGCCGAGCGTGGCGTGTCCAAGGACAAGATCCTGATCAAGATCGCGGCCACCTGGGAAGGCATCGAGGCTGCGCGCCAGCTGCAGCGCGAAGGCATCGACTGCAATCTGACCCTGATCTTCAACCGCTCGCAGGCGCTGGCCTGTGCGGAAGCGGGCGTGTTCCTGATCTCGCCGTTCGTCGGCCGGATCCTGGACTACTACGTCGCCCAGGGGCAGACCCCGGCCAGCATCGACGAAGACCCGGGCGTGGTGTTCGTGCGCACGGTCTACAACGAGTTCAAGCAGCGCGGCTCGTCCACCGTGGTGATGGGCGCCTCGTTCCGCTCCACCGCGCAGATCGAAGCCCTGGCCGGTTGCGACCGGTTGACCATCTCGCCGGAGCTGCTGGAAAAGCTCGATGCCGAATATGGCGAACTGCCGCGCAAGCTCTCGCCTGCGCAGGCCGACAACGCGCAGATCACCCCGATCGACAGCGACAGCTTCGCCACCGATCTGGCGGCCGACCCGATGGCCACCGAAAAGCTGGCCAGCGGCATCGATGCCTTCGCCAAGGATCTGCAGGCACTGCGCAAGACCATCACCGACAAGCTCGCCGGCTGATTGCAGCACCGCGGGTCGCAGTACCAACGCCTGCAGCCTGGTGGCTGTGGGCGTTTTGTTTTTTGCAATCTGGCTGCGCAGCACACAATGCAGCCACGACGCGTAAGGCAAGGCCCTCGCGATGCTGGCATTGGAAACTGCTGCCGGCCTGGGCCGCCGTACTTTTCAGGCACCGTCGAGCTTGTGAACGCATTGACGCCCGCACAGCCGCCACCAGCTGCCATGCGCGCGTTTTGGCCTGATCTGCGCGCGGTTCGGCGTCGTTCTCCACACGTCGCTTACACCCGCGCAACCCGCACTGCCTAGAATCCGGGTTCCTCAACTGGCGTAGCGGACAATGGCAAACATTGCAGTGGTGATGGTCGACGGCGTGGCCGATTGGGAAATTGGCGTTGTCCTGCCGGCGGCGCGCGATTGGTTCGGCGACCAGGTCGCCATCGCCAGCATCGATGGTCAGCCGGTGCAGTCGATCGGCGGGCTGCGCATCACTCCGGACTTCGCCCTCTCCGACCTAGCGCCGCTGGACGCCGATCTCTGGATCCTGCCCGGCAGCGAGCGTTGGCAGGCCGGCGAAATCCCCGGCCTGAGCGGCCTGCTGGTCGAGCGCGTGCAGCACCAGCGCCCGGTTGCGGCGATCTGCGGCGCCACCATCGCCCTGGCCTATGCCGGCCTGCTCGACCAGCGCGCGCACACCAGCAACGCGCTGGCCTTCCTGCAGGAGCATGTGGTGCCGTATGCCGGTGCTGCGCAATACCGGCACGAAAAGGTGGTGACCGCCGACGGCGTGATCACCGCACCCGGCACCAGCCCGGTCGGCTTCGCGCTTGCCTGCATGCGACTGCTGCATCCGGAACGCACCGACATGCTCGCCCAGCTGCGCGGCATGTTCGCCGGCGAGTTCGTCTGATCCGGCGGATTCCGGCACGCCTGGCGCATTGGCTGCACTGACTGGATGCGTGGGTCGCCGCACCGATCCATTGCACCGATTGGCGGTCGGGATTGACCGCAATGATGCGCCGGGCCGGTTTGCCGCTCGGCCACCCGCGGCGGCGGCGGCGCAGCTTACGCGCGCCGCAAAAAAAGATGGCCACGCCGTCTCCGGCGTAGCCATTCAAGTTGCCTGGCATGCACTCCCATGCGCTGCCTGATCGTGATGACGCTGCCGGTCACTGTTGGCCATCGGCACGCCGCCACGATCACGTGGATGACAGCGCTTCAATCCGGCCCGCCTTTCCGTCAGGCATCCAGCCCGATCGGGCAGCTCACTCCCGTTCCGCCAAGCCCGCAATAGCCATTGGGATGCTTGGCGAGATATTGCTGGTGATCGTCTTCGGCGTAGTAGAACGTGGGCGCCGGGAAACGGATCTCCGTGGTGATCGCGCCATACCCGGCGGCGTCCAGTTGCTGCTGGTACGCATCGCGGCTGGCAAGCGCAGCGTCGTATTGCGCCTGTGTCGTGCAATAGATCGCCGAGCGGTATTGCGTGCCGACATCGTTGCCCTGCTGCATGCCCTGGGTGGGGTCGTGGCTTTCCCAGAACGTGCGCAGCAACTGTGCGAACGACACCGACGCTTCGTCGTACACCACCAACACCGCTTCGGTATGGCCGGTCTGCCCGGAACACACTTCGCCGTAGGTGGCGTTGGGTGTCTCGCCGCCGGCGTAACCCACCGCCGTGGTGTACACCCCTGGCAGGTTCCAGAACTTGCGTTCTGCACCCCAGAAGCAGCCGAGCCCGAACTGCACCTGGGCCAGGCCGGTGAATTCCCCGCGCAACGGATGGCCGTTGATCAGGTGGGTGTTGTGGAGCGGTAGTGCCTGCTCACGTCCGGGTAAGGCCTCGCCCGGACGTGGCATGCGTTGTTTGAAAGCGCCGATTCCCAGCATGGTGCAACTCCGCAATCGTGAGGATTGCCTGCTGGATGGCGCCGGCTGTAGCGGCTTTCAAGCCACTACGGCCAATGCGGCGTTACTTCCTGGTCACCGAGGCGGTGGCGGTGTCCACTTCCGGCATCGCCGAGCTGTGGTGATTGATGATCAGCCACTTGCCGTCGCGCTTCTCGTACACGAAGGTGTAGCGCGCCTGCACGTCGGTTTTCTTGCCGTCCTTGTCGGTCAGCGTGAAGGTGTAGACACCCGCATCCACCGCGCTGTCGTCATCGAGCACACGCACGGTGCGGTAGTTGACGACGCCCTGCGGCTTCTTGGTCAGGAACATCTCGAAGTACTTTTCGATCTGCTCGCGCGAGGCGCGGACCTCGTTGGACACGGTCGGCAGCAGCACGCCGTCCGGGGCATACAGATCGGCCACCTTGTCCGGATTGCCGGTAGCCAGTGCCGCGTTCCAGGTGTCGAACAGCGCGGCGACTTCGCGTTCTTCACCGCCGGCCGGCAACGTGGCCTTGTCGGTGTAGTGCATCACGCCGCCAGCCAGCGCCGGGGTGGCAGCCAGAGCCAGAACCAGAGAGAACAGAGTGCGACGCATGGGAAATCTCCGTGTGATTGAGGGGGGTGCCGCAGCGGGCGAGCTCAGTATCGAAACCAAGCGGCCCCAACAATTCTGCCGACTGGCATATACTCAAATATGCTGATCGGCCTAGAGCGAACTCATGGAAACCCCTACCAATGCTGGAGATTGGCGCCTGACGCTACGCCGCGAAGCATCCGACAGCGCACGCTGGCAGGCGCTCTGGGAGGTCGCGGTGGCGCTGCGTCAGGCACACACGCCGGAACAGGCCTGCGACGCGGTACTGGGCCGGGTGCTGCTGTTGCTGGGCCTGGAACATGGCGCGGTGCTGGCACAGCGTGGGCCGCGCGCGCAGGTGCTGGCCAGCCGCGGCCGCGCATTGCCGCCCGGTGCCAGCGCAGCCGGCGACAGCCATGAAGCGGCCTGGCTGATGCCACCGCGCCCGGCCGATATCCGCGAGGCCAAGGTACCGATCCATGCGCTGGGCAGCACCCTGGGCATGCTGTGCGTGGCCTGGAACGACAATCGTCCCGCCCCCGGCAACGACGATGTGCAGGCGCTGCAGGCCTTCGCATTGCTGCTGCCGGCGATGGTGGCCGAACCGGCCAGACCGCTCGCCACGCGTCGGCGCAAGCCGGTGCAGGACGACCGCCTGGCCGCGCTCAGCAAGCGCGAGAAACAGGTGCTGTCCCTGCTGCCGCGCGGCCTCACCAATGCGACGCTGGCAGCTGAACTGGGGATTTCTCCCGGCACGGTCAAAGTGCATGTGGAGCGAATCCTGCAGAAACTTGAGGTAAAAGATCGCACCCAGGCCGCGGTGTACGCGGTCCAAGCCGGACTCGCGCTATGAATGCAATGGCGGTGCGTTGGAACGATTGGCCGATCACCCGCAAGAGCCTGGCGGTGGTGACCCTGCCCCTGCTGCTGCTGGCGGTGGCCTTGATGGCGATCTACAGCGTGGAGCGGCAGAACATCGCCGCCGAAAACGATGTGCGGCAGACGCTGGAGGTGTTGAGCGATCTGTACGAAGCACACGCGCTATTGGCCGAAACCGCGGCCGGCGTGCGCGGGTACCGGCTGGTGCGCCGCGATGAATTCCTTACCCCGTACCGCGATGCCGAGCCGCGCCTGCAACGGGTGGCCGAGCGGCTGTCGCAACGCATCACCGACCCGGGGCAGGCGCAACGGTTTGCGCGCATCAAACCGTTGTTTGCGGAAAAAATGCAGGGGTGGCGCCGGTTGCTGGCACCGGATCTGAGCCGCGAAGAAGAGATCCGCCAGCTGTGGGACGGCAAGTACAAGCTCGACATCCTGCGTGCCGAACTGCGCGAACTGCGCAATTACGAAACCGCGCAATTGCAGCTACGTACCGCCAAGGCGCAGGGGCTGCGCCAGCGCAATCTCATCATCACTTTAAGTGCGGCGATGCTGGGCGGCCTGGGCGCGGTGTTCGCGGTGGCGTGGTTCGCCTCGGCACTGTCCGGACGCCTGCGCACGCTGGCCGCCAATGCCGACCGGCTGGGCGAAGGCCTGCCGCTGGCGCCGCAACCGCGCGCCGGCGACGAGCTGGGCCAGGTCGGCCAGCGCCTGGCGCAGGCCAGCGAACTGCTCGCCGCACGTGCCGCCGAAGCGCAACTGGCACGGCGCGAGGCAGAAACCGCCAACCGCGCAAAGACCGAATTCCTGTCGCGCAGCAGCCACGAATTGCGCACGCCGCTCAACGCGATCCTGGGCTATGCGCAGGTGCTGGAAATGGATCTGCCCGAGCCCGGGCATCGCCGTCATCTGCAGCATATTCTCGGCGCCGGCCGACACCTGCTGGGGCTGATCACCGAGCTGTTGGACATCGCGCGGATCGAAGCCGACCAACTGGATCTGAGCCCGGAGCCGGTCTCGGTGCGCGCGGCCGTCCGCGAGGCGCTGGGCCTGATCGCCCCGGACGCGGACAAGCACGGCATCGCGCTGCAGCCGGCCGCCATCGACGGGCCGTGGACAGTGCGCGCCGATGCACAGCGGCTGCGCCAGGTATTGCTCAACCTGCTGTCGAACGCGGTCAAGTTCAATCGCACCGGCGGCCAGGTGCAGGTGAGCGCGCGGCCAGATGGCGAGCAGGTGCGCATCACGGTCGCCGACCAGGGCGCGGGCCTGACGCCGGCGCAGATCGAGCGGCTGTTCACGCCATTCGAGCGGCTGGGTGCCGAGCGCTCGGCGGTGGAAGGCACCGGCCTGGGCCTGGCACTGAGCAAGCGGCTGATCGAGGCGATGGGCGGGCGCATCGGCGTGGACAGCAGCCGCGATGGCGCGCGCTTCTGGATCTCGCTGCCGCAGGGCGAACCGCAACGCAGCGAGCCGGCACGCGCCATCGTGCCGCCGAGTAACGCGGGCACGGGCGTGTGCCGGCTGCTGAGCATCGAAGACAACCCGTCCAACCAGGCCCTGATCCGCACCCTCAGCGAACGCCGCCCGCAATGGCAGCTGCTGGAAGCGGCCAGCCTGGCGCAGGCGCGCGCGCTGCTGCAGCACGGCGTGCCGGATCTGATCCTGCTGGACCTGCATCTGAGCGACGGCAACGGCGAAGAACTGCTGCGCGAGCTGCAGGCGCAGCCGGCCACCGCCGGCGTGCCGGTGGTGGTGATCAGTGCCGATGCCACCACCGCCACCCTGGCGCGCGTCGGCAATCAGGGCGTGCGCGCGTATCTGACCAAGCCGCTCGATGTGGCGGAATTCTTCACTGTGATCGACGGGCTGCTGGCATGACACGCGACGAAATCCTGGGTTCCCGCATCCTCATCGTCGACGACGAGCCGGCCAATGTGCGGCTGCTCGAAGACCTGCTGCAGCGCGAGGGCTTCCAGCAGGTCATCGCCACCACCGACCCATTGCGGGTGATGGGGCTGGTGTCGGCATTCGCGCCGGACCTGATCCTGCTGGATCTGAAGATGCCGGAACTCGACGGCTATGCACTGCTGGAACAGCTGGCGCGGCTGTCCGATCCCGGTCACTTCCTGCCGGTGATCGTGCTCACCGCCGACCCCAGCCGCAGCGCGCGCCATCGCGCCCTGGGCCTGGGCGCCAAGGACTTCCTGACCAAGCCGCTGGACACCTTCGAGGTCGCGCTGCGGGTCTGGAACGTGGCCGAAACCACGGTGCTGTTCAAACGCCTGCGGGCGCTGGCCGCACCGGATGCGGCGCCGCCAGGGTGGCGCCAGCCGGATTGACGCGCGCACATCGTAGGAGCGCACCCGGGCGCGACCGGAGCTTTGCCGATAACACCAGCGTAGGAGCGCACCCGGGCGCGACGTGGCTGTGCCGATGAACGCCACGTCGCGCCCGGGTGCGCTCCTGCGACGGGCGCTGCGCTACAGCGCGCGGGTGACCTCGCCGCACAGGCCGATCTCTGCCAGTACCGCCTGTGCCTGGCTCAGGTGCAGGTCGGCCACGCAGACCTGCAGCACGCCGAAGGCAGGCAGTTCCCCGGCACCGCCCAGGAGCGACTCGCCAAACACGAAAGCGGTGATGCCGGCATCCTCCAGCGCGTGCTTGGCCAGATGCGCGTCGATGATGTGACTGGCGCGATACGCGATCTGCATGTCAGCCGCGCTCCAGGCGTTCGCGCGCGGCGTCCTGCTTCCACTCGCGCAGTGCCGGCAGCGCATCCAGTGCGGCCAGGTAATCGCCGGCAGCCTCGAACAACGGCACGCCGTAGCTGGCAAAACGCAGCGCGACCGGGGCGAACATCGCATCGACGATGCCGAAGTCGCCGCACAGGAACTGCCCGGCATGGCCATGCTCGGCGCGCAGGCTGGCCCACAGCGCCTGGATGCGGGTGATGTCGCGCTCGGCGGCCGCGTCCCAGCGGGCCGGGCCAGGCGCGCGGGCCAGGTTCATCGGCAGCTGGGTGCGCAAGTCCACAAAGCCCGAGTGCATTTCCGCCGCCGCCGCGCGGGCCTGCGCCCGCACGGACAGCTCGGCCGGCCAGCCGCGGCCATCCAGCCAGCGTTCGTTGACGTATTCGCAGATCGCCAGCGAATCCCAGACATGCAGGGTGTCGTCCCACAGCACCGGCACCTTGCGGGTGGGCGAATAACCGGCAATGCGGGCCTGGAATTGCGGCGTATCCAGCGGCAGCGCGATCTCTTCGAACGGTACCTGGAAATGCCGCAGCAGCAGCCACGGGCGCAGCGACCAGGAGGACAGGGTCTTGTCGCCGATCACCAGGCGGGGCAAAGGCATGCGTGGGGCACTCCGAAGGATCGCCGCAGCGTACGCGCCGGCGGCGGTGCCGGCCAGCCCGCCGTGCCGCCTGCCGATGGCAGCCGGCCTGGCTGCGGCCAGCCATGCAGGCCCCGGCAGCAAGGCGCTTGCGCGCAGGACCACCGCGCGCAGGTGGCGCGCGATGGCCGGCCCCGACACGCCGCCTACCCCTAACCGGTGCCACCGCCTAAACTTGCGGTTTACCTATTGCTGATGCGCGCATGTCCGAGACCCTAGCCACCGACGCCACCGCCCCGGCGGAGAAGAAAGACTTCATCCGCCAGATCGTCCGCGAGGATCTGGCCAGCGGCAAGCACACGGCCATCCGCACCCGCTTCCCGCCCGAGCCCAACGGCTATCTGCATATTGGCCACGCCAAGGCGATCTGCCTGGATTTCGGCCTGGCCGCCGAGTTCGGCGGGCTGTGCAATCTGCGCCTGGACGACACCAACCCGGCCAAGGAAGACCCCGAGTTCGTGGTCGCCATCCAGGACGACGTGCGCTGGCTGGGGTTCGAGTGGGCGCAGCTGCGCCATGCATCGGATTATTTCCAGGTGTATTACCTGGCCGCGGAAAAACTGATCCGCGACGGCCATGCCTTCGTCTGCGACCTGTCCGCCGAGCAGGTGCGCGAATACCGCGGCACGCTGACCGAGCCCGGCCGCAATTCGCCGTTCCGCGAGCGCAGCGTCGAGGAAAACCTGGACCTGTTCCGGCGCATGCGTGCCGGCGAATTCCCCGATGGCGCACGCACCCTGCGCGCCAGGATCGACATGGCCAGCGGCAACATCAACCTGCGCGACCCGGCGCTGTACCGCATCAAGCATGTCGAGCATCAGAACACCGGCAATGCGTGGCCGATCTACCCGATGTACGACTTCGCGCATTCGCTGGGCGATGCGGTGGAAGGCATCACCCATTCGCTGTGCACGCTGGAATTCGAAGACCACCGCCCGCTCTACGACTGGTGCGTGGACAAGGTGGACCTGGCCGCGCATCCGGAGCTGCTGCAGCCGCTGCTGGACAAGGGACTGCCGCGCGAGGCCGCCAAGCCGCGCCAGATCGAGTTCTCGCGTCTGAACATCAACTACACGGTGATGAGCAAGCGCAAGCTCACTGCGCTGGTGGAAGAACAGCTGGTGGACGGCTGGGACGACCCGCGCATGTACACGCTGCAGGGCCTGCGCCGGCGCGGCTATACGCCGGCGGCGATGCGCCTGTTCGTGGATCGGGTGGGGATCAGCAAGCAGAACTCGCTGATCGATTTCTCGGTGCTGGAAGGCTGCCTGCGCGAGGATCTGGATGCGGCCGCGGCGCGCCGCATGGCGGTGGTCGACCCGCTCAAGCTGGTGCTGACCAATCTGCCGGAAGGCCACAACGAGACGCTGAGCTTCTCCAACCATCCCAAGGACGAGAGCTTCGGCACGCGCGAGGTGCCGTTCTCACGCGAGCTGTGGATCGAGCGCGAGGATTTTGCCGAAGTCCCGCCCAAGGGCTGGAAGCGCCTGGTGCCCGGTGGCGAAATCCGCCTGCGCGGCGCCGGCATTGCGCGCGTGGACGAGGTGATCAAGAACGACGCAGGCGAGATCGTCGAGCTGCGCGGCTGGCTGGACCCGGAGTCGCGGCCAGGCATGGAAGGCGCCAACCGCAAGGTCAAGGGCACCATCCATTGGGTCAGCGCCGCGCATGCGGTGGAAGCGGAAATCCGCCTGTACGACCGCCTGTTCTCGGTGGAAAAGCCCGATGACGAGTCCGAGGGCAAGACCTACCGCGACCATCTCAACCCCGAGTCCAAGCGCAGCGTGCGCGGCTACGTGGAGCCGAGCGCGGCACAGGCAGCGCCCGAGCAGTCGTTCCAGTTCGAGCGTACCGGCTACTTCGTTGCCGATCGCCGCGACCATAGCGCTGCCACGCCGGTGTTCAACCGCAGCGTGACCCTGCGCGACACCTGGGCCAAGTGAGTCAGACCGCGCCGGATGCCAGCCATCCGGCGCGGGAACGGCGGCAGGCAGCCGCAGCCAGGCCTGCGGTAATCGGCGCATCGCTGGTGGTCAGCGCGCGTGATGCAGCCAGCGGGGACGGCGCCTCAGAGCGGTATCTTCCGAGTTGATGAACAAGCGCAATGGAGACTGCGTGCCGCACTTCGTTGCATGCTGCATGGCATGAAGGAGCAGCACGATGCGTGAGCGCTTGATGGTGGGTGTTGCCTGCGGCATCGGCGCAGGTGCGTTATGGGGACTGGTGTTTTTGGCGCCGCAATTGCTGGCGGCGTTTACGCCGTTGCAACTGGCCGTGGCCCGTTACCTGTCGTATGGCGCGGTCGCAGCCCTGGTGCTGGCACCGCGCGCGCGCCAGACCGCTGCGCGGCTGGGGCGCACCGAATGGTGGGCGCTGGTGCGTCTGAGTCTGCTGGGCAACCTGATCTACTACGTGCTGCTCAGCAGCGCGGTGCAGTGGGCCGGCAGTGCGGCGACCGCACTGATCATCGGCCTGCTGCCGGTGGTGGTCACCGTGATCGGCACGCGGGCCGCAGGCGCGGTGCAGCTGCGACGCCTGGCCGCGCCATGCGTGTTGTGCGTCATCGGCGTGGCGCTGGTCGCCCTGGACACCTTGCAGCACGATGCCGCTCACCACGCCAGCGATCGCGCCACCCGCATCGCCGGCCTGCTGTGCGCATTCGGTGCGCTGGTGTCGTGGTCGGCCTATTCGATCGGCAATGCGCGCTGGCTGCGGCGGCGCCCGGACCTGTCAGGTGGCGATTGGTCGCTGCTGACCGGCGTGGTCACCGGCGCATTGGCGCTATTGCTGGCGCCGGCCGCACTGATCGGCAGCGCGCCACATGCGCCGATCGACTGGGCCAGTTTCTGGGGTATTTCGCTGTTGCTGGGCATCCTGGCCTCGGTGATCGGCAACGCTTTGTGGAACCGGGCCAGCCGGGTGCTGCCGCTGACTCTGGTTGGCCAGATGATCGTGTTCGAGACGGTCTTTGCGTTGCTGTACGGCTTTGCCTGGGAAATGCGCCTGCCCACGCCACTGGAGCTGGCCGCCATCGCCTGCCTGCTGGTCGGCGTGCTGTGGTGCGCAGCACTGCATGCGGAAGCGAAATGACGCCGGCACCTGATGCACGCAGCGGCCTAGATTGCAGGCTGTGTCCGCCAGCAACGCCGCCATGTGCCTGCCACAACCATGTCCACGCCCGCCTGCAAACACGCTGCGCAGCGCGGTGTTCTCGCTGTCGTTCGGCCTGGCGGCCTGCTCGCCGCAGCCACCGGTCCCGAACGCGGTGACCCCGGCCGAGGTGTTCTGCACGCTTCTCCCGGGCCGGCCAGATGACGATCTGCCCAGCGATCGCCGCGACGAAAGCATGCAGCAACTGGACCTTGCCACGCGCTGCCAGCGGGCGCTGCGCAGACAGCGTTGACTGCGGTGAAACTGCAGGCGTGTTGCGGTCACCCGCCGCGCCCCGGCCAGGGTCGTCAGCCGCAACGCGTGCAGGGCCTGGATCGCGGGGTTTTCCGTAGCTGATCCAGCGCGCGCCACATTCCGCGCATCCGGGGCTTACCATGGCCGCTCACCTGTCTGATCGGAGCGGCCGCATGTCCCGTCTTTTGTCCCGGTGTCTGAGCACGTTGTTGCTGCTGGCCTGCCTGGTGTCGACCGGCTGTGTGGCCGCGCCGCCGGCCGATACCGCCGCGCCGCCTCCGGCGACCGGCTCGGCAAGCGGCCCGGCCACCGGCAAACCGGTCACCGTGACCACCACCTGCCGCACCGACGCCGATTGCACGGTGAAGAACGTCGGCAACTGCTGCGGCGCCTTCCCGGCCTGCGTCAACGTCAACAGTGCCACCGACCCCAAAGGCGTGATGGCGCAGTGCCAGGCCAGCGGCATGATGAGCGTGTGCGGCTTCCGCGAGATCAGTGCCTGCCAGTGCGTGGCCGGGCAATGTGCCGCAAAGGACGCCCAGGCCGATACACTGCGCCCCGCTCCTCCCTCTACAGAAATGGTCCACTGATGCTTTACGCGCAAGTCCACCTCACGCTACCCGACTGGATCCACGCGCATGTCGACGACAGCCGCGCCTATCCCAGCGACGAGGACAAGGTGGCGCTGGCAATCGAACTGTCGCGGATGAATGTGCAAGAGCGCAGCGGCGGCCCGTTCGGTGCGGTCGTGTTCGGCCCGGACCACCGCATCATCGCCGCGGCGGTGAACCGCGTGGTGCCGCAGACCACCTCGCTGGCGCATGCCGAAAACATGGCCTACATGCTCGCGCAGCAGCGCCTGCAGACGCCGCGCCTGAACGATGTGCTGTCGCCAGTGACGCTGGCCACCTCCGCGCAGCCGTGCTGCCAGTGCTACGGCGCCACGGTGTGGGCCGGCATCGACCGCCTGCTGATCGGCGCACGCGCCGAAGACGTGATGGCGCTGACGGAATTCGACGAAGGCCCGCTGCCTGCCGACTGGGTGGGCGAGCTCACCCGCCGCGGCATCGAGGTAGTGCGCGACGTGCATCGCGATCAGGCCTGCGCGGTACTGCGCAACTATGGCGAGGGCGGCGGTGACCATTACTGATCTGCCCCGCAGCGATCGCGCACGCCAGGCACTGCGATGAGCGGCCTGCTGTGTTACTGCCGCCAGGGCTTCGAGCCGGAGCTGGCCGCCGAGTTGAGCGCGCGCGCCGCATTCGTCGGCATCGCCGGCTATGCGCGTACCCAGCGCAACGACGGCTATGTGCTGTTCGTCTGCGATGAGGCCGCACAACTGGCTGCCAGGCTGCACTGGCGCGAGCTGATCTTCGCGCGGCAGAAGCTGGTAGTGATTGCCGAACTCAAGGGCATCGACCCCAAGGACCGCATCACGCCGATCCTGGCCGCACTGGAAGGCCAGCCGCGTTTCGGCGATCTGTGGGTGGAACACCCCGATTCGGACGCGGGCAAGCCGCTGGCAGGGCTGGCGCGCAGCTTCGGCAATGCCTTGCGTCCGGCCTTGCGCAAGGCCGGCCTGCTCACCGACAAGCCGCAGCCGCGCCTGGCACGGCTGCACATCTGTTTTCTCGATGGCGACCACGCCTTGCTGGCGGTGGCCGACAGTGCCGACAGCGCGCCCTGGCCTCTGGGCATTCCACGTTTGAAGCTGTTGCCGGAGGCGCCATCGCGCTCGGCGCTCAAGCTCGACGAAGCCCTGCTCACCCTGCTCGCACCGGACGAACGCGAAGCGCTGGTCAAGCCCGGCATGCGCGCCGCCGACCTGGGCGCAGCCCCCGGCGGCTGGACCTGGGTGCTCACCCGCCAGCACGTGCATGTCACCAGCGTCGACAACGGCCCGCTACGCGAGCATGTGCTGGAGACCGGCCTGGTCGAGCATCTGCGCGCCGACGGCTTCCATTGGAAGCCTGCGCAGGCACTGGACTGGATGGTCTGCGACATGGTCGAGCAACCGCGCCGCGTGGCCGAACGCATGGCCACCTGGATTCGCGAAGGCTGGTGCCGCAACACCATCTTCAACCTCAAGCTGCCGATGAAAAAGCGCTGGGACGAAACCCGCCTGTGCCTGGACCTGTTCGAGCAGCAGGCCGAGAAATCGCTGATCGTGCGTGCCAAGCAGCTGTATCACGATCGTGAGGAGATCACGGTGTTGGCGATGCGGGGTTGAGAGCGGGGAATCGGGAATGGGATTGGGGAATCGTAAGAGCTGGGATTCGGGATTCGGGAATCGGGAATCTAAAAAGCGCGGATTGGTGGCGTTGTTATTGCGGTGGGTGCTGGCGGGTATCGCGGGAGCTGGTGTGGTGATTCACCTGCGCCAGTCGCACTGATGGCAATCCGGCGTGATTGCTGGGTAGCCGCTTTTTGGTAGTCGACTGCACGGCCCTTGGGGATTTCATCGTGGCAGGCTGGTGCGCGCCAGCCTGCTCGTTTCGCTTCGGCGGGCAGCTCCGTCGATTGACGGAGCTTAGGCGCGATCAGAGCACGATTCGCTTGCTGCCCTCGCGGGCCGAGCGGTAGATCGCATCGACGATGCGGATGTCGCGCAGGCCTTCTTCGCCGGGCGCACGCAGCGGAGTGCCGTTGATGATCGCCAGCGCGTCCTCGTCCATCTGCAAGGCCTGCTGGTGCGGCACCTTGGCGTCGAACACGCGCCCGTCGCTGGCCTTGCCGGTCACGCCCTGGTAGCTCTGGAACGGCGACAACTCATACCAGCCGCGCTCGCATTCGGCACGCAGCACATTCATGTTGTTGCCGAAACTGGTCTTGCACTCGGCACGCACCGCGTTCGGGAATTCCAGGGTGAAGTCCATATGCTCGTCGACTTCGTCGAACAGTTCAGGGCGATCGGTCCAGCGCTTGGCGGTCACGGCCAACGGCTCGCTGCCCACCGTGTAGCGCGCGGCGTTGAGCGGGTACACGCCCATGTCGTACATCGCCCCGCCGCCGAACTGGGAGCGCAAGCGCCACGGACGATCGGCCTTGGTCGCATCGTGATAGCCGTTGTACCCGGCCTCGGCGCGCACACGCTGCATCGCGCCGAACGGTTTTTCGCTGGCCATCGCGATCAGGCGACGCGTGTTGGGTTCGTGCTGCATGCGGTAACCGATCGTCAGCGCCACCTTGTTGCGCTTGCACGCCGCGATCATCGCCTCGCATTCGCCGGCATGCATCGCCATCGGCTTTTCGCACCAGACGTGCTTGCCGGCCGCCGCCGCGCGCAGCGTCAGCGGCGCATGCAGATGGGTTGGGGTGACGATGTACACCACGTCGATGTCGTCGTTGTCGGCGATCCGGTCGAAGTTCTCGTAGTTGTAGACGTTGCGGTCGGCGATGCCGTACTTGGCCTGCCACTGCGGAATCTTCGCGGGCGTGCCGGTGACGATGCCGGCCAGCCTGCAATGCTTGGTCAATGCCAGGCCCGGCGCGAGCTGTTCGCTGGCATAACTGCCCAGGCCAGCCAACGCCACGTTGAGCGGTTTGCCCGGCTTTTTCTTCGGCAATGCCCAGCCGGGCGCAGCAAGCAGGATGCCTGCACTGCCGAATGCGGCGAGCAAACGGCGACGTGTGATCGATTCCACGGACATGCAAACCTCCTTGGCAAGATTGAGAGCGGCTGACACCATCGCATGCGGTCGTCAGCGAGACGACACACTCGCAGGGAGTGTCAGTGGGTACATGCCGCACCGCGCCCACTCACACTGCCCGCAGATGGGCGCAGTGCTGCTGTTGGTTGCTCGTCGGCCAATGCTGCCCGGGCACCTTACTTGATCGTGCGTGATCACCGCCATGGCCGCTGTGCACGTTCTGGCACACTGGCAACGATCCCATCTGGAGCATGCCGCATGACCGCTGTCGTCCGCCGCCGTTTCCTGCCATTGGCCTTACTGTTGTCCAGCTCGCTGGCGACCGCTGCCGATGCGCCCTTCGTCGCGCGCGACCTGATCGGCGATGGCGCCTTCACCCATAATGCCGAAGGTCCTGCAGCCGGACCGGATGGCGCGCTCTATGCGGTGAATCTGGGCAAGGACGGCACCATCGCGCGCATTGCCCTGCACGCCGATGGCAGCGCCAAGGCAGAGGTCTTCGTGACCCTGCCCGAGGGCAGCACCGGCAATGGCATCCGCTTCCGCGACGGGACGATGTACGTGGCCGACTTCACCGGCCACAAGATCCTGCAGGTGAACCTGCAGACGCGTGCGGTCAGCACCTTCGCCTCGCTGCCCGACGCCGACGGCCCCAACGATCTGGCGATTGCGCCCGATGGCAGCTTCTATGCAAGCGACCCGAACTGGAAGGACAACAGCGGCCGCCTGTGGCACATCAGCCGCGAGGGCGTCGTCGCGTTGATGGAATCGGGCATGACCACGCCCAACGGGCTGGACGTCAGCCCCGACGGCAAGCATCTCTACGTCAACGAAAGCATGTCGCGCAAGGTATGGGTATACGACCGCGTCGACGGCGGCCTGCGCAACAAGCGCCTGCTGATCAGCTTCCCGGACTTCGGCATGGATGGCATGCGTTGCGATGCCGACGGCAACCTCTATATTGCCCGCTACGATGCCGGGCAGATCGCGGTGGTCTCGCCGCAGGGCAAGTTGCTGCGCACGGTCGCGTTGAAAGGCCGCAAGGCCAGCAACGTCGCGTTCGGCGGCACCGATGGCAAACAGGTGTTCGTCACCTTGCAGGATCGTGGCGCAGTTGAAACGTTCAGGTCCGATCGTCCGGGCCGCGAAACCGGACGCTGAAACTGCTGCGCGCGTCGCAACGGTTCTCAGGTCGCGCAACAGCGTCCTGGCATCCTGCAGGTCACCCGTGGAGGACTCCCCATGCAACCGATCGAACTCAAGGACGCGGCTGCCTTCGGCAACGAATTCCTGCGCCTGACCCTGCTGCAGGGATTCCAATCGCTGACCAAGCGCGATCTGGAATTGCTGATCTTCGTGCTGCTCGAACGCGACGGCGCCATCTCGCGCAACAGCTCCAACGCAATGGTCGCGCTGCAGCTGCGGGTGACCTCGGCCAAGGTCAAGGCGTTGCGTCGCGACGGCTATGCGCGCTGGCGCTCGCTGGTACCCGAGGAAGGCGACGCGGCAATGCAGCGCATCGTCGCCAACGTGCTCACCGAAGACAACCTGCGCTCCGGTGCCAAGCACGTCAGCGAGCGTAGCCGCAAGGAAGGCTTTCTGGCGGTACGCATCGAGCACCCGGACGATGCGCAGCAATTCGAGCAGGCCATCCTGGATGTGGGTGCCTTGCCGGTGTACGAGCGCAATCGCGAAGTGGTCGCGGTACGCTTCGACACGCTGCTGAAAGTCGCCGAGCGCTGGGGCTATCTGCAACCGGACCCGCAGGCCACCGTGCGCGAACTGCAAAAGCTCACGCCCACCGCCGAAGAAGTGGCGGACCTGTTGAAGAAGGATATCGCGCAGGTGCGTTGGGAAGACGTACGGCGCGCGCTCAACAGCCTGGGCGCCAAGGCCGTGGCCAGCACTGCCGAGGGCGGTCTGAAGGGCCTGTTGAAGATCGTGTTTCCATTCATTCCCGGCTGAGCCGTTGTCCTGGATGCAGCGTGCGACGGTGCGCTGCGGCCATGGGTTCCAATTGCCGATGCCGCATCGCGCACGCTGCACTGCCGTCAGCCCGAGCGCACGTTGCACACCTCAGGACGCCCGACAGCCTCTATGCTTGCGGGCTGTTCCACATCAGGGGGATCTGATGACCACCGTTCGTACCGTTTCGTTTTCCGTATTGCTGCTGCTCGGCGGCCACGCGCTCGCGCAACAGGCGCCGACGCCGGCCAGCAGCATGCCGCTGATCGATGTGCCCAATGTGATTCGCACCCAGCCGCTGTCCAGCGGCGAGGTCACCCATCAGGCCCAGCTGGAACGCCCGCGCGGCGAGTCCAGCGTGATCGTGCGCTCGATCCAGCCCAACAGCGTGGTCGGCAGCTACCGCATCGACTTCCAGGCCATGGATACCGACGGCGACGGCAGCATCAGCCGCGCCGAGGCACAGGCCAACCCGGCACTGGCCGATGAATTCGACGCGCTCGACACCCAGCACAGCGGCCACCTGAGCCGCGAACAGCTGGCCGGCTGGTTGATCCAGTAAGGCATTCGGCAGCATCGCAAACAGGGCCGCGCGCGCCCGCGCTACGCAGGCGCGCACGGCCCTTCGTATGTGACCCCCACAACCTCTTGCAGTGCCCGCTTCGGTCGGCTAGATTGTATTTACCGGATACAATTTGGATGGATCGATGAGCGCTCGCCTGGCCCTTGCCGCAGACCTTGGCTATCAATTGCAACTGGCGACCCTGGCCTCCAGCCACGCCGCGCGCCAGGAACTGGCCGAACTGCATCTGACCCCGGCGCGCGTCACCGCCTTGATCCACATCCGCGACCAGCCCGGCTGCGACCAGACCGAACTGGGCAACCGCCTGCTGGTCAATCGCGCTGCCGGCATGAAGATCGCCAACGCACTGGCCGAGCAGGGCCTGATCGAGCGCCTGGCCGGCCGCGACCGACGCAGCAAGGGCCTGTACCTCACCCCGCTTGGCGAGCGCACGCTCGGCACCGCGCAGGGCTGCCTGGCGCGGGCGGTCGCGCGCACCTGCACCGGCCTGCAGGCCAGCGAGCAGCAGACCTTGCTGCGCCTACTCTGCAAGTTGAACGCCAGCGCCACGTTGGAACGGGCAAACGTGCCGGACGCCGCGCTCGCCGAAGAACTGTGATTTCCACTCTGTACCGACTCGAAGGAGACGCCGCTTGAACGAGCATGACGTGGTATCGGTCCGTATCGAAAACCGCATTGCCTGGGTGAAGTTCGCACGCCCCGACAAACGCAATGCGATGAGCCCGGCGCTCAACCGCCGCATGATGGACGTGCTGGACGAGCTGGAATTCGACGACAACGTCGGCGTGCTGGTACTCGGTGGCGAAGGCACCGCCTGGTCGGCCGGCATGGACCTGAAGGAATATTTCCGCGAGACCGAGGCCCAGGGCCTGCGCGGCGTGCGTCGCTCGCAGCGCGAATCCTATGGCTGGTTCCGCCGCCTGCGCTGGTACCAGAAACCCACCATCGCGATGGTCAACGGCTGGTGTTTCGGTGGCGGCTTCGGGCCGTTGTTCGCCTGCGATCTGGCGATCGCCGCCGACGAGGCGCAGTTCGGCCTGTCGGAAATCAACTGGGGCATCCTGCCCGGTGGCGGCGTCACCAAGGTCGCGGTGGAACTGCTGTCCATGCGCGATGCGATGTGGATGACGCTGACCGGCGAGATGGTCGACGGCAAGAAGGCCGCCGAATGGCGCCTGGTCAACGAAAGCGTGCCGCTGGAACGGCTGGAAGCGCGCACGCGCGAGGTGGCCGAGCTGCTGCTCAGGAAGAACCCGGTCGCGCTGAAGTACGCAAAAGATGCGGTGCGCCGGGTCGGCACCATGACCTACGACGAAGCCGAAGATTACCTGGTGCGCATGCAGGAAGCGGCCAATTCGTTCGACAACAACGCCCGCAAGGAAGGCATCCGTCAGTTCATCGACGAGAAGAGCTACAAGCCCGGCCTGGGCGAATACGACCTGACCAAAAACAGCGCCTGAGCACGTCCTACGGCGCCTGAAGCGATGCGTGCACCACGCGCATCGCTGGCGCTGCCAGTGGTTTTCTGCACCGAGGAGGGAGTATGGAAGCCTTGTCCGCAACCCTGCGCGGGATCGCCGCGCGTGGGCCGTTGGGCCTGTTCATCGACGGCCAATGGCGCGCAAGCAGCGGCGATCGCGACGTCGATGTGATTGCCCCGCACACCGAACAACGCCTGCTGCGCTACACCGAGCCCTCGCCGGCTGACACCGAGGCGGCCATCGCCGCCGCGCGTGCCGCGTTCGACAGCGGCCCCTGGCCGCAGCTATCGCCACAAGAGCGTGGCGTCGTGCTCAAGCGCGTGGCCGCACGGTTGCGTGCGCGCCTGCCGGAGCTGGCCGAAGCCTGGACCGGACAGGTCGGCGCCACCATCGGCTTCAGTCACCGCGCCTCGCAGCAGGCACCCGGCCTGTTCGACTATTACGGCGACCTGATCGCAACCCACCCATTCGTGGAGCCGCGTGCACGTGCCAACGGCGGCCGCGTGCATATCGTGCAGGAGCCGGTGGGCGTGGTCGCCACGATCACTCCCTGGAACGCACCGCTGGTGTTGCTCTGCTACAAGGTCGCTGCGGCCCTGGCGGCCGGTTGCACGGTGGTGGCCAAACCCTCACCGGAAACGCCGATCGATGCCTACATCCTGGCCGAATGCATCAGCGCCGCCGGCGTACCCGATGGCGTGTTCAATCTGCTGCCGGGCGGTCGCGAGGTCGGCGAACAGCTGATCCGCCATCCGCAGGTGGACAAGGTGAGTTTCACCGGTTCCACCCAGGCCGGGCGGCTGATCGGGGTGGCCTGCGCCGAGCGCCTGGCGCGGGTCGGGCTGGAGCTGGGCGGCAAGTCGGCCGCGATCGTGCTGGACGATGCAGACATCGCCAAGCTGCTGCCCAGCCTGGTGCCCTACTCGATGCCGATCACCGGCCAGGTGTGCTTCGCGCTCACCCGGGTGCTGGTGCCGGCGCAGCGACGCGACCAGATCCTGCAGGCGTACTGCGCGGCCGTGGGCGCGCTCAAGCTGGGCGACCCGTTCGCAGCCGAGACCGGCATGGGCCCGTTGGCGCTTGGCCGCCAGCTCGAGCGCGTGCAGTCCTACATCGCACAAGGCCGCGCCGAGGGCGCACGCCTGGTCATGGGCGGCAGCCGCCCGACGCATCTGCCGCGCGGCTTCTTCATCGAGCCGACGGTGTTTGCCGGGGTGACGCCGGACATGACCATCGCCCGCGAAGAGATCTTCGGCCCGGTGGTGAGCTTCATCGATTACCACGACGAGGCCGACCTGATCGCCAAGGTCAATGCCAGCGACTTCGGCCTGCACGGCACGGTCTACAGCGAGGACCCCGATCGCGCCTACCGCATCGCCCGCCGCGTGCGCAGCGGCAGTCATTCGATCAATGGCATGTGGGTGGACTTCGACATGCCGTTCGGCGGGGTCAAACATTCCGGGATCGGCCGCGAAGGCGGCATCGAAGGGCTGCACGCCTTCCTCGAAACCAAGACCATCTATCTCAGTTAGGCCCTTCAGTCCACCGACCGCGCAATCACCAGAGCGCGGTCGCAACGCGATGCGACAGGCACTGCCTTGTCCATCGGTTCCTGCGGTGTGTTCGCACTTCCTGGTGAACGTTCGCCAGGTGTTTTCGCACACGCGTCAACCTTCAGCCGCAGCCGTCGCACTCACGCCAGTCACTCCCCCAATCTGCATTCGGAAGACAGCGCCATGACCATGCCGACCGACTCGATCTCCTTCCACGCCCGCCTCACCCCACACCGGCTTGCCGCCCGCGATCTGCTGCAGGACCGGCAATGGACGTACGCAGAACTGGATGTCTTGATCGGCCGTCTGGCCGCCTTGCTGCAGGCGCGCGGCTGCATCGATGGCGAACGGCTCGCCGTGCTGGCGCGCAATTCGGTCTGGCAGGTGGCGCTGCATTTCGCCTGTGGACGCGTCGGCGCGATTTACGTGCCGCTGAACTGGCGGCTGAGCACGGCCGAACTGGATGCATTGCTGCAGCGCGCCGAGCCACGCCTGCTGTTGGGCGACGACGTTGCGGCAGGGCGCGCCGATGTCGCCTCGCTGGCCGACTTCGTCGATGCGGCGAACACGCTCGAACCGGCGGACACCGGGTCGATTCCACCCGAGCGCATCAGCCTGATCCTGTTTACCTCGGGCACCTCCGGCCAGCCCAAAGGCGTGATGCTGAGCGAGCAGAACCTGCAGCAGGTGGCGCACAACTTCGGCGTCACCACGCGCGTGGATGCCGGTAGCAGTTTCCTGTGCGAAGCGCCGATGTTCCACATCATCGGCCTGGCCACCAACGTGCGCCCGGTGCTGGCGGTGGGCGGCTCGATCCAGGTCTCCAACGGCTTCGAGCCCAGGCGCACGCTGGCCTGGCTGAGCGACCAGTCGCTGGGCATCACCCATTACGTCGGCGTGCCGCAGATGATGCAGGCCTTCCGCAGCCAGCCCGGTTTCGACGCGGCGTCGCTGCGGCATCTCACCGCGCTGGTCAGCGGCGGCGCGCCGCATGCCAGCGATGACCTGCTCGGCTGGCTGGACGACGGTGTGCCGATGGTCAGCGGCTTCGGCATGAGCGAGGCCGGCACGGTGTTCGGAATGTCGGTGGACTGCGCGGTGATCCGCGACAAGCTGGGCGCAGTCGGCATTTCGACCCCTGCAGTGCAGACGCGCGTGGTCGATGGCGACGGCAACGACTGCCCGGTCGGCATGCCAGGCGAGCTGTTGTTGCGCGGCGCCAACCTCAGCCCCGGCTACTGGCGCGACCCGCAGGCAAGCGCCGCTGCGCTCGACGAGCACGGCTGGTTCCGCACCGGCGACATCGTGCGGCGCGATGCCGACGGGTTCTTCTGGGTCGTCGATCGCAAGAAGGACATGTTCATTTCCGGCGGCGAGAACGTGTACCCGGCCGAGATCGAAGCGCTGCTTGCCGATCACCCGCAGGTGCGCGAATGCGCAGTGGTGGGGATCGCCGACCCGCAGTGGGGAGAGGTGGGCTACCTGGCGATCGTGCCGGCCGACGAGACGCCGGATCTGGAGCAGATCCGCGCCTATCTGATCGAACGGCTGGCCAAATACAAGGTGCCCAAACACCTGCGCGTGGTCGAGGCGCTGCCGCGCACCGCGACCGGCAAGCTGCAGAAGGCGCGCCTGAAAGATGCGCTGGCTACCGAAGCGTGATGCGCCCGGATGTGGATTGCGCCGCGAGCGGCCGGCAGTGACGCGCAGGCTGCTGCCCCGCCACACCAGCGACACGGCAGCGGCCGATGCCAGACAGCACAACGGGCAGCCTGAACTGCCCGTTGCGTGCATGCCGCACTCCAGCGCCATCCCGACACGGCAGCGGCTTGCGCCGCGCATGCCGCGCTCAATCGATCAGGCGGACTCGCCTAGCAACAGGTTGTCCTCGCTGATCTGGTCGTCCACCCACACCGCCCCCTGCTCGGCCATGACCGCCAACTGGTGTTCCAGTTCGCGCATCAACAGGCGCACGCCGGGCTTGTGGATGGCACTGCCATCGCGATAGATCACCCCGCCTGCGCGCGCCTGCGAGGGCTGCTGCAGCTGGAAGGCGCGCAGCTCGCCGCGTGCGATATCCCCGGCCACCATCATGCTCGGCATCACCGCGATGCTGTCGGTGCCGAGCAGGATCTCGCGGGTGAAGCTGGCCGAACTGGAACGCAGCTGATCGCGCGTGGCCAGCCCGTGCTCGCGCATCACCTGCGCCACGTCGCGCTCGACATGCTGGCTCAGCGTCGGCAGCACCTGGCGATACGCAGCGGCTTCGGCGATGCGCACCTGGCCGTTGGCAAACAGGGGGTGATCGCTGCGCGCCACCAGCGCGATCGGGTCCTGGTACAGCACCTTGCGGATCAACGCGTCGTAGCGGGCCAACGGATACAGCCGGCCCACCACCAGGTCGATCTCGTTACCGGCCAGCTTGGGCAGCAGCTCGTCGGTGCGTCCGTGCAGCAGGCGTACCCGCAGCGTGGGTTCGGCGCGATACAAGGCGGCCAGCACGGCCGGCAACAGGCCGCTGGCGGCGACCGGCAACGCGCCCACGGTGATGGTAAGCGCGTCGTCCTGCAGCAGCCCTTCGAAGGTGTCCTGCGCGCGGCGCAACTGGCCGAGCACGACATGCGCGGTCTGTACCAGCACCTCGCCCATCGCATTGGGGCGCACGCCGCGCGAATGGCGCTCGAACAGCGGCGCGCCGACGATCTCTTCGATCTCCTGCAGGGCACGCGTCAATGCGGGCTGGGTGACGTTCAAGACGCGTGAGGCGCGGAGCAGGCTTTTCTGCCGGTCCAGCGCCTCGATGACACGTAGATGCCGGACCTTGATGCGGTGTTCGAAGAACACGGAGGACATGGTCATGGGGGTAGACCTTACGTTGGGAAGTCGGGGAATGCGGCGGGACGGCACCAGGCCGCCGCCTGCAGCTCAGCGTGCATCGGGTACACGCCGGGTCTGCATGAAATCTTCGAAGGATTCGCCACGCATGATGGCGTAGACCTGCAGATTGGTCATGCGCACCACGCGGGCGAATTTTTCGATGACGAAGAAGTTGGCGCCGTACTGCACCAGCCCGAGCCAGTCGCGTGCACGGATCAGCGCCTTTTCATGCTCGGTGAGGCCGGCTTCCTGCATCAGGGTTTCGGAATCTTCAAGAAAGCGATCGCGCCATGGGGCGCGGATCATATGCCAGAAGAATCGGTTGATGCGCAACGCGCGGTTGCTGGTGCGCAGATCGAACAGGTAAGTGCCGCCGATCTGCTCCATGCCCTGTACTTGCGGATTCATCGGCCGGCCCTCATGCAGCATTCGCGGTAGACGTGGCGTGCGCGAGCAACTGCGCCGAAGACGGCGCGTCAGCGGCTTCGACGCCCGGCTCGTACAGCACCACCGTCATCGCGGTGGTGGTCATCAGGTAGTAGTTCTGATGCAGCTTGCGGATCGGCCCGCCCAGCGCGCCACGCATCGCCAGCCACATGATCTGCTCCACGCTTTCGGCGCCGCCCAGGCGCACGTAATCGGTGTGGGTGAGATCGGTCAGCGTTTCCGGCGCATGCTGGAAGCGGTCCAGAAATTCCATGTCCCAGTCGGTGTTGTTGAAACCGGTGCGCTCGCCGTGGATCTGATGCGACAGCCCGCCGGTGCCCACCACCACCACCCTAAGATCCTCCGGATAGGATTCGATCGCCCGCCGCACCGCCTGGCCCAGGCGGTAGCAGCGGCGCGCGGTCGGCAGCGGGTACTGCAGCACGTTGATCGCGATCGGCACCACCGTGCCCGGCCAGTCCGGCACGTGCGGCCACAGCAACGGCAGCGGCGCCGCGCAGCCATGGTCGATTGGCTTGTCCTGAAAGACAGTCAGATCGAACTCGTCGTTGACCAGACATTCGGCGATATGCGCCTGCAATTGCACATCGCCGCGGATCGGCGGCAGGTTGCGCAGCCCTGCGCCTTCGTCGGCCACCGGGAAGCGCTCGCCGATGCCCAGGGCGAAGGTCGGATACAGGTCGAAGAAGAACGTCGTGCAATGGTCGTTGTAGAAGAACACCAGCACGTCTGCCTGCTGTTCGGCCAACCAGGCAGCCACCGGTGTGTAGCCGTCGAACAACGGCTTCCACAACGGATCCTGCTGTTTGCCCTTGTCGTAGGCCACCCCGATGGTGGGAACGTGCGAGGTTCCGATGCCGCCGATGATGCTTGCCATGCTGCACTCCTGCGATGCACGCCGGCCACTTTCCCTGGCCGGGTGCGCACCATTGATTGAGTCGAAATCCGTCCCGCCATGGGATCCCAACAACGCCGACCAGCCACTCCGGACCGCCAAAACGGTATCCTTGGGATCCAAAGTGCCACCAAGCGCTCTCATCTGCAAGGTTTTTATACCGGTTTTGCGAGTTTTCCCCGTCGAAGGAACGTGCGCTGCGGTACGGCGCGAGAGAATGGAGCCAATGGCGAACAACCACCGATTGCAAGCGGTCCAGCAGCTACGCGAACTGATCCTGTGCGGCACCTTCGCCCCCGGTGAGCGCATCACCGAAGCCGCGCTGGCCGAACGACTGGCCATCTCGCGCACCCCCATCCGTCAGGCCCTGCCAGCGCTGTGCCAGGAAGGCCTGCTGGTGCAGGCCGGCAACCGCGGCTATGCGGTGCGACGTTTCAGCCAGCAGGAAAGCCTGGACGCCCTGGCGGTGCGCGCCCTGATGGAAGGCATGGCCGCACGCGCCGTCGCCGAACAGGGCGCCTCGGCTGCGTTGCTGGCCACGCTGCATGCCTGTCTGGGCGAAGGCGACCGGATCCTGGCCTCGCGCAGCCTGGATGCCGACGACGAGCAGGCCTATGGCGCGATGAATGCCCGCTTCCACCGTGCCATCGTGGTGGCCGCCAACAAGCCGATCCTGACCGAGACCGTGGACCGGTGCACCGTGGTGCCCTTCGTCAGCCCGGTCAATGTGGTGTTCGGCCAACGCTCGCCCACCCTGGCCTACGACGATCTGTACTACGGACATCGGCAGCACGGCGCCATCGTCTCGGCCATCGAACAACGCGATGGCGCGCGTGCCGAGCTGTTGTTCCGCGAGCATGCCAATACCCAGCGCCACAGCATGGGCATCTGACGCGCGCACGGGTTTGGCGCGGACAGCGTGCACTGGCGAGGCCTGGTCTGGCGAAGCAGCCTGCACAGCTCAGAACTCGAACGTAGGACTACCCGGGCTTGCGCTGCATGCAGCGTTGCCTGCATCCGTCTGCGCCGCAGCATGCACGCAGACGCGCCGGCGTGCATGCTGCGGATATGTGCGTGCTTCCACGTCAAAGGGAATGCACGAACATCAGGTTGACGCTGGTGCCGGCCACCGAGTTCTTCACCTCTACCGGCAGATAGACATTGAAATTCAGCAGGTTGTTGGCATCCAGCCGCCAGGACAGCCCCGGCCCGAGATAGCACTGCATGCGTTTGCTGTCGGGCACACGCTGCCCGTTGGTGCGGTTGTCCTTCAGCTGCTGCAGGTAATACCCGTTGATGCCCAGGCGCAGTTGCTCGCTGACCTTGACCGAGCTGGCCAGGTTGGCCCACAGCACATCGCCGGCCTGACCATTGCGAAAACGGAATCCCGGGATCGGCGGTACGCCGCCGGCGCGATCGGTGCGGAAATTGTAGAGATAGTTCAGCCGCATGCTGATCTCCCAGTTGTCGCTTGGCTGCACGGTGAACGCCCAATGCGGCGCCACCGACCAGAATCCGGTGCTCTGGTTGATCGCGACATCGCGATCGAACTTGCCCACCGGAGCGAACGCATCGATTGCGAAGCGCTGGAAGAACAGGACTCGTCCGTTGCGCATCACCGGGTCGATCTGCAGCGCCGGGCCGAAGGAAATGTCGCCCATCCCGAACCCGTTGCCGCGCAACTGCACGGGGCTGTCTGCGGCGAAGGACATGTCGTAATTGACGAGCGGCACGATCGCATTGAGGCTCAGCGACGCGCGCTTCCACCGATAGGGCGTGACGTAGATCAGCTGGGTCAGCAGAACGCTGACACCAACCTTGGGATCGCGGAAGGCGGCCGAATCGTCGCCGCGCGCGTCCTTGATCGCGTCGAAGTCGTAGTGGCGTAGATACTCGATCACCGTCCAGCCCGGCGTCGAGGAGCCGAAGCCATCGAGAAAACTCGTCCCGCCCAGGTTGATGCCCTGCGGCGGTGCAGCGGTTTCCGGCACCGCTTGTGCGGATGCCGCAACGGGCACGCCCGCGCCAAGCAGTGTCAGCAAGGTCAGGACACGGCGCCGGTACGACGGTAACCGTGGCGGTGCAACGGCACAACGGGCAGATGAGCTCACGCGTTCCACTAGGCGATTCTCCAATGCGATGGATGGATGACTGCGGCGCGACGTGGGGGAGGAAAGCGGTGCTGCGGTACGCGGCGGCGGCGAACGCGCCGTCTGTGCGTCGTTGAATCGGTGCGAGGCAGCGATCAGTCAGCGCCGATGCGCATCAGCAAGGCGCCAAGCCGCTGCTTGAACAACCAGCGCCCCTGCTCCAGTACCAGCACGTCGTCGAAACTGCCGAGCAACGCAGGCGATTGAGCCGTCCAGGGCGGCGCCGTCGAGGTGTCTGCAGCGGTGTAGAGCAGGACCTTGCTGTGCGCATGCGCCAGGGTCGGCGACTGGATGCTGACCAGGGTGTTGAGCACCAGGTGACAGGTCGTCCGCGGCGGGCGGGCGCGGAACGATTGCAGAATCGCCTCGCGCCCGTGCACCGGCAGCTCCGGCGCACTGGGGCGGGCGAACACGCCGTCGGCAGTGAACAATGCGGCGAGCCCGTCGTGATCGTGACGATCGTTGAGCAGTGCGAATTGGCGAATCACCTGCTCGCAGGCAATGATGATCGATGCATCGTCGGGCATGCAGCCTCCTCGGGGTGTTGCTGAAAAAACCGACACGCCTGGTCAGCGACGGCAGCGCACGCGCCGCCAGCCGGACCGGGCCGCCATCACGCGTCCTGCAGCCAGTCGCGCATTGCTGCACTGACGGCCGCGGGCGCTTCCAGCGGCGCCATATGCCCGCTGTTTTCGAAGACCACCAGCCGTGCGTGCGGGATCTGCTGCGCCATCTGCTGGTGCTGGGCCAGGGGGCTCCAGACGTCCTGCCGACCCACGCCCAGCAAGGTCGGGCAGCGGATCTGCGCCAGCACCGGCGCGGCATCGGGGCGCTCCAGCAAGGCTTCGATCTGGCCGGCGTAGGTCTGTACGCTATGCCGCTGCACCATCGCCATCATTGGGTTCATCAGCCCGGCATCGGCGTGCCGGTCCGGATGCAGCATCGGCGGCAGCCATTGCCGTGCCAGCGCCTGCATGCCTTGCGTCTGCGCAAGCCGCACCAGCGCCGCGCGCTGCTCACGCTCGCCGTCGCGTCGTGGCGCAATACCGGTGTCCAGCAAGGCCAGGCGCTGCACGCGTTGCGGCGCCTGGCGCACGATCTCCAGCGCCACCCGCCCGCCCATCGAATGGCCCGCCACCGCGAACTGCGGCGGAGCGACGGCCAGTACGTGTACTGCCATCTGCACGATGCTGTCGAAGCCGGCGAAGTCCAGCACCTGCACCTCGGCCAGATCGCTCAGCGCCGCGCGTTGCGGCTGCCAGATGCTGGCGTCGCAGAGCAGGCCGCAGAGCAGCAGCAGGCCGGGCTTGGACGAACGGGTGGTGGAAGATGACATGGCTCGACTGTAGCCACGCCGGCTTCGCCCGTCGTATGGAACATGCTGCCCGCGCTATAAGCGTATCGACATACCAACACATGACCGACGCCATGCGCGTCGGCCGTCAGGCGATCACGCGCTGCCGGAGGCGCGCTTCCACAGCACATCGACCAGCGGCGGCAACGTGCCGGCCAGCCCGAGCACCGACCCGCGCAACAGGGTCAGATGCATGTCGTCGTTGGAAAACACCGTGTTGATCGCATCGAAGCCATACGCGGCCACGGTGTTCTCGCTACGCCGGGTGCGCGCCCAGCGCTGCAGCCGATGCGGGGCGGCCCAGTCCGCACGCCTTGCCAGCGCATTGCGCACTTCATCGCGCAACGCAACGACATCGCGCAGGCCCAGATTGACGCCCTGCCCGGCCAGCGGATGCACCACATGCGCGGCGTCGCCCAAGGTCAGCACGCGGCCGCTGACGTATTGCTCCACCAGTTGCCGTTGCAGCGGAAACGCCGTGCGCGCGGAGACCACACGCACCTGCCCCAGCCGCGCCGCGAAGGCCTGGGTCAGCTCGCGCGAGAAGTCGGCATCGTCCAGCGCCAGCACGCGCGCGGCCTCGGCATCCGGCAAGGTCCATACGATCGAACTGCGGCCATCGGCGAACGGCAGGAATGCCAGCGGGCCGGTGGTCAGGAACCGCTGCCAGGCCGTGGCCTGATGCGGCTGTTCGGTCTCCACGAAGGCGACCACGCCGCGCTGCGCGTAGGCATGTCGCGACACCGGCAGACCGGCGAGCTCGCGCAGGGTCGATGCGGCGCCGTCGGCGGCGATGGCGAGCGCCGCTTCCAGGCGGCTGCCATCGTCCAGGCGCAGGCGCACGCTGTGTGCATCCTGCTCCAGCTCGACCACGCGTGCCGGGCAATGCACCTCGATGCCGGCCGCGTGCACGGCGGCCCACAGGCGATCGACCAGCACCGCGTGTTCGATGATCCAGCCGAGTTGTTCGCGGCCCAGGGTGTCGGCATCGAAGCTCAGCTCGCCACCACCGGCCGCATCCCAGACCCGCATGCGCCGGTACGGCTGCACGCGGGCAGCGCGCACCAAGGCCCAGACGCCCAGGCTGTCGAGCAATGCGGCATTGTCGGCGGCAAAGGCATAGACGCGCAGATCGGGCTGGTCGGCCCGCCAACGCGCGGGCTCGCGGCCTTCGACCAGGGCCACGCTCAGGCCGGCATCGGCCAGCGCCAGCGCGCAGGCGGCACCGACCACGCCACCGCCAACGATCAAGGCATCACGATTACCACGACGGCTCATGCGACGCCCCTGCACAACTGCGGCACATCGCCCCGGAAACCCATCGCCCCGCCGACCAGCATCGACTGCAGCGGCGCCGCCTGCGAGGTGGCGAGCAGGCCGAGGCTGCGCAACGGCCGCAGCAACGGCGCCGGATTCCCGGTAAGCCGCGCCAGCCCGCTGGAAAACCCGATGGTCTGCTCGCGGTCCACGCGTCGGCGTGCCAGGTAACCGGCCAGCAATGCGCCGGCCCCGGCATCGCTGCGATCGTGCTCGATCAATTCGGCCAGCGTCAGTGCATCGCGCAAGCCGAGGTTGAAGCCTTGTGCGCCGATCGGATGCAGCGTCTGCGCGGCGTTGCCGAGCAGCACCACGCGCTCGGCGACCAACTCGTTGGCCAGCACCTGCACCAGCGGGTACGCGCTGCGCTCGCCGCTGGCGACAAAGCGCCCGGCGCGCCATCCAGCCGCCCGCTGCAACCTGGCCAGCCATCCGGTCTCGTCGAGCGCGGCCACCGCCTCGGCCTCGGCGCGCGCCACGCAGTGGATCGCGCCGTAGTGGCGATCGCCGCGCGGCAACAGCGCAGTCGGCCCGTGCTCGCCGAAGCGCTCCCAGGCGGTGCCATCCGGTGGGCGGGAGGCGCGCACCCGCGCCACGAACAAGGTCTGCAGGAAGTCGTGCGCATCGCTGCCGATATGCAGCAGCTCGCGCACTGCGCTATGGGTGCCGTCGGCGCCCACCACCAGCCGGGCCTGCACGCGCTGCTCGCCATCGGCGGTGGCAATCCGCAGCGCGCGCAGACCGTCCTGCACCGGCTCGACCCCGATGCAGCGTGCCGGGCGATAGCGGCGCAACCGGGTCAGCTCGTCCAGGCGTGCCGCCAATGCCTCGCCGAAATCGCGCGCCACCACCACCTGGCCGAAGCTGTCGCGGCCGTAATCGGCCGCATCCAGCTGCACACGGCCGAAGTCGCCGGCCCGGCTGACGTGGATGCGCCGGATCGGCCCGGGGGCGCTGCGCAGCTTGGCCATCACCCCCAGCACGCTCAGCGCATTGACGGTGGCGGCGGCAAAACTCAGGTTGCGCTGGTCGAACACCGCTGGCGGCGTGCCGGCCGGGGTGGCTTCCACCAGCCCGACATCCAGGCCGATGCGGTCCAGCGCAATCGCCAGGCTGGAGCCGACCAGGCCGCCGCCGACGATCAGAACGTCATGTGGATGTGTCATTGCCACATGATAAGCCTTCGCCCATGACCCGTTGCCGCGCCCGGGTGGGACAACCTGACGCGCCCGGCTGCTCGCGCAGGGAGCGCTGCCGGCCCTGGCCGGTGCAGGACGCATCCGGGCACCCACCGATTTGCGTCCGCCGTGTCCAGCAACGGGGGCGGCCAGGCGGGCCACCGCAAAGCCGCCAATGGCGCGGGCGTGCCGGGTTCCACGCTACACTCGCCAGCCTGTGATCCGGCCACCTCCGCGCATGACTCCTCGCTCGCACGACACCCTGGTTTTGGGTCTGCTTGCCGTCCTGATGGCGGCCACGCGGATCAATCACTTCGCGCCGATCCCCGACGCGTCCTGGGCGGTGTTCTTCATCGGCGGCTTCCATCTGGCCGCGCGTACCAGGCTGGCGTTCCCGCTGCTGATGCTGCTGGCAGTGGCGGTGGATTGGCTGGTGATCACCAGCCAGGGCCTGAGCTTCTGGCAGCACTACTGCGTGTCGCCGGCGTACTGGTGCCTGATCCCGGCGTATTTCGCGCTGTGGGCCGGCGGCATGTGGCTGCGTCGGCAGTACCACGGCGCGCAGTGGAGCGCGCTGGCCCGGCTGGTGCCGGCGCTGCTGCTCTCGGTGGCGCTGTGCCAGTTGATCGCCCAGGGCAGCTTCTACTGGATCAGTGCCAGCGTGGCCGAGCCGACCGTGGCCGGCTGGTTCAAGAACTACACCGACTGGCTGGGGCCGTATCTGCGCAGCGCCGCGCTGTATGTTGCCGCAGCCGCGGCGATCCAGGTGGCCGCCGAGCGCCTGACCAGCGCGCCCGGCCAGACCCAGGCCGGCTGAGATGGGCAACCGGCTCTCGCGGATCTATACGCGCACCGGCGACGACGGCAGCACCGGGCTGGGCGACGGCAGCCGTACCGGCAAGGATGCGCTGCGGGTCAACGCCTACGGCACCGTGGACGAGGCCAATTCGGCCATCGGCGTGCTGCTGGCTGCCCCCGGCGTGCCGGAACCGATCGCCGGGCTGCTGACCACCATCCAGCACCAGTTGTTCGATCTGGGCGGCGAGCTGTGCATCCCCGGCCATGCCGCCATCGATAGCGCCGATATCGATGCGCTGGAGCGCCAGCTGGACCTTTTCAACGACACGCTGCCCCCGCTGAAGGAGTTCATCCTGCCGGCCGGGGGCGAGGCCGCTGCGCGCTGCCACCTGGCCCGCACGATCGTGCGCCGGGCCGAGCGCGAGACCATTGCGCTATCGCGTCAGGAGAGCGTTCGCAGCGAGGCGATCGGCTACCTGAACCGGCTGTCCGACCTGCTGTTCGTGCTGGCGCGCGTGCTGGCGCGCGCCGATGGCCAGCAGGAAGTGCTGTGGCGGCACGACCGCCGGCGCGGCTGACCTGCACATGGCACGGCGGACAGGCTAGATTTGCCCCATGTTGGTCTTTACCCATCCCGCCTGCCTCGGGCACGACGCCGGCCCCGAGCATCCCGAAAGCCCCGCCCGCCTGGAAGCGGTGGTGGAGGCACTGCGCGACGCGTTCCCGGACCTGGACTGGCGCGAGGCGCCGCTGGCCAAGCTCGGCGACCTGTGCCGGGTGCATGAGCGCGAACAAGTCGACGCGGTGCTGGAAACCGCCTTCGAAGGCCACCACCGGCTCGACGTGGACACCGTGATGTCGCCCGGCTCGCGCGCGGCGGCGTTGCGCGCGGCCGGGGCCGGCATCGCCGCGGTGGACGCGGTGATGCAGGACGCCACCCGCACCGCCTTCTGCGCCGTGCGCCCACCCGGGCACCATGCCACCGCGCAGGTGTCGATGGGCTTTTGCCTGTTCAACAACATTGCCGTGGCCGCCGCGCACGCGCGCGACCGGCATGGGCTGGAACGGATCAGCATCGTCGATTTCGACGTCCACCACGGCAACGGCACGCAGGCGATCTTCGAGCGCGACCCGAGCGTGCAGTATCTCAGCACCCACCAGTCCGGGCTCTATCCGCACTCGGGCAGCGTTTACGAGCGCGGCATCGGCAACATCCACAACCTGCTGCTGCAACCAGGCAGCGACGGGCTGCGCTTCCGGAACGTGTGGGAAGACGAGATGCTGCCGCTGGTGGATGCCTTCCGCCCGCAGCTGATCCTGATCTCGGCCGGCTTCGATGCGCATCTGCGCGATCCGCTGGCCGATCTGATGCTCGATGCCGACGACTTCGCCTGGCTGACCGGCGCGCTGCGCACCCTGGCCGAGCGGCATGCCCGTGGCCGGGTGGTGTCCATGCTGGAAGGCGGCTACGACCTGCAGGCCTTGCGCGAAAGCAGCGTGGCGCACGTGGCCGCGCTGCGTTGAACCCTACCGGCGCCTTGCTCGCGCCCCCCATCGCGATGAACCTCGCCCTCCCGACCAGGGAGCTCTTCATTGCCCCTATGCGGGGTATACGGCAAGCTAGTCGCCATTTTATTGGTTGAATCACGCGTGCGCCGAGTTCTCCGCCTGCTGCCCCTGCCTTTGAGCATCGCCATTTGCCTCCCGGCCATGGCTGCCGACAAGCCGTTGAACTGGGGACTGTGCCCGGCCGTGGATCCGCTGCCAGGCTTCGACGGCGCGCCCGCCGCAGATGCCAAGGCCGCAGAGATGCGCCAGCAGTTGCCGACCGACATCGAAGGCGACCAGCTGTCCGGCACCAGCACCACCCCGCAGTACCAGGGCAACGTGGCGCTCAAGCGCGGCGACCAGTTCCTGGGCGCCGACAACCTGCGCATGGACACCGAGACCGGCAACTACATCGCCGAAGGCCATGTCCGCTACCAGGACACCTCCTTCCGCATGGTCGCCGACCGTGCCGAAGGCAACCAGGACACCGACGCCCACAAGGTCACCAACATCCAGTACCAGCTGGTGGACCGGCGCGGCAACGGCGCTGCCGAATCGGTGGATCTGCAGGGCCAGGTCGGGCAGATGCACCGCTCGACCTATACCACCTGCGATCCCTCGCAGCCGATCTGGCGCGTGCGCGCGCCGGAGATCGACGTCGACAACGAAGAAGGCTTCGGCACCGCCCGCAACGCCGTGCTGCAGATCGGCAAGGTGCCAGTGCTGTATTTCCCCTGGTTCAAGTTCCCGATCGACGACCGTCGCCAGACCGGCCTGCTGTTCCCACAGTTCGGCCTGTCCGGCCGCAATGGCTTCGACTACCTGCAACCGATCTACCTGAACCTGGCGCCGAACTACGACGCGACCCTGTTGCCGCGCTACATGAGCAAGCGCGGTTTCATGTTCGGCACCGAGTTCCGCTACCTGTACGAAGGCGGTCGCGGCGAAATCACCGGCAACTACCTGCCCAACGACAAGTTGCGCGACAAGGACCGCGGCAGCGTCTTCTACAGCGGCTACCACAACATCAATGATCACTGGCAGGCGCGCAGCAGTATCTCCTGGGTCAGCGATACGCGTTACGTGGAAGACTTCACCAGCCGCCTGAACGGCATGGGCTCGGCCTCCAGCGTGCAGAGTACCGTGGGCATCTACGGTACCGGCGAAACCTGGACCGCCGGCCTGATGGCCGACCGCTGGCAGCTCACCGACTACACGCTGGATGAGCAGTCGCTGCCCTACAACCGCCAGCCGCGCGCGTATTTCACCTGGGACAAGCCGTTCGGCATCTTCGAGGCCGGCGTGTATGCCGAGGCAGTGCGGTTCACTCACGATGATTCTTACTTCGTCAGGCCCCCATTGAACGGGAGCACCAGCGGCAATGACGATGATGACGATTACGTCCGCACCAATATCCGCAACAAAGAATATGGCAGCGGTTCGCGCCTTGACATCAAGCCCTACATCTCGATGCCGTTGTCCGGCGCAGCCTGGTTTTTCACTCCGACCGTGGCGTGGCGCTACACCACCTATCAGCTGGATTCGACGTTGGCCAACACCGCGCCGCTGACCGGTGATCGCTCCCCCTCGCGCAGCCTGCCGATCGCCTCGCTGGACGCCGGCCTGTATTTCGACCGCGAGACTTCGCTGTTCGGTACCAACTATCTCAATACGCTGGAACCGCGGATGTACTACCTGTACGTGCCGTACCGCGACCAGGACGATCTGCCGGTCTTCGATACCCGCCCGTTCACCTTCAGCTATGGCCAGTTGTTCCGTGACTCGCGCTACACCGGCGCCGACCGTCAGAACGATGCCAACCAGCTGACCCTGGCGGTGACCTCGCGCTGGCTGCGCCAGGATGACGGTCGCGAGAAGCTGTCGCTGAGTGCAGGGCAGATCCTGTATTTCAACGATTCGCTGGTCACGATCAACAACAGCACCAATTCGGCCGCCGGCAGCGAACAACCCATCGAACAGGGCAAGTCCGCCTGGGTGGCAGATGCCAACTACATGATCAACGACCGCTGGTCGATGGGCGCCACCTATCAGTGGAACCCGAATTCGCGCAAGGAAGATCTGGCCAGCCTGCGTACGCGTTATTTGCTCAACAACGACGGCATCATCAATCTTGCGTATCGCTACCGCCGTAACCCGACCAACAATAGCGACCAGCTCGAGCAGGCAGATTTCTCCTTCCTGTACCCGATCAACCCCAGCTGGAGTGCGGTCGGCCGTTACTACTACTCGCTCCTGGATCGCAAACCACTGGAGATGATCGGTGGCGTGCAGTGGGACAGCTGCTGCCTGGCGGTGCGCGCGCTGGTGCGCCGGTTCGTGCGCAACCGTGATGGCGAAATGGACAACTCCATCCAGGTGGAGTTCGTGCTGAAGGGCTTGAGCTCGTTCGGGCAGAACACGGACCGCACTTTGCGCCGTGCTATTCTCGGCTATTACCGCGACGACCTGTACCTGGTCCCGCCCAGCAATACCACGACTAATCCGGACGATTACGATCCGAACTTGATTCCATGACCAAGCCTTTCTCTGTTGTTCTTGCCTCGCTGCTGGTACTCACCAGCACGCTCTCGCCGTTGGCCTCGGCACAGCAATCCCAGCCGCTGGATCGCATTGCCGCCATCGTCGATGAAGACGTGGTGCTGCAGAGTGAGCTCGATCGCGCCGTACGCAACGTCAAGTCGCAGTACGCCGGCCGGGAAAACCAGCTGCCGCCGGACGATGTCCTGCAGCGCCAGGTGCTGGAGCGTCTGGTCCTGGTCAAATTGCAGGTCGGTCGTGCCGATGGCAGCGGTATCCGCGTCAGCGACGAGGAACTCAACCGGGCAATCGCCAGCATCGCCCAGCAGAACGGCACCACCGTCGATGGCCTGCGCCAGAAGCTGGCGGCCGACGGCATGGGCTATGGCGATTTCCGCGCTTCGGTGCGTGACGAAATCATCGTGCAGCGCCTGCGTCAGAGCTTTGCGCAGAGCCGCATCAGCGTGAGCGAAGGTGAAGTGGACACTGCGCTGGCGCAGCAGGCCACCACCGGCAGCCAATATCACCTGGCGCACATCCTGGTCGGCCTGCCGGAAGGCGCGACGGCCGATCAGATCGCCACCGGCCAGAAAAAGGTCGATGGCGTGAAGGCATTGATCGACAAGGGCGAGCTGGATTTCTCGGCAGCGGCAGTGCGGTACTCAGACAGCCCGAACGCGCTGGAAGGCGGCGACCTGGGCTGGCGCAGCCTGGACGAGATCCCCAACGCATTCGCCCAGCTGATCCGCGACATGCAGCCCGGTCAGGTCGCCGGTCCGCTGCGCGGCCCGAGCGGTTTCCAGTTGCTCAAGCTGGTGGAAATGCGTGACGCCAATGCCGGCGGCGAAAAGAAGCTGGTCACCGAATACAACGCACGCCACATCCTGGTGCGCATCAACGACAGCCAGACCGAAGCGCAGGCCAAGGCCAAGATCGACACGCTGCGTGCGCGCATCGTCGGTGGCGCCGATTTCCAGGCCACCGCGAAGGAGTCGTCCGAAGACACCAACAGCCGTGGCCAGGGTGGTGATCTGGGCTGGTTTCCGGCCGACGCATTCGGCCCGGACTTCGGCAAGCAGGTCGAAGGCCTGGCCGACGGCGCGGTGTCCGAGCCGTTCCGCACCCAGGCGGGTTGGCACATCGTGCAGCGCGTGGGCAGCCGTCAGACCGACGTCAGCGCCGAAAGCCAGCGTGCGCAGATCCGTGAAACGATCGGCCGCCGCAAGCTGGAAGAAGAGTACAACCGCTATCTGCAGGAACTGCGTGGCGAAGCCTACGTGAGCTTCCGCACCGGCGACCGCGCCGACGGCGATGCCAGTGCCGCTCCGGCCAAGCCAGCCGACCCTGCAGCGCCTGCCGCGCCGACGCCGCCGCCGGCACAGCCGACGCGCTGATTCGATGCTCCCGTCGCTCGCGCTGGTGCCAGGCGAGCCGGCCGGGATCGGGCCGGAACTGTGCGTCCGGCTCGCCCAGCGGCCGCGCTCGGATGCCCACCTGATCGCCTACGCCGATCCGGACACCCTGCACAGCGCCGCAAAGGCGCTGTCGTTGTCTGTACGGCTGCTCGATCCGGACCAGCGCGCGCGCGCGCCCGGTGACCTGCCGCTGCATCCGATCCGCCAGGCAGTGCCGACCCGTTTCGGCACCGCGGACCCCGCCAATGCGTCGGCGGTCATTGCCGGCCTGCGTGGCGCTGCCGGCGACTGCCTGTCCGGCAAGCTGCAGGGCATCGTCACCGGCCCGGTGCACAAGGCGGTGATCAATGCCGGCGGCATTCCCTACACCGGCACCACCGAGCTGCTGGCCGAGCAGGCGGGCTGCCCGGTAGTGATGATGCTGGCCAATGCCATTGTGCGCGTCGCCCTGGTGACTACCCATTTGCCGCTGCGCGCAGTGGCCGATGCGATCACTGCCGACGCGGTAACGCGCTGCCTTCGCATCACCGACGCCGCGATGCGACGCGACTTCGGCCTGGAACGCCCGCGCATCGCGGTGCTGGGCCTCAACCCGCATGCCGGCGAAGACGGGCACCTGGGCCGCGAGGAGCTGGACGTCATCATCCCGGTACTGGAGCAGCTACGCGGCGACGGCATGCAGCTGATCGGCCCGCTGCCGGCCGACACCGCATTCTTGCCGCAGAAGCTCACCGGCTTCGATGCGGTGGTGGCGATGTATCACGACCAGGGCCTGCCGGTGCTCAAGTACAGCGGCTTCGAGCAGGCGGTCAACATCACGCTCGGCCTGCCCTATCCACGCGTGGCGGTCGATCACGGCACCGCGCTGGAGCTGGCCGGGCGCGGTATCGCCGACCCGTCCAGCCTGATGGCGGCGACCGAGCTGTGCGCGCGCCTGGCGGCACGCGGCTGAGCGAGGCGGCGATTGCCGGCCTTGGACGGGGCACAGCGTGCACGCAGCCCGTCTGGCGTGCCGGCGATGCGCAGAACCGGCACCGCGTGCAGGCGCTGCCACGTTAAACTGCGCACATGAATCATTCTTTCAGCGCACCGGCCAAGAAGTCGCTTGGCCAGCACTTTCTTGCCGACCGGTATTACATCGACCGCATCGTGCAGGCAGTGGACCCGCGCGCCGGCCAGCACCTGGTCGAAATCGGCCCTGGTCAGGGCGCGATCACCTTTCCGCTGCTGCGCAAGCACGGCGCACTGACCGTGATCGAATTCGACCGCGACCTGATCGCACCACTGACCGACGCGGCCGCACCGATCGGCGCGCTGAGCATCATCCATCGCGATGTGCTCAGTGTGGATTTCACTGCACTGGCCGATGGCACGCCGATCCGGCTGGTTGGCAACCTGCCCTACAACATCTCCTCGCCAATCCTGTTCCATGCGCTGGACCACGCCGCAGCGGTGGCCGACATGCACTTCATGCTGCAAAAGGAAGTGGTCGACCGCATGGCCGCCGGCCCCGGCAGCAAGGTGTACGGGCGCTTGAGCGTGATGCTGCAGGCGTATTGCGAGGTCACCGCGCTGTTCGTGGTGCCGCCGGGCGCATTCCGGCCGCCGCCGAAGGTGGACTCGGCGGTGGTACGGCTGGTGCCGCGCGATCCGGCCACGGTGCAGATCAGGGATCGGCGGCGCTTTGCCGACGTGGTGCGCGCCGGTTTCGGCCAGCGTCGCAAGACCCTGCGCAATGCCTTGTCCAACGTCTGCGAGCCCGCCCACTTCGAGGCCGCGCAGGTGCGTCCGGATGCTCGCGCCGAACAACTCGAGGTCGCGGATTTCATCCGCCTGGCCAATGTCGAGCCGGCTTGAGCGCCGCTCCCACACGGTTTTATTTAGACTTTCCGCATGCACGATGATCCGCGCTACCGGGTCGAGGTCGAGGTGTCGCCCCGCTTCCTCGCCCACCAATCGACCCCCGACGAAGGCCGCTATGCCTTCGCCTACAGCATCCGCATCCAGAACGCGGGGGCCGTGCCTGCGCGTCTGATCGCGCGCCATTGGCAGATCACCGACGCCAACGGACGCACCGAACGGGTGGATGGCGAAGGCGTGGTCGGCGAACAGCCCTGGCTGCGTCCCGGCGAGGCGTTCAGTTACACCTCCGGCGTGCTGCTGGAGACCGAGCAGGGACAGATGCAAGGTCATTACGACATGGTGGCCGACGATGGCACCGAATTCACCGCCCCGATCGCCGCCTTCGTGCTGAGCGTACCCAGGACGCTGCACTGATGGATGCTGGACTGATGGAGCGCACGCGATGAGCGTCTGGGCAATTGGCGACCTGCAGGGGTGTTACGACATCACCCAGCGCCTGCTGGAAAAAATCAACTTCGACCCCGCGCAGGACACGCTGTGGTTCTGCGGCGACCTGGTCAACCGCGGCGGTCAATCGCTGGAAACGCTGCGCCTGGTGCATTCGCTGCGCGCGCATAGCGTGGTGGTGCTGGGCAACCATGACCTGTCGCTGCTGGCGATCGGCGCGCGTTCGGAAGAGGAACAACGCAAGGTCAACCCGGATCTGCTGCGCATCGTGCTGGCCGAGGACCGCGACGTGCTGCTCGACTGGCTGCGGATGCAGAAGCTGGCCCATGTGGACCGCGAACTGGGCTGGATGATGATCCATGCCGGGCTGGCACCGAAATGGACCACGCAGATGGCCGAGAAACATGCGCGCGAGGTCGAGCAGCAACTGCAGGGCGGCGGCTATCGCAAACTGCTGCGCAACATGTACGGCGATCAGCCGGGCTGGTCGCCGGGCCTGAGCGGGTATGACCGCAGCCGCGCAATCATCAACCTGTTCACGCGCATGCGCTATTGCACCCCGCGCGGGCGCATCGCCACCGACGACAAGGGCACGCCGGGTACCCAGGCGCAGGGCCTGTATCCCTGGTTCGAAGTACCGGGCCGGGTCGAGCGCGATCTCAAGATCGTCTGTGGGCATTGGTCCGCACTCGGGCTGACCATCACCCAGGGCGTGCATGCCATCGATACCGGTGCGGTATGGGGCGGCAAACTCACCGCCTTGCAGCTGGATACCGACGAACTGCGCGTGGTGCAGGTGCCGGGAATTCCGATCACGCAGCCGCAGAAGACCGCACAGCGCAGCCGGCCACCGCGCCGCCGGCAACGCCAGCGCGGCGGTGGCGGAGACAATGCGAACGCAGGCACCGGCTCCGCCGCTTCCAGTGCCGCCCCGCCCGCTGCCACTGCGGACTAAGTAACGGGCGTGGCGGCGCACCGCCGCAGCATGCCGGGGTAATGCCTCGGCGCTTGCGAATCAGCCTGATCCTGCATCCGCCACGTGACTGGCACGCTTGCACATTGGGCCTTTCGGCACGCAAGCGCATCGATTTGCATCGCTGTCTCGAAACCGCCGGACTGCATGCCCTCGGCAGCACCATCGTGCATGCGCGGCTAAGTGAGCTCAGCGCCGCTGATAGTCCACGTAATCGAATGCGAAGGCATGCCGCGCATCGGCCGCATGCGACGCGCGTTGCACCGGTTCCCACACGGCCGGGTCGATCGGTGGAAAGTAGGTGTCGGCCCGTTCCACGGTGGTGTCCACCTCGGTGACAGCCAGCAGGTCCGCACGCTCCATGCTCAGGCGATAGACCTCGCCGCCACCGATCACGCACAGCTCCGGTGCACCTGCCGCCTCGGCCTGCCCAATCGCCTCATCGAGCGACGCCACCGCCTGCATGTCTGCGAACGGCACCTGCCCCGAACGCGTCAGCACCAGGTTCAATCGCCCCGGCAAGGCACGCCCCAGTGACTGCGCGGTCTTGCGCCCCATCAGGATCGGCTTGCCCACGGTCAGCGCCTTGAAGCGCTTGAGATCGTCCGGCAACTTCCACGGCAATTCGTTGTCGCGGCCGATGGCGTTGTTACGGTCGAAGGCGACGATCAGGATAAGTTTCATGCAGCGGACGATATCCCTTCGAACATCAAATCAATGTGTGGCATCACTCAGCCAGTGAAGCGACGCTCACACCGCCACCGGCGCCTTGATCGCCGGATGTGGGTCGTAACCCTCGATGGCGATGTCCTCGAAGCGGAACGCGAACAGGTCGTTCACGGCGGGATTCAGGCGCAGGCGCGGCAGCGCGCGCGGTGTGCGGGTCAGTTGCTCGCGCGCCTGCGCGAAGTGATTCGAATACAGGTGCGCATCGCCCAGCGTGTGCACGAAATCGCCCACGCCCAGGCCGGTGGCCTGCGCCACCATATGCGTCAGCAGTGCATAGCTGGCGATATTGAACGGCACACCGAGAAAGATGTCGCCGCTGCGCTGATACAGCTGGCAGCTGAGCTTGCCGTTCACCACATAGAACTGGAACAGGCTGTGGCACGGCATCAAGGCCATCTGCGGCAGCTCGCCGACATTCCAGGCGCTGATCACCAGCCGGCGCGAATCCGGGTTGCGCTTGATCTCGTCCACCAGCCATTGCATCTGGTCGATCTCGACGCCGTCCGGGCCGGTCCAGCGCCGCCACTGCTTGCCGTAAACCGGGCCGAGATCGCCGTTGTCATCGGCCCATTCGTCCCAGATGCGGACCTGGTGGTCCTTGAGATAGCCGATGTTTGTGTTGCCCTGCAGGAACCACAGCAGCTCGTGGATGATCGAGCGTAGGTGCAGCTTCTTGGTGGTGACCAGCGGAAAGCCATCGTTGAGGTCGAAGCGCATCTGCCAGCCGAACACGCTACGCGTGCCGGTACCGGTGCGATCGGACTTCTCGGCGCCGTGTTCCAGCACATGCTGCAGCAGGTCCAGATAGGGCTTCACTTGGCCGCCTCCGCGCCCGCGGTCTGCGCCAGCATCGGCTGCAGCACCGGCGCGCGGCGCGACATCGCCAGCAACACCAGGCCGCCGATGATCAACGGCAGGCTCAGGATCTGCCCCATCGTCAGCCAGTTGAAGGCCAGGTAGCCGATCGGTGCGTCCGGCACGCGCACGAATTCCACGATGAAACGGAACACGCCGTACAGCAGCGCGAACATCCCCGACACCGCATAGCGTGCGCGCGGCTTCATCGAGAAGGTCCACAGCACCACGAACATCACCACGCCTTCCAGCGCCGCCTCGTAGAGCTGCGAAGGATGCCGCGCAAACTGGTTCAATGCACCGGCGGCGTACTGCGCCTGGAGTTCTGCCGGCAACTTGCCGGCCAGTTCCGGCGCAAGCGGGAAGATCACGCCCCAGCCAGCATCGGTGAACTTGCCCCACAACTCGCCGCCGACGAAATTGCCGAGCCTCCCGAAGCCCAGGCCCAGCGGCACCAGCGGCGCCACGAAATCCATCACGTCGAAGAAGTGCAGCCGGTGCTTGCGCGCCCACAGCCCGCAGGCGATCAGCACGCCCAGCAGGCCGCCGTGGAAGCTCATGCCGCCCTGCCACACCTTGAACAGGATCAACGGGTTGGCCAGCAGGCTGTCGAACGCATAGAACAGCATGTAGCCGATGCGCCCGCCCAGCACCACGCCGAGCATGCCGTAGAACAACAGGTCGGAAAATCCGTCCATGTCCACGCCCGGCAGGCGGCCGCGCAGGATGCGCGAGCGCCCCAGCGCCCAGGCAGAGAAGAATGCGGCCAGGTACATCAACCCGTACCAGTGCACCTGCACCGGTCCAAGCGAGAAGGCGATGGGGTCGATGGCGTGCAGATAGATCATGCGGACCGCGGATCACGAAAAAGCGAGGCGTCTATTCTGACACCTCGCACGCGTTCAGCCTAAGAGCTGGGGACGATCGGGCAGCTCATCTTCATGCTGGGAGCCGGCAGCGGCAGGAAAATGCTCGGTCAACAGCTCGGTTACCGCCTCGATCCCGGCCAGCACCGCCGCCTCGTGCTCGCCCTCGCGCAGGAACTGCTGCATGCGCCGGCACACCTCGGCCCACTGCGCTTCCGGCACCCGGCTGCGCAGCCCACGGTCGGCGACCACTTCGATGGCGTGGTCGGCCAGCAGCAAATACAGCAGCACCCCGTTATTGGCTTCGGTGTCCCAGGTGCGCAATTGCGCGAAGGCCTGCTCGGCACGCTGGCGCGCGGTGTGCCCGCGCCATAGCGCGTCCAGCGGCAGGTCGGCTTCCACCGCCACCATGACCTGGCCGGTATGGGTGCGCTCGCTGGCGGCAACCGCCGCCGCGATCGCGTCCATGCAGCCGGCCGGGAAACTGCGCTGCGCCGAGGGCGCGAAGACATGCCTGAGCCACCGCATTACCAGCTCCCCGAGGCGCCACCGCCTCCCGATGATCCGCCACCACCACCCCAGCCGCCGCCGCCGAAACCGCCGCGGCCACCGCCTCCAAAGCCACCGAATCCGCCACCGCCCCAGCCACCGCCGCCGACAAAGCGCCCCGGCGAACCGGACGCCAGGCCGGCCAGCAGCCCGATCACCGCAGCGCCGGCGCTGGCGAACAGCAGCGAGGTAAACAGCAAGGCGGCGCCACCGGCGGCGACGCCGGTCAGCAGCGCGCGCAGCGGCCGTGGCAGGGCACCAAGAATGCCGCGCGCCACCATCGCGACCACAAAACCGATGAACAAGGCCATGATCCAGCCGCCGCCACCCGAGCCATTGCCCGCGCCGCCATCGGCGTGCCCGCTGACCGGCGCGGGCAAGGCCTCGCCCTCGATCAGGCCGGCCAGCGTCGCAGTCGCCGCACTGATGCCACCGGCGTAGTCGCCCTCACGGAAGCGCGGCGCCAGATACTCCTGGATGATGCGGTTGGCCGTGATGTCGGGGATCGCGCCTTCCAGGCCGTAGCCGGGCTGGATCCGCACCCGGCGGTCGTCCTTGGCTACCAGCAGCAACACACCGTCGTCCACGCCCTTGCGGCCGATCTTCCACTGGTCGAACACGCGCTGGGTGTACTGCTCGATCGGCTCCGGCTGCGTTGTCGGCACGATCAGGACCTGCAACTGCGCGCCCTTGCGCTGCTGCAAGGCCAGCGCCTGCTGCTCGAGTTGCCGGGTCTGCGTTGCGTCCAATGTGCCGGTGGTATCGACCACGGGCGAGCGCAGTGGCGGAATGGCTGCCAGATCCTGCGCCAGCAGCGAGGCCGGCAACAGCAACAGCGCCAACATCCAGAACACCCGCATGTAGTTCTTCCGCATTCGCAACTCCTGGCTGATTAGCACTGACACGTCATCGGCACTGGCTTGACTGATCCTTCTCCCTGCGGGAGAAGCTGCCCCGAAGGGGCGGATGAGGGTGCGAGCGAAGCTTCGTCCAGTTGGAATAGCACGAGGACTTCACCCCATATCCTCCCCTCCCCCGCTCCGCCACCCGGCCCTCGTTAGCAGCGCGGGCGCTCCAGGGCACGTGCGCCAGCGGCGCGCAAGCCGTGCCTTATCGCCCCGAGGGCAGAGGCTTGATGTGCCGCGTCTGAAGTCGATTGCTCCAGCGAACGATGGATAGGTCGACATGGCCCAGCTAACAGTCCCACGCCATGCCATGCACGACACGCAGCAGTTGATGGCGCGCAGTTTGCGATTGCTTACTGCGCAGGCGCGGGCTGCTGCTGCGGCGCCTGCTGATTACCGAAATCCACCTGCGGTGCGCGCGAAATCTGCGCCTCGTTTTCCACGCTGAAATTGGGCTTGGGTTGGTAGCCGAAGATCTTGGCGGTGATCACCTGCGGAAACGAACGGATGTAGGTGTTGTACTCCTGCACCGTCTGGATGTAGCGACCGCGCGCCACGGTGATGCGGTTTTCGGTGCCTTCCAGCTGCACCTGCAGATCGCGGAACGACTGGTCGGATTTCAGCTGCGGATAGTTTTCGCTGACCACCAACAGGCGCGACAGTGCGCTGCCGAGTTCGCCCTGCGCCTGCTGGAACTGCTTGAGCGAGGCTTCGTCGTCGGCATTGACCTGGATCTGCCCGACCCGCGAGCGCGCATTGGTCACCTCGGTCAGCACCTGGCGCTCCTGCTGGGCATAGCCCTGCACGGTGCGCACCAGATTGGGAATCAGGTCGGCGCGACGCTGATATTGATTCAGCACCTCCGACCAACCTGCCTTGACGCCTTCTTCCTTCTGCTGGATCGCGTTGTAGCCGCAACCGGACAGCGAGACGGTCAGGATCAGCAACACCAGGGCGCGAATCAGGACGGGCATGCAGGCGATTCCGTTGAAAGAGAGCCGCAGCATGCCACGCGGCGAGTCAAGCCGGCATGCACGCGTGCGCCTGGCAGGCGATTCGACCAGGCACTATTACGCCCGGCCATCGGCAGAAGCAGTCGCGGCATGCCGCGTGACAGGTTGATACGTCAGCTGGCGCGATCCGGTGCGTCCCATCGCAACGAAGGTCTCCATGCACCTGCCAATCCAGTCGCCTACAGAAGCCGACTGGCAGCTGCGCGTCGCGCAGCCCACACTCTTCAGAGCAAGCGCGGCAGCAGGATCAGCCCCCAGCACAGCAGCACATTGATCAGCAGCAGGAACACCGCAGCCGAGCCCATGTCCTTGGCGCGGCCGGCCAGCACGTGGTGCTCGGGGCCGTAACGTTCGATCACCGCCTCGATGGCCGAGTTCAGCAGTTCGGCGGCCAGCACGATCAGCAACGGCGCGATCAGCGCAATGCGTTCCAGGCCGGACTGGCCAAGCCACAGCCCCAGCGGCAGCAGAACTGCCGCCAGGCACACCTCCAGCCGAAACGAGGATTCGTGCAGCCATGCCGCGCGCAGGCCCTGCCATGACCAGACCGCTGCCTTGAGCATGCGGCGCGGACCGCGTGGCACGTGTCCCAGTTGATCGGCCATGCGTCAGTGCTTCCGGCCGCAAGGGCATATCTGGGGACGGCTCGAACGCATGGCGTGGTCACTGCTGGGGAAAGTGCGAATCTTGCACCGTCGTGCAGCGCGCCGCCAGGGCGTGACCGAGTGCCGCAACAGCTGGCGTTGGGCCTGCAAGGCCGTCAGATGCTGCCGCATGGCGCAGTCTTTTCCACATTGCCGGTGCAGGCCCGGCGGCAGGCTCTGCGAGCAACCCGTGGCAGGCGCTGAACGCCCGCCGGTTTGCCCTCGGCTTCCAGCCTGTCGCACCATGGTGGTCCGCTTCACTGTCGCAGGTTCTTTCGCATGACCAAACATCCCTTGCGCACGCTGCTGTGCGCGCTTGCCTTGTTGTCCGGCCACGTCCACGCCGCCGCCCCGCACACCGCGCCACAGATACCGGCGCAGGTGTCCAATCCCGCCTGGGAAGACGACATGCGGCGCTTTTCCGACAGCGATGCGCAACAACCGCCGCCCAAGCACGGCATCGTCTTCGTCGGCAGTTCGTCGATCCGTTTCTGGGACACGCTGGCCCAGGATTTCCCCGGCATGCCGGTGATCAATCGCGGCTTCGGCGGTTCGGAGGTGCGCGACAGCACCTGGTACGCCGACCGCATCGTGGTCCCGTATGCGCCGCGCCAGGTGGTGCTGTATGCCGGCGACAACGATCTCAACAGCGGCCGCACGCCGCAGCAGGTGCGCGATGACGTGCTGGCATTCGTGCAGCGCATCCGCCGTGATCTGCCCACCGCGCGCATCAGCTATCTGTCGATCAAACCCAGCCCGTCGCGCGCGCATCTGCTGCCTTCGATCGTCAATGCCAATCGCCTGATCAAAGACGCACTCGCGCCGCTGCCGCACGTGGACTACGTGGACGTCTACACGCCGATGCTCGACGCCGACGGCAAACCGCGCGCCGAGCTGTTTCGCCAGGACATGCTGCATATGACCGCCGATGGCTACGCCATCTGGCGCAAGGCGGTGGCCCCGGTGTTGGAGCAGAAGTAGCGCCCTGCAGGTCGATCTGGCGAGGCGCTTGCCAGATCGGTCGATCAATTGCAGCAAGCGATCCCGCAGATGCAGCTGGCGTCTGCGGTGGATCGCCACGGCGCGCGGGATCAATGCAGCGCAGTCGAAAACACCATCATCGCAACCGCAAACGGCGCCCCAGGCGCATGCAGCGCGCCTGCCTCGTCAGCAGACGATTCCAGGCGACCCGCATGTCGCTAACGCCACCACTACCTCAGGCCACCACCACTGCAACCGAGGTGCCGACACCGGACTCGCTATGCAGCTCGATCCGCCAGCCGAAGCGATCGCACAGCCGGCGCACGATCGACAGGCCCAGACCGGTGCCCTGCGGGCGGGTGGGATCGGCGCGGAAGAACGGCTCGAATGCGCGCGCGCGCGCTTCCTCGCTCATGCCGATGCCGGTGTCGCGCACGATGATACGGTCCTGGGCGACTTCCACCTCGATGCTGCCGGTGTCGGTATAGGCACAGGCGTTGCGCAGCAGGTTGCTGAGCACCACCCGCATCACCCGCGGCGGGGCGAACATCTGCAGGCTGCGGTCGCCGACCATCGTCAGGGACACCGGCTTGTCGCCCAGCAGTTCGCGGGCGCTGTCGACTTCCTCGCTGGCCAGTTCGGCGGCATCGAAGGTTTCGCTTTGCGGGTCGATCTCCGCCTCGCGCGCCAGGATCAGGAAGGCGTCGATCACCGCTTCCATGTCGCGGCCGGCACGCTGGATCCGGCGCAGGCTGCGCTGGGTGCGCTGCGACAGTTCGTCGTCGGCCAGCGCCATGTCGCTGGCCACCCGGATCACCGTCAACGGTGTGCGCAGCTCATGGCTGGCATCGCGGGTGAAATTGCGCTCGCGTGCGACATGGTCGCTGACCCTCTGCCCCAGCGCATGCAGCGCGGCGGCCAATTGCCGCGTCTCACCCTGCAGATCGGCAGGCAACCGCTCCGGCGCCAGTTCGTCGACATCGGGATTGCGCGGATCCCACTGCGACACGCGCCGCGCCAGCCAGCTGATCGGCGAGACCAGCCGCTTGGAAATCCGGTAGGTCACCCAGAACACGCCATAGATCGCCAGCAGCACCAGCATCGCAGGCACCACCCCGAACCAGAGTGTCAGGTGCGCCGCGCGCGAGCGTGGGAACACCAGGTACAAGCGCCCTTCCGGACGTTGATCGACATACACCAGGGCGTCGGCGGCGGCCACTTCGCTGAAGCCCGGCGACAACTGCCGCAACGCCGCGGGCGCAGGATCGCGGCCCTGGCCGGAAGGGGAAAAATAACCCTGGATGTTGCGTGTATTCGGCGGCGGATTGCTCGGCGCGCTCTTGTGCAGGCGCCAGAAATGCACTGCCTCGTCGGCAAGCACGGTGCGCACCAGGCTGTACTTGATCACGAAGGACAGCAGATAGCCGCCCAGCACGATCGCCAGGCTCGCCAGGGCGACCTGCAGCAGGAAGGCGAGACGTATTTTTCGTGGAAGCCCGTGCGGCATTGCTGCATCCAGGGGAGAGCGCCGGATTATAGGCAACGCTTCCGTAAGCCCGTCGTGCAGCCAGACGGCAGCACGCGGAAGCGACAGGCGCGTGGGCGCCTAAAGGAGGTGACCGGCCGCCAGAACGGCGGCCGGCCGGTGACATCAGGCCATCGGCTGGGCGATGTCGGCGATGCGGTAGCCGGCGCTCTGCACGGTGTGCAGCAACGGACGGTCGAACGGCTTGTCGATGATCTTGCGCAGGTTGTACAGATGGCTGCGCAGGGTGTCCGAATCCGGCAACCCGTTGCCCCAGATCTCGCGCTCAATTTCCTGGCGGGTGACCACCCGCGGCGACTCGCGCATCAGGATGGTGAGAAGGCGCAGGCCGATCGGCGAGAGCTGCAGCTCGGTGCCGGCGCGGGTGGCGCGCATGCTGACCGGATCGAGCACCAGGTCGGCGACCTTGAGCACTTCCGAACCGACCTGGCGGCGCTCGCGGCGGATCAGGGCACGCAGGCGCGCTTCCAGTTCCTGGATCGCAAACGGCTTGGTCAGGTAGTCGTCGGCACCGAAACCCAGACCGGTGAGCTTGTCGTCCAGCGTGTCGCGGGCGGTCAGCATCAGTACCGGGGTGGACTTGCGTGCGTCGTTACGCAGGCGGCGACACACTTCGATGCCGTCCAGACGTGGCAGCATGAGATCCAGCACGACCACGTCGTAGCTGTTCTCGGCGGCCAGACGGTAGCCGTCGAGTCCGTCCTGCGCATAGTCGACCTCGAAGCCACGGCCTTCCAGGTACTCGCCGATCATTTCAGAGATATTGCGGTTGTCTTCGACGACCAGCACGAGGCCGGACGTTTCCTTGGTCTGACGCATGGACTTTCCTCGGTCTTCAGCTTTGTGAAACATGCCGGATCGGCAGTGGAAAGGGCGTGAAGACCAACTAACGTTCTGTGACGGTGCGCGGTGGCCGCCGGTTGTCAGCGCCCGAGCAACGGACGCAGCGCCGGCCACACCGTTTCCAGCACCCTGGGCTGGGCAGCGGCAGTGGGATGCAGGCCGTCTGCCTGCATCAGGCCTGGCTGCAGCGCGACCTTTTCCAGGAAAAACGGCACCAAGGCGGTCTTGTACTGCCTGGACAGGTCGGCGTAGCTCGCCTTCAGGCGCTCGCGGTAGGCGGGGCCGTAGTTGGGCGGCACATCGATGCCCAACAACAGCACCTTCGCCCCGGCCTGCTGGCTGAGCTGGATCATCTTTTCCAGGTTGCCCTTGAGCTGGGCCGGGGTCAGGCCGCGTAGCGCATCGTTGCCGCCGAGTTCGATCACCACCACGCCGGGGCGGTGCTTCTGCAGCAGGCCGGGCAGCCGCGTCAGCGCACCGGAGGTGGTTTCGCCGCTGATGCTGGCATTGACGACCGCCGGTGGCGTCGCCATGTCACGCTTGAGGCGTTGGTCCAGCAAGGTGACCCAGCCGGACTGCACCGGGATGTTGTGCGCAGCGCTCAGGCTGTCGCCGACCACCAGGATCGGTGCGGTCGCCACCGGACTTTTGGCAGAGGCAATTCCCGGCGCAAGCAGGGACAGTGTCAGCAGCCACAGGACCAGCGCGCCATATCGCAGTGTTCTTTCACGCATTCGGAGATTCCTCATCGACAGTCTGGCCCCCCGCTCCAGCACCCGCACCGCCATCGACGTCCGCGAGGTCGGCAAGTCCGTCAGCGGACCGGAGGGAACACTCCACATCCTCGACAACATCAGCGTGACGGTCAGTGAAGGCGACAGTATCGCCATCGTCGGCGCGTCCGGCTCGGGCAAGACCACCCTGCTCGGCCTGCTGGCCGGGCTGGACCTGCCCAGCCGCGGCAGCATCGCGCTCTCCGGCCAGCAGCTGGGCCAGTTGGACGAAGAGGCGCGTGCCGCCCTGCGCGCGCGCGAGGTGGGCTTCGTGTTCCAGAGCTTCCATCTGCTGCCGGCACTCACCGCCGAAGAAAACATCGCACTGCCGCTGGAACTGGCCGGGCGCGAGGACCCGGCGCGGGTGCGCGAGGTGCTGGAGGCGGTGGGCCTGAGCGCGCGCGCGCGCCACTACCCGCGCCAGCTGTCCGGCGGCGAGCAGCAACGTGTGGCGCTGGCACGCGCCTTCGTGGCCAAACCGCGCATCCTGTTTGCCGACGAGCCCACCGGCAGCCTGGACCAGGCCACCGGCGCGCAGATCAGCGACCTGCTGTTTGCGCTCAATGCCACCAGCGATACCACCCTGGTGCTGGTGACCCACGACATGACGCTGGCGCAGCGCTGCAACCACATCTACCGCATCGACAGCGGCCGCCTGCACGCCCAGCCCGGTTCGGCCGCATGAACGTGCTGCGCCAAGCCGCGCGCGCGGTGCGCCGCGAATTCCTGGCCGGCGACCTGCTGACCGTGTTTGCCGCGCTGGTACTGGGCGTGGCAGTGATGACGGCCGTCGGCACGCTGGTCGATCGGGTGACCCTGGCGCTGACCTCCAGCGCGGCCGAGGTGCTCGGTGGCGATCTGGGCGTGACCGGCCGCCAGGAGATTCCGGCCGACTTCGCCGCGGAAGCGCAGCGGCGTGGCTTGCAGAGCACGCGCATGGTCAGCTTCCCCAGCGTGCTGTTCCATGGCGACGCCAGCCAGATGGCCAATATCCGCGGGGTCGGCGCGGGCTACCCGCTGCGTGGGCAATTGCTGGTGTCCGCGGACAGTGCCGGCATGCAGGGCAAGCCTGCGGGCGCACCGCCGCCGGGCCAGGCCTATGCCGATCCCCGCCTGCTGGAGGCCCTGGGCCTGCGCGTGGGCGAACAGCTGGAATTCGGCGCCGGCCATCTCACCATCACCGGCGTGCTGCGTGCCGAACCGGATGCCTCCGGCGAGCTGATGCAGCTGTCGCCGCCGCTGCTGGTCAATCGCGCCGATATCGCTGGTGCCGGCCTGCTCGGCCCGGGCAGTCGCGCTTCGTATCGGCTGATGTTCTCCGGCGCGCCGGAGGCCATCGCCGACTTGCGTGCCTGGCTGAAACCGCGCGCCAGCGAATACCGCCTGGTCGGCATCGAGGACACCCAGCGCGGCATGCGCGCGGCGTTCGATCGCGCGGGGCGCTTTCTGGCCCTGTCGGCGTTGCTGGCGGTGCTGTTGTCAGGTGTGGCGACTGCCTTGGCAGCCAACCGCTTTGCGATGCGGCGTATCGACACCGTGGCGGTGTTGCGCTGCCTGGGCGCACGTCAGCGCGACATCCTGGCGATGCTGTCGCTGCAATTGCTGTTGACCGCGATCCCTGCCTGCCTGGTCGGTATCGGCTTAGGCATGCTCGCGCAGGAAGGCCTGGTGCAGGCGCTGGGCAGCCTGATCCCGAACCGGCTGCCGCTGCCGCAGGCCACCCCTGCCCTGGCGGGCGCAGGCATCGGCCTGGTGCTGTTGCTGGGCTTCGGCCTGCCGCCGCTGCTGCGGCTGCGCAACGTGCCGCCAATGCGCGTGCTCAACCGCAGCTTTGCCGCGGTGCCGCCGAGTTCCTTGCTGGTCTACGCCGCGGCATTGGCGGCCACGTTGGCGCTGACCGTGTACGCGACCGGCAACCTGGTGCTGGCCGGCTGGGTGCTGGGTGGCCTGGCCGCATTGGCGCTGGTGGCGATGGCGCTGGGACTGGGTCTGCTGGCCCTGCTGCGGCCGATCCAGCACCGCCTGCGCGGCGCCTGGAAGCTGGGCCTGGCCTCGCTGACGCGGCGCCGCGGGCTGAGCGTGGTGCAGCTGGTCGGGCTGTCGCTGTCGTTGTGCGCGCTGCTATTGCTGGCGGTGGTCGGCCCCGGCCTGCTCGGGCAATGGCGCGATCGGCTGCCGGCGGACACGCCCAACTATTTCCTGATGAATATCCAGCCCGAGCAGACCGAACCGGTGCTGCAGACGCTGCGCGGCCTGGGTGTGCAGGATGCGGCCGTGGAGCCGTTTTCGACCGGGCGCCTGGTGGCGATCAACGACAAGCCGCCACTGCGCGGCGACCGCGATCCGGCCGACGATGGCGACGGCGACAACCGGCCGGTCAATTTCTCCTGGCGGCATGCATTTCCGCCGGCAAACACCTTGCTGGAAGGCAAGTTCTGGGCGGCCGACAGCACCGCGCCGGAGGCCTCGGTGGAAGAAGGCTGGGCGCAGCGGTATCAGCTCAAACTGGGCGACCGCATCACCCTGCTGCTGGGCGAGCAGCAGCGCAGCTTCACCGTCACCAGCATCCGCAAGGCCGACTGGGACTCGTTCCGGGTCAATTTCTTCCTACTGCTCAACCAGGGCTCGGTCGGCGATGCGCCGTACAACCTGATTTCCAGCTTCCACCTGCCGCCCGGCAATGCACCCAAGCTGGCGGCGCTGAGCCGCGACTACCCCAACATTTCGGTGCTGGACATCGATGCGATCCTCGGCCGCGTACGCGAGGTGATCGATCAGGTGGCGCAGGCGGTGCAACTGGTGATGGGTTTCAGCCTGCTGGCCGGCGTGCTGGTGCTGCTGGCGGCCTTGCAGGCCACCGCCGGCGAGCGTCGCTATGACAGTGCGGTGCTGCGCACGCTAGGCGCGCGTCGCGGCCAGTTGCGTGGTGCGGTGCTGGTGGAGTTCGGCGCGCTCGGCCTGCTGGCGGCGACGCTGGCGGTGACCGCCGCCGCGGTGATCGGTGCGGTGGTCGGGCAAAAGGCGTTCGAGATCGCATTGACGCCGGACTGGCCGCGCCTGCTGCTCGGCGGCGCGTTTGGCCTTGCGCTGAGCCTGCTGGCCGGCTGGTCGGGCACGCGACGCATCCTGTCCACGCCGCCGGCGTTGGCACTGCGGACCGACTAAGGCTGAGTCGGTTGAACCCGCGGACGGGCGGCGCGCAGGCGGCGCCCATTCGCGTTCCGTCACACCGCTGCATATACCGGCAGCGCATAAGCACCTTGCCAATCGTACGTTCGCAGCGGCGACCGGACTGCCTACAGTGGTGTGTCCGGCCGCCGGCCCAGGCGGCCATCCGTTGCCGTCGAGGTGCCACCGTCATGGCCAGCATCACTTCCGCTGCGCGTGCGCAGCCGCCGCGCGATGCGGTTTCCCCACAGCACTCTTCCAGCGTCCGGATCGTGCCGTTCGACGCCCCGCTGGGCGCCGAAGTGATCGGCCTGGATCTGTCACGGCCACTGGATGCAGACACCTTCGCGCGCATCCATCAGGCGCATCTGGACTACCACGTGCTGGTGTTCCGCGAGCAACGCATCACGCCGGCGCAGCAGGTCGCTTTCAGCCGTCGCTTCGGCCCGTTGCAGATCCATGTGCTGCGCAACTTCCAGTTGCGCGGACATCCGGAAGTGCTCGTGGTGTCCAACATCAAGGAGAACGGCGAGCCGATCGGCCTGGGTGATGCCGGCCACTACTGGCACTCGGACCTGTCGTACAAGGACACCCCCAGCCTGGGCTCGCTGTTGCATGCGCAGGAATTGCCCAGCGAAGGCGGCGACACCTTGTTCGCCAACCAGCACCTGGCCTGGCAGACCCTGCCCGACGCGCTCAAGCACGCGGCAAAGGACCTGCGTGCCGAGCACAGCTATCTGGCCAAGTACGAAGAACTGCGCGCGCGCAATCCGTGGCGCCCGGCGCTGACGCCGGAGCAGATTGCCGAAGTGAAGCCGGTGCAGCATCCAATCGTGCGCACCCATCCGGAAACCGGCCACAAAGCGCTGTTTGTCAGCGAGCATTTCACCACCCGCATCGTCGGCTTGCCCGACGACGAAAGTGCTGCACTGCTGCAGGCCTTGTTTGAACACAGCACCGGCGATGCGCTGGTGTATCGGCATCGCTGGCAGCCGCACGACATGGTGTTCTGGGACAACCGCTCGGTCATGCATCTGGCCGCCGGCACGCCCGATCACCTGCGTCGCCGGCTCAACCGCACCACCATCGAAGGCGATGCGCCGTTCTAGCCAAGGTGCTGCCTCGCGCGCGTTTCGCAACACGTAATGCGCTGGGAAACGCGCCTTCTTCCTCCCCCCTCGACTGGAGCGCCGCATGCGTTTGACCGTCACCTCTCACGCACGTCCGCAGCGCCGACGTTTTTCCCGACGTGTCACGCTGCTGCTCCTGGCCGCATTGCCGTTGCTGCACAGCACGCATGCGCAGGCCGAAGGAAAGCTGCGCATCGCCAAACAGTTCGGCATCGTCTATCTGTTGCTGGACGTGGCGCAGGATCAGAAGCTGATCGAGCAGCAGGGCAAGGCGGCCGGCGTGGACATCGACGTGCAGTTCCTGCAGTTATCCGGTGGCGCGGCCGTCAACGATGCCTTGCTGACCGGTTCGATCGATATCGCCGGTGCCGGTGTCGGGCCGTTGTTCACCATCTGGGACCGCACGCATGGCCGCCAGAACGTGCGCGGCGTGGCGTCGCTGGGCAACTTCCCGTACTACCTGATCAGCAACAATCCGCGCATCAAGAGCATCGGCGATTTCACCCCGCAGGACCGCATCGCGGTGCCGGCCACCGGCGTGTCGGTGCAGTCGCGTTTCCTGCAGCATGCCTCCCAGCAACGCTGGGGCGACAAGGGCACCCACCAGCTGGATCCGCTGCAGGTCGCCTTGCCGCACCCGGACGCGGCCGCCGCGATCATCCGTGGCCGCACCGAGATCACCGCGCATTTCGCCAGCCCGCCATTCCAGGAGCAGGAACTGGCGCGCAACCCGGCCGCGCACATCGTGACCAGTTCCTACGAGATCGAGGGCGGTCCCTCCTCGGCCACCGTGCTGTATGCCACCGAGAAATTCCGCCGCGACAATCCCAAGACCTATCGCGCCTTCGTCGCGGCGCTGGATCAGGCCGCACGCTTCGTCACCGCGCATCCGGAGCAGGCAGCGGATATCTTCCTGCGTCGCAATGGCTCGAGCATCGATCGCGCGCTGGTGCTGCAGATCCTCAAGGACCCGAAAGTGCAGTTCACCGTGGTGCCGCAGAACACACTGGGGCTGGGCAAGTTCATGCAGCACAGCGGCGCGATCAAGCAGACCCCGGGCAAGCTGGGCGACTACTTCTTCGACGATCCGCTGATTGCGGGCGGGAGCTGAGCGATGAGTCCGTCCACACCATTGCTGCAGGTCGATCACGTCAGCCTGGAATACGCCTCGGCGCAACGCGTGGTGCGCGCCACCCACCGCGTGCGTTTCGATGTGCATGAAGCCGACCGCTTCGTGCTGCTGGGGCCCTCGGGTTGCGGTAAATCCACCCTGCTCAAGGCGGTGGCCGGCTTCGTCACCCCACGCGAGGGGCAGATCCGTCTGGATGGCAAGGCGGTCACCGGGCCGGGGCCGGACCGGGTCGTCGTCTTCCAGGAATTCGACCAGCTGGCGCCCTGGAAGACCGTACGCGAGAACGTGGTGTTCGGCCTGCGCGCAGCCCGCAGGCTGTCGCGTGCCGAGGCGCGCGAACGTGCCGACGACAGCCTGGCGCAGGTCGGGCTGAGCGCGTTTGCCCAGGCCTACCCGCACACCTTGTCCGGCGGCATGAAGCAACGCGTGGCGATTGCACGCGCGCTGGCGATGCGGCCGCGCGTGTTGCTGATGGACGAGCCGTTCGCCGCACTCGATGCGCTGACGCGTTCGCGCATGCAGGAGCAGGTGCTGGAGCTGTGGGAGCAATCGCGCTTCACCTTGTTGTTCGTCACCCATTCGATCGAGGAGGCGTTGGTGGTCGGCAATCGCGTGCTGCTGTTGTCGCCGCATCCGGGCCAGGTGCGCGCCGAGCTCAACGCGCATGCGTTCGGCCCGCACAGCGCCGGCAGCGTGGCGTTCCAGCAGACCGCGCAGCGCATTCATCGGCTGCTGTTCGACCTGCCCGACGACGCCCTGGAAGACGCCAAGGTGGCGCCGCTGCGTCGCCCGGCCGAGCGCCAACGCGAGGCGCTGCCATGAGCCGCAGCAACGCCACCGCGCTGCCGCCACTGCCACCGGTGCGGGCCGAGTACGAAGTCGCCCTGCAGCCGCTGGACCCGGCATTGGTTGCAGCCGCCGCGCCGACGCGCTGGCAGGCACCGCCGTGGCTGCGCAAGGCGCTGGTGCTGGTGGTGCTGGTCGCGGTGTGGGAGATCGCCGCACGCGTGGTCGGCGACGATCTGATGCTGCCCAGCGCGCTGCAGACCGCACGCGCGTTCTACGACGGGCTGCTGTCCGGCGAGCTGCTGCGCCGCGTGGGCGCTTCGCTGCGCGTACTGGCGCAGGGCTATGCGCTCGGCGTGGTGCTGGCCTTCGTGCTGACCGCGCTGGCCGCTTCCACGCGCTGGGGCCGCGACGTGCTCGGCACGTTGACCGCCATGTTCAATCCGCTGCCGGCGATCGCGCTGCTGCCGCTGGCCTTGCTGTGGTTCGGCCTGGGCACCGGCAGCCTGGTGTTCGTGCTGGTGCATTCGGTGCTGTGGCCGCTGGCGCTGACCACCTACGCCGGTTTCCAGGCAGTGCCAGAGACCCTGCGCATGGCTGGACGCAATTACGGATTGCGTGGGCCGCGCTACGTGGCGCAGTTGCTGATTCCCGCTGCGCTGCCGGCGATCCTGTCCGGGTTGAAGATCGGCTGGGCCTTCGCTTGGCGCACCCTGATCGCCGCCGAGCTGGTGTTCGGCGCCACCTCCGGCCAGGGCGGCCTGGGCTGGTACATCTTCCAGAACCGCAACGAGCTGTATACCGACCGGGTGTTCGCCGGCCTGGCGATGGTGATCGTGCTGGGCCTGCTGGTGGAGGGCGTGGTGTTCCAGGCCATCGAGCGGCTGACCGTGCGCCGCTGGGGCATGCAGCGCTAGCGGGATGACCGCAGGCGCTGCGAGCGCAGCGATGCGTGGCCAGGCGTTTTGCCTGGCCACGCTGCAGATGAACGTGTTGCGCCTGCCACCAACGGCCTGAGCCCGCGTGCCGGGCTCATCGGCACGGTCGCGTGCGCTTAACGGGGCTGGCTTATGCTGCCGGCCCCTTACCTGCCGTCTGCCGTCATGCCTACCGCCCCCTTCACTGCCTATCTGTATCCGGTGCTGTTGCTGATCGCCAGCAACGTGTTCATGACCTTTGCCTGGTACGGGCATCTGAAGTACAAGAGCACGCCGCTGATGATCGCGATCCTGGTCAGCTGGGGCATCGCGTTCTTCGAATACTGCCTGCAGGTACCGGGCAACCGCCTGGGCAGCGCGGTGTACTCGGCGCCGCAGCTCAAGGGCATGCAGGAAGTGATCACGCTGCTGGTGTTCGCCGGCTTCTCGACCTTCTACCTGGGCCAGTCGTTGAAGTGGAATCACTGGGCCGCATTCGGCTTGATCCTGGTCGCGGCATTCCTGATGTTCAAGGAATAACGACCAAGCGCCGTCTCGCCGGTAGGAGCGCACCCGGGCGCGACCTCGCAGGAGCGTCCTGCGGCGCGGTGGGCCTTCTCGGGAATGCCACGTCGCGCCCGGGTGCGCTCCTACGGCATGCGGGTGGCTAATTCGCCGGTTCGACCCACTGCGCGAACACCGCGTCCTGCTTGGTTTTCGGACGCAGGCCGGGGCGGCGTATCGAGCAACCTGGCCCAGCGCGTGCGCACCTTGGCCCCATCGCTCTGGGCGCCCCGCCGTCTCGCTCGTAGGAGCGCACCCGGGCGCGACCTCGCAAGAGCGTCCTGCGGCGCGATGGGCGTTCTCGGGAATGCCACGTCGCGCCCGGGTGCGCTCCTACGGCATGCGGGTGCTTAGTTCGCCGGTTCGACCCACTGCGCGAACACCGCGTCCTGCTTGGTTTTCGGATGCAGGCCGGGGGGCGTATCGAGCAACCTGGCCCAGCGCGTGCGCACCTTGGCCCCATCGCTCTGGGCGCCCCGCCGTCTCGCTCGTAGGAGCGCACCAGGGCGCGACCTCGCAGAAGCGTCCTGCGGTGCGATGGACCTTCTCGGGAATGCCACGTCGCGCCCGGGTGCGCTCCTACGGCATGCGGGTGCTTAGTTCGCCGGTTCGACCCACTGCGCGAACACCGCGTCCAACTGCGCGTCCTTGATCCGCTTGCCGTTCTGCACCGCCTCGGCCTGCTGGAACATCGGCATGATCATCGCCATGCCGTCCGGCTTGGTCTTCAGATGCAGGCCGGGTGGCGTATCGAGGAACCTTGCCCAGCGCGTGCGCACCTTGGCCCAGTAGCCTTGGGTGCCCTTCCAGTACGCATAGGCCGGGGCGAAGTCGACCTCGGTGGTCTTGCGGTAATCATTGAAGCCGAACTCGCGCGCGATCGCTTCCTGGCTGCCGTCGGGCTTGCGCAGCACCTTGGTGTTGAACTGTTCGTGGGTCCAGCCGTTGGGCGTGAGCGTGTGGCGATTGATGACCGCGAGCGCGTTGTAGTCGCTGCGCTTGGTGTACTCGCGGCGCGGCAACGGGCGCCAGCTCAGATCGCTGGTCCAGGTGGGATGGCCGTCGGCATAGTCCCAGCGACCGGTGCCGCAATAGCGTGGCGCGTCGCTGACCTCGTAGACGCACTGGGTCCAGGCGCCGGCGGTGACTGCCGGCGGCAGCGCATGCACCGTCCAGGTCTGATCGGCGCTGAATTCGAAACGCTGCGGCGCCTCGTAGATCCAGTCCTGCCGCCAATGCTTGGTCACGTGCCTGCTCTTCTCGTCGACCAGCAGATGCTGCAACACCAGCTTGCGCGGTGAATCCTCCACCACGATCACCACTTCGCTGGCGCCGCTGCGCATGGCCGATGCACGCTCGTAACCGGGCTTGAGCAACACCGTCTCGTCGAAGGCAAAGTCCACTGCGTATTCGCCCTGCATCGCCAGGATGCTCTGGCGGTCGCGCTGGGCGTCGGCGGCGGCAATCAACGGCAACAGGCTCAGCGTCAGTGCGATACAACGGGAAAACGTTCGGCTCATCGTAGCTCTCGGGAGTGGTGGGAGACGTCAGCGGCGCAGGCGCACCAGCGACGTGGTCATGTCGGATGGGTTGTTGTTGCTGGATATGGCGGAGGCCGTGCGCAAGGCGGCAGCGCGCGCGCAGCAGCAATCGTCCACCGCCACGCGGCCGTCGATGCCCTCTTCGCGCGCCAGGCGTGCGGCAACCTCCGCACCCAGCGCCGACACGGTTGCCAGGCTGGCGACAAACGGTTGCTCGCGGGCGGCGGCCGCCTGCAGGCGCAATGCGCTCAATCGCCATGCCTCCCCACGCATGCGCCCGGCCAGACGACGCCACAGCCGCTCGCCGACGCCCAGCTCATGAGTTTCCATCGGCAATGGCGGCAGCCGCGAGACCAGGCGATCCCAGATCAGGAAATCGCTGTCAGGCAGCAGGCAGATCCGCCAGCAGCACTGCCCCTCGGCATCGAAGAACCAGATGCTCTCACGCACGCCATCGCTGTCGACCTGCCGGCACGCCGCCGCATCCACCGCGTGCTGCCAGCCATCCAGTTCGTTGCCCAATGCGGGCCGGTACAGGCACAGCACCGTGCCCAACGCCGCCAACTGCTGCGGACGCGGCAGCGCAGCGCGGGTGGCACGTGCATGCGACAACGACGGCAGCGGGCGGGCGATGGGCATGGCCGCTACCAGCTCACCGCCAGGCTGACCGAGGCGGTGCGCCCGGCGCCGGTGAAGCGATCGAGCACCGTGCTGCTGGCCAGCGTGCCGTTGGGCAGCGCATTCCAGTCCACATAGCGGCGGTCGGCGAGATTGAAGATGCCTGCGGTGACCTTGGCACCGGGTGCGAACTGCCAGTGCCCCATCAGGTCCAGCGTGGCATAGCCGGCCGGGGTGTAATAGCTGTCCAGCTGCGGGCGACGCTTGCGCGCGACGAAGGTGCCGATCAGCTCCGCGCCCCAGGCATCGCTGTCGAAGGCCACGCCGAGCGTGCCGCGCAGCGGGTCGACCGAGTTGAGCGGAGTGTCGTCGGTGAGATTGTCGCCTTCCGCATACGCCACGGCGCTGTTGAGCGACCAACCCTGCCAGCCGGCCAGGGCGCCCAGATCGATTCCGCCGCGCGCTTCGGCACCCTTGATCACCACATCGTCAACGTTGCGCGACTGGAACAGCATCAGCCCTTCGGCATTGAAGCCGGCTGGCGCATACGATTCGATGAAGTTGCGGTAGTCGGTGTAGTACACGCTGACACCCAGATAGCCGACTGCATCATTGAAACGCAGCCCGAGTTCGCCACCGCGGCTGGTCTCCGATTTCAGATCCGGATTGGCGATGGCGGTGTAGCGCGCCTGCAGATTGGTGAAGCCGATGTTGACGTCGTTGTACGGCGGCGCGCGGAAGCCGTGCGCGTAATTGGCATACGCCGACCACGCGTCCGAAAACCGCCACACCACACCGAACTTGGGAGACACCTGGGTCTCGTCGATGGTCTCGGCGGCAACGCCGGGATTGTCTTCGCGGAAGATGTCGTCCACCTGCGGCGACAGCCGGAAGTAATCCACGCGCACCCCGGGCGTCAGCGACAGCTGGCCATCGAACAGGCGGATCTCGTCCTGCGCATACAGCCCGAGCTTGGTGGTCTCGCTCTTGGGAAAATCGCGCACCGGGAACACGTCCTGACCGACGCGGTTGGTGATTGCGCCATTGGCCAGATTGACCGAGTAGCCATCGCGCTTGGCGCGGGTGTCGGTCCAGGTGCCGTCCAGGCCATAGGTGATGTCGTGGCTGAGCGTGCCGGTGTCGATGGTCTTGTGCGCGTTGACCAGCAGGCCGTAGACGCGCTGATCGAAGTTGTGTTCGTTATGACGGCGGGTGTTGTTGCCGCGCAGCTCGTCGGTACGCTGCAGGCTCTCGCTGTCCTGGCGATACAGCTGCCACTGCAGGTCGTCGGCCAGTGCCCAATCCAATGCATCCAGCTCGTGGCGCAGCGAAACGCGCGCGCGGGTCTGATGGTCGCGTCCGTCCTGCGACAGGATGCGCAGCGATGGCGTGGTCACGCGCGGGTCGATGCCGGTCAACGCCTCGATGCTGCCGTAGTCTTCGTTACCTTCCACGGTGAGCTTGAAGCGCTGCTGCGCGCTGGGCGCGTACACCAGCTTGGCCAGCACGCTGCGGCCATCGATGCGTTGCGGGTTGGCCGCAGTACGGGTGAAATCGCGGCTGCGGTTGTCGCCCTGGTTCTGTGCCTCCTGGCCCTGGCGATGGCTGACAGCCACCATGCCGCTCCAGCGCTCGCCGCCGAATGCGCCGGTGGCACCGGCGAACAGGCCGTTCCAGTCGCCTTCGTAGCCGAATTTCAGGCCGACATAACTGTGCTTGTCGGCGCTCAGGTAATCGGATGGATCCTTGGTGACGAAAGCCACCACGCCGCCCAGCGCGTCGGAGCCGTACAGGGAGCTGGCCGGCCCGCGCACCACTTCGACGCGCTTGAGCGTTTCCAGATCGACGAAGTTGCGATTGGCGTTGAGGTAGCTGCCGAAACTGAAGGTGTCCGACACCGGCACGTTGTCGACCAGGATCGCCACACGGTTGCCGTCCAGCCCGCGGATGCGGATACCGTTGGCGCCGGTGAAGCGGCCGCTGGTGCTGGTCACCGACACGCCGGGCGTGTAGCGGAACAGATCCTTGAGCTCGCGCACCAGTTGGTTGTCCAGTTGTTCGCGATCGATCACATCCACGGTGCTCGGCACATCGACCAGGGCACGCTGGGTGCGCGTGGCGGTCACCTGCAACCGGTCGAAGTCGTGGACCTCACGCGCGGCGTCACCATTGGCGGCAAGGTCGGCAGCGTGGGCACTCAACGGAAGAGCGGGCAGCGCAAGCGACAGCGCGACCACCAGCGGATGCAGGCGAATCATCGGGAACCTTTGAGGGAAGTTCCCGGCAGCGTGTGCTGCAGACTAGGCCGCGACCGGCCGCCGGGAAAGAGCGTGGGATGCGCGGACGGCGGCGGCAACGCCCGCGGCAGACAACCCGATCCCCGGCGCCACTGCGCGGAATCGGAGGGTAAAAACTTACTTGGTCAGGATGAGCTTGTCGTTGCTGGTGTGGCGCAGGCGATAGACGCGGTCGCCATGCTGGATCAGCACTTCGCGACGGCCCTTGAGCAGCGCCTCGCTGCTGATGAGGTCTTCTGCGGGGACGGCGCGCGGAGCAGCGCGGTCGCGCAGGTTGACCGGTTCGGAGCGGAGCAGCACGGGATGAGCGGTCATGATCTGGATCTCCAGTCGGTTGGCCAGACAAATAATAACCATTCTCATTTAATGATCAAGAGCCATTCTCATCTTCTTGACACGACCTTTGCATGGATCAGACGATTTCGATTCACCAATCCTATTGAAAAGATTCAGCCGCGATTTCTGATTGGGGTTTTCGGTGCAGAGCTCGTGGCCTTGCTGATCACATCGGTGGTGAGGACTACGCTGGGCAAGCGAGGACTGAGCGGACGGCAGCACTTTGCGATGCATGGATTTGGCTGGCGTGCACGACCTGCCAGGTGCAGCCTCTTGTTCGCGTTGAGAACCAACAAACCAACGCAGCGCAGTCGACTGTCCCGCACGCATGCACCGCACAGGGCACTCCTCAGCGCGTCGCCCCCTCCACCCGTGCCCAACCGTCGGCATCGACCTGGGTCAGGGTCTCCAGCGCGCCGAGATTTTCTTCCAGCTGCGCGACCCGGCTGGCCCCCAGGATCACCGTGGACACGTGCGGGTTGCGCAGGCACCAGGCGATCGCCAGGCGCGCGGGCGACTGGCCCAGCTCGGCGGCCAACGCACAGAACGCGCGGGCGCGTTCCAGGCGGCGCGCTTCCGGTGCGCCCAGCACTTCGTCCTGCAGCCACTGATTGCCAGGCTGGCCGAGGCGGCTGTCCGCGTCCACGCCGGCGTTGTACTTACCGGTCAGCAGGCCCGAGGCCAGCGGCGACCAGATCGTGGTGCCCAGCCCGCCCTCGCACAGCGGCGCGTATTCGCGCTCCAGCCGGTCGCGGTGCAGCAGGTTGTACTGCGGTTGCTCCATCGCCGGAGCGTGCAGGTGTTCCTGCCCGGCGATGCTGATGGCCTCGCGCAACTGCTCGGCGCTCCACTCGGAGGTGCCCCAGTACAACACTTTGCCCTGGCGGATCAGGGCATCCATGCTGCGCACGGTTTCGCGGATCGGCGTGTCCGGATCGGGCCGGTGGCAGAAGTACAGGTCCAGATAGTCCACGCGCAGGCGCTTGAGCGCGGCATGGCAGGCGTCAGTGACATGCTTGCGCGAGAGTCCGCGCTGGGTCGGGCGCGGGCTGTCCACCGCGCCGAAGAACACCTTGCTCGACACGCAGTAACCATCGCGCGGCAGGCGCAGGTCGGCGATCACATCGCCCATCACTTCTTCGGCGCGGCCGCGTGCGTAGACCTCGGCGTTGTCGAAGAAATTGATGCCGTTGTCCCAGGCGGCGGCAATCAGGTTGCGCGCTTCGCTGCGCCCGATCTGCTTGCCGAAGGTGACCCAGGCCCCGAACGACAGGGCCGACAGCTGCAGCCCGGTGGACCCCAGACGACGGTATTGCATTGGCAGACTCCAGCAACCTCCGCGGCGCCCTGCCCCGGATCGGCGTGCGCAGTGTAGGACGTGGTGCTGCCGGGGCGACAGGGTTGCGCGGCATCGATGCCGCTCAAGGTCCCATGCCGGCACGCGCAGGTACCACCGGTTCTATCGGTTCCGGAAAGAAGTGCGAACAGCCAGATGAACTGCACGTTCTTCCTAGCGTTCATTCCTGGCGCGTGACGCCAGATGGATCGCTTACCGATCACAGCGGCCACGGAGTCCGCAGAGATCAACACGTGTCTTGACGCATTGCTTGCCGATCAGCAGTGGCAATGCTGGAAGCGTGGTGTCGCGTCCGGGGGCGGGACCGTGTGGCGGCATGGATGCCGCCACCGAGCCTCCAGGGACGGATTCACGGCGTGTCCCGACGCCGGATGCGGCGCCGCGCCGCCGACCAACCACGCGCATGAGATCTTCAGGTTCTCAGTGCAAGCTCCGGTCTACCGAGGGCGCTTGCACGCGTACCGGCGTGGGACACGCCGCAAGTACGTCCATGTAGGCTCTGGCGCGGCATCCATGCCGCTCAAGGTCCCACCCCGCTACGCGCGCAGGTAGCACCGGTTTTCGTCGACGGCTGACGGGAAAAGCGGCATCCGGTCGGGTGACCGTGCTTCGGGCGCGGTCTTTGCGGGCGACGCTCGGCAGCGAATCGACGCCCCCCCGATCAATGACCTTGCGCAAGCGCGGCTCGCCCGCCCGCGCGCAGGCAACTGCCCGCGCCCGCCCCGGCTCGCCTGCGGGCCAACGGGCGGGCCCTGAATGCTGCTCGCCTTGCCCACGGTCACCCCCTGCTCTAGGCTTCTCGTTTTGCCGTCAGCAGCCCCGGGGATTGGAATGGTCGAAGGTTTGGGAAGGATCGGTTTCGGCCTGTTCGGTCTGGCGGTGCTCATCGGCATCACCTGGCTGTTTTCGAGCAACCGCCGCGCGATCGACTGGAGACTGGTCGCCACCGGTCTGGCGCTGCAGATTTCGTTCGCCGCGCTGGTGCTGCTGGTGCCGGGCGGACGCGATGTGTTCGACTCGCTGGGCAAGGGCTTCGTCAAGGTGCTGAGCTTCGTCAATGAGGGGTCCACCTTCATTTTCGGCAACCTGATGAACATCGACAGCTACGGCTTCATCTTTGCGTTCCAGGTGCTGCCCACCATCATTTTCTTCTCGGCGCTGATGGGCGTGCTCTACCACCTGGGCGTGATGCAGGTGGTGGTCCGCGCGATGGCGTGGGCAATCACCAAGGTGATGCGCGTGTCCGGTGCCGAAACCACCAGCGTATGCGCCAGCGTGTTCATCGGCCAGACCGAAGCGCCGCTGACGGTGCGTCCGTACATCCCCAAAATGACCCAGTCAGAGCTGCTGACGATGATGATCGGCGGCATGGCGCATATCGCCGGCGGCGTGCTGGCCGCCTATGTCGGCATGCTCGGTGGCAGCGACCCCGTGCAGCAGGCGTTCTATGCCAAGCATCTGCTCGCTGCCAGCATCATGGCCGCGCCCGCCACCCTGGTGGTGGCCAAGCTGCTGGTGCCGGAGACCGGCACCCCGCTAACCCGCGGCACGGTCAAGATGGAAGTGGAAAAGACCACCAGCAACGTCATCGATGCGGCGGCCGCCGGCGCCGGCGATGGCTTGCGGTTGGCGCTGAACATCGGCGCGATGCTGCTGGCCTTCATTGCGCTAATCGCCTTGATCAACGCACCGCTGACCTGGCTGGGCGAGATCACCGGCGCCGCCGCGCTGCTGGGCCGGCCGACCAACCTGTCGACGATCTTCGGCTACGTGCTGGCGCCGATCGCCTGGGTGATCGGCACCCCGTGGGTGGACGCGACCACGGTCGGTTCGCTGATCGGGCAGAAGGTGGTGATCAACGAGTTCGTCGCCTACAGCGAGCTGTCGCGTATCGTGAAGGGCGAAGTACCGGGCGTTGGCCTGAGCGCGGAAGGTCGGCTGATTGCCACGTATGCGCTGTGCGGCTTTGCCAACTTCAGCTCGATTGCGATCCAGATCGGTGGCATCGGCGGGCTGGCACCGGAACGCCGTCACGATCTGGCCAAATTCGGCCTGCGCGCAGTGCTGGGCGGTTCGATCGCCACGTTCATGACCGCTACCATTGCCGGCGTGCTCTCGCATTTCGGTTGAGGCGGCGCGGGTTCATCGGCGTGACGGTCTAATCGCCGCACGCCACGTTTCATTCAGTCATTCAAGTCAAGGGTATTTATGAGTTCGGTCGTCGTTGTCGGGTCCTTCAATGTCGATCACGTGTGGCGCTGTGATGTCCTGCCTGCGCCGGGTGCCACCATCGCCGGTCGCTACAGCACCGGCCCGGGTGGCAAGGGCTTCAACCAGGCGGTCGCGGCCGCACGTGCCGGCGCCAGGACGCACTTCCTGTGCGCGCTGGGCGACGATGCCGGCGGCGCGCTGGCGCGCTCGCTGGCTGCGCACGACGGCTTTGCGTTGATCGCCGAGCCCAGCAATGAGCCGACCGGCACCGGCGGTATCTATGTCGACGCGCACGGCCGCAACACCATCGTGATCGGCGCCGGTGCCAACTCGGTGCTGAGCGCAGCGTTTGTGGACAACCAGCGCGCGTTGGTGGCCTCGTCCGGCGTGTTGCTGGCGCAGCTGGAATCGCCGGCGGAGACCATCGAATCGGCGCTGGCGCTGGCACGCGAATGCGGCGTGCTGACCGTGCTCAACGCCGCACCGGCCAACGCGCCGACCTCGATCAGCCTGCTCAAGCTGTCGGATGTGCTGACGCCCAACGAAACCGAATTTGCGGCCCTGCTCGGCCGCCATGTGGGCGAACGCATCAATGCCGACGATGTGGCGGCGCTGGACGGCAACACGCTGCATTCGCTGTGCCGCAAGCTGCTGCCGGGCGGTACCGTGGTGGTGACGCTGGGATCGGTGGGCGCCTTCATCTCGCATGCGGAAGAGCAGCTGCGCGGCGACACGGCCGCGCATTACCGCGTGGGCGCGGAAAGCGCGCAGACGGTGGACACCACCGGCGCCGGCGACGCCTTCAACGGCGCGCTGGTGGCCTCGCTGGCACAGGCGCCCACTGCCAGCTTCATCACCCACGTGCGTTTTGCCACCCGCTACGCCGCGCGCTCCACCGAAGTGGAAGGCGCCGCCACCTCGATGCCGCGCATGGTGCCCGAACCGGCCGTGTGATCCGCACGCTTCAAGCAAACAACGAAGGCGACCGCAGCGATGCGGTCGCCTTTTACGTTCAGGGAGTCGGCATCCCATGGGACTGCTTCGATCCGCGAACGGCATGTCGAGGCCTGTCCATCGACGGACGCCGCCAGACCCGCTGCGCCGGAGCTTCGATCTTCTTCATCGGATAGCAGTCTGGGCGGCAGGACCTGGCGTGATGCCGCGTCGGGCACTCGTACACTCATCCGGCGCTGACGCGACACCTTCTCCCGACGGGAGAAGGAATAGAAGCCCCTCTCCCGAACCCCGCAAGACCGAAGGCCGAAAACGCTCTCCCGATTCCCGAATCCCGATTCCCGAATCCCGAATCCCGAATCCCGAATCCCCACCCAGCTACAATGCCACCATGCAGATCGGCCCCTACTCCATCGACCCGAAAGTGATCCTGGCCCCGATGGCCGGCGTCACCGACAAGCCGTTCCGGCTGCTGTGCAAGCGGCTGGGCGCCGGGCTGGCGGTGTCGGAGATGACCATCTCCGACCCGCGCTTCTGGGGCACGCGCAAATCGCTGCACCGCATGGATCATGCCGGCGAGCCGGATCCGGTCAGCGTGCAGATTGCCGGCACCGAGCCGCAGCAACTGGCCGAGGCGGCGCGCTACAACGTCGACCACGGTGCGCAGCTGATCGACATCAACATGGGCTGCCCGGCCAAGAAGGTCTGCAACGCCTGGGCCGGCTCGGCGCTGATGCGCGACGAAGACCTGGTGGCACGCATCCTCAGCGCGGTGGTGCAGGCGGTGGATGTGCCGGTGACCCTGAAGATCCGCACCGGATGGGACTGCGATCACCGCAACGGCCCGACCATCGCGCGCATCGCGCAGGATTGCGGGATCGCCGCGCTGGCCGTGCACGGGCGCACCCGCGATCAGCATTACACCGGCACTGCCGAGTACGCCACGATTGCGCAGATCAAGGCGGCGCTGCAGATTCCGGTGATCGCCAATGGCGATATCGACTCGCCGCAGAAGGCGGCGCAGGTGCTGCGCGAGACCGGCGTGGATGCGGTGATGATCGGGCGTGCCGCGCAGGGGCGCCCGTGGATCTTCGGCGAGGTGGCGCATTATCTGTCCACCGGCGAGCTGTTGCCGCCGCCGTCGTTGGCGTTCGTGCGCGACACCCTGCTCGGCCATCTGGAAGCACTGCATGCGTTCTACGGGCAGCCGCAGGGCGTGCGCATCGCGCGCAAGCATCTGGGCTGGTACGCCAAGGATCACCCGCAGAGCGCCGACTTCCGTGCAGTGGTCAATCGCGCCGAAACGCCGGAAGCGCAGCTGGAACTGACCCGCGCGTATTTCGACGCCTTGATCGCCGGTGTGCCGCCAGCGCTGTCGGTTGCCGCCTGAGTTTTCCTGCGTTGTTGGAGCTGCAGCCATGACCGCACCAAGCGACACCCCGACCTATCTGCATGGGTTTTCGTCCACCGAACAGGCACGCCTGCTCAAACAGGCGCGCCTGCTGGAAGCCACGCTGTTCAACCAGATCGACTACAGCGGCGCACGCCGGCTGCTGGAAGTGGGCAGCGGCGTGGGCGCGCAGACCGAAATCCTGCTGCGCCGCTTTCCCGACCTGCATGTCACCGGCGTGGACCTGAGCGAGGCGCAGTTGGGCGCGGCACGCGCCAATCTGGAACGGCTGGCATGGTGCCGCGAGCGCTACACGCTACAGCAGGCCGATGCCAGCGATCTGCCGTTCGAGGCGCGTCAGTTCGATGCGGCGTTCCTGTGCTGGGTGCTCGAGCATGTGCCCTCGCCTGCGCGCGTGCTCAACGAGGTGCGGCGTGTGCTGCTGCCGGGCTCGCCGGTGTATGTCACCGAGGTGATGAACGCCTCGTTCCTGCTGCATCCGTATTCGCCCAATCTGTGGCGCTACTGGATGGCCTTCAACGATTTCCAGCACGACCAGGGCGGCGACCCGTTCGTCGGCGCCAAGCTGGGCAACCTGCTGCTGGCCGGCGGCTTTCGCGATGTGCACACCGAGATCAAGACGCTGCATCTGGACAACCGCGAGCCGGGCCGGCGCAAGACCATGATCGGGTTCTGGGAAGAAGTGCTGCTGTCGGCGGCCGACCAGTTGCGCGAGGCCGGTGCGGTGAACGCAGACACCGTGGATGGCATGCGCCGCGAACTGGCGCAGGTGCACAGCGACCCGAACGCGGTGTTCTTCTACTCGTTCGTGCAGGCGCGCGCGACGGTGTATTGAGCCGGCGGGCTGCTCGGGCTTACTACGTCCGCGTTGCCGAGCGCCACCGCCAAGCAGGCCTACCGAGCTGCCGGAGCAGGCGTGGTGGCATGTTCCAGGTCGCCGGTCAGTACCGTGCCGGTGGGCTCGTGCCAGATACGGCGCCACATCTGCGCCAGTACCTCACCAATTTGATCGCGCGCCACCGGCGCGCGGTAGGCGGCCTGGATCTGCCGGGGCGTAATCGGTTGCCACTGCCCGTCTTGACGGTGGGCCACCACGAAGTTGAAGTTGTAGTCCGGCTCCAGACCCATGCGCAGGTCGCTGAGCATCAGCTCGTCGTCGACCAGGCGTGCGCGCATGAAGCCGCGATTGAACCAGGTCAACCGGCGCACCGCGTCGAAACCGGCCACCTCGCCCAGGGCCTGGGTGTTGCTGGAATAGCCGCGAAACTGCATCGGGCCCTTGTCGGCCACCAGCGAGCGTTCGCCGATCACATAACCGTTGGGCGTCATCGCCACCACGCGCCACAGCAAGGTGTTGAGCGGCATCGGCACCGAGAAGCGCGGCGCATCCTTCAAGCCGAGCGCGGCCAGCGCACGGTCTGCTTCCTGGTCGACCAGGTGCTTGGCCAGCAACGACCAGCCCAGGTAGGCGGAGCTGAGCGCCAGCCCGATCACCAGCGCGTGCTGCGCGAGCGGCCGCGCGCGCGCAAACCATGCCACCGCGCAGGCCAGCAACAGCCATAGCGTGTAGGCCGGGTCGATGATGAAGACGCTCGACCACATTGCCGGATGCGGCTGCAGCGGCCACCACAGCTGGGTCCCGTAGACGGTGAAGGCATCCAGCAGCGGATGCGTGATCAACGCCAGCTGGATCGCCCAGAACCAGCGCTTGGGCGCAGCGGCCACGCGCCCATTGCCGTAACGGCGAAACAGCCACCAGATCAGCCAGCCCAGCAACGGCAGCACGAACAACGAATGGCTGGCGCTGCGATGCACCGTCATCAGCGTGACCGGATCGTCGGTCAGCGGCAGCAATACCAGCGCATCGAGATCGGGCAAGGTGCCCAGGGCGGCGCCGGCCAACAGGGCTGCACGGCGCTGTCCGGCCGGTGCGATGGCGGCAGCGACGGCGCCACCAAGAACGATCTGGGTCAATGAATCCATCGGCCGATGCTAGCAGGACGGGCATCGTCCAGTGCCATCACGTGCGTTCCGGCCGGCCGGCAGTCAGCCAGCAGCCGCAGTGCTCGCATCGCGCTGCGGCTCGCGGTCGAAAACGGCGCTGCAGCCGCCGTCCGCAGTCCTTGCACCAGGACAGCGAACGCTGCACGCCGCGCACGTCCGATGGCACATACCGGCAGCTGCGGTCTGCCGGCAGCTGCTGCGCCTGGTCAACCTCACGCCGCGCGCTGCTGCGCGGCATGAGGTTGCGGCGCCAGCTCGGCCAGCACGTCGCCGTGATGGTTGACCAGTTGCAGTGCGCCGGACTGTGTCTCGCGCAGCGCCGTCAGGCTCTCCACCCAGTCGCCGGTGTTGGCGTAGACATGGCCGGCCTGCATGCGCAGTGCGGCGCGATGGATGTGCCCACAGACGATGCCGTCCAGATCGCGACGCACCACATCGGCCAGGCCGGCCGCCACGAAGCGGCCGATGTAGCGCTCGGCCGCACCGCTGCGGCGCTTGAGAAACTCGGCCAGCGACCAGTAGCGCATGCCCAGGCGCCGCCGCAGACGATTGGTCAGCTGATTGCCGGTGAGGATGCGGTAATAGAGCCAGTCGCCAAATCGTTCCTGCAAGCCGCCGAAATGGGTTTGCGCGTCGTAATCGTCGCCGTGGGTGACCAGCAGCCGGCGCCCGTCCAGCAAGGTGTGGACGCTGCGTCGGCGCACCTGCATGGCCGGCATTACCAGACCACAGAAGCGGCGGATGGCACGGTCGTGGTTGCCGGGCACGTAGATGATCTCGGTGCCGCGCCTGGCCTGCGCATGCAGGGCGACGATCACCTGCTGATGCGCCGCATCCCAGACCGCGCGCCGCTGCGACATCCACCACAGGTCGATGATGTCGCCGACCAGATACAGGGTCTGGCAACGCTGGCGGCCGATGAACGCGGCGATCTCGGCAGCATGGCAGTGCCGCGAGCCCAGGTGCAGGTCGGACAGGAACAGGGCGCGGACGGGAGGGTGCAATGTGGACACGTGCATGCGGACATCTCCAGGGCAAAAAATGTCGGCCGCGATCGGGCGCTGCGCAGGCAGGCTGCGTGCGCCGCCCGCGGGCATCGGCAGCGCGCTGACACAGATGCGCCCCGCAGCAAGCCGCGGCGTAGCACTGCAATCGGACGCGCGCATCCCGGATCGTGGTCGCCATGGCAGCCATGCGCCCCTCGCCCCGGCACGCTGTCCGACGATATGGCTCATTCCCCTCCAGCGCCGTGGCTGCACGCAGCCATGCCGCCAGGCACGCGCGCATGCTGACCGGTCAGTACGACCGCTGCATGGCAAGCTGACGACACCCGGATGACCGTGCAAACCCCCGCCACGACACGGGTTTAACGCCACAGCGGGCTGTTCAGGCGCACAATGCACAGGGTTGTCGGACGGTGTATCATCCGCACCCATCTTTTCATCCGAATCAAGGGATATAAGCCTGATGTCCAGCTACCTGTTCACCTCCGAATCGGTCTCCGAAGGCCATCCGGACAAGATCGCCGACCAGATCTCCGACGCAGTGCTGGATGCCATCCTGGCCCAGGACAAGCGCGCCCGCGTGGCGTGCGAGACGATGGTCAAGACGGGCGTGGCGATCGTTGCCGGCGAAGTGACCACCAGTGCCTGGATCGACCTGGAAGCGCTGACCCGCAAGGTCATTCTGGACATCGGCTACAACAGCTCCGACGTCGGCTTCGACGGCGAGACCTGTGGCGTGCTCAACCTGATCGGCAAGCAGTCGCCGGACATCAACCAGGGCGTGGATCGCAAGAACCCGGAACAGCAGGGCGCCGGCGACCAGGGCCTGATGTTCGGCTACGCGACCAACGAGACCGACAGCCACATGCCGGCCGCGATCCATCTGGCGCACCGCCTGGTCGAGCAGCAGGCCAAGATCCGCAAGAAGAAGAACTCGGCGCTGTCGTGGCTGCGTCCGGACGCCAAGTCGCAGGTCACCCTGCGCTACGAAGACGGCGTTGCGACCGCGATCGACGCGGTGGTGCTGTCGACCCAGCACGATCCGGGCATCAAGCAGAAGGATCTGGTCGAGGCCGTGCGCGAGGAAATCCTCAAGCCGGTGCTGCCGGCCAAGTGGCTGCACAAGGGCACCAAGTTCCACATCAACCCGACCGGCAAGTTCGTGATCGGCGGGCCGGTGGGCGATTGCGGACTGACCGGTCGCAAGATCATCGTCGACACCTACGGCGGCTGGGCGCGTCACGGTGGCGGTGCGTTCTCCGGCAAGGATCCGTCCAAGGTCGATCGCTCGGCAGCCTACGCCGCGCGCTATGTGGCCAAGAACGTGGTGGCTGCCGGCCTGGCCGACCGTTGCGAAGTGCAGGTCTCCTACGCCATCGGCGTGGCCGAGCCGACCTCGATTTCGGTCACCACCTTCGGCACCGGCAAGATCGCCGACGAGCAGATCGAAAAGCTGATCCGCAAGCATTTCGACCTGCGTCCGTTCGGCATCATCCAGATGCTCGACCTGATCCACCCGATGTATCAGCAGACCGCGTCCTACGGTCACTTCGGCCGCAAGCCGAAGGACTTCTCCTACACCGACGCAACCGGCGCGCAGCACACCGCCACCGCGTTCTCGTGGGAAAAGACCGACCGTGCCGATGCCCTGCGCGCCGACGCCAAGCTGAAGTAAGCCAGCTGCTCCTGCGGGAGCGAATATAGTGAATTGCACATGGGCCGCTGATGCGGCCCATGTGCGTTTTGGCGGAATGGATGTTTCCAACGGAGTTCCACGGATGGATTCAATGCGTGTCCGGTTTTTTGATGCGGCCACCGCGTGGCGACGAATCTCCGTGTTGGACGTCTAGTGGGGTTGTGCGAATGCTCCGGTCACTGATGCTTTGTTACTGAGGGCTTCGGCCACTGAAGGCGCTTGCACGCGTAGTGTCTGCCGATCAGCAGTGGCAATACTGGGAGCGCGGGACCGTGTGGCGGCATGGATGCCGCCACCGAGCCTCCAGGGACGGATTTACGGCGTGTCCCGACACCGGGTGCGCCGCCGCGCTGCCGGCCGACTCCGTACACCGATCGATCTTGCGCACGACACCCTGCGTTTCATGCATCTGCTTCGGTTTGCTGCGGGCGCTTGCGCGCGTACCGGTGTGGGACACGCCGCAAGTACGTCCATGTAGGCTCTGGCGCGGCATCCATGCCGCTCAAGGTCCCACGCCGGCACCCGCGCAAGCACCACCGATCGTTGTCGGCAACTGAGAGAAAAGCGGCCTTCGGTTGACTGGTCGTGGCCTGGATCTTGTTCCATCGGTTCCATGCGGATGCTTCGACGAGCTGAAGGTGCCTGCACATCGAAGCCCCGGCATTGCGTTCAAGGCTCACGTTGCAACTGTTGCTCCAACGCCTGAGCGAACGCCTTCAACTGACACGCCATCCGTTGCTCGTCCGTGCATAGACCCAAGGCCAGTTCCTGCTGCAACGGCGGGTGCGCTAGATCCAATGGCGCCAGCGTCCGCAGTTGATCCAGCGATTGCGCAAGATACCGCGCATGCACCACCTGCTGCCCATTCGGTTCGCGCCATAGCTCCAGCAGCAACGCGCCGCCCGGCGGCGGATCGTCGGCACCGTAGCCGGGGAGATGAAAGTGCACGCCCAGCAAACCGCTCAAGGCAGCGATATGCGTATCGCTGCCAACGAAGACCGAGACCTTTGGCGCCTGCATATCGCCGAAGCGCTGCAGCACTTCGCGCGCCAGCGGTGCGCCCGAACGTGAGGCCATGTAATGCGGGCGCGCGTAGATGTCGAACAACAAGGCGTGCAGGCGCGAGACCTGCGCCAGCCGCTCGGGTGTGGCGCGGCCCCAGCCGACCTGCGACAGCGGCAGGCCTTCGGCGTATTGCAGCAGCAATACCTCGCCGGTGCCGGAGGTCAGGTCGATCGGCCCACCCAGGGCCAGGCCGCGCCCGTTGGCCGACGGTGCCAGCGTGGACGGCATCTGCGCGAAGTCGCAGGGGGTGCGCGTGCAACCCAGGATCTGCTGCATTGCCTGCAACTCGGCTGCGTGCCCTCGCAGCAATGCGGCGGGGCCACCGGTTTGCCTTTCGATCGCCGCAACCGCCGCCGTGCCATCGAACGGCACCGCGCCGGCTTCGATCGGGCGGAACAACGGATCGTTGCTGCCGGCCGGGCGATGTCCGGCGACGATCCCGCACCCCGGTGCCAGCGCCTCGGCCAGCAAAGCGCCGCTGTCGATGGTGCGCTGATCGGTATTGGCCCAGACCGAGACGCTGCCTGCTGCCGGGCAGCCGCTACGCGGCAACACGCCCTGCTGCGCCAGCCATTGACGCAGATAGTCACCGCTCAACTGCACGCCGATGCGCCCGTGCGGCGTCAGCAGGCTGGCCGGTGTGGACCATTGCGGCCACGGCGCATCGGCATAGTGCGCTGCGGCGGCTTCGCCCTGCAGCGGTGCGCGCACGCCGTGCCGGAAGACAGCCACCACGCGTTCCAGTTGCGCGGTCTGCGCGATTGCGGGCGGCCCGGACGGACGCGGCGTGCAGCCGATCAGCAGCAGCGCGCCGAGTGCGAGTGCCGGCATCCGCCATCGTAGCCGCAGTGCTGTCGTCGAACGTTGCCTGACGCCTGCGTGCAACGGCGCATTGATCCCGCACGACGGCAACGACGCGATCCCCATCGCGTCGTTGCCGTCATCGCCTGCGGGCGTCTGTTCACCACCCTGCCCCGTTTTCTTCGCTTGCCTGAAACCCATACCTGTCGGTCATCCCGTTGGTCATCGCGGAATTTACCGGGCCAATGTGCAAGGCAGACGACACCTGGCGGAACTTATCCAACATGTCCGGGTAGCCACCACGCGGCGATAAATGCTCGGCAGCAGCCGAACGGTTGCGGTACCAGAGCGGCCAACACATGAAAGCTGGCGGTCGTCAGGTGGGAGCGGACGCGCGCCCAGAATTGAAATGTACGAGTGGTCCGTGCCGCTTCCTAGCACCGGCAGCGCCTCACCTGACGGCGGCTCAGTCGATGTGTTGGCCGCTCTAAGTGCGGCATCAGTCTTTTCCACCTGCAACTCACCGCATGGTGCGCCGCTTTGAGCAGATCCCCCGCGCACCGACCATCAGGACGCACTGCGCGAGGCCGCGCCGCGCTGACATGAGGTGGACCGGCATCCGTCCATCGACACACGCCTGCGCGGCGCGCCAGCTATCCGGGACCGTCGTGCTCCTGCGCCTGCATGCGACTGTATGCGTGCAGATCGGCCCACTCAGGTGCGCAGGAAGATTTCCACGCGTCGGTTGAGTTGTCGCCCGCCGGGGTTGTCCTGCCCATCCAGCGTATTGGGTGCCACCGGTTGCGATTCGCCATAGCCTTTTGCGCCGGCCGACTGCGCGGCACCGCGGGTGCGTAATGCGGCCAGCACCGCCTCGGCGCGGCGCTCGGACAGCGCCTGGTTATAGGCGTCGCTGCCCTTGGCATCGGTATGCCCGCGAACCTCCATGTCCTTGGCGCTGACCTTGCCGAGTGCGGCCGCCAGCACGTCGAGCACGCGCGCGGCGTCGGGGCGGATTTCGGCCTTGTCGAAGTCGAACAGGATGCGCTCGTTCAAGGTGATCAGATAGCCGCACGGTGCGCCGGGAAGTGCGAACTTCTGCAGCAGCGGAAAGCGCCCGGCCGGCGGCACCTTCGGCAGCGGCGGCATGCGCACTTCGCGCGGCGGGGTACCAACGGTGCCGGTGCCATTGCCGCGGTTCTGCACCAGCACGTCCGGGCCGTTCCAGGTTCCCGAGCCGTCGGCGTTGATGGTGATCAGACCGCGCGGGCCGTTCCAGGTGCCGCTGCCATCGCCGTGGTTGTCGACCAAACCGCTCTTGTCGCTGTTCCAGGTTCCCGCCCCCTTGCCATCCAGACTGATCAGGCCGGCCGGGCCGTTGTAGGTACCGGCGCCGCTGGCCTGGACCTGGATGATCGCGTCGTCGCCACCGGCGCCGCTGGCGTTGATGGTGCCGCTGCCGTCGGCATTGACGCGGATCAGGCCGCCGTCGAAGTTGGCGGTACCGCTGCCATCGGCCTTGAGGTCGAACAGCCCGCCGTCGCCGTTGCGCAGCAGATTGCCGTTGGCATCGACACTGGTGATGCCGGCGTCGTTGATCAAGCTGCCGCCATCGCCGCAGCGTGCCGGCGTCACGCTGACGCCTTCGATCGGGTCGAGAATGTCCTGCAGCGAGGCCTCCAGTGCGCGCTGCGCCGGGGTGACGCCAGCAATCTCCGGCACCACAATCGACGGGATGGCCGGGAACTCGGGCACCGCTTCATCAGCGACCGGTGGCGATGCAGATGGAGGCGCTGCGGTCTGCGCTGCCGGCGGCGTGGCACCCACAGGGTCGGCCGCCTCGCGTTGACCTTCGCCGCGGCCGCAACCGGCCAGCAGCAAGGGCACCCAGATCACTGCCGACAGCGTCTTGCGCATTGCGTCTTCCCTGGTTCGAGCGTGTTCGAGAACCGCCTGATAGCACGGGCCAGGTAAACAACGCGCTAAACGCGGCCAACGCAACGACTGCGCGACCGTCAGGCAGTGCGGTCGGTGCCGGGATCGGCTTGCTCGTGCACTCCGCCTCCTGCGCGTCGTCCGCACCCACCGGATGACCGCGTGTTGCCCAGGTTTGCCGGCCCAGGCGTGAGCGATCGCAACGCCGGGACGCGTACCGGACAATGGTGCGCATTGGCAGCGGGCAAACTCCACACCCCGCGGTGCGTGACTAGTAGCCACACCTTCCAGCGAGGGTGCAGCGCACTCAGAACGTCGCAGGCGTCGCAGCCGGACGCGCGGCCTGCGCCTGGTTTGTGTCTGCCGCTTCGGCTTGCAGCTGCTCGTGCAGGATGCGGCGAATCTCCAGAATCGCCTGCGGGGTTTCCTGCACGCTATGCCAGGAGGTCACCACCAGCTCCGACTCGGCACCGTCCAGATGCGCGCTGCGATACGGCACCAGGCCATCGTCGGAATCGGCCAGCGGCACCTGCGGTTTTTCGCGTCCGACGATGGTGTGGTAATGCACCTGCGGGGAGATCGGCAGGTCCATGCTGGCGCGCACGAACGGGTCGGTATCGCGCAGGTTGTCGATGCTGGTCGGCGGCAGCAGGCGCCGCTTGCGTCGCGGGTCGTCGCCCTGGCCGCCACGCTCGCTGCTGGCCAGGTCCTGAAACACATCGCCGAAGCGATCCAGCAAGGTGATCGGCAAACGCACCAGGCGGCCGACAAAACGCCCGAGACCACCTTCGGCCAAGGGCGTGCCGCGATGCGGCGCGGCGATGAAGATGGCGCGGTCGACCTGCGGCATTGGCGAAAAATGCAGCAACGGCGACAACTTCGCGCGGATGCGTGCGCCGCGCTCGCCGTCCAGCCGGTAGTCTTCCAGCAGCGAATTCCACAGGCGCTCGCCCGACGAAGACACCAGCAGGCGCCCGATCACCCCGCCCATGCTGTGGCCGATCAACACCATGTCGTGCGATGCGATCGCCGTGCCGGACGGATCGAAGTGCTGCAGGCTGCGCTCCACCAGGGCCTGGATTTCGGCGCGGTTGACCGCCACCGGCGCATTGGTGGGGTAGTACACCTGCCAGATCTGGTAGCGCTGGCGCAGCGCTTCATCGCCCATCACTTCGTTGGCGACATTGACCCAGGCTTCCGGGCTGCTGGCAAGGCCATGCAGCATCAGCAGCACGCGTCGGTTCGGGTCGTAGGGCTGCATCAGATACAGATGCGGGCGGTCGATGCCGCGCGCGCTGCCCAGCATCGAGCGCAGGGACTGCGCGGCAAACCCGGACCTGGCAAGCCACAGGCCATACGCGGCGGTGAAGTTGGCCGCCAGCGGCACGCGCTGGCCATGCAGTACCACTTCGTTCTGGCGATACGGGTCGTAAGGCACCACGGTGACGGCACGACCGCGCAGCACCGCATCCAGCGTATCGCCCTCGAAGCGCAGCAGCAGCGTTGCCGGTGCATACGGCATCTCGCTGAAGGTGGGCAGCGGACGCTCAGGTGTCGCGACAGCGGCAGCAGATTGTTGCAAGGCCAGTCCGGCAGGGTCGCCGACCACCTGCGGGTCCACCTCGGCCACCAGTTCGGCGCCGAAGCCGTCGCGTCGATACGTGCTGCGCAGCCCATCGAAGCGCAATGCCGAGGCGGCGAAGATCGCGCGCGGCGTGTTGCCGCCGCCCGGCAACCGATATGCAGACATGTCGATACCCACCTGCCAGCGGCCTATGCTGGTCGGTTCGCGCTCGCTCTGGCCGGTCTGCTGCGCGCGTGCGAACAGGCGTTCGATCACCTGCTGCACGGCGTAGTTGTAGTAGTCGCGCACCTGCGTCTGGCGATTTTCGAACGCACGCGCGCTGGGCGCCCGATCGGTGAAAAACAGATACGCGTACGCATGCCGCGCGGCCTCCAGCCAGGCGTCGACTGCGGCATCGCTCATGGTTGTCGGGTCGCGCCCGCCCAGCGCAATCGCATGCGCGGTCCATAGCTCGGCCTGCGTTGCCAGCCGGCGCTCATCGCCGATGCCTGCGACGGTGGCGAGTTGCTGCAGGCAGGGCAGCGGGTCGCTGCGGCAGGCCTTGGGTTGCAGACCGGCCACCTGCACCGTCTCGCCGCTGGCCTGGCTCAACGCGCCAGTGCTGAGTACATCGCCACGCGTGCGCGCGATGAAGTCGCCGCTGCTGTGCGATTGCACCGTGACCATGGCGCAGCCGCTCAGCCACAGGCTCGCCAGCATGCCCGCCAGCACCGCGGCGGTACGACATCCACGCAGGCGCGGCGTCACCGGGGTGCGCTCGCGGTGGCCCCAGGCGCCGGTGCCTGCGGCATGCCGGCGCGGATGCGCTCGGAAAAATCGGCCGCCTTGTCGGCAGCGATCGCGCGTGCGGTGAAATGCCCACGCTGCTTCAGTGTGGCGAAGTCGTAGCCGGGCATCAACCCATCGTGATCGTAGGCGTATTCGTCGGCGTATCCGGACAGCAGCAGGCGATGATCCAGCGGCAATGTGGGCTGCAATTGCCGCGCCAACGCAAACACGATCGTGGTGCAGTTGCTGGTGAGCGTGTTGTAGAACGCCGGCGCGCGATTCAAGTCGTTGGCCAGGCCCACGTAGCCCATGAACATGCGGCGCAGCCCGGCCTTGGGAATCGCCAGCCGATACAGATACATGTCCTCGCCGCGCACATTGGTGCGCACGCGCAGGATGTCGCGCTCGTCGGCGGCTACCAGGGTCTCTTCGAAACTGCGGAAAAACCCGCCCAATGCCGAGAACGACTCGTCGCGCTCCTTGCGGATTTCCAGCGAGAACACCACGTGCGAGCCGTCGTCGAAACCGAACGACACCAGGGTGTGCGCGATCGCCGGGCCCATCCAGTACGACAGCGCCAGATCGGCGCTGACCAGACGGTCCAGATCGTACTGGCGGGTTTCCCAGCGCGGCTGGTAGTCGGTTTCGCTATGCCAGTCGAAATTGCGCACGTTGTGCAGCGTGACGATGTTGCCGTGCACCTCCGGCTGCAGGCGCTGGGCGACATCGTCGGCCCAGTCGCGGTCCTGGCTGGGCTGCATCATCCACCACGACACCGCCAGCACCGCAAATGCCGCACTGAAGATGCCCACCAAGGCCCAGTTCTCGCGGCCACGGCGCAGGCCCCACAACGCCGCGATTGCCATCGCGCACCACGAGCCCACCCACGCCGCGCGCACGAACGCATTGCCGGTCAGTGCGAAGTAGATCGCCAGCCCGCCCCAGAGCGCGGCCAGCACCAGCGCCACCCGCAACGCCCAGCGCCCGATGCGCGAACGCGTGGCCGATTTCATCGGGTGCCGCCTTCCGGCACCTGCATGCCCAATGCGTGCATCAACAGATCGGCCGAACGATGGGCGAGGCGTTTGCGTTCGGACTCGTCATTGCCGCGCAGGCAGCTGCCCAGCATGTCGATCACCAGCAGCAGCTGTTCGTCGTCGACATCGGCACGGCACAGGCCGGCGTCGCGGGCGCGATGCACGAATGGCAGGAAGATGCTCACCACGCGCCGGTCGGCGGTTTCCACCGCCGGGTGCGCGCGTTCGATGGACCGCCAGAAATCCACCAGCGGCGCGGACTGGGCGATGTGCTCGGCCACGTCGTGCAGCAACACGGCCAGTCCGTCCGGGCGCTCGGCCAGATCGGCGGCCAGCCGCTCCAGGCCATCCAGGCCGCGGGTCATCAGCGCGGTCATCAGCGCTAGCCGGTCGGGGAAATTGCGGTACAGCGTGGCGCGGCCAAGGCCGGCACGCTCGACCACCAGTTCCAGCGGGGCATTGACGCCGTGTTCGCTGAACACTTCGTCGGCGGCATCGAGTATCTGCCGGCGGCGCAGCGCGGCATCAGGGCGGGAAGTCGTCATCGCGGCATTATCGGACAGATTTGTCCGGTTACGCCAGAGTCCGCTTGTCGATTCCGCGCCCTCTCCGACCAACGGTCGGATCGGATTGGACCATCGAATCCGACGGTCCAATCAGCGAACCGGATCAGCCGGTGTTCTGCACGCCTTGCGAGACGCCGTTGACGCAAGCGACCAGCGCGCGCAGCAGTTCGTCGTCCTCGCCATCGGTGGCACGCCAGCGTTGCAGCAGGTCCACCTGCAGCACGCTGATCGGGTCGATGTAGGGGTTGCGCAGACGGATCGACAAGGCCAGCCGCGGGTCGTGCTGCAGCAGCGACTGCTGGCCGGTCAATGCCTTCACCCAGCCCTTGGTCAGCGCCAGCTCGGCGCCGATGGTCGGGAAGAACCGCTGGTGCAGGTCGCCCGACAGCCGCGAGAACAGCTCGGCGATGGTGAGATCGCCCTTGGACAGCACCATCGCCACGTCGTCGAGGAAGGTGCGGAAGAACGGCCAGTCCTGCGCCATCTCGCGCAAGGTGTCTTCGTGCCCGGCTTCCACTGCCGCCTGCAGGCCGCTGCCCACGCCGTACCAGCCCGGGATCACCGCACGCGCCTGGCTCCAGGCGAACACCCACGGAATCGCGCGCAGGTTGGACAAGGCCGCGTCCTGGCCGAGCCGGCGCGACGGGCGCGAGCCCAGCGTCATGCGTTCGATCACATCGATCGGCGTGGCGCGGCGGAAGTACTGCATGAAATCCGGCGCGCCGACGAAGGCGCGGTACGCCACGGTGCTGCGTTCGGCGACCAGGTCCATCACCGGCCGCCAGCGATCCTCGCGCGGCTCGGGCGCACGCGGGCGCAGGCTGGACAGCAGCACCGCGCCGGTCATTTGTTCCAGCGAGCGCAGCGCCAGGGCACGGATGCCGTACTTGCGATGGATCACCTCGCCCTGCTCGGTCACGCGCAGCCGGCCATCGACACTGCCGCGCGGTGCGGCATCCAGCGCGCGGCTGGTCTTGCCGCCGCCACGTGCGATCGAGCCACCGCGGCCATGGAAGAAGGTCAGCCGCACGCCCAGCTCGGCGGCGGCTTCGAGCAGTTCCACCTGCGCGCGCTGCAGCCCCCAGCGCGAGGCGGTGATGCCGCCGTCCTTGCCGCTGTCCGAATACCCGAGCATCACCATCTGCGTATCGCCGCGCGCGGCCAGATGCTGGCGGTAGACCGGGTCGGCCAGCAGATCCTGCACGGTGCCGGTACCGCCGCGCAGATCGTCCACGGTTTCGAACAGCGGCACGATATCCAGCGGCACTGCGCCGGTGTCGTCGACCAGGCCGCCACGGCGCGCCAGCGCCAGCACGGTGAGCACGTCGGCGCGGTTGTGCGCCATCGAGATGATGTAGCTGCCCAGCGCATCGGCGCCGTGGCGGCTGCGCGCATCGGCAAGCGCGGCAAACACCGCATCCAGCCGCGCATTGCCTTCGTCATCCACGCGCGGCAATGCCTGCTCGCCTGCTGCATACGGACCGAGCAATGCAGCGCGCTGCCTGGCCTCCTGTTCATCCCAATCCGCCTGGCCGAGTGCATCGGCCACTGCACGCGCATGCACGCTCGATTCCTGGCGCACATCCAGCCGCGCCAGGTGGAAGCCGAAGGTGCGCACACGCCACAACAGGCGGCGCACCGCGAACCAACCGGCGTGCAGGCCCTTGTTGGCCTCCAGGCTGTCCAGGATCAATTGCAGGTCGTGTTCCAGCTCGGACGGGCTGGCGTAGGCACCCTCGGCATCGTCCAGCGTGGCCTGCAGGCGCGCGCGCATCAGATCGTTGAGCAGCCGGTACGGCATGTCGCCGTGGCGCGGACGCGAGCGTGCGGCGTCCTCCGGCAACAGCGCGCGGTAGCGCTGCAGTTGCTCGCTCAACGCCGGGCTCACCGCCACCAGCGTGGTCGACTGGCTGAGCAGGCTGGCCAGTTGCCAGAGTTCCTTCTGATAACGGTCCAGCACCGCACGCCGTTGCGCATCCAGCGTGCCGGCGATGGTGACGGCATCCACGTTGGGGTTGCCATCCATGTCGCCGCCGACCCAGGTGCCGAAGCGCAGCAGCCGCGGCAGGGTCGGCACGCTGCCGTAGGTTTCTTCAATGGCGTGTTCGAGAGTTTCGTACATCACCGGGACCACGCGATACAGCACCTGGGTGAGATAGAAGCCCACATGCTCACGCTCGTCCTCCACGGTGGGGCGCACCGGCGAGGAGTCGGCGGTCTGCCAGGACGCGGTCAAGGCCATGCGGAAGCGCGCCGCGTCGGTGGCGCGCTCGTTGGGCGTGCGCATGCCGTCCAGGTTGTCGACCAGGCTGGCGACCATCAGCTGCTCTTTTTCCAGCAGCGCGCGGCGCACCGCTTCGGTGGGATGCGCGGTGAACACCGGCTCCACGTCGATCCGCGGCAACCACTCGCTGAGTTCGTCCAGCGTCACGCCCTGCGCCTTGAGCCGGCGCAAGGCATCGTGCAACCCGTCCGGCTGCGGCGTGTCGGTGCCGCTGCGCTGGTATTCGCGGCGGCGGCGGATGCGGTGCACGCGCTCGGCGATGTTGACCACCTGAAAATAGGTGCTGAAGGCGCGCACCAGCGACTCGGCCTCGCGCGGCTCGCGCCCGGCCAGCTGCTCGCTCAGCGTCGACGGCGGGGCATCGCTCTCGCGGCGCGCAATCGCCGTGGTGCGGACGCGTTCGATCTCATCGAGAAATTCCGCAGAGACCTGCTCAGCGAGCAGGTCACCGACCAGTGCACCGAGCCGACGCACATCGTCGCGCAAGGCAAGATCGGGGGTAGCGAACACAAGACTGCTGCGGTACTCGTTCATCGGAAACGCACACCCTCTCAAGCGCAAAGTCGTCGAAGACTAACCCAAAAGGATTAGATGATCGCGACCGGCACGACGGTTTCAACACCAACCATCGTGTGCTGGCGCTCCCTGCCGATGGCCCTCGTAGGAGCGCGCTGGCGCGCGATGGGGTTTTCCCGGTGATGCCCATCGCGGGCAGGTCCGCTGCTACGCGAGGTGGCTGTTCTGGTCATGCTGCGTCGCGCCCGGGTGCGCTCCTACGGTGAATGCGTCCGCCTCGCGTCCCGGGTAGATTCGCTGCGCCGTCCACGCGATTGCCGCGATCACCGGTAGGAGCGCACCCGGGCGCGACGAGGCGTTATCGATAAAGCCGCATCGCGCGCAAGCGCGCTCCTACCGGTCCCAACGCACCACCGATTAACGCGTGCGCGTAGCGCCGGTCTCCTTCACCGGCTCGCCGAGATTGGTCTTCAACCACTGCTCGCTCTCGGCCAACATCTGCAGGATCGACTGCCGCGCGCGATACGCATGCGATTCGTTGGGCAGCAGCACCAGCCGCGCGTTACCACCCAGGCCCTTGATCGCGGCGAACATGCGCTCGCTCTGGATCGGGAAGGTGCCGGTGTTGTTGTCGTCCTGGCCGTGGATCAGCAGCAGCGGATCCTTGATCTTGTCAGCGTAGTTGAACGGCGACATCGCCTGATACACCGATTGCGCCTGCCAGTAGTTGCGCTCCTCGGCCTGGAACCCGAACGGGGTGAGCGTGCGGTTGTAGGCCCCGCTGCGCGCGATGCCGGCCTTGAACAGCCGCGTGTGCGCGAGCAGGTTGGCGGTCATGAAAGCGCCGTAGGAGTGCCCGCCGATGGCGATGTGCTCGCGGTCGGTGACCCCGCGCCGCACCACTTCGTCCACCGCGGCCTGCGCATCGGCGACCAGCTGCGGCACATAGGTGTCGTTGGGTTCGGCATCGCCTTCGCCGACGATCGGCATGGTCGGGTTGTTGAGCACCACATAGCCGATCGCCAGAAACGCCTGCGGCCCCCAGTAGCTGATCGCATTGAAGCGATAGGGCGAGTCGGTGACCTGGCTGGCGGTGTTGGCACTCTTGAACTCGCCCGGATAAGCCCACATCAGCAGCGGCCGCGGGCCGTCGCGCTTGGGGTCGTAACCGGGCGGCAGCAGCAGCGTGGCAGTGAGGTCCACGCCATCGGCGCGCTTGTAGCGGATCTGCTCCTTCTGCACGCCACGCAACTGCGGCAGCGGATGGGCGAAATGCGTCAACGCACGCGGCGCAGGCGCTGCATCGCCCAATGCCTGCACGACATAGTTGGCCGGCTCCTCGGGCGACTCGCGGCTGAGCAGCAACTGCGTGCCTTGCGCATCCAGCAATGCCAGCGGTGCGGAATAGCTCGGCGCCTGCGAATGGAACAGGCGCGTGGCGCGTCTGCTCTGCAGATCGAAGCGATCCACGAACGGGCGGTCGCCTTCCGGCGAGGCGCCCTTGCCGAGCAGGAACAGGCTGTTGCCATCGGCGCCGGTCTGCAGCAGCGTGCGGCCCTTGCCGTCGGCCACGGTCGCCGGCGTGCCGGGATCGTTGTAGCGGTCCTGCGACGAGCGGTCCCACAGCAATTCGGGCGCGCGCTGCGGCTGGTCCGGTGCGATACGCCACTGCTTGGTGCGGCGGGTTTTCCACCAGCTTTCGCTGAGGATGGCCAGATCGCCGCGGCCCCACTGGATGCCTTCGAAGCGGCTGCCCAGTTGCGCCAGCGTGACCGGCGCACGCGTAAATGGCGCAGCCTGCATCATCACCGCATCACGGACCTTGCTCTCGCGTGCCGGGTCGCCGCCGTCCTGCGCCTCGGCCCAGACCAGCGTGGCCGGCGCATCGACGCGCCAGGCAATGTCGCGCACGCCGGTGGGCACGGCATCGTTGCCGGTCGGCAGGCCTTCCACCAATGGCAGCCGGGCGATCTGGCGCACCAGCTTGCCCTGCAGGTCCAGCACCTCGATACGGCGTGCGAAGTTGTCCACTGGCACCAGATACGAGAACGGCCGTTCGCTGCGTTCGCTCAGGATGTAACGGCCATCCGGCGACACCGAGAGATTGAGATAGATGCCGGGCGTGGCGATCGGGCGCACCTGCCCGCTCACGCTGACGATGATGGGCTGGCCGGTGGCGTAGTACTCGAACACGCGCGCATCGGCCTCGTTGCGCAGCAGGTCCTGATAGGTCGGCAGCGAGCGCACGCCGGCAGCGGCGCTGGTCTGCTGGATCGCCGGGCCGTCCGGCACCGCATCGCGGGTGGGCGGCGCGCCCTGCCCGGCCACTTGCTGCTGCAGCAGCAGGCCGCTGCCATCGGGCAACCAGCGCAGATCGTCGTTGACACTGGTGTTCAAACCGGCCACCAGACGCCGCGCCTGCCCGGCCGCCACGTCCACCAGCCACAGCTCGTTGGCACCGCTGGCCGCGTCCTCGCGGCGGAACGCCAGGTAGCGCTGATCCGGCGACCAGCTCAACGTGGCCAGCGACAGTGGTGACGGCAGCCCGGCGATCTGCCGCTCGCTGCCGTCGGCCACCGACAGCAGCCATAGCTTGTCGGCAAAGGAGAACCGGCTGCTGGCAAAGGTCTTGGGATGGATGCGCAGGCCGGCCAGCTTGAGTTCGGGCTGGGCCACCTCGGCGATGTCCGGCAACGCCGGCAACTGCACCATCGCGCCCAGGTCGCGGTTGGGCGACAGGTGCAGCAGCGGCGCGCGCGGGGCGTCCACCACTGCCTGCAGCGCCTTGGAGGGCAGTTGGTAGCCAGTGCTTGCCGCAGCGGCAGGCGGGCCAGCCGGCGCGACGGCTGCGGCCGCAGCCAGTGGTGCGCTCAGCGCCAGTACGCCTGCCAGGGCCCATCGCTGCTGCCGCCTGCCGTGCCGTGCATCGGGTGTCGCCTGCATTGTCCATCCCCAGTGTCGATCGACTCCGGACCATAGCAGCCACGCGCTCCCCCGCTCCCCTGCCGTTGGTTGGGGCGCGTGCCGATTCAAGCCGGCCAATTCATGCCGGAGGGGGGTGCTGCCGATATAATCAATGCTCTCGTCGAGGGGCGCTGCGACCGGTATGGCGGACTGATCCGCCAACTGCACGAAAAGTGCAGGAAATACGGCCAGGCTCGACAAGCATTCATCGTTCAACGGCGCCCCGCATTGCAGACATTGGTCTGCTTACCGGAGCTATTGCATGAACGCTGTCACGAAAATCGCCCCACATACCGATTACAAGATCGCCGACCTCTCCCTGGCCGATTGGGGCCGCAAGGAGCTGGACATCGCCGAGCACGAGATGCCGGGCCTGATGTCGATCCGCCGCAAGCATGCGCAGACCAAGCCGCTGAAGGATGTACGCATCACCGGCTCGCTGCACATGACCATCCAGACCGCGGTGCTGATCGAAACGCTCAAGGACATCGGCGCCAACGTGCGCTGGGCCTCGTGCAACATCTTCTCCACCCAGGACCACGCGGCCGCCGCGATCGCCGCCTCCGGCACGCCGGTGTTCGCCTGGAAGGGCGAGACGCTGGAAGAGTACTGGGATTGCACCCTGGACGCGCTGACCTTCACCCTGCCCGACGGCACCCAGACCGGCCCGGAGCTGGTGGTGGACGACGGCGGCGACGTCACCCTGCTGATCCACAAGGGCTATGAGCTCGAAAACGGCTCCACCTGGGTCGACGAGCCGGCCTCCTCGCACGAGGAAGGCGTGATCAAGGCGCTGCTCAAGCGCGTGGCCGTCGAGCGTCCGGGTTACTGGACCCGCGTGGTCAAGGACTGGAAGGGCGTCTCCGAAGAGACCACCACCGGCGTGCACCGCCTGTACCAGATCGCCGAAGCCGGAAAGCTGCTGATCCCGGCCATCAACGTCAACGACTCGGTCACCAAGAGCAAGTTCGACAACCTGTATGGCTGCCGCGAGTCGCTGGCCGATGGCCTCAAGCGCGCGATGGACGTGATGCTGGCCGGCAAGGTCGCGGTGGTCTGCGGCTACGGCGACGTCGGCAAGGGCAGTGCCGCCTCGCTGCGTGCCTACGGTGCTCGCGTGATCGTCACCGAGATCGACCCGATCTGCGCCCTGCAGGCGTCGATGGAAGGCTTCGAGGTCAACACCATCGAATCCACGTTGGGCCGCGGCGACATCTACGTCACCACCACCGGCAACAAGGACATCATCACCGTCGAGCACCTGCAGGCGATGAAGGATCAGGCCATCGTCTGCAACATCGGCCACTTCGACAACGAGATCCAGGTCGATGCGCTGAACGCACTCAAGGGCGTGGAAAAGATCAACATCAAGCCGCAGGTCGACAAGTACGTGTTCGGCAACGGCAATGCGATCTTCCTGCTGGCCGATGGCCGCCTGGTCAACCTGGGCTGCGCCACCGGCCACCCGAGCTTCGTGATGTCCAACTCGTTCGCCAACCAGACCCTGGCGCAGATCGACCTGTGGGAAAAGCGCGACAGCTACGAGAAGAAGGTCTACATCCTGCCCAAGCACCTGGACGAAGAAGTGGCACGTCTGCACCTGGAAAAGATCGGCGTCAAGCTGACCACCCTGACCAAGGACCAGGCCGACTACCTCGGCGTGGACGTGGCCGGCCCGTACAAGCCGGATCATTACCGCTACTGATCAACCGGGCGGTTGATTGCCCGCATGTCACCGCTTGAACAGAACGGGCGCCGCAAGGCGCCCGTTTCTTTGCAGGATGCTGGATGGCCCCGCGTGCAAGCGGACCCACATGGCGACCAATTTGCGTTCGTGCCATGCGGCATCGACATGCATCGCATGGATGCAACGCCTCAAGCAAGGCACCATTGAATCCAGCACGCCGGGTAGCCTTGCCGTCGGCATGGCAGCTGTTGCCGTGTGCGATACTTGGCCAAGGCTTGCGACTTACCTGCGTGGCAGCAAGACCGGTCAACCACTAGGTAACACCCATCGTCAAAAGGAACCAACATGGGCGGCTTCAGCATCTGGCACTGGATCATCGTTCTTTTCTTCTTCTGCAGCATTGCTGCCGTGATCAGCCTGATCGTCTGGGTCGCAAAGCGCGCGTCGCGCAAATCGACTGTGGCAACGACAGGGTCAGCAGCGCAAAAGAGCGCTCAAGCCAGACTGCTGGAGCTGGACACGCTGAGGTCTCAGCAGTTGATCACCGATGCGGAGTACCAACAGCGCCGCAGCCATATCCTCAGCGAGATCTGAGCAGCGGCTGCAACGCATGAACCATGTTTCCGCTGTCCTGGATCAACATGTCCATGTGATCTGCGACAGTGCCCTGCGCCAGCGATTGCTGATGCGCGGCAGTTCGATGCAAGACCGCATCAGTCTGAGCTTCAAGGGCTCTGAGGAACTTGCCGAAATCCTCAGCCTGCTGCAATCACTGCAGATTCCCTTTGCCGACGCACCTGCGGGCTGGCCGCCTGCGGCCGTCTTCGCGCAGCTCAGGGATCGGGGACTGGTGCAAGGCACGATCACTACCGTCGCATGGGTCGCCCCGGACATGCCCGTGCTCGGCGTCGGCTAGCACGCATCTGCGCCAGGGGTGCCGGCAGCTGATCCGGTGCAATCCACGCAATGCCGCGCTTGAGAATGTTGCGCTGCGGCAAGTCCGAAAACTGCAGACGCAGCTCGGCTCTGCAGTCCCACCTGCAGCTACGTTTGTGCTCGACGAAAACAAGCGCTCGCGGTGGCGAGCGGCACCGCACCGCCACGCCAGAGTTCAAGAGCAGCGCTGCGTTCCCTGCCACGCGGAAGAATTGCACGACACGCCGTGGCTATCCGCGCGCTACGGCCGCCAGTTCGCATTGCGTTCCCAGAACGCAACGCTGCGCCGGTACGCATCGCGGTCCAGTGCCACACCGGAGCCGCCCTCGTCCACGCCCAGTGCATTGCGCAGCATGGTGATGGGCGCCATTGGAATTTCTTCCGGCTCGGTGGTGTAGAGGCAACCGACCACGCCCCAGTCGGCGTCGATCGGCGCGCCCTCCTTGGCCAGCTGATCGCGGCTATACAGGATCGGCAGCAGATACGTCGCCACCGGTGGCTCCACACCTTCGAACCAGCGCACCAGCACCGGTAACTCCTGCGTGCTGCGTGCCTCGTAGCCGGAGCGCAGCTGGTGGCGGTTGTCGTCGGTGATCGGTGCAGTGAGGCAGCGCGTCGAGGTCCAGTTGCGGTGCACATGCAGCTGGCAGAACGGCGCATAGCCTTCGATCACGCGCACCGGCGCCTCTTCATTGAGCCGCTGGATGAACTGCTCGGGCGTGCAGTCCTGGATGGCGTTGCGACGACCATCGCAGGGAAACAGACGGGTGCGGGCAAACGGTGTGAGAACGATGGACATGACGGTGGTGGGTGGCAAAGAACGCCAGGGTAGCCTGCAGCCCTGCCATGCGACCACTTACCAGATCAGATCGTCCGGCACCTTGAACTGGCTGTAATAGTCGTCGTCGCTGTCCGGCGCCGAAGGCGTGCTGCTACGGCCATGATCCAGCACCACAGTGTCCGCATCGCGGCTGTAGACCTTGTCGGCGGCGGAGCGCGGAATCAGCTCGAAGCCATCGCCATGCCGCACGATCACCAGCGCCCCGCTGGCCAGTTGGCTGCGCAGCGTGGGATTGACCAGCACGCTGCGGATGACGCGGCCGTCGTTGAAGCGGTAGTCGATCTCGCCATCGCGCTTGACCTTGTTGGTCTCCACGATCTGCCGGACCTGGGCCAGCACTTCCTGCCGCCGCAGCTGCAGCTTGCGTTCCTCGGCCAGCGCGCGATCGCGCTCGGCGCGCTCGGCCTGTAGCCGGGCCGCGTCCACCTTGTCGACCTCGGCCGGTGCCACGGCCGCGCCCTTGGCATGACGCTGCTTGTTCTGCTCGCGCGCGACCTTGTCCACCTGGGCCTTCTTGACCAGGCCGGCCTTGAGCAGTTGTTCTTGCAGCGGATTGCGCATGGGAGGGGAACCGGTGAATGTGCGCCCAGTTTACCGCGCCCCGCGCCACCCAGCCTGACTGCCCAAGCCCGCCCCGGCTGCAGCACCGCGCCGTACCGCGGTACCGCGATCCACCCGCACCGCGCAAAGCGCGACCTGCATCGGGGTTTTCGCGGGTACTCGCATTGAATACGTATGCACAACAGCGATGTTGCGCCGCGATGCACGCTTAGCATCACCGCGCGCTGCACGCCGTGCGCGCGCTTTCCGGAACAGGGGCCGGAGGCCTTGATGCGGGCATCGCACAGCATGCGTGTGCTCGCGCTTACCGACTGGAGATCCATCCGATGCGCGATACGCACACTCCACCCCCACCCTCACGGCTTCAACGCAGCTCGCGGCTGCTGCTCGCCGCGCTGGTGCTGCTGCTGACCACCGCCAATGTGCAGGCCGATGTGATCCTGCATGCCTTCAATTGGCCGTATGCCACCGTGGAAGCACGCGCCAAGCAGATTGCCGATGCCGGCTATCGCAAGGTGTTGGTCGCTCCCGCCTATCGCTCGCAAGGCAGCGCGTGGTGGGCACGCTACCAGCCGCAGGATCTGCGCGTGATCGATGGCCCGCTGGGCGACACCGCCGCGTTCTCGCGCATGGTGCAGGCGCTGGCCAATAACGGCGTGGAAACCTATGCCGACGTGGTGCTCAACCACATGGCCAACGAGGCCGCGACACGCTCGGATCTCAACTACCCCGGCAGCGCCGTGCTCGCACAATACGCTGCAAATCCAGGTCGTTACGATACCTTGCGTCTGTTCGGCACCTTGCAATCGAATTTCCTGAGCGCCAGCGATTTCGGTCCGGCCCAGTGCATCACCAACTACAACGACGCCTACCAGGTGCGCACCTATCGCATCTGCGGTGGCGGCAGCGATCCGGGCCTGCCCGACCTGGTCGGCAACGATTGGGTGGTGCAGCAGCAGCGCGCCTATCTGCAAGCGCTGAAGGGCCTGGGTGTGACCGGCTTCCGTGTCGATGCGGCCAAGCATATGAGCTTCGACCATCTCAATCGGGTCTTCGATGCGGGCATTCGCTCCGGCGTGTATGTGTTCGGCGAAGTGATCACCGGCGGCGGCAGCGGCAATGGCGATTACGACCAGTTCCTGGCGCCGTACCTGCAGTCCACGCCGCATGCGGCCTACGATTTCCCGTTGTTCAACGCGGTGCGCAATGCATTCGCCATTGGCGCCAGCCTGCAGCAGCTGGTGGATCCCGCGTCCACCGGACAGGCGTTGCCGGGCAATCGCGCGGTGACCTTCGCCGTCACCCACGACATCCCCAACAATGCCGGCTTCCGCTACGCCATCCTCGACCCCGTCGACGAGACGCTGGCATACGCGTATCTGATCGGCCGCAACGGCGGCATGCCGATGGTCTACACCGACAACAACGAAAGCGGCGACAACCGCTGGGTCAACGCCTATCTGCGCGACGACCTGCGCCGCATGATCGGCTTCCACAACGGCGTGCAGGGCAGCGACATGCAGGTGCTGTCGTCCAGCTCCTGCCATGTGCTGTTCCGGCGCGGCAGCCTGGGCATCGTCGGCATCAACAAGTGCGGCAATCCGGTCACCACCACCGTGGCGATGAATGGCAGCGTGCTGTACTGGAATGCGGATTATGTGGATGCACTGGGCTCGGGCAGCGTGGTGCGCATTTCCAGCGGCTCCTACACCTTCACGCTGCCGGCGCGCGGTGCACGCATGTGGCGCCGCTGAGCTGTCTGGCCAGCACGAGGCGTCCGCAGCGTGGTTGAAGCCCGATCGTAAAGACACCCGGCCTTTGACACAAAAAACACCGGCTTATCGCCGGTGTTGTGGATGCTGCAACACGTTGGATGGTGCGACCGGCTACCAGGCGAACGGCGCGGTGACCTTGCGCGCGCCGAGCATGAACGCATCGGCCACATGCACGAACGGGGTGACATCCACCTCCGATTCGCCGGCGCGCACCAATTGCACGAAACGCCGGTACAAGCCGTCGTATTCGCCGGCGGCTTCCACTGGCTGCGGCTGGCCATCGATACTGAGCCTGGCACCGCCCTCACTGAGCATGAGCAGGCCATCGGTGGTGTCCACTTCGATATCCCAGCGCTGATGGCCGGTCTGCAGAAAATCCAGTTCCGCCGTTACCGGCACCCCTGCGGTATCGACAAAACCGAGCCTGGCGTACAGCGGTGCCTGGCGATTTTCCGGCGTGTGCAACTCCGCTTCGCGCAGCGCGAAGGGGCGCGGCAGCAGATGCGTGACGATGGACAGCGCATTGATGCCGGGGTCGAACACGCCCATGCCGCCCGGCTCCAGGATCCAGTCCTGGCCCGGGTGCCAATGGCGAATGTCTTCCTTCCAGGCGATATGCGCGCGCAGGATCTGCTTGTCGGCCAGCCACGCCCGCGCAGGCTCCACGGCAGCGGCGCAGCGCGAATGCCAGCTGGTGAACAGGCTGCGTTGCGCACGCTGCGCCAACGCGCGCAGATCGTCGATCTCGGCCAGGGTGGCGGCCGGGGGTTTTTCCAGGAACACATGGCGCCCGGCGGCCAGCGCGGCCTGTGCCTGCGCGTGCCGCCCGACCGGTGGCGTGCACAGCGCCACCGCTTCAATCTGCGGATGCGCCGCGAAGGCCTCTTCCAGGCTGTGGTAGGCCGGCACTCCATCGACCGTGCCATGCCGGCTCACCGTGGCCACCAGCTGCACATCGGCACGCGCGGCGATGGTGGGCACGTGCTGGTCGCGGGCGATCTTGCCGATGCCGACAAGGGCAATGCGCAATGCGTCTGGATGCTTCATCGAAACCTTCGGGCTGATAGGGACGTGGCGGGACCCGCGCGATCGCCCGTTTCAGGCGCATGCACGGAGACTGGTGCAGCGGCGCGCTGCACCAGCGCACGCAACGGCGCAGTGTAAGGTCAGGCTGCGGTTCGCTGCGAGACATCGCTCCTGCTTGTTTTGCTATACCTGCGCCGCCCGGTGGCCGTGCAGGAGCCGCCATGCTGCATCGGTGCAACTGCACGGCACGCCTTGCCGTTCGTGGCCTTCCACCTGGTCGCGCTGGAGCACTCGGCGGCTGCGGTGGGGCGCCCGGCCTGCGGCAGTGTATGGCCAGGCCTGCGACGCCGGCTGCAGACAGAGCTAGCTGCATGCGCATTGCGATGCGCTCACATCTCCAGCACGACCTTGCCCAGGTGGCTGCCCTGCTCCAGATAGCGGTGCGCTGCAGCGGCTTCGCCGAGCGGGAAGCGCTTGTCGAGCAGCACGCGCAGCTTGCCCTGCGCGATCCACGGCCACACCACGCGCTCCACTTCCGCGGCCAGGCGCGCCTTCTCGTCGGCACTGCGCGGGCGCAGCGTCGAGCCGGTGAGGATGGCCTGCTTGCGCATCAGCAGCGGGATCGGCACCTCGATGGTCGAGCCGGCCTGCGAGGCGATATAGACGATGCGCCCGCGCGGGTTGAGCGCCTCCAGGGTGTCGGCGAATACCGCAGCGCCCACCATGTCCAGCGACACATCCACCCCGCCGTGCGCCTTGGCCACGTCGACAAACGATTCGGTGGTGGAGTCGATCGCCACATCGGCGCCCAGTTCGCGCGCCTGCGCCGCCTTGCCCGCCGAACGCGCAGTCGCCAGCACATGCGCACCGGCGGCCTTGGCCATCTGGATCGCAGTCACGCCGATCCCGGACGTGGCGCCATGCAGCAGCAGCCATTCCCCGGCCGCCAGCCGGCCGTGCTCGAACAGGTTGGTGTACGCGGTAAAGATGGTTTCCGGCAGCGCCGCGGCATGCGCCAGATCCATGCCCGGCGGAATCGGCAGCACATGCCGCGCGTCAACCGCTGCGTACTGTGCGTATCCGCCACCGCCCAGCAGTGCACACACCCGATCGCCGACCTTCCAGCGACCGGCCGGCTCCACGATCTCGCCGGCGATTTCCAGCCCGAGCGTCTGCGGCGCGCCTGGCGGCGGCGGATAGTGGCCGGCGCGCTGCAGCAGGTCGGGTCGATTGATCCCGGCAGCATGCACGCGGATCAGCACCTGCCCCGGCGCAGGACGCGGGCGCGGCATTTCGCTGGCGTACAGTGCATCCGCATCGCCCTTGCCATCGCGAATGGCGATTGCGGTCATCGTGGTATCGCTCATGCGCAGCACTCCGTCGAAAGTGCACCCAGTGTAGAGCTGCCCGCGTCAACGTCCGGCGCAAGCCAGCTCGCGACATGTCACGCAGGCGCGGCGCAACCACTGTCTCCACAACTCACGGCAGGCGATGACGCGATGGCCGGCACTACGCGTGGAACCAGTGCTGCAACAGAAGCGATTCGCCTGCCCGCTGCAAGGCAAGGCGTCGCTCGCCGCCGCGCGGCAAGCGCCTGCAGGTCCCCGCAGATCGCGCCGTCATTCCGCTGACAGCACGCCAGGTAACCGAATGCAGGACACCCGCAACCAAATATGCATTCATCGCGATGAAGCGATATTATGCCAGTACGATCCGCCGGACCCGCCGCGATGACGCATCTCAGTTTCGAGTTCTACCCGCCCAAGACCGACGACCAGCGCGCCCAGCTGGACCGCACGGCGGCCAGGCTGAAGGGCTACGCGCCGGAATACGTGTCGTGCACCTTCGGTGCCGGCGGCTCCACGCTCAGCTACACCTCCGAGACGGTGCGTCACCTCAAGCAGAAGCACGGTTTCGAAGCCGCCCCGCATCTGTCCTGCGTCGGCGGCAGCCGCCAGGAGATCCGCGAGCTGCTCAAGCTGTATCGCGCGATCGGCTGTACCCGCATCGTCGCGCTGCGCGGCGACCTGCCCTCGGGCATGGGCCATCCGGGCGACCTGCGTTACGCCTCGGACCTGATCGCCTTCATCCGCGCCGAGCACGGCGACGCGTTCCGGATCGAGGTCGGTGCGTATCCGGAAACCCATCCGCAGGCGACCGACGCGCTGAGCGATCTGCGTTACTTCAAGGCCAAGGTGGATGCCGGCGCCGATGCCGCAATCACCCAGTATTTCTACAACGCCGACGCGTACTTTCATTTCCGCGACGCCGTGCAGCGCATGGGCGTGGAGATCCCGATCATCCCCGGCATCATGCCGATCTCCAATTTCTCGCAGTTGCGGCGCTTTTCCGAGCAGTGCGGTGCAGAAATTCCGCGCTGGATCAGCAAGAAGATGCAGTCCTACGGCGACGATGCCGATGCGGTGCGCGCCTTCGGTGCGGAAGTGGTGGCCACCGTGTGCGAGCGCCTGATCGCCGGTGGCGCGCCTGCCCTGCACTTCTACACGCTCAACCTGGCCAAGCCGACCACGCAGGTGCTGCAGCTGCTCGGGCGCTGAGCCAGCCGCTCGAAACCATGCCCTCGGCGGGCATCTCCACGCGGGCACATCAGCGGCAAACGCGCGCGTGACGCGCAAACGCCGTGCAAGCTGCCACGGTCCCGGCGCGTTGCTCGCCGGCTCACGCACGCCCCGTTACGCTGCGCCGATGCCTCGCCTCCTGCTGCCGTTGCTGCTGTTGTTCTGCCTGTGCCCGGCCACGCGCGTGCAGGCGCAGGAGATCCGTCGCTGCGTGACAGCGGACGGGCAGACCATGTTCACCGACCGCCGCTGCGAAGATGTCGGCGCCGCGGCGCGCCCGCCGCCGGCCGCGCGCACGCAGGGCAACACCGGCCTGCATCGCTACGGCTGCCCGCGCCGGCTGAGCGAACTGGTGTCGTTGCTGCAACTGGCGGTGGACAGCCGCGACGTCAATCGGCTCTCCAGCCTCTACCTGTGGAGCGGCCAGTCCGACGCCGCTGCCAACCAGGTGCTGAGCCGGCTGGAGGCGATCGTGCAACGCCCGTTGCTGGACATCGTGCCGATGTACCCGCAACGCGATCCGCCAACCTGGGAAGCCGATGCCGGCACTGCAGCGGCTCCATCCCTGGACGGCAGCGCCATCGACGCCCCACTCCCGGCACCGCCAAGCCGCCCGCGGCCCTGGGGCCTGCGCCTGGAACAGAACCTCGCCAGCGGTGCGCCCGCAAGCAGCGTGTTGCGGCTGCGCCGGCAGTACAACTGCTTCTGGGTGACGTTTTAGCGCAGCAGCTGCGGTGACGCTGGCCACCGCGACCTGGTCGAACACGGACCACCGCAAGGCTGCCGACCCCCAGCAGACCGCACGGCCCTAGTGACGGTCACTGCGGCCACAGCGCACGAATTGCCGCGATACCTTGCGCGCCATGCGAACGGGCTTCGCGCAGGTCATCGACCTGCATGCCACCGAGTGCGTAGATCGGCAAGGAGACCTGCTCGCGCAAGCGTTCGAACCCATCCCATCCTAAGGGTGTCGCACCCGGATGCGACGCGGTCGCCTGCACCGGGCCCAGCACCGCAAAATCGCAGCCAAGACGCTGGGCGCGGCGCAGGTCTTCCAGCCCGTGACAGGAAGCGGCGACCGGCTGCTCGGCCGGCAACGGGCGCTCCTGCAGGCTGGCCAGTTGCTCCGAACCCAGATGCACGCCGATACCGAGTTCGCTGGCCAGTGCGATGTCGCGGTTGAGCAGCAGTTGCGCGCGCGCACGGCCGCGCAGGCGCATCACCTGCTGCAGCAAGGCCTGCCAGCGCGCCGGTTCGGCCTGCCGCGCACGCAACTGGATGCGCGTGATGCCCTCCTGCAGCGCACGCTCCAGACCTTCCAGCCACAGCGCGTCATCGTCCGGCTCGGGCGTGATCAGATAGCGGTCTGGCTGGCGCAGCACACCGACCACCGGCACATCGGCCGGCGGCATCGAATAACGGGTCAGCTTGTCGGCGGCCACCCAGGTCATCGCCTGGCCTTCGCGGCCGCGCGGGCTGCCTTTCCATGCGGTGATGTGGCGCACTTCCAGGCGCAGCCGCTTGTCCGGGTACAACTGCGGCACGTCCATCAGCCACTCGCCGACCTGCGCCTCGATACCGAGCTCTTCATTGAGTTCGCGCACCAATGCCTGTTCTGAGGTTTCGCCAGGTTCGCGCTTGCCACCCGGAAACTCCCACAGGCCGGGCATGTCGCGGGTTTCGGTACGGCGGGTCAGCAGGATGCGGCCGCGGGCGTCAATGATCACGCCGGCAACGACGTGGATGGATCTTAGAGAATCAGGCATGGCACAAGAGTGCCGCGAGTGAGCCGTTCAGTGCAATCGCTTGACGGCGGGGATTGGGGATTGGGGATTCGAGATTGGTCAAAGCGCGGCACGTGTGCTTCTGCCAATCCCGAATCCCCAATCCCCAATCCCGGCCTACAGTGGATGCCCGATGCGCCAGAGCACACCGCTGGGATCGTGCAAGGTGAAATCGCGTGCACCCCACGGCCGATCTTCCGGCGCGCTGCAGCTCACCCCGAACTGCGCGCCCAGGCCGGTGTCGTGCACGTGCTGCCACCAGCTGTCAGCATCGTCCACCCACAGGTGCAGCATCAGGTTCTCGGCCAGTTCGCGCAGATAGAAATCCTGCAGCAGGAATGCGCAATGCGCGCCATGCCGGAAGCAGGTCACATTGCCTACCTCGTCCTCCTGCACGAAGCCCAGCGCGCGATAGAACCGCTGCGACACCGCGTAGTCGCGTGCAGGCACGAACACCTTCAATTGCTGGCTGGACAGCAGCGCCATGACCGCACTCCACGCAGGATGTGGATCGAGCATACGCCCCGCAGTGGCACCGGCGGAGACGCCCGCATACAAAAGGCGCCGCGTTGGCGCCGCGAGAGATGGACAGCGCGTGGCTGGCCTGCCGTGCCGAGGCCCACCGCAAGGCAGCTCGCCGGATTCCTCCAGCGTCTATGCCGTGCTTGTCGACCTTGCCTGGCAGCAATGCAAGCCATGGCTTCGCAGGGAGTTGGCCAAGGGCGGCGAAACCTGAGCGTGGCCTCGCACCCGGTCTGCGATATCCCCTTTCCTGCTTCAAGACCCGCTCAGGATCCCATCCCTAATCAGAGCCCCCTTGGTAAGGGGGCGCGCCAAAGGCGCGGGGATCGGAAGCAAGGATCGTGAACCAGGCATCCGCTACGCGGATGCCTGGTGCGCAGCCCGCTTCGCGGGCTGCGCCACGGTCAACTCAGCTCAGCTGAGTTGACCGTGGCAGTGCTTGTACTTCTTGCCGCTGCCGCAGGGGCACGGATCGTTACGGCCCACCTTGGGCTCGTCGCGGGTCACCTGCGACACCGGCACCGGAGCGTTGCCGCCCTGCATCTGTTCCACTTCCTCGTCGGCACCGTAGCCGCCGGCGTCCTGATGCTGGAACTGCGAGGCCATCAAGCGCGCCTGCGCCTGCAGACGCTCCTGCTCTTCCAGCTCGGCCACTTCCTCTTCGCTGCGGATGCGCACGCGCGCCAGCAGGTTGATCACTTCGCGCTTGACGTTCTCCAGCATCTCGGAGAACAGCTCGAAGGCTTCCTTCTTGTATTCCTGCTTGGGCTGCTTCTGCGCATACCCGCGCAGATAGATGCCCTGGCGCAGGTAATCCATCTTGGCCAGATGCTCCTTCCAGCCCTGGTCGAGCACGGTCAGCATCACGTGCTTCTCCAATGCGCGCATGGTGTCGTTGCCCACCGCCGCTTCCTTCTCGGCAAAGTGCGCATCCACCGCTGCCTGCACCTTGGCCGCAATCTGCTCGGCGTCCAGTTCTTCCTGCGTGCGTGCCATCTCGCTCAGCGCCAGCGGCATGCCCAGCTCCGATTCCAGCGTGGCTTCCAGACCCTTCAGGTCCCACTGCTCATCGACAGAGTTGGGCGGCACGAAGCGTGCGACCAGGTCGTAGATCACATCGCCACGGATGCCGTCGACGTTGTCCTTGACCGATTCGGCATCCAGCAATTCGTCGCGCTGGGCGTAGATCACCTTGCGCTGGTCGTTGTTGACGTCGTCGAAGTCCAGCAGGTTCTTGCGGATGTCGAAGTTGTGCGCTTCCACCTTGCGCTGCGCCTTTTCGATCTGCCGGCTGACCAGGCGATCTTCGATGACGTCGTCTTCCTTCATGCCCATCATGCGCATCGCCTTCTGGACCCAGTCCGAGGCAAAGATGCGCATCAGGTTGTCTTCCAGCGACAGATAGAAGCGCGAGGAACCCGGGTCGCCCTGACGACCGGCACGGCCGCGCAGCTGGTTGTCGATACGGCGCGATTCGTGCCGCTCGGTACCGATGATGTGCAGGCCGCCGGCCGCCTTGACCGCATCGTGACGACGCTGCCATTCGGTCTTGGCCGCAAGGCGCTGCTCGTCGCTGATATTGTCGCCCATGGCATGCAGCTCGGTTTCCAGCGAACCGCCCAGCACGATGTCGGTACCGCGGCCGGCCATGTTGGTGGCGATGGTCACCGCGCCCGGCTGGCCGGCGTTGGCCACGATGGTGGCTTCGCGCTCGTGCTGCTTGGCGTTGAGCACTTCGTGCTTGACCCCGGCCTTGCGCAGGTGCTCGGACAGCATCTCCGAGGTCTCGATCGAGGTGGTACCCACCAGCACCGGCTGGCCGCGCTTGGCGCAGTCTTCGATGTCGGCCAGCACCGCGTTGAACTTGCCCTTGCGGTTGAGGAACACCTGGTCCGGATGGTCCTTGCGCACGGTCGGGCGGTTGGTCGGGATCACCACCACTTCCAGGCCGTAGATGCTCTGGAATTCGTAGGCCTCGGTGTCGGCCGTACCGGTCATGCCGGACAGCTTCTTGTACATGCGGAACAGGTTCTGGAAGGTGATGCTGGCCAGCGTCTGGTTCTCGCGCTGCACCGGCACGCCTTCCTTGGCCTCGACCGCCTGATGCAGGCCGTCGGACCAGCGACGCCCGCTCAGCGTGCGGCCGGTGAATTCATCAACGATCACCACCTCGCCGTCGCGCACGATGTAGTCCACGTCGCGCTGATAGATCGCATGCGCGCGCAGCGCGGCATTGAGGTGATGCACCACGCTCAGGTTCTGCGCGGCGTACAGGCCGTCCTCGGCATTTTCGAGAATGCCGGCCTGCATCAGCAGCTCTTCGGCGTGGCCCATGCCCGCCTCGGACAGATGCACCTGCTTGCCCTTCTCGTCGATCCAGAAGTCACCCTCGCCCTCTTCGCTTTCCTGCTTGGTCAGCTGCGGCACGATGCGGTTGACGCGGATGTACAGCTCCGGCGACTCGTCGGCCGGGCCGGAGATGATCAGCGGGGTACGCGCCTCGTCGATCAGGATCGAGTCGACTTCGTCGACGATCGCGTAATGCAGGTTGCGCTGGTAGCGGTCGGCCTTGGACAGCGCCATGTTGTCGCGCAGGTAGTCGAAACCGAACTCGTTGTTGGTGCCGTAGGTGATGTCGCTGCCGTAGGCCTCGCGCTTGTCGCTGTGCGGCATGCCCGGATACACCACGCCCACGCTCAGGCCCAGCCAGTTGTACAGCTTGCCCATCTGCGCGGCGTCGCGGCGCGCCAGGTAGTCGTTGACCGTGACCACATGCACGCCCTCGCCCTGCAGCGCGTTGAGGTACACCGGCAGCGTGGCGACCAGGGTCTTGCCTTCACCGGTGCGCATCTCGGCGATCTTGCCCAGGTGCAGCACCATGCCGCCGATCAGCTGCACGTCGTAATGGCGCATGCCGAGCACGCGGCGGCTAGCCTCGCGGCACACCGCGAAGGCTTCGGGAAGAATCTTGTCCAGGGACTCGCCGGCGGCAAGTCGCTGCTTGAACTCCGGGGTCTTGGCTTGCAGCTCGGCGTCGGAGAGCTTCTCGATCGTCGGCTCCAGCGCATTGATCTGGGTGACGAGGCGGTTGAGCTGGCGCAGCTGGCGTTCGTTACGACTGCCAAAGACACGGGTAAGCAGACTGTTGATCATTGAAGAAACCGGTTGAAAAGGAACGGTTTGACCGACGCCGGTCCCCAAGACCCGGCCGCCGTAAACGAAACAGGGCGCACTGCGCCCTGTCGATGGCAACACCCTATTGTAGCTTGGGGCGGGCCTTCACGAATCAAGCGCCGCCCGCGCCGTCGTCAACCGCGCCCGCGGCGGCCCACCGGCGTGTTGGTATCGCCCAGGAACTTGCGCGGATTGACCACCCGCCCGTCCGCCCACACCTCGAAATGCACGTGGGCGCCGGTGGAGCGGCCGCTGGATCCGGCCCGGGCCACCTGCTGGCCGGCGCGGACCAGGTCGCCCACCTTCACCACCAGGCGCGAGTTGTGCGCATAGCGGGTCACATAGCCGTTGCCGTGATCCACTTCCACCACGTTGCCGTAGCCACCGCGCACGCCGGCATAGCTGACCACGCCGTCGGCGACCGACATCACCGGGTCGCCCACGTTGGCATGGAAGTCCACGCCCTTGTGGAAGGCCGAACCACCGTCGAACGGATCGGCGCGGCCGCCGAAGCCGGAGGTGATGTAGGTGTTGCGGATCGGCATCCGCGAAGGCACCGAATTCTGCTCGAGCTGATGATCGAACATCAGCGCGGCCAGCACGTTCAGTTGCTGGCCGGAGGCGGAGAACTGCTGTTCGACCTGCCCCAGCGTCTGCTTGAGCGACTCGACCGGCATGTCGCTGACCGGCTCGTCGCCGCCACCGACGCCGACCGGGGCGTCGAAGTCGAACTCGCCGTCCTTCAGCTTGCCCATTTCGGTCAGCCGCTCGCCCAATGCATTGAGACGGGTGGCCTGCGCCTGCAGCTCGCCCATGCGCGCGGCCAGTGCGTTGACCTGCGCCTGCGAGGCGCGCTGCGCCTGGGCCAGCTCGGCCTGCTGCCGGGCAACCTTGGCCTGCAACGCGGAATTGGTCACCATGCCGGTGGCGGTGCTGGCACCGATGCCGATCAACATGCCCAGCCCAAGCACGGCGCCGAGGACTACCATCGGTCGATCCGCGGCAAAGCCCTGGAACTGGCGGGCCAACCGCTGCGCCCGGGTTTCGCGAGATTTGATTACAACTTTCTTCAACGCCATATGAGTGTCATGTCCAAGCCCAAGTCCAACGCACGCAACCCTTCCGTCCCACAACCGGCCATCGAGGCCGCGTTGGGTGAAAAGGCTGGCGACCCCTTGCGCCGAGCGTTGTGGCTCGATGCGCTGGACCGACAGTTGCGCCCCCTGTTACCGCCTCATCTGGCCACCCGTTGCCGGCTGGCCAATGTCAGAGACGAACAGCTCGTTTTTCTGGTTGATTCACCTGTCTGGCATGCCAAGTTGCGACTTGCCGAGACCCAATTACTGGATGCCGCCCGATCCATCGGACTGAAGGCCACCGCAGTGACCATCAAGACCACTACCACCCCGCTGCATTCCCCAATGCAGCAGAATCGCGAGCGTCCGCGCCCCGTCTCAGAGGCCACGCACAGAGGTCTGCGCGATGCCCTGGCCTCCCTGCAGGATGTTCCACCCACCAAACGGTGAGCACCGCGCCGCTGGTGCGAAGCGGCCGCCGCAGCGTGAAAGAATTGCGAAGACCGCGCACGACCCGACGCATCCTAGCGGGCCTCAGCCACGCAGGAGTTAGAGAAGTCTTAAATAAAAGTTAAGAACGGGCCGGTAATCCGACGCAGTTCACACTTCGAACGCCGACTGCGGCATTCCCCGACATCAGGCGTAGACGGGGCTGGCGTAGGTGACCGGCGGTTGCACGGTGCCTTCCGGGAAGCTGACCCATTCCCAGGCGGCCTGATCCGCCAGCAGCGCACGCACCAGCTTGTTGTTGAGCGCGTGGCCGGACTTGAAGCCTTCGTAGGCGCCCAGAATGGCGCCGCCGGCCAGGTACAGGTCGCCGATGGCGTCCAGGATCTTGTGCCGCACGAATTCGTTGGTGTAACGCAGGCCGTCCTCGTTGAGCACGCGGAACTCGTCCAGCACGATGGCGTTGTCCATCGAACCGCCCAGGCCCAGATTGCGCTCGCGCATGTATTCAAGGTCGCGCATGAAGCCGAAGGTGCGGGCGCGCGAGATTTCCTTGACGTAGGCCGAGGTGGAGAACTCGATTTCCTGGCGCGACTGCTTGGCCGGGATCATCGGGTGATTGAATTCGATGGTGAAGCCGAGCTTGTAGCCCTCGTACGGCTCGAAGCGCGCGACCTTGTCGCCCTCGCGCACTTCCACCGTCTGCTTGATGCGGATGAAGCGCTTGGCCTTGTTCTGCTCGACGATGCCTGCCGACTGCAGCAGGAACACGAACGGGCCGGACGAACCGTCCATGATCGGCAACTCGGCCGAGGACAGTTCGACGATGACATTGTCCACACCCAGGCCGGCCAGTGCCGACATCAGGTGCTCGACGGTCTGGATCTTGGCGCCATTGCAGGTCAGGCCGGTGCACAGCGTGGTCTCGGTGACCAGTTCGGCATCGGCCGGGACTTCGACGATCGGCTCCAGGTCCACACGCCGGAACACCACGCCATGATCGACCGGAGCCGGTCGTAGCGTCATGTACACCTTGTCGCCGCTATGCAGGCCGACGCCGGTGGCGCGAATGGTGTTCTTGAGAGTGCGTTGCTGGGTCATATGCGAAGTCTGGATGAACAATGCAGACAGACGCTGAACCGGCTGTCTAATCCGTAGAGATTATCTGAATTTTAACAAGTCGCGCGTGACGGGAACTGTAATCCCCGGGTCACGCCACTGCAAAAGCTGCCGGATCGTGGCCGATCCGGCAGAAAGGACATGGCACTGCACCCCCGGGGCGAACCCCGGGGCGGGACGGACCGCGCCGCCGTAGCGACGCAGCCGACGATCCTCAGTCGGCCTGGCGGCGCAGGAACGCCGGGATATCCAGGTAGTCGTTGGGCAAGTCTGCGGCCGGCGCAGCCGAACCGCCGCCGTTGTTGCTGCCGCTGCCGACCGAGTCGCTGCTCGGACGACGCAGGCCCAGGCCCATGCTGCCGCCGACGGCCTTGGACACCGCATCGCCGCCGCTGGTGTCGAAATCGCCGAACTCCGGCTGACCGGTGGTGGCGTTGCGCACCAGCTTGATCGGCGCGCGCTGGTCCGGACGCTGGGTCTGGCGGGCAACCGCACGGTTCAGGCCGGTGGCCACCACGGTGACGCGCACTTCGTCCTGCATGTCCGGGTCGAGCACGGTGCCGACGACCACGGTCGCATCTTCCGAGGCGAACGCTTCGATGGTGCGGCCGATCTCGTCGAACTCGGACATGGTGAAGTCCGGGCCGGCGGTGATGTTGACCAGGATGCCGTTGGCACCGGCCAGGTTGACGTCGTCCAGCAGCGGGTTCTGGATGGCGGCTTCGGCAGCGGCCTGCGCGCGATCGTCGCCGCGTGCCGAGCCGGTGCCCATCATGGCCAGGCCCATTTCCGACATCACGGTGCGCACGTCGGCGAAGTCGACGTTGATCAGACCCGGACGCACGATCAGGTCGGCGATGCCCTGCACGGCGCCCTGCAGCACGTCGTTGGCGGCGCGGAAGGCCTGGATCATGGTGGCGTTGCGGCCGAGCACGGTGATCAGCTTTTCATTGGGGATCGTGATCAGCGAGTCGCAATGCTGGCTCAGCTCCTCGATGCCCTTGAGCGCGACCTGCATGCGGCGACGGCCTTCGAACGGGAACGGCTTGGTGACCACGGCCACGGTCAGGATGCCCATTTCCTTGGCCAGCTGTGCAACCACCGGCGCTGCGCCGGTGCCGGTGCCGCCGCCCATGCCGGCGGTGATGAACACCATGTCCGCACCCTGCAGCGCGTCCATGATGCGCTCGCGGTCTTCCAGTGCGGCCTGGCGGCCGACTTCCGGATTGGCGCCCGCGCCCAGGCCCTTGGTCACGTTGGTGCCGAGCTGCAGCTGCAGCTTGGCACCGCAGTTCTTGATCGCCTGCGAGTCGGTGTTGGCGGTGATGAACTCCACGCCATCGACATTGGTGTTGACCATGTGCGCAACCGCGTTGCCGCCGCCGCCGCCCACGCCAACGACCTTGATTACCGCGTTGGGAGCCATCTTTTCGATCAGTTCAAAATGTGCCATGTCAGTGTCCTCTTGAGCCGGGATTGGGGGGTGGGGATTGGGGAGTCGCAAACGCGCTGGTCCCTGTCCCACTCCGCATCACGGCGAGTGTTGTTGTTTGAAAGTCGGGATTCGTGTGCCTGGGCCATGGATGCGCTGTTGCGCTCTACGACTCATAGCACCTACTCCTCGACGCAATGCCTGCAAAAAATTTTACCGCCTACCCGCTCGCCGCTCTCCACTTAATCGTTGCTACCACTCTGCTTTTTTTCGCCCTTGCCAATCCCAAATTCCGAATTCCAAATCCCGGCCCCTCAGAATTCCCCGCGATACCAATTCTTCAATTTCTTGAACAAGCTCCCGGCGCGACCGGTCGGGATCGACGGGCGGCGCGGGTGTTCGATCTGGCTGCCCATCAGCAGCAGGCCCACGCCGGAGGCGTGCACCGGGTTGCCGACGACTTCGCCCAGGCCGGTGACGTGCTGGGGAATGCCCACGCGCACCGGCATCTGCAACATTTCTTCGGCCAGTTCGACCACGCCTTCCATCTTCGACGCACCGCCGGTGAGCACCATGCCGGCGCGCACCATTTCCTCGAAACCGGAGCGGCGCAGTTCGGCCTGCACCATTTCGAAGATTTCCTCGTAACGGCCCTGCACCGCCTGCGCGAGCGCATGCCGCGGCATGCGCCGCGGCGGGCGATCGCCGACCGACGGCACCTGAATGCTTTCTTCGGCGGTGGCCAGCTGCGCCAGTGCACAGGCGTAGCGCACCTTGATCTGTTCGGCTTCAGGGGTGGGCGTGCGCAGCATGTGCGCGATGTCGTTGGTGACGTGGTCGCCGGCGATCGGCAGCGAGGCCGTGTGGCAGATCGCGCCCTGCACGTAGACCGCAAGGTCGGTGGTGCCGGCGCCGATATCCACCAGCACCACGCCCAGTTCGCGCTCGTCGGCGGTCAGGACCGCCACGCTGGACGCCAGCGACGACAGCACCAGATCGTCCACCTGCAGGCCGCACTTCTGCACGCACTTGGTGATGTTGGCCGCTGCCGACTGCGCGCACACCACCAGATGCGCGTGCACCTCCAGGCGCACGCCGGTCATGCCGACCGGATTGCGGATGCCTTCCTGCGAATCGTCCAGCACGTACTCGCGCGGGATCGCATGCAGGATGCGCTGGTCGGCAGGAATGGCCACGGCCTTGGCCGCATCCAGCACGCGCTCCAGATCGCTCCAGGTCACTTCGCCGTCGCGGATCGGCACGATGCCGGGCGAGTTCTTGCACTGCACGTGGTTGCCGGAAATCGACGCGTACACCGAGCGGATCTCGCAACCGGCCATCAGCTCGGCCTCTTCCACCGCACGCTGGATCGACTGCACGGTGGACTCGATGTCCACCACCACGCCGCGCTTGAGACCGCGCGATTCATGCGAACCGATGCCGATCACTTCGATCGGATTGCCGGGCGAGTACTCGCCGACCAGCGCGACGACCTTGGAGGTGCCGATGTCCAGTCCAACGATGAGGGATTTGTCGCCTTTGCGGTTCATGTCTTAAAGCCGGGATTCGGGATTTGGGATTCGGGATTGGAGAAAAGCGGGGTATGGGTGCGAGGGAGTTGCAGCACGACCGTGTGATGTGCGGCGGGCGTGGCCGGCGGAGGTTTTTTCTTGGTCTCGGGCACCGCGTTTTCCAAATTCCGTTCGACCGTGAAGCCGTTGGTGTAGCGCAGGTCGGCGCGGGCGATCGGGCGTTGCGGGTCGGCCAGTTGCGGCAGCACGCGGGCGAAGCGCTGCAGGCGCGCGCGGGCGTCGTCGCGGCCGATCACGATCTGCACGCCGTTGCTCAGGCCCAGCGACCAGCTGCCGCGCGCGTCCATTTCCAGACGCTCCACATCCAGCCCGGTTGGCGCGAACAACGCGCGCGATTCGTTGTAAAGCGCCACCACGTCCTGGGTCATGCTGTCCGGGCCACCGAGTTGCGGCAGCTTGAAATCCTTCAACAACGGCGGGGTGCGGAACAACCGGCCCTGCTCGGACAACATGCGGTCGGTGCCCCAGCGCGCGAACGGCTTGTGCTCGGTGACGTGCACTTCCAGCACGTCCGGCCAGCGCTTGCGCACCTGCGCACTTTCCACCCACGGCAGGCGCGCGATGGCGTCCTGCGCGTTCTGCAACTTCACCGCGAAAAAACCCGCGCGCGCATATGGCAGGACCACCGCACGCAACTCTTCGGCCGGCACTCGCTTGAAGTCGCCCGACACCCGCAAGCGCGCCAACGGCCAACGCTCGGCACCGACCCAGCCATTGAGCACAGCCACCACCGGCAACGCGACCAGCGCCACCGCGAGCAACCACGCCAGGATGCGCAAGGTGGCGTTCATGCGCGCGCTCCACGCGCGGGAATGGGGAATCGGGAATAGGGAATCGCAACGGCGCGCGCTGCGCGCGCGGGATTGGGGATTAGGGATTGGAGATTCGCCACGGCAACAACAACGGCGCGCATGGCGTCGCTGTTGGCCAATCCCGAATCCCGAATCCCCAATCCCCGCGTCATAGCGTCTGCTCCAGCACGCGCCAGACCAGTTCTTCGAAATCGATGCCGAGCTGGCGCGCGGCCTTGGGCACCAGCGAGTGGGTGGTCATGCCCGGGGCGGTGTTGACCTCCAGCAGATACAGCTGGCCGCTGGCACGGTCGCGCATCACGTCGACGCGGCCCCAGCCGCTGGCGCCGGCAGCGCGGAAGGCGTCCAGGGCGAGCTGGCGCAGTTGCGTCTCGGCATCGCCGTCCAGGCCCGGGCACAGGTACTGGGTGTCGTCTGCCAGGTACTTGGCGTTGTAGTCGTACCACTGGCCCTTGGGCACGATGCGGATCGACGGCAGCGCGACCTCGCCGAGCACGGCCACGGTGAGTTCGTCGCCTTCGATCAGCTGCTCCATCAGCAGCGCGCCGTCGTAGCGCGCCGCCAGTACCACGGCTTGTTCGAGCTGGGCCTGGTCGAACACGCGGCTGATGCCGACGCTGGAGCCTTCGTTGGCCGGCTTGACGATCACCGGCAAGCCGATCTGCCGCGCGGCGGCATGGATGTCGTCGGCGCTGGCACCGGCGGCCAGGCGCGCATAGCGCGGCGTGGACAGGCCCAGCGACAGCCACACCTGCTTGGTGCGGATCTTGTCCATGCTCAACGCCGAACCCAGCACGTTGGAGCCGGTGTACGGCACCTTGAAGGCTTCCATCAGGCCTTGCACGATGCCGTCTTCGCCGCCGCCGTTATGACCGTGCAGCACATTGAAGACGCGATCGAAGCGTTTTTCGACCAGGGCCTGCGCCAGGGCCGGAATGCCGTCGACCGGCTGCGCGTCGACACCGCGCGCGCGCAGTGCGTCGAGCACGTTGCTGCCGGAGTTCAACGACACTTCGCGCTCGGACGAGGTACCGCCGAGCAGCACGGCGACGCGTCCGAACGCGGCCGGATCGCTGGTACGTGCGTTGGGAATCACCGCGCTCATGCGCTCGCTCCGGTGAAACCGTTGTTGATGATGTGCTGCGCGACATAGCCGATATCGCCGGCGCCCATCATCAGCAGCAGATCGCCGTCCTGCAGCACGTCCGGCAGCACTTCGGCCAGCCCGGAAATCTGCCCGACCACCACCGGTTCGCTGCGGCCGCGCGCACGGATCGCACGCGCCAGCGCGCGCGCATCGGCGCCTGGAATCGGCGCTTCGCCAGCCGGATAGACCTCGCTCAGCACCAGCGCATCGACGGTGCTCAGCACCGCGGCGAAGGCATCGAACTGATCGCGGGTACGGCTGTAGCGATGCGGCTGGAAGGCGACCACCAGGCGCTTGTCCGGCCAGCCGCCACGGGCGGCGGCGAACACCGCTTCCAGCTCGCGCGGATGGTGGCCGTAATCGTCGACCACGCGCACGCGCGCACCGGTGCTGGTGGTGACTTCGCCCAGGTCGTTGAAGCGGCGGCCGATGCCGGCGAAGTTTTCCAGCGCACGCGCGATGGTCTCCGGCGCCACGCCCAGCTGCCAGCCGATCGCAGCGGCCGCCAATGCGTTGAGCACGTTGTGGCGCCCCGGCAAGGCCAGCGTCACCGGCGTGGTGGTGCCTTCGGGCAGGCGCAGCGTGAAGCGCATGCGCGGGCCGTCCTGCACCACGTCTTCGGCGCGCACGTCGGCGTTTTCGCTCATGCCGTAGCTCATCACGTGGCGCGGCGTCTTGCCGGCCAGCGCGGCCACTTCCGGGTCGTCGATGCACAGCAACGCCAGGCCGTAGAACGGCAGGCGCTGCAGGAACTCGGCGAAGGCGGCCTGGATGCGTGCGAAATCGTTGCCGTAGTTTTCCAGGTGATCCGAATCGATGTTGGTGATCACCGCCATCAGCGGATTCAGGCGCAGGAAGCTGCCGTCGCTCTCGTCGGCCTCGGCCACCAGCCACTGGCCGCCACCCAGCTTGGCGTTGGCGCCGGCGGCCAGCAACTGCCCGCCGATGACGAAGGTCGGATCCAGCCCGCCCTCGCTCAGCACCGCTGCGGCCAGGCTGGTGGTGGTGGTCTTGCCATGCGTGCCGGCCACCGCGATGCCGCGACGGAACCGCATCAACTCGGCCAGCATCGCCGCACGGGGCATGATCGGAATGCGCTGGCTGCGCGCTTCCATCAGCTCGGGGTTGTCTTCGCGGATCGCGCTGGACACCACCACGCAGTCGGTGCCGAGCACGTTGGCCGCCGAATGCCCGCGCATCACCCGCGCACCCAGCTTGGCCAGCCGCCGCGTCGCCACGTTATCGGAGTTGTCCGAGCCGGAGACTTCGTAGCCCAGCGTCAACATCACCTCGGCAATGCCGCTCATGCCGGTGCCGCCGATGCCGACGAAATGCACGCGCGGAAACGCACGCACCAGGTCGCCACTGTCCTGCAGACGGCGAATCACGCAGCACCTCCGGTGGAGGTGCCGGGATTGGGAATTCGGGATTGGAGATTGGCAACGGCGGCGATCGATCGCGCCGAGAATTGACCATTAACGGATTTCTGCATGCTTTCCTGCTTGTGCTGTTGCTCTTTACGAATCCCCAATCCCGAATCTCCACTCCCGGCTTCCTGAAGAATGATGTCGGCGATGCGTTCGGCGGCGTCCGGCTTGGCCAGGGTGCGGGCGGCCTGCGCCATCGCCAGGCGGCGGGCGGGGTCGGCGAGCAGGGTCTGCAAGACCTGCTGCAGGCGAGCGGCCAGGGTGTCGTCCTGCTTGAGCAGCACGGCGGCGTCGGCGCCGACCAGGTATTCGGCATTGCGGGTCTGGTGGTCGTCCACCGCTGCGGCGAAGGGCACCAGCACGCTGCCGATGCCGGCGGCGCACAGTTCGGCCAGCGTGGAGGCACCGGCGCGGCACACGACCAGGTCGGCCCAGGCGTAGGCGGCGGCCATGTCGGCGATGAAGGGTTCGACGCTGGCGTTGACGCCCGCCTGCGCGTACGCGGCCTCGGCTTCGGCACGCAGCTTTTCGCCGCACTGGTGGCGCAGCTCGACATCCGGGTGACCGAGCGCGGCCAGTGCCGCCGGCACGGCCTGGTTCAATGCGCGTGCGCCCTGGCTGCCACCGAGCACCAGCACACGTACCGCAGTTCCACGGCCGAGCAGGCGCGTGGCCGGCGCGGGAAGCGCTGCGATTTCCGCACGCACCGGATTGCCCACCGCTTCTTCGCCGGCGAAGCTGCCCGGGAAACCGGTCAGCACACGGCGCGCAAACCGCGACAACACCTTGTTGGTCATGCCGGGCGCGCGGTTCTGCTCATGCACCAGCAACGGCACCCCGAGCAGCCGCGCTGCCAGGCCGCCCGGGCCGGCCGCAAAGCCGCCGAAACTGATCACCGCGCGCGGCTGGCGCTTGCGCAGCACGAAGCCGGCGGCGCGCACCGCGCGCATCACCCGCACCGGTGCACCGAGCAATTTCACCAGGCCCTTGCCACGCAGGCCGCTGATGGCCAGCGTGTCGAGTTGAACATCGTGCTGCGGCACCAGCCGGGTTTCCATTGCGCCGTCGGCGCCCAGCCAGGTCACCGGCACGCCACGCGCGCGCAGCACCTTGGCCACGGCCAGACCCGGGAAGATATGCCCGCCGGTGCCGCCAGCCAGAATCATCACTGGTCGGATCCCCGCACCTGGATATGCGGGCGTTTGCGCGGGATTTGCATGAGCGCTCATGCAATCCTCCCGAAGGTCGGTTCCACGCGCGGCTGCATGCGGCTGGTGCCGCGCAGGAACTCGGACGCATGCGCAGACGTGGCCGAGGCTGCAGCAACCGGTGCCGGGGCGGGTGCGGCGGCGACCGGCTCGCGCTGCGGCTTGCGCGCGGGCGCATAGGCCGGCGTGGCCGACTCGACCACCGGTTCGGCCGGCTCGGCCGACGCTGCGCCCGCACCCTGCGGCGACAACTTGCTGCGCAGGCGCTCGGCACGATCCATTTCGTAGGACACGCGCAGCAGCAGGCCCATTGCCACGCAGGTCATCAGCACCGACGAACCGCCGGAGGAAATCAGCGGCAGGGTCAGGCCCTTGGTCGGCAGGATGCCCAGGTTCACGCCTACCGAGACGAAGCTCTGCAGGCTGATCCACAAGCCGATGCCGAAGGCGATGTAGCCGGAGAAGTGACGCTTCATTTCCACGCAGCGCATGCCCAGCCAGAACGCGCGGCCGACCAGCAGCGCATACAGCGAGATCACCCCACACACGCCGACAAAGCCGAGTTCTTCGGCGATGACCGAGAAGATGAAGTCGGTATGCGCTTCGGGCAGGTAGTTGAGCTTCTGCACCGAGGCGCCCAGGCCCACGCCGGTCCACTGGCCGCGGCCGACCGCCATCAAGGCGTTGGACAGCTGATAGCCGGAGCCGAGCTGGTCGGCCCACGGGTCCAGGAACGAGGTGATGCGACGCAGCCGGTACGGCTCCAGGATCGCGATGAAGGCGAACACCGGCAGGCCGAACACGATCGGCATCGACATGCGCGGCAGGTTCACCCCACCCAGCACCAGCATGCCGGCGGTGATCGCCAGCAGCAGCGTGGACGAGCCGAAGTCCGGCTGCATCAGCAGCAGGCCGACCAGTGCGATCGCCACACCCAGCGGCTTGAGCATCGCCGGCCAGGTCGCATTGACCTCGTCGCGAAAGCGCACCAGGTAGCTGGACAGCCACACGATGTAGAGCACCTTGACCGCTTCGACAGTCTGGAATTTCGACACGCCCAGGTTGATCCAGCGCTTGGCGCCGTTGACGCTGCTGCCCAGGCCGGGCACGAACACCACCATCAGCAGGCCGAAGCAGGCCAGCAGCAACACCTGGTTGTACTGCTCGATGGTCTTGAGCTCGGTGCGCATCGCCCAGAACGCCAGGCCCACGCCGATGCCCAGGAACAGCAGATGGCGGGTCAGGTAATAGAACGGGTTGTCGGACAGCTCGATCGAGCTGGACGCCACCATCACCACGCCCAGCGAGGCGAGCGTGGCCGCGGCCCCGAGCAACCACGGGTCGTAGCGGCCGCCGATGGCGTCCAGTCGCGTGGCCTGGCGGGACATGTCGTTCATCAGCGCACCTTCAACGTGGCAAGGCCGATCAGCACCAGCACCACCGAAATGATCCAGAAGCGCACGATCACGCGCGGCTCCGGCCAGCCCTTGAGCTCGAAGTGGTGGTGGATCGGCGCCATGCGGAACACGCGCTTGCCGGTCAGCTTGAAGCTGGCGACCTGGATCATCACCGACAGCGTTTCGATCACGAACACACCGCCCATGATCACCAGCACCAGCTCCTGGCGCACGATCACCGCGATGGTGCCGAGCACCGCGCCCAGCGACAGCGCGCCGATATCGCCCATGAACACCATGGCCGGATAGGTGTTGAACCACAGAAAGCCCAGGCCTGCGCCGGCGATCGCCGAGCAGATGATGATCAGCTCGCCGGCCCCGGGAATCAGCGGGATCTTCAGGTATTCGGCAAACACCACGTTGCCCGAGGCGTAGGCGAACACGCCCAGCGCACAGGCCACCAGCACGGTCGGCATGATCGCCAGGCCGTCCAGGCCGTCGGTCAGATTGACCGCGTTGGAGAAGCCGACGATCCAGAAATAGGCGATCACCACGAAGCTCACGCCGGCCAGCGGCAGCGCGATCGACTTGAACATCGGGATGTAGAAGGTGATCGCGGCCGGCACGTCGGCGGTGTAGTACAGGAACAGGCCCGCAGCCAGGCCGAAGATCGACTGCAGCAGATACTTCCAGCGCGACTTCAGGCCATTGGGATCGCGGCGCACGATCTTGATCCAGTCGTCGTACCAGCCGATCGCACCGAAACAGACCATCACCGCCAGCACCAACCATACGTAACGGTTGCGCAGGTCGCCCCACAGCAGCACCGACAAGGTCACCGTCAGCAGGATCAGCGAGCCGCCCATGGTCGGGGTACCGGCCTTGGAGAAATGCGTCTGCGGGCCGTCCTGGCGGATCGGCTGGCCGCCCTTGAACTGGGCCAGCTTGCGGATCACCGCCGGGCCCATCCACAACGACAGGAATAGCGCGGTCAGCGCGGCCAGGATGCCGCGGAAGGTCAGATAGTTGAACAGCCCGAACAGGCTCTCCAGTTGCTGCAGCCAACGCGCCAGCTCAAGCAGCATGGGATGCGTCCTCCGCCGGTGCGAGCAGCGCGGCGACGATGCGGTCCATGGCGCTGCCACGGGAGCCTTTCACCAGCAGCGTGGGCGGGGTTTGCGCCGTGGTGGCGGCAGTCTGCGCCGCCGCACCGGTGTGTTCGTACATCGAAGAAGATTCCTGCGTTTGGGTCGGCGAAACGGCGAGCTGCGCCAGATCCGCCTGCAAGGCCGCGATCAACGCGGCATGGGTGGCGAACACGCGGCCGCCCTCGCCGAACGCCTGTGCGGCGGCGGCACTGAGCTCGCCCAGCGCGTACAGGCGCTGCAGCTTGGCCGCGCGCGCGCGACGTCCGGCGGCGGCATGCAGGGCCGCGCCTTCCGGGCCGAGTTCGCGCATGTCGCCGAGCACCAGCCAGCCTTCGCCAGGCGCAGCGGCCAGGGTGTCGATGGCGGCATCCAGCGAGCCGGGGTTGGCGTTGTAGCTGTCGTCGATCAGCACCGCGCCGCCAGGCAGGGCGTGGGTGATCTGACGGCCGGCCACCGGACGAACCTGCGCCAGACCGGCGGCGATGATCGGCAAGGCGATGCCCGCACCCAAGGCCAGGCCGGCCGCGGCCAGCGCGTTGAGCACGTTGTGGCGGCCCGGCAACGGCAGCGCGATCTGCGCCTGCCCTTGCGGGGTCACCAGGGTGAATTGCGCGCCACTGGCCTGCAGCCGCAAGCCATGCGCGGTGATGTCGGCACTGGCCTGCAGGCCGTAGCGCAACACGCGGCGGCCCTGCACCGGCTGCGCATGCAGTTGCTGCTCGAACCAGGCACCGAAGGCATCGTCGGCATTGATCACCGCCACGCCATCGGCCGGCAATGCGGCGTAGATGGCGCCCTTGGTGCGGGCGACGCCGAGCAGGCTGCCCAGGCGTTCCAGATGGGCAGGCGCGATGTTGTTGACCAGGGCCACGTGCGGCTGGGCGATCTCGGTGAGATAGGCGATATCGCCCGGCTTGCCGGCGCCCATTTCGTAGATCGCCAGGTCCGCATCGTCCGGCGCCGCGATCACCGCCAGCGGCAGGCCGATCTCGTTGTTGCGGTTGCCCGGCGTGGCGTACACGGTGGTGCCGTCGACACGCCCGGCCTCGGTCAGGATGGCCAGCAGCAGCGCCTTGACGCTGGTCTTGCCGTTGGAGCCGGTCAAGGCGATCACCCGCGTGGCGCGGTCGCGCTGCATGCCGGCGGCGATACGCGCCAGCGCCAGTTCGGTATTTTCCACCAGCACCTGCGGCACGCTCAGCTCCGGCAGCAGGCTATCGACCAGCACACCGCTGGCGCCGTGCGCCACCGCGTCTGCGACAAAGTCGTGCCCGTCGAAACGCTCGCCGCGCAGCGCCACGTACAGGCTGCCGTTGGCCAGCGTGCGGGTGTCGTTGCCGACGGTGTCGATCATGGCGTCGTCGCCATGCAGCTCGCCACCGGCCCAGTGGGCGATCAACGACAGCGGCGTGAGCTTCATGCGCGCACTCCCAGCACGGTACGCGGCAACAGGGCCTGCGCCGCCACGATGGCGTCGTCGAAGGCATGCCGCACGCCGGCGACTTCCTGGTACGGTTCGTGGCCCTTGCCGGCGATCAGCACGATGTCGGAGGCACTGGCCATGCTGATGGCCTGATGGATCGCCGCGGCGCGGTCGCGCTGCACGATGGCCGCATCCGGGCGTGCGAAGCCGCGCAGGATATCGGCCACGATCACATCGCCATCTTCGCCACGCGGGTTGTCGTCGGTGACGATCGCCACGTCGGCATTGACCTCGGCAATGGCCGCCATCTGCGGGCGCTTGCCGGTATCGCGCTCGCCGCCGCAGCCGAACACGCAGATCAGCCGGTCCTGTGCATGCGAGCGCAGGCTGGCCAATGCCTGTTCCAGCGCGTCGGGCGTGTGTGCGTAGTCGACGACCACCAGCGGTGCGCCATGCGCGCCACCGAGGCGATTCATGCGGCCGTGGATCGGCTGCAACCGACCGAGCACTTCGGCGATCTGCGCCGGCGCGATCTCCAGCGCAGACAACGCACCGGCCACGGCCAGCAGGTTGTCCACGTTGAAGCGGCCCAGCAGCGGCGAGTGCACCGGATGCACCTGGCCGTCGAGATGCAGCGCGAAATTGATGCCGTTGTGATCCAGCTGCAGTGCCTGCGCACGCACGCCTGCCTGGGCCTGCGCGCGCGAACTCACGCCGATCGCGCGCAGCGCGGGGTCGAGCGAGGCCAGCAGCGTGCGGCCGAATTCATCGTCCAGGTTCACCACCGCGGCCTTCAATCCGGCGCGCGTGAACAGCCTGGCCTTGGCCGCGCCGTACTGCGCCATGTCGCCGTGGTAATCGAGATGGTCGCGGGTGAGATTGGTGAACACCGCCACGTCGAAATGCACCGCATCCACGCGGCCCTGGTCCAGCGCATGCGAGCTGACTTCCATCGCCACCGCCTGCGCGCCCGCGTCGCGCAACTGCGCCAGCAAGGCATGCGTCTGCAGCACCAGCGGCGTGGTGAAACCGGTCGGCACGGCGCTGCCGTACAGACCGACGCCCAAGGTGCCGAGCGTGCCGGCAGGGGTGCCGAGCAGCGTCAGGGCCTGCGCCAGCAATTGCACGGTGGAGGTCTTGCCGTTGGTGCCGGTGACGCCGACCATGCGCATCGCCTGCGAGGGCTGGCCGTGGAACTGATCGGCCATCGCGCCCAGGCGCGCACGCAGGCCCGGCACCGCGATCGCATCGGCCGGTGCCGGCAGATCGGCCGGCGCCGGCGGTTCGAACAACACCGCGGCCGCGCCATTGGCGCGCGCCTGGTCGACAAAGCCCAGGCCATGCGCACCAAACCCGGCGATCGCCACGAAGGCATCGCCCGCACGCACCGCACGGCTATCCATCACCAGGCCCGACACCTGCACCTCGTGCGCAAGCGGCACGTCCGGCAACAACTGCGACAGCGGCATGCTGCGGCTCACTGGCGGCTCTCCTGCAGCGGTGCAGGCTGGGCGGGTGCGGGCAGTGCAGCCGGTGCGAGTGCGGTGGGAATACCCGCAGACACTTCATCCACCGGGTCCGGCACCAACGCCGGGTCCAGATCGGCCGGCTGCGGCTTGACCACCGGCTGCCCGGTCTTGCCGGCGGCCTGCGCCGCCAGCCACGACTGGATGTCGTCCGGCGGCACGTCCATCAGCCGCAGCGCGCCTTCCATCACCCTGTGGAACACCGGCGCCGACACCAGGCCGCCGTAATACACCTTGCCCTGCGGATCGTTGATCACGATGACGGTGGCAAAGCGCGGCCGCGTGGCCGGCACCAGGCCGGCGAACAGCGCGTTGTAATGCCCGCGCTCGTACCCGTTGGCGCCGTTCTTGCGGGCGGTACCGGTCTTGCCGGCCACGTGATAGCCCAGGATCGCCGCGCCCTTGGCGCCGCCCTGGGTGACCACGGTTTCCATCATGTCGATGACCTGGCGCGCCACTTCCGGAGTGACCACCTGGCGGGTTTCGTTGTGCTGGCCGCGCACGAAGGTCGGCGGCGTCAGCTTGCCGCCGTTGCCCAGCGTGGCGTAGGCCTGCGCGATCTGCAGCGGCGTCACCGACAGGCCATAGCCGTAGGACATGGTGGTCTTGGACGGGCCGCTCCAGCGCGCCGGCTGCAGCACCACGCCGGCCGATTCGCCGGGAAAACCGCTGTGCGGGGCAGCGCCGTAACCGAAGTTGCGGATCGACTGATAGAAGGTCTGGTCCGGCACCTTGGCGGCGATCTTGGCCGCGCCGATGTTGGAGCTGCGGGTGATCACGCCGGTGACGTTGAGCACGCCGTTGTTGCGCGGCACATCGCGGATGGTGAAGCGCCCCACCGACATGTAGCCGGGGTTGGTATCGATGACCGTGTCCTTGGTCACCACACCGGCGGTCAGCGCGGTGGCCACGGTCAGCGGCTTCATCGTCGAGCCCGGCTCGACCAGATCGGTGACCGCACGGTTGCGGCGCGCCGACGGGTTGATGCCGGTGACCGCGTTGGGGTTGTAGGTGGGCAGGTTGACCATCGCCAGCACTTCGCCGGTGGCCACATCCATCACCACCATCGACCCGCCGGCCGCATTGTTTTCGACCAGTGCGTTGCGCAGTTCCTTGTAGGCCAGGAACTGGATGCGGCGGTCGATGCTCAGCGTCAGGTCCTTGCCCGGCTGCGCCGGACGTACCAGATCCACGCTCTCCACGATCGCGCCGCGCGCATCGCGCACCACCTTCTTGGAGCCCGGCTTGCCGCGCAGCCATTCGTCGAAGGCCAGCTCCAGGCCTTCCTGGCCGCGGTCGTCGATATTGGTGAAGCCCAGCACGTGGGCCATCGCCTCGCCTTGCGGATAGAAGCGACGGAACTCGCGCTGCGAGAACACACCGGGGATCTTCAGGTCGACAATGGCATGTGCCTTGTCCGGGTTGATCCGGCGCTGCAGGTACATGAATTCCTTGCCGGCCTTCTGCGCCAGCTTGGCGTTCAACTCGTCCAGCGGCTGGCCGAGCGCCTTGGCCAGCTCGGGGATGCGGTCCGGGTTGCGCAACAGTTCCTGCGGATTGACCCAGATCGATTCCACCGGCGTGGACACCGCCAGCGGCTCGCCGTTGCGGTCGGTGATCATGCCACGCGAGGTGGCGATCGGCAGTTCGCGCAGGTAGCGCGCTTCGCCCTGGCGCTGGTAGAAATCGCGGTTGACCAGCTGCACGAACGCCGCGCGGCCGATCAGCGTCACCGAGCACAGGCCCAGCGCGATGCCGACCAGCGTCAGGCGGCCACGCAGGTTGAAGTTGCTGCGCGCGCGGTTGCGGCCGGCCTTCATGGCGCACCTCCGTGTGCGCCACCCTGCGGGCGGCTACGCCGTGCAAAACGGCTGTCCTGCCGTTTTGTCATGGGCGTACCTGTGTGTGCGCCAACCTGCGGGCAGCTGTGCCGTGCAAAACGGCTGTCCTGGCGTCCGCTCATGGGCGCACCACCACGATGTCGTTGGTCTCCGGGAACTTCATCCCGATGCGCGCACGCGCAACCTGATCCACGCGATTGCTTTCCGCCCAGGTGGCCTGCTCCAGCTGCAGCCGGCCGAATTCGATATTCAATTCATCGCGCGTGTGCTCGAGCTTGGACAACTGCACGAACAGCTTGCGATGCATGTGGCGCATGTACACGACCCCGATCGCCGAGGCGATGCTGCAGGCAAGCAGCACGATGAGCAGCAGGCGGCTCATGCGGCGTCTCCTTGAGACGCCGGGATTGGGGATTCGGGATTCGAGATTCGCTCAGAGCGCTTTTCCAATCCCGAATCCCTACTCCCGAATCCCAGCTTTTCGGCCACCCGCAACACCGCGCTGCGGGCGCGCGGGTTGACGCTCAGTTCGGCGTCGTCGGCCTTGATGGCGCCGCTGATCAGCTGCAGCGTCGGTACGAACGGCTGCGCTTCGGGCAGGCGGCGGTTGCTCGGCGGGGCCTTGGCGTAGCGGGCCATGAACTGCTTGACGATGCGGTCTTCCAGCGAATGAAAGCTGATCACCGCCAGGCGGCCGCCGGGCTTGAGCGCGCACAGGGCGGCGTCCAGGCCGGCTTCCAGATCGTCCAGCTCGCGGTTGATGTAGATGCGGATCGCCTGAAAGCTGCGCGTGGCCGGATGGGTCTTGCTGTCGCCGCGCGGCATCACCGAGGCGATCAGATCGGCCAGTTGCGCGGTGCGCAGCAGCGGCTGTTCGGCGCGGCGGGCCACGATGGCGCGCGCGATGCGACGGCTCTGGCGCTCTTCGCCATAGGTCCACAGCACGTCGGCGATCTCGCGGTCGCTGGCATGCGCCAGCCACTCGGCCGCGCTCTGGCCGGCATCCGGGTCCATGCGCATGTCCAGCGGGCCGTCCTTGCCGAAACTGAAACCGCGCCCGGCCACGTCCAGCTGCGGCGAGGACACGCCCAGATCCAGCAGGATGCCGTCGACGGTTGCCGCAGCGACCACCTGGCCGAGGCCGGCGAAGCTGCCGCGATGGATGGACACGCGCGCATCGTCACCGAACGACTGTTCGGCCACGGCAATCGCGTCGGGGTCCTTGTCCATCACCAGCAGTCGACCTCCCGGGCCAAGATGTTGCAGCACGCCACGGGCGTGTCCGCCACGTCCGAACGTGCCATCGAGATAGATTCCGTTTTCGATCACCTGCAGGCCGTCCAGAACCTGCGTGTACAGCACCGGCACATGGGCCGCCGGTGGCTGCGACACCGGGTGACCGGGCTGCGCTTCACCGCGCATCCGGGCACCCCGGCTCACAACCTGAGATCGAGCAATTCATCGCCCAGATCCCCGTCAGACAATGTCTGCTGGATCAGTGCGCGATGTGCCTGCTCGCTCCAGAGTTCGAATTTGTCGCCCATGCCCAGCAGCACGGCCTTCTTCTCGATGCCGACCGCATTGCGGTGGCTGGCCGGGATGCTCAGACGGCCATTGGCGTCCAGCTCCAGCACTGCGGAAGAACCCACCAGTTTCTGCTGCAGCGTGCGGATCACGCGTTGGGTATTGGGCTTGGACATCACATCGTCACGCACCCGCTCCCACTCCTTTTCCGCGTACAGCCACAGGCACCCGGCTTCGAACGGGTTGTAGGTGAGCACCAGGCGATTGCCGCTCACACGCGTGACCAGGTCGCGGTATGCGGTTGGCACCGCCATACGCCCCTTGTCGTCCACCGTGATGGCAGTCTCGCCCTGAAACACCGAATACAACCTCGAATACCCGCTGGGGGATCATTGAACCACGAAAAACCACAAAACACCTGGTTTTCCCTCCGTTGCCCACCTTAGCAGCGCGTCAAAGGTTGTCAACAACTTTGAAGGTCACAAATCGCCAGTCGCATCAATGAGTTGCAGCACTCTTTAGAGACTTGTTCAAAGGTTATCCACAAGTTGCTGTTTCATCTCAGATTTTGAGATTGAACAAAAATTCAGGGGCGTGAAGGCCATGTAAACCCGACCGCAGTCTCACTTCACACTGCGCCAGCTGCACATGGTCGTTGCGCAAACAGGCGACAATCGGCGCCATGTGCCTGGTCGCTCTTGCCTGGAAAACCCACCCCCGTTGGCGTCTGCTGCTGGCGGGCAACCGCGATGAATTCCACGACCGGCCGACCGCTGCACTGGCGCCCTGGCCGGCACCCGCCGACGGCGTGCTGGCGGGCCGCGACCTGCGCTCGGGCGGCAGCTGGGTGGGGTTGGGCAGCGACGGCCGCGCCGCAGTGGTGACCAATGTCCGCGACCCGCTCGCCACGGCGTCCGGCCGCTCGCGCGGACATCTCATTGCCGACTACCTGGCCGGCAGCCTGGACGCGGCCGTGTACGCCGGCGACCTGGCAGCGGCCGCGCACGAATTCCCGCCATTCAATCTATTGCTGTGCGACGCCGAGCGCTGCGAACACCTCAGCAACCACCCGCCGTTGGCACGCACGCTGGCGCCGGGCATCCACGGCATGTCCAACGGCCCGCTGGACGCGCACTGGCCCAAGACCGCCGCGCTGACTGCAGTCCTGCACGACTGGTGCGCGGCAGGCAGCGACGACCTGCAACCGCTGTGGAGCGCCCTGGGCAACCCCGCCATCGCGCCCGACGCCGCCCTGCCCCACACCGGCGTGGACCTGCCCACCGAACGCCTGCTCTCGGCCGCCTTCATCAACGGCTCCAGCTACGGCACCCGCGCCAGCACCATCGTCGCGGTGGACCACCAGGGCAGCGGCTTCATCCACGAACGCCGCTTCGGCCCCGCCGGGATCTTCCAGGGCGAAACGCGGCTGGACATCGTCGGGACGCGTCGACAATGACTGCCGCAACCAGCGCACAGTGATCGCAGCCAAGGCAAGGCGCCCCAGCAACGCACCCAAGTGCAAGCCCCCTTGAGTCAAGGGGGGCGCGGCGACAGCCGCAGGGTTTTGGCATACCTAGGAGCGGGGCCCGCGTTTTGTACTGCCGAAGGCGGTACCAAGCGTGGGTGTCTTCTTGGGGCGAACGCCCAAAGAAGGCAGCGACACAGCCGCGGGGGTTCTGGCATGCCCGCAGCGGGGCCCGCGTTTTGCAATGCCGAAGGCGGTACCAAGCGTGGGTGTGGTCTTGGGGCGAACGCCCAAAGAAGGCAGCGAGACAGCCGCGGGGGTTCTGGCATGCCCGCAGCGGGGCCCGCGTTTTGCAATGCCGAAGGCGGTACCAAGCGTGGGTGTGATCTTGGGGCGAACGCCCAAAGAAGGCAGCGACACAGCCGCGGAATTCTGGCCCCCAGAGGGGCCCCGCGTTGAGAAGGGCGAACGCCCGAAAGAAGGTGGCGGAGCCGGCCGATAAGCCGGGTTCTGTCGTGGACAGTCATTCGTCTAGGCGCTACGTCACCGCAGCGCTCAAGCAACCTACCCGGATCCAGCGCGGGCCACGCCAATGGATCCCTATTTGGTCTTGCTCCAGGTGGGGTTTGCCGTGCCGGTCCGTTACCGGACTCGCGGTGCGCTCTTACCGCACCATTTCACCCTTACCGGCCCCCCGCCACCCCTCTGCGGCCTCCGAACGCACTTGGCGATGCCTATATGCATCGCCGACACGCTTCAGTGGCGGCAGAGGGGTGACGAGGGACGTAGGCGGTATCTTTCTGTTGCACTTTCCGTCGGCTTGCGCCGCCCAGGCGTTACCTGGCACCTTGCCCTATGGAGCCCGGACTTTCCTCGGCACTCTTGCGAGTGACGCGACTGTCTGGCCGACTCCGCCGGGGCGCACTATACGCTATCGCCACCGTGCAGAACGGCGCCGCGAGCCGGCCCCGCCATCCCCGGCAGGCCCGCAATTGCCCGTAGGAGCGCACCCGGGCGCGAGAGGCCTTACCGAGAAAAATCCCACTACAGGTCACGTGCTCCTGCAACAACACGCCTAGCCGCCATACAAGGCCTTGCGCGGCGCACCGGTCAGCTCGGCGGCCAGCTTGGCGGCGGTGGACGGCGGCAGGTGTTCGGCCAGCTTGGCGTAGACGCGGCGGCCTTCGGCCAGCTGGCCTTCGGCGGCGTCGGCGGCGCCCTGCACCATCACCACGAACTCGCCCTTGCGCTGGTTGTCGTCGGCTTCGACCCTAGCCTGCAACTCGGCCAGGGTGCCGTCGAGCACGGTTTCGAACAGCTTGGTCAGCTCGCGGGCGATCACCGCCGGGCGCTCGTCGCCGAAGGCCCCGCGCAGGTCGGCCAGCGACTCGACGAGGCGGTGGGAGGACTCGTAGAACACCAGGGTGCGGGTTTCCCCGGCCAGGTGCGCCAGGCGCTCGCGGCGGGCGGCGCTCTTGGCCGGCAGAAAGCCCTCGAAGCCGAAACGGTCACTGGGCAGGCCGGCCACGCTGAGCGCGGCGATGGCGGCGCAGGCACCCGGCACCGGGCTGACCCGGATCCCGGCCGCGCGGGCGGCGCGCACCAGCTTGAAGCCGGGGTCGCTGACCAGCGGGGTGCCGGCGTCACTGACGATGGCCAGCGACTCGCCCTCGCGCAGGCGCGCGACGATGCGCTCGGACATCGCCTCTTCGTTGTGGTCGTGCAGGGCCAGCAGCGGGCGGTCGATGCCGAAATGGCCGAGCAGCTGGCGGGTATGGCGGGTGTCTTCGGCGCAGATCGCGGCCACGCCACGCAGCACCTCCTGCGCACGCGGCGACAGGTCGGCCAGGTTGCCGATCGGCGTGGCGACCACGTGCAGGGTTCCGGGGGAGGTCATCAACGGTATTCCGTAGGGCAAAGGGTAGAATCGTAGCGTTTTTAACGGTCCGCCCCGGCGGGCCCCGTCCAATGGATCTGAAATGAACAAGCGTGTTGCAAGGATCTCCGCACTGTCGCTGATGGTGATGCTGGCCGCCGGCTGCGCCACCAGCAGCGTGACCCAGACCGCCTCGCCGACCCAGAGCGCGGCGCTGGCGTTGCTGGACCAGGGCAAGCCGCGCGAGGCGGCGCAGCAACTGGAAGCCGAGGCGGCCAGCGCCAGCGGTGCGCAGCGCAGCCGCCTGCTGGCCGCGTCTGCATTCGGCTGGCACGACGCCGGCGATGACGCACGTGCGCGCACGCTGCTGGCGCAGGTGACCCCGCGCCATCTCAGCGGCGAAGACCGCGCCCGCTTCGCGCTATTGACCGGCGAGCTGGCGGTGATCGACAAGCAGGCCGCGCAGGCGCTGCAGGCCCTGGGCGACAGCCCGCAAGGCCTGCCGCAGCCGCTGCAGACCCGCTGGCTGCTGGCACGCGCCGCCGCACTGGAAGGCACCGGCGACCTGTTCGGGGCCGCCGCGGACCGCGCACGCGCCGATGCCAGCCTGACCGGCACCCCGCGCAGCGAGAACCAGCGCGCGATCGTGCGCCTGCTCGCCGCACTCGACGATGCCACGCTGAAGGGCCGCACCGCGGCGCTGCCGGCGGGCGACCCGCTATACAACTTTGCCGGCCGCGCCTTGATCAGCCGCGGGCTGGCGCTGCCGCGCGCGTTCGATCGCGACGCGCAATGGGGCTTTGACACCAGCAAGCGCCCGCCGGCCGAACGCGACGGCTACCGCCCGCCGGTCAAGCTGGGCGTGCTGCTGCCGCTCAGCGGCAGCCTGGCCACCGCCTCGGCGCCGGTGCGCGACGGCCTGCTGGCCGGTTACTACGCCGAAACCCGCCGCCGCCCGGAACTGCGCTTCTTCGATACCGCCGGCACCGCCGCCGGCGCCAATGCCGCCTACGACAAGGCGGTGAGCGCCGGGGTCGACTACGTGGTCGGCCCGCTGGGTCGCGACGAGGTCAGCGCCGTGTTCGCGCGCGGCCAATTGGCAGTGCCGGTGCTGGCGCTCAACCGCCCCACCGACAACAAGGCACCGCCCAGCGGCAGCGCCGGCTTCTCGCTGGCGCCGGAAGACGACGGCATCATGGCCGCCGAATACCTGCTCTCGCGCGAGCGCCGCAACGTGCTGATCGTCGGCACCAGCGACGACAACGGCAAGCGCACCATCAAGGCCTTCCGCGACCGTTTCACCGAACGCGGCGGCAGCGTCGCCGGCAGCATCAGCGTGGCCGAGGTACCGGGCGACATCGGTGCGCAGCTGCGCAACTACGGTGCTGCCGATGCGGTATTCCTGGCGGTGCGCGGCAACACCGCGCGCGCGCTGGCGCCGCAACTGGCCTTGAGCGGATTCGCCGGCAAATCGCGCGTGGGCACCTCGCAGCTGGTGGCCGGCACCGGCAAGGTCGAAGACGACCTGGCCCTGGACGGCATCATCTACCCCAGCGAAACCTGGACCGCGCTGGGCGTGTCCGGGCTGCCGGCCTCCACCCAGGTTGCCAGCACGCTGCCCAGCGCACGCGGACCCGGCGCGCGCCTGTTCGCGTTCGGCTACGACGCCTGGAAGATCAGCGCCTATCTGGAAAAACTCGCCACCGGCACCGACGGCGGCCTGCGTGGCGCCACCGGCACGCTGCATCTGGATGGCTTCGGCAACGTGCTGCGCACCCCGGCCTGGTCCACCTTCAACGGTGGCCGCCCGGTGCCGATCGCCGACGGCCGTTGACGCCATGCCGGCAGCGCGCCAGCAGCGGGGTGCGGCGGTGGAAGCGGCCGCACGCACGCTGCTGGAGCAGGCCGGGTTGCGGCTGGTGGTGGGCAATGCCAACTACCGCGGCGGCGAACTGGATCTGGTGATGCGCGACGGCCAGGCACTGGTGTTCGTGGAAGTGCGCTATCGCCGCGACAACCGCTTCGGCGGCGGCGCGGCATCGGTGGATGCGCGCAAGCGCCGCAAGCTGGTGCTGGCCGCGCAGTTGTTCCTTGCCTATCACCCGGCACTGGCGACCTTGCCGTGCCGCTTCGATGTAGTGGAAGCCAGCGGCGAGCCGGTGGTGCTGAACTGGATCCGCGACGCCTTCCGCGCCGACGATTGCTGACGACGACCCACGCGCGATGCCGACCATCATCACCCATGCCGCGGTACCGCTGGCGCTCTGGTGCGCCAGTGAACGCGGCCGCGTATCGCCGCGGCTGCTCGGTGCCGGCATCGTCGCGGCGATGTTGCCCGATGCCGATGTGCTGGCATTCGCATTGCATGTTCCGTACGCGGATGCGTTCGGCCATCGCGGTGCCAGCCACTCGTTGCTGTTTGCCGGGCTGATCGCGCTGCTGGGTGGTGTTGCGCATCGGCTGTTGCGTGCGGACGCGCTGCAGGCAGCAGCGTTCTTGTTCGTCTGCGCCGCATCGCATCCGCTGCTGGATGCGATGACCTCCGGTGGCCTGGGCGTTGCACTGACCTGGCCCTGGAGCGAGGCACGCTGGTTCGCGCCCTGGCGGCCGATTCGCGTGTCGCCCTTCGCCAACGGTTTCTTCAATGCGCGCGGCCTTGCCACGCTGCTCTCCGAGCTGCGCTGGGTCTGGCTGCCGCTCACCGTCGCGGTGCTGGGATGGAAATGCATCCAGCGCACGGCACCACAGGATCACACTTCATGACCGATGTGCTTCCCACTGCCCTGGCCGCGTTACTGGCCGCGCGGCTTGGCCCCGATGGCTGGTTGACCGGCGACGACGCGCGGCGCCGCTATGGCGAGGACGATTCGCGCCGCTGGGCATTGCCCGCCGCCGTCGCCTTGCCGGGCGATACCGAGGATGTGGTGGCCATCGTGCAGGCCTGCCGCGCGCATGGCGTGCCGATCGTCGCGCGCGGCGCCGGCACCGGCACCACCGGTGCGGCGGTGCCGTTTTCCGGCGGCGTGGTGGTGTCGATGGTACGCATGGATCGCATCCTTGCGCTGCGTCCGGCCGATCGCTGCGCCATCGTGCAACCGGGCCTGCTCAACGGCCAATTGCAGCAGGCCTTGCAGCCGCATGGCCTGTTCTGGCCGCCGGATCCGTCCAGCGCGGACATCTGCAGCGTCGGCGGCAATCTGGCCACCAATGCCGGCGGCCCGCGCGCGGTGAAATATGGCGCCACCCGCGACAACGTGCTCGGCCTGGTCGCTGTGACCGGCACCGGCGAGGTGATCCGCTGCGGCGGTGCGTACACGAAGAATTCGACCGGCTACGACCTGACGCATCTGCTGGTCGGCAGCGAAGGCACCCTGGCGATCATCGTCGAAGCGACCTTGAAGCTGACGCCGCGCGCGGTCGCGCAAGCCGGCGTGCGCGCGCTGTATCGCGATGCGGCCAGCGCCGCGGCGGCGGTGTCGCGCATCATGGCGCAACCGACCACGCCGACGATGCTGGAATTCATGGATGCCAGTGCGATCGCATTACTGCGCCGCAACGGCAGCGATGTGCCCGAAGCCGGCGCGATGCTGCTGATCGAAGCCGATGGCGATCACGACACCCTGCCCTACGCATTGCAGGCCTTGCACGATGCCGCCGATGGCGAGGGCGTGGTGAGCCTGGACGTGGCCGCCGATGGCAGCGCGCGCGACAGGTTGTGGGCCGCGCGGCGTGCGCTGTCGCCGGCATTGCGCACGATCAAGCCGGGCAAGATCAACGAGGACGTAGTGGTGCCGGTCTCGCGCATCCCCGAACTGGTGGCCGGCGTGGAGGGGCTTGCCGCCGAATTCGCGTTGCCGATCGTGGCCTTCGGCCATGCCGGCAACGGCAACCTGCACGTCAACATCATGTACGACCCGGCCGATGCCGACGAAGACGCGCGCGCACATGCCGCATTGCCGCGTCTGTTCGCACTGGTGCTGTCGCTGGAAGGCACACTCTCCGGCGAGCACGGCATCGGCGTGGCCAAGCGCGACTTCATGGCCCAAGCCTTCAGCGCAGAGACGCTGGCGGCGATGCGCGCGATCAAGGCCGCGCTGGATCCGGACGGGATCCTGAATCCGGGCAAGGTGCTGCCACCGCGCTAGTGGCGTTGTCGCCTCAGCGCGTCACCCCGATAAATCGCAAACCCACGCCCGGTTCGGTGACGATGTAATGCGGGTCGGCGGCATCGTCGTGCAGTTTCTGGCGCAGCTTGCCGACCAGGATGCGCAGGTAATGGGTGTCTTCCTCGTGGGTGGGGCCCCACACCTCGCGCAGCAGTTGCGGCTGGGTGACCACGCGGCCGGCGTGCTTGAGCAGCAACGCGAGCAAGGCGTATTCCTTGCGGCTCAAGGGCACCGCCTCGCCATCGAGGGTGACCTCGCGCAGGCCCAGGTGGATGTGCAGGCGGCCGTCGTCGAACACGCTCTCTTCCACCGTGCTGCCGGCGCCGGCCTGGCGCAGCAGCGCGCGGATGCGCGCCATCAGTTCCTGCACGCCGAACGGCTTGGTGACGTAATCGTTGGCGCCGGCATCGAGCGCGGCGACCTTTTCGGTTTCGCCGGCGCGCACGGTGAGCATGATCACCGGCACGTTGGACCACTGGCGGATCTCGCGCAGCACCTCGTGGCCGTCGCGATCGGGCAGGCCGATGTCCAGCACCACCAGTTCGGCGCCCTGCCCGGCCAGCGTGGCCAGGCCTTCCTCGGCGGTGCCGGCCTGCAGCACGCGGTAGCCCTGCGCACGCAGGCTGATGTCGAGAAAGCGGCGGATCTGCGGCTCGTCGTCGACGATCAGCACGCGGGCAGGCGGGATGGCAGTGGGGTCAGTCGGCATCGGGGCGAGGTGGCGCGGCGGGAACGAGCAACGGCAGCGTAATGCGGATCGTGGTGCCGTGACCATCGGCGCCGGCCAGCGCCTCCACGCTGCCGCCATGCGCGCCGATCATGCCCTGGCAGATGGTCAGGCCCAGCCCGGTGCCGTGACGGCCGCGGTCGCCACGCTCCACGCTGTAGAACATGTCGAAAATGCGCGCGCGCTCGTCCTCGGGAATGCCGGGACCCTGGTCGCCGATATCGATCTGCAGCGCGCCGGCCTGCAGCCGCGCTTGCACGGTCACCGCAACTCCTGGCGGCGAAAATTTCGCCGCATTCTCCAGCACGTTGAAGATGGCCTGTTCCACCAGTGCCGGGTGCACCCAGATCGCCGGCAGGTCGGCGGCCAGATCCAGTTGCAGGCGCACTGCCGGCTGGTAGCGCTGCAGCCGCCGCGTGGCCGAGCCGATCAGCTCGTCCACGCCGATCCAGTCGCGCTTCAAGGTCAGCCCGGTGTGGCCGAGCCGGGTCATGTCGAGCAGGTTCTGGATGTAGCGATCCAGCCGCTCGCCTTCGAGCTGGATGGTGTCGAGCAGGCTGTGGCGGTCTTGGGCGTCCATCGCATCGCCGTAGCTGGCCAGGCTGCTGGCCGAGCCGATCATCGAGGCCAGCGGCGAGCGCAGATCGTGCGAGACCGAGGACAGCAGTGCCGAGCGCAGGCGCTCGGTTTCGCCACTGACGCGCGCGCCTTCCAGATCGGCGACCAAGCGCGTGCGCAGCGCCGCCTGGCCGATGTCCTCCACCATCGCTTCGGCCAGCCGACGCTCCTCCAGGCCGGGCCGCTGCACGCTCTGACGGAAGCGCAATGCGGCCACCCCCAGACTGCCGCGTTCGTGCCGCACCGGCAGGCACCACCACTGCGCACCGGCCAGCGTATCGGTGAAGCGGCCGGCCGGCTGACCGTGGCGCTGTGTCCAGTCCGCCGCGCTGCGATCGAGTGCACCGAAGCTGGCCGGTGCATCGCTTTCGCGCTGCTCCAGACGCAACCAGGCCTCGGCATCCAGGGCCGTGGCCAGCGCGCGACGGCCGGCTTCCAGCACCTGCCCCAGGTCGGCGGCGGTGCTGAGCTCGCGGGCCAGCGTCTGCAGCGCATTGGCATGCGCATTGGCGGCGCGCAAGGCCAGCACCTGGCTGCGCAGGCGCGAGGCCAGGCGGCCGGCGACCAAGGCGGCGATCAGAAACAGGCACACCGTCACCACGCCCTGGCGCGCGCTGATGTGCAGGGTGAAGCGCGGTTCGATGAAGAAGAAGTTGTAGGCGACAAAACTCAGCAGCGCGGCGATCACCGCGGCAGCCATGCGCGTGCGCGAGGCCACCAGCACCACCGCGACGATGAACACCATCGACAGGTCGTCGATGTCGGTCCAGCGCTGGATCACCCACGCCACCGCGACCGCGGCGGCGGCGGCGATCGCCGCGAAGGCCAGGTCGTAACGCTGCAGCCACTGGCGCGGATTGCGCCAACGCTGGCGTGCGCGTGCGCGCGCATCGGCGGAACTGACGATGACCAGTTCGTAATGCGCGCCACGTTGCAGCAGTTGCTGGGTCAGCGTGCGGTTGAACATGCGCGCCAGCGGGCGTTCGCGCGTGCGCCCCAGCACCAGCGTGGACACGCCGTTTTGCGCGGCGAAATCCAGCAACGCCTCGGCGACGTTGGCGCCGTGCAGCAGCGCGGTATCGCCCCCCAGGCGGCGTGTCAGTGCGAAGGCGCGGTCGATCTCCAGCTGCCAGGCGGCGTCGGCCACGGTGCGCGTCTGCACGGTGACCACCGTCCACGGTGCATCGCGTCGTTCGGACAACCGCCGCGCCACCCGCACCAGATAATCCGAGCTGCCACGCCCATCGATGGCCACCACCACGCGGCGGCGCAAGGCGGCAGTGCCCGGCAAACCGCGTGCGGCCTGGGTGTCGCGCAGATCGCTGTCGACGCGGTCGGCCGCGGTCTGCATCGCCAGCTCGCGCAGCGCGGTGAGGTTGGAAGGCGAGAAAAACGCCTGCAAGGCCTGTGTCGCCTGCTCGGGCAGATACACCTTGCCCTGCTGCAGGCGCTCGATCAGTTCGCGCGGCGGCAGGTCCACCAGCACGATGTCGCGCAGGCGGTCGAACACCGCATCGGGCACGGTTTCGGACACGCGCACACCGGTGATGCGCAGCACGATGTCGTTGAGGCTTTCCAGGTGCTGGATGTTGACCGTGGTGTAGACATCGATGCCGGCATCGAGCAGTTCCACGATGTCCTGCCAGCGCCGTTCGTGCCGGCTGCCTGGCACGTTGCGATGGGCCAGCTCGTCGATCAGCGCCAGCTTCGGCTTGCGCGCCAGCAACGCGTCCAGGTCGAGTTCTTCCAGCTCCCGGCCCTGGTAGTTGATACGGGTGCGCGGCAGTAGCGGCAGGCCATCCAGCAGTGCCGCGGTTTCGCTGCGGCCATGGGTTTCCACCACTCCGGCCACCACGTCCATGCCCTGACGCAGGCGCTCGCGCGCCCGCGACAGCATGGCGTAGGTCTTGCCGACCCCGGGCGCCGCGCCCAGAAACACGGTCAGGCGCCCGCCATGTTCGCGCTGCAGTTCGCCGATCAGCGCGTCGGCTTGTTGGGTGCGGGCGTCAATCATGGAGGCCGGGATTGGGGAAGCGGGATTGGGGATTGGTGCAGCCTACCGCGAGCTGACAGCTCTAGTGCTGTTGCTTGGCCCCATTCCCGATTCCCGACTCCCCATTCCCCGCGCGATCCAGCGCCAGGTTCAGTGCCAGCACATTCACCCGCGGCTGCCCGAGCAGGCCGAACTGTGGCTGTTCGGTGGCGGCCCGTACCAGCGCAGCCACGCGCTGTTCCGGCCAGCCGCGCGCGGCGGCGACGCGGCGCACCTGGACCTGGGCGCCGGCCGGGCTCAGGTGTGGATCCAGGCCACTGCCGGATTGGGTGATCAGCTCGGCGGGGACCGCCTCCGGTGCGATGCCGTCGCGTGCAGCCACCTCGGCGCGCGTGGCGGCGATGCGGCTCTGCAGGTCGGGATTGGAGCGCGCCTGGTTGCTGCCGGCCGCCGCGCTCGGGTCGTACTTGGCCGCCGAAGGGCGTGGCTGGAAATAGCGCGTGTCGGCAAACGGCTGCGCCACCAGGGCCGAGCCGACCACACGCGTGTCGTCGCGCAGCAACGAGCCGTGCGCCTGCGCGGGGAACAGCGCACCGGTGATGCCGGTGGCGACCAGCGAATAGCTCAGGCCCAGGCCCAGCAGGATGAACAACGCCAGCATCACCGCCCCGCGCAGGGCGCCGTCGTCGCGCAACGGCTGCGCCGTGGACGGACCGGTTTTCGAAGAAATCGTCATGACTCAGTTCCCCAAAGTGGCGACAAGCGCCAGGTCGATCAACTTGATCGCGGCAAACGGCAGCAACACGCCACCGACGCCGTACATCAGCATGTTCCGGCGCAGCAGGGCCGTGGCGCTGGACGGGCGAAAGCGCACGCCGCGCAACGCCAGCGGAATCAATGCCGGGATGATCAGCGCATTGAAGATCAACGCCGCCAGCACCGCATGCCGCGGGTTGGACAACTGCATCACGTTGAGCGCGGCCATCGACGGAATCGCCGCGGCAAACAGCGCCGGCAGGATCGCGAAATACTTGGACACATCGTTGGCCAACGAGAACGTGGTCAACGCACCGCGCGTGATCAGCTGCTGCTTGCCCACTTCGACCACCGCCAGCAGTTTGGCCGGATCCGAATCCAGATCGACCATGTTGCCGGCCTCCTTGGCCGCCTGCGTGCCGGAGTTCATCGCCAGGCCCACGTCGGCCTGGGCAAGCGCCGGCGCATCGTTGGTACCGTCGCCGACCATCGCCACCAGCCGCCCGCCGGCCTGCTCGGCGCGGATGCGGGCCAGCTTGTCTTCCGGGCGCGCCTGGGCGATGTAGTCGTCCACGCCGGCTTCGGCGGCAATCGCGGCGGCCGTGAGCGGGTTGTCGCCGGTGATCATCACCGTCTTGATGCCCATCGCACGCAGCTGCGCGAACTTTTCCTTGATGCCTTGCTTGACCACATCGCTCAGCTCGACCACGCCCAGCACATGCCGGCCTTCGGCCACCACCAGCGGGGTGGCGCCGCCGCGCGCGACTTCTTCGATGCGGCCATTCAACTCCGGCGACACCGTGGCGCCCTGCGCCTGCACATAGGCCACGATCGCATCGCCGGCACCCTTGCGGATGCTGCGCCCGGCCAGATCCACGCCGGACATGCGGGTCTGCGCGGTGAAGCCGATGAAATGCGCGCCCTCCGGCTCGACCGCCACCGCGCCCTGCTGGCGTGCCAGCTTGACGATGGACTTGCCTTCCGGCGTCGGGTCGGCCAGCGAGGCCAGCATTGCCGCATCGCGCAGCTGCGCACGGTCGATGCCGGCCAGCGGATGGAACGCGGTGGCCTGCCGGTCGCCGTAGGTGATGGTGCCGGTCTTGTCGAGCAACAGCACGTCCACGTCGCCGGCCACTTCCACCGCCTTGCCGGATTTGGCCAGCACATTGGCAGACAGCGCGCGGTTCATGCCGGCGATGCCGATCGCCGGCAACAGCCCGCCGATGGTGGTCGGGATCAGGCACACCAGCAGCGCGATCAGCAACAGCGGGTCCAGCGTGACGCCGACGAAGCCGGCGATCGCCGGCAGCGAGGCCACCACGATCAGGAAGGTCAGCGTCATCGCCGCCAGCAACAAGGTGAGCGCAATTTCGTTCGGCGTCTTCTGCCGGTTCGCGCCTTCCACCAAGGCGATCATGCGATCCAGGAAACTATGCCCCGGCTCGGCGGTGACCTTGAACACGATCTCGTCGGAGAGCACGCGCGTTCCACCGATCACGCCACTGCGATCGGTGCCGGTCTCGCGCAGTACCGGTGCCGATTCGCCGGTGACCGCCGCTTCATTGATCGTTGCAACGCCGCGCACGATCTCGCCATCGGCCGGGACGAATTCGCCTTCGGACACCATCACGTAGTCGCCTGGGCGCAGCTCTGCCGCCGGCACGCGGGTCTCGCGGCCGCCGAGTGCGGTTTCCACCCGGCGGGCGACCAGATCCTTGCGCGCACGCCGCAACGATGCGGCCTGCCCACGCCCGCGCGCCTCGGCGATGGCCTCGGCGAAATTGCCGAACAGCACGGTGACGAACAGGATCGCCGTCACCGCCCAGCCGAACCCGGCATTGCCATACCCGCTGGCGGTGATCACCGCCGCCAGCAGCGTGCCACCCATCACCACCGCCATCACCGGGCTGCGCAGCAGATGCCGCGGCGCCAACTTGAGGAAGGCCGCGCGCATCGCCGCCACCAGCACGGCGGCGTCGAACAACGCCGCGTCACCGCGCGCGCGTTTTTCAGTCGTATCGATCGTAGACATTGCTCAAACTCTCAGGACGCCGCCAGGGCGAGGTGTTCAGCGATAGGACCCAGCACCAGTGCCGGCATGAACTGCAGCACGGTGAGCACCAGCACGATCGCCATCAGGGTAAGCGCGAAGGTTGGCGTTTCGACCTGCAGGCTGCCGGCCGATTCCGGCGCGCGCCGCTTCACTGCCATGCGCGCGGCCACCATCAGTGGCAGGATCAGCGCGGGATAGCGGCCCAATGCCAGCACCGCCGAGCAACTCAGGTTCCACCAGTACGTCGCATCGCCCAGGCCTTCGAAACCCGACCCGTTGTTGGCAAAGGCCGAGGTGTACTCGTAGAACACCTGGCTGATGCCGTGGAAGCCGGGATTGGAATTGGCGGTAAATGCCGGCACCGCCAGCGCCACTGCGGTGAAGCCCAGCACCACCAATGGCTGCAGCAGGATCAGCAGCGCAAGCAACTGCACCTCGCGCGCTTCGATCTTGCGGCCGAACAACTCCGGCGTGCGCCCGGTCATCAAACCGGCCAGGAACACGCTCAGCAGCAGATACACCACGAACTGCTGCAGGCCGCAGCCGATGCCGCCCCAGATCGCGTTGATCAGCATGTCCACCAGCGTGACCAGGCCGCTCAACGGCGCCAGCGAATCGTGCATCGCATTGACCGAGCCGTTGGAGGTCTGCGTGGTCAAGGCCGCCCACAACGCAGATGCATCCGCGCCGACACGCACCTCCTTGCCTTCCATCAAGGCAGCCGAGCCGGCGCTGGCCGAATGCGCTTCGGACCACAGCAACAGCGCGGTGGACGCGACCGACATCGTCAGCATGGTGCCGAACACCAGCGCGGTGAGGCGCTTGCGCCCGGTCAGATAGCCGACCATGAACACCACGCTCATCGGCAACAGCACCAGTGCCAAGGTCTCCAGCAGGTTGCTCAGCGGCGTGGGATTTTCCAGCGCCACCGAACTGTTGGGGCCGTACCAGCCGCCACCGTTGGTGCCGAGCTGCTTGACCGCGACCATCGCCGCAACCGGCCCGACCGGAATGGTCTGCTTGGACATGCCGGCGCTGCTGTCCAGCGGTGCGGCAGTGGCCGCACCCTGCAGCGTGGAGGGCACGCCCTGCCAGCCGAGCAGCACGGTCCACAGCAGGCACAGCGGCAGCAACACACGCACGCTGGCGCGGATCACATCCGCCCAGTAATTGCCGACGTCTGCGTCCGGCAATGCCTCCAATCCGGCAGCCGACTGCTGCCGCCCCGGGCGCGGCGTGACGATCTCCGGCTCCTCCAGCCCGGCCACCCGTGGCTTGGCGCTGGCCGTCGCATTGGATGCCGGCAAGGCGTCGGACACAGTTGCAACGGCACGCCCACCGAACAATGCGCGCAAGGTCGCCACCGCCAATGCCAGGCCCATCATCGGCGTCACCACCTGCAGGCCGACGATGCCGGTCATCTGCGCCAGGTACGACAACTGCGCCTGGCCCGAGTAGTGCTGCTGATTGGTATTGGTGACGAACGACACCATGGTGTGCAGCGCGGTGTCCCAGCGCATGTTCGGAATGGCGTCCGGGTTGAACGGCAGCCACGCCTGGGTCATGAACACTGCCCAGGCGAGCAGGCCGACAACCAGGTTGCTGAGCAGGAACGCCATCGCATACCCACGCCACGACATGCCCTGCTGCGGGCGGGTACCGAGCAACGCATACAACGGCCGTTCGATCCAGCCGAACAGCACGTCGCCACGCATCGGGGCGCCGCGCATCACCGCTGCCAGGTAGCGGCCCAGGGGCCAGGCCAGCACGATGGCCAGCGCGTAGACAAGGAGAGTTTCAATCATTGGAGCGCACTCGCATCAGAAGTCTTCGGGGCGCAGGACCACGTACAACAGGTACGCGGCGGCAACGAGTACGGCCACGCCGCACAACAGGGACAACCAGGCAGGCATGTCGGCTACTCCCCGAGGCGCGCGCAACGCGGCGCGATGGATGCGAGATGCGACGGCGCATGCAGCGTCTGCAGGCCGACAAGGCAAAGCGCTGCCGCACCGCGCGCGCAGCGGCGATGGAGCAGACAGGTCAAGGGTTGCATCGGGATCGTCCACGGCGGAACCGCTCCGCCAACCTGCGCAGTGTCTTCCCGGGCTGCGTAAAGTCGCTATGGACCTGCGACAGCCGCCGCGTAAATTCCGCATAAATGCTGGGTGGCGACGGTCTGCAGTCACGTCTCCACGCTATGCAGTCGTTTCCGAGCAACCGCGACCTCACCCACGCCGCCCGGTCCCAGCCCAGGCCAACCACGTTTTGAGTCAGGACGTTATGAGGTCGTAGCAAAGCCGCGTTGGTCGAGGGCGCGGTGCCCTCACCACTTCCGGGACACGCCGTAGATCCGTCCATGGAGGCTCCTTGGCGGCATCCATGCCGCCAAGGGTCCCGGAACCGGCAAGGTCACCGCACCAGGACGTTTTGAGGTTGCTTCATTGAAAGCCTGCTAACTGCTCGGCTCGTCTTGGCAACTGATTGGGCATGCTGCAAACACTGCATGCCACGCCCTGCTCGCCCGTGCACACCGACTATCTGGACTGGTCCTTGCCCGCCCACCGTCGCGGGACCTTACGCGGCATGGATGCCGCGTAAGAGCCTACAGGGACGTACTTGCGGCGTGTCCTGCGATGGTGGGCGGGCAAGGGCCCTGCAGCAAGCTCACAGCGTCGAGGGCGCGGCGAAGACACCGCACGGTTGCAGGCTGGTTCGTTGAACACCATGCACACCGACCATTTCGACTGGTACTTGCCCGCTCACCGTCGCGGGACCTTACGCGGCATGGATGCCGCGTAAGAGCCTACACGGACGTACTTGCGACGTGTCCTGCGAGGGTGGGCGGGCAAGGGCCCTGCAAAAAGCCGCAGATCAACCGCTCTACAGCAGACCTATCCGCGCCACCTACTCCCCTAATGTCCTAAGACACAAAGACAACCGGATCTCCGAGTTGCATCCTCGTTCTCCAGAGGCAGTCAAGACCTGGCGAGGCGAGCGCACAGCGCCCGCTCCGCTCGCAAAAACAAGCGTGACGCCGCAGCTGGAGGCTCCCCACGTGTCCCCACCTGTCGACGGAGCGATCACCGCCGCTGCACTAACGTACCGGCGTCATCCATCAGAGTCCTTGCACATGCCTGTCAGCTACTCGATCAGCCTGCCCGACCCCAAGCTCGCCCGCGGCGGCGATGCGAGCGTGAGCTTTAGTGCCCATGGTGCCGAGGCCTTTGCCGAACAGTTGCAGGCCGCCTTGCGTGATCCGGCCTGGTTCGATCGCTGGCGCCAGCTGCAGGCCGACCCGGACGCGGTGGACCCCAGCCTGGGCGTGACCGATCCATCGGCCACGGTTACCGGCAAGCAGGGCGATCTGCGTGTGGACCTGGTCGCCACCACCAGCATCCCCGGCGACCTGCTCAAGCAGCGCATGCAGGCCCTGGCCGGGCACCACTGGGAACTGCGCGACGTGCGTTGAGTTCCACGGCCGCCGCGTGCACGACGCGGCGGCACTTTGCTCAGGCCGGTGCGCTGTCTGCCACACGCCGCGGCCAGCGCCATTTCAGATTCACCGCCAGCGTGCCCATCACGATCAGCGCCAGGCCCAGCCACTGCACCGGCACCAATGCGTGGCCGTAGAGCAGATAGTCCAGCAGTAGCGTCACCAGCGGATACACGAACGCCAGCACCGCAATCGTGGCCACATGCAGATGGCGATAGGACGAATAGAACAGCACATAGACGATGCCGCTGTGGATCACGCCCAGGCCCGCCAGCCACAGCCAGTGCAGACCCGGATGCAACGCCGCACTGCTGGAAAACCCGGCCAGCAGGAACGTGCCGACCCAGCATTGCACCGTCACCACCGCGAGCGGCCGCTCGCGGCTGATACGGCGCGACATCAGCAGCGACGCACCGCATAGCAGCGCCGCCAACAGCGTGAGTGCAATGCCGATCAGATAGCCACGGTCGGCCGCCTGCCACAACCGCGCCGGATTTGCCGAGCAGGCCACGCCGACGAATGCCAGCAACGTCCAGCCCAGATCGGCACGCCGCGTGCGCTCGCCTTGCACCAGCGCGGCCAGCAGCAACATCACGAACGGAAACACGTGGTAGACCATGGTCGCCACGCCGATCGACGAGCGCGCCATACCGGCGAACAACGCCACCCAATTCAACACCAGCAGCACACCGCTGACGATGGCATCGCGCAACAGCGCACGCTCGCGCCATAGCCCTCGTAGCTGTCCACCGACCAAGCCGCATACGGTAAGAAACAGCGCCCCGAACAGGCAACGATAGAACACCGCCGTCACCGGATCCTGCCCGCTTTCGTGGACGAATACGCCGACCGAACCGATCAGGACTTCGGCAACCAGCAATTGCCAGACCGCCCGTCGCCCAGCGCCGGCCGATACTGCATGCACAGATAGGGGAGTGTTCATAGCGCAATGGTTCCCTGCAGATACTGGACAGCGCTGCCGCGCACGTAGACATGCCGCGGCTCGACCCGGCACTGCAGTTCGCCGCCACGCGCGGAGGCCTGCAGCGCGGTGAGCTGCGTCTTGCCCAGCCGCTGCGCCCACAACGGCGCAAGCGCGGCATGAATCGATCCGGTAACCGGATCTTCGCTACCGCCGTTGCAAGGCCAGAAGTAGCGAGAAACAAAATCATGCTCAAGGCCTGGCGCGGTGACCGCCACATCGCGCGGCGCCAGTGCCAGCATCCGGCCCAGATCCGGCGTCACCGCACGCACCTGTGCTTGGTCGGCGTAGACGGCGATATACGCCTGCGCGTTCGCATAGACAGCTTGGGGCGCGATCGATAACGACTCAGACAACGCGTGCGGCACCACTTGCAGCAGCGACGGCTCCTGGTTGGGAAAGCGCAGCTCGAAGCTGCGCTCATCCATCCTGGCAACGGCGATCTCACCGACAGCCGGCGCACGCAAGCGCAGTGGAAACGCCGCCAGCTGGTGCGTCGCGATCACGAACGCGCTGGCCAAGGTCGCATGCCCGCAGAAGCCGACCTCCTTGAGCGGAGAAAACCAGCGGATGTCGAATACGCCACTGTCGTCGCGGACGAAGAAGGCGGTCTCCGAAAGATTGTGTTCGCTGGCGATGGCCTGCATCACCGGCTCCGGCAACCAGGCCTGCAACGGCACCACGGCTGCCGGATTGCCCTTGAAACGCAGCGTGGTGAACGCATCGACGATAAACACAGGAAGCAGCACGGCCAACCTCACAGAAGGAAATCCATACCTGGCGTACTCACCGGGCACGGCCAGTCTGCAACGTGCTACCCGACCATCACAGATTCAGATACGCTGCAAATCGACCAATACAGATGGAAGACGCCCGCAGATGCTGCTGTACGAATCGCTGGCCACGCAGCTGCGGCAGCAGATCGAAGGCGGCACCCTGCGTGCCGGCGAGCGCCTGCCTTCGATCCGGCAACTGGCCGCCAACCATGGCATCAGCACCGCCACCGCCGTGCAGGCCTGCCTGCAACTGGAACGCGAAGGGCGCGTGCAGGCGCGCCCGCGCTCGGGCTACTTCGTGCGCAGTACGACGCCTGCATTGCCGGCCGCAGCACCCGTCACACGTCGGCGCAAGCCGGGCATGGTCGACAACCCCGCCTTGCAGCGCGTGCTCGACACCTTGGCGCGTACCGACCTGGTGCCACTGCACACTGCCACCCCCGCGCCTGCGCTATTGCCCACCGCACAACTGGCCGCGGCCCTGTCGCGGCAGCTGCGTCGCCAGCGCTCGACGGCGTTGGATTACGCACCGCCGCAAGGCCACGCCGCACTGCGCCGGCAGATCGCACAACGTTATGCACACTGCGCAACCACCGTCGACGCAGAAGAGGTGGTGATCACCGCCGGCGCGATGGAGGCGATCAGCCTGGCGCTGCGCACGCTCACCGCACCGGGCGATGTGGTGCTGGTGGAAACGCCCACGTATCACGGCATCCTGCAGGCGGTGGCGGCACTGCGCCTGAAGGTGCTGGAGGTACCCAACCGTCCCGGCCAGGGTATCGATGTCGCGCGTCTGGATACGCTGCTGCAGCGCACGCCGGTGCGTGCGGCAGTGCTGATTCCCAACTTCAACAATCCAAGCGGCAGCCTCACGCCCGACAGCGCCAAGCGCGCATTGCTCGACAGCTGCGCACGCCATGGCACCGTGGTGATCGAAGACGATATCTACGGCGAACTGGATTGGTCGGGCCAACGTCCACGTCCGCTGCGCCATTTCGATACCCATGCCAACGTGATCACCTGCGGCTCGTTCTCCAAGGTGCTCTCGCCCGGCCTGCGGGTGGGGTGGTTGCTGGGTGGCGACTGGACCGACGCCCTGGTGCGTGCCAAGTATTTTTCCACCGTCGGCAGCGCCAGCCTGCCGCAACTGGCACTGGCCGATTACCTGGCGCAACACGATCTGGAACGGCACCTGCGCAAGCTGCGCCGCACCCTGGCCGACAACGGGCAGCGGCTGCGCGATGCCATCGTGCGGCATTGGCCGGAAGGCACGCGCGTGGGCGACCCGGCAGGCGGGTTATCGCTATGGCTGCAGTTGCCCGACGGCGGTAGCGGCCAGGCCGTGTTCGAGGCCGCGCTGGCAGAACGCATCGGCACCTCGCCCGGTCATCTGTACTCCAGCCGTGGCGACTACGCAGATCACCTGCGGCTGACCTGCGGCCAGCCATGGAGCGACACGCTGGAGCGCGCGATGCGCCGATTGGGCAAGCTTGCGGCGCAGGTAGTGCGTTAGCCGTTCTTGGTCTGTGGCAATGGCGATAGCCGACAAGATAATGATGTGACGCAGCTGGTCGACGCAGACTTCAGATGCGAAAAGGCTGCTTGCGCGCCTTACCAGGAAGTTTGCAGGGCGTTGTGTTGAAGCCTGCCTATTGAATGCGCTGTATTGAAAAGCTGACAGGACGCCGTTATCCAAACAACGGTACGCCATGCTCTGCTTGCACCAGCACACCGACCATCTCGCTTGGTCCTTGCCCGCCCACCGTCGCGGGACCTTACGCGGCATGGATGCCGCGTAAGAGCCTACATGGATGTACTTGCGGCGTGTCCCGCGAGGGTGGGCGGGCAAGGGCCCTGCAGCCACGCCGCAGATCGGCTGCTCTACCGGCCGACCTACGCGCTCCACCAAGCTTCGCCGTCCCCTCATCCGCCCGTGAGCCCGTACCCTCATCCACCCCTGCGGGGCACCTTCTCCCGAGGGGAGCAGGGAGGTCAATTCGACGCTTTACTCATGCCGCGGCCCACGCGGCGCGGCAATGCAAGGCGCACCACCATCCACCATTCACCATCGCATACCACGCACCTACCGCGCACTCGACCAGCCGATCAACCACGCAGCGCCGCGGCATGGTGCGCGATGTGTTCGCCGATAAAGCTGGCGATGAAGTAATAGCTATGGTCGTAGCCGGGCTGCAGCCGCACCGTGACCGGATAACCGGCGGCCTTGGCGGCCTGTTCAAACAGCGGCGCCTTCAGCTGGTTCTCGAGGAATTCGTCGCCATCGCCCTGATCGATCAACAGCGGCAGGCGCTCCTGTGCCTGTGCGATCAACGCAGTGGCGTCGTACGCTTGCCACACTGCGCGGTCAGCCCCCAGATACTGGCCGAATGCTTTCTCGCCCCATGGCACCTGGCTGGGCGCCACGATCGGCGAGAATGCCGACACGCTGCGATAGCGGCCCGGATTCTTCAACGCGATGGTCAAGGCGCCGTGGCCGCCCATCGAGTGGCCGCTGATCGCGCGCGCGCCGGTGGTGGCGAACTGCGCTTCGATCAACGCCGGCAATTCGTTCACCACATAGTCGTACATGCGGTAGTGCGCTGCCCACGGCTGCTCGGTGGCATCGACATAGAAGCCGGCGCCCTTGCCGATGTCGTAGCCGTCCGCGTCGGCCACATCGTCGCCACGCGGGCTGGTGTCGGGCGCGACGAGGATCACGCCGTGCTCGGCCGCATACCGCTGCGCGCCGGCCTTGCTGATGAAGTTCTGTTCGGTGCAGGTCAGCCCGCTCAGCCAGTACAGCACCGGTAACGGGCCATCGGCGGCCTGCGGGGGCAGATAGACGCCGACCTGCATGCTGCAGTTCAAGCTCTGCGACTGATGCCGGTAGACGTCTTGCCAGCCGCCGAAGCAGGCGTGGTGTTCGATACGTTCCATGAGATTCCTTCGATAAAAAACCCGCGGCCGGCACGAGCGCCGGCCGCGGGGTTGGACGGTCAGTGCAGCAAACCTTTCTTGCGTGCCACATTGGCGGCCAGCGCATCCATCAATCCCGGCGACAGGCAGTCGTACGGGGTCAGCCCGAGCTCGTTGAGACGCGCACGCACGCCGTCCATGTCCGCCGGCGGCGTGCCGGTTTCGATGATGGAGGACACGAACGCCGCAAAGCCCGGCGGCGACCAGCCTGACTGCTGCGACAACTCGGTATGGATGAAGTCCAGACCGTAAAACGCGTGCCCCTTGTCTTCGATGCGACCGAACATATGCACGCCGCAGCCGGTGCACGCATGCCGCTGGATCGCCGCGCTTTCGTCGACGACCTTGAGCTTTTCCGCATGCGCGGTCACCGTGACCTTGTCGCGCGGCACCACCGCAATCACTGAAAACGTTGATCCTTCCGGCTTCCAGCATTTACTGCAGCCGCAGGCGTGGTTGTGCGCGGTCTGCGCAGCCACGTCCACGGTCACCTTGTCGCTGGCGCAGTGGCATTCAAGGGTTCCGCCCTGAAAGCTCTCCGCACCGCCACGCGCTATACCACTGTCTACCGAAGGATGAATCGAGACGCTGGTCATCATGCCCCTCCCGGAGTATCGGGTACCACGTGCGCGGAAGCGGCCGCGCGCCGCTCCTGGCCGTACGGTCAGAAATGGATCACGGTGCGGATCGACTTGCCTTCGTGCATCAGGTGGAAGGCCTCGTTGATCTCTTCCAGCGGCATGGTGTGGGTGATGAACGGATCGAGATCGATCTCGCCCTTCATCGATTGCTCCACCATGCCCGGCAACTGGGTCCGTCCCTTGACGCCGCCGAAGGCCGACCCGCGCCATACGCGGCCGGTCACCAGTTGGAACGGACGGGTGCTGATTTCCTGGCCGGCGCCGGCCACGCCGATGATGACGCTCTCGCCCCAGCCCTTGTGGCAACACTCCAGCGCCGAACGCATCACGTTGACGTTGCCGATGCACTCGAAGCTGAAGTCCACGCCGCCATCGGTCAGCTCGACGATGACCTCCTGGATCGGCTTGTCGTAGTCCTTGGGGTTGATGCAATCGGTGGCGCCCATGCTGCGCGCCAGATCGAACTTGCCCGGGTTGGTGTCGATGGCCAGGATGCGCCCGGCCTTGGCCTGCACCGCGCCCTGGATCACCGCCAGCCCGATGCCGCCCAGGCCGAACACCGCCACGCTTTCGCCCGGCTTGACCTTGGCGGTGTTGTGCACCGCGCCGATGCCGGTGGTGACGCCGCAACCGAGCAGGCAAACCTTTTCCAGCGGCGCTTCCGGGTTCACCACCGCCAGCGAGATCTCCGGCACCACGGTGTACTCGCTGAAGGTGCTGCAGCCCATGTAGTGGTAGATCGGCTCGCCGTTGTAGGAGAAGCGCGTGGTGCCGTCGGGCATCAGGCCCTTGCCCTGCGTGGCGCGCACGGCCTGGCACAGGTTGGTCTTGCCCGACAGGCAGAACTTGCACTTGCGGCATTCGGCGGTATACAGCGGGATCACGTGGTCGCCGACCTTGACGCTGGTGACGCCCTCGCCGACCTGCTCGACGATGCCGCCGCCCTCGTGGCCCAGCACGGACGGGAAGATGCCTTCCGGGTCGTCGCCGGACAGCGTGAACGCGTCGGTGTGGCACACACCGGTGTGGGTGATGCGGACCAGCACTTCGCCGGCCTGTGGCGGTGCGACGTCGATCTCGACGATTTCCAGCGGCTTGCCGGGTCCGAATGCAACTGCTGCACGGGATTTCATGTGGTGGCGCTCCTGACGATGGGGTTCAAGGACGGGCACGGCAGGCGCCGGCCCGGTGGGAGTTCATTTGAGATAGGACCGGACCAGCCCGAGCAGCTCCTGCACCCGCTCGGCGCGCTGCGCGTCGGAAGCGGCGGCGTGGCCGAAGTCCTCGCGGATATGCGCTTCGAGCACCTGCGACATCAGCCCATTGACGGCACCCCGGATTGCGGCAATCTGCTGCAGCACAGGCGCACAGTCTGCGCCCGCCTCCAGCGCGCGCTCAAGCGCGTCGCATTGCCCGCGCAGACGTCGCACGCGTGCTAGCGCCCGCTTTTTTTCCTGCGGCGAATGCGGCATGACGACTCCGGCCAGATACTGGGGGGCAGTATATGGATTCGCCCGAAAAAATCCATGCCCGTGAGCATGTCGGCGCAAAGAGGCTGCTGACGGTTGTGGCCTGGATCGGAGTCCAGCTGCGACACCACCACGCCAGCCATGGCGTTGAAGGTCCATCCAGGCGTCTGCAGTTCCTCGCCCCATGCTGCTGCACGGCGGCGGATTCGGCCCGCCGGCCGCCGCCGCACTGCAGCACGCCATTGGCGGGCATGTGCAGGCGCAACACGCGCCCGTCAGCTGTCGTCGCTGTCCAGACGCATGCTCTGCGATACCGGCAGCTCGATGGTGCAGCGCACGCCGTCCGGCCCCTGCGCGTAAGTCGTCTCGGCCTGCAGCTGGTACGGCAACGCGCGCTCGATCAGCTCGCGCCCATAGCCGGAGCCCTGCGCCGCTTCGCCAGGCGCCGGCATATGCACACCGGTCTCGCTCCACTCGATATGCAGGCGGGTGCCCTTGGCGGTACCCAGCAGGCGCCAGCGCACCCGCAACTGGCCGCCGGCCTGTGCAAGCGCGCCGTACTTGTTGGCATTGGTCGCCAGCTCATGCAGGGCCAGCGCAAAGGTCTGCACGGTGCTGGAGCGCAGACGCACGCCGGCGGGGCCGTCCAGTGTCACGCGGTCGCCTTGGCCTTGCGCATCGATCGCGCCCATGGCCGACAGCTCGACCCGGATCAATTCGTCGAACAGGATACGATCGCCCTCGTTCAGGCGCGACAGCAGGCCCTGCACGCGCGCCAGGGCATCCAGGCGATCGTTGTAGATCAGCGCCAGCTCGGCGATGGTCTTGCTGCTGCGCTGCGTGCGATTGAAGACCACACGCACCACACCCATCAAATTACGCGTGCGGTGCTGCAGCTCGGCCAGCAACACCTGCTGGCGATCTTCCCACTGCCGTCGTCGGGTCACGTCCTGGCCGATCTTGAGATAGCCCAGCGGCTCGGCGCTGCCATTGCGCAGCGGCCGCGTTGCGCCTTCGATGAAGACGTGCCGGCCATCCTTGCACTGATGCCAGCGCACATTCGGCGCGCCGCCGGTGTAATGCGCCTGCTCGATCTCGCGCTGCGGCACGCCGGTCAGGCGATCTTCGGCAACGAAGGTCATCGCGATGTGTTGGCCGATCGCCTCTTCCGCGGTCCAGCCGAACACCGCCTCCGCTCCCGGTGGCCAGGTCTGGATGTGTCCGCGCGTATCGGTGGTAAAGATTGCGTAGTCGAGCGCGCTCTCCAGAATCACCCGGTAGCGCTCCTCGCTTTCGAGCAGCGCGCCCTGTGCACGCGCACGCTCCAGCGCTGCCCAGGTGCGCTCGGCGGTTTCCTCTGCCAGAAGGATCTCGGCGGCATTCCAGTTGCGTGCGCTGCGTTGATTGACCACGAAGGTCGCCACCAGCTGGCCGTCCCTGATCAGCGGCACCACGATCAGCGCAGCGATCTGGTTGCCCAGATAGGCCGCGCGCTGATCGTCGGGCAATGCAGGATCGGTGGCGGCATCGCGCACCACCCAGGTCTGCGCGTCGAGCAGCCAGGGCATCGGCCAGTCGGTCAACGCGAAACGACGTGCATGACTGGTTTCATCGGGCTGATGCCAGTCGCGCTCGACCACGTACTGCTGCGCCCTGGCATCCACCTCGACGTAGTAGGCGCGGCCGGCGGCCAGATGCTCGCCCAGCACGCGCGCGGCCTCGCCCTGGATCGCAGCCGGATCGGACAGCGGCCGCAGCGCGTCGGAGAGTTTCAGCAGGAAGGCATTGCGGTCCTGCACCTCGCGCAGCGCCGCTTCTGTGAGCTTGCGGTCGGTGATGTCGAGCACGAACTCGAAGCCGGTGCCGTCGGGCAAGCGCTTGGACGCAAACAGGGCCCAGCGCCGGGTTCCGTCCTTGCACAGGTATTGGCGCTCATACGGTGTGGCGCTGCCCTTGGTCCTGAGTTCCTCGAACGCCCGCTCGCACAGGTCCCTGGCTTCGGGTGGGGTTAGCGCCTGCCAGGAGAGCGTGCCCGCTTCCACGTCGGCACGGCTGTAGCCGCTCATTTTCAGGAAGGTGTCGTTGGCATCGGTGAGGCGGCCGCCCATGTCGAAGTAGGTCGCACCGACGGTTTCGATCGTCAATGCGGTGCGGAAGCGTTCTTCGCTGGCACGCAGCCGCGCGTCGGCGCGTTTCTTGTCGGAGATGTCGCGGAAATACACCGACATGCCGCCATCGTTGGTGGGATAGATGCTGATATCCACCCAGTACCCCAATGCCGGCGACAAGGCTTCCAGTCTGACCACCTGGCGTGTCTGTGCCGCGCGCACATGCGCCTGATACGGAAGCGACCCGATCGAGTCGGGAAACTGCTCCCACAGCAGGTTTCCCAGCAGTTGGTCGCGCGAACGCCCCCACAGCAGCTCGGCTTTCTGGTTGATGTAGGTGAAGCGCCCCTGCGCGTCGACGCCATAGAAGGCGTCGGAAATACTTTCGAGGATGTCGCGATTGCGCTCGGCAAGCGCGCCCACTTCCGTCTGCACCTGGCGCTGCACCGTGACGTCCTGCACCACCGCAACGCCACCGGTCACACCATCCTCTTCGCGCAGCGCCACCGCGGTGATGCGCAACCAGCGCTGCGCAGTGTCACGGGGATCGAGGAAATCCACCGGCATGGTCGCATCTTCGCCACGCAGCGCACGGGCGCAGGGAAATTCCTCGATCGCAACCGCCCGCCCCTGCTGGTCGACCCCGGCCCACGGTTGCTCCTGCAATGACTCGCGCGAGGGCACCCGCTCTGCCAGCTGCTCACGCAGTTGTGGATTACGGTAGGTGAAGCGGCCTTGCGTATCGAACAGGCCGATTCCGATCGGAACCTGATCGAGCACATAGGTCAGCCGCGCCTCGCTTTCGCGTAGATGTTCCTCGGCCTGCTTGCGCGCGGTAACGTCGGCGCCGGCACCGAACCACTCGGTGATGCGCCCGTCCGCATCCAGTGCCGGTACCGCCTTGGTCGCCATCCACGCAATGCTGCCATCGGCGCGTCGCACCCGGTGCTCGAACACGATCGCGCTGCGCGCGCGGATCCCTGCATCGATCCTGCTCCGCACCAGCGCCTGATCCTCTGCAGGGATGTAATCCATGATCCAGGAACGGCTGGTCGCCATCGCATCGGCAGTGCGTGCGCCGGCGGTCAGCTGGTGCATCTCGTCCCAGTCGGCGCTCATGCGGTAATGCACCTCGGAACTTGCCGCCGACAGCGCGGCCAGCCGCGACTCGCTCATGCGCAAGGCCAGCTCGCCGCGATGGCGCTCGATGTAGTCGGCAGCCGTCCATGCGAGCAGTTCGAGCAATCTGAGTTCGTGCTCCGCAGGCCGATACGGCACCGTGAACTGGGTCCCGAGCAATCCCAGCAGGCCACCGGCACGATTGAACAACGGAGTGAACTGGGCAGCACGGATGCCGCTGCACAGCGCGGCCTCATAATCGGGCGTTCCCTTCAACGGGGTGAAGGTTTCGATGTCCTCGATCACCAACTGCCGGCGTTCGCGCCGCACGCTGTCGCAGGTCGCCTGGAAGCCGTCCTTCAGGAACTGCTGGACGAATGCGCTGCGTTCGTCATGTCCGCGATAGACACGCAGCTCCATCTCGCTGTTGTGTGCACTGACCAGTTGCACGCAGCCGCAGTCGGTACGCGCGAAGGCACAGGCAAGCGTGGTGATCTCCTGCAGCGCGATGCGCGCATCGGCCTGTGCCGCCAGGCTGACCTGCAGGGCATGCAGGCGACGCATGCCGGAAAGCTCGTCCCGCAGCGCCGCGTTGTCCTGCATGGTGTCGTCGGGCACGGCACTCATCGTGGCCGGCTCTTGCCTGCGCGCATCGTCGTCGATCATTCGTACCGGGTGAGCCCACACAGTGCGCAATCGATGGCGAAGAGCTTGTCAGTAGCGTGCTCGACACTGCCGAGTGTCGTCGACTGCCTGGCGTACGGATAGGACCCGGCTGAAGCATCACGGAGGGAAATCGCTTCAATCGGACTCGCGACTGCCTGGCGATTGTCAGAGAACCCAGGTAGAGGCCGCCAAGCGCGGCCAGCGTCCGCTTCGTCCGGATCCAGCAATGCATCGTGCAGGGCGACCGCCGCTCCTGCGCAACTCACTCCAGCTGCAGCGTCGCCGCCAGCAGCTGGAACCGACGGGCGGCGTGATCAGCACGATCAGCCATGCCGCGGCGGTGGCGCAAAACCTTCGGCCTCCAGGCATTGCGACAGCGCGGGCGGAGGCGGGCCGAGGGGCGGCGCGTCAGGCGCAGGCAACGCGATGCCTTGCGCGGTGGCACAGGCCTGCAACGCGGCGTCGAAGTCGGGATCGTGGGGTGGCGGACCATGTGGTTCGCCAGGCCCGTGCGGGCGATCTGGCGCCGGGCCGTCGCGCCAGGGCCCGCCGGGCAACGGCGTTGGCCGCCGCACGCCGTTGCTGGCCAGACAGCGCTCAAACGCACTGCGGTCCATGCCCTGCGTGGGCGCATCGGGATGCGGCGTGGCCGCAACTGGCCGGGGCAAGGCCACTCCCTGCTCTTGAGCACAGGCCTGCATCGCGGCCAGATCGCTCGCACTCGGTGGCGGTGGCGGTGGCGGACCACGCTGTGCCTGTGGTGGCGCGGGCGGCGGCGGTGGCCCGCCGGAAGGCGCGCCGCAGAAACTGGCGCAGCCGCCCAGGCCGAGCACTGCGAGCAATGCACTGATGGCAACGGCTGTGGTGCGTGTCTGGACCATCGTCGATCTCCCTGGCTGGATGGCGCATGCGCGTACCGCACGCACATGGCAATAGCGGGATATACCCGCTTGGTCAGGGAGAGCGTTGCATCGCGATATGTCGTGCATTTGCCGCTGCGCGCCGATCGCTGGCGTGCGCCGTCATGCAGCGTGCAAGACCTGGGACCACGCCAGCACCGTGCTGTATCCAACACGCCGGGGCTTTGTCAGAGCGGTGTCCCGGCCAAGCCAGGGGCTAACGCATCAGTTCTCGACGACCGCCTGGGCCACGTCTGTGGCGACGTCCGCCGCATCTGCCGGCAACGACGCCAGCACCGCATTGCGAAAGCGCGCGGCGAATGCGGCATCGTTGGCCTGGTAGAACGCCCGCGCGTTGGCCGACAGCTGATCCAGCTGCGCCTGCGACAAGGCGAGCGCGGTTTCCACCGCCTGCGCAATGCCCGCCGCGTCCACGAAGTAGTACGACGCCAGACGCCGCTGGTGCACCTCGGCCACCGGAATCAGCACGCCGTGCTCGGGCCTAACGAGTTCGTTCATCGGCTCACCGTCGGTGGCCAGCGTCACCGCGCCCACGCTCAGCGCTTCCATCAGGTAATGCCCGAAGCCTTCGGCCTCGGATGGGCACAGATGGAACAGGTGCGCGTTCTGCAGGCGGCGCAGTTCGGCGTCGTCGAGATAACGGACGCGGTGGTCGATGTTCGGCGCCACCACCGGCTTGCCGGCCGTGCGCGGATTCTGCACCACCGTCAGCAGCGGCCATTCCGGATGCCGCTGCCAGGTCTCCAGCAGCACACGGGTGCCCTTGGCGGTGCTGCGCCCGGCCAGATGGAAGAACGCACGCTGACGCACGACCTGTGCGTCGTAGCGATCCGGGCTGGTGAAGCCGATGAACCGCGTGGTGCAGCCCAGACTGCGGAAAATCCGCTCCGCGTGATGGGTCTTGCACAACACCGCGTCGAACTGCGGCAGCCGCGGCAGCCACTTGGGCAGCAACCATTCCGGATTGGGCACCAGCAGGTTGGTCTGGCCCAGCGGCAGGCAGCGCGCATACACGCGCTCGGAAAAGATCTGCACCGGCACCCGCCCGAACAGCGCGCGACTGGCCCACAGACGGGCTTCGCGTGCGGTGTCGTGCAGCCGCTGACTGGTGAAGCCCACTTCCTGCACCGGTATGCCGCCGGCACGCAGCGTCTGCGCCATCAGCACCATGTCCCGGGTCAGGCCCACGCCGTTGTCGCGGCTGATCACCCGCATCATCGGAAACGCCTTGTCATGCGTACACTCGCCATTGCTACGCCACAGTGTCGATGGCCCGGTTTCCTGCGCGATGTCCCGTTCTGTCATGTTGCGTCACACGTGTGCCAAAGGTTGACAAATTCAATCATTATGATGCGTGCTCCAGCCCTGCAACTGCGAGCACCATGTACCCGGTCGCCACCACCCTGCGCGGGCCAAGCTCCGCGCCACCGACGATGATCTCCATGGACATGCAACAACCCTGCGTTCTTGTGGTCGACGACGACCCGGACCTGCGCAAGCTGATCGGCGAGTTCCTCAGCGCCCACGGCTACCAGGTGGACGTTGCCGAAAACGTGGCGGAGATGCGCAAGAGCATCGCCCAGCGCCGCCCGGACCTCATCGTACTCGACGTGATGATGCCTGGAGAAGACGGCCTGAGCGCGGCGCGGGCGCTGGCCAGCGAGCGCGGTTCACCTGCGGTCATCATGCTCAGCGCGCTGGGCAACGACACCGACCGCATCATCGGCCTGGAAGTGGGCGCCGACGATTACCTGGCCAAACCCTGCAATCCGCGCGAACTGCTGGCGCGGGTACGCGCCCTGCTGCGCCGCAGCCAGGCCAGCAGCGAGCAGGCCGACCACCGTGGCAATGTCTACGAGTTCGCCGGCTGGCGGCTGGACGTGGTGCGGCGCGACCTGCGCGACCCTACCGGCATCTTCATCAACCTGTCCGACGGCGAGTTCGCGCTGCTGCGTACCTTCGTCGAGCATCCGCAGCGGGTGCTCAGCCGCGACCAGTTGCTGGACTACGCCCGGGGCCGCGATACCGACGTCTACGACCGCGCCATCGACAGCCAGATCAGCCGCCTGCGCCGCAAGATCAACGAGCGCGTGCATACCGAGTTGATCCGCACCGTGCGCAACGAGGGCTACATGCTGCTGCCGGGCGTTTCGCGTCTGTGAGCAAACCGGCACGTCGCGGGCTGTCGATCTTTGCCCGTACCTTCGTGCTGCTGGCGGTGGCACTGCTCACTGCCCAGGCGGTCGGTATCGCCCTGCTGGTGATGCGCACTCCGGTCTACGAGCCGCCGGTGCATCCGCCGGAGGTGGTGGCGCTGCTGTCCACGCGCATGCCGGCCGGCACCCAGACCCTGACGGTGCACGAATCGGCCCAGGCCCCGCTGCCGCCGGCAGGCCAGGTGCGCGACGGGTTCGCCGAAATGCTGCTGGCCCATTGGCTGGATGTCCCCGAGCAGCGCGTGCGCTTCTACCGCAGCGCCGACGATCGCCAGGGCCCGCGCATCGGCATGTCTCCACCGCCGCGCATGCCCGGCCAATCGCAGGCATTCGGGGCCGATGATGGCGATGCCAGTTACACCGGCAATCGCCACGAGGCCTTGCAGCGCTCGCCGCCGGCGCCAGGCGACTGGCCGCACGATCGCCCCCCCGGTGCCCCGCCGTTCGGCAATGGACTGCGTCCGGACGACAGCCCCGGCGCCTGGGAAAGCGAGCGCCTGACCCCGGGCGTGCCCTTGCTGGACGGCTTCACCGCCGCGCTGCAACAGCCCGATGGCCGCTGGCGCACGGTCGAGTCGCCACCGCGGCGGCTGTCGGCCGAGTTCAAGACCCATGTGGTGCTGCTGTTCCTGGCCGGCCTGCTGGCCAACGTGCCGCTGGCGTGGTGGTTCTCGCGCGCGCTGTCGGCGCCGATCAAGCGCTTTGCCGAAGCCGCCGACCGGCTGGGCCGCAACCCGGATGCTGCCGCACTGCAACGCAGCGGCCCGCCGGAGATCGTGCGCGCGGCCGATTCGTTCAATGCGATGCAGGCCCGCCTGAACCGCCTGATCAACGAACGCACCCACATGGTGGCGGCGATCGCGCACGACCTGCGCACGCCGCTGGCGCGCCTGTCGTTCCGCCTGGACGGCCTGCAGCCGCCGTTGCGCGACAAGGCGCTGGCCGACATCGACGAGATGAAGGCGATGATTTCCGCCGCGCTGGATTTCATCCAGAACGATCGCCACCGCGGCAAACGCGCGCCGCTGGACCTGCGCCTGCTGGTGGAAAGCGTGGTCGACAACGCCACCGACATCGGCGCCGATGCCGAACTGCTGCCCGGCCCGGCGATCACCCTGGATGGCGACCCGCTGGCCTTGCGGCGCGCAGTGATGAACCTGCTGGAGAACGCGCTGAAATACGGCAAGCGCGCGCGCCTGCAACTGCAGCGCGACGGCGAAGAGGGCGTGCTGTGGATCGACGACGACGGCCCCGGCATCGACCCGACCCAGCGCGAACAGCTGCTGTTGCCGTTCGTGCGTGGCGAGTCCTCGCGCAATCGCGACACCGGCGGCATCGGGCTGGGTTTGTCGGTGGCGCACAGCATCGTGCTGGCGCATGGCGGCGACCTGCGCCTGGACAACCGTGCAACAGGTGGCGGCCTGCGGGTGACGGTGCGCCTGCCGTGCATGCCGGAGCGGCGCTAGGGCTGGGCTAGGGCGCGTTATCTCGCCCGCGGGCTCGGCGGTGCAGGCCGGCGCGCACGCGAGAGTTCACGCCGGCAGGTAACGATCCGCGCGATCGATCAGCCGCGCGCGACCACTGCTGCGATCAGCAAGCGCTCAGTACGCAAACTCACGGAACACGCGATCGATGTCGCCCTTCCATGCACCGTGATACAGCGCCAGCTTGCGCTCGGCGGCGGTAACACCGCTCTCGGCGATCTCGGCGATCACATCCACAAAGCCGGTTTCGTCCTGACCATCGGCATTCAGGCGCGCACGCCGACGCAGGCCCTCGCGGGCGATCCTGACCGCTTCCACCGCCAAATCGCGCACCGTGCCGTTACGGAACGGCAGGCCGAGCGCATGCTTGGGCACGCCATCGCGCAGCGCGTGGCGCTCGGTGGTGCTGAAATCCTTGACCAGATCCCAGGCCGCATCCAGCGCGGTGTCGTCGTACAGCAACCCCACCCAGAACGCCGACAGCGCGCACAGGCGGTCCCACGGGCCGGCATCGGCGCCGCGCATTTCCAGATACTTCTTCAGGCGCACTTCCGGGAATGCGGTGGTCATGTGGTCCGACCAGTCGCGCAGCGTCGGCAACGCACCCGGCAATGCCGGCAACTTGCCCTGCATGAAGTCGCGGAAGCTCTGCCCACTGGCATCGACGTAGACGCCGTCGCGGTAGGAGAAATACATCGGCACATCGAGCAGGTAATCGACATAGCGCTCGTAGCCGAAGCCGTCCTCGAACACGAAGTCCAGCATGCCGGTGCGGTCGGCGTCGGTGTCGGTCCAGATGTGCGAGCGGTAGCTGAGGTAGCCGTTCGGCTTGCCTTCGGTGAACGGCGAATCAGCGAACAACGCGGTGGCGATCGGCTGCAACGCCAGCGACACGCGGAACTTCTTCACCATGTCCGCTTCGGTGGCGTAATCCAGGTTGACCTGTACCGTGCAGGTGCGGGTCATCATGTCCAGGCCGAGCGAGCCGACCTTGGGCATGTAGTTCTTCATGATCTGGTAGCGGCCCTTGGGCATCCACGGCATTTCATCGCGGCGCCACTTGGGCTGGAAGCCCATGCCCAGGAACCCCAGCTGCAACTCGCCGGCCACCTGCGCCACCTCGTCCAGATGGGTGCCGGTTTCCACGCAGGTGTGATGCAGGGTTTCCACTGCCGCACCCGACAGTTCTAGCTGGCCGGCCGGCTCCAGCGTCACCGAGGCGCCGTCGCGCAGCAGCGCGATGGTGTGGCCGTTTTCCTGCACCGGCTCCCAGCCGAAGCGGGTCAACCCGGTCAGCAATGCCTGGATGCCGCGCTCGCCTTCGAACGTGGGCGCGCGCAGGTCGTCGAGCTGGAAGCCGAACTTTTCGTGCTCGGTGCCGATCCGCCAGTCAGCGCTGGGCTTCTCGCCGGAGGCCAGCACCTGGACCAGCTCCGCGCGTTCGGTGATCGGCGTTTCGGCAACGTGGCTGGGACTCGACAAGGGCAGGCTCGCAAAAAAATTTAGGGGAACGATGTGGGGGTCCTCCCCTGCCACCGCAAGGCCCGCACTATAACCGCAGGGCATGGAAAGAATTGCTGCCATCGGCCGGGTCTGACATTTCCATCCATGCGCACGGCGTGGCCGAGGCAGGCAGCAAGCGCTGGCGTGACCGCGGCACCCGGGGCCGGGCGTGACGGAGAACGCCGCAGGCCGCAACCGTCCAGGCTGAAACTGGCCCCCCGCAACTTCCCGCAGGCGCGGATGCACGGCGTTTGATCGTCCGCAGCCGCGCAGCCGCGATCCTGTAGCATCGCCCGGCCATGACCGTTGCGCCCACACCCACCGACGCCCTGCTCGCGCAGATGGCCAGCCTGCTGCATTGCGAGCGCGCCGAAGGGTTTGCCTGCGTGAGTGCGCGGCGCGAACACGGGGCGCGCTCGGTGGATCTGACCCAGGCGCAGTTCGCGATGGTGCTGCAGGGCCGCAAGCAGGTGCGCAGCGCGACCCAATCGCTGCAGTTCGTGCCGGGCGACCTGTTCCTGGTGACGCGCCGTTGCCGCATCGATGTGATCAACACGCCCGACCCGCAGACCGGGCTCTACCTGAGCGTGGTGGTCCCCCTCTGCGAAGAGGCGCTGGCCGCTGCACGCGCATTGTGGAACGAGCCGCTGCCCGAGGCCGGCGCCGACATCGCGCAACTGCCGGCGATCGATTTCGCGCTGACGCTGCGGCAATGGCGCGATGCGCTGCAACACGGCCTGTATACCGAAGCACGTCTGGCGCTAGCAGCACTGGTCGTCACCCTCTGCCGCCGCGGCCATGGCGGCCTGTTGCTGCCGCCGGCGCCAAGCGTTGCCGAGCAGGTGCGTACGCTGATCACCGCGCAACCGCAGCGGGCGTGGCGCTCGCGCGATATCGAGGACAGCCTGGGCATCAGCGGCGCCACCTTGCGCCGGCATCTGGCCGCCGAACACCGCTCGCTGCGCGAACTGATCACCGACGCGCGGCTGGCGCACGCCATGGCCTTGCTCTACAGCACGCGCTGGCCGCTCAAGACCGTGGCCGCGCGGGCCGGCTATCGCTCTACCCGCAGCTTCAGTCAGCGCTTCCAGCAGCGCTACGGGCTGGATCCGGCCAGCATCGGCAATAGCCGCTAGATCGCCGACGCGAGCGCTTCGCGCAGCGCAATGAGCGAATCGCGCAGGTCGCCGCGGCCAGCATGACGACACCGCGGCGCTTGCCGCCTGTCCTGGAGTTGCTCATGTCTGTTTTTTCCGCCCTGCGTCCACTGACGCCGCTGTTGCTCGCCGCAAGCGCCACGCTGGCGCACGCCGCTGCGCCCGCATCCACCCACGCACAGGTCCCCGGCTTCTACCTGCAGCGCATCGGCACGCTGCGCGTCACCGCCTTGTTCGACGGCAGCGTGGCGTTGACGCGGCAACAGCTGTCCAACGTGGCCCCGGCAGAGCGCGACCGCCTGCTCGCGCAGGGCTACGTGCCCGAAGACGGCAAGGGGCTGCAGACGGCAGTCAACGCCTATCTGATCCAGGACGGCAGCCACCTCAGCCTGGTCGATACCGGCACCGCGCAGTGCCTGGGGCCCGGCCTGGGTCAGGTGCTGAGTAACCTGCGCGCCGCCGGTTACGACCCCGCCCAGGTCGACGATGTGCTGCTCACCCACGCGCATCCGGACCACCTGTGCGGGCTGCTCGATGCACAGGGCAGGCCGGCCTTTCCCAACGCCACGGTGTGGCTGTCGGAGGCCGATGCCGCGTACTGGCTGGACCCGGCCTCGGAGGCCGGTGCCGTGCCGACGCTGCAGTTCGCCTTCCCGCTGGCACGCGCGGCGGTGGCGCCGTATCAGGCCCAGGGTCGGCTGCGCCGCTTCCAGCCCGGCATCAGCGCATTGCCGGCCGGCATCACCGCGCTGGACAGCCAGGGCCACACGCCCGGCCACGTCTCCTATCGCTTCGACGGCGGCACCGGCAACACGGTGCTGGTGTGGGGCGATGTGCTGCACTACCACGCCGTGCAGTTTGCCCGGCCGGACGCCTCGTTCGAGGCCGACAGCGACCGCAGCAAGGCGATCGCCTCACGGCGTCGCCTGCTGGCGCAGGCCGCCGACGGCCGCTGGTGGGTGGCCGGCGCGCATCTGCCGTTCCCGGGCCTGGGTCATGTACGCCGCGAGGGCAAGGCGTTCGGATGGGTGCCGACCGAATTCGGCGCGGTGCCGCAATGAAAAAACGGCGAGCCCTGGCTCGCCGTCCTGATGCTCTGAAGGCCAGGCGTCATGCGCCAGGCCCGGCTCACTCCGCGGCAGGCGCCGCGACGTCCAGGCCCAGCCAGCCGCCGACGATGCCGCGCAACTCGTCCACGCCCTGGCGCGACTCGCCGGAGTAGGTCTGCACGGTCACGCTGTCGCCGAAGCGCGAGGTCACTTCCTTCTTGACCTTCTGCAGCGTCTGCATCTGCTGGCCACGGCCGAGCTTGTCGGCCTTGGTCAGCAAACCATGCGCGGGCAGGCCGCGCTCGGCCGCATAGCCGAGCATCTGCAGGTCGTAATCCTTGAGCGGATGGCGGATGTCCATCACCACCACCAGCCCGCGCAGGGCTTCGCGGGTGCGGAAATAGCGGTCGATGAAGGCCTGCCAGTGCGCCTGCAGGTCCTGCGGCACCTTGGCGTAGCCGTAACCGGGCAGATCCACCAGATAGCGCTCGGGCTGGATCTGGAAGAACACCAGCTGCTGGGTGCGGCCGGGGGTCTTGGACACGCGCGCCAGTGCGTTCTGGCGGGTCAGCGCGTTGAGCGCGCTGGATTTTCCGGCGTTGGAGCGGCCGGCGAAGGCGACCTCGTAGCCGCCATCGTCGGGCAATTGCCGGGCGTTGTGGGCGGACAGGTGGTAGCGGGCTTGTTCGATAAGGAGCGACATCTCCCTAGGATCGCACGTTCGGGGCCTGACGGTTTTGCTGCACTGTTCGTTGACCCTGGCGCAAAGGCGTGTCGATAATCGAAGCACGCCTGCCACAGCCAGCACCCAACGCGCGCGGGCCGGGTCCATACGGAGCTTTAGCTGATGCGCCATGCTCGTGTGCTAGTCCTCGCCGCCCTCGCCGTGCCGGTCATCGCCGCCGTGGCGTTTGCGCAGTCGGCGGTCACGCCGATCCCCGATCCGCCGCCGGTGCGCATTGCCCCGCTGGAGGTGGACCTGTCCAAGACCACCTGGGGCGATGCCAAGGCCGGTCAGACCAAGGCCGCCGCCTGCGCGGCCTGCCATGGCCCGGACGGCAATCCGGCGGTGGCCATGTACCCGCGCATCGCCGGCCAGACCGAGCGCTACGTGGCGCACCAGGTCGCCTTGATCGCCAGCGGCGAGCGCAATACCGGCATGTCGGCGGTGATGGTGCCGTTCGTCAAGGACCTCACCGCGCAGGACATGCGCGACCTGGGCGCCTACTTCGCCACGCAAAAAGCCGCTGCCGGGGTGGCCGACGATGCGGTGGTCAACGAGGGGCCGTACCAGGGCCTGAAGTTTTACCAAGTCGGCGAGAAGCTCTACCGCAGTGGCGATGTCGCGCGCGGCGTGCCGGCCTGCATGGCCTGCCATGGGCCGTCCGGCAGCGGCAATCCGGGCCCGGCGTATCCGCGCCTGGGCGGCCAGCATGCCGAGTACGTGGCGCGGCGCCTGAAGGAATACCAGGCCGGCACCACCCAGGAGCGCAACCCGGCGCTGTTCAATATCATGGCGCAGGTGGCGCACCCGCTGACCGAGCAGGAGATCCAGGCGCTGGCCAGCTATCTGCAGGGTCTGCACGACCGCGCCGACGATGCCGCCGCCGCGCAACTGCCCACAGCAACGCCCGCACGCTCATGAGCTGACCGCCGCAACCGCCACAGCGTGTCACGACGCCGGTCCCGCGACCGGCGTCGTCGTTTCCCGCCCTCCCCCGTCCCACCCCCACGGAGCCTGCATGAATCTGTTTTCCCGCCTGTCCCTGCTGTTGTTGCTGTTGATGCCGCTGGCGGCCTGTGCCGCCGACAAGAACGCCCCGCCGGTCGAGGGCGACGACTACATCGTCATCGACGGCGGCCAGCCGTACGCGCCGCTGGCCGGCAAGGTGGAAGTGGTCGAGGTGTTCGGCTACACCTGCCCGCACTGCGCGCACTTCGAGCCAACCCTGGAGGCCTGGGTGGCCAAGCAGCCGTCGTATGTGCGCTTCACCCCGGTGCCGGCGGCCTTCGGCGGGTTCTGGGATGCCTTCGCGCGTGCCTACTTCGCCGCCGACATCCTGGGCGTGGCCAAGCGCAGCCATCGCGCCATGTTCGAGGCGATCCACGAAAAGCAGACCGTGCCGACCCAGAACGTCGCCCCGGAGGAACTGGCCGCCTTCTACGCTGGCTACGGCGTGCCGCAGCAGCGCTTCATCGAGACCTACAAGAGCCAGGCGGTCGACGCCAGGCTCGATGCCGCGCGCGAGTTCGCCAAGCGCAGCAAGCTGCCCGGCACCCCGGCGATCATCGTCAACGGGCGCTATCTGATCGGCGCGCGCAACTACCCGGACATGCTGCGCGTGGCCGACTACCTGATCGCCCGCGAACACGCTGCGCCTGCCAAGCGCTGAACCGCGTAACCGCCACCGACGGCCGCCCGTGGCATCATGCGCCCCGCGGCCGTCCGGCCCTTTCCTCGCCCCACGCTGGAGATCCAATCCGATGAAGACCCGCTTCGCCCTGACGCTGATGGCGCTGCTGCCGATCCTGGTCGCCTGCAAGGCCCAGGACGGCTCGTCCGACACCGCACCTGCCTCCACCACGCCGGCTGCCGAAACGGCACCTGCTCCGGCCGCTGCCACGCCGGCCGCCGATCCCGCCGCACCGCCTGCAGTTGGCGAGAGCGCCAGCACCCCGCCGGCCGCCGCCCCCAGCGCCGCACCGCGCGCGCCGAACGGCCCCGAGCCGGTCGCCGGCACCGACTATCTGGATATCGAAGGCGGCCAGCCGTACCAGCAGGCCGCCGGCAAGATCGAAGTCGCCGAGGTCTTCGGCTATGTCTGCCCCGCCTGCAACGCGTTCCAGCCGCTGATCGGGCCGTGGAAGGCCGGCCTGCCGTCGGACGTGCACTTCGTCTACGTACCGGCGATGTTCGGCGGCCCGTGGGACGACTACGGCCGTGCGTTCTACGCCGCCGAAACCCTGGGCGTGCAGGAAAAGACCCACGAAGCGCTGTACAAGGCCATCCACACCGAGCAGACCCTCAAGGGCGAGCGCGGCAAGGATTCGGTGCAGGACATCGCCGCGTTCTACGCCAAGTACGGCGTGGACCAGAAGACCTTCATCGACACCATGAGCAGCTTCGGCGTGTCGGCCAAGACCAACCGCGCCAAGCAGTTCGCCACCCGCAGCAAGCTCACCGGCACCCCGTCGCTGATCGTCAACGGCAAGTACCTGGTCAAGGGCCAGAGCTTCCCGGACATGCTGCGCATTGCCGATCACCTGATTGCGCGCGAACGCGCCACGCTGGCCAAGTGATCCTGTCGATCGCCGCCCTGTGAACGCTTCGGATTCGCGCACCCTGCGGGTGCTGACGGCCAATATCCAGGCCGGCTCCAGCACCCGCCGTTACAGCGATTACGTCACGCGCAGCTGGTCGCATGCGTTGCCGCTGGGCAGCAAGCGCACCAGCCTGGACAGCATTGCCAAGCTGGCCGGCGAGCGCGACATCGTCGGCCTGCAAGAGGCCGACCCGGGCAGCCTGCGCTCGGGCTTCACCAACCAGACCCACTATCTGGCCGAGCGCGCCGGCTTCCACTACTGGAGCCACCAGCCCAACCGCCGCATGGGCGGGGTGGCCTCCAGCGCGAATGGTTTGCTCAGCAAGCTGGAACCGCTGGAAGTGCAGGATCACGCCCTGCCCGGCCGGATCGGCGGGCGCGGCATCCTGCTAGCCAAGTTCGGGCAGGGGCGCGAAGGCCTGGCGGTGGCGGTGGCGCATCTGTCACTGGGCGCCAATTCGCGCATGGCGCAGCTGGCCTTCATCGCCGAATTGTTGTCCGAGCATCCCAACGCGATGTTGATGGGCGATTTCAACTGCATGGCCGACCGGCCGGAAATGCAGGCGCTGTACCGGCACACGCGGTTACAGCCGCCGAGCTGCGAAGTGCATACGTTTCCGAGCTGGCGTCCGGACCGGGCGATCGACCATATCCTGGTCAGCGACAGCCTGACCATCGAGCATATCGAAGCGATTCCCGCCGCGTTCTCCGACCATCTTGCGGTGGGCATGGATATCCGCGTGCCGCTGCAGCTGCTGCGCTAGCCGCCCCGCAAAGTGGCTACGGGTTCGCACTGGCGGACTCGACCGATGACACCCCCTCGACACCGCCTGTGCGATAACGCAGGCGGTTTTTCGTTGGGAGCACAGCACGTGATACGCGTCATATGAGTGTGTCGGCATGAGTGCGGTTGAGCCGCAGCTGTTGCCGGTGCGCACCCTGCGCCCGGTGTTCGTGCTGGCGGCCACGGTGGTGTGTACGTTTGCGTTGTTGGTGTCGCTGTTTCCGCTCGAAGCGGGCCGCGTGCTGCTGGACGCGCAGACCTGGGCCTCGCGCAATGTCGGCTGGTACTACCTGCTGGCGATGACGGTGTATCTGGTGTTTGTGCTTGGCGTGGCCTTGTCCAGCTACGGCAACATCAAGCTCGGCGCCGATCACGACGAACCGGAATTCAGCTATCTCTCCTGGGCCGGCATGTTGTTCGCTGCGGGCATCAGCATCACGCTGTTCTTCTTCTGCGTCTCCGAACCGCTCACCCATTATCTGCAACCGCCGCAGGGCGGCACCGGCAGCGGCGAAGCTTCCGCGCGGCAGGCGATGCAGCTGCTGTTCCTGCATTGGGGACTGCATGGCTGGGGCGTGTTCGCGCTGGCAGCGATGGCGCTGGCGTATTTCGCATTCCGCCACAACCTGCCGCTGGCCCTGCGCTCGGCGCTGTATCCGCTGATCGGCAAGCGCATCAACGGGCCGATCGGCTACACCGTGGATGCGCTGGGCATCGTGGCCACCGTGTTCGGCCTGGGCGCGGACATGGGCTTTGGCGTGCTGCATCTCAACGCCGGCCTGAGCACCTTGATGGATGTGCCGCATACCCATTGGGTGCAGATCGCGCTGATCGTGGCGATGATGGGCGCGGCGATCGTGGTGGCGGTGTCCGGCGTCGAGAAAGGCGTGCGCTGGATGTCGGACATCAACATGCTGCTGGCGATCGCGCTGCTGCTGTTCATGCTGTTCGCCGGCCCCACGCAGTATCTGCTCAACGCGCTGATCCAGAACCTGGGCGACTACCTGGGCAGTGTGGTCAACAAGAGTTTCGATGTGTACGCCTACGGCGGCCGCAGCGACTGGCTCGGCAACTGGACGGTGTTCTACTGGGCGTGGTGGATCGGCTGGGCGCCATTCGTGGGCCTGTTCATCGCGCGTATTTCGCGCGGCCGCACCATTCGCGAATTCGTGCTCGGCGTGTTGCTGATACCGCTCGGTTTCACCCTGGCGTGGCTGTCGATCTTCGGCAACAGCGCGCTGGACCAGTTACTGCATCACGGCCAGGGCGCGCTGGCGCAACAGGCCATCGATGCGCCGCAGACGGTGCTGTATTCGCTGTTGCAAAGCTACCCGTGGAGCCGCACGGTGATCACGGTGACGGTGGCGATCAGCTTCGTGTTCTTCGTCACCTCTGCCGATTCCGGCACGGTGGTGCTGTCCACGCTGTCATCGCACGGCGGCGAGCCGCACGACGATGGCCCGCGCTGGTTGCGCGTGTTCTGGGGCGTGCTCACCGCCGTGGTGACCGGCGGCCTGCTGTTGGCCGGCAGCATGGACGCATTGAAATCGGCAGTGGTGCTGGCCTCGCTGCCGTTCTCTGCGGTGTTGTTGCTGATGGCCTGGGGCTTGTCGCGCGCGCTCAGCGAAGAATCGCAACGCAAGCGTGCGCAGCTCTACAGCCCCAGCCCGCTGATCGGGCAATCGCGGCATCACCGCGGCTGGCGTCAGCGCCTGGGCCAGGCGATGCATTTCCCGGCGCGCGATGAGGTCTATCGCTTCATGCACGACCAGGTGCGCCCGGCGATCGAAGCGGTCACCGCACAGCTGCAGGAAGAAGGCTGGCAGGTCAGCAGCCGGCTGGACGACGACGACATGGAAATCAGCGTCGACCACGGCGAGCAGCAGGGTTTCCGCTACCAGGTGGTGATGCGCGGCTACCTGACGCCGTCTTTCGCCGCGCAACGCCTGCGCAACCAACGCTATTACCGCGCCGAAGTGTATCTGTACGAAGGCAGCCAGGATTACGACCTGGTCGGTTACAGCCGCGAGCAGATCATCAACGACATCATCGATCAATACGAGCGTCACCTGCAGTTCCTGCATCTCACTCGCTGAGGTGCCGCCGCTGCCGCGTGCGCCCCACAGGAGGTTTTTTCATGCCACGTTTTCCCGACCAGTTGCTGTATATCGGCGGCCGTTACGTTCCCGCCCGCGGCGGCCACACCTTCGAGGTGGTCAACCCCGCCACCGGCGAGGTGCTGGCCAATGTGCACAACGCCGGTGCCGACGACCTGGATGCCGCGGTCGACAGCGCCACGGCCGGCCAGCAGCAATGGGCGGCACTGACCGCGGTGGAACGCTCGCGCATCCTGCTGCGTGCGGTGGCGCTGCTGCGCGAGCGCAACGATGCGCTGGCCGAGCTGGAAACGCTCAACACCGGCAAGCCGCTGAGCGAAACCCGCAGCGTGGACATCGTCACCGGCGCGGATGTGCTGGAGTACTACGCTGGCGTGGCGCAGGCGCTGCAGGGCGCACAGGTACCGCTGCGCGAAGGCAGCTTCTTCTACACGCGGCACGAGCCGCTCGGCGTGGTCGGCGCGATCGGCGCGTGGAATTACCCGATCCAGATCGCGCTGTGGAAGGCCGCGCCCGCGTTGGCGGCCGGCAACGCAATGATCTTCAAACCCAGCGAAGTGACACCGCTGACCGCACTCAAGCTGGCCGAACTCTTCACCGAGGCCGGCCTGCCCGATGGCGTGTTCAACGTGCTCCCCGGCGACGGCGCCAGCGTGGGCACCGCGCTCACCGAGCACCCACAGATCGAAAAGATCAGCTTCACCGGCGGCACCGCGACCGGGCGCAAGGTGATGGCCAGTGCCTCGAGTTCGTCGCTGAAGGACGTGACCATGGAACTGGGCGGCAAGTCGCCCCTGATCGTCTGCGCCGACGCCGACCTGGATCTGGCCGCCGACATCGCGATGATGGCCAACTTCTACAGCTCCGGGCAGGTCTGCACCAACGGTACGCGCGTGTTCGTGCCGCGCGCGCTGCGCAACGCCTTCGAGGCGCGGCTGCTGGCACGCGTGCAACGCATCCACATCGGCGACCCGCTGGACGCGCGCACCACCTTCGGCCCGCTGGTCAGCGCCGCGCACATGCAGCGCGTGCTGGACTACATCGAACAGGGCAAGGCCGAGGGTGCGCGCCTGCTATGCGGTGGCGAACGTCTGCGCGATGGCGCGCTGGCACAAGGTTGCTATGTCGCACCGACCATCTTCAGCGACTGCACCGACGTGATGACCATCGTGCGCGAGGAGATCTTCGGCCCGGTGCTGAGCCTGCTCACCTACGACGACGAAGACGAAGCGATCGCGCGCGCCAATGCCACCACCTACGGCCTGGCCGCAGGTGTGGTGACACCGGATCTGGCGCGCGCGCATCGGCTGATCCATCGCCTGCAGGCGGGCATCTGCTGGATCAATACCTGGGGCGAGTCGCCGGCAGCGATGCCGGTGGGCGGCTACAAGCAATCCGGCGTGGGTCGCGAGAACGGCCTGGCCACGCTGCAGGCCTATACCCGCACCAAATCCATCCAGGTCGAACTGGAACGCTACGCCTCGGTGTTTTGACCGGCCGACGCCACCTGGCAGGCCGTCACCGGCGACACCGGCGAGCTGCGCGAGCTGAAGCCTGTAGACCGCGCCGCCATTTCGAACAAGAACAGCCGCCCACCGCGCAATCGTCTTGAAAGCCGCTTCACACCGGCACCGCAACAAGGAGAACCCCATGCAACGCGAATACGACTACATCATCATCGGCGCCGGCTCGGCAGGTAACGTGCTGGCCGCGCGCCTGACCGAAGATCCGGGCGTCAGCGTGTTGCTGCTGGAAGCCGGCGGGCCGGATTACCGGCTGGATTTCCGCACCCAGATGCCGGCGGCGCTGGCGTTCCCGTTACAGGGCCGTCGCTACAACTGGGCCTACGAGACCGAGCCGGAGCCGCATATGGACAACCGGCGCATGGAATGCGGGCGCGGCAAGGGATTGGGCGGCTCGTCGTTGATCAACGGCATGTGCTACATCCGCGGCAATGCACTGGATTTCGACCATTGGGCCAAGCGACCGGGCCTGGAAGACTGGAGCTACCGCGACGTGTTGCCGTACTTCCGCAAGGCCGAGACGCGCGACATCGGCGCCAACGATTATCACGGCGGCGAAGGCCCGGTCAGCGTGGCCACGCCGAAGAACGACAACAACGTGCTGTTCCATGCCATGGTCGACGCCGGCGTGCAGGCCGGGTACCCGCGCACCGACGATCTCAACGGCTACCAGCAGGAAGGCTTCGGGCCGATGGACCGCACGGTGACGCCGCAGGGGCGTCGCGCAAGTACCGCGCGCGGCTATCTGGACATGGCACGTCCGCGCGATGGCCTGCACATCGTCACCCATGCCACCACCGACCGCATCCTGTTTGCCGGCAAGCGCGCGATCGGCGTGCATTACCTGGTCGGCAACAGCAGTGAGGGCATCGACGCGCATGCGCGCCGCGAAGTGCTGGTGTGTGCTGGCGCAATTGCCTCGCCACAGCTGCTGCAACGCTCCGGTGTCGGCGCGCCGGATCTATTGCGCGCACTCGACGTGCAACTAGTGCACGACCTGCCCGGCGTTGGCCAGAATCTGCAGGACCACCTGGAGGTCTACATCCAGTACGCCTGCACCAAGCCGGTATCGTTGTATCCGGCATTGCAATGGTGGAATCAACCCGCCATCGGTGCGCAGTGGTTGTTCGCCGGCACCGGCACCGGGGCCAGCAACCAGTTCGAAGCCGGCGGCTTCATCCGCACGCGCGAAGAATTCGACTGGCCCAACATCCAGTACCACTTCCTGCCGGTGGCAATCAATTACAACGGCAGCAATGCGGTGAAGGAACACGGCTTCCAGGCGCATGTGGGCTCAATGCGCACCCCCAGCCGCGGGCGCGTGCATGCCAAGTCGCGCGACCCGCGCCAGCATCCGTCGATCCTGTTCAACTACCAGTCCACCGATCAGGACTGGCAGGAATTTCGCGATGCGATCCGCATCACCCGCGAGATCATCGCCCAGCCCGCACTGGATGCCTATCGTGGCCGTGAAATCAGCCCGAGCGCGGACTGCAAGACCGATGCCGAGCTGGATGCCTTCGTGCGCGCACGCGCAGAGACGGCGTATCACCCGTCCTGCTCCTGCGCGATGGGCACCGATGACATGGCGGTGGTCGACGGACAGGGCCGCGTACACGGCATGGACGGCCTGCGGGTGATCGATGCCTCGATCATGCCGCGCATCATCACCGGCAACCTCAACGCCACCACCATCATGATCGCCGAGAAGATCGCCGACCGCATGCGTGGCCGCACGCCGCTGCCGCGCAGCACCGCCGACTACTACGTGGCCGGCGATGCGCCTGTGCGCGGGTGATGCTAGAAAACGCAGTGCGCTACCCTGGGTCGAGTGCGCGGTGCCCTCAGCGCTCGCGGGACACGACATAAATCTGTCGCTGGGGCCTCGGTGACGGCAGCCATGCCGCCACACGGTGTTGCAATCGGTAAGGACACCGCACCAAAGAGCTTGCAGGTTGTTTGTTGAAAGCAATGCACACCGACCATCTTCGACTGGTCCTTGCCCGCCCACCGTCGCGGGACCTTACGCGGCACGGATGCCGCGTAAGAGCCTACAGGGACGTACTTGCGGCGTGTCCCGCGAGGGTGGGCGGGCGAGGGCCCTGCAGCCAAGCCGCAGATCAGCCGCCCTCCGCTTTACGACCGACCCGACCTGATGGACTAAAACTTCAAGTCGACCCGCGCATACCAGAAGCGTCCACCGGGGATGTCGTAGGTAGAGGCGTCGTAGCCATTGAGTGAGCACGACAGGCAGAGCGGCGGGTCCTTGTCGAAGACGTTGTTCAAGCCGGCCGTGAGCTGCAGCCCCTTGAGCCAATCGACGCGATAACCCAGCTGTGCATCGTGGTAGGTGATCGCATCCAGGCGATTGGTGCCTACTGCAGGATCGGAACACACCGCAAATTCCACTGCATCGCCGCATTGCTCGGTGAGTTTGGAGATGTGGCGCGCCGTCCAGGATGCGGTCCAGTTGCCCAGCGACCAGTCCAGTACCGCGTTGCTGGTCCACTCGGGGATCGCGCTGTCCACCACTTCGATGCCCGGCCCCTGCGGCTGGCGCTGCCCTGCCGCACCGAGTGCCTCGTAGCGGCCCACAAAGGTGTTCTGCCAGGACAACTTGAATCGCCCCAACCCGGTTTCCGGCAGCGTCCAGAACAGGTCCACATCCCAACCGTCGGTCTTGATCGAACCCAGATTGGTCAACCGGTTGTTGAACGCATTGATGCCGCCGGTGGAGGCGCGCCCGATGCCATTGCAATACAGTGCGTCCAGGGTATCCACGCACAGATCCAGCTGGGTTTGCGCATTGATTGCCTGGATCGCGCCATCGACATGATGGCGATAGAACGTCATCTCCAGGTCGAGACGGTCGGACCAGCTGGCATTGCTGGCAAAGCCAGGACTGAACACAAAGCCGGCACTGAAGCTGCGCGAACGTTCCGGATCCAGTTGCTCGTTGCCGCCGGTGGTGACCGAGATCTGCTGGTTGGCCTGTTGATAGCCGGCCGGTACGCCGAGCGATGCGCAGTTCGCGGCGCTGCCGCGCGGCGCGGTGCCGCCCAACCCGATCGAGCATGGATCGGACAGCTGCAGATCGGCGCGCGCGGCCGAACCGAACAGCTCGCCGATGGTCGGCGCACGGAAGCCCTCTGCATAACTGGTGCGCAGCACCAGCTCATCGGTGACCTGCCAACGCAAGCCGTACTTTGGCGTGAACTCACCACCGAAAGTGGAGTAATCCGAATAACGGCCGGCGATATTCAAGTCGAGTTTGTCGCCCAACGACGAATTGGCGAAGATCGGGATATTGAGCTCGAGATAGGCCTCGTTGACGTCGTAGCTGCCTGAGGTCGGCAACGACGGCACGCCGTTGTAGCGCCCCGCCACGGTGAGCGGATCGGGTTGGTAGGACCCTTCGTATTTGCGGTATTCGTAGCCGGTGGCGAACGACACCGCACCACCAGGCAGTTGGAACAGCTCGCTGCTCAGATTGGCGGTGAACAGGCTCAACTCGTTCTGGCTGCGGTCGCGCACCACCGGCTGGATCCAGCGCAACATCTCCGGCGTGATGCTGCCGGCGCCGCTGAAGATATCCAGTGGCACGCAGCCGGCCACCGCCGCGCATGCGGCCGGATCGCCCAGGCCGAGGTTGATGTTGTAGAGGTTGTAACTGCCGTAGTTGGTCTGTTCGGCCTTATTCTTGCTGTACATGCCGTTGATGTCCCAGAACCAGGTGCGCGCCGCACCTTCGAAGGTGCCCACCAGGCCGGTGCCGAAGTATTGCGTGTCGACCTGCTGCTCGAAACGGCGCGCCCCGCCCTCCACCGGGCGGCGGCCGATCTGGATCAGGTTGGTGGCCGAGTTCAACTCGAAGCCGAACGGATTGAACGGATTGAGCGCCGAAATCACGATGTTGTCGGCCAGCGGATTGCCGGTGCCGGCATCGGGGCCGAGAAAGATCGGCTCGGGCGCGGCCTGGTTGGTCGACTCGCGCCGGTTGCCCAGCGCCTTGACGTACCACTGCACGTCGTCGTTGAAGTAATAGCGGAATTGCGCGAACACGCCCTTGCGCTCGGACGGTGTCAGCAACAGGTTCTGTTCGGCAAAGTTGTAGCGGTCTGCGGTGCCGAAACAGTGGTAGTCGTCGCTACGCGTACAGCCGGCGCTGCCATCGTATTGCGGCGGGCCGACGCCGGCATTGGGCGTGAGGTTCTGGCGCATGCCGGTGTTGGGGTCGACGAACTGGAAGCGACCATCGGGCGTTGCCGAGCTGGCAAAGGTCAACCCGGTGCCCGGGATCGGGAAGCGGGCCTGCGCGCGGTCGCGTGCGTAGATCGGATCCTGCTTGACGTAGCTGGCGCCCAGAAACAGGCTGAAATCCTCGCCGCTGGTGCCCCAGGCCAGGTCCATGCCCTGGTTGGCACCGTCGCCCTTGCCGTATTGCCCATAGTTGAGCGTGACCTGCGCACCGTCGAAGCTGCGCCGGGTGATGATGTTGACCACGCCCGCGATCGCATCCGAGCCGTACAGCGACGAGGCGCCGTCTTCGAGCACCTCGATGCGCTCCACGATCGCCAACGGAATGGTGTTGAGATCGGTCGACGAGCCCACGCCGGAGGCCGAAGACTCGTTGACCCAGCGGATGCCATCGACCAGCACCAGCACGCGCTTGGAGCCGAGATGGCGCAGATCCACCTGCGCCGAGCCGGCGCCCACACCGCCGCCATCGGGCGGGAAGCCGAAGTTGCCGGACGAATTGAACTTGGCGTTGAGCGCCGAACCCGATGCGGTGAGTTCCTGCAGCACCTCGCCGATCGAGGTCAGGCCGGTGCGTTCGATGTCGGCGCGGTTGAGCGTCTGGATCGGCACCTGGCCCTGCAATTCTGCGGTCTTGATGCGCGTGCCGGTGACCTGCACGCTGTCGAGCGTGCGCGTACTCGGGGCGGCCTCGGGCTGTTGCGCCCAGGCGAGTGTGGGAACCAGACACAACGACAACTTCACGGCCAGGCATGACCGCGGGGAGCCAATCAGACGCTTCATCCTTTCTCTCTCCAGAAGGACTGCTAAGTGTCCGCACGCCCCCGTGCCCTGCGGTCCGCCCCAACTTTTAAACGAAACCTTAACGCCCCGCAAGCCGATGGTGCCGCATTGGGAAACGGTGCGCACTGCGCGCCAGGCCGCAAACCACAAGCGCGCGCCGACGGGACGCATCTGCACCTTGCGGCGCATGTCGCTGCCGACAACGCTGGCGGGCATCGATCCTGCACGTATTCACTCAGGCGCGCAGGCGCGCTTCGGTATCATCGCGCAATGACTTATGCCCCCCGTCTTGCCACTGTTTTCGTCGGCCTGCTGTGCCTTGGCAGCACCACGCTGCATGCCCAAAGCCTCGACCCGCAACTGACCGCCATGCGCGATGCCATCGCCGCTGCAGAGCGCGGCCAGTCCGATGCCGGTCAGCTCGGTGCCCTGAGCCGTCACCCGCTCTATGGCTGGCTGGAATTTGCCACGCTCAAACGCAACATCGACAACGTCTCCAACACGCAGGCACAGGGATTTTTGCAGCGTTATGCAGGCCAGCCGGTGGCCGAAAGCTTCCGCAGCACCTGGTTGCCGGCAGTGGCGCGTCGTCAGGACTGGACCACGTTGCTGGCCAACTGGAAACCCACCGACAACGTCGGCCTGCGCTGTGCGCAGCTGACCGCGCGACAGGCAACCGGCAAGCTGGATGCGCAGTGGAGTCGCGATGCGTTGACGTTATGGCGCACCGGCAAGGGCCTGCCCGACGCCTGCGATCCGGTGGTCGCCGGGCTGGAGTCGCGCGGCGAGCTCACTCCGGCGCTGCGCTGGGAGCGCGTGGAGGCGGCCGCCGATGCACAACTGCCCGCGGTGATGCGCACGGCCGCACGCGGTCTGCCGGCAGCCGATCTGGCCCTGGCCAACGACTACGCCGCGTTTCTGGACAAGGTGCATCCGCGTGCATCGAGCTGGCCCAGGACCGAGCGCAGCCGGCGCATCGCAGTCGATGGCCTGGCCAAGCTGGCCAAGAGCGACCCGGATGCGGCCGAGCAGCAGTTGCCGCAGCTGGCCAGCGCGCTCGGTTTCAGCGAGGCGCAGCGCGGCCAGGTGCTGTACCAGATCGCGCTGTGGACGGTGGCGTCGTACCTGCCGGATTCGGCGCGTCGCCTCAATGCAGTGCCCGATGCCTCGTACGACGAGCGCCTGCACGAATGGCGTGCGCGCGAGGCGATGGCGCGCGGCGACTGGCCGGCCGCCTTGGCGGCGATCCGCAAGATGCCCGCCACCCAGCGCAGCGATTCGCGCTGGCAGTATTTCGAGGCGCGCCTGGCCGAGAAGACCGGCGCTGCCGCGGCCGCGCAGCCGCTGTATCGCGCAGCCGCGCAATCGCCGACCTTCCACGGCTTCCTGGCCGCCGATCGTCTGCAGCAGCCTTATCGGCTGTGCCCGTGGGAGCCCAAGGACACCCCGCAGGCCAAGGCCGCCGTCGCGCGCGATCCGGCGTTGCTCCGCGCCATCGCCTTGTTCCAGATCGACCGCCCCGGTTGGGCCGTGGCCGAGTGGAACGATGCCGCAAGCCGCTTCGACGACACCCAGCGCCGGCTGGCGGTGCAGGTGGCCAGCGAGAATGGCTGGTTCGATCGCGCAGTGTTCGCGCTCGGCAAGCAGCCGGACGAACAACGCCTGTATGCATTGCGCTTTCCGCTGCATCACGACGACAGCATTCGCCGCGAAGCGGCCAAGAACGCGATCGACCCGGCCTGGGTGGCAGCAGAGATCCGTGCCGAAAGCATCTTCAATCCACGCGCACGCTCGCCTGCCAACGCGATGGGTCTGATGCAGGTATTGCCGGGCACCGGCGCGGCCGTGGCCAAGGGCATCGCCCTGCCCGGTTACGCGGGCGCCACCAGCCTGTACGAGCCGGACACCAACATCGCCATCGGCACCGCCTACCTGCGCCAGTTGCTCAATACCTACGGCCTGCCCTACCTCACCATCGCCGCCTACAACGCCGGCCCGGGGCCGACCGGGCGCTGGCAATCGCAGCGGCCAAACTTCGAGCCGGACTTCTGGATCGAGACCATCAGCTACAAGGAAACCCGTGAGTACGTCGCGCGTGTGCTGGCTTTCAGCGTGATCTACGACTGGCGGCTCAACGGCGACATGCTGCCGCTGAGCGATCGCCTGATGGGCAAGCTGGTGGACAAGCGCCTGAAACCGGTGTGCACGCCAGGCCAGGCGACCAATAACGCGGCGCAGGACTGAGCTCCCAGTCAGCCGCCGGGCATGGCGGCCGGATGAGGTGATCGTGCTTGCGCGGTTGCGCGTGGTTGTCTTGGCCTGGGGCGCAAGCTAGGCGATGCCGCTCTGGTACTTGCCTTTCGTTCGCTCCTAGGCTTCGGGCTTTGAGGCTTCAGGCTCTCAAGCTCTAGGGCTCTGGGGCCAACCAAGCGTTCCCGTCGTTGCGTTGTTTAGGTGCAATCGAAAGCTCGGGTCGGCGAGTGCGCGGTGCCCTCACCGCTTGCGGGACACGCCGTGAATCCGTCCGTGGAGGCTCGGTGGCGGCATCCGTGCCGCCACACGGTCCCGCAACCGGCAAGGGCACCGCACCAGGATGTTGGTCGGTGGCCGCGTGAAAAGCTGTCTGTCGGCGACGTGCATTGGACGTTGAACCGGCGCATCGGTAGCGAACAATACGAAACACGCAGAGCTCTTGACCATGCGCACCGACCATCTCGACTGGTCCTTGCCCGCCCACCGTCGCGGGACCTTACGCGGCATGGATGCCACGTAAGAGCCTACAGGGACGTACTTGCGGCGTGTCCCTCGAGGGTGGGCGGGCAAGGGCCCTGCAGCAAAACCACACATCACCCCGCTCTACAGCTGATCTATCCGCAAAGCCGTAGATCGTCCACTGTGCCTTACGGCATGTCCGCGATGATGGGCGGGCAAAGGCCCTGCAGCCAAGCCGTGGATCAGTCGCCCTACGACGCACGCACCGCATCGGGCATCATGTCGCGATGAAGATCTATCTCGTTGGCGGCGCAGTCCGCGATGCCCTGCTTGGCCAGCCCGCTGGCGACCGCGACTGGGTGGTGGTCGGTGCCGATCAGGCGCAGATGGAACGCCTGGGCTTCAAACCGGTGGGGAAGGATTTCCCGGTGTTCCTGCATCCGCGCAGCGGTGAGGAATATGCGTTGGCGCGTACCGAGCGCAAGTCCGGGCGCGGCTATCGCGGCTTCGTGGTGGATGCCGATCCTTCGGTGACGCTGGAGGAGGATCTGCTGCGGCGCGACTTCACCATCAATGCGATCGCACGCGACGAGGACACTGGCGAGCTGTTCGATCCGTATGGCGGCGCGCGCGATCTGCAGGCGCGCGTGCTGCGGCACGTGGGGCCGGCCTTTGTCGAAGATCCCGTGCGCGTATTGCGCGCTGCCCGCTTCATGGCACGGCTGGCACCGCTTGGTTTCACTGTCGCGCCAGAGACCGCAGCACTGATGCGCGAGATGGCCGCCAGCGGCGAGCTGGACAGCCTGGTGCCCGAACGTGTGTGGCAGGAATTGCGCCGCGTGCTGGAGAGTGCGCAGCCGTCGGCATTCCTGCGCACGCTGCACGACACCGATGCGCTGCGCGTCATCCTGCCCGAGATCGATGCGCTGTATGGCGTGCCGCAACGTGCCGAGTTTCATCCGGAGGTGGATACCGGCATTCACCAGGAAATGGTCAGCGACATGGCCGCGCGACTGGCGCCCGGCGACGCGCTGGTGGGCTTTGCCGCATTGACCCACGACCTGGGCAAGGCGCTCACGCCGGCGGAAGAATGGCCGCGCCACATCATGCACGAACAGCGCGGCGTTGCCCCGCTGCAGACATTGTGCGAGCGGCTCAAGGTGCCACAGGATTATCGCCAGCTCGCCATCACCGCCTGCCGCGAACACTTGAACGTGCATCGCCTGGCCGAACTGCGCGATCGCACCGTGCACGAGCTGCTGGTGCGCTGCGACGCGTTTCGCCGCCCCGAGCGCATCGCGCAACTCGCGCTGGTCTGCGAAGCCGACAAGCGTGGCCGGCTGGGCAGCGAAGACGCCGCATATCCGCAGGGCGAACAGCTCAAGCATCTGCACGCCGCTGCGCTGGCCATCAATGCGCGCGACCTGGCCGCACAAGGCCTGCAAGGCCCGCAGATCGGCGAGGCATTGGCGAAGGCGCGGATTGCGGCGATTGCGGCCGCAAGAAAGGCCGGCACATAGCCGATGCATCGCGCATACCGTTGTCGCAACACGACAGGGATGTGGCCGTGCAAAGCAAAGCGTTGCCGCTCAGATCCGGACTAGCGAAAGATCCCCGGGTCGAAATTGCAATCGCGAATTGCCGTCATTGCAACAAGGCGGCTGCCCGAGAGCAGCCGCCCGGCCGACGTCACAGCTTGAAATTCAGGCTCAGCATGAAGGAGCGGCCGTTCTTGTAGATGTAGTACGGCTGGTTCTTGTTGCCGATGTAGCTGAAGTAGGTTTCGTCCAGCAGATTGGTGGCTTCCAGCGCCACGCGCAGGCGCTCGGTGGCCTGGTAGCCGAACGAGGCATCGACCTGGGTGAATGCATCGGTCATCTGCTGGCCGTTGAGGCGGCCGATCTGGGTGAAGTATTCCGAGCGCCAGCCCAGATTCACCCGCGCGCTCCATTTGCCCTGCTCGTAGTACGGGCTGATGTTGTAGGCGTTGCGCGAGTTGTACGGAAGGCTGTAATCGCCGTCGGTCTTGGAATCGGAATAGGTGTAGTTGGCCACCACGCCGAACCCGTTGCCGAAGTTGTGCTGCAGGTTGAGCGCAACGCCGCGCACCTTGGCATCGCCGGCGTTGGTCGGCACGGAGGTCTGATAGGTGCTCGAGCCGCCGGTGGCGTTGTTGAAGAACACCCGGTCTTCCACCGTGGTCAGGATGTAGTTGGAGATATCGCGCGAGAAGAACTCGCCGCTGAGCAGGCTGCTGTCGGAGAAGTACCACTCCAGCGATGCGCCCAGGTTGGTGGACTCGTACGGACTCAATCCAGGATTGCCCGTGGACGCGGTGAGCGTGGTGTCGTCGGTGGCCACGTACGGGGTCATGTTGGTGTAGCGCGGCCGTGCGATCACCTTGGACGCAGCAAAGCGCAGCATCAGATCGTCGCGCAGGTCGTAGGCGATGTTGAAGGACGGCAACCACTTGCCGTAGCTGTTGAGGAAGTTGACCGGCGTATAGCCGCCACCGGGCGCATAGCTGAAACCATCGGTGGAATCGCGGGTGTGCACGTAACGCACGCCGACGTTGCCGCGATAGCGCTCGCCGGAAAAATTTCCCTGCAGGAACCAGGCGCGGTTCTGCTCTTCGATGCTGTAGTTGCCGGCGTAGCTGATCGGCAAGCCGTCATCGCCCTCCAGGCCACCGATGTACTGGCTGATGGCGCCGCTGTTGATGGTCGACCAGCGCTGCATGTCGGCGCTGGTCGACAAGCCGTCCAGATAGCCCGACGGCGTGGTGCCCGGCGAGAATGCGGCCAGCGTGCTGCCGTCGTTCGGGGTCCAGGTGCGGCTGTAGGAGGACTGCCCGGTGGCATGATTGGTCAACTTGATGCCGGTCAGGATCTGGGTGAACGGCCCCCACTCCACCGCATGGTCGAAGTCCAGCTGCAGGTAGCGTTCCTTGTCGTACTGCGGGCTGTGGCTGGCCGAGGCATTGTTGAGCTGCATCGCCGACGCGTTGGTGGGGTCGGTACTGTAGTCCATCGCGGTGCGACGCCCGTCGATGTTGTAGCTGTAACCGGCGAGGTTGCGGAACTGGATGCCGTAGATGCGCTCGGCGCCGCCCTGCGAACTGGTGTAGCCCACCTGGCTGGACGCATTCCAGCCATCGCCATGCCAGTCGGCGCGTAGATGGATGCTGCCGGTGCTGACCTCGCTGTTGCGCAGATAGCCGTCCAGGTAGGTGTTGGACTGGTCGCCGAACGTACCCGAGGTCGCCACGCCGTTCTCGAAGCCCAGCGCCTGCGCATCGCCGGGGGTGGAACCCCAGTAGCCATAGCGGCTCTGGTTGTAGTTGTCGAAACTTTCCTTGACGTACAAACCGGTCAGGTTGAGCTCGAAATCGGCATCCGGCTTCCACTGCAGCGCCGCGCTGACGCCGTCGCGCTTGCGCGTCTGCTGGAACAACGCGGTGTTGATCGAGGTCGGAAACACACCGGTGTTGTTGCCGACCACGGCCGCCGGAAACCCCGCGCCTTGCACGTTGTCGTAGCCGAAGATCTCCACGCCATCGCGGCGCAACACGCGCTGCGAATGCATCACCGAGGTGAGCACACCGAGCGTTTCATCCTGGTTCTTCCAGCTGTACAGCGCCGAGGCATTCGGCTTGCCCTGCTCGGAACGATCGTTATAGCCGTAGCTCACCGTGCCGGTCAGCGTATTGCGCTCAAGATCCAGCGGCTTGCGCGTGTGCACGATCACGGTGCCGCCGATCGAGCCCTCGTCGATGCGTGCCTCCGGTGTCTTGTAGACCTCCATCAGGCCGACCACTTCCGGCGCCAGCGTGCTGTAGTTGAACGAGCGGCTATCCGGGTCGTTGGGATCGCCGCCCCAACTGGTGGAGGCAATGGTCTGGCCGTTGAGCAGCACGCGATTGAGTGCCGGATCGGTGCCGAGGATGCTGACCTTCTCGCCTTCGCCGAACTGGCGATCCACGGTGATGCCGGACAGGCGCGACAGCGACTCGGCGACGTTGGTGTCGGGGAATTTGCCGATGTCCTCGGCGCTGATCGCATCGACGATCGCATCGGCATTGCGCTTGACGTTGAGTGCCTTGCCGAGGCTGGCCTGATAGCCGACGACCTTGACCTCGTCCAGCGTGGACACCGAGGGATTGGTTTGCGCGGGCGCCTGTTCCTGCGGGGCTGCAGCCTGCTCCTGCGCAGCTGCAGGCAACGCGGCAAGACCTGCCAGGGCGGCGCCACCGATCAATAGGCCGCGGACTGCAGTACTCAATGGGGTGCGACGCAGCGGATGCGCATGACAGAACAGGTGACGGGACAACTCGAACACACGGGAAGACGGCATTGCGTAGACCTCTTGACGGATGTCAGGTGGCAACCATGTGGTTGAACGACAACGCGCGATGCGCGTGACATGCCCGCACTCCGTCCCCTGTGCCGGATGCGAGCAGCGTCCCGCACTGCCGTAGCGGCATGCGGGTCAGCGCCAGTCCGACCAGCAGCCGGACGACAACGCTTTCAAGAATTCAGAAGTGGCTCCTGCTCGCTGACAACGTTATCAGCGAAGGTGCCTTTCGCAGCCGGGGCTGTCAACTCGCCGCCACAAATGCCCAGTTTCATGCCTGAAACCGCACCGACGATGCAGATATTGGAATGACAGCGTGATCGCGATCGCATTCATCTGCTTCGATGAGCAGACCACTGCGCGTAGCGGCCTGATGCCACAAGGCTGCGCAGCCGAATGTTGCGATGCAGGGCGTGTTGCAGGCTTTGATGTGGTGGATGGTGTACGCAGCGCATTGCCAAACCACTGCGACTGCATTGCCGACGTGCTGCAGGCGCATGCGCCTGCCGTCATCGTCGAGCGTTTACTGCAACGGAAAGCGCGTTGGTTGCACTACGTGTTGCGTGACACCGGAAGCGCCCGAGTTCTTCTTGGCCGCTCCATCGTTCGACACTGATTTCTTTCCGGAGCTTGGCGAAAGCATGCCCTGCACTCGCGCACGCACGATCACGCCTCAGCGTACAGACGATGGCGGTTCACCGCAGACAAGACCGCAAACAAGGCTTCAAGCGCATCGCGCCGCACGAACGGGTTCGTGCGGCGGCGCGCGGACTTACTCGCGCTGCCCGGCCACCCAGGTGGCAAGTACCTGCACGTCGGCATCCACCAGCACCAGGTCGGCCTGATAGCCGGGTGCAATGCGGCCCAGGCGCTGGCCCAGGCCGATGCATTGCGCCGGATAGGTGGACGCCATGCGCGCGGCTTCGGCCAGATCCACGCCCAGCCACTGCACGCTGTTGCGCACGGCCGTTGCCATGTCCAGCGCCGAGCCGGCCAGTGCGCCGTCGGCATTGCGTACCACGCCGTCCACGGCGGTGATGGTTTCGCCGTACAGGTCGAAACTGGGGCTGTCGGCACCGACCATCGGCATGGCGTCGGTGACCAGCAACAGCTTGCCGCGCGGTTTGGCGGCCAGCGCCACGCGCAGGCTGGCCGGGTGCACGTGCACGCCATCGACGATGATGCCGCACCACACATCGGGGTCTTCCAACGCGGCGCCGACCGCGCTGGGCTCGCGCCCGGCCAACTGCGACATCGCGTTGTACAGATGGGTGAAACCGCTGACGCCGGCGGCAATGCCGTCGCGCGCCTGCTCGTAGCTGGCCGCGGTGTGGCCGGCAAACACGATCGCGCCGCCGGCGACAAAGGCGCGGATGTCGTCCAGCGGCACGCGCTCGGGTGCGAGCGTGATCAGGGTGACGCCGTTGTCCAACGAGGTATCGACGGCAATCTCGTGCGCGTCGGGCAGGCGGAACTTGTGCGCGTCGTGCGTGCCCTTGCGGGCCGGGCTCAGGTACGGGCCTTCCAGATGAATGCCGAGCACGCCGGGCACGCCTTGCGCGATGGCCTGGCGCGTGGCGGCGATCGCCTCGGCCATCACCTCGGCGGTGTCGCTGATCAATGTCGGCAGCATGCCGGTGGTGCCGTAGCGGCGATGCGCGGCCGCGATCGTGGCCAGCGCCTGCGGGTCGCGCGCATTGTTGAACAACACGCCACCACCGCCGTTGACCTGGATGTCGATGAAGCCGGGCAGCAAGGTGGCGCCGCCCAGATCCACGCGCGTATGCGCCTGCGCAACGCGCGCATCGTCGGCCGCCACCACGGCCTGGATCTGCGTGCCGGCCAGCAGCACCACCAGCCCATCCTGCAAGCCATCGTCGGTGAGCACGCGTGCGTTGCACAACGCTTGAATCGGGGAAGCATCCATGTTCAAACGGTTTCCGTGACCTTGTTCAAGTGCGGCGGCAGATCGGGATTGTTGCCACGCTGCAGGGCCAGCGCGTTGATCGCGCGGTAGAAGCTCTGCACGGTCAGCAGCGGCGCGCTGGCCGGGTGCGCCGCATCCACGAGCGGCAGGTCGCCGTCAGGGGCGGCCAGCCATACCTGCGCGCCACGCGCACGGAATTCGGCGGCGAGCGCACGCGTGCCGGCGCCGGTTTCGTCGGGCTGGGCGAACACCAGCACCGGGAAGCCCGGCCCCACCAGCGCCATCGGGCCGTGCTTGACCTCGGCCGAGCTGTACGCCTCGGCATGCAGGCCGCAGGTTTCCTTGAACTTCAGCGCCGCTTCCTGCGCCGCGCCCAGGCCCAGGCCGCGACCGAGCACGAACAGGTTGTGTGCCGGCACCAGGCCGGCAGTGAGCGCGGACCAGTCAGCCTGCCAGGCGGCGCGCAACTGCTGCGGCAGTGCCTCCACCGCCGCCAGCAGGGCCGGATCGTTCTTCCACACCGCGCCCAGGTGCAGCAGCGCAGCCAGCGAGGCGAGATAACTCTTGGTGGCGGCAACGCTTTTTTCCGGGCCTGCGCCCAGCGGAATCACCACCTCGGCCAGCTGCGCCAGCGGCGAATCCTCGACGTTGACCAGCGCGACCACGCGCGCGCCGGCCGCCTTGGCGGCCTCGGCATTGCGCAGCAGGTCCGGGCTCTTGCCCGATTGCGAAATCACGATGTACAGCGCGCCGCGCAACTGCAGCGGCGATGCGTAGACCGAGCCCACCGACGGCGATGCAGAGGCGGTCACGATGCCCAGCTGTGTTTCGAACAGATACTTGGCATAGGTCGCTGCGTGATCGGAACTGCCGCGTGCACAGGTCACCACGAACGGCGGCGGCGTATCGCGCAGCGACTGCGCGAGGGCGGCGACGGTGTCGGCATTGCGGGCGAACTGTGCGGCGACCACGTCGGCGGTCTGCGCCGCCTCGCGGAACATCAAGGTCTCGGTTTCGGTGGGAAGGCTCATCGTGCTCAGGCGGATTCGGGAGGAAGGGATTTGGCGGACGGCGTCTGCGCCGGTGCAGTGGAACCGCGCACCACCAGCTGCGGCACGAAGCCGCGGTTCTGCAACTGCGCGGGCTGGTCGTCGTAGGCATCGCTGCGCAGCTGGCTGATCAACAGGCGTGCGGCATGCCGCGCGATGTCGTCGGTGGCCTGCTTGGCGGTGGTCAGCGCCGGCCAGGACTGGCGCGAGAACGGGCTGTCCTCGAAGCCGGCGATCGACAATTGATACGGCACGTTCATGCCGGTGGACTTGGCCGCGGCCAGCACGCCCGCGGCGATTTCATCGTTGCTGCCGAAGATGGCCGTGGGCGGCTCGCGCAACGACAGCAGCCGGCGCGCGCCACGGAAGCCGTCGTCGAAGGTGTAATCGCCGGGAATCACCAGGTGCTTGTCCAGGGTGATGCCGTAGTCCTTCAACGCGGCCTCGTAACCGGCGTAGCGCTCGCCGCTGGAGCGGTGCTGCGGGCCACCCCACAGGAACCCGATGCGCTGATGGCCCAACTGGACCAGATGCTCGGTGATCTCGTAGGCGGCAGCGCGGTCGTCGATATAGACGCAGGGGCCGTCGCCCGGATCGTCGGTGGCGGCGATGATGCGCACGCTCTTGATGCCGCGCGCAGCCAGGCCGGCCATCAGCTCGGGGCGCTCGGACATCGGTGCGGTCAGCACCACGCCGGCCAGCCGCGAGCGCTGCACCCATTCGGCCAGTTCTTCGGCCAGCAATGGCGAGGTGGAATCGCAGGGATGGATCTGCAGGCCGAAGCCGGTTTCGCGGCAGGCGGCCAGCACGCCGTTCTGGATGCCGATGATGTGATACGGGTTGGGATTGTCGTAGACCAGGCCGATCACGAACGGCGTGCCGCTGCGCAGGTTGCGCGCGGACGGATCGGGTTCGTAGTCGAGATCGGCGATGGCGCGCAGCACGCGCGCGCGCGTGGCCTGCATCACCGACGGTTCGTTGTTGATCACGCGCGACACGGTCTTCAACGAGACCTTGGCGCGCTCGGCGACATCTTTGATGGTGGGCCTGCGCATGGGTGTGCCTTGTTCGTCGGAACGCATCATGCTGCCTGGTTCACTTGGCCTGGGCCGGCAGGCCCACACGGTAACCGCGCAGCGAATAGAACAGGATGTAGAGATAGCACGGCACCATCAGCGCAGCGAACACGACCTGGAAGTCGTAGTGCTGTTTGAGAATGGCGAACAGCTGCGGAATGATCGCGCCGCCGGCAATGCCCATGACCAGCAAGGCCGACCCGATCTCGGTGAAGCGGCCGAGCCCGCGAATGGCCAGCGGAAAGATCGCCGGCCACATCATCGCGTTGGCAAAACCGAGCGCGGCCACGAAGCCCACCGACACATAGCCGTGGGTCAGCAGCGCGCCCAGCGAAAACAGCACGCCCAGCACCGCCGACACGCTCAGGTAGCGCGCCTGCGAGATCACACCCGGAATCAACGCCAGGCCGACGATGTAGCCAACCAGCATCGCGCCCAGCGTGTAGGAGGTGAAGATCTTGGTGCTGTCCAGCGGCAGATTGAAGCCGTGGCCGTAGGTGCCGATCGCATCGCCGGCCATCACTTCCACGCCCACGTAGACGAACAGGCACAACACGCCCAGCCACAGGTGCGGGAACTGGAAGATGCTGGACTTCTGCACGCCAACCGCGCTGCCGGGCGTGGCGTTGGCCTCGGAGGCCCGCAGCTCCGGCAGCGGCGAGAACAGCACGCCGATCGCCAGCAACAGCAGCACGCCGGACATCACCAGATACGGTGCGTGGATCTTGGCGGCGAAGGCCGTGAGCAACTGCTGCTTGGTCGCCGCATCGGCGCTGGCCACCTGCGCGGACAGATCGCCGATGCCGTGCAACACCAGCGAGCCGATCAGGATCGGCGCCAGGATGCCGGCGATCTTGTTGCAGATGCCCATCAGCGCGATCCGCCGCGCCGCGCTCTCGATCGGCCCAAGGATGCTGATGTACGGGTTGATCGCGGTCTGCAGCAGCGCCAGGCCGCTGCCGATCACGAACAGGCCGCCCAAGGCGCCCGGATACCAGCGCTGGGTGGCGAACTGGCCGAAGCCGGCCGCGCCCACCGCCATCACCACCAGGCTCAGCGCCAGCCCCTTCTTCATACCGGTGCGCTTGAGGATCCACGACGCCGGCAGCGCCAGGAAGAAGTACGACAGGTAGAACACCATCAGCACTAGGAAGGCATTGACCTCGTTGAGGTCGAACGCCAGCCGCACGAAGGTGATCAGCGGCCCGTTGATCCAGGTGAAGAAGCCGATGATGAAGAACAGCACGCCGACGATGGCGATCGAGACAACGGGATTTGCGGGCCTGGCGGTAGTCATGGATCGGCTGGCTCTTGAGTTGTCGGTTGGGGGGCGCCGCGCTGGATCAGCGACGCAGTTCGGCGACGAAATCGTAGAAATCGTTGTGGCAATAGGTGTCGGTCAATTCGATCGCGCTGCCGTCGCGCGCATAGCCCACGCGCACTACATGCAGGATCGCCTCGCCGGTCTTCATGCGCAGGTGTTCGGCCAGCCGCGCGGGCAGATTGATCGCGCGGAAGTACTGCAGCGCGCGCACCACCGGGGTGCCCTGCGCATCCAGGTAGCTGTAGAGCGAATCGCCGATCTGCTGCGGGTCGGCGACGATGCGCTGCGGCAACACCGCATGCTCGTAGGCCATGACCCGGTCGTCGGCGCTGCGCAGGCGGGTCAGCGAAGCCACCGCCGCATCCGGCGACAGCCCCAGCCGCAGGATCTCTTCGCCATGCGCCGGGCGCAGCCGCCGCTCCAGCCAGCGCGTGCCGGGCTCGTAGCCCTTGATGCGCAGCGTCTCGCTGAAACTGGTCAGGCCGCTGAGCTGGTGCTGGATCTGCGTGGTGACGAAGGTGCCGGCGCCCTGCCGGCGCGAGACCAAACCCTGTTCGACCAGCACGTCCACGGCCTGGCGCAGCGTCACCCGCGAGATCTGCAGCCGCTCGCACAGCTGGCGCTCGGCCGGCAGCGCTTCGCCGGCCTTCCACTGCGCGCCGCGGATCTGCTCGTCCAGCTTGCTCGCCAGTTGCAGATACAGCGGCGTCGGCGCGGAGGCGTCCAGCGTCAGCGCGTCCATCCGGGGGTCGGTGTCCGTCCTGGCTTCGGTTTTCGGTTTGACCATTGCCTGTCCTCCGGACCGACTTGGATTCGTTAGGTCCAATATAGTACCAATTTGCCTGCAGCGCATTAGCGGCTGTGGATCGTCGGGAGCGATGACAAGCCTGGCTGACGCAGGTGTCCACCGCGCTGCTCAAGGGCGGGATGCATGCCGATGACCAAGCCGGTGCGGCACTGTCCGCGCCCGGGCTGCGTCACCGGTTGCCGGGTCGGGCAATCACAGCCGCAGATACCAGCGCCGCCGATCCATCCACCAGCCCACGCACCAACACAGCAGCGTGTAGCTCAGCGCGCACAGCAGCGACCCGAGCGGGCCCGGCGCGATGGTCTGGAACACGCGGATGCCGGCCCAGGCGTACAGGTCCAGCCCGGAGCTGCCGGCCGGAATCAGCCGCAGCACCACCACGAACAGTTCGGAGAACAGGTAGATCGCCAGCGGGTTGCGCCCCAGCACGGTGAAGAAGCCGCTGCCGCCGCTCCAGCCGCGCAACTCCAGCAGGTAGACCAGGACGCCCAGCGCCAGCAGATCCAGGCCCACCGTGCAGGCGACGAACGACCCGCTCCAGAGCTTCTTCGACAGCGGCCAGGCCGGGTGCCAGAGCAACGCCAGCAGCACCAGCCCCGCGCCCGCCAGCAACAGGCTGCGCTTGGCGGCACCGGTCTTGCCGTGCCGCTGCAGGAAGCGCCCGCCCAGATAGCCGGCCAGCACGTTGACCGTGGCCGACAGCGTGCCAAGCAGGCCCTCGGGGTCGAAGCCGCCATCCTTGCGATACAGATGCGCATGCCCGTACAGCCATAGGTCCAGCCGGGTGCCGGCGTTGCCGGTCTTGCTCAGCTCCGCACCGGGCTCGCCAAAGACGTACAGCAATGCCCAGTAGCCCAGCAGCAGCGCGACGCAAACCGGCGCGATAGCGCGTGGCGGCAGATAGCGCACCAGCAGCGCTGCGAGCAGATAGCACAGGCCGATCCGCTGCAGCACGCCGGTCAGGCGGAGTTGATCGACTGCAGTGAACGCCCATCCACCATCGGGCTGCGGGTGGAAGAACGGAAACCAGTACATCAGCACGCCGCACATCACGATCAGCGCGGCGCGCTTGCCCACGCGGGCGAGGAACTGCCGGTGCGGCGTGCCGGTGGCCAGCGCAAAACTCATCGCGCTGCCGACGGCGAACAGGAACGAGGGAAACACCAGATCGGCAAGCGTGAAGCCGAACCAGGCCGCGTGGGTCAGCTGCGCATATGGCTGCGCGCCGGGCCCGGCGGTGTTGACCAGGATCATCAGGAAGATGGTCAGGCCGCGGAACACGTCCAGCGACAGGAAGCGTTCGCGCCTGGGTGCTGCGGTTGCAGTGCCAGCTGCAGCAGGGAGTGTTTGTGCGCTCATTGCAGTTCCTTGCCCAGCGACTGCAGGGGGAGGCGGCCTGCAGACGTGCTGCCCGTGGCGAGTGTCGCTGCTTCGGTACGGAAGCGCTCATGGAGGGCCGCGATGTGCAATATGGATCTGCTCATTGGGCAGTACCTTGCGTGGTGCCGCGAATGGCACCGTGCGCCATGCCGTGCACGTCGCCTTGGGCAATGCCTTGCGTTGCACTGTGCGTACTGCCTTGCACATTGCGTTGCATGGCACGTTGCAAACCATCATGCGCGTCCACCTGCGCCAGCAAGCCGCGCAGCAAGGTCAGTGGGTCGCGGGGTGGCTGTCGCTTCGGCACTTCGTCCTGCGCGGCCCATTGGCGCTCCCACGTGGTAAGCTGCGCGTTGACTGCCGCTGCGTCGAACGGTGTGCCCGCCTTGCGTGCCGCACGGTATGCGCCGAGAAAGCGCGTCCAGCGCTGCAGATAGAAATCCGCGTACATGCCCTGCCATGCCTTGGACGCGTAATCGGCCAGATTGCCGTCGCCGCCCCAGATGCTGACCTGCGCACGCGCATTGCCGACATAGGCACGACGCAGTGCGGCATCGTTGCCGGCGGCTGCGGCGGCCTGGCCGGTCCAGTCGGCCAGGGTTTCGTGCTGGCCGCCGACCAGTACATCCAGCCCCTGCACCAGTTGCGTGGTGCGCGCCAGCAGCGCATCGCCGCGTGCGAACTCGCCGGCGTCGTAGGCCTGCACCACCGCCTGCAATTGACGGTCGGCGTGCAGGCTCAGGTAATGCCGTGCGTCTTCGATCAGGTCGTAACGGTACAGCGGTGCGTCGGCATAGCGGTCGGCCTGCTGCAGCAACGCGTCGATGGCGCGGCGCAGGCGTTGCGGATCGCCGGGGCGGTCGTCGAAGCCAACGATGTCGGCGGTTGGCCGCTTGAACAGCAGATACGCGCCGGCGCGCTTGTTCCACCAGCGCGGCGACCAGTAGCGGGTCTGGTAGATGCCCGCTTCCAGATCCGACCAGGCCTGCAGCAAGGCCGCATCGCTGCGGCCGTAGCGCGCGCGGGTGTATTGCGTGAGCCATTGCGACCAGGATTGCTGCGGGCCCTCCCAGGCCAGCGCGTAGAGATAGTCGTAAACCACCGAGTTGCTGTGCAGCCCTTCCGGAAACACGCCAAAGCCGCGCAGGTTGCGTTTGTCCGGATCGGCCAGCAAGGCCTGCAGATCGTGTCGATAGAACGCGAAGTCGCCGTACAACGGATTGCTGGCGCCGTAGTTGTGAACGTAGCCATAGATCCACTGCTTGTTGTCGAAGGCCTGCGCCGCCTTCCAGGTGCCGGGATAGCGGTCGTTGCCGATGTCCAGCACCATCAATCGCGCGTCGGGTACCTTGCCGAGAAACGCGGCGATCGCCTGCGGTTGCCAGAACTCGCGGTCGGCACCGAACAGCCAGCCCTGCATCACCCAGGTGGCCTGCGGATTGACCTGCGCGATGGAGCGATACAAGGCCTGCCCGTACTCGGCCAGGCGTGCATCGCGTTGCGCCGCCGGCACGGCCTTGGCACGTGCCGCATCAGAGTTGGCGATGCTGTCGCCGTACTTGGCGGCGGCCACGTCGCTGCCGTCGTCGGCCACCGGCGGCAGCATCTCGTTGAAGGCGTCGGCCAGATAGAACTCGCCTGCGCCATAGGCCTGCGTGTACAGCTCCAGGAACCGGCGCGCGACCTGGGCGAACAACGGATCGCGTGGATCCAGCCAGTAGGTTTCGTGGAAGCCTTCCCAGGCGCGCATGCGGTAGATGCGCGCGTTGGGATGCGCCTGCGCGAATGCCTTGGGCACGTAGCCGGCAAACGCCGGCAGCACCGGTTGCATGCCCAGCTCGCGCATGCGGGTGAGGATCTGCGTCTGCAGCACGCGCTTGCTGTCGATCCATTGCTGCGGCAACGGTGCGCGATAACCTTCGATATTGCCCATGCGCTGCCACGGGGTGAATGCGGGGCCGGAGAAATACTCCGCCAGCGCGTCATCGCCCACGTCGAACTCGCGCCACAGCGCCTGCCAGATCGCCTCCTGCCCTTCCATCGCCAGCGGCATGTCGATGCCGTGCAACGCCATCCAGTCGATCTCGCGCTGCCAGCGCGGCCAGTCCCAGAACGGCGTGGTGTAGCCGTAGGTGCAGGTGTTGAGATAGGCGCGATGCGCAAACGGCGTGCGCACCTGGCCGCTGCTGTAGGCCGGCCATTGCGCCGGCAGCGCCACGCGGTCGCCTTCCCAGCTCATCGAGGCTGCACCGGCCTGGCCCAGATAAGCGTAGGCGCCACGCGCCAAGGCCACCTGCGAGGAGCCGGCAATGCGCACCGTGTCGCCGCCGGCATCGATGCGATACCAGTCCGCGCCGTCGCCGCGCGGTGCCACGCGCATCTCGAACTGGGTGGCGCGTGCGCCAATCAGGCGTTGCAGCACCGCCTGTGCGGGCGGTGTAGCCAGCACGGTGAGGGGAACGGCGAGCAAGGCGCCCAGCACTGTGCCGGCGAACAGCCGCGCGGGCGCGGACGGGAAAAACGATGAGGTAATCATGGCGAGTTCCGATACTGCACGGTGACGACGTCGTGGAATCCAAACGGTTGATCCGCAGCGACCTGCAGGATCACCGCCAGCGTGCGCGCGCCGGTCGCGGGTGCAAGCGCCAACTTGATCGGTGTGCCGGCCGCCGCCTGCGTCACTGCACGGCCATCCAGAAACACCTGCGCCGGCCCGCTGAGGCGGCCCAGGTCGAGCATGCCGCCGTGGGCCTGCACGCCCTGCCACGGCGTGAACCGGGTGCGGTACAACACGTAGCCGGCGCGTTCGGGCGCAGTTTCCAGGGTGCCGGGCAACGTGTTGCTCCAGCTGTTGTTGTCGTTGGGGCGGCGCGAGAGATCCGGTGCCGGCGGCTGCGCGAAGGCGGCGGTGTGGCGCCAGCTCTCGACCACCATCACCGGCGCCACGATCGGCACCGTGGCTGGCAGCGGCACCGCCACGCACGCGATCTCGATCACCGCATCGCGCACGCCTGCGCTGCGCGCCTGCAGCCGCAACACGCCTGCGCCACGCCCGGCCTGCACGATCGCCTGCGCCAGCCCGTTGAACAGGGCCACTTGCACGCCCTGATCGGCGGCGTGTGCATTCGGGTCGCCATTGCCAACCCCCAGCAAGCGGCCGCCGCTGATCTGCAGCGTCAGCATTGCATTGCAATCGGGCACGTGGCGACCTTGCGCATCCACCGCTTCCAATGTCACCGGCTGCGCATCGCGGCCATCGCCGCGCAGCTGGGGGCGGTCGGGCGTGAGCCGCAGCGCAACCGCTGCGCCGGTGGTTTCCACCCGCGTACGCGCCACCTCGCGGCCGTCGCGCCAGGCCACCGCTTCGAGCACACCCGGCGCATAGGCCACCTGCCACTGATTCATCTGCGCGCGATCCACCGCCTGTTTGCCCAGCGAGCGGCCATTGAGCCACAGCTCCACCTGCATGGCATTGCAGAACGCCATCACCTTGATCGGCCGGCCCTCGCGACCGGGCCAGTTCCAGTGCGGCAACAGGTGCAGCACCGGCGCGTCGTCGATCCACAGCGCGCGGCGCAACCAGTAGGCCCCCTTGGCAAATCCGCATTGATCCATGATGCCGAAGAACGCGCCCACCGACGGCCATTCGAACGGCGTGGGTTCGCCGCGATAATCGAAGCCGGTCCAGACGAAGCTGCCGGCGACGAACGGGCGTTCGGCAATCAGCTGCCAGGCGCGGCGGTGGGTATTGCCCCAGTCCGCGGCCAGGCTGTCGTCTTCGGCCACCACGTGCGCGTCCAGGTCGGTGAACCACGCGCCGCGGGTTTGGAACGCGCTGGTGTCCTCGCTGGACAGCATCGGCGTGCGCGGCCGCGCCGCATGCACGCGGTCGTAGTTGAACTGGCGGTAGTTGAAGCCGAGCACGTCCACCACATCGGCCGCGCCACGGGTGGCGAACATGCCGTCGTTCATGCCGGCGGTGATCGGGCGGCTGTCGTCGAGCGCGCGCACGGCGCTGGCAGCGCGCGCCATGATCGCGTAACCGGTGGCGGTGCCCTGCAGCGGCTCCTCGTTGAGCAGCGACCACAGGAACACGCTGGGATGGTTGCGCTGGCGCCGCACCATGTTCTGCAGCAGCGCCACATACTCGGGTGCGGGATTGAACAGCCTGTTCTCGGCCATCACCAGCATGCCGAGCCGGTCGCAGGCCTGCAGCAGTTCCGGTGCCACCGCGTGATGCAGGCGGATGGCATTGCAGCCCATCGACTTCAAGCGCTGCAGGCGAAACGCGTGCAAGGCATCGGGCAGCGCCACACCGACGCCGGCATGGTCCTGATGCAGGCATACGCCCTTGATCTTGAGCGGGCGGCCATTGAGGAAGAAGCCGTGGTCGGCATCGAAGCGCAGGCTGCGAAAGCCGATCTCGCACTCGGCACGGTCGCTGCGGCCGTCCGCGCCACGCACGCTGGCCTGCACCCGATACAGCACCGGCGTGTCCACGCTCCAGCGCTGCGGTTGCGGCACCGACATGCTGATGGCCGCCTGCACGGTACCGAATGCAGCCACGCGCAGTTGCGTCTCGCCACTCGCCACGACAACACCGTCTGGGTCGCGCAGCGCCACATCCACCCACGCCTCGGCAGGCTGTTCGCCGCTGTTGACCAGGTCCAGTTGCACCGGCAGCTGCCAGAGATCGCCCGGGCCTTCGCGCGGCACCGCCGCCAGGCCATCGCCGGCGATATGCAAGGGCGCACGCAGCACCAGCCAGGTGTGCCGGTAGATGCCGCCGCCTTCGTACCACCAGCCGTCCATCGCCTCGGCATCGACGCGGATGGCGATGCTGTTCACGGCATTGCCGTAGCGCGCGACCGGCGTGAGATCGATGACCAGCCCGTTGTAGCCGCTCCAGCTGCGCGCCATCAGCATGCCGTTGACCCACACGGTGGCATGGCTGGCGATGCCGTCCAGACGCAGTTCCACCGCCTGGCCGCGCACGGACTCGTCCAGCCGTAGCGTGCGCCGGTACCAGGCAATGCCGCGCGGGCGATAGCCCTGCGCGATGTTGGCGTCGGCGCGCACCGCCTGCTCCACCACGAAGTCGTGCGGCAGTTGCAGCTGTCGCCAGCCGGTGTCGTCGTAGTCCGGCGCCGCTGCGCCCCAGGCGCGGCCGGCCTTGGCGTTGTCGTAAGTCTCGTCCTGCGCCAGCAGGCGCGGCGGCGGCAGATCGCCGGCATGAAAACGCCAGCCCTCGTCCAGGTCCAGCCACTGGCCTGCGCCATCGGTGCCCGCTGGCGGTGGCGCGGGACGCGGCGTGCCGCCACTGCCCGCGCGTGTCGCTACAGCGTTCGCCGCGCCAGGCAGCAGCGCCGGCACGCCAAGCAGCGACGAGGCGCAGACGCTGCCGGCAAGGAACTCACGCCTGCGCATGATGGCGCCCGCCAGCCTGCACCGCAGGCGCGCTCCGTGACGCATGCCGCGCATCCACGCGCGCAGCCACTGCAGGGCATGCATCCATCATGCCTGCGGCGCTGCCTGTGCTGCTGGCTGCCACCCGCAGCGATGCCTGCCGGCGCAGTGCTCGCTGGCCCGGCATCACAGCATGTCCCACTGCATCGACAAGTAGTAACTGCGACCGGTGACGCCGGTCATCTGCCAGCGGCTGGCGATGTCCTTGTAGGCCTGCTCGGTGCGGTTGGTGAGATTCAAGCCACCGAGCTGGAAGCTCAGCCTGTCGTTGACCTGGTAGCCGAGCACCGCATCCAGTTGGGTGCGCGCCTTCATGGTGTGGCCTTCGCGCGCGAAGAAGCTGTCGCTGCTGTCCTGTTCGTACTCGCTGCGATGGTTGAGCGAAACGCGCGCCGAATAATGCGCGCTCTCCCAGTACGCGGTGGCGTTCCAGGTCTGCTCGGACAGGTTGCGGATCTGGAAATCGGTATCGCGTTGCGGAATCACCCGGGTGAAGTTGGTGGTCACCCCGAAGCCGTCGATCGGCAGCCAGGCATCCAGCGATTGCGTCCAGCCCAGTTCGTAACCGCGGATCTTGACCTTGCTCGGGTCGTTGGTGGTGGCGGTGATCTCGTAGATATCGCCGCCACTGTCCACGCAGTCGCCGGCCGCATTGCTGGACAGCGCGGTGCCGTTGAAGGCGGCCGGGCAGACGATGCTGTTGAAGGTGCCGTTCTTGATGTTCTTCCAGAAACCAGCCACGGTCAGCGCGCCACCGTTGCCGTAGTACCACTCCAGGCTCAGGTCGGCCTGGTCGGCGGTCAGTGCCTTCAGATCGGTCTGGCCCTGGGTGACGACATAGGTGGTGGTGCCGCCGGTATTGGTGCCTGTGGAGATGGTCGAGGCGATGGCGGTGTTGCTGTCCAGGATCGGCCGCACCAGCACCTTGGCGGCGGCGAAGCGCAGCAGCAGGTCGTCGCGCATGTCCAGCACCAGATTCAGGCTGGGCAGCCAGTTGGAATACTCGTATGGCGCGCGCGCGGTGCCGATCACCACATTGGCATCGTCGCTGGCGGCCTGCGCCTGGGTCAGGTAGGTGTCGGTGGTGCGCTTGGTGTTTTCGTAGCGCAGGCCAAAGTTGCCGCGCAGACGCATGCTGCCGATGTCGGTGTCGATGCGCGCCATCGCATAGGCCGAGGAAATGTCGTTCTCGATGCTGTAGCTGCTCTGCGGTGCGAACAGCACCGGCACGCTGATGCCGGCCGCCGCCAGCGAGCGTGCGTAGGCCGCGATGTCCGGGGTGACCCAGCTGTCCTGCGAGGCCAGCTGCCCGTCGAGGAAGTTGCTCACCGTGCTGTTGGCGGCCGACAGCTCCGGGAACATGTCGAAGCCCGACACCGCACCGGTCCTGAGCAGGTACAGGAAGTCACGCCGGCGCACGTCGCGCTCGAAGGTTTCGCGGCGGTACTTGGCACCGAAGCGCACCGCATTCAACGCACCCAGCTCCAGATACCGTTCGGCATCCAGCTGCAGCGACCATTCCTTGTTGCTGAGCGACTGGATGGAACCGTTGGGGTACTCGCTACGCACCAGATTGCGCTTGTCCCAGGCGCTGGCATCGGTGGCGTCGGCATCGGTGGTCAGCGAGATCGCGTCGGGATTGGAGGTATCCAGCAGCGTCGCCGAGGGGATCCGACCCAGGATCGCGGCGCGTTCGTTCTCGTCGGTCTTGCCCTGGGTGTAATTGGCCGCGCCACTGAGCGTCCAGGCATCGCCCTTCCATTTGAAGTCGTAGGTGAGCAACTGTGTGGACAGATCGTGTTGTTCGATCTGGCGGTTGTTCTCCAGCCAGTAGTCCGATGCCGACACCTGCGTGGCGGTCAACCCGTTGGTCTGCAGCACCGTCAGCGGAGTGCGCTCGAACGAGTACACCAGCTGGTTCATGTCGTTGGCGGTCTTGTCCTGCGAATACAGCGCAGTGAGGTTCATCTCCAGCTGGTCGTTGGGCTTCCACTGCAGACCGCCATTGAACATCTTGCGCGTGGTCTCGCGCTCGATCGAGCGATAGCGCGGACGACGCGGGATGTACAAGGTGCCGGCGTCGGTGTCCTGCGTGTACCAGCGGTCGATCCACAGATAATCGGCGCGGTCCTTGAGCTTCTGGTAGCCGGCACTGAGGAACACGCCCAGATCGCCACCGCCGAACTTGAACTGGTCGATATAGGTCAGCACGCCCTTGGGCGTGGGCGAGCCACCGGCGAACTCTGCATATTGGGTCTTGGCCGAGAACAGCAACTTGGTCTGCTGGTAGTCCAGCGGTTTGGTGGTGTTGATGTTGACCGTGCCGGACAGGCCACCGGCATCCATGTCCGCCGACGGCGACTTGATCACCTCGATCCCGGCGGCCACTTCCGGCTGGATGATGTCGTAGCGGAACCCGTCGGTGAAGTCGGCGCTCTTGATCACCTGGCCGTTGATGGTGGTGGCCGAATACTGCGGGCCCAGACCACGCACGCTGATGGTGGAGCCGCGCCCGTTGATGGTGGAGATCTGCACGCCGGGGATGCGCTGGATCGCCTCGGCGATGTTCTCGGCAGGAAACTTGCCGATGTCCTGTGCAGAGATGCCATCGGTCATGCGCACATCGTCGCGCTTGTTGTCCATCGCGGTGATCAGGCTCTTCTGGTACGAGCTGGTGACCTTGACGGTATCGAGCTGGGAGATCTGCGCCGATGCCGGCGGCGGCGATTGTTGCGTCTGCGCACTGGCACCGCAGGCAAGCAGCGACAGCGCGATGGCGACGGACAGCGAGGAGGGCGAACAACAACGCAACGAGGCACGCGGGACAGGTGACATGGGAGATCCTGAGGTGGAATGGCTGGACGACGACGCGGCTGGCATTCCGATCGATCAGCAAAGACAGATCACGACGCTGGGCAACCCACCCACACGCGCACAGGCCACCAGTTCCGGACGTGCGGAACCGCCTGCGATCTGTTGTCTGCGAGCACCCCGTACGGCCCCCCGTGGGTGCCGATGCCGCCTCCCTCCCAGGACGGACATCGCATGCCATTGCTGATCAACGGCCCTGACTGGCAAATACCAATTCAGTGGATTTGATTCTTATGGTCTTTAAAAGATCGTGTCAACAGTCACTGCCGAAAGTGTTTGACCGGCGGCTGCGAACGCATCTGAGCCCTGCTTTTCAAGACCTTCGACGGTGCACAAAGGATCATTTGGGTGCGTGGCGGGCATCGTTGTCACAGGACCAGTCGCTGACCAATCCCCGGTAACCAGACCAATTCCGGCGGGTCCGGAATGTGTGGGCCGCAGCGCAAGCGTTGCGGGCTGGATCACACTCCATACCGCACGCTCCCGTGTATCGGAAGCAGCACTTCTGCCTTATCGAAGCAACCCAGCAACTGGCGCAATGACTACGCAGGGTCCTACGCCGACAACGTTGTCAACGGATCAATGAACTGTGCCTTCGCAGCGGCCGCGATGAAGACACCAGCCTCCGGGCATGCACGCTAATGGTGCAGGCGACAGATTTCTCGCCGCGCCGCGCGTAACAGCAGTCCTAGCGCAATTGCCCCTGGTCGATGCGCAACAAGCTGCGCTCCGGAGTGGCGGCGAAGCCCAGCAACTGCAGGCCCACACCCAACACTGCGTCCTGCCCCGGATCGATGCGTGACTGCAATTGCCAACGCCCATCGCGCCACACTTGCAGCTGTGCATCGGCCTGCACGCCGGCAGGCAACGGTGCATCGGGCAGCAGGCTCAGCACGGCGCTGTCGTCCATGCACCGCGGCTGCCCGGACAAGCGCAACGGCGGCAGACCGGGCAGCTCGCCCGCCCCGCTCGCCAGCAGTTGCAGGCCGACCCGCCCACCTGCCTGCACGCAGCCGGTGGCATCGAACAGCAGATCCACCTGCTGCAGCTCCACCGCCAGATCGATCAAGGCCATGCCCGCCGGCTGGCGCAACAGCAGCTGGCCCTGCGCATCGCCGATACCGTGTTGCGCGCCATCCACCAGCAGCAGTTGCAGCTGCGGGGCCTGCAGGTGCACCTGGCGCTGTCCACGCAACAGCGGCCAGATGCGCGGCCGCACCATGACATCGCCGAAAGCGATGCCTTGCCATTGCACCTGCCGCAAGGTGCCTGCCCATACCGGCCCCTCCACATCCAGCGCCGAGAACGGCAAGCCCTCGCGTGGCAATACCAGGCGCAGGGGCAGCCATGCCAGCAGCGCAATGCCCACCATCAACAGAAAGACCAGGGTCCAACGCAGGCGCGTCACTGTGCAGGCTCCGCAAACCCGCAGCGTACCCGCAGTTGGCCCTGGTCGCGCACGATGCTCAGCTGCGTCGGCGCCACGCCATGCGCCTGGCGCAGCCGCTCTAGCCAGCCGAACAAGCTGGCGGCGCTGACCGCATCGATCTGCACGTCCACCCCGCCCGCTGCGTTGCGCTGCTGGGCGGTGATGCCGACACCGGCATCGCGTGCGCTGCTTGCGATGAGCTCGTTCAGTGCCGCCGCACCAGGAGCAGCCGCGCGCCTGCTCGCCGATGCCTGCGCAGATGCGTCGAGCACCAGCTGCGCCGCAGCGGCATAGCGCGCCTGCGCCTGGGCACGCCAGTGCCGCAACGGGGTGTAGAGCGCGTACCAGGCGACGAACGCGGCTACGGCGGCGCACATCACGCCCAGCATCAGCCGCTCGCGCGGCGCACGTGCCTGCCACCATTGCATGCCGCGTTGCACAGGTGCAGTCATCGCAATGGCTCCAGCACGAACGGCGTTCGCAGGCGATCGTCCTCGCCCTGGCTGCTGCCGGGCTGCAGTTGCCACCCCTCCCCGGCCAGCCGCGTGGACAACTGTTGCAGGCTGGCGCCATCGGCATGCAGCAGGGTGCCGCGCAGCGGCTGTGTGGCGTGGTAGTCGATCTGATCCAGTTCCGCCGCCGGCATGGCATCGACCGCTGCGAACAAGTCGCCGAGCTGCATGGCCAGGCGATCGGCCGCTGCCCCGGTGTGCCGGCGTGCCTGCAGCGCGGCCGGCACCGCCGCTGCATCGCGCACGCCCAACTGCGCGGCGGCGCGCGATTGCAGCAGGCGCGCGCCGATTTCGTAGCGCAGTGTCTGCGCCAGCACCAGCACCAGCGGCGACAGCAGTACCAGTGCGGCCAGCGCCGCAAGACGGCGCGCAGTGACCGTGCGCGCAGCAGCCGGCCTCGCAGCGAACGCGTGTTGCAGCAGGTTGATCGGTGCGCGCGTGGCGCCTTGCGCAAGGCAGGCAATGGCGTGCGCGGTGTCGTGCGCTGGTGGCTGTGCTGGCGCGCGCTCGCGCAGCAGCATGCGCGCAGCCTCCGGCTCCAGGCTGCAGGCCAGGCCTGCGCCGCGAATCAGCCAGCGACCGTCCCAGTCCACCACTGCCGCCGCAGCGTCCGCGCCGGGCTCCAGCAACAGGCAATCGGGCACCACCGCATCGGGGACGACGCCCAGCTGTGCTGCGCGCGCCAACCACTGCTGCATCGTTGCGCCATCCACCGCAGCGGCCAGGCGCGTGCCATCGGCCTCGTTGCGATCGGCGATCACCACATGCAGGGCCGGCGTCTCCACCGCCAGATGTTCGGCCAGTTGCAGGCGCGCGGCCGCGACCGACTGCGCGATGCTGCGGCCGGGCAGGCTCAGCCAGCGCAGATGCACATCCACGCCCGGCACCACCAGCACTGTGCGTGCGGACGGTTCATACGGCGCGCTGGCCACACGCTGCGACAGCACCTGGCCATGCGCGTCCACACGCACGGTGATCGCGTGCGCGGTGGCATCGGCGGGCAGCAACAGCAAGGTGGTACTCATTCGTCGGAACTCCATTGGCGCGCCACCAGCCGCACGCGCCCGGCAGGATCCTGCTGCAGCAAGGCGTCCAGCACGACCTGCGCGCCTGCATGGTCGACCTGGCTGTAGAGGGAAAAATAACGGGTGCGTAATTCGATCTGTTCCAGCACTGCATTGGAAAGCTCGGCCTGGATCAGCGCTGGCTGGCTCAGGAAGGTTTTGACGTCGCGCCATCCGCCGGCCGGCCGCGCGGCGATGACGCGGCGCGCGGCCGGCAATTCCAGGGCGCCTCCGGTCAGCGCCACCAGCACCGGCGCATCCTGCAGACGCAACGTATTGATGTTGACCGGCGACAGCCGCGCCTCCGGCAGTGCGCACACGTGCGGCCGCAGCTGCGCGATCACCTGCGGCGTGTAGCCGGCGATGGCACGCAGCTCGCTGACGCCCGCCAGCAGGGTCGCCCCGCTGCGCAACGGCACTGCCGCTTGCAGGTAGCGATCGTCTTCGGCGCCCTGCGCACCGGGCTGGCTATCGCTGTCGATCCAGTCCACCAGCGCATCGGTCAGCGCCTGCGCCTGTTGCGGTGCGATGCCCAGCACCTCCAGCAAGGCGCGGTACTGCGCTGCGCCGTCGTCGCTGCGCTGCCATTGCTCGGGCGCACCGGCGACCACGCTGTTGAGATTGAAGCAGCCGCCGCGGTCGCGCAGCCGCACGCTCACTGCGCCGTCGTCCAGCGGGAAGGTCACCGGTTGATCGTTCCAGCCACCCTCCAGCGTGGTGCGCATCGGGTCGCGCCTGGCCAGTGCCTGCAGGCGTTGCCGGGCGATGGTTTCGGTGCCCAACGCATACCACTGCGCCTGCGTCATTGCCTCGCCGTTGCCGCTGCGGCGCAGGCCAAAGCGCAGATCGTCCAGCACTGCGACCATCAGCAACGTCATCACCGCCACCAGCAACAGCACCGTCAGCAGTGCGACACCACGTTGCTGCCTGCATGCGTTCAAGGCCTTCATCCGCGCCCCTCCGGCAGCAGGAACAACTGGCGCACGCGGCCCCATTGCTCCAGGTCCAGCTCCAGCGAGATCGCATCCGGCAGTGCGTCGAGCCCGCCGCTCCAGCCATCGCTCCACTGCGCGCGATAATGGAACCCGACCACCGCCGAGCGCACCCCACGCAACACCACCTGCGGCGGACCGGCGACTGCACCGTCGAGTGCGGGGCGTGCACTGCGCTCCAGGCGTCCATCGACCACCCGGTATTCCACGTATTGCAGCGACGCGCGCGGCGCCTGATCCGGGTTGCTCCAGCCGCGTCGCACAAAACCGAACAGCGGCCCCGGCACACCGGGCGGGCTGGCGACGAACGCGGTGCGTGCAGCGCCGCCCTCGCTGTTGCGCGTGCGCCGCACTGCGGCCTGCTGCAGGTCGCTGCGCAACAGGCCATGTGCAAGCTGGAACTCGCGGACCTGCTGCAAACGTGCACGCACCGCATCGCGCTGGTCGATGCTCTGGCGCATCACCACCACCGCGGCGACCGCTACCAGCGCGAACACCGCCAGGGCGACCAGCAGTTCGATCAAGGTAAAGCCTGCGCTGCCACAACTGCCCGCTGCGCTGCGAGGTGCACGCATCATTCGGCGCTCCGCAAGACGCTGAGGCTGGCGATTTCCTGCGCCTGCGCTGCGGCGCGCACCTGCACCTGGATGCGCACGATGCCGGTACTGCCGGCTGGCATCGACGTACGCCGCCAGTCCCAGCTGCGTCCGCCCAGCATTTCCTGCCCGTTCGCCGGCGCCACTGCTGCGGCGGTGGGCGCCAGCATCGCGTCGATCGCCTGATTCTCCGCAACCACCGCAGCCAGGGCGCGCTCTTCCAGCACCACCGCGGTGCGCGTGCTTTCGCCGGACAGGTTCAGCAGGCCAACCACGGCCATGCCGAAGATCGCCAGCGCGACCATCAGTTCGAGCAGCGAAAACCCGGCGCAGGCATGGGGATCACTGCAGGGGCGCATCGACCCGTACCACGCCGGCGGCGTCCACCACCACCTGCAGCTGCTGCTGGCCGTCGGCCAGCGCGATGCGTTGCGGCGTGGCCGCACCGGTGGGATCGAAGCGCACGCTCAACTGCGTCCCGCCCACCGGCAACTGCGTCTGCACGCCGGCAGGCCAGCGCATCGCGGCGAACGGTTTTTCATCCAGCGGCACCCAGCGTTGCTGCGCCTGGCGGCGGAACCTGTAGCCACCTGCATCCACGGTCACCTCGACCATGCGCAGGCTCAGGATGGCTTCGTCGCGTGCATGCAGCAAGGCACTGGCCAATGCATCGGCCTGGTCGTGCAGGTCGCGTCGCGTATCGGGCAAGGTCAGCACCACCAAGGTGCTGGCGAGCGCGGTGATCACCAGGACGGCGAGCAGTTCGAGCAGGGTGAAGCCGCGCGCCTGCGCCCGCGACGCACATGCCCGTGCTTGCCTTGCCATGGCCGTTTGCGCGAGCACTGTTGCGACTCAGCGCCAGTTGCCGATATCGGCATTGTCGGCGTCGCCGCCTTCGGCACCATCGGCACCGAACGAGTAGACGTCGAAGCCACCACTGCGGCCCGGGCGACGATATTGGTATGCGTGGCCCCACGGATCTTCCGGCAGGCGGCGGATGTAGCCGCCCTGGCGATAGCGCTCGGGCCGGGTCAATCCGCTCGGCGCATTGAGCAAGGCCTGCAGGCCCTGTTCGGTGCTCGGGTAGCTGAGGTTGTCCAGGCGATAGGTCTCCAGCGCCTGCTCCAGCACCGCCACGTCGGCACGCGCCTTCTCGACCATGGCGCGGTCCTGGCTGGGCATCACGTTGATCATCACCACCGTGGCCAGCAGGCCGATGATGACGATGACCACCATCAACTCGACCAGGGTGAAGCCGCGCATTCGCGCTTGCGAGGACAGCGAGCAAGAACGTTGGCGGTGACGGATGGACTGCATGAGGATCTCCAGGGATGGGCGGCCGCGCTCAACCAAGCGCGAGGGTGTTGAATTGCAGGATGGGCAGCAGGATCGACAGCACGATCACCGCCACCACCCCGCCGAGCAGCACGATGATGGCCGGCTCCAGCAGGCTCATCGCCGCGGTGGTGAACGACTCGAACTCGCGCTCCAGATAATCGGCGGCGCGCTCCAGCATCGGCGCCAGGCGCCCGCTGTTTTCGCCGCTGGAGGCCATGTACAGCAGCGTCGGTGGAAACACGCCGGCGCGCTTCATCGCCGCGGCCAGGCTGCCGCCCTCGCGGATTGCCGTGACCATGTTGTCGGTGGCCAGCCGCAAGGCGCGGTTGTCGACGGTGCGCGCGGCGATCATCAGGCCTTCCATCAACGGCAGCCCGCTGTTGACCATGATCGCCAGCGTGCGCGCCATGCGTGCGGCGTGCAGGTCGCGGATCAACCGGCCGAGCAAGGGCGCGCGCAGCACCGCACGGTCGGCCGCCAGGCGTAACTCCGGGCGCTTGAGCAGGCGCAGCGCTGCGATCACCGCAATGACCAGTGCCACCAGCAACGGAATGCCTGCATGCAACAGGAAATTCGACACGCCGATCACTGCGCGGGTCAGCCATGGCAATGCGCGGCCCATCGAATCGAACTGGTCCACCACCTTGGGCACCACGAAGGTCATCAGCACGATGACCACCGCACCGGCAGTCAGGGCCAACGCCGCCGGATACACCAACGCAGACTGCAGCTTGCTGCGCACCTGCGCCTGCCGCTCCAGCAGGTCGGCCAGGCGCTCCAGCACCTGCGGCAGCGCCCCGGCACTCTCGCCCGCGGCCACCATCGCGCGGTACAGCGGCGGAAACGCAGTGCCCTGGCGCGCCATCGCATCGGACAGGCGGAAGCCCTCGACCACCAGCCCATGCGTCTGGCCGGTGATCCGGCGCACGCCGCGCCGTTCGGATTGCGTGCCGATGGTGCGCAGCGCTTCTTCCAGCGGCGCGGTTTCCACCAGCGTGGCGAGTTGACGGGTGAACAGCACCAGATCCTTGCCACTGAAACGCGCCGGACGCACGCTGCTGGCCGCCACCGCCGCCTCCACGCGTACCGGCACCCACTGCCGCTGCTCCAGTTGCGCACGCGCAGCCTGTACCGTGTCCGCGCTGATCACGCCCTGACGGCTGTGCCCATGCAGGTCGAGCACGGTGTAGTCAAACCGCGGCATGCGCATCGTCCTGCTGGCGGGTCACCCGCAGCGCTTCTTCCAGCGTGGTGAGGCCTTGCAGCACAGCGGCGCGCGCGGCATCGCCCAGGCGCGCTGCGCGTGCGAAGGCCGCTGCCGCCAGGGCATCCTCGTCGGCGTTGTCGCCGATCAGGCGGCGCATCGCATCGTCCACCGCGATGGCTTCGTAGATGCCCACGCGCCCGGCATAACCGCTGTGGTGGCAGGCCGCGCAGCCCACGGCGGCGTAGATGGTTGCATCGTCGGGCGCCTGCAACATCTGCCGCGTGCTGGCATCCAGCAGGCGCGGTGCGCGGCACTGCGTGCACAGGCGACGGACCAGGCGCTGCGCCAGAATCAGCCGCAGGCTCGACGCGAGCAGGAACGGTTCGATGCCCATGTCGCGCAGCCGCGTGACCGCGCCCACCGCATCGTTGGTGTGCACGGTGGACAGCACCAGGTGGCCGGTGAGGCTGGCCTGCACGGCGATCTGCGCGGTCTCGGCGTCGCGGATTTCGCCAATCATCACCACGTCCGGATCCTGGCGCAGGATGGCGCGCAAGCCGGCCGCGAAGGTCATGCCGACACGTGCGTTGACCTGGGTCTGGCCGACGCCGTCGATGGCGTATTCCACCGGGTCCTCCACCGTGAGGATGTTGCGCGAGCCATCGTTGAGCAGGCTCAGCGCCGCATACAGCGTGGTGGTCTTGCCCGAGCCGGTCGGCCCGGTCACCAGCACGATGCCGTTGGGCACCTGCAGGGCGCGCTGCACGGTGTGCATCACCGCCGGTGGCATGCCCAACTGGGCCAGCGACAAGGTGCCCTGCTCCTTGTCCAGGATGCGCAGCACCACCCGCTCGCTGCTGCGCGTCGGCAGCGTGGACACGCGCACGTCCAGCGCCTTGGCGCCCATCACCAGCGACACGCGGCCATCCTGCGGGATGCGTTTTTCGGCGATATCCAGCCGCGCCATCACCTTGACCCGCGACACCAGCAACGGCGCGATGCGTCCGGGCAAGGTGGCCGCCTCGCGCATCACCCCATCCACGCGCAGGCGTACGCGCAGCCGCGATTCGTAGGATTCCAGATGTACGTCCGAGGCGCCCAGGCGCGCGGCCTCGGCGATGATGCCGTTGATCAGGCGGATGATCGGCGCATCGTCCTGGCTGTCGAGCAGATCGGCGGTAGGGATGTCGTCGATCAACGAATCCAGGCTGCCGTGCAGGTCCAACGCCTCGACCTGCACGCCCTGCTCCATGCCGGCATCGGCGTAGATCTCCGACACATGCCGGTCGAACACCGACGGCGCCAGCGTGCGCACCTGCAACGGCATGCCCAGCGCACGCCGCAGCTCGATCAGCGCCTGCACGTCGCCGCCTTCGCGCAGGCCGATCTGCGCGGCGCTGTCGCTGCCCAGCAGCACCACGCCGTGGCGCTTGGCGAACGCGTAGGAAATGCTGGCGCGCGCGGTGTTCATGGCATCAGCGCTGCGCGGGACGCGCGCCGGGCGCAGGCGTTGTTGCCGGTGCGGGCACGGCCGACGATGGCGCGGCCGGCAGCTGCGGCGGCTGCGCACGCAGGTAGTCGCGCACCAACGCATCGAGCGCGGCTTCCGGGTCACCATCGGCCAACTGGCGATCGCGCAGATAGGTGTAGCGCGGCGCGGTCATGCGCTGCGCATCGGCCGCGTCGCGGATGATGGTCGGGCGGATGAACACCATCAGATTGGTCTTGTCGCGATTGCGCGACTTGTGCCGGAACAGCGCGCCCAGCCCGGGCACATCGCCCAGCAGCGGCACCTTCTCCACGGTCTGCCGGTCGTTCTGGTCGAGCAGGCCGCCGAGCGCGACGATGGCGCCGTTTTCCACCACCACGCGGGTTTCGATCTGGCGCTTGTTGAACACCAGCTCCGACGACTGCGCGCTGACCGGCCCGGCAATCGCCGAGACTTCCTGCTTGATCGCCAGGGTGATGCCGCCGGCGGTATTGATCTGCGGGCGCACTTCCAGCTCCACGCCCACGTCCTGGCGCTGGATGGTGCGGAACGGGTTGTCGTTGGCCGCGCCCAGCACTTCGCCGGTGGTGATCGGCACTTCCTGCCCGACCAGGATGCGCGCCTGCTCGTTGTCCAGGGTCATGATCGACGGGGTCGACAACAGGTTGGAGCCGGTGTCGCTCTTGACCGCATCGATGATCATGCCGAACACCGCATCGTTGCTTTGCCCGGCCAGCCCGATCAGGCCGCCGCTCAGGCCCAGCAGCGATTGCGCGGCCACATTGCGCGCCTGTTCCAGCACCGAATCGTCTTCGCCGTTGTTGCTGCGCGTGCCGGCCGCCGCTGCGGCCAATGGCACGATGCCGGGCGAGGCGCCGCTGTACTGCGTGGCAATCAACGGCACCGTGCCATTGCGCCCGGCCAACAACAGCTGCACACCCAGACGCTTGGCGGCGGTGTCGGAGATCTCCACCACGATCGCTTCGACCAGCACCTGCTCGCGATGCACGTCCAGCTGACGGATCACATCCATCAAGGCACGCTGGGTTTCCGGGTCGGCATTGATGATCAAGGCGTTGGAGCCGGGGTAGCGCACGATCACCGGGCGCTTGCCGGCGGCCGGTGTGATCACCTGCGTCTGTGCAGCGCCCGTAGCGCCGGCGGCCACATCCACCGCGCTGGAGCGCGTGTCCTGCCCGGGCTGTGCCTCGTTGCCCGGGGTCTGCCCGACCAGCTGCTGCAACACCGGCAGCAATTGCTCGGCGCTGGCGTGCTGCAGCCGCACCACGCTGACATCACCGCGACGTTCGGCGCGCCCGTCCAGATCCACCGCGGTGCGTACCACCCGCTGCACCAGCGCCGGGTCGCCGCGCACGATCAGCGAATTGCTGCTTTCCACCGGCAACACCGACAGCACATTGCTGCGCTCGCCCCCCTGCCCGAACAGCGAGGTCAGCGTGCGTGCCAGTTCCTGCGCAGAGCTATTGCGCAAGCTCACCGTGTCGATCGCCGCGCGGTCGGTGTCGATCTGCGCGACCAGGCCGCGTACCCGGCGCAGGTTGTCGGCATAGTCGGCAATCAACAGGCTGTTGCCCTGCGGCATCGCCATGATCACGCCGCCGCGCCCGATCAAGGGCTTGAGGATCTCCGCGGCGCTGCGCGCATCCACACGTTGCAGGGTGAACACCTGCGTGGCAAATCCCAGGTTGCCGTTGGCGGCGCTGGCCGGCTGCTGTGCAGCGGTATCGTCGGGAATGATGCGATAGGTCGACGGCCCGCTGGACACCGCGATCAAGCCATTGGCACGCAAGACCGCCAGCAGCATGCCGAGCAGATCCTGTTCCGACATCGCCTGCGCACGCGCCACGTTGACCGTGCCCTGCACGCGCGTGTCCACGATGAAGGTGATGCCGGTGGCACGCGACACATCCTGGATGAAGGCGCGCAGGTCCACATCCTGCAGGCGCACGGCCGGCGCATCGGCGGCATGCAGCGACAGCATCGGCACCGCCGGCAGGGCGAGCAACAACGTGGCCGAAAAGAGCCATCTGGGGCGGGCAGCAGTCATTGCGGGCGCTTCAAGGTCATGGTGTGGGTCTGGCCGTCGCGGCGGTAGGTCAGCGTGGCCGCCTGGCCATCGCGCAGTTCGTCCTGCAGCTCGCGCAGGTGTTCGGCATCGAGCGTGCGGCCATTGAGTTGGGTCAATACATCGCCCGGCGCCAGGCCGGCCTGGCGCAGCAGCGCACCATCGCCGCGCGGCATCACGGTGAAGCCGCTGCCGTCTTCGCTTGCACGCAGCCCGGCGGTGGTCAGTAGTTGTTGCGGGTCAACGGCCGCCGCCGTGGCCGTGCCAGCCGCGGTGCCGACATTCGACGTCACCGCAGGTGCGCCGCCCGCTGCTGCAGTCGTGGTCGTTGCCGGCGATGTGGCCGCCGCAGACGCGGTGGATTCCACCAATGCCAGACGTCGCACGCCGCTACGGGTACGCAGCAGCACGTGATCGCTCGCGATCGCCTGCACCGTCACCCCAGCCACCACGCCATCGCCGATGCGATATGCCCCCTGCCTGCCGTCGCCGCTGCTCAGGAACGCAGCCGCTTGCGCGCCACCCGCGCGTACGCCATGCAACACGATGCCGTCGCTATTCGCCTCCGCAACGCTGCGATAGAACACATCGCGGCGCAGTGCCGGCAATTCCGCCTGTGCAGGCGTGGCGACCTGGGCGGTGCCCAACGGACCGATCGGGGTGATCATCACCCACACCACGCGCGCACACTGCAGCGCGAGCAAGGCCAGCAGCACGCAGGCCAGTGCGCTGCGGCCGCGCGCCGACATCAGGGGTTTCAAGGAGGGCAAAGCGCGCTGCAAAGCGAACATCCGTCTCAGGATTGCGGTCGGATGACAGAATGCGGCAGCAATGTGTCAGTTCGAAGAAAGTGATGACACAGGCCGACACACGGCGACACGGACCCAGATGCAAACGCCCGCCATGCGAGGCAGGGCGGGCGTTTGCGATACCGGCAGCGGGCGTCGGATCAGAAGCGCGCTGTCACACTCAGGTCATACGTCACGCCGGGCTGGTACTCGTACAGGTCTACCCGATTGCTGCCCAGGCTCTGATATTCCTGGTACTTGGTCTTGAGCAGGTTGCGTGCGGCGAAGTTCAACGACAGCGTATTGCCCGACCATACCAGGCCCTTCTTGATCACCAGATCCAGCGAGGTGCCGGGCTTGTCGATGTAATCCGGTTGCCCCGGTCGACCACGCGCGGACACCCGCTCACCGACATAATTGGCGATCAAGGTGGCCTGGCTGTGGGTGCTCTCGCTTTCCACACCGATCTGCAGGTTGGCGATGTCATCGGATTGCCCCTGCAAGGCCGAGCCATCGCGGATGAACAAGGTCGCCTGCACCGGTGCGGTGAAGCCGAACGGCTGCACGGTGTCGCCATCGCTGGCACTCACCTCCGACTTGGTGCGCGTGTAGTTGCCGGACACGAACACCCGCTTGTCGCCCCACCAGTCGGCCGCGATCGGCAGGTCCAGATATTTCTTGGCCTCCAGCTCGATGCCGTACAAGGTGGCCTCGGGCGCATTGATGAAGCTCTGCACGATGCCGCCGCCGGGTGCATCGTTGACGATGGCTTCGATCGGCTTGTCGATGCTCTTGTAGAACGCACCGACGGTGAAGTACTCGCCCGGCTCGAAGAACCACTCGTACCGCGCATCCAGGTTGACCAGCTCGCTATCGACCAGGAACGGGTTGCCGAAGAACTGGCGGTCGATATCCGGGTCCAGATACTGCTGCGGCGCCATCTCGCGGAACTGCGGGCGCGCGATGGTCTTGGACGCACCAAAGCGCAGCTGCTGGTTCTCGGCAAAATTCCAGGTCACCGTGGCCGATGGCAGCGCGTAGCTGTTCTCCAGCGGTGCCACGCTGTCCTGGCGTACGCCAGTGAAGATGTCGTACGGATGCACCGCCTGGGTGGCGTCTTCGTAGCGCACACCGACGGTGGCGCGCAGGGTCGGCACGATCTCGCCCTCGGCCTGCAGATACGCCGCCTTGACCTTCAGGGTCGCATCGTACGCGGCCGCACCGAAGCTGCCGGTGGTCTCGCGCAGGCGCAGCAGATCGTTGCTGAGGTTGTAATCGGAGATCAGGTAATCCACACGCTGGAACTGGTTGTAGAACGGCAGCGGGCCGTCCAGCGCCAGGAAGCGGAACTCGCGGCTCCACGCGCTGCGATCGTTGTCGAGATAGGCCAGACCGCCCTTGACGGTGAAGTCGTGCTCGATCGGCAAACGCCAGGTCACATCCACCCCGCCGCTGGCCACCTTGTCGTCGACCTTGCTGAAGCGGGTGTAGTTCTGCACGCGCGAGGCATCGTGCGCCCAGTAGCCATCGAGCAACTCGTAGCGAATGCCGGTTTCGTATGGCACATCGCGGCTGGCATTGGCCACCGCTGCGCGCCATTCGATCTTGAGATCGTCGTACTCGCCGAACGCGTGCGTGCCGCGCAGCTGGTTGTTGATCAGCTGGCGCTCGTACCACTCGGTGTTGTCGTCACGCACATCGAAACCGGCCAGCTCATCGCGGCCGGCACGGCTGCGTGCCACCTTCAAGGCATCGTGCACATACAAGGTGGTCCAGCCGATGGTGTGGCGGCCGTACTCCCAGCCCAGGCCCAGCATGCCGTTGGTGCGCACGTTGTTGCGGGTGGTGGCGAAGTCGTAGTTGGAATTGAACTCGACCGTATCGCCGACAAAGATGCCGTCCTGCTGCCTGCCGGTGCGCGTGCGCCACTCGTTGTCGTAGCTGGCCACCGCGATGATGCCCAGCTTGGCCTCGCCCACGTCCATGCTGTAACCGGCACTGCCGCCGACATTGACGTCCGGGGCGATACTGTCCTTTTCCTGCAGCACATACAGGTTGGCGTCGTTCAAGCTGCGGCCGATACGGCGGATGTCCTCGCGCGAGAAACTGCCCAGATCCACGCGCCGGCCGCTCTGGATCGCATCGCGCAACGCGGCAGGCTGTTTGCGGGTGCCGTCGTCGTAGCCCCACTCGTCATCGCCGGAGCCGTAATAGGTCAGGCCTTTTTCGCCGGTGCTGACGCTGTTGACGCCGCCACCCACGGTCAGCGACAGGAACGGTTTGTCCGGCACCGCCATCGACTGCAGATCGATCACGCCACCGCCGAATTCGCCCGGATAATCGGCCGAATAGGTTTTCTGCACGGTCACGCTGGCCAGCACGTCGCTGGGGAACAGATCCAGCGGCACCACGCGCTGCATCGGCTCGGGGCTGGGCAACGGCGAGCCGTTGAACAGTGCCGACGAATAACGCTCGCCCAGGCCGCGCACATACACATACTTGCCGCGCGACAGGCTCAGCCCGGTGACACGCGTCAGCGCTACCGCCGCGCTGCTGTCGCCGGTGCGCTCCATGTCCTCACGGGTGACGAACGATGCCACCTCCGAGGTCTGCAGCATCGGTTCGGGAATGTACTCGCCGCGCACCACGACCTGGTCGAGTTGCTTGGGCGCACTGGTGGCGGTGCTGCTACTGCCGCTGGCAGAGCCGGCATCGGTGGTGGTCGACTGCGCCAGCGCAGCGCCGGAAAACAGCAAGGTGGAAATGGAAAGAGACAGGCCCGTCCGCGAGAGACGGGCGACAGCGGAGGTTCGCATCGTGGGAGCCCTGGCAACTGAAAGATGAAGCTGGACGCATCACCAGGCGACCTGATGGCCGCCTGGTGATGCTGTGCCTCAGCAGGGACGATCGGCGGTCAGGCCACAGGTCCAGCCCTGCCACCAGGTGTCGTTGGCATCGCGCACGCCACCGATGTAGTTCACCTGCTGGAAGAAGCTGCTCACCCCGTTCAAGCCCTGGAAGGCCGGCACGGCGCTTTCGTTGGCGCCATTGACGAAGGTGTTCTGCAACGTGGACACGCCGTTGGCGACGTTGTTGGTGCCGGCCGCGAACTGGGTGGCCGCACGCGCGTCGCTGCCGAAGGCCGTCGGGCAGGCGAAGAACACCGAGTTGAAGGTCCCGAGCGTGTCGGCATCGGCCAGGTTGAAGCACACCAGGCCATCACCGCTGCCACCGGCCGGACGCGTGACGACCGAGTTGTAGAACGCGGCCTGCGTGCCCTGGTTGAGCATGATCGCCGCACCGGCGCGCGCATTGCCCACGTAGGTGAAGTTGGCCACCTTCGGGCGCGAATACGGCTGACGGCGCAGGCTGCTCCACTCGTTCATGCGGTCGCCGCCACCGGCGCGCTGCACCACGATGCCGAACTGCAGGGCGCCGTTCCAGCCGGCGTCGGTATCCAGCGAATCGTCGTCGGCGCCGGTGATCACGATGTGGCTGCCGTTGACGGTGCCACCGAACCATTCGATACCGTCGTCGGAGCTATTGTGGATCTGCACATGATCCAGGCGCGTGCCGCTGCCCACGCCGGCCAGGGTGATGCCCTGCAGCTCGTTGTTGGGCGAAATTTCGAAGCCCGAATACATCACCCGCAGGTAGCGCATGGAGCCGCTGTTGTCGGTGGCGCTGTTGCCGCCGTAGAACGCATTGGTACCTTCCACCTGCGCCTGACATTCCGGCGTACCGGAGACCGTGGTGCCCGGGCAGTTGTTGATGGCCGCACGGCCCAGCACCACGATGCCACCCCACAAGCCGATGGTGTTGGCGCTGACCTGGCCCTCCAGCGCCTGGCGCGCGGTGAACACGATCGGGGCGGTGGCGCTGCCTTCGGCAAAGATCTGCGAACCGCGGTTGACCACGATGTAGTCGCTACCCGCCGAACCGAACAGGGTCACGCCCGGCTCGATGGTCAGGATGCCCTGCGTGCTGCCGGCGGCCGGTGCGATGGCGTTGCCGCCGCGGTCGGTGCCCACGTTGACGCGTCCGCTGATCGAATACGCCGTACCCGCACGTGCCGGCACCACCAGGTTGCCGTTGATGGTGTCCGGCAGCTGGCAGGCGCGCAGCGTGTTGTTGGCGATGGTACCGACGTTGGAGAAACCGGTCGGGCAATCGGCGGCCGGGCCGGTCGGTGCCGGAGCGGGCGTGGGTGCAGGCGTGGGCGCCGGGGTCGGTGCGGGAGCCGGCGTCGGTGCCGGCGGAAATGCGCCCTCGCCGGGCGAGGCGACACGATCGGCACCACCACCGCAGGCCGACAAGGCCAGCGCGGTACCAAAGGTCATGAGAAGTGTCTTGCTGCTATTGCGAACGGACATGCGGCTGATCTCCAGGTCAAGGAAGGTCCGGTATGAAGAGGAGTCGTCAAGAATTGGTTGCGTTCCGCTCACTGCAGTGGCGAGCACGTTCAAGATCCCCGTCACTTTTATAGGGGCTGTCTGTTTCATTTGTCTTACGACGACACAATTGACACATGCCTGCCACACATTGACATGCACTGTAGGAGGATGACTCCGCCTCCCATCCCCGCTGCCCTGGGCGACTGGATCATTGCGCAGGCAATGGCCGGCCAGCCGCCCGAACAAGCGCTACAGCCGCTCCTGGATCAGGGCTGGAACGAACAGGACGCCATCGACGCAGTCGAGGCCCTGCTGCGCGACCACATCCACCAGCACGCGCAGACCCATGGCCTGCCGGTGCCGGTGCGCGTGCCGGCAGTGCTGCAGGACAACGATGCCTCGTTGCTGGACCTGGGCGATCGCCAGGTGCGCGTGCTGGTCAGCCTGTTGCTGCCGCGCGTGGTGGTGCTGGGCGATTTCCTGTCCGATGCCGAATGCGAGGCATTGATCGCACTGGCGCAGCCACGTCTGGCGCGTTCGCGCACGGTGGACAACGACAACGGCGCGCAGATCGTGCATGCCGCACGCACCAGCCACAGCATGTGCCTGCAGCTGGGGCAGGATGCGCTGTGCCAACGCATCGAAGCACGCATCGCCCGCCTGCTCGACTGGCCCGTGGACCACGGCGAGGGACTGCAGGTGTTGCGCTATGCCACCGGCGCCGAGTATCAACCGCACTACGATTACTTCGACCCCGCGGCCGCCGGCACGCCGGTGTTGCTGCAGGCCGGCGGCCAACGCGTCGCATCGCTGGTGATGTATCTCAACACCCCGGAACGCGGCGGCGCCACGCGCTTTCCCGATGCGCACCTGGACGTTGCCGCCGTCAAAGGCAATGCGGTGTTCTTCAGCTACGACCGCCCGCATCCAATGACACGCAGCCTGCATGCCGGCGCACCGGTCCTGGCCGGCGAAAAGTGGGTGGCGACCAAGTGGTTGCGCGAACGCGCGGTACGCATGCCTGGCTAACGCTCCGCAGAACACCGGCACCAGCGGCCGGCACGTACCGACGCGACCAGCCCCCCCCCCTGCCGCCTGCCACCCAAGCCTGTTGCGCCGGGCCAGCCACGCCTGGTCACCGGAGCTGCTGCCGGCCTCCAATCCTGCTGACCGCAGCCACCGCTGAGCGCGGTGCGAAGCGCGCTGGCCGCCGCGATCCAGCCCCCGGCAGCGCACGCGCACCGCAAGCACCCTGCAGCTGGGATCGAAGATTTGTTATTTATGTTATAATATTGCAAAAGATGCCACATTCGGTTTCCCACTTCGTATTGGTGCTGTCCGATCCATGAAGATCCACATTCTCGCGGCGGCCGTCGGCGCCGTTCTGCTGCTCCCTGAGGCACGCGCACAGTCGTCCGATTCAGCGCTGACGCTCGGCAAGGTCGATGTCCACCAGCATGGCGAAGGCCAACTCACCGCGCATCAGGTACTGACCTCGGTGGACGTGCTGGGGGCCGATCAGATCGAGGACAAGAACGTGTCCTATAGCTGGGAGCTGCTCGGGCAGATGCCCGGCATCCAGCTCACCGAAACCCGGCAAGGCGCCGAATCGGGCAAGGTCAGCTTTCGCGCCTTCAACGGCGAGGGTTACCTCAATGCGATCAAGACGCTGATCGACGGCATCCCCAGCAACGTCAACAGTGGCAACCAGCGCTTCATCGACATGCTGTTCCCGCTGGAAATCAGTTACATCGAAGTGGTGCGCGGCACCAATGATCCGCGCTACGGCCTGCACAATATCGGCGGCAACATCAATTTCGGCACGCGCCAGGGCGGCAGTTACACCGACGCGCGCCTGACCTACGGCAGCTTCAACACCCGCGATGCGCAGCTGGCCGTGGGACGCGAACGCGACGGGTTTGCACAGAACTATTTCGTCGGCGTGCAGGCCTCCGATGGCTACCGCGACCACGACACCTCCAGCAAGTATTCGTTGGGCGGCAAATGGTTCTACGGCAACCTCGACGACGGCATGCGCATCGGCCTGACCGCACGCGTCTATCACAACCAGGCCGACGAACCCGGCTTCATGACCGCAGCGGAAATGCAGGCAGACCGTCGCAGTTCGGACCTGCGCAACCGCAACGACGGCGACGACCGCGACATGCGCCAGTTCGGCGTCCATCTGGATCTAAAGCTGGCAGACGGGCTGTTTTTCGGCACCAAGCTTTACTCCAACCGCTATCACGACGACCGCCGGGTGACCTTCAGCGACCTGCCCACCGGCAATGCGCCACGCCAGCGCCGCATCTGGGACGAGACCCAGGTCGGCATGCTCAACACGCTGACCTGGCGCAGCAGCGACACGCTCACCCTGGAAGGCGGCATCAACTACGAGCATCAGGACAACGCCTACCGACGCGAGCGTTTCAGCTATGCCGAGCCCACCGATTTCAATGCCACGCCGGCACGCATCCAGAACGACGACCGCCACACCTTCGACAACTGGGGCGCCTACGTGCAGGCGATCTATCAGCCGACCGAGGCGCTGAAGATCGTGCCGGCCTACCGTGTGGACCGCTTCGACGGCGACACCCAACTGCCCGGCGGCGTTCGCGCGCCGCTGCAGCGCTACGGCACCATCGAGCAGCCCAAACTGAGCCTGGTCTACGCCTTCACCCCGACCACCAACGTCTATGCCAACTGGGGCCGCAGCTTCCAGGTGCTGACCGGGTCCACGGCGCCGGCTTACCTCACCGCCGGGCAGGCGGACGTCCGCCCATCCACCAATACCGGCGTGGAGCTGGGCATGAAATTCAGCCCGTTCCAGGGCGGCCAGGCGCGCATTGCGGTGTGGCAACAGGATGCGGCCAACGAAGTCTCCAACATGCCCGCCACCGGCACCACCGTCACCCTGGGCAAGACACGCAGGCGTGGGGTGGATGCGCAGATCAATGCGCAGCTGGGCGACAGGTGGACGCTATGGGCATCGCACGCATATCAGGAGGCAAAGATCGAACGCGACGACCGCGATGCCAGCGTGTCGCTGGTCGGCCGCGAAGTGGCCGCAACGCCGCGTTACATCAGCAACGTCGGCGTCGAGTACCGCCCGACCGCTGCGCTGCGCTTGGGAATGCAGGGCCGCGCGCAAGGCGACTACTATCTGGAGGAGCGCAACCTGGCCGGCAAATACGGCGGCTTCGCCACCCTGGATCTCACCGCCAGATACTCCATCAATCCCGCCTGGAGCGTGGATCTGCAGGTCCGCAATGCCACCGGCCGCGAGTATGCCTACGTGTGGTACGACAGCTTCTTCTGGACGCAGGCGCAGCCGATGTTTTCGCCAGCGGCAGGGCGCCAGCTCTATCTTGGCCTGAACATGAAGCTGTAACCCGCGCATCTACAAGCTGCGATCGACGTCTCATCCGATGATGTACGCGTGGCTGCTCCCTGATGCAGCCCTGCGCCGGATCCGGGACTCCACACGCTGCAGGCAGCTGCCACGACATCCCGCTACCCGCTGCCGATGCGTCAATGCGCCATCGCAAGTACACCGCTCGATAACGGCAGTGCCTGGCGCACACGCGCATTCGTACACGCATGCGCGCACGCAACTCAACCCCGCGCGAACAGGCGCTGGTCGATCCGCAACATCACAAGACACAACGGCGTCCACGCCAGGCACAGGCCTGCAGCAATGCCCAGCGTGTCGGCCAGCGCATCGTATGGGTCGGCGCTTCGATTGGTCGTCAGTGCGCCTTGCGCGATCTCGATGCCAACGCCTAAAGCCACCAGACCGATGGCCGCACCAACCTGCGCGCGGCGCGTGCCAAACAACTGCACCGCGCCCCAGCACAACAGCGCGAAGGTCAAAAAGTGCTCGGCCTTGTCGCTGTTATCCGGCAGCTCCGGAATCTCCGGCGGCGGCCCCAGGCAGACCGCGATCACCACCACGATCGCAGCGATCCACAACCCCACCCACAACCGCGGCCGATGAAACGGGCGCAGCGTCTGCGTCACAGCCGCCACGTGAGATCGCCCGCCAGAAATGCCGGCGCAAAATCGACGTCGCGCGCAAAACCCATCACCTGGAAGCGCTCGCCCATTTCGCTGGGCAAGGTCAGCCGCTTGATTTGCTCGCGCAGCCGCATGCGCCCTACTTCGTCGGTGCGCGTGTCGGCCTGCGCCAACAACGCATCCAGGCCATTGCCGAGCAGAAAACTCGCCTGCGTGCAGTAACCGGCCAACTCGAAACCGGCTCCGGTGCCGGCCTCGGCCAACGCGGTGAAGTCCACCGACGCAGTCAGATCCTGCAGGCCCGGCCAGCGATACAAATCCTCATGCATGCGATGGCGATAGAACGCGCGCAGGGTGCCGTCTTCGCGCTGCGCACGATAGAACTCGCCACGCGGGTAACCGTAATCGACGAACAACATCGCGCCGCGCTTCAGACCGCCAGCCACCGCCTGGATCCAGTAGGGCAACTGCGGCAGCAGCTCGGAGCGATAACCATCGGCGAAGGGCTGCTCCAGATAACGTTCCAGATGCCGCACCGCCGCGCCCAGCAAGGCATCGGCCGGCTGCTCACCGCGCGCAAATTGCTGCTGCGCATCCAGCACCACGGTTTCTTCATACACCTCGCCGTCGCGCAGCGTGAAGCGCGGCGTGGGCAATGCGTCGATCACTTCGTTGGCGAACAGCACCCCGTCCCAATCGTCCGGGAACGGCCCGTCCAGCCACTCCACCAGATCGAACACCGGCGGGATCAGGCTACGTCCCAACCGCTCGCGCTGACGCTCGCGCAGGTCGGCACTGGGCTCCAGGATCGCGTAACGCTCCGGCAGCGCATCCAGCTCAAGCAGACGCTTGAGCGTGACTTCGGCAAATGCACCGCTGCCGCCGCCCACTTCCAGCACGCGCGCCTGCGGCCCGAGCTGCTGCAGCACCGGTGCCAGCGCCCCGGACACGGTGGCCGCGAACAACGGCCCCAGCTCCGGTGCGGTGACGAAATCGCCAGCCTCGCCGAACTTGCTGGAGCCGGCGCTGTAATAGCCCAGACCCGGCGCGTACAACGCCAGCTCCATGAAACGCGAGAACGGAATTGCACCACCGGCGGCGGCGATCTCGGCGCGCAGATGCGCGGCCAGCCGGTCGCTATGCGCCAGGGCATCCGGATCGGGAGTAGGAAGGTCGGCGTGCATGCGGGCACCGGTTGCGGGGACAATGCACAGGATAGCCGAGCCCTTTGCAACGCCGAGCGAGTACGCCATGACAGACAGTTCCAAGGTGGTGTTGATCACCGGTGCAGGTCGCCGGATTGGCGCGCAGATCGCCACCACGCTGCATGCGGCCGGCTACCGCGTTGCCTTGCATGCGCACCGCTCCGGCGCGGCGCTCGGCGCGCGCGTAGCGGAGCTGTGCGCCCTGCGCGCCGGCAGCGCGCAGGCCTTGCACGCCGACCTGCGCCTGCCGGAGGCGCCGGCGCAGCTGGTCGCCGACTGCATCGCCGCGTTCGGCCGCCTGGATGGCGTGGTCAACAATGCCTCCGCGTTCTACCCCACCGCGCTCGGCGCAGCGACAGCCGCGCAATGGGACGAGTTGTTCGCAGTCAATGCACGCGCACCGTTCTTCATCGCCCAGGCTGCCGCCGCGCAGCTGCGCCAGCACCGCGGCGCCATCGTCAACATCACCGACCTGCACGCGCAGCAGCCGATGCGCAATCACCCGCTGTACGGCGCGTCCAAGAGTGCGCTGGAAATGCTGACCCGCTCGCTCGCGCTGGAGCTGGCACCGGAGGTGCGCGTCAACGCGGTCGCGCCCGGCGCGATCCTGTGGCCGGAGCAAGGCAAATCCGCAGCGGCCAGGCAGGCGCTGCTCGCACGCACGCCGCTGGCCCGCATCGGCACGCCCGAGGAAATCGCCGAGGCGGTGCGCTGGCTGCTGGACGACGCCGGCTTCGTCACCGGCCACACCCTGCATGTGGACGGTGGCCGCCAGCTCAGTTGAGCTGCAATGGCGCTAGCGCGCCACGTCCAGCGCCGGGGCCGCATCCAGCGCCACCGTCATGAACGCGATGCCGTGCTGCGGGTGCGCCTGCCACAGCACGGCCAGGGTCTGCCCGCTGAGCGGGTCGACAAAGTCGGGTGCGATATCGGCCAGCGGCTTCAATACGAAGGCATGCTTGAGCTCGGGCCGCGGGATGCGCAGATGACCGGGGCCTTCGATGATGCAATCGCCGAAGAACACCACATCCACGTCCAGGGTGCGGTCGCTGAAACGCGGGCCGCTGCGATCGCGGCCGTGCGCATCTTCCAGCGCATGCAGCCAATGATCCAGCGCAGCCAGGTCCATGTCCGTGTCCAGCGCCACGGCGTTGTTGACAAAGTCCGGCCCGTCGAAGCCCACCGCCGGCGTGCGGTACGCCGGCGAGACGGCAAGCTGGCCGAAGCGTGCGCGCAAGGCGTCGACGGCCAAGCGCAGGTAGTGGGTCGGCTGGACGTTGCTGCCGAGGCTGAGAAGCACGGTGGTCATGCGTTATTCGCGCATGCGGCCAGCGTGGGCGTCAACTGTTGCAATCGTGCCGCATCTGAGCCTGCCCGCCCGCAGCGCGCCAGACCCTGGCCTCAGGCCGCTTCCAGCGCATGCGCCACCGCGCGGAACACCCGGCGCATTTCCAGCGGTTTGCGCAGCACATGCACCGGGATGTCCGGCGGAAAATGCGAACGTTGCAGCGGCGCGCCGACATCCTCGAGCACGATCGCCGGGCCGTGGTAGCCCAGCTCCTGCATGCTCAACAACACGCTCACCGCCGAGAGCTGGATGATGTCGCTGTCGATGATCACCAGGTCCGGCATCGCGTGCTGCTGCACCAGTTGCAGCGCCGCCGCGCCATCGGTGGCCAGCTGCGGTTGATAGCCCTGGCTGGACAAGGCATTGCCCAGCAGCGACAGGCGCGTGGCCTCGCCATCCACCAGCAGGATGCGCTGCCCATGCCCCAACGCCAGCGGCGGCTCGGTGTCGGCAATCGTCACTGCGGCCGCACGCATCGGCACGATCATGTCGAACCGCGTGCCCTCGCCCAGGCGGCTGTCGACCACGATGCTGCCGCCGTAGCTTTCGACGATGCGCTTGCAGGAAATCAGCCCCAGGCCGGTGCCATCGGCCTTGGTGGTGAAGAACGGACTGAACAGGCGTGCGCGGGTATCCTCGTTCATGCCCACGCCGGTGTCGGCCACGCTCATGCGCACGCGCGTGCCGTCGTGGCGATCGGCCGACAGGGTCAGCATCCCGCCGCCCGGCATCGCCTGGATCGCATTCAGGCCCAGGTTGAGCAGGCATTGCTGCAACTCGGTGTAGTTGGCCTCGATGGTCAGATCCAGCGGGATCGTGTCCATCTGCAGGCGCACGCCGTCAGGCAGGCTGCTCTTGAGCAACATCTGCACGGCCTGGAACAGGCTGGCGATCGACACCTGCTCGCGCGGCTTGTTGGAGCCACGCACGAACGAGAGCATCGACTCGGCCATCTCGTGCCCGCGCCGGCCGCACTCGGCCACCACGTTGGCCAGCTGGCGCAGCTGCGGATCGTCGGTGCGTCCGGCCAGCAGGTCGGGCACGATCAGCAACGGCTGCAGGATGTTGCGCAGGTCGTGGCTCAACCCGGCCGCCAGCATTGCCAGGCTTTCCAGCCGTTGCGCGCGCATCAGCTCGCTCTCCACGCGCTGGCGTTCCAGGTCGGCGCGCGCCTCGCGGATCGCGCGGATCACCGCGCTCGGCAGACGGGTCGGGTTGTGCTTGATGATGTAGTCGTTGGCGCCGTCCTGCAGCGCCTTGACCGCGGTCTCCTCGCCCATGGTGCCGGAGACGAAAATGAAGGGCGTGGCGCCGCTCTGGCGCACCAGGCGCAGCGCCTGATGGCCGGAAAAACCGGGCATGCTCAGGTCCGACAGCACGATGTCCGGCTGGAATTCATCCAGTGCGGCACGCAACGACGGCTCGCTGTCCACACGCTCGAACGCCGCATCCAGCCCGGCATCGAGCAGCTGATCGGACAACAGCTCGGCGTCTTCCGGTGAATCTTCCACCAGAAGGATCTTCAGCTGCTCCAGTTTGCCCCCCTCTTGCAGCATGGGTCAGTCCAGCTCCGGTGCCTGATTGATGACCGCCCAGAAGGTGCCGAGCGTCTTGACTGCGTTGAAGAACTGATCCACGTCCACCGGCTTGACCACGTAGGCATTCACGCCCAGGTCCCAGCTGCGGGCAAGATCGCTCTCCTCGCGCGAGGACGACAGGATCACCACCGGCAGGCGCTTGAGCGACTCCTCGCTGCGGATCTGCTTGAGCACTTCCAGCCCGTCCAGGCGCGGCATCTTGATGTCCAGCAGCAACACCGCCGGCAGGCCTTCCTCGCGATCGGCGAAGATGCCCCGACGCAACAGGTAGTCCATGGTCTCCACGCCGTCCTCGACGTGCACGATGGGGTTGGCCAGGCGGGCTTCGCGCAGCGCGTCGACGGCCATTTCCGCATCGGCCGGGCTGTCTTCTGCCAGAAGAATGGTACGGATGGCGGTCATACATTGAACTCTTGGTTGGGCGCTTCAAGCGCAGGAGGAAGCACAAAATAGAACGTGGCGCCTTCGTCGACCGCGCCTTCGGCCCAGACCCGGCCGCCGTGACGCGTCAGCACACGCCGCACGCTGGCCAGGCCGATACCGGTCCCGGGATATTCGCTGGCCTTGTGCAGGCGCTGGAACACGCCGAACAACTTGGCGCTGTATTCCATGTCGAAGCCGGCGCCATTGTCGCGCACGCTGAACTGGTGGCCGCCGTCGGCCATCGGCGTGTAGGTGACCTCGATCCTGGCCACCTCGCGCTTGGTGCTGTATTTCACGGCGTTGCCGAGCAGGTTCATCCACAGCTGGCGCATCATGTTCTCGTCGGCCACCAGCACCGGCAACGGCGCGATATGCCAGTCCACACGGTGGCCGGTGTTCTCGCTCTGCACGTTGGAATCCAGGATCGCGCGGGTCTCCGACACCAGCGACTGCATGTCCACCGCCTGCAACCGCAGCGCGCTGCGGCCCAGGCGCGAGTACACCAGCAGATCGTCGATCAACGACGCCATGCGCCGCGCCGAGCTGCTGATCACTTCCATGTAGTGACGCGATTTCTCGTCCGCCGCATCGCCCAGGTGGCGCGCCAGCTTGTCGGAGAATCCGGCCACATGGCGCAGCGGCGCGCGCAGGTCGTGCGAGACCGAATAGCTGAAGGCTTCCAGCTCGCGATTGACCTCCGACACCTGCTCCACCTTGCCCTCCATCTGCCGGTTGAGCTCCTGGATGCGCAGCTGCGAGGCCTTCTGCAGGCTGATGTCGCTGACCGTCATCAGCACCACGTCTTCGTCGCTGGTGTCCGGCAGCGGCATGCGCCGCGCGTTGATCAGCATGGTGCGCTGCACGCCATCGGCGGCGCGCTGCTCGTGTTCGTAGTCCCACAACTCGCGGCCGCGCAGCAACACGTCGGCCAGCCGCTGATGGATCTGCGCATCGCGCCAGACGCCATCGCCCACGTCCTCCAGCGGCATCGATTCGTTGCCGCGCTCGTCCAGCCCGTACAACTCGGCAAACGCCGGGTTGTGCAGCAGGATGCGCTGGCCGGAATCCAGCAGCACGATCGGCTCGCGCACGGTCTGCAGCACCGACGACGCGCGGCCGTTGGCGCGCAGGTATTCCTGTTCGGCGGCCAGGCGGCGACGGATCTGCCGCTGCAGCAACCAGGTCACCGTGCCCAGCAGCAGCAACTGCACCACCAGCGTGCCCCAGCTCAACACCGCGTAATGCGTGCGTTCGGTGTCGGCGCGCGCACTGCGCAACTCCAGCAGCTTGCCCTCGGCGTCCTGCAACTCGTCGATCAGCACGCGGATCGGGTTGTTCAGGGTCATGTCGTTGATCAGCAGACGGATCTGCTCCGGCGCGGTGGTCACCGCAATCCGCTCGGCCAGCAACAGGCGCCGCTCGATGGTGCTCTGGATACGCCCCATCCGCACCTGCTGTGCGGGGTTGTCCTTGGTCAGCACGATCAGCCGCTGCACCGCCGCCAGCGACTCGCGCCGGCCGCGCCGCATGCGCTCCAGCAGGGCCGGGCGCTGCACGCCATGCGAGCGCATCAAGGCCGCAGATTCGGTATCGCGCATCGCCGCTTCCAGGCGCTGGGCGGTCTCCTGCACCTCCTGGCTATGCGACACCCACACCGCGGCCTGGTTGGCGTTGTGCGCCATCTGCTGCAGCAGCAGCGACGGCACCACCACAATCAGAAACACGGCAACCGCCAGTAATGGCAGGCGCCAGCGATCCCATCTGTCTTCTTGGACCGTTGTCTGCATTGCTAGGTCTGTATCCGCTCGCTGCCAAGGCCCCGAAGGCAAGTCGGCATTGTCTCCGATCAGGCCCAGGATGAGATTAACGATTCAGCCTGATCACTCCCACGGCGACATAGCTGAATGGGCATATCATAAGTGCAGTAAACGTGAAAATGGTGCGAGCACCCGGCCGCCCGTCGGCGTGCCCGTCGTGCGCGCAGGCAACAAAAAAGGCGCACCCCATGGAGTGCGCCTTGTGCTCGGTTCAGCCGCCTCGCCTCGGCTGGCCCGGCATTCGCTACCGCTGCAGTTACATCTTTGCAGCGACGACCTTCAGGCCGGTGGACTTGACGCTCTTGACGCCTTCGATGCCCTTGGCAACTGCCACGGCCTTGTCGTGCTCGGCCTTGGTGGCAACCGTGCCGGTCAGGGTGACGATGCCGTTCTTGGTCTCGACCTTGACGTCGGTGCCCGACACATTGTCGGTGGCCAGCAGATCGGCCTTCACCTTGGTGGTGATCCAGGTGTCGGTCACCGGCTTCTTGGATTCGTTCATGTTGTCGGCAGCGTGATCCTTGTGCGCGGCGTGCTCCTGCGGCGCAGCGAATGCCTGCGAGGCACCCAGCGTCAGACCGAGCGACAGCGCCAGAGCCAGCAACTTGCGTGCATGTGTGATGTTCTTCATCGGATGTACCCTCCTGTGAATGTGGCCGCAGTCTGCAGTGGCGCTCGTCGTGCACACGTGACTGCCGGATGCAGGGGTTGTGAACCCGGCGCACACGGGTGGGTGCAATACCATGCAGGCCTCCTCCGTCGTTGCGATGAACCGTTTTCAATGCCTAAACCGTTCAATCTGGCCGTCGTCGGCTATGGCTATGTCGGCCGCACCTTCCATGCCCCGCTGATCGCCGGCACCGCGGGCCTGGCCCTGCACAGCGTGGTGTCGTCCAAGCCGCAGCAGGTGCAGGCCGACTTCCCCGATGTCGCCGTGCTGGCCGATCTGGAAACGGCACTGGCCGATCCGGCGCTGGATGCGGTGGTGCTGGCCACCCCCAACCAGACCCACGCACCATTCGCGTTGCAGGCCCTGGCCGCCGGCAAGCATGTGCTGGTGGACAAACCCTTTGCACTGGACGCCGCACAGGCGCGCGAGGTGGTCGCTGCTGCGGCGGCGGCCGGGCGTATCGTCAGCGTGTTCCAGAACCGGCGCTGGGATGCGGACTTCCTCACCGTGCGCCGGCTGATCGACGAAGGCCAGTTGGGCGAGGTGGTGGAATTCCATTCTCACTTCGACCGCTTCCGGCCGCAGGTGCGCGACCGCTGGCGCGAAAGCGATATCCCCGGCGCCGGTCTCTGGTACGACCTGGGGCCACATCTGCTCGATCAGGCGCTGCAGCTGTTCGGCACGCCACAGGCGATCGGCGCGGACCTGCAGCGCCAGCGCAACCAGGCGCGCAGCGACGACTATTTCCACGTCACCCTGCGTTACCCGCGGCTGCGCGTGATCCTGCACGCCGGCTCGCTGGTGGCCGACAGCGGCCTGCGCTTTGCCGTGCACGGCACCCGTGGTAGTTACCTCAAACATGGGCTGGATACCCAGGAAGACCAGCTACGCGCCGGACGCCGCCCCGGTACCGCCGGTTGGGGCGTGGACCCGCTTCCGGGCACGCTGACCCGCGTGGACGACGAAGGCCGCGTGCATACCCATCAACCCGACACTACGCCGGGCGACTACCGCCAGTGCTACGCCGCGTTTCGCGATGCCCTGGCAGGCGCCGGACCGGCACCGGTCAGCGCTGCCGACGCGGTGCAGGTGATGGAACTGCTGGAACTGGCGCAACGCAGCGCCGCCTCGGGCCAGGTGCAATGGCTGGAAGGCGCGAACGCGGGTTCACGCGACTGATGCACGGCCGGGCGCCGGTGCAGGCGCCCAGCCGATATTGGGCATCGGCAATGGCGCGCTCGCATTCTGCGGTGCCACGCCCGGGCACTGCATCGATGCGCACTGCCATCAGTCAGCGGACACGCCGGCAATCGCCGGACACAGACGCGATGGCACAGACCTGCACTGCGCGCCATGCAGGCGCGCAGGAATCGGCGCGATCGCTCAGACGTCCTTGCTGCCGATCGTCGGCGCGGCTTCCGTGGTGGTCTTGACCGCATGACCACCGAACTGGTTGCGCATTGCGGCCAGCAGCTTGTCGGTGAACGAATCCTTGTCGCGCGAGCGCAGCCGCTCCATCAGCGACAAGGTGATGATCGGCGCCGACACTTCCAGGTCGATCGCCTCGGCCACCGTCCAGCGCCCTTCGCCCGAATCGGCCACGAACGGTGCGATACCGGCCATGGTCGGATTGTGCGCCAGCGCATCGGCGGTGAGATCCAGCAGCCACGAACGCACCACGCTGCCATCGCGCCAGATCTCGGCCACCTGGTGCAGGTCCAGCGCAAAGTCGGTCTTGTGCTGCATCAGCGCGAAGCCCTCGGCATAGGCCTGCATCATTCCGTACTCGATGCCGTTGTGGACCATCTTGGTGAAGTGGCCGGCGCCGCTCGGGCCGACGCGGCCCCAGCCCTTGTCCGCTGCCGGCGCCAGCGTGGCCAGCACCGGATGCAGCGTGGTCACCGCCGCTTCGTCGCCGCCGACCATCAGGCTGTAGCCTTCCTGCAGGCCCCAGACGCCGCCGCTGGTGCCGCAATCGACAAAGGCGATCCCACTGGCATGCAGCAGCGCGGCGCGGCGTTGCGAATCCTTGTAGTACGAATTGCCGCCGTCGATGACGATGTCGCCGGCCTGCAACAGCGGCAGCAGCTGCGCCAGGGTGTCGTCGACGATCTTGCCCGCCGGCACCATCAACCACACCACGCGCGGGCTCGGCAGCGCGGACACCAGTGCAGCCAGCGCATCGGCGGTGACAATGCCCTTGGCCTGCGCACTGCTACGCGCACCTTCGCCAGGATCGTAGCCATGCACGCGGTGTCCGCCGTGCACCAGGCGCTCGGCCATGTTGGCGCCCATGCGGCCCAAACCCACCATACCCAGTTCCATAATCGCTCCTCATGATCTGATCAGTGCAGGGTGCCACGCCCGGCGTACGCTGGCGTGGCGGAATTCTCAATGGATTGTTCCGTCGCGGTGCCGGCGCCGCACTGTTGCAGCTGCCAGTCGATCCAACGCCAGTACAAGGTGCTGCGCAGATTGTGCAAGGTCAGGTCGATGGCATACGGCGTGCGCGGATTGCGATCGAGCAGGCGCGCCACGTGGTACCCGATCGGCTTGATGCCCTTGGGATGCACGTACACCAGAAAGCCCTGGTAGAACGGGTCATCCAGCATGCCTTGCAGCGTCTGCAGGCGTGCCTGCTGCTGCGGGTCGAGCGTGGCGCGCAGCGCGGCATCGCGTTCGTACAACAGCCGCTCGAAGCGACGCTTGCCCGGTCCGCGCAGTTCCCTGGCCAGCTCCCAGATCTGCCGGTTGCGCGCGTCGTAGTGCGCAAAGCCGCCGTGCTGCGCCAGCGCCTGCGCCGCCGCATCGCTGACGTCCACCACCACGAAGTTTTCGGCCTGGTTGTGGATGTCGTCCAGAAACGACTTGTCGAACACATGCGCGATAAATCCCGGCGCGCCGACAAATGCCTGCCGGCCCAGCTGCGCGGTCCTGGCCGCCTTGCCGTCGGCGAAGAACTCGCCGGCATGCGCACCCAGCAGGATGCTGTCGGTGTCGTGCAGGGTCAGAAACGTGCCGATCGACAACTCGCCCGAGGTGAACACCTGATCGAATCCGGCATCGCCATACAACTCGCGCTGGGTGGCCAGCTGGGCCACCTGCCGCCCCACTCCGCATTCGGAGCGCACCTGGCCGCGATAGAACGCATCCAGCGCCTGCGCATTGCTGCCGCGCGGTTGATAGCCGCGCCCGAAACTGCGAAAGCCGCTCCAGCCCTGCGAGGCCGCGCCACGCCAGCCGAATCCGATCCAGCCCAGCTGCAGCGCCGAAAACCGGTAGCCCGGGTTGTCCTGTAGCTGCGTGGTGGCACGCCGTGTGGCCGCACCGAGTTCGAACGCGTATGCGCATTGGGTGGCGCTGTCGTCCAGCAAGGCCTTCAGCGCGGCGCCGCGTTGCTGCGCGTTCCAGCTGGCCGGCAGCGTCAGCTGCAGATCGCCGGCCGCACGCGCCTGCGCAAGCGAACCGCGCGTGCACGGCTCGCCGCGCTGGATCACCGGCGCACCCACTGCGGCGCTGCGAATGCTCCAGCCCAGCTTCTGCAGCAAGGCATCCACACAGTCAACGGACGCCTTGCGTGCGGTCTCGCTCGGCGCGGCCGCGGCAGCCTGCAACAGCTGCACACCGAGCAGCGCCATCGCGCATAGACGCACTGAGAGGCGGCGGCGCGGTCGATGCGGCGCGACTACTGATACTGACGCAGGCCGCATCACTCCCGTCCACCGCCGCGGGCGGGGCTTCTGAAACGCACTCATCGGTACAAGGTGGTGTAAATCGGCAGCAAGCTGCTGCATCCTCAGACGTAGAAAGCCCCGGCAGGACCGGGGCTCGTAGGATTCACTGCATTAGGTTCAGCGGCGTTCGCAGACGCGCTCGACCTGACGGTTACCGTTGGCTTGCTGGCGGTTGCCCTGAATGGTGCGGCCCGCTGCGCCGCCGGCAACTGCACCGGCCACGGTTGCCAGCTTCTTGCCGTTGCCGCCACCAACCTGGTTGCCGAGCAGGCCACCAATGGCCGCGCCGGCAACTGTCCCGCCGATGCGATTGGGATCGGTCGAGTTCTTCTGCACTTCGACATTGCGGCAGCGCACGCGCGTGCCATCGCCGAACTTGCGGCCCTCATCTGCTTCGGTGTAACGCTGCTGGTACGAACGCGTTTGCGCCTGCGCCAGTGTGCTGGTTGCCATCAACGCGATCAGGGACATACCCACGAGGGAATTGCGCATCTTCATCGTCTGTCTCCATCTCGCCCCTTGGCGAGTCATGGCTGCACTTTCGCCACTTGGTCGAGAACGCGACGTGAAGCGTGCAACCGGCTATTCAGGCTCTGGAGCAGAGCCTGAATCGCTTCGTCACGGTTGGCTTGCTGGCTCGGTTTGCGGCAGCTTGGCTGGTGTCGGCGGTGGGTCCTGCGCCTCCACCGGCAATGGCGCCACCGGCGGCTGTGCGACAGGCGTTGCAGCAGGTTGCGGCGCAGCTGTAGTGGGCGTGGCCGGTGGAGTGGCTGCCTCGCTGGCCTGAGTGGCCGCAGGCACCGGAGCCGATGACATCGCATGCGGTGGCGGTGACGGAGCAACAGGTGCAGGTGCAGGCACCGCTTCGGTGACCTTGGGCAGGTACGAATTCAGACGGTCGAAGAAGCGTTTGTAGAAGGCCGCGTCCTGCACCGTGGTGCTGGACACGCGCACCAGCGAATCGCCGCTGCTGCCGACCGGCAACGACAACGAACCGAGCACACCGACACCGACGCTGGCCGAGGTCGAACTCTTCTTCAGCGCGTAACGGTCCTGCAATGCGCTGACGAACACCTGCGCCTTGCCGCCGTCCTGCGTGGCACAGGAAATACGCAGATTGAGTTGTTCGCTCTGGTCGGCTTCCTTGAGCTGGAAGTTCTTGCTGCCTTCCACCGCAGCGGCATCGGCACGCGTCACCGCATAGCCCTGGCTCAACAACACCCGGCGCGCGGCCTCGCAGGCCTGCGGCGAGGTGGAGGCCACACTGCGCGAGTAGGTGTCGTCGGAATTGAACGACTCACGCATCAGCATGGTGTCGCCCTTGCTGCCACCGCAACCAGCCAGGGTTGCCAGCGCGCCAAGCAGGGCACCGCGCGCAATCAGGGAAGAACAAGACATGGAGACATTCCGGCATCCAAAACCGGCACAGAGCATAGCCGCAACCGGTGTGCGCGCGGCGTCGCTTGGCCGATCAGGGCAACGGCGGTTCATCCGCTGGCAGTTGCAGGTCCAGCTGCAGGCGGCCGCCGTCTGCGCCGATGCGCTCGGCGCGCAGATAGTGGTGGGCACGCACCGCCGCCAGCGCGACCGGCGCCCGGCATGGCTCGCCCCACAGGCTCAAGGCGAATCCCTGCGCCTGTAGCCAGACGGTGAGGCGGTCCCAGAGCGGCTGCTCGGCCTGCAGGATCAGGTCCAGATCCGCCGGCCCCTCCGGCACCGACTCGGGTGCCTGCAGCCAGCGCGCGTAGCTGCCGTGCACCTGCACCGGCAGGCCGTCTGCGCGTAGCGCCTGCAGCAGCAGCGCTGCCTGCTGCAGGTCCAACTGCGCACGGCAGTGCTGGAAGATCAGCGCGTACTCGTGGCTGCGATTGCTGTGCGTGCCTGCAGGCGCCAGCGCTGCGCCCGGCCGCCGGTAGCACAGCACCCGCTCCTCGCGCAGGGTGAACAGGCTGGCAAGGATCCGCCCCAGATCCCACGCCTGCGGGATCACCCGCCCGCCGACGACGACGTTTTCCACCATCGCCACACCGAAGCCATCCACTCGCATCCGCTTGCGCAAGGCATGCAATACCGCCCGCATGCCGGACAGATAGCCTGCGTAATCGGCACTGGCATACAACTGCCCCGGCAGTGCCGCACCGCGCCAGTGGCAACCGAAATACGGCACGTTGGTCAGGCACAGATCGATCGCCGCCGCAGGCGCGGTGTCGACCAGCGTGCCGACCACGACCGGCGCCTGCACGCCGTGCCGCTGCAGGCGCGTACGTGCAAGTTGTGCACGAGCGGCATCGATCTCCATGCCATGCGCGCCACGCCCTTCCAGCGTCGCCGCCAGCAGCGTGCTGCCGAATCCACAGAACGGGTCGAACACCTGCGCGCCCGGCACGCTGAAGTGCCGCACGAACGGACGCATTTGATTCACCCAGCCGCAGTCGCGCCCGCCAAGCGGATCGGCTGCGCGCAGATCCTCGGGCAATGCCCAGGACGGCTCATCCGGCGCCGGCGTCCACCAGCTGCGCTGGTCGAGCTCATCCATCGCCCGGCTCCCACAGCACATCGGCATCCGGGTCCCAGCCCGCGCACAGGCGGCCATTGGCGAAGAACACCAGCTTGTAGAGGTCGCCGGTGGCGTGGCGTGCGTGCATGGCTGCGTAGTCGGCGCTTTCGAACACTACTTCCAGGCCGTCGTCGCTGCGCATGCGCAGATTCCAGAAGTAATAACCCTCGGTCATGCCGTCGGCTTGCCAACGCGACCACCATGGCTGCTGCATGCAGTCCGCCAACAGGCTTTCCATGCCGATGCGATGCTGCGCGATATAGCGCCAGGTGCCATTGCTGCGGTACGCATCGTCCAGACGCGACAACTCGCGAAAGATCACCTGCGTGGCGCCACAGCGACGCGCCCACGCGATGTACTGCGCCACGCCATCGGCACAGTCCACGCCGCCCCGTTGCACGATGCAGACCAGCCGCACCGGCAGGCGCGCTGCGACGCGTTGCGCCGTCCGCGCGAAAATGGCCGCATCGGCAATGGGCTCGTCTGGACGAAAGCGCATGATCGCGTCGTTGCCGGCCTGCAGCGGGTGGTGACGCGACAGCTCGATCCACGACAGGCCGAAGTCGACCAGGGCATCGAGCAACTGTGCCCCCTGCGCGCGCGCCAGGCCGGCACCATTGCTGTACAGCACACGCTGCTCCACGCACGGGCCGTCGGGCGTCGTCGCCAGGGTCTGCAGCAAGGCCTGCAACCAGTCCGGGTCGTCGGTCATCTCCAGGCCGGACAAGGAATACGACAACGGCACCCCGTGCAGCAGCTGCAACGCAGCGCGCAACTGCGCAAAGTAGTCCGGCCCTGGCCGCAACATTGCTGCCGCCGGGCCACCACGGTGTTGACGCAGGTTTTCCGAACAGAAGCCGCAGCGCGCCGAACATGGCCGTACCGAGGCATACGGGGTCAAGGTGATCGGCAACGCTGCCCGATACGCGCGCTCGCCGATGCGCAATGCATGCCATCGGCTGCTCTCGTCCTGCTGCGGCACACGCCGCCGCAGGCTGGGCGCGGCCGCGCGCAACCCGGCCAACAGCGGCGATGCAGACAGCAACGAGTCTTCGTCGAGGGAGGCGTGCATGCCGCTAGCCGCGCGGCGAACGTCAGCGGCGCGCGACGTCGGCACGTGCGCGCACCTGCTCCAGGGTCCACTCCTGCTGCATGACGCCGTTCTCCCACACCGTCACCAGCGCATCTTCGCTGTCGGCATGCGCGTCGACTTCATCCAGCAACGCGCTGCGATAGCTGCCATCGGCACGGTCGCGCAGCAGGGTCAGCCGACCGCGCTTGCTCTGCTTGCCCTTGTCGGTGATCGGGTCCTTGTAGACATCGATCCATTGCCCGTCCACGCGCACGGCCGAGCACTTCAACGCGAACTTCTGGGTGTCGCGATCCACCTTCTGCAACAGCGCACCGCCCATGCCGAAGGCGACGTTGTCGGCGGCATAGCCGGCAGTAGTGATGCGTTCGAGAATCGCGCGCAGCGACTGCGGGTTGATGCCATCGCCCTGGATCACCCGCACATGGTTGAGCACCTTGTAGCCCTTGTCGTTGCGCTGATGGCCGAACGCCTCGTCCAGCAGCAGCAGGCATTGCTCGACCACATCCACCGGGTCGCCCGAATCCGGACGGATCACCACCGTCGCACCGGAGGCAATCACCTCCTCGCGCAAGGTGGTGCCCCAATGCTCGCGGATCGCGCGGTAGATGTCGTAGCTGTCCGATACCACCGCCACCAGCGAACCGGGGCGCGCGAACTGCGCCAGCATGTTGCGGTACGCATCGGCCTCGCGCTCGCGGCCCCAGCTGGTGATGGTGCTGTGCTCGGCAGCGGGAATCGAATAGCCGGCTACCGGCGTGTGGTAATGCGCACGCGCCAGCAGCAACGCCGACAAGGTATCGGTGCCGAGGAAGTTCACCAGATGCGCGGCACCGCCCAGCGCGGCCGAGCCAAGGCTGGACACCCCACGCGCGCCGAAGTCATGCAGCTTGAACGGCAACTGCCCTTCCGGATCGTCGCTGGTGCGCTGCAGGTAATCGCGTACCACCTGCTTCACCTGCCAGCTCACCGTTGCCACCGTCACCGGGTACCACACGCGCAACAGCAGCGTTTCCAGGTACGACGGCACCCAGAACGCCTTGGGATCGGTGGATTCGATCGTCATCAACACATTGTGCGTGGGCACGACCGTGCCTTCGGGCACGGCACGGATGCGGATCGGCAGTTGCCCGCCGAGACGATCGACGATGTCGCGCCAGCCGGCTTCGTTGAACGGCTCGCCATGCGCGGCCAGCAAGGCCTTCGCATCGTCGATGTCGGCATGCGTCACCGGCCGGTTGATGGCCTCTTTCAGGATCGACTGCAGGCCGAAGAACACGGTCTGGTCGTAGACGCCACCGCGTGATTCGACATAGAAAAACGCCGCATCGGTGCCGGGGGGATACTGCAGCCAATGGCTGGCCTTGTAGCTGTCGGTGTTGAGCAGCAGGTTATCGAGGTAATGCATGACGGAAGCTCCTTCGCGTCGAATGAACCAGCGGTCTGTCCGCCGGCGGGAGGCTACGGTTCAAGCCGATCCTGGATTGCGCGCGGACGCCTTGGGTGGGTGACGGCACGCAATCCTTGTCGGCCTCAGCCGCGACCCAGGAAGAATTCGAGGATATGCAGATGATCTTCGTACAGGCGCGGGCCCATTGCCATGACTTCGGCGAGCGGAATCCAGCGCGCCTTGTCGGCATCGTCGCCGCCACGCACCGCGGGCAACTCACCGGCCGGAAATTCGAAATGGAATGCATGGGTGATGGTGCGTCCGCGCAGGCTGCGCTCGGGGTGGTCGAACACCTGGCGTCCACGCAATGAGCCCTTGAGCACCGGCACCGGCACTTTCAGCCGTGTTTCCTCGCGCAGTTCGCGCAGGCAGCCGTCCAGCAGACCTTCGTCCTGGCCGACGAAACCGCCGGGCAATGCCCACAAGCCCTTGCCCGGCTCGGCGCGACGACGCACCAGCAGCACGTGGCCCGAATGCACCACCACCGCATCGGTGGTGACGAAGGTCGGCGGATACGGCGCATCCTTCCAGGCGGCGCGATACTGCTCGATGAAACGGTATTCGGCCACCAGCTGCGCATAGCTCGGCGAGTTGCGCCGGAACGCTTCCAGCATGTCGTACACCGGCGCCGGCACATTGCCGCGCAGCATCAGCAACCCACCGTGGAAACCGATCTCGCCGGCCTCGAACAGATAGCGGCGCAACTCGGTGGCCGACAGCGTGGCGGTATGTTGCACATCTTCCAGCGGCCACTGCGGAAACTCGCGCAAGTAGTAGCTGCTGGCGTCCTTGTCCATGCCGATCAGGCCGATGCGCGCATCGGGCGTGCCGCCATCGGCCTGCACGGCCTCGGCGACCTGGCGCTGCACCTCGGCAATCCACAGGCTTTCGTTGTACAGATGGTCGCGCAACGGGCGCAGGATCAGCCGCTGGCTCTCGCCCGGCAACGCGGACTCGATCATCACCGCACGTTCGGCGACGGTCCACGGGTTACGAATGGTGCGAGGCGTGTCGGCAGAGCCGATCAACACGATGAGCTTGCTCGCCTTGCCCAGCGCGTGGCGGGCGACGGCGGCGTGGCCGTTGTGAAAGGGCTCAAAACGCCCGATAAACACGAGATAGTCGTACTGCGGTGCCATGAGAATCCCTCACGGTTGAGTAGGCAGCCAGCGGTCTATCCGGTGGCTTGGTGCAAATGCTACGCCGATGTGCGACGACGTCAAGCGGGCACGGTATGTCGATGACATTTCGGTCATGCATGCCGATTAGACTCGCCGATTGATCCTTGAGGAATCCGCCTGCATGTCACGCCTGTCCGTTCGCGCCATCTCACGTTCCCTGTTCGCCGTACTCGCGCTGCTGTGCATCGCCTTGCCTGCGTTGTCTGCACCTGCGCCTGCGCCTTTGCGGGTGATGTCGTTCAATGTGCGCGTGCCGGTGGATACCGATGGCGACAAGCGCTGGAGCGTGCGCCGCACGGCGATGGCGGCATTGGTCGAACAAGCGCACCCGGACGTCTTCGGCACGCAGGAATTGGTGCAGGAACAGGCGCAATATCTGGCTGCGCAACTGCCTGATTACCGCTGGTTCGGCAAGGGCCGCCGCGGCGACGACAGCGACGAGCACATGGGCGTGTTCTACGACAGCCGCGCGGTGTCGGTGGTGGAATCGGGCGACTTCTGGCTGTCGGAAACGCCACAGGTCCCCGGCAGCAGCAGCTGGAACACCGACCTGCCGCGCATGGTGACCTGGGCCCTGTTCGAGCGCCGCAGCGACAAGCGCCGCTTCTATCTGCTCAACACGCACTTCGCCCACCGCGACCAGGACGAGGCCGCCCGCGAGCACAGCGCGCGCCTGATCCTGTCGCGCATCGCGGCGCTGCCGGCCAACATTCCGGTGGTGCTGACCGGCGACTTCAACAGCGATCCTGACCAGGGCACCTACCGCGTCCTCACCGCCTCGCTTGGCGATGCACGCGCCCGTGCCCCCGAACCGCAAGGCCCGGAAAAAACCTTCCAGGACTTCACCACGCAGCCGACCCGTCGTATCGACTGGATCCTGTTCCGCGGCCTGACACCGACACGCTTTTCCACGCTGGATCAGCGTCCCGGCGGTGTATTGCCGTCCGACCACTATCCGGTGCTGGCCGAATTCGCCTGGCCGCGTTGATCGCGCCAGCGACGTGACGCTGTCACGATGCCGGCCGCTCTGACGCGACGCAGCTCAGTCGTGTTGCAGCCAATCCACTAGCGCTTGCAGCATGGTCGACGGCGCAGGCTCGCAACGCAGCACGATCGAAAGTTGCCGCGGTGCCCAGGCTGCATCCAGGGGCACCGTGGCCAGTTGATCGCGCACGCATGAGCGTTGCACTGCGGCGTGCGGGAGAATCGCCACGCCCATGCCTTGTGCGAGCATGCGGCACAACACGTCGATGCCTTGTACCTTTGCACGCATGCGCACCTGCACGCCGGCGCGGTTCATCTGCACGCGCAGATGCCGTTGCAAGGCGTTGTCGCCGGCCAGCCCCAGCGTGTCCATTCCGGCGAGCTCGCTCAATTGCAGTGTCGCGGCGCCGGCCAGTGGATGCGCTGCAGCCATCACCAGCACCAGCCGATCCTCACGGAACGGCAGCACCTGCAGCCCACTGAGATCGGCATGACCCGCGACCACGGCGATGTCGGCGCGTTCCTCGCGCACCGCATCGGCAGCTTCGTCGCTGCCCTGCTCGGTCAATGCCAGATCCAGCTGCGGATGTGCGATGAGAAAATCCGCCAACCGTTCGGGCAACCATGCCGACAGCGCCGCGGTATTGGCCGCCAGCCGCAGCGTCACCTGGCCACCGCCACCGTAGCCGCCCAGCTCCAGCTGCAGCGCCTCGGCCTGCCGCTGCAATTGCCGTGCGTGCCGCAGCAACACGCCGCCGGCCGGAGTCAGACTGACGCCGCGGCGCCCGCGTTCCAGCAGTACGGCGCCCACCTGCAGCTCCAGCGCACGAATCCGCGCACTGGCAGCGGCCAGCGACAACGCCGCGCGTTGTGCACCGGCAGTAATGCTGCCGGTCTCGACCACTGCGATGAACAACCGTAAATCGACAAATTCCAGATGCATGAGCGCTCCACAAGCACGTGCAGTCATCGACATGCGCTCGCCACCGACAGGACAGGCCAGCCAAGCCAGGGGCCTCTGCACGCGCGGCATCCCGCCTTAGCCTTCGGCGCTGCCGAAGCCTGCATCAAACAATCACGCATTGTCTGCCGCGGAACAAGCCCGGATCCTTGGCTGCATGGAGACATTGCACACCCACTGGTATCTGATCGCAGGCGTGTTTTTGCTGGCAGGCTGGGTCAAGGGCGTGGCCGGGATGGGCTTGCCGACCGTTGCGATGGGGCTGCTGGGTCTGTGGCTGACGCCTGCCGAGGCAGCGACCTTACTGGTTCTGCCTTCGCTTGTGACGAATGTGCAGCAAGCCTGGGGGCCGGACACCGCGACCCTGTTGCGACGTCTGTGGCCATTGCTGGCCGCCGTGACGCTGGGCACCTGGCTGAGTGCAGGGGTGCTGACAGGCGCCGACCCCAGCCTGGTCCGCGCCGGGTTGGGCGCGCTGCTGGCGCTGTACGCCTTGCTTGGGCTGGCCCGTCGACACTGGACGATGCAGGCACGTCACGAACCGTGGGCAGGGCCACTGGCCGGGCTGGCCACCGGTCTGTTGAGTGGCGCCACCGGCGTGTTCGTGCTGCCATCACTGCCCTACCTCACCGCCCTGCAACTACCACGCGAGCTGTTGATCCGCTCCCTGGGCTGGTGTTTCGGCGTGGCGACGCTGGCGCTGGCCAGTGCCCTGGCCTGGCACGGCGCGCTACCCCGCGCGGCGATCGCTCCGTCGTTGTGGGCACTGCTACCTACCGCCATCGGCATGTGGCTGGGCGCCTGGGTGCGCAACCGCATTTCTGCCGAGACGTTTCGACGTTTCTTTTTCACCACCTTGCTGGTGCTCGGTCTGCAAGGTGTCTGGCAGGCACTGGCATAAGCACAACGGGCGTCGCACGACACGCAGGCACGGCAGCCGGCAATCGATCGTCAGTCAAATCCGCTCGCGACGTCGTGCCAGACATGAAAGGGGCGGCCAATAAGAACGCCACCGCGATGCGGTGGCGTTTCTTGTATTTAACGCTGATGTCGTCGCCAGCTGTTCGACGAACGATCAGTCGGCCCAACGTCCCGGCGCGGTCGACTGCGGCAGCACCTGCGCCGACAGCGGCTGGTCCTGCGACAGCAGGCCCAGCGCATCGGCGAGGATGGCGGCCGATTCGTGCAGCAGTGGATCCGGGCGCTTTTCTGCGGCCTTCTCACGCGCGGTGTCCTTGACGATATCGCGCTCGTTGCCGGTCAGGCCGTCGTCGCTGTCTTCGGCAAGCGGGTCCAGCGGCAGGCCCAGCTGCTTGCGCACCTGCTGGCGATCCTTGCGCTGCTGATCCTGCTTCTGACGCTCGGCAACGCGCTCGGCTTCGTTCAACGAGATGTACTTCTTGGCCTTCTCATCGCGGAACTGCTTGACGTCCTCTTCCCACCACTGGAATTCCTTGTCGGTGGCGATACGCGCGGTGTGCAGGCCCTGCAATTTGGGCAGCAGTGGCGCGAAGTTGCCGTACTGGGTGTGCGGTGCGGCGGCGATGCGCGTCCACGGCAGCGCGTTGTCGTAGGTGCTCTCGCCGAACTCGGTGGCATCCACGCTGGCCGGGAATGCGATATCCGGCACCACGCCCTTGTGCTGGGTGCTGGAGCCGCTGACGCGGAAGAACTGCGCGATGGTCAGCTTGACCTGCCCGTAGCGCTGGCCTTCCGCCGCCGGCCAGCGGTCCAGGTCGACGATGTTCTGCACCGTGCCCTTGCCGAAGCTGGTTTCACCGATCACCAGGCCGCGGCCATAGTCCTGGATGGCACCGGCAAAGATCTCCGATGCGGATGCCGAGCCGCGGTTGATCAGCACGCCCAGCGGACCGTCCCAGGCCACCTTTGGATTGCTGTCGCCATTGACGGTGACCCGGCCGCCGGATTCGCGCACCTGCACCACCGGGCCCTGCTCGATGAACAGGCCGGTGAGCTCGATCGCCTCGTCCAGCGAACCGCCGCCGTTGTTGCGCAGGTCCAACACCACGCCGTCGACCTTGTCGGTCTTGAAGCCGGCCAGCAGCTTGGCGACGTCGCGCGTTGCCGAGGCATAGTCGGTCGCGTTGCGGCGACGGCCTTCGAAATCCTGATAGAAGCCCGGCAGCTTGATGATGCCGATGCGGCGCTCCGGCTCGTTGCCCTTGGCCGGCAGGGTGATGGTCTCGCCTTTGGCGGCCTGCTCGGCCAGGCGCACCTTCTGCCGGGTCAGCGTCACGGTGCGGTGCTTGCCGTCGATGCCCGATTCGGCCGGGATGTATTCCAGGCGCACCTGGGTGTCCTTGCTGCCGCGGATCTTGGCGACCACGTCGTCGATGCGCCAGCCGATCACATCCTCGATCGCGCCGTTCTTGGCCTGGCCCACGCCGACGATGCGATCGCCCGGCTTGAGCGTGCCATCCACCGCTGCCGGACCGCCCGGGATGACCTCGCGGATCACCACCATGTCGTCCTGCTTCTGCAGCTGCGCACCGATACCTTCCAACGACAGCGACATCTGCTGATTGAAGTTTTCGGCCGTGCGCGGCGTGAAGTAGTCGGTATGCGGATCGACTGCGTTGGTGTAGGCGTTGACGAAGAACTGGAACACGTCCTCGGCCTTCAACTCGTTGACCGAATCAGCCAGCGCCGCATAGCGCTTGTCCAACGTCTTGCGGATGTCTTCGGGCTTCTTGCCGGCCAGCTTCAGGCGCAGCCAGTCGTTCATCACCGACTGGCGCCACAGCACGTCCAGCTGCTTGTCGTCGGCAGCCCAAGGCACGTCCTTGCGGTCGTACTCGAACTTGTCGCTGCCGGTGAAATCGAAGTCCTGCTTGAGCAGGTCGCGCGCGTACTTGACGCGCTGGTCGACGCGCTTCTTGTAGACCGAGAACACCTGGAACGCCGGATCCAGCTTGCCGCCGCGCAGCGCGTCGCCCACGCCTGCTTCCAACGGTGCGAAGCCGGTGATGTCGGTCTGGGTAAAGAACTGTTTGCTGCCGTCCAGGGTTTCCAGATAGCGCTTGAACACGTCCTTGGTCATGGCCTCGTCCAGCGTGCGCGGACGGTAGGCGTAGCGGCTGTCGGAGAGCAGGCCATAGACCAGCTTGGTCGCTGTGGCCTGGTCGGGCGTGGCTGCCGCCGGCAACGCCGTGTCGGCGCGTGCGAGCAAGGCCATCGGAGTGGTCAACACCAGCGCCAGCAGGCCGGCCTTCATGGACGCAGAAACGTTGTAGGTCATCGAATGGCTCTCGGCACAGGGCCGACGAAAGAAAGGCGGTGAACGGATCAGACAGCATGACAGTGCCGAAAGTTGCTGGCGTTGTCATCCGCTGGCTGAATCAGCCTAGCGCCGGGCCTGTAGCGGATTGTGAACGCGACCGTACCCTGCAAGCCGAGAGCAGCGGCCGGAGACGACACGACCCCGCGGTGTGCGGGGTCGTGTGGGTCGTTCTAGCTCGAAATCATCGGAGCTACTCGCGGGCGGTCGCGGGCAGTTCGCGACGACATGCACTCGGCATGCGGCCGGATGCGGCATCAGCTGACGCCGGCACTGGCGGCCGCGCCCGCCTGAGCGTGGGCGCAGGCGTGATCGGCTGGCTTAAGCAGCGACGCCCGCGCCGGCGGCCTGACGATCGGCGTGATACGAGGAGCGCACCATCGGCCCTGAAGCGACGTGGCTGAAGCCCAGCGCATTGCCGTAGTCCTCCAGCGCATTGTATTCCTCCGGCGTCCAGTAGCGCATCACCGGATGGTGATGCGGCGTCGGCTGCAGGTACTGGCCGATGGTGATCATGTCCACATCGTGCGCGCGCAGGTCGCGCAAGGTGGCCTGCACCTGCTCCATCGTCTCGCCCAGGCCGAGCATGATGCCGGACTTGGTGGCGATGGACGGATGCTGCGCCTTGAAGCGCTGCAGCAGGGTCAGCGACCACTGGTAGTCGGCACCCGGACGCACGTTCGGGTACAGATCCGGCACGGTTTCGATGTTGTGGTTGAACACGTCCGGCGGGCTGAGCGCCAGGATCTCCAGCGCGCGGTCCATGCGGCCCTTGCCGCGGAAGTCCGGGGTCAAGATCTCGATACGGGTCTTGGGTGAGCTGACCCGGATGGCCGAAATGCAGTCGACGAAATGCTGGGCACCGCCGTCGCGCAGGTCGTCGCGGTCCACGCTGGTCACCACCACATACTTCAGGCCCATGTCGGCCACGGTAGTGGCCAGGCTGGCCGGCTCGTTTGCATCCGGCGGCTTGGGCCGGCCATGCGCCACATCGCAGAACGAGCAGCGCCGCGTGCAGACCTCGCCCAGGATCATGAAGGTGGCGGTGCCGTGGCTGAAGCACTCGTGGATGTTCGGGCAGCTGGCTTCCTCGCAGACCGTGACCAGGCGGTTTTCGCGCAGCTTGGCCTTGAGGTTCTGCACTGCATTGCCGGACGGAATCCGCACCCGGATCCACGACGGCTTGCGCAACACCGGCGCATCGACGAACTGCACCGGCGAGCGGTTGATCTTGTCGCCACCGATCTGCTTGACGCCGGTCTGCAGCGGCGCAGGTGCGGCGGTGTCGCCGGAGACGACCTGCAAGGGGATGGAACGGGCGATAGGCTGGGTCATGGCAGTAACGGGCGCTCAGGCCGGAAGCGAAAGGTCGGGCAACGCGGAGACAGGCTGCAGGACGAGACCGAACTGGCGCGCCAGCTGATCGAGCAGCACCGCCTTGACGGCGTCCATCCCGGAGGGGCCGCCCAAGTCTAGCACCGAGGTCACCTGCAGGCCCTGATAGCCACAGGGGTTGATGCGGTGGAACGGCTCCAGGTCCATCGCCACATTGAACGACAGGCCGTGGAAGGTGCAGCCGCGCCGCACCCGGATCCCGAGCGCGGCGATCTTGGCCCCGCCCACGTACACGCCCGGCGCGCCCTCGCGGCGCTCGGCGACGATATTCCATTCGTCCAGCGTGTCGATCAGCGCCTGCTCGATCTTGCACACGTAATCGCGCACGCCGATCTTGAGCCGGCGCAGGTCCAGCAGCGGATAGACCACCAGCTGGCCGGGGCCGTGATAGGTCACCTGGCCACCGCGATCGACCTGCAGCACCGGAATCTCGCCCGGCGCCAGCACATGCTCGGGCTTGCCAGCCTGGCCCAGCGTAAACACCGGCGCATGCTCGACCACCCACACTTCGTCTGCGGTGGCCTCATCACGCGCATCGGTGAAACGCTGCATCGCACGCCACACTGGCGCGTAGGCCTGTCGGCCGAGATCGCGCAACTGCGCCGGCAGGACGGGAACAGCGCTTTCCGCAGCCTGGACCGCTACAGCGTCCACTTCACTTCCGGGTGGTCGCGCAGCGCCTGGTGCGCAGCGTCGAACTGCTCGCGGCTCTCGGCGCGGAAGCCGATCTTGACCGAGACATATTTGCCGCTGGACGAATGCTTCCAACTGATGCTTTCCTCCAGCAGCTCCACACCGGTGGCGGCGAGCAGGCGCGGAAGTTCGCTTTCCAGCCCGCGTTCGGCCGCGCCCATGGCGCTGAGCTCGAAGGTACCGGGAAACTGGAAGCCGTGATCGGGGTTGTCGGTGCTGATTTCCATCCGCCCATTATCGGGACGATGCCAGACAAACCCAAGCCCGCACTGGTCGAACGGATGAGCGCGTCACGGCCGGGGAGCCGGGCGGGCCGCCCCCAACTTTCAGCAAGAATCTGCCATTACAGTCCCGGACCAAACACAGATATGTGCCGGTGATGGTTCTACACGGTGGGGCGCCGGCAGAAAATGTTCTTGCTCTTGGACACATTCACGCGGCGCAGCAGCGGCCGCAGGCACCTTTGCTGAACATCGCCCCTCCTTACCTTTCCAGGCCCTCCATGCTTCGACCGCGCGCCTTGTCCGCTGCCCTGCTGCTCTCTCTTTCCGCACTGTCGATGCCGGCCGTGGCTGCCGACCAGTGCGATTCCAGCAGAATGAGCCGGACGCCGCCGGCGGTGAACTTCCGGGTCGACAACGACCTGTTCGGCGGAGAGGATCAGGACCAGGGCTATTCCAACGGCGCGGTGCTGACGCTGGTGTCGCCCAACCTGGTCGACTACACCGACGACCCCTGCCTGCCGCGCACCGCGCGCTGGGTCAACGGCTATCTGGAGCGTCTGCATCCGGGCGAGTTCGACCAGCAGAACATGGTGTTCTCGATCGGCCAGGCGATTTTCACTCCCACCGATCCCACCCGCCGCGATGTGATCCCGGACGATCGCCCGTATGCGGGCATCCTGCTGGCGAGCTTCGGCTACAACGCGCGCAACGATGCGCATCTGCGCACCACCCAGCTGCAGGTCGGCGTAGTCGGCCCGTGGGCATTTGCGCAGGAAGCGCAGGATGCGATCCACGATGTGCTGGGCGACGAAAAATTCCAGGGCTGGGACAACCAGCTGCACAACGAGCCGCTGATCAACCTGGTGCACGAGCGCATGCGCCGCTGGCCGGGCGATGCGGCAGTCAATGCGGACGGCTTCGGCTGGGATTTCATCTCGCATTGGGGTGGCGCGGTCGGCAACATGGCCACGCATCTGAATGCCGGTGGCGAGGTGCGCTTCGGCTGGAAGCTGCCGGACGACTTCGGCAGCACCCCGACCCGCCCGGCCGGCGAGAACACCGCCCCCAGCCGGCTCGGACGCGCCAGCGGCTGGTCGGGCCATCTGTTCCTGACCACCGATGCGCGCTGGGTGCTGCGCGACATCACCCTGGACGGCAACACCTTCCGCAACAGCCACAGCGTGGACAAGCGCCCGTTCGTGGGCGACGTCGGCTACGGCCTGGCGGTGATGTACGGCCGCTGGAAGTTCGCCATCGCCCGCTACCACCGCACCCGCGAATTCGACACCCAGCGCGAAACGCCGGTGTATGGCAGTTTCACGATCAGCCGGATGCTTTGAGGGCTGGGATTGGGGAGTCGGGATTGGGGATTCGCAAGAGCGGGCTGCTGGTGCTTCGCTGCTGCTCTCGCCTTTGCCAATCCCGAATCTCCAATCCCCGCAAAGAAAAAGCCGGCGAAAGCCGGCTTTTTCTTTGGATCACTCTGATTCCCACCACATCCAGAACGCATCCCAGAGGCGCTTGAAGAAGCCGCCCTCCTCGACTGCGTTGATGGCGACCAGCGGGGCCTGGGCGATGATCTTGCCGTCCAGGCTGACCTTGACGGTGCCGATCTGCTGGCCCTGCTTGATCGGGGCCTGCAGATTCTTGGCCACTTCCATGCTGGGCTTGAGGTCGTTGTAGCGGCCGCGCTGCAGGCTGACCAGCAATGGCTGGGCCACGCCGAGCTGCACTTCGTCCTGCTGGCCCTTCCAGACCTTCTGCTTGGTCACGACCTTGCCGGGCGCGTACAGGCTGTGGGTTTCGAAGAAGCGGAAGCCCCAGTTGAGCAGGGCCAGGCTGTCGTCGGCGCGCTGGCGCTCGGACGAATCGCCCATCACCACCGCCACCAGGCGCTGGTCGCCGCGCTTGGCCGAGCTCAGCAGGCAGTAGCCGGCCTCGGAGGTGTGGCCGGTCTTGATGCCGTCCACCGCCGGGTCGCGCCACAACAGCAGGTTGCGGTTGTTCTGCTTGATGCTGCCGACCTGGAATTCCTTGATCTTGTTGTAGGCATAGGTCTCCGGGTAATCGCGCACCATCGCGCGGCCCAGCATCGCCAGGTCGTAGGCGGTGGAATGGTGACCTTCGGCGCTGAGGCCGTGCGCGTTGACGAAGTAGGAGTCCTTCATGCCGATCTTGGCAGCGTAGCTGTTCATCAGCGAGGCGAAGGCTTCTTCGCTGCCGGCCACATGCTCGGCCAGTGCGATCGCGGCATCGTTGCCGGACTGGATCGCCATGCCCTTTTCCATGTCTTCCAGACGCGCGGTCTGGTTGACCGGGAAGCCGCTGTAGCTGCCGTCGGTGCCGGCACCGCCCTCGCGCCAGGCGCGCTCGCTCATCATGACCTGGTCGTCGCGCTTGACCTTGCCATTCTTGATTTCGGCAGCGACCACGTAGGACGTCATCACCTTGGTGATGCTGGCCGGGGCCAGCTGCTGGTGGATGTTTTCACCAGCCAGCACCTGCCCGGTGGCGTAATCCATCAGGATCCAGGACTTGGACACCGCCGGCGCGGGTGCGGGCGGAACCGGGACGGCGGCCGGCGCAGCGGCAACGGCAGGCGTCGGCTGCGGCGCAGGGGTCTGCGCGCAGACCAGGCCAAAGGCGAACGTGGCCACCGCAGCGGCGGCGAAGCGGAATTTCATTGAAGAACGACTCCTGACGGGCCCGAAGGCTAGGTAATGCGAAATTGTAAGGCGCCACGGCGATCAGGGCGACGCACGCGATGCTGCGCGCGCCTGCGCAGTTCAGCGATGGGGGCAGACGACGCGCCGAACGTGGCTGACGCACTGGGCGATCGAGCAAGCTGCATGGGGCGCGTGGTGATTTCGGCTGCCCGACGCTAGCTGTCGATAGCGGGCGCCGGCCTACCCACCGACGCCTTGGCTGCCGGATCGATCGTGGCTAGTTGGCGACGATCTGCGGGCGCCCGAAGCCCAGGCCGGCGATGCGCTGCGCGATTTCCGAGGCATTGGCGTGATCGCGCGCATTGACGCGCAGCCGCCACAAGGTGCGACCGCCGCTGACGATGTCGCTGACGCTGGCACCGGCAATCCCGGCCGAGGCAAGCTGCGACAGCGCGCGGTTGGCGTTCTCGCGGCTGGCGAAACTGGCCACCTGCAACAGGATGTCGCCCAATGCCGCCTCGGCCACGCTCGGCGCCTTGACCGGTACCGGTTCGCTCCTGAGCGGACGTGCCGGCGCGCTGTCGGCGGGCTTGATCGCCGCCACCGCGACCGGGGCGGCCGGCGCGACCGCAACCGGGACAGCCGAGGCAGGCCGCGGCGCGGCGGCAGCCGGCTTGCCGGTGGCCACGCGCACGCCTTGCGACTTCATCCAGGCATCGAAGTTGTCGGCGTTGCCGGGCTGGCGCGAATCGGCCACGCGGTAGCGCCACCGCTCGCCCGCGGGAATCGCAGCGGCCCCTGCACTGCCTGCCACTGCGGCGGCCACCGGAGCGGCGGCACTGGCGGCCACTGCGCGCGGGGCGGCGGCCGGCACGGTGCGGGTGGGCAGGCGCTGCACCAACCCATCGATTTGGCTGGCACTGGCGGCCGGCCGTGCGGCGGCCACCGCAGTGCTGACCGGCGCGCGGCCGCTGCGGCGCTTGGCCAGCAGATTGCCGTTGTCGGCTTCGGTCAGACCGCGTACCTCGACGTTGCCGGTGCCCTTGCCGGTGATGCCCAGCTTGACCGCAGCGGCGTAGCTCAGATCGATCACGCGGCCATCGTGGAACGGGCCGCGGTCGTTGACGCGCACCACCACCGAGTCGCCGGTGTCGGTGTTGGTCACCAGGGCGAAACTGGGCAACGGCAAGGTCTTGTGGGCGGCAGTGAAGGCGTACATGTCGTAGACCTCCTTGTTGGAGGTCAGCCGGCCGTGGAATTTGCTGCCGTAGTACGAGGCGGTCCCGCGTTCGACATAGTCGCCGGGGTTGTCCATCACCACGTAGCGTTTGCCCAGCACCTCATACGGCGAGCGGTTGCCCACCGCCGAGCGCGGCTCGTTGGTGACCAGCGGTTCGGGGATGCAGGCCACGTTGGGCACGTGGTCCGGCGTGGTGTCCTTGACGCCGGGCTTGTACAGGCCGCCGGCGGTGTAGTCGCCGCGCGTGGACGGGTCTTCCTTGGCGGGTGCGTAGGGCGAGGTCGAGGGGCAATCGGTGGCCACATACGCCGGCCCCTTGCCGTCGACCTTGACGCCCTTGATCGCGCCGCTACCGCCGGTGCCGGCGCTTTTCTTCGGTGCACTGCTACAGGCCGCCAGGCCGAGCATCAGCGCCATCGGGATCAGCCACTTGGGGCCTGTCGTGCTGTTCATGCCGGGGGTAACTCCTTGCCGGCGATGGCCTCGGACAGCTGGAACACGGCCATCGCGTACATCTTGGAAATGTTGTAACGGGTGATCGCGTAGAAATTCTGGAAGCCCAACCAGTACTGCTTGCCGTTGGCATCGTCCAGGGTGATCGGGGTGGCGGTGCTGCCGGCCACCACCGGCGTATTCGGGTGATAGCCGCGCGCAGACAGGTCGGCCAGCGTGTACACCGGCGACCAGTCGGTGGGATTGAATTCCTCGTGGCCGGCGGCCAGCGTGGCCGGCACCGCGACCTGGCCACCGCGCACCCAACCGCCCTTCTTGACGAAGTAGTTGGCGACCGAGGCGAACACGTCGTTGTGGTCGGTGAACAGGTTGCGCTTGCCGTCGGCATCGCCGTCGACGGCGAACTGGCGGTAGCTGGACGGCATGAACTGGCCCATGCCCATCGCGCCGGCATAGCTGCCGATCAGCGTGGTGACATCGAGCTGCTCTTCCTTGCCGAGTGCGAACAGCTGGCCGAGTTCATCGCGGAAGAACAGCTCGCGACGCACTTCGCGTTCGAGCTTGGCCGGGTCGCCGCTGCGCGGGTAGCGGAACGCCAGCGTGTACAGCGCGTCCAGCACGCGGTACTTGCCGGCATTGCTGCCGTAACTGGTCTCCACCCCAATGATGGCCACGATCACCTGCGCCGGCACGCCGGTGGCCGCTTCGACCTTGCTCAGCTCGGCACGATGCTCGGCCAGGAACTTGCGGCCGCCATCGATTCGCGCCTGGGTGATGAACATCGGGCGGTATTCGTTCCACGGTTTGACCCGCTCGGCCGGGCGCGACATCGCGGTGACGATGCCGTCCTTGAATTGCGCCTGCGCCAGCACTGCTTCGATCTGTGCGGCGTCGATGCCGTACTTGGCGGCGGTGTCGCGCACGAAGTTGGCGCGGGCGATCTCGAACGGCACCGGGGTCAGGTCCACCGGCGGCAGCGCGGGCGCTTCGGCAGCGGCACTGACGGGCGCGACCGGGGCGCTCGGCGGCTTGGCCGGGGGCGCGCTGGCGGCCGGCGGCGGGGTCGGAGGGCTGGGCTGAGTCGCGCAGGCGACAAGGCCGAGGGTGAGCAGGCAGGTCAGAGTGCATCGAATCATCGGCCGAGGGTAACAGAGAACAGATGAACTTCTGGCAATAAGACCATGAAAGGAAAGAGCTTTAGCTTGCCGCTCTGGGCGGCGGGGATTTGGGAGGGGGGATTGGGGATTGGTTTGGGCGCTGCGCGGGAATGGGGAATGGGGAATGGGGATTCGGGATTCGGGATTCGGGAATTGTGGGGTGCGGGGGTGCTCGTGTGCCGACTGGGGTTGTCTGGTGGACCGGGCCAGGCGCTGGCGAGGCTTTGCGTTTTTGCGGCATGCCGTGGGCCGGCTTCTGGCCTCTTCATCTGACCGCATGAGTGGCAGGTTTTGCTTCCTTTGATGTCACTCCGGCCGTCAGGCGCGGCCGGGTGGCCGCGCCTGGTCGATCACAGGGCCGGGAAGCGTGGCGCAGTGGAGCAGGTGGGCACGCTGCCACTGAGTTGCACGCTGGAGGTGGTGACGTTGCTGCCGGTCGGGGTGAGCGCGCTGTTGCTCAGCCCGATCTGCGCATCGCTGGCGGAGACCGCGGTATTGCCGGTGGCTACATTGGCCAGCGTCAGGTCCAGCGGCGTCTGCGCATCGAAGCCTTTCAGGATCCAGCCCTTGCCCTTGAGGCCGACATCGCCGGTGGTACGCAGGCCGTTGACGACGACCCCGGCGAAACTGGGTTTGGTGCCGCTCCCGCCCACCGAATAGAACGGGTTGATCACCAGCGGGCTGGTCACCCCGTACAGGCAGGTATTGCGATAGGTGACCAGGCTGACCGGGCCGCCCTTGGCGAGGCTGGTCTTGATGCGCAGCCCGGCGTTGTCGGTACTGCGGTTGCCGGCATCGTCGGTGGCGGTGATGGCGTTGTTGTCGACCAGCACGTTGTTGACCCCGGACATCACCTCGCTGCCGATCGAGATGCCGTGGGTGCCGTAGCAGCGGTTGTCGCGCACGCTGATGTTGCCGGACCTGGACGCAATGGTCTTGATCGCCACGCAGTCGTCGCCGCCCATTACATCGTTGTCGACCAGGCTGGCGTTGACCACGCTGTCCAGGTCCAGGCCATCGGTATTGGGGCTGGTCGCCGGCGACTTCACCCGCACGCCCCAGATGGTCAGGCCATCGACGATATGCGCGAAGAAATGGAAGTACGCCGCATTGATCAGATTGATGTTGTAGAGGGTGAACGTGTTGGAGTTCTGCACCTTGATCAGGTCCGGGCTGTTCTGCACCTGGCCGGCAGCCTTGGCGTTTTCGCCGAACTCCCACCAGGTGGTGCTCTTGCCGAGCATGGGCAGATCGCCGCGCCCGTCGATCGTGCCCTGACGCCCGCCGGTGCGTACGCCCATCACGCCCGACCTGGTGCCCTTGACGCTGATCAGCGGCAGGCAGCCGCCGCTCTTGGCGCCTGCGACACCGCAACCGCTGCCGTAGTCGGCCGGATTGCGCGAGCCGTACAGGGTCACGCCCTGATCGACGACCAGGGTGACGCCGGTGGGAATGGTCAGCGGGCCGCTGAGAAACGCGTTGCCGGTGCCGGCCTTGAGCAGCACGCTGCCGTTCTTGCCGGTGCAGGCAGTCAGCGCGGCCTGGATGGCTTTGGTGTCGGGCGGTGCGCTTTCCAGCGCGGCGTCGAACAGCCGCCCGCTTGGCGTATGGCTGGCGCTCACCGGCTGGCAGGTGGCGGGAATCGCCGGCTCGGAGACCGCGCGCGTATCGCCGGTGGCAAGGTTGATGGCGCCGGCGTGAGCGGCGAACGTAAGACAGACACCGCCGATCGCGGCGGTTGGCAGTTTCATGGAAGAGGTCACCTGGAAGAGGAATGGCGCGCGCCTGCAGCTGCAACGCGACCCGGCCGCGCGCAGGACGGCGGCGCATCGGACTCTACGGAGCGACGTGCCCATTCACAGACGCCGCGCGAACCCGATACCGCATGCGCGAAGCGGCCCCGTGCCGGGAGGTCGTCATTGCAACGCAGCGCGCAGAACCGCGCGCCTTGCGCAGCGTCAGCTGCGTGCCATGCCCCTGTCGCCAGCGGCGTAGTGCGCCTGGCCGGGTTTGATTGGCTCTTTCGACATAGGTGAGTGCCTGTCAGCGTCGGCTGCAGAACGCGCCGGCTCAGTAGCCGTGCACCGGGCGGTGCGCCTTGACCGCCATCACCAGGCCCAGCCCGGCCAGCAGCGACACCGCCGAGGTACCGCCGTAACTCATCAGCGGCATCGGCACGCCCACCACCGGCAGCAGCCCGGAAATCATGCCGCCATTGACCAGCACGTAGACGAAGAAGGCCAGGCCGGTGGCACCGGCGACCAGGCGCGAATAGGTGTCGCGCGCCTGCGCGGCGATCCACAGGCAGCGCGCGATCACGATCAGGTACAGGCTGAGCACGGTCGCCACGCCGATCCAGCCGAACTCCTCGCTGAGCACCGAGAATGCAAAGTCGGTGGTCTGTTCGGGAATGAAGTTCAGATGCGACTGCGAGCCCAGCCCCCACCCCTTGCCGTCGAAACCGCCCGAGCCGATCGCGATCTTGGACTGGATGATGTTCCAGCCGGCGCCCAGCGCATCGTTTTCCGGGTTGAGGAACATCATGATGCGGTCCTTCTGATACGGCCGCAGCAGCCAGAACCAGGCCACCGGCGCGGCCGCCGAGACGCCGCCCACGCCCACCGCCACCCACCACCACGGCAGGCCGGCCAGCAGCAGCACGAACACGCCACTGGCGGCGATCAGCACGCCGGTGCCGAAGTCCGGCTGCAGCATGATCAGTGCGGTCGGCACGCCGATGATCACGCCGGTCACCAGCACGGTGGAGATGCGCGGCGGCAACGGCATGCGGTGCAGATACCAGGCGGCCATCATCGGCAGGCTGATCTTGAGCAGTTCGGCCGGCTGCAGGTAGAACAGTTTCAGGTCCAGCCACTGGCGACCGTACTTGCCGGTGCCCAGCGCGAACACCGCCAGCAGCGGCAGCATCGACAGGCCGTACACCCACGGCGTCCAGGCGCGCAGGCGTAGCACCGACATGCGCGAAATGCCCCACATCGCAGCCAGGCCGATGACGAAGCGCACGGCTTGCGCCATCACCAGATGATCGCCGTTGGCGGCGCCGCCCGCGCTCTTGAGCACCGACAGGCCGATCACCATCAGCGCACCCAGCGCCAGGCACAGCACCCAGTCCAGGCTGCGCGTGAAACGCGCAACCATGTCCACCAGCCAGCGCAGGATGTCACTCAATGGTCGGTCTCCTGGACCGCATCGGGCACATCCGGCACCACCGGCTGCGCCGGCGTGTTGGGGTCCAACGCCACCGCAGTCTGGCCGATCACCACCGGCAGCTCGTCCAGCGTGGCCGCGGCCGCATCGCCGGCCTGGCGCGCATCGGTGGCGCCGGCTTCGAACTGGTTGACGCCCACCGCGGTCATGCCGAGCTCGCTGTCCAGCGGCTCCAGGCCGGCGGGCAGCTTGCCGAGCAGCCAGGCGTCGAAGATCTTGCGTGCGATCGGCGCTGCCGAGCTGGTACCGAAACCACCGCCCTCCACCGCCACCGCCACTGCGATGACCGGGTTGTCGGCCGGCGCGAAGCCGACGAACAGGCCACGGTGGCGCAGATGCAGCGGCAGGCTGCGCGGGTCCACCGCGGCCACGCCCTTGCGGCTGACCACCTGCGCGGTGCCGGTCTTGCCGGCCATCTGATACGGCGCGCCCGGCGTGATCGCATAGCCGGTGCCGCCCGGGCGCATGGTGTCCATCATGCCCTCGCGCACCACCTGCAGGTGCGCCGCGCTCGGGCTGATCGGCTTGCCCGGCGGCTGGATCATCGGCTGCCAGGGGTGATCGAAGCCGGTGCGCTGCTCCAGCACCAGGTGCGGGCGCAGCAGCAGCCCGCTGGCGATCGCCGACACCCCGCGCACCAGTTGCAGCGGGGTCACCTTCCAGTCGCCCTGGCCGATGGCGATGTTGACGGTGTCGCCGGGATACCAGCGCTCCTTGCGGGTCTTGTACTTGTAGGCCGGCGACGGCAGGATGCCGCCGATCTCGCCGAGCAGGTCCACCCCGGTCGGCTGGCCGAAGCCGTACTCGCCCAGGTAGTGGTCGAAGCGCTCGATGCCCATGTCCACCGCCAGCCGGTAGTAATAGGTATTGACCGACTGGGCGATGGACTTGCGCAGATCGGTCCAGCCATGGCCGCCGCGGTGCGAGTCGCCCCAGCCACGGCTGACCCCTGGCAGGTAGAACATGCCGGTGGACAGCACCCGGTCTTCCGGCCGGCGCAGGCCGCTGTCCAGGCCGGCCAGCGCGATCAGCGGCTTGAGCGTGGAGCCCGGCGCCACGCCACCCAGCACCAGCCGGTTGAACTGCGGCCGCGACGGGTTGTCGTTGAGCATGCGGAAATCGGTATGCGAGATGCCGTTGACGAACAGGTTGGGGTCGTAGCTGGGCAGGCTGACCATGCCCAGGATCTCGCCGGTGCGCGGGTCCATCGCGATCGCCGCGCCTTCGTGCTCGCCGAACGCGGCCACCATCGCGCGCTGCAGGTCGGCATCCACCGACAGCCGCAGGTCCGCGCCCGACTGCGGCGCGACCCGGCCGACGGTGCGGATCGCCCGCCCCTGCACGTTGGTTTCGACCTGCTCGTAACCGACCTGGCCGCGCAGGTCCTGCTCGTAATAGCGCTCCAGCCCGGACTTGCCCATGTGGGTGAGCGCGGCATTGCCCTCGCCCAGCACCGCCAGGTCCTTCTCGTCGATGCGGCCGACGTAGCCGATGATGTGCGCGAACAGCGGCCCGTACGGGTAGCGCCGGGTCAGGTAGGGCTCCAGCTCCACGCCGGGGAAGCGCCAGCGCTCCACCGCAAAGCGCGCCATTTCCTCATCGCTCATGCGCAGCTTGAGGGTGACCGGCAGGAAGCTGCGGCGTGCGCGCCGCTCGCGGTTGAAGCGCTCCAGATCCTCCGGCGCGATCGGGATCACCTTGCCCAGCGCGGCCAGCATGGCGTCCATGTCGGTGACCTTGTCCGGGGTCACGTCAAGGCGGAAGGCCGGCACGTTCTCGGCCAGCAGCCGGCCGGTGCGGTCGTAGATCATGCCGCGCCCGGGCACCACCGGCTTGGGCTTGATGCGGTTGGCTTCCGAGCGCGTGGCATAGACCTCGTGGTCGAGCACCTGCAGCTTGAAATACCAGCCGCCCAGCCCGACCAGGCAGATCACCACCATCACAAAGCCCAGCACCGCACGCCGGCGGAACTGCTCGGCCTCCGCATGCGGGTTCTTGGGATGACGACGCCCGTGCATGGCTTACTTCTTGCTCCGCTTGCCCAGCCGCACCGCATCCAGCAACACGAACAGCGGCGGCCATAGCGCCATGCCCAGCAGCGGCGCCCACCAGTAGCTCCACGGCAGGGTCGGCTCGCCCACCGCCAGATGCACGGCCGAGGAGACGATGCGGTCGTTGAGCAGCAGCCCGCCGATCGCCAGCGCCTGCTGCGAGACCGGGAAGAAGCGCATCCGCGCGCGGAAGCGCTGCAGGATGAAGGTCATGATCACCAGCCGCAGCGCTTGCTCGCCGAGCAGCCCGCCATACAGCAGGTCGGCCAGCACGCCGGCCACGAAGGCGATGCCCAGCCCGACCCGGTCCGGCTCCTCGATCACCCAGTACGCCAGCACCAGCGCCAGCCAGTACGGACGCAGCGGCTGCACCACCACCGGCAGCGGCAGCAGGCCCAGCACCAGCGCGATGACGATGCTCGCCGGCAGGATCCAGGTGTTGCGCATGCGGGTCATTGGTCCGTCTCCTGCGGAGCCGGACGGGATTGGGGAGTGGGGATTGGGGATTGGCTGGAAGCAGCGCCCTGTGGCGGGGACGAACGGGAATCGGGATTCGGGCCGTTGGATGCGGTCGATGCGGGACGCCGGGCGGACGTGCTGGCCGGGCGGCCGGACGCTGGCGCACTGGACGGCTGCGCGCCGGGCGCGGCAGGTGTCGCTGCGGACCGTGCAGGCGCCGAGGTACCGGTGCCCGATGCCGCGGCGGCCGTCGGGCGCGCGGTATCAGTCGCTGCGTTGGAAACACCGCCCGCAGGCGTGCGCGGTGTCGCAGTCACCGGCGCGCCGGCCGCCGCCGCGACGCCGTTGCCGTTGCCGTTGCCGTTGCTGTTGCTGTTGCTGTTACCAATCCCAACTCCCGAATCCCCAATCCCGGCCCCAGGCACCACCCGCAACGGCTTGCCGGCGCGCAGCAGCAGCACATCGCGGCCGCGATCAAGCTTGGCGGCCGGGGTCAGTTCGCCGACCAGGAAGGCGTGGGTGTCGTCCGGGTGCAGTTCGGAGACCTTGCCGACCGGGAAGCCGGCCGGGAAGCGGCCACCGAGGCCGGAGGTAACGATTTCGTCGCCCACCTGCACGCCGGCACTGAGCGGGATGTCGCGCAGTTCCAGCCGGTCGCCGCGGCCGTAGACGATCAGGCGCACGCCGTTGCGCGCCACGCTGACCGGCACCGCGTGGTCGGGGTCGGTCAGCAGCAGCACGGTCGAATGCAGCGGGGTCACTTCGATCACCTGGCCCATCAGCCCGCCGGCATCGATCACCGCCTGGCCCAGCAGCACGCCATCGCGGCTGCCGGCGTCCAACAACAGGCGCTGCCGGGTCGGGTCCAGGTCGATATCCAGGATCGGCGCCAGCTGCACGTCCAGCCCGCGGCGCTCGGCGACGTTGAGCAGTTCGCGCAGCTGCGCATTGTCCAGCGCAGCGGTCTGCAGCCGGGTCAGCCGCGCATTGGCCACCAGCAACTGATTGCGCAGGGTGCGGGTTTCTTCCACCAGCTGCGCATGGGTGGCGGCGTTGTCGCGCACCTGCGAGCCGATCCGCCCCGGCAACCCGGCCACCGCCCAGATCGGCTGGATCAGCAGGTTGGCCTGCAGACGCACCTGGCTCAGCCAGCCCCCCCGGCTATCGAGCGCGATCAGCACGATCGCCAGCACCAGATAGACCAGCAGCCGCAGCGTGGAGGTGACTTCGCCCGGACGGGAGGCGACGGGAGGACCGGCGTAGGAGGGCACTGTCAGGGCCGGGATTGGAGATTCGGAATTGGGGATTCGGGGAGCGGTTGGCTGCCCCCGATACGGATGCGGCTAAAACGTGAACTCGCGGAACTGCGGAGCAGTCCTACCGGGCCGTGGGCCGGAACCGCTTTTGCGAATCCCGAATGCCGACTCCCCAATCCCGAACGCTTCACTCCGGCGCGAAGAACTCGTTGCCGTGCATGTCCACCAGCTCCAGCGCGCGACCGCCGCCGCGGGCCACGCAGGTGAGCGGGTCGTCGGCGACCTGTACGTGCAGGCCGGTTTCTTCGGAGATCAGGCGGTCCAGGTCGCGCAGCAGTGCGCCGCCGCCGGTGAGCACGATGCCGCGCTCGGCCACGTCGGCACACAGTTCCGGCGGGGTCTGTTCCAGCGCCAGCTTGACCGCCGAGACGATGCCCGACAGCGGCTCGTGCAGTGCCTCGAGCACTTCGTTGGAGTTGATCTTGATCATCTTCGGCACGCCTTCGGCAAGATTGCGGCCGGAGATTTCCATCTCCTGCACCTCGTCCTGCGGGTAGGCGCAGCCGATCTGCAGCTTGATGCGCTCGGCGGTGGCTTCGCCGATCAGCATGCCGTGGTTGCGGCGCACGTAGTTGGTGATCGACTCGTCGAAGCGGTCGCCGCCCACGCGCACCGACTGCGAGTAGACGATGCCGTTGAGCGAGATGACCGCCACTTCGGTGGTGCCGCCGCCGATGTCGATGACCATCGAACCGCGCGCCTCGGTCACCGGCATGCCGGCACCGATCGCCGCGGCCATGGGTTCCTCGATCAGATACACATCGCGCGCACCGGCTTCTTCCGCCGATTCCTTGATGGCGCGGCGCTCGACCTGGGTGGAACCGGCCGGCACGCACACCAGCACGCGCGGGCTCGGGCGCAGGAAGCGCGACTTGTGCACCTTCTTGATGAAGTGCTTCAGCATTGCCTCGGTGTAGGTGAAGTCGGCGATGACGCCGTCCTTCATCGGGCGGATCGTGGTGATGTGACCCGGGGTGCGGCCGAGCATCTGCTTGGCCTCGGCGCCGACGGCGGCCACCGAGCGCGTGCCGCCGATTGCGCGGTCCTGACGCACCGCCACCACCGAAGGTTCGTTCAGTACGATGCCCTGCCCGCGTACGTAGATCAGCGTATTGGCCGTGCCCAGGTCGATGGACAGGTCGTTGGAGAACATGCCGCGGAGTTTCTTGAACATCGAGGGAGTTGTTCCTGGGTAAGTCGCGTGCCCGCCGCCAGACTGGCGAAATTTTGGGCAGAAAACGAAGTCCACTAGCCTAGCAATCCCCCCCGGTGCGGGCAAGGAAAAATCGGCCGTTGCGGCGTCGTTTTCATGTGCCGGTCACGCCGGGCATGGCATGCGGTTGTGGCCCTGATCGGTCGCAGCCGTTACCCTTTGCGCCGCGGCGCGCGCCGTCCCGCTGCCATGCCCGGCAACTGGCGGGTATTTCCCAACGCAAAGGCCTGACTCGATGTCCGCACTGATCTGTGGTTCCCTCGCCTACGACACCATCATGGTGTTTCCGGACCAGTTCAAGAACCACATCCTGCCGGACAAGGTGCACATCCTGAATGTGTCGTTCCTGGTCCCGCGCATGCGCCGCGAGTTCGGCGGTTGCGCCGGCAATATCGCCTACAACCTGCATCTGCTCGGCGGCGCGCCGATCCCGATGGGCACCGTGGGCCAGGACTTCGGCCCGTACCGCGAACACTTCGAAACGCTGGGGATCGACCTGTCGCGGGTGAAGATCATCGACGACCTGTTCACCCCGCAGGCCTTCATCACCACCGACCACGACAACAACCAGATCACCGCCTTCCATCCGGGCGCGATGATGCGCAGCTACGAGAACCACGTGAAGGATGTGCCGGGCGTGACCCTGGGCCTGGTCGGCCCGGATGGGCGCGAGGGCATGATCCAGAATGCGGAAGAGTTCGCTGCCGCCGGCATCCCCTTCATCTTCGACCCCGGCCAGGCGATGCCCTTGTTCAACGGCCCGGAACTGCGCCAGTTCATCGAGCAGGCCCAGTACGTGGTGGTCAACGACTACGAATCCAACCTGCTGCAGGAACGCACCGGCTGGGACGAGAAGGACATCGTCTCGCGCGTGCAGGCCTACATCACCACGCAGGGCCCCAAGGGCGCACTGGTGCATACGCCGGAAAAGACCTACGACATCCCGCCGGCGCACGAGCGCCGCGTGGTCGACCCGACCGGCTGCGGTGACGCCTTCCGCGCCGGCCTGATCTACGGCATCCAGGGCGGCTACGACTGGCTGACGATCGGGCGGATGGGCAACCTGATGGGCGCGCTGAAGGTGGAGCACCCGGGCACGCAGAACCAGCGGTTCGACTTTGCCGAGTTCAACGACCAGTTCAAGCAGCAGTTCGGCTACGCGCTCTGACGCGCACCGCCGCTGATCAGCGCTTGCCCTTCTCCTCTCGGGAGAAGGTGCCCCACAGGGGCGGATGAGGGAACGGGCGAAGCCCCGTGCAGTGTGAACAGCACGACGCTTCGCACCGCCCCCTCACCGCACCCCTGCTCCCGCAGGAAAGGGGCGCGTCGGCACCGCAATTGCTGCAATGCAGTTTGAGCATCGGCCCGATCTGTGCCTCTACTGACGCTTCGCGCCCACTGAGGAACGCTGGCCCATGTCCGAGCCAAGCGTTGTCGCCGCCACGTCCATCGCCCTGCCGGAGATCGAACCGGATGCGCTCCGGCAGATCCGCCGGCTGCGCGACATCGCGCCGCTTGCCGCACCACTGTCGCGCTCGTGGCGGCGCTGCCTGGACGATTACGCGTTGTTGCCCGAGGCAGCCCCCGAGCCGCTGGTGCACGATGCGCTGCACGTGCGCGAGCGCCAGCAACGTCTGGGCGATGTGCTGCGCATTGCCAAGGTGGAGATGGAAAACCTCTACGAGCAGATCGCCGGCAGCGGCTACGCCGTGATCTTTGCCGATGCAGAGGCGACCGTGCTGCACAGCGTGCACGACCCGACCCTGCTGCGCGAATTCCGCCAGGCCGGTCTGTTCTGCGGCGCCAGCTGGGCCGAGTGTCACCAGGGCACCAACGGCCTGGGCACCTGCGCCGCCGAACGCACCGCAGTCAGCGTGCACCGCGGCGAACATTATCTGACCCGCCATCTGCCGCTGTCGTGCAGCGGCGCGCCGATCCTGGACCCGCATGGCGGGCTGCTGGCGGTGCTGGATGCGTCCACCCCCAACGCGCAGGACGGCAAGCAGATCCAGCGCCACACCGTGGCCCTGGTGAGCATGTCGGCGGCGCAGATCTCGCGCTCGCATTTCCTCAACCAGTTCGGCCATGCCTTCATCCTGCGCTTCCATAGCCGGCCCGAGTTCGCCGGCCTGCTGCACGAGGCACTGATCGCGATCGATACCGATGGCCGCGTGCTGGCAGTCAACGAGGCGGTGCTGGAGCAACTGGGCAAGATCGATCGCAGCCAGCTGGTGGGCCGCAACATCGCGCAGGTGATGCAGCTGGATTTCGACACCCTCGAGCATCGCGCCGGCAGCGATGCCGGCACCTTGTGGTCGATCCGCTGCGCCTGCCATGGGCGGCGGTTCTACGCACTGGTGCGCCCGCCGCGCGCGCGCGCTGCGCTGCCGGCGGTGGGTGGGCCGGCGCAGCTGGCACCGGATACCGAGCTGCAACCCGGTGAGCATGTCGGCTCGGATTCGCGCATGCGCCACAACCTGGCCAATGCCTTGAAGCTGGCTGCGCATCGGGTGTCGATTCTGCTGTGCGGCGACACCGGCACCGGCAAGGAAGAATTCGCCAAGGCGGTGCACCGCGGCTCGCCGTGGGCTGGCGGCGCGTTCGTGGCGATCAACTGCGCGGCAATTCCCGAGGCATTGATCGAGAGCGAATTGTTCGGGTATGCGCGCGGCGCGTTCACCGATGCCGCGCGCGAAGGCCGCCATGGCAAATTGCTGCAGGCCAGCGGCGGCACCCTGTTTCTGGATGAAATCGGCGACATGCCGCTGCCCTTGCAGAGCCGCCTGCTACGCGTGCTGGAAGAACAATGCGTCACCCCGCTGGGCAGCGAACGCGCGGTACCGCTGGAGCTGCACGTGATCAGCGCCAGCCATCGCGATCTGGCGCAGCGGGTGGCGGCCGGCGAGTTTCGCGAGGACCTGTATTACCGGCTCAATGGCGTGGTGCTGCACCTGCCACCGCTGCGCGAGCGCAGCGACAAGGCCGAACTGATCCGCACCCTGCTGCGCGAGGAAACCAGCGAGCACAGCGTGCGCATCAGCGAAGAAGCGATGCACAAGCTGCTGAGCTACGCATGGCCGGGCAACCTGCGCCAGTTGCGCAATGTGCTGCGCACGGCGGCGGTATTGTGCAGCGACGGAGTGATCCGCCTGCCGAATCTGCCGCAGGAAATCGTCGATGCCGGCAGCGCACCCTGCCTGGTCGATGGCGGCGCGGTGGCTGCCGACGACATGCCCGGCCGCGTCGCACTCGACCAGGCCGAACGCCTGGTGCTGCAGCAACAACTCGAACGCCACCGCTGGAATGTCAGCCGCACCGCCGATGCCCTGGGCATCAGTCGCAACACGCTGTATCGCAAGCTGCGCAAGCATGGCCTGGATACCGGGTGATTGGGGGCGGGGATTTGGGATTCGGAATTGGGGAATTGAGGGGCGGGGATTCGGGATTCGGAATTGGGGATTCGTTAGAGCCCATGCTGGTTCTTGGCGCTGGTATTTGGAGCGATTTATCAAGAGCACTTCTTGACCATCAGGTGGGTGCCGCTGTTGTTTGGTGCGGCATGCACCACGTGTCGATGCCGCGATTGTGGAGCGGATGATTTGGAGCTTGGTTGCAGGGCCCTTGCCCGCCCACCATCGCAGGACACGCCGCAAGTACGTCCCTGTAGGCTCTTACGCGGCATCCATGCCGCGTAAGGTCCCGCGACGGTGGACGGGCAAGGGCCAGTCGAGATGGTCGGTGTGCATGGTAGGAGCACTGATTGATGCGCGTTGTCCGATCATGACGTGCCGGCTCAACACCTGATGCACAACGCGCTACAAGCAGCTTTCACGCGACCACCGATTCACTCTCTGGTGCGGTGGCCTCACCGATTGCGGGACCGTGTGGCGGCATGGATGCCGCCACCGAGCCCCCAGGGATGGGTTTACGGCGTGTCCCGCGAGCGGTGAGGGCACCGCGCCCTCGACTAGCGCAGCTCGGCACCATCCAGATAACGCTGCGGGCGACTGGCGATTGCACCTTGCGCCTTGCGAATCCCTAATCTCCAATCCCGAATCCCCAGCCTCATAACGCCCAACGCAACCCGATCAGATACTGCCGCGGCACACCCGGCGCGAGGAACCTTGCCGGGCCGGTTTCCACCGGCGCATCCTGCGGACGCGCGAGTTCGCCATCGGGGAACACGTCTTCGGCCACGGCCGCGTAGGTCGCGTAGCGGCGGTTGAAGACGTTGTCGATGCGGGCGAACAGCGACAGCCGCGCGCCCAGTTGCCAACGCGCCTGCAGATCCACCAGCGCGTAGCCGGCGGTGCCGATGTCGATGCGCTCGGGTGCGGGCTCGTCGTCGTCGGCATTGTCGACCTGGCCATCCTCGTTGCCGCTGGCCACGCGCCCGGACACCGCACGCACCCCAGCGCCCAGGGTCAGCGCATCGTGCTGCCATTCCACGCCGAGCTTGAGGTTGTGGCGCGGCAATGCGGCGATGCGCAGGCCTGGCCGCAAGGCGATCACGCGCTCGCCGGACAGCAGCTCGCCATCGCTGCGGTAGGTCGCATCCAGGAAGCTGTAGCCGGCCGACCATTGCCAGTCGCCGCTGCGCAGGCGCAGCGCCAGATCCGCGCCCAGGTAGCGGGTGCGGCCGACGTTGTCGAAGTAACCCAGCCGGGTGTCCGGTGCACGCAGGAACAAAATGTCGTCGCGATTGTCGGCGCGGTACACCGACAGGCTGGCGTTGCTGTTGGCCGACGGCGCCCAGCGCGCGCCGAGCTCGTACGTGCGTGAGACGATCTGCTCCAGGCGCGGGTCGGCCTGCAGGCCGGTCGGCAACCGACACGGCTGGGTGGGATCGGCGCAACCCAGTTCGATCGCGGTCGGTGCGCGGCTGTTTTGCGCGACCGAACCGTACAGCGTCAGCCCCGAATCGAGCCGATGGGTCAGACCCAAGGACGGATTGGCCTTGGCATAGACGAAACGCTCGCGTGGGCGGTCGCCGTCGTCGGCGGTGGAAAGGATGTTGTCCACCACCACGCGATTCCAGCGCACTGCGGCACTGAGATGGGTGGCAGCGTCCAGCGCCCAGGTGTCGGCGACGAACACGCCCAGCGTCTTGGTGCTGCCGCGCACGCCGGAAAAGAACGCGCGCTCGGCATCCGGATCGGCAGCGACCGAGCGGTCCGGTTGCACCCAGCCGTCGCGGGCGAATTGCTGATAGCGCACGTGACCACGATCGAAGGTGACGCCGGTGCTGAGCGCATGCGCACCCCACTGACTGCTCAGGTTGACTGCCAGACCTTGCGCCTCCTGGCGCATCTGGGTGGTGTTGAGCGCGCCGGTGGGCAATGCATCGGCATCGGCGCGCGCGACATCGCAATCGGCATCCAGCGCGCTGCCGTCGGCGGCGTAGCCGGAGGCGCATTCTTCGACGAATTCTTCGTAGTCCTCGCCGATATCGCCATTGACGGTGTCGCGGCGGCCCACGCGCGCGTAGGCCAGTGCATGCAATGCGGTGTCCGCATCAAAGCGATGGTCCAGTTGCGCGGTGAACAGCGTATTGCGATTGCGGGTGAGATCGGGCGAGGTGTACACCGCGCGGCGGTCGGCGCGATACAGGCCGGGCTCGGGGCCATCGTCGGTGTAGCGCGTATCCGGCAGCAGGCCATTGCCGATCAGGCGGCTGCGCCCGTGCAGCACCGACAGGCTCCAGTCGGTCTGCTCGCCCTGCTTGCCGACCTTGCCGAACACGGTGCCCAGGCGGCCCTCGGAGGCATCGCGCCAGCCGTTCTCGTCGAAACCGGTCACCGCGACGAAGCCATGCCAGCCGTCCTGGCTGGCGAGACCGTAACTGGCATCCAGGCGCTTGCGCGCACCGCTGCCGATGCTCAGCTCGCCCTGCACTCCTGGTGAGGTGAGGCCTGATGCGGTAGACAACACCACCGCGCCACCGAGCGTGTTCGGCCCGAACAAGGGATTGGAGCCGGGCATCAGGGTCACTGCATTGATTGCCGACTCGGGCAGCATGTCCCAGCTGACGATGTCGGCGAATGGTTCGTTGAAACGCACGCCGTCCAGATACACCGACACGCCTTGCGAGGCGCCGGGCAAGGCGGAGGCGCGAAACCCGTGGAAGGTGAGGTCGTTCTGGAACGCGCTGCCCTGCACATCGTTGCCATCCACGCCGACGAAGCGCCGCTGCAACAGATCGCCGAGGTTGTTGCTGCGCGCGCGCGACAGCTCGCTGTTGGTGGCCGATTGCACCATGTACGGCAGTTGCGCCGCATCGATGGTGGTGCCGGGGATCGGCGTGGCGGTGACCTCGATGCGGTCCAGCCAGGTCACCTGCGGCGCATCGGCCGCCACTGCCAGCGCGCTGCTTGCGAGCAAGGCGCTGGCGCAGGCGCCTGCCAGTGCGTGATGGTGCAACCTTGCCGTGCTGCGTGTGCCTGCTGCCATCTGCGTCTCCTCAATAGAGCACGATCGATTTGATGCCGCGCGCCGCACGCAAGTCCGCCAGCGCCTGATTGATGTCGTCCAGCGCCAGCGTGCGGGTGATCAACGGCGCAAGCCGGATGTCGCCGCGCAGATAGCGCGCGACATAGCCGGGCAATTCGCTGCGCCCTTTCACTCCACCGAAGGCGCTGCCGCGCCACACCCGCCCGGTCACCAGCTGAAACGGGCGCGTGCTGATTTCCTGCGCGTCGTCTGCCACGCCAAGGATGACGCTCTCGCCCCAACCCTTGTGGCAGCACTCCAGCGCCGCGCGCATCGCGCCGACATCGCCCACGCATTCGAAGCTGTGGTCGGCGCCGCCATCGGTGAGGTCCACGATCACCTGCTGGATCGGTGCGCCGTAGTCGCGCGGATCCAGGCAATCGGTGGCGCCCAACGCGCGCGCCAGCGCGAACTTGGCCGGGTCGATGTCCACCGCGATGATGCGCCCGGCCTGCGCCAGTACCGCGCCCTGCACCACCGACAAGCCGATGCCGCCCAGGCCGAACACCGCCACGCAGTCGCCGGGCCGCACATGCGTGCTGTTGAGCACAGCACCGACGCCGGTGGTGACCGTGCAGCCGAGCAGGCAGACCTGATCCAGCGCTGCCTCCGGCTGGATCCGCGCGACCGCGATCTCCGGCACCACGGTGTATTCGGAAAACGTGCTGATGCCCATGTGGTGCAGGATCGGCCGGCCGTGCAGCGAGAACCGGCTGCTGCCATCGGGCATCAGCCCGCGCTCCTGGCTGCTGCGGATCGCCTGGCACAGGTTGGTGCGGCCGGAGCGGCAGAACTTGCACACGCCGCATTCGGGCATGTACAGCGGGATGACGTGATCGCCGGGCTGCACGCTGGTGACGCCGATACCGACCGCCTCGACGATGCCCGCGCCTTCCTGACCCAGGATCACCGGGAAGCTGCCCGCCTGCGCATGCGCCAATGCATGCGCATCGCCATGGCAGATCCCGGTGGCGACCAGGCGCACCAGCACCTCGCCGGGCCGCGGCGGCTGCAGGTCCACCTCTTCGATGGTCAGCGGCTGGTGCGGACCCCATGCCACCGCAGCGCGTGTCTTCATCCGGCCTCCCTGGCGCGCTGCGGCATGCCCGCCGCTCAGCGCGCGATGACCACGCCCCACGGCAGTTCGCCGACGGGGATCTGTTTGATCTCGCGCAACGCGACGGTGTCGATCACGCTGACCGTGTTCGAGCGCCCGTTGGCGACATACAGCTTGTCGCCGGCCGGGGTCAGTGCCGGATTCCACGGCCGCAGCCCCACCGCGATTTCGGCGAGACTGCGCGCAGTGTTGGTATCGATCACGCTGAGCGTGCCGGCACCGCCGTTGGACGCATACAGCCGCGTGCCGTCGGCAGACAACGCCACGCCGGCCGTGCGCACGCCGGCCGGCAGGCTGGCGCGGCGCTGGCGCGTCTGCAGGTCGATCACGTCGACCACGTTGGCGGTTTCCTGCGCGATGTAGACGCTGTGCCCGTCGGGCGCGAACGCCATGCCGCGCGGATGGCCGCTGGTGGCGACCACGCCACGCGAGCGACCGGTGGCCAGCTCGATCATGTCCATGTCGTTGGAGCCCTCGTTGCTGGTGAGCAGCCACTGCCCGTCCGGCGTGTAGGCGCAGTGCTCGGGCGCCTGCCCGCGCGTGGCGATCACCTGTTGCACGCTGAACTGCGCCGCATCGATCAACATCACCTGGTTCTGGCCTTCCACGCACACCGCAAACTGCTTGCCGTCCGGCGACAGCGCAATGCCTTCGGCGTTCTCGCCGATCTCCACGCTGCGCAGCACCGCGTCGTTGTCGGTATCGAGTTCGATCAGGCGGTGATGCTCGGCATCGATCAGGTACAGATGCCCCTGCGGGCCCGGCAATACCTGCTGCAGGCGCTTGCCCAGTTGCCCCTGCGCACTGAGCGTACGCACCACCGTGTCGGTGTGCGTATCGATCACCGACACCGTGCCGCTGCGCTGGTTGGGCACATAGGCAAATACCGGCGGCGTTGCGGGCACCGGTGCCGCGGCCTTCGTTGCAGGCAACGCTGCCGCCGGCGCAGCGTTGGACGCCGGCGGCTCCGCATCGCGCCGGCAACCGGCCAAGGCCAGCAGCGCGCCCAGCGCAGTTGCCGCAAGCAGGCACCGCCAACCGGTCGCCGCTGGCCTCATTGCGCCTTGCCCGCGGTCTTGTTGATCGAATGGATGAAGGCGAGCAGTTTTTCGGTGTCGCCCGGCTTGAGCACCGGCGCGAACGGCGGCATCTGCCCGACCACCTTTTCATGCCCGACCCGCGTCTTGCCGTGGGTGATCATCGCGGCGGTGCCTTCGCTGATCAGCGTGCGCAAGGTGTCGTCGTCGCTGCCATACACCCAGATGTCGTTGGTCAACGGCGGGCACATGCCGCCGCCACCGGTGCCGCCATGGCAGGCATTGCAGCCGGCGGAGAAATAGATCTTCTTGCCCTCGGCGATCAGTTCGGGCGTGACATTGACCTCTGGCCCCTTCGGGATCGGCACCACGGTGGCCGGCGCTGCGGGCGGCGTGGCCGGATCCGGCGCAGGCCCGGCGGCCGGATTGGGCACCGCGGCGCTCGCCGCCGCAGGTGCAGCAGTACCGGTGGCCGGCGCCGGCGGGCTGGCAGCCGGTGCGGTGGCCGCCTCAGGCGCGGGCGCGGGCGGCGGTGCGTCCTTGCCGCAGGCCGCCAGCACGACGCTGAGCATCACCGCGCACAGCGGTGCGCGCATGGAACGATCGAAACAACCCACGGTGGACTTGCGCATGAACGAACCTTTCTGATCGGAGGGAGCACCGCGCACCCCGTGCGCGCGGCGGGTGACACGGTCATTGCCGGGAGGGGCGCCTGGCCTCGGTGAGCAGGGCGGCCAGCGCGCTGTCGCCGCGTGCCTGCGCGAGCGCGGCGGCGGTCTTGCCGTCGCGATTGCGTGCGGCAGGGTCGGCGCCGGCCGCCAGCAGGCGCTTGGCCACCGCGTCGCGCCCGGCCGCGGCGGCCAGCATCAATGCGGTGACGCCGGCCTGGTTGGCGTGGCCGACGTCGGCACCGCCGGCCAGCACCGCATCGAGCATCGCCGGGTCGTCGCGCGCCACCGCAAACATCACCGGCGTGAAACCGGTGGCATTGGCACGCCGTACATCCGCGCCCGCCTTGAGCAAGGCCTGCACCACACCGACATCGGCGTAGGACACCGCCAGGTCCAGCGCGCTCCAGCCATCACTGGAGACGGTGTCCACCGGCGCGCGCTTGCCGAGCAACTTGGTCACGCTGCCGGCATCGTTGGCCCAGGCCGCCTTCATCAAGGCGGTCCAGCCGCTGCCATCGCGCGCATCCAGGCGTGCGCCGGCATCGAGCAGCAGGCCGACCAGATCCGGTTCCTGGTTGCGGATGGCCTGATGCAACGGCGGCTCGCCGAGCAGGTTGGGACGGTTGGCATCGGCGCCATGCCGCAACAGCCACGCCGCACGCACCGCGTCGCCTGCATCCAGCGCATGCGCCAGTTCCTGGTTCGGGTCGGCACCGTCGGCGATGCGCAGTTGCAGCTGCGCCAGCTCCTGCGAGGACGCGGCCGGGCTTGGCGCCTTGGACACCGGCGTCGGCGTCGCATACGGCCCGTGCGCGGCCAGATCGCCGGCCACCACGCAGTCGCCACAGCGCACCAGCGGCACGTGATAGCTGCGCAGGATCTCGGCGATCTTTGCTGAACTCTGTTGCATGGCCGTGTTCAACGCATCGCGCAGGTCCGCGTTCTTGCGCGACACCGCCCACGCCATCGAATACTCCAGCACCGCATCGTCGATGGTATTGAGCGGCACCATGCCCAGGCCGCTGCGTTGCGCGTAATAACCGGCCACCGGGCCCCAGGATTCGGTCGCATCCAGTTCATTGGCGGCGACGCGCTCGACCAGCTTGCCGGGATGTTCTTCCGGCGCCGTGGCCGAGTCGTAGAACAGGTACTGCACCTGGCCGCTGATGCCGTGCTCGTACAGGGCCTGGCGTGCGGGCGAGCTCTGGAACACGCCCAGCCGCAATGTTTTCAGCGCCGGATCGTCCAGCGATGTCGGCACCAGATCCAGGCCCTTGCGCGTCACCAGCACATAGGCCGAGCGATACAGCGGGCGCGTGGTCAGGCCCTGCTCGAAATCGCTGTTGAGGTCCATCAACACATCGCAGCGGCCGGCAGTGATCGTGCTGCGTGCCAGCCCGCGTTGGTAATAGGTGCGCCACTCGTATTCCAGGCGCCGGCCCATGGCCTCGGCCACGACCTGCGCAATCTTGTTCTGAAAGCCTTCGCCGGCCTTGTTGGACAGCGGCATGTTGCCCGGGTCGGCGCAGACCCGCAGCACGTGCGGATCGGGCGCTGGCGGTGGAGCACTGGCCGTGGCCGGTGCCGCAGTGGAGGCCGCCGTCGCGGGCGCCGCAGCGGAAGCAGAAGCGCGAGCCGTCGGTGAGGACGGCTCGCGGGTGCAGCCTGCGGCGACGAGCCCGAGGCTGCAAAGCACCAGCAGCCGACACAGCTGCCGGTGCATGCCACGCGCACCGGCAGCGAACTGCCGGTGCGCGCGTCCAACGCCTTGCGTGGAACTCATCGTGCGGTCTTCGCTGCGGTGTTGGCGGTGCCGCCTGCAGCCGCCGTGGCGGTGGCACTGGCGGTCACGGTCTTGCCGGCACCATCGATCCGGAAGCTGTGCACCATGCCGCCGAGCGGGATCTTGTCGAAGCCGGCACCAAATGCCAAACCGGCTGCGCCCAGCGCGCCATACGGATCGGACGGATCCAGACCTGCGGCCACCGGCAGGCCGATCCAGCCACCGATGCCGGAGAACACCGCCACGTACTGGTGCCCATTGGCCTTGTAGGCGATCGGGTTGCCGATGATGCCAGAGGGCAGTTTCATCTCCCACAGCTTCTTGCCGGTGTCCTTGTCCACCGCACGGAACCAGCCATCCAGCGTGCCGTAGAACACCAGCCCGCCGTCGGTGACCAGGGTGCCGCTCCACACCGGGAACTTCTCCTTGATCTCCCACTTGGATTTGCCTTCCACCACGTCGAAGGCCTTGACGATGCCCAGTGCACCCGGCTCGTTGGGCTTCATCATCACGTTGGCGAACACGTAGGGCAGGCCCATCATGGTGTTGCCGCGTTCCTGCGGTTCCAGCTCCATATGCCAGTTGTTGGTGCCGCAGAAGAACACCGCCGCATTGGCCGGATCCACCGAGCACGGCTGCTGGTCCTTGCCGCCCATCGCCGACGGGAAGGCCTGCACCTTCTTGCCGCGCTCCAGCGGCGAATGCGCGGCCACCTTGACCGGGCGGCCGGTCTTCATGTCGATGCGTTCGGCCCAGTTGGCCGGTACGAACTTGTGCGCGCGCAGCAAGGTGCCGTCGCGGCGATCGAGCACGTAGGCAAAGCCGTTGCGATCGAACTGCACCACCGATGGCACCTGCTTGCCGTCGATGGTCAGATCGACCAGGATCGGCTCGTTGATGCCGTCGTAGTCCCACTGGTCGAATGGCGTCTTCTGGTAGCCCCACACCGCTTCGCCGGTATCGATCTTGCGCGCGAACAGGGTCATCGACCACTTGTTGTCATGCTCGCCGTTGTTGCATTCCTCCTGCGAGGTCTTGCCGCAGCGATACGACGGGCTCCACAGGCCGGGATTGCCGGTGCCGTAATACAGAAGCTTCAACTTCGGGTCGTAGCTGTACCAGCCCCAGGCCGCACCGCCACCACGCTTCCATTCGTCGTTGGGAAAGGTCTTGACGCCCAGATCGCCGAGCTGACCATGCTGCGGGTTGGCCTTGTTGAAATCCGCACCCAGGCAGATCGATTTGTCAGTACCGGCCGCATCGCAGGACCAGGCCTGCTTGCCATCGGCCAGGTTGTAGGCAGCGACACGCCCAAGCACGCCGAACTCGTTGCCGCTGATGCCGGCCACCACCTTGCCGTCGGCGATGATCGGCGCCATGGTGATGGTTTCGCCCTTGTCCGGGTGCGCGAGTTTCTGCTTCCACACTTCCTTGCCGGTCTTGGCATCGAGTGCGATCACATCGCCGCTCAGGCTGCCGAACACCAGCTTGCCATCGGCATAGGAGGCGCCGCGGTTGACCGTATCGCAGCACGCCACCGCCACCGAGCGTTCGTCCTGCTGCGGGGTGTACTTCCACAACACCTTGCCGCCGTCGTCCTGCGCTGCCAGGTCGATGGCGAACACGTTGTTCGGATACGCGCTGACCATGTACATCACGCTGCCGATCACCAGCGGCTGGCCTTCGTGGCCGCGCGTGGCATCGGTCTTCATTTCCCACGACATCTTCAGGTTCTTGACGTTGTCGCGATTGATCTCGGCCAGCGGGCTGTGCCGGGTGAGCGCGAAGTCGCGCCCGATGCCGCCCCAGTTATCCGGGTTGCTGGCATTGGTGGTGAACTCGCTGTCGGTATCGACCACGGTGGCGGCGGCCGGCGCGGCTGCGGGAGTGGCGGCCGGTGCAGGCGTTGTCGTTTCCGTGGCGGCGTCTTTCTTGCAGCCGGCCAACGCGGCGCTCAGCGCAAGCATGAGCAGCACACTGCTGCGCAGGCTGCGACAGGAAGATTGGTGCATATGCGTCTACCCCTCTCGATTGAACAACCAGTCGGTTGAAACATTCCGCAGCGCAGGCGTTGCACCCGCCAGTTGCACCGCGGACGTCGGAAACGTCGAGAGGGAAAGAGCAAACGCCATGCCAGCGCACTGGTGCGACGCACCATGTTGGAGCAGCAGGGTTTGTTGTGATGGCAGTCGCTTGCGCAAGGCGCACTGTCACGGTTCTGGCACAGTTTGCGCCGGGCGTGCTGTGACATGGATGGTGCAGCGGGGGTGGGACTGCCTGTCAGTCAGTGCTGCGCACCTTGCACGCTTGAGGCGACATAGCTTGCTGTGGCTTGCGCAAGGCAACACCTCACCGAAGGCCAGCTACGTCGTCGAACGGGGTGCTGCCGCGTTTCCCTTCTCCCTTCGGGAGAAGGCGCCCGAAGGGCGGATGAGGGTACGGCGCAGACAGCCGTGTGCTGTCCGGCTTGCTGATGACGCGTTGCAAGATTCAGCAGCGTCCACGCCCCTTCGAGCGCATGTCACTTCCAATGCGATGACGGTGTCCTGATCGTCATCGTCATCCAGCGACACGCGGCCAGCCATGCATCGCGACCGGTCCTTCCGTGCGTCTGGTCTACTCGCCAAACCTCACGCTAGCGGTTCCACTGCGCCAGCAACTGCGTGCAATCCTGCAACCGCCAGTCGGCAAGGCCGGGCCATGGATCGCCGGGTGTGTTGACCAGCACGGTGCAGGCACCGGCTGCACGGCCACAGGCCAGGTCGTTGTGGTGATCACCGACCATGACCAGTGCTGCGCCATCCACCGCCCAGCGTTGCGCAAAATACTGCAGGCCATCGGGTGCGGGTTTGGGGGCGGCCTCATCGCGGCCGACGATGTCGTCCCAGGCGAATGCATCGTGCAGGCCGATCGCCTGCAATGTCACCTGCGCCAATGCGCGCGCATTGCGGGTGAGCATGCCGAGCCGGCATCCGGCTGCCTGCAACGCACGCACTAGCGCCACTGCACCGGGTGCGGGCTGTGCGGCCTGTGCGAGTTCACGCTCGTGCTCAAGCAACCAGGCGTGTTTGGCTGCGGCCTGCTCGGCCGGCAGCGATGCCAGGTGGTGCAGGATGTCCGCCTCGGGCGGGATCTCCAACGCGCGTCGGATCAACGCGAAATCGTGCACCGCTTCAGTCAGCGTGCCGTCCATGTCGAACACCCAATGGCGGTAACCGGACAACGCGGGAGAGATCTGTGTGATGGCCATGGCGTCCATACGTGAGGAGACTCCAGAGATGGTTGAGGCAACGCCGCAAGCCGTCAGGGAACGCACATCGCGCACGCACCCGAATGCACCAGCTCCTATGCCGATGCCGTGCACCGGCTGCGCAGCTAGTGCCGTGCAAGGGCGGTGCGCCTACTTCCAGCCCGGCATCTGGGTGGTATCCAGGCCACCCACTTCGAACTCTGCCGTGCGCGTGCCGCCGGCTTTCACCGGGAACGCGATGCTGATGCGCTTGGCATTGCGCACCAGCTTCCACAGCGCCTTGTCGTCGTCGATGAACATCGCGATCGCTTCATCGGTGTCGGGGCGGTGCGCGGCCATCGGGCGTGCTGCGCCACCATCGGCCGAGACCTGCACCTTGCAGCCGCCATAGCAATTGAAGTCGCCGGCCTTGAGCACGAGGTAGCTGTGGCGTTTCCATTGCGGGTGATCACGGAACACCAGGCTCACCGGCTTGGGGCCGCTGCCGTCGACATCCACGCGGCTCTTGGCATCGATCATCGCCGAGCGCTGCGTGCCGCCCTTCGCGGGCACCTGCGAGTACTGCCACAACGCCTGCATGCGGCGCAGTTCGCGCGCCTGGTCGCCCTTGGCCTTGATGTCGGCATAGCCGGGTTCGATGCGTGTGGCCGCCGCGGTGCCAGCGTAGCCTTCCAGCAGTGCGGCGCCATGCGCGCGTGCCATGTCCCAGTTACCGGCCTTCACCGCCTCGTCGTATTGCTTGGCGAGTGCGTCGGCCTGCTGTTGCTTGGCTTGCGCCTGCGCGCTTGCCTGCGCCTGACGCTGCGCCTCGCGGTCGGTACAGCCACTCACTGCAGCGACGCACAAGGCCGCGCTCAGCAGATACTTCATCGTCGACTCCGGAAGGCATGAAAGGCAGCGGCAACGATACCAGCCTGCCCGCGACAGCCGCGATCAAACGGCCACACAGCGTAGGAGCGCACCCGGGCGCGATGGAGCATTCCCGGTAACGCCACGTCGCGCCCGGGTGCGCTCCTACAGCGGCGATTGCAGGGCGCGGTACTGCCCGCACGATGCAGCAAGGAAAGCGGCGGGAGGGCGTCTACAACGCCCTCCCCTGCCATTACGGCTGCGGCTGCGCCGGCGGTGCTGCCTTGGCCTTGGCGATCATCTCGGCCACCGATGCGGTGGTGATCGGGTGGTAGCTGGGCTTGGCCTTTTCGAAGGCCTGCTCGGCGAAGGCGATGCCGTCCGAGGTCTTCAACAACTCGGCGTAGATCGGCAGCACCAGCTTGCGGCGGCCGACGCGTTCGATGAACTCGCCTGCAGCGGGGCGCGCATCGGTGTAGCCGCTGCGGATCGCCAGCGGATACCAGCGCATGGCGATTTCGCCGTTCGGGGTGCCGGTGAAGTGGTAGGTCTCATCCAGCTGCTTGAGCTGCTCGGGCTTGAGCGTGGCGCCCATGCCGCTGAGGAAGTGCACCCATTCCTGTGTGCCCCATTCGCCGGTGACCTGCTTGCTCGGCAGCGTGCCGCTGCCGCTCCAGGCAATGCGCGCGGTGTCCACGATCGAGAAGCTGCGCGAGCGTGCCTTGGCGGCGAAGGCCGGGATGCCCGGCTGCTTCAACCACGCATCCACCTCGGCCGCGCTGACCGTGTTGGGATGCTTGTCCAGCAGGTTCTTGTTGAGGTAATCGACGAACTGGTCGGTGGTGGCGCTCTGGAACGCATGATCTTCGAACCAGCCGCGCAGGAACGGGTCGAATACCTCGCGGCCGAAGCGCTGCTCCAGGAACTGCAGGAACCACGCGCCCTTGACGTAGGCCACCTGGCTCAGGGCCTCGTCGGGGTCGCGCTCGGCCAGCGGCGGCAGCGCCAGCGCCTGGTCGGCCGGCGCCATGCCCTTCACTTCGGCCAGCAGGTCGCCCTGGTCGATCTCGCGCTCCATCTCGGCCATCTCCACGCCATACAGCGCTTCGGTGATGCGGGCCTGCACGTAGGTGGTGAAGCCTTCGTTGAGCCAGATGTCCTTCCAGCTGGCATTGGTCACCAGGTTGCCGGACCAGCTATGCGCCAGTTCGTGCGCGACCAGCGAGACCAGCGACTTGTCGCCGACGATCACGGTGGGCGTGGCGAAGGTCAGGCGCGGATTCTCCATGCCGCCGAACGGGAACGACGGCGGCAGCACCAGCATGTCGTAACGGCCCCAGCGATACGGGCCATAGAGTTTTTCGGCCGCACCGATCATCTTTTCGGTGTCTTCGAATTCCTTGGCGGCCTTGCCGGCCATGGCCGGCTCGGCCCAGACGCCCGAGCGCGCGGAAATCGGCTTGAACACCACGTCGCCGGCAGCGATCGCCAGCAGATAGGACGGAATCGGCTCGGGCATCTTGAAGCTGTAGTCGCCGTCGCGCGCGGCCTTGGGGTCGTTGTCGGCGCTCATCAGCACCATCACGTCCGGGCGCGAGGTCACGTGCGCGCTGTAGGTGAAGCGCACGCTCGGGGTGTCCTGCAACGGCACCCAGCTACGCGCGTGGATCGCCTGCGACTGGCTGAACATGAAAGGCAACTGCTTGCCTTCGGTCATCGACGGCTCCAGCCACTGCAGGCCGGAGGCGGTCGGCGCGGTGTGATAGGTGATCACGACCTTGGCCGGCTGATTCGGCGCCTCGATGGTGAGCTTGCTGCCGAAGGTCTTGTCGGCCGGCGCCAGCGCGAACTTCAGCGGCGCCAGCGTGCCCTTGCCGTCGTCGGCCTGCACCTGCGCAATGCTCAGCTCGCGCGTGTCCAGCACCAGCTGCTTGGCGGCCTTGTCCTTCCATTCCAGCGTGTAGGTGGCGGTGCCGCCGATCTGCTTGGCGTCGAAATCCAGCTTCAGGTCCAGCGCCAGATCTTTGATGACCACCAGCTGCGGCTGGGCGTAGGAGCTTTCGTCGTGGTTGCGGGCGTCTGCTTTCACGGGGGCCTTGGCAGTGGTGGCCGGCGCGGCGGTGCTGGCGGCCGGCGGCGTGGACTCGTTGGAACAGCCGGCCAGCGCAATGGACACGGCCAGGGACAGCGACAGGAACGGGAAGCGCATCGACGGCACCGCAGCGAGGGAATTGGGCATTTTAACGCCCCGGGCGGTTGCCTGCCCGTGCGGCCGATGGCGAGCACGTGCCGGCCGCTCAACCCGCGCCGGCTGGGGACACCGTGCATGTCGCTGGCCGGATCGGCGCGAACCTTACGCAGCAACCGCGTCAATGGCGTAACTCAGGCTACCCGTGCCTAGCGCGCACCCGCCTGCGACCCGGCCGCCAGGTGATTGCCGGAGCGCCTAAACCACCGGATGGCTGCGCGGACTGTCATGTCCGTCGCGCACCAGACGCCGGCCACCGGAGAACTTGGCGCGATACATCGCCGCATCGGCGCGGCGATACAGCTCGGTGGCATCCAGGCCACGCTCGCACACCGCGCTGCCGGCGCTCACATGCAGCGGCGCCTCGTCGGCATCCTCGCGTTCGAGCATCGACAGCCATTGATTGAGCTTGAGCGTGGCGTCGTCCTCGCTGGCATGCACGCCGATCAGGAACTCGTCGCCGCCCCAGCGCCCGATCCAGTCCTGCGCGCCCAGCCAGCCGTAGGCAGATTCCACCAGCCTTACCAGCACGCGATCGCCGGCCAGATGGCCGAAGCGGTCGTTGATCGGCTTGAGGTTGTCCATGTCCAGCACGAACAGCACGAACGGCCAGCCTTCGCGCTGCGCGGCGGTGACAGAATCGCACATCGCCTGTTCGCAGCCGCGCCGATTCAAGGCCTCGGTCAGCGGGTCGAACAAGGCGTGCTTCTTCAGATCGCGCATGCCGGCATCGATGCCGCGCAGGCTGCGATTGATGCCACGCAGCAACCGCCCCAGTTCGTCGTCGCCATGTTCGGGCAGGCTGGGCAGACGTTGATCGGCGTAATACGCATCCAGTGCGTCGGCGGCAATGCGCAGCGGTGCGAGCAGGCGATACAGGGCCGACAGGGTCGCCGCAGTGCCAGCCAGCGTGGCCAGCAGCGCCACGATCACCACCGACCACAGCGGGCGCCCGCTCAACTCGCTTTGCGCGGCCAGCCAGGCGATCAACAACAGCAACGGCAGGTGGATGCCGACAAAGGTCACCGCCAGCAGCTTGGCGCTGAAGGAGCGGGGAAACACGCGCGACAACCCTGCGTACAAGCGCATCCACGTCTCCGGCAAAAGAGCGCCTAGTGTCGCCGACCGTCGGTGGAGCCAACGCGACGGGAGTCTCAAAAGTTTGTCGGCAAACGCACCTGCGCACAGTGCAATCGTGCGGCAAGCGAACACGAGCATGGCGTGCTCGTGCGATGTCCGACGCGCGATGTCCGGCGCATGCTGCGCGCCGGACCGGACGCTCAGATCACGCTGGGTCGGATCCGGGTCAGATCTTGTAGCCGGAGTGGATCGCCACGATGCCGCCGGTCAGGTTCTTGTAATGGCAACGCGCAAATCCGGCCTCGCCCATCATGCCCTTGAGCGATTCCTGCGGCGGGTGCTTGCGGATGCTTTCTGCCAGGTACTGGTAGCTGTCGGCGTCGCGCGCGAACAGCTGGCCCAGCCTGGGCAGGATCTTGAACGAGTGGAAGTCGTAGATCGGCTTGAACCAGTCGGCGGTGACTTCGGAAAATTCCAGCACGCGCGCCTGCCCGCCCACCTTCAACACGCGGTACATCTCGCGCAGCGCGGCGTCCTTGTCGGTGACATTGCGCAGGCCGAAGGAAATGGTCACCAGATCGAAGTTCTGATCGGGGAACGGCAGCGCCTCGGCGTTGCATTGCACGTAATCGAAGCCGGCCACCAGGCCGCGGTTGGTGAGCCGGTCGCGGCCCACCGACAGCATGCCGGCGTTGATGTCGCCCAGCACCACCGCGCCCTCGTTGCCGACGCGCTCCTTGAGCAGCACGGCGATGTCGCCGGTACCGCCGGCCAGGTCCAGCACACGGTCGCCCGGCTTCACCTGCGCGGTCGCCACGAAGTAGCGTTTCCATGCGCGGTGCACGCCCAGACTCATCAGATCGTTCATCAGGTCGTAGTTGCGCGCGACCGAGGTGAACACTTCGCCGACCAGCTTCTGCTTGTCCTTGGCAGCGACGTCGCGGAAGCCGAAATGGGTGGTACCGGAGGTATAGGGGGATTCGCTCATGGGCGGATTATCGCACTGCTGACGCCGCCATGACCGCAACCGGACCACAATCGCTGCCTTCCCTGCGACCGGCCCTGCGAGCCCTGCGTGCACGACAAGTACGTCCAGCGCGACTGGCAGCCCCACGAGAAGCCCACCCTGCCCGGGTCGGCCTCCACCCCCCTGCACTCTACCCGGCGCCGCATCCAGTACGGGCTGGTGGGCGTGGTGGTGGCGCTGACCGGCGGGCTGAGCAATGCGCTGGTCACCGCCAACCTGACCTATTTGCAGGGCACGCTGGGCGCCTACGCCACCGAAATGGCCTGGCTGCCGGCCGCCTACGTGATGACCAACATGTCGGCCAACCTGCTGCTGGTGAAGTTCCGCCAGCAGTTCGGGCTGCGGCGCTTCACCGAGATCTTCCTGGCGCTGTATGCGGTCATCGCCTTCGCGCATCTGTTTGTGCACAGCCTGAGCTCGGCGATCACCGTGCGTGCCGCGCACGGATTGGTGGGCGCCGCGCTCAGCTCGCTGGGGCTGTATTACGTGATCCAGGCGTTCCCGGCCAAATACCGGCTCAAGGCGGTGGTGACCGGGCTGGGGGTGACCCAGCTGGCGCTGCCATTGGCGCGGGTGTTCTCCACCGATCTGCTGGAATTTGCGCAGTGGCAGGGCCTGTACCTGTTCGAACTGGGCCTGGCGGTGTTCGCGCTGGCCTGCGTGCTGGCGCTCAAGCTGCCACCCAGCGACCGCTATCGCGTGTTCGAGCCGCTGGATTTCCTCACCTTCAGCCTGTTTGCGGCCGGGTCGGCCGGGCTGGCGGCGGTGCTGTCGCTGGGGCGGCTGCTGTGGTGGACCAGCACACCGTGGCTGGGCGTGGTGCTGGCGGCCTCCATCGTGCTGCTGTGCACGGCGGCGTGGATCGAGCACAACCGCCGCAACCCGATGATCAACACGCGCTGGCTGGCCAGCGGCGACATGCTGCGGCTGGGCCTGGCGATCCTGCTGATCCGGCTGGTGCTGTCCGAGCAGAGCACCGGCGCGATCGGCTTCTTCCAGACCCTGGGGCTGGCCAACACGCAGCTGCAGACCCTGTTCGCGCTGATGTTGCTGGGTGCAGTGGTCGGCGTTGCCGCCAGCGCGTGGCTGATCAATCCGGCGCGGGTGGCCGAGCATCTGATCATTGCGGTGGCGGCGATCTGCATCGGCTGTTTCATGGATGCCGATGCCACCAGCCTCACCCGCCCGGAGCAGATGTACGTCAGCCAGTTCCTGCTCGCCTTTGGCAGCACCTTTTTCATCGGCCCGGCGATGGTGGCCGGGCTGGGCCGGGTTATCGCGCAGCCCGGCAATCTGATCAGCTTCATCGTGCTGTTCGGCATGGCACAGAACATGGGCGGCCTGCTCGGCAGCGCGCTGCTCGGCACCGTGCAGGTCGTGCGCGAGAAATACCATTCCAGCCAGCTGGTCGAACATCTGGCATTGACCGACCCGCAAGTGGCCGCGCGCGTGCAGGCCTATGCCGCGCTGTACGGCCGCAGCATCGGCGACCCGGCCCTGCGCCAGGCCCAGGGCGTGCGCGCCCTGGGCAGCGTGGCCACGCGCGAAGCCAATGTGCTCGCCTATAACGACGTGTTCCTGTTGATCGGCTGCATCGCCATCGCCACCGGGCTGTGGATCCTGTCCGTGCTGGTGTGGCGGCGTTATCTGCGCCCACCCGCTGCGTCCCCCTCTCCTGCTTCCACCGCGCGCCCATGAATACACCTGCAGCTTCAACCTCTCCTGCCGATCTGCAACGCCGCAGGCGCCGCCGCATCGGTGGCGTGATCGGCTTCGGCGGGCTGGCCCTGCTCGGTGTCGCACTGGTGCTGTATGCATGGCGCCTGCCGCCGTTCGTCAGCGCCGTCGAGCGCACCGAAAACGCGATGGTGCATGGCCAGATCACGGTGATCGCGCCGCAGGTCAGCGGGTATGTCACCGAGGTGCCGGTGCAGGACTTCGCCCACGTCAAACACGGTCAGTTGCTGGCCAGGATCGACGACCGCATCTATGCCCAGCAGCTCGAACAGGCCAGGGCGCAGCTGCAGACCGCGCAGGCCAACCTGTCCAACTGGGACCAGCAGCGGCATAGCGCCGATGCCACCATCGCCGAACAACGCGCCGCACTGAGCAGCAATCAGGCCCAGCGCGACCGCACCCGCTCGGCGTATGCGCGCGCGCAGCAGTTGGCCGAGCAGAAACTGGTATCCGAACAGGACCGCGACACCGCCTTCGCCGCACGTGCGCAGGCCGATGCCGGCGTGGCGCAGGCGCGCGCCGCCGTGCAGGCCGCCGAGGAGAACGCACGCAGCGTCACCGTCAATCGCGCCGCGCTGGAAGCGGCGGTGGCCAATGCGCAAGCGGCCGTGCAACTGGCGCAGATCAATCTGGACAACACCCGCATCCTGGCCCCGCGCGATGGCCAGCTCGGCCAGCTCGGCGTGCGCCAGGGCGCCTACGTCACCAATGGCACGCAGCTGATGTCGCTGGTGCCGGACACGTTGTGGATCGTGGCCAATTTCAAGGAAACCCAGATGGCCAAGATCCGCATCGGGCAACGCGCCAGTTTTACCGTGGATGCGCTGGACAATGCGCGTCTGCACGGCCGTGTGCAGGAAATCTCCCCGGCCGCCGGCTCGGAATTCAGCGTGCTGCCGGCCGACAACGCCACCGGCAACTTCGTCAAGATCGCCCAGCGCATTCCGCTGCGCATCAGCGTCGACCCCAACCAGGCGCTGGCACCGCGGCTGCGCCCGGGCATGTCGGTGGTGGTGGCGATCGACACCGACAGCGCGGTCGACTGACGCGACGCAGCCGCTATCATGCGGTGATGTCGTCCCTGTCCCCATCCTCGCTGCACTGGCAATGCCTGCGCTTCGACCAACTGAGCACCACGCAGTTGTACGCGCTGCTGCGGCTGCGCTCGGATGTGTTCGTGGTGGAGCAGCAGTGCGCGTATCCGGAGCTGGATGGCAAGGACAGCCTGCCGGGTGTGCTGCATCTGCTCGGCAGCACCGACGACGGTGCGTTGGCCGCCTATCTGCGCGTGCTACCGCCCGGTGTGAGTTACCCCGAGCCGAGCATCGGCCGGGTAGTGATTTCCACCACGCAGCGCGGCCACGGCTTCGCACACGCATTACTGCGGGAAGGCTTGCGGCTGGTGCACCGGCAGTGGCCCGCCAGCGCCGTGCAACTCGGCGCGCAGGCACACCTGCAGGCGTTCTACGCCGCACACGGTTTCACGCCCTCGTCCGCACCGTATCTGGAAGACGGCATTCCCCACATCGACATGCTGCGTCGCGCCGACGCCGCCACCCAGGAGCCTGCATGATCACCACCCCCGACTACCGCGCACTGCTCGACACCGCCATTGCCGAAGCCCGCCAGGGCCTGGCCGAAGGCGGCATCCCGATCGGCGCGGCGCTGTACCACAACGACGGACGTCTGCTCGGTTGCGGCCACAACCGCCGCGTGCAGGAAAACGATCCCTCCGTGCATGGGGAAACCGATGCCTTCCGCAAGGCCGGCCGGCAGCGCCGCTACAAGGACACCATCATGGTCACCACGCTGGCGCCGTGCTGGTACTGCAGCGGGCTGGTGCGCCAGTTCAATATCGGCACCGTGGTGGTCGGCGAGTCGGTCACCTTCCAGGGCGGCGTGTCCTGGCTGCGCGAGCACGGCGTCACTGTCATCGACCTGCAGAGCCAGGAATGCATCGACCTGCTGGGCGGCTATATCTCGGCCAACCCGGACGTGTGGAACGAGGATATCGGCGAGGACTGAGCGGTTTGGGTGCAGCGGTTTGGCTGCAGAGCGCTTGATCTGCGGCTTGGCTGCGAGGCCCTTGCCCGCCCACCATCGCAGGACACGCCGCAAGTACGTCCGTGTAGGCTCTTACGCGGCATCCATGCCGCGTAAGGTCCCGCGACGGTGGGCGGGCAAGGACCAAGTCGAGATGGTCGGTGTGCTTGCTTAAGAGCAGCAAGGGCAGTGCGTGATGCACGCCGTGCCCCTGATGCGCCGGCTCGAAGTCCGACACACTTTCGGCAAACAGCTTTTCACGCGGCCACCGACCAACTCTCTAGTGCGGTGCCCTCGCCGTCAGAGGATATAGCGGCTCAGGTCCGGGTCCTGCACCAGCTCGCCGAGCTGCGCATCGACATAGGCCGCATCGACCGTGACGCTCTGGCCGTCGCGATCCGGCGCCTCATAACTCAGCACATCGAGCAGACGCTCCAGCACCGTGTGAAGGCGGCGCGCTCCGATGTTTTCCTGCCGCTCGTTGACCTGCGCGGCGATCTCGGCAAGGCGCTCCACTGCATCCGCGCCGAAGGTCAGGCGCACACCCTCGGTCTGCAGCAGGGCTTCGTACTGCTTGATCAACGCCGCCTTGGGCTCGGTGAGGATGCGCACGAAATCGGCCTTGGTCAGCGCGGTCAATTCGACACGGATCGGGAAACGGCCCTGCAATTCGGGAATCAGATCGCTGGGCTTGGCCAGATGGAACGCGCCGGAGGCGATGAACAGGATATGGTCGGTCTTGACCGTGCCGTACTTGGTCGACACGTTGGAACCTTCCACCAGCGGCAACAGATCGCGCTGCACGCCCTCGCGACTGACATCGCCGCCATTGGAGCCGGCTTCGCCACGCTTGGCGACCTTGTCGATTTCATCGATGAACACGATGCCGTGCTGCTCGCAGGCTTCGATCGCCGCCGCACGTACGTCGTCTTCGTTGACCAGCTTGCCGGCTTCTTCTTCGATCAGCAGCGGGCGCGCGGCCTTGATGGTGAGCTTGCGCTTCTGCGACTTGCCGCTGCCCAGGTTGGAAAACATCTGCCGCAACTGCTGGCCCATTTCTTCCATGCCCGGCGGGGTCATGATGTCCATGCTGGCGTTGACCGCCACTTCCAGCTCGATCTCGCGCTCGTCCAGTTCGCCATTGCGCAGCATGCGGCGGAACTTGATGCGGGTGTCATTGTCCTGCGACGAGGGCTCGTTGCGCGCCGCTTCCGGATCGAACCCGATCCCGGCCGCACGGCGCGGCAGCAGCGCATCCAGGAGGCGATCTTCGGCGCGTTCTTCGGCCTGGTTGCGCACGCGCACCTTGGCCTGTTCGCGATACAGCTTGACCGAGGTGTCGGCCAGGTCGCGAATGATCTGTTCCACATCCTTGCCGACATAGCCGACCTCGGTAAAGCGCGTGGCTTCCACCTTGACGAACGGCGCATTGGCCAAGGTGGCCAGACGCCGCGCGATCTCGGTCTTGCCGACGCCGGTCGGGCCGATCATCAGGATGTTCTTGGGCATCACCTCGTTGCGCAGCTCTTCGGGCAGCTGCATGCGGCGCCAACGATTACGCAGCGCGATGGCAACCGCACGCTTGGCATCGTGCTGGCCAACGATATGACGGTCGAGCTCCTGCACGATTTCGCGCGGAGTCATGGTTGAAGTATCGGAATTTGGCATTGGGGATTGGGGATTCGTAAAAGCGGAGTAGGAACGATCGATGCGTGTCCGGGCGCAGGGAAAGGAGTGCTTTTGCGAATCCCCAATCCCAAATCCCGATTCACAGCTCTTCGACCACCACATTGCGATTGGTATAAATGCAGATATCGCCGGCGATGTTGATCGCTTCGGTGGCGATGGTCTTGGCATCGAGTTCGGTGTGCGCCAGCAGCGCGCGGGCAGCCGACAGAGCGTAGGAACCGCCCGAACCGATGGCGATGATGCCGTCTTCCGGTTCGATCACATCGCCGGTCCCGCTGATGATCAACGAGGTTTCCTTGTCGGCGACCGCAAGCAGCGCCTCAAGCTTGCCCAGGCGGCGCTCGGTGCGCCAATCCTTGGCCAGCTCCACGGCGGCACGGGTCAGTTGCCCATGCTTGTCGAGCTTGGCTTCGAACAGCTCGAACAGGGTGAACGCATCGGCGGCGGCGCCGGCAAAACCGGCCAGCACCTGCCCCTCGCGGCCGAGCCGGCGCACCTTGCGCGCATTGCCCTTCATGACGGTGTGGCCAAGGGTGACCTGGCCATCGCCGGCAACGGCGACATGCCCACCACGCCGAACCGAGATGATGGTGGTGGCGTGAACGATGTTGGGGTTCTGGCTGGGGTCCATGGGTCCTCCGGGGGTTTCCAATGAGGTGGGGACGCCCCTGCCGGGTTCAAGCATGCTGCGCGCATGCGGCGCGGGCGACTGATGCAGCGCGCTCAGACGGCAGACAGCATGCGTCTGCGCTCCCGGCACGCAGCGATTGAGCAGCCGCACACGAGAACGATTGGGAGCGTGGTGTGCGCTTCGGGATGAACCGGGTGATCGTCGCCGGCGCGGAGACGCTGCTGCGCAAACCTGTCACCGCAGTATGCGGCCGTCATATGCGCATCACTGCAAGAAACGCTCCGGCCCGAATAACCACGCAGGCCCGCGCATGGATCCGCGCACTAGCGCCGATGCCTGCGCTCTAGCCGCTCTCCGAATGGGTGAGCGGCTCTAGAGCGGCGATTCGCACGCGGCGGTACTTCAGAGAAGTGGTTAACCGCTACTACGCGCAACACACGCCGCGCCACTCACTCAGCAGCTTTCTTGCGCCTGGCGCGCGGATGCGCAGCGTCGTAGACCTTGGCCAGATGCTGGAAATCCAGATGCGTATAGATCTGCGTGGTGGCGATATCCGAATGGCCAAGCAATTCCTGCACGCCGCGCAGGTCGCCGGAGGATTCGAGGATGTGGCTGGCAAAGCTGTGCCGCAGCATATGCGGATGCACGTCCTTGAACATGCCCTGGCGCACCGCCAGTTGCTTGATGCGGATCTGCACTGCGCGCTGCGAAATCGCACCGCCGGCGCGGCCGGGGAATACATGCGTGTCGGCACGCCCGCCGCTGTCGCGCAGCCATTCGCGCAGCGCGCCGATCGCATGCGAACCCACCGGCACCAGGCGCTGCTTGCCGCCCTTGCCGAGCACCATCACCAAACCGCTGTCCAGATCCAGGTCGCGCCAGCGCAGCGCGCAGAGCTCGCTCAGGCGCAGCCCGGATGAATAGAACAGCTCCAGCAAGGCGCGATCGCGCAGGCCCAGCGGCGCGTCGGTCGGCACCTCGACCAGACGCACCGCTTCATCGGCATCCAGTACCTGCGGCAATTTACGTGGCGCCTTGGGCGCACGCAGCGCGGCCGCCGGACTTGCGGCAATGCGGCCATGCTTGAGCAACCAGGCGTAGTAACTGCGGCATGCCGACAGACGACGCTGTAGGCTCTTGGGCGACAACCCGCGCCGGTGCTCGGCCGCAACGAACTGCCGCAACTGTGCGCTATCGAGCTGCGCCACATCGTCGATGGCCTGTTCGCCGGCCCAGCCCACCAACGCGGCAAGATCGCGCTGGTAGGCATCCAGCGTATGCGCCGACACCTGCCGCTCGACCTGCAGATATCCCAGGAAGTCGTCGACCGACGCCACCTCAGATTCCTCGCTGCCGCACCATCGGCGCGGCCATCCAGCGCAGGCTGCACGCATCGGCGTACCCTGCACGGCGCATCATGTGTCGAAGCGCTGCAAGGCTACGCCCAGGGACTCGCCCATCATGCGCAGGAACAAGGTGCCCATGCCGGGATAGAAACGGTTGGCGTCGCTGCTGCCGACCGCAATCAGGCCGATGCCGGGCAACGGCAGCAGCGCGGTGGATTGCACGTTGGCAGCCTGACCGGCGTACAGCAGCGCGTGTTTTTCCGCCTGCAGGCGGCCGCAGATCGGCTCGCCATCGCTCAGGCAATCGCGGAACGGTGCAAGCCGTGCATCGTCGGCGGCGATGACCTGCAGCCAGTCGGCCTCCAGGCCGGCGACCGGCTTGAGCAACACCAGCCGCACCAGTTCGCCATTGAAATCTTCCGCCAGCGAGGCGGCCATCGCCTTGAGCGTGTCGGCCGCGCTGGTCTGGCGCATCAGCGCCAGGGTCAGTTGATGCGTGCGTACCGCCAGGCGCTCGTTGTCCTGCGCATTGTGGCCAAGCTCGTGCAGGCGCCGCGACAGCTCGCGGTTCTTGTCGCGCAGCACTTCCAGCTGATAGGTGGCCAGCGAGGCGGTGGGGCCGTCGTCGCGCGGCACCAGCAGACTCACCGCCAGATCCGGGAACTGCTTGAGGAAGGTCGGGTGGCGCCGCAACCAGGTTGCCACTTCGTGCGCGCTGAATTTATCCGTGTTCTCGCTCATCAGTTCCACTCTCCATCGAAGACGAACACGGCCGGACCGGACATCACGACGTCCTGTTGTTCGCCGGCCCAACGGATGCGCAGCTCGCCGCCGGGCAAGGACACCTGCACGTCGCGCTCGACACGGCCACGCTGCATCAGCACCACCGCCGCTGCGCAGGCACCGCTGCCGCAGGCCAGGGTTTCGCCGACGCCGCGTTCGAACACACGCAGGCGCACATGCGTCGGGTCGACCACCTGCACAAAGCCGACGTTGACCGAATCGGGGAACGCGGCGTTCTGCTGCAACAGGCCGCCGACGCGTTCCACCGGCGCCGCCTCCACCCGCCCCACTTCCACCACGGCATGCGGGTTGCCCATCGACACCGCGCCAAAGCGCACGGTTTCGCCATGCACCGGCAGCGCGTATTCCTCGCGCGCATGCGCAAAGCCGGCCAGCGGGATCTGCGTGGGCTCGAATTGCGGCACGCCCATCGCCACCGCATAGGTGCCGGCGTCCAGACGCTGCACGCGGTGGGAGGTGAACGGGCTATCGATGACGAAGTCATCGCCCTGCGCGGTGCCGTCGCGCACCAGCCAGGCCGCCACACAGCGCGCGCCGTTGCCGCATTGGCGCGCGGCCGAGCCGTCGGAATTCCAGATGCCGTACGCGGCCACCGCCTCGCTGCTGCGCGGGTTCTCGATGGTCAGGATCTGGTCGCAGCCCACCCCGAAATGGCGGTCGGCCAGGCGTGCGGCCAGCGCGGCATCCGGTGGCGGCGTGCCGTCGCGCAGGTCCAGCAGCACGAAATCGTTGCCGGCGCCATGCATTTTGGTGAAACGCAGACGCCCGCTGCGGCCGTCAGCGCTCATTGCCGCTGCTAGCGGGCTGGTCGGTGGTGGGCGCGGGCTGCGTATCGGTGTTCACCGGCGCAGGCGCAGGCGAGGACTCATCCAGCGGTTGCGGCGCGTCCGGCGGCTGCGGCACCGGCTGGGCTTCCACCGGCACCGGCTTCTGCGGCATTACCAGCGGGCCCTTGTTGCCGCAGGCGGCAAGCAGGACAAAGGTCGCACCAACCAGTGCGAGACGAACAGACGGTCGGGACATGATGCTCATGGCCGAAGTATAGCCAGAACACCCTGACTGCCGTGCGCTCAATGCGCAGCGGGCAGCGCGCGCGGTGGCGGCTCGGGGCGCAGCCACAGCCAGATCGCCACCACCGCCATGCTGCCGATCGACAGGCATTTGACCCAGAACCCCGGCACGCACCACAGCATGATGCCGGCGCAGACGGTCATGGTGAGCGTGGCCATCCACTTGGCCTTGCGGCTGACCGCGCGATAGGTCTGCCACTCGACGATCGCCGGGCCGAAGCGTGGGTGCGAGAGCAGCCAGTTGTGCAGGCGCTCGGAGCCGTGCGAGGCCGCCCAGGCGGAAATCAGGATGAACACGGTCGTCGGCAGGCCGGGCACGAAGATACCGACGATGCCGGTCGCCAGGCTGGCATAGGCCAGCAACCACCAGGCCCAGCGGAATCGAGTCGGTCGCGTCATGGGTAAATGATACGGCCAGCGGGCGCCGAGATGGTCCGGGCATCCCCTTCTCGCACCGGGAGAAGGGGCCCCGAACCGCGGATAAGGGGACGTCTGCACGCAGGATTGGGCGGGTTTTGCTTACCAATCCCCAATCCCGACTCCCCAATCCCCGCCCCTCAACTACTTTACCCCGAGCTGATCCAGCACAAACGCATAGGACTCGGCGAGTTCGCGGTAACGGCGGAAGCGGCCGGACTTGCCGCCGTGACCGGCCTCCATGTTGGTGCGGAACACGATCGGCTGGGTACCGGTGTTGTCGTCGCGCAGCTTGGCCACCCACTTGGCCGGCTCCCAGTACTGCACCTGCGAATCCCACAGACCGGTGCCGACGAACAGGGCCGGGTAGGCCTGCCTGGTCACGTTGTCGTACGGGGAGTAGGACAGCATGTAATCGTAATAGGCCTTCTTTTCCGGGTTGCCCCACTCGTCGTATTCGTTGGTGGTGAGCGGGATGCTGGCATCGAGCATGGTGGTGACCACGTCGACGAACGGCACCTGCGCGACCATCACGCGATAGTCCTGCGGGGCCATGTTGGCCACCGCACCCATCAGCAACCCACCGGCGCTGCCGCCGGAAGCGGCGACGCGGTCCTTGGCGGCATAGCCCTGTTCCACCAGGCCGCGGGTGACGTCGATGAAGTCGGTGAAGGTGTTCTTCTTGTGCAGCAGCTTGCCGTCGTCGTACCACTGGCGGCCCATTTCCTGGCCGCCGCGGATGTGCGCGATGGCATACACCACGCCACGGTCCAGCAGGCTGATCGCCGGCAGATTGAAGGCCGGGTCCATCGACATGCCGTAGCTGCCGTAGGCGTACTGGAACAACGCCGCAGTGCCGTCCTTCTTGAAGCCGCGCTTGTACACCAGCGACACCGGCACCTTGACGCCATCGCGCGCAGTTACCCAGACGCGCTCGGTGACGTACTTGCCGGCGTCGTAACCGATCACCGGCTGCTGCTTGAGCAGCTTGCGCTCGCCGGTCCGCGTATTGAGTTCGTAGGTGGTCGCCGGCGTGGTCAGCGAGGTGTAGCTGTAGCGCAACCACTCGGTGTCCGGCTCGGAATTGACCGCCAGGCCCATCGAATACGCAGGCTCGTCGGCCTTGACGTACTCATGACTGCCATCACCCTTGAGCAGGCGTACGCGTTCCAGCCCGCCGGAGCGCTCTTCGATCGCGGTAAACCCGTCGAACAGCTCGAAGTTTTCGATATAGACCTTGTCATCGTGCGCCACCCAGTCGGTCCACTGCTTGCGCGTGGTCGCATCGGTGGGTGCGGTCACCAGCTTGAAATTCTTGGCGCCATCGGCATTGGTGCGGATCACCCAACGGCCATCGAAATGCTCGGGGTGATATTCGACATCGCGCTCGCGCTTGGCCAGCAGAGTGAACCGCTCGGGATTGTCGGCCGGCGCATAACGCGTCTCCGACGACACCGTGCTTTCCACGCCGATGGTGATGTACTTGTCGTCGCGGGTACGGCCGATGCCCATGTAGAAGCTGTCGTCCTTCTCCTCGTACACCAGCACGTCGTCCTTGGAGGGCGTGCCCAGCACGTGTTTCTTCACCCGCACGGTGAGCAGCGTTTCCGGATCGTTCTCGACATAGAACAGGGTCTTGTTGTCGTCGGCCCAGACCACGTTGGCCGACACGCCTTCCACCGTATCGGGGTAGATCTCGCCGGTGTCCAGATTCTTGAAACGGATCGTGTATTGGCGACGTCCCACCGCATCATCGGCCCAGGCCAGGATGCGATTGTCCTGGCTGACTTCCGCATCGCCGACGCTGAAGTAGCCCTTGCCCTGCGCCATCTGGTTGACGTCGAGCAGGATCTGTTCCGGCGCGTCCATGCTGCCCTTGCGGCGCGCCTGGATCGGGTAGTCCTTGCCGGCCTCGAAGCGCGTGTAATACCAGTAGCCACGCTCGCGATACGGCACGCTGGCGTCGTCCTGCTTGATGCGCCCGACGATCTCGGTATACAGCGTGTCTTCCAGCGGCTTGAGCGGCGCCATCACCGTGTCGGTGTAGGCGTTCTCGGCGTTGAGGTAGGCCAGCATCGCCTTGTCCTCGCGCTTGTCGTCGCGCAGCCAGTAGTAGTCGTCGCTGCGGGTGGCGCCGAACGGGGCCTTGACCACATGCGGACGCTTGGCCACGTCCGGTGGCGACGGGAGAGCTGCGAAGGCGGAAGGAACAGATGTGGTCATCAGGCTGGCGATCAGAAGGGCGAGGACAGGCTTCATCAGATTGGGGTCCGTTGGATGAACGCAATGCCATCCCAGCACCCGAGTGTGGAAGAGCCCGGCCGGGAGCGTCATGTGCCCGAGGTCATGCTGCTCTATCCTCTTCGGTATGGACTCCCTACATTCGCATGCCCCCCGCTACAGCCGCCGCAGCCAGGACATCGCGCCGTTTCATGTGATGGCGCTATTGGCGCGCGCCAATGCGCTGGAACAGGCCGGCCACGATGTGATCCACCTGGAGATCGGCGAACCGGATTTCACCACCGCCGCACCGATCGTCGCGGCCGGACAGGCCGCACTGGCGGCCGGACACACCCGCTACACGGCCGCCCGCGGCCTGCCCGCGCTGCGCGCCGCCATCGCCGGGTTTTACGCGCAGCGGTACGGCTGCGCTATCGATCCGGAACGCATCCTGGTCACCCCGGGCGGCTCCGGCGCATTGCTGCTGGCCAGCAGCCTGTTGGTCGACCCGGACAAACACTGGCTGCTCGCCGACCCCGGCTATCCGTGCAACCGGCATTTCCTGCGCCTGGTCGAAGGCGCCGCGCAACTGGTGCCGGTCGGCGCAGACACCGATTACCAACTGACGCCAGGCCTGATCGACGCCTGCTGGAACGCCGACAGCGTCGGCGCACTGGTCGCCTCTCCGGCAAATCCCACCGGCAGCGTGCTGTCGCGCGCGCAACTGGCCGGCTTGTCGCAGGCGCTGCATGCGCGCGGCGGCCACCTGGTGGTGGACGAGATCTACCACGGCCTGACCTACGGCATGGATGCGCACAGCGTGCTGGAAGTGGACGACAGTGCCTTCGTGCTGAACAGTTTTTCCAAGTACTTCGGCATGACCGGCTGGCGCCTGGGTTGGCTGGTCGCTCCGCCCGCAGCGGTGCCGGAGCTGGAGAAACTCGCGCAGAATCTTTACATCAGCGCCTCGACCATTGCGCAGCACGCAGCGCTTGCGTGTTTCACGCCAGAGAGCATCGCCATCTTCGAAGCCCGCCGCGCCGAGTTCCAGCAGCGCCGCGATTACCTGCTGCCCGCGCTGCGTGCACTGGGCTTGAACATCGCCGTCGAACCGCAGGGTGCGTTCTACCTGTATGCCGATATCAGCGCATTCTCGGACGATGCCCAGGCCTTCTGCGCACACTTCCTGGAGACCGAGCATGTCGCCTTTACTCCCGGCATCGACTTCGGCTTCCATCGCGCCAATCAGCACGTCCGCATCGCCTACACCCAGAGCCTGCCGCGTCTTGAGCAGGCGGTGGAGCGGATTGCGCGTGGTTTGCAACGTCTTTGATCGAACCAGCGCCAGTGCGCACGGCGCCTCTCGTCGAGCAGCGCCTGGACGTGGCCGCAGGTTCACTGCCTCGATGTAAACAGCCATGACTGTGATTTGTCGCTGCTTTTGCACTGCTGTTTGTGGGCTTGGCTCGCCCTGAAGCGAGACCAGCGCCGCAGCCATGCGTGGCCGCAAGGGCACCCTGCTGGGCGTAGCCCGTGGCGTGCGCGCGTACCCTCATCCACCCTTCGGGCACCTTCTGCCGATGGGAGACGGAACCAATAAAAAAGCCCTGGACCATTCGGCCCAGGGCTTTCTTCAACGCAGCACCTGATCAAGACAACTCGAACTATGGAGTTGCCTTGAGTCGACAACTCAATCCGCCAGCCGCTCCCACAGGAAGCTGTAGGCCAGCGCCGCCATATGCGCGGCCTGTGCGTTGTTGGCCGCACCGCCGTGGCCGCCTTCGATGTTCTCGTAGTAGGTCACGTCCTTGCCGGCCTCGATCATCTTGGCGGCCATCTTGCGCGCGTGGCCCGGATGCACGCGGTCGTCGCGCGTGGAGGTCAGGAAGATCACCGGCGGATAGGTCTTGCCCGGGTCGAACAGGTGGTAGGGCGAGAAGGTCTGGATGAACTTCCAGTCGTCGGTATCCGGGTTGCCGTACTCGGCCATCCACGAGGCACCGGCCAGCAGATGGCTGTAGCGCTTCATGTCCAGCAGCGGCACCTGCACCACCACCGCGCCGAACAGCTCCGGATACTGGGTCAGCATGTTGCCGGTCATCAGCCCGCCGTTGCTGCCGCCCTGCACGCCCAGATGCCTGGTCGAGGTGATCTTGCGCGCGACCAGGTCCTTGGCCACCGCAGCCATGTCTTCATAGGCCTTGTGGCGGTTCTGCTTGAGCGCGGCCTGGTGCCAGCGCGGGCCGTATTCGCCACCGCCGCGAATGTTGGCCACCACGTAGACGCCGCCCTTCTCCAGCCAGGCGCGGCCCAGTCCGCCGGAATAATTGGGCGTCATCGAAATCTCGAAACCACCATAGCCGTACAGCAGGGTCGGCGCGCTGCCATCGAGCTTCAACGCCTTGGGGCGCACCAGGAAATACGGCACGCGGGTACCGTCCTTGCTGGTGGCAAAGTGCTGCTCGATACTGTCCTTGCCGGCATCGAAGAACGCCGGCATGGCCTTGAGCGGCTGCGGCGCGGTACCCACCTCCACCCACGACAAGGTGGTCGGGGTCAGGTAGTCGGTAACGGTCAACCACAGCGCGTCGCTGTCGTCGCTGTCCACCGCGCTGACGTCGACGGTGCCGAACGCCGGCGCACCGACGAAGGCGCTCTTCTTCCAGCCATCCTGCCCAGGCGTGATCACGCTCAGGCGGTTCTTGACGTCTTCCAGCACGTTCAACACCAGGTGCGAACGCGTCCAGGCGATACCTGCCAGCGAGGTGCTGTCGGTGGGCTCGAACAGCACATCGAAGCTGCGCTTGCCGGCCATGAAGTCGTCAAAGCGCGTCGCCAGCAGCGAGCCGGCCTTGTAGGTCTTGCCGGCCACGGTCCAGGGTTCGCGCAGTTCCAGGGTCAGCCATTGCCGCTTGACCGACTTGCTGGCCGAGTTGGGCGCATCCACCTTGACCAGCTTGCCGTCGGCACCCTTGAGATACAGCTCCTCGTTGTAGAAGGCCAGCGTGCGGCTGACGAAATCGCGCTCGAATCCGGGCGTGTCGTCGTGCATCGCGGCGATGTACATGTCGGTCGGCTTGCCCTCGTACACCACCGTGGCGGCGCTGAGCGGAGTGCCGCGCTTCCACTGCTTGGCGATGCGCGGATAGCCGGAGCTGGTCATTGTGCCGGCACCGAAATCGGTGAACACGTAGACGGTATCCTGGTCGATCCAGCCCAGCCCGCCCTTGGATTCGGGGCGGAAGAAGCCGTCCTTGACCCACTGCTTGCCGGCCAGGTCGAACTCGCGGGTGACATCGGCATCGGCGCCGCCGCGTGACAGCGCGATCAGACAGCGCTGGTAATCCGGGCGCAGGCAGTCGGCGCCGTGCCAGACCCAGTTCTCGCCTTCGGCCTTGTTGAGCGCATCCAGGTCCAGCACCGTTTCCCACTTGGGCGCCGGCTTGCGGTATTCGTCCAGCGTGGTGCGCCGCCACAGGCCGCGCTCGTGCTGCTTGTCCTTCCAGAAGTTGTAGTAGTACTCGCCGATCTTCTGCACGCCGGGAATCTTCGCGTCCGAATCCAGCACTTCGCGGATGCTGGTCTCCATCTGCTTGAAGGCCGGCGTGGCCGCCAGGCGCGCCTCGGTCTTGGCGTTCTGGGCCTTGACCCAGTCCAGCGACTTGGCGCCGGAAACATCTTCCAGCCAGGCGTAGGGATCGTTGGACACGGCGGTTTCCTCTGCAGAGACGGCGCCAGCGGTGATCAGACCGGCAACCAGGCAGATCGAGGCGAGTTTGGACATGAATGTTTCCGGGAGAACGAACGCCGGGAACGTAGCATAGCCCTCCGCCGCCCGACCCTGCCGAAGGTCAGGCCGCGCGCGCCTGTGTCGCCGCACGCGACGTGCTGCGTCGGCGTTGCGCCTGCGGCCCGCGCCGACGTGGCGCGCCGCGCCGCGCACCGGGCCGCACCAGTGCCGGCAACGCGAACCGGTGCAGGCTCCACCAGGCCAGCATCGGCATGCCGACCAGCCACAGCGGCAGCCAGCCGATCCACTCGCTGTGGCCGCGCGCGGCTGGCCACACCAGCACCAGGGCCAGGCCGGCCAGGGCGATCTGCCGGACCGGGCGCAGCACGCGCGGGTCGGGACGTTCGGAACGACGGGAAGGACGAATCGACATGGCGGCACTCCGTGGCAGGAAGGATCTGGACAGGCCGGCAGGATTGCCTGCGCCCATCTCACCGGCTGCGACCTGGCGGCGAAAACCGGAGAGACCGCCTTGCCGGGTGCCGGCACCGCAGCGCGATAACCACCGCCAGGCCACCAACGGCCCCCTCTTCCGCACCCGGTCCCGGGCGCCCGGTTGCCACGTTTGAGGCAGCCACGTGCGCCAGACCCGACCGTTGACGCGAACTTGCCCCCTGCATGCGGTAGTGTGCTGCTCCAACTGCCCCTTTGTGATGTTGCGATGCGCCTGACCGTTACGATCGCCCTCGCTTTTCTGTTCGTCCTCGGCCTGCCCGTGGCATCCGCCAAGGACACGCCTGCCAGCGAGCCGGCGGTCGATCTGTCCAAGATCATGGGCACCTGGTATGTGATCGCACGCATGCCCAACCCGGTCGAGCGCGGCCACGTGACCAGCCGCGACGAATACACCCTGGTCGAAGACGGCAAGGTGGCGGTGCGCTATGTGTACCGCGAGGGCTTCGGCGAGCCGGAGAAGGAGGTCAACGCGCGTGCCTCGGTGGATGCCGAGAGCGGCAACCGCGACTGGCGGGTATGGTTCTACAAGGTCATCCCGGCCAAGCAGCGCATCCTGGAAATCGCACCGGACGGTTCGTGGATGCTGATCTCCTACCCCGGTCGTGACCTGGCCTGGATCTTCGCGCGCAAGCCGGACATGAGCCGCGACCAGTACCGCAAGCTGGTCGACAAGATGCGCGACGACTATTCCATCTACACCGACAAGCTCAAGCGCGTGCCGCAGCTGCGCGAGCAGGTGGACCGCCTGGGCTTTGAAGTGCCCAACAAGCGCTGACATTGGCGGGCCGGTCGGTTACCCGGCCGGCGTCGACTGTTCCAGCCGTCAGCCGGCTGGATGCGCCGGTCGGGCAAACCAGGCGTGCGGCGTCGCGGCCGGCACCGATCTCCACTTCATGTGCCGGCCTCCTGGCGCGGTCTCCGGATGCAGCGCACAACACCGACGCGCGCAACCGGTGATGGTCATTTCAGTCAGCACGCCGCGGGGGGCGCCGAATCAGCACCCTCACCGCGCGCGGGCACCTATCGCATGACGACTCGCACCCCGCGCTACAGCCCGGCCATGCTCAGTCGTAATTGCTCAAGGCCAACGACAGCAGTGCCTTGGCCTGCTCGCGCAGCGAGACCGGCTCGACGATTTCCGCGTCCGAGCCGTAATGCAGCACGTCCATCAGCAGTTCGCGCGAGTTGCTGTACGGCACTTTGAGTTCGTAACGGCCATCGGCCAGAAAGCGGCCCTGCTGCTTGGAGTGCCAGTGCTCGTCGGCGACCCAGCGTGCGGCCTTGGCACTGAACACGATGGTCGCCCAGCCCTTGGGCGCGCCGGAAAAAATGCCGTAGCTGGCTGCCAGCTGCTCGTCCAGCTCGCTGTCGGGCACATCGCGCGGCACGCTCTCGAGCAGGCGTGCGTGATTGATGCGGTCCACCGCAAAGCTGCGCACGCCATCGCGGCCGTGGTCCCAGGCGTCCAGGTACCAGTTGTCGCGGTAGTGGGTAATGCGCTGCGGAGACACCGTGCGCTTGGTCGATTCGTCGGTGGAACGGGCGCGGTAATCGAAGCTCAGCTGCTTGCGCTCCAGCACGCCGGAGGCCACAGTGCGGAAGCTGGCTTCGTCCAGCTTGCGGCCGCGGTGCGGGATCACCCGCACCCGGTCCACCGGCCATTGCGACACGCCGGCCTGGGCGGCCAGCAGCCCTTCGATGCGTTGCTGCAGCGGCGCCAGCATCGAGGACAACACCCCGCCACCGGTGCGCGCCAGCAGTTGCTGGGAGGCCAGCAGCGCATGCAGCTCTTCCGAACTCAGCCACAGGCCGGGCAGTTCGAAGCGGTCGCTTTCGCCGGAGAGATAGCGGAACCCCGATTCGCCGTCGCCTTCCACCGGCGCCATCAGCGCATCGCGCAGAAACGCCAGGTCGCGGTACACGGTTGCGCGGGAACAGCTCAGCTCATCCTGCAGCCGCGCCACCGTAACCGGGTAGCGTGCCGATTTGAGCAAGCGATGCAGGGAGTTGATGCGTTCGTAGCGGTCCATGCGTCGATTATGTCCGAGTCTTTGCGTGGCAGGGTGAGCGTCGCTGTACACCGGCAATCATGCCTGGATCGGCGCCGCCACTGCGCGCGGGCGGGCGGGCCGCGGGCCTGCAGCGCGCGAAGGCCGGGCCTGGTTGCGATGCGCCAGCCGCTGCCGTTGCGCAAGCCGACGCCCGAACCCCTTCTGAAGCGCGGCGTTCACTTACTCATGACGCAGCCGCTCAGTCCGTTATCATGAAATCGCTTCCACCCTCTTTCGCCCCTGTCCTCCAAAGCGAGCCGCCCATGTCCCGCCGTGCCCCGTTGTCTGCCCTGCTGCCGCTGTTGTTGATCACGCCCACCGTCTGGGCCCAGGCAGTCGCACCGGCCCCGGCGGACCCTGCCGCAGCCGTGATGCCGTCGCCGTGGGGCGGGAGCAGTGGCGAGCTCGGCTATGCCGCCGCCCACGGCAACAGCACCACCGACAGCCTCAATGGCCGGATCCGCCTGCGCTATACCGACGGCGACTGGATCCACAGCCTGGATGCCACCGCGCTGCGCTCCAGTTCCGAATACACCAACACCAACGACGACGGCAGCACCTCGCGCGAGCGCCAGACCACTGCCGAGCGTTACACCGGCAGCGCCGGCAGCGCGCTGCAGTTGGGCGAGCACCGCCAGCTCACCGCCACCGGCCGTTACGAACACGACGACTTTGCCACCTACGACCGCCTGGCCACCTTCGGTATCGGTTACGGCACGCGCCTGATCGATGCCGAGCGCTTCTACCTGGATGCGCAGATCGGCCCGGGTATCCGGCGCGCGCACAACAGCGACGAAGACCGCAACGAGACCGGGCTGATCGGGCGCGGGCTGTTCGACCTCAAGTACACCGTCACCGACAACACCGACCTGATCAACACGCTGCTGGTGGAATCGGGCGAATACAACACCTACGCGCAGAACGATTTCGGCGTGCAGGTCAGCATGAACTCGCACTTCGCGCTCAAGGCCGCCTGGCAGATGCGCCACAACAGCGAGGTCAGCGACGGCGACAAGAAGACCGACACCCTGACCACGGTCAACCTGGTCTATACGTTCAAGTAAACACCCGCGAACGGTAGGAGCGGACCTGGCCGCGACAGGCTTTCCCGGTAAAGCCTCTCGCGGCCGGGGCCGCTCCTACGAAGAGCGCAGCTTGCCGGACAGACCCTGCGCGACGCGGCGGTCAATGGGCCCAGACACTCCACTACGCAACCGCGAGCGGTAGGAGCGGACCTGGCCGCGAAGGGCTTTCCCGGTAAAGCCTCTCGCGGCCGGGGCCGCTCCTACGAAGAGCGCAGCTTGCCGAAGAGGCCCCTGCGCGACGCGGCGGTCAATGGGCCCAGACATTCGACTACGCAACCGCGAGCGGTAGGAGCGGACCTGGCCGCGAGGGCTTTCCTGGTAAAGCCTCTCGCGGCCGGGGCCGCTCCTACGAAGAGCGCGCCTTTGCCGAAGAGGCCCCTGCGCGACGCGGCAGTCAATCGGGCCCAGACATTCGACTACGCAACCGCAATCTGTAGGAGCGGCCCTGGCCGCGAAGGGCTTTCCCGGTAAAGCCTCTCGCGGCCGGGGCCGCTCCTACGAAGAGCGCAGCTTGCCGAAGAGGCCCCCGCGCGACGCGGCGGTCAATGGGCCCAGACATTCGACTACGCAACCGCGAGCGGTAGGAGCGGACCTGGCCGCGAAGGGCGTTCCCGGTAGAGCCTCTCGCGGCCGGGGCCGCTCCTACGAAGAGCGGGGGTTGCGTGGGGGCGGGCATTGCGTGCGTCGCGGCCAGGTCTGGAGCTTGCGCCTCGGCGTCGATGTCGGTCGCGTTACACGTTGACGCGACGGCGCGTTACAGCTCGGCCAGCAGCTGCGCGGCGCCCTTGTCGAACAGGCCTTGCGCGACCAGGCGGCCGAGGGCCTCGGTGTCGTCGGCGCTGCCGTGCGCCTCGGCGTGGATCAGGCGTCCATCGCTGGCGCTGCCCACCATGCCCTGCAGGAACAGGCCCTGCCCTTCCCAACGCGCGAATGCCGCCACCGGCACATGGCAGCTGCCGTGCAGCGCGCGATTCATCGCCCGCTCCGCTTCCACGCAGGCGCGCGTGCGGCCGGCGTCCAGCACTGCCAGCAGGCCATGGATACGCGCATCGTCGCCACGGCATTCCACCGCCACCGCGCCCTGGGCCGGTGCCGGCAGCCAGTCCGGGACGTCCAGACGCGCGGTGATGCGCGCATCCAGTCCCAGCCGCTGCAGGCCGGCGCAGGCCAGCACGATGGCGTCGTAACCGCCGTTATCGAGCCTGGCCAGGCGGGTGTTGACGTTGCCGCGCAGGTCGATCAATTCCAGATCCGGGCGGGCCGCGCGCAGCTGCGCCTGACGTCGCAAGGAGGAGGTACCCACGCGCGCGCCCAGCGGCAGCGCCTGCAGGTTGGCATAGAGATTGGACACCAATGCATCGGCGGCATCGCCGCGCTCCATGATCGCCGGCAGCACGAAGGGCGCGTCCAGCTCCATCGGCACATCCTTGAGCGAATGCACCGCGCAGTCGGCCTCGCCGCGCAGCATCGCCAGCTCCAGCTCCTTCAGGAACAGGCCCTTGCCGCCGATCGCGGCCAGCGAACGGTCCAGTACCTCGTCGCCGCGGGTGCTCATCGGCACCAGCGCGACCTCCAGCCCGGGGTGGTGCTGGCGCAGCGCGGCGGCGACGTGTTCGCTCTGCCAGAGGGCGAGCGGGCTCTTACGGGTAGCGATGCGGAGCGTGGTCATCGGGCCATTATCACGGACCGGGCGCGTAACTCCTACCTGGGGCGCACGCCGGCGCCCGCAGCACATTGCCGCGACCGAGCAACGCACCTCGCCACACGTGACAGGTCACGCCCTAACGCAATTGCTCGCGCAGGCTGGCCACGCAGCGGCGGCTCACTTCCAGCGGGTGCGGCACGTTGCGCAGCACCGCGTGCACCTGGCCATCGCCGCTGCGGCGCAGTTCCACCAGCTCGGCGCGCGCGACCAGACAATTGCGGTGGATGCGCACCAGACGGTCGGCGAATTCGTCTTCCAGCGATTTGAGCGACTCTTCGATCAGGTCCTCGCCGCGGGCGTGGTGGACGATGACGTACTTTTCCTCGGCCTGCAGGTAGCGGATATCGCCGATGGCGATCAGCCGCAGGCTGCCACGCAGGCGTGCGCACAGATGCGTGCGCAACGGCGGCGGCGTGGCGCTGGGCGCGCGCCCGGCCAGGAAGGTGGCCACCTTTTCCAGCGCGGCGGCCAGGCGTTCGGGGCGCACCGGTTTCATCAGGTAGTCCAGCGCGGCGGCATCGAAGGCCGACAATGCGTGCTGATCGTAGGCGGTGCAGAACACCACCGCCGGTTGCGGCTGGCTCTGGCGCAGCAGGCGCGCGGTTTCCAGGCCGTCGACGCCGGGCATGGCGATGTCCAGCAACACCAGGTCCGGATGCAGGTGATGGCACTGCTGCAGCACCTGCTGGCCGTTTTCGGCCTCGCCGATCACTTCGACATGCGGATGTTCGCCCAGCAGCAGGCGCAGGCGCTCGCGCGCCAGCGGCTCGTCATCGGCGATCAGCACCCGCACTTGCGTGGCCGTCATGGACATCCCCCTTCGCTGCAGCGACTCCCCCGTCACGACAGCGGCAATGTGATCTCACAGGCATAGTAGCCCTCGGCCCAGCTGGCCGCCATCCGTGCCCCGGCCCCGAACTGGAACGCCAGCCGGTGCGAGATGCTGGCCTGGGCATGCCCGGCCCCGGCCACCAGCGGCAACTGGGTGCCCGGCTGCGGGGCCGGATTGACGATACGGATCTGCAACTGGTTGCCGCGCTGGCGCAGCGACAGGTACAGCGTGCCGCCCTCGGGCATGCGCGAGACGCCGTGCAGCACGGCGTTTTCCACCAGCGGCTGCAGCACCAGGCGCGGCATCGGCAGCTCCCACGGCAACGGCTCCTGCCGGTGCCAGCGCACCTGCAGGCGCTCGCCCAGGCGCAGCGATTCGATCGCCAGGTAGCGTTCGGCCAGTTCGCATTCGGCACGCAGGCTGGACATGCCTTCGCCGGCACCGAGCGCGGCGCGGAACAGATCCGACAGGTCCAGCACCGCCTGCTCGGCCACGACCGGGTCGCGGCGCAGCAGGCTGGCGATGAGATTCATGCTGTTGAACAGGAAATGCGGACGGATGCGTGCCTGCAAGGCATCGGCCTGAGCACGCGCATTGGCCTGCACCTGCGCTTCCCAGCGGTCGCTGACGTAGAAGTAGCGCAATGCCAGCGCGGTGATCAGCACCACCGTCGCCGCGCTGCCCAGGGTGAAGCGCCAGAAGCCGACCAGGGGACCGAGCGGGGCCTGGTCGAGCGCCGCATACAGGGCGTGCACGATTCCGGCGCCGAGCATCGCCACCACCGCGGCGATCGACAGCGCGGCCAGCCCGCCCACCCGTGGCGGCAGCCGCGACAACGCCGGCCGCAGGACGCACAGCAGCACGCTGACCGCCAGCGCCAGCCATAGCGCCAGGCCACTGGCAGAGACAAAGCGCGACAGGGTGATACTGCGCGCCGCACCGGCGTCGGGCACCAGGGTCACCACCAGCACCACCAGTTCGGCCAGGCCCAGCATGGCGCCCAACCGCGGCAGCCGGCACAGGTCCGGCATCCAGGCGGTCTGGGGCGCGTGCTGGGCCATGGCCTCAGGCGGCGGTGAAGCGCGCCTGCATCCAGGTGCGCAAGGCCTCGATTTCTTCCAGGCAGACCTGGTGGCCCATCGGGTAGGTGTGCCAGTCCAGTTCGAAACCGAGCGTGCGCAGGGTCTGCATGCTGGCCTGGCCGGCACCGAACGGCACCACCGGATCGGCGGTGCCGTGGGCCATGAACACAGGTTGGCGGGCAGCGACCGGCTGCAGCTGGCTGGCGGCCGCCGCCGGCTCGGGCAGATAGGTGGACAGGGCGATCAACCCGGCCAGCGGTACGCTGCGCTGCAGCCCGACCGCCAGGGTCACCGCGCCGCCTTGCGAGAACCCGGCCAGCAACATGCGCTCGGGGGCGATGCCGCGGGATTGCTCACGGGCGATCAATGCCTCGACCTGGGCCACCGATTCGGCGATGCCGGCCTTGTCGGCGCGCGTGGCGAAATCCATGCCGACGATGTCGTACCAGCCGCGCATGCGCACGCCGTTGTTGATGGTGATCGGGCGGATCGGCGCATGCGGAAACACGAAGCGCAGCGCCGGCCAGTCCGGGCGCACCAGTTCCGGCACCATCGGGGCGAAGTCGCTGCCATCGGCGCCCAGGCCGTGCAGCCACAGCACGGTCCATTGCGGATTCGGTCCGGTCTCGCGTTCGATCACTTCCAGCATTGTGCAGCTCCGCTTGCGGGCTGGGCATTATGCATGTCGCCATCGGCCGGGCCGATCACGGACCGGTCGAGCCAGAGAGGCCAACCGGTCTGGGGCGCCTGCCGCGCGCGCTTTACTTGGCGTGAAACGCGCGGAGATCGCAACGCGCACCGATCCAGCCATGCGCCGCCTGCGCGCTCAGATCAGCGACGGCTCCAGTGCGGCGGCACGGCGCAGCTCGGCCGCACGCACCAGTACCTTGGGCGGATCGAGCTCTTCGGGAATGCAGAAGATGCCGGCGCGGCGCAGGGCCAGGCCGGTGCGGCGCAACGAGGTCACAGCCACGACCGGGATCGACACCGCCATGCCCACGATCACTGGCGCCATCCAGGCCGCCAGCGATGGCGACACCGTATAGGCCACCGCGCCCATGAACAGGCCGAACACGGTCAGCCCGCCGTAGCTGCGCAACAGCGCCGGCCACGACAGCTTGCCGTCGTCGCGCACCTGCGCATCCCAGCCCGAATCCTTGCCGGCCAGTACCTCGAACACGCCGCGCGACTGCAGGTACATCACCACCGGCGCCATCAGCGCCGCCAGCACGGTTTCCAGCAGGATGCTCAGCAGCGCGCGGATGGCACCGCCGCAGGCGCGCAACTCGCGCGGGTTGAGCAGCAGCGCGATATAGCCCAGCAGCTTGGGCGCCAGCAGCACGAACATGGTGCAGACGAAGATCCAGATCGCGTTGCCCTGGCTGCTGCCATGCCAGTAACGGGCGGGCGAGAACGGCAGGTCGCCGGCCAGATCGATCCCGCCACCGGCCAGCGGAATGCCGATGCCGATCAGCATCAGCAGGCCCCACATCGGCGCAGTGAAGTAATGCCCGATGCCGATCAGCATGTGCATGCGGCTGATCCAGTGCAGGCCCTTGGCGCCGACCACCTTGGCGTGCTGCAGGTTGCCCTGGCACCAGCGGCGGTCGCGGATCAGCAGGTCGGTCAGCGTGGGCGGGCCTTCCTCATAGCTGCCCTGCAGGTAGGGCACCATGTGCATGGCCCAGCCGCCACGCCGCATCAGCGCCGCCTCGACGAAGTCGTGGCTGAGCACGTGGCCGCCGAACGGCTTGCGCCCGCGCAGCGACGGCAGGCCGGCGTGATCGGCGAAGGCCTGGGTGCGAATGATGGCGTTGTGGCCCCAGTAATTGCTCTCGGCGCCATGCCACCAGGCCACGCCGAAGGCGATGATCGGCCCGTACACACGGCCGCCGAACTGCTGCATGCGCGCAAACAGCGTCTGCCCGTTGACCACCGCCGGCAGGGTCTGGATCAGGCCCACGTCCGGGTTGTTTTCCATGCCGGCGACCAGCCGCACGATGGTGTCGCCGGTCATCACGCTGTCGGCGTCCAGGATCAGCATCTGCGGGTAGTTGCCGCCGAAACGGCGCACCCAGTCGGCGACATTGCCGGCCTTGCGCGCGGCATTGTCGGCGCGGCGGCGGTAGAAGATGCGCCCGTGTCCGCCGACGCGGTCGCACAGCTCGTTGTACACCAGTTCTTCGGCACGGCCGATGTGTTCGCGGGTGGTATCGCTGAGCACGAAGAAGTCGAAATGCTCCAGCTGGCCGGTTTCGGCCACCGATTCGTAGATTGCCTGCAGGCCGGCCAGCAGTCGGCGCGGGTCTTCGTTATAGGTGGGCATCAGCAACGCGGTGCGCGTGTGCAGGGTCGGCAGCGGCGCTTCCGGGTCGATGCCGAGCTTGCGTCCGGCGCGCGCCACCACGGTGACGAAACCGGCCACCGCGCTGGCGAAGGACATCGCGATCCAGGCAAACAGCAGCACGAACAGGCCGAGCAGGCAGCCTTCCAGCACGCTGAGGCCATCGGGCCACAGTACGCTGAGCATCACCCACACCGCCACGGCGGTGGTGGCGAAGGTGCCGCCGATCAGATAGAAGCGCCGCACGCCGATGCCGACCGGCGCGGTGCGCTGATGCGGCACCTGCAGACGGCCTTCGCGCAGGGATTGCTCGGGCATGGCCAGCGGCGCTTCCGGTGGCAGCGTGGGCTGACCGGCGTCGAGGGCGGAAACGGGGGGAAGATCGGTTGGTGCGGGGGAAAGAGTCACAGTGCCGTCCATCAAGGCTGCCCGCCGCACGATCGCGGCAGTGTGGGCTGACGCGGGAGATCCCTACCCGCTACGCGTGGCGACGTCGCCGCATGCACCGCAGTCCGGGCGAGCCCGGCAGTGCGGGACCACGTCGCAGAATTGGCAGCTCTAAGACCACTCCGATGCACAAGCTCTCCTGGCTGCGACGATGACGTCGCGGCTCATCTTAAAGAATCGACCGTTAAAGGAAACGAAGGCCGCGCTGCAGTCTTCGCCCCACCCGACGAGGACCGCGCGGCAGACTACGCCGCAGCGACCGAACGCTACCCCAACAGATTGCAGCCTGGCACACGTGCTGTCACGGGCGGCAAACCGCACTGTCATGTCAGACAACTGCAAGTGATGTGCCAGGACCCGCAATCGGTTGCAGCGCCAGCCTGCCGGCACGCGCGATCACGGCGGTGGGGTTGAGCGGATCCGAGGCATTCTGTCGCGCGTCACGGTGCGTCGGAATAAGCGATGTAGGGCTTGGCCCACGTCGGCGCAGTGCACGAAGGCTGCGTTGCGCCTGTAATCGCCGGCAAGGACACCGCACCGGGGAGTTGGTCGGTGGCCAGGTGAAAAGCTGTTGGTCGAGCGATGGACAAAGACGTTGAGCCGCGTCGTTGAATGCATCGTGCCTTGCTTGCACCGTGCCCACCGACCATCTCCGGTGGTCCTTGCCCGCCCACCGTCGCGGGACCTTACGCGGCATGGATGGCGCGAAAGAGCCTGCAGGGACGTACTCGCGGCGTGTCCTGCGATGGTGGGCGGGCAAGGGCCGGCAGCCAGGCCGCAGATCAACTGCTCTGCGCCTTCGTCACTCGCCCGTGAGCGAGCACTGGCCCAAGGGACCAACCCTCCTATCAGCCGCTCTGCGAGCGACGCATGCGTGGCACCCGAGCGCGCGCAGACGCCCGCGGCCTCGGCCTTGAACTAGCCGACCAGACCTGCAAGCACCGGGCACATGGCTGTAGGCAGGACGCGGCATGCGCACATGCCGCATCGAACAGCAGCAGCGCCGCCTGACGGAAGCGCTGCCGCCATAGCGGCCGGTGTTACTTGCGCGCAGCCTCGCTGGCGTCGCGGGTGGCGCGGAACTCCGAATCGTTGCTCCAGTTTGGCCACTGGCGCGAATCGGCCAGCTGCTGACCCAGCGCGTACAGCACGCCCAGATCGCGCGCCGCACCGGCGAAGGTCCAGTCCGGCTTCCACTCGTCGCCCTGCTGGTGATAGCGCTTGGCGGTGTAGTCGTCGGAGGCGGCCTTGCCCGCGGCCACGCCGCCCACTTCCCAATCCTGCCCGGCCGCATACGACAGCGCCGGCACGCCACGCTTGGCGAAGGAGAAATGGTCCGAGCGGAAGAAGTACCCCGCCTGCGGCTTGGGATCGGGCGTGTAGCGCAGCTTCCACTGGCCGGCGACGGTCTTGAGCTGATCGAGCAATTCGAGTTTTGCGGTGCCGTAGATGCCGAAATCGCGCGATGGCACGAACGGGCTCATGCCGTCCATGTTGATCACCGCCACGGTGGTGTCCAGCGGATACAGCGGCTTGGAGGCGTAGAACTCCGAGCCCAGCAAGCCCTTTTCCTCGGCGGTGACCGCCAGGAACACCACCGAGCGCTGCGGCTTGGGGCCGGCGGCAAAGCCGCGCGCCAGCTCCAGCAGTGCGGCGGTGCCGCTGGCGTTGTCCAGCGCGCCGTTGAAGATGGTGTCACCGCGTGCGTCCGGCTTGCCGACGCCGATGTGGTCCCAATGCGCGCTGTAGATCAGCGTTTCATCCGGATGCGTGCTGCCTGGCAGGCGTGCGACCACGTTGTGCGAGGTGATCACGTCGGATTTGACCTGGTAGCTGGCGCTCAGCCCCTGGCCCTTGAGTTCCACCGGCTTGAAGCCGCGCGTCTGCGCCTGCTTCTTCAAGGTGTCGAAATCCAGCCCGGCCTGCTTGAACAGGTCGGCGGCCAGATCGCGCTGGATCCAGCCTTCCAGGGTGGGATGCGCGGCACGCGGGTTGTCGCGCACCACGTCGAACATGGTGTTGGTGTTGGAGCTGGCCACGGTGTCCCAGCCATAGGAGGCGGGTGCGGTTTCGTGCACCACCAGCACGCCGAGCGCGCCCTGGCGGGCGCCTTCTTCGTACTTGTAGGTCCAGCGGCCGTAGTAGGTCATGCCGGCACCGTCGAAGGCGCCCTTGCCGGTTTCGAAATCCGGGTCGTTGATCAGCACCACCGCGATCTTGCCCTTCAGGTCCACACCCTTGAAGTCGTCCCAGTCGCGCTCCGGCGCCTTGACGCCGTAGCCGACGAACACCAGCGGTGCGTTGGCGATGTCGACCTTGGACGAGCCATCCAGCGCGGCGCGGATGGCGATCTGCTTGCCCTGGGTCAGCGCCTGCGGCTTGCCGGCATGCTGCAGGGCGATGGTCGGCGTGCCGACGATATCGGCGCGGCGCAGCGGCACCGCCTGGGTCCAGGCGCGCTTGCCGTCGGTCAGGTCGCCGCCCGGCTGCAGGCCGGCGTCGGCGAACTGCTTGCTCAGGTAGGCAATGGTCTTTTCCTCGCCGGCGGTGGCCGGGCCGCGGCCTTCATAGGCATCGGAGGCCAGCTCCTTGACGTCGCGCGAGATGCGCGCGCCATCGAAGCTCGGCGTCGCCGCCATCAGTGCGGTCGAGACCGCCATCGCCAGCATTCCCATTGCAACGCGTTTGGTAACAACTCGCTTCACTGCAGCACCCAGGTAGTGTCCGAACAGCCCTGGAGTGTAGCTACTGCGGCGTTCGATCGGGTGTGCACGGCAGCGGGCGATGCATGCCGTCGCGCCAGCGCCACTGCCGCTCAGAACAGGTCGACGCTGCCGACCTGCTGGGCGACCTGCTGCATCTTTCCGCTGGCCACCAGTTCGGCGTAGACCTCGGTGCGATTGCGGCCGTGCTGCTTTGCCCAGTAAAGCGCCTTGTCGGCCTCGTCGAGCAGCTGGCTGATCAACTGGCCGTCGGTGAGCTCGACGATGCCGGTACTGAGCGTGACCTTGCCGACCTGCGGAAACACCTGCTCGGCCACCGCCATACGGAAGCGCTCGAACAGACTCACCGCGATGTCGCGGTCCACGCCGCGCAACACGATCACGAACTCCTCGCCGCCGAAGCGGAACAGCAGATCGTCCTGGCGGAAGCAGCGCTGCATCAACTGCGCAACCAGCAACAGCACCTCGTCGCCGTACAGGTGGCCGAAGCTGTCGTTGACGCGCTTGAAGTGATCGATGTCCACGATCCCCAGCCACACGCCTTCGCTGGCCGCTGCATCCGCACCACCGGCGAACAGGCGCAGGATCACATCGTCGAAGGTCTTGCGGTTGCGCAGGCCGGTCAACGCATCGCGCTGGGCATCGTCGAGCAGGCTGCGGTAATTCTGGAAAAAGCGCGCAAAGCCCTGCAGCATCACCTGTTCGGCGGCGCCGGGTGCGTGCGAGCCGCCCACGCGCAGGCAGGTGCGGATGCCGCGTGCCTCCATCATCGGGTACACCAGCAGCGCGCGGCCGTCCTGCTGCAACTGCACCACATCGCCCGGCCCGTGCAGGTCGGCCAGTTGCGCGCGCATCTGCGCGTCGTGGATATCGGCCACCGTCAGCGACAGCCGGCCATCCTCGCGCAGCCGCGTTTCGGCCATGGTGCGGCCGTCCGGTGCGATACGCAGCAACGACAGTTCCTCGGACGCGCAGACCTCGCGCATGGTGCGCAGCAGACTCAGGTCGAGCAGATCGGCATCGCGGATGGCGGTCAGGTCCACCATGCGTTCCAGCAACGGTGCCGTGGTCATTGCCGCACCATCCCGCGGGCAGACGCAGGCCCGCAGCGCCGGTCACGGCACGCGGGCACACCTCTCGGGCTGGAACGCACTGGCATCACGACGGGTTACCGGCAGTCTCGATGCCGGTTCATCGGCGCTGAACGCGCGAACTTGAGTCCGCCCGCCGGCCGGCGCAGCGCACGGCCAGCCGGCGTACACGGATGTGCAGGCGCACGACCGGCCGGCGCACCAGCGCGCTTACGGCAGTGCAGACTCCAGCGCATCGTCGCCCAGCGCGTGCGCCTGCATCAGGCGCCGGCTGCCGGCATTCAGCCCTTTGACCTGGACGTCCAGCCCATGATGGCGCAGCCGCTGCACCACTTTGTCCAGCGCCGCCACCGCGGTGATGTCCCAGAAATGCGCGCGGCCGACGTCGATCACCACTGCGCGGCCGGGCACCTGGCGCGCGTCGAAGGCGTCGATGAACACGTCGGCCGAGGCGAAGAACACCTGCCCGCGCACGTGGTAGGTACGCACGCCGTCGTCGCCGTCGCTGTGCATGATCTGCAGCAGCCCGGCCACCTTGAAGGTGAAGAACACCCCGCTCAACACCACCCCCACCGCCACCCCGGCGGCCAGGTTGCGGGTGACCAGGGTCACCGCCACGGTGGCCAGCATCACCACGCTGGAGGTGCGCGGATGGGTGACCACGGTGCGCAGCGAACGCCAGTCAAAGGTCTCGGCCGAGACCATCACCATGATCGCCACCAACGCGATCACCGGCACCTGCGAGACCCACGGCTTGAGCAGCACCATCAGGATCAGCAGGAACACCCCGGCGAACAGGGTGGAGAGACGGCCCCGCCCGCCGTATTTCACGTTGCCCACGGTCTGCCCGATCATGCCGCAGCCGGCAATGCCGCCGAACAGGCTGGCCGCGGTATTGGCCAGACCCAGCCCGGTGCACTCGCGGTTCTTGTTGCTCGGGGTGTCGGTGAGTTCGTCGACCACGCGTGCGGTCATCAGCGATTCGAGCAGCCCCACCATCGCGATGGCCAGCGCCGGCAAGGCGATGATGCGCAAGGTCTCCAGCGTCAGCGGCACCGCCGGCCATTGCAGGACCGGCAGCGCGTTGGGCAGCTTGCCCAGATCGGCCACCGTCTCCAGCGGCAGGTGCAACGCTGAGCCCAGCCCCGTCAGCACCAGGATGCACAGCAGCGGCGAAGGGATTGCCGACACGCCCGGCAGCGGCAGCCGCGGCAGGCCGTAGATGATGAGCAGGCCCAACGCCAACATGCCCCAGGTGGCCAGGTTGGCGTGCTGCAGATGCGGCAGCTGCGCGGCGAAGATCAGCACCGCCAGCGCGTTGACGAAGCCGGTGCGCACCGAGCTGCTGACAAAACGCATCAGCACGCCCAGCCGCAACAGACCGAACAGGATCTGCACCGCACCGGCCAGCAGCCCGGCCGCCAGCAGATAAGGCAAGCCGTGCGCGGCGACCAGCGGTGCGGCCACCAGGGCCACCGACCCGGCCGCAGCGGAAATCATCGCCGGGCGGCCGCCGAAGAACGCGATGACAATCCCGATCACGAAAGACGCGAACAACCCCACTTGCGGGTCGACGCCGGCCACGAACGCAAAGGCGATCACTTCGGGAATCAGCGCAAAGGTAGCGACCGCACCGGCCATCAGTTCGCGCGCAGGCGAGGCGCGCCATTGCGCCAGTTCGGCACGCAGAAAGGACATTGGAAGACACTCCGGGGACAGAAAGGACAGCCTGCGGACAGGCGACAGCGGCGATAGTGTGCGCGAAAGCGACCCGGCCCGCAGCCAGCGTGTGACCGGTGCGGCAATGCGCCTTTCTGTGGTCCGGATCACGCCAAACGATGCGGCCGCGGACCAAGATGCCCCCCTCACCGGGTTCGGGTGTCGAGCCGGGTTCGCTAGGGAGACCACCATGTCCATTTTCAGGACTGCCAGTACGCTCGCACTGGCCACCGCGCTGGCGCTCGCCGCCGCACCGGCCTTCAGCTACTCCATCAGCAACAACAAGATTGTCGACGACAGCGGAAAGGTGGTCCAGCTCAAGGGCGTCAACGTATTCGGATTCGAGACCGGCAACCATGTCATGCACGGTCTGTGGGCACGCAACTGGAAGGACATGATCAACCAGATGCAGGGCCTGGGCTTCAACGCCGTGCGTCTGCCGTTCTGCCCGGCCACCCTGCGCAGCAGCACGATGCCGACCAGCATCGATTACAGCCTCAATGCCGATCTGCAGGGCCTGAGCTCGCTGCAGATCCTGGACAAGGTGATCAACGAGTTCAACGCGCGCGGTATGTATGTGCTGCTGGATCACCACACCCCCGATTGCGCCGCCATCTCCGAGCTCTGGTACACCGGCTCGTATTCCGAAGCGCAGTGGCTGGACGATCTGCGCTTTGTCGCCAACCGCTACAAGAACGTGCCCAGCGTGATCGGCCTGGACCTGAAGAACGAGCCGCACGGTGCCGCCACCTGGGGCACCGGCAATGCGGCCACCGACTGGAACAAGGCTGCCGAGCGCGGCTCGGCCGCGGTGCTGGCGGTGGCACCGAAGTGGATCATCGCGGTGGAAGGCATCACCGACAATCCGGTCTGCTCGACCAACGGCGGCATCTTCTGGGGCGGCAACCTGCAGCCACTGGCCTGCACCCCGCTGAACATTCCGGCCAACCGGCTGCTGCTGGCACCGCATGTGTACGGGCCGGACGTGTACGCGCAGGCGTACTTCAACGACAGCAACTTCCCCAACAACATGCCGGCGATCTGGGACCGCCACTTCGGCCAGTTCGCCGGCACGTATGCGCTGCTGCTGGGCGAATTCGGCGGCAAGTACGGCGAAGGCGACGCACGCGACAAGGTCTGGCAGGACGCGCTGGTGAAGTACCTGCGCAGCAAGGGCATCAACGAGGGCTTCTACTGGTCGTGGAATCCCAACAGCGGCGACACCGGCGGCATCCTGCGCGACGACTGGACCAGCGTGCGCGAAGACAAGATGGCGCTGCTGCGGACGCTGTGGGGCACGGTGAGCAGCACCACGCCGACGCCGACGCCCACACCTACTCCCACTCCGACTCCCACGCCAACACCGACACCGACACCGACACCCAGCGGCAGCTTCAGCACCAAGGTGAGCGTGGACAGCCAGTGGAACGGTGGCTACTGCAATCGCGTGCAGGTCACCAACACCGGCACCGCCAGCGGCACCTGGGCGATCTCGCTGCCGGTCACCGGCACCGTCAACAACGCCTGGAACGTCACCTGGTCGCAGAGCGGCAGCACGCTCAAGGCCAGCGGGGTGGACTTCAACCGCACCCTGGCCGCCGGTGCGACGGCCGAATTCGGCTTCTGCGCGGCAGGCTAATGCAATAAGGCGGGCACGCAGTGCGTGTCCGCCATTACCTTGCACACTGCCGACGGTCTGCAAGTCACCAATGTCGCGTCCCCATCGATCGCTGGATCGATGCCCATGACCTGGTAGGAGCGCCCCCGGGCGCGATGAAGCGTTATCGATAACGCCCCATCGCGCCCGGGGGCGCTCCTACATTGCAGCTGCCGCAAGCGGACGCTGCCGCAATTAGCATTCAACCCGCATGTGAATCAGCCGCTATTCATGACATAGCGCCCTGCGCGCGTTCTGGATGCCGTCCCATGCCTGTTGTCTCCCTGTTGCGTCGTCACGTTGCCAATCTCCCGCTTACCCGCAAGTTCGTCCTGTTGTGCAGTTTGTTGACGGTGGGCGTGATCCTGCTGGCAGTGGCTGCGGCCCGCTTGCAATATCTGGACCTGATCGAGGCGCGCAAGCTCAGCGTCAAGACCGAGGTGGAGATGGGCCTGACCGTGATGCAGCACTACGCAGACAAAGCCAAGGCCGGCGAGCTGACGGTCGAACAGGCCAAGGAAGCTGCGCGCACCACGCTGGCCGACATGCGCACCAACGACGGGGTGGATTACTTCTTCATCGTCGACCCGCAGATGCGCATCCTGATGCATCCCAAGCGCGCCGTCGGCACCGACATGAGCGACTACAAGAGCGATGCCGGGCAGTACGTCTATCGCGACATCAAGACGGCGATCGAGCGCGGCAACGGCTTCAGTTATTACAACGCGCCCAAGCCGGGCAAGCAGGAGCAGCTGCCCAAGATCAGCTATGCCAAGACCTTTCCGGCCTGGAACTGGGTATTGGTGATGGGCGTGTACGCCGAGGACATCCAGGTGCAGGCCTGGGGCTTCACCCGCACCTTGACCTTGATCGGCGGCGCCTTGGTGGCGATGGTGATCGGCCTGTGCTGGTTGATCGCCTCGGCGATGGCGGCACCGCTGCGGGCAGCATCGCGCACTGCAGAGGCGATCGCCTCGGGCCGCTTCGACAACGATATCCGGGTTGAATCGCGCGACGAAACCGGCCAGCTGATGCACAGCATGCAGCAGATGCAGACCCAGTTGCAGCGCTTCAACGGCGAAATGCAGACCATGATCCGCCTGCAGCAGGGCGAGAACATCGCGCACCGCATTCCGGAGGATTTCCCCGGCGATTACGGCACCCTGGCGCATGGCGTGAACACGGTGGTGTTCGAGCATCTGGATGCCATCAACGAGGCGATGGACCTGATGGGCGAGTACGGCCGCGGCGATCTGCGCCGCGACATGCGTCGCCTGCCCGGCCAGCGCGCGGCGCTGCACGAAGCGCTGGACACGGTGAAGAGCAATCTGTCGGCGATCAACAGCGATATCGCGCGCCTGGCCGACGCGGCCGCGCGCGGCGATTTCTCCGCACGTGGCGAGCAGGCGCGCTACCAGTTCGCATTTGCCGAAATGGTGCAGGCATTGAACCGCCTGATGCAGCAGGCCGATGCAGGCCTGGACGATGTCGGCCGCATCATGGCCGCGATTGCCGATGGCGATCTGTCGCAGCGGGTGGAATCGCATTACGAGGGCGCATTCGGCCGCCTGGCCAATGCGGCCAACCGTACGGCGATCCAGCTGACCACCATCGTGCAGGGCATCCAGCACTCGGCCGAGATGATCAACACCGCCGCCGGCGAGATCGCCAGCGGCAATGCCGACCTGTCCACACGCACCGAGCACCAGGCGGCGAACCTGGAAGAAACCGCCGCGTCGATGGAAGAACTCACCTCCACCGTGCGCCAGAACGCCGACAACGCGCGCCAGGCCAATCAGCTGGTCAAGGGCACCGGCGAAGTGGCCGAAAGCGGCGGCCGCGTGGTGCAGGAAGTGGTCAGCACCATGCAGGCGATCACGCAATCGTCGGCACGGATCTCCGACATCATCGGGGTGATCGACGGCATCGCGTTCCAGACCAACATCCTGGCCTTGAACGCGGCAGTGGAAGCGGCACGCGCCGGCGAGCAGGGCCGCGGATTTGCGGTGGTGGCCACCGAAGTGCGCGCGCTGGCGCAGCGTTCGGCCGGTGCGGCCAAGGAGATCAAGCAGCTGATCTCCGATTCGGTGGAAAAGGTGGCGCAGGGCTCGGACCTGGTGCAACAGGCCGGCAGCACGATGACCGAGGTGGTCAGCTCGGTGCAGCGGGTGACCGACATCATGGCCGAGATCACCGCCGCCAGCACCGAGCAAAGCGCCGGTATCGAGCAGGTCAGCACCACGGTGATGCAGCTGGATGAAATGACCCAGCAGAACGCGGCGCTGGTGGAAGAAGCCACCGCTGCGGCACGCAGCATGGAAGACCAGGCGGCGGATCTGACCCGCGCAGTGGCAGTGTTCCGGTTGGTGCCGGAGCAGGCTGCGCTGACGCAACGGCGCTCGGTGGTGCAGGCGGCTTGATTGAGGGATGTAGAGCGCCTCCCCCTGCGAGCGCGAAAGCACGGCATGCGCGCCACTGGCGCGCGTGACGCAACCGCGGGCTGGGGCGCGGAGCGGGGATTCGGGTAAGGGTGCCCCCGAAAGCCGCATATGCACAGAACAAGCGCGTCATCGAATCCAAAAAAGCTGACCAGACCTCAGATCAGCAGACAGCCGCACAACGTGCACGGCTCACAACCATGCATACCGACTATCCCGATAGGTCCTTGTCCGCCCACCGTCGCGGGACCTTACGCGGCATGGATGCCGCGTAAGAGCCTACATGGACGTACTTGCGGCGTGTCCTGCGATGGTGGGCGGGCAAGGGCCTTGCAGCCAAACCCCAGATCATCGCTCTGCAATCGATGCATCCATCCCCTGCATCACCTCTCCAGACGGCCGCGATAATGGGCCTCAACATCGCCGGTAGTGAACATCATCGATGCGATTGACGCGGTTTTATGGGTAGGCCGTACCCTCACCCGCCCTGCGGGCACCTTCTGCTGTTGGAGAAGTGTGTGTTGCTGCATGCGCTGCGTCAGCGCGCGGCCTCGCGTCCGGTGGTGGCACTGCCGTGGCGGGCGCGTTTGACGGCGTACATCGCTTCGTCTGCCGCGTGCATCAAGCTGGCAGCGTCGGCTTGCTGGCCGTGTTGCCAGGCGACGCCGATGCTGGACCGGATCGGCAGATGTTGCTCACCGAACATGGCACCCGCCGCCGATGCGGCGCGGATCCGGTCTGCCACGGCGGCACATTCGGTCTGCGGATCCTGCAGGTTGTCCAGCAGCACCACGAATTCGTCGCCGGCCAGGCGTGCTACCAGATAGCGGCCTTCGGCCGCCTGCTGCAGGCAGCGGCCGAAGGCGACCAGCACTGCGTCGCCGGCGCGGTGGCCGTGGACATCGTTGATGCGTTTGAAGCCGTCCAGATCCAGGAACATCACCGCGACCGCGCACTGCCGCTGTTGCGCCTGGGTCACCGCAACCTGCAGCGCCTCGGACCAGGCGTGGCGATTGGGCAGGCCGGTCAGGGCGTCGCGGGTCGCACGCTCGTGCATCAGCCGATGCAGGGTCTTGTGCGCGGTGACATCCTGCGCCATCAGGAAGAATCCCTGCGCCTGCGCCGCTGCGCCCTGCATTTCCGGCACCAGGGTGATTTCCACATCGCGCGGTGTCGCGCCACCACGCAGAACGTGTTCGAAGTGGGCCCGCTGCCCGGCGCTCACCTGCGCCAGCGCAGCGCGCGCCTCCGCACCGAGCTCCTCGCCCAGTACCTGGGTGATCGCGCAGCCGACCAGACTGGCCGGCTCCACGCCGAGCCAGTCGCGATGCGCCTGGTTGGCGAACAGGCAGCGCTGCGCGGCATCGTAATGTCCCACCAGGGTGGGGGTGGCATCGCTGATCGCACGCAGCCGCGCTTCGCTTTCGGCCAGACGCTCGGCGGCGACATGGCGTTCGGTGACGTCCTGGATCTGCGAGACGAAATGCACCGGCGCGCCGCTGCTGTCGCGCACCAGCGACACCGACAGCTGCGCCCAGATCACCGCGCCCTGCTGGCTGATGTAGCGCTTGGCCAGGCTGTAATTGTCGCGCTTGCCGTCGATCAGTTCCTGCACCAGGCGCAGGTCCATGTCCAGATCGTCGGGGTGAGTGATGGTCTGGAAGGTGGTGCGCAACAGCTGCTCGCGCGGATATCCCAGGATGCTGCACAGCGACGGGTTGACGTCGCGCCAGTCGCCATCCAGCGAGACGATCGCCATGCCCTGCGGGGCGGTTTCGAACGCACCGCGGAAGTGCTCGGCCGCCAGCTGCGCGGCGGCCTGCGCCTGCAGCTCGGCGGTGACGTCGATGGCCATTGCCAGATAGCCGGACAGTCCCTGCTGCGCGTCGTGGATGATGTTGAAGCACAGCCGTACGCGCCGCAGTCCGCCGTCCTTGCGCACCAGGGTCCAGATTTCTTCTTCGAGCAAGTCGCCTGCAGCGGCGGCGGCCAGCTTGATGTACGACGGCGGCGACAACGCCAGCGTGGCCATGTGCCGCTCCAGCTCGGCCGGCAGGTGGAACTGCGCCGGGCAGCGGCCCAACACCTCGTCGGCCGCGTAGCCCAGCAGGCGCTCGGCGCCGGGGTTGAACAATTCGATGCGCCCGTTCGGATCGAACGCGATGATCGCCACATCCTGCGAGGCGTCCACCAGCGACTGCAGGCGTGCGCGCTCGCCCGCCAGCGCAGCCGAGGCATCGCGCAACTGGGTGATGTCGTGCATCACGCATACCGCACCCAATGCCGCGCCCTGGTCGCTGACCACCGGGTCGGCATTGCACAGCACGCTGCGTGCCGGCTGGCCGGTGGCACGGATCACCATCTCGGCATTGCGCACGTGCTCGCCGGCCCAGGCGCGCACCAGCGGGATGGCCTCGGTGGGCAGCAGCGCACTGCCGTCGGCGTTATAGAGATCGAAGTGCTGGGCCCATTGCGTCGGCGGCAACAGGCGCGGATCGGTACCGTGCCATTGCCGTGCGGCGTGGTTGAACTCATGCAGCAGCCCGTCGCTGTCGCAGGACACCACGCCGTCGGGCATGGCTTCCAGCAAACGGCTCAGGGTCTGCCGCTGCGCCTGCGCAGCCAACCGGTCGCGACGCGCCTCCAGTTGACCGACGGCCTGCCGCGCCAGGCGGATCAGGCCTTGCTTTTGGTCTTCGTCGAGCAGCCGCGATTGGGTGCTGAGCGTGCACAAGGTGCCGTAGGCATAGCCCTCACGGCCGACCAGCGGCACGCCCGCATACGAGCGCACCCCTGGCGCGGCAGTGACCAGCGGGTTGCGCGCGAAGCGCGGATCGGCCGCCGCATCGGGCACTTCCAGCAGCTCGGTCCCCATCACCGTGTAGGAACAGAACGACATCGCGCGCGGGGTACCTTCCAGATCGGTGCCACAACGCGCTTTGAACCACTGGCGGTCGGCGTCCAGCAGCGACACCAGCGCCATCGGGGCGCCGGTGATGTGGGCCGCCAGCCAGGCGATATCGTCGAATTCGGCCTCCGGCTCGGTATCCAGCACCCCCAACCGACGCACCGCCTCCACGCGCAAGGCGTCGTCGGCGGGAATGGGTACGGGCGGCAACAGGACGGTCATGGCGTGATCGGCGGGCAACGTCTGGGCAAGGTAGGTCGCCCCAGGTAACGGCGAGGCGATGATCAACTTGAGCGCGTGCGCCGGGCCTGCTGGCGGGCCTGCTGGCGGGCCGGTGGTTGCCGCACCCCGCCCGCGCCGGCCCGGGCGTCCCGTCGCACGCCGCCCTGCCGGCAGCCGCACCTGCCCCCCTGCCGGACAGCATTTGCGACGCCGACAGGCAGCCACTACCCTCGGCCGATTGTCCTGCTCTGGAGTGTCACATGCTGCGTCCGCTGTCCCTGTTGATCGCCGGTGTGCTCGGCGTCGCTGCCGGTACCGTTGCTCCCGCCGTCGCTGCCGCCCCGGCCAGCCTGTCCAAGCCCGCGGCCAGCAGTGCCATTCCCGAGATCGGCTACACCCGCTTCACCCTGCCCAACGGCCTGACCGTGGTGGTGCACGAGGACCACAAGGCGCCGGTGGTGGCGGTGAGCATCTGGTACCACATCGGTTCCGGGGACGAGCCGGCCGGCAAGACCGGCTTTGCGCACCTGTTCGAGCACCTGATGTTCTCCGGCTCGGAGAACAACAAGGGCAGCTTCTTCGCGCCGCTGGAAAAGGTCGGCACCACCGACATGAACGGCACCACCTGGTTCGACCGCACCAACTATTTCGAGACCGTGCCGACCACCGCGCTGGACACCGCGCTGTGGCTGGAATCGGACCGCATGGGCCACCTGCTCGGCGTGATCGGCCAGGAAGAACTCGACACCCAGCGCGGCGTGGTGCAGAACGAGAAGCGCCAGGGCGAGAACCGCCCCTACGGCCGCGTGGACCAGAACATCCTGTCCAACCTGTTCCCGGCCAACCACCCGTACCAGCACGACACCATCGGCTCGATGGAAGATCTGGACGCGGCCTCGCTGGCCGACGTCAAACAGTGGTTCAACGACAACTATGGCGCCGCCAACACCACCCTGGTGCTGGCCGGCGACATCACCGTGGCGCAGGCGCGTGCCAAGGCGCTGCAGTATTTCGGCGACATCCCGTCCGGCAAGCCGGTGGCGCGCCAGCAGCCGTGGGTGACTCCGCTGGCCGCGCAGAAGCGTGGCGTGCAGCACGACCACGTCTCGCAGCCGCGCATCTACCGCACCTGGGCCGCGCCGCAGCTGGGCAGCGATGCGGCGATCCAGCTGGACCTGGCCACCACCGTGCTCGGCGGCGGCAAGACCTCGCGGCTGTATCAGCGCCTGGTCTACCAGGACAATCTGGTCGATGACGTGTCGGCGGCGATCCAGCCGTTCGCGCTGTCCAGCCAGGTGCAGATCCAGGCCGACGTGAAGGACGGCGTGGACCCGGCCAAGGTCGAGGCGATCATCGACGAGGAGCTCAAGAAGTTCATTGCTCAGGGCCCGACCGCCGACGAGCTGCAGCGCGCGCAGGTGGCCTACCGCGCCGGCTTCGTGCGCGGGCTGGAAAAGGTCGGCGGCTTCGGTGGCAAGGCGGTGATCCTGGCCGAGGGCCAGGTCTACCGCGGCGACCCGGGCGCCTACAAGCAGGATCTGCAGCGCGGCCAGGCCGCCACCGTGGACAGCGTCAAGCAGACCGCCGCCACCTGGTTCGGCAAGGGCGACTATCTGCTCACCGTGCTGCCGGCCGGCAAGGATTTCGATCCCGCCGCCGAAGACAAGGCAGTGGTCGCGCGTGGCGAAGAACCCGGCAAGCCGGCGCCCAGGCTGCCGGCCGCCGGCACTTACAAAACCACCGCCTCCACGCTGGACCGCAGCAAGGGCGTGCCGCAGACCAGCCAGTTCCCCGACCTGAGCTTCCCGCAGCTGCAGCGCGGCAAGTTGAAGAACGGTGTCGAGGTGATCCTGGCCGAGCGCCACACCATCCCGGTCACCCAGGTGGAGCTGCTGTTCGATGCCGGGTATGCGGCCGACCAGGGCAACAAGCTCGGGACCGCCAGCTTCAGCGCCGCGCTGATGAACGAGAGCACCGCCGCGCTGGATTCGGTGGAAGTGGCGCAGCGTCGCCAGCGCCTGGGCGCCATCACGGCGGTCGGCTGCGATCTGGACAGCTGCAGCGCCTCGCTGGATGCGCTCAACGACCAGTTGCAGCCGTCGCTGCAGCTGTTCTCCGACATCGTGCGCAACCCGGCCTTCAAGGCTGCCGACATCGAGCGCATCCGTGGCCAGTGGCTGGCCGGCATTGCGCAGGAAAAGACCCAGCCCAACAGCCTGGCGCTGCGTGCGCTGCCGCCGTTGCTGTTCGGCCAGAACCACCCCTACGGCATCCCGCTCACCGGCAGCGGCACCGAGGCGGCGATCAAGAGCCTCAACGCCCAGGACCTGCAGGCCTTCCACCGCCAGTGGCTGCGTCCGGACAACCTGCGCATCCTGGTGGCCGGCGATACCACGCTGGCGCAGATCATCCCGCAGCTGGATGCCGCCTTCGGCGACTGGAAGGCACCTGCCACGCCGTTGCCGAAGAAGAACCTGGTCCAGGTCGCCGCGCAGCCCAAGCCGCGCGTGTACCTGATCAACCGCCCGGATGCGCCGCAGTCGGTGATTCTGGCCGGCCTGCTCGCACCGTCCACCAAGGCGCCGGACAATCTGGCGATCGGCGTGGCCAACGGCGCCTTCGGCGGCACCTTCACCTCGCGCCTGAACATGAACCTGCGCGAGAACAAGCGCTGGGCCTACGGCGCCGGTACCCGCATGCTGGATGCGCAGGGCCAGCGGCCGTACATGTTCTCCGCGCCGGTGCAGACCGACAAGACCGCCGAGTCGGCCAACGAGATCCTCAAGGAAGCCACCGCGATCATCGGCGACAAGCCGCTGACCACCGACGAGATCGAGAAGATCAAGAACCAGCGCATCCGCGCCCTGCCCGGCAGCTTCGAAACCACTGGCGCGGTGCTGGGTGCGATCGAAGGCATCGTGCAGTTCGACCGCCCCGACGATTACGTGCAGACGCTCAAGCCGCGACTGGAAGCGATCGACCAGCCGGCCGCGCAGAAGGCCATCAAGGAAATCATCGCGCCCAATGCGATGACCTGGGTGATCGTGGGCGACCTGAAGAAGATCGAAGCCCCGGTGCGTGCGCTCAAGCTGGGTGAGGTGCAGGTGCTGGACGTGGACGGCAAGCCGGTCAAGCGCTGAGGCTGGTCAGTCGCACACCGACGGCGCGGCTTTCGAGCCGCGCCGTTTCCAGATCCGCGTACGCAACGGTGCGTGTGCGTATGAGTCCCCGGTTCCTGCGTGCAATGCGCAGGCACCACACTCGGGTTTGAAATCTCGCGCCGGCGCTTCAGTCCGCCGGTTGCATTTCCCCTAGCCTGCGCAGCGCGGCGGGGATGCGGATCTGAATCTGCCCTGCAGGCTGTGCTTGGGCGCATGGCAAATCCACGCGGCGTTATCGATGGTGCCGGTATCGTGGCCTCTTTCTCGCTCGCGCTTGTCCGACTTACCCGATGAAGCAAATGCCCCCGGCTGACGAAGCCTCCCGCCAACAAGTCCTGGACGGCTATCGCATCGTCGACAGCCTGCCCGAGGACACTTACCAGGACGTCGTGCAGGTGGCGGCCTCGCTGTGCGACACGCCGATCGCACTGATGTCGCTGGTCGATCGCGACCGCCAATGGTTCAAGGCCCAGCTCGGTCTGGGCATGCAGCAGACCGACCGCAGCCAGGCCGTGTGCGATCACGCCATCCGCAGCCCCGAGCAATTGATGGAAGTGCGCGACCTCACCCAGGACAGCCGTTTTGCCGATGTCTCTGTGGTCACCGGCGAGACCGGCGCGCGCTTCTATGCCGGCATGCCGCTGGTCACCTCCGACGGGGTGGCGTTGGGCACCGTCTGCGTGCTCGACACCGAGCCGCGCACGCTCACCGACACTCAACGCACCGGGCTGCAGGCACTGGCGCGCGTCACCATGCGCCTGCTGGACGAGCGCAAGCGCGAGCTGCAGCTCGAGCGCGAGGCGATCCTGCAGCCGGTGGCACCGGCGGCCGCCGATGCCGGTTATTACCTGGTGATTCTGGAAGTGCAGGAACTGGCCGCGCTGGCTGAAAAACAGAGCGAGCGGCTCCTGGGTCGCGCCTTGCAACAGCTCGACCAAGCCCTGGCCGCGCAGGCGCAAGCCAACGGTGACAGCGTGGACCGCGTGACCGACAGCGCCGAATTCATCGCCGTACTGCGCGATCCCAATGCCGAGCAGAAGCTGCAGCGCCTGCGCGACATCGCCCAGCAGCAGCACGCGCACGGGCTGACGGTGCTGATCGGCCAGGCACAGGCAACCCGTGGCGACGAGCCGATCGGACAAGTGTTCCTGCGCGCGGAAGTCGCGCTGAGTGTCGAGAAAGACCGTTACCGCCAGAGTCTGGCGCAGGACGGCCTCAGCGCCTGATGTAGCGCGGGGCGACAGTCCGGCTGCCGGCTGATCCGCCGTTTCATGGACCTGCCCTCACAACTCCCGCTGCGCGCCTCCAACCGCGCTTGCGTCGCGGGCGCTCCAAGGCATGCGCGCGCTTGCCGCGAAAGCCGTACCTTCTCGCCCAGGCGGGAGGGGGTTTTAGTCCCGATATCTGACGAAGCTGCCTTACTTCTTCAATTCCTGTCGGGACGCTTCCCTTCTCCCACCGGGAGAAGGGAAGCGCAGCGCCGCTCGTCCACTTCCACTTCGCGCGGCTACCAGGTGATTGAGCGGTGTGGGTGAGTCGGGTGCAGAGCTGCGGATCTGCGGTTTGGCTGCAGGGCCCTTGCCCGCCCACCATCGCAGGACACGCCGCAAGTACGTCCATGTAGGCTCTTACGCGGCATCCATGCCGCGTAAGGTCCCGCGACGGTGGGCGGGCAAGGACCTGTCGGGATGGTCGGTGTGCACGGCAAGAGCAGTGCTTGCTACGCGTTGTTCGGATTGTCGTGCGGCCGAAAATCTTCCATCGCAAGCCGAGCAACAACCAGGTTTTCACTTGGCCGCCGACCAACTTTCTAATGCGGTGTCCTTGCCGGTTGCGGGACCCTTGGCCGCATGAATGCCGCCAAGGAGCCTCCATGGACGGATTCACGGCGTGTCCCCGCGAGCGGTGAGGGCACTGCGCAATCGACTCAGTCGCGGTCACACGTCAACGCTGCGAGTGTGATCGATACGTTGCCGTCATCGGTACAGCCTTAGAGAGGTTTTGCCCGCCACTGCTGGTCAGCTGCACCCAACCGCAGCCACTGCCCCACTCACCCGATCGCACACTGCTTCAACTGGCGGTCCGCGTACCACAGCGCGCGGCGGGCCAGATCGTAGGCGCTGTCGGCCTGGCGCGGCAGCATCTGTGCGGCCATCACCGGGTCGGCGCCATTGTTCAAGGCGTGCTCGGCACGCTCCAGATCGCCCAGGTGCGTGCGCACCGGCGACAACAGGGATTTGCGTTTGGACGCATCGCAATGCGCACTGCGCTGCTCCAGCGCGGCCAGCGCCTCGCGGATGCGGCGGCTGGCTTCGCCCTTGAGATCGGGCGGTGTCTCGTGCGCGATCGGCGCGGCCTTATAGGCATCGCCGGTCGCCTCGCTGCCCATCTCGGCCTGATTGCCCGCCAGCGCGGGGTTGAAGCGCACATCCGGCGGTGGTCGCGCCTTGGCCACCTGCGTCTGCGGCCCGTTGAGCATGTCGTTGAACTTCTTCATGCCGCGATTCATTTCCTGCATCGCCACATCGCCCAGCGTGCCGTCGCTCTTCCAGTCCTTGGCAAAGCGCGTGTCCTGGTACTGCACCGGATTGACCCGTTCCATCACGTTGCGCGCCTTGGCCTGCGCGCGTTCGTCGGCCATGCCCGGCGGCACCGCGGCGCCGGCCTGCGCCATCGGGTCGACCTGCGCATCGCGCGGCATGCGCAAGCGGCCTTCGCGGGTGTAGAGCTGGGCCGCCATCGATTCGCCAGCGGGCACGTTGGCGGCCGCCACCTGCCGCTGCGGCGGTGGGGTGCGTGTCGGCGGTGGCGCACTGCGCGCGGATGAGGCCGCGGCAGGGGCTGCACGCGGTGTGGATTCGCGTTGCTGCGGCGGTGTCGCCGGCGCCGGCAACGTCAACTGCGGGCGCGGCACGAAATACACCTGCAAACTGTCGTCGTGTCGCACCGTGTTGCGCGGTGGCGGCATATACAGCAACAGACAGGCAAGAAAGAACAGGATGGCGCCCGTGCATGCGACAGCGGCGACATGCGGGACAAGCATTTCCTTCCTGCGGGTAATCACAATGCGGGAGACCGATGAGATGAGAGATGCGCACGCCGCACCGTGAACCCGGTGCAGGACGCGCAAATCTAGCGGGCGTGGCGTTTGCGCGCGTTTGAAATTCGTTGTTTGGGCCGCAGGCGCCAGCCGCCATTCACATTAGCGAGCGTGGCGATCGACTCTCCCTGCTTGCCGACGGGCACTGCCCTGCCCCGGCGGTATGGATCCTGCAGGCTGTGCCGGCGGTCGTTCGCCCTACGGCGGTCGATGCCGGCTGCCCAGGATGCGCACGTACCTCAGCCATCCTCCGGGCGGTACAGCCGCTGGCAGACCTCGCAGAAAAACGCCCGCCGCCCGGCCTTGCCCAGGTGCTTTCGATACTGCAGCGGCGCACCGTCGCGCGGGCAGCTGGTTTTGGTATGCACCTGATAATGCTTCTTCAGCACGAAGGCCTTTTTCCAGGTGTAGAAGTCGAAGCTATAGTCGCGCGCCTGGGTGACCAGCTCGCCGAGCTTGCGCGCCGGCAATGCGCCCACCGTGCTTTCCGGGTGCACACGGATGCGATGCAGCACTTCGTTCTTGATGATGTTGCCGACGCCGGCAAAGATGGTCTGGTCCAGCAATGCATCGGCGGCCAACATGCCGGGTGCCGCGCGCAACTTGCGCCGTGCCTGCGCGCCATCCCAGAGCGGGTTCATGACATCTGCGGTCCAGTCGTAGACCTCGTCCAGCGGGCGCTCGATGAACTGCACCGAGCAGGCGTAGAAATTCAACCGCTGGCCCTTGGAAAACTCCAGGCGCAGACGCGGCACCGCATTCGGCTTGTCCTCGTCGATGCGATAACTGCCGAACAACAGAAAGTGGATGCGCGCGCTGAAGTGCGCACACTCGATCAGGAAGTGCTTGCCCCAGCTGCGTAACGCCAGCACCTTTTGCTGCTCCAGCCGCGCGATGTCCTGCTTGCTGTTGCCCGACACGCGCAGGATCTTGCGGCCGACAAACGCTTCGGTCTGTTCGCGCAGGATGACAAGGGAAGGACCTTCTGGCATGTGCCCAGTATCGAAGTCGTCAGTGAGTCGGCCGTGAGCGCAGTGCACACGCAACGCTGACACGCGCGCATGCATAGAGTGCTGCCCACCCGTCTTGCGTACACCTCATGCAGGCTCGTTCATCCATCACCCTGCCGCGCGTGCGCTGTGGCTGCGCAGGCTGGTCGATCCCGGCCGCCGACCGCGCCGCATTCGGCGATGGTGCCAGCGTCTTGCAGCGCTATGCCACACGTTTTGATGCGGTGGAAATCAACTCCTCGTTCCACCGCCCGCACCGTGCCAGTACCTATGCACGCTGGGCCGACAGCGTGCCGGAGGATTTCCGCTTTTCGATCAAGCTGCCGCGCAGCATCAGCCACGATGCACGCCTGCAAGGTACCGGTGCATTGCTGGATGCCTTCCTTGCCCAGGCCGGTGCGCTGGGCACGCGACTGGGCTGCCTGCTGCTGCAACTGCCGCCCAGCGCTGTGTTCGATGCGCCGGTGGCGGCCAGGTTTTTCGCCATGCTGCGGCGGCGCTGGGACGGCGGCGTGGTGTGCGAGCCGCGCCATGCCAGCTGGTTTCTCCCGCAGGCACAGGCGCTGCTGGCACGCCACCGCATCGCACGCTGCGCCGCCGATCCGGCGCCGGTGCCGGACGCCGCCACACCGGGTGCGACAGCCGGCCCGCAGTACTGGCGCTGGCATGGCGCACCGCGCATTTACTACAGCAGCTACGACGCCAGTGCGCTGCAGACACTGGCCGACGCGGTGCGCAACGCAGCGCAGGACGCGACGCATCCGCAGGCAGAATGCTGGGTGATCTTCGACAACACTGCCGCCGGGCTGGCGGTGCCCAACGCGCTGCATCTGCAGCGTTTGTTGCAGACCGGTCGGGTGCGCCAAGGCTGACGCGCGAGGACGGCACGCCACCTGGCCTTATCCGGCGTGCCGCCGGGCGCGTCCACGCGGCGCTGCAATTGGTCAGGCGAGCAAGGCCGAACTGCCGCGGGCCAGTCCCACGTACGCCGGCCGCCGTGCACTGGCAGTGCCGCCCGCCGTTCGCCACGTGCCGCCCGCCGCGCGCTGTGGCGCGCATCTTGCAGCAATGTCGGCAATCCGACGCGGTCCGCACGCGGCTCAAGCTGCCTCGATCCGGGCCGATAGGCCTGAATCGGCAACCCAACCCGCGCAACCACCTGCAGCACCGCGCCGGATCACCTTGCTGAATCCAGTCGTCTCCGTGCGAAGCCTGTCGGCCTGCCGACACCGTCGTCCGGCCCCGCCCGCCACTTCGGTCGTTTACCATGCCGCACGTCACTGCCCGTTCTGGAGATGCCATGAGTTCTGCCGCGCCCCCGTGCTGCACGTCGCTGCTTGGCCTGTCGCTGAGCATGTTCGTGGCGCCCTGCACGCTGACCGCCGCGCCCATGGACACTCCGGTCGTCAATGCACCGGCGGCCACACCGCCCACGCCCGACCTGGCCTACCCGGAGCTGTTCCAGGCGGTGCAGAGCGGCGAGCTGTTCGACGACCAGAAGCACTTCGTCGACTTTCTGCCGCTGCGCGACCCGGCGCTGATCAACGCCGACTATCTGGCGCAGCACGATCACCCCGGCTTTGACCTGCGCAAGTTCGTGGATGCCAATTTCGAAGAGTCGCCGCCGGTGCAGACCGACGCGATCCGCCAGGACACCGCGCTGCGCGAACACATCGACGAGCTGTGGCCCAAGCTGGTGCGCAGCCAGACCCACGTGCCGCCCTACAGCAGCCTGCTGGCGCTGCCGCATCCGTACGTGGTGCCGGGCGGGCGCTTCCGCGAGGTGTATTACTGGGATTCCTACTTCACCATGCTGGGCCTGGTGAAGAGCGGCGAGACCACGCTCAGCCGCCAGATGCTGGACAACTTCGCCTACCTGATCGACACCTACGGGCATATCCCCAACGGCAATCGCAGCTACTACCTCAGCCGCTCGCAGCCGCCGTTCTTCTCCTACATGGTGGAACTGCAGGCTGGCGTGGAAGGCGAAGCGGTCTACCAGCGCTACCTGCCGCAGCTGCAGAAGGAATACGCCTACTGGATGCAGGGCAGCGAAGACCTGCAGCCCGGCCAGGCCGCGCGCCATGTGGTGCGTCTGGCCGACGGCAGCCTGCTCAACCGCTACTGGGACGAGCGCGACACCCCGCGCCCGGAAGCCTGGCTGCACGACACCCGCACCGCCGCCGAGGCCGGCGACCGCCCGGCCGCCGAGGTCTACCGCGACCTGCGCGCCGGTGCCGAGAGCGGCTGGGACTACACCAGCCGCTGGTTGGCCGATGGGCAGAACCTGCGCACCATTCGCACCACCGCCATCGTGCCGATCGACCTGAACAGCCTGCTGTATCACCTGGAGCGCACCCTGGCCCAGGCCTGTGCGCAGCCGGGTGCCGAGTGCACGCAGGACTATGCGGCGCTGGCACTGCGCCGCAAGCAGGCCATCGATGCGCACCTATGGAACGCGGCCGGTTACTACGCCGACTACGACTGGCAGACCCGCAAGCTCAGCGACCAGGTCACTGCCGCGGCGCTGTATCCGCTGTTCACCGGCCTGGCGACCGACGCGCACGCCAAACGCACCGCCAGCACGGTGCGTGCGCGCCTGCTACGCCCCGGTGGCCTGGCCACCACCGCAGTGAAGACCGGCCAGCAGTGGGACGAGCCCAATGGCTGGGCACCCCTGCAATGGGTGGCGGTGGACGGCCTGCGCCGTTACGGCGAAGACGCGCTGGCGCGCACCATCGGCGAGCGCTTCCTCACCCAGGTGCAGGCGCTGTTCGCGCGCGAGCACAAGCTGGTCGAAAAATACGGCCTGGAAGCCGACGCGGCCGGCGGTGGCGGTGGCGAATACGCGCTGCAGGACGGCTTCGGCTGGACCAACGGCGTCACCTTGATGCTGTTGAACCTGTATCCGGACACCGCGACCAAGCCGGCGCCGGTCAAACGCGTGCGCAAGCCCGAAGCGGCCACGCGCTGAGCGTGCGCCAGCCGCTGCCGGGCATGCCCGGCAGCGCTGGCGGCCTTGCGGTTCTGGCAGTCGGCAACGCCAGCGGATCGCTGCAACAAACATCGCCTGATCGCTGCGCCAGTGCAGCGCGCAGCAGCGTGTTCGATTGATTGCTGCTACTGCACCACCGGCCATGCACTGCCGTCATAACCCAGCCGGTTGATGCCCAGGCGCGCGTCGCCACGGTCGTCGTAGTAGTGGTAGACCAGGATGTCGCCGTCGCCATCGCGGAACACCGATTGCCCGCCCGGCCCATGCATGCTGCCCAACCCGGACTGGATCACCGTGCCGCCACCGTTGCGCATGTCCACACCGGCGCGATCCAGGTACGGCCCGGTCACCGAGCGCGCACGCCCCACCGCAATCTTGTAGGTGCTGCTGGCGCCCTTGCAGCACGCATCGAACGACACGAACAGGTAGTACCAGCCATTGGCCTGCTGGATGAAAGGCGCCTCCACCGCGCCCGGGGACGGCCGGCTCGCCAGGCTGTAGCGCGTCGTGTTGCCGGACAGCTGCTTGCCGGTGCCGGGATCGAGCTGGATCAGCTTGATCCCCGACCAGAACGAGCCAAACGCCAACCACCACTTGCCATTGCCGTCCACCACCAGATTGCCGTCGATGGCGTTGTAGTCGTCGCTGCTCTTGGAGGTGTAGACGATGCCTTGATCCTTCCACGAGCCAGGCTTGCCGGTGCTGCTGCTGGCAAGCGCAATCGCCGAGGTATTGGTGGCGAACTTGGAGGCGGTGTAATACATCAGATACTTGCCGCCATGGAAGGACACATCCGGCGCCCATAGCTGATTGTCCGGGTTGTAGCTGCGCACCCAGCTCGGCATGCTGCTGAAGATCGCGCCCGCATTGCTGAACTTGGTGCGGTCGGTACTGGTGACCACACCCGTGGTGGCATAGATGTAGTAACGCCCATCGCTCAGCTTGAGCATCGAAGGGTCGTGCACGATGGTGTCGCCGCTCACCACACCCGGCCCCACTGCCGCTTGCGCGGCTGCGCTATGCAAGCCAGTGGCAGCAGCGGCCAGGGCCAACAGCGACGCAATCGCGCCACCACGCAGCGACATTCCAGACCTGCCACCTTCCACTCGACTGCCACCCACAACGCGCATCGCCCCACTCCTTGAATAACGTAAAGACGTTTTCTGTAGGAGCAATCTAGCTCGGCTAGCAATGCCGCGAATCCGACGCCGATCTCAGAAGCGTTGTGCAAACCGAGCGGTTGTTTTATTTGCGACGTGCCTTCGTGCCGAACTGTGTAATGCAGCTGGGATTGCATACGTCGGAACGTGGCGCGCACAGAGTCACTGCACCAGTGGCGTATCGGCGTCATCTCTTCATCGCCGTGCAGTGCGTCGATGCCAACCCGCATCCATGACGCTGCAAAAAGCTGCAGCACTACTTCGCCACGACGCACAGATCTTGATGGATGGGCACCTGGTTGTGGCTGTCATCGCGCGCGACGCGCTGACTGAGCACCATGTGCGCCGCAACATCGGCGCGCCATCTGTGCAGACGCACAGCGACGCGCACACCAGTACGCTTCGAAGATACAAGCCTGCCGCGTATCATGCGCACTCTTTCACCCTCCAGGACGGACCCATGGCCGTACGCACGCTCAACGAATTTCTCGCCCATTCCAAGGAAAAGGACGTCAGCCCCGATCCGTTCGAACTGGAAAACCCGCATCTGCTGGAAGTGCGCCTCGACGGCATGGTGTGGTCCAAGGCCGGCGCCATGGTCGCGCGCACCGGCAACGTCAAGTTCACCCGCGAGGGATTGCTGGAACAGGGCCTGGGCAACCTGCTGAAGAAGGCGGTCAGCGGCGAAGGCATGCAGCTGATGAAGGCCGAAGGCCAGGGCCGGGTGTATCTGGCCGACCTCGGCAAGCTGGTGACCTTGCTGCGTTTGAATGGCGAGGCGATCTTCGTCAACGGCAACGACGTGCTGGCGTTCGAATCCGGCGTCGAGCACAAGATCACGATGATGCGCAAGGTGGCCGGCATGCTGTCCGGCGGCCTGTTCAACGTGCGCCTGAGCGGCCACGGCATCGTGGCGATCACTTCACACTACGAGCCGCTGACCCTGCCGGTCACCGCCGCCAGCGGCCCGGTGTTCACCGACCCCAATGCCACCGTGGCCTGGTCGGGCACGCTGTCCCCGGAGCTGGTCACCGACGTGTCGATCGGCACGCTGTTTGGCCGCGGCTCGGGCGAAAGCCTGCAGATGCGTTTTGCCGGCGAAGGCTGGGTGGTGGTGCAACCGTACGAGGAAGCCAGCTTCCAGGCCAAGGGCTGATCCAGGCCGCCCGGCAGCAATCAACATGCGTCTCGCCTGGTCTCACGCTACGCAGCTGGGCAGTTTTCCGGTCTCGGCGCAGTGCGCAGTGACAGCTGCGCATCCCAGCCACCCTGTAGGAGCTCCCCCGGGCGCGGGGGCCTTCCCGGCAACGCCGCGTCGTCCCGGTAACGCCGCATCGCGCCCAGGTGCGCTCCTACGGGTTTCCTGCAGTCTGCCGCGCGCTGCGCAGCTACCGCGCTGACCCAGCTTGGCATTGCGTAGTCACGCCACCGTAGGCAACAGATGATTGCGTTGACGGCACCCCGTAGGAGCGCCCCTGGGCGCGAGGGCCTTCCCGGTAACGCCGCATCGTCCCGGTAACGCCCCATCGCGCCCAGGTGCGCTCCTACGAGTTTCCTGCAGTCTGCCGCGCGCTGCACAGCTACCGGGCTGCCCTAGCCTGGCATTGCGTGGTCACGCCACCGTAGGCAACAGATGATTGCGTTGACGGCACCTCGTAGGAGCGCCCCTGGGCGCGAGGGCCTTCTCGGTAACGCCGCGTCGTCCCGGTAACGCCGCATCGCGCCCAGGTGCGCTCCTACGGGTTTCCTGCAGTCTGCCGCGCGCTGCGCAGCTACTGTGCTGCCCTAGCCTGGCATTGCGTGGTCATGCCACCGTAGGCAACGGATGATTGCGTTGACGGCACCCTGTAGGAGCGCCCCTGGGCGCGAGGGCCTTCCCGGTAACGCCGCGTCGTCCCGGTAACGCCGCATCGCGCCCAGGTGCGGTCCTACGGGTTTCCTGCAGTCTGCCGCGCGCTGCGCAGCTACTGTGCTGTCCTAGCTTGGCATTGCGTGGCCAAGCCACCGTAGGCAACAGATGATTGCGTTGACGGCTCCTCGTAGGAGCGCCCCTGGGCGCGAGGGCCTTCCCGGTAACGCCATATCGCGCCCAGGTGCGCTCCTACGCGTTCCCGGCTCTGATGTATTACACCCATCCGCGCTTGCGGAACCAGGCCAACGGCACCAGCATGCTCAGCACGATCACGCCCAGCGCCCAGTAATACGCGTCGTGCCACTTGAGCTCGGGCATGTAGGCGAAGTTCATACCCCAGATGCCGACCAGCACGGTGGGCGGAATGCCGACCACCGAGGCCACCGCCATCACCTTCATCACGTTGTTCTGGTCCATGTTGATCATGCCCAGCACGCTGTCGAGCAGGAACTCGATGCGGTCGTCCATGTGCTGCTGGAACTCGCTCAAGGTGGTCAGGTCCTTGTGCAGCAAGCCGATGCGTTTGGCCGCATCGGCACCGAACCAGTCCGGCGCAGCGCCATCCAGATAGGTGACCAGGCGCAGCAGGCCTTGCCCGGCATTGTGCAGCCCGCCCAGACGCCGGCCCATGCCTCCGACCTGATGCAGCATGCGCTCCAGGTCCTTGGTTTTGTGCGGGTTGTCGAACACCTGCCGGGTGGTATCGGTGACCTCGGCTTCCAGCGATTCCAGCCGGTCTGCCAGGCGCCCCACCAACTGGTCGAAGATGCGCAGCAGTAGATCGTCGGCGCTATGGCAGGGCTCATGCGCAAGACGCGCGGCCACCGCATCCAGCGAGCCCATGTGCTGCTCGCGCAGGGTCACCAGCATGGTCGGCGACAACGCAAAGCCCAGCGGCGCAGTCGGGCCATCGTCGTCCTGAAAGCGCGGCACGTTGAGAAACAGCACCTCGCCCTGGCGCCGCACCCGGCTGGAGAATTCGATCTCGCCGATGGCCGCACGATCCGGCAGCGCAAAGCCCACCTTGTCTGCGGCCTGCGCCAGTTCCTGCGCGCTGGCCTGGCACAGGTCGACCCAGCAACCTTGCGTGTGCTGCGTTCCGGCAATCGGGTGCGTCGTGATCATGCGATGGGCCGTGGCAATGGATGGCGGCGAGCATCCCGTTCCACCCGATCCGCGTCAACGTCGCGCGCATCACGCGCTTAGCTGACAGTGGCCTTTATCGCAGCGCCGTGCAGCCACAGACGCCAAGGCCCCGCAGTGCGGGGCCTTGATGAGGTCTACGCTGGATGTCTTCGCTGATACGCGCGCTCAGCCGCTGCGCGTCTGCTGCCGCTTCACCGCATAGCCGATCGCCAGGATCAGGAACCACACCGGGCTGGCCAGCAAGGCCTGGCGTGTGTCGGCCTGCAAGGTCAGCAGCACGATGACGAAGGCGAAGAACGCCAGGCACACGTAGCACATCAACACACCACCGGGCATCTTGAACGCCGATGCCGCGTGCTGCTCGGGCCGCTTGCGCCGGTACGCGATGTAGGCGCACAGGATCAGCGACCACACGAACATGAAGAGCACCGCCGACAAGGTGGTGACCAGCGTGAACGCAGTGACCAGGTTGGGGATCAGGTACACCAGCATCGCGCCCAGCAACAGGCACAGGCAGGAGAACAGCAGGCCGCGTGCCGGCACTGCTGCACGCGAGAGCTTGGCAAAGCCCTTGGGCGCATGCTGCTCCTCGGCCAGGCCGTAGAGCATGCGGCTGGTGGAGAAGATGCCGCTGTTGGCCGACGAGGTGGCCGAGGTCAGCACCACGAAGTTGATCAGGCTCGCGGCCGCCGGCACGCCGGCCAGCACGAACAGCTCCACGAACGGGCTCTTGTCGGCCACCACCTGCCGCCACGGCGTCACCGCCATGATCGCGATCAGCGCCAGCACGTAGAAAATCAAAATGCGCACCGGGATCGAGTTGATCGCCTTGGGCAGGTTGCGGCGCGGGTCTGCGGTTTCCGCAGCGGTGGTGCCGACCAGCTCGATGCCGACGAAGGCGAACACCGCGATCTGGAATCCAGCAAAGAAGCCGCCAATGCCCATCGGGAACATGCCACCGTCGTTCCACAGGTTCGACAGCGAGGCCACGTTGCCCGACGGCGAGCGGAAGCCCCAGGCCACCAGCCCGGCGCCGGTGAGGATCAAGGCGCAGATGGCGATGATCTTGATCAGCGCGAACCAGAACTCCATCTCGCCGAACAACCTGACCGTCACCAGGTTCAGGCTCAGCAGCAACAGCACGCACAGGATGGCCGGAATCCACGGCGCCAATCCGGGGAACCAGAACTGCGCATAGGCGGCGATCGCGATGACGTCGGCGATCGCGGTGATGATCCAGCAGAACCAGTACGTCCACCCGCAGAAGAACCCGGCCCACGGCCCGAGCAGATCGGTGGAGAAGTCGATGAACGACTTGTACTCCAGGTTGGACAGCAGCAGCTCGCCCATCGCGCGCATCACGAAGAACAGCATCGCGCCGATGATCAGATAGACGAACAGGATCGACGGGCCAGCCAGGCTGATGGTCTTGCCCGAGCCCATGAACAGCCCGGTGCCGATCGCGCCACCGATGGCGATCAGCTGCAGATGGCGATTGGAGAGACTGCGTTGCAGATGATCGGGCGCGGACGGATCGGACATGGGCACGGCACCGGCAAGTGAACAAGCCGTCAAAAATACGAGATCGCGGCAGCGCACACCAGCGGTTTGCGCTGCCGCGCCGGGTAGGCCGCAGCGTGCGTCGGCGAAGGGTGGTTGGCTTGCCCCATCGTGGTGCGCCGCTTATCCACGCGTTCGCGGCTGCCCTGATCGACGAAGCGCAGCCGTCGGTAACGCGCGCAACGCGACGCTGGAGCAGTCCCCCTCTGCCGCATGCACGTTGCAGCGCTGTCTGCTCTCGCGACACACAGGCACATGCACTGCCAGGGCACGAGCACAGCCGGTCGACCACGTCCGCAGCATGCCTGCCGTTACGTTCGTTACCCGCGCAGCGCAACATGGCCACCGCTGGTCGGCGATGCATCAAGTACATACCGCCGACAGCGGCGGCGCATCAAGCATCCCGCACAAACCGCGACCCCCGTTGCATTGCGGCCGCTTGCCTGCCGCGGCTCCCACACTCCTGCCCGCTTCCTTGACCCGGCGCACGGACCGCAGATGACGATCGCTGGTCTCCTGCGCGGGCCATCCCTCAGGACACTCCCATGCGCTCTCATGCCCATCTGCTGCTTGGCCTGGCCTTGCTGACTCCCGTGACCGCACTGGCCGTGCAGGTCGACGCACGCGGACACCTCACCGATGCGCGCGGCCAGGCGCTGCAGGTACGCGGCGTGACCTGGCCCGGCTTCGATCGCGCAGCGCTTGTGGCCACCGGACTGCGCAGCAATACGCTGCAGCAACTGCTGGATCAGATGCAGGCATCGGACATCAATACCGTGCGCGTGCCGATCTGTGCGGCAACCCTGCAAGCCAGGCCGGTGGCCGCCGCCGAGGTAGCCGGCGACCCCGCGCTGGCTGGCCTCACTTCCCTGCAGTTGCTCGACGCCGTGGTGCGCGCCAGCACCCAGCGTGGCATGCAGGTGCTGCTCGCTTTCGCCGATGGCGCTTGCGATGACGCGGCGCCGCAGCTGGGCACGCAGCACGACGCCTGGATGGAGGGCCTGGGCCTGCTCGCGCGCCGCTATGGCAGCACCGCGGGCGTGCTCGGGATCGACCTGGGCAGCAGCGGCTACCGCAATGCCAACTGGGCGGGCAATGCGGCAGACGCCGACTGGAACCGCATCGCCGCGCGAGCAGCGGCCGCGGTGCTGAAGCAGGCGCCGGCCTGGGTGATCGGTGTGGAAGGCGTGGGCAACGACGCGCTCTGCAGCGACTCCGCACGCAAGGCCGCCGGCAGCAATCTGCAGCCGCTCGCCTGCGTGCCGCTGCGCATTCCGCCCGCACATCTGCTGCTGATGCCGAAGCTGGCCGGGCCGGATCGCGACGCGGCGGACGTGTTTGCAGCGGCCGACTTTCCGCGCAGCCTGCCGGCGAGCTGGCAGCGCGACTTCGGACAATTCTCGGCCGATCACGCGGTGCTGCCGGTGAGCCTGGGCGGCGGCCTGGGCGATGGCGATCCACGCGACTGGGCATGGCAACACGCATTGAGCGGGTATCTGCGCAACACCGGCATGCGCAGTGCCGTGCTCGGCAGTTGGGAGGTGGGCAATGCCAACAACGGTGGCCTGCTCGCCAATGATGGCAACCCACGTGCCGACAAGCTGCAGGTCCTGCATCAGGCATGGGGGCTGACGAGCGCCAGCGCCGCCCCGCCATCGGCAAAGACGGCCGCTGCCGCGGATGCCAGCAAGGCCACCGGCTGGAACAGCACCTTCACCGGCACCGCGACCTACACCAGCTCCGGCTATTCCGGCGGCGCGGTGCTGCTGGATCCCATTCCGAGCAATGCCTTCATCACCGCGCTCAACCCCACCCAGATGAACTTCGGCGGGGTCAGGGCCGCACTGGCCGGCGCCTATCTGGAAGTGACCGGGCCCAAGGGCAAGGCCGTGGTCTACGTCACCGACCTATACCCGGAGGGCGCATCGGGCGGCCTGGATCTATCGCCCAACGCCTTCGCGGCGATCGGCGACACCGTGCAGGGGCGCATCCCGATCAGCTGGAAGATCGTGCGCGCACCCACCACCGGCAACGTGCAATACCGCATCAAGGAAGGCAGCTCGCGCTGGTGGGCGGCGATCCAGGTGCGCAATCACGCCTACCCGGTGGTCAAGTTCGAAGTGAAACAAGGCAGCAGCTGGAAGAGCCTGCAGAAGATGGACTACAACCACTTCCTCGGCGAGCAGCTCGGCAACCAGCCCTTGTCCATTCGGATCACCGATATCCGCGGCAAGGCCATCCTGGACACGATCCCCGCGCTGCCCGAAGACGGCAACAAGCCGGTGTACTTCGAACCCGGGCATGTGCAGTTCCCTTGACGAGGGCATCGCGCCCTCGACCATCCGGCCTGGGAACATCCAGACGATGCTGAAGAATCTCAGTGTCGGCCGCACACGCCTGGTGGCTACTCAAGTGCTTGGTTAGCCGCTCTTACCCCCCGCATCAACCACCCGCAAGCCCGCCACCGACGCGGCCGGGCAATGCCTGATCGTCGTCTTCTTCCAGATCGCCCACCTCCTCGCGCAAACCGCCTTGCTGCGGGGTCTGTTCTTCCAGCGGGATTTCGTCTTCATTGGTATCCGGATCGGGCGTGCCGTGTGCCGACAGCCCGGCAATGGCGGTGGTCATCGGACGCGCAGTGCGTGGATTGAGCTGCATGAGGTGACTCCGATCGGTTCGAATGAAGCACCGACAGTGCGCATTGCAGCGCTACCGCACCGTGATCCCGGGCAGGATCGTGCTGACATGCCGTTGACGTCGGCCACACCGCATTGGCCACGACTATCATGGCCGCATCTGTCCGAGGCCACGTCATGCGCCATCGCATCTGCCTTGCGTTCCTGCTCAGCTGCGGCCTTGCGCACGCAGCCGCGCCCGAGCCTGCCTCACGCCTGGATGCGGTGCTGCAATCCGGCGTGCTGCGGGTCTGCACCACCGGCGACTATCGCCCCTACTCGTTGCTGCGTGCCGACGGGCAGTTCGAGGGCAGCGATATCGCGCTGGCGCAGTCGCTGGCCGGCAGCCTGGGCGCGCGCGTGGCGTTCGTCCGCACCAGCTGGCCGCAACTGATGCCCGACCTGCTCGCCGATCGCTGCGATATCGCGGTCGGCGGCATTTCGGTCACCTTGCAACGGCAACGCCAGGCCAATTTCAGTGCGGTGCTGGATGTGGACGGCAAGATTCCGCTGGTGCGCTGCGCCGACCAGGCGCGTTACCGCAGCCTGGCGCAACTCAATCGCCCCGATGTGCGCGTGATCGAACCGCCCGGCGGCACCAACGAGGCTTTCGCGCGCCAACAATTGCCGCGCGCGCACCTGCGCCTGTTCGCCGACAACACCACCATCTTCCAGGAGCTGCTGCAGCAGCACGCGGACGTGATGATCACCGACGCCTCCGAAGCGCTCCACCAGCAGGCACGCGTGCCCGGCCTGTGCGCAATCGCACCGGAGCAGCCGCTGCAATACGGCGAAAAAGCCTTCCTGCTACCGCGCAACGACCAGCCCTGGAAAGCGTACGTCGACCAGTGGCTGCACCTGAGCAAGGCCAGCGGCGAGTACGCGCGCATCGTTGAAGCCTGGCGCGCACCGCGCAAGGAATCTGCTACGCCGTAGCGGGAATCGGGAATCGGGAATCGGGAATCGTAATAGCATCCAGCGCATCGCGGCAGTTCGAAGCAGCGCCGTTCCGATTCCCCATTCACGACTCTCCATTCCCGCGGCGCACAGCGCCGCCCTCACACAATCTTCGTCCGCCGCCACCACCGCGACACCTGCTCCTCACGGATCAGCGTGAACAGGCCCGCGCCCAGAATCAGTGCGATGCCGACCGCCATCGGCCAGTCCAGGTGGTCGTGGAACAGCAGGTAGCCGAAGGCGATCGCCCACAGCATCTGGCTGTATTGGGTGGGCGCAACCACGCTCACCGGCGCCATGCGCGTGGCGTACATCAGGCAGATCGCCGCCAGGCCGGCAAGCAGGCCGTAGCCGGCCAACAGCCCCCACTGAGACAGCGTGGGCCAGACAAAGGTCGGCAGCATCATGATCCCGCCCATCACCAACGGGCCGATCACCCCGGCGCCGTACAAGGTCAGGCGTTTTTCGCTATGCCCGGCCATGCGCAGCGTGATGACCGAGATCGCACCAACCAGGCCACACACGATCGCAGCCACATGCCCATGGGTGAGATGGCGAAAGCCCGGGCGCAGCACGATCAATACACCGATGAAGCCGACGATCACCGCCGACCAGCGCCGCCAGTGCACTTCTTCCTTGAGAAACACCACCGACAGCACGGTGACGAAGATCGGCATCAGGAAGATCAGCGCAAACGCCTCGGCCATCGGCAAGGTGGTGAACGCAATCACCGAGGTCAGATTGCCGATGGCACCGGTGAGCGCACGCAACAGCCACAGGCTGGGTTGCTTGGCCATCACCAGTTCGCGCAACCGGTCGTCCGGCTTCTTCAAAAATGGCACAGCCACCAGCATCAGCAGCGCACCGAGAAACAGCACTTCGTAGACCGGCAGCGTGCCTTCCAGCAGCTTCACGAACGCATCGCTGATCGAATAGGCCGCATAACAGGCAAACCCCAACAACACACCCTTCAGCATTGCCGATCCTCCACAGTTGGCGCCAATCGGACAACATGTCGATGGGGGCAGTGCGCAGTATGCGGTGCGGCGTGCGTCAGAGGAATCGGCGCATGCATCCGGGTACGACGGCTCATGTATCGCACCGTCACCGTCGCAGACGACCCGGCGGCTCGTGTCGCTGCAGATAAGCGCCGCTGCGCCGCCGCGCCATCATGCCGACGCTGCGCTGGATGCGCATGCGTGATGGGGTCGGTTACGATGCCAGTCCATCCCTCGCACCAGCAGCGCGCGTGACGCCTGCCCACCCAGACCAGCGACTCGTGCCCCACTACTCCGGCCCACTCCTCATTTCCTCCGATGCCCAGGCGCTGCTTGCCGCGCGCGGCAGCGGTCTGACCCAATGGACCGGCTCGCTGGACCTGGGCCGCAGTACCGGCACCGCGCAGCTGGATGCGCAGACCTGGCAGTGGCGCGGCAGGGGCTACCCGTATCCGGGCAAGTTCAAGGAGCGCACGCTGTACTTCTGGGACGGTGATGACTTCGCCCCGATCTCGCGTTTCAGCGGTGCGCTGATCAAGCTCGTTCCCACCGAATGGGGTGCGCCCACCTTCGAGATCGATGGCATCAAGATGCTACCGTCGGCGCAGCTGTCGCCGTTCGACGATGCGCGCCGCAAGGTGGCGCTGGTCGACCCGCGCGGCAAGATCGTGCTGGATACCTGCGGTGGGCTGGGCTACTTCGCCGCCTGCTGCCTGGAAGCCGGGGTGGCGCAGCTGCACTCGTTCGAAAAGAATGCCGACGTGCTGTGGTTGCGCACGCTCAATCCCTGGTCGCCGGACCCGGACGATGCCGCCTACGGCGGACGCCTGCAGCTGACCCACGCCGATATCTCGCAGCACATCACCACGCTGGCGGACGATTCGGTCGATGCCATCCTGCACGACCCGCCGCGCTTCGGCATTGCCGGCGAACTGTATTCGCAGCTGTTCTACGACCAGCTGGCGCGGGTGCTGCGGCGTGGCGGGCGCCTGTTCCATTACACCGGCGCGCCCAACCGGCTCACCAGCGGGCGCGATGTGCCCAACGAAGTGAGCAAACGCCTGAGCAAGGCCGGCTTCAGCACGCAACTGGCGCTGGATGGTGTGCTGGCAACGCTGCCGGCACGGCGCTGATTGCAGGATGTTTGCCGCAACCGAAAACGCGCCGTCATTCGCCGCCAGCTGCCTGTCGACGCTGCACGCGAAACCGCAATGCAGCAGACAGATGCCGACCCGGGTGCTGGCCGTCGCTGTCTGACTGAAGTGCGGCCGGCGTGCCAGCCGCGCCTGACCAGCAAACGGATCTGCGATACTGCAGCGCCCACGACAAGGACGTTGCATGCGCATCCGCTTTCCGACCTGGTTGCTCGCCGCGCTGTTGGTGATGACCGGCGCACACGCGCAGACCGCGCCACAGACGTCGCCGCCGCCGCAGCCCATGTCCGAAGTCACCACCCGCCATCCGGTGACCACTGCGGTCCTTGCCGGGCGTACGATTCGTTTGGGCGAACACGCCGGCAAGTGCGCAATCCTGCGCGATGACGAAGTGCTCCCGCTAGGCATCGGCGCACCGTGCTACTTCAGCACCAATCGCCAACACGGCGCCCAGGTGCACCACTTCCACGGCAGCGACATCGTGCTGGTGCAACACGCCCACCCCACCTCTGCGCCGGACTGGGATATCAAGCTGTACGGGGCGATCTGCGCGTTCGAAGCGCAGGCCGTTCGCGAAGTCGATGGCGTGCTGGAACCCGGCAGCGTCGCCACTTCCTGGCATTGCGACCCGACCATGGGAGCCGATCAGAAGCAGTTCGTCTACAGCTATGACACCTGGCCCAAGCGCGAGACGCAGCCGCCATCACGCAGGCAAAGGCAAAAGCAGACACAGCCCTGATGGCCGCATGATGCGCAGGCATCGATCGGCGCAGACGGTTGCCACGACCGTGTGACCCGACGGCTGATCAACACCGTGTACTCAACAGCGGCTTGCCGCACGCCTGCGCAGCCGCGTCGTCGTCGACAGCGCGGCTGCGCATGCTGTGCAACCACCGCGCAGGTCATCGCCTGCCGCGTCGGTACGTGGTCCAGGCAACGTAGGTGAACCAGGCGATGAGCGCCAACGGCACACTGGTCAGCAACGCATCCCAGCCGACGGCGATCCAGAACCGCTGCGGGTCTGCATCCGCGTAGAAGATCCTGGTCGGCCGGCCGCGGATGACGCTGATATAGCGCCCCGTGACGATCGCCTCGAGCACCAGCCACAGCCGCATGCAACAGGCGATCGCCACGACAACGGCTCCCCCGCCGATGATCCATTCGTGGATCCGGGACGCTGCGGGAGTTGGCGCAGGTGGCGGTGATTTGGGCCGCTTCTTTTTCACGCAGGCATCGGTTCGATGGTGGCGGCGCAGTGTACGCGCAGCGCAACCGGCCGAGGCCATCCATCGCACGCATGCAGCACCTGGTGGTCGCGCAACGAGCGCATGCCACGCACCTGCCGGCTGCACGCGGCCGCTATACTGATGGCGCAGCGCACTCGCTCAGAGTGAATGGAATGCTCCACGCTGCATTCGTCTCAGGGAAGATGGCCAGCAACAGTGCAACATGGATTGTCCGGGCGCTTCCTTGGGGTTTTTGCCGTCTTCGCCATGCAGTGGCAACAACGGCCTCGTACCAAGGATCTTTCGCTTTGAAGACGTTCACCACCTTCCTGCTTGTCTCTTTCAGTCTGCTGCTGGCTGCCTGCGGTGGCGGCACCACCACCGGCGCCTCCAAGCTCTCCTCCAGCGACTACCTGCTGCACAACATCTCGGTCTGGAATGGCGCGGTCACCATCATCGACCCGTGGGTGTCGGGCGATCGCGGGCAGAGCCTGGTGGCCGATGCCATCGCGCACAAGCCGCTGGACAGCTACAAGACCGCACTGGGCAGCCAGCGCAAGGCACTGGCCGCCAACGCGCAGGCCAATACCGCCATGGCCGCGGGCGTGCCCGACAACGCCAAGGACCTGGACGGCAAGCTGTCGGCCTACCTCAAGCGTGCCGACGCGATGATGGCCGCGCTCGAACGCGTGGCGGCCCTGCGCAACGGCTACGGCAACGCCGAGCTGGCGCCGTTGGCCAAGGATCTGGAGACCGTGTCCACCCAGCTCAACACCGATATGGAAGCGCTGAATACCGCGCAGCGCGCGTACGCCAAGCAGCACAAGATTGCGATGCAGGAAGTCAGCCAGTAAGCAGCGCAGCCACGATCTCCCCTGCAGGCCGGCATGGTCTGCAGGGGAAATCGCAACACGCCGCTCAGTTGCTCAGACCGAACATCAACGAGCGATGCGTTGCCACGCCGGCCATTGCGCCGCTGGCAACCGCAAAGGCGATCGATGCCGCCGGGTTGGCCACATCACCGCAGGCAGCGATGCCCGGCACCGAAGTGGCCTGCATGGCATCCACCGCGATGTGACGGCCCAGCGGCCCATCGCTGGTGCTGCATCCCAGCGATGCGACCAAGGCACTGAGCTCGGTCTGGGTGGTGATGAACAGGCCATCCAGCGCGCAGACCCGCCCATCGCGCAACACCAGCTCCAGCACGTCGCCATCGCCTTGCAGCGCCGCCACTGTGCCGCCCACCACGTGCACGCCACGTGCCTGCAAGTGCGCGTGCTGCGCCTCGTCCAGCACCACCGCGTCGTTCAAGAACAGCTGTGTTGCACCCCAGTCCGGCAGCATGGCCGCCTGATGCACCGCAAAGGCGGAGGTGGCAAGCACGCCGATGCGGCCCTGGCCCAGCTCATAGCCGTGACAATACGGGCAGGCGAACACCTGCGTGCCCCATCGCTCTGCCAGGCCGGCCAGCGCCGGCAGACGATCGACCACCCCCATCGCCAGGACAAGGCGACGCGCCGTATGCGTGGAGCCATCGGCTAGCGTCACCTCGAATGCTTCCGCCTCGCCGCGTAGCCGTGTCACCTGGCCGTCGGCCCATTGCACGCTCGGATAGGCCAGCAGCTGCGCGCGTCCGGTCTCGGCAATCTGCGCAGGCGATGCACCGTCGCGGCTGAGAAACCCGTGTGAGGTGGTGGCAGAGCGATTGCGGCGCTGGCCGCTATCGATCACCAGGACCGCGCGCCGGGCACGCGCCAGCTGCAGCCCGGCCGACAGCCCGGCATAGCTGCCGCCAATGATGATCACGTCGTGCTGCATGTCCGCTCCCGGTTGAAATCCGCTTTACGTACTTTTCGATGTTACATGAAAAGACCGGCGATTCAACCGCGCTGTGCTGACGTTGCTACCTGCTCGATGATTGAAGGATTGCGTGTGCGACCGAGGGGTGATGCGCTGCCCGCTGTCGCGGTTGTTGTGATCGGCGGCGGTTTGCGTCATCGCCTGCAGGCGATGCGCTGTGTGGCAGTGCGGCGTGGCGGTGCTGCGCGGGTGCGCACCTACACGCCTGGTCGGGAAAAACGACAGCGTCCTGGCGATTGCGCCTGGCTAAGCGCGCCCTGTCTGCGATCGATGCCGACCAGCTTCCGCAAAGCGCATGCGTGTGCCGCACGGGACTGCAAGCACAGGCACACCGCGCGCCTGCCATCCCGGCTGCACGCCATGTACAACGGCGTATGCAACAGCTGGTGTGCGTCAGCGCCTGCGTTTGCCTGTCGGCGAACCGGCGGGCAGCGCGGCTGCCGTGCACAGTGCATCGAACTCGTCCGCCAGCGTTGCCAGCGTCACCGTGCCCAGGCGCTGCAGCAACACGGTTTGTGCCTCGGCCAGCGCGTCGGCGATGGCTGCGTTGACCACGCGCTCCACGCCACACTGCGGGTTGGGGTGATCGGCGCCGATCGCAAACAGATGCGGGCCGCCCACTGCACGGTGCACGTCCAGCAATGTCACCTGGGTCAGGTCGCACGCAATATGCCAGCCACCGTTGTGGCCCTTGCTCGACTGCACGTAGCCGGCAGCACGCAAGCCGGCCATGGTCCGACGCACCACCACCGCATTGGTCGACAGCATGCCGGCGATCTGCTCGGAGGTCATCGGCTGCTGGCTTCTGGCCATGTGCAACAGCACATGCAGCATGCGGGAAAGGCGGCTATCGGTTCGCACGCGGTCTCGGTTCGCTCAATCGACGGAAGGCAACGTGGCAGCGCCACCGCACGATTGTGCCGCAGCCCCGCGCAGATGTCGCAGCCGGCGCCGCGCAGCCGCGCATGCGGCAGTCAAACCACCGCCCATTGATCGCGCCCGGCGGTCTTGGCGGCGTACAGCGCAAGATCGGCCTGCCCCAGCAGCACATCCAGGCCGCTCCCCGCAGTGACGCTCACCGCGCCCATGCAGAAGCGCACCGGCTGGTTGGCGGGCAGGCCGGCGATCTCGATCGCGGCCACCGCGTTGCGCAGCCGTGCGAACACCGCCGGAATCTCCTCTGCGCTGCAGCCCGGCAGCACCAGCAGGAACTCTTCGCCACCCAGCCGGCCCAGCCGATCCTGCGTGCGCAGCGCCAACCTGGAGGCGCTGGCAAGCGCCTTGAGCACGGCATCGCCGGCGGCGTGGCCATGCATGTCGTTGATCAGCTTGAAGTGGTCCAGATCGATCAATGCCAGCATGCACGGGACCTGCGAGCGCACCGCCTGCTCGACCTGTTGCTGCGCCTCGGCACGAATGGCGCGGCGATTGGGCAGGCCGGTGAGTTCGTCGCGCATCGCCAGCCGCGAGAGTTGTCGCCGGTGGCGCGCACCGAAGGCCAGCACCACCAGCGCGCCCAGCAATAGCAGGCAGGCCGCGCATAGCGCAATCCACAAGGCGCGTTGCCCGGCTTCGCGGGCTTGCAACGCCAGTTGCGCGGTCTCGCTGCGGCGGCGCAGCTCGGCGGTTTCCGCGCCACGGCGTGCATCTTCGTAACGCGCCTGCAGGCGCAGCATCACGGTATCGCGCTGGCGATCCAGGCTCTGCGCGCGCAGCGTGTTGGCGCGCTGCAGTTCCTGGTAGGCCTCGGCATGCCGCCCCTCCGCTGCCAGTGCCTGCGCAATGGCATCGAGCAGTCGCGCGCGCCGCACCAACGGCAGATTGGGGTCGTCCGCTGCCCGGGCCGCGATGATCTCCATGCCGAGGCTGCCGGACTTGAGCGCGGTCAATGCCTGCAACAACACCGCATGGCAGGCGGCCACGCGGCCGACATTGCCCTGGCGTTGCATCAACGGCAGCGCCTCGCGCGCCATTGCCAGTGCTGCAGCGGCATCGCCGGCGTCGATCAGCACCTCGCTGGCGCTGGTCAATGCCGCGGCCACGCCGGCCTGATCGCCCAGCTCGCGGCTGAGCGCCAGCGCGCGCCTGAAATGCAGCAGCGACGCGTCCGGCTGCTGCGCTGCCAGCGAGGTGCCGTATTCGTATTCGATCAGGCTGCGCTGGAAGCGTGCCGGCTGGCCGCGCAGGCGCGCCAGGGCGCGCAGCAGATAGTCTTCGGCGTCGTTGTCTTCTGCCGAACGACCACCCACGCGGCTGGCCAGCGAGCCGAGCTGGGTCAGGGCATCCAGCTCCAGGCTCAAGCTGTGTTCGCGCACTGCGCACTGGTAGCTGGCCTGCGCCGCGTTCCAGGCCTCGTCGCTGCTGCCGGAGGCAAGCATGCTCCACATGTCGACCGCTTCGATCTCGCACAGCAGATCGTTGCGCCCCAGCGCGCGCGCCTGCTGACGCAGCGCTTCCAGCCGCGCCAGCATGCCGCGGTTGGGGCTCTCGCGCACATCGCTGAGTGCCTGCACGATCGCCAGCCACAGCTGCGCCTGCGCCGCGTTGCCGCGCACCCGTTCCAGCATCGCATGCGCCTGGGCCAGGACTGTCTGGCGGCGCTCGGTCTCTTCCAGCGAAATCAGCACCCGCGCCTGCGCCAGCAAGGCCCAGAACTGCGCATCGGCGTCGCCATCGCTGCGGGCACGCTCGAACGCGGCCTGGGCGGCCTGCAGGGCGGCCCTGGGGTCGTCGATCGCGGCGGTCTCGATGCTCTTCCACGGCTGCGGCTGCGCCCACAGCATCGCGCTGAACAGCATTGCAGCCATCCCCACGGCCATGCGCCGCCAGCGTGGCGTCGCACTGCTCATCGACACCTCACGGCGACGATGAGCCACACCGCATGGCTGCCGTGCACAGCAAGCGCCGCCCGGCCCGCATCGGGTTTGCTGGTTGCTGCGGCACTCGAGCTCTCCCATGGTTGGCTGGCAGTGGAATCGGGGCGATGTCGGCGTCTGACTGACGCCACTTCGATGGAAAAACACGCGGTCATGATGACCGGCGAACACGGCAGGTCATGTGATCGCCACGCTATGCGTCAAGATCGATAGCGGCCTGCATGCAGCGGGCTTGAATCGGCCTGCAGATCGCAGGACCGCGGCCTGCGGCCGTGCTCCTTGGCAAGCGCTTCGCCCCGGCGGGCGACCCGCGCCGTCGCGGCTGCTGCACATCGCCGCATGCAACCACCCCGCGACAGCCACGTAAACTGCGGCACGGCAGCTGCTGCCGCCCCCTGGATCCTGGAGACGCCGTGACATCCCGCCTGCCCCGCCTGCTCACGCTGCTCGCCGTCGCCTTGCTGTCGGCCTGCGCCACCCAGGCGCCGCGTGCGCCACAGCGCTCCCCGGACGCGGTCAAGGCCGACATCGCGCGGCGCCTGCCGGCCACGCTGGGCGATCGCAACGGCTGGGCCGACGATGTCTACGTGGCACTGTCCTCGCAGGGGCTGGACACCAGCGCCGAGCACATCTGCGCGGTGCTGGCGGTGACCGAGCAGGAGTCGACCTACCAGGCCAACCCGGTGGTACCCAATCTCGGCAAGATTTCGCGTGCCGAGATCGACCGCCGCGCCAGCGCGCATCACATCCCCGGCTTCATGATCGATGCCGCCCTGCGCATCGACTCGCCCGACGGCCGCAGCTATGCCACGCGCATCGCGAGCGCGCGCACCGAGCAGGAGCTGAGCCGCATCTTCGAAGACTTCACCGGCAGCGTGCCGCTGGGCGCGCGTTTGTTCGACGGGCTCAACCCGGTGCATACCGCCGGGCCGATGCAGGTCAGCATCGCGTTTGCCGAGCAGCATGCCGAGCGCTACCCGTATCCGCCCGGCGACTCGATCCGCCACGAGGTGTTCAGCCGTCGCGGCGGGCTGTGGTTCGGCACCAGGCACCTGCTCGGGTATCCGGCCAGTTACGACGCCCTGCTGTACCGCTTTGCCGACTTCAATGCCGGCTGGTACGCCAGCCGCAATGCCGCCTTCCAGGCGGCGCTGAGCAGGGCCAGCGGCATCGCGCTGACCCTGGATGGCGACCTGCTGACACCGGGTGCCAGCCTGGATGCGCCCGGCGGCACCGAACGCGCCGCACGCGCCCTGGGCAGCCAGCTGGCGATGGGCGACCGGCAGCTACGCCGCGCCCTGGAAGCCGGCAACTCTGCCGATTTCGAAGACACCGCGCTGTATCGCCAGGTCTTCGCGCTGGCCGAGCGCAGTGCCGGCACGCCGCTGCCGCGCGCGGTGCTGCCCGGCATCACGCTGGAAAGCCCCAAGATCACCCGCACCCTCACCACCGCCTGGTTCGCGCAACGCGTGAACGAGCGCTGGAAGCGCTGCATGGGCAAGTAAGCGACTGGCTTGCCGCGCTGCGAGCACTGCCTGCGCTGCGCATCGCCATCTCATTCCCCGCTCAGGCGACTGGTCAACACATCGCCGACAACAGGGCCATGTTCCACCTTGCCATCGCTGCCGCGTTGATAGTTGATGCCGACCCGACACGCGGCAGGGTGCATCTCCCAGACCCAGCCATACAGGGCGCGCCCGGTGTCTGGCGGCGAGCGCAGCGGCATGTTCATGCGCAGCCCATCGTCCTGGCCTCGGTCCAGTGTGCACATGACGGTGCCGGCGCCGTCGTCTTCAGCATCCGGGTCGACGTCGTCCACATGGGTGATGGTGGCGATGATCGCTTCGGCAGTCACCCGTTGCTGTAACGCGCGTGGAAGATCGGCAAGCGGGGGCGCAGCGCGTCCACCGGATGGCTCCTCGACAAATGCATCGCCCAACCCCACCTTGCGAAAGTAGTACTCGCTGCGGCCCAGCGTTTTCGAGCCATCCATGGCCGTTGCCATGTCTGCCAGCTCGTCGGCGCGCAGCAGGAACATGTCGGTACCCGAGCGCATGACCACCAGCTGCGCATCGTTGGCATCGCTACCACTGGAGTCGCTGCGCAACCGAATATCGAGCGTCACCTGTTCGTCGCCAATCTCGGTCTGCGTTACCTCGTAGCGGCCCGCATACGCACGCACATCGGTGCGTGCAAGGCTGCGATGATCGATTTTCCAGAACAGCAGGCGATACTGCCCGTTGGGCTCGATCGCCAGCATGCGATGCCAATCGATATACGACGAAAGGTACACGCCGTGCAGGTCGTTGCCGGACTGTGGCGCGTTGAAGAGGCCCTCGAACATGGGGCGCTGCGCTGCGGGCAATGCCTCGCCATTGGTCGTCGCTGCATCGGCGACGATTGCAGGGCCGTCGACAGCATCGCGAAGCCGGGTGTGCAGCGCCAACGCATCGACTTTGTCGACCCGCAACATCTGCATCGAAAACATCATCTGATCGATCTCGTAGACCTCGCCCGCAGCCAATGCGCCGCACTCTTTGCGTGCGGCGGCAAGCAGGGCTGGTGGGATCAGGGAGTCGCAGAATTCCGCCTCGCACAGGGACTGGTTGAAGAAGTCGTCCAGGCTCCAGGTCAGGTCAGCGGCGGCTTTGGAGACCGGATCCAGGTAGACCACGTCCTCGTCGGTGGCGGTCAGCTTGCGGTAGTACAGCAGCGCGCCGAAGGGGGTGAGCGCGATCGGAATACGCCGCACCGCATCGGGTGGCGAGACGATCCAGCGATCCAGTACCGGTTGCCATTGCCGGGGGTCGATCAGCGCGAGTTGCATGTCGCCATAGTGCCCCAGTCCTTTTTGGCGCCAGAGTTCAAGCAGGCTGGCAGGCAGCAGCGGCGCATAGGCGGCAATCAGATCCGCCGGGGCAGGCTGCGTCTTGCGCGGCGGGTGTGCCTTGATAAAAGGGGACAGTGCCAAGCGGCGGAACCATGACATCAGACGGCCTCCAGTCAACGTTGCGTGTGTGCAGTAAATCCAAATCGTGCCCAATGGCCCTGTGTGGACGCCGGGAAGCGTAGTTCATGCCGGGATATTCCCGCAGTCAGTGGCTGGCCGATCACCGGCGTGCGTGCGGTCCACGGGTGTGATCTGCCTCGATGGGCATCGCGCTCGACGAACCTCATCGGTCACGCTGCGGCGATGCCGGACCGGGCGATGCGCTCGGCAACCGCTCCACCACAGGCCCGCCCCGCGTCGGCCGCCGAAACGCGTGCGGCCCGCCCCAGTCGACAATGGCGCGAACACGACTTCTGGCAGAGGCGCCCGGCCCCTCTGGCGGGTAGCATCGGACGGTCGCGCCGACCGCGTTGCGCGCTCCTTTCGTCCCGGAGAGTCTTTCATGCCCACCCCGTTGCCGTTGCGGCAGCTGTTCGCCGCCATCGCCCTGGCCACTCTGCCGGCACTCGCCAGCGCACAGACGCCTGCCGTGACCGAGGCCGACTACGCCCGCGCCGAGCGCCTCACCAGCTATCTGGCGCAACCGTTGGTCGATCACCAAGCCACCCGCATCGACTGGCTGGACGCCACCCACGTGGTCTATGTCGACCACGATGCCAAGGGCAACCAACTGTTGCAGCTGGACACCGCCACCGGCAAGAGCGCGCCGATCTTCAAGCAGTCCGCATTGGTCGCCTCGCTCAATACGCTGCTCAAGACCGGCGACAAGCCGCTCAAGGCCGACACCTTCGCCCCGGTGGTCAAGCGTACCGCCGATGGCCGCTACCGCCTCAACGTGCGCGACACCGCCGTGGTCTGCGATGCGCGTGCGCGCTGCAGCAAGCTGTATGCAAAGGACAAGGCCGAACCGGGCGTGCTGTCGCCGGACAAGCGCAGCGAAGCCTTCATCCGCAACTGGAACCTGTGGGTGCGCGATCTCGCCAGCGGCCAGGAGACCCAGCTCACCCGCGACGGCGTGGAAAACTTCGGCTATGCCACCGACAACGCCGGCTGGCAGCACAGCGACAACGCCATCGTTGCGTGGTCGCCGGACTCGCGCAAGATCGCCACCTTCCAGCAGGACCAGCGCAAGACCGGCGACATGTACCTGGTCAGCACCAAGCTCGGGCATCCGGAACTGCAGTCGTGGAAATATCCGCTGGCCGGCGACAAGGACGTGACCATGATCGAGCGCGTGGTCATCGACGTGCCCACGCGCAGCGTGCTGCGGCTGAAACTGCCGCCCGACCAGCACCGCTCCACCCTGTGCGATGACGTCAGCTGCTCGCCGGGCCTGTGGGACGATGTGAAGTGGGCGCCGGACGGCAAGACGCTGGCCTTCGTCTCCACCTCGCGCTTCCACAAGCAGGCCTGGTTGCGCATTGCCGATGTCGCCACCGGCGACGTGCGCACCGCCTTCGACGAAACCGCCAAGACCTATTACGAAAGCGGCCAGGTCGCCGCCAACTGGGCGTACCTGCCCGGCAGCAACGAGGCAGTGTGGTTTTCCGAGCGCAGCGATTGGGGCCAGCTGTATCTCTACGACCTGGCCACCGGCAAGCCCAAGCGCGCGATCACCAACGGCCAGGGCAACGTCACCGAACTGCTGCGCGTGGACCCGGTGACACGCACTGCGTGGTTTGTCGGCGTCGGCCGCAGCCCGGGCGTGGACCCGTATTACCAGCAGCTGTGGAAGGTGAGCCTGGACGGTGGTGAGCCGGTGCTGCTCACGCCAGAAGTCGCCGATCACAGCATTGCGCTGGCACCCGATGGCGCCCGCTTTGTCGATACCTACTCCACCTCGGTCACGCCGCCGGTCACGCTGCTGCGCGATGCCGGCGACGGACGCACGGTCAGCACGATCGCCACTGCCGACATCAGCCGCCTCAAGGCCGCCGGCTGGGTGCCGCCGGAGCCGATCACGGTCAAGGCGCGCGATGGCAAGACCACGCTGTATGGCCTGATGTTCAAGCCCAGCAACTTCGACCCGGCGCGCAAGTACCCGATCATCGATTACGTCTATCCCGGCCCACAGACCGGTTCGGTCCGCGGCCGCAGTTTCCTTGCCGGCCATGGCGACAATCAATCGCTGGCGGAGCTGGGTTTCATCGTGGTCGCCATCGACGGCATGGGCACACCGTGGCGCTCCAAGACCTTCCACGACACCTGGTACGCCAACATGGGCGACAACACCCTGCCCGACCAGGTGGCCGGCCTGAAGGAACTCGGCCAGCGCTATCCGTGGATCGACCTGGGCCGCGTCGGTATCTGGGGCCACTCCGGCGGCGGCAATGCATCCACCGCCGCGATGCTGCGCTACCCGGACTTCTTCAAAGTGGCCTGGTCGGAAAGCGGCAACCACGACAACCGCGGCTACGAGGACGACTGGGCCGAGAAGTATCACGGCGAGCACATCGTCAACAAGGACGGCAGCTCCAACTACGACGACCAGGCCAACGCCACCCACGCCAGCAAACTCAAGGGCAAGCTGATGCTGGTGCACGGCACCCTGGACGACAACGTGCCGCCATATCTCACCCTGCTGGTGGCCGATGCCCTGATCAAGGCCAATAAGACCTTCGACATGCTGATGCTGCCCAACGCCAAGCACGGCTATGGCGAGCTCACCCCGTATGTCAGCCGCCGCCGCTGGGACTACTTCGTGCAACACCTGCTCGGTGCCACGCCGCCGGCCGACTACCAGATGAAGCCGATGCCCAAGAACTGAGCGCACGCACGGGTGGGGGCCGGCGACCCGAAGGCCCCTGCCACGTAGGAGCGGCCCCGGCCGCGACACTCACCGATCGCTGCGCAGCTTGGCCACACGTTCCATCCGGACAACGCCGGATGGAACCACCACCCGCCTACTTCGCCGTACTGCCACCCAACTGTGTGCTCAGGAACGCCAGCAAGCGGGTGTAGTACTCGCGACGATGCGGCTCGGTGTAGAAGCCGTGGCCTTCATTGGGGAAATACAGCGCCTCCACCGGCACGCCGGCGCCTTTCAGTGCGCGCTCCATGCGCTTGGTGTGTTCGATCGGCGCACGCTCGTCCTTGCCGCCTGCCGCCAGAAACACCGGCACCTTGATCTGCCTGGCCAGCATCACCGGCGAGCGTGCCGCCAGGGTGTCGCGGGCGCCCAGCCAGTCGCCGGTCCAGTTCTTGGCCCAGCGCGCGTAGCGCGCGGTGTCGCGCGCCATCATGTCCAGATCGTAGACGCCGACATAGCCGGCGGCGCAGCGATACAGGGCCGGCTCCTTCGCAACGCCCATCAGCGCAGCATAGCCACCGTAACTGGCGCCGTAGAGACAGATGTGCGAGGCATCGGCCACGCCCTGCGCGATCGCCCAGCGGGTGGCGTCGGTGAGATCGTCCTGCATGCGCCCGCCCCACTCCCTGGCGCCGGCCTGGGTGAAGGCACGCCCGTAATTGGCCGAACCGCGGTAATTGACGCGCAGCACCGCGTAGCCCGCGACGGCCAGCAGCTGCGCCTCGTCATCGAACTCCCATTTGTCGAAGACATCGAACGGCCCGCCGTGCGGCATCACGATCAACGGCAGCGGCGTGCCTGCCTCGGCATGCAGCGGCTGGGTCAGATAGCCGTGCAACTGCAGGCCATCGCGCGCCTGGAAACTTACCTGCCTGCTCGCCGGGACGGCATCGGGCGGGAACCACTCGCGGCGGCTGAACACGCGGTCTGCATGCTTGCTGACCGTATCGAACAGGTAATAGTCGCCGTTATTGCGATCGCTCCACACGTACACCAGCACCAGGCGACGGTCGCGGGTGGCCGAGGTGATGTAGACCGCGTTGCCGTCGAAGGCTTTTTCCAGGCTGCGGTAGAGCCTGGCCGTCGGTGACTTCTCGTCGAAGAAGCGGTTGCGCACCCGGTCGCTCATGTAGGACGCGCCGATCGGCGTGGTGCCGTCCAGATCGCGCAGGATCCGGTAGGGGTCGACGGTGTCGTCGTGCAACAACGGCGTGGATTTGCCGCTGGCCGGGTCCCATCCCACCAGCACATCGGTGCCGCTCGCCTGTTCCACCTGCAGATAGGCCTTGTTGCCATCGGCCGCAAAACCGAGCGGAAATTCGCGATGCCCGCTGCTGGCGGCATCATTGACCAACCGCCACGGTGCGGCATCGTCGTCGCGGTAATACAGCTTGCTGACGTTGCTCACGTCGGCGCCGTTGGCGAAGCGGATGCGTCCCTGCTGATCGGTCACGAAGTTTGCGCGCCGCACCGGCGAGGTCGCCACGGTACTGCGCCGGCCGGTCTGGATGTCCAGCTTGTCGATGCGGATGTTCGGGTCGCCGACGAACGGGATCGTCGACACCAGGATGTTGCGCGGATCGCCCGGCAAGGTATCGAGCATGAACGTGCCTGGCTCCAGGTCCATCTTCAACTGCACGCCGTTGATATCCGGATTGGTGCCATAGGGGCTGGCCAACAGGCGGCCATTCTTGCCATCGGCGTCGATGGCATGCAGCTGGCCGATCGCCATCGGCTCGTCGCGCGACCCCAGCCGCTGCGCCATCGACACCACGATGCGGTCGTCGCTGGCCCACCAGAAATCGTCCACCACGCTGTTGGCGCCACCGGTGACTTTCGCGGTGGCCACCTTGTCCTGACGCCGTACGATGCCCAGCACGGTGCGATCTTCCAGCGGCATGGTGAGTGCAAAATACTCACCCGTCGGCGAGATCTTGATCCGCTCGAACTGGTCGCTTTTGAGATAGGGCGTCAGATCCAGCGGTTGCGGCGGCGTCTGCGCGCGAGCCGGCACCGCGATGGTCATTGCCACTGCCAGCGCGGCAGTCGCCACCCTCATCCAATAATGCATTGCGACACTCCGCCTCTTCCTTGGTCCGCCTATGGTGGCAAAGGCGGTTTGTGGAGTCCATCGTCTGGCGCGGTGCCATGCAAAGCACGCGGCATCAATGTTGCTTGGCCTGCGCCGACATGCTCAGGTACCGGCGCGTGCGCGCGGGCCCAACAGACCGATACGCCGGAACCACATTTCCAGCGGCACCGTCACCAGCGGCGGCAACGCGGCCAGCAGGCTCAGCGCCCACGCCCACCACGGCCAGCGCAGGCGCAGCGCGGCAAGCACGCTGACCGCCACATAGAACAGGAAGGCCGCGCCATGCAGGCGCCCGAACAGCCACACCACAAGCTCGGTGGTGTGCGTGCCGTACTTGAGCAACATGCCGAGCAACAACCCGGCCCAGGTCAGCCCCTCGATAAAGGCGGCCACCGCAAACAGCCGGCCGATCGGCGACAACGCAGAAGAAGCACGCATGCAACACTCCAGACGGACAGGGATTGCCGCGACGCGATGGCGGCGGCGACGCCCGCTGGCAGTTGCATTCTACAGAGCGCATCGCGCATCGGCAGCCGGCCCGCGTTCCTGGCGATAATGGTGGCCCTTGCACCACCTGCCGGCCTCCCATGCGCACCCTCTTCTTGCTCGCCGTGCTTGCACTGGTACTGCTGCCCACCACCTCCATCGCCGTACAGCTGCAGGACGGCGACTTGCTGTTCGTCACCGCCGCCCGCACCGGCCTGAGCGGTGCCATCGACGATGCCACCGCCAGGCAGGATGCCCCCAGCTTCGATCATGTGGCACTGCTCGCCCATGACGCTACCGGACAGGTGCTGCTGCACGCAGACGAACAAGGCTCGCGGCAGCAGCCGCTGCAGGCATTCGTCGAAGAAGCCAACGCCAAGCATCGGCAGATCCATGTATACCGGCTGACGGAAGAACAGCGCAATGCGATCCCCGGCGCCATCGCGCAGGCACGGCGCATGCTCGGCAAGCCTTACAACCAGACCTACCTGCAGGACGACAACAGCTACTACTGCTCGGACTTCATCGAACGCGCGTTCCGCGCACGGCACGTCTTCGCCCTGCAACCGATGAACTTCAAGAACCTGCAGACCGGCAAGATCTCGCAGTACTGGACCGACTTTTACCGCAGCAAGGGCATGGACGTGCCGCAAGGCCTGCCTGGCACCAACCCGAACGATATGGCGGCCGCTCCCGTGCTGGCGTATGTCGGTCGTTTGAATTGATGCGCGGGAATGCCGCGCGTGGTCAGGAGAGAACCTTGAACAAGGCATTGCCGGCAGGGCTGCTCGCCTTGTCACTGGTTGGCTGCATCAATGCACCACCCGCACCGCAGGAAAAGGCGGCTGTGCCGCAGCAACCACCGGCACCTGCCAAAGCGGCCATGGCGACCGCGCTAGCTGGGCAACGCGGCGAAGGCCAGCCGTACGAGATTGTCGACAGCCAGGTTTGGGATGTCCCGGATCCAGCATCAGGCCGCCGCTATCAGGTCGTTGTCGGCTTGCCGGCCGGCTACGCCGACCACCCGGAGCGTCGCTATCCGGTTCTTTACGTCACCGATAGCGACTATGCGTTCCCGGTGGTGCGGCAGATCGCGCGCCGCTTGAACGGCGACGGGCCGGCAATCGAGGACTTCATCCTGGTCGGGCTGTCCTACGCGGTGGGCGACGAGCCAATGCCCAGCCGGCGGCGCGATTACACCCCGACACTGGAAAATGGCGGCACCGCACCGCCCAATGCAACCCACGGTGGCAGTACGGCCTACGCGTCCTACCTGCGCCAGCAGGTGCTGCCCTTCATTGCCGGCCGCTACCGAACCGACGAAGGCAAGCGCCTGTTTCTCGGGCATTCCTACGGTGGCCTGCTCGGCACCCAGATCCTGTTGAGCACACCGCAGATGTTTTCCGGCTATCTGCTTGGCAGCCCCTCGTATTGGTACGGCGAGCACGCCACGGCCGCGCAGGAAAAGCGCTTCGCTGCGGTACACACCGATGCGCCGGCGCGGGTCTACATGTATGTCGGCGAGTACGAGCAGATGCGCTACAACAAGCAGTACGACATGGTGATCGATGCCAGGAACCTGGTGCAGACGCTGCGCGCGAGACAGTATCCGTCGCTGCAGCTGGAGCTGGAGGTGCTCAACGACGAAGATCACCTGAGTGTCGCGCCGCGCGGCATCACCCATGGGCTGAAGTTCCTGTTGGGCACCAAGGCTCCCTGAGTGCAATGCCGCGCGCCTGGTTGCGCGGCGCAAGCCGATACATTCCGGGCGGCGCATCGCCCGCACATCCAGTGCCGTGCGGGCGCCGCCAATGCACGGCATGCACAAGCTCTTGCCAACGCCCATACATGCGCCGGCCTAGTGTGTGCACATCCATACAGCGTGCCGCACGCAGCGCATTCCGCCTGCGATTGTTGAGCACACGCAGAGGTGTACATGGCTTTGATTCATTCCATCCTGATGGGCGCCGTCGCCGGCATGCGCTCGATGACGCCGCTGGCGGCGGTCACCAATGCTGCGCGTACCGGCAAGCTTCCTGCCGACAACGGCGCACCGCCACTGCTGGCCAATCCGCTGGCGTCGGCCGGCATGCTCGCGCTTGCCGGCGGCGAGCTGGCAGGCGACAAGATGAAAACCGCGCCCGACCGCATCGTGCTGCCCGGCATGATCGCGCGCATCGCCACCGGCGTGATCGTCGGCGCGGCCCTGGCTCCGCGCCACCAGCGCGGCGTCGCCGCACTCCTGGGCGCGTCCACCGCAGTGGCGGCCGCCTATCTCACGTTCAACCTGCGCATGCGTGCGATCGACCGCTACGGCCAGACCAGCACCGGCGTGGTCGAAGACGCGATCACGGTGGGCGCAGCGACGTTGATCATGCGCGACGCGGCCAAGCACTAGCGCGACGTCACTCACCTAAGCCTGTCGCGCGCTGCAACCACAGGGCGCGCTATGGCGGCGGCTGTTCCACCGTCGCCATAGCGAAGCGATGACTCGGTGCGCGCTCGCGCTGCGGCAGTTGCAGCAGCGCAGGGATTACAGCCTATGCAGGCCGATAGATCGCGCACAGCTTGTTGCCGTCCGGGTCGCGCACGTAGGCCAGCCAGACCGGCCCCATGCGGCTCTCACGCACGCCCGGTGGATCTTCGATGGACACACCACCTGCCGCCACCGCAGCGTCGTGGAAGGCATGCACCTGCTCGGGCGAGCCGCAGCTGAAGCCCACGGTGGCGCCGTTGCCGCTGGTCGCGGGCGCATCGTTGATCGGCTCGCTGACAACGAACGTACTGCCGGCGTGGCGATAGAACAGGCGCACATGGCCCGAGTTGGCAGGATTGACCAGCGGTTCGGCGGCACCGAGGACGCCGCCAAGCACTGCATCGTAGAACTGCCTGGATCGCGCGATATCGTTCGATCCCACCATCACATGATTCAGCACGCATCACTCCTGTTTGTATCGAAGGCGCACAGCTTAGGGCAGCACGTGGATATCCGGCAGCATTCGGCGAACAGCTGCATCAGCCGCCACGCCCGTGCGGCGCCTGCAGATCCAACACCGGCCCCAGCGGCACGATGCCGGTGGGGTTGATCATGTCGTGACTCTGGTAGTAATGGTGCTTGATGTGCTGGAAATTCACCGTGTCTGCGATACCCGGCATCTGATACAGCTCACGCAGGTAGCCGGACAACTGCGGATAATCGGCAATGCGCCGCAGATTGCACTTGAAATGGCCGACATACACCGCGTCGAAACGCACCAGCGTGGTGAACAGGCGCCAGTCCGCTTCGGTGAGCCGGTCGCCGCACAGGTAGCGCTGCTGGCCCAGGCGTGCATCCAGCCAATCCAGGCTCTCGAATAGCGGCACCACCGCCTCTTCGTACGCAGCCTGCGTGGTGGCAAAGCCCGCCTTGTACACGCCATTGTTGACGGTGTCGTACACGCGCGCATTGATCGCATCTATCTGCTCGCGCAGCGGCGCCGGATAGAAATCGCCGGGCGCAGCGCCGACCGCGTCGAAGGCGCTATTGAACATGCGAATGATGTCGGCCGACTCGTTGCTGACCACCGTGTTGCGCTCGCGATCCCATAGCACCGGCACGGTCACGCGCCCGGAATACTGCGGATCCGCCTTCAGATAGACCTCGTACAGATGCTGCGCCTGGTGGAGCGCATCGCCCACCACGCCCGGCCCTGGCGCAAACGTCCAGCCCTGCTTGCCCATCAGCCAGTGCACCACCGACACGTCGATCATCGACTCCAGACCTTTCAGGCGCCGGAAGATCAATGTGCGATGCGCCCACGGGCAGGCCAGCGACACATACAGGTGATAGCGCCCGGGAGCGGCCTGAAAGCCACCGTCCCCATGCGGGCCGGGGCTGCCATCGCGCGTCACCCAATTGCGGAACTGCGATTGCGAGCGTTCGAAACGCCCACCGCTCTTGTCGGTGTCGTACCAACTGTCCTGCCACTTGCCATCGACCAACAGGCCCATGCTGCCTTCTCCGCTACCACAGTAGGCCGCAACCCTAGCCCAGCCGGTCTGGAGAGTGCGTGAGCGGCCGTGGTGGCGTGAGCGGACGCGAGCAGCCAGCAGCGTTTGCAGACCGAAGACCCACCACTGCAAGGCAACAGGAGCCCCGCGTTGCCATCGGCCGGCAGCGCACGCTACCTGGCAATCACCGACGTGCCGGAAGGCACCATGTAGCAGGCCTGCGCCTTCTTGCAGGCATCGGCATTGAGCTCGGCGATCTGGCTGGCCAGGTACTGCTCGGGCGTCAGGCCCATGCGGTTGCGGTATGCATTGTCGGCATCGGCCTTGGCAACCTGTTCCTGCTCGCGTTGCCGCTCTGCGGTCGTCGCCTCGACCAGCGTCTTGACACGCTGTTGCTGCGCAGCGGTGAGGTTCATCTGCTGCAACACGTCCGGATTGGGGCGCGCGCGTCCGAGCGTGATGTTCTGGATCTGGATCGGCAAGCCTTGTTGCTTGACCAGCGCGCTGACGTTCTGGGTGACCGAATCGTCGATTTTCCTGGCGGTATCCGGGTCGCTCATCATCTTGGTCATGTCGTAGCGCTTGACCTGATCGCGCACGATGGACGCGTACTGGCTGGCGACATTGTTCTTGAACCAGTCCTGCCCAAACCCGGACAGCAGCAAGGCCGGGGCGGTGATCCGGTACTGGATCTGGGTCGAGAAGTCCAACAGGATATTGTCGCTGGAGGAGAAATCGTCGAAGGCCACCTGCACGGTTTGCGGGGTGACATCCACATATGACGCAGAGGTGGTCAACCAGGTGTACGTGCGCCCGGGATCACGCACATCGTCCAGGCGGATGCCCCCCTTGCCAAAGAACAGCGGTTTATCCACCAGCACGGCCTGTTGTCCCGGATCGGGCGAGACCACCGTACACGCACAGAGCAAGCCGGCCAGCCCGAAAGCCAGCATGGAATTCTTCATCAATGTCCCCTTGAATGGACGGGCGTGAGGCCCCTCCGGTATGGGGAAAGATTATCCAATCCGGGATGCGATCGCACCCCGGCCTCCCGCATGACGGGCGGCAACACGTCGCTGCATGCAAGCACGTGCACGCAGGCCTTCCAGCCGCGTGCTGAGAGCTGAACCGGGCGCACGCCCTGCGCGGCGATTGGATGCATCCCCGGCAGCGACGCCCGCACTGCCGCAGCCCATCCAGCCCTGTCATTGGCGCGCACACCCAAGGATCGGCGAAAATAGCCGCGGTCCGGACGCTCCGGCCTGCGGCGGCAGCGGTCCAGGCCAGCGTGGCCGCTGGCCGCCATCCATCGCGTCCACCGCGCCGCCCGCTGCATGCGCTCCGCCTTCTGTCGCTCTTTTCCGGATCCATCTTGAACACCAACACCCCACCCCCGCCCGCCGACGACCTGCCCCTGACCGACCGCCTGCGCGCGGCGCTGGACCTGCTGGAGGCCATCGAGGCCGACCGCAGCGTGCTCGACACGCTGCCCGAGGCCGACCGCGTGCGGCTGCACCAGGTGGTGGCCAGGGTCTATCACCCCGAGCCCAAGGCGCGGCGGCAGCTGCTCAAGCAACGCGAGCGCGAGCGGCACCAGGAGAAGGTGCGCAAGGCCGAAGCGCTGCTCGAGCAGCGCGGCATCCGCGCGCTGCGGCGCAAACCGGTGTTCAGCACGCCCAATTTCTTCCCGCCGCATGCCGCCGGCCTGCACGACGCGCACAACGGCCAGAATGCCACTGCCGCACCGGAGCCCACGCATTCGCCGGAGTTGCGCCACTGCTACGTCTGCAAGCAGAAGTTCACCCAGCTGCATCATTTCTACGACCAGATGTGCCCGGCCTGCGCCGAGCTGAACTACTTCAAGCGCACCGAAACCGCCGACCTGCGCGGACGCGTGGCGCTGCTGACCGGCGGACGGGTCAAGATCGGCTATCAGGCCGGTTTGAAGCTGCTGCGCGCCGGCGCGGAACTGATCGTCACCACGCGATTTCCGCGCGATTCGGCCGCGCGCTATGCGCAGGAGCCGGACTTCACCGAATGGGGCCATCGCCTGCAGGTGTTCGGCCTGGATCTGCGCCACACCCCCAGCGTGGAAGCGTTCTGCAGCCAGCTGCTGGCCACCCGCGACCGGCTGGACTTCATCATCAACAACGCCTGCCAGACCGTGCGCCGCCCGCCGCAGTTCTACGCGCACATGATGGCCGGCGAGACCGCCGCGCTGCATGAGTTGCCGGAAACCGTACGCAACCTGGTCGGCCATTACGAGGGCCTGCGCACGCCCGAACTGCTGCGCGATGCCTCGGCAATGGCGCTGCCGGCGGTGCATGGCCGCGGCCTGGACGGCGCCGATGGGCTCACCCGCGCCGCCGAGCTGTCGCAGGTGGCGTTGCTGGACGACGAACTGGTCGGCCAGCAGCACCTGTTCCCGGATGGACGCCTGGATCAGGACCTGCAGCAGGTGGATTTGCGCGGGCGCAACTCCTGGCGCCTGCTGATGGACGAAGTGCCCTCGGTGGAACTGCTGGAAACCCAGCTGGTCAACGCCATCGCGCCCTTCATCATCAACGCGCGGCTGAAGCCGCTGATGCTGCGCACGCCCGAGCGCGACAAGCACATCGTCAACGTCTCGGCGATGGAAGGGCAGTTCTACCGCAACTTCAAGACCACCCGGCATCCGCATACCAACATGGCCAAGGCCGCGTTGAACATGATGACGCGCACCTCGGCGGCCGATTACCAGAACGACGGCATCCACATGAACAGCGTCGACACCGGCTGGGTCACCGACGAGGATCCGGCGGACATCGCCGCGCTCAAGGTTCAGCAGGAACGCTTCCACCCGCCGCTGGACATCGTCGACGGCGCCGCGCGCATCGTCGACCCCATCATCCACGGCGCCAACACCGGCGAGCATGTGTGGGGGCAGTTCCTCAAGGACTATGCGCCGACGGATTGGTAAGGGCTTTCAATCGCCAGGTGCCTGCACCGGCGCCTGCTGCGAATGTTGCCGCCATGTGCATAACGGCCGAGCTCCCTTGTCGCCCCATTGACTGCACCGCCGCTAACGTCACGGTCAATCAACCGAGACGCCCACATGACAGAGCACGGCAAGCCCAACCCGATCATCGACACCCTCTCCAACGTCATCGGCGCCATCCGTGCCGATGACGACATGCACGACCTGGCCCAGGCCCACGATGCGCTCGAACCCAAGGCCATCGAGAAGCTGACGCCGGCCGAAGCCCGGCAGCAGCCGACCATTGCCGATGCGGTCAAGAAGCTCCTGCACGACCAGGGCAAGTCCGCCGACCCGGAGGCGCTGGTGCCCGGCGTCAAGCGCACCTCCCACACCCTGGAAACGCCCGCCGGCAATCTCCCGGCCTTCGTCTATACCCCACAGGGCGGCACCGCACTGCCGGTCATTGTCTATTTCCACGGCGGTGGCTGGGTGATCGCCAATGCCGAGGTCTATGATGGCGGCGCGCGCGGGCTCGCCAAGGAAACCGGCGCCATCGTGGTCTCGGTAGACTATCGCCAGGCGCCCGAACACAAGTTCCCCGCCGCCTGGGACGACGCGCTCGCCGCCTACGAATGGGTGCTGGCAAACGCGGCAAGCATCGGCGGCAACCCGCAGCGTGTCGCCCTCGCAGGCGAGAGCGCCGGCGGCAACCTCGCGATCGCCACGGCGGTAGCCGCGCGCGACAAGGGGCTGCCGGCACCGACGCATATTCTGGCGGTCTACCCCGTCGGGCAGACCGGCAGCCTGCACACCGAGTCCTACATCGAAAACGCCATCGCCAAGCCCCTCAACAAGACCATGATCGAATGGTTCGTGGGGCACCTGATCCGCAGCGACGCCGACAAGGCAGATACGCGTCTGGACCTGGTCAACGCCAACCTGCGCGGCCTGGCACCGGTGACGATCATCAACGCCACCATCGACCCGCTGCGCAGCGACGGCGCCAAGCTGGAAGACGCACTCAAGGACGCCAACGTACCGGTCGAGCGTGAGGTCTACACCGGCGTGACGCACGAGTTCTTTGGCTGCGCCGCCGTCGTTGCCAAGGCCAAGGCCGCACAGGAGTACGCAGGCAAGCGGCTGCGCGAGTCGTTCCGCTAAACAAGGCACAGCGTCTGGCACGACAGGCGTGCCACGCGATAGCAGGAACAGATAATGTCCATACGAGGGCCGCCCTGGCATACCAGGCGGCCCTCTTTTTTGATCCCAGTTTGTGCGTTATTAAAACTATTACTGTCGGGACAGGGTATTGACTCCAAGCCTGCCTCCTCCGCAGCGCGATGCGACAGGACTGTGGCCAAAAAAGGACTACCGCAGCAACTCCTGCCGCAGCCATTGCATGTACGATCCGGCCAGGGGAGGAGTCGCGGTCAGACAAGGAGTTCGCCATGCATGGGATCCACTCCAAACGTACCATCGCCTATGCGCAGGTCAGGCGCGCACTGCAATCCGGCCGGTATCGACCCGGTCAGCGCATCGACCCGACAACGCTGGCTGCCGAGTTCAAGGTCAGCCCCACGCCAGTACACCTTGCGTTGCATCGCCTGGTCGGCGAAGGCCTGGTCATCGATCACGCACGCTATGGCTTGCAGGTGCCGCTGCTCACCGAGGTCGCGCTGCGGGATCTTTACGACTGGATGGACCGCCTGTTGCGGATGGCCTGCGATATCGGCGTTGCATCGACACCGCACGCCGCTGGCGAGTTGGAGCCCACCACCGCACCTGCGGACGTGGTCAAGCAGACCTGGAAGCTCTTCGACGCCATTGCCCACGCCGCTGCGCATTGGTCGCTGCATCATGCCGTCAGACAGACCAACGACCGGTTGGCACCGGTGCGACGTGCCAAACATGGCCTGCTCGACTCTCTTGAGGAAGAACTGGCAGAGCTCACGCTGCACTGGCAGCAGCGCAACCTTGCCGCGTTGCAGACAGCGTTGCATGCCTATCACGTACGCCGCATCCAGGCCGTGCCGCGCATCGTGGCGGTCATGAATGAGCGCCTCAATCAGGCTTCCAGCTTCGGCAACTGAGTGTCGTCAACGCAGCACATTGCGGGACCTGCATGCTGTGCTTGCGAGCTGCCGGCAACCTGTGCCTGATGCGGCGCGAAGGTACGAAGCGACGCCACCGGCCAGGATTGCGGTCATCTTCGACGACGGTCACACAGTGCATTTAATTATGACGGTGTCACGACTTAATCATTTGAAAATCAATACAGCTGTTTCCTAACGTGTCTGCGTCATGGATCCCCATGACACAACCAGGAGACAGCGATGAACATCAATGACACCACCCACAGCGATGCATCCAGCGAGATCACGGTGCTTGGCGTTGCCAGCACCGACACCAAAGGCGGCCCGCTCGCTGGCGAAGAAATCGGCGGCTTCAACGTGCCTGGCATTTCCGAAGAGTGAACCCGAGGCGTGCCTGAGTGCACGCCTCTTCCACCAGGAGTAGAGACCATGGATACCAGCAACAACGACGCGCATACCACGACGTTTGGTCAGGATCTCATCGTGCTTGGGATCGCAAGCCTGGACACACAGGGCGGGCCATTGGCAGGCGAAGAAATGGGTGGCATCACCACGCTGGGCATCAGCCAGGACTAGGCGCTGCCAACGCGCGGCAGTCGCCACTCGGCTGTACATGCCGGTGAGCAACTTCCCAGGCCACGGGGCGCACTGCAACGGTGCGCCCCTTCTCTCAAGGACAGCGCCATGCACCGCTACACATTGCGCAACGACCTAACGTTCTGCCGCATTGGCGAGCGCCTGGTGTTCCTGGATGTCGGTAACGACCGCTATTTCCGTCTGCCCGAGGCACTGGAGCACTCCCTGCTCGCCTACCTGGCACATGACCCGGCGTCGGACCTGGAGATCAACGACCTTGTCGAACGGGGCTTGCTGGTGGAGCGGTCGCAAGCGACCGCCGGCCCGCAGCTTCCCGTCATGCCTGTTTTGCGTAGCGCGATGGAAATGCCTGTACCGGCGCGACGACCACAGCTGCTTGAAAAGCTCGAGGTGCTGGCACTTGTGCTGTCCACACGCCTGGCATTGAAGCGCAACCCGCTTGGCAGGGTACTTGGCAGCCTCTCCGCTGGAGCACAGGGTCGGGGGATGCAGCAACGCTCGGTCGCCGGACTTGAGCAACGGCTCATCGATGCGGCGTCCGTCTTCCGGCGCGCACGCGTGTGGGTGCCGGTCGAGATGCGCTGCCTGCTCGATTCAGTCGCATTGGCAAGATTCCTGCGCAGGCGCCAGCTCGACGCCCAGCTTGTCTTCGGGGTCGCACTCGATCCATTTTCGGCCCATTGCTGGGTACAGACAGGCGATCTGGTCTTGAACGACACGGTCGGCAACGTCCACGCGCATACCCCCATCCGGGTGGTGTGATGTACCGCTACATCGCCTTGTTCAACCATGCGCAGGCACACCGCGATGGCGACCGCGCCGGTATCGATGCGTCGTTGCGCCAGATCGGGTTACAGCTACGGCAACGCGCTGGGCACATCGACCTGTATGCATCAGACGACACGCCCGTGCTCGACTTGCCTGGTGGTGGCGCACTGATCGGCCATGTCTTTTCGCAGCGCGACAACGCCCCCTTGCTGGACGGCGCATCGCTGCATGCGTTGTCCGCAGCACAACGGACACGGCACCTGATCGAGACGCACTGGGGCGAGTACCTGCTGTTGCATGCACCGCGCGCGGACCCGAGCGCCATCACCGTCATGCGCGAGCCTTCCGGCGGCGTGGCATGCGTTTACGCGCTACAGCATGGCTTCATCGCTTCAGACATCTCGATCGCCACGCATGCGGGTGTGTACACGCGTGAGATCGACTGGGACTCCATCGCCCATCATCTGCACTACCCGCACCTCAAGACCGAGCGCACCGGGCTTGTCGGCGTACGCGAACTGCTGCCGGGCAGCCAGCTGTGTCTACATTCCAACCACAGCAGTGTCGAGCAAGTCTGGAACCCCTGGGATTTCGTCGCAGCCTCTCGGCGCCGGCACGACCCACTCGACGCACAGGCACAGCTGCGTCAGGCGGTCGCCTCCAGCGTCACGTGTTGGGCGCGGACCGATGTGTCCGTGCTGCTGGAACTCTCTGGCGGCCTGGACTCCTCCATCCTGGCTGCATGCCTGAAAGACACCACCGCGCGCGTGGCGTGCTGCAATCTGGTTACGCCGGTGCCTGGCGCCGACGAACGGCACTATGCCCGGCAGATGAGCGATCTGTTGGGCACCGAGCTGATCGTGCGCACCCTGGGGTTCGACGCTGCACCGGTCGATTTCGCACCGCCGGCACATGCGGTCGCGCCCAGCACCTGGTTTCTGCAGCATGCCTCCAATGCGCTGAAAGAAGCGATCGGCACGCAGCTGGCCATCACCAGTTTCTTTTCCGGCGGCGGTGGCGACACCGTGTTCTGCAACACCAGAACCGCCGCGCCCGCCGCAGACGCCTTCCGTGCAGGCGGCCTGCGCGCCGGCTTCAGCGCAGTCCATGCACTTGCCGAACTGCACCAGTGCACGCTGTGGAAAGCAGGCAGGTTGACGATCAAGAAACTCCTCGCCAAGGCCGGACCGCCACGCAAGCCGGAGCGATCGTTCCTGCTAGGCACGCAGGCTGAGGTTCCATTGCAATCGCATCCCTGGTTCGATGCCCCACCCGACAGCCTGCCCGGCGACCGCGAACGTATCGTCGATCTGGCCGGCACCCAGGTGTTCCGTGATGGACTGGCGCGCAGTGCATCGTGGCACCTGCGCATGCCGCTGCTCTCGCAACCGGTGGTGGAGGCCTGCCTGACAGTGCCGAGCTGGATGTGGATCGCTGGCGGCCGCAATCGCGCCGTCGCACGCGATGCGTTTGCGGATGTGCTGCCTGCGCAGATTCTGCATCGCCGCAGCAAAGGCACCTTCATGAACTACTCCGGCGCGGTCTATCGTCGGGGCAGGCAGCAGATCCGCGATTATCTGCTGCAGGGTCGGCTTGCAGGCCAGGGGCTGCTGGACGCCGATGCCCTGCGCTACCATTTCGACCACACATTGGCCGACGGCGACCACAGCGTCATGCGCATCTTCGACCTGTGTGCGGTCGAGAACTGGGTCCGTCATCAGCGCTGAGGTTGCCTGCACTGCGTAGGTGCGTGGCGCAGCTGCCAACGTGCCACGCGTCAGCTGCGCCACACACGCTAGTCGCCACGCGACGGCAGTGCCGCCTTGATTGCGCGCCAGCGCGCATACTGCGCGGCCTTTTCCGGCGCAGCGTCCTGGTAGTCCTGCAACCAGAAGCGGAACCAATCGACGTTGCGCGCATATACGACCAACTTGTGCTGCGGCTGGAACTTCTGGTGCGGCTCGTTCGCAAACACGTACAACTCGGCGCGTTGCGCACGCAGCAGGGGAATCAGGTAATCCAGCGCGTACAGATACTCCTGCTCGGAATGCTGGAACAGGATCGGCGCGCGAATCCGCTCCAGCTTGAACGCCGGCGACAACACTTTCCATCGCTCGGGTGTCTGCTCCGGTGCACCCAGGCCCCACATGTCGCGCAGCCCCTTGAGGAAGGGCTCGCCCTTCATGCTGCCGAACAGGTAGTACGACGGCGACACCACCGGGTTGGCTACCGAAGCGGCGGCGAGCAGGTTCGACTCAGTGGCCGTCCACAGGGTCACCGCACCGCCGAAGCTCAGCCCGCCCATGCCCACCCGCGTGCGATCGATGCCGGCCTGTGACGACAACAACGCCACTGCGCTTTCCACCGCCGCCAGCCCTTCGCCGTGCCGTTCCACCGCATCCATGGTGTAGCCGGGCAGCTGATTGATGCACAGCGCTGCGATGCCTGCCTGCGCCAACACGGCCAGCGGCCACTCATCGCCCACGCCACCGCGCACGAAGCCAGGGCAGCTGTAGTAGGTGACGAACAACGGCAGCTTGCCCGCGCCGGTACCGTGTGCCGCGAAGAACTGCCCGCTGTATCGCCGCCCACGTGCATCGCTCCACTGCAACAGCCGTGCAGGCGTCGCATGCGCCATGTCCGCTGCAAGCTCCGCGTTGGGATCGAACAGCACCTGCCGTGTGCCATCGTCCAGCCCGATACGTTCCAGACGCGGCGGGCGATCGGCTTCGGCTGTCACGCACACCAGCGCAACGGCCGAGGCACCGCAGCGTGCCGCCGGGTCACGCCCGCCATTGATCAAACCGCGCCCCTGCACCACCAACCGCACCCGCCCGGTGGCCGGATTCCAGCGCTGGATGGATTGCGCCAGGCCCAATGCAGGATCGGTGATGGTGAAGAGCACCTCCGCATTCCCCGGGCGCCACTGCACTGCACTGATTGCCTTGTCCACGCAGGCCGCCGCGGTGCAGCGCACGGCCTTGCGGGCGTGTGCACCGGGCAGGACTGACAGCGCCACCTGCGGACGGAATAGCTGGCCCTTGCCATCACCCACACGCGACAACACCGCCACCGCACCACCGGGCGCAGGCACGGACTGCCACACGTCACCGTCGACACCGTGCGTACTGACGGGCGATTCCTCCGCGGGCACCGGCGCATCCGCGAGTGGCCGCGTGGTTACCGTGGCCAGGTCCAGCGCCAGCCAGTGCTCCGGCACATCCGCCGACAAGCCGGTGCGATCGAACCACACCGTGCCGAAGCGCTGCGTCGCCAGGCGTCCTTGCACATTGCCCGAGCGGAACAGGCCCTGCCCGAGCGGCACCGTCTCGTCGATCCGGATGCCTTGCGCATACTCGTCCTGTTCGGCCGCCATGACCTGCGCGCGAGTGGCGCCGACGCGGTAACGCAGCACCCGCCCATCCGCGTCCAGCGAAAACTCCTGCACGTCGGCCGCATCGTGGGTCACCGCTTGCGCGCCGGAACCGTCCGCCGCCGCGCGCCACACCGCAATCACGTCATCGATCAACGCGCGGTAGTACAGCCAGCGCCCATCCGGCGACCACAGCACCTTTGCAGGCAAGGACCCGCCTGCCGAATCGCGCAAGGGCACGCCGCCATCGGCAATGCGTCTGGGCGCAGCGTCCTGCAGGCCCTGCACGTACCAGACGCTGTCGTAGGTATTGCGCTGCACCGCTGCCTGCTCGGTGCGAAAGGCCACGCTGCGGCCATCCGGCGACAGCGTGGGGCTGCCGATATCCACCACCTCCAGCAATCGCTGGGACGATACCGTTTGCGCGTGTCCCACGCATGCACCTGCCGCCATCAGCACGCCTGCAAGCAGCAGGCGCCATGGTTTGTGATTCCTCACACACACACTCCTCTCAGCAACGCTCAAGGACCATCGCCAATACATCGGCTGCAGCAGGCAGCCCACGCATCACCAGTGCTTGGACACCGACACGCTCACGAAGCGACCAATCGCCGAATAGTTGGTGGAGTCGTACGGCGCCACGTACAGCGGCGAGGTCACCCGATACAACGGCGGATCGCGATCGAAGGCGTTGTCCACCGACGCACCGAACTCCAGCCCCGCCCACGCATCGCCGCGTGCGCCGGTGGCGTAGCGCAACGCCATATCGAATGTGGTGAACGATGCCGACTCCACCCCGTCGGCGCGGTTGCGCACCCCGCCGCGGTAGTTGCCGAACAGCGAGGCGGTAAGCCCGCCCTGCTTCCACACCGCGCCCACGCGGCTGCTCAGCTTGGGCGGGTTGAACAGCGTGCCGGACAGATCGAACGTCGGTTGCGCGGGCAACGTCTGCTGCGTGCTGTCCAGCCAGCTCGCCGAGCCGCGCAAGGTCAGCGTGCCGCGCGCCAACGCCACCTGGTAGCTACCGCTCAGGTCCAGACCCTCGATGTCCTGCTGCGCCACGTTGGCGTACTGCGTGTAGATGATTGCCGCCACCCGGCTCGGGTCGTAGGCGACGCCGGCAAAGTTGGAGAACCGGCTGGCGAGCGCGATCACATCGGCCTGCGCCTGCGGCGTCGGCGTGCGGTCCACGAAGGGCGCGTAGATCGGATTGCGCAACGCCTGGCTGGCATTGGCGATCGGCTGCAACACGCGGTTGCTGTAGTCCACCCCGAACCAGGTCAGCTCCGCCTCCAGGCCATCCAGCGCCTCGGGGTGCCAGGCCAGCGAGACCGAGCGGGTGATGGCGCGCTCCGGCTGCAGATCCTGGTTGCCGCCATCGGCCACCAGCACCGTCGTCCCGGCGGGAAAGCCTACCCCGCCGAACGCGCCCGGCTGGAACAGCCACGCCTCCTGCGCGTAGTTGCGCTCGAACAGCGTGGGCGCCTTGAACGACTTGCCCCACGAGGCCTTGAGCGTCACATCGCTGCCAGGCGCATACAGCACACCGAACTTGGGCGTCGTCACCCCGCCGAAGCTGCTGTAGTCCTCCCCGCGCACCGCCGCTGTCAGCGTCAGTCGCTGCACACCGGGCACGCCCTGCGCCGGGCCCACCACCGGCAGGTTCAGCTCCGCATAGGCAAAGCGCGCGCTTTCGCTGCCGTCGATCGTCTCCACGCCACTGACGTGGTTGACGTTGCGGAACGTGTTGCTGCGATACCCCACCCCGGTGGCCAGGCGCGCATCGCCTGCCGGCAGCGCGAACAGCGGCCCTTCGGCGCCCAGCTCGTAACTGCGGCTGTCGTTGCAATAGCACAGGTCGGTCACGCTCACCGCACCGCTAGCCAGCGCCGTCTCCTGGCGGTATTGATCGTGCTTGCTGTTGCCGTCGGTGGCGCCCAATGTCAGCGTCCAGTCGTTGGGCAACCACACCACAAGGCTCGGTGACAGCAGCAGGCTGGTGGTGGTCGGAGTGACCCGGCTGTTGCGACCACTGACAGCGTAAAAGTGCAGTTGGTCGCGTTCAGTGCGTAACGCATCCAGGCGCAATTCGGCGTTGTCGCCCAGCGCCTGGTAGGCACTCAGCAGCCCGCTGCGCAGGTCGCTGCCCGGATACAGCGTGGACGGGTCGGTGAGTTGAGTGGTGTAACTACGCTGACGGCTGTAGATGGGGTCTGCGGACACGTCCTGATAGGTCGCGATCACTCCACCACTGCGCCAGGTGGTGCCGGCCGTAACGCTGTATTGCCGCGAGGTGAGCCCGCCTTGCGTGGCCCGCCCGAAGCGCGTGCCAACGCTCACCCCGTCGTAGTCGCGCTTGAGGATCACATTACCGACGCCACCCACCGCGTCCGACCCATAGATTGCCGACGCACCGTCGGCCACGATCTCCAGCCGCTCCACTGCCTCCACCGGGATCGCGCTGAGGTCCACCGCCTGGGTGAATCCACCATAGGCCAGCCGGCGCCCATTGAGCAGGGTGAGCGTGGCATCGGCGCCCAGCCCGCGCAGGTTGAGGCTCGCGCCGCCGGTCATGTTCTGGTTCGCATTGCCGGCCCCGGCCAGATTGCCGCTCAGCACGCCCGGGTTCTGCCCGCCGGAGAAGTTCTGCGGCACGCTGCGGATCACCTCGCCCAGATCGCTGAAATCCTCTTCCTGGATGTGCGCCGCGCTGATCGAAATCACCGGCGACGGAACTGCACCGCCCTTGATGCGCGTGCCGGTGACTTCGATGGATTCCAACTCGGTCGCGGCGGTTTGTGCCGGCGCGGCCGCCGCAATCGCAGTCTCCGGCGAGCCGGGCCTGGGCGGCTCGCCTGCGTTCGGTGCCACGGCTGCCGGCGTTTTCTGCGCCGCTGTCGGAGGTTGCGTCGCCCCCTGCGCTGTCGCTGCCCGTGCCCCCACCGCACCTGCCGCACCGCTCGCCACGGCTAGCAGGGCGATGGAAATGGCGTTGCGTAACGTGCGTGTCTTCATGCTGCGTCCTTTGGCTTGCCTGGGTTGGCCCGCCGACGGCGCACTCCGGGTCGACCCGGCGCGCATCGCCAGCTGAGCAAGATCGGTCCTGCACCCGACTGCTGAAACGCGGGCACCGCAGCGCGGCGAGCAGCGACCAGTATCACTAACTGTTTGATTTTCGAGCAATCATTGCGCACGCAAAATGGCTCGGCACCCATCCGGGCCCGACACGTCATCGCTGTGTATGCAATTGCCCTCTCCCCACTACCTGCTACGCGTCCACTACGCCTGCATCGCCATCACCAGAGCATGCCGGCCGTGGCTACGTGCACAGGCGCATCACCGCGCTGCGCATCCGCTTCCACCGCTGGGGTTTGCACGCGTCGCACCGCCGTGCGTTCCTGTGCAGCAAGGTTGTGCAGCGACAGCAGCGAGACCACCGCCAAGGCCAGTCTGCTGCGTGCATGATCAAAACCGACACCGCTCCCCGATACTGCCCGTCGTGTTTGCATGTGCATCCTTCGCGTCCTGGGCGCGGCACCATCGCCATTGCGTCCCCCGACAACAAGTGATGTTGCGCAAGCGCAATGCCCTACCAACAACGTGTGCAATATGCAGGCAGCGCTGCAACAGAGCGCACATTCAACGGTTTCCGCAACACGCAGTGCGGTTTGCTGAGTGCCTAGCGCTGAGTGCGCGCTACTGCACCAGCAGGTGATGCACCGCGTAGCCGATCGCGGCAACCAGCATCGCTGCCAGCAACAGCCAGCGCCAGCGACGACGCCGGCCGGAGGCCGGCGTCAGCAGTTCCAGATCGCGTGCAGTGGCGGCCTGCAACTCGGGGTCATCCAGCACTGCCGATGCGTGTTCGTCCACCTCGAGCAATTGCTGGTAGGCCGCACGATGGCGCGGATCGGCAGCCAGCCACGCCTCGCGCGCAGCGCGCTCGGCAGCAGTCTCGCTGCCGCGTCGAACGAGATAGGCGGCCGCCTGCGCGTGGATGCGCCCGGACTCTGCACGCATGGCTGGTGACTCCCGACGGGCCGTCTGCTGCGGCCTCGCGCACGATGCTACCAGCATCTTCCGGCGGCGCCAGCCAACCGCCTTGCAGCCCGGTTACTGCGGCAGTTCCCCCACCGCCGCGCGGCACGCGAGCAGCGCACGGCTGATGTGCTTCTCCACCATCTTGGTGGAGATCCCCATCCTCGCGGCGATCTGCGGATAGGTGAGCCCGTCGAACCGGCTGAGCTTGAACGCAAGCCGGCACTTCGGCGGCAGCTCGAGCAAGGTGCGCTTGAGCAGCACATCGAGTGTCTGGCGCGCATCGGCAATCTCATCCACGCCGGCCTCGTCGGCGCTGATCGGTGCGACCTGGTCCAGCGACACGTGCTGCGCCGCCAGCCGCCGCTGACGCGAGCGCCGCTGCTCGATCACCAGGTTGTGCGCGATGCGGTACATCAGCAGCCGGCGGTCGCCGATGTTGGGCGCATCGCGGTACACCATCATCCGCGAGAAGGTCTCCTGTGCCAGGTCTGCCGCGGTCTCGGCATCGCGCGTACGGCGGCGCAGGTACACCAACAGCTCGGCATGCAGTGCGGCCAGTGCCTGGTCGAACTCGGCGCGGAGACGGTCCCTCTCGGCGAGCGACGGCTGCCCGCGCGCCATGGGCGGCCCGTCACGCGAGCTCATCGTGATCGCCGCGCCTTCGGCCAAGTGCCGCTGCCCACCAAATTCCCCACGCATCCTGCGACACGACGCACCAGCGCAACGCGCGCGCGAGGGTCATGCAAGTGGATCTGAACATGAGCAGTGCAGCCGAAAGATGGAGAGTGGGTGGTGGGCGCCGCACACCGAACCGCAGCCCCACCTCTTCCTCTATGACGGCAAGCGATGCTAACCCCCTACGTTTTGCGCGTCAGTCAGCCTCCGTCCACATCAACACACACGTTCTGCACACCTCAACCCTGTCAATTGCACCGGCGATACTGCATGACCGATTCGCCGTCAGAAATCACCAGATGCTTGCCCTTTCCAGATATGGGTCATCCGTTCTTCCAGCTGGTGCGAGATCCGACGTGGCGGACACGATCCAGACGTGAGGTTTGTAAGCAACAAGGCCGATTGCTACCGACGTCGTTCGGCACTCGTACGACGCATCGTCCGCCAAGTCTGGTTTCATCAACACCAAAGCCGTCACTCCATCCTTTGGCAAACGGGCCAGAAGCGCGGAATCGGTGTTCATTGCCCTTCATGAACTGAACTACCTGCCCGGTGCCTCCCCCGCTACCCCGTGTCGTAGGGGCGCCGATCGGTGCTCGCGATAAGACTCATCGCGCTCCCCCTCCTCGTTAGCAAGTGCGCTGCACCAGAGACGCATCTTCAGCCGTCGGTTGAAATGGTCACCTTTTCCCAATCGGCGATGGACGCTGCGAACGCAGCCAGCTTGGCTCGCACCAGCGTCAACGCATCGCTCCCCAGAAGCAAATGCGCCGGCGGATTTTCCGCGGCAATCACCTTCAGCATCGCGCGTGCTGCCTTCACCGGGTCGCCTGGCTGCTTGCCACTCTTTTCCTCGCGGGCCTGGCGGATGGGATCAAAGATGGCGTCGTAATCCGCGATGGATCGCGGCGCCCGCTGCATCGAACGCCCCGCCCAATCGGTGCGAAACGAACCCGGCGCCACCGCTGTCACCGCAATGCCTAGCGGACCAACTTCCTTGCCCAGCGTCTCGGAGATGCCTTCCAGCGCGAATTTGCTGCCGCAGTAGTATCCGATGCCGGGCATGGTGATGTGGCCGCCCATCGAGGTGATGTTGAGGATGTGGCCGCGGCGGCGCTGGCGCATGTACGGCAACACGGCCTTCATCATGGCGACGGCGCCGAATACGTTGACATCGAACTGGCGGCGCATCTCCTCGAGAGGCGACTCCTCCATGATGCCTTCGTGGCCGTAGCCAGCGTTGTTTACGAGGACGTCGACCGGGCCGACATTCTCCTCCAATTCGGCGATGACGCCGTCGATGGCGGCGAAGTCGGTGACGTCGAGGAGGCGGCCATGAACCTTCCCGGGAGCGAGGTCTTCAAAGACGCGTTTCGCCGCCGCGTTGCGAACGGTACCGATGACCACGTGGCCCTGGGCGACGGCTTGCCGGGCCAGGGCACGGCCCAAACCGCTACTGACACCGGTGATGAGGAGGGTCTTCGGGTTGCCCATGGGTGCTCCGTTGGTTGGTCTTGGAATGCATAATCCGCCACCATTGCCAGGTCGATAAGTCACAATTGGCTTTTATTCTTGCCTATTCCTATGGATGCTCCGAAGGCTCGCACGCTCAAACTTCTGCGCGAACTGGCACCCGACGAGGGCTATAACCTCACGGCGGTGCCGAGCGTCCGCATCCTCCGCTCCGACCGAGCGCTTGCCCGCACGCCCGTGCTTTACGACCCCGGCATCGTCATCGTGTGCCAGGGCCGCAAGCGTGGCTACTTCGGCGACCAGCTCTACCTTTACGACGCGGACCAGTACCTCGCCGTCTCGGTGCCCGTGCCTTTCACGATGGAAACGGACGCCACGCCGGCCCACCCCCTGCTGGCCCTCTACCTCCATCTCGACTTCCCGCTCGCCGCGGAAGTGGCGGAACAGATCGACCGCGAAGGCCTGGCCGACACTCTGCAGCCACCGCAGAGCATGATGTCCACGCCCGTGGACGACGCCATGCGCGATTCGGTCCTGCGCTTCCTCGAGGCCATGCAGAAGCCACTGGATGCCGCCGTCCTCGGCCCGGGACTGCTACGCGAGCTCTATTTCCGCGTATTGACGGGCGCGCAGGGCAGCGCCATGCGTAGTGCACTGGCCATGCGCGGCCAGTTCGGTCGCATCAGCCAGGCGCTACGTTTGATTCACGCCTCATATCCGCAGCCCCTGGACGTGGCCCGACTGGCGAGCGAAGCAGGCATGAGCGCGCCCAGCTTCCAGAGCCACTTCAAGGCGATCACGCAGGTCTCGCCCATGCAGTACGTGAAGTCGACGCGGCTGCACCAGGCGCGGTTGTTGATGGTGCGGCAATCGCTGACGGCGGAAGCGGCGAGCCATGCGGTGGGGTACACCAGCCCATCGCAGTTCAGTCGTGAGTTCCGGCGGTTGTTTGGTGCCACGCCGGCGGCCGAGGCGCGGAGGATGCGGGAGACGTTTGCAATTCCCGAGGCATTTGCGGATGCGGTGTACGTCTCTTCGCACTAGCTAAGGGAACCGAGGCAATTAAACCGCATGGCTCTTTCCGCTTGGAGGAGCGCGGAGACCGCACGTTGCCGGCCTGCGCACGCGCGGTATTTCAGCAGCGCCACGACCGCAAGGACTATCAAGCAGCGTTCTCTACACTGTCTCCCGTCCTGACGCAGTGCGGGCAGACGCCGGGATGGGACGAGGAGGGAAATATGCGCAACGACGTGGCAATCGTCCAAGACAAGACTGCCCAGTACGCGCCATGCCTGGAAACGCTGCGCTAACGGGGTCAGGTTCACTTCCTAGCCAAATTTCAGGCTACGGCCTCAGCTCTCGGGAGGGTTTCCTCGTTATCAGTACCAACGCCGGGCTGCGAGTCTTGTGCCATGGCCAGACTTCCATGCATCGACTTTCCCGGCATCCCGCAGCACATCGTGCAACGCGGGAACAACCGCTTGCCCTGCTTTCTGGATGATGGCGATCGATTGCGCTATCTGCACCTGATGCATGAGGCCCTGCACGCGACAGGCTGCCAGTTGCACGCTGACGTCTTGATGGACAACCATGTGCACTTGCTAGTCACGCCACCTGATGCGGGACGGATCTGGCAACTGATCCAGCGGCTTGGACGAAACTACGTCGCAGCATTCGTCTTCATCTACAGCAGCAGCGAGCCCTGGGCCACGACGCCTTCCGCGCAATGGTCGAAGCCAAGACCCACCGCTTTGCGGGCGTCAGGCCCGCTCATCGCCCACGCAGACCGAACACCGCCGACTGATAAGTTAACCTGACCCCGTTATTGGCTGAGATGAAAAGTGCGCAGCAGCGCACGAACAGGCAGCGGATCCGCGCCGGGCGGCACGGCTCCCGCCCGCGACCTTTCCCACTCACGCGGTCGCCCGGACCACTGGCATGATGGTGCCCGCACGTTGACCACTGACGTACAGGAGGCAGGGATGTCACAACACGCTATCGAGGAGTTCATCGAACGCTGCGTCCAGCTGGTCGATCGCGGCAGCTTGAGTCGCACGCACAAGGCAGCGCTCATGCGTAGCCTGCTTGGGCTGCAGGCGCGTTACGACACCGGCCTGACCTGGTTCCGCGTGCACACCGAGCTACTGCGCCATGGCGTGCTGGTGCGTACGGCGGTCGAGGAGATCGACGATGCGACCCTGCGCGCGCAGGCCCTGGTCGCCGAAGCGCCCGGTTGGCTGGAGGACGCGCAGGGCGAGGTCTATCTGCAATGGCAAGACCAGGCACGCGTGGTCTACCGCCGACCAAACACCGGCCACACGCTACCGCTGGCAGAAGTATTCGGCGACGTTCTCAACCTCGCCCACCAGGCCGATGACAGCGCGTTGTTCACCGATTGCTACGGCCTGTTGGTCAACGGCTGGCTGGACGAGACCTTCGACGCCGCCGACGGTATCGCCCCCACCCTGGACGGCCTGCTCGCTTCCGACACCTTGCGCGCCATCCGTGCGCTGGCCGCACTCCGCGCGCTCAAGCCTCGCCGTGGCGCACCCGAGGACCTGGCCGTGCCGCGGCTGGCCGACAGCGGCACCTCCGGTGAGATCGAGCGCGAGATGGGTCTGCGGTTTTTCCTGCAGCCCAAGCGCACGCCTGCGGCGTTACGCACTGCGCGTGACAAGGCCACACGTCAGCAGGTGCGTCTACGCGAGCTGCTCCCGCAACTGGTGGAGCAACACCTGGGCACATCGCTGCGCGCTGCTGGCTGGTCTGCTGTCACGGTTGAAGCGAGCCATCGTTGGCAATGGATCCGCGACCACGACGGCAGCCGTCAGTGTCTGTGGGCCAGCTATGACCCGACCCTGGGCGAGCTGATGGTCCAGGCGGGGCTGCAGCATGCCCGCCTGCTGGCCTGGCAGCAGCGCGCGGCGACCACGCAGCTGCATGACCTGCATTGCGTGGCTGATGCGACCACCTTCATGGGCAAGCAGGTCCTGGACAGCGCGGACGTGGGCCACTACGGCGGCTGGGCACTGAATCCAGCCCACAGCGACGCCGTGCTGAGCGCTGCCCTGGCCCGTCTGGCGACGGCACTGCCCGCACTGGATATGCACTTCTTCAGCCGCATCACCGATCAGCTGGCCGGCCCCTGGTTCCAACGCTCCGCCGACATCTGGCTGCAGCTGCTGGAACACGGCGACGACAACGGCGTGGTGCCGCCCGAGGTGATATTCGCCAGCCCGGACAGCGTGCTGCTGGTATTCGCGTTCTTCCACCTGGAGTGCGGCGAACAGACACGTGCCAACGCACATGTCGAACAGTTGCGCCAGCGGCTGGCCGCACGCGCCCGTCCAACTGTCTGGCATCGCCAATGGCTGGCGCCATTCCTGCAGCAGTGGGAGCACGGGGCAGGCACTGCGCCCATGCCACCGCTGCTGCACCCGCTGCTGCTCGATCACCTGCGCGCAAACGATGGCGCCTGATTGCCGCACCACGCCGCCGATACGCGGCTGGCGGCTCAGGCGTGTGTACGGAGGCCTTGCAGGTCGACATCTTGCTGCCGCAAGCCGCGGCGCCGCGCAGGCAACGCGGCGCCGCATTCCAAGGCCTTGTCCGCTCGCAATGCCGGCAGCGCACAGGCATCGCGCACAGCCCCTCAATAGCGTAGCGCCTCCGCTGTGGGTGCCACCGGCGCAAACCGCGCCTTACTGAAGTCATGCAGCAGCCGAGCCGCCTGCTCATCCTGCTCGGAATAGCGCCGGAAATCGCTTTTGCACAATCGATACAGGCAGCCGCCCCGCGCGAACACCAGGTCGCCGCCATCCCAGTCGGCCCAGTCGGTGCCGGGCAGGTCCACCAGCACGGCGCCGTCGCGATCCAGCACGCGATGATCCAGCGCATACCAGGCATCGTTCTGGCGCCCCACGGCACGCAACAGCGATTGCAGCCGACGCCCGCCACTGCCGTCCTTCTCGCACACGCGTGGGCGCGTGAAGCCGTAGAGCAGGCCGCTTCGCAAACCGCCGCGTTCGCCCTCACCGCCGTCGAGCGTTCGCCAGCCAGCGCGCTGCCGCAGCATGCTGTCGATCGGCTCGTCTTCGCCACCGCCGGACCATTGCCCGAACGGCCGCACCGTCATCCCGTGCTTCAGACCGAAGCCGGTCGGCAGCGGAAACGGCTCGCGGCCTGCCTGCGGGCGATGATTCAACAGCAGCGTCTGCTCGTCCTCAAACGCACCACCGCCACCCCACGCATCCCCCTTGGGCCAGAGCGCCAGCGCGGTGAAGAACGGTGGGCGCGACAGCGCTGTCCAGGTTCCGAAATCGCCCTTGTGCTTGGCCGCGAAATACACCAACAGCCGCCCCGACGGCGACAGGTCGCAACGCCGCTCGTAGATGCGGCCCTTGAACCACTGCCCGTGCTCGAACGTATCCGTGCGCAAGTCCCAGCGGATCAGCTGTACCTGCTTGCTGGGCCCACGCCGGAAGATCACCCCGGTGCGTGCGTCCCGCGCCAGCAGGACATACAGCCGTGTGGCCGGGGTGAACCTGTCTTCCATCTGCGATGTCGATTGCATCTGCATCCTCCGTGGATTGACGCTGCTCCCGCACCGATGCAGTTCAGCCACATCTGGCTGCAGGCAACACGTATCGCAGCCGCCGCACGGTGTCGTGCCGATTATCGAGCCCGGGCAACAGAGCGCAAGGTCTGCGCTGCAGGCATTCCGGCGTCGCGCCCTGGTGTGTCGCGCACACGTTGCCTGCTGCCGGGCACCGATCGCCTCGCGCGTTATCCTTCGCCCCGCAAGCAGCTGTCTCTTCCGCCTTCTGCGAGGAACCGCACCTGATCAAGGTCACCCGTCGTCAATTTCTCGAAGCCGGCATCGTCGTCCTGGGCACAGCGGGCATGCTCGGCGCCTGCGCCACGCAGGACAGCGCCCTGCACACGCGCTGGAGCCAGTGGCAGGCGAAATGGCGCTGGATGGAAGCCATCGCCCGCAAGCGCCGTTGGCAGGTGACGCCGCTACGGATCGCCCCGCCTGCGACAGAACGCCAGCTGCTATCGCTCGAACGCCGTCACCGCCTGCCGATCCCCGCCCAACTGCGTCGCGTCCTGCGCGGGCTGTCGGCGCAAGTAAGCTTCGGCTGGTCTGTGCCCTCGCATCTGCGCGCGATGGAACAGCAAGACCTGCCGTCGATGAGCTGCAATCGCGACACGGTATGGAGCCTGACGCACATCGATACGATGGCCCTGCCCGTCTTCCAGGACTGGAAGCAGGAGCTGGCCACGCGCGATCTGTCCGAGGCACCCAACCGTCCTGCACTGTGGGAACACCAGTTCGCTTTCTACAACCTCATCAACGGCGACTGGCTGACCATCGACACCACGCATGCGGATCCGGCCAGGCAACCGGTACGCTATTTCTCGCACGAACTGGAGATGCTGCACGGCCTGGCGCTGGCGCCGGACTTCTTCAGCTTCATCACCCAGATGTCGGCGCTAGGCATGGCCGGCACCGAATGGGCCTCGTGGATGCGCTTCGGCAACGGCCAGAAAGACGACACCTTCTACCTGGATGCCGGCAACCAGGGCTCAAAGGCGTGGCTGGCCTGGCTGCAACGCGACCCGGCACAACCCGACCCCGATACGCCGCCGCTGCCGATCGTGGAGCGCAGCGCTGCCGATCGCGCATTGCTGGACGCCGCACGCGCCAATTCACTCGTCGGCGTCGAGGCCGCATTACTGGCAGGCGCCGTCCCCGACTGCACCCCTGACAGCGACTGGCTGATGGAACACACCGCATCCGACCAGGAGTTTTCCACCGCCATCCATTACGCCACCCGGCACGACAACACGGCGATGATCGAGCGCCTGCTCAAGGCCGGCGCAACGCTCAATACACGGCTGCTGCCGCTCAATACCGCGGTCAAACACGGCACGCTAGCCACCGTGCGCTGGCTCATCGCGCACGGCGCACGCGTCAACGGCTGGGCCAATCAGCGCTACTGGCCGCTGCACGACCTGGTGGTCACCCGCGGGCCGATCGCCGCAATGACGCGCGCGCACTACCGCCAGCACCTGATCGACAGCATCAGCATCGGCAGCCTCGACTCACTGGATGGCATGATCGCCCAAGCCAAGGACGCACAGACCCGCGCGCGCTATCGCGCCGCCAAGCGCGCCCTGCAGCAGGCCAGCGAGGAGGCGGTGAAAGACGTCGACAGCAAGCTGCGCAACCACCTCAGTCTGCAGGACTATCTGGACATGCTGGAAGCGCTGCTGGACGCCGGCGCCGACCCGGACGCACGCTGGGACAACGGCACCACCATGCTCGGCTGGGGCGGCGTGGCCACCGCACGCGTGCTGCTGGCACACGGCGCCGATCCCAACGCACGCGACATCCACGGCACCACGCCGCTGCACACCGCCAGCACCGGCGAAAAGGTGCGCGTGCTGGTCGCCGGCGGCGCCGACATCAACGCGCAGGCCATCGCACAGAACACCGACGACTCGCAGCACTACACACCGCTGCAGTCGGCGCTGCTCTCCCACACGCTCGATGGCGACAGCCCCATCACCGCGCTGCTGGAACTGGGCGCGGACGCCACCCGCACCGACGCCGATGGCCGTTCGTCGCTGGCCTATTGCTTCCAGCCGGACCTGGTGCGCCTGATCATGAGCAAGGGGCTGGACCCGCTGGCCCTGCAACCGGGCCAGCAAACCCTGCTGCATAACCTCACCGCCCGTCACTGGCTCCCGCGCCACACGTTCCCGAAGGAAGTGGCCTTTCTCGATTTTCTGCTGAGCCTGGGGATCGACATCAACGCGCGCGACGCCAGGGGCCGCACCCTGCTGCACTACGCCGCCGAACAGGAAAGCAACGATGAGAGCGCGCCCAACTACGCCCTCGTCCTGGCCAGGGGTGCCGACAAAACCATCAAGGACAACGAGGGAAAGCGCGCCGTCGACCTGTTTGCCGCCTCGTTGCAGACGGTGCGGGCGGCATTGCGGTGATGCGCATCAAGGGTGATGTCGATGTCCATCGCTCCATCATCTCCGGGACACCACAGCAGACGCATGGACAGGAAACACAAAATCCCCGTTCTGACGCTGGCCTGCCTGACATCTATGGCACTTGCCACCACGCTATGCCTCGCGAAGCCGCCTGCCGGCTCGCCCGAATTCGCACCAACCTCGGACGACCCCGCAGCAAGCGTCGCCCTGGTGCCCGGCGAATACATCACCGAAAAGGGATGGGGGCATCTACTACTGACCAGGCACAAGCAATCGCTACGATTCTCTTTGGAAAGCACCACTGGCCAAGCCATGTGCTTCCTGGAAGGCGTGATTGAGGGAAGACAAAGCATTGCCACAAGCGAGACGGGCCTCACGGATTGCCAAGTGCAATTCGCGAACACCGCCGAAGGTGTCAACGTGACCACCACCACGCCGGTCGAGTGCAAATCCTTGTGCGGCTACAACGGCGGTTTCGAAGCACCTTACCTGCGGGCCAAGGATGGTTGCAGCCGCAACGCCCTTGCCCGCACGCGCGCGGCATTTCAGCAGCACTACGACCGCGAGGACTACAGGACGGCATTGACCACCCTGTCCCCGGTCCTGGCGCAATGCGGGCCTACACTGGAATGGGAAGAAGAGGGAGAGATCCGCAATGATCTGGCGATCACCCAGTACAAGAACGCGCTGTATGCGCAGTGTCTGGAAACGTTGAATGCCTACGCCGAAGACGCGGCGGCAGACGACGACGCAGTGATGGAGAACTGGCCACCGGTCCTTGCGGATCGCTATCTGGCGATCGTACGCGCAGCACGAACCAACCTTGCGTTATGCAGGAAAGCGCTGGCCAGGCAAAAGAACTAGAGCATTCACTATCAAATTCGACCAGCCACACGTGGTGCGCCGCTCAGCTTGTCCCGATGCCAACATACTCCTGCGCAACCGCATGCCTGGCTTGCCCAGACTCCCAGATTCGACCGCGGCTCAACCCAACTGCGCGCGCTACCCGTTGAAACTCGACAGGCCCTTGATAGCCCGGAGACTTCTTCTTGATCAGGATGCGATCGGATGGCGTGACACAGCTGTCCTCCAGGGAATTGCTCACATGTGCCTCATCCACGAAGAACTCTTCATAGGGCAACGGCAGCACGGATGTCTCTCCGTCGCGATCGAACTTCAGCAACAGGCTGTCATCGCGCTCGAAGCACAGCGTCTTCCAAGGGAAATCGGTCAGCTTGCCGGCTTCGACCACAGCCGAGTCCTTGCCGGCCAGCAGCGTCACAACATGCTCGGAGAACTGTTCTTTTGAGATTGGCGGCTCGGTCATGGCGCATCCTGCAAAGGTGGCAACAACCACTGCAGCCGATGCCGAAACGTAAGAACGGAAGATAGCGAATGACATACGGAGCGGCCCCTTCCTGAGGTAGAGCGATGTTTAACCAGAAGCGCAATGCACGCGCATCTTGGCAGGAGTAGCGACTTTCCCTCCTGATAAATTCCGGACCCAGGCAACTAAGCAAGTCGTTGACATCCTGATCGGGCAACTACATTAAATTTGAGTAGTCACCGATCTGATTGCAGATCTCTGAGGGCGGATCATCCACCTTGACGACTCTTCGCAATCCCTTCTCCAACTCCCCCTCAGGGGCAACGACATGATAGACGAGATAGAACTCCTCTCGACTTTTCCAGAGGCTAAATGTCGACAGCTCAGAAAATCGAAAGACATGCCCATTCGAATAAGTTGCGTCAAAGCTGCATTCAGCATAAACACCGATTCCACAACTCGCAGCCAGATCGCGCAGCCCCTTTCGTCCACCGAGATCAAAATGATAAGACCGGCCGTTCTGGTCCTCCACGATCTGCGGCGTCATTCGCAGCGCCTGAGGCGCGGTTGCGCTCTCCCAGTCCAGAACCTCTGCACAGAGCGAGGGACCGGAGGGCTTATCCATCCCAAATTGAGCAAAGCTCCAGGTGCAACCCGTCGTAACGAGCAACCAGAACACGACGTAGATCATCGAATTTTGCACAGGCACCTCTCAGCCTTCGTCGCACTCAGCAACAGCCGGTGCCGACAGCGTGGAATTTCTCAGCGCACCATTGACGGTCCGGCCTGGGTAACGGCTTGCTGCGACTGCTCCAGCGCCTGCTGCTGTTCGCGTGCCTGGGCCTGAGTTTGGTTGATTGCCTGCAGACGATCGAACGACTGGGCCTCTGCTGTCTGCACGGCGTCCACCGTCGGCATGTGTGCGCGCTGGTGTGCCGGGTCGTTGAGGGCGCCCTGGACGACAAAGACCTTCTCGCCGCCGGCCAGCTGACCTGTTGGGTTGTTGAGCACTACATGATCCACCCGCGACAACCCTTCCTCTTTGGCCAGCGCAAGCAGGCTGGCAGTCATGCGCTGGCTTGCCCCGTCCCACTCTTTGCCGTGCTGAGCGTCGAGCTGCATCACACCACTTTTGATCTGCTGGTATAGCGCGTGGTCTGGGTGGCCTGGCTGTGAGGGCGTCTGCGCTGGGGGACGTGGCGATTGTGGGTCGCGCTCTCGCAGCTCCTGCTCCAGCGCCTGGGCAGAAATCGGCGAGACGTGCAGGTGAGTGTCCTTGCTGTGCTGGAAGAGCCCAGGGGTTGGCGGCTGCGTACTACTGTCCAGGTATGGCATGGGGCGGGTGTCGCTGCCCAGGTCAATGCCATTGTGCTCCAAAATTTCTTCTTTGAACCCCAGGCGCTGCATATCCAGGATCATTGGCTGCTCCGGCTCGCCGGGCTTTGACTTGTTGTAGTGTCGCTCGTAGATGGCGGCTGTGCCGACCACCCACGGACCGTAATGGTTGACGTAGTCGGACTGGCCCGCATGACCGATACGGGTGTCCTTGACCGATTTGTCGAAGTAATTCACTCCCATTGCCTCGACATTACCCGCCGTGGGCGACAACGTCAGGTCGCTATTGAACGTCAGGTTTGCCTTGGGCGTATAGACACTTGGATAACCGCTGCGCGTGACAAAATCTCTGGCCCGACCATCCGCAAATAGGTACACATCTTCAAGCGTAGGATTAGGATTACGACTCTTGGCCGCACTCACGATAGCGTTCCATCCGGCTATTTCGGCCGTTGCTTCGTCCGCACGGTTACTGGCCAGCACCTTCTCGCCAGCAGCAGTGTAATCGTGCGTGCTACGGGCAATTTTTATTGCCTCTGTTTTGAACTGTTCCCGCGCAAGCGCAGCAGTGGGACTGTAAAGGCTATGCTGAATTTCATGTCCCAAGACGAAAGTCAAATCGCCTGCTGCTGCATGCTTGCCGTTGGCATCATTCACCAGCGCTGCAAGCGGCAGGTGAATTTCCTGATCGCGTGGATCATAGGTGCCTCCCGCATGCGGATCGTTCAACGGCGCGAAGCCTTTCAGCACCTTTTTCTGCACCGCCTCGTTGATCTGGCGGGTCAACTCGGGCGAATCGTTCAGGACCCGGTTGAAGTTGTCCAGATGCTCACGTGTGACACCTGGTTGCTGACCGAATGACGCCACCACAGCACTTGCTTCTTGGCTCAACATGTCCGCTCCTTGGACTAGCGAATTTGAACCCACTCGACGCACTGATGAGTGGTGCGCGCTAAAGGTTCGTCAGCCTCTCCACGCGGGAAGAGCTCTACGCGCATCCCTGGGCGTTGAAAGATATCGCTCATCCATCGCCCATCTTCGACAAGATTGCGTTGTCGCGAGAAACCCATTTTTTCGAGGTGCGCCGCAAATGCCTCGAAGTCGATCTGGCAGATATCCGACATAGACGGAGACACTTCTGGCGGATTAGGCAGGAACAGGAACTCGAACCATGCACCCTTTATTTCGGTTTTGTTGACACCAAACCCGTAGTTCCAGTCTCGGGTCAGCACTCCGCTGGCACCGAACCGCCCGGAACCATCACCGCGGTGCTGTACCGACTGGCCCATTGCTCGAGACACATGGTCGGCAGTGAACGATTCAATACTGGTGCTTGTGCGAATCAGCTCCAGTACCCGCTCCAATGCTTCCTGCGCGGTACGTGGTCCACCTTTGGAAGGATCTGCAGGTACGTGATCGGCTGAGGAACTCATGGCAGATGTCTCCGTGACGGGTGCCGGGGCTGGGGTGGCCGACGTATGGGCGCATGCGCCCAGAGCGAGGGTGGCGAGCAAGGCGTAGAGGGGGCGCGCGATCATGAAGCGTCCGTTGTGCGCTGGTGTGGCTGCGACGCTAGTGGCATCCGGCACCGAGGTCAATCGCAAGGGGTCTGGCAGCCGCACCATCATCGCCGCACACTGGGCGCCTTGGCCGGCACCTCCACCGGCGGCAACACCTCCATCAGCAGCTGCCCTTCGCTCGCGGTGATGCGCAGCTTGGCGCCGATGGCAAAGCCCAGTTGTTCCAGCCATAGGCCGCTGAGGCGGACGTGGGGCACGTGCTGGTCGCCGGCGTGGTCGTGGGCGCCGGGGTAATGGGTGTAGCTGACCGTGCATTGGCGCGGGCGGCGGGCGCGGCGGGGTGCGCGTAGCGTGCCGGGGCCTTGCGGGGAGGCGTCCGGGTCGGGTGGCAGCATCGGTGGCAGCTTGGTGCGGTCGGGCTCCACAACAACCCACTGCACCCGCTTGGGCGGCGCGGGGCGCGCACGCGTGCGGGTGGGCCGTGCGCTGGCAGATGCCGTGGGTGGGCGGCGGCGTGTCATGGCGCCTCCGGGTGGTGGCGGGTGATGGATGCAGCGACGCACTGCTGCAATGGCACAGCCCTGCGTGCCGACAGGCGGCGCAAGGGGTGCGGCAACACAGCGGGCTGGCAACTCAGCGGGTGCGCAGGATTGTCGCTCACCTGCTCAACAGTCGCGCGTGCGACGAGCCGGCGCAGCACCTCACGCACATCCCACCGCAGGCGGTGAGCGAAGGTTGGCAACAGATCAACCGGCACAGATGCCGGCGTGGATGGTGCGGTAGACATGGCAACGCCCTCCTGGAACGACCCAAGAACCGCCGCCAACGGCGACGGGATGTCGGGAGGTTCGAAACCGCACACAGCCGGCGGGCGTATTCCCCTTGCGGGTGTTGTATTAGCCGCCCTCCCGACGCAGGCATTGCGTCGGCTTGTACCTGCAGGATGCAGGCACAAAAAACCCACCGGTTTGACGGAGGTGGGCACCGCTGTGTGAGGAGTTTCGACGCTCCTTGACTTGGAGATTGCAGCGCACGGATCGCGATGTCAACTGTCGCGATCTGTTCTTAAAAGGCAGATCCAAAAAGCACGGATGCACAGCCCGTGTGCTCAGATATTTAAGATCACAGACCTGGCACGCACCGGGCGCACTAGAAAATTTTTCGTGCTGTCCCAACGTTTCCACCTGGTCGTATAGATCAGACACCTCTAATCTTGCCGTATCACTCAACGATGGCAGGCGTCATGGAAAGTAGCGGCGTAGCACCGGTCGTGCCTTTGACTTTCAAGGCATTAGAAGAGCGCCTCAGCGCGCTACCGGAGTTTCCAGCAGATACCGCCAGCCCAAGCCGCCTCGTGCGCGGCGCAGGCATCGTCATGGCGTTGGCAATCGCTTCGACGCTGATTGCATCATTCCTCAGCTTCACGAGTGTTCCGCCTCAGTTGCTAGTAAAGGTAGCAACCGCCGGCCTCCGGGTTGCATTAGTAGCATTGGGCGTCCTGATGCTGCTCGGCATTTACGGGATCGCGAGTGATCTGCGTCGATGGACATTAGATCAAGCAATGCGCACTGATCATCAGCTAGAGCAATTTATGCAGGAGGTGACCTGGCTGCAAGGGTATCCGGCAGCAACCTTGCAAGTCATGCTGGATCACGCTCGCTACAGCCATACACGCCGTGCGGGCCGCATTGCGCTACTGGCTGGAAGCATCGACAAGCTAGGCCTTCTGCCGGTTGCGGCGTCGCTCTTTCTGGTTCTGCGCGCTGGTGGCAATCCTCTGGCGATGTCTCCATTGACAGCAATAGTGGGGATTTTTCTGCTGTTCTTCTGGATGATCTGCTGGGTTGCCACATCGGCTAGGGGTAAGCTGCAGACCTATGAGTACTTGCTCGACATGGCGCTAAAGGGCAAAGAGAAAGACGTAATAGCAGCTGACGCATAAGATTGGGGCCAGGCTAAGTCAGGTCAGGTCAGCCCGCCACTGTAACTTCATAGCTCCGCTATCTCTTGGGGCGCATACTTGCAACCGAACTACGCATGGATGACCATCTGTGTGATTGCGTTGGAGCTGTCAAGTCATGCGAACGAATCCTCACGCCAACCTTAGCTCTTTAGCATTGCTAGCAGCTGCTAGTCTCTTCTTCATATCAGGGTGCTCTGCCATGCAGCAAGACTCACGGCCCAGCTTTAATACTCAGCAGTCTGCCGCCAAGGCGAGGCAAGAGCTTCAGGCCGCTAATCCTATCGGGTCACCGCTTACGACTGCGCAGAAGAACCTTGAGGATCTTGGATTTCGCTGCCAAGCGCTGAACTCTCCTGGCGCAGGTTACAAAGCGTCAATGATGTGCACGCTTTTCCCTGTCGTGAAAGAGGCGCAGCCATCGGTGACAGCGCCAGCTGTGCCGGTTACCTGGATGGTGGGCTTTCACTCTGCTGACGGAATCTACTTGAGCAAACTGGTAGTGAATCGAGCTCCGCAGGATATTGGAGAATAAGTCATGGATGAGCAGAAGAAGGCAACAATTTGGGTGGGGGCAAGCGAGGTTGCTGGTGACCGCCGCCATCTTTACCTGCTCTTTCAGAACTCTGATGGCAGCCAGACTGTAGTACGCGGGGGACCAGACACCAGGGCCGAAGGGAATGACCTGGCGAACTTTGCCGAGAGCACAGTTCTTGGCTCGGAGAAGTTTGGCCACATTCGAGTTGAAGCAGCCCCTTACATTGCCCCTTATGAAATTGGGTACCGGCTCAAACAAGACGGCAACTACGAGCCAGTGCCTTTGAACCAGTTGGATCCTTCCGAGCCGGCTCTTGCGAGGGATGCCAAGGGCAACATCGTGAAAGCGACAGTCACCGCACCAGACTGGCCCGCACCGGGCGAGCGCCACGAGCGCATCGTTGCCTGGAGCGGTTCTGACCAGGAGTTATCCACAAAACTTGAGTCTGCCCTGAAGGCTGGGGACCAGATCAATCAGGCACAACTGGAATATTCTCCGCTGTACAACAACAGCAACGGTGTTGTCAGCAACTTGCTGAAGGCCAGCGGCGTTCAACCTGTTCTGCCGAAGAACGCACAAGGTGAGACAGTCAACGCACCGGATTTTGGGGAAGACCTTTATCAAGACGTCGGCGCGGCATCGGTACGCAGCGGATACAGGTTTGACGGCAAACAGTGGTTCGATGCGGACGATCGTAGAATCGCGCCTCCTACGAGTGGGCAGCCGTTGGTACCTCAGGATCCGGCCGCACCGTCGCGTGGATCATCGGATGGTTTCAAGCTCAGCGCACAGGCTCCAACGCCTACCGATCCCATGTTTGCTCAAATCCAGGATGGCGTACACCGGATCGATCATTCGCTGAATCGTATTCCCGATGCGGCAAGTGACCGTATGACCTGGAGCCTGTATGCCCTTGCCAAAGAGCAGGGACTGGAACGCGTGGACAACGTAGTGCTTGGCCAAGCAGGCACCCGTGCAGCCGCGGGAGAGTACGTCTTCCTGGTCCAGGGAGATCCCGCCACTTCGGTATATCACCGGGAGCAAATGCGCACGGCAGATGCGGTGGAAAGGTCAGTTGAGCAAAGCCAAGCCCGCGTGCAATCTGCCGAACAGACGCATGCGCTTGCGATGACTGCTGAAGCTCAGGAGCAGAATCAAAAGCAGGATGCACCAAGGCTGCAAGTCTGATTACCCTGGTTATAGCAGCCTTTGACCAGCCTAGCAGAGACAACACGTAATTATTTAGGCATTTTGCAAGTAGCTCGCTTCCGGCGTTTGAGGTTAGCTTTGGCTTACGGAGATGGCAGGTGCTAACGTTTCTAGACGGATCCCAAACCTTGGCATGAACTTAGATATGAAAATTAGGCTCATTTTTGGGACAGCACTACTTTCGCTATCAATCTCGACTGCTTCTGCAGAAGTAAGTATGCGCTCTGATTACAGGGAGATTGACGTGCAGCCTGTCAAAGTTGCAAAGGTGGGATCCAACTCGCTCCAAATCACCTATCGCATGCCAGCGGAAAGCCAATTTTATTCTCCCGGCGTTGACTTTTTAAGTGACCGCGGCGTCTTGCGCATTGCCATCCGCAGATGTGGCATTAGTGCTAGGTGCGATGCGATGGCGAAAGCTGTCATACCACCAGCCGAGCTTTGGATGCCGAAAGTCACCGTTCCCTATGCGGGCGAAGAGGTCTTGCTGGTTTACGTGGATACAGAAGAAAAATTTTCACCTTAGTTTTAAAGTTTGTGCTGGCGGGTCAGGTCAACCTGACCGCGTTAGTCTTAGCAATAAAATGCGTAACCGCAACATTCAGTCGGTCATGCGGCTACCTATCTCACTATTCACTCAAGCCGCCAGCGTTTTTCTGCATGGCCCAATAGGAGCGTTCACTCCATGGAAATACTCTACTCGGGTACGGACAAGATACTTTGCGACTCGCTTACTTTGAAGCTCACTGAATCTCGAATCGAGTACGAGACTAGCAGGCGCTTTTACAGAGTGCAGATAAATGATGGCGATGAAGTGCATCAGGTTTTGGTTCAGTGCAATGATTGGGACAGTGCAGCCCGACAGCTCGACATGCTTACCAAGAGGACGCAACACAAAGAGGCACCCGCGTCAGTGAATCCTGGATCACGTCCCCAGTACGCCGCAGTGATCATGATTGCTCTTGGAATCTCTGCCGGCCTTGCCGCTACAAAGCTACTCCATAGCGCCCCCAATCCTTGCCTATTCTTACCGCAGCCCCATGCTCCCACCCGATAGACGTCTGGTGGACATGTCGTCGACGCCGGCAACGCAGCGATCAAGGTATCGGGCGCTAACGGGGTCGCTAACGGGGTCAGGTTTACTTCCTACCCAAATTTCAGGCTACGGCCTCAGCTTTCGCCAGGGCTTTCTCGCTATCAGCACCAATGCCTTTCTGCGAGTCTTGCCAGGTGGCCAGACTTCCACGCATCGACCTTCCTGGCATCCCGCAGCACATCGTGCAACGCGGGAACAACCGCTTGCCCTGCTTTCTGGATGATGGCGATCGATTGCGCTATCTGCACCTGATGCATGAGGCCCTGCACGCCACAGGCTGCCAGCTGCACGCTTACGTATTGATGGACAACCATGTGCACTTGCTGGTCACGCCAGCTGCAGCGGGACGAATCGGGCAACTGATGCAGCGGCTTGGGCGAAACTACGTCGCATTGTTCAATGGCCGCGACAGGCGCACGGGGACGCTATGGGAAGGGCGGTACAAAGCGTGTCTTGTGGACAGTGCGGACTACGTCCTTCGCTGCTATCGCTACATTGAGCTCAATCCGGTGCGTGCTCGCCTGACCGACAACCCGGCGGCGTATCGCTGGTCCAGTTGCCCAGCCAACCTAGGCCAGCGCAAGCACTCCGCGCTGACACCACATCCCTGTTGGCTTGCGCTTGGCAGCGACCCGATCGAGCGATCCAAAGCTTACCGCACGCTACTCGATGAAGCCCTCTCCGACGAACTGCTCGCCAACATTCGTCTTCATCTGCAGCAGCAGCGAGCCCTGGGCCACGACGCTTTCCGCGCAATGGTCGAAGCCAAGACCCACCGCTTTGCCGGCGTCAGGCCCGCTCATCGGCCACTCAGACCGAACACCGCCGACTGATGAGTTAACCTGACCCCGTTATTAGACCCCGTTATTACCCGATACGAGATCCCAAAATAACTGGGCCAAGCTGGATACCTCCCGAACTATCTAGTAGCTCAGACGGAACCCGTTGGCATGGCCGAGCAGAGTTCAGCGCTACAATTAAATATTTATCCACGACGCCATCTGCGACGGCATCGACCTTCCGCACCCGACCATCTTCTTTAAGCGTGATAAAGACGGGAGATGGATCACTTAGCTGCAATGTATGTAGCTCCCAGCGCAGGTGACCAAGGCACTCATTTGAATAGAGAATTCGCTTCATGCTAGCACCGGCACCCGCTTTCCATTGCGCATCAGACTTGGCGTTCTCCCGTCTTATTTCCTCCGTTTCCCGCTTACGCTCGGATGCAAGTCGCCGATCTTCCGAATTAGACGCTCGTAAAACTATCGTTAACTCGCGCTCATAGGAACTCTCAAACCCACGATAGGGAAGAGGGCTGGCGCGACGAATAGCTTCAACAGCGATGGAACGACCCAAATCGTTAAACTCACAGTTTGGCAGAACATCAACAGCCACGATCTCACCACCTGGAATCTGCAAAATACGCACAGCGCAACTTGAGCCAGACGATATAATCGCACTTTGCGAATCGTTTTCCCACCACTTCTGGATCTGCCTGTTTATAGCAATGCCATAACTATTTTTTTCATGATTAATCTCGGCCGACGCAATTTCCGACGCCAACGAAAATACCAACAGAAGCAATGGAATTATTTTCTTCAAAGCATCATCCTTTAGTTATTGCCTTTAATTTTAGCAGGTGCACACTGTTGTCCATCAGCAGAAACGCTTGCACCTGCAAAGCAAAACGCTCGCAGGCCATGCGTAGTAGCAGGCAGTAGTGATGCCGATCCTCATTGTCCAAGAAGATCGCTCACCGGTTCACGCCTCTCTGGACGACACGCATCGGAACGCCGGGTAGTTCCAGAGGCGGCTGACGCGGCATGGCCGAGCCTGCTGCTCAAGAAGAAGACCTCAGCCTGACTGCAGCGACACAGCCGCGCTGTCAGACATCGCCACGCGGGCCTGTACAACCGGTTCGCTTAATTACCTTCGCCCCTCTTTTACCGCTTTTTGCCGCCTCCCCTTTTGCCCGCCCTTTTTGGCGATAAGTTAACCTGACCCCGTTACTGCGCACTGACACCACATCCCTGTTGGCTTGCGCTTGGCAGTGACCCGATCGAGCGATCCAACGCCTACCGCACGCTACTCGATGAAGCCCTCTCCGACGAACTGCTTACCAGCATTCGTCTTCATCTACAGCAGCAGCGAGCCCTGGGCCACGACGCCTTCCGCGCAATGGTCGAAGCCAAGACCCGCCGCTTTGCGGGCGTCAGGCTCGCTCATCGGCCACGCAAATCAAGCGCCGTCGACTGATAAGTGGACCTGACCCCGTTATTCGCATTCTCATATCACCGGAGCAATTGAGACATTACACAAAATTTTATCCAGCAGGCAACAGCATTTTAAGCGGCCTACTTACGAAGCGGCGACTAGTTTTGGTCGGGTGATAGGAAGGCTTCTGCGAGATCGCTCATGTCATTTTTACCGATCCTGCCGGCCTAGGACCGCGTGGTGGCGAAGAAGTATCCCAAAGCCACGATCCCGCCCCAAAAGGCCAATGCGATCCCACACAATTGCCATGTTTGTTGAGGGAACTTGCCACCTTTCCAACGGATTACTAAGCCGCGAGTAATCAACCCAAGCACCATTAACAGCGCGAGAAGTAACCCTACCGCCCATAGCACCAGAACACCTAGGCAGCCGTCACTGTGGCAGTTGGTAGCGAATAAAGAACCCCAACCCGTAGGCGCGGCCACAAGCACAAGTCCCAAAACCAACACTGCCTTGACAACGCGCCCCATAGTCCAGCCTCGCAACTCGCAGTTAGCCATGGAAGCAGCGCAACCACGACGTCTTCTTCCTGATACTCAAAGCAAGGACCGGCTGCTTCGCCGGCGTCAAGCTGACTTATCGGCTAAGCACCTTGACCCAGCCATTTCCTCACCAACCGGCCCCCTTTCCCAGCCAAACCAACGGCGATCAACCCATCTGCATCGGCGCCCGACTTTGCTCAAGTGCAGGTTCCTGCTGTGCTGCCAACGCACGTTCTTGTTGGGTGTTAGAGATTTGCTCGACCTTTGCGAATGACTGCTCGACAGGTGTCTTTGCTGCTTCTTCGGCCTTTATCGATGCTCTGAGGTGAGCAGGGTTATCCAACTCGCCTTGCACTACAAATAGGCGCTGGCCTGCTCCATCACCGGGAGTGTTTCCGAGAACCACGTGGTCTACGCGGCTCAGTCCGCCCTCCTTCGCGGTTGCCAGCAAACTAACGGAAATCTTCTCGCTAGTGGCATCGTAGGCCCTGCCATGTTGCTGATCGATGCCTGCAACCTGTTCCCGAATCGTGTTGAGCATCTCACGATCCTTGTCTGGCAACTGCGCATCACTGATCACGCGCTGCAGGAGTGTCCGCTCCGGCATCGGGTTGTATTGCTCAGTGTTCAATTCGCTGTCGGGAACAGGGGCTTTGATACTACGGATGTACTCAACGTTGCTGAGCGGTTTCAGGCCACCCTCGAACTCCTTATCCTGTATGAACTTCAGGTCGGTACGATGCAGACCGGCGTAATTGACAGCGCCCCATGTGTAATCGATGCAACTGTTCATTGCGCCGTGAAACTGCGTATTGAAGCCGTGTTCGCCGGGCTTTGCACCAAACTCCATCAATTTTTCGTACTGATCCTTACTGATCTCCATCGTGCGTTGATAGAAAGGCTTTTGGTATTGATCGGCGTCATCGTTGTAGACCTTTCCAGGCCCTGACATCACGCCGTGCTCGATGGGCGCAAACCCGAAGCTGGTTTGTTCCTTCCCGTGCGTGACTGTGTAATACATGTGCCCTGCCGCTGATGTTCCACCGTCAAGAAGCGGTGTCCCCGGCGCGGCAACGTAGAGAGTGACAGCGTATTTATCGTCCATGAGGTGTTCCTACTTTGATTTGTGCCGGTAAGCGACCAGCAACTCGGATTCGATCGATGCCAACTGCGGCGGCTGGCCAAGCAGCCTGATGCTCAGCTGATACCTGCCAGGCTGAATTCCTTGCGCCCATGCGAAGGCAAGCTGCGTGTAACGACGCTCTGGATATTCCAGACCCGCAGATTGAAGGGACGAGCCATCCACCTCGTCCAGCCAGACGCCTGGAACACGCCCGTCTGCACTCACGGCGACGGTCCGAGCGGGAACGCCTGCCTGCGATTCAACGCGCACCAATGGGATGTTGACTGCGCCGCTTGGTTCAAGCCGTTTCAGAACAAGCTCAGCGTGCAGGCCGGATCTGCGGAGCGCTTGAGCAGCTTCAAGTGACTTCAGAGCATCCTCGTCACCGACGCGGATACCCAGGAACAGTGTGCCAGTCGCGCTCTTGCCAGGAGGCTGCACGTTGAATTCGACCACCATCGGACTGGTCATCGCCGCCAACTGCAGCGGTCGTACGATGGGGACCTGCCCATCAGCTGCAACGCGTGTTGGCAAGTCCTGCGTCTGGGTTGTCTGTGGCTGGCAACTTGTCAGCAGCGAGATGCCTGAGCAGACCAGAACACACAGCAGAAGCTGCCCGTATCGTTGCATGTGTATCCCTTCACTTTAAGCAAGACTAGCGAGCCGCGCGTCTATGGCTCTACTTATTTATACACCGCTGACAGCGGCAAGGTCACTTTCTACGCAAATTTCAGGCTGCGGCCTTACCCTTTGGGAGGGTGTCCCTCGCTGTCAGAACCAATACCTTGCTGCGAGTCTTGCTAGGTGGCCAGACTTCCGCATATCGACCTTCCCGGTATCCCGCAGCACATCATGCAGCGCGGGAACAACCGCTTGCCGTGCTTTCTGGATGATGGCGACCGATTGCGCTACCTGCATCTATTGCGTGATGCCCTATACGCCATAGGCTGCCAGCTGCATGTCCATGTGTTGATGGACAACCATGTGCACTTGCTTGCCACGCCCCAGCAACGGGATGGATCGGGCAACTGATGCAGCGGCTTGGGCACAACGTACGTGGCGCTGTTCAGTGGCGGCCACGGGCGCACCGGCACACCATGGGAAGGGCGCTACAAAGCCTGCCTTTTGGACAGCGCGGACTACGTCCTTCGCGGCTATCGCTATATTGAACTCCACCCGGTACGTGCTCGCCTGACCGACGACCCGGCGGTGTATCGCTGGTCCAGCTGCCCAGCCAACGTAGGCCAGCGCAGTCACTCCGCATTGACACCACATCCCTATTGGCTCGCGCTTGGCAGCGACCCAATCGAGCGATCCGACACCCACCGTGCCCTGCTCGATGAAGCCCTCTCCAACGAACTGCTCGCCAGCATTCGTCTTCATCTACCGCAGCAGCAAGCGCTGGGCCATGACGCCTTCCGTGCGATGGTCGAAGCCAAGACCCGCCGCTTTGCGGGCGTCAAGCCCGCGCACCGGCCACGCAAACCGAACACAGTCGACTGATAAGTTAACCTGACCCCGTTACTCCAGCGCTCGCCTTACCGACGAACCGGCGGCGTATCGCTAGTCAAGTTCCCCAGTTAAACCTTGGTCAGCGTGGGCACTTGAAATGACGCCACACCCCTGTTGGCCTACGCTTGGCAACGATCCGATTGAACAATCCAACGCCTGCCGCGCCCTTCTCGATAAAGCCCTGTCGATGAATTGCTCATCAGTATCGGCCTTCATCTGCAGCAGCAGCGAGCTCTGGGCCAAGGCTCATTCTGCGCAATAGTCGAAGCCAAGACCCGCCGATTTGTGGCGTCAGACCCGTTCATAGGTTACGCAAGCAAGCACAGCCGATTTGTAAGTGAATTTAGCCGTATTATTCGCACAGCTCTTTAAGAACTCACAGCTTCAAATCGAGCTCCCGCTTGATATGTTCCACCCTCCGCAGCATCCAATATTGCGTTAGCTAGGCTCTGGCACAAATCTAGCATCAGTCCAAATCTCTCTCGAAGTACATCCCCATCAATTCGAAGCCCTTCACCATGTGCGATCTTATGACGTTCGCCAAGCAACAGTGCATCAATGAAAGTTCTTGTCCGCGCCCATTCGCTGACGCCCATTCCAAGCTCCGAGTCAATCCCAATTGAACTCAATAGTTCTCTAAGAACCTCAGAGCTAGGATTACTACGAGTCGTCACTTCCCAACGCGCCGGGCCAGAAGCTGCGTCCCGTATCTTCTTCGCCAACCTCAAATGGTGACGTTCGGATCCAGGAAAACTCGACTTCGCGGCCTCAACAACATCGCTATAAAATGCAATCGCGACAAAATTACAGCTCATCTCGCTAAAGCTAAGCTGTTGAGAAAAAACGAAATCCACGTAAATCTCTACTGCTTTTTTTAAAAAACCTTCCCAATGCGCGCATAGCATAACCGCACCAGCACGACAGTAATATACTTTCGAAGCAGAGGCTCTAGTTGCCCCCCTCAGTATTCCAACTAATTCTTTTTTTCTCCAAGCCAGCTCTCGATCAATTTTTTGTTGCAAATATTCAATTGTCTGAGGCATAAATTGATCCTTCCACTTCCATGCAACCTAAAGTCAGACAGCTACGCATAAATTCAGGATCAATTTTCAAACCAGTTGAACGATTACAGCTATTTTTTTAAATTCTTCTTAACCTTCTTTTTTGCCCCAAGGTTAGAACTTTTTTCGAGATTACTTTTTGCCTTGACCGCCTTAACTGCTCGCCTACGCAACCCCTGCTTTCTACTCTCAGACTTTTCTAGGGCCTCTAATATAATTCGATCAGCCACTGGCATCACTCGCAACATTCGCTCTCGCGCTCGAAGCCCAGAAAAACTCTTCTTATAAGCATCACTTGCCCACACTTTCTTAATCACATCACTGACGTCAAATTCATCACCGGCAGCCTTAATCCTTGACCAGTGCCTTCCGATTGAGAGGCCCAATCCTTCAAATGCTGCAAGCGAGAATCCGCCTCTAAACGCATTTATCCGGGCATCCCAGGGACGGAAAGAATTCCCCCCAATTTCGTGATCCAGGTAGGCAAACATCTCTTTAAAAAGATGGACTTCTTTCGAAATTTTGAACTTTGGATCAAGAGCCAGAATTTCCATGCGATCACGGAGAAAGTCGTGAACATCGCCGATCTGCCGGGGATCTGCATCTCTCAACGTCAGGAATCTAAGAACGAGATCCATATCGTACCGCTCGCTTCTTTGGGTATCGCTTAACAGCGTGCATGCAATAAAAGAATCCTCTTCAGCAAGAGACTTAATCTCCCTGTACATAGGCGCATTAATACTTACAAGGATGCAGTTTCTAATCTCCTGCGGCGAAAGGGATGCGCCATATGTATTTAAGCGCTCAAAGAGATCAAACTTGCCCGTGGAAGCCGCGCCTTTTTCACGCTCCAATATCTTAACGTCAAGCCTAGTTCTCTTAAATTCAAGCTTAAGCGTTTGATCGAGAGATGCATAAGTGACATCTTTCAACGAAGGTAAATGCTTAGTCGCCTCGAGGACAAAAGCTGGCTTTGGTTCAACCTCGTCCTCCGTTTCGGATTTCGGGCCTGATAATTCGCCCATAAATTCAAAAATCGTAGAGAGTCGCTGCACGCCATCGATGACCTCCCAGATTCCATCTTCGTTTACGGCCACGTAGATGGGCGGAAGGGGTATACCAAGCAGAAGCGACTCAATTAGGCGAGATTTTTGCTGAGGGACCCAACGAAAGACGCGTTGGAATTCCGGATGAATATCAAGTTCACCTTCCTTGTAAAGGTTTAAAACTTCACCAACGGACATGGAGAGGTTCTCCGAAGATATCTCACGCCGCTTGGAATCGACCTCGCTCTTGACAGACATATTCCTTCCTTAGCTCAGGCTTGGTAAAAAAGAAGGGCGAGTTATGCTCGCCCCATAATTTTTTTTAAACCCCGACAGGATTCGCCTTCTCGGGATCAATCTTGTACTGCTTGATCGCCCGGGCCACATCCTTACCTGTCATCTTCCCGTCCTTCGCCAGCGCGGCAATCGCCGCGTGCGCGATGTAGTAACGGTCCACTTCGAAGAAGCGGCGCAAGTTCGCACGCGTATCCGACCGACCGAACCCATCCGTGCCGAGCACGGTGTAGGTCATCGGCACAAAGGCGCGGATCTGGTCGGCGAAGGCGCGCACGTAGTCGGTTGCAGCGATGGCCGGGCCCTGGCGGCCTTCCAGCAACTGGGTGACGTACGGCTTACGCTGTTCGGATTCCGGATGCAGGCGGTTCCAGCGTTCTACGGCGTAGCCGTCGCGGCGCACTTCGTTGAGGCTGGGGCAGGACCAGATGTCGGCGGTGACGCCGAAGTCCTTGTCCAGCAGCTCGGCCGCGGCGATGGCCTCGCGCAGGATGGTGCCGCTGCCCAGCAGCTGCACGCGCAGCTCGCCCTTCTTGGGCTTGCCGGCGTCCTTGAGCAGGTACATGCCCTTGATGATGCCCTCGGCTGCGCCGTCCGGCATGCCGGGGTGGGCGTAGTTCTCGTTCATCAGGGTGATGTAGTAGTACTCGTCGATCTGGTCTTCCATCATCGCCTTCATGCCGTGCTGCATGATGACGGTGACTTCGAAGCCGAAGGTCGGGTCGTAGCTACGCACGTTCGGGATGGAGCCGGCGATGACCTGGCTGAAGCCGTCTTCGTGCTGCAGGCCTTCGCCGTTGAGCGTGGTGCGGCCGGCGGTGCCGCCGAGCAGGAAGCCACGCGTGCGCATGTCCGCTGCCTGCCAGGCGATGTCGCCCACGCGCTGGAAGCCGAACATGGAGTAGTAGATGTAGAACGGCAGCATCGGCACGTCGGACACCGAGTAGCTGGTGCCGGCGGCCATCCACGAGGCGATGGCGCCCGGCTCGCTGATGCCCTGCTGCAGCACCTGGCCGGTCTGGTCTTCGCGGTAGTACATCAGCTGGTCGGCGTCGACCGGCTTGTACTTCTGGCCGAACGGGGCATAGATGCCGATCTGGCGGAACATGCCTTCCATACCGAAGGTGCGCGCCTCATCGGCCACGATCGGCACGATGCGCGGGCCCAGCTCCTTGTCGCGCAGGGCAATGTTGAGGCTCTGCACGAAGGACATGGTGGTGGAATAGCTGCGCTCGCCGCTGTCCTTGAGCAGGCGCTCGAACTTGTCGAGCGTGGGCGCCACGAACGACTTGCTGGCCTTGGGACGGCGCTGCGGCAAGAAGCCGCCGAGCACGTTGCGGCGCTCTTTCAGGTACTGCACTTCCGGGGAATCTTCGCCGGGGTGGTAGAACGGCACCTGGCCGTCTTCCAGCTGGGCGTCGGTCACCGGGATATTGAAGCGGTCGCGGAAGTGCTTGACCGCCGCGTCGTCCAGCTTCTTGGTCTGGTGGGTGGGGTTGAGCGCCTCACCGGCCGAGCCCATGCCGTAGCCCTTGACCGTCTTGGCCAGGATCACGGTGGGCATGCCCTTGGTGTTCACGGCCTGGTGGTAGGCGGCGTACACCTTGTGCGGGTCGTGGCCGCCACGGTTCAGGCGCCAGATGTCGTCGTCGGACAGGCCGGCGACCATGGCCGCGGTCTCCGGGTACTTGCCGAAGAAGTTGGCGCGCGTGTAGGCGCCGCCGAAGGCCTTGCAGTTCTGGTATTCGCCGTCGACGGTTTCCATCATCAGCTTGCGCAGCACACCGTCGGTGTCCTTGGCCAGCAGCGCGTCCCAGTAGCCGCCCCAGAGCAGCTTGATGACGTTCCAGCCGCCGCCACGGAACACGCCTTCCAGTTCCTGGATGATCTTGCCGTTGCCGCGCACCGGGCCGTCCAGGCGCTGCAGGTTGCAGTTGACCACGAAGATCAGGTTGTCCAGGCCTTCGCGGCCGGCCAGCGCGATGGCGCCGAGGGTTTCCGGCTCGTCCGACTCGCCGTCGCCGATGAAGCACCACACCTTGCGGTCGGACTTCTCGATCAGGCCGCGGTTTTCCAGGTAGCGCATGAACTGCGCCTGGTAGATGGCGGCCAGCGGGCCCAGGCCCATCGACACGGTGGGGGTCTGCCAGAACTCGGGCATCAGCCACGGGTGCGGGTAGGAGGAGATGCCCTGGCCGTCCACTTCCATGCGGAAGTTGTCCAGCTGGGCTTCGCTGATGCGGCCTTCCAGGAAGGCGCGGGCGTAGACGCCCGGGGCGCTATGGCCCTGGATGAACAGCAGGTCGCCCGGGTGCTGGTCGCTGGGCGCGCGCCAGAAGTGATTGAAGCCCACGTCGTACAGCGTGGCGCTGGAGGCGAACGAGGCGATGTGGCCGCCCAGGTCGCCCGGCTTGCGGTTGGCCCGCACGACGGTGGCCATGGCGTTCCAGCGGATGATCGAGCGGATCTTCCACTCCAGCGCGGAGTCGCCGGGGTTCTTGGCCTCGTTGGCCGGTGCGATGGTGTTGACGTACTCGGTGGTGGGCGAGAACGGCAGGTAAGCGCCGGCGCGGCGGGTCTGTTCGACCATGCCTTCCAGCAGCTGATGGGCGCGCTCCGGGCCTTCGACGTCGATGACGGCCTTGATCGATTCGAGCCACTCCTGCGTCTCAAGCGGGTTCGGATCGTTGTGCAGCACTTCGTTCAACCAGTTCATTAGCGCTCCCGGGGGGACACACCCCGCGGGTGTGTCGACATCGTGAATTCGTGAACCCCCAAGTGTACCGCACGCACCTGTTGCCATTCCTCGCTACGGGTGCGTATGGAATGGGACGGTGTCGTGCGTGGGTGGGGTACTGATGCCGGCTGGGACGACGATCCGGTGCAGCGGGCGCTGCCGGTATACGACCAAAGGATAAGGGCCACCAGCCGGAAAGGACCGACACGCCTGCCCAGTAGGAGCGCACCCGGGCGCGAGAGGCGTTACCGGCAAAGCCCGGTCGCGCCCGGGTGCGCTCCTACGCCTAGGGGATGCGCCTGGCGCCCTGTAGGAGCGCACCTGGGCGCGAGGGGCGTTACCGGTGAAGCCCGTCGCGCCCGGGTGCGCTCCTACGATGGGAGGGTCAGAACGCTTGTAGCGCTTCGGTCAGCTGGCCGTTGTTGTTGACTGCGCCCATGGTGTAGCCCTGCCAGCCGGGGTAGGCGTTGGGCTCCCAGTAGAAGATGCCGAGCACGCGCGATCCGATGGCGCTGCTGCGGCTGAGCAGGTTGGTGAGCATGGCGCGGGTGGTGGCGGCCTGCTGCCAGTCCATGCCGACCTCGGCCACGATCACGTCGCTGCCGTAGCGGGAGATCATGTCGCGCATGTTGGTGTCCAGGCGGCTGTTGTAGTCCTGCCAGCTGCCGACCGGCGGGTAATGCGACATGCCGATGACGTCCCACTTGCCGCCGGCCGAGCGCAGGTTGTCGAAGAACCAGCGGAAGTTGGCGTTGTCGTAGCCGTTGGCCAGGTGCACGATGACCTTGGCGTTGGGGTACACCGCCTTGGTGGCGTTGTAGCCGCTGTTGATGAACTGGCCCAGGGTGGCGAAGTTGGGCGTCTTGCCCTCGTTCCACAGCATGCCGCTGTTGATCTCGTTGCCCACCTGCACCCAGCTGACGGTGATGCCGTTGTCCTTGAGGTATTTGAGGATGCCCTGGGTGTGACTGTAGACATCGGTATTGAGCTGGGCGACGGAGTGGCCCGCCCAGGCGGCCGGCTTGGTCTGCTTGCCGGGGTCGGCCCAGCTGTCGCTGTAGTGGAAGTCGATCATGATGCGCATGCCCTGCGCGGCGGCGCGCTTGGCCTTGTCCAGGGTGTCGCGGCCATCGTTCCAGCCGCCGGACGGGTTGACCCACACGCGCAGGCGGATGGCGTTGCCGCCCACATCCTTGAACAGCTTGATGAAGTCGGTGGTGTTGCCGGAAGCATCGCGAAACACCTGCGGCGGGTTGGCCGCGGCCTGCTGGTTGAGCCAGCTGACATCGGCGCCCTTGGCGATGCCCTGCGCGCCGGCGCCGGCGCTGAGGCCACCCAGCAGCAGCACCAGCAGCAAACGGTGGTACCCCTTGCGAAAAACGTGCATGAACCCTCTCCCTTGATCGATGGATGTCGCGCCACATGGCGCCCTGGCTGATCCCCCTGAATTCGCCGCGTGCCTGTGGCGATACGGCGCTGCCCGCAGCGGCCAGACACGCCGCGAAACGGTGGCGATTGCAGCACGGCGGCGCAATGCGGTCGCGCTCGCTATAGCTGCTGCGTGGTTGCGGCATATCTCGCGGCGGCAAACGCCCTGCGCCAGCGAGCTGGCGGTATTTTGGCCAGCGCATTGTTGTGCGGGTGCAACAGAAAACCGCCGCGATAGTGCGCAGCGGGTCTGCGATTGGACATCGGTCGCTGAGGTGACAGGTGTGGTCGACTGTTACGGCAGCACAAGCAGACCTGGGCTCGATGCGATGCGGTGCGGCGACGTGCTGTGGGCCTCCCGGCACCGGGGCGCGTTGCTGGAAGCGCACACCCTCGCCGTACGTACGCCGCTCACCGCTCACCGCGCGCAGCGGCCGTGCTGTGACTGCGGCTGCGTGACTGCGGCTGCGGCTGCGGCTGCGGCTGTGGCTGTGGCTGTAACTGTGACTGTGACTGTGACTGTGGCTGTGGCTGTGGCTGTGGCTGTGGCTGACAGCTGATTCTGGAACGACCACCCTGGCTCGATCACCGTCACCGGCGCTACGCGGCAAGCTGCGATTCCAGTTCGACAGCAGCAGCCCGACGCGTGAAGACCGCCTCGCCTTCCAGCTGCCCTGCCCGCTCTGCGCACTCGACACGCTCGCGTCCGTAGGTGGGCAGCGGCCGAACGAAAAACGCCGGGCAAGCCGGCGTTTTTTCTGTGCACCACGCGATGGCAGCGGATGGCGCGCTCAGCACCACAGTGCACGCGTGGTCCACGCCGATTCCAGGCAGCGACCGCGCCCACCTGACGGCTGCGCAGCCGTTTTGTCGGCTGCCCAACGCCACGCATGCATAACGCACTCAGCCCAGCGCGCGTGTACCCTGCTGTTGTTGCTGGGTCTGGGTTTGCTGCTGCTCCAGCGCCAGCGACTGGCGTGCGGCATTGTCGGCCACGCGCTGGCTGCTCTGCTCCAGCGGGGTGTTCATCGCGGTCATGGTTTCCACGCTGACACGCAGCTGCGCGGGGTCGTCCACACGGCCCTGCACGGCGAAGGTGCGTGCGGCATCGGGGCTCATCATCACCGCGTCGATGCGCTGGCCACCGGCGGCGTGCATTTCCGAGGCGAGCGAGCCGGACAACTGGGCGCTTTGCTGGTCGGGCGCGCGCCCTGCACGTGCGTCCTGTGCGTGCACGCCACGCTGCGCGTCTTGGAACAAGGCATTGCCCACATGCCCCGGTTGGTCGATACGCAGCGAGGTGTGCTCGTTACCGTGCTCGCGTGCGTCGCGCTTGGCAGGCTCGCCCGGAGCAAGCGGGCCGCGGATGGCGTCGATGGCGTCCTGGCCGAGGCCGCGCGCTCTGCGCGTCAGGATGGTGGTGCCGGTGCGCAGCCCGTCCACATCGCTGCGGTATTCGTCGATCATGCGCGCGTTCTTTTCGGCAAGCGGACGCGCGTTGGGGTCGGTGAGCGCCGAATGCTCGCCCAGGAAGTTGCCCAGCTTGTGCGCGCCCAGCGAACCGCCCGCCGCCACCAGCGGGTAGTCGGGAATCAGGAAATTGGCCTTGCTGTTGCTGTAGCCGGCGCCGCTCAACGTGGCGATTTCATCCGGCTTGGCGTAGATGCGTACCTGCCCGAAATGCGGCGAGGCCGCGCTGACCGGGTCCGACGCCATCACGTGGTTGATCACGCTGTTGCCGCCTTCGGGAATGCGGTAACTCAGGCTGGCTGCACCGTAGGCGTTGAAGGTTTCGCCCTTGAGGTCGTAGTGGTGCGCGGAGACCTGCGCAAGCGCACCGCCCAGGGAGTGGCCGGTGACGGTGACTTCGGGTTGGTGCCCGGTTCGCTTGCCGACGTCCTTGGCAATGTCCATCGCGTTTTTGGTCAGCGCGAGCGCGTCGGCTGCCTGCGGATTGGTCCGCGAGGTGACCATGGTCGCATCGGTGAGAATGTCCTTGACCGCGCCCTCGGTGCCGCGATGGGCGACCACGATGTCGCCGCTGCCTTCACGCCGGTAGATCGTGCCTTGATAGCCGGTGGCCTTGTTGTTGACGTGGTCGAGAACCGCATAACGCTGCCCCTCGACCACGACGATTTCTTCCTGACCTGGCGCGCGCCGGCCGACGGCGCGATCCTTGTAGACATCTTCCGACAAGCCCGCATAGTGCGGCGATGGGATGCTCATGGCGCAACTTCCTTGGCAGCCAATGTGATGGTGAAGAGATTGTCGCGGATTTCCGGCTTGAATTTGTCCGGGCTCAGCTCACCGGTGTCCGGAAAGCTCTTGGACTCCGAGCGCGGATACCCTTCCTTCCAGTAGTACTTCGTCTGTGGCTGCTGCGCAGTCACCGTCTTGCCTTCGATAAACGACAGGAAGCGGGTCTCTTCCTCTGCACCGGTGGCCTTCAGCAGCACGCTGGCACCGCTGAATTCCCAGTGGCAGACGCCGCGACCGTAATAGTCCTCGTCCTGCATCAGGTCCAGATAGACGGTGCCGCGGTACTCGGTGTCGGAGATCTTCTTGAGTGCGAAGTCTTCCTGGCTGGTGATGCGCCCGGCGGTGCCGGTTTCGGGCTGGATCTTGCCGCATTCGGCTTCGTTGCTGACGTCGTACTGCGCCGCGCCCTGCACCAGGCCGAAGGCGCCGGGCGCCTTGTCCAGGGTCAGCGTGACCTCGTAGGCCTTGCGCGGGCTGGGATTCAACTTGGCAAGGCCGCGGCTACCGGCCTCGACGTCGGCTTCTGCGGCGGCCTCGGTTGCGGGGGATTGGGTCTGGGTCATGCTGGTCTCCGGGGCGTTACAGGCCGTAAGCAAAAGGGCCAGCAGGCTCGGGGTCAGAATCTGGCGCAAGGCCGGCCTCCATGGCGATAGGGGGAGTCAATCTAGTTTGCTTGACCCGCTGGGGTCAATTTACGGCAGCTGAGGATGAGGCGGCCGTGAGCCGGTTGCCGGCGCCCGCAAAACTGCCATGATCGGGCCATCCGCCGCCACGGAAGCGCGCCATCGCCACGGGTCCCACATCGCCAGCCGACAGCGTGGCCGTCACCCCGCGGGTGCACTGGCGGCACAGCCTGCGCATGCGCGTGTTGCTGGCCGCCACCGCGGTGCTGGTGGTGTTGCTGGCGTTGCTGGGCACGGTGTTCTACCTGGGCGCACGCGCCGAGCTGGTGGAGGCGGCGCGCACCGAGGTGGATGGCCTGACCGAGCAGACCGCACGCAGCCTGGCGGCGATGCTGGACTCGGTGCAGGTGAGCGGCCGCACGCTGGCGGCCAGCAGCAGCGCGGTGGGGCTGCAGCCGTTCAATCTGCGCGCGCTGCTGCTGGCCACGCTCAGCGGCGACCCGGATATCGGTGCGGCGCGGTTGATCATCGAGCCGCGCACGCAGAAGGCGCGCGACACCGGGTTTGTCTGGTACGTGCATCGCGACGGCACGCGCGTGCTAGAGAAATCGGTGCAGGACCTGGGCTACGACTACCGCGCGATGCCGTGGTATCTGCGCACCCAGCGCGAAGGCCGCGCGTGGTGGTCAGAGCCGTATCTCAACGCCAATGGCGGCAACGCGCTGTACACCAGCTACAACCTGCCGTTGCGCCGCCCGGGCGATGCGGTGGATGCCGCGCCGGTGGGCATGGTCAGCGTGGACCTGCCGTTGCAGCACCTGCGCGAGATCATCGACCAGCTGCCGCGCGACATCGGCATCCAGCCGATGCTGCTGTCGCCCGAAGGCATGCTGGTGTTCAGCCCCGACCCGGCGCTCAACCTGCGTTACACGCTGGAGCGTTACGTGGCGCATTCGCGGCCCGACCTGCTGCCGTTGCAGCGCGCGGTGGCGGCGGGCCAGCCGGTCTCGTTTGCGCACACCGCGCCGGATGGCGAGCGCTTTTTGACCCATAGCGCGGCGGTGGGGCGCAGCGGCTGGACCTTCGTGCTGTCCGCCTCGGAGGGCTATGTGCTGGCGGGCCTGAACTGGCTGGCCGCGTGGGTGGCGCTGGCGGCGTTGCTGGGCGCGGTGGTGTGGTGGTGGCTGATGGGGCGGATCACGCGCAAGCTGACGCGCCCGATCGAGGAATTGACCGATACCGCCGAGCACTTTCGCCGTGGCGAATTCGCATACCCGCTGCAGCACATCGAACGCCGCGACGAGGTGGGCGTGATGGCGCGTGCGTTCGACAGCGCGCGCGATGCGATCCGCGACCACATCGCGCAGATCGGCGAGATGACCGCCGCGCGCGAGCGCATGCACAGCGAGCTGCAGATTGCGCGCGAGATCCAGCAGGCGATGCTGCCCTCCGGGCGCACCTTCGACCGCGCCAGTTCGCATCTGGAAACCTGCGCCTGGCTGGAACCGGCCAAGGCGGTGGGCGGCGACTTCTACCACTTCGTCGAGACCGAGCCGGGGCTGCTGTGGTTTGTGGTGGGCGATGTGTCCGACAAGGGCGTGCCGGCCGCCTTGTTCATGGCGCGCGCGGTGAGCGTGCTGGAAATCGCCGCGCGCCGGCATACGCGCCCGGACAGCATCCTGATCGCCGCCTCCACGCGGCTGGCCGAAAACAACGACACCTGCATGTTCGCCACGGTGCTGTGCGGGGTGATCAACGTGGTGAGCGGCGACTACTGGCTGGCCAGTGCCGGCCATGAGCCGCCGGTGCTGATCGACATCGACGGCAGCGCGCGGCCGTTGCCGCTGGACACCGGCGCGCCGCTGGGGATCGAGCCGCAGGTGGCCTACCCGGTCCTGCAGGGCCGCATGAGCGCCGGGCAGACGCTGCTGGGCTATACCGACGGGGTGACCGAGGCGATGGACGAGCAAGGGGCCAGCTATGGGCTGGAGCGCCTGCTCGGCGCTTTGCGGCCACGCCGCAGCGCGGCGGCGCAGTGCAAGGCGGTGATCGCCAACATCGCCCACTTCACCGGCCAGGCCGACCCGTACGACGACATCACCCTGCTGGCGATCCGGCTGCGCCAGGAGCATGCTGGGCGGGTCGCAGACGCTGGCCGGGACGCCCCCGGAAAGGCAACGACCTGATGAAGCTCGACCTGGCCATCGCGCCCTCGCTGGCCCAGCTGGCCGGCGCCAACGACGCGCTGGAACACTCGCTCACGCTGGAAGGCCTGCACGCCGAGCGCATCGGCCAGGTGCGGCTGATCGTGGAAGAGCTCGGCTGCAATGCGCTCACCCACGGCCAGTGCGCCGAGCAGCCGCTGCGCCTGCAACTGCAGCTGGACCCGCAGGCGCTGGTGCTGGAGATGCACGACCCCGGCAGTGCGTTCGACCCCAGCACCGCCGCGATGCCGGACCTGAGTGCCGAGCTCGACGAGCGCGCGATCGGCGGGCTGGGGCTGTTCCTGGTGCATCAGTTCGCCGATCACATCGACTACCGCCGCGATGGTGCATACAACGTGGTGCGCGTCACCCTGCTCCACCCGTACGCCCCCGTCCCCGAGGCACTGTCATGACCACGCTCGCCATTCAGATCGACCCGCCGCAGGACACCCGTCAACGCGTCATCCTGACCGGGCGCCTGGACACCCACACCTACCAGGATCTGGACGCGGCGCTGTCGCCGCTGCTGGGCACCCTGATCACCACGCTGGTGCTGGACCTGACCGCGCTGGAATACATCTCCAGCGCCGGCATCCGCTGCATCTTCAAGGCGCGCAGGGCACTGGCCACGCGCCAGGGCAAGGTGCTGGTGACCAACCCGCAGCCGCAGATCCGCAAGGTCTTCGACATGGTCAAGGCAGTGCCGCTGAGCGATGTCTTCGCCTCCACCGAAGAGCTGGATGCCTACCTGGCGGCGATGCAGCGCAAGGTCATCGAACAGCATGCGCAAGGCGATACGCCGATCGTGCCGCATTTCGCCGAGGCCTGAGCGCGGCTAGCGCCGCATGGCGAACAGGCGCCGGCTGGATGTAGACGGCGCGCTCGGCAGAAGGATACGAGAGGTGCATGCCGACCCCGGCATCGGACGCGCGCCGTCTGGCGATGATTGCAGTGGTTGTGCCGATCGCGTTGCGGTGTCGCCTCGCCTGCGCGCACATCGGTGGCGTGTCTGCGTACGGCATGAGTGCAGCAGTGGTTAGGCTATGACGCCCTGATCCCCGCGTTGCAATGCCCAAGCTGATCATCTTCGATTTCGACGGCACCCTGGCCGACTCGTTCGGTTTCTTTCTGAGCACGCAGCGCGTACTGGCCGCGCGGCACGGGTTCCGCGCTGCGCAAGCGCATGAAGTGGACGCCGCACGCCGCCTGAGCACCCGCCAGCTGCTCAAGCAATCGGGCCTGAGCAGCTGGCGCATCCCGCTGGTGGCTGCCGACTTCATCCGCCTGATGCGTGCTGCCCCGCCGATGGCCTTGTTCGACGGCATTGCCGGGGTGCTGCAGGCCCTGCACGCCCGTGGCACCCGCCTGGCCCTGGTGTCGTCCAACTCGGTGGAGAATGTGCAGCGCGCGCTGGGCGAGGAGCTGGGCGCGAAGTTCGCAGTGATCGACGGCGGTGCGCATCTGCTGGGCAAACAGCGCGCCTTGCGTCGCGTGTTGCGCAGCACCGGACATACCGCAGCGCAGGCGGTGTACGTGGGCGACCAGGTCGCCGACTGGGAGGCGGCGCAAGCGGTGGGCTTACCGTTTGCTGCAGTTGCGTGGGGCTATGCGCATCCGGACGTGTTTGCCGGCTTGGCTGAGACGCGGTTGATCGAACGCGTGGATGACTTGCTTGCGTTGGGCGGGGAGTAGGCGGCGGGGATTGGGGATTCGCAAGAGCGAGAAGCTTTCCGGTGCTGCGTGCGCACGTACCCTTATCCGCCCTTCGGGCACCTTCTCCCGATGGGAGAAGGGATGTGCGATCTCGATGCGCGTGGTGGTGCGCCCGGACAGCGCCGACTGCTAGACCCCACCCACCCTCGGTAATGGCGCCGGCACGTTCAACATGCCACCCGCTGCCACATACGCCGCCAAGGCCTGGCCCTGGCTCAACAGATGGCCGTGCATCGTGCGCTCTGCGCCTTCGGCGTCGCCGCCGCGTACGCAGGCCATCAGCTCGCGGTGCTCGGCCAGCGACTGCGCCATGCGCCCGGGCGTCAACAGCTGCCGGCCGCGGTGCATCTTGAGGATGCGGTGCAGATCGTGGGTGACCCGGATCAACCACGGATTGCCGGCGTACTGCTGCACGGTCTCGTGGATCAGATAATTGTTGCGGTAGTACTCGGCCAGGTCGCCAGCGGTGGCGGCGGCTTCCATCGCCGCGTGCAGCTCTTCCAGGCGTTGCACGCCGGCTGCGTCGATGCGCTTGACCGCATCGTGCGCGCAGCGGCCTTCCAGCATCGCCATCACCGGGAACAACTGGTTGAGGTCTTCCAGCGTCAGCCGCGTGACCCGGCTGCCGCGGCCGGCGTCCAGCTGCACCAGGCCTTCGGCGGCGAGCAGCTTGAGGCTCTCGCGCAGCGGGGTGCGGCTGATGCCGAGTTCCTCGGCCAGCGCCGGCTCGTCGATCCATTCGCCCGGCGGCAGCGCGTAGTCGTAGATCTTCTGGCGCAGGCGCTCGGCCACTTCCTCGTACAGCGGTACGCGCTTCTTGGCGTTGCGCGAATCAGGGGCGAGGGTCATGGCAGGCGGGTCGTCGATGCTGGCGTGGGGGCGCCCATTCTACCGGGGCGCCCCAATGCCCTGCCGGACACGGGCCGGATCACAGCCAGCCCGGCACCACGAACAGCAGCCAGGCCACCAGCGGCCCCAGCAACACCACCAGCCCGCTGTAGACCAGGAAGCGGCGGAACAGCGCGTCGCGCTCTTCCTTGGCGGCCGAGGCCACCACCAACGCACCGTTGGTGGAGAACGGGCTGACATCGACGATGGTGGACGACACCGCCAGCGCGCAGATCACCCCGGCCGCGCCGAGCTGGCCCTGCATCAGGAACGGCACCGCCAGCGGGATGGTGGCGCCCAGCACCGCCGCCGACGAGGCGAATGCGGAAACGATGCCGCCGACGTAGCAGACCAGCAGCGCCCCCAGCAGCGGCATGCCGATATGCGATACGCCGGTGCCGATGTAGTCCACCGCGCCGGCCTTTTCAAGCACCGCCACATAGGTGACCACGCCGCTGATCAACAACACCGTTGACCAGCTGATGCCGTCCACCGCGCCCTTCTGCGCGCTGGGCGAGATCAGCGCCAGCGCCACCGCCACGGTGATCGAGACCAAGCCGACGTTGAGGTTGTAGACCAGCGCGGCGATGCCCAGACCGAGCAGGCCGACCAGCGTGATCACCCGATCGCGCGTGATGGCGACCGCCTCCAGCGCCAGCGGATTGGTCGACAAGGTGCCGCCACCGGCGGCCACCAGCGAACCATGCCCTTCGATCGCGAACGGGCGCTTGGAGGCCTGGTCGTCGGCCACCGCCACATACTGCGCATCGGCCAGCGAGACCTCCTGCCGGCGCATCAGCTTGAGCCCGCCGAAGGCGCAGAAGCAGATGATCGCCATCATCAGGTTGAAGCCCAGGCTGGTGAGGAACACCGCCATCTCGGTGACGTCCAGCCCGGCCTTTTCCACCACCTTGTTGGTGATGCCGCCATACACGCTGATCGGCGAAAAGCCGCCGCCCTGCGCGCCATGGATCACCAGCAGGCCCATCATCAAGGGATTGATGCGGTACTGCTTGGCAAAGCGCAGCGCCACCGGGCCGATGATGGCCACCGCCGCCGGCCCGAGCGCACCGAAGGCGGTGAGCAGGCCGGTGATGACGAACATCACCCAGGGAATGGCGACGATGCGCCCGCGCACCGCGCGCACCGCCCAGTGCACCAGCAGATCGATGGTGCCGTTCTTCTGCGCGATGGCGAACAGATAGGTGATGCCGACCAGGGTCAGGAACAGGTCGCCCGGAAAGCCGGCCAGCACCTCCTTGCCGTCCAGCCCCACCCACACGCCACCGATGATGAAGGCCAGCGCGAAGGCCACCGCGCCCATGTTGATGGGCAATGCGGTGGCGACGATGAACATGATCACCAAGCCAAGAATCGTTGCAATTTGCGGGGTCATGCGCCCTCCCAGACACCTGATACGCGTACAGCACGGATGGCCACCCGCCACCCAAGGGTTACGCCGTGTGCACCACCTCGACCGTCATGCCGCGCGCTCGCATGCGGCGTTGACCCACTCGACCACCCCGTGGGCACTCTGAAATTCGTCGACCGATCGCGCTTCGCAGCCCGGCACGCGCTCGCGCGCCATGCGCGCCAATGCGCTACCGGGCCCCAGTTCGAGAAACACCCGCGCGCCGCGCTCGGCAGCCTGCACCAGCACCTCGGACCAGCGCACGGTCTGCGCGATCTGTGCGGCCAGCGTGTCCACCACCAGGGCCTGCGTGGTGACGGCACGCGCATCGATGCCGGCCAGCACACGCAGCCTGGGCGCCTGCACGGCCGCATTGTTCAATTCGACGGCGAAGGCGTCGGCAGCCGCCCGCAACCACGGCGTATGCGCCGGCACGCTCACCGGCAACGGCGTGACACGTGCGCCCTGCGCCTGCGCTGCATCGCCCAGTGCCTGCAGCGCCGCCTGCGGCCCACCGAGCACGGCGTGGTCGTCGCCATTGACGATGGCGATGGCCGCGCCATGCGTCCGGCACAGCGCCTCGAGCGTGCGCAGCGGCAGGCCGAGTACCGCCATCAAGCCGGCATGGTCCGGGCGGGCCGCATCCATCAGGCGTGCGCGGGTGGCAGCCAGCTGCAAGCAGGTGGCGATCTCCATGCTGCCGGCAACCGCATGCGCGGCCAGCTCGCCGACGCTGTAGCCCAGCACCAACACCGGCGTGGGCAGCTGCGCACGCAGCACCTGCCAGTGCGCCAGCGCGCCGGCGCAGACCAGCGGCTGTGCGATGGCATTGGTGTAGCGGGAGTTGTCTGCGGCCAGCGTTTGCGCCGAGGCGCCAAGCACCGTGCTCGCGGCAGCGATTACCTCGGCCGCGGCAGGCGCATCGGCAACCCGCGCGAACATCGCGGCGTGCTGCCCACCCTGGCCGGGACAGAGCACGGCCAGGCTCATGCGGTGGCCTGCTTGCAGGCAGCCGCGCGCGCTGTGCTTGTGCCGCCCTGATTCGCGCTGCGGGCTTCTTCTTCCGCGACCAGGACAAGCAGGCCGTTCACTGAGGCAGTGCGAAGGGCCGCGCCGCCACACGCCTGCATGGACGTTGCCTTCGCAGGTGCCAGTGGCCGATACAGGCTCATGCCGTCTCCTGACAGTGCAGGAACCAGGCACAGGCCAGCAGATCGGCGCTGCCGCCCGGGCTCAGGCGACGCGCGACAAATTGCCTGCCGATGGTGTGCAGGCACGCGCGCCACTGCGGGTGCGCGATGCCGCCATCGGCCAGAAACGCATGCGCCTGCGCCTTTGCGTAAGCCAGCCCGTCTTGCCCGCCGCGATGCAGCAGGTTGAGATCGTCGACCTCGGCAACCAGGTGCATCAAGGTCTGCGCCAGCGCGGCCTCGCGCGTCGCGCCGCTGCGCAGTGCGCTACGCAGAGACGGCAGTGCGATCTCGCGCAGCAATGGATACCCGGCCGCGGCCTGCTCGCGCACGCCACTGATCTGAAACGCCGCGCGCACGCGCTGGCCATTGCTGCATGGATCCAGCGGCGCGGCCCGCAATGCACCGCGCCAGACCTGCACCGCGCCGCAGACTGCTTCGCCGCTAGGGGCATGCCCATGCACGCCACGCAAGCGCGCCGCCTGCGCAGTGAGCAGGCCTAGGCTGAAGATTGCACCGCGATGAGTGTTGATGCCGCCGGTGGCGCGCAGCATCGCCGCTTCGGCCGCGATGCCGAGCTGGCGCAATTGCCCGAACGGCGCGTTGTCGATACCGGCCTGTGCAATCGCGACGAAATAGCCGCGCAGGGCGAACAGGCTGCGCAGGAACGTCGACGCATCCATATCGGCATGGCTGCCGCTGTCGAACGGCGTGACCAGGCCGGGCTTGGGCGCGCAGCCGAGTTCCGCATGCAGGGCGGCGACCGCCAGCCGACCCAGCCGATGCGCCAGTGCGCTGGCAGTGCCGGCTTCAGGATGCAATGCGTGTTGTCGGGCTGCACTGTCTTGCAGCTCGCCATGCGTGCATGCAACGCGCGATGGCGCATGCACGCGATCCGAACCAGCGCCTTCGAGCGCGAGGCGCAGTAGCGGCTGCGGCGGTACGTCGTGCGTTGCTGCCGGTGTTGGTGCCAGTGTCGGTGCGAGCGTCGATTCGCGATCGGCACGAATCAGGTGCGTCGATTGGCTGACCGCATCAACTAGGGATGGTGCAATGCCCGTTTGTTTGGCTCCTGTCACTGGCCGCCGGCGCTCCACCGCGTTGCAAGGCGTCACGGAGCGCCTGGCATCGGCAGTGCGTTCGACCAGCGTGCTCATGCCGCGCTCCACACCGCAAACAGCGCGCTGCGCGGCAGCAAGCGACAGCCGTCGGTGGACTTCACCAAGACCTGTTGCGCGCTGCCGGCGTATTCGCGCCAGTTCACCGCGGTGTCGTCGGGCAGCAGCAGTTCGCCGTCTGCGCGCAGCCCGTGGCGCTGTTCCCAGCGCTGCAGCACTGTCACCACGGCCTGCGCCTGTTCGGGTGTGGCGATGGACCACAGCAGATCCAGATCCGATTGCGCGTGCACATACGCAAGCCCGGTCAGGGCCTGCCATGCGAAGCTGCCGAAGACGCGCGGCTGCAGGGCGTTGGCATCGCACTGGGTCAGCAAGGCCTGCAGTGCAGGCTGCATCGCGGCGGGTGCGGCTGCGATCACCGCGTCCAGCGCCAATGGCGCGGTGCTGCGCGCAACCTCGTCCAGGCCGGCGCTCAAGGCCAGGCGTTGCTTGCCTTCGTCTGGCGGCAACGGCACGCCCAGCCGCAGGCTGCCGGGCGCCTCGCTGCCATCGCCACGCGCCACCACTGCCGGCAGACCCGCGGCAAACCACTGCTGCAGCCGTGGCTGCGCACCCGGCGTCAGCGCTTGCCAGCGCGCGCCGGGATGCAGCCACACCAGTGCGTGGCGGCCGGGCATGCTCAGCCCTCGCCCGCGGCCACTGCGGCAGCGACATCGCGCGCCAGGGTGCGCCCGCCACGCTGCGCGCCACGTGCCCGGCGTTGATCGCCATCGCTGGGCGCGGCCAGGGCATCGCCCAGCGCCTGCGCCAGATCGCCATCCCAGAGCGACTCCACCGCGCCCATGCGCACGTAGTTCTCCACGCCAGGCGCAAACACCGGCGAGCTCTTGCTCAGCGCCTGCAAGGTGTCCACGCTCTGCTTGGTCACGCGCGCCATCGCGCGCAGATCCATCACGCGGATCTGCGCATCCGGCAATGCGTGGATGTGATCGGCCATCAGACCGAACGACAGAAAGCCGCCGCTGACCGATTCGCCATACACCAGCGTGACCAGCCGCGCGCCGCGCTTGCGCGCCAGATCCAGCGTGCGTGCCAGATGCGCGAAATAGCCGTTGATGCCCAGCAGTTCGTCGCGGCGCGCCAGCCGTTGCCCGGCGGTATCGGCCAGCATCACGATCGGCCGCTGCGGATGCGCGCGCGTGCTCGCCAACACGGTCGCCGCCAGTGCCAGCGCGTGGTCCACGCCGACTTCCAGCTTGTTGGCGGTGCCGATCACGGTGACCTCGCCTGCGGCCGTGGTGGCACTGCCGGTGAGCACATCGTCGTTGCAGGCGATCGCGTGGCCGAGCGGAAACAGCTGGTCCAGCAGTTGGCTCAGTTCCATGGCGTGCTCCGGTCGGCGGTGGCGGCGAGGAAGGCGTCGGTATCCAGCAGCGGCAGGCGCTGCGCATCGACAATGCCCTGCCGCTGCCAGATCTCCAGGCCGTCGCGGCAATCGCCATAGGCGGCGATGCGCGTGGCCAACTGCTGCTGTGCAAGTTCCAGCGCCTGCAATGCGGCCTCGCCTTCCGGCTCAGTCAGCGTGTCCAGCGCCTGCACGGCGGCCTCGGCGAATGCGGCGATGCGGTCGGCCACCAGCGTCTGCGCCTCGCCCAGCAGATAGCGGTGCTTGCCGCCGGTGATGCGCCACACCAGGGCGCGATCACGCGCGTCGAACTCCTCCACACCGCGCACGGTTTCGATCACGTCCGGGCCGGACAGCGACAGGCGGCCTTCTTCGGACATGATCACCGCGCTGCAGCAGCGCGCCACGATGCCCATGCCGCCGAAGGCGCCGTTACCGCTGCCGATCAAGGCCAGCACCGGCACGCCGGCGGCGCGCGTGTTCAAGGTGGCACGCATGATTTCGGAGATGGCGATCAGGCCGGCGTTGGCTTCGTGCAGGCGCACGCCGCCGGTGTCGAGCAGCAACAGCACCGCCGCCGGTTGCGTGGCGGCGGCGCGTTCGAGCAGGCCGGTGAGCTTGGCACCGTGCACCTCGCCGACGCCGCCGCCCATGAAGGCGCCTTGCTGCGCGGCGATCAGCACGTTGCGCCCACGCAGTGTGCCTTCACCGACGACGATGCCGTCATCGAAGGCGCCGGGCGTGTCCAGCTGGGCCAGATGCGGGCTGATCAGGCGACGGCGCGGACCGACGAATTCGCGGAAGCTGCCAGCATCCAGCACGCCATCGATGCGCTCGCGCGCATCGGCCTCGTAATAGCTGCGCTCGGCCATGGGAATGGTGGTGCTCATACGTATCTCCCAACGACAGGCGTAGGAGCGCACCCGGGCGCGACTGCAGCGTTACCGGGAAAGCCCGTCGCGCCCTGGTGCGCTCCTACGGGATTGCTGCGGTCGGCACTAACGACAGTGGTGCTCCCCACGACGCGCGTAGGAGCGCACCCGGGCGCGACTGCGGCGTTACCGGGAAAGCCCGTCGCGCCCTGGTGCGCTCCTACGGGATTGCTGCGCTCGGCACTATCGACCGTGGTGCTCCCGACGACGCGCGTAGGAGCGCACCTGGGCGCGACTGCAGCGTTACCGGGAAAGCCCGTCGTGCCCTGGTGCGCTCCTACGGGATTGCTGCGCTCGGCACTATCGACAGTGGTGCTCCTAACGACGCGCGTAGGAGCGCACCCGGGCGCGACTGCGGCGTTACCGGGAAAGCCCGTCGCGCCCGGGTGCGCTCCTACGGGGTGAGAGGGGTGGCTCATGCGGCGGCTCCCTGCAGGACGTCTAGCGCCTGCTCCAGGCGCAGGCTCACCACCGCTGGGGTGGCGCCGACATCGTTGATGCTGATGCGCACATCGCGCAGCGGATGGCGCGCGGCGAAATCGTCCAGCACCGCCTGCCAGATCGTGCCGAACCCGCGCGCAGCGGTGAGGATCTCGATCTCCATCGCGCCGTCCAGCGGCACGCGCTCGACCAGCACTTCCAGGTTGCCGGAGGCGACCACGCCGACCAGCGCATGGTCCAGCCCGGCGCGTGCGCCATGCTGGCCATCGAAGCGATACCGCAGGGTTTCCATGCTGTGCCCCTACCAGTTGCGAAAACGTTTCGGCGGGTCGTACAACCCACCGGACCAGCGCACCAGGTCCTTGACCGTGCGCGCGGCGAGCAGGTCGCGCGTGGCATCGCGTGGACGAATCCCTAAGTCTTCCGGCCGCTTGATAACGCCGCGATCGCGCAGGTTCTCCACCGCGCGCTTGTCGCGGCCCAGGCCGACGGCGGTGTAACCGGACACGCCACGGATGGCCTGCTCGCGCTCTTCGGCGCTGCGGCATAGCAACAGGTTGGCAATGCCTTCCTCGGTCAGCACGTGGCTGACGTCGTCGCCGTAGATCATCACCGGCGGCAGCGGCATGTTGGCGCGCTCGGCCAGTTCCCAGGCATCGAGCCTGTCGACGAAGGCCGGTGCCATGTGTTCGCGGAAGGTTTCCACCATCTGCACCACCAGCTTGCGTCCGCGCGGCATCTCGCCGGGACGCGCCGCCTCGCGCCCGGCCTTGAGCCAGGCGTCGCTGGCGTGCCGGCGGCCGCGCGCATCCGAGCCCATGTTGGGCGCGCCGCCGAAACCGGCGATGCGGTCGCGCGTGGCGGTGGAGCTGTTGCCCTGCAGATCGATCTGCAGGGTGGAGCCGATGAACATGTCGCAGGCATACAAGCCGGCGGTCTGCGACAACGCCCGATTGGAGCGCATGCTGCCGTCGGCACCGGTAAAGAAGATGTCCGGACGTGCGGCGATATAGGCCTCCATGCCCAGTTCCGAACCGAACGAATGCACCGAGTGCACGAAGCCCGATTCGATCGCCGGGATCAGCGCCGGATGCGGATTGAGCGCCCAGTGCCGGCAGATCTTGCCCTTCAGCCCCAGCGATTCGGCATAGGTGGGCAGCAGCAATTCGATCGCGGCGGTGTCGAAGCCGATGCCGTGGTTGAGCCGGTCCACGCCGTATTCGGCGTAGATGCCCTTGATCGCCATCATCGCCATCAGCACCTGGATCTCGGAGATCTGCGCCGGGTCGCGGGTGAACAGCGGTTCGATGTAGTTGGGCCTGGGCGCCTGGGTGACGAAGTCCACCCAGTCGGCCGGGATGTCCACGCGCGGCAGCGTGTCCACGATCTCGTTGACCTGCGCAATCACGATGCCGCCCTTGAACGCGGTGGCCTCGACGATCACCGGGGTGTCTTCGGTATTCGGGCCGGTGTAGAGATTGCCGTGGCGGTCGGCGGCCTGCGCGGTGACCAGCGCGATGCGCGGTGTCAGGTCGATGAAGTAACGGCCGAACAATTCCAGGTAGGTGTGGATGGCGCCGATCTCGATGCGGCCCTCGCCGACCAGCCCGGCCAGGCGCGCGGCCTGCGGGCCGGAGAACGAGAAATCCAGCCGCTTGGCGATGCCGCGCTCGAACACGTCCAGATGCGCGGGCAGCGACAACACCGATTGCACCATGTGCAGGTCGTGCACGCGCACCGGGTCCACCTCGGTGAGGCAGCGCGCCAGGAAGTCGGCCTGCTTCTGGTTGTTGCCTTCCAGGCAGACGCGGTCGCCGGGTTCGATCACCGCCTCCAGCAGCGCCACCACGTCGTCGGCGGCCACCACGCGCCCCTGCGGCGCCAGGGCTGCGGCGCGCTGCAGGCGCTGGCGCCGGCTTTCGGCCTGGGTGTCCCACTGTCGACTCATGCGTCTGCCTCACCGGGCCAAGCCCGTAATGTCGAAGTAATTACATCGTAATTATGGAGGCCAGCCGTGTCTAGCCGCGTTGCAGCATGGGCGGCAGGGATGGCCAGGCCGGTCAGCCGGGCGACAGGCAGGCCCTTGCGGGCCGCCACACTTCGATATATCTTTTCGCCATTCTTCGATATATCGAATAACAATGCGCTCCCGCCACGACGACCTGCCGAGCGAGCTCGATCCATCTGCAGCGCCCAGTGCGACGCGTCGCGGCGGCGCCGGGCGCGCACGGCCGCTGGAACATGGCGACCTGCGCTTGCTGCTGCTGGCGCTGATCGAGCAACAGCCACGCCATGGTTATGAGCTGATGCGGCAGATCACTGCACTGTTCAAAGGCCTGTACACGCCCAGCGCGGGCGCCATCTATCCGGCGCTGGCGCAGCTCGAAGCCGATGGCTGGGTGCAGACCGCGCTGGACGAAGGACGTAAGCGCTACCAGGTCACCCCCTCCGGCCGTACGTATGCGGCGCAGCACCGAGATGCACTGGATGCGGCGCTGGCCCGCACCCACCGCCGCGCACGCGAGCTGATCAAGGCACAGACCCCGGCGCCGATTCGCGAGGCCATCCACCGCATCAAGCACGGCCTGTTTGCGCGGCACGGGCAATGGACGAATGCAGAAACCACACGCATTGCCACGCTACTCAACGCCGCCGCTGACGGCATGGAGCGCGACGACGGCTGAGTGCGTCTATCGCCGTGGTCCGAAGCCAACCGATACCGGTTTGAATGCGACTTGCGGCAGTGACGCGTCATCGCGGTGTTTGCGTTACGCGGCGTCAGTGGCATGCATGCATTGCTGTTCCTGCGCTGTTCCGCGATTTGATCAGCGTGTCGCTGCACGGCATCGATCTTGCTTGTTTGGGAGATGCACGCGGCTTCGCCCGTACCGGCATCCGCCGCTGCGGGGCACCTTCTTCCGATGGGAGAAGGGTGAGCAACAACCGCTGTTCTTTGCCAGCTCGCTGGCCAGATCGTCGCATCACCGTTTGCAGTCACTCCCCCGCCGCGCATCTGCGCGCCACATCCAGGAATCGCACTACATGGCCATCCACACCCACACCCAACTCCGCCGCGATCCGCGCCTGCGCTCCGTGCAGGTGGTGCGCTGCGAATCGCTGACGCCGCAGATGCGTCGCATCGTGTTTGGCGGCAGCGAGCTTGCCGGCTTTCAGAGCGAGGCACCGGACGATCACGTCAAGCTGTTCTTCCCTAATTCCGATGGCGCCTTCGTGCTGCCGACGATGACGCCGGATGGCCCGCGCTATGCCGAAGGCGCGCTGCCCTCGCCCGGCCGCGATTACACCCCGCGTGCATTCGATCCGCAAAGCGGCGAGCTGAGCATCGACTTCGTGCTGCACGGCGACGGCGTGGCCTCCAGCTGGGCGGCGCAGGCACAGCCCGGCGATACGCTGAAGATCGGCGGCCCGCGCGGCTCGTTCCTGGTTGCCGACGACTACGACCACTACGTACTGATCGGCGATGAAACCGCGCTGCCCGCGATCGGCCGCTGGCTGGAAGCGATGCCCGCCGACATGCATGCAGAGGTCTTTATCGAAATCGCCGATGCGGCCGAGCGCCAGGAACTGCTCAGCGCCGCCGAGGTGGACGTGTACTGGCTGGAACGCAACGGCTTCGATGCCGCCAGCAGCACGCTGCTGGAAGACAGCCTGCGCGATTACGAGCCGCACGACGGCGACACGTTCTACTGGATCGGTACCGAATCCATGCGCGCGCGTGCGATGCGCAAGTTTCTCGAAGAGCACATGGGCGTGGACAAGGACTCGGTGCGCGCGAAGGGCTACTGGAAGACGAACCCTGCTGCGGAGTGAGGCGTTGGCGTGCGCATCGTGGCGGGGCGGAGGGTGGAGCTGTCGCGGCCTGGGCCGCTCCTACAAAAGCCGGGGGGGGGTGGGTGCAGGTGCGCTTGTTTGGGCCTGCGCCACGCGCGCCGTGGCTGCGGTCAAGCGCTCAAGCAAAAGCCCGCCGATTGGCGGGCTTTTGCGTTCCGCACATCGGTGCGATCGCTCGCACCGATGCATCGACTGCGCTGCGACTTACTTGGCAGCAGCAGCGTCACCGGCCTTGGCCTGCAGGGCTTCGGTGGTGATGCGGATCTTCACTTCGTCGCTGACGTTCGGGGCGTACTGGCCCACGCCGAAGTCGGTGCGCTTGATGGTGGTGGTGGCGTCGAAACCGGCTGCCGGCACCTTCTTCATCGGGTGCTCGCCGGCACCGTTGAGGGTGACGTCCAGCACGACCGGCTTGGTCTGATCCTTGATGGTCAGGTCGCCGGTGACGGTCAGCTTGTTGGGGCCGGCCGCTTCGACCTTGGTGCTCTTGAAGGTGGCGGTCGGGAACTTGGCCGCGTCGAAGAAGTCACCGCTCTTCAGGTGCTCGTCGAACTTGGCGGTGAAGCTGTTCAGGCCCGACAGCGGCAGGGTGACCTGCACGGTGGACTTGGTCACGTCGGCCGCGTCGTACACCAGGGTGCCGTCGACATTGCCGAAATGCGCGCTCGGGTTGGAGAAGCCGAAGTGGCTCCACTGCGCGATCACGTCGGTATGGCTCGGATCCAGCGTGTAGGTACCGGAGGCCACTTCCACAGCCGGCGCGGTCGAGGCGGCCGGCGCAGCAGCCGGGGCAGGGGTGGTGGCAGCGGCATCGGCCGGTGCGGTGGCGGCCGGGGTTTCGGCAGCAGGTGCGGCGGCGTTGTCGGCCGGCTTGGAGCAGGCGGCGATGGCCAGGGTCAGGGCGAGCGGCAGCAACAGTTTGTGGGTGGTCTTCATTGAAACTCCTTGAGATGAGGGACCGCATTGGATCAACGCGGATGGAACAGACGCAGACGGACGAGGACTGCAGGAAAATCGAAACGGGCGCCTGGGGCGGATTGCACAAGGCGCGGTCGTCAGGTGGTGCGGGTGGCGCGCCCCGAAGCCGGAGTGTACGTGGCTCCTGCCTGCTGGAGCGCCGGCTGCGCACGCCCGACGGTGCGCGCAGCTGCGGTGCCCGCCGCTATTACTCGATGCGTGCGGCTTCGTCGAAGCTCAGCCGCGGCAGCCGCGGGAACAGCCCGGCCGGATCGCCATAGCCCAGATTGACCAGGAAGTTGGACTTGATCGGCGTGCCGGCAAAGAACGCCGCGTCCACCTTGTCATTGTCGAAGCCGGACATCGGGCCGGCATCCAGACCCAGCGCACGCGCGGCCAGGATCAGGTAGGCGCCCTGCAGCGAGCTGTTACGGAACGCGCCGGACACGCGCATCTCGCGCGAGCCTTCGAACCAGCTCTTGGCATCGGCATGCGGGAACAGGTACGGCAGTTTTTCGTGAAATTGCTCATCGGAGCCGATGATTACCGTGACCGGCGCGGCCAGCGTCTTGGTGGCATTGGCCTCGGACAGTGCCGGCTTGAGCTTCTGCTTGCCCTCCGGCGTGGTCACGAACACGAAACGCGCCGGCGACCCGTTGGCGGCGGTCGGGCCCCACTTCAGCAGATCGTAGAGCTCGCGCAGCTGCGCCTCGCTCACCGGCTTGTCGAGAAAGGCGTTTTGCGTGCGGGCGGTGCGAAACAGCTGATCCAGCGCGGCAGCGTCGAGCAAGTCGGACATGGAGACTCCGGGAAACAAGGGAATGGGCGACAGTAGGGTGCAGCACCGGCGCCAGCGTGAAGACCCGCAGTGTAGAGTGACGCGATTGCTGCAACACACGCTCAATCTGAAACAAATCTATGTCGGATCTGAAACGATGGCGCTGACCTGGGCGGTCAGCGACGGCCGCGCCGGCAATGCACGCCAGGCCGAGGCCTTGGCGCAGGCGCTGCACTCCACGCCGGTCACGGCGCTGCATCTGCAGGCCCGCGCGCCATGGCGTTGGGCCGCACCGCGCCTGTTGCCGGGCGCGCAGGCGGCGTTTGGATCCGGCTTCGCCCGGCAATTGCAGCAGCCGCCGGCGCTGGCGATCGGCTGCGGGCGCCAGGCCGCGCTGGCCACCCGGCTGCTGCGCACGCACGGCAGCCAGGTGGTGCAACTGCTGGATCCGCGCCTGGACCCGCGCCACTGGGATCTGCTGGTCGTGCCCGAGCACGATGCGCTGCGTGGCGCCAACGTGCTTACCCTGCTCGGCAGCCTGCACCCGGTGGACGATGCCTGGCTGGCCGCCGGGCGCGCCGCCTTCGCCGCGCTCGGCGCGCTGCCCGGCCCGCGCGTGGCGCTGTTGATCGGCGGCCCCACCGCGCAGCTGCCCTGGACCACCGAAGCGCTTGCGGTACTGTGCACGCACCTGCGCGCGCAGGTGCTCGCCGCCGGCGGCAGCCTGCTGGTCACCACTTCACGGCGTACGCCGCACGAGGCGATCGGGATGCTGCGCAAGATGCATGCAGGGCTGCCAGGCCTGCTGTGGTGCGACGAGCGCGACGGGCCCAATCCGTACGCCGGCCTGCTGGGCTGGGCCGATGCGATCGTGGCCAGTGCCGACTCGGTCAACCTGCTCTCCGAAGCCTGCGCCACGCGGGTCCCGGTGGCAGCGGCGTTTGCCGGACAGGCGCAGGGACGAGTGGCGACGTATGTGCGGGCACTGCAGGCGCGTGGCCGTCTGTGCGATGCCGGCGATGTTTTCGCAACGCCGCCGCAACTTCACCCATTGCGCGAAACCCAGCGCATCGCCGCACTGGTGCGTGCGCGCCTGCACGTATGATGGTGCCGCCGCCGATGCCACGGGGCAGACACAAGGACGCTGCACTCCCCATGCAACTTGCACATAAACGGCGCGGTTGGTTTGCAACGGCGCTGTTGCTCGTCTCCCTGACCTGCGCACTCCCCGCCATCGCCGCGCCGGTGTGCACCCCGCACTATCCAACGCCCGCCACGCTGGCGGCGATGTTCGACATGGCCAGGTCCACCCAACAGGCGCTGGATGCAGTGGACGGTGCGCAGGTCGTGCTGCTGGCACGCGGCGGCCAGGATCTGAGCCGCTATGGGCTGAAACACAGCCATCTGGCCTTCGCGCTACGCGAGGACGATGGCACCTGGCGGGTGAAACACCTGCTCAATCACTGCAAGTCGGACAACTCCGCGCTGTATCACGAGGGCCTGAGCAACTTCATCGGCGAAACTGCCCTCGCTGCCGATCTGCGCGTCGGCGTGCCGGCACCGGTGCTGCAGCAGCAACTGCGCACGTTGCTGCAGGATCCGGCCACGCTGGCACATGCGCTGCACGAGGCGCGCTACAGCATGATCGCCTACCCGTTCTCCACCGATTATCAGAATTCCAACCAGTGGGTGCTCGAAGTGCTGGCGGCGGCGTTGGCGGCGACCAGCGCAGCAGAGGCGACAGCTGCACCGGTGAGCGATCGACGCAGCGCGCAAGCCTGGCTCAAACGCAATGGCTACCAACCTACGCGCCTGCATCTGGATCTGAGCAAGCGCATCGGCGCACGTTTCTTCGTCGCCAATGCCGCAGTGACCGACCATCCCGCCGGCGAGCGCATCTCCGGCAACTATTCGGTGATCACGGTCGAGTCGGTGTTCGATTTCCTGCAGCAGCAACACATGCTGCAGCAGGACCAAGCCATTCCACACAGCGTTGCCACGCACGGAGCATCTCCATGAACATCCCTCTTCGATCTGCCGGCCTCGGGCTGCTGCTGGCCATCTCGTTTGGCCAGCCGATGCAGGCCCATGCGGGCCTGACCACGATCACCCGTGGCGATGCCTCGGCGATGTCGGCGATCCTGGTGATCTCCGCGCCGTATTTCGTGTCGTTGGCGCTGGGCCATAGTGCGATCGCAGGCTCGGAAGCCTTGAGCGACGCATCGCACAAGGCCTCGGCCGGGCCATTGCCGCCGATGCGGGTGAAGTCGGTGGAAAAAAAGACTGACGGCGGCTGCCAGGTGCAGTTGCAGGATCCGGCAAACGCCGAGAACACCGCGCTGCTGCGCTGGCCGGCCCGCCAGGACGACCCGACTGCGGGCTTTCGCGTTGGCGAGACGGTGACCTTCCAGCCGAGCCCGGCTGGTGCCGGCTGGACGGTGCAGTCGCCACAAGGCCAGGCGCTGGCATTCGTGCCAACCGCGGAATCCGCCGCGCAGAACAGCAGCACCACCTGGTGATGCAGGGAAGCGGCTTGCAGACGCTGTCGGCCAGGATGGCGCGTCACTGACGCACCGTTTGCGGATACGGCGCTACGTGCGGTGCGTGCGGTACCTGCGGTGCGCGCAGAGGCATCTTCCACTGTCTGCCTAACTGCCTGCGCAATGGTTTGTTGATCACCGACGCGTACTGCCACGTGCCGATGCAGAGCCTTGGCGCACCGATGCGTGGCACGCACGCAGGTAATTGCCAGCGTGCTGATCGCGCCGTAATCGGCAACGCTGTACACGCAGATTGCCTGATGACCCGCCGGCATGCGCTCGAACGGCAGCGCGGCGCTCACGCATCGCGCGATTACGCGAGCACGAGCGATCCGCACCGCGTCACTCACCAATGCTGGCGGCCATGCGTTGACCGGCACACTGGTTGAACCAGCAGCTCGCGGCCGTGTCGTGCATACGCGTTGGTGCACTGGCCCACATACGCCAACACGCGGATAATCCGCGCTGTTCTGTCACTACCGCACCCTCATGTCCAGCACCGCGCCGACGCCGTTCACCCCACTCACCGCGCGCGCATTGGCGTGGGCGGTCCTGGCCATGGGCACGGTGGTGCTGTTGTCCAACATCCTGGTGCAGTACCCGATCAACGATTGGCTGACCTGGGGCGCGTTCTCGTATCCGTTGGCGTTTCTGGTGAGCAACCTGATCAATCGCCGCTTCGGCCCGCGCGCGGCGCGCAAGGTCGCCTGGTGCGGGTTTGCGCTGGCGGTGGTGTTGTCGCTCTGGCTGGCCACCCCGCGCATCGCGGCGGCCTCGTGCACCGCCTTCATCGCTGCGCAGCTGCTGGATATCAGCGTGTTCGACCGGCTGCGCAGTGGCAATTGGTGGCGTGCGCCGATCGTGGCCACCACCTGCAGCGCCACGCTGGATACGACGATCTTCTGGAGCATCGCCTTTGCTGGCGCTGGACTGCCATGGATCAGCTGGGCGGCCGGCGACCTGGCGGTGAAGCTGGGCATGGGTGTGTTCCTGCTCGGCCCGTTCCGCGCACTGCTGTGGCGCAGTGCGCCGCGCCCGCAGGGCTGACCGGCTCGCCTGCGCACCGGCAATCAGGCCAACAGCAGGCGCGGTGCAGGGACGCCACTCCAACGCACCCGCGTTTCTGCCTACCCGGCCTGCGCGCTGCACGCATCTCACCTTGCAACGCCAGCTACCGGCCACTCAAGGCGGTAGCGTTGCCACGTCCTTGCCGAGCGGAAACTCCAGCCCTTGCGCGTGCGCGGTAGTGAAGATGCTGTGCCGTGCCTGCTCGATGGCAGGCGTTGGCGGGATCAGCCGCGGCCGGCGATCCAGGGTGCAACTCAGGCCCGCTTCCACCAAGGCGGCATGCGCCTGGTGCAGCGGTGCGGCACGCTCGGCCGGCAGCCATTGCACCTGCACCAAGGCATCGATCAAGGCGGGCGTGGCGCAGGCCAGCAGCAACTCAGGATGCTGTGCGGCCTGGCCGAGCACGCCGGCCTGCAGGACGAATTCCAGATCGACCAGGCCGCCGGCGCCCTGCTTGAGATCCAGCCGCCCCGCATCGCTGCGATCCAGTTCGCTGCGCATGCGCGCGCGCATCTTGCGCACGTCCTCGTGCAGCACGGCGGTGTCGCGCACACGTGTCAGCGTGTCGGCACGCACCTGCGCGAAGGCCGCGCACAGCGCCGCATCGCCGGCCACCGCACGTGCACGCACCAGCGCCTGATGCTCCCAGGTCCAGGCGCGCTCGCGCTGGTAGTCGCGGTAACTGGCCAGCGATGACACCAACGCGCCCTTGCCGCCATCCGGGCGCAGCCGCACATCGATCTCGTAGAGACGGCCGGCGCCGGTTTCGGCGGCCAGCAGTGTCATCACCTTCTGCGCCAGCCGCGCAAACCAGCGCCCTGCTTCCAGCGCTCGCTTGCCATCGGAGGCTTCCACCTCGCGTGGATGGTCGTAGAGAAACACCAGATCCAGGTCCGAGCCGAAGCCCAGCTCCAGGCCGCCCAGGCTGCCGTAGCCGATGATGGCGAACGCCCCGCCCGGCACCTGCCCGTGCGCGGCGATCAGTTCGCGGCGCGCCAGCTGCAGCACCGTCTGCACCACCGCTTCGGCCAACCAGGCCAGTTGCTGGGTGCTGTCCACCGCCTGCTGGCGGCCATCGAGCGTGGCCAGCGCAATGCGGAAGCTCAAGGCGAGCCGGCGCTCGTTGAGTTCGCGCAGCGCCGCTTCGGTGTCCTCGATCTGCAAGGTGTCCAGGCACGCAGCGTGCAACGCATCGCGGTCGGGCAACGGACCGCTGATGCGGGTGTCGAGCAGTTCGTCCAGCAACAGCGGATGCGCAGCCAGGCGCTCGGCCAGCAAGGCGCTGCGCGAGAGCACATCGACCAGGCGTGCGAGTGCGCTGGGTTGTTCGTCCAGCAGCGCCAGGTAGCTGGTGCGGCGCAAGGTGGATTGCAGCAGGCCGAGCACGCGGCGCACGGCGGCATCCGGCTGGCTGGCGCGGGTGGCCGCATGCAGCAGCGCCGGCATGACGCGGTCCAGCCGCGCGCTTGCGGTATCGGAGAGCGCACGCACGCCGGAGGACTGCGCAAAATCGGCCAGCACCTGATGCGCGCCGGCTGGATCGTGCAATCCAATGCCAGCCAGCGGCGCGGCATCGCCTTCCGGCAAGGCGCGCCAGTAGTCGGCAAGCGCATCGGGGGCGGTGGCGCGCACGCGCGGTGCCAGCAGCTCGGCAAATTCGGCGGCAACGCGCGCGCGTTGCGGGGCGAGTGCCTGCAGCAATGTCGGCCAATCCGCATAACCCAGGCCCAGCGCGATGCGTTCGCGATCCAGCGGCGCCTGCGGCAAGGCATGGGTCTGTGCATCGCGCAACATCTGCAGACGATTTTCGAGCCGGCGCAAGAAGCGATACGCCTCGGTCAATGCATGCCCGTTGTCCGCATCGATCTGGCCGGCCTCCACCAGCGCCTGCAAGGCAGGCAACAGGCGACGCTCGCGCAGGCTCGGCTCGCGCCCACCGCGAATCAGCTGCAGCGATTGCGCCAGGAACTCGATCTCGCGGATGCCGCCCGGCCCGCGCTTGATGTCGTCCAGACGATCGTGGCGGGCGACTTCGGCAGTGATCGCCGCCTTCATCTCGCGCAGGCCGTCCAGTGCGGTGAAGTCCAGATAACGCCGGTAGACGAAGGGCCGCAGCGTCTCCAGCCAGGCTTCGCCGGCATCGATATCGCCGGCCACCGCGCGCGCCTTGAGCCAGGCATAGCGCTCCCAGTCGCGTCCTTCGCGCTGGAAGTACTGGTCCATGCCGGTGAACGACAGGGCCACCCGCCCGGCCGTGCCGAACGGGCGCAGACGCAGATCCACGCGATGGCTGAATCCATCGGCCGTGGTCTCGTCGAGCAGCTTGGCCAACTGCTGGCCAAGCCGCGCAAAATATTCCTCCGCTGCCAACGGGCGGGCACCATCGGACTGGCCGCCCTGCGGATACGCATAGACCAGATCCACATCCGAGGAAAAATTCAGCTCGCCACCACCGAGCTTGCCCAGCCCGAACACCACCAGCCGCTGCACGCTGCCGTCTTCGGCAATCACCTGGCCATGGCGGTCGCGGAATTGCTGCTCCAACGCCTGCAGCCCACATTGCAGGCAGGTTTCGGCCAGGCGGGTGGCACCGGCCAGGGTGGCATCGACACTGTCCAGATCGAGCACATCGCGCCAGACCAGGCGCGTGGATTCGGCACTGCGGTAGCGCCGCAACTGCGCCGGCCAGGCCTGGGGCTGTGCGGGGTCGAGCACCGGTAGTGGCAACGGCGGTGGATCCGGCTGCGCCAGGTGCTGCAGCAATGCCGGCTGACGCGCCAAGGTATCGAGCGCAAACTCGCTGGCGAGCGCAACCTGTTCGAGCTGCCGAGCGAAGTCATCGCCCGGCCAGGGCTGGTCGGCCGGCACGGCATGACGGACACGCGCCACAGCCCGCTCGATCAGGGCGGTGAGCGCAGGAGACACGGATGAGATAGGCAGCGACATGCGCCGATTCTGGCATCCCTGCGCGATGGCGGCACGTGTCTACGGTTGATCCAGCGGTGTCTAGAGGCAGCAATGCAACTACAGGGGTTACCACCGCGCTGCGTGTAGTCCCATCAGCATGCGGTCATGTCGGCGGGCGTGATGTCCTCACTGGTTGCGGGCTCCTTGGCCGTATGGATGCAGCCATGGAACTCCACGGATGATTTACGACGTGTCCCGGAAGTGGTGAAGGTATCGCGTGTTGAACAGCGTCAGAGTTCGAAAGCCGGCTGTTTGCGCTCAGGCCGGATGAGGCGGGCAAGCAGAGGCGAAGCATGTGATCTGAGGCTTCCTTGCAGGGCCCTTGCCCGCCCACCATCGCAGGACACGCCGCAAGTACGTCCTTGTAGGCTCTTACGCGGCATCCATGCCGCGTAAGGTCCCGCGACGGTAGGCGGGCAAGGACCTGGCGAGATGGTCGGTCTGCATGGTTGCAAGCGGTGCATGCGGTTCACGAAGTGCGCTGGTTGGATCACTCGGCATTCGCCCAACTTTCATCATTTCTCCATCGCAAGCCGAGCGGCAGGCAGGCCTCCAACACGCAACCTGAAAATGTCACGTCTGCGACGCAGTCCGAGTCACACGCTTTCAGGAAAGCAGCCGACCAACTGTCTGGTGCGGTGGCCTCGCCGGTTGCGGGACCGTGTGGCGGCATGGATGCCGCCACCGAGCCCCCAGGGATGGGTTCACGGCGTGTCCCGCGAGCGGTGAGGACGCCGCGCACTCGACTCACCGAGCTTTTTGATTCAAGCATCCGATCGCGGCTGAACAAGCCCACCGTTCTCGGTCTCGACTGCCTTGTGCCTTGTGTACTGGGGCTTGGAAAGTGCAGATGGATCAGTTGTAGAGCGGCGGCTCTGCAGACTGGCTGCAGAGCCCTTGCCCGCCCACCATCGCAGGACACGCCGCAAGTACGTCCATGTAGGCTCTTACGCGGCATCCATGCCGCGTAAGGTCCCGCGACGGTGGGCGGGCAAGTACCAGTCGAGATGGTCGGTGTGTGTGGCTTTCAAACAACAGCAAACTACAGCACGTGCCAACCCATCACGCCGCATGCGACGCAGCCCAGCAGCACTGCCAGCCACGCACTCCAGCGCGGCGCGTACGCCAGGCCCAGCGCCACCCACAGCGCGGCCACGCTGACAAACCCCAGCCACAACAAGGTGCCCACCGTTCCGCCCCAAGCGAGCACGCACAGCATCAGCGCGGCGATCAACAGAAAGACAGCCATCGCACGCAGCAACCATCGCTGCATGATCGGCGCAGTGCGGCGGCCGGTGAGCTGCTCGTAGTGGCGATGCATCGCCACGGCCAGGGCCATCATCGCGGCATGGCAGAGCGCGGTGTCCAGCAGCGCGGTGATCAGCCCATCCATGGCGGATGTCCCAGCAACCAGCTCGCACCGCCCAGCGCAGCGATACCCACGCCCAGCCAGCCCCACATGCGCAATGCACTGCGCGCACGAAACATCCACAGCACGACGACGGTGTAGATGGCGAAACTCAGCAAGGTCATGCTCAGCACCGAGACCGCAGGCGACACGCCGGCGAACCGCGACAGCAGCTGCGCCAGCACGCTGCAGCCGGTGGAGGTCAGCGCATAGCCGCCGACGCTGGCAGCAAGCACGCGACCGGCAACCGACCAGCGGTAGCGCGTCACCGACGCGGTGCTCGAAGCAGGCTTCACAACACATCCATCGCGGCAGCGGCACCACGCCTGGCGCGTGTCGGTACCGGTCGCACGGCGCTGCGGTGCGCCCGATACGCTGCGTAAGCAAATGCAACGCCGAAGACGAGCGAGACCAGCTCGACCCCGGCGCGCTGCAGGTCGCCGGCAACCAGGTACACGCCCAGATGCTGCCCGGTGGTGACCGCATTGAGCAGCGGCAAGCCGACACATAGCAGCGCCGTCATCGCCAGTTGCTCCACCCATGCACGCGCGGGCGGGCGCAGCAGCGCATGCAACAGCGTTGCTGCCCATACCCACAGGAATGCGTGGATCTCGATCTGGCTGCGCCCGGCCTGCGCGATCGGCACCAGGCGGTTGGCATAAAAAGACGCAATGCTCGCCAAGGCGGTTCCCGCAAGCGCGGCGACATTGAGCGCTTCCACCACCCGATAGATGCCGGCGGTGGCCGCGCCGAACTCCTGCTCGCTACGCCGACGCCGCTTGATCGAAAACAGCAAGGTGCCGGTGGCCATCATCAAGGTGCCGGCCAGGCCGCAGATGAAATACAGCCATTTGCTGGTCCAGCCGCCGAACCCGGCCACGTGCAGGGTCTTGATGACTTCTTCCACATCCTGCGCGTGCAGGTCCGTGCGTGCGGCATCCGCGTGCCGCTCCAGCAGCGCGCCACTGTTCGCGTCGAATACCACGCTATTGGCTGGGTTGAGCAGGCGCCGCGAGCTGCCGGTCGCGGCCACGCGCGCGATCACGCGCAGCTTGCTGCCGGGTTGATCGGGCCGCTCGATCACCAGCGTTTGCGCGGGCGCAGAGTTAAGCGAGTCTGCACGCTGCACCAGCTCCGGCAGATAGGCGGGCACGTTGTTGACTGCTGCTTCGTCTGCGCTGGTCGCAGGCACTGCCGGCGACAGGTCATCGGCGTAACGCGTGTAGGCGTCCTCGTCGCTGCCATACAGTGCGTGCAATGGCGCGGGCATGTAGCTGGTGTAGAAATACGCCAGGCCGGTGTAGACGATCATCAGCAGGAAGGGCAGCGTCAGCACCGCCGTGGCGTTGTGCGCGTCCAGCCACGAGCGCTGTCCCTTGCCCGGGCGGAAGGTGAAGAAATCCAGAAAGATCCGCTTGTGCACGATCACCCCGGATACCAGCGCGATCAGCCCGCACAGCGACACCCAGCCCACCAGCCAATAGCCGGGAATGCCGCCGTGCAAGGTGTAGTGGAAGCTCATGAAATGCCGGCCGCCTTCGGTCTGCCGGCCCCACGGAGACGGCAGCAACTCGCCGCTCCCGGGGTCCAGCGCTGCCTGATCCTGGCCCTCTGGTGTCCGCCAGAACAGCGTGAGCGCCTCACCCGGCTGCGCGGGCAAGGTAATCCGCCACAGGCGCGCCTGTGGCGCAAGCTGATGCAGCTGCGCCAGTGCACGCGGCACCAGCGCTGCTTCCGACAGGACCGTCTGCGTGCTCGCACTCGGCAAGGCCGGTGTGCCCTGCATCCAGCTGGTGATCGGATCGCGGAATACGCTGAGCGTGCCGGTCAGGAAGATCGCGCACAGCAACCAGCCACAGCTCAGGCCGCACCAGGTGTGCAGCCAGGCCATGCTTTGGCGAAAGCCTTCTTTCATCCGGCACGCGCCATGCGCCACCGCAGCGCTGGTGCCCGCATCACAGCGCGCCGCGCAGGGTCACCATCACGTTGCGCGGCTCGCCGTAATAGCGCCCGTTAACGAAGCTCGACAAGGTGTTGTAGTAGTGCTTGTCGAACACGTTGTTGAGATTGACCGCCACCGACCATTGCCGGTTGACCTGGTACCGCGCCAATGCATTCCAGACCGCACGCCCCTGGATCGGCGCGGTGGCAGTGCCGATCTGCCGATACGCCGCGCTCTGCGCGCTGACACCGCCACCGACGGTGACGTCCTGCAGCACGCCCGGCAGACGGTAGGTGGTCCATACCCGCAGCAGGTGCTTGGGCGTGTAGCTGTTGAAGGTCTGGCCCTGGCTGCTGACATCCTGCAGATAGGTGGTGCGGTTGAAGGTGTAACCGGCAAACACGTTCCAGTCGTGCAGCACCTCGCCGCTGACTTCGGCATCGAACCCGCGGCTGCGCACCTTGCCGCTGTCGATGTAGCAGAAATCGTTGTTGCGGCAGGTGGGGCTGGTGGTCAGGTCGGCCTGGGCGCGGTTTTTCTGCTCGATCTGGAACAGCGCAAACGCGCTGTTGATGCGTCCGTCCAGCCACTCACCCTTGATGCCAAGCTCGTAGTTGGCACCGGTCATCGGCTTGAGCATCTCGCCGGCTTCGGTCTGCGCGTTCTGCGGCTGGAAGATGTCCGCATAACTGGCGTAGGCCGACCAGGTCGGGCTCAAGGCGTACAACAGGCCGGCATACGGCGTGACCTGCCCGGTCTCGCGGGTGTGCTCGATCGATTGCGACGGCGACAGCCCGGTGGTGGTGGTGTTCCACAGGGTGTCGTGCCAGCTCACGCGGGTGCCGACGATGGCCCTCAACGGATCCGTCAGCTGCCAGCGCAGTGCGCCGTACAAGCCGAATTCGCGCGAGGTGCCATGCCGGGCCTCGCGTGCATTGGCGAAGATTTCCGCATCGCTGATCGCCCGCACATTGCGCTGCAGATTGAACACATTGAAGGTCTGGAAGTTGTTCTTGTTGCCGTAGACCGTATCCACGGTGGTCTCGGCGAAGTTGCTGCCGATCACCAACTCGTGCCTGCGCCCCAGTGCATTGAACTGCCCGATCACATTGGCGTCGAAGCCGAAGGCGTCCGCATCGGAAATGGTGCGCGCGGCCAGCAGCGCGCCGATGCCGTTGGCCGGATTGATCGCGCGGCTGGAGCTGGCATATTTCAGATCGTGCAGCTCGCGTACCTGCACCGCACTGAGCTTGAACACCCAGTCGGCATTGAAGCGATGGTCCAGGTCCAGATACAGCCCGCGATTGGACGAGGACTGCCGGTTCCATGCCGCACCCAGATTGGTCTGGCGTGGCAGGCCGATATCGCGGCCATCGCTGAAACTGGGCAGACCGCCGAAGAACGGCCGGCCTTCCACCTGTTCGTAGCTCACGCCCAGGCTGAGCTGGGTCTGCGGCGAGAACGTGTAGTCGAGCGTGCCGTAATAGGTGGGCGTGCGGCGCGTGACCCCATCAACGAACGAGCGCTGCTCCTGGTAGTCGATCACTCCACGCGCGCGCAATGCGCCATCGGCGCTGAGGTTGGCGCCGCCATCGATCAGCGCGCCGTAGCGATCCCAGCTGCCGCCCTGCACCATCACGCTGACGCCCGGCACATCCAGCGGGCGCTTGCGCACCAGGTTCACCGCGCCACCGGGATTGCTTGCGCCCTGCAGCAGGCCGGCCGCACCGCGCAGCACTTCGGCGCGATCGTAGATGCCCATGTTGGCGCTGTAGTTGCTCGCCCGGCCATACATGCCGCGATTGAGCGGCACGCCGTCGTACTGCACCGTGGTGATGTCGAACCCGCGCGAATAGATGTACTTGCCGCCCTGCGGGCTCTGCACGATGGTGATGCCGGTGGTGCTGGCCAGCGCGTCGTAGACCGAGGTGATGTTCTGCTCGTCCATCAACTGACGGGTGACCACGCTGATCGACTGCGGGATGTCCTTGAGCGCCTGCTCACCGCGGCCGATGCTGACCGCGCGCGCGGTATAGCTGCCGGTGCCGCTGGTGGCCGCACTGCGGTTGGCCTGCGCGGTGACCTTGACGGTGGGCAGCAGCCACGCGTCCACCTCGCTATTGTTCGCGCTCAGCTGCGGCGCGGCGCGCAACACGTAGCCGCCGGTCTGCAACGGCACGGCCTGCAAGCCGCTGCCAGCCAGCAGCGCAGCCAGGGCGGCCGGTGCGGTGTAGCTGCCATCCAGCCCGGCGGTGGTCTTGCCGTCGGTCTGCGCGGCGGTGAAGCTCAGCAACAGGTTGGCCGAACCGGCCAGTTCACGCAGCGCCGGCGCCAACGGGCCGGCGGGGATGCGGTAGGCCTGGCGTGCATCCTGCGTGGCAGGCGCGGTCTGGGCGATGGCATCGGGCATGCCCGCACACACGCCCAGGCTGCAGAGCGCAACCGCCACGGCCGTGCCCAGCGGCCGCTGCACGGCCTGCACCAGGGCGTTGCGCTGCAACGACGAAGAGGAAAGTTGGCCGCGGCGGCGGGCAGTGATCGACATGCTGTTCCCACAAAGGTTTGGTGTCGCACTGACACCGTCATTGGGGAGGTGCCACAACTGCGGCGATCGGGCAGCCCGGATGCAAACTTTTTTCGGCGAGGTGCCGGCTGGCGGCGCCTCAGCCCTGCCCGGCCGCCTGCACCGTCACCCAGTAACGGCTGCGCCGGCTCACCCGCACCGGCAGCACGCTGGGCAGCATTGCCAGGATGCGGTCGGTGTCGTCCAGCGGGAACACGCCGGAGACGCGCAGGCCGCCCACCTGCGGGTCGCAGCGCAACAGCCCGGCGCGATAACGGTCGAGTTCGGCGAGAAACGCATCCAGGCGCCACTCGTCGGCGACCAGCTGCCCGCGCACCCAGGCCGCGGCCTGTGCATCGACCGGCGCGATGGCGCCGAGCGCCTCGGCAGTAAACCGACACTGCTCCCCCGCATGCACGCGCCCGACGGCCTGCGCGGCCGCACGTGGCCGCACCTCCACCGCGCTTTCCAGCACGCTCAGCCGGGTGTCGTGTTCGTCCTGGCGCACGCAAAAGCGCGTGCCCAATGCATGGATATCGCCCTGCGCGGTGCGCACCAGCAGCGGCCGCGCATCGTGGCCCGCGCCCAGCGCGTGCGCGGTGGTCACCATGATCTCGCCGGCCAGCAACTGCAGCAGCCGCTGCTGCGCGTCGAACCGCACATCGATGGCGCTGCCTGTGTTGAGGGTGATGCGGCTGCCGTCCTGCAACTGCACATCGCGGCGCTGGCCGGTCGCGGTGGCGTAATCGGCGGTGGCGCGCTGCCAGCGTTCGGTGCGCGAGGCCAGCACGCCGGTGGCCCCGGCCACCCCGCCCCACAGCAGCAGGTTCAGCGCCTTGCGCCGGCCAGCTGATGCCTGGCCGTTGCTGCCCGCATACGGCGACAGGCTGCGATAGGCCGCCTGCGGGGTCAGCGTCTTCAGCCGCCCGGTCACCGCCTCGATATGCGCCCACGCCCGCGCGTGGTCCGGATGCGCATCGCGCCACTGTTGCCAGCGCTGCAGCTGCGCCTGGCTCGCGGTGCCGGACATCAGCACCGTCAGCCACTGCGCGGCCTCGTCGGCGACCTCGGCGCTGATCGGTTGCCCGCCGGCCAGCGGCGCGCGCTGGCCGGCAGCGGTGCGCGCACGACGTGAGGCGGCATCAGCCATCCGTGCAGCTCACGCCGACAGGGCGAACAGGCAATGCCGGTTGGCACGCGTGAGGTATTGCTTGACCGAGCTGCTGGACACGCCCAGCCGCTGCGCGATCTGCGCGTAGCTCAGCTCCTGCAGATGCGCCAGCAAAAAGGCTTCCTTCACCTTGGGCGGCAGGCCATCCAGCGCCTGGTCCACCTGCTGCACCGCTTCCAGCGCCAGCAGTTGCAGCTCCGGCGACGGCGCCAATTCCTCCGGCAGCGCAGCCAGCAGTTCCAGGTAGCTGGTTTCCAGCAACTTGCGCCGCTGCCGGTGCGCCATCAGCCGGCGCGCGATGGTGGCCAGGAACGGGCGCGGCTCGCGGATCTCGTCGGCGGCGCCCGCGCTGATCACGCTGATGAAGGTGTCCTGCGCCAGGTCGGCAGCCACGAACGCATCGCCCAGCTTGCGCCGCAGCCAGCCCTGCAGCCAGCCGTGGTGGTCGGTGTACAGGCGCTCCACCTGCTGATGAAGCGCGCCTTGCGTGACCGACACGATGACCTCCTGGACGGCTGGACCCAGGCGGCAAGGCGCCCGGTGATAAATGAGAATTGATCTCATTCTAGCGGAAGCCGGCGACGTATGCAGGCGCGGCCGCTGGCCCCCCATCACGCGGATCGAGAACAGGTAGGCGGTTGATGCTCAAAGCGACCCGGCAGTGGCCTGGGCAAGCCTTCAACATCTGGGCGTTTCGCGCGCTGAGCGGAGGCCAAGTGGCCTGACTGGCCAAGCTTCAGGCAATAAAAAAGCCCGCTTGCAGCGAACTGCCAGCGGGCTTTGCTCCCTCCCCCACGTCGGGATGCAGGATCATAGTGCGCGCCCCGAACGCCACTTGCACGCTGCACTGCAAAACAACACCAGGCAGTACAGAACTGGCGCTTTTTCCTTCACACCGCATTGTCGCGCGCCGACCTCAGCGCAGCAGATCGGGCTGAGCCTGGTACCACTCCGGTGCACGCAGCAGATGCCATTCCGGGGTCTGGCCGCGCAACCCAACCGCCGCGCTCAACATGCCCCAGCGCGCGAGCAGACTGCCGCTGCGTTGGCTGCCCTGCAAACGCAGGCGCGCATCCACCTGGAAGCGTTGGTTGCGCGCCTGCAAACGATCGACGATGACGGTGTCGCCCTGCCAATGCACGCGCCCGGTCACCTGCGCCTGGCCTGCATCCACCAGCCGCAGCATCCAGTTCGGAATCGAACGGTCGCGCGCGTACAGCGCCATCAGGAACGCCAGATCGCGCACCTGGATGCGCACGCGTCCATCCACACCAACCGGCTGGTGCCATTGCATGCGGGTGTCCTCCAGCACGATGCGCGCCCACCAGCCATCGCGCCGCTGACCATCCGGCCCGGTGAATCCGATATTGCGCAGCTGGATGGTGCTGGCGTCGAGGCGAAAGTTTTCCGCACGCAGATCGCCGCGTTGCAAGCGCAGATCCGCATCCACATCGCCACGCAGTGCCAGGCCGGCAAACTGCAGCCGCGCCGCACGCGCACCGATGCGCAAGCCACCCTTGCCGATACGCCCGCCGGGTTCGATCTGCAGATCGCCACTGAGCACACCATTGCCGCCATCGAAACGCAGTTGCTGCCGCGGCAGATAGCGGTTGTAGGCACGCAGATCCGGCACGCGCGCATTGGCGAACACCAGATGCGCGCGCGTGGCGTCGCGCAGCGTGGCCAGGTTGCGTGCATCGGCGCGCGTCTGCAGATCCAGACGCAGATCGCGGCCCTGCACGAACGGGCGCGTGGGCGCATCACTGTGCGCAATGGAGAACTGCTGCATCTGCAAGGCAAGTGCCGGCAGCAGCTGCCCGTTCGCATCGGCGCTCACCCGCAGGTCGGCACTGGCCTGCCCATCGATCGCATGCCCCATCACGCCGACATGCGCACGCACGTGCGGCACCTGCAGGCGACTGCCGGCACCGAGCTGGCCGCGATCGATGCGCAGATCCGCATCCACCAGCCCGTCGCCTTCCAGCGTCAGCCAGTCCACGTCCGGGAACAGCGCCGGAATCCAGCTCAGCGAAGACAGTTGCCAGTGCAGGCGCGCATGCCCGGAGGTGCGCGGCAGCAGGCTGCGCATCGATTGCAGCGGCAGCTGCCGGCCCTGCACGCGCAGATCCGCATCCAGGGTCAGCCCGGCATCGGCCGGCTCGGGCATGCTCACCTGCAGGCGCATGTCCTGATCCACCTGCAGTTGCGCTGCAAGCTCGCCCAGCAGGGCGGCCGGCGTGCGCGTGCTGTCGTGCAGGGGTGCGCGCCATTGCAGCTGGCTGCCGGGCTGCAAGGCGCCACGTATCCAGCGCAACTGCCCATCCGCACGCCCCGTGCCGGCGCGTGTGGCGAGCGTGTGGCGCCCCTGCGCATTACGTACGACATCCAGTGCCGCGGTGTCGCCATGCACGCTCACCTGTGCATCGGCAAGCTGCAGCATTGCCAGCCCACGTGCCTGCTCCGGCGCATGCCGCGCGATGCTGGCTTCGATGCGCAGCTGGCCGTTGCGCAGCACTTCGCTGTCACCCCAGCGCATGCGTGCGTTGTCGAAGCGCGCCTGCGAGGGAAACACTTCCATCGGCCCGCCACGCAACTGCTTGAACAGACCGAGCTGCAGCTGACCATCGCCTTCGATCCGCAGCTGACGCAGCGTCACTGCCTGCACCTGATCGGCGACGATGCGGTCGAACTGCAGGGTCCAGGCCGGAGCGGTCGATGCGGGACCTGCGGGTGCGCCAGCGGTATTGGCGACCCCGGCGGATGGCGGCATGCGGGCGGCTGCGCCGGTCGTCCGTGCGGGCGGCTGCGTGCTCGCCGCGACGTCTGGGGTGCGTGTGGGTGGCTTGTCCTGCGCGGTCGTTGGCTGCGGCGTACCGGCTGCGTCAGCCGCTGGCGCGGCAGCCACCTGCGTGTTCGGCGCTGTCCCCGGCGCTGGCGTCGCCACGGTAACAGCTGTGGGTACAGCCGCCTGCATGCCGCCGCGCACACCGTGCGCATGCAGCTCCGGCACCAGCAACTGCCGATGCAGCAACGGCAACAGCCGCACCTGCCCGCTCATGCGCTGCGCGCTGACGTTCCAGCGGGTGCGTGTGGAGCGGCCTTGCAACTCCACCTTCCACAGCGTCAGCCGGCCCGGCCACCAGGTCACTGCCGGGCCCCAGTGCATGGTGAACCGGTCCGGCTTGCGATTGAGCGCGGCCGGCCCGAGTGGCGTGTTGAGCAACAGGTTGCCGAGCAGCAGATAGCTTGCGTACACCACCAGGAACGCCAGCAACGGCCAACGCACCGGGCGGGGCAAGGTCTGCCAGCGGGCGCGAACAGGCATCGTCATGACGGCAGGCTCCTGAAGACCGCGCACGCGGCGTGGCGCAGTGTGCCAAGGAAACCGTGAGCGCGGTGCGCAGCGGCGATTGCGGCTGGGCACCGGCAGGCTGCCCGGTGTGCAGTGGATGTCCTACATGCCCGGCAATGCGCGCACTGCCTCATCGAAGACGGCAAAGCTGGCCGCAATACGCAAGCCTCAGACAACGAGCCGCTTACTTCGCCTTCGATACCGCCGGCAACAACCCCGGCTGCGCGTCGTACCACTCGCGCGCGCCGGCCAGATGCCACTGGCGCTGCTTGCCATCGAGTTCGATCCCGGCGCCCAGCACGCCCCAGCGCAGATACAGATCGCCGCGCCGCTGCTCATCGTTCAAGGCCAGCCTTGCACGCAGCGACAGCCGCGCATTCTCCGCATGCAGGTCGTCGATCAGCAACTGCTGCTTGCGCCAACGTACCCTGCCGGTGGCGTCGAGCTCGCCCGAATCCAGCAAGCCCAGTACCCAGCGCGGATAGTCGGCACGTTGCGCAAACACCGACAGCAGCGGCGCGACATCGCGCATGCGGATCGCCGCATCGGCATCCACCTGGAACGGTGCGCTGGCCTGGATGGTGCCGGCACCGACCTGCATCTGCCCCCACCAGTTGGAGTCGCTGCTGTCGTCGCCCACACGCATATTGCGCAGGCGCACGCGCGTGCCGCTGAGGTCGAAGAACTTGTTCTTGAAATCGGCACGCTGCAGCTGCGCCTGCAATTCGGCATCGCCACGCATCTGCACGCCGGCCAGCGCCAGATGCGCGCCCTGCCCGCGCAGGTTGGCGTGGCCGCTGCCCACATCGCCGGCGGCATTGAGCGCGACATCGCCGGTCAGGCTGCCGCTGCCGCCGAGCAGGCGCACGTTCTTGCCGGGCAGGTAACGGTTGTAGACGGTGAGATCGGGAACGCGCGCATCGCTGAAACGCAGCTGCGCCTTGAGCGTGTCGCGCAGGCGCGCCAGTTCGGCATCGCCATGCATGGCCAGCTGCAGATCGCGGCCGTCCAGCAGGACCTGCCTGGGCGCATCGCGCGGTGCGGCCTTGAAGGTGGGGATGCTCACCTCCAGATGCGCCTGCGGCGTGGCGGCATCGTCGATGCGTCCATGCGCCTTGGCGATACCGGCCAGCCGCGTATCGAACACCTGCGCCACCGCCTCCACACGCGGAATCTCCAGGCTGCTGCCGCTGGCGAGCCGGCCCTGCGCCAGCCGTAGATCGGCCTCGACCAGGCCGCCGCCTGCGAGCTGGAACCAGGGCTTGCGCACGAACAGCTCGGCGATCCAGTTCAGCGATTCGAACTGCCAGCGCCCGCGCACCTGCCCGGACAGGCGTGGCAGTACCTGCGCAGGATCCTGGAAGGGAATGCTGCGTCCGGCGATGCGCAGATCGGCCTGCAGTTCGCTGCCCGTCTTCTCGTCGCGCGGCAGGCGTGCCTGCACGCGGATGTCGCGCGCCACGTCCAGCTGCAGCGCCAGCATGCCGCGGTCGGTCGCGCCGACGCCGGCCATCAACGGCAGACGCCAGACCGCATGGCTGCCCTCCTGCAGGGTGCCGCGATCCAGCGTGATGTCGGCCTCCACCCGCGCCGCGGACGGCCCGCTGCGGATGTCCACGTGCGGCGCGCCGGTGTCGATCTTCAACGCCACGGTCGCCGCCTTCAGCTGCAGGCGCGCATGGGTAATGCCGAGCTTGCGCAGGCCCGGCGCCTGGTCGCGGTAATGGCGCGGAAACTGGAATTGCGTATCCAGCTGCGCGCCATTGAACACCTGCACCCCGTCATAGCTGACCACCGCATCGCGAAAGCCCGCTTCGGAGGGAAACAGCTCCGACGGCCCGCCCTTGAGCTGCTTGAGGAAGCCGACGCTGCCGTGGCCCTGCCCGGCGATCAGCAGCTTGCCCAGGCGCGCACTGCGGATGCTGTTGCTGGTGATCGCATCGAAGCGCAGCGTCCAGCCCTGATCGCCGCGCGGCGGTGGCGGAATGGGCGTGTCGGAGGTTTCCACTTCCGCTTCCAGGCCGGTGGCATGCAGCCAGGGCAGGCGCACCTCGCGCCGCAACAGTGCAAGCAAGGCCACGCGCGCATTGGCGCGGTCGGCGTGAAACACGTACACGGTGCGGTTGGCCTGCCCACGCATGCGCACGTTCCAGGCCATCACCTGCCCCGGAAACACGGTCAGTGCCGGGCCGGTCTGCATGGTGAATTTATGCGGCTGCCGGTTGGTGACGGCATCGAACAGCGGCGTGTTGAGAAACAGGTTGCCGGCCAGCAGATACAGCGCATACAGCGCCACCAGCACGACCACTGCGATGCGCCCTGGCCGGGGCCAGCGCTGGAAGCGGTCGCGAAGAGAGGACATGGGCGCAGGCAGAAGTCGAGTCTGCCGCCACTATCGCGGTTGCGCTGGCGGCGAGGCGTGAACATGGCCGGTAGCGCATCACCGCATCCGCTGCACGGCAGCTGGGGATGCGTTGACGATGTACCACAGCGCAGCAGTGCACAGGGCTTGCCGGCCTGCGCTCACCAGGCGACCGCAGGCCTGCCAGCGGCGACGCCGACGCCAGGCTGCAGAAGCGGCAACGAAAGCGGACGCAGCGTCGATGTATTGCCCCAACCGACCTGCCACGCAACAGCCCGCTTCGCACGCAGTTGCGGCCATCCGCACCATTGCATTGCACCATGGTCGCAGCGCGGCCAACGCATGCAGCGGCGATAATGGCAATCCCCTGTCCCGCTGTGCCGCCCATGTCCGACGAACGCATCCTGTACGCGCCGCTGCGCGAGCGCCTGGTTTCTGCCGAGGCCGCTGCCGCATTGATCCAGCCCGGCGAGACCGTGGCGATGAGCGGCTTCACTGGCTCCGGTTACCCCAAGGCGGTGCCGATGGCGTTGGCACAGCGCATCGAAGCGGCGCATCTGCAGGGCCAGCCATTCCAGATCAAGCTGATGACCGGCGCATCCACCGCGCCGGAACTGGATGGCGCGCTGGCCAAGGCCGACGGCATCGCCATGCGCATGCCGTTCCAGTCCGACCCGGACGCGCGCCAACGCATCAACGCCGGCACGCTGGACTATATCGACATCCATCTCAGCCACGTCGCCCAGCACGTGTGGTTCGGCTTTTACGGCCAGATCGACACCGCCGTGGTGGAAGTCTCGGCGATCCGCGCCGACGGCAGCCTGGTGCCGTCCACCTCGATCGGCAACAACAAGACCTGGCTGGACCTGGCCAGCAAGGTGATCATCGAGGTCAACGATTGGCAGCCGGCCGGCCTGGATGGCATGCACGACGTGTACTACGGCACTGCGCTGCCGCCGCAGCGCAAGCCGATTCCGTTGATCCACGGCGACGACCGCATCGGCGAGCCCAGCCTGCGCTGCGATCCGGACAAGATCGTGGCAGTGGTGCGCACGCATGGCCCGGACCGCAACAGCCCGTTCGCTGCCGCCGACGACAGCAGCGAACGCATCGCCGAGCACCTGATCGCGTTCCTGCGCCATGAAGTGGGCAAGGGCCGGTTGCCGGCCAGCCTGCTGCCGCTGCAATCGGGCGTGGGCAATATCCCCAATGCGGTGCTGGCGGGGCTTGCACGCAGCGGCTTCCGCGACCTGGAAGCGTTCACCGAAGTGATCCAGGACGGCATGCTCGCGCTGCTGCGCGATGGCGTGCTGCGCTACGCCTCGTGCACCGGTTTTGCGCTCAGCCCGGAGGGCAACGAGGAGTTCAAGCGCAATATCGATTTCTACCGGCAGCGCATCATCATGCGCACGCAGGAGATTTCCAATCATCCGGAGCTGGTGCGCCGGCTCGGCTGCATCGGCATGAACGGCATGATCGAGGCCGACCTGTACGGCAACGTCAATTCCACCCACGTGATGGGCAGCCGCATCATGAACGGCATCGGCGGTTCCGGCGACTTTGCGCGCAACGGCTTCCTGTCGATCTTCCTGAGCCCCAGCATCGCCAAGGCCGGCAGCATCTCGTCGATCGTGCCGATGGTCAGCCATGTCGACCACACCGAACACGATGTCTCGGTGATCGTCACCGAACAAGGCCTGGCCGATCTACGCGGCCTCACACCCAAGCAACGCGCACGCCAGTTGCTCGATCACTGCGTACACCCGCGCTACCGCGATGCGCTGGAAGATTATGTGGCGCGCGCCAATCGCGACAGCTATGGCAAGCACACCCCGCATCTGCTGACCGAGGCGCTGTCGTGGCATCAGCGCTGGTTGGAGACGGGGGATATGTTGGGGTGAGCGGGATCGGGAATCGGGAATCGGCGGTTTAGCGCAGCGTGGCGGTGTTGCTAGAGGGATCGGAGCACGGCCGTCATGCCAGTGTTTAACGCTTCGCGAACTTCATTGCTGGCATCGACATGCTGCGACATCGCGATGTCACGGATGTGGAGGATAACGTTCCTGCCCGCTCGCATTCGGCGGCAGGACGGCTCTCTCCCCCTCCTGCCGCTGGGCGCGACGGGTCACCACTGGGTGGTGTCCAATCCGTCGGGCCGGCTCCCTGCGCCGGCCCGGCGTTCTCGTTCTGGAGCGGCCATCAGCACGCGTGCGCTTGTGTTCACTGCCAGGCTGCTCGAGAGGGGCTTCTCCCTTCTCCCGGCGAGAGAAGGTGGCGCGTAGCGCCGGATGAGGGTCCGCGCGAAGCCTCGTGTTCTCGCCCCACCGCATCAACGATCACGCAGCTTCGGCAACCCGCCTTGCGCGACGTGCGCGTACGGCTGTCGCCAGGCGCTCAAGCACCTGCACCGAGGCGTCCCACCCCAGGCAGCCGTCGGTGATGCTCTGGCCGTAGGTCAGTGCGCAGCCCGGCACCAGTTCCTGGCGTCCGCCGACCAGGTGGCTTTCCACCATGACGCCGACGATGCGGGTCTCGCCGCCTTCCAGTTGCGTGGCGATATCGTCGATGACCTTGGGCTGGTTCTCGGGATTCTTGCCGCTGTTGGCGTGGCTGGCGTCGATCATCAGGCGGGCCGGCAAGCCGGACGTGTTGAGCACCTGGCTGGCCGCTTCCACATTGGCCGCGTCGAAGTTGGGCTGCTTGCCGCCACGCAGGATCACGTGGCAATCCGGGTTGCCTGCGGTCGCGGCCACCGCAGTGTGGCCGTCCTTGGTCACGGCCAGGAAATGATGCGGGTGCGAGGCCGCACCCACCGCGTCCACCGCAATCTTGACGTCGCCGCCGGTGCCGTTCTTGAAGCCCACCGGGCACGACAGGCCCGAGGCCATTTCGCGATGCACCTGGCTTTCGGTGGTGCGTGCGCCGATCGCGCCCCAGGCCACCAGGTCGGCGATGTACTGCGGCGAGATGATGTCGAGGAATTCCACACCGGCCGGCAGGCCGAGGTTGTTGATGTCGCGCAGCAGACCGCGCGCCACCCGCAGGCCCTTGTTGATCTGGAAGCTGCCATCCAGATCCGGATCGTTGATCAGGCCCTTCCAGCCGATGGTGGTGCGCGGCTTTTCGAAGTACACCCGCATCACGATCTCCAGCGCGTCGCCGAACTGCTCGCGCAGCGGGCGCAGGCGGTGCGCGTAGTCCATCGCCGCGACCGGATCGTGGATCGAGCAGGGCCCGATCACCACCGCCAGGCGGTCGTCACGGCCATGCAGGATCTCGTGCAGCGCGGCACGCGAATTGGTCACGGTCTCGGAGGCGCGCTCGTCGCAGGGCAGCAGCGACAGCAGCTGCGAGGGCGGGGCAAGGGCTTCGATCTTGCGGATACGCAGGTCATCGGTCACAGGCGGCATAACAGTGTCTCGGTGGGCGGTGTTGCATCAGGGAGCCAGGCGCGGCGGCAACAAAAAAGCCGCCAGTGTGCGCTGGCGGCTTTTCGGGAATGCTGCTGAAGATTTCTTCAGGGTGAGCGCAATCCGTCCTCCGCCAGCGGCATCGGAAAACCGTAGTACCAAAAGTAAAACTGGCTGCGGGGTGCGTTCATTGAGTGCATTGATACCACGCACGTTTGGCCGTTGCCACTGTTTCATCGGCAACGGAACGTTGCAGCGCTGCCAATGCGGGGGGCCTGCAGGCCGCATGTGTCGCGCCGACCACCGCGGCGCACGACAAGCTGGGCGAACCGATGCGCGGCATTACCACGCGCGCGTTGGCAGGCCGGGATCGCGTACGGCTTGCCTGTGCAGATGCCATCGACCATGCATCGCACGCCACGGCGCTGTGCCGTGACGTGCGATGCGGCCACCACCTTCAATCAGAACGTAAACACATATTCCGCCGCCACTTCGCGGCCGATCGGGTTGAACAAGGTGGTGTTGTAGAAGCCGTAACCGTAGAAGCGCTCCTTGTTCTCGTAGCCCACTTCGTTGAACACGTTGTTGACGTAGAAGTTGACCTTGGCGTGGTCGGTGATCCTGTAGCCGGTGCTGAGGTTCCAGTAGATCGCCGGGCCGACGCGGCCGAAGTAGCGCTTGCTGCTCTCGCCCAGATGCACGTTGGCGGTGTCGGTGACCACGCATGCGTCCGAGGCACTGGGTTGGTAGCCGTCGTCGAAGCGCTCGCAGGTGCCCCAGTTGACCGCGCGCATGGACCCGAGCCGGCGGAAGTACACCGTCCAGTCCCAGGCGCCGCCGTTGTCCCAGTGCACGCTGCCGCGCACACGGCTGCGCACGCGTTCGTCGCGGCGGTTTTCATCGCTGTCGGTGCGGTAGATCTGCTCGCGATAGGCCAGCAGATTGTTGTAGTCCAGCGACAACTGGAAGTTGCCCCAACCCGCCGTGGCAAGCCGGTATTTCAGCGAGGCGTCGATGCCGGAGGTTTCCATCTGCGCCAGGTTGATCGGGCCGCGCTCGATGCTGGCAATGGTGCCGTCGGCATTGCGCAACACGCGCGAGGTGATGGTGTCGCAATAGCCGGCGCCGCCGGGATTGTTCCAGGCGCCGCCGCTGATGGTGGTGCCGGTGCGGCAGCCGGCTTCGGCCGAGAGGATCTCGTCGCGGTCCAGATCCTTGATCATTTCCTCCAGCTCGATGCGGTAGTAATCCACGCTCAGAGACAGACCCTGCACGATGTCCCACACCACCCCGCCGGTGAACGAGCGGCCGGTTTCCGAGCGCAGATCCGGCGTGCCGCGACGGTTCACGTCCACGGTGTAGTAGATGTTGCTGTTCTCGTCGTTGCAGCCGCCGGTGAGATACGCGCCGGTGGCGATGCAGCGGTATTGGTCGATCACGGTCTGGTTGGTGGAGCTGGGTTCGCCGAGCACGTAATGCATGTCCGGCGCGCGGAAGCTGGTGGCCAGCGTGCTGCGCACCAACAGGCTCTCGACCGGGCGCCATTCCAGACCCGCGCTCCAGGTGGTGTCGCTTTGGGTGCCGACATCGGTCGGAATCGCCGCAGAAGAACGGTAACTGCCGTAGCGATCGTAGCGGCCGGCGACATTGGCGCTCAGCGTCGACAGCAGCGGAATCTGCAATTCCAGCCCGGCCGAACTGCGCATGCGCTCGCCGCCGCCACTGTCCACCACATCGACCGGATAGCACTCGTTGGCGCAGGGGTCGGGCGACAGCTGGTAGCCCTGCTTGGCGACTTCGGCCACGGTGGCGAAGCGGATCGGCCCGGCCCAGCCCTGCACCAGATCGCCGCTCAGGCTGAAGCTGGCCTGGTTCACCCACGAATACGCCGAGTTATGCGATTTGGCGACCAGCTCGTCGTACTCGCTCGAGGACAGCGGCGCATACAGGCGCGCCTGGTTGATCGCATAGATCGGCGTGCCGTCGGCGGCGGTGCCGGTGGGGCTGCCGAGGAAATAATCGGTGGCGCGGGCGGTGTCCACGGTGCGTACGTATTCGTCCACCGTGTAGCGCGAGCGGCCCACGCTCAGCTCCCAGTCGAAGCGGTCGGCCCACACGCCACGCAAGCCGGCGCTCAGGTCCCAGGACTGCTCCTTGTTGTAGTTGGCCAGCCGGTCCCAACCACCGGCCTCGCGCCGGGTGAGCTGCCGGATCGCGTACAGCGAGCGGCCGGTGTCGGCGTCCTGGAACGGGCCCAGATACACGTACGGCGGGTCGTAGGTCCAGCGGCCGATGCTGCGGTTGGCCGACAGCGTGGCCCAGGCTTCGGTGTGCTCGCCGAACTTCCAGGTGCCGTAGAGATAGGCCGAGTAGTCCTCGCTGCCGGTGACCAGCCCCCAGTCGCCGTAGTCGCGGGCCACGCCGCAGTAGTCGCCGGCGTTGGTGACCACCCCGGTGTTCTGGTTGTAGCTCAGCCGCTGCCCGTCGATGAACTCGCCGCCGAAGCGCGCGCAGGTGCCGGCGGGCGGCGCGAGGCGTTCGTTGGTGTTGGCATCGACCAGGCTCAGGCCGGTGAACGGGTTGAAGCCGTAGCGGCGGTTCTGCCCGGTCCAGTTGGAATAGGCCATGTCGTCGGAATCGTCCATCTCGGGGCGATCGCGCCCGCTCAGCGGATCGCGCCGGGTGGCCTGCAGCGCGTAGGTCAGGCTCCAGTTCTCGCCGGTGCGCCCGCCGGCCCAGGACACGTCGAAGCTGTCGCGGCCGCCTTCGGTGGCAGTGCCGCCGCGCAGCCGCACCTGGTCGCCCTGGTAATCGCGTTTGAGGATCACGTTGACCACGCCAGCCACTGCGTCCGAGCCGTAGATCGCCGAGGCGCCGCCGGTCAGGATGTCGATGCGCTCCACCGCCGCGGACGGGATGTTGCTGTAGTTGGAAAAGTTGCTCTCGCCGCCGTACGGCAGCGGGTAGTCGGCCACGCGGTGGCCGTTGACCAGCAGCAGGGTACGGCCCGGGCCCAGGTCGCGCAGGTTGATCGGCGAGGCGTTGGGCGTATGCGAGCCCCACTGCGTATCGGCCTCCACCGAGCCCTGCTGGTTCATGCTGTTGAGCACGTCGTAGACGGTGGCGAAGCCCTCCTGCTGGATCTGCTGCGCAGAGATGGTGACCACCGGTTGCGCGCCTTCGACCTGCGCGCGCTTGATGCGCGAGCCGGTGACGCTGACCGCATCCAGGGTGGAGGTGGCGCGCGGTTGCTCCGGCTCGGCCTGCTGGGCCGCCGCCGACGGTGCGATGGCGGCGGTCAGGGCGAGGGACAAGGAAATCGACAAGGCAAGGCGATGACTGCGGCAGTTCATAAGATCCCCGGGAGAGGCCGGCATGGCCGGCGTGGCGTTCCACTGCAACGACGCCTGCGAGCGATGCACCGCATCGCCGCCCCCTGTCCGATGGCCCCCCGACCGTTCGGCGCAAGCGCCTGCCCAGCGACGCTAGGTTGGCGCTGACATCGATGTCAACACACTGTCATGCAAGTGTGATGGGGTTCGCGATCCACGCGATGGCACGCACGTCGACACGGTTGGGGCCGCGAACCGATTGCGCAAGCCAATGGCATCGCCCCTGCGTAGGAGCGCACCCGGGCGCGACTGGGGCATTCCCGGTGAAGCCCATTCGCGCCCTGGGGCGCTCCTACGGGGTCATGGGGTTTGCGTGGCCATGCAAGCGCCGAGTTCGACACGGTTGGGGCCGCGAACCGATTGCGCGGACCGCTGGCATCTGCGCCGCGTAGGAGCGCACCCGGGCGCGATTGGGGCATTCCCGGTGAAGCTCCTTCGCGCCCTGGGGCGCTCCTACGGGGTCATGGGGTTTGCGTGGTTATGCACGCGTGGGTTCGACACGGTCGAGTTCGCGAACCGTTGGCCGCATCGGTGCCCGGTAGGAGCGCACCCGGGCGCGATTGGGGCATTCCCGGTGAAGCCCTTTCGCGCCCAGGGGCGCTCCTACGGGGTCATGGGGTTTGCGTGGTTATGCACGCGTGGGTTCGACACGGTCGGGTTCGCGAATCGTTGGCCGCATCGGTGCCCGGTAGGAGCGCACCCGGGCGCGATTGGGGCATTCCCGGTGAAGCCCTTTCGCGCCCAGGGGCGCTCCTACGGGTCATGATGGGGTCTGCGTGGCCACGCACGACCTCTTGCGGCATCCACGATTGCCCACAAAAAAACCCCGCCTTTCGGCGGGGTCCTTTGTGCTGCAACAGCCGAGTGGCGTGGATCAGAAATCCATGCCGCCCATGCCGCCCATGCCACCGCCGGCCGGCATCGCCGGCTCGTCCTTCTTCGGTGCATCGGCCACCATGGCTTCGGTGGTGATCATCAGGCCGGCGATCGAGGCTGCGTTCTGCAGCGCCGAGCGGGTGACCTTGGTCGGATCCAGGATGCCGAACTCGACCATGTCGCCGAACTCGCCGTTGGCCGCGTTGTAGCCGTAGTTGCCGGTGCCTTCCTTGACCTTGTTCAGGATCACGGACGGCTCTTCGCCGGCATTGGCCACGATTTCGCGCAGCGGGGCTTCCATCGCGCGCAGGGCGATCTGGATGCCGTGGGTCTGGTCTTCGTTGGCACCGGTCAGGTTACCGACGGCCACCAGCGCACGCACCAGGGCCACACCGCCGCCCGGGACCACGCCTTCTTCGACGGCTGCACGGGTGGCGTGCAGGGCGTCTTCGACGCGGGCCTTCTTTTCCTTCATTTCGATTTCGGTCGACGCGCCGACCTTGATCACTGCAACGCCACCGGCCAGCTTGGCCACGCGCTCCTGCAGCTTCTCTCGGTCGTAATCGGACGAGGTGTCTTCGATCTGGGTCTTGATCTGGCCAACGCGGGCTTCGATCGTGGCCGAGTCGCCGGCGCCGTCGATGATGGTGGTGTTCTCCTTGGAGACCTGCACCTTCTTCGCGCGGCCCAGGTCCTTGATCGTGGCCTTCTCCAGCGCCAGACCCACTTCCTCGGAGATCACGGTGCCGCCGGTCAGCACGGCCATGTCTTCCAGCATCGCCTTGCGACGGTCGCCGAAGCCCGGTGCCTTGACGGCCACGACCTTGACGATGCCACGGATGGTGTTGACCACCAGGGTGGCCAGCGCTTCGCCTTCGACTTCTTCAGCGACGATCAGCAACGGCTTGCCGGCCTTGGCCACGCCTTCCAGCACGGGCAGCAGGTCGCGCACGTTGGAGATCTTCTTGTCGTGCAGCAGGATGAACGGGTCGTCCAGGTCGGCCGACTGGCTCTGCTGGTTGTTGATGAAGTACGGGGAGAGGTAGCCGCGATCGAACTGCATGCCCTCGACCACGTCCAGCTCGTTTTCCAGGCCCGAGCCTTCTTCAACGGTGATCACGCCTTCCTTGCCGACCTTCTGCATCGCTTCGGCAATGATGTTGCCGATCGACTCGTCCGAGTTGGCCGAGATGGTGCCGACCTGGGCAATCGCCTTGTCGTCGGTGGTGGGCTTGGAGATGTTCTTCAGCTCGACGACGGCGGCCTTGACGGCCTGGTCGATACCGCGCTTGAGGTCCATCGGGTTCATGCCGGCGGCCACGGCCTTGGCGCCTTCGCGGATCAGGGCCTGGGCCAGCACGGTGGCGGTGGTGGTGCCGTCGCCGGCGTTGTCGTTAGTCTTGGAAGCGACTTCCTTGACCATCTGCGCGCCCATGTTCTCGAACTTGTCAGCCAGTTCGATTTCCTTGGCGACGGAGACGCCGTCCTTGGTGATGGTCGGCGCGCCGAAGCTCTTCTCGAGCACGACGTTGCGGCCCTTCGGGCCCAGGGTGGCCTTGACGGCATTGGCAAGCACGTTGACGCCACGAACCATGCGGGTACGTGCGTCTTCACCGAAACGAATGTCTTTAGCAGCCATTTGTTGTAACTCCGGAATTTGAGATTGGGGATTGGGGATTGGCTAAAGCGGGGTTCGGGGGAGATGCGGGATCAGCTGCGCCAAGCGCAGTGGCCAATCCCGAATCCCCACTCCCGAATCCCGCCGGCAACGGCTATCAGCCGATGACCGCCAGGATGTCGTCTTCGCGCAGCACCTTGTACTCGACGCCTTCGGACTTGTAGCTGCTGCCGGCGTACTGGCCGTAGATGACCTTGTCGCCGACCTTGACCACCGGCGCGCGCAGGCTGCCGTTGTCCAGGGGCTTGCCGGCGCCGATGGCGACGACTTCACCCTTGGTGGACTTTTCCTTGGCGGAGTCCGGGATCACGATGCCGCCGGCGGAAACTTCGTCGGCTTCGATCGGCTTGACTACAACGCGGTCGTGAAGCGGCTTGATGCTCATAGAGAAAGACCCTCTTAAGTGATTGATTGGTCTGGAAATTATCGGCGATGTTAGCACTCGCATGTGACGACTGCCAGCACAGCGCGCGGAAAAAACCCGACAGAGCGGGTGCGGGCCAGAGATTGTGCTGTGTGGCCAGCTTTCAAGGGCTGGGGGCAAAAAATTTTCGCCGGGCAGTTCCGTGCCAGGACCGCGAAGCGGCCGACACGACCTGGCGCGCATTGCCCGCTGGCGACGGTCAGCCGGGTGGGAACCGTGGTGGGAACCGGGCTGCGCAATCGCCGGCTGCGCCTGAGACCGTCTACCGAGCCACTGGCACGCCGGACAGTGCGCACCGAGCAGTCGCCGGAGCAGCCGCTCTAAAAATGGAACCAGGTTCCACCGATTGTCATGCACACGTTTTACAGTCGGCCACGCATTCCCCGATCACAAGGAGCTGTCGATGAGGTTGCCGTCCCCTGCCCGTGCTTTCCCCTTGCGCTGGGCCCCCAGCTGCACGCTTCCGCTGGCCTGTGCGCTCGCGCTGGCCGTCCCCACCGCCCACGCGGCGGTGTTCATCAACGAACTGCATTACGACGACGCAGGCGCCTCCGGCGACAGCGGCGAAGGGGTGGAAGTGGTGGCCACCGCCGGCGAATCGCTGAGCGGCTACCGCATCTATCTGTACAACGGCAGCACGCCGGGCGCGGCGACGGTCTACGCCAACACGGCGGTGCCGGCAGGCAGCCTGGTCAGCTGCGGCAGCCAGGTGCGCGTGGTCACGGTCGGCTACGCCAGCAACGGCGTGCAGAACGGGCCCAACGACGGCGTGGCGCTGGTCGACCCCAACGGCCAGCTGGTGCAGTTCCTCAGTTACGAAGGCGCCATCACCGCCAGCGGCGGCCCTGCCGCCGGCATCACCAGCCAGAACCTGCCGGTCAGCGAGAGCAACAGCAGCGCGGTCGGCAGCTCGCTGCAACTGACCGGCACCGGCAGCAGCGCGTCCAACTTCAGCTGGGCCGGCTCGTCGGCGCAGACCTTTGGCGCGTGCAACCGCGGCCAGAGCTTCAACGGCAGCGGCGGTGGCGGCGAGACCGGCGCGGCACCGACGATCACCAGCACCACCCCGACCCAGGGCGCGACCGGCTTTCCCGCCGCCGGCGACCTGAGCGTGGGCTTCAGCGAGGCGGTGACGCTGAGCAGCGGCGCCTTCGCACTGAGCTGCGCCAGCTCCGGCACGGTGGCGCTGAGCTACCCGACCAGCGGCACCCGCTTCAGCCTGTCCACCAACACCGCCTTGGTCGGTGGCGAGCGCTGCACCCTGGCGATCACCGCCAGCGCCATCCGCGATGCCAGCGGGCTGAGCCCGGCCGCCAACCAGTCGATCGCCTTCACCGTGGCCACCGCCAGCGGCGGCGGCACCGGTTACTACTCGCGGGTCAACACCGCCAATGCCAGCCAGTTGCGCTGTTCGCTGCACACCGTGATCAAGGGCCACACGGTCTATCCGTACAGCGGCTCGGGCACCAGCACCTGGACCATCCTGGAGATGGCCGACGAAGATCCCAACAACAGCGGCCGGATCCTGGACGCCTACCGCAACCGCAGCTACGCCAAGGGCAGCGACCGTGCCGGCACCGGGAGCGGGCTGACCTACAACCGCGAGCACACCTGGCCCAACTCGCTGGGCTTCGGCAGCGCCAGCGGCGACAAGGGGCTGCCGTATGCGCCCTACACCGACACCCACATGCTGTATCTGACCGACACCGCCTTCAACGCCGACCGCGGCAACAAGCCGTACGCGGCCTGCACCAGCAGCTGCGGCGAGCGGGTCACCGAGGTCAATGACGGCAGTGGCGGCGGCAGCGGGCGCTATCCGGGCAATTCCAACTGGGTGCGCACCCCGGATGGCAACGGCGGCACCTTCGAGGTATGGGGCAAGCGCAAGGGCGACATGGCGCGTGCGGTGATGTACATGGCGATCCGCTATGAAGGCGGCACCGACGCGGCCACCGGGCAGTCCGAGCCGGACCTGGAACTCACCGACGACCGCAGCAAGATCGTGCAGACCTCGGCTTCGCCCGCCTATATGGGCCTGTTGTCCACGCTGCTGGCCTGGCACCAGGCCGACCCGCCGGACGATGCCGAGCGGGCGCGCAACCAGGTGATCTTCAGCTTCCAGGGCAACCGCAACCCGTTCGTGGATCACCCCGAATGGGCGACCTCGAGCCTGTTCACCTCGGCCAAGCCGGCCAGCTGCCAGCTGGCCAATTGATCCGGCCCGGCCCGGTGCCCCAGGCGCCGGGCCGGGAGACGGCCTGCAGCGGCAATCCACATGCCCGCTCGCGCGCCTGCTGCGCAGTGCCGTCGGCCCCGCGACCTGCAACGTCAGTGGGCAGGCGCAGGACCTGGGTAACGCAGGTCGGCGTGTATGACAGCATCTACAAAACGCCAGTCGCAGCATGGCGTGCCTGCTGGGTGGATGAAATAACCGGCTGAGCCCCGGTTCGCTGTCTCGCCCGGCCAGCGCGTGGTCGCTCGGCCTGTTCCGACCACATCCCCGCACTACGCCCACTTACTCCGCTGCAGCGCCATCGCACCCTCGCATGGTCGGCCACCAATGCGCAGGCATCGCCGCCCAGCCGCCAGGCCCAGCGAACTTAATGCCCTGTTCCAGAATCTGCGGTCGATCCCCCGCAAACAGGGGATTACACTGCGCGGTCACATGAGCGCCTCTTCCCTCCATCTGTTGTTCAGTACCTGTCCGGATGCCGACAGCGCCGAGCGCATTGCGCGCGTGCTGCTGGACGAGCGCCTGGCCGCCTGCGTCACCCAGTTGCCCGGCGTGCAGTCGCTGTACCGCTGGAACGGGGCGATCGAGCGCAGCCAGGAAGTGCAACTGTTGATCAAGACCTGGGAAGACCGCCTGCCGGACGCCATCGCGCGGCTGCAGGCGCTGCATCCGTATGAACTGCCGGAGGCGATCGCGGTCCAAGCCAGCGCCGGGCTGCCGGCGTATCTCGATTGGGTCCGGGCCGAAACCCGCAAGGAATCCTGACGTCCATGAAGTCTCTGTCCCGCTGGATCGCCCGCTGCGCATTGCTGGCCATACCCTTGCTCGCCGCGCCGCTGGCGCTGGTGGCGCCCCTGCCCGCGCAGGCCGCGGTCACCGAGGCCGACCTGCTGCCGGTGGATCAGGCCTTCACCCTGAGCGCCACCGCCGATAGCCGCGACAGCATCGCGCTGCACTGGAAGATCGCGCCGGGCTATTACCTGTATCGCCACCGCATCAGCGTCAAATCCGGGCAAGGCTTTGCCGCCGGCGAGCTGGCGCTGCCGGAAGGCGAGAGCAAGCACGACGAGTTCTTCGGCCAGGTGCAGACCTACCGCAAGCAGCTGCAGGCAAGGCTGGCCGGCAAGGCCGATGCCGGGTTGCAGACCGCCGTGCTGCAGGTGCAATACCAGGGCTGCGCCGACGCCGGCGTGTGCTACCCGCCGCAACGCCGCGAGCTGCGCGTGCGCCTGCCCGATGCCTCGGCTCCCGCCACGACGCCCGCCACCCCACGCGAAAACCTGGGCGCACTGGTGCCGCGCGCACCGGCAGGCCCGCGGCTGTTCGGCAGCACCGGCCAGGCCGCCGGCGTGGACGCACTGCCGCTGCCGGCCGAGCAGGCCTTCACCTTCGAAGCCATCGTCGGCGACGGCAACAGCCTGCTGCTGCGCTTCACCCCCGCGCCCGGCTATTACATCTACCGCGACCGCACCTCGCTGGCGCTGGAAGGCGCCGGCGGCGTGCGTCCCGGGCTGCCGCGCTGGCCGCAGGGCAAGGCGCACCGCGATGAGCACTTCGGCGATGTGGTGGTGTATTTCGACCAGGCCGAAGTCACCTTGCCGCTGCTGCGCGAGCATGCCGAACCGGTCAAGGCGACCCTGGTGGCGACCTTCCAGGGCTGCCAGACCGATGGCATCTGCTACCCGCCGATGACCCGTCGGGTGGCGCTGGAGTTGCCCGCCGGCACGGTGTCGCCGCAGAACCAGGCGCAGGCGGCGCCGCTGATGATCTCGCCGCTGCCGGCCGGGCAGCTGCCTGCGGAACCGGCGCCGGCACCGACGCCCGCGGCGACTGCAGCGCCGGCCGCAGATGCCTCGGCCGACAATCCGCAGCGCACCCAGCCGCCGCACACCGACAAGGGCTTGCTGGCCATGCTGGTGCTGGCCCTGCTCGGCGGGCTGGTGTTGAACCTGATGCCCTGCGTGCTGCCGATCCTGTCGCTGAAGGTGCTGGGCCTGGCCCACAGCGGCGAGAGCCGCAGCCACGCGCGCAGCCATGCGATCTGGTATTCGCTGGGCGTGCTGGTGTCGTTTGCGGCGATCGGCGCGCTGGTGATCGGCCTGCGCGCGGCCGGGCAGGCGGCCGGCTGGGGCTTCCAGCTGCAGCAGCCGTGGTTCGTCGCGGCGCTGGCCTATCTGATGTTTGCGGTGGGCCTGAGCCTGTCGGGCGTGTTCACGCTGGGCAGCAATCTGGGCGGCATCGGCCAGTCGCTGGCAGCGCGCAATGGCCCGCTGGGCGATTTCTTCACCGGCGTACTGGCCTGCGTGGTGGCCAGCCCCTGCATCGCCCCGTTCATGGGCACCGCACTGGCGTATGCCTTCACCGCCCCGGCGCTGCTGGCGATGCTGGTGTTCCTGGCGCTGGGCCTGGGCCTGGCGCTGCCGTTCCTGCTGATCGGCTTCATTCCCTCGCTGGCGCGGCGCCTGCCCACGCCCGGCGCGTGGATGGAAACGCTCAAGCAGGTGCTGGCGTTCCCGATGTATCTCACTGCGATCTGGCTGCTGTGGGTGCTGGGCAAGCAGCGCGGCGTGGACGCGCTGGCGCTGATGCTGGTTGGCGCCACCCTGCTGGCACTGGGCCTGTTCTGCTTCGAGCGCAGCCGCTGGAAGAGCCATCGCATCGGCATGGGCCTGGCCGCGGTGATGCTGGTGCTGGCGATCGTGCCGGTGGTCGGGGTCACCCGCCTGCGCCTGCCGGCCGCCACTGCCGCCGAAGGCGTAGTGGCGTTCTCGCCGCAGTTGCTGGACCGCCTGCGCGCCGACAACCGCGTGGTGTTCGTCAACATGACCGCCGACTGGTGCGTGACCTGCAAGGCCAACGAGAAGAACGTGCTGAGCAGCGCCGACTTCCGCGACGCACTGCGCCGCGTCGACGCGGTCTACATGAAAGGCGACTGGACCAACGTCGACCCCAGGATCAGCGCCTTCCTCGACCAGCACCAGGCTGTCGGCGTGCCGCTGTACGTGGTCTACGGCCCCGGCGCGCCGCCGGCGGTGCTGCCGACCGTGCTGACCAACGCGATCACCGAGGATGCGTTGCTGCGCGCGGCTAGGTGAGCCGGTCGGTCAGACCCGCGGGCCGGCACGCTGGCTCGACCGGCGTGCCTGATGCATGGACGGCATGGGTCGATGATGAAGGGAGCGAGCGCCGATCGGCGCTGAAGTGGCTGGATCCCGGCGAACACCAGCCGGCGTTGCCGAGCACGCCGCTCGACAGCACGACAGATAGCAGGGGCCGGGACGCACGGCAGCGAACGCACCGCTTCCGCGAATGGACGCGCTGCACTACGCCCCATGGTGATTCAGCAGATGGTCGGCATGCGATCGACCGACCGGGAAGGCTGGGCGCCTGCCGCGAAACCGCAGCCCCACAGGGCCTGGCACACCCACGCGGCAGCGTGCCACCGCGAAATTAAAACAATCGTTTAAAACAGACCTAACTTCGCCTATCTGGACAGCATCGGCGACATCGCGCAGACTTCCGGCCTTTCCGCTCTCCCGGATGTCATGGCCCACCTGCTGCTGTTGCACGGCCCCAATCTCAACCTGCTCGGCACCCGCGAGCCGGATGTCTACGGGCGCACCACGCTGGCGCAGATCGATGCGGCCCTGGTGGACCGTGCGCAGGCCGCCGGGCATGCGCTGGCCTGCCTGCAGTCCAATGCCGAGCACGTGCTGGTGGAGCGCATCCACGCCGCGCGCGAGGACGGCACCGCCTACATCCTGATCAACCCGGCCGCCTTCACCCATACCTCGGTGGCGCTGCGCGACGCGCTGCTGGGCGTGGGATTGCCGTTCGTGGAAATCCATCTGTCCAACCCGCATGCGCGCGAGCCGTTCCGTCACCACAGCTATCTCAGCGACAAGGCCGACGGCGTGATCTGCGGCTTTGGTGCCGACAGCTACCGGCTGGCGCTGGAAGCGGTGATCGCGCGGCTGGAACGCGACGCATGACATCCCGCTCACCCACGCCGGCGCCCGCGCCGACGGCCTGACCCCCTTCCGCCGGCAGCCGCCGGCAACCTCCACCGATTCACCTCATGAGGCCCGTATGGATCTCCGCAAAATCAAGAAACTGATCGACCTGCTCGAAGAATCCAATCTCGCCGAAATCGAGATCAAGGAAGGCGAAGAAAGCGTGCGCCTGGCACGCGTGCCCAAGGGCACCACCGTGATGAGCGCGCCGGTGCAGCAGTACGCACCTGCCCCGCCCGCGCAGGCCCCGGCCGCCCCCAGCATGCCGATGCAGTCGCCCACCGAGGCCTCCACCGGCGGCGCCAAGCAGGCTGCCGCCCTGCCGGAAGGCCACGTGCTGCGCGCGCCGATGGTCGGCACGTTCTACACCTCGCCCTCGCCGGACAAGCCGGCCTTCGTCACCGTCGGCCAGCAGGTCAAGGCCGGCGAAACGCTGGCGATCATCGAGGCGATGAAGATGTTCAACCCGATCGAAGCCGACGTCTCCGGCACCATCGTGGCCATCCTCGGCGAAACCGGCCAGCCAGTGGAATTCGATCAGCCGTTGTTTGTGATTGGCTGAGCGGCGGGGATGGGAGAGTCGTGATGACAGCCATACGGCTGTGGAAAAGCCGGGATTCGCAAGAGCGACCGCATGAGCGCCTGATGGTCTGGCGCGATGCGATGTCGCTTGTCGAAGCGATCTACCGCCTGAGCCACGACTTTCCTGATTCCGAACGTTTCGGACTGACGGCACAGATGCGGCGCGCTGCGATCAGCGTGCCCTCCAACATTGCCGAAGGCGCCGCGCGGCGTTCCACTGCCGAGTACCTGCGTTATCTGTCGATGGCGCGGGGTTCGCTGGCGGAACTGGATACGCAACTGCAGATTGCCGCACGGCTGCAGTTCGGTTCGCCCGATACGGCAACCCTGGATCTTTTGAATCGCACGTTTGCCAGGCTCAATGCATTGATCCGCACGCTGGACGAATCGCGCCATCTGCGCGAGCCCGGCGCCCTCTACGAATCACCACTCTCGAATCCCCAATCCCATGCTAGATAAAGTCGTCATCGCCAACCGAGGTGAAATCGCGCTGCGCATCCTGCGCGCGTGCCACACGCTCGGCATCCGCACGGTCGCGGTGCATTCCACGGTCGACCGCAACCTCAAGCACGTGGCCATGGCCGACGAGTCGGTGTGTATCGGCCCGGCCGCCTCCAGCGACAGTTACCTCAACATCCCGGCGTTGATCGCCGCGGCCGAGGTGACCGATGCGCAGGCCATCCATCCCGGCTACGGCTTCCTGTCGGAAAACGCCGACTTTGCCGAGCGCGTGGAAGAATCCGGCTTCATCTTCATCGGCCCCAAGGCCGACACCATCCGCCTGATGGGCGACAAGGTGGAGGCGATTCGCGCGATGAAGGCCGCCGGCGTGCCGTGCGTGCCGGGTTCCGGCGGCCCGCTGGGCGACGACATCGTCGCCAACACCAAGGTGGCGCGCGAGATCGGCTACCCGGTGATCATCAAGGCCGCCGGCGGCGGCGGCGGGCGCGGCATGCGCGTGGTGCATTCGGAGGCCGCGTTGAAGGCCGCCATCGAAACCACCAAGTCCGAAGCCAAGGCCGCCTTCAGCAACGATCAGGTCTACATGGAGAAGTTCCTGGAAAATCCGCGTCACGTGGAAATCCAGGTGCTGGCCGACGGCCAGGGCGGCGCGATCCATCTGGGCGAACGCGATTGCTCGATGCAGCGCCGCCACCAGAAGGTGGTGGAAGAAGCGCCGGCCCCGGGCATCACCGAAGAACTGCGCAACGAGATCGGTAAGGTCTGCGTGGATGCCTGCATCCGCATCGGCTATCGCGGCGCGGGTACCTTCGAGTTCCTGTTCGAAGACGGGCGTTTCTACTTCATCGAAATGAACACGCGCATCCAGGTGGAGCATCCGGTCACCGAGCGCATCACCGGCATCGACCTGGTCTGCGAGCAGTTGCGCATTGCCGCCGGCCGCAAGCTGACCATCAAGCAGAGCGACATCGTGCTGCGTGGGCATGCGATCGAGTGCCGCATCAATGCCGAGGACCCGGAAACCTTCATGCCCAATCCGGGCCTGATCACCGCGTTCCATCCGCCCGGTGGCCCGGGCGTGCGTGTGGATACGCACATCTACGCCGGCTACAAGGTGCCGCCGAACTACGACTCGATGATCGGCAAGCTGATCGTGCATGGCCCCGATCGCGAGACCGCGATTGCGCGCATGCGCGTGGCGCTGAGCGAGATGGTGGTGGACGGCATCAAGACCAACATCCCGCTGCAGCAGCGCATCATGCGCGACAAGGGCTTCCAGGCCGGTGGGCAGAACATCCACTATCTGGAAAAGCGCCTGGCCGAGCGCAAGAACAAGTCGATCGCGCTGGTCTGATCGCACCGGCCAGTGCACCGCGCAACAAGCCCGGGAAACCGGGCTTGTTGCGTTATTTCCGGTGCATCGCGCCGGCAGTGCCTCACACGGCCAGCCGACCTATGCGTAGGAGCGCACCCGGGCGCGACCGCGCTTTATCGGTGGAACCTCGTCGCGCCCAGGTGCGCTCCTACCGGATCCTGGGTGCTAGCGGATCCGCGGCGCCGGCTGCTGGCTGCCCGGCACCGGCACGATGCCGCTGGAGGAGGCCGGGTCGACCACGGTCATGGTTTCGGTGGAGCCATCCGGCCACACCACCTGGAAGGTGGAGCCGGCCGGCAATGTCGAAAACGGCATCGCGCTGCTGGCGCGGTACACCGCGGCCACCTGGCTGGCGCCATGCCGTCGCTGCTGTTCGTCGGCGGCGACCGTGGTCGACTTGACCGACAGCGGCTGGTAGCGGTGATCGGCGGTGTCGATCATCACGATGCCCACGGCCGCGGCCGAATACGCCACGAACAACGCGACCCAGAACCAGAACTTGGCGCCATGCGCCAGGCGACGGTAATTCATGACTGCGCTCCCGGCTCGGAGACCAAGCTATCGACCATCTCATCCACTCTGTCTGCTCCCTGCCGCGGCACCGCGGCATCGAATACGAACGACACGAAATCCTGTGCGCTGTTGCGCGAGCAGATGCCCGCGTTGGCGCAATAACTGGTGACCAGGGTGCTGTCTGCACTGCAATCCAGCCCCAGCCGGCATGCAGCCACCTGCCAGGCCAGCTCGGCGAACTGATCGCCGGCCACGTAGCCGTCGAGGCTGTCATCGCCACTGGCGCGCGCGCCCATTGCCGGCGCCAGCGCCAGGTAGGCCTCCGGGTCGCGCGAGGCCAGCACGCGCTGCACCAGCGCGCGCTTGTAGCTGGGTGAGCGCTGCAGCGGCTCGCCTAGCGCCAGCAACGCCGCCTCGGCAGCCAGGTTGCCTGCACGCGCGGCTGCCTGCCGTTGCTGCGCCACCAGCCGCGGGCTTAGGCCGTCGCTGGGCGCAAAGCCGGCGCAGCGTTGCGCCACGCGCGTGCGCGCCGCGTGCATCGCCGCCACGCCGGGCGTGTGTTGCGCGGCGATCCAGGCGCTGTCGGCGGCGTAACCGGCCGGGCTGGACGCATACGGCGCGCAGTAATCGTAGACGCGGCTCAGGCGCCAGCCCGCCTGCGCATTGCCGGCGCGCACCTGCTGCTGCAACTGCTGCGCATAGCGGTACAGGTCAGGCTGCGCGTCCACCGCATCGCGGTAGGGCAGCTGCAGGGCAGTGCCGCGTTCGGCGGGCGCGTGCGCCACCGCTGCCGGCGCGCCGGCACGGGCATTGCTGGCAACCGCCGGCAGCGCGGCGGTGGGCGAATCGCCCGGTTGCGCGCGCACATGCCACCAGGCCGCCGCCGCGAGCGCGACGGGAGCCAGCAACAGCCAGAGATGGCGGGCACGAGCAAGCGGCATGGACAGCGGCGACCCTGCTGCGGAAAGCCCCGCAGCGACGGCGCGGAGTCTAGCACCCGCGCCCACGCACGCTGGCGCGCAAGCGGACGCTGCCGATGCGAACGGCGGACGGTGCATTGCATGAGGACGGTGATCTGCGCAGGTGTGGCGTGCGTGGTGCGCAGCGGGCGTCTGGTTGCCGGCGCGCCCGCGTGCTGCGCCGGCAGCGGCCGGCACCACCGCGCCGCATGTGCGGATTGCACCGATCAGGCGACGGCATCCGCCGTATCGCGCACGCGGTGCGTCTGCCTATCCGGCCCCCGTCGCGCAGGAGCCCGCCTGCATGAATGGTCTACGATGCACGCTTTCGAATTGCCCGACCGCCACGATGCCGTTTCTTGAACTGACCCTGCCCTGCTCCGACGCCACCCAGCCCCGTTACCAGAATGCGCTGGACGACATCGGCGCGCTGGCGGTGACGCTGCTCGACGCCAATGCCGATACCAGCAACGAGCGCGCCATTCTCGAGCCCGGCGTCGGCGAAACGCCGCTGTGGAACACCATGGTGCTGAACGCCCTGTTCGACGGCGACAGCGATGCGCTGGTGCTACTCGCCGCGCTGGAAGCGTTCGACCCCGGGCTGGACTGGAGCCAGGTCGCGTTCCGCACGGTCGACGACAGCGACTGGGAACGCGCCTGGATGGATCAGTTCAAGCCGATGCAGTTCGGCGCGCGCACCTTCATCGTGCCGTGGAATCACGCGCTGCCCGAGGCCGCGCAAGCGCCCGACGCCGCAGTGATCCGTCTGGATCCGGGCCTGGCGTTCGGCTCGGGCACGCACCAGACCACCGCGCTGTGCCTGCGCTGGCTGGACAGCCTGGCCGGCAGTGGCGAGCTGCAGGGCCGCAGCGTGCTGGATTTCGGCTGCGGTTCGGGCATTCTCGCCGTCGCCGCGCTGAAGTTGGGCGCGGCCAGCGCGGTGGGCGTGGACAACGATCCGCAGGCGCTGCTGGCCACTGCCGACAATGCCGAGCGCAACGCCTTGCAGGCGCAGCTGGCGGTGTACCTGCCGCAGGACGAGCCGGTGCAGACCTATCCGGTGGTGGTCGCCAACATCCTGGCCTCGGCGCTGGATGCGCTGGCCGACACCTTGTCCGCACGCGTGGCGCCGGGCGGACGGATTGCGCTGTCGGGCATCCTGCATGGTCAGGAAGAGGAGCTGCTGCAGCGCTACGCGCCCTGGTTCGAGCAACTGCGTTGCGAACGCGACGAAGACTGGATGCGCATCGACGGCGTGCGCCGCCACTGACGCCGCGTCGGGTCAGCGGTGTGGCCGGCCGGCGCGGATCTGCGCGGTGGTCACCGCATCGGCCACGCTGATGGCGCGCAGGCGGGTCACCGCCTGCCAGCCGGCACGCCGCAGCGCCGCGTTGCGCCACGGCCCGGCCTGCCGGGCCAGCTGCACGCGCAGGCCCAGCTCGGCCAGCAGCAACGCCGCCCAGGCCGGCAGCGACCACGTCCGCGGGCCCAGGCTGGCCAGGCCGCCGGCCAGCGCCAGCAAACCCACACTGAGCGCCAGCAGCCGCCAGTGCCGCTGGCGCAGCGCCCACCACCGCGGCGCCAGCCCGGCCGACCACTGCGTGCCGTCGGCCACCGCGGTCCACGCGTCCTGGCGCTGCCAGACCTGGTAACACGGCGCGCCCCGAAAGCGGGTGATCGCCGGATCCAGCGGCGAATGTGCCGGCCATGCCGCGGGCGGTGGCGCGGCGGGCGGCGTTGAAGGCGTGGTGGAACGGGCGGATTTGGGAGCGGCTGGCTCGACCATGGATATCCTCCTTGAGTTCGCTGTGATCCCGTCATCATTGACGCCCGGACAGTATCGCAAACATATCGGCATATGAAAGGTATACGAACTATCTCTGATTGCTGCTAGGGCTATATCTCCCGGCCCGTTCCCCACTCACGGTGCCGTGTGAGCAAGTTGTACGAACGCGTCCGCGAAGCCCGCGCCCTGACCAAGCTGACCCAGGAAGGTTTGGCCGGCGAGCTGGGCGTGACCCGTAGCGCGGTGGCGCAGTGGGAGATGGCCGAAGGCACCGCGCCTTCGGTGGACAACCTGATCGGCCTGGCCAAGCGCAGCGGCATGGCGTTCGAATACCTGGCCACCGGCCGCGGCGAGCGCACCTTCGGCCCACCGGTACCGACGATCGCCGAAGAACCCGCGCAGTACCGCCATCTGGACGAGCAGCAACGCGTGCTGCTGAACCGCTTCGACACGCTGGCGCCGCGCCAGCGCAGCGGCCTGCTCGATCTGTTGCTGGCCGAGGGCAAGACGCGGCGTCGGCGTTGAGTTGGGGATTCGGGAATCGGGAATCGGGAATCGGGAATCGGGAATCGGGAATCGGGGGCAGGCTGCTTGGGGCTTCGTTTGTGAGGCAAGCTCGGTGTTGGTAGCTGGCTCAGTCGGATGTGGATGACGTGCGCCGGTTGTTGCGTTTGCTCGTTGGCTGAAGTGCGGTCTGCGCTGGAATGCGGCCTTGGGCTGCGGCGGGGTGGTCACAGCGGCGCGACGGTTGGCCAGCCAACGGGATGCGTACCCCGCAGTCGATGGAAGCGGCATCTGCGCTTGCGGCTGCGTGCCGCACGCATGACGCGCCCGGGTTCGCCCATTGGCGTGCGCGTGGTTGAATAGGGTTCTTCCCGCTGCACGCCTGCCGATGTCCGAGACTCCGCCACCGCGCCGCCCCCTGGCCACGTTCCTGCGTGCGACGCCGGCTGCCCCGTCGCTGATCCCGACCCCGGTGGTGCCCGCGGCCGACGCGCCGCTGCACGCGCCGCCGGTGCCGGCCGACGCACTGGTGCCGGCACCATTGGCCGAGCCGGTGGCCGCCCCGGCGGCGCCGCTCGTTCCGCCGCCGTCTGCGCCACCGGCGGCGACGCCGCATAGCGACTCGATGCCAGTGGACGTCGTGCTGCCACCTGGCGATGCCGGCCAGACCGCGGCAGATGCCGCCGAGCCGGACCGGCTGGCGTGGACCACGGCGACCACGCCCCAGCTGCCCGGCGATCCTGCCGAAGACACAGCGGCCGGCCGCAGCGACACCCGCAGCGCGCTCGACGGCACTGCCGCTGCACAGCCGACCACCCCGCATCCGGGTGGCGTGGCGGCAGGCGGCGTGGCAGGCACAGACCGGCAGCGTGAGCAAGGCACCGCGTCCGCCCCCGCTTCCGACCTGGCCGCCCTGCCAGCACCCGGCAGCGCTCCGGACACGGACGCCGAGCCAGGCGGCAGCGACGCGGACGCTGCCGGCGCAGCGGCGCCCGCCCAGTTCCATCCACTGCCAGCCCAGGCCGCGCCTGCATTCGCACGGCGCGGGCTGAGCCGGCCACGGCTGCGCGCCAGCGGCCGCCAGTGGGCGTTGCTGGTCGGGCTGGTCGGCCTGCTGGCCTTGCAGATCATCATCGCCGACCGTGCGCAGCTGGCCGCCGATGCGCGCTGGCGTCCGCTGGTCAGCGCCGCCTGCACGGTGGCGCGCTGCACCCTGCCGGCCTGGCGCGAGCCGGCCGCACTGACCTTGCTCAATCGCGAGGTGCGCCCGCTGCCCGGGGTGCCGGGCGTGCTGCAGATCCAGGCCAGCTTCCGCAACGAGGCACGCTGGGCGCAGGCCTGGCCGTGGCTGCAGCTGTCGCTGTCCGACGCCGACGGGCGGGTGATCGGCACGCGTGTGCTGGCGCCGCAGGAGTATCTGGGCCAGCCGCCAGCCGCGCAGGACACGCTCGCGCCGGGCCAGGCGGTGCAGGTGGCCTTTCGCGTGCGCGAACCGGCCGCGAGCACGGCGGCCTTCAGTTTCGACTTCCGCTGAGCGGACCCGACCTGCGCCCACGGCCACACGGGCGTGGCGAGCGGGGAGGTCACGCGCTAGACTCACTCCCCCTCGCCGGCCACGCGTCCCGGCTTCGTGACACTGGGAAACCTCCTTTGAACGCAGCCCCCTCTCGTCCTGACACCAGTCGTGGCGCCCCGAAGTCGCCGCTGCGCGAACACGTGGCCCAGTCCGTCCGCCGTTACCTGCGCGACCTGGACGGCAGCGACGCCGACGACGTGTACGAAATCGTGCTGCGCGAGATGGAGATCCCGTTGTTCGTGGAAGTGCTTAACCACTGCGAAGGCAACCAGAGCCGCGCGGCGGCGATGCTGGGCATTCACCGCGCCACGCTGCGCAAGAAGCTGAAAGAGTACGGGCTGACGTAAGCCGGGAATCGGGAATCCGGATTGGGGAATCGTTAGAGCGTTGGGGTGTGCTGCGGGCTGGTAATGCGCTGCGCTGGCACGCTTGGTGATGACGCGGCCGATGGCCGATCTCGTTGCGCGTTGTGGAATGTTCTGCGTGTTGATGCCCGGTCGGGCTGCCCAAAGTGTTCGCTCTTGATCCCACGCCTCGGCGCAGGACTTCCGTCGCGCCCAGCGTGCCCTGCTCGCGCGCGCTCTTCATCTGATCGGGTCAACCGCCGGGGATCCGGCAGTTGGCTGCAGTGCTGGATCGGCGATGCCGATCGCCTGGGCGAGTTGCCTGCTCAGTTCGGCAATTGCGTCACCGCTGCTTGATCCGCTGCCGGGGCCGGGCCGCCGCCATGGTCCGGCACGATGGTGGCGAGCGTGTCGAACGGATCGTCGAACTTCTCCACCACGTTCTTGTCGTCATCGATCTGATAGGCGGTGTCGGCCTCGACGCCCTCTTCCCCGGTCTTGGCGATGATGTTGGTGTAGCGCTTGCCGTCCCAGCAGCGAAAGATCAGCACCGAGTCCTCGCCACCGGTCAGGGTGGAGCCCAGGCTGCCGATCAATCTGCTGTTGGCGCCCGCCGTCAGGATGCTGTTCTTGCCAGCGGTCAACTTGCTGCGGTCGCCCGCCATCAGCGTGCAGTCATCGCCGGCGGTGAGCCTGCTGCGGTCCCCGGCGGTGAGGAAGCTGTTGCTACCGGCCAGCAACTTGCTGCGATCGCCAGCGATCTGGGTGCTGTCGGCGCCGGCGATCAGCTTGCTGCGGTCACCCGCGGTCTGCACGCTGCCCATGCCGGCGATCAACGTGCTGCGCGAGCCGGCCGTCTGCGAACTCAGCTTGCCGGCAATCAGCATGCTGCGGTGACCGGCAATCTGGGTACTTTCGTGTCCTGCGATCAGCGAGCTGCCATAGCTGGCGATCTGGTTGCTGCCGTAGCCGGCGGTCAGATAGCTGCGCACGCCGCTGGTCAAGCTGCTGCCATAGCCGGCAATCAGCGAGCTGTCCTGCCCGGCGATTTCGGTGCTGCCGTAGCCTGCGGTCAACGAGCTGTTGTCCTGCGCGGTCAGGGTGCTGCCATAGCCGGCAGTCAGCGTGCTGTCGCCACCGGCGGTCTGGCTGCTGCCGTAACCGGCGATCAGGGTGCTGGAAAACCCGGCGATTTCGGTACTGCCATAGCCGGCGGTGAGCGAGCTGTTTTCCAGCGCGGTCAGCGTGCTGCCGTAACCGGCCGTCAGGGTGCTTTCGTAACCAGCCGTCTGCGTGCTGCCATAGCCGGAAATCAGGGTACTTTCGTAGCCGGCGGTGGAATTGCTGCCGTAACCGGCAGTCAGGATGCTGCCATGGCCGGCGGTTTGCGTACTGCCGTAACCGGTGGTGAGCCAGCTGATTTCCTGCGCGGTCTGGGTGCTGCCGTATCCGGCGGTCAGCGTGCTTTCGTAACCGGCCGTCTGCGTGCTGCCATAGCCGGCAATCAACGAGCTTTGGAAGCTGGCGGTGGAGGTACTGCCATAACCGGTGATCAGCCAGCTGCTGCTCTGCGCGGTCTGGGTGCTGCCGTAACCGGCAGTCAGGGTGCTGTCGTAACCGGCGGTCTGGGTACTGCCATACCCTGCGATCAGCGAGCTGTCCGGGCCGGCCATGGAGGAACTGCCGTAGCCGGCGATCAGCGAACTGCCTTCCTGCGCGGTCTGGGTACTGCCATAGCCGGTGGTAAGAATGCTCTTGTAGCCGGCCGTCTGCGTACTGCCGTAGCCGGCAATCAGCGTACTGTCATGCCCTGCCGTCGATGTGCTGCCGTAACCGGTGGTGAGCGTGCTGCGTTCCTGCGCGGTTTGCGTGCTGCCGTAGCCGGCGGTGAGGATGCTCTTGAAGCCGGCTGTCTGCGTGCTGCCATAACCGGCGATCAGCGAGCTGTCCGAGCCCGCGGTGGAAGAACTGCCATAGCCGGCAGTGAGCATGCTGCCCTCTTGCGCGGTCTGGGTGCTGCCATAGCCGGTGGTCAGGATGCTCTTGAAGCCGGCCGTCTGCGTGCTGCCGTAGCCGGCGATCAACGAACTGTCCGAACCGGCAGTGGAGGTGCTGCCGTAGCCGGCAGTGAGGTCGCTGCCTTTGCGGGCAGTCTGCGTGCTTCCGTATCCCGCCGTCAGGGAACTGTCGCCACCGGAGGTTTGCGTACTGCCATAACCGGCAATCAGCGTGCTGTCGGCACCAGCCGTCGAGGTACTTCCATAGCCGGTGGTGAGGTCGCTGCCCTTGCGCGCGGTCTGCGTGCTGCCATAGCCGGCGGTGAGCGAACTGTCACCGCCAGAGGTTTGCGTGCTGCCATACCCTGCAATCAAGGTGCTGTCTGCGCCAGCGGTGGAGGTACTGCCGTAGCCGGTGGTCAGGTCGCTACCGCTGCGGGCGGTCTGCGTACTGCCGTAGCCAGCGGTGAGTGAACTGTCACCGCCAGAGGTTTGCGTGCTGCCGTACCCTGCAATCAAGGTGCTGTCGCCACCGGCCGTGGACGTACTGCCGTAGCCGGTGGTCAGGTCGCTGCCCTTGCGCGCGGTTTGCGTGCTGCCGTAACCGGCGGTAAGCGAGCTGTCGCCGCCCGATGTCTGCGTACTGCCATAGCCGGCGATCAAGGTGCTGTCGGCGCCGGCGGTGGAGGTACTGCCGTAGCCGGTGGTCAGGTCGCTGCCGCTGCGCGCGGTCTGCGTACTGCCGTAGCCGGCAGTGAGCGAACTATCACCACCGGACGTCTGCGTACTGCCATAGCCGGCGATCAGCGTGCTGTCGGCGCCGGCGGTGGAGGTACTGCCATAGCCGGTGGTCAGGTCGCTGCCGCTGCGCGCCGTTTGCGTGCTGCCGTAGCCGGCGGTGAGTGAACTGTCACCGCCAGAGGTTTGCGTGCTGCCGTACCCTGCAATCAAGGTGCTGTCGCCACCGGCCGTCGAGGTACTCCCATAGCCGGCGGTCAGGTCGCTGCCTTTGCGCGCGGTCTGCGTACTGCCGTAGCCGGCGGTAAGCGAGCTCTCGCCACCGGAGGTCTGGGTGCTGCCATAACCGGCGATCAGCGTGCTGTCCGCACCGGCGGTGGAGGTACTGCCGTAGCCGGCGGTCAGATCGCTGCCTTTGCGCGCCGTTTGCGTGCTGCCGTAGCCCGCAGTGAGCGAACTGTCGCCGCCCGAGGTCTGCGTACTGCCATAGCCGGCGATCAGCGTGCTGTCGGCACCGGCGGTGGAGGTACTGCCATAACCGGCGGTGAGGTCGCTGCCGGTGCGGGCGGTTTGCGTGCTGCCGTAGCCTGCAGTCAGCGAGCTGTCGTTACCCGAGGTCTGCGTGCTGCCATAACCGGCAATCAGGGAACTGTCGGCACCTGCGGTGCCGGTGCTGCCGTAGCCGGCAGTGAGGTCACTGCCGTCCTGCGCGGTCTGCGTGCTGCCATAGCCGGCGGTCAGCGAGCTTTCTCCGCCCGAAGTCTGGGTGCTGCCATAGCCGGCAATCAACGAGCTGTCGGTGCCCGCGGTGCTGGTGCTGCCGTAGCCTGCGGTGAGGTCGCTGCCGTTCTGCGCGGTCTGGGTGCTGCCGTAACCGGCAGTCAACGAGCTGTCGCCGCCGGAGGTTTGCGTGCTGCCATAGCCGGCGATCAGCGAGCTGTCTGCACCCGCGGTTTCCGTGCTGCCGTAACCTGCAGTCAGATCGCTGCCATGGCGCGCGGTCTGGGTGCTGCCATAGCCGGCCGTCAGTGTGCTGCCGCCGCCTGCGGTCTGGGAACTGCCGTAGCCGGCGACGATGGTGCTGTCGGATCCGGCCACGCCGGTGCTGCCATAGCCGGCGATCAACTCGCTGCCGTTACCCGCGGTTTCGGTACTTCCATAGCCTGCGATCAGCTGGCTCTGATCGGCGCCGGTGAGCGTGCTGCCGTAGGTGGCGATTTCGCGTGTGCGCAGGATCGCAGCTGAAGCCTGTGCGGTTTGTGGATCGATGCCGTGGGTCGCAACCGGCATTGGCGCGGTGGAATGTGCAGCGCTTTCGACGAGCGGTGCGGTGAATTGCGCCTGCGCTGCCTTGGGAATGAAATCCGCGGCAATGACCGGCGTTGCCGGCGGCTCCGGCTGGGGCGGCGCGTGCTGCGCAATGCCCGCGGCAATGCACTGCATGGCACCGGCACGGCTGCCGGCGTAGACCACCTCGGCCCGGGGAAACTTGATCATCCCCTCCTCGCCCAGCCAGATGATGTCGGCGGTATCGACCATGCAGACCACCCAGTGCGCATCGGCATGCATGTTCAGATGCGCATTGGTTCCCTGTCCCCACAACAGGCCGGTCAGGCCGTTTTCCTGCTTGATGCTGGGTTGCCAATGCCGGCATTCGACACTGCCCGACTGCGGCCAGATCAGCCCGCAGTGATCGGACATGTTGTTGGTGCAGGTGCGTAATGCCAGGACTTTTTCGCGATTCATAAGGGTGATCTCATAGGAATGTTCCGAGCAGCTGCGCAAACCGGCATGCATGCCCTGGCCGACGAACGGGTGCGGAGCGTCCCGCCGTGAGGGCGAGACGGATCGGCCCATTGGCAAGGGCAGTACCGGCACTGCGACGGTTGGTCATCGACGAACGCCACAAGGCGCACGCGCGCTGCGGTGTCTTGCTTGAATCGCAGGGTCATGGACGGCCGTGACGGCAAGACGCAGCGGGGAGTGATGGCAAGGCTGGCTCCTGCGCGACAGCCGTTGCAGCAAGTAGCGACGGGACGCCTCGCCGAAAGCGTCGTTGCTGGTGAACCGGTTGAGTGAATCAATCAGCGAGCACAGATCGTCGGTCAGCCCGGCGCTGGCAACTGTCGCCGTAGCAGAAGACAGGTGCGCATGACCGAAGAACAGGCATGCATTCCACGCCCGAAGACAGGTCTTTTTGATCAATCTGCGACCGGCTCCGGATTGTGTTCGTCAGTGCACGACCGGAACCAAAAAGAGTTTTGCGCAATCATCGAATCCCGTCGCGGTGGCACACGTTCATGCCCGGCCACAGCGGGTGCCGCGGCGGCCACCAGCAACGCCACCGCTGCTGCGAACGCCCGGTCGGCGCTGATGCCGCCGCGCGACAGCGCGCCCGCCATAGACTGCAGCAGCGCCTGGCAACGCCTTTTCGGCGCATGGATCGACGCCATTACGGGCGCTCGGGTCCATTCAAGCGCCGGCGCGGCCTACAATATGGGCTGCTCCGCTTTGATATCCCCCACCGATGGCCTCTGATCTCCTGCCCGTGCGCCGGGCCCTGCTCTCCGTTTCCGACAAGACCGGCCTGATCGATCTGGCCCGCGCGCTGGCAGCGCGCAACGTCGCGCTGCTGTCCACCGGCGGCACCGCCAAGGCGATCCGCGAGGCGGGCCTGCCGGTCACCGACGTCGCCGAGCTGACCGGTTTCCCGGAGATGATGGACGGCCGCGTCAAGACCCTGCACCCGCTGGTGCACGGCGGCCTGCTCGGCCGCGCCGGCATCGACGAAGCGGTGATGGCCGAACACGGCATCGTGCCGATCGACCTGCTGGTGCTGAACCTGTATCCGTTCGAATCGGTGACCGCCAAGGCCGACTGCACGCTGGCCGATGCGGTGGAAAACATCGATATCGGCGGCCCGGCGATGCTGCGCAGCGCGGCGAAGAACTTCGCCCGCGTGGCGGTGGCCACCGACCCGGCGCAGTACGCCGAGCTGCTGGCCGAACTCGACGCCAACGACGGCCAGCTGTCGGCGGCCAGGCGCTTTGCGCTGTCGGTGGCCGCGTTCAACCGCGTGGCGCAGTACGACGCGGCGATCAGCAACTATCTGTCGGCGGTGGCCGATAGCACCGAAAACGTGCCCACGCGCAGCCCGTTCCCGGCACAGATCAATTCCAACTTCGTCAAGGTGATGGACCTGCGCTACGGCGAGAACCCGCACCAGGCTGGCGCGTTCTACCGCGACCTGTATCCGGTGCCGGGCACGCTGGCCACCTTCCAGCAATTGCAGGGCAAGGAACTGAGCTACAACAACCTGGCCGATGCCGACGCGGCGTGGGAATGCGTGCGCCAGTTCGATGCGCCGGCCTGCGTGATCGTCAAGCACGCCAACCCCTGCGGTGTGGCGGTGGGCGCAGGCTGCGGCGATGCCTACGAGCTGGCCTACGCCACCGACCCGACCAGCGCCTTCGGCGGCATCCTGGCCTTCAACAAGACCCTGGATGCGGCGACTGCGAAAGCGATTCTGGATCGCCAGTTCGTCGAAGTGCTGATCGCGCCGGACTACGAGTCGGGCGCACTCGACTATGCGACCAAGAAAGCCAACGTGCGCGTGCTCAAGATCCCGCACGGCAACGGCCTCAACAACTACGACACCAAGCGGATCGGCTCGGGCCTGCTGATGCAGTCGTCCGACAACCGCGGCATGTCGCTGGGTGAACTGAGCGTGGTCACCCAGCGCGCGCCCAGCGAGGCCGAACTGAGCGATCTGCTGTTCGCCTGGCGCGTGGCCAAGTACGTCAAGTCCAACGCGATTGTCTACGCCAAGGACCACCGCACCATCGGTGTGGGCGCCGGGCAGATGAGCCGCGTGGTCAGCGCCAAGATCGCCGCGCTCAAGGCCGAAGAAGCCAAGCTCACGGTGGCCGGCTCGGTGATGGCGTCGGATGCGTTCTTCCCGTTCCGCGACGGCATCGATGCCGCCGCTGCGGCCGGCATCAAGGCGGTGATCCAGCCGGGCGGCTCGATGCGCGATGGCGAAGTGATCGCCGCCGCCGACGAACACGGCATCGCGATGGTGTTCACCGGCGTGCGGCATTTCAGGCACTGACGTGCCGGGATTCGGGAGTGGGGATTCGGGAGTGGCAACGTCGCCCTGGTCTCTCCTGTTTCCGGTCTCTGCCTTGCTTCAACCAATCCCCAATCACGACTCCCCAATCTCGGCACTTACATGAAAATCCTCGTCATCGGCTCCGGCGGCCGTGAACATGCCCTGGCCTGGAAGATCGCGCAGTCCGCGCGCGTGAGCGAGGTGCTGGTGGCACCCGGCAATGCCGGCACCGCGACCGAAGCCAAGTGCCGCAATGTCGCCATCAAGGTCGATGATCTGGATGGCTTGCTGGCGCTGGCGCAGCGCGAAGATGTCGAACTGACCGTGGTCGGCCCGGAAGTGCCGCTGGTGCTGGGCGTGGTCGACCGTTTCCACGCCGCCGGCCTACGTATCTTCGGGCCCACCGCCAAGGCCGCGCAGCTGGAGGGCAGCAAGGCCTTCGCGAAAGATTTTCTGGCGCGCCATGGCATCCCCACCGCGTATTACGCGGTACACACCGAGGTGGACGCCGCGCTGGCCTATGTGCGTGAGAAAGGCGCACCGATCGTGGTCAAGGCCGACGGCCTGGCCGCCGGCAAGGGCGTGATCGTGGCGATGACGCTGAGCGAAGCCGAAGACGCGGTGCGCGACATGCTCTCGGGCAACGCCTTCGGCGATGCCGGCGCGCGCGTGGTGATCGAGGAATTCCTCGATGGCGAAGAGGCCAGCTTCATCTCGATGGTCGACGGCACCCACGCCTTGCCGATGGCCACCAGCCAGGACCACAAGCGTGTCGGCGATGGAGACACCGGCCCCAATACCGGCGGCATGGGCGCGTACTCGCCGGCCCCGGTGGTCACGCCCGAGGTGCACGCGCGGGTGATGCGCGAGGTGGTCGAGCCGACCGTGCAAGGCATGATCGCCGACGGCGTGCCGTTCACCGGCTTCCTGTACGCCGGGCTGATGATCGATGCGCATGGCGCGCCCAAGGTGATCGAGTTCAATGTGCGCTTCGGCGACCCGGAAACCCAGCCGGTGATGCTGCGCCTGCAGTCGGACCTGGTGGATCTGCTGGACGCCGCCATTGACGGCAAGCTCGACAAGACGCAAGCGCAGTGGGACCCGCGCCCATCGCTGGGCGTGGTCATCGCCGCCAGGCCGTATCCCGAAGCCCCGATCACCGGCGAGGTCATCAGCGGCCTGGACGCGGTGCCGGCCACCGCCAAGGTCTTCCATGCCGGCACCGCATTGAATGCGACCGGTGAGGTGGTCAGTGCCGGTGGCCGCGTGCTGTGCGTTGCCGCGCTGGGCGACAGCGTGCTGGAGGCGCAGCGCAATGCCTATGCCGGTCTGCAGCCGATCCACTGGGCCAGCGCCTTTCAGCGCAATGACATCGGCTGGCGTGCGATCGCCCGCGAGCAGGGCGCACAGGCCTGAGCGGCTTGCCCAAGGCACTTGCGACAACGCGGCTACTGACAAAGAACTAGCCGCCCTCCACCCCGATGGCGCGTGCCTGCGGCAATAATGCCCGGGCACCTTGCCTTGCAGAGACTGTGGCCACCACTTCCTTCGAAACCCGCCTGAGCCGCCTGTGGGCCCATGAAAAGGCCAGCTATGGCCTGCGTGTGTTCATCGCGCTGGCGGTGGCAATGGGCGTGTGCTGGCACTGGCAGCAGCTCACCGCGGTGCCGGCGCTGTTTCTGGGCGCGATCGCCAGCGCCATCGCCGAGACCGACGACAACTGGCTGGGCCGCATCAAGTCGGTGCTGCTGTCGCTGCTATGTTTTGCCGCTGCTGCCGCGTCGGTGGTGCTGCTGTTTCCGTATCCGCTGGCGTTCGTGACCGGCATGGCGGTGGCGACCTTCTCGTTGACCCTGCTCGGCGCGCTGGGCGAGCGCTACGCCTCAATCGCGCAGGCCACCGTGGCCTTGTCGATCTACGCCATGATCGGCATGGACCAGCACGGCAGCCACGATCCGTCGATCGCCTGGCATGGCGCGATGCTGCTGCTGATCGGCGCCACCTGGTACGGCGTGCTGTCGATCCTGTGGACCCTGCTGTTCGCCAATCGCCCGGTGCGCGAACGGCTGTCGCGGCTGTTCTTCGAGCTGGGCCGTTATCTCAAGCTCAAGGCCGACCTGTTCGAACCGGTGCGGCAGAGCGACCTGCACGCACGCCGGCTGGCGCTGGCCGAACAGAACGCCAAGGTGGTCGGCGCGCTCAACGCCGCCAAGACCGCGATCATGAGCCGCTTCGGCCGCTCGGGGCGGCCGGGCGTGCAATCGGGCCTGTATTTCCGCCTGTACTACATGGCGCAGGAATTCCACGAGCGCGCCAGCTCCTCGCACTATCCCTACGAAGCGCTGACCGACGCGTTCTTCCACAGCGACGTGCTGTACCGCTGCCAGCGCCTGCTCGCGCTGCAGGGCAAGGCCTGCGCCGCGTTGGGCGAGGCGATCCGCCTGCGCCATCCGTTCGATTACGGCGACAACAGCCGCCTGGCCACCGAAGACCTGCGGCAATCGCTGGACTACCTGCACGCGCGTGCCGACCCCGCACTGGCGCGTCTGCTCGGCGCGCTGGAATTGCTGGTGACCAACCTGCAGAGCATCGAGCGCAAGCTGTCGGAAGCGGCGCAATCCGATTCCACCAGCGACAACCTCGACACCCGCCTGCGCGACTCCTCGCCGCACACCCTGCGCGAAATGGCCGCGCGTCTGATGCAGCAACTCACGCCCGGCTCGGTGCTGTTCCGCCACGGCCTGCGCATGGCCATCGCGCTGGTGGTCGGCTACGCCATCATGCAGTCCATTCATGCCGACAACGGCTACTGGATCCTGCTCACCACCGCCTTCGTGTGCCGGCCCAATTACGGCGCCACCCGCCTGCGGCTGGTGCAGCGCATCGCCGGCACCCTGATCGGCCTGGTCGCCACCTGGGCGCTGATGCAGCTGTTCCCCGGCACCGAAGTGCAGCTGCTGCTGGCGCTGGCCGCCGCGCTGATCTTCTTCATCACCCGCACCGATCGCTACATGCTGGCCACCGCCGGCATCACCGTGATGGCGCTGTTCTGCTTCAACCTGCTTGGCGATGGTTTCGTGCTGATCTGGCCACGCCTGATCGACACGCTGATCGGTTGCGCAATCGCTGCGGCCGCCTCGTTCCTGATCCTGCCGGACTGGCAGGGCCGCCGCCTCAACCAGGTGATGGCCACGGTGCTGGCCAGCTGCGCGCGCTATCTGGCCCAGGTGCTGGAGCAATACGCCAGCGGCATGCGCGACGACCTGCCCTACCGCATCGCGCGCCGCGACATGCACAACGCCGATGCCGCGTTGTCGGTGGCCTTGTCCAACATGCTGCGCGAACCGGGCCGCTATCGGCGCAACCTGGATGCCGGCTTCCGCTTCCTGGCGCTGTCCAACACCTTGCTCGGCTATCTGTCTGCGCTCGGCGCGCACCGCGCCGCGCTCGATGGCGAACACGATCCTGCCATCGCGCAGGCCGGCGACTACCTGCAGCGCGCGCTGGGCGAAATCGCCACCGCCTTGCGCGAACACCAGCCGCTGCCGGCACACGACGAAAGCCAGGAAATCGCCACTGCCGAAGCGCTGGAGCAGCATGCCGTGCAACTGCCGCCCAAGCAGCGCCTGGTGCGCGACCAGCTGGCACTGACCCTGCGGCTGCTGCCCAAACTGCGTGCCGCTGCCGTGGCGGTCACCACCGCGCCGGCAGAAGGCACACCGCGCCTGGCGACCAGCAAGGCCTAGTGCGTCGTCGGCGGTGCGCATGCACGGTGCGCATGCACGCCGCGCAGCCACTGCCGCATCGATGTGGGCGGCGATGCCGACGCACCGCGATGCGCGCGCAGGCCACTTGATCCGGTGGCCGCGGCGCCGTTCCGGCAGCCGCACCTACTTCCAGTGCTTGCGCGCCACGCTCAGTCCCACCCAGCCCAGCGCCGCCACCGCCAGCACCGCCCCACCGATCACCACACCGTTCCAGCCGGCCTGCGCATATGCCGCCGTGCCCAGCGTGGAACCCACCGCACCGCCGATGAAGTAGCAGGTGATGTAGGCCGAGGTGATGCGATTGCGCGCGTTCGGATTGCGCTGGTAGATCACGCTCTGGTTGGCGATATGCACCCCTTGCACCGCGATATCCAGCAGCAGCACGCCGACGATCAGCAGCGCGATCGACTGCGGCGCAAACGCCAGCAATCCCCACGACAGCAGCAGCATCACCAGCCCGCCCCAGCTGACGCGGTCGCCATGGCCGTGGTCGGACCAGTGACCGGAACGGTTGGCGGCCAGCGCGCCGGCCGCACCGATCAGGCCGAACAGCCCGATCACCGCCGTGCCATAGCCATACGCAGGCCCGGACAACAGGAACGCCAGCGTGGTCCAGAACATGCTGAAGCCGGCAAAGATCAGCCCGCCCAGCACCGCACGCGAGCGCAACACCGCATCGTCGCGCAGCAGCGTCAGCACCGAACTCACCAGCTGCGGATACGACAGCTGCGCATTGCCCGGGTGCCGCGGCAGCCCACGCCACAGCAGCCAGGCGGTGACCAGCAGCAGGCCGGAGGCGATCCAGTACACCGTATGCCAGCCGCCAACGCCGGCCAACACCCCGGCCGCGGTGCGCGCCAGCAGGATGCCCAGCAACAGGCCGCTCATCACCGTGCCGATCACCCGCCCACGCTCGTGCGGGGCGGCCAGGGTCGCAGCAAACGGCACCAGGATCTGCGCCGCCACCGAGCTGGCACCGGTGACGATCGTGCCGGCCAGCAACATGCCGAAGCTATGCGAGGCGGCGCTCACCAGCAGGCCCAGCGCACTGAGCACGAACAGGCCGACGATCAGCCCGCGCCGCTCCAGCCGGTCGCCCAGCGGCACCAGCAACAGCAGCCCCGCCGCGTAGGCCAGCTGCGCAGCGGTCACCACCGCCCCGGCACTGCGCACCTGGATCCCGAACGCCTGCGCCACCGTCTCCAGCAAGGGCTGGGCGTAGTAGTTGCTCGCCACCGCCAGCCCGGTGGCGGCGGCCATCAGCAGCACCAGTCGGCGCGGCAATGGCGGGTGGGCAATCGGTTCGACGGTCATGGCAGGTGCCTGCTGTAGGAATGGGCGCAGTGTGGGCAGCGATGCGGCATCTTTCCAATGTATTGTTTTCACCGTGTCCATCGCGTTTGGAGATCGTATGCTGACCCTGCGCCAGCTGGAGTTTGCCGTGGCCGTGGCCGAGGAAGGCGGCTTTACCGCCGCCGCACGCCGGTGCAACACCGTGCAATCGGCGCTCAGCCACCAGGTCGCCAAGATCGAGGAATCCCTCGGTGCGCGCCTGTTCGAGCGCGGCACCCGTCAGGTGCGGCCCACCGCAGCCGGCGAGGTGTTTCTGCACAACGCCCGCGCCACCTTGCGCGCGGCCGAACGCCTGCACGAGGAAATGGCCCAGGCCCTGGGCACGGTGCGCGGCCGGCTCACGCTGGGGCAGATCTCCTCGCTCACCACCGTGCAGCTGCCGACGCTGCTGCGCGCCTTTCGCAGCGCGCATGCGCGGGTGGACGTGCACCTGCGCACCGCCATGAGCGAGGCCCTGCTGCACGACCTGGGCGAAGGCCGGCTGGATGTGGCCCTGGTCGGCGTCGGCCCGCAGGTCGCGGTGCCGGAACAGCGGCTGCTGCTGCACGAGGAAGCCCTGGCCTTGATCGTGGCGCCCAGCCATCGCTTCGCCACGCGCAAGCGGGTGGCGCTGGCCGAGCTGGACGACGAACCGATGGCCGGGCTGATCGCCGGCGCCGGCGTGCGCGGCATCGTCGATGCGGCCTTCGCGCAGGCCGGCTTGCGGCAGCGCCAGCAATACGAGGTCACCCATGCCGATCTGATGCGCGAACTGGTCGCGGCCGACCTGGGCGTGGGCATCGTGCCGCAGACCATGGCCACGGCCATGCGCGGGGTGGTGACGGTCGCGCTGAGGGAGCGCTTCGGCTTTCTGACCTATGCAGTGTGGCGGCCCGATCCCACCCCGGCCGCACGGGCCTTCATGGCGCTGCTGCGCGCACAGGCCGCGCGACGTGCGCCATCGGCACGCGCGCCGCGCTGAGCGCGTCTGCATGCACCAGCGCGCCGTGGAAGCCTGCTAGGCTGCGCGCGTTCGCAAAGGAAACTGCATGTCCGGTCACAGTCAGTTCGCCCTGCTCAGGCAGCGCCGCTTCTTGCCGTTCTTCGCCGTGCAGGCGTTGGGCGCGTTCAACGACAACGTCTATCGGCAGGCCATCATCGGCCTGTTGTTCTACCTGGGCATCGATGCGGCGCAACGCACGCTGTACACCAATCTGGCGCCGGCACTGTTCATCCTGCCGTACTTCCTGTTCTCCGCGCTGGCCGGGCAGATCGCCGAAAAGCTGGAAAAGCAGAAACTCATCGTGATCACCACCACGATGGAGATTGCGATCATGTCGCTGGCGGCGGTGGGGTTTGTCACCGAGAACATGGTGATCCTGCTGGTTGCGCTGTTCTGCACCGGCCTGCAGTCCACGCTGTTCGGGCCGGTGAAATATTCGATCCTGCCCTCGGTGCTGAAACCGGAGGAACTCACCGGCGGCAACGGCCTGGTCGAGATGGGCACCTCGATCTCGATCCTGTGCGGCATGATCTTCGGCGGGCTGATCTTCCAGATCGCCGGCAGCCACGGGCCGGTCGCCGCGGCCACCGCAGTGATCGCAATTGCCGTCACCGGCAATCTGGTCGCGCGGCTGGTGCCCAAGGTCGATGCCGGCGCGCCCGAGCTGAAGATCAACTGGAACCCCATCCCCGAATCGCGCGCCATCATGCGCCTGACCCGGCGCACGCCGGCGGTGCGCAACGCCGTGCTCGGGGTGTCGTGGTTCTGGTTCGTCGGCACCGTGCTGACCGCGCAGTTGCCCACCTACGCGCAGGTCAATCTTGGCGGCCAGCAGGATCTGTACGTGTTCGCGCTGGCGCTGTTTTCGATCGGCACCGGTGTCGGCTCGCTGCTGTGCGAGCGGCTGTCCGGACGCACCGTGGAAATCGGCCTGGTGCCGCTGGGCGCGTTCGGCATCAGCGCATTTCTGCTGGACCTGTACTTCGCGCGTCCCGGTGTTGCACCGGCCACCGATCTGTCGATCGGCCAGTTCGTGCAGCAGGCCGGCAGCGTGCGCCTGATCGTGGACCTGGTCGGCATCGGCCTGTTCACCGGCTTGTTCGTGGTGCCCTTGTTTGCGCTGATCCAGAGCCGCACGCCCAAGGCCGAACTCTCGCGCGTGATCGCCGGGCTCAATATCCAGAATTCGTTGTTCATCGTCACCGCCGCCATCATCGGCATCGCGCTGCAGCTGCCGCAGCTGGTGCTGTTCGGCGTGCGCATTCCGCTGCCGGGCCTGAGCATTCCGCAGGTGTTCCTGGCCCTGGCGCTGGCCAATACGCTGGTGGCGCTGTGGATCTTCACCCTGGTGCCCGAGTTCCTGATGCGCTTTCTCAGCTGGGTGCTGGTGAGCGTGCTGTACCGGCTGCGCACGCGCGACATCGACCGCCACGTGCCCGACGAAGGCGCCGCGTTGCTGGTCTGCAACCACGTCAGCTACATGGACGCGCTGATCCTGTCGGCGGTGATTCCGCGCCCGGTGCGCTTTGTCATGTACTACAAGATCTTCCGCATTCCGGTGATGCGCTGGATCTTCCGCACCGCCAAGGCGATCCCGATCGCCGGCGCGCGCGAAGACCCCGCGCTGATGCAGCAGGCCTTCGACCGTATCGATGCGGCGCTGGCCGACGGCGAGCTGGTGTGCATCTTCCCCGAAGGCGCATTGACCAGGGATGGCGAGATCGCACCGTTCAAGTCGGGCGTGGAAAAGGTCCTGCAACGCCGCCAGGTGCCGGTGATTCCGATGGCGCTGCGTGGCATGTGGTCGAGCATGTGGAGCCGCCGCGACACCCGCCTGGGCCGCATGCGCGTGCCGCGCCGGATCCGCGCGCATATCGAAGTGGCCGCCGGCCCAGCGGTTCCCGGCGACGCGGCGACCGCCGCGCTGCTCGAACAGCAGGTCCGTGCACTGCGCCAGGATCAACCGTGACTGCGGCCAGCGCGGGCTTTGCGTCCGCCGCGTGCCGCGAGTAGCCTGTGCGCCATTGCACGCATTGCCGCCGCGCTCGCCTAGCGGGCGCGACAAGAAGGACCGGGGGAAGTCGTCATACGCCACATCACCGTGTCAGACGCGTTCGCCGTGATCGGTGGACGCTGCCTGCGCGGCCCATCGCTGCCTTCCCCACGCGCTGCAACATCTCGCTGTTGTTTACCACCCAAGGAGCTTCACCATGAGTGCCATCCCACCGCCGATCCATCCCTCGCCCAGCGCCGCACCGGGCCCGATTCCCAATCACCTGATCTGGGCGATCGTCTCCACCGTGCTCGGCTTCTGCCTGTGCTGCCCGGCCCTGATCACCGGCATCGTGGCGATCGTGTTCTCCAGCAAGGTCAACGGCCTGCTCAACCAGGGCGACATTGACGGCGCACGTCGCGCCTCCAACACCGCCAAGACCTGGTGCATCGTGACCAGCGTGCTGGCCGTCATCGGCCTGCTGATCAACATCGGCATGGTCGCCACCGGCGGCATGCAGGGCTACATGGACTACATGCAGCAGTTGCAGCACATGCAGTAATGGAACTGCGTCCACGCCATTGGCTTGGACTCGGGGCGGCCACCAGCGTGGCCGCTTTCGGTGTGTCGTTGCTGTATCGCTTCGATCCGAACGCGAGCAACAGCCCGTTCCCGCCCTGCGTGTTCCGTGCCGTGACCGGCTGCTACTGCCCCGGTTGCGGCATGACCCGCGCGCTGTATGCGCTGGTGCACTTCGATCTGCCCGGCGCCTTCGCCATGAACCCGGCCGCCGTGCTCGGCCTGTTCACCCTGCCCGGCCTGATCGCCTGGAAAACCGGCTGGCGCGCGCGCTGGTTTGCACCCGTCGTGGCCGTCATGTCCGAGCCGAAGTTCTGGTTATGGGCGTTGCCGACGTATTGGGTTGCCAGGAATTTGCCTTGGTACCCGTTTACCTTGCTGGCACCGGGTTAGCAGGTCGCGAACAGCCGCTCGATCGAAATCAGGCTGCGCGCCTACCGGACCCAGCCGGCGATCACCAGCAACGCCAGCACCACCATCCACAGCAGCAGCACGCGCCAGACCAGACTCATCGCATCGCGCACTTCCGGCAGGCGGCGCCACACCGGCACCAGCCCCGAATCGGTGTAGTCGTGCGCTTCTTCGCGCAGTTCGGCACTGACGCTGGCACGCGCCACCGCACCGAGAAAATGCGGCTCCAGCGACCAGCGGTTGCCATGCGCCTGCCGCCAGGCACGGAACACCGTATCGAAATTGCCTACCAGCGCCATCGACACCGTGATCAACTGCGCCACCGGCCATTCCAGCGCAGCCAGCAGCCAGCGCGCGCCGGCCAGGTTGCGCGGCGGCAGCAGCACCGAGAGCGGGCCTTCCACCGCCAGCGCCGTCAGCCGATACAGCACCGCACCGAACGGCCCCAGCAGCAAAAACCACCACAGCACCGCGAACCAGCGCCGCAGCCCGTTGACCACCACCGCTTCCACCAGCGACGGCGCATCCTCGTGCACGCTGCCGCCGGCGGCCTGCAGCTGCGCGATCGCATCGCGGCGCGCGCCTGGTTCGTCGGCGTCGATCACCGCTTCCACATCGCGGTCCAGATCGCGCGGCCCCCAGGTCCAGGCCAGCACCGCCACGCCGAACAGCAAGGCCCAGAACCCGCGCCAGACATCGTCCAGCAGCCATTGCAGCAGCAACACCACCAGCAAGGCCGGCAACAGCGCCAGCACCACGCCATAGCGCCCCTGCCACGCACCGCGCCCGGCGGCATGGCTGTCCAGCCGGCGCAGCCACTGGCCGAACCATTCGAAACGCCGCAGCCGCGCCACCTGGGCGGGCGCCAGGTGGCCCAACGCAAGTGCGACGACGACAGCAACCAGGGTGGTGAACATGGGTGGGCCTCCTCAGCCGAGTCTAGCCGAGCCGATGCAGGCGCACCCGATCCGCCTGCGCTGCAGCGCCCGCCCCGGCTCAGCCATGCGCGCGATGCCAATGCTCGATCAGCGCCCGCGCGATGGAAATGCGCGGCGGCAGCCCGATCTGGCCTTCGCCGGCCAATGCCGCGGTGACCTCGGCATGGCTGACCCAGCGCGCGTCCTCCAGTTCACCGGTGACCTGCGGCACCTCGCTTGCCGCAGCGCGCGCGGTGAAGCCCAGCATCAACGCACCCGGGAACGGCCATGGTTGCGCGCCCAGATAGCGGCAGTCCTGCACCTGCACGCGGGTTTCCTCGAACACCTCACGCGCCACGGTCTGCTCCAGCGACTCGCCGGGTTCGACAAAGCCGGCAATCACCGAATAACGCCCCGGCGCCCAGCTTGCCTGCCGCCCCAGCAGCAAGCGCGCGCCATCGCTGACCGCCACGATGATCGCCGGGTCCACGCGTGGGTAATGCTCGGTCTGACACTGCGTGCAATGGGCGATGAAGCCGGCCCGGCGGAACGCGATCGCCCCGCCGCAGACGCCGCAGAAGCGCGTGCGCGACTGCCAGTGCAGCATCGCGCGCGCGTAAGCGAACGCGGTAGAAATGTCTGCCGGCCAGTCGGCGGCGGCCTGGCGCAGGTCAATGCGCTGCGGCGCTTCTACACCGAGCACATCGGAAGGCAGGCAGAACCAGCCGACGTCATCGCGCAGCCCAAGAAAGATCGCCCCGTCCGGCCCGTCGCCAAGCGCGGCACCGTCCATCAGCAGCGGCTGGCCATCCGCATCGGCCAGCGCAGTGCCCTTGGCATCGAGCAGCAGCACGCGGCCATGCGGCCACAGACGCGCCAGCGCCGCGGGATCGTCACGCAACAGATCGCCACGATCCAGCGGCGCATGGGTGAAGGCAAAACCGGAGGTTGAAAAAGAAGACTCTGACATCGGCGCAAGCCTGCCGATAATCGGCATCGCCCGCAAGCAGCGCACCATCGATGCAGGCCCGGCCGGCGGCGCGCGTTCAGACGTCGACACCACCTGGCGCCCGCCGGGCGGTCATGAGTGCGTCACATTGCGCGCTACATTGCAGAGCAGGCCACGTGCGATCGACATGGTGTCGCAGCCATCCGGGTCCGAGTCCCGGCATCTTCAGCCCTGTCGCCGGTGACAGCGACAAGGCTCCATCGCAGGGCGAGGCGTCCAGCGCCGATCCTGGACGCGCTGATCATCCAGCGCTGTCAGCGACACCCCATCCCGGCCTCAGCGCTGCTTGTCCAGCAGCTGATGCCGTACGGCGACGATGCACGGTTCGTTGGTGGTCAGATGCACGAACGCCGAGTTGTCGTTGGGGTCGCCACTGCCGATATCGACCAATGCTGCCTGGGTGCTGCCGCGATGCTTGAAAGCGGCAATCGCGGTCACCGCATTCTTCAGCGGAATGGTGGCGTCGTTGGACGAACCGCATAGCAGCGTCGGCGTCTGCGGCGCCCAGTCCAGCAGGTCGTTGCGTGCCAGATCCTTGCGGAACGGATTGGCGGGATTATTGGCAAAATCGCGATAGAACCCGGGCTGGAAGTACGCCTTGAGCTGGTCGATCCCGGGCAGCGTATCGCCCAGGACCAGATCGGTCAGGCCCAGCTTGCCGGGGAACAGCGCCTCGACTCGGGCCGCCCACGGATCCTGAAACACCTGTCCGGCCGCCAGATAGATATTGCGATACGTGTGCTGCATCGCGACGATCGCGTAGCTGCCCAGGATGATGCCGAAGCTGCTTTCGCCGACCGCGTTGCTCCCGCTCCAGCTGTCCACGAAGGTCCGCTCCAGCGCGTAGGGCCCGGAGATCGGCGCGCTGGCAACCAGATGAAACTCGCTGGACAGATGCGCTTCGATTTCCCGCTGGGTTGCCAGTGCGGCATGGCCGCCTTGCGAATAACCCGACAGCATGACCTTGCCGGACAACGGCGTCTTCAAGCGCTGCAGCACGCTGCGTGCCGCGCGCAGGGCATCGATCGTCGCACTGGCCTCGGTCGCGCTATGCAGGTAGGGATGGAAGCCGTAGCTGGATTGACCGAGCCCCAGATAATCGCTGCTGACCACCACATAGCCCTGACTGGCCAGACGTGTGACCAGCGGGTCGTCGCCCTTGGCGTCACGGATGTCCTTGGCCTGTTCCTCGTTGCGGATCGTCGCTGTCGACCGCCCCCAGCCCAGCAACGGATACGGCCCGCTGCAACGCTCGCCGCCTGGAATCAGCACCACGCCCGACGCAGTGGCCGGCTCGCCATCGACGCCGACGGTGGCATAGCTGAACTCGGCCACGCGCACGTTGCATCTGGGCTGTTCGGCCTTCGGCTCGGAGGTGAGCAACGCGGCAATCGCATCACGGGTGTAGCTGGTCAGGAAGTTGCTGCTGAGCAAGCTGCCGCGTGCGGACGATGCCTGCACGCTGGGTGCAAGCACTGCGCTGGCGATACCAAGCATGGCCAGCAGGCCCAGCATCGATCGGGATCTGATCTGCAACATGGTGAGGCGTCTCTCGTGGATGACTGCAATGGGCAGGGGACTGGCGTGTCGAAGGATCGAGATCCGTTGCGCGATCAACGTCCGCGGGCTGGGCGGCGCGGTGACTGCGCCATGGGGTGGGATCGGCGCGGTGCGCGGTACGCTCGGTCAGCGCAGTGGCGACCGCCCGCGCGCGTCACGCAAGGCAAGACGCGATGCATGAATCCAAATCGGCATGTGCTGGCACCAGCGCTGGGCATGCGTGCAGTATCGCCATCGCCGCACGCGGCCCAGCTCGCGCGCACGAAGCTTGCGCGCGCATGGCGAACCCCGCAGCAGGCGAATGTTCACAGCGCGTTGGACATGTACATCGATAGCGCGTGGCGCTTCGCCAGTGCATCGGCGGGCATCTGCGCAGTGCATGGATCACATAGATCGGCGTTTGAAAATCCGCCCGGATGCGGTGTCGTTGACCCGCAACACGCGTCGCACCAAGAGTCATACAGCGCGCGCAAGCGGCGCACAGCGTGAGGCCGTATCGACACATTCACGCGACTGCCGCTATCACTGCACCATGTCAGACCTGAGAACGTCGCAGGCAGCAGATTGCCCGCGACTCGACCGCAACATCACACACGAACAACCAGGCACCAGCAACCGCGTCGATTCAGACGCTGAAGCTGCTACCGCACCCACAGGTGGTCTTGGCGTTCGGATTGCGGATCACGAACTGCGCCCCGGTCAGGCTTTCGGTGTAGTCCACTTCGGCGCCCATCAGGTACTGCAGGCTCAGCGGGTCCACCAGCAACGTCACCCCGTCGGTGGCCACGGCCAGGTCGTCCTCGGCGCGGTTCTCGTCGAACTCGAAGCCGTACTGGAAGCCGGAACAGCCGCCACCCTGGATGTAGACACGCAACGCCAGCTCGGCGTTGCCTTCTTCCTGGATCAGCTCGCGCACCTTGCTGGCGGCGGCTACGGAAAAGTTCAGCGGCCGGTCGATGGACTGATAGTCCGGGGCCGGGGCGGCGGTGGGTAGCGAAACGAGCGTGCTCATGGCGTCAGCATGGGGGCCAGGCGGCCCCACTTCAAGCGCTGCTTGCCAAATCCGGCGCCCGCTTCAGCTGCAGGCCACACCCTCAGGCGTCGGCAGTCTCGGCCTGCAAGGCCTTGACCGGCTCGACGCGGCCGGCCTCCGGCGCCGGCAACGCGGCGGTCGCGCCAGCGGTGGCGGCATGGATCAGGCGGCCGGTGAGCTGCGCGCCGGCGCTCATCTCCACCACCTGGTAATGCACATTGCCCTGCACCCGCGCGTTGGCGGCCAGTTCGACCCGCTCGGCGGCATGCACGTCGCCGGTCAGCTGGCCATTGATGATCACCACCGGCGCGCGCACCTCGCCCTCGATGCTGCCGTGCTCGGCCACCGTCAAGGTGGCGCTGGCGCCGTCTTCGGCAATCACCTTGCCCAGGATGCGGCCTTCCACATACAGCCCGCCGCTGAACATCAGGTCGCCGCGGATGACCACCTGCGGCCCGATCAAGGTGTCGACCACGGTTTGCGCACCACGGTTGGATTTGTTTCCGAACATCAGCTACTCCCCCGCGCCATTCCCGGCGACTTTCCAGTCGAATGTCTGATTGACCGGCGCCCCATCGCCGCTCAGGGCGATTTTGACACGTTGCGGAGTGAAATCCTTCGGCAGGATCACGCTGCCGTCCAATTGCTGGAAATAGCGGAACGAGTACGGCTGCCCGGCCGCATCCGGCTTCTGGTGCAGCTCGTTCCAGCTCACCGTGACCAGCTTGCCGGCACGCACGCCCTCCACCGCAAAGCGCAGCTGGCCCTGGCTGATCGCGCCGCGGTTGAGGTTCTGGGTCAGCACCACGCTGTAGTTCCAGGTGCCGCCGGCCTCGGCGGTGAATTGCACCGAGTGCGCGTTCAGCCCCTTGCGCTGCGCGGTGGAGCCCACCAGGCGCTCGTAGAACGCCACATCCGCGCGCAGTGCGGCGATCTGCTCGTCGCGCTCGGCCAGCGAGGCCTGCACCTCGGTATTGGCGGCGCGGCTGATCTTGTCGGACATCGCCAGGTTGACCTGACGCTGCTGCAGCTGCGCGATCTGCCGACGCTGCTGGGCCTGGTTGCGCTGCGCCTGCTGCAGCGCCGCCTCGGCCTGGACCAGACGCGGCGCGGCAGTGCGGCTGGCCATCCACCACGCCCCGCCCAGCGATGCCAGCCACACCAGTGCGATCACCAGCCATAACCAGCGGCCGCGGGAACGGCCACCGCCGGAGTCACGTTGGACGATCTGAACGCGTGCGGCTGGTCGCATGGGCATCGGGTCCGGACGGGCCGGCGCAGTCATGGGCGGCGTAGTGTGCCAGAGCGCCACTGACCGTCGTGCTGGCGCTGGACCGGCGGTTATCCGAAAGTTCTGCGATAGTTCTGCAATTGTTTGCAGGGATCGACGACGCCATGAGCGAAGCCCATCTGTTCGTGATCGGCATCCTGCTGGCCTGGCTGGCCGGCATCCGTGTCTATCTCACCGTGTTCGGTGTCGGCCTGGCCGGCCTGCTCGGCTGGATCGAGCTGCCGCCCGCCCTGCACCCGGCGCAATCGTGGTGGGTGCTGGGCACCTCCGGTGCACTGGCGGTGGCCGAATTCTTCGCCGACAAGATTCCCGGCGTGGATTCGGGCTGGGATCTGCTGCAGACCCTGGCACGCGTGCCGGCCGGCGCCTTCCTGGCCGCGGCCACGCTGTCGCCGGACGGTGATCTAAGCACCGGCGTGCTGGCCGCCGGCGCCGGCGTGGCGCTGACCAGCCATACCCTCAAGGCCGGCACCCGCGCCTTGCTCAACACCTCGCCGGAACCGGCCAGCAACTGGGTCGCCTCGCTGGCCGAAGACACCATCACTACCACCGCCTTGGCGCTGGCACTGGCGCACCCGTGGCTGGCACTCAGTGTTGCGGTGGGCTCCAGCGTGCTGGCCACACTGGTGGTGTGGTGGGTCTGGCGACTGCTGTGGCGGGGCATGCGCCGGCTGGTCGCGCCGATGCGTTCCACCACCACGCCGGCTGCACGTCGCTCCCCGCTATCGTGAAGTTCATCGCATAATCATCGCGACTGCAGGGAGTATCGATGGCCGCCCGAGATCCGGTTCCTTTCACCCGTGACGACACCGCCACGCGCAATCGTCCATTGCGCGCCGAAACGCCGCCGGCCGACTATTGGCGCCGCTGGGCCGACGAGGCCGCGGCGGCGGCCACCGTTGCCGAGCCGGTGAGCGCGGCCATCATTCCGGCGCCTGCGCTCGCTGCCGCACCCGCAATGATCGTGCCGATGGCGCCAGCGCAGTCCGCTGCTCAAGGCAGCAGCACGCACGCGACGGCCGCAGCGCCGACACCGACGACCGCCTCACCCCCGCGCGAGGGCGATGACAACGTCGCCGCCGACGCGCCGTACCGCGTGCTGATCGTCGAGGACGACCGCTCACAGGCGCTGTTTGCGCAGAGCGTGCTGCACGGCGCCGGCATGCATGCGCAGGTGGAAATGACCGCCGCCAGCGTGCCGCAGGCAATCCAGGACTACCACCCGGATCTGATCCTGATGGATCTGCACATGCCCGAGCTGGACGGCATCCGCCTGACCACCCTGATCCGCCAGCAGCCGGGCCAGCAGTTGCTGCCGATCGTGTTCCTGACCGGCGACCCGGATCCGGAGCGTCAGTTCGAAGTGCTCGACAGCGGCGCCGACGATTTCCTGACCAAGCCGATCCGCCCACGTCACCTGATCGCCGCAGTCTCCAACCGCATCCGCCGCGCACGCCAACAGGCGCTGCAGCAGGCGGGCGAACCGGTCAGCGTGCGCAGCAATCCGGAAACCGGCCTGCCGACGCGCGGCCATGTGATGGAACTGCTGGCCGATGCGCTGGCGCGCAAGCAGGCCGGCGGCCTGTTCTTCATCGAAATCGCCAGCGCGCTCGGCCTGCGTGAGCGCTACGGCTATGCCGCCTACGAGCGCCTGATGACCCAGGCCGGGCATCGCCTGGCCAGCGCCGCGCACCCGTATCCACTGGCGCGCTTGAACGACAACAGCTTCCTGCTGCTGGGCGTGGACATGCCCGAATCCAGCCTGGAACAGCACGCGCTGGAGATCCGCCAGCGGCTGTCGGCGCATGCCTTCCCGGTACGCGAGGAAGAATCGGTGCACGTGCGCTGCGCCATCGGCGTGGCACCGCTGGGCCTGGGCTTCGACGACACCGGCAGCGCGCTGGAAGCGGTCGAGCGCACCGCGCTGCAGGCACGCCTGCGCAGCGACGGCGTGCAGGCCTATCTGGCCCCCAGCCAGGCCGAACAACAGGAGCAACTGCGCCTGGTCGAAGGCCAGCTCGAACTGGCCTATCAACCGATCGTGGCGGTGGCCGGCGGCGACACCGCGCAATACCAGGTGCTGCTGCGGCTACGCCAGGCCGACGGCACGCTGCTGTCGGCCGGCCAGGTGATTCCCGCCGCCGAAGCGGCCGGACGCATCGCCGATCTCGACCAGCAGGTCATGGATCACGCGCTCGGCCTGCTGCATCTGTACCAGCACGCCCACCCGCCGCTGCGGCTGTTTGTGTCGCAGTCGCCGCGCACGCTGGCACGCGATGCCTTTGCCGACTGGCTGCTCAAGGCGCTGGTCGAGCGCGGCGTGGCCGGGCAATCGTTGATCGTCGACCTGCGCCTGGACGATGCCCTGATCCACGCGGTCACCGTGCAGCAGTTCTGCGCCAAATTGATGCCGGCCGGCGTGCAGTTCTGCCTGAGCCAGTTCGAGCCCGGCGACGAGGCCAACGCGCTGCTGGGCCAGTTGCCGCTGAGCTTCGTGCGCATGGCCAACCGCTTCGCCGATGCCCACGGCAACGCGGCAGTCCGCGACGAACTGCGCAGCGTGATCAATATCGCCCATCAGCGCGGCCTGCTGATCATCGGCCAACGCATCGAAGATCCGCAGGCGGCTGCGGCGATGTGGATGAGCGGCGTGGACTTCATCCAGGGCAACCTGGTGCAGACGGTCGGCAAGGAACTGGACTTCGACTTCACGAACGCGGTGCTCTGAGTGACAGCGCGGGCAGGAGGCCTTCGCGCCTGGAGCAGCCTGGCCACGCTGACCGCGCTGGTCGCTGCGCTGGGTGCCGGCCTGCAGTGGTCGGCCATCGACGGGCCGTGGCGCGCAGTGACGGCACTCTCTGCAGCACTGGCAGTGGTATTCGGTCTGGGCGCTGCCGTTGCCGGCTACCGCAGCGCGCGCGCGCAGTACGCCCTGTTGCAACGCCTGGAAGAAGCCGACCTCGCGCGTGAGCGCCTGCAGCAGGAACTGCAGCGTCACGGCGCGCTCGAACAGGAACTGTTGCGCGCCAAGCAGGCCGCCGAGGCCGCCACGCTGGCCAAGGGCGAATTCCTGGCCACCATGAGCCACGAGATCCGCACCCCGCTCAACGGCATCATTCCGATGCTGGAACTGATCTCCAGCGGCCAGCTCAGCCTGGACCAGCGCGACATGCTGCAGACCGCCACCGGCAGCTCGCTGCAGCTGCTGCGCATCGTCGACGACATCCTCGACTACTCCAAACTCGAAGCCAACAAGCTCGAACTGGAGATCACCACCTTCAACCTGCGCGAGCTGCTCGACGGCGTCGTGCAGCTGCTGCAGCGCACCGCTGAAGGCAAGCAGCTGCGCGTGGGGCTGGATATCGAACCGTCGGTGCGCCTGCTGGTGCGCGGCGACCCGATCCGCCTGCGCCAGGTGCTGGGCAACCTGATCGGCAATGCGATCAAGTTCACCGAGCGCGGCAGCGTCGACATCCAGCTGCGTCGCCTGGGCGAGACCCGCGCCCAGCATCTGCTGCGCTTCCAGGTGCGCGACACCGGCATCGGCATCGCCCCGGATCAGCAGGCACGCCTGTTCCGCTCATTCGCCCAGGCCGACGCCTCCACCACGCGCCTGTACGGCGGCACCGGCCTGGGGCTGGCGATCTGCAAGCGCATCATCGACCTGATGGGCGGCCGCATCGGCGTGGAGTCCGAGCCCGGGCGCGGCGCCACGTTCTGGTTCGAAATCCCGCTGCTCAAGGTCATCGGCGACCTGCAGCAGAACGCCGGCGCCGATGCCGCGCGAGTGATGGTGATCAGCTCCGACACCCGCCTGTTGCAGCGCCTCAAGCGCCTGCTGGACAGCTGGGGCGTATCGCACGTGCTGATGGAAACCACCCAGGAAGCGCTGGAGCGGGTGCGTCGCCACAGCGACAGCGAAGGCTTCCGCTGCGTCATCGCCGACCACGACACGCTGCGCTACAGCGCACGCGCCGTGCATCGCGCACTCGCGCGCCCGGACGACCTCAGCGGCGCACGCCTGATCTGGCTGTACGGCGACGAGCCGGTGCCGTCCGAGCTGCAGGACAATGCCACCCTGGTGCCGCGCCAGAGCCCGGACGAGACCCTGCGCTCGCTGGTGCTGCCGCCCGAGCCGAGGCCGGCCCACGCGGCCACGCTGGCCGCGGCGATGATTCCCGAGCCGATGGCGCCGGCGCTGGCCAACGCGCGCGATGTATGCATCCTGCTGGTGGAAGACAACCCGGTGAACCTGCTGGTCGCGCAGAAACTGCTGGCCGTGCTCGGCTTCGACGCCGATACCGCCACCGATGGCGAAGCCGCGCTGAGCAGCATGGAGTCCACCCGCTACGACATGGTCTTCATGGATTGCCAGATGCCGGTGCTGGACGGCTATGCCGCCACCCGCCGCTGGCGCGCGATGGAAACCGAGAGCGGCGGCCGCCCGATCCCGATCGTGGCGATGACCGCCAACGCCATGGCCGGCGATCGCGAACGCTGCCTGGCCGCCGGCATGGACGACTATCTGTCCAAACCGGTCGCCCGCGAGCAGCTCGACGCCTGCCTGCAGCGCTGGCTGCCGCGCCAACCGCTGCTGCCTGGCCCGGCCATCGGCAGCCAGGCAGCAGGCGATCCCGAAAGCGTCAGCGCCGCGCAGGCGCGCGCCCTGCCAATCCTGGACAACAGCGTGATCGATGAGCTGTACGAGGTGGCGGGCGCGGACACCATCACCATCCTGCAGCTGTTCCTGGAAGACGCACCCGGCATCATCGAGCGCCTGGAAACCGCAGCCACCAACCGCGACAGCATGCAGCTGCGCGATCTGGCGCATACGCTCAAATCCTCCAGCGCCAATGTCGGCGCCCAGGCGCTGGCCAATGCCGCGCGCCGGATCGAACTGGCCGCGCGCACCGGCACCATCGAACGCCCCTCGGTGATGGTGGCGCTGGTCATTGCCGAATACGCACGCGCCCGTCTGGCGCTGCTCGGCCAGGTCGCCCGCCTCCAGGCCAAGGCCCGCACAGCCGGCTGAACCGCGCAAGCCTGCAGCCGACGACAACAACCGCCAGGCAACACAGTCGAAGACATCCCGCGAAGAAAAATTCCGCCCTGCTCCGCCGCGGCGAAAAGGCAGGGCTTGCGCGCCACTGGCGTGCGTGCCCTGGAGCGCCCGCGTCGCAGACGCGGGCCCGGGAGCGCGGAGAGAGGTGGGGGTGAGGTGCGCGCAGCCAAATGCGGCCAGCCACAGCGACAGCACGACACCCATGCAGCGCCCGCAGCGCCTGCATGCTCCCCAGCAGTACAAGCGCCTACTGACTCACCCTATTGCGCTGATCCCGACACAACGCCGACCAGCACCGCGCTGAGCGCCCTCAGTCGTCCAGCTTGGTCAGCAGGTAATTCGGCTCGCCGATGCGCGCCACCAGATCCAGCTGCGTTTCCAGCCAGTCGATGTGCTCTTCTTCCGATTCCAGGATGTCCACCAGCAGCTGGCGGCTGACGTAGTCGTTGACGGTCTCCGCATAGGCCACGGCCTCGCGCAGCACGGCAACTGCCTCGCGCTCAAGCGCCAGATCGCAGCGGAACATCTCGGTGGGGTTCTCGCCGATGCGCAGCTTGCCCAGCGCCTGGAAATTCGGAAGTCCTTCGAGGAACAGGATGCGGTCGGACAGCTTGTCCGCATGCTTCATCTCGTCGATGGATTCCTTGTACTCATGCTCGGCCAGTTCTTTCAGGCCCCAGTTCTTCAGCATCTTGGCGTGCAGAAAGTACTGGTTGATCGCAGTGAGTTCGTTGTAGAGCACCTTGTTGAGGTACTCGATGACCTTGGTATCGCCCTTCATGCGATGTCTCCGAGACAGTGAGCCGGCCGCACTGTAGCGCGTTGCCGCGGCGCATGAAGGAACGCGAATCGTGATCAGTTGCGCGACGCCTGCCCGCCCGCAGGTGGCCGGCAGATGGCCTGTTGCACGTAACGTGCGCATCGATCATTCGCCGAACGATCGCGCGCTGTCGATCGAACGGCAACCGCAGGGTTACGACCTGACCGCATGATGGTCAGCCAGGAAGGCGACCTATCGATCGCGCCTTGGCGGCGCGACAGAACGACTGTAGAGCGAGCCAGACCGGCAACCTGCTCGCGGCAGTCCGTTACCGACAGTGCGCGAGCACAGCGGAAGGCGCTCAGGCAGCGCTGGCAAGCCCCAGCATGGGCAACGGCAGCGCACGGCTCGCATGGGCCTGGCTCAGCACGTCGCCCGCCATTTCCAGGCACGACCCACAGTTCGAACCACAGCCGGTGCGCATGGTCAGCTCGGCTAGGCTGGCGCAGCCATTCTCGGCCGCTTCGCGGATCTGGTGGTCGGTGACCCCATTACAGATGCAGACGTACACGGTATCGGTCGGGTGCTGGCGATCCGGAGAGGACCGGCGCTGATTGCACCGCAAACGAGAATAGGTGTCAATTCCAAACGTTAATCATTATTAATCCGTACCGCACGAGGCCCGCCCCGCTTGCGTGGACGCTTGCGCGGACTGTCGTGCCCGGCCGCGCTGCTGCCCGGCAACCAGGCCTCCAGCGCGCGCTCGGGCATCACCCCGACCGCCGCAGAGCCCGCGATGGTCTGCGCCAGCGGAGCCAGATGACGCAGCGCGCGCGCATAGACCCCACGCTTGAACATCACCACATGCTCGACCGGATACCAGAAATCCACCCAGCGCCAGTGGTCGAACTCCGGCGTGTCGGTGTGGTCGAGCTTGAGATGGGATTCGTGGCCGGTGAACTGCAGCAGGAACCAGACCTGCTTCTGGCCGATGCAGACCTGACGCTCATTGCGCCGCACTGCCCGGCTCGGCAGGCGATAGCGCAGCCATCCGGGGGTGGCACCGAGCAATTCGACATGCTCGGGCAACAACCCGGTTTCTTCGCGCAACTCGCGGTACATGGCTTCTACGGGTGTCTCATCGGTATTCATGCCACCTTGCGGGAACTGCCAGCCGTCCCTGCGCACACGTCGTGCCCAGAACACCTGACCATCCTCTCGCATCAGCACGATGCCGACGTTTGGCCGGAAACCGTCCGGATCGATCACGATGCGGACTCCTGAAAATCTACTGTCACCGACTCTGCCACGGCGACGGCCGGCTCACAAGCTGAAAACGAAATGCTTGACAACACGCGGGCGCTTGGTAAGAATTACCGGCTCCCTAGGCTATGTAGCTCAGCCGGTTAGAGCACAGCACTCATAATGCTGGGGTCGGTGGTTCGAGTCCACCCATAGCCACCAAGGTTTTCAGGCCCACCTGGGCATGCAATACTCTTGGTTCAACACGTTTTATTGCCCCGTCGCCAAGCGGTAAGGCACCTGACTCTGACTCAGGCATTCGGTGGTTCGAATCCATCCGGGGCAGCCAAACACGAAAGGTCCGATCTGACGATCGGGCCTTTTTTGTTGCCCGATTACTGCTTGCCGGCATTCGTGCAGCAGGCATTCCCGCCCCAAGGCCGAACAGCGATCACCGAAGGCGGCACCCGCCCTGGTCGAAAATGGATCCCGGGTCAGACAGGCACCCAACAGTCAGGCACAGAGCCCGGCCACGGCGGCGTCACCCCATGCCGCCGTGCGCAGGCGCAGCGGCCGGTACACACGAGATGACCAGCCAGCGTTTGCGAAAGTCACCTGACCTGGTCAAGGAAAAATCTGCCTCGACACAGCAGGCCACCGATTGCAGGCGCCCACTGCGCAGGCCCCAAAACGACAAAAGCCCGGCATGGCCGGGCTTTTGAAGCAGGCGCCCCGGCGAACCGGGACGCAACAAACGCAATGGATCAGCGCTTGGAGAACTGGGTCGCGCGACGAGCCTTGTGCAGACCGACCTTCTTACGCTCGACTTCGCGGGCGTCACGGGTCATGAAGCCGGCCTTGCGCAGCTCGGACTTCAGGGTTTCGTCGTACTCGACCAGCGCACGGGCGATGCCCAGACGGATCGCACCGGCCTGGCCGGTGGTGCCGCCGCCGGAGGCGGTGACCAGGATGTCGAAGCTTTCGGTGTTCTTGGTGAGTTCCAGCGGCTGACGCACGATCATGCGTGCAGTCTCACGGCCAAAGAACTCGTCCAGCGGACGGTCGTTGACGGTGATGTTGCCGGTACCCTTGCGCAGGAACACGCGAGCGGTGGAGGACTTGCGGCGGCCAGTGCCGTAGTTTTGCGTGATAGCCATGATTAGATATCCAGAACTTGCGGCTGCTGGGCGGCGTGCGGATGCTCGGCACCCGAATAGACCTTGAGCTTGCGGTACATGGTGCGGCCCAGGGGGCCCTTCGGCAGCATGCCCTTGACGGCGATTTCGATCACGCGCTCCGGGTGGCGCTGCAGCGCCTGCTCCAGGCTCTCGGTCTTGAGGTTACCGATGTAGCCGGTGAAGCGGTGATACTTCTTGTCTTTCAGCTTGTTGCCCGTGACCACGATCTTTTCGGCATTGATCACCACGAGGTAATCGCCGGTATCGACGTGCGGGGTATAAACCGGCTTGTGCTTGCCGCGCAGGCGGCGGGCCAGTTCGGTGGACAGACGGCCGAGCGTCTTGCCGGCGGCGTCAACGAGATACCAGTCGCGCTGGACGGTCTCGGACTTGGCGGTGAACGTAGTCATGAGAAAACTCTTGAGTGGTCGGGCGGATTGCAGCGGCAATGACCGCTGGAACTTTGCCACGCGTTGTGAAGGCGAAACAGAAGAGGCGGGATTGTACGGGACGATACAAGACCACGCAAGTCGCCTGCTGGCTGGAGCGCTGGCGGTTGGCAGCGGCTCGGTCCGGGGCCAGAATCGGCGCATGACCCAGATCTCCTCTTTCCGACTGCATGGCCCGCTCGACCGGCTGCTGGTCGAAGCCCAGCGCGCGCTGGACACGGTATTCGGCAATCCGCCCGCCGAGCGGCCCAACCCGGCCGCCGACACGCCCGACGTCGCACTGGAACCGGACCAGCGTCGCCACGCCGCCGGCTTGATGCGGATCAACCACGTCGGCGAAGTCTGCGCGCAAGGCCTGTATTTTGGCCAGGCCGCGGTCGCCCGCGATGCCCACACCCAGCATCATCTGCTGGAGGCGGCGCAGGAAGAAACCGACCATCTGGCCTGGTGCGCCGACCGCCTGCACGAGCTGGACAGCCGCCCCAGCCTGTTCAACCCGCTCTGGTACGCCGGCAGCTACGCGCTCGGCGCCCTGGCCGGATTGCGCGGCGACGACTGGAGCCTAGGCTTCGTGGTCGAAACCGAGCGCCAGGTCGAGGCCCATCTGGACGAACACCTGGAAACCCTCCCCGAGGGCGACCAGCGCAGCCGCGCGATCCTGCGCGTGATGAAGATCGACGAGGCCCGCCACGCCGACCAGGCCGAGCAGGCCGGCGCGCGCACTCTCCCACCCCCGATCCCCAGCGCCATGGCCCTGGCCTCCAAGCTGATGAAAGCGGTGGCGTACCGGCTGTAGCCGGGGGGATTGGGGATTGGGGATTGGGGATTGGGGATTGGGGATTGGGGATTGGGGATTGGCGGCTGACGGCTGACGGCTGACGGCTGACGGCGCCCAGCAAACCATGCCCCACACCTCGCAACACCCCACTGGAGCAGAGCCCCCTTTGTTAAGGGGGCGCGCCGAAGGCGGGGGGATAGGCTGCTACGAAGTGGGGCCCAAGGTTTGCACAGCAAATCTTGGGAGGCAGGCCCACGACTACCCCACCAGCTTCAGCCCGATCACCCCGGCCACGATCAGGCCGATGCAGGCCAGACGCGACCACGACGCGCTGTCGCCGAACAACGCGATGCCGGCGATGGTCACGCCCAGCGCGCCGATCCCAGTCCAGATCGCGTAACCGGTGCCGACGGGAATGGTCTTCAGTGCCTGGGTCAGGAACCACAGGCTGATGCCCGCCAGACCGATCGTCAGCACGGTCGGCCACAGGCGGGTGAAGCCGTCGCTGTACTTCAGGCCCATGGCAAAACCGATTTCGAACAGGCCGGCCAGCAGCAGATAGATCCAGGGCATCGCATTACTCCTCACTTGAAAAACGCACAAAAAAAAAGCGGCCCAGTGTTTGCACACTGGGCCGCCGTCGGCTGTGGAACGCGAGGTCATCGCGTGGCGGGCCGTCCCGCCTTGGTTCTTTCGCGCGCCTGCAGGCAGGTCGCGCAACAGCTCGCTCGCTGCGCTTACTCGCTCAGGTTGCGCCCGTGGAACAGTTCTTCGATCTCGCGCTTGAGCAGCGTTTCGATCTTCATGCGCTCCTTGAACGAGAGATTCTTGGCGCGCTCCTCGAACAGGTACTGGTCCAGGTCGAAGTCCTTCAGGTGCATCTTGGTATGGAAGATGTTTTCCTGATAGACGTTGACATCAAACATCTCGTAGCGCGACTTCACGTTCTTGGCGAGGAAGTGCTGGATCGAGTTGATCTTGTGATCGATGTAGTGCTTCTTGCCCTTCACATCGCGGGTGAAGCCACGGACGCGGTAATCCATGATCACGATGTCCGACTCCAGACTCTCGATCAGGTAGTTCAGCGCCTTCAACGGCGAGATCACGCCGCAGGTGGCGACGTCGATATCGGCGCGGAACGTGGCAATGCCTTCCTGCGGATGCGTCTCGGGGTATGTATGGACAGTGATATGACTTTTGTCCATATGAGCGACCACGGCATCGGAGATCAGCTCCTTGCCGGCCTGCTTCTTGTCGATGACGGGCTCTTCCGAGATCAGGATCGTGACCGATGCGCCCTGCGGATCGTAGTCCTGTCGTGCGATATTGAGGATGTTGGCGCCAATGATCTCGGCAACATCGGTCAGGATCTGCGTCAGACGATCGGCGTCGTACTGCTCATCGATATATTCGATGTAGCGCTGACGCTCCTCTTCGGTACGCGCGTAACAGACGTCGTAGATGTTGAAGCTCAACGCCTTGGTGAGGTTGTTGAACCCCTGTAGCCTCAGGCGAGGCAACGGCTTGACCACGTCGGTCTGTCCTTATGGAAGGCGGGAAAGGAAACAATTATGAGCCAAAGATCCCAGCAACGAAATGCCGACGTTAAGAATGGTTTACCTTGCATGACTCATGCCGTTAAGCTTCAGGAATTACACGCGGAACTACCATGAGCCCAGGAAACACGACGGTTGTGACTACGACGGTACGTAACGCTACCCCTTCTCTGGCGCTGGACGCGGGCACGATCGAGCGTTTCCTGGCGCACAGCCATCGCAGGCGCTATCCGACCCGGACCGATGTGTTCCGGCCGGGAGACCCGGCTGGCACCCTCTATTACGTGATCAGTGGCTCGGTGAGCATCATTGCCGAGGAAGATGACGATCGTGAGTTGGTGCTGGGCTACTTCGGTAGCGGCGAGTTCGTCGGCGAGATGGGGTTGTTCATCGAATCCGATACCCGCGAGGTGATCTTGCGCACCCGCACCCAGTGCGAGCTGGCCGAGATCAGCTACGAGCGGCTGCAGCAGCTGTTCCAGACCAGTCTGTCGCCGGATGCACCCCGCATCCTGTACGCGATTGGCGTTCAGCTGTCCAAGCGGTTGCTCGATACCACAAGGAAAGCCAGCCGCCTGGCGTTCCTGGACGTGACCGACCGCATCGTGCGCACCCTGCACGACCTGTCCAAGGAGCCGGAAGCGATGAGTCATCCGCAGGGCACCCAGCTGCGCGTATCGCGGCAGGAGCTGGCACGTCTGGTGGGTTGTTCGCGCGAGATGGCCGGGCGCGTGCTCAAGAAGCTGCAGGCCGACGGCCTGCTGCATGCACGCGGCAAGACCGTCGTGCTCTACGGCACCCGCTGACCGGTTGTGGTCGCGGCTGGTGCAGCACTGCACCAGCCGCAGCGAACCGCATGCCGCACGGTATGCGGACTGATGCAGTCGGGCGCGCTGCGCCGCCGCGTGCTGCGTGCGCGCCGTGCATTACTAGCTGCTTACCCTTCCCTGCTGCTTCGGCGGGCTTGGCGTGACCAGTAAATCTTGGTGAACAGCCACTGGATGCGCGCGAATCAATCCGTGCCTCTGTGCGGTAGCTGCCGAGTTCGAATACCTGCCGTGTCCGCCGGGCTGCGCGCCGCTACCGGCGCCAGGCGCTACAGCGCCTTGCCACCGCGATCGCGACATCCCCAGTTGAGGATCGGCGTGCCGGCCGGCAGCACCTGCCGGAACAGCGCTTCGCGATTGGCCTTCGGATTGACCACCACCGGCGCGCGCGCGGCCTTCAACAGCGGCAGATCCGCGGTGCTGTCCGAATAGGCAATGGCGATGTCGGCATAGCCGCGTTCGCGCAGCATGCGCATCTTCTCTTCGTTGTGGCAGTGACGTCGCGCGGTGACCGCGCCCAGGCGTGGGCCGACCAGGCTGCCGATCACCGGCACATCCTGATGGGCGACAAAGCCCAGAATGGCGCGCGCCAGTTCCGGCGGCGCGCCGGTGGCCACCACCACGCGGTCGCCGGCAGCGCGGTGGTCGGTGAACACCTTCAAGGCGTGCGGCAACAGGCGCTGCCGGATCTGCGCTTCATGCTTGAGCACGTACGCATCGATGAAGCGGTTGAACTCGCGCGTGCGGTGCAGGCCAAAGGTGGCGATCCACACATACCCGGACACGCCGCGGCGGCGGGTCGGCAGCATCGCCACCATCGGGCCGAGGATCGGCGAGGCCAACAGCGCCACCAGCAGACGCAAGGGGTTGCGCTTGATCAGCCAGGCGAACAGATGGCTGCCGGAGTCGCCGTCATACAGCGTGTGGTCGAAATCGAAGACCACCAGCGGTGCGTCGTCGCGCGGTACGGGATACGCCTCAGTCATGCGCAAAGAATAGCTGACGCAGCGACTCGCCGGGTTCGGCCGCGCGCATGAAGGTCTCGCCGACCAGAAACGCGTTCACGCCGTGGCTGCGCATCAACTGCACGTCGGCCGGAGTGACGATGCCGCTTTCGGTGACCAGGATGCGGTCGCGCGGCACGGCGGCGCGCATGTCCAGCGTGGTCTGCAGCGTCACCTCGAAGGTGCGCAGATTGCGGTTGTTGATGCCCACCAGCGGCACCGGCACCTGCACCGCGCGCTCCAGCTCGTCGATGTCGTGCACTTCCACCAGCACGTCCAGGCCCAGTTGCATGGCCAGGCCGGAGAGCTCGGCCAGTTGCCCATCGTCCAGTGCCGAGACGATCAGCAGGATGCAATCGGCGCCGAGCACGCGCGCCTCGTAGACCTGGTAGGGGTCGACAGTGAAGTCCTTGCGCAGCACCGGCAGCGTGCAGGCCTCGCGCGCCTGGCGCAGATAGGCATCGGCGCCCTGGAAGAAGTCCACATCGGTCAACACCGACAGGCAGCTGGCGCCGCCGAATTCATAGCTGACCGCAATGTCGGCCGGGTGGAAGTCGGGCCGGATCACGCCCTTGGACGGGCTGGCCTTCTTCACCTCGGCGATCACCGCCGGCTCGCCGGCGGCGATGCTGGCCTGCATGGCGGCGGCAAACCCGCGCGTGAGCGGCAGGTCGGCGCTGCGCGCGATCAGCTCGGCAAGCGGCACGCGCGCACTGCGCTCGGCGATTTCTTCGGCCTTGCGGGCAAGGATGGTGTTGAGGATATCGCTCATCGTATCGGGTCCTGGCGGTCGGGCATTATCGGTCAAGACGGCCGCAACCGGCCGCCACGCGCCAGCCCCAGCATGCCAGCGGTCATGATCGGGATGCCGCCGCATGCCTGCCGGTGCAGTGGGAGGGGTCAGGCCTGTGAGGCAATCTGCCGGGTGAAGGCGACATAGGCGTCCAGTCTTGCACGTGCCGAGCCATCGGCCAGGACCGCACGCGCACGCACGACGCCCTCGGCGATGCTGTCGGACACGCCTGCCACGTATAGGGCGGCACCGGCGTTGAGCGCGACGATGTCCAGCGCCGGGCCGGGCACATTGTCCAGCACCTGCAGCAGCATCGTGCGCGACTGCGCGGCATCGGCCACCTTGAGGTTGCGGCTGGCCGACATCGCAATGCCGAAATCCTCCGGATGCACTTCGTATTCGCGCACCTGGCCATCGCGCAGCTCGCCGACCAGGGTGCCGGCCCCCAGCGAAAGCTCGTCCATGCCATCGCGGCCCCACACCACCAGCGCGCGCTCGGCACCGAGTTCCTGCAGCACGCGCGCCTGGATGCCGACCAAGTCCGGATGGAACACCCCCATCAGGATGTTCGGCGAGCCGGCCGGGTTGGTCAGCGGGCCGAGGATGTTGAAGATGGTGCGCACGCCCATTTCGCGGCGCACCGGCGCCACCACCTTCATGGCCGGATGATGCACCGGCGCATACATGAAGCCGATACCGGTCTGCGCCAGCGAGGCGGCGACCTGCTCGGGCTGCAGCTCGATCGCCGCGCCCAGCGCCTCCAGCGCGTCGGCACTGCCGGACTTGGACGAGACGCTGCGATTGCCGTGCTTGGCGACCTTGGCACCGCCGGCGGCGGCCACGAACATCGCGCAGGTGGAGATGTTGAAGGTATGCGAGCCATCGCCGCCGGTGCCGACGATGTCGACCATATGCCGGCGATCATCCACTTCCACGCGACGCGAGAACTCGCGCATCACCGTGGCTGCGCCGGCGATCTCGCCGATGGTTTCCTTCTTGACCCGCAACCCGGTGAGGATGGCCGCGACCATCATGTCCGAGACCTCGCCACGCATGATCTGGCGCATCAGCTCGACCATTTCGTCGTGGAAGATTTCGCGGTGTTCGATGGTGCGTTGCAGGGCTTCTTGCGGGGTGATGGGCATGGACGAGGACCGTGGCAAAACGTGGGAAAGATAGGCGGCAGCGAGCTTGGTCGATCAATGCTGGCGCTGCAGTCGCGCATGGCGGCAATGCCATGCAGCGACGCGGCGCGCAGCGCTCACTGGCCCGGGCGCCGCATGCGGAAGCGTGCCTGCGCCTGCACTTCGAAATAGTCGGCGGCGCCGCCGGCGCGCAGAATCGTCTGCACGGCTGCGGGATCGTAGATGCCGTCCTGCAACGCCGCGTGCGCCAGATGCACGCCGACCACTTCGCCCAGGACCAGCCAGGTTTCGATGGCCTGCCCGGCTGCGCTCTGCAGCGGCAATAGCTGGCTGAGCCGGCATTCGAAACTGACCGGACTGGCTGCCACGCGCGGGGCACCGATCAGCCGCGATGGCGCCATCTGCAACTCGGCCAGCACGAACTCGTCGACCTCCGCCGGCACCATCGCAGCACTGGCGTTCATTGCCTCGGCCAGTGGGCGCGTGGCCAGGTTCCAGCTGAACTCGCCGGTGGCTTCGATATTGCGCAGGCTGTCCTTGCGGCCGATGCTAGCGAAACCGACGATCGGCGGCACGTAGTTGAACGCATTGAAGAAGCTGTAAGGCGCCAGATTGGCGATGCCCTCGGCGCTGCGCGAGCCGATCCAGCCGATCGGCCGCGGACCGACGATGGCGTTGAACGGATCGTGCGGCAGCCCGTGGCCCTGGCCTGGTTCGTAGAAGTGGAAGCTGTCGCTGGCGGTGCTCATCGTGATCCGGATGCAGGTGTGAACGAAGCGAGGCGGGAAACCCGCCGCATGCTATCGCGTAGGTCATTGCAGGCATTGCGCGCATGGGTCGCTGGTGCATCGATGGCGCCGAAGACTGCATCGAGACTGACGAAGGTTACGGCGGCCCTTGCGACGTGCGCGCTGCGCATTTCGATCAACGCTGCAGGAAGTTTTTCAGCAAGGCCTGACCGTGCTGGGTCAGGATCGACTCGGGATGGAACTGCACGCCTTCGACCGGAAACTGGCGATGACGCAGGCCCATGATCTCTTCGATCGAGCCATCCGGATTCTCGGTCCAGGCGGTGACTTCCAGCGCGTCGGGCAAGGTGGTCTTGTCCACCACCAGCGAGTGGTAGCGGGTGGCTTCGTAGCTGTCCGGCAGGCCGGCGAACACGCCCTTGCCCTGGTGGCGGATCGGCGAGGTCTTGCCATGCATGATGTTGTCGGCGCGGATCACATCGCCGCCATAGACCTGCCCGATGCTTTGATGCCCCAGGCACACACCCAGGATCGGCGTGGTCTGGCCCAGCTGCTCGATCAGCTGCAGCGAGATACCGGCCTCGTTCGGGGTGCACGGGCCGGGCGAGATCACGATGCGCTCGGGCCTGAGCGCGGCGATCTGATCCACGCTCATCGCGTCGTTGCGCACCACCGTGACCTCGGCACCCAGCGCCTGCAGGTACTGCACGAGGTTGTAGGTAAAGCTGTCGTAGTTGTCGAGCATCAGTAACATTTCAGGCCTATCTCTTTGTTTTTAAAGGGCAACAGCCCGAAACAACCCGCCGATACCCGCCCTGATCCCTTTCAACCCGCCTGGATACCCAAGCGGCCGGGGAGCGAGCAACACCGAAGCATATCTTCGCACGGGCTCGCTCAGCGCTCCTGTGTGCGATCAACGCGATCAGCCATGCAGACGCGTCATCCACGCTGTCCCTCCCCGGACCACAGTGCTCCGACAGGTCCGGACCAGCTAGACAACTTGCACCTCACGCGCGGAACGCCGGCTGTCTCCAGCCTGGATCCAATGCTCGCCGCCATGCGTCCCTAACGATGCGTTCGGCGTGACGGCAGTTCGCATCCTCCGCTCCGGGCAAACTTGAAAGACGTGATGCTTCGAGAAATTGGCATGCGTGGAGGTGTTTCCAGACAACCGCGCTCAGCTGACCTCCATCACGCAAAGGCTTCCCATGGCTCTGTCGTTTCGTTCGCCGTCCCCCACGCTCATCGCTCTTTCCGCGTTGCTGGCAGCGCTGACGGCCTGCGACAGATCAACGCCGTCGGCGGTATCGGCGCCGCCCGCGGCAGCAACGCGGCCTGCAGCGGCGCCCGCGATAAACTGGCATGAGGGGAATGTAGAAAAAGCCCTGGAGGAGGCCAGGAACACCGGCAAACCACTCCTGTTGTACTGGGGCGCCATCTGGTGCCCACCGTGCAACCGGCTCAAGGCCACCACGTTCAAGGACCCGGGGTTCATCGCGCAGACGCGGCAATTCGTGGCAGTGCATCTGGACGCAGACCTGCAAGAAGCCCAGACCTGGGCCGAACGCTTCGGCGTCAGGGGGTATCCCACGGTCATCCTGCTACGCCCGGATCGCAGCGAAATCACCCGGCTGGTGGGCGACAGCAGTACCGCCCAGCTTGTCGATAGCCTGCGCGTTGCAGCTCAATCCACCGCGAGTACAAAGCAGATCCTGGAGCGGGCGCTCAACGCTCCACAAACGCTAAAGCCGGACGAGTGGACTCTTCTCGGCAATTACAGCTGGTTGCAGGACGACCAACTGGTCGATGCAAAGGCTGCGCCCGCCACCCTGGCTGCACTGGCGAAGGCGGCACCACAGCCGGCCTTGCAGCGTCGCTTCCAGCTGCTGGCAGTAGCTGTCACCAGGCAGAAGCCCGTCGTAAGCCCGGCGACGTACACGTTGCTGCAAACCGTGTTTTCCAACCCGTCAGAGGTGCGCAACAATCTTGATGTGCTGGTGCGTGGTGCTGCCACGCTGGTTGCTTCTGCGACCGACGATCCGGGCAAACGTGCCGCATTGTCCAGGGAGTTCAATCAGGCGTTGGCGCAGGCCTATGCCGATCCCACCTTGCCCATCGTTGATCGTTTGCGGACCGGGTATGCCGAGATCGACCTTGCTCGCCTGGCACAGGGACAGCCGACCAGAGCGGAAATGAATAAGCCGCAACCTCCGCTGCCTGCAGACGTGGTCACGACCGTGCACCAGCGCGTGCAGTGGGCGGTGACGGAAGCCAAGACCGATGAAGAGCGTCAGTCCACGATTACAAGTGCTGCCGGCTTGTTGGCGCTGGTGGGCGATAACAAGGGATCTGCGCAATTGATGCAGGCCGAGTTGACGCGTAGCAAGACACCGTCCTACTACATGCCCTACCTGGGTATCCTGGCCGAACAGCGCGGTGACACCAAGGCTGCGCTGTCATGGTTCAAGCAGGCCTACGATTCGAATGGTAGCCAGGGGACCGTGGTTGAGCGGGGCATGACCTATCTGGATGCGCTGGTCCGGCTCAGCCCGGAGGACGGTACAGGTATCGAGACGCTTGCAAGCCGAGTGATCGGCGATCTGGCGCGGCAATCCGATGGCTATCTCAAAGACAATCGCCAGCACTTCGAGGAAGTCGGCGCATCACTGAAGACCTGGAGCAAGCAGAGCCCGACAGGCAGCGCAGTCCTGACCCGCCTGCGCCAGAAGGCGCAGACACGTTGCGCCGACGGGAACAAGCCAGCCGCCTGCGCCGACTGGCTGGGGTGAGGCGGGGCATAGTCCTGATGCGCCTGCGAAGGTCGGCACAGGCACGCCCCGCGCAGGTGGTTCGCCCATCAGAAACGCAGCCAATGCCATCCCGTCCTATTCGGCCAGCTCACGCATGACCTTGATCAGGTCGGACTTGCCCTCGAAGCCGATACCCGGCAATTCCGGCATCACGATGTGTCCATCCTGGACCTTGACGCCATCCGGAAACCCGCCATATGGCTGGAACAGGTCCGGGTAACTCTCATTGCCGCCCAGACCCAGGCCTGCGGCGATGTTGAGCGACATCTGATGACCACCGTGCGGGATGCAACGTGCGGGCGACCAGCCGAACTGCTCCAGCACCTCCAGCGTGCGCAGATACTCGACCAGGCCGTACGACAGCGCGCAATCGAACTGCAGGTAATCGCGGTCCGGGCGCATGCCGCCGTAGCGCAGCAGGTTGCGTGCATCCTGGTGCGAGAACAGGTTTTCGCCGGTTGCCATCGGCCCCGGATAGAATTCGCTCAGGGCGGCTTGCAGCGCGTAGTCGAGCGGATCACCGACTTCCTCGTACCAGAACAGCGGATAGTCGCGCAGCATCTTGGCGTAGGCGATGCCAGTCTCCAGGTCGAAGCGCCCATTTGCATCCACCGCCAAGCGGGCCTGGCTGCCGATTTCCTCAAGCACCGACTCGATCCGGCCGCGGTCTTCGTCAATGGACGCGCCACCGATCTTCATCTTGACCACGTTGTAACCACGGTCCAGATAGCCGCGCATCTCCTTGCGCAAGGCACTGTTGTCCTTGCCCGGGTAATAGTAGCCACCGGCTGCATAGACGAAGACGCGCGGATTGGCTTGCCGGCCTTTCATCTGCGCCAGATAGCGGAACAGCGGCATGCCGGCGATCTTGGCGGTCGCATCCCAGATCGCCATATCCAGCGTGCCCACTGCGACGGAGCGCTCGCCGTGACCACCCGGCTTTTCGTTGGACATCATCGCCTTCCAGATCCTGGACGGATCCAGATTGTCGCCGGCGTCGTTGCACAGCGATGCACTGTCTGCCTCCAGGATGCGATCGCGAAAGCGCTCGCGTATCAGCCCGCCCTGTCCATAGCGCCCATTGGAGTTGAATCCGTAGCCGACGACCCGACGGCCGTCGCGCATCTGATCGGTGACCACCGCCACCAGACTGGCGGTCATCTTCGAAAAATCGATGTAGGCGTTACGGATCGGCGAGGAGATCGGCTTGGTGATTTCAACGACATCGATGATACGCATTGGGTGGTCTCCCGCAGGTTGGTGTGAGTTATGGATCGGTTGAAGAGGCTGCGACAGGCATGGGCTCGCCCGCTTGTTGACGACGCATGATTTCCCGGGTCTTGGACAGATCCAGCGCGCCATCCCACTTGGCAATGGCGAGCGTGGCGACACTGTTGCCGATCAGGTTGACCACCGCCCTGGCCTCGTTCATGAAGCGATCGACGCCCAGCAGAAGCACCAGCCCCGCAACAGGCACCGTGTCGATGGTGGAAAGCGTGGCGGCCAACGCAACGAAACCCGCGCCAGCGACACCCGCCGATCCTTTCGAGGTCAGCAACAACACCCCAAGCAAGGCAATCTGTTGGTAGACCGGCAGCGGCGTATTGGTCGCTTGCGCTACAAAGATGGCTGCCATGGTCAGGTAGATACAGGTGCCGTCCGCATTGAAGGTGTATCCGGTGGGCAGAACCAGGCCAACCGTCGATTTGCGCACGCCGGCCAGTTCGAGCTTCATCATCATGCGCGGCAGCACGGCTTCGGTGGAACAGGTTCCGAACGTGACAAGTATTTCGTCCTTGATGAACCGGAGAAGGTGCAAAAGTGGAAAGCCCGTCCACCGTGCGATCGCTCCCAGCACCACAAACACGAACAGTGCCGACGTCACGTAGACGGCCAGCATCAAATGCCCCAGCGACCACAGGGTGGCGAGGCCATACTTGCCGATCGTGAAAGCGATGCCCGCACCGGCGCCCAGTGGCGCGAGTCGCATCACCATGTTGATCATCTTGAACAGTGCCTGCAGCCCGTTATCGATGAGATCGACCAGGGGCTTTCCACGCTCGCCCAGCTGCAATAGCCCCACTGCAAACAACACCGATACCAGGATGACTTGCAGCATGCTGCCTTTGGCGAAGGCGTCCACCAGCGTGGTGGGAATGATGTTCAGCACAAAATCGATCATGCCAGCATCGTCTTTTGCGCGATCGACATACTGTCCGATCGCACTACTGTCGATCGAACCGGCATCGATGTTCATGCCCTCGCCGGGGCGGATGATGTTCACCACGACAAGACCAATCGCCAGCGCGAGTGTCGACACGACCTCGAAATAAATCAGCGCCTTGATGCCGGTTTTTCCGACCTCTCTGACGCTTCCCATCTTGGCGATCCCGACCACGACCGTTCCAAAGATGATCGGTGCCAGAAGCATCTTGATGAGCTTGATGAAACCCTCCGCAACAGGCTGCAAGACCACACCCAGATGCGGCCACACGTAGCCCACCAGACCGCCAATGACGATGGCGATCAGGACCTGCACGTAGAGTTGGCCAAGCACCTGTCTTATGCCACTTTGTTTCTGCATGATCGCCCGCTCCCGTCGACATGCGAACCCACCGGAATTGCCGCTTGCTGGACAACCTGCCTGTGGAGGCGTTGCAAGCTCGAGTCGGAGCGTAAGTGCCAGCGCCCAAACGCTGCCAATGCCTTTTTTATGCGCTTGATGCACAATCGGCATCATGGAACTGACATGGCTCGAAGACTGCTTGGCGTTGGCTGAGACCCTGAATTTCTCGCGCGCCGCACAACGTCGCTTTGTCACCCAGCCGGCCTTCAGTCGGCGCATTCATGCCCTCGAAGAATGGTTGGGCACGCCGCTGTTCACGCGCTCGCGCAAGGAAGTGCTGATGACGCCGGCCGGCGAAGCGTTCGTTCGCAAAGCATCCGGGTTGGTCTCGGGTATTTACGCTGCGCGGCAGGAAACACTGGAAGTGGCCGGGCGACACCGGCCTGCGTTAGCGTTCCTCGCCACCCATGTTCTTTCTTTCACGTTCTTTCCGGCATTTGTCAGGCGCATCGAATCAAACACCGGTATCGGTGCGTTTCAGCTGGTCTCCGACACGCTCAGGGCGTGCGAAAAATTGATGCTGCAAGGGGCAGCGCAATTCCTGCTCTGCCACCATCATCCGCGGATGCGTCTTGGGCTGGACACGGAACAGTTCGAGCGGGTTGTGGTCGGCAACGATGTGCTCCAGCCCTTCAGTGCAGCGAAGGAAAACGGCGACGGCAGTCCGCGTTGGTCGCTTGCCTCAACCGATGCAATGCCCTTGCTGTCCTACAGTGCAGATTCCGGCCTGGGCCGCATCATCGCCGGGCATCCAGCGTTCAAGGATGTGGAGCCGCGCCTGACACCTGCGCTCACTTCCGATCTTGCAGCGACCTTGCTGGCCATGTGCCGCTCTGGTGCCGGGATCGCGTGGCTGCCGCGCACACTGGTGGAAGAGGACCTCGCCAAAGGGCTGCTGGTCCATGCAGCGCCCGGCGACACGCACTGGGATATCGGCATGGAGATCTGCCTGATACGTCACACCGGCGGCTTACCCCGGCAAGCCGAAGACATGTGGGAAAAGCTCAAGCAAGGCAAGCTGGAGACCTAGCGGGTGCGGCATGCGCGCTGCTGCGCGCTTCGAATCCAGCGCTTGCCGCCACTATCCGCCTGCGGGCCGTCCTGGCGCTCCCGCGCACAATCCTTCCATCACCGTCTCCATGAGCCAGGCCAGGCGTGGCTGCCAGTTCTCGGTGGCGTCGATCTGCCAGATCCCTGCGATCGCCAGGAAAAACTTGTCCGTGGTGATCCCTGGACGAATCGTTCCGGCCTTCTCGTTGGCATCCAGCAGCAATTGGGCGGCAGCGATCACGGGGGCATAGCCTGCGTTGCCTGCGCACTCCTTCGCGTTGGCGACAACCCGAAGCGCATCCGCCAGGCCCGCCTTGGTAATGGCGTATTCGGCCAGACGGTTCATCCACTCGCGTAGCGCCTGCTCCGGCGGACGCGTCTTCAGCAATTGCTCGGCGAACCCGGTGACCTGCAGCATTTCATGGCGATAGACCTCTACCACCAAGGCCTCCCGCGTCGGGAAGTGGCGGTAGAAGGTCCCTTGCCCGACGCCCGCCTTCTTGGCGATTGCGCTCAGTGGCACATCGGCCGAGCGCACCAGCTCCGCAAGCGCCACGGACAGGATGCGCTCGCGGTTTTGCAGTGCATCGGACCGCGTTGGCTTTTCCACACCCTGCTCCTCACTGAAATTATTGACAAACGGACAGTTGTCCGCCAACGTTTCAGGGCAAGCGGACTGTTGTCCGTTTGGATTCTACCCCTTCCGTACCCAGGAAACATCCATGAAGAACAGCGGCAACACCATCCTCATTACCGGCTCGACCTCTGGCATCGGCCTCGGACTGGCGCTGCGGCTCCAGCAGGCTGGCAACATGGTCATCGTGTCAGGGCGAAAGAAAGCGCTGCTGGATCAGATCACTGCCGAGCATCCAGGCATCGAGGCAATCGAAATCGACGTTGCGGACGCGGACTCCATCGTCCAGGCCAGCCGCGTGGCGGCCGAGCGCTACCCCGCCTTGAATGTGGTGATCAACAATGCCGGCATCATGCCGAGCGAGAACGTCTTCAAGCCAGAGTCCTTGCAGGCTGCCGAAGAGGCGATTGCCATCAACCTGCTCGGCACCATCCGCATGACCTATGCATTCTTGCCGCAACTTGCCGGCAACAACGACAGCGTCATCATCAACGTCAGTTCCGCGCTGGGCTTTGTGCCGTTCCCGGCTGCAATGACCTACAGCGCCAGCAAGGCCGCGGTGCACTCGTTCACCGAAGCCTTGCGTGTGCAGCTGGCCGACAGCACCGTGCAAGTCGTGGAGCTGGTGCCTCCGGGCGTTCGCACCAAACTGTACGGCCAGGGCAACGACGAACATGCCATGCCCCTGGACGAATTCCTCGACGAAGCACTGGCGCTGCTGCATGCAGAAAACACGCCAAAGGAGATTGTCGTGGAACGCGCCAGGTTTCTTCGCGATGCGGCGGCCAATGGCAGCTACGACGAGATGCTGGGAATGCTTTCTACCGTCAAGTTCTAGGGCTGGCGCAGAACATCCAACTCGTCAGCACGGCGCCACCGCCGTGCTGACGCCGGTCATTCACCCGTGGCGCATGAATGGCTGCAAGGCTGCTACCGCGAGATGCGCAGGCATGTTCGCCGCGCGCATCCAGTGCTTCCAGGTGAGCGCCTTTGAGACCTTTGCAGCGCGCGGACCATACCGGTGCGATGTGCAACCGGCTGGATCCATTCGGGTTGGCACCCGCTCCTCGCGAGGGTTCTTCCGATCCCCTGGAAACGGATCTCAGCGCGGCGCGGTCACTGCCCGATTGCGCGCAACGATCGTCTCGTGACTTGGCGGTGCGTCGGCGCCAAAGAACTCGGCCATCAGTGCATCGCGATGACCCGGTGCATCACCCTTCACTGCGGCCTTGAGCGCTGACGCCAGCTCAGCGGTCGGAAGCTCGGTGCAATACGCAGGCGTGCCTGGCTGCTGCCGCCATGAATCTGCAAGATTTCCCGCGTCGACCGAGTCGAACCCGGCAGCGTCGAGCAGTTGCTGCGCGATCGCCTTGCCGGCCGGACTGTCGCCTGCCACCGGGATGGCGATCCGGTTCTGCGTGCTTGCGGGCTTGCCGCGCTCAGCCAGTGTCCTGGCGAGCACGGCGTTGAATGCCTTGATGATGGGCCGACCAAGCTGCTCGCTGGACCAGACACTTTCCAGCTTGCCGCCGTCGACTTCCGGGATACTGGTGCCGAGCTGCGGGTAGTAGTTCGAGGTATCGATCACCACCACCTCTGCGGGTACCGTGGAGAACAGGCCGGCAACCTCGGGGATCCGGGCGAACGGGATGGACAGCACGATCACCTCGACGTCCTTGACCGCCTCTTCAGCGGCGACAGGCTCGGCGCCGATCGTTTCTGCCAATTCGCGAATGCTGTCGGGGCCTTTTGAACCAGCCAGTTTGACGACATGCCCGGCCGCGACGAATTTGCGTGCCAGGGTGCCACCGATATTGCCTGCGCCAATGATGCCGATGTTCATGTGTGCTCCTTCCGATGTGTGTGACGTGCTGCGGCTCACGCAGTGATGCGTGGATCGCGCCCGTATTGGGCAGGTGCGCCCAGGTGGTCGCGCAGCGTGGTGCCCCGGTAATCGCGATGGAACAGACCGCGTTGCTGCAGGATCGGCACGACTCCATCGACAAAGGCATCGATGCCGTCGTCATTGATATCCGGTGAGATCCAGAAACCATCGGCCGCACCTGCCTCGAACCAGGCCTGCATGTGGTCGGCCGCCTCGACCGCCGGGCCCACAATCACCGGGTGATAGTCGATGACGCCATGGGCCAGGATGTCGCGCAGGCTCCAGCCCTCCCGCGCGATCTGCAGCGCCTTTGTCGAGCGAGGATCATGCGGCGACGGGCGTGCCGCAGCCAGTTGCGCGGGTGACAGAGGCCGCTCGAGTGCAGCAGGATCCAGACGTAGCCCGAGCATCTGTTGCAGGTAACCCAGCCGCTGAGGAAACGTCTGCGCGGTCAGTGCAATCCGGCGATCCAGTGCCGCACGGCGATCCTGCGCGATTGTCGTCATCAGCCCTGGAATGAACTTGATCTCGTTCGGGTCGCGGCCGGCCTGCTTGGCGGCGTTGCGGAAGGCGGTGCGTTGCGCGCGGGCATCTTCAATGCTGAAACACGCACCGATCACAGCACTGGCATAACGTCCGGCCAGCTCCAACGCATTGGGACTGCCGCCGGCATGGAAGATCACCGGCTGGCCCTGCTCGGAGGGTGGTATGTACAGCGGTCCGCGGGAGCCGACGAACTTGCCTTGCAGGTTGATCGGCGCAATTTGCCTGGCGTCGGCAAACCGGCCAGAGGCCTGGTCGTGCAGCCAGGCATCCTTCCCCCAACTGCCCCACAACGCCTGCACCAGTTGCACGAACTCGTGCGCACGTGCGTAACGATCCGCGCTGGGCGGAATTTTTCGCCCGTAGTTCGCGGCGACATCCTCGCCACTGGAGGTCACCGCATTCCAGCCGGCACGCCCGTGGCTCATGATGTCCAGCGCCTTGAATTGCCGCGCAAGATTGAACGGCTCGTTGAACGTCGTGGAGCCGGTGGCCACCAGACCGATACGCTCGGTGCCGCGCGCAACGGCAGCCAGGGTCATCATCACGTCCAGGTTGAAGTGAGGCGCTTCGTTGTCGATATCGGCCACCGCGCTCGGACCGTCAGGCAGGAAGATGAACTGGAATTTCCCACGCTCGGCGGCCTGCGCCTGACGCACGCGGGCATCGAAGCTGGTGTAGTTGGTCGGATCCACCCACGGCATGCGCCAGGCTCCCGGCTGAGACCCGTAGCCATTGCCCAGGTGCAGGCCAATGATCATCGTCTTGGAGTGGCTCATGCGTTCCTCGATCTGCAGTGGTGGTGCGTGCGTCCGGCGGTGGCAACCGGCGGAGACGGCGACGGCCGATCGCCGCCCGCAGTCTCGAAACCTCCCGGTTCAGAGTGCCCAGCAAAAAGGAGACACGCTCCGTTTGTGTCGGGAAATATATGGAGATACACTCCGGATATCAAGAGCCAGACTAACCGACCCATGTCCTCCGACGTTCAGCCACGCCCTCCCCGCGCCGATGCCCAACGCAACAGGACCCATATTCTCGAGGTCGCCGGCAACGCCTTTGCCGAGGAAGGCATCGACGTGTCGATGGACAGCATTGCCAAGCGCGCAGGCGTTGGCCCGGGGACCTTGTACCGGCACTTCCCCAGCCGCGACGCCCTGCTGGCAGCGCTACTGGAAACGCATTACGCCAACCTCGAGCAAGCACGCATGGCCATCAGGGCAGAAGAGCACGACCCGGGGCGTGCGCTGCAACGATGGATCGAGGCGTTGGGAAACTGGATGAATGCCTACGAAGGTCTTCCGGAGCCGCTACGGGCCGCATGGTCCCAGCCAAGTTCGGTGTTGATGCCGACCTGCCAATCCGTGGTCGAGGCCTCAGGCGTGTTTCTGCAGGCTGCACAACGCTCTGGTCAGGCGAGGGCATCGTTGACTGGCCGCGACATCTTTCTTGCCGCGCTTGCGATCGCCTGGGCAGGAGCTGCCAGCGGTGACGCGGACAGCGACGCGCGGCAGGCGCTGCAGGACGTGCTGCGCTCGGGCTGGGCGCTTCCTGCGTGAAAGGCACTTCCCTCGCCCCGCAAACCATCCCGCTCTCTACACAGAAGAACGCATCATGAAGCTAGGCATTATCGGCACCGGCCATATCGGCAAGACGTTGGTGAAAAAGTTGAGTTCGCTCGGCCATGAGGTCAAGGTTGCCAACTCGCGTGGGCCAGAGACGATTGACCTGCAACTGCTGTCCTCGGGCGCTCGCGCGGTGACTGCGCAAGAGTGTGTGGTCGATGTCGATGCCATCATCCTTTCGATCCCGTTGAACAGGATTCCGGAGTTCAAGCCGCTGCTGGCGCAGGTTTCAAGTGATGTCGTACTGATCGATACGTCCAACTACTACCCCGCGCGTGATAGCAAGATTGACGCGATTGAAGCGGGCCAGGTCGAGAGCCTGTGGGTGGCTGAGCAATTGGGTCGCCCGATCGCCAAGGCATGGAATGCGATCGGGTCTGGTTCGCTTGCCGAGAAAGGCCAGCCGGCCACTGCGCCCGGCCGTATCGCCATCCCCGTGGCGGCTGATCGCGACAACGATCGCGAGGTCGCGATGGCATTGGTGAATGACACCGGCTTCGACGCGTTTTATTCGGGCCAGCTGGCTGATTCCTGGCGCCAGCAGCCAGGAGCGCCTGCGTATTGCACCGATCTGACCAGGAGCGAGATGGGCGATGCACTTGCCAGCGCCGACCGCAGCCGACTGGCGAAACGTCGCGACCTTGCCGTGGCGGTCATGCAGGAAAGGCTGGGCGACTCCGCAACCAATCCCGATGCAGGCTTCGGCGCCCGGATCAGTAGAGCCATCTACATGTAGCCAGGCAGGTCGGCAACATCGCCATGTAGTCAGCGCGTTTTAAAACGCAGGCAGGTGTTGCCGAGCCTGAGGATGGCAAGACGGCGGCACGGCGAACAGCGGTTTGTGCCAGGCGTGCAGCCGCCCGTCCTGACTTGCGTCAGGAGCACCCCGACAGCTCGGGCGTTTTCTGAAGGGTGCGATGATAATTTAGTGACAGACATTCCAGTTTTGGACAAGGACGCCGTTATTGGGGAACCGGTGCCAGGCTCGCTAACAGCGTGGAAATCGATGCCTCCACTGATCTCTTCTGGGACGTCCATGATCGCCTTTCTTCAACGCTTCAACGTCGGCCACCGCCTGGCCGTTGCATTCGGAATCCTGATTCTTCTCTCAGGCCTGCTGGTGGCCACCGGCCTGAGCACGATGGCGAACGCACGCGCGCAGCTGGACTTCATCGTTCTCGACCGCACCGCCAAGATCCAGATCGGCAACGGCATGCTGGATGCCAACTCCTCGCTGCTGATCGCACTGGGCACGTATGCCATGGCGACAAGCGAGGAGCTCAACACCGAAGCGCTCAACACCATCAACGCCCAGCGCCAGCGCTACCAGGAGCTGCGCACCAGGCTGGATACGCTGTCCAGCTCGGAGGAAGGGCGGAAGATCCGTAACGAGATGGACGAGCGTCGGGCGACTTCCGTGAAGTTCAACGACGAAGTCATGGCACTGGCCGCCAAGAACGAGAACGCGCAGGCCCAGGACATCCTCAGCGAACAGGCGCGGCCTGCCACGCTCGCCTGGCAGGACAAGATCCGCGAGCTCGTCACCCGGCAGGAAGGACAGAGCAGACAGGCCTACGCAGAAGCAGTCCGGTCGATGGATCGCGGCAAGCTCCTGCTCATCCTCGGCGGTGCCGCGGTCGTGCTGGTCAGCAGCCTGCTAGCCTGGCTCATCACCCGCAGCCTGACCCAGCCGCTGGCACGCGCCACCAACGCAGCCGAGGCGATCGCCAATGGTCAGCTCGGCAACAACGTGCAGACACAGGCCAAGGACGAGACCGGCCGCTTGCTGCGCGCCATGCAGGGCATGCAGACACAGCTGCAGGCCCTTTTGACTGCACAGGGCGACATGGCCAAGCGCCACGACGAAGGCCAGACCAGCTTCCGCATGGATGCCCAGGCCTTCCCGGGCGACTACGGCCGCATGGCCGAGGACACCAATGCGCTTGTGGCCTCCCACCTGGCCGTGCAGTCCAACCTTGCACGGATCATGGGCCGCTATGCCATCGGCGACCTGAGCGAGAGCATGGAGCGCCTGCCCGGTGAGAAGGCCGTGCTGACGCAGACCATGGACGAGGTCAAGGCCAACCTGTCCGCAATGAACATCGAGATCAAGCAGCTGGCGCAGGCTGCCGCGGACGGTGACTTCACCGCGCGCGGCGATGCCGAGCGTTTCCAGTACGATTTCCGCATCATGGTGGAGAGCTTGAACCTGCTCATGGCCACCGCGGACAGCAACCTGCAATCGCTGTCTTCGCTGCTGCAGTCCATCGCCGCAGGCGACCTGACCGCACGCATGACCGGCGAGTTCAGGGGTGTGTTCGCGCAGATGCGCGATGACGCCAACACCACCGCCGCGCAGCTTGCCGAAATCGTTGGCCGCATCCAGCAGTCGGCCGTGTCGATCAATTCGGCGGCCAGCGAGATTGCCGCCGGCAACCAGGACCTGTCGCAGCGCACCGAACAACAGGCGGCCAACCTGGAGGAAACCGCTGCCTCGATGGAAGAACTCACCTCCACCGTGCGCCAGAACGCCGAGCACGCACGTCAAGCCAACCAACTGGCGATCGGCGCGGCAGGCGTGGCGTCCCAGGGCGGCGAGATCGTGAGCAAGGTGGTGGGCACCATGGCCGGTATCGAGGCCTCGTCCAAGAAGATTGCCGACATCATCAGCGTCATCGACGGAATCTCGTTCCAGACCAATATCCTGGCCTTGAATGCCGCCGTGGAAGCGGCACGTGCCGGCGAACAGGGGCGCGGATTTGCCGTGGTTGCCTCGGAAGTGCGCACGCTGGCCCAACGCTCCACCGCTGCGGCGAAGGAGATCAAGAGCCTGATCGACGATTCGGTCGAGCGGGTCGCCGAAGGCTCGACCTTGGTGCATACCGCAGGCGCCACGATGGCCGAGATCGTAGCCAGCGTGCAGCGCGTGACCGACATCATGGGCGAGATTTCCGCGGCGTCGCAGGAGCAGTCGGCCGGTATCGAGCAGGTCAACATCACGGTCACGCAGATGGACGAAACGACGCAGCAGAACGCAGCCCTGGTCGAGGAAGCGACGGCTGCAGCACGTGCGATGGAAGAGCAAGCGACGCAGCTGACCGAGGCGGTGGCGGTCTTCAAGATCGACGGACAGAAAGCTGTTCCGGTCGGCGCAGCTGCTGCCACATCAGCCATTGCGAACTCCGGCAGCAGGAAAACGGCAGCGCCCCTGAAGACACCTGCAAAGGTTGTTCCGCACCGGGCACCACGCAAACTCGAGTCAGTCACCGGCGCAACAGACGGCGCAGGCTGGCAGGAATTCTGACCAAGCCGCGGTGGGCCCGGATTTCCGGGCCCACCCGCGTTCTGCTCTTACGCATCATTGCGCAGCACGTGATCCGCGTGGGCGGTCGTACCGACCGCCCGGGCAAAGGTCATCATCGGACTTCAGACGCAAACGGTGCTCGAGGTCATGAACATCGACCAACGTCACCGCACGTCACCTTACTCCATCAACTCGAAGCTCGCCGTCAGTCCTGCAGCTTCAGCCGATGGCGCCACCCACACAGCGAATACATCCGGCTCCACGATCGGTTCCAATGCCTGACCGATGAACAACAGGTCCGCACGCCGCAACACGAACTCCACCGGCGCGCTACCGCCTGCTGGTACCGCGAGCTTGCGGAAATCCTTCAGTTCCCGCACCGGCCGGTTCACGCTGGCGCTGCGGTCGCGCACATACTACGGTTCGCGCACCCCGGTGGGCAGGCGCTCCCCATGTCATGGACGCCCTGCGCGCAGACGACCCGCACGGCAGCGACTCATTGCGCGATCAGGAAGACCGCATAGATGTTCTCGGTGTAGGTGATCGTGCCGGTCAGCAGGCTTTCGCCGAGGCCTTGCACCTTGCCATCTGCACCAGGTGGCGGCGGCGGCGGCGGTGGGGGTGCCGGTGGCGAGGGCGGCGAAACCACGGAGCTGGGCGTTGGCGCTGCAGGCGCAGACCAGGTGCCGGCTTCGACGCCGTAGGCAAAACTGGGCGCCACATCGGAGATGCTGTAGATCCCGGTCAGCCGCACGCCGTAGGCGCTGGCCAGCCCTTGGGCGGATTCCCGCGATTGCGTTGCGGCTTCGCGTTTGAGTTCGGCGCGCAGCTTGGCCGCATCGGCGTATGCACTCTGCATCGACAACACCTGGACATTCTCGTTGGCCTCCAGGCCACCCAGAAAGGCGCGCACGTCCTTCAGGGACGAGAAGGTGCCGCGGATCTTGCGCTCCACGCGGGTCCCCTGGAACACCGACTTGCCATTTTCGTAGCGCGACTGCGGGGAGATCGACAGCGACGAGGCATAGAGCGAATCCATCAGCACGTGGTTGCGTCGCAGGCCGTCCAATACCGATCGGGCGCGTTCCTCGACAAATTTGCGCGCCAGGTCAGGCTGCAGATCGGTGTTGCTGACCTTGAGATCTAGGATGAAACGGTCCGGATCAACCGTCCGCGAGGCTTGGCCCTTCACCAGCAAATGCGGCTGTGACGGCAGGCTGTTGACCTGCGCTGTCGCCGCGAGCGGCAGCATCAACAGGCTTGCGAAAATCCAGAGGGCAACTCGCTTCATCGGGGTCTTCCTTGATGAGATAGATGGTTATGGATGCATGGCCGAATGACTGAGCGCTGCGAAGTCCGCGCAGAGCCGGTCGACCGACGCGGCCGTGGTCGCCCACGAGGTCACGAAGCGGATCACCTGACTGCCATCGGCGCGCACTTCCCAGCGCTCGAAGTCGTAGCCTTGCGCCAGCTGCGCGGCCTGCTGCGCGCTGACGGCGATGAACTGCTGGTTGGTCGGCGAATCGCTGGTGAACTGCGCGCCAGCGGCCAGCAATCCCGCGCGCAGGCGCTGGGCCATCGCATTGGCGTGTGCGGCCAGCTCGAAGAACAGGCCATCTTCGAACAGAGTGGCAAACTGCGATCCCAGCAGCATGCCCTTGGCCAGCAGCGCGCCGCGTTGCTTGATCAGGTAGCGGAAGTCGGCCTGCAAGGCAGGAGTGACGATGACCAGCGCTTCGCCGAGCAATGCGCCGTTCTTGGTGCCGCCGATGTAGAACGCATCGGTCAGCGCGGCGATCGTGGGCAGATCCAGATCGTTGCCCTCGGCGGTCAGCGCGGCGCCCAGGCGTGCGCCATCCAGATACAGCAGCAGATCGTGCGCGCGACAGAAACGCGACAGCGCCTCGAGCTCGGCACGGCTGTAGATGGTGCCACTCTCGGTGCTGTTGGAGATGTAGACCAGGCGCGGTTGCACCATGTGCTCGTTGCCGTGCACATCCAGCAATGGCTGGATCAGCGCCGGGGTCAGCTTGTCGTGCAATGCGGGTACGGTCAGCACCTTGTGGCCGGTCGCTTCGATGGCGCCGGTTTCGTGCGTGGCGATGTGCCCCGCTTCCACCGCGATCACCGCCTGATGCGGGCGCAGGAACGCCGCGATCGCGGTCAGGTTGGTCTGGGTACCGCCGACCAGCAAATGCACCTCGGCCTGCGCCTGCGCGACTGCGCTGCGGATCAACGCAACCGCACGCGCGGTATGCCGATCGGTGCCGTAGCCGGCGTTCTGCTCGGCGCTGGCCTGCGCCAAGGCCTGCAGCAGGCGCGGGTGCGCGCCCTCGCTGTAATCGTTGCGGAAGCTGATGCGCGCAGCGTTGCCCTGCCCGTCCATCACAGCCCCTTGGCCGCCTGCGCGACCGCACGGAACAGCGCGCGACCCTTGTTCATGGTCTCCTGCCATTCCAGATCCGGGTCGGAGTCGTAGACCACGCCGCCGCCGGCCTGCACGTACAGATACCCATCCTGGATCACCGCCGTGCGGATCGCGATGGCGGTGTCGGCATCGCCGTGCCAGCCGATGTAACCGACCGCGCCGGAATAGACGTTGCGCTTGACCGGCTCCAGTTCGCGGATGATCTCCAGCGCGCGGATCTTCGGCGCGCCGCTGACGGTGCCGGCCGGGAAGGTCGCACGCAGCACGTCGCTGTAATTCAGGCCGGCCTTGAGCGTGCCGGTGACCTCGCTGACGATGTGCATGACGTGGCTATAGCGTTCGATCACGAACTGCTCGCCCACCTTGACCGTGCCCGGTTCGGCCACGCGGCCGACATCGTTACGACCGAGATCGATCAGCATCACGTGCTCGGCGCGCTCTTTCGGGTCGGCCAGCAATTCGACTTCCAGCGCCTTGTCCTGCTCGGGCGTGGCACCACGCGGGCGGGTGCCGGCGATCGGCCGCACGGTGACCACCCCATCGCGCAGGCGCGCCAGGATTTCCGGCGAGGAGCCCACCACCTGCGTGCCGCCCACATCGAGAAAATACATGTACGGCGAGGGATTGAGCGCGCGCAGCGCGCGATACACATCCACCGGACGCGCACGGAACGGCACGCGCAAGCGCTGCGACGGCACCACCTGGAAGATGTCGCCGGCGCGCACGTATTCCTGCGCCTTGCGCACCACCGCGTGATATTCCTCGCGGGTAAACGAGGAGTGGAAGTCCGACTCGTCGATCGCATCGGAAACCTGCGCCTGCGGATACCCGGCACCGCCCTGACGCAGCCGGTGCGCCAGTTCGTCCAGGCGCCGGTTGGCGCGCACATAGGCCTGCGGCTGGCGCGGGTCGGCGTGCACGATCAGGTACAGCCGATCCTTGAGGTTGTCGAACACCGCCAGCTCTTCGGACAGCATCAGCAAGATGTCCGGCGTGCCCAGCTCATCGGGTTTGTCGCCGCTGCCCAGGCGCGGTTCGATGTACTGGATGCACTCGAAGCCGAACCAGCCGACCAGGCCGCCAGTGAAGCCGGGCAGGCCGTCGAGCTGCGGCACCGAATGCTCCGCGCGCAAGGCGTCCACTTCGGCGAGCGGATCGGCGACCTCGCGGGTTTCCAGCACTTCGCCGTGCTCGCTGATTTCCAGCGTATGCCCGCGGAAGCTGTACACGCGCCGCGCCGGCAGGCCGATGATGGAATAGCGCCCGAAGCGTTCGCCACCTTCGACCGATTCGAACAGATAGGTGTAGGGGCCGTCGGCGAGCTTCAGATAGACCGACAGCGGCGTGTCCAGGTCGGACAGCACTTCGCGGACGACGGGAATACGGGTGTGACCTTCAGCGGCCTGGCGCTGGAACTGCTCTGCAGTGATCAAGACGACTTTCCTTCCGGGACTCTGTGGCGGGGCGGACGACGGCAACGGGCCACCATCGCCACCAGCGGCGAGCGGAAGAGAAGGAGCGTGGAGTCGTCAAGCGGGACACGTCCCTACTGTAGCGCAACTGCCGCGCCAGGGCAGCAGGCCCGAGGCGAAAGCCAAGCAAATTGCGAAGCCGGGCGGGCCAGCCTGGCGCAGAACAGCCAGCCCACGCTCTACCGATTCCCCAATCCCGATTCCCGACTCCCCACCCTCAAGCGCTCCGCAACGGGCACTCCACCGGCAAATGCATCCGCAACCGCGCCGGCACGCATTCGATGCGGAAATGCAGCGAGGTCTCCGGCTCGCCATCCAGGTTCAAGGTCAGCGGCTGATGGGCGACGATCTCCAGCCACGGCAGCCGCGCGCGCACGGCCACACGTTCCAGCGCGGCCTGTTTGCCGCCGGTGACCAGCGTGCCGAGGGTGGCGGCCACTTCGCCGTTGAGCGCGGGCACGATGGTGACGTCGAGCAGGCCATCGTCGATCAGGGCCTCCGGGCACAGCGCCTGGCCGCCGCCGGCCTGGCGCCCGTTGCCCAGGCCAAGCGCGATGAACTCGCCTTCCCAGCTGAAATCCGGGCCGCTGAAGCGGGCGCTGATCGGGTCGATGCGGCCCAGCCGCGACATGCCGGTGATCAGATACGCCAGGCCACCGAGCATCTTCTTCAGGCCTTCGTCGGTTTCGACGGTGACCTGGGTGCCGAACCCGCCACTGGCGACGTTGGCGCACCAGTGCGGGCCGTGCTCGGCGTCGATGCGCAGCAGGTCGATCGGCTCGGCAGGGCGCTCGGCAATCAGCGTCAACGCAGCGAGCGGTTCGATCGGCAGGTTGGCGGCGGTGGCGAAGTCGTTGGCGGTGCCCAGCGGCACCAGGCCCAGCGATGGCAGCGTGGCGGCATCGGCGGTGTGATGCGCCAGCGCCGCGGCCACTTCGCTCAAGGTGCCGTCACCGCCGGCCGCGATCACGGTGTGGGCGCCGTCGGCAACCGCTTCGCCGACATAGCGCTCGGCATCGCCGTCTTCCCAGGTGACCCGCACCTCAAGCTGGATGCCACGCTTGCGCAGCGCTCCCACCGCCTCACGCAGGTCCAGATTGTCGGTGGACTTGCCGTTGAGGATCAGACGCCAGTGGGACGCGGCCATGCACGCTGCCAATGCTGTGGGGGTGGTGGACGCAGGCTAGCAGCGGCCCGCTGCGCGCATCGTGAATACGCAATGTCGCCGGGCTGTCATCGGCATGTCACCGAGAACCCGGAGAGTGGAAGGCCATAGCAGGGACGACGGGCGGAGGCAGGATCAGCCTCCAATTTTCTCGAAGGCCGCTCCAAGGGGAGCGGCCTTCTCTTTGCGTGCCGCGGCGGCGCGCAGGGCGCGCTCAGGCGCCGGCGGCGAACGCGACCAGGCGCTCGCCGTCGAGCCGGTAGACGGTCCAGCCGTCCATCGGGCGCGCACCGGCCACCTGATAGAAGTCGATGGCCGGTTGGTTCCAGTCCAGCACCGACCATTCGAAACGCCCGCAGCCACGCTGCACGGCCAACCGGGCCAGGTGCCGCAGCAAGGCCAGACCGGCACCCTGCCCGCGCGCCTGCGGGCGCACGAACAGGTCTTCCAGATACAGGCCGTTGCGGCCGAGCCAGGTCGAGTAATTGAAGAAATACACCGCAAATCCCAGCGCCTGGCCGTCCTGCTCGCAGATCAGCGCATGCGCGGTGGCGCCCTCGCCGAACAGGCTGGCGCGCAGGTCCTGCGGGCTGGCCTTGACCGCATCGGGCTCGCGTTCGTACACCGCCAATGCAGTGATCAGCTCATGCAGCAGCGCCACATCGTCGGGCGTGGCGGCGCGGATCTGCAGCGCAGGCGCGCTCATCGCACCGCATCCACCGCCGCGCGCATCTGCGCGATCACCTGCGCATAGTCGGGCGCGTTGAAGATCGCCGAGCCGGCGACGAAGGTGTCGGCACCGGCGGCAGCGATCGCGCCGATGTTGTCGGCCTTGACCCCGCCATCGATCTCCAGCCGGATCGGCTTGCCCAGCGCGTCGATCTTGTTGCGGATGGCGCGCAGCTTGTCCAGCGCCGAGGGAATGAAGGCCTGCCCGCCAAAGCCGGGATTGACCGACATCACCAGCACCAGATCCAGCTCGGGCAGCACCCAGTCCAGAATGTCCACCGGGGTGGCCGGGTTGAGCACCAGGCCGGCCTGGCAGCCGTGCGACTTGATCAGCTGGATCGTGCGATGCACATGGCGGCTGGCTTCGGGATGGAAGCTGATGGTGGTGGCGCCGGCCTCGGCGAAGTCCGGCACGATGCGGTCCACCGGCTCGACCATCAGGTGCACGTCGATCGGCGCGGTGATGCCGTGCTTGCGCAGCGCCTGGCACACCATCGGGCCGATGGTGAGGTTGGGCACGTAATGGTTGTCCATCACGTCGAAGTGCACCCAGTCGGCGCCGGCCTTCAGGACGTTGTTCACTTCCTCGCCCAGACGGGCGAAATCGGCGGACAGGATGGACGGGGCAATCGCCGTCGGTTGCATGGGCAGCTCGTCAAGGAACGGAAAACACATTGTCGCAGGCGCGCAAAGCCAGTGCATCCGCAGCGGTCCAGCCTGCGTATGCAGCTGAACCGGCGCACCGCGCCCTTTCGCCAAGGACACCGCATGAAGACCACCCCGCTCGCCTCCGCTGCGCTTGTTTTTTTGATGGCCCTCGCCCCGTCCGCCTGGGCCCAGACCGGCCCGGCCGACTGGTCAGGTTTCTCGATCGGCGCCAATGTCGGCGGCGCCGACGTCAGTGGCGTTTCCGGCGGCCGCTTCGGCTTCGACACCAACCTGGACGGCCGCGACGGCGACCAGGTCAGCACCCCGACCGGCGCCGATGCCTTCTCGCCCGGGTTCTGCGGCGGCGCGGCGGCCGGGCGCACTCCGGCCAGCGGCTGCAGCAAGGACAAGGGTGGCGCCGAATACGGTGCGCGGCTGGGCTACGACTGGCAGGCCGGCAACTGGGTCTACGGCGTCGTTGCCGAGTACACCCGTAACGACCTGCGCGATAGCGTCAGCGCCTTCAGCACCACCCCGGCGTTCTACACCTTCACCCGCCAGCTCAACCGCACCGCCGCACTGCGCGGCCGTATCGGTTATGCCTTTGGCGCGCAGGGCGACTTTCTGGCCTATTTCACCGCCGGCGTGGCACGCGGCGAGTTCGACCACAGCTTCTCCAGCAGCAACACCGCCAACAGCTTCACCAGCAGCGGCGGCGACAGCGCCGACGGCTACCAGGCCGGCCTGGGCCTGCAGCGCCGCCTGAGCGACAACGTCTCGGTCGGTGTGGAATACCTGTTCACCCGCCTGCAGGACGAAGACACCCGCGTGCGGGTCGGGCCGGGTACCGCGCCGGCGACCAACCCGTTTCTGCGCGTCAATCCGGCCGGCACCGACCTGCGTCGCAGCGATACCGACTTTTCGTCGAATGCGGTGCGCCTGACGGCGACCTATCGCTTTTGAGTGCTTAGCGTCCGAGTGACCGCGCCTGACCTGTCATGGGTCGGGCGTTTTCATTTGTGGCGCCCATGCCGACCCTGTGCGGGTGCCTGGCAGCGATATTGCAGCGTAGGCTGGATCAGCGTTTGCGCAGCCGCTGGATCCGATCGTAGGCCGCATTGATCTGGCTGGCCTTCTTCTCCGCCTGGCGGCGTGCTTCCGGCTCGGCGTTGGCCACCTTGTCCGGGTGGTAACGCGACATCAGCCGGCGGTAGGCCAGGTCGATCTCGGCGGTGGTGGCGTCCGGCTCCAGTCCCAGCGCTTCGTACGGGTTGTCGGCGCGGCGCTTGAACCAGCCGGCGTCCACCGCATGCCCGATCGCCAGGCCGATCATCAGCCCGAGTACCGGCGCGCCGCGGAACAGCAGGGCGCCGGCCAGTGCGCCGAGCAGTTTTCCGTACCAGGACATGGGCAATCGGGGGCGGGAAGGCGGGCTGGCGATCTTACCCGAACGCCCGCCCGGCCTGGCTGACGCGGCATGCACGCCGCCCACCGGGGCGGCCCCAATAAATACAGCGGCGCGCGCCGAAGCGCCGTACACTACGCGGCCCGCTGCCCACCCGCGGGCCCGCCGGGTCCCGGGGACAGCGTCATTGCGACGTCCTTAGGAGTGCCTGTGTCGACCACGCTGTTGCAATCCGATCTGCCCGGCCTGCCGTTGCGTCACCGTGGCAAGGTCCGCGATGTCTTCGACATTCCCCGCGAGCGCCTGCCCGCCGACGCGCCCCCGGGCGATTATCTGTTGATGGTGGCGACCGACCGCCTGTCCGCGTTCGACGTGGTGCTGCCCGACCCGATCCCCGGCAAGGGCGAGATGCTGTGCCAGGTCTCCAACTTCTGGTTCCACAAGACCGAACACCTGATGCCAAACCATCTGGTCGACATCAGCGTGGAGCAGGTCTTGCCCGAGGGCGTGGACCCGGCGCTGTATGCAAAGCGCGCCGTGGTCACGCGCAAGCTCAAGCCGGTGCCGGTGGAAGCGATCGCACGCGGCTACCTGATCGGCAGCGGCTGGAAGGATTACCAGCGTACCGGCAAGATCAGCGGCATCGAACTTCCCGACGGCCTGCGCCAGGCCGAGAAACTGCCCGAGCCGATCTTTACCCCGTCGACCAAGGCCGCGGTCGGCGACCATGACGAAAACATCGACTTCGATGCGATGGTCATGACTGTCGGCGCCGAGCTTGCCGAACGCGTCCGCGATGCCACCTTGCGCATCTACCGTTTCGCCGCCGATTTTGCCGCCGAGCGCGGCATTCTGCTGGCCGACACCAAGTTCGAATTCGGCACCGATGCCGATGGCCGCCTGTACATCATGGACGAGATGCTGACCCCGGACTCGTCGCGTTACTGGCCGGCCGACCAGTACGAACTCGGCACCAGCCCGCCCAGCTACGACAAGCAGTTCGTGCGCGATTATCTGGAAACCCTGGACTGGGGCAAGACCGCACCCGGCCCCAGCCTGCCGGCAGAAGTGATCGAACGCACGCGCGCAAAATACGCCGAGGCATTGCAGCGGTTGGCGGGTATTTCGGTCGATTGATCTCCAAGGCCCCGCGTCCGGGGCTTTGAGGCTGTAGTAAAGCAACAATGGCGGGCAGCGCTCTTTATTGAGCGCTGAAGGACGCACCTGACGCGGTCTGTTGCCCAGAAAAGTCGCAATGGCGCTCTCATACTTTTCATTCCGCAGCCGCGTCGGACAGAAACCTCCGTATTACCGCGTCATTGCGATTCCTGCAGACAGCGTCGCCGGATGCAAGAACAACCCGGCATGCGGAACATATGGCGACAGGCCGATCCAACGCTCGAAGACCGCCACTGGCGAGAGCTGAAATGTTGCCGCGCCGGGCCAGTATGTCGGCGACTGCGCGCAGGGATGGGTGGGTGCGGATGCACTCGATGTATTTTCAAACGGGATATAGTCAGCCGCGCCATACCGGATAAATCCCCGGCCAAACCATGATCAAATCATCATGACTTTTGCGCAGGATCGATCGAGATAACCCGGCTTTGCTGACCGCAATCAATGGCCGTGGACTCACCCGAGCACCGGGCCACCGTCAGGCTGCTTGTTCTGCGAGGGTATTGGCCTGCCGCATGCCGGCCAGTTTGCGCAAGCCACGACTCCGCCAGCCTTCACACATTGGCAAGCAGCGCGCGTATACCATCCTGCCCGCGTTCCAGTTGCCCCGCTATGATCAGGAGGATCCCTTGGCCCGTTTCCGAACGTCTCTGCACGCTCTCGCGCTGAGCCTGGCGCTGGTCGCCTGCAAGCCGCAAGCTGAGCCCGCCGGCGCTGCGACGCCTGCTGCGAATGCAGCACCCGCAGCCCCGGCACCTGCCACCGCTCCGGCAACGCCTGCGCAGGCGACAACCTGCCCCAACGCCGACTTCTCTGCATTTCTGAAAAGCTTCAGTGCAGACATTGCGGTACAGGAAAAGGCCACCGCCGATCCGCTGACGATGATCCAACTCGACCCGGACGCGCAGCCCGAGCCCACCCCGGTCACCCGCACGGTTCCGCTGGCCAAGGTCGAATGGCCTGTCATTCCCAACCTGGAGGCAGCCCGCAACGGCGGCCGCGAGGTCACGATTTCCGAAGAGGCCGATGGCCGCCAGGTACTGGTCCGCACGCCGGACACCGGCGATCAGCAGGTCTACCACTTCGCCCAGCGCCCCTGCTGGATGCTGGTTAAGGTGGACGACCAGTCCCTTTAATCAGCGCGCTAGTGGCGACACTGGTAATGGCATATCCGCCAACGTTTCAGGAGATAACCTTGCGTCCTTTCCGACTGATCGGCCCTGCATTGGCAGTTGCACTCGCGGCCTGTAACGGACCTCAAGCTGGCGGTGCGACCGGGCAGTCGACCGCCGCCGCAGGTACCGCGGCGACGACGCCGTCCGCACCTGCCGCACCAACCCCCGCAACACCGACACAAGGGACTGTACCTATGGGCACGATAGACTCCTTCATTCCGGCGGGATCGAAGGCTCTGGAGACCATCCGTGGCGATCTGACTGGCGCGGGCCGCTCCGATGCGTTGATGGTGATTTCACCACCCTCCAGCGGCGCCGAAAAACTTGGCGAGGGACAACCGCGTACGGTGGTGTTGCTGACGCAGACCGCAAACGGTGCGCTGCAGAAGGCCTCAGAAAACAGCAAGATCGTGCCATGCGCCCGTTGCGGCGGTCTGGCAGGCGACCCCTACGCGTTTTCGCGCATCCAGACCGGGCAATTCACCATTTCCATTTCCGGCGGATCGCGCGAGCGCTGGGCAGACGACTTCACGTTCAAGTATTCGGCAGACAAGCAGACCTGGTTGCTGGACAAGGTGGTGCGTGACCTGTCCGATACCGAGACCGAGCAGCACAACACCCTGGAATTGACCGCCAAAGACTTCGGCACGGTGGCGTTTCAGGAGTTTGATCCATCCACATTGAAGAAAGCTGCGGCATTGGACGACGCCGCAGCCGAGAAGGCGAATTAAAGGGACGTAATGGTTTGCACGGACAAGGAAGGAGTCCGTTATTTCATGTTGCTGAGAAATGAGGAGTTACACCATGGCAACCGATCGTGAAACAGGGCTGCTCCAGTCAGCCTATGCTGCAGGCATTACCCAGCCGAAGGAGCTGGCAAACTTCATGGCCCAGGTGGGTCATGAATCGATGGGCCTCAACCGCCTGGAAGAAGGGTTCCGCTACACGCACGGATCCTCACAGGTGAGTTCGAAGGTGCGCTCCGCACTGCGTGAGGGCCCCGAAGCCCTGGAGCAGGCACGTTTGGATGCCCTGCGCGGGCAACCGGAAAAACTGGCCGAATTGATGTATGGCGGACGCATGGGCAATAACGAGCCCGGCGACGGCTACCTGTACCGTGGCCGCGGTTATATGCAGCTCACCGGCAAGGACCAATATCGTGCGGCGGGCGAAGCGTTGAACCTGGATCTGGTGGCACACCCCGATCTGGCGGCACAACCTGAAAACGCATCCCGCATCGCCACTTGGTACTGGCAAAACAACGTGCCGCAGGCCGCCAGGCAGGACGCGCATGCGGCAGGTGTTGCGATCAACGGCGGCGATCCGCCAAATGGATTGGCCGACCGCGAGAACCGGTTTGCCCGCTGGCAGCGCGATATCACTCCAGAACTGATGAACAATCTAGCCCATGGCCAGCTCGGACAGCCGGTGCAGCACACTGCACCAGCACCTGTGCAGCCACAGCATGGTGGATCCAGCTCGTTTCAGCAGACGATGGAACGGATGCTCCCACCGCAGAACGGGACGGCACCGCACATCACCGGCCATTACGGCGAGCATCGCAGTGCCCGTGATCACGGCGGTACCGACTTCAACTACCAGGGTGGCCAGACAGGCCGCAACATGCAGCACCCGACGGTGCATTCGCCGGTCGCCGGAACCGTCACCTTCGCGGGCGGCAACTACGGCACCGTCAAGATTCGCGATGCACAGGGCAACTCGCACGAGATCCTGCACCTGGACGCGCTCAAGGTGAAGGAAGGTCAGACGCTGTCTGCAGGCGATGCCATCGGCACAATGGGTGGACGCGGCCCGAACGGTAACAGCCAGTACGCGCAGCACGTGCATTACCAGCTGCGCGATGCCAACGGCAAGCTGACCAGTCCGGAGACATTCTGGAATCAGGGCCATCAGCAGGAGTCCGGCGCGCGCGCGCCCCAGCCGGCGGCAGCGCCTGGCAATGGCACGCTGCGGCATGGTGAGCAAGGCAGTGATGTGGGCAAGCTGCAGCAGGACCTCAACCGTCTCGGCGTGCGCGATGCGCAGGGCAACCGGCTTGCCGAGGATGGCCGCTTTGGCGACAACACGCGTGAGGCGGTGATTGCGTTCCAGAAGCAACACGGGCTGCAGCCCGATGGCGTGGTGGGGCGCAACACGCAGGCCGCGTTGTCCGCACAACCGGCCCAGGCACAGGCAGTGCAGACGCCGGTTGCTGCACCCAAGGGGCCGTCGCTCGACGATGCCTCGCATCCGGACCATGCCTTGCACAACGCAATCCGCAGCAAGCTGCCCAGCATGATCTCCAACGAGACCGCGGCCCACGTCACCCTGCAGGCCAAGCAGAACGGTATCGATTCGGCAGACAAACTGCAGAACGTCACCGTGCAGGATGGCAAGGCATTTGTCATGGGCACCACGCCGGGCTTCCGTGCGGCGGTGGATCTGAACCAGCCAGCTCCCCCGCTGGAACAGACCAATGCGCAATTGCTGGCTGGCCAGGCTTCGCAGCAGCGTGCGCAGGATGAGCAGCAGCGGGTCGCGATCGGCGGCCGCTGACGGTTCAACGCCGCAGCACGAAAAACCGGCCAGATGTCTGGCCGGTTTTTTTGTGCCTGTCTGCTTTCGACAGTAGCGCCGAGAGCGTCGCTGCGGCCGCGTCTGACTGCACACACCTGCGCGGATTGCCTGTTGTTGCCAGCGGATTGTGCGTCGCTGGAGGTTGGTGCACCCTCCAGATTGCGACAAGACGGCAAGCCTGCTGCGCTGGCGATGTCGCACACGCAGTGACACTCCTGCTGCTCTGCGATGCCCTCCACACCGCAAAGTGGCGCGGCGCACAGAACGCAACACAGCTGTAACTTTTACTACTGTGCTGTCATGGACTGTGCAAGTTTATCTGCCGGCACCTGTTGCCAGTCGCGATCGGCCGTGATGCGTATCGCCGCCGATCTTTGCATTGCACGTTTTCGGGGAGAGAGTCGTCATGCAAGTTCATGTCCTGGGCGCTGCGATCTGCTGCGCGCTATCGTTGTCTGCTGTCGCCACTGCTGCGGATCTTTCTGCAGATGCCGCGGTGTCGCGCGCGCAATCCTTGTTGGGCAATCACGCTGCGGCGCTGGCCAATCGTGCAACGGCCGATGCGTTTGTCGCGCGCGACAGCATTGTCGATGCCGACGGCAGCGAGCATGTGCGCTTCGATCGTACGTATCAGGGCCTGCCGGTGATCGGCGGCGATGTGGTGGTGCATTCGCGGCGCGGAGTGATGCGTCAGTTGAGCCAGAGCATGGACACCAGCGCGCGCCCGAGCATCGTGCCCGGCATCGATGCCGACACGGCAGTGCGCGCGGCCGGTGCGCAGTTCGATCTGGCACCCGATGCCGCGCCGCGCGCAAGCTTGGCCCTGTATGCGCGCCAGGGCGCACCGCGGCTGGTCTATGAAGTGATCTACAGCGGCATCAAGCCCGATCAGACGCCGACCGAAATGCATTACATCGTCGACGCAATCAATCAACGCATTCTCGAATCCTGGGACACGGTGCACACCGCCTGCGCGGGTGGCACCAGTGCGGCCGGCACCGGGCGTTCGCTGTATGCAGGCAGCGTGGCGTTGGCAACGACGCGTTGCAGCAGCGGTTACGAGTTGACCGATCTGAGCCGCGGCAGCGGCGCCACCTACAACATGCGCAACAGCACCTCCGGCAACGGCACGCTGGTCACCGATGCCGACAACGCCTGGGGCAGCGGCGCCAACAGCGATACGGTGACCGCGGCAGTGGATGCGCATTACGGCGTGGCGTTGACCTGGGACTATTTCCGCACCACCCATGCGCGCAGCGGCATCGCCAACGATGGTGTCGGTGCGCGCAGCCGCGTGCATTACGGTAGCCGCTACAACAACGCGTTCTGGCAGGACAGCTGCTTCTGCATGACCTTCGGCGATGGCGACGGCAGCACGTTCACGCCGCTGGTGTCGGTGGATGTGGCCGGCCACGAGATGACCCATGGCGTGACCAGCCGCACCGCGCGCCTGGTGTATTCGGGCGAGTCGGGCGGCCTGAACGAAGCCACGTCCGACATCATGGGCGCGATGGTGGAGTACTCCGCCAACAACAGCGCGCAGCCGGGCAACTACCTGATCGGCGAGAAGATCATCCCGGGCAACAGCAGCGGGACGCTGGCCTTGCGCTACATGTTCAAGCCCAGCCTGGATGGCGATTCGCCCGATTGCTACAGCAGCAGCCTGGGCTCGCTCAATGTGCATTACAGCTCGGGCGTGGCCAACCATTTCTACTATCTGCTGGCCGAAGGCGCGGTGGTGCCGAGCGGCTTCGGGTCGGGCACCAGTTGGAACGTGACGCCGGCCGGGCTGGTCTGCAACGGCAATACGGCATTGACGGCGATCGGCCGGGCAGCGGCCAGCCGCATCTGGTACCGCGCGTTGACGGTCTACATGACCTCCTCGACCAACTACGCGGCCGCACGCAGGGCCACGTTGAGCGCGGCCACCGATCTATACGGCAGCACATCCACACAGTACCGCGCGGTTGCCGCAGCGTGGAGCGCCGTGTCGGTCAACTGATGCACACCGGCCCCTGCCACGCGCACTGTGCGTGGCAGGGAGTACGGCTGCCACAGTGCCATCCGCGCGCGTATGCTTGGGTCATTCCTGGGAGGGAACATGACCGAACGCACCAAGACCGCGCGACCGATCGACCGCTATTTCGCCAGCTACGCCGACGACCACCGCAACACCACCAATCAGCAGATCCACGTGCTGGCGGTGCCGGCGATCCTGTGGTCGGTGGTGGCCCTGCTGTGGTGCATCCCGGTTGGCGGCACCTGGTTCAGCAGCGGCGTGTGGGCGGCGTTGTCGATGTTCGCGGCTTGGTCGTACTACAACCGCCTATCGCGTCCGCTCGGGCTGGGCATGCTGGGGATCTTCTTTTTCTTCGGCTGCCTGTGCCGGTTGCTCGAAGGCAGACTCGGGCTCACCGGGCTGTTCACCACGGCGCTGACGGTGTTCGTGCTGGCCTGGGTCGCGCAGTTCGTCGGCCACCGGATCGAGGGCCGCAAGCCGAGCTTCCTGACCGACCTGACCTATCTGCTGATCGGGCCGATCTGGGTGTTGGCCAAGCTCTATCGTCAGCTGGGTTGGCGGTACTGAGCGCGACGACAGCCATAACGTGGCCGGTCGCCGGCGTGGTCATGACCTGAAAGCAGCGGATTACGCCGAAGCGCTGCAGCGGCTAACGGTCGTGCCGCATCGCCTTGCGCAGCAGAGCTAGCGGACCGCGCGCCATGCAGGTCTTCGAAGCACATACGCCCAGACGAGCCTCACTCGCCGATGCCGAGTTCTTCGGGCAGGGGACGAAAGGCGCGCGGCGCATAACCGAAGTCGCGACGCGCCGGTTCCAGGTCAAACACAAGGTCATCGCGCATGCGCTGCAAAGCGGCCGCATTGATGCCACGCAGGCGCCCCAGCCGCTGCGCAGCGGTGAGGGCAAGGCCGAACAGGCCGGGCGGCACCTGATACAGCCGCGCCGGTCGCGGCAGCGCCGCCAGCACGCGCTCCACCATCTGCGTGTAGGCCAGCACTTCGCCGCCGCCGACGGCATAGCTGCGCTGCTGCGTCGCCGGCTGGGTGACCACCGCCAGCGCGGCGCTGGCCAGATCGTCCACATGCACCGGCTGGCGCAGCCCTGTCGCGTTGGCCGGCAGCACGAAGGCGCCGGTGCGCTGCGCCAGCCCGGCGATCTGGGTGAGCGTGCGGTCGCGCCCGGCACCGTAGACCAGGGTCGGGCGCAGCACCGTCGCCGCGGCGCCACGCGCCTGGGCTGCGGAAAACAGCGCCTGTTCCGCATTTGCCAGGCGCTGTGAGACATCGCGCTCGGCCGCGTCGATCGAGTGTTCCTTGACCTCCAGGCTGGTGGAACCGAACGCCACGATGCGCGGAGCACGCACCGGATTTTCGACATACCAACGCGCGAAATGGTCCAGCGGACCGCAGCTGAAGATCACCTCGAATGCCTCGCCCGCGGCAGCCGGCATGGCCAGATCGCCCTGCCGCCAGATCAGCCCGGCGCGCGCGGCACGTGGCTGGCGCGACCAGGCCGTCACCTGCCAACCGCGGCCGAGCAGCCGCGTCAGCAGGCGTTCGCCGATCTGACCGCTGCCGCCGAACACCAGGGCGCGCGGCGCAGAAACGGCAGTGGACGGAGCGGGATCGGCAGCAGTCACAGGGCTCGGATGCAGTCTGGGTGATCCCAGCATAGCGAGTGACAGGCAGCGGCGCGACGCCGATCCGGCCGCGATTTGCGCAGGCGCGCAGCCACGGCGTTGACGCTGGCGTCAGTCAACGATTTGTTAAGCTCTCTGGCCTGCTCGCGAATCTTGTGTTCCCTGCATGCCTTTCTCGCTGGAAATCCTGCTTGCGCTGCCATTTGTGATGGCGGCCGCCACTGCGCTGCTCTGGCGCACCTCCCGTTCGATCACTGCGTGGTTGGCTGCGGCCGCGCCGTTGGGCGGGCTGGTCATCCTGGCGACGCTCACACCGGCCGTGTTGCGCGGTGAGGTGATCGGCAGCCAGTACGCATGGTTGCCGCAGATCGGCCTGATGTTCTCGTTGCGGCTCGATGGCCTGGCGTGGATGTTCGCGTTACTGGTGCTGGGCATCGGTGCGCTGGTGGTGATGTATGCGCATTACTACCTGAGTGCACGCGACAGCGCATCGCGTTTCTTCGCCTATCTCATGCTGTTCATGGGCGCGATGCTCGGCATGGTGCTGTCGGGCAACCTGCTGTTGCTGATGGTGTTCTGGGAACTCACCAGCATCAGCTCGTTCCTGTTGATCGGCTTCTGGTCGCACCGCAAGGATGCGCGCGAAGGCGCGCGCATGGCTTTCGTGCTGACGGCCGGTGGCGGCCTGGCCCTGCTCGGCGGCATCCTGATGATCGGCCGCATCGTCGGCAGTTTCCAGCTGGATGCGGTGCTGGCGGCCGGCGATCTGATTCGCGCCAGTCCGCTGTATCCCTATGCATTGGGGCTGGTGCTGCTGGGCATCTTCACCAAGAGCGCGCAGTTCCCGTTCCACTTCTGGCTGCCGCACGCGATGGCGGCGCCGACGCCGGTATCGGCGTACCTGCATTCGGCCACGATGGTGAAGGCCGGCGTGTTCCTGCTGGCGCGCCTGCATCCTGCCCTGGCCGGCACCGACCTGTTCTTCTACACGGTCACCAGCATCGGTGCGATCACGCTGTTGCTCGGCGCATGGCACGCGATCTTCCAGCACGATCTCAAGGGCGTGCTGGCGTATTCGACCATCTCGCATCTGGGCCTGATCACGATGCTGTTCGGCCTGTCCACGCCGATGGCGGTGGTGGCCGGCGTGTTCCACATCCTCAACCACGCGGTGTTCAAGGCCTCATTGTTCATGGCCGCCGGCATCATCGACCACGAGACCGGCACGCGCGACATGCGCAAGCTGGGCAACCTGCGCCGCCTGATGCCGGTCACCAGCGTACTGGCGATCACCGCCTCGCTGGCGATGGCCGGCGTTCCGCTGCTCAACGGCTTTTTGTCCAAGGAAATGTTCTTTGCCGTGGCGCTGGAAACCGATGCGCCGCAGACGATGCGTGTGTTGGCCAGCATCGCCGCGCTGCTGGCCGGCCTGCTCGGCGTGGCCTACAGCCTGCGCTTCGTGCACGACACCTTCTTTGGCGAGGGCCCGCGCGACCTGGACACCACTCCGCACGAGCCGCCGCGCTGGATGCGGATTCCGGTGGATGTGCTGGTGCTGATCTGCGTGGCCGTGGGCATCGTGCCGGCCTGGACCATCGCGCCGGTGCTGCGCGCCGGTGCCGGCGCGATCCTGGGCGCGCGCCTGCCCGACTACAGCCTGGCGCTGTGGCATGGCTGGAACTGGCCGCTGGCGATGAGCATCGCCGGCATGGTGGGCGGTACCCTGTTGTACATGGCGCTGCGCCGCACGCTGGACATGTACGCGATCCAGAACCGCTCGCCCGGCAAGGCGCTGTTCAACTGGAATCTGCGCGCGCTGTTCGCCGGCACCGTGCGCATGACCGATGCGGTCACCAACGGCAACCTGCAACGCATGCTGATGCTGCTGGTGCTGAGCGCTGTCGTAGTGGCGCTGGTGCCGTTCCTGCAGGGCGGCGCATTGCCGGCCTGGCCCGCGCCCACCCCGCTGCCGCTGCTGGGCTGGACGATCTGGCTGCTGATGATCGCCTGCGCCCTGGGCAGCCTGTTCCTGTACAAGCAGCGCCTGCTCGCGGTGCTGGTGCTGGGTGGCACCGGCCTGGCGGTCAGCATGACCTTCGTGTTCCTGTCGGCACCGGATCTTGCGTTGACCCAGTTGCTGGTGGAGATGGTCACGCTGGTGCTGATGCTGCTGGCGATGAATTACCTGCCCGAGCGCTCGTTGCCCGAGCCCGCGCGCCTGCGCAAGCTCCGCGATGCCGGCATCGCCGTCGTCGGTGGTGCCGGGCTTGCCGCATTGGCCTATACCTTGATGACCCAGCCCAGCCACACGGTTGCCGGCGAGCTGCTGCAGCGTGCGCTGCCGGAAGCCTACGGGCGCAACGTGGTCAACGTGATCCTGGTGGATTTCCGCGGCTTCGATACCTTCGGCGAGATCACCGTGTTCGCGATCGCCGGGCTGGTGGTGCACGCGCTGCTGCGGCGCTCGCGGATGGCGCCGGAGCGCAGCATGCCCGGGCCGCCGATCAAGTTGCCGGTGCCGGCCGATCTGGCGCAGATCATGTTCCCGCTGACGCTGACGGTGTCCTTGTTCCTGTTCCTGCGCGGCCATAACGCGCCCGGTGGCGGCTTCATCGCCGGGCTGGTGCTGGCGGTGCCGTTGCTGATGCAGTACGTGATCCAGGGTGCCTCGTCGGTGGAATCGCGCTTCGGCTTCGACTACATCCGCCTCATCGGCATCGGCCTGCTGTGCGCGCTGGTCAGCGGTGCCGGTGCGCTGGTGTTCGGCATGCCGTTCCTGAGCAGCGGGCATCTGGAGATTCCGTTGCCGCTGCTGGGCGACCTGGAACTGGCCAGCGCGCTGGGCTTCGATGTCGGCGTGTATCTGGTGGTGTTCGGTGCGGCGATGCTGATGCTGTCGATGATGGGCACGATCAAACCCTCGCGCACGCGCAGCTCGCAGCGCGGCGAGATCGACCCCACCCAACGTTCGACACGCACCGCGGAGCAGCATTGATGGAACTGGCAGTGGCAAGCGCGATCGGCGTTCTCACCGCATTGGCGATCTACCTGTTGCTGCGCGCACGCAGCTTCGACGTGATCCTGGGGATGACCTTCCTGTCGTACGCGACCAACCTGCTGATCTTCGCCGGTGGGCGGCTGCGCAGCGGCCAGGCGCCGGTGCTGCGCGAGGGCGTGCCGGCCGACCTGATGCACTACACCGACCCGTTGCCGCAGGCGCTGGTGCTGACCGCGATCGTGATCGCCTTCGCGATGACCGCGGTGAGCCTGGTGCTGGCGATCCGCAGCCGCAGCGACAACGGCAGCGATCACGTGGATGCGCATGAAGACGCCACCACCGGCGTGGACACGCGCGAGGCCCGGCGATGAACCATCTGCTGATCCTGCCGATCCTGATCCCGATGCTGGGCGCGTCGGCGTCGCTGTTCGTCGAACACCGCCGCTATGGGCCGCGCGTGCAGCGCACGGTGGCATGGGCGAGCATGGCCTTGCTGGCCGCAGCGGTCATCGCCTTGTTCGCGCGCGCCGCCGAAGGCCAGGTACTGGTCTACCTGCTCGGCGACTGGCCGGCGCGCATCGGCATCGTGCTGATGGGCGACCGCCTGTCGGCGTGGATGCTGTTGACCACCCTGATCCTGGGCGCGGCCTGCCTGCTGCATGCCTGCGCCGGCTGGGACCGGCGCGCGCCGCATTTCCATGCACTGTTCCAGTTCCAGCTGATGGGCTTGAACGGTGCGTTCCTGACCGGCGACATCTTCAACCTGTTCGTGTTCTTCGAAGTGATGCTGATCGCCTCCTACGGTCTGCTACTCAGCGGCGGGCGCGGGCTGCAGATGCGTGTGGGCCTGCATTACGTGGTGTTCAACGTGTGCGCGTCGACCCTGTTCCTGATCGCGCTGGGCCTGCTGTTCGGCGTGTTCGGCACCTTGAACATGGCCGAGCTGTCGCAACGCATCGCCGCGTTGCCGGCGCAGGACTTGCCGCTGGCCAAGGCCAGCCTGGGCCTGTTGCTGCTGGTGTTCTGCAGCAAGGCCGCGTTGCTGCCGCTGTACCTGTGGTTGCCGGAGACCTATTCGCGCGCGCCGGCGGCGGTGGCGGCGTTGTTTGCCATCATGACCAAGGTCGGGCTGTACGCGACGCTGCGTGTGTCGGCGCTGTGGTTCGGCGCCGGTGCCGGCGCGCTGCAGGGCTTCGGCCGCCACGCATTGCTGTGGCTGGGCATCGCCACGCTGCTGATGGCCGCGTTCGGGGTGATGGCCGCATCGCGGCTGCGGGTGATGGTGTCGTATCTGGTGGTGTTCTCGGCGGCGACGTTGTTCATCGCCTTCTCGCTGGACGATGCCGGCGCGTTGGGTGCGGGCCTGTACTACCTGCCGCATAGCAGCTTCGTGGCTGCGGCGTTGTTCATGGTGTCGGACCTGATCCGGCGTCGCCGCGGCAGCGCCAGCGACCGCAAGGAAGTGGTCGCGCCACTGCCGCGGCGCGGGATCCCCGGCGCGATGTTCATGGTCGCCGCGGTCGCGGTCGCCGGGCTGCCGCCGTTGTCCGGCTTCCTGGCCAAGGCCGCGTTGCTGCAGCACGTGCCCGAGGGCCTGGTCGGGCCAGTGTGGTTCGCCATCCTGGGCAGCAGCCTGCTGGTGGTGATCGGCCTGACGCGTGCCGGCGTGCGCCTGTTCTGGCGCGTGCCCGAAGCGGTGCAGGATGTTCCCGAGCTGCAGCCGCAACGGCGTGCACGCATGCGCCCGGTGGAAACCGCCGCCACGCTGCTATTGCTGAGCGGGCTGGTGGCGATGACGGCCGGTGCCGGCCCGTTGATGCGCTACACCGACGCGGCTGGCGTGCAACTGCGCGATCCCGGCGCCTACGTCGAGCAGGTCCGCGCCACCACGCCGCAACGGAGGCAGCCATGAGTACGCGCATGCCGCTGCGCAGCCGGCTGCTGCCCTCGCCGTCGCTGAGCGTGACGGTCTTTATTTTCTGGCTGTTGCTCAGCGACAGCTTCGGGCCGCAGCAATGGGTGCTGGGCTTGTTGCTGGGCTGGGTGGTGCCGATCTTTGCGGCGCGCCTGGACCGCGAGTTCGCCCGCATCGGCTCGCTGCGTTCGGTGCCGCGCATGTTGCTGGTGGCAGCCGGCGACATCGTGCGCTCCAACATCAAGGTGGCCGGCCAGGTGCTAGGCCCGGAGTCGCGCATCCACCCCGGTTTCATCTGGGTGCCGCTGGATATCGCCAACATCCACGGCATCGCCGCGCTGACCAGCATGATCACGCTCACTCCCGGCACAGTGTCGGCGGCGCTCTCGGACGACCGCAAGTATCTGCTGGTACACGTGCTGCACCTGGACGACCCGGACGCCTTGATCGCCGAGATCAAGACCCGCTACGAGAAGCCCCTGATGGAGATCTTTCCGTGACCGGCCACATGTTCATCGAATCGACCATCGTCATCTGCATGCACACGGTGGGCCTGGCCATGCTGATGGCGCTGTGGCGCCTGCTGCGCGGCCCGAGCGTGCCCGATCGCATCCTGGCGCTGGATACCCTGTCCATCACCGCCATCGCCGAGCTGATGCTGCTGGGCATGTACCTGGATTCGCCGATCTACTTCGAGGCCGCGCTGGTGATCGCGATGCTGGGCTTCGGCAGCACCGTGGTGCTGAGCAAGTTCGTGTTGCGTCGGGACATCGTCGAATGATTGCGCTCACCGAATATCTACTCAGCGCGCTGTTGCTGGTCGGCACCTTCTTCATCCTGATCGGCGCGCTCGGCCTGGTGAAGCTGTCGGATTTTTTCAAGCGCCTGCATGCGCCGACCAAGGCCAGCACCCTGGGGGTGGGCTGCGTGCTGCTGGCATCGGTCGGCTATCACCTGTTCCTGGGTGTGGACCCGCAACCGCGCGAGTTGCTGATCACCGTGTTCCTGTTCATCACCGCACCGATCAGTGCCCATCTGATGGCCAAGGCCGCGCTGTCGCTGATGATGGAAAACCGCCCGGAAGTGCCCAACCATGGCGAGATGAAGAAGGAAGGCCTGCCCACACCGCAGACGCAAGGCGATGTGGGCGAAAACGCGGAAACCGCCAAACAGCACGCCGAGCCGGACAAGGATCCGCGCTGAGCTGCGCAGCTGCTTCGAGACCCCCTGCCCGGATGGTCTCGACACGTTGCTCTACGCGCATGCTACCAATCGACTATGCGCGCGCACGCTGCGCTGCCGGAAGCCGCTTGCGCCGCCGATGCGGCGCCGCGGCGGCCGTGACGGATCAGCCGCAGCCTTCCACATAATCCACTTGCGGCGGCTGCCCGACCCGCCAGCTGCTGACCTTGCCGTCGGCATCGGTCTCGAACACCAATGCGGACCGGGTGGCCGCATCGGCCATGCGCAGGGTGAACGCGCCGGGGACGTATTTGTGCGGCTGTTCGGTCAGACCTGCCGGATACAGCGCGCGCAGCTGCGCCAGCGTCATGCCGACCCTGCCGCCGCCCGGGGCGAGCTCCTTGGGTTCGTTGGTCTGATAACGCACAAGGCGATCGCCTTCGAACATGAAACCGAAGCGGCGTGCATCCTCGGCCCACTGCGGCCGTAGCAGATAGCAGCCGCCGTCGGTCGCCGGTTCGCCGCGCAGGTCGCCGCCCCAGGCAGCGCGCGCCTGCGCTGCGTCCATGCCCAGGCGCAGATCGCCGTACCCATCCAGGCGCGCGAGCGCAGCCGGCTGCTGGCGCAGTTGCGGCGGAAGCGTGCCGGCCGGCGCAGTGGCCGGCGGAACCTCCCCGGCTGGCTGGTCGTTGGCGGCTGCCACCGGTGCGGGTGCCGCGTCGGGCGCGGCCGTGGTGGCGTCCTCGGCACGGTTGCAGCCGGTCAGCAACAGCAATGCGCCCATCAAACCGAGCAATCTGGTGGTCATGCATGCATTCCTTACGGGTCCGCTACAGCGTACACAGCCCACATCGCGACGATGTGCAGAACGCGCTGGCATTGCCTCGTACCGATGTCATCGGCGCTTCATTGGCGGCGGGCAAGCTGGGTGCCTCGCAGGACCGCCGCCATGACCCCACGCAAGACCGAGCTCGCCCTCACCGCGCTGCAATCGCACCGCAGTCCACTCACCTTGCTGCAGCGACGGGCGCTGATCCTGGCCGACGGCCAGCGCGATCTGGCAACGCTGGCCGTGCTGCTGGGCGGCGACGGCGCCGCGCTGGTGCATGCGCTCTGCGCGATGGGCTATCTGGAGTTCGGCACGCAGGCAGGGAGTGCGACACGCACTGCCCAGGCGTCTGATTCCTCGCCGGCGGGCGTGCCCGGTACCCACGTGACGCCGCCAGCGGCACCACCGAGCGAAGAAGACCTGCAGCGCCAGCGCCGTCGCGCGGCCACCAATGCACGGCTGTACCTGCTCGACATCCTGCAGCTGCAACGCGACCCGGCCGCCGCGGCGCTGCATCGGCAGCTGCAGGCCGCACGCGCCGAGGACGCCATCGGCGCCGCTATTGCCGACGCGCTGCGCGCGTTGCCGCAGATCACCTCGGCAAGCTACGCCGAGCGCGTACGTGCCCGGATTGGCGAGCTGTTGCCGGATGCGCTGCAGGCGGCTTGAGCGGACAACTGGAACCCTCGATCCGACACCTGCGACCTCTGACTGCCGTAGCGCCTGATCAGCACATTCGCCCAACTGCCTGAGTTACTGCGCATCCTCTGAGCCGGGCGCCTGAAACGCCGCGCGCAATCCGGACCAGCACTGCTGATAGTCGCCCTGCCGGTGCGCGGCCTGCAAGGCCTGCTGGGTGGGGCGCAGCACCGCACGCGTTTCGAACATGAAGGCCATGGTGTCGGCGATCACATCCGGGCGCGTCAGGTCCGCATGCGAGGCCTTGTCGAAGGTCGCCGCATCCGGGCCATGCCCGCTCATGCAGTTGTGCAGCGAGGCACCACCCGGCGCGAAGCCGTCGGCCTTGGCGTCGTAGACGCCGTGCACCAGCCCCATGAACTCGCTGGCCACGTTGCGATGGAACCACGGCGGGCGGAAAGTGTGCTGTGCCACCAGCCAGCGCGGCGGGAAGATCGCAAAATCCATGTTCGCCGTGCCATGCGTGTCGCTGGGCGAGGTCAGCACGGTGAAGATGCTCGGATCCGGATGATCGAAGCTGATCGAGCCGATGGTGTTGAAGCGGCGCAGATCGTAGCGATACGGCGCGTAGTTGCCATGCCAGGCCACCACGTCCAGCGGTGAGTGGCCGATGTCCGCACGCCACAGATGGCCCTGGAATTTGGCCACCAGCTCGAACGCACCTTCGCGCTGTTCGTAAGCCGCATGCGGCGTTTCGAAGTCGCGCGCATTGGCCAGCCCGTTGGAGCCGATCGGCCCCAGGTCGGGCAGCCGCAGCAATGCGCCGAAGTTTTCGCAGACATAGCCGCGCGCCTCGCCATCGGGCAGCTCGACGCGGAAACGCACACCGCGCGGTATCACCCCGATCTGCTGCGGCTCCAGCTCCAGCACACCGAGCTCGCTGTGGATGCGCAGGCGGCCCAGTTGCGGCACCAGCAACAGCTCGCCATCGGCATCGTAGAAGAAGCGATCGTGCATCGATGCGTTGGCCGCATACAGATGCACGGCGACACCCGACATCGCCTCCGGCCCGCCGTTGCCGGCCATGGTGTACAGACCGTCGACGAAATCGGTTGGCGTGGACGGCAGCGGCAATGGGCTCCAGCGCAGTTGATCCGGCGGCACCGGGCCGCGACCGAAATCGTTGTGGAGCTGCGACTGTTCGACCAGGGAGAAACTGCCATGCACGGCCGCCGGGCGGATGCGGTACAGCCAGCTACGCCGGTTCTCGCTGCGTGGCGCGGTGAACGCGGTGCCGGACAACTGTTCGGCATACAACCCGTGCGCCACACGCTGCGGCGAGTTCTGCCCCACCGGCAAGGTACCGGCCACCGCCTCGGTCGCAAACGCGTTGCCGAAACCGGTCATGTAGTGCTGGTTGTTATGCATGGCATGCGTCCGGATCTTGGCCCTCCCTTCCCGGATGCAGAAGGTTGGGATTGAGTTGAATCAGGCCGCCTTCCTACCGTAGAAGAGCTAAACCTGGCGGATTAAGCCCCTCTCCTGGCGGGGAGAGGGGCTTTAACGACGTGCGTCTTCGTTGCTTTGTGTCGTCGGAAAAATACCTTGCCTGAGCGCGCTTGATTGCGACCACTTGCCACCCGCTTCGTTGGATCCGTACCGGAACCACATCCGACGTGACGGGCAGCCAGGCTGGACATCGCAACACTTTGCACCACTCAAGCCCGCACAGACCCAGTTAACCGCACCAACCACAAATCCCGAATCCCGAATCCCGAACAGCGAATCCCCAATCCCCGCCCTCAAAGCACCCCACGCTTCATCTGGTCGCGCTCGATGCTCTCGAACAGCGCCTGGAAATTGCCTTCGCCGAAGCCCTCGTTGCCCTTGCGCTGGATGATCTCGAAGAAGATCGGGCCGATGCAGTTCTGGGTGAAGATCTGCAGCAGCTTGCGCTGCTTGGTGTCCACGTCAGCATCGATCAGGATCTTGTTGCGGCGCAGGCGTTCGACATCCTCGCCGTGGTCGGGGATGCGCAGGTCCACCACGTCGAAATAGGTATCCGGCGTATCCAGGAATGTCACGCCGGCCTCGCGCATCTTTTCCACCGAGCTGTAGATGTCGTCGGTGAAGCAGGCGATGTGCTGGATGCCTTCGCCGTGGTAGGCGTCCAGATACTCGTTGATCTGGCTCTTGGGGTCGGAGGACTCGTTGAGCGGAATGCGCACGATGCCGTCCGGGGCGGTCATCGCCTTGGACACCAGGCCGGTCTTGGCGCCCTTGATGTCGAAGTAGCGGATCTCGCGGAAGTTGAACAGGCGCTCGTAATAGTCCGACCAACGCTGCATGTTGCCGAAGTACAGGTTGTGGGTCAGGTGGTCGATGAAGGTCAGCCCGAAGCCGGCCGGGTGCTGGTCGGCGCCTTCGATCGGCTCGTAGTCGGCGTCGTAGATGCTGCCCGCATCGCCGTAGCGGTCGACCAGATACAGCATGCAGTCGCCGATGCCCTTGACCACCGGGGCCGGCACGGCGCGAGTGTCGGCCTTGTCCTGCACCGCTTCGCCGCCGTTGCCCAGCACGGTCTGCAGCACCGTCTCGGCCGGGGTGCGGAAGCGGATCGCAAAGCCGCAGGCGCTCGGGCCGTGCGCGGCGGCAAAATCGGCGGCAAACGAATCGGGCTCTTCGTTGAGCAGGAAGTTGACCCCGCCCTGGCGATAGACGGTAATGGCACGGCTGCGGTGGCGCAGCACCGCGCTGAAGCCCATCTTGCGGAAATAGTCGTGTAGCTGCGCCGCCTGGTCGGCCGGCGCGGCGAATTCGACGAATTCGAACCCGTCGATCCCCATCGGATTGTCGAAGGTGGTGACCTGCATGCCCAGGTTCGGGCGGGTTGCGGTACTGCTCGGTTGTGCGCTCATCGTCGTTTCTCCACGCTAGGCCGTCCGCAGGGCTATGCGGGGTGGCAGAAGACCCGCGAGAATGCGCAGGCCACCCAAGGTTTGTAGTTGCAAATGAAACCAAAATCAAGACACAGTGCAACATGAGCGATCTCGACGCCCCCACCCCGCCGCCGCATCCTGTGCTGCTCAACCTCGAGCAGTTCCTGCCGTATCGCCTGAGCGTGCTGTCCAACCGCATCAGCAGCAACATCGCCAAGGTCTACGGCGATCGTTACGGCATGGCCATCCCCGAGTGGCGGGTGATCACCATCCTGGCGCTGTATCCGGGTTCCTCGGCCAGCGAGGTCTCCGACCGCACCGCGATGGATAAAGTTGCAGTCAGCCGCGCCGTTGCACGCCTGCTGGAGCGCGGCTTCATCCGCCGCGAAACCCATGGCGACGACCGCCGCCGCTCGATGCTGGCACTGTCGCCGGCCGGCCGCCAGGTCTACGAGACCGTCGCCCCGCTGGTCAACGAGATGGAACAGCGGCTGATGTCGGTGTTCAGTGCCGAGGAGCAGCAGGTCCTGGAAAAACTGATCGACCGGCTGGCCAAGGACGGGCTGCCGCGCATGGCCGGCAAGGACTGATAAAAAAACCCCCGCAGTGCGGGGGTTTTTGCATGCCACGGCAACGACGGATCAGGCCTGCGGCGGCGCCCACTGCTTGAGGAAGTCGAACAGCTTCCTGCGGTCGAAGCGCTCGCCCTTGCGCAGGTCCGGGCCGGTCTGGGTGGTCAGCAGCTTGCCGTCGTTGTCCAGCACCAGCAGCGATGGATAGTCGTTGAGCTGGGCGAACTGCGACAGGAACGCGGCATTCTCGTTGGCCGCATCGCGATTGACCTTGACCACCACGAAGTGCGCGTCGCGGAAGCTGCGCAGCTCCGCATCGCCGCCCATCAGTTCGTCCAGCGCCTTGCACGGCTCGCAGGCCGCATTGCCGACATTGAGCACGATGCGCTTGCCGCCGCGCTTGGCCTCGACCTTGGCGGTCTCCAGATCGGCGGCCGGATCGCGCGAAGGGTCGTACTGCGCATTGAGTGCCGCCGCCGCGGCGATGTCCGCCGCGGTGGGCGTATTGCCCGAGGACACCGGCTGGCTGGGATCGGCGCTGGGCGGCTTCTGCATCGAGGTATCCAGCGGCCGTGGCGCCTCCTGTTGCTCGGTGGGCTGCCCGCAGGCGCTCAACAGACCTGCCAGCAGCAGGCCACAGACAGTGGGTTTGATCGGCATCGCTGTTCTCCTCACTTCACACCATGCATCAGTTTGTTGATCAACGGCGCGATCAGGAACAACACCGCGCCAGCGCCCAATAGCGCCCAAAATCCGAAGGTATACCCGCTCAGGGCCGAAGACACGCTCATCCCTTCGCTTCCGCTGACATGCCCGGCAAAAATGCCCGACAGGTTGTTGCCGATGCCGGTGGACAGGAACCAGCCGCCCATTCCGAAACCGACCAGGCGCACTGGCGCCAGCTTGGTCACCATCGACAGGCCGATCGGCGACAGGCACAGCTCGCCCACCGACTGGATCACGTACACCATGAACAAGGTCCAGAACGGCACCTTGCCAGCATCGTTGACCAGGCTCGACAGTGCAAACATCAGCAGCAGGAACGCCAGGCCGTTGAACAGCAGGCCCAGGCCGAACTTGCGCGGAATCGACGGGTTGAAGCGGCCGGCCTTGACCCAGATCCAGGCGATGATCGGCGCCAGCGTGATGATGGCAATCGAGTTCACCGACTGGAACCAGGCGGTCGGGAAGGTCCAGTCGCCGAAACTGCGGTCGACGATGTTGTCGGCCAGGAAGGTGAACGAGCTGCCGGCCTGTTCGAAGAACATCCAGAACAGCACGTTGAAGGCGAAGATGATCAGCATTGCGATCACCTTGTCGCGCTGCACCTTGCCTTCGCGGATGCCTTCGACCAGCAGCATCACCGACAGGCCGACGAACAACACGGTCAGCACGATCTGCAGCACGTCCGCACCGACGGCGAGCAGGAAGTACACCACCGGGATGGCCAGCACGCAGCCGACCAGCACCATCAGCACGCGACCGATGCCCTGCGCGTTCGGCGCCGGTGCACCGATGCCCTTGAGCTGCGCGCGGCCGATCCAGAACCACACCAGGCTGATCAGCATGCCCACGCCGGAGGCCATGAACACCATCTTGTAGGACGGCATGGCGTCGGTGCCGAACACCTTTTCGGCCAGCAGCTGGGTCAGCACCGGCGAGATCATCGCGCCGAGGTTGATGCCCATGTAGAAGATGGTGAAGCCGCTGTCGCGGCGCGGATCGGCCACCGAGTACAGCTTGCCGACCATGGTGGAGATGTTCGGTTTGAACAGCCCGTTGCCCACCACCACGGTGGCCAGGCCGATCTCGAACATGGTGTGGTCGGGAATGGCGATAAGGAACAGGCCGGTGGCCATCACGGCCGCACCGACCAGGATCGAGCGTTGGTAGCCGAGCACGCGGTCGGCCACGTAGCCGCCGAAGATCGCTGCCGCATACACCAGCGCCAGATAGGCGCCGTAGGTGCGTCCGGCCGGCGCCTGGCCGGTGGCATCGCCGTTGAAGAACTGCGCCACGATGTACAGCACCAGCGCCCAACGAATGCCGTAGAACGCGAAGCGTTCCCAGAATTCGGTCATGAACAGCATCCACAGCGGCCGGGGATGACCGAGCAGCGTGGGGAACTCGGGCGGTGCCGGCGGCGGCGGGGTGGCGGCGGAAGTCGGCGCGGTAGCGTCAACACTCATGGAATGTCCCTTGCGTATTCAGTAATGGCTGGGTGCCCGGAGCGTACCCCGGGAGACGCGCGAGGATCACTTAGACGTCATGTACGCGTCAAATTCGCAGGACTCGCCGGCCTGATGGCGGCCGCTCTGCGGGGATGACGCCCGTAGCGACCCGCTCAGCCCTTTTCAGGCTCACCGCGGCCACCACCCGCCGGCTCACGACCTTCCACGCCCACCGAGGTGCGCACGTCGAACAGCTCCGGGAAGAACGTCAGCGCCAGCGCCTGCTGCAGAAAGCCCACGCCGCTGGACCCGCCGGTGCCGCGCTTGAAGCCGATCACCCGCATCACCGTGCGCATATGGCGGAAGCGCCAGAGCTGGAACTGGGTTTCCACATCGACCAGGTCCTCACACAGCGAGTACTCGCGCCAGTAGCGGTCGGTGTTTTCGTAGATGCGCTCGAACACCGGACGCAGGCTGTCGTCGGCCACATGCGCGCAGGTCCAGTCGCGCGCCTGGTATTGCGGCGGAATCGCATGCCCGAAGCGCGCCAGGTAGCGCAGGAACTCCTCGTACAGGCTGGGCGCTTCCAGCACCTCGCGCAGCCGCGCCTGCCCCTGCGGGTCGTACGCGAACACCTGCAGCATCTGCGGGTTCTTGTTGCCGAGCAGGAACTCGATATAGCGGTATTGCAGCGACTGGAAGCCGGACGAGGGGCCCAGCACGTCGCGGAATCCCATGTACTCGCTCGGCGTCAGCGTTTCCAGTACGGACCACTGTTCGGTGAGCTGGCGCAGCACCTGCTTGCTGCGCGCCAGCACCTTGCGGCACTGCCAGACTTGGTCGTTCTGCAGGTGCACCATCGCCGCGCGCAGCTCGTGCGCCAGCAGCTTCAGCCACAGCTCGGAGGTCTGGTGCTGGATGATGAACAGCATCTCGTCGTGGTGCGCCGGCTCGGACAGGGGCTGCTGCGCCGACAGCAACTGGTCCAGCAGCAGATAGCCGCCGTAGGTCAGCCGCCCCTCCAGATCGGTGTGGATGCCGGGTTCCAGGTCACGCAGGTTCTTGTCGACGGGCATGGCAGTGCAGGTGGATCGGGCCGGTCAGGGTAGCTCAGTGGCGGGGATTGGGGATTGGGGATTGGGGATTCGGGATTGGGGATTCGGGATTCGGGAGGCAGGAGTTGCAGCGCGCGGCCTTGATGCATGTCGCGGCAGCGCGCTGCCGTAGAAGCGTCCGGTTTGCCTGGGTGGCCTGCCTACTTGGCAGCCTGACGATGCCGTGGCGTACGCGACCGGTACTTCACACCTGAAAAATCCTGCCGCTTTCGACAGGGCAGTCGCAGCCGCTGCGCCGATGTCACCGTATCGTCAACCAAGGTCTGCAAATTCATGCAGAATCGAACGGCGCTGCCGGCCAGGGACGTGGCCGGACCAGGGGAGCGCTTCACGTCTCATGGATCAGGGGACTCTCATCTCATGCATGTGTTGCAGCGTCGTGCAGCCTTACTTCTCTGTGCGCTGGCGGTTGCCGGCCACGCCAATGCCCAGGTCGTCATCAGCCAGGTCTACGGCGGTGGCGGCAACAGCGGTGCCACCTTCCGCAGCGATTTCGTCGAGCTGCACAACATCGGCAGCACCACGGTCAGCCTGGACGGCTGGTCGGTGCAATACGCCTCGGCCGCCGGCAGCAGCTGGCAGGTCACGCCGTTGGCAGGCAGCGTTCCGGCCGGCGGCTATTACCTGGTCAAGCAGGCCGATGGCAGCGGCGGCAGCGTCGCGCTGCCCACGCCCGACGCCACCGGCACCATCGCCATGGGCGGCGGCGCCGGCAAGGTGGCGCTGAGCAACAGCGCCTCCGCGTTGAGCGGCGCCTGCCCCACCGGCAATGCCGACCTGGTCGGCTATGGCAGCACCGCCAGCTGCGCCGAAGGCAATGCGCCCACGCCGGCGCCCAGCAATACGCTGGCAGTGCTGCGCGGCGGCGATGGCTGCACCGACACCGACAACAACGCGGCCGATTTCGCCACCGGCGCGCCGGCGCCGCGCAACGCCGCCAGCCCCGCACGGCTGTGCAGCGGCGGCGGCCAGCCGATCGCCACGCTGGCCGACGTCAGCCAGGCCGAAGGCAACAGCGGCAGCCGCAGTTTCGTGTTCACGCTGAGCCTGAGCCAGCCGGCCGGCGCAGGCGGGGTGAGCTTCACCGCCGCCACCGCCGATGGCACGGCCACGGCCGGCAGCGACTATGTCGCCCTGCCCGCCTCCAGCGTCCGCATCGCCGCCGGCGAGCGCAGCGCCAGCATCACCGTGGAGGTGCTGGGCGACACCACGCCCGAGCCCGACGAGACCTTCGCGCTGCAGATCAGCGGCCTCACCGGCGCGTTGCCGGCCACGCTGAGTGCCACCGGCACCATCCTCAACGACGACTTCAGCCTGCTGCCGATCCACGCCATCCAGGGCAAGGGCGCACGCTCGCCGCTGGAAGGCCAGGTGGTCGCCACCTCGGGCATCGTCACTGCCCGTCGCAGCGCCGGCTTCTTCCTGCAGGCACCGGATGCCGAAACCGATGGCGATCCGGCCACCTCCGAAGGCGTCTACGTCTACACCGGCAGCGCACCGCCGGATGCCGCCGCCATCGGCAACCGGGTGCGCGTGCAGGGCACGGTGCTCGAGTACGTGCCCACCGCCGACCCGACCCAGCCGCCGCTGACCGAGATCGGCGGCAGCCTGACCGTGCTGTCCGATTCCACCGGCAACCCGTTGCCGATGCCGGTGGCGTTGAGCGCGAACTTCCCCAACCCGAACGGCGCCTTTGATCAGCTCGAAGCGCTGGAAGGCATGCGTGTCACCGCCGCCAGCCTCACCGTCAATGCCCCCACCGGCGGCAGCGTCAACGAGACCAACGCCACTGCCACCAGCAATGGCGTGTTCCATGCAGTGGTCACCGGCCTGCCGCGCGCCTTTCGCGAGCCCGGCGTGCAGTTGCCCGACCCGCTGCCGGCTGGCTCGCCTGCCGGCGTGCCGCGCTGGAACACCAACCCGGAAGTGATCGCCGTCGGCAGTGCCGGCGTGGGCGCCGAACGGCTGGATCTGGCCTCCGGCTGCGTCGTGCTGGATGTCACCGGCCCGCTGGATTACAGCTTCCGCCGCTACACGCTGTATCCGGAACGCACCCCGCAGGTGAACTGCAACGGTGCCGACCAACCGCGCCCGGCACCGGTACCGCAGGCCGACGACGTGGCCGTGGCCACCTACAACATGGAGCGCTTCTTCGACGACCAGAACGACCCGGCGATCGGCGAACCGGTGCTCACCCCGGCCGCGTTCCAGGCCCGCCTCAACAAGGCCTCGCTGGCGATCCGCAACTACCTGCACACGCCCGACATCCTGGGCACGGTGGAGGTGGAAAACATCAGCGTGCTGCAGACCCTGGCTGCGCGCATCAACGCCGATGCCATCGCCTCCGGCCAGCCCAACCCGCAGTACGTGGCCTACCTGCAGGAAGGCAATGACGTCGGCGGCATCGACGTCGGTTTCCTGGTCAAGACCGGTGCGGTGTCGGCCGGCATGCCGCGCGTGGAAGTTGTGTCCATCGCCCAGGAGGGCAAGACCACCACCTGGACCGAACCGGGCGGTGGCGTGAGCCTGCTCAACGATCGCCCGCCGCTGGTGCTCAGCGCCAGGGTGCATCAGGCCGATGGCCGCGTGCTGCCGCTGACCGCCATCGTGGTGCATCAACGCTCGCTCAACGGCGCCGAGACCGACGATGCCGCAGGCACCCGCATCCGCGCCAAACGCCAGGCCCAGGCCGAGTACCTGGCGCGCCTGCTGCAGACGCGCCAGCAGCTCGACCCGGCCGAACAGGTGCTGGTGATGGGCGACTTCAACGCCTTCGAGTTCAACGACGGCTATGTGGATGCGATGGGCACCGTCACCGGCAGGCCGGCGCCGGATGCGCAGACCGTGGTGAGCGGCGATGGCGCGGACCTGGTCAACCCGGACTACACCGACCTGACCTGGTTCAACACGCCCGACCAGAGCTACTCGTACGCCTTCGACGGCAACGTGCAGTCGCTGGATCACATCCTGGCCAACGAGGCGCTGATGCGCGCACCCGGCATCGCCTCGCTGTCGGTGGGCCACGCACGCATCAATGCCGACTTCCCCGGCACCGCGCGCAACGATGCCAATACGCCCACGCGCCTGTCCGACCACGACCCCACCGTGGTGCTGCTGCGCATGGCGCCCGCGTTGCGTGCCGACCTGGGCGCAACGGTCACTGCGGCACGCGCACAGGTCACCGAAGACGAGCGGATCGACTTCAGTGTGGAGGTGGAGAACCGTGGGCCCGACAGCGCGGCGTTTGCCGCAGTGGCACTGGCCTTCGATGCCGCGGTCAGCCCACGGGTCACCGCGGCACCGGGCTGGAGCTGTCAGGCGCCGGAAACCGCGACCCAGACAGTGGTCACCTGCACCATCGCCTCGCTGGCATCCGGCAATGCACAGCGCTTTGCCGTGCAGGTCGACGCTGGCGCGGAACTGGCAGGACGCACGCTGACCCTGGCCGCCTCGGTCGCCTCGCAAACGCCCGACCCGCAGCCGGACAACAACACCGACACCGCCGCCGTCAGTGTGCAGCCAGCGCTGCGCAGTGATCTGGCAACGCGCCTGGAAGGCCCCGCCACGCTGCCCACCACCGCCTTCAATGCCACCTACCGGGTGTTGCTGGACAACCGCGGCAACGCAGCGGCCACCGGTGCCAGCGTGCGGATCGAAGGCAACACGGTGTCGGCGCTGTCGCTGCTGGTGCCGCCCAGCGGCTGGCGTTGCACCAAGCAACTGCCGTCGTTGCGCAACGCAGTGTTTGTCTGCAGCACCGCCGCCGCAGTGCAGCCGGGCGCGCAGGCCGTGTTCCAGCTGACCGTCGCGGCAAAGCCGATCCCGGCCGAACGCGCGGTGCGGGTGCAGGCCAGCGCCAGCTCGACCTCGCCCGATGCCAACCCGGCCGACAACACGGCGCTGATCGTCACCCCGATCGGTGGAGGCACCGGCCGCCGCTGATCGCAGTGCAACACGTCGCAGTTCTGTACTGCGACAAAGGGCGCGGCCTGGTCCGCGCCCTTTTTTTTGTGCAAGCCAGCATCATTGTGTGCTGCGGTGCAGGACAGCTTTTTGCTGCGTGGTCCTTAACATCGCAACTCATATCATTTGAAACTTCTTGGTGAAGGTGTCGCCGCAATGAGCGTAGCCGCGCAGTTCGAGATCGAATATCTGCAATACATGGATGCGGACGGCCAGATCGTCCGCGACGACCTGCCGGCCGACGCCGCCAACCCGCAACAGTTGCTCGCGCTGTTCAAGCGCATGCTGTTCGTGCGCACCTTCGACAGCAAGTCGGTTGCGCTGCAGCGCACCGGCAAGTTGGGCACCTATGCGGCCTGCCTCGGCCACGAAGCCACCCATGTGGGCATCGGCGCATCGATGCGCAGCGGCGATGTGTTCGCGCCCAGCTATCGCGAGTACGGCACCATGTTCGAACGCGGCGTGCGTCCGCGCGACGTGCTGCTGTACTGGGGCGGCGATGAACGCGGCAGCGACTATCCGCGCGATGCCGACGCGGCGATCGACTTCCCGATCTGCGTGCCGATCTCCACCCAGTGCCTGCACGCGGCCGGTTCGGCGCTGTCGTTCAAGCTGCAGGGCAAGCCGCAGGTCGCTGTGGCCTGCTGCGGCGATGGCGGCAGCTCCAAGACCGACTTCTACGCCGCGCTCAATTCGGCCGGTGCCTACAAGCTGCCGCTGATCCTGTGCGTGATCAACAACGGCTGGGCGATCTCGGTGCCGCGCTCGGCGCAGACCGGCGCGCAGACGCTGGCGCAGAAGGGCCTGGCCGGCGGCCTGCATTGCCTGCAGGTGGACGGCAACGACCTGATCGCGGTGCTCGAGGCGATGCGCCAGGCGCGTGCGCGTGCACTGGCCGGCGACGGCGGCACGGTGATCGAATTCCTGACCTACCGCCTGTCCGATCACACCACCGCCGACGATGCGCGGCGCTACCGCGGCGAAGAAGAGGTCAAGCAGGGCTGGGCGCGCGAGCCGCTGCTGCGGCTGCGCCGTTATCTCACCGCGCAGGGCCTGTGGGACGAGGCGCAGGAAACCGCCTGGAAGGCCGAATGCGGCGCGCGCGTGGACGAAGAGGTCAACGCCTACCTCAACACGCCGGTACAGCCGGTGGAAGCGATGTTCGATTACCTCTACGGCGACCCGCCGGCCGAGTTGCTGGCCCAACGCGCCGAGGTGATGGCGCAGGAGGCCCGTCATGGATGAGCTCAACCAGTCGCACCTGGCTGCGACACAGCAGCAGGCCAGTGCCCCTTACAACGCCGCAGCCACGCGCGGAGAGATCGCCATGAGTTCGCCCATCACCCTGATCGAAGCCATCACCCAGGCGCTGGCCTGGGAGCTGGAACACGACCCTGCGGTGCTGGTGCTGGGCGAGGATGTCGGCGTCAACGGCGGCGTGTTCCGCGCCACCGCCGGCCTGCAGCAGCGCTTCGGCAGCGAGCGGGTGCTGGACACGCCGCTGGATGAAACCACCATCGCCGGCCTGAGCGTCGGCCTGGCCGCGCAGGGCATGAAGCCGGTGGCCGAAGCGCAGTTCGACGGCTTCGTGTATCCCATGGTCGATCACCTGATCTGCCACGCCGCACGCCTGCGCAACCGCACCCGCGGCCGCCTGCATTGCCCGATGGTGCTGCGCGTGCCGTGGGGCGGCGGCATCCGCGCGCCGGAACATCACAGCGAAGCCAACGAGGCCATCTTCACCAACGTGCCCGGCCTGCGCGTGGTGTTGCCGTCCTCGCCACAGCGCGCCTATGGCCTGTTGCTGGCCGCGATCCGCGACCCGGATCCGGTGATCTACATGGAGCCCAAGCGCATCTACCGCCAGTACAAGGAAGTGGTCGCCAACGACGGCGAAGCGCTGCCGCTGGACGTGTGCTTCGTGCTGCGCGACGGCACCGACGTCACCCTGGTCACCTGGGGCGCGCAGGTCAAGGAAGCGCTGGAAGCGGCCGACAAGCTCGCCGGCGAAGGCATCAGCGCCGAGGTCATCGACGTGGCCACGCTGCGCCCGCTGGACTTCGACAGCATTGCCGAATCGGTGGCCAAGACCGGCCGCTGCGTGATCGTGCAGGAAGCCCCGCGCACCGCCGGCTTCGGTGCGGAGATCGCCGCGCAGCTGGCGGAAAAATCGATGTACGACCTGCTCGCACCGGTCGAACGCGTCACCGGCTACGACACCCATATCCCGCTGTTCCGGCTGGAAATGAAGTACCTGCCGAGCGTGGAGCGCATCGTCACCGCCGCCCGTCGCGCGGTGGCCGCCGGCTGACATGCGCGCCCGTCTGCTCTGCGATTACCGTGCCGCGTACGCCAACCCGATCCGCTTCCGTGCTGGCCAGCAGGTGACCATCGGCGTGCGCGATGAGGAATGGCCGGCCTTCGCCTGGGTCAACACCGGCGACGGCCATGCCGGCTGGGCCCCGGTGGCCTGGCTGCGCCCGCTGGGCGACGGCCAGGCCGAAGCCCTGCGCGACTACGACGCACGCGAACTCGATGCCCACCAGGGCGAGGACGTGCTGCTGCATTACGAACATGGTGGTTGGTGGTGGTCCGAGCGTGCCGATGGCATGCAGGGCTGGCTGCCGGCCGCCGACCTCGAACTCCTCGACGACACCACGCCGCCGCTGCCTGCGGCGCAAGAGAACCTGCCATGAGCGAAGCCAAGAATTTCCACCTGCCCGACCTGGGCGAAGGCCTGCCAGACGCCACCATCGTCGAGTGGTTCGTCAAGGAGGGCGACAGCGTGCGCCTGGACGACCCGCTGGTCTCGATGGAGACCGCCAAGGCGGTGGTCGAGGTGCCCTCGCCGTTTTCCGGCACCGTGACCAAGCTCGCCGGTGCCGCCGGCGACATCATCGTCACCGGTGCGATGCTGGCGCAGTTCGCGCTGGACGCCTCGCAGCCGCAGCGCGCCGATGGTCAGGACACAGGGCACTCGCATGGCCCCGCACCCACGCACACGCCCAGCACCGGCGACAGCGCGGCCGGCCCGACCGCGCGCGTGGTCACCTCCGACAACGGCGGCGAGATTGCCGACGCCGATTCCAGTGGCGGGAGCGAGCGTGACGACGCCGGTACCGTGGTCGGCGCGATGCAGAGCTCCAACGCGGTGCAGAGCGAACAGGCGATTGCCGTGGGCGGCGTGCGCGCGATGCCGGCCGTGCGCGCGCTGGCGCGCAAGCTGCGCGTGGACCTGGCGCAGATCCGTGCGAGCGGCCCGGATGGCACGGTGACCATGGCCGATGTGAAGCAGGCCGCCGCGGCCGGCAGCGCGCCGCTGTCTGCGCCGCGTGCGAGTGCGTCGGTGACGCCGATCAATGGCAACAGCGCGAATGCAGCCGCGCAACATGCCGCTGCGAACACGCAGGCCGCAAACACTGCAGCGCGCGATGCGCAACAACGTGCAGCGCTGTCTGCGAACGGCAAACCCATGCGCACGCAATCACCCAGCGTGGTCGCCAAAGGCCAGCCGGAGCAGCTCAAGGGCGTGCGTCGCAACATGGCGCGGGTCATGGCCGATGCGCACAGCAAGGTGGTGCCGACCACGCTCAACGACGATGCCGACATCCACGCTTGGCAGCCCGGCAACGATGTCACCGTGCGGCTGGTGCGCGGCATCGTGCGGGCGTGCCAGTCGGTGCCGGCGCTCAATGCCTGGTTCGACGGCGAGGCGCTCAGCCGCACCCTGCACACCCAGGTGGATATCGGCATTGCGGTGGATACCGAAGAAGGCCTGTTCGTGCCCGCGCTACGCAATGCCGACATGCTCGACGCGCACGGCATCCGCGAGAGCGTCAACCGGCTGCGCCAGCAGGTGGAAAACCGCAGCATCGCCGCGTCGGAACTGAGCGGCTACACCATCTCGCTGTCCAACTTCGGCATGTTCGCCGGCCGCTACGCCACCCCGGTAGTAGTGCCGCCATGCGTGGCCATCGTCGCCGCCGGCCGCGCACGCTACCAACTCACTCCGGTGATGGGCGGGGTGGAAACCCACAAGGTGATGCCGCTGTCGCTGACCTTCGACCACCGCGCAGCCACCGGCGGCGAAGCCGCGCGCTTCCTGCGCGCACTGCTGGACGATCTGGCGCTGGCCAACTGAGGCACGGATTGCAGGTAGAGCGGCTGATCCTGGCTGCGAGGCGCTGCCCGCCCACCATCGCGGGACACGCCGCAAGTACGTCCTTATAGGCTCTTACGCGGCATCCATGCCGCGTAAGGTCCCGCAACGGTGGGCGCGCAAGGACCAGTCTAGATGGTCGGTGTGCATGGTTAAGAGCAGTGCGTGATGCGGCGTGTGGATTACTGCGCATCCGATCAGTTGCCAATGCCAGGTTTGGCTGCGGGGCCCTTGCCCGCCCACCATCGCAGGACACGCCGCAAGTACGTCCTTGTAGGCTCTTACGCGGCATCCATGCCGCGTAAGGTCCCGCGACGGTGAGCGGGCAAGGACCAGTCGAGATGGTCGGTGTGCGCGGTTACAAGCAGGCATGACGCGGCGTCTGGATTGCGGCGCATCCGATCAGTTGCAAACCCCGGGTTTGGCTGCAGGGCCCTTGCCCGCGCACCATAGCAGGACACGCCGCAAGTACGTCCCTGTAGGCTCTTACGCGGCATCCATGCCGCGTAAGGTCCCGCGACGGTGGGTGGGCAAGGACCAGTCGCGATGGTCTGTGTGCACGGTCAAGAGCGGTGCGCGATGTGCATCGTTGGAGAACGATGGGTGGGTTCAATGGCTCAGTGGTCGATGCATGTCGAGCAAGCAGCTTTCATTCGACCACCGACTAACTTTCTGGTGCGGTGCCCTCGCCGCTTGCGGGACCCTTGGCGGCATGAATGCCGCCAAGGAGCCTCCACGGATGGATTCACGGCGTGTCCCGCAAGCGGTGAGGGCACCGCGCATTCGATGCACCAGGCTTTGACTTAAGCATCTGATCGCGCCTAAGAATCCATGGGGTCGAAGTCTTGACTGCGTTACGCGTTGTGCCGCGATGGACTTGGACGATATGGAGAGACGCGCTGCCGCGCGGCGGCGCTGCGCTCTGGTTGCAGCGCCCTGCCCGCCCATCGATGCATTGCCCAGCGGCAACCCTGCATGACGTCCCACCGACCATTGCAGCGCAAATGCCTGGATAATCGGCCCATGTCATTTGCCCATCTCTCGCTGTCGCCACAGCTGCAGCCATTCTTCGATACTGCACTGGCACGCGCCGGTCACCACACGCCCACGCCGATCCAGCAGCAGGCCATTGCGCCGATGCTGCAGGGGCGCGATCTGATCGCGATGGCGCAGACCGGCTCGGGCAAGACGCTGGCCTATGCGCTGCCGCTGCTGCAGCAACGTTGCCTGGCGCCCGACACAGCGCCGCGCGTGCTCGGTGCGCTGGTGCTGGTGCCCACGCGCGAACTCGCCGCGCAGGTGGAAGACACCTTGCGCCAACTGGCCGCGCATCTGCCGCGGCGGCTCAAGATCGTGGCGGCCACCGGCGGCAGTTCGATCAATCCGCAGCTACTCGCCCTGCGTGGTGGTGCCGATATCGTGGTCGCCACGCCCGGGCGGCTGCTGGATCTGGTCGACCACAACGCGCTGCGCCTGAGCGAGGTCGCCACACTCGTGCTGGATGAAGCCGACCGTCTGCTCGAGCTGGGCTTCGGCGCCGAGCTCGATCGCATCCTGGCCTTGCTGCCGACGCAGCGCCAGAGCGTGCTGTTTTCGGCCACGTTTCCGCCCGGCATCGCCTCGCTGGCCAAGCGCCGCCTGCGCGACCCGCTGCGCATCACCGTTGCCGCCACCCCGGAGGCTGCACCTGCGATCGAACAACGCGCGATCGCCGTCGATGCCGGCCAGCGCACGCAGCTGCTGCGCCACCTGCTGCAGGAACACTGCTGGTCGCATGTGCTGGTGTTCGTCGCCAGCCGGCACACCGCCGAAAAAGTCGCCGAAAAACTCGGCAAGACCGGCATCAACGCGCAGCCGCTGCACGGCGAGTTGAGTCAGGGCCGGCGCGAGCGTACCTTGCACGCCTTCAAACAGCGCGAGCTGCAGGTGCTGGTGGCCACCGACCTGGCCGGGCGTGGCATCGATATCGACGCGCTGCCGGCCGTGATCAATTACGACCTGCCGCGCTCGACGGTGGATTACACCCACCGCATCGGCCGCACCGCACGCGCCGGCGCCAGCGGTCTTGCGATCAGCTTCATCACGGCAGAGAGCCAGCCGCAATGGCGTTTGATCGAAAAACGCCAGGGCCTGCGCGTACCGACCAGCGTGGTCGCCGGGTTCGAGCCGAGCCCGGCGACCGCGGCGCCTGCAACACAGATGCCGAATACCGGCACGCGCGCTGCGGACGACAACGGCGGCATCAAGGGCAGGCGGCCGAGCAAGAAGGACAAGCAACGCGCGGCAGCGGCGACGCAGGCAGGCAAGCCCGACTGAAGGCGGTGGGTGACACCTGACGCGCTGGCGTCACGCCAAGGCGGACGCCACGCGAAGACTCAGTCCTGCTCGAAATCCAGCTCGCCACCCGCGGCGCTGTCGCCATCGGCACGCGCAGTCCGCTTGCCGGGCTTGCGCAGGATTTCCACGAAGAACTGCCCGCCACCTTCGCTGGTGAGCGCATTGATCGAGCGGATCAGCTCGGCCGGCGGCAGCGGCGCAGCACTGGCCTCGTCCACCCCGAAGCGCATGTCGAAATCCCAATAATCCGCTCCTTCCGGCAAGTCCTTGCGACGCTCGCGGCGGATGTACTTGCGGATATCGTGCTTGCTGGATTCCAGCAGACGGTCGCGGTTCTTGCCTTCGAGGTTGAGCTGGTAGGTCTTGCGCATGGCGACATCGGTTGGGAGCTGGCCGCCTATTGTGAGGCCACACGGCCATTCTGGGTGAATGGCCGGGGATTCGGTGGCCGGCGGCATGGGCGCAAGCGTTTGCCTGCCTCGGCGTGGAGAACGCCACGCGCGCCCTGCGCCAGCATGGATACACGCCGCCGCTACGGCGCGACGGGCGGCCCGTCGATGCAGGCTGGCACAGGCGGGCAGGCCGCCGCCTTATGCACGACGATGGCGTGTCGCACACCTCGGCCTGCCACCTGGCTGACGATGTCGATGTGAAAGGCGTGCCCAACGTGGCCGCAGCGGTGCTGCCGCAGATGATCAAGCAACAGTCCGGCCACGTCTTCAATACTTCCTCGATCGCCGGGCGCAAGGTGTTTGGCCAGGGACTTGCGGTGTCCTCGGCAAGCAAGTTTACAGTGACCGCGTTCATCGAAGGCCTGCGGATGGAAGTCGGCAAGAAGCACAACATCCGCGTCACCAGCCTTCAACCGGGCATCGTCGCAACCGAGCTTCCGGCACAGACCACCAGCGCGGAATATCAGGCCATGATGGCCGGTTATGCCGGCACGGTTCGCATGCTGGACCCGATGGATAGTGCCGACACCATCCTGTTCGCGGCGCAGGCACCGTCCAACGTCAACATCGCCGAAGTCTTCGTGCTTCCGACCGACCAGGTCTGAGTCTCCGCCTCACCAGGCAAACCGCAAGGCAAAGACGCACTGTCGTCTGTGCCCTGCGCGGCGCCACGGTTCCCGCACGCCGGCCTGCCGGCCGGCTACCGGTTCCTCGCAGGCCGCGGCCGCGGCCCACGCGGGTGAACGACCGCGCGCCGCCGCCTTCGATAATGGCGGCTTGGCCGCCACGGCCGAGCGGCATCAGGCGTGCTGCGTCGCTGCCCGGGTGCTACCGGAATCGGGCCGGATCTTGAACCAGATCGAATACATCGCCGGCAGGAACACCAGCGTCAGGATCGTGCCGGCCAGGGTGCCGCCGATCAGCGTATAGGCCAGCGTGCCCCAGAACACCGAATGCGTGAGCGGGATGAACGCCAGGATCGCCGCCAGCGCGGTCAGGATCACCGGCCGCGCACGCTGCACGGTGGCTTCCACCAGCGCATGGAACGGGTCCAGCCCTTCGGCCTCGTTGTGATGGATCTGCCCGATCAGGATCAGCGTGTTGCGCATCAAAATGCCCGACAACGCGATCAGGCCCACCAGCGCATTGATACCGAACGGTTGCTGGAACAGGATCAGGGTCGGCACCACGCCGATCAGGCCGAGCGGGCTGGTCAGAAACACCATCACCATCGCCGAGATCGAACGCACCTGCAGGATGATGATCAGCAAGGTGGCCGCCAGCATGATCGGGAACAGCGGCAGCATCGCGGTGGTTGCCTTGCCGGATTCCTCGATCGAACCGGCCTCCTTGATCTGGTAACCGCTGGGCAATGTGTCGATGATCGGCTGCAGCTGCCTGGTGATCGCCGCCGAGACATCCGGCGGCTGCAGTTGGTCGTCGACATCGCCGCCCACGGTGATCGTCGGCACCCGATCACGGCGGCGCATGATCGGCTCTTCCATCCGCACATCCACCTTGCCCACCTGCGACAGCGGCACGCGCTGGCCGTTGGCACCGGCCAGGGTGAAGTCGGCGATGCGTGCCGGATCGAAGCGCGTATCGCCAGCCGAACGCGCCATCACCTGCACGCTGCGGATATCCTCGCGCACCAACGTGACCGGCACGCCGCTGAGCAGGAACTGCAGTTGCTGCGCCACCGCGGCCGAGGTCAGCCCCACCGCCTGCAGGCGGTCCTGGTCCAGGGTGAAATGCAACGTGGGCGTGCGCGTGCCCCAGTCGGTGTTGACGGTGCGCAGCATCGGGCTGTCCTGCATCACCTGCCTGACCTGCGCGGCGATGCCACGCACCACCTGCGGGTCCGCCCCGCTGACCCGGTAGGCCACCGGGAACTGCGAGTACGGGCCGAAGGTGAGTTGGGTCACGCGTACGCGCGCTTCGGAGGCCAAGCCTTCGGCAACCGCCTTGCGCATGCGCAGCTTCAATGCGTCGCGCTCGTGCTGGTTGTCGGTACGCACCACGATCTTGGCGAACGACGGATCCGGCAACTCCGGACCCATCGCCAGGAAGAAACGCGGCGCGCCCTGGCCGATATACGCGGTGACAATCTTCGCTTCGTCCTGTTTGGCCAGCCAGGCTTCCAGCTTGGCCGTGGCCGCGCTGGTCTGGGTGATCGAGCTGCCGTACGGCAGTTGCACTTCGACCAGCACTTCAGGGCGATCGGAGATCGGGAAGAACTGCTTCTTGACGATGCCCATGCCCAGGATCGCAAGCACGAACAGGCCCACCACCGAGCCGGCCACCAACCACTTGCGCGCGATGACGCGTGCCAGCGCATTGCGGAAGCGGTTGTAGCGCGGCGTGTCGTACATCGCGGCGTGGCCGCCTTCGATCTTCTTCAGATCCGGCAGCATCTTGACGCCCAGGTAGGGCGTAAACACCACCGCCACCACCCACGAGACGATCAGCGCAATCCCCACGATCCAGAACATGTTGCTGGTGTATTCGCCGGCAGTGGAGGCGGCAAAGCCGTTCGGCATGAAGCCGACCGCGGTCACCAGCGTGCCGGACAGCATCGGCGCGGCGGTATGGCTCCACGCATAGGCCGATGCGGCGACGCGGCTGTAGCCTTCCTCCATCTTCACCACCATCATCTCGATCGCGATGATGGCGTCGTCCACCAGCAATCCCAGCGCCAGGATCAACGACCCCAGCGTGATGCGGTCGAAGTTCTTGCCGGTGGCCAGCATCACCACGAACACCGCCGCCAGCGTCAGCGGCACCGCGGCCGCCACCACGATACCCACGCGCCAGCCCATGCTGACGAAGCACACCAGCATCACCACCAGCAGTGCGACGAAGAACTTGGTCATGAACTCGCCCACCGACGCGTCGATGTTGACCGCCTGGTCGGTGACCTTGCTCAGGGTCATGCCCAGCGGCAGCTCGGCATTGATTGCGCCGACTTCGCTGTCCAGCGACTTGCCCAGATCCAGCCCGTTCCAGCCATCGCGCATGATGATGCCCAGCAGCAACGCGGGCTCGCCGCCACTGCGGATCATGAAGGTGGACGGATCTTCGTAGCCGCGTTTGACCGTGGCGATATCCGACAGTTTCAGGGTGCGGCCCTGCACCACCAGCGGGGTGTCGCGGATCTTCTGCAGGCTGTCGAGCGCGCCGTCCAGGCGAATGAACACCTGCGGCCCGCGCGTCTCCACCGAACCTGCCGCATTCAAGGCGTTCTGCGCATTGAGCGCGGCAAACACCTCCTGCGGACCGACGCCCAGCGTGGCCAGGCGCTCGTGCGAGAACTCGACAAAGATGCGCTCGGGCTGTTCGCCGATGATGTTGACCTTCTTGACGCCCGGCACGTGCAACATGCGCTGGCGCAGGCTTTCCGCATCGCGCGCAAGCAAACGTTGCGGCTCGCCCTTGGCCTTGAGCGCGAACAGCGCGAAGGTGACGTCGGCATATTCGTCGTTGACCATCGGCCCGATCACGCCGGCCGGCAGGTTGCCGACTTCGTCGCCCACCTTCTTGCGCGCCTGATAGAACTGCTCCTGCACCTGGCTGGGTGGTGTGCTGTCCAGCAAGGTCAAGGTCGTGAACGCCAGGCCGGGACGCGTATAGGTTTCGCTGCGGTCGTACCAGCGCAGTTCCTGCAGGCGCTTTTCGAGTTTCTCGGCGACCTGGTCCTGCATTTCCTGCGGCGTGGCGCCGGGCCAGGCGGTCACGATGGTCATGACCTTGACGGTGAAGGCCGGGTCTTCGGCACGGCCAAGCTTGAGGAAGGCGACCAGGCCAGCCAGCGAAATCAGGACGATCAGGAACAGCGTGATCGAGCGCTCGCGCACCGCCAGCGCGGAAAGATTGAACCCACCTTCGCTCACGGCTGCGCTCCTGCCGCGGCTGCGGCTTTGGCGCCGGTCGTGGCGCCGGCGGCAGGCGCAATCGTGTTGACCACCCGCACCTGCTCGCCGTCGCGCAACAGGTGCGCACCCAGTGCCACGATGCGCTCACCGCGCGCCAGCTTGCCGGCAACCGTGGCATGGTCGTCGTCCAGGCCCAGCACCGTCACCGGCCGCCAGCGCACCTTGGCCGGATTGCCGGCAATCACCCACACGCCCGGCCCCTTGCCGGCATCGAACAGCGCGGCCAGCGGCACCTGCAGCCCGGCCTGCGTGCCGGCGGCCGTGCCATCGGCGATGCGCAGGCTGACGGTGGTGCCCAGCGGCGCATCGCCCAGTGCGCCATCGAGCACGTAACGTGCCTCGAAGGTGCGGGTCAGCCGGTCGGCGCTTTCGGACAGCTGGCGCAAGGTCGCCGGCACGGTGACAGCGGCATTGCCGAACAAGGTGGCCTGCGCTACCGAGCCGACCTGCGGGCGCAAGGTTTCCGGCAACTGGATCACCGCCTCGCGGCGGCCGGCATGCGCCAGCCGCACCACCGGCTGCCCGGCCGCGACGACCTGGCCCGGTTCGACCAGCGTCTCCATCACCACGCCATCGGCGTCGGCCAGCAGGTCGGTGTAGCGGTTGGCGTTGCGGGCCACTTCGGCCTGCGCCTGGGCCGCGCTCAGCTGCGCCCTGGCGGTGTCGGCGGCGGCCTTGATCTGGTCGTAGGCCGAAGCCGAGATGGCGCCGGTGCCGCGCAGATCGCGGTAGCGCGCCTCATCCTCACCCGCCTGCTGGGCGCGCGCCTGCGCGGCCGCCACCGCGTCCTGCTGCGCCCGCGCGGCGAGCTTGAGGTCGACCGGGTCGATCCGCAGCAGCGGCTGGCCACGCTTCACGCGCTGGCCGGCATCGACCAGACGCTCCTGCACCTTGCCGGCGACCCGGAACCCCAGGTCGCTCTGCACCCGGGCCGCGACCGTGCCGGAGAAGCTGCGCGCCGCTGCACCGGCGTCTTCGACGATGGCCACCCGCACCAACGGGTCCGCGGTGCGTGGATCGGAGGGGGGCGCCTTGCCGCAGGCGATCAATGCCAGCGGCAGCACACAGAAAGCGGCAGAGGTAACGAGGCGCCGAAGCATGGCAAATCCAGGAGCGAGCTGATGAAGGCTCGCATCCTGATACTTGTGACTAAATCAGTCAATAGTCACAAACGAATTTAGGGCGACAGGCTGCGCAGCACCAGGCTCGACAACAGCACCGGCACCTCGTCGGCCTGCTCCAGGCTGTGCTGCAGCAGCAGCGGGTTCATGTAAGGGCGCAGCACCATGTAAATCGCCTGCGTGGCCTCGTCCAGTGGCGTCTTGCGCTCGAAATCGCCACTTTGCCGGCCTTGCTGCAGCACGTCCTGCAGCAGTGTCTGGATGCGCACTTCATAGGCGCGGACCGATTGCCAGCGCTCGGTGGCCGCCGAGGTGGCGATCTCGTACAGCTTGCGATCCTGGAAGAACAGCCGGAGGCTCGCCTCGATCATCACCTTGAAAAGCCTGCGTAATTTTTCCGGCGGCTGCTCCGCCTCGTCGACCGCGGCACGCACCTCGGTCTCGATTTCGCGCAGGCAGTTGCTGCAGATCATCTCGCCGATGGCCTGCTTGGATTCGAAGAACTTGTAGATATAGGCCTTGGAGAACCCGATCGCCTTGGCCAGGTCCGAAACCGCGGTCTTCTCGTAGCCGTAGCGGCTGAAATGCTCGGTGGCCGCAATCACGATCTGATCGCGCACGTCATGGTCGGCCGGGCCGCGGCCCGAAACCGGATAGCTGGGTGTCTTGCTCATGCCGCCAGCTTAGCGCCCCGGCGTCTCACATACAAAAGTGACCATTTCGTATTATAGTCACACCTCATCCCTGCCCGCCCGGTCTGCCATGTCCCCGTTCCGTCCTGTTGCCCTGCTTGTCGTTGCCAGCCTTGCCACGGGCTGCGCAGTCGGTCCGACCTACACCCGCCCCGCAGCGCCCCTGCCAGACCGTTATGCAGGCCAGGCGGCGGTCGAAGTGCGCCCGGCAGCGCGACCGGCCGAGCTTTCGACCTGGTGGACCGGCTTCGACGACGCGGACCTGAGCCGCTACGTCACCCAGGCGCTGGCGCAGAACCTGGACCTGGCCCAGGCCACCGCGCGCGTCACCCAGGCCCGCGCCGGCTTGACCGCCGCCACTGCTGCGCTGCTGCCTTCAGGCAACATCAGCGGCAACGCGACCCGCGCCTACCAGTCATTGGAGACGCCGCTCGGCCAGGTGCTCAACAGCACGCCCAACTTCGACCGCTACGCCAGCACCTACGAAGCCAACCTGGGCGCGAGCTGGGAGCTGGATCTGTTCGGCGGCCTGCGTCGCGGGCGCCAGGCCGCACTGGCCGACTACCAGGCCAGCGAAGCCGGCGCCGCCGCCACCCGCCTGGCGGTGGCGGCGCAGACCGCCGATATCTACATCAGCATCCGCGGCCTGCAGGCACGGCTGGAGGTGGCGCAGCGCCAGGTCGCCACCCAGCAGGGCCTGCTGTCGATGGTGACGCTGCTGCATGGCAAGGGGCTCGCGCCGGAGTTGCAACTGCACCAGGCGCAAGGCGCGCTGGCACAGGCGCAGGCCTCGGTGCCCGGCATCGAAAGCGGCCTGGTCGCGGCGATGAACGCCCTGGACGTGATGCTGGGTGTGCCGCCTGGCACGCACCGCGCGGAACTGGCCGCCACCAAACCGATTCCGCTTGCACCGCGGATCGCCGAGACGGGCACGCCCGGCGACCTGCTGCGCCGCCGCCCCGATCTGATCGCGGCCGAACGCAGGCTGGCCGCGTCGAACGCGCGCATCGGCGTGGCGATGGCCGAGTACTACCCCAAATTCTCGCTCAGTGGACTGCTCGGCAGCGCCACCGCGATCTCCGGCGCCAACCTGTTCACCGGCGATGCCAGCCAGTCCGCCGGCGTGCTGGGCCTGCGCTGGCGGCTGTTCGACTTCGGCCGCATCAATGCGCAGATCGCCCAGGCCAAGGGCCAGGAAGCCGAGCAGCTGGCGGCATATCGCCTGGCGGTCCTGCGCGCCACCGAGGACGTCGAAAATGCATTCACCGCACTGGTCAAACGCGAGCAACAAGCCAGCGTGCTCGCGCAAGGCGTGGACGCACTGGGCAAGGCGCGCACCGCGTCGGCGCTGGCCTACGAAAAGGGCGTGGTCAGCCTGATCGAAGTGTTGAATGCCGACGAGCAGCTGCTGCGCGCGTCCGATGCGCAGGTGCAGGCGCGCACGGATGCCGCGCGCAGTGCGGTGGCCACCTTCAGGGCGCTGGGTGGCGGCTGGCAATCCAGCACCGCCAACGCAGTTGCGCTGCATCAGTCGTCACCGCGCTGACGCAAGCACGGACAAGGTCGCTACCGGGCAACCGCAAACTGCGGCGCTTGCCTCATATCGGTGGGCGTCGTCTGTGCGCCAAGCGGGTCCTGCATCCTTGGCGGAAGAAAACTCGCTGTCCTCACCGCGACCCGGGTGCGGATAACGACTGCGCGTCGCCGTGCACGCGATGGCTGCTGCAGCCCGCGCAGTCGTCATGTGGTCAATCGGCGTGGAAACGGATGCCTTGATTGATCGTGCATTGATACGCCAGCACCGGCCCGCGTTGCTGCAGACCCGGCAGGTCGTACATGTAGGTGGTGAAACGCACGCTGCCATCCGGGCGCAGCTGATAGCGCATGAACTGCTGGATCGGCTTGCCGTCGTTGGCCACGGTAAAGTGCGAACCGGAGAACGCGGCAGTGCCGTCCTCGGTGATGCGGTACGCATCGATATGGCGGCCGCCACGGGTCTGGGTGACCGGCGTGCCTTGTTCGGGGGTGCAGCGGCCAAGATCGGTAGTCAGGCTGACGTCGTAACCGGATTCCAGGGCTGCGAGCACTTCCGCACGGGTATTGAGCGATTCACTGGCCCAGGCGGGCAGCGCGCAAGCGCACAGCGTGGCGAGCAGGGCAGCGGGAGCAAGACGGGGCATGGCGAACTCCAGGATGAGGGAAAGAAGCGACCTGGACTGTAATCAGCCCAGGGCCGTCAACATGACCCAGTCCTGTCTGCAACGGCGCACTGCGCTACGCATCACGCGGCATGATTGCGCTGTTTGGCGAAGTCCGCGCGAGATTGCGCCGTGCGGGCTATGCCTGCGCGCGCAGAGGCTGTTTGTTGCGTGATCGGGCGCTTCTATCGCCAGAAAAAAAGCCGAAGAAATGTCAGCAGACGACAGACGACAGACGACAGACGACACGAGCATTACGCAAACGTCTGATGCACACACAAAAAAATGCTGCTACTGGCGAGCGTCGACCGGAAGTAACTTTTTCAAAAAGGCATCACCCAACCCCACGGGGTTGCACACGTACCCTCATCCGGCGCTAGCGCGCCACCTTCTCCCGATGGGAGAAGGGTTCAAGATGCAGGGTGATGGGGCACTCTCTCGATGAGAGAAGGCTCAAACTCGCACTCGTCACAGCTTCAATTTCATACAACCATCAGGAAGCTGCAATGCAAATCCCCCCCAGCTACAAGCGCGCATTGACCTCGCGCGGCAGCTGTTCCGGCTCCGGCTGTAACGCCGGCATCGCGCCCAGCAATAGACGGTCTGCCAGGGCACGTGTGGCCACACGCAACTCCGGTACGGCGGTGATTTCCCAATAGCGCCCGCGTAGCAGCGGGCCCACGCAATACAGCCCTGGCACGATCTGCCCGGCACCATCGCGCACGCGCAGTTGCGCATCGGTGTCCACGCCCAGGCCCAGCGGGTCGGCACGCAACAGGCCCGCTTCGCGCATGCCGGCGATCAGCGGGTCGCTGGTGCGGTCGATATCGGTGTCCAACCCGGTGGCGCGGATCACCGCATCGTAATGATCGGTCTGCGCGTCGGCCGATCCACGCGGGCGAATCACCGCTTCCACGCCATCGGGCACCCAACGCGCACGCAGCAGGCGCGCTGCGACGATCTGCAGTTGCCCCGATTGCTGCAATTGCGCCAGCTGTTCCGCTGCGCCCGGCGCAACGCGGTGCCGCGCCACCTCCCAATACGGGCGCAGATGGCGCAGGAAACGCGCACGCTGCCGCAACTCCAGCCGCTGCCACAGCGGTTGCAGATGCGGGCGCAAGGCATCCACCACGCGTCGCCAGTCGTCGACCACCGCACTGAGCTGACGCACACCGCGCAGCAGGCCACGCAGGTCGGCATCCTTGAGTGCGCGCTGCAGATGCGGCGGCAATTCCAGCGCCGCACCCGGCTGGCGCAGATGCGCCTGCGGCGCAAGGCCGCGTCGCGAGATCGCCAGCAGGCGGCCACGATGCCCGCGCGTGTGCAGGGTCAATGCCACATCCACCATGGTCAGCCCGGTGCCGACGATCAGCACATCGTCGTCCGGCGACAGGAGCGCCAGGGCATCGCCCTGCCACGGCCAGCCGATATAGCGCGGATGCACGCTCAGGCGCGGGCCGATCCCGGCCAACGCCTGCGGCTGCAGTGCGCCCACCGCCAGCACCACCCGATCGCTGTGGAAGGCATCGCCATTGGCCAGGAACACGCGAAAGCCCTTGCGTGCACGCTCCACCGCCACCGCTTCCTGCGACAGCCGCACGATCGACGCCTGCGCGCCACTGACCGCGGTATCCAGCTCGCTGCGCAGATAATCGCCATAGGCAAGGCGCGGCAGGAATTCCAGTCGCCCGCTGTCGCCCAGATGCAGGGTGTCGGCGAAGGCACCTGGCGCCTGCGCATCGATGCCCAGGTCCTTGGCGCGCACGTTGAGCAGGTGCTCCGGCCGCGCCGCACCATAGGCGATGCCGCTGCCGAAGGTCTCGGTCACGCCGACCAGGGTGATGCGCACCTGCGCATCGGCCGTCTGCGCCAGCGCACGGACCAGCGCGGTGCCGCAAAAGCCGGCACCGATGACGGTGATATGGGTTTCCATGTGCAACTCCCACTGAATGACCCGCACGTTGTGCCCGCAGCGCGGCGCAAACGTGTAAACAAATGGTTAGCGGCGAGCAACCGAAAACGCATGAGCTGATCATGCTTGGTGATGAGGCTTGCGTCGCAAGCGGCCTGCGGACGGCATTGCACAAAGATGACAGCACACGCGACCGCAGCCAGGTGCCAATGCATGGCTCCCAACCTGGCTCGCAGCGCAGCGCTGCGCACCGCGATTTGGGGTGGCTGACAACACGTAGCGAACAATCGCTCGGGACGTGTGGACGGCGCGCTCAACACCTGGGTGTACGAGTGGCACATGGCAGTTCCGAGCACAGCCCGCGCGCGCCTGGGGATGAGTGCAGTAGATCGCCAGCCCGCTACGCGCGGTGGCCGGCGCGTCGTTGGCAGAAGCGATGGAAGTAGTGAAACGAACAGCAGACCTTGCGATGCTGCGTTCAACACTGCAACGGTACCGAGCACCGCGTCATGACCGGGCTGCTCGATAATGTCGGTTTCCGATCGAGTGTCCGCCATGTCCATTTCCACAGCACCCACGCAAATCTCGCCGCGCAATCAACGCGTGCTGATCGCCGGCGGCAGCCGTGGCATCGGCCTGGCGATTGCCGAAGCGTTCGTCCGCAACGGCGCGCAGGTCTCGCTATGCGCACGCAAAGCCGATGGCCTGGCACAGGCCGCACACGCGTTGGCGCCTCATGGAGCCCCGGTACACACCTTCGCCTGCGACCTGTCGGACGCTGCGCAAATCGAGGCGTATGTGGAGGCCGCAGCACAGGCGCTGGATGGGCTGGACGTTGTGATCAACAATGCCTCCGGCTATGGGCATGGCAACGACGACGCAAGCTGGCAGGCCGGTCTGGATGTCGACCTGATGGCCGCCGTGCGTTGCAATCGCGCCGCGCTGCCGTACCTACGCAACAGCGATGCGGCAGTGATCCTCAATATCAGCTCGATCAATGCGCAACGCCCCACACCACGTGCGATCGCCTATTCCACCGCCAAGGCAGCGCTGAATTACTACACCACCACGCTGGCCGCCGAGCTCGCACGCGAGCGTATCCGCGTCAACGCAATCGCACCGGGTTCTATCGAGTTTCCGGACGGGCTATGGGCCCGCCGCCGCGATGAAGAACCGGAGCTGTATGCCCACATCCGCGACAGCATCCCGTTCGGCGGATTCGGTCAAGTGCAGCACATCGCCGATGCGGCGTTGTTTCTCGCATCGCCGCAGGCGCGCTGGATCACCGGACAGGTACTGGCGGTGGATGGCGGGCAGTCGTTGGGGGTGTGAGCGAGGATTTGTGCTGGCGAAGATGCCGATCCGCTGCGCGTGACTCTGTAGGAGCGTGCCTGCGCGCGATGAGGCTTTATCGGTAACGCCCCGTCGCGCGCAGGCACGCTCCTACGAACAGCGGGCACCCGTTCCTCTATCCGTAACGCCCTCGTGACGACGGGTGGGTGCTGATGGATGATGGACAGTAGTTGGGAGTGCGCACGGTATTTATGCTTACGAAGACGGCAATCGGCTGCGCGTGAACCTGTAGGAGCGTGCCTGCGCGCGATGAAGCTTTACTGGTAACGCCCCGTCGCGCCCAGGCACGCTCCTACGATACGGCGGCGTCTCACCTCTATCCGGCTGCCTCGCGACGAGGCGATGAGGCGGCGTTAGCCAACCAACTCCGCAGCCTCGACGCTGTGCTCGCCACGTGCCGGTGCCAGCGCGGCGCTCACCATGGCGGCGGCGATGCGTTCGGCTGGATTGATGCGGAAGCGGCGTGGTAGCAGTGGGCCGAGCGCGCCCAGCACGAGGCTGCCGATGTGTTCGCCGGTGCGCCGCTGCTCGCGTTCGCCGCCGATCAGGCCCGGGCGCACGAAGGTGAGCGAGGGGAAGCCGACCGCGCGCAGGTCGCGTTCCAGTTCGCCCTTGACGCGGTTGTAGAAGATGCGCGAGTGCGCATCGGCACCGGCCGCCGAATTCAGCACGAACACCGAGGTGCCCTGCGCGCAGGCGGCGCGTGCCAACGCCATCGGGTAGTCGTGATCGATGCGGTAGAACGCCTCGCGCGAGCCGGCCTGTTTCATCGTGCTGCCCAGGGCGCAGATGGCCGCTTCCATGCGCGGCGCGGTCCAGTGGTCCAGGCGCTCGAAATCGATCACCTGGTTGCGCAGCTTGGGATGGATCTGCGACAGCGGCCGGCGCGTGATCGCCACCACGCCGGTACAGCGCGCGTCGGCCAGCAGCTGTTGCAAAACATGTCCGCCGACCAGACCGGTGGCCCCTGCCAGCAGCACGTCCATCAGACCGCCCCTGCCATCAGCGTGCGCCCTCGGAGACGATGCGTGCGCTGCTGGCGATGCGATCGCGCTCCACCGCCAGCAAGGTCAGCGAGTGCGCCGGCGCCTTCCATTCGCTGCCGCCGGCCACCACGCGGCCGCCATGGCGTGCGGTGTCGACCAGTACGCGCCAATGTTCGTCGTGCATCGCCGGCAGCGTGAACGACACGCTGGTGGAGGCGGCATTGATCAGCATCAGCAAGGTCACGTTGGCGGCGATCTCGCGCAAACCGGTGGTCGGCGAGCGGCCATCCAGGCGCAGCATCAGCGCGCGCGCTTCCGGGTCGTGCCAGCCGGCTTCGTCCATCTCGTGGCCGTCCGGTGCCAGCCAGGTGAGATCCTTCAGGCCCAGCGCTTCGTCGAACTTGCCATCGAAGAAGCGGGCGCGATGCAGCAGCGGGTAACGCTGGCGGATGCGGATCAACCGCCGCACGAACGCAGCCTGATCGGCGGCGGCGGCCTTGGTGGCGGCAGTCCAGTCGATCCAGGTCAGTTCGTTGTCCTGGCAATACGCGTTGTTGTTGCCGTTCTGGCTGTGGCCGAACTCGTCGCCGGCCAGCAGCATCGGCGTGCCCTGCGACAGCAACAACGTGGCCAGCAGGTTGCGCATCTGCTGACGGCGCAGCTGCTTGATGGCCGGGTCGTTGGTGTCGCCTTCGACGCCGTAATTGGCCGAGATATTGTGGTCACTGCCGTCCCTGCCCTCTTCGCCGTTGGCGAAGTTGTGCTTGCCTTCGTAGCTGACCAGATCGCGCAGGGTAAAGCCGTCGTGCGCGGTGACGAAGTTGACCGACGCAGTGGGGCGGCGGCCGCTATGGTTGAACAGGTCGGCCGAGCCGGTCAGGCGCGTGGCCAGTTCGGCCAGCTGACCACCGTCGCCACGCCAGAACGCGCGCACGTTGTCGCGGAACTTGTCGTTCCATTCCACCCAACCCGGCGGAAAGTTGCCGACCTGGTAACCGCCCGGGCCGATATCCCACGGCTCGGCGATCAGCTTGGTCTGGCTCAGTACCGGATCCTGGCGCACCGCATCGAGAAAGCTGCCCGACGGATCGAAGCCATAGCGCTCGCGGCCGAGGATGCTGGCCAGGTCGAAGCGGAAGCCGTCGACATGCATTTCCTGCACCCAGTAGCGCAGCGAGTCCATCACCATGCGCAACGCGCCAACGTTGGTCAGGTCGAAGGTGTTACCGGTGCCGGTGTCGTTGATGTAGAAGCGGCGATCGTCGGCCAGGCGGTAGTAGCTGGCATTGTCGATGCCCTTGAACGACAGCGTCGGCCCCAGCTCGTTGCCTTCGGCGGTGTGGTTGTAGACCACGTCCAGCAGCACTTCCAGCCCCGCATGATGCAGGCGCGCCACCATCTGCTTGAACTCGGCCACGGTGCGCGTGGACATGTAGCGCGCCTGCGGCGCGAAGAAGCCCAGCGTGTTGTAGCCCCAGTAATTGCGCAGGCCTTTTTCCAGCAGGTACTGGTCGTCGACGAAGGCGTGAACCGGGAGCAGCTCCACCGCGGTGACGCCGAGCGAGCTGATGTGGTCGATCAGCTCATCGGTCTTCAGGGCCGAGAAGGTGCCGCGATTTTCCGGCGGCACTGCCGGATGCAGCATGCTCAGCCCGCGCACGTGCGCTTCGTAGATCACCGTACGGTTCCACGGCGTCTGCGGCGGGCGGTCCTGGCCCCAGGTGAAAGCCGGGTCGATCACCGCCGATTTGGGCATGAACGCGGCACTGTCGCGACGGTCGAAGCTCAGATCCTTGTCGCGGTGGCCGATGGTGTAGCCGAACAGATGCGGCGCCCATTTGAGCTCGCCGACGATCTGCTTGGCATACGGGTCCAACAGCAGCTTGTTGTGGTTGAAGCGATGCCCGGCCTCGGGCGCATAAGGTCCATGCACGCGGTAGCCGTACAGCTGGCCGGGGCGTGCGTCAGGCAGATAGCCGTGCCAGACCTCGTCGGTGTATTCGGGCAGCGCCAGGCGCTCCTGCTCGCGGCCACGCTCGTCGAACAGGCACAGTTCCACCCGGGTGGCGTTGCGCGAGTACAGCGCGAAATTGACCCCCAGGCCATCCCAGGTGGCGCCGAGCGGGTTGGGACGGCCTTCGCGAATGCGCGAGCGCTGAGTGAACTTGCGGGTGGCCATCGGTAACTCCTGAGAACGGTGAACTCAAAACGCTGAGCGAATGCGGGTGCCTGTGTGCCTGGGCACGCTCACCCTGGCACGGCACAGCCTGCAGGGTGAACCATGCAAGGTGACAGAGGCACCGTTACTGGCGTGCAGTCACCGGCGGGCCGGCCTGTTCGGCGGCGCGCTCTTCGGCGTCCACCAGCCGCTCGGCCATGGCCCAATGCCGATCTGCGTGGCCGTCCGGGCGGCCTTCGGCCTCCCAGATCTCCTGTGCCAACTGGCGAAGCCGCGCTTGCCGTTCCGTGTCGTTCATTGCTTACGTTCTCTTAGGGGGTCAATAACACTGCCACTGGCGCACGTGCAAACAGCGTGGATATCGCCACGCGGCCGCCTTGCGGCTGCAGCGTGCTGCCATCGAGCACATTACGATACGTGGCGGGCGGCAATGCCAACGACGCCTGACCCCAGTTGGCCGGCGGCACCAGCAGCGGCAGGTCGCCATCGCCCTGGTTGCCGGCACCCAGCCGCGTGACTGCCACCACCAGCGACTGGCCGCGGTACTGGCGGCGGAACGCCAGCACCTGCGCATAGCCGCTGACCGCCACGGTCAAGGGCTGATAGTCGCCCTTCGCAAACAGCGACGGATGGTCGGCACGCAGCTGCAACAGCAGTGCGGTGAGACGTGCCTTGACTGCGCCATCGCGCCAGCTGCGCAGCAGCGTGTTCCAGTCGCGCGCCTGCTGCAGCCACTGCTGGCGCTGCGCGTAGTCGACCGGGCGACGGTTGTCCGGGTCCACCAGCGACAGATCCCAGCCTTCGGTGCCCTGGTACAGGTCGGGCACGCCCGGCACGGTCAGACGCAACGTGGTCTGCACCAGCGCGTTGCGCGCACCGGCGGCGGCGATGTGGTTGCTGGCGCGCAGCAGCGCCCGCCGCAGCGGCAACCCGGCGCGGCTGCACAGCACCTGCTCCACGGTGGCCTGCACGGCCTGCTCGTAGGCCGGCGAGCCATCGGTCCAGCTGGTGTGCAGCTTGGCTTCGCGCACCGCCTTGAGCAGCCACTGCGCAATGCGCTCGGCGTACTCGGCCAGCGGCTCGGTCTGGTCGGCGCCCAGTCCGATCGGCCAGGCGGCCACCAGGGTCTGCCAGAGCATCTGCTGGTCGCCACCGGCCAAGGCCGGCGAGTCCAGCGTCTCGGTCAAGGCATCGAACTGGCTGCTCTGCTCGATCCACCAGCGCGGTTGCTCGGACAGCACCGCCAGCCGCATGCGCAGGTCTTCGCCGCGCTTGTGGTCGTGCGTGGCGGTGGCCAGCAACGCGCGCGGGAAGTGCTTGGCGCGTTCGAGATTCTGCGCGTGGAACTCGGCCGCGTCGTTGGCGAAGTGGGTCGGATGGCTGCCGACCTCGTTGCGCGACAGCAGCACGCCATGCCGGTAGAACGCGGTGTCTTCCACCGACTTGGCATTGAGCGGTGCGGACAACTGCTCCACGCGACGACGCAGGATGCGCCGCAAGGCGACCTGCGCGCGATCGGCGCCGGCATCGTCGAGCAGCCAGCGCTCGATCGCGTCGACGGCCGCAACGATCGACTCCGGCATGCCCTCGCGCGCACGCGCGGCAGTGGCGCGCAGGCGCTCGGCTTCACTGCCGGTCACGCCCTTGGCACCGGCGTAGGTGCGGTATACCGGAAACCAGCGCAGCAACACGCACAGGCCGCGCGCCAGCATCTGCGGGCTGAACTCGCGCGTTGGCGGGTCCAGTCGCGCCAGTGCCGACAACGCACCCACGGCGCGATTGAATTCGGTCTGCAGCGGGCCGCGCAGGATCTCGTCGCGTGCGCTGCGTTCTTCCTGTGCGAAGTCGCCACTGCGCCCGCTCACCTTTTGCCAGGCACGCGCCAATGGCTTGAAGCCGGCCGGGTCATGCAGCACGCCGCCGACCTGGTCCATGAAGTCGTAGCCGGTGGTGCCATCGCAGGGCCAGTCGGCCGGCAAGGCTTCGCCGGGCGCCAGGATCTTTTCCAGATACAACCCCAGCGTGCCGGGCTTGAGGCCACGCGTGCGGCCGGCCGCATCCAGCCGGCTGCGCAGCTTGCGCACATAGCCGGTGGGGTCGGTGAGCCCGTCCACATGGTCGATGCGCAAGCCATCCAGATGGCCTTCGGCCACCAGCCGCAGCGGCAGCGCATGCACCGCGTCGAACACCGCCGGCAGCTCCACGCGCAATGCCACCAACGAGGTGATATCGAAGAAACGACGGTAGTTGAGCATGTCGTTGCCCACGCGCCACCAGTTCAGGCGGTACGGCTGGCGCTCGATCAGCTTGTGCAGGCGGCCATCGCCGCGCTTGGCGCCGTCGTTATAGTCGCGCAGCCATTGCGCACGTGCGGTCTTTTCCGGCACCTCCAGCGTCTGCGGACGGATCGGGTAACGCTGGTCGTAATGCGCCAGTGCCGCGCTGCCGTCGTCCTCCACCACCAGCGTGATCAGGCCTTCGGCCAGTGCGGTGGCATACGGGCGGTCCAGCACCGCCAGCCACAACTTGCCGTCGCGCCCGGGCGCGCGCCAGTCGATGTCGAACCAGTCGGCATGCTTGGCGCTGCGGCCATTGCGCAGCACATCCCACCACCATGCGTTGTCCGCATGGGTGGCCATGTGGTTGGGCACGATGTCGGCGATCAGGCCCATGCCGTGCTCGCGCGCGGCCTGCGACAGGGCGATCAGCGCGTCTTCGCCGCCGAGTTCGGGATTGACCACGGTCGGGTCGATATTGTCGTAGCCGTGCGTCGAGCCCGGCACTGCAGTGCCGATCGGCGACAGGTACAGATGGCTGATGCCGAGGCCGGCGTAATACGGCACCTGCGCGAGCGCATCGTGCAGGGTGAAGCCGACATGCAGCTGCAGGCGGGCGGTGGCGCGAAGTTCGATCATGGATGCGGTTCCGAAACGGCCGCGACGCGACGCGCCTCGGCAAAGCCCTGCAGCGCCGTACTCAGGCGCGCATGCGGCAAGGGATCGGGCAGGCGTCGACGCCAGTTGGGATGGACCTCGACGGTGCCCGGCAGATTGGGTTGTTCTTCCAGCGCCAACGCGTCTTCCACCGGCAGCAAGGCCAGGGGCGAGACGCTGGTGGCGGTGAAGCGCAGCGCGCCCAGCAGCGGGTCGTCCGCCGCGGTCAGGCCGGCGTGTTCGACCGCCGCATCCAGGCGTGCCAGATCCTTGCTGCGCGCGGTGGCGTCATCGCTGGCCTGCGCGGGCTGGATCAGCTCCAGCTTGCGTCGCCAGTCGATATCGCGGCCTTCGCGCCAGCCGGTCAGGGTGGGCAGATCGTGCGTGGTGGTGGTGGCCACCGCATCCGGCCGCCACAGCGCCGGCGAGACGAAGGCGCCATCGTCGTCGCGGGTGAACATCAACACATCGATGCCCATCACCCCGCGCCGCGACAGTTCCTCGCGGATGCCCGGCGGCACCACGCCGAGGTCTTCGCCGATCACGATCGCCCGGTGCCGCCACGATTCCAGCGCGAGCAGGTTGAGCAGATCGTGCAGCGGATAGGCCAGATACGCGCCTTCGTTGGAGCTGGCACCTTCCGGCACCACCCACAGCCGCAATAACCCCAGGATATGGTCGATGCGGATGCCGCCGCGGTCGCGCAGCACTGCGCGCAGCAACGCGATGTACGGCGCATAGCCGCTACGCCGCAATGCGGTGGGCGAATACGCACCGATGCCCCAGTGCTGGCCGTCGGCATTGAAGGCATCCGGCGGCGCGCCCAGCACCAGGCCGCGCAGCACGGTGTCGGCGGCCGCTGCGGCTTCGGCGCCATTGGGATCGAATCCGACGGCCAGATCGGCGATCAAACCGATCTTCATGCCGCGCTCGTGCGCCTCGCGTTGCGCATCGGACCAGCTGCGCGCCGCCAGCCATTGCGTGAACACGTGCAGCTGCGGATCGCCGTCGCCGAAATCCTGCGCGGCAAACCGTGCAAAGCCCTCCAGCGCCTCGCCGCCCTCGCTGCGGAAGGCAGCCAGATCGGGATGATCGGCGGGCACGCGGGTGTAGAGATGGCGCAGCAGCTGCCACTTGGCCTGCGCCGAGGCCGGCCAGTCGATCAGGGCGCTGTGGTGCAGCGTATCGAAGCGCTCGCGCAGGCCGGGCACCTCGTTGATCGCCTCCAGTGCGAGCTCGCCCAATACGCGCACCGGTGCGGCATGCAGGGGATCGAGAAAACGCCGGTCGCTGGGCGAATACGGGCTGTAGCCGCCGGTGACCGGGCGCGCGGCATGCACCGGGCTCAGGGCCAGGGCATCGGCGCCGGCCAGTGCGGCATGCCGCACCCATTCCACCGTGCCGGATGCGTCGCCGATGCCGGCGTCGTCGATGCTGCGTGCCGAATACACCTGCAGCGCCATGCCCCAGGCACGCGGTGCCGGCAGGCCACAGGCATCGGCCACGCTGAAGCAGCGTTGCGGGGCGACCGCGACCTGCTGGGTCAGGCTGCCGATCTGCAGCGTCCAGTAGCCGAAACGCTGCGGCGCACGCACCTGCCCCTGCGCATCGGCATGCGCCGGCTCGCTGGCGCCGCTGTCGTCCAGCCAACGGCCGCTGGCATTGGCGGCGACCGACACCGGCAGCAACCCGGCCACCTGCACGGTCAGCAGCGGCGCCGGCTCGGTGGCGTGCGCCTTGCAACGACGCAGGCTGTCTTCGCGCTGCGCAGCGGTGCCGGCAGGCAGTTCCAGCGCGGTGAGCACCGCATGCAGCGATTGGTCGGACACCTGGCGTGGCTGGTCGCTGGCATCCACCCAGTCCACCATCACCCCGGCCGCGCCGGCCAGCGCATGCAGATCGCTCCTGCTCAGATCACGGGTACTCATGCGCGCGCCTCGTGCCAGGCGATGAAGCCATCGACCGGCAACTGCTGCGCGTCGGCGGCGACGTTTTCGACATGCGCCACGCGGCCGCGCAGCGGCGGCATCGGCACCGCCGAGGCGCCGACGTTGAAGGCGATATGCCACAGCCCGTCGGGCAGCTCCCAGCTGGCGGTCACTGCGCCGTCGGCCAGCACGCTGGCGCCCACCGCGCGTGCCTGTGCAAGCCCCGGTACCAGCCACTGGCGACGCACGCCCAGCAGCGCCTTGAACCAGGCTGTCCACTGCACGCCTTCGCCCTGCGCGGCGTCTTCGATCGGCGAACGCGAGGCGGCGAAGGTATCGTGGCTGTTTGGATCGGGAATGGTGGCGCGCTGCGCTTCGTCGGCGAATGCGGCGAAGTGCGCAAACTCGCGACGGCGCCCTTCGCGCACTGCATCGTCCAGCGGCGGGCCGAAGTCGGTGAAGAACAGGAACGGCTGCGTGGCGCCCCACGGCTCGCCCATGAAGAACAATGGAATCATCGGCGTCAGCGTGGTCAGTGCCAGCGCAGCACGCAGGCGTTGCGGCGACACCAGCACGCTCAGCCGCTCGCCGCGCGCACGGTTGCCGATCTGGTCGTGGTTCTGCGCGAAGACCACGAACTTGTGCGGCGGCAGCGCCCCGCTGGGCTCGCCGCGCACATGCCCGCGCGGGTCCGGCTCGCCCTGGTAGGCGAAACCTTCGCCCAGCACGCGCGCCAGGTGTTGGGTGGGCTTGTCGGCAAAGGCGGCGTAATAGCCTTCCTCTTCGCCGGTCAGCAGCACATGCAGGGCGTTGTGGAAATCGTCGTCCCACTGCGCGGTGTAGCCGCGTTGCAGCTGCGACGCCTGGTTGGCCTCGTTTTCCAGCACCAGATGCACATGGCGGCCGGCCGGCAGGCTGGCCTGCACGGTCTGCCGCAAGGTATCCAGGAAGGCGTTCGGGGTGATCGCATGCACCGCATCCAGGCGCAGGCCGTCGAAGCCGTATTCGTGCAGCCACATCAGCGCATTGTCGAGAAAGTAACGCTGCACCTGCGGCTTGCGGAAATCGATCGCCGCGCCCCATGGCGTGGGCTTGTCCTCGTTGAAGAACGGGGCGGCATAGCTGTGCAGATAATTGCCGTCCGGGCCGAAGTGGTTATAGACCACGTCCAGCAACACCATCAGGCCGTGTCCGTGCGCGGCGTCGATCAGCGCCTTCAACTGGTCCGGCGTGCCATAGGCTTCTACCGGTGCATACGGCAGCACGCCGTCGTAGCCCCAGTTATGCGCGCCCGGAAATGCGCTCAGCGGCATCAGCTCGATCGCGGTGATGCCCATCGCCGCCAGCTGCGGCAGTTGCGCCTGCACCCCGGCATAGCCGCCGCAGGTGCCAACGTGCAGTTCGTAGATCACCGCCTCGCCCCACGGCCGTCCCTGCCACTGGGTGTTCTGCCAGGCGTAGCCATCGCTGCGCTGCACGGCGCTGGGGCCGTGCACGCCCTCGGGCTGCCAGCGCGAGGCCGGATCCGGCACCGGTTCGCCGCCATCGACGCTGTAGCGATAGCGCGCATCCGCCGCGCATTCGATCACCGCGCTGAAGAAGCCATCCTGCGCGGCCTGCAACGCGACGCGCGCGCCGTCGTCGAAGACCACTTCCACACTTTTGGCGTCCGGTGCCCAGAGCGCGAAGCGCACCTGTCCCTCACCCGCTGGCCATGCACCCCATGCCGGCGTGGTGTCGTTGCGCTCGTTCATTCTTATTTCTCCGCTTGCAGATAGATCGTGGCCAGCGGCGGTAGGGTCAGGCGCAGGCGTTGTGCGTGCCCGTGCATGCCCATCGGCTCGGTCGCCAGGCGACCGCTGTTGCCGAGGTTGCTGCCACCGTAATGGGCACTGTCGGTATTGAGGATTTCGCGCCAGCCGCCGGCACGCGGCACGCCAACGCGATAGTCGTGATGCGGTTGCGGGGTGAGGTTGCTCACCGCCAGCAACGGTGCGCCGCCATCGGGATCGTGGCGGATGAATGCCAGTACGCTGTTGCGCGCGTCGTCGGCCACGCTCCAGTCGAAGCCGTCGGCACGATGCGTGCCGCGGTACAGCGCCGGCACCCGTCGCAACGCGGCGTTGAGGTCGCCGACCAGTTGCTGCACGCCGCGATGCGCGGCGCCGTCGAGCAGATGCCAGTCCAGCGATTGATCGTGATTCCAGTCGTTCCACTGGCCGAACTCGGCGCCCATGAACAGCAGCTTGTCGCCCGGATGCGCCCACATCAACGCCAGATACGCGCGCAGGTTGGCAAAGCGCCGCCAGTCGTCGCCGGGCATCTGCCCGAGCAGGCCACCGCTGCCGTGCACCACTTCGTCGTGCGAGAGCGGCAGCACGAAACGCTCGGAGAACGCGTACACCAGGCCGAAGGTGAGCTGGCTATGGTGCTGCGCGCGCTCGGCCGGATCGCGCTGCATGTAGCCCAGCGTGTCGTGCATCCAGCCCATGTTCCATTTGTGGGTGAAGCCCAGGCCGCCCTCGCTGATCGGCGCGGTCACGCCCGGCCAGGCGGTGGACTCTTCGGCGATGCTCAGCACACCGGGAAAGCGCGTGGCGATCTCGCTGTTGAGCTGGCGCAGGAAGGCGACCGCTTCCAGATTCTCGCGGCCGCCATGCGCGTTGGGCACCCACTCGCCTTCGGCACGGCCATAGTCGCGATACAGCATCGAGGCCACTGCATCCACGCGCAGGCCGTCGAGGTGGTAGTGATCGATCCACTCCAGCGCGCTGCCCAGCAGGTAGGCGGTCACTTCGGGCCTGCCGTAGTTGTAGATCAGCGTGTTCCAGTCGCGATGCATGCCTTCGCGCGGGTCGGCATGCTCGTACACCGCGGCGCCGTCGAACTGCGCCAGGCCGTGTGCATCATCGGGAAAGTGCGCGCTGACCCAGTCCAGGATCACGCCGATGCCTGCGCGATGACAGGCATCGACGAACTGGGCAAAGCCATCCGGGCTGCCGTGGCGCGCGGTCGGTGCGTACAGCCCCAAAGGTTGATAGCCCCAGGAGCCGCCGAACGGATGTTCGGTGATCGGCAGCAACTCGATATGGGTGAAACCGAGCTGCTGCACATAGGGGATCAGCTGTGCGGCCAGCCCTGGCCAGTCCAGCGGCTGGTTGTGCCCATCGCGCCGCCAGGACGCGGCATGCACTTCATAGATCGACAGCGGCGCTGGCGTGGCATTGGCATCGCGCGCGGCCATCCAGGCGGCATCGGTCCAGGCAAACGCAGCCGCGCCCGGCACCACCGAGGCGGTGGCCGGCGGCAATTCGCTCTGGCGCGCCACCGGGTCGGCCTTGAGCAATACGCGGCCATCGGCAGCGGTGATGGCGTACTTGTAACGTGTGCCGGCTTCCACGCGCGGCAGGAACAGCTCCCAGAACCCGCCGATGCGCGGGCGCATCGGGTGCCGGCGCACGTCCCAGCCATTGAAATCGCCCACCACCGCCACGCGTTGCGCATGCGGCGCCCACACCGCAAAGCGCACCCCGGGCACGTCGTCGCAGTGCAGGTGCTGGGCACCCAGGGCACGACGCAATGCCTGGCCGTCGCCGGCAGCGATCTGCAGCAGGGTGGATTCGTCCAGCGTGGCGGCAAACGCGTAGGGGTCTTCGATCTCCTGCACCACGTCCGGCCACACGATGCGCAGCCGATACGGGCCTTCGACCGCCAGCGTGCCCTCGAACACGCCATCGACCGGGCCGGCCTGCATGCGCGCCAGCAACTTGCCACGCGGGTCGATCAGCCCCATCGCCTCGGCACCGGGCGCCAGCACGCGCACCAGCCGGCGGCCATCAGCCTGGGAATGCGGGCCCAATACCGCGAATGCATCGGCAGGCAGGCCATCGGCCAGCGCCTGCACGCTCTGCACCAGATCCGACATCCCATCCATGGTCACCGCCGTCGCTTCCGTCTCCTGCCCCTGCACGCCCAGCCGTTCGCTCATGACACCGTCGCAAGCGCGGGGGCGGTTGCGGCGGTGCGTTCGTACAGCGAGAGGTATTTCTTGCCCGCCACATCCCAACCACTGGGACGCAGCATCGCCGCGCGGCGCATCGCCGACAGCAGGCTGGGCAGGCGGAAGGTGCGGAATGCCCGCTCCAGGCAGCGGCGCAACGCTTCCACGCTGGCGTGCTGGAACAAAAAGCCGGTGACGCCGTCATCCACCGTGTCGATCAGACCACCGGTGGCGTGCGCGATCGGCAGGCACCCAAAGCGTTGTGCATACATCTGGCTCAAGCCGCACGGCTCGAAGCGCGATGGCATCAGCAGGAAGTCGGCACCGGCGAACATGCGCCGCGCCAGGCCCTCCTCGAAACCGATGAAGGCACCGACCTGGCCCGGATAGCGCCGGGTCAGCTCGGCGACCTGTTGCTCGATCTCCGGCTCGCCACCGCCGATCACCGCGATCTGGCCGCCGGCCGCCACGATCTGCGGGGCGACCTCGCAGATCAGGTCCAGGCCCTTCTGATGCACCAGCCGCGACACCACCGCAAACAGCGGGCCGGTGCTCTCGCGCAGCCCGAAGGCCTTGCGCACCTGCGCGGCGTTGGCCTGACGGCCCTGCCACTGATTGACGCTGAAGTGCGTGTCCAGATATTCGTCGGTACGCGGGTCCCAGCTGGCGTCGATGCCGTTGACGATGCCGGTCAGCGCGCCCTTGGCGGCCCGGCCGGCCAGCAGGCGGTCCAGGCCACAGCCCTGCGCCGGGCCGGTGATCTGCTGGGCATAGCTGACGCTGACCGTGTTGACGTGGTCGGCATGCACGATGCCGCCGCGCAGGAATGACATCTGCCCGTAGAACTCCAGCTCGGCCACACGCTCGGCCGGGATGCCCAGCGCAGCGGCCATCGAATACGGCACCAGGCCCTGGTAGGCCAGGTTATGGATGGTCAACAGGCACGGCGTGGTGCCGCCGGACCAGCGCACATAGGCGGCAGCCAGCGCGCACGGCCAGTCGTTGAGGTGCAGCAGGCGCGGCTTCCAGCCCAGCCCGGCATGGCCGGCGGCGATCTGCGCGGCGGCATGCGACAAGGTGGCAAAGCGGATCGCGTTGTCTTCGAACTCCGAGCCGCTGGTGCTCACATAGGGCGAGCCGTCGCGTTCGAACAATTCCTTGGACAGCAGGATGTAGATCGGCAGCCCGTCCGATTGCACGATGCGGCCGATGTCGCAGGCCGGCAGTGCGGCATGCGCCAGCACCCGGCCGACGATCTCCACCTTGCCCGCCCGCGCCAGCACCGCCCGGTAGCCGGGGATCAGCACACGGACGTCGTAGCGATGGCGCAGCGCGCGTGGCAGCGCCGCGGCCACATCGCCCAGACCGCCCGCCTTGATGAAGTCCGCCATCTCCGACACCACGAACAAGGCGCCGCGGGTATCGGCCGGCGACACCGGCAGACGCTCGTGATGGCGAATGAAGCGGCCACGTGCATCACGCGGTCGCCCGCTCTTCTTCAGAGTCGGGAGCATCGTGCTGCGCTCTAAGCGTGCGGTAGTGGCGTGAAGCGGCATCATGGCAACCATCTAAACGTCCGTCGTAAAGTGGGTGGAGACGGAAAAACAGCGAAGCGACAACCATCATCTGCCGATTCAGCCAGACGACCTGCTACGAATGAGGAGCGGGGCCAACGCGCGTACTCCACGTTGTCCTTGGAACGAATCTACACCCCGGGCAAATAAAATATGCGTGAATACGTGCTGACTTTTCTGCGACATCTACATTCCCTTGCGCATGGTTGCGTAGCTCCAAAGGCATAAGCGGCGCATTGCAGTGCGATGACATCCCTGCCGTGGTGCGCGGTTGTTGAAACGCACCGAAAGCGGGCAACGACGGCGGCGCCCGCCATCACCCGCATGACTTGTTCAGCCGCGCACGCAGGACCGCTGTCGTCCACTGCCTGACATCGGGGCTGCCTGCCGGAACTGCGCAGACCTGCCCAGACCGCTTAAGCGCGACGCCCGCGCGCCGATAACCCGCAATGGCACCACGACTTTCCGAGACCCCGGCGCATGGCAGACCAGCCTGAACTCCCAAGCCGCCCACGTGGCGGGCTGCGCCGCCTGTTGCCCTGGGGCGGCGCGGACAGCGCGCGCCCGGCCGCCGCCCTGCCCAGCGTGATCGGCAGCGAGCGCGGCGGGCATGGCCTGGCCGCGCATCAGCTGGTGCCGGCCAAGAACAAGTCCGGCGCGCACGACCCGGCGGCCGCCACCGCCCTGTTGATGCGCCTGTTCTCGCATGCCGCGCATCCGGAGGCCTTGCTGCTGGCCTTCGCCGAAGGCATCACCAGCCTGCATGGCGAACTCGGCGACATGGGCGTGCGCCTGAGCGCAGCCTATGCGGCCGGCGACTGGCCCGGCTACGGCCGCACCCTGCGGCAACTGATCGACAAGTACATCCGCACCATCGATACCGGCGACTCGCTGGCCGAAGGACGCACCGAAGCCGAACAACTGCGCGACCTGCTGCGGCACGCGCTGGGCAATGCCCTGGCCACACTGCTGCAACGCAGCCCGGAACTGGCCGAGGAAGCGCAGACCCTGGCATCGGCACTGCGCCACTGGCGCCCCGGCCATGAGCTGATCACCCTGGAACAGCGCCTGCGCGAACTGAGTCACCAGATCGGCCTGCGTGCCGAAGATGCCAGCGAGCAGCAGAACCTGCTGCTCGGCCTGTTCGACTTGCTGTTGGAGAACGTCGGCGAACTGCTCGACGATCGCAGCTGGCTGCAGGGGCAGATCTCGGTGGTGCGGCAGTTGATCTCCGGGCCGCTGGATGTCGGCTCGATCGAACAGGCACGCGGCACCTTGCGCGAGGTCATCTACAAGCAGGGCCTGCTCAAGCAAGGCATTGCCGACTCCAAGACCGCGATGCGCGAGATGATGGTGTCCTTCGTCGACCGGCTCGACGGCATGGCCACCAGCACCGGCGAGTACCACGATCGCGTTGCCGGCTATTCGCAGGCGATCGGCGACGCTCGCAGCATTCCCGACCTCAACCGGCTGTTGCAGGACGTGCTGCAGGACACTGCCGGGGTGCAGGCGCAGGCGCTGGCCGCACGCGACGAGCTGCTGGCCGCACGCCGCCAGGTCGAGGACGCCGAGCAGCGCATCGCCTCGCTCGAACAGGAACTCAAGGACGTGGCCGGGCTGGTGCGCGAAGACCAGCTGACCGGCGCGCTGAACCGCCGTGGCTTCGAGGAACTGTTCCAGCGCGAGGCCGCACGCACCCAGCGCGGCGGGCAACCCTTGTGCGTGGCGATGCTGGATCTGGACGACTTCCGCCGCCTCAACGAGACCCACGGCCACGCCGGTGGCGACGCCGCGCTGCGCCATACCGTGGACGTGGCCAAGTCGGTGCTGCGCACCACCGACGCCATTGCCCGCTTCGGCGGCGAGGAGTTCGTGCTGCTGTTGCCGGACTCCACCATCTTCGAAGCCAGCGCGGCGGTGATCCGCCTGCAGCGCGCACTGGCCCAGCGCTCGTTGCTGCACGAGGACGTGCGCGTGTTCGTCAGCTTCAGCGGCGGCGTGGCACTGCGCCATCTCGACGAGGCCCAGGACGATGTGATCCGCCGTGCCGACCGCGCGATGTACGACGCCAAGGCGGCCGGCAAGAATCGGGTGATCAGCGCCGACTAGCCGCGAACGCGGCCTGCCGCATCGACCGGCCTGACCGGATCACCGACGCACGACGCAGAGACGCCGCCGATCTTTCGGTTGCCGCCGGGCCCCACTACGACCAACCGCTTCCGTGCGGCGGCCAGGTGCTCCCCTGGCCCGCCGCGGGACGGCGTCAGTGCGCCGCCGGCTTCCCGCGCAGCTTCTGGAACAGCATCACCGCGCCCAGCACGATCGCACCCGCAACCACGCCGACCAGCATGTTGCCCAGTGCATCGACCAGCCAGCCCATGCCGCCGGCCGACTTGGCCAGGTCCTGCACCAGGTGATGCAGTGCCGGGATGTTGTGCACCAGGATGCCGCCGCCGACCAGGAACATCGCCAGCGTGCCGGCCACCGACAGGAACTTCATCAGCCACGGCGCAGCCACCAGGATGCCGCGGCCCAGCGCCGCCAACGCCGCGCCCTTCTTGCTCAGGTACAGGCCCAGGTCGTCCAGCTTGACGATGGCCGCGACCAGACCGTACACGCCGATGGTCATCGCCAGCGCGATCGCCACCAGCACCGCGACCTGCTGGCCGAACGACACCCCGGCCACCACGCCCAGCGACAGCACGATGATCTCCGCCGACAGGATGAAGTCGGTGCGGATCGCGCCCTTGACCTTGTCCTTTTCCAGCGCCACCACGTCCACGTTCTGGTCGGCCAGCGCGCGGGTGCGCTCGGCATGCCGCTGCGCTTCCTCGTCCTGGTTGTGCAGGAACTTGTGCGCCAGCTTCTCCACGCCCTCGAAGCACAGGTAGGCACCGCCGATCATCATCAGCGGCATCACCAGCGGCACGTTGTAGCTGCGCCCGCGCAGCCAGGCCTCCAGGGCGCTGATCGCCAGCGCCGCCGGCACCAGGATCACCTTGTTCATCAGCGAGCCCTTGGCCACCGCCCACACCACCGGCAACTCGCGGTCGGCGGTGACGCCGGTGACCTGCTGCGCATTGAGCGCCAGGTCGTCGCCCAGGACGCCGGCGGTCTTCTTGGCCGCGACCTTGGTCAGGATGGAAACGTCGTCCAGCAGCGTGGCGATGTCGTCGAGCAGGGTGAACAGGCTGGCACCGGCCATGCGGGGGTCCTTCGTGAGTGGCGGTGGATTCTCGCCGATCCTGCGCCCGTATGGGGTGATGGCAGGCGGTTGCACGCCGTTGCCGACCGTTGGTGGGCGATCCCGACGCCCGCCGACCGCATGATTCGGCCATGCCCGTCGGCCTCGCCGCACACGACCGCGCCGTAGCCGCTTGTCTGGATTCACCGCCCGACGACCCGCCGCTGGCCACACTCGCGCTCTTGCACGACCGCCGGAGATGGCCTTGAGTCCGAACGACCCGTACCGCACACCGGCCCAGGCCGCGATCCCCGCCGACACCGGCGTGGTGGGCGGCATGAGCCGTCGCACGCAGATCCTGCGCCTGTTGCTGCGGTATCGCGGGTCGGGCGTGTTTGCCGGCATGAACCTGGATCCGGCTGCGATCAACGAGTACGAAGTGCCCGCCGAAGGCACGCCCGACCAGTTCGTCTCCGACCTGGAAGCGCTCGGTCCCACCTTCGTCAAGCTCGGCCAGATGCTGTCCACGCGGCCGGACATCGTGCCGCCGGAGTTCGCCACGGCGCTGGAGCGCATGCAGGAGAACACCAGTTCGGTGCCGGTGGAGCGCATCCGCCAGATCATCGAAGAAGAACTCGGCGTGTCGGTCAACAAGGCGTTCTCGTTTTTCGATCCGGTGCCGCTGGGCTGCGCCTCGCTGGCGCAGGTGCACCGCGCCGCCCTGCGCGACGGCACCCCGGTGGCAGTCAAGGTGCAAAAGCCCGAAGTCGCTGCCCAGGTACGTTCGGATCTGGACGTGCTCAAGAGTTTTGCCACCGCCGCCGACCGCCTGACCGGCATCGGCCGGCGCGTACGCTTTGCCGACTGGCTGGGCGAATTCGGCAAGACCCTGCGCGCCGAGCTCAATTACGAGGACGAGGCCGAGACGCTGGTGCGCTTCGGCAAGCATCTCAAGCCGTTTCCGCTGTTGTGGATCCCGCAACCGGTATGGGACCTGAGCAGCCGCAAGGTGCTGACCATGCAGCTGGCCGAAGGCGTGCGCGTGGACAAGATCTCCGGCCTGCGCCGCACCGAGCAGCCAATGGACAAGCTGGCCGCAGAACTGGTCAAGGGTTACCTGGACCAGATGTTCGTGCATGGCGAGATCCATGCCGACCCGCATCCGGGCAACCTGCGCGTGCTGCAGGACGGGCGCCTGGCGATCTTCGACCTGGGCATGGTCGCGCACGTGCCACCGCGCCTGCGCGAGCGCTTGCTCAAGCTGCTGTTCGCCGCCGTCGACGGCCGTGGCGAAGAGGTCGCCGAAGAGACCATCGCGCTGAGCACGCGCCTGGAGGATTACGACGAAGACCGCTACCAGCGCGAAACCGGGCAGATGATCGCCCGCTACGCCGCGCACGACACCACCTCCGAGGGCCGTGTGGTACTGGATCTGGTGCGCATCGCCACCGCCAACGGCCTGCGCACGCCGCCGGAGCTGAGCCTGCTCGGCAAGACCTTGTTGAACCTGGAAGGCGTGTGCCGCACGCTGTCGCCGCACCTGGACACTCGGCGCATCGTCGAGCGCCACCTGCAGCATGTGATGCGCGCGCGCCTGAAAAAATCCCTGTCGGCGGCCAATCTGGCCAGCGAGGCGATGGAACTGCAGCATCTGGTGCGCGAAGGACCGCGCCGCATGTCCGAGATCCTGTCGCTGGCGGCGGAAAACCGCCTGCAGATGCGCGTCACCGGGCTGGAAGAATCGCATCTGATGGAAAGCCTGCAGAAGATCGCCAACCGCGTGGCGGCCGGCATCGTGACTGCGGCGCTGATCATGGCCTCGGCGCAGATGATGCGTATCGAAACCGGTCTGAAGCTATGGGGCTATCCGGCGATCGCGATGGTGCTGTTCCTGCTCGGCGTCGTGCTGGGCCTGGGCATCGTGCTCAGTGCGCTGCTGTTCGACCGCCGCGTGCGTGCGCGCGAAGAACGCGGGCATCGATAGCGCCACACACATGCGTAGGAGCGCACCCGGGCGCGACGCGGCTTAACCGGCGTCGCATGCAAAGACCGCCGCGTCCAGCGATCAAAGTGGATCGGGCGATGTGGCGTTATCGAGACGTCGCCGACGTGCGAGAGCCGCGCAGATGCGGAGTGCAGAAACCGTGGATCCCTTGGCGAGCGCCACCGCGACCAGCTGATCCTCACCGCGCACGCTGTGCCGCGCTACGGCAAGCACGCAACTCCAACAAACATTTCAGTCAGCTTCAGCGCGGCATAGTCCGTCATCCGGGTGTCACATTGGGTGTGGCGCACAGGACATGGCGAGCAAGGCGTCCGGTACGCGCTCGCATCATTCCCCCACGGACGCTGCCGCATGCATTGGATGTTGTTGTTTTCGCTGTTGCTCCTGCTTTGGCTCTTGGTCGCCTCGCCGCGTCTGGCGTGGCTGAAGGCCGGATTGTTGTCATTGCTGCTGCTATTGCTCAGCGCCTGGGGTCTGGTGGATCGGCTCAGCGGCGACGGCATCAATGCTGCCACGCTGTATCACCTGCGCGCGGACATGGACGGTGCCGGCGTCAGCGATTTCTCCGGCTATATCGCCGTGTTTATCGGCATGGTGCTGTTGTCGCTCAGTCCGCTGGTGTTACTCAGGGTGCGGCGTTTCCGTCGCCCGCGTGGCGGCAATGCGGTATTCGGCGGCTTCGTGGTGATGTTGTTGGTGAGCATCGCGGTCAGCCCCCTGTACCGCGACGGCAAGCGCCTGTACTACCAGCTGCGCCCGGTGGATTACGCCACCGTGGTACCGGAATATCTGGTGCCGCAGCAGCCCTTGCAGAAGCGCAAGAACATCGTGTGGATCTACGGCGAGAGCCTGGAACGCACTTACTTCGACGAAGACGTGTTTCCCGGCCTGATGCCAAACCTGCGCGCGCTGGCCAGCGAGGCGGTGGACGTGCGCAACCTCACCTCCACCGAAGGCAGCGGCTGGACCATCGCCGGCATGGTCGCCTCGATGTGCGGCGTGCCGCTGACCACCGCGCCCGGCGATGAAAACAGCATGGGCCGCATGGGCCTGTTCCTGCCCGAAGCGCGCTGCCTGGGCGACTATCTCAAGGATCAGGGCTACCGCAATCACTATGTCGGCGGCGCCGATGCCAGCTTTGCCGGCAAGGGCAGTTTCCTGTCCAGCCATGGCTTCGATGTGGTGCACGACGTCAGCTACTTCCGCGACAAAGGCGTGGCGCCGAACCACTTTTCCGCCTGGGGCGTGCATGACGACGTGCTGCTGGACGATGCCTGGGACAGCTTCCAGACGCTGTCGCGCGCCGGCCAGCCGTTCATGCTCACCACGCTGACCATGGACACCCACCACCCTGCCGGCCATCTGCCGCTGGCGTGCAAGGGCCAGCACTACGACAGCGCGTTGGGCGACATCGGGCTGCTGCATGCGCTCAAGTGCAGCGACCGGCTGATCGGCGAGCTGGTCGCACGCATTCGCAACAGCCGCTACGGCAAGAACACCATCATCGTGATCGCCTCCGACCACCTGGCGATGCCCAACGATCTCAGCGATGTCCTGGCCAAGCAGAAGCGCGAAAATCTGCTGCTGTTCCTGGGCAAGGACATCGCTCCGCAGCAAGTGGTCACGCGCGCCGGCAGCACGCTGGATTCAGGGGCGACGCTGCTGCAGTTGCTGGAGCCGGGCATGCGCACGCTGGGCTTCGGCCGCTCGCTGCTGGCCAACGATGCGCCCCCCAGCGCCAGCGTTGCGGCCAGCCGCGACAGCGGCAAGGACTACCCGCGCTATCTCGCTTACGCACGCACGCTGTGGACCGGGCGCAGCACCCGCATGCTGCGCATCAACGGCAATGGCGATGTGGTGGTGGGCGTGCAGCAGGTGCGCCCGCCGGTGCTGCTGGAATACGACGACGACACCAACCTCAAAACCGTCTATCTGGAAAACACCTCGCGCCAGTTCGACCGCACCCACACCGAGGGCACGCTGGCCTATGTGGATCGCTGCACGGCGTTCGAGGACGGCTCGGCCGATGGCGACTGGTGCGCGCTGGTGGTCGACCGCCACCAGAGCATGAAGCTGTACCGCGACCCGGACCTGACCCGCGGCATCGCCGTGGATGCGCCGCTGGAGGCCAGCCAGCAAGGCCCGCGCCCACGCGTGCGCCAGCCAATCATGCTCACGCAGGCCGCGCGCAAGACCGAAGCCGGTCGTTACATGCTGGAGCTGTACGCCAAGCGCCGGCCGACGCGTGCATTCTGGGTGGAGGCAGTCTCGTCGGAGCGCAAGGTGGTGCTGGCCCAGCAATGGGTGGTGCCCGATGCGGCCGGTCGCATCCGCATGCCGGTAGGCCTGGAACATGCGGTGGACGATCTGGAAATCCGCGCCTGGCTGGACTACACCGAAGACGTCAGCGTGGACGACCTGGCCCTGGTGAAGCAGACCCAGGTCGCGGATCGCTCCTGAGTCTGGCTGTCGCCCTGTATGAAGCAACGGCGAAGGCAAAGCTCAAGAGCAACGTCGAAGCGTGCGATTTGCGGCCTGACTGCGGGGTCCTTGCCCGCCCACCATCGCAGGACACGCCGCAAGTACGTCCTTGTAGGCTCTTACGCGGCATCCATGCCGCGTAAGGTCCCGCGACGGTGAGCGGGCAAGGACCTGTCGGGATGGTCGGTGTGTGTGGTGAAGGCAAAGCAAGACGTACGTTGTTCGATCACTGTGGGTGCGACCAGCATCCTTTACCGCGCACTGCATCCACGTGTCGACTCAATCTTCCGATGCAGGCGTGCCATCGGCCGGATCGCGCGCCACCGCGGCACCTGCACGGCTGAAGCGAATTTCCTGCGGCGATTGCAGCGCAATCCCCGCCGTTTCCATCCGCTGCAACAACGCGAAGAACAGCTCGCTGCGCACCCCGTACGAATCGCGCGGGCTGCGCACATAGGCGAACGAATTGAAGTTGACGTGCCCGCCGGCCAGCGAATCGATGAACACCGAGGGGGCCGGATCGGCCAGCACCTTGGTGTGCTCGGCAAACAGCTCCAGCAGCATGTTGCGCACCTTTGCCACGTCGGTTTCCAACGGCACCGAGAACTGCAGCTGCACCCGCCCCATCGGGTTGGACAGGGTCATGTTGCGCACGCTCTTGGTGATCAATTCCGAGTTGGGCACGATCAGGGTGGAGCGGTCGCCGACCTGGATCTCGGTCGCACGCACGCTGATCTTGCGTACGTCGCCTTCCTGGTCGCCGATACGCACCCAATCGCCGATCTTCACCGGCCGCTCGGCCAGCAGGATCAGGCCCGACACGAAGTTCTGCGTGATCGCCTGCAGACCGAAACCGATACCCACCGACAGCGCGCTCAACACCAGCGCAAGCCGCTTCAGATCCAGGCCCAATGCAGTCAGGCCCCACACCACCACGATCAGCCAGCCCAGATAGCGCGCCACCGTACTGATCGAATTGCGTGCACCGTCATCGAGCTCGGTCTTGGGCAGATAGGTGTTGAGCAACCACTGCTGCACCACGTGCACCAGCCCCATGCCGAGCAGGAACACGCATAGCGCCCTGAGCACATCGCCCGGGGTGATCACCAGCTCCTTGCCGATGGTGATGCCGTGGGCGATGTTCTCCGCCCAGTCGGTGACCACGCTGATGTTGGCGCCATACGGCGTCAGCAGCACCGCGATGCCCAGCAGCACCAGCAGCACGCGAGTCGCCGCCGATATCAGCAGCCCGAGCTGCACCAAGCGTCCGCTGCCGATGCTGAGCGCATGCGACAAGGCCCGGCTGAAGCGGCCGTCGGGCTTGAACAGCCAGGTCATCAGATCGTCGGCAAAGACCACCAGCAGGCCGAGCAGGCTGCATACCAGGGTGATCCAGATGATCTGCCGCTCCACGAACAAGGCCAGATTGAGATAGCCGAACAAGGCCGCGATCAGCGCAAAGATCACCGCCAGATGGCCCAGCAGGCGGATCAGCACAATGAAGCCGCCACCACGCGAGACCACCGGCGGCGGCGCATCGCTGTCCGGATCGGCCACACCGGCATTTGCCGCATGCGCGCGCAAGGACAGGCTCAGCCCGGCCAGCGCCGACAGGATCAACCCTGCGTACAGCAACGCGGCCAGCGCATCGGTGGCGGTGGTCAGTGCGGGGCTGCTGCCGGCCACCTCGTTGATCTTCATCGCCATGCCGCTGAACCAGATCACCGCCGCGGTGGCCAGGCAATGCACGCGCAGGCGGTCGACAGTGGCATCGTCCAACGGGAACAGGCGCCAGCTGGGCTGGTGTTTCATCAACAGGCTGGCACTGAGCGAACCGACGAATGCAGCCACCACGCTGATGGCGACGAATCCGGTCAGCAACTGGTCCAGATCGTCCGGCAGCTCGCCGAGCGCGCGGATGCCCTCGACCAGCACGAATGCCGCAATCCCCAGAGTCAGCGTGCCGACCAGCAGAAACCACAGCGCCAGCCCCGAGCGCCGCAGGCGTCCGCCGGGCGCACGTGAAGCCGCGTAGCGACGCCCCAGGTGGCGCAGGAAGATGCGCAGCGGAAGCGCCAGCAGCAACGCGATGACGGCAGCGGTCATCAGCCCGCCCACGCCGCTGGCGGCGATGCCGGCCTGCACCATCTGCACCGTCTTGTCGGACAAGGCCTGCAGGCGGGCACGATCGTCGGGCCATTGCTGCGCGATCTGTTTCCACAAGGTCGGCGACAGCGGCGAGGCGACCCGCGTGGAGAGCTTCACGCTGAAGCGTTGCACGCGCTCGCGTTCGAGCCGGTCGGCCAGGTCCTTGGCATTGGAGACCAGCAGCGTGGCCCGGATGAACTCGGCATTGAGCTGATCGCGCTCCTTGGTCAGCGCCTTGCGCTGTTTTGCCAGGTCGGTCAGTTCGTTCGGCGCCGCGACACCGAGCCCCTCCAGTCGCCCGTTGAGCTCCTTGAGCGGTTGCTCCAGCGTGCGCACCAGATCCTGCGCCTGCCGCTGCGCGCCGGCGACATCGTCGGTGAGCTTGCCGAGCTGCTCGGTGTCGGCCTTCTCCATGCCCGCGTCGGCCTGGGTCAGCACCTTCTGCATGTTGTCGAGCTGAGTCTGTGCGGTCTCCAGCAGCGTGTCGTCGTCCTGCGCCACGGCGGCGCCCACACACACCATCCACAACGCGACCAGCAACAGCACACGCTGCAACACGCCGCGACGGGCACCCAGGGCAACTCGGAATTCGGACACAGGCAGAGATCGGACAGGCGCACACCAGCGCGGTGCCGGCATCTTAATCCACTGCTTCCAGCCAGGCGGATCGACGCTGCCGTGCGGGTTCAGCCTGGCAGAGCTCGCCAGCAGCGGCTGTTACTGCGCGATCGCAGGTTCTTTCGCGATTGCGGTGACAGCGCTGCCCGTCGCAATGGATGCACCGTCCGGTCATCCCGACCTGAGCATGAACGCGGTGCAGCTTGTCACCTCGCGGCAACGGTGCGCTGTCGCAGAATCGAGTCACCGCTACGGCAGACGCAGCGGATGACCGCGAAGGAGAACACTCTATGCAGATTCAGATCCAGACCGACAAGCACGTGCCGCATGACCCCTCAGTCGTGCAGCATGTCGAGAAGACCTGCTCCGCCCAGCTGGCGCATTTCGCCAACGACATCACCCGCGTCGAAGTGCATTTGCGCGATGAAAACGGCCAGCGCGGCGGCGCAGCGGATCGAACCTGCAGCATCGAGGCGCACGTCGCCGGCCTGCCGCCGATCGCAGCCACCAATAGCGCCGAAACCACCGCCTCGGCCGTCACCGGCGCCGCACGCAAGCTGCGCACCGCTATCGAACACGCACGTGGCAAGCAGCACGCCAAGGCCACCACACCGCCGCCGGAAGCGCTCTGATCCGCGCCTGGGCAGGGTGGCGCCAGGCGCCCCCTGCCAGCCGGTGCATCGTTGGCACCGCAGCGCAATGACGCATTGATACATCAGCCGGCACCAACCCCTGATCCAGAAACGCCATCGGCCCGCTGCAGTGTCACTGCAGCGGGCCGATGGGTTTTGATCTGGTGCGCCCGGAGGGATTCGAACCCCCGACCAATGGCTTCGGAAGCCACTACTCTATCCGGCTGAGCTACGAGCGCCTGGCCGGGCATTATGCCAGAACCGCCGCCGCGCGCGTGACACCCGCAACGCGGAGCCTGCCGAACGGCCGGACACCGCTGCGTTGCCGATGGAGCCCCAGCCCGGAGCCTGCGCCAGCGCGGGGCCGCTTTGCGCGACCTCGCGCAGCCGCCAGAAGGTTGGAGGATGCCTGGCTCGATCGTCACCCAGCGCATGACCGCAGCCGAGCCGCGCTGCTACCCTTTGCAGCATGAGCAAGCATGGTGTTGAACAGCTGCCCACAGCGCCCGCGCTGACCTGGCCGCAGCGACTGGGGCAGTACTGGACGTTGGTCCGCGGCGATCGTCCGATCGGCAGCCTGCTGTTGCTGTGGCCCACCTGGTGGGCGTTGTGGCTGGCCGCCGGTGGCCTGCCGCCGCTGTGGACGCTGTTCGTGTTCACCGCCGGGGTCTGGCTGACCCGCTCGGCCGGCTGCGTGATCAACGACTATGCCGACCGCTGGCTGGACCCGCACGTGGAGCGCACCAAGTCGCGCCCGCTGGCCACCGGGGCGGTGTCCGGGCGCGAGGCGCTGTGGGTGTTCGTGGTGCTGATGCTGGTGGCATTCGCGCTGGTGCTCACGCTCAACTGGCTGACCGTGGCCCTGAGCGTGCCGGGCGTGTTCCTGGCCGCCAGCTATCCCTATCTCAAGCGCCACACCCACCTGCCCCAGGTCTATCTGGGCATGGCCTTCGGCTGGGGCATCCCGATGGCCTTCGCCGCGGTGCAGGGCAGCGTGCCTTTGCTGGGCTGGCTGCTGTATGCGGCCAACATCCTCTGGGCCACGGCCTACGACACCTGGTATGCGATGGTCGACCGCGAGGACGACATCCGCATGGGCAGCAAGTCCACCGCCATCCTGTTCGGCAGGTTCGACCTGATCGCGCAGGGCCTGCTGTACGCATCGATGTTTGCGGCATTGGCGCTGGTCGGCCTGCGCGCCGGTCTCGGTATCGCGTACTGGGCGGGGCTGGGCGTGGCCGCACTGCTGGTGGCCTACGAGTTCCGGCTCGCCCGCCACCGCGAACGCGGCCCGTGCTTCCGCGCCTTCCTGCACAACAACTGGGTGGGCCTGGCGATCTTCGTCGGCATCGCCGCGGCGCTGGCAATGCGCTGACGCGCACACAGGTCAATCGCCTCGGCTTCAGCCCCTCTCCCCCGCGGGAGAGGGGTTGGGGGTGAGGGTACGGGCGAAGCCCCACGCTGCAGCTCGCAACCCGCAGCCCACCAGGCCTCACGGCACCCGCGCGCATACCCACGCATCCACCCGCTGCACACCGGCCCGCTGCAAGGCCTGCGCCGCCGCATGCAGCGTCGCACCGGTGGTCATCACGTCATCCACCAGGGCCACATGCGCGGGCAAGGCGCCACGCGCGACAAAGGCCTGGCGCAGATTGCGCTGACGCTCGGCTGCATCCAGCTCCGATTGCGGCGCGGTCGCGCGGACCCGGCGCAGCAATGGCAGGCAGGGCAGCCGCAGCGCGCGGCCGAGCGGTCTGGCCAGCTCCAGCGCCTGATCGTAACCACGCTGGCGCAAGCGCTGCCGGTGCAGACTCACCGGCACCAGCGCCTGCGGACGCGGCAGGCCTGCGCAACGTTTGGCCATCAACTCGCTGAGCAAGCGTCCGGCGGCCAGGTCCTGATGGAACTTGAAACGCCGCAGCAAGCCATCCACCGGCCAGCGATAGGTGAAACACGCATGCACGCGTTGCAGCGTTGGCGGATGCAGCAGGCATTGCCCGCACAGCAGCGCGTCACCGCAGGCGTACAGCTGCGTTGCGCAACGCAGGCAGGCGTGCCCGTGATCCGGCAATGCGGCGCGACACGACGGGCACAGATCGCAATCGGCGCTGCCGGGTTCCGCGCACACCAGGCACCGGCTCGGCAGCAGCAACCGCAACACCCGGCGCGGCCACCTGTAAACCGAGTTGACCTCTTCGAAGTTGACAGCCTCTTCCATGCTCACCAGACTGCCTGGCTTCCAAGCCGCTGACTGTCAGGAAACCCCGATGTCTGTTGTCGTACGCCATGACTGGGATCGCAACGAGCTGCAGGCGCTGTTCGATCTGCCGTTTCCGGAGCTGCTGCACCGCGCCGCCAGCGTGCATCGCGCCCATTTCGATCCGGCGCAGGTGCAGGTGTCCACGCTGCTGTCGGTCAAGACCGGCGGCTGCCCGGAAGACTGCGCGTACTGCCCGCAGGCGCAGCGCTACGACACCGGCGTGACCGCGCAGAAGCTGATGGAGACCGAAGAGGTCGTCGCCAAGGCACGCCAGGCCAAGGCCGCCGGCGCCTCGCGCTTCTGCATGGGCGCGGCCTGGCGCTCGCCCAAGGAGCGCGACATCCCCAAGGTCGCGGCGATGATCCGCGAGGTCAAGGCGATGGGCCTGGAAACCTGCGCCACGCTCGGCATGCTCGACGCCGGCCAGGCACGCGCGCTCAAGGACGCCGGGCTGGACTACTACAACCACAATCTGGACACCGCGCCGGATTACTACGACTCGATCATCCACACCCGCCAGTATCAGGATCGCCTGAACACGCTGGAGCACGTGCGCGATGTCGGCCTGAAGACCTGCTGCGGCGGCATCGTCGGCATGGGCGAAACCCGCGAGCACCGCATCGGCCTGCTGCTGGCGCTGGCCACGCTGCCGGCGCATCCGGATTCGGTCCCGATCAACCAGCTGGTCCAGGTTGCCGGCACCCCGCTGCACGGCACCCAGCAACTGGATCCGTTCGAGTTCGTGCGCATGATCGCGGTCGCCCGCATCACGATGCCGCGTTCGATGGTGCGCCTGTCCGCCGGCCGCGAAGCGATGAGCGACGAACTGCAGGCGCTGTGCTTCCTGGCCGGCGCCAACTCGATCTTCTACGGCGAGAAACTGCTCACCACCGGCAACCCGGACACCGAACGCGACCAGGCCCTGTTCCAGCGCCTGGGCCTGCGCCCGATGCAGATCACCGTCGACGCCGCCGACCACGACCACCCCGGCACCGTGCATGCGGAAATCACCCGCAGCACGGCCTGCGAGCACGCCGCCTAACCGCGAATCGAACGCCCGGCACCGGTCGTCGGTGCCGGCTGGGCGTGTCGGGCGCGGCAGGCTACGCTAACGCCCCCTTCTGCCGTTGAACGCCCCCATGGCCCGCCCCGATCTGCACGAACGGATTTCGTCGCTGCGCACCTTGCGCGTGGCCCAGGAACGGGTGCGGGTACGGCGGCTGGTGGGCCGTCGCGATGGCGTGCGGCTGGAAGTCGATGGCCGCTGGCTGACCGGTTTCTGCTCCAACGACTATCTGGGCCTGTCGCAGCAGTTCGAAGTGGTCGCCGCGTTGCAGGACGCCGCCGCGCGCGATGGTGCCGGCGCCACCGCCTCGCATCTGATCTGCGGCCACCACACCGCGCACGAAACGCTGGAGCGCGAGATCGCCGAGTGGCTCGGCTATCCATCGGCGCTGCTGTTCGGCAGCGGCTTCATCGCCAACCTGGCAGTGCAGCAGGCCCTGCTCAGCGAGGACGACGATGTCTGCGTGCAGGACCGGCTCAACCACGCCAGCCTGCTCGATGCCACACGCCTGGCCGGCTGCCGGTTGCGCCGTTATCCGCACCTGGATGTGGAAGGCGCGATGCGTCAGCTCAAGGGCTCGCCCGAGGGCGCGGCGATGCTGGCCAGCGATGGCGTCTTCAGCATGGATGGCGATGTCGCGCCGCTGCGTGCGTTGAGCCTGGTGGCGCGCATGCAGCAGGCGCTGTTCTACGTCGACGACGCACATGGCGTGGGCGTGCTCGGCCCGCAGGGGCGCGGTTGCGTTGCCGATGCCGGACTGGGCGTGGCCGAAGTGCCGCTGCAGCTGGTGACCCTGGGCAAGGCGCTCGGCGGCTATGGCGCGGTGGTGGTCGGCGATGCAGCGCTGGTGCGCCATCTGGCCGAAACCGCGCGCCCCTACATCTACACCACCGCGTTGCCGCCGGCGCAGGTCGCTGCGACGTTGGCGGCAGTGCGGCTGGCACGTCGCGACGATTGGCGGCGCGCCAAGCTGGTCGAGTCGATCGGCAGTTTTCGCGATGGCGCACGCCGGCATGGCTTCGAGCTGATGGCCTCGGATACGCCGATCCAGCCCCTGCTATGCGGCGAAGAAACCACGGTGATGGCGATGTCCGCCGCGCTGGAACAGGCCGGCTTCCTGGTCGGCGCGATCCGCCCACCCACCGTGCCCGAAGGCAAGGCGCGTCTGCGTGTGACCCTGTCCGCGCTGCATACACCGCAGCAGGTGCAGGCCTTGATCGAGGCCATCGTGCAGGCGCGCGATGTGGTCAGCCGGCAACCGCTGCGTGCGTCTGCCTGAGGGCGACGATCCAGACGATTGCGCAGTAGCCGCGCGGCGGCGGCCGTGCTCGACGTGGCAGTGTCCGCGTCGCTGATGTTGCCGGATCGCTGCTGTCGGTGCGGTCCTGCGCGTCCGCAACCGGCTTGGCGTGCCGCGCAGATCGGCTCCACGCGCGGCGCAGGCTGACGCAAGACACCTTGCGCCGCACACGCCGACCCATGCGCCGGTCAGCGCCATCAGCGACAATCCCCGCATGCATATCGATGTCATCGGCCACGGGCCCGCGCTGGTTCTTCTGCACGGTTGGGCGTTGCACGGCGGCGTGTTCGCGCCGTTGGTGGAACGCCTGGCCGCGCAGCATCAACTGCATCTGGTGGATCTGCCCGGGCACGGTTTCAGCCGCGACGACAGCACGCCGCTGGCGCTGCCGGACGTGGTCGCCGGCATCGCCGCCGCCACGCCGCCGGCGGTGTGGGTGGGCTGGTCGTTGGGCGGGCTGTTCGCGCTGCATGCCGCGGCCACCCAGCCCAAGGTACGCGGGCTGGCGATGATCGCGGCCACGCCGCGTTTCGTGCGTGGCAACGGTTGGCCCGACGCCGTCGAGCGCGAGGTGTTCGTGCAATTCGGCCAGGACCTGGCGCGGGATTATCGCGGCACGCTGGAGCGGTTTCTGGCGCTGGATACGCTGGGCTCGGCGCATGCCCGCAGCGAGTTGCGCAGCCTGCGCGAGACGCTGGTGGCACGCGGCGAACCGGCCGCCGAAGCACTGCAGCAAGGCCTGCAGCTGCTGGAACGCAGCGACCTGCGCCGCGCGCTGCCGCAACTCGCGCGCCCCAGCCTGTGGATCGCCGGCCAGCGCGACCGGCTGGTGCCGGCGGCCGGCATGCAGGCTGCCGCCGCGCTGACGCCGCACGCGCAGGCACTGACCATCGCCGGTGGCGGGCACGCACCGTTTCTTGGCCATGCCGATCAGGTCGCCGAGGCGCTGCAACGCTTCGTTGCGTCCGTGCCATGAGCGGATCGTCGATCATGCGGCATCGCTGATCGAGGACACACGCATGGATCTGGGAATCGCCGGGCGCTGGGCACTGGTCTGCGCCGCCAGCAAGGGCCTGGGGCTGGGCTGCGCACGCGCGCTGGCCAGCGAAGGCGTCAACGTGGTGATCGTCGCGCGCGGCCGCGCTGCCCTGGAGCAGTCCGCCGAGGCATTGCGCGCACTGCCAGGCGCCGGCGAAGTGCGCAGTGTGGTGGCCGATATCGCCACCCCGCAAGGACGCAGCGATGCGCTCGCCGCCTGCCCGCAGCTGGATATCCTCATCAACAATGCCGGTGGCCCGCCGCCCGGCGATTTTCGCCAGTGGGAACGCGACGATTGGCTGCGCGCACTGGACGCCAACATGCTGGCGCCGATCGAACTGATCAGCGCCAGCGTCGATGCGATGCGCGCGCGGCGCTTCGGCCGCATCGTCAACATCACCTCCAGTGCAGTGAAGGCGCCGATCGACATCCTGGGCCTGTCCAATGGCGCGCGCGCCGGCCTCACCGGCTTCGTCGCCGGGCTGGCGCGCAGCACGGTGGCCGACAACGTCACCATCAACAATCTGCTGCCCGGCCAGTTCGCCACCGACCGCCTGCACGGCAACTTCGCGGCGATCGCGCAACAGCAAGGCAGCAGCGCCGAAGATGTCGCCGAGCGCAAGCGTGCGGGCATTCCCGCCGCACGCTTCGGCGAGCCGGACGAATTCGGCGCGGCCTGCGCGTTCCTGTGCAGCGCGCAGGCCGGCTACATCACCGGGCAGAACCTGCTGATCGACGGCGGCAGCTATCCCGGCACGTTCTAGAGCGCCTCGGCCACGCGGCGAGTGGTGGCGACCGCCGCGGACATCCGGTGGGTTTTCCGTTGAGCCCCTTGCCGCTCGCCGCGCAGCCACCGGCAGACCGAACGTCTGCAGACTCGCCAGGCCGATACCAGGCCACCCATCGATTCCCTCCGCCCCGGCCACAGGCGACAATAGCGCCGCTCATGAACAGTACTTTCGACCCCCGCCACGTCCGGCGCGCCTTCGCGCGTGCCGCCAGCAGCTATGCCGCCGCCGCCGCGCTACAGCGCGAAGCCGAAGCGCGCCTGCTCGAATCGCTCGATTACCTGGGCGACCAGGTGCCCAAGGTGGTGCTGGATGTCGGCGCCGGCCCCGGCCACGCCAGCGGCGCGATCAAGAAGCGCTGGCCCAAGGCGCAGGTGATCGCGCTGGACCAGGCCATGCCGATGCTGCGCCAGGCGCGCAAGGCGGCGGGCTGGTGGAAGCCGTTCGCGCAGGTCTGCGCCGATGCACGCGCCTTGCCGGTGGCCGACGGCAGCGTGGACGTGATCTTCAGCAACCTGTGCCTGCAGTGGGTGGAAGACCTGCCCGCGGTATTCGCCGGTTTCCGCCGCGCGCTGCGGCCGGGCGGCTTGTTGCTGTGCTCCACCTTCGGCCCGGAGACGCTGATCGAGCTGCGCGAGGCCTTCGCCCAGGCCGACCCGGCACCGCATGTCAGCCGCTTTCCGCCGATCGCCCAGTTCGGCGATGCCTTGCTTATGTCCGGCTTCCGCGACCCGGTACTGGACCGCGACCTGTTCACGCTGACCTACAGCGACCTGCCCGCGCTGATGCGCGAGCTACGCGCAATGGGCGCCACCAACGCACTCAGCAATCGCCGCGCCACCCTGACCGGACGCGGCCGCTTTGCCGCCGCCAGCGCCGCCTACGAGCCCTTGCGGCGGCCGGACGGCACCCTGCCCAGCTCCTGGGAAGTGATCTATGCCCACGCCTGGGCACCGGCGCCGGGCGCGCCCGTCCGCGAGCAGGGACACGATGTCGCCAGCGTCCCGGTGGCCTCGATCCCGATCCGCCGCCGCATCGACTAGCGGTGGTGCAGATCGCCGGCAGCAACGCAGCCGTTGCCGGCGAGACACACAGTTTTGCGACGGCACCAATGCGGACCTGTCAGGCTCGGTCGCCACACCCGGTAGAATTCAGCAGTCAATGGCCGCATGTTCCTGTTGCGGCTTGCCTTTTCGACGCCTGAACCGGCGTGGCTAGCAAAACGCAGCACGCAGCCGTCAGGTAGCTGCAGACGGCGCGCAGGAATCTGCATGTACGCGTGGTACATGCCGGTTCCGAGTACCGGCAGCGCCCCCGCCCGGCTGCTGCACTGACGTTTTGATAGCCGCTCTTAGGTTTGCGGCCCCCGTTCCCCAATCGGCCTTCCCAATGTTGAAGTGGCTCATCATCGCGCTGTTCATCGCATCGGCGCTGTACATCCATTACCGCGGTCGTGTGCGGCACCGGCTCAGCCGGCAGCTGCTGGACCATTCCACCTTCATGGCGCCGATCAACACGCTGATGTATCTGTGTTCGCGCGTGCCGACCACGCCGTTCATCGATCCCGGCAAGGAATTTCCGGAGCTGGCGCCGCTGCGCGCCAACTGGCCGCTGATCCGCGATGAAGCGGTGGCGCTGCAGCAGATGCAGAAGATCCGCGCTGCCGACGGCTACACCGACATCGGCTTCAACTCGTTCTTCCGCCGTGGCTGGAAGCGCTTCTATCTGAAGTGGTACGGCACCGCGCACCCGTCGGCGTCCGAACTGTGCCCGCAGACCACTGCGTTGCTGAAGTCCATCCCCACGGTCAAGGCCGCGATGTTCGCCGAGTTGCCGCCGGGCAGCGAACTGCGCCCGCACCGCGACCCGTTCGCCGGGTCCATGCGCCTGCACCTGGGGCTGGCCACGCCCAACGACGACCGCTGCTTCATCGATGTCGACGGGCAGCGCCATAGCTGGCGCGACGGCGAGTGGACGATGTTCGACGAGACCTACATCCACTACGCGCGCAACGACACCGACCAGGACCGCATCATCCTGTTCTGCGACATCGAGCGCCCGATGCGCTGGCGCTGGGCCGCGGCGGTGAACCGCTTCGTCGGTCGCAGCCTGCTCTCGGCCGGTGCCTCGCCCAATCAGGAAGGCGACAAGACCGGCGGCATCAACCGCGTGTTCCGCTATTTCTATGCCGCGCGCCTGAAGGCCAAGGCGTTGAAGGAACGCAACAACCCGCTGTACCAGACGCTCAAGTGGGGCATCTTCATCCTGGTGGTGGTCGGGATCGTGTTGCTGTAACCCCCACCCACGTAGGAGCGCACCTGGGCGCGACCAGGCATCGCCGGTAACGCCCCATCGCGCGCAAGCGCGCTCCTACATAGGCACAGCTCCGGCCGCAACACCGCACCAATCACGTAGGAGCGCACCCGGGCGCGACCAGGCATCGCCGGTAACGCCTCATCGCGCCCGGGTGCGCGCCTACGCCGTGGCGGTCGATGCGCTCAGCGCGACACCTGCGCGATCCATTCCTGCAGGTTGTAGTAGTTGGTGACGCGGGTGATCCTGCCGTCGCGCACATCGAAGAACGCGCCGCCCGGCAGCACATAGGTCTGCCCATTGGCTTCCGGCAGGCCTTCGTCGGTGGTGTGGTAAACCCCGTGCACCACGTACTCGGCACCGACCCGGGTGCCATCCTCGTTGGCGGTGATCACGATGTCGCGCAGCTGCTCGCGGTAACTGTCGTTCATGCGCTGCAGGAAGGCGGCAAATTCCGCCCGGCCGATCTCGCGCGGGCCCTGGTTGAGGTCGTGCGCGACGTCCTCGGCCAGGAACGCCAGCATGGCGTCCCAATCGCTGCGGTTGAATGCCGCGTAATAGGCCTGGACCAGGCCGGTGGCGTGTTGCCGATTGCGCTCGCTCATGCTCGAACCTGCCGCTGGGAAAGCCGCATCATAGAGCGCGTTTTGCGCTTCAACACGCCTGCCCTGAGGCATACCCGGCGTCAGGCGCCCTGCACCACCAGGTCGCGATGGAAGTAATAGACCTCCTGCAGCAGGAAGCGCCAGCTGGTGTGGAAGCTGCGAAAGCGCGTGCTGGGCGTGGAAGAGGCCAGCGCGTCCATCCCCAGCTCATCGCTCAGCCGCAGCGCGCGCGCCATGTGCAACGGGTCGCTGACGATGATCGCCCGGTGCATGCCGTGCCGGTCCATCAGCGCGCGTGCCTGCTGCAGATTCTGCCGGGTGGTGCGCGAGACCGTCTCGATCACGATCGCCTCCGGCGGTACGCCGTGGCGTAGCGCGTAGCGCCGCGCCACCTGCGATTCGGCAAAGCGCGCGCCATTGCCAAAGCCGCCGGTGAACAGCAGCCGCGGCGCGTAGCCCTGCGCGTACAGGTCCAGCGCATGCCGGATGCGCTCTTCGAACACCGGCGAAGGGCGCGCGTCGTAGGCAGCCGCGCCCAGCACGATGATCACGTCGGCCGGCGCGGCCTGGTCGCGATCGCCGACCCAGACGATCCAGCCGGCCACGCCCACCAGCCAGATCAGCGTCAGCATGCACAGGCGCCAGCACCAGCCCCACAGACCGATCCCACGCGACCGCCTGCTCACGCCGCGGCCCACGGCAGCGCATCCAGATCGACATTGCCCCCGGACAGGATCAGCCCGACCCGCCGCCCGGCAAAGCGCGCCGGGTCGGCCAGCACCGCTGCCAGCGCAATCGCCGAGGACGGCTCCACCACCTGTTTGAGCACCTGCCAGATCAGCCGCATCGCCTGCACCACCGCCGCATCGTCCACGGTGATCACCTGCGCGCCGGCGGCCTGCAACACTGCGAAATTTGGCGCCCCCAGGGTGCCGCGCAGGCCGTCGCAGAGCGTGTCGGGCACGAAGTCGACCAGGCGCTCGCCGGCCGCCAGCGAGCGCGCGGTATCGGCCGCCCCGCTCGGCTCGGCCAGCACCAGCGCACAGCCCGGCGCCGATTGCAGCGCCAGCGCAGTGCCGGCGGCCAGCCCACCGCCGCCGACCGGTGCCACCAGCACATCCAGCCCGCCGCTCTGCAGCAGCAGCTCCAGCGCGGCGGTGCCCTGCCCGGCGATCACCGCCGGGTCGGTATACGGATGCACCAGCGTCGCGCCGCTGCCGGCCTGGACGTCGGCACACATCTGCTCGCGCGCCGCGATGGTGGGCGCGCAACGCCACAGCGTGGCGCCGTGACGGGAAATATTGGCCAGCTTGGCGGCCACCGCGCCTTCGGGCACCACCACGTGGCAGCCGATCCCGCGCGTGCGCGCGGCGAGCGCGAGTGCGGCGCCGTGATTGCCGGACGAATGGGTGACCACCCCACGCGCGGCCAGCTCCTCCGGCAACGACCACACCGCGTTGCAGGCGCCACGGAACTTGAAGGCGCCGCTGCGCTGCAGGTGTTCGGCCTTGAAGAACAGCTGCGCACCGCAGAGGGTATCCAGGCTGTGCGAGGTCAGCAGCGGTGTCGGCACGCACTGCGGCGCGATGCGCGCAGCAGCTTGCAGGACGTCAGAATGGGCAAGCGGGACCGTCTCGATCATGCCTGCAAGATTAACGTATCGTCCCCGCCTTCACGGCTGCACGCGCGGCACCCGCGCATGCTGGATCGATGCAGAAGCACCACATTGCGGCACAGTTAAGGACCGATTCAATGCATCGGTTCGAAAGTGACACCATGGTTGCAGGAGGGCACCATCCATGAAATTCCGTCTGATCTTCGCCGCCGGGCTATTGGCCCTGGGCGGCTGCGCAACCTACGACTACACCGGTGCGGGGTCGGGCGGCTATTACCGCGGCGCGCCCGCGGTGCAGTACCGCTACCCGCCGGGGTACTCGCCATATTTCTACGGCAACCCCTACGGTTACCCTTACGGCGCCGGTTCGATCGGGCTGTACGACTACCCGGCGTATCCGGTCTACCGCGGTGGCTATTACTACCGCCAGAACGATCGCCGCCCGCAGTACCGGCCGCCACGTCCGCACGGCTCGTTCAACAATGGGCCCCGTCCCAACGGCCCGCGCCCGCAACAGCCCAATCGCCCACCGGCGACTGGCGCTCCGCCGTCGCGGCCACCTCGTATCGGTGCGCCGCCGCGAGTGATCCGCGAGATTCAGCGGCAGACCGCGCCGCGCAATACGCGTGAGCAGATTCCCTGAGTTGCTGACTGCGACGTGGCCCACAAATGGCGATGTTGGGGGCTTGCGTTCAGCCGGCACTTGGTCGCAAGCTAGGCGCTCTGTGTGACCCGCCACGTCATGTTTTGACCCGGCCGGGCGCACTGACCGACTTATGTCGATGTCCGACAGGGAAATCTGGATCCCCCCTGTTCCGGCCCTGTCGGATATCGGCGCCTCCAACGCATAAAGCCCCGGCATGCCGGGGCTTTATGTTTTTGTCGTGCGGTCCGCTCTGGCGCGCCTGGGCACCCCGTTCGAGCAGCCAGGGCTGCGGCGGGCGGTGGAGCGCGGAAAAAAAATAAGGGTCGGCAGTCCCCCGACTACCGACCCTTACGCTACCCCATCGCACGCGTGGCTGGCCCCTGTTCCAATTCCAGCCTTGCGCCCATGTCGCAATGCCACGACGGGTGCACTAGGGATATCCGCACGGAACATGCCAACTTGAGAGCCAGTGTTCGATAATGTGATTTACATCACATTTTTATCCGTCGAGTCACCTTAATCGCCCTTCAGCCGATACTTTCGCGGCCGCCAACCTCCTTCTGCTCCTGGTCCACGCCCATGTCCGACTCCTTCTATCGCTACGACGTCATCGTGATCGGCGGCGGCCATGCCGGCACCGAGGCGGCGCTGGCCTCCGCGCGCGCCGGTGCGCGCACCTTGCTGCTGACCCACAACATCGAGACGGTGGGCGCGATGAGCTGCAACCCGGCCATCGGCGGGATCGGCAAGGGCCATCTGGTCAAGGAAATCGACGCGCTGGGCGGGGCGATGGCACGGGCGGCGGATCAGGCCGGCATCCAGTGGCGCACGCTCAATGCCTCCAAGGGGCCAGCGGTGCGCGCCACCCGTTGCCAGGCCGACCGCAACCTCTACCGCAACGCCATCCGCCGCATCGTCGAGGCGCAGCCCAACCTGACCGTGTTCCAGGCGGCGGTGGACGATCTGATCATCCACAACGGCGCCGCCGAAGCCGACAGCGTGCGCGGCGTGATCACCCAGACCGGGCTGCGCTTCGAAGCGCCTTCGGTGGTGCTGACCGCCGGCACCTTCCTGGCCGGCAAGATCCACGTCGGCGAGACCCAGTACGCGGCCGGACGCATGGGCGACCCGCCGGCCACCACGCTGGCCGCGCGTCTGCGCGAGCGGCCGTTCGCGATCGACCGGCTCAAGACCGGCACCCCGCCGCGCATCGACGGGCGCACGCTCGACTACAGCGTGATGGCCGAACAACCCGGCGACGATCCGCTGCCGGTGATGTCATTCATGGGCCAGCTCGGCGATCACCCGCGCCAGGTCAGCTGCTGGATCACCCAGACCACCGAACAGACCCACGACATCATCCGCAGCGCGCTGCATCGCTCGCCGCTGTATTCCGGGCAGATCGAGGGCATCGGCCCGCGTTACTGCCCGTCGATCGAAGACAAGGTGGTGCGCTTTGCCGAGAAGAGCAGCCACCAGATCTTCGTCGAGCCCGAAGGCCTGGAAGTGGCCGAGATCTACCCCAACGGCATCTCCACCTCGTTGCCGTTCGACGTGCAGCTGGCATTGGTGCGCTCGATCCACGGGTTTGCACAGGCGCATATCACCCGCCCCGGCTATGCGATCGAATACGACTTCTTCGACCCGCGCGGGCTCAAGGCCTCGCTGGAAACCAAGGCGGTGGGCGGGTTGTTCTTCGCCGGGCAGATCAATGGCACCACCGGGTACGAGGAGGCCGCCGCACAGGGCCTGCTGGCCGGGCTCAATGCCGCGCGCCATGTGCAGGGCTTGCCGGCGTGGTCGCCGCGCCGCGACGAGGCCTACCTGGGCGTGCTGGTGGACGATCTGATCACCCACGGCACCACCGAGCCGTATCGCATGTTCACCAGCCGCGCCGAATACCGCCTGCAGCTGCGCGAGGACAACGCCGATGCGCGCCTCACCGGCGTCGGCCGCGCGATGGGCTTGGTCGACGATGCGCGCTGGGCGCGCTTCTCCGCCAAGCAGGAGGCGGTGCAGCGCGAAAGCGCGCGCCTGTCGGTGCTGTGGGCGACCCCGGGTAATGCACTGGGCCGCGAAGTGGCCCAGACCCTGGGCGTGGCGGTGAGCCGCGAAACCAACGTGCTGGACCTGATCAAGCGCCCCGAACTCAATTACGCCGCGCTGATGCGCGTGCCGACGCTGGGACCGGGCGTGGACGATGCGCAGGTGGCCGAGCAGGTGGAGATCAGCGTCAAATACGCCGGTTACCTGGACCGCCAGCGCGACGACATCGCACGCCAGCAGCGCCACGAAACCACGCCGATTCCGGATGGATTCGATTATGCCGGCGTGCGCGGGCTGTCGATCGAGGTGCAGCAGAAACTCGAGCGCGTGCGCCCGCAAAGCATCGGCCAGGCGCAACGCATTGCCGGCATGACGCCGGCGGCGATCTCGTTGCTGCTGGTGCATCTGGAGCGGGCGCGCCGCAGCCAGGTGGCGTAAGCGCTCGCCGGTGCGTGGGCAGCTGCATGGCGGCTGCCTGTTCGGACGCATGCGTTTACACGCGGCACACGCGTGAATGTTTGTCAGCGGATGTCATGGCGCGACGGCATGTCGCCGCAAGCGAAGCAACACGCCGGTATCGCAGCGGCGGTGCCGAAAAGCGCGATGGAGGTCGCGAACGAGTTGGTATGCTCCGGCACCACCGACGACTTCCTGACGATGAACAGACTGCGCGCGCTGCTGACGGCCAGCTACCGGATCGCCTGCCCCGCCCTGCTGCTGATGCTGGGCGGCACCTCGCAAGCGGCCGCGCAGACCGAGGAAGACGGGCGTTACTGGCTGAGCGTGTATGCCCAGGGCAAGCTGCCGGTCGAAAACCTGTACTGGAGCATGGATGTGCATCCACGCTGGCGCGAAGAGGGCGAACAGTTCGACCAGTTGATCCTGCGCCCTGCGGTGTTTTACCGGTTCACTCCCAAGGCCAGTGTCTGGATGGGTTACGACACCATCATCAGCCACCCGGCCGGGCAATCCTCCAACCGCGAAAATCGCTGGTGGGGGCAGTTTCAATATCAGTTCGATCCGATTGCCAATATCACCATCACCAGTCGCACCCGCCTGGAGCAGCGGCACCGCGAAGGTTTCAGCGACGAGGGGTATCGGGTGCGCCAGATGATCAGGGCGGTCCGGCCCAGCGCATTGTCTGCGCAACTGTCGTGGGTGGCCTTCAACGAACTGTTCGTCAATCTCGACCACACCGAGTGGGGCGCCCGACGCGGTCTCGACCAGAACCGTGTCTTCGTCGGCATCAACTGGAAGTTCAACGACGTTGCCAATGTCGACGTCGGCTATCTGAATCAGTTCGTCAACACCAGCACCGTGGACCGCGAAAACCACGTGCTGATGACCACGTTCCGCTTCAACTTCTGAGCCTGCTGGCAGCCCGCAAGACTTGCGTACCTGCAAGCCTGCATCGTCGTCTTTCCCTCGCGCGGTGATCCACATGCGGGCATGGCCGCAGCGCTGCGGCAGCGCGCGCATGGCACGCCTACCGCACGCCCTTATGCCGCCCTGCGCTCGACGGCGGGCAGCAAGCGCTGGCGCAGCAGCAGCGCTGCCATCTCCAGCGTTTCGCCGGCGGCGCGCAGGACGCCGCCCATATTGATGAAGCCGTGGATCATGCCGGGAAAGCTGTGCAGGGTGACTTCCACACCGGCGGCGCGCAGGCGTTCGGCATAGCTGCGGCCTTCGTCGTAGAGCATGTCGCGCTCGCCCACGATGACCAGTGCGGGCGCAACGCCGGCCACCTCCGGCACCAGCATCGGCGAGACGCGCCAGTCCTGTGCAATGGCCTGGTCGGGCAACAGATGACGATTGAAGAAGCGCACTGCCTCTGTGGTCAGCGGCGGCAGGCCGGCGTTATGTGATCGCGACGGGTATTGGCCGTTGTCCTCGCGCGCATCGGTGAGCGGATACACCAGCACCTGGCAGCGCAACGCGATCCCAGCATCGCGCGCGGCCAGCGCCGCGACTGCGGCCATGGCCCCGCCGATGCTGTCGCCGGCCACGGCCAGGCGCTGCACGTCGGCACCGACCGCATCGGGCTGGGCAACCAGCCAGTGCAGGGTCGCAATCACGTCCTCCACGCCGGCCGGCGCGGGATGTTCCGGCGCCAGGCGATAGTCGACCGCCAGCAGCTGGCAGCCGGCGCGCGCCGCCAGTTGCCGGCAGACGTCGTCGTGGGAGTCGAGGTCGCCCACCACACCGCCGCCGCCGTGCACGAACAGGCAGGTCGGGGCCGGACCGGCAGCCAGCCCGGACGGGCGATACAGACGCAGACGCACCGGGCCGGCAGCGGTGCCGGCCTGCAGGTCGCGCACCTCGGCCATCTCCACACGCGAAAAGCCCAGCTGCGTGCCGAGTGCACGCATCATTGCGCGCGCGCCCTCGATCGGCAGGGTTTCCATCGGTGGTTGAGCGGCGTGTTGAAGCTGGGCGAACAGGCGCACGACATCGGGATCAAACGACATGGCGGACTCTCCAGGAGACGATGGCTGAGCCTGCCAGATACTTATGATCAATCACCATTCAACGCCATCAATTATTTCAATGGCGGTGCCGGAGATGCGCGGCAGTACCGCAAAAACCCCGTGCTGCCGATGCATGCGCCTGCCATGGCGATGCCTGGCGAACAGTCGCATCATCAGCATCTGTTGGTTTTTTGCTGCACTGCATCGTGGCTGCGCGCCTGCATCGGCACGCACCTGCATGACAGTCGTGAGCGATGCATGCCGGCATGCGCGCCAACTGTGTCGCTGCTGTGACGCCGCATCGCGCGCGAACGCAACAGCGGCCTAGTCGTCGTCCTCGGCAGCGGCCTCGCGGCCCTGCTGACGGATGAGGTTTTCCTGGCGTGCGTCCTCGATCGAGGCGCGGATGGCACGCACGTCGGCGCGGCGGGTGTCGAACTTGAAGCGGCCGGTCAGCACGCTGTCCGGGCGCAGCTCGCCCTTTTCGAACAGCGCCCACATCTCTTCGCCGTAATGGGTGTCCAGCAACTCCGGGGCGAAGCGGCCGAGGCAGTCGCGCAGGTTGTGCACATCGCGCAGCAGCATGTCGCGTGCGGCGTTGTTGCCGGCAGCACTGACCACCTGCGGGAAATCGATCAGCACCGGGCCCTCGGGCGAGACCAGCACGTTGTATTCGGACAGGTCGCCGTGCACCAGGCCCAGCGACAGCATCTTGACCACATCGCCGATCAGGCTGGTGTGGAAGCTGCGCGCCTGCTCCGGCTCCAGGTCCACCTCGCCCAGCCGCGGTGCGCTGTGGCCGGCCTCGTCGGTGACCAGGTCCATCAGCAGCACGCCGTGGAAATAGCCGCGCGGCTTAGGCACGTGCACGCTGGCGTCCATCAGTTGATAGAGCACCTCGGCTTCGGTGTTCTTCCATGCGGTCTCGGCTTCGCGCCGGCCGAACTTGGTGGCCTTGCCCATCGCGCGCGCCTGGCGGCTGCCACGCACCTTGCGGCCTTCCTGATACTGCACGCGCGCCTGGAAACTGCGTTGCGCCATGTCCTTGTAGACCTTGGCGCACAGGATGTCGGCGCCCGTACTGACCACATAGACGGATGCTTCCTTGCCGCTCTTCAGTGGTCGCAACACTTCGTCGATGATGCCGTCGTCGATCAGCGGTTGCAGGCCCTTGGGGGTTTTCATGGACTAAGGAGACCGATCCGAAACAAACCAGCAACGATTATGCGGCAACCAGGGTGAAGCGCTTACATGTCCAGGCGCAAGCTGCGACCGGGGGCATGTATCGGCGTGAGCGCTTACCATGCACGGACCCGTCCAAGCTGCGATCCGATGCCCGAGCCCGCCTCCAGCCGCCGCAAACCCACCATCACCGTGGCCACCGCCGGGAGCGAACGCGGCCTGCCGCATGAGCTGATGCAGCAGATCGCCGCCGCCCAGGGCGACCCGGACTTCATGACCTCGCTGGGCCGCGGGCTGGTGGTGCTGAGCGTGTTCGCCCAGCACGCGCGCGAGGTGACGATGTCGCAGATCAGCCTGGAAACCGGCATCTCGCGTGCCGCGGTGCGGCGGGTGCTGCATACCCTGGCCAGGCTGGGCTATGTCGGCGAGCAGGGCCGCGGCTACGTGCTGCTGCCGCGCGTGCTGGGGATCGGCGGTGCGTATGCGGCGTCTTCGTCGATGACCGCGGCGGCGCAGCCGGTGCTGGACGGGCTGCGCGACCAGTTGCACGAATCCTGCTCGCTGGGCGTGCTGGACGGCGACGACCTGCTGTACGTGGCGCGTGCCGAGACGGTGCGCATCATGTCGATCGGGCTGCGCCCGGGCACACGCCTGCCGGCCTACTGCACCTCGATGGGCCGCGTCCTGTTGGCCGCCCTGCCCGGCGACACTCTGCAGGCGTACCTGGAGCGCACCACGCTGCGCCCGCGCACCGACCGCACCGTGACCCAGGCATCTGCACTGCTGGAAGTGCTGGCACGCACGCGCCGCGAAGGCATGTGCCTGACCGACCAGGAACTGGAAATCGGCCTGCGCTCGATCGCGGTGCCGGTGCGCAACCTGCGCGGCGAGGTGATCGCCGCGCTCAACATCGGCGCCCAGGCCGGGCGCGTGAGCCTGCAGACGATGCAGACGCTGCTGGAGCCGTTGAAGCAGGCGGCGCAGCGGCTGGGTGCATTGTTGAGTTAGTGGGTGGCGGGCGCGCTCAGCGCGGCCGGCGCAGGAAGCTCACCACCGCATCCACCCAGGCGGCATGGGTGTCCTCGACATGCGCCACGTGATCGGCGTGCGGCAGCGTGACCCAGCTGCGGTCTTCGCTGCGCAGGCGTGCGTACAGGTGCGCGTTGTCCGCCTGGGTCGCGATGGGATCGTCGACGCCACGCAGCAGCAAGACCGGCAACGTGGTCACTTGCTCGGGCTGGAAGGCGAACTGCTCCATCGCGCGCCAGTCGGTACGCACCGGGTCGGCCGATACCGCCTGCGCCACATAGGCCGCACGCACGCTAGGCGGTGCGGCGTTGGCGGTGATGAAATCCTCGCCGGCCGCCGCGGCCGTGGTACGCGCACGCAATGGCTGTGCCGGCGCCGGGGTGGTGTCGGGCGCTGCGTCGACATCGTCCGGGAAGCCGTACAGCACCAGCGCCGACACTGCCTGCGGATGTTGCTGGGCGATCAGCAGCGCCACCCGCGCACCATTGGAATAACCGACCAGCGCCGGCGGCGGCAGCTGCGGGTGCTGGTGGGCAACCCAGCTCAGCACCGCATCGACATCGGCCACGGCGCGCGCGGGCGTGTTCCAGCCGCTGCGATCGCGCGCACTGCCGCCGTAGCCGCGCAGATCGACCGCGTAGGCGGCATAGCCGGCCTGCGCCAATGCCGCCAGCACCGAGCGCGCATCGCGCGGCTCGTCGGCAACCTGCAGATCGAAATTGGGCAACGCACTCCAGGTGCGCCCATGCACCAGCAGGATCGTGCCGCGCGGCTGCGCCGGGACGCGCGACCACACCGCCAGCGTCTGGCCATCGTCGGCGCGCACCTGCGCCAGCTCGGTTCCTGGCCCGGGATGCGGTTGTGCCTGCAGCCCGGATACGGTGAGCAGCAGCAAAAGCAGACAAACGGTACGCAGCAGCATCGGCAACCTCATGGGAATGTCCTGTGCGAACGGAAGCGGTGGTCCGTTGCGGCACGTGCATCATCCCGTCGTAGATGGGCGATGTCATCAGCGGCGATGTGCCTACGGGACGGCCAGGGTGCAACGCAGTGCGCGCGCTGGATCGCCACCCTGCCCGGCGTGCCCTGAGTGCAGGCCAGGGACACAGCCAACCGAACCGGTCGCATTTGCGCCGCATGCCGCGCCAACGCAGCGTGCCTGCTGCACTCACGCGTCGCCGTGGCCGTCAGCCTTCGCGCACCGGCTGTTCTTCGCCGGCCTGCTCCTCGAGGATGGGCTTGGCCAGCGCGAAGGCATGGTTGGCGGCAGGCACGCCGCAATAGACCGCGGCCTGCAGCAGGACCTCCTTGATCTGCTCGGGCGTGACGCCGTTGTTGCGCGCGGCGCGCACGTGCAGCTTGAACTCCTCGTCGTGGCCCAGCGCCACCATCATCGCCAGGGTCAGCAGCGAGCGGGTGTGCGCGGGCAGGCCATCGCGGGTCCAGATGGTCCCCCAGGCGTAGCGGGTGATCAGCGTCTGGAACTCGTCGGTGAACTCGGTGCGTGCAGCCAGCGAGCGCTCGACATGCGCATCGCCCAGGACGCGGCGGCGCTCGCGCAAGCCCGCCTGGTAACGCTCGTCTTCGTGCATCGGAAATCTCTCCTGCGTGGGAATCGGGAATTGGGAATCGGAGTGCTGGCGGCGATCACAGGGCAAGCGCTGGGATATCAGGGGCATTGGTTGCGATTGATGTCGCTGGCGACAGGCAGCTGGCCGTGGTCAGCTGGCGCAGATGCAACGCATGAGCGGGAATGCCGAGCGTCGTGTGTGCCGGATCGGGGTGACGGCTGCATGCGTCCGGCAGCTGCCTGGCCGGGCGGAGGGTCACACGTGGTCGGCCTGCAGAAAGCCCAGGACGCTATGGTTGAACGCGGCCGGCGACTCCAGGTTGCAGATGTGCCGGCCGGGTACCTGTGCGTAGTGGCCGTGCGGGGCGGCGTAGGCGATCTCGCGCAGATCGGCCGGCGGACAGACCGGGTCGTCGTCGCCGGCCAGTGCGAGCAGTGGCAGCTCCAGCGTGTCCAGCGCGCCGCGGAAATCGGCGTCGGCCACCGCCTGGCAGCAGGCGATATAGCCCTGCGGCGATGTCGAGACGAAGGCGGCCACGATCATGTCCAGGCGCTGCGCATGGCTGATGGCAAACGGTGGCGTGAACCAGCGCTGCAAGGTGGCATCGACCAGCCCCGGCAGGCCTTCGCTGCGCACCTGCTCGATGCGCGCGTTCCAGCTCTCGCTGCTGCCGATCTTCTGCGCGGTGGCGCACACCACCAGCCGGCGCAGGCGCTGCGGCGCATGCAGGCCCAGCCATTGCCCGGTGAGTCCGCCGATCGACAGGCCGCAGAAGTCGCTCTGCGCGATCTGCAACGCATCCCACAGCGCCAGCACGTCCTGGCCCAGGTCGGCAACCCGATACGGGCCGGACGGCGTGTCCGAATCGCCATGGCCGCGGCGGTCGTAGCGCAGGATGCGGTAATGCGGCGCAAACGCGGCGATCTGCACATCCCACATGTGCAGGTCGGTGCCCAGCGAGTTGCAGAAGGTCAGCCAGGGGCGGCCCTCGGTGCCGTCGAGGCGGTAGTGCAGGCGATGCGTGGGCAACTGGAGATAAGCCATCGGAGCACCGTCAGCGGGATGAAGAAGCAGCCAGCACGCGATCGATCCAGACCGAGGACATGCCGCGCCAGCTGTCCACATCGAACACCGCCTGCAGTTGCGCCTGCGTGAGTACCGCGCTCACCTGCGCGTCGTCGCCGAGCACCTCGCGCAGATGGCGCTGCTGCGCCTGGGCGCGTGCCACCGCCTGTTCGACCAGCGCATGCGCCTGCGGCTTGCCGAGCCGTGGTGCCAACGCAAACACCGCTGCCTCGGCATACAACGCGCCGCCATGGCTGTGCAGGTGCGCGCGCATGGCCTCGCGGTCCAGTTGCAGGTCGGTCAGGCAGCCTTGCATCTGCGCCAGGCTGCCGGCGGTCAGGCACACGATCTGCGGCAAGGTCTCCCATTCGGCATGCCATTGGCCGGCGGCGCGCTCATGCGGCTGCGCCATCGCGCTGAACAAGGTCGCCACCAGGCCGGGCACGCGGGTGGCAGCAGCAACCGCGGCGACGCTGGAGACCGGATTGCGCTTGTGCGGCATCGCCGAGGAGCCGCCCTTGCCGGCTGCGGCCGGCTCGAACACTTCGCCGACTTCCGACTGCATCAGCAGCACCACATCGCCGCCGATCTTGCCCAACGTGCCGGCCAGCAGGCCGAACGCGCAGCCGACCTCGACGAGGCGATCGCGTGCGGTATGCCACGGCATCGCGGGCAACGGCAGCGCCAGCGTGGTTGCTAGCGCCTGGGCGACATCCAGACCGTGCTCCTGCAACGACGCCAACGTGCCGGCAGCGCCCCCGAACTGCAGCACCAGGCCATCGTGCTGCAGGGCCTGCAGGCGCTGGTGCGCGCGCTGCAGCGCATCCAGCCAGGCGGCGACCTTGAGCCCGAACGTGACCGGCACCGCCTGCTGCAACAAGGTACGTCCGGGCAGGCCGGTGTTGCGTTCGCGCGCGGCCAGCGCAGCCAACTCGGCGCACAGGCCCTGCAGGCGTGGCAGCAGCAGGTCGAGCGCGGCGCGCAGCTGCAGTACCGTGCCGGTGTCGATGACGTCCTGGCTGGTGGCGCCCCAGTGCACCCAGCGCGCGGCCTGCGCATCGTGGGTGGCCACGCGCGCGGTCAGCGCCTTGACCAATGGAATGGCGGGGTTGCCGGCAAGTGCGGTGGCCTGGGCCAGCGCGGCCAGATCGTAATGCTGCACGTCGCATGCGGCCGCAATGGCCTGCGCGGCCTCGGCGGGAATCACGCCGCATTGCGCCTGCGCGCGGGCAAGCGCGGATTCGAAGTGCAGCATTGCCTGCACCCGCGCCGCGTCGTCGAACAGCGCGTCGCAGGCCGGCTCGCCAAACAGGGATCCCAACAGGGAAGACGTCGCAGTCATGCATGGCCTCTGGTGGCGTGCCGGCAGCATGGCACCGATGCGCAAGAGTGCCAACTGGCGTGCGCGGTGCCGGGTGGTGTGCACGCGTGGTGATCGGTGCGGGTCATGCGTGCTGCACGTTTGGACAAGGCGTGTCGCGGCGGGATCACGGCATTGCGCGCGGTTACCACGCGATCACGATGGATCACCGAGGGCAGCGCGCGCTGGCACCTGCCTGCCCGGCGCGCGGCGACAGCTGCACCGCACCTGCACGCAGGTGCAGGCGTGCTGCTCGCACGGAGACAACCATGCATGGCACCCCGCGCACCGACCGCGCGATCAATAGTTGAAGAACACCGTTTCCGCATCGCCCTGCATATGGATGTCCCACACGTAATCGCTGCCACCGCGCGAATGCGCCAGCAGCGTGCTACGGCGCTCGGCCGGCACCAGGGCCAGGATGGGGTCGCTGCCCAGCTGCGGATCGTCGGCGAAGTACAGCCGCGTCGACACGCCGCGCAACAGCCCGCGCATGAAGACCAGCACGGTCAGATGCGCTGCCTGCTGCTTGCCGTCCGGCCCGGCGACCTGGCCCGGCTTGACGGTGCTGAAGGAAAATCGCCCCTGCGCGTCGGTCGGCACGCGGCCCCAGCCATCGAAGCCGGGATCGTGCGCCTGGCAGCGCGTATCGGCGGGATGCGCATAGATGCCGGCCGCATCGGCCTGCCACAGCTCCAGCACTGCGTCGGCCACCGGGACGCCGGCGCCATCGAACACGCAACCACTGACCTGCACGTGTGTACCCACGGCCTGCGCAGGCGCGAGTTGCGCGCGATACAGCGGCTCCAGCCCGAGCCGGTAATACGGGCCAACGGTTTGCGACGGGGTGGTGTGCAGGCTCATCGATTCACTCCCAGACCGTTTGCTTGCGACCGCGCAACACGATGTCGAAGCGGTAGGCCAGCGCGTATTCGCTCACCGCGTTTTCCCAGTCGAAGCTGGACACCATGCGTTCGCGCGCCTGCGCATCGTCCACGCAGTTGTAGATCGGGTCGTGCGCCAGCAAGGGGTCGCCGGGGAAGTACATCTGGGTGATCAGCCGCTGCCCGATGCCATCGCCATGCAGCGAAAAATGGATATGCGCCGGCCGCCAGGCGTTGTAGTGATTGCGCCACGGATACGCGCCCGGCTTGATGGTCTTGAAGGCGTAGCGGCCATGGTCGTCGGTGAGCACCTGGCCGGTGCCGCGGAAGTTGGGATCCAGCGGTGCGTCATGCCGGTCGCCGGCATGTTGATAGCGGCCGGCGGCATTGCATTGCCACACCTCGACCACGCTGTTGCGCACCGGCTTGCCATTTTCGTCGAGCACGCGACCGGACACGATGATGCGCTCGCCCAATGGCTCGCCCGCAAAGCCGGCGGTGAGGTCGGCGGCATGCTCGCCCAGGGTGAGCCGATTCAATTGCGGGCCGGTGACTTCCGACAGCGTGGCCGGGATATCGATCGGCGCACGCGTGGGGCCGCGCAATGCGGTGGATGCGTAGGGCAGATGCAGGTAGGCCGGCTGTGTGCCGATCCGCGGCCGGCGATAGCCGAGCAGCGGATCGATCGACGTGTCAGAGCTGGGGTCGCGCATGCGGGATCTCCATCGGTTGCGCTACGGCAGGATCAAAACGTGGGTGTGCGGTCTTGGCGGCGGCGGTTGCAATCGGCGCACTACACGCGCTCGATCGCCAGCGCCACGCCCTGCCCGACCCCGATGCACATGCTGGCCAGCCCAAGCCGCCCATTGCCCGCCTCCAGTTGCCGCAACAAGGTCAGCGCCAGCCGCGTACCGCTCATGCCCAGCGGATGACCCAGCGCGATGGCGCCGCCATTGGCGTTGACGTGCGCGGCATCGTCGGCCAGGCCGAACGCGCGCGTGCAGGCCAGCACTTGCGCGGCGAAGGCTTCATTGAACTCGATTGCATCGAACTGCTCGATGCGCAGGCCCAGGCGCGCCAGCAGGCGCTGCGTGGCCGGTACCGGGCCGATGCCCATATAGGCCGGCTCCACACCCGCCGAGGCGAAGCCGAGCACGCGTGCACGCGGGGTCAGCCCATGCGCGTGCACGGCCTGCGCAGATGCCAGCAACAGGGCGGCAGCGCCATCGTTGAGACCGGCCGCATTGCCGGCCGTCACCGTGCCGGGCTGGCGGAACACCGGCTTGAGCTTGGCCAGCATCTCGGCGGTGGTGTTCGGGCGTGGATGCTCGTCGCGATCGACCGCGGTCGCCTCGCCCCCTTTGCGTGCGGCCACCGGCACCGGAGTGATTTCTGCATCGAAGAAACCGGCCGCCTGTGCGGCGGCGGCGCGTTGCTGGCTACGCAGCGCGAACGCATCCTGGTCTTCGCGCGCGATGGCGTGCCGCTGTGCCACGTTCTCCGCGGTCTCGCCCATCAGCTCCACGCCATAGGCACCCTTCAGGCGCGGATTGATGAACCGCCAGCCCATGGTGGTGTCTTCCAGCTGTTGCGTGCGCGCGAACGCGCTCTCGGCCTTGCCCATGACCCACGGCGCGCGGGTCATCGATTCGACCCCGCCGGCGATCGCCAGGCCAAGCTCGCCGGCACGGATGCCGCGCGCCACCGTGCCGACCGCATCCAGCCCCGAGCCGCACAGGCGATTGAGCGTGCTGCCTGGCACAGAGCTGGGCAGCCCCGCCAGCAACAGACTCATGCGCGCGACATTGCGATTGTCCTCGCCAGCCTGATTTGCGCAGCCCAGGTACACATCGTCGATCAGTGCCGGCCCCAGTTGCGGATTGCGTGCCATCAACGCGGCGATCGGTATCGCGCCCAGGTCGTCGGCGCGCACGCCGGCCAGCGCGCCGCCGTAGCGGCCGATCGGCGTGCGGATGCCATCGATCAGATAGACCTCGCTCATGCCTCGGCTCCGGCTGCCTGCTTGCCATGCGCGGCGTCGGTGCGTGCCTGCAGCGCGCGCAGCGCCTGCAGTTCCGCAGCGCTGGGCGGGGTGGTCTGCGCCAGATCGGCGGCGAAGCGGATCGGCCAGCCGGTGGCCGCGCTCACCTGCTCGCGGGTGCTGCCGGGGTGCAGCGCGGTGACGGTGAGTTCGCGGGTCACCGGATCGGGCTCCATCACGCACAGGTCGGTGACCACCACGGTGGGGCCGGCGCCGGGCAGGCCGGCGCGCTGCCGCGCATCGCCACCGTCCAGATGCCCGACCGTGGTGATGAAGTCCAGCGCGGGCACGAAGCTGCGTCTGGATTGGCGAATGATGATGAACACCTGTTTGGCGCTGGCCGCGATCTCCGGCGCGCCGCCCGCGCCGGGCAGCCGTGTCTTGGGCGCGTCGTATGGGCCGATCACCGTGGTGTTGAGGTTGGCATGGCGATCGATCTGCGCCGCGCCCAGGAAGCCCACGTCCACGCGCCCGCCCTGCAGCCAGTAGCGGAAGATTTCCGGCGTGGAGACCACGGTGTCGGCGGTTTCGGCCAGCTCGCCGTCGCCGATCGACAACGGCAGCACTTCCGGGCGCGCGCCGATCGGGCCGGATTCGTAGATCAGGGTGACATCCGGCGCATGCGTCAGCCGCGCCAGGTTGGCGGCGGTGGACGGCAGGCCGATGCCGACGAAGCACACCGCGCCATCGGGCAGGCGCCGCGCCGCCGCCACGGTCATCATCTCGTTGGTGCTGTAGTCGCTCATGCGGCCACCTGCAGCAGCGATTGCGCGTACACGCGCTGGAACGCGGCAAAGTCCTCGGTGTCGAGAATGTGCGTCTGGATCCAGGCCTGGAAGCGTGCACGGTCGCGCGCAATCGCATCCCAGGCCAGGTAGAAGCGGTTGTCGCGGGCGTAATAACCGTGCGCGTACGACGGTGCCGCACCGCCGGGCACGTGGCAGACCGCATCGACCACCCAGCGCGGCAGGATGCAGGCATTGGGCGGCGCATCCAGCGTGTCGACGATCTCTTCCACCGTGACGATCACCTTGCGCGCCGCCAGCGCGGCTTCCTTCTGCACACCCAGGATGCCCCACAACAGCACGTTGCCGCGGCGGTCGGCCTGCTGCGCATGGATCACGGTGACATCGGGCTTGACCGCCGGCGTGGTGGCCAGCGTCTCGCCGGTGTACGGGCATTGCAGGAACTTGATGCTGTCGTTGACGCGCGGCAGGTCCGAGCCGACATAGCCGCGCAGCACCGCGAACGGCAGGCCCGAGGCACCGGCCACATACGCGTTGGCCATGTCGGCATGGCTGTGTTCGCGGATCTGCAGCGGCTGCGGCCACGCATGTTCGACCGCATCGCGCAGCCGGTGCAGCGAGCCGACACCCGGATTGCCGCCCCACGAGAACCGCAATGCCGACGCACAACCGGCGCCGATCAGCTGGTCGTAGATCAGGTCCGGGGTCATGCGTACCAGGTGCAGGTCGCGCTTGCGCTGGCGGATCACCTCGTGGCCGGCCGCATGCGGAATCAGATGGGTGAAGCCTTCCATCGCCACGCAGTCGCCATCGGCGATCAGCTGGGACACCGCTTCTGAAAGGGGGACGATCTGGGCCATTGCTTCGGTCCTGCACAGCGAGCGTGTGGTCACGTTAGGCGCAGCTGCACGGCCCGGTCAATGCGATTATCGGTGCATCAATTCGATAATCGCACAATTTCGGCGAGCGACCGACGCTCCAACATTGTCTCCGGTGTATACATAACTTCGCTTGCAAGCAGACGCCAGCGCCGGCATGCGCGTCAACTGGTCGCCAGCCGGCGCACCGCTGCCGATCCGCACCCCAGGTTGTATACAAACCCCAGGAGCCACGGTCATGTCCCAGTCCAAGCAGCTGTTTCCCCTCAATGCGTGGTACGCCGTCGCCTGGGACCACGAGATCAAGCACGCGCTGACCCCGCGCAAGGTCTGCAACCTGGATGTGGTGGTCTATCGCACCACTGCCGGGGCGGTGATCGCGCTCGAAGATGCGTGTTGGCATCGCCTGGTGCCGCTGTCGATGGGCAAGCTGCGCGGCGACGATGTGGTGTGCGGTTACCACGGGCTGGTCTACAACAGCCAGGGCCGCTGCGTGCACATGCCCTCGCAGGAGACCATCAATCCCTCCGCGTGCGTGCGCAGTTTTCCGGTGGCCGAAAAGCATCGCTATGTGTGGATCTGGCCCGGCGACCCGGCGCAGGCCGACACCCGCCTGATTCCCGACCTGCACTGGGCGCACGATCCGGCCTGGGCCGGCGATGGCCGCACCATCTATGCCAAGTGCGACTACCGGCTGGTGCTGGACAATCTGATGGACCTGACCCACGAGACCTTCGTGCATGGCTCCAGCATCGGCCAGGACGAGATCGCCGAAGCGCCGTTCGAGGTGATGCATGGCGACCGCTCGGTGGTGGTGTCGCGCTGGATGCGCAACATCGACGCGCCGCCATTCTGGGCCAGCCAGATCGCGCGCCATCTGGATTACCGCGGCAAGGTCGACCGCTGGCAGATCATCCGCTTCGAAGCGCCCGGCACCATCGCCATCGACGTCGGCGTGGCCATCGCCGGCACCGGTGCGCCGGAGGGCGACCGCAGCCAGGGTGTCAACGGCTACGTGCTCAATACCATCACGCCCGAAACCGACACCACCTGCCACTACTTCTGGGCGTTCATGCGCAACTACGCGCTGCACGACCAATCGCTGACCACGCTGACCCGTGCGGGCGTCACCGGCGTGTTCGGCGAGGACGAGGCGGTGCTGGAAGCGCAGCAACGCGCCATCGACGCGCATCCGGATCACACCTTCTACAACCTCAACGTCGATGCCGGCGGGATGTGGGCGCGCCGCGTGATCGATCGGCTGATCGCCCAGGAGCAGCGCGCGCAGGAACTGTCGCTGCGCATGGTGGGCTGAGCACTGCATCGGAGGTTTCCATGTCACCCGCCACCCCGTTTCGCAGCAGTGCCGCGCAGACCACGCGCGCACTGCTGTCGCTACGCGAACTGATCCTCGACGGCACCCTGCCGGCCGGAACGCGCCTGTCCGAGCTGGCGGTGGTGCAGCGGCTGGGCATGTCGCGCACGCCCGTGCGCGCCGCGTTGCAGCGGCTGTGCGAAGAAGGCCTGGCCAGCGCACTGCCCGGCGGCGGCTATGCGGTGCAGGCCTTCAGCGAACGCGATGTGCACGATGCGATTGAACTGCGCGGCACGCTCGAAGGCCTGGCCGCACGCATGGCGGCCGAGCGCGGGGCATCGGCCGCGGCGCTGGCCCAGGCACGCCAGTTGCTGGATACGCTCGACCGCATCGTCGGCTCGCCGCTGCACGCCATCGACTTCAGCGCGTACGTGCAGGCCAATGCGCAGTTCCACGCGTTGCTGGTGGCCATGGCCGGCAGCGATGTGCTGGGCCGCGAGCTCACCCGCGTGCTGCAGCTGCCGTTCGCCTCGCCCAACAGCCTGGTCATGGCGCAGACCACCAGCGCCGAGGCGCGGCTGATCCTGACCCTGGCGCAGGACCAGCACCGCGAAGTCCTGGCGGCCATCGAAGACCGTCAAAGCGCGCGCGCTGAAGCGCTGATGCGCGAACACGCACGGCTGGCCCATCGCAATCTGCGCCACGTGCTGCAGACCCCGGCGGCGATCACCCAGGTGCGCGGCGGCGCATTGATCGGCCGCGCCCATCCCGCCACTGCCGGCAGCAGCCGGCCCACCCCTCTGCCTGGAGTTCCCCATGCGTAAAGACACCCAGTGGCACCGCGCCCACGTGGTCAGCATTGCCGACGCCTGCGAGGGCGTGCGCGAAATCGTGCTCGATCCGGGCACCGCGGCGCGCGGCTTCGAGGTCGGCAGCCATCTGGATTTTCGCGTGCAACTGCATGGCCGCGCCGACGTGCGCTCGTACTCGCTGGTGGGCGAGCCGCGTGCCGATGGCTACTACCAGATCGCGGTACGGCAGATGCCCGACAGCCGCGGCGGCTCGCGGCACATGTGGACGCTGCAGCCCGGCGATGTGGTGGAAATCTCCCCGCCCAGCAACAACTTCGCGCTGGACGAGGGCGGCGAGGAGATCCTGCTGATCGCCGGCGGGATCGGCATCACCCCGATCATCGGCATGGCGCAGCGGCTGGCGCGCCGCCATCGCGCGTTCCGCCTGCTGTATGCCGGGCGCACGCGCCGTGCGATGGCCTATGTCGACGAACTGGAAGCGCTGCTGGGCGAGCGCCTGCAGCTGCAATGCGACGACGGCGCCGGCCCGGCGGATCTTGCCGCCGAGCTGGCGCGGCTGTCGCCCAATGCCGAGGTGTACGTGTGCGGCCCGCTCGGCATGCTCGAGGCGGTGCGCCAGCACTGGCATGCCGCCGGACGTCCGCGCGCGCGGCTGCACTTCGAAACCTTCGGCAACAGCGGGCGGGTGCCGGCGCAGGCGTTCGTGGTCAAGCTGCCCGGGCTCGGCCTGGAAGTGCCGGTGGCCGAGAACGAATCGATGCTGGATGCGCTGGCCGACGCCGGAGTCGAGCTGATTGCCGAATGCCGGCGCGGCGAATGCGGGCTGTGCGCGGTCGAGGTGCTGGACAGCGCGGCCGATATCGATCACCGCGATGTGTTCTTCAGCGACGAACAGCGCCGCGAGAACCGCAAGCTGTGCGCCTGCGTCTCGCGCGCGGTGGGCGGCAGCATCAGCATCGATACCGGCTACCGCGGCGAGCTGGGCTGAGCGCAGCCATCCACACGCCGGCGCTCGCGCAGCGCGTGTTTGCATCCTCACGCGCATGCGCGATCATCTGCGCATGGAGTCGACTCACTACAGGACGGTCCCGGCGCCGGCACTCAACCCGCGCCAGGAACAATTGGTGGCATTGGTGCGGCAGCAGGGCTTTGCCGAGGTGGAAGGGCTGGCGACGCGCTTCGAGGTGACGCCGCAGACCATCCGTCGCGACCTGACCCTGCTGTGCGATGCCGGCGTGCTGCGCCGTTATCACGGTGGCGTCAGCATGCCCTCGAGCGTGGAAAACCTGGCCTACACCGCGCGCAAGGCGCTGCAGGCGCGCGAGAAGCAGCACATCGCCGCGCAGGTCGCCCGCTTCATTCCCGACGATGCCTCGTTGTTCATCAACCTGGGCACCACCAACGAAGAGGTCGCGCGCGCCTTGCTGCAGCACCGCGGCCTGCGCGTGATCACCAACAACCTCAACGTGGCGGTGATGCTCAGTGCCAACCCCAGCTTCGAGGTGATCGTGGCCGGTGGCGTGGTGCGCGGCCGCGACCAGGGCGTGACCGGCGAGGCGACGGTAGAGCTGATCCGGCAGTTCAAGGTGGACTTCGGGGTGATCGGCATTTCCGGCATCGATCTGGACGGCACCCTGCTGGATTTCGACTACCAGGAAGTGCGCGTGGCCCAGGCCATCATCGAGCACTCGCGGCAGGTGCTGCTGGCCGCCGACCACAGCAAGTTCGGCCGCAACGCCATGGTGCGACTGGGCACGATCGCCCAGGTGCACGACTGGTTCACCGACCGACCGCCGCCGCAGGAACTGGCCGCCGTGCTGGCCGAGGCCGCCACCCGCGTGCATCTGGCCGAGCCTGGCGACGCCGGCTGAGCCAATTGTTCGTTTTTGTGCGTTTGCGGTGCGGCGTGCCGATCTGATCGCCCTAATGATCCGCTCTGGCTATCGAAATTGCGGCTTCGATAGGCCAATTTACTCTTTATTCGCGTAGCTCCCAGGCCTCACGGTTCTTCACGTCCCGAGAAGGTTTGATGTTCGAATATGTTCGAACATGACAACTTGGGTTCGCTACTGGCGCGCCCGGACGGAGACACCGATGGGCGAGACATACGATCTTCTGGTGATAGGCGGCGGCATCAACGGGGTCGGCATCGCCCGCGATGCGGCCGGGCGTGGCCTGTCGGTGTGCCTGTGCGAACAGGACGATCTGGCTGCGCATACGAGCAGCGCCAGCACCAAGCTCATTCACGGTGGCCTGCGCTACCTGGAGCAGTACGAGTTCGCGCTGGTCGGCAAGGCGCTGGCCGAGCGCGAGGTGTTGCTGCGGCTGGCTCCGCACATCATCTGGCCGCTGCGCTTCCTGCTGCCGCATCAACCGCATCTGCGCCCGGCCTGGATGATCCGCGCCGGCCTGTTCCTGTACGACCATCTCGGTGGCAGCAAGCGCAGCCTGCCGCGCTCGCGCCGGCTATCGCTGCGCACGCACCCGATTGGCCAGCCGCTGCAGGAATCGCTGCGCACCGGCTTCGTGTACTCCGATGCCTGGGTGCAGGATGCGCGGCTGGTGGTGCTCAATGCGATGGACGCCGCCAGGCGTGGCGCACAGATCCGCACCCGCACACGCTGCGTCGGTGCCTGGCGCGATGCAGGCTTCTGGTATGCCGAGCTGGAAGACCGGGACGGCCGCCGCCGCACCGTGCAGGCGCGTGCGCTGGCCAATGCGGCCGGGCCGTGGGCGGTGTCGTTCCTGGACAAGGTCGCCGCAGTGCCGCACAAGCACGCACTGCGCCTGGTCAAGGGCAGCCACATCGTGGTGCCCAAGTTGTTCGACCACGACCACGCCTACATCTTCCAGCAACCGGATCGGCGCATCGTATTCGCCATCCCGTACGAGCACGACTTCACCCTGATCGGCACCACCGACGTGGATTACCAGGCCGACCCCGCTGCGCCCAGCATCGATGCGGCCGAAGTGCAGTACCTGTGCGATGCGGTGAACCTGTATTTCCAGCAGCAGATCGCCCCCAGCGATGTGGTGTGGAGCTATAGCGGCGTGCGTCCGCTGCTGGACGATGCCGAGGACAACGCCGCCGAAGTCACCCGCGATTACCAGCTGGAAGTGCTTACCGACGGCGCACCGTTGCTCAACGTGTTCGGCGGCAAGCTCACCACCTATCGCAAGCTGGCCGAAGAAGCGGTCGACCGCCTCACCCAGGCGCTGGGTGCCCGCAAGCCGGCATGGACCGCGCGCGGCGATGCATTGCCCGGCGGCGAACAACGCGATATCGCCAGCCTGCTCGAGCGCGTGCGCAACGCATACCCATGGCTGCCGGCGCCGACCGCGCAGCGGCTGGTGCGCAACTACGGCACCTGTGCGGAGCAGCTGCTGGGCCAGGCGCAGGACATCGCCGCCCTGGGCACGCACTTCGGCGCCGATCTGTACCAGGCCGAGGTGGATTACCTGCGTGCCCACGAGTGGGCCGTCACTGCCGACGACATCCTGTGGCGCCGCAGCAAACTCGGCCTGCGCATCGACGCGGCCGGGCGCGCACGCCTGGAGGCGTATCTGCAGACACACTCGGTCCGGCAGGCGGACGGCGCGCCGGCCTGATCGAACCACGTTGCCGGCGAGGACGGGTCGCGCGGCAACGTATCCTGGCGCATTCGCCGGCATCATCCTGAGTCACGTGGAGGGCACCCTGATGAGCATCACCGAAGACCCCTGCGCGCCAATGCGCGCATCGCACCACCCTGCCTGCATCATCGCCATCGGCACGAGGACGCGCGCATGAGCCGCCAACTCGTGGGTGAGTTGATTTCCGAAGCGGTGGCGATGTTCATCATCATCGCGCTCGGCGATTCGGTCGCGGCGATGTACGTCCTCTACGACCCCAGCCCGTACCAGAACGCCTACTGGGGCGTGTGCATCGCCTGGGGCCTGGCGGTAACGCTGGCGATCTATGTCACCGGCTCGGTGTCCGGCACGCATGCCAACCCGGCGGTGACGCTGGCGCTGGCGCTGTTCCGCGGGTTCTCCTGGAAGAAGGTGCTGCCGTACTGGGGCGCGCAGGTGATCGGTGCGTTTCTGGGCGCGGCCATCGTCTACCAGTTGTACGGCCCGGTCATCGACCACTACAACCAGGTGCAGCAACTCACCCGCGAAGCCGGTGGCGCCGCCGGGGTGTTCTTCACCGCACCCGGCCTTGCGGTCACGCCGATGCATGCGCTGGTCGACCAGATCATCATCACCGCGTTCCTGATCTTCGGCATCTTCGCCATCACCGAACAATTCAACGAAGCCGCGCCGACCGCCAACTCTGGCGCGCTGATGATCGGCCTGCTGGTGGCGACGCTGGGCGCGTCGATGGGCTATCTGGAAGCCTGGGCGATGAATCCGGCGCGCGATTTCGGCCCGCGCCTGTTCGCCTACCTCGCCGGTTGGGGCGAGGCTGCGTTGCCGGCCAAGGACAACTACTGGTGGATCCCCATTGTCGGCCCGTTGATCGGCGGCCCGATCGGTGCGCTCGCCTACCAGTGGCTGATCCTGCCGTTCCTGCCGGCACGCGTGCGCCATCTGCAGGCCGGCAAACCGCTCGATCCGCGCTGATCGCCCTGCTGCACGACTGACAGCACAGCGCCGCCGCCGGACAGGTTGGGTTTTATCGGCCTTTCGCGCAGCGGCGTGCACTGCCCCCTTTTCTCGCCGTGCGCCAGCGCCGGCATTGTTCGAGGAATCTCCGATGGAAAAGCAATACGTCCTTGCGATCGATCAAGGCACCACCAGTTCACGGGCGATGTTGTTCGATCGCAACGGCAAGGTGGCCGGCGTGGCGCAGCGCGAGTTCGGCCAGATCTTTCCGCAGCCGGGCTGGGTGGAACACAACCCGCGCGAGATCATGACCAGCGTCTACACCACGATCACCGAGCTGCTCAACAACGCGCAGATCGATGCGCGCTCGATCGCCGGTATCGGCATCACCAACCAGCGCGAGACCGCGGTGGTGTGGGACAAGGCCACCGGCCAGCCGATCTACAACGCCATCGTCTGGCAATCGCGGCAGACCAAGGACATCTGCACGCAGCTCAAGGAGGCCGGGCACGAACAGATGGTGCGCGACAAGACCGGCCTGCTGATCGATGCGTATTTTTCCGGCACCAAGGTCAAATGGATTCTCGACCACGTCGACGGCGCCCGCGAGCGCGCGCGTAACGGCGAGCTGGCCTTCGGCACCATCGACAGCTGGCTGATCTGGAATCTCACTGGCGGCAAGGTGCATGTCACCGACTACACCAATGCCTCGCGCACGCTGATGTACAACATCCACACGCTGGAGTGGGACGCCGAGCTGCTGGCCATGCTCGACGTGCCGAAGGAGATGCTGCCGGAGGTGCGCTCGTCCAGCGAAATCTACGGCATGACCCAGACCCAGTATTTCTACGGCGAGCAGGTGCCGATCGCCGGGATCGCCGGCGACCAGCAGGCGGCGCTGTTCGGGCAGGCCTGCTTCGAGCCGGGCATGGCCAAGAACACCTATGGCACCGGCTGCTTTGCGTTGATGAATACCGGCGACAAGGCGGTTGCGTCCAAGGCCGGTCTGTTGACCACGATCGCCTGGGGCATCGACGGCAAGGTCGAATACGCGCTGGAAGGTTCGATCTTCGTCGCCGGCTCGGTGGTGCAGTGGCTGCGCGACGGCCTGCGCATGCTCGGCAAGGCCAGCGACTCGCAGGCCTATGCCGAACGCGCCGGCGACAACGACGGGGTCTATCTGGTGCCGGCCTTCGTCGGCCTGGGCGCACCGTATTGGCGCAGCGATATCCGCGGCGCGGTGTTCGGGTTGACCCGCGGCACCACCAAGGAACATTTCGTGCGTGCGGCGGTGGAATCGATGGCCTACCAGACCCGCGACGTGTTGACTGCGATGCAGGCCGATTCGGGCATCGAGCTGAAGGAACTGCGCGCCGACGGTGGCGCCATCGCCAACGACTTCATGGCGCAGTTCCAGAGCGACATGCTCAACGTGCCGGTGCTGCGCCCGGAAGTGGCCGAAACCACCGCGCTTGGCGCCGCCTATCTGGCCGGTCTGGCGACCGGATTCTGGAGCAGCCGCGAAGAGATCGCCAAGCAGTGGGCGGTGGATCGCCGCTTCGAGCCGACCATGCCCGACGACAAGCGCGAACAACTCTATGCCGGCTGGCAGCAGGCGGTGGAAGCGACGATGGGCTTCCGCATCAGCTGACCGCTGCGCTCAAAAAGACAACGCCCGCCATCAGACGGGCGTTGTCGTTTCCGCCAACCACTTGCATGGTTGCTGACGACCTGCATGGATCACGCATTGCAGGGCTGCACGCTGCAGCCCTGCAATGCAGCAGCGATTACTGGCCGCCGCTATTGGCGCGGCCGGCAATGGTGTCCGGATCCCAATGCTCCTTGATCAGGCCTTTTTCAATGCGGAACATGTCGAACCAGGTGGTCGTGTAGGTGGTGCCCGGTTTGTTCGGATTGGGCAAGGTGCGCACCGACACCAGCGTGACCAGATCGCCGTCGGCAGTGATGGCCACCAGCGGCAGCTGCACGCGCGGCTGCACCGGCGTCGGCTTCACGAAGGCGGTCAGGAAGGCGATGAAGGCATCGCGGCCATTGGCCACATTCGGGTTGTGCTGGATGTAGTTCTTGTCCATGTACATCGGCGCATACTGCACCTGGCCGGCTTCGAACACGGTGCGCCAGAAATCGTAGACCAGCCGCTTGTTGGCGGTTTCATACCAGGTGGAGCCGAGCAGCATCTTCTGGTGGTTGGGATTTTCCGTCACTGCGGTCTGCGCGAACGCAGCCACCGGCGCCACCAGCATGACCAGCAGCAAGGCGCGGGAGAACAGCTTATTCATGGAAGACTCCTTATGTGGAGACGGGCACTGCATTGGCAGGGATACCAGCACGCTGCACCGTTGATTGGGGGACGACGCGCCTTGGCATACAGGGTTTTCCACGCGTCGCCGCCAGCCTAACGGCCGCGTCCGCTCGCCCGCTAGCCGCCCTGGAGTGCACCAGGGCACCTGCGGTATTGGTGGTAATCAGAAGATAACCATCGCAGTCGGTTTTCTCTCGCGCACGCACGAGGCATCTCGACGGCGGCCACCGCTACGCTCAATCCGGCAGCTCCACCAACGGCAAGCCCGCATAGTTTTCGGCCAGGGTGGCCCGCCCGGCCTCGCTGTCCAGCAGATAATCCAGTTCTGCGGCATGAATGCGTGCGGAGAACGCGTCCTGGTCGTCGAAGGTATGCAGCAAGGTGGTCATCCACCATGAAAACCGTTCGGCCTTCCACACCCGCTGCAATGCCAGCGCCGAATACTGTTGCAGCACCGCGGTATCGCCACGCGCGTTCCAGCGCTCGAACAATTGCGCCAGCAAACCGACATCGGCCAGCGCCAGATTCAGGCCCTTGGCGCCGGTGGGCGGTACGATATGCGCCGCATCGCCGGCCAGGAACAGGCGTCCGTACTGCATGGGTTCGGCGACGAAGCTACGCAACGGCGCAATGCTCTTCTCGATCGATGGCGCGGTGACCAGCTGCGCAGACAAGCTGGCTGGCAGGCGCGCACGCAACTCATCCCAGAACGCCTGATCGCTCCATGCCTCTACCCGCGCATCGGCCGGTACCTGCACGTAATAGCGCGAGCGCGTCGGCGAGCGCATCGAACACAAGGCAAAGCCGCGTGGGTGCTGCGCGTAGATCAACTCATCGTGGACCGGCGGGGTGTCGGCAAGCACACCAAGCCACCCGAACGGGTACATCCGCTCGAACAGGCGCAGTCGCTCCGGCGGGATGCTGGCGCGGCTGATGCCATGGAAGCCGTCGCAGCCGACGATATAGTCGCAGTCGATACGCAGGCGCTGGCCATCGTGGGTGAATTCCACCGCAGGCGCGTCGCTGTCCACTCCGCACAGTGTCACGTCCTGCGCGCTGTAATACGTCGGCGCAGCGCTGCGCGCACGGGCTTGCATCAGATCGGCAGTGACCTCGGTCTGGCCGTAGACGGTCACGCTGCGTCCGCAGCCGCGCAGCAGATCGATACGCTCCCGCCGGCCATCCAGCGACAGTTCGAAGCCGTGATGCGGCAAGCCTTCGCGTTGCACGCGTGCGCCAACGCCTGCCCGCTGCAGCAGCGCCACGCTGCCCTGTTCCAGCACGCCGGCACGGATACGCCCCAGCACATGTTCCGGGGTCTGCCGCTCGATCACCACGGTATCGATACCGGCCCGCAGCAACAGCTCGCCCAGCAACAGGCCGGAGGGGCCGGCGCCGATGATCGCGATCTGGGTTCGCATGCAATGCTCCTGCCTCAGCCGACGGATGCAGGCCAGTGTGGGTAGCCAAGCACATGCTTTGAAGGGATGATTGCGTGCAGTGCTTGGACTTTTCGACGATGCCCACACGTGCGCACGCCACTGCAGCTAATGCGGTTCCAGCCTTCGGCCTGTATGGCGAGCAGCATGCCGACACGCCCGAGCTGTTGCACTGGGAGTCGATTGCCGCACGCAGCCGGCTGCATGACTGGCGCATCGCCCCGCACCGGCACGAAGACCTGGCGCAACTGCTGTACGTGCAACGCGGACCGGCGACACTGCAGCTGGATGGACGCAGCCAGCGCGTGCGTGGCGCAAGCGTGATCTGGCTGCCACCGCTATGCGTGCATGGCTTCAAATTCGATCCACAGGTGCGCGGCCACATCATCACCGTGTGCATGCCCTTGGTACGCAGTGCCTTGAGTGCCGCGCCAGTACTGCAGGGCGCACTGACCGTCCCGCAGGTCCTGCATGCACACCATGCACGCGGATTGCTCGACGTGCTGTTCGCCAGCATTGCCGACGATCACGCATACCGACGCATCGGCCATGAGGCCGCATTGCACGCCGCCGCAGCACAGCTGTTGATCTGGACCGCCCGCACGGCGCTGGAGCACGCGCAGGATGCGGCTGCGGTGAGCCCGTACGCCGACCCGGCATTGCGCCATCTGCGTGGCTATCGGGCCCTGATTGACCAGCACTATCGCGCGCACTGGCCGATCTCCCGCTATGCCGAGCAGCTGGGTCTGACTCCGGGCCATCTCAACGCGTTGTGCCAGCGACTGGCCGGCGCCTCGGCACTGCAGTTACTGCAGCGCCGGATCATGCTCGAAGCACGCCGCAGCCTGCGCTACACCAGTCTGAGCGTGCAGCAGATCGCCGCCAGCCTTGGATTTTTCGACGCTGCATACTTCAGCCGCTACTTCGCACGCCATGCCGGCTGCTCGCCGACGCAATTCCGCGCTGGCGAGTAAGAGCGGCTGGTCTGGAGCTTGGCTGCCGAGCCCTTGCGATAGCTCAATCGTAGAGCGGTTGATCTGCAGCTTTGTTGCACGGCCCTTGCCCGCCCACCCTCGCAGGACACGCCGCAAGTACATCCCTGTACGCGGCATCCATGCCGCGTAAGGTCCCGCGACGGCGGGCGGGCAAGGCCCAGTTGAGATGGTCGGTGGGCAAGGTTAAGAGCGGTGCGCTTGGACAACGCAGATAGATCAGCCCCAAAGCGGCTGATCCACGGCTCGCCTGCAGCCCCGCTGCCCGGTCGGTTGCGCCGCGCCGGTCAGAACGGGTACTGCGGCACTTCGTTCTTGATCGTCAGCCATTGCCAGTGGGTGTACTGCTCCCAATCGGCCGGTCCGCCGACACTGGTGCCGTTGCCCGACGCGCCGGTCCCGCCGAAGGGATTGATGACTTCATCGGCCACGGTCTGATCGTTGATGTGCAACAGGCCGGTGTGCAGCTTGTCGCCCAGGCGCATCGCGCGCGACACCGACGCCGACAGGATGCCCGCAGCCAGACCGTACTCGCCATGGTTGGCAAGTTCTGCGGCTTCGTCGTCGGTATCGAACACGGTGATGTTGATCACCGGACCAAAGACTTCTTCGTCGAATGCACGCATGCCCGGACGCACGTTGGACAGCACCGTCGGTGCATAGAACAGGCCTTCGTTGCTGGCGCCGGCCTCCACCACCGCACCGGCGGCGATGCTGTCGTCCACGATATCGATCACCCGCTGCAGCTGGCGCTGGTCGATGATCGGCCCCAGTGCCACGGTGCCGCTGACCGGATCGCCAACCGGCAGATGCCTGGCTTTTTCGGCCAGCCGCTGCGTGAATGCATCGGCGATCCCGCGCTGAACCAGCACGCGGCCGGTGGCCATGCAGATCTGTCCCTGATGCATGTAGGCGCCGAATGCCACTGCAGCGGCGGCCTTGTCCAGATCGGCGTCGTCGAGCACGATCACTGCGTTGTTGCCACCCAACTCCAGCGACACCTTCTTCAAATGCCGGCCAGCGATCTCGCCGATGCGCCGCCCGGCCGCGGTGGAGCCGGTGAAGGCAATCATCGGGATATCCGGCGATTCGACCAGCGCCTGCCCGATGGCGGCATCGCCATGCAGTACATGCAGCAGTCCCTTCGGCAGGCCCGCTTCTTCCAGCACCTGGGCGATGACCACGCCACCGGTATACGGCGTGCGCGGGTCGGGCTTGAGCACCACTGCATTGCCCATCGCCAGCGCCGGGGCGACCGAGCGCAGCGACAGGATCAGCGGGAAATTGAACGGGGAAATCACTGCGATCACGCCCAGCGGCAGATGCCGCGCCAGGCTGAGCTGACCGGCGCCCGTCGGCAGCACCTGGCCGACCGCCTGCAGCGGCAGCGCCGCAGACTGCTGGTAGATCACCACCGACTCGTTCACTTCGCGCTGGGCCTTGGGCAGGATGCCGCCGGTTTCGCGCGCGATCAGCAGCGCCGCTTCGGCACTGCGCGCTTCCATCAGCTGCGCGGCACGGTGAAACACCGCAGCGCGCTCGCGTGGCGCAGTGGCTGCCCAGGCACGCTGCGCTTTTTTCGCCAGCGCCACGGCAGCGGCGACATCGGCCAGGTCGGCCTTGCCGACTTCGTGCAGCAGCGTGCCGGTGGCCGGTTCGATGATCTGCGCGGTGCCGCCGTTGCCGGGCACCCAGTCGCCATTGAAGATGCAGCCATGCCAGGCCGGAGCGGCGCTTGCGGCAATGGCGGTATTGGGGAGAGCGTTCATGGTCTAGCCTCCTGCTGAGGGGGTGGTGTTACAGAGTGGTGGACGCCAGCCCGCCATCGACCGGCAGGGTGATGCCGTTGATCCAGCGCGCCGCATCGGAGGCGAGAAACACGATGGCCTCCGCCACCTCGTCGGCATACGCCGGCCGCGTCATGCGCTTGGCATCTTCCTTGACGCGCTCCTCGCCGAGCATGGTGACGAAATCGCCAAGAATCGGCGTAAACACCGGCCCCGGCGAGACGTTGTTGACGCGCACACCGTGCTCGGCGAACCAGGGCCGCGACTGCAGCAGCGTCCAGACGATCAGCGCTTCCTTGAAGTACTGGTAGCAGGTGTCGTGTGCCACCGGATGCGCCTGCAGCCATGCATCGCCAGACGCAAAGCTGTCGGTGGCGGCCAGTTGTTTGTGCAGTTCCAGGCGCTGCGGCCACTCGGCGCCCAGGATGGAAGCCACATTGATGATGGAACCACCGGGCGTCATGCGCGGCAGCAGCGCCTGACTCAAATGGCGCAGGCCCAGATAGTTGACGCGTGCCACCACCTCCAGCGGCGCGGTACCGGGAACGCCAGCCACATTGGCCAGCGCATCGATACGCGCCGGCAAGGCCTGCACCAGCGCATCGATGGATGCCGGATCACCGAGATCGGCCTGGTGGAACCCGTGCAGCGACATCTGCACCGGCGTGCGATCGACGCCGATCACCGTGGCGCCATGGAAACGGGCCAGACGCGCGACTTCGGCACCGATGCCCGATGCCACGCCAGTGACCACGATCGTCTTGTTCTGCAAATTCATTGCCACTCTCCGAAGAGGCCGGCAGAGCCGGCGCTAGAACACATGGACGTACTGCAGGTTGACGTTATTGCCGGAGGCGGCGTTTTTGACCTCCACCGGCAGATACACATTGGCAAACAGCATGTTGTTGGCATCCATCCGCCACACGCCACCGGGGCCGGCATAGAACACGCTCTGGCGGGTCTCGGCCACGCGCTGCCCATTGGTGCGGTTGTCGCGGAACTGGGTGAGGTAATAGGCATTCACGCCAAGCCGGATGTCGGGTACCACTTCCCAGGAGGTGGCGAAGTTGATCCAGCCCGCGTCGCCGGCCTGGCCGTTGCGGAACTCGAAGCCCGGCGGCAGGTTCGGCCGGCGCTCGCTGCGGAAGTTGTAGATGTAGTTGATGCGTGCGCTGACTTCCCAGTTGGGGGTCGGGAACACGGTGAACGCATATTGCGGCACCAGCGACCAGTAGCCGGCGCCCTGATTGAGGTCGCGATCGCGGTCGAACTTGCCGATCGGCGCGATCGCATCGATTTCGAAACGCTGCGAAAACACCGGCCTGCCATTGCGGATCACCGGCAGCATCTGCAGATACGGGCCAAAGGTCAGGTCGCCCACGCCGGCGCCGTTGTCGCGCAAGCTGGCAATGCTGTTGCGCCCGAACGAGGCATCCAGATTGATCAGCGGCAGCAGCGTGTTGATGCCCACTGCGCCGCCGAAGAGCGTGTACGGGGTGACATAGGCGACCTGGGTCAGCAGCAGGGTCGAATCGATGCGTGGGTGGTCGAACACCGGCACGTCGTTGCCGCGCGAATCCTTGATCGCGTCCAGTGAGCTCTGACGCAGATAGGTGACCACCGCCCAGCCGGGCGTGGTGCGGGTGAAACCGTCCAGATAGCTGGTGCCGCCGGTATTGATGCCGTTGGTCAGCGTCGTACTCTGCGGCAGGTTCTGTGCGCCGGCCGTGCCGGCAGCAAGCAGCGACAGCATGCCAAGCGCTGCGCGGCGCTGCGCCGACGCGCGGGAAGACAACCCAGACAGGACCGATCGATAGCTCACTGCGAACATCTCCAGCATTGGGAGGGACAGCGGGAACTGCGGCGGGACAACGGTCAGGCAGGCGCGATCGACACGCCGGCAACGGCGCGTGCGCAGGTCAACAGGAAAGCTGGCCGTGCGCCTGCACGGCAGCGGCGGATTACGCGGTGTCCAGACGGTCCAGCCGGTCGAGTGCGCGCAGCAACGGCGCCTCGCTGCTGCCCAGCACCACGCTGAGTTGCTGTTCCATGCGCAGCACTTCGGCCTCGGCAGCGCTCAGCAGGGTCACGCCGGCGCTGGTCAGCGACAGATGCTGCATGCGTCGGTCCTGGCGTCCCCGCACCTGCCGCAGCAGGCGGCGCTTGACCAGGCGTGCCACCACGATCGCCAGGTTGGGCGCCGACACGTGCAGCACGTCGCCGATCTGGCGCTGGTTGATGCCCGGGTTGCCGTCCACCAGCATCAGCAGCGAGAAGTCGACCGGCTTGAGGTCGAACGCAGCCACGCAGTCCTGAAACATCCGCCGCACCAGCAACTCGGTGCGGGTGATGCGGTAGCCCAGCAGCCGCAGCAGGCGTGCCTGATCCACCGTGGTGACGGCATCCGGCAGCGGTACGGCAGTGGCAGTGACGGACATGACGGTTCTCGCAGCGAAGACGACAGGCGGACCGGTGCGCGCAACGCTCACCGCCCGCAACGCCGATCCGCGGCGTGAGCTGCATTGTAGACGCGCACAGGCATGCCGATGTGGGCGTGGCCGCCGAGCGCGTGGCACCGCCGTGCAGGCAGGTCGCCACAGGCTCATGCCAGTCCAGCGCCAGCACATGGCGGCCGCATGCGGCGGCAGGCAGGTGTGGGAAGCGACGGTCATCCAGGCACGGCTGCGACATGGGATCCGGGGTCGGCAAGTGATTGCGTTCCGGAATAGTTATTGATCATAACTACATTGCCAAGCTGCAGCGCAGCATGGTCGCGCTCGCCAGGCTGACTCGGCGGGCCGATAGGCCTGGCGAGAGTGGCGGCAACCGCCTGTGATCGGCGAGCCGGGCACAGGTGCGCGCGGCATGCCGGGCCTGGCAGCGGTGGTGGCAATCACGACGGCAAGGCTGCCGCCATCGCCGGACGACGCCTGCGGACCCAGCCCACTTGCCCGGCGCATCTCCGCGCCAGGTAGGCCGCGTGCATGCGCGCGGCCTGTGGCCAGCGGGTTACGGGTTACGGGTTACGGCAGCCAGAGCTTCTCGAGATCGCGGAAGCCCCAGTCCGAGGGGCTTTCCATCTGCGCGATGCGGTCCTGGCAGTCCGGGCGCGACAGGTCGATGTCCTGCACCAGCACATGGCTGCGCAGCTTGGCCGAATAGAACACGCGCACCTTGGGCTTGAGCAGCGCATCGGGGGTCTGCTCGATGACCACCGCGAGTTTCTGCGACTCCAGCCGCACCAACGAGCCGACCGGATAAATCCCCAACCGGCGCACGAAGGCCTGGAACACCACCGGGTCGAAGTGCCCCTGCCACGACGCCATGCGCTTGAGCGATTCGGCCGGATCCCAGCCGCGCTTGTAGGGGCGGTCCGAGCTGATGGCGTCGTACACATCGCACACCGCGCCCATCCGCGACATCAGCGCGATGTTCTCGCCCGCCAAGCGGTTCGGGTAGCCACTGCCGTCCATTTTCTCGTGGTGGTGCAACGCGATCTCCAGCACCACCGCGTTCTGCACGCCGCCGGCCACCAGCAGGCGATGACCGTCCAGCGGGTGCTGGCGCATGATCGCCATCTCTTCGTCGGTGAGCTTGCCGGGCTTGTTGAGGATGTCCAGCGGCGTCACCGCCTTGCCCATATCGTGCAGCAGGCCGCCCATGGCCGCCTCGACGACCTGCCCTTCGGGCAGACCGAGCTGGCGCGCCAGCCCGCTCATCAGGCCAGCCACCGCCATCGAATGCAGATAGGTGTAGTCGTCGGCGGTCTTGAGCCTTGCCACGCTGATCAAGGCCTGCGGATGCCGCAGGACCGAATCGTTGATGGCTTCCACCAGCGGCATCGCCGCCTCGGTGTCGACGGTGCGGCCAAGCCGCACATCGCGGAACATCGCCTCGACCGTGTCGCGGCCGTCTTCGAAGATCTTGCGTGCGCGCACCACTTCGGACTCGATGCCGACCTGCGCGGTGACGCTATTGGTCCGCGCGGTGCGCGTGGTGGTGGCCGGCTCGGGGGGGTCCGGTGCCGGCGGCGGCGCTTGCTCCGGCTCAGGCTGCGGATCGGGCGCGTCCGGCGCCGCCGTGTCCAGGTCCAGGCCACGCGCGGTGTCGATCACCAGTTGCTCGATCCGGCTGCCATGGATCTTCTCCACGTCGTCCGAATCGACCAGGAACGAGGTCTTCCAGAACGGGTGGTGCACCCACGCGCCCAGCAGCTTGTAGACATACATGCCGGGGCGGAGTTGGTCTGAATCGATGGTTCTGAGCATGCCGGCGCTGATCTGCAAATGGTCCGCGGAAGAGCCCGCCACGACGATGGAGGGTCTGTCGGGTTATCGGCAGTGCGCAGGATTTCTTTGGTCCGGTAGAACTCGCTCGCGCCGTGCGGCAACCGCTGGCTGAGCAGTTCAGCGCGCCGGCAGGCGCATGCCCAGCACGGCGATGGCCGCGAGCAGCAGCGGCACGCTGCAGGCCAGATACAGGGCCGCCGGCGACCAGCCCGCATCCACCAGCACGCCCACGCACAACGGCGAGGCGATCGCACCGAAGCGGCCCACCCCGATCGCCCAGCCCATGCCGGTGGAACGCACCGCCGCCGTGAAGACCACCGGCGCCACCGCATACAGCCCGGCGATGGCGGCAAACAGCACCGCGCCGCTCAGCACCGCAATGACGAACGCCCAACCCAGCACCGTGCTGTACCAGCCAAAGGCCAGCAGCGCCAGCGCCGACAGCCCCAGCACACCGGCGGTCAGCCACGACAGCCGCGCACGCGCGGCCAACGCGCTGAAGATCGCACCGCCGGCGATGCCGCCCAGGTTCAACAACACGCCACCGGTCACGCCCTGCTCTGCCGACAGGCCGGCCACGACCAGCAGCTTCGGAGTCCAGCTGAGCACGAAATAGAACGCAAACATCAGCAGAAAGAACGCCAGCGCGATCAACAGCGACTGCCGCCGCAATGCCGGCACGAACAGGGCCGCATAGCCCCGCGCCCGATCGGAGCCATGCGGCGGCGGTGACGGCAGTACCGCCTGCGGCGGCATGCCCATGCGCGCGAGCACCGCGTTGAAGCGTACGCCAGCACCGGGCGGGCGACGCGCGATCAGAAATTCCAACGACTCGGGCAAAAACGCCAGCACCAAGGGCACGCACAGCAGCGACCCGAGCGCACCGAGCACGAACACTGCGTGCCAGGACCAGTGCTGCAACAGCACTGCTGCGATCGCGCCGCCCAGCGTCGCGCCGATCGGATAACCGGTGGCCTGCAGCGCCAGTGCCGTGCTGCGCCACTGGGCGGTGGAATATTCGGCAGCGATCACCGCAACGCAGGCCAGCATGCCGCCGATGCCGATCCCGGTAAATGCACGCAACGCGCCGAGTTGCCACACCCCGGTGGCCAGCGCCGAGGCGCCCATGCCCACGGTCAAGATCGCCAGGCATGCCAGGATCGTCGCGCGCCGCCCGATGCGGTCGGCCAGCGGCGCCAACAGCAACGACCCCACCGCCATGCCGACCAGGCCGGCACTGAACAAGGCCCCGAGCAGCTTGCCCGACAACTGCCACTGCGCCGACACATGCGAGGCGGTGAAGGCCATCGCCATCACATCGAAGCCATCGAGCATGGTCAGCAACACGCACACCGCCACCGCCCTCCACTGAAACGGCGTCATGCGTTGCAGTACGAAGGGTGCAGGTGTCGCGGCGCTCTGGGTCATCGGGTGATCCTGGTTAGGGAGGGCAGCTGCATTGGCAACCTCACGCGTGGCCATGCGCTCACGCAGCGCCGCCACGACGAAGACGCAAGCACGCTGGACGCTGCGACGGCCTTCGACAGCGCAGCGGCACTGCAACGCGGCAACGACAGTCGGGGTGTTGCAACGTCACCGCACGCTAGGCCGATCGCAGAGGGCGTTCAAGACGGCGGCCTGCACGGGTGTGCGCTTATCGAACAAGCCGGCAGCGCGCTTCGCTTGCCTCTCCACGCATTCGTTGAGCTGTCTGCGCAGCGGCATCTGCGGTGTGCGCCTTGCCTGCACGGAAACGATCGACCTCGCATGTAGTGCTGCAGCGCGTGCCTCGAGTGCGATCAGACCGGGCAACCCTCACGCTCGCCCGATCAGGATTGCAAAGCGCAACGCCGCACTCGTGATGCAGGCATGGATGCAACGCTGCTGGCAGCGAGGTTGAACGACGCGACATATGCATGATTGCTCACCGCCACACACACCTCGATCCGTTCGAAGCGGCAGCGAATGTGCAGGCGCAGCCTCACACGCCCTGGCGCCAGCTGTTCCAACACGCTGCGCCGCTGCATCAGGCACGTCCGCAGCCAGATCGATCCACTGCCGCACCAGCGCTTTCCGCATGCAGACGCTCGCCCGCTATCATGCAGGCCGTGCCCGCACCGGGCGGCACACCGACATGCCGGAGATCATCGTGACCCCGATTCGCTCGTTCCTGGAACACACCCCGCAACTGGGCGCACGCGTCTATGTCGATCCTGCCTGCACCATCATCGGCAAGGTGAGCCTGGGCGATGACGTGTCGGTGTGGCCGGGCACGGTGATTCGCGGCGACGTCAATCATGTGCAGATCGGCGCACGCACCAACGTGCAGGACGGCACCATCATCCACGTCAGCCACCATAGCCCGTTCAACAAGGCCGGCTACCCGACAGTGATCGGCGCCGACGTCACGGTCGGCCACGGCACCATCCTGCATGCCTGCACCATCGAAGACCTGTGCCTGATCGGCATGGGTGCCTGCGTGCTCGACGGCGCCACCGTCAAGCGCTACGGCTTTGTCGGCGCCGGGGCGGTCGTCGGCCCGGGCAAGATCGTCGGCGAAGGCGAATTGTGGCTGGGCAATCCCGCACGGCTGGCCCGCACGCTCAGCGACAAGGAAATCGAGAGCCTGCATTACTCCGCACAGCATTATGTGCGGCTCAAGGACCAGTACCTGGGCACCGTCGGTACCGGCTGAACCGTTGTCCGCCCTACGCAGGCATGGCAAGATCGGCGCCCTGCGGCGTGGGGACGCTGCCCTCGAATGGATTCGACCCGATGCATCCGCGTTTTGCCCTGCGCAGCCTGCTGGCCGCCTGCCTGCTGATCGCAAGCCAGTCGCTGCTGGCCATTCCAGCCGACGCCGTCGACGAAGCGCAGGTGCTGTCTGCCCTGCAGTACCGCGACGGCCACATCGACATGCCGCAAGCCAAGGCGCACTTCGATCTGGACCCGGCATTCCGCTACCTGGACAAGGCCGACACGCGCCGCGTGCTCGAGCAGCTGTGGGGCAACCCGCCCGACGACAGCGTGCTGGGCATGATCGTGCCGCGCACACCCGCGCTGGATGCGCCGGGTGGCTGGGCAGTGGTGGTGACCTATGCCGACGACGGGTATGTGTCCGATGAGGATGCCGCCAAGATCGATTACAGCGAACTGCTGGCCGACATGCAGAAGGGCACCGCCGAAGACAACGCCGCGCGCCGCGAGCAGGGCTACGGCACCGTCGACTTGCTCGGCTGGGCGGTGCCGCCGCGGTACGACGCCGGCAGCAAGAAGCTCTACTGGGCCAAGGAACTGCGCTTCGATGGCGCCCAGCAGCACACGCTCAACTACGATATCCGCGTGCTGGGCCGCAGCGGCTACCTCAGCCTCAATGCCGTCGCCGGCATGGACCAGCTCGAACAGGTCCGCCAGGGCATGCAGCAATTGCTGCCGATGACCGAATTCGACCAGGGCGCGCGCTATGCCGACCACAACCCGTCCACCGACAAGATCGCCAGCTATGGGCTGGCCGGCCTGATCGGCGGTGGCCTGGCGGCCAAGGCCGGGCTGTTCGCCAAGCTGGGCCTGTTGCTGGCCAAGGGCTGGAAGCTGGTGCTGTTGGGCGTGTTTGCCGTGGGGACGGGCATCAAGCGGGTCTTCTCCCGCAAGGCGCAGGGCACCGGCAGCTGAGGCGTGCCGCGGCTCACGGCCGCGTGGCGTGCTCCAGTGCCGTCAACGTGGCCAGCGCCTGTGCGCGCGATGCGCCGCACATGTCCTCGGACGGACGCAGGCTGGCGCACACCGCCGGCCGCGTCGGCAACCCGAACAGGCGACAACGGCCCTGGCTGTCGAGCTGCACGCAGGGCACACCCGCCGGCTTGCCTTGCGGCATGCCGGGGATGGCCGAACTGATCGACGGCGCGATGCAGCAGGCCGCGCAGCCGGCGCGGCACGGGAGGTTCTTGCGCATGCCGCCAGTGTAAACCGCCGCCACCTGCCGGCAGCGGCGGCGTGGCTAGCGCGGCGGGATGTAGCTGGACAGGCGCACGTCGAAGAAGGCCTGCACGGCAGCGAGATTGCTCTTGGCCTGGATGTCCGCGCCCACGTCGCGGCTCATGCCGAGCACGTCATCATCCGGCCAACCGGGGCCGAAGCACCATTGCGTGCTGGGGATATTGTTCGCCTGCAGATGGGCCAGCATGCGCGTGGTGGCGACCTCCGCGCTGCGGTTGCCGGCCGGGTAGCCGTGCTCGCCGAGATAACCGCGCTTGCCGGCATCCCGCAGGGCGTCGATGAAGGGCGTCACCATCATGATGCCGGTATCGGGCTGGATCACTTCGTTGCGCCCGCCCGGTCCGATCCAGTTGCCGCCGCCAGCCCCGTTGCTGTCCAGATAGTTGTGCGCTTCGTAGACGATGCGGTTGTAGGGATCGGGGATGTCGAACAGGCCCATCGAATCCTTCTGCCAGAGCCGGGCACTGGCATAGCCGTTGCCGCAGACGAACACGAAGTGGTCGCGGTCGCGATCGATGATGGTCTTGCAGCACGCAGTGGCAGTGTTCTGCCAGTGCGTTGCCATCGACAGCACGCTGCCGTCGGCGGCGCGCTCGTCGCCCTGATAGGGCTCGTTCATCACGCCCCAGCCGAACACCGCCGGGTGCTGCCGGAACCGGTTGACGATGCGTGCCCACAGGTCGGGCAGGCCGGATGCGTTGTAGAGCGTGCACCCCGGCGTGCCGATCACGCGGTATTCGTACAGCTTGAGCAGCCCGTCGCGGCGATCGAAATAGCCCTGGTAGCCGAAGTTACGCAGCGGATAGGTGTCGGCCCAGACCGCGGCGGCCGCCGGGTCGTCGATGCGGTTGCCGCGCGCATCCACAAGCGTGCCGCTGGCGTCGCGTCGATAGCCCGACTTGACGGCCACCCGCTGCGGCAGGCGCATGTAGTCGTGCAGCTCCACGATGGCGCGCTTTCCACGGGCGGCGATGTGGTCCAGCGCATCCTGGACCTGGCTGCAGTAGGTCTCGTTCAAGGCCAGGCCCTGCCCCCGCGTGAAGCGCGCGGCGGTGGTCGGCAGCCGGAACAGCGGGCAGGCGCCGGCGGCGGCCACGTGCTGTGCGGTAATGGCGCGATAGTGCGTGCCGATCTCCGCATTCTCCACATAGCTGTTGGAGGCCAGGCCCGACAGGTTCAGGCCCGCAAACGGCAGGGTGGCGCTCTGCGCAGCCGCGCGGCCGCCCCACCCGAGGCCGGCCAGTGCCACCGCGCCGGCTGCGCCCTGCAGCACGCGACGGCGGGTGATCCCGGCGGTTGCTGCCGGCGTCTGGTCGATGGGATGCGGGGCTGCCGCCGCCGTGCGGCGTGGGTGTGGATGGTCGGACATGGGCGCCTCCTGCGGTGCCGTTGGTGGAGATCCTTGGCGGTGGTGCTCCCCTCTGCCGCACCGGTCTGACGGCGATGGTGCCGGTGTGGCAACGGCGCAATCTGCGCTCCGGTTCGCACTCCTGGCACTGCATGCCGGCACGCATACGTTTACATCGCATTACATGCCACGCCGACCAGCGGGAGGCGCATGTTCCCGCGCCGTGCCGGCGAACGCTCCGGCGCCGCCTGTGCGATGCGCGCGGCCCGCGCCCTCGCCCACCGCCACGGCGTGCCCTGGCCCGCGTGCTACCGTGCCGGATCACCGGAGCGCGCCGCGACCGTTGCAGCAGCAACAGTCACGACGCGGTCTAATTGCCAGCCACCGCTCGCCAATCAGCCGTCGAATTCGCCATGCCCGAGTACCGCTCCAAGACCTCCACCCACGGCCGCAACATGGCCGGCGCCCGCGCACTGTGGCGCGCCACCGGCATGAAGGATGGGGACTTCCACAAGCCCATCATCGCCATCGCCAACTCGTTTACGCAGTTCGTGCCCGGGCACGTGCATCTGAAGGATCTCGGCCAGCTGGTCGCGCGCGAGATCGAACGCGTCGGCGGCGTGGCCAAGGAGTTCGACACCATCGCCGTGGACGACGGCATCGCCATGGGTCACGACGGCATGCTGTATTCGCTGCCCAGCCGCGAGATCATCGCCGACTCGGTCGAATACATGGTCAACGCGCATTGCGCCGACGCGCTGGTGTGCATTTCCAACTGCGACAAGATCACCCCCGGCATGTTGATGGCCGCGCTGCGGCTCAACATCCCCACCGTGTTCGTCTCCGGCGGGCCGATGGAAGCCGGCAAGACCAAGCTGGCCGAACACAAGCTCGATCTGATCGACGCGATGGTGATCGCCGCCGACGACAGCGCCTCCGACGAAAAGGTGGCCGAGTTCGAACGCAGCGCCTGCCCCACCTGCGGCTCGTGCTCGGGCATGTTCACCGCCAACTCGATGAACTGCCTGACCGAAGCGCTGGGCCTGTCGCTGCCGGGCAACGGCACCGTGGTGGCCACGCACGCCGACCGCGAGCAATTGTTTTTGCGCGCCGGCCGCGTGGCGGTGGAGCTGTGCCACCGCTGGTATGGCGGCGAAGACCCCACCGCGCTGCCGCGCGGTATCGCCACGTTCGAAGCGTTCGAGAATGCGATGACGCTGGATATCGCCATGGGCGGCTCGACCAACACCATCCTGCATCTGCTCGCCGCCGCGCAGGAAGGCGACGTGCCATTCGGCATGCGCGATATCGACCGCCTGTCCAAGCGCGTGCCGCAGCTGTGCAAGGTCGCCCCGAACACCCCCAAGTACCACATCGAAGACGTGCACCGCGCCGGCGGCATCATGGCCATCCTCGGCGAGCTGGCACGCGGCGGCCTGCTGCATACCAACGCGGCCACGGTGCACGCACGCACGCTGGCCGACGCCATCGCGCAATGGGATGTCACCCAGACCGACGCGGAGACCGTGCACACGTTCTACAAGGCCGGCCCGGCCGGCATCCCCACGCAGATTGCCTTCAGCCAGGCCACCCGCTGGGACAGCCTGGACACCGATCGCAGCGAAGGCTGCATCCGCGATGTCGCGCACGCGTTCTCGCAGGAAGGCGGCCTGGCCGTGCTGTACGGCAATATCGCCCGCGACGGCTGCGTGGTGAAGACCGCGGGCGTGGACGAATCCATCCACGTCTTCGAAGGCAATGTGCGCGTCTTTGAGAGCCAGGATTCGGCAGTGAAGGGCATCCTGGCCGACGAAGTGAAAGCCGGCGACATCGTGGTGATCCGCTACGAAGGCCCCAAGGGTGGCCCCGGCATGCAGGAAATGCTCTACCCCACCAGCTATCTCAAGTCCAAGGGCCTGGGCAAGCAATGCGCCCTGCTCACCGACGGCCGCTTCTCCGGCGGCACCTCGGGCCTGTCGATCGGCCACGCCTCACCGGAAGCGGCGGCGGGCGGCGCGATCGGGCTGGTACGCGACGGCGACAAGATCCTGATCGATATCCCCAACCGCTCGATCAATCTGCTGGTGTCCGACGAAGAGCTTGCCAGTCGTCGTGCAGAGCAGGATGCCAAGGGCTGGAAGCCGGTGGAAGTGCGCCCACGCAAGGTCACTACGGCGTTGAAGGCCTACGCGTTGCTGGCGACCAGCGCAGATAAGGGTGCGGTGCGCGACAAGGCGATGCTGGACGGCTGAGGCGCGCAAGCAGCACTTATCGCCAAGCCTGCGGCTGACGATCGAGCGGGCTGCGCACCGCCGACGCGCCTCGCCCCAGCACATGGGTGTAGAGCTGGGTGGTCGCCACGTCCTTGTGACCCAGCAGCTCCTGCACGGTGCGGATGTCGTACCCAGCTTCGAGCAGATGGGTTGCGAAAGAATGCCGCAGCGTGTGGCAGCTGGCCGGCTTGTCCAGCCCTGCCTGCCGACAGGCCGCCTTCACCGCACGCTGCAAACCCTTCTCGTCCACATGATGGCGGCGAACCGCACCCCCGCGCGGATCCACGCTACGACGCGGCGCCGGGAACAGATACTGCCATCCTGGCTCACGCGCTGCATTGGGATACTTGCGCAGCAGCGCGTGCGGAAGCCAGACCTCACCTGCGCCCACCTGCAGATCCCGCGCATGCACGCGCTTGGCTTCGTCCAACTGGAGCTGCAGCGCATCGCGCAATGACTGCGGCAGCAGTGTGCGGCGGTCCTTCCCACCCTTGCCATCGCGCACCACGATCTCGTTGCGCGCAACATCCACATCCTTGATGCGTAGGCGCACGCACTCCATCAAGCGCATGCCGGTCCCGTAGAGGAGTGCCGCCATCAGTGCGTGACGCCCCTCCATCTGCGCCAGCACCGCCATGACCTCCACCTCACTCAGACGGTCGGCAACCGCCGCGGCCGCTTGGCACGCCGAATCTCGTCCATCCATGGCAGATCGCGTCCCAATACCTCGCGATACAGAAACAGCAACGCGGCCAGTGCCTGATTCTGCGTGGAAGGCGCCACGCCATCGCGCGCCGCCAGCATGGTCAGGAACGCCTCCACTTCGCGCACTCCCATCGTCTCTGGATGGCGTTTGTCGTTGGCCAGGATGAAGCGCCGAATCCAACCAACATAGGCATCCTCGGTGCGCTTGGCACGGCCCAGCCGCTGCAACCGATCGCGGACGCGGTCCAACAGCCTGGCAGGCCGTCGCCCGCTAGGCGCTGCCGAAGATGGCTGCCTGGCGGCCGATGTAGACGAAGACATTGAAGCCGTTCGGTCGGAATGATACGGTCGCATTGCGATGAGTCGCCGCAGGGGAATGCGACATGTTTACGCACCGTGGTCACGCACCACGATCGGGATATCGCGGTAAAACCAATGGGAATGCACTTGGTGTGGAGGTCAGAGATTACGTACTACACCCCGGCGCTACGCACCTTTTTGACTTCGAATAGTTGTTAGACCACGGACCACGATGATTGGCAGCATTAGAAGATTGTCGCGAGCTGAGGCCACAGCGAGGGCTGAGCAGATCGCTTTGGAATATGCCACCGCGGCAGGCATCGAGGTCAAGCTGTTCGGCGTTGAGCCGGACGGGTATGACTCTGAGCACAGAGGCAAGACTCCTGTGTATTGGGTTGCTGTCTTTGAGTCCGTGATCGGTGGAGCTGTGTTCGACGGCCCGTTGGTGGTGCGCATCAATCTGGAGAGCGGCAATGCGTTACCCGCGGTCTAACAATTCATTCAAGCCGAACCCGTTTCGCGGGTCGGCTTAATTCAGGCGTTAGGCGACAGGACCATGATTAATTGCACCGACAACCCAGTGGGCTGGTCCGTGCCCCTTGACGACCTTGAGGATGCGCGTGAGCACTTGGACAACCTCATCAAGGAGATATCTGCGAGTTCAGGGTATGGAGAGCCTGAGTTTCGGATAGATCTAGGCGATGTGTATGCTCATCTCAATCGGGCATGGAGGCGTAGAGACATTGCTGAGGACTTTACGGACGGCGAGTGGGCAGTTGCCGGTGCATTTCCCAATGATCTTGAGCCAGTCGCCTAACAAATCATTCAAGCCGAACCCGCTCCGCGGGTCGGCTTAACTCCGGTGTTAGGCGCCAAATGGAGTTCATCGGTGGTTGAAGAGTTTGATGTCATTGATGCGGCGGGACTTGCTCCAGATGGGCGAGTCGGGCTGATGATGTTTGAGCACCGCAACTGGTCAGATCCAGAGCTACAGCTTCACGATCTCCACAAAAAAACGCAGGCTTACCTTTCTTACGCCGTTGACGGTGAGATGGTTCGGGATAACCCGCAATTCGCAGATCGGCAGGTTTGGGTTCGCCTGGTTGCCCAGATTATTCCTCCATCGCCCCTGTACCCTTATCTGGCGCAGCTCAAGTCCGCCCTCGCGAAACACGGCATAGAGTTCCAACTTGCACACTTTGACCCGAGCGATGAATCAACAGGCGTCAACAACCTCATTGCCATCTAGGTTGGCGCCTAACAATTCATTCAAGCCGAAGCCGCTTCGCTGCTCGGCTTAATTCAGGCGTTAGGCCGCAGGAGAGAACTTGGCTTTCTATATTCTTATCGACAAGATCTCGGAGTCGGAAAGAGAGGCCTTCTATCGCTTCTACGACACAGGTTAGCCGGACGAGGTCGGAGAACTACGCCTGGACAAGGCCACCGCGAGCATCGAGATGACGAAGCCCTCTAGAGATGCATTCTTCAGCCGCGCCGCAGTTACGGTCGCTCGTCACTTTCGTGATGGCAACCTTCCGGAGAGCGCATGCTGGGCATCATGATTAATCCCTCGAGCGTTGGCGTTGGCGTCAGCGGTCTGCGGCCTAACAATTCATTCAAGCCGAACCCGCTTTGCGGGTCGGCTTAATTCCGGTGTTAGGCCGCATGAAAGCTAGCCGCATACTGTTTTTCCTAGTTTTGACGCTGCTCACCGAGCCTGCCATCGCGCATCAGGACCGCATACTTAGCCTTGAGCCCGACGGGTCGATCCCCGAGATTCCCGCATCGTTCGGCAAGGCATTTCTGGTTGTTGAGGGCTTAGGCACGAAGGCGCCTGTCGTTAAGCTTAAAATTGGCGCTCGTAGCACCGCTCTACCACTTTGCATGACGCGACTCATTAAAACGCGCCAGAGGTCAAGTATAAGACTGAGCGGATCCTGGTATCACGATGAGAGAATTGTACCTTTCTACATCAATGTTGAGTTTCCTGACCCTGGTCAAGAACAAGAAAAATATCCAAGATCAGGCCAGACGTTCTTGTTCAACCTGCGCACCCCTAGTCTTATAGACTCCAGCTCTCCTGAAGGCTGCAGAACAGTGTCCTCTGCGCTGCGGCCCAACAATTCATTCAAGCCGAACCCGCTTCGCGGGTCGGCTTAATTCAGGCGTTAGGCCGCTCATGAGTGCACATGCAATTTTGGGGATACTTGCGGTTGCATTAGCCTTTTGGGGCTATGGCCTTTGGCGGCGCGGATTTTTCAGTGCTCAAACGCCATCAGTAGAGCGTCAAACCTATGGCATTCGTACTGCGCTATGGTTCGCTTCTATTTTTATCGTGTCTTGGCCACTTCGACAGCATCGAGCCTCAATGGGAGACACTGCTTACGTGATCGCAGCGCTGGCTATCCTTGCGCTCTTTTTTGTGATTGGTCTAGTTGCTACGAATTTCCTGGTCAAACGTGCTCGGGATCGTGGTGGCGCGGCCTAACAATTCATTCAAGCCGAACCCGCTTCGCGGGTCGGCTTAATTCTGGTGTTAGACCTCTGATGAAACTAATCGCGATACTTGCCCTGCTTTTTCCCATCGACGCTATCGCGCATGATTTGGCGCCCGTGGACAAGCCGGAGCTCGCTACTGTTCTCGGCTTACTCGACGAACTGGCAACAACGCCTCTAGCTTCGGATCAGCCGTACATTGTTCGCATCTATGCAGCGCCAACTTCTGTTGGTGAGTGCGGTGGCACGGTCGCCTCTTGTCCTGACGTGAGGCTATTCATGACTGCCTCTCATGGAGATCTCGAGGAGACTCCGGTTCTATATCAACTTCCCAAGCAGAAAGGTTGGGAGTTCAAGGGTTGGTCCAGTCCAGTCATCTCGGGTCACACCCGCATGGCAAGCTTTATCGTACGCACTACGCTGCCAGAGACAAACATTGATCTCGCAGCCCGCAAAGCTTGGCGCCCGCAGGAGTATCGTGTCCTTATCAGCCCAGAGTCGGCTTCATATGTCCAGCGCTAGAGGTCTAACAATTCGTTCAAGCCGAAACCGCTTCGTTACGGCAAAGGCATGGCGGAAAAGCTTGCCATGCCTTTGCCTCCACTACGCGGTTCGGCTTAACTCAGGCGTTAGGCCGGATTGAGACATCATGGATCGTCCTAGAGCAGTCACCATCTCCGTGCTAGCAAGTGCAGCTGCCTGCGCTGCCGGCATGATCAATTTGTTTGCTACAAAAGGGCCAAACGCCTCATTTATCACCCTAGGGGTCTGGGCGTTTGCCTCATGGCTGGTTTTTCTCTACTTGCGGGCAGTTTGGCGCGGCCGCAGATGGGCGTGGTGGCTACAGCTATTTTTTGGCGCTTACGGTCTCGTCTCTCTTCCTTGGCTGAGCATTCCTGCGGGCGTTCCTCTAGCCCTCTACATCAGCCAGTACGTCGTTTTCGCCATCGCAACCTTATTGCTCTTACCTGCCGGATCCCGCGCGTGGTTCCGGCCTAACAATTCATTCAAGCCGAACCCACTTCGCGGGTCGTCTTAATTCAGGCGTAAGGCATCACATGACAGATTCGAGCTACGTTTGTGCCAGTTGCGGCAGGACGCACGAGGGGTTGCCCACAGACTGGGGCTTCAAGCTGCCGGATGAAGCCTTTGAGCTTTCCTACTTGGACAAGTATCGGCGCACTCGCTCTAACACCGACCTTTGCGTCCTTGATGAGCAACGCTTTTTCATGCGCGGCATTCTCATGATTCCATTCACCCACCAAGAAGGTGAGTTTGCTTGGGGCGTTTGGGCCGAGGTCTCAAAGCCTGAGCATGACTTCTACGTGGACAACTACAGCAACGAACTCGTCCAAGGCACCAAATTTCAAGGAAAGCTCGCCAACACCATCCCTGGCTTTCCTGAGATCACCGGGCTGCTCCTCGACATTGAGATTCAGAGTGCAAAGAGCCGGCCCATCTTTACGTTTCCGCTGTCCGCGGATCATGAGCTCGCTATTGACCAACGCGATGGCATCGGTCACGCCAGACATCATCGATTCCTTGAGTTGTGCGGCCACTTCGACGAGAGTGATGCCTAACAACTCATTCAAGCCGAAGTTGCTTCGCAACTCGGCTTAATTCAAGCGTTAGACCGCTATGTACCGTCTCGGCCACCTTGTTAACGGTGAGTGGGCTGCCCACTCGCACCTGCCCGTGTTCGACATCGGGCAGCACGTAACTGCGGGCGCTCCCGGCGGAGACCCTGTCGTTTTTGAACGATTGGTTGAATGCTTGGGCCCACCGTACTACTTGCTGTACGTGCTTCACACTCCTCGCGGAGAGGCGCTACCTGGCCGTTACCAAAGCCCAGCCTTGTCGCTGGCTCAGGTCAAAGAGTTCCTAGCCAGGTTTGCGCCGTTTCTCTCCGCAGATGCACGCTTTGACCTTTGGGCATACTCTCCAGGAGACAAGGCCACTGTTGTGTGGGACCGTCACAACCAAGTATTCGGCTATGGCCCACTTGAGCGGTACTCTTCCACTCTAAGGTCGATGGGCTTTGCCCTGGGTTGGCCTGAGGTTCCGGCACCACATGAACATCACTACCGTGAGGAGTTCGATGCTCTGGCCAGACACGTACTGACCGCTTTTGACTGGTCCCACTCTCCACTGCGCCCGGAGGATGAGCAGTGATGGCGCGGTCTAACAATTCATTCAGGCCGACGCCGCTTCGCGGCTCGGCTTAATTCAGGCGTTAGGTGCGCTAGGAGATTTGATGATTGATCAGCGAAAGGCAGATTGTCTCTACGAAATGGCAAGAGAGATGGCATCTCAAACTCCAGAAATTGGGAGCAAGCTTGCCGGTAATTGCGTAACCGTGCACTTCGGAATGCTGGGTACGGCAAGACAGTTTTTCGGCCAAACAGTGGAATTTGTCATCGGTCATATCGAGATGGGCGGAGAGGAACGTTTCCATTTCACTGAAAAAGAGGTTGCAGATTGGCGCTCTGGCGCCATGAAGCCTCGCTACAACTTGCATGCTTGGCTAGCCGTCGGCGCAGATTTGATTGACCTCACGCTAGCCCCAACAATCCATGAAATTGAGCCCAACCTGCTCCAACCCCACCTTACATACATAGACTGTGAGATCGCTGCCGAGCATGGGATTGTCTATGTGCAGCGCCTCAAAGGGGACAACGTTCCACTTGAGCTAGGGCTGCTTCGTTGACGGGCGCACCTAACAATTCATTCAAGCCGACGCCGCTTCGCGGCGCGGCTTAATTCAGGAGTTAGGCGGAAATGAGAGTTCTCGCAGCGGCTACTCTTTCAATCCTTTTCATGGCTGGCTGCGCGTCTTCTGGCCGGATAAGCCCTACACAAGCGTCTGCGCCAAACGCGGTGACGGCTATCTGGGATCTTGTAGTCACCGACAAGAGCCAGACGCAATTGTTTAGCTTTGCTCTCACGGACACACCCGCCGACACCTGCATTTCCGGCAACTGGTTCCAGGCACAGCCGCTCTCTGCGCCGCAGGGGCAGGTCTCCCGGCCGGCTTATCAGTACCAATCTGGCGAGCTCGAGATCCTGCTATCCACCGAGCTGTGCGACGCCTACACTGTTCTCATAGGCAATGTTTCTGGCTCAACCTTCAAGGGGTCTCATGTCTCTTACGGCCTGTTCGGCAGCACGGAGCACGGCAAAGTCAGCGGCGCGCTTCGGCAATAGCCGGTTGCCGCCTAACAATTCATTCAAGCCGAACCCGCTTCGCGGGTCGGCTTAATTCAAGCGTTAGGAGGCACATGAGCACTCTCACAGCATTTGAGAAGCGAGTTCTAGACGCCTTTTTAGCCGGAGACGATCAAAGACTTTCGTTGCTTCGGCTGCAAGCCGAGGCGGCAGTTGTAGCTTCCCGTGAGCATACTGGTGTCGGGGCTTACATCAACTTCTCTGTGCCCGACTCGTCGTCGCTTCTCGAGCCAGGAACATTCATAATTGGGGATCTCAATCTTGAGATTGCGGGGCTTCCGGATGGTGTCACCACTCTCCTCTACGGTTACGGCGGGAGGATTCAGTTCCTTGAGTTTGCTACCCATGCAGGTGAATGGCCTGAGGAGCCAGAGATTATCGGCGTTGGCTATCTACAAGAGGTGCAGGTTGGGCCAGAGACTTTTTCACTTGTACCATCCAATGAGCGTCACCTCGAGACACTCAACAGAGCACTCGAAGCGCAGCCACCGCAAGGTCCCGTCTAACAATTCATTCAAGCCGAACCCGCTTCGCGGGTCGGCTTAACTCAGGCGCTAGACCCCTTCATGCGCCGCAAGGTGATCCAGTATTTTGCAAACATGCTTCCTCAGAGATTCCTGGATCTTCCCGAGGGGCTGGATCTAGCGGTCTTGGCGAGGGAGAAGAATGGTGTAGTGGAGTTTGATTTTCTGCAAGGAACCGCCTCAATTGATGGCCTCTCCAAGCCAGAGATGCGCACCGGTGCTAGCTATCGAGAGTGGCTCCTAAAAGAGTCGGAGGCGCATAGCATTCCCGCGGACGCACTGCTGCATGCATCGATGAATGTCGCATTCGAGGTCACAGGAATCGAGGTCAAGGAATCCTATGGTCATGTCTTTCATAGCGCACATTTCAGCTTTGAGTGCACGAGTGAGCTACGTACTGATGAAAGGTCTTATATCTGCCGATCCTCAGGTGCCAAGGCATGGAGTTACGGTCACTACTGGGAGCAGTTGTATGGCGCGGGGCCAGTGGCCTAACCAATCATTCAAGCCGACGCCTTCGGCTCGGCTTAACTCAGGTGTTAGGCTCAGTCAGACATTCTCAAAGGCCCTATCCATGCTCAACCGCGCCTGTCTTCTCGGCACACTGTTACTAGCTAGCGGGGCATCCTTAGCCAAGCCCAGCACTGAGCTTCCTGAAGCACTACGCTTGGCCGAGGCTTATGTCTCAAGCCATAAAATTTCAAACACCCACCGTTACCTTGCTAGTATCTCGTGGCATGAGGAGCCAGGCCACCCAGACAAAAGTTGCTGGTCGGTCATGTGGCTACCAAACGAGCTAGCGTTTGATGCCCAGCTGGTCGTGTGGGTCTGCGACGGTGGCAGGATCGGCCACCAAGCTGGCGGCTGGGCCTAACAATTCATTCAAGCCGAAGCCGCTTCGCGGCTCGTCTTAATTCAGGCGTTAGCCGCTAATGGGAGAATCACGTCACGTGAAGTGCTATCAGTGCCCTTCTCCGGCCATGTATCAAGTTGGGGATCAGAATATCCCGCTGTGCCTCAATTGCTACTCAAAGGTGGCATACATGGAGCAGCAACAGCTGGAGAATCACGAGCGCATGCTCAACTACCTGAGCGATGAGATAGCCTTTAGCGTTGGCATGCCATCCTTGGGCGGCCCCCGGTTTCAGCCGCGGCCCAAGCCAGTTCACGTCGGAGACGTCCGTTTGAACAATATTTCGGTCAATAACAGTGTCGTCGGCACAGTCAATACTGGCTCAATAGGTAGCTTGGACCAGTCCATTTCTGCTTTGGTCCAGCTCAATGAGCCGCAAGTTGCTCAAGCGTTCAAAGGACTTTCGGAGGCAATCCTTCAGAGCGGCGACCTGACAAGGAACCAGCGCAATGAGCTCATTGAGGCACTTAACGCCATCTCGCGGGAGGCTGCCACGCCGCCCGAAACACGCCAAAACACGGTTGCACTATCGCTCTTGGAGCGGGCCGAGAAGATTACGTCAATGGCTAACGACATCAGTGAGGTATGCCAGCGTTACTGGCCAGCCATCACCGCCGTATTTGCGTCGGTTAGCGGCTAACAATTCATTCAAGCCGAACCCGCTTCGCGGGTCGGCTTAATTCAGGCGTTAGAGGGCTATATGGATCTAAAGGAATTTGTGAGAGAAACCCTCGTGCAGATTGCCGCTGGTGTCAGAGATGCCCAAACCGATGTGCGCACTTTGGGCGGCATCGTCAACCCTGCCACCCAGAATCCCTCAACCAGCGGGAACTCCTATTTTGCATCCGTTGATGACCTACACCACGTCTTCTTGGTGGACTTTGATGTTGCGGTGACTGTGGCTGAGAACGCCGGGACAAGCGCTCAAGCCAAGCTCAACGTCGCAACCATCCTCTCGCTGGGGGCTGGGGGTCAATCCTCCAACTCCAGTGCAGCTACTAACCGTCTCACCTTCAAGGTTCCACTTGCGCTTCCGATTGATGAGCCATCACATGCCAAGCTCTCCGGCGAGATCGCCGAGAGTCGAGCAAAGATGCGGCAGGCCTTGGGTTACTAGGCACCCTCTAACTATTCATTCAAGCCGACGCCGCTTCGCGGCGCGGCTTAATTCAGGCGTCAGGTGGCACAAATATCATGCGTACTCTGCCCTTCCTAGCAGCAATACTCGTGCTTCTCGCTGGCACGGGCACAAGTGCAAGAGCTGCAGACATCTCGCAGTTGGCTTGGCTTGGGGGCTGCTGGAAAAGCGATACCGCCGAGCCGGGCTCAGGCGAGCACTGGCTGCCCTTGGCTGGCGGTAGCTTGCTTGGCGTGAACCGCACGGTGAAGCAAGGAAAGACAGTCGAGTTTGAGTTCATGCAGATCCGAGCTGCGGAAAGTGGACAACTGGCTTTCATCGCCATGCCGTCAGGGCAGAAGACAGTGGTCTTCCCTCTCCTGCGCCTTGGTGAGACCGAGGTCGTGTTCGAGAATCCACAACACGACTTCCCGCAACGGGTCATCTATCAACTCGAAGGCGAAACGAAGCTGCGGGCTCGAATCGAGGGCATGCGGAAAGGGGCTCTCCGGGTCATCGAGTTCCCAATGAACCGAGTGAGCTGCGATTCACAACTCAAACTCCCCTGAAAGGTAGCCCGTGCCGCCTAACCCTTCCATCGAGAGGGGCGCCCAAAGGCTAGCGCCTTTGGGCGCCCCTCATGTCAAACGTTATCATCCATGATCTTTCTCCCACACTTCCTTGCAGCCGTAAGTGAATCGGGCATCTGCTCCGCGTACTACTCCCTTTGTCGTGAGCATCCTCTTCGGCTAAACGTTCCACTCGCAAAGGCGCCCGCCAGTGCCGTACTAAAGGCTGCGACCGGGCAGGTCTTACTCACAAAGCTTGACGGCCCGGGCACCGTATTTCGGCTGGACGGCCTGCCGGACAGAGTGTCACTCAATTTCATAATCCAAGGCCGCAGTTCTGTTGAGACAGATTTTGCTGTGCCTTTCGGAGATGGGGCCCAACGGGGCACATTTGCAATCTTGTGTAACGCTGCAACAGTCGCGGCTAGTTTGGCCGCACCTAATCCCGCCTATCCTCGCCCCGACTTCCGTTCCATTGAGGAGTTGGTAACAATCCTTAGCAAGTTTGACGCTCTCGTTCGCAAACTCGGCATGGTTGCCAATGGGCGCTAACAATTCATTCAAGCCGGCGCCGCGTGCGGCGCGGCTTAACTCAAGTGTTAGGCCACATTCGGACACATCCATGCAGTCAGAAGACTATCTCGACCGGCATTACATCGGCATCCGGAAGCAGTCCGAGACAGAGCGGGTATGCTGCTATGAGTTCATCTGCACGGAATACCGGCGGATCGGCACCAAGCGTCTCGAACAGCTCGGATACGTCACCGGCGCCTTTCAGATAGACAAGCAAACGGGCATCACTGAACTAGTGCACCCCATGCCTGGCGATGAGAGCCTCAGCGCTTTCAACCGTGCTAGCTACAAGATCCACAGGTGCTGGCTGGGCGGCGAGCTCCCGAACACAGATCAGTACTGTGCGGGCTAATTAGGCCGTGGTGGAGCAAATACATTGGTGGTTGCCGCTTCGGTGAATTCGCAGGCGTGCATGCGGTTGGCTCCGGACAGCAGTCATCACCGTTGCTGGTTGCGGTAAGTTTGGTGCTTCGCCTTGGCACGTCGTTCCCGCACTGCGCTCGTCGCACTTGGCTTCGGTGGCATCACGCGCCGCGGCGTCGCTAGGCAAGCTCCATCCCACAAGCTGTGGCACACTCTGCCCAGGCGGCAGTGCTGGGGAGCATGGTTGCACCATCCAACCTTCGCGGCCACTCACTGCCTAACAATTCATTCAAGCCGAAGTTGCTTCGCAACTCGGCTTAATTCAAGCGTTAGGCCGCATGGAACAGATGACCGCAAGCGAACCTATGATGATTGGCTGCGGACCTCACGGCGAGCGAATCTCCGCCATTGTCTGTAGGCATCTGCTTCAAGGTCAGTCTGCTCCTTCTGGATTCGTGGAGAACAGCTGCGATCCAAATGACCTCCAAGCATGGTGCTACCTATGCGAGGATAAGTTCCAGTTGGAGGGAGACATGACGGATGCCTTTAGAGAATTCAATGGCATGGCCGTCGTCTGCGTTGTCTGCTACGGCGAGGCAAAGGCCTGCCACTCAATCTCAGCGGGTCAGTAGCCATGCAACTTGGCGTGCGGCCTAACAATTCATTCAAGCCGAACCCGCTTCGCGGGCCGGCTTAATTTAGGCGTTAGGCGGCAGAGATACATCATGGCAACTTGCTGCGTGTTTATCATCAACCCAAGCATTTCTCTGCTTGTAGCGGCTGAGCGCATCGGCGCGGCACTAGCCGTGCGACTTGAGCCTGAAATGTCTGGACGCTTTGAGGAGTACCCGGCGTTCGTAGGAGCCACCTCCGACCTGGAGATTGCTCTGCTTGGCCCGCCTCAGGCCGAGCACGACAGCCGTGACAACCCAACGCAAGACTATGCACTCCAAGTAGCGCCTCTCGCGCAAGTCCAGCCGCGCCGCTACTCGGAGCTGCATCAGCAATTACTGGCCGGCGGCGTCGAGGTTGTTGCCTACGAGCTGCCGCCTAACAATTCATTCAAGCCGAACCCGCTTCGCGGGTCGGCTTAATTCAGGCGTTAGGCGCCACACCAAATATGGCCAATCTTTGGGGTTCAATTGCAGGAAGTGAGTGGCACAACACGCCCTGTATTGTCGGCCGTCCGGCTACGGAGGCCGACGTCGCTGCTGGCTCCGCAGTCTTCTACGTACAGGGTGATTCCGCCGCTGCCCCAATGGCGCTGCCTTGCTGTGCAATCCAGTCACTTGAGGATGGCTCCGAGCAACCTGTGATCATTGTCCAAGCAGAGCTTGCGCCTCACGGCATCATCTTGGGAGTGCGACCGCTGTCCGGCGGCAACGGCATTTGCATGGCCACGGAGGTCAGGTTGCTTCCTGCCGGATTTGTGCCGTAGGTTGACACCTAACAATTCATTCAAGCCGAAGCCGCTTCGCGGCTCGGCTTAATTCAGGCGTTAGACCTGCCATGAGAGAAATCTACAACTTGATGGTTTTTTCTCTCGGCATCGCGCTGTGCGCGTGCGCTTCAGCTGCGCCGCCCCCGCGCTGCTCGTTCGGGCTTGCCCCTACAGCTACAGTTGCACCAAGGCTGCCACCCCGGCTACACAATGAGTTTTCTGGCAAAGCCCAAGTCGCTTTTGTCATTGGGCCTACCGGGCATGTGCAGTCCCCGGTCATTGTCTCGGCGGAGTGGCACCCCATCGGCCGCAGTCGCGGCCAACCAGTTGGCTACAACGACGCCATCCTTTCCGCTGTAGCACAGTGGCGCTATCCGTCGCGAGAGCAAGCCTGCCGCCACCAAGTTCCGGTAGAGTTTCACTTTGAGGGCTCCAGCCCCGCAGTTGGCAGGTCTAACAATTCATTCAAGCCGAACCCGCTTCGCGGGTCGGCTTAATTCAGGCGTTAGGCCGCATGAAAGCTAGCCGCATACTGTTTTTCCTAGTTTTGACGCTGCTCACCGAGCCTGCCATCGCGCATCAGGACCGCACACTTAGCCTTGAGCCCGACGGGTCGATCCCCGAGATTCCCGCATCGTTCGGCAAGGCATTTCCGGTTGTTGAGGGCTTAGGCACGAAGGCGCCTGTCGTTAAGCTTAAAATTGGCGCTCGTAGCACCGCTCTACCACTTTGCATGACGCGACTCATTAAAACGCGCCAGAGGTCAAGTATAAGACTGAGCGGATCCTGGTATCACGATGAGAGAATTGTACCTTTCTACATCAATGTTGAGTTTCCTGACCCTGGTCAAGAACAAGAAAAATATCCAAGATCAGGCCAGACGTTCTTGTTCAACCTGCGCACCCCTAGTCTTATAGACTCCAGCTCTCCTGAAGGCTGCAGAACAGTGTCCTCTGCGCTGCGGCCCAACAATTCATTCAAGCCGAACCCGCTTCGCGGGTCGGCTTAATTCAGGCGTTAGGACGCATATGAAAAGTCCGGATATTTTTCTAGACCGCATTGAAGCCCGAGGAATCATCGTCGGGACTAACAATGCTGAAGAAGTGCCAGTCGGAACGTTGTTCACACTGCTCGTAAAGATTCGCCACGAAGGTGCCCTTGGCTCTGGTCACCGCAATGAGTTATGGTCAGCTTCAATCAGTCTTCGCTTAACTGATGCAATAATTTATCGCAAATCGGTTCCAGTGATTCCTAGGGGGTGGAGCGCGGGCCTAGTGCTAGAGGGGTCTGGGCGTGATGTAGTTGAGGCGGCAATCCGCGACAAGCAACATGGCGAGTTCGTTCACTTGCGGGTCGCAGATGCGGCCTAACAATTCATTCAATCCGACGCCGCTTCGCGGCGCGGCTTAATTCAGGCGTTAGGCGCACGATGCAGAAAGGTATCTCCATCTCCAAAATCTGGTCAGATGACGACCTAGTTGAGCTTCGCATTGTCGTGGCAGACCAAGCCTCATCTTTCTGCAGTACCGCCTATGTGGATCATGGACACTTGGAAGAGCTGGCTACACAGCTCCGTACCTTTAGAAATCACATTGATGGCGGGATAAAGGACATTCGCCTTGGGGAGTTCGGCCCGGAGTACGCTAACGGGGCCTTCCATGCGCGACTGCACTTCCGGTCGCCGGGAAAGCTCTATGTCTCAACGCACCAGCAGTCCGAATTCGCTGGATTCTCTATTGGCGAGGTCGCTAGTGAGGCCAAGATGTACTTGGTCAGCGAGCCCGTCCTGCTAGACAACTTCATTGCGGAGCTTGGGGGGCTCGCCAATGGCGCACGCGAAGACGCTACCCTGGAGTGCATCTAAACACTTCATTCAAACCGAACCCGCTTCGCGGGTCGGCTTAATTCGGACGTTAGGGGGCAGTGACAGTTATGGATTGGCACCACGTTCTCTTTGCCGCGGAACAGGGTATTTCCGGGCTCATCGGGCTCACCGTTATCCTCCCGGCTTTTGTTCTCTCTTCGACGCCAAACCGTAAGCTCAAGGCGTCAGCCGCAGGCCTTTCTGCTTTCTTTTTCTTTGCGGCCTCATGCCTTGTGGCCGGCATTCCCGGCATTGAATCATCGCAACTCGCTAGGTATTTCCCACTGGCTGGGCTCGTCGTAACGGTCGCCCTAGTTGCCCCTTCGGTCTTGGCCCTTCGGTGGCGCTGGGTCGGCGTGCTGCATTTGCTTACTGTCGCAGCCGCTGCGTACTTGTGGTTCGTCGGCAGCCTGGCAATCAGTCATGACGCCACGTAGGCTATCCCCTAACAATTCATTCAAGCCGAACCCGCTTCGCGGGTCGGTTTAGCTCAAACTTTAGGCATCAGATCATGCACGTTGAGAGCGTTGAAATTTTCTCAGACCAATCAAACATGCCGGTGATTGGGCATCTTGGCCGCCAGTTCCCTGGCGTACTCGTACAGGGCGACACCCTTCATACGCTGTGCGCTCAAGCCACTAAGGCATTGTGGGATAGGCCTGATGTCCGGGACGAACTTCAAGATCTGCACAATAAGCTGCTAAGTATGCTTGCTCACTACAAGACCGTATTCAATGAGCATCAGTTTGCGCTACCTTTCGTAGAGACGCTGATGCCTAACTATTCATTCAGGCCGAAGTTGCTTAGCGACGCAGCTTAATTCAGGTGTAGGCCGCACATGAGATATCTTCCCCTCATATTTGCTATTGCGATCAGTGGTTGCCATAACCCAGGCCGCATGATTGAAGGATTATTCACGGTGGATGGAAAACCTACGCCAGGCATAGAGGTGAGACTTCCACATAACATCGATGATTATTCTGATTGCGGTGCCGCTCCTCTCGCGGCCGTGACGGATCAGTCGGGAAAATTTCGAGCGTCGATTGACGGGTATCCAATCCGTCCATGCTTCACACTAAATGGAAAAATCTATAGTGATTTCATGATCTTGGATGACAAGAAACAAGATGATATACAGCTGAGCTGTAGGATACCATATGACCTAAAGGGTCACTTCGAAGATTCCCACATTTGCTATTTAGGCGCGCCGCCTAACAACCCATTCAAGCCAAAGTCACTTCGCGGATCGGCTTAATTTAGGCGTTAGATGTACAAGAAAATAACCCGCTACTTGCGAAACTGTAGGTCGAGCTATCTGACACTACGGTGTGTACGTCAATTCCGGCGTCAACGCCAAAAGCTACTTTGCTGGGCTAGCGGATAGCATCCGGCGCAACGTCTGCAAACCATTTCCCGTTAGCGCTACAGTCATGGCGCCTGGCTTTCCCGAGATGGCGCTTGGCCAAGTCATCTCGGGTCAATGCGTCGCTCATCAAGCAGGCTACTGGCTCGTGTACCAACCAGAGCAGAGCCGCTTCTATTGCTTTTGGGGTGAGAGTGTGAGCAACCTCGGCGCCCATGGCGTGCTCAGCAGCCCACTGCATTGCTGATCTGCGTAGGCACGTCTAACAATTCATCTAAGCAGAACTCGCTTCGCGAGTCGGCTTAATTTAGGCGACAGGCACTGCATGAAAGTTCGATGGCTATTTGTTGCATGGGGAATCTTTGCAGCTCTGGTTCTTTTGCTGCGTTTCGGTGTGGTCGGTCCACGAGAGTGGCTGACCACGCTCTATAGCGTGGGTAGTCTCGCACTTGCCGGCGGCGCTGGCACCCTACTCAACATCCATTTTCGTCGAGATCTTCTGGCAGTTGATCGAGCCACCTGGGAATACCTCACGCAATTTCCTGGTCTTGGTCCTGGCTACCACAACAATCTTCGTGAGCTAGGCTGGATCGCACGACCGTCGTCTACTATCCCGCCCCACCTCAAACCGCTGTGGCTCCGGGCACGTAAGCTCGTCTGGCTACCAGTTGTTTGGCTCTTAACCACACCGGCAATCTGCATTATTGTAGGGGTCGGCGGTACCTAGCAATTCAGTCAGCCAGACCCGGTTTGCGGGCTAGCTTAGTTCAGGCGTTAGTCGTCATAGGAGAGAAGTTGGTGAGTCATACAAGGAGCGAAGTACAGCGCTTGGCTGTCGAGTGCATTGAGATGCTTCAGGAACGCGCTGGTGGTGCATTGAACTACTCTTCCCAGAGCCTAGAGGTTGTTGAAGAGATACTTGCAGAAGCCTGCAACTACTTCTCAGACCTGCCGCAGGGTCAGATCACAGAAATCGTTCAGCGCGTTGGCTGTTACATCTTGGATGTTGCTTATCGTCAATTCGGCGGCCAGTTCTTCTGGCACGACGGGTATGACCAACCAATTCTCATCGTTGGAGAGCCAGAAAGTCATATCGCGTTAGTCACATGGAGCAAAGTACACGGGCGTATTGCTGGCGACGCCGGTCACAACATTCCATTTTTCTACGCAGGATTTTCAGATCGCGTAGCGAGTTCCAAGCCTGGCACTAGGGCAACGTACGTGTAATGACTGCTAACAGTTCATTCAAGCCGATTCAGCCACTCAAATTCGTACTCATACATTCTGTCGCGGGCACCGGGGGAACAATCACAGGGGTGCGTTACTAAATAGGTCAGATCTTTTAATGAGAATTCATCTAACTCACAGGCAAGCGATGGTTCGCATCGCGACCGCAGCATGTGTCGGCTTTGTCGACGGTGACTTGGTCGAGGTTTGGCCCACAGATGAATCCTAAGAATTTATTCAAGCCCACGCCGCCTCGTGGCTCGGCTTAATTCGGACGTTAGGGCGCAGCAGTGAAGAATTTCGCAATTTTGACAATGGTGATTTGCACATCACTGACAGCTTGTTCCTCAGGGTCCACCAAAGATCCAGCCTATGGCGGTGAATACTTCTACAACTTCGAGAACGCCATTTTCACTCCTGACGGCAAAAAGGAGGATTGGTGCCTCAGCGGCATATCCATGCAAAAAGCTGAACTTCCCGCGAAAGATGCAAGTGGCCCGTGGGGTACATCACACGTTGTCCTACGTGGCAGACTTGGTCCCAGAGGTAGCTATGGTGGCCTTGGTCGCTGCAAACATGTCCTTACTGTCACAGAGATAGTTGAGATCACCTACATGAGGGGACAAGGTGAATAGGCAGCGGTCTAACAATTCATTCAAGCCGAACCCGTGGATTGGCTTAACTCGGGCGTGAGACCGCAAGGGAGATCGCGTGGAAGGCCCAACCAACAAGCTTCTCATCGTCGGCGGCGCACTGAGTGGCGTTGCAGCACTGGCACATCTTGCATGCTTGGTAGTGGGCGCACCGCTCTTCCGCCTCTTGGGCGCCGGAGAGCAGATGGCGCAACGTCACGCTGAAGGCAGCTGGTACCCCACAGTGGTCACGCTAGCAATCGCCACCATCTTGGCCATTTGGAGTGCGTACGCACTCTCGGCCGCAGGTGTATTCCGGCCGTTTCTGCTACGTCGAACAGTCCTTACGGCGATCACAGGTATTTACATCGTTCGCGGTGTGGCGTTTGTCCCGGTCATGGCCTACTTCCCTGGCAACAGCCTCACGTTCTGGGTCGTGAGCTCGGCGACCTGTCTCGCCATTGGTCTAGTGCACCTTGTGGGGCTTCGCCAGTCGTGGGGCAGGCTACGCCGGCTTGCGGCCTAACCATCCATTCAAGCCGAAACCGCTATACGGTTCGGCTTAACTCAGGCGTTAGGTCTGCTTTTTCGCAACTGACATTTGAGGCAGAGATCATGAGCGAGTCCCGATTTGGCCGTTCCAACCCCTACTTAAAGATTGGCAGATCGCTGGTCTTGTTCGCCCTAGGAGTGATAGCTTTTACCTCGTTCTTTCTTCCGGATAGAGATCTCCAAGCTATTGTCCGCAACATCGGTGGCGTGGTGCTGCTTTGCGGCGCTGTCGTCTATGTGATCGGTCGGTTCGTGCAGGCCAAAGGTGCACGGGCGAAGGCCTGATAATCCATTCAAGCCGTCGCCGCTTCGCGACGTTGCTTAACTCAGGCGTTCGCCGCTGTCAGGAGTCATCGCAAGATGGAAAGGACACAATCCGACGCAATCGCGAAGGCCATTTTGGGGCCGGATCTGCGTACTCAGGAGCAGATTCGCCAAAAGCGTATAGCGGAGACCGCTTATCTCTCGCGAAAGCGCAAAGTAGCATGGCTTGCTTTAGCGGGCTCGGGGTTCGCTGCTGGCATTGCATACCTCATCGGCGTGCAGTTTCCAATCGGAGTGGTTTGGGGCGGGCTTGCGAGCTCCATAGTTGGCTGGTTGGTGACGCGCAGGTCCGGGGCCTAACAAGTCATTTAAGCCGTACCCGCTTCGCGGGTCGGCTCAACTCAGGTGCTAGGCAGCAAAGTAGACATGATCGCAACTCTATTCATCGCACTTCTCGCTGCTAGCTCGTCGACTGTGCCTGCCACTGAGCAACCCGTGCTTCAATGCAACATTGGACCGGCCCTGAAGAAGTTCGGAGGCAATGAGTGGCTGATATATGGCTGCGCTGACGGGCATTCCGTAGTGGTCGCTGCTAGCGTGCCCAATCCCGCTGCTCCGTTCGTCTTTATCCTCACGCCGGACGGTAACGGTGGCATTGAGTTGCGCGGCGAAGGTACTGGGACCGAGTCCGCCACCAAACCCGCGTATGACAGGCTCAGCAAGATGTCCAGCTCGGACCTTGACGCGCTTTTTCAGGAGGCTAGTCGTGCCAATGGGCGGTAAGCTGCCGCCTAGCACTTCATTCAAGCCGAAGCCGCTTCGCGAGTCGGCTTGATTCCGGTGTTGGAACTCAGGGGGAGAGTGCTGTGAACTGGAAGCGCGTCGTTGGCTGGTCTGCTCTACTCATGTTTCTGACCAGTGGTGTCGGTGTTCTTAGCGGAGTCTGGGTGGCTCATTCGCAGATCGAACCGGCGACGATTGACCAACTAGTAGAGAGAGCCCGCCTTTTCAGGCGTGTTGCAACTGGGCTTATTGCAGTCGTCTGCTATTGGCGCCTTGCCACTGGTGCCCCGACTCGTAGGGCCTGGCAGGTAGGTGCTGCATTCTTGCTAGTACAGCTGACGGACATGGCTCTGTCTTTGGCACTGGGTGCGCATGTCGGTGAGTTACTCGAGCCGTGGGGTATCTTGCGTTCTGTGTTGTACGCACTAGCAGGCTACGTTCTAGCAACGCTGAGCCACAGCAACTCACCCAAGCCGAAACCGCTACGTGAGTCGGCTTAACTCAGGCGTTAGACCTAGCTGGAAATTTTATGGTGTTCAAAGGCTTGCTCATCACTATGGCTGTCTTGTGCGCCTTTCTCGGATACCGCGTTCTTCGCCTGGAGTCTGAGGTGCATCAGCCCGCTAAAAATTGAGAATGAGGGGGCGGGGTTATTTTCCAGATGCCTCATCGGTATGGGCAACGGCTTCGTTGGACGCTGATCGGCTCCCTGCTTATCGAGGCAGTTGACATCCCAACAAACACGCAGCAATCTCTTCCTCAAGGAGCGTAGAAACTCCTCGAACAGCGGTACCCACCTCCGTCAAACCGGTGGGTTTTTTGTGCCTGCAGCTTCTTGCGGGTGCAACCGACGCGATGCCTGCGTCGGGAGGGCGGCTAATACAACACCCTTCGGGGAAATACGCCCGCCGACTGTTCGCGGTTTCTAACCTCCCGACATCCCGTCGCCGCCCGGCGTCGGGGCCTGTTCGTCAAGGAGGGCTTTGCCATGCGTCGATCCACGTCTAGTCCCAAGCCAGCGCGCAAGCGCGCCACGGTGCCACCGCCCACCGAGATCGGCTGGCACTCGCTCGACCCAACGATCACGCCGCGGCGCTACCTCGAGCGCACCCCCGTCCCCGAGCCCCGCCCCGATCCCGGCAAGCCGCGCCGCCAAGGCCACCCACGGGCCCCGCAGCACTGCACCGTTGGCTACGGCTACTACCCAGACAGCCACCAACGCATCCCCACGCTGCGCCTACGCGGCCGCTGGCTGGAACAACTCGGCTTCACCATCGGCAGCAAATTCCACATCCGCATGCGCAACGGCGAGCTGGTCGTCAGCGTGGCACCCAAGGACTAAGCAGATGCGTCGCGCAGCATGCAGACCAACGCCCGCATCAAGCGCAACGCGTTTAGCATCACACCTTGCGCGCTCACTGCTTCTCGCGCAGGAGGACAAAAGTGGAGCACCAAGCCGTCGTCCTGCATCTCACGTTGGATCAGCTTGACTATGGCATGGCACATGGTCATGGGCAGCCGCGCTGGCATAACGAGCGTTTGTTGCAAAGGCTTGCAGCGATTGACGGCAATGGACGACTCGGCGAGGATCGTTTTTACGCCACACAGGCAGCCCCGGTAATAGTCAGGCGACTTGGAGGTTTGGATGAAGTTGATGCTTCTATTGGGTGTGGTACTTGCGCTTGGCAATATCGTTGCATCGGTTGCCGTGCTTCGCGTTTCGGTGCTGTCGCCATCACAACGCGCATTGCAAGTTGCCCTCATCTGGCTTGTTCCAGTCATTGGCGCGGTGGTTTGTGCGGCATTTGCTTCTTCTCAGGCAGCTGGCTCCATGTCGTCCGATACAAGTGACCCGCTCTATCTGTCATCCGATGGTGGCGCATCGGCTGGTCAGGACGCTGGTTTTTCCGGTTGCGATGCGGGGGACTCTGGCTGTGCCGGGAGCAGTGACTAGTGGCGACGCCGGGCAAGTCGTTCAAGCCGGATCCAGTTCGCGGTTCTGTTTAATCCAGTTGCTGGACCGCTAAGGATATTTCGAGGGAGACAGATGATTCTTTGGGGATGGGGCGAGCGAGTGCTGACCTTCGACCTGGCAGAGCATGAGCACTGCCAGAGGTGCGAGCAAGAGCAAGTCTTTACACTGCGTCTCAAGTACACGTACGGACACTTCTACCATCTTTTCGGATGGGTTATCTCCAAGCAGTATCAGCTCATTTGCCCCGTTTGCTCCCACGGCTGGATAGTTAACGCTTCGGCGGCGGAAGCGCAGATTGGGTGCAACCCAGTGCCGTTCCATCAGAGGTCAGGATGGATTGTCATGCTTATCCTTGCAGCAATCATTGGATTTGCCGCCGTGACGTATCGGCATGCGGCGTGACAATTCATTCGAGACGAAGCCGCTCCGCCGGTTGACTTAGCTATTCGCTCAAGCCGAAGACGCTTAACAGTCCAACTTAGCCGGGCTATTGAAATCCATGTCTGATCCCCCACAAATGTCGGCAATTGAGGCATCACACCTCTCATACAATGCTTTCCCCTTTACTGTAGAGGCGTTGGTCGAGCCAGAGTAGGAGCAGCCAAGCGATGGGCGACTACAACACCGCTTGGGAGCTACGAGATGATGCTCTGTACGGACATAACCTGATAGTTACTGGCTTCTTCACAGAGCAGCAGGAATCTGCTCTTCTTGCATTGATGGCTGCGGCACATCTTGTTCCGGTCAATGACATACCAGGAGGCTCGGGGCGCACCGTAAATCTTGTAGCAATGCAGCACCCCGCTTGGGAGCAGGTTCGCTTGTTGGCTAAAGCTCTCCTGGAAATGCTTGCTCCAGTGACCGAGGCAAACAGAGCATCTATTGGTTCTCCCGCTGATTCGTCCTAGAATTTCAATCAAGCCTCATCCACCTATCAAACCGAATGAGCGTAGCCGTTCGGTGCTACAGGGATTTGCAATGACTCATTCAACGCCCTACCGCGTTGTGCATCAAACACCGACTGTCGAAGCGTATCGGCATCTTCGGCAAGCAAGCGGCTTGAGTCCGAAGGCACTTGAAGCCGCCGAGCGCGGGCTGCCCAACTCGCTCTTCAGCGTGCAGGTGCTTTGCGATAGCGAGCCGGTGGCGATGGGGCGCGTTATCGGTGATGGCGGCTGTTTTTATCAGGTGGTGGACATTGCCGTTTTGCCAGAACATCAGGGCCGTGGCCTGGGTAAGGCTGTCATGGGCGAGATCGCCAATTATATTGAGCAGGAAGTCCCTGATTCGGCGTACGTCAGCCTGATTGCGGATGGTCAGGCGTACAGGCTCTATCAGCAGTTCGGTTTCGTGTTGACTGCGCCCGCCAGTGTAGGCATGGCCTTCAAGAGGAACACCGCGAGCGCAGCGCCGAACCTTCGGTAGAGCTACCATTGTTCTGCTGCGCTCGCGCCCAGCGTTCCAATCTGTCACTCACGCACTGCCGCCAAGGAAAGCATGTTCTCCATCTTCAAGAAGAAAGCCGCTCCGTTATTGATTGTTCGCGCCGATGGGCGAGAGTTGTGCCGCGTTACCGAGAGCGATGTCCCATGCGAGCTCAAGCCCCGTGCGTGGTTGAAGGCCAACAGCGTCCTGGAGTTTGCCGACTCGGCGGGAGAGGTGCACCGGCATGAACTCGGTGCTGCGACGGGGTGATTCCACTTCTCCGTTCGTGTGCATCCCAACCTCGGGTGCCAGGCAGACTGTGTCATTTCGCAGACCGAGCAGCTCGATCCAGATGCGTTTGCGAATGGCCAAGCATCCGGGATCAGGTTTCAGCCGTTCTTTCTGCCGGGCGCCAGCGTCAGCAGTTCCGCACTTGCAGGCAAGGGGTTGTTTGCAAGGGGTCTGCACTTCAGCGGATTAGTCATCGGTGGCAACGTGCTGCTTTCTTGTGAATGCGACCACTGCAAACGTTCGTTCCTGATCCGCTCCTATCACGCGGGTTTTAGCAACGCGGGATACTTCTACTCGGGGTCCGGCAAGTACAGCATCACCGTCGATAGCCACCTGCCTGGCAGCCCCGCAGCGCTGTCCGAGCCGGATGCCGAAGCGCTTGCTGCGCTGGAAGACGCACTGCCGCTGGCGCCGGATGGGTCCAGCTACGCCTATCTCAATCCGTTCCGCTGCCCGCATTGTTCCGAGCCTTACATCGATTTTGAGGCGAACCCGGGGCTGAGGGCGAGCGAGTACTACGGGAATTACTTCGAGGGTTCAACGCTGTTGCGATACGCGCCGCCTGATGTTCAGCATTCTTCCTGATGACTCCATTGCTGCGTTGCCGCTGGTCTGTGCGAGCTCGCAAAGCAACGCTTTTATAACGATTCCGAATGCGCTTGAGCAGGCATGCATTGCCGTCTCATGGGCTGAAAATCAGCCTTGCTTGTTGGCGTGATGTCACGCTTCCGCTACGCAGCGCGGAGTTCCGGAGTTGCAACGCGAGCCCAAGACATTAGAATCAGGACGTGTGGTGCGCGTCAGTTCCCGCCTGCGCAATGTAATCGTTAGGTGGATCGGTTCAACTATCAACGAAGGAATGCTCATGTTGAAACCAGCAGATACCAAGCTCTATTCCAAATTGGTCGGCACCAGCATTGGCATCGGCGCAGCCTTGGGGGCTGCCCTCGGGGCAGCAATGGGCAACCTGCCGCAAGGCCTCGGCCTGGGGCTGTCGCTTGGCTCCGTGTTCGGCATTGCCTGGGCGCGTCGGCGTGGTGCCATCTGACGCCGGCATGAGGTGACACGCGCATGTCGCTCGCCGACTGCGCTGTGCTGCCGGAGCCGACGTTGATACCGCCTGGTAACCGCTGTGACATGCGGCCATGGCAGCGGATCCGCAGCTGTTTTGGTACCGCTCCTCAATGCCGGTCGGCAAGGCGCTGGCATGCGCTACCATGGGTCGATGAACGTTAAATCGTGTCTTGCAGTGTTCCTGCTCGGTGCCTGTGCATCGCTTTCGGCCCAAGGGGTTTCGCCCGCCACCACGCGTGAGGTCGATCAGCTTTTCAAGGTCCTTGCGCAATCCAACTGCGAGTTTTCGCGCAATGGGTCGTGGTACGCGGCGCCCAAAGCCAGTGAACACTTGCAGCGCAAGTACGACTACTTGCAGAAGAAGGGGCTGGTGACGTCTACCGAATCCTTCATCGAGCTTGCTGCCACCAAGAGCAGCATGTCGGGCACGCCGTATCAGGTGCGTTGCGGCAACCTTGCGCCGGTATCCAGCCAATCCTGGTTCACTGGCAAGCTGCGGGAGCTGCGCAAGTAATCGGCAGGCGTCGGAACCACAGCATCCGCCTTGCAGCGTTGCCTGAGGCGCTGGCAACTGATGCTGGACAGCTTCTGTGGACCGGCCGGCCGAAAGCGGTGGTTGCACTATCGGCCCTGGAAAACCCGGCGTCAGCTCCAGCGATCAGGCAAGATCACGCGTGGTGCTATCGCGCGCCAAAGATGCGCTGATGTAGATCAGGCAACGCGCAGCCTCTGCGCTGCCTCAGCGCTGCCATCGCGCTCATCGGCCACAAACGCACTCACTGCATCCTCCAGCTGCGCGGCATGGTCGCCCATGGCGCGTGCAGCGGCGCTGGCGTCCTGCATGCGAGTGACGCCGTCGCGCATGTCGGCGTCTACGCCGGCGAGGGTGTGATGCACCTGCGCGATGCTGCCGGCTTCCTGTTGCGAGGCGACGGCGATCCTGCTGAGCGTGCTGCTGACCTGGCCGATGGTGGCGACGATGTGCTGCATGCCTTCGCCGGCGTGGCGCACCTGCTGCACCCCGGCCTGCATATGCGTGACCGATTCGCCGATCAGCGTCTTGATCTGGCTGGCGGCGGCGGACGAGCGCAATGCCAGCGCGCGCACCTCGCCCGCAACCACGGCGAAGCCGCGGCCTTCTTCGCCGGCGCGTGCAGCTTCGACGGCGGCATTCAAGGCCAGAATATTGGTCTGGAAGGCGATGCCGTCGATGACCGAGACGATGTCCTGGATGCGGCGCGAGGCCTGTTCCATCTGCTGCATGGTGCCCATCGCCTGGTGCATGGTGTCACCGCCGCTGCGTGCGGCCTCGGATGCGGCGGCGGTGAGCTTGTCGGCGTCGGCCGCCTGCGCGGTGTGCTCCTGCATGGTGCCGAGCACGGCCTGCATCTGGGTGGCGGTGCGGCCCAGGGTGGCCGACTGGCGCTGCACCTGCTGCTCCAAGGCATCGTTGCGGGTCAGGATGTGGCCAGCGGCGTGATTGATCGCGGTGCTGGAGCTGCGGATCTGCGTGATGATGCGCGCCAGCTCGTCGGCGGTGGCATTGGCATCGCGCTTCATCTGCTCGAACACGCCTTCGCAGTGGCGGTCGATGCGCTGGGTCAGATCGCCACGCGACATCGCCGCCAGCATGCGACGCATGTCCTGCAGGCTGTCGTCGGTGATGGCCAGGAACTGGTTGACGCCCTCGGCCAGCTGGCCGAGCGTGCCGCTCCTAGCATTTCCCTGCAGACGGGCACCGAGCTCGCCACGCGCAGCCTGGGCAATGACCGTAGCCAGTTGCTCTTCCAGCGCCAGGTCCTGGGTGCGGTCCTGCCACTCCACCACCACGCCCAGCGAGGCGCCGTCGTCATCGCGGACCGGGGTGATGTTTTCCTGCAGTTGCAACGCCGCCAGCGCGCGCGTTTTGCTGCTGCCTGCGTCATGCCCCAGCTGCACCGCATCGGCCAGTGCGGTGTGCAGCACATGCGCATCGACCTGCGTGCTCAGTTGCTGGAACGATTGATTGCGATAGATGGCAGCGCCCTGCCCGTCGACGATGGCCACCGCCATTGCCGATGCATCCAGCGCCAGGCGGATACGGCGATTTTCCAGTAGCAGTTGCTGCTGTTGGGCGATGCGCTCTTCCACCTGCACGCTCATGCGCACCAACGCCTGCGCCAGCGAGCCGCTGCGGAAGGGCTGCTGCAGGATGGCCGGCGGCAAGGTGGCGCCGGTGGCCAGGGTGTCGGCCAGTTCGGCCAGCGCTTCGGCCTCGTGGTCGAGGGCATCGACCTGGCGGCGCAGCTGGATGGCCATCACGCAGACGAAGGCGGTTTCGACGATCACGTAGCCGGCATGCAGCACCACGATGCCGAAGCCGCTGCCGACGGTGAACGCCTGCACCGGCATGCCGCGCGATTGCAGCCAGTAGAACGCCAGGTGATGCACGGCGATGGCGCCTGCGGCGACCACCACCGGCAGCCAGTCGCGGTAGTACAGCAGCAGCGCCAGGATCACGAACACGCCAAAGTGCATTTCCACCAGGCCATGCGCCTGCTGGATGGTGGCCGCGACCAGGGCCATCAGCACCAGCGCGTTGGTGATGCGGGTCAGGCGCGTGCCGGGGTTGGCCTGCACTTGCCAGGCCATCAGTAACAGGCTGGGCAGCGTGACCGCCAGAAACGTGGTCCATTGGCCCTGGTACCAGGCCAGGCCCAGCGAGCCGACGCTCTGCAGCACGGCCAGCCACAGAAACAGCCGGTCGGCCTTGATCGCCAGGCGGGTGGCGTAGGTGGAGGTCGGCGGCGCCGATGCGGACAGTTCCATCATGACAGCGACTCCACGGCACAGGGACAAGGGGACACCAGCGCGGCACCCGGGGTGCGCGCCAGGACATCGGGTAACCAGCGCGACCAATCCGCCGTGCCGGCGGTGCCGCACACGGCGCCGCCGTCTGCGGGGCCGGCGTAGCGCGGTTGGCCGTCGGCACCGAGCAGCCACACGGCATAGCCGCTGCCACGCAGCGCGGGGGTGTCGAGCATGCGCACCTGGCCGCCACGCGCACGTACCGCGCTGCTGAGCACGGCCCAGGCGCGATCGGCGGCCGGGTCGGTGCAGGCGCAGGCACCGGCGACGCCGATCAGCATCGGCGCCTGCTGCGCGGCCGGCAGGCTGGCCTGGACCTGCGCCCATGCACTGGCGACGTCGGTGGCTTGCGCGTGGGGCGTGGTCCAGGCCACGGCGATCCAGCCGCACCACAGCGCGAGCAGGGCAGCGCCCAGGGTGCGTCGCGTCGAGGCGGACAGGGTGCCGAAGACGGGCATGGCGCAGCGGATTCGCGAGGTAAGGTGAGCCCCTTATCGGGTGCTGGTGCAGACGCTTGAGCCGGCTTGCGATTGAAATTAGCGATGGCAGCGATAGCACGCGCCAGGCCCGTTATGCCGCAAGGGTTTGCGGGCGACGCGTGGGGTGGCTGCGCTGGCAGTCGTTTATCCGGCGCGGGATTTTGTGAGCACGCGTTCACAGATCGACGGCGGGGCTGCTGCATGCACGGCAGGCCGTGGTGGCTGTGATGTCGTCACTCTGGGGTCGGGTCCAGGTGCCAGGGCGTGCCCCCGACAGCGGCGATGCATGGCGAGTCCGCCACTGAGCCGCCTACGCTTCCGGGCCCGGGTATCGATGCCTCGACAGAGCACGCCTGACAGACGCGGAAATCCATCCACCGCTGCGCCTGGTGCAAGCGCCTAGGCGATCCACCAACGCGCCGAGGCGCCCACCTACAGTCAGCGCCGTCAGCTCGCTTGCCGATACTGCAAACCGGCGCTTACGCGAGCGCTTCGTCGGCATCCAGCGCAACAGCCGGCTGCTGGGCATGATCGAAGCGTTCGCGCGCGGAGCGGATGGCCGCATGGTTCTCGCCTGCCCAGTTGAGCAGCTGCGAGATCGGGCCGAGCAGCGCCACGCCGAGCTTGGACAAGGCATATTCCACGCTGGGCGGCTTGGTCGCGTAGACCTTGCGGGTGATCATGCCGTTGCGCTCGAGGTTGCGCAGGGTCTGGGTCAGCATGCGCTTGGAGATGTCCGGCACGGCGCGCTGGATGGCGCTGAAGCGGGAGGGGCCGGGGATCAGCGTCAGCAGGATCAGCATGGTCCATTTGTCGCCGATCTGATCGAGCACGTCGCGCACCGGGCACTTGGTGGCGTCGAACGGCATACCTTGCAGGGACGGCGGCGGCGGAAACAGAGCAATCGCGTTCACTGGGATATCTCACGGTAACCAGGGGGTGGAAAACTGCCTCCTTGCGGAGGTTCGAACGGCCCTGACAATAGGTGCGCGGACCAAGAGTCTAGATAGTAGACCACACCTCTTATCAATACCTACTGGAGTTCACCATGGCACACACCTCCCCCCTGATCCTCGTCACCGGCGCCAGCGGGCAGCTGGGCGCATTGGTGGTCGACGCATTGCTGGAGCGTGTCCCGGCCGCTCGGATCGTAGCAACGGCCCGCGATACTGCGTCACTCGCACAGTTCGCAAAACGCGACATCACCGTGCGTCGCGCCGACTACGCGGACCCGCAGAGCCTGGATCAGGCCTTCGCAGGTGTGGGCCGGGTGCTGCTGGTGTCGTCCAATGCGGTGGGCGAACGCGTGCCGCAGCACCGCAACGTGATCGAAGCCGCCAAGCGTGCCGGCGTGGAATTGCTGGCCTATACGAGCGTGCTGCATGCCGATACCAGCACGCTGGCGCTGGCACCCGAGCATGTGGCCACCGAGGCGCTGCTGCGCGAGAGCGGCGTGCCGCACGTACTGCTGCGCAATGGCTGGTACACCGAGAACTACACCGGCTCGATCGCGGCCGAGGTGGCGCATGGCGCGGTGATCGGCAGCGCCGGCGAGGGCAGGATCAGTGCGGCCACGCGCGCCGACTATGCCGAGGCCGCCGCAGCGGTGCTGGCCGCCGACACGCCGCAGGCCGGCAAGGTCTACGAACTGGCCGGCGATACGGCCTTCACGATGGCCGAGTATGCCGCCGAGGTGGCGCAGCAGTCGGGCAAGCCGGTGGCCTATCACGACCTGCCCGAAGCCGACTACGCGGCGGCGTTGGTGCAGATCGGCCTGCCGGCTGCATTCGCACAGGTGCTGGCGCAGTGCTCGGCATCCTCGCGCGGCGGCAGCCTGTTCGACGACAGCCACACGCTGAGCCAGCTGATCGGCCGTCCGACCACCCCGCTGCGCGATGCGGTGGCGGCGGCATTGCAGGCGACGCCGGGCGGCTGAGCCGAGCCCTGGCACGGTGTTGCGCGACACCGTGCAGCCGCACCGGCCTGGCGCTACGCCACACGGTGCGTGATCTGGCAAAGGCGGGCGATGACCCCGCCTTTGCCATGTTTCTGAGTCATCGTCCCTTGCCCACGCGTTGGCGACGACGACAGCACGCTATGGCCGTGCCAAGCACGCGCTTCGGCCTTTGCGTCGGCAAATGCTCCTGGCGGCACCATCTACCCATGGCACCGCAGGTCCGATGGCCGGCGGCAGCAACCAAAGCGTCACATCCGCGCCTGATGTCCGCGCCGCGCGCCGCTGGGCCCGCCTTCTGCACGTCGCACAACTGACACGCGCCAGACACGCAGCTGACACAGCGTTGCGCTGTGCGGGGCCACCGATGTCACCAAACTGACATCAAATCTAAATATAACTGCACGCATTGCCGCACCGTCAGGACGACCGGGCGCCTGGTGGGCGTGCCGGCGCCGTGTTCGCCGCCCGCCGGGCAGCGCCGGCCTGACGCTGCCGCCGACCCGTTTCCCTTGCACGAGCCGGACCAATGAAAAAACGCAATCTCGCCACCGTCCTGTGCGCCCTCAGCGCGACCGCCAGCGGCAGCACGCTGGCCGCCGAGCTGGAGCTGTACGTCGACCGCAAGACCAAGCAGATCTTCGCCGAGCCGGCCCCGGGCCGCGACAAACTGGGCAAGTTCGTGCAGGTGGACGAGAACGGCAAGCTGCCGGCGTCGGCGATGCCGGCCGCACCGGCACTGCCGCCCGCCCCTGCGGCGCCGGCACCTGCCGACACCGCCATCGCCCAGGCCGCGCCTGCACCCGTACCGGCTGCGGCACCGGCCAAGGCTGGCGAGGCCGGCAAGAAGTGGTACGACAAGCTGAGCCTGCGCGGCTACACGCAGATCCGCTACAACCAGGGCATCGGCGGCGACGCGCAGGATCTGCGCGCACCCGGCGACCGCTTTATCGGCAACGACCAGAGCCTTGGCATCCGGCGTGCGCGCCTGGTGCTGAGCGGCGATCTCAACGAGCACGTGTCGCTGTACTTCCAGCCGGACTTTGCGAGCACGCCGACCGGTTCGACCACCTCCAACTTCGCGCAGCTGCGCGATGCGTATGCCGACATCTACTTCGACAAGAAGCGCGAGTACCGCGTGCGCGTGGGCCAGTCGAAGATGCCGTACGGCTGGGAGAACCTGCAGTCCAGCCAGAACCGTCTCACCCTGGACCGTGCCGACGCGCTCAACTCCGGCCTGCGCGACGAACGCGATATCGGTGCGGTGTTCTACTACAGCCCCACCGTGGCCAAGGGCCGCTTCCAGGACCTGGTCAAGTCGGGCTTGAAGGGCTCGGGCGACTACGGCGTGATCGGTGCCGGCGTGTACAACGGCCAGGGCGCCAACCGCGCCGAGCGCAACGACAGCATGCATGCGGTGGTGCACGCCACCTACCCGTTCAAGTTCGCCAACGGCCAGTACCTGGAAGTGGGTGCCGATGCCTACAGCGGCCGCTTCGTGCCGACCGCGGCAGCAGTCAACATCGGTGGCCGCAGCTTCACCCCGGCCATCACCGACCCGAACGGCTACACCGACCAACGCGTGGCCGCGCACATCATCTACTACCCGCAGCCGTTCGGCCTGCAGGCCGAGTGGACAGTGGGCCGCGGCCCGGAGCTGGATGTCGCACAGCGGCGCATCCGCACCCGTTCGCTGAGTGGCGGTTACGTGCAGACGATGTACAAGCACGATGGCAGCTACGGCACCTTGCTGCCGTACCTGAAGTGGCAGACCTACCGCGGCGGCTCCAAGTTCGACACCAATGCGCCGCGTATGCGCCTGGACGAAGTGGAAGCCGGCGTCGAGTGGCAGCCGATGGATGCGCTGGAACTGGTGTTCGCCTATTCGAAGATGAAGCGCACCGACGTCACCACCGCGCCGTATCCGGTGGTGGAAGGCGACTTGCTGCGGCTGCAGTTGCAGGTCAATTACTGAGCCCTGCACCGTGATGGAAGACCAACAAGCCCCCGCATGCGGGGGCTTGTTGGTGGTTGCGTCGCTAGCCGTGGTGGCCGCTAGCGTCAGCAGGATGACGCTAGCCGCGGCCCAGCTGCTTTGGCCGCCGATCAAACGCCAGCACCGACGCGCTAGCGGGCTGCCAGTTCTGCGCGAATGATGTCTGCGCCTGCGCTGAGGGCCTTGAGCTTGCCTCTTGCAACATCACGGGCCAGAGGCGCCATCCCGCAGTTGGTGGACGGGTAGAGCTTGTCGGCATCGACGAAGCGCAGCGCCTTGCGCAGCGTAGCGGCGACTTCTTCCGGCGTTTCGATCGTATTGCTTGCCACGTCGATGGCCCCGACCATCACCTTCTTGCCGCGCACCAGTTCGATCAGGTCGATCGGCACGTGCGAGTTGTGGCACTCCAGCGAGATGATGTCGAGCGTGGATGTCTGCAGCTTGGGAAACGACTCTTCGTACTGACGCCACTCCGACCCCAGGGTCTGCTTCCAGTCGGTATTGGCCTTGATGCCGTAGCCGTAGCAGATGTGGACGGCGGTCTCGCACTTGAGTCCTTCGACCGCACGCTCGAGGGTGGCAACACCCCAGTCGTTGACCTCGTCGAAGAAGACATTGAAGGCCGGCTCGTCGAACTGGATGATGTCCACGCCGGCCGCTTCCAGCTCCCTGGCTTCCTGGTTGAGGATGACGGCAAATTCCCACGCCAGCTTTTCGCGGCTTTTGTAGTGCGCGTCAAAGAGGGTGTCGATCATCGTCATGGGGCCGGGCAGCGCCCATTTGATCGGCTGCCGGGTCTGCTGGCGCAGGAACCTGGCATCGTCCACGAACACCGGCCTGGGGCGGCTCACCGCGCCAACGACGGTGGGGACGCTGGCGTCGTAGCGATTGCGGATCCTGACGGTTTCGCGCTTTTCGAAATCGACGCCGCTGAGGTGTTCGATGAAGGTGGTGACGAAATGCTGGCGGGTCTGCTCGCCGTCGCTGACGATATCGATGCCGGCGTGCTGCTGTTCCTGCAGCGACAGGCGCAATGCATCCTGCTTGCCTTCGATCAGTTCCTCGCCCTGCAGCTTCCAGGGCGACCAGAGTTTCTCCGGCTGCGCGAGCCAGGACGGCTTGGGCAGGCTGCCGGCGGTGGAGGTAGGGAGCAGCTTTTTCATGATGAGTGGTGTCTTGCGTTCTTGTTGATCAGACAGCGTGGTGGGAAACCCACTGCGCGAGAATCTTGCCGTAGGGCCTGATGAAGTGCTCCTCGGTGAATTTGCCCTGCGTCACCGCGAGCTGGCTGCGCTCTTCCCGGTCGTAGACGATCTGGGTAGAGGAATAATCCTGATGCTTCAGGCTCGGCTGGTAGATGGCCCCCGCCGCGGAATTGGCGTTGTAGATCTCCGGGCGGTAAATCTTCTGGAACGTCTCCATGGTGCTGATGGTGCCGATCAGCTCCAGGTTGGTGTAGTCGTTGAGCAGGTCGCCGAAGAAGTAAAAAGCCAGCGGGGCGACACTGTTGGGAGGCATGAAATAGCGCACCTGCAGGCCCATCTTCTCGAAGTAGCGATCGGTCAGGGAAAATTCGTCCTGCCGGTATTCGATGCCGAGCACGGGGTGCCGGTTGCCGGTTCGGTGATAGACCCTGCTGCTGGAGACGCTGATGCAGATGACCGGCGGCTTGGCGAAACGCGCCGTGTAGGCATCCGAGTCCACGAAGTGCTTGAACAGCTTTCCGTGCAGGCTGCCGAAATCATTCGGGATGCTGAAGCCGGACGCGTCCTGATTGTGCGCCGGCAACAGCACGCTGAAATCGTAGTCGCGCACGTAGGAGGAAAAATTGTTCCCTGCAATGCCATCGATGCGCGCGCCGCTCGTCTTGTCGAGGATGCTGGGCTTCAATATCTCGATCAGCGGAAATGCATCGCCGCTGTCGTTCTCGCCGATGTTCATCTCGACAGAGATGATGTCCAGCTCCACCGCGTAGCGGTCGCGGTTGGGGTTATCCCAATGCGCCAGGTCGTTGCAGCGGTTGTTGATCATCGCAAGCGTGTTGCGCAGGTTTTCCTGCCGACGCTGCCCCCTGGCCAGGTTGGCAAAGTTCGTCGTGTTGCGCGTGTTGGCCGCGGGACGGTAGTCCTCGTCAAACCGCTGACGTTTGATGCTGAAGGTGAATTCCTGAGTCATTGCAAGCTGACGCCTTGTTTCCGAAATTGATTACGAGCGCAGGTCTCGGCGCAGGGGTGGATCCCTGCTGGATGGATGCCGGGACTTTGGATCTGCGGACAGTTGCCAACCGATCCTGTAGCCGGCGCGCAGTGTTGACCCGCCGCGCAACCGTGGCCGGGTGGCCTCAGGCCGCGGCGACGTTTTCTGCGGCAATGGCACCTGGCTGCCGCGTCAATGCGATCAGCGGCAATGCCCGCTGTACCGCCAGCCTGGCCCGCTCGGCCAGGGCCTCGTTGTGCACGCGGTAGTCCAGGAAGTCGCGGTCGGTGGCGTAAACGCCCAGCGGCAATGTGCGCGCCTGGAAGAAGCTGAAAAGTGGCCGCAACTGGTGGTCGATCACCAGCGCATGGCGCTCGCTGCCGCCGGTCGCCGCCAACAGCACCGGGGTGTCGATCAAGGCATCCTGGTGGATGAAGTCGAAGAAGTGCTTGAACAGGCCGGTGTAGGAGCCGCGATAGACCGGCGTGGTCACCACCACCACGTCCGCCTGCTCCACGGCGGCAAGTTCCTGCTCCACCGTTGCCGGCAGCTGCGAGCGCCAGACCGCACCGGCGAACTGTGGCGCCAACGCCCCGAGTTCGACCAGATGTTGCTCGCACGGCACGGCAGCGGCGATCAGCGCCAGCAGGTGCTCGGCCAGGGCGACGGCCTTGGAGGGGCGCTGCAGCCCGCCGGAGACCGCGACGACGCGGAGGGGGTGTGGCACGTTGACAGTCATGCGGGTTGACCTGAAACGACGAACCCCGATGCTAGGGCTCGCATTCAATGAAGTAAAATGGTGTTATTTCAACAATCCATGAATTCGGATCATCTGAATGCTTGAGCGCATCCATCTCACCATCGTCCAGCAAGTCGAGCAGCAAGGCTCGCTGACCGCCGCCGCCGGCGTGCTGAACCTGACCCAGTCGGCGCTGAGCCATAGCATGAAGAAGCTGGAGCAACAGCTGGGCACCGACGTGTGGCTGCGCGAGGGACGCAACCTGCGCCTGACCCAGGCCGGCCAGTACCTGCTGGCGGTGGCGAACCGGGTGCTGCCGCAACTGGACCTGGCCGAGGAGCGCCTGGGCCAGTTCGCACAGGGCGAACGCGGCGCGCTGCGCATCGGCATGGAATGCCATCCCTGCTACCAGTGGCTGCTCAAGCTGGTGGCGCCCTATCTGGCCACCTGGCCGGACGTGGATGTGGACGTCAAGCAGAAGTTCCAGTTCGGCGGTATCGGCGCGCTGTTCGGCTACGAGATCGATCTGCTGGTCACGCCCGACCCGCTGTACAAGCCCGGGCTGCGGTTCGAGCCGGTGTTCGACTACGAGCAGGTGCTGGTCGTGGCCAAGGGCCATGCGCTGGCGTCGGCCGCCTACGTCAAGCCCCAGCAGCTCACACGCGAGGTGCTCATCAGCTATCCGGTGGACCTCGAGCGCCTGGACATCTACAGCCAGTTCCTGCTGCCGGCCGGTGTCACGCCCAGGCGCCACAAGGCCATCGAAACCACCGACATCATGATGCAGATGGTGGCCAGTGGCCGCGGCGTGGCCGCCATGCCACGCTGGCTGGTGGAGGAATACGCCGCCAGGATGGACGTGGTGCCGGTGCGGCTGGGTGCGCGCGGCATCGCCAAGCAGATCTTCCTGGGCGCACGCGAGGCCGATATCGCCGTCGACTACCTGCGCGCCTTCATCGAACTGGCCCGCCAGCCTGCCAATGGCACCGCCACGACATCCGGAGCCCACTGATGGATACCACCGCAACCCGCACACCACTCCCCCTGCCTGCCGGCCACGACAAGGTGTTGCTGCATTCCTGCTGCGCGCCATGCTCCGGCGAGGTGATGGAGGCCATGCTGGCGTCCGGCGTCGACTACACCATCTTCTTCTACAACCCCAACATTCATCCGCGCAAGGAATACGAGCTGCGCAAGGACGAGAACATCCGCTTTGCCGAGCAGTGCGGCGTGCCCTTCGTCGATGCCGACTACGATCGGGACAACTGGTTCGAGCGGGCCCGCGGGATGGAGAACGAACCCGAGCGCGGCGTGCGTTGCACCATGTGCTTCGACATGCGCTTTGAACGCACCGCGCTGTATGCGCACGAGCACGGCTTTCCGGTGATCACCAGCTCCCTGGGCATCTCGCGCTGGAAGAACATGCAGCAGATCAACGACTGCGGCGTGCGCGCTGCGGCCAGGTACCCCGGCTTGATGTACTGGGAATACAACTGGCGCAAGGGCGGCGGTTCGTCGCGCATGGTCGAGATCAGCAAGCGCGAGAACTTCTACCAGCAGGAATACTGCGGCTGCGTCTACTCGCTGCGCGACACCAACCGGCACCGCGTGGAAAGCGGGCGCAATCGCATTCAATTGGGCGTGAAATTCTACGGCGATGCGGAACAGGACGATTGAGTGCCGGGGGGGCCAGGACGCCGCCGGAATTTCAACGTTCTCCCTGGCCCCTGCCCGCTCGATCGGGGCTGACGCCGCGGCGCAGCCAATCACCACGACAGGACGGCAACACCCTTGATCGACCCGGACACGCCCAGCCTCGCCGGCACCATCACCGATGCCTATTCGCTGGAGGTCAGCGCAAAGCACATTGCCGGGCTGGCTGCAGCGGCGCCCCGGATCACGCGTGGCGCAACCATTGCAATCCCCTACCTGCCCAACCAGGACGACGACGCGCGGCTGGCCGCGGCACGGATGGTGCGCACACTCGGCTTTCAGCCGATGCCGCACCTGTCCGCGCGCCGTATCGCCTCGCGCGAGCAGCTGCACGCCTTCGTCAGCCGCGCCGTCGATGACGCCGGCGTCGAGCGCTGTTTGGTGATTGCGGGCGATCCGCCTGCTCCGCTCGGGCCGTTTCCGGACAGCTTGTCGCTGATCGATACCGGGGTCTTTGAGCGCAACGGCATCCGGACCATCGCCGTGGCGGGGCATCCGGAAGGGCATCCAAGCATGCCTGCAGCCGATCGATGGGAGGTGCTGCAGCGCAAGTGTCGCAGCATCACCGAGCGCGGCATGGCGCCGCTGATCGTCACCCAGTTCGCGTTCGATGCCGACATCGTGCTGACGTGGTTGCAGGCGCTGCGCGCGCACGGCATTGCACATCCCGTACGTGTGGGCGTACCCGGTCCTGCCGGCGTGGCGGTGCTCGCACGCTATGCCGCCAGCTGCGGTGTCGGCGCATGCGCATCGATGCTGTCCAAATACGGCATCTCGCTCGGCAAGCTGTTGGGCACCGCAGGGCCGGATCGTTTTGTGGAACGGCTGGCCACTGGCCTGACTGATGCGCACGGCGAGGTCCGCATGCACTTCTACCCGTTTGGCGGCATCGCGCAGACTGTCGCGTGGGTGGAGCAGTATCGCTCCCTTACCGCACGCGGCCGGGCGGACTGAAACCCGCCAAATCCGGCGCCTGCGCAGCATCTGCAGACCTCTGACTTTCATCCGGCGATGCGTCGTGGACATCGACATGTCCACGACCCCCGTCACAGTCTGTACTTTTTAGTTGTGGAGTTTTGTTTGCTGCGCGTGAGGTGTTGCAGCGCACAGCAGACCTGTCACAAGCGCGCGGTATAACCATCGGCGAATCGCGGCGAGGGGGCGCTGCATCCGATGCCGTTGCCATGCGCGGCGGCATCGCTTCTGCAACGTTCAAGGAGAGATGTCGCCATGCCGAAGCCGTCGCTGTTGTCCTTGCTGTGCACCCTGTCGCTGGTCTCCACGCCGCTTGCCGCGGCCGAGCTGCAACCCAAACAACTGGCTGGCCCACCGGAGGAGTTCGCGCAGATGCGCGCACCCGATCCGGCCGAGTCGGCGATCCTGTCCAAGAGCGCCTTGCTGCCGGTGGAGTTGGCGCCGGCCGGCAAGTCCGCACGCTGGCAAGGCACCTTGCCGGTGGAAAACGGCCATCTGCGTTTCATGGTGCTGGCCGGCGACCAGCCGTGGGAGGCGGCGGTGACTGCACCACGCGTTGCCGGCGCACGTGCAGCTGCTGTTGCACCGCAGCTGCAGGCACAACGTACACTGTTGGGCAGCGCCGAGAGCGGCACCAGCGGCATGCGTTACGCGGTGGAGTCCGCGCAGAACGGCAACTGGGCGCTGACCCTGCAATCGTCGGCGCCGGTGGCGCAACGCGGGTATGTGCTGATGGAAGGCGATGCGCACACGCAGCTGGCCTCGTACCCGCGCCATCGTCGGCAGCAGGTCGGCCAGTCGCTGACGCTCAACGCCTTGCTCAGCGGCAACGATGCAGCCGGCGCGAGCTTGCTGGCCGCGCAGGCGGGGCAGATCGAGACAGCGAGCCTGCGTGTGATCGACCCGCAAGGCGGCATCCGCACGCTGCCGATGGCCGATGACGGGCAGCACGACGACGGTGCTGCCGGCGATGGCGTGTATGGCGGCACGTTCCAACCGACAGCCGAAGGCACCTGGATTGCACAGGTGATCGTGCGCGGTCGCGACCAGGCCGGGCAGCCGTTCGTGCGCACCAGCGAGCATGTGTTGCCGGTGCTGGATACCTCCCTGCGTCTGCTCGGCAACGCACTCAGCGCACGCGCTGCCGACGGCACCCGGCTCAGCATTGCCTTGCCGATTGCCGCGCGCGGCAAGGCACCATCGCATTACCGCGTGTTTGGCCAGGTTTGGGGCACCGATGCCAAGGGCAAGGACGTGCCGGTGGCGTGGATCGGCGGCATGCTGACGCCGCAGCAAGGCCAGCTGCCGTTGAGCCTGGACGAGCGCTGGGTCGCGCGTGCCGGTGCGCGTGCGCCGTTTACGCTGCGCGGGCTGCGCATCGAAGACCCGGACCATTACATCCCGCTGGTACAGGCCGACACGCTGCCCTTGCAGCTGCCCGCATTGCGCCGCGCCAGCATTGCGCGCTCTGCCGCTGCGATCGACGAAAGCATGCGCATGGGGCCACGTCCGACGACGCTGGCCCGTGCCACTGCGATGGCGCAACCGCAGGCCGCGGGGTCACAACTGGTGCTGGTGCATGGCTATTGCTCCAACGGCGTGTGGCCGCAGGCGCAGTTCACCAATGCGTCCTCGTTCCTTGATGCCAAACAGAACCGCAGCAACGACCAGTTCGCACAGCGGTTGGCGCAGTTCGCCAGTCAGTGGTCCTCGTTCGCGACGGTGGCGCACAGCCAGGGCGGCATGGCCGCGCTGCATCTGTATACCTACTACTGGAGCGGGCTGGATAACGCCATGGGTGGGCGGGTGATGCAGTCGGTCGGCACGCCGTACCAGGGCACCAATCTGTCCGGCATTCTGGCGGCGGTGGGCTCGTGGTTCGGCGTGGGTTGCGGCACCAATACCGACATGACCTACGACGGCGCCAAAGCCTGGCTGGCCGGTATTCCGGCCGATGCGCGTGCCAAGGTCAACTACTACACGACCTCGTTCGCCAAGACCAACTGGTACACCAACGACTACTGCAACGCGGCCTCGGACCTGGTACTGAACGACCCGGAAGATGGCACCGTGGAGCAGGTCAACGCGCAGCTGCCGGGCGGCGTCAATCGCGGCCACACCACCGGGCAATGCCATACCACAGGCATGCGCGACCCGGCGCAGTACCTGGATGCCAGCCGCAATGCAGTGATGAACGCCAACGCGGCGAAGTGATGCGGTTCTAGCAATGTGCAATGCGATGGCCGGCGTCTGCGTCGGCCATCGCAGCATGCGTAGGAACACGTAGCGTGTTGGCGGCCAACACAACTCCTACGTTCACCGAATCTTGATTGCCTTGAGAGGTGATTCAACGGTGTGGGTACGTTGGTTCTTAGAGCGAATGATCTTCGGGTTTGTCGACGTAGACGTTCTGGTTCGGCTTGCGCGGTTGGATCAGTCGTAACTGCACGCCACGCCCAGGCGACCATAGCCCTGCCGCAAAATTCCTTGCCGTTGTCAGTGCAGATCACCTTCGGCAAACCGCGACTGTGTGCCAACCGATCCAGCACGCGAGTTACCCGTGCCTGGGGATCGCGCGCTCCACGTCGATGGCGAGCGCTTCATGTGTCGCGTCGCCCACGATCACCAGACACTTGATCACCCGCCCGTTCGGCAGTGCGGTCGAACACGAAGTCCATTGACCACACCTGGTTGGCTGCGCTGGCCGCAATGGCGGCTGATGCTCGCCCACCGGCACTGTCTCGCGCTTGCGGCGGCGGATTTGCAGCTACTGCTCGCGGTACAGCTGCTCTACACGCTCGTAGTTCACGATGCGCACTTCCTGTCGCAGCTCGAGATAGATCATCCCTACGCCACAGCGGCGATGACGATGCGCCAGCACAACAATGCGATCGCGCAGTTCGCCATTGCGGTCTTCGCGCGGGCAATAGCGCAATGCACTGGCGCTCATACCGATTGCTGCCATGGCAAAGTTGGCCATGGCCGCATAGCTCCACTTTTGGCCACTGCTATAAATGGGGGATTACCGAACGGTTCGCGCCAAAAGCTAGCCAGCTCGCAAAAAGGTAGTCAGCTTGAATTATGCGACTCTGACCAAGCTTCATGCCCTAGCATGCACTCGACAGAAGCTCCCTGGACACGCAACTTGCGTCCAAGTGACTTTTTGTCATATAGATAAGGCAACGAACCGCACAAGGAGGTGGCCACGTGACCAATCTGATCGCAGCACGCATCCGGAAAGCGCGAAATGATCGAGGGCTATCCCAAACAGAGCTTTCGAAGTTGCTAGGTGTTAATCGAGCAACGATTGGTCATTGGGAGAGGGATGATGGCTTTACCCCCAATCTCCAACATCTGCACTCACTCAGTCTGGCTTTGGACGTCACCATCGACTGGTTGACAGGTGGAGAGCAAAATGCCTTATCAGCGCTTGCGACCAGTAGCTCGAGGGCGACACTGGAGAGCCAAATGCTAGCTCTTTCCAAGCACCTTCCCGTTTCTTTTCTGGCAAGCGTCGTGGCGCTTTTGGAAAAGGCCGAGTTTTACCTCTGAGATGAAGTGCGCCGTGCTGCTCAGGGCGCTGCTGTGCGCTGCGCAGCAAAAGGTTTGATTGACCCTTTCAACTGGCTTTACATCAGGTGGCGGGTGAAGTCGAGGTCAAGGTCTTCATTGCGCAACTCTCAATGCCAAAGGAAGGATCAATATGAGCAAGAGCATCACCACCAAGACGATTTCGTCGCTGACGCTGATCATTGCGGGTGCAGCGGGCTCCGCTGCGGCGGCGGAACCCGCCCCCATGGCGACTCAGAACCTGGAATTTGCGACGGCGATCAATGCCGATCTGGAAGACCTGCGGATGGCAGAATTTGCCTCGTCCGAATCGCTGTTGATTTCTGCCGATGGTCACCATTCGGATTCGATCGGTTCCCACCACCATCACACCATCGCCAGCACCGAAGGTGTGAAGCCGACAGACGCAGCTTCACGCTTCGATGTTTGATCGTCCATCTCTGACCTATATTAAAGGACTATAAGCTCGCCATGAATGACCATCGCCATCTCACCAAGACCCTGTCCGCATTGACCTTGCTCGTTGTTGGTTCTACCGCGGGTGCCGCCATGGCTGGAACCGCCGGCGATCAGAGAACTAACACTGCGCTTGAAGCCGCCGCATCCATGACCTCGCTCAACGACCTGGCGATGGATGAGTTCGACAAAACCGCGAAGGCTAGCAACCTTCTCGCTGCGGCGGACGGTCATCACGACGATTCGATTGGCTCCCACCACCACCACGCCATTGCTTCGGCAACGACGGCCGATCGGCAAAGCGAATCTGGTCGTTTTGACGTTTGATCTAAGCGAGATCGCCGAGGAGCCAGCTAAGGCTCCTCGGTGTAGGCCATGAACTTCGCAGGGAGTGAAGTGCAATGAACGCCGTATTGAGCAGCTCGGGTGTTGTCATAGAGCGCCCCCTATGCCTCATGGAACTCACCACAGCATCCGTTCATGCCGGGGAGGTGATGGAAGGCATCATGTGGGCAAGGTTAAATCGCATGCGCATGCGTCTACAAGAAGCGCTAAAAACCAGGAAAGATGAAAGATTTCTAGAGGCGATCTACCATCTTTATACATCCATGCCACCTGACCGCCAGGCGCGCCTTCTTCTGAGTTCAGAGTTCTGCGAATGCTACTTGGCCATTGAGGCTGCGCAGCGCAAGCTCAGCTCAGGAATCGGCGACCAGCAAGATGAGTTGGAATTGGCGCGAAATTTCGCGCTACTCCATGATCTTGTTTGCCGCGAACATGCGATTGATGAGCTGGCAAAAGGGCGCGTGAGCAAGTACTTGGCTGAGTCGCGCCAATGGTACCTATACAGCCCACTTGGCGACGCCTACGCCGCCAGGTCGAGCTCTGGTGGCTGGGGCCTTGAAAGGGTCCAAAGTGTAGGTGACTGCATTGCAGTTGACTTCGATAGCCCTGTCGCTACGAACTATGAACCGCGCTCTGGGGTGCTCAGCCAGACCTATTTACCGCTCGACGACCTCGAGCGCCACGCGGTTCGGGCCAAGATCGCTGAAAGCTTGCGGTTGATTGACCAAGCAGAGCCACTTTATGGGCTGATAATTCGAAATTTCGTCAGACGCATTGTCGTGCGTAAGTCCCAAGAGCGATCTGACCTGGGGCCAAAGCACTACGGGTCGGAGCATGTGCCGAGGCAACCGGGGTCGCTGCGACTGCTCAACATTCACCGCGATGAACTCAGTGTTGAAGCATGCATGGAAAGCATTATGCATGAGAGCACCCACAATTTCCTTGCCGCGTGGGAGCTTGCTCACGGATTTTTTGTCGCAAACGACTACAAGCACCGGGTAGTTTCGCCCTGGTCCGGAAATCAGATTCCGAACTCGTCATTTATTCACGCTGTGTTCGTCTACTACATCTGCCATCGCCTCTTGAAGAGTCACTTGGCAGCAGCAATGTGGCTCACCGATGAGGCGGTCCAGCATGTGCACAAACGACTAGCTGTCTGCGCATCCGGGTTCTTGATCCAACAACCACTGAGCCAGCGCTTGATGTCCACTGCGCCGCTCAATGAAGACATCGGCACGATGATTGACATGATGCAGTCTGACATGCAGCGCGAGTACGGATACGAGGCAGCAGCATGAAAGCAAAGACCGTAGTCCTCTACTCGGACCGACAGGATCCGATTGCCTTGCAGGCATTAAGATCGACACAGTCAGATGTGGCTTGCGTCCATGTCGATCAGTTAATTCCGCTCTTGGCTCGCCAAGACTGGCCTGAGATTCTCAGAATGGCCACAACGGCCGATATCGAGAAGATCTTCGCCGGATCCAAGATCATCAATCGCGCCTTTGCGCTGGCCGGCACGGAGCTTTCCTCGTGCTTGGCTGCTTGGGGTGTGGATGAGCGCTGGTTCCATATCCGTTTGCAGGGCTTGTTGAGGCTTGGGAGCGCGGTGTCCTATGACACTGGGGTTAGAGGAGTGTCGCGATCGCTCTTGCCCTTGAATGCTCAGTGGTTTGAGATGAAGCGATCCTTGCCTGATCTGCCTACGCCACACTTCGAGTATGGCTTTGGCTACGAACATCCTGACATCTCAGCGATGACGGGTCCGCTTCAAAAGTCTGTCTGGTCACTGTTTGACTGGAAGATTGAACGTCACTTAAGCCCCGATGAGGCGAGGCGTCATCAGTTTTTTGTGGAAGCTCCGGTCGGGGTTCCGCTGATTGCTTACTTCGTTGGAAGTGCGGTAGAGGTCCTTTGGCCTCGTGAGCGCGTTGAGGTTGATCTGAGTCGAGTCAATGAAGTAGCCGAGGTCGCGCGGCGCGTTTTCCGGGCTGAGGCCGGTGAAGTGCTTCTTTATGCGGAAGACCAAGGTTTGCGCTTCTATGCGTTCTCGCCGCACCTCCTATCAGTGGCGGAAGAACCCGCATTTCGAGCGATGCTCGTCGCTTGGCTTGCATCCGACAATCTCAATAATTTAGGGAGCAACACCGATGCTGCGCCTCGGATCGTCCATTGAACAGCTTCTCCGAATTCGCGAGGAGATCGGATGGCTCTACGGGAGCGAAGATCTTTGCGTTTTACTTTACAGCTTAGTCAAACGGGAGAAGCCAGCGGTGGTCGTGGAGTTGGGGACAGGTCTTGGTGTATCCACCGCTTGGATGGCTGCCGCCATGAAGGAGACGGGAAAGGGTACTCTGCACACCTACGATAACGGATCGCATTACATCAGTGAGCCTTCGCAAAAGTTCCTCAGTGGGCTAACGGAGCCGCTTGCCTCCTTCGCACGACTTGAAGAGGGCCTGGATGGTTTCAACGCCTTCATTCATAGCTTGATGAAGTGGGTTGGGGTCGAGGAGCATGTAGTCGTCCACCGAGACGATATCTCGATGAAGAAAGTTGTATCAGATGATGCTTTCCAGGCGGGCGTCGATATGGTCTTCTCCGACTTCAACCACTCGCCGGAAAGCATCCAAGCCTTGTTAAGTGCTTTCCTCCCGGTCATGCGTGAGACTTCGTCCGTCTTCATCGATAGTGCCTCAACGCATCGGCTGAGCTACCTAGCGCTCGAACGGATTGTCGAACATCTCAACCAGGGACGCTTGCCTGCTGGGCTTGCCAAAGGACTCAACGAGGATCAAATTCAACACGTGGAGGGGAAGGTCAGGCGATCTTCGTTTCGTCTCATGCATCTCATCGAAACCCACGATCGCGCACAGAACAGCACAGCTTGGTTGAGAATTGAGCCAATCGACATCCAGGCTGCCGGCGCGACGTTCTTCCACTAAATGTAAGGCCCAAATGTTCAGCTACTACGTCAATCTGGCGAGACAAAACCTCTTAGCCTCGAAGACGATGACCTTTGCTCTGGTTATCGCCCTTGCACTGGGGGTTGGCGCAAGCATGACGATGCTCACTGTGGTTCGGGTGCTTTCGTGGGACCCAATGCCAGGGCGTAGCGCACATCTGTTCCATCCCTACTTCGATCCGCTGCCTCGATCTTATGAAGTGAAGCCTTCGCTTGATCCCAGAAATTCAGTAACTTGGACGGATGCGAAGGAGATTATGCGGCGACTGCCTGCTCAATACAGTGCAGCGATGGCCACAGGTCATTTGCTCGTGAATGCCCAGGATGGTGTGGAATCGCCATTCCTTGTTGATGGGCAGTATGCAACCCCTGATATTTTCCCGATGTTCGGAATAGGACTCAGCCAAGGGCGCAACTGGACTAACGAGGAAGAGCAGTCACGTGCGGATCTCGTGGTGATCAGCGAGTCATTCAAGAGACGTCTAGGGCAAGCCGGCGAGGTCGGGCGACAACTTCAACTTGGTCCAAGAGTTTTCAAAATCATTGGGATTGCTCGGGATTGGGCCCCCATGCCTCGTTTCCACACCGATTTGCAGAAGGATACCTTCAAAGGACAAGACGACTTTTACATCCCGCTACACACTGCGATTGACTCACGTCTCAGCGTCAGTTCTAGCATGTTCTCGTGGGGACAAGGGGGTGACGCAAACAAGATGGAAAGTCCCTCCACCGCTTGGCTGCAGCTTTGGGTTTATCTCGAAGATCATGCTGAGCAAGGGCGTTATGCCGAGCAGCTTCAAAGTTATGTCGACCAACAAGCAGACACGGGTCGCTTCGAGCGACGGAGTCCTGTCCGTTTGGAGGAACTTGAAGATTATTTGATCCGCCGTCAGGTGGTTCCAGATGATGTGAAGCTACAACTTGCTCTGGCAATTGGCTTCCTGACTGTTTGCATGGTCAATATCTGTGCGTTGCTGTTCTCACGATTCATCAAGCGAACCCACGAAGTGGCGGTAAGGCGTGCGTTGGGCGCTCGCAGAGTCGATATCCTGGCCCAGCTGTGCACGGAATCGCTCCTGATCGGCGTGTTCGGTGGATTGGGCGCACTAATCGTTTGCCAGGTTGGATTGTCGATGATCCGGGGGCAGCCGGAAGACTACGCCGCATTAGCACATATGGATTTGACCATGGGTGCAGGCACCTTGGCCTTCGCCTGCCTATCAAGTCTTGCTGCTGCCGCGCTACCGGCATTCCGCACAGCTTCTGGTCGCGTGGCTATGCAGATCAAGGTGGCAGAATGAGTGTCTCGCAGATCCCGGTTATTGCGCGAAGCCTGAAAAGGCATCGGTTGATTTCAGCAGTCTTCCTATTGCAGATCATCATCACCACGGCAGTTATTAGTAACGTTTCATCTTTGTTGGCCAATCGCGTTGAGCTTCTAACCTACCAGACGGGATTACGCGAAGATGGACTGGGCATTGTTGAGACCGAGTTCCTGGGGGACGGCAGCGACAACGCGCGCTCTAAAGTGTCGGCGGATTTGCAACTTTTGAGTGAAATTCCTGGAATCCAAAGCGTTGCGGCGGTTGAAGCACTGCCGTTAAGTCAGAATAATTGGACGGTAGGCATCACCAATAAGATTCTTGATAGGAATGATCTTCGTGGACTGATTGAGGCCGAGCCCTCGGTTTACAGTGTTTCACCGGGTGCGCTCCAAACACTTGGTTTGACGCTTACGGCAGGACGGGATTTTTCCTCCGATGCTTATGTTCCCATGGCTGCCAGTGACGACTATGCTGGTCTTTACCATGCCGGTGAGGTCATTATTTCGAAAGGACTTGCCAACACATTGTTTCCTGGTGAAAGTGCACTTGGCAAGGCGATATTTGTGGATGGGGACCACCCCGTTCACATTGTTGGAGTTGCTGAAAATATCGCTCGTCCTCTTCTCGGAAGCGGGCAGGGCAACGATGTGTCCATGCTCCTTCCGCTTGTTCCAGACGCCAAACGCGTTATCTATGCCATCCGTGCCGAGCCCGATCGTCTGGTAGATCTGTTGAGCCAGGCAGAGACCGGGCTCCGAACCTTGGATCGAAATCGGATGATACCTCGCGTTATGAGCTACGAAGAGCTTCGTAAAGGCTACTTCCGGCGCGATCGGATGATGGCTTACCTCTTCTTGGCGGCAGGCGCCTCATTGTTGGTCGTTACGGGAATCGGGGTTTATGGTTTGGTGAGCTTGTGGGTTCGACAGCGCTACCGAAATATCGGCATCCGTCGTTCTTTGGGCGCCCGGTCGGTCGATATCACCAAATACTTCATGACAGAGAACATGCTGCTCACAGGTACAGGTGCGGTGATCGGAAGCGGCTTGGCGGCGGCGCTTAGCCAGTGGATATCCTTGAACTACGGCGCACCGAAGGTGCCTGGTGGATTTCTTATTGGTGGATTTGTGCTGGTTTGCGCGCTGGGTCAACTGGCCGCCTGGCTCCCCGCACGAAAGGCGGCCAAGACTGCGCCTGTAGTCACGATGAGGTCAGCATAATTCACGGTATAGTAGAGCCATCAGCATTTCGGCTTATTCGGTCATGCTTGGATTGAAGGCGGCTTTATTTATTTGCGTTGGTCTGATGGTGATGTTGGCTGGTGATGTGAAAGCTTCCGAGGCAAATCGCCAGAACTACGAGGCTGACGAGCGTGCCTTCTTCGCATCAGCAGAAGTGGAAAAGGCTGAGCGAAGCACTTTGGCACGGTCATTGGCGTTGGCAACGGGGGACCTTAAGGCTTCCGACGCATCAATGCGCTTCGCTCGTTTTGAAGACCTCTTCGGCAAGTGCTTAAGGCACCATAGCTATTACGAACTCCTGAGTTCGAGAAATACAAGCGATGCTTCGTCTCGCCAAGCGCTCAGTGAGGTCGATGGGCTGTGTGAGGAGGCGTCGACTCAGGCAAGAGGCGTATTGCTTTCATCCTCCCCCGAAGAAGCATGGACAAAGCCCTATGCTTTCCTCAGACAGCGTGCCGAGCACGCGCGCGATCACAAGCCAGCAACGGACCAAATGGCGACCTTTGAGGCGGCGTCTGACAAAGTGGATCAGCTGTCTAGACAGTATGCCTCCATACTCGAAGCAACGCCGTTCGAGACCATCGAGACGCACCAAGGGCGGTTGCACGCTTTTCTCGACAACAAGACATTGATGGGTGATCCGGATCGCGCTGTCCGTGCTGATGCCTGGCGCGCTTACTGGAAAGGAATCGATTCCAAGTCAGATCTTCTTGGGCAGACGCTCATTGGCATTGTTCACAATGAGAACACGATGGCCGTCGCCAAGGGTTATAACGGTGCACCCGAAGCACACTATGCCACCATGGGAATGACCCGCGAGGCAGTGGGTGATGCACTCGTTGCCATGGAAAGCCACGCTGGCTCTTGGCAAGCCTACCTAGCCATGAAAGGTGACAAGCCATGGGATATGGCTGCGCCGGTCGGTCATTTCTCACATCATTTGACGATTGATCAGCTCAGGCGGGTTGCAACGCGTGCGATGGCTCCGCTCGGCGAGCATCACGCTGAACAGCTGTCCCGTGTACTCGATGTGCGGGAGCGGCGCATGGACTTGTCATCTACACCGGGATCGAGAACGATGGATGCGTTCTCGATCACGGCGCCTGGTGTTCCATCGGTGCTTTATGTGGGCTATCGCCGAGATGATCTTGAAAGCGATGTCGAGTTGATCCATGAGGCCGCGCATGCCGTGCATGGGCAGCTGATGAATGACGCTCAGACCTCTCCTCTGGCCAGAAACGGGCCATCCTGGATGATTGAAGCCTTCGCCATCTTGGACGAACTGCTTCTAAGAGAAAAACTCGCCAAGGAGGCTGAGACACCGGAAGCGCGGGAGTTCTATCTTCGGTCGTTGATCGACGACATGGCCCTTCAACTCTTTACCTCAGCAGAAGAAGCACAGCTTGAGCGCGACATCTATGACGGGTTCGCTACGAACACCCTGAAAAGCGCTGCCGATCTCTCGAAGGTGACTATGCGCGTGCTAAGCAGATATGAGCAGCGAACTCAGCTCCATCCTGAATTGGCTAATACTTGGGCGACAAAGCGCCTGTTCTATCAAGATCCAATGTATCTGACGAACTACCTGTACGCAGGGTTGGTCGCCGTCAAGCTCTTCGAGCTAAGCCATCTGAACGACCCAGCGTTTCAGGTGCGTTATCGATCACTCGAAGAGCAGGGTTTTGGTCAAGATCCCCTTGCGTCGTTAGAAGCGACACTCGGTGGCAAGATCAGTTGGAGGCGCTTGGTGGACGAGGACGTAGCCTTCTTTGATGCGCAAGTGGCTCATCTCACGCGATTGCGCTGAGGATGGATGGGCGGACCGGAACACCAAGACCGTGCCGCCGCCGAGTATCCCAGGGAGGATCGTTTATTCCGTCTGTATCGCGCAAATCGTGCAGCAGCAGGGCACGGAAAACGCGGCATTTTGTTAGGGCTTGGGGATAACATCGTCGTGGCGTCATGCCGGGATGTTCCGTTACGACAGCTCCAGCTTCTTGGCCAAAGCCCAGACCTTCTGCGGCTTGACGTGATCTCGGCGGGCGGCTACCTCCGAGGCCATCCGGTGACCAGGCGATGTGGTGTAAGTACCGTGCCTGCAGCTGCACGCTGGAAGTGTCACGCGAGCGGAACTAAGCGCTACACCTAAGACTTCCTTAGCCTTGGCAAGCAGTCGCATGAGCCTACCTGACGAGCGCACTCGCAACCTGCTGCAATCCGGAGCGTTTCTCAAGGAACTCGCCGGCAACCAAGCCGCGCCCAAGTCCGTGCGCCAGGAGGCTATCGGCTGTTGCATCATTACCCGACACTCTGTGATTTCGAAGCCATCGCCCAACATGAAGAGCAGTTGCGGGACCTCACCCGGTCGGCGTTTGTGCGACCTTATCTGATGTCGCAGTCCGAGCAGGACTTGTTCCGCAGTTACCCCAGAGGTCCTGATCGGATTTGAGCGACGGCACGCGTTCTGGTGGGCACGAAGCCTCCCCGCCCTGAGTAGCGACCGAGTTTAGAGCCTGAGGGTGATGATATCCGTGCTGGCTAGGTATTGGGCATAAGCAGCCGATGTCATGCCGCAGAGTGCGTTCTTGGGTCGGTCGCCGCGCAAGATCCCGCGACGGTGAGCGGCAAGGACTAGTCGAGATGGTCGGTGCATGAGTGCGAGCAGCACGCTACGCGCTGCCCGATGAGGTGCGGTTTGAGCAGCTTCTTTTGATCCGGGTACTGTCGCTGCCATTGCGGATCTGACGCATGCGCTTGCGCTCGTGCATCCATGCAGGGCTACTGTTGCGCCAGCGGTTGCGATTGCGCATCGGCGCCGCCGCCGAGCACCTTGTACAAGGTCACCCGGTTGCTCGCTTCGGTCAGCCGCAGGCTGATCAAGGTCTGTTGTGCGCTGTAGAGCGAGCGCTGCGCGTCCAGCGCCACCAGATAACTGTCCACGCCGTTGCGGTAGCGCGCATCCGACAGGGTGAAACCGCGTTGTGCCGCATCCACCAGGGCGCGCTGCGCGTCCATGCGTTCGTCCAGCTGGGTGCGCTCGGCCAGCGCGTCGGCCACTTCGCTGAAGGCGGTCTGGATCGCCAGTTCGTATTGGGCGATGGTGATGTCCTTCTGCAGCTTGGCCACATCCAGTTCGGCCTTCAGCGCGCCGGCGCGGAAGATCGGCAGGCTCACGCTGGGCGTGAACGACCAGGTGTGGTCGCCATCGAACAGGCTGGACAAGGCATCGCTGCCGCGCCCGACATTGCCGGTCAGCGAGATGGAGGGGAAGAACGCCGCACGCGCCGCGCCGATGTCAGCATTGGCGGCCTTGAGCGTGTGCTCGGCCGACAATACGTCCGGGCGCTGCAACAGCACGCGCGATTCCAGCTGCGCCGGCAACGGTGCCAATGCCACGCCGCTCTCGATCGCATCGGCAGCCGGCAACAACGCCGCCGGTACCGGCGTGCCCACGACCAGGTTCAGCGCATTGCGCGACTGCGCCAGCTGGGTGGTGAAGCTGGCTACATCGGCGCGCGCGCTTTCCACGCTGGTCTGGATCTGCGCCAGATCCAGCCCGGAGACGATGCCGTTGTCGTGCTGCAATTCGGTCAGGCGCAGCGTCTTGCGCTGGCTCTCCAGGGTCTGCTGGGCAAGTGCCAGCCGCTGCTGATCGGCGGCCACGGTGAGCCAGTCGCTGGCCACTTCGGCCACCAGGCTCAGGCGGGTGCTGCGCTGGGTCTGCTCGCTGGCCAGATAGGTTTCCAGCGCTTCGTTCTTGAGGCTGCGGATACGCCCGAACAGGTCCAGCTCCCAGCTGCTGATCCCCACCTGCCCGGTGGCGCTGCGGATGATCTGCGGCGCGCCGGTGAAACTGGTCGCGGCTGCGGCACGTTGCGCCGTGTGCGAGACGGTAGCGTCCACCGCCGGAAACAGGTCCGCACGCTGGATGCGGTACTGCGCACGTGCCTGCTCGATATTGAGCACGGCCACACGCAGATCGCGGTTGTTGTCCAGCGCCAGTGCGACCACCTGTTGCAGGCGCGCATCGACCAGCACCTGCCGCCAATCCAGCTGGCCCGCAGCGATAGTGCTGCCATCGGCACTGTCGCCATGGGTCACGCTGCCGGTGTCGCCGACCACGCCGGGCACCGGCGCATCCGGGCGCGCATATTGCGGCGCCATGCTGACGCAGCCGCTCAATGCGATGGCACAGGCCACCGCCAGGCTGAGGGATGTCGTGCGCATCATGGCGTTACCTCGGAGGTGGAAACGACGGGGGAGTGCGCGGCCGCCTTGCCGGGAAACAGGCTGCGCACCATCACGTAGAACAACGGTACGAAGAAGATGCCCAGGACGGTGGAGGCCAGCGTGCCGCCGAGCACGCCGGTGCCCAGCGAATGGCGTCCGCCGGAGCCGGCGCCGCTGCTGATCACCATCGGCAGCACGCCGAGCATGAAGGCCAGCGAGGTCATCAGGATCGGGCGCAGGCGCATGCGTGCGGCGTGCAGGGTGGCCTCGATCAAGGGCTGGCCTTTCTCTTCCAGCTCCTTGGCGAACTCCACGATCAGGATGCCGTTCTTGGCGGCCAGGCCCATCGTTGCCAGCAGGCCGACCTGGAAGTAGATGTCGTTGGACAGCCCGCGCATCCAGGTCGCCAGCAGCGCGCCGACGATGCCCACCGGCACCGCCAGCATCACCGAGATCGGGATCGACCAGCTCTCGTACAACGCGGCCAGGCACAGGAACACGAACACCAGCGACACCGCATACAACATCCAGGTCTGGGTGCCGGCGGCCTGTTCCTGATACGACATGCCCGACCAGGCGTAGCCCACGCCCTTGCCCATGCCGTCCACTTCGCCGGCGACCGCGGTCATCGCATCGCCCGAGCTGATGCCGGATGCGGCGCTGCCGGTGATCTCCATCGATTCGCTGCCATTGAAGCGGGTCAACACCTGCGGCGCATACGCCCAGGCGCTGCTGGCGAACGCGGAGAACGGCACCATGGCGGCGTCGCTGTTGCGCACGTACCAGCGGTCGATATCGCCGGGCAGCATGCGTGCGGACGCTTCGCCCTGCACGTACACGCGCTTGACCCGGTTGTTGTTGAGAAAATCGTTGACGTAGCGCCCGCCCATCACCGTGGAGAGCGTGGTGTTGATGTCGGCTGCGGCCACGCCCAGCGCGCCGGCCTTGGCATCGTCGATCTGCACGCGGTAGGTCGGCGCGTCGTCCAGGCCGTTGAAGCGCACCGCCGTCAGGTTCTGATTGCCGTTGGCCAGCTGCAGCAACTGCTTGCGCGCTTCCACCAGCGCCTCGTGGCCGTTGCCGGCGGCATCCTGCAGCTGCAGGGTGAAACCGGAACTGGTGCCCAGCCCGTTGATGGCCGGCGGCGTCAATGCAAACACCTGCGCGTCGGGCAGCGTCATCATCATCGCGCCGGTGATGCGCTGGGCCACCTCCTGCGCCGAACCCTCGCGGTCGGCCCAGTCCTTCAGGCGGATAAAGCCCATGCCCGAGTTTTGGCTGCTGCCGGCCAGGCTGAAGCCGGAGATGGTCATGATGCCCTGCACTTCCGGCTGCTTGAGGATGAACGCGGTGGCCTGGTCGATCGACTGCTGGGTGCGTTGCTGGGTGGCACCGGCCGGCGCACTGAACATCACCATCAGCATGCCCTGGTCTTCCTCGGGCAGGAACGCGCTGGGCAACCGCCAGAACAGCAGGCCAAGCACCACCAGCAACAGCGCGTAGACCAGCGAGCCGAGCTTGCGATGGCCGACCACACGCTCCACGCCACGCCCATAGCGCTCGGTACCGCGATCGAAGCGGGTGTTGAACCAGGTGAAGAAGGTGCCCAGCGCGCCCTTGCGCGAGACATGGCCGCCCTTGTCGATGGGCTTGAGCAAGGTGGCGCACAGCGCCGGACTCAGGGTCAGCGCGACCACCAGCGACAGGATCATCGCCGCGGCAATGGTCACCGAAAACTGCCGATAGATCTCGCCGGTGGTGCCGCCGAAGAAGGCCATCGGCAGGAACACCGCCGTGAGCACCAGCGCGATGCCGACCAGGGCGCTGGTGATCTGGTCCATCGAGGTGTGCGTGGCCTCGCGCGGCGACATGCCCTGCTCGGCCATCAGGCGCTCGACGTTTTCCACCACCACGATGGCATCGTCCACCAGCAGGCCGATCGCCAGCACCATCGCGAACATGGTCAGCGTGTTGATCGAAAAGCCCAGCAGCGACAACACCCCGAAGGTGCCCATCAGCACCACCGGCACCGCAATCACCGGCACCAGCGTGGCACGCCAGTTCTGCAGGAACAGGTACATCACCACGACCACCAGCACGATCGCTTCGATCAGGGTCTTGACCACTTCCTCGATGGAGATGCGCACGAACGGTGTGGTGTCGTAGGCGACCTCGTACTTCAGGCCGGCCGGGAAATAAGGCTTGAGTGCATCCAGCTTGGCTTCCACCAGCTTGGCCGCGTCCAGCGCATTGGCACCGGTCGCCAGCTGCAGGCCCATGCCCGAGGCGGCCTTGCCGTTGAACTTGGAACTGGAGCCGTAGGATTCCGAGCCCAGCTCCACCCGCGCGACATCGCGCAGGTAGACCGTGGCGCCGCCGGCATCGGACTTGAGCACGATGTTCTCGAACTGCGCCGGTGTGCGCAGCTTGCTGCGCGAGGTCACTGTGGCATTCAACTGCTGGCCCTGCAGCGCCGGCAATGCACCCAGCGCGCCCGACGAGACATCGGCGTTCTGCGCGGCGATCGCGCTGCTGACATCCGAGGGCATCAATGCGTAGGTGTGCAGTTTCTCCGGATCCAGCCAGACGCGCATCGCGTACTCGGCACCGAACACGTTGACGCTGCCGATGCCGTTGAGGCGGCTGATCGGGTCCTGCAACGAGGACACCATGTAGTCGCCGATGTCGGTGCTGTCCATGCTGCCGTCTTCGGAAGTGAAGGCCAGCACCATGAACATGCTGCCGCTGGCCGACTTGGTCACGGTCACGCCGTTGGTCTTGACCTCGTCAGGCAGCAGCGCCTCGCCTTGCGACACCTTGTTCTGCACCTGCACCTGCGCGGTGTCCGGGTCGGTGCCGGACTCGAAGGTCAGCGTGAGTTGCGCGGTGCCCGCCGAGCTGCTGCTGGAGGACATGTAAAGCAGATTGTCCAGGCCCGTCATCTGCTGTTCGAGGATCTGCGTGACCGAGTTCTGCACGGTCTCTGCGGAGGCACCGGTATAGGTCGCACTGACCGTGACCGAGGGCGGTGCGATGTCCGGGTATTGCTCCAGCGGCAACGAGAAGATCGAGATCGCGCCGGCCAGCGTGATGACGATGGCGATGACCCAGGCGAAGATGGGGCGGTCGATGAAGAAACGAGCCATGGGAGTTCCTCAGTCGGCCTTGGGCGTGGCGCTGGCCGGCGCTGCAGGCGTCGGCGTGGCCGCACGCGCAGCGGCGGCAGGTGCGGCTGCAGCGGCTGCATTCGGCGCTGCCGCTGTGGTAACTGTGGTGGCGCTCACCTCGCGCGTCTTCACCGGCATGCCGACCTGGATCTTCTGCAGGCCCTGCACGATCACGCTCTCGCCTGCGGACAGCCCTTCGCTGACCACCCAGCGATCGCCCACCGCATCGCCGGTCTTGAGCACGCGCTGCGCCACCTTGCCGTCGGCGCCGACCACCATCGCCACCGCCTCGCCCTTGCTGTTGCGGGTGACGGCCTGTTGCGGCACCAGGATCGCCTGCTCGTTGACCGCCATCGACAGCACTGCCTTGACGTACATGCCGGGCAGCAACAGATGGTCGGGGTTCGGAATCACCGCACGCAGCTTCACCGTGCCGGTGGTGGCATCCACCGCGGTGTCCACCACTTCCAGCGTGCCGGTGCGCGCGTAGGCAGTGCCGTCTTCCAGCAACAGCTTGACCTCGGCCTTGCCATCGACCGCCTTGAGCTGGCCGGCATCGAGCTTGCGCCGCAGCTGCAGCAGCTGCGCGCTGGACTGACTGACATCCACATAGATCGGATCGAGCTGGTTGATGGTGGTGAGCACATCGGTCTGGTCGGCGGTGACCAGCGCGCCCGGGGTGAAGCTCGAGGTGCCGATACGGCCGCTGATCGGCGCGGTGATGCGGGTGAAATCCAGATTGAGCTTTGCGGTCTGCAACGCCGCCCTGGCCGCGGTGACTGCGGCTTCGTTCTGGCGCAAGGTGGCGGTGGCGTCGTCGCCGTCCTGCTGGCTGACCGCATCCAGCTTGACCAGCGTCTGATACCGCTGCGCCTTGGGCCTGGCCGAGAGCACCGCCGCTTCGGCCTGCGCCAGTTCGCCTTGCGCGGACGCGTAGGAGGCCTGGAACGGCGCCGGCTCGATCTGGTACAGCACCTGCCCGGCCTGCACCTGCTCGCCTTCGGTGAACAGCCGCTTGCGCAGGATGCCGCCCACTTGCGGGCGCACCTGCGCGCTTTGATAGGCCACGGTGCGCCCGGGAAGCGTCTGGTCCAGCGCCAGGCGCTGCACGTCCATGCGTTGCACGCCCACTTCCACTTGCCGCTGCTGCGGCGCTTGCGCAGGCGAACACGCCGCCAGCGCGACGGTGATCATGGCGGCCAGCAGCCACTGACGCGGCACCACGGCAGAACGGGAGGAAGCAACGCAACGCATACGGCGCACTCGGGAGTGATCGGAGGATGCGCACGCTACGCTGCGAATATGGAGCAAATTTGAAGATTTGCATCGACAGACAGCCGGCGCTTGCTTTCGGGGTTTAATGAAGTCCCAATACGGTTGTGCACGACATGCGCTACACCGGCAGCGGCAGGCGCCGCTGCTGCAACCTGGCGTGACTGCAGCAAGCATCCGTGCCTGACCTCGTTCGCAACAAGGTTGTCCCAGCCTCGATGAAACTCGGAATCACCGCCAAACTCTTCCTCGCCATCCTCAGCGCCTGCATTGCAGTGCTGCTGATCAATGGCCTGGCCGGGCAGCTGTTGCTCAGGAAGCAGTTTCTCGACTATCTCAGCGAGCAGGGCATCGAGCGGATGCTGGAAGTGTTGCCGCGCGTGCAGGCCGACTACGCCAAGCACGGCGACTGGAACTTCATCCGCGACAATCCCGACGCCTGGTTCGTGCTGATGCGCCCGGAGCTGCCGCAGAACCTGCCGCCACGCGCGCCACCGATCTCCGATCAGACCGGCGCGGTGTTTCGTTTCGCGCTGCTGGATCGCGACTACCGGGTAATCATCGGCAACCCCGATGTCAGCCGCACCGACACGCTGCGCCCGGTGGTGGTAAACGGGCAGACGGTGGGCTGGATGGGCATGCTGCCCTTCGAGAAGGTGCTGACCGCCAACGACGCGCGCTTCTACCAGGCCCAGCAACGTCTGTGGTGGACTGTCGGCGCGGCGTCCATCGTGGTGGCCGCGCTGTTCGGCTGGCTGCTGTCGCGCACCTTGCTGCGGCGCGTGCGCAGCCTGACCGCGGCAACCCATCGCCTGGCGGCCGGCGACTACGGCACGCGACTGGAGGCGCGCATGCGCGATGAGCTCGACCAGCTCGCGCGCGACTTCAACCAGCTGGCGCAGGCACTGGACAACAACGAACGTGCGCGTCGCGATTTCATGGCCGATGTCTCGCACGAGTTGCGCACGCCGCTGGCGGTGCTGCGCGCCGAGCTGGAAGCGCTGCAGGACGGCATCCGGCCGATGACGCGCGACTCGCTGACCTCGTTGCACCAGGAGGTCGGCCAGCTCGGCAAGCTGATCGAGGATCTCTACGACCTGTCGCTCACCGATGTCGGCGCGCTGGCCTACCGGCGCGCGCCGATCGATCTGAGCGTGGTGCTGCAGTCCACACTGGCCGGCATGCACACGCGCATTGCCGCAGCCGGGCTCACGCTGCAGGCCCGCGGCATCACTGCGCCGTTGCATGTCGACGGCGACGAGCGTCGCCTGCAGCAGCTGCTGTCCAACCTGCTGGAAAACGCCTTGCGCTACACCGATGCCGGCGGCCAGTTGCGGGTGCAGTGCGCACGGCGCGCGCACCTGGTGGAGATCGTGATCGAAGACAGCGCGCCCGGCGTGCCGGCAGACAAGCTCGATCGCCTGTTCGAGCGCTTCTATCGTGTGGAAGGCTCGCGCAATCGCGCCAGCGGCGGCAGCGGGCTGGGCCTGGCGATCTGCCGCAATATCGTCGGCGCGCACGACGGCGAGATCCACGCCACCGCTTCGCCCTTGGGTGGCCTGCGCGTGACGCTGCGGCTGCCGGCCCTGGAGGCCTGATGGACGACACCGCCACCACCGCAGCACCGCACGCGCACGTGCTGATCGTCGAAGACGAACCGCGCCTGGCTGCGGTGCTGGGCGAGTATCTGCACGCGGCCGGCTATTCGCATCATTGGGTGGCCGATGGTGCGCAGGCGATTGCCGCGTTTCACGCGCAGTCGCCGGATCTGGTCTTGCTGGACCTGATGCTGCCCAATCGCGACGGCATGGAGATCTGCCGCGAGCTGCGCAGCCTCGGCGCGGTGCCGGTGATCATGGTGACCGCGCGCGCCGAAGAGATCGACCGCCTGCTCGGGCTGGAGATCGGTGCCGACGACTACATCTGCAAGCCGTTCAGCCCGCGCGAGGTGATTGCACGGGTGCGTGCGGTGCTGCGCCGCCACCGGCACGATCCCAATGCGGTGCCCACGCATGGATTGCTGATCGATGAGGCCGCCTGCCGCGCCAGCGTGGCCGGGCGCGACCTGGACCTGACCCAGGTCGAGTTCCGCCTGCTGCGCACGCTGTGCGCAGCACCAGGGCGCGTCTATTCGCGCGAGCAGTTGATGGACCACGTGTATGTGGACCACCGCATCGTCACCGATCGCACCGTGGACAGCCACATCAAGAACCTGCGCCGCAAGCTGGCCGAGGTGGGCGGCGAAGAATGGGTGCGCTCGGTCTACGGCGTGGGCTACCGCTTCGAGTATCTAGCCACCGAAGCGTAATCAATATCCCCCTTCGTAGGAGCGTGCCTGCGCGCGACGCACTCCCGACACCCCAGCAACCACAGGCGCGATCCCCAACACTCACACCTTCAACCACCGCGTCGACACCGCCACGCCCACCATCAGCACCGCAACAGCGAGCAAGGCGCCGACCAGGCCGATGCCATGCGCGGCGAAACCGATCAGCGCCGGCCCAGCCAGAATGCCGGCATAGCCCAGTGTGGTGACCGCAGTGATGGCGATGCTCTCCGGCATGCGCGTCTGGTTGCCGGTCAACGAGAACAGGGCCGGCACGATATTGGCGCAGCCCAAGCCGACCAATACGTAACCGGCCAACGAGGCCTGCCATGGGCTCACCAGCGTGAGCACGCAGAAGCCCGCGCTGGCCAGCAGCGCGCCCACCACGATCGAGCGGATGCGCCCCAGGCGCTCCACCACCGCATCGCCCAGCAGGCGCGTCACCGTCATGGTCAATGCAAACACCGCATAGCCCACGCCGGCGGTGCTCGGGGCGACCTGGTGCACATCGGCCAGGAACACCGAGCTCCAGTCCAGAATGGTGCCTTCGGCCAGGAACACCACAAACGCCAGGATGCCGATGAACAACACGATGCCCCTGGGCAGCGCCAGCAACGGCCCCTGTTGCGCCACGCGCTCGGTCCGCCAGTGGCGTACCGCCAGCGCGCCGACAAGCAGCATGGCGATCACCCCGGCAACCGCCGCGCTCGGCGGGGAGAGCTGCGCCGACAGCAGCAAGGTCATCGCGCCGGCCCCGACAAACCCGCCGATGCTGAAAAACGCATGGAATCCCGACATCATCGCGCGCCCGGCATCGCGCTCGACCACCACCGCCTGCATGTTCATCGCGCAATCCATCGCGCCCACGCCGGCGCCGAACACGAACAGTACCGCGCCCAGCAACCACGGATCGGCGACAACCGCCAGCAACGGCAGACTGAGACAGATCAGCGCCGACGTCACCGCCATGACCGCACGGAAACCGAAGCGTGCCGACACCGCGCCGGCCAGCGGCATCGCCAGGAACGAGCCTGCCCCCAGGCACAGCAGGATCAGGCCAAGCGCGCCATCGTCCACGCCGGTCCTGGCCTTGGCGAATGGCACCAGCACCGCCCAGACCGCGGCAGCAAAGCCGGGAATGAAGAACGCCGCGCGGGTGGCGTGCTGTTGCGCGCGAGCGCTGGAGCCGGGGATTAGCGACATGCAAAAAATTCCAAAAGGAAGCGGCGAGGAGAGTGCGACGGTGGCACCAGTCCCGCGCGCTCGCTGGCCGGACCTTGCCCGACCACCGCTCCCTTGCGCGTACTGCAACCGTCCGTGGGGATATGCGACGCTGCTAGCGAAACACCACCGTGCGATGGCCATTGAGCACGATGCGGTGCTCGACATGGCGACGCACCGCACGCGCAAGCACCAGCGATTCGGTATCGCTGCCCAGCCGCACCAGATCACGCGGCGTCATCGCGTGATCCACGCGCGCCACGTCCTGTTCGATGATCGGGCCTTCGTCCAGATCTTCGGTGACGTAATGCGCGGTGGCACCGATGATCTTGACCCCGCGTGCGTGCGCCTGGTGATACGGTTGCGCGCCCTTGAAGCTGGGCAGGAAGCTGTGATGGATATTGATCGCCCGCCCCGCCAATGCGTGGCACAACGCGGGCGAAAGAATCTGCATGTAGCGCGCCAGCACCACCAGATCGATCTGCAGCGCCTCGACCAGCGCAAGCAGCTGCGCTTCCTGCGCGGCGCGCGTGTCGGCGCTCACCGGCAGATGGTGGAAGGCGATGCCATAGGAGGCGGCCAGCGGCGCGAAGTCGGCGTGGTTGGACACCACCGCCGCGATATCCACCGGCAATTGCCGGCTATGCATGCGGAACAGCAGATCGTTGAGGCAATGCCCCTGCTTGCTCACCAGCACCAGCAGCCGCGCGCGGCGGCGCGCATCGTGCAGCTGCCAGTCCATCTGGAATTCATCGGCCAGCTGCGCAAAGCGGCGTTCCAGCCCGGCAATGTCGGTGCCCGGCGGTTTGTCGAAGTGCACGCGCAGGAAGAAGCGGCCACTTTCGTCGTCGCCGAACTGCTGTGCGTCGAGGATGTTGCAGGCCAGATCAAACAGCAGCCCGGTCACGCGATAGACGATGCCGGTGCGGTCGGGGCAGGACAGGGTGAGGATGTAGTCGGAGCGCATCGGCGCAATGATAGCCAATGCGCCCGCCTGCGGGCGCAGTGCTTGCGCCCGTAACTTTCCGCTGCGACTCAGCGCGGCGGCAAGCGCAGCATCAGTCGCCGATTGATCTCGTCCAGTTGCGCCAGCGATGCCTCCACCGAGGTCTCCATCGCTTCCTGGGTGGTGATGTGCGCACGCAGATGCGCCGGGTCGGCCAGCTCGCCGCGCACCAGAAACACGTTCTCGCCCACCTCGCCGACGTGCCGGCTGAGCACCACGTAATCCACCTGGTCGAAACCATGCTGCTTGGCCAGCGGCAGCAGGCGCGCGGCCATGCGCACGCTGGCCTCGTCGGTGGGTTTGTTCAACTCGGCGTCGAGCGCGGCCACCGCTTCGCGGATCTGCGCGAACAGATAGTGGTCCGGATGCTCGGGATGGTCCGGACCCACCGGGCCCTGGTCGACGACCGGTACGGCGGTCATCGTGTACCACCAGCGCAGGTCAGTGCGCGCGGTGTGCGCTCGATCGAACCGAGCGTGATATGCAGGTGTCGCATCGCATCCTCCCTGGAGCGGCGGCTGTCACGAGCCGGCATTTTAGAAGGTCTGCTGCATGTTGAGGTGAGCAAGACGCATCGCGCGTCACCTGCAAGGCCAGGCACGCTGCGCAGAACCCACGCGCGCGCCTGGGTTGCGATCAGGCCTGCCCGGCCCGCCGCGCCGATACTTCTACCAGCACCGCCCAGTCGGCGTTGCCGTCGCCATGCGCGATGGCCTCGTCCAGGCCGGCGCGCAGCAACTCGCCCAGTGGCATCGGCACCTGCTTGTCGGCGCCGGCCTGGATCGCCAGATCCACATCCTTGCGGCCCAGGGTGGCGGTGAAGCCGGCGGGCAGGTACTCGCGCTGCATGATCAGGCGGCCGTAGCCCTGGTACGCGGGCGCGGCGAACAAGGTGCTGGTGAGCATGCCCAGGAACTGAGTGGCATCCACGCCGTGGCCGCGTGCCAGCGCGCTGGCTTCGGCCATGGCGCCGATCGCGCTGGCCAGGCAGAAGTTGGCTGCCAGCTTGACCGCATTGGCCTGCTCGGGGGTGCGGCCGATCTCCCAGGTGCGTTGACCGAGCACATCGAACATCGGCTGCACGCGCGCCAGCGCCGCCTCGTCGCCGGCGGCCAGAATGTTGAGCTTGCCGGCTTCGGCCACATCGACCCGGCCGAGCACCGGTGCGGCCACATAGGCAACGCCGCGTTCGGCATGCAGGGCGGTCAGCTCGTGCGCCAGTGCCACCGAGATGGTGGCCATGTTGACGTGCACGCTGCCGGCCGGCAGCGCGTCCAGCACGCCTTGCTCCAGCACGGTGGCACGCACTGCGTTGTCGTCGGCCAGCATCGAAAACAGCAGCGGGCCGTGCGCGGCGTCGCGCGGTGCATCCACCACCGTGGCACCGGCCTCGCGCAGCGACTGCACGCGCTCCGGCGAGCGATTCCACACACGCAGTTCAAAACCGCCGCGCAGCAGGTTGTGCGCCATCGGCAGGCCCATCGTCCCCAAGCCCAGAAATCCTAACGGCATGCGTTGTCCTTTTTCGTTATGACGTCTATCGGATGGATCAGCTGGCGAACACGCCACGCGCATCGCGTGGCTCGCAGCGCAGGTATTGCGGCGAGGGCGTAACCGACGCGCCGAGTGCGGCCGCGGCATGCCACGGCCAGCGCGGGTCGTACAGGATGCCGCGCGCCAGCGCGATCGCATCGGCCTGGCCGTCCTGCAGGATCGCCTCGGCCTGCGCCGGCTCGGTGATCAGGCCCACGCCGATCACCGGCGTGCTGACCTGCGCCTTGATCTGCTGCGCAAACGGAATCTGATAGCCCGCCTGCACCGGAATCTGCTGACGCGGATCCAGCCCGCCGCTGGAGACATGGATGTAGTGCGCACCGCGCGCATCCAGCGCCTTGGACAAGGCGAGGCTCTGCTCGAGATCCCAGCCGCCCTCCACCCAATCGGTGGCCGAGATGCGCACGCCGATGGCAATCTTGTCCGACACCGCCACGCGCACCGCGTCGAAGATGCGCAGCGTCAGCCGCATGCGGTTTTCCAGCGAACCGCCATACGCATCGCTGCGCTGATTGCTCAGCGGTGACAGGAACTGATGCATCAGATAGCCATGCGCGGCATGCAGCTCGATCAGCGCCAGGCCCAGGCGTTCGGCGCGCCGTGCCGCATCGACAAAGGCCTGTACCACCGCATCGATGCCGGCCTCGTCCAGTGCCTGCGGCAACGGCTGACCGTCACGGAACGCCAGCGCCGATGCGGACACGGTCTGCCAGCCATGCGCGTGATCCGGCGCGATCGCCTCGCCGCCGTTCCACGGCAGATCGGTGGAGGCCTTGCGTCCGGCATGCGCCAGTTGGATGCCGATCGGCATCGGCGACCACCGCCGCACCGAGTCCAGCACCTCGCCCAGCGCCTGCTCGGTGGCATCGTCGTACAAGCCGAGGTCGGCGTAGGAGATGCGCCCCTGCGGCTGCACCGCGGCCGCTTCCAGGATCAGCAGGCCGGCACCGGATTGCGACAAGGTGCCCAGATGGATGCGGTGCCAGTCGCTGGCGCGGCCGTCCTGTGCAGAGTACTGGCACATCGGGGCGATGACGATACGGTTGGCGAGCGCAAGCGGACCGAAGCGAATGGGGGAGAACAGCTGGCTCAAGGGGGCATCCACAGATGACACGGGGATGCCCATTGCACTGCGCCGCGCGCGTGGGCACAACCGCTGCAATGGATCACTGCGTCATGCCGAGCGCGCACTGGCGTCGTTGACGCTGCGTGCACGCAGCGGATCGAACGGGGTGTGCAGGAACGCCAACGCCTGCGCGCACGACTGTTCGACCTTCAGGCTGAGCAGCTCGTCCGCGCGGGTGCGCCCGAAGTTGAGCGCGGCGATCGGCAGGCCGGCCTTGGCCGCGGCCTGTACGAAACGAAAGCCCGAATACACCATCAGCGACGAGCCCACCACCAGCACCGCATCGGCCGCCTGCAGATGCGCAAATGCGCGCTCCACACGCTCGCGCGGCACGTTCTCGCCAAAGAACACCACATCCGGCTTCAGCACGCCGCCGCACACCGGGCACGGCGGCACCACAAAACTGTCGAAGGCCACATCGTCCAGATCCGCATCGCCATCGGGCGCCTGCGCGGCGTCCAGGTCGGCCCAGCCGGGGTTGGCGTGCTCGAGCAGCAGCTGGAATTCGGTACGGGGCATGCGCCGCTCGCAGCCCATGCAGCGCACCACATCGAGCCGGCCATGCAGATCGATCACCGCCTGACTGCCGGCGGCCTGATGCAGGCGGTCCACGTTTTGCGTCAGCAGCAGTTCCAGCTGGCCGCGCGCTTCCAGTGCGGCCAGCGCGTGATGGGTGGCATTGGGTTGCGCCAGCCCGAAGCGCGGCCAGCCGACCAGACTGCGTGCCCAATAACGCTGCCGCGTGGACAGCTCGCCCATGAAGGCCTGGAACGTCACCGGTTGCGGACGCTTCCAGCCGCCTTGCAGATCACGGTAATCGGGAATGCCCGAATCGGTGCTGCAACCGGCGCCGGTGAGCACGAACAGGCGCCGATGGCGCTCGATGAAGTCCTGCAACGCGTTGCTGTCCTGAACTGCTACCGCCGTCATCGTGCAACTCCGGTGGCCATGAGGTAACTGTGCAGCAACACCACCAGTTGCGCCTGCAGCGGCGCAATCCGCACCGCAGGCGCACCCTCCTCGAGCAGGCTCTTCACCGGCCCGGTGATCGCCGCCATGCCGATCTCGGCCACCGCCTCGCAATCGTCGAAGCGCACATCCGCGGCGGTGGCCAGCGCAGCGGCAAACGCCTGCTGCGAGCGCTTGCGCGCCTGCGACCCCAGCGCGGCGCCACCATGCAGCTCGGCAATGGCGTACAGCGCGCGCGAGACATCCACGTGCTGCAGCTTGGCCTGCACGAAGGCATGCACCAAGGCCTCGCACTGCTGCGCCAGCGTGCGTCCGTGTTGTTGCGCGCAGGCCCGTTCCACCGCGTCGATCACCGCCTGCAGATGCCACTGCAGCAACGCGATCAACATCGCCTGCCGATTGGGGTAGTACTGGTACACGCTGCCGACCGACACGCCGGCACGCTCGGCCACCCGCGTGGTGGTGCAGCCCTGCAGTCCGTCGGCTACCAGCACCTGGATGCTGGCCTGGCGGATGACCTCCACGGTGGCGCGCGAGCGCGCTTGCTGCGGGGCCTTGCGCGGTGCTGGCAGGGGGAATGAGGTGCTCACGAAGGCGACTGTACACACGGATGGGTGGCACATAGTCTGGGGGCCTTCTCGGTGATTCCAAGCAAGCGCCCCTCTCCAGCTCCGCACCCGTGGCGCTGCACGGCGACGCTGAGCGCCCGATTGCTTCACCCAGTCGCTGGCGAAGGCACTGCGTAACGCAGGCTTTGCGGTCAATGCGCAGATGCGGTCAATCACGATCGTACCGCCGCCGATCTCGACGACCACGCCGGCCCAGGCAGCGTCGAACAAGCGACTGCCAGCGTGGCGCAGCTTGCGATGTCCGAGCTGGCATCGGCGCGATGACAACGAGGCCGGGACAATTCACCTGGTGATGCGCACCGAATGACACACAGGCGGCAACCTGCGCGCACGGTTGAAACCGCTTGAAAACAAGTTCCACGTCACAGATCGGCACGCGAACCCGCCAGCTTAGCGTGATCGGGCGCACACGCAATGCTGCGGAAACATCGCGCCGCGACAGTGGGCAGCTCCCCCGCTGACCCCACTCCTGCCATGCCCTACACCCACATCCGGACGCGCTCCGGAGTGCGTCGTGCCGTGTCGCGTCGTCCGCTCGCCGTCCTGCTTGCATTGACCCTAGCCACCCCCGCGCTCGCGCAGGAAGCCGCACCCGCCACGCCTGCCACCCGCAAGGGCGAGGACGGCATCTTCTCGCTGGACCGGATGATCGTCACCGGTGCCGGCCAGGCCCAGAACCAGTTCGACGCCTCGTATGCGATCACCGCGCTGACCGCCGAGCAGATCGACAAGCTGGCCCCGCTCAACCTCGCCAGCCTGATCGGCTCGATGCCCGGCATCTATGCCGAATCCACCGGCGGCGAAGTGCAGAACGTCTACCGCATCCGCGGCATTCCCGACGAAGGCTCGTTTGCGGTGATCCAGGAAGACGGCATCAGCCCCTACCCGGACAACAACGGCTACTTCTACAAGACCGAAGGCCTGGTGCGCCCGGACCTGATGGTCGAATCGGTGGAAACCGTGCGCGGCGGGCCATCGCCGATCTTCGCTTCCAATGCCGCGGCCATCGTCAATTTCGTCACCCGCCAGGGCGGCGACACCCCCGAAGGCGCAGTGCGCACCACCGTCGGCGACACCGGGCTGTATCGGCTCGATGGCTACTGGTCGGGCAAGCTTGCCGACGGCTGGTACCTGGCTGCCGGCGGCTTCGTGCGGCGCAACGACGGCTACCGCGACGTGGGCTTTCCGGCCGACGAGGGCGGGCAGTTCCGCATGAACCTCACGCATACGCTGGAGCACGGCAAGCTGACCTTCACCGCCAAGCATCTGGACGACAAGAACGCGTTCTACATGCCGATCCCGCTGTACGACCCGCGCGACACCGCGCGTTCGCTGGACCCGTTGATCGACCGTTTCACCGGCACCTTGAGCAGCGCGCAGCTGAAACGCGCCAGCATCGTCTCCAGCGATGCCAACGGCGCGCCGCAGCGCGAGTTGCGCGACCTGTCCGATGGCCGCCACATGAAGTTCAACCACCTGGGCGCCAACCTGGACCTGGCCTTCGACAACGGCTGGAGCCTGTCCAACAAGGCCATCGTCAATCGCCTGGACATGACCTTCGACGCGCTGTATTCCAGCAATGCGCCGCAGGACGCCGCCGCGTATGCCAACAGCCGCCGCGCCGCCGCCAGCGCCGCGTTTCCCGGCCTGAGCTCGCTGGGCTACGTCTACACCGACGACGGCAGCCGCTTCGATCCGGCCAGCACCGACGGCCTGGTGATCCAGGGCCAGTACCGCGCCATGAACGTGCGCGCCGATTCGTTCGCCGACGACCTGCGCCTGCACCGCCGCTTCGACTGGGGCGGCGACAGCCACGACATCACGCTCGGCGTGTACGGCGCCTATTACGCGCGTTCCTACAATTCGCGTTACCAGAGCTATCTGTTGGAAATGCGGCAGAACCCGCGCACGATCGACCTGCTCGGCTACGACGCGGCCGGCAACGTGGTCGGAGGCGTGACCAAGGACGGCGTGGTGATCTACGGCGCCGACCGCACCCAGGGCAAGGCCTACACCAGCATGCTGGCGCCCTACATCGCCGACACCTGGCAGGTGACCGACAAGCTGCGCCTGGAAGCCGGCGTGCGTCACGAGCGCTACCGCTACCGCGCCTGGAGCATGCTGCGCAGCACCGGCAACCTGGGCATGGCCGACACCCTGGCCGACGATGCCGCGCGCCTGTTCACCGGGGCCCGCGCGCGCACCGCGCTGGACGTGGGCGTGACCAACTGGACCGCGGGCTTCAACTACGACATCAATCCCACCGTCGGCATCTACGGCCGCGCCTCGCGTGCGCACCGCGCGCCCAGCGAGGGTGCCAACGAAGGCAACGTCAACATCCCCACCGCCGACCAGTTCGAGCTCGGCACCAAGCTCAACTTCGACACGCTGGACGTGTTCGCCACCGCCTTCTACACCAAGTACGACCCGTACAACATCGGCACCAGCGCGGTGAATCCGCAGACCGGCGCGGCCGAATCCAAGGACTACCGCGGCAGCGTCACCAATCCCGGCATCGAACTGGCGGCGGTGTGGACGCCGGCGAAGTGGCTACGTTTTGATGCCAACCTGACCTACAACGACACCAAGGTGTCCGACCTGACCGAAGTGGTGGCCAATGGCGCAGTGGCCGTGGTCGACGTGGACGGCAACATGCCCAACCGCCAGCCGAAGCTGTACGGCAATGCCGGCCCGACGCTGTTGTTCACCACCGGTGCGTTCGATTGGGAAACCTCGTTGCGCTACGCCTACGTGGGCAAGCGCTACGCCGACCTGGAAAACACCACCGAGCTGGCCGCCTACGACACCCTGGCGGCCAACATCCTGGTGCGCAACGGGCCGTGGGACGTGCAGCTGTCGGTGGACAACCTGACCAACACCTTTGCGCTGACCGAAGGCAACCCGCGCACCGACACCATCTCCGGCCAGGGCACGCGCGCGCCGATCTACGGCCGGCCGATCTACGAGCGCAACTCGCGGCTGGTGGTGACCTACCACTTCTGAGTGCGCCGGCGTCCGGGGTGTCGCAGCCTCGATGCCAGCGCTCCACTTCCCGATCCATCGCCTGCAGCGCCGCAGCTGCGCTGCAGGCCACAAGGACTGCCATGACAGCTTCCCGTCTTGCCTGTGCGCTGCTGGTTGCAGCAGCGACGTGTTCCGGCGATGCCGCCGCCTGGGGCCACCGCGCGCATGCCGCCATCGACAGCGCCGCGGTGCAGGCCCTGCCCGACGACGGCCCGGTCTTTCTCAAACAGTACACGCAGGTGATCGCCGACGGCGCCACGCTGCCGGACGGCTGGCGCAGCGAAAGCGAACCCTTCCTCAAGATCGAAGAAGACCCCAACCACGGCTGGTTCCGCGAGCAGTTCGCCTTCATGCAGCACCCGCCGCGCTCGCGCTACGCCTTCGTGCTGGCGCTGTACGACGAACAACGGCGCATCGCCGGCAGCGACCCGCAACTGGCGCAGCGCATGAACGTGCGTTGGGCCGGCACCTTGCCGTACGCCGCCACCGAAGGCTACCAACGCATCGTGGCGACCATGCGGCAGCTGCGCACGCTGCGCGTCAAGGGCCAGGACACCCGAGAGCTCGAACGCAACTGCGCGTTCTACGTCAGCTGGTTTGCGCACCACATCGGCGATGGCGCGCAGCCGCAGCACGACAGCATCCATCACGACGGCTGGCAGGGGCCGAATCCGCACGGCTACAGCACCGACCCGAAGGTGCACGGCAAGTTCGAGAGCGATTACGTGGAGAAGATTGGGCTGACCCCGCAGGACCTGCTGAGCCGCATGCCGGCCCTGGCGCACCAGGATGGCGATGTGTTCGAGCAGATCCTGGGCTTTCTCGACATCGGCACCGGCCGTGTCGAGCAGGTCTATCGCCTGGAAAAGGATGGCGCCTTCGACGATGCGTCCAGCAGCGATGGCCGCGCGATGGTCTATCGCACCGCCGGCGACGGCGCGGCGATGCTGCGCGACCTGCTGGTGCGCGCCTGGCGCGAAAGCGCGCTGCGGCCCGGCACCTCCACGCCACCCAGCATGGACCCACGCCATCCGCAGTACGACCCGGCGACCGGATCTGCACCTGCCGGCACCTCGCCCACGCTGTAACCGCCGATGGCGACAGGGGGGGCCGCCATCGGCGTGCCGACCTGCGCAGCGGCAACGGGCGCTGCGTAGGCGGCAGCACAGCACAGCGCGCCATGCGGTCGCGCGTGCCATCACGCCGCGTCAGTGGGCGTTGGCGGCCTGTTCGACAAAGCGCAGCAGATCCTGATTGAAGCGCGGGCTGTCTTCCAGAAACGGGGCATGCCCGGCGTTGGGATACAGCACCGTCTGCGCACGCGGCTGCAGCTGCCGTGCACGCGCCAGTGTCGGCCCGGTGGTCACCAGTGCATCGCGCGCGCCGTACATCAGCAGCACCGGCAGCTGCGTGCGTTGCAGGCCGGCAACCTCGATCGACATGCCCTGCACGGCCCGTTGCATATCCCACGAGGCCAGCGACGCGTTGGCCAGCAAGGTTTCAAACACCGGCGCCGGAGGCTGGGTGGCAAAGCACAGCCGCAGGAAGTCCTGCACCGCCTGCAGGTGCGTGCGCAGGTCGTCGGAGACCAGATCGCGATAGATCGCCGGATGCGCGCCCAGCTGCTCTGCACGCAATTCGATCACGCCATCGACATACACCACCCCGCCAAGCCCTTCGTCGCCGTAACGGATGAGGTAGTTAGTGATCACCGCACCGCCCAGCGACCAACCCACCAGCACCGCATCGCGCGCGTGTGCGGCCTTCACCACGGCGGCAAGGTCGTCGGCCCAGCGCATGCCGTCCCGATACGCGGACGCTGCCGCCGGCTTGCCGGACAGTCCATGCCCGCGCAGGTCGTAGGTGATCAAGCGATAGCCTTGTAGGCGCGGATCGGCCAGCTGCGCGTCCCAATCGATGCGGCTGCCGAGCAGGCCGTGCACGAACACGATTGCCCGGCCATCGGTGGCGCCATGCTCCTGCACCGCCAGGGCCACGCCGTCGGGCGCGGTGACGGTGTAGCTGCGCGACGCCGGGGTGACCGCCGGACCAGCGGCAGCCGATGTTGAGAAAAACAGCAGCAGGCAAACCAGCAGGTAGCGCATCGGCAACATGCCAATGACGGGGAGAAAGCGAACAGGCATCGGAGTGAGCTCCAGACAATGGGAGCCACCATCATCGAGCCTCACACCAATGTGAGGGTCAAGCGTTGTGTGCAACGTATGCTGGACGCATGGCCACATCGTCCGAACCCTCACTGAGCATTGGCGCGCTGGCGCTGCAGACCGGCGCCAGCGTGCGCTCGCTTCGTCACTACGACGCGCATGGGCTGCTGACCTCCTCGCGCAGCGCCAACGGCTACCGGGTGTTTCCCGCCGCCTGCGTTGCACAGGTGCGGCAGATCCAGCGGCTGATCGCCACCGGCTTCAGCCTGGACGACATCCTCGGCTTCCCCGATTGCATGCGTCTGGTGGAAGGCGCGCAGATGTGCCCGGAAACCGCGCAGGCGCATCGGGCACGCCTGCAGCTGATCGAGCGCCAGCTGGCCGACCTGGAGCGGCGCCGTGCGCGTTTGCTGGAAACCCTGGCACAGGGTGCGGCGGATGCCGCGACCATGCTGCCGCCTGCAGGGCAGACCAGACGCAGCAAGCGGGCGCGCTAGAGCGGCTGACAGACACCGCGCAGTCGTGCAGCCAGTCGCGCTTGGACGCGGCGGTCGAACCGCGTCACTCGCCGCGTGCAGGATGCGGCGCAAAGCGCCCGTACGGCCGCGTGTCATCGGCGCGCTGGCGCAGTACGTAGGCCGCGGCGAAGGCGAGCGCCAGCAAGGTCAGGCACATGCCGACCAGCGCGCCCCAGCCACCGTGTTGCCAGAACCAGCCGCCGAGCGCGCCGATCACGCTGGAGCCGGCGTAATACGCCAGCAGATACAGCGATGCGGCGTGACTGCGGTGCGCACCGCCGAGCCGGCTCACCCACGCGCTGGCCGCCGAATGCGCAATGAAGAAGCCGATCGTCAGCAACACGATGCCGCCCACCACCAGCGCCAGCACATGCGCAAGGGTCAGCGCCACGCCGAGGACGCACAGCACGATGCCGGTGGTGACCACCGGGCCGCGCCCGAAACGGTCCGACGCCGCACCGGCCACTGACGAGCTGACGATGCCGAACACATAGGCGCTGAAGATCATGCCGATCTGGCTCTGGCTCAGGCCGAATTCCGGCCCGCCCAGCCGGAAGCCGGCGTAGTTGTAGAGGCAGACAAACACGCCCATCAACAGGAACGGCAGCGCGAACAGGAACGGCAGGTTGCGGTCGCGCAGATGCCCGGCCCAGGCGCGCAGATGGAAGCGCAGGTTGATGCCGTGCCGGCGCACGAAGTTGCGCGACGGCGGCAGCAACCAGAAGAACGCCAGCGCGCACAGCAGGTCGAACACGCTCAACACCGCCAGTGCGGTGCGCCAGTCGTAGTGATCGGTCAGCATGCTCATCACGATGCGCCCGCTCATGCCGCCGAAGGCATTGCCGGCCACATACAGGCCGGTGGCCGCGCCCATCTTGTTGGCCGGCAGTTCCTCGCCCAGATACACCATCGCCACCGCCGGCACCCCGCCCAGCGCGATACCGGACAAGGTGCGCACCAGCACCAGCGCGCCCCAGTGCGGCAGGAAGGCGGCGACCAGGTTGAGCACCGCGGCCAGCGCGATCGACACGAACATCAGCCCGCGCCGGCCCAGGTTCTCCGACACTGCGCCGGCACAGAAGATCGCCAGGGCCAGCGCGCCGGTGGCCAGCGACAACGGCAGCGAGGCGGTGGCCGCATCCACGTCGAAGGCGCGCGCAAACTCGGGCAGCACCGGCTGCACGCTGTACAGCAGCGAGAAGGTGGCAAAGCCGGCCAGGAACAGGGCCAGGCGGATGCGGCCGCTGGCGGGCGCAGCGGCGGCGGCTGCGTTGTCGGCAAGGCCGGCGGTGGCGTCCGGCAGGCTGCCGGTGCGGCGATCATGAGAGGACACAGGCGCAGCATCGAGACGTGGGACGGCGAGTATTCGCCTGCGCTGACCCCCTGTCCAATATATGATCCTGGCAGTTGCCATATGCAGAACAGATAGCATGGAACTTCGCCACCTGCGCTACTTCCTGGCTGTCGCCGAGGAGGGCAACTTCACCCGCGCCGCAGCGCGGGTCGGCATCGGCCAGCCGCCGTTGAGCCAGCAGATCCAGGCGCTGGAGCGCGATCTGGGCACGCCGCTGTTCCGGCGCACCCACAGCGGCGCCGAGCTGACCCCGGCCGGCGAGGCCTTCCTGGTCGAGGTGCGCCGCGTGCTCGCCGATGTGGAGCGCGCCGCCGAAACCGCACGGCGGGTGGCGCGCGGCGAATCCGGCCGGCTACGACTGGGCTTTACCGCCTCGGCCGCGTTCAACCCGGTGGTGCCGCACCTGATCCGCGACTTTCGCCGGCAATGGCCGCAGGTCGAGCTGTTGCTGGAAGAGACCAACACCGCCGGGCTGCTGCTGGCCCTGGCCGATGGCCGTCTGGACGCGGCCTTCGTGCGCTACGGCCTGAGCACGCCGCCCGACCTGCAACTGCTGCGCTTTGCCGACGAACCGATGAAGATCGCCGTGCCCACCGCGCATCGCCTGGCCGCCCGCAACAGCGCGCCACTGGCGGCGCTGGCGGGCGAACCGTTCATCCTGTTCCCGCGCAGCTTCGGATCCAGCCTGTACGACGAGATCCTCGCCGCCTGCCGGCAATCCGGCGTGACCCTGCGCATCACCCAGGAGGCGCCGCAGATGTCGTCCATCGTCAATCTGGTCGCCGCCGAACTGGGCGTGTCGGTGGTGCCCGCCTCCACCGCGCAGCTGCAGCTGCCCGGCGTGCGCTATCTGGATATCGAAGGCCAGATGCCGCTGGCCCGGCTGGCCCTGGCAGTCGCGCCGGGCGCCCTGGACACCGCGCCGCTGGTCCGGCATCTGTGGGCGCTGGCGGAAGTGCTGTGAGCCAGGCTGATCTCGAGCCGACAACACCACGGTTGTTGTAGGAGCGCACCCGTGCGCGATGTGGCTCTACCGGTAACGCCCTCGCGCACAGGTGCGCTCCTACACCTGCCCGGGCGGAAAGATGTTGGATTGGGTTGCCTGCCACCAGCGATGGCGCTGGTTCTCTTGATCCGAGGTCTGATCCACACACCCTCAGCCGCACCCGAAGCCATTGATCCTGTGGAAGCACGCATGCCTGCAATGCTGCTTGCATGGCGACATCATCGCGGCCAGGGCCTTCGCTGCAGACAGCGTGCACGTTGCCAGGGCGCGCAGGTGCCCTGCCGAATCCGGGTAACACCATCCGGGCACACCGCTTGACCTCAACCGCGATTGAGGTCGTTCAATGCCTGCACCTTCCATCACCTGCGCCCGCCATGCATCTCCGCCATCTGTTGCTGCCCTGCCTGGACCCCGACCTCAGCCTGCGCTTCTATCGCGAGGTACTGCAGCTGCCGCAGCACGGCAACAGCATCCGCATCGGCTGGAGCAGCCTGGAATGCGTGCAGGCGCAGCAGCCGGTGGGCAGCGTGCATCTGGCGTTCAACGTGGCGCCGTCGCGCTTCGACGCCGCTGCGCAGTGGATCGGCGCACGCAGCAAGCTGCTTGCCGATCCACATGGCCGCCGGCAGTTTCAACTGGACGGCGTATGGCAGTCGCGATCGGTGTATTTCGCCGGCCCCGACGGCGCGGTACTCGAGTTGATCGCGCGTCGGGCGGTGCAGGACGTGGCCACCGGCGACGGTGCGTTCCACGGCGACGAGTTGCTGTGCGTGAGCGAGATCGGCTTACCCAGCAACGATGTCGCGGTGGTGACCAGCAGTGTCGCCCATCACTTCGGCGTGCGGCCGTTTGCGCCGGCGCTCGAAGGTTTTGCCGCGCTGGGCGACGATGATGGCCTGTTGATCGTGGTCGATCAGGCGCGGCGCTGGTTTCCGCAGCAGCGGCAGCTGCCGTGGGCCAGCGGCGTGCGGGTCAGCGTGGATGCACCGCAACCGGGGCTGCGCTTGCGCGATGCGCAGGGCTGGGAGTTGCTGGCGGCGTGATCGCCCACGCCGCGCAGGTCATGCCGCCGCTGCAGGCGCGGGCAGACGGAAGAACGCCCGCGCCGCCGCGGTGCTGTTGGCCGCGGTCAGCGCCACCTCCTCGCCACGATCGCGTGCGAGTTCGTCGACGATATGCGACAGGAACATCGGCTCGTTGCGGCGGTCCTTGGGCATTGGCTTGAGCGTGCGCGGCAGCAGGTACGGCGCGTCGGTTTCGATCATCAAGCGGTTGGCCGGAATGTTGCGTACCAGCTCACGCAGATGCAGGCCGCGGCGCTCGTCGCACAGCCAGCCGGTGATGCCGATGTAGTAATCGCGGTCCAGGTAGTCGAACAGTTCTTCGCGGCTGCCGGTGAAGCAATGCACCACCGCCGGGCCGAGGCGGCCATCGAAGCTGCGCATGATCGACAGGAAATCGTCGTGCGCCTCACGCTGATGCAGGAACAGCGGCTTGCCGTTGTCGGCAGCCAGTTGCAGCTGGCGCTCGAAGGCCTTGTGCTGGGCCGGACGCGGGGCGAAATCGCGGAAATAATCCAGCCCGCATTCGCCCACCGCCACCACCTGCGGGTGCGCCTGCAGCGTGCGCATTTCGGCCTCGCATTCGGCGGTGAACTCCACTGCGTGGTGCGGGTGCACGCCGGCAGTGGCGTAGAGGAATCCGGGATGCTGCTGGGCCAGCTGCAAGGCCAGCGGCGAATGCTCGCGGCTGGCACCGGTGATCACCAATTGCGCAACGCCTGCCTCGCGTGCGCGTTGCAGCACGGCGTCGCGGTCGCGGTCGAAGGAGTCGTGGGTGAGGTTGGCGCCGATATCGATCAACTGCATGCTGCGGTGTCGTGTGGGGAGAGCCGGGCAAGTGTAACGAGTGGGGGTTGTGTGCGCTTAGGACTTAGCGCTTCGCATCTCTTCTCCCGCCGGGAGAAGCTGGCGCGCAGCGCCGGATGCGGGTGCGAGCGAAGCCTCGCATGACCAACCACCCAATGTGGCGTCGCCCGGTCCCCTCACCCCAACCCCTCTCCCGCAGGAGAGGAACTTTGCTCCCTTCTTCGACGAGAGAGAGGGGTTCAACCCACCACCGGCACCACCATCGCATCGATCTTCGCCGCCAGCGCCTGGATCGTCAGCAGCGCCGAGCGCGACAGCTGGCGCTGCGGGGCCACGCACAGCGCCAGCGTCATCGGCTTGGTCAGGTGGCGGCGGAACGGCACGAACGCCAGGCGGCCGTCGGCCACATCCGGCGCGGCGTCCAGCCACGACATCAGGCCCACGCCGGCACCGGCGCGCACCAGCCCGCGCAGGGTGCGCACATCGTTGCAGTGGGTCAGCCGCTTCACGTCGATGTGCTGGCGTTGGTACAGCACCTTGGCATGCTCGCCGACGATCAGCGGGGCGGCCGGCAGCAGCAGGCGGTGTTCCAGCGTTTCGCTCAGCTGCAGCTCGGTGCGGGTGCTGAGCGGGTGGCCGACCGGCATCGCAATCCCCAGCGGGATGTCGGCAAAGGCGCGCACCTCCAGGTCCACGCTGCTCACCGGGTCCAGCAGCAGGCCGATGTCCACATCGGCCGAGGTCACCATTTCCATCACCCGCTGGTTGCGCGCGGTGGACAGGTTGAAGGTGATGCCGGGGTACTCCTGCACCAGCGCCGCCACCGCCTCCGGCACCACGCCCTCGCTGAGCGCGTCGATCATGGCGATCTCCACATGCCCGCGGCGCAGCCCCTTGAGCTCGTCGAAGCGCTCCAGGGTGCGGGCGTAGGCCTTCTCCCAGCCGCGCACGTCCACCAGCAGCAGCTCGCCGGCGGCGGTCAGCCGCAGCCGGCCCGGCAGGCGCTCGAACAGCTGCGCACCCAGCTCTTCCTCGGCCTTGAGGATCTGCCGGTCGATCGCCGAGGCCGACACGTGCAGCACCTCGGAAGCCTTGCGGATGCTGCCGCAGCGGGCCACTTCGATGAAGTAACGGGTGAAGCGGGAAAAGGTCAGCATGCGGCGGGGCTCGGTTGGCGTTGCATTTTTTGCAATGGCTTGGCTGAAAATCGATGTTTGATAACACACCCCCGGCTTCCTAGAGTCAATCCGGCACCGCTCCCGCCCTACGCCAGAGACTGGACCCATGGATGTCGCCGTCCCCGCCCTGCCGCTGCACTGCACCTTCGAGGCCGCCGACTGGCAGCGCCTGGCCCAGCACTGGCACGCGGTGGCGCTGAGCAGCGAGGTCGGGCAGGCGCCGTTCAAGGCCACCCTGCTGGACGAGCCGCTGGTGCTGTACCGGCTGGGCGAGGAATTGGTGGCCGCGCGCGATGTCTGCCCGCACCGCGGCGTGCCGCTGAGCATGGGCACCGCCGATGGCGGCGGCGTGGTCTGCGCCTACCACGGGCTGCGCTTCGGCTCGGGCGGGCGCTGCAACCACATCCCCGCCAGTCCCAGCCAGAACATCCCGGCCAAGATGCGCCTGCACACCTACGCGGTGGCCGAGCGCTACGGGTTGATCTGGGTGTGCCTGGCCAAACCGGCCGGCGTCAGCGCGGCCGAGGTGCAGATTCCGCCGATGCCCGGCTGGGACGAGAACGGCTTCCAGCAGATCGTCTGCCCGGCCTTCGACATCGGCGGCAGTGCCGCGCGCCAGCTGGAGGGCTTCATCGACGTGGCGCATTTCGCCTTCGTGCACACCGCCACCTTTGCCCAGCCGGACAAGCGCGAGGTGCCGGCCTACACCACCACCGAGACGCCGACCGGCTTCAATGCCGACTACCTGAGCTCGGTGGCCAACTATTCGGTGGACATGCCGCTGCCGGACGTGGACCCGGATTTCCAGTGGCTGCGCCATTTCGAAGTACACCTGCCCTTCGTTGCCACGCTCACCATCCACTTCCCGGTGCCGGGCAAGCGGCTGGTGATCATGAACGCGGCCAGCCCGGTGTCCAAGCACAAGACGCGCCTGCTGGTGCCGATCGCACGCAACTTCGACACCCATCTGCCGGTGGAGGACGTGCACGCCTTCAACCTGCGCGTGTTCGAGGAAGACCGCGCCATGGTCGAGGCACAGCGCCCGGAATACCTGCCGCTGGACCCGCTGCTGGAAGTGCATATCCCGGCCGACCGCAGTTCCATCGCCTATCGCCGTGGCCTGCGCAGCCAGGGCTATAGCGACTTCTTCCTGCGCTGACCGCCAAGGAGCACGCCATGCAGTTGCACGAGGTCCGCGTTGCCGAGGTCTTCGACCAGGGCCATCGCCAGCGCGCGATCCGGCTGGAGCCGGTCGGCGCGGAGTTGCCGGCCTTCGAGGCCGGCGCACATGTGGACCTGCATCTGCCCGACGGCATGATCCGCCAGTACTCGATCGCCAGCGCACCGCATGTGCGCGACCACTACCTGCTGTGCGTGAAGCTGGCCGACGCCTCGCGCGGCGGCTCGCGGCATCTGTGCGAGCAGCTGAGCACCGGCGACCGCCTGCGCATCTCCACACCGCGCAACCTGTTTCCGCTGCATCCGGGCGAGCGCCACGTGCTGCTGGCCGCCGGCATCGGCATCACCCCGCTGCTGTCGATGGCCGAAGCGCTGGAAGCGCGCGGCGAACCCTTCGTGCTGCACTACTACGCGCGCCGGCACGCCGACGTGGCGTTCGGGCAGCGGCTGCAGCAGGGCTTCGCGCACGGCCAGGTGCAGGTGCATCTGAGCGACGGCGGCGAAAGCCCGCGCGTGCATGTGCCCGAAGAATTGGGCCAGGCGCGTGCGCGCGACCAGTTGTATCTGTGCGGGCCGGCTGCCTTCATGGACCACTTCACGCTGCTTGCCAGGGCGCACGGCTGGACGGCGGAGCAGCTGCACCGCGAACACTTTGCCGCCGCCGAGCCCGGCATCGCCCACGATGCCGACAGCGCCTTCGAAGTGGAGCTGGCCGCCAGCGGCCGCGTGGTGCAGGTGCCGGCCGACTGCAGCATCGCCAGTGCCCTGCTGGACGCCGGCATCGAGGTGCCGCTGTCCTGCGAGCAGGGCATGTGCGGCGCCTGCCTGACCGGCGTCCTGGCCGGCACCCCCGATCACCGCGACAGTGTGCTCAGCGACAGCGAACACGCGCAGAACCGGCAGATCACGCTGTGCTGTTCGCGTAGCCGCTCGTCACGGCTGGTGCTGGATCTTTGAGGCGGTCTGTGTGCGGCAGACGCATATGCAGCGCTGCCGCGAGTGCGGCTATTCCCCCATGTCGATGGTCCTGCCAGTGCGATTGGTGAGCACTGCAGATGACGATGCGTTGTGCCGCCGATCGTCATGACCTGCACGCCGCCGCAGTGCATCACCCGTACATCGCGTACCCGCTGTCGGAAACGGCCTGGTCGCTGCAGTGCGCTTGTCTGCGCTGCGCTGGTGTGCAGCGTCAGGCCCGGCATGCCGATGTGCAGGACGCTGCGGGAGATTCGCAAGCGACGAAGCAGCGCTTGTCGATCCGCAGGCATTGCTGGTGGCGCGTCGCCTCATGCAGCACTAAGCCGCCTTGCAACCTCGCCCAGGCGTCCACCCACCGATACGAGCTTCAGCACCAGCAAAAACCCACTCCAGTGCTGGCCGTGCACCACGCATGCAAGGCATGCTTCGCATCTACCGGCGTAATCGCGCCATTGCCGTTCTTTTCGAGCTTTCCATCGCATGTCCATCGTTCATCGCAGTCTGATTGTGGCGCTATGCCTGTTGTTGCCCACCGCCGCACAGGCACGCAGCCAAGCCACCCCTGCACAGCAACGCGAGCAGCAGGTGGCGCAGCTGTTGCGCACCGCCGCCGATCAGCCTGCGCAGCTGCGTGCCTGGCTGCAGGCGATGCCCAAGGGCGGCGACCTGCATAACCATCTGTCCGGCTCGGTGTATGCCGAGGACTACCTGCAGTGGGCCAGCGAGGATGGCGCCTGCGTGCAATTGGACGACCTGAGCCTGCGCGCGCCGCCGTGTGGCAACGGCCAGGAGCCGGCACGCGACCTGGCAACGCGCAATGCCGCGCTGTATGGACGGGTGGTGGATGCCTTGTCGATGCGCAAGTTCCTGCCCAGCCCGTCGCAACCCACCGGACACGGTCAGTTCTTCGGCACCTTCGGCAAGTTCGACGCGGTGGTGCGCACGCGCGTTGCCGACACCGTGGCCGCGGTGCTGGAGCAGGCCGCACGCGACCGTGTGCCCTATGTGGAAATCATCGCCAATCCGCCGCAGATGGATCAGGCCGCAAAACAGATGCAGTCCTTGCCCTGGAAGGGCGACGACGACACGGCCAACCTGCGCGCCTTGCAGGATGCCTTGCCGCCGCTGGTGCAGGCCGCACAACGCGCGCTTGCCGACACCGATGCCCAGGTGCGCCGCGTGCTGCACTGCGACCAGCCCGATGCGCGTCCCGGCTGCCAGGTCACCTACCGCTACGTGCCTTACGTGCTGCGCGTGTTGCCGCAGCCGATGGTGTTCGGGCAGATGGCGCTGGCGCATGCGCTAATCGCCGCCGGCGGCAGCCGCGCGGTGGCGTTGAACATCGTCGCGCCCGAAGACAACCCGGTGGCGCTGGCCGATTACGCGCGGCACATGGCGATGTTCCGCTTCTTCGCCGCGCGCTATCCCGACGTGCCGCTGTCCCTGCACGCCGGCGAGCTGGCCCTGGGCCTGGTGCCGCCGGCGCAACTGCGCTCGCATATCCGCCAGGCGGTGGACGCTGGTGCGCGCCGCATCGGTCATGGCGTGGACCTGCCTTATGAAGACGACGCCGACGGCCTGCTGCAGCGCATGCGCCGCCAGCAGATTGCGGTGGAGATCAACCTCACCAGCAACGATGTGATTCTTGGCGTCAAAGGCCCCGCACATCCGCTGGCGATGTATCTGCGCGCCGGCGTGCCGGTGGTGCTGTCCACCGACGATGCCGGCGTCTCCCGCGCGGACATGACCCACGAATATCAACGCGCGATGCAGGAACAGGGCATCGATTACCCCACCCTCAAACAGCTCGCCCGCAACGGCCTGACCTACAGCTTCCTGCCGGGCACCAGCCTGTGGGATGCCGGCGGTAACGCTGCGCAGGCCTGCGCCACTGCGTTGCAGCGCGAAACCGATGATGCTGCCTGTCGCGCATTCCGCCAGGGTAGCGAGAAGGCCCGGCTGCAATGGCAGCTGGAAACCGACCTGGCCCAGTACGAGCGCACGTTGTTGAATGCAGGAGCGCGCCAGAGCGCGAACGGGCTTTACCGGTAACCCCCCGTCGCGCGCAGGCACGCTCCTACCAACGCCCTCGATCCATCGCCGCTGCAACGCACTCAACCTTCCATGACAAAGACGCAATGACCGACCCGCACACCTCTTCATCCAGACGCCGCGTCATTCTCGAAGACGACATCGACGGCTTCACACCCGCGCAGCTGCTGCTGTTGCAGTCGCCCGAGGTCGAGGTGTTGGGCATCAGCGCGGTCAGCGGCAACATCTGGCGCGACGAAGTGCTGGCGCATAGCTGCCGCCTGCTGGAATTGGCCGGTCACCCCGACATCCCGGTGCTGCCCGGCCCGGTGCATCCGCTGCTCAACAGCGAACTGGCCACCGAGCGTTGGGAAGCGCTCTACGGCAAGCTGGTCTGGAAAGGTGCCTGGACCAGGCACTGGGTGGATGGCGACACCGTGCAAAGCGCGCCGCGTTATCACGCGCACGACGTGGTGCCCGACCTGCCGTTGGGCAATCCCAGCGTGGTGCGCGCGTCCGACGAGCCGGCCGCGTTGTTCATGCTGCGCATGGTGCGCCAGTATCCGGGCGAGGTGAGCATCATTGCCACCGGCCCGTTGACCAATCTGGCGCTTGCGCAATCGCTGGATCCGTCCTTCGCCACGCTGGCACGTGAGCTGGTCTACATGGGCGGCAGCCTCAACCCACGCCAGCAACGCAACAGCATCAGCGCGCAGCAATTCGCGCGCGAGTTCGTCAACTCGCCACGCCGCGAATTCAATATCCGCTGGGATCCGGAGGCGGCCAGCATCGTCATGCGCGCCCCCTGGCGCAAGATCACCATGGTGCCGGTGGATCCATCGACCGCGACCGAACTCACGCCCGACCTGCTGGCGCGCATGAGCGCGGCCGATACCAGCATCGGCCATGCCTTGCGCCGCCGCGAACCGGGTTTTCCGATGTGGGACGAACTGGCCACTGCGGTATGGCTGCGGCCCGAGCTGGCGACACGGACCGAGACGCTCTACGTCGATACCAACACCGCCTTCGATGCCGGCTACGGCGACATCCTGTCGTGGGCACCGGGGTACCAGCCGGGCCTGGGCGAGCAGGCGCAGACCGTGGTGCATGTGGTGGATATCGAAGCGTTCGAACAGCTGCTGGTAGACCATCTCACCGCGCCGCAACCACCAGCAGTCGGCCTGCCGCTCCCCCCTCTCCCCTCGGGAGAAGCTGCCCGAGGCGCGGATGATGCTGCGGCATCCCAATCCCGACTCCCAACGAGCGAATCCCCGCTTCCAACCAGGTGACCCCATGCAACTCCCAGCGCAGTGGCAGGCCGGCATCGATCGCAATACCGAGGTCCTGCGTGGCCACGCGCAGCTGCTCGCCAGCTTCAACGCGCCGCGCCCCGCCGCACCGGACACCACCACGCCGCGCGGGCTGATCGCTTCCATCGTCAGCACCACCCGCAGCCAGCCCACCCTGGCCGCACGCCTTGCCACCCAGACGCTCACGCGCATCAACCAGGCCAACGACAGCCTGCGCGCGATCACCCGCCTGCTGCCCGCACGCGCCGCCGCCGATGCCGCGCGCGTGCAGGCCGCGCTGGCCGGAGGCAGCGACGGCGGTGCCTTGGCCGGGGTGCCGTTCGTGGTCAAGGATCTGTTCGACGTCGCCGGCCAGGTCACCACCGCTGGCGCCGTCATGCGCGCGCAGTCCGCGCCCGCCAGCCGCGATGCGGCCGTGGTGCAACGGCTGAGCGATGCCGGCGCGGTGCTGGTCGGCACCGCCAACATGGACGAATTCGCCTACGGCTTCGCCACCGTCAACGCGCACTACGGCACCACCGCCAACCCGCACGATCACCGCCATCTGGCCGGTGGCTCGTCGGGCGGCTCGGCCGCCGCGGTGGCCGCCGGGCTGGTGCCGTTCGCGCTGGGCTCGGACACCAACGGCTCCATCCGCGTCCCGGCCGCGCTGTGCGGCGTGTATGGCCTGCGTCCCACGCACGGCGCGTTGCCGCTGGATGGCGTGTTCGGCTTCGTCGATGCGCTGGATGTGGTCGGCCCGTTCGCCAGCTCCATCGCCGACCTGCGCCGCGTCCATGAAGTCATGCTCGGTCAGCCGCTGGCGTCGTGCAATGCCGGCAGCCTGCGCATCGCCCGCCTGGGCGGCTGGTTCCAGCGCAACCTGGATCCCGAGCTGGATGCCGGCCTCGGCACGTTGCTGACCGCCTGCGACAGCAACACCCTCATCGAATTACCCGAAGCAGAACGCGCCCGCGCCGCCGCCTTCGTGCTCACCGCCGCCGAGGGCGGCCACCGCCATCGCGCCGGCCTGAGCACGCAGGCCGAGCGGTTCGACCCAGCCACCCGCGACCGCCTGCTCGCCGGCCTGCAACTGCCCGCCAGCGCGGTGGCCGATGCGCACCGCTTCGCGCAGTGGTTTGGCGCCGCCATGCAGCGCCTCTGGGACGAGGTGGATGTGTTGATCGCCCCGGCCACACCCTGCGTGGCGCCGCGCATCGACCAGGACACCATCCAGATCGACGGCCTGCCGGTGTCCGCACGCGCCAACCTGGGAATCTTCACCCAGCCGCTCGGCCTGGCCGCCTGCCCGGTGCTGGCCGCGCCGTTGCCGCGCCCCGGTCGCCTGCCGCTGGGTGTGCAGCTGATTGCCGCACCCGGCCGCGAAGACCGCCTGTTCGCGCTCGCCGCGCAACTCGAACGCGACGGCCTGCTGGCCTTCAGCCCACCGGCGGAGACACGCTGATGCTGCACACCTTGCGCGCACGCCGCGGCATGGTCGTGGCCCCGCACCATCTGGCCGCACAGGCCGGGCGCGATGTGCTGCGCGACGGCGGCAATGCCATCGAAGCGGCCGTCGCCACCGCCGCCTGCCTGGCCGTGGTCTACCCGCACATGACCGGTATCGGGGGCGACGGCTTCTGGCTGATCCACGACCCCGACGGCCGCGTGCACGCCATCGACGCCTGCGGCCGTGCCGCACAGGCTGCAACACTGGAGTTCTATCGCGGCCACAGCAGCATTCCGTGGCGCGGCCCGGGCGCGGCCAATACCGTCGCCGGCACCGTCTCAGGCTGGGCGCTTGCCCTGCAGCACGCAGGCGGCGGCCTGTCGTTGCAGCGCCTGTTGCAGGACGCCATCCACCACGCCAGCGCCGGCGTGCCGGTGACGCTGGGCGGTGCGCACATCGCCACCAGCAAGGGGGCCGAGCTGCGCGTGCAACCCGGTGCCTACGCGGACATCTTCGAACCGCGTGGCACGCCGCTGCACGAAGGCGCACTGCTGTATCAGGCGCAGCTCGCACACACCCTGCAACGGCTGGCCGACCACGGCCTGGACAGTTTCTATCGCGGCGCATTGGCCGACGACATCGCCGCCGACCTGCAGGCGCTCGGCAGCCCGCTGCGCGCGCACGATCTTGCTAGCCACCACGCCGACGCCAGCGTACCGCTCTCGGTCGCCATCCACGGTGCACGCCTCTACAACCACGCACCGCCCACGCAAGGCCTGGCCTCGCTGCTGATCCTTGCCTTGTTCGATCGCCTGCAGGTCGCACAGCCCGACAGCTATGCGCACCTCCACGGCCTGGTCGAAGCCAGCAAACAGGCCTTCCTGATCCGCGACGCACACCTCGGCGACCCCGACTGGATGACGCTAGACGCACAGGCGCTGCTCGATGACAGTGGCGCACTCGATGCGCTCGCCGCACGCATCGACATGCGCAGCGCACTGCCCTGGCCGCAGCCCTCGCAGGCCGGCGACACCGTCTGGTTCGGCGCCATCGACGCGCACGGCCGCGCGGTCAGTTGCATCCAGTCCACCTATTTCGAATTCGGCTCTGGCCTGGTGCTGCCACGCACCGGCATCACATGGCAAAACCGCGGCTGCAGTTTCCGCCTCGCCCCCGACGGCTGGAACGCACTCGCCCCGGGCCGTAAACCCTTCCACACCCTCAACCCGGCGCTGGCCACCTTCGACGACGGCCGCGTCATGGCCTACGGCACCATGGGTGGTGAAGGCCAACCACAGACCCAGGCCGCGATCTTCTCCCGCTACGCGCGTTTCGGCGTGCCGCTGCAACAGGCCATCACCGCACCACGCTGGCTATTGGGACGCACCTGGGGCGAAGAGAGCACATCACTCAAGCTGGAAGACCGCTTCGATCCGGCACTGGTGCAGGCACTGCGCGATGCCGGGCATGCGGTGGACCTGTTGCCCGCCTACAGCTCGGTGATGGGACACGCAGGCGCGCTGGTGCGCGAGGCCGATGGCGTGATCAGCGGAGCAAGCGATCCGCGATCCGATGGTGCGGTGGCTGGGTGGTGATGGTTGGGGCGTGATGATGCTTGCTGCGCCTGCGTGGTGACGGGCAGACATCGCTGCCCGCCAATCAAGCGATCGGGTCAGAGCGTGCTTGCACCCCAGCACCGGCTAGCGCGCAGGACCGAGACTCCAGCCAGTTGCAGGCCGACAAGGTGAACATGTCATAGACTCTGGGCATGCTCTCCAAGGCGACGATGGCGGACTCAACCACGCCGTTCACCGGACAGGACGCACCTGCTTTCTTGGGCATGCATGGCGATGGGTAAGCTACGTCGCCGTGCTTATTTCGACAGACGCATCAACCCTTCCACCAAGGAGAGCCATATGACAGAGCAAGAAGACAACCAACCCAGCCTGGAAGACGTCAAGCTGGCATTCGACGGCCAGAGCCTGGATTGGTATCTGCAGAAGCTGGTCGCAACGGTCAACAGCTCGAACGTGCAGTTCGGCATCACGCTGTTTGTCGAGGGCATCATCGTGTCCGGCCAGCTGGTCAGCGGCAAGCAGTACTTCGAGGCGTTTGCGCAGGAATTCTCTGCCGCCTATCCCGGCGATGCCGAGGAAAAAGAGGATATCCGTCGTGCGTTTGCCAGCCATGCCAGCATCTACGACACCGAGGAAGATGCGCAGCAAAGCAGCCGGCCGCCGCAATTCATTCACCTGATCGACTCGCGTTGCTTCTCGCCCGGCGGCCAGCCCCTGCCCAGCAACCGTGGTGTGCTCTGGCGCGGCAAGGTCAATGCCGTGTCCGGCTTCACCCTGGGATCGCTGTCGGCCGATTGAGCCTGACAAGTTCCGCGTTGGTGTGAGGTGCTCGTCATCTCACATCGGACTGTTGGAGATAACGCCAGGAGTCCGCCACGACGGCACAACAGCCACACGCGCTTGCGCTTGCTGACAACGGTGCGCTCGCCAACGTCTTCCGTTGTCTCTCGGCATCGGACCGGCGCTGCTCGATGGCAGCAGCACCGGCCATGCGGCAATACCTACGCAGACACCTTGGGTGTGCGCCGCGAGAGGGAGCCAAGCACTGCCTCTGGCGTCGTTGCGTGGCACGGGCCGACGTCCGCGCAATGCGCGCCGCATCGTGCGATCGCCATCGCTCACGGCTGTAAGCGATCGCCACGCCCTGCAACCAGTGACGAGGCCAGCAGCAACACACTGGCACCCACAAAGGTGGCGCCGATCGACACATGATCCAGCAGCACGCCGCCTGCGGCCCCGCCCAGCATGATGGAGAGCTGGATTGCGGCAACCATCAGGCCGCCACCGCTTTCCGGTGCGTCCTTGACGCAGCGGCTCAACCAGGTGGACCAGGCCACCGGCATCGCCGCGTTGAGCGTGCCCCAGGCAATCATCGCCACGGCCACGGCCCACACCAGGTGACCTGCCAGCAGCATGCCGATGGTCGCCACACCCAGTGCGACCGGCAGTACGCTGAGCAGGGTGAACAAGCGCTTCGGCACCAACGCGGTGGCGGCATAGGTACCGACGAATCCGGCCAGGCCCAGGCCGAGCAGCAGCAACGACAGTTGCGACACATCGACCTGCGCAACGGTTTCCAGAAACGGGCGAAAGTAGGTGAAGGCAGAAAACGCACCGGCAAATCCGAGCATCACCGCGAGCATGGCGCGCGCAACATAGCGACGCTTCAACAACGTGACGATGCCGCTCAGCGAAGTGGTGCCCTGTGCGGGCATCGATGGCAGGCTGCGCCATTGCCAGGCGATGGTCAGCGCAACCAACGGCAACATGCCCCAGAACACCCCGCGCCAGCCGATGGTGGCGCCCAGATAGCTGCCCAATGGCGCGGCGAATGCAGCAGCGACTGCGTTACCGATAAACACGATGCCCAACGCCTTGGGCACCGCATGCTCGGGCATGATGCGCATCACCGTGGCGGTGGACAATGCCCAGAAGCCGCCGATGGTGATGCCGAGCAACGCGCGCGCCACCATCAACATGCCGAAGCTGTGCGCATTGGCGATCAACAGCAGCGACAACAGCATCACCCCGGTCAGTGCGATCAACACATGGCGCCGGTTGAAGCGCGACGACAGCGGTGCGATCAGCAGGCTGGCGACCACCGCGAACAGGCCGGAGATCGAGATCGCCTGGCCGGCCATGCCGGCACTGGCGTGCAGATCGGCGGCGATCGGCGTGAGCAGGCTGACCGGCATGAACTCGGAAGCGATCAGCAGCGCAACGCAGAGCGACATCGAGCCGACCGCGCTCCAGGTCTGGCGGGTTGCGGCGGGTGCGGCGCGCGAGGATGGATCGGTAGCGAGCGAACTGGCTTGCATGTGGGGCCTTTGTGCGAAGTGGAATGCGAGACGAACGCCACGCCGCAAGCGCGCTGACGCCGCGCTCGATCGCGAACCTGGTGTTCGGAGGGGATGCGCCGCAGGCAGCGATGCACTGCATCGACCTGTCAGCGCAGCGACGCACGACGGGCGCAATGCAGCAACGGGCGCTGCGGCTCGGGCGTGTGCGTGTCTGGATGTGCTGCAGCTTACGCAGGCCGTGAACAGCGATAAAGATGGCGGATGCGCACGGGCTTATGAAGCCCGCTCATCAACCACTTGCCTGCGTCGAGCACCTCTGCCTGGCGCGGACCCTCAACCCTTGTAGCGCAGCGCATCCACGACGAGGTTGAAGGCGGACGAGGAATGGCGGCGGCTGGGATAGAACGCGTGCAAGCCCGGCCAGGTCGGCGACCAGTCCTTCATCACCCAGCGCAGCCGTCCGGCCTTGATATGCGGGCGCGCCAGATCCTCCTGCACGAACGCGATGCCGAAGCCGTCCACCGCCGCGTCCAGCGCTTCGTAGGTGCCGTTGAAGGTCAGCTGGCCATCCACGCGCACGATGACTTCGCGGCCGTCCTTTTCCAGCTCCCAGGCGTAGATGCCACCGGCGGTCTTCATGCGCAGGTTGATGCAGCTGTGCGCGGTGAGGTCCTGCGGCGTCTTGGGGATGGGCCGACGCGCGAAATAGGACGGCGCGGCGACGATGGCCATGCGCATGTCCGGTGCGATGCGCGCGGCGATCATGTCCTTTTCCACCTGGTCGCCCAGCCGTACGCCCAGGTCGTAGCGGTCGGCGACGATGTCGGTCAGGCCGTTGTCGACCACGATCTCGACCTTGATCTCCGGGTAGTCGCGCAGCAGCCTGGACAGCTTGGGCCACAGGATCGCGCGCGCGGCGTAGTCGGTGGCGGTGATGCGCACGGTGCCTGCGGGCGTGTCGCGCATTTCGCCGAGCGCAGACAGCGCCTCCTCGATTTCGGCAAAGCGCGGCGCCACCGTCTGGATCAGCCGCTCGCCGGCTTCGGTGGGCGCCACGCTGCGCGTGGTGCGGGTCAGCAGGCGCAGACCCAGCGTCGCTTCCAGCCCGCGGATGGTGTGACTCAGCGCCGACTGCGAAACGCCCAGCTTGGCGGCAGCGCGGGTAAAGCTGCCCTCGCGAACGATGGCGATCAGTGCCAGCAGGTCCTTGAAGTTGTCGCGCGCCATTGGTGAATCTCTTTCATGGAATCCACATGACTGTAGCAGCCGGATGAGAAGGAAGACCAAAGCCCCGCTCTTGCGGGAGCGGGGTTGGGGTGAGGGTATGGCTGCTCAGCTATCTCGACGCTGCCGCACCCGCATCCGCCCTGCTGGCACCTGCTCCCGGCGGGAGAAGGAACAAAACGGGCCGCAAGCCGCCCGTCGCATTTTTTGCAACGCCCGACCCTAAAAAAACCGCTTTGGGGTGACGGGGCGGGTTCGTATAGTCGATTCGACGGCCACCGCCGGCCGCGCGAGCACCTGATGCCATTGTTGCAAGGCGACCAACGTTGGCGATATCCGCCCCCTTTCCACACCGCCTGCGGAGGCTCCATGCATCAGTCCCTGTCGCATCGCGATCCTGGCAGCTGCGTTGAAACAACACCCCCGCACGGCCCCCAATGCTGAGCGCGCAACGCCGCTCACCCGTCCACAGCTCGGGCGCACGCGCGGTCGACCGCTGCGACGCCCTGGGTGTTACGCCCTACAGCGACACACCCGTCGGGCTGTTCCGCGCCTGGCTCAGCCCTGCGCATCGCGCCGCCGTCGCACAGGTGGGCGAATGGATGCGCCAGGCCGGCATGCAGGTGCGTCTGGACGCAGCGGCCAACCTGATCGGGCGTTACGAAGGCGCGCATGCCGACGCACCGGCGCTGCTGATCGGCAGCCATCTGGACAGCGTGCGCGATGCCGGGCGTTATGACGGCCCGCTCGGCATCCTGCTCGGCATCGAATGCGTCGCCGCGCTGCACGCCCAAGGGCGGCGCCTGCCGTTCGCGATTGAGGTGATCGCCTTCGGCGATGAGGAAGGGTCGCGCTTTCCTGCCTCGATGTTCTGCAGCCGCGCGGTCGCCGGCACGCTCGACCCCGCCACGCTGGCGGTCACCGACGCGGCCGGCACCGACGTGGCCAGCGCGCTGGCCGACTGGGATCTGGACATCGCGCACATACATCAAGCCGCACGCGCGCCCGGCAGCGTGCTTGCCTATCTGGAAACCCACATCGAACAAGGCCCGGTGCTGGAAGCCGAAGGCCTGCCGGTCGGCATCGTCACCGCGATCGCCGCGCAGCGGCGCTTTGCCCTGCGCTTCGACGGCCGCGCCGGCCACGCCGGCACCACCACCATGGCCTTGCGTCGCGATGCATTGAGCGCCGCTGCGGAGGCCCTGCTGGCGATCGAAGGGATTGCACGCGCCGGCAGCGACGACCTGGTCGCCACGGTCGGCAAGCTGCAGGTCGCACCCGGTGCCACCAACGTGGTGCCCGGCCGGGTGGACTGCACGCTGGACGTGCGTGCCGGCGACGATGCAACGCGCGATGCGGCAGTGCTGGAAATCGAACGCGCACTGGCCCGTATCAGCAAAACCCGCAACATCGCCATCGCCATCGACCCATTGCAGACGCTGGCCGCCAGCCCCTGCGCACCGGCACTGATGACCCGTCTGCAACACGCAGTCGCCGCACAAGGCGTCGCGCCGCGCCAGTTGGTGTCCGGCGCCGGCCACGATGCGATGGTGATGGCTGCGCTCTGCCCCACCGCGATGCTGTTCGTGCGCTGCGCCGGCGGCATCAGCCATCATCCGGACGAACACGTGGCCCCGGCCGATGCCGAGCTCGCACTGGCGGTCATGCGCCACTTCATCGAACACCTGGGAGATCCCCTTGTCACCTGATCTGCGTCACCTGCACACCTTCGGCGAGCTCGATCCCCCGCAACGGCTGTTGATGGGCCCGGGCCCGGTCAATGCGCATCCGCGCGTGCTGCGTGCGATGGCCGCCGATCTGCTCGGCCAGTTCGATCCGGAAATGACCACCTACATGAACGAGGTGATGGCGCTGTACCGGCCGCTGTTCGGCACCGAGAATCGCTGGACGTTTCTGGTCGACGGCACCGCGCGCGCCGGCATCGAGGCGGCGCTAGTGTCGCTGGTCAGCCCGGGCGACCGCGTGCTGGTGATCAACTTCGGCCGCTTCGGCCTGCTGCTCACCGAGATCCTGGGCCGGCTCGGTGCCGACGTGCACACCGTGGATGCGCCATGGGGCGAGGTGGTGCCGCTTGCTGCAATCGCCGAGGCGATCGAGCGCGTGGCACCCAAATTGGTCGCTACCGTGCACGGCGACACCTCCACCACCATTGCCCAGCCGCTAGATGGCCTCGGTGCGCTGTGCCGCGCGGCCGGCGCGCTGAGTTACGTCGATGCCACCGCCACCATCGGCGGCATGCCCATCGCCAGCGATCGCTGGGACGTGGACGTGGTCACCGGCGGCCTGCAGAAATGCCTGGGCGGGCCATCCGGCTCGGCGCCGATCACCGTCTCCGACACGGCGGCCGAGGCGATCTTCGCGCGTCGCCATGTCGAGCGCGGCATCGTGCGCGAGGACATCGTCAACGGCAGCGGGCCGCGCATCGCCTCGAATTATTTCGATCTGGCGATGATCATGGATTACTGGTCGGACAAGCGCCTCAATCACCACACCGAGGCCACCACCATGTTGTACGGCGCCCGCGAATGCGCGCGCGTGGCGCTGCAGGAAGGCCTGGACGCCCGCTTCGCCCGTCACGCCGCCGCCGGGCGTGCGGTGAGTGCCGGCATCCGCGCGCTGGGGCTGGAGGTGTTCGGCGACGATGCGCACCGCATGACCAATGTCACCGGCGTGGTGATTCCGCACGGCATCGACAGCGATGCGGTGCGCCGGCGCATGCGCGAGGATTTCGAGATCGAGATCGGCACCGCGTTCGGGCCACTGCAGGGCAGGATCTGGCGCATCGGCGCGATGGGCTACAACGCGATGAAGCACAAGGTGCTGATCACCCTGGCCGCGCTGGAAGCGGTGCTGCGCGCCGAAGGCTACGCCTGCACACCAGGGCTGGCGGTGGAAGCCGCACTGGCGGCCTGGCACGCGGAGCCGCAGGCATGAGCACAGCGCGCGACCTGGTCGGCTATGGCGCCACCCCGCCTGCAGCGCAGTGGCCCGGTGGCGCGCGCATCGCGGTGCAGTTCGTCATCAATTACGAAGAGGGCGCGGAAAACTGCGTGCTCAACGGCGATGCCGGCTCGGAAGCCTTCCTGTCGGAGATGGTCGGCACGCAAGCGCAGCCCGGCGCGCGCGCCATGGCGATGGAAAGCCTGTACGAATACGGCAGCCGTGCCGGCTTCTGGCGGCTGCACCGGCTGTTCACTGCGCGCAATGTGCCGGTGACCGTATTCGGCGTGGCGCAGGCATTGGCCTGCAATCCCGAAGCGGTCGCCGCGATGCAGGCCGCCGACTGGGAGATCGCCAGCCACGGCCTGCGCTGGATCGATTACCAGCATGTGGATGAAGCCACCGAGCGTGCGCATATCGCCGAAGCCATCGCCGTGCACACCCGCGCCACCGGCAGCCGCCCGCTGGGTTGGTACCAGGGCCGCACCAGCCCCAACACCGCGCGGCTAGTCGCCGAGGAAGGCGGCTTTGTCTACGACGCCGACAGCTACGCCGACGATGTGCCGTACTACGACCATCGGCATGGCCGTGCGCAGTTGATCGTGCCGTACACGCTGGACGCCAACGACATGAAATTCGTCGCCTACAACGGCTTTGCCGATGGCGAGCCGTTCTTCCGCTATCTGCGCGATGGCTTCGAGCACCTGCGCAGCGAAGGCGGGCGCATGCTGTCGGTCGGCCTGCATGGGCGCATCGTCGGCAAGCCGGCGCGCGCGGCGGCCCTGGCACGTTTCGTCGATCACGTGCTGGCCAGCGGCGATGCCTGGATTGCGCGCCGCATCGATATTGCGCGGCATTGGCTGCAGGTCCATCCGGCATGAGCATCGACACCGCCGACATCGACCTGCCCGAGGTGATCGCGCAAGTGACCGCCGCCTTCCATGCCTACGAACAAGCCCTGATGGACGACGACATCGCCGCAATGGATGGGCTGTTCCACCCCGCACCCAGCACGGTGCGCTACGGCGTGGGCGAGGTGCTGTACGGCATCGAGGCGATCCGCGCCTTCCGCATCGGCCGCGGCGGCTCGCCACAGCGCCAGCTCGCACATGTGGAAGTGCATGGCTTCGGCCACGACTTCGCCACCACGCATGCAGAATTCATCCGCGACGGCAGCAGCGCGCGCGGCCGCCAGAGCCAGAGCTGGGTGCGTTTTGCCGACGGCTGGAAAGTGGTGGCCGCGCATGTCTCGCTGCAGGGGACGCATGCATGAGCGTGATCGACGACAGCGTGCTGGACGATGCCGCCTTCGTGGCGCGCTACCGCGAGCTGTTCGAGCATTCGCCGTGGGTGGTCGAACGCGCTGCACGGCGGCGTCCGTTCGCCGATGTGTACCGCGGGCTGATGCAGGTGGTGTTCGACGCGTCGCAGGAAGACCAGGTTGCGTTGATCCGCGCGCATCCGGAACTGGCCGGCAAGGCGGCGATCGACCGCACGCTCACCGCCGCGTCGGCCGCCGAGCAGGCCTCGGCCGGGTTGGACCGGCTCAGCGAAGCCGAATTCAAGCGCTTCCACGCGCTCAATCAGGCCTATCGCCATCGCTTCGGATTTCCGTTCGTGATCTGCGTGCGGCTGCACGACAAGGCCGGCATCCTGGCCGCACTGGAACGCCGGCTGGATGCCTCGCGCAGCGAAGAACTGTCCACCGCCCTCGCCGAGATCGGCAAGATCGTGCAACTGCGCCTGGAGGCACTGCCATGAGCCTGGCCCAACTCGAACGCGAGCTCCACCACGACCTGCAACGCCTGGCCCATGGCGGCGATGCCTGGGTGCAGCCGCGCGTGCATCCGGCAGGGCATGTGTATGACGTGGTCATCGTCGGCGCCGGCCAGAGCGGCCTGGGCGCGGCGTTCGCACTGCAACGCGAGCGCGTGCACAACGTGCTGGTCATCGATGAGAACCCGGCCGGGCAGGAGGGCCCGTGGGTGACCTACGCGCGCATGCAGACCTTGCGCACGCCCAAGCAGATCACCTCGATCGACCTGGGCGTGCCGTCGCTGACCTTCCGCGCCTGGTGGGAAGCACAACACGGCGGCGCCGGCTGGGACGCGCTGGACAAGATCCCGCGCGGCAGCTGGATGGACTACCTGCGCTGGTACCGCGCGGTGCTGCGTCTGCCGGTGCGCAATGCCACGCGGCTGGCGCGGGTGGAACCGGACGTGGCGCCGGGCATCCATCGCCTGCATCTGGCGATGGGCGCGCCGCTGCTGACGCGCAAGCTGATCCTGGCCACCGGCATCCAGGGCGGCGGCCAGTGGATGGTGCCGGACTGGATCAGCCGCGCCCTGCCCGCACAGCGCTATGCGCATACCTCCGGCCACATCGACTTCGCCGCGCTGGCCGGCAAGCGCGTGGGCATCCTGGGCGGTGGCGCCTCCGCGTTCGACAACGCCTGTTTCGCGCTGGATCAAGGCGTCGCCAGTGCCGAGGTGTTCGTGCGCCGCAGCGCATTGCCGCGCATCAACCCATTCCGCCACATGGAACAGGCCGGCATCATCCCGCGCTTTCTGACGCTGCCGGATGCGGACAAGTACCGGATGATGGCCAGCTTCTTCGCACACAACCAGCCGCCGACCAACGACACCTTCCAGCGTGCCTGCGCGCATGCCGGCTTCGCGCTGCACCTGGGCGCGCCATGGCTGGAGGTGGCCGAGCGCGATGGCGAGGTGGTGGTGCGCACGCCACAGGGCGAGCACCGCTTCGATTTTCTGGCCGTTGCCACCGGCCTGGTCACCGACCCGCAACTGCGCCCGGAACTGGCCGCGCTGTCCGGGCGCATCGCCTGCTGGGGCGACCGCTACCAGCCGCCGCCGGGCCAGGCCAATCCGGTGCTGGATGCGCATCCCTACCTGGGCCCGGGCTTCGAACTGCTGCCGCGCACGCCCGACGATGCCGCACTGCTGCACGGCTTGTTCGCCTTCAACTATTCGGCGCTGATCAACCACGGCCCGTCGGCGGCGGCGCTGTCCGGGCTCAAGGTCGCGCTGCCGCGGCTGGCCCGCGCGGTGGCCGACCAGCTGTTCCTGGACGACCGCCAGGCCATCGTCGACAGCTATCTGGCTTACGACCAACCCGAGTTCATCGGCCAATGGCCGCAACCGACCCAGGCGGTGGCATGAGCACGCTCTCCACCCATGTGCTGGATACGGCCACCGGCCGCCCCGCCGCCGGCATCGCCTTGCGCCTGTTCGCCGGCGCCACGCTGCATTTCGACGGGGTCACCAACCAGGACGGGCGCTGCCCCGAACTGGCTGCACTCACGCTGCAACCCGGCCGCTACCGGCTGGAATTTGAGGTGGCCGGCTACTGGCGGGCGGCCGGCACCGCACTGCCCGACCCGCCCTTCCTGGAACAGGTGCCGATCGCGTTCGGCATTGCCGACGACGGCCATTACCACGTGCCGCTGCTGCTCTCGCCGTACGGGTATTCCACCTATCGCGGCAGCTGAGCGGCCGCCGGTTCGGCAACGGATCGGCGGGGCACACGCCGCGTTCCGCGTCGGCCCCGTAGAATGGCGCCTTTCCGGCGACAGGCCGGGGCCCCGGAATTGTCATGATCCACAACGATGTACTGCGCAGCATCCGCTACATGCTCGACCTCAGCGACGACAAGGTGGTGGAGATCACTCACCTGGCCGACCCGGAGTTCGCGCTCGACAAGCCGCAGGTACAGGCCTGGCTGAAGAAGGAAGACGAGCCCGGTTTCGAGCCCTGCACCGACGCAATGCTGGCACGCTTCCTCGATGGCCTGGTGCTGCGTTTTCGCGGCCGCGACGAGAGCCAGCCGGTGCGCCCGCTGGAAACCCGCGTCGGCAACAACCTGGTGCTGAAGAAACTGCGCGTGGCCTTCGAGCTGAAAGACGTGGACATGCACGCCATCTTCGCCAGCGCCGGCTTCCCGCTGTCCAAGCCGGAACTGTCCGCGCTGTTCCGCCAGCCCGGCCACAAGAATTTTCGCCCCTGCGGCGACCAGCTGCTGCGCGCCTTCCTCAAGGGCCTGACCGCGCGGATGCGCGAAGCGGGTTGATGCCCGGGCGCTGAGGTCGGCCTGGCTTGGCCTGGCTTGGTCGTCCGACGACGCTGCGACTTGAATCCGCAGGTTTTTAGCGCAGTTTCGTGTGTCTCGAAGTGACTGGATGGTGCGGATAGAGCGGTCGTGAAGCGATGGATCTGGAGCGGTCGATCTGCGGCTTGGTTGCAGGGTCCTTGCCCGCCCACCATCGCAGGACACGCCGCAAGTACGTCCGTGTAGGCGCTTACGCGGCATCCATGCCGCGTAAGGTCCCGCGACGGTAGGCGGGCAAGGACCAAGCGAGATGGTCGGTGTGCTTGGTGCAAGCAATGCACGATGTGCGTTGTTCGGATTGTGGGAGCCCAGTTGGCCCTCAATCGAATTCGAGCAACAGGCAAGCCATGAACAAGGCGATCTCGAACTCCAAAGCAAACACAGGTTTTGACCGGGCCACCGACCAACGCTCGGTGCGGCGTCCCCGCCGCTTGCGGGACCCTTGGCGGCATGGAGGCCGCCAAGGAGCCTCCACGGACGGATGCACGGCGTGTCCCGCAGGTGGCGAGGGCACCGCGCCCTCGACGCACCGGGCTTTTGATTCAAGCAGCTGCACCTGGGCCGCTACAACGCCTCACGCAATCAAGCCGCAGCCGCCAGGCTTGGCCGGCGTGCGTCCAGGCGGAACACCGATACGGCTTCGCTCAGTTCCACTGCTTGCTCTTCCATCGCACGTGCTGCGGCGGAGGCTTCTTCCACCAGTGCGGCATTGCGCTGGGTGGTTTCGTCCATGTCGTTGACGGTGCGGGCGACCTGCTCGATGCCGGAGGATTGTTCGCGCGATGCGGCGGAAATCTCCGCAATCAGCGTGGTCACCTGCTGCACCGACTGCACGATCTGCTGCATCGTCTGCCCGGCCTGATCCACGCGCGCGCTGCCGCGCTCCACGCTGTCCACCGAGGCGTCGATCAGCTGCTTGACCTCCTTGGCCGCGCCGGCCGAACGCTGCGCCAGCGCGCGCACTTCCGAGGCGACCACGGCAAAGCCGCGGCCCTGTTCGCCGGCACGCGCCGCTTCCACTGCCGCGTTCAGCGCCAGGATGTTGGTCTGGAAGGCGATGCCGTCGATGACGCTGATGATCTCGGCGATCTTCTTGGACGACACCTCGATCTCGCCCATGGTATCGACCACGCTGGCCACCATCTCGCCACCACGGCCGGCGATCTCCGCGGCCGCCTGCGCGCCGCGGCTTGCCTGCTGCGCGGTGTCGGCGTTCTGGCGCACGGTGGAGGTGAGTTCTTCCATCGAGGCGGCGGTTTCTTCCAGGTTGGCGGCTTGCTGTTCGGTGCGCTGCGCCAGGTCGTTGTTGCCGGCGGCAATCTCTGCCGAGGCGGTGCGAATGGTCTGCGCGGCCACAGTGATGTCGCCGACGATATCGGTCAGGCGCTGCACGGTGGCATTGGCATCGTCGCGCATGCGTGCGAACACGCCTTGCTGGTTGCCGTGCATGCGCGCGGTCAGGTCGCCATCGGCGATCGCCTTGAGCAGCTGCGACAGCTCGGCCAGATTCTGGTCCACGTTCTGCATCAGGCCGTTGACGCCGCTGACCATGGCGCGGAATTCGAACTGGTAGGCCTCGGCATTGCCGCGTGTGGCGAAGTCGCCGGCCGCAGCCGCATCGACCAGGCCACGGATTTCGCCATTGATCGCCGCCAGGTTGCGCTTGGTGGTGTCCATCGCTTCGGTGATCTGCGCTTTCTCGCCCGGCAGGCGGGGCATGTCCACCGACATGTCGCCGACCGCGTAATGCTGCATCACCTGCAGCATGTCGCCGATCAGACCGACCTGCGCGCCGATCAAGCCATTGGTGTCGTCGACCATGCGGCCGTACGCGCCCGGGAAGGCCTGCGCATCCATGCGGTAACTCATCTGCCCGGCTTCGTGGCGCTGTGCCATGTCGGCCTGCGCGGTGGAGACGTCGGTGAGCGTGTTGACCACCTGGCCCATGGCCTGGCCGAGCAGACCGATTTCATCGCGCGTACTGACCGCCGCACGCGCCGACAGATCGCCGGCCGCCACCTGGCGTGCCGCACGCGCGACGTTTTCGATCGGGCGCACGATCGAGCGACGGATCCACCAGCCCAGCACTGCCACCAGGCACAGCGCCGCAGCGATCGTGGCCACCGCCGACAGCACCAGCTTGTGCTGCGCCGATTGCGAACTGGCCAGCACCGCCGCATCGGCCAGGGTCTTGCTGCGCTTCACCAGTTCTTCGAGGGTGTGGCTGGGCGCGCGGTCCTGGCCCTTGACCAGTTGGTCGCCCACCTGGGTGTCGTAGCCGGCCTCGGCAAACTTGCCCAGCGCCGCTTCGTAATTGCGCTGCAGACCCAGATGCGCCTTGGCAAAGTCCTGCGCCAGCGTGCGCGCCTGCGGGTCCTGGGTTGCCTTGGCCAGCGCCTCGGTGCTGGCCTGCACCTTCCTGCCCTGCTCGCGGAAGGCGCTCAGATGCTTGTCCAGCAACGCCGGATCGCGCCCGCGGATCAGCACGTTCTTCCATTCCTGCACCTGCAGGCGGAAATCGCGGGTGATCTCTTCGCTGCTGGAGGCCTGCGCCACCTCCGGCGGCACCTTGCCGGACAGGCTCAGCCACGCCGTGCCCAAACCGCCCAGGGCACACAGCAGGATGACCGACAGACCCAGCGCGAGCGCGCCGAGCAGCTTGCTTTGCAGGCTGACGAATTTCGGGGTGACAGCAGACATGGGGCGTCCAAATCAGGGAGTACAGCGGTTATCGACAGGCACGCTGCCGGCCTGAAGCAGCGCCGGCGCCAAAGTCAGCCTTGAATGCCCGAAAGGTAATAGCACTTCCGGATTCCCCGACAGGCTTCACCCGACGGCCCGACCGTCGCGCCATCTGTGACGTGCCCGTATCCTTCCCGCGCATGACCGAGCCTGCCTTTCCGATCTCCCCCCTGCTGCCGCAGCTGTGCGACAGCCTGGCCGCCCATCCGCGGCTGGTGCTGGAAGCCCCACCCGGCGCCGGCAAGACCACCCAGGTACCGCTGGCCTTGCTGGACGCACCGTGGCTGGCCGGCCGCAAGATCGTGATGCTCGAACCGCGGCGCGTGGCCGCCCGCAGCGCCGCCGTGTTCATGGCGCGCCAGTTGGGCGAGACGGTCGGCGAGACGGTGGGCTACCGCATCCGCTTCGAGAACAAGACCTCCGCGCGTACCCGCATCGAGGTCGTCACCGAGGGCATCCTGACCCGGCTGATCCAGGACGACCCGATGCTGGAGAGCGTCGGCGCGCTGCTGTTCGACGAGTTCCACGAGCGCCATCTGGCCGGCGACCTCGGCCTGGCGCTGGCGCTGGACGTGCAGGCGCAGGTACGCGAGGACCTGCGCATCGTGGCGATGTCGGCCACGCTGGATGGCGAGCGCCTGGCCGGCTTTCTCGACGCGCCGCGCCTGAGCAGCGCCGGCCGCAGTTTCCCGGTGGAGATCGCGCACTTTCCCGCGCGCCGCGACGAAGCGCTGGAACCGCAGACCCGACGCGCGGTGGAACACGCCTTGTCCACCCACCCGGGCGATGTGCTGGTGTTCCTGCCCGGCCAGCGCGAGATCGCACGCGTGCACAGCGCGCTGCAGGACGTGCTGGACCCGGCGGTGCAGGTGCTGCCGCTGCACGGCGAGCTGGCGGTCGAGGCGCAAAGCCAGGTGCTGCAACCCGACCCGTCCGGCCGCCGCCGCGTGGTGCTGGCGACCAACGTCGCCGAGTCATCGGTCACCCTGCCCGGCGTGCGCGTGGTCATTGACAGCGGGCTGGCGCGCGAGCCGCATTACGATCCCAACAGCGGCTTCTCGCGCCTGGACATCACCACCATTGCGCAGGCCTCGGCCGACCAGCGCGCCGGCCGCGCCGGGCGTGTGGCCAGCGGCTGGGCGTACCGGCTGTGGCCGCAATCGCAGCGGCTGGAACCGCAGCGGCGCGCGGAGATCACCCAGGTGGAGCTGGCCGGCCTGGCACTGGAACTGGCCGCCTGGGGCAGCGCTGCGCTGCGCTTCGTGGATGCCCCGCCGGCCGGTGCGCTGGCCGCCGCGCACGAATTGCTGCAGCGGCTGGGCGCGCTCACCGGCGGCGGCGGCATCACCACGCTGGGCCGGCGCATGCTCGCGCTGGGCACCCATCCGCGCCTGGCCGCGATGCTGGCGCAGGCTGGCGACGCGACACGCGTGGCGCTGGCCTGCGACCTGGCCGCCTTGCTGGAAGCGCGCGACCCGCTGCGTCAGGGCGGCGATGGACTGGCTGCGCGCTGGCGCGCACTGGCAGCATTCCGCCAAGGCCGCAGCGCGCACGATGCCAACCGCGGCGGTCTGGCCGCGATCGACAGCGCCACCAAACAATGGCGACGGCGGCTGCGCTGCGACAGTGCGCCGCCCGCCAGCGTGGAAGCGCACGCGCTCGGCGACCTGCTCTCGCACGCCTTCCCCGACCGCATTGCCGCACGCCATCCCAGCGACCCGTTGCGCTACCTGCTGGCCAACGGCCGCAGCGCGCGCCTGTTCGACCACAGCGACCTGCGCGGCGAACCCTGGCTGGTTGCCAGCGAGCTGCGTTACGAAGCCAAGGACGCGCTGCTGTTGCGTACCGCGCCGGTGGACGAAGGCTATCTGCGCCGCAGCGTGCCCGAGCGTTTCGTGCAGCAGGATCTGGTGCAGTGGGACGCGGACAAGCGCGCCCTGGTCGCGCGTCGGCAATCCAGCTTCGACCGCATCGTGCTCGACAGCCGCCCGGCCGGCCGCGTCGATCCGGCGCAAGCCGCCGGTGCGCTGACCGAGGCGGTGCGGCAGCTCGGCCTGGATGCCTTGCCGTGGACCGATGGCCTGCGCCAATGGCGGGCCCGCCTGCAGTCGTTGCGTGCCTGGATGCCCGAGCTTGCACTGCCCGATCTGTCCGACGCCGCGTTGCTGGAGACACTGGACACCTGGCTGCGCCCGGCCTTCGCTGGCAAGACCCGCCTGGATGCGCTGGACGAGGCCAATCTGGGCGAGGCGCTCAAGGCCGCCCTGCCGTGGGACCGCCGCCAGCTGATCGACCGCCATGCGCCCACCCGCATCAGCGTGCCCTCGGGCATGGAGCGGCAGATCGTTTACGCCCTCGACCACGCCGAGCAACCGTTGCCGCCGGTGCTGGCGGTCAAGCTGCAGGAACTGTTCGGCCTGGCCGAAACCCCGCGCATCGCCGACGGCCGCATCCCGCTGACCCTGCATCTGCTCTCGCCCGGCGGACGCCCGTTGCAGGTCACGCAGGATTTGAAGAGCTTCTGGGTCACGACCTATCCGGATGTCAGAAAGGAGATGAAGGGACGGTATCCCAGACATCCGTGGCCGGAAGATCCATGGACCGCGACTGCAACCCATCGGGCAAAACCGCGCGGTACCTGATGTAAGCCCCTTTCCCTTCGGGAGAGGGGTTGGGGTGAGGGTACGGGGCGAAGCCCTCGCGCTGCTCAAGTGCACGTGGCTTCGCCCGTCCCCTCATCCACCCGTCGGGCACCTTACTTCCGGCGGGAGAAGCGACGTCAGCGTCGACACCGGCCAGGTCAGGCTTCTGCCGCATCCACGTAGATACCGGATCCAGGTAAACGCCGATCACAGCATCGCCCCGCATCATTACTTAACCGCAACCCAAACAAGCCCTGCCACCGCTAACACCGTCTATACGCAACAGCCCACACACTGCGGCCCACGTACTCAGAAAGGAAACGCCTCCAATGAGCAAGCTGACTGTGATCACCGAACGCGCCCTGGAGCGTGCCCTGGAACTGGCTGGCAATGCGGGCGACCATCTGCGTCACGCCGCCTCCAACGCTGGCGATCAGGCCCGTCATGCAGGCAGCAGCCTGCGTCATTTCGGTCCAGGCGCCAGCGAATGGCTGAAGACCGGTGCTGCCCTGGGTGCCGTGCGCACCGGCGGCAAGGTCGTCAGCAAAGTGGTCAAGCGCAACCCGGCCGTCACCGTGGCTGCCGCCGTCGCCGGCCTGGGCCTGATCGGTTATGCCATGTATCGCAAGCGCCAGCGTGACCAGCAGGTGCTTGGCGGCAACGTCCACCGTCTGGACCGCGAACACGCCAGCAATGCCAGCGCGCGTCGCGCCGCCTACCAGCGTCGCGGTGCAGTGACTCCGAGCGACGGCATCGAGTAAGCCGTCCTTCCAGGCAAAAAACATGACGCCACGGCCCTGCGCCGTGGCGTTTTTGTTTGTGGACGACGATCGATGCCACCGTTAAATCGCCAAGTCATCGACACCCACTTGCGTGCTCGAAGAATGCGGCACTACATGTGCAAGTCCGGAGCGATTAGCGATCGCGTGTGATCGCGCTGCTTGCCCCTAGTCGCGCCCTTGTCATTACCGCGCCTGTCCTGACCCGCGCCGTATTGCCGCATCGCAGGGTGGATCGGCCACGCAGGTACGCAACCGTTGCATCTGTGCTCGCGTTACCAATCCTGCTGCTCATGCCGTATGAGCCGTGCGGTAAGCAGCGCCGTCCAAGATGCATCGAGCTCAGCGCCGCATGCGGTGCAGCAACCGCTGTACCGGATGCATCAGGCTCCGCGTCGGGTCCTACCAGGGCGCGCGCCATGTGTTTGTTCGATGCGCCACTGACCCGGCGCCAGCGCATCCAGGGTCCAGTCGCCAATCGCCACGCGGATCAGACGCAAGGTCGGAAGGCCCACCGAGGCAGTCATGCGCCGCACCTGCCGATTACGGCCTTCGGTGATCTGCAGCTCCAGCCAGGCATCGGGCACGGTCTTGCGCACGCGCACCGGCGGATCGCGCGGCCACAGCTGCGGTGCCGGATCGAGCCTGCGCACTTCGGCCGGGCGGGTCGGGCCGTCGTTGAGCAGCACGCCATCGCGCAAGGCCTGCAGTTGCGCAGGCTCCGGGTCGCCTTCCACCTGCACCCAGTAAGTCTTGGGTTGCTTGTGGCGCGGGTCGGTCAAGCGATGCGCCAGTGCACCATCGTCGGTCAGCAGCAACAGGCCTTCGCTGTCGTGATCCAGGCGACCGGCTGCATAGACGTCGGCCGGCAGACCGAATTCGGCCAGCGTGCGCTTGGGCGGCTGCGAGCGGTCGCTGAATTGCGACAGCACGCCATAGGGTTTGTTCAACAACACCAACATGCCAATCCTGTTGCGCAAGGTCGTTGCCGGCCACGCGCGTGGCGCGTGAGTCGTGCACCGGGTTGAAGAGGTCGCGCTACCAGCGGCAAGCGGTGCGCTGCTGCCCGCAACCGCGTTGCACGCTGACGCAGCCGGCATCGCTACGCGGGGCGGTTGTGCATCAGTGGCCTGCCGCATGCAAACCAGCGCAGCGTTGGTCCAACTGGCCGTCGTTGCGCTGCCCGTGGCGTCCTTACGATCGTGCAGCCGCTTGCGCAGTCATCGCATGCCGCGCGCCATGACAGCATCGACGCACTGCGGCAGGCAGCCAAAGACCCACATGCCGACGCGCGGTGCGTCGGCATGCAGGCCGCGTCTCACTGCTTGACGAACTTCAAGGTCATGCGGTCGCTCTCACCGATCGCCTTGTACTTGGCATCGTCGGCCTTGTCGTGGTTGTTGCTCGGCGGCAGGGTCCACACGCCACCGGCATAGTCCTTGGTGTCGCGCGGATTGGCGTTGACCTCGCTCTTGCCGGCGAGCTTGAATCCGGCCGCTTCGGCCATCGCGATCAACTGCGCCTGGCCGACATAGCCGCTCTTGTCGTCGGCCGGCACGTCGGCCTTGGCACGGTGCTCGACCACGCCGAGCACGCCGCCGGGCTTGAGCACCTTGTAGAAGCCGGCAAACATCGCCTCGGCATTGCCGGCCATGCGCCAGTTATGCACGTTGCGGAAGGTCAGCACCAGATCGGCCGAGTTGTCCACGCCGAACGACGGCGTCTTGGGCACATAGGAAACGAACGACGGTTTGCCGTACACCTCCGGCTTGGCGGCAAACTTCTTCTCCAGCTCGTCGCGCCCACGTTGTGCCGAATCGCGGCCGCGCCCCTCCGGCACCGCCGCCGGGTCGACCACCGCAGCAACATACTTGCCCTTGTCGCGCAGGTACGGCGCCAGGATTTCCGAATACCAGCCGCCGCCCGGCGTGATTTCAATGACGGTCTGGGTCGGCTTGATGCCGAAGAACGCCAGCGTCTGGCCGGGATGACGATAGACGTCGCGCTGCACGTAGACGCGATCGCGCCAGTTGCCGTCGATGGCTTTTTGCAGCGCCGCATCGGGCGCCGGCAAGCTGGCGCTATCGGCCGGTTTGATTGCCATTGCCAGTGGCGCGCTCATCGCCACTGCCATCCCCATCACACATGCACACACCAGCTTGTTGCGGATCATCGCAGCGCCCTTTGCGGGAAAAAGTAGCGCGAGCCTAGCATGCGGCCCGAAGCCTGCCATGTGCACGGATCCGTACGCCGCATGACGCGCCGCACCAGGCGCGGCGGACGACATGTTCAGACGACGTGAGTCGATGAGGGCGATCTGCGGAACGCTGAATCCACGCAGGTGTCACACGCAACATCGGCACGCATGACTATCCTGTCGGCAGTTCGAATCAGGAGCAACCGTGATGACCCACTCCCGCGCGCTAGGCCGCTCCGGCCTGCAGGTTCAACCGATCGTGTTCGGTGGCAATGTGTTTGGCTGGAGCGCCGACGAGGCGACCTCGTTCGCGTTGCTCGATGCCTTCGTCGATGCCGGTTTCAATCTGATCGACACCGCCGATGCGTACTCCGGCTGGGTGCCGGGCAATCGCGGTGGCGAGTCGGAAACCATCATCGGGCGCTGGCTCGCACGCAGCGGCAAGCGCGACAAGGTGCTGATCGCCACCAAGGTGGCCAAATGGAGCGAGCATCCGGGCCTGTCGCCGGAGAACATCGCCGCCGCGGTGGAAGATTCGCTCACCCGCCTGCAGACCGATGTGATCGATCTGTACCAGGCGCACGAAGACGACGAATCGATTCCGCTGGAAGCCACGCTGGCCGCGTTCGGCCGCTTGATCGAACAGGGCAAGGTGCGCGCGATCGGCGCGTCCAACTACAGCGCCGCACGCCTGCGCGATGCCCTGGATATCTCCGAGCAGTACAAGTTGCCGCGTTACGAAAGCCTGCAACCGGAATACAACCTCTACGACCGCGCCGGCTATGAAGCCGAGCTGGAGCCGCTGGTGCGCGAACGCGAGCTCGGCGTGATCAGCTACTACTCGCTGGCCAGCGGTTTTCTGACCGGCAAATACCGCAGCGCCGACGACGCCGGCAAGAGCAGCGCGCGCGGTGCCTCGGTGGTCAAGCAATACGTCAATCCGCGCGGCCTGCGCATTCTGCAGGCGCTGGACGATCTGGCGGCCACCCACCGCGCCACGCCGGCACAGATCGCACTGGCCTGGTTGATCGCACGTCCCGGCCTGACCGCACCGATCGTCAGCGCTACCAGCGTGACCCAGTTGCACGATGTGCTGGCCGCCGCGCAGCTGTCGTTGAGCGCCGATCAGATTGCACAGCTCGATGCCGCAAGCGCCCCCGAGCCGGCCGACGCAGCCTGACGCATCGGCTTGCATCACGCACGCAGTCGACCACGCGCGTCTTTCCGCGCGCATCCGCCATCGCGGCTGCGCTCCCCCGGTCGCGCACGCGCGGCCCTTTCCGCAAGGAATCCCCCATGACATCGATCACCAATCGCCGCATCGTGCTGGCCTCACGCCCACACGGCGAACCGAGCGCCGACAATTTCCGCATTGAAGACGTCGCCTTGCCGCCCACCGGGCACGACCAGATTCTGGTGCGCAACCGCTTCCTGTCGCTGGACCCGTACATGCGCGGACGCATGGACGACGGCCCGTCCTACGCCGCACCGGTGGAGATCGACGCGGTGATGGAAGGCGGCACCGTCGGCGAAGTGCTCGAGTCGCACCATGCCGGCTATCAGCCGGGCGACCTGCTGGTACTGCCCGGCGGTTGGCAGAGCCATAGCCTGCTCACGCCCACCGCGCCGTTGCGCAAGCTGCCCAAGGACGATGCCCTGCCGCTCAGTACCGCGCTCGGTGTGTACGGCATGCCCGGCTTCACCGCCTACGCCGGCCTGCACGAAATCGGCAAGCCGCAGGCCGGCGAAACCCTGGTGGTGGCGGCAGCCAGCGGACCGGTTGGCGCCACCGTGGCCCAGCTGGCGCGTCTGCAGGGGTTGCGCGTGGTGGCCATTGCCGGTGGCGAGGAAAAGGTGCGCTACCTGCGCGAGGTGCTGCGCGTGGATGTTGCGCTGGACCATCGCGCCGACGACTTTGCCGAGCAGCTGCGCGCGGCCACCCCGGACGGGATCGACATCTATTTCGAGAACGTCGGCGGCAAGGTCTTCGACGCGGTATTGCCGCAATTGAACGACTTCGCACGTATCCCAGTGTGCGGCGTGATCGCCACCTACAACAGCCGCGGCCAGGCCTTGCCGGGGCCAGATCGCCTGCCGGAGTTCATGGGCCAGGTGCTGCGCAAGCGGCTGACCGTACGCGGCTTCATCCAGCACGATTTCATCCGCCTGATGCCCGCGTTTCTGCGCGAGATGGGCCAGTGGCTGCGTGACGGCCAGATCCAGTACCGCGAACACGTCCTGCACGGCCTGGATAGCGCCCCGCAGGGCCTGATCAGCCTGCTGCGCGGCGAGAACTTCGGCAAGGCCGTCGTCGCACTGGATTAATGGCTCACAGCGCCCCCACGACATCAGCTTTTGCGATGCACGATTCCCCATTCCCGATTACCAAAGGAACACAATGACAGTCCCCGCATTCGGCCTCGGCACCTTCCGTCTCAAGGACCAGGTCGTCATCGACTCGGTGCGCAATGCACTGGAGTTGGGCTACCGCGCCGTCGATACCGCGCAGATCTATGACAACGAAGAACAGGTCGGCCAGGCCATCGCTGCATCCGGCCTGCCGCGCGATCAGCTGTATCTGACCACCAAGATCTGGGTCGACAAGTTCGACCGCAGCGCCTTGCTGCCCAGCCTGCAGGAAAGCCTGCGCAAACTGGGCACCGACGACGTCGACCTGACCCTGATCCACTGGCCTTCGCCCAAGGATCAGGTGCCGATGCGCGACTACCTGGAAGCCTTGAACGAGGCCAGGCAGCAGGGTCTGACCCGTGCGATCGGCGTCTCCAACTTCACCATCGCGCTGATCAAGCAGGCCATCGAGATCCTGGGCGCCGAGGCCATCGCCACCAATCAGATCGAAGTACATCCGTACCTGCAGAACCGCAGCCTGATCGCGTTCCTGCGCGAGCAAGGCATCCATGTCACCTCGTACATGACGCTGGCGGTGGGCGAGGTGCTGAAGGACCCGGTGATCCAGGCGATCGCCGCACGCCATGACGCCACCCCGGCGCAGGTCACCCTGGCCTGGGCACTGCAGCAGGGCTATTCGGTGATTCCGTCCTCGACCAAGCGCGACAATCTGGAGAGCAATCTCAAGGCGCAGACGCTGCGGCTGAGCGAGCAGGACATGGCCGAGATCGCCGTACTGGACCGCGGGCAGCGGCTGGCCAACCCGAAGGCCATCGCACCCGGCTGGGATTGAGGTTCCGGCTGCAACGGGTCGGCGCTGTCCGGCCCGTGGCATCACCACCGCGACGACCGCTCGTCGTCGCGTGCTGGTTGCACGCGGCAGGCGCTGCTACGGTGCCGGGCACAGGGGGTAGTGTCGGCAACGGAGTCCTACCCATGCACAGCGCATCCGTCTTGACCCGCCGCAGCGTCGATCTCGACACCGAGATCGCCTACTGGCGCGGTGTCCACGCCGAAGGCCATCTCGGGGGCTACGCCTTCGCCGATTATGCCCGGCTGCTTACGCTCGGCTACGACATCTATCTGGCCTATCCGCGCGCGACCGAGGCGCAGCTGTATCGCGTGCTGCAGGACGGCTATTACCACTATCAACCGCTGCTGTCGGTGCCCTGGGACCAGGCGCGCTGGATCGTGCGGCATGCCTGGCGGCATCTGGAAGAGGCCGCCGTCCGGCATTGAAGACAAGCGGTCTGACACGAAGCCAACGCTCGGATGGCAGCACAGCCTGTGCACCCGCGCAGCGCGGTCAGCTCACTGTCCCAGTGCCATCGCCTGGCGGTCGATGCGGTGCTTGTCGGCCAGTGCCTGCATGCCCTGCAGGGTGGCGGCGATCAGGCTGGCATAGCGCAGCCGCCACAGCATGGCGCGGTCGTTGTCGTCATGCGTATTGCCCAGGCCATCGAGCACCTGCGGCAGGCGGCGATCGGCCAGCGCGGAGGGGGCCAGATAGGGCTTCTCGGGTGCGATCACATCCACCGGCGCGCGCCAGTCGTTGGCAACCTGCTGGGAAATGCCCGCCAGGTGCGAGAGCTGGTGCATGCCGATCAGCGTCTCGTGCAGCATCTCGCGGCACGCCCACTGCCACAGCGCCACCTTCTCCGATGGGTCCTTGGCAATCTCGGTGAGTGCCAGATCAACCTTTTCGATGCGTGAGTCGAGCATTGCTGAGCTCCGATGCTGCTGTGCAACATAATTCACACCATACACCGTGAGAATCAAGTGAGCCAAACGTTTGCAGGATGTCGGCGCAACGATGCTCGACCCGGTTCACGTTTTACGTGGCGAGGCCCAGACGCCGCTACGGCGCCCCGACGTCCTGCCACAGGTCGATGTCACGCTGGGGCGTGGCCGCCGGGAACAGGCGCTGGCCGACGACTGCCGCGCGGTGACGGTGGCGGTGCAGCGCAAGCGGACTTGCGCGCCTTGCGGCGGCACAACGATTCGCTTCGGCCGGATGGCTACCGTGACCAGGTGCGACACCGTGCGTGCAGGAATGCACGCATTACGTATCAGCCGACGGCATGCTGATGCTTGCTCCCCAACTACCGCTGGTTCAGAGCACCTCATCGCACACTGGTTGATGCCACCCCACGGCGATCGCACAGCGGCAGGCATGGCTACGCCGGCTCGGTTGTCGCCGTATCAGGCGAGCAGCCATTGCCGCAGTGCATCCGACACCGCCTGCGGCTGTTCCAGCGGCGACAGATGGCCACACGCAGGCACCTGCACCAGACGCGCGTGCACTGCAAGTGCGGCCATTTCCTCGTGCAATGCGGGCGGGGTGATCGCATCGTCCTGGCCGCACAGCACCAGCAGCGGGCCGGCATAGGCGCGCAGCAGCGCGCGGCCGTCTTCCCGCTCCAGCCGGTTCTGCCGCAGAAACACCTCCACGCCCAGCCGCTGGGTCATGCCACGCACCCGCTCCAGCAAGGCCTCGTCCTGCCAGCGCGAGGGATGCACGTAGTGCCGCAGCAGCCGTTCGCCGAATCCGTGGAAGGCACTGGCGCCACGCACGCTCGCTTCCTGCGCGCGCCGTTGCGCCGCACGCTCGGGCGAATCGGCACGTGCGGAGGTATCCAGCAAGGCCAGCCGCTCCACGCGCTCCGGCGCGATACGCAGGATTTCCTGCGCGACGTAGCCACCCAAGGAAAATCCTGCCAGTGCAAACCGCGGAGGCATCTGCGCCAGCAGCTGTGTCGCCAGCGCGCGCATGCTCTCGCCCTGGGTGATGTCGCCGACCACGCAGTCGGCAAGCTCGGCCAGGGCCACGCGCTGCGCCTGCCACAACTGCGCATCGTTGAGCAGACCGGGGAGCAGCAACAAGGTGGGACGCGTTGCGCTCATGCGCAGGAAAGTCCGATCGGGATCGCAGAAGCAGGCACTGTCATCGCAACAGTGTGCCGCGCGGTGACGCCCATCGCCAGCGCGTGCGTGCGCACCCGGACGCGGGTGCATCGCCTCGTTGGCGTGTCTTGCGTCCATGCCAGGTCGCGCTGACACAGCGACGCCGGCTGCCTGTGTTCTTGAGGGGAGCGCTGCTGCTGCAACAAAAACGGCCCGACGCAGGCGCCGGGCCGTTTATGACTCCACCACGTGTTACGCGTGGTGCTGGCGTGGATCAGGCCAGGGTCAGGGTGACGTCGATGTTGCCGCGGGTCGCGTTGGAGTACGGGCAGACCTGGTGGGCCTTGTCGACCAACGTCTGCAGTTCGGCCTGTTCCATGCCCGGCACTGCGATGCGCAGCTCCACGGCAATGCCGAAGCCGCCCGGAATCTGGCCGATGCCGACGCTGCTGTCGATGCTCACTTCGCCCGGCAGCTTGAGCTTGTCCTGCGCCGCGACAGCCTTCATCGCGCCGATGAAGCAGGCGGCGTAGCCGGCAGCGAACAACTGCTCCGGGTTGGTACCGTCGCCGCCGGCGCCGCCCAGCTCGCGCGGGGTGGACAGCTTGGCGTCCAGCGCCTTGTCGGAAGACACGGCGCGGCCTTCGCGGCCGCCGGTGGCGGTGGCGTGGGCGGTGTAGAGGACTTTTTCAGGTGAGGCCATGGTGGTTCTCCAGAATGAGCGCTGTCAGCGCGTGATGTAGCTGAGTAGTTGACGATTAAATCGTGTACGACATGTTGCAAAAACGTGCGGACCTTGCGGGGCCGGCTTACCCGGTGCCGAGGTTTGAGCGCAGCGTTTCCAGTTGCTGCTTGAGTTGACGCAATTCGTCCAACGAACACGCTGAGGCGCACAACACCTGCTCCGGCACCGCCCCGGCCTTGGCGCGCAGTGCGCGGCCGGTATCGGTCAGCGCAATGATCACCTGGCGCTCGTCGCTGGCAGCACGCGTGCGGGTGACCAGTCCAGCAGCCTGCAGACGCTTGAGCAGCGGGGTCAGCGTGGCCGAGTCCAGGTACAGGCGCTCGCCGATCTCCGACACGCTGCGGCCGTCGGTTTCCCACAGCACCAGCAGCACCAGATATTGCGGATAGGTCAGGTCCAGCGTCTTCAGCAGCCCGCGGTAGAGCTTGTGCATCGCCAGGTTGGCCGAATACAGCGCAAAGCACAGCTGGTTGTCGAGCTGCAGCAGCGCGTTGGTCCGGGCGTCAGTGGCTGTGGCGGTGTCCATGGCTGCAATTTACATAGCGCACGATTTAATTGCAAGCGATTTTTGATCTGTCGCTTTTGCGGGGCTGGTGGCCGTACCACGGCCGCGCGCGACTGCACGGCGCGAGGACTCAGGTGAATTGGATGAAGAAATGTCCCGCCGCAACGCCGTCGCCCAGCTTCCTGGCGCGCTGGTCTGCAAACAGATAACCAGTGCCGTCACCGAACAGGCCGGCGTAGCCGGGATCGACCCGGCCCAATTCCGCCTCTACAAACTGGGCAAGAAAGTAGTAGCGCGGGCTCGTATAGATCGGGTCCTGCAACCAGCATGGTCGGCCGAGTTGTTTGCTCATTCCTGCGCCGCTGTCTTCATCTTCCAGCTCTTCGGCCATGTCGTGGTCGCCAAATGGCTGCAGCCCGATGAAATGACGCCCGAGCAACCGCGCACTGTCACCGACGCACACCTCCTGCGCGGCACGTCGATGCAGCAGCACCTTGCTGTGGCCCTGCGCGAGCTTGTCGGACTCACCTTGCTGGTTGACGGCGAGCCTACGCAGCGACGACCGGCCATCCGCGCCGCCGGGCCGCTCGATCGAGGCGAAGACCGTCAGCACCATATCGTCGGGCAGATAGGCCGTAGGTAGAAACAAGCCGGTGAGCATGACGATGGGCAGCATCGGTCGGCCGGTCGATGGATCCATTGGCCAGAGCGCTGCATCGTGCAACCAGGCACCGCCGCCGAACTGGCCCAGGTCGCCGTCCTGATCGGTCACAACGATCTTGTGCAGTCCGGGACCGGGCCGCGTCTGCATGTCTAGGCCCGATGTGCGGTCGCCAGATACTCGGCGCTCTGCATCTCGATCAGGCGCGAGGCGGTGCGCTCGAAGGCGCCGGCCAGGCGCTGGCCGCTGTACAACGCGGGCGGGGCGTCCTGCGCGGTGCAGACCAGGTTGACGTGGCGGTCGTACAGCTCGTCGATCAGATTGACGAAGCGGCGCGCGGCGTCCTCGTTCATGCGATCGAAGTGCGGGATGCCGCCCAGCAACACGGTGGTGAATTCGCGCGCGATCTCGATGTAATCGCCCGGGCCACGCGGGCCTTCACACAGCGCGGCGAAATCGAACCAGGCGATGCTCTTGCCGCGCGCACGCACGGCAATCTTGCGCGCCTCGATTTCGATGTTGCCGCTGCGCGGCTCGGAGTTTCCGCTCAGCTCGCCCCAGCGCTGCGTCAGCCATGTGTCGGCCTGCGCATCCAGGGGCGCGCGATACACCGGTGAGCGCGTCAGCGCGCGCATGCGGTAATCCTCGGTGCCTTCGGCATAGAGTTCCACGCAGAATTTCTGCAGCAGGCCGATCGCCGGCATGAAGCTATCGCGCTGCAGGCCGTTGGCGTAGAGGTTTTCCGGTGCGGTGTTGGAGGTGGTCACCAGGGTCACGCCTTCGGCGAACAGGCGTTCCAGCAGGCGCGCCAGCAACATCGCATCGCCGATGTCGGTGACGAAGAATTCGTCCAGCACCAGCACGCGCAAATTCTCGCGCCACTGCTGCGCGATCTTGGCCAGCGGATCGCTTTGCCCGGCGTGCTCGCGCAGTTGCTCGTGCACCCCGCGCATGAAGCGATGGAAGTGCGTGCGGTACTTCTGCTTGATCGGCAACCCGTCGTAGAACAGGTCGACCAGGAAGGTCTTGCCGCGCCCCACCCCGCCCCAGAAATACAGGCCGCGCACCGGCTCGGGCTTTTTCCAGAACGCCGACAGCCGATCCAGCCAGCCGTCCTGCGCGCTGTCCACCAATGCCTCGTGGATACGGTCCAGCTCGGCCAGCGCCGCCTGCTGCGCGGGGTCGGCGCGCCAGTCGCCGCGTTGTACGCCGGCGGCGTAGCGCTGCGACGGGGTCATGTCACTCATCGTGTTCTCCGCGGGCCGGCTGTTGCCTTGCCCGCTCAACGGCGCATCGCCGGGCGATACGCATGGGCCCTGCCGCGGTCAAACGGCGGCCGGCAACCAGCGCCGGACACCATGCTGGATCGCACCACGCAGGTCGATCAATTTGCGGTGGAAGAAGTGGCTGGTGTCGGGCATGCGTACCAGCTCGGGCTGCTGCTCCAGGGTCTCCAGCCAGTCATACACCGCCTGCGGGTCGACGATTTCGTCGGCATCGCCCTGCACCACCAGCCACTGCGCCGGCGGCTGCATGTCGCTGAAATCCCAGCGCCCGGCCGGCGGCGCGATCGAGATCAGCACCTGCGGTGCGAGCGAGCCGGCGGCGCGCAACGACACATACGCCCCGAAGCTGAAGCCGGCCAGCCACAGGGTGTCGCCCGGGCGCTGGCTGCGCACCCATGCGGCGACCGCACGCAGGTCGTCCTGCTCGCCATCGCCATGATCGAACGCACCGGCCGAGTTGCCGACACTGCGGAAATTGAAGCGCACCACGGTGATCCCCAACTCGCGCAGCGCGCGCGCAGCCATGGTGACGACCTTGTTGTGCATGCTGCCGCCCTCGGTGGAGAGCGGGTGGCAGACGATGGCGGTGACCGGTTGCACGGCAACGTCCGGCTCGGGCAGATCGACCGCGACATCGAGCGGACCGACCGGCCCGTCCAATGTCAGTGCGGCCGATTCGGTGGGGAATAAGGGATTGGACATACCGTCATAATAGCCGCCCCGCCGGCCGCGTTCATCGCCCTGCCTGCACACTTCGTTGCGTTGCCCATGCATTTTCTGCTGTTTGCCGTCGTTTGCAGTGTCCTGGTGTCGGTGGTTCTCAAGCTGCTACCGCGCTATCGCCTGGACGCTGCGCAGGCGATCACCTGGAACTACGCCACCGCCGCACTGCTGGCGTGGCTGACCCTGCATCCGTCACTGGACACGCTGCGCGCGCCGACCACGCCCTGGCTGGCACTGTTTGCATTGGCGGTGGCGCTGCCCTCGATCTTCATGCTGCTGGCACGCGCGGTCGCCACCGCCGGCATCGTCCGTACCGACATTGCCCAACGCCTGTCGCTCCTGCTCTCGCTGGCGGCGGCGTTCACGCTCTTCGGTGAACCGGTCAATGCCTGGAAGCTGACGGGACTGGGCCTGGGTCTGCTGGCCATCGTCTGCATCCTGCAACGGCCACGTCAGGCCACCGGTGTGGATTCGGCCCCGACCTCGATCGGATGGCCGTGGCTGGCAGGCGTGTGGATGGGCTTTGCCCTGATCGATCTGTTGCTCAAGCACATCGCACAGGCCGGTACGCCTTCATTGACGTCATTGACGCTGTGCTTTGCCCTGGCAGGTGTGCTGATGCTTGGCCTGCAAGTCGTTCGCCGGGGTGGTGTCGCGCGCCTGAGCTTTCGCAACCTGCTCGCCGGCGTGCTCCTGGGCGCGCTCAATTTCGGCAACATCCTGTGCTACGTGCGCGCCCATCAGCTGCTGCCACACAGCCCGGCCACCGTCTTCGCCAGCATGAACCTGGGCGTGGTCATCCTGGGAGCGCTCGTCGGCAAGCTGGGGTTTGGCGAACGCATCGGCCGACGCGGCTGGGTGGGGCTGTTGCTGGCGGCGCCGGCAATCGCAGCGATCGCCTGGGGCATGCGGCTGGGCTGATGGCGGCATTCGGCCGGCGCGACGCCGTTTCGCCACTCGCCTCGAAGGGGCAGCGCTGGAGATCATGCTGCAGTGACCCAAGGGGGACTGTGATGCGCATGGGTCAGTTGTTTGGCAGCCGTCATCGCGTCGCGGTGTGCTCACTTCGGCGCCTAGATCCGTCGCCGCCCTCCTCACGTCGCCGGCCTGGACGACGGCTCTCGTTGCCAGTCTGCCGAAAAAGCAAGAGCACATCGCAAGGCAAGCGACAACGGCTACCGCAGAAGATCCGGACAGCGCCGTTGCCTGTGCGCGCTGTCCGGCGGCCGCGGATGAGGCATGCGATACACCGCCACGTGGCGGCACATCCGCACGCCGCACTGCAGATGCAAGCCTGCGGCAGATTGCATCCGGAACCAGGCGCGAACGGATGTCGACAGCGCGATCCAGGCCGCCATCAACGCTGCCAGTGCGGAAACGGATCGTCCAGCAGTTGCCATTGCGCCGGGCCCTGGCGCAGTTCGTGATCGCTGAGCAGGCAGGCATCCAGCGCAGCGCGCGTGCGCGGCGCATCCATGTCCACGCCGATCACCGCCAGCTCCTGGCGACGGTCGCCCCACAGTGGGTGCCACAGCCGCTGCATCGCGGCGTACTCGCTGGCATCGCCAACCTCGTGCAGTTGCGGCAGCGGCGCGGTCCAGCATTGCGTCTGCTGACGCTGCCAGCCGATATCGGTATACGGCAGCGGCGTGATGCTGGTCTGCAACGGCTCGCCGATGGCATGCGCATCCACGCGATGGCGTGCGGCAAACCAGAAGCCCGCTGCATTGGTCTGGGTCGCGCCACCCACGCTGGACAATTCGCCAACCCAATCCATGCGGCTGGCCAACCAGAAAAATCCCTTGCTGCGGATCACCTGCGGCAGACCACCTTGCACCATGCGTGCAAAACGCTGCGGGTGAAACGGCCGGCGGGCGCGATAGACGAAGCTGCTGATGCCGTATTCCTCGGTCTCCGGCGTGTGCTGGCCGCGCAGTTCCTGCATCCAGCCCGGCGCCAGCTGCGCACGGGTGAAATCGAAGCGGCCGGTGTCGAGCACCTGGCGCAGCGGCACCTCGCCATGTGCCGCGTCCACGATCGCCGCCTCGCGATTGAGCGCACGCAACACCGCGCGCAGGCGTTGCAGCTGCTGTGCATCGATCTGATCGCACTTACTGATCACCAACACGTCGGCAAATTCCACCTGTTCGCCCAGCAACTGCACCAGCCCGCGGCTATCGTCCGGGCCGGCTTGCTGGCCGAGTTCGGCCAGCGTGGCGGCCGAGCCGAAGTCCTGCAGGAAGTGGCTGCCGTCCACCACCGTCACCATGGTGTCGAGCCGGGCGATGTCGGCCAGGCTGAAGCCGTCGGCATCGCGCACCGCGAAGGTGGCCGCCACCGGCATCGGCTCGGCAATGCCGGTCGATTCGATCAGCAGATAGTCGTAGCGCTTCTGTTCGGCCAGCTTGCGCACCTCCTGCAGCAGATCGTCGCGCAACGTGCAGCAGATGCAGCCGTTGCTGAATTCCACCAATGTCTCTTCGGTGCGTCGCAAGGCCGCGCCGCCCTCACGCAGCAGCTGCGCGTCGATGTTGACCTCGCTCATGTCGTTGACGATCACCGCCACGCGCAGGCCGTCGCGGTTATGCAGGATGCGGTTGAGCAGGGTGGTCTTGCCGGCGCCGAGAAAGCCGGACAACACGGTGACGGGCAGGCGTGAATCGCGCTTGGGGGACAGGGACATCCTGAGGGCCTGGCTGGAATGGAAGTGTTACTATATAACACTAGCTCGACAGGACACCTCCGATGCGCGTTACCGCTTCCGTACTGGACAACTCGGCCATCGCCTTATCCAGCCTGTGCCTGCTGCACTGCCTGGCGCTGCCATTGCTGGCCGCTGCACTGCCGCTGCTGGGTGCCTGGAGCCGGGCCGAATGGGTGCATGTGGTGTTCGCCACGGCTGCCGTGCCGCTGAGCGGCTACGCGCTGTGGAGCAGCCACCGCCGGCATGCGCTGCCCGCGCCGGTGTGGGCGCTGGCGGTCTTCGGCCTAGCCGGACTGGTGCTGGGCGCCAGCGGGCTTGCCGGCGGCAGTTGGGAAACCCCGATCACGGTGACCGGCAGCCTGCTGCTGGCCAGCACGCACCTGCTCAACCTGCGGCTGCGCCGCCGCGCCGGGACGTGCGCCAGCTAGCGCGCTATAGCGAAAAACCCAGCAGCACCGGGTCGTGGTCGGAACTGCGCCACGGGCCGGGCAGGTTGCGCTTGGCATAGCCGGCATCGTCCATGACATCGGCGTTGATATGCCATTCCACCGCGCCGCGCAGTTGCCTGGCCATCGCCGGGCTGAGCAGGGCGTGGTCGAGCCGCCCGCTCATGCCATCGTAGACGTAGCTGTAGGGCTGCTTCACGCCGGCCACCGCAAAGGCATCCTGCCAGCCGCTGGCGCGCAGGCTGCGCATCGGCGTTTCCATTGCGTAGGCGTTGAAATCGCCCAGCAACACAGCCAGCTTGGTCTGCGCGCCGGTGGGGTCGGTCTGCAGCCACTGGTGCAGGCGCTTGGCCGATTCGGTGCGGGTGGCGTTCCAGCAGGCCTGGCCGTCGCGCTGGTCGGCATCGGCGCCGCTGGCGCTGCCGCAGCCCTTGGACTTGAAGTGATTGGCGACCACCACGAAGGTTGCCCCGCGGGTGCTGCGAAACGCCTGCGCCAGCGGCACCCGACTGTGGCTGTCGAACGGCCCGCCGGTCAACGTGGCCGACTTGCCAACCGGCGTGACCTGCGAACTGCGGTACACGATGCCGACCCGGATCGCGTCATCGCCCGGGCCGCTGCCGGTGTCGACGAACTGCCAGTCCTTGTCCTTGTCAGCCGCGTTGAGCGCGGCGACCAGTTGCGCCACCGCCGCATCGGCGTCATTGCCATCGTTTTCCAGCTCCATCAACGCAGCCACATCGGCGTGCAACGGCACGATGGTGGACACCAGCTTGGTCAGCTGCGCCTGGAACTGCTCGTGCGTGCGCGCACCGCGCTTGGTCGGAAAGCCGCCGCCGCGGCCATTGCCGTTGAAGAAGTTCTCCAGATTGAACGAGGCGATACGCAGGTCACCGCCAACCTGCGGCGCCACCGCGGTCGGCATGGCCGGCAGCGTCAACGGACTCAGCACCTGGATGCGGTAGTTGCCGTCGTAGCGCTGGTCGACGATGCCGTCGACCGACTTGAGCAGGCTGCCACTGCGCAGCACCGGATCGGCCGGCAGATAGGCCACCGTCTTGGGGCTGCGGCCGTTGCGCGCGTCGTCCAGCAACACCTGGCGACGGGCGTTGTCGGCCTGCACCTGTGCGAAGGCCGGGGTGCCGGCGGCGGCCACTTCGCTGGGCTGCCACAAGCGCCCGCCGAACGCGGCGACCAGCTCGCCATAGGTGTCCAGACGATCGCTGCCGTTGAGCGTCAGCGCAGCGATGCGCACGTGCTCGCCTTCCAGCGCTTCCCAGTTGGCCGGCGGCCCGCTGAGCATGCGCACCGGCACCGGCTGGCCGCTGGCCAGTCGCTCGATGCTGCTGGCATCCACCGTGGTCAGGCTCGCCTCGCCGCCTGCCGACACCTCGCGCACGGTGCCGACGATGCGCACGCGGTCGCCCACCGCCACCTCGGCATTGCCGGCACCGGTGACGAACAGACCGTGCGAGCGCCGCGGCTCGAAGCCGGGCTGCTGCACGAACAGCCCGGCCAGACCGGCACGCGTATCGGCGGTGACAATGCCCTCCACGTCGACCACACGGCCGTCGTAGGGGCTACGGGTGTCTTCGCCTTGCACGTCGGCGATCGACAGACGTTGCGGCGCGCCCTCGGCGGCACTGCCCAGCAGTGGCGCCAACAGACCGATCACACCGAGCACAACCAGCGAGCAACGCGACATCGACACACTCCAGAAAGACGTAGACCACATGCAAGCGCCGCCCCGAAGGCGGCGCGTGAGAACCGCGACAGGCTAGCAAAACCTTGCGAGTGGCGGACAGCTGCCGCGTGGGTAACCTGGCCGGTGCGCAGGTGCCGGCAACTGCGGGCATTCCCGGAAGCAATTGCGCTGGCGTGGGTGACCAAGGCTGACGTTGTCGTGCTAGCACGTCGTGCAGCGAGTGCAAACGCTCGCGCAGTGGCTGCCGCGCTACAAAAGCAAAGCGTGCTCAAGCGTGCGCAAGCCTCACGATTGACCAGTCGATGGACCCGCGCACGGCAGGCGCTGCAACCTGGCCGTACCCGACCGCTTGTGTCAGTCGCTTATTGCGAACGCTTGCTAATGCTTCAGGCGCTTACTTCAGATTGCTCAGCATCCAGTCGACCGTGGCCCGCACCTGCTCTTCGGTCAACGCCGGGTTGCCGCCCTTGGGCGGCATGATGCCGCCATCCGGGCCGGTGTAGCCCTCGATCGCGTGCTTGTACAAGGTGTCCTTGCCCTGGGCGATGCGCGCGTCCCAGTGCGCATGGTCCAGCGTCGGCGCCTTGCCGACGCCGGTGGTGTGGCAGGCGGTGCACAGGTTGTCGAAGATGGTCTTGCCGTCGGTGCTGCCACCGTAGGCGGACTGCGAGGCAGCCTTGGCCAGCGCTGCCGCCTGGGCTGCGGCCTGTGCGGACGCGCCGGTGGTGCCGGCATAGACCGCGCCGGCCGGGGCGATGCGTTGCTGCACGCGCTTGGCCGCGGTGGGCGAGACTTCGTCGGGAATGGCGCGTTGCAAATAGGCTGCCAGGGCAATCAGGCCCAGGGTGATCACCACCAGTAGTCCGATCACCATCGAGAATTTCTTCAGGAACTCGAGGTCGTAATTCCGCACGCGCTCACCCCTGGCTGTTGGTCGAAGACCTCTGCTAGCGCCGGAGTATAGAGCACAGTTCGCGCCCGTCTGGCCACTGTGCATGACAGTGATTGCAGCGGTGTGCGCTGCGCCCTGGCGCGCTATGGGTCTTGCAGGCACGCCGGTCTGCGCAGCCCGATGAATTGCCGCAATGCCGCATGAGACGTTGGTCTCGCTTGAGGGAATTGCGTATCATTCCCATCAATCCACGGTGACGCGGTTCTCGCCTCGCCCGGTCCCGCTTATGAGGAGTCGCCGCGATGAAGTCCTTCCTGCTGTCCTGCCTGGCCTTGGCCAGCATCAGTCTGTCTGCCCAGGCTCACGAGATCTGGATCGAGCGTGACGGCAGCGGCCCGGTACGCATCTACTTCGGCGAGCCGGCGCAGGAGGCCCTGGATCACGGCGAGGACGAGATCAAGCGGGTGGTCAAGCCGACTGTGTTCGGCAGCGCCGGCAAGGCTGGCGCCCTGCAGCGCGGCAGCGAGTTCCTCACCGCGCCGTTGTCCGGCACCGGCGATGCCTGGCTGAGCGACGACAGCGTGTTCGAGCCGTGGAAGGGCGAGGCCGGCGGCTTCGAGACCGTGAGCTACTACGCACGCGCCGGGCGCGCCACGCCTTCGGCCAAGCTCGATTTCGAACTGGTGCCCACCGCCGCCAACAGCAACACGCTGACCGTGCTCTATCGCAACAAGCCGCTGCCCAAGGTCGAGGTGACGGTGATCGACCCGCAGAAGTGGCAGAAGACGCTGACCTCCGACGCCAAGGGCCAGGTGACCCTGCCCAAGCTGCGCGCCGGCCGGCACATCCTAGTCGCCACCAACAAGGAGCCGGTGAAGCGTGAGATCGCCGGCAAGCAGGTGTCGATGATCCATCACATCAGCACGTTGACCTTCCTGGCCGAGTAAGTCGGCCGCACGCCTGGCTGATCCGATGTCCACCGCACCGTCCCTGCCGCTTCCCTGGTTCAGGCGTCCCTGGCTGGGCGTGCTTGGGCGCACGCTGGCGGCGATGTTTGGCGGCTATGCACTCGCCAGCGCCACCAATCTGTTGCTGGCGCTGGTCCTGCCGATGCCACGCAGCGAGGCGGTGTTGACCAGCATGCTGGTCGGCATCGTGGTGTGCGCCTGCGCGCCGCTATGGGCTTTCGCCACCGCCAGCGTGTGGCGCGCCTGGGCCGGCATCGCGGTGCCGGCGGCGCTGATGTTCGCACTGGCCGCATGGCTGCAACGGGGCGTGGCATGAAGCAGGGATTCCGCCAGTCGATGGCGTGGCTGCACACCTGGACCGGGCTGCTGGTCGGCTGGGTGCTGCTGTTGATCTTCATGGGCGGCACGGCGAGTTATTACCGCGACGAAATCAGCCGCTGGATGCGCCCGGAATTGCCCATCACCACGGTGAGCAACGCAACCGCGCTGCGCAGTGCCGAGCAGTATCTGCAGACGCATGCAGCCGATGCGCAGAGCTGGAACATCACCTTGCCGGACACGCGCAATCCGGTAGTCAGCATGTACTGGCAAAACCCTGTGCCAGCCGATGGCAAACCGGCCAGCCGCCGGCAGATGTACGGCACCGCCATCATCGACCCGGCCACCGGCAGGGAGATCGCCGCACGCGACACCCTGGGCGGCGAATTCTTCTACCGGCTGCATTTCGATCTGCATTATCTGCCGGTGATGTGGTCGCGCTATATCGTCGGTTTCTGCGCGATGTTCATGCTGGTGGCAATCATCAGCGGCGTGATCACGCACAAGAAGATCTTCAAGGATTTCTTCACCTTTCGCCCGGGCAAGGGCCTGCGCTCGTGGCTGGATTTCCACAACGTCAGCGCGGTGACCGCGTTGCCGTACCACGCGATGATCACCTACACCGGCATCGTGACCTTGATGTTCATGTACCTGCCTTGGGGCATCAAGGCGCAGTACCCCGACAACGAAATGCGTTTCTACGAAGAATCCGCCAACCGGGTCGCCGATACGCGAAGCGCCTCCGGCACGCCGGCGCGCATGCTGCCGCTGGAACAATTCGTGGCGCGTGCGCGCAGCGACTGGCGCGGCGGCGAGGTGGGCAACGTGGCGGTCTCGCTTCCCAACGACGCGCATGCGGCGGTCGGCGTCACCCAGCGCGCTGGCAACCTCTCCACCGATGCGCCGTCCATCCTGTTCGATGCAATCACTGGACAGCGCCTGCAGCGCAGCGGGCCGCCGGGCGGTGCCAGCCAGACGCGTGGGGTGATGGTGGGCCTGCATATCGCCCACTTCGCCGGGCCGTGGATGCGCGCGCTGTTCTTCGGCTCCGGCTTGCTTGGTTGCCTGATGGTGGCCAGCGGCGTGGTGATGTGGGCAGTGAAGGAACGCCCCAAACACCTGAAGGCCGGGCGCATCGGCTTCGGGCTGCGGTTGGTGGATGCGCTCAACATCGGCACGGTCGCCGGCCTGCCGATCGCCTTTGCCAGTTTCTTCTGGGCCAACCGCTTGTTGCCGGTTGGCCTGGAGGGGCGCGCGGCGATGGAGGCCAATCTGTTCTTCGTCGCATGGGTCGCTGCATTGCTGGCCGCATTCGTGTGGCCACGGCGTGCGATGTGGAGCTGGCACCTGTATCTGGGTGCGGGCTTGTTCGCGTTGGTGCCGGTGGTCAATGCGATCACCACCGATGTGCATCTGGGCGTGACGTTGCCGGCCGGGCAATGGACGCTGGCCGGGGTCGATCTGGTCTGCCTGTTCCTTGGCGTATCCCTCGGGATCGCGGGATGGCGCCTGCAACACTGGAAGGCGCCGCAACCGGCATCGGCACGACGTGCGCGCGCCACTGCAACCGCGCCTGCGCAAGGCGGCGTGCCGATGCAGGAGAGCGCATGAGCGTGTGGCTGTTGCTGGCGCTGAATTTTTCCGGATTCGCCGCGCTGTGCCTGGCGATGGACAAGCATCAGCAGGAAGTGCGTGGCCGCACGCTGGGCGCCGCACGTTCGCGGCAACTGCGCGTGCTGGGTTGGTTGTTGTTGCTGCTCACCTTCGGCCTGGCGGTACACGCGCAAGACTGGGGCATCGGCCCGGTGTTGTGGCTGGGCACATTGACCGGCGCAGCCGCGTTGCTGTCGCTGTGGCTGCTGCCGTATCGGCGTGGATTAATTCTGCCCACGGCCGTGGCCGCGCCGGTGCTGGCGGGTGCGCTGCAGCTGTTGCTGGGTTGAAGGGCCTCGCTACGCCTCGATCGGCGGATCGCCCCAACTACGCCCATCGCGCGGCAGGCGGCCATCGTCGAGCACGCGCAATACCTGTTCGGGCTGCAGCATGTCCAGAAACAACACCACGTTGATGCCCTCCGGCAACGCCATGCTGGGAAAGATCACGCCAGGGATCTCCGCCTCGCGCAGCATGTCGCCGAGCACCCAGCTCACCGGTTCGATCTTGTTGACCAGGGCCTTGCGCCAGTCCTCGGTCCAATCGGACCAGAGCGGATCCCAGCTTGCATCGAGCAGGCGTAGATCGGCCAACGCCGGCAGCTCGGCGGCGTAACTGACCAGGGTCAATGGCGGTAGGAACAGCGCGGCCTGCGCGTATTCGGCAGCAGCGGTTTCCAGCTGCAGCGACAGATACAGCGCCGGCTGCCCGAAACGATTGAAGCGCCCGCCCGAGCGTGCCGCACCGGCGCCGCTCAGCGGTTCGGCGGCCCAGCGCGGGGTGAAGGCGCGATACAGCGTGCAGTGCGCCGGGGCGCTCAGCTTCAACCGGCGGCCCCCGAGGCGACGGTGCGCAGATAGGTCAGCGCATCGTCGGTACGGCCCTGTTTGACCACTTCCAGCAAGGTGGCGAATTCGAACGCGGGAATCGGGGTGTTCTTGAGGTGGAACACCACCTGGCGTTCGTCAGGCTGGAGCTGCGTCATCGCCACCAGCAGGCGCGACAGGTTGCGTAGCAGGTCCTGCACGCGCGGGCTTTCCGGATGCACGCGCAGGCTGTTGCGATGCACACCGGCCAGCTCGGCCAGCTCCTGCTGCGACAGATCCAGCAGGCCGGCCATGGCCGAGGGCGACAGGATGGTGCGATCCGGTACGCGCAGGCGTTCGGTCAGGGCCAGGGGATTGAGAACGGCGACCATCGCACGACTCCAGCAGGACGAGTGCACAGTATATGCACAGTCAGAAGCGTTCATACGGCCCAGTTAGAGGCTCAGTCAGTGCACTGTCAGCCGGCCGGATGGGACGCGCCGACCGCGCGCAGGCAGAACCCGCAGATCGCCTCGACCAGTTGCTCGCCCTGCTGCGGGTCGCCGCGACTGGGGGCGATCGGTCCCACCAGCGCCTCGGTGAAGGCGCCGACGATGCAGGCCGCCGCCGCGTCCAGCGATTGCGGCGGGAACTCGCCAGCCGCCACGCCTTCGGCAAGCAACTGACGGAACACTTCGCCGAACAGGCGCCGGCCACGGATGCGCTCGGCATCCACCTCGCTTTCCACCGGCTCGGCGATGAAGGCGTACGCCAACGCCGGACCGGCCAGCGCGCGCCGCACAAAAGTGGCGATCGCATTGCGCAGGCGCTCGGCAGCGCTGGCCTGGGTGGTGGTGATGGCGCGCAGGATGGTCATCTCGCGCTGCACCGCCGCATTGAGAACTTCCACGAAAAGCTCGGCCTTGGAAGGGAAGTGCCGGTAAATCTGCCCGGTGGACACGCCAGCGGCAGCGGCGACGGCGGTCACCGGCGCATTGCGGTAGCCGCCTTCGGCGATCAGGGCGCGGGCCGCGTGCAGGATGCGTTCGCGATTGCCGGCCAGGCGTTCTTCCATCAGGGCGGAGCGTCGATAAGCCATGGTGTGATTCTGGGTTCAATAGTTGAATTTTAGTTCACTTTTTCATTGGGGACCGCTAGGCTGCGCACAAACGCCGTGCGGCCTGCCCGCTCCCACCCGGCACATCCCGATCCCTGCGGAGTCGCTCCATGCACGTGCCGTCCCTGAATTTTGCGCTTGGCGAAGACATCGATCTGCTGCGCGAAAGCGTGGCGGCCTTCGCCAGCCACCATATTGCCCCGCTCGCCGCCGTGGCCGACCAGGACAATGTCTTCCCTGCCCAGCTGTGGCGCCTGTTCGGCGAGCAGGGCCTGCTCGGGCTGACCGTGGAAGAAGAGTACGGCGGCAGCGGCATGGGCTACCTGGCGCATGTGGTGGCGATGGAAGAGATCTCGCGGGCCGGCGGGGCCATCGGCCTGTCGTACGGCGCGCATTCCAACCTGTGCCTCAACCAGCTGCGCAAGAACGCCACGCCGGAACAGAAGCAGCGTTACCTGCCCAGGCTGTGCACCGGCGAGCATGTCGGCGCGCTGGCGATGAGCGAGGCCGGCTCCGGCTCGGATGTGGTGTCGATGAAGCTGCGCGCCGATGCGCGCGGCGACCGCTATGTGCTCAACGGCAGCAAGATGTGGATCACCAACGGCCCGGACGCCGATGTGCTGGTGGTGTACGCCAAGACCGACCCGGATGCCGGCGCACGCGGCATCACCGCCTTCATCGTCGAAAAGGGCATGCCGGGATTCTCCACCGCGCAGAAGCTCGACAAGCTGGGCATGCGCGGCTCCAACACCTGCGAGCTGGTGTTCACCGATTGCGAAGTGCCGGCCGAAAACGTGCTGGGCACGCTCAACGGCGGCGTGCGCGTGCTGATGTCCGGGCTGGATTTCGAACGTGTGGTGCTGGCCGGCGGCCCGTTGGGCTTGATGGCCGCGGCGATGGACGTGGTGCTGCCGTACGTGCACGAGCGCAAGCAGTTCGGCGCGCCGATCGGCACCTTCCAGTTGATGCAGGCCAAGCTGGCCGACATGTACGTCGGGCTCAACGCCTGCCGCGCGTACGTCTATGCGGTGGCGCGCGCCTGCGATGCCGGGCTGACCACGCGCCAGGATGCGGCCGGCGCGATTCTCTACGCGGCCGAAAAAGCCACCTGGCTCACCGGCCAGGCGATCCAGGTGCTGGGCGGCAACGGCTACATCAACGACTACCCCACCGGGCGCCTGTGGCGCGATGCCAAGCTGTACGAAATCGGCGCGGGCACCTCGGAGATCCGACGCATGCTGATCGGCCGCGAGCTGTTCGAACGCACCGCCTGACGGAGCCACCATGAGCGCGATCACCAGCCAGCTGCAGGTCAGCGGCGAGAGCTTCCAACAAAACGCTGCTGCGATGCGCACCGTGGTCGAGGATCTGCGCCGCACGCTGGCGCAGACCGCGTTGGGCGGCAGCGAGGCTGCGCGTGCCAAGCACAGCGCACGCGGCAAGTTGCTGGTACGCGAGCGTATCGATGCCTTGCTGGATCCGGGCAGCGCCTTGCTGGAGATCGCGCCATTGGCCGCGCACGGTATGTACGACGATCAGGTGCCGTGCGCCGGTGTGGTGGCCGGCATCGGGCGCGTGTCCGGGGTGGAGTGCGTGATCGTGGCCAACGATGCCACCGTCAAGGGCGGCACCTATTACCCGATGACGGTGAAGAAGCATCTGCGCGCGCAGGAAATCGCGCAGCAGAACCGCTTGCCATGCATCTACCTGGTCGATTCCGGCGGCGCGTTCCTGCCGCTGCAGGATGAAGTGTTTCCCGACCGCGATCACTTCGGGCGCATCTTCTACAACCAGGCCAACCTGTCGGCCAACGGCATCCCGCAGATCGCCTGCGTGATGGGCTCGTGCACCGCTGGCGGCGCCTACGTGCCGGCGATGAGCGATGAAACGGTGATCGTGCGCGAGCAGGGCACGATCTTTCTCGGCGGTCCACCCCTGGTCAAGGCGGCCACCGGCGAAGAAGTCAGTGCCGAAGAACTCGGCGGTGCCGATGTGCACACGCGCATCTCCGGCGTGGCCGACCACTTTGCCGACAACGACCTGCAGGCCCTGGCGCGCGTGCGCGCCATCATCGCGCAGCTCAACTGGCGCAAGCCGGCTGCATCGCTGGCACTGCAGGCACCGCTGCCGCCGCGCTACATCGCCGACGAACTGTATGGCGTGATTCCTGCCGACACGCGCAAACCCTTCGATGTGCGCGAAGTGATCGCCCGCATCGTCGACGACTCGCAGCTGGACGAATTCAAGCCGCGCTACGGCAGCACTTTGGTCACCGGCTTTGCGCATCTGCATGGCTATCCGGTGGGCATCATCGCCAACAACGGCATCCTGTTTTCCGAGTCCGCGCTCAAGGGCGCGCACTTCATCGAGCTGTGCACGCAGCGTGGCATTCCGCTGGTGTTCCTGCAGAACATCACCGGCTTCATGGTCGGGCGCAAATACGAACATGGCGGCATCGCCAAGGACGGGGCCAAGCTGGTGATGGCGGTGGCCTGCGCCAAGGTGCCCAAGTTCACCGTGGTGATCGGCGGCTCGTTCGGTGCCGGCAATTACGGCATGTGCGGTCGCGCCTACTCGCCGAACTTCCTGTGGATGTGGCCGAATGCGCGCATCGGCGTGATGGGCGGCGAGCAGGCCGCCAGCGTCTTGGCCACCGTGCGCCGCGACGGGATCGAAGCCAAGGGTGGCGCCTGGTCGGGCGAAGAGGAAGCTGCGTTCAAGGCGCCGATCCGTGCACAGTTCGAGCAGCAGGGGCATCCGTATTACGCCAGCGCACGCCTGTGGGACGACGGCATCATCGACCCGGCCGATACCCGTCGCGTGCTGGGGCTGGGACTGTCGGCCGCATTGAATGCACCGATCAAGACGACACGCTTTGGCGTGTTCCGGATGTGAGGTGATGATGTCCGTCTGCAGGTGCTGCTCTTGGCTGTCTTGCGGTGTACACACACCTGCACGCAAGGCGTTGCGTGACGCCTGGAGCATTGCATGAGTGCGCACGCGTTGCCTGCGTCGAGCAGCGCATCGCGCGGGGGCGCAGCGGCGTCAGCTGTCATCGCACGGCGTGTGGCGCAATCCATGCAACCGTCTTTTCATCGCAGCGCCCGCCAGCATGGCGGCGTGCAGAGAACTTCGTCATGACCCAGCGCGAACTCACCACCGCAGCAAGACCGCCCTATTTCGACAAGATCCTGATCGCCAATCGCGGCGAGATCGCGTGCCGGGTCATCGCCACCTGTCGCAAGCTCGGTATCGCGACCGTGGCGGTGTATTCGGATGCCGACCGCGATGCGCGGCATGTGCGGCTGGCCGATGAAGCGATCCATCTCGGCGCCGCACCGGCGCAGCAGAGTTATCTGCGTGGCGATGCAATCCTGGAGGCGGCACGCGCAAGCGGTGCGCAGGCGATCCATCCCGGCTACGGCTTCCTGTCGGAAAACGCGGCGTTTGCCGATGCCTGCGCGCAGGCTGGCATCGTGTTCATCGGCCCACCGGCGGCAGCCATCCGCGCCATGGGCGACAAGAGTGCGGCCAAGGCGCTGATGCAACGCGCCGGCGTGCCGCTGACGCCGGGCTACCACGGCGACGAACAGGCGCCGGCCTTCCTGCGCGCGCAGGCCGATGCGATCGGCTATCCGGTGCTGATCAAGGCCAGCGCCGGCGGTGGCGGCAAGGGCATGCGCCGCGTGGATGCCAGCGCGGCCTTCGAAGAGGCCTTGGCCAGCTGCCAGCGCGAGGCGCAATCGGCTTTTGGCAATGCGCAGGTGCTGGTGGAAAAATACGTCGAGCGGCCGCGCCATATCGAGATCCAGGTGTTTGGCGATACCCGGGGCGAGGTCGTCTATCTGTTCGAACGCGATTGTTCGGTGCAGCGCCGGCATCAGAAAGTGCTGGAAGAAGCGCCTGCTCCCGGCATGAGCGAACAACGCCGGGCCGCCATGGGCAAGGCCGCCGTGGATGCCGCGCGCGCTGTGGGTTATGTCGGTGCCGGCACGGTGGAGTTCATCGCCGGCCCGGATGGCGATTTCTATTTCATGGAAATGAACACCCGGCTGCAGGTCGAGCACCCGGTGACCGAGTTGATCACCGGCACCGATCTGGTCGAGTGGCAATTGCATGTCGCCGCGGGCGAGCCGTTGCCGCTGCGTCAGCAGGACCTGCGCATCCATGGCCACGCGCTGGAAGCGCGCCTGTATGCCGAAGATGCCGACCGCGGCTTTCTGCCGTCGACCGGCACGCTGCGGCAGCTGCAGTTTCCCGCAGCCGGCGCGCATGTACGCATCGATGCCGGGGTGGAGCAAGGCGACAGCATCAGCCCCTACTACGACCCGATGATCGCCAAGCTGATCGTATGGGATGTGGATCGCCCTGCCGCCCTGGCACGCATGCGCGAGGCGCTGGCGCAATTCCATGCGGTGGGCGTGACCACCAACAGCGCGTTCCTTGCGCGCCTGATCGGCACGGCGTCGTTTGCGTCTGCCGATCTGGATACCGCGCTGATCGAACGCGAGCAGGCCGTGTTGTTTCCCCAGGCGGTCAGTCCGGCCAATGCCTGGTGGTGCCTGGCAGCGGCGTTGATTGCCGACGCGTTGCCGAAGGCCGCCGCCGATCCGGCCGACCCGTTTTCGCCATGGCAACACACCGATGGCTGGCGCATCGGTGCGCATGCCGCGCACGCCATGACGCTGGAGGCCGCAGGCGAGCGCCGCCAGTTCGGCGTGCGCCCGCTTGGCGATGGCTGGCAGGTCACGACTGCAGGCGATACCCACACGCTGCGCTACCACCTGCAGGGCGATGCACTGCGCGTGGAAATGGATGGCCGGCAATGGCGCATGCAGGTCCTGCGCGACGGCGACACCCTGACATTGCGCGATGCCACACAGCGGGCGACCTTCCGCCACCATGACACGCTGGCCGAAGCCGATCAGCCCGCGCACGACACCGGTGGCCTGACCGCGCCGATGCCGGGCCGCATCGTGTCGCTGGTCGCCCCGGTGGGGCAGTCGGTCACCCGCGGGCAGGCCCTGGTGGTGCTGGAAGCGATGAAGATGGAGCACACCTTGCACGCGCCCGGCGACGGCACCGTGGCGGCGTACCTGGTGGCCGAGGGCGAGCTGGTCGCCGAGGGTGTCGCGTTGGTGGAATTTGTGTCCGCGTCTGCGTAGCGGCGCCTGGTGGCGTGACCAACGGCACGTCCGCAGGGGCCGGCCCTGGCCCTAGCGTGGGGGAAGGCGGCCGGAGTGGCCGCGCCCCAGACCGGAGACGTCCATGCAACGCCTGCTTCTTGTTTCCAGCATGCTGCTCGCGCTGACCGCCTGCAGCGACAACGCCGCGCCCACCACCGACAAGGCCGCCACGCCGGCCCCGGCCGCTGCGCAAGCACCCGCGGCCCCCCCCGAACTGATCACCCGCGATGCGCTGTTCGGCAACCCGGAACGGGCGAACGTGAGCATCAGCCCGGACGGCAAGTACCTCAGCTGGGTCGCGCCGCTGGAGGGCGTGCTCAATGTCTGGGTCGCCCCGGTGGATGCACCGGATCAGGCGCGCGCGATCACCAAGGACACCGCACGCGGCATCCGCACTTATTTCTGGACCTATCAACCCAACACGTTGCTGTACCTGCGCGACAATGGCGGCGACGAAGACTTCCATCTGTTCTCGGTGAATCTGAGCGATGGCAGCAGCAAGGACCTCACCCCGTTCAAGAAGACCAACGCCGAGGTGTATCGCGTCAGCGCGCAGCACCCCGAGTCGATCATGGTCGGCATGAACGACCGCGATCCCAAATGGCATGACCTGTATCGGGTGGACCTGGCCTCGGGCAAGCGCAGCCTGGTGCAGCAGAACACCGACAGCCTGGATTCCTATCTGCTCGACGGCAACTACCAGCTGCGCTACGCCACGCGCGCCACCGACGATGCCGGCAGAGAGCTGCTGGTGCCGGACGGCAAGCGCTGGAAGCGCGTGGACCGCATCCCGTTCGAGGATGTCAGCAACACCTCGCCCAACGGACTGACCGACGACGGCAAGACGCTGTACATGCAGGATTCGCGCAATCGCGACACCGCGGCACTGTATGCCATCGACACCGCCAGCAATGCGCGCACGCTGCTGTTCGAAAACCCGCGCACCGATGTCGGCGCCACCTTGAACGACCCCAGGACCGGCGTGGTGCAGGCCGTGTCCACCGACTATCTGCGCGAGGAATGGAAGGTGCTGGACACCGGCATTGCCGCCGACCTGCAAAAGCTCAAGTCACTCGGCAGCGGTGATGCCAGCGTTGCCGCACGCACGCTCGACGATCGCATCTGGATCGTAGGGTATTCGGCGGCAGAGACACCGCTGAGCTACTACCGCTACGACCGTGCAGACGGCGGCAAGCTGACCAAACTGTTCTCCGCCCGCCCCGCGCTCGACGGCAAACCGCTGGTCCCGATGTGGCCGCAGGAACTGACCGCGCGCGACGGCCTCAAGCTGGTCAGCTATCTCACCCTGCCCTCTGAGGCTGACGCCAATCACGATGGCAAGGCCGACAAGCCGGTGCCGCTGGTGCTGTTCGTGCATGGTGGCCCGTGGGCGCGCGACAGCTACGGCTACGGGCCGTATGAGCAGTGGCTGGCCAATCGCGGCTATGCGGTGCTGGCGGTGAACTTCCGTGGCTCCACCGGCTTCGGCAAGGCCTTCACCAATGCCGGTAACGGCGAGTGGGCCGGCAAGATGCACGACGACCTGCTCGACGCCGTGCAGTGGGCGGTCAAGCAAGGCGTGACCAGGCCCGAGGACGTGGCGATCATGGGCGGCAGCTATGGCGGCTACGCCACGCTGGTCGGCCTGACCTTCACCCCGGACGCGTTCAAGTGCGGCGTGGACATCGTTGGCCCGGCCAACCTCAACACCTTGCTCGGCACCGTGCCGCCGTACTGGGCCAGCTTCTACAAGCAGCTGACCAAACGCATGGGCGACCCGGCCACCGAGGCCGGCAAGCAGTGGCTGACCGAGCGCTCCCCGCTCAGCCATGTCGACAAGATCAGCAAGCCGCTGCTGATCGGCCAGGGTGCCAACGACCCGCGCGTCAAGCAGGCCGAGAGCGACCAGATCGTCAACGCGATGAAGGCCAAGAACATTCCGGTCACCTACGTGCTGTTCCCCGACGAAGGCCATGGCTTCCGCCGCCCGGAAAACAGCAAGGCCTTCAACGCAGTGACCGAAGGGTTCCTGGGCCAGTGCCTGGGCGGCCGCGTGCAACCGATCGGCGACGACCTAACCGGCTCCAGCATCACCGTGCCGGAAGGCGCCGACAAGGTAAACGGTCTGAGCGATGCGTTGAAGACGCATACGCAGGCGATTCGGCGGTAACGCGATCTGCGGAGTGCTTGCTTTGGATCGACGTCAGCGCTCGCCTGCAACGACGAGCGCTGACGGTTGGATCAAGGTGCTTCAGCGAGCCGGTACGCTTGCCTGCCTCGCCAAGCGATCCAGATCGAGAGATGTGTGATGGTCTCTCGCTAATGGGGTCCGATGTCCTTGGCCGCCTCTGGATCACGACCAGCCGGCCACACTGCCCCGCCGGGATCCAGCTCGGTATTGTTCATTTCCTCGCCACGCCAACCGAATCCGCAGATGGCCAGTGGGCCGTCCTGCAGGCCGTCCAGGCCAAGCGCCTGTTCAATGTCCACCTCGTTGATCGCCGAGGTGACAAACGCTCCCAGCCCCAGGTCGGTTGCGCTCAGATAAAGCGTCTGCGCGATATGGCCGACATCCAGAATCATTGCGCGGTAGGCCTTGGCGTGGTTTCGATACTTCCAGAAACTGCGTAAAAACCGCGGTACCAGGATCACCAGCACCGGCGCATCGGCAAACCAGTGCTGCCCGGACACGGCGCGAAGCGCGAAGTCCACCAGCGGTTGCGGCGGCGACTGCAATGGCTGCAAAGCATGATCGACAGGGCGATAGTGATAGAGACCGCTCGTCATTCCCTCGACACGCTGGACCAGCAAGTAGGTTTCGGTGGGATGGAGACTCCCCCCCGACGGTACCGGCTTCTTCAAGAATGCGGTGTCGTGCCCCACTTCGATGCGCGCGCTTGCCATGACGCTGCGCTCAAGCATCTGGCCGAGCAAGATGGATGACAGTGGACGCTGCGTATCGAAATTGCGACAGGTGACGCGACGCGACAGTAGCTCATCGAATGTGCCCGGGGTTGACCGCGGCAAGGCAATGCGCGCTTCGACGCCACCCTCGCCTCGGTCTACGATTTCTGCCGGGGGGGCGCCCAGTCGGCCGACCATGCCTTCTGCAGTTGTCAGGCCATGCGCTTCCATGGTGGCCACGCTGTCTTCGCCACTCCAGCGCGCGGATCGATGCCACAACGCAGCCAATGGCCACCAGCGCTGCTGCTGCACGCACTCGTCGTTGCGGCGGTGCTGAACATGTTGTGGTTGATCGCTGATCACAAGACCTTGCTCGATCAAACGCTCCGCCCAGATTGGCAACGGATGCACCCGATCGATGGACTGCCAGCGCGAGGAACTCAACTCGCCCAGCCATTCGCGCTCTTCCTCTGAAACCTCCACCTCCGCCTCAAGATGAGGCGCGAGCGCCAGCCATCGTGTGCGGCGACGCAGGCCATCGCCCCCGGCAAGCAATCGTGCAAGATCAAACACCGAATCGTCGCGCAGTTCAAAAAACAACGTGGCACAGCGACGAATTTGCATAGGAACATCTCAAGGACGCATGAGTACGGTCGATATTGTGTCAGGTCCCACGTCATACAACAGCACACTCCCTCACCTTCCAGGCAAGCCACACCATGACTGACGCAGCCAATGACACCCATCTCCCGTTTGATGCATCCACAGCCGACAAGCTGCTGGAGCTACTGGCAACCGATGACGACTTCCGCGACTGCTTTCAATGCAATCCGGCGCAGGCGCTTGCCCAGATCGGCGCACCTGGCGTGAGTGCGGACAACGCCGTCCCCGGCGTAGGAGAGGCTTATTACTGCATGAACACCAATCAGCTCGCATCCAAGCAGGACATTGCAGCGGCTCGCGCCGAGCTGCAGAGCTACCTGACCGAAAAGGCCAATCACACCGTGATCTTCGCCTTCGAATCGGACAGCATGCGTTCGACCCTGTTACGCAAGTAAGCAGGCAGACTCGGTAAAGGCCAGGCGCGCGCAAATTCCTGGGCCTGTTCGCGCGCCTCCTGGCTACGGCCGAGTGCGTGCAGCGATTCGGCCATCCAGAGCTGGGCCAGACGCGCATCGGCAACATTGAGCGGCTGCAGCGTTTGCGACGCATTTGCTTCGATGTAAGCACGCCCGCGATGGAGAAGCAGCCAACGTGCCTGTTGCAACGCTTCAGCGTGCCGACCGCTGTCGTGCAACAGCGTGTACAGCGTCACGCGTGTCTGGAAAAGATCATCGTCATTGACCGGCAGGCGCGCGATGGCTGCTGCACGGTCGCCCGACAGTGCCAGCTGCTGGGCTTCGACAATGGCGCGCAGGTCGGCAAGCACCGGTGTTTCATGCACAAGCGCCGGCTTGATCGCCGCAAGCGCGTGGGCGGTGAGGCTGTTATCGCCGCTCCGCTGCGCCTGGCTTGCGAGGATCAATACCATTGCGGCATTGTCCTGCAGGTTTACCGTTGCCGACCCGTCGTCAATGACAGCCGACACCAGCCGATCGAACGTCGGCTTGAGCGCTGCCGCCGTCGCCAGGGACGGATCGACCAACGCATCGGTTGTCACCGCAATGACCGAGAACTGGCGACGGTTGAAATCGTCGCCTTGCTTGCTGCGCGTCAGACCTTGTGCGATCGCTGCACGTGCAGCGCTCCAGTCGGCCTGATCGATTGCGATGCTGGTGCGATCGATCAATGGCACCACATCGTCGTTGGCATAGCCTTGCTCGATGATCCTGTCGAGCGTTTGCTTCGCTTCGACATGGCGGTTCAACACCGCAAGCGCGTTCGCCTGGCGCCGCAGCGGGCCGGCGCGATCGGCATCGCCGGGAATGGAAAAGCGCTGCAGCGCCGCTTCGGCCTTTCCCTGTGCCAGCAAAATGCGTCCAACCCGATCGGTCGCGATCGCGCGCAGCGGGTCCTGCGGAACATCGGCCGCCTGCGCGTACGGCAACGCGTCGGCAAAACGATTGGCAACGAACAGGTGCCACGAGGCGTTCGCGGTGCCGGCAAAATTGTCCGGGTAGAGCGAGGCCAGCGTTCTCCACAGCGTCAATGCCTTGTCGGGTGCTAGCAACTCGGCTGCCCATGCATCCATGTACAACTGGTCACGCTCAGGCAAACGCTGACGGAAACGAATTGCCTTCTCCAGGTACGGAAGCGCACCACGGCGATCGGAGATAGCCACCTTGATGCGTGCCGCCCCCAGATACGCGAGCGCAAATTCCGGATCGATGGCCACCGCGCGCTCGAACAGTTCCAACCCTTCTTTCCATTGGCCTTGCGCCGTTGCGTCAACCCCCAGGGCATAAGCCCGCAGCGCATCCAGGCTGGACGTGGTCACGGCGGGTAACGGCACGGAATTCTTGTCGATCGAGGCCACCACCTCACCCAGCCCCTGCCTGAGCTTGCGGGTCACCTGATCCACCGAGGACAGTGCCGATGGCAAGCCATCGCCTTGCACAAACTCCGAGTAAACCGTGGTCTGGGTCCGCGGATCCACCAATTCAACGCTGAAACGAAGCTTGCCGCCAATCTCCGCAACAGTCGGCAGCAGCACAGCGCTTGCACCATCGCGCAGCGCCACTTCCGAGGCGATGGCGCGATCGACGATCACGCGATCCGGATCGCGCTTCATCCGCGCCATGGTGTCGCGCACTTTCATCTCACTCAGGACATTGACGTAGCGCGACTGCTCCAGGCTGATGCGCAGCGCCTGGTCGAGCGAACTGTCGAGCAACGTATTGCCGGTGAGATTACGCAGATCTCCGACCACCACCCACCCACGTTCGGAGAACGCAATGGCTGGCTCGGAACGGGTGAAAAACCACGCCGACACGCACACGGCGACGACCAAGGCAGTTTCCGCCAACAGTGCCGCCGGCCGCCGCCACAGCGGAATATCCCGCCATGCCTTCGGCGAATGCTTCGGCGCGCGCAATGGCGTGACATCGATCTCGCCGACCTCATAGATCTCCATCGGCGTGGGCACGCCCTTGAAGCGCCAGCGGCCGTGGGATTTCCACAGGATGCGTTCGCCGCGGTCGCCCAGTTCGCGTGCGGCGCGGTGGGTCAACGACTCGGCCACTGCCGACAACAGGATCTGCCCGGGCCGCGCCATCGACATCAGGCGCGCGGCGGTGGGCTTGGCCAGGCCTTCGACTTCCAGCGGTTTGGCACCGATGCTGACCGCTTCGTCGCTATTGCGCCAGGTCAGCACTTCGCCGACGTGCAGGCCCTGCCGCGCGCATAGCGTCAGCGCGCGGGCATCGCCCATCGCCTTGAGGCCACGGGCGTAATCCAGCGCAAAACCCAGGCCGTCGATGGGACGATCGAACAACAGCAACAATCCGTCCGAGCGGTCGATCAGCCGGCCACGCCACTGCTGCTGCAGTTTAACCACCAGCCGGTCGTGCTCACGAAACAGCGCGGCGGCGGCGTTGTCACCGGTACGCTCGACCAGCGCGGTCGAGTCGCACAGGTCGGTCAGCAGCAAGGTGCGCAAGCGCGGCGCCTGGATCGCTTCCGACGACGCATCCTTGCGTGCGTGGGTGCGGGCGCTCATTGCTCAGCGATTGTCCGACGTGGCTGCGTTGCCGGGTGGCTGCGTGCTGCCCGACCCCAGCGCTTCATGCATGCACAGCACATTGCCGCCTTGCCGCTTTGCTTCGTACAACGCGCTGTCGGCCAGCGTGTACCAATCGTTCCATGCCGCGTCGGCATCGATCATGCACAGGCCCAGGCTGACCGAGCAGCCCTGCTCGCTCTGGCCGTTGCACAGCCGCGCTTCCACTGCACGCACGATGCATTCGCCGATGTGGTGCAGCAGCTCCCGGGTGCCCTGCGCGACCAGCACGCAGAATTCGTCGCCGCCGAGCCGGCAGGCCAGGTCACCGTCGGCGATCACCGAACGCAGCGCGTGGGCGACATTCTGCAGCACGCGGTCGCCAGCGAGATGGCCGAATTCGTCGTTGATGCGCTTGAAGCGGTCGCAATCGATCAGGATCAGGCCCACCCCGGGCACGCGACCGGCGCGCCGGCATTCCTGCAGATGCAGGGCGAGCCCGCGGCGGTTGTGCAGGCCGGTGAGTTCGTCGGTGCGGCTGAGTTCTTCGGTGTGGTTGAGCTGGTGCGAGGTGACGTAGAGGTTGTCCAGCGCCGCTTCCAGGTCGTGGTTGCGCCGGCGCAGCTGGCGGATCAGCAGCTGCTCGTTGTTGACCACCCGCACGATGGAGCGGCGCAGGAAATGCGCCACCATCGACGGGTCGTGATCGACCAGGCGCTGGAAGTCCTCGTGCGCCAGTTCGATCAAACGGGTGTCGGTGGATGCGCTGGCGCCGGCACTGCGCGCATGGTCGCCGATCAACAGGCCAAGTTCGCCGAAGAATTCGCCCGGGCCCAGGTGCTTGAGCATCAGGTCTTCGCCGAAATCCAGATCGATCTGACCACTGACCACAATGAACATCTGCGTGCCCACTGCACCGCGCTCGAACAGCGCCTGGCCGGCGGCCAATTCGCGGGCGCGGCCAAAGCGGGCGAAAAACCCCAGCTCTTCGGCAGTCATGAGCGCATGCAGCCCGTCCGACAGCGTCTTTGCAACGCTCCCCGTCGGCTCCACTGCGCCGGCAGTGTTATGGCACGTCATCCCAAAATCCCTTAGACCGACCTGCAGCGCCGGCCTGCCTAAGCATCGTACAGGAGCGTTTTGTTCAGCACCAGGTCACACTCCCTCTCATTGAGATTGAGACGAAATGACGGGTATTGGCAAAAAAAATCGGGCTCGGTTTCCCGAGCCCCTCGCCCCTGCTCCCGGCAGAGCCCGCCATCCTCTCCGACAGGCCACCACCACCCCCAGCGGTGCTAGCAGGGGCTTGGCGGTGGGCGAAGCCCGCTGCTCCGTTTCACCCGTCGGCCGGCCGGCACGCGGTCGCGGCGTCTGCGCGCTGGGTTATGCGGCCTTTTCGCCGTGAAACTGCTCTTCCTCGGTCGAGCCACGCAGCGCGGTGGTGGACGACTGGCCCTGCTGGATCGCCTGCGTCACCGCGTCGAAATAGCCGGTGCCCACCTCGCGCTGATGCTTGACTGCGGTAAAGCCCATCTCGGCCGCCGCGAACTCGGCCTGCTGCAACTCGACGAAGGCGCTCATCTGGCGGCGTGCGTAGCCATGCGCCAGGTTGAACATGCCGTAGTTCAGGGCGTGGAAGCCGGCCAGGGTGATGAACTGGAATTTATAGCCGTAGCTCGCCAACTCGGTCTGGAATCTGGCGATGGTGGCGTCATCCAGGTTCTTCTTCCAGTTGAAGCTCGGCGAGCAGTTGTAGGCCAGCAATTTGCCGGGGAATCTGGCATGGATGGCTTGCGCAAAGGCGCGCGCAAATTCCAGATCCGGCTTGCCGGTCTCGCACCAAATCAGATCGGCGTACGGCGCGTAGGCCAGCCCGCGGCTGATCGCCTGATCCAGCCCGTTGCGGGTCTTGAAGAAGCCTTCGACGGTGCGCTGCCCGGTGGTGAACGGCTGGTCGTTGGCATCCACGTCGCTGGTGATCAGATCGGCCGCCTCGGCATCGGTGCGCGCGATCAGCAGCGTGGGCACACCCAGCACATCGGCCGCCAGACGCGCGGCATTCAACTTTTCGATTGCCTCGCGAGTAGGCACCAGCACCTTGCCGCCCATGTGGCCGCATTTCTTCACCGATGCCAGTTGATCCTCGAAGTGCACCCCGGCCGCGCCGGCCTCGATCATCGCCTTCATCAGCTCGAAGGCGTTGAGCACGCCGCCAAAGCCTGCCTCGGCATCGGCCACGATCGGCTGCAGGAAGTCGATGTCGTCATTGCCTTCGGCGTGATGCAGTTGATCGGCGCGCAACAAGGTGTTGTTGATGCGCTTGACCACCGCCGGCACCGAGTCGGCCGGATACAGCGACTGGTCCGGATACATCTGCCCGGCCAGGTTCGCATCGGCGGCGACCTGCCAGCCGGACAGGTAGATCGCCTTCAACCCGGCCTTGACCTGCTGCATCGCCTGGTTGCCGGTCAACGCGCCCAGCGCATTGACGAACGGCGTGGCGTGCAACGCATTCCACAACTTGTCCGCGCCCAGCCGCGCCAGCGAATGCTCGACATGCACGGTGCCACGCAAGCGCACCACGTCGGCGGCGGTGTAGTTGCGGGTGATGCCGGCCCAGCGCGGGTTGCTGGCCCAGTCTTGCTGGATCTGTTCGGCGGTCTGCAGTGTGCTGCTCATGGTGCGTTCTCCTGGCAGGGATACGACGGATGCAACGAGGAAGGAAGGGGCGCATTGATACGCGCCGGGCATGGCAAGGCCGTCGTTGCGCGCCTGGGCGCAACCGGCGGTTTGATGCATGACGTGAATGGATTGCAGCGACAGCGCGCGTGCGCCGGCGTGTCGCTGCAGCGTTGGCTCAATCGATCAGGCGATACGCCGGCACGGTGAGGAAGTCGGCCAGCGCATCGGCACGGCTGAGTGTGTCCAGCAGTGCAATGGCGTCGTCGATGCGTGCGGCGCCGGGCAATGCATCGGTCGCGCCCAGGCGTGCCGGCAACGCACGCAACGTGGCCTGCAACAGGGGCTGATCGATCGCAGTGCCGTCGTCCAGGTGCTGGCCGTGATGCAACCACTGCCACAGCTGCGCGCGGCTGATTTCGGCAGTGGCGGCGTCTTCCATCAGGTTGTGGATGGGCACGCATCCATTACCGTCCAGCCAGGCCGCCAGATAACGCACGCAGACTTCGACATTGCCTTCGAACCCGGCGCGGGTGACGGTGCCTGGCGAAGGCGCGATCAGCATGTCGCGCGTCACCTGCACGTCGTTGCGCAAAACATGCTGCTGATGCGCGGTGGGCATGTGCTCGTCGAAGATCTTCATCGCTACCGGAATCAACGCCGGATGCGCCACCCAGGTGCCATCGTGGCCGGCGCTGACTTCGCGCAGCTTGTCGGCACGCACGCGCGCCATCGCCTGCTCGTTGGCGGCCTCGTCGTGATTGATCGGAATCTGCGCCGCCATGCCGCCCATCGCATGGGCGCCGCGGCGATGGCAGGTCTTGATCAACAGTTCCGAATACGCCTTGAGGAAGGGCTGGGTCATGGTGACCTGGCCACGTTCGGGCAACACGCGGTCGCGATGCGCGCGGAAGGTTTTCAGATACGAAAAGATGTAATCCCAACGGCCGCAATTGAGCCCGACGATGCGCTCGCGCAGCGCGTGCAGGATCTCGTCCATCTCGAATACCGCCGGCAGCGTTTCGATCAGCACGGTCACCTTGATCTGCCCGTGCGGCAGGCCCAGCATCGCTTCAATATGCGCCAGCGCGGTCTCCCACAGCGCGGCTTCTTCCATGCTCTGCAACTTGGGCAGATACAGATACGGGCCACGGTCCTTGGCCAGCAGCGCGCGACCGTTATGGAAGGCGAACACCGCCGCATCGAACAGGCCGCCAGCCAGCGGCTGCCCATCGATGAGCACGTGCTTCTCATCCAGATGCCAGCCGCGCGGGCGCACGATCAACACGGCGCGCTCGGCTTCCGGGCGCAACGCGTAATGCTTGCCGTTGGGCGCATCGAAGCTGAGATCGCCGCGCACCGCAGCGGCCAGCGTGCGCTGGCCGGCCAGCAGGTTGCGCCAGGTCGGCGCGGTGGAATCCTCGAAGTCGGCCATGAACACCTTGGCGCCGGAGTTCAGCGCGTTGATGACCATCTTCGGATCGGTGGGGCCGGTGATCTCCACCCGGCGGTCCTGCAGCGCCGACGGCAGTGCGGCGACGCGCCAGTCGCCATCGCGGATGGCGCGGGTATCGGGGCGGAAATCCGGCAGCTGGCCGGCATCGAACTCGGCCTGGCGGGCGCGCCGCTGGGCCAGGCGCTGCTGGCGGCCGGGTTCGATCGCGCGGTGCAACGACACCAGCAAGGCCAGCGCGGCGGCCGGCAGCAGTTCTGCCTGGCCTGCGATCTGCGTGGTCAGCGACAGCCCGGGCGTGGCGCGTTCGGTGGGACGTGGGGCAAAAGCGGTGGCAGACATGTCGGGGAGTCCTTGTGCATCCGGACCTGCACCGTGCGCCGACGGAAATTATTTGACAAAGCAGTTTTATCAATGCTGTAAATAAGCCCGACTTATATTGGGTTTCAGAACACACCCAGATGTCGCCAACCCCGCGATTTTCCTACAAATCCGACCGGCTCAAGCCCCTGCGTGCGTTCTGCCAGACGGTGCGTCTGGGGTCTGTCTCACGGGCGGCTGAGGCACTGTACGTGAGCCAGCCGGCGGTGACGCTGCAACTGCAGGCGCTGGAACGCGACCTGGGGGTGGCCCTGTTCGAGCGCTCGGGGCGCCGCATGGCACCCAGCCGCGAGGGCCAGCTGCTCTACGACATGGCGCTGCCGCTGGTGGAGAGCCTGGACGGGCTGGAGGCGAGCTTTCGCGAGAAGGTGCGCGGGCTGGATGCGGGCGAGCTCAATATCGCCGCCAACAGCTCCACCATCCTGTACCTGCTGCCGCGCATCGTGGCGAACTTCCGCGCGCGCCACCCGGACGTGCGGCTGACCCTGCACAACGCCATTAGCGCCGACGGCACCGACCTGCTGCGCGAGGACGCGGTGGACCTGGCGATCGGCTCGATGCTGGACGTGCCGGCCGACCTCAACTACGCGCCGGTGTATCGCTTCGAACAGTTGCTGATCACCCCGCCCGACCACCCCTTGGCAAGCAGGTCCACGGTCACGCTGCAGGATCTGTCGCCGTATCCGCTGATCCTGCCGCCGCGCCGGCAGGTGACCTATCGGTTAGTCGATCTGATCTTCCAGCAGGCACGGGTGCCCTATACCGTGGCGTTGGAGGTGGGCGGCTGGGAAGTGATCAAGCAATACGTGGCGATGGACATGGGCATCTCCATCGTCACCGCGATCTGCGTCACCGATGCAGACCGCGACAAACTCGCCACCCGCTCGCTCAAGGACTACTTCCCCACCCGCAGTTACGGCGTGGTGGTGCGCAAGGGCAAGTATCTGTCGCCGCAGGCGCGTGCGTTTATCGAGCTGATCCAGCCGGATCTGTTTACCCCGCGCGGGTATGACGAGAGTGGCGATTCGGAGCGGTGAGTCTGCTGCCGGCTGTGCGCGCGTGAGTTCGCATCGCGCCTGAGCTTGCTCGCCAGGCACCGCGCATGAGGCCGCCACGCGCTCTCCATCTGCGATCCCGTGTGCGACATGCGGGTTGCCGTTGACGGCGTCGTTCGATCAAGCCGTGCAAGCGCACACAAGCAGCACCGACGACGGTTCCCGCCTGCAGCGCGAACCACGCCACATTGCCGCAGCATGTCGGCTCGATGCAACCGCACGGCGGTTGTCGTCATAGACTAGGCCGATGTTGTGGGGACGGCATGTCACCGCTGATCAGTCCGGGGAAACAACTGACCAGATGCGCAGCCGTCCCGCACTGCAGGGGCGAGCCGACTCAACCAACCAAGGCTGACGCAATGAATCCGACCATGCTGTTGCTGGTGCAGTTGGCGCTGATCCTGGGCGCGGCGCGTGCATGCGGTGCGCTGCTGCAACGCTTCGGGCAGCCGCCGGTGATCGGCGAAATGGCCGCCGGCCTGATGCTGGGGCCGATCGCATTCGGCGCGTGGCTGCCGGAGTTGCATGGCGTGTTGTTCGCCTCCAGCAGCTTGCCGCCACTGTCGGGCCTGGCCAACATCGGCGTGGTGCTTTTCATGTTCATCGTCGGCGCGGAGTTGCGTGCGCCGGAAGGCACCACTGCGCAGGTGCGCGCGTCGGTGCTGGTGGGGCTGTCCGGTATCGTGCTGCCGTTGCTGCTGGGGCTGGCCGCCGCACCGTGGTTGTTTGCGCGCTTTGCTCCGCAAGGCATCGGCTTCTGGCCCTTTGCCTTGTTCATTGCCGCGGCGATGTCGGTGACTGCGTTTCCGGTGCTGGCGCGCATCCTCAAGGACCGCAACATGACCCGCACGCCGGCCGGCCGCCTGGCCCTGGGCGCGGCGGTGATCGACGATGCCACGGTGTGGATGTTCCTGGCGATCGTGCTCACCCTGACCGGCGGCAATAGCCATGGCGGCGTTGCGTTCACTGCGGCCGGTGCGGTGGTGCTGATTGCGGTGGTGTTCGGCGTGTTGAAGCCGGTGTATGCGCGCGTGCTCACCCCGCGCGCAAGCGATGGAAGCTATGCGCCGACTGCGCTGGTGTGGGTGCTGATCGGTATGCTGGCCTGCGCCGCGGCGGCTGAATGGATCGGCCTGCATGCGATCTTCGGCGCATTCCTGTTCGGCATCTGCGTACCGCGCGATGACCGCCTGCTGGAACACCTGGCCGGGCGCATCGAACCCCTGGCGATCACCCTGCTGATGCCGGTGCTGTTTGCGGTCGCCGGCCAGGCCACCAGCCCCGGCGTGTTCGTCGGCGCAGGTGTGGCCGGCTTTGCGCTAGTGGTCGGCGTGGCGGTCACCGGCAAGCTGCTCGGTTGCACCCTGGGCGCGCGCCTGAGCGGCCACGATTGGCGAGATAGCCTGAGCGTGGGTTCGCTGATGAACGCACGCGGCCTGATGGAACTGGTGGTGATCAAGATCGGCCTGGACAGCGGCGTGATCGGGCGGGACCTGTTCACCCTGCTGTTTGGCATGACCTTGGTGACCACGGTGATGGCCTCGCCGATGGTGGCCTGGTTGCAACGCGGCCGGCACACCGTCACCGCCAACGGGCTGGGCGCGGGTAACCAGCCGCATTGACGAGGCAGCGCCAGGCTGCCGGATGCGGCCAAGATGGTTGCGTCGGCGCGGGCCTGCGATGTCGACCGAATGCGGTCGACGCCATGCACTCTCATCGCTGCGGCCACCGAGCCACACGGCATCCACCTCTTCGCACAACGCACTGATGTCCGAACTCTCCGAGTCCTGTTATGCCGAAAGCCCGGCACCGCCGGCGTTACACACGCAGCTGCAGTGCAGTTGGCGTTTTCGCCAGGGCACGGCCGCAACGGACCCGGTGCTGGTCTTGCCCGATGGCAGCGTCGATCTGATCTGGGATGGCACGCTGCTGTTGGTTGCCGGGCCCGATCGCACCGCCGCCATGGCAGCGTTGGCACCGGGCAGTGCGCTGAGCGGGGTGCGCCTGGCAGCGGGTGCGGCAGCCGGCCTGTTGAAGCTCCCGCTGCATGCCATTGCCGACCAACGCGTTGCACTGGAATCGCTGTGGGGCGTGCAAGGGCGCACCTGGCAACACCGCCTGGAAGACGGCGCCGACCCGCTACACACCTTGCAGGCGCTGTGCCGACAGCACGGCACATCGCAAGACCGCCAGATGGCGTGGCTGTTCGATCGATTGCGTGCCGGCACCCCCGCCCGGCTGAGCGAATTGACCCAGGCGCTGGGTCTCAGCGAGCGCTCGTTGCGCCGCCGCTGCCAGGATGCGTTCGGCTATGGCAGCAAAACGCTGGAGCGGGTACTGCGCCTGCAGCGCTTTTTGCGTATCGCCGGCCAGCACCGCAGTCTGACCGACGCCGCGCTGGATGCCGGTTACGGCGATGCGCCGCACCTGGTGCGCGATGCGCGCCAGCTCACCGGCCTGAGCCCGCGCGTGTTGGTACGGCGCCACGCACGCTGAGTTGGCCGTTTTCGCCAAGCCAGTCATACGCGCCGACTGCATGCTGTACCTCCACTCGCGGAGGACACCACGCCATGATCGACAACACGCCGCAGCACCGCATCGACTACCTCGAGTTCGCCGTCGACTCGATCGCCGTCGCCAAGGCTTTTTACGGGCAGGCCTTCGACTGGACGTTTCAGGATTACGGCCCAGATTACTGCGAATTCCGCGACGGCCGGCTGAGCGGTGGCTTCTTCCACGGCCTCGCCCAGCCCGGTGGTGCGCTGGTGGTCCTGGCCTCCGACGACCTCACCTACAGCCAGGCACGCATCGAAGCGGCGGGCGGGCACATCACCAGGCCGGTCTTTGCGTTTCCCGGCGGGCGACGTTTTCATTTCACCGATCCGCATGGCTATGCGCTGGCGGTGTGGTCGAAGGACTGAGCGCGCAACATGCGCAGGCTGCAGCGGCAAGGGTTGCATAGACAGCGTGGCGCAAGACGCAGGCGTTGCCCTGCAGCGCTGCGGTCGACCCGCAATGCGAGGAAGATCCGGCCTGCGATGCGGGGCGGCGCTGCGCCGGAACGCGCATCGCAGACCATCACTCGCGCCCGTACAAACCCAGGAACATCGCCACCGTCGATTCGGCCACCTGGGCGCGTTGCTGCGGCGACAGCGGCGGCTGGCCCATGGCGATCTGCGGCCAGAACGCAAAGCCCTTGATCAACGCCTGCAGTTGCTGCGCGCCGACCTCCGGCTCCACGCCCGCCAGCCGGCCGTCGGCCAGTGCGGCGCGCACCCAGGTGGTGGTGCCTTCTTCCTTGCTGCCCAATTGCGCGATCAGCGCACGCGCGCGCTCGGGCGAATGGATGCCTTCGGCAATGGCGACACGCGACAGGTCGATAAACGCCGGGTCGTCGAGCAGGTGCAGTTTCTGCTGCAGCAGCTGGATCAGCTGCGCGCGCAGCGGCTGGTCGGGCCGGTAGACAAGATTCACCGCGTCGGCGCTGCGTTGCCACAGCCCGCGCAGGATCTCGCCGAACAGCGCGTCCTTGCTGGGGAAATGGTTGTAGACGGTGCGCTTGGACACGCCCGCAGTGGCCGCCACGCGGTCCATGCTGGTGGCCTCGAAGCCATGCTGGCGGAACTCGACAATGGCCGCCTCGACGATGGCGTGGCGCTTGCGGTCGGTCAGCCGCTGCGGCGCGGGCCGGGGGGAAGATGCGCTCGACATCGGATCATTTTACACCCGACAGTTTACTTTCAGCGGGATGAAACTACACTGCTCGGTGTAATTTCCTCCTGCTGTCGTTCATTGCTCCCGATCGGACTCCCCATGGCTTCCTCTCGCCCTTCCCCGTATGCCGATTCACCGCAGTTTCGCGGCGGCCGGTTCCGCAATGCGTTGCCGCTGCCGACCACCGCGCTCAGCCTGCGCAAGCAGATCGGCCTGATCTGGACCGTCCTCTTCGACAAACCCAGCACCACGGTGCCGTCCGCGCCGCTGCCGGTACAGCCGCTGACACGCGCGCAGCTGCTTGCCGCGCCCGATCGCAGCCTGTATCGCCTGGGCCATTCCACCGTGCTGATGAAGCTGGCCGGCGGCCTGTGGCTGACCGACCCGGTGTTCTCCAGGCGCGCCTCGCCGGTGCCGTTCGCCGGGCCCAAGCGCTTCCATGCGCCCCCGATCGCGCTGGACGAGCTGCCGCCGCTGGCCGGGGTGATCCTGTCGCACAACCATTACGACCACCTCGACCGCGCCAGCATCCGTGCCCTGGCCGACCGCGTCGGCGTGTTCGTCGCGCCGCTGGGCGTGGGCGATCTGCTGGTGCGCTGGGGCGTGGACCCGGCCAAGGTGCGCCAGCTGGACTGGTGGGACACGATCAACATCGATGGCCTGCAACTCACCGCCACCCCGTCGCAGCATTTTTCCGGGCGCGGCCTGTTCGATAGTGGTCGTTCGCTGTGGTGCTCCTGGGCGATCCAGGAGCGCGAGCTGCGCGTGTTCTTCAGCGGCGACGGCGGCTATGGCCCGCACTTCAAGACCATCGGCCAACAGCTCGGTCCGTTCGACGTGGCGCTGATCGAAAACGGCGCCTACGACCAGCAGTGGCCGCATGTGCACATGCAGCCGGAGCAGAGCCTGCAGGCCTACCTGGACGTCGGCGGGCAGACCCTGCTGCCGATCCACAACGGCACCTTCGACCTGGCCATGCACGCGTGGCAGGAACCGCTGGACCGGATCGTGGCCTTGGCCGACAGCGCCGGTGTTGCGCTGGCGACGCCGCGCATGGGCGAGCGGGTGGATCTGAATGCGCCCGGCAATCGCCTGCGCTGGTGGCGACAGGATGCTACGACTCAGGCATCGGATGGCCTGGTGGCGCCGCGCTAGCCAGTGCGGTGCACGCATCCACAAACAAAAACGGGATGGCGCGTGGCCATCCCGTTTCGATTGCTGTTGCAGCTACTGCACACGCATGCGCCAACGACGCAGGCGCGTCATCCAGTGGCTCACTCCGTCAGACCACGATTTTCCAGCAGCGCCTTGACGCTGGGATCCTTGCCACGGAAATCGCGATACAACGTGGCCAGGTCGACGGTATTGCCGCGCGAAAGGATCTTGGCGCGGAAGGTGTCGCCATTCTTGCGGGTCAGGCCGCCGTTTTCCTTGAACCATTCGAACGCGTCGTCGTCGAGTACTTCCGACCAGAAATACGCGTAGTACCCGGCCGAATAACCGCCGCCCCAGATGTGGTCGAAATAGCTGCTGCGATAACGCGGCGGCACTTCGGCCAGATCCACCTTGAAGCGCTTCAGGGCGTCGGCTTCGAACTTGCTCACGTCCTGCAGCGGCGCATCGGCCGGCTGGGTGTGCCAGGCCAGATCGAGCAACGCGGCCGATAGGTACTCGGTGGTGGCGTAGCCGCTGTTGAAGGTCTTGGCCTTCTTGATCTTCTCCACCAGCTCGGCCGGCATCGCCGTGCCGGTCTGGTAGTGCTTGGCGTAGTTGGCGAAGACCTTGGGATCGGACGCCCAGTGCTCGTTGAACTGCGAGGGGAACTCGACAAAGTCGCGTGAGGTGCTGGTGCCGGCGATCGAGGGGTACTTCACCTTGGAGAACATGCCGTGCAGCGCGTGGCCGAACTCATGGAACAGCGTGGTGACGTCGTCGAAGCTCAGCAGCGCCGGCTGGCCGGCGGCCGGCTTGGTGAAGTTGCAGACGTTGTAGACCACCGGCTTGGCACCGGTGAGACCGTCCTGCTCGACGAACACGTCCATCCAGGCGCCGCCGGACTTGCTGTCGCGCTTGAAGTAGTCGGTGTAGAACAGCGCCATCGAGGTACCGTCCGCGTCGAACACTTCATACACCTTCATGTCCGCGTGATAGGTCGGGATGTCGGTGCGCTGCTTGAAGGTGATGCCATACAGCTGCGTGGCCGCGTAGAAGACGCCGTTCTGCAGCACGTTGTCCAGCTCGAAATACGGCTTGATCTGCGCCTCGTCCAGGTCGTACTTGGCCTTGCGCACCTGCTCGGCGTAGAAGTCCCAATCGGAGGCGGCGAGTTTGAAGTCTCCCTTCTGCGCGTCGATCACCTTCTGCATCTCGGCCACTTCGCGGCGCGCCTTGGCGGTGGCGGCCGGCACGGTGTCGGTCAGCAGCTTGAGTGCGGCGTCCGGGCTCTTGGCCATCTGGTCGCCCAGGCTGTAGGCGGCGTAATTGTCGAAGCCGAGCAGCTTGGCCTTCTGTGCGCGCAGCTGCGCCAGACGCTGGATGGTCTGGCGGGTGTCGTTGGTATCGCCCTTTTCCGCGCGCGTTTCCGAGGCCTTGAGCACTTCGGCGCGCAGCTGGCGGTCCTTCAGCGAGGCCAGCACCGGCTGCTGGGTGGTGTTCTGCAGGGTCAGCAGATACTTGCCGTCGAGCTTGCGCGCCTTGGCCGCATCGGCGGCGGCGGCGATGTCGCCCTCGCTCAGGCCGTCGAGCCTGGCCTTGTCGTCCACCACCACCGCACCGGCGGCCGAGGCGGCCACCAGACGGGTATGGAACTGGGTGGAGAGCGTGGTTTCTTCGATATTGAGCTTGCGCAGGCTGGCCTTGTCGGCCTCCGACAGCTGCGCACCGGCACGCACCAGCTCTTCGTAGTCGCGCTCGACCAGACGCTTCTGCTCCGGCTCCAGGTTCAGCGTGTCGCGCTGGTCGTAGATCGTCTTGACGCGTGCGAACAGCTTCGGGTCGAGATTGATCTCGTCCTGGTGCGCAGCCAGCTTGGGCGCGATATCTTCCTGGATCTTCTGGCGTGCATCGCTGGTATCGGCCTGCACCAGCCCGAAGAAGATGCGCGACACGCGTGTGAGCGTTTCGCCGCTGCGCTCCATCGCCTCGATGGTGTTGTCGAAGCTGGGCGGCTCGGGGTTGTCGGCGATCTTGCGGATGTCGGCCAGGTGCAGGCGCATGCCTTCTTCGAAAGCCGGCAGGTAATCGGCGTCCTTGATCTTGTCGAACGGCGGCGCCTGGAACGGCAGCGTGCTGGCGGTCAGCAGCGGGTTCGGCGCAGCATCCGCGGCCGGGGTGGTGGCGGTCTTTTCGGGCACGGTGGTGGACTCCTTACCGGACGAATCTTTTCCAGAACAAGCAGCCAGTGCCAGGGTGATGGCAGCGGCCAGAACGACGGTACGCGACATGGCGTGTGATTCCTGAGTGGGTAGCGCAGCCGGTCACGCTAGCGGGTTTGCGCAGCGTCGGCATGTGCCGTTGGATTGGGAAGATGGGTGCGGTTGGGGATGCGCGCGCTACAGCGTCTCGTCCTTGAAGATCGCCACGTGCGGGCTGCCGTCGGCGCCGATCCAGCCGCGGTACATGCCTTCGGTATTGAACGGGAATGCGGCGTTGCCCTGCGCATCCAGCGCGATGGCACCGCCGTCGCCGCCGGCCTTGGGAATCTCCTGGTCGATTACCGTGTCGGCGGCCTGTTGCAACGACTGCCCGGCGTATTTCATGCGTGCGCAGATGTCGTAGGCGGCCACCGCACGGATGTAGAACTCGCCCCAGCCGGTACCGGACACCGCGCACTGGCTGTTGGCGTAGGTGCCGGCGCCGATGATCGGCGCATCGCCGACGCGGCCATAGCGCTTGTTGGTCATGCCACCGGTGGAGGTGCCGGCGGCCAGGTGTCCCGCGCGATCCAGCGCCAGCGCGCCCACCGTGCCGAAATGCTTGGCGGTTTCCAGATCCAGTTCGGCCTGCGCCTGACGGTCGCCGGCTTCGGCCTTGCGCGCTTTCTGCAGTTGCTGCCAGCGCTTGTCGGTGCGGAAATAGCTGGGGTCGACCAACGTGACGCCCTGCTCGCGCGCGAATTGTTCGGCGCCGTCACCGACCAGCATCACGTGCTTGGAATGGTCCATGACGCTGCGCGCCAGCTGGATCGGGTTCCTGACCGTGTGCACGCCGGCAATCGCGCCGGCCTTGCCGGTGGCGCCGTCCATGATTGCGGCATCCAGTTCGTTCTTGCCGTCATGGGTAAACACCGCGCCGCGCCCGGCGTTGAACTGCGGCGCATCCTCCAGCACGGAGATGGTGGCCGCCACCGCATCCACCGCACTGCCGCCACCTTGCAGCACCGCGTGCCCGGCACGCAGTGCGCGTTGCATCGCCTCGCGCGCCTGCGCCTGTTCCTCGCTGGAAAGGCTGGATTTCTCCACCCCGGCGCCGCCGTGGATCACCAGCATCGGCGTGGCCGCCAGCGCCGGGCCGGCAGCAAGCAGGAGGGAAAGCGACAAACACAGTGCGCGTGCGGACGAGCCCATCATGGTGTTTCCTCGGTGGAGGCAGCGAGGTGCCCGGCGGCGCCGGTCATAACTGCAGGCGACCGGCAGCGACAAAACCTTTCAAGCACGCGGCCGCATCCTCACAGCGTATCGCGATGCTTGCCGCGCCACGGCCGGTACCAGGTGCGGATGGCGGCGATATCGGCGGCCATGTCGGTGCCGGTCCAGAACGGCTCGCCGATACCCACGGTCTTGCTGGGGTAGTCGAAATACACCGGCAGGATCGGCACCTTGGAATCGGAGGCAATCTTCCAAAAGCCGGCCTTCCAGTGCTCCACCCGCTTGCGGGTGCCCTCGGGGGTGATCACGTACCACATCTGTTCGGAATTGCGGATCAGCCGCACCGCCTGGCCGATGGTGCCCTGCGGCGAGCTGCGGTCCAGCGGGATGGCGCCGAGCTTGCGCAGCAGCGGACCCAGCGGCCACCAGAACAGCTGCGCCTTGCCCAGCACGCGCACGTCGAAGCCCAGCGCGAACTTGGCCGCAAAGCCCAGGAAGCCGTCCCAGTTGGACGAATGCGGGGCGACGATCATCACCAGCTTGGGTTCGTCGGGCAGCCGCCCGAGCAGGCGCCAGCCGGTCAGGCGCAGTGCCGTGCGCCCCAGCCAGCGGCCGAAGCGGCCATGGGCGCGTGGCATTCTGGGTGGAGAGGGCTGCAGCAGGATGTTGGCCTGTGTTACCGGTGGCAACGACGGGTCGGTGTGACTCACGCTTACTCCCAGTGGGACGCAGAGCGTCCACGCTTGATATGGCTGCGCTCACGCTTGGCATCCAGCCGCCGCAGCTTGGCACCATGACTCGGTTTGGTGGCGACCCGGCGCTTGGGCACCGAGAGGCAGGCACTGATGATCTCGACCAGCCGCTCGCGCGCATCCTCGCGGTTGCGGTCCTGGGTACGGAAGCGCTGCGCGTCGATCACCAGCACCCCATCGGCGGTCATGCGCCGGTCGCGCCGCGACAGCAGCCGCGCGCGCAGGGGTTCGGGCAGCGACGGCGACCCGGCCACGTCGAAACGCAGTTCCACCGCGGTGGAGACCTTGTTGACGTTCTGCCCGCCCGCGCCGCTGGCGCGCACGAAGCGCTCGACGATCTCGCTGGGCGGGATCGTCAGGCTGGGGGTGATCTGGATCGGGTCGCTGGCCATTCAACCCGATTGTATCGGCACCGGCATGGACGCGCGCGCGAACGCCGGCTTCCCGTATGCTGCGGCCGGTTCCCCCGACTGTGCAGGATGCTCCGATGACACCGCCCCGTTCCGTTGCCGCCGCCCGCGCCTTGGCGCGCCGCCTGATCGTGCTGGCCGCGCTGGCACTGGCCACGCCCGCCGCGTTTGCGCAGGCACCCAGCGATGCCGACATCAACCGCCTGCTGGCCGCCTCGCGCGCGCAGACCATGCTGGACACGATGCTGCCGCAGATCGAAGCGATGCAGCAGCAACAGTTCGCCCAGCTCACCGCCCAGCGCCAGCTCGACGCCGACCAGCAGGCCCAGCTGCAGCGCATCCAGGAGCGCACCCGCCAGACCGTGCGCAAGGCGCTGTCGTGGTCGGAACTGCGGCCGATGTATGTGGACATCTACAAGCGCTCGTTCTCACGCGAGGACGTGCTGGCCATGGCCGAGTTCTACGAGAGCTCGGCCGGCCAGAGCCTGCTGGACAAGACCCCGGCACTGACCCAGAACCTGATGGGCGCGATCCAGCAGAAGATGCTGCCGCTGTTTGCCGACCTGCAGAAGGATCTGGAGAAGATCGTCAATACGCCGGCGGCGGCACCGCAGAAGCCCTGAAGGGCGGGGATGGGGAAATCGGGATTGGGGAATCGGAACAGCGTGCCTGCCGTGGCGGTTGCTGCTTGCGACGGTGGCGGTGGTGGCGCTGACGACGATTGCGCCAACCCGCTTGTCCCACTCGGTGAGGAGGCGCTTGGCCCCTCTCCTGAGGGAGAGGGGTTGAGGTGAGGTACGGTTGTGCGGATTTCCAGCAGATCGTGTGGGCGTGTTGACCGTTAGCCGCGCGCACCGCATCAAGCCGTCTGCACCGCTCCCGGCGCGGCCATCTCCCACCCGAGCAACGCGCAGGCCTTGGAAAATTCCACATCCAGCGGCGCGGTGACGCTGATGCGCCGCCCATCGGCCGGATGCGGAAACCCCAGCCGCTCGGCGTGCAGCAGCATGCGGTGGATGCCAAGCATGCGGAAGCTGCGGTTGTGCCGGCCATCGCCGTGGCTGGTGTCGCCGATCATGTGGTGCGACAGGTGTTTCATGTGCCGGCGGATCTGCCGGAACCGCCCGGTCTGCGGCTGGCAGCGCAGCAGCGCATAGCGCGAGGTGGCAAAGCCGGTGGACGGGATCTCCAGCTCGCCGGTGGCCAGGCGCTGGAAGTGCGTCACCGCCGGCTTCTTGACCGGCTTGCCGGGGCCGCCGTCCAGATCGTGGTCGACGATGAAGCGCTCCTCGGCCGGCCAGCCGCGGCAGACGGTCAGATAGTCCTTCTCCAACTCGCCGGCCATCAAGGCCTTGCCCAGCGCGCTGGCGGCCTCGCGGTCGAACGCCAGCAGCAGGCAGCCGCTGGTCGCTCGGTCGAGCCGGTGCACCAGAAAGATCGGCCGGCCCAGCTGTTCGCGCAGGCGGTCGGCCAGGAAGTCGTCCTCCCCGCGCGCCAGCTTGCTGTCGTGGACCATCAGCCCGGCGGGTTTGTCGACGACGGCCAGGAGCTCGTCCTGGAAGAGAATCTGCAAGTGCTTGGGGGATGTGCTCACCGGCGGATTATCCGCATCGTCGACACCGCATGCCACTGCGCCGCCGCGCCGTATGGCGCATGCCGACCACGCGCCTTGAGGCCTGAGGGCGTGGCAGCTCGGCGGCGCACCCTCAAGCCGCGCCGCACACCGCCAGCAATTCGCCCTTGCCCACCGGCACCACGCTGCAGGTGACTGCCGGATCGTCAGCCAGCAGCGCGGTGAACGGCGCCAGTTCGTCGGCATGCGACAGCGCATTGTCGACCACCAGCAGGCCGCCGCCGCGCAGCACGCGGCGCAGTGCCGGCCACCAGCGCACGTACTCGCCACGCGCCGAATCCAGGAAGACCAGATCGATGCTGGCGCTGGCCGCCTGGGTCAGCCACGTGCCGCCGTCGCCGTGCACCACCTCCACCGACGCGGCCAGGCCGCTGCGTGCAAGCGTGGCCCGCGCCAGGGCCACCTTGTCGGCCGCAAGCTCCACCGTGGTGACGTGCCCACCGATTGCGGCGGTCGCTTCGGCCAGCCACAGCGTCGAATAACCGTTGGAGGTGCCGATTTCCAGCACGCGCCGCGCAGCGGTGGCGCGTACCAGCACGGCCAGCAATTGCCCGGTGTCGGGCGTGATGTTGAGCATGCGCCGGCCACGCTCCGGCTGGTGCGCATCGTTGTCGCTACCGAAGCGTGCCAGTTCGTCCTTCAATGCGTGCAGATCGATCATCACTACCTCGCCGGGGACGGCTTCGTCATCGTGCCGCTGCAGGCGCTGCCGCTACCCAGCCGGATGCGGCAGGCCACCTGTCGCAGTGTCTTAGTGCTTCAGCGCCGCAGCCAGGCGACCAGCAGGGCCACCGAGCCGGCGCCGCCGCTGACCCAGCTCCACACCGGCACCGTGCCCAGGTACCAGCCATTCGGGTGCAGGCCATACAGCACGGCAGCCACCACCAGCAGGCCGCTGCCGGTGATGGCAGTGACCACGCGCGTCTGCAGCTTGCGCAGGCTCAGGTCCAGCGCGCGCAGCTCGGCCGAGCGGATGTCGAGCTGGTGGCGGCCTTCCACCTGCTGCTTCAACCAGCTGTGCACCAGGCGCGGCATGTCCGGCGCATGGGTCATGATTTCCGGCAGGCGCTTGCGCAACTCGCCGAGCACGCGGCGCGGGCTGTAACGCTCGCGCAGGATGCGTTCCAGCACCGGCCGCGCCACTGCCCAGATATCCAGCCTGGGGTCGAGCTGGCGGCCGACGCCTTCGATGTTGAGCAAGGTCTTCTGCAACAGGATCAGCTGTGGCTGCAGCGTCAGTTCGTAGCGCTGCGCGACGCGGAACAGCTTGATCAGCACTTCGGCCAGCGAAATCTCCGACAACGGCCGGGTGAAGTACGGCTCGCACACCGAGCGCGCGGCCGCTTCCAGTTCGTCGATGCGCACGTTGTCGGGCATCCAGCCCGCCTCCACGTGCAGCTCGGCCATGCGGCGGTAATCCTTGTGGAAGATCGCCATGAAGTTCTCGGCCAGGTAGTACTGATCTTCCTGCGAGAGCTGGCCCATGATGCCGAAATCCAGCGCGATGAAACGCGGATTGAGCCGGCGCTCCGGGTCGCTGTCGACCCAGATGTTGCCGGCGTGCGCATCGGCATGGAAGAAGTTGTCGCGGAACACCTGCGTGTAGAACACCCGCACGCCCTTGGCCGCCAGTGCCTTGCGGTCGATACCGGCCGCATCGAGCTTGGCGATATCGTCGGACGGAATGCCGTACACGCGCTCCAGCGTGAGTGCACGCTCGGCGGTGTGCGACCAGATCACCTCGGGTACGTACAGATCGTCCGAGCCTTCCCAGAACCGGCGCAGCACGCTGGCGTTGGCGCCTTCGCGCTGCAGGTCGAGTTCGGCCGACAGGGTGCCTTCGATCTCGGCCACCACTTCGCGGGGCCGGATCTTGTCAGCGCGCGGGTGGGTGCGTTCGACCAGCGTGGCCAGCGACTGCAGCAACGCGATATCGGCATCGATCTGGCGCTCGATATCCGGGCGCAGCACCTTGACCACCACCTCGCGGCGCACGCCGCTGGCATCCGGCGGCAAGGTGGCCGCGTGCACCTGCGCGATCGAAGCCGAGGCCAGCGGCACGGTGTCGAACGCGGCAAACGCCACGCTCACCGGCAGGCCCAGCGCGCGCTCGACGATCAGCCGCGCCGCTTCGCCGTCGAAGGGTTTGACGCGGTCCTGCAGCAGGGTCAGTTCATCGGCCACATCGGCCGGAATCAGGTCGCGCCGGGTCGACAGGATCTGCCCGAACTTGACGAAGATCGGCCCCAGTTCCTGCAACGCCAGCCGCAGCCGCGCACCGCGCGATTGCGCGGCGATTTCGGCACTGGCGCGCGGCACGAACGGCTTGGCCAGGCGCAGCCAGCGCTCGGCCGGCGTGTCCTGCAGCAGGTCGTCCAGGCGATAGCGCAGGATCACCCGGCCGATGCGGCTGGCCCGCAGCAGCGCCTTCATGCCGCACCTCCGGCCGCGCGCAGGCGCGCCACGCGTGCGGCCAGCCGTTCGACGTCGTCGCGTAGTTCGTCGACATCGTCGTGAAAGGCGTCCAGTTCGGCACGCGGCACCACGTCGCGCGATTCCTCGGTCACGAATTCTGCCGCGCTATGCGCCAGATCCACCGCGCTGCGGCGTGCCTGCTGCAGCGCTGCACGCACCGCATTGGCGATCTGTACGCCGAGGATCTCGCCGAACACCGCCACGAACGGCAGTTGCCAATCCGGATCGAAGCGGCCGGCCAGTTGCTGCAGCTGGCGCGCCAGCTCGGCATCGCCGGAGACCTTGAGCCGCCCGGCCGGTGCGCCGCTGCGGCGCGCGTTGGGCAGGAACGGCAGCTGGCCGAGCAAGCCGGCCAGGCTACTGCGCACGGCCAGGTCCGGCTCCTGCGCCTGGTCCACCGGGCCGACCAGCAAGCGGCGCTCGTGCACGCGGATCTGCAGGGCCAGCGCAGGCGCCTCCAGGGTCAGTGCGATGCGTTGGCCTTCCAGTGGCAGCAGGGCATCACGGGTATCGGGGTCCAGTGCCAGCGCGCGGTTGAGCGCGGCTTGCAGGGCCTGGCCGGCGAGCGGCTTGAGTGAGTTGAACAGGGATCCGGGCATGGGCGCATTCTACCGTCCCCGCATGTCGCCACTGCTTGACGGTGGTGTGGCACGTGCAAGCCGGAGGCCGGGGTGGCGATCATGGCAGGGCGCCTTGCGGCCAGGCCGCGTGCGTCGATCATGCAGGACTTCCTTCGGCGCCCCTGCCGCGGGCATGCTGGCGACCTCATCACGCAGGTGGCAGGAGCAGGCAATGCGCAAGATCCGGGTCGGTCTCATCTTCGGCGGCAAATCGGCCGAGCACGAGGTCTCGCTGCAATCGGCGCGCAACATTCTCGATGCGCTCGATCCGCAGCGCTTCGAGCCGGTGCTGATCGGCATCGACAAGCAGGGCCAGTGGCACGTCAACGACCCCGACAGCTTCCTGCTCAATGCCGACGACCCGGCCCGCATCGCCCTGCATCGCAGCGGTCGCGGCGTGGCCCTGCTACCGGGCGCGCAGCAACAACAGCTGCGCCCGACTCAGCCGGAGCAGGCGCTGGCGCAGATCGATGTGGTGTTTCCGATCGTGCATGGCACGCTCGGCGAAGACGGCTCGCTGCAAGGGCTGCTGCGCATGGCCAATCTGCCATTCGTCGGCTCAGGTGTGCTCGGCTCGGCGCTGGCGATGGACAAGGACCTGGCCAAGCGCGTGCTGCGCGATGCCGGGCTTGAGGTGGCGCCGTTCGCCTGCTTAAACCGCCACACCGCCGCACATGCCGACGTGGATGCGTTGATCGCGCAGTTGGGTCTGCCGTTGTTTGTCAAACCGGCCAACCAGGGTTCGTCGGTCGGTGTCAGCCAGGTGCGCAGTGCCGATGCGTTTGCCGACGCGCTCGCACTGGCGCTGGCATACGACCACAAGGTGCTGGTGGAAGCGGCAATCGCCGGGCGCGAGATCGAATGCGCCGTGCTGGGCAATGCCACCCCGCAGGCCAGCGTGTGCGGCGAAGTGGTGGTGCACGACGCGTTTTACTCCTACGCGACAAAGTACATCAGCGAACACGGCGCCGACATCGTGATCCCGGCCGACATCGATGCGCAGACGCAGCAGCGCATCCAGCAGATTGCGGTGCAGGCCTACCAGGCGCTGGACTGCGCCGGCATGGCGCGTGTGGACGTGTTCCTATGCGCCGATGGCCGCATCGTGATCAATGAGGTCAACACATTGCCGGGCTTCACCCGGATCAGCATGTATCCCAAGCTCTGGCAGGCAAGCGGGCTGGACTACCGCAGCTTGATCACGCAACTGATCGAGCTGGCACTGCAACGGCATGCTGACGATCAGCTGCTGCGCAGCGCGGCCGAGCCAGGCGCATGAGCCAGGCCCGTATACGTGCGGTGCAACCGCACGACCACAGCGCATTGCTTGCGCTCAACAATGCGCATGCCACCGAGCTGTCGTTACTGGATGCCGACGGGCTGGCTGCATTGCTGCAACTGGCGTGGCACGCACGCCTCGTCGCGCCGGCGGATGGCCTGCTGATCGCGCTGGATCAAGGCGCGGCCTACGCCAATCCGAACTTTGCATGGATGGCGCAACGCTTCGCGCGCTTTGTCTACATCGACCGCATCGTGATCGCCGCGCATGCGCAGCGGCGCGGGCTTGCCAGGCAGCTGTATGACGAGCTCATCCATGCCGCGCGTGCAGCGGGGCAACCGCGCCTGGTCTGCGAGGTCAACCTGCTCCCACCCAATCCGGCATCGCTGGCGCTGCACCTGCAGCTGGGTTTCCAGCCGGTCGGTGACGCGTTGCTGGGCAACGGCAAGCACGTGCAATATCTCGAAAAACTGCTTTGAAACAGAAGCGATTCAACGATGGAGCGTCCATAACGCACATGGCCCGCCTCCTTGCGGAAGCGGGCCATGCGAGCGTCGACCGGCAGCGCCGCTGCCGTGACGTATCGCAACTAGGCGTTATACCTTGCCGCGACGGAACATCGAGATCACAGCCAGGATCAGGAACACCACGAACAGGATCCAGGCGATGTTGGTCGCCGCACCGGCGATACCGCTGAAGCCCAGCACGGCGGCAATGATGGCGATGACGAAGAAGATGATGGCGTAATGCAGCATGGCAAGGATTCCAGAAGTTGTCGTGCCGAATCGGCGCAGACGTATCCTGAAGATGCGGCGGTCTTTATCGAGTGATGGCGATGTCGTTGGAAGATGAGGATCGCAGCCGTTGCAGCCCCTCTTCGATGCTGACCTGCGGCACATAGCCGAAGTCGCGACGTGCCGGCTCCATGCTGTACCAGTGCGGCGTGCACAGCTGTTCCACCAGAAAACGCGTCAACGGCACTTCGCCAGGCAGACGCAACAGTGGCCACATGGTCTCGCAGATTGCACCGATTCTGTACGCAGTCTTGAACGACAACGAACGCGTCACCGCCGGTGCATCCACCGCAGCCAGCAGGCGATTGAGCAACTCGCGCATCGGCAAGGGCTCGCCGTTGGAGATGAAGTACGCCTTACCCGCACACGCAGCACCTGCAGCCAGATGTGCGAACGCATCGAAATGCGCCTGCGCGGCGTTGTCGATGTAGGTGCTGTCCACCAGGTTGCTGCCATCGCCGACCATGCGCAAGCGGCCGGCGCGCGCACGCGCGGCCAGGCGCGGCAACAGATGATTGTCGCCCGGGCCCCAGATCAGGCGCGGACGCAAGGCCACCGTCGCCAGTTGCGCATCGTTGGCCGCCAGCACCGCGCGCTCGGCGATCGCCTTGGTTGCCGCGTACGCCGCGCGCAGGTCCTCGCCATACGGCACTTCGTCGGCGCCCAGGCCTTCCACCGGATTGGTGGCGCGATGGGTCACGCTGGGCGTGGAGGTATAGATCAGGCGCGGCACACCATTGGCCCGACATGCGTCGAGCACGTTCTGCGTGCCCACCACATTGGCCTGGTGATAGCTGTCGTAGCTGCCCCACGCACCGGCTTTGGCGGCGTTGTGGAAGACCGCATCGATGCCGGAGAAGGCATGCCGTACCGCCTGCGGATCGGCCAGGTCGCCACGGATCTGGCCCACGCCCAAACTCTGCAGCACCGGATAATCGCCGCGCTGGAAACTCACCACCTCATGCCCACGCGCGATCAAGCCGCGGCACAACGCCTGGCCAAGAAAGCCACCACCACCGGTTACCAACACCTTCATTGCGCCACACCCATCGCTCCTGCAGGGCGCACACAATAGCCGGACCGGACCGTTATCGCGACGCGGCGCAGACAGGTAACCGTTTGCGCCAGACGCAAGCCATTGATCGCAAAGAGCTTCATAAATCTTCATCGAGACATCAGGCAGTTCATTCGCACCGCTGGCGTCATGGTGGCTCCGTCGATCTCTGGAGCCATCATGACCCGCCCGTCTCTGCTGTTACCCGCGCTGTTCGCCATCTCTGCGCTGCACGCTGCACCACCTGGTGCCACGCCCAGAGCTGCCACGCCGACGGCAACCACTCCGACACCTTCAGCTTCAACGGCCGCCACGCCACCTGCTCTGGATGACGGCTGGCCGGTCGCCAGCGCGGCCGCCCATGGCTGGAACCGCACCGTGCTCGCGCAGATGGAACAGGCGCTGGCCGCCGATCTGGCGCCATCCACCACCAGCGTGTTGATCGTGCGCGACGGTGTGCTGGTCTACGAAAACTACCTGGGCGGTGCCGATCGCCAGATCTTGCACGACACCCGCTCGCTGACCAAAAGCGTCACCAGGTTGCTGGTCGGTGCGGCAATCGAGCGCAAACTGATCCCAAACGCGCAGGCCAAGGTCTACGACTACTTTGGCGATCGCCAGTGGCAGCATCCCGATCCGCGCAAGCGCGACATCAGCATCGAGGACCTGCTGACGATGAGCTCGCAGCTGGAATGCAACGACGACAACGAATTTTCTGCCGGCAACGAAGAGCGCATGTACGTGAGTGCGGACTGGACCCAGTTCGCCCTAGATCTGCCGATCCGTGGCTACGCGCCGTGGATGCAGCGGCCTGCGCAAAGTCCGCACGGCCGCGCGTTTTCGTACTGCACGGCAGGCTCCTTCCTGCTCGGTGCATTGCTGGAAAGAGCCACAGGACAGCGGTTGCAGGCATTCGCAGCCCAGGTCCTCGAAACGCCGCTCGGAATCACGCAGGCGCAATGGAACGTCTCGTCCGAAGGAGTGGGTATGGGCGGTGGCGGCACCCGTTATCGCAGCCGCGACCTGGCCAAACTCGGTCAACTGTTGCTCGCACAGGGGCGTTGGCAAGGCCGCCAGGTCATTCCCGCAGACTGGGTGCGGGCGATGACCAGCGTGCATGCGCAGGCACGCGAGGATGCCGATTATGGCTATCAACTCTGGCACTTCCTGTTTCCTGTACGCGGCGTACAACGCGACACCTGGGCGATGTCCGGCAATGGCGGCAACTACGTATTCGTCGTGCCCGAAGAGCGGTTAGTGGTCGTGCTCACCCGCCGTGCCTACAACACCCGGCAGATGCACCAGCAATCACACCGGTTGCTGACCGACTATGTGCTCAAGGCGCTCCCCGAAAGCAACTGACAGACGCATCCACACCGCTCGATCACTTCTCGACGTGGCCAAGGGTTTGCGCTTTTAGCGTCGTTTGGATGCTGCCACGGGAGTCCAATGCCCTAACGCTTGCGGGACACGCCGTAACTCCGTCCCCAGAGGCTCCTTGGCAGCATCCATGCCGCCAAGGGCCCCGCAAGCGGTAAGGACATCTCACCTGCCAACATGGTCGTGTGCGGATGGGAACCACAAGCCGGCTGCGCCCGGCTGGCGGCGTGCTTAGCAGTTTTCCAAGGCGGCTCACCATACGACTGCGCAACCAGCAAGCGCAGTTGTTCTATGAGGCACGCAGCGCATGCAATGCGATTTGAGCATGCAGCGCACAGACGACACATTGCAGTGTCTTAGCCCCGCTCGGACGTCGCTTCTGCCGGCGGCAGATTGCGCGCACGCAGCTGCGCACGCTGGGCAGCAAGATCGGCATCGATGCGTGCCAGCAGCGCAGCAAACTCCGGTAGCGTGCGCAGCGGTTGCAGCAGCGGTGACTGCCGCAGATAGCCGGCATTGCGGTAGCCGGCGGCTTCGGCACGCTGCAGGGCGCGCATCGCTGCATCTGGCGCCTCTGCACACAGCAGCAATACCGCCGCATCGACTGCATCGAACGGATCGCCACCGCGCTCCACGCTGACCAGCAATTCCTGTGCGCGCGCCTGCAGCGTCGCGGCTGCCGGTGGCGGCTGCGCCTGCAGCGTCCACGCCACGGTCTGCGCAAAGCTGCCTTGTGGACGCAGCTGCGCCGCCCGTAGCACCGCTGCATGTGCAAGCGCCTTGTCACCACGCACCCAGGCAAGTTCGGCCTGTAGCAACGACAGCCCCGCATACTCGGTGCCGCGGCCCAGCGCCTCGCTCAAGGCGGTCTGCGCTTCAGCCGCGCGGCCATGGTCGAACAGGAACCTGGGCCAGGCCAGATTGGAGAACGGGTCGTCCGGATACAGTTGAAAATTCTTTCGGTAGCGCGCCTCGGCGGCACTCGCATAGCCGAGCAGGCTCAGATTGCTGGCGATCTGGATCCGCAAGAACCGCACGCGCGAGGGATCGCGCACCGCCAGATTGGCCACCAGCGCCTGCACCAGTTTCCCCTGGCGTTCGTACAGATAGGCGGCCGAGCCGCGCACCGCATCGGCAGCGGGATCCAGCTGCAACGCCTGCTCGTAGGCCGCCAGCGCATCGCCATTGCGACCCTGACAATCCAGTGCGTAGCCACGCGCCGCGTATGCCGCGGCAAGACGCGGCTGCACGGCCAGCACCACATCGGCCAGTTGCAAGGCCTGCTGCGCAAACGCCGCATCGGCGTCGTATTGGCACACGCGCGCACTGTAGGCGCGACTGAGGCCGAGTTGTGCCTGCCGATCGTCCGGTGCTTGCTGCAAGCGTTGCCGATACAGCCCGATGGCGCGTTCGTTGTCGTCGCGCTGACCGATGCCGGCATAGTAGTCGGCACGCTGCAACAAGGCCGATTGTGCTGGCGGGGTGTCACGCGACTGCAGCCGCCAGGTCGCGCCAACGCAGAGCAGCAGCACGCCTGTCGCAATGATCCAGGCACCACGCCACCGCACCCCAAATGCAGGTGAAGCCTCTTCCAACTGTACCGGCACGCACAGTTGATAGCCCTGCCCGCGCACCGAGCGCAGGTAACGCGGCTGACGCGAGTCGTCGCCCAAGGCCTGCCGCAGCAGGCGCACACGTTGGGTGACGGTTTCTTCGTTGACCAGCGCAGGTGCCCACACTTTCTGGATCAACTCGTCGAAACCGACCACCCGCTGCCCCTGCTGCAGCAAATAGTGCAGCAGGCGGAAACTCAACCCGCCGACCTCCAGTGCGACGCCGTCACGCTCCACACGCTGGCGCGCCACATCGATGCGCAGGTCATCCAGTCGATAACGCGCGCGCATCGTGAGGCTCGGCGCTACTGCTGCGCCGCCCAGATCGCCAGCGTTTCGCGGCCGATCTTGGCGTTGTGGCGAATATCCACCGGAAATCCGGAATGGCGCAGGAAACGCGTGATTCCAGCCGTGTGCGGGTGCGCAGCGCCCAGCGCGCGCAATGCGGTTTCCACTTGTGCAAATGCCGATGCCGGCACGCCAGGCTGCAATTCCACGCACAGCACCGGCTGTTGTTGTCCGGGTGCGCCGACACCGACCAAGGCGGTGCGCCGCACTTGCGGATGCACGTTGAAGACCGGCTCCACCTGCTCGGTGTAGAGCGGGCCGGTGGCGGTTTCCACGCGGTGGGTCTTGCGCCCGCAGAACCACAAGCGTCCTTCGGCATCGAAGTAGCCCACATCGCCCATGCGATGCACGATGCGTTCGCTGCCATCCGCATTGCGCTCGCGGATCTTGGCAATCCGCGTGGCCGCGTCGCGATTGAAGTAGGTGTCGGTGGTGGTGGGGCCGGCGACGGTGATCTCGCCGACCTCGCCCACCGCCAGCACGCGCGTGCCGCTCCACTCGGGAATGGCCGCATCGTCGATGGCGATGATGCGCACCTCGTTCGGCGCGACGACCTGGCCGACGCAGGTGCCGGCACCGGCCTCGGTGGCCGCACGGGTGGCGTCCAGCGTACGCCCTTCAATCGCTGCCACCGGCAGGCATTCGGTGGCGCCATACGGCGTCCAGAATTGCGCATCTTCCGGCAGCAACGCGCGGATCTTGGCCACCACGTCCGGCGGCACCGGCGCACCGGCAGAGGTGGCCAGGCGCACGTTTGGCAAGGGCTGGCCGTAGTCGGCCAATACGCGCATCAATGCCGGCGAGCCGAACAACTGCGTGACTCCGAAGCGGTCGATCGCATCGTGCAGCTTGCGCGGATCGGCGGTGGCCGGGCGGGTCGGATCCATGTCCGGAATCACTGAGGTCAGCCCCAATGCCGGATCGAACAGGGCAAACGGCGGAAACGTCGGCAGATCCACGCCACCGGGCTGCATGCCGAAGGCATTGCGCAGCAATTCGATCTGGCCGACGAAATGCCGGTGGCGGTACACCACGCCCTTGGGCACGCCGGTCGAGCCGCTGGTGAACAGGATTGCGGCCACATCGTCCGGCCCGGTGTTGGCCAGCTGACTGCCGGCGCCGGCGCCATCGCGCTCCACGCGCGCCAGTGTCACCCCGCCCCAGCCGTAACGGCCACCGACGCTGACGATCTGCTTTGCAGAGCGCGCCCACCGCAGCAGACGACGCGCCAGCTGCGCAAGCGGAATGCCGATGAACGCCTGCGGCTGCGCTTCGTCCAGGCATTGCTTGAGCGCGCGCTTGTCGATGCCCGGATCCACCAGCACCGGCACCGCACCGGCCTTGAACAAGGCAAACATCAGCAGGAAGAATTCCGGCGACGGGCGCACCATCACCACCGCGCGCGCGCCGCGTCCGATGCCGTGCAGGGCCAGGCCGGCAGCGATCGCATCGCTGCGCGCGTCCAGCTCGGCATAGCTCAAGGTCACATCGTAGGCGGCAAACCCGTTGGCGGCGCGGCGGCCCGGGCAACGGATGGCGATCTGCTCGGGGCGCTCGCGCGCGAGTTCCGGCAGGGTGGCGGCGATATTGCAGAGAGTCGTCGTAGTCATTGCCGCATTATCACCCATGCGCCGACGGTGCCGGCCGCTTGATCGCGCTCAAAGCGCCTGGGCTGGTGCGTGCTCCCATCGCAGCGATGGCTGACGCGGTGATTGCGCGTCATCGAGCCGCAACGTTGCCGCACGCTATTCGCGCGACATGCCCTGCCCTGCGCGAGGCGCAGCGCCTTGCACACACACGCTGCGTCGAGCGACGCAGATGAACCGCTAACCGGCGCACGCCCGTGCCACTTGTATCGCAGCGTGGTTCGGTCAGAATGCCGCGCTCACCACGTTGTTTCGCCGCGCAAGGCCCGGCATTCCATGGCACATCCCTGCCTTACCTGCGGCGCCTGCTGCGCCTACTTCCGCGTCAGTTTTCACTGGAGCGAGGCCGATCCCGCGTTAGGCGGCAGGGTACCGATCGAGCTGACCGATGCGCTGCGCACGCACGAGCGCGTCATGCGCGGCACCTCGCAATCGCAGCCGCGCTGCATCGCGCTGGATGCGGACATCGGCCGCTACAGCCGCTGCAGCATCCATGATCGCCGGCCCTCCGCCTGCGCCGCTGTGCCGGCGTCGCTGGAATTCGGCCAGCGCAGCGCACAATGCGACAAATCCCGGCTTGCGCACGGCCTGCACGTGCTGACCGACGCCGACTGGCTGGGCGTCGACGAGGCCCAACGCAATCCGCTGCCGCCGTTGTAACGGCCACCGCTGCGAGTGACTACGCCATCCGCTCGCAACGTCCAATAGAGCGACGGCATTGCCGGTCCCATCCACTAGTGCATCCGCGTTCTGCACACCGCAGGCCCTCACCTAGCGAGCGCCTGCGCGGCGATGCCAGCAGCGCTTACAGCGGATTGCGCTCCAGAAACGCACGAATCGCCGGCACCAGCACTTCATGCTTGTCTTCCAGCACGTAGTGATTGGCATCGTTGAACGCGGTGACCTCGGCATTCGGCAATGCCTTGCGAAAGCCGGCCAGGAAGTGCTTGTCGAAGCAGATATCGCGCAGGCCCCAGGCGATGAACGCCGGGCGATCGGCGAACGACGGCAATGCCTGCGCCGAGCGCTCCAGCAGTGACCAGGCCTGGTCGGCGGGCGACAGCGGAATATCCTGCATGAAGCGGATGGTGGAGATGCGGTTGCGCCAATTGTTGTAGGGCGCCACATAGGCGCGACGCACCTCCGCCGGCATCCGCCGCGACACGCCGAACCAGGACGCGCCGGAGGAAAACGCATTGAACGTGCGGATGAACCACTCGCCCGGCCTCCAATGCCGACCCATCGCGATCTGCCACGGCATCGGTTTTTCCGGCGGCAACGGGAACGCAGCGGTATTGGTGATCACCAGCCGCTTGACCTGCGCATGATGTGACAACGCCCAGCCGAACCCGATCATGCCGCCCCAGTCGTGCACCGCCAGCGTGACCGGGCCGGTGATGCCCAGATGCCGCAACAGCGTGTCCAGATCATCCACGCGCGACTGCAGCGTGTAGTCGTAACGCGGCCGCGCGTCGGGTGCATCGTCCGGCTTGTCGGACAGCCCCATGCCGATATGGTCCGGCACGATGCAGCGGTAACGATCCGACAGGCCACTCACCAGGTGCCGCCACAGATAACTCCACGACGGATTGCCGTGCAGCATCACGACCACCTCGCCATCGCGCGGACCTTCGTCCAGATACGACATCGCAATGCCGGGACGCACCTCAAGGCGCTGGGGAGTGAAGGGATAGCCGGGGTAGTTCATGGATCTCTCTATTTGCTGAAGCTTGGACTGGGTGAGTGGCAAGTCGCCAGCTACATCGCCACGACAGTATCGAAAATACGCTGGATGTCTCTGCATCGTCGGCAACAGCCGTGCGCAAACGCATCGCTCACAGCGGCTGCGCCCCTTCGCTGAGGATGTCGAGATAGGCGTGATAGGCAAAAATACGATGCCGCTGCTGGCCGGTGAGTTCGTTGACGATTTCCAGCTCCTGCAGGGTGCGTACCGCAGCACGGATGGTGGGCGCACTCAACGACAGGGCGGGCGCCACCTGCGGCACTGCCAACACCACGCGCCGCGCGAACTGCTCAAACACCAGGCCGACGTTACCTGCTCGCTGGCCCAAAGCCGCAATGCGGGCCCGATCACGTGCCAACAGTGCCAGCAGGCGCTGCGCGGTGTCGACGGCTTGTTGCGCGGTCTCTGCCACACCATCCAGAAAGAAACCCAGCCATCCTTCCCAGTCACCGTTGAGTCGCACCGCATTGAGGCGATCGTAGTAATCGGCACGACGGCGCTTGAAATACAGGCTCAGATACAGGCTGGGCTCCCGCAGCACGCCTTCGCTGCACAGGATCAAGGTAATCAACAGCCGTCCCAGGCGCCCATTGCCATCGCTGAAGGGATGGATGGTTTCGAACTGCACGTGGGCAAGCGCCGCCTTCACCAACGGCGGCATCTGCCCCTGCGGCGCATGCAGAAACTGTTCGAGTGCCGACAGCGCGTCGGGCAATGCATCTGGCGGTGGCGGAACAAAGTGCGCAAGTGCAGGCGAGGCCCCGCCTACCCACACCTGACTCCGGCGGAATTCACCTGGCTGCTTGCCGGCTCCACGCCCGCCCTGCAGCAATAGCGCATGCATCTCGCGGATCAAACGCAGCGACAGCGGGAAATCGTCCTCGCGCAGGCGCCGCAAACCATGGTTGAGGGCCGCGACATAGTTGGACACTTCTTCGACATCGTCGACATGCACGCCCGGTGCCGCATCCATCTCGAACAGCAACAGGTCCGAGAGCGATGACTGGGTTCCTTCGATCTGGGACGACAGCAAGGCTTCCTTGCGGATGTACTGATAGAGAAACAGCTCCGGGTCCGGCAGCATCAGCGTGATGCCGTCCAGTCGCCCCAATGCCTGGTCGGCGCGCTCTTTGCGCGCCACCAGTTCGGCCTGTGCGAAATCCAGTGCCGGCACTGGCGGCAACGGATCAGGGACGAACGCCTGGTAACGGCTCCCTGCGAGAGCGCCAGCAACATAGTGTCCAGTGATGCGCTGAGCCATCGTCTTTCCTTACAGACCGCAACTATTCCTGCAAGGAAACTTAGATACCACTTTTTTACTTAAGCAGCGATATTGCCCGGCGTGCAAGAGCATCGGCCGGGCACTATCACACGCATTACCAGACCACTTCCGCCATCGAGCAGTTCAGGCCAGAACCAATCCCCATCAACGCGATGCGGTCGCCCTTCTTCAAGCGGCCGAGCTCCTTGAGCTTGCTCAGCACGATCGGGACTGAAGCCGGGCCGATGTTGCCGTGTTCGCCGAAAATGGTCATGACCTTGGCCGGGTCGATGCCGAACGACTTCACGAACGAGGCGGTATGCGGGCGGCTGACCTGATGGATGACGAACTGGTCCAGCTCGTCCACTGCCCAGCCCATCGCCTGCTTGGCGGCCAGGAAGGTCTTCTGTGCCAGCTTGATGCCTTCGATCAGCAGCAGGCGGGTGTCGGTGACCATGCGGTCCAGGTTGCCGCGGCACAGCTTGTTCCATTCGGTGGCCGAGCGGGTCACGCCACCCTTGTAGCGCGGGGCGTCGGGCACCAGCTCGGTGCGCGCCATCACCATCGCTGCGGCACCGCAGCCCAAGGTCAGCGCAGCGAGTTCATTGCGGAACTCTTCTTCGGTGACGTCGGGCGAGGTCATGCGCTCGAGGGTCTTTTCGTACACCAGGTTGGCGGTTTCGCCATCGACGACCAGCGCATAGTCGATCTCGCCGCGCTCAAGCATGCGGGCGGCGATGTCCATGCCGTTGATGAAGGCAAGGCAGGCGTTGGCGACGTCAAAGGTGACGCAATGGTCGCCGACCCCGAGGTTGCCGGACACGATGGAGGCGGTGGACGGCTCCAGGTAGTCGCGGCTCACCGAGGTGTTGACCAGCAGGCCAATCTTCTCGATGCCGATGCCGGCGTCGAGCAGTGCCTTGCGCGCGGCCTGGGTGGCGGCGTCCGAGGCCTGGACATCCTGGTCCCACAAGCGCCGTGCATGGATGCCGGCAACGTCGCCCAACACGTCGGTTCTGATCCCGAGGCGGTCGTAGGTCGGTTGCAGGCGCTCGTTGATTTCCTTGGAAGTCAGCGTGTGCGGCGCATCAATATGCGCCAGTCCCGCGATGGAGACATTCTGGAAGAGCATCGAAGTAGCGCCATGGCGTCAGGCGAGGGGGCGCTAGTCTAGCCGCTGGCTGGTTTTACCGCATCTTTACAATTGCAGCGGCCGCGCCCCAGCCCAACGGTTCAGCGCGGCGGACAGCGGAAGGCGTTGAAGCGCTGGCTGCCATCGGCCGGCTGACCCTGCGCCTGGACCGTATTGGCATTGGCGCCCGGCGCCTCGTTGCGTGCCAGCGTTTCCAGTTCTTCCTGCACCCGCAATGGGTTGCGGTTGTAGAAGCCGACCTTGCTCTTGACCGACACCACCACCTCGCCCTGCTGCTGACAGCCAGCTGGCACAGGGCCTGCGGGCAGCACCTGCACGCCTTTGCCGCTTTGCTCGATCGGCACCCAGGTACAGGCCGTGGCAGTGGTGGCAACCAGAACAGACAGCATCAGCACGCGCATAAGTCTTAGACACCTGAGGACGAAGCCGGATTGTGCCGCAGTTGCCGGCCGGCGATCGGCGTGCGCTGCGCCGCCGCATGCCACGCATTCAGCGCGCTGAACACCAAGCAGATCGTCGTGTTCTCTCGCTTCGGCCGGTGTCCGGCGCCCGCAACCGCGTCCGGGTGTCCGGACGCGGACACCGCTGCGGCGCACAAATCCCTTTAAAAACAATCCACTGCAACTGGCACGCGGTTTGCTGCATGGCATGGGCAAGCAGCGGGAAGCGACCTCGATCAATTAAAATGACTGCCAGCTGAATAAATAAAACTGCGCCGCGAAAGTTATTGCACTTACCGAAACGGTGTACTACATTACTACCACACCACTGATCACCCACACCAAGAGACCTCGCCATGAAGACCCAGACCCTGCGCATCGCCCTCTCCGCCGCCCTGTTTGCCGGTACCGCCCTGGCCGGTTTCGCCCAGGCCGCCAGCCTGACCACGCTGGACACCGTGCAGGTCCGCCCGTCTGCCGACCAGATCGCCCAGCAGGCGCTGGAGCGCAACAGCGACATCCCTACCCTGGCCGCCGTGCAGGTGCGTCCGTCGGCCGAGCAGCTGGCCGCCCTCGCCGCCGAGCAGGCCGGCCCGCGCATCCTCACCCTCGCTGCGGTGCAGGTGCGTCCGTCCGCCGACCAGCGCGCCGACCTGGTGACCCGCAACGCCGCTGCCAGCGCGCAGAGCACCGCCGGCCAGGCTGCTGCCGCCATCGGCGCGCTGATGGGCCAGGTCATCGTCAACCTGCCGGTGCCGCAGCTGCAGCCGTCGCCGGTCGAACTGGAAGCGCTGGTCAACGCCGCCATCAGCCTTTGAGCACGCGCGCAGCTACACTGCGCGCATGTCAGCCCCCGTCCTCGATGTCATCCTGTTTCAGCCGGAAATTCCGCCCAATACGGGCAATGTGATTCGCCTGTGCGCCAACACCGGCGCGCGCCTGCACCTGATCGAGCCGCTCGGCTTCGACCTCAGCGACAAGCAGCTCAAACGCGCCGGCCTGGACTATCACGAATACGCAAGCCTGCAGGTGCATGCCGACCTGCCCACCGCCCTGGCCGCGATCGCGCCCAAGCGCGTGTTTGCACTGAGTACGCGCAGCACCGTGCGTTACGACACACCGCAATTTGCCGATGGCGATGCTTTCCTGTTTGGCCCGGAGACACGCGGCTTGCCCGCCGACGTGCTGGAGTCGATCCCGCCACAGCACCGGCTGCGCCTGCCGATGCGCCCGGACAACCGCAGCCTCAATCTGTCCAACACCGTTGCGGTGATGGTGTTCGAAGCGTGGCGTCAGTGGGACTTCAGCGGCGGCCGATAACCGTGGCGATGCAGACGGCTGGCTGACTGCGGCACCGTCCGCCCCGATCCCGGCCCGCAGCATGGTTCCCGTACCGGTCTGTCACTCAACGCGTGCTCCGCGCGTACGTCAGTCGCGGGCGTTGCCGTTTGCGTGCTGCTCCGCGCCGCTGCCATGACCTCACTGCATCACCTGGGCATCGGTCGCTGCCTGCAACATGCCGCGGCAGCCTGCCCAGAGCGCCACCGCCAGCAAGGCGATGGCGCCCAGCGCCAGAAACGCGATGCGATAGCCGAAGGCGTGCGCCAGCCAGCCGCCCAAGGCCGGGCTCAGCGCCGCGCCCACACCTTGCACCGTCATCACCGCGCCCTGGCCGACATTGACGCGCCCGGTGCCCTGCAGCAATCGCGCCACCAGTGCCGGCACCACCACGGCCTGCAGGCCGGCGCCGAGTCCGTCGAGGATCTGCACCGGAAACACGCCCCAGCCATGGATCAGCGACGCTGCCACCAATGCACGCAGCGGCAAAGCCATGAAGGCCACCAGCAGCACCCACCAATGCCCGTGCACGCGGATCCAGCGCATCGCCAGCAACGCCACCACCACCATCGTGGCCTGCGCGACCACGATGGTGGTCGCCGTCAGCGCACTCGCATCGCCCGCATGCGCGGCCACGATGGCCATGCCGTAGAGCGGCAGCATCGCCGCATTGCCCAGGTGGAACAGCCCCAGGGTGATGGCCAGCAAGGCCAGTGGCCGGCAGGTCAGCAACACCCGCCAGCCGCTGAGGGTGTCCGCGCCGTCGGCGTGGCCCAGGCCGCGCGCGGCACGATGGTCGATGGCCGCAGACGGAATCAGCAGCACCGCCGCGATCGCCAGCACACCGAACGCGGCGGTGAGCACGAACACCGCCGCAAACCCGTAGCGCCAGCCCAGCCAGCCGGCCAGCACCGCGGCCAGCATGTTGCCGGCGTGGTTGGCGACCTGATTGCGCGCCAGTTGATGATCGAATCCGCGCGCGTGCACCAGCCCCAAGGTGATGCCGGTGAGTGCCGGGCCGATGCCGGCTGCCGCCAACGCCGAGACGATCTGCGCGGTGACCACACCGGAGGAGGTCGGATGCAGCCAGATCAGCGCCGTGGCCAACAGGATCGCCAGGCAACCGACCACCACCACGGCGCGCTTGCGCCGGGTGCTATCGACCAGTGCACCGGCCGGGGTGGTGGCGAGCATGCCGGCGATGCCGCCCACGCTCATCACCGTGCCGATCGCCGCCACCGACCAGCCCCTGGATTGCAGGAACACGCTGAGAAATGGCCCCAGCCCGTCCTGCACATCGGCCACGCTGAAATGCAGCGCCTCCAGTGCGCGGCTGCCACGGGGACGCGGTGTGCTCATGCGCATCGGCGCTCTCCACGAAACGATGAAAGGCGACTGCGCGCGCCGGCCTGCATGTGCGACCCAATTGCAGTCGCACGGCGCCAGCACGGCAGTCGCATTGCAGGCTGCTAGTGCTTCGGCTTCGGCTTCGACTTCGGCTTCGGCTTATGCGCACCCGGACCATGCGGATGCTCGATCTGCTTCAGCGACGCGGCCTTGGCGCCCAAGGCATGCGCGTGGACCAGCACCCCGTGCGGGGTCGTCCTGGTATCGCCTTCGGCCACCAGCGTCTTGCCGACCACCAGCTGCTTGGCGAAGTCCTCTCCGGCATGCGGTGGGAACCGCACCGTGACCTCGTCGTCCAGCAACACGCCATGCACCTGCCCGTGCGGGCCGTGCAGCAGGCGCGCGATGGTGCCGCTGTGCTGGGTGAGCTGCGGCTTGGGCGGCTTGCCGGCGGGCGGTTTGGGCTTGGGCTTGGCATGCGGCCCGTGCGGGCCCTCATCGACGATACGCTTGCCGCCCTCCGGATCGATCGCCAGGGCCACCAGCATGTCCACATCGCGCGGCTTGAGGCCACGCACGCTCAAGGCGCTGCCGGGCTTGAGTGCCTTGAGCAAGGCGGCGGACAGGTGCGGCGGCGTGTGCACCTCGGTGCCGTCGGTCAGCAGCAGGCCGTCGATATCGGCCTTGGGATTGAGCAGAAAGCGCGCCAGCGTGCCGCGGGTTTCGGGAAGGAAATCAGGGTCGACCCAATGCATGAAAAACTCCAGAGAAGTGAGAACCGGCCGATGCCGGCAAGCCGCGTCCGTCGCCACGCACGCGGCGTGGTGAACAGGCGCGTAGAGGGGAACGCGACGGGTAAGCGCCGCCGCGCGGACGGCGGCGCCCTGGATCAACGCGGCGCCGGAGCCGGCGCTGGCGGTGCGGCCGGCGGGACAGGCGGGGCAGGTGGTGCGGGCGGCACCGGGCCGTCCGGGCGCGGCGGGCTGAACAGCGCACGCTGCGAGGCGCGATCGCGGCCCAGTTGGGTGGCTTCGATGGCGCGGCCGTTGGCGGTGGCAACCCCGAAGCCGCTCACGCTCAATGGCGCGCCGGCCCGCAACAGATCGCCGAACTGCAGCGCCAGATGCGGCGGCATCCGCACCAGCGTGCCATCGCTCAGCAACGCGCCATTGGTCTCGCCACCCGGGCCGTAGACCAAGCGCTCGATGCGTCCTTCCGCCTGCAACGGCGTCAACGCAGCAGGCGCTGGCGGCGCCGGCGGCATGGCGCCCGCCGGCGGCTGGTCGACCACTTCGCGCCCACCACGATTGGAGCGGATGCTGCTGGCGCGCAGCACCGGCAGGCTGCCCAGGCGATAGCCCTGCACGCTCACCGTATCGCCCCGGCGCACCGCAGCCTGCAACTGTGCGGACAGATGCGGTGCAAACGCCACCTGGGTGCCATCGCGCAACCACAGGCCGTCGACCTCGCCATTGGGATTGAGCATGAAGCGCTCGACCGTGCCGGTGATGCGCACCGGGGTGGCGGCCAACGGCGCAGGCGGTGCGGGCGGCACCGGCGGAGCCGGCGGTGGCGTGCCGACCGGCGCGCGCGGCGCCATCGGTGCTGCCGGCGGTGTGGGAGCCTGCGCGGCAGCGGTCGCCACGCTGCAGGCCAGTGCGAAAGCAAGTGCGGTCTGACGAATCATGTGATGTCTCCAACGCGGCAGGAGCGCCGCTCGCCCTGGAGATAAAGCAGCAATCGTGCCAACGGCGAGTCCGTTGTTTTATAAGGGTTTTTTGTCTGCACGCGCGCGGACAGTCGTCTGCGTTTCATCCACCACTGTCCGCTTTGCAGACACTTTGCAGCTCGGTTGTGCGTCCGACCCTGCAAGACAAGAATGTGCCGGGCACGCTCGTCGGCGGGGTGCGCGTGCCGATGTCCGGGCTGGATTTCGAACGCGTGGTGCTGCGCTTTCCGGCTGCGCCGGTTGCTGGTGCAAGGCCGTAGCCAATGCTGCGAGTGGCAGCGGCGACATGCAACCAACAGGTGCGCATGACAACAGGTGCACGTGCTGCTGTGCGCGTATTGCGTCGTGACCGAGGCGGCAGCCTGCAACCATCGCGTCCGGTGATCGCTGCGCCTACTGCAGGCCGTACTCATCGAGCTTGCGGTACAGCAGCTGGCGATGAATGCCGAGCCGGCGCGCGGCTTCGGCGCGGTTGCCGCCACTGTGCGCCAAGGCGTCCTGGATCATCTGCCTTTCCAGCCGCGCCACCGCCTCGGGCAAGGTGCCTTCCGGTGGCGCTGTCGTCGTGTGCTGCTCGGCATCGTACTCGAGCGCGTCGTCCAGATCCGCGGCAACGATGCCGTGGCCGCGCACCAGCAGCTGGCTGCGTTGCATGACGTTACGCAGCTCGCGCACGTTACCGGGCCACGGGTAGGCCAGCAGCCGCGCTTGCGCGTCCGCCGACAACGCACGCGCCGCGCCTTCGCCGCTGCGCAGGAAATACTGCGCAAGCAGCACGATGTCCTGCCCGCGTTCGCGCAGCGGCGGCAGTTCGATCGGCACCACATTGAGGCGATAGCGCAGATCGCTGCGGAACTGTCCTGCCGCCACCCACGCCGCCAGATCGCGATGCGTGGCCGCCAGCACGCGCACATCCACCTTCTGCGCGCCGCGCCCGCCCAGCGGCGTCACTTCGCCTTCCTGCAGGAAGCGCAACAACTTGGCCTGCATCGGCAGCGGCATGTCGCCGATCTCGTCCAGGAACAACGTGCCGCCATCGGCTTCGCGAATCAGGCCGATGCGGTCGCTGGTCGCCCCGGAAAAGGCGCCCTTGCGATGGCCGAACAATTCGCTTTCCATCAACTCCAACGGGATCGCCGCACAATTGACTGCCACGAACGCCGCATCTGCGCGTGCGCTGGCGCGATGCAGGGCGCGCGCGACCAGCTCCTTGCCGGTACCGGTTTCGCCGGTGATCAACACCGGCAGATCGGAAGCTGCCGCCAGCCCGATGCGTTTATGCACGGTACGCATCGCCGGACTGTGGCCGACCAGGCCGTCGTCGTCGTCGGGTGGTCCGCTCGCTGCGGCATCGGCATCGGCATCGGCATCGGCGCGACTTGCCAATGCACGCTCCACCACCTCGACGATATCCGCACGCCCCACCGGCTTGACCAGGTGATCGAACGCACCCAGCGTCATCGCTTCGATGGTGTTGCCGCTGGAGGCGTACGCGGTGAGCATCACCAGCGGCACCTGGCGCGCGCGGGGATCGTCCGCACGCGCACGCAGCACCTGGATTCCGTCCATGCCGGGCATGCGGAAGTCCACGAACGCCAGCTCGATGCCGCCCTCGTTCAGGCGCAGCAAACCATCGGCGCCGTTGTCGACCGCGATCACCGTATGGCCGAGCGAGCGCAGCGTTGCCTGCAAGGTGGCCAGAAACGCCGCATCGTCGTCGATGATCAGGATGCGCGCCATGGCAGCTCCAGAATGAAATGGGTCATACCGTCGGCGTGTGCATAACGCACCTGCCCGCCATGTGCACGGGCGATCTCGCGCACCAGCGCAAGCCCCAGGCCATTGCCGTCGGCGCGACCGCTGACGAACGGCTCGAACAATTGCGAAGCGATGGCATCGGCGATGGCCGCGCCACGATTGCTCACCCGTAGTTGCAGCAACCCATCGCTGGCGCTGGCCTCCAGTGTCACCGCGCTGCCTGCATCGGCGTGCTGGAGCGCGTTGCGCAGCAGATTGTGTACGGCACGGCCGAGCTGCTGCGGATCGAGCATCCACTGCAGCGGCGCGTCCGGGACGCGCAGCTGTGGCGCCGGCGCGCCCGGCGGCAGCACGGCAGGATCGAGCAAGCTCGCCAGCCAGTCCTGCACCACCACCGTCTCCAGCTGCAGCCGGATCGGCTGCACCATGCCGAGCAGACTTTCGACCACCCCATCCAGGCGACGGATCTGCCCCAGCATCAGCTCAGCGTGCGCGGCATCGTCCGGCGTGCCCTGGCGCGTGGCGATTTCGTTCTCCACGGCCAGGCGCATCGTGGCGATGGGGTTGCGAATCTCATGCGCCACCGTGGCGGTCAGGCGCCCGAGTGCGGCCAGCCGCTCGTGCCGTGCCAGCTCGTCGGCCAGCCGCCGCGTCTGCGCCAAGGCCTGCGCATTGCGCTGTGCGTAATCGCTGACCGCAGCGCCCAGCCGGTCCAGCTCAGGTGCGCCGGTGACCGGAATCTGCGGAAGTTCGGTATCGGCGGCTAGCGCCTGCTGGATGCGCTGCAGGCGCTGACTCCAGCGCCGCACCACCACGCCCAGGGCAATCGCCGACATTGCCACCATGGCGAAGATCAGCAGCATGCCGATCGCCAGTGGCCGCCAGGCATCGGAGGTGCTGGCCGGCACCCGCGACATGGTCCAAGCGGCGGTTCCCGCGGCCAATGGGCAGGCGCTGATCAACACCACTTCGCGGCTGCCGTCGCGACGAAAATCCACGGCCTTGTTGCCCACCGCACTCTGCCGCGCGGTACTGACGATCGTGGTCCACTCGGCGGCCGGGATATCGGTCTTGTGATCGCTGCCGTCGTAGGTGGGATAGGCGTAGGCAACGAATCCCTTGTCGAGGTTCCACACCCCGCCCTCCACCCCGGGCGCATCGGCCAGCACCAGTTGCACCACCACCGCGGCCAGCCCGGCGCCGTTGTCGCCGCTGCGCGCCGCCTCGCTCGCGCCGGCGTAGCGCTGCACGATGCGTGCGCATTGCGCGGTCAATTGCTGGCGCGCATCGTCCAGTCGCACGCCTTCGGTCTGTCGGTACAGGCCATACAACATCGTGGCCACGCCCACGCAGGCAGCCAGGATCACCACCCAAATCAGCAGCAACTGGCGTAACAACGAACGAGGCATGCGAGGGTCCGGTAAAGACGTGCGGTTTCAGAACGCGGTAACTGTGTCAGCGCATGTTGGTCTTGACCAGATCGATCACCTCGTCGCCACGCCCGCTCATCACTGCCTTGAGCAGATACAGGCCCATGCCCTTGGCCTGTTCCAGCTTGATTGCCGGCGGCACCGCCAGTTCCTGCGTGGCGATGCGCACATCCACCAGCGCCGGACCAGAGTGCGCGAAGGCCTGCCGCAACGCCCGCTCCAGTTGCGCGGACTCATCGACCCGGATGCCCAGGATGCCCATCGCATTGCTCATCGCTGCGAAGTCCGGATTGCGCAACTCGGTGCCGGTGTCCAGATAGCCGGCGGCCTTCATCTCCATCGCCACGAATCCCAGCGAGGCATTGTTGAACACCACGATCTTCACCGGCAGGCGCAGCTGCGCCAGCGAGATGAAATCGCCCATCAGCATCGCAAAACCACCATCACCTGACAGCGCAACTACCTGACGGCCCGGATACGCCGACTGCGCACCCAACGCCTGCGGCATCGCATTGGCCATCGAACCGTGGTTGAACGAACCGAGCAAGCGGCGTTGTCCGTTCATGCGCAGATAGCGCGCGGCCCACACCGTTGGCGTGCCGACATCGCAGGTGAATACCGCATCCTGGTCGGCGATCTGGCTGATCATGCGCGCCACGAATTGCGGATGCAGCGGCTCGCCTGGATCGGCCGGCACCGCCAGATCGTCCAGCCCCTCGCGCGCCTTGCGATAGTGCGCCAGCGCCTTGTCCAGGAAGTCGCGTTTCTCGCGTCGCTGCAGCTGCGGCAGCAAGGCGGCGATGGTTTCGCCCACATCCGCTGCGATGCCCAGCTGCAACGGCGTACGCCGCCCCAGCGCGCTCGGGTCGCGGTCCACCTGCACGATGGTCGCGTCCTTCGGGTAGAACTGCCGATACGGGAAATCCGTGCCCAGCATGATCAAGGTGTCGCAGTTGAGCATTGCGTGGTAGCCGGAGCTGAAACCGATCAGGCCGGTCATGCCGACATCGAACGGGTTCTCCCACTCCACGTGTTCCTTGCCGCGCAAGGCATGCACGATCGGCGCGCCCAGGGTGTCGGCCAATGCCACCACCGCATCGTGTGCGCCCGCGCAGCCGCTGCCGCACAACAGCGTGATCGCTTCGCTCTGCTGCAGCAGCGTGGCCAGTTGCTGCACATCTTCGGGAGCCGGCAGTACGCGCGGTTGGCGCAGTTGCGGCCAGGCCGTGGGAATGTGCTTGTCCACTTCCAGCAGTGCGATATCGCCGGGGATCACCACCACCGCTACGCCTTGCTGCAGGATGGCCGCACGCATCGCCCGGTGCAGCACTTCCGGCAGCTGCGCCGGATTGGTCACCAATTCCACAAAGTGACTGCACTCGCGGAACAGTTCCTGCGGATGCGTCTCCTGAAAATAGTTCAGCCCGATCTCGGACGAGGGAATATGCGCGGCGATCGCCAGCACCGGCTGGCGGCTGCGATGGCAATCGAACAGCCCGTTGATCAAGTGCAGGTTGCCCGGCCCGCAGCTACCCGCGCACACCGCCAGCTTGCCGGTCACCGCCGCCTCGGCGCCGGCAGCGAACGCGGCCACCTCTTCGTGGCGCACGTGCATCCATTCGATCGTCTGCATCTCGCGCAAGGCATCGGTCAGGCCGTTGAGGCTGTCGCCGGTCAACCCCCAGATCCGCTCCACCCCCGCGCTCTGCAGCGTCTCGGCCAGAAACCGCGCCAACGTCTTTTTCTTCGCCACGATGCAGCTCCACGCTTGTTCGACAAGCCTGGCATGCTCCCAGTCACAGTGTCAGCGCAATGTGCTTGCACGCTCCAAACGCAGTAAAAATCACTGAAAAACAGCCGCTTCTATACATGCGCATCACATCGACGCGATGTAACCGCCAATGCATCACGCTTTGCGCGTGCGCTACGCGCATTGCAATTTGATAACAAGGAAGCGGAGCTGAACTGGGCGCGATGATTCATGGACCAGTCAGTCCAAAATTCATGTCGCGTTCCATCGAATAACGGAGAATTTACATCTCGGCAGCGAACGGCATCCGCCTCAGCGCCGGCCCAAACCATAAGTACAGGTATCGATCATGAAGAATTCCCTGCTGGCCCTCGGCCTTCTCGCAGCCCTGCCGTTTGCGGCCTCCGCTGCTGAAAACCTCTCCTACAACTTCGTCGAAGGCGACTACGTGCGCACCCCGACCGAAGGCCGCGACGCTGATGGTTGGGGCGTGAAGGCGTCCTACGCCGTCGCTCCGAACTTCCACGTGTTCGGCGATTACAGCAAGCAGAACGCTGACGACAACGACAACGTGTTCGAAAGCTCCAACTCCGACTTCCAGCAGTGGGGCGTCGGCGTGGGTTACAACCAGGAAATCGCCACCAGCACCGACTTCGTTGCTCGCGTTGCCTACCGCAAGCTGGACCTGGACACCCCGAACATCAGCTTCGACGGTTACAGCGTTGAAGCCGGCCTGCGTAACGCCTTCGGCGAGCACTTCGAAGTCTACGCCCTGGCTGGCTACGAAGACTTCTCCAAGAAGCGCGGCATCGACATCGGCGACAACTTCTACGGCCGCCTCGGCGCCCAGGTCAAGTTGAACCAGAACTGGGGCATCAACGGCGACATCCGTATGGATGGCGACGGCAACAAGGAATGGTCGGTCGGCCCGCGCTTCAGCTGGTAAGCCGCACGTTTGACTGCAACGCGACTCTCTCTCCCGCGTTGCATTGGAAGCCCGGTCCCCCGACCGGGCTTCTTTCTTTTGGGCGATCGGCTGGCGCTGCGCACATCGCGCTATAGCGGCATGTGCGCAATGCGGCTGCTGTAGAAGCACGATCCAGCGCGCTCAAGCGGCTACGGCTTGCCGCCAACCTTTGCGATCGGCACCAACAAAAAGCCCGGCAATGCCGGGCTTTTTGTTGTTTCTGCGCAGCGCGTCAACGCGCGATGCCGCGATCAGGTGAACAAGGTCTGCGGGTACTCGGGCTTGCGCTCGCGTGCCAGCAATTCCTTCAAGCCTGCTTCCGGGGTGATCTCGCCATGCAATACCGCACGCACGGCGTTGGAGATCGGCAGCTCGATGCCGTGATGCTCGGCCTGACGCATGACTTCATCGGCGGTCTGCACCGATTCCACCACCTGGCCGATCTCGCGGATCGCATCGTTCAGGCTCTGTCCGCGTCCCAGGGCCAGCCCCAGCCGTCGGTTGCGCGACAGGTCGCCGGTGCAGGTGAGCACCAGATCGCCCAGACCCGCCAGGCCCATCAATGTCTCCGGCCGCGCACCGATCGCCGCCGCCAGGCGCAGCATCTCATTCAAGCCGCGCGTGATCAGGCCGGCACGGGCGTTGAGGCCGAGCTGCATGCCATCGGCCACGCCGGTGGCCACCGCCAGCACGTTCTTCATCGCACCACCGAGCTCGGCGCCCACCATGTCATCGCCGGTGTAGGCGCGGAAGGTGGGGCCATGCATGGCATCGGCCACGACCTGCGCAAACGCCGCATCGTCGCCGTGCACGGTGATGGCGGTCGGCAGGCCGAGCGTGACTTCCTTGGCGAAGGACGGCCCGGTCACCACGGCCAGCGGAACGCCGGGACCGAGGATGTCGCGCGCCACTTCGTGCAGGAACCGCCCGGAACCGGGCTCGAAGCCCTTGGTCGCCCACGCAACGCCGGCACCGGCCGGACGCAACGGGGCGATCAACCGGATCGTCTCGGTGAATGCGTGCGAGGGCACCACGACCAGGATCCAGCCGGCATCGGCAATGGCCAGTTGCAGGTCGGTGGTCGCGCGCAGGCTCTCGGGCAGTGCAATCCCCGGCAGATAACGCGCGTTTTCGTGGGTGCGGTCGATGGTATCCACCATCGCCGCATCGCGTCCCCAGAGCACGGTCGGGTGACCGTGCCTGGCGAGCAGCGCGGCCAGGGCCGTGCCCCAGGAGCCGGCGCCGAGAACGGCGATCTTCTGCGTCGAATCGCTCATCGGCGCACGCAAGGCTTAGGCGTTGCCAGCCGGCTCGGAATCGGCCAGCGAGGTGCCTTCGCCCTGCGAACGCTGACGCAGGGTTTCTGCATACAGCGCTTCGAAGTTGATCGGCTGCAGGTAGAACGGCGGGAAGCCGCCGGCCTGGATCAGGTCGCTGACCAGGGTGCGCACGTACGGGAACAGGATGTTCGGGCACTGGGTGCCGAGCAGCACGTCGATCGCCTGCGGCTCCAGGCCGACCAGGCCGAACACGCCGGCCTGCTGCACTTCGGCCACGTAGGCGGTCTTGCCACCGGCGGTGCAGGTCAGGGTCACGGCCAGCACCACTTCGAAGGCGTTGTCGTTGAGGCGCTGCACCTTCTGGTTGAGGTTCAGCTGCAGCTCGGGCTGGTTGGCGTCATTGAAGACGGACGGCGCGTTCGGCGATTCGAAGGAAACGTCCTTGACGTAAATCTTCTCGATGGTGAAAGCGGGGCCAGCAGCGGCGTCGGCCGGCGCAACCGCGCCGTTGATGATTTCGTCGGACATTCCTAACTCCAGAAACGGTTCGGTGGATGCAGCGTTGAATGATGCAGACGTGAAAGTGCGAGTCTCTCACGCCAGCAATGGGGACTTGCCCGGCGCCTCACAAGGTGCGGTCAGGCGCGGCCCTTGACCAGCGGCAGCTCGGCCATCTGCCAGGCGGCCACGCCGCCATCGAGCCAGTAGACCTGCTCGAAACCGGCTTTCTTCAGCGTCTTGGCCGCGCCCGCGGAGGCATTGCCATTGCGGCACACCACCACCACGGGCGAGGACTTGGCGTTGGCGAGGAGCTTGCCGGCCGGGTCGAACTTGGCCAGCGCCACGTTGCGGCTGCCGGCGATATGGCCTTTTTCGAAATCGGCGGTCGGCGACAGGTCGATCACCAGCGCGTTCTCGCTGTTGATCAAACGGGTCAGCTCGGCCGGCTTGAGTGCGCGATACCCACGGAACAGGCGCGCGACCTCGGTGACGATCAGGGCGATGGTCAGGCCCACCAGGGCCAGTGACAACATGGGGTTGCGGCCGACAAAGGCCTGCAGCTCTTCGAAATTCACGGGGTCAGGGTCAGTCAAGCGGGCGGGAATTGTCGCACAGCTGGCGCGCGCGACGGCCAGGCACTGGTGGCACGGGCTACTGGCCTTGCCACAGATCGGGCAGGCCGCTGGCCAGCCACCAGCGTTTGCGCTCGGCATCCCAGCGCCACAGCTCGATGCTGCGCACCAGCCGCTCGGCCTGGGTATTGCGGTTGATCACCCGCAGCTCGACCTCGCGGCGCAGGTCGCCGTTGCCATCTTCGCCCACCCGCAGCTCGCGGTAGCCGGAGATCTGCACCTGTTCGTAGCGCGAGCGTTCCAGATCGCTGAGCGGATGCGCCTGGGCGTAGGTCGGCTCGACAAAGCCCTGCGCGGCATCGAAATCGCTCCAGCGCACCGCAGCGGTGTAGGCGGCCTGGGTGGTTTCCAGCGCGCGTGCCTGGGCACGGCTGCCGGCAGACGCCACCCCGCTGACCATCGCCAGCCCGAGCAACAGCATTGCCCCGATCACTGCACGCATGCGCATTCCCCCAAGTCCAGCGCGCATCCTACCGTTTTGGAAACGCCACGAAGCGCCCGCTCAGGGTGGCCGCCGCCGCACCGGATCCCAGCGCGATCTGCGCACGCATGCCGATGCGCGCCTTGCCGCGCTGCCGGAAGGTCGCCAGGAACGCCTCCCAGCTGCCGAGTTCGGACGGCTCGGCATTGGCCACCAGGTCTTCATAGACCGGGGCGACGTAGCGCAGCTGGCTGTCGGCCACGTAGACATCGGCGCTGTGCCCGGCCAGTTGCAGTTGCAGCGTCAGCCAGCCCCAGCTGGCCAGCGTCATCAACGAAGCCAGGCTGCCGCCGAACGCGTTGGCCTTGTCGTTGACGTTGGCCTGCAGCGGCGCACGCAAGCGCAAGGCGCCGTCATGCAAGCCGTCGACGGCAATGCCCATCGACAGGACCGGCGGCATGGCGACGAACTGTTGCTGCAGCGACTGCAGGGCGGATGCGAGCGTGCACGAAGGAGTCATCGGCGAAGGCTGGAAGACGGCGAAGGGCGGCATCATGCCGCAATGTTCCGCGAGCGTCTTGTGCACTGGAATGACATGCGGTACCGCATGGTGAACGCGTACGGCATCGCGTCGCCGCATGCCTGGGTCTTGCCCGGCTCAGGGCGCGAACACGACCTTGCGATAGCCCTGCGCCAACCGCAGCAACGCGGTGGCCTTGGCCTTCCAATGCGCGCTGCGCTGCCGTTGCGCGTGCGTCAACGGCGCATCGATGGTGCTGGTGAACACGATCTGCTCCGGGGCGGCGTGGAAGAACTTGTCCTGGATGCAGGCCGCCGGCGCCAGCTGATAGGTGGACAGTTGCTGTGCGACCGGCGATTCGTTCCAGCCGAACAGGAAAATGTCGGCCATGGTGTGCCAGCGCGCGTCGGCCGCGAGCAGCAGGCGCGCCGCATCGCGGCTGAGGATCAGCGCACCGGCGCAGACCGGCCAGCAGTGTTGGTGGGTCGAGGGACGCACCAGGCGCAGCTGCCGGCCACCGACTTCGGCAACCTTGGCATCGAGCTTGATGCGGTTGTAGGACGGTTCCAGCCGCACGATGCTGTTGCCGCCCGGCAGCCACTCGCTGCTGCGCAGCAGCGCCGGCAGCGCGTCGGAGAGATGCATGTCGTCTTCGAAGATGGCGGTGTAGGCGTCGTCGGAGTGGGCTGCGATGCGCCACGCGGCCTGATGGCTCAGAAAGCACCCGATGTTGGAGGCGGTCCACTTGCGCGGGCCGGTGCTGAAGGCATCCCCGGAGCCTTCCAGCGGCCGCTCGCGTGCGAAGTCGGCAATCTGCGCAGGCGTCAGGGTGGCGCCATCGACTGCGGGAATCCGCTCGAACGGCAGGCCCAGTGCCTGGAACCGCGTCGACATCGCCTGCAGGCGCTCGCCGCTGCGCTGCATGTTGATGAGGTAGGACTTGATCACGGCGCCACTCCAGCTCGATCGTCGTGGCGGATCGTGGGCGGTAGCGGTCATCGGCACAGACCCGGAGACGAGGTTCTGGCCGCAGAAACGCAGGCATGGCGTCGAGCAGGCACGCAAAGGCCAGACAGCGCGCGAGGATCGAATCGCCGCCAGCGCCAGCGCAGCGCGCGACACCCGCCCCCGATAACGCACGGCTCTCGCATAATCACTGGATGACACCTCCCGCCCCAGCTGCCGACGCCTGGACCCTGATTTCGCTGCGGCCCAGCGGTGAACACGCGCCACTGCGGCGGGCCGCCGCGCGGCACGGCGGACGGCTGCTGGCGCTGTCGCCGTGGCGGCTGCAGACCAACGACACCCCGCAGGCACGGGCTGCATTGCGGCAGGCCTTGCACGCGCCGATCGCGGTGTTCACCAGCCCGGCCGCAGTGCACGCGGCGCATCGTCTGGCGCCGCTGCAGCGGCCGGCGCAGGCGCAGTGGGTGAGCGTGGGAGACGGCACTGCGCGCGCGCTGCAGGCCTGCGGCATCGACACGGTGATACGCCCGGCGCGCATGGACAGCGAGGGCCTGCTCGCATTGCCGCTGTTCCGGCAACCGCTGCAGGCCGTCGGGCTGGTCACCGCCCCGGGCGGGCGCGGCATGCTGGCGCCGTCGCTGGAGCAGCGGGGCGCCCGCATCCTGCGCGCCGATGTCTATCAGCGCGTGCCGTTGCGCCTGCGCGCATCGGCAGTGCGTGCCCTGGCGGACGCGCTGCCCGCTAGCGTGCTGGCGCTGAGCAGCGCCGAAGCGCTGACGCTGGTGCTGCAGCAACTGCCTGGACCGCTGATCGACGCCTTACGGCAACGCCCGCTGGTGGCCTCCAGCGAGCGCATGCTGCAAGCCGCACACGCCGCCGGCTTCCAGCAGGTGCTGCGCGCCGCAGGTCCCTTGCCCGAGCAATTGGCCGCTGCCGCCGCCGCGATCGTGACACCATCGCGATCTTGCTGAACTTCGAACTCAAGCACGGCTTGCGGCTGTCTGCCGCTGCACGCCATGCTGTGGCAGATGACTGCGGCACCTGCACCCGTCGTGACCGCGCGAGGATGGACGAATGACCGAAATGCCCGCTTCCACGCGACGCTTTCCCTTGGCATGGCTGCTGCTCGTCGTCGCGCTGGCCGCCGTGGGCGTGGCGCTGTTCTTCGGTTGGCGCGCATGGCAGGGCTATCAAAGTGCGCAACTGCAGGCCGCCGAAGCGCAGCAGCAGCGCTGGGATGGCACGCAGCAGATGCTGGAGACCTTGCGCCGCGACCAACGCCTGGCCAACGAACGCCTGGCGGATGCGGCAGCCACCAACCGCGTGCTGCGCGACGAGATGCTCGGCCTGAGCCAACGCAGCGCCTTGCTCGAAGAAACCGTGCAAAAGCTTGCCGATCCCAACCGCCACGGTGCACAGGCGCTGCGGCTGGATGAAGTGGAACTGCTGCTGCGGCTGGGCCAGCAGCGGCTGAGCATCGCCGGCGACGCCGACGGTGCGCGCCGCGCCTACGCACTGGCCAATGCCGCACTCAATGGCATCGACGATCCCGGCTATCTCAACCTCCGCCAGGCGCTGGTACAGGAACGCGACGCGCTGGATCGCCTGGGCGCCGGTCCGCAGGCGCAGGCCGGCAACACCCTGGACCAGTTGGCCGGCGACCTGCTGCGCCTGCCCGAACAGACCGCTCAAGAGAGCGAAGCAGCGCAGCCGTGGTGGCAGAAAGCACTCACACCGCTGGTGGACATCCGTCCCAGCCGTGGCGATGCGCTGCTGACCGGCGGCGATCGCCACGCCGCGCGCGACGCCTTGCAGATCGAAGTCAGCCTGGCCCGCGCTGCGGCCGAGCGCGGCGATGCCGCCGGCTTTGCGCAATCGCTGCGCCGGGTGGACACCTGGACCACCCGGCTATGGCCGGATTCGCCACAACGTCGCCAGGCACGTACCCGCCTGCGCACGCTGCAACAAGCGCCACTGCGTCCGCGCCTGCCGGAACTGGGCACCACCCTGCTGCAACTGCAGGCCATGCGTGAAGGGAGATCCACCCAATGAAAGTGTTGCGTACCGTCTTGATCCTGTTGGTTGCCGTGGCGCTGGGCGTGCTCGGTGCGCAATGGCTGTCGCATCAGACCAGTTACGACCTGGGCAATGTGGTGGTCAGCGTCGGCGGCAACGACTACCGCGCCGCCATGCCGCAGGCGCTGCTGATCCTGGTCATCGCGCTGCTGGTGCTGTGGCTGGTGTGGACGCTGGTCAGCCTGCCGTTCCGGGTCTGGGGCAAGTACCGTCGCAGGAAGGGCCGCGCCCGCCTGATCGAAGGCCTGCGCGCAGCCGATCACGGCCAGTGGCAGCGTGCCGAGCGCCTGTTGGTCAACGCCAGCGAGGATGCGGAGGTCAGCGGCATCGCCCTGGCCAGCGCAGTGCGGGTCGCCGATGCACGCGGCGACGAAGTGGCGGCGAACGCGCTGGCCCAGCAATTGGCAGAGCGCGACCCCACCGCGCATGCGTTGCTGCAGGGCGAGCGGCATCTGGCGCGGCAACGCCCGGTCGAGGCCATCAATGCGCTCGATCATGCCAACGCCCAGCCGCTGCCGGCGCGCGGCCTGCTGCTGCGCACGCACGCCCTGGCGCAGATCGGCCGCGCCGACGAGGCTTACGGCCAGCTGGGCGCATTGCGTCAGCAGGCGGTACTGGCACCGGAGGCCTACAGCGCCCTGGAAGCGACGCTGGCCGAGCAGACGCTGTTGCAGGCCGGCGATGCCAATGCCCTGGCCGAACGCTGGGAAGCGCTGCCCAAACCGCTGCGTACCTATCCTGCGGTGGTAGGCGCCTATGCACAGCGCGCCGCGGCGCTGCATTGGGACGACGCGGCAGTGCACAGCCTGGAGCAGGCGCTGGACACGCAGTGGGACGAATCGCTGGTGCGCCTGTATGGCGTGCTGGCGTTGGAAAAATACGATTCGCGCCGCGCCAGTGCGCAGCGTTGGCTGGCCCAGTACCCGGACAGCCCGGGCCTGTTGCTGACCCTGGCGCGCCTGGCCCGTCACCAGCAGCAGTGGTCGCAGGCCGAAGAGTTCCTGCATCGCGCGGTGGCCAATGGCGCGGGCAGCGAGGCCTGGGAAGAACTCGGCCACGGCTTTGCCGCCGCGGGCGACCTGCTGTCTGCACAGCATTGCTACGCCAACGCCCTGCGCGCCGCACGCGGCGAGCCGGTGCACGAGGGCTTGCCGCAGCAATCGCTGCGCGGGCCGATCGTATCGGCGTATGCAACGCCGCCGGCCGATCCGCTCGCACCGGACGATCGCGTGCTTTGATCTGAGGTCTGATCGCCGTTGCGGCGATGCGTGGACTCACCATCAGCCCCGGCATGTCCGGGGCTTTTGGTTTTCTAGATCAGGGCAGAAGCGCCGTCGGCAACGTTTGCCGGCCCGTCCTCACGTCCGCGGAGATGGCAACGCATGGACGTTACAAAGCTATCTGCAAACATAGCGGCGCAGATCACCAATCGCGCGATTCCCGGGGCGGCGCTGGCAATGCGCGCAAAAACGCATCACAGGCACCGAAATAACGTGCCTGCTCGTGATCGACCGATTGCGCCGACAGCACGCGCGAACCGCGCCTGCCGATCAACAGCATCACCGCCATCACACCGGCACCGGTCAGCCAGCCGGTCGCGCCACCGATCCACAGCACCCCGACCAACAACGGCACGATTGACGCCATCGCGATGGCGACACACTGCACGCGGCGGCGCTCATGCCACGCGCACAGGCTCAGCACGTGCGCACTGCGCTTGCGCAGCACGATGGCCAGGATCAGATACGGCAGCACCCCCATCAATAGGGCCAGATAGATCGCCGGGTGATGCCAATGGAAGATGTAGCGGCGCGGCGAGATGTCCGCCGGCGCATTGCACTTGACGCAACGCGGCGGCAGATCGGCGCCCGGCGTGCACACCAGCACATCGCCTTCGCGCCACACATCGCCATTGGCCGGAGGCAGGTACAGGCTGGGCGGCTCGCGGGATCCATCAGTAAACATCCATGCGTCCTTGCAGGTTGGGGATTCGGGATTGGGAATTGGGGATTCGTAAAAACCAGGAGTCCGCTTCTGCTTTTGCGAATCCCCAATCCCGAATGCCCAATCCCACGCTGCGCAGCAGCGTCAGCGCTCGACGATGGCCACCACGCCCATGCCGCCAGCGGTGCAGATCGAAATCAATGCACGGCCGCCGCCACGTTCTTCCAGTTGCTTGGCGGCGGTGGCCACCACGCGTGCGCCGGTGGCGGCGAAGGGGTGGCCGGTGGCCAGCGACGAGCCCAGCGGGTTGATCTTGTCCGGGTCGATACGGCCGAGCGGCGCTTCCAGCCCCAGGCGATTGCGGCAGTAATCCTCGCTTTCCCAGGCGCGCAGCGTGCACAGCACCTGCGCGGCGAAGGCCTCGTGGATTTCGTAGATGTCGAAGTCCTGCAGGGTCAGGCCCTGACGCGCCAGCATCTGCGGCACCGCAATGGTCGGCGCCATCAACAGGCCTTCGCCATGCACGAAATCCACCGCCGCCACCTGCGCATCGCGCAGATAGGCCATCGGGGTGTGGCCATGCGCCAGCGCCCAGGCTTCGCTGGACAGCAGCACCGCGGCCGCACCATCGGTGAGCGGGGTGGAATTGGCCGCGGTCAGCGTGCCGCGGCCGGAGATCTTGTCGAAGGCCGGACGCAGCGTGGCCAGTTTTTCCAGCGAGGTGTCGGCGCGCAGGATGTTGTCGCGCGAGACGCCGCGGAACGGCGCGATCAGGCTGTCGAAGAAGCCGCGCTCATAGGCGGCGGCCAACTTGTGGTGCGAGGACACCGCCCATTCGTCCTGCGAGTCGCGCGAGATGTTCCATTCCTTGGCCATGTCCTCGCAGTGGTCGCCCATGCTCTTGCCGGTGCGCGGCTCGGCCACGCCGGGGAATTCGGGCTTGAGCTCGCTCAGCTTGAAGCCGCGCAGCAGCGCCTTGAGCTTGTCGCCGGTGGCCTTGGCACGGTTGGCGGCCATCAGCCGCGCGCGCAGCTTCTTGCCGTAGACGATCGGCACTTCGGAGGTGGTGTCCGAGCCGCCGCCGATGCCCGAATCGATCTGGCCCAGCGCGATCTTGTTGGCGATGGTGATCACCGAATCCAGGCTGGTGCCGCAGGCACGCTGCAGGGTGATGCCCGGCGTCAGCGGCGATAGCCCGGACGACAGCGCCGCCTCGCGCGCCAGGTTCCAGTCCGAGGAGTGCTTGATCACCGCCCCCATCGCCACTTCGCCCAGTTGCTGCCCGTGCAGCCCGAAGCGCTCGACCAGCGCCCCCAGCGTGCGCACCGACATGCCCAGGTTGCCCACGTCCGCGTAAGCGGTGTTCTGACGACAGAACGGGATACGAACGCCGCCCAGAATGGCGACGGGACGGGCTGCGGGCATCGGTTGACCTGGCATGGAGGACTCGGGGACATGGCCTGCACAGGGCCGGCAGGCATAATGGCCGCAGTGTAGCTTCGACCCCGTGATGGGCCAACCGCGAATCATGAGCAAGACCGAACACGGCGTGACCGCCATGGGTGTGATGGCGCTGGAATTGACGGGCGGCACCGCCCCCGAGCGCGGCGCCCTGGCGCCCGAGCAGGCCGGCATGCTGGCCGAACGCATCGGCCGCGACCTGGCGCAGTGGATCCCCGAAGTCCGCGAGCTCGAGCTCAGCGTGGCAATGGCGCACTTCGACCCGGCCGAGGTACTGCGGCCGGGCTGGCCGCTGCATCGCCGGCTGGACGAGCTGCATGCGCGCGCGCCCGGGCGCGATCAGGGCCCGCGTGTGCTGGCGTTCGGCGCCGATGCGCAGGGCGAGATCCCCCTGCCCTTCCAGGCCGACGCGCAGCTGACCGGCGGCGGCCTGCGCGTGCTGCCGTTCCTGCTCTCCGGCGATCCGCTGATCGTGGCGACGGTGGCCGATGCGATGGAAGAAGTGCTGCTGGCCCAGGGCATGGCGCAGGCCGATACCGCGCTGCTGGCGCAGGAAAGCTTCGGCGCACGCATCGAACATGCGCGGTATCTCACCGCGAACGATCTGGCGGCGATGATTTCGATGCAGTACGACAACCAGGGCCTGGCCCCGTTGTGGCCGCTGATCGAAGCCGCCCTGCTGGCGCCGCATACCGAAGAGTGGCTGGAACAGCCGCCCGAGCCGGTGCTGCGCTATGTCGAGGGCGAAGTGCGCATTGCGCTGTTCGACCCGGCCGGCTGGTGCGATTACTACGCGCACGACCGCGAGAATTGCGAACGCCTGCGCGGCGTCTACGAACAATTCCTCTCGCGTCAGCGACAGATGGCCGCAGTGCTGGAAGCGCATGGCCTGCCGGTACTGTACGTGCATGTGGAACCGGGCCAGGATCCGCGCCAGGCATTGGCCGCGTGAGCCAGACGCCGGCTTCCACAGCGCCGGCGTTGCAGGGCGTACTGGAAACCGGCGTGTATGTGGCCGACCTGGAGCGCGCATGCGCGTTCTATGCCCACGTACTGGGACTGGCAGCCATGTATCGCGACACGCGCATGGCCGCGTACGCAATCGCACCCGGGCAGGTGCTGCTGCTGTTCCTGCAGGGCAGCACCGCCGCCACGGTCACGCTGCCGGGCGGCACGATTCCGCCGCACGATGGCAGCGGGCGCGCGCATTTCGCATTTGCCATCGCCACCGATGCGCTGGCTGGATGGGAGGCACACCTGCAGGCCTGCGACGTGCCCATCGAGGGCCGCACGCAATGGCCGGGCGGCGGGCACAGCCTGTACTTCCGCGATCCGGATGCGCATCTGCTGGAGCTGGCGACGCCGGGGCTGTGGCCGAATTACTGAGTGCCGATGACGCGGGTCTTGCGCAAGCCAACGACGTTGGTCGCCTGTGCGGTGTACCCGGTGTGCGGTGTATCGACGGTTCGAGATGTACCGACAATTCAACAGGAAGCATGCAGCACGCGACATGCGGCGTGCCGGATGCACTAGTGCCGGCACGCCGCAGGACCGGATCGCTCCCCACCGCAGCCCAGAAACAACAACGCCGCGGTAATCGATCACCGCGGCGTTTTGCCTGGCTGCTGGCCTTTCCTGCTTACTTGGCTGCAGCTGGGGCGTTGTCGGTGGTGATCACACCGCAGGCCAGACGGCCGCCGGCGTTGCCGGTGGGCTGGGTTTTGTAGTCGTCGGCATCGGCGTGCACGATCACCGCGTGGCCGGCGATATCGAACTGGTCGGCCTTGCCCAGATTGACGTTGCTCGACACCGGGCCATCGATGCTGGCATTGCCCTGCGCATCGGCCTTGATGTTGGGCATGTCGCCGCCGTGGTGCGGATCGGCACTGACGGCGCCGTGATCGGACTGGGCCGGGTTGAAGTGGCCGCCGGCGCTGCTGCCGTCCGGTGCGCTGCAATCGCCCTTTTCGTGGATATGGAAGCCGTGTTCGCTGTCGGGCTTGAGGCCACTGAGCTGGCCGGTGACGCGCAGCGCGCCGTCGACGATCTTGAAGCTCACCGTGCCTTTGACGTCGCTGCCCTTGGTCGGCTTGAGCTCGGCGGTGGCGGTGGTGGTGGCCGCCGCTTCGGTGACCATGGACGCGGCGTGCTCACCGCCATGCGCCGCTTCGGCCGCTGCGCCGGCCTGCGGTGCGGGTGCAGGATCGGCCGGAGCGGGTTCGTCGCGCTTGCACGCGGTCAGCACCAGCGCGGTGGCCAGGAACAACGTCGTTGGAAGAATGCGCATGAGAAAACTCCTGTGGAAAGGCCGCAGCTGCAGCCAGGGGTGCCCCGACTCAGGGCTGCGAAGGGGGTGTGCGCCACTGGGTGACGCGGATGACGCCGCAGGCCAGACGTGCGCCGGCATTGCCGCTGGGTTGGCTGCGATAGTCGTCGGCGTCGGCATGCACCACCAGCGACTTGCCGACCACGTCGGTGGGCGCGGCATCGCCCAGGGTGATGCCGGCAACGATCATGTCCAGATGTGCGACACCTTCGGCATCGGCACGCAGATTGTCCATGTCGCCGGCGTGGTGGGGAGTGTTGCCGGCACGTCCGTGCGCCGCACCGGTCGGATTGAAATGCGCACCGGCACTGCTGGCGTCGGCGGCGCTGCAATCGCCGCGTTCGTGCACATGGAAACCGGCCACGCCGCCCGGGCGCAGACCACCGACCGTGCCGGTGATACGGATGCCTTGCAGCGCAGGGACCAGCACCACCCGACCGCTGACCAGGCTGCCCGATGCCGATGCCAGCGCCGCTTCGGCCTGCTGGACCGGACGCACGGGCACCACCCGCGCCGCCGGGGGCGGTGGTGGCGGAGGCGGTGGCGTGCTGCTGCAGGCGGCAAGCGCCAGCGCGGTGAGGGCAACGATCGTGGACGACCGGTAACGCATCGAGCTGTTCTCCTGATCAGGCTGAAAACCTATGCGGGCGCATGTTCACATGTCATGAAATGCGCCGCTGGCAGCACAGGAGTTTACGGGGTTGGTGTGGATGCTCGGGTTGTTGGAGGTGCGGGTCGATGGGACGCAGGTTGTTGGGATGGTGTGCGAGGCGCCGAGTACACGTGTCGTGAGCTGCTTGGACGATGGCGTCGGCACGTTAGAACTGCGATGGCGTCATCGAGCGCAAGGATGCGGCGGCGTGCCACTCAGCAACGCTTGCCGCAGGCAATGTCGGGCAGCCTCAGCTCGATCGAGGCATCGTTGGGATAGATGCGCGTGCAGTAGCGCTTCCATCGGCACAGCGACCCTCACCCCACCCCCTCTCCCATGGGAGAGGGGCTTTAGCGCCAGATCAGCGGCGTTTGCGGCCTGGGCCGAGTTTGCGGGTGACGGTGTTGCGGCCCAGACCCAATCGGGCGGCGGCTTCGGCACGGCGGCCCTGGGTGAGTTGCAGGGCGGCTTCGAGCAGGGTCTTGTCCAGGCGTTCGCGGGCTTCGGCATGCAGGCCCTGGGCGCCTTCGCTCAGGCGTTGCGCAGCCCAGCTGGAGAGCATCTCGTCCCATTGCCCGTCGCCGCGGCCGGCACGCTGGCGGCGGCCGCCGCGCGCCAGTGCCGATTCCACGTCCACCACGTCGATGATGTCGGCAGTGGCCAGGGCGGCCAGACGCCAGCAGACGTTTTCCAGCTCGCGCACGTTGCCGGGCCAATCGTATTGGCGGAGTTGTTCCAGTGCAGCCGAGGACAGCCGCTTGGGCAGCATGTCGAGCTTGCGCCCGGCCATGGCCAGGAAATTCTCGGCCAGCTGCGCGATATCGCCGCGGCGCTCGCGCAGCGGCGGCAATTGCAGGCGCACCACGTCCAGGCGATGCAACAGGTCGGCACGGAAGCGGCCTTGTTCGACCAGCGCCTCCAGGTCCTGGTGGGTGGCGGCGATCACGCGCACATCGACGCGGATCAACTCGCGCCCGCCGACGCGGAAGAATTCGTTCTCGGCCAGCACGCGCAGCAAACGGGTCTGCAGCGGCAGCGGCATGTCGCCGATTTCGTCCAGGAACAGCGTGCCGCCGTCGGCCTGTTCGAAGCGGCCGATGTGGCGTTTGGTGGCGCCGGTGAAGGCGCCGGTTTCGTGGCCGAACAATTCGCTTTCCAGCAGTTCCGCGGGAATGGCGGCGGTGTTGAGCGCGACGAAGGGCTTGCGCGCGCGCGGCGATTCGTTATGCAGCGCGCGCGCCACCAGTTCCTTGCCGGTACCGGTCTCGCCATTGATCAGCACCGACAGCGGTGCCTGCGCCAGCCGGCCGATCGCGCGGAACAGCGCCTGCATCGCCGGGGTGTCGCCGATCAGCGAGGCCGAGCCTTCTGCAAAGGGCGTCCCGATGATCTCCTCGACACCGGCATCGGCATCCGGCAGCGCGCGTGCGGCCAAGGCCACCGCATCGTCCAGATCGAAGGGCTTGGACAGGAACTCGTGCGCGCCGCCGCGGAAGGCGCCGGCGGTACTGGCCACGTCGGTGTAGGCCGACATCACGATCACCGGCAGTTGCGGGTGCCTGGACTTGAGCTTGTCGAGCAGGCTCAAGCCGTCTTCGCCGGGCATGCGCACGTCGGTGAACAGCAGATCCGGGGTGGGCCGCATGGCCAGTGCCTGCAGTGCGGCGGCGGCGCTCTCGAAGCCATCCACGGCGTAGCCGGCATCGCGCAAGGCGGTGGACAGCACGAAGCGGACCGAACGGTCGTCGTCGACCACCCAGATGTGGTGGGATGCGGCGGCGGCCTCAGCCATGCAGATGCTCCTTGTCGTGATCGCCGGCCAGCTCGGGCAACAGCAGGGTGAAAACGGTATGTCCCGGCCGCGAGCGGTAGGTCAGCGTGCCGTGGTGTTCGCGCGAGACCTGCTGGGCCAGCGCCAGACCCAGGCCGCTGCCCTCGGCGCGGCCACTGACCAGCGGCAGGAACAGGTGCTCGGCCAGTTCCTCCGGCACACCGCCGCCGTCGTCGATGATCTCCAGCCGCAGCGACATCGCATGCACGCGGTCGCGGATGCGCTGGCCGTGCTCGACGCGGGTGCGCAGGGTCACCCGCGTGGCGCCGGCCTGGAACGCATTGCGCACCAGATTCCACACCGCCTGGGTCAGGCGGTCGCCATCGCCGAGGATGTCGGGAATGCTGGGGTCGTAATCGCGCTGCACCTGCACCGACCAGCCGCCCTCGGCCTCGGCCAGGCGCAGCACACGCTCGAGCACGACGTGGATGTTGAGGCGGTCGTGCGGGCGCGCCGGCGTGGGCGAGAGCAGGCGTTCGAGCAAGGTATTGAGGCGTTCGATCTCGGTGCCGATCAACTCGATCAGCTCGCGCTCGTCCTCGTCGCGCCCGGCCGAGCGCCGCGCCAGCAACTGCGCCGCGCCCTTGAGCCCGGCCAACGGATTGCGCAGTTCGTGCGCCAGCCCCTTGAGCGCGGCGCTCAAGGCATTGGGCAGCGCGTGGGTGGGATCCAGCGCGGGGAATTCGTCGACCGGATGGGTTTCCAGCAGCCAGCCGCCGTCGTCCAGCCGCGACAGCCAGCCTTCGGCAAAGCGCGGCGCGTCATTGGGCAGGCCCAATGCCAGCCGATGCAGGCGCAGCACGTCGCGCTCGTCGTTGAGCAGGAAACGGGCCAGCGCATCGCCCTGCACTTCCAGCGCGGCCAGCGGTTGATCGACCAGACGCCGCGCACTGACCCCGAGCCAGCGCGCGAAGGCCGGATTGACGCCCAGCACGCGGCCCTCGCGGTCGGCCCAGGCCACCGGTGTGCCCAGGCTGTCCAGCGACGGGAGAATGGACGACATCAGCATTGCACCAATTTAGTGCAAGCACGATCGGCCTGCGCATATGGCGCGCAGAACGAAGCATGCAGGCAAGGAATCGGGGCCGGATGGCAGCAGGTCGCACCGATCCAGCGGGCATCCGCGCCGACAGTCACAGGCGTGGGGCTGGTCATGCAGGCACCTCGGCAGTTGGTCCGCGCCCAGTCGGGCAACGGGGAAAACGGACCCGGCACGGCTGTCCCGGCCGGGTCGTTGCGCCACCCGCGGCAGCGTGGCCGCGGGTGTGCATGCTCAGGACTCGTATGCCGCTTCGCCGTGCGAGGTGATATCCAGGCCCTCGCGCTCGGCTTCTTCGGTGACGCGCAGGCCGAACACCAGCTTGGCGACCAGGAAGCCCACCACCGACACCACGCCGATCCACACCAGGGTGATGCCCACGCCCAGCGCCTGGATGCCGACCTGATGCACGATGTCGTAATCGCCGCCCTTCTGGCCGCCCAGCGAGGCCGCCGAGAACACGCCGGTCAGGATGGCGCCGATGATGCCGCCCAGGCCATGCACGCCGAACACGTCCAGGCTGTCGTCGGCGCCCAGCAGGCGCTTCAGGCCGGTGACGCCCCACACGCACAGCACGCCGGCGGCCAGGCCGATGACGATCGCACCGAACGGACCCACGGTGCCGCAGGCCGGGGTGATGCCGACCAGGCCGGCGACCATGCCCGAAGCCACACCCAGCGCCGACGACTTGCCCTTGATGATCTTCTCAGTCAGCGACCAGCCCAGGATGGCGGCCGCGGTGGCCAGCAAGGTGTTGAGGAAGGCCAGCGCCGCACCGGCATTGGCTTCCAGGTTGGAGCCGGCGTTGAAGCCGAACCAGCCCACCCACAGCAGCGAGGCACCGACGAAGGTCAGGGTCACGTTGTGCGGCTTGATCGCCTCACGGCCCAGGCCGGCCCGCTTGCCGACGAAGTAGGCGCCGACCAGGCCGGCGATACCGGCATTGATGTGCACCACGGTGCCGCCGGCAAAATCCAGCGCGCCCAGGCCGAACAGGTATCCGCCGGTGGCCCAGACCATGTGCGCCAGCGGCAGGTAGCCGAAGGTGAACCAGATCACCGAGAACAGCAGCACCGCGGCGAACTTGGCGCGTTCGGCAAAGGCGCCGACGATCAGCGCGCCGGTGATGCCGGCAAAGGTCGCCTGGAACGCCACGAACACGTATTCCGGCAGGCTCACGCCCTTGGTGAAGGTGGCTGCCAGCGTCTCGATGGTCACGCCCTTGAGCAGCGCCTTGTCCAGATTGCCGATCCACGGGCCTTCGCCGGAGAACGCCAGGCTGTAGCCGTACACCACCCACAGGATGGTCAGCAGCGAGAACACCACCGCGACCTGGATCAGCACCGACAGCACGTTCTTGGCGCGCACCATGCCGCCGTAGAACAACGCCAGGCCCGGCACCACCATCAGCAGCACCAGCAGCGTGGAGGTCAGCATCCAGGCGACATCGCCCTTCTCCACCACCGGCGCGGCTTCGGCGGCGGCCACCGGTGCGGCGGGCGGCTGCGCCGACGGCAGCGGTTCGGTGGTGACCGGTTCGGTCGGCAGCGGGGTGACCTGCGGGGTGGACTGCGCGTGCGCGCTGCCCATGCCGCCCACCACCAGCGCGCTGAACAGCATCAGCATGCAGACACTGTAGAACCGGGCTTTCCACCCGGCAAAAAGGGCTGTCTTCATAAGAACTCCGGGGGTGGGGGACTCAGAGCGCATCGGCGCCGATCTCGCCGGTGCGGATGCGCACGACTTGCTCGATCGCGGTCACGAAGATCTTGCCGTCGCCGATCTTGCCGGTGCCGGCGGCGTTCTGGATCGCCTCGACCACTGCGTCCAGCCGGTCGTCGGTCACCACCGTCTCGATCTTGATCTTGGGCAGGAAATCGACGACGTACTCGGCGCCGCGGTACAGCTCGGTGTGGCCTTTCTGGCGCCCGAAACCCTTGACCTCGGTCACGGTGATGCCCGACACGCCTGCTGCGGACAGGGCCTCGCGGACCTCGTCGAGCTTGAACGGCCGGATGATGGCGGTGATCAATTTCATGCGCATACCCCGAATGGTGGAAAAGACCGGCCGGCATTGCGCCGCCCGGCGGTGTCATTCACCTGGATGCCAACCCCGGCATCCGCGCGTTCGCGATTACGCAGACCTCGGCCGATGCAGATGCATCCGCCCCGTGGGAGAGGTCAGGCCCGCGCGTCGCGAACTGTGTGCTCTCTCAATACCCCTTCGCTCCCCGGCCGGTGCCGTGGAGCGATCAAACATGTGCGGCGATGGCGGAGGTGGGAGGGGGGGCCTCCGCCATCACCGCGGTGGAACTCAGTTGCCGTAGTACAGCTGGTACTCCAACGGGTGGGTCGCAGCACGGAACTTGGTCACTTCCTGCATCTTCAGCGCGATGTAACCGTCGATGAAGTCGTCGCTCATCACGCCGCCGGCCTTGAGGAACTCGCGGTCCTTGTCCAGCGCTTCCAGCGCCTGATCCAGGCTGGAGCAGACCTGCGGGATCAGCTTCTCTTCTTCCGGCGGCAGGTCGTACAGGTCCTTGTCGCTCGGCGCGCCCGGGTCGATCTGGTTCTTGATGCCGTCCAGGCCGGCCATCATCAGCGCGGTGAAGGTCAGGTAGCCGGACTGCAACGGATCGGGGAAGCGCATCTCGATGCGGCGCGCCTTCGGGTTGGTGACCCACGGAATGCGGCACGAGGCCGAACGGTTGCGGGCCGAATAGGCCAGCATCACCGGCGCCTCGAAGCCCGGGACCAGGCGCTTGTAGCTGTTGGTGCCGGAGTTGGAGAAGGCGTTGATCGCACGTGCGTGCTTGAAGATGCCGCCGATGTACCACAGCGCCATCTGCGACAGGCCGCCGTAGCCGTCGCCGGAGAACAGGTTGACGCCGCCCTTGGTCAGCGACTGGTGCACGTGCATGCCCGAGCCGTTGTCGCCCACGATGGGCTTGGGCATGAAGGTCGCGGTCTTGCCGTTGCGGTAGGCAACGTTCTTGATGATGTACTTCATCGTCAGCAGTTCGTCGGCCTTCTGCACCAGCGAGCTGAACTTGGTGCCGATCTCGCACTGGCCAGCGGTGGCCACTTCGTGGTGGTGCACCTCGGTCTCGATGCCGACCTGTTCCAGCGTCTTGATCATTTCCGCGCGCAGGTCGTGCAGCGTGTCGGTCGGCGGAACCGGGAAGTAGCCACCCTTCACGCCAGGACGGTAGCCGCTGTTGCCGCCGTCGTACTTGGCGCCGGTGTTCCAGGCAGCCTCTTCCGAGCCGACCTGGAAGAAGGTGTGGCCCATGTCGTTGGCAAAGCGCACCGAATCGAAGATGAAGAATTCCGGCTCCGGGCCGAAGAACGCCTGGTCGGCGGTGCCGGAGGACTTCAGGTAGGCCTCGGCACGCTTGGCGATACCGCGCGGGTCGCGCTCATAGCTCTGCATGGTGGCCGGATCGAGGATGTCGCAGGTCAGCACGATGGTCGGATCGGCGAAGAACGGATCCAGATACGCAGTGCCGGCGTCCGGGAGCAGGACCATGTCCGACTCGTTGATGCCCTTCCAACCCGCGATTGAGCTGCCGTCGAACATCTTGCCTTCTTCGAACAGCGCCGGCTCGATGATGTTGGCCGGGAAGGTGATGTGCTGCTGTACACCACGCATATCGACGAAGCGCAGGTCGACAAACTCGACCTTGTTGTCCTTGATCAGCTTTTCAACATTTTCCACGGACATCGGAAGAAACCTCTGCAGGAGTTAAGTGGCTCGTGAGCGGAACTACAGCAGGGACCATGCCAAGCGCCGGATCTTCACAAGTCCTTGATTTTGCTTGCATCGCTTGAGGCCGCTCACGTCTAGCTAGCACCTTTTAGGTGCTAAGCAATCGCATGGTGCACCGATATGGTGCATGCCGCAATGCACTATCCTGACGCGTCCCCCATCCCCTCTCCAGTCCGATGTCCGATCTGATTTCCGCCCTGCTGTTGGGCATTCTCGAAGGCCTCACCGAATTCCTGCCGATCTCCAGCACCGGCCACTTGCTGATCGCCGAACAATGGCTCGGACGCCGTTCTGACTTCTTCAACATCGTCATCCAGGCCGGCGCGATCCTGGCGATCTGCCTGGCGCTACGGCAGAAGCTGTGGACCCTGGCCACCGGCCTGGGCCAGCGCGACAACCGCGACTACGTGCTCAAGATCGGTGTGGCCTTCCTGGTCACCGCGGTGGTCGGGCTGATCGTGCGCAAGGCCGGCTGGCAGCTGCCGGAAACCGTGCAGCCGGTGGCCTGGGCGTTGCTGATCGGCGGGCTGTGGATGCTGGTGGCCGAGCACTTTGCCGGCAAACTGCCCGAGCGCGATGTGGTGACCTGGAAAGTGGCCATCGCGGTCGGTCTGGCGCAGGTCGTCGCCGGCGTGTTCCCCGGCACCTCGCGCTCGGCCTCGGCGATCTTCCTGGCCATGCTGCTGGGCCTGAGCAAGCGCTCGGCGGCGGCGGATTTCGTGTTCATGGTGGGCATCCCGACCATGTTCGCGGCCAGCGGGTATGCCCTGCTGGAGATGTACAAGGAAGGCGGCTTCGGCAGCGAGAACTGGGCCGATGTGGCGGTGGCCTTCGTGGCGGCGACCATCACCGGCTTTGTGGTGGTGAAGTGGTTGCTGGGCTACATCAAGAAGCACCGCTTCACGGTGTTTGCGGTCTACCGCATCGTGCTGGGCGCGGCCCTGCTGCTGTGGCTGCCGGCGCTGGCCTGAGACGGCCACGCGGTCGCGTGTCGTGCCGGGTGAGCCGGCGCGGCATGCGAGGCACATGGCCGGGCAGTGACTTGCGTCATTGCCCTGGCCGCGCGGTGGCGGTATCACTGACATATCGATCACCGGGAGCCGCCGCATGCGTGCCGTGTTGTTTGCCCCTGCACTGCTGGCAGCGGGCGTGACGGCTTGCGGGTCGAGCGCGCCGCCGCAGGCGCCCGGATCCAGCGCCGACGCCGCTGCCGCCGAGCCGGCCACGACCAGCTCAATCGCCGCCGACAACGCGCCACTGCAGGCCGCGTTGCGGGCGCAACACTGGCAGCTGCAGCAGGCCAGCGATGCGCACGGCACTGCCTTGCGCAGCCTGTTCGTCGCCGGCACACCGCCCTTGCAGCTGGATTTCAGCGATCACCGCATCCAGGTCAGCCAGACCTGCAACGCATTGGGCGCCGACTACAGCGTGGCGCAGGCGCATTTGCAGATCGGCCGGGTGGTGTCGAGCAAACGCCTGTGCGCGCAACCGCGGCGGATGGCCCAGGAGCGCGCTGCCAGCGAGTTGCTGTCCGGCCGCTTCGCGGTGGCGCTGAACACCGCGCAGACCTCGCCGCAGCTGACCCTGACCCGCAGCGACGGCACCCGGCTGGTGTTCGGCGGTGTCGCCACGGCCGACACCCGCTACGGCGGCCGCGGCCAGACGCTGCTGATCGAAGTGGCGGCCGATACCGTGGCATGCGGGTCCGACCCGGCGCGCCAATGCCTGCAACTGCGCGAACAGGATGCGGCAGGGCAGCCTGTCACCCAGACCTGGCAAGTCTTCGAGGGCAAGATCGAAGGCTTCGAGCACGAGGCCGGCATCCGCACCCTGCTGCGCGTCACCCGCTACCCGGCCGCCGCAGGCACGGACGGCGCGCCGGTGTACGTGCTCGAGCAGATGATCGAAGCCAACGGTTGACCCGGTGTGGCGGCGATCGTGCGATTGACGCAGCACGCACCAAGGTCGCCGTTGGCCACAACCGGCCCCGCGCCGACCTGACCGGTGGCGCAGGACCGTGCGTTGCCGTCAGCGCAGCGCCGGATTCAGCGTGTAGGTGCCGTGCAACGCCGCCTCGGCCAGCACGTGGCCCTGGATCGCCGACAGCACATCGGCTGCGGTGAAGGTCTCGGGCAGGCTGAGCTGCGCCACGTCCAGCGCAAACACGCGGAAGAAATAGCGGTGCACCCGCAGATCGTTGAACGGCGGGTACGGGCCGTCGTAGCCCAGATAATTGCCGGCCATGTCGGCATTGCCGGCAAACCATTCGGTATACGAATTCAGGCCCTGGCGCGCACCGGCGGGGCCGGCCGGCTGCTGCTTGCCCTTGGGCACGAAGCCGTCGCTGCAGCTGCCTGCGGCGATCTCATGCACGTCGGCGGGGATATCGGCCATCGCCCAATGCACAAAATCGGTGCGTGGCTGATCGACCGGGATCTGCACGTCGTCGCGGCCCACGGTTTCCGGCACGGTCGGCACATCCGGATCCAGGCACAGCAGCGCGAACGAGCGCGTGCCGGGCGGCACCTCGCTCCAGGCCAGATGCGGGTTGCGGTTAGGCGCAAAGCCCTCGGGCGTTCCGGCGGCAAATTCCACCGCGATGGGCTTGCCGTTTTCGATGCTGTTGCTGGTCAGGCGCATGCAGGAGTCTCCGAGGCAATGAGGCCGACCAGGGTGCCTGGGTCCGCGCCGCAGAGGAAGCCATCGCCATGGAACCCTCTGGTGCGCCCGGCCGGGTTTATCGCGGCCGGTTCACCACGCCAGCGAACGCCGTGGCCGCGTGATCATGCATCGGCAAAGTGGACACTGCAGCGCCCGCGTGCGCGTAGCAGGGAGCGCCATATTCAGCCGGCCAATCCGCACCGAGCGTAGGAGCGGACCTGGCCGCGACGGGGCGTTATCGGTAACGCCACATCATTCGGTGGCGACGCATCGTCGGTGGCCGCGTTCATCGGTAACGCCTCGTCGCGGCCGGGGCCGCTCCTACGGGGTGGCGCGGGCTGCGCCGCCGAAGGCCGCCCCAGGCGCCGACCGCGCCCACCGGGCAGGGAGCTCCACATTCGTTCGCCGGCCAACCTGCCCCGATTCGTAGGAGTGGACCTGGCCGCGACGCGGCGTTATCGGTAAAGCCACATCATTCGGTGGCGACGCATCGTCGGTGGCCGCGTTCATCGGTAACGCCTCGTCGCGGCCGGGGCCGCTCCTACGGGGTGGTGCGGGCTGCGCCGCCAAAGGCCGCCCCGGGCGCTGGCCGCGCCCACCGGGCAGGGAGCGCCACATTCGTTCGCCGGCCAATCTGCCCCCATTCGTAGGAGCGGACCTGGCCGCGACGGACCTACTGGTGACGCTGCATCGTCGGTGGCCGCGTTCATCGGTAACGCCTTGTCGCGGCCGGGGCCGCTCCTACGGGTTGGTGCGGGCTGCGCTGCCGATGGCATGCCGCATCGGGCGTCGGCCGCGCCCACCGACAGTGAGCGCAGCCATGCTGAGCGGTGCTCAGTCCTGCGGGTAACCGAAGCGCACCGCGATCAGCGTGAGCAGATCGAATTGCGCGCCCAGTACATTGCGGTAGTTGCGCCAGCGACCCGCGGCCAGGCGGGCCGGGCCGCGCGGTTCGACCAGCGGAAAGCGCAGGCCGAACGCCTGTTCCAGCGCGGTGGAAATGCCTTGCGGGTCGCTCTCGATGCCGTCCAGGCGGATGATCCGGTGCGGATACAGATCGCGCTCGTGCAGCACGGCGAGCTGTTCCAGCGCCGTCAACAGCCAGTCGGCGGCCTGCTGTGGCGATTGCACGGCCAGCGGTGCCGGCGCGCCGGCCGACAGCCAGTCCAGCAGCATGTCGCGCGGGTCGCGCAGCGCGATCGCCAACCGGCCTTCGGGCAGGTGCGGGCGCAGCGCGGTCAGCAGGGTGTTGTCCCACCACAGCAGCCAGTCGATGACGTTGCCGTCGTCGATGCCGCGCCGCGGCAGCTGCGCCTTCCAGCCTTCCACCAGCGCCATCGGCGCCAGCTCGCCGGACGCCAGCTGCTCGACAGTGCGGTAGCTCTGCAGCGCATCGGACGGCGGCGTGCTGCCATAACGGTCGTCGCGCACCAGCGGGGTGGCCGCGCCCATCACCGCGACCAGGCGTTCGACATGCGAGCCGGGCGTGCCCCACACGAACAGCGGCCGTGCCGTCACGCTCTCGGGAATGGTCCCCAGCTCCGGCCATTGCATCGGCTGCTTGGCGGCCAGCGGCGGCAACGGCAGGCGGTGCTGGGCCTGTTCGCGCTGGAACTGCATCCAGGTCGCCACGGCCGCCTCGGGCTGGCCGGCGCGGTCCTGCACATTGCCCAGCCACGGCCGCAGCACGGTCTGCTGTGGCTCGGGCAGCGAGTCGATCAGCGATTGCACGCAGGCGATCGCCGCCGGCGGGTCGCGCTCCAGCAGCGCCTCGACGATGCGCTGCTCGCCGCTGAGGCGGCCCGGCTCCACCGCCACGATCTGGCGCGCCACCATTTCCGCCTGTTCGGCATGGCCCTGCATGTCGTGCACGCGCATCAGCGCTTCCAGTGCCGGCAGATGCTCGGGCATGGCCAGCAGCCAGCGCTCGATCACCGCCTGCGCCTGCGGCCCGCCGACCGGCTCCACCGCCAGCCGCGCCAGCCACAGGTCGTGCGCATTGGCCGAGGTGGCCAGCGCCGCGTCCAGGGTGTCGCGCGCATCGTCCACCGCACCCAGCCGCTCCCAGGCGGTCAGCAAGGCATGCAAGGTGCGGCGGTCGGCCGGCCAGTGCGCCAGCGCCAGGCGCAGGTGCGCGGCGGCCTGGTCGGGGCGGCCGGCCTGCAACTCCATCTCGCCGGCGAGCCGGCGCATGGCCGGGAGATCGCCGCCGGGCTGGGCGAACACACCCTGCATCGCGGCCAGCGCATCGTCCAGGCGGCCCTGGCGCTGGGCCAGCTGAGCGATGAAGGCGCGCAGCGCCGTACCCGGTGGATTGAGCTCGACCACGCGCTCGAAGGCGCGCTCGGCAAACGCGAAATGCTCCTTCTGCAGATACGCAAAGCCCAGCGCGAACATCACCCGCGGGTCGTCGGGCAGTTGCTCGGCGGCGCGGGTCAGCAGCGACAGCGCGCGCTCGCCCTGGCCGCGGCGCAGTTCCACCACGCCATCGACGGCCAGCAACTGCGGGTGCTCGGGCGCCAGACGCGCGGCAGTGCGGCTCAGCCGCTGCGCCTCGTCCAGATCGCCGCGCGCCACCGCCAGATGCGCCTGCATCACGTAGGCGTTGAACTGGTTGGGGTCGAGCGCGGTGGTGCGCGACAACGCGTCGTCCGCTGCCGACAGCTCGCGCATCGCCAGCAGCAGGCCGGCGCGCAGCAGATGCAGATCGGCATCTCCCGGCGTCAGCGTCAGCGCGGTTTCGATGCTGGCCAGCGCCAGCGCCGGTTGACCCTGCTGCTGCAGGGCCAGGCCCAGCCAGCGATGCGTGGCGGCGTTTTCGGGCGCGCTGAGGACCCACTCGCGGGCCAGCGCCACCGCATCGTCGGCCGCGTTGCGGCGCAGGGCTTGAAGAATGGCGTCTTGCATGGCGGAGGGCGTGTCCAGGACAAACGCCTATTGTAACGATGCGCGGGGTGCCGCCGACCTACCCCTGCGCCGCCAGCCGCTCGGCCACCCAGCGTTCGGCGAAACCATCGCCGCGGGCATTTTCCAGAAAGCCGCAGTGGCCGCCCCAGCGCGCGATTTCCAGCTGCGCATGCGCCGGCAGCTGCCAGGCGGCGAAATCCTCGAACGGAATGACCGGGTCGTCTTCGGCCATCAGGATGTCCACCGGCACCTGCAGGCCGGCCAGGCGCTCGCCGGCGATCGAATAACTGTCGAAATACGCTTCCAGCGAGCCATGCCCGGTGTGCTGCTCGGCCAGCCAGGCCATCAGCCCGCGCATGTCCAGCGCCAGCGTGGCGTCGTCGTAGCCGTGCTGATCGGGGAACAGCTTGCGCTTGCGCAGCAGCGACTCGCGCCATTTGCGGCGGAAATACCAATCGTAGAACTGCGGGCCCTTCTCCAGCTGCAGCATCGTCGCCGCCGGATCCAGCAACGGGCACACCGCCGCCACGCGCGCCAGCGGCAGCCCGGCCGCCGGTGCCCGCAGCGCCAGCCGCAACGCGAAATTGCCGCCCAGCGAATAGCCCGCCGCCAGCAGCTGCGGCGCGGGAAACCGCCGCCACAGATCGCCCGCCGCATTGACCACTTCCTCGATGCGATCGGAGTGGAACAGGTCCACGTTGAGGTGGTGCGTGCCGCCGTGGTCGCGGAAATTCAGCCGGAACACCTGATAGCCCAGGCCGAGCAGGCGCGCGGCGGTCAGCCGCATGTAATTGGAGTCAGCGCTGCCTTCCCAGCCATGCAGCAGCAGCACCGTGCCGCGCACTGGGGCATCGCCGGGCGGGATGCTCATCCAGCCCTGCAGGCGCACGCCGTCGCCGCCGTCGAGAATGTGTTCGCTGGTGACCGCGCCGCTGGCGGCCAGCAACTGGCGGCTGCGGAGCCGGCGCAAGGCACTGCTGCCCAGCACCGATTGCACATGCGGATTGCGCAGCCAGCGCGGCGGCAGATAGTCGGAGGCGTTCATGCGCTCATCGGGCCAGACAAGGGGGTGCCAGCCGCAGGGGTGATGAGCGCTTGCATCGTCGGCTCAGGACTCCATTGCCGCAATGATGCGTTGCCGCGAGGTATCGGCCAGGCGGCGCCGGCCTTCGATATCCAGCGCGCGGATCGGCTCGAGAAAATGCACCTCGGCCAGCCGCGACGGCTCGCCGAGCAGACGCACGATATTGGCGAAGAAACTCTCGCGCTCGCCGAACGCCACCACTGCCTGCGCATTGCCGCGCTCGCCGTAGCGCAGTGCCACCGGCTGCACCGGCACGCCGGCCTCGACCGCGGCCTGGAAGATGCGTGCGTGGAACGGGCCGACTTCGGTACCGCCACGGGTGCGGCCTTCGGGGAACACGCCCACCGGCTTGCCGCTGCGCAGGCGCAGCAGCATTTCCTGCAGCACCCCGCCCAGCGATTCGGTATTGCCGCGCTGATGGAAGATGGTCTGGCCCTTGGTCGCCAGCCAGCCGACCAGCGGCCAGCCGGCGATCTCGCGCTTGGCCACAAAGCCCATCACGCGCTGGCTGTGCAGCATCGAGATGTCGACCCAGCTGACGTGGTTGGCCACGAACAGGGTCGCGCCCGGCAGCGGGATGCCGAAGCGCCGCAGGCGGAAGCCGAAGATGCGCATCAGGTTGCCCTGCCACCAACGGATCATCAGCTCGTCCAGGGTGTCGTCGCGCCCGGTGCGGATGCGCGCCAGCGGCGGCGCCACCACGCACAGCATGGTGATCGGCAGGCAGATGCTCAGATGCACCAGCAACAACGGCACCCGATACAGGTACCGGAACCAACGCAGCACGCTGCCAGCGTCGCGCGTGGCGTCCAGGGATGACTCGCTCATTGACGGAACCGGACCGGTACCAGGGGAAGGAAGCGCAACTATTGTGACAGCAGCGTGGCCTGCGCGCAGTGCCCGCCGCGGGTGGCGCTGTTCCACCCATGCACTTGCACGGCGTACTCAGCCATTGCTGCGCGGGACCACGGCCAGGGTCAGCCGCGAGACGCAGACGCGCTTGCCGGCTGGATTTTCGATGGTGATGTCCCAGACCTGGGTGCTGCGCCCCACATGCACCGCACGCGCAGTGCCGGTGACCAGGCCATCGGTGGCGGCGCGCAGGTGATTGGCATTGATCTCCAGCCCGACGCAGATCTGGGTGGTCATATCCACGCACAGGTTGCCGGCGCTGCTGCCCAGGGTTTCGGCCAGCACCACCGACGCACCGCCGTGCAGCAGGCCGTATGGCTGCTTGGTGCGCGCATCCACCGGCATGGTGGCGCTCAGCCAGTCGTCGCCGGCGGCGGTGAACACGATGCCCAGATGTTCGATCAAGGTGTCACGGCTGGAGGCGTTGAGGGCGGCCAGGTCGACGGGTTCGCGGAAGGTCATAGGCTGGGGATTGGGGATTGGGGATTGGGGATTGGGGATTGGGGATTGGGGATTGGGGATTGGGAATCGGGAATCGGGAATCGGGAATCGGGAATCGGGAATCGGGAATCGGGACAGCATCTGCGGCGCTGGGATCTGATGCAACTGCCTTTAGCTGGTGCTGCACGCCAGGCCGCGATGGTGACTTCGGCGTATGGCGGTGTGTGGCGCGCCGCCCATCTACTGCAGCGCACCGCGCCATTGCAGCGGTGCGTCGCTCCACGATGCACCGCTTGCCACGCGCCGTCTCGATGCCGGCCCCGGGCCGGCACCGCTGCGATCAGAGGATCGGCACCAATCCCGCACCGAAGGCGGTCAGCATCCGCACCAGCAGCCACTTCGGGCCGACATTGACCTCGGGGAAATCGCCTACCGCCACATAGCACTGCCGGAACTGGGGGTCCTGGCGCTTGAGCGGGAACGGGCAACCCGGCCCCGGCTGGAACTCGTAATTGGTGGCATAGCGCCAGGGCCAGAAATCCAGCACCGGCAAGGCTTCGGACACCTTGCCCACGCTGTAGTTCAATCCGCTCAGCACCGGCGGCTTTTCGCGCGGGGCCACGGTCCAGGCGTTTTCCGGCGCCATGTCGCGCTCGATGCTGGCCGCCAGCGCCTGCGCAAAGCGCGCATCGTCGATCACCACCGCCGCTTCGGTATTGTAGTTCTCGCTGCGCGGATCGAAGTTGTGCGTGCCGATCACGCCGATGCGGCGGTCCACCACCAACGACTTGGCATGCAGGCCCATGCGTGCACCGGCACGGGTCACCGGCAGCGGCCTGTTGACCGCGCGCGTGCCCAGGAACGAGGGCCGTGTCTCGGTGCGCAACACGCGCCGATCGACCTCGCTGCCGCCGGGCGCACGGCCTGCGCCCCCCCCGCTGCCGCGGATCGCAGTGCCGGCCGTACCACCTCCACCGCCACCACTGCCACGCATGGCGTTGCCGGCCGCACTGCCGCCGATCACGCGGTTGACCCGACCATCGTCTTCGGCCGGCTCAGCCGCCGCGGGGTTGAGCGGATCGGGCACCAGGTTGGCGTACTCCACCGGCGCGTTCAGCGGGAACGGCTTGAATTCATAGACGTTGAAGCCCAGCTCGCGCATGTTGCGGCGTTTGAACTTGTACGACAGCGCATACACGATCGGGTTGTCGGTGGCGGCCAGGCTATTGGTCGACACCACGATCCGCGGCGGTTGCGGGCGCTGGCGCAATGCGCGGAAGATCGCCTGCGCCTCGTCGGACAGCACCAGATACGGCGTCTGCAGCAGCACTTCCTGCTGCGCGCCGGCAATCAGGCCGTCCAGCTCGGGCGCGGTGGACACCGCCTTGGCGGCGTGCTCCTTGCGATGCTTCTGCGGCAGGTCGGCCACATACAGCACGCGCTGCACCGGCATGGCCGGGGTCACGAACGCATCGCGCACGAACTGCGGATCGCGCGCCTCCTGATCGACCCGCTCCACCCGATCGGGGCGGCGGAACGTGGCCGGCGGCATCTTGGGCGCGCCCTGCTCCAGCAGCAGGCGCCCGACATCGTTCAGACGCTCGGCCGGCACGCTGCGGCGCGCGCGCCAGAACGCATCGAAATTGGCGGCCATCGCGCGTACTTCCGGCCCGGCCAGGATCACGTCGCGGTCGCGGAAGTTGTACTCGCTGTCCCAGTCGTAATAGTCGTCCTGGTAATTGCGGCCGCCGACCACGCCGAGCACGTCGTCCACCACCAGCAGCTTGTTGTGCATGCGCTGGTTGAAGCGACGGAAGCAGCACACCACGCTGCCTGCATAGTCGAAGTAATTGAGCTTGACCTTGCCGAAGGTCGGGTTGTAGATGCGCAGCTGCAGGTTTTCGTGGGTGCTGGCCAGCGCACCGAGAATCTGCAGATCGGCGATCGCCGAAAGCTGATCGATCAGGATGCGCACCTTGACCCCGCGCTGCGCCGCATCGGTCAACGCATCCAGCACCATCCGCGCGCTGTCATCCTTGTCGAAGATGTAGGTCTGCAGGTCGATGCTGCGGGTGGCGCTGCGGATCAGGTTGAGCCTGGCCACCAGCGATTCTTCGCCGTGATCGACGATGGTGGCGTAATGCCGCGGCGCGGCCGGCGTGGAGGCGGTGATCGCCTCGCCACCCAGCGCGCGCAATGGCGAGAGCTGGGCGCAACGATTGGCCTGCGTGCAGCTGACCACGGTGCTGCGGGCAGCGGCCGCCACCCCGGCGGCACGGTTGCGTTCGATTTGCGACAGGCCGGCGCATCCGGTGCCGAGCAACAGCGTTGCCAGCACAAGCACCCTCAACAGGAACCTCACGGGCGCCGCGCCTCCTGCAACCGCCCACGCAGAATGAACGTCACCCTGTCGCCCAGGGCCATCTGCCACGCATTCATTCCGTAACGTCCACGCAGGACCGTACCTCGACTGATTACATCGCAATCATAGCCCGGACGCGCGCATTCAGCCGGCACCACGTGCAGGGTCTCGATGTGGGTGATTCCGCGAATGGTCAGGTTGCCGGTGATGTCGCCGCCCTTCTTCACCACCTCCGCGGTATAGGGAAACGACTCGAATTCCACCACCGGATACTGCGCGACGTCGAAAAAATCCTCGCCGCGCATCCACGCCGTGTAGCGGTCCTTGCCGGGAATTTCCACCTGCGTGGCGTCCAGCCGGAAACGCACCTGCTGGCGCCCGTCAGGCAATTCCGCCAATTCACCCCGAAAACGCGGGAAGAACCCCTCGATCTTCATGCCGAAGCGCGTCCTGATCTCGAACCCGAAGCGCGATTGCACCGGATCGATGGAATGCAGCTTCTGCTGCGCCATGCAGGGAAGAGCGACCCAGAGCGCGAGCCAGGCAAACCAGCGCAGCGACGATGACACGGATCAAGGCCACCAGAAGGCGGTCAGGCGGGCGATGCCCGGTTCGATGGCCGCATCCAGCGGCAGTGCCAGCAGGGCGATCGCGGCGGTCGGCATGCCGCGGTAGTCGCCGGTCTGGCCGCTGTGCATCAAGGCGGCCAGCCGTTCCAGGCCCGGGTTGTGGCCGACCAGCAGCAGGCGCTCGGCATCGCGGTGTTCGTCCACCAGGCTGGCCAGGGTGCCCGGCGTGGCGTCGTAGATCCGCTCGTCCAGGCGTTGTTCGATATAGCCGGTGAGTTCCAGCACCGCTTCCAGCGTCTCGCGCGCACGTCGCGCCGGCGAGCACAGCACGCGGTCGGGCACCAGGCGCTGCTCGCGCAGCCAGCGGCCGGCAGATTCGGCCTCGGCGATGCCGTGCGGGGACAGCGGGCGATCCAGATCGGCCTGGCCGGTATCGGCCGGCTCGGCGTGGGCGTGTCGCAGCAGTATCAGTTCGCGCATGAAAACACTCCGGTCTAGGACTTCTTGAGCCACTTGAACAGCGGCTCCCAGTCCTGTTGATGGTCGCGCACCTGCGCCGAGCGGTAATCGAACAGGCTGCGCCCCAACCCGGCCATCACCACATAGGCCTGGGTGTCGCGCAGCTGGGTTACCAGGGGATAGGGCCAGGCGCCGATCATCTCGGCAGCTTGCTGCGAGGTCTGGGTCCAGGGACGGGCGCGGTTGAGCACCAGGCCCACCGGCAATTTGCGCTGATGCACGCGCGGCACCTTGGCCAGCGTGTTGAGGAATCCGACCACCGCTTCGATATCCAGCGCCGAGGACAATACCGGCACCACGATGGCATCGACGTGGTCGAGGAAGCCGCTCAGGTCATCGGCCATCGCACCGGCTGGGGCATCGATGACCAGTTGGTCGGTGCCGTCGGGCACCGCGGCCTGCCAGTTGCGCCGGCGGGTGGCGTCGATGGGCAATACCGCACTTTCCAGGCTGGCGCGACGCTGCGCCCAGCGCGTGGACGAGCCTTGCGGATCGGCGTCCGCCAGCACGGTGCGCTGGCCCTGCAAGGCCGCATGGGCGGCCAGATTGGTGGCGATCGTGGTCTTGCCGACGCCGCCTTTGGAGCCGGCCACCAGGACTGTCTTCATGCACGCCTCGCTTCCGGGAGCAAGCCGGCAGCGTACACCGCGACGAAGTGAGGAAGTAGTCGAAAGGCGTTAAACGTCCACCGGTGATCGCTCTCGCACTGCAGCATCGTCCGCTGGCAGATGGCCGACGCGACATGCGCCGGCCAAGCGGATTAGCGGGCCTGGCGGCCCGGTGCGCCCGGCTGCCAACCCGCAGGCGGCTGCACCGCAAGGCCTTGACGCTGTAACTGCGCACGCAACGCCGGCACTTCGCCCTGCGTCAGGACGGCCTCCAGCTTGTCGGACATGCCATCGACGCCGGACGCACGCTGCTGCTCCTGCTGCTGTAGCCACTGCAGTTCCCGCACCCGCGCCTGCCAGCGCGTGGCATCGGCGCCGCTGCTCAGTGCCGCCATGCCTCTGCTGCCGATCATGGCGGTGGCCAAGGTGGACTCGTCATTGGCCAAGTTGTTCAGCACGGCCATGCACTCGTCGCGTAACGCGGCCGTGACACCGGTGGGGCTGCAGCGCCGCATCAGATCGCCCAGCGCGGGAAGTGCATGTGCAGACCAGGCACCCATCACGAACATCGCCGCCATGTCTGCGCCCGTGGAAGGCATGCCTTGCGCGTCGAGTTGCGCGCGCAGGCTGACCGAGGCCAGCGATGGCCATTGCACGCCGTCGTAGCTGGCATGCAGGGCCTTGCCGAGTGCCAGCGCACCGCTGTCGAAATGATCGGACTGCACGGCCGCCTGCCAGGCGCGTTCGGCAGCCGCCTGGTCGCCGCGGCGCTGCGCAGCCGTATAGGCACGTAGATGCACACTGGCGTTGCCGGCATCGGCCTGCTCCAGGAAAGCCAGCGCAGCGCCTGGGTCACAGCGCAACGCAGGTGCGCAACCGGCGGCTTCCATGCGCGCCACCAACGGATCGCGCGGCCGCGCGTCCAGGGCACGCTGCAGCCAGACCCGCTGGATGGGGGCATAACCTCCGTCTGCAGCCGACACCGCGTCGTCCTCGGCATCGACCCACAACAGACCGGCCAGATACAACTGCCTGGGCTCGCCGCTGGACGCCATGCTGCGCAGGCGTGCCTGCATGGTCTGGCCGACCTGGCGCGCCCATTGATCCACCAGCGGATCGTTGGCCGCAGCCGCTGTGCTCGCAGGCGCTGCCGCCATGGCCGGATGTGCCACGCAGACGCTGCCAAGCCATAGCAACGCCGTGGTGATCAAGCGATATCCGTGCATGTGTTGCTCCTGTCCGTATTGGGCGCGCAGTGTTGCGGGCCAGCATTTCATACGGACCAGGCCCTATCAAGCCACCAGGCGCGCCAACAACCAGGCCCATGCGGGCAGGGTTAGCAGCGACAGCAGGATGCTGTAGCCGACCATCGCTGCGGCCAGGCGCGGTGCCAGCCGATGCGAGATGGCCAGCGCGGCGGCGGTGATCATGGTGGGCATGGCCGATTCGAGCACGTTGGTCTGCAGCATCGCGCCATGCAGGCCGAGCGCCAACGACAGCGGCAATGCCAGGATCGGCATCACTGCCAACTTGAAGGCCAGGCCCACGGCCAAGGGTTTGAGTTCGTCCGCAGGCAGGCGCAACTGCAGCGAAAAGCCCACCGCCAGCATCACCAGCGGCAGCATCGCGTCGGCCAGGCTCTTCAAGCCCGCGCCAATCCAGGTCGGCGGCTGTTCCGGCATCATCGTCAATGCAAACAGCAATGCCCATAGCGGCGGGAAGCGCAGCACGCGTAACAGGATCAGCTTTGCGGTCGGCGGAGTGTCGCCGCTGTAGCGGGCCAGCACATACAGCCCGAACGTCGATAACAGCACAAATGTGCCGAACTGGTCGTAGACCACCGCATACGGCAGGGCGTGATCGCCGATCAACGCGCGCACCATCGGAAAGCCGATGAAGCTGGAGTTGGTGAACACCACGCACATCAGCAACGCGGCGTATTCCTCCCGCTTGAACCGGAACAGGCGGCTGCAGCCCCACAGCAGCGGCACGATGATTGCGGTCAGCAGCCACGGCGTGGCGATCACTCCACCCAGCGAGGCATCCAGGTGCAACCGCGGCACATAGGTGAGCACCGAGGCTGGCAGGCAGATGTACAGCACGATGCGATTGAGTACATCGGCGCTGTTGTCCGGCAGCACCCGCAAGCGCGCGAACAGCAGGCCAAGCCCCAACATCGCCAGAATCAACGCAAATGCATCCACCGCCATGGCGTGGTCAGGTCCGTGGGAAAGCGACACTCAGCATCGCATAGTGGGCGTGTCGTGCCTGGATCAGTGACGGGCTGGATCGGCGACGGGCTAAATCGGCGAGCACGCCTACGCGTGGCGCAGATCGGTCGCTCAACGCCTGGCGACAGGCATGTCGAGGCTAGCCGCTTCCGGGATGTTGCCAAAGCTAGTCAGTCGAGGGCTCGGCGCCCTCACCGCACTAGGAAGTTGGTCGGTGGCCGAATGAAAAACTGCTTGCTCGATGCATCGACCATTGAGCCATTGAGCCGGCCCATCATTCTCCAGCGATGCACATCGAGCACCGCTCTTGACCGTGCACACCGACCATCTCGACGGGTCCTTGCCCGCTCACCGTCGCGGGACCTTACGCGGCATGGATGCCGCGTAAGAGCCTACAGGGACGTACTCGCGGCGTGTCCCGCGATGGTGGGCGGGCGAGGGCCCTGCAACCCAGCTGCAGATCATCCGCTCTGCAACTGGTCCATCAGCGCTGACCAATCCTTCCAAGCACGACACCCAAAGCAATGACTTGGAGCGGTGGCTGCGTTGCCCTGCTGGTGCCGGCCGCAAAAACGCCGTGCGACGTGATGTACAGCAGCGCGCTACGGGGCTTTCTGCAGCGCGCCGCTGCCGAGTTACGGAAACGCCGGCGGGTTCGCCTGCCATGCCGCAAAGACCTCGGCCAGGCTGGCGCGTTCGGCCTCACGCCAATCCGGCAGCAAGGTGGCGTAGCTGGCGGTGCTGCTCCAGCGATCCGGCCAGGTGCGCACCGCGGCGGCATACCACTCGACCGCTTCCTGCTTACGCCCGCTGCGCCATAGCGCCAGTGCCGCAGTCGTCGGCAACCAGGCCGGCGCGGCCGGGCGGCCGTTGGCCAGGCCGGCCCACTGCTGCAAGGCCTTGTCGGGCTGGTCGGCGCGCAACAGATCCCAGCCGTAGTTCCAGGTGATGGCACGGTATTGCTGGCTGCCGTTGGAGACCAGCCCCAGGGCACCCTGGTAGAGCTCGTCGCCCAACTGCGTGCGTCCCCCGGCATAGGCCAGCGAGGCCAGTTGCGCGCGCGGCTCGGCCGCGCGGGCGTCACGCTGCACCATCGCCGCCAGGCGGTCGACCACCGCATCGCCCTGCCCCTGTACCGCGACCACGGCCTTGGTGGTGCCGCGATCTTCGTCGAAATAGAACTCCTTGGGCTTGGGCAGGTTCTGCGCCTGCGCCATCGACCACACGCCCCCGAGCAAGGCCAACATCGCGGCCCATGCGTATTTCCTTTTCACTGGCTTTATCCCCTGACAGCAAACGACCCTTCCCGTCCCCATCGTAACCGCAGCGCGACGGCTGTGCATCCGCATGCAACGGGCGCGTGAAGGGCGACTGTTACACTTTGCACCGCCGTTTTGGAATCCGTCGGGCGGGTCATTGGTTTCAGATGACACGCACCGGGTCCCAGCCACCCTTTCCGGGCACGCCATGACCAGTACTGCTGCACTCTCTTCTCCCGACTCTGCCAACACGCCGGAGCTCGGCCAGGTGGATGCGGATTACACGCTGGAGCACAAGTACACGCGTGCCGATGGGCGCATCTATTTGTCCGGCGTGCAGGCGCTGGTGCGGCTGCCGTTGATGCAACGCCTGCGCGATGACGCCGCCGGCCTTGCGACTGCCGGCTTCATCAGCGGCTATCGCGGCAGCCCGCTGGGCGGTTTCGACCTGGAGCTGTGGCGTGCGCGCAAGCATCTGGACGCGGCCAGGGTGACCTTCACCCCCGGCCTCAACGAAGACCTGGCCGCCACCATGGTCTGGGGCACCCAGCAGACCAACCTGTTCCCCGGTGCCAAGGTGCAGGGCGTCTACGGCATGTGGTACGGCAAGGGCCCGGGCGTGGACCGCAGCGGCGATGTGTTCAAGCACGGCAACGCCGCCGGCACCTCGCCGTATGGCGGCGTGCTGGCACTGGCCGCCGACGACCATGCCTGCCGCAGCTCCACCCTGCCGCACGGCTCGGAAGAGGAATTCGTCAGCGCGATGATGCCGATCCTCAACCCGGCCGGGGTGCAGGACATCCTGGACATGGGCCTGCTCGGCTGGGCGATGAGCCGCTATACCGGGCGCTGGGTCGGCTTCAAGACCATTGCCGAGACGGTGGAGTCGTCGGCCTCGGTGGATGTGGATCCGTTCGCACGCAGCATCGTGTTGCCGGAGGACTTTGCGCTACCGGCGGGCGGCCTGAGCATCCGCTGGCCGGACCCGCCGGTGGATCAGGAAATGCGCCTGCACCGCTATGCGATCGCCGCCGCACAGGCCTTCGCACGCGCCAACCAGATCGACAAGCTGGTGCTGGATTCGCCGCATGCGCGGCTGGGCATCGTCACCACCGGCAAGAGCTATCTGGACGTGTTGCAGGCGCTGGAATACCTGGGCCTGGATGCGCAGGCCTGCGCGCAGATCGGCATCCGCGTGTACAAGGTCGGCATGACCTGGCCGCTGGAGCCGGTGGGCATCAGCGCGTTCGCGCGCGGGCTCGACGACATCGTGGTGGTGGAAGAGAAAAAGGCCTTCATCGAGCGCCAGATGAAGGAGCTGTTCTACAACTGGCCGGCCAGCGCCGGTGCGCGGCCGAGCATCGTCGGCAAGTACGACGAGCAGGGCGAATGGATCCTGCCGTCCACCGGCGAGTTGACCCCGGCCACGATCGCCGCGGTGATCGGCAAGCGCATCCAGCGCTTTGCACTGCCGTCCAGCGCGATGACCGAGTCGATCGAACAACGGTTGCGCTGGATGGACAGCAAGGAGGCCGAAATGGCCTTGCCGCGCGCGCTGTTCCCGCGCGTGCCGCATTACTGCTCCGGCTGCCCGCACAACACCTCCACCGCGGTGCCGGAAGGCTCGCGTGCGCTGGGCGGCATCGGTTGCCATTACATGGTGACCTGGATGAACCGCTCCACCGACACCTTCACCCATATGGGCGGCGAAGGCGTGACCTGGTCGGGGCAGGCGCCGTTCACCGAAACGCCGCACGTGTTCCAGAACCTGGGCGACGGCACCTATTTCCACAGCGGCTCGCTGGCGATCCGGCAGTCGGTCGCCAGCGGCGTCAACATCACCTACAAGATCCTCTACAACGATGCGGTGGCGATGACAGGCGGCCAGCCGGTGGACGGCACGCTCACCGTGCCGGACATCGCGCAGCAGCTGCGCGCCGAAGGCATCCACACCATCGCGGTGGTCAGCGACGACATCGGCAAATGGACGCGCCGGCGCGAGCGCTTCCCCAGCGAGGTGACGTTCCACGATCGCAGCGAACTGGATGCGGTGCAGCAGCAGTTGCGCACGGTCAAGGGCGTGTCGATCCTGATCTACGACCAGACCTGCGCCACCGAAAAGCGCCGCCGCCGCAAGCGCGGCAAGCTGGTCGACCCGCCCAAGCGCGTCATGATCAATTCGCTGGTGTGCGAAGGCTGCGGCGATTGCGGCGAAAAGAGTTTCTGCGTGTCGGTGCTGCCCAAGGAGACCGAGTTCGGCCGCAAGCGGCAGATCGACCAATCCAATTGCAACAAGGATTATTCCTGCGTGTCGGGCTTTTGCCCGAGCTTTGTCACCGTGCATGGCGGTGCGCCGCGCAAGGGCAAACAGCGCGATGCCAGCGCCTTGCTGGGCAACCTGCCCGCGCCGCCGCAACGCACCACGCTGCAACAGCCCTGGAACATCCTGATCACCGGCGTCGGCGGTACCGGCGTGGTGACCATCGGCGCATTGCTCGGCATGGCCGGGCACCTGGAAGGCAAGGGCGCCACGGTGCTGGACCAGACCGGCCTGGCGCAGAAGGGCGGCGCGGTGACCACGCATATCCGCATCGCACGCCGGCCGGCCGATATCCACGCGGTGCGCATCGCGGCCGGCGAAGCGGATCTGGTGCTGGGCTGCGACATGGTGGTGGTCAACGATTATTGGGCCTTGTCCAAGGTGCGCGACGGCCGTACCCAGGTGGTGCTCAACACCTACGAAGCGATGCCGGGCAACTTCACCACCCAACCGGATCTGCAGTTCCCCGCCGCCGAGATCATTGCCGGCGTGCGCACCGCATTGGGCGGCCAGGAGCCGCTGTTGCTGGATGCCACGCAACTGGCCACCGCACTGCTGGGCGATGCGATCGCCAGCAACCTGTTCGTGCTTGGCTATGCCTGGCAACACGGGCTGGTGCCGTTGTCGCATGCCGCGCTGATGCGCGCCATCGAGCTCAATGGCGCGGCGGTGGCGATGAACCAGCAGGCGTTTGCGTGGGGGCGCCTGGCCGCGATCGACCTGCCGGCGGTGCAGCAGGCGGCCGGGTTGGGCAAGGGTGGCGAGCGTGCGCATGCACAGGGCGATACGCCGCCAGCGCGCGCACCGGGCAGCTGGGAAGAACACGATCTTGGCGGGCAGACCGCACCGCATGCGCTGGCGCAGAGCGACGGCAACACGCTGCATGGCGATGTCGATGCGCCCACGCATCCGCTCGACGACGAGCAGCTGGCGCAGTCGCTGGACGAAGCCATCGCGCGGCGCGTGGCGTTTCTGACCGACTACCAGGATGCCGCCTACGCACAGCGCTATCGCAGCCTGGTCGAGCGCGTGCGCACGCACGAAGCGCAACAGGCGCCCGGCAGCAGCGCGTTGAGCGAGGCGGTGGCGCGTTACTTCTTCAAGCTGATGGCCTACAAGGACGAATACGAGGTGGCGCGGCTGTATACGCGTGGCGACTTCCAGCGCCGGCTGCAGCAGCAGTTCGAAGGCAACTACACGCTGCGCTTCCACCTGGCACCGCCGCTGTTGGCCAGGAAGGATGCGCACGGCCACGCGATCAAGCGCGAATACGGGCCGTGGATGTTCACTGCCTTCAGGCTGCTGGCGCGGCTGAAGTTCCTGCGCGGCGGCAAGCTGGATGTGTTCGGCTACAGCGCCGAACGGCGTGGCGAGCGTCAGCTGATTGCCGACTACGTGGCAACAGTGGACACGCTGCTGCAACGGCTGGATGCCGACAACGTCGGCCTGGCCGCGCAGATCGCCAGCATTCCCGAACATATCCGCGGCTACGGGCATATCAAGCACGCGCACCTGCAGGAAGCCAAGGCACGCGAAGCCGCGCTGCTGGTGCAGTGGCGCAATCCCAAGGCCCTGCATGTGGTGCAGGCGGCGTAGGTCTGCGGATCAGCGTTGCAGGATCAACGCGTTGCGCGCCGACCCGATGAGGTGTTGCCGGTAGTGCGGCAGTGACAGGCTGGTGGGTCGTGGCACAGATGCCGCGCAACAGCCGCTGCTGCGGCGACTGACCGCGTTGCCGCCTGACGGCGGTCAGTGCGGACTGGGGTGATGGGCTGCCGGCGCCGTCATCGATTCGGCAAGGTGTCACCGCCGCGCACGCGAGCGGTGCTGCGCATGCAGCGCCCACCCGTCATTCGAAATGCAGACCGCGTTTCAGGCGGACCGGCCCACGCACAGCTCGCACATCGACCACTTCACCGCGTTGGCTGATCTGCACCACGTCGCTGCCGGCCAGATCGGCGGCAACGCTGCGGATCTGCGGCATCAGCGCGCGCCAGCGCGCTTCGTCGCCGCTGAGTGCGCGCGCGACCTCGGACGGGCAGATCGATTGCTCCGGCCGCCGGCGCGCCAGCAGCGCGCGGATGGTCGCGACGATCTGCGCATCGTCGATCCGTTGCACGCCAGAGGCCAGAACTCAGAGCGGGCGCAACACGCGCAGGCCGAACCAGTCCTTGGCATCGTTCCAGCCGTGGGTGACCTTCAGCCCCGCAGCGGCGGCAAGTTCGGCAAAGCGCGCGTCGGTGTACTTGTAGCTGTATTCGACCTGCATCGCCTCGCCTTCGGCAAATTCGAATGCCTTGCCGCCCACCTGCACGCGCTGGGCGCGCTGGCTGATCAGGAAGGTCTCGATGCGGCCGCGTTCGCGCGCATACACCGCGTGGTGGCGGAAGCCGTCCAGATCGAAGTCGCTACCGATCTCGCGGTTGAGCCGCGCCAGCAGATTCAGGGTGAACTCGGCAGTGACGCCGGCCGCATCGTTGTAGGCGGCCTCGATCAGTCCGGCATCCTTGTCCAGATCGATGCCGATCAGGGCGCACCCGTCGCTGCCCATGGTCTGGCGCATCGCATCGAGCAACTCGACGGCGGCATCATCGGTGAAATTGCCCAGCGTTGAGCCGGGGAAGAACACCAGATGCCGGCGCGCCGGGCGCTGCGCCTGCGGCAGCTGCAGCGGCTTGGTGAAGTCGGTGCATACCGGCAGCATCTGGATCTGCGGGAACTGCTGCGCCAGCCGCGCGGTGCTCTCAAGCAAGGCCGTGCGCGAGATTTCCAGCGGCGTGTAGGCCACCACATCGCGCAGGCCCTGCAGCAGCAATTCGGTCTTGCGCCCGCTGCCGCTGCCGTATTCGACCACGTGCACGCCAGCGCCGATCGCCTGCGCGATCGAGGCCATGCTGGCCTCCAGCAAGGCCAGTTCGGTGCCGGTGAGGTAGTACTCCGGCTGCCGGGTGATCGCCTCGAACAACTGCGAGCCGTGCGCATCGTAGAAATACTTCGACGGCAGCGTCTTGGGCGTTTGCGACAGGCCGGCCAGCGCGTCGGCGGTGATGTCGTCCGGTTGCGGGCGCAGGTCGGTCAGCGCGGCGTGCGCGCGTTGCATGGCGTGGGCGGCAGCGTTCAAGGCAGATCCTTGGCAAGGCGCACGCCGGCAAACTGCCAACGCGCATCGGAGGGAAAAAAGTTGCGGTAACTGGCGCGGACATGGCTGGCCGGCGTGGCACAGCTGCCACCGCGCAGCACCCATTGCGCATTCATGAATTTGCCGTTGTATTCGCCCAGCGACCCGGGCCACGGCGCAAAGCCGGGATACGGCAGGTAGGCGCTGCCGGTCCATTCCCAGACATCGCCGAACAACTGCTGCAGGCCGGTATCCACCGCGTCGGCACCGCGCGGATGCAAGGTGTCGCTATCGACGAAATTGCCCTGCACCGGCACACCGGTGGCGGCCTGTTCCCACTCGGCTTCGGTGGGCAGGCGCGCGCCGGCCCAGCGCGCGAACGCATCGGCTTCGAACAGGCTCAGGTGGCATACCGGCGCATGCGCATCGCGCGGGCGCCAGCCATCCAGGGTGAATTCGCGTCCGTCCGCGTCCCAATACAGCGGGTGCTGCCAGCCTTGCGCCTGCACCATCGCCCAGCCATCGCTGAGCCAGGCACCGGCACTGCGGTAGCCACCGGCGTCGATGAACTGCTGGAACTCGGCGTTGCTGACCACCCGATGCGCCAACGCATGCGCACCGACCAGCACGCGGTGGCGCGGCGACTCGTTGTCGTAGGCGAAGGTGTCGGCCTGCGGCCATGCCGCTGCGCCGATCTCCACGATCTGTTCGTCGCGTGCCTGCCAGCGCAGCGTGCTGGCGACGGCCGCAGCCGGTGCCGGCGCATCGCGGTACGCTGGCTGCAACGGATTGCTCCACAGCGCGTGCTTGATATCGGTCAACAGCAATTCCTGGTGCTGCTGCTCGTGCTGGATGCCGAGCTGCACGATGGTGCAAGCCTGCGCGTCCAACACCCCGTCACGCAGGCGCTGCTGCATCTGCGCATCGACTGCGGCCCGGTAGTCGCGCACCTGCTGCAACGACGGCCGCGACAACACTCCGCGACGCGCGCGCGCGTGTATCGGGCCCACGCTCTGGTAGTAGCTGTTGAACAGGAAATCCCAGGCCGGGTCGAACACACGGTAGGCTGGATCGGCCTGCAGCACGAAGCGTTCGAAAAACCAGGTGGTGTGCGCCAGATGCCACTTGCTGGGGCTGGCGTCGGGCATGCTCTGCACCATTGCGTCTTCAGCGCTCAGGGGTGCGGCGAGGCGATCGCTCAGCGCGCGGGTCTGCGCGTAGCGTTCCAGCAGCGTCAGCTGCTGTTGCTGGTGGTGGCCCAGCAGAGATGAGAGTGCAGACATCGCCATATGCTTGAGGAGCGCCTGTGAACGCGCCGTGTCGGCAGCGTGGCAGCCAGCGGTAAGCTGTCGCCATGTCTTCTTTTTCTCTGTCCAGCCTGCTCCCCGCGCCCGTCGAATGGGAACGCCGCCAGCAGGCATTTGCGTTACCTGCCGACATCACCTATCTGGATGCCGCCTCGCGCGGCCCGCTGCTGCGCGCGGTGCAAGCGGTCGCGCATCAGGCGGTGGATGCGCTGGCCACCCCGTGGCAGCTGCCGTTCGATGCCTGGCTGCAGGACATCGAGCGTTTGCGCACGCTCGCTGCAGGCCTGTTCGACGACGATGCCGACGGCGTGGCAATGCTGCCCTCGGCCGCGCACGGCCTGGCGACTGCCGCACGCAACCTGCCGCTGCAACGCGGCGAGGCGGTGCTGCTGCTGGAAGGCCAGTTCCCCTCGAACCTGCTGATCTGGCAACGCCGCTGTGCCGAGGTGGGCGCGCACATCGTGGCGGTGTCGACGGCCGGTGGCGATGCCTTGACCGCGGCGGTGCTGCAGGCCATCGCCCAGACACCGGCCTTGCGCATCGTCACCTTGCCGCATGCGTACTGGCTGGATGGACGACAGCTCGATCTGGACCGCATCAGCGCCGCGGTGCACGCACGCGGCGCAGCGCTAGTGCTGGATCTTAGCCAGAGCCTGGGCGTGCTGCCGACCGACCTGCCGCGCTGGCGGCCGGACTTCGTGGTCAGCGTCGGCCACAAATGGCTGCTGGGGCCGATGGGGCTGGCCTGGCTGTGGGTGGCCCCGCAATGGCGGGCGCACGGCGTGCCAATCGAAGAACACTGGATCGGCCGCGATGCCCGCAGCAGCTGGGAATTTCCGGTGGCCCAGGCGCCGTCCTATCGCAGCGGTGCGCGCCGGTTCGATGCCGGCGGCGTTGCCGATCCATTGCGGATTGCGATGGCGACGGTGGCCTTGCAGCAGGTCGCTGCCTGGCAACCGGCGCGCATCGCGCAGGCGCTGGGCGCGCTCACCGTGCACTGGAATGCGGCGCTGCAGGCACGCGGTCTGCGCAGTTGGTGCACGCCCGCCCACGCGGCGCATTTGACCGCGTTGCAGCCGCCAGCCAATCAGCTGGATGCGGTGGCGACGGCGTTCGGCGCACGCGGGGCGATCTGCACACGCCGACACGGACGTTTGCGTATCGCACCGCACCTCAATGTCACCGAGGATGCGCTCTCAGCCCTGATCGCAGCGCTGCCAGCCGCGTAACCGTCGGGCTCAGCCGCGCTGGCGGATGCGCAGCCCACGCGGGGTGACCCAGCGCTCCAGGCCTTCGAACAGCGCCTGCACGATCAGTGCGAGCACCGCCGCGGGGATCGCGCCTTCCAGGATCAGGCCGATATCGTCCAGGCGGATGCCGGTGAGGATCGGCTGGCCATAGCCGCCTGCGCCGATCAAGGCGCCCAGCGTGGCGGTGCCCACGTTGATCACCGCTGCGGTCTGGATGCCGGCCACGATGGTGCGACGCGCCAGCGGCAGTTCCACCCGCCACAGGCGCGTCCATGCCGGCAGCCCGATCGCCTCGGCGGTCTGGCGCAACTCGCGCGGGATCGAGGTCAGCCCGGCATGCGTGTTGCGCACGATCGGCAGCAGGCTGTAGAGAAACAACGCGGCAATCGCCGGTTTGGCGCCGATGCCGAACAACGGAATCATGAAGACGAACACTGCCAGCGACGGCAAGGTCTGCAGCACGCCGGTCAACGACAGCACCACCTGCCCGAGCCGCGGCCGCCGGGCCGCCAGCACGCCCAGCGGCAACGCGATCAGCAAGGCAAAGCCCAACGAGATGCCGACCAGGGCCAGATGCTCGCGCGTATGCCGCAGCAGACGCGCCACACGCGAGTCGGCTACCGATGCCGGCGCAACGCCCAGCCACTGCGCAGCCACCGCCGCCTCGGACTGACGCTCCAGCTTCACCTGTGCGTTGAGCCGCTGCATGGTCGCCTCGTCGATGCGCCCCTGCAGCCCCTGCAATGCCTTGAGCATCGCCGGCGAGCGCTGCGCCAGGTCCTTGCGATACAGGAACACCGCCTGGTAATCGGGAAAGTAATGGCGGTCGTCGCGCAGCACCTGCAGCCGGTAATACGGAATTTCCGCATCGGTGCTGTACAGATCGGTGACCTCGATCGCCCCACTCTGCAGCGCGCGATAGGCCAGATCGTGATCCAGCCCGGTCGCGGTCTGCGGCAGTGCATAGGCGGCGCGCACGCCCGGCCAGCCATCGGCGCGCTGCATGAATTCGTTGCTCAGCCCGATCTTGAGCGATGGATGCCGTGCCAGATCCGACATCGATGCGATGCCAAGCGCCTGCGCGCGCTCGACGCGCATGCCGAAGGCATAGGTGTTCTGGAAGCCGAGCGAGTCGGTCATCGCCAGCCCACGCGCGTCCAGTGCGGCGCGCAGTTCGGCCTGGCTGGCCTTGGGCAGTTGCAGCAGTTCCTGCGCCAGCGTGCCGGTGTATTCGGCGTACGCATCGATCTGCCCGGTCTCCAGCGCGCGCCACAGGATGCGCGTGCCACCGAGCTGCGCGCGGTGTTGCACGTCCACGCCGTCGCGCTGCCCGGCGGCGGTGGCGATCTCGCCCAGCAGCACAGCCTCGGTGAAGTTCTTCGAGCCGATCGTCACCTGCGCGGCCTGCGCACCGACGCTTGCGATCAGCAGTGCAACGGCGAGCAGCACGCGCGCGATCATGCGGCGTCGCCGATGCTGCGCTGGGCAGTGAGAAAGCGCTGCACGAACGGATCGGCCGGCTGTTCCAGCAGGCTGCGCGCACTGCCCTGCTGCACCACCTGGCCGGCCCGCATCAGCACCAGGGTGTCGGCCAGGTAGGCGGCTTCGGCAACGTCGTGGGTCACCAGCACCACGGTCTTGCCGAGCTGGGCGAACAGCGCGCGCATCTGCGCCTGCAGGTCGTAACGCACGATCGGGTCGAGCGCGCCCAGTGGCTCGTCCAGCAGCAGGGCCGGTGGATCCAGCATCAGCGCACGGATCAAGCCCACGCGCTGGCGTTGACCGCCAGACAGTTCGGCCGGATAACGCGCCAGCAACTCCGGCGGCAACTGGCAGAGCGCGCACAGGGTCTGCAGGCGTTGGTCGATACGCTGCCGCGTCCAGCCCAGCGTCTGCGCCAGCAACACCACGTTGCTGCGTGCATCCAGATGCGGGAACAGCCCGCCCTCTTGAATCACATAGCCGATGCGCTGGCGCTGCGCCTGCAGGCCGGCGCGTTGCAGCGGCGCACCATCGAAGGCGACCGTGCCGCTGTCCGGCCACTCCAGCCCCACCAGCATCCGCAACACGGTGGACTTGCCTGCGCCGCTGGGGCCGATCAAGGCGGTGGTGACGCCGCTGGCGAACTGCAGGGAGACGGTGTCGAGGGCAATGGTCTGGCCGTAGCGCCGGCTGACCTGGTCGAGAGTGAACATGCGCTCGAGCTTGCCGAACGCAGCGTCAGACGCGCGCGAAGGTACGCATCAGCGCGGCGGCGCCAGCAACTCGCGCGCGCTCAGGTAGCCGTCGCCGTCGGCATCCTGCCGCGCGAAGCGCTCGATCAGCGTGGCACGATGCGCGGCGCGGGTGATCGGCTTGCCGCGCCGGCCAGGTAGCTCGTCGCCCTGCAGCACGCCGTCATGGTCCAGGTCGCGCTGCTCGAAGGCATAGCTCATCCAGGCCAGATATTCATCGCGGCTGACCCGGCCATCGCCATCGGTATCCATGCGTTGCAGATACTGCTGGCTGTCCTGCACCTGGGCGTGCGCCTGCGCGAACACAGCCGGCCCGCACACACAACATGCCAGCAGCAGGCCGCGCGCGATCAAGCCATACGATCCACGCACACGCACAGCAGCACGCGTGCCCCGACGATTACGACCCACTCAGCGCATAACCCTTCAGCCGCGCCGCATAAGCCTGCAAGGCGGCATTGCCGCTGGCTTCGGCCTCGTGACACCACTGCTGCAGGTGCTTGAGCCGTTCGGACGCATCGTGGCTGCGCGCCTCCAGCACCGCAGTCAGGCGTGCGCGGTACTCGACCAGCGTGCGCATGCGCGGGCGCTCGGCCACCCAGTGCTGCAGTTGCGCGCGCGCATCGGGCTTGAGCCACCGCCCGTCATCGACCAGGCCCTTGCGCAGCCGCCGCGGCAACAGCTGCCGCAGCTTGGCGCCGGTGGCCGCGGCCTCTTCGCGCAGCGCCGGGGTGAACACATTGCGCTGGTAATCGGTCATCGCCTGGAAGCGATGCGAGAGCAGTGCCTTGAGCGTGTCGGCATCGGGCACGGCGATGTTGGGGCGGATGTCCAGCGACGGCGCCACCCGCAGCACCTTGGCCAGGCCGATCGCCTGCAGCCCGCGGATGGCGACCCAGCCGATATCCAGCTCCCAGCGCCGCATCGAAAACCGCGCCGAGCTCGGGAACGCATGGTGGTTGTTGTGCAGTTCTTCGCCACCGATCCACAGCGCCCACGGCGTCAGGTTGGTGGAGGTGTCGGCCGACTCGAAATTGCGATAGCCCCACCAGTGGCCCAGGCCGTTGACCACGCCGGCGGCCCAGAACGGAATCCACGCCATCTGGATCGCCCACAGCGCGATGCCGGGCAAACCGAACAGCACCGCGTTGATCACCAGCAACGCGATCGGTCCGGCATTGGCATGCGGGGTGTACAGATGCCGCTCGATCCAGTCGGTGGGCGCGCCCTTGCCGTACTGCTCGATGTCGGCACGCTGCGCGCGTGCTTCGCGGTACAGCTCCACGCCACGCCAGAACACCTGGCTGATGCCCTTGGTCTGCGGGCTGTGCGGGTCTTCCTCGGTCTCGACCTTGGCGTGATGCTTGCGATGGATCGCCACCCATTCGCGGGTGATCATCGAGGTGGTCAGCCAGGTCCAGAAGCGGAAGAAGTGCGCCACCACCGGATGGAAGTCCACACCGCGATGGGCCTGGCTGCGATGCAGGTACAAGGTCACCGCGAAGATGGTGAGCTGGGTGAACACCAGCAGCACCGCCAGCATGCCCCACACGCCCAGCCCGGCCACGCCGGAAGTCAGAAGGTCGATGATCGGGTCGGACAACATCGGCATTTCCACAGCGGCGCCATCGGGTTGGGTCGATGCAGACATGATGGGGGCGATGGCGGCAAACTTCACCCTTCGGATGCGTAGGGTGCGCCCTACATTTCTAAAGCGGTTCACACGCTCCCCTTCCCCACTGCGCCTGATGTCACCCGTATGACGGTTACTGCCGAAATGTCCACCGATCCTGCTGCTGTTGCCAACGCCATCCCGTTGATCGAGCTCGACCAGGCCAGCGTGATGCGCGGCCAGGTACGCGTACTGCATGCGCTCAGCCTGCGCATCGCGCTGGGGCAGCACACCGCCATCCTCGGCCCCAATGGCTGCGGCAAATCCTCCTTCATCAAGCTGATCACCCGCGAGCTGTATCCGCTGGTGCGCGCCGACGGCCAGGCGGCGGTGAAAGTGCTCGGGCAGGTGCGCTGGCAGGTGGACCGCCTGCGCTCGCAGCTGGGCATCGTCACCGGCGACCTCAGCGTCAACCTGGCCGACATGCCGGGGCTGGATGTGGAAAGCGCGGTGCTGTCCGGTTTCTTCGCCAGCTATGTGGTGCCACCGCATCGGGAGATCAGCGACGACATGCGCGTGCGGGCACGGGAGGCCTTGGCCCTGGCGCGCGCGCTGCCGTTGCTGGACCGGCAATTTGCCGAACTGTCGGCCGGCGAGACCCGCCGCGTGCTGATCGCGCGCGCACTGGTCAACCGCCCGCAGGCGCTGCTGCTGGACGAGCCGTCCACCGGCCTGGACCTGGTGGCGCGACAGCACCTGCTCGACACCATGCGCCACCTGGCCCGGCAAGGCATCACCCTGATCCTGGTGACCCATCACATCGAGGAAATCGTGCCGGAGATCGCACGGGTGATCCTGCTGCGTGCCGGCACCGTCGTGGCCGATGGTCCGCGCGATGCGCTGCTCACCGACGCCAGCCTGTCGGACGTGTTCGGCGGCCCGGTGCGGGTGCAGCGCGACGGCGAGCGCTATTGGGCGACGGTGGGCGAGTAAGCGCCATCCGCCCTACCGCGCACGCAGCCCGGAGTCTTGCGCAAGCTGCGCGACGACAGCCGGCAGCCACGCGCTCCTTACAGCCCACAACCGCGCCCAACCGCACCTTCCGGGCATGACCTTGGACACGGGACGCTGTCACTGCGGCTGCGCTTAGACTCGGCGCACGCACAGACAGGAGTCGTCCCGATGGCCCAGTGGTATTTCCATGTTCCCGGACAGGCCGATCGCATTGGCCCGCTCGACGATGCCAGCGCCCGCGCGCATGCCCAGCGCCAGCCCGATGCGCTGGCCTGGCGCGACGGACTCGATGGCTGGATGCCGGCCCGCCAGCTGGCCGAGCTGCAGGGCGGCAGCGGCCTGCCGCCGCCGCTGACCGGCGCGGCCGGGCGCGCCGACGAGATCGACTACCGCATCGTCGGCAACGACATGCAGTTCGTCGAGGTCGAACTGGACCCGGGCGAAAGCGCCATCGCCGAGGCCGGCGCGCTGATGTACAAGGACGCCGCAGTGCAGATGGACACCGTGTTCGGCGACGGCTCGCATGCCGGCCAGAGCGGCGGCGGCGGGCTGATGGGCAAGCTGCTGTCGGCCGGCAAACGCGTGGTCACCGGCGAGAGCATGTTCACCACCGTGTTTACCCATGCCGGCAGCGGCAAGGCCAGGGTCGCATTCGCCGCGCCCTATCCGGGCACGGTGCTGGCGCTGCGCCTGTCCGAGCATGGCGGGCAACTGATCTGCCAGAAGGACAGCTTCCTGGCCGGCGCGCGCGGCGTGTCGCTGGGGATCGCGTTTCAACGCAAGATCCTCACCGGCCTGTTCGGCGGCGAGGGCTTCATCATGCAGAAGCTCGAAGGCGACGGCTGGGTCTTCGTGCATGCCGGCGGCACCGTGGTGGAACGCGAACTCGGCCCTGGCGAACGCATCGATGTGGACACCGGCTGCGTGGTCGCCTACCACGCCGGCGTGGACATGGACGTGCGCCGCGTCGCCGGGCTGAAGAGCATGTTCTTCGGCGGCGAAGGCGTCTTCCTGGCCACCCTCACCGGCCCCGGCAAGGTGTGGCTGCAATCGCTGCCGTTCTCGCGCATGGCCGGCCGCATGCTGCAGGCCGCCCCGCAGGCCGGCGGACAGCAACGCGGCGAAGGCTCGGTGCTGGGCGGCTTGGGAAGGTTGCTGGATGGCGACAACCGGTTTTGATTTGGTGACGCGGCAGGCAGGTGTGCCGGCACCCTTCTCCTGCCGGGAGAAGGTGGCGCGTCGCACCGGATGAGGGAACCGGCGAAGCCTGCTGCGATCCCATGTGGCCTCGCTTCTTACCCTCACCCCCCGCTCCGCGCCCCGGCCCGCGCTTGCGGCGCGGTCGCTCCACGGCGCGCAAAGCAGTGCCTTCTCTCCCCGCGGGGAGAGGGGCTGTGGTTCCGTGCTGCGTGCAGGTGGCTGCGGTCATCGCCCGAATGAACCGGCTCGCCCTTCTTGCCGGGACAAGGCAGTGCAACGCCTGCAAACGATGCCGTTCTGAACAATCTCCACGCACGCCAACCATCAGCGCCACCGTGACGGCACGCGTGTATTCTCCCTCGCCTTTCCCATCGACGTTTTCGCCATGACTGCGCTCCGCCGCCCCCGCTCGCTTGCCCTGTTGTCCATGCTCGGTCTGCTCTCGGCCTGCGGTGGCGAGCCGCGCCCGGCGGCACCGGCGCCGGTGGTGCAGGCACCGTCTGCCGGCGCGGTCAAACCGGTGAAGATCGGCGTGGCGCTCGGTGGCGGCGCGGCCAAGGGCTTTGCGCATATCGGCGTGATCAAGATGCTCGAGGCCAACGGCTTTGCGCCGGTGGTGGTGTCGGGCACCAGCGCCGGCAGCGTGGTCGGGGCGCTGTATGCCAGCGGCATGGATGCGTTCCAGATGCAGGAAAAGGCCGTCGCGCTCGACCAGACCAGCATCCGCGATGTGCGGATCTTCTCCGGCGGCCTGGTGCAGGGCCAGAAGCTGCAGGACTACGTCAACGAACAGCTCGGCGGCAAGCCGATCGACAAGTTGCGCAAGCCGTTCGCGGCGGTCGCCACGCGGTTGGAAGACGGCGAACGCACCGTGTTCGTGCGCGGCAATGCCGGCCAGGCGGTGCGCGCGTCCAGCAGCATTCCCGGCGTGTTCGAGCCGGTGACCATCGGCCAATACCACTATGTGGACGGCGGCGTGGTCAGCCCGGTGCCGGTGGATGCCGCGCGCCAGCTCGGTGCGGAATTCGTGGTGGCGGTGGATATCTCCAGCAAGGCCAGCGGCAAGAATCCCGGCGATCTGCTCGGCACCGTCAACCAGTCGATCTCGATCATGGGCCAGCGCCTGGGCGAAGCGGAACTCAAGCGTGCCGATGTGGTGATCCGCCCCAAGGTCAACGACATCGGCTCGGCCGATTTCAACCAGCGTGGCGCGGCCATCCTGGAAGGCGAGCGTGCCGCGATGGCGGCGATGCCGCAGATCCGCGCCAAGATCGCGCAGTTGCAGGCGCAGCGCAGCAGCGCCACCCGCACCGCCGCCGAGCAGGCTGCCGCCGCCAAGGCGGAAGCGTATCGGCGCTGCCTGCAAGAGCGCTCGCGCTGGCAGAAACTGCGCGGCAAGGACGAGGCCTGCGTGGCGCCGTGAGGCAAAGGCGGTGCGAGGCGATGTGCAGCTGATGCGCAGCTGATGCGGGTGCCGCGCGAGGTCATGCGGAGCTGAGCGGGCATGGGCGCCTGTTTCGAGACGCGCGCGTTTTTTAAAGCCGATGCGTAGGGCGACTGCGTTGTTGATGCCTTGGGTTGATGCACCGAGGGTGTGCCGGACAAGGTCGCGGACGGGGCGGCGGTTCTTTTCGGCTGCGCTGAGATGTGTCGCGGAGGGGGTCGCGGCCTGGGCCGCTCCTACGACGGCGGGGCATTTTTTTCAGGTGCGCTGAGGCGGGATGGGGTCGCGGCCGGGTCCGCTCCTACGATGGCGGGGCGGTCTTTGGGTGTATTGGGTAACGTCGGCGCGGCCAGCACCGCTCTTGTAGGAGCGGCCCTGGCCGCGATGCCTTACCGGTAACGCATCCGCTTCATCGGCAACGCCTCAATAGCGCCAACGCAAGGACATGCTGACAAACCGCGGCTCGCCGTAGTTCTGGTAATCCAGGTTGGCCCAGTAGGTCTTGTCGAAGGCGTTGCGTACCGCCAGCGTGGCGGTCCATTGCTCGCTGATGCGGTAGTTGGCGTTGAAATGCACCAATGCATACGGGTTCTGCACCACGGTCACCGGCGTGGTGGCGCCGGTGCCGTCGCCGGTGGGGCGCTGGATATTGAAGCCGCGCACCGCGCTCTGCCAGCTGACGCCGCCGCCGATGCTCAGGCGCTCCCAGGCGCCGGGCAGGCGCAGCTGCGTGGACAGCTGCAGGTAATCCTCGGGCAGGTTGGCGTAGATCGCATCGGTGGGCGGGCGCGTCACCTTGACGTGGGTAAAGCCGGCATTGACGGTCCAGCCGGGCAGGAGTTCGCCGTTGAAATCCATTTCCCAGCCCCGGCTCTTAGTGCCGTTGATGCCGATGTAGGCCGAATTGCCGTCCGGCAGCGAGGATTCCGGCTGGGTCATGTCGCGTACGGCGAAGTTGTCCTGCTTGGCCTCGAACACGGCGGCGGTGGCCATCGCACGGCCGTCGAACAACTGCGCCTTGATGCCGGCTTCCAGGTTGGAACCTTCCACCGGGGCGAGCAGGTTGTTGTCCTTGTCGCGGTAATTCTGCGGGTTGAAGATCTCGGTGTAGCTGGCGTAGAGCGACACATCCGGCACGATGTCGTAGACCAGTCCCACATACGGGGTGACTTCGTCGCTCACCGCGTACCGGCCGCTGGTGCCGGTGTAGGCGCCGCTGGCATTGAAAGCCTGGGTGCGGGTTTCCCAAGAGCTCAGGCGTGCACCGGCGATCAGCGACAGCGGGTCGGCCAGACGCAACCGGGTGGAGGCATACACGCCGCGCTGGGTGGTGCGCGCTTCGTTGCGACGGCCGTTGCGCGCATAGGTCACTTCGGAAATATCGCCATCCCAGTTGCGGATGTCGGGGATGAAATAGCAACGTTCGCTGCCGCAGGTGGCCCAGTCATCGGGATAGGTCTGCGCGACGCCGTAGGAGGTCGACTGCAGATCCTGCCAGCTGCCGCCGACCACCACATCGTGCTGGCGGCCGAACAACGAGAAACCGCCGGACAGGTACACGTCCACGCCATCGCGCGCGTCGCTGGTTTCGCCGGCTCCGGTGCGCAGAAAGATGCCGCTGCCATCGGCGGCCGGATAGCCGGTGCCGTAGACGCGCAGGCTCTGCACATCGCCCTTGGTGTGCGCGTAGTTGACGCGCAGCAGCCAGTCCTCGCCGAAGCGTTGTTCCAGGTTGACGAAGGCGGTGCTGGTCTCGCGCTGCCAGCGGCTCCACTTGGGCGCCATATTGGTCGAGCGCGGCAGGTTGGCCGGCGCACCATCGGCGGCGAAGAACGGCACCGTGCCCCAGGTCGAGCCGATCGGGCTATTGTCCTGGCGCTGATAGCCGACGGTGAGCGTGGTGCTGTCGGTCAGGTCGCCTTCCAGCACCGCCATGCCCGACATCTTGTTGTCGTGGTACCGGTCGTAGTAGTAATCGCGGTCCTGCCAGGCCGCGACCACGCGGCTGCGCCAGCGCCCGTCTTCGGTCAGCGGCGCATTGACGTCGGCCTGCATGCGGCGGAAATCCCAGGTGCCGGCACTGACTGCGAACGAGGCATCGAAGTCCTTGCCCGGGCGCTTGCGCAGCAGGTTGACCGTGGCCGAGGGAATGCCGGCGCCGGTGAGCAGGCCGTTGGCGCCGCGGATCACCTCGATGCGGTCGTAGAAGACCGTGTCGTATTCCTGGTTGGTCGCACCGCTGTAGGTGGGCAGGCCATCGACCTGGAAGTCGGTGATCTGGAAGCCGCGCGCGAAATACAGCGGGCGCTGGGTGTCGTAGAACGACACGTTGACGCCGGTGACGTTGCGCATCACATCGTCGATGCTGAACAGCGATTGCTCTTCCAGCCGCTGCAGCCCGATCACGCTCACCGATTGCGGCGTTTCCTGCAAGGTCAGCGGCAGGCGTGTGGTGGTGGCCGGCTGCGCGCGGCTCACCGCACCGTTGACGTTGACCTGGTCCAGCGTCTTGGCATCGCTTGCATCGGCGGCGGCATTGTCGGCACGGGCAGCGCAGGGCGTCAGCGCCAACGCGCATAGCAAGGCAGCGGACAACGTGGCCAGGGGGGCGGAAATCGCGGGCATTGGAGGGTTCTCGTCGATCGGTGCGGGACGCGCGGCGTCACCGGGCAAAAAACGCAGGCATGCGCGGCGCGTCCCACTCGGGCGACGAGCTGGCTGGCCCTGTCGGGCTGGCGGATCGACGAGAAGACATGCCGGGCGCAGCCGGATGTTACGCAAATGTAAATCGTTATCGTTTGAGAGGCAAGTCACAGTGCACGTGTGCCTGCCTCACAGCTCGCCGGATCAGCCCAGATGCGAGAGCGGCAAGCCCTCCGGCGCCTTCACCGTGCGCAGCACGAAGCTGGAATTGACGTCGGATACGCCGGTCGCGTTGAGCAGGTGGTCGAGCAGGAAGCGCGAGAAATGCTCCAGGTCGCGCACCTGCACCTGCAGCAGGTAATCCATGTCGCCGGTGAGCGCCCAGCAGGCCACCACCTCGTCCCAGCCGCGCACGCCCTCGGCAAAATGTTCGATATCGGCCTGGCCGTGCTGCTCCAGCTGCACCCGCACGAAGGCCTGCAGCCCCAGCCCCAGCGCCTTGGCATCCAGGCGTGCGCCGTAGCCGGCGATGATGCCGGCCGCCTCCAGCCGCTGGGTGCGGCGCAGGCAGGCCGAGGCCGACAGATTGACCTGCACCGCCAGCTCCGCATTGCTGCTGCGGCCCTGCGTCTGCAGCAGGGCGAGCAGGCGTAGATCGGTGCGGTCCAGAGCGATTGGCTGGTCCATATGTTGCGCAGCAGCAGAGGATGACGCACGAATCTTGCGCCCGGAAGCGTCGGACACGCAAGATTCGCAATCCCGTTGCGCGACCATCCGGCTAAGGTGAGCGCTGATCATCGGGAACCGCCGCCGCATGAACATCGCACCGCAACGCGTCGAGAATCAGCTCACCGACAAGGGCTATGTGCCGGTCTACACCACCGCCGTGGTCGAGCAGCCGTGGGATGGCTACAGCGCCGACGACCACGCCACCTGGGGCACCCTGTATCGCCGCCAGCGCGCGCTGCTGGTCGACCGTGCCTGCGACGAGTTCCTGCAGGCGCAGGATGCGATGGGCATGGGCGAGACCCACATTCCGCGTTTCGATGCGCTCAATGCGGTGCTGCAGGCGGCCACTGGCTGGACCCTGGTCGGCGTGCAGGGCCTGCTGCCGGAGCTGGATTTCTTCGAGCACCTGGCCAACAAGCGCTTCCCGGTGACATGGTGGATCCGCCGCCCCGATCAGATCGACTACATCGCCGAGCCGGACCTGTTCCATGACCTGTTCGGGCACGTGCCGCTGCTGATGAATCCGCTGTTTGCCGACTTCATGCAGGCCTATGGCCGTGGCGGGGTCAAGGCGCACGGCATCGGCGCGGACGCGCTGCAGAACCTCACCCGCCTGTACTGGTACACGGTGGAATTCGGCCTGATCGCCACACCGCAGGGGCTGCGCATCTTTGGTGCCGGCATCGTGTCGTCGAAGGGAGAATCGCTGCATTCGCTGGAATCGCCGGCGCCCAACCGGATCGGCTTCGACCTGCAACGCATCATGCGCACGCGCTACCGCATCGACAGCTTCCAGAAGACCTACTTCGTCATCGACAGCTTTGCGCAGTTGATGAGCGCCACCGCGCCGGATTTCACCCCAATCTATGCCGATCTTGCGCAGCAGGCGCAGGTGCCGGCCGGCGAGGTGCTGGACACGGATCGGGTCATCCAGCGCGGCAGCGGCGAAGGCTGGAGTACAGACGGCGACGTGTGAGGCCGCACCGACTCGACACCATCGCCGACGCAGACTATGGTCAAACCTCCCCATACCGCCTTCGCTCAATGGACCTGACGCAGCTTCGCATCCGGCGCTTGGAGCTGGACGACACCCGCCTGCTGTTCACCCTGGCCAACGGCATCCGTATTGACGAGCCGATCAAGGCGCAGCGGCTGTTGTTGAAGGCAACGCCGCCGCAGCGTGCGCAATGGCAGCTCACCGACGACGGCTTCGGGGTGAACTGGCCGGCGGTGGCGCCGCCCACGGATGAGGGGCTGCTCAACATGCCCGAGTTGCTGTGGCGCCGCCGCAGCGCACGCGCGCAAACCAAACTGACCGCGCTGCGCGGACGCATGGATGCCCTGTCGCCCGGCGAGCGCGAGCTGGTGGCATTGGCGCGGCTGGATGCGGACATGAGCGAGAGCGGCTATGCACGCTACTTCGACCGCTGGGACGCCGCCACCCGGCGCGATGCATTGCAGGGGCTGGGCGCGATGGGCGCGGCGCAGGCGCGCCAGGCGATCGAAGGCCTGGGCACGGTATTCGAACGCCTGGAAGAAGACCCCAACCTGCTCAGCATCGAAGACATTCTCGACGCGATGAGCGAGACCGATCGCCAGCGCGTGGATGGCTGGGAAGAGGTCTACTACCGCCGCTCCGGCGAACTGGCCCGGCTGGGCCTGACCCACTACGGGGTCGACAAGGCGTAAGCGCGCGTGCAATGACGCGCATGGCTCACAGCCGGCATTGCGCATCGTCCACACCCGCAACGCGCTCCCGATGCACCGGGCCTGTCTCAGCCTGCCGGCTTGGCGAGATAGGCCAATAGCAACACCAGTGGTTCCTCGCCGGTCTGCTGCAAGGCATGGGTGCTGCCCGGGCGCGTCAGCAGCGCATCGCCGGCAGTGACCTGGTACTGCTTGCCGTCCAGCGCGTACAGCCCGCGCCCGCTGACGATGTAATAGATCTCGTCCTTGTCGTGCAGATGCAGGCCGATGCCGGCGCCCTTGTGCAGCACGCGCTTGCGCAGCACGAACGGCAGCTGCGGTGCGTCGGCGAAGAACGGATACGCCGTGGTCGGCCCGGCGCCGCCATGCGGGCCGGGTTGCGCGCGTGCGAGATCGCGTTCGTGCACCACCAGCGAGGGATGCGCCTGCGCCGCGCGTTGGATGGCGGTGTCGGGAGCGGCGCCGCAATCGGCATCGCGGCGCAGCTGTGACATGAGAGCGGGTTGCAGCTGCACCCAGCCATGCACGACCAGGCACGCCACGGCAGTGGCGCCGGCGCGGCTGAAGTGGGTGCCGTCGGCTTTGCCTTGTTCGGGAACGAACAGGAAGTACGGCCTGGCCGCCTGTTCGCCGAGGGCGCGGATCCAGTCGCTGGAACTGGCGTTCAGATCGATCAGGCCCACGTGTTCCTGCGCAGCGAGTTGCTGCATGGCCAGGGTGTAGCGGCCGTGGGTGTCGAGCAGCGCGCCGAAATCGTAGAGCAGACGGGCGGCGGGCGTGATCAGGATCGGCGTGGCGCCCTTGTCGCGCGCGGTGGCGATATAGCGGCGCAGGAACTGCTGATAGTCGCCCTGCGGGTCGGTGTAGCGGGTTGGATCTTCGTGTTTGGCGTCGTTGTGGCCGAACTGGATCAACAGCACGTCGCCGGCACGGAGGTCCTTGGCGATGGCGTCCAGGCGCCCTTCGGCGATGAAACTGCGGGTGCTGCGGCCGCCCTTGGCGTGGTTGCGCACCTGCCATTGCGCCGGGTCGAACCACTCCTGCAGCATCTGGCCCCAGCCGGCCTGCGGCGCACGCTCGGCACCGTATTCGGCGGCGGTGGAATCGCCGGCGATGAAGATGCGGTGTGGTTCGGCGCGGGCGCTATTTGCGCAGAGCAGCAGCAATGCGAACAGCAGCAGACGCATGGTGGGCTCCGGGAACAATGCTAAGGACGCGACGCTGTTCCTTCTCCCATCGGGAGAAGGTGCCCGAAGGGCGGATGAGGGTGCGGCGGCACAGGAAACGTTGGACGGCCGTACTGTCGTCTCAAGCCTTTCAAGCCTCCCCGTTCAGGGCAGCTGTCTTCCGCCGCGGCCTCACTCCCCCGCTCCGCGCCCCGGCCCGCGCCGGCAGCGCGGGCTCCAAGGCACGCGCGCCAGTGGCGCGCGAACAGTGCCCTCTCATCCCGCGGGAGGAGGGCTTTAGGCCGTTATGCTGCTGCGGCGGCGGCTTCGGGCTTGCCCAGCACGCCGGCGACGAAGTTGCGGATCTCGGCGTCCTGCGCGTTATCGAAGAAGCACTGCTGGAAACGCTCGCCGCCCACGGCCTGCTTGATCAGCTCCGGGTCGATGGCGCGCAGGCCGTCGAGGTAGGACTTGGCAGTGGCCTGCTTGACCTGGGTCAGGATGCCGGCATTGGCGGCCTGCGATTCGCGACGCTCGGCCGGGTAGCCCATGCCGCGCTCGCCGCTGAAGGCCTTTTCAAAGATGTAGCGCACGTTGATTTCCGCGCCCCAGCCGTAGCCCTTGGCAAATGCCAGCGACAGCGCGTTGCCGTTGTTGACCTGGGCGAACAGGTAGGCGTCGGTCGGCTCGATGCAATAGCCGCAGAACACGCCCGGATGCGCATTGAGCGACATCATCGCGCCCTGGCCGGTGCCGCAGCCGGCGACGACGAAGTCCACGGCCTTGGAGTTCAGCAGCAGGCTGGCGACGATGCCCAGGTGGATGTAGGTCAGGCGGTGGTCGTTGTCGCCGTCCATGCCGACGTTGAAGACGCTGTGGCCCTGCTCGCCGGCCACGTCGTTGAGCTGCTGCAGGATCACCGGGTTCTTGCCGGCCTGACTGAACTCATTCATGAGTGCGATTTTCATGGGGATGCTCCGATTGGTTTGGGGAAGTTGTGTCGACTGTGGAGTTGATTGGTGTGCGCGCCTGGATGCGGTCTTGCTTCGCTTTTCAGGTGCCTTGTCGGTGAGCGATCAGGTGCTGAAGGTCTTGTCGGAGCTGCGGCACGCGTCTGGTCGTGTACGTGCCTGCCGGTCCTCATTCGCCCTTCGGGCACCTTCTCCCTGAGGGAGAAGGCACCGCGTGGGTTTGACTCAGCGTGCCAGCCAGCCGCCGTCGACCGGGATGATGGCGCCGTTGACGTAGTCCGAGGCGCTGCTGGCCAGGAACACCGCGGTGCCGCCGAGGTCGGCCGGCACGCCCCAGCGCGCGGCCGGGATGCGGTCCAGGATGGCCTTGTTGCGGTCCTGGTCGGCACGCAGCTGGGCGGTGTTGTCGGTGGCCATGTAGCCGGGCGCGATGGCATTGGTGGTCACGCCCTTGCTCGCCCATTCGTTGGCCAGCAGGCGGGTGATGCCGGCGATGCCGGACTTGCTGGCGGTGTAGGACGGCACGCGGATGCCCCCCTGGAACGACAGCATCGAGGCGATGTTGATGATCTTGCCGCTGCCCTGGGCGATGAAGTGGCGGCCGGCGGCCTGCGCCATGAAGAAGGCCGATTTCAGATTGACGTTCATCACGTCGTCCCAATCCTGCTCGCTGAAATCCACTGCGTCGGTGCGGCGGATCAGGCCGGCGTTGTTGACCAGGATGTCCAGGCGACCCAGGCCGTCCAGCGTTTCCTTGAGGATGCGCTCGACCGGTTCGACGCTGATCAGGTTGGCCTGGATGGCGACGAAGCGGCGGCCCAGTCCCTTGACCAGTTCCTCGGTCTCGGTCGGCGCCTGGATGCCGGCGGCGGCGATGTCGGCGCCGGCCTGCGCCAGTGCCAGCGCGATGCCCTGGCCCAAGCCCGTGTTGGCACCGGTGACCAGTGCGACCTTGCCTTCGAGACTGAACGGATTGCTCATTACCTTATCGCTCCTGCTGGGTGTGCCACGTTGGATGAGTGCGTGCGTCCGCGCGATGCGCGGCCGCTGGCATGGGGTGGAACTGGCGCGTCGATGGCGCTAGCGCATCGACGCGGTGAGTGCGGTGCTGCCCGGCACGCATGGCCTTACTTGAGCTGGCAGATGTCCAGCACGTGCATGTCGGTGTAATCCAGGTTTTCGCCGCCCATCGCCCAGATGAAGGCGTAATTGCTGGTGCCGGCGCCCATGTGGATGGACCACGGCGGCGACACCACCGCTTCGTTGTTCTGGATCACGATGTGGCGCTGCGCGTCCGGCTCGCCCATGAAGTGATAGACGCGGTCGTTGGCGCCGAGATCGAAGTAGAAATACACCTCGCTGCGGCGGTCGTGCAGATGCGGCGGCATGGTGTTCCAGACGCTGCCCGGCTTGAGCACGGTCAGGCCCAGCAACAGCTGCGAAGACTGGCAGGTGGTCGGCACGATGTACTGGTAGATGGTGCGCTCGTTGCTGGTTTCCAGCGCGCCGCGCTCCAGCGCCACGGCATCCTTGATCGACAGTTGCTTGGTCTCGAAACGCGCATGCGCCGGCGTCGAGGCCAGATAGAACCTGGCCGGGTTGGCGGCATCGTCAGAAGCGAAGCTGACATCGGTGCTGCCCATCGCCACGTACAGGCCGTCCTTCGGCCCGAGCGTGTAGACGGTGCCGTCCACGGTCACGCTGCCGGTGCCGGCGCCGACATTGAGGATGCCCAGCTCGCGGCGCTCCAGGAACGGATGGCCGGCGGCAGACGCCGGTTCGGTCTGCCTGGGCAGTTCCAGCGTGGTGCCGAGCGGCGCTGCGCCACCGAGCACGAAGCGCTCGTAGTGGGTGTATTTGAGCGTGACCGCATCGTCGACGAACAGGCCATCGAGCAGATAGAGCTCGCGCAGGTCGTCGTTGCTGGCGCCCTTGATGGCGTCGGGATGGGTGGCGTAGTGGGTCTTGCAGTACAGGGACATGCGCGATCTCCGGTGCCAAGCGCGGGGGGATTGGCTTGCACCAGGCCATTCTACCGACTCTGGTTAACCGGTGTCATTGCGCAGTGCACGATAGCCGCATGGCGGCGTGGCAGCGTGGGAATTCCTTCTCCCCCTCGGGAGAAGGTGGCTCGTAGCGCCGGATGAGGGGACGAGGCTGCGCGTGGTGTTGGGTGCGGGGCTTGATTGGTCGGGTGGAGGCTTATGTGCCCTCAGCTCATGGCTGAGCTTTCTCAGATGGCTGTCTGCCGCCCCAACCCCCGCCCCGCGCCCCGGCCCGCGCTGGCGGCGCGGGCGCTCCAAGGCACCCGCGCCCATGGCGCGCAAGCCGTGCCTTCTCGCCCCGACGGGAGAGGGGCTTTGTTGCTCGCCTGGCGCCCCCTTGCCTGGGCTTTGACCTCGCTCAATCTTCCGGCGGTTGGCAGGAGTCGCGCACGATCAGGTGCGGGCGCACGCTGGCGGTGGGCAATTGCGGGGCGTTGTCGGGCTGGATCAGCATCGCTGCGGCGGTGCGGCCGGTGTCGCGGGTGTGGCGGCGCACCGAGGTCAGCGGCGGCCACAGGCGCGAGGCCAGCGAGCTGTCGTCGTAGCCGATCACCGACAGCTGGCGCGGGATGCTGATGCCGGCGCGCAGCGCGACCTTGTAGATGCCGGCGGCCATTTCGTCGTTACCGGTGAAGATGGCGGTGGGGCGCTTCTTGCCCAGCAGCAGCTTTTCGGCCGCGGCCACGCCCGATTCGAAGGTGTAGCCGGCTTCGACGATGCGCTCGGGCGGCAGTTCGATGCCGCGCCGGGTCAGCGCGTCGGCAAAGCCGGAGGTGCGCTCGATCGAGGAACGGTAGGCACTGGGGCCGGTGACCAGGGCGATGTCGCGGTGGCCGAGCGAGAGCAGGTAATCGGCGGCCTCGGCGGCGCCGTCGCGGTCGTGGGTGATCACCGTCTGCGAGGTGGTGTCCAGCGCCACCGAGGCGATGCGGGTGTAGCGGCAGCCGATCTCGGCCAGCATGTCGGCCAGCGCCTGGTCCTCGGAGGCGCGCGGCACCAGGATCACGCCGTGCAGCTTCTGCGCCTGGGCGAAGCGGCGCACGCCTTCGATGTAGCCGGGGCTGCGGCTGTCGCAGGGGTGCACCACCAGCTCGAAGCTGGAGCCGCGCAGCGCGTCCAGCGCGCCGTACTGCATGTCCACGATGTACTGCGCGGTGGGGTTGTCGTAGACCATGCCGATCAGGAACGAGCGCCGGAACGCCAGCCCGCGCGCCAGCGGGTCGGGCGCGTAGCCGACCTCGCGCATCAGCGCCTCGACCTTCTCGCGGGTGTCCTGCCGCACCAGCGGCGAGTTGTTGATGATCCGCGACACGGTCTTCTTGGACACGCCCGACATCCGCGCGATGTCGTTGATCGTGGCTACCTTGCCCTTCGGCAGGCCGGGCATTCCCTCTTCAGGCATCTTGCGGGCGGGCATAGCGGTCAACCAGTGAAGTTGATTGGATTCTACCGGCCAGACGGCCGGCAGACCTGAGCGAAGCCTGCCGCCACCCCGAACCCGCCGTGCGGGACACGCCGCAGCCGGCAGCGCGGCGGCATGCCCGGCGATGCAGAACGGTCAGTCCAGGGCGCGGTAGCGGAAGTTGCGGAACTCCACCTGGCCCTGCCCGGCGGCATACAGCGCCGGCTTCAAGGCCAGGAACTTGCCGGCCACGTTGTGGTGGTAGCCGGACACTTCCATCTGCACCGGGTACTTGGTCCAGGTGGTGCCGTCGGTGCTGCTGTGGATGGTGACGATATGGCGGTTGTTGGTGACGCGCAGCCACAGGGTGCCACCGGTCGCACTGGGGGCCAGCGTGCCGGGGCGTTCCTCGCCGTAGCGGTGCATGACGAAGTTCTCGCCATTGCTGCCCACGCCGGCATAGAGCTTGTCGCTGTAGAACAGCAGCGCCCCGCCCTGCCCGCCCGGCGCCACGGTCATCTGCACCTCGAACTGGTAGGCCTGGTCGGTGGCGATCACCGTCAGCGGCGAGGCGTTGCGCGGGGCGCTGCCCTTGCCCTGCAGGCGCAACACACCATCGCCGACCTGCAGCCGCTTGGCCTCGTCGGCGGCGGGGTTGAAGAACGCCCACTGCGGGCCCAGCGTGCTGGCGCGGAAGTCGTCCGATAGCGCCAGCCCGTGCGGCAAGGCCTGCCCGCTGGGCTTTTTCAGCGGCGTGCCCAGGTCGCCACCCTTGGCGACGAACCAGCCGTCCGGGGTCCACTCGATCGGGTCCAGCAAGGCCTGCCGGCCCAGGGTCCAGTAGCCGTGTTCGTAGCCGTGGTAGAGCATCCACCAGCGCTGGTCGGTGCCTTCCACCAGCGTGGCGTGGCCGCGCGACCACCATGGCTCGTCGGCGCTCTTGGTGCGGGTGATCGGGTTGTTGGGCGCGTTCTGCCAGGGGCCGTGGATCGAGCGCGAACGCGCGGTGATCACCATGTGCCCGGTCGGCGGGCCGGCGGTGCCGCCGACGGCGGTGGTCATGTAGTACCAGCCGTTGTGGCGGGTGATCTTGGGGCCTTCCTGGGCGTAGCCTTCCACGTCCCAGCTTTCCGGGTATTTCCAGCCGTCGTAGACGTGCTTGGGCGTGCCGACCACTTTCAGGCCGTCGTCGGACAGCTGCACGTAATCGCCGCCGCTCAGGAACAGATAGCGCTTGCCGTCCTCGCCCACTGCGTGGCCGGGGTCGATGTACTTGCCCAGGCCGATGTCGATCGGCGCGCTCCACGGGCCCTTGATGTTATCGGCCCAGACCACGAAGTTGCTGCGCTCGCCCTGGTCGCCGCGGCGCGCCGGGAAGTAGATGTAGTAGCGCTTGCCGTGCTTGATCAGGTCCGGCGCCCAGATCGCGCCGACGTTCTGGGTGATGGCATGGCCCAGTGGCTGCCAGTTGACCAGATCGCGCGAGTGCCAGATCGGCAGGCCCGGGTAGGCATCGAACGAGGACAGCGTGAGGTAGTAGTCCTGTCCGTCCTTGAGCACCGACGGGTCGGGGTGATCGCCGGCCAGCACCGGGTTGAGGAAGGTGCCGTTGCCCTGGTCGGCGATGCGCTGGTGTTCGAGGCCGCGCTTCCAGTCGGCCGCAGCAGCGAGCCCGGCACACAACAGCAGGCCGCCGGCCAGCAGCCAACGCAAACGGGTTGAAGCGATACGCACACGCATGCTTGCTCCTAGTCCCCGCACGGCGGGGCGATGCGGCGGCCGGCGCCTGGAGCGTCGGCCGCCTGGATGAAGGCGGAACTACCTGCCAGCAGCGACGCCGGGCAGCGCGCCGCTAACGTCGGCAGGCGTTTGTCGAGCGAGGCGCGGCATGCGGACATCGCATCGCACGCGCCGTGCAGGCCGCTGCCACGCACCGACGACGCCCACCTGACGAACGCAGTCGGGATCGCGGGCACTTACGCGCGCAGCGCGCGTGGCAACCACAGCGACAGTTCGGGGAAGAACGCCACGATCAGCAGCACGCCCAGGGCCGCCAGCCAGAACGGCCAGATGGTGCGCATGCTCTGGGCGATGGTGATCTGCCCGATCGAGGTACCGATGAACAGCACCGAGCCGATCGGCGGGGTGATCAGGCCGATGCCGCCGGCCAGCACCATCACCAGACCGAAATGGATCGGGTCGATGCCGTAGGCCTTGACCACCGGCAGGAAGATCGGCGTGCAGATCAGGATCTTCGGCGCCAGGTCCATGAACATGCCCAGCAGCAACAGCATCACCACGATCATCAACAGCACCGTGTTCTTGCTGTCGGCGATGGCCTGCAGGAACTTCACCGCCGCCGCCGGCACCTGCAGGTAGGCCAGCAACCAGCCGAACACCGCCGCAGTAGCGATCACGAACAGGATCACGCCGGTGGTGCGCGCCGCATGCGTCACCGCGGCGAAGAACTCGGCCCAGCGCAGCTGCCGATACAGCAGCGCGGTGACGATCAAGGCGTACACCACCGCGATCGCCGCGCTCTCCACCGCGGTGAAGATGCCGGCACGGATACCGATGAAGATCAACGCCACCAGGCCCAGGCCCGGCAACGCGCCGATCAGGCGCAGCGCCACTGCGCGCCAGCCGGGGAACGGCTCGGTGCCGTAGCCGCGATGGCGGGCCACCGCATAACCGGTGACCATCATCGCCGCGGTCATCAGCAGCGCCGGGAAGATACCGGCCGCGAACAGGTCGGCGATCGACAGCCCGCCACCGGCCGCGGCCGAGAACAGGATCAGGTTGTGCGAAGGCGGCACCAGCAACGCCACCAGCGCGGCGGTCATGCTCACATTGACCGCGTAGTCGCGGTCGTAACCGCGCTTGATCATCTGCGGGATCATGGTGCCGCCGACCGCCGAGACGTCGGCGATCGCCGAGCCGGACACGCCGCCGAAGAACAGCGACGACAGCACGCTGACCTGGCCCAGGCCGCCACGCACGCGCCCCACCAGCGAGGAGGCCAGCGCGATCAGGCGTTCGGAGATACCGCCGCGCAGCATCAGCTCGCCGGCGAAGATAAACAACGGGATGGCGATCAACGAGGCCGAGCCGCTGCCGGCGGAAATCTGCTGCACCAGCACCACTGTGGGCAGGTCCAGATACAGCAGCGTGGCCAGTGCGGCCGCGCCCAGCGCATACGCCACCGGCACGCCGATCAGCAGCAGCACCACGAAGGTTCCCAACAACATCGCAATGCCCATCAGCGCACTCCTCCGGCCTGGATCGGGCGCAGCACACGCCACAGCTTGTACAAGGCAAAGATCACCATCAGCGCACCGCCGATCGACAGCGGCAGGTAGTTGATGCTCTGTGGCATCTGCGCGCCGGCCATCTTGATATCCAGGCCATCGAGCAGCAGCGCCGCGCTCCACCACGCCAGCACCGCACCGATGGACATGATCATCAACGGGCGGATCAGGTCGAACACCCTGCGCACCAGCGGCGGCACGTGTTCGCCCAGCAGGTAGAAGCCGAAGTGGCGGTTGGTATGCACGCCGGCGGCCGCGCCCAGGCTCAAGGCGGTGCTGAGCAACAGCAGCGTCACCGGCTCGGTCCAGCTGGGCGAGTCGTTGAGCACGTAGCGGGTGAACACCTGCCAGCCCTGCACGACCACCAGGCCCAGCAGCGCGATGGATGCCACGCCAACGGCGGTATCGGAAACGCGGTCCAGCGCGCGCTGCAACGGCGCGACCGGGACGGCGACGGTCTCGGGTTCGGTCATCGGGTCACCTCTATGCAAAATCGCGGATGCGGCGGTACAGCGCTTCGATCTCCGGCTGCTTGCGGTATTCGGCCAGCAGCGGCGCGGCGGCGGCGCGGAACGCCGGCATGTCGACCTGATTGAGCTTGACGCCGTAATCGATCACCTGCTTGCGCGCGACGGTCTCCGAGGCATCCCACAGATTGCGCATCACCGGTACCGAGGCGCGTGCCAGTTCCACCACCAGGGCGCGATCGTCCGGACGCAGCGATTCGAAACTCTGCCGCGACATCACCAGGATGTCCGGCGCATAGGAATGCTCGCTCTGCGACCAGTAATGCGCGGCTTCGAAATGCCGGCTGGACTGGAAGCTGCGCATGTTGTTTTCCGCACCGTCGATCATGTGCGTTTCCATCGCCGAGAACGTCTCGCCCAGCGACATCGGGGTAGGGTTGGCACCCAGCATGCGCATCAGCTTGAGGAAGATGTCCGACGAGGCCACGCGCAGTTTCAGGCCCTTGAGATCTTCCGGGCGGTGCAGCGGGTGCTTGGTGTTGTAGAAGCAACGCGCACCGGAATCGTAGATCGCCAGGCCCACCAGATCGCGCTGCTCGAAGCTGCGCAGCACGCTGTCGCCGACATGGCCGTCGATGGCGCGGCGCAGGTGCGGCACCGAGTCGAACACGTACGGCAGGCACAGCGCCTGGGTCAGCGGAAAGGTGTTGTTCAACGCGCCCGAATACACCCGGGTGATGTCGATGGCGCCAAAGCGCGCCATGTCGATCGCCTCCGACTCGCGGCCCAGCTGGCCGGAGTGGTACTGGCGCAGCTTGAGCCGGCCGTTGCTGCGTTGCTCCAGCTGCTTGCCGAACCACCGCACCGCCTCCACGGTGGGGTAGTCGCCGACATGCACGTCGGTGGCGGTCAGCAACTGCCCGCCGGGGATCGGCGTGGTGGCACCCGCGCCCAGCCAGGGGCCGGCCGCGGCGGCACCGAGCCCGGCACCGAGGAAATGTCTGCGTGTGATCATTGGCGCCCTCCCAAGCGTCTGGTCACTGGGTCCGGCGTTACTTGGCGGACACAGCCGTACAGGAAATGTCGCCGATGCCGGCGAAGCGAATCAGGGCATGCTGTCCCACTTCGATGTCATGGATACCGGTGGCATTGCCCGTGGCGATGAGATCACCGCGCTTGAGCGGACGCCCGCGCCGGGCCGAACGACTGAGCGCAAATGCGTAGGCCGCGCGCAAGCCGCCCGGCAGCGTGGTGGCCCCGCCGGTGCCGACCAGCTGGTCGTCGATCAGGGTTTCGGCGGTCAGCGCGGATTCGTCGCGCGCCAGCCAATCGGTCACTTCCGGCCCCAGGATCAGGCCGTTGTTGTTGCCGAAGTCGGAAATCACCACGCGCGGGCCCAGCTTGTTGATCGTGGCCAGCGGGCTGCTGGCGATTTCCACGCCGATGAACAGCGTGGCCGGCAGCTGCGCCGCCTGGTCAGGAGTGAAGTGGGTCTGCTCGGCCGGCGCGTCTGCGTCCAGGCGCAGCACGTACTCGGCCTCCACCGCCCCGAAGCCGCCTTCGTAGATCGGGAATTCGGTTGTTCCACCGGTAGCATTCCAGAGCTTGTGCGAGAAGATCGGGCCCAGCAGGCGCTCGTCGCCCGATGCGTCGCGGCGCTCGGCGGCGATGTAGCCCACCTTCCAGCCGACCACTTGGTCGTCCCACTGGCTGATGGCGATATCCTGCACCTGATAGGCGGTGAGCAGATCGTCGGGGATCTGCCCTGGAAAGTCCGGCAGCGATGCCCCTGCACGGCGTGCCTCCACAAAGCGCTGGGCGATCTGCGACAGCGAGGATGTGGAGGATGGTGGGGTGGCGGCGTCGTTGCTCAAGGGTGTCTCCCTGATAGGTGTTTTTGTTGCACTGCCAATCGACAGTGGCACGGTGTGCTGTATATGGTAAACCGGTGTCATTGGCAATGTGCAGTGCGGCAAAACTGGCCGCAGCAACGAAGCAACCCTGGGAGGGGTGGATGGAACAGACAAGCCAGACGCGCGTGTTTGCCGCGTTTTCGAGCGTCATGCGCCGGTGCATGACGGTGGTGGTGATGGCGGGAGCGCTGCTGGCCGGGCCAGTGCTGGCGGCCGAGGTGCCCGGCGCCGATACCGCAGCCGAGCAGGCCAGCCGGATCCTGCTGTGGCCCAACGGGATGGCACCGGGGGACAAGCCGCTGACGCAGCCACAGCGCATCGTCCAACGCAGCAGCGACCCGGCCCTGCCCGATCGCTACATCCAGCAGATCAGCACGCCGTATCTGGTGGTCTACCGGCCCAAGCGGCCGAACGGCACCGCCCTGCTGGTCACCCCGGGCGGCGGCTACCAGCGCATCGTGCTCGACAACGAGGGCAGCGCATTGGTGCCCAGCTTCGTCGACCAGGCCGGCATCGCCCTGTTCGTGCTGCGCTACCGCCTGCCCGGCGAAGGCCACCCGAACGGCGCCGACGTGCCGCTGGCCGATGCACAGCGCGCGCTGCGGCTGATCCGCGCCAACGCCACCCGCTACGGCATCGACCCCCAGCGGGTCGGGGTGATGGGGTTCTCGGCCGGCGGCCATGTCGCCGCCAGCCTGGCCACCCGCTACGCCGCGCAGGTCTACCCCAAGATGGATGCGGCCGATGCACTGAGCGCGCGGCCGGATTTTGCGCTGCTGATCTACCCGGTCATCGACATGGACAGCGCCAACGCGCACCCGGGCTCGCGCGAGCGCCTGCTCGGCAGCAGTCCAGCCGATGCGCAGGTGCGTGCGTATTCGCCGCAACTGCATGTGGATGCACGCACCCCGCCCAGCTTTCTGCTGCATGCGCAGGACGACACCGTGGTGTCGGTGCGCAACAGCCTGCTGATGCACGACGCGCTGCTGCGCGCCGGCGTGCCGAGCGAGCTGCACGTCTTCCCGCAGGGCGGCCATGGCTTCGGCACCGCCAGCGGCAGCGGCCTGACCGTGGCCGCATGGCCGCAGCTGGCGCAGGCCTGGATCGCGCATGTCACCAAGGCACAGCCGCCGGCAGCTGCATCGGGACCGGCGCAGGACGTGGCGCGATGACAGCGCCGTCCACGCCCGACGCGCGCCGACGCACGCTGCTGCGTGGCGGCCTGCTCGCCACTGCCGCCGCAGCGCTCCCCGGCTTTGCTGGCGCCGCCGCATCCCCGCCGCCACCACGCGAGGCCAGCGCGCCGCTGGCACGCGTGCGTGGCGGCGCCTTGCGCGGTTATCGCGACCAGGGCATCTGCGTGTTCAAGGGCATCCCGTACGGCGGCGACACCGCCGCGCGGCGCTTCCAGGCAGCCGTGCCGGAAAATCCATGGCAGGACGTGCGCGATGCCAGCGCCTACGCGGCGGCCGCGCCGCAACTCAAGGCCAGCGAACCCACCAGCGAGGACTGCCTGTTCCTCAACGTATGGACGCCGGGCCTGCGCGATGGCGGCAAGCGCCCGATCCTGTTCTATATCCACGGCGGCGGCTACACCACCGGCTCCGGCAGCGACCCGTTGTACGACGGCGTACGCCTGTGCAGACGCGGCGATGTGGTGGTGATCACCGTCAATCACCGGCTCAACCTGTTCGGCTACCTGTCGCTGGCGCAGCTGGGCGATGCCGGCTTTGCCGACTCCGGCAATGTCGGGCAGCTGGACCTGATCCAGGCACTGCAATGGGTGCGCCAGCACGCGGGCGAATTCGGCGGCGATGCCGGCAATGTCACCGTGTTCGGCCAGTCCGGTGGCGGCGCCAAGATCGCCACCCTGATGGCGATGCCGGCTGCGCGTGGCCTGTTCCACCGCGCCTGGACCATGAGCGGGCAGCAGGTCACCGTGGCCGGCCCGCGTGCGGCCACGCAGCGTGCGCAGTTGCTGCTGGATGCCTTGAAACTCGCGCCCGGCGAGCTTGCGCGCATCCGCACGCTGCCGGTTGCGCAGCTGCTGGCTGCCGCGCAGCTGCGCGACCCCTCGCGGGTGGAAAACAGCGCGCTGTACTTCGGCCCGGTGCTGGATGCACGCAATGTGCCGGTGCATCCGTTCTGGCCGACCGCGCCACTGCAATCGGCCAGGATTCCGCTGGTGATCGGCAATACCCGCGACGAGACGCGCGCGTTTCTCGGCAACGACGCGAAGAACTTTGCGTTGAGCTGGGACGAGCTGCCGGCCAGGCTGGAAAGCCAGCAGTACGTCGACCTGCTGCCGCAGGTGGTGATTGCCGAATATCGCCGGCTGTATCCGCAGTACTCGCCATCGGACGTGTTCTTTGCCGCGACCACGGCGGGCCGCTCGTGGCGCGGCGCGGTCGAGGAGGCGGAAGCACGTGCACGCCAGGGCGCACCGACCTGGGTGTACCAGCTGGACTGGGGCTCGCCGCTGGACGGCGGCAAGTTCGGCGCCTTCCACACGCTGGATATCCCGCTGGTCTTCGACACCATTGCGCAGCCCGGCTCGCGCACCGGCGACGGCGCCGCTGCGCAGCGCATGGCCGAGCAGATGAGCGAGGCGCTGCTCGCCTTCGCACGCAGTGGCGATCCGAATCATCGCGGCCTGCCGCGCTGGCGCCAGTACTCGCTGCAGCACCGCGACACGTTGCTGTTCGATGTGCCGAGCCGGATGGACAACGACCCGCGCGGTGGCGAACGCCGGCTCTACCAGCAGGCGCCCTTCATCCAGCGCGGTACGTTCTGAGTGCTTTCGTTCCGGCGGGGCGATCAGCACGTGGTGTGCGGGCGCCACACGGGTACGAACGTTCCAGACCGGAAGGTCTGCGCAGGACACGCCGATTCCGCGGCGGTGGCCGCCCCCTATTCCTGCCAGCGCGCAGCCGTGGTTCAGTCGTTTTCGAGGTGATGCATGCGTAAGGATTTCTTTATTGCACCGATGCTGCTGACAGCGCTGGCCGCTGCCTGCCTGACGTGTGCCGATGCGGCCGCTGCCGCGCAGGTCGGTACGCCGCGCGCATCCAAGGCATCGGCCTCCACCGCCGCTGCGCCCTCACTTTCAGCCAGCAAGATCGTGCTGGTCGGCGACTCCACCACCGCCGTGCAGGGCGGCTGGGGACCGAGCTTTTGCGCACAGCATGTGACCTCATTTCTGAGCTGCCTCAATCTGGCACGCGGCGGCCGCAGCACGTCCAACTACCGTGCCGAAGGTTCGTGGGAGATCGCGCTGCACGAGCTGCGCAGTGGCGGGTATCGCCAGGTGTATGTGCTGATCCAGTTCGGTCACAACGATCAACCGGGCAAGCCGGGGCGTTCCACCGACCTGGCGACCGAATTCCCCGCCAACCTGCGTCGCTATGTGGTCGAGGCGCGTGCTGCCGGTGCGATTCCGGTGCTGGTCACGCCATTGACGCGGCGGCAGTTCGCGCGCGGTCAGTTGCTGGACGATCTGGCGCCCTGGGCCGAGGCCACGCGCACGCTCGCGCAGGAATTGCAGGTGCCATTGATCGACCTGCACGCGCGCAGCCGCGCCCTGGTGCAAGGCATGGGCCCGGTGCTGGCAATGCGCCTGGCGCAGCGGCCGGCCGACCCGGAGCAGGTGCTAGCCGCGCAATCGGGCACCACCATCGGCAAGACCCCGGCGCAGACCACATCGAAGCCCGCCACGCCTGCTGTCGCCACTGCGCGTGCACAGGACAACGCCAGTGCCGAGCCGATGGGCCAGGCCAAGCTGGCATTCGATTACACCCATCTGGGTGCCGAAGGTGCCGATCTGTTCGCGGCGATTGTCGCCGACGAGCTGGCCAGGCAAGTGCCTGCGTTGCGGCCGCTGTTGATTCCGTGATGGGTGAGGTGATGCCTGCTACATGACGTGGTGCATCGCAAGCGCAGGCGTTTGCGATGCACCACCACGCGTAAGCGTACGCCTCAGCCCAGCACAGGCACCGGTGCATCCGCTTCGATCACCTGCTCGCGCTTGAGCTCTTCCCATACCGCTGCCGGAATCGCCACGCGCATCGAGGCCGCATTCGCAAGCGCCTGCTCGGCCGTGCGCGCACCCGGAATCACCGCGGACACCACCTTCGGCGCAGCGGCAAACTGCAGCGACACTGTGCGCAGATCCACTCCGTGGCGCTCGCAGATGGCGAGTGCTTTCTGGCGCTTGGCCGGCGCCCATTCCGGCACGGTGCCGTCGTAGAGATATCGCTCGCGCCCGGCCAGATAGCCCGCCAGCAGCGGCGCACCGACCACTACCGACGCGCCATGCTTTGCGATCTTCGGGAAGGTGTCGTGCAGCGCCTGCGCGTGGTCGAGCAGCGAGTACTGGCAGGCCAGCAGGAAGATATCCGGATCGGCCTCTTCGATCGCACGCAGGGCCGGCTCGGGGCGATTGACGCCAAAGCCCCAGGCCTTGATCAGGCCCTCCTTGCGCATCTTGGTCAGCTCGGGCATCGCGCCTTTCACCGCTTCGGCAAAGCGCTGTTCCCACGGCATGCCCAGATCTTTCTCGTTCTCCGGCGACAGGTCGTGGATGTAGGCGATATCGATCTGCGACACGCCCAGGCGCTGCAGGCTGTCTTCGATCGAGCGACGCACGCCGGAGGCGCTGTAGTCGTAGCGATAGTCGAAGGGCGACGGCTGCTGCCACATCGTCTTCGGCGGTTTGTCGGTAGCGGTCAGCAGGCGCCCGACCTTGGTCGACAGCACATAGTCGTCTGCAGCGTGATTGTGCAAATGGTGCCCGGTACGGCGCTCGGACAGGCCCAGGCCGTACCACGGCGAGGTATCGAAGTACCGCACGCCCGACTCCCACGCCGCAGCCAGGGTCGCTTCGCTTTGCGCATCGCTGGTCGGCGCAAACCCATTGCCGATCGCCACGCCACCAAAGCCCAGTCGACTCGAGGGCCGATAGCGTGCGCCCTTGCTTGCGGGATTGGTCGGCAATGCAGATGCGGCGGCCTTGCCGCGCGTGGGCATCACGCTGCCCGGTGCGGAAGTCTGTGCCAACAACGGGGCGGCGGCCAATGCGGCGGTGCCGGCAGCAGCAGCGGAGAGGAACTGGCGACGGGTATTCATGGGGAAAATCCTTGCGGCGACTCGACGCACAAGGATGGTCCCGCCTGCGTGCAGGCAAGGTCAGCGCAGGGACCGCGAGCCTACACATGCAGGCAACGAACGACTCACGTGCAGGTTGGGACAAGCAGGCACGTCAGCACAGGTTGTCGGCGGTCGCTGCTGGCGGTCATCGCATGCGCTGCATGCTCAGGGCATGCGGAAGTGGCCGGTGTACCGGGCCGATGTACTTCAGCGCGTGGCATTGCCTAAGAGTGGCCAACACAGCGTCGCGAGCGGTGGTCAGATGTGTGCGGACGGCACGCTAAGAACCGGAGAGTACGCGTGGTACACGCCGATTCCGAGCAGCGACCGCGCACGCATGACGGCTGTGCAGTCGTTTTTTGCTGGCCGCTCCAGATCCCTGCACACGTCTCTGTTGCACGGATCCAACTTCCGTCAGCGTATTTCCAGCAGCTGCAGCTGCGCACGCGGCGGGCCATCGCCCAGCCACAGCGTGCCCACACTGATCGGCAAGCTGAAGCGACGCGGGCCGGCGCTGCCCGGATTGATGTACAGCACACCGTCGTGCGTGTGTATCGACGGCTTGTGCGAATGCCCGCTGATGATCACATCGGCAGCAACATCCGTTGCCAGCGTTTTCAGATCGTGCAACACATGGATGCGCACGCCCGCGATCAGCAGATCCAGCGTTTGCGGAAGCTGCGCTGCCCAGGGCTTGTTGTCGATATTGCCGGCGATCGCATGCAGCGGTGACAGCGCCTGCAGCGCAGCGAGGATCTCGGGCTTGCCCACATCGCCGGCATGGATGATCGCCGCGCAGCCCTGCAACGCAGCCACCGCCTCGGGCCGCAGCACGCCGTGCGTGTCGGAGATCAGGCCAATGCGTAAGACGGCAGCCGTCATCGGGTGTGGGTAAAGGTGGCGGGCGATCAGGATGCACTGCCCGGCGATGCCGTCGCGTCAACGGGCCAGGTTGTCGGGCTAGCCGCATGGTCAGCGACAAGTGCTCCGCTGCGGATGATGCCCGGCACACCGTCGCGTGCCGGGCATCAATCGCGTCAGTGCGTCGACTCAGCGCGCTGCGCGCGCTTCCACGCCCAAACGCTGTTGGGATCGCCCTGCAGTCCGCGCCGCCTGCTCGCACGCGCCAGTTGCCAGTACGCCCATGCCAACACCAAGGCGATCAGATCCACGACCAGCACCGTTGCGTCCTGCCACGGCAGCACCACGCCACGCGCGGAAACACAGCTGGCCAGCGGAATCAGCGCCGTGAGGACAGCGCAGGCCAGCAACACCTCGTACGCACCACGTGCGGTGGGGCGGACCAGCGCCCACACCAGCACGGCCGCAAAGACCGCGTAATAGACATAACGCTCCTGTCCTTGCGCAAGCAAACGTGCGGCGATGAACAAGGCCGAGATGCCGGCGACGCTGCCCAGGCAGACGCCGATGGTCAGGCGTGCCATCGCGTGGGTGCGGCGCGGTTGATCCACCAGCCGACGCTTGCGCCGAGTTTCGATCCACAACAGGTTGCCGCTGTAGAACAGGAACGCACCGCCCAGCCCGAGCAGGAAATACAGCCACTGCACCGGTGCATGCCCGAAGTTGCCGAAGTGCAGCCCTTGCAGCCCGCGCAATGCAGCGGTGCCTGGCGACATCGTTCTTGGCTCGAGCACGCGCAGGACCTGGCCGGTTGCCGCGTCCAGGGCCACGCCACCGAGTGTGTTGAGCCGGCGTTGATCGGTGTGGCCATACACTTCCGCGCGTGCATTGGCATCGCCTGCATCATGGAACCCGATGCTCTCCGGTACCAAGCCCGGGCTGGCTGCGCGCGCCTTGTCCAGCAGCACCGCAACCGGCAACACCGGCGCCGCACGCCTGGCTGCTTGCACATGCGGGGTGAGTTCGAACTCCGGCGCCAGGATCTGCATCAGCTTGCCGTCGAACACCAGGAACTGGAACGGCGCCAGCAACAGCACGCCCAGGCACAACACCGCGCCGGACCAGGCAAAGATCACATGGAACGGCAGCGACAACATGCCGACCACGTTGTGCGCGTCCTGCCACAGCCGCTTGAGGTTATGCCCCGGCCTCAGCGCGAACAGGTCCTTGAAGAACACCGGCGCGTACAACACCACCCCGCTGAGCAATGCCAGCCCGTACAGCACGCTCACCACACCGAACAGATAGGTGCCGAACACGCGTGGCAGGCCGGCGGTGAAGTGCAGGTCGTAGAGGAAATCGGCAAAGCCCACGCGCTGCGGCAGTTCCAGCAGGCGGCCATCGGCGGCCTGTTGATACTGCCGCATGCCACCACTGGCCTCGGCCTGCGGCCCATACCAGTACAGCCGCGGAGTCGGCCCGTGCTCGCCGGGCAGCAGCACCAGGAAGGAGTCGGCCACCTGCGGATGCCGGGCGATCACCGCATCCAGCAAGGTCTGCGTGGCGGCGACAGGATCTGCCGGCGCACGCTGTGTGACAGGCGGCGTGGTCTGCCAGCCGCTCAGTTCATGCGTGAACACGGTGATGGCGCCGGCGTAGAAGGCGATGAACAAGGCCATGCCCGCCAACAGACCCATCCAGCTGTGGACCGACAGAAACGCGCGCAAGGTCGATGCTTTCATGCGCCCAGCTCCGTCCAGCCCAATGCCTTGATGCCTGCAAGCGCGAGGTAGCACAGCAGCGTCAGCCCGCCGAGCACGGCCCAGGCGCGCGATGCGCGACGGAACACGAACGGCAGCGCCATCGCACCCACCCAGGCCGGAAACATCAGCAGCAGCCATGCCAGCGTGTAGCTCTGCTGCGGCCCCGGCAGCAACAGGGCGCACAGGCCCACCACGCCGACCGCCAGTGGCAGACCAAGCACCACTGCAGCCAGCCATCTAGCCCACATGGCGCACCTGCCTGCGTTGTGTACGCGCCTGCTGCCAGGCATCCAGATACGGCAGCGCCACCGCCACCAGCATCAGCGCCGTCACTGCGGCGAAGATGCCGGCCCAGGTGCCCAAGGCCTGCATGGCGCAGCTCAGTGACAGCAACAGCAATGCACTGGCGCCGATGCGTAGCGCGCGTGCCGACAGGCTGAGCTGCGGCCACAGGCGTTGATGCCGTGTTGCCAGGTAGAACGCCAGCGCCGACGCCGCAGCGGTGAGCAGGTAGCACCAGGTCATCAAACCGCTCATGCCTGCGCCCGCGTCGAAGCGGAGAAACGCAACACATCAAGCTGCGCTGACCGCGCGCCGCCGCCTTGCACGCCGACACACAGCGAATATGTAACCCACACCAATGCATGCGCGCATCCAGCGATACGCACACCATGGATAAACGGCTCAACCATCGAAGAAACCACAGCCATCAAAACGCCCACGCACAACACTCCCGTACACACGGTCGACGGAAGGCATGGCGGCGGCTGTGCCCGGCAGCCCTCTCCGGGCCGCCTAATGAGCGGGTGGCACCCCTGCCGCACCGCCCGGTGGGCGCGCGCAGCGAGGTATTGGCCGCTCTACGGCGCGCAATCTAACAGGTGCCACAGCGCCGGACCAGCGGTCCGGCGCTGTGTGTGCTGCATCAGCCCTGCGGCGTCAGCACGATGACGCCCAGCGGCGGCAACAACAGCGGCAGGGATTGCGCATGGCCATGCATGGACTGCTGCTCGGCGCTCACCACACCGCCATTGCCCAGATTCGCGCCGCCGTAGATGCCGGCATCGCTATTGAACACCTCGCGCCACTGGCCGCCTTGCGGCACGCCGATGCGGTAGCCGTGCTGCACGATCGGGGTGAAGTTGATCACCACCAGCACCGGCGCATCGCCGCGCTTTGCCTTGCGCAGGAACGCGACCACGCTGTTGGCCGCGTCATCGCCGACCACCCAGGCAAACCCGGCCGGGTCGTCGTCCTGCGCGTGCAGCGCGGGGTATTCGACATACAGCCGATTCAGATCGCGCACCAGGGTCTGCACGCCACGATGGCGCGGGTCGTCGAGCAGATGCCAGGGGACGCCGCCGTCGTGGTTCCATTCGGTGGGCTGGCCGAATTCGCAGCCCATGAACAGCAACTTGCGCCCCGGGTGGGTGAACATGTAACCCAGGTAGGCACGCAGGTTGGCAAAGCGCTGCCAGTCGTCGCCCGGCATGCGGCCGAGCAACGAGCCCTTGCCGTGGACCACTTCGTCGTGCGAGATCGGCAGCACGAAGCGCTCCGAATACGCGTAGACCATGCTGAAGGTCAGCTCGCCATGGTGGTAACGGCGGTAGATCGGGTCCAGCGCCGCGTAATGCAGGGTGTCGTGCATCCAGCCCATGTTCCACTTGTAGTGGAAGCCCAGGCCGCCGTGCGCCACATCGGCAGTGACACCGGGGAACGCGGTGGATTCCTCGGCAATCATCACCGCGCCGGGCGTGTGCTCGCGCACCACCTCGTTGAGCCGGCGCAGGAAGGCGATGGTCTCGTAGTTCTCGCGCCCGCCGTGGATGTTGGGCACCCACTCGCCGGCATTGCGGCTGTAGTCGCGATAGAGCATCGAGGCCACCGCATCCACGCGCAGGCCGTCGACGTGGAAGCGCTGCAGGAACTCCAGCGCACTGGCGATCAGGAACCCGGACACCTCGCGCCGCCCGTGGTTGTAGATCAGCGTATTCCAGTCGCGGTGGAAGCCTTCGCGCGGGTCGGCATGTTCGTACAGCGCGGTGCCGTCGAAATGCGCCAGGCCGTGGGCGTCGGTGGGGAAATGCGCCGGTACCCAGTCGACGATCACGCCGATGCCTTCGCGGTGGCAGCGATCGACGAAGCGGGCAAAGCCATCCGGCGAGCCGAAGCGCGCGGTCGGCGCGAACAGGCCCAGCGGCTGATAACCCCACGAGCCGCCGAACGGATGCTCGGTCACCGGCATCAGCTCGACATGGGTGAAGCCCATATCGGCCACGTACGGAATCAAGCGGTCGGCCAGGCCATCCCAGTCCAGGTCCACGCCTTCCTCGCGCAGCCAGGAACCGGCATGGATCTCGTAGATGCTCATCGGTGCGTCGTGCGCCTGCCGGCGCGCGCGCGTGGCCATCCAGCCGTCATCGCTCCACTGGTGCGGGGTGGGGTCGGCCACGATCGAGGCGGTGCCCGGCGCCAGCTCGGCACGCCGCGCCACCGGGTCGGCCTTGGCCGGCAACTCGTTCCCATGCGGGCCGCGTAGCTGGTACTTGTAATGCGCGCCCGGGCCGACGTCGGGCACGAACAGCTCCCACACGCCGGACTGGTGCCGCAGCCGCATCGGATGCCGGCGCGCGTCCCAACTGTTGAAATCGCCCACCACCGCCACGCGCGTGGCGTTGGGCGCCCACACCGCAAAGCGCGTGCCGCGTACGCCATCGACTTCGATCGCGTTGGCGCCGAGCGCGTCGGCCAACTGCAGGTGGTGGCCTTCGCTGATCAGGTGCAGGTCGAAGTCGCTGAGCTGCGGGCCGAACGCATACGGGTCGGCGGTGTCCTGCTCGCCGCCGGGCCAGCCGATGCGCAGGCGGTAGCCGCCCTGCGCCGGCAACGCGCCGGCGAACAGGCCCGGCTCCGGGCCTGCTTCCAGCGCGATGACCTGGCCATCGTCGAGCACGGCATTGACGTAGTTGGCACCCGGTTGATAGGTGCGCAGCAGCCGACCGCTGTCGGTCGGGTGCGCGCCCAGGATGGCGAATGCGTCGCCATGGCGTGCCTCGGCCAGGGCGCGGGTTGCGCCGGGATCCCATCGATTGGTCACTGCTGTCATCACTCCACTCATCATGTGTCTCCCGCACCAGCGCGCGCGCGGTGCAGGATGCGTCGCAAGCCCTCGATCGGCACCATCAGCCAGCCGGGGCGGTTGGCAGCCTCGTAACGCACCTCGTAACAGGCCTTCTCCACCAGGAACAGCAAGGTGGCCGCGTTGAACGCTGCCGGTGCGATCCACGGGTGCGTACTGGCGTCGAGCACTGCATGGTACGCGTCCAGAAACGCCTGTGTGGAGCGGCGGCGGAACTGCACCAGGAACTCGTCCAGATGCGTGTCCACGCCCACGCCCGCACGGGCGGCGGTGCCTTCCTCGCCACGTGCCGACACTTCGCTGGCGTAATCGAGCGAGCGCAGGAAGCCGGCCACATCGCGCAGCGGGCTGGCCTTGGCGCGCCGCTCGGACAGCGGCTTGGCCGGCTCGCCTTCGAAGTCGATCAGCACCACATCGTCGAAGGCCACCAGGATCTGGCCCAGGTGGAAGTCGCCGTGCACGCGGGTCAGCAAGGAGTCGGCCAGCACGCTCGGTGCCTGGGCAAGCAAGGCATCCAGCTGCGGGCGCTCGGCCAGCACTGCCTGCAGCGCTTCGCGTTCGATCGCATCGTCGCTGCCGGCCAGGCGGGCATTGACGGTGTCCCACATCTCTTCGACCTGGCGTGCGACGCCAGCCACCACATCGTTGGCGGTGGGCAGGTCGATGCGCTGCGGGGCGAAGTCGGCGTCGTCGGTGTCGCGCGACAAGGCCTCGTGCAACTCGGCCAGGCGCTTGCCGACCACCGCGGCGAAGGCGTCGTAGCCGGCGATGGCCTCGGCACGCGATTCGTCGGTCTGCGCGGTGGCGTACTCGTCGAAGCTGCGTGCCAGATGGTCCAGCGTCCAGCGCCAGGCATCGCCCTGGTTGCGGATGAAGCCCTGCAGCAGCGCGATCGTGGTGATGGTGCCCTGCGCATCGATGCGGCTGACGCTGCCCAGCAAGGGCGCGGCGTTGGCGTAGCCCATCTCGGTCAGGCGACGGCCAATCTCGATCTCCGGGTTGGCGCCGTTGGCCACGTGCCGCAGCAGCTTGAACACCGCCTTGTCGGCCACCACCAGCGAACTGTTGCTCTGCTCGGCCGACAGCCAGCGGATCTCCGGATCCTGCGGTATTTCCAGCGTGGCCAGCGCCGGTGTCGCCTCGAAGCGCACCTGTCCCTGCTGCGAGGCATCGTCGCCATCGCAGAACTCCAGCGCGGCGTTGTCGCGCAAGGCGTCGATCACCCCGCGCACCATCGGCTTGAGCGCGAAGGCATCGGTGAGGTAACCCACCTCGCGGCCCTGGCGCACCCGCGCCAGCGCAAGCTGCTCGGCCAGGGTGCTGGGCTGGTCGCGCTCCCACACGATGCCGACCGGCAGCATGTAGCTCTCGTGGTGGCCGTCTTCCAGCTCCACTTCCAGCTCCAGCAGGCTCATTGGCTCGGCGCCCGGCAGCGGCGTGCGGCGCGAGATGCGCACGTGCTTGAGTGCCTGGTCCTTGGCCGAGAACCAGCGCCGTGCCGACAACCAGGCCGGCAGGATCTCCGCTTCCAGCGTGGGCAGATGCGGCAGCAGCGCATTGCTCTCGTCGGTGTCGCTGCGCAACACCAGCGTGCGGTAGTCCGGCAACGGCACCGGGCTGGGCACATGCCAGTCCGGCAAGGTGCCTTCGCTGACCAGCTGGAATGCGTAGAAGCCGAACGGCGGCACGGTGAGCAGATAGGTCAGCCGCCCGACCGGCGGGAAGCTGCCGCCGCCGATGATGTCCACCGGCACGCGGCCCTCGAACTCGGACAGGTCCAGCTCCACCGCCTGCAGCGTATGCGACAGGTTGGCCACGCACAGCACCGTCTCGTCCTGGTAGCACCGCAGGTAGGCCAGCATGCGGCGGTTGCCCGGATACAGAAAGCGCAGGCTGCCGCGGCCGAAGGCCTGGTAGCGCTTGCGCACGCTGAGCACGCGGCGGGTCCAGGTCAGCAGCGAATGCTGGTCGCGGATCTGCGCTTCCACATTCACTGCCTGGAAGCCGTACAGCGGGTCCATCACCGGCGGCAGCACCAGCTGCGCCGGGTCGGCGCGCGAGAAGCCGCCATTGCGGTCGATCGACCACTGCATCGGCGTGCGCACGCCATCGCGGTCGCCCAGATGGATGTTGTCGCCCATGCCGATCTCGTCGCCGTAGTACAGCACCGGCGTGCCGGGCATGGTCAGCAGCAGGGAGGTCATCAACTCGATGCGGCGGCGGTCGCGCTCCAGCAGCGGCGCCAACCGGCGCCGGATGCCCAGATTGATGCGTGCGCGGCGGTCGGCGGCATAGGTCTGCCACAGGTAATCGCGCTCCGAGTCGGTGACCATTTCCAGCGTCAACTCATCGTGATTGCGCAGGAAGATCGCCCACTGGCAGCTCTCCGGAATCTCCGGGGTCTGGCGCATGATGTCGGTGATCGGGAAGCGGTCTTCGCGTGCGATCGCCATGTACATGCGCGGCATCAGCGGGAAGTGGAACGCCATATGGCATTCGTCGGCGTTCTGGCCGAAATACTGCTGGGTGTCTTCCGGCCACATGTTGGCCTCGGCCAGCAGCATGCGGTCCGGGTACTCGGCATCCAACGTGGCGCGGATCTTGCGCAGGATCGCGTGGGTTTCCGGCAGGTTCTCGTTGGAGGTGCCGGAGCGCTCGATCAGGTACGGCACCGCATCCAGACGCAGGCCGTCCACACCGCGGTCCAGCCAGAAGCGCATCACTTCCAGCACCGCTTCCAGCACCGCCGGATTGTCGAAGTTCAGGTCCGGCTGGTGCGAATAGAAGCGGTGCCAGAAGTACTGCCCGGCCACCGGGTCCCAGGTCCAGTTGGATTTTTCGGTGTCGCAGAAAATGATCCGCGTGCCTTCGTATTCCTGGTCGGTGTCCGACCACACATAGAAGTCGCGCTCCGGCGAGCCGGCCGGCGCAGTGCGTGCGCGCTGGAACCACGGGTGCAGATCGGAGGTGTGGTTGATCACCAGCTCGGTGACGATGCGGATGCCGCGTGCATGCGCCTGCGCCACCAGCTGCTCGAAGTCTTCGATGCTGCCGTAGTCCGGATGCACCGCCATGTATTCGGCGATGTCGTAGCCGTCGTCGCGGCGCGGGCTGGGGTAGAACGGCAGCAGCCAGATGGTGTCCACGCCGAGTTCGGCGATGTAATCCAGCTTGGAAATCAGCCCCGGGAAATCGCCGATGCCATCGTCGTTGGAGTCGAAGAACGACTTGACGTGCACCTGATAGATGATCGCGTCCTTGTACCAAAGCTGGTCTGCAACCACCGCGGACTGTTCCGCGTCGGCTTGTAACGATGGGACTGCATTCATGCGACCTCTCCTGCGCGGATGCGCCATAACGCGAACGGCCGCGTCGCCTCTAAACGGATGTGTTGCTGTTTTCCCTGCCATGTGAAGCGGTGGCCGTCCCACAGGTCGTCCACCGCCACGCTGGCGTGATCGGGCAGGCCCAACTCCCACAATGGCACTTCGATTGCGGCATCCTGCGCAGCGTTGGGGTCCAGGTTGATCGCCACCAACACCATGCTGCGGCTACGCGACAGGTAGCCGGCATCCAGGAACTTGCCGAAGTACAGCACCTGGTCGTTATGCGCCTGGTAGAAGCGCGTGCCCAGGTGCGACTGCAGCTCCGGGTGCATGCGGCGCAGCTGATTGAAGCGGGTGATCTCATCGACGATGTCGCCGGGTGCACGCTCGGGCCAGGCGCGCAGCTGGAACTTCTCCGAGTCCAGATACTCTTCCTTGCCCGGCGCCAATGGCGTGGCCTCGCACAGCTCGAAGCCCTGGTACATGCCCCATAGCCCCGACAGCGTGGTCGCCAGCGCGGCGCGGATCAGATGCCCGTTGCGCCCACTGGTCTGCAGGAACAGCGGATTGATGTCCGGCGTGTTGACGAAGAAGTGCGGGCGAAAGCATTCGCGCGGCACGCCCTGGTTCAACTCTTCCACATACTCCTGCAACTCGTGCTTGTGGTTGCGCCAGGTGAAGTAGGTGTAGGACTGCGAGAAACCGCACTTGGCCAGGCGGTACATCATCTTCGGCCGGGTAAAGGCCTCAGACAGGAACACCACATCCGGCCGGCGCCCGCGGATATCGGCAATCAACCACTCCCAGAACGGGAACGGCTTGGTATGCGGGTTGTCGACGCGGAATAGCGTCACGCCCTCGTTGACCCAGAACAGCACCGCATCGCGCAACGTGTTCCACAGATCCGGCACCGCGCCGCTGGCGTAGAAGTCGACGTTGACGATGTCCTGGTATTTCTTCGGCGGGTTCTCCGCATACGGAATCGAACCATCCGCGCGCCAGGTGAACCAGTCCTTGTGATCCTTCAACCACGGGTGATCCGGCGCGCACTGGATGGCGAAATCCAGCGCCACTTCCAGCCCATGCGCACGTGCGGCCTGGATCAACCTGCGGAAGCCTTCGAGCCCGCCGAGCTCGGCATGCACCTCGGTATGCCCGCCATCGGCCGCGCCGATCGCATACGGGCTGCCCGGCTCGCCATCGACCGCGGTGACCGAGTTGTTGCGGCCCTTGCGGTTCTTCGCGCCGATCGGGTGGATCGGCGGCATGTACAGCACGTCGAAGTTCATCGCGCGGATATGCGCCAGCCGCTTGATCACATCGTCGAAGGTGCCGTGTTGTTGCGGATCGCCGCTTTGCGAGCGCGGGAACAATTCGTACCAGCTGGCGAAATGCGCCGCGCGCCGCTCGGATTCCACCCGGAAGGTCACCGGCGTCTCGGAGCGGAACGGCTTGTCGTCGGCCGCTGCCATCGCCTGCGCGGTGTCCGGCTCCAGCACGATCGCCAGCTGCTGCAGCGGCTCGCTCTGCGCGCCGATACGGGTGAGGACGGCCTGCAGGCGCTCGGCCAAGGCACCGCTGCTGCGTGCATGCGCGGCCTGCACCACGGCCACTGCTTCCTGCACGTCCACCGGCAGCACCGTGTTGGCGGCGCGCTTCTTTTCCAGATCCGCATGCAAGGTGGCGAACACATCGCGCCAGCCTTCCACCCGGAACTCATAGGTGCCGATGCGCTCCAGCGGGAACTCTGCACGCCAGCGATCGTTGCCCAACGCACGCATCGGCGCGCTGGCCCAGGTCTTGGCATCGGCCGGGCGCCACAGCACCGCCACCGCGATACGGTCGTGCCCATCGCAGAACGCATCGGCTTCCACGCAGATGCGATCGCCCACGGTGCGCTTGACCGGGAAGCGGCCGTTATCGACCGACGGGGTCACCGACTCGATGCACACGCGCGGCCAGGCGGCCGCGGTCTGCGGGCGCGGGCGCATACGCGGCACCGCCAGCACGTGCCGGGCCGGCACGCTGCGATAGACCCGCACCTCGCCCGGCTCCAATGCTTCCAGCGTCGCGCCGGAGAGCGTGCTGCCGTCCTCGCCCACCAGTGCTTCGGCATCGCCGAGCAGGCGCAGCACATCCGGCGCCGGGACCGGCACCACATGATCGGCATCGCCGTTGATCAACAGCAGCGACGGCAAGCCGCCCAGCGGCTCGATCGCCACCGCCGTCAGGCCGGTGCCCTCGCGCAGCAGCGGACGCAACCGCAAGCCGGCATTGCTCGGCGGCACGCCGTCGCGGGCCCTGATCGACAACGGCAATGTCTCCAGCTGCGTCTCGTCCAGCAGCCATGCTCCGCCCAGTGCCTGGGCCAGTTGCCAGTGCTGCCCGGCAGTGGCGGCACGTTTGCCATCGGGCGCGCCCACCACTGCGACAACCTGCGACGCCAACGCGCGCAGCGCCGTGTCTTCGTCGAAGAACCAGCTGCCGCGCCCGTCCCACCATGCGAGCGAGGAAAACGCCACGTCGAACCCGGCACCGGCCAGCTGCTGCAAGGCCTCGATGCCCAGGCCCGGCGTCCACGCCGCAAACACCACCTCCGGTGCCTGCGCATGCACGCGGGCGATCAACTCGCGCCAGCGCTGCGCCGGCACCTGCTGCGGCTGCAACAGGCGGAAGCCGGCAACGCCCTGCGAGGCCCAGTCCAGCAAGCGCGCGCTCCACCACTCCACCAGCGCCGCACCTTCCTGCGCATAGGTGAAGCGTGCCTCGGCCACTTCCGGCGTGGCGCGCGGCTGGCGCGGGTCCGGTACCGCTGTGCTGCGTGCGCGGAACCACTGCGGGTTGTCACGCACCACGGCGCTGGCGCCGCCCACTTCATCCAGGCGCACATCGAGCAGCAGCTTCACGCCGGCCCGGTGCGCGGCCTGCACCACCTCGCGCAGACGCTGCGCGTCTTCCTCGCCGGTGGTGGCGACCTCGCTCAGCCGGCCTTCGGCGTCGCGTGCAAATGGCGGCGCGAGCACCACATGGTCAAAGCCCGCCTCACGCGCCGACTTGCAGCGCTGCTCCAGCCCGGCCTGCTCGCCGGTTGCCTCATTGAGAACACAGATCCGCATGGCGCCCCCTCAGCAGACCACGGCGCGCGCACGCACCGTGACGAAGGAAACGACGCGGGCCGACCCACCCCGCAGATCCACCGGCGCTCGGTCACGACGCACCAGTCCAACTCCCGTCCGGATCGACCCCTGCCTACTCAAGGCCTGGCCGACCCTTTCTACCGTGACTGCACTCATGCGCAACTCCGCAACGATTCTTGACCCATGCAGTCAAGCACCCCCACTGCGAATTTCATGTGTCGGTGGAATTGACGAAAATCAAACAAGCGCGGCAGTGGTGAGGGCTCAGGCAGCGCTGGCCAACTCCCAAGGGTTGTAGGCTATGGCCTCAACCTGCAGGGAGAGCAAGGATGCGGAGCTACGTCATGGCGGCGCTGCTGGCCATCGCCACAATTGCAACGGCAAAGGATCAGAGGCTGAGCCCGGGTCGTGCCGGAGAGATCGTAGGGCTTTGGCAAGACGTCAGCGTCAACGACGACATCGTCAAGGAGGACTACGCCGGCTTCGTCCAGGTCGTCGACCTGGACAAGGATGGAGTCGATGAGATCGTCTATCTGAGTTCTTCGTACTGCTCGGGTTCCACTTCCGACTGCCCCAACAGCATCGATGTATTGCGCAAGCACCCACCCAGGAAGGCACCCAACGTTAGCGCTCCGATCGACCAATGGGAAACCAGGGCACGCAAGACCGGTTACACGCCAGACGCCAGCGAGCAGATTCCTGGCGAAGTGATGACGCTTGCAGTCCAGGGCAATCGCATCGAGGTCGTGTTCGTCGTGCAGGAGAACTCGCCAATCTGCAAACGGGAACAACCCAATCCGGACGGGTCGCAGCGCTGTCCCGTCCCCGGCCGCTACAGCTGGACGTACACCTGGAAGCCAGGCGCGTTGACGCGCCTTACCGGCGCTGGCAGCTATGAACCACACGTCCCCAAGGCCCATTTTCCCGAGCAACTGCGAGGCGCCTGGGTCACCGCAGGGATCGCCTGCCGCGATGCCGAGACAGCCGACCCCAAGCACCTCATCCAGTTCGGCTGGGATCACATGACCGGCAAGGGCGAAGACCTTTGGTCCAATGCGGTCACGCTGCTGGCACGCACACCATGGACATGGCGCATCATCACCGCGTCTGCCAACGCGCCGAAGAAGGACGTTCCTGCAGTCTTCATCCTGAGCCAGATGGAAGACCGCCTGATCATTGCGGAGCAAACGCGCGTCAGAACCTTCGATCGTTGCCGCTGAGCAGAAAGTCGATTGCCATCGCGTTTACGGCAACGCGACGTGGGCTCGAAGGCATCGCCAGAGCACGTCTGATCGACGTCCGCGCAGGTCCCTAGAGCTCAAGATGGCGACGTCACGCTCACTCGCCGCTTGCAGACCAGGCGTGGCAGACCGGCGATCTGCCACGCGCACGCTCACATCGCCTTCTTGATGGCCTCCGCCTTCGCCAGGTGCTGCTCGACGTGCGTCTTGGTCTCGGTCAGGTGCTGCTTGACCGGCTCGGTCGACGCCACCGTCATCATCTGTGTCTCGATCAGCTGCAGCGCGTCCTTGTGCCCGGCGATCATTGCATCGATGTAGGCCGCCGCGTAGTCCTTGCCGGACTTCTGCCCCAGCGTGGACAGGTCCTGCTCGCCCTTGCTTTCCAGCTTCTTGACGTCCGGGGTTTCGGCCAGCGTCCCCAGCGCCTTGGTCTTGTCCAGATTCTCGGTGTGCTCTTTCTCCATCAACTTCGCGTAGTCCAGCACCGCGCCGGTGACCTTCTTGTCCTGCGCCTGCTTCGCTGCGGCGATCTCGTGCTTGTCCACCGCCCCGAGCAAGCCAAGGGCGATGTCGTCGCCGGAACTCGCGCGTGCCGCGCCTTCAGGCGCCGGGCTAGCTTCGCCGACAGGCGGCGTGGTCGGGGTCGCCGCGCCACCGGTCGGCGTCGGCTCGGTGGACGCGGCAGGCGCTGCGGCCTCCTTGTCGGCATTCGGCTTGCAGCCAGCGAGCGCCAGCGCCGCGACGATGGACAGGACCAACAGTGACTGTTTCATGCTCCACTCCCTCTCGATTGGAGACAGCAGCATCTGCCTGCCCAGGTGAAGAAGGCTCATACACGTCCACTGCGTGATTCAGACATACGCATCTCCCGGAGGCGAATGCACAACGCCGCACCACACGCGTCACCGCGCCGCAATCGGCGGCCCGCTCCTGCGCGCGGGCGTGGACCTGGACGTGGTCAGCGCAGCTGTGGCATGCGTGGCGTGTGGTGGCACTTTCCTGCTGAAAGACGGCCTGGTTTGCCGCACACTACCGCGCCACATTTGGAGTGATAGCCATGCACAAGGCCTGGATGCTTGCCCTGTTGGGCGTTTCGCCGCTGGTCCACGCCGCGCCTGCCGACGACGATGCCACCTGCCGCAATGGGTTGTTCACCAGTGCGCCGGTGGCGTTCTCACTCGGCAAGGTCATCCCGCCGCGCCTGTACCTGCTCAAGGACACCGATGGCTGCCCGGACACGGGCGGGGCCGCATGCCAGGGACGCGCATACGTGGTCAAGAACGATATCGTCCTGACGGCGCAGCGCCGCAATGCCTACGTCTGCGTGCTCTATCCCAACAAGGGAGGCGGCAATGCTGGCTGGGTCGCACAGTCGAGCCTGCAGATGCAGCCAAGCGCGGCCACGCCCACAGCGCAGGCGTGGAACGGCCACTGGCACGACGGCGACAACACGCTGCAATTGACCACCAACGCAGACGGCAGCATCACCGTCAACGGCGATGCGTACTGGCCCAGCGCCTTTCCCGACCCGGAACAGACGCCGGGCGGTCCGCACACGGGCTCGGTCACCGCGCGCGGCTATCCAGAAGGCAACCGCGTCGAAGTCAACGAAGACACGTGCAAGGTGCGCCTGCAATTGCTGGGCGACATGCTGCTGGCCGACGACAACCTGGAATGCGGCGGAATGAACGTTTCCTTCGGCGGGGTATACCGAAAGAAGTAATCGCAAGCCTAGCCACCCGGTGCGCCGCACGCCTGCAGTGGCAGGCGCATCGAGTCAGGCACGCCATCGACCACCGCGCGACATAAAAGCCGATGCGAAGCAGCGCGTTGCGGTCTGCGGTGGCCCGCGACGACCAGAACGGGTTCGGCTCGCTCGATCCCGCAGCGGTACGGTGGATGCTGATAGCAGCAGGACGCGCCAGAAGTCCTTGTCAGGCGTGACGCACCGCGTGGAGCGGCGTCATCTATCATTGCCGATTGCTGTTTTGAAGGAATTGCGTTGAGACGTTCCGCCACGCGTTTGATGCGCGCACCGCTGCTTGCTGCCATGGCGTTGCTTGCCGCTTGCAGCACAACCAACACCACCAACAAATCGTTGCTGCCGTCGGCGGACAATCCCGTCAACACCAGTTACTGCATCGGGCGTCTTGCCGTGACGACCGATGTGCCCCTGCACTTTCTGGGGAGTTCCGCGCAGTTTTACTGGGGCGACATCGATACCTACCGCGAGGACGCCGCCAGCTATGCGCAGCGCCTGCTGAGCGCACAAGCATCGGCCAGCGATGGCAAGGTGCGCCAACTGGTCAAGCCGGTGGAAACGCTGGCACAGGACGATGGCAGGGTCATCGTTGCACACGCGGAAGACGCGTTGCCGCTCGACCCGAATGTCGTACAGGTCACCGGCCTCACCCATCGCGATGGCACCACCTTTCGTTTCCAGAAGACCGCCATCAGCCGCCTGCAGGACGTCACCGAACGGCGCACCAAGGAAATCGTGGCCTCGATCACCAGCAGCGCATCGCTCTTCCCGCCAGCGGCACAGTCCCAGCAGGGGTTTTGCATCATGCACGGCACCGTCAATCTGGCACCCGGACACGACTGGCACGAAGCCTCCAGGGTCGAGGGAGAATTCACCCTGCAGGAAACGCGCTACCGTTTCAGTCTGCGTTCGCGCTACCTGCGCTCGCTGTCGTTGAACGCGCAGGAAGTGACGAACCAGCGCGACCTGCTACTGGCCCTGGCGGGCGCCGTACCGGACTCCGGCCTGGCACCGATCAGTGAACTGTCAGGTGCCGCCGGCAACCCATCGCAAGGCAGTGCCCGCCTGCTCGAGATGACGGCAGCCGACGGCAAGCAACAGGTCTACGAGTGGCACATGCCGGCCGTCAGTACAGCACCCAATACGCCGGCAACGTTTCTCTACATCTGGCCAGCTTCCGGGCAAGCGTCAGCGCAGGACCAGACCAATTTCATGCGCTGGGTGATGGCCCATCCGCAGCAGACGACACCGCTGTTACAGATAAAGCCAATGGCCAGCAACGGTGAACATCAACAGGCGACGCCAGCAGTAGAAGAGAGCAGGCTGGTGTACCGGATGCAGCTGCATTACCACGGCGACCAGGCTGCCGGCGGGCGCCATTACGTGATCTACAAGGATGGCCAGAAAGTCGACGATGGGCGCAGCGATGCCAACGGATTCACCAAGGCACACAATGCCGACTACGACCAGGTGTGGACAACCAAGGTACTCAACAAATGAGTCCCTGCTTCGGTGCACCAGCCAAATCTCAAGACCTGCAGTACGTGCAGGCGCTCAGCGTATCCAACCAATGGTCTGACCGATGTAGCACCTTCCCCGCATAACCAGGTGCCCACCCGTCACTTCCGTCTCGAACTCATGAACCGTGTCACCCGGCTGCATGGCGCTTCGTAATTCGGCTTCCTCCTGACTGTGCGGACCTAGCGCCGCAGCTGCCGCTGGAGGAGCAAGCGCTCGCCCCATCTTCTTGATGCCTACAGGTAGCGGCTTACAGATGCCAGGTGTAACCAGGGGCGGCCGATGAGTCGCAAGCACTACACAACCGGCCACTACGCCTGCGAGTGCGAGGAGCCAGAGCAGGAAACCAGTAGGGCTTGGTCTGTATGCCATAACTATCTATTGTCCCCAATCAACGCAGAAAGCCATGAAATCCTCGTCCCTTTTGCTTACCAGGAAATCTGCAATCTGCTGTGTCGAGACGACAAAGTTCTCTCCTCACCGCAAGCACAGCAAATCTCGATTCACTCCTACCTACGGTGCGCCAATGACGTAGGAAGACGGGGTGACAGGCGAGCATGGTGTGATAGCCGGGACGTCAGTGCTGCAGCGAGACAATTCCTACCTGAGCGAGTTGTCAGGCGCTCCGTTGATGCTTCCCAGCAAGAAATGCAATTGCCTCTGGATCCTGGCTAGTGATGTGATCCGTGATGTGAAACACCTCCTTGCACCACGGGTGATTCAGTGCCTGAGCCCGGTCGAGCACGGCCCCAAGAAACGTTGCTTTGGACCATGGCGACTCTGCGGCATCGGTGAGCCCCACGTTATACGTCCCCTCGGTGGCCCAGAGGCGGAACGGAAATGCAATGCGATCTGCTGGCGAGGCCGATTCACCCCACTCGCCGAGGCTGATCAAACCGCTTATATGCTCCGGTTCGTGCCCGGGCGTGTACTGAAGGTAGTAAACAGCGTGCGCGTTACCGTCATCTGTAACGAAACGCGTGAGGCGAACGGTCTCTTTCCCGCAGCACTCGCAGGAGGAAACGCTTGGTGGTTCAAACTCGATTGCGATCATATATTTTTGGCGCCTGACACCAGAGGTACGTCGCGCCGCACAGTGGCGACGGTATGAATGCGTGGTCAGAGAGATCCCAGTGAATCCTTACTTCTCAATCCCAAGTCATGCAATGCGCGTTCGACGTGCCAGGCCTCATAAAGTTTCGCCAGATACGTCATGAGGGATGAGCTCCTGAATTGAACCGCGTCGCGGGGCGGGTTCGGCTTGAATGAATTTTCAGGCTCTCCAGGAAAGGAGGCCAGCAGCGATAAGCTTGAGACGCACCATGGCCTCATCGGTACCGAGCCTGCCGGCCTTGCCATAGCTGGCATGACTCTCGGGGGTCCCAGGATGGATATGAGCCAGGACGGTCTCGGCCAGTGCGCGATGTGGAGCTACGCGGGCTGCCAGCCGGCCTAGCAGCGCCTGGCCTGCAGCGTCGGACTCATGCCCGTCCAGTGCGTATGCCCAGTAAAAGTTATCGTACGCTGCACAGAAAGCTCCGAACGACAACGCACCGGCAGCACACTGCCGCACCAACCCATCGTGGTGATCGAGGGCGAGAACAAGTTCCGGCTCTGATGGGTAAGTGACCATATGCTCCAAAGGACCTAATGCCCGCGTCACCTCGCCGTCGCCGTGGAGGCAGTGCCGCTCACGTTACCTGCCATGCGACCGCCTGGATAGCGCCTCCAGCGCCTGTAGGTCACGCGTGGTCTCCAGTGGTGCGGTCCTTGAGCAACTGCCCAGCATAAGAGGCTGGGAACCGCTCGCGTATACCAACAGATCGGAGCCCAAGAGTGGAACGAACCCATCACTGACAAAATTGATTGAATCTTCCGCTGTTGCCTGGACACGGTCTCCTGGCTTCAGCTGACCTTTCCAGACCTTCAGCACGCGAAGCTCGACGAACTGCACAGCATCACGACCAAAACCGGGTGCCGCATAGCTCCTCTCAACATGCGCAGAGACCACGTGCTGAGCAGAGGAGTAGGCCTGCGCCGTGGATTGCTGCCTACCGCATGAGATGATGCGGCTGAACATACCGATAATTTTTAAAAAAATAACTCCAATCCTTTATCTTCACGAATCTTTTTATTACCGTAGTGTCGGCGCCAAGACAAATGTCAAGGCGCCGACCATATAAAAATATTAATTCCGGACCAGTGCCCTCAGAGCGACCTTTGAGTACGCGCTTACTCCAGATAGTCTAATGTAATACGTACCCGCAACCGGGTTGTCGACTTGCATCGTCTGACTGTTTGTCGAAGGACGAGCTGAGCGGCTCTCATAATCCGTTTCATTGGGGATTGATTCTCTTTTCATGAAGAGAGATATATTTCCAGTTCCGCCGTACGACATAACTCGCAGAAGTTTTGCCCCAGCTGGTACGTCAAGTCTATATAGGTGGTCTTCACCTGCATCACCTTTAATCCCCTCAACTAACTCATCTGACTTGATCGGAGTAATTCCTTCCGCAACACTGCTAAATATTTGTCCCAGCAGGTCGGAATATACTTCTGCTGTGGCTCCAGGAGCATAAAAATACAATCCGCCAGTATCCTTTGCGAGGCGAGAAAAAACTTCTCGCGAAGACAGGGTGGCCGCCGGGATTACATCGGTGTTTCCATTGATCGCGCGACTCTTCGTGGCTGCACCCGCGACACAGTCGCCAGATAAGAGCACATTTACACGTGTCCCGCTAGCGCGAGCTTGTGCGATAAGGGCGTCAACATTTCCGGTCCCTGGCGACGCGTCGGTCGCTAGGATTACAGAGCCCTCCGAGTCTTCATCTGCGTCGATTCGTGAAAGTGCCAGTCCCAAAGCTCCAAGGGAGTCTTCCGGACAGTCATCACCGCCTGAAGCTGAAAGGGCTTGCACAGCGCTTATGACTGCTGAAGTGTCCTCAGTGTTTGCGAGTCGAAGAGTAGGAGAGTCCTTGAAACTAATGAGTTCATACGAAACGGCACGCTGATCTTCGCCGGTATTAGTATTACCAATGAAGCTTGCTATTGCAGTTTTAACGCCACTCAGCTGTGTACCCATTGAGCCAGTGTCATCAATGGTCAATTCTACTCGGATAGGCGGCCACGTTGTCACCAGGTTATTTATACGGACTTCGTCACCACAAGAGCCCGTATGTAGTGATTCTAAAACTGTACGATTAATTGGATTGCGTGCCCCACCAGAAGCACGGAGAATAGTAAAATTAGCCTGCGCTCTGCTAGTAAGTGGATCGTCTACTACAAGAACGCCGTTACGGATACCCGCAATCGGATCGCGTGACACCGTAGAAGCCATAAAGCCACTGACCTCTGCAGTCTGTGCAGAGAAAGGACATGTTACCGTTGTCGCTGCCTCGCCGTTGATGGCAGCACCACCCGATATCCGAACTGTTGGGGTACCAAATCCCCAGAAGATCGCTGCTGGACCAACACTTCCACCTGCAGCGGATTGCTCACGAGTAAGCGTCCGCACGTCGCCTGTACGCGTGTTCAATTGATAGACGAGGTTCGGATCCAATTCATGCAAATACTTTAGTCCAAGCTTTTTGAGGATCACCCCGGTCTCCGGATGCTCTATAGTCATCTGGGAAGAAAAGTTCTTGGATCTTGCAATGAGTTCCGGTGCTGGATAATTGCGTGCCTCTTGCAACTGAGGTTCAGCCCGCACCTTTCCCGCTGAGCCAATGCCTAAGCTAGCTGCTATAAACAAAATTGCATATTTATTCGCTTTCACGACAACATCTCCTTGTGTCGATAGATCGTATTGAATTGACAGACAACCATCTGTCATTATTACCCAGGATGGGCAATTCCATTGCCCGAGATTAATAGCCTCTCGGTAAATTTTACTTTATTGAGCTGGGACGAAAGGAAGCTCTGCCATAAGCCATGCTGCCGCTTGTTATCATAAATCCATTTTCAGGATCCAACTCATGACGGTCATCAGCGTCGTATTGCATCAGCATAAAAAGGCTACAAAATGCCTTGTCGAATATTTTCATGACAGCTAGATGTTGAAGCATGACCTCTGGAACATGACCCTTTAAACTTATAAGCCTTTCAAAATAATCGGGGTCAGTTAAAAGGTTTGCGGCCTCAGCAATTGCACCATGTAGCTCGGAGAGATCAGTCAATGCCCGCTGCTGTAGCGGCAGCGTGGACGAGTCCTGCGCAATCCGAAATGCGGCGCTTACGGCATCCCCCGCAATTCTTACTAGCTTTGATACCCGCTCAGTAGGATCATCAACCTTGTTAAGGTCTTCGATCTGATTTCGTAGATGCTCGAGATCCTCTGGAAAACAGCGGTCCATCGCTTCCTCACAGGTAGTTACTTTTTCGGTTTTTTTGCGAACGCCATGCCCATATAGCTAGCAGATCACACTTATGCTTCGTTTACAATCACTGAAAAGCAGCTGCCCGTTAGAGCCATGCCCCAGGCTGGCCGTGCCTGGCTCTGATCTCAGCGCTTCAAGCACGGAGCGATTTTTCATAGCAAGCGGATTCAACTGAAAGTAACTACATACAGCCTAACGAACTCATTGGCACGCTTACTTGCCTGATGCTTGATTCGAGCTACGAAGCGGCTTCGGTTTAAATCCATTACTAGGGGCCTTGCCGGTGCCATTGACCACCTGTGCCCATGTCCACCAAGATCTCTGCGCCCAAAGCCTCAAGTACATGCATCATCGATTGAACGTGATCTACAGATATGTCATGGATCTCAACATGCTCGCGCGCGAGTACTGATCTTTCGATTTTCCGGCGCTGTGCTGGCGACGCACTTATCCCTCGCCGAAGGCGGCGTGAGAACTCAGCAGCGGCATGCACGCCTTCAGCTCGCCATTGAACATCATCTAATCGCCACCCAACCACTGAGATCGTTGCCATACGCGCCTAGCTGCTATCAGACCGCCTAAGCGCGGTATAGCGCGATCCTCGCCGAGTCGTTCACCGCAGTCAATCGCCCCACGCCTGCGTAACCACCGCCCGACCCGCAGCACGGTCACGTGCCTTATCCAATTCCGATTCCAGGCTCGCAGGTTATCGCACGGTGCTTTTATGGGTCGCCATAGCTGTGCTCCATTCGCCGATCAAGGATTGCGCGCACGGCGTTGGCGGCATCGAAGATGGCTTGGCCCAGCGTGGGCAGCGTCTGCGCCTCCAGGCACTCTGGTTTGCTCATGGCGATCACGTCGCCATGAGCGATGAGGCTGCGTAGCAGGCGGTCGAGCTGGTCGCGTTGGTCCAACGTGAGATGCAAGACGACGGCGGGGTGCTCCATCTGTGTCCTCCTCTGCGCGGTGAGCGGGGCGCGCGCACGGTGTGGCGATTGGCGCGGGGCGTGCGGGTGCGTGCTGCGCGTACGCTGCGCACCTGGTTAGTCCGTAGGTGCGACGCTGACAACGAGCTCGCCGTTGCGCATGCGGATGTGGAGTTTGCTGCCGATGGTGAAGCCGAGTTGTTCCAGCCAGCGGCCGCGTAGGCGCAGTGTGGGGATGCGTTGGTGGCTGTCGGGGTAGTAGCCGTAGCCGACGGTGCAGTGTTGCGGGGCACGCGGGTGGCCTGGGCGGCGCGGCTTGTTGGGATCGGGGCGGGGCTCGGGGATGGGGGTGCGCTCGAGGTAGGGCCGCGGCGGGATCGAGGGATCGAGCGAGTGCCAGCCGATTTCGGTGGGTGGTGGCGCGCTTGCGCGCTGGCTTGGGACGGGACGTGGGTTGACGCATGGCAAAGCCCTCCTTGACGAACAGGCCCCGCCGCCGGGTGGCGACGGGATGTCGGGAGGTTAGAAACCGCACAGAGCCGGCGGGCGTATTTCCTCGAAGGGTGTTGTATTAGCCGCCCTCCCGACGCAGGCATCGCGTCGGTTGCACCCGCAAGATGCTGCAGGGACAAAAAACCCACCGGTTTGACGGAGGTGGGTACCGCTCTGTGAGGAGTTTCTACGCTCCTTGTGGTAGAGATTGCTGTGGGTTTGTTGGGATGTCAACTGCTTGGGGTGGCAGAGAACTGATAAGGATGCGAGAGCACTACCATGCTGATGAGACAGGCGAAGGATATCCCTGAGTCGTCATCTATTCGACTTATCTCAAAAGTGAACCTGACCCCGCTTCCTGGTTAGTCTGCAGGTGTCGCACGCCCCTCGCTTGGCAATAGTCCATTGTTTAAAATCAATTGCGACCAGGACCTGAGAAAGCTTACCAATGAAGCAGGAGGACTTGCTCGCCCGCAGAGACAAGACATAGCAGTATCAGCATTAAAAGGAAGACGAACTACCACTCGATCACGGACTTTTCGCTCGCCAAGCACGGCCTTCATTCTTGCCATAAATGTAATGAAATATGAGAGTAGGAACTTACCTCGCAACCATGATCTATAGGAGGCCCTAGTCATTAAAATATTAGCATCCTTAAGATGACTAAATTTTGGCTTGAAGCCCATGAAAGCATCCGTCGGTATACCGACATTGCCTTTTGAAATTATCTGACCTTCATCGATGATCTTCATGTAGTCAGATAAATTAATTCTTTCGAAATCCACTGCGCCACCAGCTAGCTTTGTTGCTATTGCAAGCCATGATACTTTTCGCATGATTTCAGCCAACTTATCAGCACCAATGTAAAAATTTTGACGCCACTTCCCGTAACGCTCGTCCGATAGAGAAAGATGAAATATATCCTGCCAGAAAACGTCAAAAACTTGTTCATCTATAACATGACTTTCTATCGAGTAATAATCAGTCACATACAACTGGGCGCCTGATAGGTTCCCATCCAGAAAATCATCGATGTCTCGATCTACAAAAAAGCCAAGTCGCGAAAGATTCCAGTTTTTTTCAACGCTCCAAATCCATAAAGTTAGAACTGTACTTTTACCGGAACATTTCACGAAATCCATTCTACTTCGATGTAGTCCAAGCTCCCGCTGCACATGAGGCAAGAAAAATTCCAAATCTTCTCCGCCTTCCACACAACAAATTACATCCAGATCGGTGTTCCAGTACTTGATTCTTAACTCGTGGAAACGAGCTACCGGAGAACGGCTCGCGGCGATTAGCTTCTGGACCCGGCTCACCCACGAATCCTCTGTAGTTCAGCCAGATCCTGTGCAAATGACACAAGTTCGTTGTCATAGATGAAGGGAGAATGAGTAACTGCTGCTAAAAAGCTACATCTGCCTGAGCTCATAATATCCGGAAGAAGCTTCTGCTGCCATTCAACCGATAAAGACAGCTCTGGCTCGTCAATGATTAGCGCATAATTCTCTGACTCCCCAAGATGAAGTTGTGCGAAGAGAGAAACTATCTGTTTTTCACCAGAAGAAAGATCCCGCATCTGAATCTCTCCGCCCCTATCAAGTTCTAACGTTAGCTCATAGCCTACGTCATCAAATACAAATTGCTTTGATTGTAGATACTTATTGCTAACATCAATAAATTTTCTTAAAGGGACCTCTGCTTTTCTCTGAGTCTCATGGATACTAACAAGCTTCGAGAAAAAGTGAGCCAAAAGATCTTGGTCATTATCAAGTGGTGAACGGTTTCGTATCCGATTGATAACATCGAAAACCTTTTGTTTATCCGGGTCTTCAAGTTGCTTTTCCTCTACACGTCCGAGTATAAGAGCTACCTCATGGTCTTTAAGTTGATTGATTTTCTCTTCCGACCATTCTCTAGCTTCACCTCGAATAACATCCCTCAAATAACCGCCTGCGAGATTATTTAGCTCGACACGTGAGCCTTCTTTAAGGGCAGCCACCTTGGTCGTGACAGTTGCTTCAACATCTTCCATGCCAAACTCAACGAGTTCGACATAGCCCGACCGTCCTCCTCGATTTACTCGACTCCTAACCACCTTTCTAAAATCGCCCTCAAAGTCTGGAAATAGACTTTTAAGATCTTGCTCAATACGACGATATGTCGGAAGGTACAGTACCTGCGCCGTAAAAGTAGCAAGTTTTTTTTCTATTTCATCGAGCGCATGACTTGTTTTACGCTGCCTTTTAGATGGCCGAGCTTGATTTAGGAAAACTCTTTCAAGAATTATGGGCGGCATTTCGAGAATGCGCGCAGTTCTTATTATCTCCTCACGCGGAATCCTTCCCGCTGCCGAACGACGAAGAAGCTGAGAAAATTCACGAGACTCTCTCAACTTCTCCATGACACTGAGCGGAAGGGATTCAAAGAGTGATGTTTGATAAGAAAGTTCATTGTTATCAAGCATTGCACGCTCGATCTGCACTTTTTCGCCGTCGACATAAAGCGCTAAACGTTCGAAATCGTATTCTAATAACTTCTGCCATTGGCGAGTCAGCACAAAGTAAAGCATACTTACAATAGTGGTTTTACCTAAACCATTCACACCTACCAGTATTACCTTTCCGTCAATTATTGGCACACTGACGTCAAGTGTTCCATGCAAACCCTCAATATTAAACGAAGTTATCTTTTGCATAAAAATCCCAGAAACCTTAGAAATTAACTTGGGCTGCATCTTTAATCACGCATGGCCCACCGTAATCACATGTGGTAGCACAATTGTACCCATGTCTTGCTAACGCCTGAGAGTTCCAATTTCTAATATCTAATTTGCGCAGCCGCCCGCTTAGAGCTCTTCGCCCGCTTCAGGCTTTTTAGGCTGCAACCCCTATGACCAGTATTTCTGCGATTTTACTTTCAGACAGGGGATCATGTTGATATTTAATAAGACACGTGAGCAAAACCTGCGACTCGGTCATTGAAAGTATAAAATCTTCGACGTGCTGATCGCCAACGTTCTTGAATTTATAGTTTCCAGCGGGAATCAGCTGATCTGCTTGGACTCGTGCCTTTCCAACGTTCTCGTACTTATTGAAGTCATATATGTCGCAACTGATTTTAACTGGTGTTTCATCGACGCGAATGGGTGGTGAAAATAGTCCTTTCTTTTCAGATATTAGTTTAAGCACTATTTCATCCTCTGGACCTTTCAGTGCGACCTCACGTACCTCGTCCCCTTCGAGCATATCGTCAAAACTGCGGACAGCACCAATGATCTGCGTTCCGATATAATAAACCGGGCCATTGAACACTTGATGCGTATCTCCTGAAATAACTGCTGTGTTACCGTCTCCGTCTTGTGAAATTTCGACTTCTTTACCTTCATGCGCCGCCGTATAGATTGCCTCCAAGAAGTCGAAAGCGCTCTTAGTCGCTTCCCAGATATTCGGCGAGCCGTAAATGAACGGCAGTACGGCTTGAACACCGGTATAGATTGCGCCTAGGATCGCAATGAAAGACCCATCTTCATACCGTTGAATGCGCACCTGGAAAATTCGCCGGTCTTGCTCAGATAAGCGTTTCTTATCCGTGAGGACGCGAAATTGGCCGTCAAATACATGCTGCAGGGCATCTAGTCCGGCTGCAACTTTATCTAAACGATCACCACCGTCAAATGCACGGCCTTTCATTTCAAATTTATACTGGTCCATCGCGACAACTTCCTTTCAACTAGCACCTAACTGAGCTGCGCTTGAGAGCACGCTTCGACTTAAATTAACAATTAGCATCAGGACTACGCATCTTGGGACGGCGACTCAGAAGAATGCGGAACATCAGGAGTGCCGGGAACGCAAGCACAGCCACTCGCAGCTGAGGACTCGGCATCACCACGCCCTCTTTAGACCAGAAGGAAAGCCAAATAGCGAGTGCCGCGAGGCAGCACAGTGTCAGCATCAGTAACCGCTTGGCAGAGCGTAAGGAAAACGGCATTGCCAGCGCGGGAGCGGCCATTACCAGAAATCCGATGCCGCTGATCAATGCGCCCGTCTGCCCCTCACGTACCTGGCCTGCTGCAACCAGCGCCACCAGCAGTGCGCCTGTCGCCGCGAGCATGATGCCGGAAAGGCCGGCGAGCAGCTTCAGGAGTTTTTGATAGCGCATTCTTTGCGTCCTAGTTCTTGCATTACGCAGCACTTCCGAGTGGCGTTGGCTTGAGGCCTGCTAGGACTTGTGGCGCCGATAGTGGTTGTTGGTACTGGTGCTGCGGTAGCTGCCACCCTTGTGCGAAGCACCGTGGCCCGCGCTGTAGTGACCGCCGTGACTGGTGGTGTGGTGCGATCCAGCGGCCCTGACGCGCGCCTGCGCGGATGCGGTGAACAATCCCAGTGCGACCACACTCAGTGCCACGATGCTCCATGCCTTGCTCAACATTGTTTCTTCCCCCTGAAGAAATGTGTGGCTTTGCGGCTGCATTAAGTACTGCGTGCCTTGATCCTCGCCGAGTTTTTGGGTTGCGTCAATCCGCTTGCGCGATTGATTGCTGGGTTATCGGTTTTGCCCTTATCCGCCCTACGGGCCCCTTCTCCCGCATGCGGGAGAAGGGATTGGTGTCTCTGGTTACTGGCTGTTTTCTGTGGTTGCCGGCTTGACCGGCGCGGGTAGAGCGAGATTATTGTTGAGTTCGGTAATCTCTGGGACATTGCCCTCGGTCACCACACGCAAGTGCGCGGTTTTTAGATTTGCCGCGTTGGTTAGCGGCAGGCGCACCTGCGTGGTGATCGGTTGCAGATTGCGTGGTGCCGCGAGTGCCGGGAATGGGGCTCTTGCCAGCTCCTTGCCACGCGCGTCTTCCACCACCACAAACCCGGCCGGTGCATCGGCATGACCGAGGCTGTGCACTGTCACTTCGATGGCGTCCGCGGTCACGCGTACGTCGCCATGACCAATACCCAGGTCCGGGCGCAGTTCGACCGGGGTGGTGGCTGCGATGCGTTCAAGCTGCAGGACGGTGGTGCGGCCTGCGGGGAAGGCGATGTCGATGGATGCGCTTTTTTCGAAAGCGAGCTCTTGCGTCTTGGCGTTGCTGTCGAGCTTGCCGTCATTGGCTTTACTTACGCCCTGGTTGATGCGCCATTGGCCCGGGGCGACGTTCCAGCCGGTCATGCTGGCGCGCTGGTTTTTGTTCGATGTGTTGTAGGCGATGACGGTGAAGCGGTCTTGCCGGGGTGCGGGGATGGCGATGGCGACCTGAGTGGCGGCCTCTGGATCGGCGAAGCGCCAGCTGACGGTGTGGCCGGGGTAGGTCTGGTTGCGCTTGAGCGCCACGCCGCCAAGGCGCGCGCGTTGCAGGTTGACCGTGGGGGATTCCACGCGGTCGCTCCACCAGTGGCCTTCGGTGTTCATGTAGAAGTTCTGCAGTTTCTCCCGCGCCTCGCTGCGGTAAATGGCGGCGAGATATTCGAGGTTGCCGGTCTGCTCCCAGGCCACATGGTGCGGGAAGTCCGGGGCGCTGCCATCGTCTTTATTTGCGGCATCGATGAGCTTGGCGCTCCAGTCATTGCGCTTGCCCATGACATCGAGAAAGTTTTCGTTGAGCAGCGACAGGCCGTTGGGGCCGCTGTTGGCCACGCGGTAATCGATCGGCTTGAGATAACGCGCATCGCCGGTGAAGCGGTAGGCGGCCCAGAAGGTGTGCAAGGTGTCGGCGCCGCCGCTGCCTTCGAACAGTTCGCCGCCGCGGGTTTTGCCGGTTTGCCAGTTGATCTCGTTGGGCAGGGCCCAGTTGCCCTTGGCGTTGGTGTAGGCGTGGGCGAGATAGCCGTCTGCTAACCCGGTGACGATGCGGCGGCTGTTGGGGTCGGCGTTATAGCCGCCCAGCAGGATGGCCGGGTGCACGATGGGGAAGGAGTACGGTTTTTGCCATTGCCAGTTGGGCTCGCGGTAGACCTTGCGGCCGCCGAACCAGTTGCTGGCAAACAGCAGGTGGCCTTGCGGGTTGACCTGGATGATGGTGTCGAAGGCCTTGACGGTTTGCATCAGGCGCTCGACGGTGCGCGGGTCGCCCCAATTGAGGTACAGCAAGGCGCTGTTGAGGTTGATGCCCTCTTCGTAGGAATGCAGCTCGTCGGTTTCGATGGTGGACAGGCCGTTGGTGAACATGCCGTTGCGGTAGTTGGCATCGGACAGCGCCAGCATGGAGGCATTGAGCATGTCCGGGTCCACGCCCATCAGCGCGACGCCGGGCCATTGCTGCACCAGGTCCGAGTCGTCGGAGATGCCGCCGCCGAAATCGCCATAGGCCACCTGGCGCTGCTCGATCCACCAGCGGATGTAGCGGCGGGTAGCGCTGAGGTCCTGCAGCTGCCAGAACGCCCAGGCGGGCACGCCCTTGGGCACGCTGGGCAGTTCGACAGGCAACGCGCCCTGGTTGGCGTAGCTGATGTCGTTCCAGTACTGGCGGCCGAGCGCGTGGTCCGGGTCGACGCGCAGCAGGTCGGTGATGTCGGCGTCCAGGCGCTTGTAGAGCAACTGGCGCTTGGAGGTGGTGTGCTCTTCCACCAGAAATCCCCAGTTGTCCTTGACCTGGTTGAAGCGGTCGGCGACGTGCTCTTTGATGGCCTCGGCGCGCGGCTTGAACACCAGCTGCAGCTGGGTGCCATCGAGCGCGTTGGCATCGAAGCCGGGCGCGGCGGCGGCGATGCTGAGCATCAGGCTGTCGTTGCTGAGGATGCGGTCGCGCAGGTCCAGCCACAGCGTGCGGGCCTGGCCGGGAGTGACCGCGACCGAGACATCGATCATGTCGCGTGCGGGCCAGATGGGGTCCTTGATGCGGATGTTGAGCGGGATGCTGCCGTTGTGGGTGGCCGGCAGATTGAGCGCCGGCAGGGTGATGGCGATGCCGTCCAGGCCGTCGTGCATGTTCTCCCAGCCGTAGGACCAGCTGCGCATCAGCGCCTGGTCCGGCGGCGGGTTGCCCAGGCTGGAGGGCACCAGGATGTGCACGATGGGTTGCTGCGCGCCTGCTGCGGCCTTGTCGCTGGGGCGCTTGCGCGCCGGTGCCTTGGTAGGCAGCGCGATGACGGTCTGGCGCTCGCCTGGCGGGTAGCGCCCGGCGATGACATCGCGCAAGGGTGCGAGGTTGTCGTAGTCGGGCTGGATGTCGCTGCGCACGGTGTAGCTGAGTTGCGCGCTGCCCTTGGGCACCTCGCCGGGCTGCACGTTGTAGGCCCAGATTTCCTGGATGGGGGTTTCCTGCGCGGTGTTGGCAAAGCGCAGCGTGCCGCCGCGGCGCTGGGCGAACTGGTCCACGCTGCGCACGACGCCCTGGCTGCGTGCGAACAGCGGCTGCGCCTGTGCGTTGGGCGCGGCGTAAGTGGCCTGGCCGTAGGCGGCGCCGCGCAGCTCGATGCGGTTGAAGGCCTCGTCCGGCAGGGTGAGGTCCAGCGCCTTGCCGCCTTCGACATAGGTATTCCAGTCCGGCAGCTGGAAGTAGTCGTCGCGCCCGGGCAGGCGGGAGCGGTTGTAGACGCCGGGCCAGGTGGTTTCGGCGATGCCGTCGGTGGCCTTCCACATCCATTGCTTGAGGTCGCGTGCGTCGGCGAACTCCACCTTGCGGATGCGGGTGACCGGTGCGTCCAGCAACGGCGGTGCGTAGCCGTTGTCCCAGCCAAAGCGGTGCAGGAAGGCGGCGTGTTGCGATGCAGATGTGGCCGGCTCGGCGGTGGCGGGCTCCTGCAGGCGTGCGAGCGCGGCGGCGCCGCTGGCGTCGAGCATGCGGTCGTAGATGCGGATCTCGTCGAAGTCGCTGCCGCGCAAAAAGTTGTAGCGGCTCTGCACCTGGTGCGGCGACATCACGCGGCCGGCCAGGCCGAACTGGTCCAGCGCGGCGTCGAAGTCGAGCGCGCCGCCGTTGGTGCAGGGCGCACCGCAATCCACGCGCGCGGCTTCCTTGCCGTCCACGTACAGGCGCACGCCGCGGGTTTCGTCCCAGGCAAACGCGATATGGGTCCAGTCGCCGGCGGCCGGGGCCTTGTCGAGCTTGAAGGAGACGCGGGTGCGCGCGAGGTTGGCGTCGGTGACGAAGGCATCGAAGCCGTGGCCGTTCCAGTCGATGCGCAGCCAGGCCATGTCCCAGCTGGTGTGGTCGGCGTAGCCGACGCGGAAGATCACGAACGGCGCTTCGCCCACGGGATAGCGCGCGCGCCAGAAGAAGCCGAGCGTGCCGCGCTGGGTGTAGAGGTTGCCGGGCGCATTCCACGACAGCACGCCGTCGTCGGCCCATTCGATGGCGTTGCCACGCTTGCCGGTGGGCACCAGCGTGATCTTGTCGCGGAAGTTTGGCACGCCGTCGCCGCGGGCCACATCGGCCTGCAGGTCGCGGTCGGCCGACACCCGGAACAACAGCTCCGGCGCGGTGGTGGTGGCCGCGCTCACCGGCAGCGCGATCAGGCACAGCATTCCCAACAAGAACTTCGACACGCTCACCTCGTCAATTCCAAAACGTAAAACAGCCACCGCGCGCTTGCACGCGGTGGCGACGACGCACTTACAGACCGTTGGCGGTACGCCACTTGGGAATGTCGTCCTTCAACAGCTTGTCCGGCCAGGTGCCGTGCCAGGCATAACCGACGCGGCGCTCGTTGGGCACCTGCATGTACTCGGTCAAGGCCTTGCCGTCGCGGTTGGCATAGAGCGGGCGTTGATTCTGCAGGTCGTAGAAGCGTGCCCATAGTGACGCACCCGGTTGCGCGACGAGGATCACGTCCTGGCCGGTTTCCTGGGTGGGGTCGTCGATCTTCTTGGTGGCCAGGTCGCGCATGCGGTGGGTGTCGAACCAGCGCGCAGCGGCCTCGACCGATGCCTTGATCTGCGCGGACGGGGTGGGCTGGCGCATCAGAAAGCGCACGATGCTGACCGACTCGCTGGAGGCCAGCGAGGCCAGCTCATACGCGCGCGCCTTGGCCGGCTTGAGCGTGACCTCGTCGTACTGGGCGCCCCAGATGGTGAGCGTGCCGCCGATCTTGACCTGGGTGGCGAGCACGCATTCCAGCCCCTTGGTCACCGCCTGGCGCGCGCGTGCACCATGGCTGGCACGCAGCAGCGCGCCGGTGTCGCCCTTGCCCTCGCTGATGTCCTGCAGCAGGTTGAGCACGCGCACCATCGCATCGTCGTTGTAGGTGATCTGGTGATGGTAGGACGACAGGTCCGGGTAGAACTGCGGCCAGCCGCCGTTGGCGTATTGCGCGGTGAGCAGATAGTCCACGCCGCGCTTGGCGGCGGCCACGTACTTGGCGTTCTTGTCGGTCTTGTAGAGCGTGGAGAGGTAGCCGATCTCGTAGGTGGTGGCCTTGTTGTCGATGGTGGCGTCGTCCTTGCGCCCGGGTTGCTGCAGCTCGGCGATTTCCGCAGCGGTGAAGGTGCGGTTGTAGTCGACGGCAACGCCCTTGTACTGCTTGGACCAGCCGCCGGAGGCGGTCTGCAGCAACAGCATGTTGTCGGCGATCTTGTCGGCCAGTGCGGACAGCGGTACCAGCAGCAGCGCGGTGGCGAGGGCGAAGGTGGTGAGCTTGCGCATCAGAACGGCCTCCAGCTGCCGAGAATGGTGTTGCGATCCAGCGCGGCGGCTTGCGCAGCAGTGAGCTGGCGCGACCACTTCACGCGGCGCGACGGGTTGGCACCGGCGCCGCTGCTCTGGTATTCGCTGTAGCGGGCGGTGGCCTCGTTGGCGGTGTTGCCCCAGTTGTTCCAGCCCTCGGGCAGGATGTGCGCGCCGAGCTGGCTGCCAATGAAGCTGACGCTGGCATACGGGCGCCACGGCCGGCCCAGGAACACCCGGGTCACACCGCTGGCAGCGGTGACGCGCGCGTTGCGGAACACGAAGCCGCGTGCGCTCTCCTGCGGAGTGGAGGCGGCAGTGAGATAGCCATCGCCCAGCGAGTGCAGTTGCACGTTCTCGAACAGGGCGGTGCCGGCGCCGAACACGAAGTCCACGGTGCCTTCGACATAGCAGTCGAGGAAATACGACAGCTTGGCGCCGCGCAGATACAGCGTGTCCTGGTAGCCGAGGAAACGCACGTTGCGGAACGCGGCGCGGTCGCCATCCACACGCACCGCCACCGCCTGCCCGACCGGGCCGGCGTGATTGCCGAAGCTCAGTTGCTCGGCAGTGAAGTCGTTGCCGGCGATGATGACGCTGGACGAGCCGGACGTGCCGTACTCGGTGCCGGTGGCCGGATTGATGCGTGAAGCGTAGTTGTCGTAGGTGATGACGGTCTGGGTGGCGCCGGCACCGGTGAGCTTGAGCGCCGGTGCGTTGGACGGCACCACGATCAGTTCCTGGTAGGTGCCGGCGCCGATGTTGATCTGCGCGCGCTTGCCGCCCTGCACGGCGGCGTCGATGGCGGCCTGCACGGTGCGGTAGCCGGCGCTGCCCTGCTTGGCCACGGTGTAGACCGGGTCGGCGGCAATGGCGGCGTTGCTGCACAGGCCTGCCACGGCCACCAACGCGGTGGCGGCCAACTGACGTAAGACGGTTCTGCGATGTACTTGCATGTCGCTCTCCTGGTCAGAACTTGTAGCGCGCGCCGATGTAGTACTGGCGCCCGGTGACGGTGTACTTGTCGGGCAGTTCCAGCGTGGAATCAACGTAGCGGCGGTCGGGGGTGTCGAGCAGGTTGATGGCCTCGAAGGTCAGCGACAGCTGGTCGTTGAGCTTGTAGGACATGTTGAAATCCACGTTTTCCACGCTGTATTTGCCGGTCACGTCGGCCGTGACCAGGCGCTTGCCATCCAGGTCGTAGACGTCTTCCTGGGCGAGGATGTTGTTGATGTAGCCATCGCGGTAGCTGGTGGACACGCGCGCACTGAAGCGGCCGTCGTCGTAATAGACGGTGGCGTTGTAGGACTGCGGCGAGAGGTTGAGCAGGTCGCGCTCGGTGGCGGTGGTGGTGATGCTGGTATTGCTGCTGCCGGCGGTACTGAACAGGTAATTGATCTTGGAATCGACCTGGGTGTAGTTGAGCTGCACACCGAAGTTGCGCCAGAAGCCGGGCAAAAAGTCGAACGCCTGCTGGTAGGTCAGCTCGAAGCCCTTGAGCGGGCCGCCGGGCGTGTTGAAGTAGCTCTGCACGTTGAAGATGGTGTCCGGCGTGAAGCCAGCGGGGAGCAGGTCCAGCGAGTAGCCCATCGCTTCCCAGGTGGTGAGCACGCGGGTGCGCTGCACGTAGCTGTCGATGTCCTTGTAGAACACCGCCGCCGACAGCAGCGAGCCTTCGCGGAAATACCACTCGGCGCTGAGGTCGTAGTTGGTGGAGCGGAACGGGTCGAGCTTGGGGTTGCCCAGGTTGATCGAGAAAAAGCGCCCGTCGTCGAAATACTGGGTGGGGCCGCCGCTGACGCTGGGCGACAGGTATGCCAGCGTGGGGCGCGCCATGGTCTTGGCCGCACCGAAGCGCAGCACCACCTCGTCGCTGACATCCCAGGACAGGTTCAACGAGGGCAGGATGTCGCGGTAGTTGTGGTTGACGGTGGTGGGCACCAGCAGGCGCTCGCCGGCCGCGGCGGTGGCGCTGGCCACGCCGAAGAACGACTGGCAGTTGGGCGAAATCGCGCCGGCCGCAGTGGCCGTGCATGGCGCATAGCCGCTGGCGGCGATCTGCGTCTGCACATAGCGCACGCCCAGGTTGCCGCGCAGCGCGCGGCCCCACAGGTCGGTGTTGAAATCCAGCTGCAGGTAGGTGCCCAGGCTCTTTTCGTTGACGGCGAAATTGTTGTTGGACGAGCCGAAGTGGCCGACATCGGCCAGGCGGTAGTCGCCGCCGGGCACGCCGGTGTCGCAGTCGCAATTGATGTTGAGCAGGTCGGCGACCTTCTGGAAATCCGGAATCACCCAGGTGGTGGGGAAGCTGCCGTTCAAGCTGCGGCCGAAGCCGTCCAGGTTGGTGCTCAAATCGCCCACGCCCACGCCGGCCGGCAATGCCTGCGCCAGTCGCCCGTAGGAGATGTTGCGCGACTCCGACGTGTCCATGTCGTAGTTCTTGTAGGCCAGCCCGGTGCGGAAGGTGAAGGTGGGGCTGATGTTGAATTCCAGATCCACCTTGGCGGTGTCGAAGGTGTTGCCCACCGACTGCGGGTTGAGCCGCACCTCGCTGATGTTGGTGCCGCGCGCGGTGCCGTTGCTGTTGACCGGCACCGCGCCGTAGCCCAGCCACTGCCAGTTATTCGGGTTGCCCGCATCGAAGGGGAAGCTCATGCTGGGGTAATCGCCGCCACCGCGCCGGTCCAGCACGAAGCCGTCCAGGTTGGTGTTGTCGAAGCTCACCATCGAAAACTCGGGGCGTTCGTAGTCCGAGGTCGAGTGGCCGACCAATGCATTCACGCGCACCTGGTCGTTGAAGCGGTGCTGCAGGTCCAGGCTGAACTGCTTGAACTCGGTGGATTCTTCGATGTTGCTGGATTCGGTGCGGAAGTCGACGTTGTCGAACACGCCGTAGGTGAGGCGATTCTGGTCGTCCACCTGCGCCTCGCGCACGGCGATCTGGGTCTTGCCGCCGAAGTTGGCGGTGCGGTGCAGGTTGGCGCCGACCGAGTCTTCGCGCTGGTCCTTGTCCAGCTTGGAATACAGCATGTCGAAGTTCAGCAGGGTGTCGTCGCTGACCTTGAATTGCAGCGCGCCGGTGACGCCCAGGCGCTTGATCTCGTGGTCGGTGCGGATATAGCGCGGGTAGCGCGGAATCCAGGCGTTGGTGGCGGTTTCGTAGGCCTGGATGTTCTCCGGCGTGTTGGCCGGGCGCGCGATGCCGGTGCCGCAGTTGGCGGCGCTGATGCCGTAGCTGCCCCAGCCATTGTTGCGGTCCTGGTTGGCCTGCGAGCCGACCCCGGCAGGGGTTTCGTTGGCCAGCGGGTTGCGCGGGGTCTGCGGGTTGTAGCCCACCGGCGAACAGAAGCCGTAGGTGCCGTTGTTGGTGGCGGTGCTCTGGTTGGAGTTGCGGTAGTTGCCGTGTTCCCAGCGCACCGGGTTGTAGCCTTCCTCGCGCAGGTGGCGCTCGCTGTAGGACACCGACATCAGCGCGCCGACGCGGCCATCGGCCCAGATGTTGCTGATCAGGCCGGAAAAGCGCGGGTCCTTTTCGCGCGAGAGATCGTTGTAGCCGTATTGCGTGGACGCGGCCGCTTCGAAGCCGTCGAAGTCGAACGGGCGCGAGCCGCGCAGATCAACCGTGGCACCCAATGAGCCTTCGTCCATCTGCGCCGACTGGGTCTTGCTGATGGTGACGCGGCTGAAGAGTTCGGAGGCAAAGGTATTGAAGTCGAAACCGCGGCTGCGGTTGACGCCATCGCTGCCGCTGCCGGCGGTGGCCAGCGCTTCCAGTCCGTTGATGCGCACGCGGGTGAAGTCCGAACCCAGGCCGCGCACGGAGATCTGCTTGCCCTCCCCGCCCTCGCGGTCGATGGAGACGCCGGCGATGCGCTGCATCGATTCGGCCAGGTTCAGATCGGGAAACTTGCCGATGTCTTCGGCATAGATGGCATCCACCTGCTCCACGCTGTAGCGCTTGGCATCCAGCGATTGCTGCAGGCTTTCGCGGTAGGTGGCCTTGACCTGCACGCGGTCCAGGTCGACCGCATCGGTAGGCGTGGCCGGCGGGCCGACGGTTTGCGCGGCAGCGCTCACGCCGTGCAAGGCCAGGACGATGGCCACCGACAGACGTGCGGCGGACAGGCGGACGCCTGCCTCGGCGGCGGGACGACGCAAACGGGCTTGCATGATGCACTCACTCCAATGGCACTGGCTGCAATGACGCGCTCAGCCTCCCCACGGGCCACCGGCGTCGACATGAGCGACCGACAGCACCGCTGCGCAGTCGTCGGGCGACTGTCCGCTGCGTGGTGCCTGACGCTTCCAACATCACGCCCACCGCGTCGCATGCGTGCAGCAACGGCAACGCATGCGCAGCGATCAGGCGTCGGATCGGGGCCCGCTGCGCGTGTGCGCAGCGGGCAGACAGCGGGTCAGAACTTGTAGCGCAGGCCCAGCAGGTACTGGCGGCCGGTTTCGGCGTACTGCAGCGGCAGCTGGCCGGTGCGCGGCGAGGACACCCATTCGTCGGAGGCTTCGTTGGTGAGGTTGATGCCTTCCAGGCTCAGCTCCAGCTGCTTGCTGATCTTGTAGCGCAGCGAGGCGTCGAGGATGGTGGTGCCGGTCATGCCGTGCACGCCGTCGACGTTGAAGCCGGTTTCCGCACCCGGTGCCTGGGTGAGGTAGTCGTCGCGGTTGGTGGCCGACACGCGCCCGGCGAAGGAGTCGCCTTCGTAGAACAGCGTGGCATTCCACGACGAGCGCGACAGCCCGAGCAGGTCGTTCTTCATCACCGGTGCGCCGCTGCTGGCCAGGTACTGGATCTGCGAATCGACCCAGGTGTAGTTGAGCTGCACGCCCAGGTTGGCCCACTTGCCCGGCAGGAAGGTGAAGGGCTGGGTGTAGTTGGCTTCCACGCCCTTCAATTCGCCGCCCGGGGTATTGAGCGGGATGCTGAAGGCAAAGTCGTCGTTGACGGTGGCGCCGGTGCCCTCCAGCAACGAGGCCGGCAGGCCGCTGCTGGAGTACGGACGCACTTCACGCGCGGTCTGGATGAAGCTCTCGATGTCCTTGTAGAACAGGCCGACACCGAGCATGGCGCCTTCGTTGAAGTACCACTCCAGGCCGAGGTCGACATTGGTGGCTTCGATCGGGTCCAGGTCCGGGTTGCCGCCGGCCACTGTGCGCGCACCACCGGCCACCGCCACGGTCACGCCGGGGGTGAGGCTGCCCAGGCCGGGGCGGCTCATGACCTTGGCCGCGCCCAGGCGCAGCAGCAGGTCCGGAGCCAGCTCGGCGACCAGGTTGAACGAGGGCAGCGTGTTGTTGTACTTGCGGCCCACGGTGGTCAGCGCCGGTGCGTTGTTGATCAGCGCATAGCCGGTGGACTCCTGCTCGGTGCGCACATAGCGCACGCCGAAGTTGCCCGACAGCGGGATGGCGCCCAGGTCGGTGGAGAACTCGCCCATCAACCAGACGCCGCGGTCCTTTTCCTCGACGCTGCGGCTGTTGTTGACGCGCGGCGCCACGGCGAAGGTGCCGCTGTTGCTGTAGATGCCGAACAGGTCGGCCACCGCATCCAGGTTGGGCACCACCCAGCTGGACGGGCTGCCGTTGATGCCCTTGAGCCCGGCCTGTTCGGTCAGGTCGGCCGGCACGATGGTGCTGCCGTTGGCGAAGGTGGGCACGGACAGTTCGTTGGCGCGGCGCAGCTCGACGGTGCTGAAGCTGTAGTTCTTGGCCAGCACGCCGCCCTTGAGGCGGAAGCCGGGGCTGATGTTCCAGTTGAAGTCGATCTGGCCGGTGTCGAAGTCGTTGTCCACCGACTGCGGACGCAGGCGGATTTCAGCCAGTTCCCAACCGGCGGGGTTGGTCGGGTCGATGCCGTAGTTCAGCACCGGCGCGCGGCTGTTGCCACGGTAGTCGTAGCTGTACCCGTCGACGTCGTACTTGTCCATGATGATGGTGGTCTGCACCGGGTTCTCGTGCGCCGAGCGCGAGGTGCCGACCCGGGCATTGATGCTGAAGTCGTCGTTGAAACGATGCTCCAGGTCCAGGCTGACCTGGGTGAACTTGGTGTTCCACTCGTCGTGGCGGTTTTCCGAGCGGATGTCGACATTGTCGAACTCGCCATAGACCAGCGCGTTGTTGCGAATCTCGCCGTTGCGCACGATGGTGCCCGGCTTGCCGTCGCGCTCCGGCCGGCGCGGGGTGAGCCCGTCGCGGTTGCGGCTGAAGGAGATCGCTTCGATGTAGTGCTCGTCGCGCTTGGCGTCGATCTTGGAATACAGCGCGTCCAGCGACAGCGTGGTGCGGTCGGTGGGCTTCCACTGCAGCGAGCCGGTGACGCCCAGGCGTTCCTGGTCGTGGATCTGCTGGGTGTAGCGCGGGAAACGCGGGTGGTAGACATCGGCCGAGCGCGCCGCGGCGTACGGCGAGGCGGCACTGAAGTTGCCGTTGCTGGGGCCGTTGGCCCAGCGGCCGGTGTTTGCGCCTTCTTCCAGCACCTCGCGCTCGGTGTAGGCCACCGACAGCAGGGCACCGAAGGTGTTGTCGGCCCAGGTGTTGGCGATCAGCGCGGCCACGCGCGGGTTGGCCTTCTCGGCCATGGCGTTGTAGGCGGCCTGGCCGCTGGCGGCGAAGGTGAAGCCGTTGTAGTCGAACGGGCGGGCGGTGCGCAGGTCGACGGTGGCGCCGAGCGAGCCTTCTTCCACATCGGCCGAGGCGGTCTTGCGCGCGATCAGCTGCGAGAACAGGTCCGAGGCGAACACGTTGAAGTCGAAGCCGCGGCCACGGTTGGTGCCGCCGCTCTGGTCGCCGGCACCGACGGTGGTGAGCGCTTCCATGCCGTTGATGCGCACCCGGGTGAACTCCGGGCCCAGGCCACGCACCGAGATGGCGCGGCCCTCGCCGGCCTCACGGGTGATCACCACGCCGGGGATGCGCTGCAGCGACTCGGCCAGGTTGAGGTCGGGGAACTTGCCGATGTCCTCGGCGACAATCGCATCGACCACGCCGGCTTCGCCGCGCTTGATGTCCAGGGCCTTTTCCACCGAGGCGCGATAGCCGGTCACCGTGACGGTGTCCAGGTCGACGGCCGGTTCTGCGGGCGCTTGGGTGGTTTCTTGTGCTGCCAGGTGGCCGCTCAGCGCAAGGCCGATCGACAACGCCAGCAAGGTAACCGGTGTCTTCCGGCTGGTGGTCCGAAATTGCATGTCCTCCCCTCCCAAGGGTCCATGAACAACATGAAAGTCTGGTTGTGAGCGGCAATGACACCGCTGGTCAAAACGACGTTACCAGCTGAATCCTCCCGTAACATCTTGCAGCGCAGCAGAAAACGTCACCAAATTTGCCCAAAAGGGGTGCAAGCGGTCACTGCGCGTCGCATCATGGGCCTCGCCCGGCGCGTTTGGCGCCGGCTAGAATGACACCGATGGTCATCCTGACGCGCGACGGTTCCCCCACACCGTGACGCACCACACAGCCGAGGTAATTGCCGCATGAGTCGTGCCCGTATCCTGTGCTTTGGAGAGTTGTTGCTGCGCCTGGGGGCGCCTGGTCACGAGCTGCTGCTGCAGCAACCGCGGCTGGATGTGCATTGCGGCGGGGCCGAGGCCAATGTCGGCGTGTCGCTGGCGCATTTCGGCCATGACGTGGCCCTGGTCAGCACGGTGGCGGACAACCCGCTGGGGGCGGCGGTGCTGGGCGAGTTGCGCCGCCACGACGTGGACACGCGGCATGTGCGGCGGGTGGATGGGCGCATGGGGCTGTACTTCCTGACCACCGGCGCGATCCACCGCCCCAGCGAAGTGGTCTACGACCGCGCCGACTCGGCGTTTGCGCTGGCCCCGGCCGACGCCTACGACTGGCCGGCCCTGGTGGACGGGGTGCAGTGGCTGCATCTGTCCGGGGTCAGCCCGGCACTGGGTGCGGACGTGGCGCAGGCCACGCTGGCGGCGGCACGCGCGGCGCGTGCGGCCGGGGTCAAGGTCTCGTTCGACGGCAATTACCGGCCCAAGCTCTGGCAACGCTGGCAGGGCGATGCGCGCGGCATCCTGCACCAGCTGTTCGCCTGCGCGGACGTGGTGTTTGCCGACTACCGCGACATCGGCGTGGTGCTGGGCGGCGAGTTCCCGCAGGAGACGCTGGAAGCGCGTGTGGAAGCGGCGGCGCAGCAGGCCTTTGCCGCATTCCCGCAGCTGCAGCTGATGGCCTGCACGCAGCGCGTGGCGCATAACGTGGATCACCACAGCCTGGGCGCACTGCTGGTGCCGCGCAGTGGCGCGGTGGCGCGCGCGCCCAGCGAGGAACTGAGCCCGATCATCGACCGCATCGGCGGCGGCGACGCGTTTGCCGCCGGCGTACTGCACGGCCTGATCGAAGGCTGGTCGCTGGACGACACGGTGCGCTTCGGCCTGGCGGCCGGCTGCCTGAAGCACTCGATTCCCGGCGATTTCAATCCGCTGTCGGTGGCCGATGTGCAGGCCTGCGTGGGGGATGCGCGGTTTGATGTGCGGCGCTGACGCTACGGGAATCGGGAATCGGGATTGGGGAATCGTAAGAGCTTAAGAGCGCTGGCTTTCGGCGCTCTGTCCAGGCTTGTTGCTAACGGAGCGCGGTGCGCTGAGGGCTGATGCGCCCGTGGGCAGCGGGCAGGTGCTTGCTAGGTGTTGTTCGCTGCGCTCACGCGTTTCAGGCGGGCGCACGGCTGCGGCGTTTGTTGGTGATCCATTTGAAGCCTGCGCTCAGCAGCACCACACACAGCGACGCCGGGACGCTGAAGAACAGCGTGATCAGCAAGGCGTGGTTCCAGGGCGGTGCAGAGCCGTCCTGCATCACCACGGCGCAGACGACGGCCGTGGTGATCAACAGATTGGCGATCGCCTTCAATGACCAGTGCAACCTGACGAGGCGCAGCAACACGGCACAGGCCACGCTGACCACAACGGCCAGCACCAGAAAGGCGATCAGTTTGTCCATTGGGGGCGGGGATTTGGGATTAGGGAGTGGGGATTCGTAACAGCAAGGGCAGCCGGCATCGCGTGCCGATTGTCCTTGCCGCAACGCATTTGGATCCGCCGAAGATCAGCGATGCAGCCACCCACCGCTCTTGCAAATCCCAAATCCCGATTCCCGAATCCCTGCTCTCAGCTCAGCTCGATGCAGTCGAACTTCACGTCCGTCTCCACATCGGCGTCGTAGTCCACATCGTCGCGCTCGAAGCCGAACAGCTTGAGGAACTCGTGCTTGTAGCCGGCGTAGTCGGTGAGCTGGAACAGGTTCTCGGTGGTGACCTGCGGCCAGAGCGCCTTGCAGGCATCCTGCACGTCGTCGCGCAGTTCCCAGTCGTCCAGGCGCAGGCGGTTTTCGGCGTCCACCTCGGCGGGCTGGCCATCTTCGCGATACAGGCGCTCGCGGAACAGGCGGTCGAGCTGCTCGATGGTGCCTTCGTGCAGGCCCTTTTCCTTCATGATCTTGTAGACCATGGAGATGTACAGCGGCATCACCGGGATCGCCGCGCTGGCCTGGGTGACCACCGACTTGAGCACCGCCACGTTGGCGCTGCCGCCGCGCTTGGCCAGGCGCGCGTTCAACCGCTGCGCGGTGTGGTCCAGATCGACCTTGGCCTTGCCCAGCGCGCCGTGCCAGTAGATCGGCCAGGTGATCTCGGTACCGATATAGCTGAAGGCCACGCTGCGCGCGCCATCGGCGAGCACACCGGCGCCTTCCAGCGCGTCGATCCACAGCTCCCAGTCCTGCCCGCCCATCACGGTGACGGTGTCTTCGATCTCCTGCGCGCTGGCCGGCTCGATCGAGGCCTGGATGATGGTGTCCTTGTTGGTGTCGATGGCGGTGGCGGTGTAGGTGTTGCCGATCGGCTTGAGCGCCGAGCGCTTCACTTCACCCGTGCCCGGCAGCTTGCGCACCGGAGAGGCCAGCGAATACACCACCAGGTCGACCTGCCCGCCCATCTCGGTCTTGATCAGCTCGATGACCTTTTCGCGTGCGGCATCGGAAAACGCATCGCCATTGATCGACTTGCTGTACAGGCCCGCAGCCTTGGCGTGCTTGTCGAACGCGGCGGAGTTGTACCAGCCGGCGGTGCCGGCCTTGCTCGGGCTGCCGGGTTTTTCGAAGAACACGCCGAGCGTGTCGGCACCGAAGCCGAACGCGGCGGTGATGCGCGAGGCCAGGCCGTAGCCGCTGGATGCGCCGATCACCAGCACCTTCTTCGGGCCGTCGTTGCGGACGCCGCGCGCGCGCGTGGCCGCGATCTGCTCGAGCACATTGCGCTCGCAGCCAAGCGGATGCGTGGTGGTGCAGATGAAGCCGCGCACTTTGGGATGGATGATCAACGTGGACTCCTGGTCAGCAAGATGCTGGCGGCATCTTAATCGCTGGCCTGCTGGCGAAACAGCCTGAGGCGCACCACACGCCGCTGTATGGCGTTGCATGAAGCCCGCCTACAGCGCCTGGCATGCCGCACGACCGGGCATGTATCTTCCGCGCACGGACGCGAACGAACGGCGATCACCATCGATTTCCTGCGTCAGCGCCTGTGCTACTTTTGCGCCTGCCGTGCCGTGCCTGGCCGCGCCTGATGGCGATCGTCGAGGCTCCTCCCACCGTGCGACCGGTATCCGAGCGAATGTCTCTTCGAAGCGAGCGCGTCACGCAGCTGGGCTCCGTCCCGCGGTTTCGGCTTGGGCCCTTGCTGGTCGAGCCGGAACGGCTTGCCCTGATCGACGACGGCCAGACCATCGCGCTGGAACCGCGCATGATGGAAGTGCTGATCGCGCTGGCCGAACGTGCCGGCGAGGTGGTCAGCGCCGAGCAGTTGCTGATCGAGGTGTGGCACGGCAGCTTCTACGGCGACAACCCGGTGCACAAGACCATCGCCCAACTGCGCCGCAAGCTGGGCGACGACAGCCGCCAACCGCGCTACATCGAAACCATCCGCAAGCGCGGATACCGGCTGCTGCCCAAGGTGGTGTTTCCCGACGATTATCGCGGTGCGGTGATGGGCACGCAGGTGTGGGGACACGGCAGCCCGTATGTGGGGCTGCAGGCGTTCGATCCCGCACACGCCGAGGTCTTCTTCGGCCGCAGCCATGCGATTGCGCAGGTGCTGGGCGCGATGCGCGCGCAATTGCACAGCCAGCGCGGGCTGGTGCTGGTGAGCGGTGCCAGCGGCTGCGGCAAGACCTCGTTGCTGCGCGCCGGCGTGGTGCCGTTGCTGGCACAGCCCGGCGGGCTGGATGGGCTGGAAGCCATTGCGGTGGCGTACTGCAACCTGGCGCAATGCCGTGGCGGCGATGTGCTCGACACACTGGCGCGCGCACTCGGTGACTGGGAAGCGGGTGGGCGCGCGGTGTTTTCGCCGGCGCAGATGGCGGCGTTGCCCGAGTGGCTGCAGCGCCCTGCCCCGCTGCATGCGGCCATTGGCGAGGCGATGCGTCAACGCCCACCAGCGCGCGACAGCGCACAGACCCAGCGCCATCTGCTGCTGGTGATCGACCACGCAGAAGCGCTGGTGGCCACGCCCGGGATCACCGATGCCGACCGCGCCGCACTGGCCGCGGCCTTGCAGGCGCTGTGCAGCAGCACGCAGGTGGCGGTGCTGATGCTCACCCGCAGCGATTTCTACCCGCGCCTGATCGACGCCTTGCCGCAGATCGTCGAACTCAAACGCGGCGACGGGCACGTGGATCTGCTGGCGCCGCGCGATGGCGAGATCGGCCAGATCATCCGCGTGCCGGCGGCCATGGCCGGGCTGCGTTTTGAAGAGGACCGCGACAGCGCCAGCCGGCTGGACGATGTGCTGCGCGATGCCACCGCGCGCCAGCCCGATGCCCTGCCGCTGCTGCAGCACCTGCTGCATGCCCTGCACGCGCAACGCAGCGACGACGGGCTGCTGACCTTTGCCGCCTACCGCGCATTGGGCGGGCTGGAAGGCGCATTGGCGCACCATGCCGAACACACCTTCCGTGCCCTGCCGGCTGCCGCACAGGCGGCGCTGGGCGAGGTACTGAGCTTGCTGAGCGTGATCCATCCCGACAGCGATGCGGTGACCGCGCGGCGTGCGCTGTGGTCGGCGCTGCCGGCGCACGGCGCAGCGCGCGTGCTGGTGGATGCCTTCGTGCAGGCGCGCCTGTTCGTCAGCGAGCTGGTGGCCGGCGAGCCGGGGTTTGCGGTTGCGCATGAAGCCTTGCTGCGGCAATGGCCGCGCGCGGCCGAGTGGATCCACGAAAACCGCCGTCTGCTGCAGGCACGCAAGCGGCTGCAGCTGGCCGCACAGCGCTGGGCAGCCGAAGGCCGGCGCAGCGATCACCTGCTCAACAGCGGGCGCCCGTTGAGCGAAGCGCGCGAGGCGGCGCGGCGCATGCCGCAGGATCTGGACGCGCTGGATCACGCGTTCCTGCATGCCTGCGAGCGCTCGCAACGCCGCCGCCGCGGCCTGTATGCAGCGGCAGCGACCTTGCTGGTGGTGCTGGCGAGCGCCTCGATGCTGCTGGGCTGGCAGGCGCGGCAAGCGCAGCAGGTGGCCGAACAACGGCGCGACCAGGCCCAGCAACTGGTGAGCTACATGCTGGGCGACCTGGCCGAGCAGTTGCGCACGGTGGGCAACCTCAAGCTGCTCGACAGCGTGGGCAGCCGCGCGCTGCGCTACCTGGAAGACCTGCCCAGCGCGAGCATGCAGACAGGCGATCTGATCAACCACGCCCGTGCGCTGCGCACCACCGGCGAGGTGCTGATGAACCAGGGCAAGCTGGACGAGGCGCAGGCGGCATTCACGCGTGCCGCCGCCACTGCCGAGCAGGCGCGTGCGCGTGCACCGGCGTCGCTGGAGGCGCACGCCGAAACCGGGCAGACCGCGTATTGGCTGGGCGATCTTGCCTACCGGAGCAAGCAGTTGCCCGTGGCACAACGCTACTGGTCGCAGTACCTGGCCGCCTGCGAACACCTGGTGCGCGCCGCGCCGCAGGATCCGCACTGGCAACTGGAACTGTCCTACGCGCTCAACAACCTCGGCACGCTGGCCAAGGAGCAAGGCCGGACCGGCGCGGCGATCGGCTTGTTTGCACGCTCGATCGCCCTCAAGCGCCAGTTGCTGGCGCGCACACCGGACAACGCGGCGCTGCGCTACGAGCTGGTGGACAGCCTGTCCTGGCTGAGCCTGACGCAGGAAATGCAGGGCTCGCTGGCCCCCGCCGAGCAGGGTTACCGCGAGCAGATCGCCATGCTGCGTGTGCTGGTCGACCACGATCCCGACGCGCATGCCTGGCGCAGGCGTCTGGCCGGCTCACTGATCCGCGTCTCCAACCTGGCACTGGCGCGCGGCCAGCTGCACCAGGCGCAGACCGATGCGCAGGACAGCCTGCGCATGCTGCAGGCGCTGGTGGCCTTGCAGCCGGACAATGTCGCCTGGCGCCGCGATCTGGCGCATGCCGACGCCCAGATCGGCTGGATGGCCGCGCTGGACGGGCAGCCCGAACTGGCGGTGCGGCACCTCGAGCGCGCCCGCCAGACCATGGCCGGGTTGCTGACACAGGCGCAACCGCTGCCGGAGTGGCAGTGGCTGGACGCCATCATCGCGCTGCGCCTTGAGCGCGTGCAGCGCACGCGCGCGGGCAACCACGCCGATGGCCTGGCGCCGATCGTTGCGCAACTGGATGCCCTGCACCGCGCCAGGCCCGACGATCTGCTCGGCCTGGCCGCGCTGGCCCAGGCGCTGGTCTGGCAGGGCGAACACCAGGCCGCCGCCGGCGACGCAGCCGGCGCACGCGCGGCGTGGCAGCGCGCGGTGGCCGTACTGGGCAAGGACATCGGCAACAGCCGCGACAAGAACCTGCTGGACCCCTGGATTCGCGCACAGGTGCATCTGGGCCAGCGCAGCGCCGTTACGCAACAGCTCGGATGGCTGTATCACGCGGGCTACCGCCACCCGGGATTCGTCTCCCTCTATGCCCCGCTTTTCAAGGAACAGGACAGCTCATGACGGACTTCAAGATCAAGCTCACGGTGGCGCGGGTGGGATTCGGCGGCAACACCGGTGCCGGCGAGTATTTCTACAGCTTCGCCCCGGACCTGCTGATTGTGGACAAGCACGACAAGGCATCGACGCTGCACTATTACTTCGATGAAGACGTCGTCCCCCGGCATTTCAAGATCAGGAGCCTGCTGAGTTCCGATGCCTTGAAACAGATCGGGCAACCCACGATCAGCCCCGACGGCCGCAGCGTGCAGGTCACCAATGCCAATAGCGTCCCGACCCTGATCTTCCTGACCATCATCGTCGAGGACGAAAGCCGGAAGGACAAGAAGACCTGGTTCAGCTGTGACCCCCAGGTGGGCAACGATCCGCAGATCAACCCGCAGGAAACCCCGCCCCGGCCGTAAGCCCTGCGTCGACAACCGTCTGGCGGCTCGTCGCCAGGCGGTGTGTTGTTGCGGCACAGCGTGCGCATGCGCGGGGCTTGGGCCAGCGATGGCCGAGCCACTGCCGCAGATACCTAAGGTCGACCTGCACACTGGACCAGTTGCCACGGAGGAGACTCCTGGCGGTCGCGATATATCGCGCTGCGAGCTGGCTGGCGTGCGCGTTGCCGGGCGCTCCGGCCAACCGTAGATCGCGGCAGGCAGGCCCGCCGCGGTGTCGCCCGCGTCGCCTGGCGACGTTCTTACTTATCCCACGCAGTCCCACGCGCGCGGCTGGATGCCGGCCGGCGCGTTCGCCAGGCCGGCAATGCAATGCGGTGCCACCGGGTGGCGCCGGTCATCGCGCTCGGAGCCGTTGCTGAAAGCCACCTTGAACTGGCCGCGGCTAGACCACGCGCCGGGTATGCCGGTGCCGATGCGATGGGTGCTGCCAACGCCGCGCCCTGCCCATGACCGACAGGCCGGGCCCGGGCTGCAACCGCCCTGGTCGGTCTGGGCGGACAAGCTGTCGCAGGTTCGTGCCGCCGCGCCCTGCGCGGTCAGGTCGCAAAGCGCCACGCCGACACGCAGGTCGCGCTCGGTTGGCGGCTGGGTGTGCAGTGCGGCCTGGACCCAGGCGATCGGCAAGTCGGCCTGGGTGGGCGCCGCCCAGGCGCTGGTGGACAGCACGACGATCAACACGAACAGATACCGGACCAGGCGCATGACGCACTCCGCAGCGGACCGGAGCGCGGCGCGTCCCCGAGCGACCTCGGTGGCCGCCGGACGACCTTCCCGCCGGGCCGCCCACACGACCTGACGGCAACCTTACGGTTGTTGCCCAATCCTTCCGAATCCGGGAAATTCCTTATGAAACAATGCCATGCAACCTGGCGAGATCGTGTCCGATTCCCGATTCCCGATTCCCGATTCCTGAGTCCGCTCTGACCAATCCCCACTCCCGACTCCCCAATCCCCGCCCTCAAATCACCCGCAACGTGATCGCCTTCAACACCGCCCTGGTGCGGTCGCGGGTGCCGAGCTTTTCCAGAATGGTGGAGACGTAGTTCTTCACCGTGCCTTCGGCCAGGAACAGCGTGCGGGCGATCTCCTTGTTGGAATAGCCGCCGGCGAGCAGGCGCAGGATCGCCACCTCGCGCTCGCTGAAGGTCTCGCGCGGGGGCTGCTGGTCGCGGAACTGGTAACGCGCCCGCACCGGGTCGGTGCTGACCGGCTGCAGCAGGGTCTCGCCGTGGGCCACCCGCTCGATCGCCTCGCGCAGGTCTTCCGGGGCGGCGTCCTTGAGCAGGAAGCCCTGCGCGCCGGCCTCGGTGGCGCGCAGCAGCAGGTCGCTGTCGTCGAAGGTGGTCAGCAGCAGCACCGGGGTGCGGTCGCCACGGGCGCGCAGTTGCTGCAGCGCCTGGATGCCGTCCACGCCGGGCATGCGGATGTCGCTGAGCACCACGTCCACGGTGGTGCTGACCAGCGCGTCCAGCAGGCCCTGGCCGTCGTCGGCCTCGCAGACCACCTCCACGCCTTGTTGCTGCAACAGCGCGCGCAGGCCCGCGCGGACCAGGATCTGGTCGTCGGCCAGCGCGATGCGATGGGCACTCATGCCGGTAGCCTCGCCATCAGATGCATGCCGCCAGTGGGCGTGCGGCCAAGCTCAAGCTGCCCGTGCAGGGCGGCCAGGCGTTCGCGCATGCCGGTGATGCCGTTGCCTTCGCGGATGCGCTCGGCGCGGCGGCCATCGTCGCAGATGTCCACCTGCAGCTGCGCGCCCGCGCACTGCAGGTGCACCGCGACCTCGTTGGCGTCGGCATGCCGCACCGCGTTGGTCAGCGCCTCCTGCACCAGCCGCAACAGCAGCTCGGCCACGCGGGCATCGGTGATGCGCACGGCCGGGTCGATCTGCAGGCGCAGCGCCGGGCGTGGGAACGGTGCGGCCAGCGCGCGCAAGGCGGTCTGCAGGTCCAGGCCCTGATCGTCGCGCAGCGACTGCACCACGTTGCGGATGTCCGACAGCAGTTCGGCCGACAGCTGCTCCACCACCGCGACCTCGTCGCGCCGCGCCAGCACCGGGTCGGCACCGAGCAGGCGCAGGTTGATGCGCATGGCGGTGAGCTTGTGCCCAGCCACATCGTGCAACTCGCGCGCCAGGCGCAGGCGCTCGGCATCGCGCGCGCTGTCGGCCAGCAGCGCGCGGGTGGCCAGCAGGTCGGCATTGACGTAGGCCAGCGCATCGCGCGCGCGCTCGGCGCTGCGCGCGTAATGCGCGGTCAGCGCGGCGAAGGCCTGGAAACCGGCGTAGATGCCGACGATCAACCACGGGCGCTCGAACCCGGCCTGCACCAGCAGCGCATACATGCCCGCGTTCAATGCCAGCGCCAGCAACAGCACGCGCACCGGCGGCCAGGTCATGCCCGCCTGCGCGACCAGCATGACCAGCAGCACCGGGGCGGTGCCGGCACGCGGCTCCATCCACACCAGCAGCAGGGCCAGGACCGCCTGCAGCAGCGTGGCGGCAGTGCGCAAGGCATGCAGCGACGGCAACACGGTGTGCAGCAGGAACAAGGCGGTGAAGCCGGCCAGCACGCCCCAGCGCCAGGCGCCCTGCGGTGACGCATCGGGCATGAACGACAACGCCACCGCCGCAATGGTGAACGCGCCGGCCAGCCGCAGCGGATGCGAGAGATGACTTAGGGAAGAATGCATGCGGCGATGCTGACGGCCGCGCGGCCACTCGGCAATGGTGCGCGTGCAGAAAGTGACTTCCGGCAGGTGCGATCGATGACCTGCGGCTCCTGCGATCCATGCGGCGCGTGCGCACACTGGCATCACCAGCCCATCCATCGCCACGGAGTCACGCCATGTCCGCTTCCAGTCTGTTTCTTGCGCTCAATCTGTTATGGGGCGGCTACGAACTGCTACTCAGTCGCCGCCGCCGTGCCGGCGACGGTGGCGCGCACGATCAAGGCACCCTGCAACACCTGTGGCGCGTGTTGTCTGCGGCGGTGGCCGTTGCGGTGGCACTGGCCTACAGCGGCCTGGCCCACTGGCCGCAGGGTTGGGGCGCGCCGCTGCAATGGGCCGGCTGCGCCTTGATCGGCAGTGGGCTGGTGTTGCGCGTGTGGGCCATCCAGGTGCTGGCGCGCTGGTTCACGGTGGATGTGACCATCCAGCCCGATCACCAGCTGGTGCGCAGCGGCCCATACCGCTGGCTGCGTCACCCGTCCTATACCGGCGCGCTGATGGCCTTTTACGGGCTGGCGCTTGGCATGGGCAATGCGTTGTCGGTGGCGGCGATCGTGGTGCCGGTGACCTGGGTCTTTCTGCACCGCATCCGTATCGAAGAGGCCGCATTGCAGCGTGCCTTTCCGCTGGCTTACCCGGCTTATGCAGCGCAGAGCCGGCGCCTACTGCCGCTGGTGTGGTAAGAGTTGATAAGGCAGCGGCGCAGCACCACTGCGCTGGGCCTTGCCGGGCTTGCGTCCTGCAGATCGCGCAGCGGTCCACCGGCCACACCGATGGTCTTACACTCAGCGGCTACCCCGCCGCTGCCGTTCGTCTTCGATGATCATTTCCGCCGCTTCCGACTACCGTGCCGCCGCGCAGGCGCGCCTGCCGCCGTTCCTGTTCCACTACATCGATGGCGGGGCGTACGCCGAGCACACCTTGCGGCGCAATGTCGCGGATCTGGCCGATATCGCGCTGCGCCAGCGGGTGCTGCGCAACATGTCGGACCTGAGCCTGGGCACCGAGCTGTTCGGCGAGACGCTGGCGATGCCGGTGGCACTGGCGCCGGTCGGGCTGACCGGCATGTATGCGCGGCGCGGCGAAGTGCAGGCCGCGCGCGCGGCGGCCGCACGCGGGATCCCGTTTACGTTGTCCACGGTGTCGGTGTGCCCGATCGAGGAAGTGGCGCCGGCGATCACGCGGCCGATGTGGTTCCAGCTGTACGTGCTCAAGGACCGCGGCTTCATGCGCAACGCACTGGAGCGCGCCAAGGCGGCCGGGGTGACCACGCTGGTGTTCACCGTGGACATGCCCACGCCGGGCGCGCGTTACCGCGATGCGCACTCGGGCATGAGCGGGCCCAACGCGTCGCTGCGGCGCATGCTGCAGGCGGTGACGCATCCGCGCTGGGCCTGGGACGTGGGCCTGCTGGGTCGCCCGCACGATCTGGGCAATATCTCGACCTACCGCGGCAGCCCGACCGGCCTGCAGGACTACATCGGCTGGCTGGGCGCCAACTTCGACCCGTCCATCGCCTGGAAAGACCTGGAATGGATCCGCGAGTTCTGGACCGGGCCGATGGTGATCAAGGGCATCCTGGACCCGGACGATGCGCGCGATGCGGTGCGCTTCGGCGCCGACGGCATCGTGGTGTCCAACCATGGCGGCCGCCAGCTCGACGGCGTGCTGTCCAGCGCGCGCGCATTGCCGGCCATTGCCGATGCGGTGAAGGGGCAACTGAAGATCCTGGCCGACTCGGGCATCCGCAGCGGCCTGGACGTGGTGCGCATGCTGGCGCTGGGCGCCGACGCGGTGCTGCTGGGGCGCGCGTTCGTCTATGCGCTGGCGGCCGGCGGCCAGGCCGGCGTGGAGAATCTGCTGACCCTGATCGAGCGCGAGATGCGCGTGGCGATGACCCTGACCGGCACCCATTCAATTGCCGAGATCAGCAGCGATGCGTTGAGCCGGGTGACGCGGGAGAACGCGGTCTCGCCTTGATGGGATTCGGGATTTGGGATTTGGGATGCGTTGGTAGCTGAGAGCGGGTGATCTGCGACTTGGCTGCAGGGCCCTTGCCCGCCCACCCTCGCAGGACACGCCGCAAGTACGTCCATGTAGGCGCTTACGCGGCATCCATGCCACGTAAGGTCCCGCGACGGTGGACGGGCAAGGACCAGTCTCGATGGTCGGTGGGTTTGGTCAGGCTGTATGTGTGATGCGTATCTGATCGCATAAGCGAGCAGTCGTCGGGTGGGTGCGGGCCCGTGGAGGAGCACCGGCGCACGCGGGGGACATGCCAATTCCGAGCATCGACCGCGCCCGCCTGGTGGCGGCGCAGTCGTCTTGTTGGCTCTTAGTGGTTGTCGTCACCGGTGGGCAAGTATTGCTGCAACGCCAGCACCGATTCCCACGGATCTGCACGCTGACGCTTGGCCCGTTGCAGGGCCTTGTCCATCGGGAAGGCATCCGGGCCGCTGATCTTGCCGAGTTCTTCCCAGCGCAGCGGCACGGCGACGGTGGCCTTTTCGCGCGCACGCAGCGACCACGAACACACGCTGGTATTGCCGCGCCCGTTGCGCAGCCAGTCGACGAAGATCACGCCGTGGCGCTTGGCCTTGCTCATGGTGGCCACGTAGCGGTCCGGGGCGTGCGTTGCCAGTGCCTGGGCGAAGGCCTCGCAGAAATCGCGCGCCTGCTCCCAGTCCGCCTCCGGCACGATCGGCACCACCACATGCAGGCCCTTGCCGCCGGACAGGCGCACCGCGCTTTCCAGGCCGGCACTGCGCAGCTTGGCGCGGATATCGCGCGCAGCCGCCACCACGTCGGTCCAGGACACCCCGTCGCCCGGGTCCAGGTCGAACACCAGCCGATCCGGATGCTCCGCATCGTCGACCTGCGCGCCCCAGGGATGCAGCTCCAGTGTGTTCATCTGCACCAGCTCGAGCAGGCCGGCGGCATCTTCGACGTAGATGTAGTCCTCGGTGCCGCTCTTCTGCTGCAGCGGAATCGCCTTGATATGCGTGCCCAGATGGCGGCCCTCGTGCTTCTGGAAGAAGCAGTCGCCACCGGCACCATCGGGGCAGCGCAGCAGCGACAAGGGGCGGCGCGCGATCTCTGCCAGCACCAGCGGTGCCACGGCGCGGTAATAGTCGGCCACATCGCCCTTGCTGATGCCCGCTGCAGGAAACACTACCCGCTCGGGATGGGTGATGGTGATGCCGTCCGTGGACGTGGACGTGGATTTGGATGTTGTGGATTTGGAGACCGTGGACGTGGACGCTGCAGCCTTTTTGGATGTCGTCGCAGTCGTCTTCGATGCCGTCGACCGCACGCGCTTGCTGGCGGTGCTGGTAGATGGGTCGACCGTCGTTCTGGAGGTTTTCTTCGTCGCCGCCTTGCGCGCAGGTGCAGCGACCATGGTCGCAGCACCGCCCTTACCCGCAGCACGCGCCTTGCCTGGCGCGGCGCGGTCACCGCCCAACTCGCTCATGGGTTTGTCCTCGCGCAGACGCTTGAACGCTGCCTGCCGCAGCAGGCCTTCCTTCGCCCAGCCGCGGAAGGCGACCTCGGCGATCAAGACCGGCCGTACCCAATGCACATCGCGTGGCCGCCCCGGGATATGCGTCGGCAATTCCAGCGTGGCGGTGTCGCTATGCAGCGCCTGCAACAGCGCGGTGATCTTGCCGAGCAAGGCATCGTCGAAGCCGGTGCCCACACGCCCGACGTAACGCAGCGTCTTGCCCTCGCGCTGCGCCATCAGCAAGGCGCCGAAGCCGCTGCGCGCGCCCTTCGGGTCGGTGTAGCCCACCACCACGAACTCGTCGCTGTCTTCGTGCTTGGTCTTGACCCAATCGGCGCTGCGCCCTTCGCGATACCGCGCATCGGCGAGCTTGCTGACGATGCCTTCCCAGCCGGTGCCGGCGCTGGCCGCAAAGACCTCCGGGCCGTGGCCGATCACATGGTCGCTAAACGCCAGCGTGCCCGGCACATCGCCCAGCACGTCGTGCAGCAACTGCTTGCGTTGCAGCAGCGGGGTGTCGCGCAGATCCACCCCGGCCACGCCGAGCAGGTCGAACACGATGTAGCGCAGCGGCTGCGTGACGCTGCCATCGAGCGCGCGTTGCAATGCCGAGAAGTCGCTGCGCCCCTGCGCATCCAGCACCACCAGCTCGCCATCCAGGCGCGCATCGCGCACCGGCAGGGCCTGCACTGCGCGCACCACGTCCGGGAAGCGCTGCGTCCAGGCCTGGTCGTTGCGCGAGCGCAGCTGCACCTGGCCATCGACCATGTCGGCCAGCAGGCGGTAGCCGTCCCATTTGATCTCGTGCAACCAGCGCTCGCCATCCGGCGCCTGCTCGCGCAGCAAGGTCAGTTGCGCGCGCAGCTCGGTTGGGCATGGCGCATCGCGCGCGCCGTCCAGCGCCAGGGCGCGGGTACGCCATTGCCGGGCGTCCGCACGCGCCGGGCGCGCGCGTTTGCCAGCTGCAGTCGTCCCGGCGCTCGCCGTTGCTGCCGGCGCACGCCGCGCCCGGCTAGCCTTGGCACGGGTTGCCGGCGCCACTGCAGCCGATGCGCCAGCGGCCTGCTGCGCCACCAGCGCATCGGCATCCAGATCTGCGGCGTACGCATCGCTGCGCTTGAACAGCAGCCATTGCGGTTTGCCGCCGCGCATCTGCGTGCGCACCAATGCAAAACCGCCGCGCAGCAGCGTGCCCTGCAGTTCGAATTCCAGCTTGCCGGCTTCCAGTGCCGCCAACGCATCGCCTTCGCACTGCCAATGCCCGTGGTCGAACACGTCCACATGCCCGGCGCCGTAATGGCCCTGCGGAATGTCGCCCTGGAAGCTGGCGTACGACAGCGGGTGGTCCTCCACCTGAACCGCCAGGCGCTTTTCGCCCACGCGCAACGATGGGCCCTTCGGCACGGCCCAACTCTTGAGCACACCATCGGCTTCCAGACGGAAGTCGTAATGGCGCGAGCTGGCGTGGTGCAACTGCACGACAAAGATCGGCTGCTTGCTGGCGCGCGCCGGCGTGTCGCCGGCCGGCTCCGGGGTCTGGTCGAAGCGGCGCTTGGCGTTGTAATCGTGCAATGACATGGGCGGGGCCTAGCCGGCCTTGCGGCGCGGCGCCGCCTTGCTGGCGGTGGTCTTGGTGGCCTTGGTGGCCTTGGCCGCGGTCTTCTTGGTGGCCTTCTTGGCCACTTTCTTGATGGCGGTCTTTTTGGCCGACCCGGTTGCCGGCGCGCTGCTCTTCTTGGCCGGCGTGCGCGTGTTGGCCTGCAGGCTCTTCTGCAGCAGCGACATGAAGTCGACCACGTTGGTGCTGGCGTCTTCGTGCTGCGGTGGCTCGACATCCACGGTGGTGGTGCCACCCTTGGCCTGGATGCGCTTGCGCAGGATCTGCTCGAGCTTGCCGCGGAACTCGTCGTGGTAATCCTCCGGCTGCCAGGTGCCGGACATCGACTCGATCAGCTGCTTGGCCATCTCCTGTTCCTTGGGCGTGATGCGGTACTCGCCCACCGCGCCGGCCGGCAGCTTGAAGTCCTGCGGGTCCACCACTTCCTGCTGGTAGCGCAGCAGCAGCAGGATCAACGCATCGCCCTGCGGCATCACCGCGGCCAGGTATTCGCGCGTGCGGATGACCACCTTGGCAATGCCCACCTTGCCGGTGTCGCGCAGCGTCTCGCGCAGCAGCACATAGCCTTTTTCGGCCTTCTTGCCCGGCACCAGGATGTAGGGCTTTTCGAAATAACGCGGGTCGATATCGGCGGCGTCGACAAAGGTTTCCACTTCCACCGTCTCATGGCTTTCCGGCGAGGCCGAGCGGATGTCCTGCTCCTCGACGATGACATAGCTGCCCTTGTCGTACTCGAACGCCTTGACGATCTCCTTCCAGGGCACCTCATCGCCGGTGTCGGCGTTGACGCGCTCGAAGCGGATCGGCTTCTTGTCGCGCGAATCGAGCATGCGGAAATGCAGATCCACCTTGCGCTCGCCCGACATCAACGACACCGGCACATTGAGCAAGCCGAACGAGAGCGTTCCGGTCCAGATCGGTCGTGCCATCGGCGTGTGACTCCGGGTGTTGTATGAGTTGACCCATAGCTGTAGCGCGGCCACCGTGATCCATGCGTGAGCCGTGCGTCTGCAGCAGCCACTGCGTCCCCTTCACTACGCGCGCGGTGAACTGCGCATCCATCCCATGACCAGGAGCACCGCATGTCCCGCGACCCACTGCGCGACCAACCGACCCAGCCGGGCGAACAGCACGGCAAGCGCGATGCCGAACACTATGAAGACCGCGGCGCCGGCGATGCGCCCGACACGCTGGTTCCTGCCGATGGCGACACCCCGGCCAAGAAGCCCGGCACCGCACCGTCGACCGTGGCAGACCGCTGAAACCAGCCGGCTGATTCCCCGCCCGGCAGCACCGCCAGGCGGGCGAGGGTTAGGCCCGGCCTGCCCGCTGCAGCTGGGCAAATTCCTCATCGGCAAACAGACGCGAGCGCACCAGAAAGCGCACGCCCTCGCCGTTTTCCAGCGAGAACATGCCACCGCGCCCCGGCACCACATCGATGATCAGCTGGGTGTGCTTCCAGTATTCGAACTGCGAGGGGCTGATGTAGAACGGCGCGCCGCCGATCTCGCCCAGCAGCACGTCGCGGTCGCCGACGATGAAGTCGCCCACCGGGAAACACATCGGCGAGGAGCCATCGCAGCAGCCGCCGGATTGATGGAACAGCACATCGCCGTGGCGTGCGCGCAGCGTGTCGATCAACTGCAACGCCGCCAGCGTGGCCATCACCTGCAACGGCGGGTCTGTCTGCGTGGTGGTGTCCTGCATCGTCTGCCTCCTGCGGCGCGGTCAGGCCGCCATGTCGAGCACGATACGCCCCTCGATCGTTCCGGCGTGCATGCGCGCGAACACCTCGTTGATGTTGTCCAGGGTATCGGTGGCCACGGTCGCCGCGACCTTGCCCTGCTCGGCGAAGGCCAGCGACTCCTGCAGGTCCAGCCGGGTGCCGACGATCGAGCCGCGCACGGTCACGCCATTGAGCACCATGCCGAAGATGTCCAGCGGGAACTGGCCCGGTGGCAGGCCGTTGAGCGACACCGTGCCGCCACGCCGCACCATGCCGATCGCCTGCTCGAACGCCTTGGGCGATACCGCGGTGACCAACGCGCCGTGTGCGCCGCCGATTTCCTTCTTGAGGTAGGCCACCGGATCGGTGGTGCGCGCATTGACCGTCACCGTGGCGCCCAGGCGCCTGGCCAGCGCCAGCTTGGCGTCGTCCACATCCACGGCGGCCACGTTCAGTCCCATCGCCTTGGCATATTGCACTGCCATGTGGCCGAGCCCGCCGATGCCGGAAATCACCACCCACTGGCCCGGCTTGGTATCGGTGACCTTCAGGCCCTTGTAGACGGTGACACCCGCGCACAGGATCGGCGCGACCTCGACAAACCCCAGGGTGGCGGGCAGATGCCCGACGTAATCGGCATTGGCCAGCGCGTACTGCGCGAAGCCGCCATTGACCGAGTAGCCGCTGTTCTGCTGCGCCTCGCACAGGGTTTCCCAGCCGCCCAGGCAGTGCTCGCAATGCCCGCAGGCCGAGTACAGCCAGGGAATCCCCACCCGGTCGCCTTCCTTGACGTGGCGCACGCCCGCACCCACCGCCACCACATAGCCCACGCCTTCATGGCCGGGGATGAACGGAGGATTCGGCTTGACCGGCCAGTCCCCCTGCGCGGCGTGCAGATCGGTGTGGCAGACCCCGCAGGCCTGGATTTTGACCAGCAGATCGCCGGCCTGGGGCCGTGGCACCTGCACTTCCTCGATCACCAGTGGTGCGCCGAACTGGCGCACCACCGCCGCTTTCATTGTCGTGTCCATGCTGCACTCCGCACTGATAGTGCGGCCGACCCTAGGCGCCTTGAGGACGCCGTGCCTTGATCGAGGTCAATTCGCGCGTGCGCGGTTCATGAACAGCCGGTGCAGCGGCCCGGCGTTCCTGTGCCCGATCCATCACGCATTGCAGTCGAGCAGTAGCAGGCCTACGCATCAGAAAAACCCTAGCGCCTTCGGCGAATAGCTCACCAGCAGGTTCTTGGTCTGTTGGTAATGGTCGAGCATCATCTTGTGATTCTCGCGGCCGATGCCCGACTGCTTGTAGCCGCCGAACGCGGCATGCGCCGGATAGGCGTGGTAGCAGTTGGTCCACACGCGCCCGGCCTGGATCGCGCGGCCCATGCGGTACAGACGCGACGCATCGCGGCTCCACACACCGGCACCCAGGCCGTACAACGTGTCGTTGGCGATCGCCAGCGCCTCGGCCTCGTCCTTGAAGGTGGTCACCGATACCACCGGCCCGAAGATTTCTTCCTGGAACACGCGCATCTTGTTGTGGCCCTTGAACACCGTCGGCTTGACGTAGAAGCCCTCGGCCAGCTCGCCATCGAGCGTATTGCGCTCGCCGCCGATCAACACCTGCGCGCCTTCCTGCTTGCCGATGTCGATATAGGACAGGATCTTTTCCAGCTGCTCGCTGGAGGCCTGCGCGCCGACCATGGTGTTGGGATCGAGCGGGTTGCCCTGCTTGATCGCGGCCACGCGTGCCAGCGCCTTTTCCATGAACCTGTCGTAGATCGATTCCTGGATCAGCGCGCGCGAGGGGCAGGTGCACACCTCGCCCTGGTTGAAGGCGAACAGCACGAAGCCTTCCACCGCCTTGTCGAGAAAATCGTCGTCTTCGGCCATGACATCGGCAAAGAAGATGTTCGGCGACTTGCCGCCCAGCTCCAGCGTCACCGGGATCAGGTTCTGGCTGGCGTATTGCATGATCAGCCTGCCGGTGGTGGTTTCGCCGGTGAAGGCGATCTTGGCAATACGCGGGTTGCTGGCCAGCGGCTTGCCGGCCTCGAGCCCGAAGCCGTTGACCACGTTGAGCACGCCCGGCGGCAACAGGTCGCCGATGACTTCCATCAACACCAGGATCGAGGCCGGGGTCTGCTCGGCCGGCTTCATCACCACGCAGTTGCCGGCGGCCAGCGCCGGTGCCAGCTTCCAGCACGCCATCAGCAGCGGGAAGTTCCACGGGATGATCTGCCCGACCACGCCGAGCGGTTCGTGGAAGTGATAGGCGATGGTGTCGCTGTCGATCTCGGAGATGCCACCTTCCTGCGCGCGGATGGCGCCGGCGAAATAGCGGAAGTGATCCACGCACAGCGGCACATCGGCATTGAGCGTCTCGCGCACAGGCTTGCCGTTGTCCCAGGTCTCGGCATAGGCGAGCAGCTCCAGATTCTGTTCGATGCGGTCGGCGATCCTGAGCAGCACATTGGAGCGCTCGGTGGTGGAAGTCTTGCCCCAGGCGTCCTTGGCCGCATGCGCCGCATCCAGTGCGGCTTCGATGTCCTGCGCGTTGGAGCGCGCGATCGAGGTGAACACCTTGCCGTTGATCGGCGTGGTGTTGTCGAAGTACTGGCCGCTGTGCGGCGCCACCCACTGGCCGCCGATGAAGTTGTCATAACGCGGTTTGAAGATGGACTGCGGGTCGGTGTTGAGCGGTTTTGCAGAGGCAAGCGCGTTCATCATGGTCTCCTGCGGAGGTGGTCCGATGCGCACGTGTATACCCGCGCGAGCGCTAGCGCAATGTCATGTCATGCGCTGTTGCGCTGCGTCATTGCAGCGCAGCCGTGTTTCCCCGCGCCGTGGTGGACGTTGCGCTGCAGCGCATCATCCGCGTGCACGCGGCAAGGGCTCCGCAACCAGGCGCCGGATCGGCCGCCGTGCACCAGCACGCATTGCACAACCATCAAATCCAGACGTCGTTGTCTGCGGTGTATGCGCCGCCCGCATCGCCGGTATTGACCACACCGCGCGGCTCGACCAGCAGCACGCTGCATTCGTGCTCCGCCGCCGGGCGGTGTTCGACCCCCTTGGGCACCACGTGCATCTGCCCGGCCGACAGCGCCACCACGCCGTCGCGAAACTCGATGGTCATGTTGCCGTCCAGCACGATGAACACCTCGTCCGTGTCCGCATGCTGATGCCACACGAACGCACCTTGCAGCTTGACCAGTTTGAACTGGTAGTCGTTCATTTCCGCGACGACACGCGGGGACCAGTGCTGCGACAGCAGGGCGAGCTTGTCGCTGAAATCGATCGGGGCGTAGCGCGTGTTCAACGGAAACATCCTTGTGCAGGGAGTGCGCTTGCAAGCTTAGTGCATCGCATCACCGGCAGTCACCGCTGCATCAACGCGGCGCATTGCAGCCGCGCGTGGCGAACAGCGCAAGCGGTTTGCCCGGCGCGATGGGTTCATGCGCGCGCGTTGCGGGCGTCTGACGCGCGCCACGCCCGCACCGCTGCGATGACCTGCGCACCGTGGCTGGCGCTGGCATCACGCGCGGCAAAATCGTGCGGCCGCCATTGCACCTGTGCGGCCAGCCGTGCGCAGGCGGCATGCCCGTCTGCCAGCACGTCGGCCTGCTCTTTTGCGTTCAACGCCAGCAGAAGCGAGAAGCCGGTGGCCGAGATCGTGCAGTTGATGTCCAGCCAGTAGCGATTGTCCGCACGCAGCAGAAACCAGTCTGCGGGGGCGTGATCGATGACGATCATGGTGGGGCCTGGTGTGGTGGTCAGTGGCGTGTCGATGGCAGACCGTGCGTTGGCGGGATGGCTTTGTCGCGCCCGGGGGCGCTCCTACGGGCGGTGCGCGTTGTTGAATGCGCACCGCCTGCGGCCGGATCAGCCGCCGAAAGCACGCTGCAGGCCGAGCGTTTGTTGGAGATGCATCGCCGTGGCGACGCGCGCATTGGCGGGACGGCCTTGTCGCGCCCGGGGGCGCTCCTACGGGCGGTGCGTGTTGTTGAATGCGCACCGCCTGCGGCCGGATCAGCCGCCGAAATCCCACTGCAGGCCGACCGTGTAGGTGCGGTCCGGACCGGGTTCGTAATAGCGCCCGTTGCCGTCGTTGACGATCACCGAGCCGATGTAGTGCCGGTCCAGCGCATTGTCGATGCGGGCGAAGGTGCGCAGCCCGCCCAGCGTGGTGGTCCAGCGCCGGGAGGCTTCCAGGTTGACCAGCGCGTAGCCGGGTGCACGCTCGCTGGCCAGGTCGTTGACCACGGTGGCGTCGGAGGCCACCGTTTCGGCGGCGAACTGCCATTGCAGCGGCTGCCACTGCCAGCGCGCGAACAGCTGCTGGCGCGGCACGCCCGGCAGGCGCGCGCCGCTGGCCACCGGTGCGGTGGGCGTGGCGCAGCCACTGCTGGCGCAGGTGAGGTAGCCATCGCGCACGGTGGCATCGACGAAGGTGTAGGCCAGCTGCAGCTGCTGGGTGGTGCCCACCGGTTGATTCCAGCTCAGCTCCGCGCCCTGGCGGCGGGTGGCGCCGATGTTGCGATAGGTGCTGCGCCCATTGGTGTTGCTGGCCACGGCCAGTTCGTCGTCGGTGTCGGCGCGGAACAGCGCCACTTCCACCGCTGCGCCGCTCTGCGCGCGCCACTTGCTGCCGATCTCATAATTGCGGCTGGTCGCCGCGCCCAGATCCAGCGCCAGGCCGGCGCCGCCATCGCTGCGATAACCGAGCTCGTTGAAGGTGGGCGTTTCGAAGCCGCGCCCGACCGAGGCGTAGAAACGCAGGTCTTCGGCGGCACGGAACACGATGCCGGCCACCGGCGTGGTTGCCGAATAATCGCGCCGGCCGCTGTCATCGGGATTGCGCCCGAGGATGTAGTGATCGTCCGAGTCGAAGCGCACCTGGCTATGCCGCACGCCCAACAAAGCCGACCAGCGCGCGCTCCACTGCCACCACGCCTGCGCAAACTGGTCCACGTTCTCGACCTGGTCGCGCTGGTTGCGGCGCAGCGCGCCCTTGACGCCCAGCGTGTCGCCGACGAAGTTTTCGTAACCGGTGCGGTGCTGGCGCTGGCGATCGACGTTCGCGCCCACGGTCAGCTGCAACGGCCGGCCCAGCGCCTCGCCTTGCCAGGCCCAGCGCGCATCGGCACCTTCGTAATTGCTGTCCAGATCGATCACCCCGCCCGAATGCAGCGGGTTGCGCTGCACCGCCACCGGGATCGCCAGGAACTGCTCCACGCTGCGCTGCCCGCCGTAGGCCATCAGCCGCAGCGTCTGGCTGTCGAACTGCTGGGTGAAGATGGCGCCGGCCTGCGACTGGCGCACCGACTTGCGGGTGTTGAACTGGGTGGCCACCGCCGTGGCCTGCGCCGGGTCGGCATTGAACTGCGCGCGGGTCAGGCCGAGCGGGTCCTGCGCGTCGGGTGCGTCCAGATAGTTGAGCACCAGGTCCAGCCGGCGCCCCTCGGCCAGATCGAAGCCGAGCTTGGCATTGACCGAATCGCGCTTTGCGCGGCTATGGGCGCGGAAGCCGTCGGTTTCGAAATGATTGGCGGCCAGGTTGTAGTGCACCGCGCCCTGCTGGCCGAGCAATTGCGCACCCACGTTGACGGTGGCATTGCTGCCGTAGGTGGCGCGCAGCCGCCACGGGTCGCCCGGCTTGCCGTCGGCGCTCCACAGCTGCAGCACGCCGCCGGAGGAGTTGCCGTACAGCGCCGAAAACGGCCCGCGCAGCACTTCCACCCGCTCGGCGCCCAGCACGTTGAAATGCGAGAGCTGGCCCTGGCCATCGGGCATGCTGGCCGGGATGCCGTCGACCAGCAGGCGCACGCCGCGCACGCCGAAGGTGGAACGCGCGCCGAAGCCGCGGATCGACAGCTGGGTATCCTGCGCGTAGTTCTGGCGATCGCGCGCCACCAGGCCGGGGATGCCGTCCAGCAGCTCGGACACCTGCGCGCCGCGGCGGTTGTCGGCATCGGCCGCCGCCACGGTGAAGGAGGCCGGCAGGTCGAAGTCGTCCACCCCGCGCACACGCGCGGCGTCCACCTGCACGGTGGGCAATCGCTGGATCGGCGTGGAGGCGGGCGGCGCCGGATCGGCGGCCAGGACGGGCGGCGCGGCGCTCGTGGCGAACAGGCCGCAGGCGGCGGCCAACAAGGTAAGTCTGGGCATGGGCGTAGTGTCCCTCATCCGTACTGTGGCCGCATCGTTGCGTACGGAACGAAGCATGCTACGCCGGCCATGGGCTGCTACGATGAAGTGGTTTGGCCCAGCCGCGGCCGAACATCCCGGAAGTCCCTCACTCTTTCGTCCTTCAGCGAGTCATGCCGTGTCCTTCTTTGCAAACGTGGAACAGGTTCCAGGCGACCCCATCCTGGGCCTGACCGAGGCCTACAACGCCGACAGCCGCCCCAACAAGGTCAACCTGGGCGTGGGCATCTATTACGACGAAAACGGGCGCATCCCGCTGTTGCGCGCCGTGCACAAGATCGAGCAGCAGCTCGCGCTGGACGCCAAACCGCGCGGCTACCTGCCCATCGACGGCCTGGCCGCCTACGACAAGGCCACCCAGGAGCTGCTGTTCGGCGCCGAGTCGGCGCTGGTGGCCTCCGGCCGCGTGGCGACCTCGCAGACCGTCGGCGGCAGCGGCGCCTTGCGCGTGGGCGCGGACCTGCTCAAGAAGCTGCTGCCCACCTCCACCATCGCCATCAGCAACCCGAGCTGGGAAAACCATCGCGCAGTGTTCGGCGCGGCCGGCTTCGAGGTCGTGGACTACACCTATTTCGATGCCGCCAGCCATGGGCTGAACTTCGACGGCATGCTCGCCGACCTGGCAAAACTCGAACCGGGCACGGTGGTGCTGCTGCACGCCTGCTGCCACAACCCGACCGGCGCGGACCTGAGCAAGGAACAGTGGAAGCAGGTTGCCGGGCTGTTGAAGGAACGCAACCTGTTCCCGTTCGTCGACATCGCCTACCAGGGCTTCGACAAGGGCATCGAGGCCGATGCCTACGCGGTGCGCCTGCTCGCTGCCGAAGGCATCGACAGCTACGTGGTCGCCAGCTCGTACTCCAAGTCGTTCTCGCTGTATGGCGAGCGCGTGGGCGCGCTGTCGGTGGTCTCGGCCACCGCGGCCGAAGCCAAGGCCGTGCAGTCGCAGGTCAAGCGCATCATCCGCACGATCTACTCCAGCCCGTCCACGCACGGCGCCGCCCTGGTGGCCGGTGTGCTGACCAGCCCGGAGCTGCGCGATCTGTGGGAGCAGGAGCTGACCGAGATGCGCGAGCGCATCCACGCCCTGCGCGCGGGCCTGGTGGCCAAGCTGGACACATTGGGCGCGCCGGAGTTTGCGTTCATCCAGCGCCAGGCCGGCATGTTCTCGTACTCGGGCCTGACCAAGACCCAGGTGGACCGCCTGCGCGAGGAGTTCGCGATCTACGCCGTCGGCACCGGCCGTATCTGCGTGGCCGCGCTGAGCCAGCGCAACCTGGACTACGTGGCACAGGCCGTGGCCACCGTCAGCCGCATGTAAGCGAGCGCATCGCGATCGGCCACCGCGGCCGACGCCGGCAAACCGGGAGCGCGCCAGCCTCCCGGTTTTTTTTGTGGGTGATTCACCGCCTCTGCGCATGTGCAGAGCTGCGCCAAGACCGCGTGGTACATGTCGGCAACCCTAGTCTTGGGCACCACATTCGCGCATGTTCGATCAGGTTTGCTGCAAAACGCGCATCCAGTGATCGAAATCTAACGGCGCAATGGCGACAATGGCGGACCACTTCCTACACAGGCTGCCCGCTCCCATGTCGCGTCCCTCGCTGACCCGCTTCCTGATCGAAGAGCAACACGCCGGCCGTATCGACCCGGAATTGCGCCAGCTGATCACCATCGTCTCGCGCGCCTGCAAGCGCATTTCCATCGCCGTGAGCAAGGGCGCCCTGGGCGGCGTGCTCGGCGATGCCGGCACCGGCAACGTGCAGGGCGAGGCGCAGAAGAAGCTCGACGTGCTCAGCAACGACATCCTGCTCGAAGCCAACGCCTGGGGCGGCCACCTGGCCGCGTGCGCGTCGGAAGAAATGGATCACAGCCAGCCGGTGCCCGACCAGTACCCCAGCGGCGATTTCCTGCTGCTGTTCGATCCGCTGGATGGCAGCTCCAACATCGACGTCAACGTCTCGGTGGGCACCATCTTCTCGGTGCTGCGCGCGCCCAAGGGCACCGAAAAGCCCGGCGACGAGCACTTCCTGCAGCCGGGCACCCAGCAGGTTGCCGCCGGCTACTGCATCTACGGCCCCAGCACGATGCTGGTGCTCACGCTCGGCCACGGGACCCACGCCTTCACCCTGGAGCGCGAGGAAGGCAGCTTCCTGCTGACCCAGGCCAACATGCGCGTGCCCGAAGACACCGCCGAATACGCCATCAACATGTCCAACCAGCGCCACTGGGAACCGGCCATGCAGTCCTATGTCAGCGACCTGCTGGCCGGCAAGGACGGCACCCGCGGCAAGGACTTCAACATGCGCTGGATCGCCAGCATGGTCGCCGACGTGCACCGCATCCTCACCCGCGGCGGCATCTTCATCTACCCCTGGGACAAGAAGGACGCATCCAAGCCGGGCAAGCTGCGCCTGATGTACGAAGCCAACCCGATGAGCATGCTGGTGGAACAGGCCGGCGGCGCAGCCACCACCGGGCGCGAGCGCATCCTGGACCTCCAGCCGACGCAGCTGCATCAGCGTGTGCCGGTGTTCTTGGGGTCGAAGAACGAAGTGAATGAGGCCACGCGCTATCACCTTGAGTTTGATAAAGCACAAGGCTGATATTTCAGGTCTTTTTAGCGGCCCTACGGGCGCGGCATCCGAGACCTGATTCCGGATGCCGGTTCCATTGAGCCCCATCGCCATGCGTGGGGACTGTCGCGGCGTTTCGCTGCGTTGTTCAAGGATTCCTGCAATTCCAGGGTGTTACTGAGGACTTCCGGTCTCCAGCTGGCCAGCATCCTTGAGAAGTGCAAGCGCCCACTCCACACGGGCCGATGCGGTGGCAATCAGGTCGTCCGGGTGTTCGCCCAGCAGCGCGCGCAGTTGGTGCGGGGCGAACACCAGGTCGACGAAGTGGCTTGCCAACGCAGACGGATTGGCCGGTTGATCCGGGCCGTCCAGGATCGTCATCTGCACGCGTCGTAGCCCGCCCTCCCAGCCGATGCGGTTGACTTCAGCGGCAAGCGCCGGCGCGCGGATGGAGGTGCCGACGACCAGGCGCATCATGGCCACCGTCTGGGGCTGTAATGCATGCGCAAGTATTCCTTGTCCTGCGTGTCTCAGGCGCCCCTCCAGATCCATGGGGACGCTGGCTGCGGCAGGCAGCGGCTGGGTGTCGACATCGCGACGGACCACCGCCTCGAAGATGGCGTCTTTGTTGGCATAGCGCGCGTAAAGGCTTGCCTTGCCCGCGCCTGCCAGCCGCGCGATGTCCTCGCACGAGGTGTGCTCGAACCCGCGTTCCAGGAAGAGTTGCAGCGCCGCATCGAGTAAGCGCCGTTCGACATCGCCCGCCTTATCGAGTGGCGGCCGTCCACCTTTTGATTTTTGCTTGACCGCTTTCATGCACGAAAACTTACACGCCGCTTGCATTGCCATCAACTGAACGTTATCGTTCAGTTATTCGCTGCGTGGTCTGCCAAGCCGGCGAATGGCCTGGGTGCTGCGTGACAGACAGCCTGCATCTTCTGTTGCAGTTCCCGTTGCCGTCGTTGGCGCAAAAGACCCAAGCGAGAGGCAAGTCATGACGTCAGATGTGAGATCCCCAATCGTTGTTGCAGGCGCCACCGGCGACCTGGGTTGCCGCATCGCCTTTGCCCTGCAGGACCAGGGCGCCGCGGTGGTTGCGCTTGTTCGGCAAGGCGCAGGCAAGGACCGTATTGCGGCCCTGCAACGCAGGAACATCACGATCCACTACGTCGAGATGGAAGACGCCAACTCGTTGCGTGAAGCGGTCGGGAATGCGGCATGTGTCGTTTCCGCGCTCAACGGTCTGGAAGACGTCATGCTGGGTCAACAGGGAAAGCTGTTGCATGCAGCGGTCAGCGCCGGCGTGCCTCGCTTCATTCCGTCTGATTTCTCGCTGGACTATACGAAGACACGGTCAGGCGACAATCGAAACCTGGATTTCCGGCGCCGATTCAGAGACCAACTGGATGCCGCGCCGATCGCGGCCACCTCGGTTCTGTGCGGCGGCTTTCTGGAGCTTCTTGAGGGCAGTGCACGCCTCGTGGTGCCGGGCCGTCGCGTCATGCATTTTGGCGACGCCAACCAGCAGCTCGATTTCACCGCCAAAGATGACGTTGCCAGCTACACGGCGGCGGCCGCACTGGATTCCACGGCACCACGGGACCTGCGCATTGCCGGCAACAGCATTTCGCCCAACGACATCGCGCAACTGCTCACCCAACTCACCGCGCAGCGCTATCGCACGCTCAGGCCAGGTGGGCTCGGGACGATGTCGGCAATCATCAGTGCGGTGCGTGCACTCACGCCCGCAAGCGATGACCCCTTCCCTCCCTGGCAGGGCATGCAATATCTGCGCGACATGATGAGCGGGCGCGGCAAACTGGTCCCACTGGATAACGATCGCTACGGTGCGCGCGCCTGGCAAACAGCCCGCCAGACACTGGCCAATACGTATGTACGGGAGTCTTGAGATGCGCGATGGCATTGCAGCGTTCCACATCCAGGTTGCACAGGCGGAGCTGGATGACCTCGCACACCGGCTTAGGCAAACGCGGTGGCCAAGTAGGGAAACCGTGGAGGACCACAGCCAGGGCCCGCAGAGCGAGCGCATCCGGCGCCTGGTGGACCGCTGGCAGTCTGGCTACGACTGGCGTGCGACCGAGCGGTTATTGAACGGCTGGAACAGCAGTCGCACCACGATCGATGGACTGGAGATCCAGTTCCTGCATGTCCGCTCGCCGGAGCCAGACGCGCTTCCGTTGCTGCTGACGCATGGGTGGCCCGGATCGGTGCTCGAATTCCGCGAGGTGATCGGCCCCTTGAGTGACCCGGTGGCCCATGGCGGGCAGGCGTCGGACGCGTTTCATCTCATCATCCCATCCTTGCCTGGCTTTGGTTTCTCTGCAAAGCCAACCGCCCGTGGCTGGGGCGTCGGGCGCACGGCTGCCGCATGGGTCGAACTGATGCGCCGCTTGGGTTATGGCGAGCGTTGGGCCGCACAGGGCGGCGATTGGGGCAGTGCGATCACCACCGCGCTTGGATTCATGCAGCCACCCGGCTTGCGGGGTCTCCATCTGAACATGGTGATGTTCGAACCCAGCACGCAGGACATCGCCGAAGCCACACCGGCCGAGCAGAAGATGCTGGAAGACGCCCAGCGCTACTACGCGGAATTTTCCGGCTACATGAAGCTGCAAAGCACACGGCCGCAGTCGGTGGGCTTCAGTTTGGCTGACTCCCCGGTGGGCCTGGCTGCATGGATCTATGCACTCTTTCAGGACGTCTCACAAAGCGACGGCGAGCCGGAGAACGTGTTCGCCTTGGACCACCTCATCGACGACATCATGCTGTACTGGCTCCCGAACGCAGGGCCCAGCTCTGCACGCCTGTATTGGGAAGCCGCGCATGAGGCGATGGCGGAGATGCCTTCGCATCCAATGCCCACACCCACCGGCATCAGCATGTTTCCCGGGGAGCAGGTGCGCATTTCCCGGCGCTGGGCAGAGCGACGCTTTGCCGACCTCCGCTTTTTCGGCGAAGCGGAGCGGGGCGGACATTTTGCGGCAATGGAGAATCCACCGGTGTTTGTCGATCATCTGCGAACGACGTTTCGGTCGCTGCGGTAACGGCGGCCGAGCCTGGCATGCCCGCATTGCCTTCGCGCCACGGCCCTGCCGACGCTGCCGATGTCTCCGCTTTGCAGTTGGAGCTGCCTGACGCCAGGCCGGCACTGCCCCCTTGACCGCCGTCGCCTGCACGGGCCAGTCTCGGGGGCTGGCGCGGCGGGGAGTCGTGCCGCTGGCCTTCAACGGAGAACCGCCGTGGACCGTCGTACCTTCCTCACCCTGTCCGGCATCGGTGCTGCCGGGCTGCTGCTGCCGAACACGCGCCTGATCGCGGCCGAGCAGTTGCTCACACCCAACGATGCCGCGCGCAGCCGTCGCTTGTCCGATACCGCGCTCAGCACCGCCAAGGCGGCTGGTGCCAGTTATTGCGATGTGCGCGTGGGCCGTTATCTGCGCCAGTTCGTGATCACCCGCGAGGCGCAGGTGGAGAACGTGGTCAACGCCGAATCCAGCGGCGTGGGTGTGCGCGTGCTGGCCGATGGCGCGTGGGGGTTTGCGGCCACCAACACGCTCACCAGCGATGGCGTGGCCACCGCCACGCGCCAGGCGGTGGCGATCGCCAAGGCCAACGCGCGGCTGGGCGGCTCGCCGGTGCAGCTGGCGCCAGTGACGCCGGCCGGACAGGTCAGCTGGAAGACGCCGATCAGGAAGAACGCAATGGAGGTGCCACTGCAGGACAAGGTGGCGCTGCTGATGGACGTCAACGCGGCTGCGCTCAATGCCGGCGCCACGTTCGTGGCTTCGCGCCTGTTTGCGATCAACGAGCAGAAGTACTTCGCCAGCAGCGATGGCTCCTATATCGATCAGGATGTGCACCGGTTGTGGTTGCCGTTCACCGTCACCGCGGTGGACAAGGCCAGCGGCAAGTTCCGCACCCGCGACGGGCTTTCCTCGCCGATGGGCATGGGCTACGAATACCTGGATGGCGATGCCAGCCAGAAGCACCGGTTGCCTGGCGGACTCATCGGCTACGGCCACAGTTACGACGCGCGCGAAGATGCGATCGCCGCCGCCAAACAGGCACGCGCCAAACTCACCGCACCGTCGGTGAAGGCCGGCAAGTACGATCTGGTGATCGACCCGAGCAACCTGTTCCTCACCATCCACGAGTCGGTGGGCCACCCGCTCGAGCTCGATCGCGTGCTCGGTTACGAGGCCAATTACGCCGGCACCAGTTTTGCCACGCTGGACAAGCGCGATGCCGGTTTCCGCTGGGGCAGCGATGCGGTGACCTTCGTCGCCGACCGCACTCAGCCCGGCAGCCTGGGCGCAGTGGGTTACGACGATGAGGGCGTCAAGGGCAAGCAGTGGGAGCTGGTCAAGGACGGCATCCTGGTCGATTACCAATGCACGCGCGATCAGGCGCATCTGCTCGGCAAGACCGCATCCGATGGCTGCAGCTATGCCGACTCGTGGTCCAGCGTGCAGTTCCAGCGCATGCCCAATGTCTCGCTGGCGGCAGGCAAGACGCCGCTGGCTGTTGCCGACATGATCAAGAACGTCGAGCGCGGCTTGTACATCCACGGGCGCGGCTCGTATTCGATCGATCAGCAGCGCTACAACGCGCAGTTCGGCGGGCAATTGTTCTACGAAATCGAGAACGGCCAGGTCACGCGTCTGGTGGAAGACGGCGCCTACCAGATCCGCACGCCGGAATTCTGGAATGCCTGCAGCGCGGTCTGCGATCAACGCGATTTCCGCCTGGGCGGCTCGTTCTTCGACGGCAAGGGCCAACCCAGCCAGGTATCAGCGGTCTCGCACGGGTCGTCCACGGCGCGCTTCGATGGCATCAACGTGATCAACACCGCGCGCGCATTGGGTTGAGAGAACCTGGTCGGTCGCGGGCGTGGTGCCACAGAGATTGAGTTTGCGCACCAGCATCGAACAGCGCGCATCACGCACTGCTCTTACCGCTCTTCACTGTGCACACCGACCATCTCGACAGGTCCTTGCCCGTCCACCGTCGCGGGACCTTACGCGGCATGGATGCCGCGTAAGCGCGTACACGGACGTACTTGCGGCGTGTCCTGCGATGGTGGGCGGGCAAGGGCCCTGCAACCAAGCAGCAGATCAAACGCTTTCCAACCAGAGCCCCCTACAGCGCCACCGCCCCCGACGACCTGCTGATCGCACATGCACGATCGCAAACAAACCACGCATGCCTGACATCCAGAGCTCTTAACGCGCGGCCACATCCATCGCAGCCGGTCAGCAGCGCTCGCCACACGCGCAGGCCTGCTGCGCTACTCGCTTCATGCGGGTATCGCATTTGCGCACGGACCCCTGCCGAAAGTCATTTGACGCAGCGTTCATCGCCCGGCAAGAATCGGCGATACCGCGCAGATAGCGATCTGTGCGTCACCACACTACCTGCGCGCCGCGCGGGATCATTGGGGAGTTGCCGTGCAGCGACGTGATTTCCTGGCCCTGACCGGGCTGACCATGGGCGGCCTGATCGTGCCCGCCTACTTCGGCAAGGCGATCGCCGCCGAGCAGTTGGTGACGCAGCTGGATGTGGGCCGCAAGAAGCGCCTGGCCGATGCCGGCCTCAACGCCGCGCGCCAGGCCGGTGCGAGCTATTGCGATGTGCGCATCGGCCGTTATCTGCGCCAGTTCGTCATCACCCGCGAGGACAAGGTGCAGAACGTGGTCAACACCGAATCCATCGGTGCGGGCGTGCGCGTCCTGGTGGCGGGCGCCTGGGGATTTGCCGCCACCAACGAGCTCACCGAACAGGGCGTGGCCAAGGCCGCCTCGCAGGCCGCCGCGATCGCCAAGGCCAATGCCAAGGTGCAGGGCACGCCGGTGCAGCTGGCGCCCACGCCGGGCGTGGGCGAGGTCAGCTGGAAGACGCCGATCAAGAAGAACGCGATGGAAGTGCCGATCAAGGACAAGGTGGACCTGCTGCTGGGTGTCAACGCTGCCGCCACCGCTGCCGGCGCCAACTTCGTCAATTCGATGCTGTTCGTGGTCAACGAGCAGAAGTACTTTGCCAGTACCGACGGCTCGTATATCGACCAGGACGTACACCGCATCTGGGCGCCGCTGAGCGTGACCGCCATCGACAAGGCCAGCGGCAAGTTCCGCACCCGCGACGGCTTGTCCGCGCCGATGGGCCTGGGCTACGAATATCTGGATGGCGCCGCCTCGGGCAAGTTCGTCTCGCCCAATGGCGTGGTGAATTACGGCCTGTCCTACGACATGAAGGAGGACGCGATCGCCGCGGCCAAGCAGGCGCAGGAAAAGCTCAAGGCGCCGTCGGTGAAGCCGGGCAAGTACGATCTGGTACTGGACCCCTCGCACACCTGGCTCACCATCCACGAGTCGGTCGGCCACCCGCTGGAGCTGGATCGCGTGCTCGGCTACGAGGCCAATTTCGCCGGCACCAGTTTCGCCACGCTGGACAAGCTCAAGGCCGGTTTCCAGTACGGCAGCGACAAGGTGCACATCCTGGCCGACAAGACCCAGCCCGGCAGCCTGGGCGCGGTGGGATACGACGATGAAGGCGTCAAGACCAAGCAGTGGGATCTGATCCGCGACGGCAAGCTGGTGGACTACCAGGCCATCCGCGACCAGGCGCATATCCTCGGCAAGACCGCCTCCGACGGGTGCTGCTACGCCGACTCGTGGTCGAGCGTGCAGTTCCAGCGCATGGCCAATGTGTCGCTGGCCGCCGGCAAGACACCGTTGAGCGTGAGCGATCTGATCAAGAACGTGGAAAACGGCATCTACATCATCGGCGACGGCTCGTTCTCCATCGACCAGCAGCGTTACAACGCGCAGTTCGGTGGCCAGCTGTTCTACGAGATCAAGAACGGCGCGATCACCCGCATGCTCGAGGACGTGGCCTACCAGATCCGCACGCCGGAATTCTGGAACGCCTGCAGTGCGGTGGCCGATCAACGCGACTACCGCCTGGGCGGCTCGTTCTTCGACGGCAAGGGCCAGCCGAGCCAGTCCTCGGCGGTCTCGCATGGCTCGTCCACCGCCCGTTTCGACGGCATCAACGTCATCAACACCGCCCGCTCGCTCGGCTGACAGGAGAAACCCACATGAGCATCCTTACCGAAGCGCAGGCCAAGGCCATCCTGGACAAGGTCATCAAACTGTCCAAGGCCGACGAGTGCACCGCCACGCTCAGCGGCTCGATCGACGGCAATATCCGTTTCGCACTCAACAACGTGTCCACCAGCGGCATCGTCGACAACACCGACCTGCAGGTGCAGGTGGCGTTCGGCAAGCGCGTGGGTATCGCCACCATCAACGAGTTCGACGACGCCGCGCTGGAGCGCGTGGTGCGGCGTGCCGAAGACCTGGCGCGGCTGGCGCCGGAAAACCCGGAATTCATGCCGGCGGTGGACAAGCAGACCTACAAACCCAGCCCCACCTTCAGCGAATCCACCGCCGCCATCGACCCGGCGTTCCGCGCGCAGGTGGCCGCCGATTCGATCGCCCCGTGCAAGGGCAAGGGATTGATCGCGGCCGGCTTCCTGGAAGATGGCCAGAGCTTTACCGCCTTCGCCAACAGCAAGGGCAACTTCGGCTACCAGCGCGGCGCGCGTTTCGACTACACCTGCACCGTGCGCACCGAAGACGGCCGCGGCTCGGGCTGGGTCGGCCGCAACCTCAAGGATGCCGCCGACTTCAAGGCCGAGCAGGACATCCGCATCGCCATGCGCAAGGCCAGCGACTCGTCCGAAGCCAAGGCGCTGGAACCGGGCAAGTACACAGTGATCCTGGAGCCGGCAGCGGCGGCAGGCCTGATTTCTTTCATGATGCGCTACTTCGATGCGCGCATGGCCGACGAGGGCCGCAGCTTCCTGTCCAAGAAGGGCGGCGGCAACAAGCTGGGCGAACAGGTCTACGACCCGCGCGTGAACATCACCGCCGACCCGTGGGATGCGCGTGCCGCCGTGCTGCCGTGGGACGAGGAAGGCCTGCCGCGCGAGAAGATGCCGATCGTGGAGAACGGCAAGATCGCCAACCTGCAGTATTCGCGGTTCTGGGCGCAGAAGAACGGCAAGCGCGCGGTCGGCGAGCCGGGCAACCTGCTGATGGCCGGTGGCGACAAGAACATCGCCGAGCTGGTGCGCGGCACCGAGAAGGGCATCCTGGTCACGCGCACCTGGTACATCCGCATGGTCGACCCGCAGACCGTGCTGCTGACCGGGCTGACCCGCGACGGCACCTTCTACATCGAGAACGGGCAGATCAAGTACCCGGTGAAGAATTTCCGCTTCAACGAATCGCCGATCATCATGCTCAACAACATCGACGAGCTGGGCAGGCCGGTGCGCGTGGCTGGCGATGAATCCAGCTACGTGATGATGATTCCGCCGATGCGGCTGCGCGACTTTACGTTTACCTCGTTGTCGGACGCGGTGTGAGGAGGAGCCGGGAATCGGGATTGGGGAATCGGGAATGGGAGAGCAAGAGCCGCTCTTCCCAACCGGATTGTTTACCAGCGCTTCCGGTTCCCTGTTTCTTCATGGCCCCGACATCGCGCCGTCATTTCCTTGGATTGCTGCTCGGTAGCGTCGCTGCGTTGGCGTTGCCGCGGCAGGCGCGGGCGGCGGGCAATTACGATTTCTGGTTTACCCGGCTGCGCTACGACTCGGGCGATTGGGATGTGGATGCGCGCATGCCGTCCAACCTGATCACCTCGTTGATCGATTACACCCAGCTGCGCGTGGACCCGCAGGAGCATGTGCTGGACCTGGCCGATCCGCGCATGCTGCAGGCGCCGTTCTGCTATCTGTCCGGTCACAAGTTGGTGGAGTTCAATCCCGCCGAGCGGCGCAACTTCGAGCGCTATGTGCACAATGGCGGCTTCGTGTTCGTGGACGATTGCAACCACGATATCGACGGGCTGTTCGCCACCTCGTTCGAAGCGCAGATGGCCTCCATCTTCGGCAAGACCGCGCTGCAGAAATTGCCCAAAAACCACCGTCTCTACAGCGCATTCTTCAAATTCCCCGACGGCCCGCCGGCCACCAGTTTCGAACTCAATGGCTGGGGCGACGACCTGGTGCACGATTATCTCAGGGGCATCAGCATCGACGGCCGGCTCGGCGTGTTGTACAGCAACAAGGATTACGGCTGCGAATGGGATTACGACTGGCGCAACAAACGCTTCTTGGCCGAAGACAACACCAAGTTCGCAGTGAACATCGTGATGTATGCATTGACCAACTGAAACCACCCTGTAGGAGCGCGCTTGCGCACGATGCCTTCCCGGCAACGCCGCCTCGCGCGCCAGCGCGCTCCTGCACAGATCGCGTGAGATGTTTCACAGGCACGGGCACGGCATCCACCGCCACCCACCGCCATCGCACCCGCGAGCCCCGCACGCCTTTGTAGGAGCGCGCCTGCGCGCGATGCCTTATCGCTAACCCCGCATCGCACGCTCCTACGCCAGCAGTCCCACAACGAGACGTTTCCCATGACTTCCCCCAACGACGACACCCTCACCCGGCAGCTCTCCCAACTCGGCGCGTTGCGTGCGGCCCTGGCGCAGGCGGTGGTGGGCCAGGACGCGGTGGTGGAGCAACTGCTGATCGGCCTGCTCGCCGGCGGCCACTGCCTGCTGGAAGGCGCGCCCGGCCTGGGCAAGACGCTGCTGGTGCGCTCGCTGGGGCAGGCGCTGGAGCTGCAGTTCCGCCGCGTGCAGTTCACCCCGGACCTGATGCCCAGCGACATTCTCGGCACCGAGCTGCTGGAAGAGGATCACGGCACCGGACATCGCCAGTTCCGGTTCCAGCAGGGGCCGATCTTCACCAACCTGCTGCTGGCCGACGAGCTCAATCGCACCCCGCCCAAGACCCAGGCCGCGCTGCTGGAGGCGATGAGCGAGCGCACGGTGAGTTACGCCGGCACCACCTACGCGTTGCCGGCGCCGTTCTTCGTGCTGGCCACGCAGAACCCGATCGAACAGGCCGGCACCTATCCGTTGCCGGAAGCGCAGCTGGACCGCTTCCTGTTGCATGTGCGGGTGGACTATCCCAGCGAGCAGGAAGAGCGCGACATCCTCAGCCAGACCACTGGCACCAGCAGCGCGCAGGTGCCCAGGGTGATGGATGCCGACAGCGTGCTGGCACTGCAGCAGCAGGTGCGGCACGTGCATGTGGGCGCGGATCTGCTGACCTGGATCAATCGCCTGGTACGCGCCAGCCGCCCAGGCCCGCAGGCCAGTGAGGACGTGCGCCAGTGGATCAAATGGGGCGCCGGCCCACGCGCCGGGCAATCGCTGGTGCTGGCGGCCAAGGCGCGTGCGCTGTTGCATGGCCGCCTTGCCGCCACCCGCGAGGATGTCGTCGCGCTGGCCGCGCCGGTGATGCGCCATCGCCTGTTGCTCTCGTTCGCCGCCGAGGCCGAACAACGCAGCGCCGACGATGTGGTCGCCGCGCTGCTGCGCGCCGTGCCGTTCCCGGCGTGAGGCGCGTTGCGGCGTGAGCATGGACGTGCCGGCACTGATGCCCGCCGAGCTGCGCAGCCGCCTGCGCGGCCTGCAGCTGCGTGCGCGGCAGGCGCAGGGCGCGCAAGGGATCGGCCAGCACGCCAGCCGCAGCCGCGGCGCCGGGCTGGAATTCTCGCAATACCGCGCCTACGAACCCGGCGATGCCTTGCGCCAGATCGACTGGAAGCTCTACGCCCGTTCAGACCGGTTCTTCGTGCGCGAGGCCGAGCGCGAAAGCCCGCTGACGCTGTGGGTGTTGCTCGACGCCACCGCCTCCGCCGGCCAGGCCGACCAGGCGCGCCCGCAGGTCACCCGCCTGCAGGCGATGGCGACCCTGGCCGCGTGCGCTGCCGAGGTCGCGCTGCGGCAAGGCGACCAGGTCGGCCTGTTCGCGGTGCATGGCGATGGCCTGGTGGCCGTGCCGGCCGGTGGCGGGCCGCGCCAGCGCGACCGGCTCTGGCTGGCCCTGCACGGGCTGCGCGCCGGTGGCCGCTGGCCGGGCATGGACGCGCTGCATCCGCTGTGGGAACGCATCGCCGCCCATGCGCTGGTGCTGTCGATCGGCGACGGCTTCGACCAGGACCTGCTCGGCGCGCTGGAAAAACTCGCCGCCGCGCGCCGCGAGGTGATGCAGCTGCAGGTGCTGACCTGCGACGAACGCGATTTCCCCTTCAGCGGCGGGCACCGCTTCCGCGACCCGGAAACCGGCGAAGAACTGCTCGGCGACGGCGCCGCGATGCGCGCTGCGTATCTGCAACGCTTCGGCGCTGCCCAGCGCGCGTTGCAGGCACGCTGGCAGGCGGCCGGCATCGCGCACGCGGTGCATTACCTGGATGCGCCACCCGATGCGGCATTGCGCGAGCTGTTTGCACACGGTGCGCGGCGATGAGCCAGTGCACCGGCGCCAGCGCCGCAGCTGAGGGAGCGCAGTAATGAACCTGCTCCTGCTGTTCCCCGCCGGCCTGGCCGCGTTGGCCGCACTGCTGCTGCCGTTGCTGATCCATCTGGCCCGACGTAGCGAACACCGGCCCACCGACTTTGCCGCATTGCGCTGGCTGCGCGCGCAGCCGCGGCCCCGGCATCGGCTGCGTTTCGACGAATGGCCGCTGTTGCTGGTGCGCCTGCTGCTGCTCGCCGCAGTGGCGCTGCTACTGGCCGAGCCGGCCTTGCGTGACCACCAGCAGGCGCGCCCGCGCATTGCGGTCAGCCCCGGCGTGGATCTGGCCGCGGCCCGGGCGCTCGGCCACCCGGCCAACGCGCAGTGGGTGTGGCTGGCCCCGGGCTTCCCGCCGATCGCTGCCGATGCCGCACACCCACCTGCCACGCCCGCCGGCACCGCGCCGCCGGTCGGCAGCCTGCTGCGCGAACTCGATGCCAGCCTGCCGCCGGACACCGCGCTGCGCGTGATCGTGCCCAGCCAGTGGGGGCCGCTGGATGCGCAACGCCTGCAGCTGTCGCGCGAGGTGCGCTGGCAGGTGCTGCCCGGCCAGTCGCCGGCGGCCGCCGTGGCGCCCGTCCCACCGTTGCGGCTGCAGGCAATCGCCGACACCCCCACCGAGCCGGCCCTGCGCTATCTGCGCGCCGTGCATGCCGCCTGGGCACTGCCCGGCGCATTGCCGGTGAGCGCCCCCAGCGCGGCCGAGCCGGCACGCTGGCCGGCCGGCACGGTGGTGGCCTGGCTATCGCAGCGCCCACCACCGGCGCCGGTCATCGCCTGGGTCGCGGCCGGCGGGCAGCTGCTGCTCGATGCGCAGACGCCGGCCCCGCCCGCACTGGCTGGCCCGCTGCAAGCGCTACTGCAGGACGCACACGGCGCCGCGCTGATCGATGCCGCAACGGTCGGCCGCGGCCGCCTGCTGCGCTGGGCCGCGCCATTGCAGCCGCAGCGGCTGCCGGCGCTGCTGGATGCCGACTTCCCCACCCGCCTGCACGACGCCCTGCAGTCGATACCCGCACCACAGCGCGCGCTGGCGCAGACCCAGCAGCCGCAACGCGGCCCCGCCATCCGCCTGGCCAGCGCCCCCTGGCCGCTGGCGCCGTGGCTGATCGGCCTGGTGCTGCTGCTGTTTGCGATCGAACGCTGGCTGGCCACCGCGCCCCGCCGGAGCCGCGCGGCATGAGCACGCCGGCCCTGCACCACGCCTGGCAGGCCGCGCGGCGGCGGCAGGCCGCAGGCGTGCTGCTGTGCGGGCTGCCGCTGGCCGTGCTGCCGGCGCTGCTGGCGTGGCGCACCGGTCCGCAGCCGGCGATCCTGCCGTTGCTGCTCCTGGGCCTGCTGGCGCTGATCGGCGTGGCGCTGCTGGCGGCACGCCGGCTGGACCAGACCTGGCTGATCCGCCGGCTGGATCGCGAAGCGGATCTGGAAGACAGCAGCGACCTGCTGTTCGCCCCGGCCGGGCAGCTCGGCCCGTTGCAGGCCCTGCAGCGCCAGCGCCTGGAACAACGCCTGCGCAGCACCCCGCGTGATCTGCGCCCGGCCTGGCCCTGGCGGCGCGCCTTGGCATGGGGCTTGCCCGGCCTGCTCGCCTGCGCCGCGGTGCTGCTGTGGCCGCACACCGCTCACCGGCCCACCGCAGGCAACGACCGGATCGCCGCCGCACGCGCCGGCACCGGCGCCCCCACCCTGGGTCAGGCGCGGCTGCACAGCACGCCGCCCGCCTACACCGGCCTGCCGCCCGCACGCCTGCCCGGCCTGGATGCGCGTGTGCCCACCGGCACCCGGCTGCACTGGCAGCTGCAGGTCAACCCGGCCCCGCGCAGCGTGGCGCTGCGGCTCAGTGACGGCCGCAGCATCGCGCTGGCCCGGCAAGGCAGCACCGATCAATGGCAGGGCCAGTGGGTCGCCGAGCGTGCCAGCCTGTACCGCATCCTCATCGACGGCGCGCCGGCCGACCGCCAGCTGCATCGCCTCGACGTGCTGCTAGACCGCCCGCCACAGGTGCGCGTGCTGGCGCCCGAACAGAGCCTGCTGCTGTGGACGCCGTCCCAGACCGGCAATCGAGGCTGGACGCTGCGCTTCGAAGCCAGCGACGACTACGCGGTCGCCGCCAGCGCCGAGCTGCGCCTGACCCTGGCCCAGGGCAGCGGCGAGAACATCACCTTCAAGACCCAGCGCCGCACGCTCGGCGGCAGCGGCCCGGCCCGGCTGCGCGGCTTTTCCACCACGCTGCAGCCGCAGGCGCTGGGCATGGCCGCCGGCGACGACCTGATCGCCCAGCTCATCGTGCACGACACCCGCCAGCCTGGCCCGCAGGAAGGCCGCAGCGCCAGCGTGATCCTGCGCTGGCCACCGCCGGAGCAGACCGTGGCCGCCGGCCTGGAGGCCAGCGTCAAGCAGACCTTGCCGGCCTACTTCCGCAGTCAGCGCCAGATCATCATCGATGCCGAGGCGCTGCTGAAGGAAAAGCCGCGCCTGGACCCGGCCACCTACCTCAAGCGCGCCGACGCCATCGGCGTGGACCAGCGCCTGCTGCGGCTGCGCTACGGCCAGTTCCTGGGCGAAGAGAGCGAAGGCGCGCCCAAGGGCCCGCCGACCGCCGACGAAGCGCCGACCAGCGACGCCCCGGCCGACGATCTGCCCACTGCCGACATGCCCACCGCGGATGCGCCGGCAACGCCTGCGGCGCCCGCGCCCGCCCGGGACGAACACGGGCACGATGCGCACGACCATGCCGCCGAGGCCGGCGCTGCCGCGCTGGACGACCACGACCATGCGCATGGCGACGGGGCGCCGGAGCGCGGCGGCTTCGGCCAGGCGCAGGACGTGCTGTCCGAGTTCGGGCACACCCACGACCATGCCGAAGCCGCCACCCTGCTCGACCCGCAGACCCGCGCGCTGCTGCGCGCCGCGCTGGACCAGATGTGGCAGTCCGAGGGCGAGCTGCGCCAGGGCCACCCGGAGCGTGCGTTGCCGTTTGCCAACAAGGCGCTGGGCTTCATCAAGCAGGTGCAGCAGGCCGAACGCATCTACCTGGCGCGGGTCGGCACGCAGTTGCCGCCGATCGACCCCGGCCGCCGCCTGAGCGGCGACCGCGCCGGCCTGGGCGACCGTGCCGCCGGCCTGGACAGCCGCCCGGATCCGGACCCGTCGGCGCTGCAGTTGTGGGATGCCCTCGGCGAGCAGGCCCCGATACCCGACGCCACCCTGGCCCGCTACGCGCAGTGGCTGCAGGCCCAGCAGGAGCGCCTGCAGGATCCGCTGGGCCTGGCCGCGGCGGTGGAAACCCTGCGCGCCGAACCCGCTTGCGCCAGCTGCCGCGCCCAGCTGCGCGCCCAGGTCTGGCGCACCCTCGTCGCCCCGCCGGCCCCGCCGCACCGCCGCGCCCCTGCCGACGCGCGCGGCCAGCGCTATCTGGATGCCCTGCGCCAGGAGCCGCAACCATGATGCTGCCACTGCCCCGGTTGACCGCACGCGGCAGCGTGCGCCTGCTGCATGCGCGCGCGGCGACCCGCCGCGTGGGGCCACGGCGGGCTGGATGTACGCAAGCGGAGCCGCAGGCATGACGCTCGCGCTGCCCTGGCTGGTCGGCAGTGCCTCGCTGCTGCTGGTGATGCTGAGCTGGTTCCGGCTGCTGCGCGCACATGCCCGGCAACCACGCGCCCGGCTGTGGCTGTTGCTTGCCGCCCAACCGCTCCTGGCCGGCCTGCTCTACCCGGTGCTGCTGCCGCCGCCGCGCGCCGGCAGTACGAGCGAACTGCATGTCGCCACCGCAGGCACCCGGGCAGACCAGGTTCGCCCGACTGCAGCGTCGTGGGTCGCCCTGCCCGAGGCACCCACCTTGCCCGGCGTGGCACGCGTGCCGGACCTGGCCACCGCGTTGCGGCGCGCGCCCGGCACCACCGCGCTGGTCGTGCATGGCAGCGGCCTGCCGGCGCGCGACCGCGACGGCCTGCGCGTCCCTGTGCGGCTGGCGCTGGCTCCGGCGCCGACCGGTCTGGTCGCCGTCTCCACGCCGCCGCCGGCCGCACCCGGCGAACGCATCGCCATCAGCGCGCGTGTGCAGGGCCTGCCGGGCGCGCGGGTGGAGCTGCTGGATCCTGCCGGGCAGGTGGTCGACACCGCCACCGCCGATGCGGCCGGCCAGGTGCAGCTGCGTGGTCCGGCGCGCGCACCGGGGCAGGTGCTGTTCGCGCTGCGCCTGCGCGATGGCGCAGGCGCCGAACGCGGCCGCGTGCAGGTGCCGGTGCTGATCGCCGCGGTGCCGTCCGCACGCGTGCTGTTGCTGGCCGGCGCGCCGCAGCCGGAATTGAAATACCTGCGCCGTTGGGCCAGCGATGCCGGCATGCAGGTGCGCAGCCAGATCGCCGTCGGCCCGGGCGTGCAACTGGGCGAGGGCGCTGCACTGGATGCCGCCAGCCTGGATGCGCTGGACCTGCTGGTCATCGACCAGCGCCGCCTGGTCGCCCTGGGCAACGCGCAGCGCCAGGGCCTGCGCGCCGCGATCGGCCGCGGCCTGGGCGTGCTGGTGCGCACCGACGGCCCCCTGGATGCTGCCGCCCGCGCCGCGCTCGGCGAGCTGGGCCTGGCCGTGACAGGCGGCAGCACCGGCGCAGCGGTTCCCGCGCCGCGCTCGCTGGCATCGCCCGGCGCCAGCGACGCAGCCGCAGCGCCGGCCGACGCCGCGCCACTGCCGCCCCTGCAACGCCGCACCCTGCAGCCGCAACAGGCCGATGCCGTGATCGCCGCACGCGCAGACGACGGCAGCGCGTTGGGCTGGTGGCGGCCGCAAGGCCGCGGCCGCATCGGCATCGGCCTGATCGAAGACAGTTTTGCCCTGGTCCTGGCCGGCCGCAGCGACCTGCATGCCGCGCTGTGGGCGCAGCTGGTGAGCGCTGTCGCCCGCGCAGGCGGCAGCGCGCCGGCTGCGGTGCAGACTGGCTGGTCGCAGCACCGCATGACGCTGTGCGGTGTCGCCGCGGACGCGGCCGTCATCGGCCCTACGGGCGCATCTCAAGCGCTGCTGATCGATCCCACCAGCGGCGCGCGGGCCTGCGCCGCCTACTGGCCCACCACCGCAGGCTGGCATCGTCTGCAGACCGGCACCGAACAGCGCTGGCTCTATGTCCGCGCGCCCGGCGATGCCCCCGCGCTGCACACCCAGCAGATCCGCGACGCCACCGTTGCGATGGCCGCCATCGACACGCCCGCAAGCGTCGGCACGCCAACGGCGCAACCCGGCGCCCGCTGGCCCTGGCTGCTGGCCTGGCTCACGCTGGCCGCAGCACTGTGGTGGCTGGAACGACGCCGGCGCTGACTGCGGCAGTGCACGGCCACATCAGCGCAGGCCCGCGTGCGGCGCGCTTTCCAGGGCCTTTGCACTCCACTGCGCTGGAAAACAGCAGTGCTGCAACATCGGCAACGTCTTGGTGACACATTCAACGCGACTGACGCGACCACACCCGGCAACAGTTGTTCGCCGGCAGGGCCACATCGTCGATCAACCGCAAACCCACCGACGACGCCAGTGCATCCACCGCTTCGGCATCGCGAATGCCCGATGCGGCATCGCGCTCGCGCAACATCGCATCGAACGCGCGATTGCTCTGGCTGGTGAATTGGCCATCGCGATTGAACGGCCCATACACCACCAGCAGCGCATCCGGTGCCATCACCGCCGGCAGCCCTGCAAACAGCGCCTGTACCTGCGGCCAGCCCATGATGTGCAAGGTGTTGGCGCTGTAGACCGCGTCGTAGCCGGCAGGCTCGCCCGCCTGCGCAGGCGGCAATGGCGGCGTGGGCGCCAGGCCCGGTGTCGGCGTCAGCACCGCCTGCAATGCAATCGGTGGCGGCGTATTCGGTAATGCCGCCTCGTCCAGCCACTGCGTCATGCCCGGCAGATGGTCGGCATGATCGCTGGCCTGCCAGCGCAACCACGGCATCGCCGCGGCAAAATGCACCGCGTGCTGCCCGGTCCCGGCGCCGATTTCCAGCACATTGCGGCGGTCGGCAAAGTGCCGTTGCAACACCTCCAGGATCGGGTCGCGGTTGCGCGCGGAGGCTGGCGAAAAGGGTTTGGTCATGGAAGACATCCAGGAAGAGCGAACCCGATTGTCGCGCGCGGCGGCGGCGTTGCGCAGTGCGCACGAGGGCATCGATGCGGCGCCGCGCCCGCATGCGCATGCGCGTGCATCAACGCAGGCCCGCAAATTCCGTGGATGCTTGCAGGTTGCCTGGATGGCGCCTGCGGCCTGCCCGCCGCAGATGCGCGGCACCGCGGGGCGTTAGGTTCAACGCGCCGCCGGCAATGCGTCATACGCACGTCGCACCGCGTCCTCGCCATAGCGCCGCTCCAGCCGGCGCACGATGAAGTGCCCGCGCGCCATCGCCTGGAAGTGGCGCATGAACACCGTATTGAGGGTTGCGCCGCTCACCGCACCGACCAGCGGCACTGCCTGCACGGCGAGTTTTTCGCCGACATTGACCGAGAACTTGGCCGCAACGCGCGACACCAGCGACACCAGCACCGGCGCGCCCTTGCTGGCAAACCCGTGTGCGGCAACGTATTGCGCCGCAGCGCTGAGTTGTTGCGCCATCGCCGCGCGTACCGCGAAGTAGCCCGATTCGGCGCCATCGTCGCCGACACTGCGCCCGCCATGCGCCAGCACTTCCAGGCAGGCCAGCGCGGTGTCCGGATCGTGCAGCGATTCGCCTTCGGAACGGGCGATATCGGCGATGGAGCGCAACATCACCGTGGTGGTCACCGGCAGCTCCACCAACAGCCCGGGCAGGCCGAAGAATCCGCCCGCACCACCGGCGACAGCCACCGCCATGGTGTGGCGTGCGGTGGACGCAGGCTGCTGCAGATCGGTCGTGCCGCGCAGGCTCAGTAATGCCGATTTCATCGCCACCTGCAGCGCGCGGCGGGTCACGCCGTCGATGCTGCGGGTAACCAGTTTCGGCAGCCGTCGGGTGATCAGGCTCTCGATCGGCGCGCCCATTGCATTGGCCAGTCGGGCGGCCACGCCGGGGTTTTCCAACAGCGCGTGCGCGGTGGCCAGATCGCGTTGCGCGGCAACGTCCATCACCGGGATCGGAAGCGTCGTCATGCCTGCTCTTCGTCGTTGGGGGCTTGCACCGATGGTACCCAGCGCCATGTGAGCGCCGGACGAGCGAACTCGGCAAGCGAAAAACACCATCCTGCAATTGGCTGGCAAAATGCGCGATCATCGGGGTTCAAGCAGCCAATGCCGATCACATGAATCGTGAGATCCGCCACAGCATCGTCATTGCGGCCGCGCCGGAAGTGGTCTGCGCCGCTTTGTCAGAGCCCATGCAGCTGGCGCGCTGGTGGACGCGCGAGGTGAGCCTGGTCGAGAACCGGGTGCGGCTGGACTGGAGCCGGCAGGGCTGGCGGGTGGAGCTGAGCATCGACGACGGCGCCGACTACCGCCTGGTGCGCTGGCGCTGCCACGCCTCCAACATGCTCGACACCGACGCCTGGAAGGGCACGGTGATGCGCTTTGACCTGCATTCCACCAGCCAGGGCACGCAGGTGGAGTTCGAACACTCCGGCTATCGCGACTCGCCCTGCAAGGAAGCCTGCGCACGTGGCTGGCGCTTCTTCCTGGGCAGCAGTCTCAAGCGCTATGTGGAAACCGGCGAAGGCATGCCGTCGGCCGACATGCGCGACCCCTAGCTGCCCGACAGCGGCGGTCGCACGCTGCGCTAGTGGCGGCTGATGTCACGGCCGCCTGCTGGCATAAGGGCGACACGGTAGACGCCGATCCATCAAGCCACGCGCCCTGGCGTGCCAACTGTCGTCCCCGATGGCGACATAGCGGACCGCTCGCTCGCGCCGGGTCCGCTTACGCCGTATGCGGCTGGCCCATGGCAGGCGCCGTGCTGCCGGGCAGCTGCGCATCCACCGTCACCGGGCTGTCGCTGCGCAGCAATGCGCGCGCCTCGGCATCGGTGGCCACCGCCGGCGGCGAGCCGCGCAGCGGCAGGCCGGCGGTTTCGCGCACGAACAGCATGGTCACCAGGCCGATCGCCGCCGCGCCCATCAGGTAGTACGCCGGCACCAGCGGGTCGCCGCTGCGCTCCACCAGCCAGGCGGTCACCAGCGGCGTGGTGCCGCCGAACAACGACACCGACACGTTGAAGGCGATCGACAACGCGCTGTAGCGCACCGGGGTGTAGAACAGCGCCGGCAGCGTGGACGGCATCGAACTGGTGAAGCACACCAGCGCCAGGCCGAGCAGCATCAGGCCGGCGAAGATCAAGCCGTCGTGGCCGCTGCCGATCAGCAGCAGGCAGGGGATGGCCAGCGCGAACAACGCAATGCAGGCGCCGATGATCATCGGCCGGCGGCCCAGCCTGTCGCTGAACAGGCCGCCGACGATGTTGAGCGGCATCATCACCAGCATCACCAGAATGATCAGCAACAGGCCCTTGCTCTCGGCGTAGCCCATGGTCACGCTGAGATAGCTGGGCATATAGGTCAGCAGCATGTAGTCGGTGACGTTGAACACCAGCACCAGCCCCACGCACTTGAGCAATTGCGGCCAGTGCAGGCGCAGCATCGTCAGCAGGCCCTGCGCGGCGGTTTCGCGCTCGCGTTGTTCGGATTGCTCGGTATAGGCGCGAAATGCCGGGGTTTCTTCCAGTTTCATGCGCATGTACAGGCCTAGCAGGCCCAGCGGGCCGGCAATCAGGAACGGCACGCGCCAGCCCCAGTCGAGCATCTGGGCCTGGGTTACGGTCATGTGCAACACCGTCACCGTGGCGGCGCCGGCGATGTAGCCGCCCAGGGTGCCGAATTCCAGCCAGCTGCCCATCAATCCACGATTGCGGTCGGTGGCGTATTCGGCGATGAAGGTCGCCGCGCCGCCGTATTCGCCACCGGTGGAAAACCCCTGCAACAGCCGCGCCAGCAACAGCAGCGCCGGTGCCCACAGGCCAATCTTGGCGTAGGACGGAATCAGGCCGATGCTGAAGGTGCCCAGGGCCATCAGGATCATGGTCGCGGCCAGCACCTTCTGCCGCCCGTAGCGGTCGCCGAGCGGGCCGAACACCAACCCGCCGATCGGCCGCACCAGGAAGGCGACAGTGAAGGTGGCAAAGGTGGCGATCAACTGCGCGGTGGGATTGCTGGCCGGAAAGAATACCTGCCCCAACGTCACCGCCAGATAGCCGTACACGCCGAAGTCGAACCACTCCATCGCATTGCCCAGCGCGGCGGCGCCTACTGCCTTGCGCAGCATGCCGCGGTCCACCACGGTGACTTCGTCCAGTTGCAGTTGGCGGCGGCGCTTGAACCAACCGAAGTGCGAGGCAATCGCGCGCGTGTCGTGCATGTGTTGTGTCTCCATGTGCGGCCATCGCTGCCCGCTCGCCCTGGCAACGCACAGGACACGGCGCATCACGCAGGCATGGCAATGGCACATGCACAAGATGACGCCGGAGGCATTCCCGGACGGCCGCGTGGACTCAGCGACGCTGCGGGACAGACGACCAAGGGATGGGCAATGCCCAAGGGCTTGATCAGCCCGTTATGGTACTACAGCGCGCAGATCGCTGCAGCCGCGCTACGGTAGCAGCACGAAAAACTGCTTGTTTCAAGGCAGTTGGCGTGTTTGGCGCGTACCTTGCGCCCTCGGTGCACTGCGCATGTCCTGCCGTAGTGCACGCCATCGATCTGGCGCCGTGCATGCTTACACCAGCGCCTCACCCAGCTGCGACAGCAGCGGTTGCAGATCCTCGCGCGTCTGCGGGCGCACGGCGCGCGCCACTTCCACGCCGTCGCGCAACAGGATGATGGTCGGCCATAACGTGACGCGGAACGAGCGGCCCAGGGGCCGCCCTTTTCCATCTTCGATCTTGCGGTAGTCGAGCGCCGCCACGCCACCCAGCAGTTTCTGCAGCAGCGGTTGCGCGGCAATGCAGTGGCCGCACCAGTCGGTGCCGAACTCCAGTACCTGCAGACCGGCCTGTGCCTCCACCTCGCTGCGTTCGGGCGCCTGGGTGGCGTAGTCGCGAACAAACCCCATCGTCTAGCCGCTCCGGTGTGCTTACGACAACGCGCGCTGGATCTCTTCCAGCGGCAGGTTGGTCAGGTCCTTGGCCAGGTCGCCGACCAGGCGCTGCTGGGTTTCCTTGTGCAGCAGCGGGCGCACGCGACCCAGCGTGGTCGGGTCGGCGACCAGCACCAGGTGCGTGTACTCGTGCTTCAGCGCGCCATCGTTCAAGGCGTGCGACAGCTGCTTGGCGAAGGTCATTTCATCCATGTCCGCCTCGCTGAGATCCTGCGGCGCCTTGCCGGCCGGGCCATCGTCGTCGACGTTCTGCACATCGGTGCGCGCGTGCTGGCGCAGCACCACCTTGGCTTCGTTCCCGGTGTTGGTGAACCAGCGCGCTTCGCCACCATCGGCCACCACCACCAACGCACCCTGAGGAATTTGCAGACTCATTCGATTCTCCTGATAGAACGGCGCTGCATGTGCAACGCCAGTCGGCCTCAACCTAGGTGAGAGGATGTAAGCGCCGCGCCTAGCCGGTGTCAGCGTGGCGTTAGCGTGGTGCGGCCAGCGGCGGAGGCGGCAGGCCCAGATGCTTGCTGAAGAAACGCGCGGCCACCCGCAGCGCCTGCTGGCTCTCCGGCAGTGCATTGGTGAGGTGGAAGGCGTGCCCCAAGCCATCCCACACATGCAGGTCCGATTCGCGGCCCAGATCCACCAGGCGCGCATGCGTGTAGGCGGCATTGCTCAGCTCGGCAGCACGCGTGGCGGTCAGAAACAGCGTCGGTGGGAACTGCTGCAGTACCGCATCGGAAAACACCGGCGACACCAGCGGGTCGTGGAAGTCCACGTTGTCGCCGTAGTACAGGTCTTCCCAGATCGGCAACGCACCGGCCTTGTCCGGCAACAAGGCATCGTTGACTGCCGCCACCACAATGCGCGAATCGCCGCGGTAGCGCGCATCGCCTGCGGCGCAGAACAGCCCGGCCGCCGCCGGCATCGGCAACTTCTCCTTGGCGAACCACGCCAGCGATTCACCGGTGAGCACGCCGCCTGCCGAACAACCGAACAGGCCGATGCGCTCTGGCGCATAGGTCTTGAGCGCGGCGCGATACACCGCCGCCACATCCTCGCTGGCAGCCGGGAAATGGTGCTCGGGCCCCATGCGGTAATCCACCGCAACCACGGTCATGCCGGTCATCGCCGCCAGCGGAATGGCTTCCATCAAGCCGAACGATGCCGCGCTGCCCATCACGAAGCTACCGCCATGCAGTTCGATCAACATACGCTTGGCCTGCTCGGGTGTACGCGTGCGCGGCTCCACCCGCAGCACCGGCACACCGTTCCAGGTTTCGGGCGTGATCTCCACCGCGTAGCGCGTGCGCAGCTGCGCAATCACGCCTTTGGCCCAACGCTCGGTGTCGGCGCGGATGCTCGGCAATTGCTTGAGCAAGGTGGCGTTGTCGGCCTTGTCCAACGGATCGGCGCGGGCCACCCCGGCGGCCATATGCGCACGCGCGGCCGGGCTCAGATATTCCGACACCGGCAGGTCGAATGCGGGCACATGCCGGATGCCATCGGGGGCCGATGCGGCCGCCGGTGGTGCCGGCTCGGCGGCGATTGCGTGCACGCTGCACGCGGTACAGATCAACGTGAGCGCCAGCGTCTTGTTCAACCAATGACGTGTCATGCAGTGCCCTCCCAGGCAAGTCGAACCGCCAAGGATACCGTCAGCGGCCGGCTTGCATCGCGTGCAGATAATGGCGCTGCATGTAACGACGCGATGTAACGCAAATGCTGCAACTACGCACACCACAGCGTGCAATCGGAGCATCGCATCAAGCGTGCGCTAGCGTTCTCTATCGCAGGCAGGTTGATGCGTTTGCTTGCATCGGGCGGACATCGACATCGCGGTCACCGGCACCGCCACGGCGTGTGCCGGTGCATCGACGCATGCACTGAAGTCATGCGCTCAGACGGCAGATGTCGACGCTGCCGTTGGTGGCAGATGCTGCAACGCCTGCAGCGTGGAGGTGGTCAGTGGCGACGGCAGTGCGTCCAGTGCGAACCAGCCGATGTCGGCGATCGCCTCGGGCTCGCGGCGCTCGGCGTGCTCGCTACCCTGGATCGCGGCCAGATACACCGGCGCGACCCAATGCTGCGGCGGCGTCAGGTCCGGCTCGAAGTAGCTGACGATGCACAGCACGCCTTGCAGTTGCACGTGCAGGCCGGTTTCTTCCAGCACTTCGCGCACCACCGCGTGTTCCACCGTTTCCATCCAGTCCACCTTGCCGCCGGGCAGGCCCCAATGGCCTTGCTCAGGTGCACGCCCGCGCTGCACCAGCAGCAGGCGGCCATCGGCGCGGCGGATAAACGCGCCGCAGCCAACGCGTGGACGTCGGTCGGTATCGATTGAGTTGGACATAGGCATTCCGGATGTTGTGGCGCGTAGTGTCCCAGATGTGCGGCAGGCAGGTGGTGCATCTGCGCCCTGCATGCCGGTGGCGAGGATGCCGGCAAGGCTGCGCGATGCCGCAAGTCGATGCGGTGCATCGCACGCGCCTGCTCGCGTGATGCGCAGGGCGATCACTATGGCGCCGCACCAAGCAAGCACCCGCTGGATCGAATCCACGCACCTGCAAGTGCATGCGCATACGGAGCGCCTCTCCACGCCTATCCACGCTGCCTTAGCGCCAGGTTGGCGAGGATGCGTGCAGCCCGCGCCGTCATGGCGCACCGTCTTGGAGGTTGGAATGTCGCGTATCGTCGTGATCGGTGGCCATGGCAAGGTCGCGCGTCTGCTGACGCCGTTGCTGGTGCGCGGTGGGCACTCGGTCACCGCACTGTTTCGCAATCCTGCACACGCAGACGATGTGATTGCCGACGGCGCCACCCCGCAGGTGTTCGATATCGAACAGGCCGACACCGATGCGATCGCCGCGCAACTGGCCGGCCACGATGCGGTGGTGTGGTCGGCCGGCGCCGGTGGCGGCGATGCGGCGCGCACCTACGCGGTGGACCGCGATGCGGCGATCCGGTCGATGCATGCCGCCGCGCAGGCACGCGTGCGCCGTTACGTGATGGTGTCCTATCTCGGCGCCGGGCTGGAACACGGCATCGGCCCGGACGATGGCTTCTTCGCCTACGCGCAGGCCAAGGCCGCCGCCGATGCGCAGCTACGCACCACCCCGCTGGACTGGACCGTGCTGGGGCCGGGGCGGCTCACGCAGGAGCCGCCAAGCGGCCGCATCACCCGCGATCCGGGCAGCGATGCCGATGGCGGCGTGTCGCGCACCAACGTGGCGCAGGTCATCGCCGCAGCGTTGGCCATGCCGGCCACCATCGGCAAGACGGTGGGCTTCATCGACGGGCAGACGCCGATCCAGCAGGCCTTGTCGCAGCTGGAATGAACGCCAGGCCTATCGCGATGCCTGCGCGCGGTGCACCGTGCACCGGCCTAACGAATTCCTAAAGCCGGCCTCGGCATAGTCGCGGGCGCAGCCCATCGTGGAGGTCGCTTATGTCTGCATTCGTCACGCCACGCCGTGCCGGCATCCTGCCGCCGTACCTGCTGGACCATGTGGCCCAGGCCGCGCCCGAGCATGCGCGCCAGTGCGCGCTGCTGTCGCGGCAGATCACCGCGCAGCTGCGCCAGCAGCGCGCGCTCGGCCTGCTCGCACGGGCCCAGGCGCTGGCCGCCGATGCTGCCAGCACGCCCACCACGCAGGCCGTGCAGCGGCAGATCTACGACGCCCAACAAGGCACCGCGCTGCCCGGCACCCTGGTGCGTGCCGAGGGCGCTGCCGCCACCGACGATGTGGCGGTGACCGAGGCCTACGATTATCTCGGCGCCACGCACGACTTCTTCCAGACGGTGTACGGGCGCAATTCCATCGACGGCGACGGCATGCCGTTGATCGGCACCGTGCATTACGAGCGTGGTTACGACAACGCCTTCTGGAACGGCGAGCAGATGGTGTTCGGCGATGGCGATGGCGAGGTCTTCAACCGCTTCACCATCGCCATCGACGTGGTGGGCCACGAGCTGACCCACGGCGTGACCGAGCGCACCGCCAACCTGATCTACCAGGGCCAGTCCGGTGCCTTGAACGAGTCGCTGTCGGATGTGTTCGGCGTGTTGATCAAGCAGCACTCCTTGCAGCAGCAGGCAAGCGAGGCGGACTGGATCATCGGCGCCGGCTTGTTGATGCCCGGCATCAACGGCGTTGGCCTGCGCTCGATGCGCGCGCCCGGCACGGCGTACGATGACCCGGCCCTGGGCAAGGATCCGCAACCGGCCAGCATGGCCGGCTACGTCGACACACAAGAGGACGATGGCGGCGTGCACTACAACTCCGGCATTCCCAATCACGCGTTCTATCGCGCAGCCGTGGCCATCGGTGGCCACGCCTGGGAGAAAACCGGCCGCATCTGGTACCGCGCGCTCAGCGGCGGCAACCTGGCCGCCGGTGCGGATTTCGCCACCTTTGCCGCGCTCACCGTCAGCATTGCCGGTGTGGACTACGGTGCCGGCAGTGCCGAGGCAACCGCGGTGCAACAGGCCTGGCGCGACGTGGGCGTGCTGGCATGAGTCCACAGCGTCCGCCAGTGGATGCAGGCGTGACCTTGCGGCTGGCACGCGAAGGCGGGGTGGCCGCCTTCCCCGCCATGCGGCGCGAACGCCAGCTGGTGATGGATGACCTGGACGAGGCGCAGCGCCTGCAGCTGCGCACCTTGCTGGACCAGTGCCTGGTGCATGCGCTGCCGCGCCCGCAGGCCGGTGGCGGCGACCGCCGTTATTTCAGCATTGCCTGGGACGGTGCCAGCGAGCCGCTGCGCATCCCCGAGGAACATGCACCGGCCGCGATCGTGCGGCTGTGGAAACAGGGCACGCTGTAGCGCGCCTGTGCCGCGATGCCGCCGCAAGCGATGCCGCGCGCGTGCCCATCGCCATCCACAAACGAAGACACCGCGCAGTGCGCGGTGTCTTCGTATCGAAAGTGGTCCAACTGCGGATGCCTGCACCCTTTAAGCTGCCTAGATGCTCTAGGGCTGCACAGCTGGTGACGCATAGTGCGGCCTGCGGCGTTAGCGCCACGTGCAGCGCAGCAGTCAACTTGAAGACACCCCACTCATCGCTGCAGTGCAGCAGGTCATTGCCGGTATCCGGCCCTGGCGCGCGCATGTGGCGGGCGCCATTGGCATCGCACGCCGCCGCACGCCTGCATTGCCGTCAACACCGGCTTCGCGGATAGTCGCTGCACCGATCGGACGACTCCTGGACCTTTGTGATTGTGTTGCTGCTTGCTGCCGGACTGCTTGCCGGCCTGGGACTCGCCGGCGTCGTCGCCTGGCTGCTGCTGCGCCAGCGCGCGCGCACCACGGCTGCATCTGCCGCGTCTGCCACCGTCACCCATGCCGCAGCAGCGCCGCACGTGCCGCAGCCGGTGGCTGAGCAGGTGCGGGCGCCGCAGCAGGCCCAGGCGCATGCCGCCGCTGCAGCACAGCCCCTGCCGTCCGGGCCGCCACCGATGCAGCCGCTGCTGCGCCGCATGTATGCCGCGGTGATGTCCACCCCGGCGCTGGCCGACGGCCACCTGCCGACCGACCCGGCCCAGGCCGCGGTGCTGGCGGCGGTGGGCGCTGCGCTCGACCACGTGGACCTGCGCCCGCAACTGTTGCCGCGCCGCCCGCAGTTGTTGCCGCAGCTGATGCGCGCGGTCAACGACCCGGATGCTTCCGGCCGTGGCATCGCCGCGATCATCGCGCAGGACCCGGCGCTGGCCGCCAACCTGCTGCGCATCGCCAACAGCGCGCTGTATCGCCCGCAGGGCGGCCCGCTGGAAAGCCTGGAGCGGGCCGTGGTGCATATCGGCACCGAGGGCGTGCGCCAGATCGTCGCCGCCGCGGTGATGCAGCCGGTGCTGAGCCTGGAGGGCGGCCTCTACGCGCGCCTGCCGGCGGCGGTGTGGGACTACGCCCTGCGGACCGCCGCCGCCGCAGCCGCCTACATGCGCGAGCGCGGTGGCGACACCTTGTCGGCGCAGCTGGCCGGCCTGCTGCAAGGCCTGGGCGCGGTGGTGATCCTGCGCGTGCTGCGCGATGCCTACGCCGAGCGCCCGAGCCTGCCCTACAGCCTGGAAGTGGCCGCCGCGCTGGTCGAGCGCCACACCGCCGCCGTCGCCAAGACCATTGCCACCACCTGGGACCTGCCCGCCGCGCTGGGCACCGCCCTGGACGAGCAACGCCCCCAGCACGACACCACCCTGCTCACCAGCTCGCTCGGCATGGCGCTGCGTTACGGCCGGCTGGCCGCCGCGCTGGCCATGCTCGCCCGCCACGGTGCCGAGCAGGAGGAGCATGCGCTGGGCGTGCTGTCCACGCTGGAGCCGGACCACGCGGCCAATGCCGCGCTATGGCAACGGCTGGTCGCCGCCAGCGTGGAGTGAGGCCGGCCCGGTCGCTGCAGGCCGGGCACACGCACCCGCCCTGACCGGCGCATGCGCAGCGCCACCGCTCAGCACTCGCTTGCAATCATCTCCTTGACCCGCGCCGCCAGCAGGCTGACGCTGAAGGGCTTGGCCAGCACCGCCATGCCCGGTTCCAGGTGGCGGTCGTTCAACTGCGCGTGTTCGGCAAAGCCGGTGATGAACAACACCTTGAGCCTAGGCCGGCCCACGCGCGCCGCATCGGCCATCTGCCGGCCATTCATGCCGCCGGGCAGGCCCACATCGCTGATCAGCAGGTCGATGCGCGCCGGCGATTGCAGGATGCCCAGCCCGGTGGCGCTGTCGCCGGCTTCCAGCACGGTGTAGCCCAGCTCTTCCAGCACCTCGGTGAACAGCAGGCGGATGGACGGTTCGTCATCGACGATCAACACGGTTTCGCCGGCCAGCGAGGGCGCCAGTTCCAGCGTGGCGGCACCGCCGTCGCTGCTGTCGTCGGCACCGGCATGCCGCGGCAGGTAGATGCACACCGTCGAACCCTTGCCCACTTCCGAATGGATGCGCACCTGCCCGCCGGATTGCTTGGCAAACCCGTAGATCATCGACAGGCCCAGGCCGGTGCCCTCGCCGATCGGCTTGGTGGTGAAGAACGGATCGAACGCGCGCGCCACCACGTCCGGCGGCATGCCGGTGCCGGTATCGCTCACGCACAGCGACAGGTAGTGGCCTTCCGGCATGCCCAGCTGCTGGCCCATCTCGCGGTCGATCCGGCGGTTACTGGTCTGCACGCACAGGCGCCCGCCGTCGGGCATTGCATCGCGCGCGTTGATGCACAGGTTGAGCAGCGCGTTCTCCAGCTGCGGCGCATCCACCAGGGCCAGCCACAGCTCGGCCGCGGCAAGGTTTTCCACACAGATCCCCGGGCCCACCGTGCGCTGGATCAGCTCCAGCATGTCCACCACCAGCCGGTTGACGTTGGTCGGCTTGGGCAACAGCGTCTGCCGCCGCGCAAATGCCAGCAGCCGGTGGGTCAGCGCAGCCGCGCGCGTGGTGGCGCCTTGCGCGGTGGCCACGTAGCGCTCCAGGTCGCGGAGGCGGCCTTGCTCGATGCGCAGGCTCATCAGCTCCAGCGCGCCGGAAATGCCCGCCAATAGATTGTTGAAGTCGTGCGCCAGCCCGCCGGTGAGCTGCCCCACCGCTTCCATCTTCTGCGATTGGCGCAGCGCCTCTTCCACCGTCATCAGCTCGCGCGTGCGCTCGGTGACCCGCTGCTCCAGCGTGTCGCTCAGCTCGCGCAGTGCCGCCAGCGCGCGGTCGCGCTCTTCCGACAGTGCGTGGCGCGCCTCGATGTCCAGCAGCACGCCGGGAAATCGCAGCGGCGTGCCATCGGCGCCCTTTTCGACCCGGCCATTGGCTTCCAGCCAGTAGTACTTTCCGTCGCGCCGCTTGACCCGGTACTGGTGCGCGTAGGCACCGCCACGGGCGAGCGCTTCGCCAATGGCCACGCGCAGCCCCTCGCGGTCGTCCGGGTGCACGGTCTGGATCACCTGCTCCAGCGACAGGCCGGTGCGGCTGGTGGACGGATCGAAGCCGAAGTTCTGCGCAAACGCCTCGTCCACCGAAAACGCGTCCGTGGGCAGGTCCCAGATCCAGGTGCCGATGATCGCCCCGGCCGCCAGCGCCAACTGCACGCGCTCGGCATTGCGGCGCGCCACGGTTTCGGCCTCCAGCGCGCGATCGCGCTCGCTGGTGCGGTTGACCACCTCGTGCACCAGGTGGGTGTTCTCGTTGCTCAACATCGCGTGCTGGATGTCGCGGTTGCGGTCGGCCGCCACCTGCGCGGTGGTTTCGATGGCGATATTCATCAGCCCCACGATGCTGCCGTCTTCGCCGCGGATCGGCGAGGCGGTGGCATTCCAGTAGGTCATCTCGTTGACGCCGTTGCGCAGCATCGGCAAGGCGATGACCCCCTGGCCGAAGCCCTCACCGGTTTGCATCACCCGGGCGAAGTCCTGTGCGATGGGCGCGTAGGTTTCCTTCCACACCTCGGTCACCGGCTGGCCCAGCGCCTGTGGATGACGGTCGCCCATCGATTGCACGTACACGTCGTTGTAGAGCAGGCGCAGCTCCGGCCCCCACAGCACCGCACCGAGCAGGGTGGAGTTGAGCACCACCGACAACGACGAGCGCAGCGACTGCGGCCAGGTCTCCGGCGCGCCCAGCGGCGTGGCGGCCCAGTCGTGTGCGCGCATCAACGCGCCCATCTCGCCGCCCCCCGCAAGAAACTCCAGGCCGGCGGACTCGATGGCGGGGCGCTGTGTGCTCACGTGACGGCATTGCCTGGCGGAAAGTGCGCGCATTGTGGCACGCAGCGACCTCAGCAAGCCGTGCAGACGCGCGCGTGCCCCGCGGTGGCGCTGCGCGCCAGCTGGGCGTGCTGACGCGGGGATGACGGCATGCCCACGTCGCACTCACGTCCTGCGGGTACAGACTGGGTTGCAACATCCCCAACCGTATGAGGCACCCCGTGGACAAGAACCGTATCGAAGGTACCGCCAAGCAGGTCAAGGGTTCCATCAAGGAAACCGTTGGCCGTGTCACCGGCGACAAGAGCACCGAGCTGGAAGGCGCTGCCGAAAAGAATGTCGGCAAGGTGCAGAACAAGGCTGGCCAGGTCGCCGACAAAGTGCGCGACGCCGCCAAGTAACGCTGGCAGGTCAGCACCGTAGGCAGGCATTACGCCCGCCGCGCTGAAGCAGTGGATTGGCCGTCAGGCGTCACGCACGACGTAGACGGTGGATTCCACTTCGGCGAGAGATCGCACCAACGCCCCGACATGATCGGGGCGTTGGCGTTGTGGGGTTTGGAAATGGTTTTTGATTTACCAGGCTGACGGCCAGGAGTGTGTGCACGTCGCCGCAACGATGATCGAGCCATGTGCACGCGCACAACGCACTCCCTGGGCTGCGTCCTAAACGCCGGCCTTGCGCCCGCGTGCAGCGGGCCGCTTCGCAACGCTGTCGCCATGTTGCTGCCACCACGCGGTCAGCGCTTCCATCGTTGGGCCCAGTCCGCGCGCCTTCGGCGTGATGGCGTATTCCACGCGCGGTGGCACCTGCGCAAACACGGTGCGCGTGACCAGGCCATCTGCTTCCAGCTCGCGCAATTGCGCGGTGAGCATGTGCTGGGTAACGCCGGGGATGGCCTTGCGCAGCTCGCCGAAGCGATACACGCGCTGATTCAGCAGCCACATGATTTCCAGCTTCCATTTGCCAGACAGCAACGCAAATGCGCGACGCATCTGTTCGTGCATGTTGCGCTCGCCGTCCTCAATGGTCTGCTTTTTCATACTAAGCCCCGGTGATTCATCCTACTTTTCAATCGATATCTTAGGCGACATTCTGATGGCCGGTTGCATTTAAATATTGACTGGCAAACACCATGAGCATTTCTATTTACTGGATCAGTACCGCACTGCTGTGCCTGTTGTACCTGGCCTCTGCCGGCATGTATCTGGCCAGGGGCGAGTTCGTGCGCAAGGCGCAAGCCGAGCTGGGGTATTCGGCACCGTTGCTGGTGCCCTGGATGATCGTCATCAAGATCCTGGGCCCGGTGGCGATTGTGTGGCGCTTCAACACCGCGTTGAGCGATCTGGCCTACGCCGGCATGTTCTACCACCTGCTGTTGTCGGGCATGGCGCATCTGGGTGTGCGCAAGCCCAAGGACACGGTACCGGCCGTGTTGGGGCTGCTCTTCCTGCTCGCTTCGTTCGGTACGCAGAACGCCGCGCGCCAGCCGCCCTCGCCCTACGCACCAACTGCAGCGGCCATCCACGCAACGCTGCAGTAACGCGACACAGGGTGGACGCTGCCAGCTGGGCGGCTGTGCCGCACCAATTGCCAGCACGCTAGATGCAACTGCGATTCCGCTGCAGCAATGGGCACAGTGCCTGTAGCACCTGTCCGAGCAGCTGGTTTGATGCCTCGTTATGCGTCGCTCGCATTGCCTGGGAGCACGTGCTGGCAGTAGCGCCACTCATGAACGGGCTGGTCGTCCAAGTAAACATCTGGCTTGGGCAAGAAGCCTTCGAAGCACTTTTCGATGCCCAGCTCCACTGCCGAGTCGCGGGCATACTCCGCTCCGCCGGAACTCCAGAGGTAAAGCGCTACTCCTTGCTGGTGCAACTCCCGCACGCGGGCGATGACAGGCGGCATGGGAATGCGTTTGGTGCCGAAGGTGCGAACCAATGTGTCATCAACATCTACAAACACCACACGTTGTTTCATGGGGTACCTAGAGTTTTAACGAGGAGCGAAGCGGCGTCGGTAAAAATAAAATGACGCGACCCACGAAAAGAAATTCCAAATATGGCTAGGATCCTTGCCGAGTCATGGACTACCGTCAATCTTTCTCACTTCCGTCGATGCGCTTTGACGCCTGATGCTAGCGAGTGACAGAGCTCTCATGGCGTCCAACGACTGGTGTACGGTCGGAATGCGGCGTCACACCATCCTCGCCTGACGCTGGATTAGCCTCAATAATTGAGCTATCAGCCATCGTATTCGATCAAGCCTGTGGCTTGCGAAAGGTCTGCAATGAACTGTGCGATACGCGCATCGTGAGAGGCCGAGCGAAACGCAGCTGCCTGTTGCGCGCATGTCCGAATGAGGGCCTCCTTTTCTTCTGCCGATGAAGATTGCAGCTCTGCTGTCATCGCCTCCATCGCTGCAACCGCCGAGTCCGGATCAACGACGTCATTGCCGGAAAACTCCAGGAAGACAAAAGCGGCGATAAGAGGTTTGCAGAGATTTTCCATAAAGTCCGGCGAGTTGGATTCCTGAGTGGACCAGGAGAGACTCTAGCTCCTGGTGGTGAACGGCCTTGACTGGCCGTGATTGCCAACCCGAGCGATGCATTGCCCTGGCGTTACTCGCCCACCGCCGCGCGGCAGGCGGCCAGGGCGCGGCTGATGTGTTTTTCCACCATCTTGACCGAGATGCCCATGACGGCGGCGACTTCCGGGTAGGTGAGGCCGTCGAAGCGGTTGAGCATGAAGGCCTGGCGGCATTTGGGCGGCAGCGCGGGCAGCGTGTGGGTGTGCAGGTGCTGCAGGGTGCGGCGGGCGTCCACCAGCTGGTCCACCGCCGTGCCGGTGGCGGCAAGCGGTTCGCTGCCCTCCAGCGGCACATGGCGGGAGGCGTGCCTGCGGTGGCGCGTGCGCCAATGCTCCAGCACCACGTTGTGGGCAATGCGGTACAGCAGCAGCTTGTAGCTGTGGATGTCTGGCGTGTCGCGGTAGCCCAGCAGGCGCAGCAGCGCTTCCTGGGCGAGGTCGGCGGCGGTGTGCGGGTCGCGCAGGCGCCGCCGCATGTAGGTGAGCAGCTCCGCCTGCAGCTGCACCACGGCCTGGTCGAAGCGCTCCCTGGCTGGCGCGCGCTCCTCGCGCACCTGCCAGCGCGTGGTGACGCGGCCGAGCGCGTAGGTGCCCACCACGGGCGCGCGAGCCGGCAGCTCGCGCACGGCGTAGGCGCTGCGGTGGCGCCAGGGGCGGCTGCCGTATCGATCAACCGTCACCCCACTTGCGGCGTGCGCGCGTGCCGCGACCGCCTGGCCGATGACACCGTGGCGGTCTGCACGCGACGCGCCGGTCATGCCCTCACTCATCATGCGACGTCTCCAGCAACGGGCCGGGCACATGCGGTGCGCATATGCGCTGCGGCGTGATCAGCGAGGGTCTACAACGCTGATGACCAACTCGCCATCGCGCTGGCGGATGTGCAGCTTGCTGCCGATGGCAAAGCCCAATTGTTCCAGCCAGCGGCCGCGCAGGCGCAGGGTGGGAATGCGCTGGTGACTGTCGGGATAGTACCCATAGCCGACGGTGCACTGCTGCGGCGCACGTGGGCGGCCGGGCCGCCGTGGTGTGCGGGGTTCGGCGCGAGGTTCGGGGACGGGCGTGCGCTCGAGGTAGCGCCGCGGCTGGATCGAGGGATCCAGCGAACGCCAGACGACTTCGGTAGGCGGTGGTACCGTGGCGCGCTTGCGCGATGGCTTGGGACTGGACGTGGACCGACGCATGGCAAAGCCCTCCTTGACGAACAGGCCCCGCCGCCGGGCGGCGACGGGATGTCGGGAGGTTAGAAACCGCAGACAGACGGCGGGCGTATTCCCCCGAAGGGTGTTGTATTAGCCGCCCTCCCGACGCAGGCATCGCGTCGGTTGTGTCTGCACAAAAAATGCAGGCACAAAAAACCCACCGGTCTTTCGGAGGTGGGTACCGCTGTCTGAGGAGTTTCTACGCTCCTTGAGGAGAGATTGCTACGTGTCAGGAAGCTTGTCAACTGTAAGGCAGGCGACCGCGATATTATTATTTGAAAGCTATTTAATGCGGCTTCTAAAAGCGCCGCACTGTGGGTAGGGAAGGACAACAAGCCGATTGGATAACATGAGCTGATGCTGATATTGTTGATACTGACAAGTAAAGTTTGCTTGCGATGCATCGGTTACAAAAATAACTCAACGGACGCGCAGCGCAACGAAGAATTTGAGATTGAGCCTCGGCACTGCAATTACCCCCCCTATAGTAAGTAATACGCTGCGAGTAAATTTTCATCACGTAAAAATTCGCCGTGCTGGGTTAGATAAAATTTTACTTTTACCTATAAACCCTCTCAGGAAATTCGTCAATACTGCCAACCTGACAGAATACGATATTAATCGATTTTAATAATGACAATATTTCCCCCTCCACTTCAAAGAAGTCAATTCTAGGCATGGCAGCGACAGTTATTCCTAAGCGTCCAGACGCCGCAATGAATCTAGATTGGTGGTCAGAAAATCGAAATCCCTCTCCCTTGCTACTAACATAACTTTTATTAGATTCTCTCAAACACTCTACAACAACCTTTACGTTTTTTATGTAGTCATTTGATATGGTCATTTCGCCATATCTTGATCGATGGAAAATCATTGCATAGATGCCAAAAATATCGATGCTTTGGGCATTTATTTTGGGACGCTTTGCGATCTCCCAACTCAAGTATTCATAAAATATTTTGCTATGAGACACATGATTTCCAAGAGCGGTTGAAGCACTACTATTTAAATAGTTAAGCAACGCTATCAATACGCCACCAATTGTTAATACCCAGGTGATGCAAGCAGCGAACAACCCCGCCAGCCGAAGAGTATTTTTGAATGTTTTTGTGAATTCACCTAAGCAAGCAGAACTCAGGCAAATCGCCTTGTCAAAGGCAGCTGATTCGCGAGCAGTTGCGAAGTATGAGAACGTAAAAATAATACATCCGACGATAAAAATTAAAGCAATTAAACCAAGCAATGCTGAAAGACCTGAATTACGAACAAAGTTCTGCACCCCGGTCGTTATCTTTAATTTATTCAAAAGTCGGCTTAATTTCACGAAGCCTCCGTCTTATTAAACGCGCTATACCTGGATGAGTTCTGGCGACAAGATTAAGTCGCTCTGCCAAGATGTGAAACCTCTTGTAAAAACCAAACGTATCTTTTTTCTCTAAATAATCGCTTTGCAACCGCTTTGATATCTTAAATACTCTGGCCAGATCAGACCTCGAAGCTTTTGGCATTAGACGAATTATTCGTGATTTCAATTGACCGTGCTGGCTGTGGCCAACTCTTTTAAGTTTGTTGACTCGCCCCATACATTTATTGAAGTTTTTTCGGTATGAAGACGTATATTTGTAATCACCGTCCACGTACAGTATTTCCAGATATTTCACAGATGCTCGAATTCGTTTTACCTCGTCTGCAGGAAGCCTCGGCTCTTTGAACCCGACACGTAATCCGTGAACGGTCAATGCCGTAGTTGACACTCTGCTGACTAGCACTTTTTTATAGTTGAGCGGAAGGTTCTTAGATAGGAGCATTTCCTCGATAATCCGTTTCGAGAAATCGAAATCCTGATTAGAAGATTTACTTGACACAGTTATATCATCAACATAACGAGTGTAAGTGAGTCTTTTTTGTCTAAGACGCTCTACTACTCTAGCTTCGACATCATGTAGGCAAAGCATAGCAAGATAACTAGAAACTATGCCGCCTTGCGGCAATCCACCCTTGTGAGTGCAAATTCGGGTCAGAACACGGCTTACTAAGTCTCCATAGGAGAAAACCCCACGGAATATTTCGAGAACTAAATCTGAATGAACATTCTCAAAAAAAGACTTAATATCGAGTTTCAAAAGACTTTTTGAACCGCAATGCCTCGCGGCGCATGCAACATAATCACGGGAGACATCAATACCATTGAATGAATGATTTGGAATAGATCCAAACAAAAACTCTGGCCATTTTACCGCACTAGGCCTACTAAGAATTCTTGTTAAAAACCTTCTCTGAATTTTTCTGATCAATGGATCGGGATTGTAAACAATCCTATCAGTGCCATCTGCTTTTTTCTTATCAGGCAAGAGCCGAAAACGCTCTTCTTCTGAAAGCAACAAGGCAGCTCTAAAATCAGAGATGGGAACATCCAAGATTCTCGCCAAGTCCCGAATTCGCGTTATCGGGCCGGCCGTACCATTAACTGAAGATAATTTTCTTGATTCCATTCGTGGAACTCAGGTCCAGTCCACCACATGCTAAAGGGCTGTTGACAAGGTGCCGCTTTTAGCAGATTGCCAGTTAGCTTCAACCACCTCATCAACCCTGGACCTGATAACACGCGCTTCTCCGGAAAGGAGGGCGGGAGACTGAAGCCTCCGAAATGCTCAAAGCAGTGCTTTGATGCGCTCAGGCGAGCAATGCTAACTGGATTTTGAAAACCTGCTGATACGGCTGAGCGGTTCGCTCAGGCTAGCTTTGATTTTAGCGCTTTAGAACTAAAATTTCAACAAAAATCTTGACCAAATTTGATGAGCTCGCTTACTCGTTAGGATTTTGAAAAACGGTGATTTTGTTAATCGTACATGCTGAAATTCACCAAACGTAGTAGCAGCTTCCACTACAAAAGTTTACCAAAATTAAGCATATTGGTTCTCGATATCTACAAGCCTAGCCATGCAGCTATTTCGTCTTTTATTGGAATCATTGGTTCGTACAACCTGTGGTATGCCTTCCCAACAGCTCCACTGAACAACCTGAGTCCCGGCCTAGCACTAAACTTTCCAGTAGATATTATGTGAGGGATTGATATTCCTGGATACGGGTCAATGTAAATAATTTCACTAACTCCGAGTTGATAGGCTTTTTTCGAGCATAGCTCACAAGGACTGGCCGTGGTAAACAGACTCCCTCCTTTAACAGATGGGCCACCATGAGTTAGTTGAAGAAACGCATTTTCCTCAGCATGCAAAGATCTAGTATGAACCTGATTAGTGCCATTTCGTCCGTCTTTTTTAAAGATCGACTGATTAGCCGCATCTTTGAAACAATAGGAACATGGTATTCCTTTTGTCTCCAAGACTTCTCGCTCTTTATGTTTCTCGACTATATGAGAGCGAAGCAGGCCTTCGCTGCGCTCATAGTCGCTATATGCCTCTTCATCTTTAGCAAGAATAAGATCGTCCACATTTCTTAGCGAACATGGCACTTGTCCACGCGGCACATCGTTCCAGCCTATAGCTTTTACGGCAAAGTTTTCGTCCGTTATGGCAGCCCCGACTTGCCGAGAGATACATCCACTGTTTGCTTTAGCGATAAATGCAACCTGCATACACCTCTCATCTTTCGTGGGCGTAACGAGTCCTGGGCGCAGTGCTAGCGCGTAATACCTCAGGAGCTGGCCGTAGAGATTTCCCTTTTCATAGCTTTCTGCATTATCAGACCGTCGTAAATCACCAGGGTTGCTTATAAAAATGTCCGATTTCTGCAGACAACTTTGTATATCTTGCGTTATAAGAGACTCATAACTAGCATATGGATTGTGCTTTACCGGGTGCTCTCTTTCATCTATTGCGGCAATGGAAGATGCCGTGTAATTATTTGACAAGAGCCTCCTTTGCCGCTCAGCCTCATCGGCAGTTACTGCAACTACGTATAGAGGCGAGTACCTGTCTTTGATATAGACCAACTCCAGAGGGTTACGAATTGCGTCAATCACTATTCGTGTTTTACGACTGAACTTTTTATCTACTTCGCGTATACACTCAATTGCGCGAGTAATTCGGTGTGGAAGCGCGAACAACATTTCGGAGTTTATTTCTTTTTTGTATGCATTTCCCGATTTACGGAGGTTATCGCCCACTTCTTGGAGAAAAGAGTTGTATTGCTCCCCTAGTGCCGTTTTCACTTGTATTAGCAACTCGGGTAGCAGCTGCGTCAATTGCTGTTTTATCTGTGCCGAGGAAGCCCAGTCTTTTGAATAGAAAATCGGACTAGGTTCGTCAAGTGCTAATAAAAGATCTTTTGCATCATTTTTTACTTTCAATAAAATATTGCTGATATTGCTAAGTTTTTTGAAGAAAGTGGATTCATCTGCATTTGTTTCACACTCGGACTTTGGGGCGTCGCCATCCTGTCCCGCCAGAAAGGTTAGGAGCAGCGATGAAACAGTTATTTTTGAAAATGGCTCCCAGTTTTGGGAAACATAATTGGTAATTATTTCCTGTTTTCTCGCATCAGGCCCGCTTGTCTTGAAATGAGCAGATAAATTCTCATTAAAATTTTTTGATAGCAAGTCAGCGGCGGTAGTGCAACCACTGCCCGTTCTACCAGTTAGAGCAAAGATAAGGAGATCCTGATGCTCTTTATATGCAAGCTCAATTCCGTCTTTCGCGCTTGGCTGTTCTTCCAACCCTGGCAAAACATCGCTCATGAATTTTTCCTTCGATGCGGAAACCGCTCAGCGTCTTTTAAATGCCAACCCAAATGGTTTGCGTGGCATCGGCGTTGTAGTGCGTTAGCAACCAATAGGTCTCAATCGCCACACTGACACCCATTTGCTGATGTTTCCATTGTTTGCATTGCACTACGATGTGGTGGACGTCTTTACGCAAAGTCAGGTCAATGCTGCTATCGGTGCCGCTCAGGCAGGGTTCTTCCACGGCATAACCTTGGCAAAAGCTTTCTCCCACCAGCAATTCGAACTGGCGCGAGCCGTTTGCGGCCAGACTCTCCGACGTAGCGCGGGTGTTAAGTAACTTGCGAGCCTTGTAGCTACCGATAAATGATGCGAACACTGCAAGCCAGCACATGCCCAGCAATATCCATGCAATGGGTGCGAGCGCTGCACTGATGCCTTGATTGAAACCTCGGGCGATTAGGCTGCTCTGATGCGATAGCAGCCACGGCACGCCGGTACGTATGGCGAAAAAATCGCCAACCCCCGCAGCGAGCCCAAGCGACCATGCCACTGACCGCAAAGCCGTAAATTCGGTACTTCCCCGTTTGCATCCCATGCATGAAACCCCCGTTCCAACCTGCACACTACCGTTGTGTAGCAGTTTTGTCAGCAGGTACCCGACATTTTGTATCAGAGGTGTCATCCGCTGTGATTGCACGCACTAAATTGCATGACTAGAGACGCTCGCCTTTGTGCGAACGTCCCTACTCATTTACTGCAGCGCTCGCTTATTTCTTTTTGCCGTTCTTGTCCGGCGTTTGACTCAAAGCGGACGCGGCCGCTGTTTTTGAATCCTTGCCGGTGCTGCCGCTACGCAAGACCTTGCTTGCGGCCTTGGCCGCTTTGGGGCCGGTTTTCTAGTTGGTCGCCATGCGTGTGACCTCCTCGCCACCCCAGTGGTGGCGAGACGAAACTAGGCCGATTATGTTGGCGGCACAAGTCTGGTTGCAGCGCGCGAGACGGCAGATACTGCAAGACCGCCGGTGTGTTATCTGGGCAAGTTATCTGGCGACATGCGTGGCGCTAGTGCCTGATGTTTTAAGGCCAGCGTGCACAGCAGTGCGCCAAGCGTTTACTGCGACGACGTGTCGGGCAACGGCTTCCGCGCCTGGCCCCAGGTGAGTATTGCATCCAGCGCAGGGCACAGGGCCTGGCCCCAGGGCGTGAGGCGGTAATCCACCTGCGGCGGCACCTGCGCGTAGACGGTGCGCAGCACCAGGCCGTCGCGTTCTAGCTGGCGCAGCTGTTGGGCCAGCATCTTTTGCGAGATGGCGGGAATCAGCCGCTCCAGGTCCGAGTAGCGCTGCACCTTGCCGTCGAACAGGTGGAACAGCAGCAGCAGTTTCCAGCGGCCTTCGATGAGTTTAAGCAGGGCTTCGACATCGCACGCGGCGGTGTCCGGGGTGTGCGGCTTTCCCATGGGTGCGTGACTTACCTTTGCGTGCGTTCTTGCGGCAGGTGATGCCGCTGCTGATCATGGCATACCGTTTCCACCGGACACCGCCACCATGTCGCTTGCCCTGCCCGCCGCCATTGCCTGTTTTTTTACCGCCAGCAACGCTGGCGATGCCACTGAGCTGCTGCCGCACCTGGCCGACGATGCAGTGGTACACGACGAGCACCGCCAGCACCGTGGCGCTGCCGCCATTGCGGCCTGGCTGGCACAGACGCAGGCCACCACGCCGTATCGTGCGGTGCCGGTTGGCGTGCACACCCAGGGCGAGCAGGTGAGTGTCACCGCGCAGGTGTCCGGCGATTTCCCGCAGAGCCCGCTGCAGCTGGAGCATGTGTTCCAGCTGGTGGGCGGCAAGGTTGCGGCGTTGCGGATTCATTGACGCGTCAGGCCGGCGTGTTGCGCCGGTAGCACGTGCCCGGATGCGGACCTTCCATAGCCGCATGACGCAACCGCACGCGCGGCTAGTGAGCGGTTGCTTGGTACTTCGACGCGCGTTGCGCCTCTGAGCAAATGTAGGGCGGCGCCTAGTCGCCTTCTGCCTGAAATCGAAACACCCTGCCGCCCTGTTCCGTCTCTTCGCCAAAGGTGACTGTGACCGTCGCGCCTGCGTTGATGGCCTCATGACGAAAGGACAGCTCGGCGTGGTGCAGTCTCAGGCTGCTGTCAAATGTGGTGCCGCTCGATAGGCAGGCCACCGAGTCCATTACCGTGGCGTCTGCAAGCTCTGTTTGCCCATGCTGCATCAGGTAGGCACAAACCGCCTGCGCGGCCGGGTCGCCACCGTGCTCACACCGTTTGGCGGAAAGCGCCTGCTCTTGCGCATGCTTGAAGTTGGTTCCCCACGAGGTGTGGAACGCAAAACTACGCACCTGGCCCGGCTGTACTGCACCGACAAAGGCGCGCAAGACCCCGCATAACTCAGCGGCAGGGGCTGCGTGGGCGGTTGCCACCGGCGCCAGCAGGATCGCGGGGGCAGCGGCATAGACGAATAAAGCGCGCACGTGTTATCCGCTGAAGAGGGCGTGCGCATTATTGAGTCGCTGCACTTGCGCCGCAACGTGGACGCACACTGCAGCGCTCGGTGTCGCGCTTGAAGGGTGTGGGCGTGGCCGTTCGCCTGCTACTGCCTTCGAAACACTCAGCCGTTGAGCGTGCGGCCGCCGTCGACGATGAGTTCCGAGCCCACCGTCCAGCGGGATTCGTCCGAGGCCAGGTACAGCACGGCCTTGGACACTTCGTCCGGGGTGCCGAAGCGGCCGAACGGGATGGTGGCGGCGATGTCCTGGTTGACCTGGTCGCGGTACGCGTCGGGGATGCCGAGCTTGTCGTACAGCGGGGTTTCCACCGGGCCGGGGCTGACCGCGTTGAGGCGGATGCCGCGCGCCAGCAGTTCGCTGGACAGGGTCTTGGCCATGCTCAGGAACGCCGCCTTGGTGGCCGCATACACCGATGAGCGGGCCGCGCCCACATGCGCATTGATGGAGGTGTTGAGCACCACCGCGGCGGGGTTGGCGAACACCGGCAGCAGCGCCTGCATGAGGAAGTACGGGCCTTTGACGTTGATGGCGAAGGAGGCGTCGAAGGCCTGCTCGGTCCAGTCTTCGATCGGTGCCCACACCGACACGCCCGCATTGAGGAAGGCGATGTCGAGCTGGCCGTAATGCGCCTGCACCGCCTGCGCCAGCTGCTGCTGCGCGGCAACGCTGGCTGAATCGGCCCGCAGCACCAGCACCTCGGCACCCAGCGCGGCCTTGGCATTGGCGATGGACTCGGGGTTGTTACCGGTGACGATGACGCGGGCGCCTTCGGCGAGGAACTGGCGGGCGGTCTCCAGACCAATACCGCTGGTGCCGCCGGTGATGAGGGTGCGTTTGCCTGCTAGGCGGGACATGGGGTGCTCCTGGGAGTTGGCAGGCCCGCCGCATGTGGCCGGCCTTCGATGCGGTGCAGCTTGCGCCCATGCCGAATGTGGCGGAAGACCACGTCGGCACATACCATTCATGCGATCTGCGCATGAATGAGGACGGGCGATGGACCGGTTTCTGCTGATGACCTGCTTTGCGCGTGCGGTGGAAACCGGCAGCTTTTCTGCGGCCGGGCGCGACCTGGGCCTGGGCCAGCCCAATGTCAGCCGCCACGTGGCGGCGTTGGAAGAGCACCTGCACACCCGGCTGCTCAACCGCTCCACCCGCAAGCTGGTGCTGACGCCGGAGGGCGAGCGCTACTACGCCGAGGTGCGCCGCATCCTGGATGCGGTGGGTGAATCGGAGATGGCGCTGCACGACAACGTGCAACCGTCAGGCTTGCTGCGGGTGGCCTGCCCCACGGCGCTGTCGCATCACTATGTGATGCCGCTGGTGCCGGAGTTTTTGCGGCGCTTTCCGGGCCTGGAGCTGGACCTGCAGATCAACGACCGCTTCGTCAATCTGCTCGACGAGGGCGCGGAGCTCGCCATCCGCATCGGCCACCTGGAAAACAGCGCGCTGCGCGCACGGCGGATCGGCACGTTCAAGCGCGTGTGCGTGGCAAGCAATGCGTATCTTGCCGAGCGCGGCGTGCCCCGCGTGCCCGAGGACCTGCGCCAGCACGATTGCGTGCTGTACACCCTGCTGGCCTCCGGGGCGATGTGGCGTTTCAAGGATGTGGAGGTGCCGGTATCCGGCCGGATCCGGGTCAATTCGCCGGAGGCCGCGCGCGAGTCGGTGAGTGCGGGCCTGGGCATCGGGCAGGGGCCGGAGTGGTTGTTCGAGCAGGGGCTCAAGGCCGGGCAGCTGCAGATCGTGCTGGGCGCATTCTCTGCACCTGCGGTGCCCATGCACATCCTGTATGCGGCCAACCGGCTGGTGCCGAAGCGGGCGATCGTGTTCATGGATTTTATTGCCGAGGCGTTTGCCAAGATTCCGCAACTGAATGTGGGAGGCTGATCGCCCGGCGTTCTTCCAGCGGCCGTGGCGAGGGGCGCTGATACTTGGAAAACGTCTTGTGCAGTGAGGCGGCGCGCTCGTCGGCAACGACGTTTTCAACACTGCTCAGACCACGCGATGCGATGACGGCCGAGGCTTTTGCATCGCCCAGCAGATAAGCCAGGCGCAGGTAGGCCAGGCTATCGACCAGGTTCTTGTTTGCGGTGTCACTGACGTACACGTCCGACAGCCCGTAGTACGCATACAGGTTCCCCGCCACCGCGGCCCGCCGCAGGATGCCGATGCCCTGATAAAAACGGCCCGCCAGTGCGGTCTTTTTGCCGTAGATCACCGTTGCGGCCTGGTTGCCTGCCTGCGACTCGGCCTTGAGCTGGTCCAGCATCAGGGTTTCCAAGCGGGCCAGTTCGTGCTCCGTCGGGTAGCCGTGGCGCAGCAGCCACTGCGCCTCTGCATCGGAGTTGGCGATCAATGGCCCACCGGCCGGGCAGGCGTTGGGGCCTTGCGGGCAGAGATAGCGCCTTGCCTGCTGGCTTACAGCGGGCGGCCTGCTGTTGGCCGCCTGGGCGGGCGGCAGTGCGGCGGCGTTGCCATCTGCGGTGGCGGGGCTGGCTGCTGCCTGCGCCGATGTGGGCGCCTTATCGGTTTGCGCGGCTTGGTCTGTTTTGCCGCAGGCGGCAAGCGCAAGGCACAGCGTTGCCAGGGGCGTGAGTTTGGTGACGTGCATGGGCCATCCGTTGCGGGCTGCAGTGCCGGTGCGTGATGTTGCGCGATGCCGGCCTGCGATGCGACTGCCTCCCCTTGCCGGCCGCGCCGGCATTTGCTCCCACGCACTGCCGCCCAGGTGGCGGCGCATGCGTGCGCCATTGCGCGCCTGCCCCGCAGCCCGGGTTTGCGCACCCGGCGCGGCGTTGTGCCGGTTGCTGGTGCCGCACGCGCCAGGCAGCCGGTCGCAGGCCCTGGCCTGCGCAGGTTTGCGCGGCGCACAAAAGCGGGCGCTAGCGCAGGCCCGGGCGCCAGTCTTTATGCCCAAAGCGGCGCGATCTTTGCGCAATCGGGTCGCTTGAGACGATTCGCAACCCTGGTCTGCGTCTTTCCGTATACCGTGACACACATCACACTCAAATGTGATGCAAGTCTCACTTCACTACGGACGAGGGATCTGGCGATGGCCGACAACGGGATGGGGCTGCAGGCGCAGCCGCTGGGCGCGCACGGTGGGGCAGGTCAGCCGTGGGCTGCGCTACTGCCGGCGTTGACGACGTCTCCGGGCGACGGCCGCGCCACGCCCACGGGCACCGACGTGGCCGGCCTCAAGCGCCTGCTGCGCAAGGGTGCGCGCGGCCTGCTGCGCACCTTGCCCTGGCGGCACCAGGACCGGCTGTACTACCTGCACACCTTCGGCCGGCTGCCGGATCTGTACGCGCCCAAGTGCTTCAACGAGAAGATCCTCTACCGCAAGTGCGTGCACGGCGATTACCCGCTGTACCGGCGGCTGGCGGACAAGTTTGCGGTGCGCCCGTATGTGGCGGCCAGGATCGGCGAGGCGCACCTGATCCCGCTGCTGCTGGACAGCACCGATCCGCAGGAGCTGCTGCGCCTGCCGCAGTGGCGGCAGACCGTGATCAAGGCCAACCATGGTGCGGCGATGGTGGAGGTGGTGCGCGATGAGCCCGATGCGCAGCAGAAGCGCCGCATCATCGAGCGCTGCGGCCAATGGCTGCGCACCGACTTCTCCGACAAGGTGCGCGAGATCCATTACCGCGATATTCCGCCGCGCATCCTGGTGGAGCAGTACATCGGCGATGCACAGCAGGTGCCGGTGGACTACAAGTTCCACATGTTCCGGCAGGTGGACGGCAGTTTTCAGTACGTGCTGCAGGTGATCTACGGGCGCTTCGACACGCCGAAGTTGGGCATGACCTTCTTTGTGGGCAACCTGCACGAGGCCTTTCACCGCATCCGCGACGACGGGCGCGCACCGCCCTGCGCGCCGGCGCTGCTGGAACAGGCGCTGGAGCTGAGCAAGCTGCTGGCAAGCGACTTCGATTACGTGCGGGTGGACTGGTATATCCAGCACGGGCAGGTCTATTTCGGCGAACTGACCTTTACCCCGGGTGCGGGGCTGGTCACCGGCCTGGACCGCGGGCTGGACCGGATGATGGGTGACATGTGGGTACAGCGGCGTGCGCCGGTGGCCGCAGCGTTTCCCACGCAGGGTTTGGGCGCCAGCGCGCGGGTGCCGGTGCGGTGAGAGCGTTCGCCCGCCTGTTCGAAAGACCGGCAACTGACAGCGTGGCCTGAGCGCAGCACGCCTGCGGCCGCCATGGCTTGCTGCATGCGCGGCGCGCTCTCGCCACCGCAACGTGCGGCTGCGATGACGATTTGAGCGTGCCATATGCAGCGCGGCGTTTTATCCGCGCGCCTTCAAATGCAGCATGGGGTAATGCGCATACTGCCCGACGCCGTGTTTGATGATCGGGTCTTGTGCGGTGATGGCGGCAATGTCCTGGTCGTCGGCAATCTGATACAGCGATAGACCAAAGCCACCGGTTTCATCGATGACCGGGCCATGCGCCAGTAGCACGCCCTCGGCCAGGCGCTGGTCGAGAAACGCGGCATGCTGCTGCATCAGGGCTTTTTCCTGATCCGACATGGTGGCCAGAAAGTCCGCGCGCGGCGGGATGAATTTGCAGAAATACGCTTTCATTCTCGTGTACTCGTGGCAAAGGGGATGCGTCACGGCTTTAGCAAAGCCGTTGATCGGGTGATAACACGGGGTTTTGCGCGGTTTACTTGATTGAATCAGCAGCTGGATCGGCGCTGCATGTAACGCACAGCACTCAGGCTGTTTTGATGCTTTTGAAAATCGCGCCTTCAAACATCTTTGGCAGGTAACTCTGCAGGAACAGGATCATGCCGGTCATCTTTCCGACCGGGTTGCTGAACTTGGGATCCTTGGCCTGGATCAGCTTCTGGATGGTGTCCACCACGGCATCCGGTGCTTCTGCGGTGTCGATTCCCTTCTGGGTCGCCGCGTTGGCCTGCGTGCGGTAAGCGTTGTAGTCGGCAATGGTGTTGCCGGCGGCAGGCACTGCGTTGTGGCCCAGATTGGTCTTGAACCAGACCGGCTCCACCATGTTGACCTTGATATTGAACTGGGCAAGTTCGAACCGCAGCGATTTGAAATACCCCTGCACCGCATGTTTGGAGGCCGCGTAATACGACAGGTTCGGCGGCCCGATCAGCGCCACGATGGAGCTGACGGTGATGATCTGCCCGCTCCGCTGCTTGCGGAAGTACGGCAGCAGCGCATTGGTGGTTTTGACCGTGCCCCAGAAGTTGGTTTCGAACTGCTGGCGGCCCACGTCGATGGCGGTTTCTTCAGCGATACCGGTGACCATGTAACCGGCGTTGTTGACCAGCACATCCAGGCGGTCGACCGATTGGAACAGCGTTGTGGCAAACGACTGGATCGAGGCGTCATCGTCGATGTCCAGGCGCAGCAGCTTGAACGGCAGCTTGGCCTGGTGCTTTTCCGGCTCGCGGCTGGTGCCGATGACGTTGAAGCCTTGCTTGTGCAGGTTGGTGGCCAGCAACAGGCCAAACCCTGAGGATGCGCCGGTGATCAGCACTGTCTTTTTCATCGTGGTGTCTCTGAAGGAATGCGGTTTAGGGAAGGTGGAGAAACATCGCCAGCCATCGGCGTGCAGCTGCGCGGTGCCTGACGCTGACCTGCATTGCGGTGTGCGTTGATGCGGACTGCCGCCGCGGTTGCCGCCGCGGCCTGGGCGCCCGTCACCTGCCTGGAACGCGCGGTTGGACTGCCCATGCGCCGCATGCTAGTATCGATTTGATAGTGAGTCAATACGGAAATGATATGAACTCAAAAAATGCGTCGGACAGCCTGTGCCCGATCGCGCGCAGCCTGACCTTCCTGGGCGATGCGTGGACGATGCTGATCCTGCGTGACGCCAATTCCGGGCTGACCCGCTTCGATCAGTTCCGGCAGAGCCTGGGGATTGCCCCGACCATGCTGACCAAGCGGCTGGCGACGCTGACCGAGGAGCGGCTGCTGGAAAAGCGCCTGTACTCCACCCGCCCGCCGCGCGAGGAGTACGTGCTGACCCAGGCAGGGCGCGATTACCTGCCGGTGCTGTTCATGATCGGTGCGTGGGGCAGCAAACACCGTGGCGAGGGCAAGCTGCTGCGTTTTCTGGATGCGGAAACCGGCACCGAGCTGCAGCCGGTCGCCATCGACGCAGTCACCGGTGCAGAGATCGGCACACGCGCGATCCGCATGGTGATGCCGGAATGAGCGCGGTGGCGTGGTGGATGGCTCTCAGCATGCGTTGACGCCTGGCGCGCTACCCTCGCGCGCCCTGGCTGCCTCGACCTGGGCGATTGCGTGACGCGTTGGCGTCCTGCTTGCACGTCGGCGTCGAGGCAAGCCGTACCGCTTTTCCATTCACTACAAGGACGTCACCGTTGTCGCACGTTTCCCTACGCCGCTTCCTGCCGCTCGCCTGTCTGGGCCTGCTGTCCGCCTGCAACGGTGGCACGGCCACCCCCAGCGCGCCGCGCCCAGAGTCCGAGCACTTCACCCTTGCCGAGCTGCAGCAGCTTGGCTGCACCGTCACCGCCACGCCCAAACGCGACGTCCGCAAGATCCCGTTGCTGGGCGAGGTCGATGGCTATGGCGTGACCAGCACCAACGCCTGCGCCACCCACATGATCAGCCTGCTGCAGCCGATGAGCTACGAGGACGCGGTGTGGGAGGGCGCACGCAGCGCCGCCGGCACCTTTGCCAAGGAGCACGGGCTGGAGCGCGAGAGTTATGAAGGCCGGCTCGGTGAGTACAGCGAGATCGAGCTGTTCAGCCGCGGCGGCAAGCCGGTGGGCTTTGAATACAACGTGCAGTCAAAGGGCACGTTGCATTCGGTGGTCGTGCTCTCCGACAGCATCGCGCCGGATGCGGCCTTCGAGGCGGTATTGAAGACCAAGCTGTAGGGCGTGAGCCTGACTGACAACCGTTAGCTGGCGCGCCAGATCAATGATAAAGTGGCTACCACCTAATCTTTAACTGGATAACGCCATGACGAATCTGGTCAAGCTGGCGACCGCACGTGCTCTGGTCGACGCCAGTGCGGTCAGGCACGCGTCGGTCATCGGGGAAGCCGGTGCCTGGACCGTGCAATTGCAGACCCATGACCAGACCCGTGTGCTGGCCACCAAGGCGAATGCGCCTCGCCGGTTTGGCAGCTTCGAAAGTGCGTTAAAGGTCTTGCGCGAGATGGGCATGCCATTGGACGTGCTTCACGTGGACGCTGCGCAGTGGGACGCCGAGGGCGGCAATGCGAAGCGCCGGCCTGACCGCTCCGAGGCGATGAAGGTCAAGGAGTTGGATGCACGCTATGCGGTGTCGCTACGCACCCAGACCGAGCATGCCCTGGCCGACCCCCGCCCCGCACTCTCCAGCGCGCAGGCGAAGCAGCAGATGGAGACGCTCAAGACGCAACACCGTGCGGCGCTTGAGGCAGCCCTGGCTGCAAAGGACACGCGTGCGTGAGCGTGGCCTGGAAGCAGAGCGCGCTGGATGCGCGCACCGCATTGCTCGCCTCAGCATTGGCGCGTGCGATCGAAATCTCCGACCCGCAGATTTATTTCGCCGCATGTGAACAGGACGACCAGATCGAAGCCGAGGGCGACGCGCTGGATGGTGCCGCCACCTATCACTCTGGGCCACTGCCGGGAACGCGTTTGTACACCTGCCAGGACGGCAGATATCTCTTGATCTACACACGCGACGGCGACGATGTGCTGATCCTTGCCCTCGTACCTGCGCGCTCTGATTGGAAGCCGACGTAGTCAGGCGATCAATAGATCCATGACGCGTCGATGCTACCGAGCGATGGGCATACGCGACTGCTCGACGACATCGACAGCGCGCTACACCCCGCCCAACGGCTGCAGGCACAACCAGATTGCGCACCAGTGCGAGAGCGCGCCGCCCAGCACGTGGGCGTGCCAGATGGCGCGGTTGTAGACCAGCGACTTGCGCACGTAGAAGGTGACACCCACGGTGTAGAACGCGCCGCCGGCGGCGATCAGCCACAGCACGGTGCTGTCCAGGCCGGCGAGCAGCGGCTTGATCACCACGATGCCGGCCCAGCCCAGCAGCAGGTAGATCACCACCCAGAAGCCCTTGGCGATGCCGGGCAGGAACAGCTTGGCGAATACGCCGAACAAGGCCACGCTCCACACGCCCAGGATCATCGCCCAGCGCCAGGTGCCGTCGAGGGCGACCAGCAGGAACGGGGTGTAGGAGCCGGCAATCATCACGAAGATGCCGGCGTGGTCGAACTTGCGCAGCATCGGCTGGCGTTGCGGCGGGGCGAAGTTGTACGCCGCCGAGCAGCCGAACATCACCAGCAGCCCCAGCGCGTAGACGCAGGTGGCCAGCAGCATGGTCTGGTTGGCATGCGCGCGCCAGACCATCCAGGCGCCGCCGACGATGGCCAGGAACAGGCCGGCGGCATGCACGATCACATCGGCACGGCGGGCGGAACGGGTCTTGTAGTGCGGCGCGGTGAGGCTGGGGGAAACGGGCACGGCGGTTCTTCGAAATGGGGGAGCCACAGCGTGCAAGGCAACGGTGACGCGGTGGGGGCAACAGAATACCCGTCTTGCTGAATCCGCTCAGTGACACAGGCTCGCCGGTTCGGCGCTGGTCTCATACTCTGAGACACCTCCCCTGTCTCATGCCCCTCTTTGGGAGCCGCCGTATGCCTCCGTTTGCCCTCGCTCCCCGCACCGAAACCGCAGAACGCGCGCTGGCCACCACCGATGGCCGGCCCAGCCGCGATGGCGCACTGCTCACCGAACGCCTGGAACGGCGCTACCACGACCGCATCACCGGCAGCTTTACCCTGCCCGGGCGCGATGGCCGCTATGCGCCGATCCCCGCCGACGTGCCGGCCGCGCTGGCCGACGCCTTGCGCGCGCGTGGCATCAGCCAGCTCTACAGCCACCAGGCCGATGCCTGGGCGGCCACCCAACGCGGCGACCATGTGGCGATCGTGACGCCCACCGCGTCGGGCAAATCGCTGTGCTACACGCTGCCGGTGGTGAGCGCGGCGATGCGCTCCGGGGCCAAGGCGCTGTACCTGTTCCCGACCAAGGCGCTGGCGCAGGACCAGGTGGCCGAGCTGCTGGAATTGAACCGCGCCGGCGAGCTGGGGGTGAAGGCCTTCACCTTCGACGGCGATACGCCCGGCGATGCGCGCCAGGCGATCCGCCTGCATGGCGACATCGTGGTGAGCAACCCGGACATGCTGCACCAGGCGATCCTGCCGCATCACACCAAGTGGGCGCAGTTCTTCGAGAACCTGCGCTATGTGGTGATCGACGAGATCCATACCTACCGCGGCGTATTCGGCAGCCACGTCACCAATGTGCTGCGCCGGCTCAAGCGCATCTGCGCGTTCTATGGCGCCAACCCGCAGTTCATCCTGTGCTCGGCCACCATCGGCAACCCGCACGCGCACGCGCAGGCCCTGATCGAAGAGCAGGTGCATGCGATCACCGAATCCGGCGCGCCCACCGGCGACAAGCACGTGCTGCTGTGGAACCCGCCGGTGGTCAACGCCGACCTGGGGCTGCGCGCATCGGCACGCTCGCAGAGCAACCGCATTGCGCGCATCGCGATCAAGAGTGGACTCAAGACGCTGGTGTTCGCACAGACGCGCTTGATGGTGGAAGTGCTGACCAAGTACCTGAAGGACATCTTCGACCACGACCCGCGCAAGCCGCCACGCATCCGTGCGTACCGCGGCGGCTACCTGCCCACCGAGCGGCGCGAGGTGGAGCGCGCGATGCGCGCCGGCAATATCGACGGCATCGTGTCCACGTCGGCGCTGGAGCTGGGCGTGGATATCGGCGCGCTGGATGTGGTGATCCTCAATGGCTACCCCGGCAGCGTGGCGGCGACCTGGCAGCGCTTCGGCCGCGCCGGGCGCCGCCAGCAACCGGCGCTGGGTGTGCTGGTGGCCAGTTCGCAGCCGCTGGACCAGTACGTGGTGCGGCACCCGGATTTCTTTGCCGATGCCTCGCCCGAACATGCGCGCATTGCGCCGGACCAGCCGCTGATCCTGTTCGATCACATCCGCTGCGCGGCGTTCGAGCTGCCGTTCATTGCCAGCGAGCCGTTCGGGCCGATCGACCCGCTGGTGTTCCTGGAAGCGCTGGCCGAGAGCGAAGTGATCCACCAGGAAGGCGACCGCTGGGAGTGGATCGCCGACAGCTACCCGGCCAATGCGGTGAGCCTGCGCTCGGTGGCCGACGGCAACTTCGTGGTGGTGGACAAGAGCGATGGCAAGCAGCAGATCATCGCCGAGGTGGATTATTCGGCCGCCGCGCTGACCTTGTACGAAGGCGCCATCCACATGGTGCAGAGCACGCCGTACCAGGTGGAGCGGCTGGACTGGGAAGGCCGCAAGGCCTATGTCACGCGCACCCATGTGGACTACTACACCGACAGCATCGACTACACCAAGCTGAAGGTGCTGGACCGCTTCGACGGCGGCGTGGCCGGGCGCGGCGACTCGCATCACGGCGAGGTGCATGTGGTGCGGCGCGTGTCCGGCTACAAGAAGATCCGCTATTACACGCACGAGAACATCGGCTACGGGCCAGTCAATCTGCCCGACCAGGAACTGCACACCACTGCGGTGTGGTGGCAGCTGCCGCAGGCCACGCTGGGCAAGGCGTTCGCGTCCAAGCAGGATGCGCTGGATGGTTTCCTGGGTGCGGCCTATGCGCTGCACGTGGTGGCTACGGTGGCGGTGATGGCCGATGCGCGCGACCTGCAAAAAGCGGTGGGCAATGGCGACGGCGCGTGGTTTGCGGTGGCCGACCAGACCGGGCGCGGCCAGCTGCGTGGCGTGGACGAGGGCGAAGAAGGCGCGGTGGAATTGCAGCAGGCCTTCGTGCCCACGGTATATCTGTACGACAACTTCCCCGGCGGGGTGGGCCTGAGCGAGCCGCTGTGGCTGCGCCAGGCCGAGCTGCTGCAGCGCGCCGACGAGCTGGTGCGGCGTTGCGACTGCAGCGCCGGCTGCCCGGCCTGCGTGGGCCCGGTGCTGGCCGCGCATGAGGAAGGCAAGGGCGAGTCGCCCAAGTCATTGGCCTTGACGGTGCTGGCGCTGTTGTTCGATGCGGATGCGCCGTTGCGGCATGCCACCCAGGTGGACGACGACCTGGCGCTGGACGTGCTTGCATGAGCGTGAGTGCGGACCGGTTGCGCTTGTTGCGGCGTCAGGCCGGACACGCCGATGTGCCGGCGCCGGCGGCGCTTGCAGATGGCGCTGCAGTGGATGGTGCGGATGTTTCCGCTGCGGCCGATGCGCAGGCCGATGCCCACCCACTGCGCGCGGCAGCGGTGGCGCGCACCTCGGGTGATGCAGTCGGTGCGGATGCAGTGCCGGGCGATGCGCACACGCGTGCCGCAGGTGACATGCCTGCGGCGGCGCAGCCGATGCGTGCGCCGGCAGCGCCGGTGCCTGGCAGCGATCCTGGGGTGAGCGCAGAACGCTTGCGCCTGCTGCGCCGCCAGGTCGGCGGGCTGACACCCACGGCGCGCAAGGACGATGCGGTGATGCCCACGCGTGCGCAACGCCAGCCTGCGCCGGGTGCTGCTGCGTCTGGGTCACGCGCTTTGCCGCGCGATGCGGCTGTGCGAAGCGCGCAGCCCGGCAGCGCAGAGGCGGCCGGTGCACCGCGTGCCCCGCCCAGCGCACCGGCCATGACGCGCCGCGCCCTGCAGGCACCGGTTGCTGCAGCGCCTGCGCGCGATAGCTCGGCGTTTGCCTGGGTGGACCACGATGTGCGCCACAAGCCGGCAGGTGCGGCGGCCGATGCGGCAGCGCGCGTGCCGGCTGTGCGCGCGACACCGGCTGCGCCCACATCACTGCCGGCACCGCAGCGCCGCACCGATATCGCCGGCCTGCGCAAGATGATCGGCCTGCGCGAGCGCGCGGTCTCGGCGCACGCGCCGGTACGCGCGGCGTCCACCGACCGGCATCTGCCCGGCAACGAGATCGCGCCCGGCCTGCACCTGATCGAAGCCTTCCTGCCGCAGGCGATCCCGCGCCAGGCGCTGTCGCTGGCGTTCGCCAAGCGCGAGGACGCGGTGGACCCAATGGACCTGCTGTTCTTCGATACCGAAACCACCGGCCTGGCCGGCGGCACCGGCACGCGCGCCTTCATGATCGGCGTGGCCGATTGGTACACCGACGCTACGCAGGGCAGCGGGCTGCGCGTGCGCCAGTTGATGATGTCCACGATGGCGGCCGAAAGCGCGATGCTGGATCTGTTCCGCAGCTGGCTGTCGCCGCAGACGGTGCTGTCCAGCTACAACGGCCGCTGCTACGACGCGCCGTTGTTGAAGACGCGCTACCGCCTGGCGCGCCGCGGCGACCCGATCTCTGCGCTGGACCATGTGGACCTGCTGTTCCCCACCCGGCGCCGTTATCGCGGCACCTGGGAGAACTGCAAGCTGTCCACCATCGAACGGCAGCTGCTGCGCGTGGTGCGCGAAGACGACCTGCCCGGCTCCGAAGCGCCTGCCGCCTGGCTGAGCTACCTGCGCGGCGGCAGCGCGCGCAACCTGCGCCGCGTGGCCGAGCACAATCACCAGGACGTGGTGACCTTGTCGCTGCTGATGCAGCGCCTGGTGGCAGTGGAAGCGCAGGACCGTGACGTGATTCCGATGCTGGAGACGCCCTGACAACAGGCCGTCATCGGCCGTGGCGCCAGCGCACTCACACAGGCACTTCCAACAGCTCGGTCACCATCTGCCACGCCGCGAACTCCTGCTCGAATTCGGCCAGGGTCAACAAGCCCATGCAGGCATGCGCGCCGATCGGTAACGCCTGCCCTGCGGCAAGCTTGCGCACCAGCAGGATTGCGGCGAAGCAGGGAATCTCCGGGCCGTGCAGCATTGCAGCGGTGAGGTCCCACTGCAGTCGCAGCGGCCGGGGATCGCCAGCCTGGGGATGGCTCATGCCTCGCAGCTCCACGCGCATGCCACCGAGGTCGGTGCCGAAGCGGTCAAACCAGCGTGCCGCACGTGCAAACACCTCGGCCAGGCGCGCCATCGGCAACGGCACGCCGTGCTGACGCATCCAGGCGACACCGGCCAGGCAGCGCTGCAGGAACGGCACCTCCAACGCGGCGCGAAACTGCACGCTCTGCACCCCTGGATAGCGCTGTGGCAGCAGATCGTGATCGGGCACATCGCATGGCGACGCAAGCCGGGGCGCGAGCTGGGTGAACTGCACGCGCGTGGGTCTGGCCCAGCCCACCACCGTTTGCCAGCGGCCCTCATGCAGCCATGTGAACGGCGTGCCGCAGTACGACAACACCGCACGCACGGTGGCCAGGCCAAGCGGTGTGCCTTGCGCGGGTGCGATCACCATGCGGATGTCATGCAAGGCGGAAAAACGCGGGAGCAAGGCATCGATGACCGCGCTCGACAGCGCGGGTAAGGTGCTGGCGCCGCTGATGGCCACACGCTGCGCTTGCCTTGCCGCTGCATCCACTGCCGCGGGAAAATCGCGGACAAACGCGCGGCCGTCGGCCAGATCGATGTAGTGCATGCCGGCCTGCAGGCAAGTGTGCGCCACGGCGTAATCCTGGCCCTGGAACGGGCCTGCGGTATGCACCACCGCATCGGCGGCAGTGGCCGCCAGTTGCGCGGCAAAATCGCTTGCGTCGATATCCAGGCGACAGCACGCGATGCGACCGGGCGCGACATCCGGCCACCTGGCCGCCACATCGCCGGGATGCCGTCCGGCCGCGATCACCTGCAGTTGCGCCGTCGCCGCCAGCGCCCGCACGATGCGCGCGCCGAAATGCCCGAAGCCCCCCAACACCACCACCCGGTACGTCATTGTCTGCTCGCCGTCTGCGCCTGTTGCGCAGTATCGGCGAGTCGCGGCGTCACCGAGTCACCAGCGCTGTGTGTCGCCCGCCGCGCGTGCCTGCACGGCGCGTGCGGCGCCGAGCCGGTTTGACGCCAGTCACTGCCTCCGGCCGAGAGGGCGCCAGCTGCTCGCCGTCTGCGCGTGCTGCACAGTCCCGGCGAGCAGCGGCCTGCGGCGATCAGCCCTCGATCTGTGTGGCCAGCCCCTGTGCGATCGCCTCGCGCATGATGCGCTGGGCTTCCTTGTCGGCGCGGACGCTGGCGGCGGCCTGCTGGCTAGACAGGTCTGCCTGCTCGGTGGCGAGCGCCGCCTGCTGCCTGGCCAGCGCCTGCATCCGCTGGTCGGCGCCGCTGCGCTGCATGGCCTGTTCGGCCTGGCGTACTGCGCGTTCTGCTTCCCGCGCCGCACGCTCGGCGGCCTGTTGTGTCAGTGCATCGGTGTCGAGCAAGGATGCATTGACGTGCTTTGCGGCCGCGTCGGCAGCCCGTGCACCCAGCTCGGCCATCTGCGCACCCAACTCGCCCTGCTGCTCGCCGAGCTCGCCCTGGCGCTCGCCCAGCGCGCCCTGCGCCTGGCCCAGTTTGGTGACTGGCGCATACGCCGCATTCAAGCGCTTGAAGGTGTCGGGATCGCGCACGACGTACTGCTTGCCATCCTTGCGGAACCACATCAGCTGACCATCCTTGCCGGCCAGGCGACGCACATGCTTGAGATCGTCCACCGAGCCATTCATGACGCTGTCGTTGCCCTGCAGCAGCACGTAGGCATCGCGGTCGGGGTCATGCGACAGGTTGATCTGGCCGTGCGTGGAGGTGGTGGTGAAGGTCTGGCTGGTGGATGACGCCGCTGCAGCCGGTGCGGCGGTTGCTGCCGCAGTGGCCGGTGCAGCTGTGCTGGACACGCCGGCAGCTGATTTGGCCGGTGCGGCCGCTGATGCGGCAGCAACAGCCGGCGCGGCGGGCATGGCCACCAGGCGCAGCGGCAGCACGCCGGTGATGGCCACCGCGCCCAGGATCAGGGCCGCGCCAAACCGCGGGAACGAGGTCGGGTTCTGCAACATGAGCAATCTCCGTTTGAGGCTGAGGAAGGACGGTGAGGCGCTGGCCACGCCGCCGTGCGGGCGCGGTGCCACGCCCAGTTGCAGCAACAGCCGGCCATAGTCGTGGCGGCAATGACGGTGGCCTGCGACCACCGCGGCATCGCAGGCGGCCTCGCGGGCAGTGGCGTATTCGCGCGCGGCCAGATGCACCAGCGGGTGGAAGAAGAACAGGTGCTGGGCCAGCGACGGCAACAAGCCCCACCACAGATCGCGCCGGCGCAGATGGATCAGTTCATGGGTCAGCGCCATATCCAGATCGTCGTCGGCCATGTGCGGCAGGCGTGCGGCGGGCAGCAGCAACACCGGGCGCCAGGGCCCGATCAACTGCGGCGAGGCGATCTGCTGCGACAGACGTATTTCCGGCGGCTGCGACAGGCCATGCGCTTCTGCGGCCATGCGCAGTGCGGCGACCAGGGCGCGATCGGTGCACGGTGCGGCAGCGCGTACCAGGGCGCGGCTGCGTCGGTATGCGCGCACTGTGCCGAGCGCCATCACTGCAACGCCGGCAACCCATAACGCGGCCAGCCACAGCGCCCAGGACGGACCGCTTGCACCCTGCAGCACGTCTGCCGCGCCCGCACTGGCGACCGCGCTGGCGCCGGATGCGCTGGCATTGGCCATCACCATCGGCGCCAGGCTGTCGCCGGCAATCAAGGCAGGCGTGGACGTGGCTGCGGGCAACACCGGCAACTGCAGCGGCGCGTTCCACAGCAGGCCGACCACCGCCTGCACTCCCACCAGCCACCACAACCAGGTCTGCGTGGTGGCCGGCAGCCGCCGCACGCTGCGGCACAGCGCCCACACCGCCAACGCCAGCACGGCGGTCTGCACGCTGGTGGCACCCAGTTTCCAGAGCAAGGCTTCGATCATCGGCGACATGCTCAATCCTCCTTGCGCTGCGACTGCAGCTTGGCGACCAGGGCTTCGAGCTCGGCCAGCTCGCTGTCGCTGACCTCGGCGCGCTGCGACATCCACGCCACGAACGGCGACACCGAACCCTGCAAGGTCTTTTCCACGAACTGCCCCACCGCCGAGCGCACCACCGCGTCCTGCCCGCTGGTGGCGCTGTAGCGGTACATGCCGTCTACCTGCTCGCGGCGCAGGAAGCCCTTGGCGCGCAAGCGCTCCATCATGGTCAGCACGGTCGAGCGCGCCAGCCCACGCGGCTCACCGAACGCGGCCGCCACTTCGCCGACACTGGCCTGCCGTTGTTCTTCGATGTGTTGCAGCAGGGCCAGCTCCTGGTCCCCGATGGTCTTGCCACGCATGCCGATCTCCATGACTACAGTTGTCGCTACCGTAAGTGTGACGACAACTGTAGTCAATAGGTCGGATGGCAGGAGGCGGTACAGATGAAGAATCAGACGGAAAGCCGTGAAGAAGAGGTTCGCCAAGATTGGCGCCTCCGACGGACCGTTCCCCGCTGCAAGATTTACCAACCTGACGGAGCCAACCGGGGAATCGAGGCTGCGTCAGTTATCGCCCCTCAGCGGGCAGCCGACTCGAACTTGCTGCCGCGCATGCATGCATCTCAAGGTTGGCGATGGAGTCAAAGGCTGCTACCGGCTTCAGACATCGTTTCCTGGACTTCGTCGCTCACCAGTGCGTTTCGTCAGATTGCGTGCCCTGTCTTGAGCCTGCTCAGCTATGTTGCGCCGGGATCTGCAAGCACATTGCAGATGGGGCTCAGATCAATACCTACAAGGACGTGCGGACACATGAAACGCTGGCTGTTTGTTGCTTTGCTCACCCTTTCATTCGGGGCGAACGGCGTTGTCATTCGTGCCGATGTTGACGACTCAAATTATCGAATCGATCAATCCGCGTTTCCAGCTCTGGCGGACATGCCAGGCGAAGGGCACGGCGTCCTTATCGCGCGGAAGTGGGTCCTCACCGCCGCACACGCAGCTCCCATGGAAGGCATGGACGCGGAGGTGGCCATCAACGGGAATGCCTACAAAGTTGCTCGGGTCTTCGTCCATCCTGGCTACAAGCGCATGCCCGACGCATTGGGCCAAGAAGCGTTAAAGTCCGGCGATCCGTCCAGAATTCATGCCTTTCTGGCAGGTTCGGATGACATTGCTTTGATCGAGTTGGATGCGCCTGTTGAGCAGGTTGTACCGGTCGCTCTTTATCGAGGTGGCGATGAGGTCACAAAAGTCGCCATGTTTGGAGGAAAGGGGGCAACCGGCAATGGCATCGAGGGGCAGATTCCCGGCTCTCCACATCGTGGCGCGTTGAGGCGGGCCTACAACGCCATTACTGGAGCGAACGACCGCTATCTCTGGTATCGCTTCGATCCCCCTGCACAGGGGCTGCCCCTCGAAGGTGTGTTGGGAAGCGGTGACAGCGGCGGCCCGCTCGTGGTGCAAGCTCAGGGCGCCTGGCAAGTCATTGGACTGGGATCTTGGATCACGGCAGTTACGGAACACGAGCTAGAGGCTGGTTTCTATGGGCAAATGGTCTATAACGTCCGCATCTCACGCTATGTCACCTGGATCGATGGCGTGATGTGTGCGGCAGATGGAGCCTCCTGTGCGGAGAACTAGCCAGCGCCGCTGCCACTAGCGCGTGCCAGGGAGAAACCATCGCGATGAAGCGGGCGGCCTTCACGTGCGCCACCATGCCGGCGCGCATGATCGTGGTTCTAGCGGCTCTTATGCTGCACAGGTCATGTCTCGATGCCGCCACAGCGGAAGGCTTCTGCGTTTTCTCTCTGGTGGCAGTCGATTACCCAGCCAGCAGCAACCCTGCAGCACCCGTCGGTGCGCAATGCCGTGCCTGAAGGCGCGGCCTTGCTTGGCGACGAGCAGATGGAGGCGCTGGGGCACAGCCTGGCGCAGGCGCATGTGCTCTATACCGGGCCTACCCGCGAGCTGCTGCTGTCGCAACTCAAATTCAACGAGCGCTCGCTCGGCACGGCCGCAGCGCGATTGGCCGAAATGTCTGCCGATGGCTTGCGCCTGCATCCGGCCGGTGAGTGGTTATTGGACAACTATTATCTGGTGGAAGAGCAGATGCGCCTGGCGCGTCAGCATCTTCCGCCCGGGTATAGCCGGCAATTACCGCGTCTGCGCACGCCAACGTCGGTGGGCCTGCCGCGCGTCTACGAGCTGGGCTTGCAGGTGGTGGCGCATGGCGACGGGCGCGTGGATGTCATCACGCTGAGCCGTTTCATCGCCGCCTACCAACAGGTGGCACCGCTCAAGCTCGGCGAGTTGTGGGCGATTCCGATCATGTTGCGGCTGGCGCTGATCGACAACCTGCGCCGCGTTGCCGACGACATCATGCACGATGGACGCGACAGTAGCCTGGCGGCGCAGTGGGCGGCATTGCTCAACGCCACTGCCGCCACCCAACCCAAGGATGTGGTGGTGGTGGTGGCCGACCTGGCGCGGTCGCAGCCGCCAGCGACCGGTGCATTCGTGGCCGAGCTGACGCGCGGCATCCAGGGCCGTGGGCCGGTGTTGTCGATGGCCAGCGCCTGGGTGGAGCAATGGCTGGCAAGCGAGGGCCACAGTGTGGAAGCGCTGGTGCACGCCGAAAGCCAGCGCCAGGCAGCCGAGCAGGTCTCGATCAGCAACAGCATCGGCAGCCTGCGGTTCCTGGACGACATGGATTGGCGCGATTTCGTCGAGGCCATGAGCGTGGTCGAGCAGACCTTGCGCAAGGATCCGGCCGACGTCTACGCATGCATGGATTTCCATACCCGCGATAGCTACCGGCATGTGGTGGAACAGCTGGCGCAGCGCCTGGACCGCGACGAGCCGGACGTGGCCGAGGCCGTGCTGCAGCTGGCGGCGCACGCAGATGCCGCGATGCCGGTGGCCAACCACGTGGGCTATTACCTGGTGGATGCGGGATTGCCGCGGCTGCGTGCCGCGCTTCGCGACCCAGCTGCGGCAGATACGCCGCCCCCCCCTCGCCCGCGCGCGCATCGCGTTGCGCTGCCGCTCTACCTGTTGCCGATCGCAGCGATCGCGTTGCTGTGGACCGGCGTGCTGCTGCAGGGCGTGAGCGCACTGCCGCCGGCGCTGTGGTGGATCACCGCTGGCATCGCGCTGCTGGCCGCCAGCGAGCTGGGCATTGCGCTGGTCAACTGGGTGGCAACGCTGTGGGTGCGCCCGCATCCGTTGCCGCGCATGGACCTGCGTGCCGGCATCACGCCCGATTGCCGCACGCTGGTGGTGATGCCGAGCATGCTGGCCAGTCACGAGGCCATCGACGAGCTGGTCGGCGCCTTGGAGATGCATTACCTGGCCAACCGCGACGCACAGTTGTACTTCGCGCTGCTCACCGATTTTCTCGATGCCGCGCAAGCGCTGTTGCCTGGCGACATGGCATTGGTGGCACATGCGGCGCAGCATATCGACCGGCTCAACGCGGCCTATGCCGATGCGCACGGCGATCGTTTCTTCCTGCTGCATCGCGCACGCCGGTGGAACGCCGGCGAGGGCTGCTGGATGGGTGCAGAGCGCAAGCGCGGCAAGCTCGAGGCGCTCAACCGCCTGCTCTGCGCCGACGACGCGCGGCTGCAGGCGGCCAGCGAATTCCTGCAGGTGCAAGGCGATGTCGCCGCGCTGGTGCAGGTGCGCTATGTGATCACGCTCGATAGCGACACCCACCTGCCGCGCGATGCGGCACGCGCGCTGGTCGGGGCGATGTCGCATCCGTTGAATGCGCCGCGCATGGATGCGGCCGGGCAGATCGTCGAGGCCGGTTACGGCATTCTGCAGCCGGGCCTGGGCACCGGCATGAGCGAGGGCGGCGAGTCGCGGTTTGCGCGCATGTTCGGCATCGAGCCGGGCATCGACCCGTACACGCGTGTGGTCTCGGACGTGTATCAGGATCTGTTCGGCGAAGGCTCCTTCATCGGCAAGGGCATCTATGCCGTGGCCACCTTCGAGCAGGTGCTGGCCGGCCGCTTTCCCGATAATCGCGTGCTCAGCCATGACCTGCTGGAAGGCTGTTACGTGCGCGCCGGGCTGCTCAGCGACGTGCGTCTGTACGAGCGCCACCCGCAACGCTATGCCACCGATGCCAAGCGCCGTGCGCGCTGGGTGCGTGGCGACTGGCAGTTGCTGCCGTGGTTGCTGCCGTGGGTGCCCGACCGGGGTGGCCGGCGTGCGCGCAATCCCTTGTCGTGGCTGTCGCGCGGCAAGCTGCTGGACAACCTGCGCCGCAGCCTGGTGGCCCCGGCCGCGCTGAGTCTGTTGCTGATCGGCTGGTTCTGCTCACCCACGCCATTGCGCTGGACGCTGTGGCTGCTGGTGCTATGGCTGCTGCCGGGGCTGTGTTCGGCGCTGTATGCGCTGGCGCATCCGCCCGAGGGTCTGGGGCTGCGTCATCACGCGCGCCAGGTCGGTGTGGGGCTGCGTCAGCATCTGCTGCGCACCGGCGTGGTGCTGGCCTGCCTGCCGTTCGAAGCAGGGATGCAGCTGGCCGCCATCGCCCGCACGCTGGTGCGGATGTCGATCACCCGGCGCCATCTGCTGCAGTGGGCGCCATCCAGCGAAGTGGAGCGCAGCGCGCGCAGCGGCAATGCCGAGCAACAGCTGATGGCCGGCGCCGCGTGCAGCGCGGCATTGGCGATCGCCGCGGTGGCGTGGTGGGCGCCGTTGGCGTTGTGGGCGGCATTGCCGCTGGGGCTGGCATGGATGGCCGCGCCCTGGCTGATGGCCTGGCTGGGCGAACAACCCGCCGCACCGGTGGCGCAGTTGTCGCAGGAACAACGCGCTTTCCTCGGTGGATTGTCGCGGCGCACCTGGGCGTTCTTCGAAAGCCATTGCACCGCGCAGCACCACTGGCTGCCACCGGACAACGTGCAGGAATACCCGGTCACGGTGGTGGCCAACCGTACTTCGCCGACCAATATCGGGCTGGGCCTGCTGGCCAATCTGGCCGCCTACGATCTGGGCTACCTGACGGTGGCCGGCGTGATGACCCGCGTGGCCGATACCTTGACCACGCTGGAAACGCTGCCGCGTTATCGCGGCCACTTCTACAACTGGTACGACACCGAAACGCTGGTGCCGTTGTTGCCGCGCTACGTCTCCACCGTGGACAGCGGCAACCTGGTCGGGCATCTGCTGACGCTGCGGCAAGGCCTGCTGGCACTGGTGGATGCGCCGGCGGTGTCGATGGCGGTGTTCGATGGGCTGGCCGACACCCTGGGCGTGCTGGCATCGCGAGCGCAGACACGCAGCGACGCCGCCGCCAATGCGCTGGACGCAATGTCGCAGAGCTTGCAGAGCATCCGCAGCCAGCCCGCGCCGAGCCTGCACAAGGCCGACCAAGCGCTGCGCCTGCTGCTGGCGCAGAGCCACACGATCCTGGCGCTGATGCCGGACAGCGACAATGACGAGCCGTGGCCGCAACGCTTGATCGACAGCTGCGAGGCGGCCCTGGCCGAAGTGGGCCACTGCACGGCGGCGCCTGCCGGCAGCGCTGCGCAGGCGACCGAACAACCCGGCGATGCGGTCGCCACGCTGCGGCAACTCGCCGTCAGCGACCACGCACCCGGCGTGCAGACCTGGGCCGCCGGACGCGTGCAGGAGCTGCAACGGCTTGCGCATATCGCCGGGCAGCTGGCGCAGCTGGATTACGAGTTCCTCTACAGCCCCGCCCAGCAGTTGCTGTCGATCGGCTACAACGTCGACGACCAGCGCCTGGATAGCGGCCATTACGATCTGCTCGCCTCCGAGGCGCGCCTGGGCATCTTCGTGGCGATCGCCCAGGGCAAGTTGCCGCAGGAGAGCTGGTTCGCACTCGGCCGCACGCTCACCGACACCGGCGCCGAGCCCACGCTGCTGTCGTGGAGCGGCTCGATGTTCGAGTACCTGATGCCCGATCTGGTCATGCCCAGCTACCCGCAGACCTTGCTGAGCCGTTCGATGCGCGGTGCGGTACAGGCGCAGATCCGCTATGGCACCGCACGCGATGTGCCGTGGGGCGTGTCCGAATCGGGCTACAACACCGTCGATACGCAGCGCAATTATCAATACCGCGCGTTCGGTGTGCCCGGCCTGGGGCTCAAGCGTGGCCTGGGCCAGGATCTGGTGATCGCCCCCTACGCCAGCGCGATGGCGCTGATGGTCGAGCCGGATGCGGCCTGCCGCAATCTGCAGCAACTGCAGGCGCTGGGATTTGGCGGGCGCTTCGGCTTGTACGAGGCGATCGACTACACCCCCTCGCGCGTGCCGCGTGGCGAACAGCATGCGCTGGTGCGCTCGTTCATGTCGCATCACCAGGGCATGGCGCTGCTGGCGCTGGACCACGTGTTGCGCGACGGGCCGATGCAGAAGCGCTTTGTCGCCGACCCGCAATTCCAGGCCACGCTGTTGCTGTTGCAGGAGCGTGCACCGCGCGCTGGCGTGTATGTCAAAGGCCTGGCCGACGCCGCCGAGCGCCCTGTGGCCACCGAAGCCGGCATGGCCTTGCGCATCCATCGCGACCCCAATCTGCCGCAGCCGGCGCTGCAATTGCTCTCCAATGGGCGTTACCACGGCATGCTGACGTCGGCCGGTGGCGGCTACAGCCGCGCGCGCGACATGGCGGTGACGCGTTGGCGCGAAGACGGCACCCGCGATCACTGGGGCACGTTCTGCTATCTGCGCGATGTGGACAGCGGCGCGGTGTGGTCGGCCGCGCATCAGCCCACCTGCGTACCGGTGGAACGGTACGAGGCGATCTTTTCCGATGCGAAGGCCGAGTTCAAGGGCAGCCACCAGCGTTACGACAGCCATCTGGAAATCGCCATTTCCGCCGAAGACGATGTGGAGCTGCGCCGCTTGCGCATCCGCAACCGCTCGCGGCAGACGCGGGTGATCGAAATCACCACCTACGCCGAAGTGGTGCTGGCACCGGCGCAGGCCGACGAGGCGCATCCGGCCTTCAGCAACCTGTTCGTGCAGACCGAAATCCTGGCCGACAAACAGGCGTTGCTGTGCACGCGTCGCCCGCGCGGGCACGACGAGGCGCAGCCGTGGATGCTGCATTTGGTGGCAGTGCACGATGCCGACGTGGCGTCGATCTCCTACGAGACCGATCGCGCTGCATTTGTCGGGCGCGGGCGCAGCACCCGCAATCCGCTGGCCCTGCGCGATCAGGCCAGCCTGTCCGGCGCGGCCGGCTCGGTGCTGGATCCGATCGTGGCGATCCGCTGCCGCATTTCGCTGGCGCCGGATCAACAGGCGCAGGTGGACATGGTCTACGGGGTCGGCACCCAACGCGCGGCCTGCACCGCGTTGATCGACAAGTACCGCGACCGCCGTCTGGCCGACCGCGTGTTCGACCTGGCGCTGACCCAGAGCCAGGTCATCCGCCGGCAGATCAACGCCTCGCTGGAAGACGCGATGCTCTACGAACGGCTGGCCGCACGCGTGCTGTTCGTCGACCCGCAATTGCGCGCCGACAGCGAGGTGCTGCTGCACAACCATCGCGGCCAGTCGGCGCTGTGGAGTCACGCCATCTCCGGCGATCTGCCGATCGTGCTGTTGCGCATCGCCGACCCGGACAATCTGGAGCTGGTGCGCCAGCTGGTGCAGGCACACGCGTACTGGCGCCTGAAAGGCCTGCGCGCGGATCTGGTGATCTGGAACGAAAGCCAGGCCGGCTATCGGCAATCGCTGCAGGACGCCATCCTGGGCCTGATCGCCGCAGACCCCGAGGCCAATGTGCTCGACCGCCCCGGCGGCATCTTCGTGCGCGCCATCGAACACATCTCGCAGGAGGACCGCGTGCTGCTGCAGACCGTGGCGCGCGCGATCCTCAGCGATGCCAACGGCAGCCTGGACGCGCAATTGCAGCGCCACCCCAGCGCGCGTGCGCATCCGCCGTTGCTGGAGCCCATCAAGCAACTGGACAGCGCCGATTACCTCAGCAGCACCCACGCCGCCTACCTGGACCGAACCCTGCAGGCCGCCGCCGAAGAACCGGTGTTGTTCGACAACGGCCTGGGCGCGTTCGCCGCCGACGGCCGCGAATACCGCATCACCCTGGACGAAGGCACCGCCACACCGGCGCCGTGGTGCAACGTGATGGCCAACGCGCAGTTCGGCAGCGTGGTCAGCGACAGCAGCCCCGGCTACAGCTGGGCCGAAAACGCGCACGAATTCCGGCTCACGCCGTGGCACAACGACCCGGTCGGCGATGCCTCCAGCGAAGCGTTCTACCTGCGCGACGAAGACACCGGCCAGGTGTGGTCGCCGATGGCGCTGCCATGCCGCGGCAGCGGTCGCTACACGGTGCGCCACGGCTTCGGTTACAGCGTCTACAGCCATATCGAACACGGCATCGGCAGCGAGCTGTGGGTGTTCGTGGATGTGGAGCGCCCGATCAAGTTCAGCCATCTGCGGTTGAAGAATCTTTCCGGCCGCCCACGCCGGCTCAGCGTCACCGGGTACGTGGAATGGGTGCTGGGCGACATCCGCACCCGCTCGCAGTTGCACGTGGTCAGCGAGGTGGATCTGGGCAGCAGCGTGCTGACCGCGCGCAACCCGTACAACACCGAGTTCGACGGGCGCGTGGCGTTCTTCGATGCCGATGCACCCAGCCGCAGCATCACTGCCGACCGCAGCGAATTCATCGGGCGCAATGGCAGCCTGGCCGCGCCCGCCGCACTCAGCCGGCAACGTCTGTCCGGGCGCGTGGGTGCCGGCCTAGACCCGTGCGCGGCGATCCAGATCCCGGTCACGCTGGCGGCCGAACAGAGCTTCGAAACGGTATTCCGCCTGGGCGCGGCGGTGGATCGCGACACCGCACTGACACTGGCCCGCCAGAGCCGTGGCGTGGCCGCCGCGCACACCGCCTTGCTGGCGGTGCGCGCGCATTGGCAGCAGATTCTGGGCACCGTGCAGGTGACCACGCCCGATCCGGCGGTGGATCTGCTGGCCAACGGCTGGCTGCTCTACCAGACCATCGCCTGCCGGTTCCTGGCACGCAGCGGCTACTACCAGTCCGGTGGCGCGTACGGCTTCCGGGACCAGTTGCAGGACAGCATGGCGATGGTGCACGCGCAGCCAGCGCTGGCACGCGCGCATCTGCTGCGCTGCGCCGCGCATCAGTTCGTGCAGGGCGATGTGCAGCATTGGTGGCACCCGCCACAGGACCGCGGCGTGCGCACGCAATGCTCGGACGATTTTCTGTGGTTGCCGCAGGCGCTATGCCGCTATCTGGATGTCACCAACGACGCCAGTGTGCTGGACGAGCGGGTGAGCTTTATCGACGGGCGCGCCCTCAAGCCCGACGAGGAATCGTATTACGACCTGCCACAGATCGCCGGCAACATGCAGTCGCTGTACGCGCACAGCGTGCTCGCCCTGCAACGCGGCATGGCACGGCTGGGCGAACGCGGCCTGCCGTTGATCGGCAGCGGCGACTGGAACGACGGCATGAACCGGGTCGGCAAGGACGGCAAGGGCGAGAGCGTGTGGCTGGGGTTCTTCCTCTACGACACGCTGCTAAGGTTCGCAGACGTGGCCGTGCAGCGCGACGATGCGACATTCGCGGCGACCTGCCGCACGCACGCGCAGGCCTTGCGCACCGCGCTGGAGCAGCATGCCTGGGATGGGCGGTGGTACCGGCGGGCCTGGTTCGACGACGGCACGCCGCTGGGTTCGAGCGATTCAGACGAATGCCGCATCGATTCGCTGTCGCAGAGTTGGGCGGTGCTGTCCGGTGCGATGGACCCGGCACGCAGCGCACAGGCGATGGACGCGATGCACCAGCAGCTGGTGGATCCCGACGCCGGCATCGTCAAGCTGCTGGTGCCGCCGTTCGATCGCACCGGGCACGACCCCGGCTATATCCGCGGTTACGTCCCCGGCGTGCGCGAAAACGGCGGCCAGTACACGCATGCGGCGGTGTGGGCGACGATGGCCTTCGCGCATCTGGGCGACAGCGCGCGGGCCTGGCAACTGGCCGGCCTGATCAACCCGATCCACCACGCCCGCGACGCGGCGGGCGTGCAGCGCTACAAGGCCGAACCCTATGTGCTGGCGGCCGATGTCTACGCGGTGGCGCCGCACGCCGGCCGCGGCGGCTGGAGCTGGTACACCGGCGCAGCCGGCTGGATGTACCGCTTGCTGACCGAATCGCTGCTCGGCCTGCAACGCCACGGCGAGCGCCTGCACCTCGTGCCGTGCATCCCGGCCAGTTGGTCCCAGTACCAGCTGCGCTATCGCTTCGGCACCAGCACCTACGTCATCGACGTCACCCAGCGCCCCGGTGTCGAGCCACGGCTGGAAATCGACGGCATACAGCAAGCCGAGCTTGCTTTCACTCTGGTCGACGACGGTACGGTCCACGCTGTCGCCCTGGACTGGCCGGGAGACGCAACATGAGCACACGCATACGCACCCACACCAATCACCAGCTTTCCGATCTGGGCAAGATGTTGTCGGTCTGGCCGCAGCGGGTGCGCGACCCCAGCCAGTTCTGGCCGCAATTCGATGCCTTGGCCAAAGGCATTCTGGATGAGGCGGCTGCAGCCGATCTGCAGCGGGTGCAATGCCGCCTGCGGCAGCTGCTGCGCCGTCACGGACTGACGCGGACGCAGTAAGCACGCAGGCAGTCTCCGCACGCGCCAAGGCCGCTGGTGGTCGATCTCGGTGACATTGCGCTGTACGTGCAGATGGTACGCAGCGCCGGTTTTGCCGGGGCCGCGCGCCGACTGGGGCGCCACGCCCAACAGCGTCAGCCGGCGTGTGCACGGGCTGCGGGCAGTCTTCATGCCACGCCAACAACGCTTTCTTCACGCTTGCGCCATTCTTCCGCTGGAGATCTCCGATGATCCGTACCCTTGCTCCGCTCGCTGCCGTGTTGTTGCTCTCGGCCTGTGCCTCCAACCAGGTCGTGCAGGTGCAGCCCATCGACGGGGCCATTTCCGGGCAGTGCCATATCGACAAGGTGCGCGGCGCAGTCGGCTTGGCCGCGGCGGCACAGACCATCGAACGCGCGCGCGTGGACAGCGACAGCCTGCAGGTCAGCGTGCGCCGCGGCGAGCGCGCCACCGGTGGCACCACTGCCAGCGGCCTGGCCGACCCGGCCCAGGGCGCCAGCGAAAGCGGTGGCGATCACCTCACCGTCGAGACCGGCCCGAACAACAACATCACCGCGATCTACTGCGGCTGAGTCGTTTGGGATTCGGGATTGGAGATTCGGGATTCGGTAAGGCACTGTTGCTATCCGGCTCCCGGTCCTCCACTTGGAGTGGCTGACAAAATCTAGCGCGTCGGCTTCACGTAAGCGTGGACGGCGAGCAGCAACCGGACTGTACTTGTGGCACCTGCCGCGCCCGCCTGGGGGTCAGCGCAGTCGTTTTTGTCGCCGTTTTCAAGCGGACTTCCGCTTTGATGCAGGCCTTGCCCGCGCCTTGGGCTTGTTACGCGAAGCGCTCAAGAACTTCAGCGTGGCCGCCTCCCATTGGCGCTCGCCGCGCACGCCGGTGGCCATGGCCTGCAAGTGACCGGCGCGCCAGCCTTCGAATACGCACGGGTCGATATACGCCTTGCGACACACCGAGGGTGTATTGCCCAGCGCATCGGCCACTTCGCGGATGACATCGTTCTGCACCTGGGTCAGCGCGCGCTCGCTCATGCGCTCGGGCAGCGGCAACCGTGCCAAGCGTTGCAATGCCGCCAGCGTGCCGCCCCAGGTACGGAAATCCTTGGCGGTGAAATCCTCGCCCATCGCCTCGCGCAGGTAGTCGTTGACCTCGCCCGAGTCCACCGGCTGCAGCTGGCCGTCGTCATCGCGGTACTGGAACAGCGATTGCCCCGGCAATTGCTGGCACTCGCGGATCAGTTTGACCAGTTGCTTGTCGTCCACCTCGATATCGTGATCCTGGCCGCTCTTGCCGCGGAACTTCAGCCGCGCACGTCCCCCGCGCAGGAATTCCATGTGCCGGTTGCGCAACGTGGTCAGCCCGTAGGACCGGTTGCTGCGCGCATATTCGGCGTTGCCCACGCGCACCAGCGTGTCGGCCAGCAACGCCACCACGATCGCCAGCACCTTCTCGCGCGGAAATCCCGGCAAGACCAGGTCGCGGCGTAGCCGGCGGCGCAGCTTGGGCAGCGCCTGGCCGAAGGCGATCACCCGTTCGAACTTGCCTTCGCCGCGCACCTGCGCCCAATCGGCGTGGTAGCGGTACTGCTTGCGCCGGCGCGCATCGCGGCCGGTGGCCTGCAGATGGCCGTTGGGCTTGGCGCAGATCCACACCTCGGTATATGCCGGCGGAATCGCCAGCGCGCGGATGCGCTGCAACGTGTCGGCATCGGCTACGCGTTGTCCATCCGCGCTGCGGTAACTGAAGCTCTTGCCGGCCTTGCGGCGGCTGATGCCGGGCTGCTGATCGTTGACGTAGGTGAGCCCGGCCGCGCGCGCGGTGGCCTTGGCCTGTGCAACCGCGGCCACGCTCGCCACCGCGGCGGTGGCGGCCACCGCGCCGGCGGCAACGGTGGCCAGCTTGCCGGCCGCGCTGGCGGTGGCGGCGGCATTGCGAAGAACACGTTTGGCTTTCATTGCGCACGGATCGAAGGACAGGCGCCGATTGTTGAGCCGGTCAGGACTAGGCCGCGTCAACGCTGCGACAACGCCATGTGGGCAAGCGATGCCCGCGAGCGGGTTTTCTGCTTATGCTTGGGCCTCCCCTACTGTGCTGGAGTCATCGATGCGCGCTGTCCTGCCTACCGCCCGTCTGGCCTGTACCCTGGTCGTGCTGGCGGCATTGACTGCCTGCGGTTCGCCGCAACCGGACGAGCAGGAAGCCGTCTCCGCCAAGGCGCAGCAAGCCGCCGAACAGGCCGCCGCACCGGCACCGGCGGCCGCGCCCGAAGCGCCGCCGATCGGCAGCTGCGATGCCACCCAGGTGCAATCGCTGGTGGGCCAGGCGCTGACCGATGCGGTGAGCGACCAGGCCCGCACAGACGCAGGCGCCAAGTCGGTGCGCGTGCTCAAACCCGGCCAGATGACCACGATGGAGTTCAACGGCGAACGGCTCAATCTGGAAGTGGATGCCAAGAACGTGATCGCCTCGGTGCGTTGCGGCTGAGCACAGGTTGGCGCCTGTTGACGAACAGGCGCCAAGCCAGCTGGCACAAGGCCTTGCAGCCGCCCTCGTTGCAGCTGTAACGGTGTATTGCGGCACCGCATCAACTGTGGTCTAGTCGATCATCCGGTGACCTCTTCGAAACGCTCCACGGATCGAGCGCTGCAACGTCGTCGCCGCTCTCCCAGATCGCAAAGAGGCAGACATGGCCCCCCGCACTCGCCAAGGGCTCAACGACCACGGTCTCTACAACAGCGCGCGCGATGAGCGCGACGCCTGTGGTTTTGGCATGGTCGCCCAGTTGGACGACCAACCTTCCCGCTCGCTGGTGGACACCGCAATTGCGGCGCTCTCGCGCATGACCCACCGCGGCGGCGTGGCGGCCGACGGCCTCACCGGCGATGGCTGCGGCCTGCTGATCCGCAAGCCCGATGCGTTCCTGCGCGGGCTGGCGCGCGATGCCGGCATCGCCCTGGGCACGCGTTACGCGGCCGGTGTGGTGTTCCTGCCGCTGGACGAAGCCGATGCCACACGCTGTCGCACCGAACTGGAAACCCAGTTGCACAGCGCCGGCGTGCAGTTCCGCGGCTGGCGCGTGGTGCCCACCGACGACAGCGTCTGCGGCCAGCTGGCACGCGACACCTTGCCGCGCATCGAACAGGTATTCGTCGATGCCGGCGCCGAGCAGAGCGAAGACGGCTTCACCCTGGCGCTGTTCCTGGCGCGCCGCCGCGCCGAGCAGGCGCTGCGCGAGGTGGAAAACTTCTACGTCACCACGCTCTCGCCCAACGGCATCAGCTACAAGGGCATGGTGCTGCCGGACAAGCTGAGCACGTTCTACCCGGACCTACAGCGCAGCGACCTGTCCTCCAGCGCGATCGTCTTCCACCAGCGCTTTTCCACCAACACGCTGCCGCGCTGGCCGCTGGCGCATCCGTTCCGCCTGCTCGCCCACAACGGCGAGATCAACACCATCGAAGGCAACCGCCGCTGGGCGCAGGCGCGCAGCAAGGTGTGGCAGACCCCGCGTTTCGACATCGCCGAGTTCGACCCGGTGATCTCCATGCACGGCTCGGACTCGCAGAGCCTGGACAACATGCTCGAGCTGCTGATCGCCGGTGGCATGGACCTGCTGCAGGCGCTGCGCATCCTGGTGCCGCCGGCGACCCAGTCGCTGGAGTTCAAGGACGCCGACCTGGCTGCGTTCTACGAGTTCTACGGCCTCAACACCGAGCCGTGGGATGGCCCGGCCGGCATCGTCGCCTGCGACGGCCGCTATGCCGCCTGCATGCTCGACCGCAACGGCCTGCGCCCGGCGCGCTGGATGCTGACCTCCGACCGCCATTTCCTGGTCGCCTCCGAGGCCGGCGTGTGGGAGCTGCCGGCCGAGCGCATCACCCGCAAGGGCAAGCTGGGCCCGGGCGAGATGATGGCGATCGACCTCAAGCGCGGCGACCTGCTGGACTCGGACGCCATCGACCGCATCAACCGTGCGCGCGCGCCGTACAAGCAATGGCTGCAGCAGGGCGTGACCTATCTGCAGACCGAGCTGATCGACCCCTCGCTGGTGGAAGAACCCTTCAGCGAGCAGACCCTGCGCAGCTACCACAAGCTGTTCCAGCTCAGCACCGAGGAAGTGGAGCAGATCCTGCGCCCGCTGGCCGAGACCGAGCAGGAAGCCACCGGCTCGATGGGCGACGACACCCCGATGGCGGTGCTCAGCCGCCAGACCCGGCCGCTGTACGACTACTTCCGCCAGGCCTTCGCGCAGGTCACCAACCCGCCGATCGACCCGCTGCGCGAAGGCATCGCGATGTCGCTCACCACCCAGCTCGGCAAGGAGACCAACATCTTCCACGCCGGCGCGGAGACGGTGAACCACGTCATCCTCAACTCGCCGGTACTCAGCCAGCGCAAGCTGCGCCAGCTGCTGAAGATGGAGCAGTACGTCGAGCGCAACCGCCTGATCGACCTGTCCTACAGCGTGGAGGAAGGCCTCAAGGCCGGCCTGGAACGCATCTGCCAGGAAGTGGAAGCGGCCGCGCGCGCCGGCGCCGTCATGCTGTTGCTGTCGGACCGCTACCCGGTCCCGGACCGGCCGATGGCGCATGCGCTGCTGGCCACCGGCGCGGTGCACCACCACCTGTGCAAGGTGGGCCTGCGCTGCGACGTCAACCTGATCATCGAAACCGGCACCGCGCGCGATGCGCACCACATGGCCTGCCTGCTCGGCTTCGGCGCCACCGCGGTGTATCCGTACCTGGCCTACCAGACGCTGTTCGACCTGGGCCGGCGCGGCATCCTGCAGCTGAGCAAGGGCGGCGAGCAGTCGCAGATCGGCCGCCGCTACCGCAAGGGCATCTACAAGGGCCTGTCCAAGATCATCTCCAAGATGGGCATCTGCACCATCGCCAGCTACCGCGGCGCGCAGTTGTTCGAGATCGTCGGGCTGGACCCGGACGTGGTGGAGCTGTGCTTTGCCGAGACGCCCGCACGCATCGGCGGCGTGGGCCTGTCACGGCTGGATACCGAGGCGCGCGAGCTCACCGCACGCGCCTGGAACGACCAGCTCAAGCCGGAAGTGGGCGGCCTGCTCAAGTACGTGCACGGCGGCGAGTACCACATGTACAACCCCGACGTGGTCATGACGCTGCAGCGCGCCACCCGCACCGGCGATGCCGGCGACTGGCAGAAGTACGTCGATGCGGTGCATGCGCGCCCGGCCTCCACGCTGCGCGATCTGGTCCAGCTCAAGCGCGCCGACACCCCGACCCCGCTGGACGAGGTGGCCCCGGCCGAAGATGTGTTGCGTCGCTTCGACACCGCCGCGATCAGCCTGGGCGCGTTGTCGCCCGAAGCGCACGAGGCGCTGGCCATCGCGATGAACCGCCTGGGCGGGCGCAGCAATTCGGGCGAAGGCGGCGAAGATCCGGCCCGCTACGGCACCGAGAAGCGCTCCAAGATCAAGCAGGTGGCTTCCGGCCGCTTCGGCGTGACTCCGGAATACCTGGTCAACGCCGAGGTGCTGCAGATCAAGGTCGCCCAGGGCGCCAAGCCCGGCGAAGGCGGCCAGCTGCCCGGCCACAAGGTCAACGAGCTGATCGCGCGGCTGCGCTACGCCAAGCCCGGCATCGGCCTGATCAGCCCGCCGCCGCACCACGACATCTATTCGATCGAGGATCTGGCCCAGCTGATCTACGACCTCAAGCAGGTCAACCCGACCGCGCTGGTGTCGGTGAAGCTGGTGGCCCATGCCGGCGTCGGCACCATTGCCGCCGGCGTGGTCAAGGCGGGCGCCGACTTGATCACCGTGTCCGGCCACGACGGCGGCACCGGCGCCAGCCCGGTCAGCTCGATCCGCTATGCCGGCGTGCCGTGGGAACTGGGCGTGGCCGAGTCGCACCAGGCGCTGGTGGCCAACGACCTGCGCGAGCGCACCATCCTGCAGACCGACGGCGGCCTGAAGACCGGCCTGGACGTGGTCAAGGCCGCGTTGCTGGGCGCCGACAGCTTCGGCTTCGGCACCGCGCCGATGATCGTGCTGGGCTGCAAGTACCTGCGCATCTGCCACCTCAACAACTGCGCCACCGGCGTGGCCACCCAGGACGAGCGCCTGCGCGCGAACTACTTCACCGGCCTGCCGGAGCGCGTGGAGCATTTCTTCCGCCTGCTGGCCGAAGAGGTGCGCCAGTGGCTGTCCTACCTGGGCGTGCGTTCGCTGGACGACATCGTCGGCCGCACCGACCTGCTCGAACAGCTGGAGGTCTCGCCGCGTGCCGGGGTCAAGGTCGATCTCTCGCGCCTGCTCACGCATGCGCAGTACGACGGCAGCCATTGCGCGGCCCAGCGCCTGTACGAATCGCCCGACAGCCTGGCCACGCAGATGGACGGCCTGCTCGCCGATGCGATCGCCAACAAGCGCGGCGGCGACCACCGTTTCCTGATCCACAACACCGACCGCTCGATCGGCGCGCGCCTGTCCGGCGCCATCGCGCGCGTGCACGGCAACCACGGCATGAGCGATGCGCCGTTGAATCTGCGCTTCCGCGGCACCGCCGGGCAGAGCTTCGGCGCGTTCAACGCCGGTGGCCTGCAGCTGGAGCTGGAAGGCGAAGCCAACGACTACGTCGGCAAGGGCATGGCCGGCGGCCGGCTGGTGGTGCGCCCGCCGCGCGGGGCGCGCTTCGAGGCGCGCAGCACGCCGATCGTGGGCAACACCTGCCTGTACGGCGCCACCGGCGGCGAGCTGTTCGCCGCTGGCCGCGCCGGCGAGCGCTTTGCGGTGCGCAACTCCGGCGCGCTGGCGGTGGTGGAAGGTGCCGGCGACCACTGCTGCGAGTACATGACCGACGGCGTGGTGCTGGTGCTGGGCAAGGTCGGCCTGAACTTCGGCGCCGGTTTCACCGGCGGGCTGGCCTACGTGCTGGATATCGAACGCGACTTCGTGGACCGCTACAACCACGAGCTGATCGACATCCACCGCGTCTCCGCCGAGGGCTTCGAGAACCATCGCCAGCACCTGCACACCCTGATCAGCCGCCACCGCGAGCTGACCGGCAGCATCTGGGCGCAGCAGATCCTGGACGAGTTCCGCGACTACATCGGCAAGTTCTGGCTGGTCAAACCCAAGGCCGCCAGCATCGAGTCGCTGACAGAGTCGCTCAGGCGTGCCGCTTGAGTGATGGGATTGGTGAGTCGGGATTGGGGATTCGCTCAAGCTATGCGAATCCCGATTCCCGAATCTCCACTCCCGGCCTTCCAGCGTCGTGATTGTTTGTTCGAGATTCGCACCGCGTCCGCCCCCCGTCGCCCGCTGTTGCGAATCCCCAATCCCAACTCCCGAATCCCAGCCCTATGAGCCGCAAGCAAGCCTTCCAATTCCTCGACCTGCCCCGGACCATGCCCACGCGCATTCCGGTGGAGCTGCGTACGTCCGGTGACTGGGGCGAGCTGTACGGCAAGTTCGACAAGGCCGACGCGCAGTACCAGTCCGGCCGTTGCCTGGACTGCGGCAACCCGTACTGCAGCTGGAAATGCCCGGTGCACAACGCGATCCCGCAGTGGCTGCAGCTGGTGCAGGAAAACCGCATCGAAGAAGCCGCCGCGCTGTGCCACTCCACCAATCCGCTGCCGGAAGTGTGCGGGCGGGTGTGTCCGCAGGACCGCCTGTGCGAAGGCAGCTGCACGCTGGAGGAGTTCGGCGCGGTCACCATCGGCGCGGTGGAAAAATACATTGTCGATACCGCCTTCAAGATGGGCTGGCGCCCGGACCTGGGCAATGTGCAGCCGAGCGGGTGGCGGGTGGCGGTGATCGGCGCCGGCCCGGCCGGCCTGTCCTGCGCGGACCGCCTGGTGCGTGCCGGCATCGAGGCGGTGGTCTACGACCGCTACGAGCAGATCGGCGGGCTGCTGCAGTTCGGCATTCCCAGCTTCAAGCTGGACAAGTCGGTGATCGGCAAGCGCCGCGAGATCCTCGAAGGCATGGGCGTGCAGTTCCGCCTGGGCGTGGAAGTGGGCCGCGACGTCAACATCGAGCAGTTGCTGGGCGAGTTCGATGCGGTGTTCCTGGGCACCGGTGCCTACCGCTACACCGATGGCGGGCTGCCCGGGCAGGACCTGAAGAACGTGCTGCCGGCATTGCCGTTCCTGGTGCAGAACAGCCGCATCGTCAGCGGCAATGACCCGCACGGCCGGCCGATCGCCGGCTGGGAAGACCAGATGGCGCTGCCCGATCTCAACGGCAAGCGCGTGGTGGTGCTGGGCGGCGGCGACACTGGCATGGACTGCGTGCGCAGCGCCATCCGCCTGGGTGCGGCCAAGGTTACCTGCGCCTACCGCCGCGACGAGGCCAGCATGCCCGGCTCTGCACGCGAGGTCGCCAACGCGCGCGAGGAAGGCGTGCGCTTTTTGTTCAACCGTCAGCCGCTGTCGATCGAATCCGGCGCCGACGACGAAGCGATCGGCGTGACCGTGGTGGAAACCCGGCTCGGCGAGCCAGATGCCAGCGGGCGGCGCAACGCGGTACCGGTGGAAGGCAGCGAATCGCTGTTGGAAGCGGACGTGGTGATCATCGCCTTCGGCTTCTCGCCGACCCTGCCCGACTGGCTGGCAGCGCAGGGCGTGGAAGCCGGCAACAACGGCCGCATCGTCGCACCGGCCGACGACAACGGCCGCCTGCCCTACCAGACCAGCAATCCGCGCTTGTTCGCCGGTGGCGACTGCGTGCGCGGCGCCGACCTGGTGGTCACCGCGGTGGCCGAAGGCCGCGATGCGGCCGGCAGCATCGTGCAGCTGCTGGGCGTCAAGGCGCAGGTCAAGGAACCGGCCGCCGCCTGAGTGCCGACCAGCGCGTGGGCTCGGCGCCCACCGCTGGTTACCGGCTCGCGTGCGGGCAACCCGCACGCTGCGTTGGCGGCCAGGCCGCATGACGCTGCTCGATGCAGCGCATCCACCGCGACCTACCGCGCGGAAAACGCTCCTGTAGGCGACCAGACTCTCGCCTGACTCATGCCCCAGGGTTCCACCTGCTTGCCACGCAGGCCACACGCCTCGTGGCGTAACGCCGATATCGCATCCGCAAGGTCGTGGCTTGTCCGACCCGCAGCGCGCGAGGCCACACGCACGCCTCTTCCGCGATCGGCATCTCGCTGGACACACGGCGCGCCGGACGGGAGTGCCAGCAAACGCAAGCGCCCAGCCGCCATGCAGCCTTTCGCACATACGCTTGAGCCTGCCATCGGCATGCACCCGGGCCTGCATCGATCTGCAGCCTCGACGATTGCACCCACTATAGAAGTGTGATTTAAGTCACATATCTGCTGTCGCCGTCCAACGCGATGCTGCCGACTCACCAGCGACGCGCAGCACGCCCTGCGTCGAGCCGGATGTGCTCGGCGATGACGGCAGTCGGTCCCATCCCGGTGCGCGATACCGCCGCCGCGGACTCCAGACCTCATTCATCTGTCGCCGCGCCCCGCGGCGGCGAAGCCGTGGGCCCCACCAAGGAAGCAACCTCATGACACAGCAACTCACTACCGGCCAACACGGACGCGACGACTGGGTGGACTGGCTCCGCGGTGCCAGCGTGTTGATGGTGATCGTGCTGCACGCCTACGGCTTTGCCTTCGATGCCTACCCGGAACTGCGCGGCGGCGCTGCTGAAGAAAGCAGCGCACTGATGCTGTCGATCGAGCGCCTCAACCGCTCGCTGGCGCCGCTGCGTATGCAGCTGATGTTCCTGCTCTCGGGCCTGTTCGTGGCGCGTGGGCTGGACAAGGGCATCGCGCCCTACCTCGGCGGCAAGCTGCGGCACGTGCTGTATCCCTACCTGCTCTGGTCGGTGCTGATCTTCGCCCTGCGCGAGGCCGGCTCGGTGCTGGCCAAGGCCGAACCCATCGCCTGGGTGGACCTGGGCAAGATCGCAGTGGGCAACGTGGCACTGACCTGGTTCCTGTTCTACCTGTTCGTGTTTCTGGTGCTGATGCCCTTGCTGCGCCGGCTGCCGGCGCCGTTGGTCCTGGCCGCGACCGTGCTGGGCTCGGTTTGCCTGGGTCCGCTGCTGCGTCAGGGTGCCGATCCGTTCTATTACTTTGCGTTCTTCTACATCGGCACGCTGCTGGCCGGCCGGGTGCCGGCACTGCTGCGGCAGGCACCGCGCTGGATCTGGCCGCTGTCGTGCCTGAGCCTGTGCGCCATCGTGCTGATCGCCAATCTCACCGCGCTGCACAGCATCTGGATCGGCTACCTGCCGCTGGTGCTGGTCGCGCTGCCGCTGCTGATCACCGCGGCGATGTGGGCGAACCGGCAACCGGCCGCGCAGGCAATCCGTTATGTGGGCCGCAACTCGGTGGTGTTCTACCTGAGCCACTTTCCGCCGTTCATCGTGCTGGCCTACCTGCTGCCGCGCTGGATCGACGAGGGGACGGTGCTGTTTTTCGCCTTGTTGAGTGTCGGCGTGCTGGGGCCGGCGGTGCTGTGCCTGCTGCGCGCACCGGGCCGCCTGCCCGCGCTGAACCTGCTGTTCTCCGCACCGCTGCCGGTGCGTCGCCCACGCAGCTTGCCTGTCGCCGGCAAGCTGCACGCCTCGCCGGTGTCCGCATAGCCGCAGTCCTTGCCGGCAGTGCCGCCCAGCGGCGCTGCCGATCCGGCTGATACGGCTGATGTCGTGCGGTCATACGACCACACACCGCCGTCCTAACCCGGGTGATGCATTCCATGCCGCATCACCTGGGCCGACCGTAGCGCCGGCAACCGACCTGCAGCCCTGTGGCAGGGCTGCAAGCCAGGCGATCAGGCCGCCTTGTCCAGCGTGGCCATGTCGATCACGAAGCGGTATTTCACGTCGCTCTTGAGCATGCGCTCGTAGGCCTCGTTGATTTGGTCGGCGCGGATGGTTTCGATGTCCGAGACGATGTTGTGCTTGGCGCAGAAATCCAGCATTTCCTGGGTCTGGCGGATGCCGCCGATCAACGAACCGGCCAGGGTGCGGCGCTTCATCACCAGATTGAACACGCTCGGCGAAGGATGCGATTCCTCGGGCACACCCACCAGCACCATCGCACCGTCGCGCTTGAGCGCATTGAGGAACGGGTCCAGGTTGTGCGGCGCGGCCACGGTGTTGAGGATGAAGTCCAGCGTGTTGGCCTGTGCGGCCATCTGCGCCTCGTCCTTGGACACCACTACTTCGCTGGCGCCCAGGCGCAGCGCATCGGCGCGCTTGCTCTCGGAGGTGGTGAACAGCACCACGGTGGCGCCCATCGCCTTGGCGATCTTTACCGCCATGTGGCCCAGGCCACCCAGACCGACCACGCCCACCTTCTGACCGGGACCGACCTTCCAGTGCGCCAGCGGCGAATACGTGGTGATGCCGGCGCACAGCAGCGGGGCTACTGCGGCCAGGTTGTCGCTGTGCGAGATGCGCAGCACGTATTTCTGGTCGACCACGATGTGGTCCGAGTAACCACCGTAGGTGTTCTCGCCGCCACCGAACATCGGGCCGTTATAGGTGCCGGTGAAGCCCTGCTCGCAATACTGTTCTTCGCCTTCCTGACAGGACGCGCAGCTGCGGCAGCTATCGACCATGCAGCCGACGCCGGCCAGATCGCCAACCTTGAAGCCGGTGACCGCATCGCCGACTGCAGTGACGCGTCCGACAATCTCGTGGCCGGGCACCGACGGGTATCGCGTGTTGTGCCATTCGTTGCGTGCGGTGTGCAGGTCCGAGTGGCACACGCCGCAGTAGGCGATATCGATCTGCACATCGTTGGGGCCTGGCGCACGCCGTTCGAACACGAACGGTGCAAGCGGCTGATCGGCAGTTTGGGCGGCGTACGCGTGGGCTTGGCTCATGGGGGAGACTCCAGATGTGACGTCCCCCGCGACAGTGCGGGAGACTAGAAAAGGGTGGCGCTAGCTTAAGACAGGCGCCTGTCGCACTCCTGCGACAGTGCGTCTTGCCTGGCGGGTTGCGGACGCGACCGCAGCGGCATGGTGCGCCCTGCAGGTGTTTGCGCGCGATCAAATCGGCGTTCGCCGGCGTGAATGGCGCGCTAACGCCGGAGCTTCTACGCTGACCAACCACCATCCTGCGCTGCACCATCCCTGCTGGCCGTGCCCTCCCCCTGCGGCCGCCTACGTCGATGCCGAAGGAGGCTTCCATGTTCCGCTCTCCCCCCAACCTCCCATCCTTGCGCAGTGCCGCACTCGCACTGACCTTGTTGGCCGCACTGCCGCTGGCGCACGCCAAGGAGCCTGCGCGCCCCGGAAAGGAATCCAGCGGCCTGAAGTATGTCGGCGTCAATCTGTCCGGCGCCGAGTTCAACTCACGCAAGAAGCCCGGCACCCTGTTCAAGGACTACACCTACCCGGCCGCGTCGGATTTCAGCTATTTCGCCGGCAAGGGCATGAACACGATTCGCCTGCCGTTCCTGTGGGAACGCCTGCAGCCACAGCTCAATGGCGATCTGGATGCGGCGCAACTGGCGCTGCTGAAGAAATCGGTGGATGCGGCCAAGGCCAACAAGCAGTACCTGATCCTGGATGTGCACAACTACGCCAAGTACAACGGCAAGCGCATCGGCAGCAGCGAGGTGCCCACCGCCGCGGTGGCAGATCTGTGGCGCCGGCTGGCGCTCGAATTCAAGGACGACAAGTCGGTGATCTTCGGGCTGATGAACGAGCCCAACGGCATTTCCGCCACCGATTGGGCGAGTGCGGCGCAAGGTGCGATCAACGCGATCCGCAAGACCGGCGCCAGAAACCTGATCCTGGTGCCGGGCACCGCCTACAGCGGCGCGCACAGCTGGCGCAGCTCCAACTATGGCGTCTCCAATGCCAAGGCGCTGGAAATCCTCAAGGACCCGGGCAATAACCTGGCCTTCGAAGCGCACCAATATCTGGACAACGACTACAGCGGCACCAAGCCGGTGTGCACCAGCGCCACGGTCGGCGAGGAAAAGCTGCGCGGCTTTACCGCATGGCTGCGCGAGAACAAGCAGAAGGGCTTTCTGGGCGAGTTTGGCACCGCCAACAATCCGGTCTGCGACCAGGCGCTGGAAGGCATGCTGACCTATATGGAAAAGAACAGCGACGTGTGGCTGGGCTGGACCTGGTGGGCCGCTGGCGCCTGGTGGAAGCCGGAGTATTTCTTCACCGTGCAGCCGGGCAAGGACGGCAGCGACAAGCCGCAGATGTCGATTCTGAGCAAGTACGCCCGCCGCGCGACCAAGTAAGCCGCGCGGGAAGGTCGATCACGGTGGTCGCAGCGGTTGCTGCGGCCACCGTTTTTTTGCGCCATCCGCCATGTCCTGCCACGCGTCACCGATGACATCCACCAGCGATTGCAGACCGCGCGCTGCATCCATCTCAGCCGCAATCCGATCTTCTTATTGCACCAGGTGCACTGGCTGCCCGCTGCCGAAAGCATGACGCCGCCCACACCTAGTGCGCGGTGCACATGGCAAGTGCCGAGGTTGCGCGACCGCACCAGGTGACTTTTGCATGTGCGTGCGCATTGATCGCACAGCAGCGCGGTGGCGATTGCAGGTGGCGCCGCGCGTTGCGCGTTGCGTTGTGATAATTCCCCGCGCAATGCGGCGTACGTCGCAATTGCGATGCGCACCACTGCCAGGCGCACGGCGCCATCGACCTGCAGCGTTGCGATCGCACCACGGCCGGCCAGCGATGCGGGATGCGGCGTATTTCCGCAGCCATTCGGCGCAGATTGCAATCGGCATGCAATGCGTGGGACCGTGCGGTGTCGCCTTACCACAACAAAGCGTGCGCATGTTTGGCAATAAACGCGAAGTCGCTCACAGCTCCAATTAAGTGATAGCTCGCATTCGTAGTTTGAATGTCTCGATGCGCTTAGGGTGAAACGCGATGCAGTGTCGTCATGCACGTGGCAGGTCCACGCCAGGGCAATGCATCTCCCCCGCGAATGTTTCAGGAGTCACCCATGTTGCCCTCCCCCACGCCGACGCGCCGGCTGTCCAGCCGTGCGTTGTCATTGCTGCTGCTTGTCATCGTGCTGCTTGCAGGTGTGCCGTTCGCACAGGCACAGAACCGCCTGAAGTACGCAGGCGTCAATCTTTCCGGTGCCGAAATCAAATCCTCGCAAAAGCCCGGGGTGCTCAACGTCGACTATCTGTATCCGGCTGCCAGCGATTACCGCTACTTCGCCGGTAAACACATGAACATCGTCCGGCTGCCGATCCTGTGGGAGCGCCTGCAACCCAAGGCCGGTGGCGAGCTGGATGCGGCGCAGCTGGCACTGATCCGCCAGGCCGTGGCCAACGCGAAGGCGGCCAAGGTGTACCTGATCCTGGATATCCACAACTACGCCCGGTATTACGGCAACAAGATCGGCAGCGCGCACGTGCCGATCAGCACCTTCAACGATCTGTGGCGACGCCTGGCGATCGCCTTCAAGAACGACAACAGCGTGATCTTCGGGCTGATGAACGAGCCTTACGACATCAATCCGCAATCCTGGGCCAACGCCGCGCAGGCATCGATCGACACCATCCGCAAGACCGGTGCCAACAATCTGATCCTGGTGCCCGGGGCGCTATGGAGTGGCGCGCACAGCTGGTATTCCACCGTTGCCGGCCAGTCCAACGCAGTGGCGCTGGCCTCCATTCGCGACCCCCTCAATCGCTACGCGATCGAAGTGCATCAGTACCTGGACACGGACTCCAGCGGCACCAGTGCCGGCTGCGTCAGCAGCACCGCCGGTGCCGAACGCCTGCGCAGTTTCACCCAATGGCTGCGTCTGAATCACAAGCAGGGCTTTCTCGGCGAGTTCGGCACCGGCAACAACGCCACCTGCAATAGCGCACTCAACGGCATGCTGGGCTATCTGGAAACCAACCGCGACGTATGGGTGGGCTGGACCTGGTGGGCCGCCGGCGCGTGGTGGAACCGCAGCTACCCCTTCAACGTGCAGCCCGATGCGCAGGGCCGCGACAAGCCGCAGATGTCGATCCTGAGCGCGCGCGCAAAACGCATCACCCAGTAGTCGGAGCAAGCAGCGTGCGATGGGCAACCGTCGCACGCTGCGCAGCAAACACCCAGCTCACGCATGTACGCCCGGTACATGCCGATGCCAGGCAGCAGCCGTGCCCAGCCGCGGTGAGCACTGTCCTCACGCAATAAAACGCCAGCACTCAGCGCGCGCTCTAGCGCTCGCTACGTGTGCGTGCGCAACAGCAGTGCAGCGTCGGTGATCCGGCGCCGCGCCGTTGACGGCGAGCGCATCCATCCGCCGATTTTTCGACAGCGCCATGCATGCGATGGCGGTGTCGACAAGCGTGCGCGACCGCTTTTCAGCGCGGCGCGTCACAGCGTGCTGTTCCAGAACGTGACCCTTGCGGTAAGTGACTGCGACCCAGCCTACACATTTAATTCACATTCGATGTGGTGAGCGTTTAGGCACGGCAGATGCATTGGTTACGACAGGTGTGGCGCACCTCGCGCAGATCGCACGCAAACCGCTGCGACACACCATCCCCGTCGTCGAAGGAGTTGTTTCATGTCTGCTGTCTCTCAAACGCTGCGCACCGTTTTCCGCTGCGCCCTGCTCTGCATTCTGTTCGGCACATTCGCACCCGTCTACGCACAAACACGCGCACTGACGTATGCCGGCGTCAATTTATCCGGCGCCGAATTCGCATCGTCCAAAAAACCCGGCGTCCTCAATAAGGACTATATGTATGCCTCGGCCAGCGATTACACCTATTTCGCCGGCGTCGGCATGAACACGATCCGCCTGCCGGTGCTGTGGGAACGTCTGCAGCCCAGTGCACGCGGTGAACTGGATCCGACCCAACTGGCCCTGGTGCAGCAAGCCGTGGCACGCGCCAAGGCATCGGGCATGTATCTGGTGCTGGACATCCACAATTACGGCAAATACTACGGCTACAAGATCGGTGGCGACGAAGTGCCGATCGCCACATTCGCCGATTTGTGGCGCCGCCTTGCGCTGGCGTTTCCCAGCGACAACGCGGTGATCTTCGGGCTGATGAATGAGCCCAATGGCGTCTCGGCCAGCGCCTGGGCTGCCACTGCACAGGCAGGCATCAATGCGATTCGTGCCACCGGTGCGAACAACCTGATTCTGGTGCCGGGCGCATTATGGACCGGTGCGCACAGCTGGTATTCGCCCACCAACGATGGCTATTCCAACGCAACCGCATTGGTTTCGATCTACGATCCGCTCGATCGCTACGCGTTCGAAGTGCATCAATACCTGGATGCCGATTCCAGCGGCACCACCAATGTCTGCGTCAGTGCCACCATCGGTGTCGAGCGTCTGCGTAGTTTCACCGAGTGGCTGCGCACCAACCACAGGCGCGGGTTTCTGGGCGAATTCGGCACCGCCAACAACCCCGTCTGCAATGAAGCACTGCGCGGCATGCTCCGCTATATCGATGCCAATGCAGATGTCTGGTCGGGCTGGACCTGGTGGGCTGCCGGTTCGTGGTGGAATGTCAGCTATCAGTACAGCGTGCATCCCAACAAGGACGGCACCGACAAGCCGCAGATGTCCATCCTCTCGCCGCAGGCGGTGCGCGCCACACGCGCCATTCCGTGACGTGAGGCAGGTGGGTTGAGTCGAGCGAGCCGCCGCAAGGCGGCTCGCTTCTTTTGCATCTTCGCACTGGCTATCTATTGGATGACAGGCCGGGCAGGACGGTTTCGATGTGACACCGTTTACGTCGCTCCCAGCACACTACGCGCCCATTGCACCGCAATGCCGCAAACCACTGGCTGATGAACGTGCGAACGTGCGTGCGCCATCGGACGCACCCGGAGCGCATCATCACCGAAGCTTGAGCTCACTGAACTCTCGCTGCGGCTTCTGACGGCCATTCACCTGGCAGCGATAAGACCGCGTCCAGCATGGGCGCACTTCACTGCAGGAGCATCACATGGCACATCGACTGATGAAGACCGCGCTGATCGGCGCACTCGCTTTGGCAGCGCAGGGCGCGTTTGCGCAGGCCGCCGCCGACAAGCCGGCCAAGGCGCTGACCGCCCGCGAGGTCACCAGCATGCTGACCGACAAGGGCTATACCAAGGTGCACGACGTCAAGTTCGAACATGGCGTGTGGACCGCCGACGCACGCAGCGGCGACGGCAAGGATGTGGATGTCCGTATCGATCCGGTGACCGGCCGCGTTTATGGCGATCAGACCACTTCCAAACTGAGCGAGGCCGATATCCGCGCCGCGCTGTCGGCCGGCGGCTATTCCAACGTGCACGACCTCAAGTTCGAAGACGGCTTGTGGAAGGCCGATGCCGAGCAACGCGGTGGGCAGAAGGTCGATCTGCACGTCGACCCGGATGATGGTCACGTGGTGAGCGTGGATAACGATTGACCAACGCACCCCCGGAGTCGGTGACGCGCCGACAATGCGCCGCGTTGATGGCAACGCATTGCCGTCAGCACGATTGAAGGCCTCTCCCAGGCCGGTGGCATCCTCTCTCAGAAGAGCATCGACGAAGAGACATACTTCAGTGGGATGTGGCACGTGATCTGCCGCATCGATGCACTGCATCGACACGGATCGTGACCTCGTCCGCAACTGCAACGATCAGGACGCACCAACACAAAGGGCCTCCAACAGGAGGCCCTTTGTGTTGATCGCGATACGCGGGCGCGCCGCTGCCGCGCCCCTTGCAGGCCGCATCACGACGCCATGCAGTAGCTGCATGACATCGCATGCGGTGCTGGCGTCGTTCAACGCGCCGGCGCCGCCTTCTTGCCCTCGGCAGCTGCGTCCTTTTCGGCGTCAGGCGCCGCTGCCGCGGCGCCCGCAGCGGGCTTGCCGGCCATCATGCGATCGCGCGCAGCCTTGAACGGGTTGCCGGCATACCAGTTGGGCCAGCGCTGGCCGGCGGCCACCTCCTTGCCCACGCCATACACCGCCTGCAGGTCTTCGATGGTGCCATCGAGCTTCCAGCTGGCCGCATCGTATTCGTCGCCCGGGGCGTGATAGCGATTACGCCCGTAGTCTTCGGCGGCGGCGCGCCCGGCCGCAGTACCGCCCTCACGCAGGTCTTCGCCGCCATCGGCATACAGCGCCGGCACACCGGCCTTGGCGAAGTTGAAATGATCCGAGCGGAAATACGAGCCGCTTTGCGGCGTGGCTTCGGCATGCAGGGTGCGGCCCTGCATCGCGGCGATCGGCTTGAGGATGTCTTCCAGCTCCGAACTGCCCATGCCCACCACGGTGACATCGCGTGCGCGCCCGGCCACCGACATCGCATCCAGGTTGATCACCGCCGCGATCTTGTCCAGCGGAAAGCTCGGGTTGGCCACGTAGTACTTGGAACCGAGCAGGCCGGATTCTTCCAGCGTCACCGCAACGAACACCACCGACCGCGCCGGCTTGGGATCCTGATGCGCAAACGCGTCGGCAATCTCGAGAATGCCGGCCACGCCGGTGGCGTTGTCCACCGCGCCGTTGTAGATGTTGTCGCCGCTCTCGCCCGGGTGTTTGCCCAGGTGATCCCAGTGCGCCATGTACAGCACCGCTTCGTCGGCATGCGTGGTCCCGGGCAGCACGCCGACCACGTTGCGCGAGGATTTCTCCGCGATCGTGCTCTTCAGGTCCACCGACCAGCTCGCCTTCAACGGCACCGGCTTGAAGCCACGCTTGCTGGCGTCCTTGTAGGCCTGCGCCAGATCCAGCCCGGCATTGGCGAACAGCTGCTTGGCGGTCTCGGCGCTGATCCAGCCCTGTACCGGCAGGCGCGGATCGGGATCGTCCTTGGCCGGCAGGTCGTATTGCGGGCCGGCCCAGGAATTTTTGACCACGTCCCAGCCATAGCTGGCGCCCGGGGTGTCGTGCACGATCAGCGCGGCGGCCGCGCCCTTGCGGGCGGCTTCCTCGAATTTGTAGGTCCAGCGGCCGTAGTAAGTCATGCGCTTGCCGTCGAACAGCTTGGCATCGCCGGTATGGAAGCCGGGATCGTTGACGAACATCACCACCGTCTTGCCCTTCCAGTCCTGTCCGGCGTAATCGTTCCACTGCTGTTCGGGCGCATCCACGCCGTAGCCGACGAACACAAGCTCGCTGTTGTCCAGCTTGACCTCGGCCTGGCCGGTGCGGGTGCCGACCACGATGTCGGTGCCGAAGGCCAGGGTGCGGGTCTGCTCGCCGCTGCGCAGGCTGGGTGCGGTGGCCGCATCGGCGGTGGTTTCCACCATCGGCACGTCCTGGAACCAGCTGTCGCCGTTGCCCGGCTGCAGGCCGATGCGCTGCATCTGATCGCGGATATAGGTGACGGTCTTCTCTTCGCCCGGCGTGCCGGGGCCGCGTCCTTCGAATTCGTCCGAGGCCAGCGTCTTGACCAGCTCGGCAAAGTCGTCGCCGGTCAGCTCCGGCGAAAAGGTGTGGCGGCTGACCGGTGCGCTGGCCGCCGTGTCCACCGGCGCCTGTGCGGCGGGCGCGCTTGGTGCGTCGGCGGATTCGCGCTTGCAGCCGGCCAGGGCCAGCGTCGCGGCCAGGCACAACAGGATCTTGCGGGGCATCGGGACTCCTCGTGCGGCGAAGGTCCCCCGATTCTAGGCGCTGGCCCCGTGGTGAGCGCGTCAGTCCTTGGGTGCCACGTCGCTGTCGAAGCTGCGCGCGGTGGCGCCGGTGACGGCACCGATCTTCGCAGTGCGGTGCACGTACAGGCTGACCTCGCGCTCGAACTCCAGCGGGCCATCGACCACCGCATCCGGGCCGATCACCACGCGCGGCTTGCGCGCAGGCTTGAACGAGAAGCTGAAGTTCGGCTTGGTGACCTCGATCCCGCCATGCACATGCGAGCGCACCCCGACGGTAATGTCGCCGTTGACGGTCTCGATGCCCTTGCCGAGCTCGGTTTCCACCAGGCCGATACTGCCGTTGACGGTTTCCACACCGCCGCTGATGCGGCTGCCGCGCTCCACCAGCACGCTGCCGTTGACCGTCTCCAGCCCGCCGGACACCACCACCTTCTGCCCCAGCGTGATCGCGCCATTGACCGTGGAGACATCGCCGGTGCGGGCGTTGTCGCCGATCTGGATACTGCCGTTGACCGTTTCCACGCTCCGGGTCTGCGCGCCGGCGCCGACCTCGATGGAGCCATTGACGGTGTCCAGCCCGCCATAGACCTTGCCGGCCTCGGCGCTGATGCGGCCGTTGACCTTGCTGATGTCCTCGTCGGCCCAGGCGCTTGCGCAGACCAGGGACAATGCCAGAAGAAGATGCTGGGGCTTCATGCTGAACCTTGCGCGGCGGCGGCTGTCTTGGGCGTGGCGGTGATCACACCATGCTTGGCTACAATCGCGCACCTGCCTGAAGTCACTGGACCTTTCGTTGCCCCTGTCGCCCGCCCCGCGCTCGCGCCTGCCGTCCGTCCCCGCCACCGGCCGCTGCCGCGCGTGGCTGGCGGCGACCGTGCTGGCCTGCACGCTGCTGGGCAGCACCGCGGCCGGTGCGCAAAGCCAGCGCGAAACCGAGCGCAAACTGCAGCAGCTGCGCGACGAACTCAAGACCATCAGCGCCGACCGCCGCGAGCTGGAAGGCAAGCGCGGCACTGCCGCCCAGCAACTGCGCCAGGCCGATGAGAAGGTGGCCAGGACCTCGCGTGCGTTGAGCGAGACCGAAACGGCGATGCGCGAGCAGGAACAGCATCTGGGCAAGCTGCAGCAGGAGCGTGCGCAGCTGCAGCGCGGCCTGCAGAACCAGCGCGTGCAGCTGGCTGCGCTATTGCGCGCCGCCGACCAGGTCGGCCGCAACGCGCCGTTGAAGGTGTTGTTGTCGCAGGACACCGTGGGCGATGCCACGCGCATGCTGGCCGATCATCGCTACGTGCAGAACGCGCGTGCACAGCGCATCCAGGCACTGACCACGCAGCTGGATGCGCTGACCAAGGTGGAGCAGGACATCGCCAACCGTCGCCAGGCACTGGATGCGGCGCGTGCGCAGCAAAAGGCGCAGGCCGCATTGCTGCAGAAGGATCGCTCGCAGCAGGCGGCGACGGTCGCGCTGCTGGACGACCGCTACAAACAGCGCGCCGAACGCGAAAAAGCCCTGGGCCAGGACGCCAAATCGCTGGAGCAGCTGCTCGCCAACCTGCGCGCGGCCGCCGCCAAGGCCGAGGCCGAACGGCGCGCCGCCGCCAGACGCGCCGCCGCCGAAGCCGCCGCGCAGGCCAAACGCAGCAAGACCGAGCGCCCCGAGCGTCCCGGCAAGACCCCGCCCAAGGTCATCGCCAGTGCGCCGGCGCCCAAGGTCGGCGGCCTGAGCTGGCCGGTGGCGGGCAACCTGCTGGCGCGCTTCAATGCCACCTTGCCCGATGGCCATACCAGCAAGGGCGTGCTGATCGGCGCGCCCAAGGGCAGCACCGTCACCGCGGTGGCCGATGGCACGGTGGTGTTCTCCGACTGGATGACCGGCTACGGCATGATCCTGATCGTGGACCACGGCAACGGCTACATGAGCCTTTACGCGCACAACGACACGCTGTTGCGCGATGCCGGCGCGTCGATCAAGCGCGGCGAAGCGGTGGCCAAGGTCGGCAGCTCGGGCGGGCAGGGCGTGCCGGCGCTGTACTTCGAACTGCGTCGCAACGGGCAGCCTGTGGATCCGTCGAGCTGGTTGCAGCGCCGCTGAGTGGCGCGCACGCCGCGCGCGTGCCGGTGCATGACCGCCGCCATACCTGGCCCCGCCAAGTCAACGCGGATTTACCGCGGCTTCGCGCATAATCCAGGCTGCTCCGTTGCGGGGCGTCTTATCTCTTTGTCGGAGTGCTTCATGCGCGTAGCCGTCCTGTCCGTTGCCCTGTCGCTGGCGTTGTTCGCCTCACCCGGTTGGGCGCAGAAAGCCAGTCCCGCCGCCGCCCAGGCCACTGCGGACGATCCGGAAGCCAACGAAGCCGCCGTCTCCAAGGTGCCGCTGGACGAGATCCGCCGCTTCGTGGCGGTGTACAACGCGGTCAAGCAGGCCTACGTCGACCCGGTCGAGGACAAGAAGCTGATGCACGCCGCAGTGCGCGGCCTGCTCTCGGATCTGGACCCGCACAGCACCTATTTCGACAAGGAAGATGCCGAAGCCTTCGACGAGCAGGCCACCGGCGCCTACGACGGCATCGGCGTGGAATTGCTGCAGCAGCAGGACAACACGCTCAAGGTGATCGCGCCGATCGACGACACCCCGGCCGCACGTGCCGGCATCCGCGCCGGCGACGTCATCGTGGCCATCGACGGCAAGCCGATCGACGCCAGCAAGGCGATGGAGCCGCTGCGCGGCGAATCCGGCAGCAAGGTCGTGCTGACCATCGTGCGCGACAAGGCGCCCAAGCCGTTCGACGTGACCCTGCAGCGGCAGACCATCCGCGTGGCCAGCGTGCGCAGCAAGCTGCTGGAACCGGGCTATGGCTATATCCGCATCAGCACCTTCCAGGCCGACACCGGTGCCGACTTCCAGAAGAACCTCAAGCAGCTGCAGGCCGGCGGCAAATTGCGCGGCCTGGTGCTGGACCTGCGCAGCAACCCGGGCGGTCTGCTGACCTCGGCGGTGCAGGTGGCCGACGACCTGCTCGACAAGGGCAACATCGTCAGCACGCGCGGGCGCATCTCCATCAGCGATGCCAAGTTCGACGCCACCCCGGGCGATCTGCTCGGCGGCGCGCCGGTGGTGGTGCTGGTGGACGCCGGCTCGGCCAGTGCCTCGGAAGTGCTGGCCGGCGCGCTGCGCGACAACCAGCGCGCGCGCATCATCGGCAGCCGCACCTTCGGCAAGGGCTCGGTGCAGACCGTGCTGCCGCTGGACAACGGCGACTCGGTCAAGCTGACCACCGCGCGCTATTACACCCCCAGTGGCAAGTCGATCCAGGCCAGCGGCATCGTGCCGGAAGTGCTGCTCACCCCCGAACCGCAGCCCGGCGATGCCGACGTGCCGGCCAGCCTGGCCGACTTCAGCGAAGCCACGCTGCCGGGCCATCTGCGTGGCGATGCCGAAGGCGAGGAGGGCTACACAGCCGGCGACGTGCTGCCGGGCGATGGCCCGATCGCTTCCGCGCTGGCCGAGCTCAAACAGCCCGGCTCGGCGGCCAAGGCGCAAGCCGCGCTCAAGGCCAAGGCACAGGCAGCGCAGAAGGCCAAGGCCGCCAAGACCGCAGCCGAGCCCAGGCCGGCCGCCGCGCGCCCGGCAGCAGCCGACAAGTCCAAGCCTGCCGACAAGCCGAGCGAACCGGCCGACAAGGCCAAGCCCGCGCCGCCGGTGGAACCTGCCGCGCCTGCGCCGGCCGAACCGGTCAAGTAATCCGGCCACAGCGCAGCGGGTGAATCACCTGCTGCGCGCCAGGCCCGATCGCTACGCATCGGCACTGCCACGCCACCTGCACGCATCCCTGGATCACCCGGCCGCCACAGCGCCGGCGGGTTTGGACCCCAAGGCGCTTGTAGGAGCGACCCCGGTCGCGACAAGCCTCCCCAATCGCACGATCACCACCGCGTCAACCACGCGCTATCGCGCAATCGCCAATGCCTCGGGATTGACCAGGTTGCGCGGCGCACCGGCGGCAAATGCCAGCACATTGTCGAACGCCGCTTCGAAGTACAGCGCATAGCTGTCGCTCTCCACGTAGCCCAGATGCGGCGTCGCCAGCACGCGCGGATGCTGCAGCAGCGGGTCGCGCGGATCCAGCACCGGCTCGCGTTCGAATACATCCACCGCCGCCTGTGCCGGCCGGCCTGCATCCAGCGCGGCCAGCAAGGCGCCGGGCGCGATCAGCTCGGCGCGGCTGGTGTTGACCAGCAACGCATCCGGACGCATCCAGGCCAGATCCTGCGCGTTGATCTGGTGGCGGGTCTGCGCGGTCAGGCGCCGATGCAGCGACAGCACATCGCTGCGTTCGAACAGGTCCTGCCGGCTGGCGGCGATGTCGAAGCCATCGCGCGAGGCCTGTGCGCACGAGGCCTCGCCGCCCCACACCAGCACCTGCATGCCGAATGCACGCCCGAAGCCGGCCACGCGCTGGCCGATGCGCCCGTAACTCCAGATGCCCAACGTGCGCCCATGCAACGCGCGCCCCAGGCCGGGATCGCCCAGCGCCTGCCAGCGGCCCTGGTGCAGCGCGCGCTGGTACTCGCCCAGGCGCCGGCTGGCCGACAGGATCAAGGCCCAGGTCAGTTCGGCCGGCGCCACCGGCGAGCCGACGCCTTCGGCCACCGCCACCCCGAACTCGGTGCACGCGGCCACATCCACATGCGCACCGATCCGGCCGGTCTGGCTAATCAACTTGAGTCGCGGCAGTCGCCGCAACAGCGTGGCGTCCACGCGGGTGCGTTCGCGGATCAGCACCAGCGCATCGGCTTCGACCAGCCGCTCGGCCCATTCGTTGGGGTCGGTGGCCAGCGCGCCCAGCACCTGCACATCGTGGCCGTGCAGGCGCTGCAGGCAGGGCAGGTGACGCACGGCGCCCTGGTAATCGTCGGGCACCAGGATGCGCATCAGCGCGGCTTGGTCGGCAACGGGAACGGCGTGACTACCTTGTCGCCGGTGGTGGCATCGCGGATCACCGACTGGCCCTTCTTCTCGACTTCCTCGATGCGCACGATGCTCTGCATCGGCAGATGCAGCGTCTTGGTGTTGCCGAACTCTTCGCGCAGGCGCTCTTCGGTGGGGTCGACCACCAGCCCGTCGTGCACGTCGAACACCAGCTCGCCGATCTGGTTGAAGCCCCACAGATGGCTGCCGGTGACCTGGCGGGCGTAGAGCTCGTAGACCTTGCCGTGATTGAGGAAGGTGACTTTGTACAGAGGCTTGGACATGCGGCGATTATAGGCGCGCCACCGCGCAGCGACGCAGCGCGCAGCCGGCGCAACACGGCGCCCCGGTGCGCCTTGCACGATTGCCGCCGCGCTAGAACCCGTGGCGCTTGCGCAGCCGCCGCGCGATCGCCGCGCGCACATACAGCCCGTACACGATGCCGAACACGAACCCGGCGATATGCGCCGACCACGCCACCATGCCGAAGGCCGGGCCGATATAGGCGAACACCACCTGCAGCAGCGCCCAGGCGCCGATCAGCAACGGCGCCGGTACCCGGATGAATTCCAGAAACAGCCCCAGCGGCAGCACCACGCCCAGCTTGGCGCCGGGAAACAGTGCCAGATAGGTGCCGATCAACGCCGACACCGCGCCCGAGGCGCCGATGATCACCCGGTCCGGGGTGCCGATCGCGAAGATTGCCGCCAGATTGGAGGCCGCGCCGCCGACCAGGAACAGCAACAGCAGGCGCCACGGCCCGAGGATGCGCTCGGCCGGCAGCCCGAAGATCAGCAGGAACACCAGGTTGCCGAGCAGGTGCGACCAGTCCGCATGCAGGAACAACGCGGTGAACAGCCGCAGCACGCTGCCGTCGCGCAGCGTCGCCCACCAGTCGCCAAGGTTGGACACGCCGCTGGACAGCGCGCCCCAGTCCAGCCACAGCGTATTGCGTGCCTCGCCGGGCCGGCTGATCGACCACAGGTAGGCCAGCCAGACGGCTGCGAACAGCAACGGCACTGCCCAGCGCGGGGTGGGTTTCTTGCGGGAAGGGAGAGAGACGAACATCGGAGTGGCACTCTAGCGGGTTCACGGTCCTGAACCCATCCCTAACCTGTCCAGACGATCAAAACGTGCTTCGTTATTGTTCGGTTAATTGTGGTGGGTATACTGCGTACGGCGTCGTATGTCGGGGGGGGGTCTCCGGCGCGCTCCAGCAGCCACTTGGCGCTGGGCGCGGGCGCTGTACCGACCACTGCAGTCTTTATCCGGAGAGCACCACCTTATGTCTACCGCTTCCACTCTCAGCCGCGCCACCCTGTTGGCCGTCGGTATTGCCGGCGTACTCGCCGTTGGCCAGGCCCACGGCGCCGCCTTCCAGCTGAAGGAAAACAGCGCCAAGGGTCTTGGCCGTGCCTTCGCCGGTTCGGGCAGCGCCCCGGACGATGCCTCGATCATCGCCAACAACCCGGCCGGCATGCGCCAGCTGGACGGTCGCCTGTTCCAGGCCGACGTCAGCGCCATCAGCTTCTCGGCCAAGTTCCAGCCCGACACCGCCACCTACGCCAACGGCGCCCCGGTCTCCGGCGGCAATGGCGGCGACGCCGGCATGATCGCGCCGGTCCCGGCGATGTACTTCCACGTGCCGTTCGGCGAGAACGACAACATGCACCTGGGTACCTCGCTGACCGTGCCGTTCGGCTTCAAGACCGAATACGACCGCGACTGGGTCGGCCGCTACCACGGCACCAAGACCGAGCTGCAGGCGATCGACTTCAATGTCGCGTTCTCCTATGACGTGAACCCGTACGTGTCCTTCGGTGCCTCGGTGTTCGCCGAGCGTCTGGATATCGACCTGGCCAATGCGGTCGATTTCGGCAGCGTGCTGGCCGCGCGCCGCGTGCCGGGCTTCGCGCCGGGCAATGCCGATGGCTACTCGCGCATCAAGGGCGACAGCACCGAAGTGGGCTTCACCCTCGGCGGCTTGTTCAGCATCGACGAGAACACCCACATCGGCTTCAGCTACCGCTCGGAAGTGGAGCACAAGATCACCGACGGCGATGCCGACTTCACCGTGCCGGGTCCGGCTGCGGCAGTCCTGGGCGTTGCCGCGCCGGGCACCTTCGTCGACACCAAGGGCCGCGCCACCGTCAAGCTGCCGGCCAGCGCCACCGCCAGCTTCACCCACAACGTGAACGAGCAGTGGTCGATCATGGCCGACGTCACCCGCACCGCCTGGAGCAAGTTCGACCAGGTGACGGTGGACTTCGCCTCCAACCAGCCCGACAGCGTGCTGGACTTCTCCTACCGCGACACCACCTTCGCCTCGATCGGTGCCGACTACCGCATGAGCGAGACGCTGACCCTGCGTGGCGGCCTGGCGTACGACCAGACCCCGACCACCGCCGAGCACCGCGACGTGCGCGTGCCGGATGCGAGCCGCAAGTGGGTCTCGCTGGGTCTGAGCTGGCGTCCGTCGCAGCAGGCCGAATACAACTTCGGTTACACCCACCTGTTCACCAGCGACCCAACCAGCGACACCCGCAGTGCCACCGGCGACCGCCTGGCGGGCAGCTACAAGGTGAAGGGCGACGTGCTGGCCGCTTCGGTCAACTACAAGTTCTGATCGTCGTAGCACCACGCGTGTAACGAAAAACCCCGCTTCGGCGGGGTTTTTCTTTGCTGCCTTGCGTGCGCCGCCGGGCGCGCTGTGCAGGCGGTAGCGCAGATTGCTATGGTCGTGCGCATGAGCCAACCCGACTTCATCCAGATCACCGACAACGCCGTCTCGCGCGAGGATTGCGCCGCCATCGTGCAACGCATGCGCGACAGCCAGCAGCTGCATCCCGGCCGTATCGGTGGCGGCGTGTTTCCCGAACTCAAACACAGCCGCGACCTGCGCATCAGCGGCGTAGCCGAGTGGGCGGCGGTGGAAAACCGCCTGCAGCAAGCGGTGTTCGAAGGCGTGCTGACCTATCTGCGGCATTATCCACAAGCCCTGATCTCACCGCTGATGCTGCAGGTCACCACCGCCGACGGTAGCCCGCACCGGCTGGTGGCCGAGGACATCGCGCAGATGAGCGACCAGGCGCTGGGCGACCTGGCCCGTACCTGCCTGCGCCCGGGCGCGATCAACCTGCAGTGGTACACCGCCGACCAGGGCGGCTATCCCTACTGGCATTGCGAGCTGTATCCACGCGATGCCAGCGCCGACACATTGCACCGGCATCTGCTGTGGACGCTGTACCTCAACGACGAGTTCGAACAGGGCGAGACCGAATTCCTGTTCCAGCAGCGCAAGGCCCGCCCGCGCACCGGCAGCCTGCTGATCGCCCCCACCGCCTTCACCCACACCCACCGCGGCAACCGCCCGGTCGGCGGCGACAAGTTCATCGCCACCAGCTGGATCCTGTTCCAGTCGGCGAGTGCCTTGTACGGCGGGGATTCGTGATTGGGGATTGGGGATTGATAAGGGCCGGTCATTGCAGTGCGTCGGCTGTTACGAATCCCCAATCTCAAATCCCCAATCCCCGCCCCTAGAACAGACTGCCTTGCGGCGATTGCGGCACCGGCTTGGCCGGCGGAGCGGGGCGGCGGAACTTGGTCGTGTCCAATGCCGGCATGTCGCGGGCGTCGAAACCGCTGCGGCGGTGGGCCAGGGCGAAGCGGCGTGCCAGCAACTCTGCATAGACGCCCTGGCCGCGCAGGCGTGTGCCGAAGGCGCTGTCGTAATCCTTGCCGCCGCGCAGTTGCTGGATCGTGCTCATCACGTGCCCGGCGCGTTGCGGGTGATGGGTCTGCAACCAGTCGCGGAACAGCGGCGCCACTTCGTGCGGCAGCCGCAGCAACACATAGCCGGCACTGCGCGCGCCGGCGGCGGACGCGGCCTGCAGGATCGCTTCCAGCTCATGGTCGTTGATCCACGGGATCACCGGGGCGGCCATCACCCCGACCGGCACGCCGGCCTCGTGCAGTGCCCGCATCGCGCGCAGGCGGGCATGCGGTGCGGACGCGCGCGGCTCCAGCCTGGCCGACAGATGCGGGTCCAGCGTGGTCACCGAAAAATGCACGTTGACCAGGCCCTCGCGTGCCAGCGGTGCGAGCAGGTCCAGATCGCGGGTGACCAACGCATTCTTGGTGATCAGCGTGAACGGGTGCCGGGTCTCCCACAGCACCTCGATCAGGCGCCGCGTCAGTGCGCGTTTGCGCTCGATCGGCTGGTAGGCATCGGTGTTGATGCCCAGTGCGATCGGGCTGGGCACATAGCCCGGGCGCGACAATTCGCGGCGCAACAGCTCCGGCGCGTTGGTCTTGGCGAACAGCTTGGTCTCGAAATCCAGCCCGGGCGACAGATTGAGGTAGGCATGCGAAGGCCGCGCAAAGCAGTAGCTGCAACCATGCTCGCACCCACGATACGGATTGACCGATTGCGAAAAGCCGATGTCCGGCGATTGATTGCGGCTGATGATGCTGCGCGCGGTTTCCTCGGTGACCTGGGTGCGCAATGCCGGCGCGGCGAACTCCTCGCCGTCGTCGGCGTACCAGCCATCGTCCACCGGTTGTTGGGTGGTGGTTTCGAAGCGTCCGGGCAGATGGCCGGTCGCCCCACGGCCCTTGATCGCTGTTGCCATCCCCGCATCGTACGGCCGGCAGGTCTCAATCGATGCGACCAGGGGCGCGCCACGATGAAGCTTTCAGACCCGGCGCGGCGATCGCATCGTCCCCACGCTCACCGCAGCGGAGCGTGCGCCCCGTAGAATCCGCGCATGCTCGCATCCGTACAGGGCGCGTGGGAGTGGCTGGCCACCATTCCCCACCTCGAAGCGCTTCTCCTCGCCGCCTACGTGCTGTACCTGCTGTGGATCGCCAGCTGGATCGTGCTGCAGAAGCGCGAGCCGGTGGCCACGCTAAGCTGGGTGCTGTCGCTGGCGGCGCTGCCGTACCTGGGCCTGCTGATCTATTACTGGCTCGGCCCGCAGAAGGTCAAACGCCAACGGCTACGGCGCGGCCGTTCGCGCTCGGGCATGGAGAGCTACAGCAGCGTCTGCCCGCCGGATGCGGACTGCACCGAGCTGGCCAAGATCGCCCAGTCCACCACCGGGCTGGCCCCCAGCAGCGCCACCGAGGTGCACTGGCTGGTCGATGGCGCGGCCACCTATGCGGCCATCATCGAGGCCATCCGCGGTGCGCGCGACCATATCCATCTGCAGTACTACATCTTCCAGCCCGACCACAGCGGCACCGCGATCTGCGATGCGCTGATGGAGCGCGCACGCGCCGGGGTCAAGGTGCGTCTGCTGATGGACGCGGTGGGGTCGTCGGCGATGACCCGGCGCAGCTTGCGCACGCTGCGCGCGGCCGGGGTGGAGACCGCCTGGTTCCATCCATCCCAGCTGCTCAAGCCGTTCAAGCGGCCGTGGTTGAACCTGCGCACCCACCGCAAAGTGGTCGTGGTCGACGGCCGGATCGGCTTCACCGGCGGCATCAACGTCACCGACGAAGAGAACGAGCAGGTCCGCAGCGATGCCTACCGCGACCTGCACATGCGCCTGCAGGGCCACGTGGTGCGCAGCCTGCAGCTGGTGTTCCTGGAAGACTGGCTGTACGCCACCGGGCAGGGCCGCGCTGCCTTCCACGGCCAGCAGCTATGGCCCGAGGACGTGCCGAGCCGTGCGCAGGGCGATGTCGACGCGCAGGTGCTGGTCTCCGGCCCGGATTCGTCGTGGGAGTCCATCCACCGGCTGATGGTCGCTGCGATTCACGAAGCCCGGCATCGGGTCTGGCTGGTCACGCCGTATTTCGTGCCCGGCGAGGCCGCGCGCATGGCGCTGACCTCGGCCGCACTGGGCGGCCTGGACGTGCGCCTGCTGGTGCCGCGCGTCAGCGACTCGCGTCTGGTCACCTACGCGGCGCGTTCGTATTTCGACGAGCTGCTCGAGGCCGGCGTGCGCATCTACGAATACGGCCCGCGCATGCTGCACACCAAGGCGCTGCTGGCCGACGACGAGGTCTGCATCGTCGGCAGCGCCAATTTCGACAGCCGCAGCTTTCGCCTGAATTTCGAGCTGTCGATGCTGTTCCGCGACCAGGCGGTGGCCGCCGAGCTGGCCGGTTTGATCGACGCCGACCTGCAGCAGGCGCAGGAAGTGCGCTTCGCCCGCCACCGGCCGTTGTGGCGATCGCGGCTGCCCGAAGCCTGCGCACGGCTGCTGTCACCGCTGCTCTGAGCCGCATCGCCGCTCCCACGTGGAACCATGCCGGGCGCGGCGCTACACTGCCGCCACTGATCGGGGAGCTCGTCATGCACTGGCTGTTTCTGCTTATGGCATTGGGTGCGCTGGTGCTGGCTTTCAGCACGCCGCACGTCTGGTTGCTGGTGGCCTCGCTGCTGGTGGCACTGCTGTTGCTGTTGCTGTGGACGCGCGGCTGGTTCGCCTCGCGCATGGGCGATACCCAGCGCGACACCAGCAGCCTGATCGACCCGGCCGAGCTGCGCCGCCTGCGCGAGATCGCCGAAGCCCGCAAGGCGGCCGCCCTCAACGCCACGCGCGACGGCGAGCCGCAGGCCTGAGACCGACGCAGTGACCACCAAGCTCAGCGTCAACGTCAACAAGATCGCGGTGTTGCGCAATTCGCGCGGCGGCCACGATCCGGATGTGGTGCAGGCCGCACGCACCTGCATTGCCGCCGGTGCGCACGGCATCACCGTGCACCCGCGCCCGGACCAGCGGCATATCCGCGCCGACGATGTGCTGGCGCTGAGCGCGCTGACACGCGAGCACGGTGTCGAATTCAATATCGAAGGCAACCCGTTCGCGCCGCCGCGCGACGGTTATCCGGGCCTGCTGGACTTATGTCGTGCCACCCGCCCCGAACAGGTCACCCTGGTACCGGATGGCGATGGACAACTGACGTCCGACCACGGTTTCGATTTTGCCCAGGACACCTCCCAACTGGCCACGCTGATCGCCTCGTTCAAGGCCATCGGTGCTCGCGTCAGTCTGTTTGTCGATGCCGAAAATCCCGCTATCGCGCAGGCGGCAGCACTCGGTGCAGACCGGATCGAGTTGTACACCGGCCCATATGCGCACGCGCATCTGAGCGGCCAGCCGGATGCTGCATTCAAGCTGTTTTCCGACGCAGCGCAGCGCGCCGCCGCCGCAGGTCTGGGCATCAATGCCGGCCACGATTTGTCGCAGGCCAATCTCGGCGACTTTCTGAGCGCTGTCCCCGGCGTACTCGAAGTCTCGATCGGTCATGCATTGATCAGCGAAGCCTTGTATCAAGGCCTGGATGCGACCGTGCGCGCCTATCTGGACATACTGCGCGGCGCATCGATCAGCGCTTGAGATAATCAAGTCGATTATATGGATGCGTTGTCTAGTTTCTAGGTATTGCATCGGGGCAGGGCTTCTGCCCCGATGCAATCGTTATCGATGACTTGCGGCTGATTTACCAGGCTGGTTAATCACCCATTTACTGCACAAAACTGATGCGATCCACCTGCGCATTCTTGGCTGCAGCCAGCACCTTGGCCATCACCGCGTATTCGGCATCCGCACTGGCGGCGATGCGCAGCTCTGGCTGATTGCCGGCTGCTTGGCGCATCTGTTCGATCAACCTGGGCTGCAATTGCTGCAGCGTTATCGGGCTGGCATTCCAGAACACTTGCCCGCTGGCGTCCACACGCAACCCGATCGGTGCAGGCGGGTCCATGCGTGACTGGGCCTGCTCGCTGCGCTGTGGCAGGTCCACCGTGATCGGCCGCGCCAGCATCGGAGCGGTGACGATGAAGATGATCAACAACACCAACATGACATCCACCAGCGGCGTGACATTGATCTCCGCCAGCGGTCCCCGATTGCCTGCCGTACTGAAAGCCATGACTGCCTCCTGTGCTATGAGCGTGGGTGCTGCACGATCGAGCATACACCTGGTCGGCAGTGAGGGAAGGGCAGGGCAGACGCCTCTGCCGGGCCGAGCCCCGAAGCGTGCCGTTGCGACTTGCCGCTGCAGCTCCGGCGGTTTGCTTGTGCGGACGACCTGAGGATCACTGCATGCATCACTCGCCCGGTGCCCGGGAAACGGATATCACGTCCTGGCAAACAGCCGGCCGCATGCATGCGCGTCGAACATAGCGGCAGCAACCACCCCATTGATCGAGCATAAAAAAACGCCACCGTTTCCGGTGGCGTTGCAGTCGCGTCATGACTGTTGTGTTGCGGTCTTGCGATGTCTTACTGCATGAAGCCGATTTTCTTCATCTGCGAGTTCTTCGCCGCAGCGAGGACCTTGGCCATCACTTCGTACTCCGCATCTTCATTGGCGTCGATGCGCAGTTCCGGCTGATTGGTCGGATCGGCCTGCACCACTTCTTCCATCTTCTGCTGCAACTGCGCGACCGGGGTCGGGCTGTTGTTCCAGAACACCTGGTTGCTGGCGTCGATCCGCAACTCGATCGGCGGCGGCGGTTCGGTCGTCTGCGGTGGCGGGTTGAGCACCCGCTGCGGCAGATCCACGGCGATCGGGTAAGTCATGATCGGCGCGGTCACGATGAAGATGATCAGCAGCACCAACATCACGTCCACCAGGGGCGTGACATTGATGTCGGCCATTGGGCCGCGGTTTCCACCGGTACTGAATGCCATGGCTTACTGCCCCTTCTCTTTGGTTGCGACGAAGCCGACGTCCAACATGCCCTGACCCTGCGCGATCTTGGTGATCTCGTTGATCGTACGCATCTTGGTCGTGCGGTCGCCACGCAAATTGAGCGGCGGCTGCGGTGTCTGCTGTGCGGCGGTGGACAGGCGCGATTCCAAGGCTTCCTTGGAAATCGGCTCGTCGTTCCAGTACAGCGACCCGTCTTCCTTGACGGCCAGGGTGATCGGCGCGGCGCGTTTCTCCGCATCTTCCTTCTGGATCAGGTTGGCCTCTGGCAGCTCCACCTTGACCTTATGGGACATCAGCGGTGCCGTAATGATGAAGATGATCAGCAGCACCAACATCACGTCCACGAGGGGCGTCACGTTGATGTCGGCCATCGGGCCACCGCTGTTTCCACTACTGAAGGCCATAACGGGCTCCGTCTAAATCGTTGCGAAGTCGTTCTTTACTACGGATTAGCGAACGCGCGAACCAGTGGCGAAGAAGTCGTGCAGGTCGTGGGCAAAGGTGTCGAACTTGGCGATCACCGAGCTGTTGACCTTGGAGAAGAAGTTGAACGCGAACACGGCCGGGATGGCGACGAACAGACCGATCGCGGTCATGATCAGCGCTTCACCCACCGGGCCGGCAACGGCGTCGATGGAGGCCGAACCGGTTGCACCGATCTTGATCAGCGCGCCGTAGATGCCCCACACCGTACCGAGCAGACCGACGAACGGCGCGGTCGCACCGACGGTGGCCAGCAGGGTCATGCCCGACTGCAGCTTGGTGCTTTCGCGGGTCACGGCCTGACGCAGGGCGCGATCGACGAATTCCGAACGGCTCAGGCTCTCGCCCAGGCCACCGGTGCTGCCTTCGGCGCGCTGGTGGTGAGCAGCAGCCTGCGCTGCGTCCAGTGCGATCTTGGAGAACGGCTCGGAAGCCGGCTGCTCTTCCATGGCGCGGATGGCGTCCTGTGCATTCGGGGCATCCCAGAACGCGGTGGTGACGCGGTCAGCCGCGCTCTTCAGACGGGTGGCACGGAAGATGTTGATGACGGTCCAGTACCAGGAGGCAGCGGACATGGCGATCAGGGTGATCAGAACGACCCAGGACACGGCGAAATCGCCGGGGCTGGACGTCATTTCAGTAATCAAGTGCTCGAAGCCCATCTGCGACAGGGCGGCCGACGGATTGGAGCCCCCTGCAGCGGCGGCGATAAAGAATTCCTGCAGCATGACGCTTACCTTTGTTGTGTGTGGTGATGAAGGGTGGAGCGAAAGGAAGACAGGATCCTGGGCCGACCGTGGCCGGCCCGTGGGATCAGTTCAGAGCAAAGTTGACCGGGACGCGGACACGTCCGGCGGCTTTCTGCCCGTTGACAGTGGAGGCGTTGAACTTCCACTTGCGTGCTGCGTCCATCGCGGCACGGTCAAGGTCGCGGTTGCGGCTGGACTTTTCGACCGACACATTGGTCACGTTGCCGTTGGCATCCACATCCACGATCAGGATGACCTCACCTTGGACACCGGCACGGAATGCAGCCGGCGGGTACTTCGGCGGGTTCATGTTCTTGGACGAGATATCGACACTGGCGCCGATGTCACTCGGCGGTTGCGGCGGAGCCGGTGGGCTCGGCGGCGTGACGATATCGCTGGGACGCGGTTCGGGAACATCGACAACCGGAGCTTCCGGCGGCGGCGGAACCGGTGACGGCTTCGGCGGCGACAGATTCTTGACCGGCGGTGGCGGCTTGTCTTCCGGCGGCGGCGGCGGCGGCGGCGGCGGGGGAGGAGGCGGTGCATCCACCAAGGTAACCATGGTGGTGCGCTCCTTCTCTGCCGGAGCCTTCGGCGCCACTGCAGGGATCAGCAACATCATCAGTGCAGTGAGGTGCAAGGCAATTACGAAAGCAATGCCGATAATGCGGGCCCAGCTCAGACCCTGGTTCCCGGCATCATAGTCATGCCTGTGGATAACGAGTTGTTCCGTCATGCGCCAATGGCTCTTTCAGTGGGGGCCCCGGATCACTGTGATGATCCCCAGGTTTTCGGACGGCTTTGACACCGCAGGAACCCCCAAGCTTATACCAATCCCGAGTCCTGTAACCACTAAAAACACAGGGATTTCGGGGGTTTATTTTCTTTTTTACTTCAGATTGATGATCTTCTTGGCGTCATCAGGTTTTTTGACACCCTTGGCGATTGCCTGCTGCGCGGCCTGCTTGGCCTCCGGGATGCGACCTTCCGAATGCAGCACCTTGGCCAGATTCAGATAGGTCTCGCCGTCCTTGGAAAGCGGTGCGGCCTTTTGCCAATTCTCGATCGCCTTGGGCACGTCGTCGCTGTAGTAATACGACTGTGCCAGCGCAAGGTATGTCTGATAATCGGGTTTAAGGATGCCTTTTTGCATACCTTCATTGATGACCGCGATGACGTCCTTTTCCTTGTTCTCGGTGTTGGCGTAGATGGAATACAACTGCTTGTACTCCTTTTCTTCGGTCAACTGCCCGGCAGCGCGCAGCTTATCCATCACTGCGGCGGCCTTGTCCATCTGGTCGGCCTGCATATACATGCTGGCCAGGTTGAGCTGGGCCTTCTTGTCGTTCGGGGTCTTGGCGGCGAGCGCTTCGGCAGCGGCCACCGCTTCACCGGTCTGGCCGGCTTCGGCGTAGGACGCCATCAGCAACTGGTTCCAGGTGTCCTTCGGCTCGGGCGAGGCGGCGATGGCCTGCTTCAGCACCGGAATGGCTTCCTTGTAGCGCTCGGCCTGGTACAGCGCCTGGCCCTTGAGGATCAGGTCTTCCGGGCGCTGCGACTTGCTCTCTTCCAGATACTTGTCCAGCGTGGCCAGGCCTTCGGCCTGTTGGTCGTCCTGCATCTGCAACTGCGCCAGCATCAGCATCGACTGGAACTGGCCGTTGTTGTCCAGCGCATTCAGGCCGATCGCCTGCTGCAGGTACTTCTTGGCAGCGGCGGTGTCGTCCATGTTGTACGCCGCCTGGGCGGCCAGCTGCGACGCCAGCGCCTTGTCGGCTTCGTTGGCCGAGCCATTGGCGAGGATCTCGTCGGCCTGGCTGCGCACGGCCGGGAAGTCTTCGCCCTTGTTGAAGGTTTCGATCAGCTTCTGCAGCTTGCTGCCCATCTTGGAGGAGGGCTTGATCGTCGGCGCGGCACGGGTGGACTGCGGATACAACTCTTCGGCCTTGCCGCTGTTCTTGGACTTGCGGCTGGCGCGCTCGGACGACCGATCCGACTGCGCAACCGCGTCGGTGACGACAGCCCCGCCCAGGGACGCGGCGATGAACAGGGACAACAGGGCTTGCTTGCGGTTGAGCAGTTTCATGTTTCACCTCGGACGAGCCGCCGTCGGGCGGTACGAAAAGCGGAATAAACGCTGTACGAAAAATCTGAGCCGGCAAACTTAGCAGAAAGTCTCAGTTCCCGAAAACGGTTTCCATGCTGTGTTGCGACATTCGGTACGTAAGCGCTGCTAAATCAGCCGCAACGCGGCACGCGCCCGTCCTGTCGCGCCTGCTGGTAAACCGGTTCAAGTTGATTGACGTCTGCCTGCAGTTCGCGGATGCGATTGGCGGGGTCGGGGTGGGTGGACAGCCACTGTGGCTGGCGATTGCCGCTGGCGGCCATCATGTTCTGCCATAGCGTGACTGCCTGGGCAGGGTCGAAGCCGGCCTGCGCCATCAGGCGCTGGCCGACCACATCGGCCTCGCTTTCCTGGGTGCGCGAGCCGGGCAGCAGGAACACGGTCTGGGCAGTCATCCCGCCGACCTGGTTGACCGCACTGGCGGCGCCGTCGCCGTAGGCCGCACCAGCTAGCGCGCCAATGATGCCCAGGCCGGTCTGCGCGCCGAGCTGGCGGGTGATGCGCTCTTCGTGATGGCGGGAGATCACGTGCCCGATTTCGTGCCCGAGCACGGCAGCCAGCTGATCCTGCGTCTTGGCGACAGTGAAGATGCCGGTGTTCACGCCGACCTTGCCACCAGGCAGCGCAAAGGCGTTGGCTTCGTTATCCACGAACAGCGCGGTTTCCCAGCGGGTTTCGCGCCACTGCGGCGGCAGCTGCGCCACCAGCGCATTGACCACGCACTGCACATAGGCGTTCTGCTTGCCGTCGGTGCTGACTTTTTCCTTGGCCTTGGTCTGCGCGAACGATTCGGCGCCAAGCTTGTCGAGCTGGTCCTGCGTGACGCCTCCCACCACCTGTCGGCGGCCGGTCGGCGAGGTTGTGGTGGCACATGCCGTCAGTGCAAAGACGGCGACAACGATCAACAGCCTGGCTTTCATTCAATCCCCCTTGAACCCTGGGGGCATTTTGGCAGGCTCGTCTTAACTTTTCGTCAAACGGCTCAGCCGATGCCAAAAAAGTACAGCGCCGCCAGGGCGGTGGCGTTGTTGACGCCATGCGCCACAACCGGTGCCCATAGCGTGCCGGTGCGCCAGTACAGCCATGCGAACGCCGCGCCCATGCCGCCGTAGACCAGCCATAGCTGCGCGATGGCAGCCGGTCCGTTACCGCTGACGCCGGGCACTTCGTGCACCAGCGCAAAGATCGCGCTGCTCAGCGCGATGCCCAGCCAGGGCCGGCCGGCGGCGAGCAGGCGGCCGAACAAGACGCGTCGGAACAGTAATTCTTCGTACGCCGGGGCGATCGCCACGGCAAACACAACCAGCGCCAGCGGCCATTGCCTGATGGCTTCTTCCATCAGCGGCAGGTTGGTCGGCACCGGTTTGATGCCCAACGCCGACGCCGCGACGCTGACCAGATTGCTGAGCAGGAACACGCCAACCGCGATCAGCGCGGTCCAACCCCAGGTGGAGGCACGCCTTGCAGCGGCGCGCGAGGCCCGGTGTTCGTCTGCGGTCGCACGGCGGCGCCAGTAATACAGCAGCAGCGCCGGCGAGGCGGTGCTGACCAACGCGGTGAGCAATTGCACCAGCACGCCGGGTTGGCCGATGGTGGCCATGATCTCGCTCGAGGACAGCGTCAGGCCCTGCGCCTTGGCGGCCTGCACGGCACTGACGCCGCGGAATATGCCCCAGAGCGCAAACCCGGCCACGCTCAGCGACAGCAGCAGGCCGGTGGCGATCAGCACATCGATACCGAAGCCGAGCAATGGCGGCAGCAGCGGGCCGGTGCCGGCGGCCGGCGTCGTTACCGGCCGCGAAGAAGGATCTGCGCTCATCGTCATCCTGAAAAAACCGCAGGCGTCAGCGCAGCGCCTGAGCGGTGCGCCGACGGGCAACGGTGGCTCAGATGTCCAGGTTGGACACCTTCAGCGCGTTGTCCTCGATGAAGTCGCGGCGTGGCTCGACCACATCGCCCATCAAGGTGCTGAAGATCTGATCGGCGGCCACGGCATCTTCGATACGCACCTGCAACAGGCGACGCGTGTCCGGATTGACCGTGGTTTCCCACAGCTGTTCGGCGTTCATTTCGCCCAGGCCCTTGAAACGCTGTACCTGGCGGCCGCGCTTGGCCTCTTCCAGCAGCCAGGCATGCGCCTGGGCGAAGCTGGTGATCGGGTGGGTCTTGTTGCCGCGCACGATCTGCGCGCCTTCGCGCACCAGATCGTGCAGGGCCAGCGAGACCTCGCGCAGCGGACGCAGCTCGCCGCTTTCGAACGCGCCCATCGGCAATACCTGGGTGAATTCCTCACCCATGTGCCTGCGCACCGCCACCAGCGACGCTGAGGCGCCATCGGTGGCCGGGTCGAAGCGCAGCTGGTAGCGCGCCGTGCCCAGGGTGCCGCGGTTGAGCACCGCCTGCAGCGCATCCAGGGTGGGATGCACCTCGCCTTCGGCCTGCAGCTTGTCCACATCCAGCGGCGGCAGGTCGATCAGCGCGGTGAGCAGCGCCGGGTCGTAGCGGTGCGCGTTGCGCGCGATCGCCTCGTTGGCGCTGGTGAACAGCATCAACAGCTTTTCCAGCGCCTCGCCGGTGATCGGCGGCTCGTCGGTGGCGGGGATCAGCGCCGCGCCTTCGACCGCGTTACTGGCCAGGTAGGCATTGAGCGCTGCATCGTCCTTCAGATACAGCTCGCTCTTGCCCTGCTTGAGCTTGTACAGCGGCGGCAGGCCAATGTAGATGTAGCCGCGCTCGATCAACTCCGGCATCTGCCGGTAGAAGAAGGTCAGCAGCAGGGTCCGGATGTGCGAGCCGTCGACGTCGGCGTCGGTCATCAGGATGATGCGGTGGTAACGCAGCTTGTCCGGGTTGTACTCGTCGCGGCCGATGCCGGTGCCCAGCGCGGTGATCAGCGTGCCGACCTGGTCGGAGGCCAGCATGCGGTCAAAACGCGCGCGTTCGACGTTGAGGATCTTGCCGCGCAGCGGCAGCACCGCCTGATTCTTGCGGTTGCGGCCCTGCTTGGCCGAGCCACCTGCCGAGTCGCCCTCGACGATGAACAGCTCGGACAGCGCCGGGTCTTTTTCCTGGCAGTCGGCCAGCTTGCCGGGCAGGCCGGCGATGTCCAGCGCGCCCTTGCGGCGGGTCAGGTCGCGCGCCTTGCGGGCGGCTTCGCGCGCACGGGCGGCGTCGACGATCTTGCCGGTGATGGCCTTGGCTTCGTTCGGATTCTCCTGCAGGAACTCCTGCAGGCGCGCACCGAAGGCGTTTTCCACCGCCGGACGCACATCCGAGCTGACCAGCTTTTCCTTGGTCTGCGAGGAGAAGCTGGGGTCGGGCACCTTGACCGAAAGCACCGCGATCATGCCTTCGCGCATGTCGTCGCCGGTCAGCGCGACCTTGGCCTGCTTGGCGATGCCGTTCTGCTCGATGTAGGTGCTCAGCACACGCGTCAGCGCAGCGCGGAAACCGGCCAGGTGGGTGCCGCCATCCTTCTGCGGGATGTTGTTGGTGAAGCAGTACATGGTTTCCTGGTAGGCGTCGGTCCACTGCAGGGCCACGTCCACCACGATGCCATTGTGCTCGCCGGTCACCGAGATCACGTTCGGATGCAACGGCGACTTGAGCTGCGCCAGATGCTCGACGAAGCTGCGGATACCGCCTTCGTAGTGGAAATCGTCGCGACGGCCGTCGCCGCGCTCGTCGATCAGGGTGATCTTGACGCCCGAATTGAGGAACGACAGCTCGCGCAGGCGGCGCGCCAGGATGTCGTAATGGAACTCGACGTCGCTGAAGATCGCCACGGACGGCTTGAAGCGCAGGGTGGTACCACGCTTGGTCGAGGCTTCCAGCTGCTTGAGCGGGTACTGCGGCTCGCCCAGCGCGTATTCCTGCTGGTAGTGGAAGCCGTCGCGCCAGATGTCCAGCCACAGGTGTTCGGACAGCGCATTGACCACCGACACGCCCACGCCGTGCAGGCCGCCGGATACCTTGTAGCTGTTGTCGTCGAACTTGCCGCCGGCATGCAGCACGGTGAGGATCACCTCCGCCGCGGAGACGCCTTCTTCCTTGTGAATGTCGACCGGCACGCCACGGCCGTTGTCGGACACCGCAACCGATCCATCGACCAGGATCTTGACCACGATGTCGTCGGCATGGCCGGCCAGGGCTTCGTCGACCGAGTTGTCGACCACTTCGAACACCATGTGATGCAGGCCGGTGCCGTCATGGACATCGCCGATGTACATGCCGGGGCGCTTGCGGACGGCTTCCAGGCCACGCAGCACGGTGATCTTGCTGGAGTCGTAGGTGCCGTTGGGGGTGGGCGAGGTGTTTTGTTCGTCGGTCATGCGTGTGCCGTTAGCTCCACAACACGGGCGCAGGCGACGGAAGCCGCATCGCACCGTGGGAAAAGGGGGATAGCCCGGAAATTATACCAGTCGGCCCACCTGCGCCGCCGACGGTTACGCGGAGGGTGTCAACACGGCCACTTCGCCGTGTTCCACGTGGAACCGATGCAGCAGCTTGCCGGATTCGGCCAGGCCGGGCGGCATTTCGGTTGCGGTGATCAGTACCTGCGCCGGTGCGGACGCCAGGCGCTGCAACACGCGCGCCTGGTGGTGGCGGTCCAGTTCCGAGCCCAGGTCGTCCAGGGCGATCACCGGCCATTCGCCGCGCTCGTGGGCGAAATCTTCGGCCTGTGCCAGCAGGCAGGCGAGGGCGGTGAGCTTTGCCTGGCCGCGGGAGAGCGCATCCTTGCCCGGCAATGCATCGAAGGCAGGCGCCCAATCGGCCCGGTGCGGCCCTTGCGAGGTGTAGCCGTTCTGGCGATCACGCTCGCGTGCCAATAGCAGCGCGTCGGCCAACGACACCTCATGGCGCTTCCAGCCCGGTGCGAACGTCAGCGCGGACAGCCCGAGCGACGGGGCGATCGCGGTTGCGACCGGAATCAGTCGCTCCTGCAGGCGCTCCAGATAGCGAAGGCGACGCGATGTCAGCGTTTCGCCGGATTCGGCGAGTTCGTGATCCCAGGCATCGAGCATGCGCGGCTGTGCGCCCTGCTTGAGCAAGGCATTGCGCTGTTTGAGCGCCCGCGCATAGCGCCGCCACAGCGCCAGGAAGTCAGGTTCCACGTGGAACAGACCCCAGTCCAGGAAGCGCCGCCGCGGCTCACCGCCGCCACTGATCAACACATGGCTGCCGGGCTCAAAGGTCACGACAGCCAGCGCAGCACATAAGGCGCCCAACTGGGCGACATCTTCGCCATCCAGCCGCCCCGTCCATTCCTGACCGCTATGGCGCAGCCCCGCCCGCCGCGTGCGTTCCCCAACCGCGGCGGTTCCCTCGCGCCACTCCACGAAGACTTCCAGATCGCCGGCCCCTTGCTGGATCAGCCCGTCGCGTACACGGCCACGAAAGCTGCGGCCGTAGGCCATCAGATGCAATGCTTCCAGCACGCTGGTCTTGCCCGCGCCGTTATCGCCGGTGAGCAGGTTCAAGGAACTGGCGGGGTGGAGGTCGACGGTCTCGAAACGACGAAGTCGATGGATGGACAACCGCACTACGTGCATCGATCGGTCTGCTCTGCGCTGTGATCCGGCATCCCGGTCGGAGCGGAGGATACGTGATCGATGCGGATCCTGCCCGTGCAGACGTGAGGCGACCCGAGGGACAGGCAGGGGACAACCTGTGGATAAAAAGCAGGCCCGAGCAGCCGCTCCCGCTTATCCACAGGTTGTCGCCCCCTCTACACGGGTCTAGACACAGGGTTTCGAGGCCAGAAAGTGTTTTAAGAACAAACACATAGGGTAGTTTCCGGCGAAATCTGGCCCTACCATCACCACCAAGCTCTTAAATTATTTATAGATTTAAAAGCAAAACGCGATGTGCATAACTCAAAAACCGGCTCAAGGACGCTCACGCCAGACGCAGCTGTACGTACTCGGTCGGAGCGGACCACTTTGTCTTTCATGAACTAATTCAGGCTGACGCCAGTCAGTGCGACTTCGCCGGACGACAAACCGCAACGTGTATGGCCAACTAATCTCACGGGAGCTGCGACAAAACCAGCTTGTCCCAATGCGGTGAGTGACACGAGGAGAAAGCACGTTGTTCCACGTGTATCCCGTGGACGTGCCAACAACGCCTTCGTAACTCGACAGGTCACGGTTGGGTTTGCCTGCTTGCCCAGAGCACAGCGATCTCACGCGGCGCGTTCCCTAGGCAAGACAGCTCACTGATCCTTGGGCATGTCTGAAACACAGATGGGCAAAGTATCCGTGCTGACGACAGCAGCGCACCGGACTGATGCCAGTTTTTTGATATCGCTCGTGTTCCAACTCACACCCGTCAATCCAAGCAAACGAACCAATGCCCTTGTCCGGTCGTCGAAGTCTGACTATCCGTGAGTGGCGTCTATCGAACCGTTCTTGGCTTGGTAAACGTGCGGCATTGATGCTCTGAGCCTCATGCCCGAAGGCAAAGTAGCTCCGGGTAAGGCACCGACGCATCTGGGCACCCAATACCAGCGCAGAGCGGATGCCCACGGACGCTCAAGCCTCCCAAAGCCTTACACCGCAACGACTTCAGCGCTCTCTATCTCCAAAACGAAAAAGCCCGGCTTTTGCCGGGCTCTTCGTGTTCCACGTGGAACGCGACGTCAGAGACGCAGCGGCATCACCACATGGCGGGACTTCTCGCTGCTGGCCTCGCGCACCAGTGCCGACGAGTTCGCATCGCGCAGCTGAATGACCACGTGCTCATCGCGCAGTGCAGACAGCGCGTCGAGCAGATAGTTGACGTTGAAGCCGATGGCCAAATCGTCGACCTTGGTGTCGGCCTCGATTTCTTCCTGGGCTTCTTCCTGCTCCGGGTTATGCGCGCTGATCTTCAGCTGCCCAGGCGACACTTCAACCCGCACGCCGCGATACTTCTCGTTCGACAGGATCGCCGCACGTTGCAGCGATGCGCGCAGTGCCTCACGGTCCACCTTGACCTCGCGGTCGGCGCCGATCGGGATCACCGCCTCGTAATCCGGGAAGCGGCCGTCGATCAGCTTGGAGGTGAAGGTCACATCGCCACGCTTGACGCGGATATGGCTACGACCGACTTCCAGCTCCACTTCGCGGTCCGCCGCTTCCAGCAAACGCAGCAACTCGGTTACGCCCTTGCGCGGCACGATGATCTGACGCTTGGCACCGCCGGATTTTTCCAGCTCGGTCTCGCACAGCGCCAGACGGTGGCCGTCAGTGGCCACGCACCGCAGCAAGCCCTCGCGCAAGTCGAACAGTAAGCCGTTGAGGTAATAGCGCACGTCCTGCTGGGCCATGGCGAACGCAGTGCGCTCGATCAACTCCTTCAAAGCCGCCTCTGGTACTGCAACGCGCTCGGTGGCTTCGACTTCGTCCACCGACGGGAAATCGTTGGCAGGCAGCGTTGCCAGGGTGAAGCGGCTACGCCCGGCCTGCACCGTGACCTTGTCGCCGGTCTGCGAGATGGTGACGCGGCTGCCGTCGGGCAGGGCACGCAGGATGTCGAACAACTTGCGCGCCGGAATCGTGGTTTCGCCGTCCTGCGCGTCTTCCACCATCGTGCGCGAGATCATTTCCACTTCCAGGTCGGTACCGGTCAAGGAGACCTGTCCGTCCTTGACCTGCACCAGCAGATTGGCCAGAACCGGTAGGGTTTGACGGCGTTCGACCACATTGACCACCTGGGCCAATGGTTTGAGGAAGGCTTCGCGCTGCAGTGTAAAACGCATGTGGTTCCGTGCCCCTATGCTTTAAAAGATAATGGAATAAATCAAAAGCTTGGTGGTGATGGTAGGGCCGTTTTCAGCGGATAACCACCATAACTGTTTGTTTCCAAAGACAAATTAGCGCCTGAAAGTCGTTGGACTAGTGCCCCTGGTCTGGCGGTAAAACCTGTGGATAGTTTTCCGCCCGACCTGCGAGGCAACGTTATCCACAGATTCTCCCGCATTTGACCCCAACGTTTCCACGCTTTTCTCCAAGCGGGCGGTCAAGACCGTTGCCGGCTTACTCGCTGAGCTTGCGAATCAGCTTTTCCCAGTCCTCGCGCAGCTTGCCGTCGGCCTCCATCAGCGTGCGGATCTGCCGGCAGGCATGCAGCACGGTCGTGTGGTCGCGGCCGGCGAAGGCGTCGCCGATCTCGGGCAGGCTGTGTTCTGTGAGTTCCTTGGCCAGCGCCATCGCCACCTGGCGCGGACGCGCCAGCGAGCGGGTGCGTCGCTTGGAGAGCAGGTCCTTCATCTGCAGGCCGTAGTAGTCCGCCACGGTCTTCTGGATGTTGGGGATGCCGATCGCCTGCTGCTGGGCGCGCAACAGGTCGCGCAGCGTCTCCTGGGCAAACTCCACCGTGATCGACCGGCCGGTGAAGTTGGCGCGTGCAACCAGCGTGTTGAGCGCACCTTCCAGGTCGCGCACGTTGGAGCGCATCTTCTTGGCGATCAAAAACGCCACGTCGTCCGGAATCTCGGCGCCGCGCTCGCGCGCCTTGGCCAGCACGATCGCCGCGCGGGTCTCGAAATCGGGCGGGTCGATCGCCACCGACAGGCCCCAGGCCAGGCGCGACTTCAGCCGCGGCTCCAGGCCTTCGACCTCACGCGGATAGCGGTCGCAGGTCAGGATGATCTGCTGGCGGCCATCGAACAGCGCGTTGAAGGTGTGGAAGAACTCCTCCTGCGTACGGTCCTTGCCGGCGAAGAACTGGATGTCGTCGATCAGCAGCGCATCGATCTGCTGGAACTGGCGCTTGAACTGGTCCATCGCCTTGTCCTGCAGCGCCCGGATCATCGCGCTGAAGAACTGTTCCGAGCGCAGATACATCACCTTGGCGGCCGGATTGGCCTGGCGCAGCGCGTTGCCGGCGGCAAACATCAGGTGGGTCTTGCCCAGGCCGGTGCTGCCGTACAGCAGCAGCGGGTTGTGGGCGCGGTCGCCCGGCTTCTGCGCGGCCTGGATCGCGGCGGCCAGACCGAGCTGGTTGCTGCGACCCTCGACGAAGTTGGCGAAGGTGTAGTGCGAATCCAGATTGCCGGCGAACGGCACGATCGGCGCGGCAACCGGTGCGCTGGGCGTGGCCATCGGTGCCGGCTGCGGTTCCGGCGCACGCGGACGGGAGCCGACCGCCAGCGCCACTTCGCCGTTGCCGACGAAATACGCCACCAGTTCGCGGATGCGCGGCAGGTAGCGCTCGCGGACCTGGTCGACGATGAAGGCGTTCGGCGCATACAGCACGATGCTGTCGCCGCGGTCTTCGGCTTGCAGGGGTTTCAACCAGGTGTGGACGTCCTCGGGCGGGAATTCGGCTTCGAGACGTTCCAGACAGCGGGGCCAAGCATCCAT